>NZ_CP150310.1:2310000-4490000 GCF_051524405.1 Sorangium sp. So ce119 | reverse complement strand
TACGGAACGGATAACCGCTGAAAGCATCTAAGCGGGAAGCCGGCCTCAAGACCAGGTGTCCCGGGCCGCAAGGCCCCTAAAGACCCCTCGTAGACCACGAGGTTGATAGGCCGGGTGTGGAAGCCGAGCAATCGGAGGAGCTAACCGGTACTAATAGGTCGTGCGGCTTGACCATACTTCTAAGGCAAACATCGAAGCGTCGCGCCCGGAGTTCGGGTGACGAGCAGCGTGACACAGCTGGCCCAGCGTAGAGCACCGCGAGAAGCGGGCTCCGCGGGTTCCGATTGGACGCACCCACAAGTTTCCGGTGGTGATATCGAGAAGGTCACACCCGATCCCATACCGAACTCGGAAGTTAAGCTTCTTGGAGCCGATGGTACTGCCAGGGCAACCTGGTGGGAGAGTAGGACGCCGCCGGGATTTTTTTGAGCCTCCGCACAGGCAAGCGCCGTGCACGGGTTCTCTCGCCGCCAAAGTGCGGCTGGTCGCTGCTCCCAGGGCAAGCAGCGATGACGTCGCGCCTGAAGTCAGGGCGACAGGCAGGCCAGCATACCTGGCCAGGGCTGGGGCTCGCTCCTCGCGAGCCCCACCCAACGTCCGACCGGATTGGACGCGCCCGCAAGTTTCCGGTGGTGATATCGAGAAGGTCACACCCGATCCCATACCGAACTCGGAAGTTAAGCTTCTTGGAGCCGATGGTACTGCCAGGGCAACCTGGTGGGAGAGTAGGACGCCGCCGGGGTTTCTTCGAACCTGCGCACAGGCCTCGCTTGTGCGCAGGTTTTTTTTTGTTCTCCGCGCGCCGCTCGATCGCGCCCGCGGGCCTGCTCCGGGCGTTTGCAGCTCGCCGGGCTGCCGGTCTCGACAGCGACCGCGCAGCGGGGCGCCGGCACGGGGACGCCGTCGAGATCAGCGAGGCGGAAGGGGCGTTCCGAGCAGCCCGGCCCCCGGAGGGGGTGTTCGCCAGCCGGCGCGGGGCCCCGCCGAGCTCGCCTCGGACCCTGCATCGAGGCGGTAGGTCCGCCTGAACCCCCTCCCAACCTCCGTAAGCGCCGGCGGGGGGGTCCACGCGGCGGGGGCGGGCGGGCGCGCTGAGCACCGACCGAGGTGCCATAAGGTCTCAGCGCGCTCGAGGTTTCAGGCGCGCCTTGTGTGGCGCGCAACGAAACGTTCCAGCCGGCATGGCCCGAAGGGAGACATGCCGGGCGGTGTTCCATGCGCAAGCTCTCTCGCCGCCCGCCTCGGCGGATGGCCAGCGCCCGCCCGCCCCCGCCGCGTGGACCCCCCCGCCGGCGCGGCCACTCGCAAGCTCTCCCGCCGCCCGCCTCGGCGGATGGCCAGCGCCCGCCCGCCCCCGCCGCGTGGACCCCCCCGCCGGCGCGGGGCCACTCGCGAACGAGCGGTTGCGCCGCCTCCCGCCGTGAGGGATGGCTTTTGCATACCCCCGCAGCCCCCCGCTCAGGAGGGCCTCGTGGAGACTGACGCTCGGCCGAGGCGCCGCGCTGACCGGCTCCGCGCGAGCGCCGCCGATGGCCAAGAAACGCTCCCCCGAAACCGATCCGCTCGCCCGCTTCCACCCGGCCACCCAGGCGTGGTTCCGCGGAGCGTTCGCCGCGCCCACCCCCGCTCAGGCCAAGGGCTTCCCGCCCATCCTCGACGGCGCCTCCACCCTGCTGCTCGCCCCGACGGGCTCCGGCAAGACGCTCGCGGCCTTCCTCGCGGCCATCGACCGGCTCATGGCCTCGCCAGAGCCCGACGCCGCCGAGCGCTGCCGCGTCCTGTACGTCTCGCCCCTCAAGGCGCTCGCCATCGACGTCGAACGGAACCTGCGCGCCCCGCTCGCCGGGATCGCCGCCGCAGCCGAGCGGCTCGGCCTGCCCTACCGCGTCCCCCAGGTCGGCGTGCGCTCCGGCGACACCAGGCCCGAGGACCGCGCGCGGCTCGCCAGGAAGCCGCCGGACATCCTCATCACCACCCCCGAGTCGCTCTACCTCCTGCTCACCGCCAACGCGCGCGATCGGCTGCGCAACGTCGAGACCGTCATCATCGACGAGATCCACGCGCTCGTCGCGACGAAGCGCGGCGCGCACCTCGCCCTGTCCCTCGAGCGCCTCGAGGCCCTCCGGCAAGCGACCCGGCCCATGCAGCGCATCGGCCTGTCCGCCACCCAGCGGCCGCTCGACGAGGTCGCGCGCATGCTCGGCGGCGGCGAGATCGAGGGCGCCGGCGCGGGCGCGCGCTTCGCGCCCCGGCCGGTGACGATCGTCGACGCGAGCGCCCCGAAGGCGCTGGAGCTCCGCATCGAGGTGCCCGTCGAGGACATGACCAAGCTCGGCGAGGTCGCGCGGGCAGGCGAGGGGCCGCCGCCAGGGCCGGCCGACCCGGCGCAGCGCTCGATCTGGCCGAGCATCCACCCGCGGCTCGTCGAGCTCGTGCGCGCCCACCGCACCACGATGATCTTCGTGAACAGCCGGCGCCTCGCCGAGCGCCTGGCCGCCGCGCTCAACGACACCGCGGGCGCCGAGATCGCGCTCGCGCACCACGGCTCGATCGCGCGCGAGCAGCGCCAGCAGATCGAGGAGCGGCTCAAGGCCGGCCTCCTGCCGTGCATCGTCGCCACCTCGTCGCTCGAGCTCGGCCTCGACCTCGGCGCCGTCGACCTCGTCATCCAGCTCGAGGCGCCCCCGTCGGTCGCCGCCGGGCTCCAGCGCGTCGGCCGCGCCGGCCACGAGGTCGGCGGCACCTCGCGCGGGGTCGTCTTCCCCAAGCACCGCGGCGACCTGCTCGCGTGCGCCGCGGCCGCGTCCCGCATGCGCGAAGGCAAGGTCGAGGCGACCCTCTACCCGAGGAACCCGCTCGACGTCCTCGCCCAGCAGATCGTCGCCGTCGCCTCGATGGACACCCTCCACGTCGACGCGCTCTTCTCGCTCGTGCGCAGGGCCGCGCCGTTCGCCGACCTGCCGCGCGCGAGCTTCGAGGGCGTCCTCGACATGCTCTCCGGCCGCTACCCGTCCGACGAGTTCGCCGAGCTCCGGCCCCGCATCGTCTGGGACCGCGTGGGCGGCGCCGTGCGCGCCCGCAAGGGCGCCAAGCGCCTCGCCGTCGTCAACGCCGGCACCATCCCCGACCGCGGCCTCTACGGCGTCTTCCTTGATTCCGGCGGCGACGCGGCGCGCCCCGGCCGGCGCGTCGGCGAGCTCGACGAGGAGATGGTCTTCGAGGCCCGCGAGGGCGAGGTCTTCCTCCTCGGCGCCTCGTCGTGGCGCATCACCGACATCACCCACGACCGCGTCCTCGTCGTCCCCGCGCCCGGCGAGCCGGGCAAGATGCCGTTCTGGCGCGGCGACCAGGCCGGGCGCAACGCCGAGCTCGGCACCTCCATCGGCGCCCTCGCGCGGCGGATCGCCTCGCTGTCCGACGACGAGGCCGAGCGGGCGCTCGCCGACGAGCACGGGCTCGACGCGCGCGCCGCGCGGAACCTCGTCCGGTACGTGCGCGATCAGGCCGCGGCCACGGGCGAGGTCCCGAGCGACCGCGCCATCGTCCTGGAGCGGTTCGTCGACGAGGTCGGCGACTACCGCATCTGCCTCCTGTCGCCGTTCGGCGGCCGCGTGCACGCGCCGCTGTCGACCTGCATCGCCGAGAAGTGCCGCCTCGAGCTCGGCCTCGCGGTCGACACCGTGTGGACCGACGACGGCATCGTCCTGCGGCTGCCCGAGTCCGAGTCGCCCCCCGACGCGAAGCAGCTCCTGCCGCAGGCCGACGAGGTGGAGGAGCTGCTCGTCCGCGGCCTCGGCGACACCGCCCTCTTCGCCTCGCGCTTCCGCGAGTGCGCCGGCCGGGCGCTGCTCCTGCCGCGCAAGTTCCCCGGCAAGCGCTCGCCGCTCTGGGCCCAGCGCAAGCGCGCCGCCGACCTGCTCGCTGTCGCGTCGCGCTACGGCTCCTTTCCGATCCTGCTCGAGACCTACCGCGAGTGCCTGCGCGACGTCTTCGACCTCACCGCGCTCGAGGACCTGCTCCGGCAGATCGCGGCCCGCAAGGTCCGCGTCGTCACGGTCGACGTGCGCGCGCCGTCGCCGTTCGCGGCCACGCTGCTCTTCGCTTACGCGGGCAACTTCATCTACGAGGGCGACCTGCCGCTCGCCGAGCGCCGGGCGCAGGTGCTCGCCATCGATCACGCGCGCCTGCGCGAGCTGCTCGGCGAGGCCGAGCTGCGCGAGCTGTTCGACGCCGACGCGGTGGTGGCCCTCGAGGCGTCGCTCCAGCGCCTCGACGGCCGCATGCCGCTCAAGCACGAGGACCAGGTGCACGATCTCCTGCTCTCGCTCGGCGACCTCACGCGCGACGAGGTCGCGGCGCGCGCGGCGGGCGCCGACGTCCCGCCCGAGGCGGCCCGCGAGCGCGCCGCCGCCTGGATCGACGAGCTCGCGCGCGACCGGCGCGTCATCGAGATCCAGCTCGGCGGCGAGCGCCGCCTCGCCGCCGCCGAGGACGCGGGCCGGCTGCGCGACGCCTTCGGCGTGGTGCCGCCGCCGGGCTTGCCGATCGCGTTCCTCGAGCCGGCCGCCGACCCGCTCGCCGAGCTCGTCGCCCGCTACGCGCGCACGCACGGCCCCTTCCGCGCGGAGGACGTGGCGCGGCGCTTCGGCCTCGGCCCCGCGCCGGTCCTGGCCGCGCTCGCGCGGCTCGCCGAGCGTGGCCGCGTCGTCGAGGGCGAGTTCCTCCCCGGCGGCCGCGGCCGGGAGTTCTGCGACGCCGAGGTGCTGCGCTCGCTGAAGCGCCGCTCGCTGGCCCGCCTGCGGGCCGAGGTCGAGCCGGTCCCGCCGGAGGCCTACGCCCGCTTCCTCGCCGACTGGCACAACCTGCACCGCCGCCGGCGGGGGCTCGACGGCCTGGTCGCGGCGCTCGAGCAGCTCCAGGGCGCGCCGCTCTCGGCCTCGGCCCTGGAGGCCGAGATCCTGCCCGCGCGCGTCGAGGGCTACCGCCCCGGCGATCTCGACGCGCTCTGCGCGGCCGGCGAGGTCATCTGGCGCGGCGTCGAGCCGGTCGGCGACGGCGACGGCCGCGTCGCGCTCTACCTCGCCGAGGCGTACCCGTACCTCGCCCCGCCGCCCGGCCGCGCCGAGGGCGCGCTGGCCGAGGGCATCCGCGCCGCGCTCGCGCGCCGCGGCGCGCTCTTCTTCTCCGACCTCTCGCGGGAGACGGGCGCCTTCGGCCTCGACCTGCTCGGGGCGCTCTGGGATCTCGTGTGGGCCGGCGAGGTCACGAACGACACGCTCGCCCCGCTGCGGGCCCTCGGCCGCGAGTCCCGCTCGAGCGGCCGCCGGCGCGACCGCGATCGCCCCGCGCCCGGCCGCGGCCTCTCCGCCTTGCGGGCGCGCCGGATCGGCCCGCCGGGCAGCGAGGGCCGCTGGTCGCTGCTGGCGCCCCCCGGAGCCGCCGCGAGCGCGGCCGCATCGACCGCGGGCGCGACCAGCGCGAACGCGCCCGCGAACGGATCGGCCGCCGGCGCGACCGGATCGCCCGCGGGCGCGCCCGGCGAGACCGAGCGCCGCGCCGCGCTCGCGCGCGCCCTGCTCGAGCGCCACGGCGTGCTCACGCGCGAGGCGGCGGCGGTCGAGGGGCTCGCGGGCGGCTTCTCCGCCGTCTACGACGTGCTCCGCGCCATGGAGGAGGCCGGCCAGGCGCGGCGCGGCTACTTCGTCGCCGGGCTGGGCGCCGCGCAGTTCGCGGTGCCCGGGGCCGACGACCGCCTCCGCGCGTGCCGCGAGCCGTCCGACGATCCGCGGACGCTCGTCCTCGCGGCCACCGACCCGGCGAACCCGTGGGGCGCCGCCGTCCGCTGGCCCGAGCTCGCCGCGCGCGGCGACGGCGCTCCCGAGGGCGCGGTCCGCGGCCCGGTGCGTCCCCAGCGCGCCGCCGGCGCCCTCGTGATCCTGCACGACGGCCGGCTGCTCGCGTGGATGGGCCGCACCGAGCGGAGCCTCACCACCTTCCTGCCCGAGGCCGAGCCCGAGCGCGGCGACGCGATCCGGGCGATCGCGTCGGCGCTCGCGGCGCTCGTCAGCGAGGGGCGTCGGCGCGCGGTGCTCGTGGCGACGATCGACGGCGAGCCGGCGCACAGCTCGCCCCTGGCGCGCGCGCTCGCGGACGTGGGCTTCACCTCCGGGGCGCACGGCTACCTCAAGCGCGCTCCCACGGCCGAGCGGGGCCCGTGGCGCCCGCGGCAGGTGCCCGGGAACGCGCCCGACTGGGCTCGCCGCGCGGCCGCGGCGGGCGTCGACGGGTCCGAGGACGAGGTCGACGGCTTCAAGCCGCCGCCCGGCCTGCGCTCCTGGCCGGCCCAGTCCACGGCGGGCGGGTGGCGGATGTCGCCCCCCGGCGCGACCGGCGCAGGCGCGGACGACGGCGGAGCGCGCGCGGTCGAGGGCGGCCTTCCTGACGACCTCGACCTGGACGACGACGACGCGCTGTTCGACGACGGCGCGGGGCTCGACGAGGGATCGGCGTGATCTCTCCCGGCGCGCTGCTCCGGCAGCCGCGCCTGGATCACGCCTCCAACAAAAAAGGACCGCCGAGCAGCCAGGAAGGGGCGACCCTTCGTGGTTCCTCGGCGGCTCTTGCTCGTCGTGCGGCGCGGGAGGGATCTCGCGCGGCCCGCTGCCGACGAGGTCAGCCCTGGTGGCTGTGCTCGCTCGGCTTCACGTCATGGTTGCCGCGGTTCTTGCGGGCCCCGTTCGACGACTGGCTCCGCGCCTCGGCGCCCTTGCGCCCGATCGTCGCCATGTGCTCCCGGTTCTGGCTGACGACCTCGCCGCCCTTGCGGCCCGCCGCGCGCGCCTCTTCCGACGTGAACTCGTGCGCCGTGCCCTTCTCATGCGCCGCCTTGCCGCCCTGGCTCGCGATCTGGCGCTGCTGCTCCGCGTTCATCGCCGCGAAGCCACGCTTGCTCTCGCTCATCTGTCCCATGCTCCACTCCTCGGATTGATGTGCATCGTGAACGTCACTCGACGACCGTGACTACCTGCCGCCTAGCCACATCGCGCCGGCGGTGCCGGCGACGCCAGACGCTGCTGCAACGCGGGTGCCAGACGGGAGAGCTCGGACGATTCCCACGATGCGTCGAGGCCGGACAATTGATGACCACATGCCCGCGCCAGGTGTCCTCTCCAGGACCCACTGCGGCAAACTGCCTCACTGTGCGTGCGGCCGTGCGTGGGCGCCCCAACTCGTTGCGGGCTCAGCCGTGGCGGTCTCCATGGAACGTCGTGCGATCTGATTTTCTTGTTGCAATTGCCGGCGCATGCTCGTCGCTCGTCGGACGAGCGGCGAGACGATCTGTCGTCATCACGCGACACAGGGCCCCACGAGGGCTTCTCGGGATTCGCCTGAACAGCCGCCGGGTTTCGCGATCGAGCATCCGGCGACCTCCGGTGTCTCGCTGTATCGCCCTCTGCGTGATCCGCTCGGCGCCTCTCGCTTCTTGTGTGACGGTCTATTTATGTTGATGCGGTTTCGGGTCGAATGGACCGCAGGGATCCTCGGCGGGATCGTGCGGCAGGGCGGGGGAGGGCGGCGCTGGCGCGTTGCGTCTTGACATCGCGGCGCCGCTTCCGCTCTCGTTGCACTGCATCATCACGTCTGCCTCCCTCGAGCCGGCGAGGGCCGCGTCCTGGGGCTGGGGTGACGATACTTGCGGGAGATCCACGATGGCGGTTCCGATTCCGGGGGTTCGGCTCGACGGGGGCCAGCCCTTCTCACCGAAGACGACATCCTCGCCCCGCCGCGCGCGCGGGCGTTCTCCGGGGGCCTCGCGCGGCGCGGGCCTCCTCGCGCTGGCGCTCGTCGCCGGCTGCGGCGGGGCCCCGGGCGCGGCGCCCGCGGAGAGCCCGGCGTCGGGCCCCGAGCCCGCGGCGAAGGAGCCTTTCGACCTTGAAAAGGCGCTCGCCCGTGAGGCCGACGATCTGCCCGCCCGTGAGGTCCGCGCCGCGGACTGGTCGGCGCGCGCGTTCGGGGCGGCGGAGCCGAAGATAGAGCAGAAGGAGAAGCTGGTCGCGATCTCCATCCCCATCGGCACGGCCAGCCAGGTCGAGTGCTTCGTTTACAACACGATGCTCGACTCGGGCGAGGTGATAAGGAACTTCATCGAGCTCCTCGACCCCGAGAAGCTGGATGTCGCCCGCATCATGCCCTGGGAGATCAGCGTGCACCGCGAGAGCCCCGCGGTGTTCGTTCAAGCGCTCTACTTCACCCAGACCGGCGCCGGGAAGGCGGCCGGGCTGCTCAAGATCGCGCTGCACGCCGACAAGGCGCACCCCGTCGCCTGCCTGCACGACGAGGTCGGGTATGTCCGCACGTTCGAGCGGCTCGCCAAGGGGCTCTTCGACTCGTTCGACTCGAAGAGCGCCGCTGCGAAGCCCGAGTACACGGACACGGTGATCCTGCGCCTCGACAAGCTCCCTGTCGGCTTCGAGACGAGCGATCTGTTCAAGGACGAGGACGGGCAGCGACGATGGTTGTCGCGCTCTGCCACCTTCATTCCCCGAGGCCCCAGATCGCTGCACATCGAGGACGAGGCGTCCAACGTGCTCATCGATCCCGAGGGGCGCATCAAGGGAGGCGTCTGGGTCGAGACCTCGCAAGGGGCGGTGAGCCACCGGATCGAGCTGTCGCAGAAGAAGAACTTCCAGTACGACTACGCGGGAGAGGTCGAGGGCAAGAAGGTCCAGGGGACGATCTCCCTCGCGGCCAAGGCGTGGCTCGCCTCGCCGGTCGCCACCGCCTCGGAGCTCGCGCGGCTCCTCAAGAAGAAGGGCGCCTTCGACCTCAAGCAGCAGGAGTACATGCCCTCCGTCGACCCGACGAAGCCCGTCGACGTCCAGTACCTCCGCGACGCCTCGGGCTCCGTCACGGTCAACATGAGCACCATGCGCCTCGTGGGCAGCCTGGCGCCCGACGGCCGCCCGGAGTCGTTCCAGGTCTCGAGCGACGGCGCCGCGCTGACGCTCCAGCGGGCCTACGTCCGAGGGAAGCTCTAGGCACCGCCCCACCGCGCGGCGAGCGCGAGCGTCCGCGCGTTCTCGCGGCGGGCAAGGAAGAGCTCGCGCAACGCCGGGCCACCGACCATGGCGGCCCGGGCGAGCAGCCGGTCGCGCGCCGCGGAGATCGCCGCCCGCGCCCCGGCCAGATCGCCGTTCGCGGCGAGCGACTCGGCGTGGGCGAGGCGGACCAGCGACTCGCCCTCCTCGACGGCGCCCAGCGACTCGAGCGTCGACATCGCCTCGCCCGCCGCGGCGAGCGCCTCCCCGGCGCGCCCCAGGCCGAGCAGCGCCTCGGCAAGCACCGCGAGCGCCGCGGCCCGGAGGGGCGGCACGGCGCCGAGCGACGCCGCCGCGGCGCGCGCCTCGCGCTCGGCCCGCTCGAGCTCGCCGGCGAGGACGTGGGCCTCGGCGAGGTAGGTCCGCGACGTGCCGACGGCGCGCGGGTCGCCCTGCCGCTCCTCCTCCTCGATCGCCTGCCGGAGCGCCCGCTCGGCCTCCGCGAGCTCGCCGCGGTGCGCGAGCACGTGGCCGAGGTTGGCGAGGGCGAGCATCGCCGGATCGTGCAGCCCCATGCGCTGCGCCTCGTCCATGGCGGCGCGCAGCGCCCGCTCCGCGCGCTCGAAATCGCCGAGCTCCGCATGGAAGAAGCCGAGGTTGCTCCGCGCGACGCACGCGTTGCGCCGGTCGCCGGCGCGCTCGAACGCCTCGAGCGACGTCCGCGTGGTCTCGAGGCAGGCGTCGAGACGCCCGCTGGCCATGAGCTGCACCGAGCGCGCGTTGCACACCCGCCCGAGCAGCTCGGGGTCGAGCGCGCTCCGATCGTCCGCGGGCCCGTCGAGCTCCTCGAGCAGCGCGTTCGCCGCCGCGTAGTCGCCGCCGAACGCGACGAAGTTGGCGCACTCGACGAGGCACACGAGCCGCGCGCTCGCGGCCCCCTCGGCGGGCGGCTCGCCGCTCGCCGCGTCGGCCCAGCGCGCGACGCGGTCGTAGTTCCCGAGCTTGCCGGCCGCGAGCGCGGCCTGCTGGACCGCGCGGAACCAGCCCGCGGACCCGCGGCGGAGGTGGTCCGCCGCCTCGACGCCGCGCTGCTCGCCCCGCGCGAACTCGCCGCGCCAGGCGTGGGCCTCGGCCTGCACGAGGCGCAGCGCCCCGAGCAGCTCCCCCGCCGCGCCGCACCGGACGCCGCGCTCGGCGAGGTCGAGCGTGGCGACGAGATCGTTGCCGAGGAGGGCCTGCTCCGCGGCGCGCTGGTACCAGACCGCGGCCCAGCCCGGATCCCCGCCGCGCTCGAAGTGCTCCGCGAGCAGCGCCGCGTCGGCCTCGCCCGCGCGCTCCAGCCACTCGCCCGCGAGCCAGTGGCCGAGCTCGCGATCGCGCTCCGTGAGCATCCCGTACGCCGCCTCCCGGATGAGCGCGTGCCGGAAGGTGTACTCGGCCTCGCCGGCGAGGCTCTCCCCCCGGCCGCGCACGATGAGCTCGCGCTTCTCGAGCACCTCCAGCGGCCGCGCGGCGTCCGCGCCGCCGAGGAGCGCGGCCACGCCCCCGCGCCAGAACGTCTCGCCGAAGACGCTCGCCGCCCGCAGGGCGCGCCGCGCCTCGATGTCGAGCGCCTCGAGGCGGGCCTGCACCATCACGAGCACCGTCTCGGGCACGCCCGCGCCCTTGCCCCCGGCCACGGCGCGGAGCTGCTCTTCCAGGTAGAACGGGTTGCCGTCCGCGCGGTCCACGAGCGCCTTCACCAGCTCGTCGCTCGCGCCCTGGCCGAGCGCCTGGCGCACGAGCCGCTCGCTGGACCGGCGCGTCAGCCCCACGAGGCGCACCTCGAGCGCGCCGCGGGTCATCCAGAGATCCCCCAGCGTCTCGCGCATCTCCGGCCGGCCGAGCCCCAGCACGAAGAACGGCAGGTCCCGCAGGTTGCGCAGCGCCCCGTCGACGAGCCTCACGGTGGGCAGGTCGCTCCACTGCAGGTCCTCGAGCACCAGGATCACGGGCGCGCGCGCGCACTCCGCGCGGAGGAAATCCTCCCAGGCGGCGCGGAGCTGGTCGTTCATGAGCACCGGGTTGCGCCGCGCCGCGCGGAGCTGCACGTCCTCGTCGTCGGAGAACCGCGCGCCGACGAGCTCGCCGAGGAAGGCGGCCACGCGCGCGCCGCCCTCGGCCCCGCGCTGCGCGACGCGCGCCCTGAGCTTCTGCCGCCGCGCCTCGAGCGGCTCGTCGTCGACCAGGCCGATCGCGCGGCGCAGCGCCTGCGCGAGCAGCCCGAGCGCGGAGCCGGCGCGCATCGGGTCGCCGCGCCCGATCCAGATCTGCGCCCCCTCGCCGCGGGCGCGGAGCCGCTGGAGCAGCTCGTACCGCAGCCGCGACTTGCCCGATCCGGCCGGCCCGATCACGACCGCCGCGCTGGACAGCGACTCCTCCACGCACTGGAGGAACGCGGTCTCGAGCAGCGCGAGCTCCCGCTCGCGGCCCACGCACGCCGTCGGCCTGCCGAGCAGCAGCGGCGGGGCGTCGAGGTGATCGTCCCGCTCCCCGTGCAGGCGCTGCCAGGCGCCGTCGGGCGCGACGTCGAACCGGCCTCCGAGCAGCCCCGCGGTCACCTCGTCGACGCGGATCGGCCCCGCCCCCGCGGGCGCGCGGTCCTCCGCGATCATGACGACCGCGCGGTCGATCAGCTCGCCCACGGGCGCGCGGGGCCCGAGCTCCGCGCGGCCGGAGACGAGGGCCACGGGCGCCCCTCCGAGCACCGCGCGCAGGGAGAGCGCGCAGCGCGCCGCCCGCACGGCGAGGTCGGTCGGCGCCTCCGCGCTGGAGAGCGCGATGACGGGCGACTGGTCGGCGAGGATCTCGAGCTGCCCGCGGTAGCGCTCCGCCACCGCGCGCAGCGCCCGCGTCCGGTGGTCCATCGCCTGCGCCGCGCGCGCCGGCGCCTCCTCGACGGTCGCCTCGCGCGCCAGGATCAGGCTCACGACCTTGCGCTCGCTGCTCGTGATCTCGCGCGACCGGGCGCCGGACGACGTCGTGGGCCAGTCGAGCATGCGCTCGCCCAGCGCGGCGAGCTCGGACGCGACGGCGTCGCCGTCGTCCGGGCGGCGGTCGCGCGACTTCGAGAGCATCTGCGCGACCAGCGCCTCGAGCGCGGCCGGGAGCTCCGGGCGGAGCTCCCTGAGCCGCGGCGGCTCCTCGAGGACGATCTTGAGCGCCACCGAGAGCGGGTCGTTTCCCTGGAACGCCGCGCGCCCGGTGAGGCATTTGAAGAGCACGCAGCCGAGCGAGAAGATGTCCGCGCGCGCGTCGATGTCCGGCTCGCCGCGCGCCTGCTCGGGGGCCATGTAGCCCGGGGTGCCGAGCATGGCGCCCGTCGCGGTGAGCCGCTGGTCGACGCCGGCCGCGCGCGCGATCCCGAAATCGATCAGGGTGACGCCCTCCACGGCGGCGCCCGGGAGGAAGAGGTTGCTCGGCTTCAGGTCGCGGTGGACGACGCCCTCGCGGTGGACGGCGCCGAGCGTGGCCGCGACGCGCACGCCGAGCGCCATGGTCTCGGCGAGCGTGAGCTCCGCCCGGCTCAGCCGCTGGGCGAGCGTCTCGCCCGAGAGCCACTCCATCGCGAGGTACATCTGCTGCGCGGCGGTCACCCCGTCGGCGATGTACCGCACGATCCCCGGGTGCTGCAGCGCCGACAGCGTCCTGACCTCGCGCGCGAAGCGGTCCGACCCCCGCTCGCCGGAGCCCCGCAGGATCTTCACCGCGACCGTCTCGCCGCTCCGCCGATCGCGCGCGCGGTACACATCCCCCATGCCGCCGGAGCCCGCGAGACACTCGATCTCGAACCTGCCTCCGACGATCTCACCAGCGCGCATGGGCGCCCGAGCATACAGCGGCTCGCGGCGCGTCCAGCGCCATCGCCGGCCGGCCTGCCTCGCGGCGCAGGTGGCGTGTCTCGTCTCACGGGAAAATTGAATGGCCGAGAGAATTTTGTCTCACCGTGCCCGAGGGCCGGAGCGCTTGAATCGACTCAGCTTTCTTACGAACTGGCGACGATTTGGATGTCCTGCGCCGGTCGGATCAGGTTAGATATCCTCCCGGCCGGCCGAACGTCTCCTCGTGGGAACAGAGCATCGTTTCAAGCGGAAGGAGCTCTCAATGCGCCTTGTGAGATCGCGTGTCTGCGGCTCGGCCGGTGTCCGGCTTGCGGTGATGGTCGCGGGTGTGTCTGCCCTCGCCGCCTGCGTGGCGGACATGGAGGACGATCCGGCGGTGGCCGTCGGAAGCAGCCAGGAAAGCTTCGAGGCGTTCGAGCGGGCGACGTTCCGCGAGCCTGACTCCGGTGTTTACATCGTCGACGGCGACACGCCTGTCGTCGACATCAAGCATCTCCGGGAGTTCTGGGAGACCCACGTGCGCGACGGCGCCCTCATCGTGCAGCGCGCCGGCGGCAGCGACGTGGTCTGGGCATCGGGCCAGAAGAAGAGCCTCACCTACTGCGTGAGCACGAGCTTCGGCGCCCGACATGGCGCCGTGGTGGCGGCGATGACGTCCGCCACCGGCGCGTGGGAGGCGGTGGCCGACGTCGACTTCATCCACGTGAGCGCCCAGGACGCGGCGTGCACTGCCACCAACAGCGCCGTGGTCTTCGACGTGAATCCGGTGAACGTCTTCGGGCAGTACCTCGCGCGGGCGTTCTTCCCCGACACCTCCCGGCGGGAGCGCAACGTGCTCATCGACGACAGCGCCTTCGGAGCGGGGGATCCCTCGCTGGAGGCGGTCCTGCGGCACGAGCTCGGGCACACGCTCGGCTTCCGCCACGAGCACACGCGCCCCGAGTCGGGAGCCTGCTTCGAGGACAACAACTGGCGCGCGCTGACGACCTACGACGTGGCGTCCGTCATGCACTATCCCCAGTGCAACGGCATCGACGACTGGAGCCTCGTGCTCACCGCGAAGGACATCCAGGGCGTCCAGGCGCTCTATGGCCCGCCCAGCGGCGGGGGTGGTGCCGGTGGCGGCGGCGGTGCCGGTGGCGGCGGCGGTGCTGGCGGCGGCGGCGGTGCCGGTGGCGGCGGCGGTGCTGGCGGCGGCGGCGGCGGGACGGGGGGCACGCCGACGACCGAGAACTTCAGCGGCAGCATCGCCAGCTCCGCGTTCGTGGACGTGGGGTCGGGCGCCGGGTTCGACGTCACGCCGGGGACGAGCCTCCGTGTCGTCATGACCGGCACGGGCGACCCCGACCTCTACGTGAGGTTCGGGGCGGCGCCGACGACGAGCGCCTACAACTGCCGCCCGTACACCGGCGGCGCGTCCGAGACATGCACGCTGGATGTGCCGGCCGGACAGACCAAGGCGTTCGTGAAGGTCCGGGGCTACACGAGCGCCACGTTCAACGTGGCTGTGACCTACACGCGGTCGAGCGGCGGCGGCAGCAGCGGCGGCGGCGGCCGGGCGACGTCGACCACGTTCAGCGGCAGCCTCGCGGCGGGCGCGTGGGCCTCCCACGGGCCCCTCGCTGTGGTTCCAGGCACCCGCTTCGAGCTCGGGATGACCGGCTCGGGCGATCCCGACCTCTACCTGAGGTTCGGAGCGGCGCCGACCGCGGCCTTGTACGACTGCCGCCCGTACAAGGACGGCGCGGCGGAGACCTGCTCGCTGACGGTCCCCGCGGGCCAGACGCAGGCCTTCATCTCGGTGAACGGCTACACGACCAGCACGTATCAGCTCAACGCGAGCTACACGACTCCGTAGTTCCCGCCCCGACGCGCATCCCCGAGGTGGGTATCAGGCGCAGGATGAGCAGAGTACGGGGGGCCCGTCATCCAACGGGCGAGCGGCATCTCTGCACAAAAAATCGTCGCCGGAAATTGGGCACTCCACAGGGACCCTTTCTAGGGTGCTCTCATGGACAAGAAAATTGTTGCCGCAACTCTCCTGCAGGCGCTTGCCGTTGCCCAGCGCGAAGGACGCGCCGAGACCCTCGAGTCGCTCGTCGAGACGCTGCGTGTTCGCCGCAAGGACGTCCGGAGCACGCTGACCCTGCTCCACCGCCAGGGCATGGTGGACGTGCTCCGGATGCGACTCACGCTCTCCGGGTTCGCGATCGGCTCGGCGCTGATCGGAAAGACCTTGCCGGCGCTCCGCGCCGCCCCGCGGGCGGCCACCGCCGCGGCGTGAGCCGCAGCGCGGCATTCCGCGCGAGCGAGCGCTCCGAGCGCCCCGGGCGCCCCGAGCGCCCCGGCCGCCGCCCGGGCGGAGCCTAGGCCTCGACGAGGCCCGAGCGCACCGCGAGGCGGGTCAGGTCGGCCACGCTGTGCGTCGCCACCTTCGCGCAGAGGCGCGCCCGGTGCGTCTCGACCGTCTTCACGCTGATCGAGAGCTGCGCGGCGACCTCCTTGGCCGAGCGGCCCATCGCCAGCAGCCGGAGCACCTGCCGCTCCCGGTCGCTCAGCGACGCCACCATGTCGCCGCGCGAGGCCGCGTCGCGCCGCTGGAGCGCGCGCACCATCGCCGCGCTCACGTCCGGCGACACGGCGGTGCGCCCGCGGACCACGGTGCGCAGCGCCTCCACGAGGTCGGCGAGCCGGCTCTGCTTCGACAGGTATCCATCCGCGCCGGCCCGCATCGCCTCGGCCACGCGGAACTCGTCGCGGTGCATCGAGAGCACCACGAGGCGCAGCTCCGCGAGCCCCTTGAGCTCCCGGATCAGCTCGATCCCGCTGTGATCCGCGAGGCAGAGCTCGACCACTGCCACCTGACAGCGGTGGAGCTCCGGCGCGCCGAGCGCCTCCCTCGCGCTCGCAGCCTGAACGACCTCGCCCACCCCTGGCTGAGACGCGAGCGCGTGCGCCAGCGCTTCCCGTACGACGTGTTGATCATCGACGAGCAGGATATTCATGTTGACGGCCCCCCTTACCAAATTGCCTTGTATCAAAGCCGTTTGAACTCCACGAACCTGTTTTCTCGGTAAGGAGCCGCCTGGCAGCGTCGATTTCGTTCCTGCGGTGCCGGACTGGCCTCCTCGCGAGAGCGCCTTGGACGAGCGCGAGAGGGCCAGTTCGTCATGCAGCCTGGCGATCCGAGGCTCGCAGCGGGAACGGCCGTTCGTTCGGCGAGCCGGGGCGCTCCTCGGTCGCTCCGTCGTCCAGGCGTCCGGGCGCTCCGGTCGAAGCCTCTCCCGTGGCCGTTATGTTTGCGCTAGATAGGCTGCCTCATGCCTGGCCTGCGCGGAGCTCTCCTCTCCGGTCTACGACCCGACTCGGCGTTCTGGCGCCGGGCCCTCACCGCGGGCGTCACGCGCGGGCCGGAGCCCTGGGTGCGCCACAGCCCGCCGGTCTTCGGCGTGCTCTTCGCGGCCGCGCTCCCCGAGCTGCGCCGGCGCGTCGAGCAGAACCTCCGCCGCCTGCGCGGCCCGCGGTCGCGCATGGCCGACATGCTGGACACCGCCGCGGTGTTCGCCACCTACGGGAGCTGCATCACCGAGGCGCTCCTGCTCACGAGCGGCCGCGGCTACGCGGTGGAGCGGCGTTCGCGGGGCGTCGAGCACTACCACGCGTGCGCGGCGGCCGGCCGGGGGATCCTCATGGTCACGGCGCACACAGGCGGCTGGGACATCGCCGGGCAGATCCTCGGCGTCGTGCACCCCGAGGGCGTCATGCTGGCGATGCAGCGGGAGCGCGACGCCGAGGCGCGCGCCATCCAGGACGCGGCGCGGCGGCGCGCCGGCGTGCAGGTGGCGCACATCGGCGACGGGCCGCTCGACGCGCTGCCGCTGCTCAACCACCTGCGGCGCGGCGGCGTCGTCGCCATGCAGATCGATCGCGTGCCGCCCGGGATGCGCAGCCGCGAGGTCCCGTTCCTCGGCGCCCGCTGGCGCGCGCCCGAGGGCCCGATCGCGCTCGCCGCGATGAGCGGCGCGCCCATCCTGCCGGTGTTCACGCACCGCCTGGGCTTCCTCGAGTACGAGGCCGTGGTGGCGCCCCCGATCTGGCTCTCCCGCCGCGCCACCGAGGAGGAGCGGGACAGGGCGGCCGCGGAGATGATGGGCGCGATGGAGCGCTTCCTCCGCGCCCACCCGACGCAGTGGTTCCACTTCGCCCCCGACGGCCCCGTCGCGCCGGCGGCGGGCTGAGCGAGCGTGTTCTAGAGCGGACCTTCCGTGAGGCCGTGGACGAACTGCCTGACGCGCGGGTCGTCGCTCGCCTTCGCCTCCTCGGTGGTGCCGTCGAAGATGAGCCGGCCGCGGTAGAGCATCCCCACCCGGTCCGTGACCGTGAGCAGCCGGTCGAGGTCGCTGGAAACCATCACCACGGTCGCGTTCATCGCCCGCTGCTCGGCGCGGAGCAGGTCGAAGATGCGCTGCGACGTCACCGGGTCGAGGCCGGCCGCGGGCTCGTCGTAGAGGACGATCTCGCCGCGCGCGATCGTGGCGCGGGCGACGCCGACGCGCTTCTTCTGGCCGCCGGACAGGCCGGCCGGCGTCCGGTCCTCGAAGCCCGCCAGCGACACCACGCGCAGCCGCTCGGCCACGCGCTCCTCGATCTCCTCCTCGCTCAGGTCGTAGAGCCGCCGCAGCGGGAACGCGATGTTCTCTCCCACCGTCATGTAGTCGAACAGCGCGTTGTTCTGGAACAGCATCCCGAACCTGAGCCGGAACGCCTGGAGCTCGATCTCGCTGAGCGCGTGCACGTCCTTCCCGTCGACGAGCACGCGCCCGCGCTCCGGCCGCAGGAGCCCGGTGATCATCTTGAGCAGCACGCTCTTGCCCGAGGCGCCCGGCCCGATGAGCCCGTACAGGCAGCCCGTGGGCACGGCGAGGTCGACGCCCCGGAGGACGGGCATGCCCCCGAAGCTCTTCGTCAGCTGCTCGATCTGGATCATCGGTCGCGTGGCCACGGTCGCCGGGGAAGGGGCGCTCACGCCCGTACCATAGCCCTGTTCGCGGGGAGGGGGCGCGCGCGCGCTACCATGGCCCCGCTGACGGGGAGGGCGCGCGCGTCCGCGTCATGGCTTCGCTACTTGAACGTCGTCCGCGCCACGTCGAGGCGCGGGTGGGACGGGAACGAGATCCCGCGGATCTGCCCGGCGATGCAGGACGCGATGCCCGGGTTCGACGGGCTCGTGGTGACGGTGACGCCCACGGCGCGCCCGTTCTGCACGGCCGCGCAGACGTTCACCTCCATGCTCGAGGGCACGCCGCACGCGTTCAGGTAGCTGCCGCGGTTCAGCACGTTGCCGTAGGCGCCGGCCGTGAGATCGGGCGGGCCGTTGTTGCCGAGCTTGTACTCCTCGACGTAGCGCGCCTGCGCCGCCTCGCAGCTCAGGCCACCGCCGAGCGTCGGGTAGCTGCCGCCGCCGCTCGGCCGCGCCCCCCCGCCGGCGCGCGCCGCCTTGGCGCTGCCGAGGCCGGCGTCGACCTCGATCGCGACGCGGTCGGTCGCGCCCTGCACCGCGAGCTCGCGCTCCTTCTTGTGGCTGCGCTCGCGGTACCACCAGCCCGCGCCCGCGGCGAGGATGACGCCCATCAGCGCCATCCCGAGCAGCGCCTTGTACTGCGTGCCCTGCTTCTCGGCCGACACCACGGCGTCGAGCGCGCGCTTCTCCTGGACGATGTCGCGGTTCAGCTTCGCCTGCTCGGCGAACGGCGCGAACTCCTCCCAGTCCTGGATCGCGCGCTCCTCCCCGGAGAACGTGTCGCGCAGCACCTGCTCGCCCGTGAAGGATCCGGACGCGATCTGCTGGAGCAGCTCCACGCTCGAGAACGGCCCGTGGTCCATGCCGTCCTTGATGACGACGTAGCGCGGCCGCGGATCGGACTCGAGCGCCGCCTTGAGGTCCGCGAGCTTGCGGGTCGGGTCGTTGCCGTGCAGGCGCTGCGGCTGCGCGACCGGGATGGCGACCGCGAACGGCCCGTCGCCGGACACCGCCTGGATCTTCGGCAGCGACGGGGCCGACGGGACGCGCGCCTCCTCTCCGTGCCCGCCCGGCGGCATCATCGAGAGGTTGATGTCGACCTCGAAGTCGCCGTCGCCGTCGAGGTGCGACGTGTCGGCGCTCGGCGGCATCGACGAGGCGCTCGGGACGATCTGGTAGAGCGCCTGCGCGAGGGCGGCGAGGTCCGCCGGGCGGTGCTTCGGATCGGCGACCAGCGACTTGCCGAGCACCGTTTCCAGCGCGGGCGGGATGTCGGGGATCACGTCCGCCGGCCGGCGCATCCCCGGGCCGACGCTGCTGCTGGTGAGCAGCTCGTAGAGGATGGCGCCGATCGCGAAGACGCTCGCGCGCGCGTCGCCCTCGGTGCCCTTGCGCTCCTCGGGCGCGAGGCAGGCGCGGTCGCGGGGCAGGGCGGGCGCGGCGTGCGCGAGCTCCTCGACGAGCTGGAGCGCGCCGCCCGCGCGGTAGGCGAGCGACGAGGGGTGCACGAACAGGGTCCGCCCCTGCGCGTGCAGCTCGTGGAGCTGCGTGCAGAGCGGCACGACGAGGCCGATGGCCTCGCGGATATCGAAGCGACGACCGGCCGCGCGGCGCGAATCCATCTCGGCGCGGAGCGTGCCGGCGGGGATGGACATGCCGACTGGCAACGGGGTGAGGATGACCTGGGCCTGAGCAGACATCGGGGAGGAACACTACGACAACACGCCCGCTCCGCTCAACGCTGCGACGCGATGCTTGCGGTGTGGACGTGCGAAGAAGCCCGGCGCCGACGTGTGTTGAGCAGCGTGAGCGTGCGCTTCTGACGTCAGCGTTCTTCGGCGCGCGTCGGGTGTGCGTTCATCGCTTCAGGGGGCGCGCCCGGCGGCGGTCTCAGCCGGGGTGGCGGTGTCTGCGCTGACGGCGAGGGTGTGCCCTGCGAAGAAGCGGAGCAGGTCGGCCTCGCGCGGCTTCGGCCAGCGCGCGTGGTTGATCGCGCCCTTCTTCGCGGAGCAGCGGTTCCTCAGGGCGCAGTGGGGCTCGTCCCTGCTCGCCTCGTCGAGGCGCAGGAACGCGGTCTGCGCGGTCTGCGTGTCGCGCGCGCGCAGCCACCGCTCGACCGACTCACATGGGAACACGTCGTCGCACGCGCGGTAGATCGCCATCGCGGGCGGGGGAGGGCCCGGGCACGCCCACGTGGCCGGCGGGGCGTCGCTGCCGAAGGTCGCGAACGCCGCGACGCGGTCGGCGCGCATCATCGCGTAGGTCGCCGCCATGTGGCCGCCGTACGAGTCCCCGAGCGCGTAGATGCGGCGCCGGTCGACGAGCTTCTTCTCGAGGAGCTGGTCGATGAAGGCGTCGACGGTCGCGACGTCGACGTTGGCGTCGCCGGTGAAGTCGACGTCGAACGGCGCGATCGGCGTGTAGGTCTTCGAGCCACGCTCGCGCTCGCCCTGGGTCGGGTTCTTGAAGGCGCGGCCCTGGGGCGAGAGCACGATGAAGCCTGCGTGGGCGGGGTCGCCGGTGAGGTTCCACGTGGCGCCGAGCTTGCGGAGGCCCGTCTCCTTGTCGACGGCGGTCGGGTTGTCGCCCTCGGCGTGGAAGAAGACGAGGAGCGGCAGCGGCGCGCGCGTCTCCACGCCGCTCGGCGCGATCACGCAGGCGTAGCGGGGCGACCCTTCGGCGTCGCGCGCCTCGAGCACCTGGGCGCCGCGGCACGGCGGTCTGCCCAGCGTCTTGCGCAGCTCTCGCCTTGGTTCTCCCTGCTCGGCGACGCACCTCCCCTCGCTGGGCGGCCTCGCCTCGGGCGGCTTCGGCGGCTTCGCGGCGGCGGCGGCCGAGCCGGCCGCGCGGGCGCCTGCGTCCTTCTGGGCCGCGGCCGTCCGGGGCTGTCCGGCGTCGGCCGCGGCGGCGCCGGCGCCTGCGTCCCGCTCGAAGACGCCGAGCAGATCGCCGCCGTCGACCCCGGACGACGGCGTGGAGCACGCCGCGGCGATCCACGCTGCGGCGCCGGCGAGCGAGGCGCCCGCGAGCAGGGCGCGGCCGCGCCGGAGGCCAGGGGGGGCCGGCGTCGAGGTGCGCCGGGCGCGGAGGCCGGGTCGAGAGCGAGGCACGGGCGAACTGTAGTACGAGGGTTCCGGAGCTCAGCCGGGATTTCGCGCCCGGTGGAGCTCGGCGATCGGGTCAACCTCGGGCGGCGGCGGGCTGGCGCGGCCGAGCGACCCGAGCACCCACGCCAGCATGCGCTTCGTGGGCGGCACGAGAGGACGATCACCTCGGCCGTCCTCTGGGGGGAAGTCCTCTGGAAGCGTGAATGCGATATGGCGGTCTTCAGCGACGTTCACGTCGAGCTTGTGAACCTTCATGGACATGCCCGTTGGATCGATATCTGACAGGCACGCAGCAGGTCATCCGACGTGACGAGCCAGGTGTCCCGTCGCAAGCGTCCAGGATCGGCGGCAAACCAGATCACGACGTGCGTGTCGAGCAGCCACTTCAAGCTTCGTCTCCCTCGAACGCGCGCCGGATGTCGTCAGGGAGAGGTGCATCGAAGTCGTCCTTGACCTCGATCTGCCCGCGCAAGCCGCCTGCGACCGGCGCGATGCGGGCCGGCGGCTGCGCCTCGCCGAGCGCGATGAGCTCGACGCGTTGCCCACGAAGCGGCGAGAGGGCGGGCAGGGCGCGCACGATGGCGTCGTCCACGAGCACCTGGATCTTGAGCGCTTGCATTCACGT
This sequence comes from Sorangium sp. So ce119, assembly GCF_051524405.1. Taxonomy (NCBI): domain Bacteria; kingdom Pseudomonadati; phylum Myxococcota; order Polyangiales; family Polyangiaceae; genus Sorangium; species Sorangium sp. So ce119. The sequence continues at coordinate 4,468,329 of NZ_CP150310.1, read as the reverse complement.
AGGATGCGGCATCGGGGGTAGAACGTCCATGCTCCGGAGGCCGCTGGACGGAGCGGACGGTGGAGCCGAGGGTCCGTAGCCCGCCGGGCGGGGCCAGGGGTGGACGGACGAAGGCGGGCGGAAGGGGACGTCTGGCCAATCTTCCGGCACGAATGGCGAGCTAGGGCGTAATGCATGCTGCCGTGCTGAGCTGGCCCGGCGTAGCTCGACGGGTCGATCTGCAGTGCAATCCCAGGTAAGCTGGACACCTCAATGGCCGATCCCACTCAGGACATCCTCGCCGCCGCTCTGTCGCTTCCCGAACGAGAGCGCCTCAAGGTCGCGTCCGAACCTGACCCTGGTTCCGCCCACCAGGAGTCCAGCCTGGGATCCGGAGAGCGATTTCAACTCAAGGGTGCAAGGGCGCAAAAAAAGAACAGATTTGCGTCTTTGCGCCTTTGCGTCTTTGCGTTAAAATCTCTCTCTCTCTCTCCTCTCACGAGGTAGATCCCTGGCAGGATTTCTGACCCGCGGTACCAGGCACCAGATTGTCCGTCTGGAGCGAGGCGGCCATTCAGGAATCGGCAAGAGTCGCTGGCGGACGCCGGGAAGTGTTGGAGTCTGGCAGCGGGCTCAGCCCAGCAGACCGAGCGGCGCATCCCCGCGCGCACGCAGCCCGGCCTCGGGAGAAGAAGGAGAACGAGCCGTGGCCGCGCCCGGCGCGAGTTGGAGTGCGGCGAGAGGCCGCCGCTCGGCGTATCAATGTAAGTTATCTTACTCGAAAGGCCTGCCGAGAGGGGGTCAGCGCGAGTTGGGATGCCGCGAAAGGCGACCCGGAGGCAATTCATGTAAGCCATCTTGCTCCAGCATGCTGCTGGGAGGCGCCTGGCGCGCGTCTGGATGCGGCGAGGGCCCACCGGACGGCGTCTCGACGTAAGCCGTCTTACGTCATGGGGCCACCGAGAGGCGTCCGGCGCGAGTTGGAATGCGGCGAGGGGCCGCCCGGCGGCGGTTTATGTAAGATGGCTTTCTTTGTCATCCCGCCGCGAGGCGCTCGGCGCGAGCTGGCAGGTGGCGAGGGACTGCCGAGCGGCGATCGGGATGCCGAGACGCCTCTCGACCCCACCGATCGCGCCCGCGCCCGTCCGGCGCGACCCGGACGAACGTACCGTGGCAACCTCCGGCCGCTTGCGGGGGAGCCCGCCGTGGCTAGGCTGGTGCGCACCCAGCCATGACGCTCTTCGATATCCTCATCGGCACCGCGCTCGCGGCGCTCCTTGCTTTTCAGATCTACGTGACCGTGCGCGTCTTTCGGAGCCGCGTCTACGAGCCCAAGCAGAAGGTCTACCAGGCGCAGCTCGTCTGGCTCCTCCCGATCATCGGCGCCGGGCTGGTGTTCTCGATCCTCCAGGAGGAAGACAAGTCCCGCCGCGACGCCTCCTCGCACCTCGGGAGCTGAACCGGCGCGCCCCCGCCGCCGGGCCGCCAGGTCCCGCCGGCGAACCCGCCCGCATCACGTCCAGCCGCCCGCCTCGCTCGCTTCTCCTCCCTCCGTCCTCCGCGCTCATCTGGCCACCTCGGCGCATCCCGCGCGATGCGACGGTGGCACAATCGAACAGGGAATTTCGGTTTCGCCCTTCGGTCCAGCGGCGCCGTGCGCTATGGCTCAGGGAGCATGGCGGACGACGTCTTCGGCATCGTCGGGACCACGCAGGCGGGTAATTTCCACGTCGAGCAGGTGGTCGCAGAGGGGGGATTCGGCGTGGTGTACCGCGCCATCCATGCCGGTTTCCGCGCGCCGGTCGCCTTGAAATGCCTCAAGGTCTCCGAGGCGAAGACCCCGCGCGAGCGCCAGCTCTTCCTGGAGAAATTCCGCGAGGAGGCCCAGCTCCTCTTCCGGCTCTCCGCCTCCATCCCGGAGGTCGTCCGCCCCCTCCACGTGGACGTGCTGCACCTGAAGCGTGGGGAGTTCGTCCCCTTCCTCGCCCTCGAGTGGCTGGAGGGCGAGTCGCTCGACAAGGTCATCGATCGGCGCAGGCTCAACCGGGAGCCGCCGATCCCGCTCCACCGGCTGATGAAGATGATGCGCCCCATCGCCCAGGCGATCGCGCGCGCGCACCGGTTCCCGAGCCCGAACGGCACGGTGTCGATCATCCACCGCGACCTCAAGCCCGAGAACATCTTCATCACGACGCAGGAGGGCACCGAGCGCCTCAAGATCCTCGACTACGGCATCGCCCAGGCGAAGACGCTCGCCGAGCAGGCCGTCGGCCGGGTGACGAACGGCGACCCGCTGAACGCGTTCTCCCCGGCGTACGGCGCCCCGGAGCAGTGGGCGCCGAAGCGGTTCGGGCAGGCGGGAACATGGACCGACGTCTGGGGTCTTGCGCTCACCATGGTCGAGGCGCTGGTCGGGCGGCAGGTGATCGAGGGCGAGGCGCAGGCGATGATGGGCACGGCGCTCGACGTGAAGCGCCGTCCCACCCCCCGGACCGAGGGCGCCAACATCCCGCCGGAGGTCGACGCGGTGTTCGAGCGCGCGCTCGCCGTGAGCCCGCGCGACCGCACGCGGGACATCGAGACGTTCTGGTCGGAGCTGGAGGCGGCGATGGGGGTCGCGCCGACGTTCGGGCGGGCCTCCGCGGACGACGGGTACTCCGTGCCGCCGCCGTCGTCGTCGATGCGCGCCGCCCCGCAGGTCAAACGCGCCGCGCACGTCTGGCTCGACGCGCCCGCGGACGGCGGGTCGCTGGAGATCGACCTCGACATGGCCCCCGCCTCGATGCGCCCGCCGAAGGGCGGCCGCCGCGACGGCCCGGCGAGCAGCGTGCGCCCGGCGCCGCCCCCGGACTCGGCCGGCCTCGAGATGGATCTGCCCGAGGGGCCGCCCGCGAGCGCGATGGGCGCGATGGGCGCGATGGGTCGCGGCGTGGGCGCGCTCGCCTCCGAGGGCGTGCCCGGGAGCGCGCGAGGCCGGGTGGTGCGCGACGATCGCGCGGGCTTCGCGGAGTCGACGCCCGTCGGCGTGCTCCCCCGCGTCGTCGGGATGGAGAGCGCCCCGCCGAGCACGCGCGCGCGCGCCGGCGGCATGGGCATGATGGAGAGCGCGCCGCCGCTGGAGGTGGCGCTCAGCGTGGCGCCGCGCGCGACCTCGATGGCGCCCGCGGTGCGCCCGCTGTCGGACATGCCGTCGACCCGCTACCGGCCGTCGGCGCGCCCGCCGGCGGACCTGCGGCCGCGCCCCCCGGATCCGAAGCCGCTCGCCGGGCCGAGCCTCCTCCAGCAGCTCGCCCTGCCCGCGGCCTGCATCGTGTTCGCGTGCGTGCTCACGGTGGCCGACCTCATCATCAAGCGATCGGGCGAGGCGCTGAGCTTCGGCCCGGTGCGCGCGTTCTGGGTCGCCGGCGTGCTGCTCCTCGTCGGCGTCGGCCTGTTCTTCTGGCGCATGCTCGGAGATCCCGGAGATGCCTGACGTGACCCCCGGCGGCGCGCTCGCGGAGCAGCGCGCCGACCAGAGCGTGTCGGCCCGCTTCACGCGGCTGATGAACGCGTCGACCTCCCGGTGGGGCGTGCTCACCGATCCCCCGCTCGTGTCGCTCGCCTCGGGCGTCTTCCTGCTCGCGTTCCTCGGCGCGCTCGGCCGCGACGCCGGCCCCTCGGTCGCGCGCGCGCTCGGCGGCCTCGTGCTCGCGCCGCTGGCGATCGCGCTCGTCGTCAGCGTGGCGCTGCGCGGCGCGCGGCGCGCCGTCGTCGCGTGGCTCGCGCGCCAGCCGTTCCCGGTGGAGAACCTGAACGCCGTGCTGAACGGACTGGGCGAGGCGCTCGAGGTCACCTTCGCCGGCGCCGTCCCCGAGACGGCGGAGCTCAACGCCGAGCTCGACAAGGTGCACCCGGATGCGTTCGTGACGGGCGGCGTCGAGGACGCGCGCTCGCTGGACATCCGCATCGGCGTCGTCGACTCGAAGCGAAACCCGGCCGTCACGAACCACCGGCGCTACGTCCGGGTCCGCGAGATCGTCGAGCGCGTGCTCGTGCCGCTCGCGGAGCGCTACCCGATCCAGAGCGTCCGGGTGAAGTAGACGCAAGCCGACGCACGCCGACACAAGCCGACGCGAGGCGCCGCGCGCGGCTTGCCATCCCGCCCGGTACCCCTGCTATCGTCGCGGCCCATGACCGCCTCGACCTCCGAGAAGCTCCTCTCCGATCTGGAAGCGCGGGGCATCACCCGCGCCAAGATCGGCGGCTTTGACATCGACGGGATCCTCCGCGGCAAGTACGTCTCCCTCGAGAAGCTGAAGAGCGCGCTCGGGAGCGGCTTCGGCTTCTGCGACGTCATCTTCGGCTGGGACATCGCGGACGTCCTCTACGACAACGCCAAGGTCACCGGCTGGCACACGGGCTACCCGGACGCGCACGCGGTCCTCGACCCGAGCACGCTGCGCGACCTGCCGTGGGAGCCGAACACGGTGGCGATGCTCGCCGACTTCCGCGACGAGCGCGGCGGCCCGCACCCGGCGTGCCCGCGTTCGCTGCTCCGGAGCGTGATCGCGAAGGGCGAGCGCATGGGCTACTCGGCGAAGTTCTCGTGCGAGTTCGAGTTCTTCCTCTTCGAGGAGACGCCCCGCTCGCTGCACGAGAAGCGCTTCGCCGGCCTGACGCCGCTCAGCCCCGGCATGTTCGGCTACTCGTGGGTCCGCGAGGGCCAGAACCAGAAGCTCATGGCGGCCATCCTCGACCAGATGCGCGCCTTCGACATCGAGATCGAGGGCCTGCACACCGAGACCGGCCCGGGCGTGTACGAGGCGGCGATCCGCTACGACGACGTGCTCCGCGCCGCGGACAAGGCCGCGCTCTTCAAGGTCGCGATGAAGCAGATCGCCCACGAGCACGGCCTCTCGGTGACGTTCATGGCGAAGTGGAACGCCGAGCTCCCCGGCTCGAGCGGCCACCTGCACCAGAGCCTGTGGAAGGACGGCCGCAACGTCTTCGAGGACGCGTCGGCGCCCGACAGGCTCCCGGCCGCGCTGCGCCACTACGTCGGCGGGCAGATCGCGCTCATGCCCGAGCTGACGGCGCTCTACTCGCCCACGATCAACGCCTACAAGCGGTACGTGCCCGGCGTCTGGGCGCCGCTCACGGCGAGCTGGGGCGTCGAGAACCGCACGGCGGCGATCCGCCTCATCGGCCTCGGCACGCCCGGCGCGCGCGTCGAGTACCGCCAGACGGCCGCGGACATCAACCCGTACGTCGCCATGGCCGCGTGCCTCGGCGCGGGGCTCCACGGCATCGAGCACGGCGTCGAGCCGCCGCCGCAGGCCTCGGGGGACGCGTCGTCCGCCGAGTCCTCGCGCCTGTCGCTGCCGCGCACGCTCGCCGAGGCGACGCGGATGCTCGCGGGCAGCCAGAAGGCCCGGGAGATCCTCGGCGAGACGTTCGTCGAGCACTATGTCAGGACGCGCGACTGGGAAGTGCGGCAGTACGATCGCGCGGTCACGGATTGGGAGCTGAAGCGCTACTTCGAGGCGGTGTGACCATGAGCCAGTTCACGGTTTGGAGCTTTCCTACACGCATCCTCTTCGGCGTCGGCGTCGTCGGGCAGACGGGCGCCGAGGCGCGCCGGCTCGGGGCGTCGCGGGCGCTGATCGTCACGGACAAGGGCGTCGTCCGCTCGGGGCTGCTCGAGCCCGTCGCCGCGTCGCTGCGGAAGGAGGGCGTCGAGGTCGCCGTCTTCGACGACGTGCTCGGCAATCCCATCGAGAAGAACGTGCACGACGGCGTCGCGGCGTTCCGCGAGGCGCGCGCCGATCTCGTCGTCGCGCTCGGCGGCGGCTCGCCGCTCGACGTCGGCAAGCTCGTCCGGCTCGGCGTGAACCACGGCCGGCCGCTCGTCGACTACGACGACGCCACGGGCGGCGATCGCTTCATCACGCCCGACGTGCCGCCGATGCTGGCCATCCCGACCACCGCGGGGACCGGCAGCGAGGTCGGCCGCTCGGGCGTCGTGACGCTCGACGTGAACCACCGCAAGACGGTGATCTTCTCGCCGTACCTGCTCGCGAACGCCGCGCTGCTCGACCCGGAGCTGACGCGGTCGATGCCGGCGTTCCTCACGGCGGCGACGGGCTTCGACGCGCTCACCCACTGCGTCGAGGCGTACGTCTCGAAGGGCGATCACCCGATGGCCGACGGCATCGCGCTCGAGGGGATCCGCCTCGCCGCCGCGCACCTCGAGCGCGCGGTCACGCACGGCAATGACCTCGACGCGCGCGGCGGCATGATGAAGGCGGCGATGATGGGCGCCGTCGCGTTCCAGAAGGGGCTCGGCGCGTGCCACTCGCTCGCCCACCCGCTCTCGAGCGAGTGCGGGCTGCACCACGGCCTCGCGAACGCCCTCTGCCTGCCGCCGGTCGTCGAGTTCAACGTCGCCGCCGCGGGGCCGCGCCTCGCCCGCGTCGCGGCCCTCCTCGGCGGCCCCGAGGACGCGGCCGCCTGCGCGGACGCCATCCGCGCCCTGCGCACCCGCATCGGGCTGGCGGCCGGCCTCGAGAAGGCCGGCGTCCCGCGCGACAAGCTCGACGCGCTGGCCGACCTCGCCGCTCAGGACGCATGCCACTCGTGCAACCCGCGCCCGTGCTCGCGCGAGGATCTCCGCCAGCTCTACGAGGCCTCCTTCGCGGGCTGACGCGCGCGCCGCGCCGCGCCGTCCGGCGACCCTCGCGCCGGACGCGCGCCGCGCCGAGCGACGTGCGCGCGCCGCGCCCGCGACGGTCGGGTGGCGCCCCCGCGCCGTCGACGCAGCGCTGACGAGGCGCTGACCGCGACGGGATCTCGGCCATTTGCCGGCATCCAGCGGGTCGCTGGGGGCCGGCCTACCTCTGGCCGACAATGGATAAATGAGGTAGCAGGGGGGCACGATGACCGTGACGACCACCGAGCGCACCGCGCGTCCAGCGACATGCCAGATGTTCGAGACGCCGCTCATCGAGCGGTTTTCACGGATTCATCCGATCACGCCGTTCGTCTTCTGGCTCCCGGTCTACGGGTATCTGGTCGTCCGCGGCGCGCGCAACGGCGTCGGCCTGCTGGAGGGGATCGGGCTCGTGCTGGTCGGCCTGTTCCTGTGGACGTTCGCCGAGTACGTCCTGCATCGATACGTGTTTCACTACGTCGGGCCGCGCCTGTGGCAGCGCCGGATGCACTTCGTCCTCCACGGGGTGCACCATGATTTCCCGCAGGACGCCGACCGGCTGGTCATGCCGCTCGGCGCCAGCATCCCGCTCGGCGTCGTGTTCTACACGCTGTTCCGCGTCGTCTTTGGCCCTGTTCCAGCGGATCCGCTGTTCGCCGGCTTCGGCCTCGGCTACCTCGTGTACGACGGCACGCACTATGCCATTCACCACTTCCGCATGAGCTCTCGCTGGGGGAAGTGGATCAAGCGCCATCACATGGTCCATCACCACACCGGGGAGCACGCGCGGTGGGGCGTGTCGTCGCCGCTCTGGGACTGGGTCTTCGGGACGATGGGCACCTCGCAGCCGGGAAAAGGGAGCTGACCGGGAGAGCGCGCCGCGGGCTCCGGAGCGCGCGTGTGTGATCGTCGGGAGCGTGGGAATCGGTCAGAGGCGCCGTGGGTTGAGAGGCCGTGAATCGGTCGCGCCTGGACGCCTGTGCGTGCGTGGACGATGCGGCGCGACGGCGTCGCGCCGAGCCGATCGAGCGTCGACGAGAGGAGGGGGAGGGGGCGGCGGGTCGGCTCGCCGCGGTGCGCGATCGCCGCGCGCGCGGCCGGGGGCCAGGCGCGCGGCGATCGCGTGACGATCGCGCGGCGCCCGCCGGGGCTCACGCGCGCGGCGGGCGGGCCTGCTTGACGTGCGTCGCGAGGAGATCGAGGTTCAGCGGGCGCTTCACAGCGAGGGGGTCGTGCCGGGCTGACCGGCCGGCACGTCGGGGAGCCGCCTCATCGCGCCGGCATAGAAGGTCCGCAGCGTGTTGCGCCCGCAGTAAGGGCACAGCCACGCCACGTCGAACCGGTCGAGGTGGGCGTTGATGCTGTGCGCCGGCGCGAGCTCCCGATCGGCCTCACCGGAGGCCGACCGACCGCGGGGGGCCCGGGTGGCCCACCCGGCGGTGACGTGCCGGTGCTCGTCCAGGGTGGCTGAGAGGCTTGCCTGGCACTCGCAAGGAGTGGAGATGAGGAACCGACTCATGCGTAACCGTCCTTCGTAGATGTTTCCGTAAAACCATGTCGGCATGCCGCGACGCGGCGTGCCCGGGAAGCGTGCTCGGGCAGCGCCCGGGAGCTTTCTCGGGAACCCTGTCCCGGAGCCATGTCCCGAAAGAGACGCGTCCCCATATAAAGGTTGGTCAGTTTGAGCTCAAGGGGTGTTAGCCTGGAGTACGGTCGCCTTGCTGTGACCGAGGAAGGGGAGTCCATGACCGCTCGACGTGCCGCTCGTGAGCGCGCGACGCTGGCGTCCGGGAGGTTGCAGGTCGTCGAGACGCGGCGGCCTGGACCGCGCTCGGTGCGCAGCTTCAAGATCCTGCTCGCGCACGACGCGCGCGCGGCGACCTGCGATCCGCTGGCCCGCGCGATCGAGGCCGCGCTGGAGAACGTCGAGATCGTGGACGCATCGTCGATCGACGACGCCCTGCTCGCGTCGGCGACCGAGCGGTTCGACGCGTGCCTGGTCTGCCTGGATCTACCGCCGGCCCCGCTCGGCGGCGCGCGCCTCGCGGCCGAGCTCGTGGGCACGAACCACCCGGTCGTGCTCGTGACGAGGAGCCTGCGCTGGCTGCCGCCCGACAGGCCCACGCTGCAGAACCTGCCGTGGATCCCGCCCGACGCGGGGACGGCCGAGATCACCAGGGCGATCACGGAGGCGACCAGCGAGTGCGACAGCATGATCCGCCGGCGCGCGCCGCTGCCCGGCGAGCTGCTCGACGCGCCCGCCTTGCGCGCGCGCCGGTGAGGGCGGCGCGCGCCGCGCGCCGGCCTGCTCGACGCGCCCGCCTTGCGCGCGCACCGGATCGAAAAAGCAGAGGAAGGGGCTTGCTCTGCGGCTCGAGATTCGATAGAAGCTTCCTCCACCTCACGCGGGACTAGCTCAGTTGGTAGAGCATCAGCTTCCCAAGCTGAGGGTCGCGGGTTCGAATCCCGTGTCCCGCTCCGAGGATCACCGGCCCCCCCTTGCGCTGGCGGTCCTCCTGCCGTTGGATGCCGCGAGGCCGAGGAGCGTCTCGTGCTCCGACGCCTCCGGGGCGTCTCCCTGAGCTGAGCTCAGGAGCGGACGACCGGCGCTCGCGCGCTGCGCGAGACGGACATCCTCTGGGGGCGCACGACGCCTGAATCCGGGTACCTCCCGCTGCGTGGACAGCGGTGCCCCACAACATTGGGACACTCGGAGGTGCTCATGCAGGATGGCCGGCGCATCGCGCTCAACGCGGCGCTGATGCTCCTCAAGCAGGCGATCATGGCCGTCCTCGGCGTCGTGTTCGTCGGCTACCTCGCGCGGAGGGTGGGGGTCGCCGCCTGGGGCGAGTTCCAGGCCTCGCTCGCGATCGCGAGCATCGTCACGATCGCCGCCGGCGTGGGCGTGAGGGGATACCTGGCCCGCGAGGTCGCCGTGCGGCCAGAGCTCGGACCACGTCACCTCGGCGCGGCGCTCGCCATCCGCGGCGTCACCGGCACGCTGGTGCTCGGCGCGACCGTGGCCGTCGTGCTCGCGACCCGCTCGGGCGTCGGCGCGCAGCTCGTCGTGCTCGCCGCGGCGTCCCAGCTCGCGACGCTGCTCTACTCGACCATGTGGCTCTCGTTCGAGGCCCACGAGCGCTTCCAGTACATCCTCTACGCGGAGCTCGGCGCCAGGCTGTTCGTCATCGCGCTCTCGGCGGCCCTGCTCGCGCTCGGCTTCGGCGTTGTCGCGGCGGCCGCGGCGTTCCTGCTCGGCAACGTGCTGGAGCTCGGGATCACCGCGCACTACCTCCGCTCGCGGCTCTACCGGCCGGAGTTCGCGACGCCCCCCGCCGAGCTCTGGCAGATCGCGAAGCGCAGCCTGCCGATCGGCGCGCTCGGCGCGCTCGCGAGCGCGCTCCTCCAGGCCGACCGCGTCATGCTCCGCGCCCTCTGCGACGAGCAGGCCGTGGGCGTCTACAGCGCCGCCTGGGTGCTCAGCGAGAACTTCCGCATGCTCCCCGACGTCCTGCTCGGCGCCGCCTTCGCCGCGGGCATGCGCCTCTACACCCAGGATGGCGACGCGTTCGGGCGCCTCTACAGCGGCTGCATGCTCGTCGCCGCGCTCTTCGGGCTGCCGGTCGCCGCGGGCGTCGCGCTGCTCGCGCCGGACATCATCCGGCTCGTCTACGGAACGACGGGCGACTACGCCCCGTCGGCGGACGTCCTCCGGATCCTCGCCTGCGGCGTCCCCGTGACCTTCGCGTTCCAGGTCGTGACGCTGCCGCTGCTCGCCGCGAAGCGCGAGGTCGCGATGGTGCAGATGCTCGCGGTGACGCTCATCGCCAAGATCGCGCTGAACCTGCTCCTCCTGCCGCGCTACCGCGCCCTGGGCGCCGCGTGCGCGACGCTGGCCGTCAGCGCCGGGTCGCTGATCGCGTCGTGGGGCATGACCGCGCGCTGGGCCCAGTTCGTCGAGCTCGGCCGGATCGCCGCGATCCTCGCCGCGACGGCGGTGATGGCCAGCGCGGCCTACGCCGCGCGCGTCCTCGCCGGGATGTGGGCGTCGATGGCGGTGGGCGTCGCCGTGTACGTCGTCCTCCTCGTCGCCCTGCGCGCCGTCTCCTTCGGCGAGCTGCGCGCGCTGCTCGCGCGCCGCGTGCGCGCCTCGCCGGCCGCGGTGGCGTGACCCGCGCGCGGCGCCCGCCTCGCCGGCCCCGCGGCGCGACCGATGTCCGCCGCGGGCGGGCCCGGCGAGCGCGCCCTCCCGTGCGCGCGCGCGGAACGAGGGGCGATCCAGATTCCGCATTTTTCGCCGGAGATGCCGGTCGCCACGGGTCTCTGTGGTTGCCGACATGCGCTCTCATCCGGCGGGATTCACGCAGGAGGAGCACGACGCCTGTGGCTCGGAGGTGACGGTGCCGCGGCCCTCCTCGTGGCATGCAGCGTGAATAGCGGAGGGCCGATGTGGCGGCGCGGGCAGGTCCGGGGGCTGGCCGGGGTGGGGCGACTCCGGCAATGGATGGCGCGGCGGCCGTCCTCGCTCCGCGCCCTCGGCGCGCCGGGGCGAGACGAGGTGAGCGCGGCGGAGCATCCGTGGAGGTCCAGGGAGACGGACCTGCCCATGGGCGACGGCGGCTACGCGCTCCTCGCGCGCCTGTCGGCAGGCGGCATGGCGGAGCTGTTCCTCGCGTGCCGGCGCGGGCCGGCAGGTATCGCCCACCCCGTCGTCGTGAAGCGCCTTCGCCCCGAGGCGCGGCGCGATCCATCGATCGTGCGGATGTTCCTCCGGGAAGCCTGGATCAGCGCCCGGCTCCAGCATCCGAACGTGATCCGGTTCCACGACTTCGTGTTTCACGAAGGGCGCCATCACCTCGTGGTCGAGTACGTCCCGGGCTGCGATCTCGCCGCGGCCGCGCGCGCGCACTTCGCCGAGGGGCGGCCGTTTCCGATCGAGGCGGCGATCGAGATCGGCCTGGGCGTGCTGCGGGCGCTCGAGCACGCGCACGGGCTCCGCGACGACGTGGGGAGCCTCGTCGGCCTCGTGCACCGCGACGTGAGCCCGCAGAACGTGCTCCTCTCGCTGGAGGGCGAGATCAAGCTCATCGACTTCGGCGTCGCGAAGATGACGGCGACGAGCGGGATCGAGGACGCCGGCCCCCTCGGCCCGGCGTGGTCGGCAGGGGGGGCGGTGCCCTCGAGCGGCGCCGGCACGGTGAAGGGCAAGCTCGGCTACGTGGCGCCCGAGCAGCTTCGCGGGCAGCGGGTCGACGCGCGGGCGGATCTCTTCGCGGTCGGGGTGATCCTGTTCGAGCTGCTGACGGGTCGGCGCCTGTTCCACCGGAAGGACGACGGCGCGACGATGAGCGCGGTGCTCTCCGGCGAGGTGCCGGCGATCGCGCCGCTCCGCCCGGCGTGCCCTGCGCTGCTCGAGGAGGCCGTGCGGCGCGCGCTCGCGCGCGATCCCGAGGGGCGCTTCGAGACCGCCGCGGACATGGAAGAGGCGCTCGCCGAGGTGCTCGCGTCGCTGCGCAGCGCGCCGAGCGGGCGCGACGAGCCGAGCTCGAGCGAGCGCGGCCTCCTCGCGGGCCAGGAGCTCGCGGCGCTCGTGCGCGAGGTCACGAGCGGGCGCGATCGGCACCGATCGATGCTCGTGCGGGGCTGCCGGCGATCTGCCGGGCCCCGCGGTCGACCTGGCACGCGGGCAGGGGCCGCGAGCCGCTCCGGGGAGGAATCGCGGGCAGGGGCCGCGAGCCGCTCCGGGGAGGAATCGCGGGCAGGGGCCGCGAGCCGCTCCGGAGAGGGCTCGAGCGCAGCGCCCGCGAGCCGCCCTGGAGAGGCGTCGCGGCGGACGGCCGAGCGGCGCCCCGGGGACGAGCGCGACGAGGCGACGCCGCGGCTGCGCGGGCTGGAGGGGGGCGTGAGCCCGCCCGAGGACAGGCGCGCGCAGGGCGACCTCAGCGAGGCCAGGGACGCCGCCACGCCGCACTGGAGGGACGCGCGCCCGCCGCGGCGCCTTCGGCTTCTGTCCTGGCTCGTGATCGCGGCCGTCACGTTCGCCGCCGGGGCGATCGCGGGCAGGGCGATCGGCGCGACGAGCGCCGGCTCCTCCAGCGCTCAGCGCCCGCGCGGCGACAGCGCGGAAACCGCGCGGCCGAGGGCAGAGGTCCATTCGGCACCGCGCCGGTGATGCGTCGAACGCGAACGGCCCTTTGCGGTGGCACAGGCAACGCCGGGCTCGCTAGCCTAGCCGGCCCTGATGTTCGTCCGGAATCTCCTGAGCCGTTCCTTCGCCATCGCCGCGCTGACCGTACCCCTCCTCGCGAGCTCCACGAGCGGGAGCGCGCTGCCTCGCCCCGCCCCCGGCGAGCCGGAGGAGCCGAGCTGGCTCGGCGCGGCCATCGAGGGGCAGTCGATCTGCGTCGGCTCGACCGTGGCGAGCGCGGGTGAGCTCGGCGACGTCCTGTATTACCGCAGCGCGCCGGGCGAGCGCGGCGAGATCTCCGTCGGGTATTACGCCTTCTTCTCGGAGGAGCGGCCCTGGGGCAACAACTGGCTCACCTGGACCGTGCTGCCAGCGCTCGCCGTGGACCTCGTCTACACGCACGGGCTGTTCTTCGGTCCGGGGATCCAGCGCGTCGCTTACGGCAAGGGCGACGTCGAGGGGTTCAGGATCGTCTACAGCGTGGGCGAGGACGGGCGGCTCGCCGTCGAGCATGGGGTCGCCGACCGCGGCGATCACAGCGAGGTGCAGCTCGATCGCGCCGATCTGCTCTCGGTCGATCCCGCGCGGCCGACCGTCTACTCGCGGTGGTGGAGCCACCAGCTCGGCGGGCAGGGCGCGGCGCCGGGCGATCTCGTGACCCGCCGCTGCTACGGCGCGGGCGCCATCCGGCCGCTGCCCCCGGACGTCGCGCTCGACTTCCGCCTGGACCGGCGCGCCGGGCCGGCGCGCGTCGTGCCCGCCGCGGCGCTGCTCGCGCGGCCCGCGGCGCCTCGGCAGCGCGATCAGGACCTCGCTTTCCGGCCGAGCGTCGCGTTGTAGATCGCGAGGAGGATGACGGCGCCCAGGATCGACGTGAAGAAGCCCCCGCTCGACTGGTACGAGGGGTAGATCCCCAGGGCCCGTCCGATGAAGCCGCCGAGCAGGGCTCCGGCCATGCCGAGCAGCGCTGTCACCACGAAGCCAGCCGGGTCGCGCCCCGGGGTCAGCAGCTTGGCGATGACGCCGACGATGAGCCCAAACAGGATCCACAACAGCACAGACATGGTTCGCTCCTCTCGACTCCGGGTCACGCCGGGGGGCGTCTTCCCGGGTCAACGCGGAGGCCAGCGTTTGCAGACGACGTGCCGGGCGCGGTGCGCTCCGTTCGCACCGCGGTGAGGCGGCGCCCCGCGGCCAGCGCGCGCGGCGGTGATGCCTTCGCGCGCGCTGGGCACCGGCTGTACGCGGCGCGCGGCGGGCGCGGCGAGGTCGAGGATCGCCGTGCTGCAGGCGCGCGCTTCACGTCGCGGAGTGAGCGCTTCGTTCGCACCGCGCCTGCGCCTCGGCGCTCGCCGTCGCCCGGCTCCTCGCCGCGCCCGCGGCGCTGCGCCCTCGATCCCGGCGTCGGGCGAGCGGGCGCTGGCGCGTCGCCCGGGCCCCTCGCTGCCCGGCGGGGGCGCTCACGGCGGCTCGACGGGGCAGGCGTGCTCCGGCGCGTCGAGCGCCCTCTCGCGCGCGTCGCCGGTCGGGGGCGCGTCGCCGTCGCGCCGCGGCGAGTGCGAGGGCGAGGTGAGCGGGGCGAGCGCGGCGCCGGCCGCGCTGAAGAGCAGGCACAGCGATCCGCCGAGCACCGTGGCCGCGACGGTGCCGAGCACGACCGGCGCGAGCCGCCGTCGGCGCCGGCGGCGCAGCCCGCTCGGGCTCCGCAGCCCGCCGGACAGGCGCGCCCGGAGCAGGACGAGCGGGGCGAGCGCGGCGTCGAGCTCGGGGCTGCGATGCGCGTCGGCTGGATCGGGGGAGGGAAGGGCGACCGCGACCGGGGCAGGCGACACGGCGAACGAGGGAAGCGAGGCCGCGTCAGGGGGAAGAGAGGCCGCGGCCGGTGCAGGCGGCTCGCTCGTCGACGGCGCGCCGACGGGCACAGGGGGCGCGGCGAGCTCGACGAGCGCGGCCGGCAGGAACGGCGGGGCGCGGTGGCCTACCCAGGTCGTCGCGGACGAGGCATCGCGGCGCGCGCTCTGCGACGAGCACGGCGGATCCAGCGGCGCGCTCCCCGGGCGCGACGAGGCGCGGTACCCCACCCACGTCGTGGTGCCCGCGGGGCGCGCCGTCGCGGCGGCGCGCCCCGTCGCGGCCTCCTCCGCGGCGCGCGCCGAGCGCGACGAGGGCGCCGCCGGGGCGCGCGCTCTGCGACGAGCGAGCGCGATGTACGCGAGCGACTCGCGCAGCGCGCGCGCGCTCTGCGGGCGATCGTCTGGATTCTTGCGCAGGCACTGTAGAATCAGCGCCTCCAGATCCGGATCGATCGCCGGCTGCAGCGCGCTCGGCAGGGGCGGCGGGGACTCGACGTGCGCCGCGGCGAGCGCGACGGCCGTCGGGCGCTCGAACGGGAGCCGCCCCGTCGCCATCTCGAAGAGCAGCACGCCGCACGCGTAGATGTCGCTCCGCGCGTCGACGGGCTGCCCTGCAGCCTGCTCCGGGCTCATGTAGGCGGGCGTCCCGATGACGAGCCTCCCGCTGTCCTCGTCGGGCACCGCGAGCAGGGGCGCGCCGGGGAGCGCGTCGGGCCCGTCGTCGCGGAGCAGCTTCGCCGTGCCGAAGTCGAGGAGCTTCACCTGCTCGAACGGCTCCCCGTCGTCGTCGACGCGCGGCACCAGGCGGATGTTCTCGGGCTTGACGTCGCGGTGGATGACGCCCGCGTCGTGCGCGTGCTGCAGCGCCGAGCACAGCGGGCGCATGATCGCGATGATGCGCTCCTCCGGCAGGATCGGCGTGGCGTTCAGGAGATCGATGAGGTCCTCGCCGTCGAGGTGCTCCGTGACGAGGTACCAGAGGCTCGGCGTCGCCGCGTCGCGCCCGACGTCGCCCGCGCCGTGCAGGCACGACGGCTCGCAGCCGAAGTCGAGGACCCGCACGATGTTCGGGTGATCGAGCCGGCTCGCCGCCAGCGCCTCGACATGGAACCTCCGGACCGCGTCCCCGGCGAGGACCCCGCCGGAGCGCGATCGGGCGTCGCTGCGCGGCCGCTCGCTCACGCCGCTCGACCCTCGAGGGCCGAGGTCCACCCCGCGCGGCGGCGCGGAGGGGCGCGTCGCGCAGGCGCGATCGCCCGCCTCGGCGCACGCGCGCGGCGACGCGGCGCGCTCGCGGATGATCTTCACCGCGCACGCGCGCCCGAGCCCGACGTGCCGCGCGCGGTAGACGCGCCCCATCGCGCCGGCGCCGATCATCTGCTCGACGAGGTACCGCCCCCCGAGCAAGCGTCCCCTGAGGAATCGCTCCGAGGACGGGAGTCCCGCGTCGAGGGGCGCGGAGGAGCGGAGGCAGTCCATGGCGCTCCCCACGCAGCAGAATGGGTGCCATCGCGCTGTGCGGACGATTCACAGCGCCCCGCAGACGGAGCGGCGGGCGCCGCCGCGCCGCGCGCTCACGGCCGCCGCGCCGGCGGGGCGCTCCCCGGGGCGCTGGCCGCGCGGGCCGCGAGGAGACCGCGCCTTCCGCTGGAAATCGCGCGCCGCCGTCCCCGCGCGCGCGGGGACGGCGGCGCGCGGGGGCTGAATTGTTCTGTTGTCGACGGCCTGTGATAGCGTGGCGCGCGAGGAGGCCCGAGTGCTCTTGAGACGATCCATTCCGTTCGCTGCGGCGCTGTTCCTGTTGCTCCCGACAGGCGAGGTGCGCGCGCAATCGGACCAGGACAGAGCGGCGGCCCGATCGCTGGCCACGCAGGGGGCCGAGGCGTTCACGTCCGGCCGCTTCGATGAGGCGATCGATCTGCTCGGCCGCGCCGAGGCGCTCGTGCATGCGCCGACGCACCTCCTCCTCATCGCGCGCGCGCAGGCGCGCCTCGGCCGGCTCGTCGCCGCCAAGGAGACGTACCTGAGGATCGTGCGCGAGGAGCTTCCGCCCACGGCGCCGTCTCCCTTCAAGAGAGCTCAGCAGGACGCGCGCGAGGAGCTCGCCGCGGTCGAGCCCAGGATCGCCACGTTGCGCATCGCCCTCGAGGGCGCCGGCGGCCGGAAGATCGGCGTGAAGCTGGACGGCCAGCCGGTCGCGGACGCGCTGCTCGGCGTTCACCGCCCGATCGACCCCGGCAACCATGTGGTCGTCGTGGCGCCGCCGGGCCTCGCGCCGATCGAGCAGGCGATCACCCTCGCCGACGGCGAGCGGAAGGAGCTCAAGATCCCGGTCCCGGAGAGCCCTGTCGCGCCTCCTGCGCCGGACGGCGCGGGCGCGGGGCAGGGCACGTGGGGCGGTGCCGACACCGGGGTTCCGCCCGACGCCCCGTCGGGCACCCCGGAGCGGAAGACGAACATGCTGCTGCTGGGCGGGGGCATCGCGGCCGCGGCGCTCGGGGTCGGCGGCGTCGTGGTCGGCTCGGTGTTCCTCGCGAAAGGTGGGTCGACGCAGAAGGAGGCGAACGATCTGAACGCGAAGCACGGCTGCGAGGCGCAGGGGGGCGCCGGCAGCCTGGAGTGCGGGCCGCTGATCCAGCGCAGGATCGAGACGCTCGACGCCGACGCCGCGTCGCAGAAGACGACCGGCGCGATCAACCTCGTCGCCGGCGGCGTGCTCCTCGTCGGCGGCGCGACGATGATCGTGCTGGAGCTGACGTCCAGGCCGGAGCCGCCGAGCTCGGCGTGGATCGCGCCCTACGTGACGCCGACCGAGATCGGGGTGCGCGGCGCGTTCTGATCGGCGCGCTCCGGCGCGCAACCCGGCGCTCCGGCGCGCTCGCCCGGTGGAGCGCTTTTCCTGCCGCGCACCGCGCGCTCAGTAGCCGAAGTCGGGCTTCTGCGGCTTCGTCGACGGTGTTGTCGGCTTCGTCGACGGCGTTGTCGGCTTCGTCGACGGCGTTGTCGGCTTCGTCGACGGCGGCTTCACGACGGGCGGGGGCTTCGTCGGGGTGGGCGGCGTCTGCGGGGGCAGCGGCTTCACGGGCGCCTCGGAGGCGGTCGGCGTCGCGCTGGGCTCGGCGGAGGCGGTCGGAGCAGGCTCCCCGACCGGGGCGCTCGCTGTCACGAGCGGCTCGGACCGCGGCGGCGGCTCCGTCGTCGGCGGCAGCGGCGGCGCGGTGACCGTCGCGCTGCCGGCGCTCGGATCGGCGGTCGCCGCGCTCGTCGTCCCGCCGCGGCCGAAGGCGAGCCAGGCGGCGACGCCCGCGCCGAACAGGGTGGCCGCCGCGGCGATCGCCAGGAAGAGCGGCGCCCTGGACGGGGGGCGGGTCGCGCGGCCCGTGACGCCGGACGACGCGCCCCACGAGTTGGCGGTGAGCTGTGGTGTGTGGCCCATGTTGGGCACCGCCGGCGTGTGGCCCATGTTGGGCACCGCCGGCGTGTGGCCCATGTTGGGCGCCGCCGGTCCGTTCTGGCCCCCCCACGAGCCGTCGGCCCGGACGACGACCGGCGGCGTGGTCGTCTCGGGCGGGGCCGGCACCGACAGCCCGGGGAAGGACGTCCTCCCCGTGCTCAGCAAGGCCAGGCTCGGCCGCGCCGCAGCCCAGGCGAAGAGGGCGCTCTTGAACTCCGCGCAGCTCTGGAAGCGAGCCCCCTGCTCGCGCGCCATCGCCTTCTGGATGATCCCGGAGAACTCGACGTCGAGGTCGGGCACGAGCTGCTGGGGCAGGGGCGCTTTCTCGAGGACGATCTTGAAGAGCAGCTCGTTGAACGTCTCCGCGTCGAACGGCACCTGGCCGGTGGTCGCCTGATAGAGCACCACGCCCATGGCGTAGATGTCGGTCCGCTGATCGACGGGGTTGGAGCCGCGCGCCTGCTCGGGCGACATGTAGTAAGGCGTGCCCACGACCGCGCCCGTGCGCGTCATGCTCATCTCCGCGCCGGCGAGCTGCGAGAACTTCGAGACGCCGAAATCCAGCACCTTCACGAAGTTGCTGAGGCCGGCCTTCGTCGGGATGATGAAGATGTTGTCCGGCTTGAGATCGCGGTGGATGATCCCCGCCGCGTGCGCCGCGCCGAGCGCCTCGAGCACCTGGGCCATGATCGGCACGGTCGCCTCGGGCCCGAGCCGCCCCATCCGCTGGATCTTGGCGCCGAGGGTCTCCCCCTCGAGGTACTCCATGACCATGTACCGCGTGCCGTCCGGCAGCACGCCGAGGTCGAGCACCTCGCAGATGTGATCGGAGCCGATCCGCGCGGCGGCCTGGGCCTCGCGCTCGAAGCGCGCGACCGACTCGGCCTGGCTCGAGATGTTCGCGTGCAGCAGCTTGATGGCGACGCGGCGCCGGATGCGCACGTTCTCGCCCTCGAAGACCGCGCCCATGCCCCCCTGGCCCAGCAACCGGACGATCCGGTACTTGCCGTCGATGATCTCGCCGATCAGCGGGCCCATGACAGCATTCCCGGTGCGGAGAAGCAGATCACGCCGCCAGGCTAGCACGGTCGCACGAGCGCGGCCTACGCCCTCGCGGCGCGAGCGCCGCGCTGCGCCGCGCCGCCCGCCCGCCCCCCGTCCTCGCTGCCCGCATCCCCGGGGCTTTCGCGGCGGCGCTTCGTGATAACGTCGCCCACGTATGGCGGTTTACGAGCTGTCGGTCGATGGCGCCCTGGTTCGCGAAGCGGAGAAGGTCGTGTCTCTCGCGGGTCGCGAGTACCCGACGCTCATCATGCGCTGGGAATCACGCCTGTTCGACCAGCCCTGGATCACCACGCTGGTGCTCGACTACGTGATCGCGCTGCCGCCGCTCATCGTCGGGCAGGCGACGTTCAACGAGGTCAGGATTGCCGCCTTCACGGGGCGCGCTGGCACGAAGTTCATGTACTTCGGCACCGAGATGAGCGCGAGCGTGCCCCGCATCGCGCCCGAGATGGAGAACGCGATCGCGCCGGCGGCGCTCTACCAGGAGTTCCGGCTGGACGAGCAGACTTGCCCTATCCCCTATCTGAAGCTGATCCAGGTCAGTCCGCGCATCTACGGGGAAGGGCTCCAGAACTACTACTCGCCGCCGATCAAGGTCGAGCGCTACGACGGGGTGGCCTCGCCGGACCTCATCGCGGACTTCTTCCCCAAGATCGTGGCGAACCTCGACCCGGTGAAGGGGACGACGCTGGTCGATCCCGCGCAGGGCTTCTGGACGGGCGCGCGCTTCCTCGGCGCCACGGCGATCGCCATCGTCCGGCAGGGCCGCGTGGTCGGGCTGCACCGCCGCGCCGGCAAGACCGACAAGGACCCGGTTCCGCCCGAGGTGAAGCGGCGTGACCCCCGGCTCGACGTGCGCGGCGACTGGGTCGCCGTCGACGTCGGCGCCGCGTCGACCGCCGTCGCCGTCCGGGGAGAGCGCGGCGGCGCGGAGTTCCTGCGGATCGGGACCGACGCGCCGCTCCGGGTGTCGGCCGACAACGAGAACCCGAGCGAGGTCGCCTTCGAGGCGCTCGCGAGGACGACGAAGGCCTGGCGCGACCGGGTGATCCTGCCGCTGACGCGCTGGGGCGACGTGCTCGTCGGGCACGCCGCGCGCGACATGCGCCTGCGGCAGGGCGCCGACGCGCACGAGCGCGCCGCGGCGTCCCTCCCGGCCCTCGCGCTGCTGCGCGAGCGGACCGAGCGCGGCGAGCCGTTCCGGCTCCGCGGCAGGAGCGACCCCGACACGGCCGAGTCGCTGAAGAAGCCGGCGCCGCCCATCATCGACGAGGAGGGGATCGGCGCGCACGACCCGTTCGATCCGATCGAGCTCTACGCGTACTACGTCGGGCTCCACGTGAACCAGCGCGCGCGGGGGCTCCACACGCGCTACGCGATCACGATGCCGACGGGCTGGTCGCCCGAGCGCCGCGCCAGCGTGCTCATCGCCTTCCGCCGTGGCCTCTTCCGGAGCCTGCCCGCGGGCCTCTGCGAGTACCACGACGTCGACGGCCTCCAGGTCGTCGACGCGGGCCCGTCGGCGATCGCCTACGCCGTCCAGGCGTTCCGCATGTTCGGCATCCAGCCGCGGGACAGCGCCGTCCCGTTCTGCGCGATCGACGCCGGCGCCAGCGAGACGGGGATCGCCTTCGGCATCCTGCGCAGCGCCAAGGCGCACGAGGAGGCGCAGGGGCTGGAGCGGATGGTCGAGTACCTCGACCCGGCGGCGATCCCCTGGCTCGGCGGCGAGCGGCTCCTCCACCGGATCGCCTACCGGGTGTACGCCGCGAGCCAGGCCGCGATGCGCGAGCGCCGCGTCCCGTTCGAGCGCCCGCCCGAGGAGGGCGCGCTCGACGGCGCCGAGGAGCTCTTCGCGAGTTCGCCCGACGCGCGCGCCAACACGTGGGCGCTGAAGGAGCTCCTGCGGCCGATCCTCGAGCGGGGGCCGAGCGCGCCCGTCGAGGAGCGGCTCGCGCTGGTCGGGCTCGACGGGGCGTCGTCCGTGGTGCCGCTCTCGATCGATCGCGGCGCGCTCGCCGCCGCGATCGAGGCGTGGTTCCAGGACGGGGTCGACGTGTTCCGGCAGCACCTCGCGGGCGCGATCGCCAAGATCGGGCGCGAGCCGGATCCGTACCAGGGGCTCCGGATCCTGCTCGGCGGGCGCCTCGGGATGAACCAGCGCTTCGCGGAGCTGCTCGCCGGCGCGCTGCCCGCGGGCGTGCAGGTGCACCGCTTCAAGGAGCCGGACAAGGCGAACCTCGGCGCGCCGACCGTCAAGATGGCGACCGCGCTCGGCGCCCTGTCGCTGCGGTTCGATCGGATCGGGGCCACGCTGCGCGCCGAGAAGCGCGACGCGTTCCGCTACCGCGTCGGGCGGGCGCGCCACGGGCAGCTCGCCGACGTGCTCGATCCGTCCGTCGACTACGACGCCTGGCGCGAGATGGGCGCTTGCCTGAAGCCGGACGTCGAGATCCTGTTCATGGCGGCCGAGGACGAGGGGGAGGTCGCCGCCGACGATCCGCGCGTGCGCCGCGCGGTCTGCGCGCTCGGGCGCGGCGCCGTCGGGCAGCGGCTCTACATCCGGGCCGTAGGGCCGGCGCGCGCCGAGGTGAGCGTGGGGCCGCCCGGGGGCGATCCGGCGGCCGGCGCCGTGTGCTGGACGGTCAACCTCGAGACCGGCGCCGCAGACAAGACCGGCGGCTGAGCGTATGGGGGCTCCGCGGCTTCACGCGCCACACGGCGGCCTCGATCCCGAGGCCGCGGCCCACGCCGGGGTCACGCCGGGCGGCGGGCCCCTGGAAGCCCCGCAGGGCGGCGACGCGCCGCCGGCGGCCGAGCCCGCGCTCCGGGCTGACGCTCCGCCGCTCGGCGAGCGCGGCGACGCCGAGGGGCGCGGCGACGCCGAGGGGTGCGGCGACGCCGAGGGGCGCGGCGTCGCGGACGCCGGGCAGACCGAGGCCCGGCTGGCCGCGCAGCTCGCGCGCGCCGAGCGCGAGCGCGAGCGCACCGCGGTCGAGCTCCGCGCGCTCTTCCGCGCCATCCCCGACCTCTGCCTCCGCCTCGACGCCGAGGCCCGGATCGTCGACTGCAACGAGCCGCGCCTCTCGGAGCTCCG
Organism: Sorangium sp. So ce119; assembly: GCF_051524405.1. Lineage (NCBI taxonomy): Bacteria > Pseudomonadati > Myxococcota > Polyangiales > Polyangiaceae > Sorangium > Sorangium sp. So ce119. The sequence continues at coordinate 4,446,006 of NZ_CP150310.1, read as the reverse complement.
CGTCGCGCCGGAGGCGCTCCTCGGCAAGCGCATGACGGAGGTGCTCCCCGGCGAGCTCGGGGAGCAGATGGAGCGCGCGATCCAGGAGGCCCGCGAGGGGGGCGGCGTTGTCGCGCTGGAGCACGCCCTCGCGGCCGCGGGCGGCGAGCGCCACGTGGAGGCGCGGGTGGTGCCGTTCCTCGACGCCGACGCCCTCGTCCTGCTCCGCGACATCACCGAGCGGCGGCGCACCGAGGAGGTGCTCCGGCAGCGCGAGGAGCGCTCGCGCGAGTCGCAGAAGATGGAGGCGCTCGGCCGGCTCGCCGGCGGCATCGCGCACGACTTCAACAACATGCTCATGGTGATGCTCGGCTACGGCGAGCTCCTCCTGCGCCGGCTCGGGCCCGACAGCGCGCTCCGGCGCGACGCCCTCCAGATCACGAAGGCCGGCGAGCGCGCCGCGGCGCTCACGCGGCAGCTGCTCGCGATGAGCCGGCGCAAGGCGCTGCAGCGCGAGGTGCTCGACATCAACGCGGTGGTGCTCGACATGCAGACGATGCTCCAGCGCCTCATCGGCGAGAACATCGATCTGCGGACGAACGTCGGCCAGGATCTCGGCTCGATCAAGGTCGACAAGAGCCAGCTCGAGCAGGTGCTCCTCAACCTGGTCGTGAACGCGCGCGACGCCATGCCGAGGGGCGGCAAGCTCGTCGTCGAGACCTCGCTCGGCGAGCCCGGCGCGAGCCCCACGGCGAAGTCGTTCGCGCCGGCGGAGCTCGACGAGGACGCCGCGCCCGTCGCGGGCGGCCCTCCCTACGTCGTGCTCTCGGTGAGCGACAGCGGCCACGGGATGGATCAGGACACGCTCTCGCACCTGTTCGAGCCGTTCTTCACGACGAAGGCGCGCGGCAAGGGCACCGGCCTGGGCCTCGCCACCGTCTACGGGATCGTGAGCCAGAGCGGCGGGCTCATCGAGGTCGAGAGCGAGGTCGGGCGCGGCGCGACGTTCCGCGTTTATCTCCCGCGCGTCGAGGACCGGGCCGAGGCGGCGCCGCCGCGCGCGCGGCCGTCGCCGGCCGGCGGCGACGAGACGGTGCTCGTCGTCGAGGACGACGACGCCGTCCGCAAGCTCATCGTCGAGGTGCTCGAGCGGCGCGGCTACGGCGTGATCTCGGCGGCGAACGCCGAGGAGGCGCTGGACGTGCTCGCGCACGAGGGGGTCGACGCGATGGACCTCCTGCTCACCGACCTCGTGATGCCAGGGATGAACGGCCGCGAGCTCGCGGAGCGCGCGCTCGCGATGCACCCGCGCGCCCGCGTGCTCTACATGTCCGGCTACGCCGAGGATGTCCTCGCGGGCGCCGAGCGCGACGGCGAGCTCACGCTCCTGCAGAAGCCGTTCACCCCCGACGCGCTCGCGCAGCGCGTGCGCGACCTGCTCGACCGGTAGCTCGCGAAGGGAGCCCGGCCGCCGCGCGTGATGGCAGCGCCGGCGGCAGCGGCCGCGCGCTAGGAGTCCGGCCGCCGCCGCCGCAGGTAGAAGAAGTCGCGCGGGGACGGCTCGGCCACGTACTCCTCCGGCTTGTACTCGACGTCCGGGATGATCGCGGACGTCGCGCGCGGCGCGCCGTCCGCGCCGCGGTCGTACAGGAGGAAGCGCGGGTAGGCGTGGTTGACGTCGAGCTCCGCCACGTCGTGCGCGCCCGCTGCCTTCATCCCGTGGGCGAGGGTGCGCGCCGTGACCGCCTCGCCGAGCCCGTAGAAGAGGCGCTTGCCGGTCGCGTCGACGCCGAGCGCCGACCGCCGGATCACCGTCTCGCCGCTCACGGTCGCGCCCCAGTCGCGGTTCGAGTCGTAGAGCGCCTGGTGGAGCTCGCCCTGCTCGACCAGGCACGGCGGCGTCTGCCGGTAGGCGGCCATGCGCGCCTCGTCGCCGCGCAGCTCGGGCCAGGTGCGGATCCGCACCGCGCCGTTCCGGTAGAGCGCGATCGTGCAGGCCCTGTCGCGCGGCGGCAGGAACGTGTCGCCGTCGAGCATCATCCCGTAGTGGCCGTGCATCGCCTTGAAGCCGCCGTTGAAGGCCGCGATGAGATCGCCGGCGTGGTCCTCGGGCACGACCCCCGGGCGACGTTCGATCGGGATGTCCGGCGAGAACGGCTCCTTCGTGCCCGCGATGAGCCGGAGGTCGACGCGCTCGAGGTCGATGGCCACGACGGCGACCGCCGCGAACACGCGCCGCGCGTCGGGGTGCACGACGCTCTTCCAGAGCACCGGGGCGTCGTCCGGACGCGCGGGATCGGCGATCGGCGTCCAGACACCGTCGCCCGTCGCCGCGACCTGCGGGAAGGGCGGCTCGTACGAGGAGGGCGGCGACGCCGGCTCCGCCGCCCGGCGCTCGCCGCGCCGCTCGGCCTCCGCCGCGGCGGCGGGCGCCGGCTCCCAGAAGGTCTTCGGGGCCGCGTGCCGGTAGATGGCCCGGTTCAGGCGGTCGGCGATGCCGTAGACCACGTCCTCGGCCCACGCGACCGGCGCCGGGCCGACAACGGCCCGCGCGCCGTCGGCGAGCGCCGGGCCGAAGCCGCGGACCTCGTGGATGCCGTACCAGAGCGCCTCGACGGCGATCGCGCAGACCGCGGCGCCGCGCAGCGCGCGCTCGGGCAGGCGAGGGCGGCGTCGCCGCCTGCGCGGGGACCCGCTGGCAGAGGGGGGCGAAGGCTTGTCCACGGCGAAGCAGAGGCTACCCCATCGCGCGGGCAGCCCCAAGTTCCGGGCGTCGAGCGGCCGCGGCCGTTCAGCGGGCGCCGCCGGCGCTCGCTACGGCTGCCCGTGCGCCATCGTCCGGGGGCCATCCTTGAACAGGATCTCGATCTTGCCCCGATCGATGACCTTCGCGACGACGCCGTCGCCGAACTTGCTGTGGTGGATGAGCTCCCCCTCGCCGAAGGTGAGGGTGATGCGGTACGGCTTGAACGCCCCGGAGGGCTGGCCCGCGATGGCGCGCTCCCAGGCGAGCGTCTGATCGCGCTCGGCGCGCTGGGCGGCGGTGAGCCGCTCCACGCCGCCGCCGCGCGGCGACGCCGAGGCCGCCCTCGGCTCGCCGGTGCTCCGCGCCGCGGCGCGCGCGGCCGCGCGGCTCTCGCGCTCGCTCTTCGGCGCTCGGTAGAGGTGGTGCGACATGCAGGTCTTGCACTCGACCTTCTTCACCACGTCGCCGACCATGGCGATGATGCGATGGGTGAGATCGAGGCGGCACTTGGTGCACCAGGCGTCGACCTCGCCGCCGGTCCTAAGCTTCTTCGTCGTCACTTCTCCTCGCGGCGCCGGTCTCGCCCGGTCTCTTTGCTTCGGTCCTTGACGTTCACTTGGGCGGTGACTTCCGGTTTGGGCAAGCCGGTCCTCGGCTCGTCCTGGCTGTCGTCTCTCTTGGCCGCGTCGTTCGGCACGAAGCGGATCTCGGTCTTGATCTCGAAGGAGAGCTTCGTCAGCACCTTCGTGATCTCGTCCGCGAACTGGGTGTGCTCGAGCACGTCGCGGATCTCCTTCGCGACGACCCGGTAGAGACCGTTCTTGGTCTCGTCGATCTGCGTATAGAGGTAGTGGAGTACCTCTTTGGGCAGCTTGAGGTCGCCCACGAAGTGCCGGATGCTCTCGGGCCCCTCGCTGAGCCTGTCGATGCCGCTCTCGACGGCGCGCTCGACCACGCGCTTGAAGATCTCCGGGATGGCGCGCTCGAAGAGGCGCTTCTTGTCGCCTTCGCCTTCCACCTTGTCCCCTTCGTCATCGCGGAGCGGCTCGGTGTCGTCGGCCATGGCTCGGGCTCCCCTAGCGGGACGGGGCGGCCACGTCAATGCGGGGGTGCGTGCGGGGTGCCGGCGTCGTGCCATGGTCCTTGGATCTGCCGGATTTCGGTGACGATGGGGAGCCCTTCGCGCGCTTCCGTCAGCCGGGAGAGCTCTTCCCTCGGCTCGCCGCCGCCCCCACAGCATGTCGCCGTGCCCAGGGCGGAACGCGCCGAGGCCGGTCGGCCGTCCGCGCGGGCTCAGAGCTCCCCGTAGGCGTCGGTCTCGTCGCTCTCGTACGGGTCCACGCCGCCGTCCTCCGACGCCGAGCGTCTGTACGATCTCAGGACCCACACCTCGGCAGCGAACCGGCCCGCGCCGCGTCGGGCGCTGATCTCGACGGTGGCGTCGTCGTCCTCGAGCGGGCAGAAGGGCCGATCCGGCTGGACGATCGGCCAGGCGTCCTCGGTGCCGTCGCTCGCGATCATGGCCCCGCGGCTGCTCCGCACGGCGACGTCCAGGTTGAGGATCCCCGGCCCGCCGACGGCGAACACCCGGTAACACGCGCCCCGGAGGGCCTGCAGCGGCTCCGAGACGATCGCGCCGCCCTCGGCCACGTGCCCCTCGATCGCCTTGGTCGAGAGCCGCCGCATGCCGTTCTCGGGGCCGCAGAGCAGCGACAGGCGGGTCACGTCCTTCACCGGCTCGCCGCTGATCTTGAAGTTTCCATAGCAGCGGACCCAGGGGCCGCCGACGCGCACCGGGAGCACCGGCAGGTCCGGATCTCCGGGGGCTCCGGCGTCACCCTGGCCTGCGTCGGCGTCCGACGGGCCGTCGGACCCGGCCGTGATCACGGGGCGCGGCGGCGCTGCCGAGAGCACGATCGGCGGCCCGGGCTTGCCCTCCCAGGGGCGCGGCTCCTCGCGGCACCCCGGCGCGGCGAGCCCGAGGAGCAGGGCGGCGCCGAGGCGCGCGGCCCGAGGGTGCGACGGGGAGAGGCTGGCGCGCCGGGACGACACCGCGGTCGGCTCTGCGCTAGAGTCCCGCGCGATGGAAGCGTTTTCTGAGCGCAGCGAGCGGCAGCCGGGTAATCCGTGCCAGGCGCGCGGAGCGCGCGAGGTGCCGCGCGATGAACCGCGCGGACGATCGCGTGTCGGAGCGCGGCGCGGGCGCAGCGGGCGGGCCCCTCGCGCGTGAGCTCGACGCCCCGATCGCCCGCGCGCGCGGGCGCCAGCCAGGCCCAGAAGCGCGCCCCGCGCCGGCGCAACCCGCCCGGTGAGCAGCACGGCGCGCCCCCGCCGGCGGCGACGGACCCGAGCGAACGCGACCGCGAGATCGCGGCCGCCCTCGCCGCGTGGTTCGACCGCGTCGCGCGCGACCTGCCGTGGCGGCGGACGCGCGACCCCTACGCGATCTGGCTGAGCGAGGTGATGCTCCAGCAGACGCGCGTCGAGACGGTCATCCCGTACTACGAGCGGTTCCTCGCCCGCTACCCGACCGTCTTCGCGCTCGCCTCCGCCGAGATCGACGACGTGCTCTCGCTGTGGAGCGGCCTCGGCTACTACCGCCGCGCGCGCGTGCTCCACCTCGCGGCGCGCGAGGTCACCCTGCGCCACGACGGCGCGCTCCCCCGCGACGTCGCCGCGCTCCGCGAGCTGCCCGGCGTCGGCGCGTACACCGCGGGCGCGATCGCGAGCATCGCGTACGAACAGCCGGTGCCGCTCGTCGACGGCAACGTCGCCCGGGTGCTCTCCCGCATCGAGTGCATCGACGACGACATCCGCAGCGCCTCGGGCACGCGGAAGCTCTGGTCGGCCGCGGAGCGCCTCGTGCGCGGCGCGGCGGGCAGCGTCCATCCAGGACGCTTCAACCAGGCGCTGATGGAGCTCGGCGCGACCGTCTGCGCGCCCCGCAATCCCCGCTGCGACGCCTGCCCCGTCGACGGCGCATGCGCCGCGCGCGCCCTCGGGAGGCAGGCAGAGCTGCCGGTGATCGCCCCGAAGCGCGACGTCCCCGCGGTTGCGATGGTCGCCGCGGTGGTGCGGTCGGGCGACCGCGTGCTCTTCGTCCGGCGCGCCGAGGGAGGGCTCTTCGGCGGCCTCTGGGAGCCGCCCATGGTCGAGGCGCGCGCGCTCGCGGACGCCCGCGCGCTCCTCGAGCAGGTCGGCGTCGAGCCTGACGCGCCGCTCCGCGAGGCCGGCCGCGTGCGCCACATCCTCACGCACCGCCGCCTCGACGTGACGGTGGCGCGCGCCGAGGTGGCGGCCCCCTGGCGCTGCCGGGCAAAGCTTGCCTCCCCCTACGAGAAGGCGGCGTGGCTCGATCCGGACGTGCTGGATATCGGCGTTTCCAAGCTCGCGCGAAAGGTCCTGTCCGCGGCGTCGGCGCCGGACGGCGGTTCCGCGCGCCGATCGCGGTAGAACCACGCCCTTGCACGCCGGATCGCGCGCGATCCGGCCTGCGGAGAGGCCGGAGACGGCCCTCGGGGCCGCTGTCTCACGGCGCTCCGGGCTCTCCGCGCTCCGCTGCGGGCGTGGAGCTGCGCCGCCTGCGGCCGGGCCGCCGCGACGCAGCGGCGCGGGTCAGGGCGAAAGCCATATGTCGCCGTGGAACGCTCCCGACACCGGCGCCGCGGCGCGGGCGCCGTGGCACGGAAGGCGCTTGGTGGGATGGCGGGCAGGCCCTCTAGCCTCGTGGCCCCGGCGGTGGCCGGAGCTCGATTGAAGCCTGGGAGCTCAGCAACATGGATGCGCGACGACGGACCACTGAGACGCTGCCCACGCCGAGCGCGGCTGTGCGATCCATGACCGTGATGGCGGACGACGGCGCGCTGTACGTGCTTCCGCTGTGCGAGCGGATCGTGCTCGACGTGCTGGCCTACGAGGACGAAGGCCTGCTGGCCTTCATCCGCATCGACGGCGAGGTGGTGGCGGAGCTGCCCGTGCTCGGCCAGGCGTGACCGAACGGTACGCCAGCGCGCGACGTGCGCGGCGGAGCGCCTCACCTCCTCGACGCGCGCCGCAGCGGCCCCGACCGCGCCGCCGCTCAGCCCACGTGCCGCCGCATCCGCTGGGTCACGGGCAGCTCGTCCTCTCCCTCGTCGTCCGGCTCCACGGACTCGACATCCTCGTCCTCCAGGAGATAGGGCAGGTCGCCGTCGTCGTCGTCGTGCGACATGGCCACGTCGCTCATGTCCTGGCCCTTCGTGGCCCCTTCGAGGAACTCCGCCCCGAGATCGCTCGCCAGATCGGCGGCGGCGTCGGCGGCGTCGGGGTTCACCTCGAACTCGGTGCTCCCGGCGTCGTTCGGGTGGTGGTGATAGCCGCGCACCTCGTCGTCGAGCGTCGGGATGACGTCGCTGATCTCGCTGCGCGGGTTCACCTTGCCGCGCAGCGGGGGCGCCGTCTCGGCGTCCATCAGGTCGGCGAACGGCTCGTCCAGCTCGCTCGTCCCGAGCCCCCTCGGGGCGCCCCGGTGCGTCTCGGCCTGCTTGCGCGGCCTTCCCGGGTCGCTGCGATCTTCTCGTTCACGGCGCTGCGTCGGGCTCGTGCGCGGCGCGCGTAGGGTCGACGAATGCGGGGCGGTGCTCTGCCTGCCTCGGGTGCTTGAATTGCTCACGGTGGTCTCCGCATGCAGGGTCCGGTCCGCAGGTGAAGCGGGCGGATACGCCAGGGGGGCGAGGACCGTGCCGAAGGGGACGCACACCGCCCGCGCCCGCGGCTTCGAGGCGCCGGCGACAGCGAGACTGCCGTCGGCAGCGGGTCGCCCACGCATCATCGAGGCGCCGGCGGCGTCGAGCGCGGCGCGCCGCACGCGCTGGGCGGGCGGGACGCAATTGAGCGTGCCAGCGGGCGCCGCCTCGGGGTAGAAGGCGCGTGGCGATGCTGGAACTCCGGACCGGGCTCTCGCTCGTGGCCGTTCTGCTGGGGGCGTCCTGGGGGCGCACCGCCGCCGCCCAGCCCGCTGCCGGCCGAGAAGCCGGGGCGGCCGAGGAGGCGCAAGCCGGCGAGGACCGCGGGGGCGCCGATCTCGAGGCGTACCGCGAGCTCGCACGGCCCCCGGGGACGGCGGCGCGCGTCGTGTCGACGGTCGCGATGGGGCGGGGGATCCGGTTCAACAACCCCTACCGCCTGCAGACGCAGCTCGGCGAGACGGCGGAGTCGCTCTCGCTCACCGCCGGGTACCTCGATCTCGGCGCCGCGTTCGCGCTGGGGCCCGCCGACGGCGTTCAGCACGGCGGCGCGCTCCGCCTCTCGATCGCGGTGGGCGGCGTCCCGCAGGAGTCGCTCACGCCGAGCTACTTCGTCGCCTACCGCGGTGTCCCGCGCGTGCTCGGCTACGGGCGGCTCGGGGCGGCGATCCTGATCGAGCCCGACGTGAACGTCGGCGGTGAGCTCGCCGTCGGGCTCGGGTACTTCCTGCTCGCCGGCGTCGCGCTCTCGGGCGAGATCGTCGGGGATCTCTTCTACGGCGCCGCGACCTACGACGCGGCCTACACCGTCTACCCCGTCGTCTCGGCGCAGCTCGGGCTCCTGATCGACCACGAGCTCTTGCCATGAGCCTGCCGGGACGCGCGCGGCGCCGCGGGCGCCTCCGGGCGAGGGAAGTCGCAGGCGTCGCGGCGCTGCTGCTCCTCGGCGGCGTCGCGCCGGTCGTGGGCGATATCGGGAGCTGCGGGCAGGCGCCGGAGGAGCTCGATCCGTACAAGTTCTTCGCGCTCAAGGCGCAGATCGATTGCGCCCAGTGCGAAGCGTGCGGCCTGCGCACCCGCGCCTGCGCCGCCGCGTGCGGCTTCGAGGTCGCGCCGGAGTTTCCGCCCGGCTGCTACCCGCTGGTGCACGACGGCGAGGTGTGCCTGCACAAGCTCAAGCTGGCGAGCTGCGACGAGTACCGCGCGTACGCGGCGGACGAGCGCCCCTCGACCCCGACAGAGTGCAATTTCTGCCCATTGTCAGGGGAGGCGCCGTGAGCGCGCGCTGCGCGGCCATGCCCCGCCGGCGCCTCGCGGCCGCCGCGCGCCTGCTCTCGCGCGCGGCGCTCGTCGCGGCGCTGTCCGGGTGCGCCTCGAGGCCAGCGATCCTCGCGAACCACGACGACTACGCCGCGTACCGCGCGACCCGCGTGTCGCGGACCCTCGAGGGGCGGCTCGCCGCGGCGTCGAGCTACCTGGAGCGCTACCCGGACGGCGCCTTCGCCGGCGAGGTGCGCGCGTACCTCGCGCGGGCCGAGCCGATCTACTACGCCGCGAAGCGCGGGACCGCCGCGGGGCTCACGGCGTACCTCGCGACGCTCCCGAGGGGCGCCTTCCGCGACGAGGCGACGCACCGGCTGCGCGCGCTCGTCCGCGACCGCAGCGCGGGCGATTCGCTCTCGCGCGCCGCCCGCGAGACGGAGGCGCAGCTCTCGAGGCAGCGGGCGGCGCGGGCGCGCGTGCGCGAGGAGCTCGCCGCGTGGCTGAGCCGCTTCCTGAGCAAGGATGCCTGGGGACGGCCCCTCGCGGAGGCGCCCGCCGAGGTGGTCGTTCCGTTCGGCTTGACGCTGCCGGCGCCCCGGTGCGCGCCTGCCGACGAGCGCGCGGGCCCGGGCGCGGTCGTCTGCGCGAAGCGGATCGAGCTCCCGTTCGTCGTGAGCTCCGGCGGCGAGAGCGCGCCGCGGCGGGCGGAGCTCGAGGTCGCCGTCCTGGAGGACGCGGCGGGCCGCCCGATCGAGGTCGCGCTCCGCGGGCCCGACCTCTTCACGCGCCTCGAGGAGGCGCGCTCGGCTCGCGAGGTCACCCCGGACGATCCCGAGGGCCGCATCGGCGGGATCGCGCTCGCGGTGGAGCTCTCGCGCGGCGCCTTCGCGGCGCGCGTCTCCGCCGGCGCGTCGTGCAGCCGCGAGGCGGAGGCGCCCGTGGTGCTCCACCTGGAGTGCGACGGGGTCCGCCTCGTGGCGCGCGCCGCGGTCGACGAGGGCGAGGACGACAGCGTGACGATCGCCGTCGCCCCGCCGGCGCGCTAGGCCGCCGCGCGGGCGTCCGCCCGGCGCGCTAGCACCGCTTGTTCTTCTTCTTCCCCTTGAGCTTCGCCGTGTTCTTCGGGCAGACGTCCTTGATGGCCGCGGAGCGCTCCTTGTAGAGCGCCTTCATCTCCTCGAAGACGGACGCCTGCTCTCGCTTGAGATCCTTCGTCTCCCCCGGATCCGCGACGACGTCGAACAGGTCGAAGGCGTCGTCGTCGCCGTAGGCGATGAGCTTGTACTGCCCGTGGATCAGCGCGCGGCGCCGGTCGTTGTCGCTCGTGCGCGGCAGGTCGACGATGACGTCGCGCGGCTCGGGCTTCGCGCCGTGGAGCTCGGGCACGAGGCTCTTCCCCGGGAAGGACGGCTCGGGCGGGGCGCCGGTCAGCTCCAGGATCGTCGGCGCGAGGTCGATCGAGCTGCGCGGCTCGTCGATCCGGCGCGGGGTGATCCCGGGCGCCTGGATCATCAGCGGCACGTGGGTGAGCACGTCCCACACCTCGAAGCCGTGGCGGAACATCTTGTGCTCGCCGAACGCCTCGCCGTGATCCGCGGTCACGATGATCGCCGTGTCCTTCCCCCACGGCTGCTGCGCGACGAACTCGAGCAGCTTGCCGACGTGCATGTCGGTGAACTTGACCTCGCCGTCGTACTTGTCGCGGGCTCGCTTGCCGAACGGCTCGATCCCCGCGTGCGTCATGTACACGTCGTGCGGATCGAGGAAGTGGAAATACGCGAAGAAGGTGCCCGAGGTGTTCGCCTTGTCGGAGAGCATCTTCAGCGCGAGCTCGAGGTGCCCCGGGCTCGTGACGTTCCGATCGGTCGTGTTGTCCGCCGAGAGCCCCGGCACGATCTCGTACACATCGAAGCCCTGCCGGAAGCCCGCCTTCTGGTCGAAGTAGAAATGCGCGTGCGCGCTCATCGTCCGCACCCCGGCCTTCTGCAGGAGCTCCGGGAACATGAGCACGCTGTCGGGGTAGTTGCCGAAGAAGTAGCCGCTGCGGTCGACCTCGCTCGGGTAGCGGCCGGCGAGGAAGCCGCCGACGCTCATCGAGGTGTACGACGAGATCGCGTAGTGGCGCGTGTAGCTGACCGCCTTCTTCTCGAACGCCGTCAGCGTGGGCGCGATGTCGCGCTCGTAGCCGTTCCACGGCATGTCCGCGCGCAGGCTGTCGATCGAGACGACGAGCACGTTCATCTTCCCGCGCTGCGCCGCCGGCGCCCCCGCGGCGCCCCCTTCCGCGCCGGCGCCGGCGCTCGCGGCGGCCGGCGCGGCGCTGCCCCCGGCGGCGGCCTGCGGCCCGGTCGCGGCGGGCTCCTGCCGCGCCGTGGGCTCCGGTGTACGCGCGGGCGGCGGCTGGCCGTCGCCCTCGCGGGAGCAACCCGGACCGGCGCCAGCGAGCGCGAGCGCGAGCGTCGCCGCGAGGCGCCGGAGGGCCGGGCGTGATGGCCTCGAGGCGGAGGAGGACGCCAGCGGTCCTCCAGGCTCCCAGGCGCTCGTACGTGAAGCGACCGTGTGCATGTGGCCGTCTTACTCCGACTCGCGCCGCTCCGCCAAAGCCGCACACCGCGGGCGAGTTCCGGTATGCTCTCGGCTCATGGCCCCGGCCCCTCGGAAACCTCCCCCGCTGCCGCCTCAGGGCCGCTCGCAAACCGCGGCGAGAACGGGGGAGCGCGCGGCGACCGAGCAGCCGAGGTCGCTCCCGCCCAACGCGCCGCGGCGCGTCGGCGAGCACGTCAGCCAGGCGCTCAAGGATCACATCACCGAGATGGCGCTCGGCCTGCTCGAGGAGCAGATGCAGGCCCGCATCGTCCACTACCGCGCCGACCTCGAGACCAACCCCGAGCTCGACGCCGTCACCGCGCAGGTCGTCGCCCAGCTCAAGGTGATCCAGGCCTCCGCGGGCGCGGGCGGGGCGAAGAACCACGACGCCATCCGCGAGGCGCACGAGAAGACCCTCTGCACCCTGCTCGAGCGGGTGATCCCCGAGGACCGCATCTCGCTGCTCGTCGAGCGGCGGCTCAAGAAGATCCACAAGAACCTCGCCCGCCTGTTCTTCCAGTCCGAGCTCCACGAGAAGACGCGCGGCCGCGACGGCGCGCCCAAGGTGATCCACCACGGCGAGCAGGCGCTCTTCTACGTGTTGACCCGCTACAAGAACCGGATCGAGGCCGAGCTCGACGGCTTCGAGTTCGCGTCCGAGGAGGCGCGGGAGCAGTCGTTCGAGCTGCTCGCGAAGCTCACGAAGGACATGCAGGACGCCTTCCTGTCGCGGCGATCGAGCGAGCTCAGGCGCATCGTCTCGGTGGTGCACGTCGTGCTCGTCGACTTCTTCAGCGTGCGGCTCGCCCAGAACCTCGCCGAGATCGCCGCGCGGGTCGTGCGGGACGCCCGCACGTTCGAGGGCAGGGCGTACGCGTACAAGGTGACGAGCGACGCGTTCCCTCGCTTCCGCGCCGCGTTCGAGCGGCACCTCATGGTGATGCTCGTCGGCTTCGCCGAGGACGAGCTGGTCGCGCAGCTCGCGGACACGGCGGGCGCCGAGCGCGACGAGACGATCCTCTTCATCACCGATCCGCACCTCTTCAGCATGATCTGCGGCGAGGTCTGCGAGGGCCTGTACGAGTTCCTCTGCAACGAGGGCTTCCTCGACCTGCCGCCCGACTGGCGCCGCGCCTCGACCGCGCCCTCTGACGGCTGACCGACGGCTGACTGACGGCTGATCGACGGCTGACCACCCGCCGCCGACCGTTCACCGAACGCTGATCCAGGAGATCCAGGGACATCATGAGACGCCACGACGTCGCGAGAGCGGGCTCCGGCCTGCTCCTCGCTCTCACGCTGCTCGCCGGCTGCGCGCGCGGCCCGGATATAGACGCCTCGGGGCTCGCGCTGCGGCGCGTGGTCATCTACAGGAACGGGGTCGCGTACTTCGAGCGCCGGGGGCTCATCGACGCCGATCAGGTGACCTTCCGGGTGCGCAAGGAGAAGGTCGGCGACTTCCTCGCGACCCTCGCGGTCATCGAGGCCGGCGGCAGCAGCGTCCGGAGCGCGTCGTTCCCGGTCGAGGTCGACGACGGTTCCGACGACGACGCGCCCGCGCAGCCCGGCCCGGAGGTGACGACCGCGCCGCGGCCGCCGGGGGACAAGGGCGCGAAGGCGCGGGACGAGGACGAGCTCGAGAAGGTGAAGCTCACGCTCGACGGGCGGGAGCACGATCTCGTGGTCGGCTACGTGGCCGAGACGCCGGTGTGGCGGCCCTCGTACCGGCTCGTGATGGGCGCGGCCGGGTCGCCGGGCGCCGCGGGCGGCGACCCGCGCGTCGCGTCGAAGCAGGCGCACCTCCAGGCGTGGGGCATCGTGCAGAACCTCTCGGGCGAGGACTGGAAGGGGGTGAAGCTGTCGCTCGTTGCGGGCGCGCCGCTCGCCTTCCAGGCGACGCTCGATCAGGCGGCGATCCCGCCGCGCCCCATCGTCAGCGACCAGGGCGAGGTGATCGCGTCCGTGCCGACGAGCGAGACGACCTTGGCCGCCGAGGCCGCGCCGCCGCCGCCGCCGCCGCCTGCGCCGATGCCGGCGGACGCGCCGTCGGCCGAGGCGGGCGCGGCCGACGAGTACGCGCGCGAGGCCGAGGAGGCCCAGGCCGACGGCAGGTTCGGGGTCGCGACCCGGGCCGACGCTGCCAAGCCGAAGCGGCGCGCCACGTCGGCTCCGGGCAGCGCCGCGCCGGCGGCGGCGCCGCAGTGGAAGGGGGACGCTCCGGTCCAGCAGTCGAAGGCCGTGGAGCCCAGGCCGATGAACCCCTCGCCGCCGCGCAACGTGAGCGCCCTCGCCGCGGTGGCGATGGAGGCGGGCACGACGCGCTACGACATCCCGTTCCCGGTCGACATCCCCGACCGGAGCGCGACGATGGTCCTGCTCCTGGCGAAGCAGGTGCCCGGCGAGTCGATCTTCCTGTTCGCGCCCGACGGCGGCGTGCCCGCGTCGAGCTCGCACCCGTTCCGGGTGGCGCGCTTCACGAACGACACGAAGGGGCTCCTGGAGCGCGGCCCCATCGCGGTCTTCGAGAACGGCGCGTTCCTCGGACAGGGCATGGTCGAGCCGCTGCCGCCCGGCGCCACGACGACGGTGCCGTTCGCGCTGGAGCGGGGCCTCGCGGTCGACACGACGCGCGAGGAGAGCGCGGAGGGCGCGCGCCTCGCGAAGATCGAGGGCGGCGCGCTCGAGATCGAGCGCGACTGGGTCACGCACACCAAGTACGCCGTTCGCAACGGCGGCGACGCCGCGGCGAGGACGCTGGTGAAGCACCCCCGCCTGCACGGGACGCGCCTGCACGCGCCGCCGAAGGGCACGGAGGACAACGTCGGCACCGGCAGCGCGCTCGTGCCGATCGACGTGCCGCGGCGGGGGACGGCGGTGCTCGACGTGGACGAGCGGCGGATCTTCCGGCAGCAGATCGACTGGCTCAGCCAGCTCGCCGACGACGCGGTGCAGGCCTACCTGAAGGACCCGCGCGCCGACGCGGCCGTGGCGAAGCAGCTCGGCCAGGCCTGGGAGATCCGGGGGAAGCTGCGCCCCGCGATCGACGAGCGCGACAGGCTGATCGCGGAGCAGCAGCGCCTCGAGCAGCAGAGCCACGAGCTGCGCCAGAACCTCCGGGCCATCGAGAAGAACCGGACCGCCGACGAGCTCCGCCGCGACCTCACGGAGCGGCTCGCGAAGTCCTCGGCGCGCCTCGACGAGATCACGAAGCGCGTCATCGTGCTCGAGATGCAGATCAACGAGCAGCAGATCCGCTTCCGTGATCTCACGAACGAGATCAAGCTCCTCGCCCCGCTCTCCCCGGTGCGCGCGCCGCCCGCAGCGCTCCGCTTCGGGCTCTGAGCCCGGCGGGGATGCCGCCATCCCCGCCGGGGGCGACGCCTCTCGGCGGGCGTCGCCGCTCGCCGCTACCTCGCTGGTTTGCTCGCGCTGGGCGGCTGCCGCACGGTGCCCGCGTGCGTCCAGCTCCGCTCCATGCCGGTGGCGAGCCACGCCACCTCGACGCGCTCGCTCCCGAAGACGGCCGCGACGCGGTCGCCCCACTGCGCGGGGGCGGGGAGCTCCACGCTCTTCTGCTCCTTGATGCTGCCGAGCGCCTCCGCGCCGACGAGGAACGTGGCGATGCCCTCGCTCGCGAACGCCGACACCGCGGTGCTCGGGACGAAGGGCGCGACCACCGCGCGCACCGATGACAGATCGGTCGCGCGCTCCGCGACCGCCCGCACCTCGTCGAGCGTCGACAGCACGAGCGCCACGCCGCCGGCCGCCTTGCCCTCGGCCGGCGCGGCCTGCGCCCTCTCGTCCGCGACCGGCGGCGCCGCCTCGACCGGGGCCGGGGCCTTGCGCGCGCGCGCCCCGACCGCCGCGCGCCCGTTCCCCTTCGGCACGCCGGCGAGCACGTCGAGCGTCAGCGGCCCCTTCCAGGGCACCGCCGGCGGCGCCGGCGGCGGCTTCTTCGTGCTCACCTGCTCGCCCTTCTTGTCGCGGAGGATCAGCACGTCGTCGGTCGGCAGCGCGCGCGGCACGGTCACCCGCACCGGCCGCTTGAACGACCGCGGATCGCCGACCGCGCCCGTGGCCACCGCGTAGGCGAGCGTCTCGGCAGACGCCACGACGAACGACGGCGCCCCGGCGATGCGCGGCTCCGGATCCGCTGTGCGCAGCGACAGGCCGCCGGGCGGCGGCGGGTAGATCTCCGACGTCACGACGCGCCGGTCCGGCTCGACGATGCGCGCGCCGGTCGCGACGAGGTCGACCAGGGCGCCCGACTGCGCGAGCACCTCGAGCACCTGCCGCGACGGCGGGGCGACGAGCAGGTCGAGCCGCGAGGGGACGCGCTTCGACTTGAGCAGCAGCGCCGCCGCGAGCATGTCGCGCAACGTCACGCCGGAGTCGCCGCCGAGGACGACCTGCGCCACCGGCTTGCCGGCGAGATCGCGGACCGGCCGCACGACGCCGTCCTCGTCCATGAGCAGCGGATCGACCGTGCCGAGATCGATCGAGACGACCTCCTCGCACGGCGCGCCCGGGTCCGGGACGAGCGCGCGGTGCGCCTTCGACCTGCGCTGATCGCGGAGGAAGACCTCGGTCTTCTCGTCGCTGACGAACAGCGCCGCCGCCGCGCCCACCTGCGGCGCGATGCCGCAGAGGACCGCGCGGTCGCCGACCGAGAGCAGCCGCGCGCTCGGCCCGGCGAACTCGAGGATCACCGGCGCGTGGTGCTCGCCCTCGATGCGCCGCACCACCTCGTCGAGGTTCCTGCGGAGCAGCTCGAGCGCGACGTCCCGCGCGCAGACGAACGGCCGCACCCTCCCCGAGAGGTGGATCTGCACGCTCCGGGGCGGCCTGAGCCAGGCCGAGCCCGTGGCGAGCGCCTGACCGAGCTGGCTCGGCGAGACGACGAGCGACAGCATGCCGATGCCGCCGACCGTCGCGAGCCGCGGATCATCGGTGAGGGCGAGCCGCGCGGGCGCGGCGAAGCGCTCGAGGTGCACCGGCGCGGGGAAGCCGATGCCCGGGCGCGCGATCGGGATGTTGTAGGTCGGGAACTCGGGCGACACCGAGTGCGGGCTCCCCTCGTCGACGTCGGCGAGCGAGCTCGCGTCGGCCACGCAGGTGCCATCGTAGGCGACGGCGACCTCGACCGGCGTCTTCTTCATGCCCGTGGCGATGGCCTCGGCCAGCGCGCGGGAGGGCGCCCTGGAGAGGATTACCTGGTCGACCTTGACCTGGACGAGATCACCGCGAAGCTGAGGATCCGTCGCCCGCCCGGCGAGGATCTTCTGGGGCATCGTGCGGGGGGGATCCCCGGCTCGCGCACGCATAGATGTTGGGCCGTCCTTATTTCTTGCTGAGCTGGAGGGTACGGCGCACGCCGTTCCCGACCACGTTTGACGTCGTCCCGTCGGCGAGACGCGCCGGCGGGATTCGCCCCGGGCGTCGCCGTGAGCGAAAGAACGGCCGCACGTTAGCCGCTCGCCGGGACAAGGGTCAAGGCGTGCTTTGGAGCGGGCCCCCTGGGGCGGGAATCGCCCGGCTGGGACCAGGATGCAAGAGGCAAAGCGCCCTCGCCGTTCGACCTCGTTCAGCGGGTCCCACTCTTCCAATGTTGCCCTTGTTCCCCTGCCGCGCCGCTGGCGGGCGGTCGGCGTGGGCGGCACGAGCGGCGCGGGACGCGCGCCGACATCCCGGACGGGGCGCGGGACGCAGGGGCAGGTTCGTTTGTTTTCCCGATCGTGCCGCGCTTGGGTAGTCTCGGCGCATGTTCCAGGCCGTGCTGAAGGAAGTCGTAGAGAACACCGAGGGCGGCATCGCGACCCTTCTCATGGATTTCGAGGGGATCGCGGTCGACAGCTACTCCAAGCCCGGGGCCGCGTTCGACATCACCACCATCGGCGCGGAGTTCAGCGTCGTGTTGAAGTCGATCCAGCGCGCCGCCGAGATGCTCGACGCGGGCAACGCCGCCGAGATCGCGATCCAGGCCGAGAAGGTCACGACGCTGATCCGCGTCGTGAACAGCTCGTACTTCGTGGCCTTCTCGATGACGCCGGACGCGAACATCGGAAAGGCCCGGTACCTGCTGCGCACCAAGGTGCCCGTGCTGCTGAAGGAGCTCTCCTGAGCGGCTTCAGCATCTCGGTCATCTCCGGGCCGAACCTCGATCGGCTGGGCAAGCGCGAGCCAGCGATCTACGGCACGGCCACGCTGGATGACATCCACCGCGCCGTCGAGGAGGCCGCGAAGGCCCACGGCGCCGCCGTGTCGTGCATGCAGTCGAACTGCGAGGGAGAGCTCGTGACCGCGATCAGCCACGCCGGCGATCGCGGCTTCCACGGCATCCTCCTCAACGCCGGCGCCTACACGCACACGTCGATCGCGCTGTACGACGCGATCCGCGCGAGCGCGCTCCCGACGGTCGAGGTGCACATCTCCAACCCCGACGCCCGCGAGCCGTTCCGCCGCCGCTCACGCATCGCGCCGGCCTGCATGGCGCGCGTGGCGGGCTTCGGTCCGAGCTCGTACGTGCTCGGGTTGCTCGGGTTGCTCGGGCACCTGGAGAAGGCGCGACCGGACGAAAGAGGTTGAACATGAGCCGTCACTCTGGTTGAAAGGCGGCAAACATCGATGGCCGAACGTCCTTCCATGAACATCAACCTCAAGCAGTTGCGGGCGCTGGTGCGCCTCCTCGAGAAGCGCAACGTGAGCGACTTCGAGTTCGAGGACGAACACGTTCGCATCCGGCTCACGCGCGGGGGCTTCGTGCCGCAGGGCGGGGCGCAGCAGCTCGCGCCCGCCGCGTTCCATATCCAGAGCGCGCCGGTCGCGCCGCCCGCCCTGGCGCCCGCGCCGGCGCCCGCCGCCGCGCCGGCGCCCGCCGCCGCGCCGCCGGCTGCAGCGTCGGCGAGCGACGAGGGGATCACCTACGTGACCTCTCCCTTCGTCGGCACGTTCTACCGATCGCCGTCGCCCGACGCGCCGCCGTTCGTCGACGTCGGCAGCGCGATCCGCGTGGGCCAGGCGCTCTGCATCATCGAGGCGATGAAGCTGATGAACGAGATCGAGGCGGACTCCCCGGGCACGATCGTCGAGATCCTCGTCGATAACGGCAAGCCGGTCGAGTTTGGCCAGCGTCTCTTCAAGGTGCGGCGCAGCTAGCGCTGCCCGGGGCGAGGGTGCCGTGTTCCAGAAGATCCTGATCGCCAATCGCGGCGAGATCGCGATGCGTGTCATCCGCGCCTGCCGCCTGCTCGGCATCCGCACGGTCGCGATCCACTCCGAGGCGGACGCCGCGGCGCTGCACGTCCGGTTCGCCGACGAGGCCGTGTGCGTCGGCCCGGCCGACGCGTCGAAGAGCTACCTCAACATCCCGCAGATCATCGCGGCCGCCGAGGTCACCGGCGCCGACGCGATCCACCCCGGCTACGGGTTCCTCTCGGAGAACGCGAAGTTCGCCGAGCTCTGCAAGAAGTGCCGCCTCACGTTCATCGGGCCGACCGCGGAGGCGATGCGGACGTGGGGCGACAAGGTCTCCGCGCGCGCGGTCGCCAAGCGCTTCGGCATCCCGATGCTCAGCGGCACCGGCGTGCTCACGAGCCCGGCGGACGCGGCCGAGCAGGCCGAGCGGGTCGGCTACCCCGTGATCCTGAAGGCCTCCGGCGGCGGCGGCGGCAGGGGCATGCGCATCGTCCGCCACGCCGGCGAGGTGCAGCGCTCGTTCGAGATCGCGACGCAGGAGGCCCTGAGCGGCTTCAAGAACCCGGACGTGTACCTCGAGCGCTACGTCGAGGCGCCGCGCCACATCGAGTTCCAGGTGCTGGCGGATCAGCACGGGGGCGTGTGGACGCTCGGCGAGCGCGAGTGCTCGCTCCAGCGCCGCCACCAGAAGGTGATGGAGGAGTCGCCGAGCCCGGCGATGGACCCCGAGAAGCGCGCCAGGATGGGCGAGATCATCCGGGCCGCGATCCTCGAGACCGGCTACACGGGCCTCGGCACGCTCGAGTTCCTCATGGACGAGCGCGGCGAGCTCTACTTCATGGAGATGAACACCCGCGTCCAGGTCGAGCACCCGGTCACCGAGATGGTGACCGGCGTCGATCTGGTCGCGCAGCAGATCCTCGCCGCCGCGGGCGAGCGCCTCACGCTGCCGGACACGCGCCCGTGGAGCTTCCGCGGCCACGCGATCGAGTGCCGGATCAACGCCGAGGATCCGCGCTCGTTCGTGCCGTGGCCCGGGCTCATCACCGAGTACCACTCGCCGGGCGGCGTCGGGATCCGCGTCGACTCCGGCGTGTACGGCGGCTTCCGGGTGCCGAGCTCGTACGACTCGCTGGTGGCCAAGGTGATCGCGCACGGCGCGAACCGGGCCGAGGCGATCGCGAGGCTCCGGTGCGCGCTCGACGAGTTCATCATCGGCGGCATTCGCACGAACATCCCGCTGCACCAGGCGCTGCTGCGGGATCCGGACGTCATCGAGGGCAACATCTCCACGCACACGATCGAGCGCGTGGTCTCTCAGGGCTTCTGACCGCGACGCACCGTCGCCTGCCCCGCCCCGGTCGGCCCGCGCCGCCATGACGCGCGCGGCCGCCCCTCGGCGCCGGCCGCGGCGGCGCGCGCGTCGCCGTGCGAGCGAGCGGCGCCCCGTCGCGCCGCCCGCCGCGAGCGCGCAACGCCTGCGCTCGCGGCGAGACGACCGCAGCGCGGGATCGACGAATGTTGCCCGGGAGACAGGTCGGAGGTACGCCCCGGTGCTAGTTTACGTCGCCCTCGAGATCGGGTGAGCAAACCCCTTGAAATAGAAAGCATTTGTCGCGGGTATGGAAGCGAACGCTGGAGTGCAGGCTGACTTCTCTTCGTGGGTGCAGGCGACCTCCGAGGTTTCCGAGCTCGAGCTCGGAATCCCTGGTTTCGGATACGCCGACCTCTTCGACCCGGCGAAGCTCGCCGAGCTGACGGAGCGCTTCGAGGACTACTTCCGCTCGTCGGACGAGGGCGCCTACGCGCGCTTCGACGCGTACCGTGCGTTCCTGCGGTCCGATCAGCCGGCCGCCTCCGGGGCCGCCGGCGACGCGGCCCGGCCCGCGCTCACGTCGGAGCAGGTCTCCGAGGCCCTGCTCGCGGCGGCGCCGTACGTCGGCCGCTTCGTTGCCAGGCTGTTCCGCGTCGAGCGCGAGGTGCAGGCGCAGATCGACGCGACCCTCGAGCGGAGCGTCCTCTGGGACTTCAAGCGCGAGTTCTCGAAGAAGCGGCTGTTCAAGCCGAGCGCCGGCAAGGCGTGGCAGGGCACGCCCGTCGAGGCGGCGCACGCGGCGCGGCGGTCGCTCGCGGCCATGGGCGCGCCGGCGAGCGTGCTCGACAGCGGCTCCGCCGCGGAGGAGCTCGCGATCGCGCGCGCGGCGCTCGCGCTGATCGAGGTCGACGAGATCGCGCGCAAGGCGGCCAAGGCCGGCGGCGCGCGGTGGACGGACGAGCTCCGCGGGCGCGCGGCGAAGGCGCGCGCCGCGCTGCGGGAGGACCCGTCGCTCGCGGCGCGCGTGGCGCAGGCGGTCGCGGTCGCGGGCGACGAGCCCACGGAGGCCGAGGACGCGGCGGTGGTCGCGTTCGCGCTCGACGCCCTCGAGGCATGGCTCGCGGCGCGCCGCGCGGACGAGCACGACCCGGCGCGGCGCTGGCCGACGCTCAAGGCGCCGCGCACGCTCGACCACCAGGCGCTCGTGCAGCTCCACCGCAAGCACGACGCGAGCGGCGGCGGCTCGGCCGAGCTCCTCGTCGGCCCGGAGCACCACCGGCGGGATCGCGACGGCTTCGCGCTGACCGACCGGCGCGCCGGCCCCCGCGAGGTCGAGAGCCAGGTCGACTACTGCCTGCTCTGCCACGATCGCGACAAGGACTCGTGCTCCAAGGGCCTGCGCGACAACAAGACCGGGGCGATCAAGTCGAACCCGCTCGGCGTCGAGCTCCACGGCTGCCCGCTCGACGAGAAGATCAGCGAGATGCACACGATGCGCGGGAAGGGCGAGTCGATCGCCGCGCTCGCGCTCGTCTGCCTCGACAACCCGATGTGCCCCGGCACCGGCCACCGCATCTGCAACGACTGCATGAAGGCGTGCGTCTTCCAGAAGCAGGATCCGGTGGACATCCCGCAGATCGAGACCGCGGCGCTCACCGACGTGCTGTCGCTCCCGTGGGGCCTCGAGATCTACGGCTTCCTCACGCGGTGGAACCCGCTCGACCCGCTGAGGCCGCACGCGCTCCCGTACAACGGGAAGAACGTGCTCGTCGTCGGCCTCGGCCCGGCGGGCTACACGCTGGCGCACCACCTCACGCGGCAGGGCTTCGCGGTCGCGGCGATCGACGGGCTCAAGATCGAGCCGCTGCCGGTCGAGCTCACGGGCGACGAGGCGCGCCCGCCGCGGCCGATCCGAGATTTCAAGCGCCTCTACACCGAGCTCGACGAGCGCGTCCTCCTCGGCTTCGGCGGCGTCAGCGAGTACGGGATCACCGTGCGGTGGGACAAGAACTTCCTCACCGTGCTCTACGTCACGCTCGCGCGGCAGCGCTTGCTGCGCATCTACGGCGGCGTGCGGTTCGGCGGGACTGTCGATCTCGACGACGCCTTCCGGCTCGGGTTCCACCACGTCGCGATCGCGGCGGGCGCGGGGCGGCCGACGATCATCCCGCTCAAGAACAACCTCGCGCGCGGCATCCGCAAGGCGTCGGACTTCCTGATGGCGCTGCAGCTCGCCGGCGCCTACAAGCGCTCGGCGCTCGCGAACCTGCAGGTGCGCCTGCCCGCGGTGGTGATCGGCGGCGGCCTGACCGCGATCGACACCGCGACGGAGCTCGCCGCGTACTACGTCGTGCAGGCCGAGAAGACGGCGGACCGGCTCGACGCGCTCGTCGCCGAGCGCGGCGAGGCCGCCGTCCTCGCGATGTTCGACGAGGAGGAGCGGGAGTTCCTGGCCGAGCAGCGGCGCCACGCCGAGGAGATCCGCGACGAGCGCGCGCGCGCCGCGCGCGAGGGGCGGCCGCCGCGGTTCCAGGGGCTCGTCGACGCGTGGGGCGGCGTCTCGCTGGTCTACCGCAAGCGGCTCATCGACTCGCCGGCCTACCGGCTGAACCACGAGGAGGTCGCCGCGTCGCTCGAGGAGGGCATCCGCTACGTCGAGAACCTCGCCCCGGTCGAGGCGGTGCTCGACGAGCGCGGGTGCGTCTCGTCGCTCGTGTTCGATCGCCAGGCGATCGTGGACGGCAAGTGGCGGAGCACGGGCGAGATGGTCACGATCCCCGCCCGCACCGTGTGCGTCGCGGCGGGGACGAGCCCCAACGTCACGTACGAGAAGGAGCGCCCGGGGTCGTTCGCGTTCGACAAGTGGCGGCAGTTCTTCCAGCCGCACCGCGCCTACGTCGGCGAGGACGGCGCGCTCAAGGTCGAGCCGGCCGCGGCGCGGGAGGGCTTCTTCACGAGCTACAACGACGGCGAGCACGCGGTGAGCTTCTACGGCGACAACCACCCGCACTACGCGGGGAGCGTCGTGAAGGCGATGGCGAGCGCGAAGGACGCGTACCCGTCGGTCGTCGCGCTCTTCCAGCGCGACATCGCGCGGCTCGGCGAGGAGCCGCAGGCGGCGCGCGACGCGCGGCGGCGCGACCTGTTCGCCCGCCTCGATCACGACTTCGTCGCGGTGGTCGAGCGCGTCGAGCGGCTGACGCCGACGATCGTCGAGGTGGTCGTGCGCGCGCCCGCGGCGGCGCGGAAGTTCGAGCCGGGGCAGTTCTACCGGCTGCAGAACTACGAGGTGAGCTCGCCGGTGATCCGCGGGACGCGGCTCGCGATGGAGGGGCTCGCGCTGACGGGCGCGTGGGTCGACAAGGAGAAGGGGCTGCTCTCGCTGATCGCGCTCGAGATGGGCGCGTCGTCGCGGCTGCTCGCGGCGCTGCGCCCGGGCGAGGAGGTCGTCGTGATGGGGCCGACCGGGACGCCGACGGACATCCCCGAAGGGGAGACCGTGCTGCTCGCGGGCGGCGGGCTCGGCAACGCCGTGCTGTTCTCGATCGCGAAGGCGCTCAAGGCGCGCGGCGATCGCGTCATCTACTTCGCCGGCTACCGGCGGGGCGAGGACCTCTTCAAGCAGGACGAGATCGAGGTGGCGACCGATCAGGTCATCTGGTGCACGGACGGCGGCGCGGAGATCCCCCCGCGGCGCCCCATGGATCGCCATTTCCGCGGCAACATCGTCCAGGCGATGCGGGCCTACGCCGAGCGGCACCTCGGCGGCGAGCTCGCGAGCCTCTCGGAGGTCCGGCGCATCATCGCGATCGGCTCGGACAAGATGATGAACGCCGTGCGCGAGGCGCGGCACGGCGTGCTGGCGCCGCACCTCGATCCGAAGCACGTGGGCATCGCGAGCATCAACTCGCCGATGCAGTGCATGATGAAGGAGGTCTGCGCGCAGTGCCTCCAGCGGCACGTGGATCCGGAGACGGGCAAGGAGACGCTGGTCTTCTCGTGCTTCAACCAGGACCAGCCCATCGACCACGTCGACTTCAAGAACCTCGCCGCGCGTCTCCGCGCGAACACGGTGCAGGAGAAGCTGTCGAACGCCTGGCTCGATCACCTGCTCGCCGAGCGCCCCGAGCTGCGGCACGTGTGACCGCGGCGCGGTCGGCGCCGTCGCCCGCTGGCGCGCGGCGGCGCCGTGTGGCCGTGCGCGTCGCGCTGGCGACCACGTGGTCGTGTGGCCGCGCGACCGCCGCCACGCGGCCGCGCGCGATCGCTCGGGTCAGCTACCGGTCGGCAGCTTGATCTTCGGCTCCTTGGGGTGGCGCCGGTACAGCAGGATCGTCCGGCCGAGGGTCTGCGCGATCTCGGCGCGGAGCCGCTCGGACAGGGACTCGGCGACGTCTCCGATGTCGTCGGGGCACTCGGTGCCCAGGCGTACCTTCACGAGCTCGTGCCGCTCCAGCGCCGTGTCGACGGCCGCGACCACGCCGTCGGTCAGGCCGGCCTTGCCGAGCTGCACGACCGCGTCGAGGTGATGCCCCAGCGCCCGGAGGTGGCGGCGCTGCTTTCCTTTGAGATCCAAAGCGTTCGGCCTTTCTTGGGCGCCCGCGCCGATCGGGTCCGTGCCTGGACCGCCGTCTCGCGGGCGCGCCGGGTCATACCGGCCCCAAGGCAAGAGGAAAAGGGGCGGGCGCGCCGCGCGGGCTCCGCAAGCCAACCGCCTCGACGTATAGGTGGGTGCATAGGGGCAAATGTGCGACGATTGTCGGCGTCCGCGCGAGCGGGCGGGGTGTTGTCGTCCGGCGCGCGTCTACCCAGGGAGCGGAGCGCGCGGTGCGGCGTCGCGCGCCGTCGCGCGCCGCGCAGGGATTTGCTTGACGTGGCCGCGCAACAGGCATCCCCTGGTTCTAGCGGCCGGCGTATCGACGGGGGCTCGAACGCTCGGATCGGCGGCAACATGGGCTCATCGAGCGAGCGAGAGGCGGTACCGGCGCAGGACGTGGATCTCCCTCGTCTGGACGAGGTGGCGGACCCGATCGAGCTCACGGTCCATGACGAGGTGAGCCCCTGCCCGTACCTCCCGGACGCCGAGGCGCGGATGCCGCTCCGGGTGCCCATCCGGCCGCTCACGCGCGCGGAGTTCGACCGGAGGCTGGTCGCGGGCAACCGTCGCCACGGCAAGCTGCTCTACCGCACCCAGTGCCCCTCGTGCCGCGCTTGCGAGCCGATCCGGATCCTCGTGCGCGACTTCGTCCCCGGGCGCACGCAGCGCCGGGTGCTCCGGCGGGGCGAGCAGGTGGTCGACGTCGAGATCGGCCCGCCCGTGACCACGCGGGAGAAGGTCGCGCTGTACAACCTGCACAAGCACGGCCGGGGGCTGATGCGCGACGACGGCCCCCTCGGCGCGGCGGGCTACGAGGCGTTCCTCGTGGACAGCTGCTGCGAGACGTTCGAGATGCGCTACCGCGTCGGCGGGCGCCTCGTCGGTGTCGCCGTCGTGGACCGGGGGCTGGAGTCGCTGTCCGCGGTCTACTCCTTCTACGATCCCGAGCTCGAACCGCTGAGCCCCGGCGTCTTCTCGATCCTGAAGCAGCTCGAGCTGTGCCGCTCGTGGGGTCTCCGGTACCTCTACCTCGGCCTCTACGTCGAGAAGTGCTCGCGGCTTGTCTACAAGGCGCAGTACCTGCCGCACGAGCGGCTCATCGACGGCCGCTGGCAGCGCTTCGACCGGCCCGCGTCCGCAGCGCCGTGACGCGAGCGCGCCCGGTGCCGGTCAGCGGTTCGACCGGCCTGTACTCGCGGCGCCGCGACCGGGGCGCGCCGCTGGATTTCGCGAGCGCTCCGATCCGAGGACGTGTCAAGAACGTGCCCATGCGGAACCGCGCCCTGGCGTTCACCTCCTGCGCTGTGCTCTCGGCCCTGCTCGCCGTCGCATGCGGCCAGACGAGACCGATCTTCGACCGTGGCGCCGGGGGCGCCGGGGGCGCCGGTTCGTCCGCGAGCGGGGAAGGGGGCGCGGGGGGAGCAGGCGGCGAGCCTGCCGCTGACGGCGGCGGCGGGGCCGGCGGCGATGGGAGCGCGGCCGGCGACGGTGGCGGGGCAGGGTAGGGGGCGCCGTATCGCCCGCGCCCGGTTGTATCCCCGCATCGCCGAGCCTAGACCGCTCGCGTGCACCCGCTCGCAGAGAAGGTCCTCGCCCGCGACACGCGCGCGACGGCGCGGGCCTGCCGGCTCGTCGACGATCGCGCCGGCGACCATGCCGCGATCCTGAAGGATCTCTTCCCGCACACCGGCCGCGCCTGGATCCTCGGCGTCACGGGCAACCCGGGGGCGGGCAAGAGCACGCTCACCGACCGGCTGATCGGCGCCTTCCGGAAGCAGGACCGCCGGGTCGCGGTGGTGGCGGTCGATCCCACGAGCCCGTTCACCGGCGGCGCCATCCTCGGCGACCGCATCCGCATGCAGGCGCATTTCGGAGACCCCGACGTGTTCATCCGTTCGCTCGCGACCCGGGGCGCCCTCGGCGGGCTGTCGCGCTCGGCGATGGATGTCGCGCGCGTGCTCGACGCATGGGGCGCCGACGTGATCCTGGTCGAGACCGTCGGGGTCGGGCAGGACGAGCTCGAGATCACGCGCATGGCGCACACCACCCTGGTCGTCGCGGCGCCCGGGATGGGCGACGAGGTGCAGGCCATCAAGGCGGGCATCCTGGAGTGCGCCGACGTCTTCGCCGTGAACAAGGCCGACCGGGACGGGGCCGACACGGCGGTGCGCGACCTGGAGCTCATGATCGCGCTCGGCGGCGAGGTGGCGAAGGCCTCGGGGCGGGCGCGCGGGCACAGCGCGGCGGCGCTCCACGCCCGCGCGGCGGACGCGGCAGATCCGCCCGGCGAGCCGCCGGAAGGGCCCTGGGTGCCAGCGATCGTGCGGACGGTGGCCACGCGCAACGAGGGCGTGGCGTCGCTCGTCGGGAAGCTGGAGGGGCACCGGGCCTGGCTGTTCGGGACCGAGGCCGGCGCGGCGCGCCGGGAGGAGCGCCTGCGCGAGGCCATGCACGTGCAGCTCCGCGACGCGCTCACCGACGCCGCGGTCGTCGTGCTCGGGCCCGCGCTCGAGGCGGCGGTGCACGCCGTCGCGCGACGCGAGATCGACCCCTACACGGCGTCGGAGCGGCTGGTCGAGGCGTTCCGTACCGGCGTCGTCACGCGAGGCACCGGAGCTTGAGCACGGCCGGAGCGGGCACCGGAGCCTGACCGCGGCCGCGCCGGTCGCCGCCTGGCGAACTCATGCATGGCGCGGTCGCTCGGGCCTCTCTCGCCCGGAGCGCTGCCATGCTCCTCGCTCGCCCTCTCCGGGCCATGGCTGCTCGGAATGTTCGTCGGATACAGCCTATCTGACGCACCGATCCAGCGCGTCTCTCTCGGCCTTGCAGGAGATATCCCACCTGTAGTCGCGGCAGATCCCGGTGTCGTCCTCGCACGCGATGAGCTCGTCGTACCTGTCGAGACAGCCGCGGCGATCCGCGTCTTCGTACCGGTAATCGTAGCGATCGAGGCACTCGTCGTACTCGCGATCGCTGCACCCCTCGCAGTCGCACTTGTAGTCGCAGAGATCGCTCTCCAGGCTGCCGCACCCGGCGGTGAGGAGACACGTGAGAGCGACGATCAGGTGCAAAGCCTTCATCGCCCGAGTCTACCTCGCGCCCTCGGCGCCAGGGCAATAACAAGCAGCAGCTCGCGGCGGGGGCGCGCGGAGCAGCGATGCGCCGCGCTGACCTGCGCCGCGGCTCCGCCGCGGCGCGCTCGATTCGCCACCTCCGCAGCGCGGGTGACGCTCACGGCTGCGCGTCGCGGCGACGAGGCGGGCGCGGCGGCTTGCGCCCCACGTTCTCCGCGCGAAACGCGCTCGGGCACGCGTCGCTGATCCCGCAGCCTCCGCACGCCGGCTTCCTGGCGAAGCAGATGCGGCGGCCGTGGAAGACCAGTGTGTGGGACACCATGTCCCGGTCACGCTGCGGGAAGAGCGCCCCGAGATCGCGCTCGATCTGCTCCGGCTTGTCGCTCTTCGTCCAGCCGAGCCGCTGCGCCAGGCGCTGCACGTGGGTATCGACCACCACGCCTTCCGGCGCTCCGAAGGCGACGCCGAGCACCACATTCGCTGTCTTGCGCCCGACGCCAGGCAGCTTGACGAACTCGGCGAGCGTCCTCGGCACCTCGCCGCCGTGACGCTCGATGAGGCCCCGCGCGAGCCCCACGATGTTCCTGGCCTTCTGGTTGAACATGCCCATCCCGAGCCGCCGGAGCAGCGCGGCGACCTCGGCGGGCTCGGCGCCGGCGAGCGCGCGGGCGTCGGGGTAGGCGCCGAACAGGTGCGGCGTCACCTTGTTGACCAGCACGTCCGTCGTCTGGGCGCTCAGCACGGTGGCCACGAGCAGCTCGAACGCCGACCTGTGATCGAGCTCGCAGTGCGCGTCCGGGTGCAGCGCGCGCAGCTCCGCGAACGTGGCCTGGGGCGGCGTGCTCGGCCGCGCGCGCGCAGGCGCCGACCGAGCCGCGGCGGTAGGCGCGGCCGCCCTCGCCCGGGCCGCCGCGGCCCCGGGCGGGCGGCGCGCGCTCCGTCCTGCGGGAGCCCCGCCCTGCGCGGGGCCGCGCTGCTTTGTCTCAGCTGACGAAGGCGCGCTTGCGCGTCTCATGCTCATCGAGGAGCTTCTCGACGCTCGCGAGGGCGTTCTCCACCGACTCCTGCACCATCTGCAGCACCGTCGTCGCCGAGCCCTTCAGCGCCTCGTAGTAGCGCTGCCGCTCGGTCGAGTGGATGATCGACGGGGGCAGGCCGGTGCGGAGCAGCAGCATGTTCATGAACAGCCTCGCGACCTTGCCGCTGTCGTTCGGGAACGGATAGACCCGGAGCAGATCGTAGTGCGCGCGCGCCGCGATCCGGATGCCGTTCCGCGTCTTCCGCGTCTCGGGGTCGTTCAGCCAGTCGATGATCTGCCGCACCTTGTAGGCGATCTTGTCCGGCGGAGCGTACTCGTGGAAGTAGAGCCGGTGCTGGGGGATATCCTTGCGGTATTTCACCGTCTTGATGTCCCCCTCCTCCGGATGGAGGATCAGGTACAGCTTCTTCACGCAGTCGATGGTGACCGGCGCCCGCTTGTTCTCGCCCTGCTCGCGCACATAGACGATGGCCTCCTTGTGGCGCCGGATGTCATCGTACGTCGGCTGAAGGCTCGAGTCCGTCACGAGCGGCGCCGGACCGCTGAGCGCCGCGCGCAGCTCGTCGAACGTGTAGACCACGCCTTCGAGCGCGCTGTCGTGGTAAATCCACGACATATCGAGGCTGTCGATGTAGCGCCGCCGGAAATCCTCCGTCTGCGCGTTCAGCCGCTGCTCGATGATCGCGCTGCGCTCCTCGATCGTGGCCCGCCGCGGGGGCGGCAGCATCGGCAGCGGCAGCGTGACGACCCGCGGCGGCTCCCGGAGCGGGACGCGGCCCGGCCGGCGTTCGATCGCGGCCGCGCCCTTCCCCTTCGTCCCGCCCGGCCGCGCGCTCTTCCTCTCGGAAACGGGCCTGTCGCTGGCTCGCTGCGGCCTATCGCTGGCGCGCTGCGGCCTGTCGCTGGCGCGCTGCGGCCTGTCGCTGGCGCGCTGCGGCCTGTCGCTGGCGCGCTGCGGCCTGTCGCTCGCGCGTTGCGGCCTGTCGCTGGCGCGCTGCGGCTTGTCGCTCGTCCGGCGCGGGCGCTCCGCCTCGACCGGCGCGGCCTGCTCCCCGCCGCCCCGGAGCTTCAGCCGTTCCTTGAGCTTCGGCTCCTCGGCGGACCTCAGCTTCTTCTTCTTGCGGAGCTTCGTGGGCTCGGCCGCCGGCGCCGCGAGCGCCCGCTCGGAGCGCGCGGCGACCTTCCTCCGGACGAGCCGCGGCTTCGCGACCTTGACCCGCGCGAGCCTCGGCTTCGTCGCCTTGGCCCGTACGACCCGCTTCTTCGCGGCCGCGCGCGTCGCCTTCTTCGCCTTCGCGGTCGCCCTGGTCTTCGCCGCCCTCGGCTTCGCGGCCCTGCCCCGCGTCACCCTGGCCTTCGCGACCCTGGCCCTGGCGGTCTTCGCCCGCGTCGCCCTGGCCTTCGTCGCCCTGGCCTTCGCCGCCCTCGCCTTGACCTTGGTCGCCCTGGCCTTCGCCCGGGCCTTGGTGGTCCTCAGCTTGGCGGCGGCGCGCGTCGACCTCGCCTTCGTCCTGGCGGCTGTCTTCCTCGCCTTCGACGCGCCGGCCCGCTTCGCGGCGGCGCGCGTCGTCTTCTTCGCCTTCGCGGCCGCCGTTTTCTTCCTGGCGGTCGTGCGGGTCGCCCGCGCCGGGGTGCGCGTTGCCTTGCGCCGCGCCGGGGCCGCCGATTTGCGGGTGGTCGCCCGCTTCGTCGTCGCTTTCCGGCGCTTGGCCGCCTTCACGGCCGAGGTGCGTCGCGCAGCAGGACGAGAGGCCGCGGCTTTCCGCTTCGGCTTGCGCGCGGTCGAACGGGCGGCAGGTTTCGCCTTCCGCGTCCGCGCCGTCGAGGCAGATCGCCTCGAGCTTGCCGCGCTCGCCTTGGTCGCTCTCTTCCGGTCTTTTTTCGAAGTTTTTCGGGTCTTCTTTGCCGCCATGGGCGTGCTTTCACACAATCGCTCAGGCTGCCCGCTGCGACGCTGCGGCGAGCTAACATACGATCCAAAAGGGCCTAATGCCGGCCCGCAGCCTAGCAATTTGAGGATTTATCCGTCAACCAGTCCGGTGCGGAAGTCTGCCGAGAGCGACTTCCCTGGGGCTGGATCGACGCTGATCCAGCTAGCACGCGCCGCCGGACGGCGCCCGCGGCGGCGCGGGGCCGCCGGGGCAGCCCTGCGGGCGAGAGGCGGCTTCAGGCCGGGATCGCGCGGCGCGGCGCTCAGCTGTCGACGTTGATCCCGAGCCGCTGCCGGACCGCGAAGTACTCCTCGCTGACGGCGAAGAGCAGGAGCTCCTTGAGCCGCTCCTTCTGGGTCACGGCGGCGCTCGCGTCGTCCGCCGCCTTGATCATCTCCTGCGCCAGCTCGAGATCGTTGGCGAGGAGGAACCCGGCGCGGTCGGCGGTCAGGTCGATCCCGGACACCCAGCGCTTCAGGTCGATGGCGCCGGCCTGGAGGAGCTTGGTCACGATGCTCGCGAGCTGATCGCGCGCCGGCCCGACGATGATCGGATCGAGGACCGACAGGTTCTCCATCACCGGCCCCTCCAGCTCCTTCGTGATCGGGAACGTGGGCGAGATCAGCTTGATCGCCGCGAACAGCCAGGCCCGCAGGCCGGTGCCTGTCGGCACCAGGTGGCGGAGGTACATGCCCGGCCGGTAGTAGGTGAGGTGGCGGGCCGCGATGAACGCCGCGGCCTGGGTCGGCAGTTCCATCTGGAGCGCCGCGGCGCCGAGCACGATCGCCGGCACGTGCGCGTGGAGGAACGAGACCCCCCCGCCGTCGTTCGGGTTCTGGAACGTCAGCGGGGGCTCGAGGCCGAGCACGCCCGCGGCGTAATTGAGCGTCTGCGACATCGGGTAGGGGTGGCGCGCGAGGTCGATCTGGTAGGCGAGCTGGTAGCCGAGCTCCTCGAGGGGCTGCCCGTTCTTCCTCAGCACGGCCGGCTCGATGACGCCGAAGATGGCGGTCAGGAGCGGATCCGCGTCCGGGTGGGTGAGCCCGGTCGTCCACCCCTCCTCGTCGAGCGGCTGCTGCGCGGCGGCGACGTTGTCCGGGCGCAGGCGCCGGAAGAAGCGCTCCTCGTCCGGCTCGGCCGCGCTCAGGCAGCAGAGCGCCTGGCAGAGGCAGAAGGCGGCGTCGGCCCGCTTCGTCTCGGTGTACAGCTTCCGCAGCAGCCGGTACGCGTCCGGCCGGTACGGGTTGCGCCGCACGATCGGGAGCTGCGCGGCCACCGCCTTGTCCAGGTACTGCGCCGGGTTGCTCGCGTAGAGGCTCGCGAGGAGCTCGTTCCGCTCGTCGTTGTCCGGATCGAGCGTCTGCGCCGCCTCGTAGGCGTCGATCGCGTCGCTCATCCAGCCGAGCTTGTCCTTGTAGAGGGCGCCCAGCCGGTCGAACGTCTCGAGCATCTTCGCCGTGTCGTTCTCCTCCGTCGCCCGGTCGAGCTCGACCTTGAGCAGGCGCTCCACGTCCTCGTGGTCACCCTTCTCGCCGCGGAGCTCGATCGCCTCCGCGAGCGCGCGGGTGAGGGACGGGTCGAGCTCGAGGACCTCGTCGTAGAACCGGGCGGCCCGGTCGAGATCGCCGAGCTGCCGGGCGCTCACGATCGCCGCTGTGTGCAGGTACTTCGCCTTCTGCCGCCGGTCGTCGATCTTGGCGGCGAGCTTCAGGACGATGTCGATGAGCTTCGACCAGTCCTTCTCCTCGCTGTAGAGCTGCATCAGCTTCGTGAGGATCTTCCGGTCGTCCGGGCGCTCGTCGAGCGCGGCCACGTAGCTCTTCGCGGCGCGCGTCCGGTCGTTCAGGTGCGTCGCCAGGAGATCGCCGATCTCGAGCAGGAGCGCGCTCCGCTCGTCGCCGGTCACCACGTCGAGCCGCCGGTGCTTGAGGCGCACGACCTCTTCCCAGTCCCCCTTGGCCTCGAAGACCCTCGAGAGCAGGGCGAGCGGGGCAGGGGACTCCGGGATGAGATCGGCGGCCTCGTTCAGCGGCCCGACCGCGCCGCCCGGGTCGCCGGCCGCGAGCCTCGCCTCGCCGAGGCGCAGCAGGGCGTCCGCCCGCTCCCGCTCCGGGAGGCCGGCGCCGAAGCGCTCCACGAGCCCCTCGTAGAGCTCCGCGGCCTCCCTGGCCCGGCCCGCGTCGAGGTTGACCTTCGCGGCGCGCGAGATCGCCGCCGGATCGTCGGGCGCGAGCGCCAGCAGCGCCTTCACGGTGCCGATCGCCTTGCCGCTCGATCCGCTCTTGCTGAGCGCGTCGACGTAGCGGAAGAGCAGCTTGAGCCCCTGCTCCCTCGGGAGCGCGTCGACCCGGTTCGCCAGCGACTCGAAATGCCGCGCCGCCTCGAGGAAGCGGCCGGCCTCGAACGCGAGATCGCCCGAGATCATGAGCCCCAGCACGCTGGTCGGGTCGAGGTCGACGGCCCGCGTGGCCGCCTCCGCGGCGCGCGCGTCGTCCTTCAGGCGCTCCCGGAGCAGGAGCGCCATCTCGCCGTAGAGCCGGGCCTTCGCGAGGTTGCCCTCGGCGGCCTCGGCCTCGCGCGCGATGAGCTCGACGGCGCTCGTCGCGTCGCCCCGGGCGAGGTAGGCCGCGCGCAGCGCCGAGCTCGCGCCCGCGCTGTGCGGCTGCGCGTCGAGGGCCATCTTGTAGCGCTCGATCGCCCCGTCCCGGTCGCCCTTCT
Source organism: Sorangium sp. So ce119 (assembly GCF_051524405.1). Classification (NCBI taxonomy): domain Bacteria; kingdom Pseudomonadati; phylum Myxococcota; order Polyangiales; family Polyangiaceae; genus Sorangium; species Sorangium sp. So ce119. Next base: position 4,412,840 of record NZ_CP150310.1, on the reverse strand, counting down.
CCTCGAGCATCTTCGCCGCCCGGATCCAGAGATCGGCCCGGCTCTCCGCCGTCTTGGCCGTCGCCGCGAGCGACTCGATCGCGCTGAGCGCCGCCGCCGCGTCGCCGGTCGCGGCCCGCACGTGCGCCAGCGACTCGAGCGCCCCGGCGTGGTGCGGATCGATCGCGAGCACCCGCTCGTACGCCTTGCGGGCGCGCTCGGGCGAGCCGATCTGCTCGAGCAGCACGCGCCCCATCGCGAGCAGGATCTCCTCGCGGCGCTTGTCGTCGGGGACGATGCCGAGCTGCCGCTCGTAGAGGGCCACCACGTCCTCCCAGCGCTCGAGGGCGCGGTAGTGCCGCCCGAGCGCGGCGAGCGAGCCCTCGTGCGCGCCGTCGATCCGGAGGATCGCCTCGAGGGCCTCGGCCGCCTTCGCGTGGTCGAGGAACTCCTCGTCGTAGAGGCCCGCGATCCGCTCGTGGAGGTTGATCTTCTGGCGCGGCGTCGCGCTGACGTCGATCTGCCGCTCCAGGTTCCGGAGGAGCTCCGTGTAGCGCCCGGCGCGGCTGTAGATGCGGTCGAGCCCGCGCAGGGCGGTGAGGCTGGTCGGATCGAGCTCGAGCGCCGCCTCGTAGCGGCGCGTCGCCTCGCCCAGATCGCCGAGCCGGTCCTCGTAGAGCTCGGCGAGCTTGCACATCGCCTCGACGCGCTCCTCGCCCCGCAGCGCCTCCGCGCGCCGCTCGAGGATCTTCGCGTAGCCGGCGTGGTCCTCGATGCGCCGGTAGATCCTGAGCAGCGCGTCGCACGTCCTCGCGTGCCCGGGGTCCTCGGCGAAGATCTGCTCGTACAGGTCGCGCGCGCGGCCCGCGTCGTTCAGCTTCGTCTCGAGGAGCTCGGCGGCCGCGGCGCGGAGATCGCGCGCCTCGCCGGGGGTCGCGGCGCGGTCGGCCCGCGAGAGCAGCACCTGGACGAGCTCCTGCCACTGCTGGGCGCGGCGGTAGACCTGCGTGAGCCCCTCCAGCGCCTTCTCGTTCGCCGGATCGAGCCCGAGCACGAACTGGAAGCACGGGATCCCGAGGTCCGCCCGCGCGACCTTCTCCGCGTACCAGGGCCCGAGCCGGTTGAAGAGCGCGATCTTCGGCTCCGGGGCCATCGCCTCGTCGGTGCTCGCCTGGCTCAGGATCTGGAGCGCCTCGGCCCAGATCTTCATGTCGCTGCCGGCCGCGCGCTCCAGGTCGACGGCGTACGCGTCCTGCTCGGGGTCCTGGGCGAGCGCCTGGGCGAACGCGAACACCCCCTGGTCCTTGTCGTCGAGCTCCCGCACGTACAGGTGCCCGATCTCGTTGAGCGCCCGGGCGCGCTCGCCCGCGCTCTCGGCCTTCTCGCTGCGCTGGAGGAGCATCTCCACGAGCTCCTCGTGCTTGCCCAGCGCCTTGCGGAGCTCCTCGAGCGCGCTGAACGCGATGTCGTCGCCGGGATCGCGCTCGAGCAGGCCCACGTAGATGGCCTCCGCCTTGTCGTGGAGCTTGCCCTTCTCGTAGATCCGGGCCGCCCGGAAGTGCAGGAGCTTCTTCGCCGCGGGCGCCTCGGCGCCGCCCTCGGCCCCGGCCTCGCCCGCGTCGACCTGATCGGCGGCCATCGCGAGCGCCTCCGCCACGCGCCCCGGGTCGGCCCCCTGGTCGACGGTCGCCTCGACCGCGAGCGCGAGGTCCGCGTCGGTCGGGCTCGCGACCAGCCGATCGATGAGCTCGTCGAGCTGGGCCTCGCTGATCGTCGCCCCCTTCTGCGGCGGCTTGCCGAGCAGCTCGACGGCGTCGAGCGCCGCGCGCGCCTCCCTCGGCCGGGCGTCCGGCGTCTTGGCGAGCAGGCGCCCCGAGAGCTCGTCGACGTCCTTGCCGGACCACCCGCGCGGCGCGGCCGCGCTCGGCGCGGGCGGCGGCTCGGTGAGGTGCGCGACGGCGACGTCGACCGCGGCCGCGCCGGAGAACACAGGCTTGCCCGTGAGGAGCTCGAAGAGCAGCACGCCGAAGGCGTAGAGATCGCTCGACGGCCCGGCGACCTCGCCGCGCAGCTGCTCGGGGCTCGCGGTCCTGACGAGCTCGGGGCTCGCCCACCCGGCGCCGAGCCGGTCGCCGCCCACGTCGACGAGGACGGGCAGCGGCTGCCCGTCCTCGTCGCGCGCGACGATCACGTTCTCCAGCTTGAGCGCGCCGTGGACGAGGCGCTGGGCGTGCAGCGCGGCGAGCCCGCTCAGGATCCCGCGGAGCAGCGGCCTGGCCTCGTTGATGTGGAGCGGCCCCGACCGCGCGAGGCGCGCCGAGAGCGGCAGCCCGTCGATGTGCGCGTACGCCACGAACGCGCGGCCGCCCACGAGACCGGCCTCGACGCCGCTCGCCAGGTTCTCGTGGCGCACCTGCGCGGCCAGGCGGACGTGGGTGAGGAACCTGCGCACCGCCCGGCTGTCGCGCGTCGCCTCGCGCCGGAGCACCTTGAGCGTCCGCGGCTCGGTGCCCCGGGTCGCCGCATAGACGAGGCCCCGCGGCCCTTCGCCGATTTTTCTCGTGATGACGAAGTCCCCGAACGTCTCGCCGGCCGCGAGCTCCTCGGGCAGGCTCAGCCCCTGGGCGCCGAGGGCGCGGACGCGGGCGTCGACCTCGGCCCGCGAGGCGACGACGGCGTCGATCAACGCCTCGATGGCGTCGACCTCGACGCAATGGTCCGTGAGCGCGCGCGCGAAGGAGGCCTTGGAGGCGCCGCCGCCGATGTCGGCCGGGTTGAAGCCGAGGAGGTCGGACGACAGGGCCATCATTTCATCAAGCGAGAAGAGGCGCTCGAGCTCGCCTCGGACGATATCAATGGACATGGGTCTCCTCGGGACGAGCCCTCGTGCCAGCGTGCGCGCGGCGCTGCGGACCTGCCGGACGGCGGGCGTGCGTCATGCTAGCGAAGCTTGCGGCGCCATGCGACCTTCGACGACGTCCTGTGTCGCTGGCGCCGCAGGTGGTGGTCGCGGCGCGGACGCGCCCGCGTCGGTCGACCGGGACGCCTTCAGCAGGGCGCGCGGCGCTGCGCGCGGCCGCCGCGCGCGCCATGCTGCTGCGCGCGCCGCGCTGGCTGGCTGACCAGGCGAGAGCCGGTGGGAGTCAACGCGGAGTTGCAGGAACGTTGGAGGAAAGTTGACAAGATTGCCGGTGACGTGCGAGCGGATGTCTGTGCGTCGAATAGCGCAGTTCCTGGAGCGGACCCTCCCCATCGCGGTGCTGGTCGTGGCGGTGGTGGGCGCTCCGATCATGATCTTCTCGCCTCACGGCCTGCCGCGCCTCCGGGAGCTCGAGAGAGAGCTCGCCGACGTCGAGGAGGAGAACGCCGAGCTCGGGAGGCAGATCGAGGCGCTCCGCGGCAGGGTGGCGCGCCTCCGCGACGACCCGACCGCCGTGGAGCGGATCGCGCGCGACAACCTGGGTCTCGTCAGGCAGAGCGAGGTTGTCTTTCAGTTCTCCCGCTGAGGACTCGAGGTTTCACAGCCCCCTCCGAGCGCTGTTGTCGGATCGATCACCGCGGCTCCTGCGGGGAGCGCCCGGCGTGATCACGTGAGCTCGCCCGGCGGGCACCCTCGCGCCGCCGGCCGCCTGCTGCCCGGCGAGGGGCCAGGCGCGCTCACGCACGCGCGCTCTGCCGATCCATCCCGCGCGCTCTCCTTATAGAAAGATCTGCCGGCGGCCTCCCGAGGCCCCGGCGCCCCTCGCGACCGCGCGCCGCGCGCCCGCTGCGTCCTTTCTGGTATCGTGGCGCGAGTGTCGCTAGACCTGGGCCGCCTCCTCATCTCCGCCGGCGCCGTCTCCAAGGCTGAGGTCGAAGCCGCCCTCTTCGTGGCGGTCCTGCGGGGCATCTCTTTCCCTCGCGCCCTCATCGATCGCGCGGCGATCAGCGAGCGCGCCCTCGAGGAGGAGCTCGATCGCCGCGGCGGCCTCGCGTTGCGGCAGGTCGTCGGCGCCCGCGAGCTCGTCGCGCGCCTGCCGCGCGCCATGTGCCGCCGCCTCGGCGCCGTCCCGATCCGCGTCGACCCCGGCGTCGGCACCGTCGATGTCGCCGCCGCCGATCCGCTCGATCGCCACATCGCCGACGAGTTCAGCTTTCACCTCGGCGCCCCGGTGCGGATCGTCCGCGCGCCGATCACCGCGATCGAGGAGGCGATCCGCGCCCTTGAGCTCGACGAGCGCGAGCAGGTCCCGGTCCGCTCGCGCCGGGCGACCCCGGCATTCCCCCACGGCGCGCCGCAGTCGACCATCCCGCCGCCGCCGTCGTACGAGGTGCCGATCCCGCTCATCCGGCGCGCCTCGGTGCCCTCCTTCGACGAGCCGAGCCTGGCCGAGCCGGAGGTCGCCCCCGCTGGTCGCCGTGGCCGGGCGCACAACGGCCACGCCCTGCTGGCCGACGCGCCCCCGCCGCAGGAGGATCCGATCCTGCCGCTCCGCCACGCCAAGGCCGCGCCCAGCGCGCCCGCCTCGTCGTCCTTCTCGTCGGTCGCGCGGCGCCCGCTGGACGTCGAGCGCGGCCCCGGCGCGGGCGGGGCCGCGCTGCGCGCCCGGGCGACCGAGCCGCCTGCCGTCTCGTTCCCGCCGCCTCCGCCGGTCGAGATCTCCCCGCCCTTCAAGCTGCTCGCCTCGATCATGCCCCAGAGCTCGCCCGGCCCCGACAGCGGGCGGGACAGCGCCGGGCGGGAGCCGGCGCCCTCCACGCGGCGCCTCGGCCGGTTGCCGCTCGACGCGGCCTCCGGGCTCGCGCCGTCGTCGGCGCGCCGGGGCTCCGCCGACGCGGACGGCCTCTCGGCGCGCGGCGGCGGCCGTCCGGAGAGCGCCGCGCCGCTGTCGAACAGGCGCTCCGGGCGGCTCCCGGCGCTGCCCCCCGCGCCCGAGCCGGATCTCTCCGACGCGCTCGACGACGACCCGCCGCCGCAGCCCTTCGTCGATCTGAGCGACGTCATCGACGCGCTCTACCTCGCGCGCACGCGCGACGATGTCGTCCGGCTCGCGCTGCGGGGGCTGCGCCTTCTCGCGGTGCGCGTCGCGATCTTCGCCGCGCACCGCGGGGTGTTCCGGGGCTTCGCCTGCAACGCGGAGTTCGGCGACCAGGAGGCGCTGCGGAAGCTCACCCTTCCGATGGACCAGCCGAGCGTCCTCGCCACGGCGGTGGCGACCCACCTCTACGTGGGCCCGATCCCCGGCACGCCCACCCACGCCCCGTTGCTCGACGTCATGGTCAACCCGAGCCTCGACGTCGCCGCCGTCTCGGTCCAGGTCGTCGGCCGGCCCGCGATGATCCTGGTCGCCGATCGGATCATCGACGCCTCGAGCGGCTCGCGCCGGATGGTCGAGCTCGCGCGCGCGGTCGGCGAGGCGTTCAGCCGGATCCTGTCCGCGCGCGGGTGAGCTGCCGCGCGACGCCGTCTCGGCCAGCGGCGACGCGGCCACGGCGATCCGGCGCGCTCCACACCGCCGCGGCGGAGGAGCAAGGCGTCGCGCGCGACCCGCTCGGCGGCGCCGCCGAGGACGACGCGGCCGCGGAGCACGTCGCGCGCGGAGCGTCGCTCGATCGCGCAGCGCGCTCGATCGCGCTCCTCTGCGGCGTGCTCGCTCGCCGAGCGTGAGGTGCCGGCGCGGATCGCGTTCGCCATCAGCGGCCGCGGGGGCGGCGCGTGTCAGGTGGAGCATGTAGAGCGCGTCGGGAGGATCTCCCTGAGCGCGTCGGGACAGGCTCGTGGAGCGCATCAGGATGATCTCCCTGAGCGCATCGGGAGTCGCTCGCAGGCACATCAGGGCGCTGCGGATCGCGTGCATGCGCGCACACCTCGAGCGCCCGACGCGCCCCACGCCGGAGACGCTCGCGCGCAGCGACGCCGCGGCCCGCGGCGACGAACTCGAGCCGCGCCTTCTCGACGCCGCGATCGCAAGCGCGACCGTCGCCGTGATCTGCGACGCGCGGCGCGTGGTCGCGGGCGAGCGTTGGACACGCCGACCCGCTGAACTGAACGCTGGTCATCGAAGCCGGTGCCCGCCAGAGCGCGGCGCCTCGGCGGTCGCATCGCGGTTGCATCTGCGGCGCGACCGCGCCCGGTCGACGGCGCGACGCTGCGCCTTCGTTTGCCGCTGTTTCTGCGCTCGCGGCCGCGTCTTCGTGCGTGCCGTGCGCAGCGCCGCCGGCAGCGCGACGCGGGCAGCGCCGCGCCGCCGCGTTGCAGACATGCGCGCCTTGGCTTTCATCTACGCAACCCAGACAGGAAAATCCCGATGCTTGTCGCCCTGCAAGTGCGCGTTGCCCGAACTCAAGAGGTGTGATTTTCCAGTGTATCTGTTCGACGCGATCCGTGTCCTTCGAGTGAAGCAAGAATTTTCTTGTGAGAGGAGAACCTCGTACGCTCCTTTCGAAATTTTTTACAATTCCGAACCCTTTTTATGAACGTCGGTCAGATTTGGCTATCCGACTGAGGGTCAACTTGGGTTAAGGCATTTGTGTCTCACCGAGTTCGCGTGGACAGCGTGATTCGCCTCCCCCGAAAGGAGCCTCAAATGCATCCTGCAAAGCCGCACCAGAGCAATGTGGTCACCCGTAAGTTCGCAGTGGCGGTCGTTGGTTTGACCGCCGTTGTGGCCGGTTGCTCGGCAGACGTCGGCGACGCCGACACCGAGGCAGTCGGCACCAATCAGCTGGGATTTGACCACTTCGAGCGGAGCGTCTTCCGCGAGGCCGATACTGGCGTCTACATTGTTAACGGGGACACGCCTGTCGTCGATATCAAGCATCTGCGCGAGTTCTGGGAGTCGCATGTGCGCGATGGTGCGCTGCTCGTCAACCAGTCAGGCCGGAGAGACGCTATCTGGACGACGGAGCAGCGGCGCGATCTCACCTACTGCGTGAGCACGGATTTCGGGAGCAGGTACGAGACGGTGGTGGCGGCGATGGAGGAGGCTGTCCAGGCGTGGGAGGAGGTCACCGACGTCGACTTCATTCACGTGGAGTCGGCCGACTCGAGCTGCACGTCGAGCGCCAGCAGCGTCCTGTTCGACGTGAACCCCGTGAACGCGGGCGGCCAGTACCTGGCGCGCGCCTTCTTCCCCGGCCAGTCGAGGTCGACGCGGAACGTGCTCATCGACAGGACCGCTTTCGGCAGCACGCAGCCCACGCTGACCGGCATTCTCCGCCACGAGCTGGGGCACGTCCTCGGTTTCCGGCACGAGCACACCCGTCCTGAGGCCGGCACCTGCTTCGAGGACAACAACTGGCGCGCCCTCACGGAGTACGACGGAGCGTCCGTCATGCACTATCCCCAGTGCAACGGCACCGGCGACAGGACGCTGAACCTCACGCCGAAGGACATCGAAGGCGTTCAGTCGCTCTACGGCGGTCCCACCGGCGGTGGCGGCGGCGGTGAAGGCGGTGGCGGTGGCGGTGGAGGCGGCGGCGGTGGTGGTGGCGGCGGCGCTGGGACGCCGGTCACCGAGACGTTCAGCGGCCGTGTCGCGCGAGGGGCGTTCGATCCGGTCGGGCCGGCCGACGGGATCGAGGTCGTTCCCGGGACGACCTTCACCGTCGTCATGACCGGGACCGGAGATCCCGATCTCTTCGTGAAGTTCGGCTCTGCGCCGACGGCGAGGTCGTTCGATTGCCGGCCTTACCTCAGCGACGCCAACGAGACCTGCACGCTCGAGGTCCCCGAAGGCGAGACGAGGGCCTTCATCAAGGTGCACGGCTACACGGGCTCGACCTACGACATCGAGGTGAGCTACTCCGCCCCGGGGGAGCCCGCGGCCGGCGGCGGCACCGCGACATCGACGAGCTTCGAGGGATCCCTCGCGCGCCGCCAGACCGCGCCCCACGGACCGATCGCCGTCGTCCCGGGCACGTCGCTCCAGGCCGTGATGAGCGGCACCGGCGATCCCGATCTCTACGTGCGGTTCGGCGCAGAGCCCTCGTTGAGCACCTTCGACTGCCGTCCTTACCTCGACGGCGCGGAAGAGACCTGCGAGCTGACCGTCCCGGAAGGGCAGTCCGAGGCCTTCCTGCTCGTGAACGCGTACGTGGCCAGCACGTACAAGGTGGACGTCAACTACACGACGCCCTGAACCGCCGGTCGCGCGGACCGCAAACGGCCGAGGCGCGCGAGGAGCGCGATGGGCGAGAAGGTCGCCCGGAGCGTGGAAGACGCGCGACGCGGAGGACACCGAGGACGGCGATCGCCGCTCCTCGGTGTACCCCGTGAAGGATCCCACGAAGCTCCAGCCCGTCCGCGGGTGGGCTCATCCAGAGCGCCAGGACGCAGCGCCGCTCCCACCCGCCTCGCAGGCCGTCGGCTCCGCGGCCACCTCGCCGAGGGGGAGGGAGGTGATGAACTCGTCATCCACCGACAGCGCCGCGTCGCCGAGCACCACGAACGTGTCGCGGCCGTCCTCGACGACGAGCTGGTCGCTCAGGATCTCGTGGCTGGCGGCGGCGACGTGGTCGAACAGGCGGATGCTCGGCGCAGCCTGCGCCGCGCGCCGCGCGACCCACGCCGCGACGGGCGTCACCGTCGAGCTCACCGGCGCGTAGATGGTGGCCTCGCCGGTCGGGATCCGGACGAAGCCCGAGGCGAGTCCGGCGCGGCGGAGCAGCGCGGCGCCGTGCTGCGGATCGAGGATCATCCGCTTCACGACGCCGGCGGCGTCGCTGAGCGAGACGTCCGCGTAGACGAGGCGACCCGAGGCGTCGAGCTCGGCGTACTCGCGCAGGACGCCGCCCGGCGGGAGCGCGCCGGACGCTGCTGGGCCCCTGCTGGGCTCCGCGCGCGACGGGCGGGTCTCGCTGGAGAGCGTCTCCGACCCATCCGGCCGGATCCGTCGCTCCACCCGGCTCTGCGCCCCGGCGGCGCCGAAGAACGTGTAAACCTTCATCTCGGCCTTCGCGCTCGTGTCCCCCGGGAGGCAGTCGGCTGCCCCCCGAGCGACCGGATCCGCGGCCGGACGTGTCGCGCTGTCGCCACAACCCACGAGCAGGCTGCCCGTGAGCGCGACCGCGAACAGTGAGGTGCGTGTGCTCATACCCACTCTTCGCCCGCGCCTCCCGTTTATTTCATGCGCGCTCTTTTTTGACGAGGCTGCCTGCCGGTTTCGCCCAGGCAGGGGGCGGACGCCGCGGCGCGCGCGTTCCGGGCAACCGCGGGGCAGCGCGCGCAGAGGAGCGACGAAGCGGCGGCGCGGGGCGCGACGGAAGCGGCGCGCGCCGCCAACGGCGCGATGGACGCGAGCGGCGCGCGCGGCGCGATGGACCTGGGCGGCGCGTACGCGAGGAAATCGACCCCGGCGCCGCGGTGAATGGTAGGCTGCACGCGCGATCCATCCGCGGACGCCGCTGCTTGCCCATGCCGAACGAGACCCCTCCCGCACATCGCTTCACCTGGCTATTGGCCGCGCTGCTCGTGGAGTCGGCGGCGTTCGCCGGATGCGTTGGAGATCCGTTTCAGGTCGGCGGCGGCGGCGGCGGTGAGCCGATCGGCGGCGGCGGCGGTGAGCCGATCGGCGGCGGCGGCGGTGAGCCGATCGGCGGCGGCGGCGGCGGAGGAGAGACCGGCGGGGGACCACCGTCGATTCCGGTGACCTGGCCGGACTCGCCGACGAAACGCTGCTCGGACGGGACGATCGTGGTGGAGCCGTGCCCGGGACCGTCCGAGCCCTTCTTCGGACAGGACGGCAACTACGAGATCGCCGTTCCCTCCTACACGGATCGCGAGGACACCGTGAGGGACTCGGTGACCGGGCTCGCCTGGGAAAAAGGGCTGGAGGACGTGACGTTCACGTTCGCCGCCGCGCAGGAGCACTGCGACGCCCTCGCCGTCGAGCAGCACGGCGGCCTGACAGGGTGGCGCCTGCCGACCCTGCGCGAGCTCGTTTCCATCATCGATTTCGGCAACACGACGGCGTTCCAGGACATCTTCGTGACCACCCCGGGCAGCATCTACTGGTCCGCGACCGACGTCGCCGGCACGGATGGCTCGTTCGCGTGGGGCGTGCTCACCACCGACGCATCCCTCGGGTACTACGCGAAGGCGGGCATGACCAACGCGCGGGCGCTGTGCGTCGGCGGCGGGGAGGCGATCCCGCCTGCCGATCTTTCGACGTTCGGCGAGGAATGGGCGCTCGATCGCTCGACGGGGCTCGTCTGGCAGCGCCAGCACGCCACCGGGACGTTCGACTGGAGCGACGCGCTCGCGCACTGCGAGGACCTCACCCTCGCCGGCAAGGCCGACTGGCGGCTGCCGAGCGCGAAGGAGCTGCTCTCGATCGTCGATGATCAGCTGACGGGGCCGGCGATCGACCCCGAGATCTTCCCGGGAGCGCCGTCGAGCATCTTCTGGTCGTCGACGCCTGCCCTCGGCAGCGCCGACAGGGCGATCGTCGTCAACTTCAACAACGGCGCGTCGCAGGACAACTCGGTCCGCGATCGGCGGCTCACGCGCTGCGTTCGCTCCGACGGGTGAACGCGCCACGCGCCGCCTGTTCCCGCGCGGCGCGCGCCCGATCGAGGACCGTCGCGGTCGAGCGCGTCGCGCCGAGCCGGCGTTCGTCGCGGCGGCGCAGCGGGCGTTCGCCGCGGCGGCTCAGCCCGCGGGCTTGACGAACTTCAGGACGAAGCGGTCGCTCGTGCCCCGCTTGTCGCCGGCCACCATGGGCGAGGCGTTCCAGTCGCGCGTGTCCGTGGGGCTCCGGAGGAAGGCCGCCTCGGCCTCGAGCCGGAAGCCGGCCCGCTCGACCTCCTCGCGCACGACCTTCTGCTCGATGCGGTGGAGCGTCTTCACCTCGGCGACGCCCGTCCCGTCTCGGCCGCTGTGATCGATGATCGCGAACACGCCGCCCGGCTTGAGCGCGCGGAAGATCGCGCGGTTCATCGCGGCCCGGTCCACCTCCAGCCACACGGCGTCGTGATAGAAGAGGATGAGGAACACGGCGTCGAGATCCCGCGCCTCGGGCGGCAACGGGTCGTCGAGCTCGCGGTCGACCCGGACCACCGTCTTCATCACGGGCTTCTTGAGCCGCTCGCTCCACGGCTTCTCCGCGAAGCGCTCGAGGACGAACCGGTTGTTCTGCCCGTAGACGACCCCCCCCGGGCCCACCGCCCGCGCCAGGAGCTCGGCCGTGTAGCCGCCCCCGGCCATGAGCTCCGCGACCTTCATCCCCGGCTGAATGCCGAAGAATGCGAGCGTTTCCGCGGGCTTCCGGCCGGCGTCGAGCGCCTTGTCGGCGTCGGCACGGTCGGCGGACTCCACGACGGCGCGCACGGAGGCAGGCACCTCGACCGAGGTGACCTGGGACGGCGCCGGGGCGGCCGCGTCGCTCGAGGCGGGGGCCGGGGCGGCCGGCGCCGCGTCGGGCGTGCCGGCAGGGGCGGCGGCCGGAGCGGACGGCGCCGCGGGAGGCGCGGAGGCGCAGCCGGTGAGCGCGGCGAGGGCGAAGGCGAGGAGGGCGTGATGGCGTCGCACGCCGCGCTGCTAGCCGAGCGGGCTGAGCGACGCAAGCGGGTCGACGCCGCGCGCGGCGCCCCGGAGGTCAGCGCAGGTGGACGACGGCGGTGCCGGCGCCCGACACGGTGACGGAGATCTGCTGCGTGCGGGCCGGGTCGACGCCCGAGGTCGCGCGCAGGTTGAAGCTGCCGCATGGCCAGCGGTACTCGCCCGGCGCCCGCACCTCGGCGGGGCCGCCCGAGACGAGCCACGCCTCGCCCGCGTCGATGCGCAGCGCGCCCTGGCACGTCGCGGCGCCCGGAGGAGTTGGGGCGGCGTCCGGCGCGCTCGCCGCTGGAGCCGGTCGTTGCAGCGGCACGATCGCCGCCCGCGCCGCGGCGGCGATCTGCGGACGCACCACGGCAGCGGCGCGCTGCGCTGCCGCGGGGTGCGCCGCGCTCAGCCGGCCCTTGGTGACGCGCACGCCGGCGACCGCGATGCCGGCCAGCGCAGCGCACGCGATCGCCGCCGCGAGCAGGCGCTGCCGCTTCGCCCCCGCCGCCGGGACGGCCACGCCGGGGGCCGAGGGCGGCGGCCGGAGCTCGTCCCGCGTCCGCTGCGCCGGGCCGAGCGCCGCCTTCGCCGCCGGGGCCAGGAGCGGATCGAGCGAGCCTTCGTCGCCCGAGACCGGGGCCACGGCGTGGAATCCGCCGCTGAGGGGAGCGCTCGACGGCTCCGAGAGCGCCGTGTCGGCGCCCTCGAGCGGCTCGATCCCGCCGGAGGGCGCCAGCGACGGCGCGCCAGGGCGACGCGTCACGCGCAGGGCGAAGGGGGCGTCCTCGTCGGCGCGCGTCAGCTCGCCGCCTTCCAGATCGTCGTCGCCGAGAGGGTCAGGCGCAGGGGGGGCGGACGTGGAGGGACCCGCAGGGCGCGACTCGGGCGGCTCCCTCAGCGCCGCGTTCACGAGGGCCGCGAGGTCCTCGGGCGCGCCGATCTCGTGGCCGGCGTCGCGCAGCGCCTCGATCGCCTCCAGCATCGCGCGGGCATCGGGGAAGCGGTCTTCCCGGCGGGGCGCGAGCGCGCGCGCGAGGAGCGCCTCGAGCGCCGGGCTCACCTCGGGACGGAGCTCGCTCGCCCGCGCCATCTGCCCCTCGCGCGCCGCCGCCATCCGCGTGGCGGCGCTGGTCCCCGGGAACGGACGCTCGCCCGTGAGCATCTGGAAAAGGACCACGCCGAGCGCGAACAGGTCGGCGCGGGCGTCGACCTGCTCGCCGTCGAACTGCTCCGGTGGCATGTAGGTCGGCTTCCCGACCAGATCGCGCCGGGCAGCGTCGCCGGCGCCGCCCCGCGTGGCGAGCGCCACGCCGAAATCCGCGATCTTCACCGCGCCGCTCAGCGAGATCAGCACGTTTCCCGGGCTCACGTCCCGGTGCACCATGAGCCGCCCCTCGGCGGCCGAGCGCTCGTGCGCGTAGCCCAGCCCCTTGAGCACCTCGGACGCCACGAAGAGCGCCACCGGCACCGGAACAGCCTCCCCGCGCGCCCAGAGCCACTTGCAGAGCCGCCCGAGGTCCGTCCCGGACACGAGCTCGAGCACGAGATAGAAGTCGCCCGCGTCATCGATGCCGAAGTCGAGCACCGCGTCGATGTTGGGGTGCTCGAAGCGGGTCATCATGCTCGCCTCGGCGATGAACAGCTGCCGGAGGTCGTCGTTGCCGGCGTGCATCGGGACGATTCGCTTGATGGCGACCGGGACCTCCGCGCCGTCCGGCCCGAGCGCGACCGCGCGAAACACCTCGCCCATCCCGCCGCGCGCCATCCGCGGTCCGATGGCGTAATGCCCCAGAACAACCCCCCTCGGTGGCGCGCTCTCCACGATGCTCCGACTCTAGATGGCACCGAGGGGCGGGGTAAAGGGGCGACCGCGCTCGACCACCGGAGATCCCTGCGGTCGATTGCACAAATCGACTCGCGGTGTTGCTGTCATCGACGGAATTGCGCTGTCCTGACCGCCGCCACGCGCGGCCGCGACCCGTCCGGGGCGCACACAGGGCGGTGGTGCGGGTTGCGCCGACGTGCGGCGCGGCGCGCGGCGGATGTCGCTCGACCTGCGTGGGTCTGATACAAGTCCGCTCAGGACATGACGCACTCTGCCTCGACCGAGCCGACTCCCGTTGTCTTCATCACCGGCGCCTCCGCTGGATTCGGCGCTGCGATCGCCCGCCGCTTCGCTGGACTGGGGGCCCGTCTGATCCTCGCGGCGCGCCGTCACGAGCGCCTGGAGGCGCTCGCCGACGAGCTCACGGGCAGGGGAGCGGGCCCATCGAGCGGCGGCGGGCGGGCGGGGGCCGCGGTGCACGTCGTGCAGCTGGACGTCCGCGATCGGGCCGCGGTCGACCGGGCGGTCGCGGAGCTTCCGCCGGGGTTCTCCGAGGTGTCGGTGCTGGTCAACAACGCGGGCGGGGCGATCGGCCTCTCGCCGGCGCACACGGCGGATCCCGACGACTGGGAGCAGATGGTCGACACGAACATCAAGGGGCTGCTCCACTGCACCCGGGCGCTGCTGCCCGGCATGGTGGCGCGCGACCGCGGGCACGTCATCAACATCGGCTCGGTGGCCGCCGAGACGCCGTATCCCGGGAGCAACGTCTACGGGGCGTGCAAGGCGTTCGTGGCGCAGTTCTCGCTGAACCTGCGCGCGGATCTCCTCGGCAGCCGGGTGCGCGTCACCGACATCGAGCCCGGCCTCGCCGAGACCGAGTTCTCGCTGGTGCGCTTCAAGGGCGACCGCGACCGCGCCGCCGCCGTCTACCAGGGCGTGAAGCCGCTCTCGGCCGAGGACATCGCCGAGTCCGTCGTCTGGTGCGCGACGCTCCCGGAGCACGTCAATGTGAACCGGCTCGAGCTGATGCCCGTCATGCAGGCGTACGCCGGCTTCGCGGTCAAGCGCCGCTCTGACCGCATGTGACCTAGCGAGGAGGGAAACCGCCAAGGACACGAAGAGAGCTCAGAGATCTCTTGCGTTGGCGGTTCAATCTCGTCTCGCTCCAATGCTCACGCCTGGTGGAGCAGGAGCGCCAGGAGGCCGAGCGCGGCGCGCTTGCGGAGGCCCTCGACGGACTCGGTCGCGCCGACGCAGAGCGGACAGCCGGCCTGGTCGCAGCGGCAGCCGGCGATGAGCTGCCGCGTGCGCGCGAGCAGCTCGTCGCGCTGCTCGTAGATGCGTTCGGAGAGGCCGACGCCGCCAGGCACGTTGTCGAACAGGAACAGCGTCGGATCGAAGACGCCGGCCACCTCGCCGCCGGGCGGCGGCTCCGGCGCCCGCGCCTCGCTGCCGTCCTCGAGCGTCTGGCCGATGTCGCGCGGATCGCACATGAGCGAGAGCGTCGCGACCGTCTCCAGCGCCCGCGCGATCCCGCGCAGCCCGTCGATGGCGGTCGCGCGGCCGAGGCCGAGCTCCTCGCAGAGCGGCTCCGGCACCGTGAGCCAGAATGACGTCGTGTGCATCTGGATGTCGGGCAACCGCACGTCGCCGTATCCCGTGTTCTCGTGGGTGTAGAACTTGATCTTCTTGTACCCCACCACCTTCTCCACGATGCTCACCTCGCCGAACGACGCCGCCGCCCGGCCGAGCGGGGACGTCGCGCTCTCGTCGAGGATGCTCACCTTGCGGTGGGTGAGCGCGGTCGTGAAATAGTCGGGGACGACCTTCGTCACGAAGGCCTTGTGGTTCTCGTAGTCGAGCCGCTCCACCTGGTACTGCTCGCCGTCGTGCTGGTAGATGGCCTGTTCGTGGAGCATCGTCGGCGCGGCGCGCCAGTCGAGCTCCGCGAGCGTCTTGCCGTGCGCCTTGTCGATGATGACGAAGTTGTCCCAGCCCACGGAGCGCAGGCTCACGTGGTTCGCCGGGTAGGCGTCCGTGGCCCAGTGAAAGCGATCGTTCGACTCGTGGACGACCCCGTTGTCCTGGAGGAAGCGGAGCGCGGCGACGGTGTCGTCCGGCGGCATCGCCGCGTACGACTCCCCCTTGAGGAACGGCAGCTCGAACGCCGCGCACTTGAGGTGCTGCACCAGGATCTCGGTGTTGTGCGGATCGATGCGCGCCGACTCGGCCCCTCGCTCGAGCAGGTAACCCGGGTTCCTCGCGAGGTACTGGTCGAGCGCCGCGCTGGTCGCGCACAGGACGGCGATGCTCGTCTTGCCGCGCCGGCCCGCGCGGCCGAAGCGCTGCCACGTCTCGGCGACCGACCCGGGGTAGCCGGCGCAGATCACCGCGTCGAGCTCGCCGATGTCGATGCCGAGCTCGAGCGCGTTCGTCGCCACGACGCACAGGATCTCGCCCTCGCGCAGCCCCCGCTCGACCCGGCGGCGCGTCTCCGGGAGGTAACCGCCGCGGTACGCCATGATCGCGTCCTCGGCCCCGATCTCCTTGCCGACGCCCTCGCGCAGGTACTTCAGCATGATCTCGACCGAGTTGCGCGACTGGCCGAACACCAGCGTGGGCACGCGGGCGCGCGCGAGATCCCCGGCGAGGCGCACCGCGCTCTTCAGGGTGCTGGCGCGCATGCCGAGCTCGGCGTTGACCACGGGCGGGTTGTACAGGAAGAAGCGCCGCGGGCCGCGCGGGGCGCCGGACTCGTCGATGAGCTCCATCTCGTCCTCGGCGACGCCGAGCAGGCGCGCGGCGTGCGCCCGCGGGTTGCCGATGGTCGCGGTCGCGCAGAGGAACGTCGGGCTCGATCCGTGGAAGGCGGCGACGCGGCGAAGCCGGGCGATGACGTGGGCGACGTGCGACCCGAACACGCCGCGGTAGGTGTGGAGCTCGTCCAGCACGACGTAGCGCAGGCGCTGGAACGTCCGCGCCCAGTGCGCGTGGTGCGGCAGGATCCCCGCGTGGAGCATGTCGGGGTTGGTCATCACAATCGGGCTGCGCTCGCGCGCCGCCCGCCGCGCGTCGCCCGGCGTGTCCCCGTCATAGACGATCGCCGGGATCGTGAGCCCCGCCTCGCGGATGAGCGCGTGCAGGCCGGCCTCCTGGTCGCGGGCGAGCGCCTTGGTCGGGTAGAGGTAGATCGCGCTGCCGCCCTGGCCCGACGCGGCGCCCTCGGCCAGCGCGTCGAGCACCGGGAGATGGAAGCAGAGGCTCTTGCCGCTCGCGGTGGGCGTCGCGACGACCACATGCCGCCCCGCCTGGGCGGGCTCCGCCGCGCCGCCGGGGTCGAGGCGCGCCGCGCGCGCGGCGATGAACGCCCGGGCCTGGTGGTCGTACAGCCGGGTGATGCCGCGCCGCTCGAGCGCGCCGCGGAGCGCCGGCGACAGCGCCTCGGGCATCGGGGCGGTGCGCGCCTCGGCCGGCGGCAGCTCGCGATCGGCCGTGAAACAAGGGCGAACGTAGCCCGAGGCCAGCCACGACGAGATGACCGTCTCGACGCCGGTCTCGATCTTCCAGGGGGGCGACGGCATGACGCGGGCATACTAAACAGATGCGCCGTGTCACTCAACCGGATCGGGCGCGGCGGGCGCGGTGGGTGGATCTTCGATGATCCATCGGGCCGGACCGAGTCAACGCGGCGCGCGGCGCGGATCCGGCGCGAGGGAGGTCGGAACCGACGCGGCAGGCGCGCGTACGGCGGAGAGAGGAGCTCGCGTGTCCGCGGGCGAGATCCGGTGTTCGCGGCCCGCCGGCGCGGCCGAGGTCCTGCTCGCGCGCACACGGGGGCGCCGGCGAATGACCCGTTTGCGCGCAAGGGATGGGAAGCGCGGATACGGCGCGTGAGGCGATGTCTCAGCGTCGTCGCCGCGCCTGCTGCCTCGACGGACAGCGCGCTGCGCGCCTCGTGGGCGCGCTAGGGCGCTGCCCGAGGACCCGCCGGCCTGGTGTGCTGGTTGCCTGAGGATCGAGCCGACCGGCGACGGAGACCCGTAGTCGAGTCCCACATCCGCTGTTTGACCCGCCGATCCCGGACGACCGCGCGACAGCGCGGCCGCTCGTCCGGGGACGGCCACGAGGTGTTGACCATGAGAAAGGCAGTGTTCTTGACGCTCCTCGGCGCGTCGGCGGCGGGGTGCGCCGCGCGCACGGCCACGTTCGACGAGCGGCTCTTCGCGTCGCAGGCGCTGATCCGGACCGCCGAGGAGGTCGGCGTCGAGGAGGTCCCGCGGGCGGACCTCCACCTGCGCCTCGCGCGGGAGCAGGTGCAGAGAGCGCAGCGCCTGTCGGCCGAGGGGACCCCCGATCGGGCGCGGCGCATGCTCCTGCGGGCGCAGGCGGACGCGGAGCTCGCGATCGCCTGCGCGCGCGAGGCGCGGGCCCAGGCCCTCGCGCGCGAGGCGCTCGGAGAGGTCGGATCCATCCAGGAGCAGCTCCGCTAGGGGCGCGGGAGGAGGCGCGGAACCATGCGATGCAACCAGGGGACGGTGGTCATGCTGCTCCTCGGCGGGCTCCTGGGGTGCGCGAGCACCCCGCTGCCGCCGAAGGAGCTCATCAGCGCGAGGAAGAGCTACGAGCGCGCCCGGGCGAGCGCTGCCGCGGAGCTCGCGCCCACGGACCTGCACGACGCCCGCGAGGCGCTGGAGCGCGCGGAGCGCGCGTTCGCCGACGACGATGAGCTCACGGAGGCGCGTGACCTCGCGTACCTCGCGGATCGCCGCGCGCAGCTCGCCGAGGCGCTCGGGCGCATGGCGGCCGCGGAGCGGCAGCGCGGCGCGGCCCTCCAGGCGTATGGCGAGGTGCACCTCGCGCTGCGCCGGAGGCGGGCGCCGCCGGCCGATCCGGTCAAGCCGGCCGATCCGCCCGCGCCGCGGGAGGTGCCGGCGGCGCGGGCGCGCACGCCCGGGGGGGAGCGCCCGCTCGTGATCATGAAGGGGCGGTGAGCGGGCGCGGAGCGGCGTGACGCCGCGGCTGCCGCGCGGCGGTCGCGGCGGCGCACGGACGAGGACGGCCGCCGGCCGGCGTCGCGCTGCTCCAGGCTGTTTGCTCCGCGCCACGGCATCGCGTAGAAGCGAGGACGATGTCCTCCGACGGACCGCACGCACCGCACGGTCTGCAAGCACCGCGCGCGTCGACCGCCGGCCACCTGCCGGACGAGCTCCCCCCGGGCGAGCGGGCCTCGCTCACCTTCATGGCGATCGTGGCCGTAGTCTCGTGCGCCGCCGATCTGGCGACGAAGGCGTGGGCGCACGCGCGGCTCGCGGGGTTCGACGCGAAGCGGTCGGGCGCGAAGGTCTTCACGGTCATCCCGGACCACCTGGACTTCATCTTCGCGCAGAACCCCGGCGGCGCCTGGAGCTTCCTGCGCGGCCTCCCGGACGGGCTGCGGCGGCCGTTCTTCCTGTTCGTCTCCGCCGCGGCGATCGTCTTCATCGTCTCGATCTACCGGCGCGTCCACAGGGACCAGACCGCGATGAAGTGGGGCCTCTCGCTGGCGCTCGGCGGCGCGATGGGGAACCTGGTCGACCGGATCCGCTACGGCTGGGTCATCGACTTCATCGACGTGTACGTGTCGCGCGGCGGCCAGGAGTTTCACTGGCCGACGTTCAACGTCGCCGACATCGCGATCGTCGCCGGGGTCATCCTGATGTCCTCCGACATGATCGCCTCCGCCCGCAGCGCGCCCGCGCCGGACGCCGGCGGCGGGGCTGCGCGCCCTGCGGGCGGCGACGCTGGTCCTCCGCTCTCGACCGAGGCGCCTCCGCCCGCCCCGCCGGCGAGCTGAACGCCGGAATCACCGGAGCAGCCAGCGCTCCCGGAGCAGGCCGCGCGGGGGGAAGGGGAGGCGGCGCGTCCGGCCTGGCGCCGCGCCCGGCGCGAGCAGCGCGCGGCGGGCGGCCGACGTGCGAGACGCACGAGACTGCGCGGCCGCGGAGGGAAGCCTTTGCCGGAGCGCTCCGTTTGTCGTAGAGGAACGCGTTCCGCATGACCGAAGACGCGACGCCGCGAGATGCCGCCGTGGAGACGAAGGGTGCCGACGCGGAGCCGGAGCGCTCCGCGCGCCTGGACGCGCCGGGGGGCGAGCCGCCGGCTCGCGCCGGACGCGACGACGAGGAGCGCGGCTCCTCCCCGGACGGAGACGCCGACGACGTGGTCGCGCCGGCGGCGCCGGTCTACCGCCCGTCCTATCCATTCCTGATCGGCGTCTCGTTGATCACGCTCGCCGCCGATCTCGGCACGAAATGGTGGGCCAAGGACCGCCTGGAGCCGCGGGCCCTCGCGGAGCTCGCCGACGCGCCGCGGCCGCTCGCGTTCCGGAAGATCGAGGTGATCAAGGACCACCTGAACCTGATCCTCGCGAAGAACCACGGCGGGGCGTGGGGCATCCTCGGCGACGAGAGCGAGGCGATCCGCCGCCCGTTCTTCCTGCTGATCTCGCTCGCCGCGATCGTCTTCATCGTCTCGCTGTACCGGAAGCTCCACCCGTCGCAGATCGCGCTCAAGTGGGGGCTGCCGCTCGTGCTGGGCGGCGCGCTCGGGAACCTCGTCGACCGGGTGCGCTACGGGTACGTCATCGACTTCATCCAGGTCCGCTTCACCCCGACGTTCGTGTGGCCGACGTTCAACGTGGCCGACATCGCGATCGTCGTTGGCGTCGGGCTGATGGCGATCGACATGTTCTCTCCGCGCCGCCCCGAGCTCGCGGCGAAGCCCTCCGGCGCGCCCGGGGCCAAGGCGTCAGCGGGCTGACCATGCGCCCCGAGCTGTTCCGCCTGCTCGACGTCGCGTTTCCGGCCTACTTTCTCCTGCTGCTGACCGGCTTCCTCTTCGCGACCGCGATCGGCGCGCTGTGGGCGCGGCGGATCGGCGAGGACCCGGACGTGGTCGTCGACCTGGGGCTCGCCTGTCTGCTCGCGGGCATCGTCGGCAGCCGGCTGCTCCACGTCGTCGCCGACGGATACTTCTGGGATTACGTGCACCTGTGCACCGACCCGTCGCAGGTCGACTGGAAGGTCGAGCAGGCGCTCTGCGAGCCGCGGTACCACGGCGTCTGGGACGCCGCGAAGGGGGTCTGCCACCCGACCGAGCGCGATTGCCTCGCGTGGGCGAAGTTCTGGGCCGGCGGCCTCACGTACTACGGCGGCTTCCTCGGCGCGTCGGCGGCGGCGTACTGGCTGCTCAAGCGCGACCGGTTCCCGTTCTGGAAGGCGGCGGACATGGCGGGCTTCGCGGTCCCGCTGGGCCTCGGGTTCGGCCGGATGGGGTGCCTGCTCGCGGGCTGCTGCTTCGGGATGCGCACCGACGGGGCGCTCGGCCTCTCGTTCCCGCCGAACAGCCCCGCCAGCGAGGCGCAGTTCAAGCTGCACGAGCTCGCGAGCCCGCGCGCGCCGTCGCACCCGGTGCACCCGACGCAGATCTACGAGTCGGCCATGTCGTTCGCGATCGCGGCGATCTGCCTGCTCTACGTGCACGGGCGGAAGCGGTACGACGGGCAGGTCTTCGCGACGTTCCTCGGGCTCTACGCGCTCGGGCGCTTCACGCTCGAGTTCGCGCGCGCCGACGACCGCGGCGGCCTCCTCGGCCTGTCCACGTCGCAGCTCATCGGCGTCGCGATGGCCGCCGTCGCGGTCGCGATCCACGTGAAGCGCAGCCGCAAGGCAGCGCCCGCGGCAGCGGCGCCCGCGGCCTGAGCTCCGCGGCCCGCGAGCTCCGCGGCGCGTCGTGACGGGAGGCGGCGCGCACGGCAGCGGCGCCCGCGGCCCGAGCTCCGGGCGCGTCGCGCCGGCAGGCAGGGACCCGCGGTAGGACCGGGGCCGCGCTCCGGGGGGACGACGTCCGCGCGAGGGCGAGAGGCGGGAAGAAGACCAGCGATCTTCCTGACTTACCGCACTCCTGGGGACCTCTCCGAGGCGATCCCGGCGGCCTCGCGCGCGGGTCGGTCGGTCCGTCAGCCCTTGGTGACTTCCTTCTCCTTGCGCTTCTTGTAGGCCGCGCGCTGGGCGTCCGTCGGCGGCTTGCCGAAGACGTACGCGAGGCCGATCGAGGCCACGTAGAGCAGGCACATCGGCACGGCCATGACGAGCTGGCTGGTGATGTCGGGCGGCGTCAGGACCGCCGCCAGGACGAAGGCGGCGAACACGAACCAGCGGCCGAACATGATCAGCTGGAGGTAGTTGACGATGCCGGCGATGGAGAGGAACAGCACGATGAGCGGGATCTCGAAGATGATCCCGAAGCCGAGCAGGAGCTGGGCGACGAAGTCGAGGTAGTCGCCCATCATCACGGTCGGCGTGATCGTGATCCCCTGATCGCCGACCGTGCCGGCCATGCTCAGGAAGTAGCCGAACGAGATCGGGAACGCGGCGCGCCAGCCGAAGAGACCGCCGCCGACGAACAGGAGCGTCGAGAACAGGACGAACGGGATGACGTAGCGCTTCTCGCGCGCGTAGAGGCCGGGCGCGATGAAGGCCCAGAGCTGGTAGAAGATGAACGGCGAGGCGAGCGCGGCGCCGCCGATCATCGACAGCTTGAAGTACGCGACGAACGCGGCCGCCGGCGCGCCGAAGTGAAGCGACGGGTTGCCCGGCAGGCTCTGCTCCCGCCACGCCTGCACGAACGGGACGGTCAGGAAGTGCAGGAGCTTCTCGCGCACCTCCCACCCCACGATGCAGGCGAGGAAGAAGACGAGGATGCTCCGGACGAGCCGCTTGCGCAGCTCGTCGAGGTGCTCCCAGAACGACATCGGCTTGTCCTCGGAGTTGTCCTCCTCGGCGTTGCCCGCCGCGCCGGTCGTCGAGGTTTCGCTCTTCGCCGCCACCTGCTCCTGGCTCATGACGCCGCTCCGCTCCCCGCCGCGCCCTGCGCCGCCGTCTCCGTCGCCGCTGCCGTCTGGATGGCCGCCGGCGCTGCTGCCGTTGCCGTCTCCGCCGGCGCTGCCGCCGCCGATGCCGTGACCGCCGCCGATGCCGTGACCGCCGGCGCTGCTGCCGCCGCTGTCTCCGCCGTCGCTGCGCTCTCGACCGTCGCCGCGGGGCTGGTCGTGCCGGCCGGCTCGGCGTCGAGCTCGGCGCCGTACGCGTCGCAGCCGAGGACGGGGTACTCGCGCTCCCGGAGCGGCTTCACGTTCGGCGGGGGCTCGGGCGCGGGCTCGGGCTCGGGATCCGGCGGCCTCACGCGCGGCGTGGACGCGACGACCGTGCCGACGGACGCGGCGGCGTCGCGGATCGGCGTCACCAGCGTCTCGATGACGTTGACGCGCGACAGGGAGCGGAGCTCGCGGATCTCGCGCTCCAGCCCCTCCTGGCGGATCAGGTCGTCGATGCCGCTCTGCGTCCGGAGCTCGGTCGTCATGCGGCGAAGCTTCGAGATCCAGCTCCCCGCCGTCCGCATCATGGCAGGTAGCCGCCGGGGGCCGATCACCACGAGGCCCACGATGATGAGGACCACGATCTCGCCGAAGCTGAAGCCGAACACCGGCGCAAGCTAGCGCGCGCGGGGGCGGGGATCC
The DNA here is from genome assembly GCF_051524405.1 of Sorangium sp. So ce119. NCBI lineage: Bacteria > Pseudomonadati > Myxococcota > Polyangiales > Polyangiaceae > Sorangium > Sorangium sp. So ce119. The sequence goes on along the minus strand of NZ_CP150310.1, from coordinate 4,389,953 downwards.
ATAGCGACCCTCACACAGGCCGCGTCGGTGTGCCGGGCGCTCCGACAGCGGCGTCCGGCGCCGCTCTGGACCGGGACGACGCCCCGCGGCCGCCCGAGCGCTGCGCTTCGACCTGCGCCTGCGATCGCGCGAGCTGCCCGCAGGCCGCGCCGACGTCGCCGCCGCCCGAGTAACGCACGATCGACCCGACGCCGGCCGCCGTGAGGACCGCGCGGAACGCGGCGAGCCGCGGCGAGCGCGCGAACGGATCGGCCGAGGCGCTCCGCTCCTCGGCGGCGTGCCGCTCCTCGGCGGCGCTCCGCTCCTCGGCGGCGCTCCGCTCCTCGGCGGCGCTCCGCTCCTCGGCGGCGTGCCGCTCCTCGGCGGCGCCGGGCGAGGGCACGGGGGCGTCGGACGCGCCGATGGCGTTGTACGGGATGAGGCTGAGCCGCGGCGAGATCCCGTGCTGCGCCGCGAAGCCGCGGGCGAGCGCGGCGAGGCTCGCGGCGTCCTCGTCGGCGTCGTTCTGGCCCGCGAGCAGCGTGTAGGCCCACATCGGCGCGTGCCCCGTCGCGCGCGCGTGCTCGCCCGCGGCGGCGAGCACCTCCTCGAGCGGGTGCGCGCCGTCGATCGGCATGAGCTGGCGCCGCCTGCCAGGGCGCACCGAGCCGAGCGAGAGGCCGAGGCGGACCCCGGGGACCTCGGCCGCGAGCCGCCGGATGCCCGACGGCAGCCCCGCGGTGCAGACCGTGATGTTGCGCATGTCGATCGCCTGCGCGCTCGGCTCGGAGAGCACCCGGATCGCCTGGATGACCCGGTCGGCGTTGGCGAGCGGCTCGCCCATGCCCTGGAACAGCACGCCGTGGACGCGCGCGCCGCCGCCGACGGTCGCGCCGAGATCCCGGCGGATGAGCCGCACCTGCTCGACGATCTCCCAGGCCTCCAGGTTGCGCGTGAGGCCCATGCGCCCCGTGGCGCAGAAGGCGCAGGCGAGCGCGCAGCCGACCTGCGAGCTCACGCACGCCGAGTACCGGCCCGGCCGCTCGAGCGGGATCCGCACCGACTCGACCATCGCGCCGTCCTCGAGGCGGAAGGCGTACTTGACGAACGGATCCTCGGCGCTCGCGCGCCGCTCCACGAGCGCGAGCGCCCTGACCTCGCCTACCGCGCGCGCAGCGTCGAGCGCGGCGCGCCGGACTGTCGCGGGGGCGCGCGCGGGCAGCTCCCCGAGGCGGTGCGCCAGCGAGACGATGCGGCGCGCGTCGGTTAGATCGATGCCGCACGCGGCGGCGAGGTCCGCCGGGAGCACGGCCTGGAGCGCGAGGCGGGGGCGGCGTTCGTCCATGCTGCTCTGGGGCGAGCCGCTCGAGGGCGAGCCGCTCTGGGGACGGAGATTCACGGCCGGTACCGACTAGCGCGCCAGGGCGGCCCAGTCTACGGTCGGCCGCGCATGCTTCGCCCGATCCGCTGGATGTGGCGCGGTATCGCGCCTCTCCTCGCGGCAGGGCTCGCCCTCGCGCCGCCGGGCGCGGCCCTGGCGTCGCCCGAGGACGTGCTCGGCTTCGGCGCCCGCGCGAGCGCCATGGGCGCGACCGGCGCCGCGGTCGCGGAGGGATACGAGGCCGTCCACGCGAACCCGGCGCTGCTGTCGCTGTCGCGCGAGCGCCGGCTGACGCTGGGGATGGAGGGCGCGATCTTCGACCTGCGCGCGGGCGACCGGCGGCTCCCGTACGCGCCGCTGCGCGGCAGCCTGATCGGCGCCACGGTGCCGATCCCGTTCGGCGGCGCGCTCGCGGACCGCGTGACGATCGGCCTCGGCTTCTTCGCGCCGTTCGACGTGGTGGTCCGCGGCCGCATCCTCTACCCGGAGACGCCGCAGTTCCCGCTCGCGGACCGCACCCAGTCGGTCGCCGTGCAGGCGGCGCTCGGCGCCTCGATCGGGCGCGGCGTCCGGGTGGGGGGCGGCTTCGCCGCGCTGGCCGCGCTTTCCGGCTCGGTGACCGTGGCGACCGACAGCTCCGGCCGCGTGGGCACCCTGGTCGAGGACACGCTCGTCGCGAGCTACGCGCCGATCGTCGGCGCGAGCTACGACCTCGGCGACTACCGCCTCGGGGCGACGTTCCGGGGGGAGCTGGTCGGGCGGTTCAACGTCGTGATCCACGCCGAGGATCTCGGGGGGATCGCCGTGCCGCCGCTGAACATCGCGGGGATCGCGCAGTACGATCCGGCAGAGGTCGCGCTCGAGGTGGCGCGCGTGAAGGGCCCCTGGAAGGTCGCGATCGGCGCGACGTACAAGCGCTGGTCGGACTACCCCGGCGCGGTCGAGGCGACGGTGCGCTGCCCGGACGTCGACCCCGACACGGGCGAGCCGTTCACCGGATCCTGCGCGGCGCCTTCACCCGGGGATCCGGGGTACTCGGACACGGTGGTGCCGCGCGTCGGCGTCGAGCGCAGCGTCGCGCTGCGGCCAGGGGCCACGGCGCACGCGCGCGCCGGCGCCTTCTTCGAGGCGTCGCCGGCGCCCGAGCAGACGGGCGCGTCGAACATCCACGACAACGCGCGCCTCGGGCTCTCGGTCGGCTACGGGCTGGCGCTCGCCGCGCCGCTGCCGCGGCTGACGCTCGACCTGTTCACCCAGGTCCAGCTCCTCCTGCCGCGCGCGCACAAGAAGCGCGGCGCGCCGGGCGCAGGCGCCGGGGAGGACGGCGTCGTGCGCGCGCGGGGCGTGCTCGTCGCGGGCGGGACGACCGTCGGGGTGGCCTTCTGATGCGCCGGCTCTCCTGCGCCGCGGGCGTGCTGCCGGCCTTGCTCGTCGCCGGCCCCGCGCGCGCGCACGCGCCCGACGCGTACGGGCTCGGCTCGCGGGGCGCCTCGATGGGCGGCGCGCTCGTCGCGGACGCGACCGATTTCTCGGCGGGCTACTACAACCCGGCGGGCCTCTGCGGCGCGACGGGCCTCGGCCTCTCGATCGGGTACGCGTACGCGTCGAACCACCTGCGCACGAACGGCCGCGACAGCGGCGTGCGCGACGTCCACGGGCTCTCGGGCGGCCTCGTCGCGCCGGGCGAGGTGCTCGGCGTGCCGTTCGCGTTCGGCCTGGCGATGTTCCTGCCGGACGACGGGCTGTCGCGGATCAAGGCGATCCGCCAGGAGACGCCGCGCTGGGAGCTCTACGACGACCGGCTCTCGATCCTGTTCCTGGCCGCGAACGTCGCGGTGCGGCCGCTCCCGTTCCTGGAGATCGGCGGCGGCGTCGCCTTCCTCGCGTCGACGCGGGGCCGCTTCTCGGTCACCGGCCGCGCGGACGCGCTGTCTCCCTATGATTCGGCGCTCCGCCACGAGGTCGACGCGGATCTCACGTCGATCCGTTACCCGCAGCTCGGCGCCCGGGTGCGCGCCGGAGACCTCGGGTTCGTCGGGATCGCCTACCGCGGGGAGGCGAAGCTGCCGCTGTCGATCGACGCGCGGCTGCAAGGGGTCGTCGACTTCGCGGGCATCGAGGTGCCGCTCCTGTACGAGCTCGAGTCGCGCACCGTCGACGCGTTCCTGCCGCGGCAGGTCGTCGTGGGGGCGAGTTTCCAGCGGATCGAGGGCCTGCGCGTGAACGTGGACGTCACGTGGGTGGACTGGTCGGCGTACGAGAGCCCGGTGGCGAGGACGCGGGCGCACCTCGAGGCCGCGCCGCCCCCGGAGCTGCCGCTCGATCTGCCCGACGATCCGCGGCCCACGTCGGTGGTGCCGCTCCGGTTCGCGGATCGGCTCGTGCCGCGGCTCGGCGTCGAGGTCCTCGCCCTCGCGGCGGGGAGCCTGCGCGAGGTCGCCGGGCAGGAGGGCGAGCGCCGCGCGATCGAGGTGCCGCTCCGCGCCGGCTACGTCTACGAGCGCTCGCCGGTCCCGCCGCAGACGGGCGCGACGAACTACGTCGACGCGGACCGGCACACGATGTCGCTGGGCGCCGGCGTCGTCCTGAACCGGCCGCTGGAGGAGCTGCCGGGGTCGCTGCGGATCGACCTCCACGGCCAGATCTCCGTGCTGCCCGAGGTGGTGGTGCAGAAGGACAACGCGGCCGACTTCGTGGGGGATTACAGCGCGGGCGGGACGATGGTGAACCTCGGCGCGACGGTGACAGCCGCGTTCTGACCTCGTGAACGAGGTGAATCGCGCGGGGGTCGCCGGCGCCGCGATACTTCATGGGTCCTCGCCGGAATACCCATTCACGGCCTCCCGGGTCTTGCAGGCTTGACATCCGGGGTGTTTTGCTTTTCATGGTTTTCATGCAAGCGGACTTCCCTGCCAATCCGATTGAAAAGCCCGGCTATCTGCTCGAGTTCCACGACGAGTTCTCCGGCGCTTCGCTGGACGAGAGCAAATGGATTCCGTGTCATCTGCCGCAGTGGTGCTCCGCGCGCGAGGCGGCGGCCAACTTCCGCCTCGAGCAGGGCCATCTCGAGCTGAGGATCGACGCAGGTCAGAGGCCCTGGTGTCCGGAGTACGACGGCGACGTGCGGTGCTCTTCGCTGCAAACCGGCGTGTTCTCCGGGCCGCTGGGGAGCACCCAGGGGCAGCATCGGTTCAACCGCGCCAGCGTCGTGCGCGAGGCCCAGGTCAGCCGCGCGACGTACACGCCGACGTACGGCTACTTCGAGCTCAGGGCCAGGGGCGTCAGGGTGCCCGGCAACCATGTGGCGCTGTGGATGATCGGCTACGAGGACGCGCCGGAGCGCTCGTCGGAGATCTGCATCTGCGAGGTCTTCGGGAAGAACGCGACGCCGGCGTCATCGAAGATCGGCTTCGGCGTGCACCCGTGGGCCGATCCTGAGATCGTGGACGATTTCAGGGAGGTCGAGCTCCCGATCGACATCGCCGACTTCCACGTCTACGCGGCCGAGTGGACGCCGACGCACATCGATTTCTACGTCGACAACCAGAAGATCGGCGCCGTCCAGCAGTCGCCCAGCTACCCCATGCAATTCATGCTGGGGATCTACGAGCGGCCGCAGGAGACCGTGCCTGCCCCGCCGGGCGCCCCGCAGTACCCCAAGAGGTTCGTGGTCGACTATTTCCGCGCCTATCGGCCGATCGGCGGCTATCGCTGAGCGGGCCGGGCCATCGGCAACACCGCCGGCGCGGCCACCCCGCCGCCGAGCGCTTGACGCGAGCTCGAGTTCTTGGGAGACGACCCTATGTCGACGGATGAGGCTTCTTCATCAGCAGGCGGAGCCCCGCGCTTCGATCTGAAGGGGCAAGTGGCGCTCGTCACCGGGGCCGCCCGAGGCCTCGGGAACGCATGTGCGCTCGCCCTCGCGCACGCCGGCGCCGACGTCGCGCTCGGCCTGCGGGACGCCGGCTCGGCCGGGGAGCTCGCCGAGGCCATACGCGCCCTCGGCCGGCGCGCGCTCCCGCTGCAAATGGACGTGACGCGCACGTCGGAGATCAAGAGCGCGGTGGCCGAAGCGATCCGCCATTTCGGCCGCATCGACGTCCTGGTCAACAACGCCGGGATCGGCCCGCCGAACCCCGCTGAAGACGTGACAGAAGAGGATTTCGATCTCACCGTCTCGGTCAACCTCAAGGGCACGTTCTTCGTGAGCCAGGAGGTCGGGCGGACGATGATCAAGAACCGCAGCGGCAAGATCGTGAACCTGAGCTCGCAGGCGGGGTTCGTCGGTCTACCGACCGAGTCGGTCTACTGCATGACCAAGGCGGGGATCGCGCACCTGACCAAATGCCTCGCGGTCGAGTGGGCCAGGTACGGCATCAACGTCAACGCGGTCGCCCCGACGTTCATCCGGACGCCGGGCACCGTCAAATGGCTGAAGGACGAGGCCTTTCGCGACGATCTCCTGTCGAGGATCCCCCTGGGACGCGTCGGCGAGCCCGTCGACGTGGCGGGCGCGGTGGTCTTCCTCGCGTCGCCCGCCGCCTCGCTCATCACCGGGACCACCCTCCTCGTCGACGGGGGCTTCACGGCCCGGTGACTATTTCCCTCGGACCGACTCCAGGTAACGGTAAAAGTCGGAGTTGGCGCTGAACATCAGAGAGGTGTTGGCGCCCACGGTCTGCCGATAGGCCTCCAGCGTCTTGAGAAAGCCGTAAAACTCGGCGTCCTGGCCGTAAGTCCGGCCGTAGATCTGAGTGACCTGGGCGTCGGCTGCGCCGCGGATCTCCTCGGCCTTTCGCACGGCTTCGGAGCGGATGGCCTGGAGCTCCTTCTGCATCTCACCGAGGATCTCCTCGCTGCGGCCGCGGCCCTCGGAGCGGAACCTCTCGGCGATGCTCTGGCGCTCGGCGATGATCCGGCTCTCCACCTGCTGGCGGACGCTGTCGATGTAGTTGACGCGCTTGATGTGGACGTCCTGCAGCTCGATGCCGTAGCTGGGCACATGCGCCTGGGCGGCCTCGAGGATCTCCCGCTCCAGCTCCTGGCGACCCCTGCGGGGCGCGAGGTCCATGGTCGTGTCGCGCTCGGTGACGATCCCATCCTCCAGCGGATGGGCGTGGACCTGCCAGTCGGAGGAGCGGATGATCTCCTCGAGCTTCGCGCCGGAGACCTTGTCGCGCACGACGGCGTTGAGGATGTCGTCGATGCGGCTCCGGGCGCCGCGCTCGTCGCGCACGCTCTCCAGGAACAGGCGCGGGTTGGCGATGCGATAGTGAACCGTGGCGTCCATCAGGATGAACTCGCGGCCGAGGGTCGGGATCTGCTCGACGTCGCCCTCCCAGGTCAGGAGGCGCCTGTCCAGGCGGCGGAGCTCCTGCACGAAAGGCCACTTCCAGTGGAGGCCGGGCGTTGTGATCGCCTCGCCCTTGAGCTGCCCGAACTGGATGATGAAGGCCTGCTCGGCTTCCCCCACCGTGAAGGCCGCGGAGTAGACGGTGATCAAGAGGACGGCGATCAAGGCGCCGAGGCCTGCGACTTTCGAGCTCATCACTGGGTGCCTCCCGACTGATCGTTCATGTGATAGAAGGACTGCGGCTTGGCGTATCCTTCCTGCACGACGATGATCTTGCCCGCCTTGGGCGCGACCTCCTGGATGGCCTCCAGGTAGAGCCGCTTGCGGGTCACCTCCGGCGCGAGGCGGTACTCCTTGAGGATGGCGTCGAACCGCGCCACCTCGCCCTTGGCGCGGTTGATGCGCTCGACGGCGTACGCCTCGGCCTCCGCGACGATGCGCTTCGCCTCGCCGCGGGCCCTGGGGATCGACTGGTTCTTCTGCTTCATCGCCTCGTTGCTCATCCGCTCGCGCTCCTGGCGAGCCTCGTTGACCTCATTGAACGCCGGGCGCACCCGCTCGGGGGGCAGCACGTCCTGGAGCTCCACCCGCTTGATGCGGATGCCGGCGTCGTAGCGGTCCATCGCCTGCTGGATCTCGGCCTGCGCCTCGTCCGAGATATCGACGCGCGCGGTGGTGAGCACCTCGCTGCTCATGCGGTTGCCGACGATGCGCCGCATCACCGACTCGGAGACCTCCCGCAGGACGCGCTCCGGATCCTCGATCTGGTAGAGGTACTTCACGGGGCCCTGGATGTTGTATTGCACCACCCAGGAGACCTCGATCATGTTGAGATCCCCCGTGAGCATCTGGCGCTCCTCCTCGTACCCCTCGGTAACGTAGGTGCTCGGACCGCCCTCCTTGCCGACCTCGGTGCGGAACCCGAACTCCTGCTTGAGGACGCGCTCGGTGGGGACCTTCTGCACCCTGTCGATGCCGAAGGGCACCTTGAAGTGGAGCCCAGGCCCGGTCTGGCCGATGACCGTGCCGAGGCGGGTGATCACGGCCTGCTCCTCGGGCTGGACGGAGTAGAACAGGCTCTGGATCGCGATGCCGCCGACGATGAGCACGACGACCAGGATGTTGATGGCAAGAACGTTCCTGTTTGTGGATTCGTCTTTCACGAGCGAAGAACCCCCGGGCTGGAATGGTGTGCGTTGAGCGTCCTGGTCTCGGGAAATTGCGTCATCTTCGGGTCGATGTCCTGCCATCCTGCGTTCACCATCTCCGCGGGGCTCGGGTAGAGCTCCTTCATCGTGGGGTACCTGCTCCACGCGTCGCTCAGGAACCGGAGCGCCTCTTCCCGCGTGAGTCGTCGCCTGTCCCTGAACAGCTCCTCGAAGTCTCTCTTCAGCTCCACGTCCAGCAGGCGATATCGCGGGTCGCCTCGATGGGGCGGTTCCGGCCGCGAGGGCTCGTTCCCGAGGAGGTAGCCGAGCGCTCCCCTGAGCCTGACGAGGGGGCCCGATGCGGCGTGCGTCGGCGGACGGAAATCGAACTCGAACTGGACCGGCGCACCTCCACCCTCGCCCTGCGGTGCCGCGGGCTGGGCCTGTGCGACGCCGAGGGGCGCGTCGCCACCCGCGGGGACGAGCGCCGCCGCGGCGGCCTTGATCTTCGGGAACTTCGAGTAGAACGACAGGAACGTCAGCACGCTGCCGAGCAGCGCGATCGTCGCCCATGACACGTACCTGTACGACTCGCCGAGCGATGATTGGTCCGCGAAGAGGCCTATGGTGTACGACGCGCCCTTCGCGCCCAGGGTGCCCGCCATCAGGCCGGCGCTCGACAGGAGCTGGGCCTGAGCGGGCGCACGATCCATCGACAGCCCGAGGAGCAGCGGGAACAGCGCCCCGATGCCGAAGCCGAACATGAAGTTCAGCACGCGCAGGGCGTAGTAGTCCTGGTAGCCGGATATCGACACGGCGGCGACGGTCGCGATCGCGATGAGCGCCGCCATCAGGGTCATCGGCCGGAAGAGCCACGTGAGCCAGCTAGCCAGGAGGCGCGACGAGGCCATGCCGATCAGGAACAGACTGAAGGTCTCCCGCGCCTCCTCGGGGGAGAGCCCCACGATCTCATGGGCATACGTGACGAACCAGACGCTGTGGCCCCACTCGGTGGCGTGCAGGAACAGGCTCGCCATCATGAGCACGAGGACCATCGGGTGGGCCAGCACCGAGAGATGGTCGATCTTGCCGGCGGCGGTGCTCCTCACCGCGTCCAGCGCGTCGAGGTTCGTGGTGAGCGACAGCCCGACGACAACGACCAGGAGCGCCGTGGCGACCACGAAGACCAGGCGCCAGTCGTTCCTCACCCAGCCGTCCGACGAGACGAGGTAGTTCACCAGGAACGGCGTCGACAGGTTGCCCAGGCTGACGGCGAAATCCATGAAGCTCAGGGTCGACGCCCTGTTGCTGATGCTCACGTGGGCGGCGGTGGCGTGCCCCGCGGTGAAGAAGACGCTCCCCGACAGCGACACGAGGAAGATGTACAGCTTGTAGCGGAGCAGGTCCTGCTCGCCGTAGAGCAGGACGAGGCAGACGATCGACGTGACGGCGGTCGCCGTGAACAACGTCTTCGTCCTCGCGGCGTGGTAGACCCTCCCTCCGATGTAGGACCCGAGCAACGTGCCGACCGACCAGTAGACGAAGATCAGGCCGGCCTGCTCGTTCGATATGTCGAACTCCTGCTTGATGTTCGGTATCGTGACGCCGATGACCGTGCTCAGGAGGCCAAAGACGAAGAAACCGATGCACAGGATGAGAATGCCGCTCTTGCGATCCTTGAGCTGCAACATGGAGGCTCCTTGCGAAAGCTTCATCGCGAACCGACGCGCAGGTGCTGCGGGGCGACCCGGGTGAGCGTCAGGATGGACGTTGCGCGCGGGTCGCTCGACCTCGCATCCGGGACGCCGAGGCCCTGCGCTCGGCCGGCCGACCGTCACCCCTGACGAGCACAGGCGCCGGCGTGCGAGGGGCCCGGCGGTCCGATCAGTACTTGGACTTCACGGGCACCGGCGGGTGATAGGATGTCGAGCCGAACAGGATCGCCGGCCAGTGCCGCGGGTGGTTCTGCTGAAGCTCCTTGAACATCCTGAGGTAGGGGTAAAAGATGAACCGCAGCGGGGTGCGGCAATAATCCGAGTCGTCGCCGTAGAGCCCGGTCTCGGGGATGTACTGCGGCGGCTCGACATAGGTCCCGAACACCCTGTCCCAGAGGGTGAACCTCGCGCCGAAGTTGCAGCCGTCCGTGATGTTGTGGTCGTCCTCCCTCGAGTGGTGCGTGAAGTGCACCCCGGGCGTGACGAGCACCGATCGGAACATCCTCAGGAACGGGGACTTGATCTCGGCGTAGGACAGGACGACGGAGTGGGACGGGTTGGTCCAGGCGTCGATCAGCACCAGCACGACGAGGGCCCACCCGCCGTCGCGGAAATCGAGCGAGAAGAGCTTCGTCAGCACCGGCAGCAGGAGGAGGACGAACACCTTGCCCCCGGCCACGTCCAGGAGGTACGACTGGGGGTCGACCGCCTGCGTGAGCTGCGACAGGTTGCGCGAGCGGTGGTGGTTAACGTGGCCGAGGTTCCAGAAGAAGCGGATCTTGTGGCTCCACCGGTGTGACCAGTAATAACAAAAGTCGGCGAGGTAGCATGCGACGACGAGCGCGAGCGGGCCGTTCAGATCCACGATCGTGGGGACGGCGCTCAGCATGGTCGCGTAGTGCTCCAGCAGCCTGTCGACCGATGGATTGCTGAAGGTGAGCAGCGTGGTCAGGAGGAACACGACGTTGACCACGGAGACGTTGATCATGGCCTCCCAGTCGAACGGCTTGCCCGTGATCTTCCGGTAGAACGCGATGTCGGCGATCCCGACGATGGCCCCGAACACGATGCGCACCACCGCGGCGACGATGATCCAGGCGGCGATCGGCGTCTCCACGTCGGAGAGCGCGACCTCTCGCACGTTGTAGAAGACCACCATGCTCTTCGCGCGCAGGGTCTCGAGGAGCGCTGCCGCGTTGTGGTGGTAGGCGAGCTCCGTGACGACCGCCGCGGCGGACAGGACGCCGAGGATGATGAGCTGAGGCCCGGTCCTCTCGAGGTGTATGTCTTTGTCCCATAGCCAGTGCTTCAGCCGCTTCAGCCATCGAAGGCTGTCGGTCTCCTCGTTGGCCTGGTTCAAGATTGTTATCCTCATGCGAAGATCCATCCGTCCTTGAATCGGAGACTGCGACCCTTTCAGGCCGGGAGAGCATTCTTGCTGTGGACTCCTCTGTCAAGGGCACAGCTCGTTTTGACTGATCGGTTCACTCTGGCGTCAGGCTGGATCGCGCCGGGAAACGAGCTCGAAACCATCTCGACCGTGCTTGTTGCTCCTCGCGCGACCGGCGGGCGCCAGGCATCGACGCGATGCTAGTCCAGCTGCCTGTCCCCCGTAGTTCGAAGCTGCCGCCTCCGCGCAGGCGCACGCGGGCCCGCGACGATGTCTCCCCCGCACGCCTGCTGATATGTCAGCTCGGGAAGGGAGGACGATGCGGACCCGCCGATCCGTCGTTGGTGACGAGGGGCGCGTCGCGTCGGAATCTCCCGTTGCCGGGTTGCGTTGTCAAGTCGATAGTACGCTGGCACACCGTCGGCAACTGCCACGCATGAATCCGACAGGCGGACTCGGTGCGCGCCGGTGTCTGCCCCACTGCCTACTTCGGACTACCGCACCTCGCCTGCGGGATCCTGACGGGGCGCGAGGCGGGCTTGTGGCGGCCGTCTCATAGTCTCCGAAAGTAACGTGACGATTTATGGATCGTTAAGATTTGTAAATCCGAGGGGATGAACCCGTGAAAGATGCGACGCCTCACGTGATTTCGGCGGGCGCGTTTGCGAGTGAGTTTGTGGGCGAGTTCGTGGGCCCTTAGCAAGCGCGATGCCGATGTCCGGTCCGGGGATGAACAGCGTCGTGTGGGCCCATCGCGAGGGTGCTCGTGGCGCGGGGTCGGGGTAGGGGAAGGGCCGATGGCCGAGCCCGACAGCCCTCTCACCTCGGGAGCAGAGCGGGCTCATCGGGTCCGGCGGGGCCCCGCCCCGACCCCGCGCCACGAGCACCCTCGCCGGGGGCCGGGCAGCTCGGCCAGACCTCCGCCGCACCAGAGACTGTAGGATCAACCCACATGTCGTTGCGTGAACGTCGAGATGCACGCCATCAGGCGCCGGGGCGGCCCGGTCCGCGCGTGCCGCTGCTCCTCGTGCGACCGCTCGCCCTCTGCGCGGCCTCGTGGCCGCTCGCCTCCTGCGCGACGCTCCCCTCCGACGGAGGCGACGAGGGCAGCCTGCCGAACGCCGGCGCCGGCCCGTTCCGGGAGATCGCTCAGGCGGAGCTGGGCAGCTCCAGGGTGGCCCCGCACGTGATGAACGACGACGAGCGCCTCGCGCGCGACGCCTCGGTCGTCGATCTCGACGGCGACCCGTCCACGCTCGCGGCCGCAGGTTTCTTCGCCGCCACCGTCCGCGCCGAGGGCGCCCCCGACGACGCTCCGCCGGAGCCGCTGGCCCCGGCGAACGCCATCGTCCGCCACGACGCCGAGAACGGCCGCTCGTTCGCGCGGCGCTCCACGGCGGTCTTCGCGTCGGAGCTCGCCTGGGAGGGCGGCGCCGTGGCCGCGCCGTCGGCGCTCCTCGTGGACGGCGAGATATGGCTCTACTACGCGGCGGCCGGCGGCGTCGGCCTCGCGCGCAGCGCCGACGGCATCGCCTTCGCGCGCGAACCGGCGCCGGTGCTCGCGCCGGTCGCGCCCGGCGAGGGCTGGGAGCGCGGCGCGGTCCCGGCGAGCCCCGGCGTGGTCCGCCTGCCCGACGGATCGTTCCGCATGTTCTACGAGGTCGCCGGCGACGCGGGGGCGTCCTCGATCGGGGAAGCGCGCAGCGACGACGGCCTCGCCTGGGAGCGCGTGGGCAGCGGCCCCGCGCTCGCCCCGGCGTCGCTGCCCGACGACGGCGCGCCGGAGGCCGACGACGCGCCGTTCGACGGCGCCGCCGTCCTCGATCCCGCCCCGCTGCTCGCCGTCTCGGCCACCGGCCGTCCGATCCTGCGCGTCTACTATGCGGGCCGCGACCGGGCGGGGCGCTCCGCGATCGGCATGGCCGCCCGCTCCGGTCACGACGGCCCGCTCCAGCGCGCCGCGGCGCCGGTGTTCGGCGCGTCGTCCATGCTCGCGCCGCGCGCGCCGTGGGTGGCCGTCCACCCCGGGTTCTCGCTGCTGTTCGTCACGCAGGCGGCCGGGACGCGCGACGGCCAGCGCTACCCCGTTGTCGCTGCCGGCGTCGCGCCCGCCGACGCCGCGCTGCCGCCGCCCGAGCCGTGAGCGCCCCGGTGACGTGCGTGCGCCCCGACGCCGCGGCACGGGGCTCGACGAGCGGGTCCCGCGATCGACCCGGGCCCGTCGCGCGATCGCGATCGCGATCGCGATCGCGCCCGGCGCTGCCCGGCGCGATCGCGATCGCGCATCCGGGCTGAATCGCGACTGTAAACTATCGAATTCACATCGGTTATCGTCGGCACACGGGGTGCAACGGGCGGCGCTCGGAGAGGAGCCCCGATGTCGATGATGACCCGAAATACCCCCGACACCTCCGTGACGTTCTCGCTCGCGGAGCTCGCGAAGCTCGAGGAGGAACGCGTGCGGCAGGAGCACCTCCAGCGCGCGAGGGCGCGCGAGCAGGAGGCCCGCGAGCAGCGCGAGGCGGAGGCGCGCCGGCGCGCGGCGGAGGCGGCGCGGGCCGCCGCCGAGGAAGAGGCGCGGGCGCGGCGCGAGCTGGAGCAGGCCGAAGCGGAGGCGCGCGCGGGAGCGCGGGCGCGGGCGGCGCTCGAGGTCGCGCGCATCGAGGCCGAGGCGAAGGCGCGCCTCGAGGCCGACAACGCGGCGCGCGCGCACGAGCTGGCCGTCGCCCGCGCGCGCGCCGAGGGCCGGCGCCGCGGCCTGGTGCACGCGCTCGCCGCCGCGCTCGGCCTCGCGCTGTGCGGCGGCGCGGCGGCCGCGTACGGGGTCGCGCAGCGCGTGGCGGGCCTCCAGCAGGAAGCCCGGCAGCTCCGCGACGCACAGGCGGCGCTGGCAGAGGAGCGCGAGAGCGCGAGGGCGGCCGCGCTCGCGGCCCTCGACAGGCGCCACGCGGCGCTGCGCGGCCGGCCCCTCGCGCGCGACGCCGAGGAGGCGCGCGCGACCGCGGAGGCGGCGCGGAAGGCCCTCGATCCGCGGGCGCTGGATCACGACCGGCTGCGGGCGTTCGGGGACGCGCTCGACGCGCTGGAGGCGCGGCTCGACGCGCTCGAGAGGATCGCGGCGCTCGATCAGCGGCACGCCGACCTCGCCGCCTGGGCCGCCGAGCGGCGGCGGCCCGAGGCCACGGCGGCGGCCCGGGTCGCCGCGACGCGCGCGAGGGCGGCGGGCGCCGACGAGGGCGCGGTCCGCGCGTACGAGGGCGCGCTCACCCGCCTGCGGGAGGCGCTCGCCCGGCCCGCGGCGCCGGGCCCGCAGCCGCAGGTCCGGCCCTCGGGGCCCGCGTGCACGAACCCGGGCGACCCGATGTGCGGGCTCGACGGGCGGCCCCTCTGAGGCGCTGACGCTGCGCTCCTCTCCGGGCGAACGACGGCGCCGCCGCCCCGAGCGCGACGCTTCGCCGTCCTCGGCGCGGCGCTTCGCCGTCCTCGGCGCGGCGCTTCCACGCTCCGGAGGCGCATGGCACCCTGCGAGGAGAATGGCCAAGGACGTCCCGAGCACCAGCGAGCACCGGAGCCCGGTGCGGCCCGAGGCCGGCCGGCGGCGGCCGGCGCTGGTGTGCGCCTTCCCGCGGCCCATGGCGTTCGCGCTGCCCGACTCCGGGAGCGTCATCGGCCGCGCGTGGCTCGCCGAGCGCGGCCTCGCCGACACGGAGGTGTCCGGCAGGCACCTGCGGATCGATCGCGCCGGCGGCGCGCTGCGCGTCGCGGACGTCGGGTCGCGCAACGGCACGTGGGTGAACGGATCCAGGCTCGCGCCGCGCGACCTCACGCCGCTCGATGACGGCGCGGTGCTGAGGCTCGGGCGCATCCTCTTCGTCTTCCGCGAGGAGCTTCAGGGGCCGCTCGAGCCGGCGCCGCCGCTCTGCGGGCTCGTCGGCCCGTACGGCCTGCGCGCCGTCGCGCAGCCCCTCGAGGGCCTGCCGCGGAGCCGCCCCGGCAACGTGCTCATCGAGGGGGAGACCGGCGTGGGCAAGGAGCTCGTCGCGCGCGCGGCGGCGGCGGCGCTCGGGCGCGCGGCGCCGTTCGCGGCCGTCAACGTGGCCGGCCTCGCCCGCGGCGTGTTCGAGTCCCAGATGTTCGGCCACGTGGCGGGCGCGTTCTCGGACGCGCGCAGCGCAGCGCCCGGGATCGTCGCGGCCCACGACGGCGGGACGCTGTTCCTCGACGAGATCGGCGAGCTCGATCTCGATCTCCAGGCGAAGCTGCTGCGGCTCCTGGAGAACCGTGAGGTGCTGCCGGTCGGGGCGCAGCGGCCGGTCCACGTGAACGTGCTGGTCGTCGCCGCGACGAACCGGGACCTCGAGGAGATGGTGGCGCGCGGGGCGTTCCGGCGCGACCTGCTCGCGCGGCTCGCGATGGCGCGCATCCGGGTGCCGGCGCTCCGCGAGCGGCGCGAGGACCTCTTCAGCGTGGCGTGCGAGCTCGCGCGGCGCGCCGGCGTCGCGCTCCCGGTCGAGGCGGTCGAGGTGGAGGCCGTGGAGCGGCTGCTCCTCGAGCCGTGGCCGAGCAACGTGCGCGGGCTCGACGCGGCCCTCGCGGCGGCGCGCCGCCTCGATCGCGAGCCCGGGCTGCGGCTGTGGGCGATCGAGGAGGTGCTGGGGGAGGCGCCGGACGACCAGAAGGCCGCGCTGACGCAGGAGCTCGTCGAGTCCGCCCTCGCGGCCGCCGGGGGCAACGTGACGGCGGCCGCGGAGCGGCTCGGCGTCTCGCGCGGCAAGCTGCTGCGCTTCCGCAAGCGCACTCAGGGAGGGGAGTGATCGCGCCTGGTTCTACCCACCAGGAGCCCTGCCAGGGAGCCGGAGCGAGCGATCAACGCAAATTCCGACGTTTCCGATGGCGCGACCTCGATCGGCAGGTGCGGGGACCAGCAGGATTGACGTTGCGGACGCCATGTTCCTCTGATGCCCGGCCCCTGAAATTTCAAGAGGACCACAGATGACCTTCATCACGCTGCCATATTCATCGGGCGACCGTCCACCTCTTCATATCCGGCCCGGCACCATCGATTTTTTATTGAAGGAGGAGGACGGGACGCTCCTCAATGAGCTTCATGGACGTCGCTACCTGGAAAGCCGCTCGATCGAATCCTTGTTGAGCGTCATCCAGGGGGATGAGCCACTCGTGGAAGTTCCATTCCTGAAGAGCTCGACGCGTGTGCGTGGATACATTCGCCTTGGTGCGATCGAGCTCATCACGGCTGTAGGGTGCGTAACGAGGGTACACACTTCAAGTGATCGAGATTGCATTGTCGCAGAGTCGCCGAGCGAGTTGATGGCCAGATTTCCCGACGAGACGTTCGATTGCGTGCACGGCGACGATGGACAGGTCGTTTATTTTCGGCGCGATCGATTGCTTGGAGTATCTCCCCTTGAACATTCGTCCACCTACGTCTACAGCTTCGACAGCCGGGAGTGTGTGTACAGCGACCAGTTCGAGCCGAGCTGGATGATGGACATGACAACCGCTCAGGTCGAAGGCGGTCGAGCATTTTTCCGGGCGAACCGGACAAAAGGCTTCCGGGTGGACCAGGATGGGAATAGTGAATTGCACGGGGTGGTCATGCTTGCGGGCCTATCGGCCGAGGCTGTGCTGAAAGTATGTCCGATCGCGCATCCGGTGTCTTTTGCGCAGTGCGCCGCCGGGCAAGGTGGAACGGAATATAGATACGATTGGGTGTTGGAACGGGACGCGATCCATGCGATCGTTCCGAGGAACCCTGTGATGAACTGGGACACCCGTGTCGGTGTCCCATTTCTAGGTCTCGACACGATCGATCCGGTCGACAAGCTTCTAGCTCAGCTTGATCTGGCGTCGTTTGTTCGGTTGACCCGAACCTCGGCCGGACGCGGTCCGAACGTTCCATGGGACTACGACCCCCGGCATCCGTGGGCCTACTATCGACCGGAATCTATTCTGGCCATGGAAGCGAGAGACCATGGGACAGCAATCGCGACGAGGACTAGCTCGCATATCGTCGATGAAACACCGGAAGAAGTTCTGGGGGCCCTCGTGGGTGCAGCCTGCCGCAGATGTCCTGGCACGATCTCTGACCCGCAGGGCTAAGGGGCCTTGGCGCAGCGGAAGCCGATGCTCCAGCCGCGCGCCGTGGAGGCGCTCGGGCGGCGGTGGGCGGAGCGCACGTACTGGCCCTCGACCGTGTCCCACCCGCCGCCGCGGAGCACGCGGCGGGAGTCGTCGCAATCGTCCCTGTCGTAGGGGCAATAGTGGCTCTCGGTCCACTCCCAGACGTTGCCGGCCAGGTCCAGGACGCCGGCCGGCGATCTCCCTGCCGGCGATCGTCCGACGGGGGCCGTCGCCGGGGCCGCGTCGCCGTCGCTGTACATGCGAGGCCACGGGCCCTTGCCCACCTTCTCGAGCCGCTCCGTCAGCATCCCGCTGCACTCCGGCCCGCAGGCGTTGAGGCGCTCGCCCGAGGGAGGCGCGTGGCCCCAGGGGTAGGTCCACGCGTCCTTGCCGCGCGCCGCGAGCTCCCACTCCGCCTCGGCGGGCAGCCGCTTGCCGGAGGCGGCGCAATACGCCTTCGCCTGGTACCAGTCGACGCAGTTGATGGGGTGGTCGAGCGCCTCGGGGCCGTTGCAGAACTGGCTCCAGAAGGAGCGGCCGTTCGGCGTGAGCCCCTCCGACTCGACGGTCTGCCGCGGGCGCTCGCAGGCCTCGCAGTCCGAGTAGGCCTTCACCGTGACCTCGGTGACGTCGAGGCAGAACGACCTCACGGTCACGCCGTGCCGCGGCGTCTCGTCGCTGGGCGTCTCCGCGTCCGCGTCGGAGCCCATCTGGAACTCGGCGCCCTCGATGAGCACCATGCCGTCCGGGCAGCCGCTCGATCCGGCCGGCGGCGGGCGGAGGAAGAGGAACACCCCCGCGCCCGCCGCGGACGCGGCGGCGGCGAGCGGCGCGGCGCGGCGGAGGCGGGCGGCGCGCGCGCCCGAGGGGGTCCGCGCCGCGGGCCGCGCCGCGGCGAGCGGGTGGAGCGCGGTGCGGCCGGCCGCAGCGTCGGCGACGGAGCCTGCCGTCGCAGGGGCGTCCGCGAGCGCGCCCGCGGTCGCAGGCTCTCGTGCGAGCTCGCCCGCGCCGCGGGGCGCGCCCCGGAGATCGACCGGCGCGGCCACGGTCGTGGCGAACGCGGCAGGGTGATGGCGGCCAGCGGGCGCGTCGACCTCCACGATCCCGGGCTCCAGTCCCAGGAAGGCCTCGACCATCTCGCGCGCCGACTGGAACCGGCAGCTCGGATCGACGGAGAGCGCCTTGGCGAACCAGTCGTCGATCGACGGCGGCAGGCCCGGCCGCTGCTCGGTGGCGGGGCGGAACTTCCCCTTCAGGACCGCCGCGCCCACGGAGACGAACGAGCTGCCCTCGAACGGCCGCGCGCCGGTCAACGTCTCGTAGACGACGACGCCCAGCGACCAGAGATCGGAGCGGAGATCGACGTCCTTGCTCCCCTCGAGCTGCTCGGGGCTCATGTAGGGGGCCGATCCGATCACCACCCCGGTCTCGGTGAGCGCGGGGTTCGCCGACGGCGCCGCCGCGTCGCCCGCCAGCTTCGCGACGCCGAAGTCGAGCACCTTGACGAAGAGCGGGTAGCCCTTGCTTCCCTCCGTGATGAAGACGTTGTGGGGCTTGATGTCGCGGTGCACGATGCCGTGCTCGTGGGCGCTCTCGAGCGCGCTGCCCACCTGCTGCGCGAGCGACCTCGCGGTGGCGAAGCTGAGGCGGCCGCCGCGCTCGAGGAGCTCGGCGAGCGAGAACCCGCGCAGGAGCTCCATCACGAGGTACGGCACGGCGCCGTCGACGGCGCCGTAGTCCATGACCTGCACCACGTGCGGGTGCGCGATCCGCGCCGTGGCCCTCGCCTCCCTCTGGAAACGCGCGACGAGGGCTGGATTCGCGGCCACCCGCTCGGGGCGGATGAACTTCACCGCGACGTCGGTGTCGAGGGCGAGGTGCCGCGCCGCCCACACGACCCCCATCCCGCCCTGCCCGAGGGGCCTCAGCAGGTGCAGCTTGTCCGCGATGACCGCGTCAGGTCGGAGCTCCACGACGACCGGGCGATGGTACCACCGGCGCGCCCGCGCCCGAGGCCTGGCGTGCTAGCCCCGACCGTGCGCCACGCGCGCGGCGCCGGCGCCGCTCGACGGCCCGAGCGCCACGCGGCGCTCGATCAGGAAGAGCAGCGACGACGACGCCAGCGTGAAGGCGATCGCCAGCGCCGCCACGGCGTGCATGCCGTCGAGGCGCTGGTCGGGGAGCTCGTGCAGCAGCCGGGCCGACAGGAACGCGGCGAGCGCCGACGAGAGGTGCTCCAGGGCCGACTGCATGGAGCCGAAGCGCGCCCGCTCGGCGGGGAGCGGCACCTTCGATACGAGCGTGCTGTAGGAGATGTTGCGGATCGCCGTCCCCGTCATGAACGCGACGAAGACGACGAGCACGGGGAGCCCCGGCACGTACGAGTGGAACCCGGCGTAGAGCACGGTCACGAGCACCGCCGCCCCGGCCGTGCTCGTGCGGAACGCGCCGATGCGATCGATCAGCGCGCCCGCGGTGCGCATCACGACGAAGGTGAGCGCGCCGCCCACGAGGTAGAGCAGGCCGAGCCGCTCGCGCGGATAGCCGAGGTTGTGCTGCACGTAGGCCGAGATGTTCGGGATGACGAGGAACGACGCCATCGTCATGGCCGCCGTCGCCGCGTACGAGAGCAGCACGAGCGGGCGGCCGACGAGCGCCCGGAGCTCGCGCAGGGCGGTCCCTGGCGCCCGCGCCCCGGCGAGGTGGCCGCGCATCGAGGGGAGGAGCAGGAGCGCGAGCCCCGCGACGAGCAGCCCGAGCGCCGCGACGGCGAAGAACGGGAGCTGGAAGCCGCCGCGGCGCGCGAGCTCCAGGCCCGCGGGCACCCCGAGCACCGCGGCGAGCGAGTAGGCGCCCATCACGACGCCCATCGCCTTGCCGCGCCGCTCCGGCGGGATCGCGTCGGCGACGATGGAGAACGCGATCGAGGTGGCGGGCCCCCCGAAGGCGCCGGCGAGCACGCGCGCCGCGAGGAGGCTCGGCAGCCCGGTGGCGAGGCCGCCCGCGGCCGTGCCGAGGACGAGGCCGAGCATCGCGATCGCGAGCGCGCGGCGCCGGTCGAAGCGGTCGAGGAAGAACGCGCCGGCGAGCCCCGAGACCGCCGCCGCCGCGGTGTAGCTGCCGCCGATCAGGCCGATGTCGGACATCGGGATGCCGAGGGCGACCGCGAAGTCCGGCCCGAGCGGCATGACCACCATGAAGTCGAGCAGGTTGACGAACTGGACCGCCGCGATGAGGAACAGGAGGCGCCGTTCGGAGCGAGCGTTCAGCACGGCCGCGGGCTCAGCTCTGGGCCTTCACGCCCGCGCCGCGCTCGATGACGCCGCGGCTCGCCAGCTCCAGCAGCGCGTCGCGCGCCGCGTCGATCGTGTGATCGATCTGCGCCTCGGTGTGCGCGCCGCTGATGAAGTTGACGTCCCGGCGGAGCAGCACGCCGCGCCTCGCCATCGCGCCGACGAAGTGCTCCATGCGCTTCGTGTGGACCGCGAGGTCCTCGGCGAAGAGGAAGAACGGGATCGCGTCGTACCCGACCACGCGCAGCGGGGAGCCGGCCTGCTCGGCGCGCTCGTTGATGCCCGCCTTCAGCCGCCTGCCGAGCGAGGCGAGCCGCGCGATGGTGTCGGTCTCGCGGTACTCGCGCAGCGCCGCCCGGCACACCTCGAGCGAGAGCATCTCGCCGCCGAACGTCGTCGACACCTGCAGCTCCGACAGCCGGCTCATCACCGCGCGCGGCCCGGCGATCGCCGACAGCGGCATGCCGGCGGCGATGCCCTTGGAGAGGCACACGAAATCGGCCTCGATCTGGTAGTACTCCTGGGCTCCGCCGCGCGCGAGCCGGAAGCCGGTGACCACCTCGTCGAGGACGAAGAGCACGCCGCTCGCGCGGCACGCCTCGCGCACCTTGCGCAGGAACTCCGCCGTGACGCACCGCTTGTAGGGCAGCGAGAGCAGCACCAGGGCGATCTCCTTCCCCTTGCTCGCGATCAGGTCGAGCAGCGGCTGCTCGTCGGCCTCGGCCATGAGCGGCATGCGGAGCGTGTAGTCGCGCAGCGCCGCCGGGACGCCGGGGGTGTCGAACATGAAGTGGTCGTGCCAGCCGTTGTAGCCGATGGCGACGACCTTCTCCTTGCCGGTCACGTGGCGCGCGAGCCGGACGGCGGCGGACGTCGCGTCGGCGCCGGTCTTGAAGAACCGCGCCATCTCCGCGCCCGGGATCAGCGCGACGAGCTCGCGCGTGGTGCTGACCTCGACCTCGGTCGGCAGCGAGTGCAGGATGCCCCGATCGAGCCGCCGGCGGATGGCGTCGACGACCGCGGGGTGGTTGTGCCCGAGCGTGTTGGCCCCGAGGCCGCAGATGTAGTCGATGTACTGGTTGCCATCGACGTCGCGCACCAGCGCGCCCTCGCCGCCCTCGAGGTACACGGGGAAGGAGCCGAGCGCGAACATCTCGGGCCGCTTCATGAGCGACTGGGTGACGCCCGGGATGAGCCGGCGCGCCTCCTCGAGGAGCTCGTTCGAGCGGTCGAGCCGCAGGTTCGCGGCCGGCCTTCGCGGCAGCTCGCCTCCGGAGTTGCGGTCGGTGGCGTCGAGCGTCTGTGTGTCCATCGTCGTCGTTCTCCTGGATTCAGAGGTCGTGGAGGTCGTGTTGGTGATCCGCGGTCACCGGGCGCGCGGCCCGGCCCGCCCCCGGTTCGAAGGGGGCGGCAGCAGGCCCTGCTCGACGCAGCGATCGAGGTAGCGGTGGAGCAGGGCGCGATCGATCGGCGGGCACTCGATCCCGCTGCCGGCGAGGCCGCGCGCCACGTTGTCGCAGCGCACGCGCCCCAGGCCGAAGGGCGCGTCGCCCTCGGCGCCCGGCTGCAGATCGAAGAAGGCCAGCGTGGCGCTGTCCGCGGCGTCGGCGCCGTCCTTCAGCCGCGCGCGCCACGCCGGGACCGGGCACCGCTCGACCGCGTAGCCGTAGTCGCGCGCCCAGTCGAAGAGCTCCGTCAGCCGGACCTCGGGCGCGGGCGCGACGTTGTACACGGCGAGCGGCGCCCGATCGCCGAGGGAGAGCCGCACGATCGCGCGCGCCACGTAGTCGACCGGCGTCCACACCTCCCTCACGTCGAGATCGGGCAGGAGGCCGGCCGGGATGCCGGCCCGCAGCAGCCGGAAGACGAGGTCCTGCTCGTTGACGAGGCCCGTGCCGGGCGCGCCGACGACGCGGCCGAGCCGGTACACGGCGACCGGGAGACCGCGCTCGCCCGCCTGCTGCACCAGGCGCTCGGCGACCCACTTGCTCTGCTGGTAGCCGTCGCGCAGGCCGGGGTGCGGCGGCACGAACGCCTCGGGGACCTCCGGGCTCGCGGCGACGGGCGGGGCCACGGCCAGCGTCGAGACGTGGTGCAGCGGCTTCGGGCGCGCCGCCGCGGCCAGCCGGAGCATCTCGCGCGTCCCGAGCACGTTGGCCGCGCGCAGGCTCCGGTAGTCGCGCATCACGCTGACCACCGCGGCGTTGTGGTAGATGGCGTCGGACTCCGCGGCGAGCTGGTTGAACCGCTCGGCGCTCAGGCCGAGGCGAGGCTGCGCCAGGTCCGCGGGCACGGGGAGCACCCGCGCGTCGAACCCCGCGAGGGGCAGCCGCTGGCTCAGCAGCGCGCGCCGGAGCCGCTCGTCGGCGTGCGCCGCGCTCTCGGCGCGCACCAGGCAGACCACCTGCGCCTCCGTCC
Organism: Sorangium sp. So ce119; assembly: GCF_051524405.1. Taxonomy (NCBI): domain Bacteria; kingdom Pseudomonadati; phylum Myxococcota; order Polyangiales; family Polyangiaceae; genus Sorangium; species Sorangium sp. So ce119. The sequence continues at coordinate 4,367,135 of NZ_CP150310.1, read as the reverse complement.
GCGTCAGGAGCTCGTGCAGCAGGTGCGCGCCGACGAACCCGCTGGCGCCGGTGAGCACGACCTGCCGCGGGCGGCGGCGCGGGCCGGCCGACGCGAGCGACAGCGGCACGACGTCGTCCGGGAGCTCGGCGTCGGCCATCATGGCGGCGGGGTGCCCGCCGCTCGCCTGCGCCGGGCCCTGCGCCTGCTCCAGCGCGCGCGCGAGCGCCGAGACGGTCGGGTGGCGGAACACCATGGCGACGGGGATCTCCCGCCCGAGGTCGACGCTGAGCCGGTTGGCGACCTGGATCGTCTGCAGCGATTGACCGCCGCGCTCGAAGAAGTCGTCGTCCGCCGACAGGCCGCTCACGCCGAGCACCTGCTCCCAGACCCGCAGCACCTGCTGCTCGATCGCCGACGTGGCGGCCGAGCGCGGCTCGACCGCCGCGTCGACCAGCGTCTCGCGCATCTCGCGCGCCTCGCGCAGCGCCTTGCGGTCGATCTTCCCCGAGCTCGTCCTCGGCAGCCGGTCCGTGAGCGCGAAGGTGGACGGGATCGCGGCCGCGGGGAGCAGCGACTGCGCGTGCCGGCGCAGCTCGGCCGCCGTCGGGGCAGGGGCGTCGGCGACGACGAACGCGGACAGGCGCTTTCCGCCGTCCGCCGGGGTGTGCCCGACGACGGCCGCCTCGCGCACGGACGGGTGGCGGAGGAGCGCGGCCTCGATCTCGAGCGGGTCGACGCGGTGGCCGCTGATCTTGAGCTCGTCGTCGACGCGGCCGACGAAGAGCATCTGCCCGTCGTCGCGCTGGCGGACGAGGTCTCCGGTGCGGTAGGCGCGCGGGCGCCCCTCGAGCTGGTCGAGGACGACGAAGCGCGCGGCGGTGAGCTCCGGGCGCCCCAGGTACCCCCGCGCGAGCCCGGGGCCGATCAGGTGCAGCTCGCCCACGTCGCCCACCGGCGAGAGCCGCCCCTGCGCGTCGAGGATGGCCGCGCGCACGCCGGGCAGCGGCGTCCCGATCGGCACCTCGTCGTCGTCGTCGCCCGCCGCGCCGTCGCCGCTCAGCGTGGCGGCGGCCGCGACGACGGTCGCCTCGGTGGGGCCGTACGTGTTGAGCAGCCGCGCGCGCGGGCCGACCGCGCGGCGCCAGCGCGCGACGCGCTCCGGCAGGGCGGCCTCGCCGCCGATGATGACCGTGCGCACGCCGGGCGGGAGGGACACCGCGCCGGTCGAGGCGCTGTAGGCGAGCTCGTGCCAGAACGCCGTCGGCAGGTCGAGGACGGTGATCCCGCGCTCGGCGCACGCGTCGAGCAGCCGCGGCACGGACTGGAGCATCTCCTCGGTGCGCAGCACCAGGGCGGCGCCCGCGCACAGGGTCACGAAGATCTCCTCGACGCTCGCGTCGAAGTGCAGCGGCGCGAACTGCATCACCCGGTCGTCGCGGCGCACGCCGTACCGGTGCGTCGCGGCCGCCACGAAGTGGGCCAGCGCGCCGCGGTCGATCATGACGCCGTTCGGACGGCCGGTGGAGCCGGACGTGTAGATCACATAGGCCAGGTGCTCGTCCGCCGTCGGGACCGGCGCCGGCGTCGGGGCGTCGGAGGTCACCTCCTCGAGGAGCACGACGCGCGTCGCGCGATCGCCCGCCAGGAGCCCGGCGTGCTCGGACGTCGTGACCACGAGCGCCGGCCTGGCGTCGTCGAGGATCGCCGCGGTCCTCGAGCTCGGCCCGCCCGGATCCAGCGGGAGGTAGCCGGCGCCGGCGAAGAGCGCGCCGAGGATCGCGGTGACGGCCTGCACGCCGCGCGGCAGGAGCACCGCGACGAGCGCGTCCGGCCCCGCGCCGAGCGCCGCGAGCCGGGCCGCGAGCTGCCGGGCGGCGCCCTCGAGCGCGCCGTAGCTCACGCGCTCGGGGCCGTGCTCCAGGGCGATCGCGTCCGGCTGCTCGCGCGCGCGCTCGCGGATCTGCGCGACCACGCAGCGCGCCGGCGCGGGCAGCGGTCCCCCGTCGAGCACCGCGCCCTGGCGTCGCGCGTCGGCGCGCTGGGCCGCGGCGCGCCGGGCGCAGGCTCGATGGAGCGCTCGAGGGAGCTCGAGCTCGGCGCGCTCGATCGCCTGCTCGGGGGCGGCGGCGAGCGCCTCCAGGAACCCGAGGAAGCGCCGCTGGTGCGCCGCGAGCTCGTCGGCGCTGTAGCAGGCCGGGTTGGCGTCGAGGTCGAGCCGCGGCCCGCGCCCGTCGGACCTGGCGTACACGCCGATCGACAGGTCCTCGACCGGGCCGGCGGAGATGTTGTGGGCGACGGCGCGCTGCCCGGCGAAGCGCAGGTCGTAGTCGAACGGCATGATGTTGACCACGGGGCCGAACAGCCGCCGATCGCCGCCGATCAGCCGGAGATCCCGGCGGAGCTGCTCGTAGCGGTAGCGCAGGTGGGGCCGGAGGGTCCGCAGCTCCTCCGCGACCTGCCGGGCGAGATCGGACAGGCTCGCGCCCGGGCGGACCGGCACGCGCAGCGGCACGATGTTCATCACCATGGCCGGGACGCGCAGCGAGACCGAGCCGAGGCGCCCCATCACCGGCAGGCCGAGGACGACCTCCGGCGCGCCCGTGAGGCGGTGCAGGTACGCCGCGGTCGCGGCCACGATGACGTCGGGCCAGGTCGCCTTCGCGCCGCGCGCCGCCGCCTGCATCCGCTCGACGCTGGACGGCGCGAGGAAGGCCGTCTGCCGCAGGGAGTCGGGCGACATGAGCGACGGCCGGTCGCTCAGGGTCACCGGCTCGGGCCGGTCGGCGAAGCGCCGCGACCAGAAGGCGCGATCGCGCTCGAGCTCCGGGGAGGCGCGGTAGGCGAGATCTTCCTCGATGACCTGGCGCAGCGAGCCGAAGGCGCCGCCGGCGCTCGATCGGCCCTCGATGCGAGCGGTGTAGACCTCCGCCACCCTCCGCGCGACGAGCGAGAAGCCGAAGCCGTCCAGCGCGATGTGGTGGGCGCGCTGGTACCAGAAGGACCTGTCGGCGCCGGCCGTGAACAGCGCCTCGGTGAAGAGCGGCCCGCGGGCCAGGTCCGCGGGTCTGGCGAGATCCTCGCGCATCCACGTCTGGGCCGCGGACCACGGGTCCTGCGCCGCGCTGACGTCGATGTGGTGAAATGGCCAGTCAGGGGAGGGGTCGAGTCGCTGTCGCGGTCCGTCCGCCTCGCTCGTGAAGCGCATGTGCAGCGCCTCGGCCTCGGAGACGGCCTGACGCACCGCGGCCTCGAAGGCCGCGAGATCGAGGCGCCCGGGGATCTCGATGCACTCGCCCGCGTTGTACACCGGGCTCTCCGGCGCGAGCTGCTGGCCCAGCCAGATACCGTGCTGCGCGGCCGAAAGGGGCCAGCGATCATCCTGACGAGCAACCATTGCGACAAGCCTCCTGGTGAATCCACGCTCGGCGGGGACAGCCTCGATGGGCGACCGCAAGAGGCGCTCAGGGGCGCGCGAACACGGCGCGATCGTCGCGCGCGAACAGGGCGGTGACCCCGCTCCGAGGAGCGCGAGACGAGCGCGCGCCGACGACCAGCAGCAGCCCGGGCCCCGAGATCACCAGGGCAGGGGCGACCGGAGGTCAGCCGGAAGCAGTCCCGGACACGAACCCGGCGCGCTTGCGCCGGATCACAGGCCGAACGCAGTCTTCAATGCATGAAAATGAAAGCCACTTTCAATTTCACTATTGTGCCGTGAGGTGGCTGTCAAGAGAATTCGGTCGGGGCCGCGGGGCGGGGCGCTTCGCGCGCATGCCGCTGCCAGCGCGGGCGGGGCGCGTCGCCAGCGCGCCGATCGAGCGCGCGATCGCGGATCTCGGCGCCGGAGCGGCGCTCGTGGCCCCGGCCCGCAGCCGCAGGCGGACGCCCCGCGCCGCGAATTTTCCTGATTGACATAGTTCAGGAAATCATGGTAGGTCCTCGGCTTGAAATTGAAAGTAACTTTCATTAACAGGAGAGCTCGGCGATGAACGACCTGACGTCGAAGAGAACGGCTCCGTCCGGCGGTGGATGCGACCACTGCGGCGTCACCGGGCACGCCGACCGAGACGCCATGCGTTGCGACTGCGGCAGCCTGCTCGCCCGGCACGTGGCCGGCGGCATCGAGCTGAAATGCCGGCGTTGCAAGCGTGTCGTCGTCATCCCGATCTCCGCAGCAGGCGAGGACGCGACCGGCTGACACCGGCCCGGTGAGACTCGATGTTTCGACTACCCCCCTCGCGCGGCGGCGCGCTCGCCGGGATCCTGGTCCTCGTCCTGTGCGGTGTCCGCGCGGCCTCCGCGCAGGACGCGCGGGCGAGCGAACCGGCCGCTGCCGGAGAGCGCGATCAGGGCGCGACGCCAGAGGCCGAGTCCGGGCCGGGGGCCCGCGCGCCGGGCGACGCCGCCGCGCTCGCGGTGCATCCACCGGAGCTCATCGACGCCGCCGAGGCGGCGTATCCGGAGGCGGCGCGCGCGGCCGGCGAGGAGGGCAGCGTCGTGCTGCGGCTGACGATCGACGCCGAGGGGCGCGTCACCGGCGCGGAGGTCGCGACGCCGGCAGGCCGCGGGTTCGACGAGGCCGCGCAGGAGGCGGCGCTGCGGTTTCGCTTCACGCCCGCCCGGCGCGGCGACAGGAGCGTCGCGTCGCGCATCCTGTACCGGGTCGACTTCCGGCTGCCCGCGCCGCCCGTCGCGGCGGTGGCCGAGGCGGCGGCGCCGGCCGGGCAGGCCCCCGCGGCCGTCGCCGGGGCCGCGCCGGTCGCGGGCGCCGGGGCCGCGCCGGTCGCGGGCGCCGGGGCCGCGCCGGTCGCGGGCGCCGGGGCAGCCCGGCCCGCGCTCGAGGTGAGCGTGCGGGGGGCCTCCGAGGCCGAGCGGCTCCGCCAGTCGGCGCAGGCGGTCCAGGTGATCGAGACCGTGGAGGCGAAGCGGCAGTCCGCGGACCTCGGCGAGGTGCTGTCGCGCGCCGAGGGCGTGGGCGTGCGCCGCCTCGGCGGGCTCGGCTCCGACGCGCGCTTCTCGCTCAACGGCCTCGCCGAGGACCGGATCCGCTTCTTCCTCGACGGCGTGCCGCTCGAGCTCGCCGGCCACACGTTCGGCGTCGCCAACGCCCCGGTCAACCTGGTCGAGCGCGTCGAGATCTACCGCGGCGTCGTGCCGCTGCGCTTCGGCGCGGACGCGCTGGGCGGCGCGGTCAACCTGGTGACCGATCGCGAGACCCGCGGCTCGCGCGCGTCGGCGTCGTACCAGGTCGGCTCCTTCGGCACGTACCGGCTCACCCTGAGCGCGCGCCACGGGCACGAGCCCAGCGGGCTCTTTGCGCGCGCGAGCGGCTTCTTCGACCGCGCGAAGAACGATTACCCGATCGATGTCATGGCGCTGGATCCGGAGAGCGGCCGCCTGTCGCCCGCGCGCGCCCGCCGGTTCCACGACGGCTACCTGGCGGCCGGCGCCGACGCCGAGGTCGGCGTCGTCCGGCGGCCGTGGGCCGACCGCCTGCTCCTGCGCGGCTTCTACGTCGCGCACGACAAGGAGGTGCAGCACGGCTCGCTCGTCGACATGCGCGACGGCCGGGTCGTGTCGCCTCCCTTCGGCGAGGTCGCCTTCGGAAGGCAGACAGGAGGCGCGCTCCTGCGGTACGCGCAGCCGTTCTTCGGGAAGGTGCGGCTCGACGCCCTGGCGGGGTACTCGTACGTGCGCACGCCCTTCCTCAACGTGGCCAGGTGCACCTACGACTGGTCCGGCCGCTGCGTGGAGCGCCCGTACCGCGGGGAGCTCGAGGACACGGCGAACGACCAGAGCGTCCACCAGCACACCGCCTTTGCCCGCATCAACGCGGCCTGGAGCCCGGCACCCGGGCACCTCCTGCGCTTCGGGCTCTCGCCGACCCGCATGACGCGCACCGGGAGGAACCTCGTCGTCGCCGAGCCCGACAAGGATCCGCTCACCGCAAAGCGGGACCTGTGGAGCGGCGTGGCCGGCGTCGAGCACGAGGCGATGCCGTTCGAGGGCCGGCTCGCGAACATCGCCTTCGCCAAGGTCTACCTCCAGGGGGTCCGGACCCGGGAGATCTTGCCGAGCGGCCTGCTCGGCGACGTCGACAGGACGATCCACCGGATGGGGGCAGGGGACAGCCTGCGCTTCCGCTTCACCGACGCGCTCTACGCCAAGGCCTCGTACGAGTACGCCACGCGCCTGCCGACGCCGGAGGAGCTGTTCGGCGACGGCGTCCTCGTCGTCTGGAACCTCCACCTGGAGCCGGAGGTGAGCCACAACGTCAACCTCGGCGTGATCCTGGAGCGCGCGGAGACCGGCGCGGGACAGCTCCGGTTCAGCGCCAACGGCTTCGGCCGCTTCACCGACGACCTGATCACGCTGCGAAGGCACCTCGGCTACTCGGAGTACGGCAACACGCTGTCGGCGCGGTCCGTCGGCGTCGAGTCGACGGCCAGGTGGACGTCCCCGGGCGACTGGCTCTCGCTCGACGGTCACGTCACATGGCAGGACTTCCGGGAGGGCTCGACCGGAGCTCGCATCCAGAACCAGCCGTACCTGTTCGGCGGTGTCTCCGCGCGCGCGCAGTGGCCAGGGATCGCGGCGCGCGGCGATGTCCTCTCCCTGACGTGGTACGCCGATTACGTACACGCCTTCTTCGTCGGCCCGGAGGACCACGGCGCCTCCCGCTCCAAGGCGGAGATCCCGTCTCAGCTCCTGCACACGCTCGCGCTCACCTACCTCGTCGAGCGCGGCGGGCGGGCGGTGAGCTCGACCGTCGAGGTGCAGAACCTCACCGACGAGAAGGCCTTCAGCTTCTACGGCATCCAGCGCCCCGGGCGAGCGGCCTACGCCAAGCTCGCCTTGAGCCTGTGAGCCGGAGCTCGTGCGAACTCAGCCCAACCAGACACAAGGAGATCCTTTGATGTTATTCCGTGCGCGCTACGCGAATGCGCTCCTCTTGACGCTGCTCCTCCCTTGCATCGCAGCCTGCGGGGACGACGCGAGCGGCGCCGCGAGCGGCGGCACCGGCGGTGGAGGCGCCGGCGGAGCCACCAGCGGCACCGGCGGAGCGCCCGACGCGGGACCGATGTACGCGCTCACGGTCCAGGTGTTCGGGCCGGACGGCGGCGACACCCAGAGCTACATCCTCGTGACGGACACCCTCGACAGCGATCAGCCGCTGTCGCTCGACGACGGCGTCGAGGTGCTGGGGCGCGCCCTCGGGGTCGGGCCGGACGGCGGCGGCGCTGTGTTCGTGGCGAGCGACGCCGCGGCGACCGTGACCCGCTACGACCTCCGGCAGGACGGCCGCCTCGAAGAAGGGGATACCGTCAGCTTCCAGGGCAAGGGCCTCGCGAAGATCGGCGAGTATGGCAGCCAGTTCCACTTCGTCTCGGAGACCAAGGCGTACTTCTTCGATGGTCCCACCGCGCAGGTGGTGGTCTGGAATCCCGAGGAGATGGCGGTGACGGGCGACATCCCGCTCGAGTCGCTCGTGGTCCCGGACGCGACCCTCACGTACTCCTCCGCGCCGCCGCTGCGCCTCGGCGGCGACGTGATCACCTTCGGCGGCTGGCGGATCGGCCCGGAGGTCCCGAGCCTGGCCGCGGTCGTCGTCGTGGACAGCGCGACCGACGAGGCGACCGTCGTCACCGACGAGCGCTGCGGCTACGTGCGCGACGGCGTCGAGGGCCCCGACGGCATGATCTACGTGGCCACCGAGGCGTACGGCGCGGCGGTGCACCGGCTCAACCCCGACAACGCTGCCGCCCCGTGCATGCTGCGCTTCGACCCCGAGACGAGGCAGTTCGACCCCGATTTCCACGTCGAGCTCGGCGCGCTGTTCGACGGCGACACCGCCGGCTCGCTCTTCGGCGGCCCCGACGGGAAGGCGTTCCTGCGCGTGCTCGACGAGAGCGTCTTCGAGATCGCGGCGGACACCCACCCGCGGGTGCTGGCGAGCGCGGCGGCGTGGAGGTGGGCCAGCGTGACGCTCGGAGATACGCCGGAGGCCACGGTGCTCGACGCCGAGCCGAGCGGCGGCAGCGTCCTGAGCGTCGCGCTCGGCGACCGCACCTTCCTGCTCGAGTTCGCGGGTCAGGAGTCCACGACGCTCAGCGAGCTCGGGGAGGAGGGCCCTCTGGCCGCGGCCCTGACCGCCCCTGGGCTGGCGTTCTCCGCCGTGAAGCTGCGATGACGCGCGCGCCCGATCGCGAAGACGCGATGAGGGGCGACGCCGCGCCCGGGCCCCGCTCGCCGCGGGGACCCCGGCCGCGGCCGCGGTACGGCGCCCTCATGAAGATCGTGCGGCGCGTGCACATGTACCTCGGCCTGCTGCTGTTCCCCTGGATACTGATGTTCGGGATCAGCGGCATGCTGTTCAACCACCCGGAGATCGGGCGCGACATCGACCGCCGGTACCTGTCCGGAGAGCAGGTGTCGGCGTTCACCGGGTTCCAGCCGTGGGACCCGGACGCGCTGGCGCGCCGGGTCGTCGCGCAGCTCAACGCGGGGTCGCCCGCGCCCTACACGCTCGACGAGGACACCTCGGGATCGTTCTCCGGCTGGCCGCTGCTCGCGGCGCCGCGCGGCGACGGGGGGCGTCAGGTGGTGATCCTGCGCCTCGACGACGGCAGCGCGACGATCGCCAGCCACGCTCCCGAGCCCGAGGCCCCGGCGCCCCCGTTCGCCGGCGCCGCGATCGACCTGCCCGATCACCGGATGGCGGCGGTGCAGGAGCAGATGAAAGAGCTCCTGCCCAGGCTGGGCGTCGAGGCCCAGGGGCCCTTGCGCGCCCACCCGAAGATCGCCCCCGAGCTGCGCTTCCGCATGCGCGACGCCGAGGACCGCGCGTGGAACGTCACGTACAACCTCGGGACGGGGCGGCTCGACGGGCGGCTCGACGGCGGTCCGGGGCGCCCCCGTCTCGTGGAAGTGCTCGAAACGCTTCACAAAACGCACCACTTCCCCGTGCACGGCGGGATGACCTGGGTCTGGGCGCTGTTCGCGGACATCACCGGCCTCACCCTGGCGGTGTGGGCGCTCAGCGGCCTCGTGATGTGGTGGCAGATGAAGCCGACGCGCGTCATCGGCGCGGCCGCTGTCGCGGCGGCGCTCGCGCTCTCCGCCGTGGTGATGAGCGGCACGGCGTCGGACGTCCTGTTCGGGAATGTCGAGAAGGACGGGCCCTGAGCGCGGCGCGAGGCTGGGGACCTGAGCGCGGCGCGCCCGCGCCCGCGGGAGGCGATCGCGGGCGCGGGCGGCCGGATCAGGCCCCCAGCGTCGCGCCGCCGTCGACGCAGAGGTCGTGCATCGTGATGTGCCGCGCCTGATCCGAGAGCAGGAACAGCACCGCCGCGGCGACGTCGTCCGTGGAGGCGATCCGGTTCAGCGGGATCCCCAGCTTGAACGCCGCGGGGGAGCCGGCGATGACCGCCTGCGCGCCGCGCTCGTCCGACCAGAGCGCGCGCTGCATCGGCGTGTCCGTCGACCCAGGGGACACCACGTTGCACCGGATGTCGTGCTGCGCGAGCTCCAGGCCGAGGCACTTCGTCCACTGGGCCGCGGCCGCCTTCGAGGCCGCGTAGGCCGACATGTGCATCCGCGGCGTGCGCGCGGCGTTGGACCCGACCGTCACGATCGACCCGGATCGGCGCGGCACCATGCGGCGCGCCACGGCCCGGCCCACGTTGAACACCCCCGTCGTGTTGACCGCGAAGGTGCGCTCCCACGCCTCGTCGGTCAGCGAGAGGGCGGGGCTCACGTGCAGCACGCCGGCCACGTTGACCAGCAGCTCGATCGGGCCGAGCTCTCGCTCGACCCTGTCGACGACGCGCTCCACGGCCTCGGCGTCGGCGACGTCCACCGCGTAGGCCGCGGCGCGGCGGTCGCTCGCCTTGAGATCGGCGACCACGGCGCCGAGGCGCTCCTCGTTCGCGTCCAGCGCCGCCACGGCCGCGCCGCGCGCCGCGAGCGCGCGCGCGACGGCCTCTCCGATCCCCTGGGCGGCGCCCGTGACGAGCGCGGTCCTGTGCTTGAACTCCATCGGTTCGCTCCTCGTCATGCCCTGTCGAGCCCGTCCATGACCCGGTGCCGCTCCGCGTGGTACGCCTCCTCGGACAGGCTCGCCTTCCAGTAGGGAATCGCGTACATCGCCTCGCGCCCGAGGCCGCGCTCGTCGAGCAGGTGATCGCGGATCGCGAGGACGGACGACGACTCGCCAGCGACCCAGGCGAACACGCGCCCTTCAGGCCACGTCAGCGCGCGGACGGCCTGCTCCAGCCGGGGGCTCGGGGCGTGCGCTCCCTCCAGGATGACCCATGTCAGCGCGACGTTCGGCGGGCGCTCGAGGGGCTGGACCTCCGCCGCGTCGGGGACGGCGACGAGGGCGTGGCCGCGCGCCGTCGCCGGCAGGGTCTCGAGCAGCGCGGCGATCGCCGGCAGCGCGGAGAGATCGCCCGCGAGGAGGTGCCAGTCGGCGGGGCCGAGCATCGGATCGGGGCCGCCGGGCCCGGCGATGCCGAGCCGGTCGCCGGGCCTGGCGCGGCGGGCCCACCGCGACGCGGGGCCATCGTCGCCGTGCAACACGAAGTCCACGTCCAGCTCTCCGGCCTGCGCGTCGTACCTGCGCACCGAGTAGGTCCGCGTGATCGGCCGGCGGGGCATCGGAGGCCACACGGGGCCGTCTGGGCCCAGCGTGGGCAGCTCCGGCGCTGCCTGGTCGCCGCGCGGGAAGAACACCTTGATGTGCGCGCCGTCGCTCCGCGCGGGGAACCCCGCGATCGCCTCGCCGCCCAGCGTGATCCGCCGCATGCGGGGGGAGATCGCGGCCGCGCGCAGCACCTCGAGGAGGCGCGGCGGCGTGCGCGCCACCGTCTTTGCAGGGGATGTCTCGGTTCGACTCATGGTGACCTGAGATGTGCCTTGTCGATGACGTGGGCTGTCAGCCCGCGGCCTCCTGGCTGGGCGCCTCCGCGCGGGGCCGCTGCGCGCGGCCGGCGTCGCGCGGGAGCCGGGTCGACAGGAGCTCCCACCACTCGGCCAGCGTCGGGCGCTCGGCGAGCTCGACGAAGGCGACCTCGATCCCTGCCTCGCGCCACCGCTCGACGAGGGTCATGATGCGGATCGAGTCGAGCCCGAGATCGAGGAAGCCCTCGTGCTCGGAGATCATGGAGACAGGCTGCTCCAGGATCTCGGCGACGTCGGCGCGCAGGCGATCGAGGCCAGGCGCCCGGTCGAGCGCCCACCCGGGCGGCGCCGCCACGTCGCGTGGCGGGACACCCGCCCTGTCGCGGGGCGCGAGCGCGGCCACCACCTCGCCGGTCGGGAGCGCGACGCCGCACCGCTGGGCCACGTAGGCGATGGCCATCTCGTGCTGCTCCCGGGAGAAATCCGCGGTCGCGTCGGTGACGAAGAACGGCTGGATGTCGTTCATGAACGCCTCGCACGCGGTCAAGAGGCACCCGATGTGCGCGTAGACCCCGCACACGATGAGCTGGTCGCGGCCCCACCGGCGCATGAGCTCCAGCAGCTCGGTACGCTGGAAGGCGCTGTAACGCCACTTGGTGAGGACGGTATCGCCGGCTCGCGGCGAGAGCTCGCTCACGATCCCTTGCTTTTCCGGCTGCTGCGTGAGCCCCGGCCCCCAGAGGTCCAGCAGCAGGCCGCGCTGCGCGTCCGTCTGCTCGCCGGGCTGCTGCGTGTACACGACCGGGATCCCGCTCGCCGCGCAGCGCTCCCGGACGAGGCGGGTGTTGGAGAGCAGCTCGACGACAGGCGACGCCGCGGTGTCGTAATAGCCGAGGAAATATTGCTGCATGTCGTGGATCAGGAGGACTGCGCGCCTCGGATCCGGGCGCCACGACACCCGGCTCTGCGGGATCTCGTCGGCGCGTGGCATGGGATAGGTCTGGATTCTGGGGATGCCCATGGTGGTTCCTCTCTCACGTGGTCACAACGTCTCGTGTCCGCGGGCCGGCAGCGCGGCGCCGCCTCCGCCCGCGCCGCGCTTCAGGCGCGCGCGCCCTGCTCGAGCCGCTCGGCGATCCACCGCCGGAGCGCCTTCTTGTCGACCTTGCCGACGCTCGTCGTGGGCAGGGCGTCGAGCCACTCGATGCGATCGGGCACCTTGTACTGCGCGACGCCGCGCTCGCGCAGGAAGGCGTTGATCTCCCGCGCGGCCGGCGGCTGCCCGCGGGGCACGAGGAACGCGCACGACCGCTCGCCGAGGAGCGCGTCCGGCATGGCGACGAGCGCCGCGTCGCGCACCTCCGGGTGGGCGAGGACGTGGTTCTCCACCTCCTCGGCCGCGATCTTCTCGCCCCCGCGGTTGATCTGGTCCTTGGCGCGGCCCTCCACGATCAGGTAGCCGGCCGGCGTCCGCCGCACGAGATCGCCGGTGCGGTAGAAGCCGTCGCGCGTGAACGCCTTCGCGTTGTGCGCGTCGGCCCGGTAATACCCCCGGATCGTGTAGGGGCCTCGCGTGAGCAGGTGACCGACCTGCCCGATCTCGAGGTCGCGGTCCTCGTCGTCCACGACCCGGATCTCGTCATGGGGTGAGATGGGCCGGCCCTGCGTCTCGAGGGTGATGTCGTCCGGATCGTCGAGGCGGGTGTAGTTGACCAGCCCCTCGGCCATCCCGAACACCTGCTGCAGGGCGCAGCCCAGCGCGGGCCGCACGCGGCGCGCGACCTCCGCGGACAGCTTTGCGCCGCCCACCTGGAGCACCTTCAGGCTCGACAGGTCGTGTCGCGCCGTCCGGGCCGACTCCAGCCACAGCGACGCGAGGGGCGGCACGAGGGCGGTGATCGTGACCTTCTCCCGCTCGATCCAGGCGAACGCCTCGTCCGGGCTGGGACGACGGCTGAGCACCACGCGGCCGCCGGCGTACAGGGCGCCGAGGCTCCCTGGCGAGCTGAGGGTGAAGTTGTGCGCGACCGGGAGGACGGCCAGGTACACGCTCCCGGCGTCGAGCGCGCAGATCTCCGCGCTGGCCCGCACGCTGTAGAGGTAGTCGTCGTGCGTCCGCGGGATCAGCTTGGGCACGCCGGTGCTCCCGCCGGAGAGCTGAAAGAAGGCGACGTCGCCCGCGGCGGGGCGCGGGAGCTCGATGGGGTCGATATACAGGCTGGAGAGCGCCGTGAACTCGCCCGGATCGCCGGCCACGATCACGTGCTTCAGGGTCGTGGCCTCGCGCTGGACCTGCCTGGCGAGCTCGCGGTAGTCGAACCCGCCGTCCCGGTCCGCGATGACGTGGGCGACAGCCCCGGTGTGCTGGCAGAAATACCCGATCTCGGAGCGCCGGTGGGCGGGCAGCGCCAGCACGGGGAGCGCGCCGAGCCGGAACAGCGCAAAGCACACCTCGAAGAACTCCGCGATGTTCGGGAGCTGGACCACGACGCGGTCCCCGGGCTGGATCCCCAGGCGAAAGAGGCCCGCGGCGAGGCGATCGGCGCGATGGTCGAGCTCACCGTAGCTCAGCCGGCGACCGTCGCCGACGAGCGCGATCCGGTCCGGGTGCCGCGCGGCGCGCTCGCGGAGCAGCTCCCCGAACGTCTCACCGCGCCAGGTGCCGGCGCGACGGTAGAGATCGGCCATCTCGGGCGGCCATGGAGTGAAGCCGTCCAGCGCCCGCCCGCGCTCCTCCGCGCGCTCCACGTCCAGCGCGTCCTCGACGGGCCTCATGCGATCTCCGGCGCCCGATCGAGGCCGAGCGCGGTCAGCATGGTGCCGAGCTTGGCGGAGGTCTCGGCGAGCTCGCGCTCGCCGTCGGAGCCGATGACGATCCCGGCGCCGGCGTACAGGCGGAGCGCGCGACCAGCGATGTCGGCGCAGCGGATGGCGACCGCCCACTCGCCGTCGCCGGTGGCGTCGCACCAGCCCACGAGCCCGGTGAAGAAGCCCCGATCGAACGGCTCGATCGCCTCGATCGCCGCGCGGGCGCGCTCGGTGGGGTATCCGCACACCGCGGGCGTCGGGTGGAGCGCGGTGGCCAGCTTCATCGAGGAGATCGAGAGATCGCGGAGCTCCCCGGTGATCCGGCTCGACAGGTGCCACAGGTTCGCCGTCTGCGTGAGCGACGGCTCCTCGGGGACGCTCAGGCGCCGGCAGAACGGCCGGAGCGCGGCGGCGACAGCGTCGACGACGATCGCGTGCTCGTGCCGGTCCTTCTCGGACGCGAGCAGGGCGATCGCCCGCCGCCGGTCCTCGTCCGGGTCCGGGCTGCGGATCGCGGAGCCGGCCAGCGGATTGGCGATGACCCTGAATCCGGAGCGCGACAGGAGCAGCTCCGGACTGGCGCCGATCAGCGTCCGCGGCCGCGCGCCGGCGGCGCCGCGATCGAGGCCCGACGCCCCGGCGACAGGATCGGAGAGGTTGGCGGCGAAGGTGTAGCCGCTCCGGTTCTGCTGCGAGAGGCGCTGGAGGACGTGGCGGAGATCGACCGGCTCTCGCAGCGTCATCTCCAGCATCCTGGAGAGCACCACCTTGCTCAGCGCCTCGGACCGCATCAGGCCCACCGCCGTCTCGACGGCGCGCACGTACTCGCGCGGCTCCGGGATCCTGCGCAGCTCCTGGATCGCGACAGGCGGCTCTCGCCGGAGGGCGTCCATGGCGGGGTTCAGCGGGCCGGCGGCCTGCACCGACCTCGGCACGATGAGGTGCGCGGGCGACGTGCTGTTGAACGGCACCGCGCCGACCACCACCGGGAGCCCCTGGCCCGCTCTCCCGTGTGTCGATAGCAGCCGCGCGACGCGGTCGGGCAGGCGGTCGCCGTCGTTCGGCTCGAGGATCATGTCGTGCGCGCCCTGCGCGAGGAGGGTGCGTGTCGGCGACGAGAAGAAGAACGCCGATTCAGGGGTGTATTGCTTCAAGAGCTGCCCGGCGCTCTGCGCGGGCAGGCCGACGGCGTCCTGCATCGAAATGGAAGAAGTCATCGAAACACTCCTTGCGAGGTGTGGAATCGGTGGTGGCGACGGCGGCGCGGCGCTCGGGCCAGCGCCCCGGGCCGTCGCCGCGCGGCAGCGGCGGTGTCTCCGGAGCTAGCGCGGGAGCGCGCCAGGCCGCCCGCGGCCCGCGCGCTCGGCGCCTGGGCCGCCGCGGGCTCGACGCGACGGACCGCCGTCGCGCCGTCCGACCGCGGCGGGCGCGACCAGGGCGCGTCTCCAGCGCATCAATCGACGCTCGGCCGCGCTCCCGGCGCCGTCGCGCCGCCGCGCGCGAGGTGAGGACAGGCGCGAGGGCGCCGCCGCGGCGTCGAGACGCGCGGCCGCCGGCGCCCACGTGCGCCTTGCCGAGGGCGTCGAGGCGCGGCGTCGACTCGAACGTCGAAATGGGCTCGTCGTCACATCCAGCTCCGATGGGCTTCGAGAGCCACGTGGGCTCGGGTCATCGGGCGCTGGACGTCGAGTCGCGGGCCGCTGCTACCTGATAAAGAAAATCAGTTTCAAGTGACCTATGACACGTTCAGAGAGGTCCGTCAAGGGTTTCAAGGCGCAGGTCTGTCGGGGGCATCTCGCCTGGCTGGCGAGGCCGGGCGCGGCGGGCCACAACGGGGCGTATGCCGCTCAGCGAAGCGCTCGCCGCCGCCGGACCGCTGGACGACCTCATCGCGCTCCTGCGCGGCAAGCGGCTGGTGGCGCTGACGGGCGCCGGGTGCAGCACCGAGTCGGGCATCCCGGATTACCGCGGGCCCGAGACGCGGCGCCGCGCGCGCAACCCGATCCAGGGGCGGGAGTTCTCGCGCTCGGCCGAGATCCGGCAGCGCTACTGGGCGCGCGCGGTGCTCGGCTGGGAGCGGTTCTCCCGGGCCGAGCCCAACCCGGCGCACCGCGCCCTGGCGCGGCTCGAGAACGACGGGCTGCTCCACGGCCTGATCACGCAGAACGTCGACGGCCTGCACCAGGCCGCGGGCAGCCGGCGCGTGATCGAGCTGCACGGGACGCTCTCCGAGGTCGCCTGCCTCGCGTGCGGCGCCCTGGAGGCGCGCGCCGCGCTGCAGGAGCGGCTCCTCGCGAGGAACCCCGGCTGGCTGCGCCTCGCGGCCGACCTCGCGCCCGACGGCGACGCCGATCTGCCGGCCGAGCAGGTCGCCGGTTTCCAGGCGCCGCCGTGCCTCCGCTGCGACGGGCCTCTCAAGCCGCGCGTCGTCTTCTTCGGCGAGAACGTGGCGCGGCCGATCGTGGACGAGGCGTTCGCGCTCGTCGACGCGGCGGACGCGCTCCTCGTCGTGGGCTCCTCGCTGGCGGTCTTCTCGGGCTACCGCTTCGTGCTGCGCGCCGCGCAGCGGGGGATCCCGATCGCCATGGTCAACCTGGGGTCGGCGCGCGGCGAGGAGCTCGGCGCGCTGAAGGTCGAGGCGCGCGCCGGCGACGTGCTGCCGCGCCTCGCCGAGGCGCTGGCGGGCGCGCCCCGGCTGCGGTGAGGGATCAGCCGCGCCGGTACATGACGTCGGTGCGGAGCACGTACTTGCGCCCGCGCGTCACGGCGGCGCCCCGGTGGAGCCGCCGGTGCTCGAACACGAGGGCCATCCCGCGCTGCGGGGTGATGCCGCGCGCGCCCCAGAAGTCGGTGGTGCCGCCCTCGAAGTCGTCGTTCAGGTAGATCATCGCGGTGAACAGGCTCCGCTCGATCTCCGATCGCACGAACGACCCGTCGCCGTGCCAGTTGAAGTACTCGCCCTCCGTGTACCGGTAGTACCGGAAGCGCTCGTTCAGCCCGACGGCGTGGTGGACGCCCCAGAGGGGCGGCGTCCACGGCGCGAGCCGCTCCCAGAGGCGCACGGCGAGCGCCGGATCGTCGAGGAGGACGCGGCCGTTGTTGCGCACCTCGAGGTTGACGACGTTCGTGCCGCCGATCGGCGCCTGCTCGAAGCCGCGCGACTCGGCGAGGCGGATGAAGCCGGCGCATTCCTCGGGCGACAGGAGGTCCGTCACCGTGAAGACGCGGAGGTCGTCGGCGTAAGCGGTTCGCTGGGCGGCGGGTCGTGCGGCGTGCATCGTGCTCATGCGTGGACCATGCGTCCGGGCGGACCGGATCCGGAAGGGCGGGACCGGGCAGGACCGGGCAGGGGGCAGGAGCCGGGCAAGGCGCAGGAGCCGGGCAAGGCGCGGGAGCCGGGCAGGGGGCAGGGCAGCGCGGTGGACAGGAGGGCGCGGCGTCGCCGATCATCGATCGCTCGCAGCGATGGCACAGGTCCCCAGGGCGGGGCGCGGCGCGGAGCCCGCGGTCCGTTTCAACCACACGCTCCTCCAGAGGGCGCGGCTAGAGCTCGACCTCACGCAGGAGCAGGTCGCCGCGTCGATCGGCGTCGATGTGCGGACCTACCGCCGCTACGAGTCGGGCGCGGTCAACGATCCGCGGCTCGGCTTCTCGGTCCGGAGCCCGTCGCGGCGGCGCATCCTCGAGCGGCTCAGCGCCGAGCTGGGCATCGCCGAGGCGGAGCTGCTCGTCGGCAAGGCCGGAGGCGCGCCGGCGGAGGCCCCTGCGGCCGCGGCGGAGGCCCCTGCTGCCGCGGTGGAGGCGCCTGCTGCCGCGGCGGAGGCGCCTGCTGCCACGGTGGAGGCGCGTGCGACCGCGGTGGAGGAGAGGCCGCCGGTCGCCGCCCCCGCGGGTCTCCAGGGAGGCGCCCCGGCGTGGCGCCCGCTGCACGCGCACACGCTCCAGCGCGCGCGGCACTTCGTCGGGCGCGCGGAGGTCCTCGAGCGGCTCGCCGCGTGGGCCGACGCCTCGCCGCCCGAGCCGCGGGTCATCGCGCTCCTCGGCGTGGGCGGGGCGGGCAAGACCGCGATCGCCGAGCGCTTCCTCCAGGGCCTCGGCGACGCCCCGCGGCCTGGCGGGGTGCTCGTCTGGAGCTTCTACGACGACCCCAGGACCGAGGCGTTCCTGGACCAGGCGGCGGCCTACTTCGCGCCGGGCGCGGGCGGCTCCGGCGCCCCCGCGCCGCCGGCGACGGCGGCGCCCGGCGAGCAGCTCGCGCGGCTCAGGGCGGCGCTGGGGCAGGGGCCGCCCCACCTGCTCGTGCTCGACGGGCTCGAGACCGTGCAGGCCGACGGGAGCGCCGGGCGCGCGCACGGCGAGCTCCGCGACGCGCTCCTCAGGCGGCTGCTCTGCGCGATCGCGGCCGGGCTCGGCGGCGCGCGCGCGCTCGTCACGTCGCGCTTCGAGCTCGCGGATCTCGCCGCGTGGGCCGACGGCGGGCTCGCGGCGATCCGGCCGGCGTCGCTGTCCCCGGACGACGCCGCGTCGCTGCTGCGGCGCTGGGGGATCCGCGGCGACGACGGCGCGCTGCGCGCGCTGCTCGACCGGACGGGCGGCCACGCGCTCTCGGTCGCCGTTGTCGGCTCGTACGTGGGCGCGTTCCTCGGCGGCGACGCGGGGCGGCTCGCCGCGGCGCAGCTCGCCGAGGCGGAGCGCGACGACGCGCTCGCCCGCCGCCTGAGCTCGGTGCTGTCGGCCTACGCGCGCGCGCTCCCGCCGGGCGAGCGGGACCTGCTCGCGCGCCTGTCGGTGTTCCCGGGCGGCGCGGGCGAGGCGGCGCTGCTCCAGCTCGCCCATGCCGGCGGCGAGATCGCGGGCGCCATGGCCGGGTGGGGCGCCGCGGAGCTCGCGCGCGGGCTCGCGCGGCTCGAGCGGCTAGGGCTCGTGTTCGCGGCGCGGCAGGGCGAGGTCTGCTACTCGACGCACCCGTTCGTGCGGCAGCACTTCAAGGCGCTGCTGGGCGTGCCGCCGGAGCGCGTCCACGCCGCGGGGAGCGCCGCGCCGGCGCGGCGCCTCGACGAGGCGCCGCGCCGGCCGCCGCGGGAGCGCCCCGCGCTCGACGCGTACGAGGCGGTGATCGTGGAGCTGCTCGGGGCCGGGCGCGCGGGCGAGGCGTACGACATCTATTCGATCGGCCTCGGGGGCTTCGAGAACCTCGGGCTGAAGCTCGGCGACATGGCGCGCGGCGCCCGCATCCTGCGCGCGTTCGCCGGCGGCGACGATCCCGGGGGCATGCCGGCGTCGCTGCCCGCGCGCGTGCGGGCGGCGCTCGCGTACGACGCGGGGCTCTACGCGGGCGCGCTCGGCGATCTCGCGTTCGCCTGCGCCTGCTACGAGGCGCACAACGAGGCCGCCGAGGCGCTCGCCGACCCGGCGCCGCTCGCGACCGGCCTGCGCACGCTGGCGTACACGCGGCGGCTGCGCGGCGAGCTCGCCGGGGCGCGCCGGCTTGTCGAGCGCTCGGCGGAGGTCGCGGAGCGCGGCGCGGATCGCGCCCACGCCGTGCGCGCGCTGGCGCTGCTCGGCGCGGTGCTGCACGACCTCGGCGAGGTCGACGCGGCGGCCGAGCGCTTCGCGCGGCTCCGGTCGATGGGCGACGCGCCGTTCGCGCGCCGCGGGCTCTGGGAGTCGGAGCACGACCTCGCGCTCGGGCGCCGGGAGAAGGCGCGGGAGGCCACGGCGCAGAACATCGCCGCGTGCCGGCGGCGCGGCTGGGAAGGGCACGTGGCGCACGGCCATACGCTGCTCGGGCTGGCGCTGCTCGACGGCGGCGGCGGCAACGGCGGCGGAGGCGACGGCGGCGGCGGCGGCGGCGGCGGCGGCGGCGGCGGCGGCGACGGCTGCGGCGGCGACGGCGACGGCGGCGACGGTGGTGGCAGCGTCGCGGCCGCCGAGGCGCACCTCGGCGAGGCGCGGCGCTGGGCCTCGGCGACGGGCGAGGTGGAGGTCGCGCTGCGGTGCCACGAGCTCGCGGCCCGGATCGCGCTCGCGCGCGGGCGGCACGACGAGGGCGCGCGGCAGGCGCTGGAGGGGCTGCACGTCGCGGAGACGTGCGGGTTCGGGCCGTTCCGCGCGCGGCTCGCGACGCTCGCCGCGCGGTGCGCGCTCGGGCGCGGCGCGGACGGCGGGCGGGGTGGGGACGGGCAGCGTGGGGGCGATGCGCGGGGTGCGGGCGCCGGGCGGGATGTGGCGGCCGCGGCGGCGCTCGCCGGGGCGGCCGTCGCGTGGGCCGGCGAGGACGCGTGGGCGAGGGCGGACGCGCTGCACTGGGCGGGCGTCGCCGTGGCGCGGTGCGGCGACGCGCCGCGCGGGCGGGAGCTGCTCGCCGAGGCGGCGGCGCTGAGGGAGCGCCTGCGGCATCCGCGGGCGGACGCGTCCCGCGAGGCGCTGGCCCGGCTCGGGTGAGGGGAGCGAGCGCGTTGCGCGCTGTGCGCGAGCGCGGCGGACGGAGCGCGCGGCGCTGCCTCATCGCCCTTTCGTGCTCTCGTCATCGGGGGTGAGGGCGCCTGTGTACCCTCTCGCTATCGCCGTCAGGTGACGTCGAACAGCGTCCGCGCAGCTTCCGCGAACGGCTGCCTCGGTCGCACTCCCTTACTTCGAACGGAGCGTCCATGTTCTGCCGACCTTCCTCCCGCACCACGTCGTCCGCCATCGCCCTCTCGCTCGTCCTGGGTGCATCAGGCTCAGCGCTGGCCGCGCCCGTCGCCATCACCGGGGATCCGGTGGCGCCGCTGCCCGCGACGGAGGGCAATGGCCTTTGCGGTGCTTTCCGCGCCTCGTCCGACCCATTGGAGGACTTTGGCCTCCTGGACAGAGAGGACTTCGTCGAGGGGGTGAACGCCTTCATCGACGATGGGCAGCCCGACGTCGCGAGCTTCGTGGTGCGGACGCCGCTCGATCTCTCGAACAACAACGACACCGGGCTCCAGATGAGCTTCGGCGACTTTCGCGACGCTGTCGCCGGCTGTCCGGCGGGGGGGTGCGACTTCGTCGAGAACGACCCCAGCACGGCGTTCGGCATGCGCCTGCGCGGCTATCTGGCCGTGCCGCCCGAGCACGTCGATCAGCCGCTCCACTTCGGCTTTTACGCCGACGACGCCGTGGCCGTCGTGATCCACGACGCCGCGCAGGCCGCGTATCCGGTGGTGGTGCGGCCGACGGAGCTCGGGTTGCCCAGCTGGCGCCTGACGAACACGGTCACGTTCGCCCGAGAGGGCCTGTACCCGATCGAGATCCTCTATGTCGCGGTCGTCGAGCACTCCGCCCTCGAGATGTCTGTCCTGGTCGGCGAGTTCGAGGATTTCGAGCGAGGCGCCAACGCAACCGGCAGCGTGAGCCTCGCGGAGTCCGGCTTCACGCTCGTCGAGCCGGCGTCGTTCCATCAGGCCTCGTCGGGCGGCGACTCGCTATCGGACGAGGCCTCCTGTGCGCAGTGCGGCCGCGAGTTCGTCGGCCTGGCAGGGAACAACGGCTGCGGTCCGGGCGCCTACTGCAACAGCGCCGCGCTGTGCGAGCCGTGCGCCGTCGCCGCGTTCTGCGGGCCTTCCTGCCAGCCTTGCGCCGCCGCGACGCCGCGCTGCGCCCTCGTGGATGGCACGCCGGCGTGCGTTGCGTGCGCGAGCGACGCGGACTGCGAGGCCGGAAAGGTCTGCGACCTCGACGCGCACGCCTGTGTGGCGCCGCCGTCCGAGCCCGGCGAGGGCGGGGCAGGCGGCGGGGGCGGGGCAGGCGGCGCCGGCGGCGCAGGTGGCGCAGGCGGGGACGCGACGCCCGGGCAGGGCCCGGCGTACCCCGAGGGGGGAGGCTGCACGTGCCGGGCCGGCATCCCGGGCCAGAGCGACGGCGGGATCGCCCTCGCGCTCGCGGGTCTCGGGATCGCGTTCGCGCGCTGGCGGCAGCGAGCATCCGCGCGATCGGGCGTGTCCGGGGAGCGAGCATCGCGCTGAGCTGCGGCGGAGCTGAGCGAGGGGGCGCCCGCCGATCACCGATCACCGATCAGGCGGTCACCGGAGGGCGCCGCGGGAGGCGCTGCAGGATGTCCGTCGTCTCGGCGCTCTGTTTGAGCCCGGCGAGGCGCTTCTCGATATCGCGCTTCAGCACGGCTGCCATCACCGGCTCCAGCACCGGGGCGAGGACCCGCGGTCGCGCCGTGAAGTTGTAGCGGAAGGTGACGCGCGTCCGCCGCGGCGACAGCGCCTTGAAGAGCCACGCGCCCGAGAACTGGCGGAAGATCGGCGGCCCCTCGGTCATGGTGATGGCCACCTGCTCCGGCGGGTTCATCGTGATGTACCGGGCCTCCATCGACAGCCCGTTCTTCGCCCGCACCCACACCCGCACGCCGACCGCGGGCTCGGTCGCGCCGTCGCGATAGCGCATCTCGCGGAGGAACGGGTCCCACTGGAGCCTGAGATCGTAGTCCTGGCCCAGCGCGAAGAGCTCGTCGGAGGCGGCGTCGATCTCGGCGGTGCTCTGGATGGTGGGCATGGCGGCCAGGATAGGACGGCGAGGAGCGCGGTGGCGAGCGCCGTCCGCGCAGCGCGCTCGCTTCAGGCCGGCGAGGCCGCGCGACCGGCGTGGCGCGGGCTGCTCCGCAGGCGGGCGGCGGCGCTCACGCGCTGCACGCGCTGCACGCGCTGCACGCGCTGCACGCGCTGATCGATCGCGCGCCTCCCGCCGGCGCGGTGCATGTCGGTTCGTTGACGTCTCTCGAGGACCCATGTAGCTCGCCGGTCATGGATCGATCGACTCTGGGTTTCGCTTTCATGGCCGTGAGCGCCCTCGCGCTGGGCGGCTGCAACCGGGGATACCAGACGGCAGCGGAGCTCGAGACCGCCGAGCGCGGGCCGACCCACTGCGCCAGCTCCTGTTATGACCTCGGGATGCGGATGTCCGCGTTCGTGCTCGTCGACCGCGGCGTGGCGGGTTGCGTGTGCGAGCCTGTTCAGGCGCCGGCCGCCGCTTATCCCGTGCCGCCGCCGGCCGCGCCGGCCGCGCCGCCCCCGCCCGCAGCGGCGCCGGCCGCGCAGCCCCAGAGCCGCGCGTCGGCCGGGGCCGCGGCGGGCTACGCCGTGCTCGAGGCGCAGCGGCGGCGGGAGGAGGCGGCGCAGCGCGCCTCGATGGAGGCCACGCGGCCGAAGTGAGCTGAGGCGGGCCGTACCGGGCGGCCCGAAGGATGGCCACCCTTGGCTCTGCGAGGAGCAGGCGTGGCATACTCGGCCGGACCGATGAACGAGCCGGCGCGCAGGATCCTCACTACCCATGCCGAGTACCTCGAGCGGGAGCGGGCGAGCCCGACGAAGCACGAGTTCCTGAACGGCGAGATCTTCGCGATGGCCGGCGGAACGCCGGAGCACGCGCGCCTTTGCCTGAGCGTCGGCGCCGAGCTCCGGGCGCAGCTCCGCGGGCGTCCGTGCGCGGTCTACTCCTCCGATCTGCGCGTCCGGGTGAAGGCGACCGGACTGTCCACGTATCCCGACGTCAGCGTTGTGTGCGGGAGGCTGGAGCGCGATCTCGAGGACAAGGACGCAGCGCTCAACCCGGTCGTCCTGGTCGAGGTGCTCTCCGACAGCACAGAGGCCTACGACCGCGGGCAGAAGTTCGCGCATTACCGGCTCATCCCCTCGCTCCGGGAGTACGTGCTCGTCTGGCAGCACGAACCGCGCATCGAGGTGTTCCATCGCAACGAGGATGACTCGTGGACGCTCCGGGAGGCCCGCGCCGGAGAGGGCGCGCACCTGGAGGCGATCGGGTGCACCCTGCCCGTGGACGAGGTCTACCGAGACCCGCTCGCGCAGGCCCCGCCTGCGGCACAGGCGTGACTCCGCGGCGCGTCATGGGCTCCTGCGCGTCGGCGGGGCCTCGCGTGCGCTGAGGCTCGCTGGGCGGCGGCATCGGAGGTGGGTGCAGCGATGCAGAGGAGGGAAGCGGCGAGGCCAGGTCAGGCCCGCTCGCTCGACCCGAGCTCGCTCCCCTGCATGCCATCGCGGCACGCGGCTTGCGATGCACGCCGCCCGGGGGACGCGGCCGTCTCATGTCGAGATCGCCCGGCCCTCGGGAGCAAGGCGATGGACGGCGCAGCCAGGGACATCTTCGTCATCAGCGATCTGCACCTCGGTGACGGCGGCGTGCGCGACAACTTCGAGACAGGCAAGAAGACGCCCGAGCTGCGCGCATTTATCGACCACGTGGGCAGCGAGGGGGGCGAGCTCTTCATCCTCGGCGACCTCTTCGAGCTCTGGCAGATGAACCTCAGCCTCCTGCTCGTGAAGCGACGGTCGCTCCTCGACCAGCTCGCCGCGCTGAGGCTCGTCTACGTGCCCGGCAACCACGACATCGACCTCGCGCACTTCATCGATACGGACTTCTTCCATCACCCCTTCTTCGCCTGCATGCGCGCGCCGTTCGTCCGGGAGCTCGGGGGCAAACGATTCCGCTTCTGCCACGGGCACGAGAGCGATCCGTTCAACGCGGGGGACGACCCGGGCTTCGGCCGCATGCTCTCCATCTTCGCGGGCATCTTCGAGGACCAGAACGGATCTCCCCTCCTCACGAGCGGCGAGAGCGTGGAGGAGGTCCTCGAGCAGTTCGGCGACTCGATGTTGACGATCTGGAAACACGCTCTGGCGAACGTGAAGCAGCGCGGAGGGAGGGGCGATGTGCACCCCGGCTCGGCGTTGACGCCGGCGCAGAGCCCGGGCCGGCTCGGCGAGCACGTCGTCGGGGTCCGGGCAGAGCTCGAGCTGGGCGACCACGACGTGGCGGTGCTCGGGCACACCCACAAGGCAGGTCGTATCGGTGACTGGTACTTCAACAGCGGCTCATGGGCCGGTCCCCTCAACTCGTTTCTTCGCATCTCGCCGGACGGCCATGTCCGCTATCTCGAGTGGAAGGACGGGCGCCCCCTCGAGCGGGAGATGCCCGTCGTGCTCCCGGGCGCGGGCGCCGGCCGCGCCCCTCGGGCGTCGAAGAACCCGGTCGCCGCCGCCCGCTCCGCCGCGAGGACGCTCTTTCCGAAGCCGACGCGGCCGGAGCGCTCCCGGTGGATCCTCATCGCTCAAGGCGTCCTCGCGATCTCGGTGGGCGCCGGCGCCCTGACGATCTCCGTCGGCCACGGCGCGTCCGCGGGGTGGCGGCTGCTCGTCTCCGCCTTCGCCGCGTACGCGCTGCTCGACGGCGCCCTGTCGATGCTGGGCGCGTCGCGCGAGCCGCCCATCAGGCGCCTCCTCTCGCTCGCGCGCGGCGTGGCGAGCCTCCTGCTCGGCCTCCTCGTGCTCGGTCGCGGCCACGTGGTCGAGGTCTTCGTGATCCTCGTCGGCGTCTGGGCGTTCGTCGCCGGCGCGCTGCGCGTCGCGGCGTCGGTCTTGCTCAAGGGCATGGTGGAGTCGAGGTGGCTCTTCGCCGTGGGCGCCGGCTCGATGCTCGCCAGCCTCGTCCTGCTCTCGATGCCCGCGTCGGCGGTGCTGCTCAAGTTCGGGCTGGCCGGTTATCTCTGCTACTACGGCGCGGGGGAGCTCCTGGCCGGCATCTTCGGGCAACGATTGCCCAGGGCGGCCGGCGCGCGCGCCCTCGCGTGAGGTGCGCGCGACCGCGGCGCACGGCCGCCACCCGGGCGCACAAACACGCCCGTGCCGCGCGCCGTTGATCTACGCTCCCGCCCGCCCCGGCAGCGCAGCGGCCGATCCCGCGGGGGGCCGCGCTCGCGGCGCGCCTTCCGCGCACGCACAGGCCTCCCCGCGCCCCGCAGGTCGAGGGCCCCACCCGGAGCTCCAGCCATGAAGACCTCTCTCCCGATCGCCTCCTCCCGCGCCTCGCGCGCCGCCCTCGCCGGGCTCGCCGCCGTCGCGGGCGCCGCCTGCTCCGCCCCGCACCCCCCGCCGCCGGCCGAGCCGCCCCCGGCAGCGCCGCCGGCCGCCGCCCCCCAGGCCGCGCCGCAGGGGCCGCGCTTCGACCAGGTCCCGCGGCTCGACTTCAACCGCATCGCGGTGGAGCTCGATCTGCCGCTCTTCTGGACCGCCGACCGGAACAGCTCGGGCGCCGTCGAGCCCGACGAGGTCGTCGCGCTCTGGCATCACGCCGCCGCGCCCGCCTGGGTCGCGTCCGGGGCGTTCACCCCCGAGTTCACCGCGGCCTACGCCGTGATCGTCAAGATCAAGGCCGAAGGGCACCCGCGCGCCGGCCTCGACGACGCCGAGAAGCGCCGCCGCGATGCCGTTCTCGCGGAGCTCGCGGCCGGCCGACCGTCGCTCCTCCGGTCCGACTTCCGCGGCGCGCCCGCCGAGGACCAGGCCATCGTCGGCCACCTGCTCAAGGTCGCCGAGCTGATCGAGCAGATCCACGCGAAGCAGCTCGGCTCCGCCGGCATGGCCGACAAGATCCCGGCCGACGACCCGGCCAGCCGGGCGCTCTTCTGGCGCAACCAGGGGCCCTGGTGCGAGCAGCCCAAAACCCGGGACGATCCGAGCTGCAGCGCGGTGCCGGGCAACCCGCCCCGCATCACCGGCGCGTATCCGGCGCGCATGCAGCAGGACAAGAAATTTTGCGCCACGCTCGAGGCGCGTCGGGACCAGCAGGCGCTCCTGTCGCCCTTCACGGCCGTGGTCGAGCAGGGCGGCGCCCTCAGGGCCGTGCCCTACAGCGAGGCGTACAGGCCCGAGATGGAGGCGGTGAGCCGCGAGCTCAAGGCGGCGGCGGAGGCGATCCAGAGCCCCGGCGAGGCCGCCTTCAAGGCGTACCTGCTCGCGGCGGCGCAGGCGTTCCTCGACAACACGTGGGAGGCCGCGGATGAGCCCTGGTCTCGGATGAACGCCGAGAACTCGAGGTGGTACCTGCGGGTGGGGCCGGACGAGACGTACTGGGAGCCGTGCAGCCACAAGGCGGGCTTCCACATGAGCTTCGCGCGCATCAACCAGGAGTCGCTCACCTGGCAGAAGAAGCTCGAGCCCGTGAAGTCGGACATGGAGGTGGCGTTCGCGGCGCTCACCGGCGCGCCGTACAAGGCGCGCCAGGTCGCGTTCCACCTGCCCGACTTCATCGACGTCATCGTGAACGCCGGCGACTCGCGCGCCGCGACCGGCGGGACCGCGGGGCAGAGCCTGCCGAACTGGGGCCGCGTCGCGACCGAGGGGCGCGGCCGCACCGTGGCGATGGTGAACCTCCTCCAGGACGACGACACCCGCGCCGCCCTCCGGGAGGCCACGGCGTCGCTGCTCTGCAAGGCCACGATGGAGAGCGTCTCCCTCGAGGGCCCGGTCGCGACGCTGAGCACGGTGCTGCACGAGGCCGCCCACAACCTGGGGCCGACACACAACTACAAGGTGAAGGGTAAGGTCGAGAGCGAGATCTACGGCGGCCCGCTCGCGTCGATGCTCGAGGAGCTCAAGGCCCAGACCGGCGCGCTCTTCTTCAGCGGCTGGCTCGCCCAGAAGGGCGTGATCGATCCGGCGCTCGCCCGCATGTCCGACGCGAGGAACGTGGTCTGGGCGTTCGGGCAGATCGGGCAGGGGATGTACACCGCCGGCGGCGAGCCGCGGCCCTATGGCCACCTCGCCGCGATCCAGCTCGGCAGCCTGCTCGACGCGGGCGCGCTCGGCTTCCACCGCGGCGAGGTGGCGGCGAACGGCACGGACAAGGGGTGCTTCTCGATCCAGACCGACAAGATGCCCGCCGCCGCGGAGGCGCTCGCGAGGACGGTGCTCGGCATCAAGGCGCGCGGCGACAAGGCGGGCGCGCTGCGCCTGCGCGAGACCTACGTCGAGAAGGACGGGGCCTGGAAGGGGCTGCGCGGGGTGATCGAGGAGCGCATGCAGCGCATGCCGCTCGGCAGCGTGATCTACGCGATCGAGCGCTAGAGCGCCGATCGCGCGGGTCGTCCCCCTGTGCTCCGCGCTGGCGCCCCAGCCGGGCGGAGCGCGCCCTGCACGGCCCAGCCCTTCCTGCTCAGCGCGTCGCCGGAGGAGACCAGACCCTCTGCTGGCCGCGCGCGCTCAGCGGACCGCAGACTTGACCAGGCCCAGCAGGTCGTCGAGGTCGACGGGCTTGCGGACGATCCAGAACGCCCCCTCCTTCGAGCAGCGCGCGGCGGCTTCGTCGGAAGCGTAGGCCGTCACCACGATGACCGGCAGGTTCGGGTGGAGCCGCTTCAGGGCGGTCAGGGTCTCATCGCCGCCCATGCCTGGCATCCGCAGATCGGTGATCACCAGATCGAACTGCTCGCCCTTGGCCTGCTCGACCGCCGCTTCGCCGCTCTCCGCGGTGGCGACCTCGTACCCCTCGAAGGAGAGGAACGTATCCAGCGTATCTCGAATGGCTGGCTCGTCGTCGATCACCAGGACCCGCCGCCTGCTGCCCGGAGGCTCGTTCAGCGGGTTGTTCACGTCGCGTCCTCGGTGCGACCCTGCGCGTACGATGCGGGCAGCCACATGCGGACCGTGGTCCCCGCGCCGAGCTCGCTCTCGACGCGGATGTTGCCGCCGTTTCCTTGGATGAACCGCTGCGTCAGCGCCAGCCCGAGGCCGGTCCCTCGTCCCGGCGGCTTGGTGGTGAAGAAGGGCTCGAAGAGGCGCTCCATGTCCTCGGCGCGGATGCCACAGCCGGTGTCGTGCACGTCGATCTGCACGCCCTCGATGTCTCTGCACGGCACGGGGTGAGCCTCGACCTCGACGGCGCCGCCGCGCGGGGTCGCATCGAGCGCATTGCCGATCACGTTGAGCAAGGCGGAGTCCAGCTGCGCCGGGTTCACGAGCACGGTGGGCAGCGGCGCCGCGGTGGCGCTGTTCACCTCGAGGTGGACGCCGCGCTCACACGCCCGTGGCGCGGACAGCTCGTGCGCGCGGCGGAGCGCGGCGGCCACGTCGCACAGCTCCCGGCCGATCGTCTTGCCGCGCGAGTAATCGAGCAGCGCTCGCGTGAGGTCTGAACAGCGGTGGGCCTGCTGCTCGATGGTACGCAGGACCTTGCTCAGCAGCTTCTCATCGGGCAACCCTTGGCCTTCGCGCTGCCGCTTGAGCACGAGCTGGGCGTTCATCAGGATGATGGCGACCGGGTTGTTCAGCTCGTGCGATAGCCCCGCGACCAGGGTTCCGATCGCCGCCATCTTGCCGGCCTGGATCAGCTCCTCCTGCGTCTCCGAGAGCCTCTTCAGGGTCGTCGCGAGCTCGCCGTTCTTCGCCTCGAGCTCCTGGTAGGCGCGGTGCAGGCGCTCGGCCGCGCGGACCCGCGCCTTGAGCTCCAGCGGATCGAACGGCTTGCTCAGGTAGTCATCGGCGCCGACATCGAGCCCCCCCACCGCCTCGGCGCGGCTCGCCCTGGCCGTCAGGAGGATGATCGGGATCGACCGGAGCTCGGGCTCCCGCTTGAGCTGGCGGACCAGCTCGAAGCCGTCCATCTCCGGCATCATCACGTCCGATACGATGACGTCGGGCCGGCTCGCCTTGATCGCCTCGAGCGCTTCGCGGCCGTTGGTCGCAAGCGCGACCTCGTACTCGGCCAGCAAGATCTCCTCGATGTAGGACCGCATGTCCGGGTTGTCTTCCACGACGAGCAGGCGCGGCGCGGGCTCGGCCCGCCGGCTCACGACGCCGCTCGCGCCGCTTGCGCCCGGCGCGCGCAGCTCGGGCTGGGCGAAGGCGCCCGCGCTGGCGCGCGATCCCCGCGCGCTCGCCCGCTCCGGTGCGTGAAGGGGCGGCGTCGCGAACCGACGGTCCACAGCGCGCGGCAGCCGCACGAAGAAGCGCGATCCAACGCTGGGCTCGCTCTCCACGCCGAGGGTGCCGCCCATCAGCTCCGTGAGCTCCTTGACCAGCGACAGCCCGATCCCGGTCCCTTCGTGCTTGCGCGTCGTCGACGCGTCGATCTGTTGAAACCTCTGGAACAAGAGGTGCCTCTTGTCCGCCGGGATGCCCGGACCGGTGTCCTCGACGCAGAGCTCGAACACGCCGTCGAGCGCCCGCAGACCGACCGCGACCCGACCCCCCGGCGGGGTGAACTTGAGCGCGTTGCCCAGCAGGTTGAGCGCGATCTTCTCGAATTTGCGCCGATCGAGGGGGACCATGTCCAGCGCGGGGTCGACCCGGAGCGCGAGCTCCAGGCGGCCGCGCTCCGCCGCTGGCCGAGCCTCTTCCACCATGTCGGCGAGGAGCGCCGTCACGTCGACCGCCTCCCAATCGAGCAGCATCTTGCCGGCCTCGACCTTCTGGTAGTCGAGCACGTCGTCGACGAGCCGGTGCAGCCGCCGCCCGCTGCGCTGAATGCGCTCCAGGTGCGTCCGCACCTTCGGCGACAGCGGCTCGTCCGGGCTCGACAGCAGCGACGCGAGCGGCCCGAGGATCAGCGCCAGCGGCGTCCGCAGCTCGTGGCTCATCGTCGTGAGGAACTCTCCCTTGGCGCGGGCAGCGGCGTCCGCGGCCTCCTTGGCCTTGTGCAGCTCGAGCTCCATCTGCTTGCGCTCGGTGATGTCGGCGTAGATGCCGAGCAGCCCCGTCACCTGGCCGCTCTCGTCGCGGATGGGCACCTTGCTGGTGAGCAGGACCCGCCGCTGGCCGTCCGGGCGGAGCAAGGGCTCCTCGATGTCGAGGATCGGAACGCCATGGTCCATGACCTCGCGGTCGATCTTCACGAAAGCGGCCGCGTCCTCCCCCGTGCCCCAGACGTCGAAATCGGTCTTGCCCACCAGGTTCTCCAGGACCCTGGTGTGGGTGTCGTTGAGGAAGTTCTGGTTTCCTCCGAGAAACCGGCCCTGGCGATCTTTCCAGAAGATGGCGTGAGGGACGTTGGCGATGACGTACTTCAGCACCGCTTGCTGCTGGTCGAGCGCCTCCAGCGCCCGTTGCTGTGCGGTGATATCGATGCACGTAGCGAGGGCGCCGGTGACCTTGCCGCCGGGGTCGCGCAGCGGGATGTAGCGCGCCTCCAACCAGCCTTCCGGCATCTGCCCGACGGTCGTCACGGCCTGTCCCTCGAGGGCACGGCGCGCGTTCTCGGTGACGCACGGGTAGGCGGCGAACACGTGGAACACGGAGCAGCCCACGTGCTCGCCGGGCTTCAGCCCCAAGGCCTCGAGCCCGCGCCCCTCGAACAGGGTGATGATCCCGCGCTCGTCGAAGGAGAAGATCGCGAGCGGCGCATAGGTGAGCACGGTGCGCAGGTGCGCGTGGACATCCACCGGCGCCCGGGCTCGGGAGCTCGATGCCCGGCTGGCGCGCGCTCGGGGGGAGGGGTCGAGATGGCTGACCTCGGCGGGTGGGCGGGAACGGCAGCGCATGGTCCTGAGGGCCAATTAACCTACGGCCGACGCGCGGGACGTCTACGCTCCGCCGCCACGAAATCGGCCACGCGGCAGGAGCCATTCGCCGCGTCTCCGCCATGATTTCCATCGCGTCAGGATCTCGCGCTGTCACGCCGTCTCGTGCTACAGGCCCGAGCCGGTGATCGCCGTCTCCGCGCTGCTCATGCCGGCGGTACGCGCCGATCGGCTCACCCGGAGGGCCCCGTGACCTCGGCGCAGAGCCGTGAGGCGGCCTCGTCCGCGGGCGACTCGACGAGCGCGCGCGGCCGGCTCCGCGCGCTCGGTCTACTCGCGCTCCTCGGCCTCCCCGCGCTCGGCCTCGGCGAGCTCGGAGCGCACGTCTATTTCAGCGAAAGAGCTCCGGATTTCGACGCCTGGCGCGAGGTGAAGGCGCCCCTCGCGGCGATGAAGCAGCCGGGGGACCTCGTGGTCGTCGCGCCCGCGTGGGCCGATCCGGCGGCGCGCCGCGCGCTCGGGGACGAGCTCCTGCCCCTGCGCGACGCGGCCAGGCCGGACGAGAGCCGCTACGCCGCCGCCGTCGAGATCAGCGTCCTCGGGCAGCGCGCCGAGGAGCTTGCGGGCTTCCGCGAGGAGCGCCGGCAGGAGCACGGACGGTTCGTGCTCCGGCGCCTCGTGAACCCGTCGCCCGCGCGCGTCGTCTACGACTTCGTCGATCACGTCGCGCCGTCGTCGGCGGACGTGCGCGTCACCGACCCGCCGGCCGCGTGCCGCTGGAACCCGCGCGCGCGGATCGCCGCCGGGGGCCTCGGCGGCCACCCGACGTTCCCGGCCGAGCGCTTCGAGTGCCCGGGCGGGCCCTTCTTCAACGTCGGCGTCACCGCGATCGCGGACGAGGAGTTCCGCCCGCGCCGGTGCATCTGGTCGCACCCGCCGCGCGACGGCGAGATCGTCACGCGTTTCCGCGACGTCCCGCTCGGCGCGGTGATCCGGGGCCACGCGGGCATGTACTGGATCATCGAGCGGGAGCAGAGGGGCGCGCCGGTCACGCTGTCCGTGCGCGTGAACGGCGAGGCCGTGGGGGAGGCGACGCACGTCGACGGCGACGGGTGGGCGGCGTTCGAGTTCCCGCTCGGCGCGCACGCGGGCGCCGCGAGGGCCGAGGTGGAGTTCGCCGTGACGTCACCGGACTACACGCACCGCCACTACTGCTTCGAGGCAGACACCCGATGAGGCGACCGGCTCCGTCCGCCCCCCTCGCGCCGACGGACGGCGCGATCGCGCTCGCGTTCGCGGCGGCGTACGTCGCCCTCCTGCTCGCGACCGCGGGCGACCTCGGCTACGCGCGCGACGAGGGGTTCTACTTCCACGCGGCGAACCGCTACGGCGCGTGGTTCCAGGCGCTGCTCGACGCGCCGCGCGCCGCGCTCGATCCGGCGGCCGTCGACGCCGCGTGGTCGGTGAACCACGAGCACCCCGGCCTCATCAAGTCGCTCTTCGCGCTCTCCAACCTCTTCCTGCAGAAGCGGCTCGGGCTCTTCGCCATGGAAGGCACGAGCTACCGCTTCCCGGCGATGGTGCTGTCGGGCGCGGGGGTCGCGCTCGTGTACCTCTGGGGCACGCAGGCGCGCGACCGGATCGCCGGCGCGTCCGCCGCCGTGCTCTTCGCGATGCTGCCGCGGTACTTCTACCACGCGCACCTCGCGTGCTTCGACGCGCCGATCGTGACGATCTGGGCGCTGTGCGCGTACGCCTACTGGCGCGCGCTGCGGGACGGCGGCGCGCTGTGGCCGGTGCTCACCGGCATCACCTTCGGCCTGGCGCTCGACACGAAGCACAACTCCTGGTTCCTGCCGATCGTCTGCGTCGCGCACGCGGTCGCCCTGGAGCTCAGGGAGCGGATCGTCGCGCCCGCCGCCGCGACGGAGGAGGCGCCGACGGGCACCCGCGCCGCGCCGCCGCAGCAGCAGCAGCCGCAACGAGCGGCCCGCCGGTCGATCGTGGCGCTCGCGGCGATGGCGACGATCGGCCCCCTCGTGTTCTACGCGCTCTGGCCGTGGATCTGGCGCGACACGCTCTCGCGCCTGCGCGAGTACGCGTCGTTCCACCTGCACCACGAGTACTACAACATGGAGTTCCTCGGCCGGAACTACTGGACGCCGCCGATGCCGAGGGCCTACGCGCCGGTGATGACGGCGGCGACGGTGCCCGTCGTGACGCTCTGCCTGTTCGCCGCGGGGCTCTGCGCGAGCGCGCGCGAGCGCCTCCTCTATCCGCTCGCGCGCGCGGCGGCGCGGCTCGCCCCGCCGGGCGGTGGGGGCGCGCTGGCCGCGGCGCGCGCCTTCGCCGCGCGGCTCCGTCCGCCCGCGGTCGACCCCGGCGGCACGGCGCTCCTCTGGTTCCTCGCCATCGCCGCCGTGTACGGCGCCTGGCTGTCGCCGAGCACGCCGATCTTCGGCGGCACGAAGCACTGGATGACGGCCTACCCGTTCATCGCCCTGTTCGCCGGGGCCGCCTTCTCCGCCGCGGTGAGGCGCGCGCGCGTCGCCCTCCACGCGCTCCACCGTGCCCGGCGGGGCGCCGGCGCGCGGCCCGGGGCCGCCTCCTTCGGGCGCGGCGCGCGGGTGGCCGCGCTCGATCGCGCCGCGCGCGGGCCGCTGCTGCCGGCGCTGCTCGGCGCGGCGGTGTTCGCGGCGCCGATCGCCGAGACGCTGCACGCGCATCCGTGGGCGCTCTCGAGCTACACGCCGCTCGTCGGCGGCGCGCCCGGCGCGGCGAACCTGGGCCTGAACCGCACCTTCTGGGGGTACACCACGGGCTCGGTCGTCGAGTACCTCAACGAGCACGTCCCGCCCCGCGGGACGGTGTACGTCCACGACACCGCCGGCCCGGCCTGGG
Source organism: Sorangium sp. So ce119 (assembly GCF_051524405.1). NCBI lineage: Bacteria > Pseudomonadati > Myxococcota > Polyangiales > Polyangiaceae > Sorangium > Sorangium sp. So ce119. The sequence goes on along the minus strand of NZ_CP150310.1, from coordinate 4,333,270 downwards.
ACATGCTGCTGCGCGACGGGCGCCTGCGGAAGGACATCCGCGGCGTGGGGGCGGTCGCGGGCGCCGACTTCGCCCTCTACCACCACGAGAAGCACATGCTCGGGCAGGCGTACCAGGCGTGGGTCGCGTTCGGGACCACGAGCCCGGATCACATCGCCGGGCTCGACGGCGTGCCGGTGATCCTGGTCTACCGCAACCCGGCCCGCTGAGCGCCGTCAGCGCTTCTTCGCCGCCGCCTTCTTGGCAGGCGCCTTCGCCGCCGTCTTCTTCGCCGGAGCCGGCGAGGCCGCCTTCTTGGCGGGCGCCTTCGCTGCCGTCTTCTTCGCCGGCGCCGCCGCGCTCTTTCCGGTCGCGGCCTTCTCCGCGGAGGAGGGGGCCTTCTCCGCGGAGGCGGGGGCCTTCTTCGGCGCGGCGGCCGCCTTCCTGGCCGGCTCCTTCTTTGGACCCCGGACCGCTACCGCCCTGGTCTTGCCCGCCGCGGGCCGCTCTGCCGCCGGCTCGGCCGGCTTGCGGAGCTTCGCGGCCGTGGCGGGCTTCCTGGCGGGCGCGTCGTCCTCGTCCTCGAGCTCCTCCTCGTCGAGGTCGTCCTCGAGGTCCTCGTCCTCGTCGTCGAGCTCCTCCTCGTCGAGATCGTCGTCCTCGTCCTCGAGGTCCTCGTCCTCGTCGTCGAGCTCCTCCTCGTCGAGATCGTCGTCCTCGTCGAGGTCGTCCTCGTCCACGCCCGCCGGCTCCGGCGCGGGCTCGCGGCGCCGCGACGACGGCGCGTCGCTGCGCAGCGGCGCGGCGGCCGGCCGGCTCGCCGCGCCCAGCTCCTCCAGCGGCTCGCCGAGGAGCGCGGCGATGTCGCGCGTGAACTCCGTCATGTGGCTGTCGACCTCGAGCGCGTCCTGCTCGGACAGCGGGGTGAGCCTCAGCCGGAGCACCCGGTCGCCAGCGAGCTCCCACGACGCGGCGCAGCCGCCCTCGCGCAGCATCCTCGAGGCGAGCGCGTCGATCCGCTGGCGCAGGCCGCCGCGCGCCCCGGGCTCGATCCGGCGCTTCAGCTCGAAGCGGCGCTCCATCATCGGGAGCGTCACCACCTTCGCCTCGACCAGCTCCGAGAGCTCGTCGGCCACGGCCTCCTCGAGCTCGAGCCGCGCGTCGGGATCGCTGCTCTCGACCGAGAACGTCGCCTCGCGGAGCTCGGCGTCGTAGGCCGTCAGCTTGCCGCCGGCGGTGTCCGCGGCGCGCGCGAGCGCCTCGCCCAGGACCTGCGCCGGCGCGCGCTTGCCGACCGTCGAGGCGACGTACCCGAGCGTGTCCAGCCGCACCTGCACCGGGCCGTCGTCCTCGAGGGCGAGCTCCGGCCGCGGCCCGAGCAGCGCGTCGCGCATCACCCGGAAGACGTCGCGCTGGATGACGTTGTCCTCCGTGAAGATGTCCTCCACGTGCTCGGACTCCATCAGCGTGCTCGTGAGGTTCGCGACGAGCTCCTCGACCTGGTCGTCGAGCTCGTCGCTGCCGAACGTGCTCGTGACCTCTCCGTCGACGATCGCATACGGCTCGAGCCGGGGCGCGATGGCCGCGATGACCCCGGACATCCTCTCCTCGAGCTCGCGCGCGAGCGCGGTCGCGCCTCCCCTGGCCACGAGGATGTGCCCGTGCGCCTTCAACGCGTCAACGATGCTCGTGGAAAGTCGGCGGGAGAGATTGCGCTCGTTCACGAGGCGCGCAGCTTACACGGTTTGCGCGGTCTGGCGATACGAGACCGCGGGTCAGACGTGCTCAGGGGTCGTTCTCGATCACCTTGATCAGCACGCCGCCGATGCGCTCCGGGATCGCCGCGCGCGCCGCGTCGGCCCCTCCGGACCGGACGCTGACGCGCACGATGAAGCCGACCCCGTCCTCCCGCTCGACCCCGACGCCGACACACCACGGCTCGCCGCCGACCTTGGCCTTGAGCTCGTCCTTGGCCCGCCGGGCCGATCCCACGTCGCTCATCTCGCTCACCTCTCCTGGGTTCTCGCGCGCGGCCGGAGCCTCGCGCGCTCACTCGCTGTATCCGACCGCCAACACCTGCCACGTCGCTGGCGCGTCGGCGACATCGACGACGCTCGCCGTGAACGTCCCGCTCGCCGAGGGCGCGAGATCCCCGTCGCCCACGGGGATCTGGCTCACGCTGACGACCTTGCCGTCGGCGCCGTAGAGCGAGACGATCGCGAGGACCGACCTCGCCGTGAAGCTCGACTCGTTCGTGATCCTGCCCGACACCTGGTACGGGCTCTGCCCGCGCGTGGGCGTGAACTTCGTGTCCGCGATGCCGAGCTTGGCGAGCTTGCCGCGGAAGGACGGGGCCGCGGGGGCGACCTCGGCCTTGAACGTGGCCAGCGCGGCGGGCCTCGGCGTCGTGAGAGCGCACGGGACCTTCTCGCCCGGCGGCAAGAAGCGCACCTGGGTCGCGCAGTCGCCGCTCCCGAGGGCGGCGCCGCGGGCGTCGTAGAGCGTCACCTTCGCGCTCGGCGCGCCGATGGGGGCCGTCCCCGTGTTGTGGATCTCGCCGACGAAATGGTGGAGCTTCCCCGCGCGGGAGGGAAAGCTCCGGAGGTCGCGGATCTCGGCGCGGAGCACGCCCTGGTCGGCGGGCCCGTCGACGAGGCCGTCGAGCGTCGGGGGCCCCGGGAGCGGCGCTGGCCGCGCGGCGGTCTCGCGGGCCGCGACGCTCGTGTAGAAGTAGATCGCCGCCGCGCCTGCAAGAATGCAGAACAGGAACACGGAGCCGCAGCCGACACCGAGGTAGATCGCGAGGTTGGATCGCTTCGGCGGCGGCCTGAGCGGCGCGACGCCGAGGTGCCCCGGCGCGGCGCCGAACGGCTGCGGCGGATGGCCGCCCCCGCCTGGAGGGCCGTAGCCTCCGCCTGGAGGGCCGTAGCCTCCGCCTGGAGGGCCGTAGCCCCCCGGCGGCGCGCCGTGACCCCCCGGCGGGGGGCCGCCCGGCGGGGGGCCGCCGGGGGGGGGGCCGCCGGGGGGGTAGTTCGCGGCGCCGCGCGGCGCGCCCTGCTGGTCCATGGCCCGCGCAGTATGCCGGAGAAGAGGCCCCCCGGATCAAGCCCGCGGCGCGCCGGACCTCACAGGTGTCGGCGCGCGATCTCGGCCCACGTGCCGGTCGGCTCGAGCTCGAGGTACCTGCGCCAGCACGGGCGCGCCTGCGTCGGGTCGCCGACCTGCTCGTACGCCATCGCCAGGTTGTAGTAGGCGTCCGCGAAGCGCGGATCGCTCGCGATCGCGCCGCGGAAATAGCGGATGGCCTCGGTCGCGCGGCCGCGCTCGAGCATCACGTAGCCGAGGTTGTACTGCGCCTCCGGCTGCGCCGCGTCGAGCTCGAGCGCCTTCATGTAGAGCGCCTCGGCCTGCTCCTCGGCGTTGCGCCGGAAGCAGATGTTGCCGAGGTTCGTGTAGGCGATCGCCAGCCACGGGTCGATCTCGAGCGCGCGCCGGTAGAGCGACTCGGCCTCGTCCATGGTCGACGGGTCCTCGTCGAGCTGGCTGGCCTGCATGTAGAGCTCGTAGGCCGTGCGCGCGCGCTCCCGGCCCACCTTCGGGCGGAGCACGCGCACGACGTCGTCGCGCAGGTCCTTCACCTCGAAGTCGAGCACCATCTGCCCGGTGATCGGCTCGAACGCGCCCGACGCGCTCCGGACGACGACCGCCTTGCCGTCGAAGGCGACGCGGAGCTCGGCGAGGGGGCGCGTCACCCGGGGGAGCGCCGCGCGGATGTTGTCGATCGCCCGCGCGACGTCGCGCAGGCGCACCTTGCGGGCGAGGAGGTCGCGCGCGGCGCGCAGGGCGATCAGATCCGAGAACGTGTACGCGCGCCGGCCGCGCCGGCGGCCGCTCGGCGGCGCGATGCCGGCGCGATCGAGCGAGCGCAGCCGGCCGGGCGAGATGCCGAGCAGCCGCGCGACCTCGGTGCCGGTGAACATGTCGGTGACCGGCTCGCGCGCGCCCGGCGCGGGCATCGGCGCCTCCGGCACGTCGGCCAGCGGGGCGGGCGGGGGCTCCGATACCCGCCCTCCACCAGGGCCGAACACGACGTGGATCACCTTGTCGGAATCGCCGGAGGCGGAACGGTCCTTCTTGCTCATCGCAGCGTCGCCGGCTCCGCGCCGAGGATCGGCGGAGGCAGAGCGCGTCGTGTGGAGCCTACCTCGCCTCGGGCCGGATGGCTCCCGTTCTCCACGCGGGCACGCGCGTCAAGAGGGTGCGGCGCGCGGTCCTGACGGCGTCGGCGTCCGTCTTCCCGTGCGCTCTCCCCTGGGTTTTGCAGCAGGCCTCTCCGCGCGGTGAGCGCGGGCGTACGGGAGCGCGCGGGGTGCGCGACGGCGAGCGGTCTTTGGTGGATCTTTCGCATGGCGATCAGGCGCCCGAGGGGCGCGCCGTCTTCGGCGTGGTGATCAGCACGCGCGCCGTGACGTCCACGGTCAGCGCGATCGACGTCGTGGCCGCGCGCCGCGCGAGCCCGCAGCGGATCTCGGCCTGCATCGGGCCGAGCGGGCCGCCGGCGCGCGCGGTCGCCTCGCGCTGCGCGACGCGGAGCGCCCGCAGCCGGAGGTGGGGGTCGAGCGCGAGCGCCCGGTCGAGCGCCGGGTCGAGCGGCGCGTCCGCGGGCAGCGCGACGAGCAGGCTGGTGGACCCGTAGTACACGAGCGCGCCCTCCTCGTTGCGGGTGCCCCCTTCGCTCAGCACGTCGGCGCGATCGAACAGCGCGTGGAGGCGCCCCGTCGAGCAGGTCACGAGCTCGACGCGCCGCCGGTGAAACAGCGGCGGGCTCTGGACCTTCGCCAGACCGGGACCGGGGAGACGCTCGCAGCGCGGCATTGCGATCGCGATCGTGGCACCGCCGCGCGTCGCTTTCCCAGAAGCGCGCGGAGATCCGCACAAAGTTGCGGCGGCACCCGCTTCTGTGCGGGACGCAGGGCCGCGCGCGGGCGCCACGAATTTGGCCGCGCGCGGCGCGCCTTGCCACGATGCCCGCCGCGCTGAAGGGCGCGACGCGCAGCAACGCAGCAACGCGGCAACGCGACAACACGATGCGCGCCGCGCCGAGGGGCGCGAAGGAGCGACGAGCGACCATGAGCTACACGGGTAACGAGCGCCGCAGGCACCGGGTCTTCATCACCCGCAACACGGAGTATCACGTCCGCGACGAGATCTGCGTCGCCGTCCGCGATCGGGCCGCGCGCAAGTTCAGGCCCGCCCACCTCGCGCTGCACCTGAAGCTCCAGGGCGCGGTCCGGATCAACCCGAACGGCGTCGTGATCCCGGAGCCGCAGCACGCGCGCGTCGGCGCCCCGATCTACTTCACCCAGGTCGACCCGGACGGGCTGGAGCGGCAGATCGTGACGAGCCGCGTGGAGCGGATCGAGCGGCCCGAGAAGACCACGGTGCTCCAGTACCCCTCGTGACGCGCGGGGCGCGCCCTCCCGCGCGGCGAGAGCGCGCGCGGGGAGGCGCGCGTGGCGGCCGTCAGCCGAGGGTGCAGAAGCCTTCGTAGTCGATGTAGCTGGTGATGGTCGGCGACTCGCCGCAGGCCGGGCAGTTCTTGTCGCGGCGCAGCTTGAGCTCGCCGAACTTCATGCGGAGCGAGTCGTAGGTGAGGAGCCGGCCGATGAGGGGCGACCCCTTGCCGAGGATCAGCTTCACCGCCTCGGTCGCCTGGATCATGCCGACGAGCCCGGGGAGGATCCCGAGCACGCCCGCCTCCTGGCAGCTCGGCGCGAGGTGCGGGGGCGGCGGCTCCGGGTAGAGGCACCGGTAGCAGGGGCCGACGCCCGGGAGGAACGTCGTCACCTGGCCCTCGAAGCGGAAGATCGAGCCGTGGACGACGGGCTTCTTCTTGAAGACCGACGCGTCGTTCACGAGGTAGCGCGTGGGGAAGTTGTCGCACCCGTCGACGATGATGTCGAACTGGTCGAAGATGCGGTCGACGTTGGAGCTGTCGACGCGCTCCTGGAACTTCACGACCTTCACGTCGGGGTTCAGGTCGCGGATCGCCGCCTCGGCGCTGTCGACCTTCGGCATGCCCACGCGCGAGGTCGCGTGGAGGATCTGCCGCTGGAGGTTCGAGTTGTCGACCACGTCGGCGTCGACGAGGCCGAGCGTCCCCACGCCGGCGGCGGCGAGGTACAGGGCCGCCGGGCTGCCGAGGCCGCCGGCGCCGAGGAGGAGGACCTTGGCGGAGAGCAGCTTGGTCTGTCCGACCTCGCCGACCTCGGGCAGGAGCAGGTGGCGGGAGTACCGATCCCGCTGCGCCTCCGTGAGGCTCGGGGGCAGCTCGACCGGGTAGTTCAGGTCCTTCCAGCGGACGAAGCCCGGGTTGGCGCTCTCGACGTTGGTATAGCCGAGCTCCTGGAGCGTCTTCGCGGCGAGCGCCGAGCGCGTGCCGCCGGCGCAATAGGCCACGATGTGCGCCGACTTGTCCGGCAGCTTCTGCTCCACTTGCATCTCCAGGAAGCCCCTGGGGATCGAGATCGCGCCCGGGATGTACCCGGCGCGGTACTCCTCTTTCTCGCGCACATCCAGGAGCACCACCGGGACCTTGTCGTCGAGGCGGCGCTTGAGCTCGCTCAGCGAGAGCTCGCGGATGGACTTGCGGACGTCGGAGATGAGGTCGCTATAGGTCGTAGGCATCGTGGCTCCTCAAGAGACTGGGAGACTTAGGTGCGCGGCGCTACGAGTCAACGTCGGACGGAGGATCGCCGATTTCTGGCCGGCTGCGCTAGCGGCCGGGGGGCAGGAGGTCGGGCCTTGACCGGAGCGAGGCGAGCGGCTCCTCCTTCTGCGCCCCCCCTTCGCACTGGATGCGCGCCACCCGGCCGGTGGGCGGCACGGCGTCGACGATCGTCGCCGGGTCGTTCTCGGATTTGCAGAGGGCGAGCACCCGGGTGCCCGGGGCGAGGCGCCCGCTGCGGAGCTGCTTGCGCGAGAGCGTGATCTCCGCGTCGTCCGCGAGCCGACGGACGACGATGTCGGCGCCCCGGACCGCGCTCACGACGCCGAGCTCGAGCGTCGGCTGCTTCTCCCGGAGCGGGCCCCACACGCGCTCGCCCTCGAGCTGGTCGTCCGGCGGCAGCCAGTCGACGGTCGGCTCTGCGGCGAGGCGCGGGAGCGGCGCCCACCCGATCGCAGACTCGAGCGCCGTCGAGAGCGCGGCCGTGCCGGGATCGACGGCGGCCACCAGGGCGTGCTGCTTCGCCTGCCCGAGGATCCACACGGGCGTCGAGGGCGCGAGGCGCTGCTTCGCCTCGGCGTCGACGTTCGAGGCGGGCGCGATCGCGACCGCGCCGTGGGTCCAGCGCATCGACGGCTTCTTCATGGGCTTCATCTGGATCCGCCTCGCCTCGACCCACGCGGCGAGGGCGGCGCGCTTGCGGTCGAGCGCCTCGGGCAGCGCGCTGCTCCCCGGAAGCTCGGCCGCTCCGGGCGCGGGCGCCTCCCAGCGAAGGAGCGCGATGGTGGCGTCGAGCTGCTTCAGCGTGGCCGCCGCGTCCTGCGCGCCGACCGCCTTGCCGGCGAGGTCCGAGAGCCGCGGCGCCGCGGCTGCGCGGACCCGCCCGAGCAGCGCGCGCCCCTGCTCCTCCGAGGCGTCCCCCCGCTTGACGGCGGCGTCGAGCTTCTCGACCGCGTCCGCCCAGCGCCCGGCCGAGACGTCGGGCTCGACCTGCCCATGGAGCGCCTCGGCGACCGTGGCGTCGAGCTCCGCGGTGAGCCGCTCCGAGGCCGCGTCGCCGAGGGCGTTCCTCGTCGGCGCCGCCGCGAGGAACGCGCGCGCCTCCGCGAATTTGCCGGCGGTGGTCGCCGCGTCGACCTTGCCGTTCGCGCACGCGACGGCCTGCGTCGCCACGAGCTTCCGGACCTCCTGGGTGAACGCCTCGCTGTTCAGCTCGTCGATCCGCGCCGACAGCCTGGTGAACGCGCCCTCGCAGTCCTGCTGGTCGAGCAGCTCGCCGGCCTCCGTGGCCCACAGCTTCGCCTCGCGCCGGTCGAGCTTCTCGCGCAGCTCGCCGATCTCGTACCGGTGCGAGTCGACGCCGAGGCCGCTCGCGCCGTCGAGCAGCGCGCGGGCGTCGGCGTACCGCTTGTCGGACAGCGCGCGGCTCGCGTCGTCGATGCGCCGCCGGCTCTGCTCGATGCGCGCCATCTCCGCGGTGACGGCGGGCCGCGGCGCGGGCCGCGCGGCGGGCTCGGCGGCGCAGCCGGCCGCGGCCGGGAGCGCGGCGAGGACGAGGGCGATGGAGAGGGGACGACGGAGCAGCGGCGCCGGTGAACGCGAGGGCATAGGGACAGGACTGTTCCATTCGAACCGGAAGATCGCCAACGCCGCGCCTCCCAGGGGTTGCTTGACCCGGATGTCCTCACGCTTTACGTGAGCTCCCCGTGAGCAACGACGGTACGCGCGGGACGGGTGCCCTCCGGGCAGAGGCCGAGGACGAGCGCGTGTTCAGCGCGCCGAAGATCACGATCAGCCGTGTCTACACGCGGCAGGGGGACGGCGGGCAGACCCGGCTCGTCGGCGGGCAGCTCGTCCCGAAGGACGACGCGCGGATCGAGACGTACGGCACGGTCGACGAGCTCAACGCGCTGGTCGGGGCCGCGCGGCAGACGCTGATCGAGCTCCTGCCGGGCGCGCCCGCCGGGAGCGCCGAGCGGCTGGGGGAGCTCGGGCGCACGCTGCTGCGCGTGCAGCACGAGCTGTTCAACCTCGGCTCGATCCTCGCGACGCTCCCGGAGGACGTGCACCCGAAGCAGCCCCGCGTGACGCAGGCGGAGATCCAGCTCCTCGAGGCCGAGATGGACCGCTGCCAGGCCGATCTCGCGCCGCTTCGCTCGTTCGTCCTCCCCGGCGGCTCGCGGCTCAACACGGATCTCCACGTGGCGCGGACGGTGTGCCGCCGGGCCGAGCGCTGCTGCGTGCGCCTCGCGCAGGCGGGCCAGGCCGATCCGCTGGCGGTCGGCTACCTGAACCGCCTGAGCGACGCGCTCTTCGTCTGGAGCCGCTGGGCGGCCGCGCTCCTCGGGACGCCGGAGATCCTCTGGGAGCCCGACGCCTCGGCGAGCGGCGGCAAGGCGCCGCCCGCCTGATCCGGGCCGCTCTGGTCGGGCAAGGCCCGCAGCACGAGCGTCCACGCGAGCGCGACGTAGGCGTAGCCGAGCAGGGCGTCGAGCAGCCAGTGGTGCTCGAGGTAGATCGCGGCGAACAGCATGAGCGCGGCATAGGCGATCTGGAGGGCCATGGACGGCGCGCCCGCCGTGCGGCGCGTCGCGAGCAGGCCGTACAGCGGGTACGTCACGTGGAGCGACGGCAGCGCGCCGTAGACGGTCGCGCCGCGGCTGTACAGGTCGCGGAAGTAGGTGATCCCGAGCATCGCGTCGACGCGCAGCAGCGCGGCCGGGGAGCTCTGGGCGGCCGGATCGATCGCGCATCCGTGGGCCTGCACGTACCAGGGCGGCGCGGCGGGCAGCAGGCGGTACGTGATCAGGCCGAAGAGGTGCGTCGCGAACGCGAGCCAGGCGAACCGGCGCGCGACCATCGCGTCGGTCCGGTAGAGGTGGAGCCAGTGCGCCAGCATCACGGGCACGTAGGCGCCGTAGGGCAGGGCGCAGAGGAGGTCGAGCGCGGGGCGCTGCAGCCGGGCGAGCAGCTCGCCCGGGGTGAGGCGCCGGCCGCCGATCTCCACGCCGAAGAGCGCGAGCTCCGCCGCGCGCAGCTCGCAGCCGAGGACGTCCCCCGGCGCGACGAGCCCGACGCCGAGCTGCTTCATGGCGTCGTACGCGAGGAACAGGAGCAGGAACGGCAGCGCGTTCAGGAAGAGCCGCCGCGAGCGCTGGCTCGCGTAGACGCTCGTCGCGACGAGGGCGGCCACCGCGAGGTGGTCCCAGCGCGCGGCCCCGCGCCTGGCGAGGAGCGCGGCGTAGGCGAGCCACGGCAGCGCCGGCAGCCACCACAGGGGGCCCCAGAGGGCGCGCGCGTGCCGGAGCAGGATCACAGCGGCGCGCTCGTGGCCTTGCCGCTGCCGAGCAGGCGCCCGCGCGCCGCGCCGGCGTCGCGCGCCGGCGTCCTCGCCCCGGGCAGCTCCGCCGCGTCGGCCGCCGCGAGGGCGGCGCGCGTCCGCTGCACGAGCCGCAGGCCGGCGACGAGCCCGACGCCCGCGACGAGGGCGAGGCACGCGAGCGTGATCGGGTAGGGGAGCGCGCCGGTGAGCCGCGCGGTGGGGACGGCCGGGCCGAAGACGAGCGCCGCGACGACGTAGGCGATGCGCTCATGCCGGCGCATCAGCCCGCTCGGCAGCGCGACCTGGTAGGCGTCGGCCTTGGCGCGCGCGTAGCTCACGAGCGACGAGGCGACCATGGCGACCAGCGGGATCGCGAGCGCCGCGGCGTGCGCGCGGTAGAAGACGGCGAGGCCGATGAGCGGGGCCGCGTCGGACAGGCGGTCGAGGCACGAGTCGAGCACCGCGCCCGCGCGTGACGCCCTGCCGCCCTCGCGCGCCACCATGCCGTCCAGCGCGTCGAGGATCGCGCTCGACACGAGCAGCGCGGCGCCGGTCCGGAAGCGGCCCGCCGCGAGCAGCGGCGCGCAGGCCAGCGACAGCGCGAGCGACAGGTAGGTGAGGGCGTCCGGCGAGACGCGGAGCCGCACGAGCGCGCGGGCGGGGGCGTGGAACGACCAGTAGAAGGCCTCGACGACAGGGCCTGGGAGCAGCGCGGTCCCTGGAGAGGCGCCGAGCCGCGGCATCGTCGGTCGGCCGTGGCGCGCGACGCGCACGGCGTAGGCGCCGAGCACGGCTGTGCAGATTAGGATCGCAAGGGCGCAGGGGAGGACGACCACGGCAAGGGCAATTGCAGGGTTCGAGCCGCGGTCGCCGCGGGACAGGCCGTGCCGCCGCGGGCGGTCGGGCTGCGCCGATGGGGCGGTGAGGGCGCGCGAGGCGCGGGAGCGCGAGCGCGAGCGCGCAGCGGCGCGTGGGCACGTCGCGCGGGAGGGCGCTGGGCCGGATGGCGGAGGAGCGCGCGGGGCGCGGCTACCGGCACGTGGCGCGCGAGAGGCGGACGCCTCGATCCTTCTCTGCGTAAGCGATGCCGAGCTCCTGCCCTGTCCAGGCCAGCGCCGGGTACCTCGCGGGCGCGTCGCCGCTCACCGTGAGCTCGACGCCGGTGGGCGTGAGATCCGGGCTCAGGAGCGTCACGAAGACGGCCGGGTACCGCTCGCGGAACTGGTAGTACGCGACGGCGAGGCTGCGCCCGGTCCACGCGAGCGCCGGCCAGTTCGCGCTGCCTTCGCCCCGCGAGACGACGACCTCGCGGGACACCTCGTTCTGCGCGGAGATCCGGAGCGCGCGGATCTGCTCCGCGCCGCCGCGGGTGTCCTCCCACGCGAGGAACGCGTCGTCTCCGCCGAGCGCGACGCGCGTCAGCTTCGCGGCGACCCCCTGGTGCGCGATCCGCTCGAGCGGGGCGCTCCCCTGGCCCGGCCTCGCGAAGAGGAGCGTGTCGCCCTGCGTGCAGGCCAGCGCGGTCCGCTCGCCGTCGGTCGCGACGGCCGGAAACTGCGCCTGATCCAGCGGCGTCGAGCTGGCCAGCGCGCCGCTGTCGAGCGCGCCGAGCAGCGATCCGCCCGCATCCATCCACGCCAGGAGCACCCCGTCCCGGCTCGCGGCGGCGATGGGCCAGGACTCGGCCGCGCCGCTCTTCACCAGGTCGAAGGCGGCGCCCTCGGCGACGCCCGCCAGCGTGGCCCGTCGGCCGCGCACGACGCTCCCCGTGCCGTCCCGGTCCTGCCAGAGGATGAGCAGGCCTTGCCCGTCGCGGTTTACGCTCGGGTGGCTGGAGATCCCCGGTCCTCCCTCGATCACCTCCTCCCGAAGCCTGTTGCCTTCCGCGTCGAGCACGGCCAGGTGGATGTCGCCCTCGTCTGCGCCGCGCTGCTGCCAGGCGACGGCGAAGCCCGCCCCGGCCCAGGCGATCGACGGCGCGATCCCGTCGCCGCTGCTCACCTCCAGGCCCTGGGCCACGAGCGTGCAGGCGGCGGCCTGGCTCCCGGTCCCTCCGTCGCCGGTCGCTGCGCCGCCGGCCGCTGCGCCGCCGCCGCCGGTCGCTGCTCCGCCGTCTCCCTCGCCGGAGCCGCAGCCCCACGTGGCGGCGATGAGCGCCGCGCCGATCGCGCCAAGAATCCAGTGCCTCATGGTTCCCCCGTTGCGTGGTGATGAGAGGCCCTCGGCGCGGCGTGCGCCGGGCAGAGGCCGCGCCGAAGGCCTCGGGTTGTTCAGGTCCGGCGCGGCGACTCGCGCCGTCACCGGGACGGCGGGAAACGGGTCGCCGTGCGGGACGACCGCTGCTCCTCCGTTCGATGTCCGCGGGGTCGGCCGGTCGCGGCAGCGCTGCGCGCCTCGCGCAGATCGCGCGGCGCACCCGGGCGCCGATCCCCCTTCGCGCGGCGCAGGCGTACCGCGCGCTCCTGGCGCGGGCTCCCGGGCGCATGCGGATCTGCGCTGCCCTGACTGGAACGCGCGCGGCGCGCGCCCGATCCGACGGGGTTACTCGTCGTCCTGCTGCGGCTGCAGCGCCTCGGCGACGGCCGCGAGCACATCCTGCGCGGCCTCGAGCTTGCGCCGGGGCATCGCCTTCAGCGCCTGCCGCACGGCGGCCTCCACCGTCCCGGTGCGGAGGCTGTCGAGCTCGCGCCCGCGCGCGGTGAGGCCCAGGAGCGCGCGGCGGCCGTCCTTCGGATCGACCCGTCGCTCGATGATGCCGCGCTCCTGCAGCCGCTTGAGCACGCCCGTGAGGGTGCTCGGGTGGAGCTGCATGATCTCGGCGAGCTGCCCGGCGGAGATGCCCGGGTAGCGCCCGACGATGCGGATGACGAGCCGCTGCGGGCCCGTCACGCCCATCTTCGCCTCCATGCGCTTCGACGTCGACTGCAGGCCGTGATCGACGGCCCATAGCAGCTTCATGAAGTCGAGCACCTCGCCCAGCCGGGAGCTCTTCTCGGGAGGGGGTGCGGCTTGAGACGAGCGCATCGCCGACGCTTGCTAGCTCGCCCGGAAGCAGGCGGCTAGTGCTTGGCCGCGCGAGGCGCGACCAGCGCCGGCGGGGCCGCGAGGCGGGCGGGGGCGCATCTCCCGTGGAAACGGGGCAGGGCGGGAGGGGGATCACGCCGCGAGGAGGCGCCAGGGCGACGGCCACGCGCGGGTCGCGGCGACGGGCCGGGGAGGGCGATCGGCGGGCGGGGCAGCAGGCGGGAAGGGGGAGGGCGGGGAAGGCAGGGGCAGGGAAGCGCGCCGGGTCGAGCAGCGCACATGACGGCCGCTGTCTCCGCGCTTTGCCGTAGCGCTGGCGGACGGTTTCGGAGCAAGATCGGCGCTGATGAGCTGGGCACGGCGAGCCGCTCTGTGGACCGGGCTCGGCGCGCTGATCTGCGCCTCCGGCGCGGCCGTCGGCCAGGCGCCCTCGGTGCGCGCCTCGCTCTCGGCGGCCTACCGCGCCTTCCGCGATCCCAGCCTGGTCGATCGTGCGCCGGTTGACGCCCCCGCGGTCGACGCGTGCCCTCTGCCCGTCGGCGACGCGCCGCCCGCGCTGACGGCGCTCCTCGTGCGCGAGTTCCAGCCCGCGACGGACGAGGATCTCGAGGACCCCGAGGGGACGGCGCTCGCCACGCTGGCGATGCCGGATCTCGACGTCCCGCTCACGCGGCGCACGATGCGGTTCGTCCGCTTTTTCGCCCAGTCCGACGAGGGCCGCGCCGTCTTCCAGCGCCGCTTCCGGCGCGCCGGCGCGTACCGCGAGATCATCGAGCGATCGCTCCGCGAGGCGGGCCTGCCCGAGGATCTCCTCTGGGTCGCGGCGGTGGAGAGCGGCTTCGATCCCCGGGCGGTCTCGCCGGCCGGCGCGGCGGGGCTCTGGCAGTTCATGCCGAGGACGGGCGAGGCCTACGGCCTGGAGCAGTCCGAGTGGATCGACGCGCGCATGAGCCTCACGGGCGCCACGGACGCCGCGACGGCGCACCTGCGCGACCTGTACGAGCGCTTCGGCCGCTGGGATCTCGCGCTCGCGGCGTACAACCTCGGCCACGACGGCGTCCTCCGGGCGCTGTCGCGGGTGGCGGCGGCGCGCGACCCCGAGGCGCGCGGGCCGATCGGGCTCGCCGAGCTGGCGCAGGCCGGCGCCATCCCGAAGGAGACCGCGGACTACGTGCCGCAGATCGTGGCGTTCGCGATCGTCGCCGCGAACCGCGCGCGCTTCGGGCTGGACCTGCCCGACGTCGCGCCGCTCGCGCCGCTCGACCTCGGCGAGGTCGCGGTGCCGCCGGGGACGCGGCTCCGCACCATCGCGCGCGCCGCGGGCGTCTCGACGGCCGTGCTGCGCGAGCACAACCCCGAGCTCCTGCGCGATCGCGTCCCGCCGGGCCGCGCCGACCACCTGATCGCGCTCCCCGCCGATCGCGTCGCGCGCGCCATGGCCCTCTTCCCTGCCTACCTCGACCACGAGGAGCTCGACGAGGAGGCCGACCCCCCGGGGAACGCGCCCGCCGCGCTGGGCGCCGCGCCGTCGGCGTACGGCGCGGGCGGCGCGCTCGCGCTCGACGACGCGTCGCTGCCGCCCCGCCCCCTGTCGCTCGGCCGGAACCGGCTCCCGCTCTTCACCCCGCCCGGCCAGGCGCCGGCGCCGATGCCGCTCCTCGGCAATCCGGAGGCGCTGGAGGCGAAGCTCCCGATCGTGATGGTCGGCGGCGGCGTGGGCTGGCGCCCTGCGGCCGAGGACGATCCGCTCGGCATCCGGAGCGGCCGCCTCGTCGCGGCGTCGCCCTTCGACGGCGCCGACGGGCCGGGCGCGCGCGGCGCCCTCAAGGGTCGAGAGGCCGAGATCGAGAAGCAGATCGCCCTCCTGGCGGGCGCCGGTCGCGAGCAGGTGCAGCGCTTCCGCCTCCCGAGCGGCATCGCGGTAGACCTCCGCGAAGATCCGGCGGCGCCGCTCGTCTCGATCAGCGCGGCGGTCGCGGTCCCGGCGCGGTCCGCGAGCGACGCCGGCGCCGCGGGGCCCGCGCTCGCCAGCGAGGCGCGCGTCGCGATCACGGTGCCCCCGCGCGACCTCGAGGTCGGGATCGATCTGGTCGCGGCGCGGCTCCGGATGCTGCTCGGCGAGGCGAGCGCGGCGCGCGTGGCCGAGCTCAGGAGGCAGGCAAGCGAGCCCTCGCGGCGCGCGCTCGAGCGGGCGCCGTACGGCCGGTCGTGGATCGCGCTCGGCGAGGCGCTGTTCCCCGCCGGCCACCCGCTCGAGGGCACCCTGATCGGCGCGCGCGCCGACGCGGGCTCGGCGAGCGAGCTCCTGCTCACGGAGTCGCTCCGGCGCGAGCGCGACGCGGCCCAGGCGACGATCTCGCTCTCGGGCGACGTCTCCCGCGCGGCGGTCGAGCAGGCGCTCGCGCGCGCCCTCCAGCGCGTCGCCGCGGAGCCGGAGCGCCAGGTCGGGCCGCACCCGCGCGACGAGCGGCTCGCGCTCGAGGACGCGGTGCCGGCGCCGCGGCTACTCTACGGCTGGATCGCGCCCGCGGAGGGGGGCGCGGACGAGGCGTCGCTCCGGGTGGCGATGGAGATCCTCACCGGCCCGCGCGTCGCGCGGCTCGCGAAGGCCCTGGTCACGGAGGGGCAGCTCGCGTCCGAGGTGACCGGCCGGCTGTCGCTCGGCGCGCAGGCGAGCGTGGCGGCGGTGGAGCTCACGCCCGCGCCGTCGCGCAGCGCCGCGGAGCTGGAGCAGCGGCTCGACGCCGAGCTCGCGTCGCTCGCGGCGTCCGGACCGACGTGGAAGGAGCTGTCCCTCGCGAAGGCCCTGCTCAAGATCGACCTCGAGAAGGAGCTCGCGCGGCGCGCCGCCGTCACCCCGCCGCCCGCGTCCCCTCGGCCGATCACGGATCTGCGGCTGCGCGCCGCGCTCGATCCGGGCAGCTTGCCGCGGCTGCTGCGCGCGCTCGAGGAGGTCGAGCCGGCCGACGTGCGCGCCGTGGTCGCGCGCACGTTTGGCCGCGACCATCGGGTGAGCGTCACGACCTGGCCGCGCGGCGGTGGAAGCGGCGGGAGCGCCCTCGCGACCACGGCTCCCTCATCGCCCGCGCCGCCCGCGCCGGTCGTGCCGCCAACGCCATAGCCCCGCGTTGCGTTGCCCGCGCTTGTATCTAACGAGCGCTACGCCCCTGCCGTAACCGTGAGGATTCGTGTGTTCAGCACACCGTATGCCAGCGGCGTTTCTCACGATGGACTTATGGACAGGTATGGACACCTGGCATCACTTGGAGATAGCAAGGGAGAATGACGACCCCTGCAAAGCCGCTGATGCCTGCAGCGCCAGCGAGCGAACACGCCGCATCGTTCCAGGAAACCGCCTATCGGACCTCCCGCTCCTTGCCGGCGGAGAGCGCGAAGCCGGCGGCCCTCGTGACGCGCAGCGGCGTCGTCGACCGGGCGACGCGGGCCGCGAGGGTGGCTGCCGTCGAGGCGCCCGCCGGGACCTCCGAGCTGCCTTCGCTGCTCGATCAGGTGCACGCGGTGATCGCGCTGAAGGATCAGCCGGTGCTGCGCAACCTGCTCATCACGCAGTGCTACTACGAGCTCTCCGCGGAGCTCGTGAAGCTGCTCGGCGGGCGCAACGCCCACTGGTGCACCTTCGCCACGTGGGCCTCGAAGACCGCAGGGCGGTTCATCCGCAACGAGGAGGTGCCGGCGGTGCTCCGGCGGCTGATCGTCTCGGGCGAGGACGAGCGGGAGTCGTTCCTGCCGCGCTTCAGCTTCACCAGGCTGCGCGGCCAAGGCGAGTCCGAGCGGGAGAGCTCGCCGCGCATCAGCGCCCTCGACCCGCTCACCCCGTGGTGGGGCCACGGGCTCGGGCTGATGGACGTGCCGGAGCGGATCCTGTCCGAGCTGAGCTCCGACATCGCGCTCGGCAACCTCAAGGTGTTCGAGGAGCTCGGACCGCTGTTCGCCCGCATGATCCAGCTCTACCGGGCGTGCCCGCGGCCCGGCGAGGCGCAGCTCGAGGCCCTGATCGAGGGGCTGCAGCCGGGTCCGTCGCCCGACGGCGGGCAGGGGCTGCTCCGCAGCGCCATGGCGCACTACCACGCGGCGATGCTCACGGAGGACAGGGACAAGCAGGCCGAGCTGATCCTCCTCGCCAACGCGCGCGTCGGGCTGCACGAGCAGGTGCGGCTCCAGCCGTACATCGCGCGGGCGCTCAACGGGCCGATCCGCTGCATGATCGAGACGGTCGGCGCGCCCGGGCGGCGCCTGCCCGAGGCGCTGCGGTCCATGGTCCAGGACAAGCTCGACAAGGTGCAGGCGCTCTGGCGCCTCGCGGCCACGAAGGAGATGATGACCATGCGCCTCCCGGACGAGCTCCTCGAGCTCGGCCACGATCTGCCCGCGCCGCCTGGGTCGCCGCTCCACTGCCTGGAGCTCGCGACCATCGAGGATCGCGAGCTCTACGAGCTCCTGCGCGAGTACGACGCGCACGACCACACGACGACCGGCTGCGGCGCGGAGGACTGGGCGTCGCTGAGCGAGCGCATGAGCTACATCCTCGAGCTGTTCCGCTCGCGGCAGTGCTGCCCGAAGCTCCTCGATCGGCCGTTCAACCGCGACCAGCACGTCGAGATCCTCGCCTGGCGCGTGCCGATGCCCATCCACGGCGATCTCTAGCCAGCGCCGCGCGCCCAGCACCGCGCGCCGCCGCGCGCCGGACTCGCCTCGACCTACGCTGACGCCTCGACCTACGCGCGCCGCTGGTCCTCGTCCAGCGCGTCGCCCGCCGCGCCCGCGCGCGCCCCGCGGCGCTCGGACATGTACGCCGCGAGGCCGAGCGCGCCCTGTTGCTCGGCGATCTCGCGGCCCTTGCGGAAGGCGGCCTCGGCCTGCGCTCGCGCCTCCGCGGCGGTCGGCGCGCCGCGCGCGAGGGCGATCTCGCCCTGGAGCCGGTAGAGCTCGGGCTCGAAGTAACGCTCGTCGCTCTTCTCGACGAAGGCCAGCGTGTCCGCGAGCAGCGCGCTGGCCTCGTCGACGTTGCCCGCGCCGAGCTCCGCCTCGATGAGCGCCGACCGCCAGTAGGTCAGCGACACGCGGCTGCCGATGCTCGTCAGCATCGTCAGGCCCCCGCGGATGCGCGCGGCGCCCTCCGCGTGGCGCGCGCGCGCCGCGTCGCCGGCGAGCCCCTGCGCGGCGCGCGCAGCCGTCGCCCAGCCGAGGTCGATCTGGCTGAGCGCCGTCCAGTGGGGCATGCCCACCTCCTCGGAGAGCTTGCTGAGCACGAGCGCGTGCGCGTCGGCGCCGGCGAAGTCGCCGAGCAGGCAGCACAGCACGGCGGCGAAGTGCTCGACGAAGCCGCGGCTCACGGGCTGGTTCAGCTCCTCGCACAGGGCGATCGCCTCGTCGACCGACGCCTTGGCGCGCTCCGGCTCGCCGAGGTGGAACGCGATCCAGGCGAGGTGCGACAGCGAGAACGCCGCCGCGTCGTGGCCGAACAGGAAGGCGAGCGGCAGGTGATGCGCGGGATCGTAGATCGAGAGCACCTTGTTGAAGTGCTCGCGGGCCTCGCGCAGGTGCCCCCGCAGAAAGCGCGTCGCGCCGAGCGCCTGGTGTGCGCCCAGGGAGATGCCGGCGTCGCCCGTGCTCTCGGCGAGCGCGAGGAGCTGCTCGCCGTGCTGCTCCGCCAGCGCGTAGTCGCCGCGGACGTGGAAGAAGATCCAGAGCCCCCACAGCGCCGGGAAGAGCTGCGGCGAGGAGCCCGCCTCCTGGCAGAGCGCGTGCGCGCGCGCGTACGTCGCCTCGACCTCCGGGGCCGCGTAGCCGCGGGTGATCATCAGCGGGACGCCGAGCGTGGTCTGCAGCGTGATCTCGTCGCACGCCCGCTCCTTCGTCTCCGGGAGCTGCCTCAGGAGCTCGAGCCCGCGGCGGAGCTGGCTGATCGCCTCGGCGTGCGCGGAGGAGATGAGCGACGCCTCTCCCGCGCGCTGCCACGCGGCGACGGCGGGGCCGAACATCGCGGCCTCGCTGTAGTGGCGCGCGAGCAGCTCGGGCGGCGTCTCGGGGAAGCGCTCGGCGAGCACGGCGGCGATGCGCGCGTGGTACAGCTGCCGCGTGCTGCGGAGCAGCGACTGGTAGGCCGCGTCCTGCACCAGCGCGTGCTTGAACGTGTACGTCGCGCGCGGCGGGCGCCCCCGCTGGAAGAGCAGCTCGGCGTCGACGAGCTGCGCGAGCGCCTCGCGCAGCTCCGCGGGGCTCGACGCCATGAGCAGCGGCTCGGCGCCCGCGCCGCCCGCGCACAGCTCGAGCGCCTCGTAGCCGAAGGAGCGGCCGAACACCGCGCCGAGCTGGGCGACCTCCTTGGCCGGGCCGAGGCGATCGAGGCGCGACGTCAAGGAGTGCTGGAGCGTGGTCGGGATTTCGAGCGCGTCCATCCACCCCTGCGGGGCGCTCGCCGCGCCGGCCCGCTCCCCTGCGGCTGCGGTGGCGGCCGCCGACTCGAGGACCATGCGCGTGAGCTCCTCGGCGAACAGCGGGACGCCGTCGCTGCGCTCGGCGAGCGTCCGGATCACCTCCTTCGGCAGCGCCGCCTGCTTCGTCGGCGCGCCGCTCGTCGCGTAGGCGCCCGCGAGCTGCTGGACGAGCGCCTCCATCCGCTCGGCGCTGAGCGGGGCGAGGTAGATCTGCGTGAAGTGGGATCGCACCGGCCACGGCGGCGTGAACGTGGGGCGCGCGGTCAGGAGCAGCAGCAGCGGCGACGGCCTCCCCTCGTCGATGAGCCGGCCGAGCAGCTCCAGGGTAGACGGGTCGGCCCAGTGCAGGTCTTCGGCCGTGAGCACGAGCGGCTGCCGATCCGCGAGCCCGAGGAAGAGCTGCAGGAGCGAGGCGATCGTCTCCTGCCGCTGGCGCTGCGGCGTCAGCGCCGGGGCGGCGTGGCGCCCCTCGGTCGGGATCGACAGCAGCGCTGCGAGCAGCGGCACGGCGAGCGGCCCCGCCTCCGCCTCGGCGAGGAGCTGCTCCAGCCGGGCGAGCCTGTCCTCACCGTCCTCCAGCGCCGCGCCGCGCTCGCCCGGCGCCACCCTTCCGCTCAGCGTGCTCGCGCGCTCGCGGTCGCCCACGAGCAGCGCGTTGAGCAGCTCGATCACCGGGTAGAACGCGCTGTTCTGGAGCTGCGGCGAGCAGCGCGCCTCGAGCCACAGGTGCGGCGTCCCGGCCAGGCGATGGCGGAACGCGCGCACGCTCCGCGACTTGCCGATGCCGGCCTCCCCCGTCATCAGCACGACCTGCCCGGCGCCGCCCGCGGCCCGCGTCCACCGGGCCGCGATCTGGTCGAGCTCGTCGTCTCGCCCGACGAGCGGGGTGAGCCCGTGCTGCATCCTCGCGTCCAGCCGATCCCGCGCGGTCGTGCGTCCTTGCACCGCGAAGACCTCGAGCGGCTGGCGCGCGCCCTTCGGGCTGATCTCGCCGAGCGGGTCCACGTAGTAGTAGCCGTCGATGAGCTTCTGCGTGGCGCGGCTGACGAGCACCGTGCCCGGCTCGGCGTGCGCCTTGAGCTGCGTCGCGGCGTTCAGCGTCGGGCCGGCGAGCGACGGCACGGCGTCGCTGTCCGCGACGACGACGATCCCGGTGTGCACGCCGACCTGCACGGACAGGGGCAGCGGCACGAGATCGCGCGCGTTCAGGCGCGACATGTGCTCGACCAGATCCAGCGCCGCCTGCACGGCGCGGAGGGCGTCGTCCTCCCGCGCCACGGGGTGGCCGAAGTAGGCGATCGTCTCCTCGCCGGGGGAGCGGAGGAACACCCCCTCCTGCGCCCCGATCACCTGGGCGCACGCGGCCTGGTACATCTGGACGAGCTCGTGGAACACCTCGCCGTCGACCGTGTCCGCGATGCGCTCGGCGCTGGCGAGCCCGCAGACCAGCACGGTGAGCTGGCGGCGCTCGCCGCGGCCGGTGGCGTGCACCTGGCGCGTGCTGGGCAGGACGCTCGGGCGCGACGGCGACGTGATCCTCGGGGCCACCGGCGTCAGCGACCCATCGGAGTCGCCAGGGTGGAGGGACGGGTTGCGGATCGGCCTCGGCGGCTCGGGGGAGCCGAGGCTGCGGCCCGCCATCGCGAGGGTCGGCGCGGCGCCGAGCCGGGCGTCCTGCTGCTGTTGCTCGACGGATCTGGGGGCCGGGACCGCCGGCGGACCGAAGTCCTCGGAGGCCACGAGCTGGGTCTCCTGGCTCGCCTCGACCTGGTGCGCCGGTCGCGTCACGATCGCCCGCTGCTCCAGCGCGCCGCCGCGCTCCCCCGCGGAGCTGGCGTGGCCTGCGTCGCGGGGCAGGGGCCACGGGATCGTGGTCACGTCGCACGCCTCCAGCAACTCGTAAGCCTCGCGGGCGGAGCGGACGCGGTGCGCCGGCGACTTGGCGGTCGCCTGCTCGAGCAGCGCGCCGAGGGGGTGGCCGCGGAGGGCGCGGGGTATCGGCACCGGTTCGGGGCTGAGCTGGCGGAAGATGACCTCGGCGAGGGTCGCCTCGTGCATGACGGGCGCGCCGATCAGGCACTCGAGGAAGGTGAGCCCCCATGCGTAGATGTCCGCCGCTGTCGTCGGGGTCGACTGCACGAGCTGCTCCGGGGCCATGTAGGCCGGCGTCCCGTTGAACTCCCCGGTGGGCGTGAGGGCGCGGTAGTCGGCGGAGCGCGCCTCGCCGATGAGCGCCGCGATGCCGAAGTCGAGCACCTTGGCGTGCGTCCGCTTGCCGGACCCGGCGACCATGATGTTGTGGGGCTTGAGATCGCGGTGCACGACGCCGCGCTCGTGGGCGAAGCCGATGGCGTCGAGCACATGCAGCATCAGCCGCTTCGCCTCGCTCGGCTCGATCCCCCTCGTGCGCTGGCAGCGCGCGGTCAGCGTCTCGCCGTCGACGTACTCCAGGGCCAGGTAGAGCTCGCCTTCGGGCAGGCGCCCGGCGTCGAGCAGCCGCACGATGTTCGGGTGGCTGAGCTGGGCGATGACCTTCATCTCCCGCTCGAAGCGCGCCTCCAGGGAGCCGGACTCGCGCGAGCGGCGCAGCGCCTCGGGCCGCAGCAGCTTGAGCGCGACGCGCTGGGTGGTCACGATCTGGCGCGCCTCGTAGACGACGCTATGACCGCCGCTGCCCAGGTGGCCGAGCACTTGATACCGGCCGTCCACGAGCGCGCCGACCTCGAGCAATCCATCGCGAGCGGACATCTCTTGATCTCTTACCGCCGAACGCCGCCGGAGTGGACGGCGAACGCCGCGATCGCCCCAGGTTGGTCGCTCGCGGCGGTCGAGGCTGTCCGGAGCAACAGCATCGGCGACGGCGGAGCCCGACCGGGTCGCCGCGGCGCCCGCCGCTGCCGTGCCGCGGCGTGACGTGCTTCGCCCCACTGCGCTGGCCGTGATGCAGGCAACCAGGATTACTTCGGCTTGAGCGCGTGGTGCGGGACAACGAGGTCTGATACCCTCGCGCTCGATGGGCAATGCCCCGCATTCCGGCAGCATGCCGCCACCTTCGAGTGGTCGGGGCCAAGGGACGCTCCTCTACGCCGTCGACGACGAGGAGAGCAACCTGGACCTCATGGAGCGGGCGCTCCGCTCCGGCTACCAGGTCCGCACCTTCGGCGATCCGCGCCGCGCGCTCGCCGCGGCGGTGAAGGAGCCGCCCTCCGTGGTCGTGGCGGACTACCGGATGCCTCACTTCAGCGGGCTCGCGCTGCTGCGCGAGCTGCGCCGGCAGGGGCTGAGCTACGTGCCGGTGCTCGTCTGCGCGCCCACGGACGTGGAGCAGATCCAGAAGATCTCCCGGGAGAGCGCGACGTTCCGGATCATCACGAAGCCGTGGATCGCCTCGGATCTGCGCCGCCAGGTCGACCTGGCGGTGAGCCTCCATCAGCTCCAGGCGGCCCGGAGCCATCGCTAGCCGAGGGCGCCCGGTGCCCTCGCGCCACGCTGCCCAGCGCGACGTGGGCGCATCGCCGCCGCGCGGAGCGGGCGCGTGGTGGCGGGGCGGATGCGTCAGGCGGCCCCGGTGATCGCCCGCTGCCTCGACGTGGTCGCGCTCGAGCTGCCGCAGCGCTTCGGCGACCCGCGGGCCTCGCTCGCCGAGATCGACCGTCTCCTCGGCTCGCCCGCGGCGAGGGGGGCCGAGCTCGCGCTGCTCCCCGAGCTCATCATCACCGGCTATGTCTCGCCGCGGGGCCACAGCGACCTGCGCCGCTTCGCGGAGCCGCTCGACGGTGAGTCCGCGCGGCGGCTCGCCGAGCTGGCGCGCGCGCACCGGATCGCCCTGGCGGGCCCCCTCGTCGAGGAGAGCCAGGGCCACGTCTACAACAGCCTGCTCGTGTTCGATCGCGACGGGCGCCGGATCGGCCATTACCGCAAGCGCCACCCGTGGTTCCCGGAGCGCTGGGCGACTCCGGGCGATCTCGGGACCCCGGTCCTCGATCTTCGCGGCGCCAAGGTGACCGCCGCGATCTGCTTCGACATCCACTTCGTCTCCGACGACGCGGGCGGCGCGCTCGACGAGGCCGATCTGCTGCTCTTCCCGACCGCCTGGGTCGATCCGCCCGGGGAGGGCGACGCGCGCGCCGATCTCCTGCCCGCGCTGGCCCGGCGCCATCGCGTCGCGGTCGTGAACGCGAACTGGGGGCCTTCCAGCCCGGCGCTCCACGGCCAGGGCGGCTCGCGCATCCTCGACGCGCGCGGCCGCACGGTCGCGGCGGCGCCGCGCGACCCGGGGCCGAGCGTGGTGCGCGCCTCCCTGCGCCTCGCGCACGATCCGCCCGGCGCGTGAGGGAGCTCGGCGCGCGCCGTCGCGCCGCGCGGGGCGGCTGGCGCGGTCGTCCGAGCTCGCTCAGGTGAACGGGAGGGCGCTCAGCTCGACGTTGCCGCCGCTCAGGATGACGCCGATCCGCGCCCCCTGGACCTTGCGCAGGAGGACCGCCGCCGCGGGCACGGCCGCGCTCGGCTCGATGAGGAGCTTCATCCGCTCCCACACGACGCGCATCGCCTCGACGATCTCCGCATCGCTGACGGTGACGATCTCGACCCCCTGCGCGCGCAGGACCGCGAAGGTGAGCTCGCCGAGCGAGCTCCGGAGCCCGTCCGCGATCGTCGTCGGGTCGTTCGAGGGGAGGATCTTCCCTTCGCGCAGCGATCGCACGGCGTCGTCCGCCGCCTCGGGCTCGGCTCCGATCGTGCGCGCGCGCGACAGCGCGCTCGTCGCGATGGCGGTGCCGGAGAGCAGCCCGCCGCCGCCCACGGGCGCGACCACGGCGTCGAGGTCCTCCACCTGGCTCGCGAGCTCGAGCGCGGCCGTGCCCTGGCCGGCGATGACGTGCGCGTCGTTGTAGGGGTGGACGAGCACCGCGCCCGTCTCGGCGAGCACGCGGGCGACCGTCTCCTCGCGCGACCGCAGCGTGGGGGCGCAGCTCACGACGCGGGCGCCGTAGCCCTCCACGGCGGCGCGCTTCACGGCGGGCGCGCTCTCGGGCATGACGATATGCGCAGCGACGCCGCGGATGCGGGCGGCGAGCGCGAGCGCGGCGGCGTGGTTGCCCGAGGAGTGGGTCGCGACGCCGCGGCGCGCCTCGTCGTCCGAGAGGGCCATGACCGCGTTGCACGCCCCGCGGAACTTGAACGCCCCGGCCCGCTGCAGGTTCTCGCATTTGAAGAAGACGCGCGCCCCCGCGATGCCGTCGATCGTCCTGCTGGTCATGATGGGGGTCACGTGGGCGTGCGGCGCGATGCGCGCGGCGGCGCGGCGGATGTCCTCGATCGTGGGCAGCGGGCTCATGGGACGAGCATCGGAGCGCGGCCAGCGCCCGACGTCCACTGCGAGCGCGTCACGTGTCACGCGCCCGCGACCGCGGCGCCGCGTCAGAAAAGATCGGCCGCGATGCCGTCGGCGAAGACCCAGGCGGCCCGCGGGACGCTGAGCCGCCCGCCGGTCACCGCGAGGCGGCCGGCGCGCACGAGCCGCTCCGCGGCCCTGCGCCGCGCCGCGCTCCACGCCGGCACCCCGAGCGCCGCGGCGGCGGCCTCGAGATCGAACCCCTCGCGCAGCCTGAGCCCGAGCATGATGCGCTCGGACAGCCGCGTCTCCGGGTCGAGCCGCTCCTCGCTCTCGACCGGGATCGCCTCGCCGCCCTCGGCCATGGCGGCCATGTACCGCTCCGGGCTCACGACATTCCGGTAGCGGACCGCGAACGCGTCGCCGCGATCCTCCGCGCCGGCCGACCGCAGGCCCCAGCGCGGATCCGGGCGCGACACCGTGCCGTATGCGGCGCACCCGAGCCCGACGTAATCAATGCCTTGCCAGTAGCCGAGGTTATGGCGCGCCTCGTGGCCCGGCTTTGCGTAGTTCGAGACCTCGTAGTGGGCCAACCCCTCTGCCTCGAGCGCCTCGTCGATCGCGAAGAACGTGTCCGCGACCCCGTCGTCTCCGGCGAGCGGCAGGCGTCCGCGCCGCGCGAGCTCTCCGAACGAGGTGCCGGGCTCGACGGTGAGGCTGTACGCCGAGATATGGCTCACGCCGGTCGCTGCCACCGCCCGCGCCTCGGCGGCGGCGTGCTCGGGGCGCTGCTCTCGCGCCTGCTCGGCTGTCCCCACGGCGACACCATAGATGAGATCGCCGCTCACGCGCGGCATCCCGGACCGCAGGGCCGCCGCGAGCGCGCCGAGCCCGCCGTCTGGGTCGTGCAGGCGCCCGAGGAACCGGAGGCGCTCCGCGTCGAGCCCCTGGACGCCGACGCTCAGCCGGTTGACTCCGACCGCTCGGAACGCGCGGGCCCGCTGCTCATCGAGCGAGGTGGGGTTGCATTCGACGGTGACCTCGAGGTCCGGCGAGAGCCGGCCGGCGGCCGCCGTGATCGCCGCGAGCACCCTGCCCATCTCCTCCGGCTCCCACAGGGACGGCGTCCCGCCGCCGAAGAACACGCTCCGAAGCTCGCGCTCGCCCAGCGCCTCCGTCCGCCTGCGGAGCTCGGCGAGCACAGCGTCGGCATAACCCCGGTGATCGATCGCCTCCCGCGCCTTCGCGAACGAGACGAAGTCGCAGTAGGGACACTTCTTGAGGCACCACGGGAAGTGGACGTAGGCGGTGATCGGCTCCATGGAATTCACGAAAGCGGGCAGAAACGGACAATCAGACACGGGCAGACGCGGGCAGACCTCAAACGTCAAACAGACGCGAACGGACCCGACCCGATGCACGCGGATGCGAACAGACGCAAGCGGGCGCGAACACACGCGAACAGACACGAGAACGGAGCCGGCGGAGCGCGCTCCCTGCGCCGGGCACGCGCATGGTGACACAATTGCGGGGCCTAGATCGCGGTGTTAGCGTGCAAAAGGGAGGGGGCGCATTGCGCCCGCCGAACTCTTCATGCTGACGTTGACGGAGCTTGTCGATCGCGTTCGGACCTATCAGCCGGCTGCAGACGTCGATCTCATCGCCCGGGCCTACGCCTATAGCTCTGACGCTCACCGAGGGCAGACTCGCAAGAGCGGCGACCCGTACTTTTCGCACCCGGCGAGCGTCGCCGCGATCATCACCGAGCTCAAGCTGGACACGGCGAGCGTCTGCGCCGGGCTCCTGCACGACGTCGTCGAGGATACCCTCGCGACGACCACGGACATCGAGAACAGCTTCGGCCAGGAGGTGGCGTTCCTCGTCGACGGCGTGACGAAGCTCTCGAAGATCAACTTCGCTTCGAAGGAAGATCGGCAGGCCGAGAACTTCCGCAAGATGCTGGTGGCGATGGCGCGCGACATCCGCGTGCTCCTCGTGAAGCTGTGCGACCGCCTCGACAACATGCGGACGCTCGAGTTCATGAAGCCCGACTCGCAGGACCGGATCGCGCGGGAGACGATGGAGATCTACGCCCCGCTCGCGAACCGCCTCGGCATCGCGCGCTTCAAGAGCGAGCTCGAGGATCTGTCGTTCAGGTACATCGAGCCGGAGGCCTGGTCGGATCTCTCGCAGAAGGTCAAGACGACCGCGAAGGAGCGCGACAAGTACATCCACGAGGTCTCGAAGGTGCTCTCGGCCAAGCTCGCGGAGCAGGGCTTCGCGGTCGACGTCACCGGCCGCGCGAAGCACCTCTACTCGATCTGGCGCAAGATGCAGGCGCAGCAGTGCGACTTCGATCAGGTCTACGACGTCATCGCGTTCCGCGTGCTCGTCGAGTCGGTCGCCGACTGCTACGCGACGCTCGGCGTCATCCACTCGCAGTGGACCCCGGTCCCGGGCCGCTTCAAGGATTACGTCGCGCTGCCCAAGCCCAACATGTACCAGTCGCTGCACACGACGGTGATCGGGCCCGGGCGCGAGCGGATCGAGATCCAGATCCGCACCCACGAGATGCACCGCGTGGCAGAGCAGGGCATCGCGGCGCACTGGAAGTACAAGGAGCGCAACTCCGGCGGCATCGACCCGAAGGACGCGGCGCGGTTCGGCTGGCTCCGCCAGCTCATGGAGTTCCAGAAGGAGCTCAAGGACCCGGCCGAGTTCCTCGAGAGCGTCAAGGTCGACCTGTTCCAGGACGAGGTGTACGTCTTCACGCCGAAGGGGGACGTGCGCGTCTTCCCCCGCGGCTCGACGCCGATCGACTTCGCGTACGCGATCCACACGAAGGTCGGCGAGCACTGCTCGGGAGCGCGGGTCAACGGCGCCATCGTCCCGCTCCGCTCGAAGCTCCGGAACGGCGACGTGGTCGAGGTGATGACCAACCCGAGCCAGCACCCGTCGAAGGACTGGCTCGATTACGTCACGACCAGCCGCGCGCGCGCGAAGATCCGCAACTTCCTGCGCACGGAGCAGCGGGAGAAGTCGCTCAAGCTCGGCCGCGAGCTCCTCGAAAAGGAGATGCACCAGCGGAGCATGAGCCTGAGCCGCCTCACCAAGAATGAGGCCGAGCTGCGCAAGGTGATGGATCGGTTCGGCGTCACCTCGGCCGACGAGCTGTTCATCGCGGTCGGCTACGGCAAGGTGAGCGTCCGCGCGGTGTGCGAGTTCCTCGCGCCCACGCCCAAGGAGAACGAGACGGGCACGCCGTCGCTGCCGCCGGAGTCGATCAAGGAAGGGCGCATCGAGTCGCTCGTCCGCAAGGTCACGGGGCGCGACAGCCACGGCATCCGGCTGAACGGCATCGACGACGTCCTCGTTCGCTACACGAAGTGCTGTAACCCGCTTCCCGGCGACGAGATCGTCGGGTTCATCACGCGCGGCCGCGGCATCACGGTCCACCGCCGCAACTGCGCCAAGGCGTTCGACACGGACCCCGAGCGCCGCGTGGAGATCTCGTGGGACTCGCGCGCGAAGATCAACCGCCCCGTGCAGATCAAGGTGATGACGGCGAACCGCCCGGGCATCCTCGCGACGGTGGGCCACACGTTTCACGAGCAGGGCATCAACATCAGCGAGGCCACCTGTCGTGCCGGCGACGACGGCCGGGCGATGAACACGTTCACGTTCCTCTGCTCCGACCTCGCGCAGCTCAAGAGCGTCATCCGTCGCCTGCAGCGGATCCCCGGCGTGATGGCCGTCGAGCGGACCTGAGCTGGCCCTGCGCGCGCGGCGAGCTCAGCGCCCCCGGCGAGCGCGCGCCCTGGACGGGCCTCCCGCGGCGCCGGGATTGGCGTCCGCCAGCGCGCGGGTGAGGGGACGGCCGAGGTCGCCGCCCGACTCGTGACGCGCCGCGACTTCCTGCACCTTGCGGACGAGCCGGGTCACGTCGTGGTGGCGCACCGGGGATCCGGCAGAGGCGCGATCGCAGAAGAAGGTGCGGCACCCGAGCGGTCTCGCCGCGTAGATCGCGCAGCGGCCGGCGCCTGTCAGCATCGGGCACCGCCGCTCCGCGGCTTGCGGCAGCGCGCGCCGCCGGCTCGGGTCTCCGCCAGACGCCGGCGGCTCGGGCGCTCCCGTCCCGCCGGCTCGCACGATCCCCTGGAGCGCGCGAGCGCCCCCTCGGGACGCGATCGCGCGACGTACGGCGGCGAGCTCGATGGACGTCACATACGGCTCCCGACCCGTGATTCCGAACCGACAGCACTCGGTCGAGGCCTGGCAAGTCCAGCCATGGAAGAGCTCCTCCGCCTCGCGGTACACGGCCGAGAGCTCGGCGAGCAGCTCGGCTTCACGGACGGGCGGCTCAGGGGTCGCGGTTCGGCGCATTCGTCGGGAGTCTCTCGTGCTGGCCGCGGGAAGGGTGGCGGGCGCGAAGCGGCCGTGGGGCGGGGTAGGTGCGGAGCCTCGATGGAGGGACCGTAGTCCCGCGCGCATCCGCCGCGAAGCGGCAATCCGAGATGCCGCAGCGGCCTGACGCGCAGCACCGGCCGCGTCCGTTCAGGCGCGAGCTGCCCCTGGGACGCCCCTACGATGACAGAGGGAGCGTCCGCTGTCGCGGGGTCGCGCGAGGCCGCAAGGTGGGCGTCGAGCGCGTACGCGCTATCCTCGCGATGGATGTCGGTTCTGCGCCCGAAGCTTCGAGCTCTGGAGGTTGTCGTCATCCACGATGAGCGCCTCGGCCGCGCGCTGATGCTGCGCGACACCGAGGGCATCGCGCCGTCGGCCATCGTCGTGCCCGCCGCGAGCTCCGCGGTGCTCGCGCGCTTCGACGGGCGGCGGTCGATCGACGAGATCGCGCGAGAGGTCTCCCGGTCGACGGGCCAGCGCGTGGACGCCGCCGACGTGTCGCGGCTGGCGGACGAGCTGGAGCGCGCGTGGATGCTCGACAGCCCGCGATTCCACGCGCGCCGCCGGACGGTCGTGCAGTCGTTCGACGCGGCGCCGATCCGGATGGCTGCCCACGCGGGCGGCGCATACCACGGCGATCGACTGAGGCTCGCCGACTTCATCGAGCGCCAGTGCCTCCGCGCCGCGCGGCCGCAGGGCGGGGCGCCTTCCTGCGCCGCGCCGCAAGGCGCGCCGAAGCGCATGGTCGGCCTCTGCGCGCCGCACATGGACCTCTGGCGCGCCGCGGTCGGCTACGGGCACGCCTACGCCGCGCTGGAGCAGGCGCTGACCGGCCCGGGGCTGGAGAAGGTCGACACGTTCGTTCTGCTCGGGACGTCGCACGCCCCGATGCGCCGCCCGTACGCGGTCTGCGAGAAGACGTTCGCGACGCCGCTCGGCCCGCTCGATCCGGATCGCGAGATGATCTCGGAGCTCGCGGCGGCGAGCCGGTTCGACGTTCACGAGGATCAGTACCTGCACAAGAACGAGCACTCGATCGAGTTCCAGGCCGTGTTCGTGCGGCACCTCCTCGGCGATCGCGCGGCGACGATCGTGCCGATCCTCTGCGGTCTCTCGGATTGCCAGGCGCGGCGACGCGACCCCGCGCAGGACGACGGCGCCGAGTCGTTCCTGAAGGCGCTCGGCGACGCCCTCGCGAAGCGCCGCGATCGCGTCCTCGTGATCGCAGGCGCAGATCTCGCCCACGTCGGCCCGCGCTTCGGCGATCCCGCGCCGCTCGACGAGCGCCAGCGGAGGGCGCTGCGCGATCGCGACCTCGCCTCGATCGAGCGCGCCACGTCGATCGATCCGCCGGGCTTCTTCGCCGACGTCGCTCAGGACCTCGGCACGCGTCGCGTCTGCGGCCTCGGCCCCATCTATACGCTGCTCCGCGCGCTCCCGCCGTCGTCTCGCGGAGAAATGCTGCATTACGAGCAGTGCATCGACCCCGACGAGGGATCGATCGTCAGCCACACGTCTCTCGGATTCTACGGCTGAAGATCCGCGTCCACCGCCGGGCGCGCGATGGCACGCCGCCGCGAGGGGCGCTTCATCGCGAGGCTCGCGGCATCGCGATGCGCGCCCCGTTGCGGAGGCGCGCCGGGAGCTCCTCGACGCTGGCGCGCCGGGAGGCTCCCGGGAAAACGAGGGTGCGGCTCAGCCGCGCGGGACCCTGCGGCGCGCGATGTCGAGGCCGAGCCGGTCGGCCTCGCGGTAGATCGCCTGTCGCGACATGCCGAGGGCGCGCGCCGCCGAGGCGACGGAGCCGTTGGCCCGGGCGAGGGCGTCCTCGAGGCGAGCGCGCGCGAGCGACGGATCCGTCGCCGGCGGGAGGTTCGGCTTCACGCGCGGTCCGCGCGAGAGCGACCCAGCGATCGGCGAGACGGAGAGCGGCCCCTCCGGCGACGCCTGGGCCGCGGTCACGATGGCGGACTCGAGCTGCGGAACGCCGCCCGGCCAGCCAGCGCGGACGAGCGCCTCCAGGAGCTGCGGGGTGAAGCGATCGAGGCCGATCGCGTTGCGCTCCGCGATGTCGCGCACGATGAGCGGCACGTCCTCGCGCCGCATCTCCAGCGTCGGGATGGTGACCCGCTTGCCGGAGAAGAGCGACGCGAACCACGGCGCCACGCGCCCATCGCCGGCGGCCCGATCGAGCGGCTGCCCGGTCGTGGCGATGATGCTGACGCCGCTCGAGCGGCCGACCGAGTGCGCGATCTCGAGCTGCTGCGGGCGCGGCAGGCGATCGGCCTCGAGGACGAGCCACGTCATCGGCCGCGCGCCGGGCGGGATGACCGGCTTGGTCTCCGCGCTTCCGTCGACGACCAGCGTCTCGCCCAGGCCCTCGCGCACCGCGGCGGCGAGGCGGGCCAGCGTGCGCTTGCCGACCCCGGGCGCGCCCTCGATGCAGACGCTGGAGCCCGACTGCACGAGCTTCATCACCGGGTCGATCCAGTCCTTGCGCTGCTTCGACCCGAAGACGAGCGGCCCGAGCCGCGACGGCGCGCCGTCGTACAGCGCGAGGTGCCGCTCGACGAAGACCGCGAGCTGCTGGCCGAGGCGGACCACGTCGCCGTGCATCACGCCGATGCGCCGGGCGCGGACGCCGTTCACCCACGTGCCGTCGTGGGTATCCATGTCCTCGATGTAACAACCGTCCGAGCGGACGCTGATCTTGGCGTGCTCCGGCGCGATCCCGTGCCCCTCGATGCGCCCGTCGCGCGCGGCGCTGCCGATCACAGCGCCGTCCATGAGGCTCACGATCCGCGGCGGAGCGTCGAGGCCGATCAGGACGAGCCCCCAGCCGCCATCGTCGTCCTGTCGCTTGGCGTGGACTCCGGACCGGTACTCCTTCTGGAGGACCGGCGCCGCCGTCTCTGCAACGTCCACTCGCAAAGCAGTCTGTTCGTTCATGCTCCCCCCAAGTCCAAAGGACCTGCCTGGTCGACCCAGGCCAACCAAGAGCGCGCCGATCGGCGGGCACCCTTATGATGTAAGAGCCCGCCTCACGGTGCCGCTGTCACGAACGCGAAGGCTTTTCTGAGCGGCACCGAGCGCGGTGCTGCTTGGCGAGCCCCCTCGCTCGCAATGGCCACACAATACTCGACCAGAGCGGCTGCGCAACCTGCCGGCGACGGAAGATCCTCGGTTTTGTTTCTGAGTGCTTGACTCTGACGACGCCGATTGGTACTCCTCCGCCACGCATCGACGGAGGCGACCTCCAGCGATGACCTGGCGCGAATCGGGAATTCTCTGACAAGCGCCTTGAGACAGAGTTTTCGATTGATTCCCGATTCAGGTGACTGACGTCTGCGGGAGTAACTCAGTGGTAGAGTGCAACCTTGCCAAGGTTGACGTCGCGGGTTCAAATCCCGTCTCCCGCTCCACGAGATAGGCTCTGCAACAGCGAGCAACCCTGAGAGGCCGGTGTGACCCACCGGCCTCTCGTGTTTTGTTCCACCGCCCGGCGCGCGGGCGCCGGGGAGCGCGCCGCGGTCGCCGCCGCGGCGATCGTGACGGCGATCGATGCGCCGGATGGCGGGCCTGTGATACGAGCATTCGCCTCATGTCGGCTCCGCTCCACGAGCGCCTGCGCCTGCTTGCCCACAGCCTAGAGCGGCAGTTCCTGGGCAAGGACGAGATCATCCGCCTGCTCATGATCGCGGTCGTCGCGGGCGAGCACTGCGTGCTCCTCGGCCCGCCGGGGACCGCGAAGAGCGCGCTCATCCGCACGCTCGCGGAGCTGATGCAGGCCCAGTACTTCGAGTACCTGCTCACGCGCTTCACCGAGCCGAACGAGATCTTCGGCCCGGTCGACATCGGCGCCTTTCGCGAGGGCGTCTACCGCCGGAACACCGCGGGGATGCTGCCCGAAGCGGAGATCGTCTTCCTCGACGAGGTCTTCAAGTCGAACAGCGCCATCCTGAACGCGCTGCTCACGCTGCTGAACGAGCGCAAGTTCTCGAGCGGCGGCCAGGTGATCCGCTGCCCGCTCATCAGCGTCTTCGCGGCCTCGAACGAGGTGCCGGGCGACGAGACGCTGACGGCGATCTTCGATCGCTTCCTCCTGCGGGTGCAGTCCGACAACCTCGACGCCTACCACTTCAGCGAGCTGCTCCAGCGCGGCATCCAGCAGGAGATCCGGCACATGGCCGGCGAGCCGCTCCGCCCGCTTGTCGCGGCGCGCGAGCTGGCCGAGCTCGGCCGGGGGTTCGGCGCGCGGATGAACTTCAGTGACGCGTTCCTGTCGGCCTACAAGGGGCTGGTGTTCCAGATCCGCGCCGAGGGCATCTCGCTCTCGGACCGCCGGGTCGTGAAGATGCTCAAGCTCTTCGCCGCGAGCGCGTACCTGGACGGCCGTCAGGTGACGGACGCGAGCGACTTCTTCGTGCTCAAGCACATCTGGAACAACCAGGATCAGGCCGCGATCCTCGAGGGCATCGTGCAACCGGTGCTCGAGGCGTTCTTCCGCGAGCACCCGGATCGCCGTCGCGTCGGCGCGCTCGGCGTGGGCGTGGAGGCGCTCGCCGCGGAGATCGATCGCATCCGCCAGATCCTCACGGGCGGCGCCGCCCTCGGCGACGTCCAGCTCTTCAGTCAGCTCAAGGCGCTCGGCGAGATCAAGCAGGCGCTCGCCGGCATCAATGACGCCCGGGCCCGCGAGCTCGAGGCCCGCGTGTCTCAGCTCCTCGAGGCTTCGTTTCGGAGCGGGCGTTTCGCGCAGATCTAGCCGGCCCGGGGCCGGGCGCGCTCGGCGGGGCGATGTTCGCCCTGGAGCGCGCCCGCGGCTGAGCCGGTCCCGGACCGGGCGCGACCGGCGGGGCGATGTTCGCCCTGGAGCGCGCCCGCGGCTGAGCCGGTCCCGGGCCGGGCGCGACCGGCGGGGCGATGTTCGCCCTGGAGCGCGCCCGCGGTTGAGCCGGTCCCGGACCGGGTGCGCCCGGGGCGTCGGCGCCGGTCCTGGCGCGGGCCCTCGACGGCGCGGGCGTCCGGCTGCGCGCGGCCGGACCGGCGGCCTCCGGCGCGGGTCGATGCGGCGCCTTCGCGCTCGATCGGGCGGCTCCGGCGACCCGCCGATGATCGACCGGCCCGGAGGACGCGCCCATCATCGCGCCGCGGATCCGCTTGGGAACGCCGAACGCCTCGCGGATGTGGAGCAGCTCATCCACCGTCAGCGCGCGCCACTCCCCGGGCCGGAGCCCCTCCGAGCTGACGCCGGCGAACGTCGTGCGGGCCAGGCGCATGACGGGCCAGCCGGTCGCCTCGCCCATGCGCCGGATCTGCTGGTTGCGGCCCTCGCGGAGGGTGACCTCCAGCCACGTCTTGTCTCCCTCGCGCCGCAGGATCCGCGCTTCGGCCGGCAGGGTGACCCCATCCTCCAGGCGAATGCCCTCGCGCCACGGCGTGAGGTCGTCGTCGCTCATGACCCCCTGGACCTTCAGCACGTACGTCTTCGGCACGCCGCCGCGCGGATGGAGCAGCGCGTTGGCGAAGTCGCCGTCGTTCGTCATGAGCAGGATCCCGCTCGTCGCGAAGTCGAGCCGACCCACGGGGTAGAGCCGCGCGCCCGTGCCGCGCACGTGGTCGGCGACCGTCGGGCGCCCCTCGGGATCGCGCAAGGTCGAGACGACGTTCCGCGGCTTGTGCAGGGCCACGTAGACTGGAACCTCGGAGACCAGGCGCTTGCCGTCCACCTCGATCCGGTCCTTTTGCCGGTCCGCCTTCAAGCCGAGCTCGGTCACGACGCGGCCGTTCACGCGCACCCGCCCGGCCAGGATGAGCTCCTCGGAGGCCCGGCGTGAGGCGACCCCGGCGCGCGCGATGATCTTTTGCAGACGTTCTTCCATGATGTTTTCAGGACCTGTGCCGACGCTGCCGGCGGACGGCTCTGATAAGCACGCCCCCCGCGCGGCGTCGACCGACCTCGGGCGCGCGCTTCCCAGAGCCACCGTCGAGCCCTGCGCCAGCGCGCCTGCACCCTTGCCCTGGCGAGCGCCTGTTGCGGCGGGATCACCAGGGCGCGCGCCGCGGGACGGGCAGACGAGAGGGACCTCCGGACCGACTGGAGGAGGCGCGCGCTACTTCTTGTTCCCGGAGGGCTCCGCGCTCCCGCTGCCGTCCACGGCCTCGTCCGCGGCGCTCCGGTCTTCCGCGGCCTTCTTCGCGGCCGCCTCCTCTTCCTTCCTGCGCTCGTCATCCTCGACGCGGCGCCGCAGCTCGTTGTCGTGGTCCCACCGATCGACCCGCTCGTCGGCGTCGATGTCCACGCCCATGCGCTCGAGCCGGCCCATCCGGTAGATCTCCCAGACGTCCGGCTTGCCGTCGCGGTTCGTGTCCCGCTTGATGCGCGCGAGCTTGCCGCCGCTGTAGTACTTCCACTCGTCGGGGTTGCCGTCGCGATCGGAGTCGATCCTCACCTCGGCCAGCCTTCCGCTGGCGAACGTGAGCCAGGTGTCGATCCGGCCGTCGTAGTTCGCGTCGGACTCCTCGTGAAGGCTCTCGCCCTTGTCGTTGTACCTGCGGACGACGTCCTTCACCCCGTCGAAGTTCGTGTCGATCTCGCGGCACACGAGCGCCCGATGACGGTCCTCGCCGGTGCCCACGATCTGCCAGACGCGCCGCACGTTGGGCTGGATCGCGCCCGGCCCGGCGGTCTCGCTCGCCTCGCGATCGGCTCTGCCCTTCCATTCGCACATCGAGCGATCGTCGATGCTGCCGTCGGCGTTGCGAGCCGCCTCGACCTTCGGCGCCTTCGCGCCTTCGAACCCTGGATCCGAGCTGCACGCCGCGCCGAGCAGGCCGAGCGCGGTCAGCGCGATGAGCGCCTGTCTTCTCATGTCATGGTCCCTTCGTGACGGCCGGCTGGCTCGCGGCGTTGGCGGGCGTGGAGCCGGCGGGCGCCGCGCTCGTCGCCGGGGCCGCGCCGGCGGGCGCGGGCGCGGCGCTCGCGGGCGGCGCGCCCGGGGCCCCGGGCTGCCCTGCGGCGCTCGCCCCGGCCGCGGGGGGCGCCGCGCTGCTCGGCGGGGGCGCGATGGGCTTCGGCGCGCCGTACGACTCGGCGCACAGGTCCACCACGCCGGCGGGATCGGGCTTGCCGTCGGCGTTCTTGTCGGTCGCCACGACCGCGCACTTCTCGTCGTTCGGGTTGTTGAATTGCCACCACTGGTCGACGATCTGGTCGCCGTCAGAGTCGCGCTCGCGGCGCACGAGGCGTGTCCCCTCGTAGTAGTCCCAGGTGTCGAGCTTGTCGTCGAAGTTGGTCTCGCGCTCCTTCAGCACGACGGCGCCGCGCTCGTAATGCGCGATCTCGTCGGCGCGCCCGTCGCGGTCGAAGTCCGACTCGCGGCGGCGCTCGGCGCCCCTCGCGTCATAGTAGATGAAGGCGTCGATCGAGCCGTCCAGGTTCAGGTCGACGACCCGGCAGACCTCGCGGCCGTCCTTCTTCACGTGGATGATGTCGGGCGTCCGGTCGCCGTTCACGTCGACCTTCTCCGCCGAGGCGGAGTCCTTCTCGCAGGGCTCGTGGACGATCGCCGTGTCCCGCTCGCCGGTGGCGCTCTTCGCGCCGGAGGGCGCTGGCGTCGACGAGGCGCAGGAGGCGACAAACAGGGGGATCAGGGCCACGAGCGAGCACCTGGACGACGGCCAGGTGAGCGGGAATCGCGTCATCAAGAGATGCCTCCGGCGGGCCGTGGACTTTCGGGACAGAAGCTCGACGCGCCGGGCGAGCCGTCCCGACGCGGACCAGCTTCGGCCGCAGTCTAGACCGCGGCGCGTTCGCACATCAAGAAGCCCACGGGA
The DNA here is from genome assembly GCF_051524405.1 of Sorangium sp. So ce119. NCBI lineage: Bacteria > Pseudomonadati > Myxococcota > Polyangiales > Polyangiaceae > Sorangium > Sorangium sp. So ce119. Next base: position 4,296,188 of record NZ_CP150310.1, on the reverse strand, counting down.
GGCGGCAAGGCGCCAAAGTGGTAACCGACGCGCACATGGAAGCGCGTGGACCGCGACAGCGCCATTCCGATTGACAACACACGTACCGGCATCTAGGGTAACGTCTTGTCAGTCGTACCTTTCGAGACTGGCGGGTTACCCTCCCGGGCGTGACATGTCGCGGAAGAAAGTCTCGACGACCATCTACATCACGCCCGAGCAGGCCGAGCGGCTGAAGATCCTGCACGAACGCACCAAGGTCCCGATCGCCGTGTACATCCGCGAGGGGATAGACCTGGTCCTCAAGCACTACGAGCACGTGCTGCCAGGGCAGATGTCGCTGGAGAGCACGCCGGCCCCTCCGCCGCCGACCCCGAAGAAATGAGCTCTGGCCGGCGCCCGAGCCGGCGCCCACGCCGCCCGTCCCGACGGAGGCCCGGCGGGCTCCCGGGACCGAGCCCGGCGGGAGGCACGGGCGCCTGGACGCCGCGCGCTGTCCGGGCGGATAGCTTCGCGGCGCGGGTCGCGCTAGGAGCAAGCGCGCCGCGGTCCCACCACGTCCCCGCGGCGCTCGCAGGGCCGCGCGCCGCGGCTCGTTCCCCAGAGGGGGCGCGGACGTGTGGTCCGCTCCTTCGCATCTCGGTCGAGGCCGCGCGCTGCGGCCGCTAACGCTGGTCAGGGTCGCGCCCCGAAGCTCGCTATGCCTGTCGATTCCAAGTTCATCCGCAACTTCTCCATCATCGCTCACATCGATCACGGCAAGTCCACGCTCGCCGACCGCATCCTCGACGCGACCGGGGCGCTCACCGCCCGCGAGCAGAAGGAGCAGTTCCTCGACAAGATGGATATCGAGCGCGAGCGGGGGATCACCATCAAGGCCCAGACCGTGCGGCTCGACTACACCGCGAAGGACGGGCAGACGTACCGGCTGCACCTCATCGATACGCCCGGGCACGTCGACTTCAACTACGAGGTCTCGCGCAGCCTCCAGGCGTGCGAGGGCGCGCTGCTCGTCGTCGACGCCACCCAGGGCGTGGAGGCGCAGACCCTCGCGAACGTCTTCCTCGCGCTCGACAACAACCTCGCGATCATCCCCGTCCTCAACAAGATCGACCTCCCGTCGGCCGACACCGAGCGGACCACGCGCGAGATCGAGGACGTCATCGGCCTCGACTGCTCCGGCGCCATCCCCGCCAGCGCCAAGACGGGGATCGGCATCTTGGAGATCCTCGAGGCGGTGGTCTCGCGGGTCCCGGCGCCCAAGGGCGACCTGGACGCGGCGCCGCGCGCGCTCATCTTCGATAGCTGGTACGACAGCTACCGCGGCGCGGTCGTGATGGTGCGCGTCGTCGACGGCGTCCTCCGGAAGGGGCAGAAGGTCCGCTTCATGGCGACCGGCCGCGACTACGAGGTCACGGAGATGGGCGTGTTCACGCCCCACGCGACCGCCATCACCGAGCTCGGGCCGGGGGAGGTCGGCTTCCTCGTCGGCAACATCAAGAGCGTGGTCGACACGAAGATCGGCGATACGGTGACGGACGCCGTCCACCCGGCCACCACGCCGCTGCCCGGCTTCAAGGAGGTCAAGCCGATGGTCTTCGCCGGGATCTTCCCGACGGACTCGGCCCAGTACGAGGACCTGCGCGACGCGCTGTCCAAGCTCCACATGAACGACGCCGCGTTCGTCTTCGAGCCCGACACGTCCGAGGCGCTCGGGTTCGGCTTCCGGTGCGGCTTCCTCGGCCTGCTCCACATGGAGATCATCCAGGAGCGGCTCGAGCGCGAGTACAACCTCGACCTCATCACGACCGCGCCGAGCGTCGTCTATCACTGCTTCCTGAACGACGGCTCGATGAAGTCGATCGAGAACCCGGCGAAGCTCCCGCCGCCGAACCTCACCGATCGCATCGAGGAGCCGATCTTCCGGATGACCGTCCACGTGCCGTCGACGTATGTCGGCGCGGTCCTCGCCCTGTGCCAGGAGCGGCGCGGGGAGCAGAAGTCGATCCAGTACGCCTCGTCCGACCGCGTGATCATCACGTACGACATGCCCCTCAGCGAGGTGCTCTTCGACTTCCACGACAAGCTGAAGAGCGTGTCGCGCGGCTACGCGTCGATGGATTACGAGCTCGTCGGGTACCGGGCCGATGACCTCATCAAGCTGGACATGCTGGTGAACGGCGATCCGCTCGACGCGCTGAGCATCATCGTGCACCGGGACAAGGCGTACGCCCGGGGCCGGGACCTCGCCGTGAAGCTCAAGGACATCGTGCCGCGCCAGCAGTACGAGGTCGCCATCCAGGCGGCGATCGGGTCGAAGGTCATCGCGCGGACGACCGTGAAGGCGATGCGCAAGGACGTGACCGCCAAGTGCTACGGCGGCGACATCAGCCGCAAGCGCAAGCTCCTCGAGAAGCAGAAAGAGGGCAAGAAGCGGATGAAGATGGTCGGGAGCGTCGAGATCCCGCAGGAGGCGTTCCTCGCCATCCTGAAGATCGACTGAGTGCCCGGGGAGCCGCGGGCGCGGGGCGCGGCCACGCGAGCGTGGCGGCGCGCGTCCACCGCTCGTATAAGCCGCCCATGCAGCCCGCCCCCGTCCGCCCGCGCGCCCTCCGCGTGGCGCCCCCTGTCCTTGCCCTCGGCCTCGCCGTCCTCGCGTGCGACGACCCGCGCGCCCCGGTGCCGGGGGCGCCCATCACCTCTTCTACCGCTTCCGCGGCGCCCGCCGCGCCATCGACGAGCGCCGCGGCGGCCCCCACGGCCACGGAGGCCCCCAGGCGCGAGATGCCGCCGCGGCCCGTGCCGATCGGGTCGAGCGGGCCTATCCAGCCGAGCGCCCCGCCGGAGCAGCAGATGATGGCGATCCAGTACACGCTCGCCATGGTGTCGCCGCAGCCGACGGATCCGCTCGTCGACAAGGCCTACCTCGACGCCATCGTGCCCAAGCTCGCCGTCGCGGTGCGCACCGCGGACAAGGGCAAGACCCCTCCGAACCCGGTGAAGGCCACCAAGGGGAACAGGAAGATCGAGATCGACATGGGCAAGGGATGCACCGAGCGCACCCCGTCGAACCTGATCGCGCAGCGGGCAGGCTCGTCCCTCCGGGAGGCGTACGACGCGGGCATCCTCGTCGTCTCCTGCCACGACGTCCTCTGGGAGTGCCACCAGTCGACACGGGATCCGAGCGATGTCCTGTGTCACGCAGCGCCGCGGCGCTGAGCGTGGTATGGGCAGCGTCTGCCATGCAGGAGACGCTTGCCTACTCGCTCCCCGGCGCCGCCGACGCGCTCCCCCGAACGGATCCGCTCGCCGCGCTGGTCGCCGACCTGAACCGCGATCGCCCGCCGCTCGCCCGGCTGCGCCATGACGCCACCGTCGCGTTCGGCCCCGCCATGCGCGTCGAGCGCTTCGTCCTCGGCAACGGGCTCAAGGTGCTCGTGCTCGTCGACCCCTCGGCGCCCGTGGTCTGCTTGCAGACCTGGTTCGGCGTCGGCTCGCGCCACGAGCGCATCGGGAAGACCGGCATCGCCCACCTCTTCGAGCACCTCATGTTCGGCGAGACGGAGAGCGTCGCCCACGGCGCGTTCGACCGGATGCTCGAGGAGGCCGGCGCCGAGACGAACGCGGCGACGTTCCTCGACTGGACCTACTACCACACGAACCTTCCGAAGGACGCGCTCGAGCTGACCCTGCGCCTCGAGGCCGAGCGCATGGCGCGGCTCGTCCTCCGCGACCCCCAGGTGTCGAGCGAGAAGGAGGTCGTCGCCAACGAGCGGCGGCAGCGCGTCGACGACGACGTCGACGGGGCGGTGAGCGAGCTGCTCTACAAGGAGGCGTTCAAGAAGCACGCCTACGGGTGGCCGACCATCGGCTGGATGGAGGACATCAAGGGCTTCACGACCGAGGACTGCGTCGAGTTCTACCGGACGTACTACGCCCCCAACAACGCGGCGCTCGTCCTCGTGGGCGACGTCGCGCTCGATCAGGCGCTGCGCGGCGTGCAGGACCACTACGGCGCCCAGGAGCCGTCGAAGATCCCGGTCGAGGACGTGTCTCCGGAGCCGCCGCAGACCGAGGAGCGCCGCGCCGAGGTGACGAAGCCGACCGCCACGCACAAGGTCGCGATCGGCTACCACTCGCCGGCGCTCGGGGATTTCGACCACGCGCCGCTCGTGCTGCTGAACGAGATCCTCTTCGCCGGCCGGTCGTCGCGCGTGCACCGCGCGCTCGTGCAGGAGCAGGAGATCGCGAGCGAGGTCCGCGGCTGGGTCGGCTCGTTCCGCGACCCCGCGCTGTACGACATCTACCTCTCGGCCCGCGGTGATCACACCGGCGACGCGCTGCTCGCGGCCCTCGAGCCGCTCCTGGAGGCGGTGCGCCGCGCCCCCGTCACCGACGCGGAGCTCGACCGGGCCAAGGCGCGCGTCGAGCTCTCCGTGCTGCAAGGGCTCGAGACCGTCGCGGGCAAGGCCGAGCAGATCGGCTTCTACGAGACGGTGCTCGGCGACCCCGCGGCCCTGTTCGAGCGGCTCGCCGCCTACCGGCGGGCGACCGTGGGGGACCTGCTGCGCGTGGCGCGGCGTTACCTGGTGAGCTCGGCGCGGACCGTGATCCACGTGATCCCGGACGGCTCGAGCGACGACGACGACGGGGACGAGGCGGGCGAGGAGAGCGAGGAGGCATCGTGAGCCAGAGCGTGAAGAGCGGCCTCGCCTGGGGCGCCGAGGGGCAGGGCAGGGGAGCGCCGGGCGGGCGCGTGGCGCCGCGGGACGGCGCGGTGCTCGTGGAGACGAGCCACGCGCTGCCCATCGTCAGCATCGTGGTCGCGTTCCGCTCCGGGTCGGCGTACGACCCGGTCGGGCGCGAGGGGCTCGCCCGGATCACGGCGCGCATGCTCCGCCGCGGCGCCGAGGGCTACAGCGCGAACGAGATCGAGGAGACCATCGACGCGCTCGGCGGGGAGTTCGGCGCCGACGTGGCGACGAGCGCGACGACGGTGCACTTCGAGGTGATCAAGCGATCGCTCGACCGGTTCATCGAGCTCGGGGCCACGCTCCTCGCGCGCCCGACGTTCTCGCCGACCGAGCTCGCGCGGCTCCTGCGCGAGGCGGAGGCCGAGCTCATCGAGGCGCGCGACAGCGATCGCTCGCTGTGCAGCCGCGCCTTCCGGCGGTGCCTGTTCGCGGGGCACCCCTACGGCCGCCGCATCGCCGGCACCATCCCGACGCTGCGGGAGATCACGCGCGACGACGTCGCGGCCTTCTACGCGCGGCACTACACCCGGCGCAACGCGATCGTGGCCATCTCGGGTGACGTCGAGCCCGCCGAGGCGCACGCGGTCGCGGAGCGCCTCCTGTCCGGTCTGCCCGAGGGCGAGCCGGTCCCCGACCCGGTGAACGAGCCCGAGGGCCGGCGGGGGCGGTGCCTCGTGTTCGTCGACAAACCCGAGCGGACGCAGACGCAGATGGTCATCGGCGGCCTCGGCACCGACGCCCACGATCCCGACCACATGGCCCTCCTCGTCGCGAACACCGCGTTCGGGGGCACGTTCTCGTCGCGGCTGATGCAGGAGGTGCGGGCGAAGCGCGGCTGGTCGTACGGCGCCTCGTCGCGGGCGGGCTTCGATCGGCATCGCGACGCCTTCACGATGTGGACGGCGCCCGCGGCGCAGGACGCCGCCGCCTGCCTCTCGCTGCAGCTCGGGCTGCTCGAGGCGCTGCGGCGCGAAGGGATCACGGAGGACGAGCTCACGTTCGTGAAGCGCTACCTCGTCCGCTCCCACGCGTTCGAGATCGACACCGCCAGGAAGCGCGTTCACCAGCGGCTCGAGGAGATCCTGTACGACCTGCCCGAGGGCTATCACGACGCCTACGTGCAGCGGGTCGAGGCGGTCACGCTCGAGGAGGCGAACGCCGCCGTGCGGCGTCGGATCCCGGAGGACGATCTCGTGATCGGCGTCGTCGGGACCCACGAGGAGATCGGCGAGACCGTCGCCGCGTCGATCCCGAAGCTCGCCGAGGTGAAGGTCGAGCCGTACGATCTCGAGTAGGCAGGGCGCCGCGCGCTGGCGCGTCACCGCAGCGCGAGATCGTCCGTGACGCCGGGGAGCGATCCCCGTCGTCGACGGTCTCGCGGCGCGGCCGTGCTGCCGCGGCGCTGCCCGCCGGGTCGAGCGGCCTGAGCGACCGGCCGGCGGGAAGATCGCGGGCGCCACCGCAACCGGCGTCGAGGCGCGGCATCCAAGGCCGCTGCTTCTTCGCGAGAGCGGGGCAGGGCCCGCGCTGCGCTTCCTGACTTCCGGCGCGATCGGCGGCGATCGCTCCGCAGGTGACGTGCGGCTTCCGTCCCGGCGATCCCGGGCGCCGGCTCGCGAGGGCGAACGACGGGAGCTTGCGATGAAGGCACGAACGATCAACGCGCCGGTCCTTGCCGTGGTGACCGCGCTGGCCGGGCCCGCCGCCGCGGCCGTCCCGATCACGATCACGCACCAGGGGCGCCTGTACGACGCGGCAGGCCAGCCCATCGACGACACGCTCGACGTGGTGTTCGCGCTGTACGACGCGGTCGACGCGCCCGTACCGATCTGGAGCGAGGTCCACACGATCACGTTCGACCACGGGTATTTCTCGGTCGACCTCGGCGAACTCGCGCCCGTCGACAAGCCCGTCCTCAAGGGCACGGCGCGCTACCTGGGGATCACCGTCGGGAACGATCCAGAGATGGTCCCGCGCGCCAGGGTGGCGAGCGTTCCGTACGCGCTCCAGGCCAGCAATGTATCCGGCGACATCACGCCGAACTCGATCTCGATCGGCGGTCAGCTCGTCATCGACAGCAGCGGCCTCTGGGTCGGCGAGCCGGCCGGCCTGCAGGGCGCGCCGGGGCCGTCGGGTCCGCCCGGACCGGCCGGTCCGGTGGGCCCCGCCGGCCCGCCCGGCGAGGCGGGGCCGCCCGGGGCGCAGGGGGCGGCCGGTCCACCTGGGCCGCCCGGTGTGGTCTCGAGCACCTCCGTCTCTGGCGCGGGCCTCGATCCACGGTCGTCGCTTCAGTTCCTCGCGGCGCCGGCGACGGTGAGCGTGACCGCTCCGGGGCAGCGCATCGTGGTCGTGTCCAACAAGGCGCTCGGCACCGACGAGACCCCTGCGGACCAGCTCCTCCTCTGGATCTGCTCGCAGCAGATCGCCCCGCTGAAGGAGATCACCCCCGAGGGGACCGGCGTCTATTCGCTGCGGCTCCCGGCGAACACCAGCATCAGCATGGGGTTGAGCGCCGTGCTCTTGCTGCCACCCGGTCAGTACAACGTGGGTCTCTGCGGGAAAACCGATAGCCTTTTCTGGACCAACAACGACTATTCCTACACCTCCGCTGTCGTCACCATGGAGTAAGGTCGGGCCGGGCGGGTGACCTCGCGCGCGGCGACATGCGCGGCGCGTGCCCCGGCGATCCCACCATGCAGAAGGAGCTGATGACCCCCGCGGCGATCCTGCTCGGCAGCGTCTTCATCGCGGCAGGTCTCTACTTCGGGCTTCAGCGAGAGGCGCCCCCCGCCGCGTCCCATCCGGCAGGCGCGGAAGCCGTGGCTGCCTCCGCGAAGATGCCAGCATCGGGCGCGCCAGCGCCGGCCGAGGCGCCCGCTCCGCCGCAGCCGGCGCCGCGCGCCGCGGATGCCACGGCCGCCTCGCCGGGCGAGCTCTACAAGCGCGTCGAGGCGGACGCCGTCAAGGCCCTCGAGGCGCGGCGGTCGCTCTTCGTGAAGCAGTGCTGGGAGCCCTCGCTCAAGAAGAGCCCCACGCCCGCGCGCGCCAAGTACCTGTTCAACATGACATTCGACGCGTCCGGGAAGGAGATCGCCCGCGGCATCAGCGAGGTCCGAGGGATGGACCGCCCGGACGCAGCGCAATGCCTCCGGATGATCCCGCTGGGGATCGGCGTGCCGCCGCCCGGAGCCCGCATCGCCGTCGAGGTCGAGATGATCCTGCCGTGAGGGCGCGATCGCTGCGGCGCCGCGGTACGGCCGCATCCATCGCGCCGCTGTTTGGTGCGCGATGGGCGCTGGGCTAAGGTCACGTCGTGCCTTGGCTTGCTGAGCTCGCCCTGCACCTGTTTCGCGCGCTGCACCTCATCGTCCTCGCGGTCGCGCCCACGTGGCTGTCGCCGGAGCCGATGCCGCCGCGCGCGCTCGCCCTCGCGGGAGCGCTCTCGGCAGCCGCGCTCGCGGCGGCGCTCGGCCTGTCGGCGTGGTTCGCCGCGCGGCTGGAGACGCGGCTCGCCAGGAACGGGGCCGCGCTGCTGTGGCTCGCGATCGCCACGGCGCTCGCGGCGACGCTCTACTTCCGCGGGCCGCGCGCGCCGCTCGCGCAGGGGGTCTTCGTCGTCGCCGCGCCGCTCTGGGCGGCGCTCGCGACGCTCGCCGCGGCCGCTGCGGAGCACTGGCTCGGATCGAGCTTCAAGCACCGGCGGATGGGCGCCGCGATCGCCCTGATCGGCCTTGGCGCCGTCCAGGTGTTTGGGGCGTCGTCGCTGCTCGGATCGCCCGAGCGGATGTGGTGGGCGGCGCTGCGCCGCGACGGCGCGCACCTGCGCGCGGTCGATGAGCTCACGAGGCCGCTCCTCGAGAAGCGCAAGCTCGACGATCTCGAGGGCATCGCCGGGCGCTGCCTGAAGATGCACCCCGCCTCCGCGGCGAGCGCCGCGCCGGCGACGTGCGCCTGTCTCGCGTTGCGCGCCGAGGCGAGGCTCCACGCCCGCAACGCCGGCGCCGCCCTCCGCGATGCGGAGGCCGCGCGCGAGCGATGCCCGGAGCAGCGGGGCGCGCGCGCCGTCCTGGCCGAGGCGCTCGCCGTCGCCGGCCGCCCCGAGCGCGCGGCCGCCGAGGCGCGGGCCGCGCTCGAGGAGGGCGGCGACCCGTCGCGGCTGCGGTACGCGCTCGCGCTCGCGCACGAGCGCTCGGGTCGCCTCGCGGAGGCGAGGGCGGAGGCGGAGCGCGCGATCGAGGCGGGCGCCGGCCGGAAGGCGCAGCTCCTCGCGGGAGCGCTCGCGATCCTGGCCGGGGATCTCGACGGGGCCACGGCGCGCCTCGCGCCGCTCGCCCAGCAGGACCCGTCCGACGCCGAGGTGCTCTACAACCTCGCGCTCATCGCCGACAAACGCGGCGACTACAACGGCGCGCGCCAGGGCTACCTCGCCGCCCTGAAGGCCGATCCGAGGAACGCCGACGCGCGGTACAACGTCGCGCTCCTGACGTTCCGCGCCGGCATCGTCGAGGAGTCCCGCCACCACGCGCGCAAGTTCCTCGAGGCGTTCCCGGAAGATCCGCGCGGCGGCCAGCTCGCGCGCACGACGGGCACGCCGCTCGGCGCCGCGGGCGGCGACGGCTCCCCGCCGGCGCGGCCCGGCGCGCGCCGGCCTCCGCAAGAGCCCGCCGCGAGCTCGGGCCCTCGCTGAGCTTCGCGCGTCGGCGATCTCGCCCACCAGGGATCCCTGACGCGCGCACACCCGCTCGCGCCCGGCGCCGCCGTCCCGCGCGGCAGACGCAGCAGGCGGCGCCGAGGCGCGCGCCCGGGCCGAATTGCGCTGGCAGTTCATTCATTTTTGCACGGCGCAAACGTGACCCTGGACGGCCACCTGTGATATTCCGAAGGTCTGGGAGGCTGCGTGACACCCGCCGCGGGGACCACCGTTGCCGATCGCTTTCGCCTGGTGCGTCCGCTAAGGCAAGGCGGGATGGGCTCGGTGTGGCTCGCCCAGCACATCGGCCTCGACATCCCGTGCGCGATCAAGTTCATGCACGCGCAGGGGGTCTCGAAGGAGGTCCGGCACCGCTTCGAGCGGGAGGCCAAGGTCGCGGCGCAGATCCGCAGCCCTCACGTGGTGCAGATCCTCGACCACGGCGTGTGGAAGGGCACGCCGTACATCGCGATGGAGTACCTCGAGGGGGAGGACCTCGACACCCGCATCCAGCGCGTCGGGCGGCTCGACCCGCACGACACGATGGCGATCACGGCGCAGGTGGCGCGCGCCCTCACGAAGGCCCACGCGGCCGGCCTTGTCCATCGCGACCTCAAGCCGGCGAACATCTTCCTCGTCCGGGACGACGACCGGGAGATCGCGAAGGTGCTCGACTTCGGCATCGCGAAGGACAGCACGCCGAAGGTCACCTCCAACACGAAGACCGGCTCGCTGCTCGGGACGCCCGCGTACATGAGCCCGGAGCAGGCGCAGGGGACCAAGAGCATCGATCATCGCTCGGACCTCTGGTCGCTCGCCGTCGTCGTGTTCGAGTGCCTGACCGGAAAGCTCCCGTTCGACAGCCAGGCCTTCGGGGATCTGCTCCTCAAGATCATGGTCCGGCCGCTGCCCGTGCCGTCGCAGTTCGCCCCGGTGCCGCCCGGCTTCGACGCCTGGTGGGCCCGCGCCGCGTCGCGCGAGCCGGAGGCCCGCTTCCAGAGCGCGAAGGAGTTCTGCGACACGCTCGCGATCGCCCTCGACATCGCGAGCGAGAGCATCGAGCCGAGGACGAGCCTCACCGGCATGTTCCGCGCGCCCGGCGATCGCGTGTCGGTGGAGGTCGGCTTCACCCCGCGGTCGCAGGAGGGCGCGACGCTCCTCGACGCGGGGCCTGACAGCGCGGTGCCGTCGCTCGGCGACGCGGCCACGCTGGTCGCGTCGTCGGAAGCCGAGGTCGATCGGCTCTCGCCGAACCCCGGCCTCACGGTGGCCTCGCCTGGCGACATCGCGGGCGCGGCCGGGATGTCGGGCCGCCACATGCGCTCGCAGACCGCCAGCGCCCTGGTCTCGGTCGTGACGCCGCCGACCCGGCGGCCCGTCGTGGTGCGCGTCATCGCCGCCGTCGCGGCCTCCGCGGCCGTCCTCGTCGGCGTGGGGGTCTTCCTTCTGCGTGGCGCGGGCCCTGCCGCCCCGGCGCAGCCGCTCGCGCAGCCGGAGACCACGGCGTCGGCGTCCGACGCGCCGCGGGGCCCCGAGGTCGTGGCGTCGGCCGTCGCTCCGGTGAAGGAGCCCGAGCCGCCGGCCTCTGCGGTGTCTGCCGCCGCGCCGGCGCCCGGGGCCTCGGCGACGGCGGCGCCGGCCGGCCCGCGCCCGCCCTCGGCGCAGCCCGCTCAGGTGAAGCCGCGTTCCCCCGCGCCATCGGGTACCGTGCGCCGCAAGCCGAAGCCGACCGACTTCGGCATCTGACGTTCACCGCAGCACCTCGCTCAGACCTCGCTCGTATGGCTCGTCGACCAGGAATCGCTGCCTTGCTGTTCGCGCTGACCTGCGCGCCCGCCGCCCTCGCACAGGTCTCCGATGCCGATCGCGCCACGGCGCGCTCGCTCGCCGTGGAGGGGCAGGAGTCCCTCGACCGGAAGGACCACGCCGCCGCGCTCGATCGGTTCCGCCGCGCGGACGCCATCATCCACGCGCCGACGCTGCTGCTCGGCGTCGCCCGCGCCCAGGTGGGCCTGGGCCAGTGGATCGCGGCGCAGGAGTCGTATAGCCGCATCCTCCGCGAGGGAGCGCCGGAGGGGTCGCCCGAGCCGTTCTTCGAGGCGATCGCGGCCGCTCAGCGGGAGCTCGACGCGCTCGCCCCGCGTATCCCGCAGGTGCTCCTGTCGGTGCGCGGGCCGGACGCCGCCGACGTCACGATCGATGGCGAGCCCGTGCCGCGCGCCGCGCTCGGGGTCCGGCGGCCGGTCGATCCGGGCGAGCACACCGTCCGCGCGACGGCGGCAGGGTTCGCCCCGGTCGAGGTGAAGGTGACCCTCGCGGAGGGCGCCCGCGAGACCGTCGCGCTGGAGCTCACGCCGCTCGCGCCGCCGCCCGGCGCGTCGCCTCCGCCGCTCGCGCGGGCGCCCGGCGCGGGGCCTGTCGCCTCCGGTAGCGGCACCCGCACGACGCTGGGCATCGCGGCGCTGGGGCTCGGCGGCGTCGGCCTCGCGGCCGGCGCGGTGGGCGGGCTGCTCGCGATCGGCAAGCACGGCGACCTGTCGGAGCGCTGCCCTGGAAACCGCTGCGACCCCTCGCTGCAGGGCGACGTCGACACCTACCACGCCATGGGCACCCTCTCGACGATCGGGTTCGTGGTCGGCGCCGTGGGCGTCGGCGCGGGTGCGTTCCTCCTCCTCACGGCGCCGAGGTCACCGCAGCGCGCCGGGATATCGATCACACCGGTGATCGGGCTCGGCTCCGCAGGAGCGAAGGGGAGTTTCTGATGCGCCAGGCGTTCAGGATCGGCGTGATGCTCGGCGTTGCCTCGGTCGCGGCGGCGTGCACGAGCGTGCTCGGGGACTTCGAGGTGGGCGGGGCCAGTACGGGCTCGGCGGGCGGGCCCTCGGGTTGCGCGGTCGGCACGGCCGACTGCGATGACAACCCCGCCGACTGCGAGGTCAACGTGAGCGACGACCCGCAGAACTGCGGCGCTTGCGGCGCGGTGTGCCTGGACGGCGGGACGTGCAGCGCGAACGTCTGCAGCGGGGTCACGGAGATCGCGCGCGGGTACCCGACGCCGCAGTCCCCGAACGCCAAGTTCCTCGTCATCCACGGCGACGAGGTCTACTGGACGGCCGGCGAGGGCGAGGGCGGCAGCGTGCAGAAGGTGTCGGTCCTCGGCGGGCCGGTCACGCCCATCGCCGCCGGGCAGAACGCTCCGTACGGGATCGCGGTGAACCAGGAGGGCGTCTTCTGGTCCAACCTCAACGACACGAACCTCCTGTGGGTGGACCACAACGGAGCGGGCACGCCGAAGGTCGTCTTCGACTCGGACTACGCGACCCTCGGCGTGGCGGCGGACGAGAACGACGTGTTCTGGGCGCAGCGCGCCGGCGGCATCGGCGCGCCCGGCAACGGGAGCCTCATCGGCCGGATCCCGATGTCCGACGGCCTGGCCGACGACGAGTTCCACGAGGACAACAACACGTCGCCGCACCTCATCGCGCTCGACAGGGAGCACGTGTACTGGGTCGACCGCAGCGAGCGCGGCTCGGTGAACAGGACGCCGCGGGGGCCCGGCGAGACGGCCAGGCTGACCGAGGATGAGCAGGCGTACCCGTACGCGATCGCCGTGGACCGGGACCACGTCTACTGGACCAACAGCCCGCGCGAGCGGGACAACGACGAGCCGGGTGCCGTGATGAGGGCGCCAAAGCGGGGCGCGCGGAATGCGACCGTCCTGTGGACGGCCGCCGAGGACGATGACGTGGCGAACCCGACCCCCGACTGCATCGCCGTCGATGACAACGACGATTACGTCTACTGGACCGATCAGGGATCGAGCCGCGTCCTGCGCAAGCGCAAGGACGGCAGCGGTCGCCAGCAGGTGCTGTACGAGGGCGGCACCCCGCGCGGCATCGCGCTCCACGGCCAGTACGTGTACTGGGCGGACGAGAAAGGCGGGGCGGTGCGCAAGATCCACCGCTGATCGGGGGCGCGGCGGGCGCGCGGCGTGAACGCGCGCCCGCTCGTCGCGGTCGAGCGCGCGCTCAGCCCGCGGCGTCGCGCAGCCGGTCGACGTCGACGCCCAGCCGGCCCGACGTGTCGTCGGCGGCCGAGACGACGCGCGCCCCCTGGATGATGTCGCGCGCCATGAGCTGCGTGGAGAGGATCGCGCAGAACGCCATGTCGTCGGTGTTGCTCATCGATTTGCCGCCCGTCCTGCGGCACTTCGCGACGAGCGACGCGACGGGCTGCGCCTGCCAGATGCCCGCCTCCTTGATGGCGTCCGGCGACAGGCACGCCTCCACGTAGTCCGGCGTCCCGCTCCCGAAGAACGGCTGCACCACGGGGGCACGGTACGGCTGCTTCTTCCGCTCGAGCACGCCCGGCGGCAGGAGGTCGCCCATCGCGCGCTTCAGCACGTGCTTCTCGTCGAGCGTGCGCAGCTTCAGCGCGTCCGGCAGCGCGTCCGCCACGTCCATCACGCCGGGGTCGAGGAACGGGAAGCGCCCCTCGACCGAGTTCGCCATCATCATGCGCTCGCCCTGCGACGAGAGCAGGTATCCGGAGAGCAGCGTCGTGATCTCCAGGTACTGCGCGCGCGCGAGCGGTGTCCAGCGCATGAAGTCGCCGGGGAGCTGCTCCTTCAGGCGATCGGCCGCCGCGGTCTCGCCGACGCCCTCGCGCATCGCGGGATCGAGCATCAGCTTGATGCGGCTGGTCGCGTCCCACCGCGGGCGGTGGGAGTAGAACGGGTCGTCCGTCTGCGCGAGGTTCCGCCCGAAGAAGGCCTTGGCCATCTCGACCTGCGCGACCGGCGACCGCTGGAGGTAGGGGTAGAGCCGGAGCAGGAGCTGGGGCCGGAGCTTGCTGTCCGGGTGGCGCGCCCAGAAGCGGCGGACCCGGTCCTCGCGGAAGATGTCGTAGCCGGCGAAGAACTCGTCGGCGCCCTCGCCGGTCAGCACCACGCGGTAGCCGCTCTGCCGCACGAGGCGCGCCAGGATGTAGAGCGGCGCCGGGGCGGTGCGCAGCAGCGGGGCCTCCGCGTGGTAGACGACATCGGGGAAGACGCCCGCGATGTCGGCGTCGCGGCACTGGATCGAGGCGTGGGACGTGCCGAGGTGCGCGACGGCGGCGCGCTGGTACTCGGCCTCGTCGAACTCGCGCTCGGCGAACTCGACCGAGAACGTGCGCAGCGGCACGTCGCGGTTCGAGGCGATCAGCGCCGCCACGATGGTGGAGTCGAGCCCGCCGCTCAGGTAGCTGCCGACGGGGACGTCGGCGCGCAGGCGGATCGTCGAGCCGCCGCGGACCGCCTCGCGCACGCTGGAGACGAGCGGCGCCTCGTCCGCGACCGGCGCGCGCCCCACGGGGAACTCGGGGCGGAAGCGCACCGAGACGCGCGGCGCCACGTCGCGATCGAGATCGAGCGTCGCCACCGCGCCCGGCGGGATCTGCTGGACGGCCTCGTACGGCGTGAGCGGGGCGACCGGCGCCCAGAAGGTCAGCGCCTCGTCGAGCCCGTCGCGCGAGATCGCGCGGGGGATGGTGGGGTCCTGGAAGAGCGACTTCACCTCGCTGGCGAACCGGAGGACGCCGCGGTGGACCGTCCAGAAGAGCGGGTTGATGCCGACGCGGTCGCGCGAGAAGAACGCGCGCCGCCGCTTGACGTCCCAGAGGACGAACGCCCACTGGCCGTTCAGCCGGTCGACCATGGACTCGCCGTACTCGGCGTAGGCGTGGATCAGCGCCTCGGTGTCGCTCTTCGTCCGGAAGTGGTGGCCCTTCGCCGTGAGCTCCTCGCGCAGCTCGATGTAGTTGAAGATCTCGCCGTTGAAGCAGACCCAGAGCGTCTCCTCGGCGTTGGCCATCGGCTGCCAGCCGCCGTCGAGGTCGATGATCGACAGGCGGGCGTGGGCCAGCGCGACGTGGCGATCGCGGTAGATGCCGAAGCCGTCAGGGCCTCGGTGACGGAGCGCCCTGGCCATCCGGAGGGCCAGATCGCGGTCGGGGTTCGGCGCGTCGGTGCGTAGGTTGATCAGGCCGGCGATACCGCACATATCAGATGAGCTCGCTCTTCTTGACTTTGCCGCTCGCCGTCTTGGGGAGCGCGTCCATGAACTCGACGAACTTGGGCACGGCGACCTCGTCGAGCTCGGACCGCACCTTCTTGCGGACGTCGTCCGCGGTCACCGCGGCGTCGGCGGCCCTCACGACCGCGGCCTTCACCGCGACCCCGAGCACCTGGTCCGGCACGCCGACCACCGCCGCCTCGACGACGCCGGGGACCTTGCAGATCACGGACTCGACCTCGAGCGGGCTCACCTTCTCGCCGCGGGTCTTGATGATGTCGTCCTTGCGCGCGACGAAGTAGAGGTACCGGTCCTCATCCATCTTGAAGAGGTCCCCGGTGTGCAGCACCACCTCGCCCGGGAAGGGCCCCGGCCGGAGCGCGCGCGCGGTTGCATCTGGATTTTTCCAGTAGCCGCGCATCACGTTCGGCCCTCGGACGACGAGCTCGCCCACCTCGCCCGGCTCGGCCCGCGTGCCGTCTTCGCGTTCGATCCAGAGCTCCTCGTTCGGCATGGCGATGCCCACGGACGCCGGCCGCTCGAGCGCGAGGGATGGCGGCAGGTAGCAGACGCGCGTGCACTCGGTCTGGCCATACATCGCGAAGAAGGCGACGTTGGGCAGGAGCTCGCGGAGGCGCAGGAGCTGCGGCGCCGGGAGCCCGTACGCGGCGTTGGTCATGTACCGGAGCGCGGAGAGATCGGCCTTCGCGAAGTTCTTGAGCGAGAGCATCGAGGCGAAGATCGTCGGCACGCCCGCGAAGCCGGTGGCGCGCTCCTCGGCCATCTTCTGGACGATGGGCCACGGCATGGAGAAGCCCTTCTCCAGCACGACGGTCCCGCCAGAGGCGTGGGTCACGAGGAGCTGGAAGAGCCCGTAGGTGTGCGACAGCGGCAGCACGCAGAGGATCACGTCGTCCGCCGTGTGCTCGAGGTACGCGCCGATCGCCGCGGTGCTGTTGCGGAGGTTCTGGTGCGTCAGCATGACGCCCTTCGACTCGCCCGTGCTGCCGCTCGTCCAGCAGATGGTCGCGAGATCGAGCTCGATCGCGCGGCGCTCCGGGGCCTCTCCCGGCGCGCCGGCCAGCGCCTCCTGGAAGTCGCGGCCGTCGGGCGGGGCGCCGGCCGCCGCCGCCGGGGGCGCGGCGCCGCTCAGGAACGTCGCCGCCGGCCTCGCGCCGGGCGGGAGCTCGGCCACGGCGGCGAGCGTGTCGCGCATGCCGCGCGCCGCCACCAGCACGCGGGGCTCGGCGAGCTCCATCACCTGGCCGAAGCGCCGCGGCCGCATGGCGGTGCCGAGCAGCGACGGCACCCCGTCGGCCCGCAGCGCGCCGTAGTAGGCGACGACCGCGTCCACGCCGTTGTCGAGCGCGATCATGACGCGGTCGCCGCGGTGCACGCTCGCCTCACGGAAGAGGGCGGCGCAGCGGTCGGCGAGCGCGTCGAGCTCGCGGTACGTGATCCGCCGCCCTTCCGAGACCAGCGCGACGTGGTCGGGGCGCGAGGTGGCGAACGTTCGCAGCGCCGAGTCGATGAGGAAGCGATCCGAGCGCGGATCGCGGCGAGCGGTGTGCTGCGTGCTCATGCGCCCCCCGGGGTGTTCGGGCTAGTTGCTGCTCTTCTTGCTGTTCACGTAGGTCACGAGCCGGGCGATCGAGCCGAAATTCTCCGGCACCATCTCCTCGTCGGCGACCTGGATGCCGAGGTCCTGCTCGAGGAACTGGACGATCTCGAGGACGGCCGTCGAATCCAGGATTCCCTGATCGAGCAAAGGGACCTCGGCCCCGAGATCGGCGGTGGCGCCCCGGTAGCCGAACGAGGTGACCAGGAAGTTGCGAATCGTCGATTCGATGCTGGAAGTGCTCATGGAGTTGGTTTTTACGTCTATCACCCTCCCGGCTTTCCTGTCGAGAGTGCTCGGTGGAGCGCGCGGCGGTGCTCGGAGCGCCGCGGAACGGCGCGCGGCGCGCTCGCAGCCGCGGCAGCATCGCGCGGTGATGTCGGGCAGCGGTGTCGCGCGACATCACCACGCGCGCCGCCGCAGGGGAGATCGCGACTCGCGATCTCGTCGCGGGCCCGAGCTCGTCAGGCGTGGCCCTGGTCGCGGACGAGCAGCGGCTGGGCGTGGAGGTACTGCGCCACGCGGCGCTTTGCCTCGATGTCCTTGAACACGCGCTCCACCTGCTCCGGCGTGATGCCGACGGCGGGCGCCGCCTCCGCGGCCGACACCTTGTTGTTGTAGGCGTAGAGGCAGAGGTCCATCTTGTCGTAGGGGAGCGCGAAGTAGAACTCGTCCTGCCCCTGCGGCATCGAGAACGTGTCGGTCGTCGGCGCGCGCCCGCGGATGTCGGCGGGGACGCCGATGTACTCGGCGAGCGCGTAGACCTGGCTCTTGTACAGGTGCGCGATCGGCTTGAAATCCGCGGCGCCGTCGCCCTGCTTCACGAAGAAGCCCTGATCGTACTCGAGCAGGTTCGGCGTGCCGGCGACCGCGTAGTTGAGCCTGTCGCCGTGGTAGTACTCCATCATCTTGCGGATGCGCTGCTTGAAGTTCGTCGCGGCGACGAGCTGCAGGTAGGCGTTCAGGGGCATCCGCTTCACGCGCGGCTCCTCGCCGGGCGGCTGCGCCGTGAGCTGCGAGACGTTGAGCCTGTCGCTCTCGAGGATCGACGGCAGCGTGATCTTGAACTTCCAGCTCTCGTTGTAGTCCGGGTAGACCATCCGGATCGCCTCGTCCTGCCGCTCGTAGCAGCGGAGGCCGCTCAGCGCTGGCTTGATGTTCTCGATGACCGCCTCGATGCCGAGCTGCTCGGCGAGCATCTTGCCGAGCCGGAGCGCGTCGTCCGAGGTGTCGCGCTCGGGCATGAAGATGCCGAGCACCTTGTCCTTGCCGAGCGCGCGGACGCACAGCGTCGAGACGACGGAGCTGTCGATCCCGCCCGAGATCCCGACCACGGCCCCGCGCTTCCGCAGCGTGCCGAACACCTGGTCCCGGATGGCCTTCTCGATCTCTTGCGCTATCGCCGGGGCATCGATCCTGAGGACGTCTCGCGAAAACATGGTTGGCATCCACCCTTTCAAAAAGATGGACCAGACTATTAAAACGGAGCGCGGCAGGGAACCCCGTTCGCTGCGGGCCGCCGCGAGGCCAGGTAGCTCGCGGAAACAGCGCCTGGCTCCTCGAGCGGGAGGGCCGGAGCGAGGTGGTCCGCCCGCGCTGTCCGGGGTGCGCTGCGCCGCTGTGGGGTTCTCGCTGTGGGGTTGTTCCGCTGCAGGGGCGCGTCCGGGACAGCGCGCCGGCGCGGCCGCGGCGTCAGATGGAGGGCCGCGGCTCGCCGGTCGCGGAGAACTCGTTGGACTCCGCGGCCAGGACCCAGAGCACGGCCATGCGGACCGCGACGCCGGCCTCGACCTGGTCGAGGATCACGCTCTGCTTGCCGTCGGCCACGCGCGGATCGATCTCCACGCCGCGGTTCATCGGCCCCGGGTGCATCACGATCGCGTCCGGCTTGGCGAGCGCGAGCCGGGCCGGGTTGAGCCCGAAGGTGCGGCTGTACTCGCGCATGCTGGGGAGGAAGCTGCCGCTCAGGCGCTCGCGCTGGACCCGCAGCATCATCACCACGTCGGCCCCCTCGAGGGCCGGCTCGATCCGGTCGTAGAGGGTCGCGCCGAGCGACTCGCCCGCGACCGGCAGGAGCGTGCGCGGGCCGGCGAAGCGGACCCGGGCGCCCATCGTGGTGAGCAGGTGCGCGTTCGAGCGGGCCACGCGGCTGTGGACTATGTCGCCGCAGATCGCGACCTCCAGCCCCTCGAGCCGGCCCTTGGCGCGCCGGATCGTGAACGCGTCGAGCAGCGCCTGGGTCGGGTGCTCGTGCGTGCCGTCGCCCGCGTTGACCACCGCGGCGCGCGTGCGCGCGGCGACGTGGTGCGGCGCGCCCGACGCGCTGTGCCGGATGACCAGCACGTCCGGCTGCATCGCCTGGAGGTTCTGCACCGTGTCGAGCAGCGACTCTCCCTTGACGGCGCTCGAGGTGGAGACGCTGATGTTGATGACGTCGGCGCTGAGCCGCTTGCCGGCGAGCTCGAACGACGTCCGCGTGCGCGTCGAGGGCTCGTAGAACAGGTTCACGACGGTCTTGCCGCGGAGCGTGGGCACCTTGCGCACGCTGCGCCGGGAGACGTCGAAGAGCGACTCGGCCGCGTCCAGGAGCGACACGATCTCGGGTTGAGAGAGCCCCTCGATGCCGAGCAGGTGTCGGTGCGGGTAGATCCTCCTCATGCGCTCGCTCACGTCCCTTCCGGGGGAGAGGGGGGCTCGGAGAGCTTCGCGTCGGCGGCGGTGACGAGAGCCCAGAGCTCGCCCGCGCGCTCCACCACGTCGACGCGCTGCCCGGGGGCGAGCTCGACCGCGCGGACGACGTAATCCGGGTGGATCGGCAGCTCCCGGCCGCCGCGATCGACCAGCGCGACGAGCTCGATCCGCTGGGGTCGCCCGTAGTCGAGCACCGCGTCGACCGCCGCGCGGATGGTGCGGCCGGTGTAGATCACGTCGTCGATCAGCACGATGCGCCGGCCGTCGACGGGGAAGGAGATGTGGCTTGGGCCGATGCGCGGGTTCGGCAGGGCGGTCGCGGCGTCGTCGCGGTACAGCGTGATGTCGACGGCGCCGACCGGCGGCGCGTGCCCCTCGATCTCGAGGAGCAGGGCGGCCAGCCGCCTGGCCAGCGGCTCGCCCCCCCGTCGAATGCCGATCAGCGCCAGATCCTCCACGCCGCGGCCGCGCTCGGCGATCTGGAGAGCGACGCGCCGCAGGCCGCGCCCGATGGCGGCCGGGTCGAGCAGAGCTTCCATGGCGCGGCGAGGGCTACCACAGCGGGCCCCGTGCACCCAAGGGCCGTGTGCGCCGTCCGCCGGATCGGCCGTCCGCCCGCGGCAGAGCGCGGGCATCTGGCCGCGCCGCGCGCCGCTGCGGCAAGCGAGCGGCGCCGCGCCGCTGCGGCAGGCGAGCGGCGGTGCCAGCGCGCTCAGTCGGGCTGGTGGAGGACGCGCTGGGTGCGCTCGAGGAAATAGAACCGCTCGAACCCCGCGCGCTGGAAGGTGAGCGCGCCGAACCCGTTCACCGCGATCGCGGCCGCGCCGAGGGCATAGAACGGCACGCCGAACCGGCGGCCCCCCACGGCGACCATGGCGAAGAGGAACGGGGCGAAGTCGTTGGAGAAGCGGTAGCCGAACTGGATCCAGCCGCTGTTCTGGTAGAAGAGGCTCGGCAGCGCGACCGCGGCCGCCGTGGCGGCGAGCGCCCAGAACACGGGCGGCGTGCGCCGGGGCCAGATCGCCCACGCGTAGAGGGGCGTGGTCACCCAGAGCGCCAGCCCGTGCGCGTTGATCTGGAACGGCGCGCCCTGCGCGTGGGAGTACGGCAAGCTGGTGAGCACCACCGCGAGGTTGCGCGGCAGGTAGTGGTACGAGAAGAGCCCCCACTTCTCGATCCGGGCGCGCCAGGCGATGTGGAGGTAGCGGTGCCCGAACTCGGTCGCGTCGCCGAACCGCGCGTGGTTGTGCCAGAGCAGGGCCGAGAGCACGAGCGCGGCCGGCGCGGCGAACAGCGCGAGCCGGCGCAGGACGGCGCGCGGATCGGAGCGGCCTGCGCGGAGCGCCTCGTAGAGGAACAGCGGCGCGGCGAAGCCGAGCGGCGTGCGCGTCGCGAACCCGAGGCCGAGGGCGAGGCCCGCGGCGAGCGGGTGGGCCGCGTCGAGCGCGCAGTAGAGGTAGACGCAAGCGAGCGCGACGCCGACCACGTGCGCCGCGAACCACACCGTCCCTTGCACGGCGCTGAACCAGTAGACGCTCCCGAGCGCGAAGAGCAGCGCGAGCGCGATGTTCTCGGCCTGCGTGCGGCGGCTGCGCCGCGACGCCGAGAGCTTCTCCAGGGCGAGGAAGAGGACGGCCGGGCCGACGCCGGCGAACGCCAGGAAGAACTGCCCGTCGCGTACGCGCTCGGCGCTGCCGGCGAGCTGGACGAGCGGCGCGATGAGGACCGCGGGGAAGGGGGGGAAGCTGACGTAGTAGCGGTCGCCGAGCACGGCGAAGTCGTTGCCTCCCGCGTAGGCCGGCGGCGGCCCGCCGAGGTCGAGGCGGCCGCGCAGCCACGCCTCGGCGAGCAGGGCGTAGTGGTTGTAGGGCGTGTGGGCGGCGAAGATCTCGCGGGAGGAGCTGACCGCGTACACGAGCGTCGCGAGCGCGTAGATCGCGAGCGCGATCGCCCCGCGCCGGCCCGCTCGCCGCGCTTCCCCCGACGGCTCCGTTCGCTGTTCGGCGGCGCCCGCGGCAGGGGCCTCGGGCCTGGCGCTACGGTCCATGCACCGGCGACGCTACCACGCGGCCCCGAACGGACGGCGGCGCCGAGCGAGGAAGAGAGGGAGAGAGCAAAAGCAGCCGAGGCGGTCGTCGCTCGGTCTTGCGAGCCAACGCACCCCGCGCTAAACGCTCCGCTTTCACTGGCCCGGAACCCATGTCCCAGATCGCCGTCTCCGCCAATGACATCGACATTTCCGGCATCTCGCTGGACGTGCCGCTGCCGACCGACTGGTTGAACGCAGAGCTCGCCGACGCCGACGTCAGCGGGCGCGCGCCAGGCCATCTTTCTGCTCGCCTCTCCCGGACGGGGAACGAGATCGTCGTGCGCGGCCGCGTCAAGGTGCCCGTCACCACGCCCTGCGCTCGGTGCCTCTCTCCGGCCCCGCTCGACATCGACGCCGAGCTCTCTCTCCTGCTACGCCCGGCCCCCAAGGCCGAGAGCCACGGGCCGGGGCACCGGCACCGCCGCGACGACGCGGCGGGCCGCAACGGGTCGGCGAAGGCCGAGGCCAAGTCCAAGGAGCCGGAGTACGAGTTCACGGCCGAGGAGGCCGACGTCGACACGTACGACGGCGAGACGGTGGTGCTCGATCCCTTCATCCGGGAGGCCATTCTCCTCGAGATGCCGAACTTCCCCTTGTGCTCGGAAGCTTGCCCGGGTATCGGTCCTGCCGCGTCCCGAGAGGACCGCGAAGGCGGCTCCTCGACCCTCGTCGCGGGAGCGGGGGAGGAGGACGGGGCCGCTCCGGGCCTCGACCCGCGGCTCGCGCCGCTCAGCGCGCTCCGAGACAAGCTCGGACAGAAGCCCAGCGCCTCTGACAAGCGCGCGCAACCTGCCTCGACCTCCCCGGCCAGCGCCGGGACATCGAAGAAGAAGACCAAGAAGGAGTAGCTCCGTGGCCGTCCCCAAGAGGAAAACCACCCCCAGCAAGCGCGACATGCGGCGCGCCAACCACGACAAGGTGACCCCCGTCCAGCTCGTCTCTTGCGAGAACTGCGGGGAAGCCCGGCTCCCGCACCGCGCCTGCGGCGCCTGCGGGCACTACAACGGGCGCAAGGCGAAGGCGACCAAGGCGACCGCGGCCACATGACCGGGGCGGGTGCGCGGACGCCGGCGCGCGAGAACGCTGCGCCCGCGCACCTGGGCGCGGCGAGGGCGCGCGCGAACGCCGACGCGCGAGGGCCCGTCGCATGAGCGCCGCGCGGCCGAGGAGCCGCATCCTCGGGACGGGCAGCTACGCGCCCGCCCGGGTCCTTCACAACACCGATCTCGAGAAGATCGTCGACACCTCCGACAGCTGGATCAGCGAGCGGACGGGGATCCGCCGGCGCCACGTCGCCGCCGACGGCGAGGTCACGAGCGACATGGCTTCCGCCGCCGGCCGCTCGGCCCTGGCGGCGGCGGGCCTCACCGCGGCTGACCTCGACATGATCATCGTCGGGACGATCAGCGGCGATCACCCGATGCCCGCCTGCGCGGTCTACGTGCAGCAGAAGCTCGGCGCCGAGGAGATCCCCGCGTTCGACATCTCGGCGGCCTGCGCGGGCTTCGTCTACGGGCTCACGATCGCCGATCAGTTCATCTCGAACGGCGTGGCCCGGAACGTCCTCGTGATCGGCGTCGAGCTGCTCTCGCGCATCCTGAACTGGAAGGATCGCACGACGTGCGTCCTGTTCGGCGACGGCGCTGGCGCGGTCGTGCTCGGGCCTGCGTCCGACGACGGCCGGGGCATCGTCTCGACGCGGATCTTCAGCGACGGCGCGCTCGCGAACTCGCTGGTCATCCCGGGCGGCGGCACGGCCGAGCCGCTCACCGCCGAGGGCATCGAGCAGAACCGCAACAAGGTCCACATGGTGGGGCAGGACATCTTCAAGGTCGCCGTGAAGAACCTCTCCAGCGCGTCGTTGATCGCGCTCGAGACGGCGGGCATGGCGGCCTCCGAGCTCGACTGGGTCGTCGCCCACCAGGCGAACCTGCGGATCATCAGCCAGGTCGCCGCGCGGCTGAGCCTCCCCCTCGAGCGGTTCGTGCTCAACATCGAGGAGTACGGCAACACCTCGAGCGCCTCCATCCCCATCGCCCTCGACGAGGCGGTGCGCGACGGGCGCATCAAGCCGGGTCACAACGTCCTGTTCTGCGCGCTCGGCGCCGGCATCTCCTGGGGCGCATCCGTCGTCCGGATGTGAGCGGGCCATGCGGGCGCGCCGGCGTTGGGGTCGAGATCTGCGCGTCGCGGCGGCTGAGCTCGCCCGGCGCTCCTGCATGAGCGAGGCTCGGCGGGCGCCGGCCTCGTGACGTGGCTCGGGGACGGACGTCGTCCGCCTCCTCTGCTTGGACGTGAGGACAAACGTGAAAATCGCTTGGCTATTTCCAGGGCAAGGGGCGCAAGAGGTGGGGATGGGCAAGGCCCTCGCCGAGGTTTCGGCGGCGGCGCGCGGCGCGTTCGCGCGGGCTGACGCCGCGCTCGGCGAGCCGATCTCGCGGCTCTGCTTCGAGGGGCCGATCGAGGAGCTGACGAAGACGAGCAACACCCAGCCCGCCATCGTCGCCACGAGCTGCGCCGTGGCCGCGGCGCTCATCGAGCACCTGCCCAACCTCGAGCCGCCGCTCTACGCGGCCGGCCACTCGCTCGGCGAGTACAGCGCGCTGGTCGCCGCCGGCGCGCTCGAGATCGAGGAGGCGGTGCGGCTCTGCCGGATCCGCGGCAGCGCGATGCAGGAGGCCGTGCCGGCGGGCGAGGGGGCCATGGCGGCGCTCATCGGGCTCGAACAGGACGTGGTGCTCGCCCTCTGCGCGGAGGCGGCGCAGGGCCAGGTGGTCGCGCCGGCGAACTACAACGGGCCGGGGCAGATCGTGATCGCCGGCCACAGCGGCGCGGTGGCGCGGGCGGGCGAGCTCGCCGTGGCCCGCGGCGGCAAGTCTATCCCGCTCAAGGTGAGCGCCCCCTTCCACTGCGCGCTGATGCGGCCCGCGGCCGAGCGCCTGCGCCCCGAGCTCGACCGCACGCAGCTCAGTCCGCTCGCCTTCCCGGTCATCGCGAACGTCGACGCCACGCCGAACTCCGATCCGGAGCGGGTGCGCTCTCTCCTCCTGCGCCAGGTCGACGGGACGGTGCAGTGGATGCGGACGATCGAGCGCATGGCGGAGGACGGCGTCACGCACGCCCTCGAGATCGGCCCTGGCAAGGTGCTCGCCGGGCTTGTCAAGCGGATCACGAAGCAGATCAAGGTGCTCAGCGTGAGCGACATGGCGGGGATTGAGCGCGTGAGCGCGTTCCTTTCGGAGGCATAGGCATCGATGTTCGACCTTACGGGCAAAGTTGCGATCGTCACGGGCGGATCGCGGGGAATTGGGCGGGCTGCGTCCGAGGCGCTGGCGGCGCAGGGCGCGCACGTGCTCGTCAACTACGTGCGCGGCGAGGCCGAGGCGCGCGCGGTCGTCGAGGCGATCACCGCGCGAGGCGGCAAGGCCGAGGCGATCGGCTTCGACGTCGCGAACCTGCAGGCGACCGAGGCCACCATCGCCGAGGCGGCGAAGCGGCTCGGCCGGCTGGACATCCTCGTCGCGAACGCAGGGATCGCCATCGACGGCCTGCTCCTGCGGATCAAGGAGGAGGACCTCGACCGCCTCTTCGCCGTGAACGTGAAGGGCGCGATCGCGTGCGCCCGCGCCGCGACCAAGGTCATGATGCGCGCGCGCACGGGCCGTATCGTCTTCCTCTCCAGCGTCGTGGCGGAGATGGGCAACGTGGGCCAGACGGCGTATGCCGCGACCAAGGCGGCCCTGCTCGGCGTGACGAAGTCGCTCGCCCGCGAGTACGCGGGGCGCGGCATCACCGTCAACGCCGTGGCGCCCGGCTACATCGACACCGACATGACGACGACGATCAGCGCCGAGATGAAAGAGGGCCTGACCAAGATGGTGCCGCTCGGGCGTACGGGGCGAGCCGAGGAGGTGGCCGCGGCGATCGCATTCCTGTGCTCCGACGAGGCGAGCTACGTGACGGGCGAGACGCTCCGCGTCAACGGCGGAATGTACGTCTGAGCGCGACCGCCCGCGCACCTCGGAAGGCGCGCGTCTCGCTCGGAAGCAAGCGGCAAACGAGGCGCACACGAAAAAAGCGGCCGCAGGTAATTCGATGATGCAACGCTGAGGGCGATGGGCTACTAGGGGGTCCGTTTTCCCGGGAGGAATACCATGGCTGAAGGTCGCGACATCACGGCCGAAGTAAAGCGGATCATCAAGGAGCAGCTCGACGTCGAGGAGTCTCACATCAAGCCTGAAGCGTCGTTCATCGACGATCTGGGCGCCGATTCGCTGGGCCTGGTGGAGCTTGTCCTGGCGTTCGAGGAGGCGTTCGAGATCGACATTCCGGACGAGGACACGGAGAAGATCCGGACTGTCCAGGATGCGATCAACTACATCGAAGGGCACACCAAGAAGTAGCGTCCTCACCGCCCTACCGGACGCGGCGTCACCATGGAGGGTTGACGGCCACGTGGGCCAGCGAAGAGCCTGCCTCTTCGTCGAAGCACGTGTTCGCACCTCCGTGGTGGCGCTAGGGCAAAAAAAGCCATGGAACGCGTTGTCATCACCGGCATCGGGCTCGTCACGCCCAACGGCATCGGGACGCAGGCCACCTGGCAATCTTTGCTGGCTGGTCAGTCCGGTATCGGACCCATCACGCTCTTCGACGCGAGCACCTTTCCGACCCGCTTCGCCGGCGAGGTGAAGGGCTTCGTCCCGGAGGAGTACATCCCCAAGAAGAAGGTGAAGGAGATGGGGCGCTTCGCCCAGCTCTCCATCGCCGCCTCGCAGATGTGCATGCAGGACGCGGGGATCGAGCTCACCGAAGAGGACCGCGATCAGTGCGGCACGTTCATCGGCGTAGGCCTGGGTGGCCTCGAGTACCTGTACCAGCACTCGATCACCCTGAACGAGAAGGGCCCCCAGAAGGTCAGCCCCTACTTCATCCCGACGGTCATCGCCAACCTCGCCGCCGGGCAGGTGGCGATGGCGCTCAACCTGCGCGGCGCGAGCTACTGCAACACGAGCGCGTGCTCGTCGAGCGCGCACTCGCTCGGCGAGGCGTTCGAGTGGATCCGCCGGGGCCGCTCCCACATCATGCTCACGGGCGGCGCGGAGGCGACGATCACCGGCCTCGGCATCGGCGGCTTCTGCGCGATGTTCGCCCTCTCGCGGCGCAACGAGGAGCCGCAGCGGGCGAGCCGTCCCTGGGACAAGGGGCGCGACGGCTTCGTCTGCGCCGAGGGAGCCGGGTCGCTGCTGCTCGAGTCGCTCTCGCACGCGAAGAAGCGCGGCGCGAAGATCTACGCGGAGGTCGTCGGGTACGGCGCCTCGTGCGACGCGTACCACATCACGAAGCCGGCGCCTGACGGCGCCGGGGCGCAGCGCGCGATGAAGATGGCGCTCGATGACGCGCGGCTCGCGCCGGACGCGATCGACTACATCAACGCGCACGGCACCTCGACGCCGCAGGGCGACATCGAGGAGACCCGGGCGATCCTCAAGACCTTCGGCGACCACGCGGCGTCGAAGCGCCTCTGGGTGAGCTCCACCAAGTCGGCGATGGGCCACCTGCTCGGCGGCGCCGGCGGGGTCGAGGCGGCGGTCTGCGCGCTCGCGCTGCGCGACGGCAAGGTGCCGCCGACGCTCAACCTGGACGATCCCGATCCCGAGTGCACGCTGGACTACGTGCCGTTCACCTCGCGCGAGCGCCGCCTGAAGCACGTGATGTCGAACTCCTTCGGCTTCGGCGGGACGAACGTCTCGCTCGTGCTCTCCCAGTTCGAAGGCTGACCGCGCGCCGCGCTGGATGGCTCGATGAAGTGCCCATTTTGCGGCCACCTCGAGGACCGGGTCATCGACTCCCGCGCCGGCGGCGCGGGCGAGGTGATCCGCAGGCGGCGCGAGTGCGCCTCGTGCGAGCGGAGGTTCACGACGTACGAGCGCGTCGAGGACATCCTGCCGACCGTCGTCAAGAAGGACGGCCGGCGCGAGCCGTTCGATCGCCAGAAGCTCGTGCGTGGGCTCCGGATCGCCTGCAACAAGCGGCCCGTTTCCACCGACCAGATCGAGACGATCGCCGACGCGATCGAGCGCGAGGCGCAGGAGTCCGAGCGGCGGGAGATCTCGTCGACCGAGCTCGGCGAGCGCGTGATGAACCACCTGCGCACCCTGGATGAGGTCGCCTATGTCCGGTTCGCAAGCGTCTATCGCTCCTTTCGAGACATCGACCAGTTCATGGTCGAGCTTGGCAAGCTTGTGAAGGCCAAGGCGCCCTAGTAGATCCGGCACTTCGATGCCAGCGAAGCTCCCCAGCCCCGATCCCGACTTCGACGCCGCGATGATGCGCCTCGCCATCGAGGAGGCGCACAAGGCGATGCCGTCGCCGAATCCCCCGGTCGGCGCGGTGGTGGTGAACACGGCGGGGGAGGTCGTCGCCGTCGCGCACCACGCGCGCGCCGGCGAGGAGCACGCGGAGGGGCTGGCCCTGGCGACCGCCGGAGACGCGGCGCGCGGCGGGACGCTCTACGTGACGCTCGAGCCCTGCAACCACGAAGGGCGCACGCCGCCGTGCGTGGACGCGGTGCTGAGCGCCGGCATCAAGCGGGTCGTCGTCGGCGCGCCCGACCCGAACCCGGCGGTGGTCGGCGGCGGGGCGCAGCGGCTCAGCGACGCCGGGCTCGCCGTCGAGATCGGCGTCGCCGGCGCCGAGGCCCGCGCGCTGATCGCGCCCTGGACCAAGTTCATCACGACGGGGATCCCCCACATCGCGCTCAAGCTCGCCCTGTCGCTCGACGGCCGTATCGCGACCCGCACCGGGGCGTCGAAGTGGGTCACCGGCCCCGAGGCGCGCGCGAAGGTGCAGGAGCTGCGCTCGCGGCACGACGCGGTGGCGATCGGCATCGGGACCGCGCTCGCCGACGACCCCCGGCTCACGCTGCGCGAGCCGGGGCTCGCGCCGGGGGGGAAGAGCCCCATCCGGCTCGTCTTCGACACGCGGCTCCGGCTGCCGCTCCACACGCGGCTGGCGCAGACGGCGCGGGAGGTGCCGACCTGGGTGCTCACGGGCGCCGACGCGCCCGAGGCGGCCGAGCAGGTGCTCGTCGACGCCGGCTGCGTCGTCCTGCGCGCGCCGACCTCCGCCGAGGGCCGGGTCGACGTGACCGCCGCGATGCGCCTCTGCGCCTCGCAGGGGATCGTCTCCATCCTCGTGGAGGGCGGCGCCGAGCTCGCCGGCAGCCTGCTCGCGTCGCGCCTGCCGGACGAGCTGCACGCCTTCGTCGCCCCGATCCTGCTCGGCCCGCGCGGTCGGCCGGGCGCGGTCGACTGGGCCGGCCCGGACACGCCGGGCGACGCGCCCCGGATCGTCGATCCGCGCTGGGAGCTCTGCGGCCGCGACGCGTACGTCAGCGGCCCGCTCGCTTTCCCCGCGCGGAGCTGACCGGCCCGCCCCGCGGAGCTGACCGGCTCGCCCCGCGGAGCTGACCGGCCCGCCCCGCGCGAAGCGGCTCGGCCCGCCCCGCGCGGAGCGGCTCGGAACGCCCGCGCGGCTCAGCTCGCCGCTTCGGCGCCGCGCTTCTGCATCTTCCGCTGGACGATGCGCTTCTTGAGCGTGCCCATCCGGTCGATCATCAGCACGCCGTCGAGGTGATCGAGCTCGTGCTGGATGGCGACGGCGAGCAGGCCGTCGGCCGCGATCTCGAACGTCGCCCCGTCTCGCCCGCGGGCGCGGACGCGGACGCGCTCGGCGCGCTTGATGTCCTCGCTGATGCCGGGGAACGACAGGCACCCTTCGGGGCCGGTCTGCTGCCCCTCCTGGCGCACGATCTCCGGGTTGATGAACACGAGGAGGTTGCTCGGCTCGTTGTCGGCGGCGACGTCAACGAGGAAGATGCGGTGTGGCTCCCCGATCTGCGTGGCCGCCAGGCCGACGCCGGGCGCGGCGTACATGGTCTCGGCCATGTCGTCGATAAGCTTCACGATCTCGGGGGTGACGTCCCCGACCGGCTGCGCCTTCTGTCGCAGGCGCGGATCGGGATAGTGGAGGATGGTGCGGATGGCCATGGCTGCTCAACAGCATAACCTCCGTTTCAAGCGTGCGCCCGTCAAGACGATCTAGCGGTTCCTCCGGAACGAGGTCGACGTGTCGACGGTGACCCCGCGCGACTGAAGATCTTCCACGATGTCCGGCACCAGCCCGGAAGGGTGGAACGTCCCCTCGAGCGCGCCACCCGCGGCCGTCCGCTCGACCACGAACGTGAAGACGTCGCGAATCGCGATCTGCCCGTTCTCGATGGCGAGCTCCGCGATGCGGAGCACCCGGTGGCGGCCGTCGCGGAGCAGCGCGATCTCGATCGCGAGGTCGAACGACGACGCCAGCCACTCGCGCGCCGTCTCCGGCGCGATCCCGGGGCGGGTCGCGGCGATGTCGGCGGGGAGGCGCGTCACCGCCTGCCGCAGCGTCGGAGCGCGCGCCGCGGCGAGCACGCCGTCCATGCCGCAGCCGATGGCGTCCACGAGCTCGGCCGCGACGTGGCCCGAGAACGAGCTCACGACGAGCCGCTCCGGCCGGATGCGCGCGGCCGACTGCACCGCCCGCGTCCGCTCGGCCGCCGTGCTGCCGAGCGCGATCGACAGCGTGTTGGGCTGGTCGAGCACGAGCTCGTCCTCGTCCTGGAGCACGACGAACCGGTCGTCGGGCTGCGCCGCGGCCGCGAGCGCGCCGAGCAGCCAGCTCGTCCCCGCGTCGCGCGTCCCCGTGACGAGGAGGTTGCCGCGCCCGAGCACGCACTGGGAGAGCAGCCCGGCCATGGCGCGCGAGATCGTCCCGTTGCGCACCAGGTCTTCCAGCGTGACGTCGGGGCGCTGCGGCTTCCGGATCACCAGCGTGGCGGCCGCGGCCGGCGGGAGCACGGCGAAGAGCCGCCGCCCCTTCGGCAGGATCCGCTCGACGAAGCGCGCGCCCTCCTCGAGCGGCTGCCCGGCCATCCTGCACAGCCGGCGGATGACCCGCTCGACCGCGCGCTCGCTGCTGAACCCGACCTCTGCGATGACGCGCCGGCGCCCGTGCATCGCGATCACGAGGTCGTGGCGGAACACCTGGATCTCGCTCACCTCGGCGTCCTCGAGCAGGCGATCGAGCGGGCCCAGCGAGAGCAGCTCCCGCTGCGCGTCGGCGAGGAGCGCCTCGGCGTCGACCTCGGGCGGGAGCTCGCCCGCCGCGCGCGTCGCCTCCGCGCTCTCGGCGACGGCGCGCTCGAACCGCTGGGCGAGCGCGGCGTCCGGCGGCGCCCCGCCGTCGAGCGGCGCGAGGTCGACCGCGTCGGCGAGTCGATCCATGAGGCGCCCGAGCGCCCTGCGGTGCGCCACCGCCTGCGCCGAGTCGCCCTGGCCGCGGTCGACCCGGTCCGAGACGGGCGGGATGGCGCGCCGGCTGGGGATGGGGACCACGCTCGGGTGGACGGCGACGTTCGCGGCGCCTTGCGGCGGCACCGCGACGGTGTTCGCGGCGCCCTGTCCCGGCAGCGGCGTCGCGGTCGGCGACGGGCGCGCCATCTGCGCGGTCGGGTTGCCGGGGTAGACGCCGCGGGCGTCGCGCGCCGCCGGTACGTTGGGCGTCGCCGGCGGGACCGGCAGCGGCGGAACGGACGCGCCGCCCGGCGATCCGGGCCCCATGGGCGGGCGGGGCGAGGGGATGCGCGGCGGACCGGGGACGGGCGCGGCCGCATCGACGGACTCGTCCGGATCGTTCTCGAGCGGGAAGTGGCTGATCACGCCCTGTCCGGTGCGCGACGGCTCGCCCTTCTCGTTGATCAGCGGCAGCGGCGCCGACCGGTGCAGCCCCTTCTCGGCCGACGGCGGCGCGCGGTCGGCCAGGTGCGCCGGATCGCCCGGGCCCATCTCCTCCGGCACGCGCGCCGGAGGCGCCGTGCTGTCCGGAGGCGCCGTGCCGGCGGCGGCCGTCTCGATCCTCAGCACGAAGTCGCCGATGTAGATCTTGTCGCCCTCGCGGACGATCGTCGCCTGGGCGATCTTCCGGCCGTTGACGTACGTGCCGTTCGTGCTCTTGAGATCGGTGACGATGAAGCGCCCGTCGCGGAACAGGAGCCGGGCGTGCCGCTTCGACACGTTGCCCTTCGGCAGCATCAGGTCGTTGCCCTGCACGCGACCGACGTTGATCTCTGTCCGGTCGAAGGTTTCGCGGCGCTCCGCGCCCCCTTTCTCGCTGATGATCACCGAGAACATCTCGTCGCCTCGCGGGGCCAGGGCGGAGGTGAGACCCGATGCCCTCGCCACGCCATACGAGCAAGCTCGAACAGACATGTCAACGAGATGCCTGCGATTCCTGCCGCCGGGCGCCGAGCGGGCGGAGCCGAGGCCCGCGTCGACCGCGCGCGAGGGGGCGGCGCGGTCGAGCGCGCGGTCGACGCGCGCCGGTCGGCCGTGGCATCGGGGCGGGCGCGACGGCATCGCGCGTCCGGAGCGCGATGACCGTTGCGTGACGTCGCAAGACCACGATGGAGAGGGCGACGCCACGCACGGCCGACGTACAAGGCTCTTCGATAAGAGCGCAAATCTTGACGGCCGCGCGAATTGCGCTTCGCAGCGAGCGCGTCATCGATGGTGCTCGCGTGCTCGCTGTCAGGAGTTGCTGTACGGCGGAGCATTCTCGTCCGGATCTGCTGCAAGGCGAGACTGCCGGTGAGCCGGCCACTGCCTCGCGCGCGCGCGGATCGAGCCATCATCGCTTGACCTTGGCGCGTCGAGCCGTTTACGTTGGCGCCCGCTCGGACCGGGGAGAATCGTCGAAGTTACCGCGCACGCACAGAAACCAGCGTCTGGGCAGCCGCCCTGCGCAAGTTAATTCGTCCTCAGAGGGGGGTTTGCTGGAACCAGCCAAGCCCGCATCGGGAAACAGGGACCGCAGCCCGCGGTCTACTCCCGACTCCCAGCCTGCGCGCCTCGGGTAGCGACGAGCTCTGAAGTGGAGGAAATATGGCAGTTGGCAAGGTAAAGTGGTTCAACGATGAGAAGGGTTGGGGCTTCATCAAGCAGGAGACTGGCCCCGATGTCTTCGTTCACTATTCGCAGATCAACGGGGAGGGTCGCCGCCGTCTGTTCGAGGACGAGACCGTTGAATTTGAGATCAAAGAAGGTCCCAAAGGTCTCCAGGCGGTCAACGTGATGCGCGCCACCGCCTGATTCGCCTCCTGACCAGCGCCCCACCGGACTGCCCGCGCAGCGCTCCGCTGCGCTCGATCCACCTTACCTCCGAGCCCGAACATCGCGCGCCCGCAAGGCGGGTTTCTGCGCGTGGCGGATGATCTGCGCGCCGCTCCGGTGGGGCGCTCGGCAGAGCGCCCCAGGCACGCTCATCGCTGGGGGACCGCGACCTCGCGAAACGTCTCTTGACCGGGGACGAAGCGGTGGGAGCTGATGCCCTTGATCGCCCCTGCATCGTCGACCTCGTAGACGTTGAACCCGGCCATCCGCTCGTCGCTGTCGTGGAGGAGCGAGGCGCTGGCGGCGCCCACGGCGTCGATGTGACCGCGCTCGGTGTGCAGCTTGCGGTGGATGCGCCGGTGCAGGTGCCCGTGCAGCAACAGGCCTCGGCTGACATGCCGGAGCAGCCGCCCCTCCGCCGCGGCGTCCCCCAGGCCTTCCAGCAGCGTCTTCGCCCGGCTCGTCGGGTTGTGGAACGGGTGGTGCTGAAGCACGATCGGCGTTCGCCGCCGCACCTCCGGGTGCGCGAGCACGCGCTCCAGCGCGCGTAGCTGGACGGCGCCGAGCCGCCCCGAGGCCACCAGCGGAGGACGGGGCCACGCGGTCGAGAGGCCGATGAACGCCACGGGGCCGCGCAGGTGCACGAAGGGGAACACCGAGCCTCCGTCATCGCGGGCGGCCCCGCCTCCGTCGTTCTTCCCCGGCGCGTCGAGGGGGAGATCCGAGCGCAGGTACGGCGCGAAGTACTGCGAGAACCGCTGCGAGCGGTGCGCGCCCTTCGTGTACGCGTCGTGGTTCCCCGGGACGATGCTCACCCGCTCGGGAGGAAGCCCGAGCTCGCCCTGCAAGAAGTCACGGACGAGGACGAACTCCCGCTCGAGCGCGAGGTTCGAGACGTCGCCCGTGATGACGACGTGGTCCACGCCGAGCCGCCGGATCTCCTTCGCCGCCGCGTGCACCGCGTGCGGCTTGTGGATGGCGCGGCGCCGGAAGCGGAGGTTGATGTAGCCCGTGAGCCGCTTGTTCAGGAGCCGGAACGGGATGGCCCCCTCGAGGGACAGGAGGTGCAGGTCAGAGAGGTGCGCGATCCTCACGGGCGCCAGTATGGGCCCTTCCCGCGCCGCGGCCAACCGCCGTGCGGGCTCATCGCGCGCTGCCCACATCACCCGCGCGACCCGCGCGCCCGTCGCCCGCCGCGCATCGCCCACGCGGCGGCTCAGGCGTCGCGCGCGCAGCGGAAGCCGCGCCACGCGCGGCGGCTGGTCGGCAGATCGTGTCCCCGCGCCGCGCCGCGCAGCCAGGGTCGACCCTGGATGTAGCTGCCGCCCCGCAGCACGCGCTCCTCCCCCATGTCGGGACCTCGCGGGTCCTTCGCGCTGCCGGCTGGATACTCGGGATGGTAGTAATCCGCGACCCACTCCTCGACGTTGCCGGAGAGATCGTCGATGCCGTCGGGGGTCCGCCCGGCGACGAGCGCGCCCACGGGAGCGAGCTCGAGGAAGCCGTCGCCGTCGTCGAGCTCGTCGAACGACAGCCGGCCGTGGTTCGCATGGAAGGGGTTGTAGACGTGGCCCCAGGGATAGCGACGACCGGCGACGCCGCGCGCCGCCCGCTCCCATTCGGCCTCGGTCGGAAGGCGACCGCCGGCCCAGGCGCAGTAGCGCTGCGCGTCGCTCCACGAGACGAGCACCACCGGGTACTCCGGTCGATCGAAGCGCCGCCCGCCGGAGGCATAGGGCGGCTCGGTGCAGAGTCCGGCCGAGACGCACCGGCGGTAGCTGGCGACGGTCACCTCGGTGCGGTCGATCCAGAAGTCCGACAGGTACACCTCGTGCGGCACGAGCTCGTTCGCGAAGCTCGCCTCGGTCTCCTCGACGCACAGCTCTCCGGCCGGCTCGAGCTTGCAGAGCGTCACCGCGTGCGCGATCTCGACCTCGCTCGAGCCCATCGTGAAGCTGCCCGCGCGCACGAGGACGGCAGGCGGGCCGGGCGCGCGCAGCGCGACGACGCTCGCGGGCGAGCGCGCGCGCTGGCCGCCGGCGCCCGCCGAGAGCGCGGCCTCCGAGGCCGCCGGGAGGCGCGGGGCGCGCCGCGCGCGGGGAGGAGGCGCAGCCACGCCGACCATGGAGACCGCGAAAAGCGAGGCCAGCGTGGCCAGCGTGAGGAGAGCCGCCGGACGCATGTCGGAGGCGTAGCATGGTCCAGGCTCGCAGACTGTTTCCGCCTCTCCCGAGCTCGTCGAGGCGCCGGAGGGCAGTCGTCTGGGACGTCGTGAGCGCGGGGGGCCGGCCGCCGGACGCTCGATCCGGCGTCGCGCGCCGCGCGTGGAGGCGGCGCGCGACGCGCCGCAAAAGTGCGCCGGGCGCCGAGGAGCGATAGACTCGAGGGGCTCGATGTCAACCCTGATGGACAACGCGAACACGACGAGCGCGGAGGTCGACGCCGCGGTGATCGAAGAGCTCCACGAGGCGTTCGAGAGCGGAGAGCTCGTGCTCTTCGTGGGGGGAGGCATCTCGGCCGCGGCCGGGCTGCCGACGTGGCGCCAGCTCGTCGACCTGCTCGTCGAGCGGGTGCGCGAGCAGGTCGGCGACGACGTCGTGACCGCCGAGGTCGCGGCGCTCGCGCGATCGCAGCGCTACAGCGAGGCGCTCGGCGCGGCGGAGCACGCGCTCGGCGCGGCGGAGTTCAACGCCTTCGTCGAGGATGCGCTGGACGACGAGGGGCTCGATCCGCCGCGCATCGCGCTCGCGATCGCGGCGCTGCGCGGCAAGCTGCGCGCGGTGCTCACGACGAACCTCAACCACCTGCTCGAGCGCGCCTTCGGCCACGAGTGGGAGACCATGTGGCGCGTCACCGACGACGTCGCGTGGCGCCGGCGCTTCATCCTCAAGCTGCACGGCACGCTGAAGGAGCCGGGGAGCTGGGTGTTCGCGCGAGAGCGCTTCCTCGCGTCGATCGCGGCCCCCGACGTGCGCAGGTCGCTCACGGCCGTGCTCTCGAACTGCCCCGTGCTCTTCATCGGCTTCGGGCGCGCCGACGGCAACTTCGACGAGATGCTGTCGGACATCCACGCGCTCTCGGGCAGCTCGCCGCCGCCCCGCTTCGTCATCGTCCCGAGCGCGAGCCTGACGCCCTACCGCCGCACGATGCTCGCGGACATGGGGTTCCTGCTCCTGTCTTACGAGACGCCGGACGGTAGCCACGACAGGGCCCTCGAGATCCTCGAGCGCATGAGCGAGCCCCGCGCGCGCGCGGCGACGACGACATCGCGCCCGTCGCGCTCGATCCTGCCGCCCCCGATCCCCGACCTGGAGCTGCCGCCGTCGTCGTCGCCGCTCGGCTTCCCGGCCTACGAGCTCCCGCCCGACTCGGCCGGCTACGACGACACGGTCACGATGCCGGGGGCGCTCGGCGCGCCGCGGCGCGATCGCGCGTCCGAGCCGCCGGCGAGCCCGATCGAGGTGTTCTTCTCGTACTCGGAGAGCAACCGCGAGCTGCGCGACAAGCTCGAGACGCACCTCGCCATCCTCAAGCGCAAGGGCGTCATCCGCGGCTGGCACGACGGCGAGATCGGCGCCGGCGAGGAGCGCGACAGGGCGCTCGCCGAGCACCTCGAGACCGCGCGGGTCATCCTCCTGCTCATCAGCGCGGATTTTCTCGCGTCGGACTTCTGTTACGACGTCGAGATGCAGAAGGCGATCGAGCGCCACGAGCGGGGTGAGGCGCGCGTCATCCCCGTCATCCTCGACGCCTGCGACTGGGAGGGCGCGCCGTTCGGCAGGCTGGCGAGCCTGCCGCGTGGCGGGCGCCCCGTGACGAGCTGGGTCAACCAGAGCGAGGCCTTCACCGACATCGCCAAGGGCATCCGAAAGCAGGTCGAGCAGCTCACCCAAAACCCCCCGTAGGCTCACCGACGCCCGGCGCCCAGCCGGTGAGCCAATCCGAGGTGCCACCGCCGCCCGGGATCTTCAGCGTCCCGGCGTGGAGCAGCCGAAACCTGGCTGCGCGCGAGGATCTGCTTGCCGAGATCGGCGCCACGCTCGCGAAGCGCGGCGTCGCGCCGCTCTGCGGGCTCGGCGGCACCGGCAAGACCAAGCTGGCGATCGAGCATGCGTACCGCAACGCCGGCGCCTACGACATCGTCTTCATGATCGACGGCCAGAGCCCCGCGACGATGGACGCCGCGTTCATCGCGCTCGCCGCCGAGATGCGGCTGCCCGATCACGAGCTCCTGGATGCGGCCCGCGCCGTCGCCGCGGTGCGCAGCAGGCTCGGCCGCCGTGGGCGCTGGCTCCTCCTGTTCGACGGCGTGCGCGATCCGATCGAGGTCGAGCCCTACCTCCCGAGCGTCTCGCACGGCGGCCACGTGATCGCGACGTCGCAGAACCCGATCTGGCGCGGGCTCACGACGGTGAACGTCCGCGGCATCGAGCGCGCCGAGTCGGTGAGCTTCCTGCTCCGGCGCACGGGCGAGACCGACGCAGAGGCGGCCGACGCGCTCGCGGAAGAGCTCGGCGATCTGCCGCTCGCGCTGGCGCAGGCCGGCGCGTACATCGAGGAGACGGGGCGCCCGCTCTCGGAGTACCTCGCGCTGTTCCGCCAGCGCCCGGCCGCGCTCCTGGAGCGGCCGGTCAGCTTCCCGGTGACGGTGGCGACCGCGTGGGAGAGCGCGCTCGCCGCCGTGTTCAGCCACCAGGCCGCGGCGGAGCTCCTCAGCCTGTGCTCGTTCCTGCCGATGGACGCGATCCCGCGACGGGCCCTGAGCGAGTACGACCCGCTCGCGCTCGACGACGCGATCGCGGTGCTGCGGCTGCACTCGCTGATCGAGGTGCGGCTGCAGACGCTCAGCGTCCACCGCCTCGTGAAGATCGTGGTCCGCAACCAGCTACGACGGGACGACCGTCGGCAATGGATGGAGGCGGCGCGCCGCATCGTCCAGGCTTCCGGCAGGTTCTTCCCCAGCACGGAAGAGGAACGCGAAGGTAGGACGGAGCCGGATTCGGGGTAGGGCACACCCCCGGAAGAAGATGGAGGTTCGACCCACATGTATCCGCCGAGAGCGTCATATACCGTCTCTTCCTGGGTCTTTCCCGACCGCGTATTCTCGTTGCGCTTCAGGTCCGTCGTGAGACCTTAAGGCCCGCGAGAGGAACTATGGTTGCCTTGGCGACGAGCCCCGCCGACGTGTTCTTCTCCTACTCCCCGAGGGACGAGGACCTGCGGCCCAAGCTCGAGACCCACCTCGACGCGCTCAAGCGGCAAGGGGTCATCCGGACGTATCAAGGCTTCGCGCTCGGCGGAGGGAAGGAGCGGCGCGAGGTGATCGCCGCGCGGCTGCGCGAGGCCCGGGTGGTGCTGCTGCTCGTGAGCGCGGACTTCCTCTCCGCCGATGGGTGGCTCACGCCGGAGATCCGGGACGCGCTCGCCCGGCACGACGCGGGCGAGTGCCGGGTCATCCCCGTCGTCCTGCGCCCCTGCGCCTGGGAGAAGACGCTGCTCGGCAGGCTGCAGCCGCTCCCGAACCGCGCGCGGCCGGTGACGAGCTACCCCAACCAGAGCGAGGCGTTCACCGAGATCGCGAAGGGGATCCGGAGCGCCGTCCGCGAGACGGAGCCGCCGACGCTGAGGCCGGTCACCCGGCGGCCGTCGAGCTCGCCCGACGCGGAGCCGCACATCAAGAAGCTGCCGCCGCGCAACCCGGGCTTCACCGGGCGCGACCGGCTCCTCGACGAGCTGCGGAGCGCGCTCACCACGGGGGGACCGGCGGCGCTCACGCAGGCGATCAGCGGCCTCGGCGGGATCGGCAAGACGCAGGTCGCCGCGGAGTACGCGCACCGGTACGCGAGCCAGTACAACGTCGTCTGGTGGGTCCGCGCCGAGGAACCGGCGACGGCGGCCGAGGACTTCGCCCGCCTCGCCGCGGCGCTCGACCTGCCGGAGCAGAACGAGGCCGACCAGCGGATCGCGATCGAGGCGGTCCGCTCCTGGCTGTCGCGCAACGACAGGTGGCTGCTCGTCTTCGACAACGTCAACGACCCGAAGGACGTGGCGCCGTACCTCCCGCACCCGCGCACCGGCCACATCCTGATCACCTCGCGGAACCCGAGCTTCCGCGGCATCGCCACGCCGCTCACCGTGCCGGCGCTCGATCGCGCCGACTCGGTGAAGTTCCTGCTCGGCCGGACCGGGCAAAGCGACGAGCGGGCCGCGGAGAAGCTCGCCGAGACGCTCGGCGATCTGCCGCTCGCGCTGGTGCAGGCGGCCGCGACCATCAAGGAGACGAGGTCGTCGATCGCGACGTACCACGCCGTCTTCGGCGACCACCAGCGCGAGCTGTTGCTCCGCGGCGTGCCGATGGATTATCCGACGCCGGTCGCCACCACCTGGGGCCTCGCGTTCCAGGAGGCGCATCGCTTCTCCCCCGTCGCCGTCGATCTCCTCAGCCTGTGCGCGTTCCTCGCGCCCGACGACATCCCGCGCGAGGGCCTCGCCGACGCCGCGCCGCACCTGCCGCCCGCGCTCGCGGAGGCGCTGAGCGATCCGCTGATGCTCGACGAGGCGGTCGCCGCGCTCCGCCGCTATTCGTTCATCGACGTCCACGAGGGCGCGCTCTCGGTGCACCGGCTCGTCCAGGCGGTGGTCCGCGATCGCCTCGCGCCCGAGGACCGGCGGATGTGGGCCGAGGCGGCGGTGCGCCTCGTGGACCACGCGTTCCCCGAGAGCAGCGACGACGTGGAGACGTGGCCGTTCTGCGCCCGCTGGCTGCCGCACGCGCTCGCCGCGGCGAGCCAGGCCGAGGCCCACGACGTCGCGAAGGAGGTGCGCGGGCGGCTGCTCGCCAGGTTCGCGGTCTACCTGCAGGGGCGAGCGGCGTTCGCGGAGGCGAAGGGATACCTGGAGCGGGCCCTCGCGCTCCACGAGGCGGTGTTCGGCCCCGACGATCCGAAGGTCGCGGCCGTGCTGCGCAGCCTCGGCAGCGTCCTCCACGACCTCGGTGATCTCGGCGGCGCGCGCGCCCACCTGGAGCGCGCGCTGGCGATCGACATCGCGAGCGTCGGCCCCGATCACCCGGACGTCGCGCGCGACGTGAACGACCTCGGCAGCGTGCTCATGGATCAGGGCGACCTGCCCGGCGCCCGCAAGCACCTGGAGCGCGCCCTCGCCATCGACGAGGCGACGTACGGCCCCGACGACCCGAGCGTCGCGATACGGCTGAACAACCTCGGCGCGCTGTTCCGCGATCTCGGCGATTTCGCGGGCGCGCGCGTGCACCTCGAGCGCGCGCTCGCGATCGACATCCGCGCCTACGGACCGGACCACCCGACGGTCGCGATCGGCCGCACGAACCTCGGACGGCTGCTCCACGACCTCGGCGACCTGAAGGGCGCGCGCGAGCAGTTCGAGGAGGCGCTCAAGATCGATGAGCACAGCTACGGCTGCTACCACCCGCGCTTCGCGCTGGCGCTGAACAACCGCGGGCGCGTGCTGCGCGATCTCGGCGACCTGGCCGGGGCGCGCGCCGACTTCGAGCGCGCGCTCGCGATCGTCGAGGACACGTACGGCCCGGATCACCCGGACGTCGCGCGGGACATCAACAACCTCGGCAGCGTGCTGCGCGATCTCGGCGACCTCGAGGGCGCGCGGGCGAACTTCGCGCGCGTGCTGAAGATCGCCGAGGCGACCTACGGCCCGGATCACCCCGCGGTGGCGATCGGCTGCAACAACCTCGGCAGCGTGCTGCAGGCGCTCGGCGAGCTGCCCGGCGCGCGCGAGCAGCTCGAGCGGGCGCTCGGCATCGCGCAGGCCACCTACGGCCCGGATCACCCGGTCGTGGCGAGCATCGTGAACAACCTCGGCCGCGTGCTGCAGGCGCTCGGTGACTTATCAGGCGCATGGCAGCAGATAGAGCGCGCCGTGGCGATCGCGACGAAGGCGCTCGGGCCGACGCACCCGTCCGTGCAGATCTTCTCGCGGAACCTGGCGCGCCTCGGCGACGCGCTCGGCGGCGGCGCCGAGGCGACCTGAGCGCCCGCTGGGCGAGCGCGCGCCGCTCGCGCTCCAGGCGGTTCCGCGACGCGCGGCGCGCGAGGGAGAGGACGCCGGGGGAGGGGGCCCGGCGTCCTCTGCGTGCTGGCTGTCCTTGCGCGGAGTGAAGAGCTAGCCGACCAGGATCTGCGTCGGGTGCTCGAGGAGCTGGCGCAGGACCTTGAGGAAGGTCGCGCCGACCGCGCCGTCGACGACGCGGTGATCGCACGAGAGCGTCATGCTCAGGCGGCGGCCCGGCACGATCTGCTCGCCGCGCACGACGGGCTCGCGGCGGACCTGGCCCACGGCGAGGATCGCGCCCTCGGGGGGGTTGATGACCGCCCCGAAGTTGTCGATCCCGTACATGCCGAGGTTCGAGATCGAGAACGTGCCGTTCGCCATCTCCTCGGGCCGCAGCTTCTTCGCCTTGGCCCGCCCCGCGAGCTCGCGCACCTCGGCGGCGATCTCGAGCACCTGCTTACGGTCCACGTTGCGCACCACCGGCGTGACGAGACCCTCGGGGACGGCGACCGCCACCGAGATGTCGACGCGCCGGTGAACGAGGATCGCGTCCGAGGTGAACTGCGCGTTGCACTCCGGCACGCGCACGAGCGCGATGGCGCACGCCTTGACGAGCAGGTCGTTGAAGCTGACCTTCGCCGGCTTCTCGCCCTCGGCGGCCGTCGCCGCGAGGTCCGCGTTGATCTGCTCGCGCAGCCCGTTCAGCGGATCGGCGTCGACGTCGATCGAGAGGTAGAAGTGCGGGACCGTCTGCTTGGACTCGGTGAGGCGCCGGGCGATCGCCTTACGCATCATGCTGAGCGGTCGCACCTCCGGCGCGGCGAGCTCGCCCGGCGCGGCCGCCGCGGGCGCCGCCGCGGCCGGCGCCGGCTTCAGCCCCTCGAGGTCGCGGGCGACGATGCGCCCGCCGGGCCCCGTGCCCGCGACGTTGCTCAGGTCGAGCCCGCGCTCGCGGCCGAGCTTGCGCACGTAGGGCGACGCCTTCACGCGTCCGTCGGAGGACGGCTGCGGCGCTGCCGGCTGCGTGGGCGGCGAGACCGCCTCGCCGCGCGCCGCGGGCGGCGGGGCCGTCACGGGCACGTCGCCGCTCGACGCCGCGGCCGCCGGTTCCGGGGCGCGCTCCCCCTTCGGTTGAGGCTCCGGCGCGCTCTGCTTCTGCGCCGGAGCACCGCCGCCGGCGAGGCCGCTTATGTCCTCGCCCGGGGCGCCGAGGATCGCGACAGGCTGGCCGAGCTGAACCACGCTGCCCGCAGGCACGAGGATCTTGAGCAACGTCCCTCGATCGAAGGACTTGTACTCCATGGTCGCCTTGTCGGTCTCGACCTCTGCGAGCAGATCGTCGATGTCGATCGCGTCGCCTTCCTTCTTGTGCCAGGCACTGATCTGCCCCTCCTCCATGGTCGGGGACAGCTTCGGCAGTTCCAGAACCTTCGCCATGGGTCTATCAACCTTGATCGGGGATGTGCGTCCGCTCAGTCAGCTTTTGTAGAGAACGCGGTGAACGTTTTCGATGATCCGCGCCGCCTGCGGGATCACGTACTGCTCCAGCCGTGCGTTGTAGGGCATCGGGACGTCGAGCGTCGTCGCGCGCAGCACGGGCGCGTCGAGCTCGTCGAACGCGAGCCGCTGGATGCGATCGGCGACCTCCGCGCCGACGCCGCCGTACGGCCAGCCTTCGTGCGCCACGACCGCGCGGTGGGTCTTGGTGACGCTCCGCACGATGGTCTCCTCGTCGAGCGGGCGCAGCGATCGCAGGTCCACGATCTCGGCGCTGATCCCCTCTTTCTCGAGCTCGGCGGCCGCCTCGAGCGCCACGTGCACCATGCGGCTCCACGCGATGATCGAGACGTCCGTCCCCTCGCGCACGATCGAGGCGACCCCGAGCGGCACGATGAAGTCGGGGTCGTCCGGCACCTCGCCCTTCACGCCGTAGAGCGTCTCGCTCTCCATGAAGAGCACCGGGTTATCGTCCCGGATCGCCGACTTGAGGAGCCCCTTCGCGTCGGCCGGCGTCGCCGGCGCGAGCACCTTGAGGCCGGGGATGTGCGCGTAGAAGTGCTCCATCGAGTGCGAGTGCTGCGAGCCGACCTGGCGCGCCGAGCCGTTCGGCGCCCGCAGCACGAGCGGGATGGTGAGCTGCCCGCCGGACATCTGCCGGAGCTTCGCCGCGTTGTTGAGGATCTGATCGAACGCCACGGCGGAGAAGTTCCACGTCATGTACTCGACGATCGGCCGGAGCCCGACCATCGCGGCGCCGATCGAGATGCCGGTGAACCCGCTCTCGGTGATCGGCGCGTCGATGACGCGCTTCGGGCCGAACTTGTCGAGCATCCCCTCGGTCACCTTGTAGGCGCCCTGGTAGTGCCCGACCTCCTCGCCGACGAGGTACACCCGCTCGTCGCGCTCCATCTCCTCGATCATGGCGGCGCGAACCGCCTCACGGAATCTTAGGACGGTCATCGCGCAAAAGGTCCTGCATAGGTTGTGGGCTCGAGCACCTCGGGCCCGGGTTCGGGGCTCTCCTCGGCGAAGCGGACCGCATCGGCGATCTCGTCTTCCACCTCTCTCTCGATCGCCTCGAGGGCCGCCTTGTGCCCCTTCTCCTCGAGCTCGACGCGCGAGCGCAGGAGCACGTCCTTCTTCTTTCGCTCCTCGAGCTCCTCCTTCGTCCGGTACTTGCCGGGATCGCTCATCGAGTGGCCGCGGAAGCGGTACGTCCTGATCTCGACCAGCGTCGGCTCCGAGTGCGTGCGCGCCCGCGCGATCGCCTCGCCGAGGCGGTCGCGCACCTGGAGCACGTGCTCCGAGTTGAAGCGGTCGCGCTCCATCCCGTAGGCGAGCGCCTTCTGCGAGACGTCCTCGACCGAGAGCGTCCGCGAGAGCGGCGTCCCCATCGCGTACTCGTTGTTCTCGCAGACGAAGACGATCGGCAGCTTCCAGAGCGCCGCGAGCGACATCCCTTCGTGGAAGTCGCCGATGCTCACCGCGCCCTCGCCGAAGAACACCATCGAGACCCGGTCCTCGCCGCGGTACTTCGACGCGAACGCCGTCCCGACGGCGATCGGGATGTGGCCGCCGACGATGCCGTAGCCGCCGAGCATGTTGTGCTCTTTGTCGAAGAAGTGCATCGAGCCGCCGAGCCCCTTCGAGCACCCGGTGACCTTGCCGTAGAGCTCGGCCATCGCGGCGCGCGCGCTCATGCCGCGGGCGAGCGCGAGGCCGTGATCGCGGTAGGTCGTCATCACGTAGTCATCGGGGCGGAGCGCCGCG
The DNA here is from genome assembly GCF_051524405.1 of Sorangium sp. So ce119. Taxonomy (NCBI): domain Bacteria; kingdom Pseudomonadati; phylum Myxococcota; order Polyangiales; family Polyangiaceae; genus Sorangium; species Sorangium sp. So ce119. The sequence goes on along the minus strand of NZ_CP150310.1, from coordinate 4,251,791 downwards.
GTCGCGCCGACGGCGATGGGCTCCTGACCGATGTAGAGATGAAGGAACCCACCGATCTTGCTCTGCGCGTAAGCGCGGGCCGCTTCTTCCTCGAAGCGGCGTATCTGGAACATCTTTCGGTAGAGCGACAGATGGAGATCGTCGCCGTTTGTCTGGGTAGTCATCGCGGAGATCTCAGGGGGCAAGGCAGCAATTCAGACAGTCGCCAGCGCGGCGATCGGCGTGATGGGGGTGCGCCGTCGGGCCCGCGAGGGGCCCGGCGAGGCGATTGACATCGGCCGTTCCGGGCAGCGACGCCGCTTACCCGGGGTCCTTTAGGGGAGTTTTTCCCGCGTGACAACGCATCTGCGCTCTCAGCCGTTCAACGCGCGGCAGCATCGGCCGCCCCGGCGTCCGGTGCGCCCGGCTCGTTGGTCTCCGGCGCGCCGATGTCGTCGGTCTCCGGCGTCCCCGCGTCCGCGGCCTCCTCGTGCTCCTCGTCCTCGGGGATCGCGACCGACGCGGGCCGGCTCGGGGCGCTGCCCGTCGCGCTCGCGCTCGGCTCCGCGCTGCCCGACGCGCGCGGCGCGTGCGCGGAGGTGTCCCCCGGCTCGTGCTTCGGCCGCGCGGGCCGCGCCGACGGCGCGACGCGCGGCCGCGGCGCCTCGGGCTCCGCCGTGGCCGAGGACGACGCGGTCGGCGCCGGCTCCGCGGGGGGCGCTTCGACCGGCGTGTCCGTCGAGCGCATCGCCGTGCGGACGAGCAGCATCGCCGTCGCCACGACAACGGCCGCGCCGAGCACGATCTGCCCCGTCTTCCGCTCGCGGGGCGGGAAGTCGTTGTCGAGCGGATCCGCGCGCAGCGCGCCCGGATCCGTGGCGAGCGCCGCGCTCGCGGCGACGGGCGGCTCCAGCGTGCGCCTCGGCATCTGGCTGGAGGCGGCCCACTCGAGGCTGTCGGCGAACGCGGCGCCGAACGCGTCGCAGCTCGGGTATCTCTCCTCGGGTCGCTTCGACAGGCCGCGCGCGAGCACCTGATCGAGCGACGGCGGTACGCCGATCTCCCGCGCGATCGGCGACGGCTCGTCGCTCGCGATCTTCGACGCGACCGAGACCGCGTCGTCGCCCGGGAACGCGCGCTTTCCGGAGATCGCCTCGTACATGACGGCGGCGAGCGAGAACTGATCGCTCTCGGGCGAGAACTTCCCGGCGCGGAACGTCTCCGGCGCGCTGTACGCGGGCGTCCCCATGAGCCCTCCCTGGTGCGTCAGCGTCGAGTCCGGGATGCGGGCGATGCCGAAGTCGGCGATCTTGCCGCCCTTCGCGGAGAGGATGATGTTCTCGGGCTTGATGTCGCGGTGAACGATCCCGGCCCGGTGCGCGATCGTGAGCGCCTCGCCGAGCTCGCGCGCGAGGCGCGCCGCCTGCGCCGCCGAGAGCGGGCGATCGAGGAGCTGCTGCTTCAGCGTCGGCCCCTCGACGTACTCGAAGACGAGGTAGAGCCCGAAGTCCGGATCCTCGCCGACGTCGTGGAGCGTGACGAGGTTCGGGTGCGTCACGCGGGCGGCGGCGCGCGCCTCGTGGCGCATCCTCACGACGAGCTGCTCGCGGACGTCGCGCGGGATGCGGAGATCGTCGCGCAGGTGCTTCAGCGCGACGTCGCGATCGAGCACCGGATCGTGCGCGAGCAGCACGCGCCCCATCGCCCCTTCGCCGAGCAGGCGCTGCACATGGTAGCGGCCGAGGGCGGCGGGCAGCGCGGCGCAGTCGCTCGGCGGTCCGAGCGCGCCGCGGCCGTCATCGGGGGACGAGGATCCAGGCACGTCGCGTCGTTTCTATCCGTCCGGCGGCCCCGGCGGAAGGCCTGGCCGGCGTCCAGCTTCCGGTTATGCTCTGCCGCGGCGCGCTCCGGGTCGACGAGCGGCGCTCGGGGTCTGCGGAGGCGGTTTCGCGGACCCGGGCGGCACGCGGTACCCCAGGGAGGCGCAGCGAGCAGAGATGAGCACCGAGAGCGCGTCCAAGCCGGCCCGGACTGCCGGACCTACCAAGAAGCGAGGCAAGGCCAAGTACATCGTGCTCCTCGGCCTCGTGTTCTCCATCGTCCTCGCCCAGCAGACCGGGCTCCTCGGCTTCGGCCTGGCGCACCTCCGCGCCGCCACGTTCCCGAAGGACGAATCCCTCCTCGAGTATGTCCACGGCAGCGCGCCCGGCGTGGTGATCGTCGACCCGCACCAGATCGATCTCAAGGCGCTCGGCGCGGAGGGCAGCCCGGTGCGGCAGCACGTCGAGCGCACCCGCGACGACATCAAGAAGGCGACGGGCATCGACCTCGGGTTCGACGTCGACAAGCTGATCCTCTCCCCGTCGCTCGTTGTCGCGCGCGGGCGGTTCGACGAGCAGAAGCTCGCGCAGCGCCTGGCGGAGCACAGCTACGTGCCGGCGGAGTACAAGGGCGTGAAGTACCTGCTCCGCGCCGGCGAGGATGCGATCGCGGTGCGCGACGGATCGATCCTGCTGTACGGCGCCGAGGCCGACCTCCGGGCGAGCATCGACGCCGAGGAGGCCGGCACGTCGCTGGCGAGCCGCGAGGAGGCCACGTCGCGCCTCGCGCACATCGGCTGGGATCGCCCCGTCCTCGGCGTCGCCCTGCTCTCCGACAGCAAGCCGAGCCTCCGCGCGATCCTCACGGGCTCGACGGGCCCGCGCGCCGTCACCTTCGGCGTCTCGACGAAGGGGGGGCTCTCCGCGACCGTCGCGATCGACGCCGCGTCGGGCGACGCGGCCGAGGAGCTCCGGAAGCTCTTCGAGGAGAAGCGCGCGAACGTCGATGCGCTGAAGGCGCTCGCCGGTCCGGAGGCCGGCGCAGGGCTCGCGGAGATCGCGAAGCGCGCGACGCTCGCCGTGGATCAGGGAGCGGGCCGGCTCACGGTCCAGGTGGACGTTCGCCCGGAGGAGCTCGACGTGCTGGCCAAGGCCGGCCAGAAGGCGGCCGGGTCGTTCGGGGAGGTGTACAAGAACGTGCGCCTGCTCCAGCTCCTCGCGCCGGGCCCGTGACGTCGTCGGTCCCGGCGCGGCGCGCGTCCGGCTAGCGCTCGGCGCAGCGCGGGCACTGCGCCTCGACCCGGTCGGTCGCGCTCTTCACCCGGGTGCGCGCGGCGTCGCACCGCTGGTCCGCGTCGCCGGCGAGCCCGCAGAGGTGCTGCGTGGCGCGGTCCATCGAGGCGAGCGCGCGGCACGCGGTCTCGCACGGCGTCGTGGTCACCTGCTCGGGCTCGGCCTTCTTGCTCGGGCGCGCTGCGTCGGCGGCCGTCGCCCGCGGCGCGCTCTCGGACGCCGTCGGCGGCGCCGGCGCGGACGAGGTCGCCGGCGCGGGCGGCGCCGCCGCCGGCGACGCGGACTCCTCGGCCCGGCCCTCGCCCTTGGCGGTGTCCGACAGCGCGCCGAGGACCCGGTCGAGCTCGCCTTCCGCGCGCTGCAGCGCCGCGAGCGCATCCTCGGCCGTCTCGGGGGGACCGTCCTCCTGCAACGGCGTGAAGTTTGCGCCGGCGGGCTCCGGCGCCATGGGCGCGGGCGCCTGCGCGGCGGCGCCGCCGCAGCCGGAGAGCGCGACGGCGCCGATCCACAGGGGGGCGGCTGCGACAGACCAAGCTCGGTGTCGGTTCATCGGTCCTCCAGCGCCTGACGCCCGGCGCGCGGCTTTCGGCTCATCGCCGCGCCGCGCAGCCCGCGCGTGACACACCTGCTCGCGGCGGGCGCAGGTTGACGTCCGCTCTGTGCGCTATGCTCGCGGCGATGAATCTGCTTCGACCGATCGGCGCACTCGTTCTGGCTCTCGGACTGATCGCAGGCTGTCAGCGGAGCAGCTCGCGCCGCCCTCCGTCACAGCCGTCGTACGGCCAGGGCTACCCGCCGTACGGCGCGCCTCCGCAGGGATATCCGCAGCAACCCGGCTACCCGCAGCAGCAGCCCGGCTACCCGCAGCAGCAGCCCGGCTACCCGCAGCAGCAGCCCGGCTACCCGCAGCAGCAGCCCGGGTATCCTCCCGCGCAGACCGGGCCCGCGCCGGCGCCCACCTTCAACCTGCCGACGGTGCCCGGGCTGCCGGTGCTGGGTGACCCCATCAACGACATCAACGTCGCCTGGCTGCAGTCCGAGGCCGGCGTCGTGATGGGCGCGCTGATCGGCGCGCTGCCGTCGGGCGCGCAGCAGAAGGTGAGGGGCATCCCGTTCATCGCCGATCCCACCGTGGGGGAGGTGAACGCGTTCGCCGGCTGCGACGACCAGCGGATGCCGTTCATGGCCATCACCGACGGGCTGCTCGAGATCCAGGCGCAGATCGCTCAGTTCAAGGCGACCGACGAGATCTTCGGGACGAGGAAGCTCGACGAGTTCCTGCGGATGCTCGCGCAGCGGCAGCGGCCCGGGCAGCCGATCCTCCGACCGCCGGCGGGCTTCATCGATCCGGCGCAGCACACCGACCCGCGCAAGGTCGACCGGCAGCGCCAGCTCTACCACGAGCAGCTCGCGTTCGTGCTCGGCCACGAGCTCGGCCACCACCACCTCGGGCACACCGGGTGCGCGAACGGGCAGGGAGGGAGCCGCGGCGTCACCCCCGCGGATCTCGGGCGCATGCTGTCGCGCGCGCTCCCCGTCTTCAACCAGCCGAACGAGATCGCGGCGGACGTCGCCGGCGTGAACAACCTGCTCAGCGCCGGCGTGCGGCGGCAGGGCTACCGGTGGACGGAGGGCGGCGCGATGCTCACGCTCGGCTTCTTCGCGTCGCTCGACCAGCTCACGCCCGCCGCGATCCTGTTCGCCTTCGAGCAGACGCACCCGCACCCGCTGCTGCGCCAGCCCGTCGTCCAGCAGACCGCCAACACCTGGCGGCTGACGGGCGGCGCGACGGGATTTCCGTTCCCCGGCCTCGGCGGCTGAGCCGCGGCTTTTCCGCGCCCACGCGCGCTCGCGTGCGCTCGCTTCGGGGGCGCGCGCTGCTTCGGCTTGACGCGACCGCGCGGCGCTCCTCCCATCGCGCCGAAAGGAGTCAACCATGCAAGAAGGGCTCGGGATCGAGGACGTCAAGGAAGGCACGGGCGCGGAGGCCAAGCACGGCCAGCTCGTGACGGTGCACTACGTCGGCACGCTGACCGACGGCAGCAAGTTCGACAGCTCGCGCGACCGCGGCCAGGGCTTCTCGTTCAAGCTCGGGGCCGGGCAGGTGATCAAGGGATGGGATCAGGGCGTCGCCGGGATGAAGATCGGCGGCGTCCGCAAGCTGACGATCCCGCCGGACCTCGGCTACGGCGCGCGCGGGTTCCCGCCCGTGATTCCGCCCAACTCGACCCTCCTCTTCGAGGTCGAGCTGCTCTCGGTCAAGTGATCGCGGCGTCGTCCCCGCGCGTTTGAGGATCGCTCGCGTCGCCGCGGAGGGCGGCGCGAGCGCGCGCAACGCCGGCCGCGGGCGCCGCGCGCGCCGCCGCTCACGGCTTGATGGGGGCGCCGCACTCCACGCAGAAGCGGTTGCCGATGAAGAGCTCGTGCTTGCAGTGCGCGCACCGCGCGACGCGCACCTCGGTCGGGCGCTTCGCCGGCTTCGCCGGCGGCGGGGCCTCCTTCACCGGGGCCCTCGACGCGGCCGCGACCGCGGCGTAGCGGCCCGACCCGGCGGCCGCCCGGGAGCGCCGGTCCGCGACCGGCACGGCGGCCATGCGCTGCGCCCTGCCCGCGGCGCCCTGGGCCTGGCTCCGCAGGCCGCTGTCCGCGATGGAGTGGACCTGCTGCGCCGCGATGCGCTCGCTGTCCGAAGATGCGGCCGCTTCGAGCTCGACCTCCTCGACAGCCAGTTGCCGCTCGCGGACGGACACCGCCGCCGGCGGGAGCGTCGCGCCGAGCTCGTCGATGCGATGGGGCCGGGTGTCCTCGAGCTCCGCGCCGTCGAGCTGCACGTCGTCGAGCGCCTCGAGCTGGATGCGGACGATCAGCGCCGAGATGTTGTCGGTCCCGCCGGCCTCGTTGGCCATCGCGATGAGCAGCTCGCAGGCCTCGTGCGGGTCCTGCGTGATGTCGAACACATCGAGGATCTGCTGCTCCGAGACCATCCCGCTCAGCCCGTCGGAGCAGAGCAGGAAAACGTCGCCGGGCTGGATGCGCTCGGAGCGGATGTCGACCTTCACGGCGTCCTTCATGCCGAGCGCGCGCGTGATGATGTTCTTGGGGAGCCTCGCCAGCTCGTCCTGGCTCAGGTCGGGCTTGAGGGCGAGGGCGTCGTTGATGAGCGAGTGGTCCTTCGTGAGCTGCTCGATCTCGCCCTGCCGGATCCGGTAGCAGCGGCTGTCGCCGACGTGGCCGACGTGGATCTGCTCCGTTTCGCACGACACGTAGGCGGCGACCACCGTCGAGCCCATGCCCTGGTGCTGGGTATAGGTGTTCGAGATGACGAACACATCGTGGTTCGCCTTGCGGATCGCGGCGACGACGCGCCGCGCTCCCGGGTCGAGCTCCTGCTCGTCGGCGGGGACGGGGCCGGGGAGGACGCCGGTCCGGGTCGCCTCGAAGAAGTTGTCGAGCGATCGGGTCGCGAGCGCGCTGGCGACGTTGCCCGCGTTGTGCCCGCCCATGCCGTCGGCCACGACGAAGAGGCCGAGCTCGGACTTCACGAGGACGTTGTCCTCGTTGTGCTTTCGCTGGCGTCCAACGTCGGTCACGGCAGCCGCGACGGGTCGGGTGCGGCTGCTCGTCCTGAACTCGCCCATTCGCGGCTGATTATACCTGCCCAGCCCTCCGGACCGCCCAGATTCCGGCTGCTCTACCGGTGGGCAGCCCCCCCGGGGCCCGCGGGTTGGCCGGCGATCCTCCGAGACGTACCGGCCGAGGCGGAGGGCGTACGCGTGCCCCTGGGCACGGGATCCAGCGCGAGACGCAGGCCGACCTGGAAGAATCCGTAGGCCGCGGCCCCGGAGCGCTCGCCCGGACGCGAGAGGTAGGTGCCGGCGTCGAGCTCGGTGAACACCCCGACGCCGAGGGGCGACACGGGGTAGAAATCGACGCCCAGGGCGATGCGGGCGACATCGAGCCCGTGGAACACATGGTCGGACGCTACCGGACCGGCTGCCGAATCCTCCGACCAGGTGAAGACACCCCTGCGGTAGCCCACGCCGTAGCTGATCCAGGGGTCGATCGCGAGGCCCTGGGCGACGTGGTAGACGAACCCGAGGCCCAGGTCGAGGCTCTGGCCGGAGCAGTCGTTGCACCCGCCGGGCGCGGAGAGCATGGCGAAGGAGCCGCTCGCTTCCAGGACGGTGACGCGGCTCAAGCCGAAGCCGACGTTGGCGCCGAACGCGAGCCCGCCCGAGACCTTCTCGCTGACCGGCTGGCCGGCGGCCATGCTGCCGAACGGTTGGCTGTAGCCGGCCCGCCCCTGGAGGAGGATGTGCCCGGTTCGTTCGTCCGGTCCGGCGGGGCGCTTCGCGCCGGCTTCCGGTCCGAGCTCCTCGTCTTCCTCGGCGGTCGTCGTCCCTGGATCTGCCGGCTGGGCCAGGGCCTGGTTGGCCGAGAGCACCCAGCCCACCGCCGCCACGCCGAGCGCCGGCGCGGTCCACCTTGTTGAGCGCGATCTCACGAACGGCCTCTAGAACAGCGCGGTCGCGAGCGCAAAGGGGGCGGCGGGTCCGCGACAAGGAATGTCGAAATGTCGGCCAGTCGAGGCGAGCGACGCAACTGCGCCCGGCGCCGCGACGACAGAGCTCGTGGATATGGACAACGCACCCCTCCTCCGCGAAGACGACAGCTCCCTGGCGGCATTTACGTCTGCTCACGGCGCCTCTGCGCCCTCCGCGCCGATCGCGGCGCTGCCCGAGCCGGATCTCGGCGGCATCCCAGGCGATTGGCCGGGCCCTGCTGCCCCTCTCGGCGAGGTCCCGCCGTTCCGGGACATCACGCACGAGCTCCTGGACGATCGCGAGGAGCTCGCCACGGTGTGGCTTCGCTGCGAGCACAGCACCGGCGGCGCCCGGGCGCACATCGCCGTCGCGCCGGGCGCCGAGCTCACCCTGGGGAGCGGTCCGGACGCGGACGTGAGGATCGGCGACGTCACGGTGAGCGCTCGCCACTGCCGGGTCGCGCACCGCGGCACGTCGATCGAGGTGACGGATCTCGGCTCGCGCAACGGCGTTCGCGTCGGCGGCGTGCGGGTGCGGCAGGCGGTGCTCGTCCCCGGCGGCTGCTTCGAGATCGGCCGCACGGCGATGTGGATCGAGGCGGCGCGGAAGGTGCCCGAGCTCGAGGAGGGGCCGCCGCTGCCGTCGCTCGTCGGCCGCTCGCGGCCCATGCGCCAGCTCGCTGCGGCAGTGCGGCGGGTGGCGCCGCTCCAGCTCCCCGTGCTCCTGCGCGGCGAGTCGGGCACGGGCAAGGACCTGGTCGCCCGGGCGATCCACGCGGAGAGCCCGCGGGCCAATCGGCCGTTCGTGGTCCTGAACGCCGCCACCATCCTGCGCGAGCTCGCCGAGTCCGAGCTGTTCGGTCACCGGCGGGGCGCGTTCACCGGCGCATCACGCGATCGGCGGGGCGCGTTCGTCGAGGCCAACGAGGGCACGCTCTTCCTCGACGAGATCGCGTCGCTCTCGCTGGAGGTCCAGGCGAAGCTGCTGCGCGTCGTGGAGGAGGGGGTGGTGCGCCCGCTCGGATCGGAGGGGCCGACGCCGGTGAACGTGCGCCTCATCGTCGCGACCTGCGAGCCGCTGGAGACCCTCGTCGCCGAGCGCCGCTTCCGCGTGGATCTCTACGAGCGGCTCGCGGTGTGCCGCATCCAGCTCCCCGCGCTGCGCGAGCGGCCCGACGACATCCCGCTCCTGGCCGAGCACCTGCTGGCGAGCTCCGAGGTCGGTCTGCGCCCGCTCTCGCCCGGGGCGCTCGTCGCGCTGAGGGCGCACCGCTGGCAAGGCAACGTCCGGGAGCTACGAAACGTGCTCATTCAGGCCGCGCTCCGCGCGAAGGGCCGTGTGTTGCCCGAGCACGTCACCGCCGTCATCGCCGAGCGCGAGCCCCCGCCGCGCCGGAAGGTCTCGCCGGCCGACGCGCTCCGCGCGTTCGAGGAGGTGGGCCGCAACATCAGCGCCGCCGCGCGCCTCGCGGAGATCCCGCGCTCGACGATGCGGGATCTGCTCCGCGCTGCGAAGGAGCGGTGAGCTCGGCGCCGCGGCGGCGCGCGTCGCCGGCGCTCCGCGGAGCTAGAACGTCCCGGCGACGCTGAGGGAGGCCTGGCCGGGCGCCACGAGCGGCGCGATCCGGGTGACGCGAGGGCCAGCGGCCGCGGTCTTCTGCTCGCTCGGGTACCAATCGATCATCGCGTACGTCGCGGTGCCGACGACCCCGACGCCGAGGAGGACCCAGCCCGTGATGGCCCAGGGGAGCGCGCCATCGTAGCTGTCGAGCTCCTCTCGGAGGCTCCCGCATGCGTTCTCGAAGCCCGGGAGGTCGCCCGAGGGATCCTCGCGCCGGCCGCAGGGCTGGGCCCGGCGATTGGCGGGGATCGTGCTCTCGTTCCTCGCGACGAACGCCTTGATCTCGTTCCCGACGTCCTCGGCGTTGCCGCTCGCGTTGGTCGTGATGGCCGTGCCGACGATCCCCATCACCAGGCCGACGCCCGCGACGCCGGTCCCCACCCAGGCGAGCGGCTTGCGCTTGTACCAGTGGAAGAACGGCTCGCGACCGCCGGAGGCCTGATCCGGGCCCATCGAGCCCATCGTGTTGCTCGTCGAGAGCGTGAACCCGCCGGACGTCGTCGGGGCCACGGGCGTTGCGCTCGGCGCCGTCGCGCCGGCGGGCGTCGTGCCTGGCGCCGTCGTGCCGGGCGCGGCCGCGCCGGGCGCCGCCGTGCCGGGGGCCGGCTGCGCGCTGCCCGCCGCCGGTGGCTGCGCGGGGGTCGGCGTCGCCGTACCCGGCAAGGTCGACGTCGGCGCACCGGGCGGCGCAGCCGGGCCGGGCGTCGGCGCGCCGGCGACCGGCGCGGGGGCGGCGCCGGTGGTTCCCAGGGTGAGCGTCGCCGGTGTGGCCGCGCCGATCTTCGCGTCCACCTGGGTGGTCGCCGACCGATCCTGGTACGTCGCGAACAGGGTGTGCTTGCCCGGGGTCACGAACACCGGATCGGGCAGCGGCGCCTTGCCGATGAGGACGCCGTCGATGCTGATATCCGCGCCGTTCGCGTCGGCGACCACGACGATGAACCCGGTTCTCCTCTTCACGTCGGCGATCGCCTTCTCCGCGGCGGCGCGTTGCTCCGGGGTCGCGGCGGTGTGCTCGCGCAGGAACTGCTGGAGGTGGTTGCCGGCGTCCTCCAGGTGATTCGAGCGAAGCTCACTCTGCCCGAGGTTCAGCAGCACCGCCGGGTGTCGCTTGAGCGTGTAGACCTGACGAAACGCGGTGCGCGCGTCCTCGAAGCGACCCGCGTCATACGCCTGGACGCCGTCCTCGTAGCGCTGGCGCGCGACCTCCGTGACGGCATCGGACGACTGCGCGAAGCTCGACGGCTCGCTGAGAAGGGAGGAGGTGAGCCCGGCCTCGGTGAGCAGCGCAGGCGCGATGAACGAGAGCAGGAGGACAGGGGCGCAGGCGCGTGTTTTCATGGCTCCTCAGGTCGGGCTTCGCCTCGTTGGCGCCCGCGGAAGGTGACGACTGCAGCAAGCCTCGCTGCCGAGGCGGTGAACCGGAGCGCTTCAGAACGGCGCATCGCGGATGATGCCGCCGCTCTTGGTGCCGCCGGTCGAGCTCGTTCCACGCTGGGTCGGCGCCTCGGGCGCAGGCTTCTTCGCAGAGGTCGTCGCCTTCGGCGCAGGCGTCGGCGTCGCGGGCGTCGTGGGCGTCGCGCCGGCCCTGGACGGCGGGGCGGCGGAGGAGGCCGGCGTCGCCGCGGGAGCCGGAGGGCTCGCCGGCGCCGAGGCGCTCGGCGCCGGCGTGGTCGCGGCGCCGTCGCCCGCGGCGGCGGGCGAGCTGACGGCGGTGGCCTGCGAGGTGGCGACCGGGGCGGCGGCGGGCGTCGCGGGCGGCGCCTCCACGGCAGGCGGCGTCTCCGCCGCAGGCGACGCCGGCGTCGGGCTGCGATCGGCGCCCGCGTCGTCGCGGCCTGGGGCGAGGACGGCGCGGCCAACGAAGAACAGGAAGGCCGCGCCCACGACCGCGATACCGAGCCGCAGCGCCGTCTTGTTCGGCCCGGACACGGGGAGCTCGATCGGATCGTGGTCCTCCGTGCGGACAGCGGACGTGGCCACGGCGTCGGCGCTCCCCGCCGCCGGCTGCCCGGCGCGCGAGCGCGTGCGCGTCGCCCGCGTCGACCGCGGTTCCTCCACGGGAGGCGGGGAAGGGGCAGGCGTTGGGGCCACCCGCGGCTCGGCGGCCGTCGCGACGGCCACGGCATCCGGCTCGGCGACCCGTCCGCCGGCTAACGCGTCTGACGCCGCGGGCCGCGCGTCGGCCAAGGCATCCGGCTCACCGACTCCCACGCGCGTTTTTCCGGCGGGAGCGGGATATTCGCCCCGCTTCCCCGCGCCGGCCTCGGGCGCACCCGCAGCGACAGCGCTCGCTGCGCTGCCCGCGTCCTCGGGGCGCGCGAGCGGCTGAGGTGAACGCTCGCCGGGCTGCTCATCGCCGCTGCCCGATCCTCCGGCGCCTCGGGATCCGGCCTCCGGTGCGGGAGATGCCTGCGGGTCCTCTCCGACGGCGATGGTCGGAACGCCGTCGATCACGGTGTCCGACACAGCGGACGCGCCCGCCGGGGGTGCTTCGCGCACGGCCGCAGCAGGTGCCACCGCGGTCGCCGCCGATGCCGCGGCAGCCGCCGCCGGTGCAGCCGGGGAAGGCGCCGTCGCGGCCTCACGCCTCGGCTCGGCGGCTTCTGCGGGGACTGCCGCCGCCGGGGCCGCCGGCTGCGCCGCTGCGGGGGTGCCGGCCTCCGTTCCGGGGGCGCTGCCGCGCGCCTCTCCCCGGCCGAACGGCAGCTCGTCGAACGCCTCCCAGGATGGCCGGATCGACGACGCGATCCGCTCGGCTTCCTCCGCAGAGAGGGAGCGTTCTTCAGGTTCCGCGGTCGTCGGTCGCTCCCCCGCAGTCATCGCGCCAAGAACTTACCACCCGCGTCAGCCGCACCGCAATCTCGCGACCGATCCGCCCACCGCCAGCCCCCCACGTGAGGGGCCCGGGCGCTCCAGGCACGCGTCGAGCGGCTCATCCGCCGCGGATCTCCCGCAGCAGCGCGTCATCCCAGGTGTCGGCGACCTGGCTCACCGTCGTGATGATATCCTCGAACTCTTCGTACTCGAGCGCGCTGAGCCTCCGCAGGCAGCGCACCACGACCTCGTTGCGCGACCTGTCGATCGCGAAGGCCGCGTCCGAGGTGGCGATGAAGCTGAGCTCCAGGAGCCGACGGTAGAAGGCCTCGCGCCCGGTCAGGGGCACGGCCATGATGGGAGAGAACACCATCAGGACGCCCTGCGCCTCCAGCACGTTGACGCCGATCGTCGCGCTCCCGTGCTGGAGCTGCGCGTACCCCGTCTCGTCGAGCGCGTTCGCGCCCGCGCCGCCCGGCGACCCGGCACCGCCCCGAGAGCTCGCGGCGTACCGGGCGAGATACGCGTTGACCATGCTCGTCGCGTCGGCAAACCTCTCCCCCGACGCGCGGTCCGCGTAGAGGGGTGCTGTGGATGAAGTGGGCGTGAGGTCGGGCACGTGAAACCTCCGGGACGTATGGCCGTTCTCTCGTCGCGCAGGGCTGACAGCGCCGACCCGGCGAGTCGGCGGCACACCAGCCCAGCGCAGCCCCATCGTAACGCCCTGGCGTTCGCGAGGATCACGCTTTTTGCGGCGATCGCGCGCGCGCTCGGGTGCAGCGCCGAGGGCGGCGCGCCCGCCGCGCCCGCCGCGCCTTCCGACGAGCAACGCGCCGTCGCGCTGCTCGATCCAGGCGCGCGGCTCCCACCCCGCGCCGAGACGATCGCCCTCGCCGATGCGGTCGCCATCGCGTCGTCGCGCGCCGGGGCGTCGGCGCAGGCGGCCTCGCTGGCGGAGCTCGCCGGCGATCTTCGCGTGCGCCTCTTCCGCCTCGATCAGGCGGCCACCGACGCGCGCGAGGCGATGGAGCTCTACGCCGCGGCGGCGACCGCCTTCCGCGCCTCGGCCGAGCCGGCCCACGTCGAGCGCGCGTGCCAGGCCGAGCGCCGCCGCGCGTTGCTCGCCGGCGAGCTCGCCCGCGACGCGGCCGCCGCGTACCGCGAGCTCTACCTGGTCTCGCGGCGCTACGCGGCCCTCGCCCCGCCCGCGCCGTCCGGCGGCGCGCCGCCCTCGCGCTCGCCGTGCCTCGGCGCGATCGCGGTCGCGCTCGCGCAGGCGGCCGCGTACCGGCCCAGCGGCGAGGCGCTGCGCGCGCTGGAGCAGGAGGGACACCGCGTCGAGGGCATCGCGCTCGCGCTCGCGCAGGGGTCCGCGACCGCCTCCTCCGTCGCGCCGGCGAGCGCCGCGAGCGCGCCGCCCGTGCAGGTGACGACCGCCGACGCCGGCGGCGGCGATCTGGTCGTCGCCCCCCGGGCGTCCGCGCCCTCCGGTCCGGTGAAGATCACCGGGATCGAGCGGCACGGCTCGGACAAGGGCGCGCGCGTCGTGGTCGAGCTCTCCGGGCCGACGACGTTCGACGTGGGCACGCTCCCCGCGGACGAGAGCGCCGGCAAGGACGCCCGCGTCTTCGTCGACATCGCGGGGGCGACGTCGCGCGGCGTCGCGCGGGAGATCGAGGTGGGCGGCGTCCTGCGGCGGGTGCGCGTCGGCGTGCAGCCGAAGGGCACGCGCGTCGTCCTCGATCTCGCCCCCGACCTGTACCGCCGGGTCTTCTACCTGCCCGAGCCGTTCCGCATCGTCATCGACGTGAGCACCCGCCCGCCCGTGCGCGACGACGAGCGCAAGGCCGGCGGCGCGCGCGAGGTCCGGCGCGTCGCGATCGATCCGGGGCACGGCGGCAACGACACCGGCGCGGTCGGTCCCACCGGCCTGAAGGAGAAGGATGTCACGCTCGACGTCGCCCACCGCGTCGCCCCGCTCCTCGCGCGCGAGCTCAAGATCGAGACGCTCCTCACCCGCGACAGCGACGTCTACGTCCCGCTAGAGCTCCGCACCGCGCGCGCCAACGCGTTCCACGCGGACCTGTTCGTCTCGATCCACTGCAACGCGAGCGACAACGGCCGCGCGCGCGGCGTCCAGACCTTCTCGCTCGCGCCGTCGCGCGACGCCGAGGCGCCGTCGGCGAAGCTCGCGGCGCGCGAGAACGCCCCCCGCGCCGCCAGGGCAGGGCAGGGCGTCGACCCCGTCGATCCCGACGCCCGCCTCGAGGTGGAGGCGATCCTGTCGAACCTCAACGTCGGCGACATGGCGGCCCGCTCGCGCCACTTCGCCGAGCTCCTCCAGCGGTCGTCGCTCGCCTCGCTCGCGCCCCGCTACCCCGACACGAAGGATCAGGGCGTGAAGGGCGCGGGCTTCTTCGTCCTCGCGGGCGCCGACATGCCTGCCGCCCTGTTCGAGACCGCGTTCATCTCGAACCCCGAGGACGAGGCCCGCCTCGCCACCGCTGATTTCCGGCAGAAGATGGCGGACGCCATCGTGAACGCGATCCGCGCCTACCGCGAGGGCAAGTGAGGGGCGCCGCCGCCCCCCGCGCGGCTCAGCCTCGCTCGAGGCCCATGAGCCGCTCGAGCGAGTCGCGCAGCTCGCCGGCCTCGCCCTTCTTGATGAAGTCGTAGGCGCCGGCCTCGGTCGCGTTCTTCTTCATCTCTTCGTGGTTCGAGTACACGATACAGCGGATGTGCGAGGTCGCGTCGATCGACCGGAGGCGCTCCAGGCAGCGCACCCCGTCGAGGCCCGGCATCATGACGTCCAGGATGAGCGCGTCGGGCTGCAGGTTGCCCACCGCGACGAGCGCGTCGAACGGATCCTGGAAGGTCGTCAGGTCGAACCTCCGCGAGAGGGTCTTGCGGAGCGCGGCGAGGACGGCGGGGTCGTCGTCGACCACGACGACCTTCGGCTTGCCCATCCGGAGGATCTCCGGGATCGGGTAGCCGTACTTTCGGAGGAAATCGAGCACGTCCAGCCGCCGGAAGCGGAGGTGCCGTCCGGGCGTGCGGAAGTGGCGGATCTCCCCCTTGTCCGCCCAGTTGTGGATGGTCTTGAGGTCCACCTGGCAAAAGCGCGCGACGTCGCTCGCGGTGAACAGCTCGGGCTGCGTCGTGTTCTCTTTCGGGTTCGTTTCCATGGCTCACTCCTCGAGATCAGGCGTCGCCGGTACGGAGGGGGCATTCGTCCGGGGGGCTTCGAGACTGGTCGGCACGGGTGGATCCGGGCTCTCGTTCCTGTTTGATGTGGATCGGGGATCCACGCGCGCAGGGCTCTTCGGCGACGAAGCGGCCGTTGCGCAGGACATAACGGGTCGGGCCCTCGGCGCGCCGCTCGCGCGCCTCGTGCGAGGGGTCTCCCGGCAGCGCCAGGTACGGCGGCTCGACCCCATCGCCCGGGACGAAGCGCGGGCAGATCGGCAGGAGCGACTGGCGCTCCGCCAGCGCCACGGCGCTGCGCACGTCCGCGGCCGCGGACAGCAGCTCGAGCGTGCGTGAAGTCGGCGGGGCGAGAAATATCTCGCCACGCTCGGCGCGCTCCAGGACCGCGGGCGGCGCGGCCCAGAAGCTCATCGTCGTCTCGTACCCGTCGTGTCGCCCGACCTGGCCGCGCGGCAGCGGCAGCAGGAAGAAGCGCGCGTCGAAGCGGCGCGGCTCGGCGAGGGGCGTGATCCAGCGTGCCCATGGGACGAGCGCCTCGAGAGCGAGCTTCAGGCCACGCCGATCGAGGGCCGCGTCGAGCGACGTCCCGGCGGCAAGCTCCCGCCCGACCGCGTCGATCTCGTCGCCGGACAGCGGCAGGTCGGTCGGCAGGATCGCCCCTTCCTCCAGCGTCTCGCGGCACGCCGCCACGCACAGCGCCCGCGCCGGCGCCTCCTCCGTCGCGAACGCCGCGGCGCGCGCCGGCGGCTCGGTCGCCCGATCCCTCCAGACTTCCGCGCCGTCCTGCGCGTCCACCTTCCCACCTGGGAACACCACGGCGCCCCCCATGAAGCTCGAGCTCGCGTGGCGGCGCACGCAGAACACCTCGAGCCCAGCGCGACCGTCACGGAGGACGATCACCGTGGCGGCGTCGCGAGGTCGTACCGGGTTTCGGTTCTGATCAAAATCCAGCAATCTAGGATAAATTTGTTCCACGTGAGCTGTCTTTCGTCAAACCGTCCTCTGCGTCTCTTTTCCGGCGTGCTCTGCGGTGAGCATGCCTGTTTGAGGCCAAAGCGGCCGCCCTTTCCGGCTGCTCGGGGGCTTCCCGTAGACGCTTTCCAATCTCTCCCGACGCCGATGCCGCGGCGCGCGATCGGTCTCGGCCGTGCGCTTGTGATGACGAGTCGTGTGGTGTTCGCCGCGTATCACGGGCGAACTCTGCCTTTGACGGAGGCGTCGTTGACGGGCTCGGCGCTCACGCCTAGAATTCCGCGCCTCGCATTTTCGGGAGGCTGTCTGGCCTCTCCGGACATGTCGCGGAGCCGAAAGCCCCGTTCCAGCAGCCGGGGGTCAGCGCCCCGCGGCTTGCATGCGCCAGGGAGCTTAAGACGGCAGCGCCGCACGGCGCATTCGACGCGAGAGGACCTATGAACAAGGCCCAGCTGAAAAAGTTCAAGACCCTGCTTGAGACGAAGCGCGACGAGATCATCAAGAAGGCCAAGCAGACGCTGACCGAAGACATGATGCTCGACGCGAACGATCTCCCGGACGAGATGGATCTCGCCTCGAGCGAGTACCTGCAGTCGTTCACGTTCCGCCTCCGGGGCCGCGAGAAATCGTTCCTCGACAAGATCCAGAGGGCGCTCGTGAAGATCGAGGACGGCTCGTTCGGCAAGTGCGAGGAGTGCGAGGAGGAGATCTCGGCGAAGCGCCTCGAGGCGCGCCCCGAGACGAGCCTCTGCATCCGCTGCAAAGAGGATCAGGAGAGGGTCGAGAAGGATTACGGCTGACGCCGCGCCGCGCGGGGAGGCCGCCGGAGCGGCGGCCGCCAGCGCGCGAGAGGGTCTCCGCGTCGTACGGGCGTGCGCTCCCGCCTCCGGTCCATGTCGTGCGGACCGGGCGGGGCCACGCCCGTCGTGTTATTTGCGAGCCGCTGTGCGGCCGCGCGGCGGCTGCGGGCTGCGGCGCTTGGCCGCCGCGAGCACCTCGCGCAGGTACGCGCCGGTGAACGACGCCTCCTCCTGCGCCACCTCCTCCGGGGTGCCCGCGGCCACGACGGTGCCGCCGCGCTCGCCGCCCTCGGGTCCGAGGTCGATCACCCAGTCGCTGCAGGCGATCACGTCGAGGTTGTGCTCGATCACGAGGACGGTGTTCCCGGCGTCGCGCAGGCTCATGAGGCTCGCGGTGAGCACCTCGATGTCCGAGAAGTGCAGGCCCGTCGTCGGCTCGTCGAGCACGTAGAGCGTGCGGCCGGTGGCCTTGCGCGCGAGCTCGCGCGCGAGCTTCACGCGCTGCGCCTCGCCGCCCGAGAGCGTCGTCGCGGGCTGGCCCAGCGTGATGTAGCCGAGGCCCACCCGCGCGAGCGCGGCGAGCCGCTCCCGCACGCGGGGGAGCGCCTCGAACTGCTCGATCGCCTGCTCGACCGTGAGGTCGAGCGCGTCGGCGATCGACATCCCGCGGTAGAGCACCTCGAGCGTCTCGCGGTTGTACCTGCGGCCGCCGCACGTCTCGCAGGTGACGAAGATGTCGGGCAGGAAGTGCATCTCGATCCGGAGCACCCCGTCGCCCTGGCAGGCCTCGCAGCGGCCGCCCTTCACGTTGAACGAGAAGCGGCCCGCCTTGTACCCGCGCGTCCTCGCCTCCGGGAGGCCCGCGTAGAGCTCGCGCAGCAGCCCGAAGACCCCCGTGTACGTCGCCGGGTTCGACCGCGGGGTGCGGCCGATCGGGGCCTGATCGATCGAGATCACCTTGTCGATGTGCGAGAGGCCCTCGATCCCGTCGCACGCGCCGATCGGGGCGGAGCTCCGGTAGAGCTCGTTCTTCGCGGCCGGCAGCAGCGTGTCGACGATGAGGCTCGACTTGCCCGAGCCGGACACGCCGGTGACCGTGCAGAACAGGCCGACGGGGATGTCCGCCGTCACGTTGCGGAGGTTGTGCGCCCGCGCGCCGGCCACGCGGATGAAGCGCTCGTCGGGGCGCCGGCGCTTCGTCGGGATCGCGAGCTGCTTCTTCCCGCTGAGGTACGGGCCGGTGATCGACGCGGGATCGGCGCTCAGCTCCTCGGGCGTACCCTGCGCCACCACGTTGCCGCCGTGCACGCCCGCGCCCGGGCCCATGTCCACGACGTGGTCGGCCGCGAGGATCGCGTCGCGGTCGTGCTCGACGACGACCACGGTGTTCCCGAGGTCCACGAGCCGGCGGAGCGCCTCGAGCAGGCGCGTGTTGTCGCGCGCGTGCAGGCCGACCGAGGGCTCGTCGAGCACGTAGAGCACGCCGACGAGCGCCGCTCCGATCTGCGTCGCGAGGCGGATGCGCTGCCCCTCGCCGCCGGACAGGGTCTGCGCGGAGCGGTCCAGCGTGAGGTAGTCGAGCCCGACGTCGATGAGGAAGCCGAGGCGAGCGATCACCGCCCGGAGCAGCGGCTCGGCGATCGCGCGCTCGCGCGGCGCGAGGCCGCCGTCGACCGACGCCTCGCCCGCCGCGCCGCCGGCCCGCGGCGCCCCGTCCCTCGGCGGCATGAGCTCCTCGAGGAAGACGCGCAGCGTGCGCAGCGGCAGGGTGCCGACGTCTGCGATGTTGCGGTCGCCGAGCCGCACGGCGAGCGCCTCCGGGCGCAGGCGCTTGCCGTCGCAGGCGTCGCAGACCCGCGTGATGACGAAGCGGCCGATCTCGTCGGAGAGCGCGGCGCTGTCCTCGTCGGGATCGGCCTCCTCCTCGTCGTCGAGGGCGGGCTCGCCCGCGCTGAGCAGGCGCTCGAGCCGCGGGATGATCCCTTCGTACGCGGCCTTCTTCTTCCCCCGGCCGCCCCCTGGCTCGCTCCCCTCGAGGATCGCCTGCCGCACGGCCGCCGGCAGCTTTGCCCACGGGACGTCGGGATCGCAGCCGAGCGCGGTCACGGCCCGGTCGGTCTCCGCGGCGAGCGAGAGCGATCCGCGGCGGCCCCAGGCCACCACGGCGCCCTCGCGGAGCGTGCGCCGCGGGTCGGGGACGACGCGGTCCGGGTCGATGCGGGTCCGCGCGCCGATGCCGTCGCAGGCCGGGCAGGCGCCGTGGGGGCCGTTGAAGGAGAACATCCGCGGCTCGATCGGCGGCAGCGAGATGCCGCAGTCGATGCAGGCGAAGCGCTCGCTCATCCAGAGCGGCTCGATCTTCATGCCCTCGCTCGAGATGTCGACGAGCAGCCGGCCCTCGCCCAGCTTGAGGGCGAGCTCGACCGAGTCGGTGAGCCGGCCCTTGATGCCCTCCTTGACCACGATCCGGTCCACGACCACGTCGAGGTCGTGGGCGCGCGTCCGGTCGAGGACGATCTCGTCGCCGAGGTCGACGATCTCGCCGTCGATGCGCGCGCGCACGAAGCCCTCGCGGCGCAGCCGCTCGATGTCGAGCTTCAGCTCGCCGCGGCGACCCCGCGCGATGGGCGCCATGATCGTGACCCGGGTCTTGTCCCCGAAGTCGAGGATACGGTCGACGATCTGCTGTACGGTCTGCGCCTCGATCCGCTTGCCGCAGGCGGGGCAGTGCGGGGTGCCGACCCGCGCGAAGAGCAGCCGGAGGTAATCCGAGATCTCCGTCACGGTGCCGACGGTCGAGCGCGGGCTCTTCGCCAGCGCGCGCTGCTCGATGGCAATCGCGGGCGAGAGGCCCTCGATCGACTCCACGTCGGGCTTGGAGAGCTGCTCGAGGAACTGCCGCGCGTAGGCGGAGAGCGACTCGACGTAGCGGCGCTGCCCCTCCGCGTAGATGGTGTCGAACGCCAGGGACGATTTGCCCGAGCCGCTCGGGCCGGTGATCACCACCAGGCGGTCGCGCGGAAGCGACACGCTGACGTTCTTGAGGTTGTGCTGCCGAGCGCCTCGAACGACCAGTCGATCCATAGGGGGAACCGGAGAGCTATCACACACGGAAGCGGGCGTGGCGGCGCTCCTGCTCGCCGCGCGACGCTCCCCGGCGCTCCTTGCTCGGGGCACGCCACACCCGGCGCGCCGTGGCGCGCCGCGGCGGGCAAGGTCTTCCTGAGGTCTTGCGATTCTTCTCACGTCGCTGCGCTGCAAGCTGGACTATGAGGGGGCGCGCGGGGTGACGTGGAAGCGCGCTTGAGGAGTGTCCTGATGGCGGTCGGCGCCGGCGTTGCGCTCGGCGCGGTCGCGCTCCTGGCGCGGTACGCGCCCGAGCTCGACGCGCTGCTGCTCATGCCGTCCTCTCCGCCCGGGCGCCTTGCCGCGGCGCGTTCCACCGCGCCTGCGGCGCTGCCCGCCCCCTCGCCGTCCGCCGCCCCGCCGCCCGCGCCGGCCGCCCGCCCGCGGGAGACCGCCCCATCGGCGCCGGGCGCGCTCGCCGAGGCGCCGGCCCCGCGCGCAGGGCGTCGGCGGGCATCCGCGGCCCCGCTGGTCGACCCGTTCGCGGACGACCCTGCGGCGCGCGCCGCGTGCCCGGCCGACATGACCCTCGTGGAGGGCGATTTCTGCCCGTCGCTTCCGTACATCTGCGCGCGCGCAGGCGACGGGGTCGGCCACGGTTGCCCCGAGTACGCGCGCGGCGCCCGGTGCCAGGCGGCCGTGGATCCCCGGCGCTTCTGCGTCGACCGCCACGAGTGGCCGAACCGGGTCGGCGAGCTCCCGCGCGTGTACGTCGACTGGCACGAGGCGAGGTCGCTCTGCGCCTCGGTGGGCAAGCGGCTCTGCCGGCGCTCCGAGTGGATCCTGGCTTGCGAAGGGCCGAAGCGCCTGCCGTATCCTTGGGGCTTCGTGCGCACGCCCAGCCCCTGCAACATCGACCGCGCCGCGATCGCGTTCGACATCGGCGCGATCCAGGGCGAGGCGACGCGCGAGGGCGAGATCGCCCGGCTATGGCAGGCCGATCCGATCGGGTCGCACCCGAACTGCATCAGCGCTTACGGCGCGTACGACCTCTCCGGCAACGTCGACGAGTGGACCGACAACCTCGCGGACGACCCGGACACGGCGCGCCCGGCCACGCTCAACGGCGGCTACTGGGGGCCGGTCCGGAACACCTGTCGCCTCACGACCGGGGGGCACGGGCCGACCTTCAAGTTCTACCAGGCCGGCTTCCGCTGCTGCGCCGACACGGTCGACGGCATCGTCACGCCTCCGCCGCGGCCGTTCATCGATCGCGACGGCGAGAAGGACGACGTGTACGACTGACATGCGCGAGCGCATCGCCTTCATCGCCGCCCTCGCCGTCGCCGCCCTGGTGAGCGCGCTCCTCTTCGCTCCCCGCTTCCAGAGGCCGCGGGAGCCGCTCGACGCCGCGAGCGCGGCGCCGCCGGTGAGCTTCGCCCCGCCGGAGCCGGCGCCGCCCATGTCCGCGCTGGCGCCGCCTGCGCCCCCACCGCTGCCCGCGTACGTGCGCGTCAACCCGGCGAGCGCCACGGCGTGCCTGGCGGGCATGGTGCTCGTCGACGGCATCTACTGCCCCTACGTCGGGCACCACTGCGCCGCCTACATCGACGAAGAGAAGGACATCTGCGCGCGGTTCGAGCCCGAGGTCCTCTGCGAGGGGCGCCTCCAGCACCGGCGCTTCTGCATCGACGTCTTCGAGTACCCCAACATCGAGGGCGTCCGCCCGGCGGTGATGGTGAGCTGGCTCGACGCCGAGCGCGCGTGCGCGGCCGAGGGCAAGCGGCTCTGCTCCGTCGAGGAGTGGGAGTTCGCGTGCGAGGGCCCGCAGATGTGGCCCTATCCTTACGGAATCGCGCGCGATCCCGAGGCTTGCAACATCGACCGGAAGATCGCGATGCCCGTGCTCGAGGTGTTCTCCGACCCGTGGAAGATCTCCGCGGAGGTCGAGCGGCTCGACCGCCGCGTCGCGTCCGGGGAGATGCACCGGTGCGTGAGCCCGTTCGGCGTGCGCGACATGACCGGCAACGTCGACGAGTGGGTCAACAACTCGCTCGGCAAGCTGGACGACAAGCCGTTCCGGTCGACGCTGAAGGGGGGCTACTGGGGGCCGATCCGGTCGAGGTGCCGTCCGGTCACCTCGACGCACAACCGGTGGTTTCGCTTCTACCAGGTCGGGTTCCGGTGCTGCGCCGACACGCTCGACGGGGGCAAGGCCATGGCGCCGGCGGACAAGACAGCACGGATCCCGCGCCGCAGCCCGATGGCCGATCCGGGCGGGCGGTAGGGTCGGTGAGGGGGCCGTCTGGGTGTGGCGTGGGCGGCTCTGCGCCGGCGATGGGCCCGGCGCGCGGCCCGCGCGCCGTCTGGCGGCTGGCCCCCTGGCGGCCGGGCCAGCGCGGACCGCGCTGGAACCACGGCCGCGGTGCGGCCAACCCGGTCCGGCCAAACCGCTCCCCTTCCAACGGCGCGCCGCTTGGACTACGTTGTCCGCCGGTGCTTCAACGGGCGGGCTCGAACAGGGGCTCGCCTTCGCACCAGGGCCTATAGCTCAATCGGTCAGAGCCCCCGGCTCATAACCGGGCTGTTCCTGGTTCGAGTCCAGGTGGGCCCACGAAAGCCACGAACAGAAGGAGACAAGGAATCACGTGAGCATCCGCGAGCAGATCGCATTCCTCGAAGAGCTGTCGGCCATCGACAGCGACATCCGCCGCATCGATGAGCAGCTCGACAAGCAGCGCGGCAGCCTGGAAGGGATGCGGTCCGAGCTGAAGCGGCTAGAGGAGCGGCTGAAGGGCGATCGCGAGACCCTGGCGACGATGGAGAAGACGCGATCCGAGCTCGTCGTCGAGTTCCGCCAGATGACGAACCAGATCGAGCGCTCGCGGGAGAAGCTGCAGCGCTCCCGCAACGAGCGCGAGTCGAACGCGGCGCAGCGCGAGATCGAGGAGCTGCGCAAGCTGCACCGCGATCGCGAGGAAGAGATCGAGCGGCTGAACTCGGCCGCCGAGGGCGCGCGTGGGGCGATCGATCAGGCGGAGGCGAAGCGCGTCGAGCTCGTGGGGGCGATCGACGGCAGCGCGCCGGGGACGCAGGCGTCGCTGGCCGCGCTCGAGGCCGAGCGTGCCCAGCGCGCCGAGGCGCGCCAGCAGGTGGTCAGCAAGCTGCCGGTCGTCCTGTACCGCCGCTACGAGTCGATCCGCACGCGCAGGCCCGTCGCGATCGCCCGCACGTATGACGGCACCTGCCTCGGCTGCCACCTGTCCGTGCCGCCGATGATGTTCCAGAAGATGCGCCGCCAGGAGGAGTTCGAGCGGTGCCCGAACTGCAACCGGATCCTCTACTACATGCCGCCAGAGCCCGCGCCGGGCAGCGCGCCGCCCGCGGACCCCTCCCGCGCCTGAACCGGGGGCGGCTTGAAGACCTGCTCGGCCTGCTTCAGGCTCTTTTCGCACGACAGCGGCTTCTGCCCGGTCGACGGCCAGCGCCTCGTTCCGGTCGCCGAGGCGTCGCCGCCCAGGCACCCTGAGGACCGGCGCGTCGGCGCGACCCTCTGCGGCGGGCGCTACCAGATCTGGCGGATCGTCGCGGACGGGGGCATGGGGCGCGTCTACCAGGCGCTCGATCTCCGGGCCGGCCGCAGCGTGGCCCTGAAGATCCTCCACCCCGAGGTCGCGCTCGACGAGGTGAGCGTCGAGCGGTTTCACCGCGAGTTCGAGGTCAGCGCGTCGCTGCCGCACGAGCACATCGTCGAGGTGCTCGGCTTCGAGAGGACCGAGGACCAGAGCTTCGCGCTCGTCATGGAGTACCTCGAGGGCGAGGAGCTTCGGACGGTCCTCAAGCGCGACAAGGTGCTGCCACCCGAGCGCCTCGTGCGCATGCTGTCGCAGCTCGCGCTCGGCCTCGCGGAGGCGCACGAGCGCAAGGTCGTCCACCGCGATCTCAAGCCGGACAACATCTTCCTCGTCGGTACGCGCGACGGTGACCGGGTGAAGATCCTCGACTTCGGCAGCGTGCGCGACAACAGCGAGGGCGCGAAGAAGCTGACCGTCGTCGGGACGACGATCGGCTCCCCGTTCTACATGTCGCCCGAGCAGGCGCAGGGGCTGCTCGCGCTCGATCATCGCGCCGACGTCTGGTCGGTCGCGGCGATCGTCTTCGAGTGCGTCACGGGGCGCGTCCCGTTCCACGCGTCGACCGGCCCGATGATCCTCGTGACCATCATGGGCAGCAACCCGCTGCCCCCGAGCGAGGCGGGCAAGGCGTACGGGGTGCCCGCGTCGCTCGACGCGGTGATGGAGAGGGCGTTCATGAAGATGCCCGAGGCGCGCCTCGAGTCCGTCGGCCTGCTGGCCGACGGCGTCGGTCACGCGTACGGCCTCGCGGGGTCTCACCGCGACTGGGCGTACATGCCGCAGGGCGAGCTCGCGGCGAGGATCCGCGCGGCGCCGCCGACCCTCATGGGCCGCCCGCCGAAGGCCCCCGAGGGCGCGGTCCACGCGAGCACGGGCGCGGTCCACGCGGGCGTGGACGGCCGCCAGGTCGCCGCGCCGTCGCCGGGCGCTACCGAAGCGTTCGCCGAGGATCTCGTGATGGGGGTGCCCCAGCGCTTGCCGCGGTGGGTCGTGCCTGCTGTGGCCGGCGCGGCCGTGCTGCTCTGCGCGCTCATCACCCTGCTGATCTCGCGCTGAAGACGCGCTGCGCCGTCGCTCTTCCGGCGCGCTCGACGCACCGGACGTCGAAAGCGCGCGTTCGGCGCTGGAAGCGCCCTGCGCCCGTCCTCCCCGGACGCCGGGGGCCCCAGGTTCGCGCGGACGCCGGCGCTGTGTTATTTGTGTTGACCATGAGCACTCATCCTTCAACTCGGACCCGCAAGCCCCTCTCCGCCGCGCTGGGCCTGATCGCACTCTCCGGGCTCGCCTCTCTCGGCTCCGGCTGTAACCAGAGCGAAGCGGCGACCTCTCGCGCAGCCGAGGCGCCCGCCCCTGCACCTCAGGGCGGAAAGTCGAAGGTCGAGGATGCGGTCTACACCCTCGAGATGAAGCCGACAGGAACGTACAAGGCCGGCCAGGAGGGGCTCGTGGAGGTCTCGCTCCTGTCGAAGGGCGACTACCACATCAACGACAAGTACCCGATCAAGTTCAAGGTCGCGGAGGCGGCCGCCGAGGGCGTTTCGTACCCGAAGCCGCTGCTCAAGCGCGAGGACGGCACGTTCGAGGAGAACAAGGGCGTCCTGAAGGTTCCGTTCGTCGCGTCCAAGAAGGGCAAGACCAAGGTGGCGGGCGTGCTCTCCTTCAGCATCTGTAGCGCCGCGAACTGCTTGATGCAGAAGCAGGAGCTCGAGGCGGTCATCGACGTGCAGTAAGCACAACGGTAAACTCGGCCCCACGTGAACAACGACACCTCCGGTCGCCGGGAGGGCCAGCCCGACGCGGTTGGCCCCAGCCAGACAGTTCAAGGCAGTGCAGCCGAGAGGGCCCGGAAGGCCCTCTCGGAGCTCGACGCCATTGCGTCGTCGATGGCCCGGCGCTTCAACGAGGAGCAGCGGGTCCTCTCTTTCCAGCAGTTCCTGGAGCTCTTCGCCTCCAATCCGGTCCGGTTCGGGCGTGACGCGGCCCGCTACGTCCGCGACATGTTCGATCACTTCGGCACGCGGACGATCAAGAAGCCCTGGGGAGAGCTGACCCGCTTCCAGCTCTTCGATTTGCCGTGGGAGCTGCCGGTGAACGAGCCGGCGCAGCAGCGCGCGACCGCTGCGGCCTCCTACCACGGCCGCGACTTCGCGCTGATCGGCCACGAGGAGCTTCAGGCGGAGGTCTACCGGGTGCTCTGCAACTTCGTGCGCGAGGGCAGGGCCAACCGGCTCGTCCTCATGCACGGGCCGAACGGCTCGGCGAAGAGCACGCTGGCCGGCTGCATCCTGCGCGCCCTGGAGCACTACTCGACGCTCGACGAGGGCGCCGTGTACCGCTTCCACTGGGTGTTCCCGAGCCGCAAGACGATGCGCGGCT
Organism: Sorangium sp. So ce119; assembly: GCF_051524405.1. NCBI lineage: Bacteria > Pseudomonadati > Myxococcota > Polyangiales > Polyangiaceae > Sorangium > Sorangium sp. So ce119. The sequence continues at coordinate 4,225,662 of NZ_CP150310.1, read as the reverse complement.
CGATCGGCTTCGGCGGCGACGTGAAGGCGAGCGCCGCGGACGGGACGAGCTACGCGCACCTCGGCGACGATCAGATCGACGCCCGGCTCGTGATCGAGCTCAGGGACCATCCGCTGTTCCTGCTCCCGGTGCGCGAGCGCCGGGCGCTCATCCTCAAGCTCTACGAGGACGCCGGCGCGACGGAGCCGCCGCCCGAGTGGCTGATGAGCGGCAAGCTGTCGCACAAGAACCAGCAGGTCTTCGAGGCCCTGCTCGTGGCGAGCGGCGGTTCGCTGGTCGAGACGCTGCGGCACGTCCAGGTCGAGCGGTACTTCATCTCGCGGCGCTACCGCGTCGGCGCCGTCACGATCGGGCCGGAGCTCTCGGTGGACGCCGGCGAGCGGCAGATCACGGCGGATCGCTCGCTCGCGTCGCTCCCGACGTCGCTCCAGGCGACGACGCTGTTCGAGGCGCACGGCGAGCTCATCGAGGCCGCCGGCGGCGTGCTCGAGTTCAGCGATCTCCTGAAGCGTCCGCTCGACGCGTTCCGTTACCTGCAGCTCACGCTGGAGACGGGCGAGGTCAGCCTGCCGCAGCAGACGTTGCAGACGAACGTCGTCATGATCGGCAGCGCCAACGACGTGCACCTCAACGCCTTCCGCGAGCACCCGGAGTTCCCGAGCTTCCGCGGGCGCTTCGAGCTCCTGCGCGCGCCGTACCTCCGGAGCTACGTCGACGAGCAGACGATCTACGACACCCAGATCGTCCCGTTCGTGACCCGCCACGTCGCCCCGCACGCGACGCGCGTCGCCGCGCAGTTCGCCGTGCTCACGCGCATGCGGCAGCCGGAGGCGAAGCGGTACCCCGACGCGCTCGCGCCGCTCGTCTCGAGCCTCACCGCCGTCGAGAAGATGGAGCTGTTCGCGACGGGCACGGCGCCGGAGCGGTTCGACGCCGAGGCGCAGAAGGTCCTGCGCGCGGGCATCGAGGCCATCTACCATGAGAGCGACGCGTCGGTGGACTTCGAGGGGCGGCTCGGCGTCTCGCCGCGCGAGGTGCGGACGCTCCTGCTCGACGCGGCGCAGAGCGCCGATCACCCATGCCTCTCGCCGTTCGCCGTCCTGTCGGAGCTCGACGCGCTCTGCAAGCGGCAGGCGGAGTACGACTGGCTCAAGGAGAAGCAGCTCGCGGGCGGTTACCACGATCACCGGCTCTTCCGCGAGGTCGTGCGCACGCGCCTGCTCGACACGATCGAGGAGGAGATGCGGACGGCCAGCGGCCTCGTCGACGAGACGCGCTACGCCGAGCTGTTCGATCGGTACATCTCCCACGTCGGCGTCTGGGTGAAGGGGGAGAAGATCAGGAACCCGCACACCGGCGACTTCGAGAACCCGGACGAGCGCATGATGCGCGAGGTGGAGGCGCTGCTCGGGGTCCGCACGAAGCACGACGACCACCGCCGCGGTCTGATCTCGGCGATCGCGGCGTGGGCCATCGACCACCCCGGCCAGAAGATCGTGAACGCGGTCGTGTTCCCGCAGCAGATCCGCAAGCTGCGGGAGGCGGTGTTCACCGAGCGGCGTAAGGGCGTGGCGCTGCTCGTCCGCGACCTCGTCGCGCTCCTCCGCGACGCGCAGGGCGACGGCAAGCCCGAGAAGGGCTGGGGCGAGCTGCGCGAGGAGGAGCGCCGGAACGCGACGCGCGCCCTGGAGCGGCTGCGCGGCATGGGCTACTGCGACCGCTGCGCGCTCGACGCCGCGAGCGCGCTGCTCCGCGCCCGGTTCGCGGAGCTCGTCACCTGAAGCGAAGCATGATCATCGACTCGCACTGCCACGTCGACCCGCGCCACTTCCGCGAGGGGGCGGACGCCGTCCTCGATCGCGCGCGGGCCGCCGGCGTCGACGCGTTCGTTGTGGTCGGCGTCGACGCCGACCTCTCTGCGGCGCGCTTCGCCGCGGACCTCGCGGCGCGGCGCGCCGACGTCCACGCCGCGGTCGGCGTCCACCCGCACGACGCCTCCGCCGTCGACGACACGATGCTCGCCGATCTCGAGGTGCTCGCGCGCCGCCCCGAGGTCGTGGCCGTCGGCGAGATCGGCCTCGACTATCACTACATGCACTCGCCGAAGGACACACAGCAGCGTGTCTTCGCCGACCTCGTCGCCCTCGCGCGGCAGGTGAAGAAGCCGATCGTCATCCACACGCGCGAGGCGCCCGAGGACACGCTCGAGATCCTGGAGCGCGCAGGGGCGAGCGACGTGGGGGGCATCATCCACTGCTTCTCCGAGGATCGCGCGTTCGCCGAGCGCGCGCTCGCGCTCGACTTCGACCTCTCGTTCTCGGGCATCGTGACCTTCAAGACCGCGCGCGCGATCCAGGAGGTCGCCGCGTGGGCCCCCGGGGACCGGATCCTGGTCGAGACCGACAGCCCCTACCTGGCGCCCGTGCCGTTCCGGGGGAAGCGCTGCGAGCCGGGGCACGTGCTGCACACGGCGCGCTTCGTCGCGGAGCTTCGCGGCGAGCCGTTCGAGGCGCTCGCCGCGCGCACCGCGGAGAACACCCGCCGGCGGCTGCGGCTCCCGGAGGCCGCTGCGCCTGCTGCGTCCGACGCGCACGACGCGACTGCCCGCTGAGACCGGTCCGCGCGGCCCGCGGCTCTGGGCTCGCGTCACGCACGTCTCGAGGCATAGTGACAGGACGATGGCGCAGAGGTCTCGCGACGACGGCCGCCGGATCGCCTCCGCGTGGGCGCTCTCCGTCGCGGCCCACGCAGGGCTCCTCGGCGCCGGCGCGCTGATCGTCGCGGGCTCGCTCTCGGCGCGAGAGGTGGCCGTCGCGCGAACGGCCCTGACGCCGGCCGCGGTGAGCGCGCCGATCGAGATCGATCTGCCGGTGGTCTCCGATGGCACGCTCGACAGCGCAGCCGCAGCGGCGCTCGAGCGGCCCGCGAGCCTCGCCCGGGGAGGCGGGGAGGGCGCGGCGCGGCCGGACACGGGCGCGCGCGGCCGCGGCGGAACGGACGCGGCCGCGCTTCCCGCGCTGAACCTCGCCGACAGGGACGACGCGACCTTCCTGTCGCCCGAGGTTCTTTCGCGCCTCGACAGGAGCCAGATCCAGCGCGTCCGCTCGTCGTCCCGGCGCGCTTCGCGTGAGGACTGGCGAGCGAGCCGAGAGCCCATGGAGCTCACGTTCCTCGCGGGCGGTCGTGCCGGCAGCCGGGCCGAGCGGCGCGCGCCTGCCGAGCGCGATCCCTCGGTCGGGGCGCGCGATCGCGGCGCGCCCGAGCGCCTGGGCAGCGCGCTCGGCGCTGCTGCGAGGCCGGCGGGCGTCGAGAGCGCGGCCGATGCGCCCGGCGCCACCGCGCCCGTGGGAGCGAGGCCGCGCGTCGCGGGCGGCGCCACGGAAGGGGGCGAGCGCGCCTCCACGGGCCTCGGGGTGCGCGACGGGCGGCCCGGCGGCGATCACCGGGACAGCGCGGCGATCCCGCTGGCGCGGCCGATGGTCGCGGTGGGCACGCCCTCCGTCCCCGCCGACGCCGCCGGGCGCCCCAACGACACGCTGGACAGCGAGCAGGAGGTGGCGTCCGCGATCCAGTCGCTCGTCCACGCGAGCACGGCCGGAGGCGCGCGCGGGCTCGGCCCCGGAGGCGAGGCAGGGCCGGGGGCGACGGGCTCGGGGGGCGTCACGGGCCCCGGGTCGCGCTCCAGCGCGCTCGGCTCGGGGCGCGGCCGGCTGCTCGACAACGACCCGCTCGACCGGCGGCGCAGCCTCTACATGCGGCAGGTCATGGCCAAGCTGCACCCGCTCTGGGCCGACGCTTTCCCCAAGTGGGCCGCAGGCGAGGGGCTTCAGGGGACGGTGATCGTGACGTTCGTGATCCGCGCGGACGGGACCGTGGGGAGCGCGTCGGTGACGCGGCCGAGCGGCATCCCCGAGTTCGACGAGAACTGCCGGCGCGCGGTGCTGCGGGGCGCGCCGTACCCACCGGTGCCCCCCGAGCTCGGCGAGATCTTCCGTTGGTCGATGCCGTTCGAGGCGAGGAACCCCGCGGTCCTGCCGAAGCGCCCCGCGCGCGGGATCGATGATCGATGAGCCCTTCCCATGCGCGTCGTCTGCTCGTCGCGGCGCGCGAAACGCCGCTTGACAGTGTAGGAACAGAGCGGTACTAGTCCGCCCTCGCTTCTGCCGAAGTAGCTCAGCTGGCTAGAGCAGGCGTTTCATACGCGCCGGGTCGGGGGTTCGATTCCCTCCTTCGGCACCAGAAATGGTGAAATGGTGACCGTCGACCGCTGGCTCCCGCAAGGGACCAGCGATCGCGATGGGCTCATCAAGGCCGGACGTGGACGAGGGTTCCTTCGTCGTCGCCGCCGTACACGGCGTGCCAGCCCTCGGGGACCTGCGGCTCGGTCCACAGGAAGAGGCGCCGCGCGTCGATCGGCGTCAGGGCGATGTCGTGGAAGCCCTGCGCTTCACCGACGCCGGCGCTCCAGTACATGCCGGTCATCGCGTGCCCCGGCGCGAAGTCGATCACCCACGGGGCGTCGGCGACGTCGAAGCTGTCGGCGACCTCGCGCGGATCGATGTTGCGCGTCACGTGCTTGCTCCGCACCCGGAACGTGCCGCGCGCCGTGGACGCGCTCGATCCGGGGTCGCGGAGCTGATCGCGCCCGGACGAGATCAGGGTCGCGTAGATCGGCTTCTGCCCCTCGTAGGCCGTCAGCGTCTGGTTCGCCAGGCTGACGTCGATCCAGCGCTGCGATCCCTTGGCGAAGTCGGGGAACCGGGTGCGGCGCACGATGACGACGAGGTCCTGAGCGCGCAGCCAGAAGCCGTCGCGCGCCTCCTCGAAGCGCACGCCGCCCACCGTCCTGAACTTCCCCGTGAGCGGCACGCCCGTGCGCCGCTCGAGCTCTTCCTCGTTGGGGCTCGCCTTGCCGCGGCCGAGCGACCACGTGTTGACGTCGTGCCGATGGATGAACGCCACGGGCAGCCCGAGCTTCTCGACGTCGAGGCCGTGCCACGTTGAACCGAGCGCCGCCTGCAGCCGGTCGACCGGGATGAGCCGGCCGTCCGGCGTCGCGCCGAGCCTGCGGCCGTCGGTCGCGCCCGTCGTGAAGGTGCGGGTGATCGCGACGCCGCTGCCCTTGCGCAGCGCCGTCGCCTTGAGCGCGGAGCGCAGATCGACGCGCGCGCTGTCCTTCGCGCCGAGCTCGATGCCGAGCGCCGCGAGGGGAGGCAGCGGCGCGATCCGGTCGGCGGTCGGCGAGAGGAAGTACCCGGCCTCGGTCCTCCGCCCGTCCTCGCCGATGCCGTCGCCTCCCGGCAGCAGCACCGGCGGCCCGGAGGCGACGCCGCGCGCGTCCAGAGGGACGTCGTTGGCTGACGCGCCGAGCTGCGTTTCGCTGCGCTGCACGCGCTCGAGGTGGCGATCGAGATCCGGCTCGGCATGGCGCAGCTCCTCGCGGCTCGGCACCCCGACGTACGCCGGAGCGCCCTGGGTCCGCGCGCGCCCGTAGCGATAGGGGAGGGGTCGCGACATGTCGGGCGGCGCCGGCAAGACCGAGAGCACCTCGGTGCGCAGCGTCGCGTCGTGGCCTGCGCAGACGAAGCCGCGGGGGCGGATCGCGTACCAGCCTCCGCTGCACCCTTCGCGTCCATACGGCTCCAAGGACCGCACGACGGCGGCGCCTGGATAGAGCTCGCCCAGCTTGCGCGCGCCTGCCTGCGGACGTGCGAGCACGGGCGTCCCGGCCCGCAACGCGACGAGCCTGGGGCCATCCGCTGGAAGCTCGGGGACCTGAAGCGCGCCGTCGTCGCTGCCTGCCTCTTTCGACAGCTCCACCGCCGCGTCTGCCGCCTTGCACCCGCAGATGATCAGCGCGGCCGCCAGGCCAGCGAGCCGCCCGGGGCACGCTATGCGTGAGCCGGTGCGGTCGTCGGCGCGTCGCGGCGCGCTGGGCAGCGGCGCACGGAGGTCCCGAGCTGAGGCGGGCCGACCGAGATCCGTCGGCGTGGAGGCGAGCGGCATCGGTCCACGCATGCCCGACTTGCGCGGCACGGGCCAAGTTCGCAGGCGCCGTCCGCGTGGTGCGCGAGGCGCCTCGCGCGCGGCGCCAGCGGCCGCGCGCAAGCACCGCCCGGCCGCTGGCGCCGCGCGCGCGTCGACTCCATGAGAGGTGCGTGCGCCTCCGCCCCGCGCTGGTGTTGCTCGTGCTCGTGCCGTATGCCGTGATTTTCTATGGTTTCCTGGCGCTGCGTCGCGCTACGGCGTCGTTCCGACCGCGGCATGCGTGGCGCACCTGGGTGAACCCGAACCTCCTCGTGGGCGGGTTCCTGCTGCCCGGCGACGTCGCCGAGCTGCGCCGCCTCGGCGTCCGCGCGGTGATCAACGTGTCCCGCGAGCTCTACGATCCCGTGCTCGCGCTGCGCGCCGCGGGCGTCGAGTACCTGCGCGTCCCGTGCTGGGACATGTGCGCCCCCACGATCGAGGAGGCCGCGCGCGGCGTGGCGTTCATCGAGCGCCACATCGGCGCGGGCCATCGCGTCCACGTCCACTGCGCGAGCGGCGTGGGCAGGAGCGTCACGCTCGCGCTGTGCTACCTCGCGACCCACGGCGACCTCGAGATCGGCGAGGCGATCGCCCTGCTCAAGCGGCAGCGCCCGCGCGTCGCGCTGCGCGCGGCGCAGCGCGAGTTCGTGGAGCGCTACGTCGCCTGGCACCGCGCGCACCCGGGAGTCCACGCGCGCACGGCGCCGCCCGCGATCACCTCCTGCGCAGGAGAGACCTCAGGCTGAACAGCCCCAGCGCGGGCGCCGCGGCGGCGAAGGCGCCGCCGCACGTCGCGAGGATGAGCGCGGCGCCCCACGGCGTGGCGGCGAGCGCGTCCGGCAGCGCGGCCCGGAGCGCCACGCCGCTGCCCACCGACACCGCCGTGAGCGCGGCGACGCGGCCGATCCGGATCTGGTCCAGCCCGAGCCCGCCGATCTCGCGCCGCACGCGGCGCGCGAGGGCGATCGCCTCCACCCACCCGGCGACCACGGCGCCGAGCACCACGCCGAGCACGTCGAGCCGCTGCATCAGGAGCAGCGCGAGGCCGGTGCTGACCAGCACCCGGTAGAGCGCGTAGCGAGCCGGCGTCCTCGTGTCCCCCAGCGCGAAGCAGGCGGTGATCAGCACGCGCCCCGCCGCGTTGCCGAGCAGCGCGAGCCCGTAGGCGCACACGAGCGGCTCGACCCGCGCCGTCGACGCCCGGTCGAACGTCCCGGTTTGCAGCAGCAGCGTGATGAGCTCCCGCCCGAGCAGCATGAACACGGCCGTCGTCGGCACGGTCAACACCGTGATCCGCGCGAGCGACGCCCCGAGGCGGCGCGCCATCGCCTCGTTGCGCCGCGCGACGTCCGCCTCGGCCGTGTCGCGCGCCATCTCGGGCAGCGCCACCGCAGCTTCGCCGGTGCCGAGGATGCTCATCGGCAGGAGGTAGACCGTCTGCGCGTAGTTGAAGGCCGCGTTCGCGCCGGTGCCGAGGAAGCTCACGAGCAGCGTGTCGACGAGCCCGGAGACCTGGATGATCCCGCGTCCGAGCAGCGCCGCGGGCAGCTTCCCTCCGGCCTCGCGGACGCTCGGGTCGCGCGCGTCGAGGCGCGGCGTCAGCCCCCCGAGGAGCGAGCGCGCCGACGGGAGCAGCAGCGCGAGCTGCAGCGCGGCGCCGGCGAACGCGCTCCACGCGAGCGCCTCGGCGAGCGGCTCCCCGCGCATCCCGAGCCACGCCCCGCACACGAGCAGCCCCGCGATCTGGGCGGCGCTCCACGCGACCGGCGCGGCGTACGGGAGGAAGAACCGCCGGTGCGCGTTCAGCACGCCGAGCCCCCACGCCGACAGCACGAGCAGGCCGGTCATCGGGAAGACGATCCGGACGATCCGGGTCGTGCTGGCGAGCTTCTCCTCGTTGAACCCCGCGGCGACCAGGAACGACAGCCACGGCGCCGCCAGCACGCCGAGGGCCGACGCCGCCGCGGCGGCGACGAGCAGCAGCCCGAGCGCAGACAGCGCGAAATGCGCGGCGCGGCGCGCGTCGCCGGCCGCCCTGAGGCGGGCGTAGACGGGGATGAAGGTCGCGGAGAGCGTCCCCTCGCCGAGGAGGTTCTGGGTGATGTTCCCCGCGCGGAACGCCGCAGCGAGCACATCGGCGAGCTCGGAGGTCCCGAAGAAGTGCGCCGTCACCCGCTGGCGGAGGAGCCCGACGAGCCGCGAGAGGATGATCCCGGCGGTGACCATCGCCGACGACCGCGCCGCGCTGGGCGCGGCCTCCTGCCGGGCGGCGGGCGGGCTCGCGCCGGCCGCCCCGGGGGCGCCCGAGGCTGCGGTCGCCGGTGTGGTGCCTGCCTTCACGGCGGCGGGCGGAGCGAGATCAGGCGGCACGGCGGCGCTTCTATCAGACCTCCCGCCCCCGGGCGACCTCGGCGCCCGCAGCGCGGCGGCGGGCCGATCAGTCCCTGATCCTCGCCGCGCCGAGCCGCTCCGCGTTCGCCAGCACCCGACGCGCGATGTCCGGCCCCTCGCGCCGGCGATCCAGGTGCCGCGGGATGATCCCGCGCTCGGCCGCCTCCCACAGCTCCGGCTGGGAGATCCCGGTCTCGGTCCGCGCCCGGAGCTGCGACAGGGAGATCTCGACCTCGGGCAGGAGGATCGGCGGCTGGGGGTCACGGAGGAGCGCCGGGTCGATGCAGCACGAGAGATCGTTCGCCCCGGCGGAGCGCGCGTTCAGCGAGGGGATGCCGAAGCGCGCCTCGAGCGTGCGGATGACGGACGCGTGGTCGAGCATCGTGCTCACCGCGCAGCCCCTCCGGACGAACGGCCCCGCGACGATCGACGGGACCCGGAAGCCGAGCTGAGAGAACAGCGGATCGTCGTCCATCGTCGTGGGCGGCGCGACGTGATCGAAGAAGCCCCCGTGCTCGTCGTAGGTGACCACGAACAGGCACTGGCCCCACTGCGGGCTCCTCGCGAGCGCGTTGTAGATGCTGGCCATGAGCACCTGCCCGAGCTGCACGTCGTGATCGGGGTGATCGTCGTTCGCGGCGGCGCCGAAGAACTGGGGGTCGATGATGGAGAACGCTGGGAGGAGCCCCGCGGCCGCGTCCTCGAAGAAACGCTCGATCCCGGAGACGCCCTTGAACCTGAAGTACGCGCCCGAGCACCAAGGCACGTCATGGTAGTAGTTCCTGCTCGAGAACCCTGCGTCGCTCAGCAGCTCGAACACGCTCGTGAACCCCGAGACCGGCACGTTCCTCGAGACGCCCCGCGACGTGGCGCCGTGCAGGAAGAACCGGTTTGGCCAGGTCGGTCCGAGCACCGAGCAGAACCAGCGATCGCAGACCGCCGACGCGTCCGCGAGCGCGTAGAGGATCGGCAGATGCTCCCGCACGTGATACCCCATCACGTCGCGCTGGTGAGGCCCTGCGTGAGCGGCGACGAACCCGTCGTTGCTCCCTTGATTCCACTGCGCGTGGGCCGCGTCCCAGCTATGCGGCGGATCGGCGGGCGTGAAGGTGTCGAGCTCGAAGGGCGAGACCGGCGCTCCGTCGAGCGCGAGGTTCGACTCCCTCCCTGTCAGGCCGTCAATCTGCCGGCCTTCCTTGAGCAGCAGCGAGCCGAGGTAGTGATCGAAGGAGCGGTTCTCCATGCAGAGGACGACGATCGTGCTGATGGGGGCCAGCAGCTCTGCCGGGCTCAGGCCCAGCGTCTCCGCGCACCGATCCGCGGGAGCGCCGCCCGCCCCGCCGTCTCCCGCCTGTCCCGATCCGCCCGCTCCTCCAGCGCCGCCCGAGCCCCCTGAACCGCCCGCTCCTCCAGCGCCGCCCGAGCCCCCTGAACCGCCCGCTCCTCCAGCGCCGCCGTTCCCTCCCGAGTGGCCCGCGCCAGACGCGGCGTTCTCGCGCATCGTCGCGTTTTCCGTGGCGCTGCACCCGAACGTGGCGGCGCCGAGCGCCGCGCCGAGCCCCGTCAGCACGTGGCGGCGAGTCAGAGGGTCACGCGGCGACACGTTCCGTTTTTTCATCACACACAGGATCCTCAGGAACGCGGGGCCGCGGAAGGACTTTTGGTGCCATTTCGGCTCAACGGTACCTGGCGATACCTTGGCGACACATGAGCACGCCCGGCACGTGCCCTGTACGTTACCGGGAAAACCTTTCTTTTCGCGGGGTCGACCGGGTGGTATGAGTAGAAATCGCGGGGGTCTACATCTGAACTCTGTCACCTTCCGATGAGCTCAAACACGCTCCCACCTACGCCCGCCGGGATGAACGCCGTCGCGAACGGCCGGCCGCTGCGGCCGCTGCGGCTGTGCATCGTGGACATGAACAATGGCCACGTGAACCAGGCAATGCGCTGCCTGCGCGGGCTCGCCGCGGCGTTCTTCGAACGTGTCCAGACGCACAATCCGGGTGTGGCCTGCGAGGTCGTCGAGGTATCGCCCCGCGACACCAACGCTCCCATCCCCGCGGACTGCGATCTCTACCTGTCCTCGGGGGGCCCCGGCTCGCCGTTCGACGGGGAGGGCGAGCCCTGGATGGTCGACTTCGGGCGCCTGGTGGACGGCGTGGTCGAGTCGTCGATCCGCGGGGGCGCGGACCGGCGAGCGCTCTTCGCGATCTGCTACTCGTTCGAGCTCGTCGTCCATCTCTACCGGCTGGCCGACGTCGTGCCGCGCGCCGATCGCAAGTTCGGCGTCATGCCCATCTACACGACCCCCTGTGGCCAGCAACATCCGCTGCTGTCTCCGTTCGGCGATCGACTCTTCGCCTTCGAGCACCGCAACTGGGAGGCGGTGAACCTCGACGAGCGCCGGCTGGGGTCCCTCGGAGGCCAGCTCCTCGCTCGCGAGAGCCGGGACGGCGTCTCCAAGGGCCGGGCGATCCTCGGCCTGCACGTGGCGCCGGGCGTCGAGGCGGTCCAGTTCCATCCGGAGGCGGATCGCGCAGGCGTCATGAGCTGGGTCGCCCGTCCCGAGCAGGCGGCCGCCTTCAAGGCAGCCTACGGTGAGGTCACCTACCAGGCGATGCTGCGCACGCTGGACGATCCCAGGCGGCTCGCGCGCACCTACGCGCTCGTGATCCCGGGCTGGCTCGGGCGCTGCTTCAACGAGATCGCCGGCCCCCGCGGCTACGCGGCGCTCCCGCCCCTCGAGGATGTCCCGTGCTCGCGCTTCGACGCGCACTGCCGCGCCGAGGCGCCGGCCGCGGCCTCCGGTCGAGCACCCGGCTCCGGTCAGCAGGTCTCACGCGGCGCCTGAGCAGCGCGCCGCGCGGCGCGCTGCAGGGAGAGCTCCACGCTGGCACCACACTTCTGAAACGGAAGAGAAAGAGCCGCGACCGACGCGATCAACACGGGCGACGCGCTCGACGTGGACGAAGCGGGCGCGCGACGGCCGGCTGCTCGCGCCTTGCGCGATGGCCCACCTACGGCATATGGTCATGAGATAAAGGATGAGCGCGAGCAGGGCTCGCGACCCAGCATCCGGCGCCGGGGACCCCTCGGGCACGCATGAGAGAGAACGTATGAATCACTCGCGTCCGGCCGCTCCGTGGAGTCTTCCGTCGCCGGACGTCCGCGGGCCGGGCGCGCCCGATGAGGGGCATGCGGAGGTCGACTCGCCGCAGGAAACTCCGGTCCCGCCGCCATTCGCGTCGACCGACGACACCGCCGCGCAGGAGGTCCAGCTCGAGTCGCAGCTCTCCGAGACGGACCCGGTCGCCATGTCGCAGGTCCGCGACGCGCTGAAGCAGCTCAGCCGCGATCGCGGGACGCAGCCGCACGTTCTGCTCATCATCTACCACCGGCGCGGCGCCGAGACAGTGCGGCTCAACGAGGGCGTGGGGGTCGTCATCGGGCGCGATCCGACCGCCGACGTTGCGATCCCCGAGCGCAGCCTGTCGCGGCGCCACGCGCGCTTCACGTTCCAGCGCGGCGATGTGCTCATCGAGGATCTCGGCTCCACGAACGGCACTTTCCTGAGCGGGCAGCGCGTCGAGCAAGGCGTCCTGAAGCCCGGTGACGAGGTGGTGCTCGGGGAAATCACGGCGTCGCTGCGCGTGATCGCGAGCGCCGAGCTGCCGGTGCTCGACATCGACGCGCTGGACGCGCGCCGCGTCGGCTCGGAGCGGAGGAAGCTGCCGAACGTCGACGACCTGATGGGCGGGCCGACGCCGGCGGGCGGGCTGCGCGGGGTCAACGACGAGGGGCTCGTGATGCGAAGCCCGGCGATGCGGCCGGTGCTCGAGACCGCCATGCGCCTGGCGCGCTCGTCGGCGCCCGTGCTGGTCCAGGGCGAGACCGGGACGGGCAAGGACGTGCTCGCGCGGCTGATCCACGAGGCAGGCCCGCGCCACAAGAAGCAGATGATCCGCGTCGGGTGCAGCGGCGTTCCCGCGCAGCTCCTGGAGAGCACGCTCTTCGGCCATGAGCCCGACGCCATCCCCGGCGGCAACCGGGCCCAGGAGGGCGTCTTCGAGACGTGCTCGGGCGGCACCGTGGTGCTCGACGAGGTGGGCGACCTCCCCCCCTCGTTGCAGGCCGCGCTGCTGCGCTTCCTCGACACCGGTCGCGTGGTCCGCGTCGGGTCGGCCAGGGAGCTCGAGGTGGACGTGCGGATCGTCGCGACCACGTACCGGGACCTCGAGGCGATGTGCGAGGCGGGCGCGTTCCGCTCCGACCTGCTCTACCGGCTCAACGCGGTGCCGCTGCGCATCCCGCCGCTCTGCGAGCGGCGCGAGGACATCGCGCCGCTGGCGCAGCGCTTCCTCCGGCAGGCGAACGAGGTCCACCGCCGGAACGTGCGGTCGCTCGACCCGGAGACGCTCGGGCTGCTGGAGCAGTACCCCTGGCCCGGCAACGTGCGCGAGCTGCGCAGCGCCATCGAGCGCGCCGTCGTCATCGCCAGGGGGAACGTCATCACGCCGCTCGACCTGCCGGAGAGCATCCAGGCCGTCCCGGCGCGCAAGCGCTCCACGCCGCCGCCGCCTGACCGCCCGCTCGTGGAGATCGCGACGCCCGGCTCCGGGCCGATGATCGGGCTCAAAGCGCAGATGGACCGCCTGGAGGCCGAGATCATCCTCGACGCCCTGCGCGCCACCAACGGCAACCTGGCGATGGCGGCGCGGCGGCTCAGGATGCCGCTGCGCACGCTGCAGGAGAAGATCGCCACCCACGGTCTGAAGCGCTCGGACTACCGGGACGGCCCGCCGTCACGCTCGAAGTAAAACCCAGGAGCGGGGAGGCGGACGAGCGTCGCGGTGGCCGGGGGCCTCGACCCTCGTCAGCCTTCGTCCTGCAGCACCGCCAGGGCGGCGTTGCGCCCGCACGCGCCGTGGACCCCGGCGCCGGGGTGCGCATACGACGAGCCCAGGTACAGGCCGCGGACGGGCGTTCGGTAGCGGAAGTAGGGGAACACCGGCCGGAAGAAGAGCTGATGCCGGATGTCGGCGGAGCCCCCGCCGAGATCGCCGCCGATCAGGTTCGCGTCCATCGCCTCCAGATCGTCCGGCGCCCAGATCGCCCGGGCGAGGATCCGCTGCCGGAAGCCGGGGGCGAGCTCCTCGATCCGCGCCTCGATGCGATCGGCGAAGCGCTCGCGCGATGCCGCCCAGCCGCCCTCGATGGAGGAGGGGACGCGCGAGTAGGCATAGAGCGTGTGGCGCCCGGCCGGCGCGCGGGTCGGATCGGCGAGCGACTGCTGCCCGACCACGAGGTAGGGGTGCTCGGGGAGCACGCCGGCGCGCACCTGCCGCGTGAACTCGGCGAGATCGTCGAGGCTGTCGCCCGCGTGCACGACGGCCGAGCGCGCGGCGTCCTCGTGCGACCACGGCGCCGGGCCGTCGAGCGCCCAGTCCATCTTGAACGTGCCGAACCCCTGGCGGAACCGGCGCATGGCGCGCTGGACCCGGGCGGGAACGAGCTCCGCGTCGAGCAGGCGCAGGTAGAGCGTCGGCGCGGCGACGTCGGCGACGATCGCGTGGCGGGCGGTGATCTCCTCGCCGTCCGCGAGCCGGACCGCGGCCGCCCGTCCTTCCCTGGCGATGATCTTCTCGACCCGGGCACCGCAGCGGAGGGCGCCTCCGCGCTCCTCGACGCGCCGGAGAAGGGCGCGCGTGAACGCGCCGGCGCCGCCCTCGGGCACGGCGAAGCCGCCGCTCGAGGCGAGCAGCGTGAGCATGAAGCCGACGATCGCCCCGCAGGGATCTTCCGGGCCCACGTCGGTGTGGAGCGCCAGGGCGGGGATCACGCGCCGGGCCGCCTCGGTCCGGAAGGTGCGCGTCGAGAAGCCACGGCCGCTCGAGAGCGCCACCTGCGCGAGGCGGAGCAGGTTGATCGGCCCGAAGCGGAGCATCGATCCGAGGGCGGGCGGCGTGGACAGGAGCGCGTCCAGCAATCGCTCCCGCGTGGCCGCGTGCCAGCCGGCGATCCGGCGCCACGTGGGGCCGTCCTCGCCGAGCGATCGCACGGTCGCCTCGACGTCGCGCGCGATCGAGGCGCAGGTCCCGTCGGGCGCCGGGTGGGCGCTGTCGACCGGCGCGTGACGCCAGACGAGGCCGGCCTCCGGCAGATCGAGCGGCAGCAGCGCGGGGCTCGTCTGACCGAACGGGAAGAACGCCGCGCCGAGATCGTGGTGGAACCCCGGGAGCGTCACCTCGCGCGTGCGCACCGCGCCGCCCGGCTCCTGCTCGGCCTCGAGCACGAGCACCGAGAAGCCGGCGCGGGCGAGGTACGCCGCCGTCGTGAGGCCGTTCGGCCCCGCACCCACCACGATCGCGTCAGGATCTCGGCTCTGCATCGTCGTCTGCGGTCCCTCAGCCCACGAGCTGCGCGCTCGGCATGTTGCGGTTCGAGGCGATCGCCTGGCCGCTCCTCCCCACCACCAGCACGCCGATCGCGATCACGTCGGGGAACATCGCGACGCCGCGCTGCGCGGCGCGGGCGGGCGCGACGCCGTCGGCGAGCCAGTCGTAGACCGTCCGCGCGAGCAGCCGCCGCGCGATCTCCTCGCCGATCCCGGTCGCCGCCACGGCCCCATGCGGGCCGGCGTAGATCCCTGCGCCCATCAGCGGCACGTCCCCCACGCGGCCGCGGAGCGCGTAGGTCGACCCGCCCGTCGACGCCGCAGCGGCGAAGCGGCCGTGCGCGTCGCGCACGACGGCCCCGACCGTGTCGCACTCGATCGGCTCGGCGTCGAAGTTCCAGAACCGCCTCGCGGTGAGCGCGTGGAACCGCGCCGCGTCGTCCGTGTGCTCGCCGTCGCCGCCCTCTCCGCGCAGCGCCGCGAGGGCGCGGGCGTGCCGCTCGCGCGCCTCCTCCGTGACCGGATCGTGGTCGGCGAACCCGAGCCGGCGCGCGAACGCGGTCGCCCCGGCGCCGGCGAGGAGCAGGTGCGGCGTCTCCAGCACCTTCGCGGCGACGAGGACGGGGTTCTTCACCCGCTCGACGCACGCGACGGCGCCGAACCGTCCATCGCTGGCCATCACGGCCGCATCCATCTCGATCGTGCGCCCGTCGAGGCGGAGGTTCGAGCCCGTCCCTGCGTTGAAGCGCGGATCGTCCTCCAGGCGCGCGGTCGCCGCGATCGCCGCGGCGAGCGCCTCTCCGCCCGCGTCGAGCGCGCCGAGCGCGTCGTCTGCGGCCCTGGCGCAGCTCTCCGGCCCGGTCTGGGGCGCGGTCACCCCGCCGTGCGTGAGGATGACGTACTTCACTCGTGTCCCTGCGCGTACCATGGCCGCGCGCCGCCGCGAAGCCGGCCGGGCGCGCCGCTTCAGCGCCGGGGACGCGAGGGGCGCGATGGCCGCGACGGATGCGGAGGGCGCGGCCCGATTAGCGCGGAGGCCCGCGGAGGCCCCCAGAGGCCGGGCTGGGCCGCTGCGCTCGACACCCTGCCACGCTCCTGATACGTCGCGCGCTCAGCCCCGGAGCGGGGCCGGCGCCAGCCGCCCGACCGCTCCAACGACGAGCGCGGCCGGATCGAAGGCCGCCCCTGCGAAGCCGCCCAGCGAGGAGAGCAGAGACCGTGGCCAAGAACGAAGCGCCCAAGACCGCCATCACGCCCACGCGCAACGAGGACTACCCGGAGTGGTACCAGCAGGTCGTGCGCGCGGCCGACCTCGCGGAGAGCTCCCCGGTCCGCGGCTGCATGGTCATCAAGCCGTGGGGCTACGCGATCTGGGAGAACATCCAGCGCGAGCTCGACAGCATGTTCAAGGCGACCGGGCACAAGAACGCGTACTTCCCGCTGTTCATCCCGAAGTCGTTCCTCGAGAAGGAGGCCGAGCACGTCGAGGGGTTCGCGAAGGAGTGCGCCGTGGTCACCCACCACCGGCTCGTGCCCGGTCCCGGCGGCGGGCTCATCCCCGATCCCCAGGCCCGGCTGGAGGAGCCGCTCATCGTGCGCCCCACGTCAGAGACGATCATCGGCGCGGCGTTCGCGAGCTGGGTCCAGAGCTACCGGGACCTGCCCTTGCTGATCAACCAGTGGGCGAACGTCGTGCGCTGGGAGCTGCGCACGCGCCTGTTCCTGCGGACGGCGGAGTTCCTCTGGCAGGAGGGGCACACCGCGCACGCGAGCGAGGCCGAGGCGCGCGAGGAGACGCTGCGCATGCTCGGCGTCTACGCGACGTTCGCGCGCGACTTCATGGCGATGCCCGTCCTGGAGGGGCCGAAGACCGCGAGCGAGCGCTTCCCCGGCGCGGTCGACACCTACGCGATCGAGGCGATGATGCAGGACCGGAAGGCCCTGCAGGCTGGAACGAGCCACTTCCTCGGGCAGAACTTCGCGCGGGCGAGCGGCATCAAGTTCCAGACCAAGGAGGAGACCGAGGAGTACGCCTGGACGACGTCCTGGGGCGTGTCGACGCGCCTCGTCGGCGGGCTCATCATGACCCACAGCGACGACGACGGACTGGTGCTCCCGCCGCGCCTCGCGCCCGCGCACGTCGTCATCCTGCCCGTGTACCGGGGCGACGACACGCGCGCCAAGGTGGACGAGTACATCGACGGACTCGCGAAGGAGCTCCGCGCGCAACGCTTCGGCGAGCGGCGCGTCGAGGTCGAGATCGATCGGCGCGACATCCGCGGCGGCGACAAGCAGTGGGAGTGGGTGAAGAAGGGCGTCCCCCTCCGGATCGAGGTCGGCCCGCGCGACGTTGACGGCGGCGTGGCCATGGTGGCGCGCAGGGACCGCTCGCCGAAGGACAAGTCGAGCATGGCGCGCGCGGAGCTCACGGGGCGCATCACGGAGATCCTCGGCGACATCCAGGCGGCGCTCTACGGCCGCGCGCTCGCGATGCGTGACGCGAACACGCACGTGATCAACAGCCGGGCCGATTTCGACGCGTTCTTCGCGTCGAAGGGGGACAAGGAGTCGCAAGGGGGGTTCGCGCTGGCGCACTGGTCCGGCGATCCCGAGATCGAGGCGGCGGTGAAGGACGCGCACAAGGTGACCATCCGCTGCATCCCGACCGGCGGGTTCGAAGGGGCGCCGTGGGCCGACGCGTTGACCGGCGAGGGGCAGTGCATCTTCACCGGCAAGCCGAGCCCGCGGCGGGTGGTGTTCGCGAAGTCCTACTGAGCAGCGACGAGCGCGGCTCAGCGGCCGAACGCAGGCAGCACGCGCTCGGCGAGGATCGCGGGGAGCAGCCGCAGCTGCGCGCAGTGCCCGCCGGGGCCCGCCCCGGCGTAGCCGCGCACGTAGAGGCTGCCGCCGTCGTACATCCGGGTGAGCCGCAGCGCGTCGCCTGCCTCGCCGGGGCCGGGGGCGCCCGAGGGGGGGCCCTCTCCGCTGGCGGTGACCGCGATCGGGCTCGCCCCGAGCTCGCTCAGCAGGAACGTGGCCGCCTCCCTCGTCGACGCGTAGCCGCTGGTAGGGGTCTCGCTGTGCGTCAGGTAGAAGAGCGGCGCGCCGCGCGCGGCGGCGCCGGCCACGGCGACGTACGGGGCGAGCTGCCCCTGCACGAGCGACGTCTGCCCGGGCATGTACGAGCCGTAGAGCGAGTCGAGCAGGATCAACGCGTCGATCGGGTCGCTCCCGCGCTCGATGATCCTGCCGATCGCGCCGGAGCCAGCGCTCCAGGACGACACCGCCAGGCGGCGCGCGCGCGCGCCTGCGACCCCGGCGGCGCTCGCGACCTCGCGGTCGATCGCCTGGAGGAGCGCGCCCCAGCCGCCGCCATCGAGGGCGCGCGCGTACTCGCTCGATCGGGTCCCCAGGTCGACGCCCGCGATGACCAGCCCGAGGTCCCTGGGGGCGAGCTGCTTGCGTACGGGCTCCGCGCCGTGGAAGTGCACGAGGAGGTCGTAGCCGCCGTCCGCCCGGATCGCGCGCGCTGGCGGGACGAGGAGCCTGCCCAGCGGGAGCGGACGCCAGCGCTCGTACGCGCCGAAGCCGTGGTCGGCGAAGTCGCATCCCGCCTGCGCTTCCTGCTCGTCGAGCGCCACGCGCTCGGGCTCGCCGCCCCTCGGCAGCGGCGACGGCTCCACGGGCGCGCTCGCCGCTGGCGGGGCAGGCGACGCGCCGGGCGCGTTGCTCCGGCGTAGCAACAGCACACCGCCGACGACGCCGACGCTCGCCGCCAGCAGGAGCGCGTCGCGGAGCTGCCGCGCGCTGCGGCCGCTCAAAATCCGGGGTTGGTCACGGTCGGGACCCACTTCGTCGAGGGAGGTTTGCGCGGGGCTGCCCTGCGCGCGCCCGCCGCGCTCGATCCGGCGGCCGTCGCGCTCGGCGCGGCGGCGCTCGCGGCCGCAGGCGCGCGCCCGGCCGCTTGTGGCGGCGCGTTCGTCCCGGGCTCCTCGGGAGCGGCGACGTCGCTTGTCTCGGGAGACGGCGCGGCGCCCGCGGCGACGCTGCTCGCGATGGCCGGGGCGGTGCCGGCCGAGCTCGCCGAGGCGCCGGTCGTCGCGGCCGCAGCCACCGCGCCCGCGCTGCCGGCGAGCATGATGATCTGCTCGGACGAGACATCCTGCGGCGACGGTCGCCAGATCCACATCATGACCGCGCCGACCACCGCGACGAGCGCGAGCGCCACCGCGGCGACCAGCGTCCCTGAGCGCCGTCGTGACGCCGGCACCTCGATCGGACCGAGCGGCGTCTCCTGGCCCGGCGAGCTCTGCGGCAGCGAGGGCAGCACTTGCCGCCCGAGCGAGGGAGCGCTCGCGCGGAGCGTGGGGGCGTCGGCGTTCGGGTGGCCCGGGGGGGGTTGCGTGAAGAAGAACTCGCTGATGCTGTCGCGAACGAGCATCACCTCGGGCGGGCGGGAAGCGCGCTCGTCCAGCGCGCGCACCGTGTCGCGGAGCGCGGCGCGCCGGCGCTGGTTGCGCTCCCCGAGCAGCCCGCGCACGAAGACCCCGACGTCGTGGTCCGTCACCGGCGGCTCCTTCGCCAGCACGGACTCCAGCGCGCTCTCCAGCTCGAGCATCGTCTGGTAACGGCGGTCCGGATCCTTCTGCAGGCACGTCATCAGCACGTGCTCCAGCTCGGCCGGGAAGTCCGGGTTCTTCAGGCGAGGCGCCAGCGCTGGTCGAGAGATGATCTGCTTCAGCGTGAGGAGATCGTTCTCCGCAGCGAAGGGGTGCTCCCCCGTCGTCAGCTTGTAGAGCACGATTCCCATCGCGAAGATGTCGGTGCGCCGGTCGACCCGCTCGCCCCGCGCCTGCTCCGGGGACATGTACGGCACCTTGCCCTTGATCTGTCCCGCTGTCGTGTCGTTGTGCGCTCGGTTCGTCGCCTTCGCGACGCCGAAGTCCACGAGCTTCACGTGGCCGTCGTACGTCACGAGGATGTTCTGGGGCGACACGTCGCGGTGCACGAGCCCGAGCAGCAGGTCGTCGTTCTGCGGGTCCCGGAGCTCGTGCGCGGCGTGCAGGCCGAGGCACGCGCGGCTGAGGATGCGGAGCGCGACGCGCAGCGGGATGGCGACGCCGCTCTTGTTCGCTGCCCGCGCGATGACCGACAGCGCCTCGCCGTCGACCCACTCCATCACGATGTAGAGGACGTCGTTCTGCTCCCCGAGGTCGAGGATCTCGGCGACGTTCGGGTGGTGGATCCCCGAGGCGAGCCGCGCCTCCTCGAGGAACATCGTCTCGAACTGGGGGTCGTCCGAGAGCGACGGCAGCATCGTCTTGATGGCGACCGTCTTCTGGAAGCCGCGAAGACCCTTGCGGCGCGCGGCCCAGACCGTGGCCATTCCCCCCTGGGCGATGGGCAGGAGGAGCTCGTAGTGCCCGAGCTCCTTTCCCGGCAACAGCTCAGGTTGGGGGATCATGGCTTCGTGCGGCGCCCTCCTGACCGAACCGCGGGATCTCGGACAGCTCGAGCAAGTCTAGCATCCGGATCCCGCGGTAAGGCTATGTGATAAAGCTCACAAGAGCGCCGTCCACGAGGCGCTCCGGCGGCGCCGGGCGATCAGGCGCCGGGCGGGACCGGCTGTCCCCAGAGCTGCTGGTAGATCTCGCTGAGCTTCTGGTGGGTCTCGGGCGAGAAGCCGTTGACCGGGTGAGGCCAGCGGAAGCCGTCTCCCATGGCCTGGTTGCACGAGAAGGAGACGAGCAGATCGACCGGCGTGGGGTTGTTCGGCCTCACCATGGAGATGCCGAGGCCAGGGTAGAAGCAGTTGCCGCGATCCGCCGTGAAGCTGTCCTCGTCGCCGAAGACGTCCAGGATCTGGTCCTTGAGCTCCTCGTCCATGTCGCTGGTCGTGAGCTGGCGCTGCTGGAGGATGACGAAGTTCTTGAAGCGGGGCTGCGCCGGCAGCACCGGCGCCGCCGCCGTCTGCCCCGGGATCAGGTTGGGCGGGATGAGGCCGGGGAGCGCCTGCTGCAGCCCCTGGAGAGCGGCCTGCCCCATCTGCTGGAGCTCGGGCGGGATCCCGGGGATGAGGGTGGGTGCGCCGGTCGTCGCGACGGGCGTCGGGGCCAGCTCCTGCCCCTGGAGGCGGAGCACCGTGATCTGCGCCTTGTCCATCTCGTCGAACGGCGCCGTGCGGGCGGCGCAACCGACGACGAGGGGGGCCAGCAAGGCGATGCCTGCGAGTGTACGGGTGGTGAGGTTCATGTTCACTTTGACGTTCATCTAGCACGGCTATGCGCTGGAAGGTGAACAGCGACCGCACGCCGCAGGCCGTCGCGCGCGGCCGCCCACCCCCCGGCGGGCTTCACATCGTGCTCGCGCCGAACTCGTAGAGCGCCCGGATCTCGCTCAGGCGCGCCGTGATGTCGGCCCGGGTCACCGTGGCGATCCGCTGCGTTCCCACCGCCTCGACGCAGAAGGAGGCGGTCGCCGTCGCGTGGAGCATGCCGCGCCGGAGCGCGAGGGGCGTGATCTCCGGCTGGCACGCGAGGTAACCGATGAGCCCGCCGGCGAAGGCGTCGCCGGCGCCCGTGGGATCGATGACGTCCTCGAGCGGGAAGCCCGGCGCCGCGAACACGCCGTCCTCATCGAAGAGCAGCGCGCCGTGCTCGCCTCGCTTGATGATCAGCCGGCGCGGGCCGCGGGACAGGATCTCCTTCGCGGCGCGGCGGATGTTGTACTTGCCCGAGAGCAAGCGCGCTTCCTCGTCGTTCACCACGAGCGTGTCGATGCGGCGCAGCATCGCCGCGACCGCCTTCGGCTCACCGTCGATCCAGAAGTTCATGGTGTCGGCGAGGACGAAGCGCGGCGAGCGGACCTGCTCGAGGACGTCGAGCTGGAGCGCGGGGTGGATGTTGCCGAGCAGGACGAAGGGCGAGTCGCGGTACGCCTCCGGCAGCTTCGGCGCGAACGACGCGAACACGTTGAGCTGCGTGTCCAGCGTCGTGCGGTGGATGAGATCC
This sequence comes from Sorangium sp. So ce119, assembly GCF_051524405.1. Lineage (NCBI taxonomy): Bacteria > Pseudomonadati > Myxococcota > Polyangiales > Polyangiaceae > Sorangium > Sorangium sp. So ce119. The sequence goes on along the minus strand of NZ_CP150310.1, from coordinate 4,203,837 downwards.
ACGTCGTAGCGCCCGGCCCAGCGGAAGGTCTTGCCCGGGACGCGCTCGACGCCCTCGACGGCGATGCCTCGGCCGCGCATCGCCCCGAGCGTCTCCTCGGGGAAGTCGTCGCCGACCACGGCGACCGTGCGCACCGGCGCAAAGCAGGAGGCGGCGAACGACGCGTAGGTGGCTGAGCCACCCACGACGTTCCTGGCGTTGCCGGAGGGGAGCTCGAGGTCATCGAACGCCATCGAGCCGATGATGAGAATCGCGGAGGGGGTCGTCACAGGGGGCCTCTTAACCAGATTTGCGCGCAGCCGCTAGCCGCTCGTTTCGGGGACGCCGCCCGCGCTGCAGCGACGCCGCCCGCGCTGCGGCCCCCCGACGACCGAGTCCGCCCGCCGCGCCGCCCGCCGGCGCGAGCGCGACCTCGACGCAGCCGCCGGCCGCGCTCAGTCGGCCTTCTGTCGGGGCCCGATGAGCCACTCGAGCCGCGCCTGGGCGTCGGGAGACGTCGCGCCGGCCGAGGTCATGATGGATTTCTGCAGCGCGTGGCGGGCGGGGCTCTGCGACACGTCGGGGAGGTCGTGGGCGAGCGCCTTCGCGACGTTCCGCGCGTGCACGATGTTGCGGTTGAGCACGGTGATGACCGCCTCGACGCTCACCGCCTCCTCCGATACGTGCCAGCAGTCGAAGTCGGTCGTGAGCGCGAGCGTGGCATAGGGGAGCTCGGCCTCGCGCGCGAGCTTCGCCTCGGGCAGGTTGGTCATTCCGATGACGTGCGCGCCGAAGGACCGGAACATGTGGCTCTCGGCCCGCGTCGAGAACTGTGGGCCCTCGATGCACACGTAGGTGCCGCCGCGGTGGACGCGCGCCTCGGTGGCGCGCGCCGCATCGTGGACGGCGGCCGCCATGATCGGGCACACCGGATCGGCGAACGGCACGTGGGCGACCAGGCCGTCGTCGAAGAACGTCGAGGTCCGGCGCTTCGTGAAATCGATGAACTGGTCGACCACGACGAGGTCGCCCGGCTCGATCTCCTCGCGCAGCGAGCCCACGGCGCTCACGCTGAGCACGTGCGTGGCGCCGAGCATCTTGAGCGCGCAGATGTTCGCGCGGTAGTTGATGTTCGACGGCGAGAATCGGTGCCCGCGTCCGTGGCGCGGCAGGAACAGCACGGTCGCGTCGCCGCCCTTGACCTGGCCGCGGAGCACCACGTCGCTCGGCAGCCCGAAGGGCGTGGACACCGAGACCTCCTCGACGTCCTCCAGCCACCCCATCTCATAGAGCCCGCTGCCGCCGATGATGGCGAGCACGTCGTGCCTCGCGCTGACGCTCATCGCTCGAACCTCCGCTCCGCGAGCAGCCGTTCGCAGAGCATTGCGCGCCGCTGCCGGCGGCACCGCTCGGCGAAGACGAGCGACCGGAGCTGCTCGTAGGCCCGGTTGATCTCGTCGTTCACGATCACGTAGTCGAAGAAGCCGTAGTGCTCGATCTCCCCCTTCGCGTTGCGGAGGCGCCTGAGCGTCGTGGGCTCGTCCTCGGTGCCGCGCCCGCGCAGGCGACGCTCGAGCTCGGCGAGCGACGGGGGCAGGATGAACACGGCGATCGCCTCGGGGAGGCTCGCCTTGATCTGCCGCGCGCCCTGGTGGTCGATGTCGAAAAGGACGCCGCGCGCGGTGGCGCGCGCGATCTCGATCTCCTTCAGGCTCGTGCCGTAGAGGTGATCGTGCACCCGGGCCCACTCGGCGAACGCCCCGATGCGGATCATCTGCTCGAACGTGCTCGGGTCGACGAAGTGGTACTCGCGGCCGTCGACCTCGTTCGGGCGCGGGCGCCGCGTCGTGTGGGAGACCGAGAAGCGCAGGTCGGGGAACTCGCTGCGCAGCCTCCCGCAGAGCGTCGTCTTCCCCGCGCCGGACGGGGACGACACGATGAGGAGGAGGAAGTCGTCACTGGGTGCTTCGGTCGACATGCTCTCCTGTCACTCGATGTTCTGGACCTGCTCCCGCAGGCGTTCGAGCTCCACCTTCATCGCCACGACGTGATGGGAGATGGCGGCGTCCTGCGCCTTGGAGCCCAGTGTGTTCGCCTCGCGTACCATCTCCTGAAGCAGGAAGTCGAGCCTCCTTCCGCAGGGGTCGCCGCCCGGCGCCGCGAGCGCGCCGCCGAACTGGTCGAGGTGGCTCCGCAGGCGGGTGATCTCCTCGGTGATGTCGCTGCGCTCCGCGAGCAGCATCACCTCGGCCTCGATGCGCGGCGCCTCGAAGCCGGCGTCGACGCCGTGGAGCAGGCGCTCGACGCGCTCGCGCAGCCGCCGCCGGAGCGCCTCGCGCGCCTCGTCCGCGCGCGCCACGACCTCGGCGGCGAGCGCGCGCAGCGTCTCCACGCGCCCGCGCATGTCGCACGCGAGCGCCTCGCCCTCGCGGTGGCACATGCCCTCCATCGCGTCGATCGCCCGCTCGATCGCGAGCTTGAGCGCGCCGCGGACGGTCGCGATCTCGTGGCCCCCGGCGGGCGCGAAGAGGTCCGGCACGGCGCAGAGCAGCGACAGCGGCACGTCCGCGCCCGGCGCGAGCTCGTCGCGCAGCTCGGCGAGCGCGCGGAACGCCGCGCGCGCCTTCGATTTGTCGAGCGTGCTCGGGGCCAGCACCGCGCCCTCGGTGCGCACGATGATCTCGATGCGCCCCCGGCGCAGGCGCTCCCGCGCCACCTGCTCGGCGAACATCGTCAGGTCGACGAGCTCGCGCGGGAGCCGCGCGCGCACGTCGAGGAAGCGCTGGTTCACCGAGCGGATCTCGGCGACGACGCGTCCTTCGGTGAGCGAAGCGTCACCGAGCCCAAAGCCGGTCATGCTCCGCACGAGCCGCTCCGTCTACCTAGCTCGCCTGGTGCCCGGTGTCCGCGGCCGCCTGGGCCTTGGGCAGCGGAACGTTGCCGCACGTGACCGTCGCCGACGCGGCGGCGGGGCCCTTCTCGCGCAGCGTCCTCAGGTACGTGACGGTCGGCGCGATGCCGTCCTCCCAGCGCACGCGCGGCGCGTACCCGATGAGCTCGCCCGCGCGCGAGATGTCGGCGAGCGAGTGGCGGATGTCGCCCGCGCGCGGCGGGAGGTGCTCGACCGCCACGTTCCGCCCGAGCACCCGCGAGATCTCCTTGCAGAGCTCGTTCAGCCCGATCCTGCGCCCGCCGGCGATGTTGATGATCTCGCCCTTGAACTTCTTCGGAGACGTCGCGGCGAGCAGGTTCGCGGAGACCGTGTTCTCGATGAAGCAGAAGTCGCGCGTCTGCTCGCCGTCGCCGTAGATCGGGATCGGCCGGTTCTGGAGGGCGGCGTCGACGAACCGCGGGATCGCGGCGGCGTAGGCGCCGTCCGGCGTCTGGTTCGGCCCGAAGACGTTGAAGTAACGCAGGCTCAGCGTCTCGATGCCGTAGATGCCGGCGAAGACCTTCATGTAATGCTCGCAGGCGAGCTTCGTGACCGCGTACGGCGACAGCGGCATCGGCTCCATCGCCTCGTGCTTCGGGAGCACCGGCGTCTCGCCGTACGCGCTCGACGACGCGGCGAAGATCACGCGGCGCACGCCCTGCCGCCGCGCCACGTCGAGCACCGTGACCGTGCCGCCCACGTTGACGGCGTTCGACTCGACCGGCGTCTCGACGCTGCGCGGGACCGAGCCGAGCGCGGCCTGGTGGAGAACGACCTCGACGCCCTTCGCCGCGTCCGCGACCGCCGCGGCGTCCCGGATGTCCCCGGTGATCCGCTCGATCAGCGACTGGTGCGGGAGCCCGTCGAGGTTCTCCCATCGGCCCGTCGCCAGGTTATCGAGGACGCGGACCCGCTCCCCTGCGGCGGTCAGCGCCGCGACGAGGTTGCTTCCGATGAAACCGGCACCGCCGGTGACCAAGTAGCGAGGCGTGGACATGTGCGTGCTCCCCAGCGGGCGCCTACTTCTTCTTGAAAAGGTTGTCGAGCTTGCTGCGCGAGTCGGCGATGCGCTTCGAGTTATCCTCCGGTACGCCGTTCTTGAACGTGAAGAAAGTACAATAGTTCGCCCTTTCCCGGTCAGGGATGTACTCGGCGATGTGCTCCTTGCACTGGTTGTGCGCGGCCGGGTCCCAGTTCTCGCAGTTCTTGCAGCAGTGGAGGTCGACGCCGCAGTGCGGGCAGGTGTCCGCGCGCTGGAGCTTCACCTCGAAGATGAGCTCGTTCTTGCATTTATGACAGAAGTGCCGCTTCGCCTCGACCTTCGGAATCCAGCTCATGATGTCCTCCGGTACCACGACGAGGCCCGATCCGGCAGGCAGAACGTTCCATGGGGGGGCCGGTCGGGAGCAGTGCGTTCTTATCCTACTGGCGCTCCCCAGGAACGATCTGCCTCGACGCGAGCCGTTCGGGGGGCTGATCGAGGGGTGAGGGCCGCGATCGCTCGCTAGTTCGCGTCGCGGGAGCTCGTCCGCCCGGCGCGGAGGGGTCTACACGAGCCCCTTGCGCCGCTGGATCTCGCCCATGACCCGCTGGTACTCGATCTCCCAGGTGCGGGAGCCTTCCTGTACATGGCGGAGCTTGCCGCGCACCTCGGTGTCGAGCGCCTCGTCCATCTCGAGGTACTTCCGGAGGACAGGCCGTATCCGGCGCCGCAGGTCGTGGTCCTCGACGAAGACCTCCTCGACGTTGTTCGAGTGCATGAGCATCTCGAGCAGCTGGTCGAGGAGATAATCCATCGTTTCCTCGCCTGTCTTGATCCCCTTCTGCTCCGCGGCCAGGCGCTTGACCCGGTTGAACTCGCCCTGGGGGAGCCCGCGCGCCTGGAGGATCTCTTTGGCCCGCTCGGTCGCTTCACGGTCGGCGTTCAGGTAGCTCGTGAACACCGACTCGATGTCGAGCGCGACCTCTTTCTTCGACGTGCACTCGATATCGCGGTTGTCCACGAGCGCGCGGACGATTTCTTCTGTGAGAGGAGTAATTTTGCCGCTAAAGAGGCGCATCCAACGTCCGTAGCTGGAGGAGCGGTCGAACTGGCTCCCCCGTGCAGGGGTTCATTCACGGGGCGTGCCCGGCTCAAACCGAAAGGTACGGGCCGCGTCTCGGGGATGTCAACGCAAGTAGGAGGGTTCCGGTGAAAGTCGGAGCCGCCCGGCCGGTGGGGCCTCCCGGAAACAGCAGGACCGCGACACCGCAAACCGCAGGAGCAGCCGCGATGATGATGGGTAAGGATGCGATGGCACGGAGCGTCAGGGTTCAGCCTGGCGCGCTCGGAAACGACGGTGGACTCGACCTGGATTCGCGCAAACGTCGGGTTGTCCGGCGTGGCGCGATCGGCAACGCGGCATCCCCGGCCACGCAGGCGGCGCTGGCCGACGGGGGGACCATCCAGCGCGTCGCGAAGGGGCGTCACCTGGTGACGCAGGGCGACGCCGCGACCGCCCTCGCGATGCTCAGCCTCGGCCGCGTCCGGCTGGTGCGAGGGATGAGCGACGGGCGCAGCCTGTCGCTCGGGTACAGAGGGGCCGGCGACGTGCTTGGCGAGGCGGCGCTCGGCGGCGTCACCGCGCACCGGGAGAGCGCGATCGCCACGGAGGACGTCGAGGCGCTCATCGTCCCGCTGGCGACGGTGCGGAGCCTGATGGCGAGCGACGCCAACTTCGCCGCCGCGATCGTGACCACGCTGGTCGAGCGCCATACGGACACCGAGGAGCGCCTTGCCTCGATGCTCTTCCGCAACGTGGAGGCCCGCCTCTGTGAGTTCCTGCTCAAGGCAGCGACGCGCTGGGGCATCCCCGATCCGCGCGGGGTCCTCATCTCCGCGCCGTTCACCCATCAGGAGATGGCGAGCATGATCGGCTCCACGCGCGAGACCGTCACGCTCACTCTCGGCGACCTCCGTCGCAAGGGGGTGATCGAGATCGACCGCCGTCGGATCGTCGTCCTCGATCGCGACGCGCTGAAGGCCCGCATCTGAGCTCGCTCGCCGGCGGCGTCGTTGAGGGGACACGCCCCGTCGACGCGCCGCCCGCCGCCGCCCAGGCGGCTCGCTCCGCGGCTCCGCTCCGACCGCTCGACTGCTCCCGGCGTCGCAGCGGCTCCGCCTCCCTGCTCCAAGCGCTGCTTCGACCACGGACCCGCCCCAGAGCTCCTGCGGGAGCTCTGGGAGCTTCCGTCGCGCCCCGCGCCTAGCGATCGCGCTTCGGTCCGCCGCTCGCCGGGTCGCGCGTGGAGCGCACGCCGAGCTTGAGCCGGCGCATCACGGCGTGCTTCTGCCGCTCCTTGTAGCGGGCGTGGCTCGCGTCGCCGACCTCGTTCGCCGCCTCGGTCTCGCGGTCGATGAGCTGAAACTCGCAGAGCACGAAGATGATCGGCCCGAGCGCCCAGGCCGCGGGCGGCGCCATGTCGAGGATCTCGGCGGGGAGGCGCACCGGCAGATCCACGACGAAGTGGATCACGCGGTAGCTCCGATCGCTGAAGCTGTTGTCGCCGGCCGTCAGCCCGTCGTCGACGTCGGTCTGCAGCGCCTCGAGCATCGGCAGGAGGAAGGGGCGCGCCTCGCAGTAGCTCCGGAACCGCAGGATCGTGTTGGTGCTCTCGCCGGGCACGACGTAGTTGAACGGGAACAGGCGCTCCGAGAGGTACAGGAGCACGGGGAGCAGATCGTCCACGGTGCGGCAGACGATGCGGAAACGGAGCTTGTCGTAGATGGCCGCCGCGGTCGTGTCGGTCTTCGAGAGCAGCTTCGTGTAGAGCGAGTCCTTGTTCTTCCGCCCGCCGATGAACTCGGTGATCGGGAAGCCCGCCGCGAGCATGCCGCCGATCACCCGGTAGACCTTCTCCTCGACGAGGTGGAAGACGTCCTGGTCCGACATCGGGATCGAGAAGAGGAGCTCGCGCCCGGCCAGGTGATGGATGATGTGCATCGCCTTGAGGATCGTGCAGGCGCAGAGCTGACGGTGGCCCTTGCCCGAGGCGAGCATCAGGATCTCCTCGACCGACGCGCGCGCGACCGGGCTCGGGATCGGGAACTCGAAGTGGCGGCGCAGGTACGCGACCGCCTCGTTCTTGACGCTCTCGAGGTGGGCGCGATCCCCCGGCTCGTCCGGCCGGAACTCCTGCGCGAGGAGGAGCTCGCGCGCGGCCTGCTCGCTCTCGAGGTTGAGCCTCCGCCAGTCGATGACGGACTCGCCGCGCAGGATGAGGTGCACGGACTCGAGATCCATGAGCGTGAACTCTTCGAGCCGCTTGAGTCGGCCGACGGAGGCGTCGTGCGTCATGACCTCACGCTCCCCGAGCGGTAGCGCCAGGGCCGCGGGCCGCCCGGGGGACCGTCGCGTCGACGCGCAGCAGGCGACCGCTGGGAGAGAAAGTCAGGAGACAGGGGCGTTCGGCGGGGCAGGGCGAGAGCTCGGGGTGCGACCGAGCGACAGGGTGCCGAGGAAGATGCCGATCGTCAACGCGACGACGGTAGCGTGGCCGAGATAGGCGCCACTGCAACCAATGGCAGCAAACGGGGCGAGCGCAGCCAGATACCACGGGGTGATCCTCATCGGTTCTCCTTCTCCGCCTCCAGCGGCACTGATCGAGCCGCATGGTCGCTCCCTCCGGGGGGGCACCACGATGCATCACGGTCGTCCCGGACAGAGCGTGTAAGTCGTTGTAGGATAAGGTGCCACGCCCTGCTTTTGCGGGCCAAGAAGTAGCGGCTTCGGGGGGAACGCATCAAGGGAATTCGTTCTCACTTTCCATTCCCACTCGAACTGCCGGCGGTGGATGCAAGAAAAGATCAATCAAAACAACGTCTTGCTACGGAAGTCGGAGCTGTTTCTTCAGGGGTGGAGCGCGGCCCGTCGGACGCGAGGTGGTGCCTGAGGGACACGCCTCCAACTCACGGCCCTGCCTGGCTTGTCAGTTTCCGGGAGTCAACGGTCTCGTGCGCGGGCCGACCACGGTTGTGCAGTGGCATCCGTCCAGCCCGGGCAGAGAGCCGTTCAGCGTACGGGGAAGGTGATCCGGTCCGCGTCGCCGAGCGTCACCGCCCGGCTCGTGACGTCGCGCCCGCGCGTCCTGCCCACCGCGATTTCCAGCTGATAGACGCCGTCCGGGAGCCGTACCTTCGTGAGGACGGCCCGGGGCGCCGTCCCCTCGGCGAAGCGCCACGAGCTGCCATGGACCGGCGCGACGTCGATCGCGCCGTCCGCAGAAGACCGGTCCGTCCAGGTCACGTCGAGCTGCACGACGGTCGACGCGTCGTCGAGGCGCAGCTCGATCTCCCGCTCCTCGGGGAGCCCCCTGAAGAGGACGCTTCCCGCGAGCAGCGCGCCCGCGACGAGGATCGCGGGCGCGAGGCGCTTCATCCAGGCGGGCCGCGGGGCCGGCTCGACCGGGGCTTCGTCCGGGACCGGGGCTTCGTCCGGGACCGGCGCTTCGTCCGGATCAGGGTCGAGTCGTGCCCGGGGAGGCGAGCTCATGAGCTTCAGCGGGCGGCGCGGTTCGTGCGGATCCGCTTCACCAGGCCGTCGATGACCTGCTGCGGCAGATCGAAGGCGGGCATCTTGTTCTTGCCCTTCCTGATCGTCTCCGCCAACTGCGCGTCGGTCACCCGCTCCTGCCACGCCGCGTCGGTCAGGTCGGGGGCGCGGACCATCGGACCCTGCGGTCCGTCGCCGCGGCCGGCCCTACCGTGACAGCTCGAGCAGTTCCGCTGCCAGGCGAGCTCGATGAGACCCGGATCGGTCTCGTTCGAGGCGACGGGCCGAGCGGCGACCTTGCCGCCCTGGTTCTCGTTGGGGCTCGGCGGGTCGTGATCGGCCGGCGTCCATTCGCGGACGTCGCCCGGCCCGGGATCGCAACCGAGGAGGCCGACGAAGAGGACGGCGGCGCCAAGGAGGCGACCGAGGGGCATGTCGTGGCGTCTCCGCATGTCGTGGAGGACTACGGATAGTGAAGATGGTGGGGGAGGCAAGAAAGAAGGACGAGGGGACGGAACCGGCCGCCGGCGCGCCAGGAAATGGCGCTGCGCGCCGGCGGAGTCTATCCGCTGTGAGCGCGCCGAGCGCGTGTCAGCGCGCCGAGCGCGTGTCAGCGCGCCGAGCGCGCGGCTCGGGCGGCGTGCGCGCGCCGAGCGCACGCGCGCCGTCCGATGCGCGCTCGGCGGAGCGCGTCACTTGCAGGGATCGCCGGCGACCTTGCCGCCGCCGTCCACCGGCTGCTTGTCGACCGCCTTGCCCTCGACGGCCGCGATGAAGAACCCGGTGCGGCGGTTCTGGGCCTTGCCGTCGGGCGTGTTGTTGTCGGCGACCGGCTTGGACTCGCCGAAGCCGACGGCGATGAAGCGCTTGCAGTCGTGGCCCTTCGCGACGAGCCAGCGGGCGACCGACATCGCGCGCTTCTCCGACAGGGTCTGGTTCAACGCGTCGTCGCCGTCCGAGTCGGTGTGGCCCTCGATGCGGAGCAGGCTGACGTCCTTCCGCTGCTTCAGGAAGTCGTCGACGATGCCGAGGACCTCGTCGCTCTCGGGCAGGAGCTTGTCGCTGTTCGTCTCGAAGACGACCGGCCCGGGCAGCTCGACCTGGTTGCCCTTCAGCTTGAAGGTCATCTTGAAGCGCGGGCGGGGCTTCTTCTCCTCCTTCGGCGGCTCGGGCTTCGGCTCCTCGGGGGGAGGCGGAGGCGGGGCCGGCTCCTTGCTGCCGGAGTTGAACGAGGCGCTGGCCGTGCAACCCGCCGTCACGGCGGCAGTGCCAACCATCATCACGGCGCACAGAACGGAAGCGACGTATCTACGCATGGACGTTGTTCTCCTCTGAGGGCACGAGCCAGGGCTCGCGTCGGCAACCCGCCGGGCTGACGCGCTTGGACGGCAGCTCGCCATGAATCTTCACCGCCGTCGGGCATTTGCGTGGTGGACGCATCGAAGCGACGCCGCCTTCTAGCGAAAAGTCAGGACGAACGAAACCGGGAAGAGGTCGCCGCCGTGGACCCGCGCAAGCGGACGGATCGACAACAGACGCTGCCGAGGCCGCTCTCGCTGCGCGCGTACCCTGGACGGGCGGGGTCGTTCCTAGAGACGCTCGCAGGGCGCGCGATGGCTCATCGACGAGCACGATCTTCGCGAATCGCGTGAACGAACGTGAAGGTCGCAAACGGCGCGAGCGCCGCGAAGGATGCAAGCGGACCGAGCAGCGTGAGCTGCTCGCGCGCAACAGGCGGGTTGGTAGGACGGGGGAGGGCACCCGAGGGGTGCCCCGGGGATGGGCCCGCGGAGCCCTGGGCGAGGGCTCCGGATCATCTAGCCGCAGAGAGAGGTCGAGAGCGCGCCGTGTTCAGCCTGCGCTTCCGCCCGCGCCGCCCGCGCCGCCCGCGCCGCCCGCGCCGCCCGCGCCGCCGCCGCCTGCGGCCTCGCCGCCCGCGCCGCCGCCGCCTGCGGCCTCGCCGCCGCCGCCCGCGCCGCCACCGCCCGCGTCGCCGCTCCCGCCGTCGCCGCCTTCCCCACACGGCACGCCCGTCGTCGTGGCAGGGGGCGCGATCTCGCCGAGCTGGACCTGCTTTGCCGTGAACCCGATGCCGATGGAGATGGCATCGCACTCCCGGCTCGGATCCTGGCTGCCATCCTTCATGATGTCCGACGCGCGGCGGACCTGGTCGAGGATCGTCTCGATCCCCGAGCCCTCGCAGACGCCCGGCTGGACGGCGCCGATCACGCTGCGCAACTCCTCGGCGAGGACGGCCGTCTCGAGCACGCCCGCGATCGTGCCTTTGACCACCGACTTGTGATCGGGCGCGAGATCCATCGCGACCCGCACGTTGCGGATGGTGAGGCCGATCGTGGTGCCCGAGAAGGTCAGGTTCAGCTTGAAGCTGACCTGGGACTCCGGGCCCGACACCCACGTGTTGTCGACGACGTAGCTGGCCGGGAACACGACCTTGGCGCTCTCGATGTCCTGCGCGTCCTCGAGCAGCTCCGGGACGACGGGCCACTTGTCGCTCCCGTTCCACACGGGCGCCGCGCCGAGCGTGGCGCCACCATAGAGCTTCGCGGTGAGCGGGTTGTACGACGGCTGGTCGCCGAGGCCGTCGAGCTTGAAGATCACCGTGAAATCGCCGTTGGCGATCGCGTCGGTGACCCGGGTCGACGGGTCGGTCAGGAAGTTGGCGATGAGGCTGACGAGCTTGTTTCCGAAGGAGTTGTCGATGCCGTTGGCGCCGTCCGGATACACGTCGGAGGGGGAGGCGCCGTCGACCGGCTTGCACAGGTCCTGCGATACGGTGCTGGACACCTTGCCGTCGAGGTTGAAGCCGTACTGCTTCCAGCTCCCGGCCATCTTCTTCCCGTCGCGATCGGTGTCACCGAGGAAGAGCCGGTCGATGCCGAACGCGACGCCCTCGCCGTCGCCGGGCTGCGCCGGTCCAGGCGGAGGAGGCTGACCGGGGGGGGCGACGACGGGGTCTTCCGCAGGATCCGCAGGATCGGAGCCGCACCCGGCAACAGACAGGAGCGCCGTCGCGAGATAAACCGCGACGGCGATACGGGAATGACGCATCATCGACCTCACTTTCTGGAAACCCCACCCCGGATCAGGCAAGTGCTCTCAAGCGCGCGCACATGCTAGCGCCGGCCTGCGCGCCTCATCAAGGGCGATCCCCGCTGCGCAATGCGCTATATGTGAGCGCGAAAGCAAGCGCTGACCGGTCGTCCAGATGCCTGTCAATTCCGTCTTCCGTGCTCCCTGATTACCGGTCTTTCCCGATTCACCCCGCCATGAGAAGCCACCTGGAAGCCTGCTGTGACCGCTGAGTTCATCCACCTCCACGTGCATTCGCAGTACTCGCTCCTCGACGGCGCGCTGCGCATCAAGGACCTGGCCGCGCGCGCCAAGTCGCTGGGAATGCGGGCGGTCGCCCTGACCGACCATGGCAACATGTTCGGGGCGATTCAGCACTACAAGGCCTGCAAGGACCAGGGCATCGGCGCGATCATCGGCTGCGAGGTGAACGTCGCGCGGAGCTGGGGCGCGTCCGCGGGGCAGGTGTCGCGCTCGGGCGTGGACGAGACGCCGGTCGATCACCTCGTGCTGCTCGCGACGTCCGAGGAGGGCTACAAGAACCTCGTCCGCATCGTCTCGAAGGGGCACGTCGATCCCGCGAGCGGGCTCGCGCCGAGCGTGCGGCTCGATATGGTCGCGCAGCACAGCGCGGGGCTCATCGGCCTGACCGGGTGCATGGGCGGCGTGGTCGCCCAGCGGATCCTCGAGCAGGGCGAGGACGAGGGGCGCGAGGCGCTCAGCCGGCTCAGGGACTGCTTCGCGCCGGGCAGCCTGTACGTCGAGCTGCAGGACCACGGGCTGGTCGAGCAGTCGGTGCTCAACGGGATCCTGGCGCGCGCGGCGGGGGACCTGGGCTTGCCGCTGGTCGCGACGAACGACGCGCACTTCGGGGCGCGCGAGGACGGCGAGGGGCAGCTCTACCTGTCCTGCATCGCGGCCAACCGGACGTTCGCGGAGGCGAGCGAGGCGCACCACGGCAGCTTCGAGATGTTCCTCAAGCCCGCCGACGAGATGACGCACCTCTTCCGCGACTTTCCGGAGGCGGTCCGGTCGACGCTCGAGATCGCCGAGCGATGCTCGGCGCTCAAGCTGAAGCTCGGCAAGCCGATGCTGCCGACGTTCCCGCTGCCGAGCGGGTTCGCCGACACCGGATCGTACTTCCGGCACGTGGCGCACGAGGGGCTCACGAAGCGGCTCGCCCAGATCGCGCGGACCGGCCGGAAGGTGGATGAGGTGGTCTACCGGGCGCGGCTCGACGTCGAGCTGAACGTCATCGTGCAGATGGACTTCCCAGGCTACTTCCTCATCGTCTGGGACTTCATCAAATATGCCAAGGACCACGGCATCCCGGTCGGGCCGGGCCGCGGATCGGGCGCGGGCTCGCTCGTGGCCTACGCGATGGAGATCACCGATCTCGATCCGCTCCCGTACAACCTGCTGTTCGAGCGCTTCCTGAACCCGGAGCGCGTCAGCATGCCCGACTTCGACGTCGACTTCTGCATGGACCGGCGCGACGAGGTCATCTCGTACGTCACGAAGAAGTACAGCAAGGAGGCGGACAAGCCGTCCGTCGGGCAGATCGCGACGTTCCACGAGCTCAAGGCGCGGAGCGTGATCAAGGACGTCGCCCGGGCGATGGCGTTCCCCGCGAACGAGGCGCAGAAGATCGCGAGCCTCATCCCGCAGAAGAGCCCGGGGATCATGTACACGATCCCGGAGGCGCTCGAGATCGAGCCGAAGCTCAAGGCGCTCAAGGAGAGCGACCCCACGGTCGCGGAGCTCCTGAAGCAGGCGCAGAAGCTCGAGGGCCTGACGCGGCACGCCGGCATGCACGCCGCCGGCGTCGTGATCAGCGAGGGGCCGCTCTGGGATCACGTCCCGTGCTTCAAGAACGGCGAGCAGCTCGTCACGCAGTACTACAAGGACGACGCCGAGCTGGCCGGCCTCGTCAAGTTCGACTTCCTCGGGCTGAAGACGCTCACCGTCATCGACATCGCGGTGCGGCTCGTGAACGCGCGGCCGGACCGCGCCGGGAAGGAGGGAGCGCTGTTCGACGTGAACACGGTGCCGCTCGACGACACCGCCACGTACGCGCTCCTCCAGTCGGGCGAGACCACCGGCGTGTTCCAGCTCGAGTCGAGCGGCATGCAGCAGCTCTTCAAGGACCTCAAGCCGGACGCCTTCGAGGACATCGTCGCCGCCGTGGCGCTCTACCGGCCCGGGCCGCTCGGCACCGGCATGGTGAAGGACTTCGTCGACTGCAAGCACGGCCGCAAGCCGATCGAGAAGATGCACCCGCTCGTCGACGAGCTCCTCAGGCCGACGTACGGCGTCATCGTCTACCAGGAGCAGGTCATGCAGATCGCGCAGAAGCTCGCGGGCTACACGCTCGGCGGCGCCGACCTGCTCCGGCGCGCCATGGGCAAGAAGAAGCCCGAGGAGATGGCGAAGCAGAAGGCGACGTTCGTCGACGGCTCGCTGAAGAACGGCGTGAAGGCGGAGGACGCCGAGCGCATCTTCGGGCTCCTCGAGTACTTCGCGGGGTACGGCTTCAACAAGAGCCACTCGGCCGCGTACGCGCTGCTCACGTACCAGACGGCCTACCTGAAGGCGCACTACCCGGTCGAGTTCCTGTGCGCGCTCATGACGGCCGACCGCGACAAGATCGAGAAGGTCGTGCGGATCATCGCGGAGGGGCGCGCGTGGGGGGTCGAGATCCTGCCGCCCGAGATCAACGAGTCCAAGACGGACTTCACCGTCGTCTACAGCGCGAAGCCGGGGACGAACGGCAAGCGCGTGACCGGCACGCGGCGCGGCGGCTCGCGGATGAGGGACCCGTACGATCCGAAGATCCGCTTCGGGATGGGGGCGATCCGCGGCGTCGGCGAGTCGGCGCTCGAGGCGATCCTCGAGGCGCGGGAGGCGGGCGGCGCGTTCGCGGATCTGTTCGACTTCGCCGAGCGCGTCGATCCGCGGCGGGTCAACAAGGGGGTGTTCGAGGCGCTCGTGCAGTGCGGCGCGTTCGACGCGAGCCTGCAGGCGCGGGGCATCTCGCGGGCGCGCGCGTTCGCCGGGATCGACCGGGCGCTCGAGCGCTCGCGCAGCGCGAGCAAGGAGCGGAACAGCGCGCAGATCGGCCTGTTCGCCGCGGTCGCGTCCAAGAACGAGGTGCGGCTCGACGACTACCCGATGGCGGAGGACTGGGACCTGCGCGAGACGCTCTCGCGCGAGAAGCAGTCGCTCGGGTTCTACGTCTCGGGGCACCCGCTCGATCGGTACGGCGTGGACATGAACCGCTTCGACGTGACCGCGGTGAGCGCGCTGGCCAGCATGGACCCGTGGTCCAGGGTGCGCGTCGGCGGGATGGTCGAGGGCTACCGCGAGCGCATCTTCAAGGGAGGCGGCGGCAAGATCGCGTTCTTCGTGCTCGAGGACACGGCGGGCCGGGTCGAGGTCAAGGTGCGCGAGAAGCAGATCGAGGCCTTCGGCGAGCTCCTGAACCGGGGCGAGCCGGTCCTGATCTCGGGGAAGGTCAGCTTCCCGATGGTGGAGGAGGGGGCCGAGGAGGCCGAGTCCGCGCCGCGCGAGCCGACCCTCCTGCTCGACGAGGTGCAGCCGCTGTCCGACGCGATCCTCGCGCAGACCCGCAGCGTGGCGATCACGCTGAAGTCGCGCATCGCCAGGCGCGAGCACATCGATCGGCTCGGGGCGCTCCTGCGGGCGAGCCCGGGCGTGTGCCCGGTGCAGCTCGTGATCCAGCTCGACGACGGGGCGGAGGCGGTGCTGTCGCTGGGGCGCGATCTCCGCGTCGAGCCGAACGACGCCATGCTCGGGCGGCTCGAGAAGCTGTTCGGCGAGAAGGTGGCCGAGCTCAGGTAGCCGGCTCGCCCGCGCCCGCCTGCTCGGCGGCCCGCGCCAGGGCGCCGAGCCTGGCCTCCGCGTCGCCGCGATCGCCCTGGTGCTTGAGCAGGACGCCGAGCGTATCGCGGGCGACCTCCGGGGTGATCGCGCGCTTCCCGAGCAGGAGCAGCGCGCGGGCCCAGTCGATCGTCTCGCTGATGGCGGGGGATTTCCGCAGGTCCATGGCCCGCAGGGCGCCGACGAACGCGACGATCTGCGCGGCGAGGCGGGGCTCGATGCCGGGGAGCGCGATCTTCAGGATCGCCACCTCGCGCGACGGCGGCGGGTAGTCCAGGAACGCGTGCAGGCAGCGGCGGCGCAGCGCCTCGGTCATCTCGCGGGTCGCGTTCGTCGTGAGCAGGACGAGCGGCGGGTGCGCGGCGCGGACCGTGCCGAGCTCGGGGATCGTGACCTGCATCTCGGAGAGCACCTCGAGCAGGAACGCCTCGAACTCCGGATCGGCGCGGTCGACCTCGTCGATGAGGAGGACGACCGGCGCGGCGCTGCGGAGCGCCGCGAGGAGCGGGCGCGCGATCAGGAAGTGCTCGCTGAAGAACGACGCCTCGCTCCCCGCGATGGCGCGCGCGGCCTCGGAGAGGCTCGCCGCGCCGGCGATCTCCTTCGCGACGGCGTCGCGCAGGAGCTGCGTGTAGAGCATCTGCTTCGCGTAGTCCCACTCGTACAGCGCCTTCGCCTCGTCGAGCCCCTCGTAGCACTGGAGCCGGATGAGCCCGCGGCCGAGCGCCTCGGCCGCGGCGCGGGCGAGGTCGGTCTTGCCGACGCCCGCCGGCCCCTCGAGCAGGAGCGGCCGGTGCATCCGCAGGGCGAGCCAGAGCGCGAGCGACGTCGCGGGATCGGAGATGTAGCGGGCCGCCGCGAGGCGCGCGTCGAGCTCGTCCGCGGAGGCCGGGGTGTCGTCGTGGGCGCCGCGCGCGGCGGGCGCGCCGCCGTCGTGATCCGGAGGGGGCGTCACGGCGGGACGGTAGCACGCCGCGCGCGTCAGCCCGATGACGTGGCGCGCCAGCGGCCCACCGTGGCCGCCCTCGGTGCGCTGGGTTAGAAATCGCGACGATGACGGAAGAGCACCATTCTCTCGTGCGCGTCGACGCGACCGGCACGGTTCACCCCGTCGACCTGGACGCGAGCAAGCGCCTGCGCGCGCGGCAGGGGGTGTTCCAGCTCCTGCCGTCGCCGGACCACCTCGTCGTGATGCGCCACGTGGGCGACGAGGCGCCGCGCGATGAGGCGCCGCCCGACGCGGCGGCCGGCGCGGCCCTCCGGCTCGCCGGGCAGATCACGGGGCCGGGCGCGCTGTGCGACGTCGTGTCCCTCATCGGGCAGGCGGGGTGGCGCGGCGAGCTCGTCGTGATCGACGGCGCGGCGAGCCGGTCGCTGTTCTTCGAGCCCGGCAACGCGGTCGCCGCGCGCTCCAGCGTCGAGGGCGACCGCATCGGCGAGGTGCTCTACCGCTACGGCGCGCTCTCCCGGGAGCAGGTCGACGCGACGCTCGCCGCCGCGGCGCCGGACGCGCGCTTCGGCGAGGTGGCGGTGAAGCTCGGCTTCGTGTCGCGGGAGCGGCTGTACCAGCTCCTCAGCGCCCAGGCGGAGGAGATCGCCTACCGGGTGCTCCTCGCGGGCGAGGGGATGTTCTACTTCCTCGCCGGCTTCGACGAGGAGCAGCTCGCGAGCCGCCAGAACCTCCCCGTGCACGCGCTGCTCCTGGAGGCGGTGCGCCGCATGGACGAGATGCGCTACTTCCGCGAGCGGATCCCGTCGGACCAGCACGTGCCCGCGCGCGTACCGGATCGCGGCGCGCCGCCGCCAGAGCTCCGCGCTGTGTACGACGCGGTCGACGGCCAGCGCTCGGTCGCGGACGTGGCGCGCGCGCTCGGGCAGGGGGAGTTCGAGGCGACGCGGGCGCTCTTCCAGCTCGCGCAGTCCGGCCGGATCGCGGTGCGCGCGCCCGGGCCGACGGGCGCCGCGGCCAGCATCGCGCTCTTCAACGAGGCGATCGCGTCGATCCACGCCGCCGTCGACGCGGCCCAGCGGGGCGACGAGGTGCGGTGGCAGCTCGCCGCGTTCGTCGCGGGCGCAGGGATCTACGACGCGCTCTTCCGCGGGGCGGGGCCCGCCGCGGACGGGACGTTCGATCCCGTGCGGCTCGTCGAGAACGCGGCGCTCATCGCCGGGCCCGAGCCGGCGGAGGCGACGCTCTCGCAGTGGCTGTACGAGTACGTCTCGTTCGCGATGTTCGTCGCGGAGCCGTGCCTGCGCCTCTCGCCCGAGGGCGCTCCGCTCTCGAAGCGCAGCGACAACCAGCCGCCGCTGTCGAGGCGCGTCGCCGAGCTCGTGGGCCCGCTCGCGCCGAAGTAGCTAGCCGATCGGCGCGGCGAGGATCTCCGCGGCCAGGAGGTCGAGGCGCGGCGCGGCGCGATCGGGGCAGGGGAGCTCGGCCTCGCCACGGAGCGGGCACAGCTCGCAGCGGCGTCGATCGAGGAGCAGCCCCGCCCGCATGCCCGCGGCGCGCGCGGCCGCCACGTCGCTCGGCGCGTCGCCGATCATCCAGCTCGCCGCGACGTCGAGATCGAGATCGCGCGCGATCGACGTGAGCATGCCGGGCTCCGGCTTCCTGCACGCGCAGGGGCCGATCAGCGCGGGATCGCCGCCCGGGCCGCCCTCGGGGTGATGCGGGCACGCCGCGAGCGCCGCGATCGCGACGCCCGCCTCGCGCAGGCCGTCGACGAGCGCGCGGTTCGTGCGCTCGATCGCCGTCCAGGGGACCTGCCCCTTCGCCGCGCCCGGCTGGTTGGTCGCGATCGCGAGCAGGAACCCCGCGTCCGACAGGCGCCGCAGGCCCTCGATCACGCCGGGCAGGACGCGGATCTGGTCCGGGTGGAACGCCGTCACGACCACGCCGAGCTCGGGATCGCGCACCACGTCGATGAGGGTGCCGTCGCGGTCGAGCACGATCCCGCGCCTCGCCACGCGGCGCTCAGCTCTCGGCCACGAGCTGGAGGAGCCGCTCGCAGATCAGGTGGTGGTAGACCTCGTGGAAGCCCTCCACGTGCGGCGTCGACGTGTAGCCGGCCCGCGTCCTCGGCACGACAACGCTGGCGTCGGCCATCTGGCGCAGGGCGCCGCCGTCGTAGCCGACGAGCGCGACCACCTTGGCGCCGGACCGCTTCGCGAAATCCGCGGCGGCCACGAGGTTCTGCGACCAGGGGCCGGCGCGGTCGGCGCCCGAGCCGCCGTGAACGCTCAGGCACACGAGGACGTCGCCCGCGACGAGGCGGCCGTCGAGCTGCTCGAGGAAGATGCGGTTGAAGCCGACGTCGTTGGTGAGGGCGCTGAGGAGCGCGGCGTTGTCGCAGAGCGAGGTGCACTTGAAGCGCCGCTTGCCCTCGACCCACGTGAACTTGGCGATATCGCACGCGAGGTGGCTCGCGTTGGCGGCCGAGCCGCCGTTGCCGCACGTGTAGATGGTGCGATCGTTCCGGTACGCCTCGAAGAGGATCTCGATGACCCGAGCCATGTCCTCGGGGCTCGTCGCGAGGGCGATCTCGGCCGTCTCGCGAAGGTACTTTTCCACGAAGTCGTTCGTGCTCTGCGGCATGGTCGATCTATAGCCAGAGTCCCGCAAAAATGCCCAGCGCGCCGCGCACCGCCGCGCCCGCTCACGACCGGTGCAGGTTCGCGACGATGCGCGCGCCGTCGAGATCGAAGCGGAACCGCAGCACGCGCAGGCCCCGCGCGGCGAGCGCCTCCAGCACCCGGCGCTTCTCCGTCGGGCGCACGTAGAACATGAAGAAGCCGCCGCCCCCGGCGCCCATCAGCTTGCCGCCGAGCGCGCCAGCGCCCCGCGCGAGCTCGTAGATCTCGTCGAGGACATCGTCGGTCATCTTGGAGGCGAGCTTACGCTTCTGCGTCCAGTGGGCGTGCAGGAGCTCGCCGTAGTCGTCGAGCCGGCCCGTGACGAGGAGGCGGTGCACGTCGCGGCCGATCTCCTTGATGCGGTGCATCCGCTCGACCACGTCGGGCTCGAGGGCGTGCAGCCGCCGCCCCTGCTCCGAGAGCACGACCCTGGCCGGCCGCTCGATGCCGCTCCACACGATGAGCAGGTTGCTCTCGAGCTCGTCCAGCACCTCGTCGCGGACGGGGACGGGCTCGACGTGGACCGAGCCGTCCGGCGAGAAGGTGAACGCGGTGAGGTTGCCGTAGGCGGCGATGTACTGATCCTGCTTGCCGATCGGCTCGCCGAGGCGCTCGATCTCGATGGCGCACGCCTCGCGGGCGAGCTGCTCGGACGAGACGAAGTCGCGCCTGTACGTGTGGAGGGCGTTGAGGAGCGCGACCGTGAACGAGCTCGACGAGCCCAGGCCCGAGTTCGCGGGCAGATCCGCGACGCTCGTGAGCTCGATCGAGTGCTCGATTCCCGTCATCCGGAGCGCCTCCCGGAAGATGGGGTGCTCGATCCGGTCGACCGAGGGGACGATCTCGGTCTTGGAGTAGGCGAGGCGGATGTCGCGGTGGAAGCGCTTGTTGGCGGTGACGTAGATGTACTTGTCGATGGCGGCCGACACGAGGTAGCCGCCGAAGCGGTCGGAGTAGGCAGGCAGATCGGTCCCGCCGCCGCCGAGCGAGAAGCGGACCGGGGCGCGAGAGACGATCATCGCCGCTCCTCCCTGGCGCCCCCGAGGACGGCCTCGAGGTCGCGCAGGCCCTGGTCGGAGCCGATCTCGTAGAAGCGCTCCGCGGCGGCGAACGCTCGCAGCCGGCCGCGCGCGGCGAGGTCGCGCTGCACCGCATCGAAGCCGAGCGGCGCGCCCGCCGGCAGCGCCTCGATGACCTCGCGGCGGAGCGCGGTGGCGCCGTAGTCGATGTGGTCGAGGGCGGGGTCGGGCGGGGCGCCCGGTCGCCGCTTCTCGTAACGCACCACGAGATCGCCGGAGACAGCGGTGTTCGACGCGTCGAGCCGGCCCTCGTTCCGGTACACGGCCATCGTGCCGAGCGCGTCGGGGTGCGCGCAGAGGTCCCTGAGCGGCGCCAGGTAGTCGAAGGGGAGGTAGGAGTCGCCGTAGGTCATGAGGAACACAGGGGCCAGGTGGGGCAGCGCGCGGCGCAGCGCGCCGGCCGTGCCGAGGAGCGCGGGGCCGTCATCGGTATAACGGAGCGGCAGCCCCGCGAACCGGTCGCCCATGGCTGCCCGGACGGCATCGCCGAGGTGACCCACACAGAGGACCACCTCGCTGAACCCGGCGGCGGCGAGCCGCTCGAGGAGCCACGCCCCGAACGGCCTGCCGGCCACGGGAAGGAGGAACTTCGGCGTGCGCTCCGTCCGCGGGCGCATCCGGGTGCCGAGCCCGCCGGCGAGGATCACGGCTTGAGGAGGCGAGGCGTCGTCGCGCACGAGCGGGACGTACCACAGACGACGTCCGCTTTCGGTGCGCCCCGGGCGCCCTGGCGGCGGTCCGAAAAAATCATCGCCACAAACTGTACGGTAGTTCAGCTACTGAACTAAGGTCGGTGCCATGACGAACAAGGACATCGTTCCGCATCTTCTCCGGACGCTCGCTGCCCTCCAGAGCGAGGGCCAGACGGTGACCCTCGAAACATTGACCACCGCGCTCCAGGTGCGGCGGACCGACGTCCGCCGGGCGATCACCGCCCTGCACCGCGAGGGCTACCTCGACGCCCTCCGGATGCGGCTGACGCTCCGTGGGCTCGCCCTCGGCGCGGCGTTCGCGGCGGCGCCGCTCCGGCCGCTGCGCCGCGCGCCGCTCCGCGCGGTCAAGGCGGCTTGAGGACCACAGGGCCCCCCGGGACGGCCGGTACCAGCGGCAAGTCAACCTCTGCCAGGCGCGCGGACGCCAGACGCACCCGCCGCGCGGGCGTCCCGAGATGATTTGTCGATGAGTTTCAGATCTTGCCAGCATTTCATTTGGTAGAGCGGCAATTTCACACCGGACGCGCGTCGCTCCGCGAGGCCTCGCGCGCGGGGGTCGCGGGCGTCGACCGGCGCGTGAAATGTCCGGGTTTCTCCGGGCAATGCGCGCCTCTGCGCGTCGAAGACGTTGACATTCCGGGGGATTCATGAGACGGCGGCTGCGTGATATCCGATGTCGAGATCGAGAATGAGATTCGCGCTTTGGTGGCCGCGTTCCTGGAGGGCATGAGAGCGCTGGCCCGCAAGGCCGTCATCCAGAACGCTGCGCAGTACCTGGAAGTCGACATCAAGGCCGCAGGGATATCGACCGGGCCCGCCGCGACTCCCCCCAAGCCGGGCCGCAAGGCCGAGCGCGCGCCCGCGCCGGCGCCGGCGAAGGTCCGCCCGGCAGCGCCGGCCCGCAGCGCGCCGTCGCGCAAGGCCCCGGCGCGCGCAGCCGCAGCCCCCTCGCGCAAGAAGGCGGCCCCGGCGCGGAAGGCGAAAGGCGCCGCCCGCCCGGCGGTCGCGCCGGCGAAGGGGCGTCGCGCCGCGGGCGCCGCGGGCGCCGCGAGCACCCGGACGCCCGCCGTACCGGCCGGCGAGAAGGGGGCCGAGCAAACTGGCCCGGTGAACCCGACCAGCCCGGAGAACGCGCCGTCCGGGATCCCCGAGAACGAGATCGCCGAGGCGCTGCTCGCCCATGTGGAGATCGAGCCGGGGCAGGGGATCGACGACCTTGCGCTGGCGATGGGCACCCCCGCAGCGGATCTCCAGGAGCCGATCAAGAAGCTCCTCGAGGAGAACAAGATCACCGAGGAGCTGCGCCAGGGTCAGGCCTCGTACTACCCGACCTGAGCGACAGCGACGTGCCCGCCATCCGGGCATGAGCGTTGCCTGGTGCTGCGTCCGACGGAGGCTGCGGCCGGACGGCCCGTGTCCGACGCTGGAACGACCGAAGCGCGCAGCGTCGGAAGCGCGCCGGGCCGGGGCAGCGTCCGGGGCGAAGCTCGGGGCGAACTGGGCGAGCGCGGCGAGCACGCCGTCGCGGCGCGGTGACCAGAACGCCGGCGGCGGGCCGGGCACGAGAGGCTGAAGCTGACGACCAACGGTCCCGGAGCGCAGGCGCGCAGGCGTCGTTTTGGGGCGATGATCCGGCGCCGGGGCGCGTGCCGCAGGCGGCGAGCGGGTCGCGCGACCCGCACCCGAGCGGACACAGGCATGTCCAGCGGGTCGGCTGCCGTGCCCGGCGTCGCCGTCGCCGCGTACTCGACGCGGGGGCGGGGCCCCGGTAACCTGCCCTTCCAGGCTCTTCCCGGATGACTCCCGCGCACGAACAGATTCTGAACGTCCTGCTCGGCTATCTCTCGGCGATGAATGCAGAGGGAGTCCTGCTCCGGGCCATGCGCGAGGCGGAGATCCAGCCGGAGAAGTTCTCGCTCGAGGATCTCCCCGACATCATTCCGAGCATCGAGCGCCGGGCCCGCCTCTATGTCGATCCGGGTCGGCTCGGGCGGCTCAAGTCGGAGATCGCGGCGATGGGCGGCGATCGGCCGTCGCGGCGCTCGAAGATCATGGCCATCCACGTGGAGGCCGACATCAGCGAGGCGCGCCTCAACGCCAAGGCGGTTTGCGACGCCGCCGGCGCAAAGAGCTTCACCTCGCACAAGGTCGCCACCATCGTGAGCGAGCTCGCCCGGAACATCGTCCACTATACCCCTGGCGGGACGATCGAGATCGCCGTCCAGCGCGACAGCCCGGTCCGCTTCGTCATCGTCGCTGTGGACGAGGGCAGCGGCATCCAGAACCTGCAGGAGATCCTCGCCGGGCGCTACAAGAGCAAGACCGGGATGGGCCGCGGCCTCATCGGCGTCAAGCGGCTGGCCGATCGCTTCCAGATCGACTCGGGACCCAAGGGCACGCGGGTGGAAATCGAGGTCCACCTGTGAAGGTCGCCGTGGAGTACGCCATCGTGCCGAAGGACGGAGAGCGGGTCAGCGGCGACGCCGCCTTCGTACGGGCCGGGGAGGACGGGTGTCTCTTCGCGGTGATCGACGCCCTGGGCCACGGCGAGCACGCGGCGGCCGCGGCGCGCGTCGCGCTCGAGGCGCTCGCCGAGTCGCCGCAGGGCGACGACGTCCGCGCCGTCATCGACCGACTCCACACCCGGCTCCGCGGCACCCGCGGCGCCGCCGGGATGATCTGCCGCTTCCGGGACGGGCGGCTCCAGGGCTGCGGTGTCGGCAACGTCGAGCTCCTGTCCCACGGCACGCGCGTGCAGTGGCTCCAGAGCCCGGGCATCCTCGGCGGGTCGCTCGGAAAGGTCCGGATCTTCGACGCGCAGCTCGCGCCGGGCGACCGGCTCGCCCTCGTCTCCGATGGCGTCTCGCCCCGCTTCGATCTCTCGCTGTTTCGTGGAATGAAGGCCGCGGAGGTCTGCCGCACCCTCATGAACCGACACCGGCGCTCGCACGACGATTCAACGGTCTTGATCGCCGACATCGAACCTTAGGATGACCATGGAGCTCAAGCGCCTTCCGATCATCAACCTGTGGGACCGGATCCTGGTGCCCATCCAGGGGGACGTGACCGACGACCTCGCGGAGCAGCTCAACACCGAGGTCCTGCGGGCGATCCACGAGAGCGGGGCGAAGGGGCTGGTCATCGATCTCACGGCCGTCTGGATCATGGACAGCCACCTGTGCGCCGTGCTCTCGAACCTCGCCTCCGCCGCGCGGCTCATGGGCACGCCGACGATCCTGTCCGGGCTGAGCCCCGAGATCGCGATGACGCTCCAGGCCATGGGGGTCGAGCTCGAGGCGGTGAGGACGGCGCTGACGCTGGAGCAGGCGCTCACGATGCTCGGGCTCGAGGTGCGCAGGGCCGAGGCGCGCGACGAGGACGACGAGGACGACGACGACGACCTCTTCGATGACGAGGACGACGAGGACGACGACGAGGACGGATGGGAGGCGGACGACCGCAGCGACGCGCGGCGCGCGCCGTCGGCGGCGAGGACGTCGCGATCCGCCGCGAGCGCCGATCGCCGGCAGGGCTCGACGAGCCGCCTCAGGCGCCGCTGACAGCGACGCGAGCGCGACGGGCGCTCCCTGCCGGGCGATCGGGGACATCGACGAGCACTCGCGCTCACCCGCCCGACACTCGCTTGCTGGCGATCCGGAGACGGGCCGGTGACGGCGATGGTCTCGGTGGGCAACGCCGTGGGTCCCTGGTATGCCTCACGACCGCTCTCCGGGCGCATCACCATGGACAAGCTGGATTGCCTCTCCGTTCCGCCGCCCAAGCAGCGGGGGATCTTCTGTAACCGGACGCTGAATCTCCGCTCGATCAAGGCGATCGGGTACGACATGGATTACACGCTGATCCACTACCGGGTGGAGGCGTGGGAGCGCCGGGCCTACGAGCACCTCCGGCATCTCCTGGAGAGCGAGGGCTGGCCGGTCGGCGAACTGACGTTCGAGCCGGATCTGGTGATACGGGGGCTCATCCTGGACACCGAGCTCGGCAACCTGCTCAAGGTGAACCGGTTTGGCTACGTGAAGCGGGCCTATCACGGCACGAAGCCGATCGACTTCGAGACCCAGCGCGCGACCTACGCGCGGACGATCGTCGACCTCTCGGACGGGCGCTACGTGTTCCTGAACACGCTGTTCTCGCTGTCGGAAGGGTGCATGTACGCGAAGCTCGTCGACCTGCTCGACCAGCGCCGCCTGCCCGAGGTGCTCGGGTACAGCGACCTCTATGGCCGCGTGAAGGACCGGCTCGACGCGACGCACATGGAGGGGCAGCTCAAGGCCGAGATCATCGCGGATCCGGACCGGTTCGTGCTGCTCGATCCGGAGACCCCGCTCACGCTGCTCGACCAGAAGGAGGCGGGCAAGAAGCTCGTCCTCATCACGAACTCGGAGTGGGTCTACACGCGCGCGATGATGAGCTACGCGTTCGATCGCTTCCTGCCGGACGGCATGACGTGGCGCGACCTGTTCGACGTGGTGATCGTCTCGGCGCGGAAGCCGGAGTTCTTCTCGAGCCGCAGCCCGCTCTTCGAGGTGGTCACGGAGGACGGCCTGCTGCGCCCGGCCGGCAGGCTGCGCGAGGGCGGACACTACCTCGGCGGCAACGCGGGGCTCGTCGAGCACCACCTGCGGCTGTCCGGCGACGAGATCCTTTATATCGGCGATCACATCTATGGAGATGTGCACGTGTCGAAAAGCGTGCTGCGGTGGCGCACGGCGCTGATCATCCGGGAGCTCGAGGACGAGATCCTCGCGATCGAGGAGGCGCGCGGGGCCGAGGCGCGCCTGGATCTCTGGATGCGCGAGAAGGAGGACATGGAGCGCGTCTACGCCCGGCTGCGCCTCGAACTCCAGCGGATGCGCGCCGGCTACGGGCCGGTGGTCGGGGCGACGGAGGTCGAGGTCCAGGCGAAGATGAACGAGCTCAAGGCGAGCCTCGCGGCGCTCGACGCGCGGATCGCCCCGCTGGCGAAGGCGTCGGCCGAGACGCTGAACCCGCGCTGGGGGCTGCTCCTGCGCACGGGCAACGACAAGAGCCACCTGGCACGGCAGATCGAGCGCTCGGCGGACATCTACACGTCCCGCGTGTCCAACTTCCTCCTGGCGTCGCCCCACGTGCTGCTCCGCTCCCACCGCGGGAGCCTGCCGCACGATCCCATGGGCGCGCCGCCGGGCGCCGAGCGGCAGAACGGCGAGCCCGCCCCGGTCGACGACGCGACGCCCGTGGGGATGTAGGCGGCGTCAGGCCGCGAGCTTCTGCGCGGCGCTGTCGAGGATGTCGAGGCACCCCGCCAGGCTGTCGCAGAAGAGCAGCTCGCGCCGGAGGGCGGACGCGCCGGGGAGGCCGCGCAGGTAGCCGGTCAGGTGGCGGCGGGTCACGCGCACGCCGTGCGGCTCGCCGCGCGCCTCGGTGTTCGCGATGAGGTGCGCGCGGCAGAGGGCGAGGCGCTCCTCGGCCGTCGGCCCCGGGAGCCGCGCGCCGTGGTCGAGCAGGGCCCGGGCCTCGCGGAAGATCCAGGGGTGGTCGATCGCGGCGCGGCCGACCATCACGCCGGCGCAGCCCGTCGCGTCGAGGGCGCGGGCGGCGTCGTCGGCGGTCTTGATATCGCCGTTCACGACGACAGGGATGGACACGACCTCGCGCGCGCGGGCGGCCCAGGTCCAGTCCGCCGCGCCGCTGTGCCCCATCTGGGCCGTGCGGCAGTGGATCGTGAGCGCGGCGACGCCGGCGTCCTCGAGGCGGCGCGCGAGGTCGACGATCGGCATGTGGGACTCGGGTCCCCAGCCGATGCGCGTCTTCACCGTGACCGGGAGCGCGACCGTGCGCACCACGAGGCGTGCCATCGCCACCATCGCCTCGGGATCGCGCAGCCAGCCCGCGCCCGCGCCGCGGCCGGCGATCTTCGGCACCCAGCAGCCGCAGTTGATGTCGAGGAACGCCGGCCCCGCCTGCTCGGCGACGCGCGCCGCCTCGGCGAGGCGCTCCGGGTTGGCGCCGTAGATCTGGATCGCCGTCGGCTGATCGCCCTCGGCCAGGGCGAGCTTGCGCCGCGCGGTCTTGCACCCGCGCAGCAGGCCCTCGACGTTGACGAACTCCGTCACGCAGAGCTCGGCGCCGAGCTCGCGGCAGACGCGGCGGAAGACGGCGTCCGTCACGTCCTCCATCGGCGCGAGGACGACGGGGCGGCTTGCGAACAGCCGGCGGAAGCTTTCGGGCGAGAGGGGCACGGTGGCGAGCTTTCAAGCATGGATCCGGCCCGCTGGCCAGGGTGACCGTCGCGCCGCGCCGCGCCGCGGCGAGGACTCGTGATCTCGCGGAGGTGGTTGCGCGGCGTACGAACACGGCAGGTGGGGCGGCGAGGGGCCGTGTCGGTAGACCCGCCTGGGGGGTGGGAGCCGGCCGCCGGCGCGGCCCGGCGTCGTGACCGAGGAAACCGGCCGGCGCGAAAGGCCTCAACGCTCGCTTGACGTTCGTCACGGCTCTGGCGACCCTCGAGATTGCCATGAAGCGCGCGCTGGTCAGAGATGCTCTCCGCGCCGAGCGCTCGGCGTCGGCGCGCATGCTCAGAGAGCGCGAGAGCCGCCCGATCGGCGGGCGGCG
Source organism: Sorangium sp. So ce119 (assembly GCF_051524405.1). Taxonomy (NCBI): domain Bacteria; kingdom Pseudomonadati; phylum Myxococcota; order Polyangiales; family Polyangiaceae; genus Sorangium; species Sorangium sp. So ce119. The sequence continues at coordinate 4,176,365 of NZ_CP150310.1, read as the reverse complement.
CAGCGTGCTGACGGCCCACGACACGGAGAGCGTCCGCCGCGCCGTCCGCCGCGCTTTCCGGGTCGCGCTCTGGATCTGGCCGGCGTTCACGCTCGTCGACGTCTTCATGGCGACCGTGCTGTACCCCGCGGCGCCGGTGTGGCGCTGCATCGTCCTGCGCGTGGTGGAGCAGGCGCTCGCGTTCACGGTGTACCGGCTCGCGGGGCGCCCGACGGTCTCAGGGCGCGTCGTGCTCCTCGGGTACGACGCTGCGTTCCTCACCGCCGCGATCTTCATCTCGCTGATGGCGCTCGACTTCGGCGGCCTCACGAGCGCGTACATGCACGGGCTCTCCATCGTCGTGCTGCTGCGCACGGCGCTCGTGCCGGCGCCGTTCGGCAAGGCGCTCGTCGCCTCGGCGCCCATGTTCCTCGCGTTCCCGGCGACGATGGGCATCGCCGCGCTCTTCTCGCCGTCGATCCTCGCGTCGTGGCTCGACCCGACGACGCTGCTCACGGCCGCGAGCCACTACATCTTCGTGCCGGCCTCCGGGGTGATCGGGGCCCTGTCGAGCCACGTCGTGTGGGCCGCGCAGCAGCAGGTCTATCAGGCGCGCAAGCTGGGCAGGTACCGGCTCGAGGCGCCGATCGGCAAAGGGGGGATGAGCGAGGTCTGGCTCGCCTGGGACGAGACGCTCCAGCGCGACGTCGCCCTCAAGCTCCTGCGGACGCGCGACGCGCCCGACGCGGCGGTGCTGAGGCGCTTCGAGCAGGAGGCGCACGCGGCGAGCAAGCTGAGCGATCCGCACACGATCCGGATCTTCGACTTCGGCGCGAGCGACGACGGCATTTACTACATCGCGATGGAGCACCTGCGCGGGGCCGATCTCGCGGCGATCGTGCGCAGCTACGGCCCCATGCCCGTGGCGCGCGCCCTGCGCTTCGCCTTGCAAGCGTGCCGCTCGCTCATCGAGGCGCACGAGGCCGGGATCATCCACCGCGACATCAAGCCGCAGAACCTGTTCGTCACCCGCGTGGGGGACGACCACGATTTCCTGAAGCTGCTCGATTTCGGCGTCGCGCGGATGGTCGAGGGCGGCCGGGACGCCGAGCTGACGAACAGCGGCATGCTCTGCGGCACGCCCGCGTACATGGCGCCCGAGGTGTGCCGCGGCGATCGCGCGGACGCGCGCAGCGACATCTACTCGCTCGGGGGCACGCTCTATTTCCTGCTCACGGGGGAGCTGCCGTTCGAGGGCTCGTCGTCGGGGCAGCTCTTCGCCGCGCACATGACGAAGGCGCCCGTCGCGCCGTCGGTGCGCCGCGGCCCCGCCGTCCCGCGCGCGGTCGACCGCCTCGTCCTGCGGTGCCTCGCGAAGGACCCCCGCCACCGCTTCCAGAGCGCGCGCACGCTGTTCGACGCGCTCCTCCCGCTCCTCGACGAGTCCGCCTGGAGCGCGGCGGACGCGGAGCGCTTCTGGGCGGCGAGCCGCGCGGAGAAGCTCGGCCACCCCGAGGTGCCGCCCGAGCGCGTCGCCCCGACGCGGGGCGGCTCGACGCGCTCGGCCACGGCGCGATAAAGCCACGACACCACAGCGCCGCGCGCGCTCCGCCCTGCCGGCGTCCATTCATGACGTCGTCGTGGAACCGGAAAAGTGCATCGAAACGGTTCGGAAACACACGAGAAACTCCGATGTTGGCTCCTCGCCTGTACTACCTGGAGGCCAGTGCAGGACATGCATTGATCTGGCATGGCTGCTTGAATCACCGACGATTCATCGCGGTCCGCGCCCGATCTGACGAGGAGGACAGATGTCGACGTTGATCACCGAGTGGAACCCCGACGATGACGCGTTCTGGGAGAAGACAGGGAAACGGATCGCCCGTCGGAACCTCATCTGGTCGATCATCGCCGAGAACATCGGCTTTTCCGTCTGGCTGCTCTGGAGCGTGACGGCCACCCGGCTCCCCAAGGTCGGCTTCAACTACACGACGGACCAGCTCTTCCTGCTGGTCGCGATCCCGGGCCTCGTCGGCGCGCTGATCCGGTTCCCGTACACGTTCGCCGTCCCGAGGTTCGGCGGGCGCAACTGGACGATCGTCAGCGCGCTCTTGCTGCTCATTCCCACGATCTCGCTCTCGGTGCTCGTGACCAGGCCGGACACGCCGTTCTGGCTGATGGCGGTCGCGGCCGCGACGGCCGGGCTCGGCGGCGGCAACTTCGCCTCCAGCATGGCGAACATCTCCTTCTTCTACCCGGACAAGAAGAAGGGCCTGGCGCTCGGGCTCAACGCGGCCGGCGGCAACATCGGCGTCAGCAACGTGCAGCTCCTCGTGCCCATCCTCATCGGGCCCGGCGCGGTCGCGACGGCGATCGGCGGGTATCACACCGAGTCGGGCATCTACCTGCAGAACGCCGGGCTGATGTGGATTCCCCTCATCCTCCTCTCGGCGGCCGGCGCTTACTTCTTCATGAACAACCTGGCGTCCGCGAAGTCGAACTTCAAGGACCAGATGGCCGCCACCAGGAACAAGCACACCTGGATCATCGCGTGGCTGTACATCGGGACGTTCGGCTCGTTCATCGGCTACTCGGCGGCGCTGCCCCTCCTGCTCAAGATGCAGTTCCCGGCTGTGACCCTCGAGCTCACGTTCCTGGGCGCGCTCATCGGCTCGGTGGCGCGGCCGTTCGGCGGCTACCTCGCGGACAAGATCGGCGGGGCGCGCATCACGTTCTGTAACTTCGTGGTGATGGGCCTCGCGTCGCTCGGGATCATCCACTTCCTGAACGAGAAGAGCTACGCCGGGGTCGTCACGCTGTTCATGGTCATGTTCATCTCGACCGGTATCGGGAACGGCTCGACCTTCCGGATGGTCCCGGTCCTCTTCCGGCGCGATCACCTGCGCGCGGCGCAGGGCAGGGGCGAGGCGGCGCGCGTCGAGGCGCTCAACACGGCGCGCCGCCAGAGCGCCGCGGTCCTCGGCCTCACCTCGGCGATCGGGGCGCTCGGGGGCTTCTTCATCCCGCGCAGCTTCGGCGCCTCGATCAAGGCGACGGGCGGGGCCACGACGGCGCTCTCGTATTTCTTCGTCTTCTATCTCACGTGCATGGCGGTGACGTGGTGGTGCTACATGAGGACGCGCTTCCTCGTGAACCGCATCCCGAGCCTCGCCGAGGCCGACGCTTGATCCACGCGGGCCGCGATGCCCTGACAGCGTGAAGCGCCGCGGCGAGGACCGAGCCGCGGCGCTACCGCCTTTCTCGCTCCAACCGAGCGCCGCGCGTCCACGTCACCGTGCCGCGCGGCCCGGAGCGCTCACTACCAGCCGCAGCCGCTCCACCCGCCGCAGCCGCCGCCGAAGCCCCAGGGTCGGTAGCCGAAGCCGCCGAAGCCCCAGGGCCGGTAGCCGAAGCCGCCGCCCCAGCCCCAGGGCCGGAAGCCGAAGCCGCCGCCGAAGCCCCAGGGTCGGAAGCCGAAGCCGCCGAAGCCCCAGGGCCGGAAGAAGTGGTGGTGATGGCCCCAGCCCCCCCAGCCGCCGCCCCAGCCCCAGAAGCGCGACGCCTCGGGGTTCGCGCCGGCGTTCTCCTCCTCACCGGAGCCCGTCGACCCGGGGTTCGCCGAGCCGGGGTCTGCTGCGCCCGCGTTCTCCGAGCTCACGTCCATCGCGGGCTCCGCGCTCAACGCCTGATCCGCGGAGTCCACCTCCTCGGTCTGAGACGCCTGCTGCGTCTCGTCGACCGGGGTCCTCATGTCGTCCGACGCCGTCGGCTCGGCCATGCAACCGGCAGCGGACAGCGCCGTCGACAGGGCGACGAGCGATGCGAACTTCGTCAATTGGCTCATGTTCCCATTCTCCTGTGCACATCAATCCATGTGGGATGAAGTCATCGCCCGTCGCGGCGACGGGCGATGACACGCGGGGATCTGAGCTTCCCCGTCGCGGGATCATGTGTGGTGTCGTGGGAGTGATGTCGATTGCCGCAGAAAGGACACCTGAGACACCATGGATGCTTTCAGCGACGAACCGCGCGCGGCGGCGCTGGCGCCGCGAGCGCGGATCGCGACGCGCTCTCCGCGAGCGCGGGGCCCACGCTGCCGCGCGGCGCTCGCCGGCTCACGGTCTCACGCCGCGCGGCGCGCGCTCTCCCAGGTCTCGCGCGCTGTGGGCCAGGCGCGCCAGGCAACAGGGTCCCGGACCCGCCAGCGTCGAGGAGCGCGCCGGACTGCGACGCCATGGACAATCGGGCCTGAAGAGGCCTATCCCTGTAAGGCTGCCGCGATGATCACCCGGGGTACAAGCGGCTTGAACAACGGAGATGGCGCGGCGCGCCAACGGGCACCGACCTCTGAGCGATCGCCGCGTGGCTGGCGGCGATGCGCGGCAAAGGCTGCATCATGAAGGCTCGCGAGATCGTGACGTCTGCCCAGATTCTCCGGCTCGAAGACGATGGGATCATCCGGGCGACTGCGTTCCCTGTGCACATGAGCCTGACCTTCGCGCAGGAGGTGGTCAGACCCACTATCGAGCTCGCCGACGGCACGCCGCGCCCCGTCCTGGTCGATATAAGAGCGCAGAAGTCGGTGGATCGGGTAGCGCGGGAGCACTTCGCAGGAGCGGAGGCCGCGAAGGGGCACTGCGCGCTCGCGCTGCTCGTGGACTCGCGCGTGAGCAAGGCAACGCTCAAGGACGGGATCGCCTACGCGGAGGGCAGGCACGGCCGCCGCGCCGCGCCCCGGGCCCGCTAGGCGCCCCAGAGGCGCCGGCGGGGCCCGGTCCGCGCTGACCCTGCTCCGGGCGCCCGAGCGCGGCCCGGCTCACGCCATGATCTCGCCCTCGTAGAACGTGATGTGCGCGGCCCGGAGCGCCTGCTCGCCGCCCATGCCGCGGTGGTGGCGCCGGAATACCTCGGATCTGGGGTACTCCTGGAAAGCCTCCCGGCTCTCCCACCTCGAGACCGCCTTGAGGCTGCCGTCGTCCAGCCAGATCTCGAGGCCGAGAAAGCCGGAGAACTGCCGCATCTCCGGCGCTGCCCGCCGGAAGCTCTCCACCATGGCCTGAAGCGCCGGCGCGGCGGCGGTGATGGTGTTGACGACGATGAACATGGTGGATTTCTAGCGACGCGCTGGACGGCGGCAACGCGGAGCGCGAACGCCGGAGACGGCTAGCCGGGACGCCTGGGGCGCCCGCTCAGGCCGCGAGCTTCGCCCGCACGGCCTCGCCCATGCCTCGGGTCGACAGCTTGCCGCCGAGGTCCGCCGTCCGGGCGCCACCCGCGATCGCCTGGGCGACGGCGCGCTCGAGCGCGGCCGCCTCCTTGTCGAGCCGCAGCGAGTGCCGGAGCAGCATGGCGGCGCTCAGGATCGTGCCCACCGGGTTGGCGATCCCCTTGCCGGCGATGTCCGGCGCCGAGCCGTGGATCGGCTCGTACACCCCGCGCGTGCCGTCGCCCAGCGACGCGCTCGGCAGCACGCCCAGCGAGCCGGCGAGCACGGCGGCCTCGTCGGTCAGGATGTCGCCGAACATGTTCTCGGTGACGATGACGTCGAACGCCGACGCGGACGTGATGAGCCGCATCGCGCACGAGTCGACGAGCTGGTGCTCGATGCGGATGTCGGGGTGGCGGCCCGCGACCTCGGTCGCGACCGTGCGCCAGAGCCGCGACGACTCGAGGACGTTCGCCTTGTCGACGGACGTGACGAGCCGCCGGCGCGACGCGGCGAGGCGGAAGGCGAGCTCGACGACGCGCTGGATCTCCTCGTCCGTGTACTCGAGCGTGTCGACCGCGCGCCGGCGCCCGTTCACCTCCTCGCGGAGGCGCGGCTTGCCGAAGTAGAGCCCGCCCGTGAGCTCCCGGACGACCATGATGTCGACGTCCGCGAGCCGCTCCGGCTTGAGCGGGGACGCCTGGATGAGCTCGGGGAACAGCCGGATCGGCCGCAGGTTCGCGTACAGGCCGAGGCCCTGGCGCAGCGCGAGCAGCCCCTGCTCGGGGCGGACGCTCGCGTTCGGGTTGTCCCACTTGGGGCCGCCGACGGCGCCGAGCAGGACGGCGTCCGCCGCGCGGCACGCGTCGAGCGTCTCCGGCGGGAGCGCGCTGCCGGTCGCGTCGATCGCGCAACCGCCGATCAGGTGCTCCGTGTACGTGAAGCTGTGGCCGAACTGGGCGGCGACGGCGTCGAGGGTGACGCGGGTTTCCGCGACGATCTCGACGCCGATGCCGTCGCCGGGCAAAAGAACGATATTGGCCTTCATGCGACCTCGCTGGCAGGCAACGTGGATGTGAACTGCGCAGGCTCTCTCGCTGCGAGGGTGAGCCCATACTCGATCCCGTCCGCGAGCGCATGCCAGGACGCGTCGATGATGTTCGTGGAGGCGCCGACGGTGCTCCACTGGCGGTGCGCGTCGCGGCTGTCGATGAGCACGCGCGTCGTCGCCGAGGTGCCGTCGCGGCCGTCGAGGATGCGGACCTTGTAGTCGACGAGCTGGATGTCGCGAACGGCCGGGTACACGGGCGCGAGCGCCTTGCGGAGCGCGCCGTCGAGCGCGTTGACGGGGCCGGACCCCTCGGCCGCCGTGATCACCACCTCGCCGTGGATGTCGATCTTGATCATCGCCTCGGCGAAGGTGCCGACGCCCTCGCGCTGGCCCGCGATGACCTTGAAGTCGAGCAGGCGGAAGGGCGGCTTGTAGCCGGCCGCGCTCCGGCGGAGCAGCAGCGCGACGGACGCCTCGGCCGCCTCGAACGAGGAGCCGCGCGCCTCGCGCTCCTTGATCTGCTCGAGCACCTCGACCTCGGCGCCGGTCGGCACCTCGAGCCCGAACTCCTCGGCCTTGCTGAGCAGGTTGCCGCGCCCCGACAGCTCGCTGACCACGGTCCGCATCGCGTTGCCCACGAGCGCGGGGTCGACGTGCTGGTAGGCCGCGGGCTCGCGCCGCATCGCCGCGACGTGCACGCCGCCCTTGTGCGCGAAGGCGCTCCGCCCGACGTAGGCCATGTGGTCGTCGGGGGCGAGGTTCGCCACCTCGGCGACGTAGTGCGAGAGCTCCGAGATCCCGCGGAGCGCCCCCTCGGGCAGCGCCCGGAGGCCGAGCTTCAGCTCGATGTTCGGGATGATCGCGCAGAGGTTCGCGTTCCCGCAGCGCTCGCCGTAGCCGTTGATCGTGCCCTGCACGTGGCGGGCGCCCGCGCGCACGGCGGCGAGCGAGTTGGCGGCCGCGCACTCGCCGTCGTTGTGGGCGTGGATGCCGAGCGGGTGGCCGATCAGCGCCTTCATCTCGGCGACCACAGCCTCGATCTGCCACGGCATCGAGCCGCCGTTCGTGTCGCAGAGCGTGAGCACCTCGGCCCCGCCGCGCACCGCGGCGCGCAGCGTCTCGACCGCGTACCCGCGGTCGAGCGCGTACCCGTCGAAGAAGTGCTCGGCGTCGTAGACGACGCGGCGGCCGTGCGCGCGCAGGAAGGCGACGGTCTCCTCGATCATCCGGAGGTTCTCGTCGAGCGTCGTGCGCAGCACCGCCGTCACGTGCAGGGTCGAGCTCTTGCCGAAGATCGTGCAGACCTCCGTTCCGGCGGCGAGCAGCGCGCGCAGCCCGGGGTCGTCCTCGGGCGCGAGCGAGGCGCGGCGCGTCGAGCCGAACGCGGCGATCTTCGCGTGCTTCCACTCGATGTCCCGGGCCCGCTCGAAGAACTGCGCGTCCTTCGGGTTCGAGCCGGGCCAGCCGCCCTCGATGAAGGTCAGGCCGAACGCGTCGAGGTGGCGCGCGATCTGGAGCTTGTCCTCGCACGCGAGCGAGATGCCCTCGCGCTGGGTGCCGTCGCGGAGGGTGGTGTCGTAGATGTCGACGCGGTCCGCGGGGCGGGCGCCCTGCTCCGCGCCGTTGAGAGGCGGATTCATAAGGTTCGACTTCCTTGTGCGGCGAGGGCACGCCGCCGGGCTCGTCCGCCCCGCGCGGGGGCCTCCTGCGCCCGGCGCACCGGCCTATCTCGCGGTCTCGACGGCGGCGCCGTGGCCGCTCTGGTTGCTCTCTGACGCCGCCGCGTCTTCCTTCGGCTCGACGCCGTACGTCGCGAGGAGCCTGTTCAGGGCGGCGAGGTACGCCTTCGCGCTGGCGACGAGGATGTCGGTGTCAGCGCCGTGGCCGTGGAAGACGCGCGCGGAGGCGTCGTGCTGCGGGTGCCGCTTGCTCGACGTCACGTCCGCCCGCACGCGGACGCTCACCTCGCCGAGCGCGTCGATGCCCTCGGTCACCGCGTGCACCGAGAACTCGAGGAGGCTGCTCGGCACGCGGACGATCTCGTCGATCGCCCGGTAGGCGGCGTCCACCGGCCCGGTGCCGATCGCGGCGCGCACGTGCAGCGCCCCGTCCGGCCCGCGGAGCCGGACCGTGGCCGTGGGCATCCCCGTCGTCCCGCAGGCGACCTGGAGGGCGTCGAGCGTGTAGAGCTCGGCGACCTGCGCCCGCGTGGTCGAGACGATCGCCTCGATGTCCGGATCGGTGACGTGCTTCTTCTTGTCCGCGAGCGCCTTGAAGCTGGCGAACGCCGCCGCGAGCTGGGCCTCGTCGAGGTGGTAGCCGAGCTCCTCGAGCCGGTTGCGGAGCGCGTGCCGGCCCGAGTGCTTGCCGAGGACGAGCCGCGTCTGCGTGACGCCGACCATCTCGGGCCGCATGATCTCGTACGTCTCCTGGTGCTTCAGCATCCCGTCCTGGTGGATGCCCGACTCGTGCGCGAAGGCGTTGGCGCCGACGATCGCCTTGTTGGGCTGGACGTTGAAGCCCGTGGCCGCGCTCACCATGCGGCTCACGGTGGCGATCTGGGTCGTGTCGATCCCGGTGCGCAGCCCGAAGATCGCCCGGCGCGTCGCGAGCGCCATGACGACCTCCTCGAGCGCGGTGTTGCCCGCGCGCTCGCCGATGCCGTTGATGGTCACCTCGGCCTGGCGCGCGCCCGCGCGGATGCCCTCCAGCGCGTTGGCCGTCGCGAGCCCGAGGTCGTTGTGGCAGTGGACCGAGATGATCGCGCGGTCGATCCCCGCGACGTTCTTGCGGATCCCGGCGATGAGCGCGCCGAACTCGCTCGGGATGGTGTACCCGACCGTGTCCGGGATGTTGAGCGTGGTGGCCCCGGCGGCGATCGCCGCCTCGAGCACCTGGTAGAGGAACTCCGGCTCGCTCCGGCCGGCGTCCTCGGGGCTGAACTCCACGTCCGCGCACAGGTCGCGCGCGTAGGCGACCATGGCCCGGACCCGATCGAGCACCTCGGCGCGCGTCATCCGGAGCTTGTGCTTGAGGTGGATGTCGCTCGTCGCGAGGAAGGTGTGGATCCGCGGGTGCGCGGCCCGCGAGACGCCCTCCCACGCCTTGTCGATGTCGACCTTCGTGGCGCGGGCGAGGGCGCAGATGATCGGCGGGGTCGCGGCGGGGCGGCCGGGGATGGCGGCCGCGCCGACGCGCTCGGCGATCGTCTGGACGGCGAGCAGGTCGTCGGGGGAAGCGGCGGGGAAGCCCGTCTCGATGACGTCGACGCCGAGCTTCGCCAGCGCGAGCGCGATCTCGAGCTTCTCCGAGGACGTCATCGTCGCGCCGGGCGACTGCTCGCCGTCGCGCAGCGTGGTGTCGAAGATACGGACGTAATCGGACGGGGGCATCGCTTGATTCGCAATCATCTCAGGCATGGTGTTCTCCGCCGCCTCCCACGAGTGGAGAGGCTCAGTCGCCGGGCTTGATGGTGACCGGATCGATGAACGGCATCATCTTGCGCAGGTTGGCGCCCACGACCTCGAGCTTCTGCTCGCGCTCCTTGGCCCGCGTCGCCTCGAACTTCGGCCGGCCCTCCTCGTTCTCCGCGATCCACTTGCGGGCGAACTCGCCGCTCTGGATGTCGGCGAGGATGCGCTTCATCTCCTCGCGCGTCTTGTCGGTGATGACGCGCGGGCCCGAGACGTAGTCGCCGTACTCGGCGGTGTCGCTGATCGAGTACCGCATGTAGTTGAGGCCGCCGCGGTACATGAGGTCGACGATGAGCTTGAGCTCGTGCAGACACTCGAAGTACGCGATCTCCGGCTGGTAGCCGGCGTTCACGAGCGTCTCGAACCCGGCCTTCACGAGCTCGCTGGCGCCGCCGCAGAGCACCGCCTGCTCGCCGAAGAGGTCGGTCTCGGTCTCCTCCGCGAACGTCGTGCAGAGCACGCCGGCGCGCGTCGCGCCGATGCCCTTCGCGTACGCGAGCGCCTGCGCCTCGGCCTTGCCGCTCGCGTCCTGGTGGACGGCGAGGAGCGCCGGGACGCCGCCGCCGGCCTCGTACGTCTCGCGCACCCGGTGCCCGGGGCCCTTCGGCGCGATCATCGAGACGTCGACCGACGCGGGCGGCGTGATCGTGTTGAAGCGGATGTTGAACCCGTGCGCGAACATCAGCGTCTTGCCCGGGCCGAGGTGCGGCGCGATGTGCTCGTTGTAGATGCGCGCCTGCGACGTGTCGGGGGCGAGGATCATGATGACGTCCGCGGCCTTCGCGGCCTCGGACACGGTGGCCACCTGGAGGCCCGCCGCCTGCGCCTTGGGCCGGCTCTTGCTGCCCTCGGGCAGGGCGACGATCACGGTGGCGCCGCTGTCGCGCAGGTTGAGCGCGTGGGCGTGCCCCTGCGAGCCATAGCCTACGATCGCGATCTTCTTGCTCTGGATGAGCGACAGATCCGCGTCGTTATCATAGAAAATTTTCGCCATCTCAGTCTCCTTCAACAGGGCTCCGCACCTCGCGGCTCCCTTCCTTCACGTCATCAGTCATCAGGGCGCGCCGCTGTCGGCCGCGCGCGCAGGCAGCATCGTGTCGAGCCTGGCCTCGGCCTCCTCGGCGCCGCGGGTCATCACGATCATCCCCGTCCGCACCATCTCGATGATCCCGAACGGGCGGAGCACGTCGAGCAGGCCCTCGATCTTGTCGCCGGTCCCGGTGATCTCGATGGTGAGCGCCTCGGGGGCGACGTCGACGGTGCGCGCGCGGAACACCTCGCAGAGCTGGAGCACCTGGGCCCGGGTCGTCGCGTCGGCCCTCACCTTGATCAGCGCGAGGTCGCGCGCGACCGAGGCGGTGTGGGTGACGTCCTGGACCCAGAGGGTGTTGACCAGCTTGTACAGGTTCGCCTCGAGGCGCCGCGCCCCGTCCTCGTCGGCCTCGAGGACCAGGGTGAGGCGCGAGATCCCGGTGATGTGGGTGCGCCCGACGCTCAGCGACTCGATGTTGTACGCGCGACGCCGGAAGAGGGACGCGACGCGGTTGAGCACGCCGGGGCGGTCTTCGACGTAGGCGATGAAGGTGCGCAGGATGGGTCGATCCATGGATGCCTCTTGAAAGTCCCTCTTGTCGGTGGTGCGCCCGGCGCCGGCCGTGACGCGTTCGGACGCGCCCCGCTCGTCCGACGAGCGCGCGCTCGCGCTGGAACGAGCGCTCGGGGCGCGCGCCGCTACGGGTGCGTTCACGGATCCTCCCCGGTCTCCACGATGGGGCTCGGGCGGCGGATCATGTCCTTCAGGTCGGCGCCCGCGGGGACCATCGGATAGACGCTGTCCTCTTGCTCGACGCGGAAGTCGACGACGACGGTGCCCGGCGTCGCGCGGGCGCGCGCCACCGCGTCCGCGATCTCCTCGCGCTTCGTGACGCGGATGCCGGTCAGGCCGTGGGCCTCGGCGAGCTTCACGAAGTCCGGGCTGCGCATCGGGGTCGCCGAGTAGCGCCGGTTGTAGAAGAACTCCTGCCACTGGCGCACCATGCCGAGGTAGCCGTTGTTGATGATGGCCACGTGGACCTTGATGCCCTCCTGCGCGCAGGTCGACAGCTCGCACGCGGTCATCTGGAAGCCGCCGTCGCCGACGACCACCCAGACCTCCTCGTCGGGCTTCGCGAAGCGCGCGCCGATCGCCGCCGGCAGGGCGAAGCCCATCGTGCCGAGCCCGCCGGAGGTGATGAGCTTCCGCGGGTGATCGTGCTTGTAGTACTGCGCTTCCCACATCTGGTGCTGGCCGACGTCGGTTACCACAAGCGCCTTGCCGTCGGTGAGCCGCCAGAGGTCGTGCATCACGTGCGCGGCGTACAATTTCTCGTTGTACGGCAATTGTTGAATGTCACGGACCGCCGAGTCGCCCTTCAGCGCGCCGATGCGCTCGAGCCAGCCGCCCCGGTGGCGCTGCTTGACCCCGGGGATGAGCGACAGGAGCGTGTCCCGGACGTCCCCGACGAGCCCGACGTCGACCTTGACGTTCTTGTTGATCTCGGAGCGGTCGATCTCGACGTGGATCTTCTTCGCCTTGACCGCGTAGGTCTTGAGGTTGCCGGTCACGCGGTCGTCGAAGCGCATGCCGAGCGCGATGAGGAGGTCGGCCTCCTGGATGGCGTGGTTCACCCACGCCTCGCCGTGCATGCCCATCATGCCGAGGCTGAGCGGGTGGGTCGCCGGGAAGCCGCCGAGGCCGAGGAGCGTCGACGCCACGGGGATGCCCGTCTTCTCCACGAAGGCGAGGAGCTCGCGCGTCGCCTCCGCCCGGACGATGCCCTGACCGGCGAGGATGAGCGGCCGCTCGGCCTCGTCGATGAGCTCGATCGCCTTCTCGATGTCCGTCTGGACGGCGTGGTGGGACGGGCGGTAGCCGGGCAGGCGGACCTCGCCCTTCGGGGGCTCGAAGTCGATCGACGCCTGCTGGGCGTCCTTCGTGATGTCGACCAGGACGGGACCCGGGCGGCCGGAGCGCGCGATGTAGAACGCCTCGCGGATGGCGGGGGCGATGTCCTCGACCTCGGTGACGAGGTAGTTGTGCTTGGTGATGGGCAGGGTGACGCCCGTGATGTCGGTCTCCTGGAAGGCGTCGGTGCCGAGCAGCTTGGAGGAGACCTGGCCGGTGATACAGACGATCGGCGACGAGTCGAGCATCGCCGTCGCGATCCCGGTGACGAGGTTCGTCGCGCCCGGGCCCGAGGTGGCCACGCACACGCCGACCTTGCCGGAGGCGCGGGCGTAGCCGTCCGCCATGTGCGCCGCGCCCTGCTCGTGCCGGACGAGGACGTGGCGGATCGGGTAGCCGAGGATCGTATCGTACGCGGGCATGATCGCGCCGCCCGGATAGCCGAAGACCACGTCCACGCCTTCGCGGACGAGGACTTCCCAGATGATCTGTGCGCCTGTTCGTTTCATAGTCCTGACTCCATCGAGTCGCGCTGGTGAAGCTGCGGGTGGTGGTGGCGCCCTCGGGCGCCCTGGCCGGTGGGTTCCGCCGTGTCTCCGAGGATCAGGGAGCTAGGCGATCGCGCGCTGCAGGTCCTCCCGCGGTCCGTCGCCGCTGGTCTCCTCGCGGCGGATCGCCTCGAGCACCCGCCGCGCGTCGTCGAGCGAGACGACGCGCGAGAAGGCCGGGGCGCTCGCCTGCGCGTTCGAGCCGGCGCGCGCGGAGGGCGGGTCGGAGTGGAACTCGAAGGAGGCCTCGGCCGCGGCGCCGCCCGGGCGCGCGCCCTTCAGGTGCGTCGAGGAGCGCTGGGGCGCGCGAACGCCGCCCCCGCTGGCGCGCGCGCGGATCTCGTGGACGAGCGCCTCGAACTCCTCGCGCACGGCGCTCGACGCGACGGGCACGCCACAGCCCGCGGCGACGAGCTCCGCGAGCTCCGCGATGCGCTGGTCGACGGCCTCACTGGAGGCGTCCTCGCGATTCTTCCTCGAATGTTGTTCCTTGCTCACCTGATCCTCCTTGACGACGGCTGCTCTTCGTGAACCCACAGGCCGAAAAAAACGAAAGCCCCCGGACCTTCTCGGTGCGGGGGCCTATCTCCATGCTGCCTTGCTCAGAGTGGCGGCCCGCAACCGTTCCCAACGCGAATCAGCCCGACGACGGCTAGGCTGACGAGCGCAGGAATGGCTAGGCCGGCTAGGAGCCCGACGGACACGCCGATCGCGACGACGTGCGAACGCGTCGCCGAGAGCACGGACGAAGCGCGATGCACCAGCTTCACAGCGGGGGTCCCTTCGCCGTAGGCGCGGGCGCTGGAGGTGCTCATCGACTTCTGCATAGCGTGCGTGCCGTTACCCTACAGAGCTGCTGCGTCGCGTCAAGCTGTTTCTTTACAGATCGCTTGTTTCTGCGGTGTTTCGTGCGGTTTTTTCATACGAGCCAACGCCGCAAACAGGCGTGACGTCCTGCACGAAGCGACGCCGATCGAGCCGATCGCATGCACGTGTGTCGCGTGTGCCCGGCTGCGCGGCGGCGCGATCGACGTGCACGGAAGACGTCGAACGACGCGCACGGAAGACGTCGAACGACGTGCACGGAAGACGTCGAACGACGTGCACGGAAGACGTCGAACGACGCGCACGGAAGACGTCGAACGAGCTCGAGCCGGGCGGAGCGCGCAACGAGCGCCGCGCGAAGAGCGCGGACGCAATCGGCCGCGGCGCAGATCCGGAGCGCCGGGGGAGATGTGCGCAAGCGCCGGATGTCGGCTCATGCGCGCCCGACGTGCAGAGTGCTGCCCTGGACCGACTGCGACGGGCCGAGCAGCACCACCATGGACCTGCCATGCAAGCGCATCGCGTGGCGCAGGCGCGGCCTGCTGTTCATCGGATCTCCTCGCTCGGCTGTCGACGGCGCCGCCGCGCGGCCGCGCTCGCGCTGCTCGCGCTGGGCGGCGCCTCGACCGGCGCCGCCGCCGCCGCGCCACCGCGCCTCGCTGCCCCCGCGGGCGCAGCGGCGATCGCGGCGCTCGCGCGCGCTCAGCCCGCGCGGCCGGCGCCGGTCGTGCGGCCGTCGACGCCGCCGCGCCGCGGGGGCGAGCGCCGCGACGCCGCGGCGCCCCGGACGCCAGCGCCCGCGGCCGCCAACCTCGGCACGTTCGTCGAGCTCCGGAACGATTACGTCTCGCGCGGCAGGAACGGCTTCTTCAACGCGGCGGTGATCCGGGGGGACTACGCCTTCGACAGGAGCTTCTCGCTGCGGGCAGACGTGCCGCTCGCCTACGCGGGCGGCCTCGAGGGCGAGCGCAACGTGGGGCTCGGCGACGTGCTGATCCGGCCGCTCGTGCGCGCGATCGGCACGCCGCGGTTCGCGCTGCTCGTCGGCTCGGACCTCGTCCTCGACTCGGCGACGAACCGCGCGCTGGGCTCGGGGAAGAACCAGGTCGCGCCGCTCGTCCAGGCGTACGTCCGCGTGGCGCGGCCGGCGCGGATCGGGCTGCAGCTCCAGCACGCGGTGTCGTTCGGCGGCGATCCGCGGCGGGACGACATCCAGGTGTCCGTGGTGCGGCCCTTCGCGATCGTCGAGCTGCCGCGCGGGTTCTGGGTGGGGCCGGACCAGAGCTTCCAGTTCAACCACCTCGGCGGGCCCCGCGTCGTGTCGACGAGCGTGCTGGAGGTCGGCGCGGAGCTCAGCGAGCGCGTGCAGGTGTACGTCGATCCAGGCATCCAGGTGAGCAGCCAGGGGGCGGTCGACTGGCTGGTGACCGGGGCCGTGCGCTGGGCGTTCCCGCAGCGAGCGCGCGGGCGCTCGGTCGCCGCGGCGCCGGCGCCCCGAGCGGAAGGGGCCGAGGGCGAGTAGGCCGCGGCGGCGCGCTCCGCGGACGCGCCGGCGTCCGGACGCGCTCGGCGGCGCAGCGCGCCCGCCGGCGGGACGGCCGCCAGGGATGTCAGAACAGCGGTCATCGGGCCTGAAAGCGGCGAATCCTTGACCCGGGTCGTCGTCCTGAGCCTGATCCCTGTTCGCATCCATGCTTTCACGAGATCCGTTGCTCCTGCTCTCCGCCACGCGGCTGGCCGCGCTGATCCGCGCCCGGGCCGTCACGTCGGCCGAGGTGGTGGAGACCCACATCCGACACATCGAGCGCGTGAACCCGACGCTCAACGCGGTGGTGGCGGACCGGTTCGACGCCGCCCGCGCCGAGGCGCGCGCGGCCGACGCGCTGCTCGACCGGGGCGAGTCCGCGGGCGAGCCCGCGGGCGCGCCGCCGTTCCTCGGCGTGCCGTGCTCCATCAAGGAGAGCTTCGCCGTCGCCGGCATGCCGAACTCCGCGGGGCTCGTCGCCCGCGCCGGCGTGCGCGCGGCGGAGGACGCGGTGACGGTCGCGCGCCTGCGCGCCGCCGGCTTCATCCCGCTCGGCGTCACCAACGTGTCGGAGCTCTGCATGTGGATGGAGACGAACAACCGGCTCTACGGCCGCACCAACAACCCCTACGATCCGGCGCGCACCGCGGGCGGCAGCTCGGGCGGAGAGGCCGCGGTGGTCGGCGCCGGCGGCGCGCCGATCGGGCTCGGCTCGGACATCGGCGGATCGATCCGGATGCCCGCGTTCTTCAACGGCGTCTTCGGCCACAAGCCGACCGGCGGGCTCGTGCCGACGTCGGGGCAGTTCCCGCTGCCGGGCGAGCGGGGGCTCCGCTTCATGACGTCGGGGCCGATCGCGCGGCGCGCCGAGGATCTCATGCCGGTGCTCCGCGTCCTCGCGGGCCCCGACGCGCGCGATCCGAGCTGCGCGCCGATGCCGCTCGGCGACCCGACCGCGGTCGACCTCGCCGGGCTGACGGTGCTCTCGATCGAGCACGACGGCGTCCGCGCGGTGAGCGACGATCTGCTGGCCGCGCAGCGGAGGGCCGCGGAGGCGCTCGCGGCGCGGGGGGCGACGGTCCGCGAGGGGCGCGTCGATCTGCTCGCGCGCGCGCTCGACATCTGGACCGCGATGCTGGCCGTGGCGGGCGGCGTCACGTTCCGGTCGCTCCTCGGGGACGGCCGTCCGGTCAGCCTGCCGCGCGAGCTCGCCCGCTGGTCGATGCGCCGCTCGGCGCACACGCTGCCCGCGCTCGGGCTGACGCTGCTGGAGGACCTCGGCAAGCGGCTCCCGGCGCGCATCGAGCGCGCCGTGGAGCTCGGCAAGGCGCTCCGGGCCGAGCTCGTGGCGCGCATCGGCGAGCGGGGCGTGATGCTCTACCCGACGTACCCGAGGCCCGCGCCCCGGCACTACGCGCCGCTCCTGCCGCCCTTCCAGTGGACGTACACCGCGGTGCTCAACGTCATGGAGATGCCGGCGACGCAGGTCCCGCTGGGGCTCAACGCCGAGGGGCTTCCGCTCGGCGTCCAGGTCGCGGCGATCCACGGCAACGACCACGTGACCATCGCGGTGGCGCAGCACCTGGAGCGCTCGTTCGGCGGCTGGGTCCCGCCGTCTCTGTCGTGGTGCCGACGGTGACGTTCCCGCCCGCGGTCGTGGTATCAAGGCTGCCCCCATGAGCAGCAGCGACCGCACGTACGATGTGATCGTCTTCGGCGCGACCGGCTTCACCGGTCGCCTCGTCGCCGAGTACCTCGCCACCAAGGGCAAGGACACCTCCGCCGGCGAGGCCGCGGCGCGGCCCGTTCGCTGGGCGATCGCCGGGCGGAACGCGGGGCGCCTCGCCGAGGTGAAGGCGGCGATGGAGGCGATCGATCCGGCCTGCTCCGCCGTGGGGGTCATCGAGGCGACCTCGGAGGACGCGGCGTCGCTCGAGCGCATGGCCAGCCAGGCGCGCGTCGTCCTCACCACGGTCGGCCCTTACTCGACGCGCGGCGAGCCGCTGGTCGAGGCGTGCATCCGCGCGGGCGCCGACTACGCGGACCTCACCGGCGAGCCCGAGTTCGTCGACCGCCTGCTCGACCGACACCACGAGGCCGCCCGCGCGCGGGGCGTGCGGATCGTCAACTGCTGCGGCTTCGACAGCATCCCGCACGACCTCGGCGTGCTCTTCACGGTGACGAAGCTCCCGGCGGGAGAGCCGATCGTTGTCGAGGGCGTCGTGCGCGCGCACGGGAGCTTCTCGGGCGGCACGTGGCAGTCGCTGATCGAGATCGTGGCGCAGGCGCGCCGCAGGAAGCGCGAGGCAGGCAAGGAGCAGGAGCACGGGGCGCGCAAGGCGCGCGGGCTCAAGGCGCGCATCCGCTACGAGAAGGGGCTGCGCGCCTGGGTCTGCCCGATGCCGAGCATCGACCCGCAGGTCGTGCTGCGGAGCGCGCGGGAGCTCGACGTCTACGGCCCCGACTTCCAGTACGGTCATTACATGCAGGTCAAATCCGGGCTGCAGCTGGCGATCGGGATCGCTGGCTTCGGCGCCGTCGCGGCGCTCGCCAAGGTCGGGCCGACGCGGGAGCTGCTCCGCAAGGTGCGCAGCCCGGGGGAGGGGCCGAGCGCCGAGGAGCGGGCGCGGAGCTGGTTCCAGGTGACGTTCGAGGGGAAGAGCGCGTCGCGCCGGGTGGTGACGCGGGTGAGCGGCGGGGATCCGGGCTACTCGGAGACGGCGAAGATGGTGGCGGAGTCGGCGCTCTGCATGGCGTTCGATCGCGAGCGGCTGCCGGCGCGCGCCGGGGTCCTCACGCCGGCCGTCGCGATGGGGGAGCGGCTCATCGAGCGGCTGCAGGCGGCGGGGATCCGGTTCGAGCTCCTGGAAGGGTGAGATGACCGGGCCGGTGGGGTACGCTGCCCCGGCGTGACCGGCGTGGACGAGAAACGGCTCGGCGGGGAGGCTGCGGGGGTCCCGTCGCCTGGTCGAGGGAACGTCGCGCCCGCCGTGAGCGACTGCGGCCTGACGAGCACGCTGTTGGCCGGGCAAGGGAGCGCGGGGTGGGCTACCCGCGATCCGCGCGCGCCGGAGCCCGCCCCGGACAGGACGGCGCCTTCGCGCCGGGGATCGACCGATGAGGCCTCCGTGCTGCCGCTCACCGCCGGCAGCACGATCGGGCATTACGAGCTCATCCGCGAGCTCGGCCGGGGCGGCATGGGCACCGTCTTCCTGGCCCGCGATGTCCGGCTGGGCCGCCTCGTCGGCATCAAGGTCGTCACCAGCCTGAGCGGCGTCCGGCTGCAGCGCTTCCTGGTCGAGGCCCGCGCGACCGCGCTCTGCAAGCACGAGAACATCGTGACCATCCACGATGTGAACGAGCACGACGGATACCCGTACATGGTGCTCGAGTACATCGAAGGGCAGAGCCTCCGCGCCTGGATGGAGCAGCGAAGACCCCCCGGCGCCGGTGAAGGCGTCGCGACGGCGCCGGTGTCCGCGAGCGCGGCCGTGGAGATGATGGTGCCCGTGGTGCGCGCGCTCTCGTGCGCTCACAAGCTCGGCATCGTGCACCGCGATCTCAAGCCCGAGAACATCATGCTGGAGGCGTCCGGCGCGATCAAAGTGCTCGATTTCGGCATCGCCAAGCTGCTCGACACGGACGCCGGCGGCGCGGTCGAGCGCCCTCCCGTCTCGCTGAGAACGACCCTGACGCGCGAGGGCGCGATGATGGGGACGATACCGTACATGTCCCCGGAGCAGTGGACCGGGGAGGGGATCGATCACGCCAGCGACATCTGGGCCGTGGGCATCATGCTCCACGAGCTCGTCACCGGCGCGCACCCGCTCGCGCCGGTGACGGTGCACAGCCTCATGCAGGTCGCCGCGCTCGATCAGCCCATGCCCGAGCTCGACGAGGCGCGCCCCGACCTGGGCCCGCTCGCCGGGATCGTCGATCGCTGCCTGCGCAAGCGGAAGGCCGAGCGCACCGCCTCCGCGCAGCAGCTGCTCTCGGAGCTCTTGCCGCTCTTGCCCGCGCGACACGAGATCGTCCTCGGGGCCGACGAGAGCCCCTTCGCCGGCCTGTCGGCGTTCCAGGAGGCCGACGCGGACCGCTTCTTCGGCCGCGCGGAGGACGTCGCGAGCATGGTGACGCGCCTCCGGAGCCAGCCGCTGCTCGCGATCGTCGGGGCGTCGGGGGTGGGGAAATCGTCGCTCGTGAGGGCGGGGATCGTCCCGGCGCTCAAGCGTTCGGGCGCAGGGTGGGAGTCGCTCATCCTCCGGCCAGGGCGCGAGCCGATGGCGGCGCTCGCCGATCTGCTCAGCCACCCCTCGTTGATGTCGAGGGGGGGCTCGGAGCGCCCCGCGCCCCTCGACGGCGAGGACGCGCGCGGGCGCCTGCTCGATCGGCTGCGCGCCGAGCCGGGCTACCTGGGGGCCGAGCTGCGCGCGTGGTCGGCCCGCAAGCAGCGTCGCGTCGCGCTCTTCGTCGATCAGTTCGAGGAGCTCTACACGCTCTCGTGCGACGCCGGCGAGCGCGCCGCGTTCCTCTCGTGCCTCGGCGGCGTCGCCGACGACGCCTCCTCGCCGCTGCGCGTGATCCTGTCCCTGCGGTCGGATTTCATCGAGCGGGTGGCCGAGGACAGGCACTTCATGGCCGCGGTGACCCGCGGGCTCGTGGTCCTGCCGCCTATCGGCCGCGCGGGGCTGCGCGAGGCGCTGACCCGGCCCGTCCAGGCGGCGCGGTACGAGATCGAGGATCCGGCGCTGGTCGAGGGCATCCTGGACGTGCTGGAGACGACCCGCGGCGCGCTGCCGCTCTTGCAGTTCATGGCGGCGCGCTGGTGGGACCTGCGCGACCGCGGGCGCCGGCTCCTGACGCGGGAGAGCTACGAGGCCATCGGCGGCGTGGCGGGCACGCTCGCGAGCCACGCCGACACCGTGCTGGCCGGGATGAGCGTCCGCCAGGCGAAGCTCTGCCGGGCCGTGTTCGAGCGCCTCGTCACGCCCGAGCGCACGAGGGCCATCGCGAGCCTGAGGGAGCTCCGCGAGCTGCCGGGCGACCCGGACGAGCTCGAGGGCGTCGTCCAGGTCCTCTCGGACGCGCGGCTCCTGGCCGTCGAGCGCGGGCGCGACGACGCCGGCAGCACGGTGGAGATCGTGCACGAGTCGCTCATCGAGCGCTGGCCGACCCTGCTGCGCTGGCTCGACGAGAACCAGAAGGACGCGGCGTTCCTCGACAGGCTGCGTGTGGCGGCGAGGCAATGGGAGTCGAGCGGCTCTGCCGACGACACCGTCTGGCGCGGCAAGCTCGCCGAGGAGGCGCGCCATTTCCGCGAGGGCTACTATCATCAGGGGCAGTTGCCCGCGCGCGAGCAGCGCTATCTGGACGCCGTGCTCCGGCTGGCGAGCCAGGCGCAGCGGAGGAAGCGCACGCTGATCGTCGGGGTGATGGCGGGCCTCGCGCTGCTGGTCGCCGGGGCGACGCTGGGGATCATCAAGGTGGTCCGCCAGAACCGGGTGATCACCGCGCAGCTCGAGGAGATCCGCCAGACCGAGTACAACCTCGAGATGGCGCTCGCGAGCGAGCGGGCGGCGCGAGAGGCCGCCGAGAGGGCCCGGCAGGACACGGAGGACCAGCGGAAGCGCGACGAGCGCTTGCAGAGGGACGCCGAGGAGCGGAGGGCCAGGGAGGCCGAGCACGAGCGTCGCAGCCGGGAGCCGCTGGAGCGGCCCGGCCCGCGGTCCGTGGAGGGCCTCGGGGAGGGGCGCCGGTAGCGGGCGCCTGGCGCGCCGAGCCGGCGCGGCGCCCTGGGAGCGCGGGGCGGCCCTGGCCGGCAGCCTGGTTTGGTAGGATGGTCCCGTGCATCGCGAGACCTGGATCTTCGGCTACGGGTCGCTGATCTGGCGGCCGGCGTTTCGCTTCGAGCAGATGGCGCCCGGGTACGTCACGGGGTGGGCGCGCCGTTTCTGGCAGGGCTCCACCGATCACCGCGGCGTCCCCGGCGCGCCGGGCCGGGTGGTCACGCTCATCCCCGAGCCAGGCGCGCGCTGCTGGGGGATGGCCTACCGGGTCGCGGAGCCCGATCTCGACGAGGTGCTCCGCGCGCTCGATCACCGCGAGAAGGGCGGCTATGCCCGCCACGACATGCCGCTGTTCATGGCGGACGACACGGCGTCACGCGCTGCGCGGACAGCCATCGTCTACATGGCGACTCCGGACAACCCGGACTACCTCGGTGAGGCGCCGCTCCCCGCGATCGTCGCGCAGGTGCTCGCGTCCCACGGTCCGAGCGGCTCCAACGTCGAGTACGTCCTGCGCCTCGCCGACTCCCTTGCGGCCATGAACGCGGATGACGCTCACGTGGCCGAGCTCGCGAGTCTCCTCCGCGCCCAAGAACGGGCCGCGATGTGCCGCTCGGACCCTCCAGCGCGCGGATCGACCTCCACCCCCGTCGCCGAGACATCGCTCTAGCGAGCGCCCCTCGCCGAGCTGGCGATCCAGCGATCCTCCCTCGGGGCCGGCCCCCCCGGCTCTCCCGCCCCCCCCGGGGGGTCTCCACGCTCGCTCAGTTCACGTCGCTGCTGCCGCCGCCGTCGGCCCCGCCGCCGTCGGCCCCGCCGCCGTCGGCGCCCCCGTGATCCGCGACCCCGTTGGTCCCCTCGGCGCCCGGCGGCGTCGACCCGCCGCTCTCCACCGCCTCGGCCGCCTCCGCCGCGAACGCCTCGACCGCGACCACCCGCTCGTCCTGGCCCACGTGCATGATCCGCACGCCCTGCGCGTTGCGCCCCGTCTCGCGGATCTCGCTCGCCTTGGTGCGGATCATCTGCCCGCGGTCGGTCACGATCAGCACCTCGTCGCTCGGGCTCACCATGGCCACCCCGACGACCGGCCCGTTCCGCTCGCTCGCGTCGATCAGGATCACGCCCTTGCCGCCGCGGCTCTGGAGCCGGAACTCCTCGAGCGCCGTCTGCTTGCCGTAGCCGCGCTCGCACACCGTGAGCACCCGGTCGCGCCCGTCGCCGCTCACGCCGAGGCCCACCACCACGTCGCCGTCGTCGAGCTCGATGCCCTTCACGCCCATCGTGGCGCGGCCCGTCGGGCGCACCTGGTCCTCGGGGAAGCGGATGCTCATCCCGCTCCGCGTCGCGATCACGAGCTCGCGCTTGCCGTCGGTCAGCGCCGCCGTGAAGAGCTGATCGCCCTCCTCGATGCGCACGCCGATGATCCCCTTGTCCCTGTAGTTCTCGTACTCGTTGAGCGCCGTCTTCTTGATCTGCCCGCGGCGGGTCAGCGTCACCACGAACGTCTCGCCGTCGAAGCTCGGCACCGGCGTGATCGCCGCGACCTTCTCCCCCGGCTCCATCCCGACGAAGTTCACGATCGCCCGGCCCTTCGCGTTCCTCGGCGCCTGCGGGATCTCGTAGACCTTCTTGACGAAGACCTTGCCCTTGTCGCTGAAGAAGAAGACGTACGAGTGCGTCGACGCCACGAAGAGCTGGCTCACCCAGTCCTCCTCGCGCGCCTCCATCCCCACCATCCCCTTGCCGCCGCGGCGCTGCGCCCGGTAGGTCGAGGTCGGCGTCCGCTTCAGGTAGCCGGCGTGCGAGATGGTCACGACCATGTCCTCTTCCTGGATCAGGTCCTCCATCTGGATCTCGGCCTCGGCCGGCACGATCTCGGTGCGCCGCTTGTCGCCGAAGCGCGCCTTGATCTCCTCGAGCTCCATCACGATCACGTTCATGAGCAGCCCCATGTCCGCGAGGATCGCCCGGAGCCGCTCGATCGTCTGCGACAGCTCGCCGTACTCCTTCGCGAGCTTCTCCCGCTCGAGGCCGGTCAGGCGCGAGAGCCGCATCTCGAGGATCGCCTTGGCCTGCCGCTCCGACAGGAAGTAGTCGCCGCGCCCGTCCGCCTCGACGCACTCGGGCTCCGGGCGGCCGGCGCGTCGGAGGAACTCGCCGAGCCCGCGCAGCGGCAGCTTCTGCAGGTTCTCCCGCGCCTCCTCCGGATCGCTCGAGGCCCGGATCGTCGCGACGATGCGATCGATGTCGCTCGTCGCCATGCCGAGCCCCTCGATGAGCTCGCGCTGCGACTCGGCCTGCCGGAGCTCGAAGCGGCAGCGCCGCGTCACGACCTCGCGCCGGTGCTCGATGAAGTGCGAGAGCGTGTCCTTCAGGCTCAGCACGGCCGGGCGCCCGTTCGCGATCGACAGGTTGATCACGCCGAACGTCGCCTGGAGATCCGTCAGCCGGTAGAGCTGGTTCAGGACCACCTGCGGGAAGATGTCCTTCTTCAGCTCGACGACGATGCGCATCCCCTCGCGATCGCTCTCGTCGCGCACCTCGCTGATCCCCTCGATGCGCTTCTCCTTCATGCACTCGGCGATCTTCGCGACCAGCCGGGCCTTGTTCACCTGGTAGGGGATCTCGGTGAAGACGAGCTGCTCGCGGTCGCCCTTCATCGTCTTCTCGACCTGGCTGCGCCCGCGCATCGTGATCGAGCCGCGGCCGGTCGTGTACGCCTGCACGATCCCGCTCTTGCCGTAGATGAGGCCGCCGGTCGGGAAATCGGGCCCCGGGACGAGGTGGAGCAGCTCCTCCAGCGTGATGTCGGGGTTGCGGATGATGGCGATCGTCGCGTCGATGATCTCGCCGAGGTTGTGCGGCGGGATGTTCGTCGCCATGCCGACGGCGATGCCGCCGGAGCCGTTCACGAGGAGCTGCGGGAACTTGGCCGGCAGGACGCTCGGCTCGAGCTCCGAGTCGTCGTAGTTCGGGACGAAGTCGACCGTGTCCTTGTCAAGGTCGGCGAGCAGCTCGACGGCCATGCGCGACAGGCGCGACTCCGTGTACCGCATGGCCGCGGGCGAGTCGCCGTCGACCGAGCCGTAGTTGCCCTGCCCGTCGATGAGCGGGTAGCGCAGGCTGAAGGTCTGCCCCATGCGGACGAGCGCGTCGTAGACCGCGAGATCGCCGTGGGGGTGGTACTTGCCGAGGACGTCTCCGACGACGCGCGCGCACTTCTTGTGCGCGCCGCCGGGGCCGATCTTCTGCTCGTTCATCGAGTAGAGGATCCGGCGGTGCACCGGCTTCAGGCCGTCGCGCACGTCCGGGATCGCGCGGCCGATGATCACGCTCATCGCGTAGTCGAGGTAGCTCGTCCGGAGCTCGTCCTGGATGCTGACCGGAACCTTCTGCTGGATGTTCGACGTCTCTTCCATGGGATCTGCACCCGAGGCGCGGGGGCGAGCGCGGCGCGCGCGGCCCCGTCGTAGAGGCCCATCCCAGCGCGGCTCGAGCGTCGAGCGGGTCGGCGGAGGCGCCTCTGGCCTCTATCGACGAGCGACGAGGTCGAGTTCAGCCTCCGCCGCGCGCCCTTGACCCGCGCTGTTCAGGGGATGCGACGGATGCGTTCAGGTACTCCAAGGGGCAGGCCGGCGCAAAGGGTTTGCCGGCCCCGGGGCGTCTCTGGCGAGCGGGACGCGCGGGCGGGACGCGCGGGCGGATCGAGGCTGCGCCGGAGGCTCAGGGGAGGCGGGTGCAGGCGGCGCGGGTCGTCGCGCCGGGGCGGACCTCCCCGCGGCAGGTCGCGGAGAGCGCCGAGGCCCCCTTGGCGTCGCGCACCTCGACCGTGGCCTCGTACGCGCCCGGGGCGAGCGCCTGCAGGAGCGCGCGATCGCCGCAGAGCACGGGGCCGACCTCGAGCTTCTCCGCCCCGGGCTGGTCGCCCGCGGGCGGCGACACGGTCGCGGTGTAGGTGGACGCAGCCGCGCCGCAGGCGAGGTCCTCCTCGGCGAGGAGCGCGCCGAGGTCGACCTCGAGCGCGCCCGTCGCGGACAGCCCGTCGCAGGTCGCCGTCACGGTGACGCCCTCGCTCGCCGCGGCGAAGCAGCTCGCCGCGAACAGGAGGTCGCCCGCGGCGTCGTTCGCCTCCAGGCGGAAGACGTAGGCGCGCCCCGGGTCGACGCCGAGGTCGTAGACGACCGGCTCGGCGGGCGGGCAGCCGACCCCGAGCACCGGCGCGAGCGCGCCGTCCTGGGGGACGATATCGAACGACGCGATCGCGCCGTCGTCGCCCTCGCAGCGCAGCGCGCCGAGCGCGCTCGCCGGGTCGATCACGATGGCCGAGCCCGCCGGGTCGATGGGCCCCGTGAGCGGGGCGCAGCCCTGGACGACGACGTTGACGCCCGTGGCCGCCACGAGCTTGTCGGCGTCGTCCGCGGCGTCAGGGTCGGGGCACCCCCACGTCCAGCGCGGCGCGACCGGGGCCCCGTCGAGGAGCATGTGGCGGCTGCCGGACGTCTCGTCGCCGACCGGCGTGAGCTCCTCGGCGTACTGCTCGTAGCCGTCGATCCTCGCCGTGTACTCGTGCCCCGCGACGACGTGGGTGAACGACACGCGCGACGAGCAGGGGATCGGCGGGGACGAGGCGAGGGTGAACGGCCCGCCGGCCGCGCTCTCGTCCGTGAGCGTCGCGACGTAGCTGCGGATCGCCCCCGGCTCGTTCGAGCACCGCACGTCGCCCAGGAAGGCGAGCGGGTCGATGGTGAGCGACGTCTGGATCGGCTGGTCGTCGGCAGCGCCGGTCCCCTCCTCGCAGGCCCCGAGCGCGAGCGCGAGCGCGCCGAGCGCCACCGCGCGCCGGCCGGTCAGGGCGAGAGAGAGGAGGGAGGCGTCCCGGCGACGCGCGCCGAACCAGGTTTCGAGAGCAGCACGAGCTCGGCCCATCGGCAGGGGGCACTAGTCCAAGCCGGGGAACGGCGCCACCTGAAACGCGGCGCCGCGCGCGGGGAGGGCGGCGGCCGGCGCGCTCCCCGCCGGGCCGTGCGCTCCGGCCGGCGCGCGGCTTCGGTCAGCGACGCCGCCCCGGCGCGAGAGCGCCCGCCGCGTCGCCTGGCCGCCGCCGGAACAGCTCGCCGGCCTCGCGCGACCTGAACCATCGTGTCCCGGGCGCCGTCGCGATGTCCCTCTGTTGGCAGATCGCGAGTTCAGAAGTGGGGCGCGCTGGATGCGTGGAATTCATTCCGGTTGATGGCCATCAATCGTCAAGAAAAGTTCCTGTTCAGCCACGGGCTCCAGCGTCGGTGTCCTGATCGCGTCCGCGCTCTCCGAGCAACCGGCGTGAGCGACGCGCACGCAGAACATAGTGTGCTTCGCTGCCTGAGATTGCCAAGCACAGCGCCTGCGTCGTCACGTATTTCAGCACCGGAGTTGAGCACCGCGAGGTCTCGTGGAGATCGCGATGCTTTAGGACACCAAACAGGTTGAAACCCCGAGAGAACGAACCACAGAGGCACAGAGGGCACAGAGTTTTTTATGTTGTTCCTCTGTGCCCTCTGTGCCTCTGTGGTTCAAATCTCTTCATTCCTGGGGGTTTCGAGCTGATCGGCGCTCTAGGGATCCGCGGAGCCGCCAGCACCGCCGCCACCGACGTCCGCGCTGCTGCCGCCGCCGCCCCCCTCCGCGCTCATGCCGCCAGCGCCGCCGCCCCCCTCCGCGCTCATGCCGCCAGCGCCACCGCCACTCCCGTCCGCGCTGCTGCCGCCGGCGCCACCGCCACTCCCGTCCGCGCTGCTGCCGCCGGCGCCACCGCCGCCTGCGTCGCCGCCGTCCGGTGCTTTCGTCGGCTCGACCGTCCCGACGAAGGCGCACGCTTCGAGCGCGTGCGCCTTCTCGGTGATCACGACGCAGGGGCTGATCGAGCCATCCTCACCGGCGGCGAGCTCGGCGGAGCACTCCGCCATGGACGCGACCTTGTTGCTCGCGCACGCGCGCGTCGCGCCGACCGCGTCGACGCAGGCCTGGACCTGGGCGTCCGCCGGCTCCGCCAGCGCGGCGCCGGTGCCCGTGCTGGTGGTGACCCCCTTGATGCCGTGCAGGCACTGGTCCCAGTAGAACTCGACGCAGGTCTTCACCTTCTCGTCGGCGCTGGCGGTTCCGACCCACTCCGGGCACACGGCGGCGGCCTCGCACCGGGCCGTCTCGATTCGCCGGCAGGCGTCGACGCCCACGGCGTCGTTGCCGCAGCTCTGCGCTGCGAGGATCACGGCCCCGAGGCCGAGCAACCCGGCCGCGGCCCACGGCGCGGAGCTCCGCCGCGCGGCGGAGAAGACGGCGAGCGCAGTTGAACGCACCCGGCGGAGCTACCACGTGGCCACCGGGGGCGTCGAGTTTTCGGCCGCCCACACGCCCGCAGGGAGGGCGACGGACGCGCCCGCGCAGCGCACACCGCGCCCCGCCGGCGAACCGCGTCGAGGCCGGAGCGGGCACGACCGGCCCGACGCGGCCGCCGGGGCGACGTCGACCGCGCGCCCGCGCCGACGTTGCGCCGACGGCCTGCTCTCCGCGCCGGCGCTCGCGCCGACGTCGCCCCGGCGCGAACGGCGATCGGCCCGGGCCCTGTCCGATCTATGCTCCTATGGCCTCGATCTCCCGATGGATCCGCCGAGCCTCGCACCGCTCAAGCCCGACACGATCTTCCACGGGCGATACCGTGTCGTCCGCGCGATCAAGGCGGGCGGAATGGGGGCGGTGTACGAGGTCGTGGACGAGGTCACCGACCGCCGCCGCGCGCTCAAGGTGATGCTCCCGGGGTCCATCCAGGACCCGAGCATGCGCGCCCGGTTCGCCCAGGAGGCCAAGATCACCGGCGCGATCGAGAGCGATCACATCGTCCCGGTCTCCGACGCCGGCATCGACGCCGACTCCGGGATGCCCTTCCTCGTCATGGACCTCCTCCAGGGCGAGGAGCTCGCGACCCTCTCGGCGCGGCGCGGGCCGCTGCCGCCGGGGGAGGTGGTGCTCTACCTGTCCCAGGTCGCGCGCGCGCTCGACAAGATGCACGCGGCGGCGATCGTCCACCGGGACCTCAAGCCAGCGAACCTCTTCCTGACGAGGCGGGACGACGGGTCCCCGTGCGTCAAGGTCCTCGACTTCGGCCTGGCCAAGGTCGCGGCGCAGAGCAGCATGGCGGACCGCACGGCGCTGGTCGGGACGCCGCTCTACATGGCGCCAGAGCAGATCCGCGGCGACGGCGCCGTCGGGCCCAAGGCCGACATCCACGCGCTCGCGCACGTCGCCTTCACGCTGCTCGTGGGCAGCCCCTACTGGCTGACCGAGGCCAACGTGCTGCCCTCGATCTTCGCGCTCCTGCAGCGGATGGCGGCGGGCCTGCCCGAGCCGCCGA
This sequence comes from Sorangium sp. So ce119, assembly GCF_051524405.1. Classification (NCBI taxonomy): domain Bacteria; kingdom Pseudomonadati; phylum Myxococcota; order Polyangiales; family Polyangiaceae; genus Sorangium; species Sorangium sp. So ce119. The sequence continues at coordinate 4,147,644 of NZ_CP150310.1, read as the reverse complement.
GCGTCCGCGCCGCGCGGCGCCGGACCATCCGGCTGCCGCCCGCCTTCGACGCCTGGTTCCAGCAGGCGACCGCGATCGACCCCAGGGACCGCTTCGAGCGCGCGACCACCGCCGTCACCCTGCTGGCGGAGGCCCTCGGCACGCCCGCGCCGTCGACCCCGCCCCCGGCGCCCGTCCCTCCCACGAACCCCCCGCCGTCGTCCCGCCGCGGGATCGAGCTCGACGACCGGCGCGCGGTCGCGCCGCCCGATCCCGCGCCGAAGCCTCCGGAGCCCGCGCCGAAGCCGGCCGACGCGCGGCAACGCGACGGCGACGCGCGGCAACGCGACGGCGACGCGCGGCACCGCGACGAGGATCTCGCCGCGGTCGTCCACGAGGAGCGGCTGCGGGCCTTCCTGAAGAAGGAGGTCCAGCGCGCCAGGGAGCAGCGGACGAGGAGGCTCTCGTTGCTGCTGCTCGGCGTGGAGGGCCTCCAGGACATCGAGGAGAAGCACGGGCGCGCGGGGGTCGAACGCATCCTCGGCGACCTCGCGCGCGTCGTCCGGATCTACGTGCCGGAAGGCGGCCTGCTCGGGCGGTACCGCCGCGACATCCTCGCGATCGTCTGCCCCGGGATCGGCAGGACGCGCTCGTCCGCGTTCGCGAAGGTGCTCGGCGAGAAGGTGCGCCAGCACCGCTTCCGGCGCATCCCGTCGATGCCGTTCCGGATGGTCATCCGCATCGGCGTCGCGCACCTCGAGGAGGGCGACGTGTCGGGGCACGATCTGCTCGAGCGCGCGGCCCGCGAGCTCCTCGTGCGGGGAGAGTGAGCTCCCGGGGGTCGATCGGCGCCCGCGCCTCGTACCCGCGCGCCCGCGCCCCGCAACCGCGCGCTCACCCTCGATTTCTTTGACGTTTCCCGCGAAGGGGCGATCCTCCCGCGCATGGCCTCTGCCATGATCCTGGCTGCGGGGCTCGGGACCCGGCTCCGCCCGCTCACGGACGAGCTGCCGAAGCCGCTCCTGTGGCTCGGCGACCGCCCGCTGATCGCGCACATCGCCGAGCAGCTCGCCGCGGGCGGCGTGCGGCGCGCCGCGCTGAACAAGTCCCACCTCGCGGAGCGCTTCTCGCGCGACCTGATCGCGGCGTTCCCGGTGCCGGTCGACGTCCTGCACGAGCCGGAGCCCTTCGGCACCGCCGGGGGCCTCGCGAACGCGGCGGGCGCGCTCGGCGACGGCGACGTGATCCTCTGGAACGGCGACATCCTGATCGACCTCGACGTGGCGGCGCTCTGCGCGGCGCACGGCCAGCGCGGCGCGGCCGCGACGCTCGCGGTCGCGCCGCGGCCGGCCGGGGAGGGGACCGTGGGCGTCGGCGCGCAGGGCGAGGTGGTCCGGCTGCGCGGCGAGCGCTTCGGCGAGGAGGTCGCGGGCGGCGACTTCGTGGGCGTCCACGTGGTCGGCGAGGCGCTCAGGCGGCGGTTGCCGCCGCGCGGTTGCATGGTGGGGGACGTGTACCTGCCGTGGCTGCGCGAGGGGCGCGCGATATATCGCGACGTTCGCGGCGCCCGCCGAGTGGCACGACATCGGCACGGTCGCCGCGTACCTCGCGGCGAGCGCGCGCTGGCTCGCGCAGCGCGGCCTGCAGAGCCACGTCGGCCCGGGCGCGTCCGTCGCCGAGGGCGTGGACGTGACCGGCAGCGTCGTGGGCGCGGGCGCGCGGGTCGAGGGGGCCGGGGCGCTGCGCGGGTGCGTTGTGTGGCCGGGGGCGCGGGTGGACGTCGCCGCGCCCGTCGAGCGCGCCGTGGTGACGACGCAGGGGCGCGTCGTGCGCGCGGCCGGCTGATCGCTCCGCCAGGGCCGAACGGCGAGGCGAGGCGCGGCGCGCAGCGCTGCCGGCGCCACGGCCGCCCCCACTGGAGCGACGCCGCGCAGCGGATGAACATCTGGAGTACCGGGACACTGGGCATGGGCCGGCCTTCGCTCCATGTAGCCGCGAAACGACCCAAGAAAGGCACGGTGCACCGGTATGCGCTCGACGTCCTACACGCCCCTGCGACATGTGTTCCTGCAGTTGCCCTTGCTCCTGTCCGTGCTCGCCGGAGGCGCATGCGTGGACGAACGATCGCGGTCGGATCTCCCGCCGCCGTCGCCGCCCTCGATGCCGACGCCGACGCCTCCTGGCGGGCAGAACAGCGGCGACAGCGCCGGTGACGAGGGGGCTGGCGCGCAGGGAGGCGGCGAGCAGGGGCCTGCCGGCCAGACCTCCGGCGGGCAGGACGGCGCTGGCGGCCTCGGCGGCGGGCAGGGCGGCGCCGGTGGCCTGGGGGCGGGCGGCGACCTGGGGGCGGGCGGTGGCCTCGGCGCGGGCGGTGGCGGCGACCTGGGCACCGGTGGCGGCCTCGGCGCGGGCGGCGGCGGCGACCTGGGTGCGGGCGGTGGCCTCGGCGCGGGCGGCGGCGGCGACCTGGGCACCGGTGGCGACCCCGGCGCGGGCGGCTAGCTGGCCGTCACCTGCCCAGGCCGGCGAGCGCGTCCCCGGCGGCCGTCACGCGCCCAGGTCGGCGAGCGCGGCCCTGGCGGCGTTGTGCCCCGCCGCGCCGATGACCGATCCGGCCGGGTGCGTGCCGGCGCTGCACGAGTAGAGCCCGGCGAGCCCGAACCGGTACGGCACGCGATCGGCGAAGCCGAAGCCGTTGTCGATGTGGTGGATGTGCCCCCGCGTGATCCCGAAGTGCCGCTCGATGTCCGGCGGCGCCAGCGTGAACGTGTCCAGCACGAGGTCGCTCATCCCCGGCGCGAAGCGATCGCAGATCGACAGCAGGTGCTTCACGTAGCGCGGCGCGGCCTCGGCCCACGCCTCGCCGCCCGCGAGCGCGTAGGGCACCCACTGCACGAAGAGCGCGGCGTTGTGGTGGCCCTCGGCGTCGCGCAGGCTCGGGTCGATCGGCGTGTGGAAGTACCACTCGATCGCGGGGAACTCGGGGAGGCGCCCGCTCATCGCGTCGCGGTGGGCCTGCCGCAGCGTGCCCATCACGACGTCCTCGTCCGGCAGGAGATGGATCGTCGGCCCGAACTGCCCGCGGTCCTCCGGGAGGCACGTGAACCGGGGCAGGCCCGTCAGGGCCATGTTGACCTTGAGCGTCGAGCCGTCCCTCGCGAGCGCGTCGAGCCGCGCCGACAGCGGCGCCCCGATCGCCACCTCGCCGGCCAGCGCGCGGGTGCGGAACGGATCGGCGTTCGACACGACCACCTTCGCGGCGATGCGCGACCCGTCCTCGAGCAGCACCCCGGAGACGGCGCCCCCGGACGACTCGATCTGCGCGACCCGGACGCCGGTGACGATCTTCGCGCCCTCCGACCTCGCCTTCTCGGCGAAGAGGCGGCTGACCGTGCCCATCCCGCCCTCGACGATCATCCACGTCCCGTCCGCGCCGGGGAGGCGGCACATGTTGTGGACGAGGAAGTTCATCCCGGTGCCGGGCGTGTCGAAGCCGCCGGCGAGCCCGGAGAAGGCGTCGGTCACGGCGTACATCGCCTGGAGCAGATCGCTCTTCCAGCCGAACCGCGCGAGGTACTCGGAGATGGTGCCCCGGCAGAGCGCCACGAACGTCTGCCGGAGGGCGGGGCGCACGTAGCGCTCCGCGGTCTCCTCGATGGAGAGCGGCTCCTCTAGCCAGGTCGGGGCGATGTCGTCCCGGAGCGCGGCGAGCTCGGCCTGGAGCGCGCTGTTCGCCTCCCAGTCCTGCTGGGAGAAGAACTCCAGGAACTGCCGCTTCATGGCGGCCTGGTCCGAGCCGAAGAGCAGGTAGCGCCGGTCGGTCGTCGGGACGAAGTAGTGCGGATCGCGCCGCCGGAGGGGCAGGTCGACGCCGACCTCGCGGAGCAGCTCGGGCGGGGCGAGCCCGAGCAGGTAGGCGCCGCTCGAGACGCCGAGCTTCGGCGCCTTCGCGAACGGGTGCTCGGTCTTCACCGCGCCGCCCACGGCGTCCTTCTCCTCGAGCACCACCACCTCGAGCCCGCGGCGGGCGAGGAGGACGGCGGCGACGAGACCGTTGTGGCCCGCGCCGACGATGACGACGTCGGCCCGGGCCGGAGCTTCACTGCGTTTCACGGGGCACCTCCAGCGTTGTGCGCGTCCTCTGCCGCGGCCCGGCGCGCCGGCGCCCGGCCACTCGCGCGAGGTGTTGCACGGATGGTGGGTCGGGGAGAGGCTTTTCGCGCCCCGGAATCCCGACGAGCGCGCCGCGCTGGCCCGAGAGCCGCCGCGTCGGGGGGCCCTTTCCAGTCTGTCCTCGGCGCAGCGCGCGCTGCGCTGACCGCTCGCTCCTGGCCGGGATCACCTCCCCGCGGCCGCCCCCGGCGCCTCCCACGCGGCGGCGACCTCCTCGGCGATCGCGCGCACGGTCAGGGGCGCCGACCCCTCAGCCTTGTTGTTCACGAGCACGAAGCTCTCCATGCCCAGCGCCGCGGCCTCGCACACGATCCGCGCGACCTCCGCGCGCATGGCGGGATCGGGCTCGACCACCCGGTCGAAGGGGTGGAACCGCCGCTGCTCTGCCTCGTAGCGGCGCCCGGGCTTGAGCAGGAGCCGCACGAGCGCGAACGGCGCGTTCGAGACGGGCACCACGTCCGCCTGGGGCCCGGGCGTCGGCATGGTGCGAAAGTAGCTGTAGGTATGGGCGACGCCGCGCGCGCCGAGGATCTCCCGGTACTCGCCGGTGAGGTAGGCGCGTTCCCTGATCTCGACGGCGTAGGTGAGCTCGCGCGGCAGCGCGCCCAGGAAGGCGTCGAGCCGCTCGAAGAACGCGCGCGGCGGGAGCCGGTGGGACGGGCCGACCGGGGGCAGCTCCAGCAGCACCGGCCCCGCGTGGGCCCGGAACGAGGACAGCAGCGGCGCGGCGACGCGCGACAGGAACAGCGGCACCGACAGGAAGTCCGGGTTCGGCTCGACGCGCGCGCGGTCGGCGCGTCGCGCCTCGTCCTCGCCCGAGGGCGTCTGTCCTTGATGCACGGTCTGGGAGACGACGGCGTGCAGCGCCTTCGACACGCACCGGAAGCCGTCCGGGAGCTGCGCTCCATAGCGACGGAAGTCGCTGTCGGGGATGGGGGCGTAGAAGCTGCGGTCGATGCCGACGGTCGTGAGCAGCGGGTGCCGGGCGTACTCGGCGAGGCCGTCGCGCGCGAGCTCCTCCGTGCTCCGCCGCCGGGCGTAGACGATGCCCTGCCAGCCCGGGAAGCTCCACGAGCTGGTGCCGAGGAGCACGCCCTTCGGCAGCCGCGCCGCGACGCGGGCGGCGTCGTCGTAGACCGCCGCCATCGCGTCGGGCTCGCTGGCCGCGGGCGCCTCGGCGGCGGCGGGTCCCGGCGCTGGTTCGAACAGCGAGAGCTGCATGGGAGAGGCGCCACGGCGCCCGGGTGAGCGGCCCACCCGGGGGATTCTACGTCTTCTGGAGCTCCCCGGGACCCGGCCGCGCGCGTCGGCGCGGTTCCTCCGGGAACATCCAGCCCGCCCCGGGGTACAAGCTCGTGACGTGCTGCGCCGCTTCGCCCTCGTCCTGCGCACCCTGGTCTCGACGGCCGGCAAGGACGCCGTCGCGCGCGCAATGCCGCTGTACATGGGGCTCGGCCTCGTCGTGGCGGTCGTGTTCGGGGGCAACGGGATGCACCCCTCGCAGCTCACCGGCCTCGCGGGCGCGTCGCTCCCGTTCCGGCTCGCGCTGTGGGCGGTGTGGCTGCTCGTCGCGATGCCCGCGGCGCGCGCGCTGCTCCGCGCTCCGGCGACCTTCTTCCTGCGCGCGCTGCCCGTCCCGCGGGCCCAGCTCCTCGCGGCGCACGCGCTGCTCCTCGCGGTCGCCGAGCTCCCCTGGGTGGCGCTCTGGGCGATCGGCGTCGGCGCGCTCGACGGCCCGGCCGCCGGGGCGCTCGCCGGCTGCGCCGCCGGCGCCGCGGCGGTCGCGGCGCACGGGATGCTCCTCGCCCGGCCGCGCGGCGCGCGCGAGCTCGCGCCCCTGTCGCTGCTCGCCGGCGCGATGCTGCTCGGGGCGCCCGCGCCGCTCCTGCTCGCCGGCGCCGCGCCGGCGCTCGTCGTCGGGCTGCGCGCGGCGTTCGTGCGCGCGCCGGAGGTCGCCGCCGGCCGCGAGCCCTCGCTGATCCCGTCCGCCGCGCCCGCGCTCGCCTCGCTCTCGCTCGCCTACCTGACGGCGCTGGTGCGGGGCCACCGCGCGGTGCTCGTGCGCGCCGTGGCGCTCGCGGCGCTCGGCGCGTTCATCGGGGCTGCCTATGCCCGGAGCATCGGGCCGCTCGCGGACGAGCCGCTCGCCGCGGCGTCGCTCGTCGCGCTCGCGCCGTTCGTGCTCTGCGCGGGCGCCGGCCTCGCCGGCCCGGTGCTCCGCGAGGAGCGGCGGATCGCATGGCTCCTCGCCGCCTGCGGCGCGGCGGCGCCGCTCAGGGCGGGCGCCGCCGCTGCGGCGGTCGCCGCGCCGGTGACGGCGCTCGCGCTCGCGCACGGGGCGGCGGTCGGGGCGCTCCACCGCGCGGCGCCCCTCGCGGCGCTGCGCGTCCTCGGCGGCGCGGCGCTCGCGGGGTTGCTCCTGTCCGCGGTTGCGCTCGGCTGCGTCCGCTGGTCGGTGCGGGAGGACGGCCGCGACAGCAGCCGGGTGCTCCTCACGGTGCTCGCCGCCGTCGTGGCGGCGACCGCGACCGCGTGGACGCTGCGCGAGCTCGCGCTCGCGGCCTGGGCTCCCGCGGCCGCGTGGCTCGCGGTGCCCGCCGGCGCGCGCTGGTCTTCGCGGAGCCGCGGGCGCGGCGCCGCGGTACGAGAGAGGGCGGCGCGGTGATGCTGGAAGCGACGGGGATCCACAAGCGGCTCGCGGGCAGGGACGTGCTCTCTGGCGTCGATCTCCGCTGCGGGCCTTCCGACGTGGCGGTCGTGATGGGCGGCAACGGCGCCGGCAAATCGACCTTGCTGCGGATCGTCGCCGGGGTGCTGGAGCCCGATCGCGGCGCGGTGACGCTCTCGGGCGATCCCATCCACGGCGGCGGGGCCGCGGCGCGGCGCCGCCTCGGCTACGCGCCCGACGCGACCGAGGCGCTGCCCGACCTCCAGGTCGCCGAGCTCTGCGCGCTCGTGCGCGCGCTCAAGCAGGCGCCGCCGCTCGACCGCGCGTGGGTCGAGCGGGTCGGCGCCGGTGCCTTCTACAGGCAGCGCCTCTCCGGGCTGTCGTTCGGCCAGCGCAAGCGCGCGCTGCTGCTCGCCGCGCTGGTGGGCGACCCGTGGCTGCTCGTGCTGGATGAGCCGACGAACGGCCTGGACGCCGAGGGCGCGCGCACGGTGATCGAGCTCATCGAGCAGCGCCGCGCCGAGGGGAAGGCGACCCTGCTCACGACGAACGACCCGGCGCTCGCCGCGGCGCTCGGCGGGCGGCCGCAGCGGCTGAGCGCGGGTCGGCTCGGCGCGCCCGGCGCCGGAGACGCTGCGGGCGTGGTCCTGGAGGGGGGAGCGGGGCAGGGGGGGCACCGCCCGTGAAGGCCCGGCGCCGGACGCTTTCTACCGGTCGGTCCGCCTGGGCGGCTGCGGGCAGAGCAGCTTCTTCAGCTCGTCTGTCGCCGCTGCGCCCCGCACCACCGCCGAAGCCAGTCGTTGCACCTTGGGCGCGAAGGAGCAGTCGACAGGCTCGTTGGGCGCCTTGTGCAGCAGGGATTCGACCTGATCGGCGGGGCCCTCCACGCTCTTCCTCGTGCAGAGGATCGGGCTCCCCTGGTGGTAGTAGTATCTGCGCTGCAGAAGGCGGGTCGCCGTGACATCGCCGAAGGGGAAGGCGTCATTCAGGGCGAAGATCAGCTTTCCGCCGTCGTAATAGAACTGGTAGGTGGACCCGGCGTCTCCCGCGGCGATGTCCTTGAGCTCTGCCCTCGAGACGGCGTTGTTCTTCTGGTGCAGCCGAATCTCGGCGCTCCCCTCGTCAGCAGGACACGCCATGCGGAACTCGCTCTTCGTCAGCGCCTTGTCCGCCTGGATCTCCGCGTATCTCTTACGGATTTCCTCGATGCGCGGGTCGTCCGGCGCCTCCCGGGCGGCGCTGGGGCTCTCGGCGCCAGCCGCTGCGTCGGGGGTCGCCGTGGGCGGCGCGGACGGAGCGGACGACGCCGTGGCGGCCGGGGTCGCGGCCGCGGAAGGCTGAGCTCGATTCTCGGTGCCGGGCACCGCGGCTGTCGTGGATGAGGCTGGCGCCACGTCGCCGCGCCCGCAGGCGGTGGCGAGCAGGACGCCTGCGAGGACCATCGCAGATCGACTCATGACGTGTTCCTATTCTCCATCGGGCGTCGAATCCACCTCGGCGCTCCGGGCGAGCGGCAGCAGCCGCAGCACCCGTGTCTCGCGCTGCTCGCGGCCCTCGAGATCGAGCGAGGTCGGGACGAGGTAACGCGCGATCTCCTCGACGCCTTCCGTCGGGCAATACGAGCGCCCCGGATCCCCCACGAGCACCGCCGCCGCGTCCCTGGCCTGCCAGCGCAGCCACGGAAGCAAGCGGTCGACCATCGCGCGCTCGTAGCAGACGTCGCCCGCCACGATGACGTCCCACGCGCCGCCCGCGGCGCTCGCCGTGAGATCCTCCGTGATCACGTCGAAGGCGACGCCGTTCAACGCCGCGTTCAGCCGGAGCGCCGCGGCGGCGAACGGATCGATGTCCGCGGCGCTCACGCGCGCCGCGCCGGCGCGGACCGCGGCGATCGCGACGACGCCCCCGCCGGCGGCGAGATCGAGCACGCGCTTGCCGGAGACGACGGCGGGGTGGTCGAGCAGGTACCGCGCGAGCGCCTGCCCGCCGGCCCACGCGAACGCCCAGTAGGGCGGCGGCACGCCCGCGCGCGCGAGCGCCGCCTCGGTCGCGTGCCAGAGCGGCGTGACCTCGGTCGCGAGGTGGAGCCTCACCTCGGGGACGAACGGCGGGCAGGCCACGGCGGTCTCGCGCGCCACGAACGCCGCGGCGCGCTCGTCCCGCGCGAGGTCCTCTGCCGGCTGCTGGGGCGGCTCCGGTCGCGCAGGCGCCCTCGTCACAGCGCCTCGAAGATCCGCAGCGGATCGGCGACGCGCGCGGCCCACGCCGCCTCGTCGTGCGTCGCGCCCGCGTGCCAGGCGTAGAACACGCTCTCGCCCTCCACGTAGGGCGACCCCGCCCTCGTGAGGACGTCCCGGAGCTGGAGGTTCTCGCAGTAGTTGTCGGTCGCCGCCGGGTCGTCGTCCTCGATGCCGTCGCCGTCGCCGTCGACGCAATCGCCGCCGCCGCCCGAGTCCAGGTAGAGCGTCGCCGCGCGCTCCGTGTGCGCCGCGTACCGCTCGATCATCGTCTCATGGCGGACGTCCGCCCCGATGCTGCCCCAGCCCATCGTGCCGGACAGGCTCGCGGCGAACGCGTACTCGCCCCGGTGGCGCGCGGCGGCGTGGAAGCTGATGAGGCCCCCGAGCGACGAGCCCATGACCCCGATCGGACCCGGCTCGCCGTACCGCGCCCTGATGAACGGCCGGACCGTGTCCCTCAGGAAGTCGGCATGGGCGTCGCCCTCTCCGCCGATCAGCGCGCCGCCCTCCTCGATGCGATCCTCGACGTGCGTGTACTCCGCGAGCCGCGCCGGGGTGCTGTCGACGCCGACGAGGAGCACCCCCGGCGGCGCGTGGTCCTGGAGGTGCCAGCCGCCCGCCGGGCCCGCGGGATCGAAGAGGTTCTGGCCGTCGTGCACGTAGAGGACCCGGTCCACGGCCCCCTCCGGGACCCACACGCGCACGGTCCGCGGCGCCATCGACGCGTCGCCCACGGCGAAGTGGCGCTCGAGGTGCGCCTCGCGGGGCGCGACGAGGCTCATCTCGCCGAACTCGTCGTAGGTGCATGCGTGCGACCACGGATCGGCCGCCCACGCAGTCCCATCGGTGAACTTGTAGCGAGCGCCCGCGGGCACGTTCAGCACGATCCAGTGGAAGCCGGCGTCGCCGGTCATCTCCGCGCCGGTCCACGCGTCGTGCTCGCCCGCGAGCAGGCGCAGGGTCGCGCTGGTCGAGACGAAGAGGTAGCCGCCGTCCACGGGGACGGGCCAGCCGGTCCGCGCCGCGTGCGCGAGCAGCGCCGCGTCGCGGTCCTCCCGCAGCTCGGCGACGATCGCCTCGACCGGCGTCTCGCTCGCGCCGCCGCCCTGGCCACCCGCGCCGGTCGCGGCGCCGTCCGACGCGCGCGGTGAGCCGCCCGGCTCCGCGTCGCCGCAGCCCGCGAGCGCGGCGAGGATCCCCGCGCCTGCGGCCGCGCGCCGGGCCGCCGCGTCCCACCCCGGCGCGGCCACGGCTACTGCGCCGCCACCCGCGCTTCCGCCGCGCGCAGCGTCGTCTCGAGCAGCGAGGCGATCGTCATCGGGCCGACGCCGCCCGGCACCGGCGTGATCCACGCGGCGCGCTCCCTGGCGGCGTCGAAATCGACGTCGCCCACCAGCTTGCCTGCCTCGTTGCGGTTCAGGCCGACGTCGATCACCGTGGCCCCTTCCTTGATCCAGTCGCCGTGGATGAGCCCCGGACTGCCCGCGGCGACGACGAGGATGTCGGCCTCGCGGCAGAGCGCCTGAAGATCGCGCGTGCGGGTGTGGGCGATCGCGACCGTCGCGTGCTGCGCGAGCAGGAGCGCCGCCATCGGCCTGCCGACGAGGTTGCTCCGCCCGACAACCACCGCGCGGGCCCCGGCGATCTCGACGCCCGCCTCGGCGAGCAGGCGCATGCACCCCCTCGGCGTGCACGGCGCGAGCACGCCCGGGCGGCCCATCGCGAGCAGCCCCGCGTTCACCGGGTGGAGCCCGTCGACGTCCTTCGCGGGATCGATGGCCTCGAGCGCGCGTTGCTCCCGGATGTGCCCCGGCAGCGGGAGCTGGACGAGGATCCCGTCGACCGTGTCGTCCGCGTTGAGCTCCGCGATGCGCGCGAGCAGCGCGTCCTCGGTCGTCGCGGCCGGGAGCGTGAGGAGCCGGCCCCGCATGCCGACCTCGTTCGACATCCGCTCCTTGGTCCGCGTGTGGGTCACGCTGGCCGGGTCCTCGCTGACGAGCACCACGTCGAGGCCAGGGGGCCGGCCGTGGGCGGCCGCGAAGCGGGCCACCCCCTCCCGCACCTCGTCGCGGACCTTCTGCGCGATCGCCTTGCCGTCCAGGATCTTCGCTGCCACGGCCGCGGAGCTTAGACCACCCGCGGCCATCCCGGGGGCGCGGCGTGGGGAACGCGACGACCGGAACATCCGCCGCGCGATGTTCAGGTTGACCCTTCCGTCCAGCGTCTCTAGCCATGAGCGGTGGACGCGCTGCACACCGACCTCTACCAGCTCACGATGGCGGCGGGATACTTCCACCGCGGCATGACCTCGCGCGTCGCGACGTGCGAGCTCTTCGTGCGGCGGCTGCCCAGGCACCGCCGCTTCCTCGTCGCGATGGGGCTCGACCGGGTCGTGCGCTACCTCGAGGGGCTCCGCTTCACCGACGAGCAGATCGCGTACCTGAGCGCGATCCCGGCGCTCGCCGACGCGATGACGCCGGCGTTCTGCGCCTACCTGCGGAGCTTCCGCTTCCACGGCGACGTCTGGGCCGTCCCCGAGGGGACGGTGTTCTTCCCGAACGAGCCGCTCCTGCGGGTCACGGCGCCGCTCATCGAGGCGCAGCTCATCGAGACGTTCGCCCTGTCGGCCATCAACCACGCGACCACGATCGCGTCGAAGGCCGCGCGCGTCGTCCTCGCCGCCGGCGACGCGGGCGTCATGGAGTTCGGCACCCGCAGGGCTCACCCGGAGGCGGCGCTCGACGCGGCGCGGGCCGCGTACGCGGTCGGCTGCGTCGGCACCTCCAACGTCGAGGCCGGGATGCGCTTCGGCATCCCGGTGCTCGGCACGGCCGCGCACATGTGGACCATGGCCCACCCGACCGAGGAGGCCGCGTTCGAGAGCTACGTCGCCGTCTTCCCGAGCGCGGCGATCCTGCTCATCGACACGTACGACACGCTCGTCGGCGCCGCGCGCGCCGCGGCGATCGCGCGCGACAGGCTGAAGGGCGTGCGCATCGACTCCGGCGATCTCGGCGCGCTCAGCGTGGCCGTGCGCAGGATCCTCGACGCCGCGGGGTGCGCCTCGGCGAAGATCGTCGCCTCCGGCGATCTCAACGAGCACCGCATCGCCGAGCTCAGGCGCGCCGGGGCGCCCATCGACCTCTACGGCGTCGGCACGGACCTCGTGACCTCGATCGACGCCCCCTCGCTGGGCGGCGTCTACAAGCTCGTGGAGATCGGCGGCGTCGAGCCGGGCGCCGCCGGCGAGCGCACGCCGATCGCGAAGTTCTCGGAGGGGAAGGCGACCCTGCCCGGCGCGCACCAGGTGCACCGCTTCCGCGATCAGGCCGGCAAGCTCGCGCGCGACGTCATCGCGCTCGACAGCGAGCCCCTGGGCGCCGGGGCCGAGCCGCTGCTCGCGCCCGTGATGAAGCGCGGCGCGCGCGTCGCGCCGCCCGAGGGGCTCGACGCGATCCGGGCGCGCGTGCGCGAGCAGCTCGGCGCGCTCCCGGAGGCGATGCGGCGCATCGACGACGATCCCGCGCCGGGCGCGGCGTTCGCGGTCGAGGTGTCGCCGCAGCTCGGCGCGCTCGTCGAGACGGTGCGCGCCCGCGTCGTCGCCGGCGCAAAGTAAGGAGCGCGCGGGGCGCCGCCGCGCGCTGCGCGCCTCCACGCGAGAGGAGAGAGGACATGGCGAGTGGCAACATGACCCGGCAACCGTCGCCCCCGAGGGTTTTCGTCGATGTCGACGTGCAGCGGGACTTCTGCGATGAGACCGGCGCGCTGTACGTGAAGGGCTCGCCGAACGCGCTGTTCCGGCGGCTCACGGAGCACGCGGTCGCGCGCGGGATCCCGATCGTCGGCTCGGTCGACTCGCACGCGTGGGACGCGTGGGAGTTCGGCTCGAACGACACGCCAGCCCCCGAGGGCGGCAAGCCGGGCTTCCCCGATCATTGCGTGAAGGGGACGCCGGGCTGGCTGAAGGTCGAGGGCACGCTCCCGCCGCGCTTCCGCTTCATCCCCAACGTCCCGCACGCGCCGGTCGACACGGCGGTGCGCGAGCTCGCGACCGGCCAGACCCACGGCGTCTACTTCGAGAAGGAGGTCTACAGCCTGTTCGCGAACCCGGTCGCCGAGGGGTTCCTGCGCGAGCTCTCGGCGGCGCTCGGCGGCGCGCCGGAGTTCGTCGTCTACGGCGTGGCGACCGACTACTGCGTCCGCGCCGCCGCGCTCGGGCTGGTCCAGCGCGGCTGCCGCACGACGCTCCTGACCGACGCCGTCGCCGGCATCACCGAGGCCGGCGTCGCCGCCGCGCTCGGCGAGATGCAGGCCGCCGGCGTCGCCCTCACGACGTCGTCGGCCGTGCTCGGCTGACGAGGGCGCGCGGGGCGGCGCTCCTCGCGCGACGCCCCCGCGCCGGCGACGTCAGCGGCCCGCCGGGGAGCCCGTCGGGTCCGGGTCGCTCGGGTCGCCCTGGGCGCGCAGCGACCCGCAGAGGTCCACGAGCGGCTGCGGCTTGTCGAAGTGCCACCCCTGCGCGTAGTGGATGCCCATCGACGTGAGCAGATCGGCGATCTCCTGGTTCTCCACCTGCTCGGCGACGGTCTTGATGCCGAGCGTGTCGCCGATGCGGTGCACCGACTCGACGATCGCGCGGTGGAGCGAGTTGTCGTGCAGATCGCGCACGAACATGCCGTCGATCTTCACGTAGTCGACCGGCAGGCTCTCCAGGTAGCCGTACGACGCGTGCCCGCTGCCGAAGTCGTCGATGGCGAACCGGCACCCCATGGCGCCGAGCTCCTGCATGAACCACAGCACCTCGCCGAGGTTGGCGAGCGCCGCCGTCTCGGTGATCTCGAAGCAGATCTTGCTCGGCGGCACCTGCGCGCGGTGGAGCTGCTCGACGAGGAAGTCGAGCAGGCCCTCGCGCAGCAGCGACACGCCCGACAGGTTGATCGAGCACGTGTCGAGGCGCCGCAGCGCGTGCTGCGGCAGCGCGCCGATCAGCCGGAACGCCTGCCGCGCGACGTAGCGATCGATGACGTGGATCAGGCCGCTCTGCTCCGCCGCCTGGATGATGCCGACCGGCGAGTAGAACCGGCCGTCCTCGCCGAGCTGCCGCACGAGCACCTCGAAGTGCGCGCCCTTCGGCGTGTGCGCCGCGCCCGGCTTGACGAGCGGGTGGATCCCCTGGGCGTAGAGCCTGAGCCGCCCCTCGGCGAGGTGGCGCTGCAGGCTCGCGACCCACTGCATCGAGCGCCGGCTCGTCGTCATCTGCTGGTCGTCGAGGTAGACCTGCAGCCTCCCGCGCCCGTTCTCCTTCGCGATCCGGCACGCGTGATCCGCGGCGCCGAGCACGTCGACGGCCCGCTCGAAGTGGGGGGTCAGCACCACGAGCCCGATGCTCGCGCCGATCGAGAACGTCTTCTCGGCCCACCCGAACCTGAACTCGAGCAGGCAGATCTGCAGGTCGCGCGCGATCCGCTCCGCCTCGCGCTCGCCCTTGTCGGCGAGCAGGAGGACGAACTCGTCGCCGCCGATCCGCCCGGCCGCGTCCTTCGGCCCGACGATCTCGTGCACGCGCGTCGCGACCCACTGGAGCAGATCGTCGCCCGCCTCGTGCCCGCACGTCGCGTTCACGAGCCGGAACCGATCCAGGTCGATGTAGCAGAGCGCGTACGGCGTCCCGTTCTTCCTGCAGTCGTTCAGCGCCTCCTCGATGCGATCGATGATCGCGTACCGATCGAGGAGCCGCGTCAGCGCGTCGTAGCGCGGCTTGGCCGGGTGGATCGGCAAGGGCCCCGGGGCGCCGAGCTCGCGGAAGAGGACGATCTGCCCGGGCGGGGGAGGCGGCTTCGAGTCGCGCTGGCTCTCGCGCGTCGGCCGCCCGGTGAGCGCGCCGATCGTGTGGAGGATGGGGAGCACGGACCCGTCGCGGCGCTCGAGCAGCGCGGTGTACCGCCCCTGCGGCCTGGCCGCGGCGCCCGCGTCCGGCGCGGCGAGCGGCGCGCCCGGCGTGCGCAGCGCGCCCTCGTCGATGATCACCGGCGCGAGCGGCACCACGGGCTCGCGCCGCGGCGTGAGCGCGGGCGGCGCGGCCTTCGCGGGCGCGCCCTCGTCGAACAGCTCGTTCATCTCGCCGACGTCGATGTCCGGCTCTCCGCTCGTCGCCCCCGCCGCGGGGATCAGCCGGAGCACGCGATCGAGCAGCGCGCCGCGCGCCTCGACGATCGACCAGCCCGTCAGCCGCTCCGCCGCCCCGTTCAAGCGCACCACGCGCTGCTCGGCGTCGATCTCGATCACGCCGACGTCGACCTCGGACAGCCACGCCGTGAGCTGTTTGTCCGGCGAGCCACGATGCGCGTCCGAGCGATCGAACGTGGCGTGCAGGCTCGACTCCGGCCGGTCTTCGATCTTTGCCACCACCCCGTCATGGTAGTTGCATTCCCGGAGAAGCGGACTTCTTAAGCGCCGACGGCGAGGAAACTCACGGCCACGGCCCCGCTGGGGTAGGCTCGGGGCCATGGGTGGTCACGAGGAGAACATGCGCCCCCGGACGGCGCTGAGCGCCCGCGCCGCCGCGCTTTCCCCGACGTCGCGGGCTTTTCTCGATCTCCGACGCTGCTGGCGCTCTCCGGGGCGTACGGCAGGGAAGGTAGAGAATGGTGCGACGCGTCACGACGGCGCATCGCGATCGACGGACGGCGTCGGCGCGCGCTCTGTCCTCGGGGGGAGCTGCGGCGCGATGGGGCTCGTCCTGTTCGGGCTCACGGGCGGCCTCGGATCCGGCAAGAGCACGGTGGCCGCTCGCTTTCGCGCGCAGGGGCTTCCGGTGATCGACGCCGACGCGCTCGCGCGCGAGGTGGTGGCGAAGGGGACCGAGGGGCTCGCGGAGGTGGTCCGCGCCTTCGGTCCGGAGGTGCTGTCGCCGGACGGATCGCTCGATCGCGCGCGCGTCGCCGCGATCGTGTTCGCGGATCCCGACAGGCGCCGGCAGCTCAACGCGATCGTGCACCCGCGCATCACGGCGCTCACGCTCGAGCGCGCCGCCGCGCTCGAGGCGCAGGGCGAGCCCCTGGCATGTTACGAGGCGGCGCTCCTCGTCGAGAACCGGGTCACCGACGCGTTCCGCCCGCTCGTGGTGGTCGCGGTGCCCGAGGCGGTGCAGATCGCCCGCGCGATGGCGCGGGACGGCGCCACCGAGGACGAGGTGCGCGCCCGGCTCGCCGCGCAGCTCCCGCTCTCCAGCAAGGTCGCGGTCGCCGATCACGTCATCGAGAACTCCGGCGATCGCGCCGCGACCGAGCGCCAGGCCGACGAGGTGCTCGCCGCGATCCGGGCGAGGTTCGGCGTCCCCGCCGGCGCGGCCCGCCCCGCATCCGGCCAGGGCTCCTGACGTCGCTTCGCCGGACCACTGACTTGATGCGCAGTGCCCGGCGTGGAAGTCTCGGGGCCGGCCGATGACGTCGTTCAAGTCGAAGCTCGCGCGGCTCGGGCCGCTCCCGATGGAGCAGCGCAGCGGCGCGCCGCTCGCGCCCGCGCGGCCGCCGCTCGCCCGCGGGGTCGCGGCGGAGGACGCTCAGCCGCCGATCGTGCCGGTCGCGACGCCATCTGCGCTCGACGCAGCGCCGGCCTCGACGCCGCCGGCGTGCGGCGTGGCGGACGACGCGACGTCGTCATCGGCGCCGTCTGCGCGCGACGCGGCGCCGGCTGCTCGCGAGGCGGCCCGGTCCGCGGCGATTTCCCCGGCGTCGGGCGGCGCGCGGCCGTCGCTGGACGAGCTGCGCGAGCGCATCTCCCGCATCGTCGCCCGGGGCGCGCCGCCCACCCCCAGGGCCGACCCGGCGCGCGGCGAGCTCCCCTTCCTCGTCGAGCAGACGCCCGGCGGGCCGCTCTATGTGAGCCGCACTCGCTCGCTCGCGGCGGCCCGCGTCGGTCGCGCGCCGCTCGTCGCCGCGCGCGACGCCGACCCGGCGATGCTCGCGCTCCTGGCGCTCGACCCGGCGCTCGCCGGCTGCGACGTGCGG
This sequence comes from Sorangium sp. So ce119, assembly GCF_051524405.1. NCBI lineage: Bacteria > Pseudomonadati > Myxococcota > Polyangiales > Polyangiaceae > Sorangium > Sorangium sp. So ce119. Next base: position 4,130,575 of record NZ_CP150310.1, on the reverse strand, counting down.
AGGGCGCTGTTCCTCGACACGGAGACCACCGGCCTCGCGGGGGGCACGGGCACCGTGCCCTTCCTCATCGGCCTCGCCTGGTTCGACCCCGGGGGCGCCGGCGCGGGGCCGCTCGGCGAGCCGTCGTCCGACGGCTTCATCATGGAGCAGCTCCTGCTGCGCCGCCTCGGCGAGGAGGAGCCCATCCTGCGCCGCCTCGCCGAGCGCCTCGCCGACGCCTCGATGATCATCACGTACAACGGCAAGGCGTTCGACATGCCGCTCCTGCGCACGCGCTACGTGATGAACCGCCTGCCGCCGCCGCCGGAGCTGCCGCACCTCGATCTCGTCCACGTCGCGCGCCGGATCCACAAGGCGCGCCTCAAGACGCGCACGCTGATCGCCCTCGAGCACGACGTGCTCGGCCGCGTCCGCGTCGGCGACGTGCCCGGCGGCGAGATCGTCGCCTGCTACGCCCACTTCCTGCGCACCGGCGACGAGGAGGCGCTGCTCGGCGTCGTCGAGCACAACGCCGCCGACGTGCTCGCGATGGTCGCGCTGGTCGGCCTCTACGGCGAGCCGCTCGGCAGCCTCGCCGCCGGCGATCTCGCGGGCGTCGCCGCGACGCTGCGGAGGGCGGGCGCGCTCGAGCGCGCGGCGGAGCTCGCGGACGCGGCCGTCGAGCGCGGGGGCGGCGCGGCCGCGCGGCGCGCGCGCGGCGACATCGCGAAGGCGCGCGGCGACAAGGCGCGGGCGCTCTCGGACTACGAGGCGCTCGCCGCCGAGATCGACGACCCCGCGGTGCGCCTCGAGCTCGCGAAGCTCTACGAGCACCACGTCCGCGCCTTCGCCCGGGCCCTCGAGCTGGCCGACCAGGGCACCGCCGAGCCCGAGCCGGCGCAGGCGCGCCGCCGGGCCCGTTTGCAGCGCAAGATCGACCGCCGATCCGGCGGCGGCGCCGCCCTCGCGCTGCCGTTCGATCAGGCCGAGGGCGCCGGGGCGCGCCCTCGCGAGGGGGGCGCCGCCGCGCCGCGCCGCGAGGGCGAGGAGTGAGCGGGCATCCCGCGCCCCGCGCTCGGCCTGCGCGCCCCGCCCCGCGCTCGCCGCTCTTGCCACTCCCGACGCGCGCCTCGCGCCCGCGCTGCGCGGCGGGGCCCCGGCGCGGGACGCGCTGGCCGGGACGCGCGGGACAGCGAGCGGCCGAGGGGTCGCCGGGGGCTCTGGGCGAGCCCGTCGAGAAATCCATCGCTCTGGCTTCTCGCCGGGGCGTGCGTGGGCTAGGGTGGGGGCGATGATTACCGTCGGCTGCGCCGGTTTCCCCGTCCCAGCGACGCGCTATTTCCGCGAGTTCATGTTCGTGGAGGTGCAGGAGACCCATGTGTCCCTCCCGGGACCTGGAACGATCCGGCGCTGGCGGCGCGAAGCTCCGGTCGGATTTCGCTTCGCCTTGCTGGGTCCGCGCGAGATCGGGCAGGAGGGTTTCAGGGACGGCAAGGTGATCGAGACGGCGCTGAAGAGCATCGAGGCCGTCGCGGACGAGCTCGAGGCGAAGCTCGCGGTCTTCGTCGGCCCCCCGGAGTTCACGCCCACGCGCGCGAACAAGGCGATCCTGCGCGACTTCCTCGTCAACGTGAAGAAGCGCTTCGACCGCGTCGTCTTCGAGCCGCCGCCCGGGTGGGATCCCGACGAGAGCGACGAGCTCACGCAGGAGGTCGGCGCGCTCGCCGCGCGCGATCCGCTGACCGCGGGGCTCTCGCGGCTGAAGGTGGCCTACTACCGCCTTCACGGCCCGGCGGGCCACAAGTCGCGCTACGAGGACCCGGCGATCGAGCGGCTCGCGGAGATCGCGCGCGGGGCGAAGCACGACGACGCGACGTACGTCTTCACGAACGTCGACATGTTCGCCGACGCGAAGCGCTTCAAGAAGGCGATGAAGCTGTAGGGCCGCGCGTCATCAGGCGGGGATGCTCCCGGCAGGCCGGGGATGCTCGCCAGCGCTGGCCCGATCCATGCGTCCGGCAGATCTGCTACGCTGCTGCGCATGTCCTTCTCGGCCGAAGAGCTCCTCGATGAGGCGATGAAGCTCCCCGAGAGCGAGCGGCGCGTCCTCGCGCTGCGGCTGCTGGAGAGCGTGGGCGACGAGTCGTCGGAAGAGGTCGAGCGCGCGTGGGTCGAGGAGGCCCGGGAGCGCTTCGATGACATCCGGTCGGGGCGCTCCCAGCCTGTTCCCTTGGATGAGGCCCGCGGCCGCATGTTTGCGCGGGGCTGAGGTGCCTCGCCGTCCTGTCGTCCTCGCGACAGAAGCAGAGCGCGAGGTCCACGAAGCGTTCCTGTGGTACGCCGCGCGCGCCCCGAACGTCGCCGATCGCCCGCCGCCCCGGGAGCTGGCGACGCCGGGGCCCGTGAGCTCGGGCGACGCCTGCGACGCCTTGGTCTGCGCCGCGGCCGCGCTCAGCCCGCGACGCGCTGGCGGCGCCAGCGCTCCGGGCGCGTGAACAGCGCCATCGCGGCGATCACGACCGCGGCGGCGTACCACGGGATGTCCTGCACGGTCCCGTAGACGGTCCGCGCGCGCATGAACCGCGCATCGCCGAGGAGCGACTGCTCCTTGAAGGTGTCGCTGTGCACCACGACGCGGCCCACCGGATCCACGATGGCCGAGACGCCGCTGTTCGTGGCGCGCACGAGGTAGCGGCGGTGCTCGATCGCGCGCATCTTCGCGAGCGCGAGGTGGATCCACGGCTCCGTCGTGTCGCCGAACCAGGCGTCGTTCGTGAGGTTGACGAGCAGGTCCGGGTCGCCCTCCGCGACAAGCTTGTTCACGAAGTGAGGCAGGATGTCCTCGTAGCAGATCATCGTCGCGAGCCTGTGCCCGTTCCACTCGAGCGGCGCGAGCGACGTGCCCGGGCTGAAGCGGCCCGAGTTCGGCGACAGCGTGTAGAGGTACGGGATTGTGTCGCCGAGCGGGAGGTACTCGCCGAACGCGAGCAGGTACTGCTTGTCGTACCGCCCGAGGATCTCGCCCTCCTCGCCGGCCATGAGCGCCGTGTTGAAGCTCACGCCGCGCTCGTGCGTGTTGGGGGGTAGCCGGTGGACGACCGTGCCGACCACCGTCGGCACGCCGAGCCGGCTCGTGAGCGAGCGCTGGACCTCGGTCTTGTAGGCCGACTCGCGGAAGGCCTGCGGCACGCCGGCCTCGCTCCACACGACGAGCCCGGCGCCCTGCTTCGCGAGCTCGCGGGTCCGGTTCACGTGGATCTTGACCGCGTTCCGGCGGTCGAAGAGCGCCAGGTTCGGCTGGACGATCCCGATCGTGATCGGTTCGGCCGCGGCGGCGGCCGCGTCCACGGCGCGCATCCGGAGCACGCCGTACACGGCGGCGAGGGCGGGGGCCGCGACGCCCACCGCGAGGACCGCGCGGTTCAGCGGGCGACCGCGCCCCGGCGGGGAAACGGCGCCGCGGTAGGCATGCGGATCGCGGTGCGCGCCCGGGGGCGCGGCGCGGAGCAGCCCGCGATCCAGCCGGAACATCACGAGCTCGGCGAGGGCGAGGTTCGCGGCGACGAGCACCAGACCGACGAGGTACGGGCCGCCGAGATCGGCGACCTGACCCATCACCGGCGCGTTGTGCACCGAGGCGCCGTAGTACCAGGGGAAGAGCAGCGGAAAGACGAGCTCGCTGGTCACGAACGCGAGGGCGAAGGCCACGGGGCCCGGCCAGCCGCGCGCCTCGGCCCGCCCGTAGAGCCAGCCGCACAGGGCGATGCGCCCCGCCTGGTAGGCGCACAGGATCGCCATGAAGAGCGCGCAGAGGATCGTCGGGAATCCGCTGAACACCCGCAGCATCTCGAGCAGCCAGTAGAAGCCGGTCATCGTCATGACGAAGCCGGCGATCCAGCCGAGCAGCGCCGCGCGCCCCGGCGTCTGCCCGCGCAGCGCCACGATCAGCGGGACGAGGCCGAAGAACGCGATCGGCCAGAGATCCATCCCCGGGAACCCGAGGAAGTAGAAGAACCCGGAGAGCGCCGCGAGCCCGTAGGCGAGACGCGCGGGCAGCGGACGCACCGCGCTCGGGGCGCTCGCGGCGCTCGCGGCGCTCGCGTCGCGCGCCTCGGGCCGAGGGAGGCCCGCGGCCTCGCCGCCCGCCGGGTCTGCGCCGGGAGCCTCGCTCTCTTGCTGGTGCGCGGTCGTCATCGGGAGCGCCGGAAGAAGAGGAAGGAGAAGCAGCGCGCCGCCGTGACGGCGCGGTGGAACCTGAAGGGGCCGGGCATGGCGGCCCCCGTATTGAAGGGGCGCCGCCGCTACGTCAACCCGCTCGGCGCGAAGCTCGATGACGCGCTCGGCGCGAGCCCGATGACGCGCTCGGCGCGAGCCCGATGACGCGCGGCGCGCGTACGCCGCGAGCGGACGATCCGGGCATTGCCGCGTCGGCGCACGCTGGTGATGGCGGCGGAAAGTCGCGCAGAACGTGCCTGATCCCCGTCGTTCGTGACTACTATGCGCACGTAGAGCCCATGTCGAAGATCCTTCACATCGAGGACGATCCCGCGAACCGCCTGCTCGTCCGCAAGCTGCTCCAGAACGCCGGCTACGAGGTCCTCGAGGCCGCCGACGGGCTCGAAGGGGTGCGCCTCGCCTGCGCGCAACGCCCGGACCTCGTCCTCGTCGACCTGAACATCCCGGGCCTCGACGGGTTCGAGGTCACCCTGCGCCTGCGCGGCGAGGCGTCGCTCGCCGGCGTCCCCATCGTGGCGATCACCGCCGAGGGCGACCGGGACACGAGCCTCGCCGTGGGTTGCGACGGCTTCCTCCAGAAGCCGATCGACGCGCGCTCCTTCTCCGCGGTCATCGCCCGCTACCTCAGCGGCGCGCGCGAGGAGCTCCCCGCGTCGCAGGGGCCGCTCCGGCTCCGCGAGCAGAGCCAGCGCATCGTCGCCCACCTCGAGCAGAAGGTGGCCGAGCTCTCGCGCGCCAACGCCCGGCTCCGCGAGCTCGACGCCGCGCGCACCGAGTTCTACCGCAACATCTCGCACGAGCTCGCGACCCCGATGACGCCGATCGTCGGGTACGTGAAGCTGCTCGCCGACGAGGAGCTCGGCCCGCTCAACAAGGCCCAGAAGAAGGCGCTGCTCGCGATGGAGGACTGCGTCCGCAGGCTCCGGTCGCTCATCGACAACCTGCTCGACGTGACCGGCATCGAGACGGGCCGGATGCGGTTCATGCACTCCGAGTACGACTTCCTCGACACCACGCGGCGCGCCCTCGCCCAGGTGGCCGACCGCTTCGCCGAGGGGAAGGTCCAGCTCGTCGAGGACCTGCCCCGCGGCCCGCTGCCCGCGTGGGGCGACGCAGGGCGGCTGCAGCGCGCCATGATCCAGCTCTTCGAGAACGCGGCGAAGTTCACGCCCGCCGGCGGCACGGCGGGCGTGCGCGTCAGCGTGCTCCAGTCGGGGCACTACGAGCTCTGCGTCGCCGACACGGGGCCCGGGGTGAAGGCCGACCGCCAGCTGCGCATCTTCGAGCCGTTCTACCAGGTCGACGGCTCGGCCACGCGCGCCTACGGCGGCGTCGGCGTCGGGCTCGCGATCGCGCGGCGCACCGCCCGGGGGCTCGGCGGCGACATGCGCGTCGTGTCGCCCAGCAACGAGGTCATCGAGGGCGAGACGCTCACCGGCGCGGCGTTCTACCTGACCGTCGCCCGGCGGGCGCCCTTCCAGGACGACGGCAGCTCGCCGGGCCGGCTCGGCCCGCCCTCGTCGCCGCCGGCCGATCCGTCTGGCTGATGCGCTCGGTCGCCCGCGTCATCTACCTCGACTGGAACGCCACGACGCCGCCGCACCCGGAGGTCCTGGCAGCGATGCAGGCCGCCGCCGAGGTGGCCTGGGCCAACCCGGCCAGCGTGCACGGCCCGGGGCGGCGGGCGCGCGCCTTCATCGAGCAGGCGCGCGAGGCGGTGGCCCGGCTGACGGGCTTCGACGCGCGCGACGTGACGCTCACCTCGGGCGGCACCGAGGCGAACAACCTCGCGCTGTGGCACGCGTTCGGCGATGAGACCTCCGGGGCCGGCGCGCCGGCCTGGGGGCGGCTCCAGGGCGCGCTCGTGGTCTCGCGGATCGAACACCCCTCGGTCGCCCGCGCCGCGGAGGCGCTCGCCGGCCGCGGCGTCGAGGTCGCCTGGGTCGATCCGGAGCCGTCCGGCCGGGTCGCGCCGGAGGCGCTCGCGGCCGCCATCGATCGCGCGGCGGCGGTCGCGCCCGTGCGGCTGGTGAGCCTCCAGGCGGTCAACCATGAGACGGGGGTCGTGCAGCCGGTCGCCGAGGCCGCGGCGCTCGCCCACGCCCGCGGGGCGCGTCTCCATGTGGACGCGGTGCAGGCCGTGGGGCGCCTCCCGCCGGAGGCGTGGGCCGGGGCGGATCTGGTGTCGGTCGCGGCTCACAAGATCCGGGGACCCAAGGGGATCGGCGCCCTCGCGGCGCGGCCGGGCATCCGGCTCCGGCCCGTCCTGCTCGGCGGCGCCCAGGAGCGCGGGCTCCGGCCCGGGACGCAGGACCCGATCGCCGCGGCCGGCTTCGCCGTGGCCGCCCGGCGCGCGCTCGACGCCCCCGCCCGGTACGCCGCGCTCGCGCCGCTCCGCGACCGCCTCGAGGCCGAGCTCCTCGACGCGGGGCGCGCCGTCGGCGGGGCGCCGGTCCGCAACGGGGAGGGCGCGCGCGCGCCCCACGTCGCGAACCTCTCCTGGCCCGGCTGGCGCGGCGACGAGCTCTGCGCCGCGCTCGACCTCGAGGGCGTCGCCGTCTCGAGCGGCTCGGCCTGCAGCGCCGGGACCGCCGAGCCGTCGCCGGTCCTCACCGCGATGCTCGGACCCGAGCGCGCGGCGTCCGCCGTGCGGTTCTCGATCGGCGAGGAGACGACCGAGGCCGACGTCGTCGAGGCGGCGCGCCGCGTGGCCCGCGTGCTCTCCCGCCTGCGGCCGCTTCCAGCCGGAACCTGAGCCGATCCGGCGGCTTACCGCGAGGCCATTGGTTCTTGAACCATCCCTCGAGCCATTCCGGACAACCGCGCAGAGAAGGGTGAGTCCACAGGGGTAACTCCAGGCAAGAACTTGTGTTTTCAGGGGGGGTGTGGATTCTTTTTCTCGATCCATTGAATGGATCGAATCGGTCGTCTTCCTGGGAGCCTGTTCAGCAATGGAGCTGGCGCTCGAATCGTCATGAGGTTCAGATCGTATCTGTTTGAAATTGCTTATTAATATGACGTAGTAAGGGATCTACCGACGGCGCGTCCGGGGGCCCCCGCAGTGCTCGAGGGCGCCGGCCGCGGGCGCATTGCTCGATCAATGCGGGCCATTCTTCCCCCTGGACCAGGGGGTCACCCGCGGCGCGCTCGGATTGTTCTCCAGCGCGCTTGCCCTGCTCACTTCATCACGCCGGCGCAGGGTCCCGCAGCGCGGGCTCGCCCCGCTCCTCGGGGCACCTCGGCCGCAGGGTCTCGCGGCGCGCGCCGGCCCCGCCCGCCGCGGCACCCCGACCGACCCGACCTCGCCGCGCGCGTTCGCTGCGCTCACCGGGGCGCCCGCGCGCGCGCTCCGGCGCGGGCCTCCGCAGGTCTTCTGCCGGGCTACGCGCGCGCCGCGCGGCGCTGGCGGACGACCTCGTAGAGCGCGATCGCCCCGGCGACCGAGGCGTTCAGCGAGGAGATGGGGCCGGTCATGGGGAGCCGGGCCACGTGCTGGCAGACGCGGCGGACCGAGCGCCGCGTGCCCTTGTCCTCGGCGCCGATGACGATCGCGACAGGGCCGGTCAGGGGCAGCTCGCCGAGCTCCACCGAGCCCTGCGCGTCGAGCGCGATCGCGGCGACGCCGCGCGCGGCGAGCGCCTCCAGGGCGTCGGGCAGGGAGCGCACCCGGCAGAGCCGCGCGTGCTCGATGGCGCCCGCCGAGGCCCGGAACGTCGCCGGGGTGAGCGGCGCCGAGCTGTGCTCGGGCCACAGGATCGCCCGGGCGCCGAGCGCGACGGCGCTGCGGATCACCGCGCCGAAGTTCTGCGGGTCCATCACGCCGTCGAGCGCCACCGTGATCGTGCCGCCGCCGGGCTGGCCCTCCTCGACGACCGGGATCGCGTCGACCCCGACGATCTGGAGCTCCGGCGCCGACGCGACCGCCCCCTGGTGACGGCCGCCGGCGCTGCGGCGGTCGAGTTCGCCGCGGGGCGCGCGCTCGGTCGGGATGCCCTGGCCCTCCGCGAGGCGCGCGAGCGCGTCCAGCTTCGGGCCGCCGTCGCGCTGGACGAGGACCCAGCCGACGCCCGCGCCGTGCGCGCGGATCGCCTCTCGGACCGGCTGAAGACCGTAGACGAGTCGGCTCACGTCAGCGCGGGGGGTGAAGCGTGTGGGCGATTTCCTGCACGATCGACCGGGCCGCGGCGAGCGGGTCGACCGCGTCGCGGATCGGCCGGCCGACCACCAGGAGATCGGCGCCGGCCGAGATCGCGGCCGACGGCGTGGCGATGCGCTTCTGATCGTCGGCGCGGGCGCCGTCCGGCCCCGGACCGAGGCGGATGCCCGGCGTCACGAGGAGCTCGCCCGGCCCGAGCGCCTGCCGCAGCGCCGGCACCTCCTGCGGCGAGGCGACGAACCCATGGATGCCGGCGGCGCGCGCGAGCCGCGCCACCCGGACCACGTGCTCCGACGCGCTCCCCTGGATGCCCTGCGCGGCGAGATCGGCCTCGTCGAGCGACGTGAGCATGGTGACGGCGAGCAGGATCAGATCCCGGGAGCGCGCCGCCTCCTGGGCCGCGCGCCTCAGCATCTCGGCGCCGCCGGCCGCGTGCACCGTCAGGTAGCGGACGCCGAGCGCGGCGGCGCTCGCCACCGCGCCGGCCACCGTCGCGGGGATGTCGTGCAGCTTCAGATCGAGGAAGACGTCGAGCCCGAGCTCCCTGCCGATCTCGACCGCGTGCGGCCCCTCGCGGACGAACAGCTCCAGTCCGACCTTGAGCACGCCGATCGACGGCGCGACGCGGGCCGCGGCCGCCCTGGCCTCGTCCAGGCTCGGGTAGTCGAGCGGGAAGACGAGCCTGCGGCGCGCCTCGTCGAGCGAGCTGCCGCCGAGGCTCGTCCTCTGCCTCACGGAGTTGGGCATGCGGTGAACCTGTCCCGATCAGAGGCAGCTACAGAGCGGATCGCCAGGGGCGCAGTTGCAGGGAGCCTTGGTGCCACCGCCGCTCGCCGGGGCGCCGCCGGCGGCCGGGCGGCCGCCGCCGCCGCGACGGAGCTGCTCCTGCTTCTGCTGCTCCTGCTCGAGCTGCTTCTGGAGCGAGAGGCGCGTCGCCTCGTCCTTGGCGGTCGCGAGCTGATCGCGCAGCCCGGCCATCTTGCCCTCGGACTCCTTGAACTGCGCCTCGAGGCGCTTGTTCGCCTCCTCGAGCTCGCGCGCCCTCGCGGCCTCGGCCGCGATGCGCGCCTCGTTCTCCTGGGCCGACTTGACGGCCGCGATCGTGACGCCGCCGATCACCAGCACGCTGGCGACGGCGCCGCCGATGAGGAGCTTGCGCAGCTTCTTCTTCGACTCGTCCTGCTGCAGCGCCGCGAGCGAGCGCTCGTGGTGCTGCTGCGCGGCCATCGCCTCGAGCCGCGCCTTCTGCTCGGCCTCGACGCGCGCCTTCTCGATCTCGGCCTGACGGATCGCCTCGAGGCGCGCGGCCTCCTCGCGGGCGCGGCGCTCCTCGTTGCGGCGGCGCTCCTCCTCGGTGCGGATGCGCAGCTCCTCGGCCTCGCGCGCGGCGCGCTCCGCCTCGACCCGGGCCTTCTCGGCGGCGGCGGCGGCGGCGGCCTTCTGGGCCTCTTCGGTCTTGATGCGATCCTCCTCGAGGTTCATCAGCTCCTTGAGCGAGAACAGGACCGAGCTTTCCTTCTGTTCCGACATGACCTCGTGGCTCCTTCGATCGAGCGCGTGCGGTTTGGCTACCGGGGGGCGTTGCGGAGACCCTGCAGGTCGCCCTGGGCGGGGCCACCAAGCAGGGAGATTGTGACCCGCAGAGCGGCTTTCACGCAATTATTCACGACAACCGCGACCCTCGTCACGCCGAGGAACCGCGGAGCCGGCAGGCAGATTATCGCCGTGGTGCACGGTAGGTACCAGCGGAAATCGCAGCGCTCCGTCCCTTCCACGTCCGCTGCCGTCCGTGAGCGTCCGTTACCACCGTTGCCCTCCGCGTATACCCGCCTACCGCGCCGAGGACCGCGCCGCGGATACGCCGGGCGACCTGTGCCGTCGGGGAGGGTGCCCGGGGCATGCTCGGACGGGGAGCACCCGATGCGGCGCCGCCGCGCGCGTCCTGGGTACGGTCCCGTTGGATTCTCGACGGCTCTCCGGTAGCTTCGCGCGCCCATGGCAAAGGTCATCAAGGCGCACATCACCGGTACGGTCTGGAAGATCGAGGTCAAGCCGGGCGACAAGGTCGAAGAGGGGACCGTCGTCGTCATCCTCGAGTCCATGAAGATGGAGATGCCCGTCGAGGCGGAAGACGAGGGCACGGTGGAGGAGATCCTCGTCACCGAGGGGGCCTCGGTCACCGAGGGCGCGCCGCTCGTCAAGCTGGCCTGACCGCCCGGGCCGGCCGGCGCCCGTCCTTCGCGTCCGCGGCCGGCGCGCGCCCGCGCGCGCCGGCGTCGACGACGTCGGCGCGCGGCGGCGCTCACTCGCGCCAGAAGAACTTCCAGGGGTTGTGCTTGAGGTCGCGCGCGAGCTCCTGGAGGTCATCGAAGAGCTGCTCGTCCATCACGAGCGCGCCTACCGTCCCCTTGCCGCGCTTGACGTGGGCGAGGACCTCCTGGGCGTCGGCGGTCGCCGACCTCGCGCGTCCCGCGATCTCGGCGATGTCGTCGAGCGTCTTCTTGATCTTGGCCTGCTCCGCCTCGCTGCCCACGGTGGCCGAGAGCCGGCGCGCGTTCGCCAGCGTCTCGCGCGCGTCCGCCATGAGCGGCGGCAGATCGCGCGCGGCCGTGCCGCTCACCTGATCGGCGTTCGCGAGGATCCGGTCGATCTGCGGGTTGTTCACGTACTTCTGCCGGGCGTCCTTCACGAGCTCGGTGCCGTCGAGGCTGATCTGCTCGACGTTCTCGGCGATGCGGTCGAGCCGGTCCTGGTTCCGGTGCATGAAGTCGCCGGTGCCCTTCAGCGTCTTCCGGAGCCCGTCGAACGCCTCGCCGACCTCCTCGCGGTGCTCGCGCATCGCCGAGACGGTCGCGTGCAGGAGCTCGTATCCCTCGGCCAGGAGCATGTCGAGGCGCGGCGGATCGAGCCCGCGGACGACCGCGTTCTCGGCGAGCACCGGCCGGTCGTGCGAGCCGGGCTCGATCGCGAGGAACTGCTCGCCGAGCACGCCCTGCGTCGTGACGTAGAAGGTGGCGTTGTCGTGGATGCTCTGCTGATAGCGCTCCTCGACGCGCACCTGGATCCGCACGAGCGGCTCGCGCCGGCCGTCCTTGCCGGGCTGGCCGCCGCGGAAGTGGATCTCGCTGAGCTTGCCGACCTCCACGCCGGCGATCTTCACCGGCGCCCCGGTCTGGAGGCCGCCCGGGTTGTCGAAGTCGACGTAGATGGAGTACTTCGGCTGGAAGTTGACCCCGCCCATCACGAGGATGAAGGTGGCGAGGAGCCCGATCGCCGTAAGGATGAGGATCCCGACTTTGACCTCGATCGACCGCGGGCTTGCCATGGGCCTGTCATCTTCTCCTATCTTGCGGCGGGGAGGTGAGGGAAATGGGCCAGGATCCGCCTGTCGCAGCGCAGTATCCCACGTCAGCGCCGTGACGCTTCGCGCTGCCCTGTCGCTGCATCGCGCCGCCTCACCGCTGTCATGCGTTGCCTTACCGCTGCCATGACCTCACTTGCCCTGACGCAACCGTTCTTGCCTCGAAAACCGCGATGATTTCGTTCCGGAATGTCAGAAAATCCTTTGGAGCCAAAGAGGTCCTGAAGGACGTCTCGTTCGACGTCGCCGACGGTGAGGTGTTCTTCATCATCGGGCAGTCGGGCGTCGGGAAGAGCGTGCTCATCAAGCACCTCGTGGGGCTGCTCTACCCGGACGGGGGGGAGATCTGGCTGGACGGCGAGGACGTCAGCCGCTTCGACGAGGCGCGGATGTACCCGGTGCGGATGAAGTGCGCGATGGTCTTCCAGCACTCGACGCTGTTCGACTCGATGACGTGCGCCGAGAACGTCGCGCTCCCGCTCCGCAAGCACAAGGGGCTCAAGCCGAAGGAGGCGCTCGCGGAGGCGCGGCGGCGGCTCGAGCAGGTGCACATGCGCGAGTTCGGCGACCGCTTCCCGCCGGAGCTCGGCGACGGCATGCGCAAGCGCGTCGCCATCGCCCGCGCGCTCACGCTCGACCCGCGCTACGTGCTCTTCGACGAGCCGACCACGAGCCTCGACCCGGTGAGCGCGCGCCGCGTCGACAAGCTGATCCGCGAGCTCAGCGACACGCTCGGCGTGACCAGCATCGTCGTGAGCCACGACCTCGTCAGCATCTTCACGATCGCCGATCGCATCGTCATGCTCTATCAGGGGCTCGTCCGGCTGCTCGGCGATCGCGGCGCGTTCCAGGGCTCGCCGGACCCGGTCGTGCGGCAGTTCATCACCGGGAGCGCCGAGGGGCCGATCGAGTGAGGCGTCGATCGCGGTGAGGGGCCGGCGCGCGGCTAGCGGAAGATCAGGAAAGAGGCCGCCGAGATCAGCATGTTCAGCACGATGACCGCGAGCGAGGAGTTCACGACCGCCCGCGTCGTCGCCCAGCCGACGCCCTCGCTGCCGCCGAACGTCGACAGGCCGGAGTGCCCGGAGACGACAGGGATCGCGGCGCCGTAGGCCAGGCACTTCGCGAGGCCGGTCGCGAGGTCGCCCGCGTCGACGAGGCTCACGTTCATGAACGTCTCGGGGCTCACGTCGAACATGCTGTACGCGGTGATCATCCCCGTGGTGAAGGCGACGGCGGCGCTCCAGACGAGCAGGCACGTGGTCATGAGCAGGCTGGCGATGAACCGCGGCTTGAGCAGGTAGTCGATCGGATCGGCCGCGCACATGCGGAGCGCGTCGACCTGCTCGGTGACGACCATCGAGCCGATCTCGGCGGCGATGCCCGCGCCGACCCGCGTGGCCAGCATCAGCGCGCCGATGGAGGCGGCGAGATCGCGCACGAGCAGCTCGAGGTAGGTCGCGCCGAGCATGGTCAGATCCGGGATGACCCGCTTCGCCTGCTGGCCGGCCTGGAAGACCATGATCATCCCGATGAAGCCCATCACGACCGTCAGGAAGAAGAGCGATCTGTTGCCGATCTCGTACATCTGCAGGAGCACCGCGCCCGGCTCGCGGCGGCCCTTCACGCAGTAGTAAAGCGTCCTTACGAATACGGAGTAGAGCTCGCCGGCGGACCGGAAGAGCGACAGCGCGGCGCCGCCGAGCGCGGCGACCCCGGACAGCTCCGGCGCGACGTCCCGGAGCTCGCTCGAGGGGGGGCCCGCGCTCGCGCGATCCCGGAAGCTCTGGTCGGAGTGGTCCATGCGCGGCGCCGTCGATCAGTCGAGCGTGAACGAGACGAAGTAATCGAGGATGAAGATGCCGGCGGCCGAGGCGACCACGGTCGCGTTGACGGCGCGGCCGACGCCGGGGGCGCCGCCGGTCACGCCGAGGCCGTACTGGCAGCTCGAGAGCGCGAGCACGACGCCGAAGACCACGCTCTTGACGAGGCCGCTCATGACGTCGCCGATGCCGAGCAGGCCGCTCGTGAGGCCGTTGTAGAAGACGGCCGGCGCGACGCCGAGCAGGAGGTCGCCGGTGAGCGCGGCGCCGATGAGCGCGAGCGCGTCGGCGAAGATCACCGAGAGGAGCAGCGTGAGGACCATCGCGAGGAAGCGCGGGGCGATGAGGAAGCTCACCGGGTCGATCGCGAGGACGCGGAGGGCGTCGATCTGCTCGGTGACGACCATGGTGCCGAGCTCGGCGGTGTTGTTGGCGCCGACGCGGCCGTTGATCATGAGCGCCGTGAGCAGCGGGGCGATCTCGCGGAGCGTGCCGAAGCCGGCGCCCCAGCCGAGCAGGCCGTGCGCGCCGAACCGCTCGACCAGCGGCGCCGCCTGGATGACCATGATCGCGCCGGTGAAGAGGGCGGTCACCACGACGATGGGCATCGACTTGACGCCCATCTTGTAGAGGTTGCGCATGAACTCGGCGCCGTCGACGCGGAGCGTGGCCACGCGCGCCGCGATCTGCCCCGCGAGCACCGCCATGCCGCCCACCGTGGCGGCGATCTGGAGGAAAGAGCCGCCGAGCTGGTGGACGCCGGAGGGCTCCGCCGCGATCGGCGCGCGCCGCCGCGCCGGGCGGGGGCCGCCGGAGGGGGCGAGCGCCGCCGGGCCGCGCGCGGCGGTGCCTGGGCCAGCGGGAGACGTCATGAGACCCGGGAGCTTAGCCCAACGCCCCGGCGGAGCGCGGCCCGATCCGACGCGATCCGACCCGCGCGGACGCCTGGACGTCTGGTCAAGCGGGTGATCGTCCTCTACCTGAGATGGGGCTCCCACGCTCGACCCCCTGTGCGATGGCAAACGCGTGGTTCCACGCGCAATGCCGTCGCGCCTCACGCCGGGCGAGCGCCGGCCGGCAAGGACGGTGACGGCGGCGAGGGCGATGTCCGGTCTGCATCGCTTGATCTTCGTGAGCCGCCGTCGTGAGCCGCGTGGACCTTTGAAGCCCGTGAAAGAGAGAGAAGCGGAACCCATGTCGATCGGCGAGCGCGTACACGCCTTCAGCGACGAGCACCGGACTGGCCTCCTCGACGACGGCCGGACGTTCGCCGTCCTCTCCGCGGCGACGTTCGCGCTGAAGGCCATCTTCGTGAAGCTCGCGTACGCCGCGCACCCCATCGACGCGGTGTCGCTGCTCGCGCTGCGGATGGGCATCGCGCTGCCGTTCTTCCTGTGGCTCGCCCGCCGCGAGCGCGACGCGACCGCCGAGCCCATGACGCCCCGGCTCTGGGGCGGCGTGCTCGTCGTCGGGTTCCTCGGATACTACCTGTCCAGCCTCTTCGACTTCATCGGGCTGACGTACATCAGCACCGGCCTCGAGCGCCTGATCCTGTTCGTGTATCCGACGCTCGTCCTCCTGATCGGCGCGGTGTGGCTGAAGCAGCCGGTGCGCGGGAAGGCCTGGGGGGCGCTCGCCGTCTGCTATCTCGGCCTCGCGGCGGCCGTCTGGCACGATCTCGAGCAATCCGGGGACGCGCGGGCCGTCGCCGTCGGGGGAGCGTGGGTGTTCGCGAGCTCGGTGACGTACGCGCTTTATTACATCGGCGTCGGCAAGCTCGCCTCCAGGGTCGGCTCGACGCGCCTCGCGGCGTACTGCGGGGCCGCCTCGTGCCTGATGGTGCTCGCGCACTACGCGGCGACCGGGAGCCCCGCCAGGCTCGCCGAGCTCCCGGCCTCGGTGTGGGGGTATGCGGCGGCGATGGCGACGATCAGCACGGTGCTGCCGATCGTGCTGCTCGCGGCCGCGATCCGGCGGCTCGGCGCGGGCCGCGCCGCGACGTTCTCGACGCTCGGCCCGGTGCTCACGATCGCGTTCTCCTGGGTCATCCTGGGCGAGCCGTTCACGTGGCAGCAGGTCCTCGGGCTCGCGCTGGTCGTGGGCGGCGTGAGCTGGCTCGGCAAGGCGCGCTGACCCGGCTCAGCCGGCCTGCGCCGGCTGGCCGAAGAGCTCGCTCCGGACGCGCTCGCGCTCGCGCTCGATCTGCTCGGCCGTCGCGCCGAGCCGCACGAGCAGGCGCTCGGTCATCGAGAACGCGACCTCCGCCTCGCCCGTCACCACGACGTCGGCGCCGGCCTTCTTCAGCGGCGCCACCTCGCGCAGGTAGAAGGCGCGCGCGAGGACGAACAGGCTCGGGTTGATGCCCTTCGCCTGCTCGATCACCCCGTCGCCGGGCGCGCCCGCCGACGTGAACAGCAGGCTGTCCGCCTTGCCGATCCCCGCGCGCTCGAGGATCTCCCGCTGCGTGGCGTCGCCGTAGATCGCGCAGATGCCCTGCGCCTGGAGCGTCTTCACCGTGTCGAGGTTCAGCTCGACCACGGTCGGCTCGATGCCGTTCTCCCGGAGCAGCCGCGTCAGCGTCCTGCCGACAGGGCCGTAGCCCACGACGATGGTGCGGTGCGCGAGCTCATCCACCGCCGCCGCCTCCTCGCCGGCGGCGCCCCCGGCGGCGGCCGCGGCTGCCTGGCGGCGCAGGAAGAAGGCCGACGTCCACCGCGCGAGGCGGTCGCGGGCGCTGAAGAGCAGCGGGTTCAACGTGATCGACACGATCGAGGCGACGACGAGCACCTGCGTGGCCTCGTCCGGCATGACGCCGAGCTGCCGGCCGAGCGTCGCGAGGATGAACGAGAACTCGCCGATCTGCGCGAGCGAGAGGGCCACGGCGAAGGCGGTCTTCATCGGGCGGCGGAGCAGCACCACCACGATGAGCGCGGCGAGCGGCTTGCCGAGCAGCACGACGGCGAGCGTCGCCGCGGCCACGGGCCAGCTCGCGGCGAGCTGCGAGGGGTCGAGGAGCATGCCCACCGAGACGAAGAACAGCACCGCGAACGCGTCGCGCATCGGGAGCGCCTCCGAGGCGGCGCGCGAGCTGAAGTCGGACTGGCCGACGACGAGGCCGCCGAGGAACGCGCCCAGCGCCATCGACGAGCCGAAGAGCATCGCCGAGCCGACCGCGACGCCGAGCGCGACGACCAGCACCGTCAGCGTGAAGAGCTCCCGCGAGCCGGTCCTCGCCACGTAGCCGAGCAGCACGGGGATGGCGCGCTGCCCGACGATGAAGGTGAAGGCGACGAGCCCGGCGAGCTTCAGGACCGCGAGCCCCACGGACATCGCGATGCCCGCGCCGCCGCCGGAGGCGCCGCCGACCAGGCCGGGGAGCAGCACCAGCACGAGCACGGTGAAGACGTCCTCGAGCACGAGCCAGCCCACGGCGAGGTGGCCGGCGGGGGTGTGCAGGACGTGGCTGTCGCTCAGGACCCGCGTGAGCACGACGGTGCTCGCCACCGAGATCGCGATGCCGAAGACGACCGACGCGGCCCACGACCAGCCCGCGGCGTGGCCGACCAGGGCCCCGAGCGCCGTCGCGACGGTGATCTGCAGGAGCGCGCCGGGAACCGCGACCTTCCGCACGGCGAGGAGCTCGCGAACGTGAAACTGCAGGCCGACCCCGAACATCAGCAGGATGACCCCGATCTCCGCGAACTGGTCCGCGATCGCCTTGTGGGCCACGAAGCCTGGCGTGAACGGGCCGACGAGGATCCCGGCCAGCAGGTACCCGATGATCGGGGACAGCCTCAGGCGCTGGGTGATGAAGCCGAGCGCGAGGGCCGCCGTGAGCCCGCCCGTGAGCGTGAAGATGAGGTCGAGTTCGTGCGGCATGTCCGGCACTAGTAGCGCTTCTCGTCGTCGGCCGCAGCCGCTGCTTCGCGCGGCGACGAGGTTCGCGGCGCGCGCGGCGCGGGGCGGGATCGCGGCGCGTCGGGCGCGGCCGGACGGCGAGCTCCCCTACTTGCCGACGACGCCGATTGCCTCGTACTCCTCGATGAAGTGCGGCTCCTCCCTGGCCTTCGCGATCCACTGCTGCATCGCGGGGAGCCTCAGGATCGACTCGACGTAGCGCCGCGATACAGCGTCGAGCTCGACCCCGTACGTGTCGAACCGCGTCGCGACCGGCGCGTACATCGCGTCCGCCGCGCTGAAGCGCCCGAACAGGAACTCGCCTTCCTGGCCGAAGCGCGCGCGGCAATCGCCCCAGATCGACTGGACGCGCGCGATGTCCTGCGACGCCGCCTCCGTGATCGCCACGCCCTGGATCTTCCGCCGCACGTTCATCGGCAGCGCGGTGCGGAGCGCCGTGAAGCTGCTCGCCATCTCGGCGCTCACCGCCCGCGCGACGGCGCGCGCTTCGCGCGCGTCCGGCCAGAGCTTCGCCTCGGGGAAGAGCTCCGCCACGTACTCGGCGATCGCGAGCGACTCCCATACGGTGAGCGCGCCGTGCTTCAGGGCAGGCACCTTGCCAGAGGGGGAGTGGCGCTGGATCTCCGTCGTGCGTTGGCCCGGCCCCCGGAGCGGGATCATCACCTCGTCGAACGCGACACCGGCGTGCTTCAGGAGAAGCCAGGGCCGGAGCGACCACGACGAATAGGACCTGTTTCCGATGTAGAGAGTGAGCTCTGCCATGCGGCCGAGCCTACCATCGCCGACGACCCGTGACGGCGCGCAGCGCGCCTCACGCCGCCGGCTCGCCCCCGAACACCTCGCTCGCCAGCGCCTCGACCGCCATGCGCACCGCCTCGTCGCTCGTGTGGCGCACGCGAAAGCCGAGCGCGGCCAGCTTGCTCGGATCCATGCGCGATCGCGGCACGTCGCCGGGCCAGCCGCGCTCGCCGCCCTGATACCGGATCACCGCGTCCGGGTAGGGCGACGCCGCCACGCACAGCTCCGCGATGCGGGAGACGCTCGTCGCGTCCTCGGGCGCGAGGTTGTAGATGTTCAGCCGCTCTCGGGCCCGGTCGAAGCCGAACAGCATCCCCTCCGCGCAGTCCCGGACATCGAGGTACGGCTTGGACTGGCGCCCGTCGCCGAGCACCTCGAGCTCCGTCCGCCGATCGCGCAGCTTCTTGAGGAAGTCGAGCGCCGCGCCGTGCGTCCCGCGCGGGCCGACGACGTTGCCGAAGCGGTAGATCCACGCCGTGAGGCCGAAGCACTCGACATAGGCGCTGATGAGCGCCTCGCCCGCGAGCTTGCTGGCGCCGTAGAGCGAGATGGGCAGGGCGCCGAGGTCGCCCTCGGCGCAGGGGCGCGCCGTGTCGCCGTAGACCGTCCCGGAGGACGAGAAGATGAGCCGGCCGACGCCCGCGCGCCGCGTCGCCTCGAGCACGTTGTACGTGGCGATCGTGCCCTGATCGAGGTCGAGCCGCGTCCGCGCGAGCCCCCAGCGGGCCTCGGGGTTCGCCGCGAGGTGCACGACGAGGTCGTGGCCCGCCATGGCCCCGGTGAGCCGCTCCAGATCGAGGGCGTCCGCCTCGATGAGCGTCGCGCGCCCGGAGGCGAGGTGCGGCGCAACGAACGCGCGGCGCCCGACCGAGAGGTTGTCGTACAGCGTCACGGGGCCGCGCTCGACCAGCCGATCCGTGAGGTGGCTGCCGATGAACCCGGCGCCGCCGACGACGAACGATCGGAGCTCCGTCATCGCGCGCCCCCCGAGGCCTGCGCGGCCGCGCGCTCGATCCGCGCCGCGAACTGCAGGCGATCCTGGGTGACGAGGCGGAACGGCAGATCGTGGATGCGCAGCGGCCACTCGAGGCCGGTGATGCGCCCGCCCGCGCCGCGGACGAGGTCGACGAGCTCGCCCGGGGTGAAGTAGGTCCCCCGCACCTCGACGCCCGGCGCGGCGTTCCCGACCAGATCCATCCAGAGCAGGATCTTCTCCGAGACCGGGCCGAAGCGGAAGTGATCCTTGAGCGCGACGACGCGCGACGCGACCCGGAGGGCCTCCGCGAGCAGCGCGCCGGGGCGCGCGCAGTGGTGCAGCACGTCGGAGAGGAGCACGGCCTCGAACTCCGCGTCGGGGAAGGGGAGGCGCTCGCCGTCGTACGCGACGACCGGCAGCGCCGCCCCGGGCCGCGCCTTCACGTCCACGCCGACGACGCGCGGCGCGCCCACGCGCCGCGCGACCTCGAGCGCGACGGTGCCGTCGCCCGCGCCCACGTCGAGCAGCGACGCCGCGTGGCCCACCTGCGCGGCCAGCGCCCGCGCGACGCGGCCCACGCGGGGCACGTGGACCAGGCGATGGTGCAGCGAGAACAAGGCGTGTTCCAGGACCGTCATCTCACATCCCACATCCGCCCCGGCGCCGCCCGCGCCGGAGAGCCGCGCCACGCTAATCGAGCGCACGGGGACCGGCAACGCCCCGGGGCCACCCGTCATCGGACGGCGTGCGCCGAGCGCCGGGAGCCCGCGGGCAGCCCTCGCGCGCCGGGCGGCGCGGCCTGACAGCGGCCTGACAGGACAGCGACGACATCGCGAAGAACAACCCATCTCCAGGACTGCCCTCAAGGCGCGCTGGACCGCGGAATCGGCGTCAGGTCGGCGCACCCCCGCGCACCTGACATGAGGCCTGAACCGCGGACTTCATGGCTGTCGACCCGAACGGAGGGCCGCCGAGAGACAGGCACTCTTCCAGGGTCTACGGCGATGACCGGTCCGGGCTCGCCGCTCGCGCTGTAGTCGCCCGCTCGGGCTTGACCGATTCGCGACATCGAACATAGCTGAATCGATGGTCGGCACGCGCGGAAAGGGCTTCATGAGACATCGTGTGCGCTGGTTTTGCCTGGCCTCTCTCTACATCGCTGTTCCGGGGTGCAGCGGAGAGCCTGGAGACAAGGAATCGGGCCAGGACACCGCGCCTCCGGGCGGCCCGGCGCCCGGCGAGGCGACGTTCGCGCCGGATGAGCCGACGGAGCTCTGGTTCGTGGAGTTCGAGGGCGCGCCGGCCGTGAGCGGCGGCGGGCGCGCGCGCGTCAAGGGCCTCTCCGACGAGGAGCGCGAGCGGTTCCGGCGGACGGCCGCGGAGCGAGGGCTCCGGTACAAACAACGGTTCTCGTTCGATCGTCTCTGGAATGGACTCTCCGTCCGCGTCGCGCGCGAGGGCGCCGAGGCGCTCGCCGACATGCCCGGGGTCAAGGCGGTCTATCCGGTCGTGCAGGTCGACCTCGACGTCGTCCGCGCCGCGTCGGCGATCGAGCCGGACCTCGCCGTCGCAGGCGAGATGTCGGGCGCGGACGTCGTGCGCCGGGACCTCGGCGTGAGCGGCGACGACATCCGCGTCGGCGTGATCGACAGCGGCGTCGACTACCATCACCCCGATCTCGGCGGCTGCTTCGGCCCGGGATGCCGCGTGGCGTTCGGCCACGACTTCGTCGGCGACGACTTCGCCTCCGGCGACGCGAACCGGCAGCCCGCCCCTGACGACGACCCCGACGATTGTCTGGGCCACGGCACGCACGTCGCCGGCATCATCGGGGCGAACGGGATCGTGCAGGGCGTGGCGCCCGACGTGACCTTCGGCGCCTACCGCGTGTTCGGCTGCCGCGGCGGCTCGCGCTCCGACATCATCCTCAAGGCCATGGAGCGCGCGGCCGACGACGGCATGGACGTCGTCAACATCAGCATCGGCACGCCGTTCCAGTGGCCGGACTACCCGACCGCGGCCGCCGCGAGCGCGCTCGTGGCGCGGGGCGTCGTGGTCGTCGCCTCGATCGGCAACAGCGGCGAGAAGGGGCTCTGGGCCGCGGGCGCGCCCGGCGTGGGCGAGGCGGTCATCGGCACCGCGTCGATCGACAGCGCGCGCGTCACCCGCCTGTCGTTCACCGCGGCGCCGGGCGACGTGGCGATCGGCTATACCCGCGCGGTCGGCAGCCCGCCCGCGCCGCTCTCGGGGAGCGCCCCCCTGGCGCGCACCGGGACGCCGACCAGCGCGCGCGACGGCTGCGCCCAGCTCCCGGCGGGCAGCCTCGCGGGCAAGATCGCGCTCATCCGGCGCGGCGGCTGCCAGTTCCCCGAGAAGGCCGCGCGCGCGCAGGCCGCGGGCGCGGTCGGCGTCGTGATCTACAACGATCGCGCCGGGACGATGACCCCCTCGGTGGTGGGGCGCGACCGGATCACCATCCCGGTCGTGGGGATCGCGCAGGCGGACGGCGAGCTCCTCAACGCGCGCCTCGACGCGGGCGCCGTGACCCACACCTGGACCGACCGGGCCGTGGCCGCGCAGAACGGCACCGCGGGCCAGATCTCGGGCTTCAGCTCGTACGGCCTGAGCGCGGCGCTCTCGTTCAAGCCGGACCTCGCCGCGCCCGGCGGCTCGATCTACTCGACGATCCCCGTCGAGCAGGGCGCGTACGACTCGCTGAGCGGCACGTCGATGGCGGCGCCCCACGTGGCGGGCGCCGTCGCGCTCCTGCTCGGCGCGCGCCCGGAGCTCTCCCCGGCGCGCGTGCGCGACGTGCTGCAGAACAGCGCGATCCCGGCGCCGTGGGGCGGCGATCCGGGCGCCGGGTTGCCGGAGAGCGCGCACCGGCAGGGGGCCGGGATGATCCGCGTCGACCGGTCGATCCGCGCGACCACGCTGATCAGCCCCGGCAAGCTCGCGCTCGGCGAGAGCGAGGGAGGACCCGCCGCGCGCACGCTGACGCTCGAGAACGTGGGCGCGCACGACGTCACCTACGACCTGTCGCACGCGCCCGCGGCGTGCGCGACGGGCGACGACCACTGGGCGCCGAGGAGCGGGACGACCGGCGCCGCGCGCGTGGACTTCAGCGCCCCGAGCGTCACCGTGCCCTCCCTCGGGAGCGCGACCGTCTCGGTCACCATCCGGGCGAGCGACGCGCTCGCGGACGGCGGCCTCTTCGGCGGCTACCTGGTGTTCACGCCGCGCGGCGGCGCGGCGGACGGCGCGCTGCGGGTGCCGTACGCGGGCTTCAAGGGCGACTACCAGCGCGTGCCCGTCCTCAAGCCGTCGGGGCACGGGGCGCCGTGGCTCGGCAAGGTGAACGGCACGCGCGTGACCCCCCAGCCGGGCGGCGCGACCTACACGCTGGAGTCGGGCGACGTCCCGCTGGTGATGGTCCACTTCGACCACGGCGCGGAGCGCCTGACCCTGGACGTGGTCGAGGCCGCCACGGGCAAGCCGTGGGGGCGCGCGCTGGAGCTCTCCCATGTCGGCCAGAGCTCCTCGACGACGGCGGTCACGCGGTACGCTTGGAAGGGCACGACGAGGCACGACGGTCGGTCCGTCGTCGTGCCGGACGGCGGTTACCTGATCAAGCTGCGCGCGCTCAGGGCGCTCGGCGACCCGGGCAACGAGGCGCACTGGGACACGTGGACGTCGCCCGTCGTCACCCTCGACCGGCCGTGACGGGCATGACCGCGCTGAGCGCGCCGTCCTCGGTCCGCGCGAGCCGCGCGAGCGACGCGCTGCGCGCGCCGCTCGCGCCGTCCGGGAGCCACGCCCAGCGAGCGCGGCGCTACGTCGCCTGACGATACGAGTGCGCGTGCGCGGCGCACTGGCGCTCGGCGACGGTCGCCACGTAGCGGAGCATCCGGCGCGTGACGAGCTGCATCAGGGGCGCCGTCAGCGCGTCCCAGAGGAACAGCTGCCGCCGCGTCCGCGTGTCGGTCGCGCGGATCCGCGCCTCGTACGAGAGCAGCGTGCGGCGCTGCCCGTAGGGCGTCACGACGAAGCTCGCGGCCCCCTTGATGTGCCCGGGGCAGTCGAACGCCTTGAACTCGGCGGCGGTCCGCCCCGAGAACAGGCTCTCCGTGCTCATCGGCCGCGCGATCGCGCCGACGGCGATCTCGGAGCCCTCCTTCTCGGCCAGCTTGATCTGGCCGTAGTCCTGGACGTTCTGGAGCGAGACCCGCGCGGGCGCGGGCAGCGGCGCGAGGCCGAGCCGGCGCCGGGCGCGCCGCACGTCGGCCACCCGGAGCGCGAGGACCGCGCGCAGCACCAGAGAGCGGCTCTTCGCGAAATCCACCCTCCTCAGCGCGGCGTAGGTCACCTCCGGAGGCGCCATCACCACGATCTCCTGGTTCACGACGATATCGGCCTCCGGCAGGAACGACTCGAGCAGCGTGGGGCCAGCGGCGGCGCGCTGCTGGCCCTCGTGCGGGACCTCCGTCGTGGCCTGTCCCTCTTCGTGCCGGCTCTCACCCTGTTGTGTCGAGATGCTCTGCATGGCGAACTACCCCCCGCGGAGATTCCTTGGGACAGGCGCGACGGATCGCCACCGGGCGTCTCCTGCTTCTGGATCGCGAGGGAGGGAGAGCGCCTGGAATGTCAGGTGGGTTCACAGGATGCGAGAACGACGCGATGACGACGTGGAAACGCGCGATGACGATGAGAGAAAAAGAACAGGAACCACAGAGGGCACGGCGGGCACAGAGGACATCAGGGAGAGAGAGATGTGCCGTCCGCGCTCACGAGGGCTCGGGCTTCAAGGGGGCCGCCGCATGGGCGCCCGGGTGGTCAGCCCTTGATACGCCGGGAGGACTCCGCCATGCGGTGGGCGATGCGGAAGGCCATCTCGAGCGACTGGCGGTAGTTGAGCCTCGGATCGCACAGGCTCGCGTAGCGGCGGTCGAGATCGGACTCGGTGAGCCCGGCCCCGATGCACTCGGTGACATCCTCGCCGGTGAGCTCGAAATGGACGCCGCCGAGGTGCGAGCCGAGCGACTCGTGCACCTCGAAGCTGGCCTCGATCTCGGTGAGGATATCCTCGAAATTCCGTGTCTTGATCCCGCCGGACGTCGTCTGGGTGTTGCCGTGCATCGGGTCGCACATCCAGAGCACCTTGCGCCCCGCCGCCCGCACCGCCTCGATGAGCGGCGGGAGCCCGTCGCGCACGCGGCCGGCGCCCATGCGCACGATGAGCACGATCTTGCCCGGCTCGTCCGCCGGGTTCAGCCGGTCGAGGAGGCGGATCACCTCGCCGGGGAGCGTCTTCGGGCCGAGCTTGATGCCGAGCGGGTTCTGCACCCCGCTGAAGAACTCGACGTGCGCGCCGTCGGGCTGCCGCGTGCGCTCGCCGATCCACGGAAGGTGGGTCGTCAGGTCGTAGTAGCCGGGGCGGCGCGCGACCTTCCGGGTCTGCGCGGACTCGTAATGCAGGTTGAGCCCCTCGTGGCTCGTGAAGAACTCGACCCGCGACAGCTCCCCGACAGGGACCTCGGCGAGCGCCTCCATGAACCGGAGGGCCTCCCCGACCTGCTCGGTCATCCGCTGGTAACGCTCGCGCAGCTCGCCGGGCAGATCCGCCCGCTCGAGGAAGCTCAGGTCCCAGTATTCCGGGTGGTGCAGATCGGCGAAGCCGCCCTCCGACAGCGAACGGATGAAGTTCAAGGTGAGCGCCGCGTGCTGGTAGCCCGCCACCATCAGGTTCGGATCGGGGCGGCGGGCGGCGGCCTCGAAGGGAGCCCGGTTGATGAGATCCCCGAAATAGCTGGGCAGGCTCACGCCGTCGCGCGTCTCGACCGGGCTCGAGCGCGGCTTGGCGTACTGGCCGGCAAAGCGCCCGAGGCGCACCACCGGCTGCCGGGCGCCGTGCACCAGCACGAGCGACATCTGGAGGAGAATCTTGAGCTTGTTCGTGACGATGTTCGGGCGGCAGTCGTCGAGCGTCTCCGCGCAGTCGCCGCCCTGCAGCACGAACCTCCGGCCGAGCTGCGCCTGGGCCAGATGGCCTTTGAGCCGCTCGACCTCCCACGAGGTCACGAGCGGCGGCAGCGCGCGGAGCTTCTCGACGGCCGCGACGACGGCCTCGGCGTCGTCATAGGGCGGCGGCGCCGCGTTGGGACGTTCACGCCATGAATCAGGCGACCAGGATTGAGCAGGAACGGACATGAGTTGAGCCCTGATATGGCAAAGGCTCCCACCCGCGCAACCCTCGGTCAACGTCGTCGATTCGCGGGCGCGATCATCGACCCTCGGGCGCCGGGGCCGCCCCGGGCGACGGCCCGGTGCGCGCCTCGATCGCCTGGATTGCCGCCTTGATCTCGCCCGCGATCGAGGCGCACGGCGCCGCGCAGCGGCTCATCCCGAGGAAGCCGCATCCCTTGCCCTTGCCGGCGATGAGCGGCGCGAGGACGTCGACCGCGCGCCGATCGCCTTCGGCCGTCGCGCGCGCGAGCAGCGGCTGCCGCGCCTTGCAGGAAGGGGCGACGCGCAGCTCGTGCGCGATGCGCAGCGCGGGCGTCGCCCGCTCCAGGACCGCGGCCTCCGCGAGCCGCCGGGCGGCGCGCTCCTTCATCGCGGAGCTGCCCACCGAGAGGTCGTAGAGGAGGTCGGCCCCCTGGCTCCCCATGGAGCCCGCCATGAGGTCGAGCGCGGCCGACGCGGCCTCGGGCGGCCCCGCGGCGGCGCTCGAGACGACGCGCCTCACGTCGTCGTCGGCCGCCGCCCCCGGATCGAGCTCGAGGAGCCGCTTCGCCGCGGCGAGCGAGGCGGCGTGGTAGGGCGGCGGGAGCGCGTGCCGCAGCATGAGGGCCCGGAAGATCGTCGGGTCCTTGGGGTAACGCGCGGCGAGCGCCTCCAGCGCGAGCACGCCGCCCGCGTTCGCCGCGGCGAGCTCGTCGGCCGGGACCGCGTTGCTCGGGCGCGGGACGACCGGGCGCCGCGGCGCGGAGCCCTCCGGCGGCGCGCGTTCGGCGCTCGCGGCCGCCTCGAGCCGGTCGAGGGATGCGTCGTCGCGCAGCAGGGCGGCGGCGCCCATGAGGGCCGCGGCGGCGGCCGCGCCGATGACCATCCACCGCGCCGCGACCGGCGCCTGCGCCAGCATGGACGCGCGCGGGGCCGCTGCGGTGACGCTCGTGGCGAGCGCGCTGCCTGTCCCGGGGAGCGAGCCCGGTCTGTCGGGGGAGCTGGCCCGGCTGGCGCCCGTTCCAGATGCCTGCGCTGGCATGGTCCGCTCCCCTAACACAGGCGCGCGCCGCGGCCCATGGCCGGCGTCGCGCGGCCCGGCCACAGCGGGCTCATCGGCGATGTTCCCGCCACTGGAACACGGCGGCCGCGAGCGCGGCGCCCACGCTGATCAGGAAGAGCAGCGCGTCCCATACCGGCCAGGCGATGCCGACCGCCCGCCGCAGGAACACCGCCTCGAGCAGCCGCACGAGCAGCGACGCGGCGCCGTAGGCGACGAGGGCGAGCACGACGGGCGTCGTGAGCCGCGGCGCGAGCGCGTTCAGCCGGACGTCGTCGCGCCAGATGTGGCGGAAGACGTAGAAGCCGCCGAGCAACCCGACGCCGAACACGGCGCACAGGATCCCGAACGTGAGCAGCGCGGCGCCCTGGCCCGACAGCGCCGCCGCATCGCCGCGCGCCGCGCGCGCGAGGCCGGCGAGGCTGCTGACGAGGCCGGCGCCGAGCCATCCCAGGCCGAGGCTCGCCGAGAGGAACACCATCTGCCGCGTCAGGTACGCCTCGGACGCGGGCGAGGCGGGCAGGCCGAAGGCCTGCGAGAGC
Organism: Sorangium sp. So ce119; assembly: GCF_051524405.1. Lineage (NCBI taxonomy): Bacteria > Pseudomonadati > Myxococcota > Polyangiales > Polyangiaceae > Sorangium > Sorangium sp. So ce119. The sequence goes on along the minus strand of NZ_CP150310.1, from coordinate 4,103,504 downwards.
GCATAGGGCCGCCCGAGCACGACGGAGGAGCGCGCGAGCGGCGCGCGCGTGCTCGACGGCATCTGCCCGGGCGCGGCGGCCTCCTCGTACGGCGCGAGGTCGCTGGCGAGCTCGCTCATCGAGGCGTGGCGGCCCTCCCTGTCCTTCGCCATGGCGCGCTGGAGGACGAGCTCCAGCGCCGGCGGGATCTCCGGGTTCAGCGAGCGCGGCGCCGGCGGCTCCTCCGTCATGACCGCGAGGAGCATCGCCGTCGGGTCGCTGCGCTCGAACGGCCGCTGCCCGGTGAGCGCGTGGTAGAGGACGGCCCCGACGGCGTAGATGTCGGCCCGGAGATCGATCTCCTCGCCCTTCGCCTGCTCCGGGGCCATGTAGGCCGGCGTTCCGAGGACCATGCCCGTCCTCGTGAGCGCCGACGGCTCCGAGGTCTTCGAGATGCCGAAATCGAGGATCTTCACCGTCGGACACGCCGGGTCGCCCGCGAGGAAGATGTTCTCCGGCTTGATGTCCCGGTGCACGATCCCGGCGGCGTGCGCGGCCGCGATGCCGTCGCAGACCTCGCGCGCGATCCGCACCGCCGTGCCGACCGGCAGCCGTCCTCCGGACGCCGCGAGGAGCTCGCCGAGCCCCTGGCCGTCCAGGTACTCGGCGATGATGCACGGGCGGCCGTCGTTCAGGCGGCTCACGTCGTAGATCTCGACGACGTGCGGGCTCTTGATCGACGCCGCCGCCTCCGCCTCGCGCTGGAACCGCGCGAGCACGGTGGGCTGCTGGGAGAGCTCGGGGTGGAGCGTCTTCAGCGCGAACCGCTTGCCCGGGATGCGGGTGTGGTGCGTCTCGTAGACGCGGCCCATGCCGCCCTCTCCGAGGAGGCGGGTGATGAGGTACGCGCCCGCCACCGTGGTGCCGACGAGCGGGTCCGCCTCGGAGGGCCGCTCGCCCGGCGCGCTCCCCGGGGGAGGCGCGGGTGGACGGACCGTGTCGGCCGTCGCGTAATGCGATGCGGCCCGGAGCCCGGTGGGGACCGCGGGCGGGCGGACCGTCTCGGGCGCCATGTCGGGCGCCGCCGTGCTCCCGGCGCCGGGGGGCGGAGGCGGGCGGACCGTCTCCGCGGTCGTGGACGCGGCGGGCGCGATGGGCGTGGCCGTGGCCGACGCCTGGGCCAGCGCTCCACGCACGGCGGCCAGAGCGGCTTGCCGCTCCGTGTCGCTCATGACGCGGGTCGGCCCGTCGCCCTCCTCGGGCACGTTGGAGGGCGCGCCGCCCGTAGGACCGGACGAGGGTACGGCAGGGCTGCCCGAGCGACCGGGCGAAAAGCTCGAATCCGACACGCTCAGGGCCTCGCTCCCATGAATCCAGGTCGGCCCGCGCTGGAGGCGGGGACCGACGATCCGTCGCCGAACCGCAGGCGAACACCGCGAGGCGACGCTACCACGGATCGCGCCGCGCGAGGACGCCGACCTTGCCGGACCTGGATCGGCACGCGACGTCGAGGCCTTCGCGCGGCCGGTCCGGCCATCGCCGCACGGCGGTCCGCGGGTCAGCCCGTGGGCTGCTCAGCCTGGGCGGGCTTCTGCTTGGCGGCCTTGCGCTGCTCCGCATCGAGCAGGCCGATCCGCGCCTTCTGGCAGCGCTTCAGGCGCTTCTTCTTGAGCGGGGTGGCGAGCCATTCGTGACGCAGACGGACATTCCACTTCGGGGTATTGGCCATGATCGTAGGACTTTCTCTGCGAGGGCGGCGGAGACTACACAAACGTACGGGGGCGTCAAGCTACCAGTGGGGTCGTTCGCTTCGCTTTTGTCGTCGAACGTTCGCTCGAGCATCCGCTCCTGGAGGCGGATCCAGAGCGCGCGTGAGGCGTCGGACGGACGCAGAGGCGGGAGCGCGCGCGCGGCGCGCAGCAGGGACGCAGCGGTGGCCTCGAGGGAGCGCTCCAGCGCAGGGAGGGCGCGCAGGGCGCTGCGGCGCTCGCGGGACTGGCGCGCGACCGCGGCGCGGAAGTCCTCGCGGGCGAGGCGCAGGCGGGAGCGGACCGTGTTCTCCTTGAGCTGGAGCTCGCGGGCGATGTCGGCCACCGGGACGCCGAGGACGTCGTACATCACGAGGATCACGCGCCGCTCGGGCGCGACCTTCAGGAGCAGCGCGGTCACGATGTCGGCGCGGTCCGCGCTCGCGAGCGATTGCTCCGGCGTCGGCGCCGGGTCGCGCCCCTCGAAGGGCCAGGCGCCGCCAGCCCCGGACGGGATCTCGCGGCGCCGGTGGGCGCGCGCGTGGTAGTGGCTCGTCTTCCGCCACGCGATGCCGAAGAGCCACCGGTGCAGCGCCGCCTCGGGCTTGATCCGCAGGGGCGGGGGCCCTGCCGCGGACAGGTCGGCCCGAGGCGCCGCGTGGTAGCGCCACGGCTCGTAGGCGCCGAGGCCCCGGTAGGCCGCGAGGAAGATCTCCTGGAGCACGTCGTCCAGATCGTTCGCCGCGACGCCGAGCCAGCGGAGCGCGTGGTGGAGGAACGGCAGGCCCACCGCGTAGACCGTCTCGAACGACGGGCGTGCCGGAGAGAAGGGCGGCGAGGGCAGCGTCATCCGGCGCCCCGCGCCGCCGGGAGGTCCGCGCCGGCGTAGAGGGGGTAGGGGCGCGGCGCGGGCTGGCTCGCGGGCAGATCGAGCGGCGGGAGTGGCGAGAGCGGCGGGAGCCAGCGCTCGATCGGCTCGAGCTCGACGAGCATGTCGAGCGACGTCCGGAGGGAGAGGCGGAAGTCGTCGTCCTCGGCGGCCCGGGCGCTGTGGAACGCGACATAGAACAGCACGGTGCCGAGCTGGGTCGCGCGCGGATCCCCGCGGCGTTGCAGGAAGCGATCGGCGAGATCGCACAGGTCGTGAAACAGGCGGCCCCCCGGGCGACGGCCCTCGGGGCCGCACACGTCGAGCGTGGAGCGCCGGCGGGCGCGCCGGGCTGGTTTCTTGGTGACAGACGCGCAGGTCAACGCCTTCGAACTGCTCCGCTTCGGCATACTCCCGTCCACGGTGAGGGTTGAGGTCGCGATGGCTGCTGCGGGCCGCCATCACCATGGATTACGGAGAGCGATCGAGGATGATTTCGACTTCTGCGGTCGCGCGACGGCGGAGCAGCGGAGGGCGGCGCCGAGCGGTGAGGACCGGAGGAGCTCGGTCCGGCGAGATCGTCACTCCGGCACGCGCGTCATCTGCACTTGCAGGTGGACCGGCGGGTCGCCGCTCCTGGCCTCGACCAGGCGGTCCCACGCGAAATAGCCGACCTTCTCGACCGTGATGCGGTGGGTGCCGGGCGGCAGCGCGACGCCGCGGGCGGCGACGAAGGCGAGCGCGCCGACGTACTGGTCGTCGATGGTGACCGACGCGTCGGGCACGTTCCCCTTCATCCGCAGCGAGACCGTCGCCGGCGCGCGCGGGACGCACGCCGAGAGCCCGAGCATCAGGAGCGCCGCTGCGGCGCGCGTCCTCTTCGCGCTCGCGCCGGTCATCGTCTTCGCGCTCGCGCCGATCATCGTCACTCCCACTCGATGGTCGAGGGCGGCTTCGAGGACACGTCGAGCACCACGCGGTTCACGCCGCGCACCTCGTTGATGATCCGCGAGCTCGCGCGGGCGATGAGGTCGTAGGGCAGCCGCGCCCAGTCGGCGGTCATGCCGTCGGTCGAGTGCACCGCGCGGAGAGCGATCGCCTCGTCGTAGGTGCGCTCGTCGCCCATCACGCCGACGGAGCGCACCGGGAGGAGCACGCAGAAGCTCTGCCAGAGCGACTCGTACAGCCCGGCGGCGCGGATCTCCTGGTCGAAGATCGTGTCGGCCGCCCGGAGCACGCGGAGCTTCTCTGGCGTCACCTCGCCGAGGCACCGCACCGCGAGCCCGGGACCGGGGAACGGCTGGCGATAGAGGATCTCCCGCGGCATGCCGAGCGCCTCGCCGGCGGCCCGCACCTCGTCCTTGAAGAGCTCCCGCAGGGGCTCGATCAGGCCGAGGTTCATCCGCTCGGGCAGGCCGCCGACGTTGTGGTGGCTCTTGATGACGGCGCTCGGACCCTTGAACGAGACGCTCTCGATGACGTCGGGGTAGAGCGTGCCCTGGACGAGCCACTTCGCGCCCTGGACCCGCTTCGCCTCCTCCTCGAACACCTCGATGAACAGGCGGCCGATCACCTTGCGCTTCTGCTCGGGATCCACGACGCCGCGCAGCCCCTCGAGGAACCGCGCCGACGCGTCGACGGCGTCGAGGTTCATGTGGAAGTGGTCGCGGAACGTGCGCTCGACCGTCTCGGCCTCGCCCTCGCGCAGGAGGCCGTTGTCGACGAAGATGCACGTCAGCCGGTCGCCGAGCGCGCGCTGGCACAGGACGGCGGCGACCGAGGAGTCGACGCCGCCCGAGAGGCCGAGGATGACGCGGTCGTGCGGGCCCGCCTTCTCGCGGACCGCGGCGATCGCCTCCTCCACGAACGACGCGGGCGTCCAGGTCGGGGAGAGGCCGGCGACGTCGAAGAGGAACGCCTGGAGGATCTCCTTGCCGCGCGGGGTATGGACGACCTCGGGGTGGAACTGGAGACCGTAGAGCTTGTCGCGCTCGCGGGCGACGGCGCAGAGCGGGCTGCCGGGCGAGGTGCCGAGCGCGACGAACCCCTCGGGCAGCCCGGCGAGGCGGTCGCCGTGGCTCATCCAGACGTCGATGGCGTCGCCCTCTACGAAGCGCGAGAAGATGCCGGTCGGGCGCTCGATGCGCACCGTGGCGGGGCCGTACTCGCCCCCCGTGTGCGCGCGCTCGACCTTGCCGCCGAGGTGGTGCGCCATGAGCTGGAGGCCGTAGCAGATGCCCAGCGTCGGGACGCCGAGCTCCAGCACCTCGCGGGAGCAGTGGGGCGCGCCTTCCCCGTACACGCTGGCGGGGCCGCCGGAGAGGATGAGCGCCCGCGGGGCGAGCCGGCGCAGCTCGGCGACGGGCACGTCGAAGCGGTGAATCTCGCAGTAGACGCCAGACTCGCGCACGCGCCGGGCGATGAGCTGCGTGTACTGAGAGCCGAAATCGAGGATGACGACGAAGTCCCGCCGGGCTGAGAGCATGGCTGCCGCTAGCACGGCGGGCCGGGATCCGCCAGGGGCGGCAGAGCGCGTGCGGCCTGGGCGCGGCGGGCGCAGCGGACGGGCGGTCGCCGTTCCGAGGCGGGAGGGGGCGGGCGATCGCGCGGCGGCGCGCGTGACGCGGGTGACGCGCGTGACTGGCTATGTCGCGGACAGCGGCGAATGCGGCGTCGCGCTGCGGCGCCGCGCCGGTGCCCTCGAGAGATCGATTCGGCTACGCTGAAGCGCCTATGGACGGCGCCGGGGGACGAGGGATGCGTGCCAGAGGCGTCGCTCCGCAGCGCGCGGGGCGAGCGGGCAGGCGGCTCGCGCTCGTCGCCGCGGCCGCAGCCCTCTCCGCGTGTGGGGGCGACGCGCAGCGCGGTCGCGCCGTGGAGACGACCGAGGCCGCCCCGCACGCGTGCCGCGGGGCGACGGGGTGGCCGCGCGAGATGGCGCTCGACGTCGCGGAGGGGGGCGTGGTGCTCCTCCCGCTGTCCGGCGCGCGCATCGCCTCGTTCACGGCGGAGGGCCCGGCCCTGGAGGCGCAGCGCAGCGAGCGCGGCGACTGGGTTCGCCTGCTGTTGAAGGCCGCGACGGCGTCCCTCGTCGTCATCGACGACGGCGGCGGGCGACACGCGATCTCGATCCGCCGGGCGCCCGATACGCCAGCGTTCGCGATCATCACCCGGAGCGGATCCACGTTCCACGCGACCCGGCTCCCTGGCGGCCGCTATCACACCGGGGGCCTCCCCCACGTCGACTTCCCGACGCTCGAGGCCGCGGGCGAGGCGCTGCAAGACCACGAAGAGAAGGCGGTATTCCCGCCGAAATGCTGAATACGCCGCGCGAGGCCGAGCGCGACGCCGACGTGCGCCCGGGCCACGCGATCTCGTTGTCGCCGGCACGGCGATTTCGATGGCTCGAGGCCGGCATACCTGCTCGTCCATTATCGATTTACAAGTAATTCTGATTGCGCTTAGCTGTGTCCCTGCCCGATTGAATTCAATCGCGGGCGGGGGAGGGGACCGTGCCGAAGGAGCTCAGGTACCGCGGGCGTGTCGTCGTCATTCCCGATTACACGTCGGTTCACGCTCGGCCCGAGGCGACCCCGGAAGCGCACGCCCCTGCGGAGCACGTGGCGCACGACGCCGGTCCTGGGCACGAGCACGCCCCTGCGGAGCACGTGGCGCACGGCCCCGGTCCTGGGCATGAGCACGCCCCTGCGGAGCACGTGGCGCACGACGCCGGTCCTGGGCATGAGCACGCCCATGGCGGGCACGAGCCGCACGACCACGGTCACGGACATGGCGCGCCCTCTGGCCATCCTGAAGGCTGCCAATGCCCCGATCACCGCGATCCGGAGAAGGATACCGCTCCGGTGCATGGCGGGCATGGGCCGGCCATTCTTTTGAATATCGACGGCAAGGACGTCATGGTCCACGAGGTCGGGCCTGGCAAGTTCCACACGCACGAACTCCCGTTTCAAGCGTTTCCCACCCTCGAGGCCGCGGCGATGGCCGTGATCAACCATCTCGATTTCGGGGTCTTCGATGGGCGTACGAAAAAATCAGAATAAGCTGACCAGCGCCGAGAAGGCGCGGTTCGTCAACGCCGTCAAGAGAATGAAGGCGGACGGGAAGTACGATCCCTACCCCTCCATTCACGCAAACGCGTTCGCTGGCGACCCCGACACGAACCCCGCGCACATGGGCCCGGCGTTCTTCCCGTGGCACCGCCATTTCCTGGCGCTCTTCGAGAAGGACCTCCAGGACGCGGACCGCGCGCTCGGGCAGGACGGGAGCGTCACGCTGCCTTACTGGGACTGGACCCACGACAACGGCGATCGACCGAACCGGCAGCGGGGATCGATCTGGAGGGACGATTTCATGGGCGGGTTCGGCAGCCCCGTGACGACGGGACCGTTCCGCCAGGGCCAGTGGACGCTGTTGGGCGGCGGGAGCCTCGTCCGCGCGCTCGGCCGAACCTCGATCGACCCGAACGCCGTCGCGACGCTGCCCGACAGGTCGCAGGTGAACCAGGCGATGGGCATCGCCGGGTTCGATCACGCGCCGTGGGACATCAACGTGACGGGCCCGGCGGTCGGCGAGCCCGCTGCCCCGGCCCTCACCGGCGCCGCCGGCGGCAGCCTCGGGCCAGGGATCTACCGGGTCTCCGTCACGCTCGTGAACCCGCGCGGAGAGACGCGGCCGTCGCCGGAGGCGACCATCACGCTCGGGCCGACGGCCGTGCCCGCGAATACGCACGGGACCATCCGGGTCGCGTCGCCCCCGGCGAGCGGGTCGGCCACGCACTTCAACGTCTATGTCTCGGCCGCGAACGGACCTGCCCGCTCCGGCACGAGGCAGGGCGCGGCGATCGCCATCGGGACCCAGGCCACGATCGCCAGCGTGGCCGCCGGCGCCGCATTGCCCACGATCAACACGACGGGCAGCTTCCGGAACGTCCTCGAGGGGTGGGCCGGCGCGAGCGGACCCGAGAACCACAACCGCGTTCACGTCTGGGTGGGCGGATCGATGGCACCCGGCACCTCACCGGACGATCCCATCTTCTTTTTGCACCATTGCAACATCGATCGTCTGTGGGCGCTCTGGCAATTCCGCCACCCGGGCCAGAACTATCCGCTCGTCGTCCCGAGGACCGGATCCGCGGGCAATCGGCCGCATGGCCTCAACGATCCCATGCCGCCGTGGACCGCGGGGCCCGGCGTCAAGCGGCCCATCGACGTCCTGAACCACACGGCCCTCGGAACCACGTACGACACGGATCCGGTCGGCGCGAGCATCAACGTATCGCCCTGAGAAACGAGCGTCCGCAATGACGAACTTCCTCGGAGAGATCGCCACCGGGCTGCGTTGTGCGCTCGAGCCGCTGCAGGACGCGTTCTCGAACGAGCTGCGCGTGCGCCAGTTCTTCGCCGAGCTCGGCTGGGACGTGAACGTCGCGCCCGGATCGGTCGCCCTGCTCCGCACCGGCTTCGCGCTCGACGCGACGTTCGACGCGGCGAAGGCGGTCGCGGACCAGCTCGAGGACGGCGCGGGGGACACGACGGCCCTCGCCCGGGCGCTCGTCGAGGCCGTCGTCCGGATGATCGACGCGCTCAAGGCGCTCGCCACGGCGCCGCCGGGAGGGCTCCCGTTCCCGTTCGACCAGCCGGCGTTCTGGAGCGAGATACCGTCCGCGCTCGCCGATTACCTGCTCCTGCGCCTCCTCGAATCCCAGGTGCCAGCGCTCCACGGCGTGCTGCGTCTGGTCGGGCTCGCGACGCTCACGCACGAGGCGCCCGCCGGCGCAGGGCGCGTTCCGTACATCAAGAGGGCCATTCGCTGGGACCGCATTCCGCGGCTGGTCAGCGACCCGGTGGGGCTGTTCAAGGAGATCTACCGGTGGGACGTCGCGGGGCAGCCGCTCGATCACCCGGCGCTGCTCGAGGCGCTCCAGGACTTCTTCCACGGGGTGCGCTTCCCCGCGCGGCTGCACGCGCCCGGCCCGCTCGCTGCCCGCTACTACGACCCCGCGAACCCCGCGCTCGCGGCGATGCGCCAGCTCTCGGTGCCGGTGTTCATGACGGCGAGCGCCGACTGGAGCAGCTTTGCCGAGGTCGGCGTCGCCGTCCTGCCGATCCCGCCGAAGGGCGGCCCCGCGCAGGCCCCGGTCGGGATCGTGATCGCGCCGCTCGCCTCCGGCGCGTTGAGCGGGGCGACGGGCGCGCCCGGGACGGGCTTCTCGATCGCGCTGCGCGGCGGGTTCCACGACGACGGCGTGTTCGGCGCGGAGATCCGGCCGTCGGGCGTCGAGCTCTTCGCCGCGCCGGGGAACATGACCGTGGACGCCGAGCTCGTGTTCTCGGCGCGGCCCGAGGCGCCGTGGCGCCTGCTCGGAGATCCCGACTCGTTCCGCCTCGAGGTCGGCGGGTTCACCGCCGGGATCGGGATCCGCGGCCAGCTCACCTCGCCGGAGGTCCTCGTCAGCGCCGGCACCGGGCGCGGCGCGAGCCCGCCGAAGCTGGCGGTCGTCCTCCAGACATCGAGCGCCGACGGGTTCCTGAGCTCGCTCATCGGATCGAACCCGATCCGGATCGAGCTCGGCGGGACGATCGTGTGGTCGTCGCAGACCGGGCTGCACTTCGACGGCGGCGGCGGCTTCCAGGTCGCGTTCCCGTTGCACCTGAACCTCGGGATCGCCGAGATCAGCGTCCTGTCGATCGGGGTCAGCGGGTCACCGCAGGGCCTCGCCTTCGAGGCCGGCGTCACGGGGAAGGCGATGCTCGGCCCGCTCACCGCCGTGGTCGAGGAGTTCGGCTTCCGCGCGACGCTCGATTTCTCGGGGTCCGACGGCAAGCTGGGGCCCGTCGACGTCGGCTTCGGGTTCAAGCCGCCGAAGGGCGTCGGCCTGTCCGTCGACGCGGGCGTCGTGAAGGGAGGCGGCTACCTCTACTTCGACGTCGAGAAGGAGGAGTACGCCGGCGCCCTCGAGCTCGTCTTCAGCGGCTTCGTCGCGCTCAAGGCCATCGGCCTCGTGACGACGCGGATGCCCGACGGATCGCGCGGCTTCTCGCTGCTCATCATCATCACCGCCGAGTTCGGGACCGGCATCCAGCTCGGGTTCGGGTTCACGCTCCTCGGCGTCGGCGGCCTCATCGGACTGAACCGCACGGTGCTCCTCGAGCCGCTCGCCGAGGGCGTCCGCACCGGCGCGGTGAACCGCATCCTGTTCCCCGAGAACGTGGTCGAGAACGCGCCGCGCATCATCAGCGACCTGCGCGCGATCTTCCCGGTGCAGCAGGACCGCTTCCTCATCGGGCCCATGGCCAAGCTCGGCTGGGGTACGCCGACCCTCGTCAGCCTCTCGCTCGGCATCATCATCGAGATCCCGGGCAACATCGCCATCCTCGGCGTGCTGCGCCTCGTGCTGCCGACGAGCGAGGCGGCGCTGCTCGTCCTCCAGGTCGCCTTCGTCGGCGCCATCGAGTTCGACAAGAAGCGCGTCTTCTTCTTCGCCTCGCTCTTCGAGTCGCGGATCCTGTTCATCACGATCGAGGGCGAGATGGGCCTGCTCGCCGCCTTCGGCGACGACGCCAACTTCGTCCTCAGCGTCGGCGGCTTCCACCCGCGGTTCACCCCGCCGCCGCTGCCGTTCCCGAGCCCGCGCCGGATCGCGCTCAGCATCCTGAACGAGTCGTGGGGCCGCATCCGCGTCGAGGCGTACTTCGCGGTCACGAGCAACTCCGTCCAGTTCGGCGCGCGCGCGGAGCTGTTCTTCGGCTTCAGCGCCCTCTCGCTGGAGGGGCACCTCGGCTTCGACGCGCTGATCCGCTTCTCGCCGTTCTATTTCATCGTCGAGATCGGCGCCTCGGTGTCGCTCAAGGTGTTCGGCGTCGGGCTCTTCAGCATCCGGCTCGAGTTCGCCCTCGAGGGGACGTCGCCCTGGCGCGCGCACGGCCGCGGCTCGCTCTCGATCCTGTTCTTCGAGATCTCGGCCGACTTCGACGTCACCTGGGGCGAGCCGCGCGACACGACGCTGCCGGCCTCGCCGGTGATGCCGCTCCTCAAGGGCGAGCTCGACAAGCTCGAGAACTGGCGCGCCGCGCTGCCCGCCGGCAGCAGCCTGCTCGTGTCGCTGCGCAAGCTCGATCCGGCGTCCGACGCGCTCGTGCTGCACCCGGTCGGGACCCTGCGCGTCAGCCAGCGGGCGGTGCCGCTCGACATCTCGATCGACAAGGTCGGGAGCCAGAAGCCGAGCGACGCGCGGCGCTTCACGCTCGGCGTGACGGGCGGAGGCTTCACGAAGAAGGGCGACGTCCTCGAGAAGTTCGCGCCCGCTCAGTTCCAGGACATGAGCGACGCCGACAAGCTCTCGCGGCCGGCGTACGTCGACGACCACGGCGGCGTCGAGCTCTCGCCCGGCGCCGAGCTCGCGGCGGCGAGGATGGTCAAGCGCGTCGTCCGCTACCGGGAGATCGTCGTCGACACGAACTTCAAGCGGTTCGTCCGGCCGTTCATCCTCCTCGCGCCGGGCGTCTTCGCCCACTTCCTGCGCGGCAACGCCGCCGCGCAGAGCGCGCTCTCGCGGCAGCGCAAGAAGCAGGTCCAGCCGTTCGACGCGAAGGTCACGACCCGCTCCGAGGCGTTCGCCGTGGCGCTCTCCCAGGACAACACGGCCCACAGCGCGGCGGCCGCCTCGTTCTCCAGCGAGACCCTCGCCCGCGAGCACCTGAACGCGCTGATCGCGGGCGATCCGTCGCTCGCGGACAGCCTCCACGTCATCCCGCGGCACGAGCTGAGCGCCCCATGACAGACCTCCTCGCCACCTACTCGTTCCTGCCGTGGCTGCGGCAGGGCATCGCCAACAAGATCACCGCGAGCGATCACGACCCCGCCGTGAAGCTGCGCGCGACGATCCCGGTCGCGCTCCAGCTCACCGGCGACGGGCTCGGCGCCACGGTCGCGGAGGCGATCTCGAAGGACGTCCAGCTCTTCGGCCCCGGCGACATCGTCGGCGTCGACAGCCGCGCCATCATCCGCGTGGATCCGCGCCCCTCGATCGCGGACTTCGAGCCGAACTACCTGCCGTGCATCGAGTTCTACGACGAGGACTTCCCGTGGCGCTACACGCCCGCGGCGCCCGACGGCGCGCGGCTCCGCCCCTGGATCATGCTGGTGGTCCTCAAGGAGGGCGAGTTCGAGGAGGGCGCGCGGACCGGCGACAGGCCGCTGCCGAACATCAAGGTGGCGAGCCCGGCCGTGTTCCCGCCGCTCGAGCAGCTCTGGGCGTTCGCGCACGTGCACCTCAACCGCGACCTCGGCGCGTCGCCCGCGGAGATCGTCTCGGCCGACATGGGCGCGGTGCTGCCGAAGCTCGCGGCCGCGCTGCACGAGAACCCGGATCACGGCTACTCGCGGATCGTCTGCCCGCGCCGGCTGGAGGCGGGCGCGGCGTACCACGCCTTCCTGATCCCGGTCTTCGAGAGCGGGCGGCTCGCCGGCCTGGGCCTCGACCCGGGCAAGGCCCCGAGCGCGACGCACGGCGCGTGGGCGGCCTACCCGAGCGGGACGCGCGAGGCGCCGGACCTCTATCCGTTCTACCACCGCTGGTCCTTCCGGACGGGCAGCGCCGGGGACTTCGAGTACCTCGTGCGCCTGCTCCTGCCGAAGGCGGTCGACCCGCGCGTCGGCGCGCGCGACATGGACGTGACGCGGCCGGGCTCGAACCTGCCGGGCATCACCGACCTGGCCCTCGGCGGCGTTCTCAAGCTCGGCGGCGCGCTCCGCGTCCCGCGCGCGAGCCTCGACCCGGACGCGCTCGCCGAGGCGGACAGGTACGACCAGTGGGCGGCGCCGTACCCGCACCCGTTCCAGGAGGCGCTCGCGGGCTTCCTCAACCTGCAGGCCGAGTACGCGGCGCAGGGCGCCGAGGCGGCCCACGCGGCGGCCGGCGTCGACCCCGAGGACGGCGATCCCGATCCGCTGATCACCCCGCCCATCTACGGCCGCTGGCACGCTCTGATGAACCGGCTGCTCACCGAGGCCGACGGCGCGCCGATCACGCCGGACGACAACTGGGTTCACGAGCTCAACCTGGACCCGCGCTTCCGGGTCGCCGCGGGCCTCGGCACGCGGGTCGTCCAGCAGAACCAGGAAGAGTACATGCGCCTGGCCTGGGAGCAGGTCGGCGACGTCCTCGAGGCGATCCGGCGGATCCGCGCCGCGCAGCTCGCGGCGCAGGTGTCGCTCGTCTGGCACGGGCACCTCCGGGCGCTCCAGGCGGCCAGCGTCGCGAAGAGCTTCGCGCTCACGGCCCCCCTCCACGCGCGCGTCGTCGCGGGCGGCGTGACGGTGCGCCACGAGGTGAGCCGCAGCGCGCTCCCGCGGGCGGCCGTGTCGGCGGCGATGCGGCGCATCACCCGACCGCGCGGCCGCCTGGTGCGGGCGCTGCCGTTCGACGAGCGCGTCAGGCCCGACGCGCTGCTCGAGCGGCTCAACAAGGGCGACGTCCACGCGGCGCCGTCAAAGGCGGTCCCGGCCGGCGTGAACACCGTCGACAGCGCCGCGGCCAGCTACAGGCCGGCCGCCGGCCTGATCTCCGAGCGGGCGCAGCACCCCGACAAGGTCGGCTCGCTGCCGCGCAACCCCGAGTTCAAGGTGCGCGAGCCGAAGGAGGGCGCGGAGGGGCCCCGGGAGGGCGACGTCGACAGCAAGGAGGCCGAGCGGTTCAAGCGCGGCCTCATCGACGCGTACGCCCTCATCGACGCGAGCGCCCGCGTCTCGGTCGAGGCGCCGAGGCCCCCGCTCGATCTCCACGCGCTCGCCGACGCCGTCCTCGCGAAGCTCCACCCGAGCCTCACGATCCCCCGGCGCACGTTCGCGGGGATCGACGTGCCGCCGCACATCGCCGGGCTCCTGGTCGAGCAGTTCACCGAGCCGATGGTCTACCCGCAGATCGACGTGCCGATGTACGGCCCGCTCAAGGACATCTCGACGGAGCTCTTCCTCCCGAACGTGCACCTGATCGAGGAGAACAGCGTCACGCTGCTCGAGACGAACCAGCGGTTCATCGAGGCGTACATGGTCGGCCTCAACCACGAGTTCGGCCGCGAGCTCCTCTGGCGGGAGTACCCCTCGGACAACCGCGGGAGCTACTTCCGGCAGTTCTGGGACGTGAGCGCGTACCTCGATCTCGAGGGCGGCGACGAGGAGGCCGCGCGCGAGCGGCTCCGCGACATCCCGCCCATCCACCGGTGGAGCAAGGCCTCGCGCCTCGGCGATCACGACCACCGCGAGGTGGGCGGGGCCAGCGAGGAGGAGGCGGTGCTCGCGATCCGCGGCCAGCTCCTCAAGCGCTACCCGAACACGGTGATCTACGCGCACCGCGCCGAGTGGCAGCGCGACGCGCACGGCAACATCGATCGCACGAAGGAGCGCCGGATGGTCGCGCTGACGGCCGCCGAGGGCGCGAGCCCGCCGCGGTCGCTGGTGAGGACGCCGCTCTACGCGGCGAAGATCGACCCGGACATCTACTTCTTCGGCTTCGATCTCGTGCTCGACGAGGCGCGCGGCGGCACCGGCGAGGATCCGGGCGACGATCCCGGCTGGTTCTTCGTGCTGAAGGAGCGGCCCGGCGAGCCGCGCTTCGGCCTGCGCGAGGCGCCCGCCGGGAGCCTCCAGGTCTGGAGCGATCTCGCCTGGAGCGACGTCTCGCCCGGCGGCGCCGCGGGCGGCCACATCCCGGTCGGCAGCGCCGCGCACCCCCGCGCGCTCACGGAGCCGACCGCGCCGGAGGACCAGGAGAAGGTGGTGCAATGGCAGGACGACCGCGCGGTCGCCTGGAACGCGGGCGCGAGCGCGGCCGACCTGGCCTACGTGCTCTTCCAGGCGCCGGTGCTGGTGGCGATCCACGCGGCCGAGATGCTGCGGAGAGGGTGACGGAGGCAGCCAATGGCCGACTTTGCCGACGCGCGAAACGACGTGATGAAGGCGCGCTCCGAGCGGGAGCGCGCGGAGGCGGACCTCTACGCCGCGGTCGAGCAGGCGAGGAAGCTCGACGCCGAGATCGCCCGGCTCGAGCGGGTGGCCGCGAAGGGCGCGGCGGGCAGCGACCGCCTCGCCGAGGCGCTCAAGCGGCGCGAGGAGGCGGAGAAGGCGGTGAAGGAGCGCGGGCGCGCCCTGGACGAGGCGCGGGAGCGCGAGCGGCGCGCGGTCGACGGCTTCGCCCCGCTCACGGACCCGAGCAAGCTGCTGGAGGCGCTCGACGACGCGACGCCGTTCCTGCTGTTTCCGCTCCGCGTCGAGACCCGCTTCAAGACCTCCGCGGCCGACGGCAAGCCGCAGCTCTGGGTCCGCGTCTACCCCGACGACTGCCTCATCGATGCGTTCGAGGAGCTGCTCTCGGAGGCCGAGGTCGCGAACGCGCGCCTCTTCTGGATCGACTGGTGGCGGGCCGGCCGGAAGGAGAGCCAGCGGCGCGCCGCCTGGCGCGCGCTCGTCGCGAGCCACGGCGCCGGGCGCGCCACCTACATCGTGCAGCGCTACCGGCCGGTCAACCCGCACGAGGAGCCCACGAAGGCCGACGACGCGGACATCGTCCTCACGATCCCGGCCGAGGAGGCCCTGTCCCCGGCGGCCGCGACCGCCGCGTCCGCCTACTGGCGCGCGGCGTGGCGCGCCGCCACGCGCGCGGAGCTGAGCGCGGCGGAGCAGGCGCTCACGGCGGCCGTCGGGGCCAGCGACGCGAGGACGATCGTCGAGCGCTACGTGCCCAGGAACCTCGGCGAGGCGCCGGCGCCCCCGCGCACCAGGGCGAGCGTGTCCGTGAGCGTCGCGTTCGTGATCTTCCCTGCCGCGGACGCGACGGCGACGAAGCAGCGGTCGTGGACGCGCGCCCCCAGGGTCGGCCTGCTGCCCGATCGTCTCATGCTGCTCGCTTACGAGGGCGACGTCGAGGCCGTCCGGATGCTCGGCGAGCTGATCCCGCAGCCGCTCGTGTGCGGGCTCGATCCCTCGGCGCCCGCGGAGGACCAGCTCCGGCCCGACGGCGGCGACCTGGCGATCCCCGAGGACATGCGGTGGATGGTCGACTTCGAGCGCGCCGTCGCCTCGGGGCTCGGGTTCAAGGTCGATCTGACCCGCGCGCAGGCGAGCAAGGGCTTCGACCGCCTGCTCGTGCTGGGGGCGCGCCTCTCCGCCGACGAGGAAGCGAGCCGGGCCCTGCTCGAGGAGCTGATTGGGCACCACCAGCACAGTGGCCGGGGCGTCGCGATCCTCCCGCACGGGACGCCGACGAACAACACCGAGGGCGCGAGCGCGGGCCACGCGCGCGGCGACGACGCCGACGGCAGCTACGACGACCTCTTCGTGCGCGGCGAGCTCTTCGAGGAGGTCGAGGATCCGCTCGACAAGCGCGACGGCCAGCGGCTCGCCGAGCTGCTCGGCATCGACCCCGCGCGGCTCAAGAAGGTCGCGGGCAGCGGCGGCGCCGACCAGATCGAGGGCCGGGCCATGAACGTCGCGCTGTGGCCCGCGACGCTCGGGTACTTCCTGCAGACCATGATGCACCCGGTCGTCGACGAGGCCGACGTCGACGATACGCGCTGGTTCTTCACGCGCTTCGTCAGCGGGCGCGGCGCGCTGCCCGCCCTGCGCGTCCAGCGGCAGCCCTACGGCGTCCTGCCCACGACCGCGTTCTCGCGCCTCCGGCCGATCAAGGCGTCGCGCGGCGACGACGAGCGCCGCGCGCGGTACCTGGAGCGGCTCCACGCGCTGCTCCGCAAGGTGGACGCGGACTGGACCGCGCGCGTGGCCGACGTCTCGCGCGTGGGCAAGCCCGGCGATCCGCACCAGATCCTGCTCGACGTCGTGGGGCTCCACCCGAGCTCGGTCGAGTACCACCAGCGCTACGCCGAGAGCCTCGAGCACCTCTTCAACGTGCTCCACCTGCGCGGCCTCGGCGGGGTGCTGATCGCGGCGCTCATCGCGGCCGGCTACCTCAAGCGAGGCACGGAGCTGCTGAGCTCACTCGGCTACGGTGGCGCCGACGTCCCCGACATCCTGAACAGGTTCTTCTTCACAGGCCAGAACCTGCTGCGAGGCCCCGTGGTCGACGACCGGCCGCTCTCGGAGCGAGAGCCGATCCGGCCCACCACCCGGGATGGCCAGAACTACATCCGCTGGCTCATCGAGGCGGCGAGGAAATCGCTCGAGGTGCTGCGGAAGCAGGAGGGGTTCGCGGACGACCGGGCGCCCACCGCGCTGCTGTACCTCTACCTCCGGCACGCGCTGATGCTCGGCTACTGGGACAGGAGCCTCCGCCTCCGCCGCGAGGCGGCGGTGCTCACCCCCGCCCAGGTGAAGGCCGCCCGCCGCGAGCGCGCGTTCGTCCACGTGTCCGGAGGCCCGAGCGAGAGCCGCTTCGACCCGCTCTACACGGCCGAGACGGCGGTCACCGGGGATCCGAAGGTCACGGTCGCGGAGTTCATCGCCGGCGCCCTGGGCAGCTCGCGCACGCCCGAGCTCAACGAGCAGCTCGCCGCGCTCGAGCGGCTCGCCGACGCCCCGACCGCGAGGCTCGAGCGCGCCTTCGCCGAGCACATCGACTGCTGCTCCTACCGCTTCGACGCGTGGATGCTCGGCCTCGTCCACCACCGGCTCTCGAGGATGCGGTTCCCCGACGAGAAGGAGGGCAAGGAGGCGCGGCGGGGGATCCACCTCGGCGCCTACGGGTGGCTCGAGGACGTGCGCCCGGAGGGCAAGAAGCTCGAGCCCGTCGCGCTGCCCGGTGAGCTCGACGGGATCTTCAACAAGAACCCCGCGGAAGCGCCGCTGATGCGCGATCCGACGAACGGCGGCCACGTGATGACCCCGTCGCTGAACCACGCCGTCACGGCCGCGGTCCTGCGCAACGGGTACCTGTCGAACGCCACGCCGGAGAGCCCGTCGCCGCTCGCCGTGAACCTGTCGTCCGGCCGCGTCCGGCGCGCGCTGTCGTTCCTGGAGGGCCTCCGCGGCGGGCAGAGCCTCGGCGCCCTGCTCGGCTACCAGATCGAGCGCGGGCTCCACGATCGGCACGCCGTGGCCGAGGTTGACGCCTTCATCGCGGCCCTGCGCAAGGAGTTCCCGCTGCGCGCCAACCGCATCCAGCCGACCCGGGTCGACGACGCCGACGTGGCCGTCGAGCGCATCGAGGCGCGCAACGTCGTCGACGGCCTGCGCCTCCTCGAGCACGTCCGCGCCAGCGGCGCGGCCTCGTACCCGTTTGGCAGGCCGCTGCCGCCCGCGTCGCCCGCCCAGGCGAGCGCGATCGACGCCGAGGTCCAGGGGCTCCTCGACATCCACGACGCCATCGCCGACCTGGGGCTCGCGGAGAGCGTGCACCAGGCGGTCCAGGGCAACTTCGACCGCGCCGCGGGCACCCTCGACACCTTCGCGAAGGGGAGCACGCCGCAGGAGCCCGACATCCTCAGGACGCCGCGGACGGGGCGCGTGCTCACCCACCGCGTCGGGCTGCACCTCAAGGTCGGCGTCCCGTCCACCGCCTCGCCGGTCGACGGCGTCGCGATGACCCCGCGCGCGAAGGCCGAGCCGGCGGTCAACGACTGGCTCGCCGCGGTGCTCCCCGCGCCGGACGTCGTCGCATGCGAGGTCCGCCTCCACGACCCCGCGTCCGCGGCCACGGTCGCGCGCGTCGTCACGCAGCGCGATCTCGGGCTGCAGCCGATCGATCTGCTCCACGTGCTCCGCCTCGAGGATCGCCAGGCGATGAGCGAGCTCGACGACCGCATCCTCGCCCACGCGTCCGCCGCATTCGCGCCGCGGCCGGACGCGAGGATCGAGGTCCGCTACGCGGCGCCCATCGACGGCCGGGTGACCTTCTTCGAGCTCGCGCCGCTGATCCGGCACCTGCGCGCGCTGCTGCTACGGTCGCGCCCGCTCCGCGCCGGCGACGTCGCCCTGGGCAACGAGGTGCGGCAGGCCGACGACGCGACGGTCTCCCTCCCGAGGGCCCGCGCCGAGCTCGTCCAGGCCGACCTCGACGCGCTGCGCGCCGAGCTCGTCGCCTTCGTCGCCGGGCTGACGCCGCTGCTCGACGACCTGCCGAACCGGCGGGCCGACGTCCTCGCGGCCATCGACGCGACCTTCGCGCGCGCCGTCGAGCTCCTCGAGCGCGCGAGCCGCTTCGGCCTGCCGCAGACCGGGTGGGGGTTCGCCCTCGAGTGGCGGCAGGCCCGCTTCGCGGCCCTGATCGGCAAGGTGACGGGGCTCGTCGAGCGCTGGGGCGCGCGCCTCGCCGGCTTCGATCAGCTCGTCGCGGCGTACGACGCCCTGCCGGGCGGCGCGACGGACGACGTGACGTACGATCAAAAGATCGCGCTCCTCCGGCGCGCGGAGAGCGAGGTGAGCACCCTCGCGATCGCGCCGCTCCCGGCCACGCCGGACGACCTGAAGGCGGCGATCCTGGCGAAGCGCGGCGCCTTCGCGGCGCGGCTCGCGGCGTTCGCCGCGGTCGCGGCGCTCGACACGACGTCGCTCAGCGCCTTGCTCGGCGCCGTCGCGGCGCTGCTGCCGGTCTCGGACGTCGACAGGGAGCCGTTCGTCCTCGCCGACGTCGAGGACGCCGTCGTCGCGTTCACCGCGGACGTCGCCGCGCGCGCCAGGGCGCTCGCCGACGCCGCCGCGGGGATCCTCGCGAAGGTGGCCGCGGATCTCGCGGCGCACGACGCGGCCACGACCGACGCGCAGCGGGTCGAGCGCGTGACGGCCGCGCTCCAGCGCATGCTCGGGGACGACTTCAAGGTCGTGCCCGCGTTCGCGGTCCCGGCGCATCAAGGCGACGAGTGGGAGCTCGCGCTCGCGGCGAGCGAGGGCGGCGCGCTCCTCGAGCACGCCGCGTCGCTCCACGACTTCCCCGTGGACGACTGGCTCTACGGCGTCGCCCGCGTGCGGGACAAGCTCCGCGCCTGGGAGCAGGCCGTCATGCTGAGCGGCGCGTTCCTGGGCGCCGAGCCGTCGCTCGTGCCGCTCCAGCTACCGTACCGGAGCGACGACCGCTGGCTCGGCCTCGAGGTGCCGGACAGCGTCGCGATCGACGGCGACCGCCTGCTCTACACGGCGCACTACGCGGCGCCGTTCGAGAAGGGGGAGCCGCAGTGCGGGCTCCTGCTCGACGAGTGGACGGAGGTCATCCCGACCCGCGAGGAGACGGTCGGCCTGACGTTCCACTACGATCGGCCGAGCTGCGAGGCGCCGCAGTGCCTGCTCCTCGTCGCCCCGCCGGAGCTCACGGGGGCCTGGCGCTTCGACGATCTCGCCGCCGCCGTGCGCGAGACGTTCGATCTCGCGAAGAAGCGCGCGGTCGAGCCGACGCACATCGACGCGACAGCGTACGCGCAGTTCGCCCCGGCCACGGTGATGGCCGCGGCGCTCCACCCGATCACCATCGCGACGACGATCGCGGTGAACAACGGCGTGCTCGCCGCCCTGGCCGACCATGAGTGACAAGCGCTTTCTCATCGAGGACATCCGCGAGGCGATCGCGAAGCAGGCGTTCCCGACCGTCACGCTGTGGAACCGGCTCGAGGGCCGCCCCCGCGCGCCGTCGTTCGACCGCGCGCTGCGCGCCGAGGTGCGTGACGCGCTCTGGTTCCTCACCCGCCAGTGGCAGATGGGCGAGCTCACGGGCGACGACGCGGGGACGCCGGTGCTCGCCAAGCTGCACGTGAGCACGACGCGCCTCACCAAGTACCGCGCGGCCGGCGGCGCCGTGGAGCCGTTCGACGACGGCGTGCCGCTCGAGGCCAAGGTCGAGCGCAGGCCGGTGCAGCTCACCCAGAACGGCCGCCCCGCCTCGCTCGACCTGCGGCTGCTCATGGGCCGCCAGTGGCTCAAGCTGGTCGACGCGGTGGGCGACTACCGCGCCGCGTACGTCGCCCGCTACCCGATCGCGCGGCCCGATCCGAGCCTCAAGGAGGACGCACCGTCCGCCGCGCACATCGAGGCCCACGCCACGTTCGCCGCCGTCGCGCAGCGCCGGATGGACGGCGCGAGCCTCTACCTCTACCTGCGCGGCGACCCCGCCCGCCGCGCGTTCGACGGCATCGCCGTCGCCCCGCAGGACGAACCGAAGATCGACGCGATCGCGGCCAGGTTCTTGAAATGGTTCGAGGATCTGTTCCTTCAGCCCGCCGAGGGGCAGGGCGACGCCTGGCAGCCCGCGCGGCTCGAGTACGCGTTCGCCTGCTCGGCGCCGGGCGACGGCGGCGAGAGGGTCCTCACCGCCGACGAGTACTTCCACGGCCACCTCGACTGGTACAGCTTCGACGTCGACCCGGGTGCGTCCTCGCTGGGCGGGCTCCCGAAGGAGGCCGCCGATCCGCGCGCCCCGGTGACGCAGACGTCGATCCCGGTCCCGATCGCGTTCGAGGGCATGCCGAACCCCCGCTGGTGGGCGTTCGAGGACGGCAAGACCAACTTCGGCGACGTGAAGCCCGACACGACCGACCTCGCGAAGCTGCTCCTGATCGAGTTCGGGCTCGTGTACGCGAACGACTGGTGCCTGATCCCGCTCACGCTGCCCGCGGGCAGCCTCGCGCGCGTGGAGGGCCTCGCGGTCACGAACGTCTTCGGCGAGCGGACCTGGATCGAGCCTGCCGGCGCGGGCGGCGACGACGACTGGCAGGCGTGGCGCTTCCTCTCGCTCAGCGCGAAGGGCGACATGAACGAGCCCGCCGACACCAGCTTGCTCCTCGTGCCGGCCGCCGCGAAGGTGCACGAGGGCAAGCCGCTCGAGGAGGTCGCGCTCGTGCGCGACGAGATGGCCAACATGGTCTGGGGCATCGAGCAGCGGATCCCGCTCGCCACCGGCGAAGGAAAGCCCGGCGCCGAGGCGGCCGCCGAGACGCTGAGCTACCACCGGCGCCTCCTCGGCGAGCTGCTCGCCGGCTCGCCGCCCGCGCCCGCGAGCGTCGCCTCGATCCGGTACGAGCTGATGAACACCGTGCCCGAGCACTGGATCCCGTTCGTCCCGGTGCGCGTCCCCGGATCGAGCCGGGAGGTGCAGCTCCAGCGCGCCGCGATGCCCCGCGTCCTCGAGGGAGACCCCGAGCGGCCGGTGAGGGTGCGCCCCCGGACGGGCCTGCTCCGCGAGGGGCTCGATGCTTCCCCGCCGTCTCCCTATTTCGTGCACGAGGAGGAGGTCCCGCGCGCCGGCGTCCGCGTGTCGCGGTCGTTCCAGCGCACGCGCTGGCTCGGCGGCAAGGTGCTCGTCTGGCTCGGCGCCCGCAAGCAGACGGGGCGAGGGGAGAGCTCGAGCGGGCTCGCCTTCGATCGCATCGTCCCCCGCGACCGGAACGGCTGATCCGGCGCGAAGCGAGGCCGCGGCGCCTGCGGAGCGCCCGCCCGCCTCGCCGGGGTTCACGGCTGCGTGGGAGGCGGCGGCGGCGTGGCGGCCGGCGGCGCGCCCGTGGGCGGCGCGGCCGGCGACGGGGCGAGGAGCGGCGCGCCCGGCGCCGCCGCCGGATCCTCCGGCGGCGGCGGGGCGTCACCGGGGGCGCCGCTGCCCGGCGCGCCGCCGTCGAACGCGCGCGGGGGCTCGTACTCGGGCGGAGGACCGCCCGGGAGCGGCTTCGGGGCGGACGAGCACGCC
Source organism: Sorangium sp. So ce119 (assembly GCF_051524405.1). Classification (NCBI taxonomy): domain Bacteria; kingdom Pseudomonadati; phylum Myxococcota; order Polyangiales; family Polyangiaceae; genus Sorangium; species Sorangium sp. So ce119. The sequence continues at coordinate 4,081,273 of NZ_CP150310.1, read as the reverse complement.
GCGGCGAGGAGCGCGGCGGCGATCGCGGCGATCGCGGCGATCTGCGGGGCGTTCTGGGCTCGTGTCATAGCTGGACTCCGCTCCCCGCGGCGCTCCCGGCAGGATCTGGAGCCGGCGGCAGGTCGGGAGGGCCGAACGGATCGGGCGGGATCTGGAGCCGCTCCGGATCGCCGAACGGCGCGGAGGGGATGGAAGGTGCCGTCGGCGCCGTCTCGAGCGGCGCCCCGCGCGCGTTCGGCGCCGCGAGCGGGATGCCCGTGCTCGGCGGGGCGGGCGCGTCCTCGGCCGCGTCCAGGCCGCCGCACGCCGCGGGCGCGAGCGCCGCGAGCATCGCCCCCGCGACGAGCGCCGTCGCGGCGCGCGGCGCGCGACAGACCGGGCGGGAGCGGCAGGCGAGGAACACCTGGATCGACCTTCGGAGATCGCCGGACACGGCCGGTACGCTAGCACGGACGCGCAGGAGAACGGTTGGCCCGCGCAGGGAGGCGAGCTAGGTTCCCGCTGTGGAACAGAGCAACGTCGATCTGGAGGGCACGCTGCGAGCGCTCTGTCAGCGCGCCCGGAAGGCTGCCCGGGCCCTCGCCCCCCTGGACCGGGCTCAGAAGGACCGCGCGCTGCGCGCCATCGCCGAGCGGCTGCGCGCCGAGGCCGGCGAGGGCAAGCGCTCCGCCGTGCTGGCCGCGAACGCCGAGGACGTGGCCGCGGCCCGCGCCGCGGGCGTGTCCGAGTCGCTCGTCGACCGGCTCGTGCTCGACGAGGCGCGGCTCACGGCGATCGCCGGCGCGGTGCTCGACGTCGCCGCCGCGGGCGATCCGGTCGGGCAGGTCGTCGGGATGGAGCGGCGGCCGAACGGGCTGCTCGTCGGGCAGGTGCGCGTCCCGCTCGGCGTGATCGCGATGATCTACGAGTCGCGCCCCAACGTGACGGTCGACGCCGCGGTGCTCTGCCTGAAGAGCGGCAACGCCGCGATCCTCCGCGGCGGCAAGGAGGCGGCGCGCTCGAACGCGGCGCTCGCCGCGCTGATCTCGGACGCCCTGCGCTCGGTCGGGCTGCCGGCCGACGCGGTGCAGATGGTCCCGTCGCTCGATCGAGAGGCCACGCGCGTCCTGCTGGGCCTGACCGGCATGATCGATCTCGCCATCCCGCGCGGCGGCGAGGGGCTCATCCGGTTCGTGGCCGAGAACGCGCGCGTCCCGGTGATCCAGCACTACAAGGGCGTGAACCACCTCTACGCCGACGCCGGGTGCGACGTCGACATGGCCCTGCGCCTCGTCGAGAACGGCAAGCTCCAGCGCCCCGGCGTGTGCAACGCGCTCGAGTGCCTGCTCGTCCACGAGAGCGTCGCCGCGCCGCTGCTCGGGCGCGTCGCCGCCCTCGCGGAGCGCGGCCTCGAGCTGCGCGGCGACGAGGCCACCTGCGCGCTCGTGCCGTCGGCGCGCAGGGCCTCCGAGGACGACTACGGCCGGGAGTTCCTCGCGCCGATCCTCGCCGTGCGGGTGGTGCGCTCGCTCGACGAGGCGCTCGAGCACATCGGCCGTTACGGATCGATGCACACCGAGGTCATCTGCACGCCGCGCTACGATCACGCGCAGCGCTTCCTCCGTGAGGTCGACGCGAGCTGCGTGCTCGCGAACGCGTCGTCGCGGTTCAACGACGGCGGCGAGCTCGGCCTCGGGGCGGAGATCGGCATCTCCACGACGAAGCTCCACGCCTATGGCCCGATGGGGCTCGCGAGCCTGACGGCGCTCAAGTGGATCGCGTACGGCGAGGGCCAGACCCGCTGACGCGGGCGAGACGAGGGGCCCCTGGCGAAAGGGGCCGGGCACAAGAAAGCGAGAGAACGTTGGCGACGAAGAAGGACGCAGGCGCAGGGAGCAGCAAGCCGCGGGCGAAGTCGGGGTCGAAGGCGGGCGAGGGCGCGGAGCCGCGCGTCCCGGCGCGCAAGAAGGCGGCCACGGCCAAGGCGGGCGCGGCGGGGCGGGCGTCGTCCGCGACGAAGACGAAGCGGCCGGCGTCGCCCCGGATCCGCGCCTCCCACACCGGCGTGGGCGATCCCGCGGCGACGAAGGCGGCGCGGGCGCGCCGCGCGGCCGGCGGGGGCGACGAGGGGGAGCAGCTCGAGCGCCCGGCGCGGCCGATCCCGGCGGACCGGCCGGCGACGAGGGCGCGGCGCCCGGCGCGCGGCGACGGCGACGCGCCGCGGCCCACGCGGGGCGGCGGGGAGGGCGGGGCGAAGGCGGCGCTGCCGCTCGCGGGGCGGTCGCCCGCGCGGGCCAAGGCGCCGCTCGCCGGCCCGAAGCGCGCGGCCGCGCGCCGCAGCACGCCGCCGCCGATCCCCGAGGCGTCGGCCCCGGCGCGCGAGCTCGCGCTGACGCTGGCGGCGGCGGGCCTCGACAAGAAGGCGATCGGCGTCGAGATCCTGGAGGTGGTGGGGCGCGTCGACTACGCGGACTACCTGGTGATCATGACGGGCCGCTCCGACCGGCACGTCCACGCGATCGCGACGGGCCTGGAGGAGGCGACGCGCAAGCACAACGTCGCGCCGCTCTCCATGGAGGGCCTCGCCGCGGCGACGTGGGTGCTGATCGACTTCGGCGACGTCGTGGTGCACGTGTTCCAGGAGGAGACGCGCCGCCTGTACGACATCGAGGGGCTCTGGATCGACGCGGGCCGCGTCCCGGTCCCGCAGGACAGCCCGCCCCCGGGGGCGCAGCCCGCCCCGCGGTTCGACCCGAGCTGAGCGCGGCCGTGCGTCTCGTCGTCGCGGCCGTCGGGCGCGTGAAGGACAAGCCGCTGCGCGCGGCGATCGACGAGTATCTCGGTCGGATCCGCCGCTACGTGGCGTGCGACGAGATCGAGATCCCGGACGGCCCGCCGGCGAAGGTCGGGCCGCTGCTCGCGCGCGCGTCGGCGGGGGCGAGCGTCATCGCCATGGAGGTGAACGGCAAGGCGCTCGGCAGCGAGGCGTTCGCGGCGGGCGTCGAGCGGTGGGGCTCGCGCGGCAAGGGGGTGGTCACGTTCCTGATCGGCGGGGCGGACGGGCTGCCGCCGGACGTCTCCGCCGCCGCGGACGACCGGTGGAGCCTGTCGCCGCTCACGTTCCCCCACCGCCTCGCGCGGCTCGTGCTGATCGAGCAGCTCTACCGCGCGATGACGCTGCTGCGGGGCGAGCCGTACGCGCACTGAGCGCGCGCGGTCACTCCTTCGGCCAGTCCGGCGCCGCGAGGTCCATCGGCCCGTCGCGCCAGCTCGCGTAGGCCGCCTCGTCGGCCTTCCGGTACGGGCCGAACGTCTTCTCGAAGTACTCTCCCCAGTGGGGCTGCCGGCCGTCGACGTCGGTGAATCCGTACTCGCGGGCGAGGTCCCACGAGCTGAAGACGCGGCCGGCCTTGGCCGCGACGTTCGGGTCGGCGGCGAGCGCCGCGACGGCGCGGCCCACGAAGAACGGGGTCTCCGAGGCGATGAAGTGCGGGTCCTTCGCGGTCGCGTCGCGCCAGTTCTCCTCGGTGACGCCGAAGCCGTCGAGCATGGCCTCCGACCGCAGGAAGCCGGGCGTGATCGCGAGCGCCGTGATGCCGGGGTGGCGGCGCAGCTCCCAGGCCATGGCGAAGGCGAGGCGGATGACCGACATCTTGGCGAGGTCGTAGAAGAGGTTGCCGCGGTACCCGAAGTTGTCGCCGTCGGTGACCTCGACGATGAGCCCCCGGTCGCGCTCGAGCAGGATCGGCACCGCGTGGCGGCTCGTGACGATGTGCGAGGTCACCGCGCGCTCGAGCAGGAGCTTCCCCTTCGGCACGGAGAGCTTCCAGAACGGCTGGCCGAACTCGGCGAGCTCGTCGCCGCCCCAGACGTCGTTGACCAGGACGTCGAGCTTCCCGTGATCGCGCCGGATCCGCGCGCAGAGCGCCTCGACCTGCTCCTCGACGGTGTGGTCGACCTGCACCGCGATGCCGAGTCCTCCGGCCGCGGTGACCCGCTCCGCGGTCTCCTCGATGGTCTCGGGGCGCTGGCCGGTGGCGGGCCGGCCGCGGACGCTGCGTCCGGTGCAGTAGACCGTCGCGCCGGCCTCGCCGAGCGAGCAGGCGATGGCGCGCCCCGCGCCGCGCGTGGCTCCGGTGACGAGGGCGATCTGTCCTTCCAGCGGTTTCATTCGGTGTCTCCTCCTTCGTGGGGACCGGCGCGTGGCTGGCGTCGCGCGCCGCGCCGCGCGTGCTGCGCCGAGGCGCCGCCGCTTCCGGTCGTCTTCCGCGAGGCTACGGGGCAATTCCTGACACCTCCTGTCATGAATTGCGCGTAGGCTGGGAACCGGGTCGAATCGGGGTCGAATCGGGGTCGGATCGAGGCCAGGACCACGGACGGACTTCATGCGCGCGGATCGGCTGCTCAGCTTGATGTTGCTCCTCCAGCAGGCGAAGGGCCGGCAGCTCACGGCCGAGGACCTCGCGCGGCGCCTTCAGGTCTCGGCGCGGACGATCTACCGGGATCTCGACGCGCTCTCGTCGGCGGGCGTGCCTGTCTATGCGAACCGCGGCCCGAACGGCGGCATCGCGCTCCTGGAAGGGTGGCAGACGAGCCTGACGGGGCTGACGCAGCCCGAGGTCCAGGCGCTCTCCGCGGTGGCCGCGCCGGGCGCGCTGGCCGACATCGGCCTGTCGGCGGCGCTGGAGAGCGGCCTGATCAAGCTGTCGGCGGCGCTCCCGGTGGTGCAGCGGTCCGCCGCGGAGCACGCGCGGCAGCGGCTCCACGTGGACTCGTCGGGGTGGTTCCAGGGCAGGGAGGTGGTGCCGCACCTCGACGTGCTGCGGGAGGGGGTCTGGCAGGACCGCAAGGTGTGGCTCGCGTACCGGGACTTCGACGGCGAGGCGAGCGAGCGGGTGGTGGACCCGTACGGGCTCGTGATCAAGGCGGACCGCTGGTACCTCGTGGCCGGGACGGCGCGCGGGCCGAGCGTGTTCCGGGGCGCGCGCGTGGAGGGGGCGCGGCTCCTCGACGAGGGGTTTGCGCGGCCCGAGGGGTTCGACCTCGCGGCCTGCTGGAAGGAATGGTGTCAGCGGTTCGCGGAGCGCCGTGCGAGCTACGTGGTGACGCTCCGCGCGAGCGAGGAGGGCGAAGCGGCGCTCCGGCGGGTCCGGCCCGCCGGCGAGCACGAGCGGTGGGGGCAGGGGAGCCGCGGGCGCGACGGGACGAGGACCGTGACGGTCGACTTCGAGCGGGAGTCGATCGCGGCCTCGCAGATCATCGGTCTTGGCAGGGGCGTCGAGGTGCTGGAGCCGGCGGCGCTGCGGGCGCGGCTCGGGGCGATCGCGGAGGACCTGCGCGCGGTGTACCGGGCGCGCGGTGAGGCGCGGGCGAGCGCCGGGCCCGGCGTGGCCGACGGCGCGCTCGCGCGATGCCGCTGGCCGGATCTCTCGCCGAGGTACGCGACCGCGCTCCGCGCGGCGGTCGACTTCGTGCTCGAGCGGTTCGAGCCGCTCGCCATCGTCGCGGCCGGATCCATCGTCCGCGGCTGCGGCGACGCGTCGAGCGATCTCGACGTCTTCGTGATCCACGGCGCCCCGTACAAGCAGCGTTTGCAGCGCTGGTTCGGCGACGTCCCCGCGGAGATCTTCGTGAATCCTCCCGCCGCCGTCCGCGAGTACTGGGCCGCCGAGCACCAGCGCGGGCGGCCGTCCACCGCGCACATGCTCGCCACCGGCTTTCCGGTCCTGGGATCTCCGCTCCTCGACGAGCTCAGGGCGGAGGCCGCCGCGTGGCTCGCGCGGCGCGCTGCGCTCACGCCGGAGCAGGACATCTGGGAGCGGTACAGCGCCGCGACGCTCCTCGAAGATGCCCTCGACGTCGTCGAACGCGACCCCGTGATGGCCAGCGCCCTGCTGGCCGAGGCCGTGCTCGCGATGGTCCGCCACCACCTCCGGGCGCGCAACGGCGTCCTGCCGCGCACCAAGGAGCTCTTCGCCGAGCTCGAGAGGTGCGACCCCGAGGTCGCCCGCTCGGCGCGCCGGTTCTTCGAGGCGGCCTCCCTGGAGAGCCGGATCACCGCCGCGCACGCGATCGCCGACGCGTGCGTCCGCGCGCGCGGGTTCTTCGCGTGGGAGTCGGAGCGCGTCCCCGTGGCGGCGCCCGTCTCGGATGGTCACCGGGATCCTGCCTGAAGCGGGCGCGCTGGCGCTGCTGCTGCCGTGACGTGCGCGCGGGGCAGGCTATCCGGAGCACGCGAGCACTGATATCGATCGGCACTCACGACAAGGAGGGGAGCGCCGCATGTACCACGCTCGTTCTGGATTCGTGTTCTTCGTCGGGCCCGTCGAGGTCTGGCGAACGCTCACCTTTCGCCTGCAATTCCGGATGAAGTGACCGTCGCAGGTCGATCCAGGCGTCAAGCAGCATTGGAGCAGCAGGACGATGGGCCCGTCTTGCCGTGGACGAGAGCCGATGGTCACGAACCTGATGAATCCGCCTTGGGCCCTCGGCGCGCGACCTCGTCGAGGATCTCGTCGGCGAGGAGCGACTCGCACACGGGAAACAAGTCCCGCTCTTCGAAGCGCACGTGCTCGGCGAGCTCTGCTCCGAACGCCCGAGCGGCGCTCGCGTCGCCCGCCGACGCCGACGCGGCCGCGCGTCGCAGGCGGGCGTGGTCGCGTTCAACGCGTTCGCAGAGGTCGAGCCGGCCCGCGGCGCGCAGCGCGGGCAGGAGCACCTGCTCCTCCGCGAGAAAGTGAGGCTCGAGCTGCCGATCGAACTGCTCGCGGAGGCGTGCGCCGTCCGACGTCGACCAGGCGTCGATCTGCCGCTCGATGACGCGGGCCAGGACGAGCGCGTGGTGATGCTCGGACGACAGACCGCGGAGCCGCCGATCGCGCTTCATGACGGCTCCGGTCCCTGCAGCGCGCCGCCGTCGACGACGTCGGGCGGGACCGCGTGGGTCTCCGGGCACGCGCGACACGACACCTCGAGCGACAGGTGGTGGGCAAGCTGGGTCGAGAGCATAGGCGACTCCTTTCACGGGACGCTTTCACGGGATTCTGGAGCAGGAGACGTGCCATCAGCTAGCGCTGTACTCGCGCAGCTTGCGCCAGAGCGTGTTGCGCCCGACCCCCAGCACGCGCGCGGCTTCGGCTTGAGAGCCGCCACAAGCATCGAGAACGCGGAGGATGTGCTCTCGCTCGACCTCCGCGAGCGACCGAAGCGCGACGGGCGCGCGAGGTGGGGGCAGCGCCGTGAGCAGCTCCTCCGGGAGGTCCTCGGCGTCGATCGACGCGCCGGTCGCGAGCGCCGCGCCGTGCTTCACGGCGTTCTGCAGCTCGCGCACGTTGCCCGGCCAGTGGTGGCGAAGGAGCACGGCTTTCGCGGCGTCGGTGAAGCCGTGCGCCCTGGTGCGCTCCTCGCCCAGCATGCGGCACGCGAGCGGGAGGATGTCGTCTCGCCGCTCACGGAGAGGCGGAACCAGCACGGAGAGAACCTTGAGGCGGTAGTAGAGATCTTCCCGGAAGCCACCCCCTCGCACGCGCTGAAGGAGATCTCGGTGCGTAGCGCAGACGATGCGGACGTCGCTCTCGAACGCCTGGTTCTCGCCGACGCGCCGGATCTCGCCGTCCTGCAGAGCGCGCAGCAGCTTGGCCTGCAGCGGCAGAGGCAGCTCGGCCACCTCGTCGAGGAAGAGCGTTCCCTTGCTCGCCGCCTCGAACAGCCCACGCCGAATTTGCGTGGCGCCGGTGAAGGCTCCCTTGCCGTGCCCGAAGAGCTCGGACTCGAGGAGCTCGGCCGGCAAGGCCGCGACGTTGACCGGAACGAAGGGGCCGGACGCGCGCGGTGAGTTCGCGTGCAGCATCCGCGCGACGACCTCCTTGCCGGTACCCGTCTCGCCCAGGACAGCGACAGGCGCCTCGCTCATCGCGAAGCGCGCCACCCGTCGAAACACGGTCTGCATCGCGGCGCTACGGGCGACCACGTCGGTCGCCCCCGACAGGCGCGGTGCGCGCGGGATCAGGCCGCAAACCTCGCAGCTCTGCGGGCACTGGTGTTCCATATGTTCCATTTTGGAACGCGCCGCGGCAGGGGGCAAGCTAGCCAGCGATTTCGAGGGCGAAACCACGCGGATTCGTGCGCGATGGAGCGCCGGCACGCGCCGTGCTGCACGGACGGCAGGAGGTCCACCGTGCTGAGCCCAACCCAACCCGTCGCCAACATCGTCCTTGATCACTCCGAGTGCGCCCAGGTCTTCCAGCAGCACCGCATCGACTTCTGCTGCCGCGGAGAGCTCAGCCTCGAGCAAGCCGCCAAGGAGCGCGGCGTCGAGCTCACCGCGCTCCTGGGGCAGCTCGAGCGAGCCATCGCGGAGCGGCGAGGCGACACGCCGGTCGCGATGCGCGAAGCCTCGACGCCCGCGCTCATCGACCACATCGTGGGCAAGCACCACGCGTATCTGCGAAAGGCGCTGCCCTTCGTGCGACCGCTCGCGGCGAAGGTCGCGCGGGTTCACGGGGAGCACAACCCGAAGTTGCGCGCCCTCGACGGCGCGGTGGGCGAGCTCTCGGAGACCCTGCTCGCGCACCTCGACGACGAGGAGGCGAACCTGTTTCCGGCGCTCCGTTCGGCGGGCGCCAACGTCGACCCGGAGACGAGACGGGCCCTCGCGGCGATGCGCGACGAGCACCTCGCGGTGGCGAAGCTCCTCGAGACCCTCCGTGATGCGAGCGACGATTTCGCGCTCCCCGACTGGGCCTGCGGCAGTTATCGCGCGCTGTTCGGCGAGCTTCAGGCGATCGAGCGGGACGTCTTTCAGCACGTTCACCTCGAGAACCACGTCCTCGCGCCGCGCTTCGGTCACGGTCAGGACGCTGTTGGCGCTCAGGCTGGCTGATGGTCCGCCGAGCAGGCCCACACCCGGTGGTGGCGGGCGACGGCGCAGGGGGGCTCCCGCGGCGCGCGGGAGCCCGTGTGCAGGAGATCGGGGCTGCGGGGCGGCTAGGGCGCGCCCGCGTGCGTCATCGTCTCCCAGCCGATGTGGTTGCCGACCCGGGTGGAAGCGCTGCTCATCGCCCTGATGCGCGTGATGAGCTCCTGGGTCTTCGGCATGCTGATCCCGCGCCGGTTGCGGAATTCGTTGTACCCGATCTCCCAGCCCATGACCGCCGAGCCGCCGCCGGCGGTCTTGGCGAAGCTGCTGCATGGCCAGTTCCGCGCCGGCATCCAGCCCGCGGGCGTCACCTCGACGCCGACCCGATTGCCCGTATTGTCGAGGTACTGCAGCACGTAATCGGCGTTCAGCTCGAGCGCCTCCCGCAGGCGGTTCTCGTGATGAACCGGGTCGTCGCCGTAGGCGCTGCGAGCATCGCCTTGGATGCGAAGGGTCTCTGCCATGTTCGCCAGCGAGCTCATGCCCATCTGCATGTGCCCGAGGTCGCGGCAGGTCTCCTGCTCGAGGCCGGCGATGTAGCGCGTCGGGTTGCTCCAGATCCCCGCGAGATCGCCCTTCGCGTCGTTGGTGTAGCGCAGCTTGCCCTGATAGATGGGATAGAGCGGCTGGCGGCCGTCGCTCGGCATGTAGACCATGGCCTTGCTGGAGTGCTCTACCTGGCTCACGACGTACTCGTACTTCTCGCGATCGTTCGTGAAGATCGCGATGCCGAGCGCCGTCTCGTTCATCACGGAGGTCCGGTTCGCGCCGCCCGTCCAGCCGTCTTTCACCAGGTCCCAGTAGACGGTCTTGAAGTGGTTCTCTTGCAGCGCCGTGTCCTCGGCCGTCCAGCCGCTGTACGTGTAACGCAAGATCTCCGCGGCCCGCAGGAAGTTGGTGCCTGCCCAGCCAGCGGCGAAGTGGCCGTTGGCGTAGACCTGGCCGTTGTTGTCCGGGAAGCGGGGCTGATCGAACAGGATGGCGGTCAACGTGCGCGCCCAGGCGTCGAGGATGCGCCTCGCGTTCTCGGCATACTGTGCGTCGCCGCTGTAGTGCCAGAGCAGCGCCTGCGTATAGGCGGCGTTCGCGTCGTCGACGATCTCGCTGCAGCCCGCTTGCTCGTAGCCCAGATCGAGGGCTTTTTGCTTCGAGCCAGGCGTGGAGCACTTCACGACCGGCACCGGGCTGGCGACGTAGTCCCGCCGCGCGTGCCTCGAGCCCCTGGCGAGCTGGTACTCCTTGCTCCAGGGCTGCTGACCGCTGCCGATCTTCGCCTTGACGAAATCCAGTTGCTCCTTGCTGACCAGGATGCCCGGATGGACGAAGGCGCCGGCGGGGGCCGCGCTGCCGGAGATCTGGAGCTCCGTCACGCTGGCGTAGTCGTTCACGGTATTCCCGTTGACCGTGAGGCGGACGTACCGCGCGTCGACGGCCTGGACCTCGACCGGCTGGAGCGCGGTGTTGGGCAGGCTCTTCCCCGCGAAGAGCGGCGAGAATTCTCGGCCGTCCGTGGACGTCGAGAGCGCGTAGTCGTAGATGCGCCCATCGACCCCGCCGTTGTACCAGCCCAGAGAGATGCCGCAGATGCGCTGCGTCGCGCCCAGGTCCGCCGTCACGTAGGCGCCCTTGCCGCGGCCCGACCAGCGGGTGGCCAGGCTGCCATCGGCGACGTTCGCCGCCGGGTTCTCGGCCTGCGCGACGCTGGCGACGAGGCTCGTCGGCGTGAGACGAACCGTGCAGCCAGGCGCCGCGAGCGGCGATTGCTGCTGGTCACCGACGTGATCGCCGTCTGTCGCGGCGCCCTCGTCAGCGCCCGTATCGGCGCCCACGACGCAGCCCGCGAGAACGGCCGCCAGGGCGACACACAGTGTGGGGGCGACAGTGCGCAAGCTCAACGTGTTCTCCTTTCGGTGGATCATTTCACCCGCATCAGGGAGGGAGCGTGTGCGATGGTGCCACCAAGCAAGATCAAGGCTATCAAAGAGATGAGATACGGTATTCCCGGGCATTGTCAAGACTGTGCCGGGGAGCCTGTTTCAGGTTGAGATCTCGTCGCTTTGCCTGTGGTTTAATTTGCCTCTCTCCTGGAAGAAGGATGCGTTCTGGAGACGAGGATCCCGCCCGGCGTCGATCGACATGTGGCCTGTGTAGGTGCCAGTGTGACCGTTCGAATCCACGACAAATGACGCTCTCATGAGCTCATCCACCCTGGGGCGGTTCGCCATCGGCGTCACCTGGGTTGCACCATGTATATTTTGTGGTTAGTTTCCTCTCCGTTATCGAGCCGCTTAACTGGAGAGCTGCTTAACAGTAACCGAAAGGAAACCTACGTTGAATTTGACGAATCTCGGCGCCAGAGCCTGCGTCGTTGGCGCGATCTCGCTGCTTGGATGGGCTGGCTGCGTCTCCCCCGATCTCCAGGGCACGGACCTCGAGGGCGAGAGCGCCGGTGAGATGGGCGAGGCCGCCCAATCCCTCTCGACTGTAACCTTCCGCTCCAGCTCGACAGCGACCGCGAAGAACGTGACCTCGTTGGTCGTCGCGAAGCCGGCGGGCGTCGTGCAAGGCGATGTCCTGATCGCGCGCATCGCCAACCGGGACCACGTGGAGGCGGTGATCGCTCCGCCGGCGGGATGGACGCTGCTCCGCTCGGATCAGAGCGCGTCCGCCGTCAAGTCCTGGGTCCTATGGAAGGTGGCGACCAGCGCGGAGCCCGCGAGCTACTCCTTCGGCTTCGACGTCTCTGCCTACGTGGCGGGGAGCATCGTGGCGTTCAGCGGCGCCGACCCCGCGAACCCGATCGACGCGGTGAGCGGCCAGAAGAACGGCAACTCCGCGACCCTGGCCGCGCCCGCGGTCACCACGACAGCGGCGAACGGCGTCGCGGTCTGGTTCGGCACGCAGGTCTGGACGGGCTCGGCCTGCCCGGCGAGCCCGATCCAGCCGCCCTCGGGCTTCACCGAGCCCTTCGATACGTGCCTCCTCTCGTCGTCCACGGGGCTCCTGTTCGACGCGGCGTACGCGCAGCTCGGCGCTGCGGGCGCGCAGCCGGCGTGGAGCGGCAGCTCTCCGTTCCCGAACACGAACACCGCGCAGGTCGTCACGCTGAGGCCCGCCGGTACCCCGAGCTGCTCCGCGGGCGATTCGTTCGCCAGCACCTACACCACGCTGGGGAAGCTGGCCTCGACCGACATCGTCGAGATGTCCGGGCTCGCCGCGAGCCGCGTCAACCCGGGCATCCTGTACGCGCACAGCGAGAACAACGCGAACTTCGTCGCGATCAACAAGACCAACGCCGCGCTGGTCGTCGGGAACTACGTCGCCGGCGTGCTCCCCTGGGACTGGGAGGACATCGCGACCGGCCCGTGCCCCGCGGGGAGCTGCATCTTCATGGGAGACATCGGCAAGATCAGCGGACACGACCCGCCCGAGCCGACGACGTTCGCCGTGTACCGCATGCGGGAGCCGAACCTCGCCGCGGGGGAGACGAGCGGCACGGTGTCTGGCGACAGGTTCCCCTTCCAGTATCCGGACACGCCGCAGAACGCGGAGGCGCTCATGGTGCATCCGACGACGGGGGACATCTACGTCGTCACGAAGAACGGCACCACAGGGCTGAGCAAGGCGTACAAGTTCCCCAAGCCGCTTCCGGCGCCCAACACCATGTCCACGCTGATTCACGTGGCAGACCTCCAGATACCCCTGGGCGTGGACGGGAACGCCCGATCGGTCACCGCTGGGGCCATCCATCCGTGCGCAAACCGGTTCCTGTTGCGCACCTACCGGGCCGTCTACGAGTACCGAGCGCCTGCCGGAGGGAGCTTCGAGTCGGCCTTCGCGGCGTCGCCCGTCGCGCTCACGGACACGAACGAGGTGCAGGGCGAGTCCATCGAGTACGATACGGACGGCTCCGGGTATTTCACGATGACCGAGCTGGAAGCTGCGCCGTACCCGCTGAAGCGCGTCGCTCGCCAGTAGGGCGAATCGGGGGATCTCCTCGGCGGCGAAGCGCGCCGAGGCCGAGCAGCACGCTGCGGGGGCCTGGCACCTCCTGAAGCACCACGCGGCCCTCGCTGGCACATCGGCGGTCTATCACCGCTGTGGGCCAGTGAGGGCCTGCGCCGCCGTCAGGCGCGCGCGGGACGCGGGCCGCACAGCGGGCGTAGCGCGTCGCGCTCGGCCGTGGACAGCACCGTGACCGCGTACCTGGGATTGCCGCTCGCGCGATCGAAGAAGGGGTGTGGCCAGGCGTTGCCGCGCAGCTTCCAGCTGATCAGCTTCCGGATCGTGTGCGCGAGGAGACGCACGTCCGGCTTCAACGACCCGGGCGGCGGCTCGCCGATCGCGAACTTGCCCATGATGCGCCCGCGCGGCGCGCCGAAGACCTCATCGCACGGGCGCGCGCTCGGCGCCTGCTGGAACAGCTCGGTGACGATGCCGATGAACGGCACGCGCGGCGTCAACGAGTTGCCGAGAGGCGTCTTGCAGCAGCTCGCGTACCAGCGATAGAGGCCCTTCGGCGTGAGGCGCAAGGCGGCGACGAGCTCGCTGCCGCGGTCGAACGAGATCATCGAAGGAGCGACCTGCACGATGTCCGAGCCGCCGCGCTCGTCGAGCAGCTCCGCGCGGCCGAGGTGGTGCAGGAAAGCCTGACAGTCGTCGCAATAGCAGACGACGCGGTTCGACGTGCTCGGCGACGCGTCGCGCAGCCATCCATGAACCTTTCCGCAACGACACTGGAGCTCGACGTCTGTGGACATGCGGCTCGCCTATCACGTCTCGCGGCCCGCCGCGCGCGCTTCACGAGCCCGCCTGCCCGCCGCTCACTCCGGGAAGAACGTCTCGATCGTGAGCGCCGGCGCCCCATCCGGGTGGGCCCCGCCGATCAGCGCGAGCGTCCCGTTCGGTGCGGGCACGGCGGTCGCGCCGCGCCGCGGCTCCCGCAGCGGCAGCTCCTCGACCTCGGCCGCCGCGACGTCGACCACGAAGCTCCTCGTCAGCCCCCCGTCGCCCGCCTCGGAGCCCACCGCGAGGACGCGCCCGCCTGGCAGGGCGAACGCGGCGACGTCCACGACCGCCGCGGGCAGCGCGGCGCCCGCGACCTCCGCGGCGGCGCAGCTCGCCGCGCACCCCGGCGCGAGCCGCCGCGTCGGCGCCGGCGCGCCGCCCTGGACCCCGCCGACGAGCGCGATCTCCCCGGGCCCGGTCACCGCGGCGCCCGCGCCGCGCGCGGCGTCCGGCGGGAACGCCCTCGGCAGGAACGCGGTCGCGCCGTCGCCGAGCACCTCCACCCCCGCGCCCTCCGCGCTCCCGCCGGCGACGACCAGGCCCACTCCCTCCACCCACACGGCCGCGGCGCCGGCCCGCGCGTGTCGGAGCCGCGCCACCGAGAGCGTCAGGTCCGCGCCGACGACGAGCACCGCGTCCGACGGCTGGCCGGGCGCCTCCGCGGGCTCGCCCGCGCGCGCGGCGCCGACCACGAACGAGCGCCCGTCCGTGGCCTCGATCGTCCGGCCGCCCGCCACCTCCGCGAACGAGCCGAGCCCCGTCGGCAGCGCCGCCTCGGCGCTCTGCCCGGCCACCAGGTCGGTCCACGTCGCGCCCTCGTCGTCGATCGCGAGCAGCACGTCCCCACGGACGACGAGCGACCGCGCCGCCCGCGGGAGCGCGCCGCTGGAGGCGCTCCCGCCCCATAGGGCGATGTCGTACGCGTCGATCCGCGCCGGATCCACCGCGCCCGCCGCGGCGCCGGCGCTGGCGACGGCGGCGCCGCCGGTGAGGATCAGGTAGCGCTCCGCGAGCGCCGCGCCGGGCGCGCCGACGCGGGACGCCGCGAGCCCGCCCGGCGGCCGCGCCCACCGGCCGGTCCGCTGGGCGAAGAGCGGCAGCACCTCGCCCGACAGCGCGGCGAGGTAGATGCCCGACGCGGAGCGCCCGCGCGCCACGGTCGCGCCGCCCGCGTCGAGGCCGCGCACCTCGAACGTGTACGCGCGATCGTCCGGGATCTCGCCGAAGTCGAGCGCGCCGCCCGGCGCGGCCCACGCGGACACGGCGACGTCGCCCTCGATCGCCGCGGCGGTCACCTCGACCCGGGCGACGGGCGGATCTTCCTGGAAGGCGCCCGTCTCGTGCCCCGGCACGACCTCGACCGTGATGGTCCGCGGCTCGGAGGCGCAACCGACGCAACCGAGCAGCAGCAGGCCGAGCGCAGGATGGGCGCGCCCCGGAGGCTGGGTCTTCATGAGGGCGGAGTCATAGCGCCTCGCGCGCGCGAAATCCCAGCGGACGCGCGGAGCGGCCGACGGCGGGGCCGCGCGCCGCGCGCAGACCGGCCCGGATCGATCGCGACAGCCGCCCGGTGCGCCGGCCTCGGGCGGCGGCGGGGGCGCGGCTACAGGTCGACCTGCACGCCGAGCTCCACCACCCGCTCCGGCGGCAGCCTGAAGTAGCCGGGGACGGCGCCGGCGTTGCGCGCCATCACCGCGAAGATCGTCTCCGCGACCCTGCCCATCCGCCCCCGGTCGGTGGCGAGGATCGTCTCGCGGCCCAGGTAATACGTCACGTCCGCGAAATCGATCGGCAGCCCGTGCTCCGCCGCGGCCCGCCGCAGGAGGGCCGGCACGTCGGTCGACTGCATGAAGCCCGAGCGGATGATGAGCCGGTGGACGCCCTTGTCGAGGCTCGTCAGATCGAGGCGATCCTTGTCCGCCACCCGCGGGACGTGCTCCGTGACCACGGTCAAGAGCACCACGGTCTCGTGGAGCACCTTGGTGTGCTTGAGGTGGTGCGCCAGCACGTACGGCGTCTTGCCCGTGCGCGAGCTCAGGAACACCGCCGTGCCGGGGACGCGCGCGCGGCACGACGCGTCGAGCCCGCTCACGAACGCCTCGACCGACGGGACCGCCCGCGCGAAGCGCTCGACGAGGAGCGCGCGGCCCCGCTTCCAGATCACCATCATCGCGAACAGGACCGCCGCGATGGCGACCGGCACGTACCCGCCGTCGAGGAACTTGAGCAGGTTGGCCCCGAGGAACGGCAGATCGAGCGCCAGGAAGAGGAGCAGGAGCGGCAGCGCCCTGGCGAGCGGGACACCCCACGTGCGCCGCAGCACCACGAAGTAGACGATGGATGTGATCCCCATCGTGCCGGTCACGGCGAGGCCGTAGGCGGCGGCCAGCCCGCTCGATCGCTGGAAGATCAGCACGAGCGCGAGGCAGCCGGCCGCGAGGGCCCAGTTCGTCGCGGGGATGTAGATCTGCCCCTCGGCCGTGCTCGAGGTGTGGAGCACCTGGGTCCGCGGCAGGTACCCGAGCTGGATGGCCTGGTGCGTGAGCGAGTAGGCGCCGGAGATCAGCGCCTGCGACGCGATCACGGTGGCCATGGCGGAGAGCGCGACCAGCGCGTAGGTGAGGGGGCCCTTCGGCACCATCGCGAAGAACGGGTTCGCGGCGGCCTCGGGCGCCTGCAGCAGGAGCGCGCCCTGACCGAAGTAGTTGAGCGCGAGCGCCGGCAGCGCGAGCCCGTACCACGCGAGCCGGATCGGGCCGCGCCCGAAGTGCCCCATGTCCGCGTAGAGCGCCTCGCCGCCCGTGATGACGAGGACGACCGACCCGAGGATCGCGACCCCGTGGAGGCCGTGATCGGCGAAGAAGCGCGCCGCGTGCGCGGGGCTCAGCGCCGCGAGCACCGCCGGGTTCCTGGCGATGAACGCGAGCCCGAGCGCGGCGAGCGCGGTGAACCAGAGGACCATGATCGGGCCAAAAACCTTGCCGACGCGCGCCGTCCCCCAGCGCTGCACGCTGAAGAGCCCCACCAGGATCGCGCAGGTGAGCGGCACGATGAGCGGCTCGAGCGCGGTCGTCGCCACCGCGAGCCCCTCCATGGCGCTCAGCACCGAGATCGCGGGCGTGATGACCCCGTCGCCGTAGAGCAGCGCCGCGCCGACCACCACGAGCCCCGCGACCCAGCCGACGCCCTCCGTTCCCCTGGCGCGGAGCCGCGCCGGCACCAGCGCGAGCAGGGCGAGGATGCCGCCCTCGCCGTCGTTGTCGGCGCGCGTGATGAAGGTGACGTATTTGATCGTGACCACCATCATGAGCGACCAGAAGATGAGCGAGAGCACCCCGAGCACGTTGCCGGGCGTGGGCGGCACGCCGTGCGTCGGGCTCACGCACTCCTTGAGCGCGTAGAGCGGGCTCGTGCCGATGTCGCCGAAGACCACCCCGAGCGCGGCCAGCGCGAGCGCGGCGGCGCCGCCGTGGTGGCCGTGCGCCTGCGCCGCGGCGTCGTCCGGGCCCTGCCCAGGCGCCCCGCCGCGCGCCGGCCCGGCGTCGTCGCGCGTCGCCTCCGGCTCCGTCGATCCAGGCGCATCGGGCCGCGCGCCAGGAGGGCGCCGTTGGTCGTTCATGGTGCGCAGTCATAGCGCCGCCGCTCGACGCCACACAGCACCTGCTCGGCCCCACCGATGTCGAGGTGAGCGGACGCGAGGCCTCCGCGGAGTTGCCATGTCCGCGGCCATCACCCGCACGCCAACGCGGCCCGGCGCCCGCAGCCGGGAACTTTCCCCGCGCGCGCCCCGCGTGCGAGGCTACCCGGCCCAGCGGAAGCGCGGGCTCACCGCCGATGCGCTCTCCGTCGAGGCCCCTCCGGCGGATGTAGGATAAAGTGAGACACGAAAGTTGTCGCGTCTCGGATGGGCAGGGTAGACGGGCCGAGGAGGAAGCATGAGGCGCAGCAAAGGCGAGAGCATGGACACCGGGGCGGTGCGCAACCTCGAGGAGATCCAGGAGGAGGATCCCGGGGCTCGCCCATCGCGCGCGGGCGCGCTGGTGCTGGCCTCGCTCGGCGGGGCGTGCATTGTCTTCGCGGCCGTGGCGCTCCTGCGCGCTCCGCAGCGCGAGCGGCCGGTCAGCGCCGATCCGCTCGGCGATCTGGTCGCGCGCGCCCACCCGGCCGGCGTGAAGCCGGCGCCGCGCCCTGCCACGATCGGCGAGGACGTGACCTTCCCGGCGATCCTCTCCGACGCGGAGCACCCGACGACCGCGCTCGAGGCCGTGCGCGATCCGCGGGCCGCGAAGGCGGCGGCCTCCGCTCAGCCTCCCGTCGCCGACGCCGCTCCGCCGTTCCCCGCGGACCGGCTCCCGGTGGTCCCGCTGCCGGCGCAGCACGTCCTCGGGCCCGCGGCGGGCGAGGTCGCTCCGAACGACACGCTCACGGCGATGGCCCGCCACGTGTCGCGCGAGGAGGGGCCCGAGACCGAGCGGGGCGGGCCGGGCGGCTACCAGCTCCAGGTGAGCTCGTTCAAGGAGCCCGCCGACGCCGAGGGCTTCGCGGCGGCCCTGCGCCGCCGTGGTCACAAGGCCTACGTCGAGCCGGCCTACGTCAAGGGCCGCGGCCTCTGGCACCGCGTGCGGATCGGCCCCTTCAAGTACAAGCGCTCGGCGGTCATCTACCGGCAGGAGTTCGAGGCCAAAGAGCGCCTGGTCACATTCATCGTCGATCCGCCCAAGACGACCGTGAAAGTCGCTGACACTACCGGCGACGACGCGTAGATCAGAAGCTCAGGAGAGCTCCGATCTGATGCATGTGCGAACGGTGCGGCACCTCGTGTCGCGGCGAACGGTCACGCTCCTCGTCGCGAGCCTCGGGGCGCTGCCCGGGTGCGCCGCGCTCTCGGGGCTGAGCGAGCTCCAGTTCGAGGGGGGCTCGGGCGGCTCCGGGGGAGCCGGCGGCTCCGGTGGCCTGGGCGGCGCTGGCGGCTCCGGTGGCGCGGGCGGCGCTGGCGCGGGCGGCGCTGGCGCGGGCGGCGCTGGCGCGGGCGGCGCTGGCGGCGCGGGCGGCGGCTGTCCGGAGGGCGTCTGCGGTCCCGTGGAGATGGCCGTCGGGCTGAACAGGCCGCTCGGCATCGCGGTGGACGCGACGCACATCTACTGCGCGATCCAGGGGGAGCCGGGGGCCCTCAACGGCTCGGTGATCCGGGTGCCCCTCGACGGCAGCGACACGATGCCCCCGCCGCTCCAGGACGGCCTCGACGAGCCGGCCAGGATCGCCGTCGACTCGAGCTGGGTCTACTGGACGAACTACGCGGGAGGCAAGCTGGAGGCGGGGAGCGTCATGAAGGTGTCGCTCGATGGAAGCGACAAGCCGCCTCCGATCGCCACGGCGCAGAGCGGCCCGTTCGGGATCGCCGTCGTCGATGGCCACGCCTACTGGGCGAACCGCACGGGCAGCCGGGTCTACGGGCCGGCCGTCGACATCGCGGTGGTCGGCGAACCCAACAGCATCGCGGTGCGCGACGACCGCGTCTTCTGGTCGAACACGACCGACAGCTCGATCGAGAGCTGGCAGTTCGGCGCCTCGGCCTTCGGCAACATGGTCTCCGGGCAGGCAGGCCCGACCGGCGTCGCGGTCGACGACGAGAACGTCTACTGGGTCAACACCGACGGCGGCACCGTCATGAAGGCGCCGATCGCCGGCGGTGGACCGATCGAGCTCGCCTCCGGGCAGGACCATCCGTACCTCATCGCGGTGGACGCGGATCATGTCTACTGGACCAACTTCGGTGGCATGGGCGCCGCGAACGGCTCGGTGATGAAGGTGCCTGTCGCCGGCGGCGAGGCGCTCGTGCTCGCTGACGCCCAGGACGCCCCGACCGGGATCGCCGTGGACGAGACCCATGTCTACTGGGCGAACGAGGGCAGCGGCACGATCGTGAAGCTGCCCAGGTGACGGGCCGCGTCAGCCCCGCTGCCGGCGCGCGTCCTCGGGCGCCGCATCCGGGAGCGCCGCGGCCGGCGTGAGCGCGCAGGACAGCACGCCCTTGGCCCCGGCGAGCTGCCCCGCGAGCTCGGACAGCGCCGCGCCGCGGCCCCTGAGCGCCATCACCTGGAGCAGCCGGCCCTCGTCGAGGCGGACCAGCAAGCTGGAGACCACCGCCCGCGCGTGCTGCTCCTCCAGCGCGGAGATCCGCTGCACGAGCTCCCGCACCTCGGGCGCGTAGACGACGGTCAGCGTCGCCGCCACCTCGGCCCCCTCGTCCCAGGCGGCGCGCGTCAGATCCGCGCGGACCAGATCCCGCAGCGCCTCGGAGCGGTTCTCGTAACCCTGCGCGGCGATGCGCCGATCGAACTCGGCCAGCAGCGCTCGATCCATCGCCACACCGAAGCGGACCAGGTCGCTCATCGTGGGCGCAGGCTAGCGGCGCACGGGTGCAGGCGGGAAGGGGGCTCGCCGCCGGGCGCGCGCTTCGCCGGCGTCATCCCCGAGCGCGCCGCGCCGGCGTCGGCGTCGGCGAGCCGCTCGCCCGCCTGCCCGGCGCTCGCGCCGGCCCCTCGCGGCGTGCTGCGTCAGCTCTTGCGCCGCTCGAGGTGCCGCCTGGCGGCGTCCTTCACCGGCGAGGTGACGTTCTTGCTCTTCGCGATGCCCCGGAGGTCCGACTCGCGCAGGTGCTGGACCAGCCGCGTCGCGACGAGCACGGGCGTCCTCGGGTTCTCCACGAGGTTCCGCTTCACCGTGTAGCTCTTCATCCACTCCGGCGTGGTCGCGACGATCCGCAGCACCTCGTCGGAGATGTTCCGGTTGCGGGTGATGAGGACGACCTCCTCCTCCTGCATCTGCGGGCTGCGCACGGCGGCGCTGGCCACGAGGCGGTTCGAGTCGCGCACGAGCAGCATGCGCTCCTCGCGCGAACCGAGCATCGCCCGCCGGATCCGCTGCGACATGGTCATGTCGGCGAGGCGCTTGTAGAGCGGCACGTACTGCTCCTTGATCTCCTCCTTGCCCTCCTCGTCCTCGACGTGGGTGTCGACCGGCTCGTCGGCCGCGAGGGCCTCGGCGAGCGCCTGGGTCTCGCTGAACAGCACGTCGTCGGGCGTGGGCTCCGGCGACGGCTCGGCGATGAGCTCGTCCTTGATCGCGAGGCTGACCTCGCGCCACGCCGGGATGCCCGTGAGCTCGACCCCGTTGCGCGACGCGAGGTCGACGAGCCGATCGGCCGTCGACATGCGCGTGTGCTTGTTGAGGTAGAGCCTCTCGATGATGCGCGGGTTCTTGAGCAGCCGCTCCTCGTTGACGGCGATGAGCTCGGTCACCGCCTCGGTCCCGGTCCGCGCGAGCTCCTCGAGCGTCTCCGCGGCGATCGTCGGCATCGCGCAGAGCCGCTCGACCACCGGGATCCGGCCCGCGTGGAGGCGGGCCAGCCGATCGACGACCGCGGGCTGCAGGTCGCCCCCGAGCGCGCCCTGGAGCAGCGGTTCGGGGAGCGCGGACAGCGTCTTCTCGGCGGTCTCGCGGGCGGGTTCGTCCTCGCGCGACGCGAGCAGCACGAGCAGCGTCACCACCTCGCCCGGCTTGAGCCCGGGGGCGATGCCGCGCGCCGCCATCTCCCGCATCTTCTGCGGCGCTCCCGGCTGAGCCACCTTCTGCGCGGGCGCCGAGAGGGCGCCGACGTCGATCGGCGCGATCATCGGCGGCGCCTCCCCGGCGCGGCATCGCGCCAGGCATGCCGGGAAGACAGGCGCGTCGCTCGCCGAGCGACGGAGCTCGCGGGCGGTCGACGCGGAGCCTGCGAGGGTGGCGGAGGTGGCGCGAGCGAGGCGACGGGCATGCGATCCTCCCCGGCGGGGGCATTGCTGCCCCGCGATCTGCGGATTATCTTGAGCTCGCTGTGTGCCTGAAGGGCGCGGCGATCGTCAACGGATAACGGACAGCGCAGGTGGAGCGCGCCGCGTGCCGAGAAGAGCTCGAGGCGGGGGCACGGCGCGGGCACGCTCGTCAATCCAGCACAGGCAGAGGAGCGCGACATGGGGATTTTCGATTTCGTGAAGAGCGGCGTCCGCGAGATGATGATCGCGCGCCCGGACGCGGCGAAGCATCTCATCGTCTACAAGCACCCGGACCAGAACGTCCCCTTCTGGTCCCAGCTCACGGTCGACAGCGATGAGTGTGCCCTCTTCTTCAAGGACGGCAGGTACATGGGTTACCTGCCGACGGGGCGCCACACCCTGCAGACCCAGAACATCCCGTTCCTGAACAACCTGGTCAACAAGTTCACGGGCGGGGACGTCTTCATCGCCGAGATCTTCTTCGTCAAGACGCAGCCGGTCCGCGGCGTGCCCTTCGGCGGGCCGCTGGAGTCGATGGAGGACCCGATCCTCTACGAGTTCGTGACGCCGCGCATCTTCGGCGAGTTCTCGCTGGTCGTGGTCGACCCGGTGCGGTTCGTCGTCGGCTACCACGGGCAGTGCGGCGGCAGCGGCGACAACGACGTCGTCCTGAGCTGGATCAAGGGCAAGTTCTTCATGAGCGTGAAGACCGTGATCGGCCAGGTCTGCGCGCAGCAGCAGAAGAGCCTCCTCAACCTCGGCGGCATGAGCATGGAGCTCGGCGCCCGCATCGTGCAGTCCGCGCCGAACCTCGAGGAGATCGGCTGCAAGATCCTCGAGATCGGCAACTTCAACATCAACTTCTCGGCCGAGGACCAGCGGCTCCTCCGCGAGGCGAACAAGGCGCGCGGCGAGGCGCGCCGCGGCATCGGCGTCGCGCAGGACTCCGCCCGCGCGAAGCAGTTCGAGCTCGATCAGCGGTTCCAGCAGGACGCGCGGTACGTCCAGCAGCTCGCGGGCAACTGGCAGAACTACGCCGCCGGCCAGGCGATGATGGGGGCCGGCCAGGGCATGGCGCAGGGCGGCGACGGCAGCGGCGTCGCGGGCCTCGGCGCGCAGGTGGCGATCGGCGCCGGCCTGGCGCAGGCGATGAACCCCGCCATGGCGGCGCAGGGCCAGCCCCAGTTCGTGCCGCCGCACATGCAGCATCCTGGCGCGCCGCAGCAGGGTTACCCGGGCGCGCCGCAGCAGGGCTACCCGGCCGCGCCGCAGGCCGCCCCGGCCGCGGGGCCGTCCATCGAGCAGCGCCTGGAGCGCCTCGCGGACCTCAAGAACAAGGGCCTCATCACGGACGAGGAGTTCCAGGCCCGCAAGGCGAAGATCCTGGAGGAGATCTGACGCCCTCCGGGCGCCCTGCGCGCCGCGCCGGGCGCTCCGTCGAGGCGGGCGCTCGCCCTCCGTCGCCACGATGCTGCCATCTGATCCGAAACACCGCGCGCGCTTTCGGCTAGACTCGCCGGGGTGCCAGTAACGCTCCGCATGGCCGGGGATGCTCAGTCCGAGATGACCGCCGGCGACTCCGAGACCGCCGAGCTGTTCCATCGGGACGACATCCCGCGGCCGCACGGGGACCTCGGGACCACGCCGCCGCCGGCCCGCAGCGACGCGCCCCCGCGCGGCGACGCGACGGGCGCTCACGAGGACGCGCCGCCGGCGAGCGGCCACGGGCTGCCGGTGATGCAGGCGCTCCCGACGCGCGGCGACATGTTCCAGGCGCGCCGGGGGAAGGTGAAGCAGATCCCGCGCGCGCGGCGCTGCCCGACCTGCAAGCTGACCTTCTCGGGCGACTCCAGGTTCTGCCCGTTCGACGGCGATCCGCTCGTCGACGCGCCCGACTGGAACCCGGCCGCGGATCCGCTGCTCGGGCGCACCATCGACGGCCGCTACGAGGTGCAGGCGGTCGTGGGCGAGGGGGGCATGGGGACGGTGTACGAGGTGCGCCACAAATCCCTCGGCCGCCTCTTCGCCCTGAAGGTGCTGCGGCGCGACATCGCGCAGGACGCCGAGCTCGTCGCCCGCTTCATCCAGGAGGCCAAGGCGGCCGCGGCGATCGGCCACCCCAACATCGTCGCGGTGAGCGACTTCGGCGCGATCGAGGTCGAGCCGGCGCAGCCGGAGCTGCCGTTCTTCGTGATGGAGTTCCTCACCGGGACCTCCCTCGCGGCGCTCCTGCGCACCGAGAAGACGCTGCCGTCCGAGCGGGTCGGGCAGATCATGCTCCAGTGCGCGGCGGCGCTCGGGGCCGCGCACGCCGCGGGCGTCATCCACCGCGATCTCAAGCCCGACAACGTGTACCTCGTCCGCAACGGCGACCAGGAGTTCGTCAAGCTGCTCGACTTCGGCGTCGCGAAGGTCGCCGGCGGCAAGCGGCTCACCCGCATCGGCATGGTGTTCGGGACGCCGCACTACATGAGCCCGGAGCAGGCGGAGGGGAAGCGCATCGACGGCCGCGCCGACATCTACGCGCTCGGCGTCCTCATGTACGAGTGCTTCGCGGGGCGCGTGCCCTTCGAGGCCGACACGTACATGGGCGTGCTGACCAAGCACATGTACATGTCGCCCGAGCCGCTCGAGCAGGTGATGCCCGACGCCTCCGCGCTCGGCGCGTTCGGCCCGATCGTGATGCGCTGCCTCGCGAAGAGCCCCGAGGAGCGCTTCGCCTCGATGGCCGATCTGGCGGCGGCCATCGAGCTCGCCCTCGGCGCGCCGGGCCGCGCGGCCGCCTCCATGCTCCAGGACGAGCACCCGCGCCGCGATCCGCTGAAGCTGCGCGAGCGCGACGAGATGCTCGGCCCGGTCCAGGTGCCCCGAGAGCCGGCCGACTCGCTCTCGATGGGCGCGCGCGTCGCCATCGCGCTCGCGGCGGTCCTCGTGCCGATCGCCATCGCCCTCGGCTTCCGCGCCCTGCGGGCCTCGGCGCACGAGGCGACGCCCGACGCCGCCGCCCCCGGCGCGCTCCAGGCGCCGGCGGCGCTCGAGCGGGCGTCCGACGAGCCCCCACGCGCGGTGCGCGACGAGCCCCAGCGCGACGCGCGCGACGAGCGCCAGCGCGGCGAGCCGCCGCCCGGGAGCACGGCGGCCGCGCCGCCCGCGCAGGACCCGCCCCGCCTGCAGGGGACACCGGTCGTGAGCCCGGCGAGGCCGCCCGTGGCGACGGCCCGACCGGCGGCGACCGGGGCGCCGAGCGCGCCGACCGTGAGGTCGCCTTCAGCCGGCGATATCATCGATCCCTGGAAGCGCTGATCGCGGGCGCGGCGCTCGACGAAACCTGGCCTTTCCAGGCGTGATGTGCTCACGATGGGCGCCGCCGATCACCGGGCTCACGGCCGCGGGACAATGCGATCGTCGGCAGCGGCGACGCTCGGGGCGGACGCTTGACAGCGTCCGCTCGGGCTCGCCATCCTTCGCGAGGGCGGAAACCTCTAGTGGCCAAGCAACAGCTCCTCCTGGTCGACGCGGATCCACGCAGCGTTCGGGTCCTCGAGGTCAGCCTGAAGAAGGCCGGTTACAGCGTGACCACCGCGAAGGACGGGGCGGACGCCCTCGCGAAGCTCGAGGTCTCCACGCCGGACCTGGTCCTCAGCGACACGCGCCTGCCGAACGTGGACGGCTACGCGCTCGTCCGCAAGATGAAGGAGCACGCCGACTGGGCCGCGATCCCGGTCGTCTTCCTCACGAGCCAGCGGTCCATCGAGGACAAGATCCGCGGGCTCGAGCTCGGCGTCGAGGACTACCTGACGAAGCCGATCTTCGTGCGCGAGCTCATCGCGCGGGTGACGCTGCTCCTCGCGCGGCGGACGCGCGAGGGGATCACGACGCGCCACTTCTCGACCACCGGGCGGACCCGGTTCTCGGGCTCGATCCTCGACATGAACGTCGTCGATCTCCTGCAGACGTTCGAGGTGAGCCGGAAGAGCGGGATCGTGCACCTCTCGCACGGGGACAACGAGGCGCAGGTCTACTTCCGCGAGGGCAAGGTCGTCGACGCGACGCTCGGCCGGCTCTGCGGCGAGGAGGCCGTCTACCGCGCGCTCCTCTGGAACGAGGGGACGTTCGAGGTCGAGTTCTGCAAGGTCGACAACCCCGACGTGATCGAGACGTCGACCCAGGGCCTGCTGATGGAGGGCATGCGCCGGGTCGACGAGTGGGGCCGGCTCCTCGAGGCGCTGCCGTCGCTCGCCACCGTGTTCGAGGTCGACAGCGAGGAGCTGCTGGAGCGGCTGAACGAGATCCCCGACGAGCTGAACGGGATCCTGCGCCTGTTCGACGGCAAGCGGACGCTGATGCAGGTGGTCGACGCGTCGCCGTTCGAGGATCTCTCGACGCTCTCGACCATCTCGAAGCTCTATTTCGAGGGGCTGCTGGTCCCGGCCGCCGCGCTGCCGCCCGACGACGTCGTGCCGAGCGAGCCGGACGCGGCGTTCCACGACGAGTTCTCGCCGCTCTCGTCGCCGTCGAGCGCGCGGCGCTCCTTCCATCCCGAGGGGGGCCCGGGCAACGCCGGCGCCGACGACCTCGAGGACGCCGCCGTGGTGCCGGCGCCGCTCTCGAACCGGGTGTCGCCCGGGGTGCTCCCGCGCTCCCGGTCCGGGCAGGAGATGCTCGCGCAGCAGGCGGCGGACCCCGACGCAGAGTCGTCCGGGCGCCCGGTGACGGCCCGCAGCGCGGTCCACGGCGCGGTCGGCCGCTCGGCCGGCGCGGGGCGGCCTGGCGCGGAGGGCGGCCGGGCGCCGTCGGATCCGCCGCGCAGCGTTGCGTCTGGCGCGGCGGGTGGCCGCGTGCCGTCGGAGCCGCCGCGGGGCGGCGCGTCGGCCGCCGCGGGGCGGTCTGGCGCGGCGGGTGGCCGCGTGCAGTCGGAGCCGCCGCGAGGCGGCGCGTCGGCCGCCGTGGGGCGGCCTGGCCCGGCGGGGGGCCGTGTGCCGTCGGAGCCACCGCGGGGCGCCGCGTCGGCCGCCGCGGGGCGGCCTGGCGCGGCAGGGGGCCGTGTGCCGTCGGAGCCGCCGCGGAGCGCCGCGTCGGCCGCCACGGGGCGACCTGGCGGGGAGGGCGGCCGGTCGCCGTCGGAACCGCCGCGGAGCGCCGCGGCGGCCGTCGAGGCCGTCTGGGGGCGCGTGGCGGCGGGGGTGGAGATCGACAAGGACACCACGCTCGCCAGCAGCGATGAGGCCCCGCTCACGCGGCCGCTGGTGACGCCGCGCAGCTTCGCGCAGAAGCAGCGCCCCCCGAGCGACAGGCCCCCGGCCTCGAGCCCTTTCGAGAAGCGCTTCCGGTCCTGGCCCCCCGAGCCGCCCGCGTCCTCCCGGGCGCCCGCGTCGTTCCGGGCACCCGCGCCGCCGTCGTTTCCGCTCGCTGGGCTGCCGCCGCTTCCGCCCGCGGGGCTGCCGCCGCTTCCGCCCGCAGGGCTGCCGCCGCTTCCGCCCGCAGGGCTGCCGCCGCTTCCGCCCGCAGGGCTGCCGCCCCGTCCGGCCGTGGCCCCGTCGCCCGAGGCAGCGGCGGCGCCGGCCGCCGGGGAGGAGCGCGCCGCGGCGGCGTCGGCGAGCCCGACGCTGCGGCCCCGCCCGCCGAGCGACGCGCCGCCCGCGGTCGTCATCCCGCGCGACGCGCCGCCCGCGCAGGCGCCGTCTGCTGGCGAAGCGACGGCCATGGAGGCTCGCTCGCCCGAGGCCGCCGCGGCGGCGCCGGACGACGCGCCGGCCGGCGACGCGCCGCCCGGAGAGGCGCCGCCCGGAGAGGCGCCGCCGGCGAGCGTCGTGGCGGCGCCGGACGACGCGCCCCCGAGCGAGGGCGAGCCGCTCAGCGAGAGCGAGCGCTTCTTCCTCCGCGCCGGGCAGGACCCGCCGGAGAGGCCGGCGCTGCGCGCGCCGTCGTCGACCGCCGAGGACGCCGACACGACCGCCGGCGCGGTCGAGGCCACCCTCTGGGCGCCGCGCCAGGAGGCGCGCCGGGCGCGCGCCGCGCGGATCGTCGCCGGCCTGGTCACCGCGGCCGCGATCGGGGTCGCCGGCGTGTGGTTGATGAGCCAGGACCGGCGCTCCGCGCCTTCCGCGCCGGTCGACCCGTCGCTCCAGGGCGAAGACCAGAGCCCGACCGCGGCGGCCCCGACGCTTCCCGCTGCGCCGGAGCCGGAAGGGGATCCGACCGGCGCCGTCGCGCCCGGGCTCTCCACCGCAGGCACGGCCGATCCCCCGGCTGGCCAGCCGAACGACCCCGCGGCGAGCGCACAGCCCGGACCGGCGGCGACGAGCCCCGCCGCGCCGACGGCGCAGACGGCCGCTCCGGCGACGACGGGGCAGGCCTCGCCTGCGCCCCGGGAGGCGCCGCGATCGGCGCCGCCGACGCCGGCGCCCGCCGCGCCGGACGAGGAGGGCGGGCCCCT
This sequence comes from Sorangium sp. So ce119, assembly GCF_051524405.1. Taxonomy (NCBI): domain Bacteria; kingdom Pseudomonadati; phylum Myxococcota; order Polyangiales; family Polyangiaceae; genus Sorangium; species Sorangium sp. So ce119. The sequence continues at coordinate 4,053,339 of NZ_CP150310.1, read as the reverse complement.
CTCGGCCCGCGTGATGCGCGCGCTGGAGTCCGGGCAGACCGGCAAGGCGGTGCAGCTCGCCCAGCAGCTCACGGCCGCCTCCCCGGGGAGCGCCACGGCGTGGCACCTCCGCGGCGCCGCGGAGCAAGCCGCCGGCCGCGGAGGGCGGGCGTCGTTCCGCAAGTGCGCCGAGCTCTCCTCGGCGGACTCCCCGCTCGGCGCCGAGTGCCGCGCGCTCGCCGGCATGCCCTGAGCGCGCGGTTCGCCGGCCGCGACCGGCCTGAACGCGCCCGCCGCGCTCAGCGCGGCCGCGATCGGAGCCGGGGATCGAGGGCCAGCGCCGCGAGGTCGAGCGCCAGGGTGGCGAGCACGATGGCGGCCGAGGCGAAGAGCACCGTGCCGACGATGAGCGGGCCGTCCCGGTTCTGCAGCGCCTCGACGGCCATGCTCCCGACGCCGGGCCACCGGAAGAGCTTCTCCGTCACGATCGCGCCGCCCGCCAGCGCGCCGAAGTCGAGCGCGGCGAGCGTGGCGAGCGGCAAGAGCGCGTTGCGCAGCGCGTGGACGACGAGCGCGCGCAGGCGAGAGGCACCCTTGGCCCGCGCGGTCCGGATGAAGTCCTGGCGCAGCAGCGTCCTGAGCTCCTCGCGGACGATGCGCGCGTAGAGGGCGCTGCCGAACAGGCCGAGCGTCAGCGCCGGCAGCACGAGCGAGCGCAGGTGATCGGCCGCCGTGGCGCCGTACCCGTCGTACGGCAGGAGCCGGAGCTCGTGGGCGAGCACGTACTGCAGCGCGGGTCCGATCACGAAGGTCGGGGCGCTGGCGCCGACCAGGGCGGCGCCGAGCGCGGCGTCCTCCCAGATCGTCCCGCGGCGGGCCGCCGCGACGATCCCGAGCGCGAGGCCGAGCAGGAGCTGCACCAGCAGGGCGGCCAGCGCGAGCTCCACCGAGCGCGGCGCCTTCGCCTCCAGCAGATCCACGACCGGCTTACGGTAGTGGAAGCTGTAGCCGAGATCGACGTGCACGCCGAGCGGCCCGGCCGCGCAGCTCCGGTGCTCGGGATCCGCGCGCGGGCGCTGGCCGCCGCCGTCGCCGCCCCCCGCGGGACCGAGGTGCACGAGCCGGCGGACGAACCGCGCGAACTGCACGGGAACGGGGCGATCCAGCGCGTAGATCGCCCGGACGCGCTCGAGATCCGCGGCCGAGGCCTGCGGGCCGACGAGCATCCGCGCCGGGTCTCCGGGCAGGAGGTACGCGATCCCGAACGAGACGGCGGTGACGCCGGCGATCAGGATCGCCGCCCACGCGAGGCGCCGGAGCAGGTGCGCGAGCGCGGCGCCCGTCGCGGAGGCGCGGCCCGCGCGGGGCGCGGCGGTGGGGCGCGGTCGCGGGGCGCTCATCGCGGAGGCGCGGTCCGCGCGAGAAGCGCCCGCAGCGGCCCGCCGGGCCGGGAGCTGTCCGCGCGCGGCCCGCCGCCGCCCGCGGGCCGCGCCGCCGGGTCGAGCCAGACCTCGTGGAAGCGCGACGGGATCACGGCCGAGCGCTCGTAGCCGCGCAGGTACGGGTGCCAGAGCTCGATCAGGCGCGCCGTGTGCGTGGGCACCCAGGGCGCGAGATCGCGGACGATGCGCTCGGCCTGATCGTAGAGCGCGAGGCGCCGCGCGCGGTCCTGCTCCGCGTGGGCGGCGTCGAGCGCGCGATCGAGCGCCTCGCTGCTGAAGAAGGCGTAGTTCTGCGAGCCCTCGTCGCGGATGGCGCGCGACGAGAGCGTCGGCTCGAAGATGCTCGCCGGATCGGGGAAATCGGCCTGCCAACCCACCCAGCCCATGGCGACGGCGCGGCGGCGCGAGACCTCGGCGAGGTAGGTCGCCCAGCTGACGAGGCGCAGGCGGACGCGGAGGCCCACCCGCGCGAGCTGCTGCTGGAAGATCTCGCCGAGCGCCTGCTCCAGGGTGTCGGGGACGGCGATGTAGTCGATCGTCTCCGGGTAACCGCCCTTCCCGGTCGCCGGGTCGTACGGGTAGCCGGCGGCGGCCATCTGCGCGAGGGCGCGCGCGAGGTCGTGCCGGCGCATCGGCTCGTGGCGCGCGGGGCCCGGGATCGACGGCGGCAGCACCCGGTCGAGGGCGACGAGATCGGGGCGCACCTTCTCGAGCACGGAGGGGTCGAGCGCGAAGGAGACCGCGCGCCGGACGGCGAGCCGGTCGAACGGCGCGAGCTCGGTGTTGAGGAAGACCGCGTTGGTCCTGTGCCGGGTCACCCAGCGCATGCGCCCGGCCCACGCGGGGTCGGCGCGGTAGGTCGCCGCGTCGATCGCCGTCAGATCGCGCAGGTAGTCGAGCTCTCCCTCCTCGAACTTGTAGCGCTGCGTCGTCGCGCGCACCCCGGTCTGCCACGCGATCCCGTCGAGGTACGGCAGGCCCGGGCGGAAGTACCCCTCGTGCCGGGCCAGCCCGATGCTGCCGTCCTGGTCCCACCGCTCCAGGCGGAACGGGCCGGCGCCGCAGGGCGGGGGAGGGCTCGCCGCGTCGACCACGGCGCCGGACGAGGGGCACACCGGCGCCATGAACGCGAGCGTCATGCGCGGCAGGAACGTCGCGTCGGGCGCGCGCAGATCGATGGCGACGGCGTGGTCGCCGAGCACCCGCACGCCGGCGAGGTGCGGCGCCGCGCCGCTCCGGTACGCGGCGAACCCCTCGATCATGTCGTACTCGCTCGCGCCCGGGCTGGGCGTCCCCCGGTGGAGCGTCCGCTCGATCGAGCGCTTCACGTCCGCGGCGCGGAGCTCCGCGCCGTCGTGGAACCGCACGCCCTCGCGCAGCGTGAACACGTACGTCTGCCCGCCCCGCTCGACCGCGATCGCGCGCGCGAGATCGGGCGTGAGCTGCCCGTCGCGGTCCCACGTGACCAGGCGGGAGAAGACGAGCTCCGCGACCGCGGTCGAGAGCTCGTCGTAGGCGATCGCCGGATCGAGCGTGCGGACGTTGACGGTGGTCGCGAGGCGCAGCGTCCCGCCGCGCACGGGCGCCTCGGGCGCGCCCGGCGGCGCCTCGCTGCCGAGGGGCGGGCGCACGCGGCTCGGCGAGCCGGTCGAGAGCAGGAGCAGCGCCCCGCCCGCGAGGAGCAGGTCGACCGGCAGGCGCCGCCCGCGCGGCAGCTCGGCGCCGCCCGGATCGAGCGCGTCGCGGAGCCCCTCGCTCGCGCGGTGGAAGCCGAGCACGGCGAGCAGGATGGCGAACCCCGGCGCCGCGACCAGGAGCGGCTTCACCCCGAGGTACGGCTCCGCCTCGTGCAGCATGCGGCCCCAGGTGGCGGTCGGCGGCTGCACGCCGGCGCCCAGGTAGCTCAGGGCCGCCTCCGCGAGGATCATCTGCCCGGCGCTGATCGTCGCGAGCGCGAGCAGCGTCCCGCCGACGTTGGGCAGGACGTGCCGGCGGACGACGTGCAGCGGCCCGGCGCCGAGCGCGCGCGCGGAGACCACGAAGTCGCGCTGCGCGAGCTCCAGCGTCTTCGCCCGGACGACCCGCGCCGCGCCGGTCCACCCCGTGAGGCCGAGCACGAGCAGGATCGTCCCCGCGTCGGCCCTGCCCACGGCGACGCCGATCGCGGTCACGAACAGGAGGTAGGGCAGGGCGAGGATCACGTCGACGAGCCGCATGAGCGCGCCGTCGAGGGCGCCCGCCCGCGTGCCGCTGGCCATGCCGGCGGCGACGCCGACGAGGGCGCCGAGCCCCGTGGCGACCGCCGTGGACGCGAGCGCGATGCCGAGCGAGAGCCGCGCGCCGTGCGCGAGGCGCGCGAGGAGGTCGCGGAACAGCGGGTCCGTCCCGAGCCAGTGGGCGGCCGACGGCCCGGGCGGCGCGCCGAAGGCGTCGCGGGACAGGCTGAAGTCGCTCGCGTCCGGGTCGTGGCCGACGACCGCCGGCCCCGCGACGGCGAACAGCGCGAGCAGCGCGACGATCGCGAGGCCGAGCAGCGCCGACCGGTCCGCGAGCAGGCGCGCCGCCGCGTCGTCGCCGAGGAGCGCCCGCGCCGCGCGCCGGCCTGCCCGCGCCGCCCCGCGCGCGGGCGCGAGCCGGGCAGAGCGATCCATCACCGCTTCCCTTCGAGGAACTGCGTCACGAGCGCGACGAACTCCTCCGGGCGCTCCTCGTGGGGCGAGTGCCCCGCGTCCATGATCTCGAGCATCGCGCCCGAGATCTCGCGGGCCAGCCGCTGCGCGCTCGCCGCCGGGAAGATGCGGTCGTCGCGACCCCACACCACGAGCGTCGGCGCCGTGACCCGGGTGAGGCGCGCGACGACGGGGCGCGCGTCGAGCACCGCGCGCATCACGGCGTGGGCGCTCTCGCGCGCCGAGGGGGCGTTGAAGAGGTCGTAGTGCCGGTCGACGCGCGACATCGGCACCGCCGCGTCCGCCCGGAAGATCTCGTCGCGGAAGAACGACCGGAACGTCCCGCGGCCGTGGAGCTGCTTGAAGAAGATGCCGCCCACGATGGGCAGGAGCGGGAGCTTCATCCTGAAGCTCTTCGGGAACGGGTAACAGAGCGCGTCCTCCAGGACGAGCCGCTGGACGAGCTCCGGGTGCTCGGCCGCGAGCGTGAGCGCGACGGCCGCGCCCATCGCGTGGCCGACGATGTGCGCCCGGCCGACGCCGAAGGCCGCGATGAGGTCGGCCACCGCCTCGGCGAACGTCTCGATGCCGTAGGCGTACCGCGCCGGGCTCGGCTTCTCGCTCTCCCCGAACCCGGGGAGGTCCGGGGCGATGACGTGGAAGCGCTGCGCCAGCGCGTCGATCACGTCGTCGAACTCCAGGTGGCTGACGAGGAAGCTGTGGATCAGCAGGAGCGCCGGGCCGTTGCCGGCCCCGGCGACCAGGACCCGCATCCTGACCCCCCGGGCGGTGACGTCCCTGATGACGCGTTCGACCGGTCGGGGCGCGGCGGGCGGGGCCGCGCCCCGACCCTCGCTGGCGAGGGCCTTGGCCATGGTGGCGACGAGACTATCAGCCCTTTTGTCTGAATTGGCCGATGTGTGTCAGGGTAAGGGCGATGTCGCCGCACGAGCTCCCCCGCGCGCCGGGCGCCCCCCCGCTCCCACCCATTGCCCCCGGCGCCCCGTTTTTCCCCCCTGGCCCCCGACTTCGCGACGTGCGGAGCGGATCGAGCCGCGACCACGACGGACGAAAAATGTCCGAGGCGTGTCAAGAACCCCAGGAAAGCACCGCGTCCCGCGACAGCGACACAATAATCGTAGTCGCGTCAATTGACTGTATTCCATTCAGTGGAATAGAGTCGCCCGCGTCGGTTGGGTAGGGCCTCCGGCAATCGATGGGAGGACCGGTGCAGAGGATCCCCGAGGACGTGCTGGACCGCATTGAGCGCGAGCACGCCCAGGGGATCACCTCGAGCGATATCCTCGAGCTGTTCGCAACGCATGGAATCAAGTTCAGCGAGGCGACGCTCCGGAAGTACGTGCAGCTCGGCCTGCTCCCGCGAAGCGTGCGGGTCGGGCGCAAGGGCAAGCATCAGGGTTCGCAGGGGATGTATCCGGCCACGGTAGTCCGCCAGGTTCAGCGCATCAAAGAGATGATGGCCCAGGACTACACCATCGAAGAGATCCAGCGTGAATTCCTGTTCGTGAGAGGTGATATCGAGGAGCTCGAGCGCACGATGACCAAGGTCTTCAGCGCGCTCAGGGATGCCGCGAAGGAGAGGCGGAGCGAGACGAGCGGGAGGGCGATCGCCCAGGACCTCGCGAGCGCGGAGACGCTCGCGCGGGAGCTCGTCGCGAAGCTGTCGTTGATAGAAGAGCGCTTGATGGCGCAAGCGCGGCTCACGAAACAGGCGGCCTCGTCGTGAGGGGCCGAGTCGCAGGACCTTCGTCTTCGTTGATGTGATCGGGGCCGCAAGCGCGGCCCCTCCTGGGGACTGGTGCGATCGACGGAACGGGCGTCGGCTCGTTTCGTCGTAATTTTTCAGGGACGGCATCCGGCGTTACGTCGGGCAGAGAGCGGTGACCTTCGCGCTCGAGCTGGGACTCGGGACGTTGAGGGAAACGCGCGCGCTTGAGAGCGGAGACGCTACCAAACGGAGGCAGCGCATGGCGACGGTGTCTGAGAGCGAGCTCGAGATCTTCGGCCTGGACGGTGCGGATGCGGTGGGCGGTGAGTGCGACCCGGCCGGCTCGAACGAGCCAGTCGTGGAGGGGGCGCTCGCGCTCCAGGTCGACCCCGCGGCGCCCGGGAACCCCATCACGCGCGAGCAGCGCCGGTCCCGGCGCAAGCGCGAGATCCGGGCGCGGACGATCAGCGTCAAGCGCATGACCAAGCGCGAGCTGGAGATCGGCCGGATGCTCTATCCGGAGACCGATTATTACAAGCCGCGTATGCGCGCCGAGTGCGTCGACGGCCCGAGGCCGTGCCCGTACGTCTCGTGCCAGCACCACCTCTATCTCGACGTGTCGGCCAGGACCGGCGCGATCAAGCTGAACTTCCCCGATCTCGAGGTCTGGGACATGAACGAGACGTGCGCGCTCGACGTCGCCGACCGCGGCGGCACGACGCTGGAGGACGTGGGCGCGATCATGAACCTGACCCGGGAGCGCATCCGCCAGGTCGAGGTCAAGGCGCTCGCGAAGCTCGAGGCGCTGAAGGACATGATGGCGCTCCGCGACTACATCGACGAGGGCCCGGTCGGCAAGCGCCGGCTCCCCGTGCTGACCCAGCCCGAGGAGGACGAGGACGAGGACGAGGTCGCGCTCGACGAGGACGAGGACGAGGGCGCGGGCGGCGACGCGGAGGACGAGGGCCTCGAGGCGACGGGCGCCGAGCGGACGTCCGGGATCGAGGACGCCGGCGACTTCGACGGCGGGGAGTGATCAGTCGGGCCGTGCTTCCACGGTCACGATCGCGTCCGCGCCGAGCGCGCCCGAAAGGAAGGCGCGCCACGCGGCGAGCGTGGCCTTCGCCGGGGGCGTGCGCGAGGCGCGGCCGCTGAAGAGGTTGATGAGCCGGCGCCGGGGCTCCGCGAGCGCGTCGCGCTCGCGCCGGGCGACGAGGGCCTCGGCGCGGCCGAGATCGGCGTCGGTGACGCGCTGCGCGAGGCCGGCGAGGAGCTCCTTCACGCGGGTCGAGGCCTCGCCGAGCTCGGCGCCCGGCGCCCGGATCTCCACCGCGAGCGCCGCCGCGCGCGTGCCGCCGAGGACGCGGGCGCTCGCGCGCGCCGCGAGCTGCCGCCGCGAGGTCGCGGCGTCCGGAGCCGCGGTCGCTGGCGCTGCCGGGGAGGCCTGGACGCTCGGAGGGGCCGGCGCGGTCGCCGGCGCGGCGAGCGCCGCCGCGAGCAGGCCGTCGGCGCCATTGAGGGCGGCGACCGTGAGCTCGGCGAGCTCGCGCGCCGTGGCCTCTCGCGCGGCCGGGAGCCGCGCGCCGACGACGGCCTGCGAGAGGGCCGTCCCCGCCGGCAGGCGGGCGTCGTGGTGACCGGGGCGGGGCACGACCGCGCCGTCCGGTGAGCCGCACGTGCGCGGCGCGAGCCGCGGCGAGAGCCAGCGCTCGGCCGCCTCCGCGGCGGCGGCCGCCTGCGCGGCGTCGGCGTTGGCGAGGACGGCGAGCCGGAGCGGGCCGGTCGCGAGCGCCTGCCAGCGGAGCTGCACCGTCTCGAGCGCGCCGCTCGCCACCCGGTCCCAGACGCCGAACGGCTCGATCCAGGACGGGTGGTCGGGCGCGATCGCGGAGGCGAAAGCCTCGAGCGCCGCGGCCCGCCCGCCGGAGAGGCGCTCCAGGTGCTGGAGCGCCGCGGCGCGCGCCTGCGTGAGCGCGTCGGGGCCGAAGGTCGTCGCCGCGACCGCGCGCGCTGCGGCGCTCGCCACGCGGCGCCCGAGCTCCGCCGGGGTCTCGCGATCGTCGCGGAACGGCGCGTGCGCGATCACCCCGACGGCGTCCGCCGTGACCCAGGGCTCGATCGTCACGTCGAGCTCGCGCCGCCGCGTCTGCACGGCGGCGAGCGCGGCGAGCGCGGTCGCGCCTGCGTCGTAGAGCCCCTCCTCCGCGACGCCGCACGGGCTCGCGAGCAGCACCCAGACCTCGCCCTGCCCGCGCTCGACGAGGGCGCGCCGCTCCAGCGCGGGCTGCGCGCCCGCCGCGAGCGCGCGCGCGAGCTCGGCCTCGAAGGTCCGCGCGCCGGCCTCGCCGGCCCCCGCGGGCCGCGGCGGCTCGGCGCTCGGGGGGACGCCGAGCGCCGTCGCCCAGCGCTCCGGCGGCGCGCCCGGGGCGCTCCCCGAGAGCGCCCACCAGGAGGCGCGCGCGCCGGCCTCGCGCGGGTCCTGCGCGGTGAGGATCTGCCGCGTGACGACCGCGGGGCCCGGCGGCGCCGCGAGGTCGCGGCGGATCTCCTGCCGCGCCACCGCGGCCGCGAGCGCCGCCGAGGTCTCGACGGGCGGGGCCGCGGGCAGGTCCGACGCCTCGATGGTCACGCTCACGCAGCCGCCGCGCGGGCGGGCGATCCCGAGCACCTCGACGGTGCGGAACGGGGAGGGGAGCGCCGAGAGCCGCGCGCGCAGCGCCGACCCTGGCGCGCCGAGCCGCTCGGCCGCGGCGACCGCCGCCTGCGGGCTCGCGACGCGCGCGGCGATCGTGACGCGCGCGGCGCGCCGCTCGATCTGGTTCGTCGCGTACACGCCGATCGTGTCCGCCGCCGGCCACGCGTCGGCGGGCGGGCCGCCCGCGGGCCAGCCGCCCGCGCCCTCGGCCGCGCGCGCGGCCTCCGCGCAGAACGCGGCGGGGCCGACCGCGGCGATCGAGGTGCGCCCGGCGTGCAGCGCCGCGGTCCGCCACCCCTCGAGCTCGCGCACGCCCGCGGGCGACGCCAGGTCGACCACGGGCTCGGCGCCCGCGAGGCCCAGCCGGCCGGTGCACGCCGCGATCGGCGAGAGCTCCGGCGCGTCGAGCGGGCTCGCGCGGAGCGCCCGCACGCGCTCGATCGCGCGGGCGACCTCCGGGCTGCCGGCGACGATGGGCTGCGCGAACGCCGTCGAGAGCGCGCGCAGGAACGGCGCGACGCGCGCCGCGTCCTTGACGAGCAGGCGCACGCGGAACGCGCTGCGGTCGATGCGCGCGTCCACGTCGAAGCCGGCGGCGAGCAGCCGCGCCTCGACCACAGTGGCGAGCGCCGTCGTGGCGACGGAGCCGAGATCGGTCGCGACCGAGGCGACGAGCGCGGGCGCGGGGTCGCCGTCGCGCGAGACGAGCGTGAGCCGCGGCCGGGCGTCGAGGTGGCGCACCTCGATGCGCCCGACGCTGCCGTCGGGCGTCGAGACGAGCGCGTTCCCCGGGGACGGCGGGGCGCCGCGCGTCGCGCCGGCGCAGGCCGCGAGCAGGACGAGCGGCAGCGGGAGCGCGGGCCTCAGGGAGCGCATGCGTCGTCGACCGGGAGCGGCGCGTCTTCCGGCTGGAAGTCGGCCGGGCATCGCGGGGCGATCTTGAAGCCGTAGAAGTAGGTGAGCACGCCGGTGACGGAGCGGAACGAGGCGCCGGCCGCGAGGGGCGGCCCCTGGGCCTCGAGGTCGTAGAGCTCGTTCGACAGGCTCGGGACGTCGGCGGCGGGCACGCCGGCGCCGACGTTGATCGACGCGGTGTAGCGGCCGCCGCTGCTCCTGGGGTCGCCGGCGAGCTTGATGCCCTCGACCCGCACGAGCATGCCGATGTACCTGCGGGCGGACGCGTAGCGCTTCAGGTCGTCGAGCGGCACGCGGATCGGCCTCACGGGGCCGTCCTCGAAGCGGAAGCTCATGGTGCCGCCGATCTCGGGCAGCGTGCGGCAGTCGCCGAACCGGCCGGCCGAGGGGCCGAGGAACTCGGTGAGCATGCCGCTCAGGTCGACCACGTCGCCCGGGACGAGCCGCAGGTCGGGCGGGCTGAACGCGGGCTGGAAGACCGTGATGCCCGAGTAGGCGACCGGCTCGTCGGCGAGGTCTTGCACGTAGTGGTTGCCGTGCGCGCCCTCGCCGGTCTCGTCGAAGCGGTCGATGGCGATGAGGGTGGCGCCCGTGACGTGGGCGCGGCGATCGGGCGGCACGGCGCAGCGCTCGCTGTCCTCGTCGTCCGGGTCGAGCCACCCGGCCTCGCCCACGAGCTCCGCGATGCGCGCGCCGCCGCCGCGCTCGTCGGCGAGGGGGATCCAGGGGGCGTCTCCGTTGCCGCCGCCGCACGCGGCGAGCAGCGGGGCGGCGGTCACGACGACCGCGGCCGGGAGGGCGGAGGAGGTGCGAAGCGAGCGGGCCATCCTCTCCGGCTCATACCACAGGGCCGACGGGCGCCGAGCCCTCTTCGGGCCCTTCGATGCGGGGCGCCTCACGCCGCGAGGCGCGCGTCCGACAGCATCGCCTCGAGGCGGCTCTGGATCTTGTGCCGCTTCGTGTAGACGGTCTTCACGCTGATCCGCATCCGCTCCGCGATCTGCTCCGGGGGCAGGCCCTCGCCGAAGTAGAGCGCGACGAACTCGCGGTCCTTGTCGGAGAAATCGTGGAGCACCTGCCCCACGAGCGCGGCGCGCTCGCGGCGCTCGGCGTGGTCCTGCGGCGACGGGCGCTCGCACGGGAGCTCGACCGCCGCGTCGTCGAGCGGGGCGCAGCGCGGCGCGCGCCGCGCCCCGCGCAGGTGGTCGTAGGCGCAGTGGACGGCGAGCGTGCCGATCCAGGAGCTCAGCCGCGCGCCGCGGCCTTCGTCGAAGGTCCTCAGCTTGCGCATGTCGTTCGAGAGGAGCTGCATGAGCAGCGTCGCGTGGATGTCGCGGATGTCGTCCTGCGCCACCACGGCGGAGAAGCGGGCGATCACGCCGGCGATACACCGGTGGACGAGCCGGTCGTACCGGGCGTGGAAGGCGCGCCAGGCGCGCTCGTTCCCCGCGATCATCTCCTTCACCAGCGCCCCTTCGGCGACATCGCCGAGGTCTTCCGATCGTTCCTTGCCGCAGAGAAGCACGTCGTTGGACATGCCGGGGACGAGTGCACCCAGCGTGCCAGCGCCGCCAGCGCGGGAGAGAACGGCGGCATGGGGGCGGTGTGCCGCCGCGGGCCTGTGACCGTACCTCGATCGCTGTTAACGAGGGTTCACTGCGCTCCGAGCTCCGGCGCAGGGCGCGGAGCGCTGACCGCCGCGCCCCCTGTCCGGGGGGCCTCGCGGGCCGGCGGTGGTCACGGGTAGCGCTCCGCGGAGACGCCGCGGCCGAGCGCCACGTCCTTCAGCACCTGCGCCCTGAAGAAGTGCTTCTCGACCTCCTCCTTCGAGATGCGCGTGCGCGCCTCGAACGCGTAGAGCTTCGCTGGCTTGTGCTTCTTCTCGTCGCGGTAGCGCTCGGCTCCGGCGCTCGGGATCGCCCAGATAGTCAATCTGATATCGACCTTGAGAGCATGGTTGCTTCCCCCGGGGACGCCGGCGCGTGCTGCCGGCGAGCAGAGGTGTCGTGTCCGTCGAGGCGCCGGCGGGCGCGGCATCGACGGAAGCGCGATCGTGAGTCCTGGAGCGCGTGTCGACGCCCGTTGCTCAGCGCCGGCGCGGTGTTCGATCGCGTCTTCGCGGGCACGACGTGATCGCCGTCCTGAGGTCGGGCGCGGCACGTCACCCCAACTCTCCCCGGGAGACCGCGTGCTCGGGATGGGCCCGGCCGCCCCGGCGACGCTCCGCGGGCGCGCGCCGCACGGCGTGAGGAGGTGGGTCGCCGCCGAGAGGTGACCCCCGCTACCCGGGTGAAAAGATCCAACCACGCGCCCCTGGCGCGGCGTCGCTCCGGCGGCGCCGCGCACATCGGCTCTGCGCGCGGCCAAGTTTCGGGCTATGGACGGATCGTGCTTTCCGGTCGCGCCCTCGCCCTCGCGGTCCTCGCGTGGTCGTTCCTCAAGGTCGCGGTGCGCCGTCTCTTCGACGGGCCGAGCGGCCTTGCGCTCTTCCACGAGAACTACGACGCCGATCGCCTGCCGCCCCTCTCGCCCGCGGAGCGCGCGGCCCTGCCCGGCTTCTCCCGCTGCATCGCGTGCGGGCGCTGCGACCTCGGGGAGGCCGAGCGCATCGCCGCGTCCGGCGGGGCCTACCCCGGCCTCATGACCGTGGTGCTCGCGTCCTCGCGGAGCATGCCGGACTTCGACGCCGCGGCGCTCGCGCTCGCGCACGTGCCGGAAGCGGTGCTCGCGGAGAAGGAGCGGATCTGCCCGACCGGCGTGCCGTTCCGCGAGCTGGCCAGGTTCGTGCGGTCCAAGGCCAGCGCCCAGGCGGCCCTGTCCGCGAACGGGGAGGGGAGCGAGCCCGCCGCCCTCGCCCTCGTCGCCGCGGTCACCCCGCCCGCCGCCGACCTCGACCCCTCGTCGGCCGACCGCGCAGCGCCCGAGGCGACGTGACGACGCCGCAGGGGCGCCGCGTCGCGGGGAGGGCGCTCGCCTTCCTGCTCCTCTTCTGTACCCCCGCCTGCGCCGCCCACCAGCCGGTCGCCCCGCGGACGAGCGCCGAGCCGATCGCGCGCACCGTCGCGCCGAGCACCGCGCCGGTGCCCCCGCGGGGCCGCGACGACGACGAGCCGGACGAGGACGACGGCCGCATCTCCACGCCGGTCGCGCCCGCGAGCGCGCGCGACGCGAAGAAGGGGGTCGCGATCCAGCGCGGGCGCGCCACCTACTACGCCGACAAGTTCAACGGCCGCGCCACCGCGAGCGGCGAGCGCTACAACCCCCGCGCGCTCACGGCCGCGCACCGGACGCTCCCGTTCGGCGCGCTCGTCGACGTGATACGCCGCGACGGCCGCCGCGTGCGCGTGCGGATCAACGACCGCGGCCCGTTCAAGCGCGGCAGGATCATCGATCTGTCGCGCCGCGCCGCCGAGCGGATCGGGCTGATCAAGGACGGCGTGGCCGACGTGACGCTCGAGCTCATCTGGAAGCCGTCCCGGCGGCCGCGCTGACGCGCGCGCGGACGTTCGGCCGCGCGACGAGGCCGGACGTCCGCGCGCGCGGCCCGCGCCGCCGCGGCGGCGCGGGCCGCCGCTACTGGACGAGGCTGAGCCGCGGGGCCGCGGCGAAGGCGGCGAGGTGGCCGCTCTCCTCGGCGACGTAGACGTCGCACCGCTCGTCGACGCGCAGGAGATCCGGGATGAGATCGGTCGGCACCTTGCCGAGCAGCGCGCCGTCGCGCGGCCGGACCACGTGCACCTCGTTCTGCGGCACGAACAGCGCGCCCGAGCGGAGCACCGGCTCGAGGCGCCGCGGCCTGTCGCCCTCGACGCCGCCCGCGATGACGTGCCGGTACCGGACCGCGCCGTCGTGCGCGCCGACCCCGACGATCTCGCCCGCCTCGCTGTTCACCACGACCACGTCGTCGACCATCAGGCACGAGGCGGTCGCCGCGCACGCGGTCAGGTCGAAGCGCGTCGCCCCGGTGCGGCGGTCGAGCCCCACGAGCCCCGTGCCGCGCCGCCCGTGGGTCACCACGCACACCGTCTCGGGCCCGAGCAGCGGGGCGCCGACCGGCGCGACGTGCTTCGGCAGATCGACCGTCCACCGCGCCTCGCCGGACCACGGGTCGAGGTGGTGCAGCCGCGCCCCGCCGCGGCCGACGAAGGCGCCGTCGCCGGCGACGGCGAAGAGCGCGTCGTGGTCGACCGCGACCGGCGACGCGAACGGGAGCCGGTCGCAGAAGCGCCAGACGACCTCGCCGCTCAGCACGTCGAGCGCCGCGAGCGCCGGCTCGCCGCTGCCGACCACGACGAGCTTGCCCGCGCGGCGCAGCCGGAAGTTCTCGCCGCGGCGCGCGGCGTAGCGCCAGCGCACCTCGCCGGAGTAGAGGTCCACCGCGGCGAGGTGGCGCGTCCCCTCGCTCACGATGAGCATCCGGGGCAGCCCGGGGGCGCTCACCACCGCGCCCGAGGCGTTCGCGCCGACGCGCGGCGAGAGCCGCGTCGACCAGGCGACCTCGCCGGACGCGAGCTCGTGGAGCTGCAGCGTGCCGTCGGGCAGCAGCCGGCCGAGGCCGACCGGCGTCATCACCGAGACGGCGCGCGGCGCCGGCTTGCGCCACAGGCACTCGCCGGTGCGCCGGTCGATGCAGGTGAGCTCGCGCGTCGAGCCCACCACGAGCACGTCGCCGCACAGGAAGGTGGCGCGCAGGTCGAGCGACGGGATCGCCGCGATCCACCGCGCGGTGAAGCGCAGGCGGGTCCGCCCGAAGGTGTCCTCGGCCGCGGCCTGCGGGCGCGCCGCCGCCGCCGCGAAGGCGCGGTACGTCTCCGGGGCGACGTTGATCTTCGCGTCGTTGCGCGTCAGCTCGCGGAGCCGCTCGGCGAGCTCGCGGACGCGCGCCCGGAACTCGAACAGGCGCAGGTTCGACGCCTGCCCGCGGTCGCGGCGCACGAGGCTGCGCGCGAGCGCCCGCCCGAACGCGACGACGCCCTGGGCGAGCGCCGCGACGTCGACGGCCGGGAAGGTCCAGGTCTGCGCCCGGTCCTCGGCGGCCGAGAAGGCCGAGCCGCGGCCCGGGCCGAGCGCGCGGGGGTCGGCGGACCCGGGGCGGCCGGCGCGGGGCACGCCGAGCGTGAGCGACAGCGCGCCCTCGCTGTGCAGCCGCACGCCGAGGATGGCGCCGCCGACGGTGAGCCGCCGGTGGTACGGCTGCCGCCGCGCCCACGCGTCGAGCGACTCGAGCGAGAGCGACGCGAGCTGCTCGGCGAACGGGAAGATGAAGACGTCGGGCAGCTCGCGCGCCTCCTCGCCCACGAGCACGCGGAGCTTGCCCCGGAAGAGGAGCGAGAAGAGGTCGGCGCGGAGCACGGCCGGCTGCGCGGCGGCCGCGCCCTGCGACGTGCGCAGGAGCGCCTCGGCCGCGATCACGATCGGGATCTCGCCGGTCGGCTCGACGCCGACGATCGCGGGCTCTCCGCCCGGATCGTCGGACGAGAACGGGAGGGCGGCGGTGAGCGCCCTGCGCGCGGCGGGGAGCCGGAGCTCGCCGAGCCCGCCGCGCTCCGCGTCGTTGTCGGCGAGGGCGGCGTCGCGGCGCAGGGCCGCGCTCCTCGGCGGGGCGAGCCGGTCCATGGCCGCGAGCAGGCGCGCGCAGAGGGCGTCGCCGTCGAAGCGCCGCTCGTGCAGGGCGATCTCGGGCACGTCGCCGCCGTGGAAGACGGTGACGAGCAGATCGCGGCCGACGCGCTCCAGCCCGAGCTCCCAGGGGTCGGGCTCGAGGCACAGGCGCACGACGGCGCGCGCGCGGCGTCCGGCGGCGAGCTCCGCGGCGGCCTCGGCGAGGTCGCAGAGGAGCGGCAGCGCCTCGGTCTCGGCGCGTAGCGGCAGCGCCGCTTCATCGAGCGGAGGGGGCGTGTTGCGCGCCCCCTCCAGGACGAAGTCGAGCAGCTC
The DNA here is from genome assembly GCF_051524405.1 of Sorangium sp. So ce119. NCBI lineage: Bacteria > Pseudomonadati > Myxococcota > Polyangiales > Polyangiaceae > Sorangium > Sorangium sp. So ce119. The sequence continues at coordinate 4,037,976 of NZ_CP150310.1, read as the reverse complement.
GTGCAGCGACGTGCGCTCGGGCTCCGGTGAGCATCGGGTGGTGTCGGCGACAAGAGACAGTCCGGGCATCCGTTGCGGGATGCTAGGCAGGGCGGAGCCGGGTCCTAAGTTTTGTGCGCGGATAGCCGCGGAGTGGACAAGCCCGTGGCACCTGACTAGACAGCGCCGCCGCCGGGGGGCCCGCTGTCGGCGCGGTCGTTCGAGGAGCGCTGCGGCGGGAGGGCGGCTCGGGTACGCTGGCGCGCCGCGCGGATTGGTGGGCAATCCAACCGGACGTGCAACCCTCCGCACCCCGAGCGCCATGTCTCCCGAAAGACCGCCCCATTTCTCGATGCTCCGGTCGTTCGCGCTGGCCGATTTCGTCACGCTGGCGAACGCGGCGAGCGGGACGCTCAGCATCCTGCTCTGCCTGAACTACGTGGCCGAGCGCGAGCGCATCTACATCTGGGTGGCCTTCGGGCTCCTGCCCCTCGCGCTCGCGTGCGACGTCCTCGATGGCACGATCGCGCGCTGGCGGCGCAAGCACTCGCCGCTCGGGGCCGATCTCGACTCGCTCGCCGACGTGGTCTCGTTCGGCGTGGCGCCGGCGGTGCTCGGCTACGCGCTCGGCCTGCGCGGGCCGTGGGACGCCGCCGCGCTCGTCTACTTCGTCGCGTGCGGGATCAGCCGGCTGGCGCGGTACAACGTGACGGCGGCCGAGCTGTCGGACGAGCGCGGGAAGGTGCGTTATTACGAGGGCACGCCGATCCCCACGAGCCTGCTCATCGTGCTGCTCTTCGGGGTGCTCTTCGCCATGCATCGCGTGCACGAGCAGCTCTGGCTCGGATCCATCGCGCTCGGTCCGTGGTCGTTCCACCCGCTCAGCCTGGTCTACGTCGTGAGCGGCAGCGCGATGGTCAGCGGGACGCTGCGGATCCCGAAGCCGTAGCGGGGAGGGGGCGGCGCAGCGCCGATCGGATCGGCTCTCCGGCCCTGCTCCTCCACCGCCTTGCCCCGCCGCACGCCCCCGGGCAGGCTTCGCCCATGGGCCAGCCCGCCGAGAAGCCCCGCCGCGCGACGTACGCCGACCTCGAGGCCGTGCCGCCGAACAAGGTGGCGGAGCTCGTCCGCGGCACGCTGCACGTGTTTCCCCGGCCGGCGCCGAAGCACGCATGGGCATCGTCGGGCTTGGGGGCCGAGCTCATCGGCCCCTTCCAACGCGGACGCGGCGGCCCGGGGGGCTGGATCATCCTGGACGAGCCGGAGCTGCACTTCCTCGACCCGGGCGCGCCGGGCCAGGTCGACGCGCTCGTGCCCGACCTCGCCGGATGGCGTCGCGAACGCATGCCCGCGCTGCCAGACACGCCCTATTTTGAGCTCGCCCCGGACTGGATCTGCGAGGTGCTGAGCCGGTCGACGGAGGACGTCGACCGCGACGAGAAGATGCCGATCTACGCGCGCCAGGGCGTGCGGCACGCGTGGCTCGTCGACCCGAACGCGCGGACGCTGGAGGTCTACGTGCTCGGCCAGGATCGTCGCTGGGGGTCTGCGGTGGTCCACCGCGACGCCGCGTGCGTCCGCATCGCGCCCTTCGACGCCATCGAGCTCGATCTCTCGGTGCTCTGGGCGAAGTAACGGAGGGAGCCGCGCCGGCCTGACCCGGCTCCTCACCGCCTTGCCACGCCGCGCGCCCCCGGGCACGCTCATGGCCATGGGCCAGCCCGCCGAGAAGCAGCGCCGCGCGACGTACGCCGACCTCGAGGCTGTCCCGTCGAACAAGGTGGCGGAGCTCGTCCGCGGCACGCTGCACGTGTTCCCCCGCCCGGCGCCGCGGCACGCCAACGCCGAGGGAGCCCTGCAGGGCGAGCTGTTCGGCCCCTTCCATCGCGGTCGCGGCGGTCCGGGCGGATGGTGGATCCTCCCCGAGCCCGAGCTGCGCATCCCCGACCCAGACGCGCCGGGCGAGATCGACGCGCTCGTGCCCGACCTGGCCGGCTGGCGCCGCGAGCGCATGCCCGAGCTGCCCAAGACGGCCTATTTCGCGCTCGCTCCGGACTGGATCTGCGAGATCCTGAGCCCCTCGACGGAGCACCTCGACCGCGACGAGAAGATGCCGATCTACGCGCGCGAGGGCGTTCGGCACGCGTGGCTGGTCGACCCGATCGCGCGGACGCTGGAGGTCCACGTGCTCGGCCAGGATCGTCGCTGGGGGTCTGCGGTGGTCCACCGCGACGCTGCTCGCGTCCGCGTCGAGCCCTTCGACGCCATCGAGCTCGACCTCTCGGTGCTCTGGGCGTAGGGAGATCTCCGCTCATCATCATGGCGCACCGAAGCCGCTCGTTCGGCTCCCGAAGCCGTCGCGGGGAGGGGGCGGCGCGCGGCGGGTGCCGTTCCCCTTTTCGGGCCGACCGCGTCTCCGCGCGGACTGGCTCCCGTCGCGACCCACCGGGACGCGGCGCGGGTCCGGATCGGGCCCTTCGACGCCATCGAGCTCGACCTCTCCCTGCTGTGGGCGAAGTAGCGGGCGGCGCGCAGCCTGTCGCCATCCCTGGTTGCCCCCTTCGAACCCCTCGATCCGGGCCGCTGCGCGCCGTGGCGAGGCAGCGCCGCTCACGGTCGCTCTCGATCGCGGGCAGCCGCCGGCGATAGACTGTCGCGATGCGGCCCTGCAGGAGCTGTGGCGCCTCGCTGGAGGCAAGTGGTCATGGGGGGGTCGCATGTCCGCGCTGCGGCGCCGAGAACCCCCCCGTCCGCGGCGCGGCCGCGCCGCCGGTCGCGCCGCCCGCAGCGCCGCTGAACGCCCCTGCGCCCACCCCGGGCCCGTCGAGGGCGGTGAAGGCGCTCCTCGCCGCGACCATGGCCGTGGTGGGTGTCGGCTTCGCGGTGATGTTCTTCGCGCGCGTCGAGCAGCCGCAGGAGCCGGCGCCGCGCGCGCGCCAGCTCACGACGCAGCTCGACGCGCTCTGCTTCGTGGACGCGAACGGCGACGACGCGCCCGACCCGGTGCTGTGGCAGGACGGCAAGACGCGCGGGCGGGTCGTGGCCATCGACGGACGGAGCGGGCAGGGGCTCTGGTCGTCGCAGGAGTTCGAGCGTCCGGACGCGCTCGCCTGCCCGAACGGGAGCACGGTGCTCGCGGGCGGCGGGGAGGAGCCCAGGCTGCGCGCGCTCGACGCCCGCACGGGCCAGGAGCGCTGGGCGGCGAGCCTGCCCGCGGTCCCCGACGAGGTCGCCGGCGGCGAGGGCTGCGCGACCGTGGTGATGAAGGACGGCGCGGCGATGGGGATCGCGCTCTCGGGCGGCGAGGCCGCCGACTGCCCGACCGCGCCGGCGCCGGCGGCGATCACGGGGCACTTCTGGGAGCGCAAGAAGAACCCCCGCGTGGTCCAGGTCGGCGACGTGGAGGTCGCCCTCACCGTGCCCGCCGAGGGGCCGCCGCGCCTCACCGCCGAGGGGCGGCGCGGCGGCGCGTCGATCTGGAAGCGGGATCTCCCGGCGCGCGCGCCGGTCTCCGGCGGGCGGCCGGACCTGTTCCTTGTCTCGAGCGGCGGCGCCGCCGTGGTGCTCGGCGTCGACGTTGTGGGCGGCACGGAGCCGCGGATCATCGCCCTCGATCCCGCGTCCGGGGCGAGCCGGTACGAGGTCCCGGCGGGCTACCTCGGCGAGCGGCTCCTCGTGGCGAAGGCCTCGGGCCCCTACGTGTACATCGTGAGCGGCGCGGCCGTGAGCGGCGCCGCGCTGCGCGCGATCGATCCGGCGACCGGAGGCACCGTGTGGCGCGCGACCCCGCCGACGCCGTGATCCGGCCCTGCGGGCGCGCTCAGCAGAGACAGCCGACGAACGTGCCCGAGAACAACGGCCGCTCCATGACCGCGGCGCCGCACGTCGGGCAGGTGTCGCCCAGCTTCAGCTCGCGGGGCGGGGGCGCCTGCTTGGCCGGCTTCGCCGCCGGCGCGCCCGCCGACGCGGCGGTCGCGGCGAGCGGCTGGAACTCCACGATCGACACCCGCGAGAACCCCTGCCTCGGGGTGGCGCTGCGCTGCGGTGAGGCCAGGAGATCCTGCTTGGTGCGGACCGGCAGGATCGGCCTCGACATGTTGATGTACGCGAGCTCGGACGTGTAGAGCGCCGGATCGAGCATGCGCGGATCCTCGGGCTGGACGATCCCGTGCTGGAAAGCCTCGATCAGCATGTCGACGTCCGTGCGCGCGTTGCGGTTGCGCGCGGCGTCGACCAGGAAGAGGCCGTTGCCGTAATAGGCGGCGTTGAGCCAGAAGCCGGTGCCCGCGGTGTGGTAGCCGCCTGTCGCCCACTTGTAGCCGCGCAGCGAGCGGACGTGCGTGGTCAGCGCGTTCGCGAGCGCGTAGGACGTCATGCCGAGCGGCAGCAGGCTCACGAGCGCTGCCGGATGGAAGTTCAGGCAATCGCTGCAGCAGACAGGCACAGTCGGCACGAGCGCCTGCGCCGGATCGATGCAGACCTGGACTTCCGATTCGCTGCGATAGCAGCCGGTAAAACAGGAGTGCCGCTCGACGGCGGCCAGGAGCGCGGCGGGAAGTGCCATGCGAGCAACTATACCGTCCACGAGGGCGCATGGCTGCCGCCGCGAGCCGCTGCAGCGGCTCCGTCGCCGCTCCCTGCGAGACGACGACGCGGGACGCCGGGCCCAGGCGTTCACGACGTCCGCGAGCTCTGCGGCGTGCACACGCGTCCACGTCGATGCGCCCCCACGTCCCCATGAGCCTTTACGCGCCTCCACACGCTTTCATCCGCCTCGATGCACGGTTGCGAGCAGGCGAGCGCGATTGCGTCCCTCGTGCGCCTGCCACAGGATCGCTGCACGTGGCGAACGCCGTACAACACGAACGCATGTTCCCCGGGCGATGCGTCCTCGATGAAGCGCGACCGGGGGAGCGCGCGATGCCGCCGGGGGCGGGCGCCGGCTCCTCCTGCCGGCCCGAGCGCCGCGCGGACGCACGGGCGGCGTGACGGGGCGGAGGCGCGCGCTGCTGGTCGCGCTCGCCGGCGCGCTGTCGGCGCTGCTGCCCGCGCTCGCGCTCTCCGGGTTCACTGTCGACGACGCCCTGATCACGGCGCGCTACGCGCACCACATCGCGCGCGGGCTGGGCTACCGCTTCAACGCGGCGGGGCCGGTGACCGACGGCGTGACGCCGCTCGGGTGGGCGTTCATGCTCGCGCCGTTCGCGGCCGGCGGCCCGCTCGCCGCGCTCGCGGCCGCCAAGGCGATCGGCGTCGCCGCGTGGACGCTCGCCGCGGGGGTGCTGGCGCTCGCGGTCGACCGGGCCTCCGACCGACCTGCGCGGTTCGCGGCGCTCTTGCTCGTGCCGGCGTCGGCCCCGCTCGGCGCCTGGAGCGCGGCGGGCATGGAGACGGGGGTCGTCGCGGCGCTCGGCGCGCTCGCCGTCGCGCTGCCGGCGCTCGGCCAAGCCCTCGCCGGCGCCGCCTGCGCCGGGGTCGCGGCGGCGCTTCGGCCGGAGCTCCTTCCGTTCGCGCTCGTGGTGGCGGTCGCGGCCTCGGCGGCTCCGCGAGGCGGCGGCCGGGGCGAGGCGGCTCCGCGGCGCGACCACGATGGCCAGGCCGAGGCGCCACCGCGACCGGCGCGGGCGGCGTGGGCCCACGCGCTCGCCGCGCTCGCGCTCGCGGGCGCCCCGTTCGTCGCCGTGGCGCTGACGCGGCTCGCGATCTTCGGGCGCGCGGCGCCGCTCGCCGCGCTCGCGAAGGCGCCGGACGCGGCGCTCGGGGCCCGCTACGCGCTCGCGTGCTTCCTGCTCACCGGGCCGGTGGCGCTCGTCGCGCCGCTCTCGTGGCGCGCGCTCCCGGCGTGGCCGCGCGGGCTGCTCGCGGCGGTGGCCGTGCACTTCCTCGCGGTCGCGGCGGCGGGCGGCGACTGGATGCCGCTGTCGCGGCTCGTCGTCCCGGCGCTGCCCGCGGTGGTGCTCGCGGCGGCCCACGTCGCCGCCGCGGCGGACGCGCGCGCCACGGCGACTCGGATCGCGCTCGCGCTCGCGGGCCAGCTCTTCGTGATGGTGCGGATCGGGCCGACCGCCGCGCGCGTGGCCGGCGAGCGGCTGCGCGTCGTCGAGGAGCTCCGCGGCGCGCTCGCCGGCGCAGAGGTCGTCGCGGCGCTCGACATCGGCTGGCTCGGGGCGGCGACGGCCGCGACCCTCGTCGATCTCGCGGGGGTCACCGACCCGGCCGTCGCCGCGCTGCCCGGCGGGCACACCACGAAGCGGATCCCCGCGGCGCTGCTCGACGCGCGCGGGGTGGACGCGCTGGTGCTGCTGCTCGCCGAGGGGCAGGCGCTCGCGTCGCCGTGGACCGCGTCGCGGTTCGCGCGCGGGGTGGAGCAGCGCCTCGCCCGCCTGCCCGGCGCCGGCGAGGCGTTCGCCCCGGTGGCGGTGAGCGGCGTGCCGCACCTGCGGTACGTGGTGCTGCGGCGCACCGGCGCGGAGGGCGCGGGCGCCGCCCCGCGCTGACGCGAGCGCGGTCGAGGTGCGCCGCCCTGCGCGCCGCGCGCCGCGATGACGCCGGGCGCGGGCGAGGTGCGCGCTCGTGCGCGGCGCGCGCCGCGTCGCCGTGGCCGCTGGCAACGTGAGCCGGCACGCGCGCCGCGCGACGTCGAAGCAGGCGGCAGTGGACGCCGGATGCGCGTCGCTGGCACGCTGCGTAGAAGCGGCAGTGCGCCCGCCCGGAGCGCGTCAGCTCGATGCAATCAGGAGAGGTCGTCGACGACCGGTTCGAGATCGAGGAGCACGCCGGCTCGGGCGGGACGGCGCGCGTGTACCGCGCGCGCGACCGGCGGTCCGGCGAGCTGGTCGCGCTCAAGCTCCTGCAGACGGCCGCGACCCCGGCGCTGAGCGCCCTCGCGCGCGAGGCGCTCGCCCTCGCGACGCTCAGGATCCCGGGCACGGCCCGCCACGTCGCGCACGGCGCGACGCCGGGGGGCCGCCTCTACCTCGCGACGGAGTGGATCGAGGGCGAGACCCTCTCGGAGCGGCTCGACCGCGCGCCGCTCACCCTCGGCGAGAGCCTGACGCTCGCCGCGCACGTGGCCGAGACGCTCGCCTCCGTTCACCGGCTCGGCTTCGTGCACTGCGACCTGAAGCCGGGCAACCTCGTCCTCGAGGGCGGCGACCTCCAGCGCGTCAGGCTCATCGACTTCGGCGTCGCGCGCCTCTCCGGCGACGAGGAGGAGTTCCCGACGCTCGGCGAGATCCGCGGCACGCCGCAGTACATGGCCCCGGAGCAGGCCCGCGGCGAGCCCCAGATCGACGCGCGCGCCGACGTGTTCGCGCTCGGCAGCGTGCTCTTCGAGTGCCTGACCGGGCGCGCCGCGTTCGCCGGCGACGACCCGCTCTCGGTGCTCATGAAGGTCCTCCTCGAGGAGCCGCCGCGGCTCAGGGAGCTCCGCGGCGACGTCCCCACCTGGCTCGATCGGCTCGTCGCGCGGATGCTGTCGAAGCCGCGGGAGTCCCGGCCGCGCGACGGCGCCGCGGTCGCGGCGGCGCTCGCCTCGGAGGCGCACGATCGGCGCGTCGACGCGGGGCCGCTGTCGCAGCCCGCGTCGTCCCACCCCCCGTCGCACTGCGCGCGCGAGATCACGACCAGCGAGCGGAAGGTCATGTGCCTCCTCCTCGCGCGCGAGGGCCACGCCGACGCGGAAGCGACGCTCTCCGACGCCCAGGACGAGCGCCGGACGCAGGCGATCCGCGAGCTCGTCGAGCGCCACCGCGGCCGGATCGAGCTCCTCGACGCGCGCTGGCTGCTCGTCACGCTCTCGGGCTCGTCCGCGCCCACCGACCTCGCGGCCCAGGCGGCCCGCTGCGCGCTCTCGCTCCGGGAGCTGCTCGGCGACGCCCGCCTCTCGCTGGTCACCGGCCGGGCCGAGGTCGCGGCGCGGCTGCCGGTCGGCGCGGTGATCGATCGGCTGGTGCAGCTCGTCCAGGGCTCCCGCGAGCCGCGCCGCCCGGCGGCGATCCGCATCGACGACACGACCGCGGGCCTGCTCGGCGCGCGGTTCGACGCGACCCGGGACGCGTCGGGGTGCTGGCTCCACGGCGCGCGCGAGGAGCCCGAGACGCCGCCCCCGCTGCTCGGCCGGGCGACGCCGTACGTCGGTCGCGAGCGCGAGCTCGAGCAGATCGCGGCCGAGATCGACGGCTGCCTCCGCGGCGGGGCCCCGGGCGCGGTGCTCGTCACCGGCGCGGTGGGCGCGGGCAAGTCGCGGCTCTGCTACGAGCTCATCCGCGCGCTCAGGGCGCGGGGCGAGCCGCTGGAGGTGTGGGTCGGCCAGGCCGATCCGATGAGCGCTGGCTCCGCCTTCGGCCTGCTCCAGCGCGCGCTCCGCCGCGCGCTCGGCCTGCACGACGGCGAGCCGATCGCGTCGCGGTGGCGCAAGATCCAGGGCCGCGTCGCGCGCCGCTGCGGGGCGGCGGCGGTCGCGCGCGTCTCGCCGTTCCTCGGCGAGCTCGCGGGCGCGCCGTTCCCGGACGACGACGACGTGCGGCTCCGGGCGGCGCGGCGGCGCCCGCTCCTGATGAGCGACCAGCTCCGCCTCGCGTGGGAGGACTTCCTCGACGCCGAGTGCGCCGCGCAGCCGGTGCTCCTCGCGCTCGACGACCTGCACTGGGGCGATCTGCCGACCGTGACGCTGGTCGAGGCGGCGCTGCGCAACCTGAAGGGCAGGCCGTTCGCGGTGCTCGCGCTGGCCCGGCCCGGCGTGCACGACCTCTTCCCGGGGCTCTGGGGGTCGCGCCTCGTGCGGGAGGTCCGCCTCGCGCCGCTGCCGTCCGCGGGCGGCGAGCGGCTCGTGCGCGAGGCGCTCGGCGACCGGGCGAGCGCGGAGCTCGTGCGGACGCTCGTCGATCGCGCCGACGGCAACGCGCTCTATCTCGAGGAGCAGATCCGCGCCGCCGCCCGCGGCAGGACCTCGGCGCCGCCGGAGACGGTGCTCGCGATGGTGCAGGCCGGGCTCGACGCGCTCGGCCCGGAGGCGCGCCGGGTGCTCCGCGCCGCGAGCGTCTTCGGCGAGGCGTTCACCGAGGCGGGGGTCGCGGCGCTGGTGGGCGGGGCGGAGGTCGCGCCCGAGCTCGACGAGCTCGCGCGGCGCGAGACGATCCTGCGGCTCACGCCGCCGAGCGCCGAGGGGGACGCGGCGTACCGCTTCCGCCACACGCTCCTCCGCGAGGCCGCCTACGGCATGCTGACCGAGGGCGACCGGCGGCTCGGCCACGCGCTCGCGGGCGGCTTCCTCGCGCAGCGCGGCGAGGCCGACCCCATGGCGCTCGCGGAGCACTTCGAGCGCGGCGGCGAGCCCGCGCGCGCGGCCACGGCGTACCTCGTGGCGGCGCGGCAGGCGCTGCGCGGCAACGATCTCGGCGCGGTGCTCGCCCGGGCGGCGCGCGGCGTCGCCTGCGATCCCGCGCCCGCGACCGTCGGCGAGCTCCGCCTGCTCGAGGGCCAGGCGCACTTCTGGCGCGGCGACGTCGCGCTCGCCGAGGAGCGCGCGGAGGCGTCCGCGGAGCACCTCGCGCCGGGCAGCGCGGCGTGGTTCTCCGCGGTGACGCAGATCATCCTCGCCGCGGGCACGATGGGCGGCCACGAGCGCGTGGAGCGCTGGGCCGGCGTCGCGCGCGACGCGCCCGCGCCCCTCGACGACGGGAGCTCGGCGAAGAGCGTCTGCCTGAGCTCGGCGGCGCTCATGCTGGTCTTCGGCGGGCGCTACGCGCTGGCCGACGCGCTGCTCGAGGCCGCGGAGGGCGCGATCGAGGGCGCCGCGACGCCGGATCTCGACGCGCTCGCGAACCTCCACGAGGCGCGGGCGATCCGCGCGCACGCGAGCGGCGACGCCGGCGCGAGCCTCTCGGGCATCGAGGCGGCGCTCGCGGCGTTCGAGCGGGCCGGCGACGTGCGGCGGGCCTGCATGGCGTGGATGAACCTGGGCTACTGGTATGGCCAGGCGGGTCAGCTCGAGGAGGCCGAGGCGGCGCTGCGCCAGGCGCTCGCCGAGTCGGAGCGGATGGAGCTGCGCGGCACCACGGCGTATGTGCTCCAGAACCTCGGCCTGGTGCTCGCGTACCGCGGTCGGCTCGACGAGGCGAGGTCGGTCGAGGAGACCGCGTGCGCGATGCTGGAGCGCCACGGCGACGTGCGCATGGAGGGCTGCGCGCGCGTCTACCTCGCGAGCATCCTGGTGCTCGCGGGTGATCCCGAGGCTGCGGCGCGCGAGGCGCGGGCCGCGGAGGCGCTCCTCGAGCGGGCCCCGCCGCTGCGCGCCTACGCCGTCGCGGTGCTCGGCCGCGCGCTGCTCCACCTCGGCCGCGCGCCCGACGCGCTCGCCGCCGCGCAGCGGGCGCGCGCGTTGCTCGACGAGGTGGGCGTGGAGGAGGGCGAGTCGGTGGTGCGCCTGGTCCACGCCGAGGCGCTCTGGGCCTGCGGTCAGAGCGCCGAGGCCGCGCAGGCGATCGCCGCGGCCCGCGCGCGGCTGCTCGAGCGCGCGGCCAAGATCCGCGACGCCGTGTTCCGGGAGCACTTCCTGGAACGCGCGGCCGACAACGCCCGCACGCTGGAGCTCGCGCGGGCGTGGCTGGGCGAGGCGGCCGAGTAGGAGCGCTCACGCGGCGAGCGCTCGATCGCCTCTCCTGGCGAGGTGCTGCGCGGCGCGCGCTGCGCTGCCGCGCGTTGCGCCGCCGGGCGGACGTGGTCCCGGAGGCAAAGCGGCGCACACGCATCGGCAAACCCACCCGGAACGATGCAATGCCATCGACGTGGCATCGCTCGAGGTAGGCTCGGCGTGCCCGCGCGGAGCCCGATCTCGAGATGCGACAGCTCTCCCTCTTCGAAGGCCGCACGCTCCCCGCGGAGCCGCTCGGCGGGGCCGCGGGGCTCTCGCCAGGCGGCGGCGCGCGCGCCGGTCAGCTCGACCTGTTCGCGCAGCGCACGTTGCAGCTCTCGCTCGCGGCCGAGGCGGTCGCCGCGGGGGAGCTCGGCGAGGCGCGGCGGATGCTCGCGGAGCTCGCGGCGCTCCACCCGGCCGACGCCGACGTGCGCCGCCAGTCCGAGCGCGTCGCCGCGCTGGAGCAGGGGCTCGTGCAGGCGAGCGGCTCCGCCGCGCCGGCGGCCGCGCTGCTCGGGGTCGCGCGCAGCCTCGAGCCCGCGAGCGGCCCCTTCGCGTCGCTGCACCGCGTGCTCCTGCGCCGGGTGGCGGGGGCGCTCCGCGAGGCGGACGGGGACGACGGTCGGCTCGACGGGCAGCCTCCCGGCTACTACTGGCTGGCCGCCGGCGACGCGGCCGAGGCGCACGCCTCGCTCTCGGCCGCCGCGCAGGCGCGGCGGAGCGCGCGCACGCTGTTCCTGCTCGCCGATGCGGCGACGGCGCTCGGGGAGCCTGCGGCGCGGCGGCTCTACCTGGAGGCGCTCCTCTGCGATCCGTTCGACGCGGCGCTCGCGTCGGCGCGCGACGAGGCGGTGCGCGGCCTGCCCGACGTCGCGCGCTACGAGCTCGAGATCGAGGAGGAGCCTGCCGCGTGGTCGGCGCCCGTGGGGATCGTGATGGGCGTGCTGCCGTCGCCCATCGGGATCGCGCTCGACGAGGTGGGCTCCGGGGCGGCGGTCGCGCCCGGTGGAGCTGCGGTCGCGCAGCCGCGGTCGGCCGGGCAGGGCGAGGCGCTCTCGCGTGCGCGGCGCTTCGTCGCGGCGCTCGCGACGGCGTCGTCGCGGGAGGCGCGCCGGTCCGGCGAGGCGGTGATCGAGGCGCGGCGCGCGATGAAGCGGCTCGCGCCGGCGCTGTTCGCGGCGTACATGGCGCGCGGCGGAGCGACGCTGCGGGGCGGGTGAACCGCGCGCTGCTGGGCAGACAGGCGCGTTGCTGGGCGAGCAGGGCGGCTACGCCGGAGAGAGCGCGCCGGCGAGCGCCATCGTTTACGCTCGGGGGCGATGAGGAGCCGTCCGTTCATCGCGCTGCGCCTGCCCGAGGTCGTGCATCCGGGCGAGACGTTCGACGTCGAGCTCTCGCTCGACAGCGCCTCGGTGACGCCCATCGACTTCGTGCGCGTGACCCTGAAGTACACGCAGACGCTCTGGTCGATGGGCCGCCAGGATGTCCTCCAGGCGCGCGATCGGCTCGTCCTCAGCGAGGAGGTGACCGGGCGGGGGCGCCTCGACGAGGGCGTGCATCGCTACCGGGCCTCGTTCACGCTGCCCGGCGATGTCCCGCCGACGCACATGGGGCTCGTCGCCGAGCTCCAGTGCGGTATCCGCGTGGTTGTATCCATCCCGTGGTGGCCCGACGCGGAGGAGAGCGGGGACGTCGTCGTTCGGCCCGCGGTCGGGCCGCGGCCGAGGACCGAGCCGTTCACCGGCGCGAGCGCCCGTGGGGCCGGCGCGTTCGTCGAGGTATCGCTGCCGGATCGCACGTTCGCCCCCGGCGACATGCTGACCGGCGCCGTCGCCTTCGGCGGGCTCGGGGGGCGTCGCGCCAGCGCCCTCGAGGTCGCCCTGGTCGGCGTCGAGCGGGTCCATGCAGGAGGGCAGCGCTCGTCGAGCGAGACCCACAGGCTGTCGTTCTTCCGGGATCTCGGGGGGACCCATGAGGGGCAGGAGGTGCCTTTCCGCATCGAGGTGCCGGGCGATCTCGCGCCCACCTTCAGCGCCGAGGAGGTCTCTCTGGAGTACGCGCTGGAGGCGGTGCTGGAGCACGCGGCTGGCCGGGTGGTGCACCGTGTGCCGGTGGACATCGGCTCGTTCGCGCCGCGGCCCGGGGGCGACGCGAAGCGTCCACGGGTCGGCGCGGCCCGATGGCGCGCGGTCTGGGCGCGCGCGGGCGAGAGGGCTGGTCTCTCGCTGCGTGAGGGGGTGGACGGGCTGGGGCTCCGCGGCGTCCAAGCGGGCTGCGTCGTCGAGGTGGCTCCGGTGGACGAGCGGTCGGCGCCCGGCCTGGGCGCGACGGTGCACATCGCGGAGCCCTGGGGCCTCGATCTTCAGGTGCGGCCGCGGCGCGCCCTGGAGCGCGTCGGCGTGGTCACCGGGGATCCCACGTTCGACGGGCGTTTCCGGGCCTCCGGGCGGGAGGACGCGCAGGTGCTGGCGGCGCTCGCGCCTGCCTTGCGGGCTGCGCTGGGCGCGTTCCGTGGGGTCGACCTGAACGACGCGCGGGCGCGGGTGCGGAGCGCCGTGGGGGCGTTCGACGAATCGGTGCTCGGCCTGTTCCTGGATCAGGTCGCGGCGCTTGCCCAGGCGATCGCGGAGGCCGGTGCGGCCCTGCCGCCGCCGGCGTCGATGGCGGCGTGGTTGCCCTCGTGGCGGCGCTTTGCAGAGGAGAGCGATGGGGCGCTGCATGTTGGGCCGATGCGGCTCTCGGGGACCTTCGAGGGGTCGCAGTTCGAGGTGCGGACGCGGTTCAAGGGGGCTGCGCCGGCCGGCACGCGGCTCGCGGTGCGGCTGGATCCGCCGAGCGGGGGGGCTGGAGGATCGATGAAGCCGCCGGGAGAGGCGATCGCGGCGGAGATCCTGGACCAGGCGGCGCGGCTCGGGGGCGTCGTGGAGGAGGAGGGGATCGCGGTGGCGCCGGGGGAGATCGCCGTGGCGCTCGCGGCGCCGCTCGCGGATCCGGCGGCGGCGCGGGAGGTGCTGCGGTCGATGCTGGCGCTCGCGCGCGAGCTGCGGGGGGAGCGACGGGGAGGGCCGTACCGGTGAGGGGCGCGGCCAGGGACGTGGCCGGGGAAGCTAACCGGAGCGCGCTCGGAGCGCCTCGACAGCGCGCCGGATGCCGAGCGCCACGTCAGTCCAGGCTTCGTCGCGATCCCGCCAGAGGGTGACCGGTCTGGCCTCCTTGGGTAGCGCCTGGAGCCTGGCGAACGGCGCGCTGTGCCAGTCGCTCTTCCGGAGGACGACCGGGATGACGCGGGCCTGGCCGGCGTCGTGGCGTTCGAGGGCGCGCTTCATCTCCGTGTCGAAGCGGTAGTCGGAGGCGAGAAAGTCCGCGCTGACGAGGAGGAGGATCACGTCGGCCTCGTCGAGGTTCCTGTCGATCTGGCCAGCCCACTCATCGCCGGCGGCGATGCGTCGGTCGTGCCAGCTCTGGAGGAGACCTTCGCGCTTGAGGAGGGCGAGATGGGTCTCCAGCTCGTCGCGGAGGGCCTCGTCCTTGTGGGAGTAGCTGAAGAAGAGACGGATGGGCCTTCTCGCAGTAAGGCTTTCCTCTTGAGGTTCCGAGTTCGTGAAATAGAGATGCCAGAGGTTGCCGTTTGCGTCGCCCGCACAGAGAATCTGCTGCGACACAGCCACGCTGACGAATGGGCTGGTCCCGCGCGCTGAAGCCAGGAGTTCCCCTTTCAAGCTGTCCCAGACCTTGAGCGTGCTATCGTACGATGCGGAGACGATGCGCTGGCCGTCGGGGCTGATCGCGCAGGCATTGACCCCCAAGTAGTGGCCTTCGAGCGTGGCGAGGAGCTTGCCGGTCGCAAGGTCCCAGACCTTGAGCGTGCTATCGTGTGATGCGGAGACGATGCGCTGGCCGTCGGGGCTGATCGCGCAGGCATTGACCGCCTCGGAGTGGCCTTTGAGGGTGGAGAGGAGCTTGCCGGTCGCGAGGTACGAGACCTTGAGCGTGCTATCGTGTGATGCGGAGACGATGCGCTGGCCGTCGGGGCTGATCGCGCAGGCATTGACCGCCCGGCGTGGCCGTGCAGTGTGCGCTCCTCTGCGGTCCACATCCGTACCGGATGCCGCAGCCGGATCCTCGGTAGGCCGCGCGGCAGCTGCAGCGTTCGCGCGATGCGCTCCGCCTCCCATCCGGCCGAGCGCAGCCGGTTGTAGACCAGCTCTGGCAGCGCCTCCGGCGCTCCAATGAGCCAGTGCGACTCGGCCCGCACCGCCCGGTAGAGCAGATCGAGCTCGTCGTCCCCGAGCTCCTTCGCCCCGAGGCTCAGCGCATCCTCGAGCGCATCCGGCCCCTCCTCGCGGCAGAGCGCCTCCAGCAGCCCGAGCTCCCGGCAGAGCCCCCGCACCTTCTCCCATTCACCCGCCGCGAGCGCATGGGCGATCGCGTGGCGCGCCGCATACCGCCTCCGGAAATCGCTGTCCCCCTCTGCCGCTGGCCACCGCGCCGTTGTCTCCAGGAGCCGCCGGTGCAGCTCGGCCATGCGCTTCGGCCCGAGCTTCTCCGCGAGGAAGGCGCGAAACGCCTCGTGGTACGGCCGGTACGCCCGCGCGCCACGCCACGACGCCGGCTCCTCGAGGAGCAGCGCCCGCGCAGCGCGAAGGAAGTCTTCCCCGGCCTCGATGTCGTTCCACCCCCACGCCGCCTCGATCTCCTCGAGCGGCAGCGCCTCCCGCGCCGCGCAGATCAGCCCGAGCCCGTTCGCGACGAGCCCGAATTGCTCGCGCGGCAGGCTCCGGAGCTGCTGCCAGATTTGCTCCAGGAACCCGTTCAGCCCCCGCGGCAGGCGCTCCACGCGCCTTTGTTCGACCGGCTGCTCCTCGAGCCATTCCCGCAGTTTCACCGCATAGAGCAGGTTCCCCTCCGCTCGCGCGATCGCCTCCTCGACGAGCCGGCTGTCCAGCCTCGGCGTGAACCGCGGCGCCTGGTCGGCCCAGAACGCGCGGCAGGCCTGCTCGTTCGAGCCCGTCCACTCGGGCGCGTCGAGATCGATCCGCCGCACGTTCCCTCGGCTCTCCAGCCACCCGAGGTGCGGGTACTGCGGGCGCGAGGCGCAGAGCGCGTGCACGCGCGGCGGCAGCGCGTACGGCAGGAAGCCCGGCAGCGGGTTCTGCCCGGCGCCCTCGCTGCGCGCCTCGTCGAGGCCGTCGACGACGAGCACCAGGCGCTCTCCACGGGGGACGAGCTCGTGCTTCGACACCCTGGCGAGGAGCTCGATCAGCCGGCTCTCCGGCCTCGCCGCTGGGTCCTTCTGCGCCGGGTAGTGCGCCTCGATCTGCGCCGACAGGGAGCGCGTGACCGCCTCGGGCCGATCCCAGTCCATCACGTCGCGCCGGAGGAAGTGGTGCGGCGCCCTGCGGCCGCGCTGCTCCTCCAGGTCGAGCCATCGCGAGAGGATCGCGCTCTTGCCCATGCCGGGCCCGCCCGTGACGAGCACCCAGCGCCCCGACGCCCCCGCGCCTTCGAGGTGGCGATCGATGGCCGCGAGCACGTCCTCGCGGCCGAAGAAGTGCTCGTGGCGGCTGCGCTCGATGCCGAAGTCGATGAGGTCTGCCGCCACGGCGTCAGTCTAACAGACGACCTTCTCGGGCCGCCGCATGGGCCTGCTCAGGACGGGGAGGGTGCGCAGCGCGCGGCGCACGCACGGCGCACCCTCCACATCGTTCAACGGGTCATCCGTCCGCGATCCCGGCCGGCGCGCCGTCCGTGATCTCGGACGGCGTCTCCGCCGGTGCCTCCTCCTGCGCCGCGGCCGCCCCGTTGCTGCCGAGCGCGACCGCGGCGCGGAGTGCCGGCAGCAGCTCGTCGGCCTTGCGCTTGCCGAGCGCGACGGCCGCGAGCACCTGGAGGTGGTCGTAGCGCTCGGCGACGAGCGCCGCGATCCGGTCGCGCAGGATCGCCTCCTCGGTGCGCTTCGGCACCGCGGCGGCGGCGTTGCCTGGGCGTACCTGCTGCACCAGCGCGCCGCCCAGCGTGGCGAGCAGGTCGAGCCTGTCGGCCGGGAACGGGTGCTTTCCAGCGAGCGCCGCGGAGAACTCGGCGAAGAGCCCCGGGAGCGCGACGAAATCGCGCGCCTTGTCGAGCTTGCCCGAGCCCGCGCGCACGGCGGCGACCCGCTCGCGCGGCAAGAGGCCGAGCAGCGGGTGCGACGCCACCTCGAGGTAGCTCAGCATCAGCTCGCGCCACGGCGCGCCTTCGGCCAGCATCCTGTCGATCTCTCCCGCGCTGAGCGTCGCGACCGGCACGCGCGCCGCGCTGAAGTCGAGCGCCATGACCAGCGCTGGCAGCTCGAAGACCTCCTTGAGCCTGGGCTCGCGCAGCGCGCTCACGGCGGCCGGAAGGTGCGGCTCGAGCGCGTCGAGCGCGGCCCTGACGTTCGCGCGCATGAGCAGCGGCTGCCCCGTGAAGACAGGCAGATCCGCCGCCGGCACCCGCTCGGCGAGCGGCCGGAAGTGCGCGAAGGCGCGCTCGGGGGCCTCGTCGGTGAACGCGTCCTTCCGGGCCTCCGCGATGAGCGCCGCGGGATCGACGCCCGCCCGATCCCGCTTGCGCGCGCTCCGTGCCTCGTTCTTGCCGGCCTTCGCGGCCTTCACGTCGTCGCTCTTGCCGGCCTTCGCGGCCTTCACGTCGTCGCTCTTGCCGGCCTTCGCGACCTTCGCGTCATCCCTCTTACCGGCCTTCGCGCCAGCCTTCTTGTCGGCCTTCGCGTCCTTCGCACGAGCCTTCTTGTCCTTGTTTCCGCCCATGGGTCTCCCTCCGCGTCAGCGCGGTTCGTTCAGCCGGCGACCGTGCCACGGCGCCGGCGACCTGTTCAATCCGACCGCACTGACCGCGCCCCGCACGCACCGGCGAAATCGTGCCCGCGCGACGGCCCCGGCACCGGAGGCGCGACCTGCATCCCTCCGACCGACGCGACGCGCCCGGCGTCGCCGTGCGCTCAGGGCTCCGTCCCGTTTCGCGGGGCAGGCGCAATCTGGCTTACAAACCTGTCACCGGGGTGGCGGGCAGCCCGTGGTTGGGCCTGGGGGGACGTGTCCGATCCGGCGGGTAAGCGTTCCCGGGCACCCCATCCGGTCCCGGCCGCGAGCCGCTACCGTCCTGTGCGCGCGCATCGCGGCGCGCGTCTCCTCCTCGAGCGACGCGCCGATCACCTCCGGCTCCGGCCACGTGTCTTGATCGCCACGGCGACCGTCGCCGCGACGAACACGATCTGAAGGAGCGTGCGCGGCACGAGCGGCGTCACCGGGCTGCCGCCGAGGGTGAGCCCCGCGCGCGCGGCGTGGACGTTCGCGGGGAACATCGCCAGGAGCAGGATCGTCAGCCCGATGGCGGCCCAGGGCGCGAGCCTCGGCACGAGGAGCGCCGCCGCGCCCGCGATTTCCAGGACCCCCGTGGCGGTCACGAGGAGCTCGGGATCGGGCAGCGCCGGCGGCACCATGGCCACGAGCTCCGCCCGCCGGCTCCCCCAGTGGGCCGATGCGGTGAGCAGGAACATCGCCGCGAGGGCGTACCGCAAGCACGTCACCCAGCTCGCGAGGTGTTGGACGCCGAGCCGACCGAGGACGAGGAGCAACGCGAACGAGACCGTGAGGACAAGGAGAGGTGCCATGCACGCAAGGTGGCAATCGGCCCTTCAGCCGTCTTGAACCAACTGGCTACGGCGTCTCAGGTCGGAGGGGCTCACCCCGAACATCCGGCGGAAGGTCCGGGTCATGTGCGCCGCGTCCGCGAAGCCGGCCGCGGCGGCTGCCTCGGCGAGCGGCGCGCCGCCGGCGATCGCCGCCCCTGCGCGCTCCAGCTTGAGCCACAGGAGGTACGGGCGCAGCGGCACGCCGACGCTCTCGGTGAAGGCGTGCATGAACCGCCCCGGCGAGAGGCGCGCCATGCGCGCGAGCGCCTCGAGCGACGTGTCCGCGCTCCCGCCGTCCGCCCGCAGGTGGCGCAGCACCCGCTGGATCCCCGGGTGCCGCGGCCTCGGCGAGGGCGCCGGGAGCGAGACCCCCAGCGCCTGGAACACGCCGGGCAGCGCCGCGGCGAGCTCGCCGTCGCCGACCGCGGCGATGCACGACCGCAGCCGGTCCGCCGTCTCGCCGCCCACGATCTCGAGCTTCGACGCCCCGAGCGCCTGGGCCAGCCCATCGCCGGCCGCGCTCTCCGGCTCGACGAACACGAGGAGCACGCGCCTGCCCGACGCGTCGATCGCATGCGCGACGTCCGGGGTGGTGAGAACGGCGCTCCCCGGCTGAGACGGGCTCTTGTCGGTCGTGCGGACCTGAAGCTCTCCCTCGAGCGCCAGCACGAGGTGCCAGCAGTGGTGGGCGTGCAGCGTGCTCCGCTCTCCAGGGCCCCACGTCGCCAGCACGGAAGGCCACGGACGCGCCACGCCTGCGGGGGCGGCGAAGCCGGTCGCTTTCGGGGGGAGGAGCATCGGCCGGAGTCTAGGCGGGCTCGGCGGATGCCGGCCTGCCAGAGGGGTCCCGGAGCAGCGAACCTCGCCCGCGCACGTTATTCCCGGCGCTTCCGCGAGAACCGGTGCTGCCGCTCCCGGGGTGGGTGCTGCGCCCCTACCGTCCGATGCGCGCGCGGATTGCAGCGCGCGTCTCTGCCGAGAGCGTGTCGAGGTAGGAATCGGAGAGCGCCCGGAGCACCTCGTCCGGCAAGGCGAGCAGCACCTGTTCGGGCGGCAGGCCCGCGACCCGCTGCTCCGGCGGCAAGCCCGCCATGCGCTGCTCCGGCGGCAAGCCCGCGAGGCGCTGCTCCGGCGGCAAGCCCGCCATGCGCTGCTCCGGCGGCAAGCCCGCGAGGCGCTGCTCCGGCGGCAAGCCCGCCATGCGCTGCTCGGGGGCGTAGGCCGACAGCACCCGCTCGGGCGGCAGGGTGGCCAGGAGTTTCCTGATCACCTCGTCGAAGCCTTCCAAATCGTGCATGTCCATGGCGATCTCCTCGGCTCCAAGCTGCTGCGAGAGCCACCGGCGGGCCTCGATGGTGCGCGCCTCGCCGTGCCCGAACAAGCGTAGCAGATCGTCGTCCTCGGCCTCCGCCGCGGCGTCGATCTCCACGACCAGCAGCGCGAAGGCCCCGCCGTGGAGCCGCCAGTAGCCGCCGCCGAGGTCGCCCCATTCCAGGCCGAGGTCGGCCACGTCCGCGTCGAGCGACCTGGTGCGCGACGGGACGAGCAGCACGCCGCACAGGTCGCTCCGCCGCTCGATGCGCTCGGATTCGTCGGCGCAGTACAGGTGCAGGTAGCTGCACAGCCGGTCGAGGTTGCGCCGGCGGTAGGGCCGGCCGATGCTCTTGAACTCGACGATCGTGTCCCTGGGCAGCAGGTCCCAGAGCCGCTTCAGCGTGCCGGCCGGCTCGCTCGGCCCCGCGCTGCCGCGCAGCAGCAGGTAGTCTGCGCGGAGCGGCTCCGTCGAGAGCGGCACCTCGCTGCGCACCTCGAACCGCCGCGAGCCGCGCTGGCTGAGCAGCGCGACGAGCAGCACATGCCAGGCCGTCCGGGTCGAGCCCATCGGGCGCCGTCTACAGGCGTGTCCGGGGCGGGGCCAACAATCCGCGCTGTCCCGCGAGCGGGGACCGAGGCCGAGGCCTCGCCTGTACGACCGTGGGCGGGATCGAGGTGGTCAATCGCCCTCGATGTCGAGGTCCTCCCACCAGATGGAGAGATCGATTTCCATCTCTTCGAAGGGCTCGGCGCGCACCCGCTCCGTCGGGCCGTGGACGCCGAGCTCAAGCCACCTGCCGTCGATGAGACGGCTGACCGACAGCGATCTCGCCTCGGGGTCCACGTACCAGAGGTGGCTCACGCCGATCTCGGCGTAGAAGCGCCGCTTGACGATGAGATCATGAGCGCGTGTCCCGGGTGACAGGACCTCGCAGACCCAGTCCGGCACGACGCGGATGGGCTCCTTCACGGGCAGGCGAGGCAGCCGCTCGCGCCGCCACCCCGCGACGTCCGGCGAGATCTCCGGGGCGCGAGGGAGCTCGACGCCCGGCTCGATGAGGATCCACCAGCCCCCTGGGCCGTTGCGCCGCTTCTGAAAAGGGCCGTGAAGGTCGGTGGCAATGCTGGTCTCGAGGCTCCCGTGCGGGGCGCGAGGGCGAGGGAAGGCGTAGAGGTTGCCGTCGATGATCTCGCCACGCATCGTGTCAGGCAGCGCGTCGAGGTCCGCCCTCGTCGCGGGGTGATCCAGCTTTCGGGCAATGCTCATCGAGAGGCTCCTGGGTCGCGCGGAGCTTACCTCAGCCGGGGCGCGGCGCGAACGCTACCGTGGCAGCGGCCGGCCAACAGGCGACGCCCCTGGTAGCCGAGCAGCCGGACGACGCACGCGCCTCGACCGCGATTGGCCGGGAGCGGCTTACCTCTCGACCACCCTGCGCTCATTCCCCGCGAAGCGTAGGCCGCTCGGGGAGCAGCGGCTCGTCGTCCGGGATGCGCAGGCCAGGGATGAGCGCGTCGAGCTCGCCTGGCTCGAACCGGCAGAGGTTAATGGCGTGCCAGAAGCCGCCTGCGACGTTGCCGCCGAGCTTGTAGCGACCGTCGGGGCGAAAGGCGACCCAGCCCTCGGGGAGCTGGAGCAGCACGGCGAGGCACGCGCCGGTACGCACGTCCCAGAGGCGGATTGTATTGTCGGAAGAGCAGGAAAAGAGCGTCCGGCCGTCGGGACTGAACGCCATGCTCAGCACCGCATCCGAATGCCCGAGGAGTGCGCGAACGAAGGCTCCAGTCGACACGTCCCAGAGCCGGATGCTCTCGTCGGATGAACCCGACGCGACCCATGCGCCGTCCGGGCTGAAGACCACGCTGGTGATATGCGCGGAATGACCCGGCAGCGTACCGAGCATTTCGCCGGTCGCCGCTCGCCACAAGATGAGCTCGTGATCGGAGCCGCCGGAGGCCAACGTCGCGTTATCAACACTGAAGGCCACGCTCAGGACGCTGCCGTTGTGCCTGCGTAACTCGTGAATCATGCCACCATCCGCGACGCCCCAGATCCGGACGGTCCCATCTCCCGAGCCGGAGGCCAGGGTGGAACCATCAGGGCTGAAGGCCACGCTCCTGATGCCGCTGCCGCGCGTGTGACCCCGGAGCACGTGCAGCAATGCGCCCGTCGTCGCCGCCCATAGCCGTATCGTGCTGTCCTGGGAGCCGGTGGCCAGCGCCGCGCCGTCTGGGCTGAACGCGACGCTCAACACCGAGTGAGAATGCTCTTGAAGCCTGTGCACCAGCTTGCCGGTCACGACGTGCCAGAGCCGGACGGTGTTGTCGTACGAAGCGACAGCCAGGGTCTCGCCATCGGGGCTGAAGGCGAGATCCATCAAGTAGTCGCGGTGCCCCACCTGAGCGCACGACACATCTCCCATCGACACGTTCCAGAGCTGAATGCTGCCTTCTGCGGAGGCGGAGGCGAGCGTCGCGCCGTCACGGGCCAGCGCCATGTTCACCATGAGCTGGGAGCGCCCCTTCAGCACGCGCAGCGTTTCGCCGGTCGACACCTGCCAGAGCCGCACCGTGCCGTCGCGAGCGCCCGTCGCCAGCGTTGCGCCGTCAGGGTGGAACGCCACGCTCAAAACACGATCTGAGTGGCCCTCGAGGACGCGCAGCGTTTCGCCGGTCGACACCTGCCAGAGCCGCACCGTGCCGTCGCGGGAGCCTGAAGCCAGCGTCATGCCGTCGGGGCTGAACGCCACGCTCAGCACCGAATCCGAATGGCCTCGCAGGACGTGCAGCATTTCTGCCGTCGACACCCGCCAGAGCCGCACCTCATTATCGCGGGAGCCTGAAGCGAGCGTCGCTCCATCGGGGCTGAACGCCACGGTCGGCAGCCAGGCCGCGTTGCCACCGACCTCTTGCAGCAATCGGCCTGCTAACGACTGCCAGAATCGCGCCAGCACCATGGCGTCCCGGGAGCCCGAAACCATCGTGTTCCCCGAAGGACTGGCGGCCACGACCAACGGCGCATAGGGCTGATTTTGCAGCAGTCCGATTTCATTGAGGGTCGCCACTTCCCAGATGCGTGCATCCTGATTCCAGGTGCTCGAGGCCAGCGTCATGCCGTCGGGGCTGAACGCCACGCTCATCACGGCGCGCGAATGTCCTTTCAGCAAGCCGAGCGGATTGCCTGTGGAAACGTCCCATAGCCGAACGGTGCCGTCCTTCGCGCCGGAGGCGAGCGTGTCGCCGTCAGGGCTGAACGCGATACTCATCACCGGTCCGGAGTGCCCCAGCAGCATGCGAAGCGCGCTGCCGGTCGCCATGTCCCACAGGGCGAGGCCGTCAGCATGGCCGGATGCGAGCAACGCCCCGTCAGGACTGAACGCCACAGCGTTGCATTCCGCGACCTGCACCCAGCTCGGCTCGAACCTGGCCGCGTTTGGCAATGCCGCGCCGAACGTGTCGCACTCCTCGAACCGCGCGCCCCGCGCGCCCACGAGCTTCGCCCCGCGCAGCCTCACCGACGCGAGCGTCGCTCCGGTCAGATCCGCGCCCACCATCCGCGCCCGCACCGCCGTCGCACCCGTTAGATCCGCCCCAGCGAGCGCCGCCCTCGAGAGATCCGCTCCATCGAGCAGCGCCCCCTCCATCCGCGCCCCGCTCAGGTTGACCCCCACGAGCTTCGCCCCCCTCAGGTCCGCTCCCCGCAGGTCGCAGCCGCTCAGGTCCTTCCCCGAGAGGTCCTGCCCCCGCAGGTCCGCCCCGGCGAGGTTCATCCGCTCGCGCACGCCGAGCCCCATTCGCCCGTCGATCCGCAGCGCGTTCGCCGCCGCCACCGCCCCCCACGCCCCGCCGAGCGCCACCCGCGCCCACGCCGCCGCCGCCTCGCGCCCCGCGAGCGCCCCGAAGAAATCGGCCATCAGCTCGCTCACCTCGCGCTGCGCGAGCGCCGCCGCCTCGCCGGAGCGGTGCACCTCCTCGGCCGCCTCCCGCGCCACGAGCCACTCGAGCACCGACTGGTGGATGAACCGGAAGTTCTCCTGGTCGTCCCACACGAGCAGCGTGCCCGATCCGATCTCGTGCGTCGCCACCCCCACGTCGAGCTCGTGCCGCCCGAGCGCCTGCAGCGCCGCGATGAGCTCCGGCGGCAGCTCGCGGATGCTCACGCTCTGCTCCGTGCGCTGCCACAGCCGCGTCGCGAGCGCCGTCACCGCACGCCACCGCTGCGCCACCGACAGACCCGGCTGCGCGCCCCTCGGGTGCGCGCGCTCGTACTCCCAGACGAGCCACCGGTCCAGCAGGAGCCGGTACAGCCCCGCCGACGTGATCTCCCCGTCGCCCGCCTTCGCCTGCCGGAGCTGCGCCTCCTCGATCTCCGCGATGAACCCCAGCATCCGCGGGTTCGCCGACAGGCCGAGCAGATCCTTCACGTCGGCGAGCAGCCGCATACGCGCGTCCGCGGCCTCCTCGCTGCCGAGCCGGTTCACGAGGAACCGGTGGATCTGCGCCCCGGTGAACGGCAGGAGGCGCGCGAGCCGGTAGCCGGGCAAGAGCGCCGCCTTCTCCGCGAGCGCCGAACGCACCTGCTGCTCCGAGATGAAGTGCTGGCTGCGGCTCGTGACCACCACCTTCGCCGCCTTGCCCTGCGCCGCCTGGATCAGCGTGTCGAAGTGCTCGACCGCGCGGTCGTAGGTGACGCGGAAGGCGAGCTCGTCGAAGCCGTCGAACAGGAGCGCGATCCGCCCCTCGGCGAGCATGTGCCGGAACGCGGGCAGGTCGATCTTGCCGAGCCCCGCGAGCGCGAGGTGCTGCGCGATGAGGGCGTTCAGGTCGCGCGCCTTCTCCAGCGCGCGCATCTCGATCAGCACCGGCGTCAGCGGGCCTCCAGCCTTGCCCATGCGCCGCGCGAGCTCGCGCAGGAGGAACGTCTTGCCGGTGCCGAAGTCGCCGAGCACCAGCACGAACCGGCTGTGCTCCGAGTCGAGCAGCTCGATGAACGCGTCGAGCGCGCGCTCGCGCAGCGCCTCCTCCTGGCCCATCGTGAGCGCGATGCGCTGCTCGACATAGAGCGCCGACGGGTACGTCGGGTCCCGATCGAGCCTGGCGTTCTGCCACGCCAGGTAGCCGCGGAAGTCGATGAGCCCCTGGTACTCGAGGAAGCGCACGAGGCGCACGCGCCGCGCGCTCGCGTAACGCACGAGCTCCTCCGGCGCGGGCTCGCCGCCGTAGACCAGCGTGGACACGAGGCCCGGATCGTCGCGCCGGTACGAGGCGTCGATGCTCTCCAGGAACGCGGAGACCGCCTCGGTCGAGATGCCGCTCTCGAGCGCCGCGAGCGGCGCGATCCGGACGATGCCGCCCTCGTTGACCGACACGCGCAGGTAGACGCCGAAGGGGAGGGGCGCGTCGAACCACTCGATCTTGACGCCGTCCGGCTCGCGCAGCCTGCACACGCGCTCGACCCGCGAGAGGAAATCGTCGCTGCGCCCCTCGCCCGGCAGGAGGATCTCATCGCCGTGCGGCTCCGCGTGGCCGCCCCGCGCGCGCGCCGGGAAGCGGCGCAGCCCGCGGCCTCGCCCGGCGTGCTCGGCGCGCCCTGGCGAGAGGGTGCGCCGCAGGAACGCGAACAGGAACTCCGCCGAGGCGCGGCACGCGAACGCGCGGAAGCTGTCGTCCTTGTCGTGGTCGCCGTGGTCCGAGACCGCCTTCGCGATGATCGACCGCCGCCCGAGGCGCTCCGCGACGTAGCCGATCGCCGCGGCCTCCATCTCGACGCCGAGCACCTTCCGACCGATCGGCCTCAGCCGCTCGAACAGCGCGGGGTCCTCCTGCACGGCCTTGCCCGTGACGATCGGGCCGACGTGCACGCGGAACGGCCGGGCCGGCGGCGGGCCGTCCGGGTGGATCACGCGCTCCCGGCGCACCTGCGCCACGCCCGCCTCCGTGAGCTCGAGGCCGCGGTCGCCGATGCAGAGCACGCCCTCGGCCTCCAGCTCGCCGACGCGCTCGGTCCACCCCGGGCACCGCGCGGCGCGCTCCGGCAGCGCGACCGGCGGCGGCGCCCCGTCGACGACGCTCGCGTAGAGCGCGTGCCGGAGCCACCACGCCTGCGACGCCCTGGAGGGCGGGCGCTCGCGCGCGAGCGGCGTCGCGCGCTCGAACTCGCGCGCGAAGAGCGCGGCGTCCATGTTCCACGTGCGCTCGAGGTTGTACGTCTCGATGTCGTGGAAGAAGCCGGCCTCGCCGTCGCCGCCGGGCGCGACGCGCTTGCCCTCGTCGTGGCTGTAGACGCGGTCGGCGACGATCACGTCGCCGAGCGACACCTCGCCGCGCTTGCCGGCGCAGATGCCGCACATCGCGAGGCACCCCGGATCGAGCTCCTCGATGAGCCCCTGCGCCCTCGCCGCGGCAGCGCTCTCGCCCATCCGCCCCGACCACGCCGCGGCGACGCGGAGCGGCTGGCCGCGGTCGTTCGGGAGCTCGCGGACGTAGTACGGAAACCCGGCCGGATCCCGCGCCTCCCGCCAGCCGTCCCGGCCGCCCTCGCCGAGCGCGAGCACCGCCTCGAGCTCGTCCTGCAGCGCGGTCACGACCAGCGCGTCGACGCGCCCTGCGAGGATGTCCGGCGGCACGAGGCCACTCTACCAAACAAGCGCGCGCCCTCGACCGGGCCGATTTTCTTGGACGACCGCCCTCTCCCGGGGCTTTCATCCGGGCCATGGCGAGGCTCGTCGAGGCGCTGAATCGATTCTTCGGGCGGGTCGAGATCCTCGCGCTCGGCCTCGAGAACGAGCGCAGCGCCGCCGAGGCCGCGCTCGGGAAGGGCATGCCGCTCGACGCCCGCGAGCACGCCCGCACCATCCTCTCCGTGCTGCCCGACTCGGCCGTCGGGCTCGCGCTCTGGGCCGACGCCGCAGAGGAGGCCTGGCTCGACGAGGAGGTCGTCACCGCGCTCGCGGACCTCTCGAAGCGCGTGCCCTGGCGCGCCGACGTGTGGCTCCGCCTCGGGCGCGCGGGGCAGCGCGTCGGCTGGGAGGGCGCGCGCGACGCGCTCGAGCGGGCCGCGTCGGCCCCGGAGGAGCGCGACGCGGCGCGCCTCGCGCTGCTCGACCTCTGCGACCTCGACCTCGCCGCCGGCGATCCGGCGCGCGCGCAGCGCTGGCTCGACCGCATCCCGGCGCCGCTCTCGACCGTGCCCGACCGCGACGCCGCCCTCCGCCGCGCCGCGTGCGCGCTGGCGCGCGGCGACCTCGACGGCGCGCGCGCCGCCGCGGAGATCCTGGGCGAGCCCGCCGCCATCGAGGGGCGCGCCGCCCTCGTCCTCGCCCAGCTCGCGCTCGCCGAGGCGAGCGCCGCGGCGGGGCCCTCCGCGGGGGCGCCGCCGCCCGCCGTCGTGGCGCGCGCGCTCGACCTCGGGCTCCGCGCGCTCGTGCTCGACGTCCCCGGCGCGGCGGAGCTCTGCGCCGCGCTCGTCGCCGCCTCCCGCGACGTGCTCGTCGTCGATCGCGTGCGCCGCGTCGTCCGCGCCGCGGGCGCGCTCGACGAGCCGACCTGGGCCGCCGCGTTCGCGTTCGCCGAGGGGCGGCGCGACGACGCGCGGCGCGCGCTCGCGCGCGGCCTCTCCGCCGGCGACCGCGCGGCCGCGGCGGCGCTGCTCCGCATGGCCGTCGAGACGCGCGACCTCGGCGCGCTCGACGCGCTCGCCGCGCGGGCGGCGGGCGAGGATACGCGCGGCGCGACGGCGCCGCCGCTCTCGCCCGACCTCGTCCGGCTGCGCGACGCCGCGACGATGGCGTCCGAGGGGCAGGGGAGCAAGGCGCTCGACGCGCTCGACGCGGTGACCGGCGAGGGCGCGGCGTGGGCCGAGGACATCCGCCGCTCGATCCTGCGCGGGTGGATCCCCCCCGCGGAGGGCGGCGCCGCGCCCCGCCCCGCCGCCTGGGGCGACGTGCTGCGCGAGCTCGCGCGCACGGCCAAGCTCCTCGACCGGCTCGACCTGCTCGCGGGGACCGAGGCGCTCGCCGTCGAGCGGGAGCGCCCGCTCCGCGCCGCCGTGGTCGGCGAGTTCAACGCCGGCAAGAGCACCTTCCTGAACGCGCTGCTCGGCGAGGACGTGGCGCCGACCGGCGTGCTGCCGACGACCGCGACGCTCCACTGGGTCGCCTGGGCGCCCGATCCGTTCGCGCGCATCGTCGTGCGCGGCGGCCAGGACCGCGTCGTGCCGCACGCGGCGCTGAAGGACACGCTGCGCGCCCTCGCCGCGGCCGGCGACAAGGTCGCGCGCGTCTTCATCTACGCGCCGATCGAGCGGCTGAAGCGCGTCGAAATCCTCGACACGCCCGGCTTCAACGCGCCGGACCCCGACCACATCGCCGAGGCGCGGCGGGCGTTCGACGAGGCCCACGTCGCCCTCTGGCTGCTCGACGCGCCGCAGGCGATGAAGGAGTCGGAGCGCCGCGTGCTCTCCGAGATCAGCGCGCTCGGCGTGCCCGTGCAGATCCTCGCGAACAAGGCCGACCGGCTCAAGCCGGACGCCCTGGAGACGGTGCTCGCGCACGTGCGCGACAGCCTCGCGGCGAGCGCCATCGCCTCGCTCGCGCCGCCGATCGCCTTCTCGGCGCGGCTCTCGCTCAGGGGGCGGCTCGGCGACGAGGCGGCGCTCGCGGCGTCGGGGTGGGCCGAGGTCGAGGCGCTCTTCGCCGAGCAGATCGTCGACGCGAGCGAGGCGCTCCGCGAGCGCGCGCTCCGGCGCAAGGCGGGCCGCATCGCGGTCGAGCTCGCCCAGGCGGCCTCCGCGCGCGCCGCGGAGGACCGGGAGGCCGTGCGCCGCGCGCGCGCCGAGGCCGACCGGCTGCGCGCGAGCGCGGCGTACCTGCGCCGCGAGCGGCGCACGATCGCCGCGGTGATCGACAAGGCGCTCGAGCCCGCGCGCCGGGAGCTCGCGGCGGACCTGCGCCCGATCGCGGCGCTGCCCGAGGAGCGCAAGCGCACGGACGCCGGCGTCCGCGCCTACGTGCAGGAGCGGCTCGTGGCGCGCCTGAGCTGGCCGCTCTCCGCCGAGATCGCGAGGGCGGCGGCCCACGCGGCCCACGCGGGCGGGGACGCGGGGGGCCGCGCCGCGCGGGGCGAAGACGCCGAGCCGTCGCCGCGGGCGGCGGCCCACGTGCGCGCGGTGCTGATGGGCATGGTGGCGGTGCACGACGCGCCCGACGAGCTCGCGGCGCGCCCGATCGAGGGCGTTGTCGAGGCCGCGATCGACGCCTTCGCGATGGCGCTGTCGGCCGAGGCGGAGGCGCCGGTGCCGCCGCCGGCCTCGGCGGCGATCGAGCAGCGCGCGCTGGCGCTGCGCGTCGCCTTCGAGGCGCCCGCGGCGCCGGCCGACAGCTGAGCGGCCGCCTCTGCGCCCCGGCCCGTGCGAGGCCGCGAGGCGTCAGCGGCTCAGGAAGAACGCGATCACCCCGAGCGCCAGCCCGATCAGGATCGCGATCGGCACCACGAGCCGGACGAGCCAAATGTCCGTCGCGTGGGCCGGCGGCCGGCGGTCGCGCCGGACCAGGAGCGCCGGCGCGCCCTCGACCGTGGGCAGCGCGGGTGGCCGCGGCAGCGGGGCGGCGGCCTGCGGCGCGGCCGGCCGGGGGGACGGCGCGCGGGCGCCCGCGGCGGGGAAGAGCGGCGGGAAATCCTTGCGGTCGCGGATCACGATGTCGCTCGACGGCGGGTCGCTCGAAGGGACGTTGATCCGCGCCTGCGGGAGCGTGCGCGAGAACTCCTCCGACGTCGGCCCGGCCAGCGCGTCGTGCCCGTGGCCGCCGGGCAGCGCCGCGGCGCGCGACGAGATCGCGCTCGACGGCGGCCCCTCCGACAGCGCGCCCTCGCGGAACATGGCCTTCGCGAGCACCTCGCCGCGCTGCGCCGGCGGCGGCGGCGGCACGTCGATCTCGCGCAGCGGCGGCGCCGCGGTCATCGTGCTGCGGATCGACACCGGCATCGCCGACTCGATGGTCGGCGCGTCCTCGGGCGCGCTCGCCGACGCGGCGGGGAGCAGCGCCTCCGACAGGTGCGGCAGGAGCCGCTCGAGCTCGTCGCGCAGGTCGCGCGCGGTCTGCTGCCGCTGTCCCGGCAGCTTCGCGAGCGCCGTGAGGATGATCGACTCGAGGCCGGGGTGGATCTGCGGGACGAACAGGCTCGGCGCGGGCGGCCGCTTCCGGATGTGATCCATCGCCACCTGCCACACGACGTCCGTGGGCGGGAAGGGGAGCCGGCCCGTCAGGAGCAGGAAGAGCAGGACCCCGCACGCGTACACGTCGCTGCGCCCGTCGATGGCGTCGCCCCGGCACTGCTCCGGGGACATGTACGCCGGCGTGCCGACGACCACGCCCACCGTGGTGACCGAGCCCCACACGCTGATGGGCGCGCTGTTCGGCCCGTCGTCGCCGGCCCGCGTGCCCCCCTCGACCATCTTCGCGATCCCGAAGTCGAGCACCTTCACGCGCTCGACCGACGGATCCGCGGGATCCCGCAGGATCATCACGTTCTCGGGCTTGAGATCGCGGTGCACGATGTTCCGCTCGTGCGCGGCGGCGAGCGCGTCGGTGATGCCGATCAGGATCCGCGCGGCGCGCGCCTCGGAGAGGCGGCGCTCGGCGAGCAGGAGCTCGAAGAGGTCCTGCCCCGAGACGAGCTCCATCACGATGTAGGGCAGGTGCCCTTCGACCCCGGAGTCGACGATCTGCACCGTGTTCGGGTGGCGCAGGCGCGACGCCGCCTTGGCCTCCCGGTGGAAGCGCGTCACGAACGTCGCGTCGCCGAGGAGCTGCGGGTGCATGATCTTGATGGCGACGTCGCGCGGCTCCGCGTCCTGCACGCCGCGGTAGACAGCCGCCATCGCGCCCTCGCCGATGAAGCCCGTGATGTGGAAGCGGCCTGCGATCGTCCGGCCGATGAGTTGCGGGCCCGCGCTCATGAGCGAGACTTCACCATAGAGTCCTCTTGGAGAGCTACCAAGGCCATCGCGATCTACGGCTTCGCCGGCGCGGGCCGGGGCTCCGCCTTCGTCCCGAGGATCGCCTCCAGGATCGGCCGTGACCCCTGCACCGCGGTGCGCTGCGAGTAGAAGTGGAGCCCGCGCAGGCCGCCGAGCTCCTCGCCGCCGCCGGCGCGGCCCGGCCCGCCGTGGATCGTCTGCGGCAGGACGGTGCCGGGGCCCGGCGCCTGATCGGCGATCCGCTCGCTGCCGAGCAGGACGCGGCCGTGGTACGGCGCGACGCCGAGCAGCACCTCCGCCGCGAAGCCGCGGTCGTCGCTGTAGACCGCGCAGACGAGGCTCCCGCGCCCGCGGCGCAGCAGCGCCACCGCGTGCGCCGCCCCGCCGTCGTAAGGGAAGAGCGTCGCGACCGGGCCGAACACCTCGTGCTCGTGCGCGGCGGGGGCGCCGTCGGGGCCGCCGGCCACGATCAACGTCGGCGGCACGAAGTACCCCTTTCCGTCGGGCACCCCGATCTTCTCGAAGGGCCCGGTGCCGCCGAGCGCCACCGTCGCGTCCGCCGCGAGCCGCTCGATGCCCGCGCGCACGCCGCGGAGCTGGTCGGCTGTGGTGAGCGGACCCACTGTGACGCCGTCCTGCGCCGGATCGCCGACCCGCGCGTCGCGGAGGCGGTCGACGAGGTCGTCGCGCACCGTGGCGAGGACTGACGCGGGCACGAAGATGCGCCGGATCGCCGTGCACTTCTGGCCGGCCTTCTGGGTCATGTCGCGCACGACGTCGCGCAGGAACATCGCGTACGTCTCGGAGCCCGGGGCGGCGTCGAGGCCGAGGACCGCGCCGTTCAGGCTGTCGGCCTCGACGTTCACGCGGACGCTCTCGCGCGCGAGGCCCGGCAGCAGCCGGAGCGCCGCGCCGATGGCGCTCGAGCCGGTGAAGGCGAGGACGTCGTCGCCGCCGAGGTGATCGAGGAGATCGCCCGGCGGGCCGGCGACGAACGAGAGCGCGCCGCGCGGCAGCGGGGCGCTCTCGGTGAAGATCTTCATCAGCCGGAACGCGACGAGCGCCGTGCTCGTCGCGGGCTTCGTGATGACGGGCATGCCCGCGAGGAGCGCGCAGGCGGCCTTCTCCGCGAGCCCCCACGCGGGGAAATTGAAGGCGTTGATGTGCACCGCCACGCCCGGGCGCGGCACCAGGATGTGCTGGCCGAAGAAGCGCGGCGAGCGCCCGAGCTGCACGCCCTCGCCGTCGGCGAGGAGCCGCGCGTCGCCGAGCTGGGCACCGAGGTCGGCGTAGTAGGCGAGCGTGCCGATCGCGCCGTCGATGTCGAACTTGGCGTCCCCGCGGGTGTTGCCGCCGTTCTGGATGGCGACATCGAGGAGCGCGTCGCGGCGCGCGTGCGCGGCGCGCGACATGGCGCGGAGCAGCTCGCCGCGCTCGGCGAACGTGAGCGCGCGGAGCGCGGGGCCGCCCTCGGACCGCGCGAACGCCACGGCGGCCGCGAGGTCGAGCCCGTCCGTGCTCGTCTCGGCGAGCGGCTCCTCCGTCGCCGGGTTGACGAGCGTGTGCGGCGCTCCCCGACCGGCGCTCCACTGCCCTTCGACGTAGCTCTCGAGCCGCTCCATGGGGCGCGTAGCCTACTCGCGCGGTCGCTCGGCACAACCCCCAGGCGAGCGGGGCGCGGCGCTCATCGCTCGCTCGTGCATTGCTCGAGCGTTGCGCGGGTTACCGCGCATCGCGACGCGCGCGGCCGCGCCCGCCGCGTCCGTCACCGCAGGCATCACTTGCACATCACTTGCACGAGGCGGACGCGAGCAGCGCCGTGATCTTCGCCCTGACCACCTCGAACTCCCGCACCGCGAGGTCGATCTCGGCCTCGCGCTGCCTGCGGCCGGACTCGACCAGATCGAAGCTCGTCACGGTGCCGGCCTCGAACGCGACCTGCGTGAGGCGCGCTGTCTCGCGCGCGAGGTCGCGCGCCTGCTCGGCGACCGCCCGCGCCTGCTCGGCGACCGCGACGCCCCGCACCGCCTGCGACGTATCGAGCTCGGCCGCGCGCTCCGCCAGGCCGATGCGCGCCCGCTGCTGCTCGACAAGGGCCCGGTTCACCCGGAGATCGCCGTAGCGCGCGCCGCCGTCCCAGATCGGGATGGTGAGCACGGCGCTGATGGACCACTCCCACGACCGCGTGCTGATCCCCTGATCGTTCCCGAACCCCGTCTGGCCCTGCAGCGTGCTCGACAGCTCGGCGTACGGGGCGAACGCGAGCTTCGCGTCGGTGAGGTTGCGCTCGGCGATCTCCAGCTCGGCCCGGGCCGCGCGGACGTCGGCGCGCTGATCCGAGCGCCCCTTTGCGCACTGCGACTGCATCTCCGCCGCGATCCCGTTGAGCGAGAAGGTCTGCGGGACGCCGACCTCGCCGCGCTCGCCCAGCACCGCCCCGAGCGCCTCGCGCGCCCTGCGCAGCGACTCGTCGCCGGTGACGAGCGTCGCGCGGGCGAGCGCGACGTCCTGCTCCGCGCGCACGACGTCGAGCTTCGTGCCGGTGCCGAGGCGCTCGCGCCGCCGCGTGAGCTCGAGCCGCTCGAGCGCGCTCCGCAGCCCGACCCGGTTGACCTCGCTGACCCGCTCGGCCGTGACGATCGAGACGACGGCGTCCGCGACCGCGCCGATCGTGATACGGCGGCGATCCTCCAGGCTCAGCTTGGCGACCTCGACCGACAGGTTGGCGGTGCCGATGCCGTACCACGCGCGCGGGGCGAGGATCGGCTGGCTGAGCGTCAGCGACGCCGAGGCGTTGGTCGGAAAGAGATCGGAGCGCGAGGTGCTCGGGACCGTCGGATCCGGATCCGCCGGTAAACCCACCGTGGTCTGGTCGCCCGCCAGGCGGTGGGTGAGGCTGCCCCTCGCGTCGAGGCTCGGCAGCGCCGCGGCGAGCGCCCGCCGCGCGATGCCCTCGGCGCGGGCGACCTCCTGCACGGCGATGACGAGATCGACCGAGCGCTGATCGATGATCGCGCGCGCCTCGTTCCAGCTCGTGAGCGTGCGCGCCGGCGGCGGGACGGGCGCGAGGGCCGGGTCGTTCACCTCGATGCGCTGCAGCGCCGGCGTGGCCGCGGGCGCCGCCGCCGTCGGGGCTGCCGCCGTCGCCGCCGCGGGGGGCTGCTGCCCGGGTCGCCGCTGAGGCTGCTGCGCCGGCGGGGGCGCCGGCTGCGCGAGCGCTATCCCTTGATGCAGGGCGAGGAAGGCGAGGGTGCGGAGAGCGACCATGCAGAGCCGGGGACGGGGCATGCGCGACTCGATGCGATGTCCAGCGCGCGACGACAAGCCCGAAGCCAAGCAGGCCACGGTCCAGGCCTGCGCGCGTGTGCGAAACCGTGGGCGGCGCGACCGCGCGGCGGGCCAACTCGTGGCGACGGAACGCGGATGCGCCACTATTCTGGACCCTCGATGCCAAGCCGGTTGCCCCCGAACGACATCTGCCTCGGCTGCGGAAAGCGGCGGCGATGCGGCGCCGCGGACCCGTGCGCGCGCTGCGGCGCGCCGCCTCACCGCGCCGTGTGGCGCCGATCCGAGCAGCACGGCGCGTCGCCGAAGATCGAGCTGTTCCTGAGCGCGATCACGAGCTGCTTGCTGCTGGCATACACGGCGCTCTACATGCTGCTCCTGACGGGCCTGGCCGGGTCCGCGGACGGCTCCCTCGCGGGCGCGGCGCTGTTCGCCGCGATCCTGGCGCTCAGCGTGAAGCTCTCGCGGTGGATCGTGCGCTCGCTGTTCGAGCTCTGGGGCACCACGTGGGCCTACTGCTCCGCCGACGGCGCGCGATGGGGCACCGTGAGCACGCTGTTCGGGTGGTACGGCGCCGGCGAGGGCGTGTGCCTCGAGGAGTTCGAGCCGACGAGCGCGGGCTCGACGCTCTTCTGCTCCTCGGACGCGATCGAGGCGGGGCTCCCCGTCGTCGCCGCGAACCTCTCGCGCATCGCGGGGGCGAGGGGCGGCGACGCGTTCTCGCCGTTCGAGGTGCTGATGCTCAGCGCCTTCACGGGCCTCGTCGCGCGCGGCGAGGCGACCATCAGCCGGGCGACGGCGGTGCGCTGGCGCAAGGACTGGCTCGGCGTCGCGCGGCGCGGCGCCCCCCACACCGTCTTCACGATCGAGCGCGCCAGCGATCGCGAGGAGGGCAGCGCGCTCGAGCGCGAGATCCTCTCGGCGCTGCAGGCCAAGGCGGACGGCCTCGCGCCGATCGCGGAGCCCGCGCGGCCGGGGGGCTACCGGGACGCCGCGCGGCGGCCGCCGCCCGTGCGGCTCCGCATCGAGGAGGTGCTGCGCCCGCGCGCGCTCGCGCTGGCGGCGAGGGCGCTCCGGAAGGAGCCCCGCGGCGGCGCCCCGGTCGCGGTCGCCGCGGCGCTCGACGAGTTCGGAAAGCGCGACCCCGCCCGGCTGAGCCACCTGCGCACGCTCCTCGCCGAGCACCCCCGCGGCCCGCTCTCCGCCTGAGCGGCGGCGCGGCGGCGGGCGAGCGACGCCCGCGCGCCCCGCGGGAGCGCGGCGCTCAGTGCCAGACGCCGATGCCGGCGCTCACGCTGTCGTAGCGGGGCGCGAAGTCCATCGACGCCTGCAGCGTGTACGCGACCTCGGGGAGCAGCCCCCAGAAGGTCGTCGACAGCACGCGGAGGTCCGCGCCGAACGTGAAGTGCTGCCGCCCCACGCGCCCGCTCCCCAGGCGCCCGAAGCGGTTCGGCTCGTAGTAGCTGCCGAACCGCGTGTGCACGCGGCCGGGGATCGGCTCCGTCTCGATCCCGAACCGCGGCGAGAAGCTCACGTGCGCGCCCGACGTCGAGTCGCCGCGGTCGCTGCCCGGCTGGTTCTGCGCCAGGAAGTGCTCCAGGCTCACCCCGTTCGCCACGGCGCCCGTGACGAGGAGCTCCGCCGTGATGAGCAGGTGCTCGCGCGGCCAGTTCCAGTAGCGCGCGCGGCGCTCCCGCTCGAGGATGTCCGGCCCCGCGGCGAGCTCCCGCTCGTCCGCGGCGCGCTCGCGCGCGCGCTCCGCCGAGAAGGCGCGCTCGCGCGCGGCGCGCTCCTCCGGATCGGCGATCGCGCGGAGCTCGAACTCCCGCCGCGCTTCCCGCTCGGATCGCCGGCGCGCGATCATCTCCTGGAGCTCGCGCTCCTGAGCGCGCGGGTTGATCCACGCCGGGTTGAGCGGGCGCGGGCCGACCTGCACGGCGAGCCCGAGCTCGATCTCCCAGGGCAGGACGACCTCGTTCGGCAGGATCAGCCCGCCGGCACGCCGGACCCCGCGGTCCACGACCACGCCCTCGCCGAGCAGCCTCCCTCCGTTCACCGGCAGCCGGAACGTGGCGCCGAGCCGGTATGACGCCCAGTCGGGCCGGATGAGCACGCCGACCTCCGGCGAGATGCCCGCGATGGTCAGGTCGGTCTGCTCGGCGCCGAGGCCGAGCGTCACCGCGCGCGCGCCGGCGCCCACCACGAGCGCGTCGCCGAGCAGGCGGACTCCGCCCAGGAAGTGGTACTTGCCGGTCACGACCGTGGTCGTGCCGCCGGCGGCGTCCGTGAGCGAGTACTGCTGCAGCTCGGCGTTGACCCCGACGCCGAAATCGCCCGCCTGGAGCTGGCCGCCGAGCGTCAGGTACACGAAGTTCGAGTAGTCGAGGTCGATGGCGCCGCTGTTGTCGAAGTCGTTGTTCTCGAAGAGCTCGATGGGGATCGAGATCGACGCGGCGACGTCCCACTCCAGCCAGCGAAAGCTGAAGGGCTCGCGGACCGCGGGCGCCGCGGCGTTGGCCACCATCCCGGCGATCCCCTCGGCGTAGCCGGCGTACGCGCCTGCGATCCCGGTCACACGCAGCGGCGCGAGGATCGGCCCCTGGAAGAGGTCGAGGGCGTACGCGTTGTCCTGGAGCGGCTGGGCCGACGCGGCCGGCGAAAGCCCCGCGAGGGCCAGCGCGGAGAGCGCCGCGGCGGCGCGGCGGGGGGCGCGGAGGGCCGTGGTCGTCTCGGTCACCTCGCGCTGCTCCGGTCCAACAGCATCTCGTCGCGCCCGCGGCGAGGTGATAGCACTGGCCCGCACGGAAGGGACCGCGGAAGCGGAGCCCCGACCCGCGGCGGCTGCCCCCGGCCCCGTAGCTCCCCGGCTCGCGAGAGATAAGAAGAGGGGCTCGCCCGCCGCGCAAGCGCCCGCGCACCACCCGCCGCCCAAGGAATCTCCGCTCTCATGCCCGCCCAAGCTCCCGCGCCCATCGCCCCTGCCTCGGCCTCGCCAGGGACCCAGGCGCGAGCGCCCCGCGGGCGGCGCCGCGGGCCTCGCGCCCTCGGCCGCCGCATTGCCCAGGTCGCTTATTACAGCGTCGCCGCGCTCATCATCGTGGCGTGCACCCTCCAGATCATCCGGCAGGTCTTCTTCCTGCCGGTCGTCCCGTCGCCCTACGGGAGCTGCCAGGAGGGCCTGCTGGCGCTCGTCCGCGCCGTCGATCGCGCCAGGGACGCCGCGCCCGGGACCGACGGGGAGGACGCCGCCCTCGCCCGGTTCCGGAGCAAGCTCGCCCCGGAGTGGACCTACCGGGACGGAGTCGCCGTCTCGTGCCGGGGCTCTACAGAGGACGAGCGCGCTCTCGACGCCATCGAGCGGCTCCGCTATGCGGAGGAGCACGCAGCGCGGCGCGAGGCAGGCGATCTGGCTCCGCTGCGGCGCCGGGTCCGGGCGATTGTCGATGGCCAGCTTGGGCCCGTATCCCCGAGATAACTCCCCGACGCGGCGATCACGCAGGACGATATGACCGACATGACCGTTCCTTCTCCCCCTGCCGCAGTGGCGGGTGAAGCGCAGACCGGCGAAAAGCCCCAGCCGCCGCCCACCTTCGATGTGCTGCCCCTGTCGTCCGAGCTGCGCGAGACGCTCGCGGAGATTGGCTACGTCCACCCGACGCCGGTGCAGCTCGCCGTGTGGGAGCCGGTCACGCGCGGGCGCGACGCGGTGGTGCAGGCGCGCACCGGCACCGGCAAGACGGCGGCCTTCGGGCTCCCGATCGTCGACCACGCCGTCAAGCGCTCGCTCGCGCAGGCGCAGGTGCTCGCGCTGTGCCCGACGCGCGAGCTCGCGCTCCAGGTCTCCGCGGAGATCGAGCGCCTCGGCAAGCGCAAGGGCATCAAGGTGGTCGCCGTCTACGGCGGCGCGCCGATGCAGCGCCAGATCGACGCGCTCGCCGCGGGCGCGCAGGTGATCGTCGGCACGCCGGGCCGCGTGCTCGACCACCTGCGGCGCGGGACGATCGTCGCCAAGCACATCCGGCTGCTCGTGCTCGACGAGTGCGACGAGATGCTCTCGATGGGCTTCGAGCGCGAGCTCACCGCGATCCTGGCCGAGCTGCCGCCGGAGCGACAGACGCTCCTGTTCTCGGCGACGCTCCCGCCCGACATCGAGCGCATCGCGCGCAGCAAGCTGCGCTCGCCCGAGTTCGTCACCCTCTCGGGCGACGCGGTCGGCGCCCTCCAGATCCAGCACTTCGTCTACCTCGTCACGGGCGACAAGCACGCCGCGCTCATCCGCATCCTCGAGGTCGAGAACCCCGAGAACGCGGTCGTCTTCTGCAACACGAAGGACGAGACCGAGGCGGTCGCCGCGGCGCTGAAGCGCCAGGGCTACGACGCCGACTGGCTGAACGGCGATCTGCCGCAGTCCGATCGCGAGAAGGTGATGAGCGCCACGCGCGAGGGGCGCCTGCGCTTCCTCGTCGCCACCGACGTGGCCGCGCGCGGGATCGACATCTCGCACCTCACGCACGTCATCAACTACGACTTCCCGCAGGACGCCGAGGCGTACGTGCACCGCACCGGCCGCACCGGCCGCGCGGGGCGCACCGGCACCGCGATCGCGCTGATCACGCCGCAGGACGTCGGGCCGCTCTACATCCTCCGGCTGACGTACAAGATCCGGCCGCTCGAGAAGCAGCTCCCCACCGAGGGCGAGCTCAAGACGCGCGCCGAGGCCGATCTCGTGTCGATGCTCGCCGAGGCGTTCCTGCCGAAGGGCACGCACCCCGAGGACCTCTCGCTCGCGCGCCGGCTGCTCACGCACGACCAGGCCGAGGCGATCGTGGCGGGCCTCCTGCGCGACCACCTCGGCGCGCGGCCGACGGCGCAGGAGGAGGCGAGCGCCGCGCGGCGCGCCCAGCAGCCGCGGGCGGCGGCGCGCGAGGCCGCGGTCCCGTCGACCCGGCCCGAGCCCGCGGCGCGCGGCGGGAGCGAGCGGGGCGAGGGCCGCCCGGCGCGGGACGCGATCCCGCGCGCGGCCGACTCCGTCGACCCGCGTTCGCCCGAGACGGAGCGCAGCAGCGAGCGCGATATCGCGCGCGCCGCCGGAGGCGCGCGCGACGCCGATCGAGACGCGCGAGACGGTGATCGCGACCGCGGGCGGGAGCGCGATCGTCGATCGCTGCGCCTGCGTCGCGACGAGGGGCGGCGAGGGCCTCGCGGCGCGGACGCGCCCGCGGGCGACGAGCCACGCGAGCCGCGCCGGCCCGAGGTGACGAGGGCGCGCGACGAGGGGCCCGTCTCGGTCGAGCCGCTCACGCGGCCGGAGCCGCTGATGCGGATCGAGCCGCCGCGGGCCGAGGGCGGGCCGGGCCGCGGCCCGGCCGAGCGCCTGCGCGAGCGGCCGGGCGCCGCGACGCTGCTGTCGGCGCGCCGCGGCCCCGCCGTGGCGGGCGTCGCCGGCGCGCCGGGCAGGGCTCACGGCGGCGCGCCGGGGCAGCCGTTCTCGCGCCACGCCGACTTCACCATGTGGCAGCCGCCCGAGGAGGAGGGCGACGACGAGCCGATCCTCGGTGAGCCGCCGTCCCCGCCGCCTGGCTCACCCGCGTCGCGCGGCGGCGATCGCGAGCGCGCGAGCGGCCCTGCGCCCTTGCTCCCCGTCGAGCCCGCGGTCGAGATCGAGAGCGTCGATCCCGGCGACTCGCCCCGCGCCGCGGCCGTGCGCGACGAGCCCGAGGGCGAGTTCGTCGAGGTCTTCATCAACCTCGGGCGCCGCGACGGCGCGCGCGCGGCGGATTTCCAGCGCGTGCTCGTCGAGCGCGCGGGGATGGCGAAGGGCGACATCCGGCGCATCCGGGTGCGCGAGCGCAACGCGTTCGTCAGCGTACCGAAGGCCGAGCTCGCGCGCGTCGTGGGGGCGCTGAACGGCGCGACGATCGCGGGCAAGGAGGCGCGCGCGGAGCAGGCTCGGGAGCGCACGTCAAGCGCCGAAGAGGTGGCGGAGGACGCCTGACCGCGCGGCGCGCCGGCCCGCCTTCAGGAGGCGCCGGTCTGCCACCAGGCAGCGCCGGCCTTCCTTCAGGCGGCGCCGGCCTGCCGCCAGGCATCGCCGGCCTGCTGCAAGGCATCGACATCGCAGGCTCCGCGCCGACGTTCCACGCTGTCCGCGCATGCGCCAGACACCGCCCGCCGGCGTACGTCGGTGGGCGCTCGCGTGCGACGCCGTCCAGGCGGCGCCTCCCGGCGCGCAACGCGCTAGCCAAGCCCGCCCACTGGTCGTATCACGGAAGGGATGGCGCGCAGTGGAGCGGAGGATATCGACCGGCTTCGACGGGACATCGATCGAGCGCTTGCTGACAAGCTCGACGCGGAGAGGGTCCTCCCGCTGCTCGCGCGCCTGGCCCGCGCGACGGTGCCCGGGAGCGAGCCGTGGCTCTATGCGCACCGCCACCTCGCGGAGATGGGCGTCGAGCACGACCCGTGGCGCGCCGCGCTCTTCGCCCGCCGCGTGCTGCAGTTCCACGAGGAAGACGACGGCGCGTGGGCGGTGCTCGGCCTGGCGCAGTCGCTGCTCGGCAACTACCGCTACGCCGCGCGCGCCTACGAGCGCGCGCTGGCCATCGCGCCCGACAACCCGTGGTACGCCCATAACCTGGGTCACCTCTACGACGTCGCGCTGAACCGCCCGCAGGACGCCCTGCCGCTCCTGGCGCAGGCCACCGAGGCGCAGACGGGCGAGGCCGACATCGCCGCGAGCTACGCCCACGCGCTCGCCCGGTGCGGCAAGCTGGTGCTCGCCAAGAAGATCTTGAAGCGCGCCATCCGCCACGGCGCGACGGCCGACCAGATGGCGCTGTGGCGCTGGCTCGACGCCGGCGCGCCCACGACCGGCGACAGCGGGCCTGACCCTCAGCGGCCGGCCGACTCGAAGCGCAAGACCAAGCGACGCCGCGCCCGCGAGCGCCAGAGCCTCGGCGACTGACGATCTTTCAGCGCCGTTTGCCGGGCGAGCTCCTGCGCGCACCCGCGCAGGGCGCGCCACGCGAGGAGCCCCACGTGCGCTCTCGCCGTTCATCTCCAATGATCACGGAGCGGCAGGGAGCGCGCCGGCCGGGCTCGACCGCAATGCAGCGCGGCACGCGCTGACGCTCTCCTCTGTGACGCGAGGCACGGGCGAGGTTGTGCGGACACGGGCTACCTCGGCTGGGCGGTGTGCACGGTGGCGCCACAAGCGACATGAACGGCCGACGCGAAGCTTGACGGTGGGTTGCCCGGTTGGCGATAAGCTGTGTTTCTCGACTGGTGCTGGACACGATCCCCGTTCGGCGGGACAGGGCACCCTGCGAGGAGAAGACATGGGCGTAACGAGCGTGCAAAGGACGGACAGGACGGCGCAGCGCGACGCGCGCTCCGCGGCCGCTTCGTCCGGCTCGCGCGGCTCGTCCTCCCGGCGCGCAGATCTCGGGCGGTTGGACAAGAAGATTCGCCGCGCTGCGCACCGGAGAGATGCGCTGCCTGGCGCTCCGCGGGGCGAGCGCGGGCTTAGGACGGAGAGTTCGCGATGAGCGAAGAAGCTCTGCAGCAAGAGGTTGCGAGGCTCACGGAGCGCATCGCGACGCTCGAGCAGCAGATCGAGGCGCACGAGCGCGCGGCGAAGGAGCAGGCCGCGCAGCTCGACCGGGCGGAGCGCGAGGCGCGCGAGCGCAGCGAGCAGCTGGCCCGCTCGGAGGACGAGCTGCGGCGGCAGGCCGGCATCTTCAAGCTCGTGCTCGACAGCATGGCCGACGGCGTCGCCGTCGTGGACGACAAGGGCGAGCTCCTGATGCGCAACCCGGCGGCGGAGCACATGCTCGGCCGCGCGCCGCTCGACGTCTCGTCGGGCGACGGCCAGGGCTCCGGCGACGCGACGCTGTTCTTCCCGGATCAGGCGACGCCCTGGCCCGTGTCCGAGCACCCCCTCGCGCGCGCGCTGCGCGGCGAGACGGTCGACCAGGTGGAGCTCTTCGCGAGGAAGCCCACCGAGCAGGACGCGCGGCTCGCCCGCCGGCCTCAGGCCATGGCGGGGAACTCCCTGCCGACCCTCGCGCCCGCCTCGGGGGCGCAGGGCGATGACGTCGAGCCGCGGTCGGTCCGCGTGCCGCCCACGTTCGTCGAGCCGCGCGCCGAGGCCGGGCCGGCGTCGGGGTTGTTCCTGACGGTCAGCGCCAGCCCGATGCGGGGCAAGGACGGGTCGATCTCCGGCGCCGTCGCGGTCTTCCGCGACGCGACCGAGAAGAAGCGCCTCATCGAGGATCTCGAGGAGAAGAACCGCGACCTCGTCGAGAGCGAGAGCGCGAAGAGCGAGCTCGTCGAGCGGCTCCGCTATGCCATCGACGAGATCTCGACGCCGATCCTCGAGCTCTGGGACGACGTCCTCGCGCTGCCGATCATCGGCGTCGTCGACTCGCGCAGGAGCGCGCAGATCATGGAGCGGCTGCTCGACGAGATCGTCCGCCGCCAGTCGCGCTACGTCATCATCGACGTGACGGGCGTCGAGGTGATCGACACGCGCACGGCGGACCATTTCATGAAGCTGATGAAGGCCGTCGAGCTGCTCGGCGCGCGGTGCCGCATCACCGGGGTCCGGCCCGCGGTCGCGCAGACGATGGTGGAGCTCGGCATCAACCTCGGCACCGTGCGCGCCGCGCGCAACCTCAAGCACGCGCTGCGCGAGAGCCTGGCGTTCGCCGGCCAGAAGCCGACGCTCTCGTCCCTCATGGGCCGCCGCGGCGCGGCCAGGGGCGACGAGAAGCAGGCAGGACAAGCGTTCACCCATGGCGGCCCAGAGGCCGCGTTCGACCCGTCCGGCAGCGGTCCCATGAACACGACACAGCTCCAGCTCAGCGCGAGGAAGGAGACGTCCACTTGATGCAAGCGGGTAGGGTCCCCATCGTGGGCCTCTTCGGGAATTTAATCGTCTCGGTGCAGGGCGGGCTCACCGACGGACAGGTCGAGCAGCTGCGCGACGACGTGACCGGGTCGATCGAAGCGCGATCGCCCCGCGGCCTCATCGTCGACCTCTCCGGTGTCGAGATTCTCGACAGCTATCTCACCCGCGCCATCCGTGACATCGCGCTCACGGCCCGGCTGATGGGCGTCCGGACGGCGGTGTGCGGCTTGCGCCCCGCGGTCGCGATCGCCCTCGTGGAGATGGATCTCGAGATCCCTGGCGTCGTGACGGCGCTGAACCTGGAGCGCGCCGTCGAGATGCTCGCGCCGTCCGCGGAGGACGACCTGATGCCGCCGGAGCTCACGAACGAGGTGTCGCATGAAGATCCCTCCTCGTGACGGACCGCCCTCCAGCGGCGGCGCCACGGGGCCGCCTTCGAGCCGGTCCGGCGGACCGGTCTCGACGCGCATGCCTGGTTCGCCGCAGTCGGCGCGCGGCCCTGCGCCCCCGACGCCGCAGATCGTCGGCCGCTCGATCACCGATCAGATCGAGACGGTGCTGGCGCAGTTCCTCTCGCCCGCGGT
This sequence comes from Sorangium sp. So ce119, assembly GCF_051524405.1. NCBI lineage: Bacteria > Pseudomonadati > Myxococcota > Polyangiales > Polyangiaceae > Sorangium > Sorangium sp. So ce119. The sequence continues at coordinate 3,994,620 of NZ_CP150310.1, read as the reverse complement.
GAGGAAGAGCGTCATCGACTGCGGCATCCGGCAGGCGAAGGTCGATCCGCTCTACGCGCGCGAGGGCGATCTCCGGCGCTTGCTCGTCGAGGTCAAGCGCGGGGTGAAGCTGTTCGTCCGCGACCAGGCGCAGCTCGATCGGTGCATCACCGAGCTCGGCGAGCTCGATCACGCCGCCCCTGCGCCGCGCGAGATCACGATCGACGTGCGCAACGAGGAGGACGTGCTGCGCGCGCGGTCCGCGGGCCGCGAGCTCTGCATCGAGCACCTCGTCAGCGACGTCCTGCAGACGAAGATCGTCACGGCGATCTCCGAGCTCGGGCGTAACATCGTCAGGTACGCGGGCAACGGGCAGATCATCGTCCGCTCGCTCACCTCGCCGATGCGCGCGATCGAGATCATCGCGCAGGACCACGGCCCGGGGATCTCGAACCTGCAGGAGATCCTGAGCGGCAAGTACCGCTCGCGCCACGGCATGGGCGCGGGCCTCCGCGGAACGAAGGCGCTCATGGATGCGTTCGACGTCAAGACGGCGCCCGGCGCGGGCACGACCGTGACGGTCAGGAAGTACCTCGGATGACGGTCGCCATCGGGACCGCGTGCTGCGTCGCCGCCGGCGAGGAGGTCGCCGGCGACGAGGCGGTGGTGGTCCGGCAGCCTCCCTGGGTGCTGATCGGCCTCGCGGACGGGCTCGGGCACGGGCCCCTCGCCGCGCAGGCGGCGTCCGCCTTCTGTCGCTACGTGGAGGACCACGCGTCGATGCCGCTCGAGGATCTCCTGACCGGGGCCGGCGAGCACATCGCGTCGACGCGCGGCGCCGCCGCGGCGCTCCTGCGCATCGACGAGAGCGCGGGCGAGCTCGAGTTCTCGGGCGTCGGCAACATCGCGATGAAGGCGATCACGCGGACCGCCATGCCGATCTTCTGCTCCGCCGGGATCCTCGGCCGGCGCGTGCGGCGGCTCCGGAGCTTCCGCTTCCCCATCTCGCCCGGCGATGTCGTCCTGCTGCACTCGGACGGCGTCGCCAGCGGCTTCGATCTCGCGGCGTTCCGCGACCTCGACCCCGAGGTGATGGCGCGCCGGATCGTCGACGTCCACAAGAAGTCGTTCGACGACGCGACGTGCGTCGTCGCCGTGCTCCGCGACAACAGGGCCTCGGCGTGACGCAGCGCACCCCGCCCGTCTTCAGCATCCCGGTCACGCGCGAGGAGGATCGCTTCGCCTGCGCGGCGGAGGGCGCGCAGATCGCGCGCTGGGCGGGGCTGTCGGAGCGCGCGCAGCACGAGCTCGCGATCGCGATCGCCGAGCTCGTGTCGAACGCGGTGCGCCACGGCGGCGGCGGCAGCATCAGCATCCGCGCGATCCGCGACGAGGCGGCGGCGGGCGGCGGCCGCTGGGGCGTCGAGGTGATCGTGCGCGACTCCGGCCCCGGCCTGGATCCGCGGATCGCGCTGCTGGAGGAGGTCGGTCCGAAGAGCGATCGCAGCCCGTCCTCGTCGAGCTCCGCGCGGCTCACGCCGAGGATGCCCGGTCAGGGGCTCGGCGTCGGCCTCGGCGCCGTGCACCGGCTGATGAGCTCCGTCGTCATCCGCTCGTCCCCCGGCATCAGCACCGAGATCACCGCCATCAAGTGGAAGTAGGCGGCGCCCTCGGGCTCCCGCGCGGCGCGCGAGGTCCCTCGACGCGAGAGAGCCGCCGCCGATCGCCCTGAAGCGGCGGCAAAGCGCGCCCGCGGCCCGCTTCGGCCCCTGGGCGCGTGCTCGTCTGCGCGCGGGCGGCGAGCGCCCGCGGCCGTCAGTTCAGCTCTTTCTCGGTCCGCTCGTTCTGCTCGGCCTCGAGGAACGTCGCGGTGATCTCGCGCTCGAGCGCGAGGTTGATCTCGCGGTCGAGCGCCTCGATGCTGCCCGCGAGGCGCGCGACGTTGAGGGCATAGACGAAGACCCGCGCGCAGGGGTGGACCTCGGCGCTGCCGCGGAGACCCCGCTCGCGCTCGTCGGCGTTGAGGCCGTCGAGGAGGACCAGCGCGCGGGGATCGACCCCCTCGGCCACGAGCTCCATCCCGGGCACGTCGGAGATGTAGAGCTCCGCCCCCTCGACGTAGCGCCGGAGCACGGGGTTCAGCGCGGCGATCGTCTTCTGGGCGAGCGTCATGAAGCCGTCGCGGCTCGGCGCCCAGGGCGGCATCCCGAGCTCGACGTCGAGCTCGCGCGAGCGCAGGAAGGCCTGCGTCGCGCCGCGGACGTCGCCCCGCTCGTCGCGGATCAGCCCGAGGTAGTAGTGGGCCTCGGCGTGGCGCGGATCCTTGAGCGCCGCCTCCTCGATGAGCGCGGCGGCCTTGTCGGCCTGGCCGATCTCGTAGAAGGCGCGGCCGACGAGGAAGGTGTGGTTCGGGTTGTCGTACGGGCCCTCGGGGATCCGGGCGGCGACCTGCGCGGCCTCGTCGAGATCGCCCTTGCCGAGCAGCGCGTCGAACTTGAGGAGTAGCGCGTCGATGATCTCCTCGTCGACCTCGGCCAGATCGAGCGCCTGGTCGCACATCTCGATCGCCTGGTCGAAATCGCCGAGCGGGTGGATGTACACCTCGGCGGCGTTGAGCATCGCCTCCAGGTAGGTGTCGTCGAGGGCGATCGCCTGGCGGTACGCCTCGATCGCCTCCTCGCCCTCTCCCTCGAGGGCGGCGACGAAGCCGAGCAGGTTGTGAGCCTCCGGCGAGTTCGGATCGAGCTCGAGCGCCCGTCGGGCCGACGCCTCTGCTCCGCGCGTGTCCCCGCGCTGGACGAGATCCCACCCGCGGTCGAGGTGCGCCGAGAACTGGTCCATGGCGGCTCCACAAGTGTGCGAAGGGGGCCCCCGAGTCAAGAGGGAGCCCTGTCAAAGCAACCGTTCAAGCTGTTCCGGGCACGACTTGCCCGGATTTCCAGCGCCCTGCGCGGCGCTTCATCAGGAGGGCGGCAGGTGGCCGCGCCCGTCCCGGCGCGCCAGGGCGGGGGAGGGGTGGCCCCCGCTCGCTCGTGGCCCGCTCATTCGTGGATGGAGACGAGCGTGCCGCGGTTCTCCGGCGTCGCCCAGACGCCGTGCCAGCCGCGGGGCAGCCTGGGCTCGCTCCAGAAGAAGACCTTCTTCGCGTCGAGCGGCGAGAGGTTCACGCAGCCGTGGCTCATCTCCCGGCCGAAGTTGCCGTGCCAGAAGGCGCCGTGGAGCGCGTACGACCCGTCGTAGTACGCGACGAACGGCACGTCCTCGATGCTGTACGGCAGATCGCCCGCGACCGTCCCGTCGCCGTCCATCGTCGTCGCGATGTGCTTCTCGCGGATGCGGTACACGCCGGTGGGCGTCGGGTGGTCCTTCTTCTTGTCCTTCGAGCGCCTCCCCGGGGAGACGAGCGCCGCGAACACCGGCCTGTCGCCCTCGATCGCGACCAGCGTCTTGCGCGACAGGTTCACGTCGATCCATTTCTCGCCCGGCGCGAGGTCCGGCGGCGGGCTGCCGACGTCGGTGTACGTCCCGTCGGCGCCCTTCATCCACCAGCCCTCGGTCGTCTTCCGGTACACGACCGACCTGTGCTTGTGCACGTCGCCCGTGAGGCCGAACGCCGCGAAGCGCTCGAGCGAGCCCGCCACGGAGACGGAGCTCATCTCGGCGTCGAACTGGTACTTGCTCGACGTCTTCGAGAGGATGAAGCCGACCGCCTTCGCGCCCTCGGGGAAGTCGATGCCCTGCGAGGTCGGCGGCTTGATGATGTACATGCGGTCGCTCGGCGCGACGAGGCCCGCGGTCGTCTTGTACCAGCTCCGGCTGTTCCAGCCGAAGGTCTTGTCGACCGCGACGAAGAAGCCCTTCACCATCCGCTTCGCGACGGTGGAGTCCGCGTCCTTGTCGAGATCGGCGAGCGTGACGTTGAGCGGCCGGCCCTTGTCGTCGACGTTCTCCCACCAGGGCTTCTCGGGCTCCTCCTCGGCGGGCGCCGGGGCGATGCCGAGCGACGCGGCCGCGGCGACGGCCGCCGCCTTGTCCTCGGCCGCGGAGGCCTCCGTGGCGACCGCGGTCACGGCGGGGGCGGGGGCCGCCCCGGCGCTCGCCACCGCCGCGGGGGTCGCCGCGGGGCGCGGCGCGGCCGCCTCGGCGGCGACCTCCTTCTCGGTCTGCTCGTAGAGCTCCTCGGCCTGCTGCCGCTGCTCTTCCTTCTTCTTGCGCTTCGACGACTCGAGGTACGGCTCGTAGCGCGCCATCTCGTCCTTCGAGGGGACGGAGCGGTAGAGCGGCGTGCCGTGCGTCGTGTTGAACGCGTACTTGTACGGCAGCACGTCGTCGAGGTTCGGCGGCGTGATGCCGAGGCGGACCTGGGGGTTCGACAGGTCGGTCGTGGCCGACCTCCCGCAGACGTAGCCGCCGTCGAGGAGGCGGTACCAGCCCTTGGCGCAGCTCCCGCCCTTGATCGGCTTCGGATCGACCGGCACCTTGCCGCCGAGCCGGATGTAGCCGAGCCGCTGCTTGGAGAACTCCATCGTCGGGTAGACCGGCGCCTGCGGCACGATGGAGCCGAGCAGCGGCCCCGTGTAGGGCTTGTCGGGCTCGGGGGGCGCCGGGGCCGCGGAGGGCTCGGCGCTCGCGATCCCGTTGGGGGCCTCGGCGGACGCCGTCGCGCGCGCCGAGGACGTCGGCGCCGGGCGCGGGAGGGACGTCGTCCGCTCGTGCGGCGGGTGGCCCTCGGTGGACGGGCCGGGAGGCGCCTCGCCCTGGCAGCCGCTCGCCCACGCCGCGGCGCCGGCGACGGCCGCCGCGGCGACGAACCCGAGCGCGCTGGAGACGATCGAGGCGCGGGCGGCGCCACCGCCTGGAGCGCGGCCGGGGTCCGGCGCAGGTTGCGGCTTCCGCGCGTCGCGGGTGCGGACGTTGCCGCTGCCCTGCGGTCGTGCGAGGTCGTTCTGCCCGCGGGGGCGGGGCGCCTGAGAGCGGTTCATCGCATCCACAGCGTTGGGCGAGGACCGGCCGTCCCGATCCTCGCGTTCTGGTGATCGACCCGTCGGGTCGGGTCGGCTCGGCGGTCTTAGTACCTGGTCGCTCACGTGTCGATCCACTTCTCTGCGGAGCGCGCCCCCGCGACTTCGCGAGGGCGGACGCTGCGGCAGGCGACATCGCGAGGGAGCGAAGGACATGCCACGCAGCCGCGGCGCGCGGCGAGGCCGGCGCCCGCGGCGCAGATGCCGTTCGGACGGCTGCTGCTAGGGTACCGCCGTGGCGGAACGGACCCCGGTGCGTGGCTCGAACAACACGACGACGTCCCCGCGCGCGGGCCGGGGAGCGGGGGTCGTCCCGCTCGTGCGCGCCGCCTCGAGGCGCGCGCTGGCGACCGCGGCGGCCGTGGCGCTGCTCCTGCACCTGCCGTTCTTGCCGACCCCGCTGTTCTCGTGGCTCGAGGCGATGTTCGCGCTGCGGGGCGAGCTGACCGACTACGACGCGGGCGAGACGATCGTCCCGATCGACCTCGACCTCCTCGCGGACGACCCGAGCGCTGTCGCGGCGGCGCCCTCCGCGACCGGCGCCGAGGCCGCGCCCTCGGGGGCGGGCGCCGCGGCGCCCTCGACGCCGCCGCCCACACCGCCGCCCCCCGTCGCTTCCGCGAGCGCCGCGCCGCAGGCGCCGGACGCGGGCGCGCCCACGCCGCCGCGCCGCAGGCCGCCGGGCGACGCGGGACCGGACGCGGCGGGCGACGGGGGCACGGGCGACGAGAGCGATTCCCCGAACCTGCGCACCCCGCTCAGCGCCGCGGGCGCGCCGGGCAAGCTCGCGTCGAAGGACCCGAACGTGCAGGTGCTCATCGCCGGCGACCGGCTGCGCACCCACGAGCTCGGGGAATGGTTCGGCCGGATCCTGACGACCATCCCGCAGTGGCAGTCGTTCTTCAGCGACACAGGCGTCGACCCGATCCGGGACATCGACCACCTCCTCATCGCCGGGCCGCAGCTCCGCGACTCCAGCAAGGTCGTCGCCGTCATGGACTACCGCGCGCCCGACGAGACCATGCGCGCGGCCGTCGACGTCATCGTGCAGCGGTCGAACGGCTCGTGGATCGAGGACGCCCCCGTCCCCGCCGCCCGCGCCACCGCCGAGCGCAGCGAGCGCATCTTCGCGATGGTCCCGGACCGGCGGCTGCTCGTGGTCCTCCCTGCTGATGAAGAGGATCAATTATCCAAGTTGAAGTCCATGAAAGGCTTCAATAAATCGTCTGCCGCCGGCATCGTGATCTCGATGCTCACGCCCGCGAACGCCTTCCGCGGGGTCCAGGCGCTCCCGCGCAGCCTCGCGTGGATGCGGCTCACCGTGACGCCGACGAAGGACGGGGGCGCCGACCTCGCGCTCACGGCGGGCGACGAATCCGCTGAAAAAGCGCTGGAGCACGCGCAGGAGCTCACGAGGACCTTGAACGCGCTCCGGACCATCAACCTGGGGATCACGCGGATCGACGTGGTGGATGAGGTCACCTTCAACACCGACGGGAAGGTCATCTGGTCGAAGCTCCACGTCACCAACCGGCAGCTCAAGCTGATCATGGGCTTCGTGGAGCAGGCGCTCCGGGACCAGGCCCGCGCCCGGCAGAAGTAGAGGGAAGTCGTAGAAGAAGGAGCGCGCGGGCGGCGCTGCTCCGCGCGGGACGCCGGCCAGGCCGCTCGGAACACTAGCCAAAGAGGCGGCGTTCAGTTAATCCGACCAGCCCGCGCCGATGACGCCCGAACACTCTCCGCACACCGTGCTCGATGAGCTTGCCGGTCACCCTCATGGCGATGACCTCGCGCGGGTCGTGCATACAGCGGCCTTCGCCGCCGCGGACGAGCGGCGGACGACCCTGGAGGGCGGCCTCGCGGAGCTCGTCGACCGGGCGGGCCTGTCGGCCGCCGACGCGGAGACCCGGTTCGGGAACGTGATCCGGGCGCTCGAGCGCGGCACCAGCGAGGGCGCGGGGAGCGCGACCCGGGTGCTCCTCGCCACGCTCCTCGCGCGCGGGGTCGCGCTCTCGCCGCCCGAGGGGCCGGAGGCCGAGGGGCGCGTCGCCGAGGCCCTCGTGTGGCTGGCCACGTACACGTCCGTCGACGCGCTGACCGCGCTGGACGCGGCGCTGGGCGAGCGCGCCGCGGGGCTCTGGCGCGCGGTCGCCGCGCTGGTGCGGCGCGCCGACCAGGGCGCGCTGCCGCAGCTCGGGCGCGCGGGCGCGATCATCGCCGCCGCGGCGCTGCGCGGGAGCGCCTCGCCGGCCGCGCGCGCCGAGGCCGCGGCGCTGGTCGACGAGGTGCGCGACCCCATCGTGCGCTCGCTGCTGCGCGACGCGGTGTCGCCCGGCCGGCGGCCGAGCCGCGCGCCGGGCGCCGACGGCGCGGGCCCGGACGAGGCCTGGGCGGCCGGCGCGCCGGAGCTCGAGGGCGGGGCTCCGGCGCGGCTCGCGGGCGAGCTCTCGCCGCCGCCGCGCGGGCCGGTGGCGCTCGTGCTGCTCGCGGCGACCGGGATCTTGCTGGTCATGCACGCGGGCCGGCTCGCCGGGCGGTTCCTCCTGCGGTACCGCCGGCCCGCGGCGATCGAGGTCGGGCCGCGCGGCGTGACCGTCCGGAGCCGGACCGAGCTGCTCGGCCGGGCGCTGCGGGAGCAGGAGACGTACATCCCGGTCGAGGCGCTGCTCCGGGCGACGCGCGAGGTGCGCTACCCGCGGCTCGGCCTCTACGCGGGGCTCGTCGCGCTCGGGCTGGGGACGTACCTCGGCATGTCGCTGCTCGTCGACGGCGCGCGGGCGGGCTCCCCGGAGCTGCTCGGCATGGGCGCGCTCGTCTTCGCCTTCGGCGCGGCGCTCGACTTCGGGCTGTCGCACCTGGAGACGGCGACCCGCGGCCGCTGCCGCGTTGTGCTCATCCCGCGGAAAGGCCCGGCCGTCGCGCTCGCGGGCGTCGAGCGCGCCGCCGCGGACCTCGCGCTGGGCAGGCTGCCGCGCGCCTGAAACTTGGCCGGAGCGCGCCGCCTCCGCTAGCCGAGGGGAGCGAGGTGATGGCGATGCGCTCGAAGACCGAGGCGATGGCGGGGCTCAGGCGGATGCTGCACGACATGCTGATCGCGCGGGAGGGCGGGGAGAGCGCTCCCCGCCTGGCGCGCGCGCAGGGGACCGTGGACGGCGCGATGCGCGCGCTGCTCGACAGCGGGCAGGCGAGCCCCCAGGAGCTCCTCGAGCTCGTGGCCGCCGAGCGCGCGCGCGTCAGGGGCCCGGCGACCGCGGAGATCGGCCCGGCCTCCCTGAGCGCCTGAGCGCGCCGCCGCGCGGCTCACTGCTGCGGGCAGCTCGTCTTCGCGCCGAAGTCCCAGCACGCGCCGCTCACGCCCGGCGCGCCGTTGCTCGTGGCGGGGCCTTCGCGGCCCACGGCGCCGCCCGCGCCGGCCGTGCCTTCCAGCACGCTCAGCGCCGGCGCCTGGCTCGGCGTGACCGAGTAGGCGATGCCCACCGCGTGGCCGCCTCGGCCGCCGGCGCCGGGGCCGCCGTCGCCGCCCGCTCCGCCCATGCCTCCTGCGCAACCCTGAATCGAGCCGGACACCTGGACACGTGCCCCGCCGTTGGCGCCCATGCCGCCCAACCCACCAGGGCTTCCATCCCCGCCCGTGCCCCCGTTGCCCGCCTTGCCCACGGCGACGGTCACGTCGGTCAGCACCAGGCTGGTCCCGAGGCTGAGGATCCCGATGCTCGACCCCCCGGCCTTGCCGCCGGTCCCCGCTTTGCCGCCGCAGCCGCCAGCCCCGCCGCCGCCACCGCTGGCGCCGACGCCGTCGGCGAAGGTGCCCCCTCCGGCGGCACAGAACTGTCCTGCCTTGGCGCCGCCGCCGCCGCCGCCGCCCTGACCTCGCACCCCGCTCATGCCGCTCGTGCCGTTGCCTCCGGTGGGACCCGCAAGCGTCAGCGTGGTCTCGATGCCGGGGTCGCCGGAGTTGCCGCGTGCCCCGGGCACGCCGTCCTTGCCGCGCGCGCAGTTGGACTGCGCGACCGCCTGTCCGGCGCCGCCGAGGCCGTTCCCGTCGGGGTTCTCTGTCGGAAGGGGCGCTCCGTCCTGGCCCTTTTGACCGTTGCCGCCGTCCGTCGCGGGCATGCCGCCGAGCCCGCCAACGCCGCCGCTCGTCTCACCATCCTCGCACGTCGTCGCGCCCGGCAGACCGCCGTAGACCGTTCCGACGCACGCGTTCGAGACGTCATCCGGCGCGCGCGCCCCGTCCGACCCCGCCGTCGGCGTCTCGCCCCTCGCGCCGTCCATCCCGTTGCCCGCGACCACGGCGACGCTCGAGAGCTCCGCGTCGATGTCGTCGACCGCCACGCCGATCGACGACCCGCCCGCCTCCGTCGCGTCGGCCGCGACGATCTTGAAGCTCCGCAGCTTCGCGCCGCTCGCGCCCTTCGTCAGCGTGAGCGCCGCCTTGTTCGCGTCGCCCTCGATGATGCTCTGCGCCTCCGCGCTCCACGTCCAGTCCGCGTCGCAGTCGAAGCCGCCGATCACCTCGGCCGCCACGCCGACCGTCACGCTCCCCTTGAACTCGCCGCTCGTGCACGCCAGCACCCGCTTGCCGTTCGCGTTCTCGATCGCATCCGCGAGCGACGCGTACGGCCTCGCCTTCGTCCCGTCGCCTCTGGCCGCCGCGCCCGCGCGCGCGAACACCGCGCACTGGTCCCTCACCGCGCTCGGATCCTGGGTCGGATCCACGTCGCAGGTGGGGTCGGGTTGGGTGGTGCCCCCACCCCCGCCGGTCCCGTCGGGGGTGCAGTACCTGGCGTCGTCCTCGCATCGCTCGGAGTAGGACAGCGGCCAGCACCCGGCGAGGTGCAGCGCCGCGACGGCCGACGCGGCGGGGACCACGCACGAGGTGAACAGGATGCCGATCTTCCGTCGCGGCGTGGCGCGCCGCGTCTGCGCGCCGCCCTCGTTCAGCGCCCCGTCGGAGCCGGGAGGGGATGCGTTGCCCACCGCCTTGCTGCTCGTTCGTCCCGTCGATTTCATGGTCCCAAGCCTTTCCTGTGACGCTTCGCTCCACCTGCAGACCGCTGCAGAAGCCGCGCGCCCGGCGCGCCGCCCGAGCATAGTCAGCCGATCGATCGCCCGATCAAGGGCGATCCACCGGCCGCACGGTTCGGGCGGGATTCGGCGCGCGGCGTCCCGCGTCGCACGCGCGCCTGTCCGGCGCTCAGGGGGCGACGAACGCCACGTCGCCCTTGGTGGTCTGCCCGCCGACGCGCCACCAGTTCGCGATGAGCAGCCGCCCGTCCACCTCGACGATCCGCGAGAAGGCGCCCGCGAACCCCTGCTGCTCGATCGCCCGCACGAACCAGCTATGGCCGTCGCCGCTCTTCGTCCCGATCGCGAGCCGCAGCGTACCGCTCGTCGCGTCCTGGTAGCTGATCCGCACCTCCCCGGACGGCGTCACGAACACGTTCGCGTCGTCGCCGACGAGGTGCTGCCCGTCCTCGAAGGGGACCCCCTCGATCCCGAGCCCGTCGTCCGCCACCTCGGCCGCCTCGACGTCGGTGCCGCCCTTCACCCGCGCGTACCGCAGCCCCTCCGAGCGCCCATCGGCGTACGCGAGGTGCCAGTCCCCCGCGCGATCGATGAACAGCGAGGTCCCCATGCCCACGTCGCCCGTGTCGGTCGCCCCGTCCGGCGTCGCCCCGTCCACGATCAGGGTCCGCCATTCCCCCATCGCCCTCGACGCGATCACCACGTTGCCGTGGATGCGATCGTAGAACGCGAGCCCGAACCCGCCCGCGGCGTCGGGCGCCAGGGCGATGTAATCGCCGATCGCGTCGGGGTACGTGTCCGTCCGGCTCCCGTCGGAGACCACGGCGCACACCGGCGAGCCGCCCTCGTCGATGCACGCCTGCCCCGAGGCGCACGCCGGCTCGCAGTCGCTGCCTGCGAGGGGCTTCTCGCAGCGCCCGCTGGTCCGGATGCACTTCATCCCTCCGCCGCAGAGGAACTCGCGGCACGGCGTCGCCTCGTCCGTGGCGACGTCCTCGAACCGCCACGCGCCCTCCTGCGGCGTGGCGCTCTCTCCGGTCGCGAGCCGCACGCTCGACGTGACCGCGCCGTCCTCGCCCGGCTCCATGGCCAGGTACGCGATGACGGGCAGCCCCTTCACGAAGAGGAGCTTCGCGTAGCGACCGATGTCGCTGTTCGCCGCCTGCTGCACCGAGCTCACGACCCACGCGTCGCCCTGCTTCTGCGCGAACTTGAGCCCGCGGTTCGTGCGGTCGTGGTACGCGACGGCCGGCTCGCCGTCCGGGCCCACCGCGATGGAGGTCCAGAGGCCGACGTCCTCGCCGGGGTCGACCTGGCCCCCGCGGAACCCGTTCACGTCGAACCGGGTCGGGTCGACCTCGGGCTCCGTGGGCACCCCGTCGATCGCCTCCCACGCGACCGCCTCGCCGTCCCACGCTCCGACGACGAGGTCGCCCCACTGGAAGGCGTTGTGCCAGTCGGCCTCCGCGTAGCCCGCGACCCAGACCGTGCGCTTGTCGGGCGCGACCGCGACCGACGTGTAGGCCCCGATCAGGCCGTACTGCAGCGTCATGCAGTCGGGCGCGACGCACTCCTGCTTCTGCACGGCCGGCTCGTCGCTGCACGAGCAGCCGGCGTGCGAGCCGAGGAGCGCGGTCACGGCGACGCCGGCCAGCGCGCCCCGCGCGCGGCGCCCGCGGCGTCCAGCGTCGCGCGGGGTCGGCGCGCGCGGGGCGCCGCCGCGCCGCGCGAGCCGCACGACCGCGGCGATGGCCGCGAGGCCGAGCCAGATGCCGCCTGACGGCCCCTGGCTGGGGCCGCCGGCCGTGACGCAGCCGCAGCCCGCCGGATCGATGGGCATGCGGCCGCGGAGGATCGGTTGCCGCGCCGTGCCGACGTTGCCCTCCTCGTCCACGGCCTCGACCTCGATGTCGACGGCGTCGCCGACGTCGACCGTCCGCATCTCCGCCGCCGTCGCCCACGGCGACCACGCCCCGCCGTCGAGCCGCACGCGCACCTTCGCGCGGTCCGCGTCCGAGACCACGTCGCGCACCTCGAGCGGCACGTGGCCGTCCACCGCCGCGCCCACCGAGATGACCGGCGGCTCGACGTCGACCACCATCTCCACGGTCGCCGGCGTGGGATCGAGCGACAGCGGGTCGCCCGCGATCCGGGACCGCACCGAGATCACGTGGCGCCCCGGGAGCCGCAGCCAGTCGTCGCGCAGATCGACGATGCGCTCGCGCGTGAACGGGCGCCACACGCCGCTGTCGACCCGGTACGAGTACTCGACCACCCGGGTGCCGTCGTCGAGCGGCGAGCTCATCACGAGCCGCGCCGTGGGCCCGTTGTCGCGGGTCATCGTCGGCAGGCGGAGCCCCTCGGCCTGCACCTCCTTGCGGCTCAGCTCGGCGCCCGTCTCGCTCTTCATCGCGCGCTGCTGCGCCGGCATGCCGAACGCCGCGAAGATGCCGAGGTAGTTGTCCTGTCCCTTCGTGAGCTTCCGCAGGCCGGGGGAGCCGGCGCCGTCGGTCGACTCGGGCACGACCAGCGAGAGCCCGAGCCCCGAGAGCGGCCCGTTGAGGTCGATCGACGGCAGGCCGCCGCCGATGAGCTGGCCTACCTGGCTGCTGAGGAGCCCGCCCAGCGCGTCCGCGATCGACTCCGGATTTTCCCGGAGCAACCCGTTGTTGGTCACCTTGCCGTTCGTGACCGTCAGCTCCTCGATCACCGGCGTGAGCCCCTCGGGGGTGACGGTCAGGTTCATGGGCACGTCGACGTCGAACGTCGCCGTCATGAACCGGATGAACCGGTCGAGCGACCACATGTAGAAATCGAAGCTCGCCTGATCGAGCTGGATGCGGATCAGCGGGTCGTCGCTGGCGCTCGTGCCGTTCCCGAACGTCACCCGGGGCGGCGTCTGCGGGCGGACGACGAGCGCGACCTGCTGCGACTCGCGCTGCAGGGCGAGGTCCTTGGCCGACGACGCCAGGAGCCCCAGCGTGCCGGAGTTGAGGAGAGGCACCGTCTCCGTGGAGATCCCGAGACAGAGGAATCCGCTGTTGTATAGACCGTTCAAGGCATAATTCGCGAAGCGCTCGGAGATCGCGAGACCGATGTGCGGGCCGGGAAGATCAGCGGGCCAGCCAGAGACGGTGTTGGCGACGAGCTCATCAGCGATCGGGATCCCCGCTGGCAGCGGTATATCCGACAGCGACACACACTTCGAGATCGGCAGCGGCTCGGCGCCGCCGTAGAGGCCGAGGGTGACGCCGTTGCCCACGGGGTTGAGGTCACCCCAGGTGAGATCGGAGCCGTCGTCTCGCTCGCTCGTGCCGCCGCCGGCGAGCAGGAGATCGAACCCGCCCTGCGTGCCGGGGGAGACCCCGGCGAGCAGCCGGCCGAGGTCGAGGTGGCCCTCGACGCCGAGGAGGATCGATGCGCACTCGTCGGTCGCCTGCGTGCCGTAGCGGCAGACGCCGCCGATGTCGTTCGTGCCGTCGGGGCAGGCCGGGTCCAGGGTCGGATCCGCCTTCAGACAGAGCTGCTGGTCGAGCTGGGCCTTCAGCGTGTCGGACATCGATCCCATGAAGCTCGTGATGATCGGCTTCACGAAATCCAGGGCATCGCCGACCCACGTGCCGCCGCAGTCGAGGTGCAGGCTCGACTCGAGCTGATCTTGGTCGATCGAGAGCCGGACGACCTTGACGCGCGAGTAGCCTTGCCTCGAGTGCTGCGGGTTGACGTCGATCTCGACCGAGAGATCGACCTCGACATCGATGTTCGTGAAGGTCTGCTCGGCGGGCGGGCACGCGTCGTTGCCGTTGAGGGTGACGTACTGGGTGCTCTCGCCGAGGATGCCGCCGTCCAGGAAGATGGGCAGGCTCTGCATTCGTACCGGCAGGGGCCCCCCGATGACCAGGTTGTGCGGGGCCTTGGGCTGGATCTGCAGCGCCGCGCGCCCCACGTCGATCTCGGCCGTGCATGTCGGCGGCGTCGACGCGGGATCGGCCCCGCCGGGACAGAGCGTGTAATCGATGATGCCGCCGAGAACGGAGCCCGGGGTCCGGGGGACGGAGAACGTGATCACGCCGCTCTCCCCGCCGCCGAGCAGCGCGCGCCCGAGGACACCCAGGTTCTGCTCGAGGAACTCGATGCCGGACTGCGTGAGCCGGGCCGCGCCGGCGTTCTCGATGCGGTCCGCGGGCTTGAAGCCGGCGGGGAGGGGGGTCATTCCGCAGCCGGCGCACCCGCCGCCCGAAGCGGCGCATCCGGCGATGACAAGGAGGACAAGGATGGAGGAGAAATGCTTGATGACGCGGGGCATAAGGAACCCTCCGAAGAGCACGACCCGCAGCGCCGAGCCCGCTGGGCGCGGACGTCAGGACGCCACGACGGATCGTACGCTCCCCGGAGAGCCCCCCGCAAGCGCTACTGTGGACAGAGACCGGTGATCTTGACGGCGCTCGCGGCGTACTCGGCGCCGAGCGCATAGGCGTCTGCGCAGTCGTCCGTCGCAGCCGAGTTTGTCGCGCTGCACCAGTCGCCCTTCAGCACGATCTGGTCGTTCTCGTCGCGCTTGCAGGTATTGGGCTCCCCACCGGTTCCGTATTCTCCGATATCGCCCGAGAGCACGACACAGAGGCTCTGGTTGACCTCGGGGACGATCACCCGGTCGACCTCCTCCAGCGTGATGTACGCGGAGAGCTTGCCGCCGTTGATGAACGCGGGCGGGTCGCCGTCCTGGCCCGGGAGGCAAGCGTTGAGCGGGTCGAGCTCCTCGCTGTTGCGCCGCCCGATGCAGTTGTTGTCCGCCGACACCTTCGCGTCGGTGAGCTTCACCTGGTGCAGGGGCAGGATGATCGGATCCGGGCTCGTCTCCAGGAAGATCGGGACATTGAGCGCCTCGGCCTCCCCGCTCCAGGCGCCGTCGGTCAGGGGCGCGTCGATCTCGGTCGGGGCGATCTCGAACTCGCCGGCGGTCATGTTGGCGAAGCAGTAGCCCGCCAGCGGGTCCTCCGTGGGCAGCGCGCCGCCCGTGCGCAGCTTGCCGGTCATCGTGTCGAACTCGAGGAGCCAGGAGAAGGTCCCCGTGCCGTTCAGGTAACACAGGGGCAAATTCATCGTTAACCCCTGGGCGACGAGCCGGGCGATATAGCCGGTCGCGAGCACGTCGGGCTTCGTGATCGTGAGCTGCGCCATGCGCATGCCGAACCTGGTCGAGCCCTGGTTGTCGTGGACGGCGATGCAGTCCGACGCGACAGCCGTACAGACCGGGTGGCGCAGCGTGCAGTCACCGCTGGGCCCGCCGCCGGTGCCCCCGGGCGAGTTCGAGCTCGTCCCGCCAGGATCGTCTCCCCCGCAGCCCGCCATCGCGGCCGCGCCCGTCAGCGCGGACACACCTAGTACGTAAACGACCTTCAGAAACCGCATCTCTTGCCTCCTCCGGAGTTGAAAGCTGCGGAGTATAGGCGACCGCATTGCGATGACCACGCAGGAGCGGCGACGGCGCACCGCGTCGCCATCGCTTCCTCTTCGTGACGCTCCGGGGTGTTTGCGTCGCGTCGCGAGCCGCGCGGCCTAGCGGCGCTCGTAGCGGTCGCCGAGGCGGTCGCCCACGGGGAGCGCG
Source organism: Sorangium sp. So ce119 (assembly GCF_051524405.1). Classification (NCBI taxonomy): domain Bacteria; kingdom Pseudomonadati; phylum Myxococcota; order Polyangiales; family Polyangiaceae; genus Sorangium; species Sorangium sp. So ce119. Next base: position 3,978,984 of record NZ_CP150310.1, on the reverse strand, counting down.
CGCAGGAGGCGAATCATGGTCCACACCGTGCCGGCCAGCTTGCGCAGCTTCGAGGTGCCCACGCGCTCGTTGTAGTCGATGGGCATCTCCACCACGCGATAGCCGCATTTGGCCGGAAAGAGCAGCGTGTCGATGGGCAGCGCGTCTCCCTCGCCGTCGAAATCGAACGCGCGAATCACCGAGCAGCGGTAGGCGCGCATGCCGCTGTGGACGTCCGAGGTGGGGATGCCGTGCATCGCGTGCGCCATGGCCGCAAAGGCGCGGTTGGCGAGGTAGTTCGGGACCGGCATGGCCGCGGGCCGCGTGCGGGTGCGCGCGCAGTTCACCACGTCGGCGCCCTCCTCCTCGACGAGCCGCCGGAGCACCGGGATGTTCTCGGCGGGGTAGGTGAAGTCGCAGTCGAGGTAGATGAGCAGCTCGCTCCGGGCGGCGGCGCTGTACATGAGGAGCTCCATCGCCGGGCCGTGCCCGCGCGGCGGGACCTGCCGGAGCACGCGCGCCCCGAGGCCGGCCGCGATCTCCGGAGTCCTGTCCCGCGTGGAGCTGTCGACGCAGAGGATCTCCGCGTCGGGCGCGACCCTCCTGATCTCGCCGATCATCGCGCCGACGCTCTCCTCTTCATCCATCGTGAGCATGCCGACGGTGAGCCGCATCCGGCGGGGGCGCGGCGGCTTCCTGGCGACGATCACGTGCTGGAACGCGAGGAGCCCGGGCGCGCGGTCGGCGACGACGTCCTCCAGCGGGCGGACGAGCGCCTGGTACGTCTTGTAGGGCAGCGAGCTGGCGAGATCGGTGGGGTCCTCGCCCGCGCCCATGCCGCGCAGGATGAGGCCCTTGGCCGCGCGCACGAGCATCGGGTTCTGCTCGACGCGGAGCACCTCGAGCCCGGCGCGCTCGACGAGCCCGATCGCCGACGCGCGCGTGAAGAAGCGCAGGTGCGAGTCGTCCAGGATGCCGCTCGGCGCGTACTCGAAGCGCCCGGCGAGCAGGCCGAGGCGCACCGGCCAGGCCGCGACGTTGGGGAGCGAGACGATGACGTGGCCGTCCTCCTCGAGGTGCGGCAGGAAGCGGCAGAGCACGGCGAGCGGGTCGGCCGTGTGCTCGAGGACGTCGGCGAACAGGAGCAGATCGAAGCGCCGATCGCCGAGCGCCTCGCGCACGGCGGCGTCGCTCGTGATGTCCGCGGCGAGGACCTCGTCGAGCACCGCCCCGGCGCGCGCCCGCGACCCGGGCGCGATCTCGATCCCGGTCACGCGCGCGCCCGTGCGCTTGACGGCGGCGCCGTTGAGCCCGATCCCGCACCCCACGTCGAGCACCGTCCGCGGCCTGCCGGCGGCCGCGACGAGGGCCCGGTTCACCTCCTCGACCGCGTACTTGCGGGCGACGGCGTCCTCGGGCGCGGCGGGTCGCGGCGCGCTGGGGGCCCGGTCGTCCTCGCCTTCGGGAGGGCGCGGCCCTCGAGATTCCCCTTCGTTTCGCGCGCGGCCGGGCTCGGCGTTCACGCGCGGCTACTTAGCACGCTTCTCCCAGGCGGCGTTGAATTCGCGGATCGTCTCCTCGGTCTTCGGGTTGTGCAGCATCTTCCGCAGGATGGCGGGCGGCACGGTCACGATGTGCGCGCCGGCGTCGAGCGCCTCGTTCACGTCCATCAGGTGGCGGATCGAGCCGACGATGATCTCGGCGCGCAGCCGCTCGCGCTCGAGCCGCGCGCGCGTCCGCTCGATGACGGGGGTCGCGGCGTAGCCCATGTCGCGGATGCGCCCGCTGAAGATCGAGACGTAAGCGCCGCCGGCGAGCGCCGCGAGGTACGCCTGGTTGAAGCTCATCACGCACGTGACGTTGGTGCGCACGCCGCGCGTCGCGAGCGCGTGCGTCACCTTGAGGCCGACGTCGCTGAACGGCACCTTGATGCAGATCCGATCGGGCGCCCACGCGTGGTAGGCGCGCGCCTCCTCCAGCATCGCCGCCTCGGTCTCGCTCGTGAGCTCGACCGACACCGGGCCGGCCGACGCCGAGAGCACCTCGCGGATGCGCCGCTCGAGGTCGACGCAGCCGGCGTCGCGCGAGAGGATGAGGGGGTTCGTGGTCACGCCGGCGAGCACGCCCCAGGAGAACATCTCGCTGATCTCGGCCGGGTCGGAGCTGTCGAGGAAGAACATGGATCGCGCTCCTCGGGGCTCGCCCGAGCCCCGGCGGCGAGGGTCTAGGCCAGTTCGTCGAGACGGAGAAGGACAAAACCGCCCACGTTGCGCGGCGGCCCCGGCCGTTCGGCCCGCGGTGTTGCGCCGTCGCTTGCGTGAACGGCGTTGCAGGCGAGGGGAGTCCGCGCTTCAGTTCTGGTTGTCGGGGTTTACCCTCCGACTGAACGGCCTTGCACGGACGGCGCGTCGATGAGCAGCGGACGAACGTCGATAGACCCGGTGGAGCACAGCCCCTTGCTCGCGGCCGGCGCGCCGGCGGGGCTCTACGTCGCCTCGCTCGACGGCCGCCTCGTCGACTGCAACGAGGCGCTCGCCCGGCTGCTCGGCTACGGCTCGCGCGAGGAGGCGCTCGCGGCGGCCGACCTCGTCCTCGGCGGGTGCGTGGCGGGCGCGAAGCCGACGTCGACCGGCGCGATCGAGAGCTGCCTCACGCGCCGCGACGGCTCGGCGGTCCGCGTGATGCGGACCGAGGCGCTCACCGAGGCGGGCGGGGAGCGGCTCGTGGTCGGGGCCGTCGTCGATCTCTCGACATCGCGCAGCAGCGAGGACCGCCGGCGCGAGCTCTCGGAGGAGCTCCGCCAGGCGCAGAAGATGGAGGCGGTGGGGCGGCTCGCAGGCGGAATCGCCCATGATTACAATAACTTGCTCGCGATCATCCTGAACTACACGAGCCTCGTGATGGAGGAGCTCGACGAGCAGAGCCCGGTCCAGAAGGACCTCGCCGAGATCAAGCGCGCCGCGCAGCGGGCGGCGTCGCTGACGCGGCAGCTCCTCACGGTGAGCCGGCGGGGGCTCGCCCAGCCTGTCGTGCTCGACCTGCGGGACGTGGTGCGGGGGATGGACGGCGCGCTCCGCGCCGCGGTCGGCGGCGCGGTCGACGTCGCGATCGCGCTCGGCCCCTCGGGCTGCCGGGTGCTGGCGGACGCGGGGCAGCTCGAGCAGGTGGTGATGAACCTCGCGCTCAACGCGCGCGACGCGATGGAGGAGGGCGGCAAGCTGTCGATCGAGGCGCGCGCGGTGCGCGTCGGCGCCGCGGGGAGCCTGCACGACGCGCACCCGGCGCTCCCGCCCGGCAGGTACGCGCGCCTCGTCGTGCGCGACACCGGCAGCGGGATGAGCGACGACGTGCGGACGCGCGCCTTCGAGCCGTTCTTCACGACGAAGCCGCGGGGGAAGGGGACGGGCCTCGGGCTCGCCACCGTGTACGGGATCGTCAAGCAGTGGCGCGGCCACATCGAGCTCGCGTCGCAGCCCGGGCAGGGCACGCGCGTCGAGATCTACCTGCCGCTCGCGGCGGCGCGGCCGGCGGCCTCGCGGCGCGGGCGCGCGGCCCGGGCGGCGCCGGGCCGGGGCGAGGGGGGGACGGTGCTCGTCACCGACGACGAGGACGCGGTGGTCACGCTCGCGAGCCGGATCCTCGCGCAGGGCGGCTACACGACGCTGACGGCGCGCGGGCCGCGCGAGGCGATGCGCGTCTGCGAGGCGCAGCGCGGGCGCATCGACCTCCTGCTCACGGATGTGCTGATGCCCGAGATGTCGGGCTGCGAGCTCGCCGAGCGGCTCGCGAAGCTCAGGCCGGACATGAGGGTGCTCTTCATGTCCGGCTACACGGGCGACGCGCTCGACGGCCCCCGCGCCGCCCGGCCGGGCGCCCCGCTGCTGGCGAAGCCGTTCACGGCCGAGTCGCTCCTCCGCGCCGTCCGCAAGGCGCTCGAGGGCGCCGCGTAGGCCGGGCGCCGGCCTCGCGGGCGGGGCCGCCCGCGCGGCGCTACGGCGCCTCGCCGCGCTGGATGCCGTACGCGCGGATCTTCTTGTGCAGGTTCGTGCGCTCGACGCCGAGCACCACGGCCGCGCGCGAGATGTTCCAGTCGAGGCTGGCCAGCACCTCGACGATGTACCGGCGCTCGGCGCGGTCGCGGAACTCGCGCAGCGTGAGGCGAGGGCGCTCCGGCTCGTGGCGGGCCGCGCCCGCGGGCGGCTCGGCCGCGCCGGGCGGCGGCGGCGCGATCGATCCCTCCCCGGCGGCGCCCTGCGCGTCGTCCTCGAACGGGTTCTCGTGCGGATCCTCCGGGAGATCGGCGATGGTGACGACGTCGCTCGAGAGGATCGCCGCCCGCTCGATCACGTTCTTCAGCTCGCGGACGTTGCCCGGCCAGCTCCGGCGCTCGAGCGCGGCGTACACCACCGGGTCGATCGCCTTCTGCTTGAGGCCGTTCTCGTTGCAGAACGCCGCCATGAACGCGTCGGCGAGCGCGCGCAGGTCCTCCATGCGGTCGCGCAGCGCGGGGCTCTTGATCGGGAACACCGCGAGGCGGAAGAACAGGTCCTCGCGGAAGCGGAGCGCGGCGACCTCGCGCGACAGGTCCTTGTTCGTCGCGGCGAGCACGCGGACGTCGACGTGCCGGCTGTGCTCGCTGCCCACGCGGCAGATCTCGCCCGACTGGAGCGCGCGCAGCACCTTGGCCTGCGCGGCGAGGTCCATGTCGCCGATCTCGTCGAGGAACAGCGTGCCGCCGTGGGCCTGCTCGAAGAAGCCCCGCTTCGGCCCGCTCGCCCCGGTGAACGCCCCGCGCTCGTGCCCGAAGAGCTCGCTCTCGATGAGCTCGCGCGGGATCGCGGCGCAGTTCACCCGGACGAATGGGCCCCGAGCCCGCGGCGACAGCCGGTGGATGGCGCGGCTGATGAGCTCCTTGCCCGTGCCGCTCTCGCCCGTGATGAGCACGCTCGCCTTCGTGGGCGCGACGCGATCGATCTCCTTGAACAGCCGCTGCATCGCGGGGCTCTGGCCGATCATCTCGTAGCGCGACTGCACCTGCGCCTTCAGGTCCTCGACCTCGCGCGCGAGCCGCGAGTTCTGCAGCGCGTTCTTGACCCCCACCAGGACGCGCTCGCGGTTGAGCGGCTTCTCGAAGAAGTCGCTGGCGCCGAGCTTGATCGCCTTCACGGCGTCGTTGACGGTCGCGTGGCCGCTGATGACGATCACCGGCAGCTCGCGCGTGGCGTCGTCCTGGCGGACGCGCTGGAGCAGATCGAGGCCGTTCATGCCGGGCAGCAGCAGGTCGACCAGGGCGAGGTCGACGGGGCTGTCGCCGTGCGCGAGCAGCTCCAGCGCCGCCTCGGCGCTCGGGGCCTCCGCGACCTGGTACCCCTCGCCCTGCAGGACGAGCCCGAGGGTGCGGCGGATGTTGCGCTCGTCGTCGACCACGAGGACCGTGGGCGCGGCGGCGCCGCCCGGGTGCAGCGTCGGGGCCGGGGCCGCTGGAGGAGACGCCGGAGAGGAAGCGGGCATGGCGTCGACCATACCCCAGCTCCGCCGCGCGCCACGACGCGGGAGCAAAGCGCCCACGGCCGGGCTCCGCGGCGGAAGCCCTGGCGCGCCGGCGCCGGATTGGGTACGAGGCGTGCTCGATGAGACCCTCCGCCGCTGTCCTCGCCCTCGCCGGGTGCCTCGCTGCCCTGGGCGGGCTCGTGGGCTGCGACTTCGAATTCAACGACGGCCGCACCGCCACCCTCACGTACACCGAGGACGCGCGCGCCGCGTACAACGAGGCGATGGCCGCCTTCCAGGCCAAGGACTGGGAGGACGCGCGCGCCCTCTTCACCGAGCTGAAGCGGCGCTTCGCCTACAGCCGCTACGCGCGGCTCGCCGATCTCCGGATCGCCGACCTCGAGTTCGAGCAGGGGAAGTACCCCGAGGCGATCTCGGCGTACCGCGCGTTCATCCAGGAGCACCGGACGGATCGGAACGTCGAGTATGCGAAGTACAGGATGGCGAAGGCGCTCTTCCTGGACATCGACGACACGGTGTTCCTGCCGCCGGCCGAGGAGCGCGATCAGGCGACCACGATCGAGGCGCACAAGGAGATCCGGACGTTCCTCCGGCAGTTCCCGCGCAGCCGTTACCGCGAGGACGCGGCCTACATGCTCGAGGTCGTGACGGGGCGGCTCGTGCGCCACGAGCTCTACGTGGCGCGCTACTACCTCAAGGAGGACGCCTTCGACGCGGCCCTCGCGCGGATCGACTACGCGCTGAAGACGTTCCCGGGCTCCGGGCTCGACCCTGAGGCGCTCGTGCTCAAGGGCGAGACGCTCCTCAAGATGAAGAAGCGCGACGAGGCGCGCGCGGTGTTCGAGTCGGTCATCCGGGACTGGGGCGGGCCGTTCGCCGTGACCGCGCGGCGGTTCCTCGACGAGATGGGCGCCGGCCGCGCGCCCGCCAAGGCGGCGTCGGCCCCCGCGCGCTCGAGGCCGCGGCTGTGACGGAGGCCGCCGGTCGGCCGTCCTCCGGCGCTCGCTACGTGCTGGAGCAGACCGACGCCGAGGGCGCGCCGGGCGAGTTCGTCTACCGCGGCCTGGTGCGGCTCCCGGACGCGGACGTCCCGGTCGAGGTGCGCATCGCCGAGGCGACCGGCGCGGCCACGGCGACGGTGGACGCCGCGGCCGTGCCGCCGGGCGGGCCGCGCCCCGAGGACCTCTCCCGGACCGCGGCGGCCCTCGTCCGGAGCGCGACGAAGTCGGCGGACGCCCACGCGCGGCGGCCGCCGCGGAAGATCGTGCGCTGGCGGGGGTAGGGAAGCGCGGCAGCCCCGGCGGGCGGCGCCTGCCGGGTCGTTCCGCGTCCGCCGGCCTGGCAACGTCGTCTCCCGGCCGGGAGCCATGCTAAAAGCGTCCCACCATGTCCTCCGAGAAAGTACCGATGACGCCCGAGGGGCAAGCGCGGCTCCGTGAAGAGATGCGACGGCTGAAAGAGGTCGACCTCCCGCAGGTCGTCAAGGACATCGGAACAGCCCGCGAGCACGGAGATCTCTCCGAGAACGCCGAGTACCACGCCGCCAAGGAGCGGCAGGGCATGATCGTGGCGCGCATCAGCTACCTCGAGCAGACGCTCTCGCGCGCCGAGGTGATCGATCCGTCGAAGCTGAGCGGCAGCAAGGTCCAGTTCGGCGCCAAGGTCAAGCTCGCGAACGTGGACACGGACGAGCAGCAGAGCTTCCAGATCGTCGGGCCCGAGGAGGCCGATCTCAAGGTCGGTCGCATCTCCGTCGCCTCCCCGCTCGCGCGCGCGCTGCTGGGGCACGAGGTCGGCGAGGAGGTCCGGGTGATGATGCCGGCCGGGCCGCGCACCTACGAGATCCTCGAAGTCACCTTCGCATGACCGCTCGCAACGGGGCCGCTCCGATGCGCCCGCGGGGCCATGGGGGCGCCGGCCGTCACCCGGGGGGGCCCGTGCCCTCCGGGCGAGGCGCCCTGAGCAGCCGGCCTGACGCGACGGCCGCCGCAGAGGCGCTCGCGGGCGCCTCCGTCCAGGGCGCGCCGGGGCACCGCGCTCCGGCGGCGCCGCGCCCGCAGGCCGGGCCGTCGCGGCCGTCCACGCCGGCGCCGGCGCCGAGCCGCGCCACGTTCCCGAGCGGGAACTCCGAGGCCCCGCCGCGGAAGCTGGAGACCGAGATCGGGTGGCGCATGGCGGACGCTTACCTCGCGCTCGCGGCGCTCGCGCTCGCCGAGCTCGTGGTCGTCGGCGCCCTGCGGTGGCGAGAGCTCGTCGGGCCCTACGAGCTCAGCCGCGCCGCGCGCGATCTCCTGCCGCTCGCGCTCGCCGCCGCGGCGCCGTGCGCCGCCCTCCTCGGCGCCGTGCTCGAGATCGTCATGCGCGCCGAGCGCACGGGGTTCCGCGCCGTGGCCGCGCTGCTCGCCGGGGCCTTCGGCGGCGCGGTGGGCTTCGGCGTCTCGGCCGGCCGCATGTTCGAGGGGGGCCGGCGGGCGCCCTTCGTCGCGGCGCTGGCGCTCGTCGCGGCCGGCGCGACCTTCGCGGCGGCGCCGCGCGTCGCCCGCGCCCTGAAGCGAGCGCGCGCCGTCGCCGCCGGCCGGTGGCTCCTCCTCGCGGCGATCTGCGCGGTCGTCCTGCTCGAGGTCGCGAACGCGCGCATCCTGCCGCGGCTCTACGCCGCCTTCCACCTCGGGCTCGCGGCGCTCACGCTCGCGGCGGCGACCTTCGCGACCCCGGCGCTGCCCGTGCGCGCGGCGCGCGACGGCGGTGAACGTGAGCAACGTGAGCAGCGCGACCGGCGCTCGCCCAGGCTGGTGCGCGCGGCGCTCGCCCTCGTCCTGTTCGCGTTCGGCGCGGCGCTCGCGCCCGGCGCGGCGGACAGGCTCGCGCTCGCGGACAACATCCGGCTGATCTACGCGACCCACGGCCCGCTGCTCGGCCACGTGGTCGAGCTCGCCGCCGTGCTCTCGCCGCCCGAGCCGCTCGACGCCGCGCCGCTCGACGAGCGCGCGAGCGGGCACGCGATCGACCTGCGCGGGCGCGACATCGTGCTGATCAGCGTGGACGCCCTGCGCGCCGACCACGTGGGGGCGTACGGCTACAGCCGGAAGGTCACGCCGAACCTCGACCGGCTCGCCGCCGAGGGCGTGCGCTTCGACGCCGCCTACACGCCGACGCCGCACACGTCGTACGCCGTGTCGTCCCTCATGACGGGCAAGTACATCCGCCCGCTCGTGCTGCAGGGGCTCGGGGAGGACTCCGAGACGTTCGCGCAGCACCTCCGCCGCTACGGCTACAAGACGGCGGGCTTCTACCCGCCGGCGGTGTTCTTCATCGACGGCGAGCGCTTCGGCGCGCTGCGCGACCGGGCGCTCGATTTCGAGTACCAGAAGATCGAGTTCGCGAGCGCGCAGCTCCGGGTGGAGCAGGTGCGGAGCTATCTCTCCGGGCTCGGGTCGGACGAGCGCGCGTTCCTCTGGGTGCACCTCTTCGAGCCGCACGAGCCGTACGAGGCGCACCCGGAGCACCCGCTCGGCGATCGCGACATCGACCGCTACGACGCCGAGATCGCCGTCGCGGACGCGGGCGTGGGCGCGATGGTGGACGAGATCCGCAAGCGCCGGCCGGACGCGGTCGTGATCGTCACGGCCGACCACGGCGAGGAGTTCGGCGAGCACGGCGGGCGCTACCACGGGACCACGGTCTACGAGGAGCAGGCGCGCGTCCCGCTCATCGTGAGCGCGCCCGGCCTGCTCTCGCCGCGCGCGGTGCAGGCGCCGGTGCAGCTCGTGGATCTCCTGCCGACGGTGCTCGCGGGGCTCGGCATCCCGCGGCCGGCGCGCGTGCGTGGCGCCGATCTCGGCCCGCTGCTCGCGGGCGGCGACGAGGCGGCGGAGCAGCGCCAGGCGACGCCGCCGGGCGCGCCGCCCTCGCTCCCGGGCTTCGCGTTCGCCGAGACCGACACGCAGACGCTGCTCGCCAAGGGCACGCTGCGGCTCGTCTGCGCGCGCAAGATCGGCGCCTGCGCGCTCTACGACGTGGCGACCGATCCGCGCCAGGCGCAGGACATCTCCGCGCTGCGCCCGGCCGAGCTCGGGGCGATGCGGTCGGAGCTGCGCGCGGTCGAGGCGTCGCACGGGCGCTACGAGGTCCGCGGCCTCCGGAAGGAGGGCAAGGGCTGGCCTGACGCGCTCCGCCGCGGCATCGCCGGCGACGCCGACGCGGTGGTCGAGGTCGCGGCGCTGCTCGACGACGCGGACGTGGCGATCCGCCGCAAGGCGGGCGAGGTGCTGTTCGATCTGCGCCGCGCCGAGGCCGCCCCGTCGCTGCGGCTCGCGCTCGTGCGCGACGAGGACGACGAGGTGCGGCGCTGGGCCGCGCTCTCGCTCACGCGGCTCGGCGAGGGCGCGCCGCTCACGCGCGATCTCGTCGTCGATCCCGATCGCAAATGGCGCCGCCTCGCGGCGCTCGCGCTGGCGGAGGCGGGCGATCGCCGCGGCGACGACGTGCTCGTGGCGTGGCTCCGGCAGGTGGTCCGGGGCGCGGAGCAGGACGGCGGCACCCCCGATCCGGCCGAGGTGACGCCGTTCGAGCGGGCGCGCGAGATCGTCGAGGCGCTCGCGAAGATCCGGGTGAAGGCCGCGCTGCCGCCGCTCATCGCGGCGCTCGGCGACGTGCGGCTCCGCCCGCACGCCGCGGCCGCGCTCGCCGCCATCGGCGAGGACGCCGCGCGGCCGGCGCTCGCCGAGCGGCTGAGCCAGGAGCCGTACCAGACGGCGCGCGTCGCGATCGCCGAGGCCCTGGTGAAGCTCGGCGCCGGCCCGGAGCTCCGGGCGCCGCTCCTGCGCATGCTGGGCACGCCCGATCCGCTGCCCGGGGGGCTCGGCTTCGCGCTCCGGGCCGACATCCTCGACCTGCTCGGCGGGCCGCGCGAGCGCGATCTCGGCCGGCTGCGCCGCTTCGCGAAGAGCGGGGTGGGGCTCGGCGTGGTGATCCCGAAGGCCGGCAACGGCAAGGGCGTGCGCGTCCTCTGCCGCGCGCGGACCGACGACGGCCGCCCCGGCGAGGTGCGCTTCGGCAGCCCGAAGCGCGGCGCGCGCCCGCCGAAGCGGGACGGCGCGTCGATCGTCCCGGCCAGCGCGCCGGAGCTCGACGCGGACCGCGCGGTCACCCTCGTCATCCCGCCGGGGAGCGAGCCGACCGAGGCGTTCGCGGCGCTGCCGCCCGCGACGGGCGCCCAGCCGGGCAGCTACGCCGATTTCGTGGTCTACGCGACCCAGAACGTCGAGGTCTTCGCGTGCGCGGTCGTCCCGCTGAGCGACGAGATCCCGCCCCCGCCGCCCGCGCCCTGGTCCCCTGGCGACGCGGGCGACGCCGGCGCCCCGCCGCGCTCTGGCGATGAAGCGCCCGCGGCTCACCGGCCAGATTGACGCCGCAGGCCGCGAGACTAGAGTCCGCCGCGTGTCGGACAAGGACCGAGAGAAGGCCGAAGAGAATCTCGCGCGGGGTGACGAGGGCGCTGCCGCGCGGAGCGATGGCGACGACGGGGCGGCGGAGGCGGCCCCGGCGCGGCCACCTCGCGGCGCTCCGGTGACGGACGCCGACGACGAGCGCGGTGATGACGCTGCCCAGCGCGTCGCCGAGGCGCTCGGCGTCGCCGACGAGGACGAGGCGCCCGCCGCGACGGACGCGGCGGCCGGCGAGGAGGCGGTCGAGGCCGCGCCGAACCGCGCTGCCCGTCGCCGCGAGGAGGCCGCCACGCGCCGTCGCAAGAAGAAGGCGACGGGCGAGGAGCTGCCCAGGGACAAGAACGCCCGCGCGAAGGAGCTGCTCGCGCGCCGCAGGGAGCAGGCCGCCGGGCGCCGCCCGGTCCAGCTCCTGCCGGGCGAGATGGTCGAGGACGCGCTCAGCCGCATGACCACGGGCGCTGGGCGGTGGATCAAGAAGAACTTCCACATCCTCCAGTGGGGCGCGCTGGCGGCGCTCGTCGCGACCGGCGGCGTGCTGTTCTACCTCTCGCGCGCCGACAAGAAGGACGCGGTGTCGTCGTCGGCGCTCGCGAGCGCGGTGGCCGCGGACCGCGGCAGGGTGCTCGCCGAGGACTCGCGCACCGACGAGGAGAAGGAGCTCGACGTCGCGAGGACCTTCAAGACCGCGGACGAGCGGTCGGACACGGCGCTCGCCGCGTACAACAAGGTCATCGACGAGCACGGCGGCTCCGGGGCGGCGATCCTGGCGAAGCTCGGGCAGGCCGGCGTCTTGCTCGACAAGAAGGACTACGCGCACGCGCTCGAGGCGTACAGCGCGGTGGTCTCATCGCCGCTCGCCGGGGCCGATCCCGACGTGAAGGGGCGCGCCATCGAGGGCATCGGCTTCGCCAAGGAAGGCAAGGGCGACCTGGACGGCGCGCTCGCGTCCTTCAAGGAGCTCGAGGCGATCGACATGCGGGGCTACAAGGAGCTCGCGCAGTACCACCAGGCGCGGATCCACCTGGCCAAGGGCGAGAGCGACAAGGCGAAGGAGCTGCTCAAGAGCGCGCACGAGAAGCTCCAGGCGCCGTCGACCGAGGGCCCCGCGTTCCAGTTCCTCGGGGCGGTCGTCGAGGAGATGCTGCGCAAGATCGATCCGGCCGCGGTGCCGCCCCGCGCCGCGTTCGGCGGCCCGAAGGGCCAGTCGATGACGCCGGAGGAGATCGAGCAGCTCATCCGCCGGGCGCGTGAGAACGCAGAGAAGAAGGCGGGCGATGCGCAGCACTAGCCGCGTCGCGGGCGTCGCGCTCCTCGGCCTGGGTCTCGCGTCGCTGGGCGGCTGCGGCAACCTGGGCGTCGCCGCGGCGCCGGACGCGCCGCTCTGGCTGCACCACCCGGGGAGCGCGCTCGGCATCACGATGCGCCGCGACCTCACCGCCGAGACGCGCAAGGTCGGCGAGGCGTACGAGCGCGGCCGCCCCGAGATCGACGTGGAGCACCGGCGCATCTTCGTCGGTTCGAGCGACCACGGCCTGTACGCGGTGCGCGCCGACACGAGCGACGTCCTCTGGCGCTTCGAGACGCTCGGCCCGGTGCAGAGCGAGCCGCACTACGACGCCGCGTCGGACACGGTCTACTTCGGCTCGAACGACGGCGCGCTCTACAAGGTGCGCGCCTCGGACGGCAAGCTGCTCTACCGCTTCATGACCAACGCCGAGGTCACGCGTCGGCCGGTGCTGCGCGACGGCGTGGTCTACGTGACGAACGCGAACGACACGCTGATCGCGCTCGACGCCGCGACGGGCGCGATGCGGTGGCACCAGCACCGGACGCCGGCGTTCGGGATGGAGATCTCCGGGTACGCCGGCCCGGCGCTCGGGCGGGACAAGGTCTACACCGCGTTCTCCGACGGGGTCGTGATGGCGTACGACCTCAAGAACGGGTCCGAGCAGTGGGCGCTCGTCGATCTGGCGGCCGAGGCCGAGCAGAGCGCGGGGGGGCAGACGCCGAAGTACCTCGACACGGACACCACGCCGGTCTTCGGCCGCATCGCCTCGGGCGACGTGGTCTTCGTGGCGGGCTACGCGGGCGGGGTCTTCGCGCTCGACGCCGAGAACGGGACCCGGGCCTGGGTGAACGAGGCGGCGGTCGGCGTGACCGAGCTCGTGCTGTGGCACCAGCCGGCGCATCAACCTCGGAGCGGCGGCGGTCCGGTCGTGCCCGAGCGGAAGGTGCTCCTCGCGTCGTCCGGCATGACCGGCCTGTGGGCCATCGATCCCGAGGACGGCCGCACGATCTGGCGCCGGGAGCTGCCCGACGGAGGCATCTCGGCCCCGGTGCCGTTCGCCGGGGCGCTGCTGGTGACGACCACGCGCTACGGGCTCTTCCTGTTCTCGCCGCTGGACGGGGCCGTGATCGACGGCATCGAGACCGGCGGCGGCATCGCGATGACGCCGGCCGCCCATGGCCGGCGCGCGTTCGTCATGACCAACGGCGGCGCGCTGCTCAGCCTGGACGTCGAGACGCCGCCGGTCCCGAAGGGCTGAACGCGCGTTCCGGGAGGGTGACGCTCTGAGGCCGGCGGGCCGAAGAGGGCGCGGGGGTGCGCCAGGAGGCCGGGGCAGAGGGCGCGTAACGGCGTTCGCAGCGGCGACGGGTCGGGATGTGCGCCGTGAGGCCCTGAAGGGCGGCCGCGGTGGTCTTGGCGGGGTGCCGCCGGATAGACCCGGGTTGCGGCGCGGAGGCTGACCCGGGTTCGCGCGCAGCGGGCGGCGGACCCGACCCAGGTCGGCGGACCCGACCCAGGTTGCGGCGCGCCAGGTGACGGCGCCTGGTTCGCAGCCCGGTCAATGGACGCCATGTGCTCGGATTTCCTGCTGAATCCGAGGGGAAAGCCCCCTGCCCTAGGACCGGGCTTGGATCGCATAAGAAACATTATGTCAACTCAGCTCCCGGGCGGTGTTCGGGGCCTTCGGCTCAGGGCTCAACCTCGGCCGGCTCAGCCCAACGTCGGTCGGCTCAACCCCGGTCGGCTCAGCCCAACGTCGGTCGGCTCCGGTCGGCTCAACCCCGGTCGGCTCAGCCCAACGTCGGTCGGCTCCGGTCGGCTCAACCCCGGTCGGCTCAGCCCAACGTCGGTCGGCTCAGCCCAACGTCGGTCGGCTCCGGTCGGCTCAACCCCGGTCGGCTCAGCCTCGGTCGGTCCGACTCCGACCCCGGTCAGTGCCACCCCCCCCGGGTCAGCGCCCCCCTCTGTCGCGCGCCCTGCTCCTGGGCCGCCGGCCTGCCCCCTGCTACCGGCCGGCCTGCCCGGGTTCAGCTATCGCTGCGCTCGTCGTCGTCGCTGTCGCTCGGTTCGTCGTGCGCTCTCGACGGAATTGTCGCCCACAAGACAACCTCGCCGTCTCGCACCAGCGGCTTCCCGGACGCCTCCTGCTCGCCGCGCCACGCGCGCACCTTCTCCGGCGCCTCGTCGCCGAGCGGCGCGAACCCCGCCTTCCTGAAGAACGCCTGCGCCCAGCTCGCCTTCTCCCTGGAGCGCAGCACCACCTGCTCCATCCCGACCTCCCGCGCCCGCTCCAGGAGCTCCGCGAGCAGCCGCGTGGCGATGCCGCGTCGCTGGTGGTCCGGGTGCACCGCGAGCTCCTCCAGGTACGCGACCCCGGGCGCCTCGTCGCGCCACGCCAGGTAGCCGGCCACCTCGTCGTCCGCCTCCGCGACGCGCACGTCGTGCCGCCGCGTCAGCGCGATGATCTCGGCGAGCGTCCGCGCCGGGACGTCCGCCGCGTCGAAGCCGCTCTCGTGGTACATCGCCTTGCAGGCCTGCTCCAGCGCGACGAGCGTCGGTAGCTGGGCCTCCTGCAGTCCCGTCACACGGATGCGCTTCGGCGCCGTCCGATCGTCATGCATTCCTCGAGGCTACCGCGCGATGCGCGGATTGCCCCACTTCTTGCCGAACCCGCGCCGCATCCTCGCGGCGGATCAGCCTCGGAGCTGGAGCAGCCGCGCGATCGTCTCGCCGTCCCCGGGGCTCAAAGGAACGAGGATCCCGAGCGCCGCGCCCCGCGGCGGAGCGTTCCTCCCGTCCATCGGAACGAGCCGCAGCTCCCCCGTGCTGGAGATGCCGATCACCGCGACCCGCAGCGCCGGCAGCGGCTCGATCTGCGACGCCGGCAGCCTCGGTGGCGGCGCTTGCCATTCCCCCTCGTAAGGCGCATCGCTCCACGAGGCATCCACCCCGGCGGTCCCGCGGTCGTCGCTGCCCGCGGCGCGCCCCCAGGCCGCGGCCTTCCCGTCGGCGCCCTTGGCCGGCTTCGCCCCCGCGCGCTCCCCGTTCGTCAGGGTCGGCTCCGCCTGCTGATCCGCAGCGGCGCCGTCTTCGTCATCCGGCTCGGCCTCGGTCCAGCCGCGATCGTCGGCCCCGTCGGCCTCCGCGCGCGCGTCTCGCGAAGCCTCGGTGGATTCCTCGCCGTCGCCCGCCATCTGCTCCAGGCCGAGCATCGGCGTCTCCTCGTCGAGGTCCTCGATCCGGTGCTCCATGAGCACCCGCTGCTCCTGCGCGGTCAGCGGGCGGCGCGTGGTGCCCTCGTCGTCGCCCTCGGGCCAGAGCCGCGGCCGCCGCTCCGTCGCCTCCTGCGACGAGGCCGCGCCGACGAGCGGCAGCCGCCCGGGCGCCCCCACGATGTTCGTCGGCACCGTCTCGCGCTGGTCCGCCGGCGGATCCACCTCCGTCGCGTGCTGCTCGTCGCTCGCGCCCTTGAGCGCCGCGCCCTGCCCCGGCCCCCGGCCCGCGCGCACGCTGGCCGCCGGGAGCTTGACCACGGGCACCTCCTCGGTCACCGCGGTCGTCGACGACACCCGCGTCTGGGCCGACGTGAAGCCCGCGATCGCGCGCCCCTTGGTCGGGCCGGGCGCCGCGCCCATGGGGCCCGCCGGGAGCGCCGGCGGCGGGCCGGGCGTGCGCCCGGCAGGCGACTGCTGCGTCGGGGTCATGGCGCGCCCGGCCGCTGACTTGACCGGCATCGGGGTACGCTCGGGCCCCGAGCGGGCCGCCCCGGCCGCGGGCCGCGGCCCACCGGCGTCGCGCGCCGACGCCGCCGTCGGGGTCACCGGCCCCGTCGGCGCGCTTCCCGGGCCGACCAGCGGCGCCCGCTTCACGGCCGACGGCGAGCTCGCGCCCGCGCCGCCGCGCTCTGCCCGGCCCGCGTCCGCGCCCGGCGGGCTCGGCGGCCGGGACGGCTGCGCCCCCGGCCCCGGCGCGCCCGGCTTGGGCGGCGGCGCGCTGGCCCCTGCAGGAGGGCCGCCGGGCGCCTGCGGAGGCGCGCTCAGCGGCGCCTTCGGCGGCACGCTCCCGGCCGTCGGCGGCGCGTCGGCGGCGGGCGCCGGAGCCGCATCGATCGCCGAGATCTTCTGCGCGACCTCCGCGGCGGCCTTGAAGAGCTCGAGGGCGCGCAGGTCGGCGTTGGCGTCCGAGGCCTGCTCCGCGGCGCGGCGCAGCCATCTCAGCGATTCCTCGCGTTCGCCCCGCGCCCACAGGGCGGTCGCTGTCGACAGCGCCCAGTGCACGTCTTCGTCGTCTTCGTCGTGCGGCGGCGGGATCGGGCGCAAACTGGCTTCCATGAGGCCTCGTCGAGCAGGTCGCTCCCCCTGTACCACGACTCCGCGGCCCGCGTCTCCCGCGCCCGCCGCCGCGTTCTTCGCGGCGCTCCATTCTCATTTCGCGCCTGCATTTCCACGCGAACATCGTCGCGCACACCATCTCCATCGCGGCGCTCGCTTCACTCCCCTGCCCGGCCGCGTTCGCGTACCCTCTGCTTCGATGAGCCTCTCCCACGCCGCGCGCCTGCCCAGCGCGCGGCGCCCTGCGTGCAGGAGCGCTGGCGCGGCGAAGGCGTCCAGGGAGCGCGCGACGCCCGCGCAGAGCCGCGATGGCGCGTCGCTGCGCGCCGGGGTCATCCGCCTCAGGCCCGGCGAGCTGAGCGCTCACGAACACGGCTGCGCGCTGGCGCTCGCAGCCGATGTCAAGCCTGAACGGGCTCTCTCCCCGCGGGCCAGCGGCTCCGCGTCGAGCGCCTCGGCCCCCACGCGCGCTTCCCGGATCCCGTGGCGGATCGTCAGGACGATCGCGACGGTCACGGCTGGATCCGGCGCGAGCGCTTCGGCCCGGAAGCCGATGAGATCATTACCCTCGGCCGCCTTCGCGCCCGAACTTGAGGTCCGTGTCCGCTTCGTGGCACCCTGGCTTCGCGGAACCTCCTTCGTGACGTGCGGGGCGACGGCGCTGTCGCTCCGGCCGACGTCGAGGCTGCGCGCCTCCACGAACGTAACGGCGGCACTCGAGCACCACCCCTCCAACTCCGCCTCCCCCTTCTAGGATCACCGCGTGCAGATCTTGTCGGACCTCAAGCCTGGAGACACGCTGGGCCGCTACGAGATCCTCATGCCGGTCGCCCGTGGAGGGATGGCGGCCGTCTGGGCGGCGCGCCTCGTGGGCTCCCGCGGGTTCCAGAAGATCGTCGCCATCAAGACGATGCTGCCGGAGTTCGGCGACGACCCGGCCTTCGAGGCGATGTTCCTCGACGAGGCCCGCCTCGCGTCCCGCATCCGGCACCCCCACGCGGTCGAGATCGTCGAGCTCGGCGACGAGAACGGCGTGCTCTACATCGTCATGGAGTGGGTCGACGGCGACACCATCTCCACGCTGAACAAGCAGGTCAAATCGACCGGCGGCGTCCCCCTGCCCATCCTCCTGCGCATCGCCTCGAGCATCTGCGCCGGCCTGCACGCCGCGCACGAGCTCCGCGACGACGAGGGGAAGCTCGTCGACCTCGTGCACCGCGACATCTCGCCGCAGAACGTCATGGTGTCGTTCGACGGCATCGTGAAGATCGTCGACTTCGGCGTCGCCAAGGCCACGGGCCGGCTGCACGAGACGCGCGTCGTCGGCCAGCTCAAGGGCAAGATCCCGTACCTCTCGCCGGAGCAGCTCACGTCGGGCAAGGTCGACCGGCGCTCCGACATCTTCTCGCTCGGCGTCCTCCTCTACACGACCCTCAGCGGCTACCACCCGTTCCGCGGCCGGACGGACGCCAAGACGATGGAGAACATCCTGCGGTTCGCGCCCGTCCCCCTCCGCGAGCTCATGCCGGACGTCCCCTTCGATCTCGCGGTGGCGATCGAGCGCGCGCTGGCCAAGGACCCGGCGGACCGCTGGAACGACTGCGCGTCGTTCCAGCGCACGCTCGACCAGATCGCCATCTCGATCGGCACCCCCGTCACCGACGGCGACGTCGGCCGCTTCGTCCGCGAGACGCTCGGGGACATCGTGGCGGAGCGCCGGAAGAAGCTCGCGACGGCGATCCAGCTCGCGGACAGCCGCATGACGTCGCGGGGCGAGCGCACCACGTCGACGGTGCGTGGCGACCGGCGCGCCAGGCAGCAACAGGCGCCGGCCGGGAGCACGCCGCTCCCCGCCACCTTCGCCGGCA
The DNA here is from genome assembly GCF_051524405.1 of Sorangium sp. So ce119. Lineage (NCBI taxonomy): Bacteria > Pseudomonadati > Myxococcota > Polyangiales > Polyangiaceae > Sorangium > Sorangium sp. So ce119. The sequence continues at coordinate 3,960,560 of NZ_CP150310.1, read as the reverse complement.
TCCTCCCCGTCTCCCTCGACGACGCGCCCCCCAAGTCCAGCTCGCAGGCGCCGCCCTCCGCCGGCCTCGCGCAGCCGGTCGCCTCCGCGCCGCCGGCCCTGGTCACCCCGGCGCCGCGCCCCCGGCGGCGGTGGCGCCGCCGCTTCCGCCTGGCCCTGTTCGTGGTCCTGCTGCTCGTCTCAGGCGCGGCGTTCGCGGCCCGCGCGGGCATCTTGCCCGTGCCCGGCGCGGTGCACGGGCTCGTGCGCGACGGGCGCGAGCACCTCCGCGGCGCGCGCGAGGCGCTCCGCGGCGTGCTCGAGCGGCTGAGCGCCCTCCTCGCGGACTGACCTCGCCCGCCGGGCCGGCCCGGGATCGCCGCGCCGCCTCGCGTCGCCGCCAGCGCCGGGCCGCGCGCGCCGCCGTTCATCGTCGCCGGGCGGCGGCGCGGACGACCGCCCGCCCGGGGGACGTCACTTGATGCCGGAGGACGGCTCGGGGAGGCAGACGCCGAGCGTGCAGAGCAGGAGGTTGACGTCGCCGGCCGCGCAGTAGACCTGCCGCGCGCAGTAGTCGTCGTAGCCGCAGAGCTGGTGGCAGGACGCCTCGTTCCCGAGCGCGCCGGTGAAGGTCATGCAGGACCAGCCGCTCGAGAGCCACATCCCCTCGGGCCGCTTCGCGTCGAAGAGGCACGCCTCGGCGCGCGCCTCCGGATCGAACACCTCCGCGGTGCACGCGTCGCCCCCGGACAGCTTGCTCCGCGCGGCGGACATCGTGTTGAGCAGGTAGGTCACGTCGCACGTCTGCTCGGACGCCGAGTCCCGCACGATCCGGGCGCGCAGCTCGTCCTTCCTCGCCGCGTAGGCCCGGACGGCGCGGATCGCGCCCATCACCTTGTTGTTGCCGTCGTCGGGCTTCGTCCCCTCGGCGAGCGCCTCGAGCACCCGCTGGACGAGCTGCTCCGCCTCGGGATCGGCGCCCGCCGCGCCGTCCTTCGCGTAGCCGATCCGGATGTACGAGGTCGGCGTGCGGGGCGTACACGGCTTCGCGTGCGCCCAGAGCTCCTCGCTCACGATCGGCGGACGCTTCGTGAACGGCTGCTTGCAGACGCCCATCGCGCCGGGCGGCAGCGAGCCCGAGGCCCGGGGCGTCGGCTGCCCCGGCCCCTCGTTGACGTACTCGGTCGACGCGCAGCCCGCGGCGCCCGCCATGGCGGACAGCGCGAGCAGGCAGCTCACCGAGAGAGCTGCGGCGCAGCGAAGCGGAGCGATTGCCACGGCCGCACGGTAGCAGAGCCGGACCGCGAGCAGAAATTCTCGTCTACAGGCCCAGGCTCGATTGCTCGATCAGGTCGTCGACCACGGCCTCGAAGCTCTTCGTCCGGGCGTAGACCGCGAGCTGGCGATCCGCGCTCGTCCCCTCGTCGAGGATCGCCCGGATCCGATCGAGCTCGCCCTGCGACCCGAATATCTCCGCCGACTCCTGGACGAACTCGAGCAGCTCCCCGACGAGGAGGCGGACGGGGACCTGCTCCTGCTTGCCGAAGTCGATGAGCTGCCCGTCGATGCCGTAGCGCACGGCGCGCCACTTGTTCTCCTCGATGAGCTCCTGCCGGTACTCGCGGAAGCCCAGGTTTCGCCGGTAGAGCAGGTACAGCTTGCCCATGACGGCCTGGACGAGCGCCGCCAGCGCCACCGTGTCGTCGAGCCGCGTGGTCATGTCGCAGATCCGGATCTCGACCGTGTCGAAGAACGGGTGGGGGCGCACGTCCCACCAGATCTTCTTCGCGTTGTCGATGCAGCCCGTCTTCACGAGGAGGTCGACGAAGCGCTGGAAGTGGCCGTGGGACTCGAAGAGCCCCGGGATCCCGGTGCGCGGGAAGCGCTTGAATATCTCGCTGCGCGTGCTCTTCAGGCCCGAGGAGCGGCCTAGCCAGAACGGAGAGCTCGTCGACAGCGCGAGGATGTGCGGGAGGAAGTAGCGGACCTGGTTCGCGAGGGCCATCGCCACCTCGCGGTCCTTGACGCCGACGTGCACGTGCAGCCCGAAGATCAGGTTGGCGCGCGCGACGTCCTGCAGGTCCTCCACGATGCCCCGGTAGCGCTCGCCGTCGGTGATCTCCTGCTTCTTCCAGTCGCTGAACGGGTGCGTCCCCGCCGCGACGATGCGCATCCCCCCTTGCTGCGCGAGCGCCCGCAGGCTGCTGCGCAGCTCGGCGAGCTCCTCCCGCGCCTGCCGGACGTCGCGGCAGATGCCGGTGCCCGTCTCGACGACGGACTGGTGCATCTCCGGGCGGACCCGCTCGCGCAGGAGCTTGTGCCCCTGCCCCCCCTCGAGGAGCTGGCTCACGTACGACCGGAGCTCGCGCGTCTCCGCGTCGACGATCTGGAACTCCTCCTCGACGCCGAGCGTGAACTGGCCGTCGAGGAGCCCTTCGACGGCCGTCATCTCGGGGCCCCGAGCCGCACCTTCTCCGCGGAGGGGCGGACCAGCTTCGACCACGCGTACCCGTCGCGCGTCCGGCGGTCACCGCGCGCGCACTCCACGGCGAACGCGACCATCCAGTCGACGGCGATGTTGAAGTAGCGCTCGCGCAGGTGCTCGATGTGCATGTCGGGCGCCGGGTTCGTGAAGTCGATCGCGTAGGGGACGCCGTCCCGGATCGCGAACTCGATCGAGTTCATGTCGTAGCCGAGCGCCCGGTTGATCGTGGTCGCGTCCTCGATGATGCGGTCGTGCAGCGCCTTCGGGAGCCACCGCTCGTCGTCGTGCTGCACGTAGCAGCCGCGGAGCCCGGTGGGGCCGATCGCCTTCGGATCGTACTGGATCGGGAGGATGCGATCCTTGCCGATGCAGATGCAGCGGACGTAGTCGTCGAAGTCGATGAACTCCTGCAGGGTCATGACGTTCTGCCCCGAGGCGTTGTAGGCGGCGAACAGCTCCTCCTGGGTCCGCACGACCGACACGTCCTTCCAGCCGCCGCCGTCCGCGGGCTTGAGGATCGCCGGGAAGCGCACGTAGTCGATGATCGCCTCCCAGTTGAGCGGGTACTCGAGGTTGCGGAGGCTGCGCTCCTTGACGATCGCCGGGATGTAGTCGCGCTGGGGCAGCATGACGGTCCGCGGCGTCGCGATGCCGATCTGCGACGCGAGCGAGTAGCCGAAGAACTTGTCGTCCGCGCTCCACCAGAACGGGTCGTTGATCACGAACGCGCCGCCGAGCGCGGCGGCCTTCAGGTGGAAGCGGTAGTGCTTCACCTCCTGGCTGATCCGGTCGATGAGCACCCGGTAAGGGCTCTCGAAGCGCTCGGGCGTGCCGCCGATCCTCGCGATCTCCGCCCGGACCCCCGGCACCTTGTTGCACCTCTCGAGGAAGGCCTGCGGGAACGACTGCTCCCAGCCGACGAGGATGCCGATCTTCTCCGCCATACGTTGCTATCTCCTCCCACCACGTTTGTTCACGGCCACCGCCGCTGACGCACAGCGTAGCGCGGATACCCAGGAATTTTACGCTAGAAGTGTAGCGATGAGTCGGCTCGACCTGCGGGCAGGCGGCCCGATCCGCCCGTGTCAGCCCAGATCGGGTGGCGTGGGGCGCGGAGCGTGCGAGCGGAGCGTGAAAGGGAGAGCCCGAGGGAGCAGAGGGGACCAGCCGGGCCCGAGCCGGCGCGAGGGCGACACGAGATCGAGCGAAATCAGGCCAGATCGGCCATGGACGGAGCTGTCGCGAAAATAGATGTTGACGGACGCGGTTCGGCGAGTAGAGTCGCGCACCTCTCCGACGGGGCGGGTAGCTCAGCGGCAGAGCGTCGGCCTTACAAGCCGATGGTCGCAGGTTCGACCCCTGTCCCGCCCACTCCTGGGTCAGGGCCTGGGTTGAGTCTGGATGTGAGTTTGGGGTGGTAGTTAAGTTGGTTATAACGCCGGCCTGTCACGCCGGAGGCCGCGGGTTCGAGTCCCGTCCACCCCGCCAACTTTCCTTCCCTGTCTCCGAGTCGCCTTTCATCTGAGCCTCCTTCAGGACCGCATCGAGGATGCGGTCCTGTGAGGAAGTCGGACTGGGGTGGTAGTTAAGTTGGTTATAACGCCGGCCTGTCACGCCGGAGGCCGCGGGTTCGAGTCCCGTCCACCCCGCCAACTTTCCTTCCCTGTCTCCGGGTCGCTGTTCATCGAGCCTCCCTGTGCAGGGCTGCATCACCGATGCTGCCCTGTGAGGAAGCCGGGCTCATGAGGAGCTGAGCACGAGCAGGCGCCGCGCGCGAGGCGCGCATGGGCTGTCGTCGTCGCGACCGGCCTGCTTGCTTCCCGCAGGGGGGCAGCGCAGGGTGCGTTCATGGGCTTCCCCGCCGAGAAGCGCCAGCGCGCCACGCTCGCCGACCTCGAGACCGTCCCGCCCAACCTGATCGGTGAGCTCATCCGCGGGACGCTGTACGTCTTTCCTCGCCCCGCGCCGCCGCACGCGCACGCGTCGACTGCGCTGACCGGGGAGATAGTTGGGCCCTTCCAGCGCGGCCGCGGTGGACCGGGCGGGTGGCGCATCCTGGATGAGCCAGAGCTCCTCCTCGGCCCCGCGGGGGACGAGGACGACATGGTCCCCGATCTCGCCGGCTGGCGCATCGAGCGCATGCCGCGGCTCCCCCAGACCACGAAGTTCACGCTCGCGCCGGACTGGGTGTGCGAGGTCCTGAGCCCCAGCACCGTGGTCACCGACCGGGCAGAGAAGATGCCGGCGTACGCGCGCCACGGCGTCCGGCACCTGTGGCTGCTCGACCCCCTCGCGCGCACGCTCGAGGTGTTCGCGCTCGAGGCGGGGCGCTGGGTCGTCGTCGGCGTCCACCACGGGAGCGCCCGGGTCCGGGCCGAGCCGTTCGACGCCATCGAGCTCGAGCTGTCGGCGCTCTGGGACGAGGCCGAGGAAGCGCCTCAGGAAGGCGCACCAGCGGCCACCGCGGAAGGGCCGGCGCCGGCGCCGCGCAAGAAGCCGCCGACCGCCACGAAGAAGGGCCCACGGAAGGGGCGTACGCGGGCCTAGCAGGCGCCCCGGACCCCTCCCGGGGCGCTCAGGGCGCCGCCATCACGCGCTGGATCGCCGCCTCCAGATCGCGGAAGCTCACCGGCTTGATCAGGTGCTCGTGGAAGCCGACGCGCGTCGTCTTGCGGCGGTCCTCTTCCATCCCGTAGCCGCTCAGCGCGATCGCCCTGATCGCGCTGCCGGCGGAGCGGAGCGACTCGAGCAGATCCGTGCCGCTGCCGTCGGGCAGCCCGAGATCGCTCACGAGCAGATCGAACGCCTCCGCGCCGGTCAGGTCGAGCGCGCCGCGGACGGTCCGGGCGATGCGCACCGTGTGGCCGGTCAGCGTGAGCAGCTCGCTCATCATCTCCGCCGTGTCCTCGTGGTCCTCCACGAGCAGGATGCGCAGCGACCGCTTCGGCGCGGCCGCCCCGGCGGCCTTCGCCTGCGCCGGCGTCGCGGCCGCAGGGGGCCTCGCCGCGGGGAGGAAGACGCGGAACGTCGCCCCGGCCCCCCGCCCCGGGCTCGACGCCGTGATCGTGCCGCCGTGGAGCTGCACGATGGCCCGCGAGATCGCGAGCCCGAGGCCGAGCCCGCCGAAGTGCCGCGTCGTGGCCGTGTTGCCCTGCTCGAACGCGTCGAAGATCCGCGGCAGGACCTCGGGCTCGATGCCGACGCCCTCGTCCCCGACCTCGATGACCACCTGCTCGCCCTGCTGGTAGCACCGCAGCGCGATGTGCGAGCCGGGATAGCTGAACTTCACCGCGTTCTTGAGCAGGTTCCAGACCACCTGCTCGAGCCGGGCGACGTCGGCCGACACCCAGTGCTCGCCCGGCGCGACGTCGAGCGTCAGCCGGATGCTCTTGGCGTCGATCTCGTCGGCGCAGATCTCCATCGCGTGCTCGAGCACCGTGCGCGCCGTGACCGTCTGCGTCACGAGCTCCAGCTTGCCCCGGACCACCCGCGTCAGGTCGAGGAGATCGTCGATGAGGCGCGCCTCGAGCTCGGCGTTGCGCTGGATCATCTCGACGCCGCGCCGCACGTCCTCGGCCAGGTCGTCGCGGCGAAGCAGCCGCGACGCGGCGGTGACGACCGGCGTGAGCGGCGTCCTGAGCTCGTGCGACAGGACGGCCAGGAACTGATCCTTCGTGCGGTTCGCGTGCTCCGCGGCCTCGCGCGCCGCGATGAGATCCGCCTCGACCTGCTTGCGGCGCGTGATGTCCTGCACCACCGCCATCGTGCGGACGACGCGGCCGCCCCCGTCCCGCATCGCCGTCACCGTGGTGCTCGCCCAGAGGCGCTCCCCGCCCTTCGTCACGTAGCGGTTCTCCAGCGCGAAATCGGCGATCTCGCCGCGCAGCAGGCGGCGGTACAGCTCGCCGACGCGGCCCAGATCCTCGGGGTCCGTGACCTCGTGGAGGGGCTTGCCGAGGAGCTCGGCCACCTCGTGGCCGAGCATGCCCGCGAACCGCCTGTTCACCCGCACGAAGCGGCCCGTGTCGGGCTCGCACTGGACCTTGCCGACCACGGCGCTCTCGAAGATCGAGCGGAAGTCCTCCTCGCTCGCGCGCAGCGCCTCCTCCGCGCGCTTGCGCCGCGTGATGTCGTTCACCATCGCGGACGCGCCGATGATCTTGCCGGACGCGTCGCGGATGGGCGCGAGGTTGATCGACACGTCGATGCGGCCGCCGCCGCGCGCGACGCCCACCGTCTCGAGGGCGTCGAGGCGCTCGCCGCCGACCGCCTGCTCGAGGACGGCGCGCAGCTCGTCGGCGCGCTCGGGCGGGACGAGGACGTGGAGGGGGCGATCGAGCGCCTCCCGCTCGCCGTACCCGAACATCCGCTCGGCGGCGGCGTTCCATGTCGTGATCGCCCCGCCCACGGTCGCGCCGATGATCGCCTGCTCGGCCGACTCCACGATCGCGGCGAGCCGGGCCCGCTGCACCTCGGCCTCCTTCAGGGTCGTCACGTCCACGAGCGTGACGACCACGCCCGAGATGACGTTGGCCAGCGTGCGGTACGGGAGGACCCGCATCATGTAGCAGCACTGGCCGTCCTCCAGGCGCACCTCCCGCTCTCGCGGGGTGAGCGTCCGCAGCACGTCGCGGGCGTCCGACGCGAGCGACGCGGCGTCGAAGCGCGCCGTGATGTCGAGGATGGACCTGCCGACGTCGCCCTCGATCAGCCGGAACACCTCCGTCGCCGCGGGCGTGAACCGGCGGATCCTGAGCTCCTCGTCGAGGAACACCGTCGGGATCCGCGCGCTGAGCAGGAGGTTCTGGAGATCGCCGTTCGCCGCGTCGAGCTGCGCGATCTTCGTCTTGAGCTCGGCGTTCAGCCCCTCGAACTCCTGGTTCAGGCTCTGGAGCTCCTCGTTCATGCTGAGGAGCTCCTCGTTCGAGCTCTTGAGCTCCTCGTTCGAGGTCTCGAGCTCCTCGATGGTCGTCTGGAGGTGCTCCCGCGTGGCCTTGAGCTCGTGCTCGAGCTGGTCGACGAGCGACGCGCTCTCGCGCCGGGGCCCGGGCGGCGGCGCCTCCCCCCGCGCGGCCGGCCGGAGCTCGTCGAACAGGACGACGAAGAGGCCGAGGTCGTCCTCGAGGTCGCCGAGGGGCCGCACGACGAGGTTGAGGCGCTGCGTGCCCGCGATGGTCTCCACCGCGATGTTCTCGTGCACCACCTGCTCGCGCGCCCTGACGGCGCGGTGCACGGCCGACCGCACCTCGGGGCGCAGCGCGCGCAGCACCATGTTCGAGACGTTGACGTCGAGCGCCCCCGTCGAGGGCGCCAGGTACTTCCCCGTCTCGCCGGACAGGTACACGATGTCGCCCTGCTCGTTCACGACGACGCACGGCGGCCCGTAGCGATCGAGCAGGCGCCGCTCGATGGTGCGCTCGATGCTCTGGTCGGGCGGCCAGGCGCCGCGGGAGGGCTCGCCCGCGCGCCGGTCCGCCCTGGTCCGCTCCGCGAACGGGAGCCGCGGCGGCGCGTGCCCGGCGCCGCGCTTCCTCTGGAAGATGCGCCGCTTGCCGTCGACCGCGCGGAACAGCTCGCTCCGCTGCGACACGCTCTCCGCGGGGCCGAGGAGCAGGTGGCCCCCCTCGACGAGCGCGTAGTGGAAGACCCCGAGCACCCGCTTCTGGAGCTCGCCTTCGAGGTAGATGAGGACATTGCGGCACGAGATCAGGTCGAGCCGCGAGAACGGCGGATCCTGGATGAGATCGTGCCGTGAGAAGACGCAGAGATCGCGGATCTCCTTGGCCACCGAGCGGGCGCCCCCCTCCTCGGGGACGAAGAAGCGCGCGAGCCGCTCCGGCGAGATGTGCTGCGTCGCCTCCTCGGGGTAGCGGCCCTGCCGGGCGATCTCGATCGCCTCGTCGTCAACGTCCGTGCCGAAGATCTGGACGCGCGGGGCCGCGGGCAGCGTCGCGATGTGCTCCGTGAGGAGCATGGCGATCGTGTAGACCTCCTCTCCGGTGGCGCAGCCCGCCACCCAGACGCGGAGCTGGCCTTCCGCCCCCCGGCCGGCGAGGAGCGCGGGCACGAGCTCTTGCCGAACGACCTCGAAGGTCTCCGGGTCGCGGAAGAACTCGGTCACGCCGATGAGGAGGTCGCGGACGAGCTGCACGGGCTCGTCCGCCTCGCGCCGGAGCAGCGCCAGGTAATCGGCGACGCTGGTCGCCCGCAGCACCCGGGCCCGGTGCTGCACCCGCCGGAGCAGCGTCGTCCGCTTGTACTGACGGAAGTCGTGGCCGGTGTGCTCGAGGAGCAGGGCGCAGATCTCCGGCAGCCGCTCGGCGATCTCTTCCTCGACGAGGCGCGCGCGGTCGCCCTCCAGGCGGAGGCGCCGCGCGTGCTCGAGCAGCGCGGCCGGCATGTCGCGGAGGGCGAGCACGTAGTGGACGAGCCCCGTCGCGATCGCGTGCCGCGGCATCTCCGGGTGGTGGGCCGTCGCCGGGAGCTGCGCGATCGTGAGCCCGCCGTGCTCCCGGACCGCCTTGAGACCGACCGCGCCGTCGAGCTCCGACCCGGAGAGCACCACCGCCGCCGCCCGCTGCTGGCTGTCCTCCGCGAGCGAGCGGAACAGCGCGTCGATCGCGGTGCGATGCCCCCGCGGCTCCGCGAGCTTGCTCAGGCGGAAGACGCCGTCGTGGAGGGTCGTGGCGACGTTCGACGGCGTGACGTAGACGTGATCGGGCTCGATCGGCAGGCCGTCCGCGGCCTCCCGCACGGGCATGGCGGTGTGCGGCGCGAGGAGCTGCGGCACCACGCCCGCGTGGTGCGGATCCAGGTGCACGAGCACGAAGGCGAGCCCGCTGTCGGGCGGCATCGCCGACAGGAAGGTCCTGAAAGCCTCCAGGCCGCCCGCCGACGCGCCGAACGCGACGATGAGGCTGTCGGCCGAACGCGTCCGGGGCTGCGACCCGTCGCCCGGCGCACCATCGCGGGTCTCCTCGTGACTTTGTATCAAGGCGCCCCGACGCTTAGTACACGTCTGGGACAGCAGCCAGCGAACGTGCGCGCAAGGCAAGCTCGACCACCGAATAAGGAACTACCCGACCGCGATCTCGTGCGGGCCCGCCTCACGGCAGCGTCGTTGTCGCGCGCGCGCCTCATCCCATTGCCGGGCGCGCGCTCGCGACGCTTCTCCTTGACAACTCACGAGATCTCCGCGTGCATAGCCGCCGAGCGGCCGAGCTGGCCGCCAGGACAGAGAGTTCTTCAATGAGCAGGTTTCTTATCTTCTGGAGGGCGACGCCCGTCGCGGTGAAGGCCGCGGCGGTGTGCCTCGTGGTGGTCACGCTGGGCGCCGTGGTGCTCGTCGGGCGCTGCGCCGTCACGCAGACGCGGACGGAGCAGGCCGGGCCGGCGCTCGTGAGCGGCGCGGTGATCACGATCGACACGGTGCCCGCCGCGCCGCCGGGGGTCGTCGTGGTCGGGCAGGCGACGGACTTCGGCGGGCCCCTCACCGCGGGGGTGAACGCGCTGCGCGGCCTCGTGTACTTCGTGCCGAGCGGCACGTCGCACCTCCTCAACACCGCGTCTCTGAGCCCGGTCGCGGTGCTCTACACGTCACGTCTCGACATCTCGCCGCGCTCCTGGGAGAGCGGCTTTCCGGGCGTGCCCGGCGGCCGCAACGAGTGGTTCCAGATCGCGTACGAGGGAGAGTTCGTGACCGCGCGCAGCGGAGCTCACCAGTTCGAGCTGCTCTCCGACGACGGCTCCAGGCTGTTCATCGACGATCACCTGGTGATCGAGAACGACGGCCGGCACCCTCCGGCGAGCGCGCAGGGCGCCGTGGTGCTCCAGCCGGGGAAGCACCGGATCCGGGTCGGGTACTTCCAGGGGCCGCGCTTCGAGATCGCGCTGCAGCTCTTCGTGACGCCCCCGCAGGGCGCGCGGCAGATCCTCGACATCTCCCGCGTGCTGTGATCGCGCCGGGCCTCAGCCGCCGCGCTGCGCGAGCGTGAGCAGCGCCTTCACCTTCTTGTACGAGATATGGGGGTTGTCCTCGGAGCCCCCGAGGTCGTCCTCGTCCTCGTCCGCGCCCTGGGCGCGGACCGGCATCCAGACGTAATCCGGGTGCAGCTCCTTGCCGTTGACCCCGTTGATGATCGACGGGTTCTTGATCCACTCGCCGCCGAGGATCGTGAGGTTCTCGTCGAGCTCGAGCACGTAGTGCAGCTCCGACACGGAGAGCGGCACGTTGCGCTGATCGGGCGGGAGGCGGAGCGTGTCGCCGGTGACCGAGTCGGAGATCATCCAGAACCGCCCCGCCACGCGGGCGAAGCGCCGCGCGTTCGGGTTGAACCTGTAATTGAAGCAGTCGGCGCCGTGGTACGCGCCGCCGCAGAGGAGCCGCGCGGCCTCCGTCACGTTCACCTCCTCGATGACGTCGATCGAGAACTGCTTCACGGGGAAGCTCCACACCTCCACGTCCCAGGTGTGGTCGACGACGAACATGAGCCGCTGCCGCTCGGTCGTCGCGCTGTTGAGCGGCTTCGCGCCGACCCCGAGCAGCCCGGTCATGGCGACGTGCATCGTGGCGGGGTTGAGATCGCGGCAGGCCGGGTCGATGGGCCTGCCGTAGACGTCGCGCATCGTACGGTCGGCCCGCGTCTCGCAGCGGCGCCCCGAGAAGGTCACGGTGTCGCTGAAGTAGAGCTCGCTCATCAGCGCCTCGATGTCCGCCATGCGGAAGAGCACGCAGCCTGTCTCCGCCGCGGCGCACTCGGTCACCTTGTCGTTGACGAGCTTCACCCGGACGTCGCGGCGCGGCCCGGCGCCCTCGGCGGCGACGTAGGCCGACCACCCGTTGCAGTGCCCCCACCAGTACTCCGGATAGACGCCCTGGTAGAGCCCGTGGTGCTGCAGCTCCCAGCGCGTCGCCGGGCCGGCCGCGACCACCGCGGGCTGGATGTACGGCGGGTTGCGCAGGTACTGGGGCCTCCTCAGGTCATCCATGCTCCACGTGGCGATGCCCGCGAGCGACTCGTGCTGCCCCGGGTGGACGAGGAGGTCGTATTTCTCGACCGGAGAGATGTTGTCCGGGTCGGAGGTCAGGTCGGAGTAGTTCTTGTTCAGCGAATTCCAGCGATCGGCGATGCCGTTCTGTCGCTGCGGCCACCAGTTGGAGGCGAACGCGCTCGTCTGCGCCTCGCCTTGCCGGAGCGACGTGTTGAGCTGGAGCAGGGAGCCCTGGAGATCCGGGTGCAGGAACGAGGGCGAGTTCGCGCCGTCGATCGCCTCGCGGCCGCCGGGCGTCGGGAGGAGGAGCTGGTGGGAGCCGCCGAGGATCTGGCCGGTCTCGGGCGAGAAGCCGAGCACGTAGGGCACGGACCCGCCTTCGATGAACCGGAAGGTCGAGCCGTTCACGCTGCTCTCCGCGACAGCGACGCTCTCTCCCGGCGCCGGGTCCAGCTCCGCGCAGCCCAGGACCAGAAACATCGAGCCCACGAGGCTCGCCCTCATCCGCGTCTTCATCGCTGATCCCCCCGGAGCCCGACCACCGCCGGCCCCCGGGGCGCTCTCTGCAGACGCCGCGCCACCGGGCTCGGCAGCAAAGAGCGCAGCCATTGCACGCGCGGTGGATCTCCGCGGAGCGCCTGCGCTCGCTCACCGCGCGCCGATACGCCAGAGCACGACCTTCACGGTGTCGATGAGGATGGAGATGTCGAACCAGAGCGAGAAGCTCTTCATGTAATAGAGATCGTACTGGAGCTTCTCCAGCGCGTCCTCGGCGGACGCGCCGTAACGGCATCGCACCTGCGCATGTCCCGTCACTCCCGGCTTCACGCAGAGCCGCTGCCGGAAGAAGGGGATCTGCTTCTCGAGCGCCTCGATGAACTCGGGGCGCTCGGGCCTCGGCCCCACCATGCTCATCTCCCCGACGAGCACGTTCCAGAGCTGCGGCAGCTCGTCGAGCCGTGTCTTCCGGATGAACCGCCCCACCCGGGTCACGCGCGGATCGTTCTCGACGGCCCACGCGGCCCCGTTCTTCTCGGCGTCGGTCCTCATCGATCGGAATTTGTGGATCATGAACGGCCTCCCGAGGGCGCCTGTCCGGATCTGCGAGTAGAGCGCCGGACCCCTGGAGTCGAGCTTCACCGCGATCGCCGTGAGCGCCATCAGCGGCAGCGCCAGCGCGAGCCCCGCGGCCGCGCACACCACGTCGAAGATCCGCTTCGCGACGAGCGTCCGCCGCCGCACGCCGAACCCGTGAGCGAAGATGATCTGGCTCGGCTTCAGCTCGCGCACGAAGATCTTGCCTGTCACGCGCTCGTAGAAGTCGATGCCCTCCTCGATCTCGACGCCGCGGAACTTCAGCTCGAGCAGCTCCTCGAGCGGGAGGGCGGCGCGGCGGTCGGAGGTCGCCACGATCACGGTCGCCGCGCCGCGCTGCTCGACGAGGCGCCGGAGATCTCGATATCTCCCCGCGACGTCGGGCGCGTCGATCGGCTCCTCGTCGCGGACGAGCCGGCCCGCGAGGCGCAGCCCGAGGACCTCGCCGTCCTTCTGGATGAGGCCCGCGCACGAGCGGGCGAGCTCGCCGGAGCCGAGCACGACGGTGAGCTTGCAGAAGCTCTCGCTCCTCAGCACCCGGCTCCACGCCGCGCGCCACGCCGGGAGCACGAGCGCCGCCGCCCCGAGCGAGATCAGGAGCACCCGGTCGCCCACCTCCACGTCCGGCACGATCCAGAACGCGAGCCACAGCACGGCCGCCGCCACGCCGAGCGCCCGGAACGTCGTCAGGAACAGCGCGCGCGCTCGCAGCGGCTCGGGCCCGTAGACGCCGTGATAATAAAGCGACGTCAGCGCCACCAACGAGATGCTCAGCGTCCGCCCGAAGCGCTCTCCATCGAGCGCGTGCTCCCAGCCCACGAGCACGCCCGGCGCGCAGCACACCAGCAGCGACAGCAGGCTGGCCTCGACAAACCACACCATGGCCCGGCGTGGCGACCGGAACAGCTCCAGCATCGTCCCTCCACTCGTCGGCCCCAGGCGGTCGCGCATCACGGCGCATCGCCTCTGACGGGGCACACACGGTTGTAGTTGAGCCCACATTAGGGCAGACCAGGGCACAACGCCAGATGCCTCCGACGAATCTCGTTTCACGTCGGCGGACTGGACCGCAGCGCGCGGCGCCGGGCGCGGCGAAATCGACGCGGTCGCCGCCACCCGCGCCGGTTCTGCGCGGGCTGTCGCGGAGCGGCGTCGTGGGGAGTCGCGGCGCGAGGACGCGGACGCCATCGACGGACTGCGTGCGTCGATCCCGCAGCGCCGCTCAGGCGTTGTATCGAGTCGCCGTGTGGCGGGCGCGTCGCTCCTGGACGGAGGGGGCCTCGCGTGCGAGCGGAGAGGGGGTTATCGCGTGGCGGCTGGCGCCGGCGCTCCGCCCTGCGCAGAGCGCGCGGGCGCGCTGGCTCGCTCGGAGCGCTCGGGCGGCGGCCCGTCCGACGCCTCGCCGGCGACGCCGCCGCGGTCGTCGCGATCGCGGCCCGGCTCGGGCGCCTGCCAGCGGCCGGACGGCATCCCCTGGATCATCGCCTGGCGGCGCTCGTCGTCCCAGGCGCCGTCGGGATCGCGGCGCAGGGTCCGGTGCCGGTCCGTCGACAGCGTCCCCGAGATCCCGGCGCTCACGATGCTCCTGAGCGAGCCGCCGGCCTCGCCTGCCCGCGGCGCCGGATCGAGCGCGGCGCGGACGTACTCCAGATCGACGCCGCCTCGCAGCGCGACCCCGCGCGCGCCCGGCAGCGGACAGGCGATCTCCGCGCCGGCGAGCGCCGTGATCGTGGACAGCGACCCTTCCCTGGACGGCGCCGGCGAGCCGGGGGCGAGGTGGAGCGGCGGGCTCGCGGCGACGGGGGCGCTGCCGGACGAGAGGCGGGCGACGCCGGTGACGACGAGGTCGCGGGTCGCGCCCCCCCGAACGGGCCGGAAGCTCGCTTCGACGGACGCCTCGTGCTCGTGCCCGAATCCGATCCTCGGCCCGAGCGACGTGTACGCGTAGGCATACCCCGCTGTCAGCCGGTAACGCTCGGCCACGTAGGTGAGCCCGGCTCGCGCCGTGGGCGCGATCACCGCGTCGCGCGACGCCAGCACGGGCGGCGGGCTCGCGACGGTGACGCCGCCGGAGACGCGCGTCGAGAGGTTCCGCGTGAGCTCGTGGGACTCGGCGAGGAGCGCCTCGCCCGCGTGGACGCGCGCCGCGCCGCGGGTGAGCTCGGTGTCGAGCAGCGCATGGTAATACTGCGTGACCTCGTACCGGAGCTCGGGTGTCAGCGTGTCGAGCGGGCCGACGTCGATCGAGGTGCTCGCCTCGGCGCGCCCCGTGTGCGCGTCGACCCCGACCGCGGCTGGGTCGTCGGCCGACAGCGCGCCCGCCTGCTCGTATCCGGCCCCGACGCGCACCGCGGCGCGCCGCGATGTGGTGATGGCCAGGGCCGGTCCGCCGGAGAGCGTGTATTGCAGGCGATTGCCGAACAGGAACGGATCGCGCGCGGCGAGCGCGTCGTCAGCGCGCACGCCGAGCCGCGTCGCGAGGTAGCCAGCCGCGGCCATCGAGAGATCCGCGACCGGCGATATCGCCCAGCCCGCTCCCCCGCCGAGCCGCGCCGAGGCGCTGTCGGACGGCGCGGCTCGGGCCGAGTCGAGCGAGATCTGAAAGACCCGCTCGTAGCTCCCGTCGAGGCCGAATCCATAGCGCGACACGGCGCCTCGAAGCGAGCCCTCGACCGATCCCTGGACACCCGCCATCAGCGCGCCCGTGCCCACGTCCCCGACGTTGGACGCCACGCTCTGCTCCACCGCCGCTCGCGCCGTCACGTCGGAGTCCCACATCGGCAAGACGAACCAGAACACGCGCCCCCCTCTGCCGAGCGGCAGGGCCCGTGGAACGGAGCGACCCGCTGCGTCGCCCTCCCCTCCCCGGCAGCGCGCCCGGCACCCGGAGCCTCCCACGCTCGATGATGTTTGCAACATCACAAATACGACCTTGGCATGCCGCCGGTAGCTCTCGAACGCTGCGCGGGCGGCGGCACCAGGGACGCTCCAGCGCGGGCGAGGCCGGATGCCGGCGACAGCTCGGGAAGCGTGGACGTGCGCGCACGGGGCGGGACGTACCCCGGAGTCCACCTCTCTCCCGCTGGGGGCGGCCGAGAACCAAGTGATGTTTCTCACACTGGAAATGTCTGGTGTGGAGGTGAGGGCATGGACGAGGAACGCAGGCCGAGGCCGCTGCGCGTTCTGTGGGTGACGCGCATCTTTCCGAACCGGGTCGAGCCGCTGTCGTGCGCGTTCCAGCGGCAGCAGCTCGCGGCGCTGTCGCGCCGCTGCGCGGTGGAGGTGCTCGCGGCGATCCCGTACCACCCGGGCGTGTCGCTCCTCGGCGAGCGCACGCGCCCTGGGCGCCTGACGGCGGTGCCCGCGCGCGACGAGATCGACGGCGTCCCGGTGGTCCACCCGCGCGCGCCCTACCTCCCGGGGGCGGGCCGCGTGCTGGCGCCCGTGAACGCGCCGCTTTACCTGGCGGGGCTCCTGCCGCACGTGCCGCGGCTGCGCGGGCGGTTCGACGTGGTGCTGGGCGCGTGGCTCTACCCCGACGCCTGCGCCGCGGCGCTGCTCGCCCGGATGCTCGGCCTGCCCTACGCGGTGAAGGCCCACGGCACGGACGTGAACGTCGTTGCCCGCTGGCGCTCGGTCCGCCCGCTCGTCGGCGGCGCGCTCCGGTCCGCGGCGTACTCCATCGGCGTGAGCCGGCCGATGGTCGAGGCGCTCGTGGCGCTCGGCGCCCCGGAGGAGCGCGCGGTCCTCGTCCGGAACGGGGTCGACCGCGCCCTCTTCCGCCCGGCCGACCGGCGCGCCGCCCGGCGCGAGCTCGGGCTCCCGGAGCGCGGGCGCGTGGTGACGTTCGTCGGGCACGTCAGCCGGGAGAAGGGCATCCACGAGCTGCTGCGCGCCTTCGAGGCGCTCGGCGGGGACGGCGGGGGGGCGGAGCCGGTCCACCTCGTGGTCGTCGGCGATGGCCCGGAGCGGGGCGCGGTCGAGCAGGCGTCGGCGCGGCGCGAGCGCGCGCGCCGGGCGAGCGACGGGCGCGACGTGCGCGGGCGGATCATCGCGGCCGGGGCGCGGCCGCTCGCCGACGTCGCGCGCTACCTCGCCGCGACCGACCTGCTGGCGCTGCCGAGCTGGGCGGAGGGCACCCCGAACGTGGTGCTCGAGGCGCTCGCCGCCGCGCGGCCCGTGGTGGCCACGAGCGTGGGGGGCATCCCGGATGTGGTGGAGTCCGGCCGCACCGGCCTGCTCGTGCCGCCGCGCGACGCCGGCGCGCTCGGCCGGGCGATCCGCGAGGCGCTCGCGCGGACGTGGGACGAGCGCGCGTTCGCCGAGGCGGCGCCGCCGTCGTGGGAGGAGAGCGCCGAGGCGCTGCGGCGGGTGCTCGCGCGGGCGGCGTTCGGACAACCACGGCGGGTCGCGGCCTAGGGCAGGGCGCGAGCGGCGCGTCCGCGCCGCGGACCGCTCGACGCGCTAGCGCGCGCGCTCAACCCCAGGCGATCGACCAGCTGCACCGCGGCGACCCGCGGTGCCTGCACGCCGTGTGCTCGACCGCGATGCGCCGGCTGCCGGAGAGCGCGAGGCCCGCCTCGATCCAGCCCGAGATCCCCTGGCTGCACATGTAGAGCGGCAGACCGCCGCCCACGAGCGTGGCCGTCCCCGCGACATCGCTGGTCGCCTTCACGGTGAAGTCGCCGTATTTGAAGTATGTCCTGTACACGAGGCCGAAGCGCTTGAAGAGCAGCGACGGCGAGCCCGCCATCGTCTTGTAGACGGTCGTCAGATCGTTCCGGGCGACGTCCGCGCCGAAGTGGCGCATCTTCTCCATCCTGCCGGCAAACAGCCCGTTCAGGAGCGCGCAGTCGAGCTCGATGAGCGGCCCGAAGTCGTTCCAGGTCGAGGGCATCGGCGGGTCATCGAGATAGCGGGCCGCCTGCGGCGAGACCCGGCGGCTCAGCTCCGCCACGACCCGCTCGCCATAGTTCTGCCGCAAGGCGACGGCGCGGGCGCTGATCAGGGTGCCTTTCACGAGGTTGCCCTCGCCGAGGATCCGCGGGTCGCCGATGAACGGGGCGAAGGCTGGCGCAAGCATACTTCGGAGCGCTCCCATCTTCTCCGAGTATAGCGGCACGTTCGCTTCGGTGTGTGACAGAACCGCGTCTTCCCCTCCTTTGTGACAGAGCCCTTTTCACACGCTTCGCGCGCCCGGTCTGCGGAGACGGACGCGCCGCGTCGTTCACTGCGCTTGAATTGCGCTCGAATCTCGACGGTAAGCACCATCGCCCAGCGCGCTGCCGCGCCAGCGCCGTCGGGCGTTATGCGCCGCGTCGAGCGCGTCGCGCAGGAAACCGACGCCGTCGGCGCGCTCTACCGTGGACGCATGGCGCTTTCCGGGTGACGCGCGGCGGGCGCATGCGCCCGGCACGACGCGTGCTAATCAGCGACGACCCACGTCGGCCGACGCGGCAGTCCGCGTCGAGCAACAACGAGAGACGGCATGCGACCGATTCAAACCATCCTCCTCACCGCGGTGCTCTCCTTGTGCCTTGTCGGAGCGTCGGCGCGCGCCGACGCAGCGCCCGTCACCGGTCACCCGCGACTCTGGCTCACGAAAGACCACCTCCCCAGGCTGCGCGGCTGGGCGGCCGACAGCCGCAACCGCATGTACAAGGAGGCCATGCTGCCCGCGCTCCAGGGCGCGATCGCGGCGTACGAGACCCGCTTCTTCCCGAATGGCCGCCCGAACCCGACCTGGCCAGACGGCGGCACCAACGCCTACGTGCAGTATCCGACCGAGGCGTATGCGGAGTTCTTCGCCTTCATGTCGCTCATCGATCCGGACGTCGCGGCGCGCCCGACGCACGCCGCCAGGGCGCGCAACCTGCTGATGTACGCCGTCGAGGAGGCGAGCAAGGGGCGCGCCGACGGGAAGCCGTTCCGCGGCGCCGGGTTCGCGACCGGCGATCGCTCGCGCTGGTGGGGTGAAGGCTTCCCGCTCACGGTGGACTGGATCTACGGCGCGACGGACGCGGGCGGCCGTCCCGTCCTCACCGCCGGCGACAAGGCCAAGGTGCGGCAGGTCTTCCTCCGGTGGATCGACGACAACCTCAAGGCCGCCACGGCGGGCAACGAGCACCCCCACCCGATCGGCGTCATGAACGATCGGGCCCTGCTCCGCGATCCGCTCCAGCTCCGGTGGGCGGCGAACAACTTCTATCTCGGCCACCTGCGCCAGGTCACGCTGATGTCGCTCGCGCTGGACGACGCGGACGACCGCCCGCTCGATCCGAACGCCCCGCCGGAGGCGCTCGGCAACACGCTGCGCAGCTACCGCGCGAACGCGACCGGCGCGTGGCTCTACCAGGCCTTCTCCGTCTTCGAGGCCCCCGAGATCGCGGCCAAGGCCCTCGGCGTCCCGCCCGACGGGCTCGGGGTGGCCAGCGGCGGCCTGCCCGTGGAGGGCTTCCTCTACGGCGGTGGCCTCGCGAGCCTCCACCAGGCGCTCCTCGCGCTCCACACGTCAGGTCACGCCACGCGCGCCCTCGCAGGACCGCAGATCGGGCTGCTGGGCAGCGGGTACTGGGACCGGTTCACGGACGGGTTCCTTCACTCGATCGCGCCGGCCCCGACAACGTACCCGTCGAGGACCGATCTCGGGCCTGTCTACGAGGCGGCGAACTACGGCGACACCCTGCGCCTCTGGGTCGAGCCGCGCTTCACCGAGGTGTTCGGCTCGCTCGGCGTCTATGACCAGCTCACGGGCAACACCGCGCGACTCCAGCGGTCGCGCTGGATCGTGGCCAACGCGTTCGAGGGCGGCGCGCCCCAGCTCTACGCGCGCACGTCGAAGGTCTGGGGCTCGCCCACCCCGAGCCGCGCCATCCTGAGCTTCATGCTCTTCGACCCGGCCGCGCCGCTCCCGCAGGACCCTCGCCCCGCGATGCCCACCGCCTTCTTCGAGCGGGCGCCGGGCCGCGGCGCCGTCCTCGCGCGCACAGACTGGACGAAGAGCGCGACGTGGTTCACCTGGCGGTGCGGCTGGGCCACCATCAATCACCAGCTCGGCGACTGCAATCAGTTCGAGCTCTACCGGAAGGGAGAGTGGCTGACCAAGGAGCACACGAGCTACTCGAACAACCTCATCGGGGCCACGGTCGATTACCACAACACGCTGTCGCTACAGAACGACAAGCCATCGCAGATTCGCTGGTACGAGAAGGAGATCGTCGCGCGAGGCGGCCAGTGGCGCGAGGGGCGCGCCGCCGGCGATCCGACCGCGCGCATGAGCCGGGGCGCGGGGTACGTGTTCGCGGAGGGGATCGCGACGGAGCTCTACAACACCCGCCAGAACGCCTGGGTGCCCGCGGACGTCGCGCGCGACATCGTCCACGCGAGCCGGTCGATCGTGTGGCTGGAGCCCGATCACGTCGTCATCTACGACCGGGCCGCGTCGCGCACCGCCGGCCGGTTCAAGCGGTTCAACCTGATGACGACCGCGGCGCCGCAGATCGCGGGCCGGACCGCCAGCGTCGTCACCCCGCGAGGGCAGACGCTGTTCGTCCAGAGCCTCTTGCCGCGGAGCGCCACCATGAAGGCCGCGCCGGTCGAGGACGTCGACGACCGGGCGCAGATGGAGCCGACGACCCACCGCCTCGTCGTCGAGGACCCCGCCGGCCCCGCGGACGTCCGCTTCCTCCACGTGCTGCAAGGCGCGGACGCCGGCGCGACGATGGACGCGGCCGTGCGGATCGAGGGCGGCCAGGGCGCCGGCTTCGAGGGCGCGCTGGTGGCCGGCAGGGCCGTCCTCTTCCGCTCGACGCTGCAGCCGAGCTCGGGCCAGCAGGCCAGCCTGGCGCCGCTGTCCTATCGGGTGCCCGCCGCGACGCGCCGGCACGTGATCACCGGCCTGCAGCCGAGGGCCGGCTACGACGTCGTCGTCACCGCCCGGGGCGCGAGCCTGGAGGTCCGCGTCACGCCGGGCAGGGCCCACACAACGGACGACGCCGGCGTGCTCGCGTTCGGCGCGCCGTAGCGGCGCCTCGAAGGCGGCCGGCGTGACGGGATCGGGATCGCCGCGCCGGCGATCCCCCTCATGCCGGCCGGGAGAAGACCTTGTCGAGCTCCTCCTTGCCGAGCACCGGCGCCCACGGCAGGAGCTCGTACTGCGCCACCCCCTTCTGGATGAAGGGGTCGGCGTCCCGGATCTGATCCAGCGTCGCCGCGACGGCCTCGTCCGGCACCCGGAGCAGGAGCGCGCCGCCGTGGCGGGGATCGAACGGCCCTGACGCGAGCAGCGTGCCCTGCTCGAGGAGCCGCTTCAGGTAGGCGCGGTGCTCGTCGACGACCTTCAGCACCTCGTCGAGCGGCCGCCGGTAACGAATGATCGCAATCGCGTACATGATTCCTCCGCGCGCGACTTTACCTCCTCCTCGCCGCTACACGGCAACGATGCCGTGCAGCGGCGCGCCGCCATTCCGTTCACCGGCGCCGCCATGCCGCGCAGGGCGCGCAGGGCGGCGCGGATGAGGCGCGGCGGTGCCGGGCGGGGAGGCTCGTGGACCGTCGTCGCACGCACCCCTTTCCCTTCGCGCTTCCGTCTGGCAGTGTGCGCGCCCTCCGCTGGAGACACATGTATGGCGCGACCCCCGAAAGCAGCACCTGCTCCCGTTCTCCCTTCCTCGCCGGCCGCCGCGCTCGCGGCGTACGGCCGCGTTGAGCCGAAGCTCCTCGAGCTCGGCCCCGAGGACCTCGTGACCGTCTACGTCGAGGTCCCCAGGGCCGTGAGCTCCGTGCTCTCCGCCCTGCCCCACCTGCGCGAGCTCCGCGACGAGATCGTCCGCGATCTCCCGAACCACCCGATCGACATGCTGGATGAGCTCGAGGACTACGCCCTCGCGGCCTGGTACGCCGACCTGCTCTACAGCACGCCCGCGACCGAACTCGACGCGAAGAAGCTCACCGAGGAGGCGGGCACGCTGCGCGAGGGGCTCCTCGTCGCGGCCGAGGCCCTCGCCTACCGGAACCTGCTCGACAAGCAGCGCGTCGCCGACATCCGCAAGGGCAAGGGCCACACGGATCTCGCGAGCGATCTCATCGCCCTCGCCGAGCTCTTCCGCGGCTCCTGGGACAAGGTCCGCGCGAAGACCGCGGTCGAGGACGCGGAGCTCGAGCGCGCCGCGGACCTCGGCGTGCGCCTGCTCGCCGCGCTCGCGGCGAGGCCCGGCAAGGGCTCGTCCGCGGCGCCGAAGATCACCGACGCCGCCGATCGCCGCGCCCGCGCGATCTCGCTGGTCGCCAAGGCCTACGAGGAGTGCCGCCGCGCCGTCGCCTACCTGCGCTGGCACGAGGGCGGCGACGGTGACCTGGCCCCGTCGCTCCTGCAGAAGCCGCGCGGCCGCCGCCCGAACGCCGAGAAGGCCGCCGCCGCGGCCGCGGCCGGCGCGTCCTCCGAGGCACCGGCGAAGCTGTCCGCCGACGAGGAGGGTTCGGCGGCCGCCGACGGCGCGCTCTCGTCGGCCGAGCCGGCGAACGACGCGGAGCCCGTCGCCAACGCCTGACCCTCGCGCGCGTCGCAGCGCCGCGCGACGCGGTGAAGCAAGGCGCGGAGGAGACGGAGCGGCCGTCCAGCCCTCCGTCACCTCCGCGCCCTCGGGTCACCGGTTCCGGCTCGACTCCTCGATGAGCTCGACCTTGTAGCCGTCCGGATCCTCGACGAACGCGATCACCGTCTTGCCGTGCTTCATCGGGCCCGGCTCGCGCGTGATCTTCCCGCCCGCGGCGCGGATGCGGTCGCAGGCCCCGTGGATGTCGTCCACGCCGAGCGCGATGTGGCCGTACGCCGTGCCGAGCTCGTATTTCTCGACGCCCCAGTTGTGCGTGAGCTCGAGCTCCGCGTGCTCCGGGTTCTTCCCGAAGCCGAGGAAGCACAGCGTGAATTTGCCCTCGGGGTAGTCCTGCCGCGACAGGAGCTGCATCCCGAGCACGTCCCTGTAGAAGCCGATCGAGCGCTCGAGATCGCCGACCCGCAGCATCGTGTGCAAGATCCTCATGCCGACTCTGTCTCCTCCCGCGGCCTCTGCGCCCGCGCGGCGCTCAGCCGTACCGCACCGAGATGATCTCCATCTCCGCCTCGCCCGCCGGCCGGCGGACCGTGATCACGTCGCCCGCGCGCTTGCCGAGGAGCGACCGACCGACCGGCGAGCGCCAGCTGATGCGCCCGGCCGCGCTGTCGATCTCGTCCTCGCCCACGATCTGGTAGGTGTGGCGCGCGCCGTCCTCGTCCTCGATCTCGACCGTCGCGCCGAAGAAGACCTTGTCGCCGCGCTGCTCGGACGGATCGACCACGACGGCCTTCTCCAGCCGCTTGGTCAGGAAGTGCATCCGCCGGTCGATCTCGCGCAGCTTCTTCTTGCCGTAGATGTACTCGGCGTTCTCGGACCGGTCGCCCTGCGCCGCCGCGTCGGCGACCTCCTGGACGATGCGCGGCCGCTCGACGGAGCGGAGCCGCGCGAGCTCCTCGGACAGCTTCCTGGCCCCGCTGGGCGTGATGTAAGCCGGGTCGGACATGGTTCGATGGCGACGGAGCCTACGCCGCGCCGCGCGGCAGATCCACCGCCGTCGCGCCCGGCGCGGGGGCGCCCCGAGCCCCCCGGGGAACGCCCCGATCTCCCCGGATCTCCACGGGATAACCGCCGCGTCGCGGACGCATGTTGACGCGACGCGGCGGCATGCTACGCGAATGAAGAACTATGCCGCGGCTGCGCGGAAGACCGGGAGGAGACCCGGCTGCCAGCGCCTGGCGCCGCGGCGACGAGGAGGTCTCCCATGTCCAATGCCCAAACCCACCAGAACCGCTACAAGGCTGACCTCCGCGAGATCCGCTTCCTCCTGTTCGAGCAGTTCCGTCTGGACGAGCTGCTGGGCAGCGCGCCGTACGACGCGTGGGGGCGCGACGAGGTCTCGATGGTGGTCGACGAGGCCTACAAGTTCGCGTGCGAGGTCTTCGGCCCGCTCAACGCGGTCGGCGATCGGGTCGGCTGTCGGATCGAGGCGGGGCAGGTAAAGACCCCGCCGGGGTTCAAGGACGCGTGGGACAAGCTGTACGAGGCCGGGTGGAAGTCGGTCTCGGTCTCGCCGACGTACGACGGGCAGGGCGGCCCGTTCACGCTCTACACGGTGGTCGAGGAGTTCCTCTGCGGCGCGAACGCGGCGCTCAACATGTACCCCGGGCTGACGTACGGGGCGGCGGAGGTGATCGAGCACTTCGGGACGCCGCGGCAGCGCGACATTTTCCTGAAGCGCATGTACGGCGGGCAGTGGAGCGGGACGATGTGCCTGACCGAGCCGCAGGCGGGCTCGGACGTCGGCTCGTCGCGCACGAGCGCGGTGAAGCAGAAGGACGGCAAGTACCTCATCCGCGGCACGAAGATCTTCATCTCGGGCGGCGACCAGGACCTCACCGAGAACGTGGTGCACCTCGTGCTCGCGCGCGTCGAGGGCGCGCCCCCCGGCACGAAGGGGCTCAGCCTCTTCGTCGTGCCGAAGTTCCGGGTGAACGACGACGGCGCGCTCGGCGAGCCGAACGACGTCCTCGTCGGCAACATCGAGCACAAGATGGGGATCAACGGGTCGTCGACGTGCGTGCTCAACTTCGGCGAGAACGACGGCTGTCTCGGGGAGCTCGTCGGCACCGTCGAGCACCAGGGCATGCCGCAGATGTTCCGGATGATGAACGGCGCGCGCATCTCCGTCGGGCTGCAGGGCGTGTCGGTCGCGTCCTCGGCGTACCTGAACGCGCTCGACTACGCGAAGGATCGCAAGCAGGGCTCGTCGATCCTCCAGTGGAAGGACGCGACCGCGCCGCGCGTGCCGATCGTCGACCACCCGGACGTGCGGCGGATGCTGCTCGACATGAAGAGCCGCGTGGAGGGCATCCGCGCGCTCATCATCAAGCTCGCGCGCCACCAGGACGCGGTCGCCGTCTACCAGGGCAAGGACGACCGCGCGGCCGCCTACAACCAGGGCCAGGTCGACCTGCTCGTGCCGCTCGTGAAGGCCTACTCGTCCGACCAGGCGTTCCGCGTCTGCGAGACGGCGATCCAGACCTTCGGCGGCGCCGGGTACACGAAGGACTACCCGGTCGAGCAGTACTGCCGCGACGCGAAGGTCTTCTCGATCTACGAGGGCACGAACCACATCCAGGCGATGGACCTCGTCGGGCGCAAGCTCGGCCAGGCCGGCGGCGCCAACCTGCAGGCCTTCCTGAACGACGTGGCCGAGTTCGTGAAGGCGCACGAGAAGCACCCCGTCCTCGCCTCGAGCGTGAAGGAGCTCCGCGAGGCGCACGAGGCCGTCGCGGGCACCGCCATGCGGCTGCTCTCGTGGTTCCAGATGGGGAAGATGCCCATGGTGCCGCTCGCCGCGAACCGCTTCCTCGAGATGATGAGCGAGCTCGCGATCGGCTGGCTCCTGCTCGACGGCGCGGCCATCGCGCTCAAGGCGCTGGAGGGCCTCCCGGCCGGCGACGCGGGCGCGAAGGACCGCGCGTTCTACGAGGGCAAGAAGCACGCGGCCCTCTACTTCGCGGCCAACGTGCTGCCGCACGCGAAGTTCTCCGCCGAGCTCCTCGGCCGCGAGGACTCGTCCGCGCTCGACATCCCGGTCGACGCGTTCGCGACCGTCTGATCGCCC
This sequence comes from Sorangium sp. So ce119, assembly GCF_051524405.1. Taxonomy (NCBI): domain Bacteria; kingdom Pseudomonadati; phylum Myxococcota; order Polyangiales; family Polyangiaceae; genus Sorangium; species Sorangium sp. So ce119. The sequence continues at coordinate 3,935,330 of NZ_CP150310.1, read as the reverse complement.
GCCCCCGTCCCCTCCCCGCGCACGCCGCGCCCTCCCGCGGGCCTCGCCTCCGGGCGGGGCCGCGGCGCGCGGGCTCACTCCGGGACGGTGAGCCGCTCGGCCAGGTCCCGGAGGGGCACCGGCATGGTCGGGTCGCGCGACACGGCCATGATCTCGGCGCGGAGCGCGCGCGCCTCCGTCAGCCGGAGCCACGAGAGCGCGAGCCGCGTCATGCTCGGCAGGCCCCTCGCGAGCACCGCCCGGACGACGTCGGCCGCGGGGAACGAGAAGGCGACCTCCTCGGGCGGCAGGCCCGCGGCCCGGGCGGCCTCCTCGATGCTCGCGTCGAAGTCGTCCCGCTTCGACTCCAGCACCTCGAAGACGATCGGCCCGCCGCGGTCGGGCGCGAAGGCCTGAGCCGGCCCGCCGCCTTCGGGCGCGAAGACCCAGGCCGCCGCGCTGTCGAGCCCGATCCGCGCGCCCGACTCGAGCGTCACGAGCGGGAGGAAGCGGCCGCCCTCGATCGGCTCTCCGCCGCCGCCCTCGAGCAGCTCGCGCACGAGGTCCCTCACGCTCGCGCTCATCGCCTTCGCGCTCATGGGGCCATGTTCTCACGAAAGCCCCGGCGACGGGCAACTCGTCCGGCGCGCCCCCGCCCGGGCGCGCCGCCGCCGTAGCTCGATGCGTGCATGCGCGCTCACGCGCGTACGCCTCACGCGCGCACGCGTACGCGCGTGAGGCGGTGTCCCGCGGTGGGCGCGTCCGTCGCGCGGCGAGTCGGGTCACCGGGAACACAGCACGTCACTTTGGCTGGAAAACGCGCCGCGTCGGCCGGAATAAGGCCAGATCGCGCAGGACACGGCATGTCGATTGGGTACGTCGCTTTGGCTGGAAAACGCGCCGCGTCGGCCGGAATAAGAATAGTATGGGATTTCAATTCAAACACGACGCGGTGGTATTGGTAGGGTTCATTGCTGTTGCGACAGCGGCGACGAGCGGTTGCGCGGCGGACGAGATGGGGAACGGCACCCTGGGGGGGTACACCGAAGATAAGTTTCCCAACGAGGCCTGTGTCCCGAGCAAGAACATAGAGGGGGTCGACCCGGCGTGCGGGGTCTGGGTCGCGAGGACCGGCGACGACGGCAACGCCGGGATCCCGAGCGCGCCGCTCGAGACGATCGCCAAGGCGCTGGAGCTCGCCTGGCACCAGGGAAAGCGCGTCTATCTCTGCGCCCAGGAGTTCGAGGAGACGCTGCTCGTGCCCGGAGGAATCGAGATCTACGGCGGCCTCCATTGCAACGACAACTGGCGCTGGATCGGCGAAGCGGAGAAGACCACGATCACCGCGCCCGAGGGCGAGACGCCGCTCTCGTTCCACGGCGGCAACGGCGTCGTCGTGCTCGAGGACCTGCACGTCATCGCGCGCTCGATCCTGCCGAGCCACACGGAGCTGGCTGGCCGCTCGTCGATCGCGATGAACACCTCGGGCATCCCGCTCTACATCCGGCGGAGCACGATCGAGGCAGGCGACGGGGCGCCCGGGGCTCCAGGGGATACGTTCGAGAACAACGCTGCCGAGTCGGGGAAATCCGGCAACTTCGGCAACGCCGCGTGCACGTCGGCGACGGTGCTCGGCGGCACCCCGGTGAGCAACACCTGCGGGACGCCCGACGATCGCTCCGACGACTCTCGCGGCGGCACCGGCGGAACGGGCGGGATCGCGTCAGGCGCTGACGGGACCAACGGGGTGCCGGGCGAGTCGATGAACGGCGGGAGGGGCGAGGCCGCGTCGAGCCGCTGCACGGCCGGCGAGGACGGCGAGGACGGGGCGAACGGCGCCGCGGGCGTGGGGGCGACCGGCTTCGGCTGGCTGTTCCTGGAGGGCTATACGGGCCCTCTCGCCGGCAACGGCGCGCCCGGGAAGCCTGGGCAGGGCGGCGGCGGCGGCGGCGGCGGGAAGGGCGGGATGGGCGCGCTGATGTGCCCCTTCGCGAACTCGGCGGGCGGCGCGGGCGGCGGCTCGGGGGGCGCGGGCGGCTGCGGCGGGCTCGGCGGCATCGGCGGAGGCGCCGGCGGGGCGAGCATCGCCGTGTTCGCGGGCAGCGCGACGGCGCACTTCGACGACGTGGTGCTGAAGACCGGCCGCGGCGGCGACGGCGGAGACGGGGGCAAGGGCCAGGAGGGGGGCGAGGGCGGACCGGGCGGGTCGGGCGGCATCCTGGGCAAGGCCAGCGAGCTGAACTCCGCCTGCGCGGGGGGCCACGGCGGCAGGGGTGGCAACGGCGGCGATGGCGGCGGCGGGCTCGGTGGCCACTCGATCGCCGTGGCGTTCGCGGTCAGGGTGCCCGACCTCAAGAACACGACCGTCTCGCTCGGCGAGGCCGGCGTCGGAGGGCGCGGGGGCAGGGCCGCGTACAACGGCGCGGACGGCGTGACGGCCGAGATCTACGATATCGAGGAGGAACTCGGGCAATAGCGCGGCGCAGCCGCCCGTCCGACGGCGCCTACTCCGGCCCCGGCGCCGTGGGCCAGCTCCGGTCTTCCTGCATGCAGCGGAGCTGCGTCACGCGCCGTCCGGCCGCGGTGGTCACCGCGATCTCCTTGATGGGCGTCTCGCGCCGCGCGCGCCGGCTCAGCTTCTCGACCACGAGGAAGCCCTCCCGCTCGCCCGCGAGGAAGAGGAACTCGTCGAAGAGGTCCACGTGCGCGCCGCGCGCGCCATCCTCGGCCGTCGCGATGCGCCGCTGCGTGGCGACGCCGATCGCCAGCGTATCGCCCCGCGCGCGCACCACCATCGCCGGATCGAGCCCGCGCTGGCTCTCGTCAGGCACCGTCCAGATCTCCGCGACGTCCGCCTCGGAGAGGCGCCGCTTCATGTAGTAAAAGGCCGACTCGAGGGTGCTGTTCCGGTACGGGACGGCCCTCGATTCCATCGGATCGACGTGGTTCCGCCAGAACGCGATCAGCGCGTGCGCCCAGCGCCGTCCGTCCAGCGGGCGGTCCCGGAGCGGCCATTCCTCGGCCATCGCCTCCGCGCAGGCGCGGAGCAGCGTTGTCTCGTGGATTCCGCGCGTCGCCAGGCATCGCGCGCAGTGCATGTACGCCGTGCCCCGATCGAGAACGACGCCGCACATCGAGCAGACGTCGTTGCCATGGCCAGGGCCCATGTACCGGAGCCACCCGGCGCCGAGCGCCTGGTGAGCAGCGCGGCGCTCCTCGTTCCGAGCGAGCTCCCGCAGCCCGTGCTGGAGGGCCCTCGAGGCCGCGCGCCGCTCGTCATCTCGCTGCGTCATCCGCTGTCCTCCAGCGTGAGCCCTGTCCCCGACGGCTCCCCACAGTGTAACGCCCGAGCCTCGGCCGCGCTTCGCGGCGACCCCGGACCCCCGCGGGCCCGCGCCGGCGCCCCGGCGGAACGCGAGGGGCTCTTGTTGACATTGACTTTCACTTACGGTTTCGGTATGCGTCGGAGACATGTCGCGATTTGCGCTGTTTCTCGCACTTCCGTTGCTCTCCAACGTCGGCTGCGGGGCGGAGTCCGGAGACGACGAGCCCGATCCGCTGGCGGGCATCCAGATCATCAGCGACGACCTCAGCGACATCCCGTTGCGCGGCGCTTCCGCGGAGCAGGTGGCCCGGTTCAAGGACGGCGACAGGCTCTTCGACTTCGTCTTTCGCGAGCGCGACGGGCTCGGGCCGCTCTACATCCGCACGTCGTGCGCCGGGTGCCACGAGGGGGCCGCGCGGGGCCCGGGCGCCGTCCAGAAGATGGTGCTCGTCGAGGCCGACGGCGTGACGCCGGCGACGGACCAGGCGGGGCTCCCCTACGGCAACACGATGCGGCCGTACGGCGTCGGCGGGGCGACGATCCTCTCGCAGCCCGAGGGCACGCTGACCCTCAAGCTCTCGCAGCGCCTCGGTCCGCCGGTGTTCGGGCGCGGGTACATGGAGGCGGTCGACGACGCCGAGATCGAGCGGGTCGCGGCCGAGCAGGCCGCGCGCGGCGACGCCATCCGCGGGCGCATCAACCGCGTGGTGTTCCACTCGAAGAAGAACGCGGACGAGGCGTTCCACACCTTCGCCGAGGGCGACGAGAACCTCATCGGCCGCTTCGGGTTCAAGGCGCGGGTCGCCACGCTCGACGACTTCACGGCCGACGCGTACCAGGGCGACATGGGCATCACCTCGCCGCTCCGCCCCCACGAGCTGCCGAACCCCGACGGGCTCACGGACGACGCCAAGCCGGGCGAGGACGTGGACGTCGACACGGTGAACGCGGTGGCCGACTACATGCGCCTGCTCGAGATCCCGAGGCGCGCGCCCGCCGACGCGCGCGGCGAGGCGCTGTTCGCCGAGGCCGAGTGCGCCGCCTGCCACGTCCCCTCGCTGCGGACGCGCGCCGACTACCCGATCGCGCAGCTCGCGGACATCGACGCGCCCGTCTACACCGACTTCCTGCTGCACGACCTCGGCCCCGACCTCGCCGACGGCCTCGCCGACGAGTCCGCGAGCTCCGCCGCCTGGCGGACGGCGCCGCTCATCGGCATGCGCCACAGCACCTCGTACCTCCACGACGGCCGGGCCCGGACCATCGAGCAGGCGATCCTGCTCCACGACGGCCCGGGGTCGGAGGCCGCCGACTCGGTCGCCGCGTTCCGCGCCCTCTCCCGCGAGGATCGCGAGGCGCTCATCGACTTCGTGCGCTCGCTCTGATCGCGAGCCGCGCGATCGCGAAGATCCACCGCGCGCGCTCGCCCCGGCGAGGCGCGACAAGGAGCTCGGACATCCATGCGAATCTCTCTCCGCCTGCGGTCCGGTCTGGCCATCGCCGCCGCCGCCCTCTCGCTCCCCGCGTGCGGGAGCGACAACGAGACGCTGCTCACCGACGCGAAGTACGAGCAGAACGCCGTGCAAGACGTGAAGCTCTTCATCCAGGACAACCTCGATGCGTTCGCCGCCGCCACGGCCGAGCTCCAGGCGGCCGCGCCCGAGCCGGACGAGGACGGGTGGAGCGCGACGACCGACGAGGAGGCCGTCGACGCGATGAAGGCCGCGTGGAAAAAGGCGCGGCAGTCGTACGAGCGCGTCGAGGGCGCCATCGCGGTCATCTTCCCGGATTTCGACTACTCGACCGACGCCCGCTACGACGCGTTCATCGAGGTGACGGCCGACGACGACCTCTTCGACGACGAGGGGGTGACCGGCGTGCATGCCGTCGAGCGCATCCTCTGGGCGGACCAGATCCCGGAGCCCGTCCTCGCCTTCGAGTCGGCGCTCACGAACTACGAGGCCGCCGCCTTCCCCGCGACCGAGGCCGAGGCCGCCGCGTTCAAGGACGAGCTCTGCGCGCGCCTCGTGGCCGACGCCGAGACGATGCGGGCCGACTTCAAGAGCCTCGCGCTCGACGCGCCGTCCGCGTACCGCGGGGTGATCAACTCCATCCTCGAGCAGGTCGAGAAGACCAGCAAGGCGGCGACCGGAGAGGAGGAGTCGCGCTATGCCCAGTACACGCTGGCCGACATGCGCGCGAACGTCGCGGCCGGCGAGCGGACCTACCAGGCCTTCCAGCCGTGGGTCCTCAGCAAGGGCGCCGAGGGCGCGGAGGTCGACGAGGCGGTCCTCGCCGGCTTCGACCGGCTGTCGAGCGCGTACGACGCCGTCGAGGGCGACGCGCTGCCGCCGCTGCCCGAGGGGTGGAGCGAGCAGGCGCCGACCGAGGAGCAGCTCGCGACGCCGTTCGGGAGGCTGTTCTCGCTCGTGGAACACGAGAGCGACGACGCCACCCCGGGCACCCTCGCCTACGACATGACCCGATCCGCAGATCTCCTCGGCATCGACGCCCTTCCTTAGGCGATCGGGCGTCTGTCGGGCGAGGCGGTCGGGGGCGGCGGCCGCGTCAGGCGGCGGGGGTCCACCGGACGAGCACGCAGGTCACGTTGTCGGGGCCGCCGTGCAGGTTGGCGAGGTCGATCAGCGAGCGCGCCGTCGCGGCGAGGTCGTCGCCCTGCGCGAGCGCCTCGGCGATCTGCGGCTCGGGGACCGGACCCGAGAGGCCGTCCGAGCAGATCAGCAGGAGATCTCCGGCCTCGGGCTGCTCGAGGCGCGTCGCGACGTCCACCGTCTTTCCCATCCCGAGCGCGCGCGTCACGACGTTGCGGGCGAGCAGCGGGTCCACGTCGTCGGGGAGCTGCTCGCCGCTGTGCAGGTGCTCGTTCCAGAGCGAGTGGTCCTCGGTGAGCCGCTCGAGCCGGCGCTGGCGGTACCGGTACACCCGGCTGTCGCCGACGTGCGCGATGCACGCCGAGGTCGCGTCGGCGTAGACGCCCGCGAACGTGGTCCCCATGCCGTAGAAGCGCGGGTCGCGCTGCCCCACCTCGAAGATGCGCTCGTTGGCGCGCCAGATCGACGAGACCAGGCGCAGCTCGAGGGGCGCCGTCAGCTCGTCGTAGCCGGTCGGCTGGGTGATCTCGGTCTCGCTGTCCTTGCAGAACGACTGGACGATATCGACCGCCATCCGCGACGCGATCTCCCCGCCGGCGGCGCCGCCGATGCCGTCCGCGACGATGAAGAGGCCCAGGTCCAGGTCGACAGCAAAGCTGTCCTCGTTGTGCTCGCGCTGGCGGCCAACGTGGCTGTCACCGGCGGCTTCGATGCGGAGCGGGGGGTTCACGGAGCTTCCTCGTCGGCGGTACGTGGGGATACCCGGGCAGCATCCAGCGACCGGACGCCTCGCGCAAGTCGGGAAGGGCGCCATTCGCGCGGAGGGCGCGCGGAGGGCGCCCGCGCGCGGGCTCGTCACGTATCGTCACGAAAAACGGGCACGCGTACGCCGACCGTCACGTGCGAAGCGCGGCGGTCGCGTGCGGCGGGAGCGGCGCGAGCGGCTCGCTGCGCTGCCCGGCCGGCGGCGGGACGCTCGCCGCGAGGGCCTCGAACCGGCCGCTCTTCCATGTCACGAGCCCGCCCGAGAGGCGGGCGGCCTTGCCCGCGCGCGGGTCGGATTTCAGCCAGACCAGCGGGCGCGCGGCGAAGACGGGCTTGGTGCACGCGACGTCCTGGAAGGCGGCGGACCACGAGCCGGTGTTCCCGAAGAACAGCCCGCCCTCCCAGACGCCCTCGGGCGTGTGGGTGTGGCCGAAGACGACCGCCCTGGCGCGGTGGGCCCGGGCGACCTGGCGCGCGGCGCGGCTGACCCGCTGCCAGGTCGCGTCGAGCGGGAGCTTCGGCACGAGGCGCTCGTAGACGACGAGCCCGGCCGGCCCGACGAGCGCCGCCGGTGCGAGCCAGCCCGGCGCGAGCAGCACCCACACGAGCGCCACCGCGACGGCGAGCAGCCCCAGGATCGCCCGGTCGAGCCAGAGCTCGCGCGCGACGAGCCCGAGCCGGTCCTCGGCCGGGGGCGCGAACAGGCGGGCGTGGCGGGCCACGGCGCGGAGCGGGGCGCCCGTCTCCTGCGCGGCGGCGGCGAGGCTCTCGCGCAGCCGGGCGCGCCGCTCGGGCTCGCGCCGGCGCACGAGCTCGACCACCGTGCGGAGCGCGCCGAGGGCCCAGGCGACCGCGAGCGATCGGCGCGAGAACATGTAGTAGCGCGCCCAGTGCGCGAGGTAGCCGAACGCGGACAGCATGAACGAGCTGTCCACGTGCGGGTTGAAGTAGCCCATCCGCGAGACCAGCAGCCGGCACACGAGCGAGCCCATGGTCGGCTGGATCTCGCCCGGCTTCCGCCCGAACGGGACCATCGGGTAGCGGTAGCTGCAATACGCGTCGTACTGGTTGCCGTGCTCCACGATGATGCCGTCCGGCGTCTTGTGGAACCAGGCGCGGAACACGACGCGCGCGCCCAGCGATGCGCGCGCGTGCGCCGCGTGCGCCTCGTGCGCCTCGTGCGCCTCGTGCGCCTCGTCGGAACGCGGCGCCTCGCCCTGAGCGGCGAGCGCCGCGTCGACAACGCGGGCCCGGATCAGATCGCGCACCTCGGGCAGCGTGAGCTGAACGTCATGGTTGCCGGAGATGAACACGACGGTGTGGCCGTCCGCGACGACCCGGCCGAGCGCCTCGATGAACACCGGGTGATCCGCGAGGATCGCGCGCATGGCGGGGACCGCGTGCTCGGCGCTGCGGGGGAGGTCGTGAAAGACGCTCTTCTGGTCGATCACGCGCGGCGCGTCGAAGTCGAACACATCCCCGTTGAGCACCAGCGTGAGCTCATGGCGCCCCGCGCCGCGCGCGGTGCCCTGCGCCATCTCGTCCCGGAGCGCGTCCAGCATCGCCGCGACCTCGCTGTCGGGGGAGTAAGGAGCCTGACGGTAGCGCATCCACAGACCGTCACCCGGCTCGAGCTCACAAAGATGGATATCTGAGATTGCCACCGTATGGAGCATTCGAACAAGGTGACACACCCGCCAGTTCACGATTGTCAGGGAACTGTCACGACTCCATGTCGGGCCATGAAGGAATGGCGGGAGACAGGGCGCCGGCGCTCGGTCGGCCGGTCGTTCCACCCGGACGATCCCGCGATCCGCGTCGCGGCGTGCGCCCTGGACTGCGAGCGCTGCTGGGCGCCTGGCATCCGTGGTGGCGGCGTGTGCGAGGCCCTGCGCAGCGGGGGTCAACGAGCGCGCGAGCGCGCGAGGCCACGCCGGCTGCGGCGCGGGCGCGACAGGGCGCCTTGAGGCGCCGTGCGGGCGAGCGTGGGTATCGTGGCGATGCGCCGCGGTCACGTCCGTGCAATCGCCTGCCGCCTGGGGAGGCCCAGGCGGCAACAGCGACACGTTGCGGGGAGCGGCGGTGTGGGGGCCGATGCCTGATCGGCCATCGCGTGCCGCGCGTCAGAGCCCCTGCCGGAGCCAGGTCGGCTTTCCGTGGCGGGCTACGCGCGGCACCGGCGTTGTTTCATCGGGGCCCCGCCCCGGCCCTCTGGTCCGCTTCACGGCCGGCGTCAGCAGCCGGAGCCGTGGAGCCGGTCTCCCCGGCGGAACCGACAGGGACCCGAGAGCGCATCGTGGCGATCCTACTGGTGGCCGTGGCAGTGGTGGTGATGATGGTCGTTGCGACGGTCGTCCATGAACCTGAACATCTCATCCAGGATCTGCGCGATGGCGATGTTGTTGTTGTTGTTGTTGCTGACGATCGGGAAGCCGCCGAAGCCGCCGCCGAAGCCGCCGAGGCCGCCGAAGCCGAGGCCGCCGAGGCCGCCGCCGAAGCCGAGGCCGGGGAAGCAGCCGAAGTTCCGAGCGCCATCGCGGCCGCTCTGGCCCTGCGCGCCGCCGACCAGATCCTGCAAGCCCGCCTGCGCAGACCCCACCTGGCTGAGCTGACCGATCGGCGCTTGGCCGACCTGACCGATGGGCGCCTTGCCGAGCTGACCGACGGGCCCCTGGCCGAGCTGACCGACGGGCCCCTGGGGCCCGAGCATCCCCTTCTTGGACGGCCCGCCCTTGCTCGGCCCGTACAGGTCCTTGCTCGGCGCCTGGGCCTGGTACCCGCCCCGCTCCTCCTCCGCGCTCTCCTCGAGGGCAGCGGCGGTCGAGTCGAGCGCCTCGACCTCGTCAAGGCCCGCCTGCTCGAGATCTGCGTCCGCCGCGTCGACGGCGCACCCCGTGCCCAGCGCAGCCACCACCACCGCGAGTCCCAGCACCTTGCTCTGAATCGAGATCATGTTGTCCTCCTCAATGTCCCAAGATGGCCCGAAGCCCCGAACCATCTTGAGCTCATCGAAGAGCAGGTTGTGTGCCTCAGCCCACGTGTGCAGACACTGCCGCTTCAATATCCCACCTCCGGCCGCGCGACGCGCGAACGGCAATCTCTGGATCTTTGCAGTCGTTGGTCTTCCGATATCTCGACGCGAACACCGGCGGGACGGCCCCCGCGCGGGGCGCGTGTCGCCCACCGGCCGAGCGCGCCATGTGGGTGATGACGAACTCGCCACCATGGCGGCCGGCCCACCGCGCAGCGGGCTGCGCTCCTGTCGCGCATTCGCGCGCCTCGCCGGCGGCGCGGCCGTCGCGGAGTGTCCGAGGCCGTGCGCGGCGGGGGTCAACGAGCGCGTGAGCGCGCGAGGCCACGTCGGCTGCGGTGCGGGCGAGACAGGGCGCCTTGAGGTGGCGTGCGGGCGAGCGTGGGTATCGTGGCGATGCGCCGCGGCCACGTCCGTGGAATCGCCTGCCGCCTGGGGAGGCCCAGGCGGCAGCAGCGACACGTTGCGGGGAGCGGCGGTGTAGGGGCCGGTGCCTGCGTTGCGGGGAGCGGCGGCGTAGGGGCCGATGCCTGCGTTGCGGGGAGCGGCGGCGTAGGGGCCGATGCCAGATCGGCCATCGCGTGCCGCGCGTCAGAGCCCCTGCCGGAGCCAGGTCGGCTTTCCGTGGCGGGCTACGCGCGGCACCGGCGTTGCTTCATCGGGGTCCCGCCCCGGCCCTCTGGTCCGCTTCACGGCCGGCGTCAGCAGCCGGAGCCGTGGAGCCGGTCTCCCCGGCGGAACCGACAGGGACCCGAGAGCGCACCGTGGTGATCCTAATCACACCAGCCGTGGCGATGATGGTCGTGACGGTCGTCCCGGTTAAAATTATGGAAGAGGTGGTCCAGGATCTGCGCGATCACGATGTTGTTGTTGTTGTTGTTGCTGACGATGGGGAAGCCGCCGAAGCCGCCGCCGAAGCCGAGGCCGCCGCCGAAGCCGAGGCCGGGGAAGCAGCCGAAGTTCCGGGCGCCATCGCGGCCGCTCTGGCCCTGCGCGCCGCCGACCAGATCCTGCAAGCCCGCCTGCGCAGACCCCACCTGGCTGAGCTGACCGATCGGCGCTTGGCCGACCTGACCGATGGGCGCCTTGCCGAGCTGACCGACGGGCCCCTGGCCGAGCTGACCGACGGGCCCCTGGGGCCCGAGCATCCCCTTCTTGGACGGCCCGCCCTTGCTCGGCCCGTACAGGTCCTTGCTCGGCGCCTGGGCCTGGTACCCGCCCCGCTCCTCCTCCGCGCTCTCCTCGAGGGCAGCGGCGGTCGAGTCGAGCGCCTCGACCTCATCGAGGCCCGCCTGCTCGAGATCTGCGTCCGCCGCGTCGACGGCGCACCCCGTGCCCAGCGCAGCCACCACCACCGCGAGTCCCAGCACCTTGCTCTGAATCGAGATCATGTTGTCCTCCTCAATGTCCCAAGATGGCCCGAAGCCCCGAACCATCTTGAGCTCACCGAAGAGCAGGTTGTGTGCCTCAGCCCACGTGTGCAGGCGCTGCCACTCCAATCTCCCACCTCCGGCCTCGCCACGCGCGCGAACAAGGCAATCTCTGGATCTTTGCAGGCGTTGGTTTTCCGATATCTCGACGCGAACACCGGCGGGACGGGCCCCGCGCGGGGCGCGTGTCGCCGCGGGCCGAGCGCGCCATGCTGGAGATGACGAACTCGCCACCATGGCGGCCGGAGCCCGTCGCGCAGCGGGCTGCGCTGCTGTCGCGCATTCGCGCACATCACCGGCCGCACGGCCGTCGCGAACGCGGCGGGATGGGGCCTGTCCGGGCTCGCCCATGGACGGCGCGCGGCGCCGCGCCGCCGGTCATATGACCCGGCCGCACCGCGCCTGAGCCGTCCTGGAGATACCGAGCCTCCTGCGCCTGACCTGCTCAGGCTGCGCCGTTCGTGCATCGATGAAGGCAAGACACGAGTCGATCGACTCGGGCCGTAACCGTCCGCCTCCATCACCGCAGCTCCGCGGCGGGCGGTCCGAGACGAGCCACGCGGACATCCCCCGTCGAGCAGCAGCGTGAGCTCGTGGCGCGCGGCGCCGCGACCTCGCCGTCGGAGGCAAAGGAGCCTGACGGTGGCGCATCCACAGACAGTCGCCCCGAACGAGCTCACGAGGATGGATATCCGAGATTGCCACCGTATGGCGCATTCGAGCGCGTTGACACACCCGCCTGTTCGCGATTGTCAGGGAACGTCACGACGCCAACTCGGGCCATGGCGGAAGCGCGGGAAGCGGGGCACCGGCGCTCGGCCGGATGGTCGGGCGTTCTGCGTTATGTGCGATACAACTCGCTGCGATCGCCCTGGACTGCGAGCGCTGGATACATAGGCTCCGTGGTGGGGCGATGTGCGATGCTCTGCGCAGACACGGGTCGACGCGCGCGCGAGGCAACGCCGGCTGCGGGGCGGGAGGGGCAGGGCGCCTGGCGGCGCACGGCGGGCGAGCGCGGGTGTCGCGGCGGCCCGCCGCGGTCACGTCCCCGGCGTCCCGGCGCGCCCGGGCGCGAGGCCCAGGCGGCTGGAGAGTAGAGCTGCGGAGAGCGGCGGTGCCTTGGCCGATGCCTGATCGGCCATCGCGTGCCGCACGTGTCAGAGCCCCTGCCCGACCTCTGGCCGCTGCTTCGCGGCGCGGTGCGCGCGGCACTGGCCTGATGTCTCAGGGCCTCGCCGGCCCCGTCGTCGCTTCGCGGCCGGCGTCACCAGCCGTTCGGCGCCCTGTTTCCCCAGCCGAAGCTGGCGGGACCCGCGACCCCATAGGGGATAGCGGGGACATGGGAAGCGCCGTGGCAAGAATGGATGTCATGCGGCCAGAAGTTCGGCGGGCAGTCGCGGTGCATGTCCCGGAAGTGATCCATGAGCGCGATGACGATGTTGTTGTTGTTGTTGTTGATGGTGACAGGGGAGAAATTGCTGAAGCCGAAGCCACTGACGAACCGAGACACACCGAAGGCCGGCACGCCGAATCCGCCAAAACCCGGCACGCCGAATCCGCCGATGCCCGGCGCGCCGATCCCCCCCAGGCCCGGCACACCCACGGGCGCAGGCACCGGCTGGCCGACGGGCATCTGGCCGATCGGCACCTGGCTGATCGGCGCCTGGCTGATCGGCGCCTGGCTGATCGGCGCCTGGCCGATCGGCGCCTGGCCGAGCTGGCCAACGGGCGCCTGGCCGAGCTGACCAACGGGCGCCTGGCCGAGCTGACCAACGGGCCCCTGCGCCCCGAGCAGCCCCTTGTCCGGCACGCCCTTGCCCGGCCCGAGAAGATCCTTGCCAGGCGCCTGGAACCCGCCCCTCGCGTCCTCCTCGCCCTCCTCGAGCGCCGCGGCGGTCGAGTCGATCTCCGCGGCCTCGTCGAGGTCCGCCTGATCGAGCTCCGCGTCCGCCGCGTCGACGGCGCACCCCGTGCCCAGCGCCGCCATCACCATCGCGAGTCCCAGCACCTTGCCATGAATTGAGAGCATGTATCGTCCTCCTCGATGTCCCATGATGGCCGGAAGCCCCGAGCCATCTTGGGCTCATCGAAGAGCAGGCTGTGTGCCTCAGCCCTCGTGTGCAGACACTGCCGCTCCGAGCTCCCACCGCCGGCCTCGCCGCGGGCGCGAAAAGGCAATCTCTGGATCTGGGCAGGCGCTGGTTTTCCGATATCTCAACGCGAGCACCAGCGGGACGGCCCCCGCGCGGAGCGCGCGTCGCCCGCGGGTCGGGAGCTTCATGTTGGAGATGGCGAACTCACCACCATGGCGACCTGGGCCCGCCGCGCCGCGCGCAGCGCTCCTGTCGCGCATTCGCGCAGATCACGGGCGCCGCGGCGGTCGCGAGCGCGGCGGGATGGCCCCGCTCTCCGCTCGCACACGGACGGCGCGCGGCGCCGCGGCGCCGGCCATATGACCCGGCCGCACCGCGCCTGAGCCGTCCGGGAGACATCGAGCCTCCTGCGCCTGACCTGCTCAGGCTGCGCCCTTTGTGCATCAACGAAGGCAAAGACACGAGCCGATCGACTCGGGCCGTAACCGTCCGCCTCCATCGCCGCAGCTCCGCGGCGGGCGCTCCGAACGAGCCACGCGGAAGCGCTCATGCGCCATGAGACCACCAGAGAGGCGCAGCGGGGCGGATGTAAGCAAACATGCGCACGCCGGTTCGGGCCCGGCGAACTTACATTTACCCACGGCCGATGGGTTGGTAGAATTTTCGTCTGGAGGGCGCATGAGCGAGCCGAGCGAGACGGAAGGGGCCGACACCGGCCGCCGCTGTGTGTTGGACGCGGTCGCCACGACCGCGGCGGCCTTCGCCGCTGGTCGCGGGCCGGCGGCGCCCGCGGCGCCTCGCACCGCCGCGGAAGCGCCGCCGCGCACGCTCGGACGGACGGGCGCGCAGGTGGACGCGGTGTCGCTCGGCGGAGAGGGGATCCTCCGGACGACCGGACGCCACCGGGAGGCGGTGCCGGTGATCCTGGAGGCGCTGCGCCTCGGGGTCAGGTACTGCGACACCGCGCCTGCGTACCAGCAGAGCCAGGACTACTACGGTGAGGCCTTCCGCGCCGCCGGCCCGAAGGCGCGCGAGCAGGTCTTCCTCGCCTCCAAGACGCACGCGCGCGATCGCGACGGCGCGCTCCGGCTGCTCGACGACAGCCTGCGCCGCCTCGGGACAGACCACCTCGATCTGTGGCAATTGCACGATCTGCGCGAGCTCGACGAGCTCGACGCCATCTTCGGCAAGCGGGGCGCGATCGAGGCCGTGGAGCAGGCCAGGGCGGACGGCCGCGTGCGGCACGTGGGGATCACCGGGCACCACGATCCGCAGATCCTCGTCGAGGCGATGCGGCGTTATCCGGTCGACACGGTGCTCTGCGCGATCAACCCCGCGGATCCGGCGCGGCTCCCCTTCCTGACGACGGTGGTCGAGGAGGCGCGGCGGCGCGGCGTCGGCGTCATCGGCATGAAGATCATGGCCGCGGGCCGCCTGCTCCAGGACCGCGCGGCGAGCCCGGGTGAGCTCATCCGCTACGCCGCCAGCCACGCCGACACGGTGATCATCGGCTGCTCGTCGGTCGCCGAGGTGCGCGAGAACCTCGGCGCGCGGTCCCTCCCCTTCCCCATGCCGCCCGCCGAGCGCGCCGCGCTGGAGGCGCGGGTCGCGCCGCGCGCCGGCCGCTACGACTCGTTCAAGGCATGAGCGCCGCCTCGCCGCCCCGCGGTCTGCGGATCGGCCGCGGCCCTCACGGCGGTCCGACGTCCTTGCAGCAGCGGAATCCGAGGTGGTAGTTCGCGTGGCTGGACTTGCTCATGAGCCGCGTCCCGTGCCAGTCGGGCGCGCGCCAGCGGCAGTCGTCGGCGTGGACATCCATCGATGAGAATGCGAACCAGCTGCCTTTCATCTCGGTGAAGCCGCGATCGCCGTGCCGCGCGAGCTCGCCGGGCAAGATGGGCAGGCTCATGTGCTCGGCCACGTTGCCGTGCAGATCGAAGACGCCGAGGCTGCTCCGGCACGCGGGGAAGGCGCCCGCGGGATAGGTGTTGGAGCCGCAGCGGTCCCACCCGCCGCCCGGGCAGCCCGGCGTGCGCGAGCTCCCGGTGCCGCAGAGCGCGTGGTTCTTCTCGGGGCCATGACTCCACACCTTCTCGCGCAGCAGGTTGTGATGCCAGCTCGCCTCGTCGCGCGGCCTCTCCCACTCGTACTCGACGTCGGGCTCCCTCAGGGCGCCGGCGCACGCGCCCTCCCACTCGTGCGCGTCGCAGATCCGCTTCCCGATCGCCCTGCACAGGAGCGCCGCCTCGCGCGCCCGGACGTGCACCACGGGGTACTCGCAGGCGATGTTGGGGAACTCGAGCTGATCGATGCAGACGCGGGCGCTCTCTCTGGTCTGCCCGCGCGTCGGGTCGAAGAGCGGCACCATCCCCGGCGCGCCGCAGGCCGGCTCGCGCGCCGGCGCGACGCCCGAGAGCGTCCGGATGCGGCGGCACTCGGATCGCGACATCGGGTGGCGCGTGAGCGCCGGGTTGCCCTGGCCGAGCACCGGCGAGGCCGCGAAGATCTCCTCCACGCGCCGCATCGCCTCGTCGGAGAGCGCGAGCTCGCGCCGCATCGCCCCGAACAGCCGGCGGCGCTGCTCGTCCAGCGTGGCAGGCGCGCTGTCCTCGTCGTCCACCGCGAGCGTCACGCGCTCGGGCGGCGGCGCGGGAGGCGTTGGCGGCGCGCGCCCCCGCAGCGCGGCTGAGACGAGGGGCGCCGCGCCGCGCGCCGCCGGCGTGGGCGCGAGCGCCCCGATCCACACGACCACGCCCGCGGCGGCCACGACCGCGACGGCCGCGCCCGCGGCGACGACGGCGGCGGCCTTTCCGCGGCCGCGCCCGCGCGCGGGCGCCTGGGCGGCGCGCACGCCGGCCGACAGCGCGGGCAGCGGATCGCTCGGCGCGGGCGGCCGTGGCGCGCATGCCGGCTCTCTCGGCGTCTCGGGGCAGGACATCGGCGCGCGATCTCGCGCTACCAGCTACGAGCATCCATCGATTCCGGCAAATTTCGGGGCGCGCGCGGCCGCTTTCCGGCCCGATCGGCGGCTTGACGGTGCTGCCCGGGGCACGTCAAATGGGACGCTGTGCGAAGGGCGGCGCTCCGAGTCCTCTACCTGGCGCTCTTGCCGGTGTTCGTCCTGTTCGCGCTGGCCCTCGCCCCCGCCGTGGTCGCCTCGCGCCTCGCGAGCCGAGGCCACGTGTGGCGGCCGGAGACGTGGAAGAAGATCTCCTACGGGAGCCGCTATTTCCGGTCCTCGTTCCGGGGGAGGCTCGGCGAGATGGTCGACGTCATCGACGTCCTCCGCGATCGCCTGATCCTGCTGTTCGTCGTCGTCGCCGCGCTCTGCGTCCTCGGCGGGCTGGTCGTGCACCTGCTCGACATCGGCGTCCCGAGCTGGGCTGCCGCGTGGCCCGAGGGGTCGATCGCCTCGTTCATCGCGTCCGATCTCGCGCTGTTCCCGGCGGGCGGCAGGCTCTCGTTCCGCAGCGGCGCCGCGCTCGTCCTGGCCGGGTGCACGGCGCTCGCCCTGCTCGCCCTCGGGATCTCGCTCTACGCCTGGCTCGCGTTCGCCCTGGGCGAGGCGACCCGCGTGATCCTGCGGTATGGCGGCGCGGCGACGCTCTTCCCCGACCCCGGGGACGCCATCCCGGGCGGGCGGCTCGTGCTCTGCCAGATCTCCGATCTGCACATCACCGCGGACGGCCGCGAGCCGTACGAGCTCGAGGAGGGGTCGGCGGCGTGGCCCGAGGGGGTCCCTCGCCCCGACACCGCCGAGCTGACGGGCCGCCTCCGGCGGCTGGTCGCGGAGATCGCCGCCATGAATCCGCCGCTCGTGGCGCTGACGGGCGACATGACCGATCTCGGGGAGGAGGCGCAGTGGGACGCGCTCGAGGCGGCGCTCGCCGGCATCCCGGCGTCGTCGCAGGTGCTCATGGTGCCTGGCAACCACGATGTCGCCATCAACGTCGGCACGTCGCCCGATCCGTACCTCAAGAAGCGGGCGGAGCGCGAGCAGCGCTTCATCGACGTGCTCACCCGCGTGGAGCGCGGCCCGTTCCAGCCCCGCCTGCACGTCCCGGCCCGCAAGCGGGCGCGCCGGCGGCTGCGCGCGATCGCCGGCCTGTATCCGAGGCGGCTCGAGCTCGAGGGCGGTATCCGGATCTTCGGGCTCAACTCCAACCGTTACCGGTCGCGGTTCGTGGGCTCGAACGCCATCGGGCAGATCGGCGGCAGCCAGCTCCGGCGGCTGGCCCGCGCGCTCCGGCGGGGATCCGGCCCCGTCGTCGTGCTCCTGCACCACCACGTGGCGCGCCTCGCGGGGCCGATCTCGCTCAACGACACGTTCATGATCGCCATGGATGGGCCGCGCCTGCTCGAGATGCTCGCGGCGTACCAGCAGAAGAACCCGAGGAAGAACAGCGCCCTCATCCTCCACGGGCACAAGCACCTCGCGTTCTTCGGCCACTACCGCTCGAAGAGCGGCGGCCGCGTCAGCGTCTATGCGCACCCCTCGTCGACGCTGGGCCACGAGACGGACGGGCACCTCGATGGAGTCGCGCGGTTCGCGGCCATCCGGCTGACGGACGAGGGCATCTGGCGCGTCGAGACGCACCCGCTCCGGACGGCCCGCGCCGCCGTCGAGGCGCCGCCGGCCGCCGCCGAGGCCGCGGTGTCCTGAGGACCTCGTATCTCCTGGCGCTGAGCCCGTCGCGGTCCCAGAGCACCCGCCCGTCGCGCAAGGTCATCGCGCACTCGAGCCGCCGGTCGCCGTCGATGCGCGCGCCCCTCGTGTCGACATAGCCGTACCGCCCCGTCTCGAGGCGCAACACCGCGATGTCCGCCGCCGCGCCCTCGCCGAGGGTGCCGAGCTCGGGTCTGCCGATGATCGCCGCGGGGGCCGCCGTGCTGCGGCGGATGAGATCGGGGAGCGACATGCCGAGGTTCAGCATCTTGGACACCACGTCGACCATGTCCCCCATCGCCCCGTTCAGGCTCTGGAGGTGCATGTCGGTGCTGATCGAGCTCGGGAGGAAGCCCTGCGCGAGCGCGGGCACGGCCTGATCGAACACGAAGCTGCCGCCCCCGTGGCCGAGATCGAAGACGACGCCGCGCCGCGCTGCCTCGAGCACGTACGGGCGCACGCGGCCGCCGGCGTCGACGACAGGCGTTCGCCCGGGGATGTCCGCGTAGACGTGCGTGAAGATATCCCCCGGCCGGAGGTGCGTCAGCAAGAGGTCGCGCAGCGAGAGCTCGGGCACGTGCTGGCCGAAGTCGACCATCACCCGCCCCCCGGACGCCCGCGCCGCCTCGACGGCCCGCAGCACGGGATCCCACGCCGGCCCGGCGTAGTGCGCGACCTTGACGCCGACGACCTCGTCGCGGTGCGCCCGCGCCGCCGCTGCCGTCCTGGCCGCATCCATGTCCCCGAGATCCTGCTCGGCCTGCCCGCCGCGCATGCCGCCGCCGACGATGTTGAGGAACGCCAGCACCCGGGTCTTCGAGTGCGCGATCGTCTGCGCCTTGAACAGCTCGACGTCGCGCCAGCCGGAGCTGCCCGCGTCCACCACGGTCGTCGTGCAGCTGCGCGGCGCGAAGCTGTCCGGCGCGACGGCCTGGTAGCTGTTGTTGAGGTAGGTGCCGTCGGCGGTCCCGAAGAACACGTGCGTGTGGATATCGACGAACCCGGGCGCGACGACGAGGCCCGTCGCGTCGACCACGGAGCGCGCGCGCGCAGGGTCGATGTCCACAGCCACCCTGGCGATGCGCCCGTGGCTCACGGCCACGTCCAGGATCCCGTCGCGGCCGTTCGCCGGGTCGATGACCCTCCCTCCCCTGATCAGCAGATCGTACTCCCGTGCTTGCGCCGGCGGGGCGGCCGCAACCACCGCCGCGGCGACGACGAGCGGGCCCAGCGCGGACGCGCGCCGCGCCCCGAAACAACGCAGGTACGAGAGCGGCACCCCGCGCATCCCATTCACCTCCGCGCGGGCACGTAGCTCTGTAGTCCGCCATACGGTAGCCGCCCGCGCGGTCCGGGTCGCCCGCGTCGACCGAGGCGTCGTCCGCCGAAGCTGTATCTTGACACCCTGCGGCATTCCCGCCCACGATGCGCAGGTGACACATCGCCCGCTGACGTCGCCCGCGGTCCCCGCTGTCCCCCGCCCCTCCGCCACGGTCCTCACCGTGGCGCTGTCGCTGCTCGCCGGCGCGTGCCAGGGCTGTTCCAAGGGCACGAGCCCGGCCTCCGACAAGGGCGCTGCGTCCAGCGCCGTGGCCCCGACGGGCGCGCCGGCGGGCGAGGCTGCGCCGACCGCGGGGTACAAGGTCGGGATGGTGCTGGTCGGCCCCTACAACGACAAGGGGTGGAACCAGGCCCATTACGACGGCATCCGCGCGGTCCTCGCGAAGATGCCGGACGTCAGCTTCGAGTACGTCGACAAGGTGAACCCGGCCGACCGCCCCAACGTGAAGGGCTCCCAGGTCGCGGACGACCTCATCTCCCGCGGCGCCAGGGTCGTGGTCTACAACTCCGACGACTACAAGGACGACGCCCTCGAGACAGCGCGCAAGCACCCGCTGATCAACGTCATCCATGTCTCGGGCGATTACGCCTGGAAGGACGGCAAGAACCACAAACCCCAGGCCAACATGGGCAACATCATGGGGCGCATCGAGACCGCCAAGCACATCTCGGGGTGCGCCGCGGCGCTCGGCACCGAGACGGGCAAGATCGGGTATCTCGGCCCGCTCGTGAACGACGAGACCCGCCGGCTCGTCACCTCGGCGTACCTCGGCGCGCGGCACTGCTGGGAGACCTACCGGAAGAAGAAGCCGGAAGAGCTCACGTTCAAGGTCACCTGGATCGGCTTCTGGTTCAACATCCCGGGCGTCACGCTCGATCCCACCAAGGTGGCCGACGACTTCTACAGCAGCGGCTTCGACGTGCTCCTGACCGGGCTCGACACGCCCGAGGCCGCGCTGCAGGCCAAGAAGGCGAGCGGGGCCGGCAAGAAGGTCAAGTACGTCCACTACGACCACAAGGCAGGCTGCGATCTCGCGCCGGAGATCTGCCTCGGCGTCGCCTACTACAACTGGGCGCCGCTCTACCGCGACGTCATCGAGAGATCGCGCGCTGATAAGTACACGAGCGAGTTCGTCTGGGCAGCGCCGGACCTCCGCGACCTGAACGGGGAGGCGTCGGTCATCGGCTTCCTGCCCGGCCCCGCCCTGGGCGAGCAGAAGGCGCAGCTCGACGCGTTCATCCAGGCGCTCGCCGGCGGGCTCGACCTCTTCAAGGGGCCGCTCAAGTTCCAGGACGGGACCGAGTTCCTGAAGGACGGTGAGGCCGCGACGCCCCAGCAGATCTGGTATCTGCCGCAGCTCGTCCAGGGGATCACCGGGCCGAGCAAGTAGCCGCGTCGGGGCGGCGCTCCATGCGGATCGAGATCGAGCGCATCACGAAGCGGTTCGGCCCGGTCACGGCCAACGACGGCGTGTCGCTGACGATCCAGGCGGGCGCCGTCCACGGGCTGCTCGGCGAGAACGGCGCCGGCAAGAGCACCCTGCTCCGCATCTTGGGCGGGCTCCTCCGGCCGGACGCCGGCCGCCTGCTCTTCGACGGCCGCCCTGTCGCGCCCGCGAGCCCGGCCGACGCCCTCGCCGCCGGCGTCGGCGTGCTCCACCAGGAGCCGCTCGACTTCCCGCCCCTCACCGTCCTGGAGAGCTTCCTCGTCGCGAGGCCGCGCGCGGGAGGCGCCGCGCGATCGGCGGTGAGCCGCGCGCGCGCGGCGGAGATCTTCCTCCCCCGCCGCGCGGCGCGCGACGAGCTCCTCGCGCTCGCGGCGCGGTTCGGCTTCTCCGTCGATCCGGACGAGCAGGTCGCCCGGCTCACCCTCGGCGAGCGCCAGCAGATCGAGCTGCTGCGGCTGCTCTCGCTGGGCGTCCGCGCGCTGCTGCTCGACGAGCCGACGACAGGGATCTCCGCCGCGCAGCAGGAGGCGCTGTTCTCCGCGCTGCGGCGGCTCAGGCAGGACGGCCAGGCGATCGTCCTCGTGTCGCACAAGCTCTCGGACGTCGAGGCGCTCTGCGACCGCGTGACGGTGCTGCGGCAGGGCAAGGTGGCGGGAGAGGCGGAGATGCCGGCCGGGGCCGACCGCCTCGTCGCGCTGATGTTCGGCAAGGCGCTCGCGCCGCCGGAGCGGCTGCCGACCGCGGGCGACGGCGCGGCGCTCTCGCTCGAGGACGCGAGGTTCGGCGATCACCGGATCGAGCTGCGCGTCCCGCGCCTGGCCGTGCGCCGCGGCGAGGTGCTCGGGCTCGCGGGCCTCGAGGGGAGCGGCCAGCGCCTGCTGCTCCGCGCCTGCGCGGGGCTGCTCCGGCCGCGGCGCGGCCGCGTCGCCGTCGGCGAGGCCGACCTGACCGGCCGCCCCTACCAGGCCTTCCTGCGCGCGGGCGTGGGGTACCTCCCGGCGGACCGCCGCCGCGAGGGCCTCATCGCGGGCCTCTCCATCGAGGAGCACGTCGCGCTGCGCGCGCCCCGGCCGGGGCTGCTCCTCCATCCGCGCGAGATCCGCCGCGCCGCCGAGCGCGCGATCGAGGCGCTCCGGATCCGGGGGCGGCCGGAGACGCCCGTGGAGCTGCTCTCCGGCGGCAACCAGCAGCGCACGCAGCTCGCGCTGCTCCCCGCGGACCTCACGCTGCTCCTGCTGGAGCACCCGACCCGGGGGCTCGACATCGAGTCGGCCCGCTGGGTCTGGGAGCAGCTCCTCGCGCGGTGCAAGGGCGGGACGGCGCTCCTGTTCGCGTCGTCCGAGCTCGACGAGCTCATGCGCTACAGCGACCGGATCGTCGTGTTCAGCGGCGGGCGCGTCTCGCGGCCGGTCAGCGCGGCCGAGCTCACCCTGGACCGGCTCGGGCGGATGATCGGCGGCGAGCTCGACGAGGTCGCGCCCGCGGAGCACGGCGCGGAGCACGGTCGATGAACGCCGGGCCGGACGACCGAGCGGGGGCCAGCGCGCGCGCGGCGTGGGCCGGCGAGCTCGCTCCCCGCCTGGCGCCGATCGCCCTGTCGCTCGCGCTCGTGGCGGGCCTCTGCGCCCTCCTCGGGGCGTCGCCGGTCGCGGTCGCCTCGAGCCTGTGGGAGGGCGCCTTCGGCTCCGCAGAGCAAGCGGCGCGGGTGCTCGCCACCCTGGCGCCGCTGCTCCTCTGCGGCAGCGGTCTGCTGTTCACATTTCGCGCCGGGCTGTATCACCTGGGCGTCGAGGGGCAGCTCGTCATCGGGGCGCTCTGCGCGACCGGCGCGGCGCGCGCGCTGTGGCCGGGCCTCCCCGCGGGGGCGGTCGCCGCGCTCTGCGTCGCCGCGGGGGCGCTCGGCGGGGTGCTCTGGGGCGCCCTCACGGGCGCGCTGCACACGCGCGGCCGGGTGAGCGAGATCTTCGCGGGCCTCGGCATGAACTTCGTGGCCCAGGGGGCGGTCCTCTACCTCGTCTTCGGGCCGTGGAAGCGCCCCGGCGTCGCGTCCATGGCCGGCACCGAGCCGCTCGACGCCGCGCTCTGGCTCTCCACGCTGGGCGGCACCGAGCTGAGCCCGGCCGCGCTCCTGCTCGCGGCCCTCGCGCTCGTCGGGACCGCGGTGGTGCTCGGGCGGACGCACCTCGGGCTCCGGCTGCGGGCGGTGGGGCTGAGCCCGGAGGCCGCGGAGGTGCTCGGCGTCCCGGCGGCGCGGCAGATGCTCCTCGCGTTCGCGATCTCGGGCGCGCTCGCGGGGGTCGCCGGCGCGCTGCAGGTGCTCGGGACCTTCCACCGGCTCATCCCGAACGTCTCGAGCAACCTCGGGTTCCTGGCGCTGCTCGTCGTGATGCTCGCGGGCCGGCGCGCCGCGCTCGTCGCGCCGATCGCGCTGTTCTTCAGCGCGCTGAACGTCGGCAGCCTGAAGCTCCCGATGACGCTCGGCGTGGAGTCCTCGCTCTCGGGCGTGCTCCAAGGGGTGCTCGTGCTGCTCGCGATCCTGTCGCCCTGGGACATGCGGAACATGCGCAACATGCGAAACATGCGCAGAATGCGCGGCGGCGGCCGGCCGGAGGAGGCCTGATGGACGTCGGCGCCGAGCTCCTGCCGCTCCTCGCGACCGCGCTCGCGGCGTCGACGCCGCTCGTCTACGCGGCGGTCGGCGAGACGCTGGCCGAGCGGGCCGGGGTCATCAACCTCTCGGCCGAGGGCGCGATGATGCTCTCGGCCATGGTGGGCTTCGCGGCCGCGCTGACGACAGGGAGCGTGCTCGCCGGCTTCGCCGCCGCGGCCGCGATCGGGGCGCTCGTCGCGCTCGTCGTGGCGATCGGCGGCGTCCACCTGCGCCGGTCGCAGATCGCGATCGGCTTCGTGCTGGCGATGCTCTGCGCGGATCTCTCGTCGGTGCTCGGCGGCCCGTTCGTGCGGGTGCCCGGGCCGACGGTGCCGGGCGCGTCGATCCCCGTGCTGCGGGACGTGCCGGTCCTGGGGCCGCTGTTCTTCCAGAGCGATCCGGTGGTGTACGCGAGCTACGTCCTCGTCGCCGGCGCGTGGCTCTTCCTGTACCGCACCCGCGCGGGGCTCCTGCTCCGGGCCGTCGGGGAGCAGCCGGCGGCGGCCCACGCGCGCGGGGCGCGCGTGACGCGCGTGCGCACCGCGGCGACGCTGGTGGGCGGGGCGCTCGTGGGCATCGGCGGCGCGGCCTACTCGCTCGACTTCAAGGCGGGCTGGAGCCACCGCCACACGGCGGGCTACGGCTGGATCGCGCTCGCGATCGTGATCTTCGGCGGCTTCCACCCGGTGCGGGCGGCGCTCGGCGCGTACCTCTTCGGCGTGCTGTCGTCGATGGCGAGCCTCGGCCAGAGCGCGCTGCCGTCGGTGCCGACGCAGGTCTTCAGCGTGGCGCCGTTCGCGCTGATGATCGTGGTCCTGGGGCTCACCTCCAGCGGGCTGCTGGAGCGCCTCGGCGCGCTGCTCCCCGGCGCAGCGCGACGCCCGCTGTTGCGCGCGTTCGACGCGACGCCGCCGGCGGCGCTCGGGAAGCCTTACCCGGCGGACGCGGACGCCACCGGCGAGAAGCCGCGGGGCGCGGCTCAGGGCGCGAGGTAGCAGACCTCGAGCCAGGGGCGGTCGCTCTGGTCGGGGTGGTCGCTCGAGCGGTAGGACGTGGTCCCGGTGGGATCCTCCTCGAGGAGGAAGCCGTGGTTCGGCGCGGCGCCGTCGACCCACGCCTGCACGAGCTCGGTCAGGTCGGCGGTCACGGCGTACGAGCCGACCCAGGCGAGGTCGGCCTCGACGGCCCCATCGTAGCTCGCGGCGAAGCTGCGCCAGGTGACGTTGCCCTCGCTCCACGGCGCGGTGACGCGGTGGACGCGGACAACCTGGTCGCTCGATCCGAAGGCGACGGCGCCGAACTCCGCGGACGTGACGGTGGACCCGACCGGGATGCCGCCGAGCCCGAACCAGTAAAGCGCTTGCTGGCGGGCGCCGTGAGCCTTGCCTGTGGCGGTGTAGGGGCTGAGTCCGTCGTTGTAATCGGGGTACGCCTCCAGGAGCAGCGCGTCCGAGACCTGGCCGGAGGCGCCTCGCTTGAGGGTGACGCACACGCCGACGCACGCGTCCCCGTGGCCGTCTCCATTGCTGTCGACCTGGTCTGGATTCGGGGTGTCCGGGCAGTTGTCGACCGCATCGCAGACGGCATCGCCGTCGCTGTCGCCGCGGGGACAGGGGTCGCACGCGTCGCCCACCCCGTCGGCGTCCGCGTCGGCCTGGTCCGGGTTGCTCGCGTCGGCGCAGTTGTCGCAGGCGTCGCCGATGCGGTCGCGGTCGCGGTCGGCCTGGCCGGGGTTCACGGCGTCGCGGCAGTTGTCGGTCGCGTCGCAGACGCCATCGCCGTCGCGGTCGCCGCGCGGACAGGGGTCGCAGACGTCGCCTACCCCGTCGCCGTCCGCGTCGGCCTGGTCCGCGTTCTTGTGGTAGGCGCAGTTGTCGCAGCCGACGCCCAGGCCGGGCGCGACGCCGTCCCCGTCGTAGTTCCCGAGCGACGTGACCGAGCGGTGATAGGCGTCGCAGACGTTGCGCTCGGCGCACGGGGTCCGGCTGGAGAGCGCGTCGAACAGGCAGAGGCGCGACGAGCCCTCCGTCGACGCGACGTCGACGCTGACGAAGCCGAGGAACACCGACTGGCCGCGGTTGATATCGACCCGCACATCATTGCATGTGTTCGGATCGTAGAGGGCGAGCACCGCGGGATCCGTGAAGGTCTTCCTGAGCGTCAAGTTATTGCAATAGCAACGCTTGTCGCTCGCGACCGTGTCGAGGCGAACCCCGTTCAGGTACAGCGCGAACTCGGCGCTGCCGCAATCGGCGTGGCTGATGTTGAACGTGATCGCGGTCGCCGCCCCGAACGCCGTGCCGGGGAACGCCGCGAGCATGAAAAGCACAAAGTAAGCGCGCGCGGCGCTCGTACGGATGTGTCGCATGGTACTTCTTATATTCTTCCCGCGCCCAGCACACAACGCCCATGATGGGGTCTCGCGTGCGCTCTGCCCGGGCCTGGCACGGCGTGGCGTGCGTGGCGTACGGGTCGGCGCCGGGGTCAGGCCGCGGCGCCAGGGCGCGGATCGGGTGGTGCCGCTTTCAATTCGACGCGGCGCGGGCGTGGCGCGCGTTCAGGTGGTGGGGCATTGATGATTTTTTCCGGTGCTCCGCTCCGACCGGCGGTCGCTGGGCGAGCGGGGTGCGGGTGGGATGTGCGGTGACGATCGGGCGTGCGCTGATCTGCCCGGACACCGACAGGAGAAGACGCGGAGACGAAGCGAGCCTTGAGCGGCGCAGGCAGATTCAGCGTCAGGTCCTGGGCGCGGCGCCCGCCTGGGCGCGGGGCGCCCTGCGCGCGGCGCGACGGAGCGGCGCGACGACGGCCAGGAGCAGCATGATGAGCGCCGCCTTCGGCGTGGAGCTCCGCGCGAAAGCGCAGCCCGACGCCTCGTGCTCGACCTGCAGCACCTCGCTTCGCTCGCCCTCGTTGCCGGCCTCGTCGATCGCCGAGACCGCGATGTAGACGTCGCGACCGACGTGTTCCTCGTCCACATAGAGGAGCATCGCGTCGCCCTCGAGCCACGCGTCCGGCTGCGCCTTGGAGCGCGCTTGCTCCGGGCTGAAGCCCACGTACACGGCGTAGACCAGCGCCTCCGCGGGCGAGTGATCGTCCTCGCTCCGCTCGGCCAGATCGAAGGTGAGCGTGGTCATGTCCCCGCAGCTGCTCGCTCCGCAGGCGGGCTCGTTCGCCTGGAACTCGACGTCACCGCGCGCGAGCACCGGCGCGCTCGGCGCGGCGTCGTCGATGACGTCGGAGGTCCGGACGAGGCGCTCGACGGTTGGCCTCAGGCGCAATCGGTACGTGGTGCTGGGCGCCAGCGTCTCGGCGGGGCGAAGCACGCTGTAGCCCGGCGGGGCGACGGGAACGTCGGAGCCCGCACCGGCGACGGAGGCGCCGGTCGCCTCTTCGACCAGCAGGTGCGAGAGCTCCGGGAGGCCGCCCCAGATCACGATCGCCACATTGCGTGGCACCGTGGTGAGCTCTCCCGGAGCGCCAGCCGCGGTGAGCTCGGTCGGTGCGCCGGCGCGCAGGAAGCCTTCCGAGACGCTGGTATCCACCGGGTCACAAGCGCTGGCGCGCCCGCCGGCTGTCAGCACGCCGAGCCCGATCGCGAGCGAGAGGCACGTTCCGAGGTTCATACCGGCGTATTAGAGCAAGCGGCACGCCACGCGACCGCGTGCCGTCAATCGGCCGGAATGGCGCCATCGGGTCTGATCGCGGCGTCGTGCCCTGCGCCCGCCTACACCGCCACGCCGGGAGGCGCGCCTCAGACAGGCGGTTCGACGTCAGCGCGCCGGCGTCATTCGATGCGGTCCGGGCAGGAGGCGGAGTCGCCTCGGAGCCTGCCGTGAAGTTCAGACAGGCTGCGGTATCGTACCGAAACCCACGTGGTTCCTCGGCGACGTCGACCTGCGCCGTGGACCATCGGAGGGCGCCGCCGCCGATCGCATTCGCAGGCGTGCGGGCGCGAACCAGGTTCACGAAGCCCAGATGCCACAGGTTCCGGGATGTCGGTGCCATGAAGGATCATGCAGAGGACGCCGGAGCGCGGCGCGCGGGTTGCGCGCGGCTTCCGCTGCTGAGCAACGGGTCGACGTCATTCATGAGTTCCGGACAGGGCTGCGGAGCCATCTCGGAAACGACACGCCGCCACCGGGGCCGCGCAGCAGCGCCTCGCCAGCGCCGCCGCGCGTTCAGACGCGAGGCCGGATCAGCTGATCCCCATGGGCGCGCCGCCCTCGGCCACGAACCGATCGGCGATGTCCACGAGCAGCGCGTCGGTGGCGGGCTTGCTCTTCACGGTGACCTGCGTCTCGTCCGGCAGGAGCACGAACGAGCCGACCACCTTGCCGTCGAGCCGCACCTCGTGACTCCCGCCAGGCGGAGCAGAGGCGACCTCATACACCTTGCCGTCACGTGCCTTGATCTTCATGCCCTAGCGGTAGCACGCAGCGGCGCCGCGCGCGTTTGCCGGCCGCGAGCGCGGCGGAATCCCGGCCGCCCAGGGCGAGCGCGCCTCGGCAGGCGGACCGCCGCGGCGCGGGCGCGACGTCGGCGAGGAACGACGCGGCGCGACGCCGCGGAGCCGGCGTGAGGGGGCGCGGGCGCGGCGCGCGGCAGGCGAGAGAGCTCCCACCGCGAGCGGATTGCAGGGTAAGATGCGCCCGCGCGCCGAGCGCGAGGAGTGTGCACCGTGCCGAGATTCGATCTGGTCCTGAGCCCGTCGCTCGCACCGGCGAGCCGGGGCTCTGCGAGGAAACGATCCAGGAGACCGTCGTGAGCGCGGCCTCCTCGCAGAGCATCGAACCACGGACCGCCGCCGCGGGCATCCCGCGCTACCTCGATTGCTGATGTCGATGCCAGAGTCTGGCCAGCCCTCCGAGGGCGGCGGGTGGATCGTCCTCGGCGTCCTGAACGAGATCCTCCTCAAGCTCGCGAGCCAGCCGGACCTGAGATCGCTGTGGGAAGAGGTCTGCTCGAGCGCGCGCTGGATCGTGCCGTCCCAGCGGCTCTGCGTCGTGCTCGGCAACGACGGCGGCGGCGCCCGGATCGCGGCGAGGTACGCGCACGGCACCTTCGAGTACGGCGCGCCCGAGGGCGGCGGCGTCGTCGTGGACGCCTGGATGGTCGCGGCCCTGGAAGCGCAGCGCGCCGCGTGGTTCAAGGGCCCCTGGACCGAGGCGCGGGAGGCGGACCTCGCGCGCGCGTGGCTCCTCGCGGAGGGCCCGGACGTCGTGTTCCACGTGCCGATCCAGGTCTACAAGAAGACCATCGGCACGATGCTCTTCGCGCTGGAAGACCAGCGCCAGATCGACCGGAAGGCGCTCGCGAGCGCGACCACGTACGCGCTGTACGTCGGCGCCACCTACACGATGCTCAAGAACTCGCTCGACCTCGCCGACGCGAGCGCGCAGCTCCGCGAGCAGAACGAGGAGCTCGAGCGCGTGCAGATCGAGCTGCGCGTGCAGCTCGATCGGGTCCGCGCGCAGCACGAGGCGATGCTGGAGATGTCGACGCCGATCATCCAGGTGTGGGACAGCGTGCTCACGCTGCCCGTGATCGGCACGGTCGACGGCGCGCGGGCGGCGCGCATGATGGAAGAGGTGCTCGCCGCGATCGTCGCGCACAGCGCCCGGTTCATGATCGTGGACCTCACCGGCGCGCAGGCGACCGACCCCTCCACCATCGAGCACCTCCTCCGGCTGTTCGCGGCGACGAGGCTGCTCGGCAGCCAGTGCATCGTCTCCGGCGTCCCGGCAGGGATGGTCAGGCGCATCCTGGACGCCGGCGGGAGCCTCGAGGGGATCCCGGTGTTCAGCACGCTGAAGAGCGCCCTCGAGCACGCGATGGGCGCCATCCGACAGAAGCCGCGGTGACCGCCTCCGGGAGGGCGCCCGGACACGGAGGCGCGCCCCCGTGGTACGCCCGCGATCGCAGACAGGAGCGTGAGAGATGAAGCTCGCAATGATCGGACTCGGGAGGATGGGCGCCAACATGGCGCGCCGGCTCATGCGCGGCGGCCACGAGGTCGTGGCGTACGATCTGAACCAGGAGAGCGTGAAGCAGCTCGCCGCGGACGGCGCCGAGGCGGCCTCCTCGCTGGGCGACGCGGTGGAGAAGCTCGCGCCGACGCGCGTCGTGTGGGTCATGCTCCCCGCGGGCGGCCCGACCGAGCGCGTCGTCCAGGAGCTCGGCGAGCAGCTCGCCCCTGGCGACGTGATCATCGACGGGGGCAACACCTACTTCAAGGACGACGTCCGCCGCGCCAGGGAGCTCGCCCCGCGGGGCATCCGCTACGTGGACGTGGGGACGAGCGGCGGCGTGTGGGGGATCGATCGCGGCTACTGCCTCATGGTCGGCGGCGCCCCCGAGGCGTTCTCGCTGGTGCTGCCCATCCTGCGGACGCTCGCGCCGGGGACGGGGGACATCCCGCGCACGCCGGGCCGGCAGGAGGCGCAGAGCACGGCCGAAGAGGGCTTCCTCCACTGCGGCCCCGTCGGCGCCGGGCACTTCGTGAAGATGGTCCACAACGGGATCGAGTACGGCCTCATGCAGGCCTACGCGGAGGGGTTCGACATCCTGAAGAACGCGGCCACCCCGCGCCTGCGCGAGGAGCACCGGTACGACCTCGACCTCGGCGAGATCGCCGAGGTGTGGCGGCGGGGCAGCGTGGTGGGCTCGTGGTTGCTCGATCTCACCGCGATCGCCCTCACCGAGAGCCCGGATCTGGGCGGGTACAGCGGCTTCGTGCAGGACTCCGGGGAGGGCCGCTGGACCGTGATGGCCGCGATCGAGGAGGCCGTGCCCGCAGAGGTGCTCTCCTCGGCGCTCTACGCGCGCTTCCGCTCGCGCCACGACCACACCTTCGCCGAGAAGATCCTCTCCGCGATGCGCCACAAGTTCGGCGGGCACCTGGAGCGCCCGACCGGGGGCTGAGCGGCGCCCCGCCGGGCGACGCGGCGACCCTCCGCGGCCGCGCCCCGGCGCGTCGGGGGCGCCGCTCCGCCAGCTCACCTGCCCTGCGCTGGAGAGGCTCGCGGGACGCATCCAAGCTGCCGAAATTACTGTTTTTTAGCCGATGTCCCCGGTCCGGAAGCTCTCCGGCGGGTCGCACTCTTCGGGCTGCGCTCGCTGGCCGGCGGCGAGGAGCGCCTCGGCCAGGAGCATCGCGTCGACCGGCCAGAGCTCGGGGGGGCGCGCGCGCTTCGCCCCTGCCTCGGGCAGCGGTCGGCAGGAGAGCACGAGGCGGCGAAAGCGGTCCGGGACCGCGTCCCGGCCGTGCGCCGCGCCGAGGAGCGCGCCGGCGATGGCGGCGTTCGTGTCGGTGTCGCCGCCGGCCATCACCGTCTCGACGAGCCCGCGCTCGAGCGAGGGCGCGTGGAGGAGCTGGTAGAAGGCGTTCTGCAGGGCGATGAGGACCCAGCCGGCCTGGTGCGAGAAGCCCCGGGGCGGCGCGCGGCGCGCGGCCTCCAGCGCGGCGAGGACCACGCGCTCGCCGCCCCGGTCCGCCTCGGCGCAGGCCGCCTCCCAGGCGCCCCCCACGCCGGCGCCGCCCACCGCCGCGGCGACCGCCGCGACGAACGCGGCGGAGGCGGCGCAGCAGACCGGGTGAGGGTGCGTGAGCGCGCTGTCCTCGCGCGCCCACGCGGCGGCCTCCCGCGGGCGGCCGGCGCCGAGGATGCCGAGCGGCGCCGCGCGCATCACGGAGCCGTTCGCCTCGCTGGTCAGGCTCGCGGCCGCCCGGGCGCGCTCGCGGCGCGCGCCGGCCAGCGGCGCGCCCGCGGCGGCCGCGAGCGCGGTCGCCGTGGTGTTGCCGATGTCGAACGGGCGGGAGCCGTACCAGTGCACGTAGGCGTCGAGCGCGGCCTCGGCGACGAAGCCGCGCTTGCGCACGATCGACCGCGCCAGCATGAGCGCCATCTCGGAGTCGTCGGTCGGCTGCCCGGCCAGCGTGTTCCACGTGCCGCCGTCGGCGAGATCGCTGACGCCGCCCGGATAGAGCGGCGCGATCTCCTCCGCGGTCCGGAACTCGACGAGCGCGCCGAGCGCGTCGCCGGCGAGCTGGCCGAGCAGGCAGCCCTGGGCGCGGGAGAGCGCGCCGGGATCCGCGACGAGCAGGCTGTGCGCAGGGCGCAGGAGGCCGTACGCGCCCTGCGGCGCGGGGATGCGGCCGTGGATGACGGCGTTCCACGGGCGCCGCGCGAGCTCCCGCACGACCGCCGGCGCGCCGCCGAAGAGGCGGCAGATCTCGCCCTCGCGCTGCGCTGTGTACGCGATCGGCGCGCCGTCGTCGTCGACGAGCTCGCCGCCCGCGGCGCGCACGAGCGCGTGCCCGGCCGCGTAGTCCCAGCTCTGCGGCCGGCTGAGCGAGACAGCGGCGACGCCCTCGCCGACCGCCGCCAGCGCGAGCCGGTAGGCGAGGCTCGGGAGCGAGAGGAACCGCGCCGGGGCGACGCACCGCGCGTTCCGGGCGGGGAGGTAGTCCGCCGATTGCGAGAGCAGCACGACGGCGTAGCGGTCGAGCGCGCCGCCGGCGAGCGAGGCCGAGACCGCGGCGCCGTTGCGCCGGATGGGCCCGGTGCCCTCTGCCCAGGCGATGAGATCGCCGTCATCGTCGGGGTAGGCGTACGCGAAGACGACGCCGAGCACCGGCGTGCCCTCGCGCAGCAGGCCGATCGAGATCGAGGCGCCGCGGTAGCCGTGCAGGAAGGACGCGGTGCCGTCGTTCGGATCCACGACCCAGCGGTGCGACGGGTCCGCGCCGTCGCGGGCGCCGGTCTCCTCGCCGAGGAACGCGTAGGGGGTGGCCCGGGTGAGCGCGTCGCGCAGCAGGAGCTCGACCTCCACGTCGACGGCGGCGTGCGTCCCGGCGCCGCGCGGGCCGCCGGGGCGGTGGAACTCCGCGCGGAGGATCGAGCCCGCGCGGCGCGCCGCCTCGACGGCCAGCGCGAGGTCAGCGTCGTAGCCCATGCCGGTCCCGTGGCTCCACCGGGCGCAGCCTAGCCCAGGTCGGCGCGCCGGCCGCCGCCGGCGTCGCGATCGCGCCCGGGAGGCGCGGCGTCGGCCGCTCCCGCCGGCGCGGCGCCGTAGCTGCGGAGGTCGGCGACGGCCGCGTCGACCTGCGCGACGATGGTGCGGGCGTGGTCGAGGAACGCCGTGCCGGCCGGCAGGAGGCGCATGCCGCGCGCGGTGCGCTCGAAGAGCTGCGCGCCGAGCTCATCCTCCAGGCCGCGGATCTGCCGGCTGAGGGGCGGCTGCGCGATGTGGAGCCGGCGCGCGGCGCGGCCGACGTGGCCCTCCTCGGCGACGGCGATGAAGTAGCGGATCTGCGACAGGCTCACGCGGACGATAGTACCGCGAACGCCGCCCGGGTGAGGAGCCGCGCGCGAGCGCCCGAGATCAAAACAGTATTGGATGGGCGGGCGCCGCGCGCGCATACGCCTCGCATGAACGTGGACATCCTCGGGCCTCGCGCGTGCGAGGCGATGCGGCGCGCGGGCCGCGCGGCCGCGGCGACCCTGGCCGCCATCGGGGCGCGGCTCCAGCCCAACGTGACCACCGCGGACATCGACCGGTGGGTGCGCGACGACACGGCGCAGCGCGGCGGCCGCCCGAGTCAGCTCGGATACAAGGGCTTCCCGGCGGCGGTGTGCACGAGCCGGAACCACGTCGTATGCCACGGGATCCCGCGGCGCGACGAGGTGCTCGCGCCGGGCGACATCCTCAACGTCGACGTGACCACGGAGCTCGACGGCTACCACGGCGACACCTCCGCGACGTTCTTCATCGGAGAGCCGAGCGCCGAGGCGCGGCACGTGGTGGACGTCGCCCGGCGTTGCCGGGACGCGGGCGTCGCGGTCGTGCGCCACGGGGCGCGGCTCGGCGACATCGGGGCGGCGATCGAGGAGGTCGCGCGGGCGGAGGGGTGCAGCGTGGTCCGCGAGGTGGGCGGGCACGGGATCGGGCGGAAGATGCACCTGCCGCCGCACGTCGCGCACACCGGCGTGCGCGGCGCGGGCATGCGGCTCCGCGCCGGGATGGCCATCACGATCGAGCCGATGGTCAACCTGGGCTCGCACCGCATCCGCACGCTCGATGACGGGTGGACCATCGTCACCGAGGACGGCAGCCTGTCGGCGCAGTTCGAGCACACCGTGCTCGTCACGCCGGACGGCTGCGAGATCCTGACGCTCTCCTGAGGCTCCGGGGCCGGCGACGGCGGCCTCACGGGCCCAGGGAAGCGTCACCTCCCCTTGGTCACCCACGCCCACACGAACTCGCACTCCATCGGCGTCGCGCCGCTGTCGTCCGTCACCGTGACGGCGACGGTCACGTCGCCTTTCGGCTGGTCCTCGAACGAGCGTCGTTGCTCGGACGAGAGCGTCGCGACGGCGCGCAGGCCCCCCTGGGCGCGGCGCTTGTAATCGACCTTCATGCTGCGCAGGAGCGGCAGCTTGTCGTCGGGCAGGTTGACGGCGACGACGAAGCCGGTCGCCGTCTCGGCCAGGAGCCCCGCCGCCGCCGCGTGGACGCCGCCGATGTGGTTCTGCACCTTGCGCCCGTTGGCGAGCCGCAGCGCCACCCGCTCCGGGCTCACCTCGTCGAACTGGATCCCGGCGGTGCCCGTGAACGGCACCATGCGGTGGAACAGCGCGGTCTGCGCGCGAGAGCGCAGGAAGGACGGAAGAACCTGGAGCGGGGCGATCGAACGGGCGATGAGGTTCATCTTGGACATGACGGCCTCCGGAGGCGGCGAGTGGCGAGCTGCGAGCAGCGAGCGCGGCGAGCTTAGCGCATGCCGGCGCCGCGCCGCCCCCGGCGCAGAGACGACCCGCGCGCTCCCGGGATCAGCGCCGCCGGCGCTGCGCCCTGCTCACCGCGACCGCGGCCTCGTCCTCCGCCAGCTCCGCGTGCTCCATGTCGGGACGCGCCGTGTCCGCCGCGACGCGCACCCTGCCCTGCCGGTCGCCGCCCGCCGGCTCGACGCGCTGGCGCAGCGCCGCCGCGGGGCGCGCTCCGCCGATCGCCCGCGCCATCGCCACCTCGTGCCTGCGGCGGTGATGCTCGTGCCACCACCGCATGCGCTCGGCCTCCTCCGCCCAGTCGTCCTCGTGCGCGGTGAACGCGACGAGCCCGTGGATGGCGAGGCCGATCGCCCAGAGCAGCGGGACCAGCAACCCCCAGAGCTGCTCGACGCCGACCATGCCAAGGAGCACGACGAGCACCGCGTTGACGATGACGTAGATGCCGAGGTGCCGGTAGAAATCGCGGCGCTTGCGCCGGAGCCACGAGGCGCGCTCGGCGGCGGTCGATTCGACGGCCTTGCGCTCCACGTCGCGCGCGCGCAGCGCCCGGCTCGCCTCGCGCAGCGCCTCCGGGGCGACGCCCACCTCTTCCGCCGCGGCGAGCAGCTCGTCGAAGCCGAGCCGCGCGTCGCCGCGCGGCGCGGGCGGCTCCCCGCCGTCCGCCGAGGCCTGCCGCTCGATCGCGCGCGCGAGGACGTCGCGGACCTCCTCGGTCGAGAACCGCTGCGCTTCGGTCACGCCGCCGCGGGGCGCCTCGCCCCCCTTCGCGACGGGCGCCTGCGCGGGCGGCGCGACCGCCGCGGCGGGCGCCTCGCCCCGCCCGGCCGCATCGAGCGCGCGCACGAGGTCATCCATCGACGCGAACCTGTCCTCGGGGCGCTTCGAGAGGGCGCGCAGCACGACCGCGCTCACCGCGGGCGGCACCGAGGCGGCGTCGAGCAAGGCGCGGTCGGCCTCGTCCGTGAGGATCGAGGCGACGACCGCGAGCATGTCGCCCGCGCCGCGCCAGGGCAGCCTGCCGGTGAGGAGCTCGAACGCGAGCACGCCCCACGCGAACTGGTCCGCGCGCCCGTCGAGCTCCCCGCCCCGGATCTGCTCCGGGGCCATGTAGACCGGCGTCCCGAGCTTGACGCCCAGGGCGGTCAGCGTCGGCAGCGCCGGGGCCTCGGTCGAGGCGATCGGATCCGCGTCGCCGGCGGCGCGGCGGGCGATGCCGAAATCGAGCACCTTGATGACGCCGTCGTCGCGGACCATCACGTTTTCCGGCTTGATGTCCCGGTGGACGAGCCCCCGCCGGTGCGCCGCGGCGAGCGCGCGGCCGACGTCGGTGAGCCAGGCGATCCGGGTCGAGGCCGGCACCCCGGCGCCGCCGATGGCGCTGCGCAGGGTGCGGCCGGCGACGAGCTCCATCACGATGAACGGCGTCCCCTCGAGCTCGCCGACGTCGAAGATCGAGACGGCGTTCGGGTGGTCGAGCGCGGCGGCCGCGCGCGCCTCGCGGAGCAGGCGCGCGGCGGCGTCCGGGTCCACGGTGCCGCCCGCGATCACCTTGACCGCCACGCGCCGCCCGAGCCGCGCGTCGTGCGCCCGGTAGACGCAGCCCATCCCGCCCTGCCCGATGGCGGCCTCGATCGTGTAGCGCTCGAACGAATCGCCCGGCTTCAGCATGGCCGGCGGCGAGCGTAATGGATCGGCGCGGGCTTGGACAGGCAGCCCGGCGCCGCGACCCGCCCGATGAGGCGCGCCGCGGCGAGGCGGACGCCGAGGAAAGGCGCACGGCGGCGGGCCGCGGGGGCGAACTCGGCGGCTCACGGCGTCGCGGCTTGTGTAAGGTGGCGCGATGTCATCGCATCGAACGATGCTGCTCGGGGTCGCGGTCGGGGCAGCGGGCGGTCTGACGGCGAACGCGGTCGCGGCGGGCTCCCCGGCGCTCGTCTGGTTCGTCGATCACATCACCTATCCGGTGGGCCAGATCTTCCTGCGCCTGCTGTTCATGCTCGTGCTGCCGATCCTGTTCTCGGCGCTCGTCATGGGCGTTTGCGAGCTCGATCTGAAGCACGTCGGCCGGCTCGGCCTGCGGACGCTCGGCTACACGGCCGTCGTCTCGACCATCGCGGTGCTGATCGGCCTCGTCCTCGTGAACCTGATCCGCCCGGGCGACGGCCTGCCCGAGGCGGTCCGCGGCCTCGCGAGCAGCGGCGGGATCAAGGCGGCGACCGCTCCGGCCGACACCTCGCCGGTGGGGATGATCATCGCGATGGTGCCGGACAACGTCATCAAGGCGGCCGCCGCGGGCGACGTGCTCGCCGTGATCACGTTCTCGCTGCTCTTCGGCCTCGCGCTGTCGCTCACCCCGACCGAGGCGGCGACGCGGCTCCGGGAGTGCATCCAGGGGCTGTTCGACGTCTCGATGCGGCTCATCGAGGGGGTGCTCCGGTACGCGGCGATCGGCGTGGGGGCGCTGCTCTTCACGATCACGTCCCGGATGGGCATCGGCATCATGCAGCAGCTCGCGGCCTACGTGCTCACGGTGCTGCTCGGCCTCGGCCTGCACATGTTCGTTGTGTACTCGCTCTCGGTGCGCTTCCTGGGCGGGATGTCGCCGATCGCCTTCTTCCGGGGGAGCCGGACGGCGATCGTGACGGCGTTCTCGACCGCCTCGTCGAACGCGACGTTGCCGACCTCGCTGAAGGTGGCCGAGCAGGAGCTGCGGCTCCCGCCGTCCGTGGCGCGCTTCGTCCTGACGGCCGGCGCCGCGATGAACCAGAACGGGACCGCGCTGTTCGAGGGGGTGACCGTGCTCTTCCTGGCGCAGGTCTACGGCGTCACGTTGACCCTCGGACAGCAGGCGATCGTGATGCTCATCTCGGTGCTCGGGGGGATCGGCACCGCGGGCATCCCTGCCGGCTCGCTCCCCGTCATCGCGATGATCCTGGGGATGCTCGGCATCCCGCCCGAGGGGCTTGGCCTGGTCCTCGGGGTGGATCGGTTCCTCGACATGTGTCGGACCGTGATCAACGTGGTGGGGGATCTGGCGGCGGCCGTGTACGTTTCGCGGGATCAGCACCCGAAACCGCAGGAAGAGGCCGGGACGTGACCTGAAATGGCCGACGCCTGCGGGTGATGCCTCCAGGGGGAGGTCACGCGCAGGCGTCGCGCTCCGTGAGGTCTGGAGCTGCCGTCCCGGCGGCTCGGGGGGTCGAGCCGCGCGGTTTCACCGACATCCCGGCGGGCGTCGCCACGCCGGGATGCCTGGTGTCAGGCCGCCATCTTCATTCCGGGCATCATGCCCATCATGCCCGGCATCATCATGTTCGGCATCATGCCCATCATGCCCGGCATCATCATGTTCGGCATCATGCCCATCATGTTCGGCATCATGCCCATCATGTTCGGCATCATGCCCATCATGTTCGGCATCATGCCCATCATGTTCGGCATCATGCCCATCATGTTCGGCATCATGCCCATCATGCTGGGCATCATGCCGCCCATGCCCATCATGCCCATCATGTTGGGCATCATCGGCATCATGCCGCCCATCGGCATCATGCCCCCCATCATCGGCATCATGTTCCCCATCATCGGCATCGAGCTCATTGGCATGTTCATCATGGCTAGTCCTCTCCGTCAGTCGTTTCGAGTGTTTGAATAACTCCCTGCCCGGAACGGAGCAACGTCGAAGACCTGGAGCACATCGCTTTCCTCCACGGGAGCGGACGGCCGTTCGTACGGAGCGGATGGCGTGTCGAGCGGAGCGGAGGAGCATCCACAATAGCGACAGCCCGTCGATGTCCTGGCCGGAGCAGACTCCTGGGAGAGGCGCGACGTGCGCGAGATCTGGGCTTCATTGCTGGCACGTCACGCGACGGTTTCGAGCCTCTGCGAGGCATGTTCGCCACTCTGCAGTGACTTCAGCAGGCACGATCCAAGGTTGAGTCTGGTCGCTCTCGGGCGACGGACCGGATCGGCTGGCTGATGGTAAGGGAATGTCCTCACACCGTGGCCGAGCTCGCCGGCGGGAACATGGGCGCAGGCGCGGCCGCCGCCCGCGGAGGCGCCGGCGTCGCGGCGCCGGCTCTTTTACCGGTGCTTGATCGTCGATCCCGTCGCAGGATCGCGCAGCAAGATCGGCACGTCCGCGTCTTCCTCTCGGCTCTTCAGGCGCGCCCGAGCCTCCTGGATCGACGCATCCACCGCTGCCGTCGCTTCTTCCGCCGCCTCCTGCGCTGCCTCCCCCGCCCTCTCGACGCTGCCGCCGAACTGGGCCGCCCGCTTGTCCTCCTCGGTCCGCCGCGCCCGCTCGCGGTTCGCCTCGGTATCGAGCGCATCGCTCGTCCGCCCGACGGGCACCGCCCCCACCTGGAAGTCCCCCACCCGCAGGCCCTGCAGCTCCTTCTTCAGATCGCTCATCGCGTCCGTCCTCCCGCCCTGCATGAGCTTGCCGCGGTTTCGCTCGAGCGACCACCCCCGTGGTCATCGACGGCCACGTGAAACCACCATGGAACAAAACGGCGCGCGGCCGAGGCACTGCCCCGGCCGCCGCGCCGACTCGCGAGGAGCACTCACGCGACCATCATCAGGAGAACGAGCGGTGCTCCGGCCGGACGCCCGCTGCCGTCGTGGTGTAGGCCGAACGGTAGTCCGTCACGAGCCAGACCAGGGCGACGGCCACGCCCGACACCAGGAAGAAGTTCCTCGCAGCGTTCGCCTCGTCGAAGTTGAACAGCCAGGGCGCCGCGACCAGGAAGACGGCGACCACGGCCTCGAGCGCTCCGTGAACAGGGAACGGGATGACCTTGGCGGCGCCCAGCGGATACGCGGTGAGCAGCGTCATGCCAACGTGCACGGCGCCCAGGATGTAACACAGCGTCTCGGGGAACCCGCTGAAGCCGAACAGCGAAGGGGCCAGGAGGAACAGAGCCGCAACCGCGTAATCGATGTATCCATGAACTCGAGGCGACAGGATCTTCATGACCGACTCCTTGCAAAACCAATGTTCTGTTTGATTGCCTTCGTCGGTCCGAGAGATTGCAAGGTGCATGCCGCAGAGCGGCTCGGCCGAGAGGATCCGTCCACCCGGCGAGCTCAGCCAGCCTTTCATCGATCCATCGCGCGGGGTACGGTTGTCTGCGGGCCTGTGCTGGCCTTGCGCGATGAACTGCCCACGTCGACAGCAGCGCTCCGGGACAGCCGTGCGCCGCCTCGAGGCGCACGGCCCCCGGCGGCGAGCGCTCTTCGTGTGGCACATTGCCCCGACAGGGCCCACCCGCCACATGACATCGTCGCACACGCTTCCTGCATGGCAGAAAAGGCGCGTTGTTCCGGCTGTCCAGCGCGCTCGCCCGGCGCCCCGGCCCCGGGTTGCCGCGGGCCGGCAGCGTCGGCCCCGGCGAGCGCCGTCAGGGCGCTTGTTCGAGGAACTTCACGAGCGCGTCCCGGTATTTCTCGAACGCCTCGACCTGCGGCAGATGGCCCACGCCGGGGAGCTCGACCAGCTTGGCGCCGGGGATCGCCTGCGCGGCCTTCTTGCCGAGCGTGGTGTAGTCGCCGAGCGCGTCCGCGGCCTCCTTCGGGGCCCACGCCTTGCCGAGCGCCGTCCGGTCCCGCAGCCCGATGACGAGCAGCGTGGGCGTACGGAGGCGCGGCAGCTCGTAGACGACGGGCTGGGTGAAGATCATGTCGTAGGTGAGGGCCGAACACCACGCGACGCGCGGATACTCGGGGTGCTCCGTCCAGCCCGCCTGGATCTCGATCTGGCGCTCATACTCGGGCTTCCACGCGCCGTCGTAATAGCTCTTGCGCTGGTAGTCGCGGATGCTGTCGCGCGTCGCCTGGAGCTCCTGCTTGAACCAGGCGTCGACGGAGCGGTACGGGACCACCGTCTTCCAGTCCTCGAGGCCGATGGGGTTGACGAGGATGAGGCGCTCTGTGCGATCCGCGAACATGAGGGCGAAGCGCGCGGCGAGCATGCCCCCCATCGAGTGACCGACGACGGCCGCGCGCTGCACGCCGAGGGAATCGAGCAGCGCCCGCGTCGTCTCGGCAAGACCGTGGAAGCTGAACTGGTAGGCAGCGGGCTTCGTCGATTTGCCAAACCCGATCTGATCGGGCGCGATGACCCGAAAACCACGCTCGGTCAGCGCCCGGATCGTCGGCTCCCAGGTGCTCGCGGAGAAGTTCTTGCCGTGGAGGAGGAGCACCGCGCGCCCGTTCGGCTTCTCGGGCTGCACATCCATGTACGCCATCCGGAGCTTCTGGCGCTGCGACTCGACCTCGAAGTACCGGACCGGGTAAGGATACGTGTACGAGGTGAGCTCCGGGTCGAGGCCCGCCGCAGGCGCGGCCGGCGGCGCCGCCGAGGGCGCGGCCGGCGGCGCCGCAGAGGGCGCGGCGGGCTGGAGATCGGCGCGGGGCGCCGGCGCGCACCCCGCGGGGGCGAGCGAGAGGAGGAGCGACGCGAGGACCGAGGCGAGCGAGGGCGTTCTCAACAGGAGACCTTCCAGGTGACGTGCCAGAGGGGATGACGAGGGCCGCGGCGACTCGGCCGCGGCGCGGCGTGGCCCCTCCCCGCCCGCGCCGCCGGGCCGCGGGCAGTTCGGGGCGCGGGCCGTCATTTCGCGGGGGTGACCAGGAGCTCGGGATCGACGCGCGTCTCGAAGAGGTTCATGCGCCAGTCGAGGTGCGCGCCGTTCGTGCGGCCGGTCATCCCGACGGTGGCGATCACCTGACCCTGCTTGACCTCGTCGTTCACCTTGGCAGCGAAGGCGTGCAGGTGGATGAACGTGGAGGTCAGTCCGTGG
This sequence comes from Sorangium sp. So ce119, assembly GCF_051524405.1. Taxonomy (NCBI): domain Bacteria; kingdom Pseudomonadati; phylum Myxococcota; order Polyangiales; family Polyangiaceae; genus Sorangium; species Sorangium sp. So ce119. Next base: position 3,894,394 of record NZ_CP150310.1, on the reverse strand, counting down.
CCATGATCGATGATCATGGTGTGGCCGCTCAGCGGAAGGTTCTTCTCGACGAACACGACCTTCCCGCAGGCGGGCGCTCGCACCGCCGCTCCGACGGGCGCCGCGATGTCCACGCCCCAGTGGATCCCGCCGTCCGTGCCGTTGAGCACGCGCGGCTGGCCGTAACGCGACGTGATCGGGCCCTTCGACGGCCAGATGAAGCCGTCCTTGTAACAGTTCTTCTTCGTGTACTTGTTCCGGATCGCGTCGAGCTTCTTGTCGGTCTGCGTGAGCTTCACGCGCGTCGCCATGTCGAGATTGACCATGTTCTCCGGCAGGTTGTCGACCTTGTCGACCTCGAACGTGCGCTGCTCCACGTCGAAGAGCTTCTCGAGCACCTGTCCATCGTCGAACGTGATGGTCAGCTTCTCCTGCGCCGGCGCGTTGCGCGAGAAGGCGATCAGGAACTCCCCCTCGTCGCTCACGGTCACGCGGTGGCCCGGGAACGCCATGCGGCGCAGCTTGCCCGTCAGCTTGGCGCGGAGGAGCCCTCCCTGGACGGCGCGCCCCTCCACGGAGAGGCGGCTCGCGTCGGCCGCGGGCGGGCCGGCGTCCGCCGCGTCCGCGCTCGCCGCCGGGGCCGCGGAGGCGCCGGCGTCGGCCGCCGCGCCGGGATCGGCCGATGCGGGAGGCGGCGCGCTCGCCGAGGCAGGCGGGGCCGCCGAGGCGGCCGGCGCGGCGTCGGCGGCGGCTTCAGCACCCGCGTCGGGCGCGCCCGCGGGAGCACCGCGATCACACGCAGCAACGGTAAGCAGGCTTACAACGATGGCGGAGATACGCATGCGCGCGATCGTGCCAGAATTCGCGCACATCGACGAAAATAATGCGAATGCACGCACGGAGCGATGCCGGCATGCAACCGTGAGGTGGAGCGGTGGAGCGGTGGAGCGGTGGATCCGCGATCGACGAGCGATCGATCAGCCCGCCGCCGCTGCTGTCGGCGAGCGTGAACAGCGGGTGATGCGAGCCGGCCGCGACACCCGATCTGGGCGAGCGCGGCGCGGCCAGTGCGGAGGTGGCGGGCGGATCAGCGATCCGCGCGCTGGCTGTCGTGCTGCGGCTGCGGTCGGCCCTGGGGGCGACCTTGCTGCGGCCGAGCCTGCGCCTGCGGGCGACTCTGCCCCTGCGACCCGGCGTGCGCCTGCGGGCGACTCTGGCCCTGAGGCCGACTCGGGTCCTGAGGCCGACTCTGGCCCTGAGGCCGACCCTGCATCTGCGGGCGCCCCTGCAGTTGCGGGCGACCCTGCCCCTGGGGCCGACCTTGCGCCGGCGGACGGCCCTGCCCCTGCGCCTGCATCGCGGGCCTGGGGTCGATCTGGGCGCCGACGAGCCCCGGGATCTCGAGGATCGGCAGGCGCTTCTGGATGAGGCGCTCGATGTCGGCCAGGAACGGGCGCTCCTCGCTGTCGCAGAACGAGAGCGCCACCCCCGACGCCCCGGCGCGCGCCGTGCGGCCGATGCGGTGCACGTAGCTCTCCGGGATGTTCGGGAGGTCGTAGTTGATCACGTGCGAGATGTCGTCGATGTCGATGCCGCGCGCGGCGATGTCGGTCGCGACGAGCACGCTCGTCGTCCCCTGCTTGAAGCTCGCGAGCGCCCGCTCGCGCGCGCCCTGGGACTTGTTCCCGTGGATGGCGACGGCCTCGATGCGCGCGCGGCCGAGCTGCTGGACCACGCGGTTGGCGCCGTGCTTGGTCCGGGTGAACACGATCGCCCGGCGCAGGGCCGGATCCTTGAGCACCTGCTCCAGCATGGCGCGCTTGTCGGACCGCTCGACGAAGACCACCCGCTGGTCGATCTTCTCGGCCGTCGTGGCCACCGGCGCGACCTCGACCCGCACCGGACGGCGCAGGATGCTGTTCGCGAGCTTCTGGATGTCCGGCGGCATCGTGGCCGAGAACAGCAGCGTCTGCCGGCGCTCGGGCAGCATGGCGAGCACGCGCCGGATGTCGTGGATGAACCCCATGTCGAGCATCCGATCGGCCTCGTCGAGCACGAGCGTGTCGAGCCGGCCGAACGGGGCGACGCCCTGCGAGCACAGGTCGAGCAGCCGGCCCGGCGTCGCAACGAGCACGTCGACGCCGCGGCGAAGCGCCTCCATCTGGGGGCGCTGCCCCACCCCGCCGAAGATGACCGCGGTCCGCAGGCCGAGGTTCTTGCCGTACGTGACGAAGCTCTCGCCGATCTGCGCGGCGAGCTCGCGCGTCGGGGTGAGCACGAGCACCCGGAGGGCGCGCGGGCCGGCCGGCACGCCGCCCTGCGCGAGGCGCTGCAGGATCGGCAGCGCGAACGCGGCGGTCTTGCCGGTGCCCGTCTGCGCGCACCCGAGGACGTCGTTGCCCTCGAGGATGGGGGGGATGGCCTGCTCCTGGATGGGCGTCGGGGCGGTGTACCCTTCGGCTTCGATGGCGCGGAGCAGCGGTTCAATCAGCTTGAGATCGGCAAATTGCATGGACATCGGGCTCCAGAGGAGCGCCTCCTGACAGGTCGAGACGTGCGCCGCGGCACCGCGCCCTCCATCGCGGAGGGATCGATCACGGAGAGCTGCCGCCCTGCGCCTCCTTGAACGGAGGCTGCGAGGCCCACTTGACAGCGACCGAGCACCGCGACCCGTGCCAGGTCAGTCCGAGGCCGCGACTCTAGTACGCGATGGTGAGGAAGTCGAGGAGCGACCGCGCGTCCGTCGGCCGCGCGCAGTACGATCAGCGCGCCCCGCGGCGGCGGCGCGATCGCGGATCGCCGGCCTCTTTCGGCTTCCGGGGCGCACGCCCGCGCGCGAGCGGGCTTCGTGAGCTCGGCGCGTCGTGCTACACCCTCGCCCGCGGCGGGGGCTCGCGCTCGCGTCGCCCCGCGCCTCGCCGCGTCCCTTCTTCCATCCGTCCTTCCGCAGCACCGCAGCACCATGGCCGAAACCGCCGAAGCCCCGAACCCGCCGGCTCAGGCCGGGCGCTCTGCTCCCGAGGACCACGGCGTTCCGCGGCGCCGCGCGAAGTCGAAGCTGCGGCGCTGGATCCTCGGCTCCCTGGCCGTCTCGGCGGTCGCCGGCGCCGGGCTGTGGATCGCGGTGCACCGCGTCCCGTGGATGGGCCCGCTCGTCGCGAACGGGCTGCGCTCCGTGATCGGGGCCGAGAACGTGACCGCGATCGAGGAGACCGCCTACGGCGTCGAGGACCGCGTCCACCAGCTCGTCCGCAAGAACGAGCCGCCGAAGACGTACTGGGAGGTGCCCGCGCAGGCGCCGGAGCCCGCCGCGCCCGTCGCGAGCGCGGACGCCGCGGTCGCCCCGGCCATCGTGACGGCGGCGTTCCGGCCGAAGGACGTCGGCCCCTCGCACACCGCCTGGCCGGCGCCCGGCGACGGGCAATGGGTGCCCATCGTGGATCGCGGTCGTCCGGGCGACCCGCCGCGCCTCTACAAGACGCTGATTCACCCGGATCCGCGCCGCTCCTGGGCGGAGCTGTTCGTCGTGGCGGTGGATCTCTCGGGGGTCGACGTCCACCTGATGGCCGGCTCGCGCGAGCCGGCGGCGACCACCGACGAGGGCAAGGCCTACGAGCGGCTCGCGAAGATCCCCGAGGCGCACCACGGGCGGCTGCTCGCGGCGTTCAACGGCGGCTTCATGACCGAGCACGGCCAGTGGGGGATGCGGGTCGACGACGTGACGCTCGTGCGCCCCCGCGACAAGGCCTGCGCCCTCGCGCTCTACCGCGACGGGCGGATGCAGGTCGCGCCGTGGAGCAGGATGGCCGCCGACGAGGGCGGGATGCGGTGGTGGCGGCAGACGCCGAGCTGCATGGTCGACGAGGGCGAGCTCCACCCGCTGCTCGGCGGGTCCGGAGGACGCAACTGGGGCGCCACGCTGGACGGCAACACGGTGATCCGTCGCTCCGCGGTCGGGCTCGACCGCGACGGCAAGGTCCTCTTCGTCGGCATCAGCAACCACACGACCGCGCAGGCCATCGCGCTCGGGCTGCGCCACGCCGGCGCCACGGCCGTCGCGCAGCTCGACGTGAACTGGTCGTACCCGAAGTTCCTGACCTACGAGCCCGGCGAGGGCGGCGCGCTCATGCCGGTCGCGCTCGCGAGCGGCTTCGAGTTCTCCGAGGACGAGTACATCCGCAAGCGGTCGCTGCGCGACTTCTTCTACCTGACCCGCAAGGACCCGGCGCCCGGAAGCGGCGCGCCGTGATCGCGCGCCGCGCGCGGCCCCCCTCCCCCGGCGGCGGCGCGTCGCCGCGGCGGAGGCGGGCTCAGATGGAGCGGCACGCGAAGATGTGCTCGACCGCGTCGACCACGAGCTGCTCGACCTGGTACGCGGCGATCTCGGCGGCGCTCGCGAAGCGCAGGAGATCCATCGGCGGCGGCCTCACGACCAGGTAGGCGAGGATCTCGGGCGCCGCGCGCCGCTGGATGACCGAGAAGGCGATGAGGTCGCCCCGCGGCGCCGCGCTCACGCCCCGGATCCCGAGGAGGAGCTCGATGCTCGGCGTCTCGGGCGCCTCGTCGTAGGCGACGCGCGGGGCGTGGCCGGCGGACCGGAGCTCGGCGGCGATCTCCTCGAGCACGGGCCGGATCACGGCGTCGCGCGCCGCGCGGAAGGCGTCGTCGAAGGCCTGGCGATCGCCCTCGAGCTTCTCCTGCTGCCGCGCCGCGTAGCGGTCGGTGATGAGCGCCAGGCGGTTCTTGCTGTGGTCCCTCACGGCGCCAGGAGGAGCACCTTGACCTGGCTCGGGACGATCGACACCGCCGGGCAGTTGGTCGAGTTCGTGATCGTCATGCTGGTCATGCGCGTGGCCGGGATGCCGCCGACGAGCACGGTGAAGGCCGCCGTGACGTGGCGCGACGGGCCCATCACCATGCCGGAGGCGACGCCGAGGGCGACGCCCGGGTTGTCGCCGTTCGTGAGCGGCACGGTGGTCGCCATGTTGTGCGCCGGCGCGCACATGAACAGCACGTTGTACGCGGCCGGGATGCCCATCGGCTGCATCGCGATGTTGGGGTACGGGATGGGGGTCGGCGCGGGCATCGGCGTGAGGCACACGTCGGGCGCGCCGAGCGACATGCCCATCATCTGCGTGTTGGCGAACATGTCGTCCTCCTCTCAGCCCAGGTGGATCTGGGAGCCGTCGATCTTGGTCAGCCCGCCGCTGTTCACGAGCGTCGTCTCCGCCTTCACGTGGAACGCGGCCCGCGCCTCGAACTCCAGGTACTCGGCGCGCACCACCTCGGACCGCGCGATGAAGCGGTAGGCCCGGTCGAGCCGCTGCACGAGGCGCTCGGCGACGGTCTCGACCGACTGCGCCACGGTCTTCACGCGGTCGACCTTCGCGGTGAGGCTGTCGCCGAGCAGGCTCAGGACCCCGACCACCGCGTCGGCGCGCCCCGCCTGGAGGCGCGCGGAGCCCGCCGCGATCGCGGCCTCGCCGGGGGTCGCCACGTCGACCCCGTCGCGCCCGCTCACCGAGAGCCTGCCCGACGCCGCGGCGATCTCGAGATCGCCCTCGACGGAGAGCCGCGCCGCCGTCGCGTCGTCGCGCTCCAGCACCGCGAGCACGTGCGAGCCGCGCTCGTGGTGCGCGACGAGCACCTCGTCGCCGAGGGCGGGCTCGAGCAGGCAGCTCGCGGCGCGCCGCGCCTCGAACTCCCCCGAGCTCGACCTGAGGCGCAGGCCGCGACCCGAGACCCCCACCACGGTCGCGACCTCCTGCATCGGCCACGCGAGCTTCCTTGCCAGATTGTCTCTCATCGGTACCTCCGTCCTGACCCCTATCGGCTCTCCGAGCGCCGCTCCGCCTCGCTCAGCTCCTCGTCGTCGCCGAGCGCCGCGGACCGGTTCGTGAATCGCGTGTCCTGCTGGCGCGTCCGGTGGAACCGCGCGCGGAACAGCGTGCAGCGCGAGAAATCCGCGTTCGCGAGATCCGCGTACGAGAAATCGGCGTACGTCAGATCGGCGCCGGCGAAGCTCGCGCCGGCGCAGCTCGCGCTCTTGAAGATCGCCTGCTGCGCGCTCGCGCCCTCGAGGCTCGCGCCGTCGAGGCGCGCCTTCACGAAGAGCGCCTGACCGACCTTCGCGTTCTTGAGCGTCGCGTTCGTCAGGCTCGCCTCCGCGAAGAGGGCCCGCTCGAGGTTCGCCTCGTCGAGGCGCGCGCCCACGAGGGAGGCCCCCTTGCAGTTCACCTGCACCATCCTCGCGCCGCGGAGGTCGCAGCCGGTGAGGTCCACCTCCATGAGCTGCGCGAGCGTGAGATCCATCCCGGAGAGGTCCTGGCCGCCGAGCTTGCCCCCGATCAGCATGGTCCGCTCGAAGAGCGCGCCGCGCAGGCGCGCCGTCGACAGGTCGGCCTTGAGCAGCGCGGTCTGCTGGAGCCGCGCGCCCTCGAAGACCGCCCGCGCGACCTCGGCGTCCACGAGCGCCGCGCGGTCGAGGTTCGCCGCCTTCAGGCTCGCCTCCTCGAGGCGCGGCTTGAGGAGGCTCGCGATGGTCAGGTCGGCGCCGTCCAGCGTGGCGCGCGACAGGTCGCACTCCACGAGGCTCGCGGCGACGAGGTCGGCCTCGCGCAGGTCGGCCGCGAGGAACGTGCACCGGTCCCACACCCCGTGGCGGAGGCGCGCCCCCGGGAGCTTCGCCCCCTCGAACCGGCAGTCGGAGAAGACCGACTCGTGGAGCTTCGCGCCGGTCAGGTCGGCTCCCCGGAAGGACACGCGCTCGAACACGGCCCCGGAGAGATCGGCGCCGCGCAGGTCCGCGCCCGCGAGATCCTCGTCGGTCACGGGATCCGCGTTCGCGACGCGCTCGAGCAGATCGTCCTTGGTCATCGCTTTCGCCTCGGGAACAAGGTCCGGACGACGTGGGCGTCCTTGAAGGTCGTGCGCGTGTCGCCCTCGGCGCCCATCAGGTTCGCGCGGAACAGGTTGGCCCGCAGGAACGAGGCGCCGTGCACGCGCGCGTTCTGCAGCATCGCCTCCATGAGGTTCGCGTCCGACAGCTCGGCGTCGCCGAGATCCGTGCGCATCAGCCGCGCCCCCTTGAGGCTCGCGCCCGCGAGGCGCGCTTCCTTGAGGTCCGACTCGCTGAGATCGCAGCCGTCGGCCCGGGCGCCGGTCAGCCCGGCGCCCTTCATCGAGGCGCCGCGCATCGTCGCGAGCTCGAGCTCCGCGCCCGAGAAGTCGGCCCCGCCGAGCCGGCACTCGAGCACGAGGCGCAGGTTGTTCGCGCGGGCGCCGCGGAAGCAGGCGCCCTCCGCGCCCGTCTCGACGAGCGCCGCGGCCTCGATCACGGCCTCCGCGAGGCTCGCGCCGGCCATGCGACAGCGGAAAAACGTTGCTTTTCGCAGACTTGCACGATCGAGGCGCGCCCCCTCGAGGTCGCACTCGTAGAAGAGGACCTCGTCCGCGATCGCGCCCTCGAGGTCCCCGCGCGGCAGGCGCGCCTCGAACAGGTCGGCGCCCCGGAGGTCGGCGCGGGCGAACCGCGCCTCCGCGAGCTCGCCGCGGTGCAGGATCGCCCTGGCGAGGCGCGCGCCGCCGAAGTCGGCGCCGCGCGCGCGGACCTCGCCGAGGTTCGCGCCCTCGAGGCCGACGCCGTCGAGCCGCGCGCCCTCCAGGTTGGCGCGCGCGAGCACGGCGCCCGACAGGTCCGCGCCGGCGAGCGCGCAATCGCGCAGGTCCGCGCGCTCGAGGAGCGCCTCCCGCAGGACGGCCCCGGACAGGTCCAGCCCGCGCAGATCCGCGCCGGTGAGGTCCCAGCCGGTCATGGGGGCGCCCGAGGCGAGCGCGGCCTCCACCCGCGCGCGGAGGTCCTTCAGCGCGGCCTCGTCCGGGACGGCCGCGGGCGCCATGTGGTGCGCGGCCGTCCGGTAGCCGAGGAGCTGGGCCTCCTCGAGCTTGCGCAGCTTCGCGAGGAACGCCGGATCCTCGATCTGGGCCTCGAGCTGCTCCATCGGGGCGCCGAGCTCGCGGCCGGCCTGGGCGGTCTCGCGCATGCGGGCGAGGTGCTCGTCCGCGCGGAACCTGGGCGGCCCGCCCTCGCTCTTCGATTTCTCGATGACCGCGTCGAGGTCGATGCCGTGCTCGGCGAGGCTCTGGCGCGCCTGCCCGAGGGCCTCCTCCTGCCTCGCCCTGGCCTCGGCCTCGATGCGGGCGGCCTCGGCCTCGACCCGCTCGATGTACTCGGGCAGCTCGTCGAGCTTCGGCGGCGCCTCGGGCGGCGGCAGCTCGCGCGGGATGCCCTTCTCGTCCGGATCGAGCCCGAGCACGCGCACGGACATGCGGGCCTTGTCCAGCTCGCGCTGCGCCCGCTCGCGCGACCGCCGCTCGAGCACGCCCTCGCGGCGCAGGAGGTCGTCCATGTCGCTGAACTTCTCGTCCGGCGGCGCGGGGGCGCCGGGGCCGGGCTCCGGCAAGAGGTCGCGATCGCGCAGCGCGACGAGGTGGCCCTTGTTCTTGTCGAGGCGCTGCTCGAAGGCGGCCTGGTAGTGGGCCTCCGGGCGGGGGGCGCCGCGGCGCTCGAGCGCCGCCAGCATGCATTTCACGTCGCGCGCGTCGTCCTCCTCGACGCGCGCGACGCCCCGGAAGATCGCGATCATGCGCCGGATGTTGGGCAGGAGCACGACCGTCTCGAGCCGCGTCGCGACCTCCTCGAGCGCGTCTCCGCGCGAGGCCCGCGTCACGAAGCAACGCGCGGCGAGCTCGGTCACGCGGCCCGTCAGCGTGGCCTCCTCGGGGTGGAGGTGCTCCAGGGCGAACGGCTCCCCGCCCTGGAAGAAGCCGGGCAGGCGCTGATCGGGCGGCGCGACCATGAAGTACTCCGGGTCGAGATCGCGCGCGAAGCCCGGGAAATCGTTCTCGAGCCACGCCGCGTCGTACGTCCCGAGCTTCGACTGGCGCTCGGGCCAGGTGGCGTCGAGGGGACCGAACGCCGCGGGCGGCGGCCGGTCGTTCGGCGAGGTGATGAGGTGCTTCGGGTGCTCGATCTGCGGGAGCGGGTGGGTCTTCTTCCCTTCCTCCTCGACCGTCGCGAGCCCCGTCCCGATCGGGTTCGGCGCGAAGCCCGGCCCGCCGAACGCCTTGTCCCAGCCGAGGGAGAGCTCGGTCAGCGGCTCGGGCTCGCTCGGCACGCCGCGCTCCCAGCGGCGCTTGCCGACGACGTACACCGCCTTGTCGACCGGGCCGACCTGGACGCGCGCCCGGAACGCCGGGCGCGGCTTGCCGGCCGCCGCGAAGGCCTTGCCGAAGACGAGGACCTCGCCGCGCGGCTTCGGCAGCCCCTCGTCGAGGGCGACGTCCTTGCCGAGCTGCCGCGGGATCTCCTGCCACATCGAGATCTCGGGGAGCGGGAGCTCCGGCGCGTCGAGCGGGAGGTACGCGGTGAGGCCGAGCGCGAGGAAGCGCTGTTGCTTCAGCTCGAACACGCGCTGCAGGATGGAGATGCGCTGGGGTTTGATGATCCGCATAGGGTTATGGGCTCACGCCGGAGGGCCGCTCACCGCTCGCTCTTGTTCATCACGCTGCGCGCCACGTACGAGCGCGAGAATCTGGCCCAACCCACGTCGGGGTAAACGCGCTCGGGATCGTCGCTGTCGATCTTGACGGCGACGGGCTTGCCGGGCTCGACCATGGACAGGGAGCTCGTGTTCATCTCCCACTCCGTGTTCGCGAGGTACGCCGCCCCGCTCGACGGCTGCACCTCCAGCCGGAGATCGACGAACGCCATGGCGCCGTCCTCGAACGTGCCGCGCGTCCGGCTCGAGACCACCCTGGCCTGGGCTGCCCGCGCGCGGGCCGTCCGCTCGCCGAGCTCGGCCATCCCCTCCTTCACCGCGTCCATGCGGGCGTCCTCCCGGCGGAAGACGAAGAAGAGGACGACCGCGACGACGAGCAGCGGCACGAGGATGGCGGAGATGGCGATGATCGTACCCATGTCGCTGCGCGATCTTTCCTTGTGGCTCACGGGCGCTGCGCTGCGGCCCGCCCGCAGGTGGCGGCGGTCGAGGTCGAGCTGCTCGAGGACGGGGAGAGCGGGCCCGGCTCGCGCTCCCCGTCGCTCGCCCTGTCAACTGAGCACATGGACACCGGAGAGGTGGTAGCGCAGGGCGGTCATCGCGAGCCGCGTCGGGAGCTGAGAGATCTTCGCCGCGCCCGTCTCGATGGATGTCGGCTTCACGGTGAGCTCGATCGCGCTGTTGATCGCGAGCGAGGCGCCCCATTTGTACGAGAGCGCCACGCCGCCCGTGATGTCGAGCTTGGCCGCGTACGTCGCCGTGAAGGCGGCGGAGAGCTCCAGGGTCGCCTTCACGCCGACGAAGGTGGAGACGGCGGCGCCGACGGCGTTCGTGTTCGAGGCGCCGAGGAACGTATCCGACTTGACCCCGGCGACGACGTTGACGTTGTTCGACGCGTAGAGCTTCTTGAACGGGCCGTGCGTCTTGAGCTCCTCGGCGCCCTTGATCTCCCCCGTCAGGTTGCCGTCGACCTTCTGGATCATGTTGCTCTTGACGCTGACCTCGCACTGGTCCTGCGTCTCGAGCGTGAGCTTGCCCTTGCTCTTGACGGTCGTCGTCCCTGCCTGCGTGTCGACGAGGGTGTTTCCGGCCTTCGTGGTGACCGTCGTGTCCCCGGTGTTGATGTTCACCGTGTAGTTGCCGGTCTTCACCGTCGTCGTGGTGTCCCCCTCGACGTTGGTGGTCATCTGGCCCGCGTCGACGTCGGTGAAGAGGTTGCCGCTCGTGACGTGGAGCCACGTGTCGCCCTTGACCTCGGTGTACGAGGTGCCGGCCTCGACGTAGAACTCGTGGATCCCGGACTGGACGTGGGTGATCCAGTTGTCCTTGATCGTGGCGACCCACGAGCCGCCGCCGTTCAGGCCCACGGTCTGGTCGAAGTTCTTTCCCGCGTCGAGCAGCGTGTTGTCGTCCGTCTTGACGATGAGCTCGTGATCGTCGTTCGGCGCGCCCATGCGCAGGTACGTGTTCGAGTACGGCGTCGACAGGGTGACGCGCTGCTGCCCTGTCTTGTCCTCGAGCTCGAGCCGGTTGCGCCCGCCCGTCTGGATGACGTTCTTCGTGTGGTTGCCGCTCGTGATCGGGCTCGGCGTGAGCGCGTTCGGCACGACGCCCGAGATGACCGGCCGGTCCGGGTCGCCGCCGAGGAAGCTCAGCACCACCTCGGTCCCCCGGCGGAGCGGGAAGTGGAAGCCCTCGATGCCGCCGCCGTGCGGCTGCATCATGCGCACGAACGTCGAGCCTTTTCCGCCCTTGAGGTTGCTCTCGTCGAACTTGAACTTGACGTTGTACCGGCCGAGATCGTCGATCTGCGCGTATTCGCTCTCGGCGGGGCCGTCCACGGTGCCGTTCTCGTAACCGTAGATGCGCGGCCAGGGCGTGCGGCACTCCGCGCGCATCTGCGTCTTCGCCGGGATGGCGGTGAGCTCGACGAAGTAGGCCTCCTCGTGCGGCAGATCGAGCAGCTCGCGGTACCCGGTGGCCCCGGCGAGCTGGTTGCCGTAGTGGTGCGCCTCGATGGTGAGGTGCTTCGCGTTGAACGCCGCGCGCGGGTGATCGTCGAGCTCGAACGTGTAGCCGGGCCGCAGGTGCAGCCGCGTGCCCGTGCCTCGATAGAGCACCTGCCGGGCGCGCAGCTCCTCGGCGCGGAGCCTGGCGAGCCGATCGCCCGCGGCCGGCGAGAAGAAGCGCTCGCCGTAGAGGCTCACCTCGCCCGCGCCGCTCGGCGACACGCGCGCCGAGCCGGAGATGTTCAGGTTCGGCCGCGCATAATCGTAGTCCTTCAGCTTGATCGACGCCGGGAGGGTCGTGTGCTGGCTCGTGAACGTGCGGAGCGACATCCCCGCGCTCACGTCATACCCGATCTGCGGGTGATAGCGGACGGGCGCGCCGATCGGGTCGTCCTCGTACGTCATCGCGTCGCAGAAGACGATCTTGTCGCCTTCCAGCGTGTGCTCGAAGTAATAGAAGATGCCCTCGCGCTCCATCCACCGCGAGATGAAGTCGAGATCGCTCTCGCGGTACTGGGAGATATGCTCCTCGACCTCGTAGCTGCCGAGGCGCATCTCGTACTCGTCCGGCCCGATGCCGTTCTCCTCGAGGACGGCCTTGATGACGTCGGGCAGCGCCTGCCGGGTGAAGATGCGGCTGTGCTTCGAGAGCCCGAGCAGCCACAGCCTCGGGACGAGCACCGCCCGGAGCAGCGAGCGGCCGTCCATCTCGTGCACCACGCCGGCGGTCGCGAGGACGCCGGAGAAGACGAAGGGCGGCAGGTTGTCCTTGGGCCAGTCGAGCACGAGCGAGGCCTTGGCCCCCACCGCGTCGGAGAGGTCGAGAGACTCCGCCTCCTCGCCCTGGAGCAGGAGGAAGATCTCGATCTGATACGGGCGCGAGATGGCCTCGACGCCGCGGAAGCCAATGACGCGCGTGGTGACGGGGAGCGCGCCCGAGGAGATCTTGATAAGGTCGTCCATGGCTTTTCCTGGTTCAAGAGGGCACTTGCTGGTGCCGCTAAGGGGTTCGTCCGGCTGACCGTCCGGGGGCGCCGCTCACAGAGCTAGGCAGAAATCCGTCATGCGGTCAACCTCCTGAGGAACCGTTGATGCCGTCATCGGCGGGTGGAATCTCGACGAGGGACCGCAAGATCGCGCCGCTCGATCTCGCGTTTGCGAGCTTGACCCCATAGACGTTGGCGCCCGCGAGGTCCGCGTCGCGCAGGTCGGCGCCGTCGAGGTTGGCGCAGGGGAGCCGCGCCTCCTTGAGCTTCGCCGAGCGCAGGATGGCGCCGGCGAGGTTGGCGCTGGCGAAGCTGGATCTCGAGACGTCGGCCTTGCTCCCGTTGACGTCCGCGAGGATCGCCCGGTCGAAGACGGACTCGGTGAGGCGCGCCTGCCGCAGGTCGGCGCCCTCGAGCGACGCGCCCTCGAAGCGCGCGTTCGACCCCCTCGCGAACGCGAGGTCCGCGCGGTCGAGCAGCGCGGAGGAGAGCTGCGCGCGGTCCAGCGTGGCGCGGGAGAGATCGGCGCGGGTCAGGTCGGCCGCGTGGAAGCTCGCGTCCGTCAGATCCGCGCCGCTCATGTTCACCCCGGCGAGGCGCGCCGAGGCGAAGTTGCACCGGGTGAGCGTCGAGCCGGCGAGGTTCAGGCGCTCGAGCGAGGCGCCGCTGAAGTCGATGCCGTCGAGCTCGACGCCCGCGAGCTCCAGGTCGTGTAGCGGCTGCCCGCTCCTCAGGCGGGCGAGCAGCGCGGCGCGCAGGCCCCGCGCCTCCGGCTCGGGCGAAGGCGCGGCCGGCGCGGCGGCGATGGCGCGGGCGGACGCCGGCGCGACGGGCGCGGCGGAGCTCGGGGGTGCAGCGCGGGTGGACGCTGGCGCGGCGCCGTTCGCGAGCGCGGCGCGCGTGGACGCCGGCGCGGCGCGCGTGGACGCCGGCGCGGCGCGCGTGGACGCCGGCGCGGCGCGGGTGGACGCCGGCGCGGCGCGCGTGGACGCCGGCGCGACGGGCACAACGCCGCTCGCGGGCGCGGCGCGGGTGGACGCCGGCGCGGGAGCCGGCTCGTGAACGAACGGCGGGGCGACCGCAGGGCTCTTGCCGTCGAGCGCCTCGGGTGACGCCACCGGCGGCGCCGCGAGCTCGTCGAGGCGCAGCAACGGGTCGCTCCCCGGGCGCGCGAAGGGCATCGCAAACGGCACGGATCCCGGCGGCAGCTCGCCCGGAGGCGGGGGCGCCGGCGTGAACGGCAGGACCGGCGACGGCGGCGCGGGATCCTGACCGTCGGTGGTGTGCGCATCGGCCCAGGGCGCGAGGAGGCTGCTCACCCCGGTGAGCGCCGCCTCGATTTCCGGCGTGAAATGGCTGACCGCGCGGGACGGCGGGCGCAGCGGCGTCGCCCGGGAGCGCGTGCTCCAGGGCGCTCCCGGGATCGTGCTCCCCCGGGCCGGAGGCCCGCTCCCCGGCTCGGCGAGCGCGAAGGGCGCGAGCGGCTGCCCCATGCCCGCGACGAGGTCGGCGACGCGGGTCTCGGCCGTGATCTCGTCCTGGATCACCGGGCGCCTGGCGCTCTCCGGCTCCTCCTCCACGAGGCCTGGCACCTCCGGGCCGCTGCGGGACGAAGGCGGCGCCGCGAGCGGCGCGGGCCAGACCAGCGGCCGCCCCGGCAGCTCCACGCCCGCGACCACGCGCATCCGCGCCGGCGTGTCGCCTGGCTGCAGGGCGACGTTCCCCCGCCAGATCAGCGAGCAGAGCAGGCGATCCGCGTCGATGCTCAGCGTGTCGGCGACGAGCTCGATCGGCTGCCCGTGGTCCTCTCCGCCCGCGCCGGCGCGGTAGAGCCGCGCGAGCCCGCGCGCCGAGGGCAGGCTCGACCGGAGCCAGGGGTAGTGCGGGTGCAGGCCCTCGAGGAAGATCCACTCGTCGCCGCGGAGGAACTCGATCTGCTGATCCGGGGGCGCGGCATGGAAGTAGCGAAAGTCGAAGCCCGCATCGAGCTCCGGGACCGGCCGGTCGGGCGCCTGATCCCGCGCGAGGAGGTGCCTCCTCGGCGCCCAGTGCCTGGCGATCGGGCCGAAGCCGGCCGGCCGCGTCGGGTCGGCCGGATCGACGATGCTCGGCAACGCCGCGTCGGCGCCCACGCCCACCGGGTTCGCGTCGACATGCGGGCCGCCGTAAGCGCGCTCATAGACGATCGGCACCCGGCTGAACGGCCGCGGGCTGGGCGCCGCGCGCGTGTAGTCGCCGAAGACGTGGAGCACCTTGTTGAGGATCCACCGATCGTCCCGGAAGAGCGCGACGCGCACCGAGAGCGACGTCGCTGTCTCTCCGGCCGGCGCGCAGGCGTGCCCGCGCACGAGGACCCCCGCGCTCGGCAGATAGGGCGCCGTCTCGCACGCCTCGTCGAGGCTCCCCCACCCCTCGCGGGGCTGGTCGGAGCGCGCCAGGTCGGCCGCAGCGGTGAGCTCGGCGCACCGCTCGTGGACGAGGGCGAACGTGGCCTTGACGACGACCGTGAGCCGCTCTGCGCCCTGCATGCGCCACAGGACGGCACCGCAAGACGATGGCGTCAGGGCAACGACGGAGAGGGGCCAGGGCGATTGCACAGCGCGGGTTGACGGGGCGTTTGCTCGATGCTGCGGAGGACCCCAGGTTCGGCAACATAGCGCCCCGCGCCTCGCCGACGCAAGCGCAGGACATGGCCGCGAGGGCGCGCTGTCATCGGGCTTTCTCTCTCTCGACCATGTCCCTGTGAAGATCTTCCTGTGCCCGCTCCATGTGGGATGTCCGCGGGCATGGTGTGAGGATGAGATGGAACCGCCTCGGCGCAGGTGGGCAAAGATGAGCGGCGGCGCGCTGAAGCAGCGGAGCTCCGCGCGGTGGTCCCGCCTCCCGATGACAGCTCTCCCGATCTCGAAGACTCGATCGGAGAGGAGCTCTCGTCTCGACAGACGGACTCCGCGCGCGTGTCGCTCCGCGCGCGAATGGTCGAGACATCGACCCAGGATCAGAGTCGGAATCAGAGCGGGCGGCGACAGCCGCGATCGAGCCTCGATGACCCTGCTCGATCCCGCCTGCGTACGCATGCTCGGCCGGGCCTCTGTCTTCCAGACGGGCGAGCCCGTCGGATCGCATTACGCCGAGCGTCGCCGCTTTACCAATCGCAACACTCCGCCGCAGGGCGTGAGTCTTTACGTTTGCGTGCATGAATTTTCCCGCTTGTTTTCGGCCGAAATGGCGAAACCTTCGATTGACAGCGCGAGGAAGCTCTCGAATAGGAACGACACCACACGACGGCCCACCATGCGTTTCTATGCTGACCTTCACGTGCACTCGAAATACTCCCGGGCGACGAGCGGCGATTGCGACCTCGCGCACCTGAGCTACTGGGCTCAGCGCAAGGGCATCGCGGTGATCGGCACGGGGGACTTCACCCATCCGGCGTGGATGGCCGAGCTCCGCGAGAGCCTCGTGCCCGCCGAGCCAGGGCTCTTTCGCCTGCGGGACGACCTCGGCCGCGCGGTCTCGGAGCGGCTCCCCGGCGCGTGCCGCGGGACGACCCGCTTCGTCCTCTCGGTGGAGATCTCGACGATCTACAAGAAGGGAGATCGGACCCGCAAGATCCATCACCTCCTCTACGCGCCCGACTTCGAGGCTGCGGACCGGATCGTGCGCGCGCTGTCCAGGGTCGGCAACCTGACCGCCGACGGGCGGCCCATCCTCGGGCTCGATTCGCGCCACCTGCTCGAGATCGTGCTGGCGTCGGGCGAGGGCTCGTACCTCGTGCCGGCGCACATCTGGACGCCGTGGTTCTCGGTGCTGGGCTCGAAGGCCGGCTTCGACGCGGTCGAGGAGTGCTACGGCGATCTCGCGCCGCACATCTTCGCGCTCGAGACGGGGCTCTCGTCCGATCCCGCGATGAACTGGCGGATCTCCGGGCTCGACCGGTACCGGCTCGTCTCCAGCTCGGACGCCCACTCGCCCGCGAAGCTCGGCCGCGAGGCCACGGCGTTCGACACGGCGCTCGATTACTTCGCGATCCGGCGCGCCCTGGAGACCGGTCAGGGCTTCTGCGGCACCGTGGAGTTCTTCCCGGAAGAGGGGAAATACCACCTCGACGGCCACCGCAAGTGCAATGTCGTGCTCTCGCCGGCGGAGACCCGGGCGCTCTCCCTGGCGTGCCCCGTGTGCGGCCACCCGGTGACGGTGGGCGTGCTGCACCGGGTCGAGGAGCTCGCCGACCGCGAGGAAGGCGTGCGGCCCGAGGGCGCGAGCGCGTTCCGCAACCTGGTGCCCCTGCCCGAGGTGCTCGCCGAGCTCCACGGCGTCGGCGCCTCCAGCAGGGCGGTGCAGCGGAGCTACGACGCGGTGCTGTCGCGGATCGGCCCCGAGCTGTTCCTCCTCGGCGACGCTCCGCTCGAGGACATCGAGCGCGCGGGCACGCCCCTGCTCTCCGAGGCGATCGCGCGGATGCGGGAAGGCCGCGTGATCCGCGACGCGGGCTATGACGGAGAGTACGGCGCGATCCGGGTCTTCCAGCCGGACGAGCTCAAGCAACGCCGCGGCGGCGGGCTCCTCTTCCAGCCGGAGCCCTCCGCGCCGGAGCCGCCTCCGTCCGGGGGACCCCCGCCGTCACGGTCGCGTCCTCCCGCGGCAGAGCGCCCTCCGGCGCGCCGCGGCCGGGCGCCCGCCGACGCCGCGCCGCGCCCGGCCCCGTCCGGGGAGGCGGACCGCCCCGAGGCGCCCGCGGCGCGCTCGTCGTCGGGGCCGGGCGGCCCGGGGCTGCTCGACGCGCTCGACCCGGAGCAGCGGGCCGCGGCGGAGCTCACCGACGGCGCGCTGCTCCTGCTCGCGGGGCCGGGCACGGGCAAGACGCGCACGCTCACCCACCGGATCGCGCACCTCGTCGTGGACCTCGGCGTGCCGCCCGAGCAGTGCCTCGCGATCACGTTCACCCGCCGCGCCGCCGACGAGATGCGGGAGCGGCTCGTCGCGCTGCTCGGCGAGGCCGGCGGTCGCGTCCTTGCCATGACCTTCCACGCGCTCGGCCTCTCGCTGCTCCGCCAGCACGCGGCCGGCGGCGCTCCCCCGAAGATCGCCGGCGACCACGAGCGGACGGCGCTGCTCGCCGCGGCGCTCGGGGTCCCGGAGCGGCGGGCGGCCCGGCTGCTCGCCGACATCGCGGCGCTGAAGCGGACCTACCCGCGCCACATTGACGCGCACCGGCTGCGGGACGGCGCCGCGCCGGACGGCGGGGAGCTCGACCGGCACGTCGATCGCGCGTGGAAGGTGTACGAGGACGAGCTCGCCGCGCGCGGGCTCGTCGACCTCGACGACCTCATCGGGCACGCGATCCTCCTGCTCGAGGAGCGGAGCGAGGCGCTTTCCGACGCGCGCGCGCGGGCCCGGTATCTCTCCATCGACGAGTACCAGGACATCGACGAGCGCCAGTACCGCCTCGTGCGCGCGCTGGTCCCCCCCGGCGGGAACCTCTGCGCCATCGGGGATCCGGATCAGGCGATCTATGGCTTCCGTGGCGCCGACGTCGGCTTCTTTTTCCGCTTTCAGCAAGATTTTCCAGATGCACGCGTCATTCGACTGAAGCGGAACTACCGGTCGTCGCGTCCCATCGTCGAGGCGGCGCTCCAGGTGATCGCGCCCTCGCCGACGCTCGGGGCGCGGGAGCTCGTGCCGAGCGCCGGGGGCGCGGAGCATGTCGCGATCCACGAGGCGCCCACGGAGGCAGCGGAGGCCGAGCACGTGGTGCACACGATCGAGCGGATGCTCGGCGGGTCCACGTTCTTCTCGATGGACAGCGGGCGGGTGGCCTCGCCGCTCTCGGGCGGCGAGGTCGCCTTCTCGGATTTCGCGGTGCTCTACCGGACCGAGGCGCAGTCCGAGGCGCTCCGGGAGGCGTTCGCCCGCTCGGGTATGCCGTTCCAGCGGCGGTCCGAGCGCCGCGTGGCCGAGCGCGCGGCCTCCCAGGCGCTCGCGCGGGCGCTCGCCGGCACCCCTCCCGGGCCGCTCGCGGCGCGGCTCAAGGGGGCCGCGGCGCGGCTCCGGGAGGAGGTCGCGCAGCCAGGGCCGTCCATGCCCGCGGAGGGCGCGGCGGCCCCGGCGGAGGCCGACGCCGCGCGCCTCGGCGAGGCCGACGTGGACGCGGCGCTGGAGCTCTTGCTGCCGCTCGCGGAGCGCTGCGGTGGGGACCTCGACCGATTCCTGATCGAGCTCGCCGTGTGCTCCGAGGTCGACGCCTGGGATCCGCGGGCCGAACGCATCTCGCTCCTCACGCTCCACGCGGCCAAGGGGCTCGAGTTCCGGGTGGTCTTCCTCGTCGGGTGCGAGGACGGCCTGCTGCCGCTCCGGTTCCCCGGCAGGGGCGAGCCGGACATGGACGAGGAGCGCCGGCTCTTCTATGTCGGCATGACGCGGGCGCGAGAGCGGCTGTTCCTCACCCGCGCCCAGCGGCGCGCGCGGCACGGCAAGGTGGAGGAGACCGAGGTCTCGCCGTTCGTGCGCGAGGTCGAGGAGCGATGGCTCCAGCGGGTCGGCCCGTCGCCGGAGGCGCAGCGGCGCTCGCGCGCGGGCGCCGATCGCCAGATGAAGCTGTTCTGACCGCCGGGAGCGCGGTTATTTGCTCGCGCCGCCGAGCCGCTTCTGGCTGGCGCACGCCGCCTTGTCCTGCGTCCGCGCGCACTGGTCGGCGTAGAAGGCGCGCGCTCGCTCCTTGTCCTTGCTCTCGAGCAGCGGGCCGAACGCGTCGCACGCCTTCTTCTCCCTCCACTGCGTGCAGGCCTGCTCGTACAGCGAGAACGCCCGCGCCGGGTCGGCCTTCACCCCGTCGCCGCGCTGGTAGATCTCCGCGGCGCGCAGGCAGCCGCCCGAGCCGCAGACCTTCTCGTAGAGCGCCGCGGCGCGCGCCATGTCCTTCGGGATGCCGGTCCCCTTCTCGTACATCGCCGCGAGGCTCATGCAGGCCTCGGCGCCGAAGCCCTTCTCCGGACAGCCCTTCTCGAAGAACGCATAGGCCTTCGCAACATCCCTCGGGAGGCCATCGCCGGCCGCGTACACCGAGCCCGCGGCGTTGCAGGCGCGCATGTCCCCGAGGGTGCAACCGCGCGTGTACGCCACGAGCGCCTTCACCCCGTCCTTCGGGGCCCCCTGCCCCTTGCGCAGGATGTCCCCGAGCTCGAGGCAGTCCTCGGGCTGGCCCGCCTCGCACGCGCGCTGGAGCACGCCCACGGCCACGGCGACGTCCTTCGCCGCGAGCTTCCCCTCGACCAGCATGTTGCCGAGCGCGCTGCAGCTCGGCCCGTGCCCGAGATCGCAGCCGCGTCGGAGGAGCGCGACAGCGCGCGTCGTGTCCCTGGGCAGGACCGCCTGCGGGCCCTCCCGCAGGTACCAGTCGGCCACGCTGAAGCACGCCCAGCCGTCGCCCAGCTCGCACGCCTTGTCGCCG
The DNA here is from genome assembly GCF_051524405.1 of Sorangium sp. So ce119. Classification (NCBI taxonomy): domain Bacteria; kingdom Pseudomonadati; phylum Myxococcota; order Polyangiales; family Polyangiaceae; genus Sorangium; species Sorangium sp. So ce119. The sequence continues at coordinate 3,874,410 of NZ_CP150310.1, read as the reverse complement.
AACTCTCGCACCTTGGCCCGCGCCGCCGCGTCCGGCGGCACCTTGGCGCTCAGGACATCGCGCATCTGCTGGTTCCCCCGCGCGTAGCAGGCCTGCGCGACGCCGGCGCCGCAGGCCTTCTCGAACAGCTCCGCCGCCCTCGCGTCGTCGCGCGGGAGGTCCTTGCCCGTCAGGTAGTGGATCCCGAGGTGATAGCAGCTCCCGACGTCGCCCTTCCCGCACTCCGCCGCGCACGCCCTCGAGTCCGCCGGATCGCACAGGTGCGCGGGCGCGAACGAAGGCGGCGAGCATTTCGCCCCGCTCAGCACCGTCCCGGCCGGGCACGGGCTCGACAGCGCCGGGAGCTCCGCCTCGCCCTGCTTCGCCGCCGGCTGCTCGGACGGCGGCGCCTTGCTCGCCTGCAGCGGGACGAGCTCCAGGCGCAGCGGCGCCTGACACCGCTCCGTCGGCGTATGCGCGTCGGGCTTCGCGCTCCGGCACGCCTCGAGCTCGCCTTCCTTCGTCGTGGTGCCGCCCTGGCCCGACGCCGCGGCGGACGTCACCGCCGCGAAGACCTGATCGACGGTCCGCGCCGCGCCGCGGCTGCCCGGCGTCATCGCGAACGCGCCGAGGAGCGCTGCGCGCACGAAGTGCGTCGCGCCGTCGCAGCTCCCCGAGAGATCCTGCGGCGAGACCGACGCGACCGTGGTCGCCATCTTCCCGGTGGGCACGAGCGCCACGTCGATCGCGTTCGCCCCGCCGCCCTCGATCGCGGTGCTCAACGCCGGGGCGCCGAAGGGAACATTCGCCTGCATCTCCGCAGGATTTGTCAACTGTATGACGCTGTCTCTGCGCGCCACGCCGGCGTAGGAGTAGGATCCTGCGAGCTTGCACTGCGGGAGGAGCTTCAGCGTGGTGCAGTCGTACGAGACGACCGCGACGCCTTCTTTCATCGCGAGCCCGAGATCGGAGCGGCGGGTCGCGAGCCAGTCGACGATGAGCGGCTCGGTGTGGCCGATGGCCGGACACCCGCCGCTGCTCGCGCTGGCGCTCGCCTCCGGCGAGACGATGGGCCGGGGCGCATGCACCACGACCTCTGGATCCAGGCCCGGTCCACAGGACGTCGCTGCGAGCGAGAGCCCAACCACGCACATGTCGAAGGCGCGCTTCATCGAGGCGACAGAACCATGAGCCGTGGGGTCCGGTCAATAAGGCGAGCGCGGCAGCGGGCGGGCCACGCTGGCCGCGCCGAGCCATGCTCGCGCGCCCCGAGCCGCCATGAGCACGCCCAGGTCCCAGGAGAGACTACAAGAGAGCCTGAGCCTGGTAACTCAGCTCCTCGAAAAGCAACGCGTCATCGAGACCCTGACCCACAAGCAGGAGAGCAAGAACAAGGAGCTCGTCGAGCCGCTGGTCCACCGGCAAAATCTCGCCCTGCTGCAGAGAAAGCTGAGGGATCTGCACCCGGCGGGCCTCGCCCACATCATCGAGGTGCTCCCCCAGGCAGATCGCATTGTGGTCTGGGCTGAGCTCGAGCCCTACCGCGCCGCACAGGCGCTGCCAGGGCGCTCCTCGTCCGGGGCTGCCCCGCGTCGGCGAGGCAGCGCTACGATCCGGCATGGACACCAACCCTGCGCCGCAGCGGCCGCTCGTCGCCATCCGGTATTGCCCCAAGTGCCGCTGGCTCACCCGCGCCGCCTGGCTCGCCCAGGAGCTGCTCATCACCTTTCCTGACGAGATCGACGTGCTCCTGTCGCCGGGCGCGAGCGGCATCTTCGACGTCACGCTCGACGGCGCCCTGCTCTTCTCGCGCGCCGCCGCGGAGCGCTTCCCGGAACCGAAGGAGCTCAAGCAAGCGATCCGCGACCGCATCGACCCGGAGCGCTCCCTCGGCCACTCCGACAGGTGAGCCCCGCGGCCGTTCAGATGTCGAAGTCGAGGATGGCGGCGTCGATCTCGGAGCCGCCGACGATCGCCGGGATCTGCGAGGGCGAGGCGACGCGCAGGCGCGGCGCCTCGATCGCCACGCGCTGGCCGCCGGCGACGCTCTTCGTCAGGAAGACCGAGCCGCCCACCACGCTCCCCTGCCCCAGCACCGTCTTGCCGCCGAGCACCGTGGCGTTCGCGTAGATGGTGACGTCGTCCTCGACCGTCGGGTGGCGCTTCAGCCCGCGCGCGCCGCGCGAGTGCTGGGGCAACGACAGCGCGCCGAGCGTCACGCCCTGGTAGAGCTTGACGTGCGCGCCGATGTCGGTCGTCTCGCCGATGACGACGCCGGTGGCGTGATCGATGAAGAAGCTGTCGCCGATGTTGGCGCCCGGGTGGATGTCGGCGCCCGTCCTCGTGTGCGCCCACTCGCTCATGATCCGGGGCATGAGCGGCACGCCGAGCAGGTACAGCTCGTGGGCGACCCGGTGGACCGTCACCGCGAGCAGGCCTGGATAGGCCAGGATGACCTCGTCCATCGACGCCGCCGCGGGGTCGCCGTCGTAGGCCGCCTGCACGTCGAGCAGGAGGCGCCGCCGGACCTCCGGCAGCCTGCTCACGAACGCCCGCGCCACGTCGCGCCCGCGCTGCCGGCACTTCGGGATGTCGATGCGGTTCGCGTCGACGGTCTCGTCCTGGAAGCACAGGCAGCGCTCGATCTGCCGCTCCAGCTTGGCTTGCAGCGTCGAGACCAGCGTGCCCACGTGGTAGAGCAGGTCCTCGTCCGACAGGTCCTGCCGCCCGTGGTAGCCGGGGTAGAAGATCTGGAGGAGGAGATCGATGATCTCCGTGATCTCCTGGCGCGACGGGGTGAAGCGCTTGTTGATGTGATGGCCGCGGGGGTCTCCCCGGTAGCCCGCGATCAGCGCCTCGACGACGCCATGCAGATCGCCCGCTGGGACAGGGGCGTCATCACACTTCTTCCTCACATCGACCTCACGAGGCCTTCATGCTCTCGACCTCGGCGAACATGCCTTCGAACAGGGGCCCCGAGAGGTAGCGCTCGCCGGCGTCCGGCAGGACGACCACGATGGTCTTCCCTGCCCACTTCGGATCGCGCGCGAGGCGGCTCGCCGCGACCATCGCCGCGCCGCAGGAGACGCCGCAGAGGATGCCCTCCTCGCGCGCGAGGCGCCGCGACATGGCGATCGACTCGTCGTTGGAGACGGCCTCGACCTGGTCCACGAAGGAGATGTCGAGGTTCTTGGGGATGAAGCCCGCGCCGATGCCCTGGATCTTGTGGGGCGACGGGGTGAGCGGCTGGCCGGCGATCGTCTGCGCGATGACGGGCGAGTGGATCGGCTCGACGGCGACGGAGTGGAGGGCCTTGCCGCGGACGCGCTCGAAGTAGCGGCTGACGCCGGTGAGCGTGCCGCCGGTGCCCACGCCGGAGACGAAGACGTCGACGTTGCCGCCGGTGTCCTCCCAGATCTCGGGGCCGGTGGTGGTCTCGTGGATCGAGGGGTTCGCCGGGTTCTCGAACTGCCGCATCAGCACGTACCGGCCCGGGTCGGAGGCGGCGAGCGCCTCGGCCCTGGCGATGGCGCCGTTCATCCCCTGGGGGCCCGGCGTCAGGAGGAGCTTGGCCCCGAGGGCCACGAGCACCTTGCGCCGCTCCATGCTCATCGTCTCGGGCATGCTGAGGATGCACTCGATCCCGCGCGAGGCGGCGGCGAAGGCGAGCGCGATGCCGGTGTTGCCGCTGGTCGCCTCGACGATCGCCTTGCCGGGGCCGAGCAGCCCGCGCTGCTCGGCGTCCCAGACCATGGCCGCGCCGATGCGGCACTTGACCGAATAGGCCGGGTTCCGCCCCTCGATCTTCGCCAGCACGGTGGCGGACGCGCCGTCGGTCACGCGGCGGATCCGGACGAGCGGCGTGCGGCCGATGCTCTGGGTGTTGTCGTCGTAGACGCGGGGGAAGTTGGTCATGGGGGGCCGTCGTGGTGAGGGGGAAAGAGAGGAGATCCAGAGGCGCCCCTCGCTGTCAAGGCCCACGTGCGCCGCCCCTCCGTCGCGCCGCATTTGCAGAGCGCGGCGCCCCGCCCAGGTCGTTCCAGCGCGCGACGAGCGGCCTGGAACGACGCCGGTCGCGCCTCTGCGCCTGCTCGCCCGGCGCGCGCGGGGTCGCGCGGGGAGCGCCCGATCAGGCAGCGGCGCGGCGGGGTGAACGCCGGGTCGCGCGCCGCGTCCGCGCGGAGGCGCACCGCGCCGACCGGGCGCACCCCCGTCGCGTCGCGGCGACCCGTTGGACCTGCAACGGCCCGCACGGGGATGTCGGGACGCCGGGAGGCATGGTGGTCAGTCTGCCAGGCGGCGGAGGCGCTCTGCGGGAGACGCGAAGTCGACTACGCGCGAAGGACAGGATTCATCGAGGCCTGTCTCGAGAAGAACGGGCGACATTGAGGATGCATGGTTGTCATGCGCTGCCACGTCCCCGTCCGGGGTTCTCGCTCTCGAAGGATCGATGACGCAGCGCGCCCAGGAGCGCCCTCAGGGCGAGGAAATCTCTGCCGGAATGCGTCAATTTTTACGCGCTGGCGATCGTTGGAACACCAAGTGCCACACCAGGTGCGACAGCGCGCCGGCGGATCCATCGGTGCTCAAAAGATCTCGTGGGCGCCCGAGCAAGTAAGGTGATTTCCTGAGGAATCCGTGGACCATCACCATGGGACCACGTCGGACCATGTCCACCGTCTTGACGTGCGCCGATGTGAGCTTATCTTGCTGAATTTCGCGCTTGCCCTGTATGGCATACGCCTCGCATCATGGCTGAGCATGTTCCCCGCTGAGCCCCCCCGCGCGGAGGTCCAACTGCTCGACGACGATGACCAACCCACTTTAATTTTCCGTCGTCCGCCCGCGTCGCTGGCAGGGTTGGCGCTGCCGGCCGCGGCGCCGGCCCCGGTCATCGCAGCTCCGACGCGGCGCTCCACATCGCGTCTTATCGGCCTGAGCGCGGCAGCGGGCATGAGCCTCGCCGCGGTGCTGGGCGCGCTCGTGTCGATGCAGCTCGGCGCGACGGGCTTCGATCTCCGCGCGGGCTCGGTGCTCCAGCCGGCCGCGGCGGCGGCGGCCGTCCTGCGCACGACGGGGATGGCGGCGCCCATCGAGGTGAAGGCAGCGCCGGCGGCGCCGGTCAAGGCCAGGGCGGAGGCGGCGGCGCCGGCCGTGGCCGTCGAGGATCGCGCCGACGCGACGCTCGATCGCTCGACCGTGATCCCCATCCCCGACGGGATCATCACCATCCCCGCGTCCTTCTCCTCGGCGGATGGGGCTTATGATCTCGTGGTCCATTTCCACGGCGTCAACGATGTTGTCCAGGCGGGGTTCGAGCGCGCCGGGCTCAACGCGGTCGTGATGATCATCAACATGGGCATCAGCTCGGCGGCGTACGAGACCCGGTTCTCTATCCGCTCCTATCTGCCGGTGCTCCTCGCGAAGACGCAGGCGGCGCTCGAGGCGCGCGGGCTGCGCGACGCCCGGCTCCGGCGCGTCGCGCTCTCGGCGTTCAGCGCGGGGTACGGCGCGGTCCGCGGGCTCCTGAACCAGCCCGGGTTCGCCGACAAGGTGGACGCGGTGCTCCTCCTCGACGGCATCCACACCGGCTACATGCCGCTCGACCATAGCCTGGACATGGAGCGCCTCAAGCCGTTCGGGCGCTTCGCCGAGCTCGCGGCCACCGGCAAGAAGCTGATGTCGATCACGCATTCGGAGATCACCCCCGTGGGGGACTACGCCGGCACCCACGAGAGCACGGACGCGCTCCTCAAGCTGGCGGGCGCGCAGCGCGCTCCGGGCGCGGGCGCCGACGCGCAGGCGGTCTACGAGCTGTCGGGGACGGCGAGCGAGGCGAAGCCCCGGTTCGTGCCGCTCTCCGAGGCGCACAAGGGCGCGCTCCACGTCCGCGGCTACGCAGGCACCCAGAAGCCAGACCACGTCAGGCATCTCACCCGCATGGCAGAGACGGCCTTGCCGGATCTGGTCCGCCACTGGAGCGACACCCCCGCGCGGTGACGGGCGGCGACGGCGCGTCGCGAGCACGCCCGGGCGAAGGACGCCAGCGTGGCACAACGCCTCATTCCGGGGCGCGCAGGCCGAGCTCAGCAGAATGTGCCCTGCGTTGAGAAGCGCAGAACGCGGCGCCAGGCAGCGACGCCATTACGGTATCGCATTTGCTTTTCCACCACGAAATGGTGGTAAGCGCGACCATGGCAGGACAAAGGCAAGCGCGAAGCGCGGCGCGGCGTACTCAGGAGGAGCGGCCCACGACCCTGGCCGCTCGCCGCGGGCGCGGCGCGAGCGCGGCGGAGGCGGACAGCGCGCGCTCGTCTGCGGCGAAGGGACAGGCGGACGGCGCCGCGGCGACGCCGCGCCCGACATTGACCTATGCGGATGCGCTCGAGGGGGCCCGGAAGGGCCCGTTCCCTGACGAGGTCGAGCCGCAGCTCGCGACGCTCGTCACCGGACCGCCCCAGGGCGAGGGGTGGCTGTACGAGGTGAAGTTCGACGGCTACCGCATGATCGCGAAGCTCCGCGGCGGCCGCGTGACGCTCCTGACCCGCCGCGGCCAGGACTGGACCGAGCGGTTCCCGAGCGTGCGGGACGACCTCGCACGGCTGCCAGCGCGGGAGGCCGTGCTGGACGGCGAGATCGTCATCGTGGGGCAAGACGGCGTGACCGATTTCCAGGCGCTCCAGAACTCGCTGAGCGACGGCAACGAGGGGCGCGAAGGACGCCTGATGTACTTCGCGTTCGACCTGCTCTACCTGGACGGCCGCGACCTCCGCGGGTGCGCGCAGGTCGCGCGCAAGCGGGCGCTCCAGGCGCTGCTCGCGGAGGTCCCGGAGGACGGGACCCTGCGCTACACCGAGCACCTCGAGGAGGACGGGGCCGCCGTCTACCAGCACGCCTGCAAGCTCGGGATCGAGGGCGTCATCGCGAAGCGACCGGAGGCCCCCTACCGGAGCGGGCGCGGGGCGAGCTGGCTCAAGGTGAAGTGCGGCCGGCGGCAGGAGTTCGTGATCGTCGGCTTCACCGAGCCGACCGGCGCCCGCAAGGGGCTCGGGGCGATCCTCGTCGGCGTGAACACGTCGGGCAAGCTCGTCTACGCGGGCAAGGTCGGCACCGGCTTCACGGCCAGGACGCTGACGGCCCTGCGCGGCCAGCTCGAGTCCATCGAGCGCGCAAAGCCGGCCTTTCAAGGGGCGCCGCGCATGCGGGGCGTGCACTGGGTCGAACCCAGGCTCATCGCGGAGGTCCACTTCGCGGCCTGGACGCGCGACGGACGGCTGCGACACCCGTCGTTCGAGGGGCTCCGCGAGGACCGTACCCCGGAGTCGGTCACCGTCGAGCGCGAGCAGCCGCCGCCGCAGCTCCCACCGAACAAGACGGCGGGCGCGTCGAGCAAGTCGGCAAGCGCGGCGACGGGCAAAGCCGCAAGCGCGGCGACGGGCACGAGCAAGACGGCAAGCGCGGCGACGGGCAAAGCCGCGAGCGCAGCGACGAGCAAAGCCGCAAGCGCAGCGACGAGCAAGACGACGGGCAAAGCCGCAAGCGCGGAGCCAAGCAAGGCGACGCGCGGGGGCCGAGGCGGCGGCGCGGAGAAGATCGAGGTCGCCGGGGCGCGGCTGACGAACCCGGACAAGGTGCTCTATCCGGCTCAGGGGATCACGAAGATCGCCCTCGCCCGCTATTACGCCCAGGTCGCCGAGCACATGCTGCCTTATGTCGCAAACCGGCTGCTCACGCTGGTCCGCTGCCCAGAGGGCCAGGGCAAGCCGTGCTTCTTCCAGCGACACGAGGCCGTGGGGCTCTCCGAGGACATCCGGAGGACGACCGTCGAGGAGGAGGACGGAAAACGCACCTACCTCTACGTCGAGACGACGGAAGGGCTCGTGTCCCTCGTCCAGATGGGCGCGCTCGAGATGCACATCTGGGGGAGCCGCGCGGACCGGATCGAGCAGCCGGACATGATGGTCTTCGACCTCGATCCGGCGCCGGAGCTGCCGTGGGAGCGCGTGGCGGACGCCGCGAGGACGGTGCGGCACCTCCTGGAGACGCTGGGGCTGCGGAGCTTCGTCAAGACGACAGGCGGCAAGGGCCTCCACGTCGTCGTCCCGATCGAGGCGCGCAGAGGCTGGGACGAGGTGAAGCCGTTCACGAAGGCCGTGGCCGACGCGCTCGTGCGGTTCGATCCGGCGCGGTACATCGCGACGCTCTCCAAGGCCAAGCGCACCGGCAAGGTCTTCGTCGACTACCTGCGGAACGGGCGCGGTGCGACCGCGGTCGCGCCCTACTCGACGCGCGCCCGGCCCGGCGCCGCCGTGGCCACCCCGCTCTCGTGGGACGAGCTCGACGCGCCGCTCGATCCAGCCTCGTTCACGATCGAGACCGTGCCGCAGCGGCTCGCGACCGTCCCCGATCCGTGGGCGGAGCTCACCGGCGTCCGCCAGTCCATCACGAGCGCGATGATGAAGAAGGTCGGGCTCTGACCGCCTCCCCGACGCCGCCGCCGAACCCAGGAGTCGGTGAGCACACCGAAGAAGAACGACACGAACGAACCAGCGAATGCTTTCACTGACGTTCCGTTCAGCGTGGCCGGAATGTTACGATAAGGCGGCGAACGCTTGGTTGACGGGCCCGCGCACGGGCTGCATCGTCCCCCAGGGTCGGCCATGGCAAAGGACCGGGACTCCAGCGCACTGGCGGAAATCGCCGAGCGACTCCACCAGTTCGACGGGGAGCCGCTGCGGGTCGCGTTCCTGGCGCGCGGGATCGACGCGCTCGCGCAGGTCGCGGAGCGGCTCGATCAGAGCGAGCTTGGCGAGGCGGTCGCCTCGCCCAGCAACGCGGGCGCCCTGCTGACGGCGCTCACGCAGCCGAGCGCCGTCGGCCTCTTCTCCGCGGCCGATCCGCTCACGCCGGCCCGCCTCCGCGGCCTCCAGGCGCGGGACGCGCTCCTCGCCGCCGAGGGGGGGGCGCTCACCGCGGAGGACGTCAGCGAGGTGCTCCACCTCTCGCCCGACGCCATCGAGGCGCGGCGCGCTGCCGGCAGGCTGCTGGCCGTGGACGTCGGCCGCCGCGGCCACCTCTACCCTGCATGGCAGTTCGCGGACGAGGGCGTGCTGCCTGGGCTCGAAGAGATCCTGGCCCTGCTCGAGGAGCACCCCCCGCTCGCGAAGATGCGGTTCTTTCTCTCCGGCAACCACCGCCTGGACGGCGAGCGGCCGCTCGACCGGGTTCGCCGCGGCGACCTGGAGCCGGTGCGGCGCGCCGCCCGCACGTTCGGCGAGCACGGCGCCGCCTGAGAACGCCCCGCGATGACGAGGCCGCCGCGCTCGCCAGGGGTCACGGCGGAGGCGCTCCGCGCAGGGCGCGACGGCGGCGAAGGAACAGCGCAGGAGGCGGACGTCGACCGCGCCAGCCGTCGCGTCGTCCGTTCGCGCGGGGCGGGATCGACATGAAGCTCACGCTCGGGCCGCATCCGGATCCGCCGCTCGATCTCGCGACGAGGCCGCTCCCCGTCACGATCTTCCGGCGGTGCTGGTTCCGGATCCATCGGCTCGCGCAGGCCCCGCTCTTCTTCGGTCGCTCGGGCGACAACCGCTTCGACGCGCCGGACGGCGAGTTCGGGGTGCTGTACGCGGGGAAAGACGAGCGTTGCGCGTTCATCGAGGTGTTCGGTCACGCGACGGGCGTCCGGTTCGTGGAGCAGGGCGAGCTCGCCGCGCGCGGGCTCGCGCGCATCGCGCCGAGGCGGCCGCTCCGGCTCGTGAACCTCGCGGGCGAGGGGCTGGCGCGCCTCGGGGCCGACGCTCGCCTGACCTCGGGGGAGTCCTACGCGGCCGCCCACCGGTGGGCGCTCGCGATCCACGACCACCCGAGGAGGCCTGACGGCATCGTCTACGCTGCGCGCCACGACCCGAGCCGCGTCTGCGCCGCCCTCTTCGATCGCGCCAGCGCGGCGCTGGAGGTCACGCCGCTCGGGTCCCTCGCGGATCCGGCGCGCGCGGCGCTCCTCGCCAGGCTCCTGGATAGGTACAGATTCGGGCTCGTCTGAGGCGCGACGAGCGCGCTGCGCCGCGGCGCCTCCGGGCGCTCTGCGACACGCGACGCGCGACGCGGGGCCGGGCGCGCGGCGGTGCGAGCCCCGCGCGCGGGGCCCCGCCGGCACAGCCGGTGCTTTCCGTGGAGGGAGGCGCGCGGCGGCCGCGGCGTCAGGGGCGGTGGTCGCGGGGCGCACGGGCCGAGCGGCGGGGGGGTCGATGAAAATCAGGAATCTGCGGCTGGAAACAGGCTATCTCGTGGAGCCGATCTCGCTCCAGAGAGGGATCGCGACGCATCAGATCCAGATCGCGACGGTCGGCGAAGAGGAGGCGTCCCGCGTCCAGATCGCGCTCGATCCCAACCGCTGCACGGTCGACAGCTTCGGCGAGGCCAAGGCGTGCACGAAGGTGGCGCCGGTCCACCTGGAGGCGGACGTGGAGCTCCTCGCGGAGTGCGACGGGAAGCAGCTCCTCGCCCTCAAGTTCCAGGGAGGCAACGGACCGGCGATCCGGCTCGCGCTCCTGCCCCTCTGCGGCAAGGGCCACGAGGCCATCGTCGCGCGGCTCCTGATCTTCGGGGAAAACGGCGAGCTCAAGGCGATCGTGCCGATGCAGGGCACATCGGCGGGCTGCGTGGTGGCGTGAGCGCGGCGGCGCGGCAGCGCCGCTCCCTGCGGGCCGGGCGCCGGGAGCCGGACGGCGCTCAGGCGCCCTGAGGGCCGCTGCCGCCGGGGCCGAAAGGGCCGAAAGGACCAGGCGTCCCTCCGGCGCCGCCGGGGCCGGGGCCATAGGCGCCGGGAGCGCCGGGCGGCGCGCCGTAGGCGCCGGCGGGTGCATAGGCGCCGGCGGGCGCGCCGTAGGCGCCGGCGGGTGCATAGGCGCCGGCGGGCGCGCCTGGCGCGCCATGGGCGGCGCCCGGGGGCGCACCGTGAGCCCCACCGTAGGCGCCGGCGGGCGGGCCGTAGGCCGCGCCAGGCGGGGCTCCAGCGGGCGCGCCGTAAGCGCCGGGCGGCGCACCATACGCGGCGCCGGGCGGGGCCCCAGCGGGCGCGCCGTAGGCGCCGGGGGCCCCACCGTAAGCGCCCGCCGCCGGTGCGCCGTAGGGGGCGCCGGGCGCGCCCCCCGGGAACGCGCCGTAGGCACCCGGCGGGGCCCCGGCAGGCGCGCCGAAAGCGCCCGGCGGCGGATAGCCTCCGAGCGGCGCCGCGGCGGCGGGACCTTGCCCGGGCGGATAGGCCGTCTCCATGGCGACGCGCCGCGGATTGGACGGGTCGTAGCGCACCGTGACGATGCACCCCGGCTGGATCCGAGGCGCCGCCAGCACCGACACGAGCGCGACCGTCTCCACCTGATACGGCGGCATGCCCGGCGGCATCACCTCGAGGAGCAGCTTGAGGCTGTAGGAGTCCTGTGCGCCCATGGACACCTTCATGCCCGTCTCCTGGTACTGCAGCACGCGGGCCGCGCAGGATACGCCGATTCGCAGGAGCTGCTGCTGCTCCTGCTGCTGCGCCCTGAGCGGGCCGAGGACCTTCTTCCAGACCCCCCAGAGGACCACCGCGGTGATCCCGAGCGGCACGATGACGCTGAGAAGAATGACCAGCAGATTGACCGTCATCGCGCCAGCGTACAGGCCGGCCGCCGGAAGCACCAGCGCATCGACGCCCCGACAACGCGCGATGATCCCCCACCCCGCCCCTCGAGGCGACCGAGGCAGCGCCCCCGTGGACGGCAAGACGGGGAGGCGGGAGAACAGACATCATCTCCCGCGCTCCCCGTCTTCCTCAACCCGCCTCGCGCGACCGGTCCAGCCGCTCAGGACCCGATTTGCCGCGCCGCGCGGCCGGGCGCGCGAGGCGCCCTGCGGACCTCAGGGACAGCGGCGGTACGTGAGCCCATACTCGATGTGGACCTGGACGTCCGTCGTGTCGTTCGTCAGGACCCCGGAGTGCAGCGGCGCCATGCGGTTCGTCACGAACAGGCTCGTCTTGATGTTGAGCGGCCGCACCGTGCCGCACTCCGACCAGACCGTGGTCGCGAAGTTGTCCGTGCGCGAGAAGTTGTTCGTGAAAGGCCCGATCATGTTCCACGTGACCGGCCCGGAAGTGAGCGGCGATCCCGAGAAGTAATACGACGTCTCGTGGAGCGCCTGGACGCTCGGCTCCAGGTCGGCGAAGCCCCGGTACGTGGCGTCGAACACGGCCACCTGCCACCCCGCATCGAACTGCAGATCGACGGCGAGCTGGCAAAATGCGCGGTTCGCGGCGCGGGCGGTGCCCGGGCCGGCCTGCGCCTCGAACTGGTCGAAGATGACGGTCAACGCCTTCTGATCGGGGGAGATCACCCCCGCGGCGGAGCCGACAGGACATCCGCTGCCGGCATACGTGAACGACTGGATCCGCGCGTTCTGCGCCAACGCCGGAAAGGCGAAGAAGAACACCGAAGAAAAGACGAACGCCCATCGCAGCAACATGCTTGCCCCCTTCCACTGACTGACGACCATCGCGTCGCCGTGCGGCGGCCCCCGCGCGCGTCACCGCCGTCGCAGGTCAGCCGACATGTCCTGTCGAGGATGCGATACGTGCGCGCCCCGCGCAACCTGCGCGGCGCGCTCTCACATCATCGCGGCGACGCGCTGGATTCGCGGGGTGACGAGGCGCCGGCGGGACTCACGGACATCCGGCGAGATCGCGGAGCGCGGCGAAAACAGCCCTCAACGCGCCAGAGCGAACCGCGCTGACGCCTCACGGTCGCGCGGCAGACGTGGCCAGAGGAGGCCGCGCCTCCGCGCGCGCTCACGGGAGCGGTGAGGTGGCGACCCGGAATACCGGGACCAGATTCACGCGCTCGTCCCAGGACGGGTGGCGCCGGTAGAAGAAGTCGAGGCGAGCCGCGGAGTCCTTCGCGAACGCAGGATCGCGCAGGCGCGCCTCGAACTCGGCGCGCAGCGCCGGATCGGCGGCGAGCATCTTGCGGGCTTCCTCCTCGGCGACATAGGCCTCCATGTACTCCTTGCGCTCGAAGGCGGCGTTGAAGAAGCCCCAGGCCACGAGCGAGTCGGGCGCGAGCGGCTCGAGCAGGTGGAGCACCAGCGGCGCCCGCGGCTGCGCGATGGGGACGAAGAGCGAGCCGCGCGGCAGATCGAGCCGCTCGGGCCGGAAGGCGCCCTGGAGCTTCACCGGCGCCCGGCCCTCGAAGGACGGCTCGAAGGTCACGGCGTCGGCGCGGAACGCCTCGACGGCGAAGCCGGGGCGCGCCTCGGGCAGGAGCTCGTAGCGCACGCCGTGCAGGCGCAGCTTGTCGGCCACCCAGGCCGCGTGCGCCGTGGGGACGACATACCCGGCGGCGGGCGCGGTGACGGTCAGGTCCGGCTCCAGCCGGTCGAACAGCGGGATGCGCCAGATCTCCGGGCGAGACTCGTCGTAGCGGATCCACGTGCCGCCCGAGATGTCGGAGGCGCGCTTCTCGTACGCGAACCCGCGGAACGGGAAGTCGCGCGGGACCGGCGCCACGCGGTGCTTGAGGACGAACGGGGCGCCGGCGAGGCGCGCGGCGGCGGCGTCCGCGCGGTCGGCCGCCGCGCGCAGGGCGCCCGCGCCGGAGGCGACGCGCTCGAAGAGCGCCGCGAGCAGGTCGTGGACCGCGCGGACGCGCCGGGCGTGGGTGGCCCAGCTGTGCGTCTCGACGAGCACGCCGACGCGGTTGCGGGCGGCGCTGTAAGACTGCGAGAAGCGCGGCGGCCCCGGCCTGGCGGCGATCCCCGACGACGGGTCGTCTTCCGTGCGGAAGGACGGGTAGAACGGGAGCGGCAGGTGGCCGAGCGCCGAGAGGCGCGCCTGGAGGGCCTCGGAGAGCCCGCGCGCCTCGGCGTCGAGGCCGCCGGGGTGCGGCGCCGACGGCTCGACGATGACGGCGACGTCGTGCTGGAACTTCGCGCCGTCGGTCGCGTGCAGATCGACCTGGACCACCGGGTCCCAGGCGTCGAGGAGCGCCAGCATCGCGCGCATCTCGGGCGCCTCGGCCTTCATGTGATCGCGGTTCAGGTTGAGGTTCTGCCCGGTGGTGCGGAAGCCCATCTCCTCGGGGCCGCGCTGGTTGGGGCGCTGGTTCGGGCGGAAGCGCTCGTGGCCGTCGATGTTGAACACCGGGACGAACACCGCCGTGACCGCGGCGAGGGCGCCGGGCGCCATCGCGCCGTCGAGCAGCTCGCGGAGGGCCCAGAAGCCGCCGTCCTTGCCGTCGATCTCGCCGGCGTGGATGCCGCCCTGGAACAGGATCACCGGGCGGCGCTTCGCCCGCGCCGCGGCGGGGTCGAGCGCGCCGTCGGCGGAGGCCGCGATCGCGAGCATGGGCCTGCCCTCGGGCGTGGTACCGAAGCGAAAGCAGCGGGCGCGGCCCGGATAGGCCTGCTCGAAGGCGGGGCACAGCCGCTCGACCTCGGCGTAGCGGCCCGTGCGCTGGAAGCCGGTCCGCTCGGCCTCGGTGACGAGCGAGGGCGGCGGCACGGCCGGGACGGGCGGCGTGGGCCGACCGACGGTGGGGGCGGCCGGGCCTCCGGGCGCGGGGGCCTGGCAGGCAGCGAGCAGCGAGATCAGCGCGATTGCACGGGAAATGACGCGGCCGGCGAGCGCGGCGCGGGGGCGAGACATCGCGGGAGTCGACCAAATTCCGCGCTCAACGGCAAGGCGTGCTCCCTCGGCCGGGGGCGAGGTAGTCTCCGATGAGGATGAGCGCGCTCCCTTCCCGCCGTGCGCTGGCCCTCGGAGCGGCCCTGATCGGCGGCGCGGCGCTCCTCACGCCGCTCGGCATCGCGTCGCTGCGCCGCTCCGAGGCGGAGCGGGGCGAGCCCCCGGCGGGATCGGCGGCGGCCACGCCCGCGCCGGCCGGCGCGGCGACGGCGCCCGCGGACGGCGGGGCCCTCCTGGCGGACGGCGAGGCGGGCTGGATGGCCGACGGCGGGGCCGGCTCGATGGCCCATGGCGGCGGGGACGCGGGCCCGGCGCTGTTCGAGAAGCCGGTGTGGTCGGCCGCGTCGCGCGCCGCCTCCTACGGCGGGCTCTCGAGCGACGCGTGCGACCGGGAGCTGAAGCGCCGCGGGATCCCCCACGCCCCGGCGCCGCGCGGCGCCCCGCTGGTCGACCGGCCGGTCCGGATCACGGGCCCGCTGCACGGGGTGACGTTCCACGGCGACGGCGTGGCGAAGCCGCGGTCGACCTCCGTCTTCGACATCGCCGATTGCCGGCTGGTCCTCGCGCTCGACGATCTCGCCGCCTTCCTCGCGACGCGGGGGATCGCGGAGGTGGTGCACGTCAGCATGCACCGGCCCGCGCCCGCCGGGGCCGTCGCGCCGAAGACCGTCGCGCCGAAGAAGGCGCCCGCGAACGCGCCGAAGAAGGCGCCCGCGAAGGCGAAGCCAGGCAAGAAGGCCGCGAAGGGCGCTGGCAAGGGGGCGAAGCCCGGCGCGCGCGCGCCGAAGAAGCCGGCGGCGGCGCCCGCGCGGCCCAGCCAGCACGCCCTCGGGCTCGCCATCGACGTCGCCGCCCTCGTGAAGGCCGACGGCGCGCGGCTCGACGTGAAGGCGGACTGGCACGGCGCCATCGGCGCGCCGCCGTGCGGGCCCGGGTCGGAGCCGAAGGAGGCCACGCCCCAGGCCCTCGAGCTGCGGGAGATCATCTGCGCCGTCTTCACGAGCGGGCTCTTCAATGTCGTCCTCACGCCCAACGCGAACGAGGCGCACGCGGACCACTTCCATTTCGATATCAAGCGCGACGCGCACTACTTCCTGCTGGAATGAGCGGCTGGACGGCGCGGCGCCTCGCGGGGACAGCGCCGCTCCGCTGCATTCGCCGGCTGGAGTGCGGTGGGCGCGGGGAGAAAGAGAAAGAGGCTCGCGAGGAGCGCAAGGAGAGAGAAGAGCCGCACAAGTACCGTGACAGCGTTGTCCGGTCCGGAGCCCCGCCCGGCGCACGCTGGCGTCGACCAACCCACATTGAATGCGAAACATGCTTCGCGGTGAGGCGACGCGGCCGACCCATGTGGACGTGATAGGCGTGCAATCTGGACAGATGCTTCGCTTCGTGCGAACTCTGTAAGGAGAACATGTCGGTCACGTGTCGCAGCCATGTTCGCGTCCTCTCCGCAGGCGAGATCCACTGGGAAGAGTGGAGCCCTCCCCGGAACAGCGGCGCGGGCAAGCGCCCCGTGGTCCTGGTACACGGCCTGTCCGATAGCTGTAGGACCTGGAACCGGCTCGCCCCCGCGCTCGCGGCCGGGGGGCGCCGCGTTGTCGCGCTCGACCTGCCCGGCCACGGCCAATCCGCCCGGCCCGACGCGCCCTACACGGTCGCATGGTATGCGAACGTGGCCGCGGAATGGATCCGCGCCCTCGGGCTCAGCGATTTCGATCTGGTCGGGCACTCGTTCGGGGGCAGCATTGCGATGTGCGTGGCCATCGAGCGGCCGGGGCGCGTGCACCGCCTCGGGCTTGTCGCGGCGGGCGGCTTCGGGAGCGAGGTGGCGCTGCCGCTGCGCTTCGCCGCCGTGACAGGGCTGCTCGAGCTGGCCGCGCCTGTGCTCATGGGCGTCGGGACCCACGCGGGGATGCTGGTGCTCGGCGGCAACTTCAACGCAGAAGAGCGCCGGTACCTCGCCCGCGTGAACGCCCGGCCCGGCACGGCGCGCGCCCTGTCGCGCACGCTCCGCCACGCGATCGACCTGCGCGGGCAGCGCGAGCACCTCATGGACATCGCCCACCGGCTGCCGGAGATACCGCCGCTCGCCGTCTACTGGGGCGACCGCGATCCGGTGATCCCGGCGCGCCACGCGGCGGACGTCGAGCGCTACCTGGAGGGCGTGCCCGTGCGGCGCTTCGCCCGGGCGGGGCACTACCCGCACCGCGAGGCGGTGGCCGATCTCGCCCCGGACCTCGCGCGCTTCCTCGACGCGCCGCAGCCCACGCCGCGCCTCCGCGCCGGGGCGCGCGCGCCGCGCGCGGCGGCCGTGGCGGTCGCGCCGCAGGGCAGCCCCCGGTGGCAGCCCTGGCCGGACGCCCCGGTCCGGCAATGGGCGCAGCGCTCGCTCGCGCCGCTGCTCCGGCAGACACCGCAGCAGGACAGCGACGGCGCCGCGTCTCCCGCCGACCTCGGGAGCCGCCCGCCGCCCGTCCCCTGCTGACGCGCGACCCGCTCCCGCCGGCGCCCCGCCCGTTCCCTGTTGACGCGGCGCCCCCGGGTGCTGTTCCCTCGGTCGCCGGTGCAACTCGAGTGTGAGACCTGCGGCGCGTCGCTGCGCGTCGAAGCGGACCAGCGGACCGCGGTCTGCCCCTACTGCGCCTCGCCTTCCGTGGTCGAGCGGCCGCCCTCGCACGGCCGCCCGCCGCCGCACTTCGTCCTCGGCTTCACCATGTCCCGGGAGAGCGCCCAGGGCGCGGTCAAGGCGTGGCTGGGCAAGCGGAGCTTCTTCGTGCAGTCCGGCGTCAGGGCGGGGTCGATCGACTCGATCCGCGGCGTCTACACGCCCGCCTACCTCTACTCGGCGATGGCGCAGACGCGCTACGCCGCGGAGATCGGCGAGAACTACCAGGAGAACGAGACGTACACGACGACCGACGAGAAGGGGAACACCGTCACCCGCACCCGCGTCGTCACCAGGACCGAGCACCGGCACCTCGAGGGCCTGCGCGCCACCTACGTCATGGATGTGCTGGTCGTGGCCTCCCGCGCCGTCCCGAACGCCGAGCTCGAGGCGATCGAGCCGTTCGACCTCCGCACGATGCGGCGCTACACGCCCGCGGTGCTCAGCGGCTGGATCGCCGAGGAGCCGACCATGAACCAGGACGAGTGCTACGCCCTCGCGCGGCGGGAGGCGCTGGAGAAGATCGGCCGCGACCTCACGGCCTTCATGCCCGGCGATAGCCACCACGGCCTCGTCCACGAGACGCGCCTCGATCGCGAGACGCTCGAGCTGCTCTACGTGCCGCTGTGGGTGCTCGCGATCCGGCACGACCCGCGCGAGCCGCCGTTCCGGGTCCTCATCAACGGCCAGACGGGCGCGATCCACGGCAAGGCGCCCCTCTCGTGGATCAAGATCGCCCTCGCCGTCCTGCTCGTGCTGCTGCTGATCGCGGCGCCGTTCGTCCTGGCCGCAGCGCGCGACAGGGGTCAGCCCGAGCGGCGCGGCGTCGCGCGGCCGCAGGCCCCCGCCGCGGCGCCCGGGCCGGCCGAGCGCGCCCGTCCGGGCGGCACCAGGCCCGCGCCGACCGGAGGGCAGCGATGAGCCTCAGCATGGGGACCTCCGGGGCGATGGCGCGGTGCTGCGCCCGCTGCCAGGGCCCGCTGGAGCAGGGCGACCTGCGCTGCGCCGTGTGCGGCCTCGCCGCGCCCCTGGACCGCGCGCCGGCCCCGCAGCTCGTGCAGGTGCTGCGGTGCACCGAGTGCGGCGCCGCGGTCTCGTACTCGGCCGAGGCGCAGGCGCCGAAGTGCCGCTTCTGCGGGGCGGTCACGCGGCTGGAGCAGCCGGTCGATCCGGTCGACCAGGCCGACTGGCTGCTCCCGTTCGGGGTGGCGCCGGAGCAGGCCGATCAGGCGCTGCGGCAGTGGATGGCGACGCTCGGCTTCTTCCGGCCGTCGGACCTCGGCCGCGCGGCCACGGTCGAGGGGCTGCACGCGATCTGGTGGGCGGGCTGGATCGTCAACGTGGACGCCCTGGTGAGCTGGACGGCGGACTCCAACGCGGGCGCCCACCGGAGCCCCTGGGCCCCGCACGCCGGACAGACGGAGCTGCCCTTCCGCGGGCTGCTCGTGTCCGCGTCGCGCGGGCTCTCGCTCGAGGAGGCCCGGGAGCTCGCGCCGTCCTTCCGGCTCGACCGGATGGTGCCGGCCGCGCACCGGACGGAGCAGCAGCTCGGCCCGGCGGACGCGGTGCTGGAGCAGTTCGACGCCCAGCGCTCGGCGGCCCGGAAGGTCCTCAGCGAGCGGATCGCCGCCACCGCGGAGGACGCCCTGCAGCGGGGCGTGATCCCCGGGTCCACGTTCCGCCACGTGCGCGTGGCGGTGCTGCTGCGGGCGCTGGAGACGCGCCGGGTGGCCCTGCCCTCGTACGTGCTCGCCTACCGCTACAAGGGGCGGAGCTACCGCGCCGTCGTGCACGGCCAGGACGCGAGCCGCGTCACGGGGTCGGCGCCGATCGCGTGGGGCAAGGTGGCGCTCGTGATCGCCGTGGTGATCGCGCTGGTG
Source organism: Sorangium sp. So ce119 (assembly GCF_051524405.1). Lineage (NCBI taxonomy): Bacteria > Pseudomonadati > Myxococcota > Polyangiales > Polyangiaceae > Sorangium > Sorangium sp. So ce119. The sequence goes on along the minus strand of NZ_CP150310.1, from coordinate 3,855,167 downwards.
GTCATCGTCGTGGCGGCGGTGGTGCTGGCGCGCGCGGGCTAGCAGCGCGGCGCGCGACGAACAGGCCACCTCGGGCCCGCCGTCCGCGCGGGAGCCGGGACGAACGCGGGGGACGCGGTGGCCAGCGCGCGGCGCGTCGACGCGGCGATCCGCGCGATTTCAGGGGCGCGATGCGCGCGAGATCCTGTGGCGGAATGCCCCGAGAGCACGCCCGGTGCGGCGCAGAAGAGCCATGGATCTCGCTGACTTGCGCGTGAGCTGGCGCTGGTCCGGATCTCGCAACTGCCGCCGGAACCGCAAGGAGGAGCACATGGAAACCGGGTCACGCGAGAAGCTGCTGGAGATCCTCAAGAAGTTCCGCAACGCCATGCTCGTCACGCAGGCAAACCACGGGATGCTGCGCGCGCGGCCGATGGCGCTCATGAAGGTCGACGACGCGACAGGGGACATCTGGTTCATGACGAGCATCGACTCGGGCAAGATCGACGAGATCGAGTCGAACCCCGAGGTGAACGTGACCCTCCAGGAGGCGCGCCGCTTCCTGTCGCTCTCGGGCCGGGCCTCGATCGTGCGCAGCCGGGCGAAGATCGACGAGCTGTGGTCCGAGGAGGCGAAGGTCTACTTCCCGAAGGGCAAGGACGACCCCCACCTGGCGCTCATCCACGTGAGCCCGCGCGAGGGCGAGTACTGGGACAACGACGGAGCGGCCGGGCTCAAGTTCCTTGTCGAGGCGGTCAAGGCCTATGTCACCGGGACGACCCCCAAGACCGACGCCTCCCAGCACGCCACGGTGTCGCTCAACGGCGGGGCGCCGAGCGACAGGATGACCTCTGCGCGGTAGCGACGCTCCGCCGGCGCGCTGCGCCGGCCCGCCGCGACGACCGCCGCCGCGCTGCGCCGCGCCCTCACCTGCGCGGTGCGGCGCCACATGCGACATCGCGCCTCACGCCGGGCGCGGTGCTCCTGAGTCTGTCCCCCTCCAGATCGACCGAAGAGCCTGCGCGTAGCAGATCGCACCGCCGCGCGCAGGGTGGTCTCACGTCCGCGCCCATCGAGGCGCGCGCGCGGCGGGACGCGCGGGGCAGCGAGCCCATGAATCCCGCGGGGGCCGCGCGCCTGCCCTCGCCACGCGTGGAGGAACCAGCGGGACGGAGCGTGGCGCATCCCTTGCTTTTCCCGGAATGACCCGCGCGCTCTCCTCGGAATCGGACGTGAGGCGCGACGCGGGAACCCGGCAAGCGAGGTTTGGCATGGGGATCTTCACGATGTCTCGTCGAGCTCAGATGGTGATGATGGCGGCGGCGTCCGTCGTGGTCATCGTGGGCTTGCGCTATGCGGAGCCGTTCCTCGTGCCGGTGCTCTTCGGGATCGCGCTCGCGGCGATCTCGTCGCCCATCGCGAGCTGGGTGACCCGCCGGGGGCTCCCGCCGGCCGTCGGGGCGCTGGCCGCGCTCGTGGTCGACCTGGCGATCCTGGCCTTCGTGGGGGCGGTGGTGACCATCGCCGGGGTGGAGCTGGAGGAGAAGGTGCCGGCTTACCTGGCGCGCGCCTCCGAGGCGACGGTGGCGATCGCCGCGACGCTCACGGAGCGCGGGCTGCCGGTCAACCCGGAGTTCCTGTCGAAGACGCTGCACACGGCGTCGCTGGTGCCGCTGCTCGGCGGGGCCGCGGTGACGGTCGCCAGCGCGGCGTCGAACCTCGGGGTGGTGCTCCTCGTTGTCTTCTTCGCGCTCTGCGAGTTCGCGGGCGCCGGCGCGAAGCTCCGGGCGGTCCTCGCGGACCCCGCGCGCGGGCTGGAGCACGTCGACCGCATCGTGCGCGAGGTGAAGAAGTACCTGGTGGTGAAGATGCTGACGAGCCTGCTCGTGGCGGTGCTCGCGTACATCATGCTGGTGCTCCTGGGCGTGGACCTGGCGCTGCTGCTGGCGTCGAGCCTGTTCGTCCTGCACTTCATCCCGAACATCGGCGCGGCGGTCGCGACGATCCCGGCGGTGCTCGCCGCGCTGGCGAGCCAGGGACCGGGCACGGCGGCCATCGTGGCGCTCGGGTACCTGCTGATCAACCTGCTGGTGGGCAACGTCCTGGAGCCGCGCGTGCTCGGGCGGACCCTGGGGCTGTCTCCGCTCGCCGTCCTCCTCGGGATGCTCTTCTGGGGGTGGCTCTGGGGGCCGTCGGGGGCGCTGCTGTCGGTGCCGATCATGATGGTGATGAAGATCACGCTGGAGAACGTCGAGGGGCTCTCGTGGATCGCGCGGCTCCTGGAGCCCGCGCCCGAGGAGCAGGAGACGGCGGCGCCGGTCAGCGAGGACGCGCCGAGGTCGCTGCTGAGGCCCAGCGTGGCGGGGGCGCGGAGGTCCGGGTAGCCCGGCCATTGCGCAGAAAGGCGCATGGCAATCGGCCCCGAGCCCCGTCAGGGTCCCGTCGCGGGCGCGATCCCGAAGACGCGCTCGTGGCGGGCGCTCTCATGGCAGCCCATGCAGGACGCGACGCGGCCGGCGGAGGTCACCTCCCCCTCGGGCGTGACCGTGCCGTAGACCCAGCCCGCGTCGGTGCCGGGCGTCTCCTGCGCCACCTTGAGCACCACGTAGGCGCCGGCGAGGCGCGACGCGCGGTAGACGCGGTCGCCGTCGCGCAGGTAGGGATCGAAGTGATCCTCGGCGCCGTGCGGACTTTCCGGCCGAGAGCCGCCCGGGAGCTCGGGCGCCGCGCTCTTCTCCACGAGCTCGGGATGATAGCTCTCCTTGACGAGCACCTGCCCGACCGGCTGGGACACGGGCTCCGGGCCCTGCACGAACGGATATCGATCGCGGTGCCGGGCGAAGACCGAGTAGAGCTTGCGGGCGTGACCGCCGTCGTCGGCGGCGCTCATGCGCGCACGGCCGGGCATCGGCAAACGGCAGAGCCAGGGAGCCCAGCGGAGCTCGTCGTCGACACGACCCCAGGCCCTGTACTCGCGGAACGCGGAGGCGATGAGCGGGGCGAACCGCGCGTCGATCTCCGCAGCGCCGGCAACCGGCGGCGCGGACGGGGCGGCAGCAGGCGTCGCCGAGGAGCTCCCGGCCGGAGGGCGCTGCGTCGTCGCCGCGTCCGGCGAGACGGGCTCATCCATCGGCTGGCTGCATCCAGGCGCAAGCACGAGGAGAAGGAGCAGGTGGATACGCATGAGGCCGATCGTACGATCAGAGCGGTCGGAAGATCTGCCAGACGAACCACGCGCGCCGCGCGAGCGCCGGGCACGATGACGGTTCGCCGCCCCGGACGACGCTCAGGCTGCGGAGGTCACGGCGCCGGCGGCGCTGATCCGGCCGGCGGCGCTGATCCGGCCGGCGCAGGCTCCGGCGACGGCGGGGCGGCGCGGGTCGGCTGGCAGCGGGGACAGAAGTAGGTCGAGCGCATCATGGTCCCCTGCCGGCGCATCTGGACCGCGGCGCCGCACTCGTAGCAGGCGCGACCCTCGCGGCCGTACACGCTGACCGGCCTCCTGCCGCGGTCGAAGCCGGTGCGCGTGGTGCGCGTGTGGAGGTAATGCGCGGTCGGGCCGCGGTACGCGCCGGAGGGGTCCCGCGGCTCGACGTTGGCCTGCAACAGACGGCGGCCGAGGTCGATCATCGCGGAGAGCTCCTCGTCCGAGTAGGCCCGGACCGGGGCGAAGGGGTCGAGCTTCCGCCGGAAGAGGAGCTCGCTCTTGTAGACGTTGCCGATGCCGGCGACGACGCGCTGATCCATGATCGCGACGCCGAGCGGCACCTCGTCGAGGGACCGGAGGCGGCGGAGCGCCTCCGCGGCGTCGAAGCCGTCGGCGAGCAGGTCCGGGCCGAGGCTGCCGAGGAGCCGGTCGCCGCGCACGGCGCTCGCGCGCAAGAGCCGCACGATGGGCGCGCGGAAGCAGACGGCGACATAGCCAGGGACCGCGAGGATCGCCGACGCCGTCGCCTCGGACCGCTTCCAGCGCTCGCCCTCGCGGTAGAGGTGCCAGGCGCCGCTCATGCGCAGGTGCGTGTGGAGGACGGTGCCCTCGTCGAAGTAGATGAGGAGGTTCTTGCCGCGCGCCTCCACGCGCTCGACGCGGCGGCCGACGAGGTGGTCGCTCCGCCTGTCGCTCCGGGGCAGCTCCAGCGCGATGACGCGCGCGCCCTCCAGGGCAGGGCCGAGGGCAGCGGCGATCCGGAAGAGGGTGTCGCCTTCAGGCATGAGCGCTCCCGGAGCCTCTGGGTGCGGCCCGGCCCGATCGCAAGGGGTTCAATCGCCAACAGCGGCAAGCGGCGCGACCGGAGCGCGCCCCGGCCCGCGACTTGACCTCGGAGCGGCACCTCGTGAATCCTCGCGCCATGTCCGGGCTGCTTTGCGCGCACGTCGAGGAGCCGGTGTGATGGACCTCGGATTCGATGACGTCCTGCCGTACCTCGCCAGCGCGTACCGGCGGGGCGTGCTCGCGCCGTTCATCGGCTCGGGGATGAGCAGGCCCGCCTGCACGGGCTGGCTGGACCTGCTCCGGGGACTCGCCGACGCGGCCGGCGTCGAGGTGCCCGAGCACCTCAGGAAGGCCCGACCCGAGGACAGGCTGGACACCTCGGAGCTGTACCGGCTCGCCGACAAGGCGGTGCTCGGCCTGGCCGCCATGGACGCGGCGTCGCGCGCGGACGCGTACCGTGAGGCGCTCAACGAGGGCGGGAAGGCCGCGGGCGACTGCGCGGTGCCGCCGCAGACGGAGGCGCTCGCGCGCTGCCCCTGGCCGCTCGTGCTCACGACCAACTACGACGATCTGTACGTCGTGAGCCGGATGCGGCAGTCCCGCGCCGGCGAGCCGTCCCGGGAGGCCCGGCGGGACGAGACCGACGTCCCGGAGGTGCTCGGGCGCAGCGTCGAGGACTGCCACAAGGTCCTTCGCTCCCTCGAGTCGCCGACGCGGCCCGTCCTGTGGGCGCTGCAGGGCTTCGTCGGAGGGCAGGCCGCGCGGCTCGATGAGCTCGACGAGGCGCTCGTCCTCGACCCGCGGCGCCGCGCCGAGCTCGCGGGCCAGGTGGTGGCGGGCTACCAGCAGTATCAGTACGCCGTCAACGCGCAGCCGCACTTCCGGCGCGCGTTCGCCGAGGTCCTCTCCCGGCGCTCGCTGCTGTTCCTCGGCTCTGGCATCCTCGAGGACTACCTCATCAATCTTTTCGGGGAGATCGCCCACCACTACGGGCCCGGGCCCCACCCGCACTTCGCGCTGTTCTCCAGCGACAGGAAGGACACCCTCGACGTCCGCTTCCTGCAGACACGGCTCGGCATCGCCCCGGTGTTCTACGGGCACTATTCCGAGCTGACGGGGCTGCTCGGCCGGCTGACCGATGCGGTCTGGGAGCGCAGGGCCCCTGCCCTGTCGGGCGCCGCGAGGCCGCCGGTGGCGTGGATGCCGGACGAGCTGGGGTTCAGCCTCTCCGACGGGTCGACGTGCCCCTCGGGCGAGGCGAGGAAGCTCCGGCTCCGGTATGCGCCGCTCTCCGTGCCCGCCGCGGGGGACGGCCGCGCGTGCGTTGTCGTCAGCGTGGGCCGGATGCCGGCAGATAACCGCGCCATCCAGGGCACCCAGGCGAAGCGCCTCCTCGCCGAGGCGAAGAAGGCCGGGGTGGTCGCGGATACGGAGCCGGGGCGCTGGCGTCCCCTGGACGAGGCGCCGTCGTACGCCTACCGGTTCGGCGACGCGCCGATCTTCGGCGTCGCCGCCCGCGAGCGGAGGACGGATCTGCCGCCGGGCAGCGGCGACGACGGTCCGGAGGACAGCCGGGACCTCGGCGTCATCGCGGACGCGGTGTGCGCGACCCTGCGCGCGGCGGACGAGGCGGGGTTCCGCCGCGTGCACATCGGCCCGGTGGCCTCGGGCAAACACCGCCTGTGGCACCCGCTGCACCCGTTCGTCCAGACGCTCGCCGGACTCCGGAGCTTCTTCGGCGAGGCCCCTGCGCCGGGCATCGAGATCGTCGAGCTCCACGTGATCTCCCCGGCGATCTGGTTCCCGGTGATCGCCGGCAAGGTCCCGGTCGCGGAGATGCTGTCGTCCGCGATGAGGAAGATCTGGGTCGATATCCGGGACGCGAACGGCAGCTCGGAGATCTTCGCGGTGACCGTCTGCGGCCCGACGCGCGTGGGCGACATCAAGGCGCTGTGCGGGCTTCCCGCGGCGCGGTGGAGCACGGAGATCCTCCCCCGGCCGAGCAGGGTCGAGCCGTCGAGCGCGGACGATCTTCTGGTGGCGCCCACGTCGATCGTCGTCTTCTCGCCGCGGCGCTAGCTTCGCATCGATCAGGTTGTTTCCAGACGGGGCGGCCTCCCGGTGCCAATGCGCGCGCGGCGTCGCAATCTGTCACAGGCGTGCGCCGGGCGCATGGCCGTGCGCCGGAGCGGACACGCGCGATTCTCAGCGCACAGGGCCACGGAGCCCCAGCAGAAGCAGCGCAGAGCGCCGTGGCACGGACGGTGCCTGATGCTCGAGGCGTTGAGCTTGGTAGCGGGCCCGCGGCGCACGGTTGCGAAGCGGGCTACGCGTGAAGCCGCCATCAGACATTCTGGCGAGCTGCGAGAGAGGAAACCATGATGCACAAGTGTCTCTGGGCTTCTTTGGCCACGACGATCTTCCTGGTTGGTGCCGCCGGCTGTGACGACGCCGCGGACACGGTGAACGACGTGCTGCCCGGCGAGGCGTCGCGCGAGGCGCGCATAACGCAGATCGCCGAGGCGGCGTGCGACCGGTACGCCGACACCGAGGCGGGCTGCCCCGGCTACGGCACCGGCGATGATCAGGAATATGAAACTGAGGCGGACTGCCAGCGCGATTTCGAGGACCGCGCGGCCGACCTCTGGCCCGCGAGCGAGTGCGGCTCGGGACAGATCAACGATAGCCGCTACGAGGTCTGCGAGGAGCGCGCCAAGGCGGCCGCCTGCTCCCAGGGCGTCTTCGACGCGATCGCCGCGCTGGACGAGTGCAGCGCCGAGAGCGTGTGCACGGATCCCGCCGATAAGTGACGACCCCTCTCGGCGGGCTGCTGCTGGTGCGGCAGCCCGCCAGGATCCCCCCACCACAAGGTCTCTCCCCGCGTCTCCCTGAGCTCGCGGTGGCCGGGCGAGCGGCAGCTCGGAGCTCGTCGAGAGCTCGCTCTCCGCTGCGCCGGGCGCGACCTCTGCCCGAGCCACGGCGGAGACGAGGGGGACGCCGTCGCCCCGTCGGGCGAGGGGGCGACGGCGACCGGCGGTCCTGCGGTTTCAACTCACGGAATGGAGTCAGTTACACTCCCACGCGGGCTGGCAGGTCGGCGTGATCGGGTTCTCGAAGAAATCCCATTGACAACAGTTGGACAGGCACTTGGCGTCGCGCGAGCATTGCTGACCGTCCTGTTTGTCGGGCGCGCACACGTTATCGGCCGGTCCCGCCCCCATCTTGTGACAATACTGCGTGGTGGCGCAGTCCGCGTCAGAGGTGCACTCACCCGCGGCGGCGAACGCCAGCTCATCGATGGTCTCGGGCGGCTCCTCGCTGACCGCGTCCGCGACAGGGACCTCCGCCTGAGCCGACCGGCTCGGCGCCGCGCTGGCCAACAGACCAGCCGCCGCGAACACACCCATGTTCATCCAGAGACCACGTGCGTTGATCATTGAATACCTCCCATCAGCGTTCGGTCACCACACTTCGCAATGGCCGTGCCGTCGGGCGGATGAGCGATCGGGTGGTCCGCGCTCCGGGCCGGGGCGATGCGCTGCGCTGGCCGCGCCCTGAGCGCCGCAGCCGGCTCACACGGACACGCGCCGCTGCCCTGCCACACGCGATGAGACAGGGTCAATGTGACAGGGTCAATGTGACAGGGTCAATGTGACAGGAGACAGCCGGGCCCCTGGGAAGATCCCGTTGTAGGGCAGCTCGATGAGCCCCGGAGCGAACGATTAACGGGGCACCAGCACCGAGACGCTGTGGGCCGGCATCGCGTACGTGAAGGCGTTCGTGGCGCCCGGGGTGATCGGCTCCGCCGCCACGAGATCGGCCTCCGACGCCGTGAGTTGCCACACGTCGACGGACGCGTACGTCCCGTAGGCGGCGAGGGTCACCGCGGCCGTGAGCGGGGCCGTGGTCTTGTTGATGGCGACGAGGACCATGCGGCTCGGGTCGGCCTCGTCGATGCTCGCGTAGACGGTGGCCTTCGCGACGTCGCTCGTCTCGGCGTGGACGGAGGTGTCGCCGAAATGCGCGCCTTGCCCGTCGTAGCTCGTGAAGGCGCGCACGCCGGCCCGGAGCATCGAGACCTCGTCGCCGGGATCCCAGATCGTCGCGACGAGCACGCCCTCGCGGCCGAAGACGCCGAGCGCGTCGGCCTGGGCGATCGCGCCGGAGATGTGGTTGCCGCCCCCGAAATTGTACTCGGTGAAGCCGAGCGCCGTGCCCGGGTAATGGGCGTCGATCAGACCGCGGAGCCACGGAATGAGCGTGATCGGGCCGTTCACGACGTCATTCGCGATCCAGCTATCCTCCACGAAGGTGGGATCCCAGAGCGAGCGCGGCGCCTGGACGCGGGCCTCCACGGACTCGGGCGAGGCGTCGTCGCCCGTGATGCGCTCGCCGTTCGCGTAGATCTCCGTGTACCAGTGCAGGTCGAGCACGTCGACCAGGCGGCGCCCCGCGCTCGCCTCGGCGGCCTTCATCGCGTCGAGGTAGTACTCGATGAAGTTGCCGTCCGCGTCGGGCGCGCCCTGCAGGCTGACATAGCCGGAATAGCCGTACGAGACGAAGCCGGTGACGAGCGCGTTCGGCGCGACGTCCTTGATCGCGGACGCGAACTCGATGTTCTTGTCGACGAGCTCGGCGTACGTCACCGGCTCCGGGTGGATGCGCTCGTGCGTGTGATTCCAGAGGTCAGGCTCGTTGTCGAGCGAGAACAGGACGCTCGCGACCTCGCCCTGGAAGGCGTCGGGGAAGGCCTGCTTCATCCAGGCGACGAACTCGTCCTGGTACACGGCGTCGTCGCCGAGATCGGGCGACGAGGAGAAGGGGGCGCCCTTGCGCGCGATCGTGGGGTGAAAGCGGGTCTCGAGGTAGTTCGCTGTCTGATTGACGTCGCCGTCGCCGTCCTTGTCGGCCGCGACATACCCGCAAAGGGGGACGGTCGCGATGAACGCAGCGCCGTGCGTCAGCGCGTCCTCGGCCAGCATGCGCACCGCCTCGCCGGGGACATCGCCGCTCTGGCTGTTCCCGACGAGGTGGGCGTCGTTCTGGTGCATGTAGTCCGAGCCGGCGTTGGAGGCGTTGTTCTCCCAGTTGTACGCGGTCATGCGGTTGCCGCCCATGCGCACGACGGTCGTGCCGCGCTGCTCGCCGTCCAGGTCCTCCGCCCAGTTGACCCCGTAGATGAGCGGGCTGATGGGGCGCACCCCCTGATCGGCGCGCACCGTGAAAGTGACGTCGCCCGGCCCGGGATCGCCGGGCTCGACGAGGCCCGCGGGAGGATGGCCGCCCGACCCGCCCTGCCCGCTGCTGGCGGTGCCGGTGCCGCCGCCCGAAGCGCCGGCACCGCTGCCAGCAGCGCCGGCGCCGGCGCCGCCGCTGCCGCTGCCAGAGGAGGTCTCACCGTCGTCGCCGCACGCAAGGATGGCGGTCGACGCAAGGAGGACGAACAGGGCGCGAAGGAAGGGAGCGCGACGAGAGGGCGTGGGGCGATGGGCTTCCCGCTCGGGAGCACGCACACGTGGGACAAGACGACGCATCACAATGGCCTCCTGCTGGCCATCATTCCCCAGGTCGATCTAAGTTAGATGCATTTATTAAATGATCCTCCTGTTCAGGCCGCGACGCACCTCATGCGTCGGCATCGCTGCGCGTCGCTACCTGCGGATCAGCGCCGGATCCATCGGGTCCACGGCGTCGGCGGGAGGCGGCCTGGCGGCACGGCGCGCGCGCTCGACGGCGGGCGCCGCAGGGGGGCCGTCCTTGGCCGGCGGCGCGGGGGCCCGGGCGCGCGCGCTCGACGGCGGACGTGCTGCCGGGCTCGGCGACGGCGTCCGCGGCACGGGCCCCGCGCTCGGCCGAGGCGGCGCGCCCGCCGACGCCGCTGCGTCCGGCGAGGACGCCGTCGGGGTCGCCGTCGCCGCGGGCGGCGGCAGGGGCGCTGCGCTGCGCAGGAGGTCCGGGCCCGGCGTGACCTCGGGCGGGGGCGCCGTCGGCGCCGCCCCAGCGGCGGAGGCGGACGCCGCGGGGGCGCCGTCCGCGACCGCCGGGGAGCGTCGCGACGCGAGCAGCGCGGCGCCGAGCGCGAGCGCCGCCGCCGCACCCAGGACGAGCGCGCCGCGCCGCCCCCTGGAAGCCGTCGGCGCGTCCCAGGTGTGCGCGGTGGTCGCGCGGTCCTCGGCGGCGACCTCCGGACCCGCGGCCGCCTCGTCCGCGACCGCGGCCGCCTCGTCCGCGACCGCGGCGCCGGCCGCGGCGACGCGCGTGATGCGGTCGACCGAGAGCCGAGACCCCTCCGGCGCGTACGGCCCGAGCGCCTGCGCGAGCTCGGCGATGCTCTGAAAGCGCCGCGCCGGATCCTTCTCCAGGCAGCGCAGCACGACCGCGGCGAGGCCCTCCGGCGCCTCGGGGCAGCGGTCGCGGAGCCTGGCGGGAGCGCCGGCGGCGATCTTCGCGCCCATCGCCATGAAGCTCTCCGCCTCGAACGGCGGACGGCCGGTGAGGAGCTCTTGCAGGACGACGCCGAGCGACCAGATGTCCGCGCGCGCGTCGGCGCGCTTCGTGCTCTCGAGCTGCTCTGGCGACATGTACAGCGGAGAGCCCATGACCACGTCGGGCGCGGTGATGCTCGCGTCGACCGGGAGGGCCTCCGATCGCGCAGCGTCGCTCGCGCGCGCGATCTTCGAGATGCCGAAATCGAGCACCTTGACGAGGGGCGAGCCGTCCCTGCGGAGCACGAGGAACAGGTTCGACGGCTTCAGATCCCGGTGGACGATGCCGAGCGCGTGCGCCTCGGCGATCGCCTCGCCGACCTGGAGCACGTGGTCCACCGCCACCCCGACCGGCAGCCGCTTCTTCTCGCGCAGGACCTGCCCGAGATCCTTGCCGCTCAGGTACTCCATCACGATGAACGGCGCGCCGTCGTCCAGCGTGCCGACGTCCATCACCCGCGCGACGTGCTCGCTCTCGAGCCGCGACGCCGCCCGCGCCTCGCGGAGGAAGCGCGCCACCTCCCCGCCGCCCTTCCTCCCGCGCAGCAGCTTGAGCGCCACGCTTCGATCGAGCGCCTCGTGGCGCGCGAGCAGCACGACGCCCATCCCGCCGCTGCCCAGCGTCCGGATCACCCGGTACTTGCCGGCGATCAGGGTCCCAGGCGCCGCGGCCTGCGCGGGGTCGCCGGCGTCCGGGGCCGGGGCGGCGTCGAGGTCGTCGTCGGCGAGGAGGGCGGCGAGCTCGCGCGCGACCTCGGCGGCGCTCGCCGGGCGGCCCTCGGGGGCCTTGGAGAGCATCCGCGCGACGAGCGCCTCGAGCGCCGGCGGGGCGAGCGGACGGAGCTCCCGGACCGCGGGCGGCCGCTCGACGAGGATCTTGACCAGCACCGCCTCGGTGTCCGCGCCCAGGAACGGGGCCCGGCCGGTCAGGCACTCGAAGAGCACGGCGCCGAGCGCGAACAGGTCGGTGCGCGCGTCGGGGGACGCCGCGCCGCGCACCTGCTCGGGCGCCATGTAGCTCGGCGTGCCGACGAGCGACCCGGCGCCCGTGACCGCGGGCGCGTCCTTCCCGCGCGCGAGCCCGAAATCGAGGAGCTTGACGCGCTCGACGCTGCCGTCCTGCAGGAAGATGTTGCTCGGCTTGATGTCCCGGTGGACGAGGCCCCTCTCGTGCGCGGCCGCGAGGGCCGCGGCGACGCCGTGGCCGACGCGCGCCGCGTCGCGGACGCCGAGCGGGCCCTCGGCGAGCCGCTCCGCGAGCGTCACGCCCACGAGCCGCTCCATCGCGAGGTACCGCTCGCCCAGCGCGGTGCTGCCGTGGGCGACGTGGCCGACGATCCCCGGGTGGGACAGCGCGGCGAGCGCCCCGGCCTCCCGGTCGAAGCGCGCGCCCGCCGCCTCGTCGACGTCGCGCAGGAGCTTGAGCGCGACGATCCGGTGCGCCTCGCGGTCCCAGGCCTCGAAGACGACGCCCATGCCGCCCTCGCCGAGCAGCGCCTCGATCTCGAACCTGCCCGCGACGACCTCGGGCTCCGCCGCGAGCGAGACCAGGCGCCCCACCCCCGCGTCGTCGAGGAACGTCACCGCGCGCCCCCGAGCAAGGCCCGGCGCTCGGCCTCGAACTCGGCGTCGGAGCCGGTGATCTCCCGGAGCTTCTCGAGGAGCAAGCCGCGGAACTCGCGCCGCGCCGCGGCGAGGTAGTTGGTCACGTCGGTGACCTTGATCCCGAGCTCCGCGGCGAGCGCGGCATAGGTGGGGCGGTCCTCGGCGTCGTCGTCGAGCACGTAGCGCTCGAAGACCCGGAAGGTGAGCTGCTTGCCGCCCCGCTCGCAGCGCTCGCGGAGCGCGTCGACCGCCATCCCGACGAGGTGCCGCCGCCACTCCCGGTCGAAGCAGGTGTCGAGCGCGTCGGGCGCTGGCACGTCGAGGGCGCCGATCTCCCGCTCGGCAGAGGTGAAGTCCAGACTGAGGGTCACCGCGTGTCCGCCGCGCTTCTGGCGCCCGCTGCTCTCGGCCTCCTTCATCGCGTGCCGGTCGAGGCACATCTTCAGATAGGTGCGGAACAGGGCGCGCGAAGGGTCGTAGGCGGAGAACGTGCGTTGCTCGAGCGCCCGGGCGAAGAAGCCCTGCGTGACATCGGCGGCGTGCTCGTCGGAGAGGCGCCAGCGGACGCGGAGGTGCTTGTAGACCGGCTTCCAGTAGGCGCGCACCAGGATCTCGAACGAGCGCGCCCGCTCCGCGGGGTCGTCGCTGCCCACCGCCACGACGGCCGACCTGTGGGTCGTCGGAAACCTGCCTCGCCCGGGCCCGCGCGAGAAATCGTCGGCCATGTCTAAAGGAACGCGAGGGCCACGCGGAACAGGATCATCGACGAGGCGAAGCTACCACAGGCCAACCCCGGACGGGAGCTCGATGGTTGAACTCGCCTTGCGTGAAGAGGAGAACAGAACATGAAACGTGCATCTATCCTGGTCCTCGGCCTGCTGCTCGCTGCGTGTGAAGACGAGCGGATGACATTCGGGATCTCCGTCCAGGCCTGCGAGCCTGAGACGCCGTGCTCTGTCTGCATTTTGCCGGGGCAGACCGAGAGCCTCGGCAGCCTCATGACCTCCGACGGTCCGCAGCGGCCACGCTACGAGTTCGAGGTCGAGTCGGACGCCGACGAGCAGGTCTACCATGTGCGGGTGTCCGCCGTGACCGCGTATGACGAGGAGACGAAGACGGCCACGTCGCTGGAGCTCCTCGAGGAGCGGACCTACGACAGCGCGTTCGGGGAGACAGGCGACCAGGACTCGTTCGTCGTCGACGTGAAAGGGGAGCAGGTTACGCTCACGGTGCTGGGCATTCCGGCCTCGGGCGGGTGCCCCGGGGCCGATCCGGCAGACCCGAGCGACGCCCCGACGACGTCCGACCTCTGAGGCGCCCCCGAGGACAACGTGAACGCGCTCCGTCCCCTTCGCTCCACGCTCTGCGCTCCCCTCGCGGGAGCGCTCCTCGGCGCGTCGGCGCTGCTCTCGGGTCGGCAGGTCGCCGCCGAGGAGAGCGCCGCCGAGAGGCTGTTCCGGGAGGGCCGCGCGCTCCTGGTCGAGCAGCGCTTCGCCGAGGCCTGCCCCAGGCTCGAGGAGAGCCAGCGGCTGGAGCCGAGCCTCGGGACGAAGCTCAACCTCGCCTTCTGCCATGAGCGGCTCGGCGACGTGGCCACCGCCTGGGTCGCCTTCCAGGAGGCGCTGGTCACGGCGCGAACGGCGGGAGACGCGGCGCGGGAGGCGTTCGCCAGGGCCCGTCTCGACGCGCTCGCGCCGCGCGTGCCCTGGCTCCGGGTGCGGCTCTCGGCGGGAGACGGCGGCGCGGCCGAGCGCGCGATCCTGCTCGACGGGGCGGCGCTCGATCCGGTCGCGTGGGACAAGGAGCTGCCGGTGGATCCGGGCGAGCACGTCGTGGCCGCGGCGCACCGGGGCGAGATCTTCTGGCAGACGACGGTGGCGTTGCGGGAGTCGGAGCGCGTGGACGTCGTCGTCCCGGCGCCCGCGCCGCCGGAGCCGGCTCCGGTGACCGCGTCGAGAGCGGAGCGGCCGCCCGCCGCGCCGCGCGACGGAGCGCGCGAGGAGACGAGCGCGCGCCCCCCCGAGCCGCGTGCAGCGGGCCGCCTGGTCTACGAGGCAGGCGTGTTCATCGGTTATCTCTGGATTGGAGCAGACAAGACAGATACCTGCAGCGACGGGTACGGGAATTGCGTTTTCTATGCCGGGGCCAGCAGCTTCCTCGCAGGGGCGACGGGGTTCATCGGATACACGGCGATGGATCGCCTCGATCTCGGCCTTCGTGCGCAGATCGGCGTCCATCACAACGCCGGCGCTCTCCTCGCGCTCGGCCCCTCGGCGTCGTTCCTGCTCGGCGAGCGCTTCAGGGTGGGACCGACGCTGCTCTTCGGCACGGCGACGCTGGCCAGGGGGGCCTACGAGCAGGGCGACGATGTCGGTCTGGTCCAGACCGGCATGTCGCTGGAATTTTCCATGGGCCTGAGCGCCGAGCTCGGCATGGAGCTCATGGATGGCGCGGCGGGCTCGCTCTTTTTGCAGGCGACGCCGCTGTTCCTCATTGGCGCTGACGGCCTGGCGGCCTCTCTACCGCTCGGCGCGGCGTTCCGATGGAACTGACGAGGGTGTAGGTTTCGTCGCGCACGGGGCGGCGCGGCTCGGTCTCGCCTGGCTGGTCGCCCCGGGGCGGTGTTCGTTCACCGCCGCGAGCACGGCAAACCAGAGAGGAGCACCGGACCATGTACGAGACGAAGGCTTACTCCGCCGCCAGCGCGACATCGCCGCTGGCCTCCACCCGGATCCCGCGGCGCGATCTGACCGAGCACGACGTGCAGATCGAGATCCTCTTCTGCGGCATCTGCCACACGGACCTCCACGTGGCGCGCAACGAGTGGGGCAACGCGACCTACCCCGTCGTGCCGGGCCACGAGATCGTCGGCCGTGTCGCCAAGGTGGGATCGGCGGTCACCAGGTACAAGCCCGGCGACCTCGCCGCGATCGGCTGCCTCGTCGACTCGGACAGGACCTGCCCGAGCTGCCAGGAGGGTCTGGAGCAGTTCTGCCCGAACCAGACCATCGTCTTCAACTCCCCGGACAAGCACCTCGGGGGCGTCACGTACGGCGGCTACTCCGACAGCATCGTCATCGACGAGCGGTACGCGCTGCGCGTCCCCGCGAACCTCGACCCTGCCGCCGCGGCGCCGCTCCTCTGCGCCGGGATCACCATGTACTCGCCGTTGCGCCACTGGGGCATCACCCAGGGCAAGAAGGTCGGCGTGGTCGGTCTCGGCGGGCTGGGCCACATGGGCGTGAAGTTCGCCCGTGCCTTCGGGGCGCACGTCGTCGTCTTCACCACCTCGCCCGGCAAGACGGAGGACGCGCTCCGGCTGGGCGCCCACGAGGTCGTCGTCTCCCGCAACGCCGACGAGATGCGGAAGCACGCCGGCAGCTTCGACTACATCATCGACACCGTCTCTGCGGACCACGACGTCAACGCCTTCCTCAACCTGCTCCGCCACGACGGCAACATGACCCTCGTCGGGGCGCCCGCGAAGCCCCTGGCCGTCGCCGCCTTCGGCCTCATCCTGGGGCGCCGCAGCCTCTCCGGCTCGAACATCGGCGGCATCGCCGAGACCCAGGAGATGCTCGACTTCTGCGGGAAGAACGAGATCACCGCCGACGTCGAGGTCATCCCCATCCAGAAGGTCAACGAAGCGTACGAGAGGCTGCTCAAGTCCGACGTGAAGTACCGCTTCTCCATCGACATGGCCTCTCTCCGATCCGGGTGACATCGCGGCGTCCTCGCCAGGGAGGGCGGCCGACCGACGGCCGGGCGCAGCGGAGCGCCGGCCGGGACGCGGCTCGGGCAGGCGCGTCTGCCGCTGCCCGAGCCGCCGCGTCGGCGGGGCGCGAGATCAGAACTGCGTGAAGAAGTTCCAGATGGCCGAGCTCGCGAAGCTCGGCGTCTGGTGGTCACCGGCAAACTCGCAGCGGTGCACCGGGTATCCGTCCCGGCACCCTTGATAGGCGACGCACGAGCTGGGGCCCACGGGGCTCGTCTCGGTGCTGCAGCCGTTCTTGCGCACGAAGACGTCGAGCGCCGCCCTTCCGGCCGAGACGGGGACGACGCTGTCGGACAGGCCGTGCGACATCCAGACGGCGACGGGCTGCGTGTTGGACTGGTTGCAGCCGCTGTAGAGGGCGCCGGACATCGGCGCGATGGCCCGGAAGACGTCGGGCATATCACAGCCGAGCGCGTTCGACATCATCCCCCCGAAGCTCCATCCGGTCGAGAAGACGCGGCTCGTGTCGACGCACAGGTTGGCTTCGAGGGTGTCGACCATGGCGCGTGCGAAGGCGATGTCGCGCCCGCCCGTGTTGGCCCAGCCGTTGTCGATGCCGTTCGGCGAGACGAAGATGGCGCTGCCGTTCGCCAGCGCCTTGAGCCCATAGTACCCGTTGTTCACGACGTCGTTGGCCGATCCGCCGCGCCAGTGCCAGCCGAACACCAGCCGATACGCCTTGTTCGGGTCGTAGTTCGCCGGAACGTCGAGCACGTACTGGCGCGTGGTGCCGTTGACGTTGATGGTGCGGTTCCCGCTGGTGAGAGAGGGGGAAATGCCGCAGCCGGCGCTGCGCGTGACGCCGGAGCCGCCGCCACCGGCGCCGCCGCCGCCGGAGCCGCCGGAGCCGCCGGAGCCGCCGGAGCCGCTGCTGCTGCTGCTGCTGCTGCTGGTGGTGGAGCTGCTGCTGCTGCTGGTGCTGCCGGTTCCCGAGCCCACGGGCGTGACTCGGAACTGCTGATTGGTCGCGCCGCTCCACGACCATTGAATCAAGGCGGTGCCGTCCGCGGTGCCGCGGCCGTTGACGTCCAGGGACTTGCCGCTGTGGCGCGCGGTGATGCGCACGACGCCGCTGGCGACGTCCGTGAACGCAAACTGCTGGTTCTGCCCGCTCCAGCAGGAGTATTGCTGGAGGGCGGCGCCGTCGCTGGTGGAGGCGCCCGTGACGTCCATGCAACGGTTGCTGTTGACGTTGCGGATGCGATAGTAGCCGCCGCCCGCCGATTCCATGCGGAACTGTTGCCGCGTCGAGCCGTTGCAGGTGGCGATCTGCATGGCCGCTGCGTCCGCGGTGCTGCCTCCAGCCACCTGCACGCACTTCCCACTCTGGACGCCGGTGATCGTGTAGACCGCGCCCGTATCGACCGTGATGGCGCCCTCGAGCGAGCCTTTCTCCTCGAGCTCGGCGTCGTACGCCTCCTCGGGGTCGATGACGCACGACACGGCGAGGATGCCCGCCGCCGCCGCCGCAAGCAAGCCCTGCTTGGTTCCGAATCTCATCCTGTCCTCCTCGTCCTGTCAAATGAGTGAAACTGCCATCTTCTCACTGCTCGACGCTGCCCTTGCGTGGGTCGGGGTCGCTCGCCGCGCGCTCGAGGCTGCCCGAGGGGCCGCCGCGCCGGCCATCGCCGCTGCGGGTGGATGCCGAGACGCGCGCAGGGTGGATAGGCTCGCTCTGCGTGCGCCAGGGTCGGTCAGACCGCCCTGCTCCTCGGAGCAGGGCGGTCCGAGAGCGAGCCACCTAGGGCAGGTTGGCAGAAGAGACCTGCCAGCTCCTGTCCGTGCAGAAGCGGCAGCTCGGGCCGACGAGCGCGCCCTTGCCGGTGGCCGATTCGTCGCCCTTGAGCCACCAGTTGAGCCACGCCAGGTTGACCTGAGTGAACTCGCCGCCGTTGCGGGCCCACAGATCGCCCCCATGATCCGCGCCGACCTTGGCGAACATCATGACCGGAATGTCACCCAGGGCGGCGATGTTCGTGAAGTCCCTTGCGCCGTTCGCGTTCGCACCCAAGCTATCCGCGGTCCCGGTGACGATCAATACGGGTGTGTGGATCGAGTTGTAGAACGACTGATTCGCCGAGAAAGATCCGCTGCTCGTGTGTCCCCAGGTCGTCATTCTGGGATCCGCAGCAGTCCCCGCCGCCATCAAGCCGCCGCAGGAGAAGCCGTTCGCGGCGACCTTCGTGGTCTCGATCTTCTGGTAGTAGGCGCTGCAAGGCTTGTCGTTCTCGGCGATCACCCAGTCGACGTAGGCGCGCAGCACGTCGCCTCCGCTCCCGAGGTCGCGGTTGGGCTGGCTGTTGACCGGTGTCCCGTCCGCCACCACGAAGTAGCCATGCGAGGCGATCTCGGCCATGGCTGCTTGATTCGAGAGCCCGTCTCGCGAGCATCCGCCCTCGCCCCAGACGAATATCGGATACTTGGCGCCTCCACCGAGATCCGCCGGACGAAAGATGGTGCCCTGGTTGATGCCCGGGTCCGCATTCGTCTCGACGACCACCCTGTGAGGGCCGCTCCCCGACACGTTTCGACCGGTCGGTTGTGACGCGGTGCACGTGCCGCCGGCGCCGCCGGAGCCGCCGGCGCCGCCGGCGCCGCCGGAGCCGCCGGCGCCGCCGGAGCCGCCGGAGCCGCCGGAGCCGCCGGTGCCGCTGGTGCTGCTGGTGCTGCTGGTGCTGCTGGTGCTGCCGGTTCCCGAGCCCACGGGGGTGAGTCGGAACTGCTGATTGGTGGCGCCGTTCGACGCCCATTGAATCACGGCGGTGCCGTCCGCGGTGCCGCGGCCGTAGACGTCGAGGGACTTGCCGCTGTGGCGCGCGGTGAGGCGCACGCCGCCGCCGGCCACGTCCGTGAACGCCCACTGCTGGTTTTGCCCGGTCCAGCAGGAGTATTGCTGGATGGCGGCGCCGTCGCTGGTCGAGGCGCCCGTGACGTCCATGCAACGGTTGCTGTTGACGTTGCGGATGCGATAGTAGCCGCCGCCTGCCGATTCCATGCGGAACTGTTGCCGCGTCGAGCCGTTGCAGCTGGCGATCTGCATGGCCGCTGCATCAGCGGTGCTGCCTCCGGCTACCTGCACGCATTTTCCACTCTGGACGCCGACGAGCGTGTAGACCGCGCTCGTATCGACCGTGATGGCGCCCTCGAGCGAGCCTTTCTCCTCGAGCTCGGCGTCGTACGCCTCCTCGGGGCCGATCACGCACGACACGGCGAGGACGCCCGTCGCCGCCGCAAGCAAGCTCTGCTTGGTTCCGAATCTCATCTCGTTCTCCTCGACATGCCAAGTAAGTGAAACTGGAATCTTCTCGCTGCTCGACGCTGCCCTTGCGTGGGTCGGGGTCGCTCCTCACGCGCTCAGGGCTCCCGAGCGGGCCGCCGCGCCGGCCATTGCCGCCGTGAATGATCGTCGAGATGCGCGCAGAGTGGATAAGTTCATTCCGCGTGCGCCAGGCGACACGACGAGAGTATCTATTGTTCCGGGCTGGCATGTCCGTCAAGCCGATTGTGCATCGCGAGCGGGCCTGACCCTCATGAAGGTGCGATAAGCTCAGATGCGGAGTCATGATGGTAACTCGACGCCGACATGGGACCGATTCCTCGACGGGCGCGACCGCCCGGCGCGCCAGGCGCGCGAATCTCGTCGAAGACCGCCAGGGATCAGCGAACCGCGCCTGCCGAGCCTGCCGCGCTCAGTCTGCCTCACTCCTGGAAAAGTGATGCTGTATCAAACTTATACGTGCATCGAACGGGCCGCCTTCACTCCACGGCCTGCCATCTCTCGACTGCACGTCGCCGGCCCTGGCTGTTCATGAAGCGCGCCACGCCGAGCGCCACGGGACCCGCTGCATGGCGATGACGCGCACGAGCAGCAGCCACCCCATCATCGAGAGGCTGGCGCTGCCGTACAGCACAACCAGGTGTCCATCGCGCAGCCCCCTGAGAGGTCTGCTGCTGGGTGGGATACGTCGAATCGCTTCCGGGGTTCCCGCCGATGCCGGCTGCACCGCGGTCCCAACGCCGCTGGGATCTTTGCTGCACCAGGGTCGCCGCTGGCCAGGACCGCGATCCCAGCCGCAAGCAACATGACCGCTCGCTACTTCACGACCGTCCCCTGGACGCGCATGACGGCCCATCCGGAGCGAAGCAAAAGCATGACTACCGGTCGACAGTGTGAGCGTTCACATGTTCGGTGTCAACTTCGATCGACCAGCCCGCTCTCGGCGAACGAGGAAAGCGCTGCTGTGTGCATTCACAAATTCACCCAGCCAGCGCGCTCGCCTGCTGAGCCGGGTCGCTTCCGGGCGCGAAGATCGCGATCTCGCGCCGGCCGCGCTCGCCGAGCCGTACAGCCACGCTGCATGCGCTGGTTCACACAGAGAACCTTCCGCGATCTGCATCAGCAGCGTATTCATGCATGAGGGGCCGCTTTCACCCCAGAGCCTGCGGGGAACATCCTGCCCGCGTCGCCCGGAGACGTCACCGCTGGGCCCCTGCCAGAGCGCGGCGGTCTTCACGAACGTGCGCTGCGGCGCCGCGCCCCCGCAGGGCCCCCCCATCCCTCCGCGATCGAGCCGTGCGACGAACGGGCAGCTCCGCGGAGGCCCGTTCGTCGAACGGCGCGCGCCTACTTCGCCGCCGCGTCTGTGGCCTTCTGCGCCTTGCGGTAGGCGGCCACCTGCGTCTTCGTCGCCTGGAGGATCTGCGAATACACCGCGTCGCTCCCCGCTGACTCGCACGTCTGGGCGTCGGCCCCGAACAGCGTGTCCTTCAGCAGCCGGCGGGGCCTCGACTTCGCCTGGGCGACGAAGTTCATCCCTTTCTCTCGCCAGAGGGCGCAATCCTCTGCCCCCAGGTCTTCGCACATGCGTGCGTCCAGATCCTCACAGACGTTGCACCCCATCGCCAGGGCACCAACAACACATAACATCAAAACGTTCATCTTCGACTGCATGGAATGACTCACGAGCGGAGGGTACCCCAGGTCCGCCTCCGTGAACAGGGCTACGGAGCGACGGCGAACCGCGGTGAATGACGAGCCGCACGCACCTGGGGGCCGGCGAAGCTGGACGCACACGAAGATCCGCTCGCGAGAAAGACGATCAGAATCGTCACGCCGGACGAGGAGCTCGGCCCGACCTTTGTGGGCACGAACACACCTTGCGGTGATGGCCGTCTCTCTCCTCCTCGTGCACGCAACGCATCGCGGGAGCGGCCGACCAAGAGGGTGGGACGAGAGCGCTTTGCAGCAGCCGGGGGTCTTCCTGTGCGCTCAGCGCGGGCGGCGCTTCGAGCGACCGAGCAGCAATCCCAGCGCCGCGAGGAGGAGCCCCGCCTGGGCGCCAGAGTCTCTCGCGTCGTCGCCCAGGGCGCAGCTGCATCCCGAGTTCGAGCTCTCTCCTGTCGTCGAGCCGCCGGTCCCCGAGCTGGCGTCCTGTCCGTGCCCGCCCCCGGAGCTGGCGCCGATCGCGCCGCCGCTGCCCACGCCGCCGCCTGCGCCACCTTCCGTCACCCCGCCGGCCCCCCCGGTTCCTTCCGCGCCACCCGCGCCTCCGGTTCCTTCCGCGCCACCCGCGCCTCCGGTCCCGGCCGCGCCACCCGCACCCCCGGTGTCGTCACCACCGGGAACAGCACCGGGACAAGCCGCCGTCTCTGGATCCTGATCACTGGCCTTGTCGAGGCCGAAATAGGCGGCGACGGCGGGTCCGTCGAACGGCACAGAATGCCCGACGCCGTCCATCGAAAAGGCCTCGTAGACCGTGTAACCGCAGGAGCTCTCCCAGAACTGGCGCGTGGTTCCGGCCCTCGGCGTGTCGGTCCCATCCGGGGTCTCGTTCAGACCCAGGACGTTCGTCCACTCCTTGACGTCTTCAGCCATGTTCTTGTAGCTGAGGATCGTGTCGGCGGTGCCATGCCAGTGCTGCAGGCGCGGGCGATGGCCAGTGTAACCGGGATAGTACGAGCGAACGAGGTCTCCCCACTGCTGCCCGGTCTTCGTGACGTTGCCGCCCCCGCAGGGCCCGCTCCACTGGGCAGTGCTCCCTGTCCCGGTGACGTCGTTGTAGCCCTCGGCCCAGCAGCCGCACGGAACGCCCATCAGCGACACGCCGGCCATGAACACGTCGGGGTACACACCCAGCAGCGCCTCGGTCATGATGCCGCCCGACGACCCGCCCACCGAGTACACGCGGCCCGCGTCGCCGTCGTACTTCGCGAGCGTGTATTTCACCATCTGGACGATGGCTCCCGTGTCCCCACCACCGTCGTGGTTGAGCGATCTCGTCGATCCCGCGTCCCAGCAGTTCTGCCCGGTGGCCTCCGGGAAGATCATGATGAAGCCCCTGGTGTTCGCTATGGAAACCAGGGTCGACATCTCGCTGAACGTCCCCGGGCCAGTTCCCTGGCAATGATGGGGAGCGACGACGATGGGAGGCCTGGTCGCCAGCGCGTCAGGCACGTAAATATAGAAGTTGACGTAGCTGGGGAGGCCGTCCACCCCCCACTCGCTCTGGTCGACTTTTTGTAGCGATGCCCCGCGCGCAGGCAGCGCAGCGAGCAGCGTCAACGAGAGCGATGCGAGCCCGAGGAGGTGACTTTGGAAATGGTCCATCGGGCAGAGATACTACACCAGCGCCAGCCTGGTACGCAATCCAGCATCGCTTTGCGTCGCGCGCATGGGAGCGAGCAGGGGCTGTACCAGGCTCGGCTGAGAACCGATCTAGAACTGGCTCAGGAAGGTCCAGACTTCCTGGGGCATCCACGACATGCCCTGCCCGGCGTCGTTCGGCGACGGAGTATGACCGCCGTCGTAATCACACCAGCGGGTGGGATGACCCGCCGAGCAGCCCTCGTAGTCCGAGCAGGCGTGGCCACCTCTGGGCGCCTTGGCCAAGCTCTCCACCGCGCATCCATTTTGCCCGGCGAAGAAATCGCTGTTGGAGGTCTGTCCGGCTCCGCCGCTCTCCTGCTGACCGAGCGAAGACATGAAGGCGATCGGCTGACAGCTCGCGGGCCGGGCGAGACCGCCGCCGGAGTGGACCACCGCGGCGCGGTACACGTTCGGACGCGCGCAGGCCAGCGTCCACGCCATGGCGCCGCCCTGGCTGAAGCCTTCGAGCTCGATGCGCGAGGTGTCGATGCAGAGATCGTCCGTGACCTGCTCGAGGATGTCGTCGACGAAGGTCACGTCGTCGTCGGCTGACCAGAAGCCGCTGACAGCGTCGGGCGCGATGAAGATGGTGCTCCCTTCGGAGAGCGACCAGAGCCCGAAGTACGAGGGAGCAACCTGGCTGCTGTCGCCCGTGGCCCCGTGGAAGGAGAGGATGAGCCGGTACGCGTGGCTGTTGTCGTACTCGTCAGGAACGCGCAGGGTGTACTTGCGGCTCTTCCCGCCGCTCATCACGGTGCCCGCGCCGTCCTGGAGCGTGCGCACCTTGCCACAGCCGGCGGACTTCACCACGTCACCTCCGGCTCCGCCTCCGCCTCCGCCGCCGGCCCCGGCTGTGCCGGCCCCGGCCGTGCCGGTCCCGCCCGCGCCGCCCGTCCCGCCCGAGCCCGCTTCACCGGAGCCCGCTGTCGCTCCGCCGCTACTGGCTGCATCGCCGCTGCTCGTGACACCGGGAGCAGCGCCACCGCCGGAGCCGCTCGCGGAGGTCTCACCGGCGGCTGAGCCGCCAGCGTGGCCGTCGTCGCTACAGCCGAGGCTGAGCGCGGCACAGAGGCCCAAGGCGCCCCAGACCGGTCCCAGCCAGCGCGAGTGACGGTGAATGCGATCGTAGCCCACAGAGCCAGCACTGGACGGCATGGGTGCTCTCCTCGGTTGACAGCCGACGTGACGCGAGGTCATTCCCAGTTCTTGCGCTGGGGGTTCACCCAGGGCGAGGTGCACATCACGCAGTCATCGCCGTAGAAATAGTGCTTCCCACCGGTGTCGTTGTAGATCCAGTAACGGAGCCAGGCCACGATCGCCGGCCGCTGGACGCCTCCCACGTCGCGCGTGATGTACCCGTGATCCGCGCCCATCACCGTCGCCAGGAACGTCTGGGTCTGGGACATGTCGTAGGTTTTCTGCTGCATCGGCAGCCCGACCGTGTCCTGCGTTCCGCTGGTCTGCAGCATGGGCCCGTGCAGGGCCGCCGTCGCGATGTGGCCGTGGATCGAGACGACGGTGGCCACGGCTTCATGGCCGCCGATCTCCACGGCGGCAGTACCGCCGACCGAGTAGCCCATGGAGACGGCGTGCTCCACGTCGATCGCGCCCTGGTAGACGCTGCCCTCCTCGCTGTTTTGCTCGATGATCCACTCGAGCCCCTCCAGCATGGCCTCGCGGTTGTTCGGAGCGTTCGGGCCGCCCGTGAGGAGATTGGCCCCAACCACCACGAAGCCGTGAGAAGCGAAGTTCTTCAGGAGGTCCGTGTAGCTGGTCACCTGGGTGTTGATCCCGGGCCCGAAGATGATCGGCGCGTGCAAGAAACCGCCCTCGGCCAGGCGTTCAGGCCTGAAGATCGTGTGGTTTCCGCCGGGCCCCGAGTTCCGCTCCACGATCGTCGCGAACGGCCCCTCGGCAGCGTAATCCGTGATCGGCGGGAGCGGCGAACCACCGGCCCCGCCCGCGGCATCGCCGCCGTCCCCTGCTCCGCCCGCGCCCTCGCCTGCTCCGCCCATCCCACCGTCGCTGATGTCGGCGCCGCCACTGCCGCTGGCAGCGCCGCCCGACCCGGCGGTTGCGCTGGTGGACGCCCCGCTGGTGGCTGACACGCCCGAGCTGCTCGCACTGGCAGCCTGCGCCGCGTCGCCGCCATCTTCGCTGCACGCCAGCAGCGCGACGCTCGCGAGCAAGCAGAGGACACTGAAGCGCCTGACGGCTTTCTTTTCGTTGTACACGGGGCCTCTCTGGTCACGTCACGCCGGCGCGAAGCGCTCGCTTCGGGCCGACGGTGGCGAAATTGGCAGACAGGTGGCTGCCAGACGTTTCGCGTCGGAGCGCGCCCTGATGCCATCCCAGGCCGGCCCCGACGGCTGCTCCATTCCCCCTGCGTGCGCCTCGTCTGGAGCCATGGCGCGACCGTCAGGGTGAACGCGCACGAGAACGCAGGGCCCGCTGCGCATGACGGCCTGTCCAGGGCAAGACGAAGTGATAGCCGGAGCGCCAAATGTGAACGTTCACAGAGCCTGTGTCAACAAAAACCGGCGCGCGGCCGCGGGGCGGTCGCCGGGGAGGCTCGGCCCGTCGCCGAGCAGCGCGGAGAGGGCGCTCAGCGGCCGCGCGCCCGGCCCGACGGGGGCCGTCGTGGGCCTCGCTTGATGCGGACCCGCCCTGCTGACACCATGGCGCCAGCATCCGTGCGACGCGCCGATCGCCTCTTTCAGATCGTCCAGATCCTGCGCCGGAAGCGGGGGCCGGTCACCGCGGCCGCGCTCGCGGAGGAGCTCGAGACGTCCAGGCGCACGGTGTACCGCGACGTCGCGGATCTCCTGGCCCAGCGCGTGCCGATCCGCGGCGAGGCCGGCACCGGCTACGTGCTCGAGCGCGGCTTCGACATGCCGCCGCTGATGCTCACGCCCGACGAGATCGAGGTCGCGGTCCTCGGCGCCCAGTGGGTCTCCCACCGAGGTGACGCCGCCCTGCGCCGGGCGGCGGAGGACCTCATCGCGAAGATCGCGGCGACCGTGCCCGAGCGCCTGCGCGTCTTCGTGCTCGAGCCGGTGACCGGGGCGCCGCCCCCGCTGGACCCGGCCCCCGATACGCTCGACATGGCCGAGGTGCGCGCCGCGATCCGCGCCGGCAGGAAGATCGCGCTCCGCTACCGCGACGAGCAGGAGCGCGAGAGCGAGCGCGTCGTGTGGCCGGTGGTCGTGGGCTATTTCGAGTCGATGCGCATCCTCGTGGCGTGGTGCGAGCTCCGCCAGGGCTTCCGGTCCTTCCGCACCGATCGCGTGGTGGCCGCGACGTTCCTGAAGGAGCCCTGCGGCGAGCGGCCGAGCGCGCTGCGGGCGCGGTGGCGCAAGACGCTGCCGCGGGCGCGGTGAGGCCCGCGCGCGGACGAGCGGGTCGCCTGGGGGCTCAGCGCGGTCCGAACACGTGCGTGTCGGCGGTGGGTCTCTCGACGAAGTTCTCGCCGCCGAACTGCACGATCCCGCTCGTACCCGGGTCCTGCGCGGCTGCCTGGTCGCTGCGGAACGCGTCTTTCAGGAACCAGTCCGGCCGGTTGTGCCAGGCGTCACCGTCCCACGTCCAGACGGACAGGGCTTCCGGTACCTGGAGCGGCGCCACCATCTGCGTGGCGGGATAGCTGAATCCGCCGAACAGGACGACCTGCTGGAGCGCTGGATGCCAGGCGAAGATGGCCTGTCGTCGACCCCAGGGCAGCGTGTCGCCCGGCGTGCCGCCCGCGTTCACCTGATGCCAGCCGCTGTCGTCGAGCATCCATACGTCGTTGGGATACCCGTCGAAGCTCGCAGAGTATTCGGACGAGCCACCGAAGAGCCACAGGACGTCACGAGCGGGGTCGTAGGCGAGCTGCGAGCCCACGCGGCCGTCGGGGTGCTCGGCGCTGTCGATGGGGTGCCAGAAGTCGTCGATCAGCTCGTAGGAGTCGGCGCGCACCGAGACGGAGATGTCGTTGAGGGCGGAGCCGACCCCGGAGAAGGCGACGAGGTGGCCTCGGCCCTTGTGGAACGCGAGCGCGTGGTCTTCTCGGCCAAGGGGGCAGCCGAAATTGCAGAATGCGGTGATCTCCTCCCAGGTGGAGCCGTTCCAGCCCATCATTCCCCCGCCGCCGCCGTTGAGGACCACCTGCCCTCGCACGGGATCGTACGCCATGGCGTGGCGGCTGCGGGGACCAGGCCACACGCCGTCCCTGGCGACCTGCGTCCACGTCGAGCCATCCCACTCCCAGAGATCCTCGAGGTCGTTCTCCATCGTGCAATCGGGGAAGTCCGCGCACTCGAGGCCTCCGAAGAGGACGACCACCTTGCGTTGCTCGTCGTACGCCATCGCGGCGGCGGTCCGGGCGGACGGCCCGGCCGCGTCGATCTCCTTCCAGGTGAGGCTCTCCGCCGGAGGGGCGCCGCCGGTGCCGCCCGTGCCTCCAGCGCCCCCCGTGCCGCCGGTCCCGTCGACGCCGCCGGAGCCGCCGGTGCCGCCGGTGCCGCCGGTGCCGGTAGCGCCGCCGCTGCCCTCCGCCGGCGTATCCGGCGGGGAGCTGCCGCACGCGGCGAGGAGAATGGAGAGCGCGAGCCAACAAGAACCGTCGTTACGCATGAGCGCTCGACGGAGCGCGGCGCGCCGGCATGCAGGAGGGCGCCGTCGGAACCATGCTGGACGTCGGCGAACGGCTGGCGAGCACGGCGGCCGGCGTGTCCGCCTCTGCCCCCTCGCTCGCTCCTGGAACGACAGGGCTGCCGTCGCCGTTGCGGCGCCGGGCCGGAGGTGAATAGAGTGGCCGCGTGAATTCCCCTCATCAGGAGTCTGTCTTGCTCGTCCGTGCCCGCTCCCGCGCGCTCGCCATGGGGCGCGCTACCCTCTCGGCCTCGCTTCCAGCGCTCCTCACCTGCGCAGCCGCCTGCGGCCCTGCCGCGCCGGCACAGGAGCCGACCCAGCCGCCCGCCAATTCCGCAGAGCCCGCGCCCGCCCCTGCCCCTGCGCAGCCCGCGCCGGCGACGCCCGCTGTCGACACGGCGCTCGGCGGCCGGCTCTTCGACAAGTTCTACGGGAAAAAGCCGCCGTTCTCGGCCTTCGTCCCCGACAGCTCGAAGACCCAAGGGGTCCTGGACGGTCAAGGCGGTCCCTCGGGCAACGGGACGCTGAAGCTCGGATCCGGAGAGGTGATGAACAACGACGCCGGCCATGACTACCGGCTCAAGAACTTCTTCGGCTGGGATCTCAAGGGGCGCGAGGGCATCTATGGACCGACCGCCATGGCGAAGGGATACGCCGTCTCGCGGAACCTCCTCGGGGGACGCGAGACACAAGAAGAGCTCGTCGCCCTGTTCACGAAGGGGGATCGAGAGATCCCCGCGTACGGCGACGTGCTCACGCCCCCGCAGGTCGAGGCCATGGCCGCATTCGTGATCGGCGTCCGCGACGGCGCGCTCCCGCACCCCGACCAGATCTTCGCGATCAAGCCGCCGGCCCAGGGGCATTACGCGCTCCTGCCGGGCGGCGACGCCGCGCGCGGGAAGGCCCTCATCAAGGAGCGGTGCTCCTCGTGCCACGGCGACGACGGGACGAAGACGCTGTTCGACGACGGCGCCTACTCGCTGGGCTCGCACGCGCGGCAGAAGGCGTACGAGGACTGGCACAAGATCCTGAATGGGCAGCCGGGCTCGCCCATGGGCCGTCAGGTCCGCGGGAGCACAGGCAAGGAGATGGCGAAGGAGCTCCTCGATATCCTGGCGGCGCTCTGCGATCGCGGGGCGTTCCCTCCCGGAAAGGCGACGGCGAAGGACGTCGAGAACGGCGACGGGCGCTGCGGCGCGTACTTGAAATGACCCGTGTGACCCCCTGATCGGCGCGCGGCGCCGGCCGCCGCGCGGGCGGCACGAGCGCGCCGCGCCCGATCCAGCGAAGGGACGGCGCGGGGATTCATCGACAGCGTTCACCGTCGATGCGGGCACGCGTCGTGGGATACTTCCCCAGGAACTACGCCTTCGACGCGGGATTTCTTCCT
Organism: Sorangium sp. So ce119; assembly: GCF_051524405.1. Classification (NCBI taxonomy): domain Bacteria; kingdom Pseudomonadati; phylum Myxococcota; order Polyangiales; family Polyangiaceae; genus Sorangium; species Sorangium sp. So ce119. Next base: position 3,826,442 of record NZ_CP150310.1, on the reverse strand, counting down.
CGGCGCGCGCGGTGGCAATCCTTGCTGCTTCTCGCCCAGATGGGGATGGCAATCGTTGCTAGGACGGCAAGGTTTGCCACGCACACACCGGACCCGCAGGCGAGCTCGCTTACGCGGCAACCGCTCCGTGCGGCGCGAGCGGTGCGCCGCGCCGCACGGTTCTCCTCGATGAGCCCCCTCCCTCGGGAGGGCGGCACGCCGGTTGCGATGAAGCTCTGCCAGCCGGGCTCGCCGGTGATGACAGAGAGAACAAGCCATGAACAAGATCCAGAACGTCCTCCTCCATGCCTCCTTCCTCGGCCTCGTCGTGATGGCCATGCCGGGTTGTCCAGGCGAAAGCGAATCGCCGGTGGAGCAAACGCCCGCGGAGCAAGCGCAGGCCATCTGCACCAAGTTCGAGGAGTGTGGGGAGCTGGGCGAGGACCAGACAGCTCAGCAATGCGCGACCATTCTCGAGGCACTCTACGGCGAGGCGCAGAATGATGACCTCTGCGGTCCTGTGATCCAGCAGTACCAGACGGCCGCGGCCTGCTTGTCGCAGGTGATGACATGTGAGGAGCTCGAGGATGGCCCCGGCGAAGAAGGCGGCCCCTCGAAGGGTCAACCGTGCTTGGAGGAGATGGAGAGCGCCGCGAAGGCCATGGAGGAGGCGAAGAAGCGGGATAGCGAGAAGTTGAACGGTTGCTTGCTCGCTTACGCGTTCTCCGTGATGGCCGCCCGAGAGGGCGAGATCTTCGAGGCCCCGGAGGGACACGGCGCGCCGTGCACGACGGCAGAGGAATGTCCTGACATCCAGTGCCCGGATCCGGAGCGCAGCGGCCAGGTTTGCCTGAACGGCACGTGCGCCACGGAGGAAGACCTGTGCGAGTGAGCGCGCCCCACCAGCTCGCCGGGGCGGCGCGCGTCCCTGCGCGATGAGCCGCCGGAACGCCTCCGGCGAGCGCTGCCCGGCCCTCAGGGGATGCCCATCCCGTCCTGCGGCGCTGGTTCGGCCGAGGTGAGGCCGGCGCCCTGGCCGCCGTTGCGCGCCCCGCGCGGGTGCTAGGGTGGCGCTCATGTCGAACGCGCTCCGGGCGACGCTCCTGAGCCTCGTCGGCAGCCTCGCCCTCGGCTGTGCCTCCCCGGGTCCGCCCGCCGCGACGGCGGCGGCCTCGACGCCCTCGACGCCCGCAGATCTCGTGATCACGGCCGGCGTCGTCCGGACGATGGACCCCGGGAAGCCGCGCGCGGAGGCGGTCGCCGTGCGCGGCGAGCGGATCGTCTTCGTGGGCAGCGCGTCCGACACGAAGGCCTTCGTCGGGCCGGGGACGCGCGTCGTGGAGCTGCCGGGGCGCGCGATCGTGCCCGGCCTCGTCGACGGGCATGCCCATCTCTACGGGCTCGGCGTCGCGCTGGAGACGCTGAGCGTACGCGGCACGAGGAGCGCCGAGGCGGCGGCGGCGCGCGTGGCCGAGGCGGCGAAGGCCCGCCCGCGGGGCGAGTGGATCACCGGGCGCGGCTGGGACCAGAACCTCTGGCCGGGCGCCGCGTTCCCCACGCACGCCCCCCTCGACGCGGCGGCGCCGGAGCACCCGGTGGCGCTCCGCCGCGTCGACGGGCACGCGCTCTGGGCGAACGCGGCGGCGATGCGCGCGGCCGGGGTCGGCAGGGGCACGCAGGATCCGCCGGGCGGTCGCGTCCTGCGCGACGCGGCGGGCGAGCCGACGGGCGTCTTCGTCGACAACGCGATGGGCCTCGTCGAGGCGAGGATCCCGGCCGACCCGCCCGCCGTGCGCGAGCGGCGCATCCTGCGCGCGGCCGAGGAGGCGCTCTCGGTCGGGCTCACGGGCGTGCACGAGATGGGCATCGACGACGGGACCGTGGCGGTCTACCGCGCGCTCGCCGCCGCCGGGCGGCTGCCGATCCGCGTCCACGCGTACCTCGCGGGCGAAGGGAGGCTCGAGGGGCTGAAGGGGCGCGCGCCCGACGTGGACGCGACGGGCACGGCGATGTTCGTGCTGCGCGGGGTCAAGCTCTTCGCCGACGGCGCGCTCGGCTCGCGCGGCGCGGCGCTCCTCGAGCCGTACGCGGACGAGCCCTCGACGAGCGGGCTGCTGCTCATGGATCGCGAGGCGCTCGCGCGCGCGGCGCGGCTCGTCGCGGACGCGGGCTTCCAGCTCGCGGTGCACGCGATCGGCGACCGCGCCAACCGCGCCGTGCTCGACGCGTTCGAGGCGCTCGGCCCGGGGCGGGCGGCGGCGCTGCGGTTCCGGGTGGAGCACGCGCAGATCCTCTCGCCCGACGATCTGCCGCGCTTCTCGGCGCTCGGCGCGATCGCCTCGATGCAGCCGACGCACGCGACGAGCGACATGGCGTGGGCGCCCGCGCGGCTCGGCGCCCAGCGCCTGAGGGGCGCGTACGCCTGGCGGTCGCTGCGCGCGTCGGGCGCGCGCCTCGTGTTCGGCTCGGATTTCCCGGTGGAGGAGCCCTCGCCGCTGCTCGGCATCCACGCGGCGGTGACCCGGCAGGACCTCTCGGGCCAGCCCCCGGGCGGGTGGATGCCTGAAGAGCGGCTCGACCTCGACGAGGCGCTCCTGGCCTTCACCGCGGCGCCGGCGTACGCGGCCTGGGCCGAGGGCCAGCGGGGCCGGATCGCGCCTGGCTACGTGGCCGATCTGACGGTCCTCGGCCGCGATCTCTCGCCCGATCGCTCGCTCGTCGACACGCCGATCGAGATGGTGGTCGTGGGCGGCCGCGTGGCGCGCGCGCCGGCGCCGCGGTGAGCGGCGCCTCGTCCGAACCGCCATGACAGGTCAAGTCCACGCAGACGAAAGGAGGAATGAGCGCATGCTGGCACGCTACCAGATCGTTCGCGGACACCGTCCGGAGGGCGATCCGCTGCCGGAAGGCAAGCGGTACGACACGCGCAAACACACGCACCACATCCTGAGGCCCACTCCGGAGATCGTCGAAGAGTTCCTGACCGACCCCTCGCAAGCAGGCTTCAAGCGGTTTCGCGCCGCGTACATCGCGGTGCTCGATGAGCGGTTTGCGGAGCAAGCAGGGCGCTTCGAGGAGCTGGCGCAGGAGGCCCGGCAAGGCGACGTCTTCCTTGGCTGCAACTGCCCCACGGCGCGCCAGCCCGACGTTCGGCACTGTCACACGTGGCTGGCCCTGGAGTACCTCGCCCGCAAGTACCCGGACCTCGACGTGAGGTTCGGCCCGCGGTGAGCGGTGTTCAGGCGTGCCCGCGGCGATCGGGGCGGCTCGGGGTTCGCGCCGGCGCCGGGCGCTGCGCGAGCCCCGCGGTTCAGCGCCGCAGCCGCCGGAGCGCGCGGAGCTCATCGGCGCATCCATCCAGAGAGCGTCGCCGGCCGCCCGTCGCATCCGTCGCACGAAATTTGTGCGCCTGGTTCGGAGGGGCTCGCGCTGCGGAGCCGCGAAGCCCCTCCCCGCGCTGGGACCGGGGCCAGCGATGGTGCCGCGGGCGCCGCGGCGTGGGGCCATTTTGGTGAAACTCCAGGCTAGCTCGCCGCGCACGTTCTGGGCTAGGGTGCGCGGCATGGAGCTCGCCTGCGAGCCGACCCCACCCGGTTCGGGGGGAATCGTCGTGCTCGCGCTGAGCGCGCCACCCAGCGACCTGGGCCCGTGACAGCGGCCCATGGAGTCTCGACCATGAACGAACTCTTCGACAACCGAAGCGCGAGGCGCCGTCCCGGCCCTCGCTCCTGGCCCGGCGCCCATCGCGTGTCGCGGCGACCCACGGGCCTCTCGCCTCGACTCGCCCTCGCCTTGCTCGTGGGCGTGAGCCTCGGCGCGGCGGCCTGCGGCGGCGTCACCGCGTTCGAAGGGGGACGGGCGTTCACGATCGTGGGCCAGCCGCCCGCGCCGCCCCCGCCGCCTCCTCCGCCCGAGAAGAAGCGCGTGGAGGTCACGGAGAAACAGATCGTCATCAACGAGAAGATCCTCTTCGAGCACGACAAGGCGGCGATCCGGACGGAGTCGCACAGCCTGCTCAACGAGGTCGTCGACACGATCAAGAAGCACCCGCATATCAAGAAGATCGCCATCGAGGGGCACGCGAGCTCCGATGGAGCGGATGACCACAACCTGAAGCTCTCGGATCGTCGCGCCAAGGCCGTGATGGAGTACCTCGTCCAGCACGGGATCCCTCAGGGCATGCTCACCGCCAAGGGCTACGGCGAGACCAAGCCCATCGCGGACAACGAGTCGGAAGAGGGGCGTGAGAAGAACCGCAGGGTCGAGTTCAACATCGTCGAGCAGGACGCCGCGAAGGCCGCGGGGGGAGAGCAGTAGATGCTGGTCCTGGGTCGAACCACGAATGCTGCTCCCGGCAAGGAGGCGCGCATGAAGCAATGGCTCTTCGGAATTGTCCTGGTGGCCTCGTCGAGCGCGTCCGCGGGGTGCTCCTTCGCCCTGCGGAGCCCGGAGATGTACCGGGACGACACGGCCGCGCTGCTCGCGACGCGGGAGGAGCAGATCCGGGCGTGCTACGACGCGGAGCTCGCCCGGAATCCCGGCGCCGAGGGCAAGGTCACCATCACCTTCCTCGTGCTCGAGGACAGCGGCCGCCTCACGGACATCGTCGTCGACGAGGAGGGCACCACCGCCTCGAAGGAGGTGTCGAAGTGCGTCGTGGAGTCGATCGACGGGCTCGTCCTGACGCCGGCGGATGAGAACAAGGGCAAGGGGAAGTTCGTCTGGGAGTTCACTCCCCGGGCCCCGAAGGCGTAGCCGAGACGTCGAGCGGCCGGTCGCCGGAGGACGCGGCTACGGGAGCTCCCACTCCTGCGCGTCCCCCCGGCACTCAGGCCCGCACGCTTCGCCGTTCGGGTACGAGACCTGGTACCTGGGGGTGAAGCTCCGCTCTCCGACGACGTCGCCGTCCCGCCGCAGCACGACGTCGACGCGCGCCGGCGTGCCGCGAACCGTGATCCCCTGGACGGACTGGCCGGGGATCGGGGTGCAGGACTGCGAGATGGCGTCGCCGTTCGTCGTCACCGTGCATCGCATCGCCGCATTGATCGAGACAGTGACCGCCTCGCCGCACTGGACGAACACGCCGCCTCCGCCGGGCTGGGGCGTGTTCGTCCAGGTGTAGGAGCACGACACCTCGTCTCCGTCCACCGAGATCTCCAGGGCGTACTCTCCCGCTGCCCAGGTCTTGTCCGCCGTCGTGGTGATGATGGAGAAGTTGTCGTCGCAACCTACCTCCGTGCAACCCAGCGTGACGCAGCCGTACGCGGCGGCGCTCGTGGCCAGCACGGCGACGAGCGCGACGGCATTGCGCGCGCAGGGTCCGAGTCGAACGAGGCAAGAAAGAGATCGAGTCATGGGGGGCATCCTCTCTCCGGCGGAAGCGCCGTGGTTCGAGGCGAAGGCGTAGCAATGGGCAGGCCACCTGCGCGGACGCAAGAGATCGGCTCTCCAGGGGACTTGCTTCACGCGCGCCGGAGCGACCCATGGCACGCGTGTCACGCTGTTGCGCGCCAACGCCTCTCGGGATCACCGCCGCAGCAGCGCCTCGGCCCCTGCCTGCGTGCTGCCCAGGCTGGCCCACCGCCCCGCGAGCTGCCTGCCCTCGATCGCATAGCTCACCACGCCGACCGGCTGGCCCGGCGACCAGCCCACGACGAGCTGGTCGCCCGAGCGGAGGCCCACCCCCTTCAGCGTGCCGGTGCTCAGCGTCCAGGTCACCGCATACGTGTCGCCCGCCGGCGCGATGACGACCGTCCCTTTCCGGGGGCCCTCCACGATACGATAGCTGCCGGTCAGGCCCTCGGGCCCCTGCAGCGTCTCGACCTCGATCTGGCCAGGCCGATCCGTCGAGATCCACTGCCCGCGCAGGCGGTCGCCGTCGATGCGGTAGGCGGCCGCGCCGTACGGGCCGCCGCTCGCCCAGCCGACGGCGAGGGTCTGCCCCTGCACGAACGCGATCCCCTCGTACCCGGCGCCCTTCGTGATGATCCAGGCGATCCGGTACGTGTCCCCGCTCCTCGACAGGAGGACGTTGCCCGCGTAGCTGCCCTGCCCGCCCGGGTTTCTCGACGACGTGATGTCGTACGTGCCGGCCAGGTCGAGAGCGCTGCTCGCCGCAGCGCCGGATGGCCCGAGCGGCGTCGGCGCGCTGCCGGTGGCCGCGCCGGCGCTCCCGTACGACGGCACGAGCGGCGCTGTGACGGTGCCCTCGGCCGCGCTCATGCGCTGGAAGATCACGAGACCGCCGATCACGGCGGCGGCGACGGCGAGCAGCCCGCCGACGACGATCGCGAGCACGAGGCCCAGGGGCGCGCTGCGACGCGCCGGGACCGGGACCAGCGCGGAGGTGCCGCCGGCCATGCCGCCGACCTCGGTGCGGGCGATCGGCGGATGGGTCGGCCCCGGGTAGGCCGGCGGAGCCGGCGTGAGCTGGCCGGGCGGCGGCGCCGGGGGCCGGTGCGAGCCCGTGGGCCCGTGCGCGGCCGCGGCGAGCACGGGGTCGAGCGCCGCCATCGCCTGCGCCGCGTCGGGGAAGCGCGCGCGGGCGTCGCGGGCGACGCACCGGGCGAACCAGGCGTCGAAGCCGGCGGGGATGACGTGGGGGCAGCCGAGGTGCGCGGCGCGGGCGGACGGAGGCTCCAGCGGGTTGAACAGCACCTCGCGCATCAGCGACATGACCGAGGCGCTCGGCCCGCGGACCGGCTCGACCCAGTAGAGGCGCCCGGTGAGCAGGTAGAAGGCGAGCAGCCCGAGCGCCCAGACGTCCGACGCCGGGGTGACCTGCGCGGCGAGCTCGGTCTGCTCGGGCGCCATCCAGAGCGGCGTCCCGACCGACGCGGTCATCGACGAGGTGGCCCGCGTCTCGGCCACGACCTTCGCGACGCCGAAGTCGAGCACCTTCACCTTGAAGCGGACGTTCTGCTGCCGCGGCCGCGCGATGAAGACGTTCTCGGGCTTGATGTCGCGGTGCACGACGCCAGCGCGGTGGGCCGCCCCGAGCGCGTGGCAGAGCTGCCCCATCAGCTCGCGCACCTCGTCGGGCGGCAGCGGGCCGCGCTGCGCCACCACCGCCGCGAGGTCGGACCCGTCGAGCAGCTCCATCGCCAGCCAGGGCGTCTGCGTCGCCGGATCGACGCCCGCGGCGACCACCTCGACCACGTGGTCGCTCTCGATGCGCGCCCCCACCCTCGCCTCCCGCTCGAAGCGCTCGCGGAAGTGCGGGTCCTGCGCGAGTTGCGCGTGCATCAGCTTCACCGCGCGCGGCTTGCCCGTGGAGATCTGCTCGGCGACGAGCACGGCGCCCATGCCCCCCTGGCTCAGGGGCCGGACGATGCGGAAGTCGCCCCCGAGGACCGTGCCGGGAGCGAGCGGTGCGGCTGTCGTGGTGTGGAACATGGCGAGAGGGGACCCTTCGGGCGATGCCGCGCATCGCGCCCCGGTAGCGTACCCCCGGACGCGCGCGCCAGGGGGCGCCACGGAGCCCCCGGCGCGCCGGGAGCGCTCAGCCCCCCGTCCTTCGCGATCTCGACCAGGATCCGGTTCGTTGCGCTGAGCCGGACAGGATAGGTCTTGAGCCCCTGCCCGCCGCTCAGGGCCTCTTCCGTCTCCACGTTGAGCTCACGGCTCAGATCTCCGCCAGGCCGATGTCGAGGGTCGCGAGCCCGCGCACGCCTTCGGGCGCGCCGACGGAGAGCTCCAGCACGCTCTCCGGGTGGATGTCCTCGACGATGACGAGCGGCACGTGGATCGCCGCCTTCGCGCCGAGAGGGAAATAACGCATCGGGTGGCCGTCGCGCGTGAGGAGCAGGTAGATGAGCTCGGCGCTGGAGTTGCCCGCCCGCAGGTAGATGAGCTGCGCGCGCTTGTCCCGCGGGACGGTGTATCCGATCGCGGGTCGGAGGGGGACCGGTCGTTCCAGGCCCTGCCCCTCGAACGCGTAGACCCCCTGTATGAACCTCGGTGTTTCCAATGGGACCTCCCGGGCGATCACCGGACGAGCGCGCACCGAGCGCGCCGCGCGCGGCGCTCTGCGACGGCACGGGAGTGATACGGCGTGCACGGTTTCGAGGGCACGTTGCCGGGCGACGCGATCCCGTGTAGGTCGTGTTTCCAAGGTGTTGCGATCGTCGTTGTCGTCCTCGTCCCGCCCGGACAGCGCTGCAGAGCTCGTCGTTGTCGGGGCCGGCTCGGCCGGGGCCGTGATCGCCGCGCGCGTCACCGAGCGCGCGGATCGCGAGGTCCTGCTGCTCGAGGCCGGCCCGGACTACCCGGACCCCGAGCGCCTGCCCGCCGACCTGCGGGACGGCACCCGCAACTCGTGGCTCGCGCACGACTGGGGCTACCGCCACCGGCCGACCCCGGGGCAGATCATGTTCCTCTTCCCGCGCGGCAAGGTGGTCGGCGGCTCGTCGGCCGTGAACACGTGCATCGCGATCCGCGGCCAGCCGTACGATTACGACGAGTGGGCCGCGCTCGGCCTGCCCGAGTGGGGCTTCGACGCCTGCCTGCCCTACTTCAAGCGCCTCGAGGACGACCGCGACTTCGGCGAGCCCTGGCACGGCAAGGGCGGCCCGGTGCCCATCCGCCGCGCCCGACGCGAGGAGCTCGTGCCCTGGCAAGCGGCGTTCGTGGACGGGTGCAGGGCGCTCGGCCACCCCGCGTGCGAGGACACGAACGATCCGCGCGCGCCCGCGGGCGTGGGGCCGCACGCGATGAACAAGATCGACGGCCAGCGCATGAGCGCGGCGCGCTGCTACCTGACCGCCGAGGTCCGCCGGCGGGAGAACCTGCGGCTCCGGCCGCGCACGACGGTGCGGCGGGTGCTCGTGCGCAACCGCCGCGTCGAGGGGGTCGAGATCGAGACGGACGGGCGCGTCGAGGTGGTCGCGACGCGCAAGGTGGTGCTGAGCGCGGGCGCGATCGCGACGCCGGGGATCCTGCTGCGCAGCGGGATCGGGCCGCGCGCCGAGCTCGCGCGCCTCGGCGTGCCGCTCGTGTCCGACGTGCCGGCCGTGGGGGCGCGGCTGCTCGACCACCCGGGGGCGGCCATCGGCCTGTGGCCGCGCCGCCGCGGGCTGATCGACGTCCTGCGCCAGCCGCTCGTCCAGACGGTGCTCCGCTACACGTCGCGCGGCAGCGCGTACCCGAACGACATGCAGCTCCAGCCGGGCTCGTTCTTCCCGCTGCACCCGCGCCTCACGATCCCGGCGTTCGCCATCGCGTGCTGCATCGGCAAGCCGCGCGGCGTCGGCCGCATCGAGCACCTCAGCGCGGACCCGCACGCGCGGCCCCGCATCGTCTCGAACATGCTCGTCGACCGCGACGACCTCGGGCGCGCGGTCGACGCGATGCAGCTCGCGTACGAGGTCGCCCGCACCGCGCCGATGCGCGAGCTCGGCTGGTTCCTCTGGCCCACGGAGCGCACGCTGATGCGGCGCGAGGCGCTGGAGCGGTGGATCACCAGGAGCTGCGGCTCCGGCTACCACCCGTGCGGGACGGCCCCGATGGGGCCCGAGGGGGACCCGGCGGCGGCGGTCGACGGGCGCGGGCGCGTCCGCGGCGTCGAGGGGCTGATCGTCGCGGACGCGAGCATCATGCCGACCATCCCGAGCGTGAACACGAACCTCACCGCGCTGATGATCGGCGAGCGGTTCGGCGAGTGGCTCCGCGAGGGGGCGGCGTAGAGCCTGCCTGTTGGTCTACGCCGCCTACGTGGCGGACTGCATGCTCCCCCGCGCCGCGCGGTAGTCGGTGAACATCGATCCCACGATGTTGGCGGCCCCTGTGGCAATCTGGACCATCGCCGCGAGCGGTGCGCGCTTCGTGTACCCGAGCACGAACGGCGCCGCGATCACCGACGCGCTCCACGCATAATCCAGCACTTCATGCACCTCGATCGGGATCAGCTTCGCCAGGCTGAGCCGGTAGTCGGTGAGCAACGACACGGAGATGACCGAGGCGCCCAGGATCGCACCGGCGATCTTTGCCTCACGGCGGTTGGAGGCGAGCCCGGCCATGGCGACCATGAGGCCGTTCGAGTAGTCGAGGACGGAGTGGACGTCCTGGGGGACGACGCGCCGGATGGGCAGGACGCCGAAGAGCAGCTTCGACGGGATCGCCGCGTTCTCCTGGACGGCCGGCGCGGCGGTGCCGGGGCGGGTGACCTCGGGGGACAGCATATCTTCGGTGCTCGGATAGATGGCGGATTGCGTCATGAGAAACCTCCCGCCTCGCGCCCTAGCAATCCGTGGACCGGCGACCGCGCGCCGTGGAACACCCGATCGCGGCCGCGCTCGCTCGCCCCGCGTCTCTCGCGATCACGCGGGGACACCAGACCTGGCTCGTCCACTGCTGATCTTCCCGCAGGCTGGGCGGGCAACCCAGAGTATCCGCGAGCCGGCTCTCACCTGATCGAGGCCCGCTACCGGAGGATCTCCTCGAGGAGCGCGTTCGGCTCCCCGCGCCGATCGTCGCCGAACGAGGCGACGCCGAGGCCGTGGTACTGGTTCATGATCGTGAACCAGAGATCGCGGAGCTGGCGGTCGCTCCCGACGGGATCGTAGGCGACGTGCGCGTCGTTCAGGAAGACGCCGTCGCCGCCCAGGAGGACGATGGGCAGGTCGTACGCGTCGTGATCGTGCGTGCGCATCTCGCTCATGTACACCATCACGGAGTGGTCGAGCACCGTCCCGTCGCCCTCGCGGATGGCGTCGAGCCGCTGCGCGAGCTGCGCTGTCTTCTGGCCGAGCCAGCAGTTGATCGCCGCGAAATCGAGGTTGCTCTCCTCGATGATCCTGTATCTGCCGTCCTCGGTCGCGCGGTCGAGGTTGCCCGCGAGGTGCTGGGAAGCGTGGAAGTGCAGGCTGCTCTCTGCCCTGTACTCGAGCCCCACCTTCGCGCGGACGTCCTCCGGGATGCACCGGTACTCGAACTCGGACCGCGAGTCGTCGAGCATGTGGGTGACGACGCGGGTCACGTCGCATTGAAGGGCCATGACGATCAGATCGATCATCACATTGGCGTGGTCGTCGTGCCTGTACTCGCCGGCCTCGGTGCTGTCGTTCTCGTTCAGCCCCTCCTCCGGGCCCGGCGGCTCCGGGACGACCCCGGGCTCGCGGACGGGGCTGCAGCCGGTCATCGTCGCCTGGACGCGGGTCACGTTCTTCTCGGTCTCCCGCAGCGCGTCGAGGTACTGCTGGACGATCTGGCGATCTTCCGCGCCGACCCGGTTCATCAGCGAGCTCGCGTCCGCGAGCACGGCGTCGATCACGCTCTTCTCGGTCGCCGCGCGGCGCTCGGCCTCGATCCTGGCCTGCGCGGCGGTCTGCCCGGCCGCGGGCTCCGCGTACGCCGCGCCCGCGTTGACCAGCGCGTCGAACACCGCCTTCGGGTTCACCGAGCGCTTCAGCGGCTCGCGCGGGCGCTTCCAGGAGATCGCCTGGTTGTAGGCGTAGCTGCGCTCGTCGAAGAAGCCGGGCTTGACGCCGAGCCCCGTCTGCAGCGATGGGACGCGGGTCGCCTGCAGCGGGCCCGCCTTCTGCGCGATGATCTGGTCGACCGAGACGCCGTTGCCCACCCACTCGCCGAGGTCCTGGCCGAGCTCCCGCCCGAGCTCGTCGGCGTCCACGCAGGTCGACAGCGCGGCCGTGAGGCGCGAGTGGGAAGGCTCGATGTAGGGGCTGAGCTCCTTGTTCCACGTGTAGTTGCCGAGGCGGCTGATCATGAGCATCTTCGACTTCACCGGCGCGAAGTGCTCGAGCACCCTCGGCAGCTTGAAGTCGGCGCCCTCCAGCGTCTTGCCGAACGCCGGCGCCGTCTCCCACCAGTGATGGGGCGCCCCGTTCGGGAAGGTGCAGAGCAGGAATCGCTTCGGGGTGCCGGCCTCCCCCGCGCGCGCCCCGCGCGGCTCGAGGCTCTCGAGCCACGGCAGCGCCAGGCAGACGCCCGCGCCCCGCAGCAAGGTCCTGCGCGACAGTCGCCGCTTCATGTGCACATCGCTCCTTCGCGCCCGGCGCGGCGCGGAGACGACGCGGACAGCCGTCGCCGCGTCACTGGGCCCTTCCCTTCGCGAGGCGGAGGCGGAACGCCTCGCTCGTCACCACCTGCTTCACCAGCGCGGCGACCGTGCCGGCGCCCCAGCGCGCGGTGATCTCCGCGATCTCGGGCCTGTCCTCGCGCGTCGGGCTCCGGCGCAGGGCGTAGGCGAAGAGCTGCTCTGTGGGGCATGTCCCGGTCCGGGCGGCTTCCTGGAGCGCCGGCACGAGGCCGGTGACGTCCTCGAACGCCGCGCCGTCGTACACGCCTGTCGCGTCGATCGGGTCGCCGTTCGGGTACTCGGCGCGGTAGGCGCCGATCGCGTCGAAGTTCTCCAGGCTCAGCCCGATCGGGTCGAGCAGATCATGGCAGCTCGCGCAGTCGGGGGACTCGCGGTGCTTCTCGAGCTTCTTCCGGACGTTGTCGATGGGGACCGAGTCCCCGCCCGCGGCGCCCAGCTCCGGGATATCCATGTTGGCGGGCGGCGCCATGGGCACGCAGAAGAGCTGCGCCAGGATCGTCTTGGCGCGGGACGTGGGCGAGGTCCGATCCGCGTGCGACGACAGCGTGAGGAACGCGGGGAGCGTGAGGAACCCGCGCCGCACGCCCTCGGGATCGTTCGCGAGGAGCGGGGCGATCAGCGGGCTGTCCGGGTGGGGCGCCGTGAGGAGCTCGGCCCAGGTGCGCTCGCCGGTCGTGACCTCGGCGAAGAACGCGTTGGCCTGGTCGATCATGGCGCCCTTGAGCTCCTGATTCCAGAGGGGGAACAGCGTGGCATCGACGGTGTGGCTGGGGAGCGTGCGGGTCCCGAGCCACTGCCCGAAGAAGTTCTGGAAGAACGCGGCGCTCTTCGGGTCGGCCAGCATGCGATCGACCTGCCGGAGGAGCTCGTCTTCCGTGGCCAGCTCGTCGCGCCCCGCCGCGTCGAAGAGCGCCTCGTCCGGGAGCGAGCTCCAGAGCAGGTACGAGAGGCGCGACGCGATCTCGAAGCCGTTGAGGGCGCCCGGCGCGCGCGCCGAGTCGGGGCCGAGCTCGATCCTGAGGAGGAAATGCGGGGACGTCAGCAGGGTGCGGACGACGTGCTGCACCGCCTCGACGGGGGGCATCTCGAGGGCGGCGCGCGCGTGGGTGTACTGCGCGACGTAGCGCTCGACCTCCGCCGCCTCGAGCGGGCGCCGGAAGGCGCGCAGCCCGAAGCGCTCGATGATGTCGCGCGCGCACCCGGCGTCCGCGGCCTGCGCCGGGTCGCACACGAGGATCTTCGCGCGCTGCGCCTCGCTCGAGAACGCGTCGGCGGCGAGGTTCCTCGCGGCGTCGTAGTACCCCTGGAACAGGACCTGCGGGAGGCTCGCGAGCGCGCTCGAGTTCGCGTCGAAGCCCTTCGCGCCCGAGGCCGGGAAGCCGTCCGCCGGCCGCAGGCTCGTCCCGAGGAGGTGGGCGACGGTGCTGTTGTACTCCGCCGCGGTCATGTGGTGCAGCGGCATCCCGCCCGGCGCGGCGGCGACCGGCGCTGGCTCTCGCGCGTCGTCGCACCCGAGGAGGCCAGCGCACGAGATGCTCATGAGACAACGGAGCGCGCGTGGCCACCGTGTCACGAGTCGATGGAGCGCGTGCATCCGGGAGAGAAACTCCATAGGTCTTCTCGAAAGTCAAGCACCTCGCCCCCTCCAGCGCGGCTCGGGTTTCCCCCACGGAGCCATCTCCGCCGGGGCCCGGAGCTTGCTCTCTCCTGCGCAGGTGCGCGTTGTGGCACCGGGAGGGGATCATGCGGACTTCGAAGACGGGGAGAAACGGCCTTGGGGCAACAAGGGGGAGAGGCGTCGTCCAGGGGCTCGCCGGGCTCCTCGGGATCGGCCTCTGTCTCGGCATCTCCAGCGCCTCCGCGGCCGGCGCGACACAGGCCATCTCGCCTCAGGCGTCGGCGCAAGGCAGCCTCGGGCCGCAGCGGGCCACGCAGCCGTCCGCGCCCGCCACGTACGCCGCGAACCCCCAGAAGCGGCGCTGGATCGTCGCGGGCGCGTCGACCCTGGGCGGCTTCTGGACCGCGTCCGCGATCGCCGCCGCCGGCCTCTCCCTGGAGAAGCCGCAGTCCCGGCTGGGAACGCAATGCACCAAGTACGCTTGCTATCTCGCCCCGCGCCGCCATCAGCGCGCGCCCAGCCCCGCCTCGCTGATGATCCCCCTCGCCGGCCCCTGGATCCACCTCGGCACCGCGAATCCCTCTGCGGCTGGCGCGATCGGCCTCTCCGTCCTCGGCGTCGGGCAGGCCGTCGGCCTCGGAATGCTGCTCGGCGGCATCGCCATGCCGGCGCGGGTGCGCGTGCCGATGCAGCACGGCCGCGTGCTCCAGATAGGCGCAGCCCCGCTCGTCAGCCCCGACGGACTCGGCCTCTCGATCCACGGCGCGATGTAGCCGCGCCCCTCGTCACGGCGGTAGGCCCAGGATCGCCCGCACCCGCAGCCGCTCCTCGGGCGTGAACGCGCCCGCGAGCAGCGCCTCCTCGGCCTCGCGCCGCGCCTCCGGATCGGCCACGGTCGCCTCGATCGAGGCGCGCGCGCCGGCGAAGGCGTCGACGCGCTGCTGCCACGCCGCCCGCTGCCGGTCGAGCGCCGCGAGCCGGTCCGCCGCCTCGGCGCCCACGGTCGCGACCCGGTGCGCGTGGAGCGCCTCGTCCGAGGCGCCCGCCTCCCGGAGCGCCTGCTCCTCGGCCTGCTGCACGAGCGGGCGCACCGCCGCCTCCCGCGCCTCGCGGATGTCCTCGGGGAGCGTCGCCTCGACCTCCGCGATCCGCGCGTCGCGCTCGTCGGGCGAGAGGGTCGCGTCCGCGAGGATGCGGGCCTGCGCGATCGCCGCCTCCCCCTCCCGCTCCTCGTCGCCGAAGAGCCGCGCCGCGGCCGCCTCGCCGAAGTGCGCGCGCCGGATCTCGCGCAGCGCGGCGAGCCGCGCCGCCGGATCGGCCTCCGGCGCGACGAGCTCCGCGCTGGCCGCCTCGCGGTAGCCGAGGTACCGGTCGAGCAGCGCGATCGCCTGATCCGCCGCCCTCCCCTCGGCCCGCTCCCGGATCGCCGCGACGATGCGGGCCCTGATCACCGCCGCCGGTTCCTCGCCGGTGGCGCTGAGGAAGTGGTCGAACAGCGCGAGGATCTCGGGGCCGATGACGAGGTCGCCGCGCGGGTCGACGATCACCGCGCCGTCGACGTCCGCGCCGCGGAGCGAGGGCGGCGCGGGCGCCGCCTCCGGCGCCGCGGGCGACACCGCCAGCGCCCGCTGGACGCGCGCGGGGGCCGGCGACACCGACAGCGCCGGCACCACGCCCTTGCGCCGGGAGGACGCGGCCGCCCCGCTCGACCGGGCGGCGGGCGCCGGCCGCTGCCGCTCGCCCGCGGCGAGCCACCCCGCGCCGATCAGCGCGGCGAGCGCCATCGCCGCGGCGAGCCTCCTCTTCCCACGACGCTCCATGACGCCCTCCGCGGCTCAGAGGCCGGCGTTCTTGAGCCGGCTCGCGTGCGACCGGAACACGGACTTCGGGTTCGGGCCAGACAGGTTGATGAATCCGAAGAGCTGATTGACCTCGTCGAGGTGGTTCATCCCGTAATCGTCGCGAATCACCTCTCCGAAGTGGGAGCTGCACCTGCCCACCATCCCGTCGTTCGACTCCGAATACAGCTTCGAGATGAGGCCGAGCGTCAGGTCGGTCGGATCGACGACGCTGGTGAGGATCCCTGTCCCCGACCACGAGAAGAAGCGCACGCCGTTCTCCTCGCCGGCGCCCTGCCCGCACCGGCTGGCGGGCAGCCCGGCCGGATAACGCGCGTTGAACGCGCGCATCCCCTCGGCGGAGAGCGACCTCACGGCGGCGATCGAGTCCTGAGGCGTCGAGCGCCCGCTGAGCAGGCTGAGCACCGTGCCGAGGCTGTTGGCCAGGAACGAGAGGGCCCCCTGCGCGACCCCGCCGTCACGAAGGTTCTCCTGGAGATAGCTGGCGAGCTCGGCCCCCTGGTGCGGCGAGCCGATGGTGGTGATCGACGCGACGAGATCGGGCCGCACCGCGGCGACATACCGGACGTCGAGCCCTCCATGGCTGTGCCCGATCAGGTTGACCTTCCCGCTCCCGGTGCGCGCCACGATGTCCTCGACCTGCGCGAGCAGCGCCTCCCCACGCGCCTCCGTGCTGTCGAACTGGGGCACCGCCGTGGCGTACACCTCCGCTCCGCCGGAGCGCAGCGTCGACGCGACCCCGCCGAAGTAGTCGACCACACCGAACATGGCCTTGAAGCCCGCCATTCCGTGACAGAGCACGATCGGATACCGCGTCTGCGCGTAGCTCTCCAACGCCAGCGCGCCCTCGCCGATCTCGGCGCCCTCCGCCTCCACCGGCTCGTCCGTCGACGCAATGCATCCTTGCGAGAGCAGCGCCACGAGCGCCCCTGCCGCACAGCGCAATGCGTCAATCCGCAATCGACGCCCGGTCCCTCGTTTTCTCTCGACTCTCTCTCGATTTCGAGCGGGTGTGACGGTGGGAGGTAGTACAGCGCTTGAGTTGCTGGAATGAGCTCGTCTGATCACCTGTCACCTCTGATAGAGTATTTTTTTAATTCGAATCAAGCAGAACTCACAGGCTCTCAGCGCGACAAGCAACTCCCCCACCCTGGACAATCGGCAGACACGTGTCCTCCCTCTCACGTATCGCGTCGGTCCAGGCGAGGCGACAGACCATCAGCGCGGCGGCGGGCTCCTGGGGGCTAGGACGCCTGTGCTGCGCGCGGAGGGCTCCCTTCGCCCGCCTGCATGGCGCCGTCGTCCGTCGCCGCGGCGCCGCCCCGGACGACGCGCGCGTTCTCCGGCACCGCGGTCAGGAACCGCTCGCGCCGCCGGGGGTCGGCGATCCGGTCGGCGCGCGCGAGCAGGCTCTCCCTCGCCTCCGCGAACACCGCCGCCGCTTCTCGGTGGGCGCCGGACGCCGCGAGCGCCTCGGCGTACGCGAGCCGCACGAGCGACTCGCCTTCCTCGAGGGACCCGAGCGCGGCGAGCTCGCCGAACGCCGCCCGCGCGGCGCCGAGCGCCGCCGCGACGTCGCCCGCCGCGAGCAGCGCGCGCGCGCGCACCGCCACGGCGGGCGCGCGCAGCCGCGGGGCCACGTGCAGCGCCGCCTCGGCCGCGAGCGCCTCCCGCTCGGCGGTCGCGGCGTCGCCCGAGAGCAGCGCGATCTTCGCGAGGTAGGTCCGCGCCACGCCCTCCATGCGGAGGTCGCCCCGCTGCTGGAACGCCTCCACCGCGCGCCGCTCGACGAGCTGCGCCTCGTCGAGCTTGCCGAGCTGCCCGAGCACGTGGCCGAGGTTGTGCATCGCCACGGTCGCGAGCTCGCGCAGCCCCAGCCGGTCGGCGGCCTCGAGGGCGGCGCGCAGCACGGACTCGGCCGCAGAGAGCTCGCCGAGCTCGGCGTAGATGAAGCCGAGGTTCGCGCCGATCACGCACGCGCTGCGCCGGTCCCCGGCCTGCTCGAAGGCCGCGAGCGCCGCCTCCAGCCCCTCGAGGCACGCCTCCGGATCACCGCCGGCCGAGGCGCGGATCGCGCGGAGCTGCTGCGCCATGGCGACGAGCTCGGCGTCCGGCGGCGGGGGCGCGCGGAGGTCCTCGTCGACGCGCGCGAGCAGCGCGTCGGCCTCGGCGTAGCGGCCGCCGAACACGAGCTGCGCGCCGCACTCGCAGAGGCACGCGATCCGGGCGCGGCGAAGGCCGGCCCCGCTGGACGGCGGCGTCGCCGATGCGCTGGAGGGCGGCGCCACGGCCCAGCTGGACGGCGGCGTCGCCGAGGCGCTGGAGGGCGTCGCGACGCCGCTTTCGGGCGGCGGCGCCGCGCCCCCGTCGCGCGCCGCGGACAGGCCCTCGGCGACGGCGGCCCACCGCGCCACGCGGTCCACCGCGCCGAGCTTCCCGGCGGCGGCGGCGACCTGGGTGATCGCCCGGAACCACCCGGGCGAGCCGGCCGGGAGCAGCTCGGCCGCCGACGCGCCGAGCCCCTCGGCGGCGGCGAGGTCGCCCTCCCAGATGTTGGCCTCGGCCGCGACCAGCCGGAGCGCGCCGAGGTCCTCGCCCGCCGCGCCGCACGCCTCGCCGCACGCGGCGCGCTCGATCGCGGCGCGCAGGTCGTTCGCCTCGAGCGACTGCTCGGCCGCGCGCCGGTACCAGCGCACGGCGCGGTCGGGCTCGCCGCCGCGCCGGAAGTGCTCGGCCACGACCCGCGGGTCGGCCGACGCGCTCCGCTCGAGCCACGCGGCCGCGAGGCGGTGGCCGAGGGCGCGATCGCGCTCGGTCAGCATGGCGTAGGCGGCCTCGCGGACGAGCGTGTGGCGGAAGACGTAGTCGGCGGCGTCGCCGAGGCCGGCGGGCAGGCCGACCGGCGCGACGAGCTCGCGCTCCGCGAGCGCCGAGAGCCACGCCTCCACGTCGTTGAGGCGCTCCTCGCCGCCGAGCAGCGCCGCGACGCCGCGCTTCGAGAAGCGATCGCCGAAGATGCTGGCCGCCCGGAGCACGCGCTTGCCCTCGTTGCCCTCGGCGTCGAGCCGCGCCTCGACCGTGCCGAGCACCGAGTCGGGCAGGACCTCCCCGTTGCCGCTCGCGACCGCCCGGATGAGCTCCTCGAGATAGAACGGGTTGCCGCCGGCGCGCTCGACGAGGTGCGCCGTCACGCCCTCCGGCACCGCCGCGCCGAGGGCGGCGCGCACGAGCTCCGCGCCCGCGCGGCGCGGCAGCGGGCCGAGCTTGATCGTCTGCACCTCGCGCTCGGCCCACAGGCTCGGGAACTGCCGGTGGACGTCGGGGCGCGCGAGCGCGAGCAGCATGAGCGGCAGCTCGCGGAGGTTGCGCAGGGTCGCGTCGAGCAGGCGCACGGTGGCGGCGTCTCCCCAGTGCAGGTCCTCGAGCGCGACGAGCACCGGGCGCGCCGCGCACTCGGCCGCGAGCCAGTCCTCCCACGCGGCGCGCACGCCGTCGCTCATGCCGGCGGCGCTCTGGCGCGCCGCCCGCAGGAGGCGCGCGTGCTCGGGCGACGGCGCGCGGGCGACCTCGCCGAGGAACGCGGCCGCGCGCTCGAGCTCCGGGCCGCCGAGGTGGCGCCCGAGCCGCTGCTTCAGCTTGCGGTGCCGCGCGCGCGTCGGGTCGCGCTCGCGCAGGCCGGCGGCCCGGCAGAGGACGTCGGCGATCATGCCGAACGGCGAGCCTGCCGATCCCGAGTCGGCGCGGCCCCAGAAGATCTCGATCGGCTGGTCCTGCCGCCGCAGCGCCGCGAACAGCTCCAGGCGGAGCCGGGACTTGCCGGCGCCGGGCGGCCCGAGGACGAGCACCGCGCTCGCGAGCGACTCGGAGATGCAGCCGGAGAGCACGCCGTGGAGCATCGAGAGCTCGCGGGCGCGGCCGACGCACGGCGTGCGCTTCCCGAGCAGCGCGGGGGCGACCTCGTCGACGGCGCGCTCGCCGGACAGGACGAGCGCCTCGTCGGGCGCGCGGGGGTCGTCGTCGTCGCCGCGCGCGGTGCGTGCGTCGCGCTGGGCGCGTGCGACGCGAGCGATGACGAAGCGCGGCCCGAGCATGTCGGCGGTCGCGCGGTCGAGGCGGACGGCGCGCGCCTCCCGCGCGTCGAGCGCGGCGCGGAGCTCGGCGACGCCGCGATCGATGACGTCGCCCTCGACGAGCCCCGCCGAGAGGACGCCCCGCCCGGTGATCACGCAGAGCGCCGCGCCCGGCAGCTCGGCGCGGAGGGCCAGCGCGCACTGGGCGGCGCGCTCGGCGCGGTCCACGGCGCTGCCGGGGCCGGACATCATGACGAGCTGCGCGCCCGGCGCGAGCTGCGTGAGGCGGCCGCCGTGGAGCTCGACCAGCGCGCGGATCTCCGCGGCGCGCCCGCTCGACGCGGGCGGCCGCGATCCGGGCGCGCTGGGCGGCGGGGCCCCCTGGAGGTCCGCGGCCTGCAGGGCGGCCCGCGCGGACGACCGCGGCGCCTGGGCCGGCGCGTGGTCGGCCTCGCCGAGGAAGATCAGGCTCACGAGGCGCTGCTCGCCCAGGGTGAGCGCGACGCGCTCGCCGGAGGCGGCGCCGCGCGCCGGCGGGCCCGCGCCGTCCGCGAGGGCGGGCGCGTCCGGGGGCACGCTCCCGGAGAGCGTCGGCGCGTCCGGGGGCGCGGTCCACGCGCCGTCCAGCGCCACGATCCGGTCGAGCTCGGCCGCGACCTCGGCGGCGTCGCGCGGTCGCTCGCCGGGCGCCCTGGACAGCATGCGCGCGACGAGCTGATCGAGCGGCGCGGGCGCGTCCGCGCGGAGGTCGCGGAGGCGGGGCGGCTCCTTGAGGAGCAGGTCGCTGAGCGCGGCCATGGGGCTCGCTCCTGCGAAGGCGGGGCGGCCGGTGAGGCACTCGAACAGGACGCACCCGAGGGAGAACACGTCGCTGCGCGGATCGGGCGCGGTTCTGGCCTCGATCTGCTCCGGGGCCATGTACCCGGGGGTGCCGAGGACGCCCCCGGTGACGGTGACGCGCCCCGCCTCGGCGCTGGGCCGCGCGATGCCGAAGTCGACGAGCTTGACCCGCGCGGCGTCCCCGCCGGGGAGGAACAGGTTGCCCGGCTTGATGTCGCGGTGGACGATGCCGCGCGCGTGCGCGAACGCGAGGGCGTCGGCGGCGCGGCGCACGAGCGAGAGCCCCTCGCTCGCGGGCAGGAAGCGGCGCGCGAGGCGGGCGGCGAGGTCCTCGCCCTCGAGCCACTCCATGGCGAGGTAGCGGTCGCCTGCCGGCGTGCTCCCGTGCGCGACGTAGCGCACGATGCCAGGGTGGACGAGCGCGGCGAGGAGCGCGGCCTCCCGCTCGAACCGCTCGATCTGGATCGCGCTCCTCAGGCGGACGATCTTGAGGGCGACGGCCGCGCCGCCGACGCGGTCGTGCGCCCTGTAGACGGTGCCCATCCCTCCGGAGGCGGCCTCTCCTTCGACGACGAAGCGCCCCGCGATGACCTCCGCGTAGCCCACGTCAGCGCACGAAGACGGTGACCGAGCCGGCGTGCGGCGTTTTCCCGGCGGCGAGCTTGCCCGAGGGGCGGCGGACCGCGCTGCGGCAGTTCGGGAAGCTGCCGTCGTCGGTCGGCTCATCGCACAGCGCGTCGCACGGGCCGGCAATGTCGATGGCGCACGCCTCGATCGAGGGCCCGCAGACGCGGGGGATGGCGGAGGCCCCGGGCGGGAGGCAGGCCTGGTAGACGGGCTGCTCCGCGAAGATGTCGCCGTAGTACGTCGCCTCTCGCGTGGGGAACGCGGCGCGCTCGGCTTTGTCGGCCTCGAGCTCCTCGCGGTCTCCGCGCACGGAGATGTTCACCTTCTGGCCCAGGTAGTTGACGCGCGCGAGGACGCAGCCGCTGACCCAGCTCCGGCACGCGCCGTCGCACGAGCCGCCCTCCTGTCCCCAGGCCGGCGCGAGGCCGAGCTCTCCCGGGAAGGAGAGCCTGACGCCGTCGACCGCGACGGTGAGGCGCTCGCCTGCGGGCAGCGCGCAGCTCGCGATGTACTTCAGCAGGGTGCGCGCCGCCGGGTCGCGGAGCGCCTCGACGGTGAGCGCGCTCGCCGAGAGCGCCTCGTCGGTGAGCGCGCTCGACGTCAGCGCGCTCGACGTCATGACGTCGGCCGTCAGCGCGTTCGACGTCAGCGCGTTCGACGTCAGCGCGTTGTGCGTCCGGACGGCCTGCGACGCGGTGTCCTCCGCGTCCTCTGCCGGGGCTTCCGGATCGAGCGAGGCCACGCACGCGCTCGCGGAGAGGGCGGTGATGGCCAGGACGAATGCGGCGAGCTTCGGCGAATGCTCCATGGATGAAGTGCCCCCCTGGGCGCCCACGGGCGTTGACCCGTGAGCGCCCGAAACGACCGGCGCCGAGGCGCCACAGGGGCGCGCCTCGACGGTCGGTGCGTACATCTTGGTTCAACTGCACGGTCCGCGAAGACGTCTACGGGCCGGCGCGGCGGAGCAGGCCATCTTCGCTACAGCGACAAATGGTAAGATGTCACTGATAACCCGACTGGCAAAGAGCGACGCGCACGCAACAGGTTCTTTTTTTGTGTCGAGCGGCGATCGCTCTGTCGTTGCGACACACCCGCTCTGTCCACGGCGCCATGGTCGACGACGCCCGCACCGGGGACGGAGGAGCGATGTGGGTGAGGTGAAGTCCTGACGCGGACACGCACCTTCCTGCCGGGAGGTGTCCGGAGGGCGCGCGCGTCACGCGGGGGTTGCCGGAGCGCTCGGCGGCGCCGTCGTGCACCCCGCCTTCCTGTCGGCTGCCGGGACCGGCGCCGTGGGAGGAGATAGAGATGCCGGGAGGTACAGGAGGAAGACGACGAGTCCGTCTGCTCCTCGAACCCCTGAGCGCCGTGAGGGGGTCTGTGCGGCGCGCGGCCGAACGCGTCCGGTGGGGCCTGACAGCCGCCTGCGTATCTTCATGTAGACCTGCCGCGCGCCGCGCCTGCTGACGGACGGACTGCTCGGCGCGTCGCGTCGGTGCGCCCTTGACGCCGCGGCGGCTCGATCATTACATGGCGCACACCATGAAGGGGCATGCGCGCAATCTGATGACCGAGCGCGTGATCGCGCTGGAGCAGGGCACGCCGGTCACCGACATGTTGCAGCTCTTCGCCAACGAGAACCTGAGCGGCGCGCCGGTCATCGACCAAGGCCACCGCGTCGTCGGGTTCGTGAGCGAGACGGATCTCCTGGGCGCGCTCCTGCGCGCGGAGTACGAGGGCATGACGGCCGCGGACGTGATGAGCACCCCGCCCATCTCCGTGGACGAGTTCATGCCCACCGACGACGTGATGACGTTGCTGCGCGAGAACCAGATTCACCATCTGCCGGTCGTGCGCAACGGACGGCTCGTCGGGATCATCACGCCCCAGGACATCCTGCGCTACCTCGTCGAGCGCGTGCTGCCGATCCCGCCCGACCCGGCCTGAGGCGAGGGGCGTCGAGAGCGGGTCTCGCCGCGCCAGCGATCCCGATGCGCCGTTGAGGCCACGGGAGCGGGCGCCGTCGCGCGTGGGGTCGCGCGCGAGGACGTGGCGTGAGGTTCGGCCGGAGGTCGTCGTGGCTCACCGGGGTACGATCTGCGGCAGCGGTCGCTTTTGTGTGATGCCGCGAAAGGCTTGTTCGTAATGGGGAGAGATGAGCGACCGAATCCGCGCGATGAGCGCGGCGATACCGGATCGCGAAACGAGATCATCGGATCTCGCGCAATGCCACTCTGAACGGCTCGACCGTTCGCACGCGCATCGCATTTCCTGCCGCAGACTTGCCTTTCGCGCCTCGGTCAACGAGGGTTGCTTCATGCCGAAGTCGCCGCGCGAACGTGCGTTGACCTCCCCCCACGATGCGCTGTTCCAGTGGACTTTCTCTCAGCGCGAGCACGCCCTTGGCCTGCTCAAGGCCGCGCTGCCGCGGCCGGTGGTCGCGGCCGTGCGCTGGAGCACGCTGCGCATCGAGAAGGGCAGCTTCGTGGACCGCGCGTTGCGCAGCCGCCACAGCGACCTGGTGCTCTCGGCCCGCATGGGCGCGGGGCGCATCTACTTCTATGTGATCGTCGAGCATCAGCGCGACGTCGAGGCGCTGATGGTCTTCCGAATGGGCCTCTACATGATGCGCCTGTGGGAGCGGATCACCCGCGATCGGCCGGGGCTGACGGAGCTGCCGCCGATCATGCCGGTGCTGATCCACCACAGCGATACGGGGTGGACGGCGGCCAGGGCCTTCCAGGACATCGTCGCGGCCACGGGGCCGGAGCGGGCGGCGCTCCTGCCGCACATTCCCTGCTTCGAGTTGCTCCTCGTGGACGTCAGCGGCGGGCGGGCCGGCGACGTGGTGGAGGAGGCGCTGACGGCGCTGGGAAAGGTGGTGCTGTGGTGCCTGTCCGTGTCCGGCGACGACGCGCGGCTGGAGCGGGAGATCGGGCGCATCGCGGCGGCGCTGGACGAGGTGCTCCGGGCGCCGAGCGGCCTCGCTGCGCTGGAGGCGCTCCTGCGCTACCTTGTGGCCACGCACGAGCGCTTGAATGTGCAGACGATCGGCAGGATCTTGGAGAAGGCGGTGGGCCCACGGGCCCAGGAGGCCATCGTGACGGAGCTGGACGAGATCGAGCGTAGGGGCGAGCGCAGGGGGCGCGCCCAAGGGCGCGCGCAGGGGCGAGTGCAGGGGCGCGCGCAGACGCTGCTGGAGCTGCTCACGACCCGGTTCGGCGCGTTGCCGGCCGAGGTGAGCGCCCGCATCCTCACCGCGGACGAGGCGACGCTCGTCACGTGGACGGCGCGGGTGCTCACGGCGCCGACACCGGACGACGTGCTCGGCGACGAGGACCAGCGCGCCTCACCGGCGCGGCGCCCCCCGGCGCGCAGGCGCGCCCGGCGTACCTGACGGGACGATGCCACGCCGTCGCCTGATGCCCCCTCAGGTTCGCAGGCCCTCCTGTAAACATCGGGACACACGTCGTGTCACTTCGCGGGCCCTCCTGTAAACGCCGGGACACACGTCGTGTCACTTCGCGGGCCCTCCTGTAAACGCCGGGACACACGTCGTGTCACTTCGCAGGCCCTCCTGTCCATGGCCGAGCTCGCGTCGCGCCCCTCCGCACGGAGACGGCTCGGCCCCCACGCGCCCGCCTGCACGGTATCGCCGATCGCTTACGCCCCCGGCGCCCGGCGTCCCCGCGATCAATGGACGCGAGAGGTCACGAACCACTCCGGGGAGATGTACCCGTCGGTCCGCGAGATCGGGTGCGTGCAGGTGGAGTCGAGCGCGGTGTAGGACTCGATCCGGGTCTCCTTGTCCAGGTGCCCGACCGTCGATTGGGTGCCGCAACCGTCGTACCCGAGCGGCGCGCCGCCGCCGTCCTCGAAGCGCGCGCACTCGGCGTCGGAGAGCACCGTGTAGTGCAGGTGCGAGTTGCCCGCATTGCAGGGGAAGCTGTCGTCCGCCGGGCACTCCGTCCATTTGTCCGCGCAGTGAAGGTTGTGCTGCCTCGGGATATCGTCCCAGTAGGCGATCTTCCCGAGCGGCGTGTCGGTGCCGATGTCCTGTCCCACCAGGGTCATCGCCAGCTCGTCCACGTCGAGGTGCCCGTAGAACGAGCAGAACCGTCGCTCCTCGCCGTTCTCCTTGAAGCGGTGCTCGACGAGCGCGATGCCGAGGTACTGCGAGCAGTTGATGCCGGCCCGCAGGAGCTTGCCCGGGGCGATCGGGAAGACATACGTGCCGTCCGTCCGGCCGCTCGCCTTGGCGATGTCCTCGCCGAGGTGCCGGCCCTCTGCCCAGTCCGGCTTGTGACCGATGTTCTGGATCATCCTGTGATCGGGAAACGGGAACCGGAGCGTCCCCGTGGGCGCGCGGCACGCGTCGTTCACCCGGTCGTTGATCGTGCACCCCATCGGGCAGTAGACGGCGTGGTCGAAGAGGTAGATGCGCGTCCTCTCGCGCCCGCCCCGGCCGTCGCCCTCGTGCCCCTCGCAGGGCACCAAGTGCGTCTGCGCCCCGTCCTCGCGCTCGCAGTACGCCTTGCAGGTGTAGAGCATCCACGGATCGCCCGTGGCGTGAAGGCTCGGGTTGTGACCGCAGTACGCAGGGTCGTTCAAGAGGACGTCATCGTCGTTGTTGCACAGGATCTCCTTCGGATCGGCGGTGATGCCGCTGCACGTGTTGCCGAAGAAGTCCGTGATCGACTTGCAGAACGAGCTCTGGACCTTGTACGGGTCGGGGCCGCAGATCCCGCACGCCGTGCCGCACGAGATCCCCGTGGCGTGCCAGCCGTCGGGGCGGTAGAGCTGCCGATCGCGGCACTCGAACACCTGCCCGCCGCGGGCGCAGACGCTGGCGCCGCGCCGCCGCGCCGTCACGGGGACCTCTTTGTCCTGGTAATCGACGATCGCGTCGCAGCGCGACGAGGGGCTCGGCTCCGGCGCCGGATCCGGGATGCCGAACGGCTCCTGATCCGATCGGGCGTCACACACGTCGTGCTGGCTCCTGGCATCGCGCGGAAGGCACGCCGCGGAGCACTCCTCGTACGGCACGGGACGGCCCACGACGGCGCTCGTCGACTCCGCCGAAGGCGGGCAGTACGACCAGTCGTCGTAGGCGCAGTGGTACAAGGTCCCGACGCGACCGGTGACCCCGTGCTGCCCGCAGAACTTGTGGCGGCAGAGGTTCTCGCCGCCCGGCCCCCCTTCCGCGACGGCATAGTACGCGTCGGCGCTCGTGGGGCACGCCTGGTCGCAGCGGTCCCAGTCGCGGATCGTCCGCGCGCCGGCCTGGGGCAGCGCGCCCGTGGCCTCGTGGTAATGCATGGCCGGCAGCTCCCGCACGGGCTTGCACTCCCCGGTGCCGCCGAGCGCGGAGCAATCCTGGTAAGGCACCGGGCGGGCGCCCGGCCCCGGGCAGGCGAAGAGCTGCGTCGCCTTTCCCTTGATCCGGATCAGAGGCTCGCCCAGGCTCCGCGCGAGGTCGTTGTTCCACGGGCTGCGAAAGACCTGATCGCCGCAGAAGGTCTGGCCTCGTTCAACCGACTTCCAGGTGCCGTCCTTGTCCTGGAACTGCTCCGGGCAGCGGCCGAAATCCGCGCCCTCGTCCTCCGGCTCGCCCGGCTCGCAGGGGCGGTTGAGATCGAGCCACCCCTCCTCGCCGCAGACCCATTCGCTGCGGTTGCCGTGGCCGAGGCCGCAGATCGTCTCGCCGCAGGCGGTCGTGGTCACCTCGTTGCCGAAGCTGTCCTGCACTCCACGGCAGGCGTTGCAGGTGCCTGCGCGCTGCGAGCACGAGAGCCCCAGGCTCTGCCACCCGTCCGCGGTGCACACCTTCTGGACACCGGCGCTGCCGGCGCCGGTCGGGAAACACACGCGTTGCCCGCAGGTGCGCGGGATGTGCTCGCCGCCGGCCACGGGCGGGACCTCGCACGGGCACTCGCTCGTCGGAGCGTCGGTGCACGCCCCGCGACGGCAGCCCCCCTCGCAGATCTTCCATTCGACCGGGATCTGCCCCGCGCCCGGGCACTCGTACAGGGCCGCGGGCTCGCCGTTCACGACGTCCGCGCCGCAGAAGGTGCCCGCGCCGGTGCACGAGAGATCACCGCACATGTTCCCCGGGAAGCTGCGCCAGGTGTCATTCGCGCCGAGATCGACGCAGTGATAGGCGATGAGGTCGCGCCCGCAGACGAAGGTGTCGCATCGGGTGTCGTCGACCGGGATCGGCTCGCCGTTGTAGTAATAGCCGTCGCGGCACGCGCACGCGTCGTCGTTCGCCTGCGCGCCCAGGGGGGGCGCCGCGACGGCGGGGGGCGGCGGCTCCCGACCGCACCCCATTCCAGCCAGCATCCCGGCGGAGAGCAGCGCGGCGAGCGCGCCGAGGAGGCGCGCCGCGCGCGCGTCCCGGAGGCGGCGGCGGACAGGACCACGGTGCGACGAACTGCCCTCGACGACATGGTGCATGCGCGGTGTCTCCCGGTCCCTGTTCAGCTCACTTCGCGATCTTGCGGACGTGCCCCGCCCGGGTCGCCCAGTAGACGGACGCCTCGTCGACCGCGACCGCGATCGCATCGAGCTGGCCGACCGCGAGCGTCGTCACGTCGCCGCCGGCCTTCGGGACCTTGCGGATCGAGCCGGCGCGGTTCGCCCAGTAGACCGCGCCGGCGTCACCGGCATCGACGGCGATGCCGGCGGGGCTCGGCTGGTCGTCGGCGAGCACCACCAGGTCGGAGCCGTCCTTGGCGAGCCGGAACAGGAGGCCGTTCGGGCTGCTCCAGAAGAGGTGGCCTGCGTCGGCGGCGAGGTAGTGGGGCGTGAGGTTCGTGGTGTCCACGACCTGACCGGACGCGATCTGGCGGCGCTCGGTGCCGTCCTTGCGGAGCTTCACGATCGTGCCGTCGGTCCGGGCCCAGTAGAGGTGCGCCGCGTCGCTCGCGAGCGCTCCCCCCGGCTCGGAGAAGACGCCGGTGATCTCCTGGGCGCGTTGCCCGCTGGCGAGGGCGTCGACGCGGTAGATCCCTCCCTGGGAGAGGGAGGTGAACCAGACGTCGCTGCCGTCGGTGACGACGGCCCAGGGGTCAGGGACGGAGGTCGTGAGGGGGATCGCGGCGCCGCCGAGCGAGGGGTACCGGAGCACGCCGGGCGAGCCGGTGACGATGGCGTCGGCGCCGATGAGGGCGACGTCCTCGAAGCGGTCGGCGCTGCACCCCCCGAGCCCGGGGGGCGCCGCGGTGGCGAGGCACGTCGCGCCGCCGGAGACCTTGTCGACGCGGACGGCGATGCCGCCGGCGGGCTGGAAGCCGACCAGGTAGAGGGCGCTGTCGTCGACGACGAGGGCCGAGGGCACCGCCAGGCCCGACGCGAGCGACGTGGCGCCGGGGCTGCACTCCCCTGCATCGCAGAGGCCCCCCGCGCAGTCGTTGCCGCACGCGCCGCAGTGGAACGGGTCCGAGGCGAGCGCGACCTCACAACCGGTGAGGGGGTCGCCGTCGCAGTCGGCGTACCCTGCGTCGCACGCGACCACGCAGGCGCCCCCGACGCAGGTGGCGGCGGCGTGGCGCTCGCTGCAGATCGTGCCGCAGGAGCCGCAGTTGTTCACGTCGCTCCCGACGTCGGCCTCGCACCCGGTCGCGGGCTCGCCGTCGCAGTCGTCGTGGCCGAGGTCGCAGGCGAGCGAGCACGTGCCGGCCGCGCACGAGGGTGTCGCGTGCTGGTCGCCGCAGACATTGCCGCAGAATCCGCAGTTGTTCACGTCGCTCGACACGTCGTCGCAGCCGCCGCCCCCGCCCCCTTCGCCGCCGTCGCCGAGGCAGAGGCCGAACGCGCGGATCGAGCTGGTGAACGCCTCGCAGCGGCCACGGACGCCGGAGATCGCGGCCAGATCGCACGCGTAGGCGAGCTCGGGCTCGAGCGTCGCGCAGCATGTATCGAGCAGCGCGTCGCACGGGGCCGCGCTGAACGGCTCCTCCTCGGCGTGCCTCGGACACCGGCCCGCGTCGGCCGCGCCTCCCAGGTAGTCGAGGCACCGCGCGGCGTCCGACGCTCCGGCGAGCGCGGCGCAGCGCTCGCGCGCCCCCTCGGGGAGCGAGGGACAGCAACGCTCCGACAGGTAATCGCAGCTCTCGGCCGCTGGATCGACGTCGGTGCAAAAGCCGTTGTCCCTGGCGTCGCTCTCCAGGAACTGGTGACATCGCTGCTCATTGCCGCGGAAGCCGGTCGCGTGGCAGGCTTCCCTGAGCTGCGCCGGCAGCGCGGCGCAGCACTCGTTGAGCAGACCGGCGCAGCTCGGGCCATGAGGGACGCCCCCCGGAGCGCCGCCGGCGCCCTCGCCGGGCCCGCCGGTGCAGAGATCGGCCGCGTTGGCGCTCGCGAGGAAATCGTCGCACGCGGCGTCGTTCGCCTGGCTCACGGCGGCGTTGCAGCCCGCGAGGAGCTCGGCGGGGAGCGCGGGGCAGCACGCTTCGCCGAGGTGCGCGCACCCTTGTCGAGGGCCGCCCGCCACAGGGGCGCACGCGCCGAGCGCCGTGCCCTCCTCGTTGCACTGCTGCGCGCCGAGCGTCCCGTCGGGGAGGAAACAGGCGGACAGGGCGCCTGGAGAACAGATGGCATCGTCGCCGCAACCGGCCCCGAGCAAGGCGAGCGCGAGGAGGTGAGCGATGCCGAGGCGCGAATCGAGGCGAAGCTTGGCCATGAGAAGACAACGCTACCGTGCGCCGGACAGGGCGAGAAGGCAGGAAGAACATCGCTGTTCTCGCCGCGTCTCCGCAGGGACGCCGCCTACCGTCGATCGAACTGGTACCGCGCCCGCTCGGCGCCCTCGATCTCCACCACGATGCGCTTCGGGCCGAGCCGCGCGACGGCGTGCGCGGCGGCGGGGCGGCCCGGCGCGTCGTCGTCGAGGTTCTCGATCAGGCTCTGGAGCGTCACGTACGGGATACCGCGGATCACGTCGAGGTGGTTCCAGTGCAGGTGGCCGTTGAACACGGCCAGCACGCCGTGCTCCTCGAAGAGCTTCCGCATCGCGCGCCGCTCGCGCACGAGGCAGATGTGCGGGCTCCCCTCGAACCAGCGGTTGCCACGGAGGTCCTGATCGGCCGCGCTGTGGTGCATCAGCACGACCTTCGGCAGCGGCGACGCCGCGAGATCCTCGGCGAGCCAGGCGAGCTGCTCCTGCCCCAGCGAGACGTCGTGATCCTTGCGCTCGCGCGTGTGGAGGACGGTGAAATGGAAGCCGCCGCGGTCGAAGGCGTAGTGGAGCCGCGTCACCTCGGGCCTGCCCCAGGCGGACAGGAGATCGGCCTCGCTCAGATGGATGACGTCGTGGTTGCCGGCGACGTGAAAGAGCTCGGCCTTCACGCCGCGGAGCGCGGCCATGCACTCGCCGTAGCGCGCCCTGTCGGCCTCGGGCCCCTCGTCCTCGATGTCGTCGCCCAGGTTCACGACGAGGTCGGGCCGCGTGACCTCGTTCATCCGCTCCACGAAGGCGCGCGTGAGCGCGGGCGCCTCGCCCGTGAGCTTGCGCAGCTTGCCCCCGAACGACGCCTGCGGGCCGAAGTGCAGGTCCGAGACGAACGCGACGACGAGCTCCATGCGCGCCTCGCCGCTCAGCTCGACTTCGCGCCGGGCTCCGGCGACGCCTTGGAGCCGCCCAGGCACGCCGGAGAGCGGAAGTCCGCGCCGCCCTGCCGCTCCCACTCGTCCGGCGTCATCGCGCGGATCGTCAGGGCGTGCAGCCCGGCGCCGAACTCCTCGCGCACGATGTCGTTGACGCGCCGGTGGCGCTCGAGGGGGCTCAGGCCCCGGAACGCCTCGCTCACCACGAGCACCTTGAAATGGGTCTCCGAGCCCGCCGGCACGCTGTGCATGCGGCTCTCGTTCTCCACATCGAGGTGCACCGGATCGAGCGCCTGAACGAGCTTGCTCTGGATCGACTCCTGCCTCGTCGTCATGCCGCGCGAGCTTAGCCTCCGCCGCGCCGCCGGTCACCCGGCGAGCGCCTCCGGGAGGCGCGCGGCGGCGCGCTCCCGCCCGCGGGGGAGCAGGCGCAGGGGACCTCCGCGGACGAAGAGATTGCCCGGCGCCACGCCAACGGATACACCGCGCGGCATGGCATCCCCGATGGTTGCGCGCCTCGCGCTCGTCCTCGCCGCCGGGCTCGCCGGCGCTACCGGCTGCAGCGACGAGGAGACCGCGAGCGCCCCCGGCCCGACCGGAACGCCCGAGATCACGATCGTGAGCCCGAAGGACGGCGCGTGCGTCGCCATCGGGGCGCCCTCGGCCGACCCTTCGGCCGACGAGCCGACGATCCCGATCCACGTCGGCGTCTCGCAGCTCCTCCTCCGCCCGCCGGGCACCTGCGGGACGTACACGCAGTGCGGGCACCTGGTGCTCAGCCTCGACGGCGAGAAGAACAGCGCCGGGGCCGGCCGCGTGATCGACGTGCGCCTCGGCGCGCTCGATCCCGAGGAGCGCGAGGGCGAGCACACCATCACGGTCGCGGTCGTGAGCGACACGGGCGAGCCGATCCTCGGGGGCGAGAGCAGGCAGGAGCCGCTCACCCGAAGCCTGTCGCTGACGGTCGCGGCGTCGTGCGGAGAGGGCAGCGGAGGCGGCGGCGCGGGTGGCGCCGGTGGCTCGGGTGGCGCCGGTGGCTCGGGTGGCGCCGGTGGCTCGGGCGGCGCTGGCGGCTCGGACGGCGCCGGTGGCTCGGGTGGCGCTGGCGGCTCGGACGGCGTGGGAGGCTCGGGCGGCGCTGGCGGCTCGGGCGGCTCGGGCGGTTCCGGTGGCCCCGACGGCGCGGGCGGCGCTGGCGGCTCCGGCAGCTGAGCCGAACACCCGGCGCCTGGCTCGCGAGGCGCTTCTCTCGTCCTGAGCACCGCTCCAGGTCGGCGCCCTGCTCAGGTGAGCGTCACTTCTCCTGCGGGTCCGATCGCGGCAGGCCGCGCTCGTCGAACAGGAGCGCGATGTCGACGTGGAACTGCGCCCTGCGCGAGGACGGCGGCGCGGAGCGCGAGCTCGGCGGCGGCGGCGTGGGGTAGAGCCCGCGCGCCTCCTCTCCTGGCGCGCCCGACGCCGGCGCATCTCGCGGCGAGGGCACCGCGGCCGGCGGCTCGCCCGTGGCCTCGTACCGTGGCTGCGCCGCCGCCCGCTGCGAGAGCGGCACCGGCGTCTGCCGCCGCGCCCCCGGGGCCGCAGGCCGGGACGACGGCGCGAGCGTCTCCCGCCGAAGCGGCGCCGCGACCGCTTGTGCCTCCCGCCGCGAGCTCGGCGCCCCCGGCCACGACGACGGCGCCGCAGGCCGCGAGCTCGGCGCCCCCGGCCACGACGACGGCGCCGCAGGCCGCGACGACGGTGCCCCCAACCACGACGGCGGTGCCGCAGGCCGCGAGCTCGGCGCCCCCAACCACGACGACGGCGCCGCAGGCCGCGAGCTCGGCGCCCCCGGCCGCGACGACGGCGCCAGCATCTCCCGCCGCGCGCCCGTCGGCGCCGCCTGCGCCTCGTGCCGCGGATGCCCCCCGGCCCGCTGCGTGATCGGCGCCGGCGTATCTCGCCGCGCATACGGCGCCGCAGGCGGCATCTCCCGCGCCGGATACCCCCCGGCCGGCGGCGAGCCCGCCACCGGCGTGTCCCGCCGCAGAGACGCCCGCGCCGGCTGCTGCGGCGGCATCGGCGTCTCCCGCCGCGCGTACACAACGCCGCCCGGCGCCGGCGGCTCGCGCCGCGGCCGCGACGAGGACGGCCCCGCCCCGAACCCCGACATGACCCCGATCCGCTCCGACCGCGGCGCATCCGCCGGCCGCTGCGCGGACACCGCGGCCGCCACGCGCTCGCGGTACGCGTGCTCCTGCGCGCCCGCGCTCCGCGGCCCCGAGCGCGGCAGCGGCGTCGCCTCGGCGTCGCGCCGCGACGACGCGTCCGCCGTCATCACGCCGATGCTCCACCGCTCGGACCGCGGCCCCGAGGCGCCGTCGTCCGCCGGCATCAGCGAGTAGCGCCCCGGCGTGAGCTGCCTCGTGCGCTGCTTGCGGCTCTCGCGCGACGCCGTCGTCAGCATCGCCCCGAGCTCGTCGTCCGTCAGCGCCTCGTCGACGCGGACGAGCGTGCTGAGCACCTCGCGCGCGATGTCCTCGAACCCCTCCGGCGCGAGCGCGTAGGTCGACGACGTGACCACGATGGCCACCGGCCGGCGCTCCTCCGCGAGCGCCGCGGCCATCGAGACCGGACACGCCTTGACGATGATCCCGACATCCATCGCCGCCGCCTGGCAGCGCTCGAGCAGCGCCTGATCGCCGCCGATGAGAAGGGCCGTCGGGATCTGGGCGCGAAGCGTGGCGTCAGAAATTCGCGGCATCGGTCCAAGGATCCTAACCTCCCTGCCCCAAACACAGGTCAGGAAAATCCTGTCATCGGACATTCCCCGTCATGTCTGGACAGCGAGCTCAACCGATGTCGGGCGCCCCACGCCCGCGGATCACCCTACGGATGCGTAGGTACGGTGGGTAACTCGGTGAGGTGGCAAGCAGCCCAGTGTCCGGGACGGCGCTCCTCCAGCAGAGGCGCCTCGATGCTGCACCGCTCCATCGCATAAGGACAGCGGGTGTGAAAATGGCACCCCGAGGGCGGGTTCAGCGGACTCGGCACTTCGCCGACCAGCGTCAGGCGACGCCGCTTGCGCTCCACGTCGGGATCCGGGACCGGGATCGCCGAGAGCAGGGCCTGCGTGTACGGATGCTGCGGCGCGCGGAACAGCGCGTCGGGGCGAGCGCGCTCGACGATGCGGCCGAGGTACATCACCGCGATCTCGCTTGACAGGTGGCGGACGACCGCGAGGTCGTGCGCCACGAACACGTACGTGAGCGAGAGCTCGCGCTGCAGCGAGGCGAGCAGGTTGACGATCTGCGCCTGGATGCTCACGTCGAGCGCGCTGACCGGCTCGTCCGCGATCACGAGCTTCGGCTTCAGGGCGAGCGCGCGGGCGATGCCGATCCGCTGCCGCTGACCGCCGGAGAACTCGTGCGGGTAGCGCCGCATGTACGACGGCGAGAGCCCCACCATCTCCATCAGGCGCGCCACCTCGCGGAGCGCCTCGTCCCGCGACCCCACGAGATCGTGGGTGAAGAGCGGCTCGGCGATGAGGTCGTGGACCGTCATGCGCGGGTTCAGGCTCGCGTACGGGTCCTGGAAGATCATCTGCATCTCGCGGCGCGCCTTGCGCAGCGCGCGCGGGTCGAGCGTCAGGATCTCCCGGCCGTCGATCTTCACGCTCCCCGACGTGGGCGGCACGAGGCGGAGGATCCCCCGCCCGGTCGTCGACTTGCCGCAGCCGGACTCGCCGACGAGGCCCAGCGTCGCGCCGCGATCGACGTCGAACGATACGCCGTCGACCGCGCGCACCGTGCCGACCTGCCGCTGGAGCAGGCCGCGGCGCACCGGGAAGTGGATCTTGAGATCGCGCACCGACAGCAGCGGGGCGCCCTGCGGCGCAGGGGTGGCGGCGGCGGTCGTCATGGCGCTCCTCCGGAGACGTCCTCCACGTGGCACCGCACGACGTGCAGCGCCTTCCTGTCGCCCTCGCCCGAGACGACGCGCGGCAGCGGCGCCTCCTCCCGGCACACGGCGACCGCGTGCGCGCAGCGCGGGTGGAACGGGCAGCCCGGCGGCAGGCGCGCGAGCGACGGCGGCATCCCGGGGATCGGGACGAGATCCGCGCCGCGCGCGTCGTCGAGCCGCGGGATCGAGCGCGACAGGCCGATCGTGTACGGGTGCCTCGGGGCGTGGAAGATCGCGCCGACCGGCCCCTCCTCGACGATGCGCCCGGCGTACATGACCGCGACGCGGTCGGCCATCTTCGCGACGACGCCGAGGTCGTGCGTGATGAGCAGGACGGCCGCGCCGAGCGCCTCCTTGCGCTCGCGGATGAGGTCCAGGATCTGCGCCTGGATCGTGACGTCGAGCGCCGTCGTCGGCTCGTCCGCGATGAGCAGGTCGGGATCGCAGAGCAGCGCCATCGCGATCATCACGCGCTGCCGCATCCCGCCCGAGAGCTGGTGCGGGTAGTCGTCGATCCGCGACGCCGCCGCGGGGATGCCCACCGCCTGGAGGATCTCGACGCTGCGCCGGCGGGCCTCGGCGCGCGCCATCCCGCGGTGGAGCTCCAGCACCTCGATGAGCTGCTCGCTCACCCGCAGGTACGGGTTCAGCGACGTCATCGGGTCCTGGAAGATCATCGCGATCCGGTCGCCGCGGATGCGCTCCATCCGCGCCTCGCTCGCCTCGGCGAGGTCCTCGACGATGCCCCGCTCGGACTCGAGCAGGATCTGGCCGCCGACGATCCGGCCCGGCGGGTCGGGGATGAGCCGCAGGAGCGACAGGCTCGTCACGCTCTTGCCCGAGCCGGACTCGCCGACGATCCCGAGCACCTCGCCGCGGTCGACGCTGAAGGAGATGCCGTCGACCGCGCGGACCACCCCTTCCTCGGTGAAGAAGTGGGTCTTCAGGTTCTTGACCTCGATCAGCATGGTTCGTCTGGGCGCGCGCGCGGCGTGGATCGGCGCGGCCCTTCAGTCCTTTCGGATGCGTGGATCGAGGGCGTCGCGGAGCCCGTCGCCGAGGAAGTTGAAGCAGATCAGCGTGAGCGCCAGCATCAGCGCCGGGAAGATGAGCTGCCAGGGGTAGAGGTCCATCGCGTCGGCGCCCG
The DNA here is from genome assembly GCF_051524405.1 of Sorangium sp. So ce119. Classification (NCBI taxonomy): domain Bacteria; kingdom Pseudomonadati; phylum Myxococcota; order Polyangiales; family Polyangiaceae; genus Sorangium; species Sorangium sp. So ce119. The sequence goes on along the minus strand of NZ_CP150310.1, from coordinate 3,790,702 downwards.
TGGACGCGAGCAGCCCCCAGCTCGAGAGCGGCTCCTGCGTGCCGAGGCCGAGGAAGCTGAGGAACGCCTCGGTCATCATCACCTCGGGGATCGTCAGCGTCGTGTAGACGATGATCGGGCCGAGCGCGTTCGGCACGAGGTGCCGGAAGATCAGCGCGGCGTGGCCGACGCCGATCGAGCGCGCCGACTCGATGAACGGCTGGCTGCGCAGCGCGATCACCTGGCCGCGGACGATGCGGGCCATCGTGAGCCACGAGATGCCGCCGAGCGCCCCGAAGACGACGACGATCTGGAAGATGGGGAAATAGCTCGGGTCGGACGGGTCCTTGACGGCGAGGCCGAGCACGGCCTTCCAGGCGCGGTAGAGGACGGTCTGGTCGTTCGCGAAGAAGACCATGAGCAGGATGACCAAAATGAGGAACGGGAACGTGTAGAGCACGTCCACGATGCGCATCATGATCGCGTCGACCTTGCCGCCGAAGTAGCCGGCGACGCCGCCCCAGCTCACGCCGATGACGAAGCTCACGAGCGTCGCGACGACGCCGACGGCGAACGAGATGCGCCCGCCGAAGAAGACGCGCGCCATCATGTCGCGGCCGAAGTAGTCGGTGCCCATCCAGTGGTCGAGCGACGGCGGCTGCGCGCCGAGCTTGAGGTCGGCCTTGTCGTACCGGTAGCTCGAGAGCTCGGGGACGAGGACGCAGGCGACGACCATCGCGACGAGCACGACGCCGCAGACGACCGCCGCGCGGTTCTTGCGGAGCCTCCGCCACGCGTCGCGCCCGAGGCTCGACCCCTGCTCGAGCGCGTCGAGCCGCAGCGGGCCGGCCGGCCGCGGCGCGGCGCCGCCGGGGACGGCGGGCAGGTCGCCGGGGGCCGCGGGAGAGGCGGCGGGCGGCGGGGGGGCGGCGGGGGGCATGGTCAGCGCAGCTCCACGCGCGGGTCGATGAAGGCGTACGCCACGTCGACGAGCGCGTTGAAGAGCATGAGCAGGAAGCCGTAGACGAGCATGACCCCCATCACGAGGTTGTAGTCGCGGTTCGTGGCCGCCTCGACGAAGTAGCGGCCCATGCCGGGGATGTTGAAGATCTTCTCGACGACGAGGGAGCCGACGAGCAGGCCGCTGAAGCCGGGGCCGAGGAAGCTCACGACCGGGAGCAGCCCGCCCCGGAGCGCGTGCTTCAGGACGACCTTGCGCTCCGAGAGCCCCTTGGCGCGCGCGGTGCGGATGAAGTCCGATCGGATCACCTCGAGCATCCCGCCGCGCGTGAGCCGGGCGATGTAGGCGGCCACGGGGAGCCCGGCGCAGATGACCGGGAGCACCATGTGCCGCCACGTCTCCCACCGGGCCACCGGGAACCAGTACAGCTTGAGCGAGAAGACCAGCATCAGCAGCGGCGCGAGCACGTACCGCGGCACGCTGAGGCCGACCATGGCGACCGCCATGGCCGCGGTGTCCTTCCAGGTGTTCTGGCGGATCGCCCCGACGACGCCGAGCGGGATGCCCATCGCGAGGGCGAACAGCATCGCCCAGAACCCGAGCTGCATGGACACCGGCAGGCTGAGCGCGATGATCTCGTTGACGGTGCGGTTCGGGTACTTGAACGTCGGTCCCAGGTCGCCTTTCGTGACGAGCGCAAGGAGCCAGTCGCCATACTGCTTCAGCACCGGATCGTTCAGGTGGTACTTGGCGTCGAGCTGCCGCTGGACCTCGATGGGCACGGCCCGCTCCTGATCGAACGGCCCGCCCGGCACGATGCGCACGAGGATGAAGACCAGGGTGGCGACGAGGAAGAGCGTGGGGATGATGGAGAGCAGCCGCTTGATGGCGTAGGTGCTCACGGCGCGCCGCCTCCCCGCCGTCGAGCCGCGCCGCTCCCCGCGTCATCCCGCCGTCGTCCGTGGATCCCGAGCGATGTCACGAGGTGACCTCCGTGATGCCGTCGTTCATCCGCGCCTGTTCACGGCTGCCGCTTGAGCTTGCCCTGATCGCGGAGCTTGACCAGATCGGCGTAGCCGCCTTCGAGGACGCCATCGACGAACACCATGGGGAACGTCGGGAAGCCGGCCCAGAGCTTGAGAGCGAGCCGCTCTTTCCACTTCGAGAGATAACTGCCGTACTCCAGGTAGGTGTACTTCACGCCCTCTTGATCGAGCAGCTGCCGCGCCTTCTTCACGAACGGATTCTGAGCCATCCCGACGACCACCACCGGGTCGCGGCTCACCGCCGCCGCGGCTTGGTCGACGACCTCGCGATGGAAGCTGGCGACCTGAGACTTCACCGTCTCGGACATCTTTTCGGGAGCAAGCAGGGGACGTTCGGCCATGGGGTGCACCTCCGCGCCGGCAGGCTAGCGGCGCGGAGGCGGCGCGGTCAACGATGGAATCCGGGCGGCCGCTGACGTCACGAGCCACCGAGAATCCGATCTCCTGGCGTCGTGGCAATCCAATCTTCTTACCCTCTCATGGCGTCTTTGCGCCTTTGCGTCTTTGCGTTAAAAATTCTTCTCTTCTCGACGCCCCGGCGGCTCGCACCATGCCCGTCCGCCCTGCGCGCTACGGGATGAGCAGCACCTTCCCCGTCGTCGCCCGCCCGGCGAGCGCGCGGTGCGCCCCGGCGGCCTCGGCGAGCGGGTACGTCGCGCCGATCGCGATCGTGAGCTCGCCGCGGGCGATCGCGCCGAGCACGTCGGCGGCGCGGTCGAGCAGCTCCTCGCGCGTCGCGGTGTAGTGCTGGAGGCTCGGGCGCGTGAGGTAGAGGGAGCCCTTCTGGTTCAGGATCTGCGGGTCGAACGAGGACACCGGGCCGCTCGACTGGCCGAAGAGCACCAGCGTGCCGCGCGGGCGCAGCGCGCCCAGGCTCTTCGCGAACGTGTCGCGCCCGACGCCGTCGTAGACAACGTCGACGCCGGCGCCGCCGGTGAGCCGGCGCGCCTCGGCCTCGAAGTCGGCCTGCGTGTACAGGATCACCTCGTCGGCGCCGGCCCCGCGCGCGAGCCGCGCCTTCTCCTCCGTCGAGACGGTGCCGATGACGCGGGCGCCGAGCCGCTTCGCCATCTGGCAGAGCAGCAGGCCGACCCCGCCCGCGGCCGCGTGCACGAGGCACGTGTGGCCCGGCCCGAGCGGGAACGTGGAGCGCACGAGGTACTGCGCGGTGATGCCCTGGAGCATCGCGGCCGCGGCCTGCCTGGCGCCGACGCCCGCGGGCACGGGGACGAGCTTCGCGACCGGGATGCGGACGTGCGTGGCGTACGAGCCGGGACCGCCGGTCCACGCGACCTCGTCCCCTTCCCTCACCTCGGTCACGTCAGGCCCCACGGCCTCGACGCGCCCCGCGCCCTCGAGCCCGAGCGGGATGGGCGGCTCCATCTTGTACTGGCCGCTCCGGTGGTAGATGTCGATGAAGTTCACCCCCGCGGCCTCGATGCGGACGACGGCTTCACCGGGGCCCGGCGCGGGCGTCGGGTGCTCCTCCAGCGTCATCACCTCGGGACCACCGGCGGATTTCGGACGGATCGCGAGCATGCCGCCCATGTTGTCGAGCCAACGCGGGCCGTCAAGCGAGCGGCGCGCGCATCGACGCGCATCGACCCCATTGCTGTCCACCGGGCGCCGTGGATGATGCGCTCATGTCCGCTCCCAATCCTTCCGAGTCGCTCACCCAGCACAACGCCTCTGGAGCCTCGCCCGCCCTGTCCGCCGCGGCAGCCTCATCCGCCTCCGCGCCCGCGTCTCCGCCGGCCGCCTCGACCGGCGCCGACCCGGCGGGCACCACGGCCGCGCCATTTCCCGCGGACTTCCTGTGGGGCACCGCCACCGCGGCCTACCAGATCGAGGGCGCCGCCACCGAGGACGGCCGGGGCCCGTCGGTGTGGGACGTCTTCTCGAACACCCCCGGGAAGGTATTCGAGAGCCACACAGGGAACGTCGCCTGCGACCACTACCATCGTTACAAGGACGACGTCGCGCTGCTCGCGGAGCTCGGGGTCAAGAGCTATCGCTTCAGCGTCTCGTGGACGCGGGTCCTCCCGGAGGGCACGGGCAAGGTCAACCCGAAGGGGCTCGACTTCTACGATCGCCTCGTCGACGAGCTGCTCCGCCACGGCATCGTGCCGATGTGCACGCTGTTCCACTGGGACTTCCCCCAGGCGCTCCAGGATCGCGGCGGCTTCCTCCAGCGCGACGTCGCCGAGTGGTTCGCCGACTACACGACCCTCGTCGCGAAGCGGCTCGGCGATCGCGTGCCCTGGTGGGTGACGCAGAACGAGCCGCAGGCCTTCATCGGCAACGCGCTCCTCGACGGGCACTTCGCGCCCGGGCTCAAGCTCCCGTACCGGGAGTACCTGACCGCCGCCCACAACCAGATGCGCGCCCACGGCAAGCAGGTGGACGCCCTGCGCGCCGCGGCCAGGGGGGCGAAGGTCGGCTACGTGCTCGCGACCCAGGTCCAGCGCCCGGCGACGGAGGACCCGGGCGACATCGAGGCCGCGCGCGAGGCGATCTTCTCGGTGTACGAGCGGCACCCGTGGAACAACGCCTGGTGGATCGCCCCGGTGCTCGAGGGGCGGTATCCGGAGAGCGGCCTCGAGCTCTTCGGCAACGACGTCCCCGACTTCCCCGCCAGCGACTTCGACGAGATCAAGCGGCCGCTCGACTACCTCGGCCTCAACATGTACACGTCGGGCACGTGGCGGCGGGGCAAGGACGGCAAGCCCGAGCGCGTCACCTCCCCGCCCGGCTACCCGCGCGCGACGCTCGACTGGCTGCAGGTGGTGCCCAGCACGCTGTACTGGGGCTCGAGGTTCTTCTGGGAGCGCTACAAGCTGCCGATCGGGATCACCGAGCACGGCACCTCCACGCGAGATCAGGTCTTCCTCGACGGCAAGGTGCACGACCCGCAGCGCATCGACCTGATGCACAGGTACCTGCTCGGCCTGGCGCGGGCGGTGAAGGAGGGAGTCCCGGTGATGGGGTACTGGGCCTGGTCGCTGCTCGACAACTTCGAGTGGGCCGAGGGCTACAAGGAGCGCTTCGGGCTGGTCTACGTCGACTACCAGACCCAGCGCCGCATCCCGAAGGACTCGTTCTCCTGGTACAAGCAGGTCATCGCGACCGGCGGCCGATCGCTCCTCGGGCCGACCGCCGTCGCCTGGGACAACGTGACCGGTTGAGCCGCGGCGGCCCGCGGCCCGGCGGAAACACCGGGCCGCGGGGCCTCCTCGCGCGCAGCGCGAGGCGCGCCGAGAGCTCGATTCTGTCTCCTGCCCTCCCCCTGCGCCGTCTTCCGCGATGGTACCGTGCGGCGCCGGGAGACAGGGATGAACAGAACAGGGTCCGATCTGGGGTGTGTTTCTCTGGTCGCCGCGCTGGTCACGTCCGGCTGCGGCGCGAGGAGCAGCCTGGACATCGAGTCATGGACCGCCGTCGACGGCAGCGGCGCCGGGGCCGTCGACGGCAGCGGCGCCGGGGCCGTCGACAGCAGCGGTGCCGGGGCCGGCGGCGCTCGCGCGTGCGCGCCGGGCTGCCTCGCGCTCGATTTCGCCCGTCATTTCGACCACGCCGAGCCGCAGGGCCTCGCCGTCGACGCGCAAGGCAACATCCTCGTGACGGGCTATGTCAACGGCGCGGTCGACTTCGGAGGCGGTCCTCTCGTGAGCACGGGCAGCGCCGACGCGTTCGTCCTCAAGCTCGACGCGCGCGGCAACCACCTCTGGAGCCGGCGGTTCGGCGATGTCCCATCCGCCCTGCCCGACGATCAGGTCGCCCTGTCCATCGCGGCCGACGCCTCCGGGAACATCGTCGTCGGGGGCCGCTTCGTCAGTTCGATCGATCTCGGCGGCGGCGCCGTGAACGACGAGGGAGGCCCGAGCGGCTTCATCGTCCTGCTCGACGCTTCGGGGCAGCAGCTCTGGAGCAGGGAGATCCGCGCGCACGGCGCGCAGGCCGCCAACGTCCGCGGCGTCGCCTTCCATCCGGCGGGCGGCATCGTCGTCGTCGGCGACTACGCGGGGACCGTGGACCTCGGCGGCGGCCCCCTCACCAACGACGGCGGGGACGGGCTCAACGTCTTCGCCGCCAGGCTCGACGCATCGGGAGGCCACGTCTGGAGCAGGAGCTTCGGCCGACAGAGCGCGCAGACCCCCACCGTCGCCATCGATGCGGCGGGGAACATCGCGCTCGGCGGCACGTTCCACGACGTCGTCGATTTCGGCGGCGGCCCGCTCAGGTCCGCGAGGGTCTCGGGTGACAGCCTGTCGGCCGACGTCTTCGTCGCCTCGCTCGGCCCGCAAGGCGAGCACCGGTGGAGCCGGGGTCTCGGCGGCGTGCAGGCCGAGGACCACCTCGGAACGGCCGTGGACGGGGCGGGCAACGTGGCCACGCTCGGCTTCTTCACCGGGTCGCTCGAGTTCGACGGCGCCACGCTGACGAGCGACGGGTACGACGTGTTCGTCACCAAGCTCTCCGCCGGCGGCGCGCCGCTGTTCGCCAGGCGCTTCGCGGCAGCGCACACGCTCGCCGCCGACGCCGCCGGCAACACCTGGCTGGCCGGCGCCGTCACGTCGGACGCGGATTTCGGCTGCGGCCCGCTGACCGCGCGCCAGGTGGGGCTCTTCGTCGCGGGCCTCGACCCGCGAGGCAACGGGCTGTGCAGCGTCTCGTTCGAGCCTTCGGAGTTCGGAGTGACGTCCCGCCTCGCCGTCGATCCGGCCGGATCCCTTGTCGTCGCGGGGACCTTTCAGGGCACGATCGATCTCGGCGACGGGCCGCTCTCGAGCCCCCCGATGAAGCAGTCGATGCTCATCGCGAGGCTCATCCCGTGACCGCGCTGCGCCCTGACGCCGCGACGCCCTCGAACCGGACGTCCAGGCGCAGCCGGCGTACGGCGATGGCAACGACGCCGCCTTCCTAGCTGTGTTATCGCCGCGGGGGCCCGTCTCCAGCGCGCAAACGCTCCGCGGTCGGGGTGCGAATCGGCTAGTCTCTGCCTCTTTGCGCGTGCGCGCGCCCGCGCACAGGCGCTCACAAAGGACACGAGATATGGCCCTGCGCAACGTTGTAGTCACGATCACCGCGACAGGTGTGATGTTCCTCGCCGCGTGCGACCCCGGCGATCCTCCTCCGGCCGACGGCTCGGGTGGGGCTGGCGGCTCGGGCGGCGCCGCCGAGCCGCGGTGCGGTGCGCCGTCCGGCGGCCCGACCCTCCACGAGGGCGATCTCGACGAGAGCGAGACCTGGACCGCGGAGGGCAGCCCGCACATCGTGGGTTTCCCTGTCCGCCTCCGGGCGGGCGTGACGCTCACGATCGAGCCCTGCGCCGAGGTGCTGCTCGAGGAGGACACCGGCATCTCCGTGATGGACGAGGGCGCCGAGCTGCGGGCCGAGGGCACGGAGGCGCGGCCCATCGCGTTCCGCGGCAGCGAGGGCGCCCGCTGGAATGACGTGCACGTCGCCTGGCCGGGCAAGGCGACCCTCCGGCACGTGGCCCTCGAGGGCGGCGGCGGCGATCGCTTCCACGCGAACGCGACGCTCTCCGCTTACGGCGGCTCCGTGACCCCGGCGGCGCCGGCGCTGCTCGTCGACAACGTGACGGTGCGCGGGTCGCTCGGCGCCGGGGTCCTCCTGCTGCGGGCGTCGTCGTTCGCCGAGGGCTCGACGGATCTCGTGATCACCGAGAGCGGCAGCGACGAGCACCCGTATCCGCTCGAGCTCGGCGAGCAGGCGCTCGGCTCGATCCCGACCGGCGTGTACACCGGCAACCGCAAGGACGAGATCCTGATCCAGGACGAGGGCGCCAATCAGACCTCCGGCCTGCAACAGGACACGACCCTGCGCGACCGCGGCGTGCCCTACCATTTCGGGGACTGGCGCGACGCCCGGTTCAACATCGGCGCCGGCGGCGAGGGCGCGCCCTTGACGACGCTCACCATCGAGCCCGGCGTCACCATCCGCTTCGAGCCCGGCAACTTCTTTCAGATCGAGCACTTCACCGGCGAGTTCGCGGCGAGCGGCGCCCTCCGCGCGCTGGGCACGCCGGAGCGGCCCATCGTCTTCACCTCGGCCGCGGAGAGCCCCGCCCCCGGCGACTGGGGCGGGCTCTGGTACGGCGGCATCCCGCGCCAGGAGAACGTCCTCGAGAACGTCATCATCGAGTACGCGGGCTACGATTGCGGCTGCATCCTGCTCTCGTGCAACGATCTCTCGACGTTCAACGGCGCCGTCATCTTCAGCCAGCCGCCGAGCAGCGCGTTCATCCAGGGATCGACGATCCGCCACGTCGCCGGCCACGGCGTCACCCGCGGCTGGAACGGCACCGCGGGCCCCGATTTCGTCACCGGAAACACCTTCGAGGACGTGAGCGGCTGCGAGCAGACGCGGCCCTGGGTCGAGGGCCAGTCATGCCCGGATCCGAAGCCCCCCTGTCCGGAGGGCTGAGCGTGGGCTGAGCGGGATCCCGGGCCTCAGCGCGGGACTTCGACGGGCACGAAGCAGGAGATGTTCGTCTCGATGTGGAAGTTCGACCCGTCGGTGTGGCGCTCCGCGTGGAAGATATCCATCGTGTACGTGTTGCCCGGAGAGATGCCCAGGTAGTTGGCCTGTGCATCGAAGTCGATGACGCCCGACTCGGGCCCGTGCATGCTGCCGAGGTCGAGGGCGAGCTTGCCGTTGATGAAGATCCACATGTCGTCGTCGCCCCGGAAGCTGAACTCCTGGCCGGCGACGTAGCCGAACTTGAGGTGGATCTCGGTGGTGAAGAGGAAGTTCTGGTTCTTGCCGTTGGGGGGGTTGATCCCGAACCCCTCCTCCGGCGCGAGCGGGAAGAAATCCGTGCTGTCGAAGACGTACCGACCCGAGCCGGCCGGCGTCTCCGCGAGCTCGATCTGCTTGGGGAAGGTCATGTTCACGCCGGGGACGTCGCGGTACCACTGGTCGAACGACGCCTTGCTCGTGATGACGACCTGGTTCGGGTTCCCGCCCCCGCAGTCGAGCGGTGTCTGCAGGTCCGCCTGGCAGCCCACCGAGTCGAGGAACACCGGTTTGCTCTCGGCGTCGAGCGCCGGCTCGACGAGCTTGCGGCGGACCACGTCGCCCCGGAAGTCCATCTCGAAGTCGGGGTGCGTGTCGTTGAAGTCGCGGTAGAGGACATCGAGCGTGCTCTTGCACTCGCTCCCGCCGCCGGCGCCGCCGGACCCGACGGCCACGTTGCCCCCCGAGATGCTCCCGATGTCGTCGCCGCTCGAGCTGCTGCCCTCCGGCGAAGTCGTCCCGCTGCTGCCGCCCGTGGTCGTCCCGCCGCCGGAGCCGGCGGTCGAGTTGCCGTTGTTATCGTCCGACCCCGAAGAGCAGGCCAGGGCTGCGATGGCGAAGGTCACAAGAAAGAGAGAACGAGGGGACATAGAGCACTCCTGGGATAAAGTAGGACAACCACACCTCGTGGAGCCTGTCAACGTCACCCCTGGAATTCTACGCGAGATCTCGCGGCGCAGTCCGCTCGATCTCGTGGAGATCGCTTAATTCAGCCCAGCTGCATCGCTCGGAATCAGCGCTGCCTCGACCGTCGAGGTGCGTAATGCAGCGCGTCGTCCTCATGCAGCCGCTGCGCTCCACAGCCGCCGTGGCGCTATCCTGTGCTCGATGCGGGCAGCCGGGCTCAGATGAGCCGGTGTCCCCCATCGACGTGCAGCACCTCGCCGGTGGTGAACCCGTTGCCCATCAGGAACAGCGCGGCGTCGGCGATGTCCGCGGGCGCGCCGACGCGGCCGACCGGGAGGCGGCGCGCGTGCTGTGTGAAGCGCTGCTCCTTGGCGGCGCCCGCGATGGAGTCCCACACCGGCGTGTCGATCCAGCCGGGCGACAGCGCGTTCACGCGCACCGGCGCGAGCTCGATGGCCAGGGCGCGCACGAGCGACATGAGCGCCCCGTTCACCGCGGCGATGACCGACCCGCCCGGCCCCGGCCGCACCGCCGCGATCCCCGTCGTGAAGACGAGCGAGCCCTCCGGCTCGATCCGCGCGTGCTTGGCGACGTGGAGCGCCGCCAGGAGCTTCGAGTCGATCGCGCGGCGCGCCGCGGCGATATCCATCTCGCGGATCGGCTGATAATGCCCCTGCACCGCCGTCACGACCACGTGACGCGCGGGCGGATGCTCGTCGAAGAGGCGGCGCACCTCGGCCTCCTGCGTCACGTCGGCGGCGAAGGTGCGCACGCGGCGCGCCTCCCCGAGCTCGGCCGCGGCGCCGGCGAGCTTCTCGGGGGAGCGGCTCACCAGGGTCAGCGAGGCGCCGCGCGCGAGGCAGGCCCTGGCCACGCCGAGGCCGATCCCCGACGAGCCCCCGAGGATGACGATGTGCTGTTGTTCAAGGTTCATGACCGAGACGTAGCGTCGCCGCCTCCTCCGAACCATGGGACGCTGTGGCATGCTTCATCCCATGGACGGGATGATCTCGCTCGAGGACGTGCGGCTCTTCGCGGCGGTCGCTCACCACCTGAGCTTCGTGGAGGCGGCGCGGCGCACCGGGGTGCCCACCAGCACGGTGAGCCGCCGGGTGGCGCAGCTGGAGGAGGCGCTGGGCGTGCGGCTGCTCCAGCGCACCTCCCGCCGCGTCGGCCTCACCGGCGAGGGCGCGCGGCTGCTCGAGCGCGCCGGGCCGCTGCTCGACGAGCTCGCGTCGGTGCTCGACAGGGCCGCGGACCGCGACGACGAGCCCGCGGGCAGGCTCCGGGTGACGGCGCCCGTCATGACGGGCGCGCAGCGCATCGCGCCGGCGCTGTTCTCCTTCGCCGCCCGGCACCCGCGCCTGACCGTGGAGCTCACGCTCACCAACGCGGTCGTCTCCCTCGTCGAGGAGGGCATCGATCTCGCCTTTCGCGCGGGGCCCGTTCAGGACGCCGAGCTCGTGGCGCGGCGCCTGTGGTCGCTCCCGTACGCGCTCGCCGCGTCGCCGCGCCTCGTGCGCGAGGCCCTGAACGGCCGCACCCGGCTCCCCCGCGCGTCGCTCGGGTCGGTGCCCGCCGTCCTGAGCCACCCGGGCGGCGCCTGGCGCCTGCGGCGGCGGGACGGCTCGATCGAGGAGGTCCGGCCGCGCGCGCGCTTCTGCGTGAACGATCCGCGCGCGGCCATCGCCGCGGCGGCGCAGGGGCTCGGCGTGGTGTGCGCGCCCCGCGAGGTCATCGAGCAGCAAGGCGAGGCGCTCGTCGAGCTCACCGTGACGGGGCGCACGGTCGAGCCCCGCGAGCTCTTCGCTGTGTACCCGTCACGGCGGCAGCTCTCCTCGCGCGTGCGCCTCGCGCTCGACTGGGTGATGAAGCACGGCTGACCGCCGCGGCGCGCGGCCCCGGCCGTCAGGGCGCGCGCAGCTCGATCCGCTGCCAGTCGGCCGCGACCTCGATCTCGACGACGCCGTCCACCACGCGGTGCGATCGCGCCCCGGTGACGGAGCGCGGCGCCGGCACCCCGTGGACGCGGAGGGTCTCCACCTCGCGCGCGAGCGGCAGCTCGCCCTCCACGCTGCGCTCGAGCGCGAGCGTGCCGCCGTCGAGGCCGCCCGAGATCCGCGTGAGGCGCGACGCGCCGTGGCCGTCGCCCTCGTCCTCGTAGAGGCGGCCGCTCACCGCCTCCGCCGCGTGCACGTGCCAGGTGATCTCCTCCCAGCGCGCGCTCGTCGTGTGCATCCGCGGCGCCGTGAGCGCCACCGCGCCCCCGGCGCGCAGCCACACGGGGACGACATCGAGCGGCGCGTCGGCGATCACGTGGCGCCCGCCCTCCTCGACCTTGCCGGCGCGCTCGAGGTTCGCGAGGTCGAGCCACGCGCCGGCGGGCAGGTACGCGAGCCGCTTCGACTGCCCGGGCCGCACCACCGGCGCGACGAGCAGGTCGTCGCCGAAGAGGAACTGGTCGTACGCGTGGAGCGCCTCGGCGTCGGCCGGCGCCGCGAAGGACAGCGGCCGCAGGACCGGGAGGCCCGTCTCCGCCGCCTCGTGCATCAGCGTGTAGAGCGTCGGCAGGAGCCGGTAGCGCCGCTCCAGCACCGCGCGCGCGAGGTCGAGGAACGGCTCGCCGAACCGCCACGGCTCCTGCGCCGGCCTGCCCCGGGCCGCGTGGTTGCGCATCAGCGGGTAGAACAGCCCGGCCTGCATCCAGCGCACCAGCAGCTCGCCGTTCGCGCGGCCGGCGAAGCCGGGGATGTCGGCGCCCACGAACGGGACGCCCGAGAGGCCGAGGCCGATCAGCATCGGGATCGAGGCCTCCAGGTGCGTGAAGTTGCTGGCAAAATCGCCGGTCCACACAGCGGCGTAGCGCTGGATGCCGGCGAAGGCGGCGCGCGTGAGCACGAACGGGCGCCGCGCGGGCGCGTGGCGCGCGAGGCCCTCGTGGGCCGCCTTCGACATGCCGAGCCCGTAGACGTTGTGGACCTCGAGGTGGCGCCGGGCGCCGTGGCGCGCGTCGTGGGGCAGCGTGCTGCCCTCGATCGTGCCGAGGCCCGAGCTGCGCCCGCCGTTCGGCGCGGGCAGGCCCCGGTCGGGCTGGACGGAGAAGCACGCGGGCTCGTTCATGTCGTTCCAGATGCCGGCGACGCCCACGTCGACGAACGACCTCTGCAGATCGCCCCACCAGCGCTGCACCTCCTCGCGCGTCAGATCCGGGAAGACCGCCGGGTCGGGCCACACCTCGCCCACGAGCGTGCCGCCGCGGGAGAGCCGGACGAGGTAGTCCTTCGCGCGCGCCTCCTCGAAGACGGCATAGCCCTCGTCGGCCTTGATCCCGGGGTCGACGATGGTCACCAGCTTGACGCCCTCGGCCGCGAGCTCGCGCGCGAGCCCCGCGGGATCCGGGAAGCGCGAGCGGTCCCAGGTCCACACGCGGTAAGCGTCCATGTAGTCGATGTCGAGGTGGACCACGTCGAGGGGCAGCCCGCGCGCCCGATAGCCGCGGACCACGCCGCGCACGTCGTCGGCGGTCTCGTAGCCCCAGCGCGACTGGTGCGCGCCGAGGCTCCAGAGCGGCGGCATGGCGGGATGGCCGGTGATCGCGGCGTAGCGCCGCAGGACGTCGGCCGGGTGCGGGCCGGTCATCAGGTAGACGTCGAGCTCGGGCCCCCGCGACTCCCAGGTGATGCGGCCCGGGTCGCTGAGGGCGATATCCACCTCCGAGCGCCACGGCTCGTCGAGGAAGAAGCCCCAGGCGACCCCGCCGCGCAGCGCCACGAAGAAGGGAATCGAGGCGTAGAGCGGGTCGGACTCCACGTGCGGCGGGTAAGCGTCGGTGTTCCAGAACGTGAAGCGCAGTCCGCGCTTGTCGAGCGGGCCGACCTTCTCGCCGAAGCCGAGGTAGGCCTCGGCCTCCGGCGCCTCGAGCGAGATCCGGGAGCGGTATTCGTCGACAGGAAAGGCGGGCTTCACCTCGCCGGAGACGCCCTCGCAGCGCGCGAGGACGCCGCCCTGTCCGTCGCGGAAGGTCCATGTGCCCGAGGCGAGCGAGACCTCGAGAGAGGCGCCCTCGGCGCTCACGTGCAGGGTGTCCCCCTCGCGGCGCGCGGAGAGCGGCAGCGCGCCCTCGGCCACCACGGCGAAGGAGCGCTTCGGCGCCGGCTCGGGGTGCGTGAAGCCCGTCACGGCGGACGAGGGGGCGTGGCGGACGCGCAGCACGCCGGGACCTGGACAGCGGATCTCGACGGCGGCGCGGTCGCCCCAGAGGAGCACGTGAGTCGCGCCGATCGAGGCGTCGGAGAGGTGCATGTCGCGACTCTAGCCGAGCCTGCCCGCCCCCGCCAAGCCGAGGGCGCGTCTCTGCATCCATGGTGTCGTGAATCGCGGTATTGCCGCGATTAGCCGGTAGCTGGGTGGTCCCGATCAGCTTCGCGTCGCAGCAGCCGCTCGGCGGCGAGGAACCCGAGCGGGACGATCGAGAGGCCGAGAACGCGGAGCAAGCTCCTCGCCGAGACCGCTCGCTCGAAATACGCCCGAGACGCGACCGAGAGCAGCACGAGGAAGAGCAGACCGTGAAGGCTTCCGGCGACGCGCACCGCGATCGCCAGGCCGAGACCGTACTTCAGCGGCATGGCGATCAGCAGGAGGAGCAGCAGGGATGTTCCTTCGACGAGGCTCGCCAGACGCAAGGAACGGAGCGAGCTCACTGGAACACCTGCGCCCACGTCGGCTTGAGGACCATGAGCGCGACGACGCCGGCGAGCGGGAGCGCGGCGCACGAGAACGCGCCATGACCTCGCTTGTCGCGCGAGACGCAGTAGACGAGGATGACGTTGGAGCCGACAGAGAGCGCGAGCCCGCCGACGACCCACAGCTCGGACATCCGAAAGCCACCGAGAGCGGTCAGGGCGTATCCGGCGCACCACGTCGCGAGCAGGCTCGGAGAGGCGATGCGGTGCACGGCGCGCTTCCGCTCGCGCGGATCGGCCGCGACGAAGCTCGCGACGAGCCCGCCGGCGTACCCCATCGCGCCGAGGAACTTCAACGTCAGGACCAGCTGATACAACATCATCTCGCGCTCCGGGGGCCTTCCGCCGAGGCCCCTCGTCCCCGTTCGACCACGAACGATGTCATCGCACGCGCGCCGCGGCGGCGCGAGCGGCTGAAACGCCAAAGATCGCCAGGTTCTGGCCAGCCGGCTCGAACGGCGCTGTGGAGCCGAGATGCCCGCCGATCGTCGCGTGAGCTGGCCTGGCGCGATCATGGCCTGCATGCATAATCCGGCCATGCATCGCGTCGCCATCGTCGCCTTCGACGACGTCGTGGCCTTCGATCTGTCGATCCCGACCGAGGTGTTCGGACGCGTGCGGCTCCCGAACGGGCGCCCTGCCTACGAGGTCCGCGTGTGTGCCGCTGCGAAGGAGGTCGACGCTGGGGCCTTTCGCTTGCGGGTCCGTCACGGGCTCGAGGAGCTCCGCAGGGCGGACACGGTGATCCTCCCGGGGATCGCCGACATCGGTCGCCCCGTACCGGAGCGGTTGCTCCGCGCCGTGCGGAGGGCGGCCGGCGCCGGGGCCCGCGTCGCCTCGATCTGCTCCGGCGCGTTCCTGCTCGCCGCGACCGGGCTCCTGGACGGGCGGAGGGCGACGACGCACTGGCTCGCCGCCGGGGAGCTCGCGCGGCGGTTTCCGCGCGTCGAGGTCGATCCGGACGTCCTTTACGTGGATTGCGGACAGCTGCTGACGTCCGCCGGCGCGGCGGCCGGGCTCGACCTGTGCCTGCACATGGTCCGTCTCGACCACGGGGCGGCCGTCGCGGCGGAGGCGGCGCGCCTCTCGGTGATGCCGCTCGAGCGCGACGGCGGTCAGGCGCAGTTCATCGTGCACGCGCCGCCCACCGCCGACGGCAGCTCGCTGAGCCGCGTCCTCGACTGGATCGAGGAGAACCTGCGCAAGGAGATCGCGCTCCGCGACATCGCCCGGCAGGCGGCGATGAGCGTCCGCTCGTTGAACCGGCACTTCAAGGAGCAGACGGGGACGACCCCGCTGCAGTGGCTGCTGCGCGCCCGCGTGCGCAGAGCGCAGCTCCTGCTGGAGACGACGGCGCGATCGGTGGAGCGGGTCGCGTCCGACGCCGGCTTCGGCTCGGTGGCCGCGTTCCGCCAGCACTTCCACCGCGTGGCTGGCACGAGCCCCCAGGCCTACCGGAGCGCGTTCCGGAGCCGCGCGCGCCCGCAGGACGGTCGCCGCGGCTGACCCGGTATCCAGTCAATCATGTGGCGCTCACTGCCCCTCTCCGAGCCGCCCCGGCGGCGGCAGCTCCAGCGCCCGCGGCGGCTCCCCGGCGGGCCTGTGCTGCCAGTCGGGGTCGATCCAGAGCCATTTGACGAGCTGCGTGTTGCGCGCGTTGGGGATGAACCCCCTCACCCACGGCTTCACCAGGGTCGGCTTCTCCTCGAAATACAGCGGGATCCTGCTCATCCCGTCGAGCGCGCGCCGCTCGGCCGCCCGGTAGAGCCGGATGCTCTCCCGCGGATCGGCGATCGCGGCGGCCCTGCGCACCGCCGCGTCGAACTCCGCGTCGGCCCACCCGCTCCGGTTGTTCGGGCTGTACGAGAGGAACGTCCCGAGCCACGTCTGCGGATGGTTGTAATCGGCGTACCAGGCCAGGCGGATCACCTGGAAGTTGCCGTCACGGAGGTTGTTGAGCATCACCCGCCACTCCTCGTTCCGCAGCGTCGCGGAGATCCCGAGGTGGCGCTTCCACATATCCTGGATGGCGACGGCGACCTGCGTGTGCCCCTCTCCCGTGTTGTAGAGGACCTCGAGCGGCGGAAAGCCCTTGGCGCGGAGCTCGTCTCCCTCGCGGACGACCTCGTAGCCGGCCTCCGCGAGCAGCGCGCGGGCGCGCGCGGGGTCGTGGCCGACCTCGGGGCTCGAGAACGGATCCGCGCCGCGCTCCCTTTCCTCGGCCACCTGCTCGGCATAGCCGGATCCGGTGATGTCGGGCACGTAGTGGGTCGCCGGCTTCCCCACGCGCGTGATCTTCTCGACGAGCTGCCGCTTGTCGATCGCGAGGTTCAGCGCCCACCGGACGCGCGCGTCGTCGAGCGGCGGCTTCCTCGTGTTGAGCTCGTAATACACGGTGGAGAGGTACTCGCTGCGCCGCAGGTCCCTCTTCCCGGACAGCCAGCCGAGGTGCTCGTAGGGAATCTCGGCGTTGTCGCCCAGGTAGTCGATGTCCCCTGCCTTGTAGAGCTGCAGGGTGGCGTTGTGCTGGGCGACCTCCATCCAGACGATCCGGTGGATCCTGAGCGCGTCATGGCCCCAGTACGCCGGATTCCGCTTCATCGTGATCTCGTAGCGGAACTTCCACTCATCGAGCAGGTACGGCCCGTTGACCACGATGTTCTCGGCGCGGAACCAGAGATCCGGCTCGCCGCGCGCCTCGAAGGGCTCGACGACGTCGCGGCGCACCGGGAACAGGGTGACGAAGCTCGTGAGGTCGGTGAAGTACGGCGTGGGCTGCTCCAGCTCGACGTCGAGCGTCCGCTCGTCCCGGGCCCGCACGCCGACGGCGGTGTCGTCCTCGACCAGCTCCGACGCGGCGATGAACCCGGCCGCCGCGCCGGACGGCGGCGCCGACCGCGGCGCGGCTGGGTCGTACGTGGGGAGGCTCGCGTGCGGCGCGACGAGCGCGTAGGCGGCGTCCGGGGACGCGGGCGGCGCGAGCAGGCAGCCCGGGAGGAAGCCGCGGCCCTGGGGGCCCTCGACCTCGAACCAGCGGTCGGCGGCGCCGTTGCAGGTGACCGGCGGGCCGGCCGCGAGGAGCGCGACCTCGGCGCCGCGCCACCCGCCGCCGGGGTCGGCGTCGCGCGGGGCGGGCGGCGGGGTCGCGCCGGCCGCGTCGAAGGCGAGCCGCTCGCCGGCGCCGGTGTTCTCGTCGGGCTCGCTGTAGGTCACCGAGGCGACGCCGGGCGGCGGCGCCGCGAGGGGGGTCACCGCCGACGTCACGCGGGCGGGTGACTGGCCGAGCACCACGACGAACGCGCCCTTCGGCAGGGACAGCGCGGCCGGCGCGTCGGGCCGCGGCGCGCTGCGCAAGGTCGCGGCCTCGCGCAGCGCCTTGAGCTTGCCGAGGTTGAACAGCTCGCCGTTCTTGAGGACGTGCAGGTTCGTCGCGGCGAGCGAGGCCGTCGACGGCCGCAGCACGCGCTTCCACGCGTACTCGAAATCGTGCGCCGTCACCGGCTTGCCGTCCGACCAGCGCGCCTCCGGCCGCAGGTGGAACCGGAAGACCCGGTTGTCGTCGCTCTGCTCCCAGCGCGTCGCCACCCCTTGCACCGGGTGGAGATCGCCCGCGGCGTAGCTGGTCAGCCCCTCGAACATCTGCTGGAGCAGCGTGATGCTCACGGAGTCCACGGCCTTGCCGGGATCGAGGAACTCCGGCTCGGCGCCGTTGTTCACGTAGAAGGTGGTGACGTCCTTGCCGGTGCGCGCCGTCGTCCCGACGTGGTCCTCGCGCTCGCCGGTGCACGCCGCGAGGGCGAGCAGCGCGCCGAGGAGGGCGACGCGCGGACGGGGCTCAAGGGCGAGAGCGAACGACGTCATCGCTGATCCTCGGGCCCCGGCGATTCCTGGCTTCATGAGAGAAAAAAAAACCACAGAGGCACAGAGGGCACAGAGGGAAGAGAAGAGATATAGATTCTTTTCTTCTCTCTCTTCTCTCTCCTCTGTGCCCTCTGTGCCTCTGTGGTTCAAATTCCCCTATCAAGGAACCAGGAACGCGCCAGGGAGAGAGTGTGTCAGTCCGCGAACCCCTTTGGATTCTGCTCTTGCCAGCGCCAGCTGTCGCGGCACATGGTCTCGATGTCGCGCTCGGCGCGCCAGTCGAGGAGCTCCGTCGCCCGCGCCGGATCCGCGTACACGGAGGCGACGTCGCCGGGGCGCCGGGCGACGATCTCGTGGGGGACCCGCTTGCCGCTGACCTTCTCGAACGCGGACACCACCTCGAGCACGGAGTAGCCGCGGCCGGTGCCGAGGTTGACCGTGAAGCTGTCGCCGACCGAGAAGATGCGGTTCAGCGCGGCCAGGTGCCCGAGCGCGAGGTCGACCACGTGGATGTAGTCGCGCACGCCGGTGCCGTCCGGCGTCGGCCAGTCGCCCCCGAAGACGCGGAGCTTGTCGCGCCGCCCCACCAGCACCTGCGTGATGAACGGCGTCAGGTTGTTCGGGATGCCGCTCGGGTCCTCGCCGATGAGCCCGCTCTCGTGCGCGCCCACCGGGTTGAAGTAGCGCAGCGACGCGAGCGACCAGCCGCCGGTCGCCGCGACGTCGCGCAGGATGTACTCCACCATGAGCTTCGACTGCCCGTAGGGGTTCGCCGGCCCGAGGCGACACCCCTCGTCGATCGGCACCCGCTCCGGATCGCCGTACACCGTGGCCGACGAGCTGAACACGAGCCTCCGCGAGCCCCGGGCGTCGAGCGCCTTGAGCAGGCACACGGTCCCGGCGACGTTGTTCTCGTAGTACGCGAGCGGCTTCTCGACCGACTCGCCGACCGCCTTCAGCCCCGCGAAGTGGATCGTCGCGTCGACCGGGTGCTGGGCGAGCAGCCGATCGAGCAGCGCCGCGTCGCGGATGTCGCCCTGGACGAACGTCACCTGCTTGCCGGCGATCCGCTCGACCCGATCGACGGCCGCCTTGCTGCTGTTGCAGAGGTTGTCGAGGATGACCACCTGGTAGCCCGCGCGGAGCAGCTCCACGCAGGTATGCGAGCCGATGTAGCCCGCGCCGCCCGTGACCAGGATCGTCTTGCTCATGTCGTTCTCCCGAGAGGGTCCGTGATGCGCTCCCGGGGAGTTGGCCACGGCGCAGGCCAGCGCGTCAATGGGGACCTCTCCTCGGCACGCGCGGCCGAACGACCTGGAAATCCGCTGATTGTCCGCGTCATCGATCTCCCGACGACCGCGCGGAGGAAGGCGTACGTGAACACGCCGGCAGCTCCCTACGCTCCCTACGCGCGAGGAGGGCGAGGCAACGTCGCGCCCGCAGGCCCCCTCAGGGCGCGATCGCCTCGCCCGGGGCCGGGCCGAGCCGGCCGGGCGGCGGGAACTCGAGCTGCGGAAACGCGGTCTCGTTCGACGGGTTGTCGCGCCAGCTCGGATCGATCCAGAGCCATTTCACGAGCTGCACGCTCCGCGCGTTGCCGATGAACCCCTTGACCCAGGGCTTCACCAGCGTCGACTTCGTGTAGAAATACAGCGGCAGCTTGGGCATCTGGTCGAGCGCCCGCTTCTCCGCCTTGCGGAACATCTGGATGCTCTCCCCGGGATCGGCGATCGCCGCGGCGGAGCGCATCAGGTCGTCGAACTCCTTGTCGGCCCAGCCCGTCCGGTTCTGCGGGCTGTACGAGAGGAGGGTGCCGAGCCACGTCGCCGGATGGTTGTACTCGCCGATCCAGCCGAACCGCACGATCTGGAAATGGCCGTCGCGCACGTTCTTGAGCATCACCTTCCACTCCTCGTTCCGCAGCGTGGCGGAGATCCCGAGGTGACGCCTCCACATGTCCTGGACCGCGACGGCGACCTGCTTGTGACCCTCGCTCGTGTTGTAGAGGATCTCGAGCGCCGGGAAGTTCTTCGCCCGGTAACCGTCGCCCTCGCGGACGACCTCGTAGCCGGCCTCGGCGAGCAGCGCGCGGGCCCGCTCGGGGTTGAACACGACGTCCGGCGACGAGAACGGATCGGCGCCGCGCTTCCTGTCCTCGGCCACCGCCTCGTCGTAGCCGGAGCCTGTGTAGTCAGGGACGTAGTGCGTGGCCGGCGTCTGCCCCGCCCGCGTGACCTTCTCGACGAGCTGGTGCTTGTCGACCGCGAGGTTCAACGCCCAGCGGACGCGGACGTCGTCGACCGGGGGCTTCCTCGTGTTGAACTCGAACCAGTACGTGGAGAGGTAGTGGAACCGATGGAAATCCTTCTTGGTCGAGAGCCACGTCACGTGCTCGGACGGGAGAGAGGCGTTGTCGCCCATGTAGTCGAGATCTCCCGCCTTGTAGATGTTCATCGCGGCGTTGTACTGCTCGACCTCCAGCCAGACGACGCGGTGGGTCTTGAGCTTGTCGCGGTTCCAGTAGTGGGGATTCCGCTTCATCGTGATCTCGTAACGGAACTTCCACTCATCGAGCGTGTAGGGGCCGTTGACCACGATGTTCTCGGGGCGGAACCAGAGCTCGGGCTCGCCGCGCTGCTCGAACGCCTCGATGACGTCCTTGCGCACGGGGAAGAGCGTCACGTAGCTCGTGAGATCGGTGAAGTAGGGCGTGGGCTGCTCGAGCTCCACGTCGAGGGTGAGGTCGTCCCTGGCCCGGACGCCGACGGCGCTGTCGTCCTGCACGAGCAGCGCGTCGGGCACGAAGCCCACCGGGGGCTCGCCCTGCGCGGGCGCCGGGGTCGCCGCGGCGTCGTACGTGGGCAGGCTCGCGTGCGGCGTGACGAGCGCGTACGGCTCGGCGCCCGGGCGCGCGCCCTCCGCGGCCGGCGTGAGCAGGCAGCCCGGGAGGAAGCCGCGCGCGCCGCCCCGCTCGAGCTCGAACCAGCGGTCGGCGGCGCCGTTGCACTGGCACGGCGGGCCGGCGCGGACGATGTCGACCACGGCGCCCTTCCAGCCGCCGCCGGGCGCGGGGCCGAGCGGCGCGGCAGCGTCGAGCGCGAGCCGGTCCTCGGTGCCGCCCTTCGCGTCGCCCTTCGTGAACGTCACCGTGGCGGCGCCCTCCGGCAGCGCCGGGAGCGGCGCGATCGCGGCGTCCACCTGGATGGGCGAGCGCGCCAGCACCACGACGAACGACCCCCTGGGGAGCTCGACCGTGGACGGCGCGTCGGCCCGCGGGGCGGCGCGGAGCGGCGCGGCCTCGCGCAGCGCCTTGAGCTTGCCGACGCCGAACAGCTCTCCGTTCTTGAGGACGTACAGGTTCGTCGCGGCGAGCGAGGCCGTGGACGGCCGCAGCACGCGCTTCCACGCGTACTCGAAGTCGTGCGCCGTCACCGGCTTGCCGTCCGACCAGCGCGCCTCGGGACGCAGGTGGAACCGGAAGACCCGGTTGTCGTCGCTCTGCTCCCAGCGCGTCGCGACGCCCTGCACCGGGCGGAGGTCGCCGGCGCCATAGGAGGTCAGCCCCTCGAAGAGCTGCTGGATCAGCGTGGAGCTCGCCGAGTCGTTCGACTTTCCTGGATCGACGTACTCCGGCTCGCTGCCGTTGTTGATGTAGATCGTCGTGGCGTCCTTGCCGACGCGCGCGGTCGTCCCGGCATACCCGCCCTCGTCGCCCTGGCTGCACGCCGCGAGCGCGAGGGACACGAGGCCGAGCGCGACGGCGCCGCGCGCCACGCGACCGGCGCTCCCGCTGCCCCCCTCGCCACCGGCACCTCGTCGCTCCGGAGCCCGTCGCATACGGCGGAGGTAGCACGGCGTCCGAGGGGCAGGAAGCCAGCCCGCCGTCTTCGTGGTAGGTCGCGCGCTCGTCATGCTGCACGATCGCGTGGGTTCCTCGTCGCGCGCTCTCTCGCTCTGCTCGGCGCTCCTCCTCGGGCTCCTCGCCGCGGGCTGCGGCGGCGCCGGTCCGTCGGGTGCAGCGCGCTCGCGCGGGTCGCGCTGCGATCCGGCGCACCTCGATCCGTGCGAGCGCGCCCTCGCCGCGGCTGTCGCCGAAGGCCGCGCGCCGCGCGAGCTCGCCCTGGGCTACGTCGAGGCCCGCGCCGCCCGGGACGCCGGCGACCCGTGGGCGCTCCTGCTCCGCGACCTCGACCGGCGCGACGGGCCGAGGCCGGGCGCCGCGGTCATCGTGGAGGCGGGCGCGGAGGCCGGCGGCCGCGCGCGCCGCGGCGGCTCGGCGGACGCCGTCTGGATCCGCGCCGCGCCGCTGCCGCCGCCGGGGACGCTCGGGACCGAGGCGCTGCTCCTCGCGCTCGGCGAGGCCCTCGGGTACGACCACCTCGTCCACGCGCGCGCTGGCGGCGGCGGCGCGGTCCAGCTCTTTCCGCGCGATCCGCTCGCCCCGTTCATGGCCGGCGTCGCGCCCGTCGCCCGCGGCGACGCGTCGCTCGCGCGCGTCGCGGACGACATCGCGCTCGCCGCGCTCGTGCGCCGCGCCTTCAGCGCCGCCGGAGCCTTCCGCTACGTCGAGGCGGCGCGCGCGGCCGACGCCATCGCGGCCGCCGTGGAGGGGCGCGATCCGGACGACGAGCCGGCGCTGCGCGGCCGCTACGCGCTCCAGCTCCTCGGGACGGCCGGGATCGCGCTCGACGACGACGAGGACGAGCGCCGCGCGACGGGCGCGTCCGGCGCGACCGCCGCGCCGTCGGCCTCCTCCCGGCTGAGCTCTCCGCCCGCCGCCGGGGACACGCCGTACGGCGACCTCCTCCGCGTGCGCACGGCCCGGGACAGCCGCGCGGCGTGGCGCGCCCGCGGCGCCGCGGTGCTGCGGGGGGTGCCCGCGGACCGGCGCGCTGCGCTCGACGACCTGCTCGGGAAGGCCCGCGGCTGCGGCCGTGGCATCGCGCCGCCCATGGAGGGCCCGCGCGACCTCCTCTTCGCCGCGGAGCTCGCCGCCGCGCTCGCCCCGAGCGACGCCGCGCCCGCCGCTGCGCTCGCGGCCGGGAGCGCAGCGACCGGCGCCGCGGCGAGCGCCCCGGCGGCGCCGGGCGGGAAGCTGCCGCTCGAGGCGTGGCTGCCGCGCTACGAGGCGCTCGTCCGCGCGGTCGATCGGACGAGCACCGCGTGGGCCCACGCGCCGAGCCTGCTCCACGAGCGCGGCCGCTGGCCCGCCGCGGGCCAGGCGGGCAGCGCCGTCCACCGGCGCGTCACCGAGCTCGGCCTCGCGCACCTCGCCGCGCTGCGCGCCCTCGCCGAGGCCGAGCCGCGCCGCTACCGCGCGCTCGCGCAGATCCCCCTCGCCTACAGCCCCGGGGTGCTCGGGGACGAGCGCCTCCGCGACGCGATCGTCGACCTCACGCAGGTCGCCGTGCAGCGCCGCATGGCCGAGGCGCGCGACCCGGAGGCCGTCCTCGGCGCCGTCCTCGCCGGCGTCTTCGCGGGCATGTCGTACCCCCCCGAGGTGCAGGCCGCGCACTTCCTGGCCCTGCAGGGCGCGCTCACCGCCAAGCTGCGCGGCGACCTCACCGCGCAGACCGGCTGGGGCGTCGCCGGCCTCTACGCCGCCGACGCGCTGTACCGGACCCTCTCGGATCAGGCGCCCGACCTCGCGTTCTCGTCGGCGCAGATCGGCCGCGCGCTCTCGCACGACGCGGCGCTCCCCCACCCCGGCCTCGCGGCGCTCGCCGCGAGCCTGTCGCGCTACGCCGCGCTCGGCGCCGCCGGCGCGCTCGATCCGCGCGCGATCGACCCGGCCCGGCTCCCTCCGGAGCGCCGCGCGGCGCGCGACGCGCTCCGGCGCGCCGTCGCGGGGCTCGCGGCGCCCGAGGGCGGCGCCGGCGCGTCCGAAGGCCACGCCGCGGCGCCCGACGGCCAGTCCACCGCGCGCGGCGGCGCCGCCGTCACGGCGGGCGCCCCGGAGACCCCGCCGCCCGCGCTCGTGGAGGACGTCACCGCGCTGGCCGACGGCGTGCTCGCCGTGCTCCTCACCGAGCGCTCGCGCAGGCCGCCGCCCGAGAGGGGCACCTGCGCCGCCGCGGGGCGCGGGCCGAGCCCCGAGGCGCGCCGCGCGCTCGCGCGGCTCGGCGACGTCCGCGGGCGGATCCTGCTCGCGCCGCGGTTCAAGCAGGGCGACGGGTCGTGGGCGCGGCGGGCGCGGCTGCTCGTGACGCTCCTCTCCGACGCGATGGACCTGCTCGCGGCGCCGCCCCATCCGACGTCGACGCCGCCGCGCGCCCGCGCGCCCGAGCCCCGCGTGCGCTTCACCGTCCCGACCGCGGACGCCGAGGCCGCCGTGGCCGCCGGCCTCGCCGGCTGGGCCGACCGCGATCTCTCGGACGCGCTCGCCGGCGGCTACGCGCTCGCCCGCGCGCTCTTCGAGTCCGCCACCGCCGAGCGCTTCGCGCAGCAGAGCGGCGCCCCGCTCGGCCGCGTGCTCCGCGGGCTCTCCGCCGCGCTCCGCGGCGGCGCGGCGCGCCCCGAGGCGGCGCCGGGCCCGGCCGGGGCCGCCCTCCTCGACGCGCTCGCGTCCGTGCCCGCCGCCCGGGCGGACGCCGACCTCCGGGGCCTGTTCGTCGGCTACGCCAGGGCGTTCTCCGCCCTCGGCATGCGCGACCAGGCCGACCTCGGGCTGCTCACCTCGCTCCTCGGCGCGGCCGTGCTGGGCGCGCCGCCGTCGCCGGAGGCCGTCGCGCTCGCGAACGAGCGCGGCAGCCGCGTCGCGTGGGCGCTCTCGTACCTGAGCGAGATCGCGAAGGCCCGTCACCACGGGATCGCCCCCGACCCGTCGGCCTACGCGGACGCGATGCGCGAGGCGTCCGATGACGCCTGCCAGACGGCGGACGCGGGGGACGTGCTCGCGATCGTCGGCGCCGCGCGCGACTTCGCCGGCGGCCGCCGCGCCGAGGCCCGCGCCGCGCTCGACCGCGTCCTCGCGGACGCCGACGCGCGCGGCCTGCGCGTGCCGCGCATGACCTACCGCTACGAGGAAAAGACCCCGACCCGCGTCTTCTCGCTCAGCTTCGACGTCTCGTACGGCGCCGGGATCCTCGAGGGGTCGACGGGCTTCCAGCTCGGCCTGGGCCTCCGCACCCGCGGCGAGCCCGAGGGCGCGCTCACCGCGGCGCTCGCCCCCGAGGGCTCGCCCCGGAGCGACGAGGACGCGGCGCGCGCCTACGTCAGCACCGCGTCCCTCGCGGCCGCCTACCACTTCCTCGACGGCGACGCCGACCGCGGCGCCGCGGCGGCGCGCCGGGCGATCGCCGCGCTCTCGTTCGGCCTGCGGCTCGGGCCGCGCGCGCTGCGCTCGGACCAGCCGCTCGCCTGGGGGAAGGACGCGCGCGCGCTGCTCGCGATCGACGCCCAGCTCGCGGCCGAGGCCGGGCACCCCTTCCTGGCCGGCGATCTGTGGACGCTCGTCCGCGGCCTCCTGCCGCCCGACGCCGACGACGCGGCGGTCGCGGCGCTGCTCGACCCGCTCCCGGCGGGGCTCGCCGCGATCGAGGGCCTCGGGCCGCTCGTCGCGAGGACCGCGCGCTCGCTCGCCGCCGTCGCCGGCCCGCTCGCGTGCACCGAGGCGCGGGTCGCGCTCGGCGGCTACGAGGAGCCCGCCTGCGACGCCTACCCGCTCGCGCTGTCGCTGCGCATCGCGGACGTGCTCGGCAAGCTCCCGCACCTCCGGCGCGCCGGCAGCGCGGCGGCGTGCCCGGTCCTGCGCAGCCTCGACGGCTTCCTCACGGCGGCGGAGCGCGGGACGTACGACCCCGACGCGTTCACGGCCGCCGTGGAGGCCCTGCGCCGGAGCGGCCGGCTCTACGACGCCGGCGTGATGCTCGCGCGGCAGCGGCGCGAGGGGCACTGCGGCCCGCTCGTCCTCGAGGCCGCGCGCGCGCTCGGCCGCGCGCCGTCGCTCGGCCCGGCGCTGCGCGCGGATCTGCTCAGCGTCGCGGTGCGCTGCGCGGCGGCGGCGCTCGACGGGAGCGTCGTCGACGACGTGATGGCGCTCGACGGCGAGACGCGCGTCCTCCCCGATCTCGGCCGCAACCTGAAGGTCGTGCTCTTCGCGACGGAGCTCGCGGTGCGCGCGCAGCGCTGGGATGTCCTCTCGAGGCTCGCGCGGCAGCCTGATTTCGTCGCCCGCTGGCTGGGAGAGAGCGACGACGCGGCGGCCACCGCGCTCCTCATCGACGCCGCTGCGGCCGCGCTCGCGGGCGACCCGGCGCCGGGCGACGCGCGCGTCCAGGGCGCGCGCGAGCGGCTCTGCGGGCAGCCTCCCGCCGGCGATCGCGCCGCGCTGTGCGCCGAGATCCAGCGCCTGCGCGCGGGCGCGCTGCCCGAGGCGCAGCGCCGGCAGAGCGCGAAGGAGGCGCTGGAGCGCCTGCTCGCCGCCGCGCGGGCCCGATAAGGACAGGGACAGGCGCAGGCCAGTCTGCTGGACCTGCCCGCGCTCCCCCTCGGTCCCAGGCCATGTCACATTAGGGGTTTGCCCGCCGGCACCGTCGCGCCGGCGGGCTCGCCTGCCGGCTACTTCACGCTGGCGGGCTTCGTCTCGGCCGGCTTGGTGTCCGCGGGCTTCGCGTCCGCCGGCTTCGTGGTGGCGGCGGCGGGCTTCGCCTCCGCGGGCTTCGCGTCCGCCGGCTTGGCGGCGGCGGGCTTCGCGTCCACCGGCTTCAGGTCGACCGGCTTCGCCTCCACCGGCTTCGCGTCGGAGGCCTTCGCGGCGCTCTTCGGCGCCGTGGCGGGCACGCCGGCCGGCTTGAGGCCTTTGGTGGCGGCCGCAGCGCACGCGAGCTCGACGCCGGTGTCCTTGCCGTCGAACCGCATGATCTTGATCTCGACCCGGCGGTTCTTCTCCTTCGCCTCCTCGGTCTCACCCGCGTCGGACGCGCAGTGCGCCCCGTAGCCGGCGGGCCGCATCCGGTTCTTCTCGACGCCGAGCGCGACGAGGGCCTTCACCACCGCGTCGGCGCGCTTCTTCGTGAGCGCCACGGTGGCGGCGTCGCTACCGACCTTCTCGGAGTACGCCGCGACCTCGACGAACTGGACCTGCGGATTCTCCTTGATGACCCGGGCGATGTCCGCGAGGAGCTCCTGCGAGGCGGGCTCGATATCGGCCTTCCCGGCGGCGAAGGCGATCTTCTCGTTGAGCTTCACCTCGTTGTCGGTGAGAGCGACCCTGGGGACGTCGGGACAGCCGTCATCGTCCTTGTAATTGTTCTTGACCTCAGCCTCGCTCGGGCACTTGTCGGCCTCGGCCACGATGCCGTCTCCGTCCGGGTCGTTCGACTTGCAGCCGTCCTTCGGGTCGGGCGGCAGGCCGTCCTCCTTCTCGGCGACGCACTTGTCACCGCCGTCGTCGATCACGCCGTCCGCGTCCGCGTCGGGGGGCGGCGGCGGGGGCGCCGGCGGCGGGGGCGCCGGCGGCGGGGGCGCGGGCGCCGCGGCCTGCACCTGGGGATCTCTCGCGCAGCCGGCGTTCGCGGCGAGCAGCGATGCTGCGAATGCCAATCCAAGCCATCTCGTGGTTCGCATCTCCTGGGCTCCTTCCTTGGCGTCCTTGATTGCGCCGAGCGGCTGCGTGTTTAGACGACTACGCCGGAAACTGCGAGATGTAATCGCACGGCGCGCGCTCGTGCTCCTCGGCAGCGGGTCAGACGTCGCACAGGCGCTGACAATGCCGCTGACGAGCCATCGAGATCGACCCGGTCGGGCGCGTCGCTTGCTTTCCCCGCGCGCCCCTAGCGGCTCTCGGGCGAGAGATCCACTTTCCTGGTCGCACCGCTCTTCTTCATGTTCTTCAGGTCCAGGTCAGACGGCATGGACTTCAGGCCAGACGGCATCGGCTTCTTCGGCTGGAACCGCGTCTCCGCGGGCCCGGTCGCGCTCGGGGTGGGCATCGGCGCCAGCGGCGGAGCGCTCTTCGGGGTGGGCGCCAGCGGCGGAGCGCTCTTCTGAGTGGGCGCCAGCGGCGGAGCGCTCGTCGTGGTGGGCGCCGGCGGGGTGGGCGTCGGCGCGCGGAGCGCGTCGAGCGCGCGCTCGCGCGCCGCGGCGACGTCGAGCGCGCCACGGCCCGCCGGGTCGAGCCGGTCCGCCTCGTCGAGCTGATCGAGGCACCGGCGCCACGCCGCCTCGTCGCAGGCGCGCAGCGCCTCGGCCCGGAGAGAGCGCGCGCGGTCCAGCCGATCGAGCGGCGCCTCGCGCGGCGGCGGCTCGGGCAGGGGCGCGACCTCGGGCAGGTCCTTCGCCGACCGCAGGAGCCGGACGACGACGATCGCGAGCAGCGCCAGCGCGGCGACCGCGGCGAGCTCCGCGAGCCAGCGCTCCCGCATCCACCGCCGCATGCGCGACACGCGCTGCCGCACCCGGGCGGCGGGCACCTGCTCGTCGGCGGCGATGCTCTCGAGCTTCTCGCCTTCGCCTTCGCGGGCCATCCACGAGAGCGTCTGCTGCGCGTCCCGGTTCGCGGCGGCCTGCTCTTCTGCCCAGCGCGCCAGCTCGCGCGCCTCGACCGGCGGCGGTCCGACCGGCAGGTCGGGCAGCTCGGCGGCGGTCTCCCGCGACGCGCGCCGGTGGTGGTCGGCCACCTTGTGGCGCGCGATCCCGAGCAGCCATCGCCGGAGCTCGGCGGGATCGGCCGGGCGCGCGGGCGAGGCGAGCGCGTCGCAGAGGACGGTCTGCACCACGTCGTCGACCTCGCCGCCGGGCACGCGCCGGCGCACGAACTCCTCGAGGGCTCGGCGGGTCCCTGGGTCGGCGAGGGGGTTCGGCGCGGGGGTGCGGTGCTCGGTCGTCATCGGCGTGCTCATCGACCTCTGCATCGCGCCGCCGCGGCGGAGTGTGACGCGCCCGATCGAGAATACGCCAGCCCCCGCTCGGGCGTCACACTCCGCGGCGGCGCGCCGACCGATCGGGCATGGTCCTCAGGCTCCCCGCAGTGCTCGCCGCGGCGTCGCTCGCCGCTCCCCTCGCCCTCACGGCCCCGTCCCTGACCGCCGGCCCGGAACGCGCCCTGGCCGCCGCCCCGGGGCGAGCGCCGCCCGCCGCGCCCGTGCCGGACGCTCCGGCCGCCGCTGCGCCCACGGCAGGCGCTCCGCCCGCCGCTGCGCCGACACCCGTCGCCGCGACCGCCAGCGCTGCCACGCCCACGCGAGGCGCTCCGGCCGCCGCCGCGTCCGCGCCCGGCGCCCCCTTGCCGCGGGTCACCGAGATCCGGATCGACAAGAGCGAGCACACCCTCGATCTCGTCGCGAACGGCGAGGTCGTCCGGTCCTACCGGGTCGCGCTCGGGCCGGGCGGGCCGGGGCCGAAGCGCTACGAGGGCGACCGTCGGACGCCGGTCGGCACGTACCGCGTCGCCGGCCGCATCGAGGGCCTGTTTCATCAGTTCCTTGTCGTGAGCTACCCGAACGACGAGGACCGGCGGCGCTTCGCCGAGCTCAGGCGTCGCGGCGAGGTCCCGCCCGGGCGCGGCGTCGGGCACAGCATCGGCATCCACGGCGTCGGCGGTGGCGGCGGTGTACTGCGCGCCGGCGTGCACAAGGACACCGACTGGACGCTCGGGTGCATCGCGCTCGATGACGACGAGATTGACGAGGTCGCGCGGCGAACGCCGGACGGCGCCAAGATCGTGATCACCGATTGAACGGGCGGTGCTAGGGTAGCCGGTCAAATCGACGGGCTGTCCGTCGAGGATGGGAGCGCGACGGCCCGACCGGCGGCGCCCTCATGCCTTCCCGGGAGATCGTGCATGTCTCGCCGTTACTGGCTGATGAAGAGCGAGCCTCAGAAATATTCTTTCGCGCAGCTCGTGCGCGACGGCCAGACGATGTGGGACGGCGTCCGGAACTTCGAGGCCCGTAACAACATGCGGGCCATGAAGGAGGGCGACCTCGTGCTCTTCTATCACTCGAGCGAGGGCATGGCGGTCGCGGGCGTGGCGCGCGTCAAGCGCGAGGCGTACCCGGATCCGACGGCCGACGCGGAGGAGGACTGGAGCGTCGTGGACATCGAGCCGGTCGCGCCGCTGAAGGTCCAGGTGACGCTCGACACGATCCGCGGCGACGAGCCGCTCGCCGAGATCGCGCTCCTGAAGCGGTCCCGCCTCAGCGTCGTGCCGCTCTCGAAGGAGCACTTCGATCGCGTGCTGAAGCTGGGCAAGACCAAGATCGCTTGACGCGGGGACCCGGGGTAACGACTAATCCCGGCGTGAACCTCCGCCCTGGAGCCCGAGCCCTCGTCCTCCTCTCCCTCTGCGCCGCCGCGTGCGGCGGCCCGCCGTCGCCGTCGCCGATCGAAGGCGAGCCGGTCTGCGCCGACTTCGAGATCGGCGCGACGCGCGCCCCCATGCGCGGGA
This sequence comes from Sorangium sp. So ce119, assembly GCF_051524405.1. Classification (NCBI taxonomy): domain Bacteria; kingdom Pseudomonadati; phylum Myxococcota; order Polyangiales; family Polyangiaceae; genus Sorangium; species Sorangium sp. So ce119. The sequence continues at coordinate 3,760,279 of NZ_CP150310.1, read as the reverse complement.
GCCTCCGGTTCCCCGTCACGCTGACGGTGCTCGAAGGCGCCGACCCGATCACCCGCACGACGATCACCGGGCGCCGGTCGAGCGACGACCCGGCGACGCGCATCCTGCTCGCCGACGACGACGCCGAGTACGAGATCCAGTGGGCGCAGTGCGAGAACCAGCGCGCGCCCCGGGCGCGCACGCTGGCGCGCGACACGAAGGACACCGCCGAGTACGCCTGCGGCAACGCGGCGGTCTACAAGACGGACAAGCTCGTCACCCGCAAGGGCGACGCCGCGTCGCGCCGGGTCCACTTCGCCGCGCCCCCGAAGCCGGAGTGCTGGGAGAGCGAGCTCCCCGCGGCGGACTCGCCCCCCGCCGTCCCCGCGGTGCCCGACCAGCCGCCGCCGGACGCGGCCGCCGCCGACGCCGAGCCGGCAGCCACCGTCGACGCGGGCGCCGCCGACGCGGGCGCCACCGGCAAGGCCACCGCCGACGCGGGCGCCGCCAGCACAGGCGCCAGAGGCGCGGCGCCCACCGGCGCCACGGGCACCGCCAACGCCGGCGCCACCGACGCGGGCGCTGCCAGCGCGCGCCCTGCCGGTGCAGCGGCCGCGCCGGCGGACGCAGGCGTCCCCCGCGGTGACGCGGGCGCAGGCGGCCCGGCGACGCCCCCTCGCACCGGAGGGGGCGACGCGGGCAGCCCGCCCCAGGGCAGCTAACATCGCGCCGCCCCGGTTCATCCCTGGTTCATGAGAGAATGAACCACAGAGGCACAGAGGGCACAGAGGGAAGAAAAGAGAGAGATAATTAATCTCTCTTCTCTGCCCTCTGTGCCCTCTGTGCCTCTGTGGTTCCAATTCTCCTCATCGCGGAACCAGGGACGCGGCCCTGGAGACGCTCCTGGCGTAGTGGCGGTCCTCCTTCAGCCAGGCGACAGGAGGCGGTCGAACGCGCCCTCGGGGAGCTGGTCGAGCCGCTCGACCGAGAGGTCGGCCCCGAGCTGCGCGTGCCGCGGGCCCACGCCGATCACCTTCATGCCGCCGCGCTTGCCCGCGAGGACGCCCGCGGGAGCGTCCTCGACCACGACGCACCGGTCCGGCGGGGCGCCGACGCTCTCGGCCGCCCGGAGGAAGACCGCGGGGTGCGGCTTGCCGTGCGGCACCTCCTCGCTGCTGATCACCGCGTCGAACACGCCCGTGAGCCCGGTCGCCGCGAGGATCGCGTCGAGGTTCTCGCGCGGCGCGGAGGACGCGATCGCCATCCGGAAGCCGCTCCGGGGGAGCGCGCTCAGCCACGCGCGCACGCCGGGCAGCGGCTCGACCCCCGATTCGGACACGAGCTTCCGGTAATGCCGCTCCTTCACGTCCGCGATGCGGGCGATCTCGGCCTCCGGGATCTCGGGGCCGATCAGGCGGCGGAGCAGATCGTCGTTGCGCATCCCGAACACCGCATCATGGTCGGCGTGGTCATAGGAGCGCCCCTCGGCCGCGAGCGCCTCGCGCCAGGCGATGAAGTGGTGCTCGCTGGAGTCGACCAGCGTCCCGTCCAGATCCCAGAGAACGGCCTTCGGCTTCGATAGCGACATGGAGAAAGACTATCATCTGCTGTTCCGCGAAACCTGACGGCAACAGCAACGCCGACAGCGACGCTCGGTCGCTCGGACCCCTGTTTCTTGCTATCGCTGCCCCGCGCTCGTCCGCGGCCACCTGGATCGCGGCCTCGCGCCGTCGCCGCGCCGCGCGCGACCGCTGTTCTCGGGGGAACCCGTTCCCTAGAACGCGCTCCACCCCGCCGCTTCCACCGTCCCTTTCAGCCCCGGATCCACCGACCCCTCATGCCCGCTCCGCAGATGCCACCGCCCCCGGCGCCCCGCCCCTCTCCTTCCGTTCCCCGCGACAGCTCCCGTGACGCATCCGGCGAGACGCCTCCCCGCGTCGCGCCGCCGTCCTCGAAGGGCGGCGGGTTCGCCGCGCGGATCGCCGAGCTCCAGGTGAACCGGCCGGCGCTGCCGCTGCTCGTGACCGGGCTCCTCACGATCGTCGCCATCTTCCTGGCGACGCGGCTCTCGGTGCTGACCGGGTTCGAGTCGCTCTTGCCGGCGTCGCGGCCGAGCGTGCAGGAGCTCGACCGGGTCGCGGCCAAGACCGCCGGCGTCTCCACGCTCTTCGTCGTGCTGCAAGGCGGCGAGGGCACGCCCACGGCCGCGCTGCAGCGGGCCGCCGACGCGCTCGTGCCCGAGATCGAGCGGCTCGGTCCGCCGTGGGTCGGCAGCGTCGAGGACGGCGTGCACGAGGCCTTCCGCTACCTCTCGCCGCGCGCCGGGCTCTACGTCGATCGCGACCGGCTCACGAAGCTGCGGGACGACATCGAGGCGCGCTACGCCTACGAGGTCAACAAGGCGACCGGCGCGCTGCTCGACGACGACGAGCCCCCGCCGGAGGTGAGCGCGCGCTCCATCGAGCAGAGCCTCGGCCTGAACGGGGTCGACGCGGGGCGCTACCCCGACGGCTACTACCAGTCGAAGGACGGCAAGACCGTCGTCGTCGCGATCCGCTCGAAGGTGATCGCGAGCGACTTCGCCGCCGGGAGCGAGGCGATCCGGCGCGTGCGCGAGGTGGTCGAGCGCGTGCGCCCCGCCTCGTTCGACCCCGGGATCACCTACGGCCTCGCCGGCGACCTGCAGACCGGGATCGCCGAGTACGCGGCGATCAACGAGGACCTGACCGACGTCGGCGTCGCGGGCGCCGTGCTCATCGCCGCGGTGGTGTTCCTCTACTACCTGCGCGTGCGCACGCTCCTCGCCATGCTGATCACGATCGGCATCGGCGTCGCCTGGACGTTCGGGGTCACGCAGCTCGCGATCGGCCACCTCAACATGGCGACCGGGTTCCTCTTCTCGATCGTCGCCGGCAACGGGATCAACTTCGGCATCATCTACATGGCGCGCTACCTCGAGGCGCGCCGCGGCGGCGCGAGCCTGCTCGAGGGCGTGCGCGTCGCCCACCGCGAGACCTGGCTGCCGACGCTCACGGCCGGCTGCGCCGCCTCGGCCGCCTACGGCTCGCTGGTCGTCACCGAGTTCCGCGGCTTCCGCGATTTCGGCCTCATCGGCGGCGTCGGCATGGTGCTCTGCTGGGTCGCCACGTTCGTCGCGCTGCCGAGCATCCTCGCCGTGACGGAGCGCCTCATCCCCCTCGAGCAGGGGTCGCCGGGCCCGCTCGGCAGGCTGCGGCAGCGCACCCAGGGCGGCCTCGCGTTCGGCGCGCCGTTCGCGCGGCTCGCGGCGCGGGGCCCGGCCGCGATCACGCTCGCCGGCCTCGCCCTGGCCGCGGTCGGCGTCGTCGCCACGGTGGCCTACGTGCGCGCCGATCCGATGGAGTACGACCTCCGGAACCTCCGCAACGACGAGCGCGCGCGCGCCGAGCAGATCCGCCTCGGCGAGCTCGCCGAGGAGATCACCGGCTACGTGGGCACCGACGGCATGGCGATCCTCGTGGATCGCCCCGAGCAGGTCGAGCCGCTCCGCGCGGCGCTCTACGCGAAGCGCGACGCGGCGCCCGAGGGCGAGAAGCCGTTCAAGGAGATCTACGCGCTCCAGGACCTGATCCCGAGGGACCAGGAGGCGAAGATCCCGCTCCTCCAGGAGATCAAGGATCGCGTCGTCCGCGCGCAGAAGCGCGGCCTCATCGGCGACGACGACTGGCGCCGGATCCAGGCGGTCATTCCCCCGGACGATCTCGCGCCGTTCGGGATCGGCGATCTGCCGGTGGGCGTGGCGCGCGCGTTCACCGAGACGGACGGCACGCGCGGGCGCATCGTCTATATCAGCCCGATCTCGGCCGAGAGCGTGCACGACGCGCACTACCTGTTCCGCTGGGCCGACGCGTACCGCGAGACGCGGCTCCCTGACGACAGCGTCGTGCGCGGCTCGGGGCGCGCGGTGATCTACGCGGACATGTGGGCGGCGGTCATCGACGACGTGCCGCCGGCGGTGCTCTTCTCGCTGGCCGCGACGGTGCTCGTCGTGCTCGTCGCCTTCCGCGGCGGCCGCCCGGCGTTCGCGGTGCTCGGCGCGTTGCTCGTCGGCGTCTCCTGGATGGCGGGGCTGCTCGTCTTGATGGACGTGAAGCTCAACTTCCTGAACTTCATCGCGTTGCCGCTAACGTTCGGCATCGGCGTCGACTACGCCGTGAACATCGTCCAGCGGTACGCGCGCGAGGGCGCCGGCGGCGCGCTGACCGCGGTGCGCGAGACGGGCGGCGCCGTGATCCTCTGCAGCCTCACGACGGCGCTGGGCTACCTCGCCCTGATCCGCTCGCAGAACCACGCGGTGCGCAGCCTCGGCGTCGCCGCCGTGATCGGCGAGCTCGCCTGCCTCTTCGCCGCCGTGCTGGTGCTGCCCGCTGCGCTCGTATGGCTCGACCGGCGGCGCCCCAAGGGCGCGGAGAGCTTCCTCGCCGTCGGCCGCCCGACGACCTGAGCGCGCCGGCATCGAACGGCGCCGCCCTCACCCGCGGAGCCGGCCTCCGGGTGGACGGACCCCCGGCGCCCGGCCCCCGCGGAGCACTCGATCCGTTGCGGCCCCCTACGGGCGCCCCCTCGCAACGGTTTCGATCCGTACCAAGGTCGCGGTCAACATCCTCCACGGCCCAGGCGAGGAGCCGTCCGCGCTGGAGCGCTGGTACGCCACCGATCAGGGCGCCCGGCAGGACGCGCGCATCAGCGCCGAGATCGCGGCGATCTGTGTGCCAGAGAGCGGTCAGGTCGGCCCGTGCTATGAATCCGGGAAGAAACGTCATGCCCCCGAGGATCGCGCGCCTCTACGTCAACAACTACCGCTGCTTCATCAATTTCGAGCTCCAGCCGGAGCGACGCAGCTTGCTCGTGGGGTGCAACGGCGCCGGCAAATCGTCCCTCTTCGATGTGCTCGCCGCGATCCAGGATCTCGTCATCTGGAACAAGGAGGCCTCCGAGGCCTTTCCGCCGGAGACTGTCGCCAAGTTCGGCGGCTCGATGGAACAGCGGTTCGAGATCGACGTCGAGTCAGAGTGGGGCGTGTTCCGATACGCCCTGCGCCTGTCGCACGACGTCGATCGAGGCGAGACCGCGATCGCGTCGGAGGAGGTGACGCTCGGCGGAAAGCCGCTCTACGGCTTCCTCGAGCGGGAGGTGCAGCTCTACGGGGACGACCACAAGCCGGCGAAGGAGACGTTCTCGTTCTCGCCGCGCAGATCGTTCCTCGCGTCCATGGAGCCGAAGCCGATGAACACGAGGCTCACCTGGCTCAAGACGTTCCTCCACCGCATCTGGGTGCTGCGCCTCGAGCCCGCGCGCATGATCGCGCTGGCGCGCACGGACAGCGACATGCTCCTGGAACGCGACGCATCCAATTTCGCGTCCTTCTGTCGCTATCTCCTGCAGGAGGAGCCGGACGGCTTGCAGCGCGCTCAGGAGCCGCTCCGCGAGATCATCCCGGGCTTCCAGCACCTCCGCATGCAAACGGCGGGTCGTACGAAGGTGCTCGTGGCCAAGTTCGGCTATCCAGGTGGCGAGGCGTATGAACTCGACTTCGACGCACTGTCGGATGGTCAGAGGACGCTCATCGCGCTGTACGTGCTGCTCCACGCCGGCATGCAGCATGCGACCGTCCTCTGCCTGGACGAACCGGACAATTTCGTCTCGATCAGCGAGATTCAGCCTTTCCTGGTCGCGCTCGCGGATGTGAGCGACGAGAGCGGGCAGCAGGTGCTCCTCATCTCGCATTCCTCCGAGGTCATCGACTACGTCGGAGCCTCGGAGGCGATCCTCCTGGAGCGGCCGGAGGGCGGGCACACCCGCGTCGGATCGATCGCGGCGGGAGGGCCGCTGCGCCTGTCGGAGCGCATGGCGCGAGGATGGCATGCCGCATCCTGAGGTCAGGCTGATCGTCCTCTATGAGGACAGGGCACACGACAGCTTCTTGCGCCGCTTCTTCAAGAAGCACCCGGGTCACGGGCGCGTCCGCTTCGAGAAGTGCGTCGACTCGAGCGGCGTGCTCAAGAGGCTGGGCGCCGAAGTCGACGCGCTGCGCTCGCAGAAGCACCAGCAGAACCTTGGCCTCGTCGTTGTCATCGACGCCGACGAGAAGGGGCTCTCTCACCGGCTGGGCGAGCTCGATGCCCGCATCGGGGCCGACACGAGCGACGGCAGACGCACCGTGACAGAGCGCATCGCCCTGGTGGTCCCTGCGCTCGAGATCGAGACCTGGTACGTGCACCTTTGTGATCCCTCGGCCCGTCCGGTCGACGAGACCAAGGACTACAAGACGAGCCCCACATGGAGGGAGCTGGCGAAGGACCTCGGCGCCGCCTCGCGCCGCGCGGTGGATGCATGGCCGCTCGCGCCCGACCGTCCGGATCCAGCCTCCCTCTCCGCCGCGCGCAACGAGCTGAGGCGCGTCGGCCTCGACTGACGTCTCGGCGTGGCGCCGTGATCTTCGCGGCGCTCTCGCGGCGCGCAGATCACGGCCCGCGCAGATCCGCGCAGCACCGCACGCCGGTCGAGTAGTCGAAGTACGCGACATCATGCGAGGTCACGCGCGCCATGCACCCCTCCCGGGTCGCGCGCGCATAGAACCCGCCGACGAAGGTCCCCTCGGGATCGTCGATCCACTCGTCGAGGTTGCCGACCATGTCGCTCGCCGCGTCGTCCTCCCACGCGCTCGCGCACGTCGCGGTCTCGCCCGTCCGCCGCAGGAGCGGCGCGCCGGCGACGCGCACCAGGTTGAGCCGCGGATCGCTGTGCCCGAGGGTCACGTCGCGGTGGAGCACGGCGGCCGGGTGGCCCTCGCGGAACACGTTGCACTTCCCGTCCGCGTAGGTCGGCCCGTACGGGAACTGCTCGTCGCGCTCGCCGCGGCACGCCGTCCGCCACTCGTCGAGCGTGCAGAGCCGCTTGCCCGCGTTCCGGCACGCGAGCTCCGCCTGCGCGCCGGTCGTGTAGCCCTGCGGCAGCACGCCCTTGCGCGACACGGCGCGCGGCTCGAACTCGCGCTGCTTCTGCCAGCCGGGCAGCAGCGGCAGCTCCATCTGCCGCGCCTCCGCGTCGCCGAGCTGGAGCCGCATCTTCGACCAGGTCCGCTCGACGGACGCGGCCGCCTGCCGCGACGGCGGGTAGAACGCCGACAGCTCGAGCCCGGTCTCCTTGTCGAGCAGCACCGCCTCGTAGCGGTCCACGCAGAACCGGCGCGCGACCCGCACCATCTCCGGCGGGCAGCGCGGCTCGGCCGGCGGCGCGGGCGGCCTCGGCCCGGCAGGCCCCCCGACGAGCGGCGGCGCCGCCTCGGGGGCGCCCGCGTCTGCCGCGCCCGCGCTGACCGCGCCTGGACCCCCCTCCGCCGCGCCCGCGTCCGCCGTGCCGCCATCCCGCTCCGAGCGGCAGCCCGCGAGCGCCGCGGCCGCGAGGGCGAGCACCGCGAGGCGCTCAGCGGATCGCGCCGGCATAGGGATCGATCGACTCCGGCGCGCGGCAGAAGAAGCGGCGGAGCACGAGGTAGTGATGGATCGGCAGGAGCCTCGTCTCCTCCCGCATCGAGAGCCCCATCCGGCTGATCTCCGCGCCGGGGAACGGCGTCTTCGGGTAGCAGCGGACGATGCCGGAGAGCGCCTCGTACTCGTCGAGGAGCCCGAGCACGTGCCCCACCTCGTGGGCGAGCACGGGCAGCGACCAGCCGGCCCGCATCGCGCTGAAGTACGGCGTCCTGCCGCACGTCGGCGAGAGCGGCACCGCGAGGTCGACCCGCAGCGCCCGCCCGCGCGCCTCGTCCGCGAGCACGAAGTCGAAGTCGTAGCGGACCGGCAGCCCGAAGGCGCGCGCGTCGCGGTTCCAGTAGCCCTCCACCTCGGCCGACCAGCGCGCGAGCAGCGCGCGGATCGCGGCCGGCGTCGCCCTCGCGGAGAACTCGCCGGAGCCCGGGCACGCGTCCGTCGAGCCGGCGCGCGCGTACGGCGTCCCGCGGCACGCGATCGCGCCCCCGAGCGCGCCGGCCAGCCCGCAGTCGGGCAGCTCGAGCCGGGCGCCAGCGCCCGCCGGCGGCTCGACAGCGATGCGCACCTCGACCTCCCAGGCGCCGCCGCGCCGCCGCACGACGTAGCTCATCGGGCCGAAGAAGAGGCCGTAATGCGGCATCATCCCGGCGATCCGCCGCTCCCCCTCCGGCGCGTCCCCGTGGAAGACGCCGCGCGCCGGCGGCAGGCACAGGTACGCGTCCTTCGCGACCGTGTCGGCGAGGATGTCCCGGAACGTCGCCTCGCGCCCCTCGAGGATCGGACCGCTCATCGCCTCGAGCTCCGCCGCGACCGCCTCGATCGTGGGCTCGCGCGCCTCGCCCGCGGGGCGCGCCGCGCCCCCCGCCGCGCCGGCCCCCTCGCGCGCCGCGCCGCCGCAGCCGGCTGCCCCCAGCGACGCGAGCCCCGCGGCCGCGAGGAGCGCTGCGCAGCGCCCCCGCACGACGCCTTGCCAGCCCCGCCGCGGCGCGCCGCAGCGGAGACTTTGTCTTGCCCCCGCCGTCCGAAGCACGTTACGTCGTACGTGAAACGCGGCACGCGGGCTGCGTGTCCACACCGTACGGGACACGCCGCCGGACGCCGTGCGCGCAGGGGGAAGTCGCGTGGGCGTGGAGCTCAACGCCGCTCCCTTACAACGTGGAGGTTCAGATGGCGATGGACATGGGCAAGTCGTTGGCGTTGACGGCGGTGTCGGGCATGGTGGCGGGCCTCGCGGGCTGTGCTTCGTCGCCGCCGCCCGACCCGGAGACGGGGCCCCCCGCCGCCGAGCCGGCGGCGGCCGAGGCGCCCGAGGCCGGCGCCAAGGCGTGCTGCGCCGGCAAGAACGAGTGCAAGGGCAAGGGCGGCTGCAAGACCGACACCCACGGGTGCGCGGGCCAGAACGAGTGCAAGGGCAAGGGCGGCTGCAAGGCCGCCGAGTGCGGCGGCCACGCCCACTGAGCCGCCGAGCCGCGCGACGTCCCGGCGCGCCCGCGGCGCCGGGCGCCGCACGCACGCGGTGACCCATGGCGAACCCCGATCGCATGCGGCTGGGCCTGCCCGACCTCGGCGTCGGCGTCGGGCTGCGCATCCCGCACTACCGTCACGTCTTCGAGCACCGGCCCCGCGTCGACTGGTTCGAGATCATCAGCGAGAACTTCATGGTCGACGGCGGCATGCCGATCGCCAACCTGGAGCGCGCCCTCGCGAGCTACCGGCTCGTGCAGCACGGCGTCTCGCTCTCGATCGGCAGCACGGATCCGCTCGACTTCGACTACCTCCGCCGGCTCAAGGCGCTCCTCGGCAAGGTGCGATCCCCCTGGGTGAGCGATCACCTCTGCTGGACCGGCGCCCACGGGGTCAACCTGCACGACCTGCTCCCGCTGCCGTACACGGAGGAGGCCGTGCGGCACGTCGCCGCGCGGGCCCGCGCGGTGCAGGACTTCCTCGAGGTGCGCCTCGCCCTGGAGAACGTGTCGAGCTACCTGACCTTCACCGCGAGCCGGATGACCGAGTGGGAGTTCCTCTCGGCGGTCGCGGAGGAGGCCGACTGCGGCATCCTGCTCGACGTCAACAACGTCTTCGTCTCCTCGTACAACCACGGCTTCGACCCGGGCGCGTACATCGACGGGGTGCCGCACCACCGGATCGTGCAGTTCCACCTCGCCGGTCACACGCATCACGGCAAGTACATCCTCGACACCCACAGCGATCGCGTGGCCGACGCCGTGTGGGCGCTGTACCGGCGCGCGGTCGGCCACACCGGCGACGTCTCGACGCTGATCGAGTGGGACGACGACCTCCCGGCGTTCGAGGTCCTCGCCGCCGAGGCGGAGAAGGCGCGGTCGATCCGGGAGGAGGTCGCGCGTGCGCGCGCCGCCTGACCCAGCGCCCCCCGCCGAGCTCGTCGCGCTGATGGGCGAGCTCTCCCGCATGTTCACGTCCCCCTCGCCGCTGCCGGACGACGTCGAGCTCGCCGGCCGGTGCCGCGAGCGCGTCGCGGGCAGCGAGCGGCTCACGCCCGCCGAGCAGGCCGACATCTACCGCCGGCAGTTCTGGCTGCGCCACGTCGGCGCGCTGCGCGAGGACTACCCGGCGCTCGCGCACGTCCTCGGCGACGACGGCTTCGACGCGTTCGCCAGGGCGTACCTCGCGGCGCACCCCCCCGCGAGCTTCACCCTGCGCGATCTCGGGGCAGAGATCGTCGATTTTGCCAGCGCTTACGATGGGTTCCCCCCCGCGCTCCGGGAGCTCGCGCGCGACGTCGCGCGGTACGAGCACGCCCTCGTCGACCTGTTCGACGGCGCCTCGCCCCCGCCGATCGATCCCGCGAAGGTGACCGGCATGCCCGAGGAGGGCTGGTCCACGGCCCGGATCGTCCTCCATCCGCTGCTCGCGCTGATGGAGCTCCGCTACCCGGCGCACCTCCTCCGCCGCGAGCTCCGGGAGGGGAGGTCGCCCGCGCTGCCCGCGCCGCGCCGCGTCCACCTCGCCGTCTTCCGCAGCGCCGCCGATCTCACGATCCGCTGCGAGGAGCTCGATCCGCCGGCGTTCGCGCTGCTCGAGGCGCTCGGGCGGGGCGTGCCGCTCGTGCCGGCGTGCGAGGAGGTGGCGGCCGGCATCGGCAGGGCCGCGGGCGCCGACGAGGCCGCGGGCGCCGACGAGGCCGCGGGCGTCGACGAGGCCGCCGCGGGCGCTGGCGAGACGGCGAGCGCGGCGCTTGCTGCTAGCGTCGGCGCCTGGTTCCAGCGGTGGACGAGCTGGGGGCTGATCGTCGACGTGGCGCGCGGCGCCCGCGTCGAAGGCGGCTAAGATGGCGAGGTGACCACCATCGTCCAGCGCACGCTCGAGGTCCGCACGAGCGGCCGAGGTTTCGTGGACATCACGCGCGAGGTCGCGCGCGTCGTCGCCGGGGCCGGCGTCGATGTCGGGCTCTGCGCCGTGTTCCTCCAGCACACCTCGGCGAGCCTCGTCATCCAGGAAAACGCCGATCCCGCCGTGCTCCGCGATCTGGAGCGCTGGATGTCGCGCCTCGCCCCGGAGGGCCGCGACTACGAGCACGACGACGAGGGCCCCGACGACATGCCCGGCCACCTCCGGAGCGCCGTCACCCGATCGAGCGAGGTGATCCCCATCTCCGGCGGCCGCCTCGCGCTCGGGACATGGCAAGCCCTGTACGTCTGGGAGCATCGTAGTTCTCCCCACGTCCGCCGCGTGGTAGTGACCGTGACCGGCACCACAGCCGGGGGGTGAGTGGTATACTCCACGCGTTCCTGACCTGGATGAGCCCGGCGCTCCCCGGAGGGCTGCTCGTCCGCCGTGCCCGGCGAGCTCTGCCCGCGGGCGCGAGCGCACCACGCGACCCCCTCACCTCAAGCGGAACGAGAGCGATGAGCCTTCAGACGACCTTCATGGGAATCTTCGACACCGCCCGGATCTGCTTTCCGACCGTGGTGGACGCGCTGAGGGGCCGGGTGACCCTCGAGCGCTGCGACGAGCGGCTGGACTGGTGGGCGCGCAAGGTCCTCGAGGACGCCGACGTCGATCTCGTGGTGCGCGGGCGCGAGCACGCCGCGGGCACGCGGCCGTTCGTGGTGATGTCGAACCACCAGAGCCTGTTCGACATCCCGGTCGTGTTCCGCGCGATCCCCGGGCGCCTCCGGATGATCGCCAAGAAGGAGCTGTTCAGCGTGCCGGTCTTCGGCCAGGCCATGAAGGCGGCCGGGTTCATCCGGATCAACCGGGGCAATCACGTCCAGGCCAGCGCGAGCCTGCAGGTCGGCGCCTCGATGCTGCAGGACGGCACCCGGGTCTGGATCGCCCCGGAGGGCACGCGCAGCAAGACCGGCGCGCTCCTGCCGTTCAAGAGCGGCGGCTTCCGGATGGCGATCGAGACGAACACGCCGATCCTCCCGGTCGCGATCGACGGCACGCGCCACGTGCTGCGGGCGAAGGACTTCGTGGTGCAGGAGCACCATCGGGTGGTGGTCACGATCATGCCGCCGATCGATCCGGCTCCCTACGGCGCCGGCGGCCGCAACCGCCTCATGCGCGACGTCCGCGCCGCGATCGCTGGCGCGCTCGGCCACGACCCGGGTCTGGTCCACCGCGGCGCGGGGGTCGCGACGTCGCCGCCGGCGTAGCGCGCGCCCCGCGGCTCAGGGCTTTTCGGTCTGCCCTACGCTGACCGGCTCGCCCGGCTGGAGCGTCCCCTCCAGCGGCTGCGCCCTGGAGCGGTGCTCCTCCGGCGGGGGCGGCCTGAGCGCCCAGGGGCTGCGCTTCGGCGCGAGGTCGCCCTGGTCCTCGCCAGGGGGAAGGTGCTCCGCCGTGAGCCAGCCCCAGAACGCGTCGGCCCAGCGCGCGCCGCCCTCCTCGTTCGGGTGGATCTTGTCCTTCTTGCGAGGGAGCGGGCCGGGCACGAGCGCGTCGGAGTCGAAGAAGCGGCACGGGGCCGAGTTCGTCCGGATCACGTCGATGATGCCGGTGTCCTTGCGCCAGAGCGGAGGCGAGACCCACACGCACGGGCGGTCGCCGATCGCCTTGACGATGCGCCGGACCGCCCCGGCGTGCGCCGGCGGGTTGACGTTCTCGACCTCGTTCGCGCCCAGGCTGATGATCACGAGGTCCGGCTGGTAGTTCGCGACAAGGAGCTCCATCCTGGAGGCCCACGTCACCGTGTAGGAGCTGGTCTCCGCCTTCACCGCATAGCGCACACGGAGCGCCTGCATCCGCGGCTTCAGCGCCTGCGCGAAGCCCGCGAGCGCGAACGAGTCGCCGATGTGGAGCACCGCCGTGTTGGGCGGCACCGTGAACGCCGGCGGCGCGCCGTCGTCCGGCCCGCGCACCCCGGCAGAAGAAGCCCCGGCGGGCGCCGGCGGCGCGGCGGCCTCCGGAACGCTGGCCCCGGCAGGCTCGGCCCCGGGCGGCGGGCCCGCGGGCGCCTCGGCGGGGGGCGGCCCGGGCGGCGGCGCGGCGCCGCACGCGATGCCCGCCGCGGCCAGCCCGGCGAGCGCCCATCTCCTGACCCGGATCTCCCTGCCCATGCTCGCTCCGCCGACCCACCCGGAACGCCGCCGCAGGCGCCGGGGAGGCGCGCGCGGCCGCGGAAGGGTCGCGCGGCGCACTCTAGGGCAGGCTGCGTCCGCACGGCAATCATTGAGCAGACGGCCCGCAGGCCTTATGACATGCGCATGAGCTTCCGTCTGTTTGGAGTCTCCGTCGACGTCCAGCTCGGCTTCTGGCTCTCCGCCGCGCTGCTCGGGTACGGGATCGTGGCCGGAGGACAGTACCAGCTCTTCCTGGTGTGGATCCTCGTGGTCTTCCTGTCGGTCCTGATGCACGAGTTCGGTCACGCGCTCGCCATCAAGCGCCACCGGGTCGAGCCGGAAATCACGCTGCATTTCATGGGCGGGACCACGACATGGCGGTCGCTCCTTCCCCTCGGCCGGCTCCAGCACGTGCTGATCAGCCTGGCCGGCCCCTTCGCCGGCTTCCTCGTCGCCGGCGTCCTGCACCTCCTGCTCCGTTACGTCCCGGCGCTCTACTCCCTCCCGCCCATGCTGCTCCGCGGGATGGACATGCTCATCCAGGTCAACGTGGTCTGGGGCATCCTCAACCTCATCCCCGTGCTCCCGTTCGACGGCGGCCACGTCCTCGAGCACGCGCTCGGGCCGCGGCGCGCCCGGCTCACGGCGGCGATCTCGGGCGTGTCCGCCGTGATCCTCGCGATCCTGTTCCTGCGCGCCGGGTTCTTCTTCTTCTCCTTCATCCTCGTCATGTCCGCGTTCCAGAGCCTGCAGCGGTTCCGCAGCGAGCCGGAGGCGCCGTCGCCCGCGATGAACCGCCGGCGCGCCGCGCTCCAGGAGGAGCCGGTGCCGCCCGAGACGGCGGTGCTGCTCCAGCGGGCGCGGCGGGCCGTGGAGGAAGAGCGGACGGACGAGGCGATGGCCCTGGCCAACGAGGTGCTCGCGCAGTCCCCGGCGCCGCCGAAGCGCGCGCTCCGGGAGGCGCACGAGCTCATCGGGTGGTCGCACCTGCTCCTCGGCGACACGAAGCGCGCGGGGGAAGCGATCGCCCAGGCGCGCAAGCACGGCGACCCGGACCCGGCGCTGGTCGGCGCGGTGCACCTCGCGCTCGGCGAGCTGAAGCAGGCGCGCAAGGTGCTCGAGGCCGCCCGCGAGGCCGGCGACGACCGGAAGGAGGTCGCAGGCCCGCTGATCCGGGTGCTCGTCGAGCTGCGCGAGGTGCCGCGGGCCGCGGCCGTCGCGCTCGACATCGTCGAGCAGCTCTCGGAGGAAGACGCCCGGAGGATGGCCGAGATCGCGTTCGAGCACGGCGCCTTCGACTGGTCGGCGCGGCTCTACGAGGCGATCTTCCGCCGCGCGGGCCTGAGCGAGGACGCCTACGGCGCCGCGCGCGCGAGCGCCAAGGACGGAAACGCGGAGCGGGCCATCGAGCTGCTGCGGCACGCGGTGGAGGCTGGCTTCTCGGATCGGGCGCGGGCGTGGTCGGACTCGGCGTTCGAGGCGCTCCGGGGTGCGCCCCTCGAGGCGGTGCTGCCGCGCCCGTGACGGGCTAGGCTCCGGCGCGTGCGCGTCCAGGTCCCTTTTCTTCGCGTCGGGTCCATCGAGGTCCCGCCGCCCGCCTACCAGTCCGAGGGAGCCGTCGGGCTCGATCTCTGCGCCGCCGTCGCCGAGCCGGTGACGCTCGATCCGGGCGAGCGGAAGCTCATTCCCACGGGCTACGCGGTCGCCCTCCCCGACGGCCACGAGGGGCAGGTGCGCCCGCGCTCGGGGCTCGCGCTCCGCCACGGCGTCACCGTGCTGAACACCCCGGGGACGATCGACCCGGATTACCGCGGGGAGATCAAGGTCGTCCTGATCAACCTCGGCGCGGCGCCGTTCACCGTGCGCCGGGGCGACCGGATCGCCCAGCTCGTGATCTGCCCCGTCGCCCTCGCCGACGTGGTCCTGGTCGACGAGCTCGCGCCGACCGCGCGCGGCACGGGCGGCTACGGATCGACCGGCGTGCGCAAGGAGCCGTAGCGCCGCGTCCCCCCAGGCTCGCCGCTGGGGTCACGAGAGAAAAAACCACAGAGGCACAGAGGGCACAGAGGAGAGAGAAGAAAGTTCAAACAATCATCTCTCTTTTCTTCCCTCTGTGCCCTCTGTGCCTCTGTGGTTCCAGTTCTTCTTCCCGCAAGCAGCGCCGCCGCGAGGCGCCCGGCTCACCGCGACCTGAGCTCCTCGATCAGGAAATCCCACACCGCGGACACGCGGGGGACGTCGCGCAGCGCGCGGTGACCGACGAGCCAGAGATCGTCCGTCGGCCAGTCCGCCGCGCTCGCCTCGAGCGCGGCCGCGTACCGCAGCGGCGCGAGCCCGCGCACGTGCATGTACGGCTCCGGGACCAGCAAGGCGCCGAGCCCGGTCTCCGCCGCGGTGAGCTGGGACAGGAAGAAGCTCGTGCGCAGCGCGATGTCCGCCCCGGGCGCGTGGCGCGCGAGCCAGCGCGCGGCCGGGAAGCTGCCGAGATCGCGGTCCCACGCGATCCACGGCAGGGCGTCCCACGACGCGACGCGGCCGGCGTCCTTCACGAGCTCCCTGGAGGCCGCGGCGACCCAGCGGGCCGAGGCGAGCTTCGTCACGACAAGGTCGGCGCCCTCCGGACGGACCGAGCGCAGCGCGATGTCCGCCTCGTGCCGGGTGAGATCGAGCACGCGCACGGACGCGTCCAGCTCGATCCGGATCCGGGGGTGGCGCGCGCGGAGGCGCACCAGCGCGGGCGCGACGAACACATCCGCGAACCCCGGCGCGGTGCTCACGCGGACGACGCCCTCCGCGTCCGACTCCGCGCCCGTGGCGTCGCGCGCGAGGCGCCGGTGCGCCGCTTCCATCGCCTCGGCCGCGGGCAGCACGAGCTCGGCGATGCGCGTGGGGACGAGGCCCTCGCGCGTCCGATCGAAGAGGCGCGCGCCGAGGGACGCCTCGAGCGCCGTCAGGCGGCGGCTCACCGTCGAGGTGTCGAGGCCGAGCCGCGCGCCCGCCTGACCCAGGCTCCCGTGCCGGTGGACGGCCAGGAAGAGGCGCACATCGTCCCACCGCGCGTCGCCGAGGTCCTGCGATCTCACCGCCATGCGCCGCGCTAGCGATCCGACGCGAACAGCCGGAACACCGCGATCCCGATCCCGAGGACCACGAGCCCCACCGCGAGATAGAGGAGCTTGAACGGCCCCACCTCGACGCGCTGCCCCTCGAAGAGCAGCGACGCGGCCCCGAGATCCACGAGCGTGATGAGGACGCCCGCGCCCGCGAGCCGCACCGGCAAGGCGAACATCTCCATGAGCTCCGCCGTGCTCAGGCTCTGGCGCGCGGGCGCGCGATCCATCAACGGCGGCGGCATCCTCGACGGCGCGTGGGACGGCCTCGCGAAGGGCGCGGGCGCCGGCGGAGACCAGTCGAGCGCGAGCGGCACGACCGGCTCGGTGGGCAGGCTGTGCGACGGGAGGCCGCGCGGGAGCCCGTGGGGCGAGGCGCCGTGCGGCGACGGAGGAAGGCGACCGGCGCCGCGCTCCGGCAGGGCGCCGCGCTCGGGCAGATCGATCTCCTGCGTGGCCATGTCCGCGAACGCGGCCTGCGCCGTCAGGCCCGGGCCCGGCAGATCCAGCGCGCGCGTCGACCTCGGCGCCGCGGGCGACACCGAGGCGCGGGCGGCGGGCGGCGCCTGGGAGCGACCGGGCAGCGCGATCGGCGGCGCGCTCCGCGGCAGCCCGAGCGCCTGCTCGACCTCGTCCCAGAACGCCCCGACGTCGCGGTAGCGATCGCGCGGATCGACCGCGAGCGCCCGCCGGAAGACGCCCTCGAGCGCCTCGGGCACGAGCACGCCCTCGCTCCTCGGCGTCGGACGGCGCTTCTCGTCGAGCACCGTCCCCATCATCGCGACGTGGTCACCGGCGATGATCTCGCGGCCGGCGAGCGCCTCGACCACGGTGACAGCGAGCCCCCAGACGTCCGTCCAGGGGCCGGTCTTGCCGAAGCGCTTCGGCGCCCACTGCTCGGGCGCGCCGTACGCGGGCGTGAACGCCGTCGACAGGCCGCCCGACGTGGTGGCGGTCTGTCCGGCCATGACCGTCGCGGCGTCGCGGGCGCGGGCGATCCCGAAGTCGAGGATCTTCACGACCTCCGCGCCGTGGATCTGGGCGAGGAAGATGTTCGCCGGCTTGAGGTCGCGGTGCACGACGCACGTGGGGCCGCTCGGCCCCGGGAAGTGGTGCGCCGCCTCGAGCGCCCGCGCCACCGGCGTGAGCAGCCGGATCGCCTCGACCGGCGGCAGCGGCGGCTGCCGCTGCGCCGCGCGGGCGGCGATGTGGCTCGCGAGCGTGCCGCCCTCGAGCCACTCCAGCGCGATGAACGGCACGAAGACCCCGGTCGCCGCCGAGATCACGTCGTGGTGCAGCGGCCGGACGACTGCCGGGATCGCGGCCGAGAGGCGGAACAGGAGCTCCGCCTCCTCGCGGAACTTCTCCAGGAACTGCGCGCGGAGCTGCTCGGGCAACGTCCCCGGGACCTTGAGGCATTTCAGCGCGACCGGCGCCCGGAACGCCTCGTGGTGAGCCCGGTACACGACGCCGAACCCCCCCTCGGCGACGACCCGCTCCACCGTGAACGCCCCCTGGGTCGTACCGACGATCCCGAAGACGTCCTCGGCCATCCGCTCGAGGCTACACGACCTCGACGGCGCTTCGAAAGGGCGGCCCGGGCGCGGGCTCGCGCCTACCCGCGACCACCAGGGCGCCGCCGGGGACCCCGGGCGCCCGGCACCCGCCCCCCCCAGGGGCCCACCGCCGGTGCTCGTCGACCCGGGCGACGAAGCGGCGAAGCGATCGCAAACAGTCAACAAAATTCATCGGTTACAGCTTCACGTGAAATCTTTCGGCTGAGGGTCGGTCGCGACCGCCGCCCGCCCGCGCCCCTCCCCCGGGGGTCACCCGGGGGCAGCCAGACCGTCCGCCCGGGCCACACTCGGTGGTCCGTTTCACGCCGCGTCGCGCTAGGCTCGCGCCCATGCCGCCGCGTCGACGTGAGGTCGATCGACCTCTTCGCAAAGAAGTCCGCCTGCTTGGCCGCCTGCTCGGTGAAGTGCTGATCGAGCAGGAGGGGGAAGAGCTCTTCGCCATCGAGGAGCGCATCCGCACGCTCGCCATCCGCCGCCGTCGCGGTCCCAGCGACGGGCGCGCGCACGCGGCCGCGGAGCTCACCAAGCTGCTCGCGAGCCTGCCGCACGATCGTATCGAGCCCGTCATCCGGGCGTTCACCGTCTACTTCCGCCTCGTCAACCTCGCGGAGCAGCACCACCGCATCCGCCGGGCGCGCGCGTACCTGACCGACCCCGGCGCGCGCCCGCAGCGCGGCTCGCTCGAGGCCGCGATGCGCACGCTCAAGGACGCCGGCGTGCCCGCCGAGCGCGTGCGCGCCGCGCTCCGGTCGCTCGACGTGACGCTCACCCTCACCGCGCACCCGACCGAGGCCGCGCGGCGCACCGTCCTCGAGAAGCTCTACCGCATCGCGAAGAACCTCGAGGAGCGCGACCGCTGCCACCTCACGCCGGAGGAGTCCGCGCGCAAGCTCGCCGAGATCCGCGAGGAGATCACCGCGCTCTGGCAGACCGACGAGGTCCGGCGCGATCGCCCCACGGTCGGCGACGAGGTGAAGAACGTCGCCTGGTACATCGAGGAGATCCTCTGGGACCTGCTCCCCGAGCTCCCCGCCGCGATCGGGCGCGCGTTCGAGGCCGCGTACGGCGAGCCGCTCGACGCCGAGTTCGTGCCGCTCCGGATCCACTCGTGGGTGGGCGCCGACATGGACGGCAACCCGCTCGTCGTGCCCGCCGTCCTCGAGGACGCGCTGTTCGCCTACCGCATCCGGGGTCTGCGCCGGCTCATCCGCGCGGCGCGCGAGCTCGGCGGCGCGCTCTCGCAGTCGCTGCGGCACGTCACGCCGCCGCCGTGGCTGCTCGCCTCGATCGAGGAGGACGCCGCCGCGATGCCCGAGGTGGCCGCGCACTTCGGCCCGCGCACCGAGGGCGAGCCGTGGCGCCGCAAGCTGCGCTTCATCGAGGCGCGCCTCACCGCGACGCTCGAGCACGCCGAGCACGGCCGCGCCGAGGCCCGCGCGCGCTACGGGCAGGGCCCCGCGCTCGAGGGGCGCGCGTTCGTGCGCCCCGAGGAGCCGACGCACGCGGTTCCGTACCGCGAGCCCGCGGAGCTCGAGCGCGACCTCGCGCTGGTCGCCGACAGCCTCCGCGCCGCGGGCAGCGCGCGGTCGGGCGAGCGGCGCGCCCGCGCGCTGCTCTCGCAGGTGCGCGCGCTCGGGTTCGCGCTCGCGGAGCTCGAGATGCGCGCCCCCGCCGAGGACGCGCGCGCCGCGGCGGCCGAGGTCGCCGCGGGCCGCGTCGAGCCGGCGCAGATGGGGCCGGAGGCGCGCCGCGTGTTCGAGGCGCTCCAGCGCATCGCCGCCGCGCAGCGCGACAGCGGCGAGTCGGCGTGCCGCACGCTGGTGCTGTCGATGACGCAGAGCGAGAACGACATCCTCGCCGCGCTCGAGTGCGCGAGGGCCGCCGGGCTCTGGGACGAGGCGCGATCGTGCGCGCGCATCGACGTGGTCCCGCTGTTCGAGTCGCTCGGCGCGCTGAACGACAGCGCGCGGATCCTGCGCGCGCTGCTCGCGCACCCGCAGTACCGCCCGCACGTCCTCGCGCGCGGCGTGCAGGAGGTGATGATCGGCTACAGCGACTCCGGCAAGGAGGTCGGCCTGCTCGCGGCGAGCGCGGCGCTCCGGCGCGTGCAGGAGACGCTGCCGAAGATCGCGGCGGAGGCGGAGCTGCCGCTGCGCGTCTTCCACGGCCGCGGCGAGTCGGTGGCGCGCGGCGGCGGCCCGGCGCACCAGGCGCTGCTCGCGCTGCCGGCCGGCAGCGTCGGCGGCCGCTACAAGGCGACGGAGCAGGGCGAGGCGCTCGACCACAAGTACGCCCGCCCCGAGCTCGCGATGCGCACGCTGGAGCTCATGCTGAGCGGCGTCGTCCTCCACACGCTCGGCGCGCAGCCCCGGCCGCCGGCCGCGTCCGAGCTGCGCTTCGCCGCGGCGTTCGACGAGCTCGCGGAGACGGGGCGGCGCGTCTACCGGGAGCTCGTCTGGGAGGAGCCCAGGTTCGTGGAGTTCTTCACGGCGGTGACCCCGATCGACGAGATCGCGCGGCTGCCGCTCGGCTCGCGCCCGAGCAAGCGGCGCGCGGGCGGCCTGGAGTCGCTGCGCGCGATCCCGTGGGTCTTCGCGTGGACCCAGAACCGGGCGATCCTCCCGGGCTGGTACGGCGTCGGCAGCGGGCTCGAGGCGATGGGCCAGCGCCCCGAGGGCGCGGAGCTGCTGAAGGAGATGATGGCGTCGTGGCCGTTCTTCCGTGCGGTCATCGACAACGTGGAGATGGTGCTCGCGAAGGCCGACATGACGATCTTCGCGGACTACGCCGAGCTCGCGCCGGCCGCCGCGCGCAAGGCGGTCGCGCCGCGGATCATCGCGGAGTACCGGCGGACGCGCTCGTGGCTCAAGCGGCTCACGGGCAACCGGCGGCTGCTCGAGGGCAACCCGACGCTCCAGCGGTCCATCTCGCTGCGCAACCCCTACGTCGACCCCCTTTCATTCTTGCAAGTCGAGCTCCTGCGGGCGAGCCGCGGCGGCGACTCCGGGTGCGATCGATCGCTGCTGCTCACGCTGAACGGCATCGCCGCCGGCATGCGGAACACGGGCTGATCGACGCGGCGTCGCCGCGTCTCTGCGCGGCGCCGTCGTCGACCACCGCGTCGCTGCGCGGCGCCGTCGTCGACCACCGCGTCGCTGCGCGGCGCCGTCGTCGACCGCCGCGTCGCTGCGCGGCGCCGTCGTCGACCGCCACCTCGCTGCGCGGCGCCGTCGTTCAACGCCGCGCGGCGCGGCACGGTCGCTCGACGCCCGGCGTCGTCGGGCGACCGCATCGAACGCGTGACAATCGCTCGGCCACCCGCGGCGCCGCATGGTAGAAGGCCGGCGCCATGACCAGCATCGTCGAGTTCGGACGTCCCGACACCCTTCCGGCATCGGACAAGCGCCTGCTGCTCGTCTTCGACGGCGGCAATGCCCCCGGCTACTCCTCGGTCGCTGTCGCGCTGACCGAGGAGGCGGCGCGGCGAGGCTACGAGGTGTGGGCCGCGACCGAGGGCTTCCGCTCCCTGACCGCGGACGCGCGCGCCCAGCCGCAATTCGAGCGCCTCATCATGAGCCGCCGCCAGCGCTACGCCCTGCTCGCGCAGGGCATCCCGGCGCGCTCGATGGGGCGCCGCGTGCTCGACGCCGGCAGCGATTTCCGGACCGAGCGATACACCGGGTTCCTCGAGCGCGAGAAGCGCAAGCAGGCCGCCGCGAAGTTCAAGGAGCAGGGGTTCACGCACCTCATCTGCGTCGGCGGCAACGGCACGTTCGAGGGCATCAAGGCGTGGCTCCAGGAGTTCGAGGTGCGCCCGCAGGCCGGCTTCGTCAACGTCTCCATCGACAACGACCTGGAGGGCGATCGCGCGATCGGCTTCCTGTCCGGCGTGGAGACGGGCGCGACCATCGCGCGCGGGCTCTACGAGGACGCGTACACGCACAAGCGCATCTACATCCTCGAGATGATGGGCAACCGCAGCGGGCGGCACGCGCTGCACTGCGCGGTGGCGGCGCGGGCGCACCTCATCGTGCTCCCCTTCTTCCGCTTCCCCCAGGACGTGCTGGCCGAGCTCGCCGAGGGCCTCGGGCGCGCCGACTACGCGCTCGTGATCGTGGCCGAGGGCTACGAGGCCGAGCGCCGCCGCAAGGAGCACCCCGGCATGTCGGCGAGCGAGTTCCTGAAGCACCAGCTCGAGGGCGCCGGGCTCCGCGACGCGCCGGACAAGCGCGTGATCGCCGAGCCGTTCAGCCGGTACATCCGCGGCATCCGCCCCGCGTTCCTCGACGTGTCGGCCGCCTTCCTGAAGGGGTCGCTGCTCCTGTCGGCGTTCGACGAGGGGCGCACCGAGGTGATGCCGTACGTGCTCGCCGCGAACGACGTCGGCGTGCTGGATTTCGCCTCCATCCGGCGCGAGGACGGCGTCGAGCGCGCGTTCCTGCCGCTGCTCGACCGGCTCGACCTGCAGCGCTTCAAGACCTGGATCCTCGACCACTTCATCAGCCTCGGGGGCGCCCGGCCGAGCCGCGCGCCCACGCCGGCCGGC
Organism: Sorangium sp. So ce119; assembly: GCF_051524405.1. Lineage (NCBI taxonomy): Bacteria > Pseudomonadati > Myxococcota > Polyangiales > Polyangiaceae > Sorangium > Sorangium sp. So ce119. Next base: position 3,737,995 of record NZ_CP150310.1, on the reverse strand, counting down.
TGAGCCGCGCCGGCTCGGGCGCGCCGGCTCAGGCGACCGCGCGGGTCAGCGCGCCCGCGAGGTGCTCGCGCGCCCAGTCCTCGAACCGCCGCCAACCGATCTCCGGGTAGGCGGCGTGGAGCGCGGCGAGGTCGACGCCGTGGCCGCGGCGCGCGAGCCAGCGGAACAGGGCGGCGAGGTCCTCGCTGCGCGCGCGGACCTCGGCGAGCGGGACCTCGGCGTAGCGGATCTCGCGGCCGGCCACGCGGGAGAGCGCCGCGGTGGCCTCGGCGCCGGTGAGCTCGTCGGAGGCGAGCTCGATCCGCTGCCCGAGGAAGTCGCGCCGGCGCTCGATCACGAGCGCCGCGAACCGCGCCATGTCGTCCGTCGCGAGCTGCTGGAGCGGGCAGCCCCCGGGGAGCGGGACGGCGTACACGCCGCGCCGGAGGGCGTGGAGCGACGCGGGCGCGAGCAGGCTCTCCATGAGGTAGACGGGCCCGAGGATCGTGCACGGCACGCCGAGGGCGGCGATGGTCCGCTCGACGGCCGCCTTGCCCTCGAAGTGGGGGATGCCCGTGCCCCGATCGGCGCCCGCGACCGACGTGTAGACGAGGTGCGCCCCGCCCGCCGCCTTGACCGCCTCGGCGACGACGAGCCCGTGCCGCACCTCGGCGTCGGCCCCGCCCTCGCTCGGCGCGCCAGCGACGAAGACGGCGTCGACGCCGGCCGCCGCGCGCGTGACCGAGCGGGGCTCGTCGAGGCTGCCGTGGACGATCTCGGCCCCGAGCTCGATGAGCCGCGCCGCGGCGGGATCGCCGGGCCTGCGGCTCAGGGCGCGCACGCGGTGCCCGCGCGCGAGCAGAGATCGCGCGATCGCCCCGCCCTGGGACCCCGTCTCCCCCGTCACCAGCACCCGCATGGGCGCGCTATGGGGCCCGCCGCGCGCTCCGTAAGCCCTCTGGCCGCGGGCCGGGGGCGCTCGCCGGGCTCGCTCGCGCGACGCCGCGCCCGGCGGCGCCTCGCTCACGCGACGCCGCGCCCGGCGGCGCGGTCAGGGCTGGCCGCTGAGGAGGCGCGCGATGGTGTAGATGGTCGCGGAGAGGATGGCCGAGGCGGGGATCGTGAAGATCCAGGCCCAGACGATGCGGCCGGCGACGCCCCAGCGGACCGTGGAGAGGCGCCCGCTCGCGCCGCCGACCCCGACGATGGCGCCCGTGATCGTGTGCGTCGTGCTCACGGGGATGCCGAGCGCCGTGGCGCTGAACAGCGTCGCCGCGCCGGCCGTCTCGGCCGCGAAGCCGCCCACCGGCTTGAGCTTCGTGATCTTCATGCCCATCGTCTTCACGATGCGCCAGCCGCCGGAGAGCGTGCCGAGGCCCATCGCGGCGTGGCAGACGAGCACGACCCAGAGCATCGGCTTCGGGTCGTGGCCGCCCCCCTGCACGCCCGCGGAGATGAGCAGCGCCGTGATGATGCCCATCGTCTTCTGCGCGTCGTTGCCGCCGTGCCCGAGCGAGTAGGCGGCCGCGGAGAGGAGCTGCAGCCGCCGGAACCGGGAGCTCACCTTCCCCGGCGTCCAGTTGCGCGCGAGCAGCTGGATCGCGCGCATGAGCGAGTAGCCGATGATGGCGCCGAGCAGGGGCGACACCAGGATGAAGGCCGCCGTCTTGCCGAAGACGGTCGCGTCGAGCACCGACAGGCGCCCAGCGCTCTTCACCGCCGCCCCCGCGAAGCCGCCCATCAGCGCGTGCGACGACGACGACGGCAGCCCCCACCACCAGGTGAGCAGGTTCCAGACGATCGCGCCGAGCAGGCCGCCCAGGATGACGTTCGGGGTGATGAACCCCGGCTCGACGCCCTTCGCGATGTTGCGCGCGACCGTGGGCTCGAACAGGGCGAACGCGATGAAGTTGAAGACGGCCGCCCAGAGCACCGCGGTGCGCGGCGACAGGACGCGCGTCGAGACGACGGTCGCGATCGAGTTCGCGGCGTCGTGAAAGCCGTTGATGTAATCAAACACCAACGCGATCGCGATGATGAGGAGGATGTAGGTGGTCATGCGTGCTCGAGCACGATGCCTTCAATGATGTTCGCGACGTCCTCGCAGCGGTCCGTCGCGTTCTCCAGAAGGTCATAGATGTCGCGCCACTTCATCACGAGGAGCGGGTCGTTCCCCTTCCTGAAGAGCGCCGCCAGCGCGGTGCGGTAGTGCCCGTCCGCCTTGTTCTCGAGCTTGTTGATCTCGACGCAGAGCTCGAGGAGGTTCGGCTGCCGCTTGATGTCCCTGAGCGCCTGGATGGCCGAGCTCATGACGGTGCACGACTCGACCACGGCCTGCGCGAGCTGCCGCGCCTCGGGGAGCGGGCTGTCGATCTCGAACAGCACGAGCCGCACGCTCGCCGCCTCGATGCAGTCGAGCACGTCGTCGAGGCGGGTGATCAGGGCGTGGATCTCCTCGCGGTCGAGCGGGGTGATCCAGGTCTGGTGCAGCGCCGCCAGGCATCCGTGGGTGATCTTGTCGGCCTCGTCCTCGAGGTCCGAGATCTTCTTCGCGAACGCCTGCGCGTCGTCGAGCCGGTCGAGCATCTCCAGGAGGAGCTCGCTCGCGGCGACGCTCCGCTGCGCATGGTCGGCCAGCGCGTCGAAGAAGACCGCGTCACGGGTCAGTCCCATGGGGGCTGGCGTTTAGCCGTCTCCCCGCATCACGTCAACGAGTCGTCACGCGGCAGACAAAACCAGGTAACATCATGAATCTTGGCGCGCGCCACGCACGTGGCGCGGCACGCACCGGGCGCGGCACGCATGTGGCGCGTCGCGCACCGGGCGCGCGCGGGTGACATGGGTATTCGAAGCAAGCTCATCGCGTTCGCCGTGGGGATCGCGGTCCTCGCGGCGGTGGTGTTCGACGGCTACGTCGTGAAGACGCTCGGAGCGGAGCTCGGGCAGCACACGGAGGCCGATCTGGCGGTGCGGACGGCGCTCGTCGCCGAGTCGGTCGCGCGGGCGGGCGACCTCGCGGCCGAGGCGACCGCGCTCGCGGCGACGCTGTCGGAGCGCGCCGGCGCGCGCGTGACGCTGATCGATCCGGCGGGCGTGGTGCGGGGCGACTCGTCGGTGGCGCCGGAGCGGCTCGGAGCGCTCGATCCGCACGCGACGCGCGACGAGGTCGCCGACGCGCGGCACCACGGCGTCGGGCGCAGCGAGCGCGTGAGCAGGACGACGCAGATGCGGATGCTCTACGCCGCGCAGCGGCTCGATCGGCCGGACGGCCCGTGGATCGTGCGGCTCGCGTTCGAGCCGGTCGCGATCGATCGCAGCCTGTCCGCCGCCCACGCGCGCGTGGTGCAGGGCACGTGGCTCGCCCTCGCGCTCGCCGTGAGCGCGGCGCTCGTCGGGGCGGGCGCGCTCTCCGGTCGGCTCGTGTACCTCACCGGCGTCGCGCGGGAGATGCGCGGCGACCTGAGCCGGCGCGCGCGCGTGCAGGGGCGCGACGAGATCGCCGCGCTCGGCGGCGCGCTGGACGATCTCGCCGAGAGCCTGGAGCGCTCGCGGCGCGAGCTCGGGGGCGAGGGCGAGCGCTTCGGCGCGGTGCTCGAGTCGATGCGCGAGGGCGTGCTCGTGACGGACGAGCGGGGCGACATCTCGCTCGTGAACCAGGCGCTCTCGCAGCTCCTCGGCATCCGCGGGGACGCGGTCGGCCGCCCGCCGATCGAGGTGCTCCGCTCGGCGGGCCTGCACGAGCTGCTCGAGGAGGTCGCGCTCGCGCGCGCGGCGGCGACGCGCGAGATCGAGATCGCGCCCGCGACGCCGGGGGCGGCGGGGCCCCCGGGTCGGAGGATCCTCGTCGTGAACGCGGCGCCGCTCGCGCTGCCGGCGCAGAGCCGCGGCGCGGCGGGGGTCGTCGCCGTCTTCTTCGACGTGACGGAGCTGCGGCGGATCGAGGGGCTGCAGCGCAACTTCATCGCCAACGCGTCGCACGAGCTCCGCACGCCGGTCGCGTCGATCCGCGCGAGCAGCGAGACGCTCCTCGGCGGCGCGCTCGACGACCCGGAGGCGGCGCGGGACTTCGTCGAGGTGATCGAGCGCAACGCGGCGCGGCTGCACCGGCTCGTGAACGACCTGCTCGATCTGTCGCGCATCGAGGGGCGCGAGCGGCCGCTGTCGCAGGGTTCGCTCGACCTCGCGGCGCAGGCCGAGGCGGCTGTCGCGCTCCTGCGCGGGCGCGCGCAGGAAAAGGGGACCGAGGTGGAGGTCGACGTGGCGCCCGGCACGCTCGTCACGGCGGATCCGCGCGCGCTGGACCAGATCCTGACGAACCTCGTCGACAACGCGATCCAGCACACGCCGGACGGCTCGCGCGTCGTGGTGCGCGCGCGGAGCGCGAACGGGCGCGTGCTCCTGGAGATCGAGGACGACGGCCACGGCATCCCCGCGGTGCACCAGGGGCGCGTGTTCGAGCGGTTCTACCGCGTGGATCCGGGGCGCTCCCGCGCGTCGGGCGGCAGCGGGCTCGGCCTCTCGATCGCGAAGCACCTCGTCGAGGCGATGCGCGGCGACATCTCCGTGACGACCGGGGCGGCCGGCGGCGCGCTCTTCCGGGTGACGCTGCCGGGCGCGACGGCGGGCGCGCCGCGGTAGGCGCGCGCCACGCTGGCGCTGCGCCGCGCGAGGTCGGGCGCTACGGCGCGGGAGGCGGTGCGAGCGCCACGGCGCGGGAGGCGGAGCGAGCGCTACGGCGCGCAGGCGGTGCGGCAGGAGTCGAACGACTCCTGGCACGCCGTCGGGTTCTCGATCCTGGGCAGACCGCCGTCCGGGGGGAACTTCGGCGTGAGGCAGGTCTGGAGGATCGACTGGCACTTGGCGGCGCACGCCGCGAGCTTGCTCGAGAGCGCGCCCGCGTCGGGCGTCGCCGGCGCGCCCGCGTCCGTCGGCGCGCCGCCGTCCGTGGCCGCGCCCGCGCCCGCGTCCGCCTTCGCTCCCGCGGCGGCGGGCTGCGCTGGCGACGCCTTCGCGGTCGCGGGTGGCGCGGCCGGGGTCGGGGTCGCGGCCGGCACGGTCCCGGTGGCCGCGGGAAGCGGCGTCGGCGCGGGAGGCGCGGTGACGTCGGCCGGCGCGGGGGCGACCTCCTCGGGATCGTCGCTGGACTTGCACGCCGCGATCAGCAGCGCTGGCGAGGCGATCATCACGGCAAAGGCAGCGAAGAGCTTGTGGGCGCGCATGGGTGCTTCATGCTGCGCCTCCGCCGGGAACGCAACCCTCGCGCGGGAGGCGCGGTGCGCGCCCTGCGTGACGCACGCACCTTGTTACAGGCGCGCGCACCCTGGGTGACGCATGCACCTTGTTTCTGGAGGGAAAGAGGGCCCCGACAGGAGCGGGCCTGTCGCGCAGGAGCGCTATTCCGTCCTGAAGATCACGTGGAATCCATAGCGCGTCTCCACGACGTCGCTGAGCTGATGGATGTCGAGCTCGAACGCCGCGTCCGCGAACGGCGGCAGGACGTCGGCGCGCTCGATGGTGCCGAGGGAGCCGCCGCGCGACGCCGCGCCCGCCTCCTCGCTGTACGCCGCGACCACCTCGCTGAAGTCGGCGCCGCCGCGGATCTTGTCGCGCGCCTCCATCGCGCGCAGGCATGCCTCCTCGCGCGTGCGGGTCGCGCCCTCGGCGCGCTCGGCGCCGGCGTGGCGGACGAGGATGTGCTTCACGCCGAGCCGCGGCGGCTCATCGGCGCGTCCCTCCCGCTTCGCGGTGGCGGCCGCGAGGCACGCGGCGGCGTCCGGGGCGCTCGCCTGGGCGGGGGCGGCGCTGTCCGGAGCGGCGGCGTGCGGCGTCGCGGGCGCGCCGCACGCGGTCGCGAGCACCGTGACGAGCGCCGCGCCGAGGAGGACGAGCGGAGAGGGGCGTACGAGCTGCCGCATCGCCGCGAGCATATCGCCAGGCGTTCACGGGATCGGAACATTCCGAGCGGAGGTGCGCCTGGACGACGGAAAGGTGGTGGTCGTCGCACCGGGAGGGTCCTGCGCTGCGCGTCAGCGTCGCTCGAGATGCGTGGGGTTTGCATCGTGCGTCGCATCGCTGGTAAGAAGGCAGCATGCAGCGCCTCCTCCTCGCGGCCGCACTGGGTGCCGCGCTGATCGCCGGTTGCAGCACCGCCTTCCGAGACAAACGCACGCCTTCCGGTGAGTTCTGCAGCGACATGCACGTCGTGCCGGCGGGCCAGCTCCCCGATCGCGAGTACCATCGCCTCCAGCCCATCGCCAGCGATCCCGAGGCCCGGACCGAGGCGGAGCGCCTCGAGTCGCTCCGCAAGGCCGCGTGCGCCGTGGGCGGCGATGCGGTCATCGAGGCGGTCAACGAGGAGATCCGCACCGAGGACGGCCGGTACGCGAGCGTCGCGAGCGGCACCGCGGTGATCTGGGTCCGCCGCACGGATGGAGAGGCGAAGCCGCTGACGTTGCATCCGGCGAACAAGCCCGCCGATTCGGCGGCGCCCGCCGAGCCCGAGGCGCCCCCTGCGGATCCGGCTGAGCCTGCGTCCGACGAGCCTTACGAGGAGACCCCCGCGCCCGCCGCCTCGGCCCCTCCGGCCAAGCCTGGCAAGCCCGGGTCGAAGCCTTCGCCGGCGTCGTCGGCCAAGCCTTCCTCCCCCACCCCGCCCGCCTCGGCTACGCCGCCCTCCTCTCCCACCCCGCCCTCGTCGGCCAAGCCCTCGACCCCGGCGGCGCCCGTGAAGCCCCCGCCGAAGAAGTGAGCGCCTCTGTCCCGGCGCTGCCGGGACACCGAGGATCAACGGCGATTCAGCCGGCGCCCGACGCACGGCGGTGTCTCCTCGAAGCCGATGCGACGGCTCACGGGATCTCGCGCAGCGACCGGTCCTGAACCACGGATACCTTGTTCGAGGCTCTCCGCCTCCCCTGGTGCTGTCACCGGGTTGCCCTGGTCGCATGAGGCGGCGGCCGTAGGCTCCGTGAGAGGGAGTCCGCCGCGCGGCGGATTCCCTCTCACGAGCCGGGCGACTCGGCACGCCCTGAACGCCCGAGAGCGCGGATTCCTACTTTTGCGGAGCAGGCGGCGCCGCCGGCGGCTGGCCCGACGACGAGGGCGCCGGCCCTGGCGTGCCGGATTTCGGCAGAACCTTCGTACCGCTCGGGAGCCCCCCCGCGTCACGCCGGTTGGGCAGCGGAGCCGCCCCGCCCGGCACGCCACCGGCCGGCGGAAGGCTGGATCCACCGCTCGGCAGCACGTTCGGCTTGAGGACCCCCTGCCCGGGCAACGTGCCCTGGGTCGGCAGCGTGCCCTGCGACTTCTGCGGCAGCACCCCGCCTGACGGCAGGATCTGCTCGGTCCCCTCGGGCGCCCCGGTGAGCGGCTTCGCCCCCGCGGGGCCGTAGCGCAGGATGCGGAAGACCACGCGCCGGTTCTTCGACGTCATGAACTGGCAGTCGGGCGAGAGCTGCGCGTCCGGCCCGGTGCAGCCGGTGTCGTCGTAGATGGGCTGCGTGTGCCCGTAGCCGACCGCCTGGAGCCGCGACGGGTCGACGCCCTTCGCGATGAGGTACGCCATGACGCTGGCCACGCGGCGCTGGGACAGCGCCATGTTGTACAGGTCGGTCGCGCGCACGTCGGTGTGGCCCTCGATCCGCACCTCGCGGATGTCCGGGTTGTCGATCAGCACCTGCGCGACGGCCTCGAGCGTGGGGTTCGAGTCCTCGAGGATGATGTCCCTGTCGGTCGCGAAATGGACCTGCTCGGTGATCACGATCTCGTCGCCCTTGACGAAGGCGAGCGGGCAGCCGTTCTTCCCGTGCGGGCCGGCGGGCTTGTCGGGGCACTGGTCGTCGCGATCGAAGAAGCCGTCGCCGTCGGTGTCCAGGTCCGGACAGCCGAAGTTCTCGGGGCTGCCCGGCACGTCGGGGCAGCGGTCCGCCGCGCCGATGAGCCCGTCGCGATCCGGATCGTCGTTGTCGCGCTGCTGCAGGCGGTTGATCTCCTCCTGCTCCTGCGAGGTCTTCGGCTGCCATGTGATGACGTTGAAGAAGCGGATCGCCGGCGCGCCGAAGCCGCAGGCCGCGCCGAAGCTGCCGCCGAAGGTGATCGTGATGCCGTGCTTGGTCTGCCAGCGCAGGCCGAGGAGCGCCTCCGCGGGGATCTGCCCGGGATCATCGGGGTAGCCGGTGAGCGAGGGGTAGCCGTACACCTCGCCGATGACCGAGAGGCCCCAGCGCTGCACGACGTACTGCTCGGCGGCCACGCCGAACTGCGCCATGTCGCCGACGCGGACGCCCGCGAACTGGTTGTCGGGCCTGAGCCAGATGCCTGCGTTCGCCGCGAGGAGCAGCCCGAAGTTGAAGCGGTAGTCGCCGATCAGCGTCACGCCGCCGCTCAGCGCGCCGTCGCTGGCGAACGCGTTCTGGTCGCCCGTGGGGAAGTTGAGGTTGCCCGCGATCGCCATCCCGAACCCCTCCTTGACCTGCTCCTTCCGGTTCAGGTACGGGAGCGAGACCTTCGTCGAGAGGCGGAGATCGCCGACCGTGGAGCTCTTGACCGAGCCCTCGGTGCCGAAGCGCCGGAGGTTGCCGCCCTCCTGGAAGAGGATGAGCGGCATGGTCATCGTGACGTCGAAGACGTCGAAGAAGCCGATGCCCGCGAGGAGCGCGAGCTCGAGCCGCCCGGTGATGGCGTTGACCGCCTGCTTCGTGTCGTCGCCCGCGACGAAGAGCACGAGCGGGTCGGCCGCGATGTCGCTGTAGAGGCCGACGGTCGGGGAGAGGTTCCCGATGACCTCGGACTTCTGGACCATCACGAGGTCGCGCGGCGCGGCCGCCGGGCGAAAGACCTGCGCGTCGAAGCGCCCCTCCTCGGCGAGCGCGGGGCTCCCGGCGAGCAGCGGGGAGAGCGCGAGGAGCGCGAGGAGCGGAGCGAGGAGAGACGAGCGCCTTCTCACGAGACACCTCCGCGGCTCCGCCGGCGCTTTCTTTCGAGCAGGGCCAGCGCCGCGAGGGCGAGCAGCCCGGCGGGCCGCGGGTCGCCGCCCTTCTGGCCGACGACCGAGACGCTGCAGATCTCGGCGAGGGTGCCGCCGCACGCGACGTTGTCGGGCATCGGGCCGAGCGCGCACTCCTTGGCGTCCGCCTCGTCGGTCCAGCGGCAGTGCTCGTTGCCGAGGCAGTCGACGTTCGACTTGCAGGAGATGTCGCACGTGTTGGTCGCGAGATCGCAGGTGTTGCCGCAGGGACACTGGGTGTCGGCGTAGCACTCGACGCACTTCTCGCCGTCGCAGAACGGGGTGTCCTCGGCGCAGGTCGCCATGCACCCCGGCTCGCACGCGTGCGTCTCGGGGTTGCAGGTCGTGCCGGCGCACTGCTCGTCCGAGGTGCAGCGCACGCAGGTCGCGGTCTCGGCGAACTGGCCGAAGCAGAACGGCGTGTCGTCGCCGCAGCTATCGCACCGCAGCCCGCAGCGCCGGTCCTTGACGCACTCCTTGCACTCGCCGCTCAGGCAGTACTGGCCCTCGGCGCAGTCCATGTCGTTGCGGCACGCGGCGCACGCCGTCCCGATGGGCCCCGGGAGGCAGAAATCCACCGGCGGCGTCTGCGGATCGTTCGGATCCTCGGGATGGGCGCAGTCGACGCAGCCCTCGCCGCAGCAGTTGGGCTGCGCGTTCTCCGGGATGGCGTCGACGCAGTGGCCGGTCGGCGTGTGGCAGCGCTTGCCGGCGGGGCACTGCGCGTCCTCGAGGCACTCGACGCACATCGGGTCGCCGCCAGGCTCGACGGCCGCGCAGTCCATCTGCGTGCCGTTGATGCCGTTGGGACAGCAGTTGCACGAGTTGCCGGCGCACCGGTCGGCGGTGTCGCACACGACGCATGTGTGATCGACGCAGATCTTGCCGCGCAGGCAGTCCGCGTCGGTCTCGCACTCGTTCTCCTCCTCGCACTCGTGCGTCTCGGGGTCGCAGCTGAAGCCGTCGCGGCAGTCGGCGCTGGTGCGGCACTCGCCGCACTGAGCCCTGCCCTCCAGGTTGATGCAGAACAGCGTGTCGCCCGTGCAGGCCGAGCAGGATTCGCCGCAGAATTGTGCGGTGTCACACGGGGCGCACAGGGCCGCCTCATTGCAATAGTAGCTTCCAGGACAGCCGTTGGTCCCGGCCTGGCCGGCGAACTGGCGATTGCACTGCTGGCACTGGTCGAGATCGGGGAACGACGGCGACCCGCTCAGCGTCTGGAAGAACTGCGCGGGTTGGAAGAGGGAAAAGTTAGCCGCCTTGAGGCTCTCGCTGCCTTCTACCCGCGCGCCGAGCTCGAAGTCCTCGAACTCGCCAACGAAGTAGGACATCTCGAGTGCCGCGTGCTCGGCGATCTCGACGTAGAGGATCTCGAGCGGGTACAGGCCTGGCTTCTCGAAGATGACGGTGTTCGTGAGGCGCCATGTCGGAAGGCCGAGCCGCGCCGGACGGACCATGACGGGCTTCACGCCGTTGAGCTTGTCCCAGAAGGTGAGGCTTATCGCATCGTCGGCGTAGAAACCGATATGAACGGTTCGACCCACGATGTCCTCGGGGACGAGCAAGAACCCGCGGAGCCTGGAGCCGAACGGCTGGCTGGTGCCGTGGCTGTTCCAGGGGAAGTCGCACCCGCCCTCCTGGCACGTCGTCGACATCAGTCCGGTGAAGTCGCCGTAGCTCAGCGGGCCTTCTTCGATCGGGTTCTGATCATCATCAACGTCGCTGTTGTTGTTGCTGAGATCCAGGACGGTCCGAACGACGTATTCGCGATACCCTGCCACGACATCGCCGTTCTTGCTGGTGATGAACGCATTGACCTTGTCGTTATAAGCCAGACGCTCGCCAGGGTCGTCCCTGGGGAGGGGCACGTAGAAATCCCTATCCACGTTGTCGGACAGGGCCGATGCGGCGCAGAGGCCGGTCCCCTCGACCTCCGGCAGCGTGTCGATGGTGGGCTCATAGAGGGTGACCGGGCCGAATGGCTGCGATTGTGCACGCGCCGGCGCCGGCTGCGCGACGCACAGCGCCGCTGCGGCGGCCAGAGCAAGTCCTCGAACACGCATGGCTCGCTCGCGGCTCAGCATCGCTCACGGTTTCCTGGCGCCGTTCGCGGCGCCCTACCACCTGACGTCAAGAGCACGGTCCTAGGCTACCCGGGGCGCGCCGGCGTCTGCAAGCTCCGAACACCTCGCCAACCGCTCGCTCCAGATGTAGGGGATGGCCCTCCAGCGCGCCGTACTCCGGGATCGCGGCGCGGCGAGCCCCCCCAGGAGCCGCCTCGACCGAAACGCTGCGCCGTGGGCGGTAGGCGCGCGCATCGCGGAGCGACACGGTGCGATGCAGACGCCGCCGCGGCGTCTGTTCGCACCGGATGACGCGCTCGTGGCGTTCCCTCGAGCATTACGCGACGCGGCGAAGCACGCTTGGGTCCCCAACGCAGCGTCCATGCATGGGGGCGCGAGGGCCCCCTCGCGATCCGTGGCGGTGCGGCGTAAAGGGATCGCTCCCATGACGATCACCTCGGGTCTCGCCATCGTTACAGGCGCTTCGTCCGGCATCGGTGCGGAGCTCGCGCGGCAGCTCTCGGCGCGCGGGCAGCCCGTGCTCGCCATCGGCCGGCGGGCGCACCGCCTGGAGGAGCTCTCCGCACGAGCGCGCACCGCCGGGCATGCGCCCATCCACCCTCTCGAGCTCGACGTCACCGCGGAGGGCGCGGCCTTGCACGTGCGGGATCGGGCGCGCGCGCTGGGCGGCGCGGCCTGGCTGGTCAACAACGCGGGAACGACGCGGCTCGGGCCCTTTCTGGACGGCGACCCGGCAGCGCAGGCGATGCTCGTGCGGCTCAACTGCGAGAGCGTCGTCGCGCTCTGCGCGGCGATCGTCCCCGACCTGGTGGCCCGCGGCGGCGGGCGCGTGCTCAACGTCGCGTCGCTCGCCGCGTTCCAGCCGACCCCGGGACAGGCGGTGTATGGAGCCACAAAGGCGTTCGTGCTCTCGATCTCCGAGAGCCTGTCCGTGGAGCTCGGCGGGACCGGCGTCACGGTGACGGCGCTGTGTCCTGGGCCGGTGACCACGGAGATCTTCGACACAGGCGCGCCTGGCGTGCCGCGCAGGAAGGTGCCGTTCGAGCTCACCGCCGAGAGCTGCGCGGCCTACGGCATCGCGGCGGCGGATCGGGGCGACGTGGTCGCCGTCCCGACCGCGCTGAGCAAGGCGACGGCCCAGCTCTCCCGCCTGCTTCCGCGTGCGGCGATCCGCCGGCTCTCCTCACGGATAGGGCTCTCGTTCCTCGGCTATGGCGCGCCGCCTCGAGGCACCCGAGGTTAGGGCGAGCGCGCGCGATACGCCATGGCGATCGAGCAGAAACCCGGCGCCAGCAGCGCTGCCGCCGTGATAGCCTCCGTTCCGGCGTCCGCGCAACCGCTCCCGCGGCAGATCGCGAGCGCGCAGAACATCTCATGCAAGCACGAGCGTACGTCCCTGGTTCGATCGCCGGTCTGATCCTGTGCGCCAGCGGGTGCGCCGCGCTGCTCGGCCTCGACGAGTTCACCGATCGTCAGTCGCTGGGCGGCGCTGGCGGTGTCGGGGGCGCAGGCGGTGCTGGGAGTGCTGGGGGTGCTGGGGGCGGAGACGAGCCCACACCCTGCACACCGGACGCGTCGGAGGCGTGCTACGGCGGCCCGCCGGTCACCTGGAACGAGGGGATATGCCGGGAAGGCGTGCGCACCTGCAGCGCCGACGGGACCTGGGGCGTGTGCGAGGGAGAGATCCTGCCGGCGGTGGAGCGCTGCGACGCGGCGGACGACGAGAACTGCGACGGCCTGGAGTGCCTCGCCTGGACGACCGCATTCAAGCAGACGGGCGACGTCCACCTCATGGACATCGCGAGTGATGCCGACGGCAACATGTTCGTGACCGGCGCCTTCTTGGATACGATCACGATCGGCGGCGATACGCTCTCGTCTGCCAGCACGACCGATATACTGCTCCTCAAGCTGAGCCCGACCGGAGAGCCCCTGTGGTCCAAGAAGTTTGGTGACTCTTACCCGGACGAGCCGTGGACGCTCGCCGTCGACTTCAAGGGCAACCCGATTCTGAGCGGTATCAGCGATAGCGGCATCGACTTCGGCGATGGGCCCCTTCCAGCGGGGCCATTCATCGCGAAGCTCGATGCATCGGGCAAGCGCATCTGGACCAAGGGCCCGGAGGGCGGCGGGATCAGCGCCGTCGCGATCGATGCCAACGATGATGTGATCGTGGCGGGAAGTTTTAGTCGCCCGATCGACTTCGGCAGCGGGCCCATCCAGCCCGACGGTGACTCGGACATCTTCGTGGCGAAGCTCGACGGTGCCACAGGCCTCGTGACTGCGCCGGGCTGTTGGGCCCGCCGCCTCGGCAGATCAGGGGCGTCAGTAAACGCTGCGGCCATTGCGACCGATCGTTCGAACAATATCTTCATGGCTGGCTCGACGCTTGGAACCGCCGAGCTCGATAGGTTCACGCTGGATCGAGGCAGCTTCGTCATGAAACTCACGCCGTCCGGAGTACCGGACTGGATCAGGACGATGCGCCCCATCGGGCCGAGCCCGGCAGGTGTCGACGTGATGGGCATTGCCGTAGATTCCTCGGGAAGGCCTGTGTTGGCCGGAGATCACAGTGGCGAACTGCAGATAGGTTCACACACAATAACGTCGGTCAACAGGGACGTCTTCGTGGTGCAGTTCGAGGCCAACGGCACCGTGGGATGGGTGCGTACACTTGGCGGGACGGATAGTCAGATGGCCCGCGGCCTTGCGCTCGACCCCTTCGACAACGTCGTCGTCGTCGGAAACGCTCAGCAGGAGATCGACCTCGGCAACGGCCCACTCCCTCTGGCGGACGACTCCGGCTTCGTCGTGAAGCTCAGCCCTGACGCGGAGCTCGTCTGGCATCGCTTCCTGGGCAAGGACGCCGTCCCCTACGCCGTCGCCAGCTCGCCGTCCGGCGAGACGCTCGTCACGGGCTGGACGAGAGCCCCCGACGCCGACTGGGGCGCGGGCCCCCTCCCCGGCCCTGGAGACGACGGCCACCAGCGCCTCGTCATCGCCAAGCTCGGCCGATAAGCCCCCGTCGATCCGGCTCCTGGGCCCACCGAAGCGCCAGCGGCCACGAGCCTCCAGTGGTGCGAAACGCCTCACTGTGGCGTGCGCGCCGACGTCCCCATCATCAAGCGAGCGAAACCATCGGTTCCCGCCGCGAGATTACGCCCCCTCTCCGTGGCACCCCCGTTGCTTTGCCCGTCGAGCACCCCGATACGGGGCCGGAGGTCGTTCGATGAGCAAGATTCTGCGTGGGATTGCGGCAGGTTACGGCGCGAAGAAGCTCGGGGGTGGGTGCTTCAGCACCATCCTCATCTTCGTCCTGCTCTGGTGGGTGCTCGGCCATTTCGGCATCTTCCGCTGAGCGCCGCGCGAGCGCGATCGGTCAACGCGATCGGCCCTTCTTCCGCTGCGCCTTGCGCGCGAAGAACGCCCGCCGCGCGTCCGACGACTTCGCGCCTTGCCGCTTCTTCACCTTGGGCGGGGCCTTCGCGAGCGAGATCTCGCTCACGCCCCGCGCCTCGCCCTGGCGGCCCCGCGGCGTGAGCGACGCGCGCTGGTAGGCGATCGTCTCGCCCGCCTTCTCGAACGACTCGTCGCGCACCTCCACGAGGCCCGCGCGCACGAGGCCGCCGAGGAGGTGCTCGAAGTCGCGCCGTTCCAGCGACCCATCCGCGAACACCTCGCGGTGGAGCCGCCCCGTCGGCTGCCCGCCGTCGCGCAGCGCCGCGAGGATGCGCGCGATCGCCTGCGCCTCGTCGCGGCTCGGCGCCCGGAACTCCCGCGCCGCGCACGCGGCCGGCGCGCAGACGTCGCACAGGCCGCACGCCTCGCCGGTGTCCTCCTGGTCGCCGAAATGGCGGACCAGGTGGAGCATGCGGCAGCCGTGGCTCTCGGTGAACCGCGCCATCTGCAAGAGCTCGGCGAGCTTGTGGCGCCGCTGCGCCTCGTAGGGCGCGCGCCACCCCGGCTCCCCCAGCGCGACGCCCCCGTCGGCGTCGACGCGCGCGCCGCCGTGGATCCAGAGCTTCTCCAGCGCCTTGTCCGCGACCTCGGGATCCATCCCGAGATCGCGCAGGATCTCCTCCCGCGGACGAGGCGCCTCGGAGAGCTCCCCCTCGATCCGCTGCAGGATCGCCGGCTCAGGGTAGTCGCGCTCGTGGAAGAACTCGTGCATTCGCCGGTCGACGTACGAATGCATCAGCACGGCCCGCGAAGGGAGCCCGTCGCGGCCGGCGCGGCCGATCTCCTGATAATAGCCCTCGACGCTCCCGGGCAGCCCGGCGTGGATGACCGTGCGCACGTCGGGCTTGTCGATGCCCATGCCGAAGGCGATCGTGGCGACGATGACCTCGGTGCTGCCGTCCAGGAACGCCGCCTGGATCCGGTCGCGCACCTGGGGGGCCAGGCCGGCGTGGTACGCCTCGGCAGGCAGCTCCTCGGCCAGGCCGGCGGCGAGCAACTCCGCCTCTTTCCGGGTCGGCGCATAGACGATGGCGGGCGTGCGGCCTTCCCGCCCGAGCAGCGCGCGCACCCGGGCCAGGCGCTCCCCCGGGCTGACCTCGAGGATCTCGATACCCAGGTTGCTCCGCCGGAAGCCGTGAATGAAGCGCGCCGCGGCCGCGAGCCCGAGCTGCTCGACGATGTCGTCCTGCACGACCGGCGTGGCGGTCGCGGTGAGCGCGATGACCGGCGCCGGACGGAGCGCCGGGAGCCGCTGGCCGAGCATGCGGTAATCAGGGCGGAAGTCGTGTCCCCATTTGGAGATGCAATGGGCCTCGTCGACCGCGACGAGCGCCGGCTTCCGGCGCGCGAGCATCTCGGGGAAGCCGGGCACGCGGAGCCGCTCGGGGGCGATGAACAGGAAATCGAGCGCGCCGGCGAGGTAATCGACGCAGGCCTGCCGTGACTCGGCCCGGCTCCGGCCGGAGTGGATGCGCTCGGCGGCGAAGCCGCACGCCCGGAGCTTCGCGGCCTGGTCCTCCATGAGGGCGATGAGCGGGCTCACGACGAGCGTGGTGCCGCCGCGGGCGATCCCGGGGAGCTGGTAACAGAGCGATTTGCCGGCGCCGGTGGGCATGACCAGCAGCACGTCGCTCCCCGCGGCCGCCGTCCGGCAGACGGCCTCCTGGTAGGGGCGGAAGGCGCGGAAGCCGAAGCACTGCTGGAGCAGCTCGAGGAGATCCGCCGGCCGGCGCTCCCGGGAGGGGGCGATGGCGGCGGCGCGCGCTGGCGACGGCGCGGTGGCTGCGGCGCGCGACGGCGTGATGGCCGCGGCGCGCGATGGCGACGGCGCGATGGCCGCGGCGCGCGCCGGCGATGATGCCGTGTCCACCCCACGCGCCGGAGGTGAACCTGCAACCGCCCCACGCGCCCGCGGGGGCGCCGCCGGCGCGGATCGCTCCGGCATGGGCACCACGGCTGCCGGACGAGCCCGCGCCTGCGCCCGCGCCGGCGACGATGCCGCGGCCGCCGCGACGGTCTGAAGAGCGCCGCGCGACGCGGCGGCCGGCGCGACCGCCCCGCTGCTGCCCGGCGCGCGGCGCGTCGTCGCGCGCGGCGCCTCGCGCTCCCGCGGCGCGGCCGGCGCGGCCGGCGCGGGTTGACGCCCGTTCCCGGGACGCCTCGACTCGCCGTCTTCCCGCGATGGAGACTCCCTGGCTCCGGGCCAGGGCGCGGCGCCCGCCGCCGGACGACGCCCGGCGCTCACCTCCTCGACCACGTGGCGCACGTACGACTCGATGCCTGCCATGAAGGAGGGCAGATCGCCGGCGCCCCGGGCCATGCGGGCGAGCTTCGCCTCCCAGGCGCCCGTCATCGCGGGGCTCTTCACGTCCGCGTGGACGACCTCGATCAGCCCGACGCCCTTGTCCGTCGCGTGCAGCAGCTTGCCCTTGCGCACGAGATACTCGCGCCGCAGGAGCGTCTCGATGATCGCGGCCCGCGTGGCCGGGGTGCCGAGGCCCGAGTCCTTCATCGCCTCGGAGAGCTCCTTCTCGTCGAGGCTGCTGCCCGCCGTCTCCATGGCGGTGAGCAGCGTCGCCTCGGTGAAGCGCGGCGGCGGGCGCGTCTTCTTCGCCAGCGCCTGCGCGTCGAGCACGAGCTGCACCTGCCCCTTCACGAGGCCCGCCGGGAGCTGCTGATCCGCGGTCTCCCGCTCGCGCTCGCCCTCGCCCTCGCCGCCGTCGCGCCCCTCCCCGTCCTCCCTGGCGTCGCCCTTCTTGCGCGGCTTCGCCGGCGGCTTGCCGAAGCCGATGTCGAGCACCTTCCACCCGACCTTCTCCACGACGCTGCCCGCGCTGTGGTAGCGGTCCACGATCGGCGCGCCGGCGCCCTCGCCGCGGCCGCGCGTCGTGATCGCGGTGATGACCGTGGTGATCGACGTGACGTGATCCTCGTGCCACGCCGAGAGCAGGCGCCGGCAGATGAGATCGAAGATCTTCTGCTCATCGGTCGACAGATCCGCGCGCGACGACCGCGCCCCCGTGGGGATGATGGCGTGGTGATCGCCGACCCTGGCGTCGTCGACGAAGCGCTTTCCCAGCGGCCGGATCCCCGTCCCCGGGGCGAGCATGCCGCGGTAAGAGCCCTCGACCGCCTGCACCACCGCGCCGAGCGTCGCGGCGATCTCGGTCGAGAGGTGACGGCTGTCGGTGCGCGGATAGCTGATGAGCTTCCTGCGCTCGTAGAGCGCCTGGGCGACCTCGAGCGTCCTCTGCGCGGAGAAGCCGTAAAGGCGGTTCGCGTGCCGCTGGAGCTCGGTCAGGTCGTAGAGCAGCGGCGGCGGGAGGCGGCGGGACTCGGACCGGATCGCCTCGATGCGCGCCTCGCCGCGCCGGGCCCGCTCGACGATGCGCGCCGCCTCCTCGCCGTCCGGCGGCAGGCGCCTCCGCAGCGGTGCTGTCTCGCGCGCCTCGCCGCCCGCGGCGCCGGGCTGCTCGCCGGGGGGATCCCTGTCGCGGAAATACGTGCCCTTGTACGACGACTCGGCGGCGCCCGCGCCGTCGTCCCGGTACGGGGAGAAGGTCGCGACGACCTCGAGGTACGGCTCCGGGACGAACCGCCGGATGGCGAGCTCGCGCTCGACGACCATGGACAGCGTGGGCGTCTGCACGCGGCCCACCGAGAGGTCCTGGTCGAAGGCGAGGCTGTAGGCGCGCGAGAGGTTCATGCCGACGAGCCAGTCCGCCCGGCTGCGCCCGCGCGCGGCGTCGGCGAGGCCGTCGTAGCTGCGCGCGTCGCGCAGCCGGCGGAGCCCGTCGCGGATGGCGTCAGGGGTGAGGCTCGATATCCAGAGCCGGTCGACCGGCCGGGTGCAGCCGGCCGCCTCGTAGATGTAGCGGAAGATGAGCTCGCCCTCGCGGCCTGCGTCGGTCGCGCAGACGACGCGCTGGACGTCGCGCCGGCCAAGGATCTTCCGGACGATCTCGAACTGCGCCCGCGTCCCGGGGAGGACGACGAGCGGAAAGCGCGCCGGTAGCATCGGGAGAAGGTCGAGGCGCCAGCGCTTCCAGGCGGGGTCGATCTGGTGCGGCTCGGCGATGGCGACGAGGTGCCCCACCGCCCACGTGACGACGTAGCCGCCCCCCTCGAGGAAGCCCTCGCCGCGCCGCGAGGCCCCGAGCACCGCGGCGATGTCGCGGGCGACGGCGGGCTTCTCTGCGACCACGGCGATCATGCGTGCACCCGGGAGGAACGGGCGCCGCCCGCGCCTCCCGCGGGTGCGGTGATAGCGCGTGGCGCCCCCGGGCGGTATGGAGAAGCGCGCCGGCCCGGAAGCGCGCGCCCGGGCCGCGCCCGCGCGCCTCGCCGCGGTCCGGGCCGGGGCGCGGCCCCTGGCGATCGAGGTCGACGGCGGGCCGGCATCTCCTGCCGTCGCCTTGACACGGGTGCGGCGCGCAGGTTCACGTATCTGCCGGACGTTTGCCGTCGCGCCGCGGAGGCGGGCGACGCGAGGAGAGGGGAAGTCGCATGCGGGATCTGAAGGGGATCGTCGAGGTGGAGCTGCTCGTCGAAGAGGGCGGCGCGCTCACGCCGACGCGGGAGTACGTTCAACGCGACACGACGTACGTCGAGGGGCGGTCTGGCCAGCGGTACGCGCTGCGCGTGCGGAACCTGACCGGCGGGCGCGTGGAGGTGGTGCCGTCGGTCGATGGGCTCGACGTGCAGAGCGGCAAGGACGCCTCGTTCGACCTGCGCGGGCTCGTGATCAGGCCTCGCGACTCGTTCGATTTCACCGGATTCCGCATCAGCGACAGCGAGGTCGCGACGTTCCGGTTCGGGAGCATCGAGCAATCGTATGCCGCGAAGATCGGCAAGCCGCGCAACGTGGGAGTCATCGGCGTGGCGGTGTTCGAGGAGCTGGCGCCCCCGCCCCCGCCACCCCCGCCGCCCTTCTCGCCGCCGCCGTTCGGCGGGCCGCCGCCCGGCGCGCTGGGCGCGCCGCCGGCACCTCAGGCGTTCGGCCCGCCTGCGCCGGCGCCCGCGGCTCGCCCGCCGACGCTGTCGCCCTCGGCTCCCCCGCCCGCCCCCGGCTTCGTGCCGGCCCCCGCGGCGCCGAAGGGGCTCGGCACGACGTTCGGCGAGCGGCGCGAGTCGCGCATCACCTCGACGCAGTTCGAACGGGCGACGCCGAAGCCCGCGGCCGTGCTGGTGATCCGGTACGAGCAGCGCGAGGGGCTGCGGGCGCTCGGGATCGACGTCGACGGGCTCTCCCAGCGCGAGACCGCCAGCCCGTTCCCCGCCGAGACGGGCTTCGCCAAGCCGCCGCCCGGCTGGAAGGGGTGAGCGCCGACCGCGCGGGCCCGCGGTCCTCCCGCGGGCGTCGCTAGGCGGCGAAGACCTCGTCGAGGGAGCTCGCGCTCATCGCGCGCAGCAGCCAGCGCTGCAGCGTCGCCGGCTCCTGGCAGGACAGCACGCGGGCGCGGGCCTCCTCAAGGACGGGCAGCCGGCGCATCTCCAGCGCGGCGAAGAGGGCCTCTCTCAGGCCCGCTGCCGGCCGTGGAGCCGCTGCTGACCGTGGCGCCGCTGCTGGCCGTGGCGCCGCTGCCCGTCGTGACGCCGACTCCGGCCGGGGGCGAGCCCCCGGAGCCACCGGCTCCGTCCGCCGCTGGAGGGGCGGCTTCGTCGCCGCCGCACGCGCACAGGCCGAGCGCCAGCAGCGCGAGCGGGAACACGAGAGACCGACCTGACTTGCTGCGTTTCGCGGGGAGCGGCCGCGATGGACGGCGCTGACGTGAGCGGCTGTCCACGAGGCGTCGGCGAAGCTCCCGCCGATGGTCGCTGGTCAACGCGCGGTGGACATGTCGTGCGTCGGCGCCGTCAAGCACGTCAACCCGAGGTTGACTCGGCGAGCTCACGGCGCGCTGCGACAAGCGCCCTGACGCCGCGAGCACAGCGCGGCTTCCGGCGGGTCCGAATGCCCGTCGGCGGGCGGCTTGGAGAGGGCGGCATCGTCATTGCTTATCTGATGTGTTCATGAAGAGTGCTGTTCTCTCGTTGGTCCTCCTGGGTTGCACGCTCCTGGTCGGCTGCTCCGGCGCAGCGAGCTCGCCCCGGCCGAGCGATGAGGCGGCCGGGCAGGGCGGCGCTCCGGGTGGCACGAGCGGGCAGGACGGCGCAACCTCGGTCGGCCACGGCAGCTCCTCGGGCGCGGGCGGCGACGGCGGGGGCGCTGGCATGGGTGCGGGCGGCCAGGGCGGCGGAGCGACCTCGATCGGTCCGGGCGGGGCCGGCGGCGCGCCTCCGGTGCTCGGGGACGGGCCGGACGGGTTCGCGTCCGTGGAGGGCCATGGCGTCAGGACGACCACGGGCGGCGCGGGCGGCCCGGTCGTCACGGTCACCACCACCGAGGAGTTCCTCGATTACATCGCGCGCCCTGGCCCGTACGTCATCCAGGTCTCCGGGGCGATCGCGCTGCCCACCGGCGCCACCGACGGCATGCACGACGTGACGTCCCACAAGACGATCCTCGGCCTCGGCGCCGACGCGACGCTCACCGGCGGCGGCCTCAAGATCGGCCTGCCCGTGGACGACGCCATCACCTCCCCTCCGCCGGACGCGGTCCACAACATCATCATCCGCAACATCAAGATCACCGGAGCTTCGGACGATCTCATCAATATTCAGATGTTCTCTCACCACATCTGGATCGATCACTGCGATCTATCGAACGGGGGCGACGGCGCGCTCGACATCAAGCGGGGCTCGGATCTCATCACCGTGTCGTGGAACCACTTCTACGACCACACGAAGACCTGCCTCCTCGGTCACGACGAGCTCGGCGCCTCTCAGGACATCGGCCGGCTCCGGGTCACCTATCACCACAATTTCTTCGATCGTTCCGATCAGCGCAACCCGCGGGTCCGATTCGGCGAGCCCGTGCACGTCTACAACAACTATTACAACGACAACAGCTACGGGATCGCGTCCACCTGGGACGCCGGGGTGGTCGCCGAAGGTAACTACTTCTTCAGCGTCAACAACCCCGGCCGGGTGATCTTCGAGGACAACAACCCTGGCCGCATGGTCTCTCGGGACAACACCCTCGTCGATTGCAACCACGAGATCGAGGAGGCTGGCCCGGTCGTCGAGCCGAGCACCTACTACCACTACACGGTGGACAGCAGCGCGGATGTCCCGGCGATCGTGATGGCCGGCGCAGGCGTGGGCAAGATCGATCGTTGAAGCTCCCCTGCAAAGTCGGACCTCTCGGAGCTGGGTCCACCTCGACAACGGAGATACCAGTGCACATTCGATTCCTCCGCGCTCGCCGAGCGTCCGACGCGGGCGCCCTGGCGATGCTCATGATACTTGCGGCATGCTCGACCGATCCCGATGGAGGCACGGCGACCAGCGGCTCAGCCAGCGGGCCCGGCGGCTCTACCACCATCGGCTCGGGCGGCGCCGGTGGCTCGGGCGGCGCCGGTGGCTCGGTTACCATCGGTTCAGGCGGTTCGGACGGAACGGGCGGCTCGGCCACCGTCGGTTCGGGCGGCGCCGGTGGCTCGGGCGGCGCCGGTGGCTCGGGACCCGTCGAGGACGTGGGCAACGTCATCAAGGTGACGACCCTCGACGCGGACGGCCCGGGCTCGCTGCTCGAGGCGATCCAGACGCCGGGGCGGCGCATCATCGTGTTCGAGATCGGCGGGATCATCGATCTGAACAAGGCCCGCCTCAACATCACCGAGCCGTTCGTCACGATCGCCGGCCAGACAGCGCCCTCGCCGGGCATCACGCTGATCCGCGGCGGGATGAGGATCAGCACGCACGACGTGCGGATCCAGCACCTCCGCTTCCGCATGGGCGACGCCGGGGCCGCGCCGGCGTCCGGGTTCGAGCCCGACGTCACGACGGACGGGGCCTCGGCGTACAATATCGTGATCGACCACTGCTCGGTGGCCTGGGGCGTCGACGAGAACCTGTCGGTCTCGGGCCCCCGCTTCGACGGCCCCACCGGCACGTCGCGCCGCGTCACCCTCAGCAACAACATCATCGCCGAAGGGCTCGCCGAGTCGATTCACGAGAAGGGTTCCCACTCCATGGGCACTCTCGTGCACGATCACTGCACCGACGTCACCGTCGTCGGCAATCTCTACGCCCACAACAACGAGCGAAGCCCCTGGTACAAGGGGTTCGCGACCGGGGCGATCGTGAACAACGTCGTCTACAACCCCGGCAAGTGGGCGATGCGGCTCGGCCCCGTCGTCCGTGAGTGGGAGAGCTCGGGCGTCACACCGGAACCCCCCAGGGTCAGCATCGTCGGCAACTACATGCGGCACGGCGCCAACACGACGCCGGGGCTCCCGATGGTGGGCACCAACTCCCTGGGATCTGCCTACCTCGAGGACAACATCGCCGTGGATGCCCTCGGCGAAGCGGCGCCCATCGTCTCCCCGCAGATCGTCGTCCTCCCCGAGAAGCCCGTGTGGCCCGAGGGCCTCGTGGCGCTCCCCGCAGCGTCGGTCCTGGACTCGGTGCTCGCGCACGCGGGCGCGCGGCCCAGAGAGCGCGACGAGGTCGATCTGCGCATCGTCGCAGAAGTCCTTTCCGGCGGCGGCATGTTCGTGAACAGCCAGGACGAGGTGGGGGGCTACCCGACGGCAGAGCCGACCTCGCGGCCACTGGTCGTCCCGACCGAGGACATCGAGGGCTGGCTCGAGAGCTTCGCGGACGACCTCGAGTGATGCATCGAATATACCAGTCAGCACGCCACGAGGGCGCCCTCGGCCCCCTGCGCGCCAGGGCACGCTCCTTGCCGTGAACTCCACCGCGAGCAGCGCACGGGCGCCCTGAGCCCGCCGCGCGCCTCGTGGGAATCCAGCAAACGGTTTCGGTGACGCAGGACACTCGCTGACGCGCCTGCTGGCCCCTGCCCGGGAGCGCAGGTGCCGGCAGAGCGACCGTGAGGGCGTCACCCGGAGTCCGCTCACGGGAGGCAGCATGCGGAGAGCATCCTTGATTTGTCACGTCGTGGTATTGGCAGCGCTGTCGGGCTGTGCGACGAGCAGCGACAGCGACAGAAGCAGCGATGGCAGCAGCGGCGATCCGGGCACCGGCGCCGGCCCCGGAGTCGACGACTTCGGCGGCGCGTCGGGGGGCGACCCCGGAGGCGACTTCACCCCTGGCGCCACGACCGGCGGAGAGCAAGTGGACTGCGGGCGTCAGAACTTCGACGTCGAACGCAAGCCGGCCAGCATCCTGCTCGTCCTCGATCGCTCGGCGTCGATGCAGGACGATCCGAGCGGGGACGAGGGCACACCGTCGAAATGGGACATCGTCGTGCCCGCCTTGCAGGAGGTGATCGCGGCGACGAACGAGGCGGCCTCCTGGGGCCTGAAGGTGTTCCCACAGGGCGACAGGACAGGCACCTGCACCGAGGAGAGCTTCCCGCGCGATATCCTGATCCCGATCGCGAGCAACAACGCGCCCACGGTGAATCAGGCAATCTCGAGCACGACCCCCGAGGGGGACGGCACGCCGACAGGCGACGCCATCAACAAGGCGGTCGAGTACCTGCAGGCGATCCAGAACGACGACCCGAAGTACATCCTGCTCGCGACGGACGGAGACCCGTCGTGCCCCAAGAGCGACTCGGACGAGTTCGCCGTGCAGGCGGTGACGAACGCGGCCGCAGCCGGCTTCCATACGTTCGTGGTCGGGATCGCGTCGCAAGAGAGCAAGGTCAAGGCGCTCAACGGCCTCGCCGTCGCGGGGCTCGAGCCGCGCCAGGACCCAGATCCGCTCGCGCCCAAGTTCTACCTCGCGGCCACGAAGGACGAGCTCGAGACGTCGCTGCTGACGATCACGGGAGAGGTCTCTACCTGCCTGTTCCCGCTGAGCGCGCCGCCGCCGAACCCGGACCACGTCGGCGTGTTCGTCGGGGACCAGGTGGTCATGCAAGACACCACGGGCACGAACGGCTGGAGCTACACGGGGCCCGACATGATGACCATCAAGCTCCACGGCCCCGCGTGCGAGCAGGTGGCGATCACCGGCGCCGGCTCCGTCAAGGTGATCTTCGGCTGCAAGGACGATCCGATCTACTGAGCCGCAGAGCGCGCGCCGACCGGCCGGCGTGGATCCGATCGAAAGATCGCCGTCCAGCGCCCCTGCGCGTCAACCGCGAGCGTCAACCGGTGTCGACCTCGCGTTGACACTCCGGCCGCAGCCCACGCCCGCGCGGCGCCCGAAGTCCGCCGCACACCCTGGATCGCCGTTTGCTTTCGCGTCCACCTAGTGGCCAGCCCGGGCCGCGGGTCGTCATCGTGAATCCAGAACGAGAGGTAGCGAGATGAGATTCGGATTGAAGTCAGCCTTCACTTTGCTGCTCGTGATCGGCGCCGCCGGCGCTTCCCAGCTCGGCTGTTCGGACGACGCGGCGACGCCGGACGACGGCAGCAGCTCGAGCAG
Organism: Sorangium sp. So ce119; assembly: GCF_051524405.1. Lineage (NCBI taxonomy): Bacteria > Pseudomonadati > Myxococcota > Polyangiales > Polyangiaceae > Sorangium > Sorangium sp. So ce119. Next base: position 3,713,026 of record NZ_CP150310.1, on the reverse strand, counting down.
CAGCACCGCCGCGACCGGCGGGAGCACGACCGCGGGGAGCGGCACCGGCGGCGGCAGCTCGAGCAGCACGACCTCGGGCAGCACGAGCGCGAGCAGCACGAGCGCGAGCAGCACGACCTCGGGCAGCACGAGCGCGAGCACCACGGCCGCGAGCACCACGAGCAGCGGCACCGGCGGCACCGGCGGCGAGGAGCCGCTCGGCGACGAGATCCCGATGGAGATCCCGACGCCCACGAACGGCGACGGCGAGATCAGGACCCAGACGACGGTGCTGAAGAACGCGGCCAACGGCGGGCGGGACGTCTACGACTTCAACAACCAGAAGATCGGCGTGAACAACACCGCGGACTGCGACGACGGAGAGGGCCAGAAGACGGTGTTCGAGGTCGAGGACGGCGTCACGGTCAAGAACCTCATCATCGCGGGTGGCCTCCCCGGCGGCAACGGCATCGTCTGCAAGGGCGACTGCACGCTCGATCACGTCTACTGGGAGGACGTCTGCGAGGACGCGGCGACCAACAGCGCGGACGGCGCGACGATGCGCATCAACAGCTCGATCGCCCTGCACTCCGCCGACAAGATCTTCCAGCACAACGCCAAGGGCGGCTCCACGACCATCGTCACGAACTCGTACATCGCCGACTTCGGGAAGCTCTGGCGCTCCTGCGGCGATTGCACCGCCAACGGCGGCCCGCGCAACCTGGTCATCGACAACGTCCGCGTGGACCGCGTCAAGACGACGGTCGCGGGCGCGAACCAGAACTACGGGGACACGGTCACGATCACGAACCTCTACGTCAAGGGGGGGTACGACGAGGAGGACGACAAACCGAAGATCTGCCAGGAGTACCGGGCCGTCACCGACCACATGGGCGAGTCGGAGAAGCTCCACGGCGGCGCGAGCCAGTGGAACACCGACACGTGCCGCGTGAGCAAGAGCGACATCAAGAGCTGGTGAGCGCGCGAGAGGCGGCGCTCGTCCCGACCTGACCGCCGCGCAGCGATCCGCGCCTGGAGTGCCGCCCGGGGTGCGGGTCGCCCCCGCCGCGCGGGCCGCGCCGCCCCCTGCGAGCCCGCTCCGCCCCGCTACAAGCCCGCCTCGAGCTTCCGGCGCAGGTTGTCGCGCGCGCGCGCCTCGAGGCGCTCCCGGAAATACGGCGACAGGAAGATGTGCTCGAGGGCGAGCAGCCTCTCGAAGAAACGCCGCCGGCCCGCGGCGTAGAGTTCGGGCGGCACGGCGCTGTACTCCGCGGCGATCCCCCTGTCGTACGCGTCGAACGCCGCCGGATCGCTGCCCAGGATCGCCATGTCGCAGTCGAGGAACAGGGCCTCTTCGTCATCGACGTCCGCCGGCCCGAGCGCGCCGTGGCGCGCCGTGAGCAGGATGAGGCGCTCGATGGCGTCCTCGTCGAGCCCCGCGCCGGGCAGCCAGCGCGCGACCGCCTCCCGCGCGAGCGCCGCGCTGCGCGCCTCGTTGTCGTGGCGGCCGGGCACGTACACGGCGTCGTGAAAGAGCGCGGCCAGGAACACCTCGCGCGGCCTCCGCCAGCCGACGTCGCGGCCGACCTCACCCACCCGGCAGAGCACCTCGCGCACGTGGACCAGGTCGTGGTACGCGCGCCCAGGCTCGCCGTACGCCGCGCACACAGCGCGCCACAGCGGCTCGGGCAAGGCGAGATCGGTCGGCGCATCGGGCGGCGTGAGCTCGGGCGTCGTCACGAGAGACAGGATACCCCGGCCGCGGCGCCGTCCAGCGTCCGGGCAGCACCGCGCGCTGGAAATCTGGACGAGATTCGGAGATGCTGGCCGTTCCCTACTCCGTTCCTCCGTCCACCCGCTCAATGCACGACGCCACCCGGACGATCACGACCCTCGGCAGCGACACGATCGAGCTCCCGGACCTGCGCGTCGTCGTCACCCCCCAGAAGAGCCCCCCGATCGAGGCCACGCTCGGCGTCGCGCCGCTCGTGCTCGGCACGAGCGGCGACTGCGATGTCGTCATCCCCGACGCCCGCGTGTCGCGCCGCCACGGCCAGCTCCGGCTCACGCCCCGCGGCGTCGTCCTCACCGACCTCGGCAGCAAGAACGGCACGTACATCAACGACGTCCTGATCCACGAGGGCTTCCTCACGCCGAGCGCCGTCGCCTCGCTGGGCGGCGTCCCGCTCACCGTCCGCGTCGGAGGCTCCCCGGTCCTCGTCCCGCTCTCGACGTCCGCGAGCTTCGGCGAGGCGCTCGGCAGCAGCGTCCCCATGCGCGCGCTCTTCGCCCGCCTCGAGCGCGCCGCGGCCACCTCGGAGACGATCCTCCTGCTCGGCGAGTCGGGGACCGGCAAGGAGGTCCTCGCCCGCGCCATCCACGCGGCGAGCCCGCGCAGCGGCGGCCCGTTCGTCGTCTTCGACTGCAGCGCCGTCGCCCCCAACCTCATCGAGGCCGAGCTCTTCGGCTACACGAAGGGCGCCTTCACGGGCGCCCAGGCCGCGCGCGCCGGCCTCCTCGAGGAGGCGAGCGGCGGCACGCTCTTCCTCGACGAGATCGGCGAGCTCCCGCTCGACCTCCAGCCGAAGCTGCTGCGCGCCCTCGAGGCGCGCCAGGTACGCCGCATCGGCGCCGCGGCGTACACGTCCTTCGACGCCCGCGTCATCGCCGCCACCCACCGCGACCTGCAGGGCCGCATCGGCTCGGGCAGCTTCCGCGAGGATCTCTACTACCGGCTCGCCGTCGTCGAGGCCGTCGTGCCCCCGCTGCGCGAGCGCAAGGAGGACATCCCGCTGCTGGTCGAGCGCTTCCTCGCGGCGCAGGTGCCCCCGCGCTCGCTCGCCGACCTGCCCCCGAACGCGCTGGAGCTGCTGCGCGGGCACCACTGGCCGGGCAACGTGCGCGAGCTCCGCAACACGGTCGCGCGGCTCGTGCTCTTCCCGCACCTCGCCGAGGAGGCGATCGTCAAGGTGGCGCCGCGGCCCGCCGACATGGGCGTCGCCCAGTTCGCCGCGCTGCCGCTCCGCGAGGCGCGCGACATGGTGGTCGAGCAGTTCGAGCGGACGTACATCGCCATGAAGCTCCGGGACCACGGCGGCAACGTCGCCCGGGCCGCCGCGTCGATGGGGGTCTCGCGGCAGCTCGTCCACCGGCTCATGGAGCGCTACGGCATCCGCAGCAAGGGCTGAGCCGCGGCGCCCGGCGCGGCGTGAAGGGCGCGGCGCTCAGAACGAGGCGCGCAGCGAGAGCGCGGCGCCGTCCGGTGAGAAGGACAGGCCGGCGGCCGGCGCGGCGGGGGCGACGGGGTCGAGCTGGAAGTAGAGCAGCGCGCCCACGCCGGCCGCGGCGAGGCCCAGGCCGGCCGAGATCGCGCCGGCCTTCCACGCGAGGTCGATCGCCTCCACCTCGTCCGCCGAGCACCTCGGCGCGCACCTGTCGCGCAGCTCGCCGCGATCGATGTGCCCCTTGACGCCGAGGAACGCGCCCACGCCGAGCGCCACGGCGCCGGCGCCGACGAGCACGAGCGGCCAGCGCTGCCGCGCCGGCGCGGCGGCGTCCGCGGCTCCTGCGGCGCGCGGCGGAGGCGTCGGCGCGGCCGCCGGCGCGGCCGCCGGGAAGCGCACCACGATCGGCAGCGCCTTGTCGCCCGGCGACAGCGTGACCATGGCGACGACGCGCGTCCCCGCCGCGTCCTCGAACGTCAGCGTGTGGCGCCCTGGATCGACCTCGATCGGGTCCTTCGGGAGCGCCTCGACCAGCGGCGCGCCGTCGAGGAGCACCCGCACGCGGCCCGGCGCGCCGCCCTCCGCGGACGTGGCCGACAGCGCGACGCTCGGCATGTCCCGCTCGACCATCTCGCTCCAGCGCTGGCAGTCGTCGGCGAGCGTCGCCGGGCACGAGCTCAGGCAGATCCGGAGCTCCGCCCGCGCGCGCAGGAGCGCCCGGTCGCGCACGAGCTGCTGCGCCTGCTCGTACGCGCCCGCGCACGTCTCGCCGACGCCCTGCGCCCGTGCGCGCGAGCCCGCGAGGAGCGTGACGGCCGCGCTCGCGGCGACGAGGAGGACCCGCTTCATCGCGGCGCAGGCTACACGCTTCCGCCGGTCAGAGGCACTCACGCTTGATCCGCCGGATGCCGCTGCCGTCCACGTAGTAGGGAGGCACGCAGCGCGACCGCGGCCGCGCGGTGGCCGCGGCGCGCTCCCGCGCGGCCGGCGCCGTCTGCGCGGCGGCGGGCGCGGAGGTCGCTGGCGCGCGCGCGGCGGAGGCCCTCGCCGCGGGCGCGGAGGCCACGGCCGGCGCGGAGGCCACGGCCGGCGCGGAGGCCGCTTCCGCGGGCGCAGAAGCCCCCGCCGCGGGCGCAGAAGCCCCCGCCACGGGCCCGAGGGCCGCCGTCGGCGCGGCGGCCTCCACCGCGGGCGCGGAGGCCGCCGCTGCGGGCCCGAGGGCCCCCACGGCGGGCGCGCTCGCCGCGGGCCCCGGCGCCGCGGCGGCGGGCGTCGCGGAGGCGCTCGCGCTGGCCTGCTCGGCCGGCAGCGCTGCGACCCCCGGGCTCGCGCCGCAGCGCCCGGCGACCACCGCCAGCACGAGCGCACCGGCCCCGAGGGCGAGCGATGTGGCGCGGGTGCCCCACGCCCTCGGCTCCCGCGGCCCCGCCGCCCCGGCGACCGGCGTCGCGAGCGCGGAAGCCGCCGGTCGCGCCATGTCCTCGACCGTCCTCGTCATCGTCGCGACCGTCATCGAGGCCCGCGGCGGGCGCGCGCGGTGCCCGGGGGCCCGCGCCGGGCTCGTCTCGATCTCCCGCAGCGCCGGAGCCGCGGCGGCGGGCCTCGCCGGCGCCGGCGCCGGGACGGCGCTCCGCTGGGACGTCTCGATCTCGGCGAGGCTCTTCGCCCGCGCCTCGAGCAGCGGCCCCGCCGTCGCCTCGACCCACGCCCCGACCGCGCGCGGGCTCGCCGGCGGCAGCGCGTCCTCCAGGGCCGCCGCCATCTCCAGCGCGGTCGCGTAGCGCCGCTCCGGGTCCCGCTGGAGGCCCCGGAGCACCACCTCGTCGAGCTCCCTGGGCACCTCGCCGAACGCGCTCGGCGGCTGGACGACGCCCTCGAGGATCCGCCCGTAGATCTCCGCGTCGCACTCCCCGGTGAACAGCCGGCGGCCGGTGAGCGCCTCCCACAGGACCACGGACGCGGCGTAGATGTCGGCGCGGCGGGTCAGCGGCGCCCCGCGGAGCTGCTCTGGCGCCATGTAGCTGAGCTTGCCCTTGAGCTGCCCGACGCGGCTCACCTGGCTCCGCACCGCCGCGCGCGCGATCCCGAAGTCGAGCACGCGCGCGATCCCGTCCTCGCCGACCAGGATGTTCTGCGGCGACACGTCCCGGTGGACGATCTGGAGCGGCGCCCCGTCCTCGGCGGTCGCCTCGTGCGCCGCGTGCAGGCCCGCCAGCGCGCCCGCGACGATGGCGGAGACGACCGGGTGCGGCACCCGGCCCCCCCGCGCGCTCGCCTCGCGCAGCAGGCTCGAGAGCGACTCGCCGGCGATGTACTCCATGACCAGGAAGAGCTCGCCGTCGGCCTGCACGCTGTCCAGCGTGGTGACGACGTTCGGGTGCCGGATGCGCACCGCGAGCCGCGCCTCGTCGAGGAGCATCGACGAGAACTCGGGGTCCCTGGCGAACTGCGGGTGCAGGCGCTTGATCGCGACCGCGCGGGCGAAGCCGTGCGCGCCGACGAGGCGCCCGAAGTGGACGGACGCCATCCCCCCCGAGGCGATCACGCCGTGGAGCGTGTACCGATCGAGGGTCCTCCGCTCGCGCTCCTGCGCCGTTGCCATCGTCGCCCTGTTCTACAACATCTCGGCGGCGTTGCTGGACTGTAACATGCACTCCCACGTTCGCCGGAAATGACGTCGGACGGCGTCGGACGACGCCGTGCGGCGGGGGATGCGAGCCTCATCGCTGCTGTGGTGGTCCGGTGTCACGCGGTGGATGTGCAACGGCGCGTGTCCACAGTGTCAACTCGCGGTTGACACGCATCGACGACGCCGACGCGCCGCGCGGCCTGCTCCGGTCAGAGCGGGACCTCGATCACGCTCTCGCAGGTGAAGTCGACGCTCAGGGCCGCCGCCAGGTCCGCCTGGACCGCGGCACACGTGCCGTCGCAGAGCACGATCTGCGTCGGGTTCGCGGGCTCGTCGTAGCGCCAGGCGTCCGCCGTCGCGCAGCTCTGGTCGTACGGCAGCGACGTCGGCGTGTTCGATCCGCTCGTGTAGTTCACGCGGACCTTCTCCTTGTCGAACGTCCTGCCGTCGGGCGCGGGCGGGATCCCCAGCGTGCACGACACCGACGCGCTGCGGATCCGCTCGACCGCCGCCTTGAACGCGGCCGTGGTCTGCGACGGATCGCCGGTGTCGATGAGGACCGCCTTCTCCGTGCCGCCCGCGGCGGCGATCTTGTCCAGGCTGGACACGGTATCCGGCGCGTCCGGGAGCGGCGGGTTCGCGACCCCGATGACGTACGTCAGCACGTTGCTCGCGAGCGCTTCCTGGGCGTCGGCCACGACGGCATCGATCGTGTCGGAGTCGTCGTCGCACCCCTGGGGGTAGCCGTCCGTCACCAGCACGATCGCGTATTTGCCGGGGGTCTGCTCGCGCTGCGCCTCGATGAACGCGCTCGTGCCCCGCATCACCCACGAGGTCGGCGTGCCGCCGCGCCAGTCGTCCGACGTCTCCGGCTCGACCTCGTCGATCGCCTCGGCGAAGGCGTCGGAGGGGAGCGGCGTCGGCGGCACGTCCGGCGTCGTGTAGGTGTCGGTCGAGCACTTGTCGTCGTCGGCGGGGAAGAACGTGAGCGACGCCGTGAGCCCTTCGGACCCGGGATCCGCGAAGAACTGCTTGGTCGCGTCGACCACGGGATCCCACTTGAGCGCCTTGTCGTGCCAGTCCTTGTCGCCCTTGCCCATGCTGCCCGACACGTCGAACGCGAACGCCAGGTACACCGGCTGGAGGGACGCGGCCGCTGTCTGGCTGGCGCACGTGCCGCCCGTCGGGTTGCCGTCGCCCGTGCCGCTCGATCCGGGCCCGGGCCCGCCGATGTCGGGCGAGCCCCCGTCGCCGGAGCTCCCGCCGGAGGCGCTCGCCGCCCCTCCGCCGCCTGCTCCTCCGCCGTCGCCCGGGCTGCTGCCGCACCCGAGCCCCACCACAGCCACGCTCAGCACCGACATGGCAACAGGAAGCAATCTCATCCTTCGACTCCTTGAACCACCGCGCGCCGGCGCCGCGCCGCCGGCATCGAGTCACCAGGACTGCGCGTGGTCTGACGACGCCAAGCACGCAGGGTGCCATGACGAAGCCGCTCGATCGACGCCGCCCGCGCCGCGGACGACCCCGCCCGCGCCGCGGACGACCCCGCCCGCGCCGCAGACCTCGCCGCCCGCGCCGCAGATCGAGCGCGCAGCGCGCTGGATCTGCTACCTCGGACCAGCGCACCGCATGACGACGTCCTTCAGGCCGGCGTCTGCCGCGTCCAGCGGCACCGTGTGTGGCCGACGAGGTTCGAGAAGCGGTGCGCGGGATCCGGCGCGTCGCTCGTGTAGTGGAACTTCGACCAGGAGATGGTCACGAGATCCGAGCCATGTCCTGATTCCTCGATCAAAAGAAAGAGAATTTGAACCACAGAGGCACAGAGGGCACAGAGGAAAGAGAGAGAAAGCGAGAGGAGAGAACGACATTCATCTTCTTCTCTCCCCTCTGTGCCCTCTGTGCCTCTGTGGTTCATTCTCTCATCAACTCAGGAACAAACCTGAGCGACGCGGCACCAGCGAACCCGGGGCGACGGCGGTCGCCCTGGGGGGCTCACTGGACGGGCGCGACGTGGGCGATGAGGATGCCCATGTTCTTGATGAAGCTCTCCACGGTGATGCCCGTCGGCGCCTCCTTGGGCGGGTACCCCGCGGGCGCCTTGCTCGGCTCGTAGGGCGAGGTGTCGCTGAGGTCGCCGACGTGCGTCGTGGCGTAGGCGTCTTCGAGGTAAGGCTCCGCGGTGCCCGGGCCGATGGGGGGGTTCGTGATGTACGTGAGCTTGACCGGCCAGTAGCCCTCTTCGTTGAGCTCGCTGACGACCTTCTGCGCATCCGCCTCGGTCACCGGCGTGGTCGTCATGGTGCGGCCGACGTAGAGATCGCTGAGCGACACCTCGCGCAGCGAGAAGTATTTCGGCAACTCCGCCGGCTCGTCGGTCTTCAGGGGCGAGCCCGCCGTCAGCTCCTCGGGCGATCTGGCCTTCAGCTCGTCGTAGCGCTTGCGCATGGCGGCGACGTCTAGCTTGCGCGCCTGCCCGTAGTGGCCAATGGGCTTCTCGGGGCTCTTGTCGAAATAATACTCGCCGTTGACGACGTTCGAGCCGCGCCGGTGGACGTAGAGCGGAATGTCGGTCCCGATCTCGATGTACGTGGGGTGCGTGCGATCGGGGAAGAGCTCGATGAGCTCCGGCGTGAACTTGACCTTATCCAGCCAGTCCAGCGCCTCGGGTACGCGGGCGATGTATTTCTCGTCCCCGGTGAGCTCGTAGAAATTGAGGAGCTGCTGGATGTTGTTGGCCGTCGTGTGCGTGGTCAGCGCCGTGGGCTCGTACGTGCGTGCGCCCACCGGCTCGCCCTCGAGCGTGAACTGCAGACCCCACGCGGGCTGCGGCGCGGGCTGCTGCATGGCGACGAAGTTGTCCATGGCGCGCTCGATGTTATCGAGCAGCTGAGGCTGACCGAGCGCCATGCGGCACATGATCAGGAACTTGATGTTCTCCCCGGCCACGTCGTCGTTGAAGGTGACGAGGCTCGTGTAGTCGGGCACGCCCTCCTCCTTGCTCATCAGCGGGAAGCGCTGCGGCCAGCCGCCGCCCGGGTACTGGGCCGTGGTGACGAAGCTGATCGCCTTCTCGAGCGGCCCGCGGAACCGCTCGTCCTTCTTCTCGAGGTACATGCGCAGGAGGAGCTGCGAGGCCACGGCGGTGCCGGCGTCGTCGAACGTCGCGTTGCCGTAGTAGTGGTGGAACTCCTCGAGCCGCCAGCCGTTCTGGCCGATCTTCGTGTACCAGCTCTTGAGCGACTCCTCGCCCGCGAAGTCGTAGATGTAGTTCCAGCCGCCGGCCTCGTGCTGGGCCTCGATCAGGGCCAGGGCCACCTGCTCGGCGGCTTTGTAGAAGAGCTCGTCGCCGGTCGCGTGGTAGGCGTCCAGGTAGGCGTGACCCATCGACGGCGTGCCGGGCGGCTGCACCCACAGCATGGTGCGAAACGCCTCCATCTCGCCCCAGCTCTGGGAGAGATCGGGGAGGTAGCTCCACACGTAACCCCCCTTGTACGCGACCTCCTCGCTCATGAAGGTGGCCGCGCGCTTCATCGCGGCCAGGGCCTCGGCGTGCTCCTCCGGCGGCACGACATCGGGAGGATTGGAAGGACCCGGCTCGTCGCCGCCGCAGGCGGCCAGCAGGACGGGCAAGAGTGTCGACATCGCGAACGTTCGGCGTTTCATGGGCTCCTCGGTCGAGACACGTCCGCTGCGCCGGGCGCAGGGCCGGTACAAAGCAATGGTCAACTGGTGGACTGGAGAGACAGGCGGGCTAGCGCGATCGGGCCATGTAATCTTCGCGGGCGGGGGTGAACACATCGAGCACGACGGACGGCTGGAGCGCCCAGGCCTGGTGTTCGACGCCCCCCCGGACGACGAAGCTGTCCCCGGATCGCGCCTCGAACTCCTCGTCCCCGCACGAGAACCTGAGGTGCCCGTGGATGACGTAGACGAGCTGATCGTGCGGGTGGCTGTGGCGCGCCCCGGCCCAGCCGTTCTCCATGTGGTGCTCGACGAGCATCAGGTTCGGGTTGTGGGCCAGCACGCGCCGCCTCAGCCCCGGCTCCGGCGTGAAGAACTCCACCTCGCCGCCGGACACGCGCGAGAGGCTCGGGACATCTCTCTTCTGAACGTCGCTCATGCTTCTTTGCTCCTCGAGATAGCTAGGCCTGTGCGCTCTTCTTGAGCTCGGCGCGCGCGGACCTGACCACGGACAGGAACTCGCGCGCGCGCTCCGTGAGGACCCCGTCCGCGCCGGCCGCGAGCGCGGCGGTGTCGACGAGCTCGCCGCCGACCCCGAGCGCCACGGCGCCGGCCTCGATGAAATCCCTCGCCGTGGCCAGGTTGACCCCGCCGGTCGGCATCATCTTCACGTCCGGCAGCGGCCCTCGCAGCGCGCGCAGGTACTTCGCGCCGCCCATCGCGGAGCACGGGAACACCTTCACCGCGTCCGCGCCCGCGCTCCACGCCGTGATCACCTCGGTCGGGGTGAGCGCCCCGGGGAAGACCGCCTTCCCGAGATCGTGCGCCGCGCGGATGACGTCGAGGTTGAGCCCCGGGCTCACGATGAACTGCGCGCCGGCCTCGATGCACCCGCGGGCGGCGTCGGCGGTGAGCACGGTGCCCGCGCCGACGAGGACGTCGCTCCCCAGGCGCGAGGCGATCTCGTGCATGACGGAGAGGGCGTCCGGGACCGTCATCGTGATCTCGAGGACCTCGATGCCGCCCGCGTGCAGCGCGCGCGCGGCCCGCACGGCGAGCGCTCCGGAGGGCGCTCGCACCACGGGGACGACGCCGATCTCCTCGATGCGGCGGACGACTTGCTCCCTGGTCATCTTCTGGCTCATCGCTCGATCCTCGCGCTGGCCCCGCCCATCGCCCGCCGCACCTCGCCCAGCGACGCCATCGAGGTGTCCCCCGGGGTCGACATCGCCAGCGCCCCGTGCGCGACGCCGCACTCGAGCGCCCACTGCGGGCTCTGCTCCGTCAGGAGGCCGTAGACGATCCCCGAGGCGAACGAGTCCCCGCCTCCGACGCGATCGAGGATCTCGATGTCCCGCTGCGGGACCTCGTGGAACTCCCCGTCGCAGTACAGGATACCGCCCCAGCCGTTGACGCTCGCGCTCCTCGCCGTCCTGAGGCTCGTTGCCACGACCGAGATGTTGGGATACGCCGCGACGACCTCGGAGATCATCCGGCGGAACCCCGCCGTGTCGAGCCGGCTGTAGCTGCTGTCCACGCCCGACACCTCGAAGCCGAGGGCCGCGACGAAGTCCTCTTCATTGCCGAACAGGCAGTCGACGTACGGCATGAGGGCGCGATTGACCTCGCGCGCCCGCTCCTGACCGCCGAAGTTCTTCCACAGCGAGGGCCGGTAATTGAGGTCGTACGAGATCCGCACGTCGTGCTCGCGCGCCACCTCCATGGCCTCGCGCGCCACGCCGGCGGTCGTCTCGGACAGGGCACAGAAGATGCCGCCGGTGTGGAACCAGCGCGCCCCGCGCTCGCCGAAGAGGGCCTTCCACGGGAGGTCCCCGGGCCGCAGCCGCGAGGCCGCGCTGTGGCCGCGATCCGAGCAGCCGACGGCGGCGCGGGGACCGAAGCCGCGCTCGGTGAAGTTCAGGCCGTTGCGCGCCTCGCGTCCCACGCCGTCGTAGGGGACCCAGCGCACGGCCGACGTGTCGACCCCGCCCTGGAGCATGAGGTCCTCGATCAGCCGCCCGACGGGGTTGTCCGCGAGCGACGTGACGATGGCGGTCCGCAGCCCGAAGCAGCGCCGCAGCCCGCGCGCCACGTTGTACTCTCCCCCGCCCTCCCCGACCTCGAACGTCCGCGCGGTGTGGATCCGTCGCTCCCCCGGATCGAAGCGCAGCATCACCTCCCCGAGGCTCACCTGATCCCATTCACAGCTCTTTGCATCGCGGATCTTCATCTTCGGCTCCTCAACGGCTCATCCATCCGCCGTCGACGACCAGCACATGGCCGTGGACGTACTTGCTCGCCTCCGAGCACAGGAACAGCGCCGCTCCGGCGATGTCGCTCGGCTCTCCCCACCGCCCGGCCGGGATGCGCTCCAGGATCTGCCGGCTGCGCCCCTCGTCGGCCCGGAGCGCGGCCGTGTTGTCCGTGGCGATGTAGCCGGGCGCGATCGCGTTCACGTTGACGCCCCTCGCCGCCCACTCGTTCGCGAGCGCCTTCGTGAGCTGGGCGACGCCGCCCTTGGACGCCGCGTAGGCCGGGACCAGGATCCCGCCCTGGAACGAGAGCAGCGAGGCGATGTTGATGATCCGGCCCGAACCCTGATCGAGCATCTCCTTGCCAGCGATCCGCGAGAGGCGGAACGCGGACGTCAGGTTGACCTCGATCAGGAGATCCCAGTCCTCGTCGGCGTACTCGACCGCCGGCGACCGTCGGATCAACCCCGCGTTGTTCACGAGGATGTCGAGGCGCCCGAGCTCGGCCTTCGTCCTCCGGACGAGCTCCGCGTGGGCCGCGCGGTCCGCGAGATCCGCGGACACCCCGATGGCGCGCCGACCGAGCTTGTGGATCGCGGCCATGGTGGCCTCGCCCGGCTCGTCCTTGCCATGACACGCGACGTCCGCCCCGGCGCCCGCGAGCGCTGTCGCGATCGCGGCGCCGATCCCCGTGGCCGAGCCCGTCACGAGCGCGACCTTGCCATCCAGACGAAACGGATCTCTTGTCATTGTCCTATCCTCGTCGCAGCCGCGCGGCCTCGAGCCGCGGCACGAGCGCATGAATGATGGCGAGCGCCAGGAGGTAGGCAGACGCCGCCATGACGAAGAGCGTCGAGTAGCTCCCGGTGAGCTGCAGGACGCGGCCGGCGATCTGCGCGATGAGCATTCCGCCGATCGCCCCGGCCATGCCGCCGAAGCCGACGGCCGAGCCCACGGCCTGCGACGGGAACATGTCCGTGGTGAGCGTGAACAGGTTCGCCGAGAAGCCCTGGTGCGCGGCGGTGGCCAGCCCCAGGAGGAGCACGGCGACCCACAGCGAGTCGGTACGCGTCGCCAGGAACACGGGCGCGACGCCGAGCGCGCAGACGAGCATCGCGGTCTTGCGCGCCGCGTTCGCGGTCCAGCCGCGGCGCATCAGCGTCGAGGAGAACCAGCCGCCGGCGATGCTGCCCACGTCCGAGAGCAGGTAGATCGTGACAAGGGGCGGGCCGATCTGGAGCAGGTTCAATCCATGCTTGCGGTTCAGGAAGTCGGGGACCCAGAACAGGTAGAGCCACCAGAACGGGTCGGTCATGAACTTGCCGATCGCGAACGCCCATGTCTGGCGGTGCGGGAGGAGCTCGAGCCAGCCGACCTTGCCCGCGGGCGGCGACGGCTCGCTCGTGATGTAGGCGCGCTCCGCCTCGGAGACGCGCGGGTTCTCCGCGAGGGGCCGATAGAGGATCATCCAGGCGACGATCCACAGCGCGCCGATCGCGCCTGTCAGCGCGAAGGCGGCGCGCCACCCCCACGTCACCGCGATCCACGGCACGACGAGGGGACACACGATCGCGCCGATGTTGGTCCCCGAGTTGAACAGGCCGGTCGCGAGCGCGCGCTCCTTCTTCGGGAACCACTCCGCGATCGTCTTGATGGCGCCCGGGAACATGCCGGCCTCGCCGATGCCGAGGGCGAACCGGGCGGCGGAGAGCCCCCCGGCGCTGCCCACGAGCGCGTGCGCGGCGGCCGCCAGGCTCCAGAACCCGACGGCGAACGAGAACCCGCGCCGCGTCCCGATGCGATCCATGAGGCGGCCCATCGTCACCATGCCGATCGCGTACGCGGCCTGGAACGCCGTGACGATGTTGCCGTAATCGATGTCGTTGTAGCCGAGGTCCTTCTGCAGCGTCGTCTTGAGGACGCCGAGCACCTGCCGGTCGACGTAGTTGATCGTCGCCGCCGTGAACAAGAGGGCGCAGATGACCCAGCGATACCCCCCGACGCCTGCGGCCGCCTGCGGCGCCGCGTGCGGCGCGGCGCCGCCTGCGTCTGCGCGGCGCGGCGCCTCCGCGGGCACCTCGACGATGCCCGTGGTGGGCTCCGATTTCATGACCATGAGAAGCACTCCTCCTCCCTGGAGCCCGCGTGACGCTGGCTCGCTCACGCGGTGGTTACTTGAGGCTCGCCTCGAGCCCGGACCCGCGCTGGCTGAACTCCGGCTGCACGTTGACCACGCCGAACACCCGATCTTCCCGCTCGCGGTGCGCGGCCATGAGCCAGACGAAGTTGATCGAGTGCCCGGGCGCCGCGACGTTCGGGTGGTAGCCGGCGGGCATCAGGACGGCGTCGCCGTCCCGCACCACGGCGACCACCTCGGGCGCCTCCGGGCTCGTGTAGACGAGCTGCACGCCGAACGCCGGAGGCGGCATATCGAAATAGACGTACATCTCCTCGAGGATCTCGGTGTGCTCGTGCGGGGGCCAGCTCGTCCAGTGCCCCGGGGCCGAGCGCGTGAAGCCCGCGACGATGCGGCCCGCGTCCACGTTCTTGCCGATCAGGATGTTGAGCTCGCGCTTCGTGGCGTCGCCGCCCGCCGTGAACTTGAGCGTGGGGTTCTCCTCGACGTCCCTGTAGCGCACGACCTGGAGCGGGTAATTCCCCTCCACCTCGGCGCCGCACTCGACGAGGTCGACCGCGGAGGTCGTGCTGACCGCCACCGTCGAGCCGCGAGGCACGTAGAGGGCGTCGTACCGGCCGAGCCCGATCGTGTCGCCGCCGTTCACCTGCACCACGCACTGGCCGGCCATGCAGAGGAGCCCCACCTCGCGACCGGAGGTCTCGAAGACCGCCTTCGGGGTGGTCTGGTCGAGCAGGATGCGGCCGTAATGCAGGCGCTTCATCGGGCTGTCGGCCGGCGTCACGGAGAGCTTCCTCCCCTTGTGGGACGCCGTCGCGCGGACCACGACCTCTCGAGGATTCACTGGATTCATGGACAGAGACCTTCCTGTGTTTGTTAAGCGTGTTGACGATGCCGCGCGGAGGAGCCCGGACGCCCCGTGGCCGCGTCAGAAAGCCGGGCTCGCCTTGATGTTCCACTCGACGTTCAGGCCGATGAAATGCTCCCACGTGCGCTGGCTGAACACGTCGTCCCGCGGATAGAGCGCCTTCGCGCCGTCGTCGCGCCGGGAGACGAGCCAGATGAAGCGGAACTGCGGGCGCTTGAAGTCGCCCTTGCCGGCCACGTTCAGGAACGGCACGAGCCCGAAGCGCACGACGCTCGCGTCGTGGTGGCTCGCTCCGGGGGACGCGCCGGGCGCCGCGGGATCGGCCGGCGGCGGGACCCTCCCGCGCCGTTGCGCCTGGTACGAGCCCTCGACCGCGATACCGCCCCAGTCGCGCAGGTAGACGTGCGGCCGCACGACGAAGATGCCCTCGTCGAGATCGCTGAAATCGAACGAATCGCTCGCGTTGCGGAACGAGCGCACGTACCCCGAGGCCATGAGGCCGAGCGGCCCCGTTTCGTAATTGCCGCTCAGGGTGACCATGAGCTCGTGCGCGCCCGACGCGGTGCCGTCCGGCGCGGGCTGAGAGGGGCTGCCGAACTCCCCGTACGCCGCGAGGTCGCCCGCATAACGGAGGAACAGGTGCAGGTGCCCGTTGTCCACGCCGGTGAACGGGCTGACCTGGGCGCCGATGACGTACCCGCCGTCGCGCGGCAGATCCTCGAAGACGCCCGCCTCCGCCGTCTCGCGCCTGCCGGCGGGCGTCGTGTGCAGCTCGCCGTACAGGACGCCCTTCACGCCGCCCTTCTCCCCGACGGGAACGGTGTGGCTCGCCTTGAAGCTCGAGATGAGCCGCTGGCGATCGAGGACGTTGACGTTCGCCGTGCCAGGCTGGTTGAGCGCGGGCGGGCGCTCCACCGCCTGCTGGTAATACGGCGTGAGCGGCCGGTTGACGCCGGCGTGGACGGCGAAGTACGTGCGCTTCGAGGGCAGGTCGTAACGGACGCCTCCGCCCAGCGTGTTCAGCCAGTCGAGCGGCCAGAAGTCGAGCAGCTCGCTGTTGTCACCGCGGTAGAGGCGCGAGCCGATCCACACGCTCAGCCCCTTGAGGCCGAGATCTCGCTCCTCGACGAAGGCGTTGCGGAGCGACATGTTGATGTTCCACGGCCGCGCGTTGTTGTAATGGAGCGTCGGGGCGTCCACGACCAGGCGGACGGCGACGCGCGTGGTGGCGCCGGTGGACTGCCAGTGATCTTGCCGCTCGAGGTCGAGCTGGACGAAGGTGGACTCGTCGAGGCGCGAGCCCCTCAAGACGATGTCGGCGTCGCGCGGCGCGTCCCCCTCGCCGTCCATGGCCGCGACGGCGCGGCCGACGCCGCCGAAGAAGAACCCGCTCTCCGGCGCCTTCTCCTGCGGCGGCATGCTGGGCTCTTCCTTCGTCACCGGCTGCTGGGACGGGGCCACGGGCTGCGCCGGCTCGGCGCTCCCGGCCGCGGGAGGGGACGGCGGCTGCGCGCTCACGACCGCCGGAGCCGCGAAGAGCGCCAAGAGAGAGAGATGGAAGATGGGCTTCACGGGTTCGTCGTTCTCGTGGCGAGTTGGCGTTGCACCAGCGCAGGCAGCAGGGCTGTCGCCAGGGCGCAAACCACCCTGACGAGCACACCTGATGTGGCCCGTTCATCGATCGGAGCGCGCACGGCGCCCCTGCGCGGACAGGCTCGTCCGCGCTCGTCCTGGTTCGTCCTCGCTCAGAGCAAGCGACGAGCCAGGGACATGAAGGCCCAGCGCGGCGTCATGACCAGGGCATTCTCACCCTTGTCGAGATGCGATTTTCGATTCAGACGGACAGAGCTCGAGGGAGACGCCGTAAACCTCGAGTTGACATGGTTGACGCTGTCGACAGGCGCGGTTGACGCGCGCCGCTCGCAACGAGCTCGCAGGTGCCCCTCACACGAGCAGATGGATGTGGCGCGATGAGCGTCCGTGGAGTCGGCGCCGGCTGGCCCGCACGCGGCGACGCTCTCCCGATGGACCGGGCCGGCGCGAGCGGAGGGCCGTCAACCCGAGGTTGACCGCGTGGACATCGGGTGTTGCGCGCCGCGCGGCGCGGGGCTGCGTCGCCCGGGAGGGCTGCTCCGCCGGGGCGCGCGGCGCGGCTGCCGGCGCTGGACGCCGCGCGCGGGACGCACGCGCGACGTCCAGCGCGGGCAGGCAGGAGCTGCGCGGGACGTGACATCTTGCGTTGCCATGGCCTCTGAGGTAAGGGGGCGGCAATGAGTGGTCCCGAACTCGGCCGCCTCATCGACGAGGTCGATCGCACGGTGGACGTCCAGTTCGCCGCCGTCGGCGATCTCGATGAGCTGAACCGCCTGTATGCCAGCCTGCTTGGGCGCCGCGGCTCGCTCAATGCGCTGATGAAGCAGCTCCCCGGGGCGGCGCCCGAGGAGCGCAAGCAGCTCGGCCAGCGGCTCAACGCCGTGAAGGGCCGCGTGGAGCGCGCCCGCGAGCTGGCCACCGCGCGGATCAAGCGGACCGCGCGCGACCTGGAGCTCTCCGCGCCGCCGCTCGATATCACCCTGCCCGGCCGCTGGCGCGCGCCGGGGCGGCCGCACCCGATCATGCGGACGCTCGACGAGATCGTCGATATCTTCGTCGGGCTCGGGTTCGACGTGGCCGAGGGGCCGCAGATCGAGCTCGCGCGCTACAACTTCGATCTCCTCGGGTTCCCGGCGGATCACCCGGCCATGGACATGCACGACACGTTCTACGTGGCCGGCGATCCCGGGCAGAACGTGCTCCTCCGCACGCACACGAGCCCGGTGCAGGTGCGCGAGATGCTCTCCCACCCTCCCCCGGTGATGATCGTCGCGCCCGGCGTCGTCTATCGCCGCGACGACGACGCGAGCCACAGCCCCATGTTCGTGCAGATCGAGGGGCTCGTCGTCGATCGCGACGTGTCGCTCGCCGACCTCAAGGGCCTGCTCGAGGTCTACAGCCGCCGGATGTTCGGTGAGAACACGAGGACGCGCTTCCGGCCGAGCTACTTCCCCTTCACCGAGCCGAGCGCCGAGCTCGACGTGTCCTGCCTCGTCTGCTTCGGCGCGAACCGCGCTTGCCCGCAGTGCAAGGGGACTGGCTGGCTGGAGGTGCTCGGGTGCGGCATGGTCCACCCGACGGTGCTCCGGAACGTCGGAATCGACCCGGAGGTCTACACGGGCCTCGCGTTCGGCATCGGCGTGGATCGCACGGCCAACATGAAGTTCGCCGTCGACGATATCCGCGCCTTCTACGAGAACGACGTCCGCTTCCTCGGAAGCCTCTAGCCGGCTCACCGCTCTCCGCAGGCCCGACTCCCATGTTGATATCCTACAAGTGGCTTCAAGAGATCCTCGGCGCCGATCCCGGCGTCGACGCGGTGACCTCGGCGCTCGGCCGCGGCGGGCTCGAGGTGGACCGCGTGACGCACGTCGGCGCCGCGCTGCGCCCGGTCGTCCTCGCGGCCGTCGTCGGGACGCGGCCGCACCCGAGCAAGAAGGGCCTCACGCTGGTCCGCGTCGACGCGGGCGGCGCCGGCGAGGGCGTCGAGGTGGTGTGCGGCGCGCAGAACGTCCCGGACCCGGGGGCCCGGGCGCTCGTCTGTTATGCGCCCGTGGGGGCGCAGGTCGTCGACCGCAGCGGCGCGCTCGTCACGCTGACCGAGAAGGCGGTCGCCGGCGTCGCCTCGGCCGGCATGCTGTGCGCCGAGGACGAGCTCGGGCTCGGGTCGAGCCACGAGGGGCTCCTGACGATCGAGGGAGGCCGGCCCGGGCAATCGCTGCTCGACTGGGAGCCGCGCCTCGAGGACTGGATCATCGAGCTCAGCGTCACGCCGAACCGGCCCGACGCGCTGGGCCACCTGGGCGTGGCGCGGGACGTGGCCGCGGTGCTCGGCATCCCGTTCCAGCCGCCGGCCGTCGCCGCGCCGTCGTACGACTTCGCGCGGGCCGCGCAAGCCTCGGTGGAGGTGCGCGACGGGGCGCGCTGCCCGCGGTATGCCGGCCAGGTGATCGAGGGCGTCCGCGTGGGCCCCTCGCCGCTCTGGGCGCGGGTGCGGCTCGGCCGCCTCGGCGTCCGGCCGATCACCAACATCGTCGACGCGACCAACCTGGTGATGCTCGAGCGGGGTCAGCCGCTCCACGCCTTCGACCTCGACACGCTGCGCCTGCCGGTCGAGATCCGGATGGCGCGGCCGGGCGAGGCGTTCGTCGCCCTCGACGGGCAGAAGCTGTCCTTGAACGAGGACGACCTCGTGATCGCCGACGCGGAGCGCGTCGTCGCGCTGGCCGGCGTGATCGGGGGCGCGGACAGCGGGGTCACGGCGACGACCACGCGGGTGTTCCTCGAGTCGGCGTACTTCGAGCCGCGCGGGATCCGCCGGTCGGCGCGCCGGTACGGCTTCCACACCGAGGCGTCGCACCGCTTCGAGCGGGAGGTGGACATCTCGGGGGTGCCGCTGTCGCGCGACCGCGGGAGCGCGCTCCTCTGCGAGCTCGCGGGCGGCGGGGCGGCGGGCGAGCCGATCGACGCGTACGTCGCGCCGCGCGCCCCGCGCCGGCTGACGCTGCGCCTGCCGCGGTACCAGCGCATCATCGGCGCCGAGGCGCCGGCGCGGACGCGCGAGATCCTCGGGACGCTGGGCATCTCGATCGTGGCGGAGCTCGCGGACCAGCTCGTCGTCGAGGTGCCGGCGCACCGGCCGGACATCGTCGAGGAGATCGACGTCATCGAGGAGGTCGCGCGCGTCGCCGGCTACGACCAGATCCCGAGCCGGCTGCCGCACGTCGCGGCGGCGCCCGCGGGCGCGAAGGGCGATTACCGGCTGCGGCGCAGGGTGCGGCAGATCTGCACCGGGGTCGGGCTGCACGAGGCGGTGACGTACTCGTTCCTGTCGCCGCAGGAGCTCAAGGCGGCGCGGTACGACAGCGCGACGCTGCTGCGGCTGCTCAACCCGCTCTCCGAGGAGAAGTCGGTGATGCGGCCGTCGCTCGTGCCGGGGCTGCTCACCGTCGCGCAGCGGTCGCAGCGGTACAACGTGCCGCGGGTGCGGCTGTTCGAGGTGAGCCAGGTGTTCCTGGCGCGCCAGGGCGAGGCGGCGGGATCGAGCGGAGCCGAGGGCGCGGCCGGCGCGAACGGGGCCGGCGGCGCGGGGCAGCAGGCGCCTGTCGAGCGGCCGCCGGTCGACGAGCCGACGCGGCTGACGGTCCTCCTGGCGGGGCCGCGCGACAGCTACCTGACGCGGCCCGAGGACGTCGATTTCTACGACGGCAAGGGCGTTGTCGAGGCGGTGCTGGCGGAGCTCGCGGGCAGCGTGGCGCCGGCGTTCGATCTGGAGGGCGAGCCGCCGCCGTGGGCGCACCCGCGCAAGGGCGCGCGCGTGACGCTCGACGGCCGGGAGGTCGGGTACGTGGCGGAGCTGCACCCGGACGTGCGCGACGCGCTGGAGATCACGAGCGGGGCCGTGGTGGCGGAGCTCGACCTCGCGGCGGTGGCGGCGGCGTACAAGGCGCCGGTGGCCGCGAAGCCGAGCCGGTTCCCGGCGATGCGGCACGACGTGGCGCTGCTCTTGCCGCTCGATGTACCGGCGGGTCAGGTCATCGAGGTGCTGCGGAGCACGGCCGGGGAGCGCTGCGAGAAGGTCGAGCTGTTCGACCGGTACCGCGGCAGCGAGCTGCCGGCCGGGACGCACTCGCTGGGGTTTGCGCTGTGGTTCAGGTCGCCGGAGCGGACCTTGACGGACGACGAGGTCGACAAGTGGACGAAGGCCGCGGTGGACGCGGCGAAGGCACGGTTCGGCGCGCAGCAGCGCTGAGCCGAGGCGGCGGCGCCGGGCGGTGAATCCACGCTGCCCGGCCCCCGGAGCGGGCGTTCGTCGGGCGGCGCGGGCCCCTCGATGAGCCCCAGAGAGGCAGCCGCCGCCGCCAACCGCCGCGCGGCTGCCCCGAACCGCTCCAGCGCTGCCCCGAACCGCTCCAGCGCTGCCCCGAACCGCTCCAGCGCTGCCCCGAACCGCTCCAGCGCTGCCCCGAACCGCTCCAGCGCTGCCCCGAACCGCTCCGCGCCGCCGTCACCCGCCCGAGACCCCCCGTCGCCCCCCGGTCTGGAGCCCTTTTCGCCTCGAACCCCGGGGGGCCGAGGCGAGATCCCCTCCCCTGGCGCTCTCCGGCGCCCTCGTCACGCCGGAGGGCCTCCGGCCCCGCCGGGATCGACAGGCGCGCTCTCGCAGACGTCGATCGCCGTCTTGCACTTGCCGAACTGGCAATACCCGTGTCTCCCGAGCGCCGGATCCGGACACTCGACGTCCGGACAATCGGCGTTCGTCGTGCACGACTGGCCGGTCGCGGGCGTCGTCGCCATGTCCATCGCTCTGTCGTAGTAGAAGGCGCACAGGGCCCCTGCATCGGGATCGTGACTGCCGTCGTTCGCCTCCTGCAAGGCCTTCTTGTAGCGCTCGCTCTCCTCGAAGCAGGGGTGATCCGCCGCGAGATCGGCGGCCTCGATACCCACGCCGCTCTCGCAGCCCGCCTGCTGCGCCGTGCAGGTCATGAGGCTCTGGAGCTGCTCGAAGACCGGCTTGCAGACGCCCAGCTCCTTCACGGCCTGGCCGTGGAGCAGGCGGGTATTTGCGGCGCACTGCTCGGCTGTCACGCCGTCGCTCAGCTTCCCGCACTCGGCCAGCTTGTCGCAGAGGATATCCTCGGGGCCTGCCGGCGCTGCGGACTCGCTCGAACAGCCCGGCACGGCCATCGCGACGAGGCCGAAGATCGGGGCGCACAGGAGGATGGTCTGGAGCGTTTTCATGGAGTGTGACCTACCTTTCACGGTGATCGCCGGTGAGTCCGGCTGGCAGAGCGCCGTCGCAACCGGCGTGCCGCCCCTCCACGCGAGCGGCCTTGAGATGAAGAGCGGTCTGCGGCGCGCCGAGCCGAGCCGTCGCCTCGTGCGCTGGGCGGGCGTGCGCGCGGCAAACCTTGCCTGCATGGCAAAGTTTGCCATCGCCGCGCATGGCAAGGATTGCCATTGCGCCGCCCCCGCGCCGCAAACACGCCGAGGCGACACGCCCGACGTCGCCGTCCGCTGCCGCGAGGCCAAGGCGTCGCGGCGGCGCCGCACGGCAGAGCGACACGACAGCGGCACTTCTCGGCGGCGCCAAGATGGCATGTCGCTTGCTGCTCGCTCGGGAGCTCGCGCATGAACCCCACGCTCGGTGCTGGCATCGCTGCTGTCGGCGGCGGCGCTCGCCCTCGCGACGGTCGCGCTCGTAGCTCCGGCAGCAGCGCGTATTGCGTCCCGCAGCGCGGCGTTGCAATACCGGAGCCGACTGTCGGCCGCCGGGAGAGGAACAGCGAGGGGACATGCGGGCAACGATGCGAGGACGGGGCGCGGGAATGAACGGGAACGTCACCGGCCTTCCGCACGGCGGTTGGGCGCTTCGTCACGTCGTGGCGATCGTGTTCGTGATGGCGCTGATCGCCGTCACGGGCGCATGCCTCCAGGGCGGAAAACGTTGCGGCGGGAGCTTTTGCCCGATCGACCATGCGTGCCTCCAGAGCGACCCGAACGACGACGAGAGTGGATACGTGTGTGTCGCCCCCGGCCACCTCGACCAGTGTGGCAACAAGGTTCTCGAAGAGGCGAACGACGAGGTCTGCGACGACGGCAACACGATGGACGGCGACGGGTGCAGCGCCGACTGCACATCCCGCTGCGGCAACGACGTCGTCGATGATGGCGCCCCTCCGTTCGAGTTCTGCGACGACGGCAACACGATCAGCGGCGACGGGTGCAGCGCCGACTGCACGTCCGACGAGCGTTGCGGCAACGGCATCGTCGATGCCGAGGAGACGTGCGACTGCGGCGCTGGCGAAATTTCCGCGACCGACCCGCTGTGCCGCGGCAGCCAGAACGCGAAGCTCCGCGGGTATTGCAGGCAAGATTGCAAGGTACACTGCGGCGATGGAAGCCTGGCGGCGGACGAAACGTGCGACCCCACCGTGCCAGTCATGACGTCCTGCTTCTACCTGCGCTACGACTTCGGCCGCCCGGGGTGCCTCAGCTCGTGCGATGAGCTGTCCGCCACGCCGTGCGGAAGCTGGAACTGGAGTCGACAGGATCCCGTCACAGCGGAGTGGCTGCGCGGCGTGTGGGGAAGCGCGGCGGAGGACGTCTTTGCTGTCGGCCTGAACGGCACGATCGTGCACTACAACGGCCAGAGCTGGCAGGTCATGGCCTCGCCCACGTCGAGCTTCCTGGTCGGCGTGTGGGGAAGCGGACCGCGTGACGTCTTTGCCGTGGGGAATGAAGGCACGATCGTGCACTACGACGGTCAGGACTGGAAGGACATGCCCTCCCCGACATCCGCAGGATTGTCCGGCGTATGGGGAAGCGGGCCGGAGGACGTCTTTGCCGTGGGTGATGAAGGCACGATCGTGCACTACGACGGCCAGCGCTGGGAGACCATGATCTCCCCCACATCCGCAGGATTGTCCGGCGTGTGGGGGAGCGGGCCGGCGAATGTCTTTGCCGTGGGGAGTGAAGGCACGATCCTGTACTACGACGGCCAGCTCTGGGAGACCGTGGACTCGCCACCATCGGAGAGGCTGAGGAGCGTATGGGGAAGTGGGCCGCGGGATGTCTTTGCCGTGGGTAGTTACGGCACGATCCTGCACTACGACGGCCAGGAGTGGCAGGGCATGGCCCCGCCTCCGTCGGAGTCACTGCCCGGCGTGTGGGGGAGCGGGCCGCGGGACGTCTTTGCCGTCGACATCAACGGTTCGATTCTACACTACGACGGCCAGGACTGGCGCGTCATGAACTCGCCCGTGTCCACGGAACGGTTGTTCGGCGTGTGGGGGAGCGGGCCGCAGGATGTCTTCGTCGTGAGCGATCGAGGCACGATCCTGCACTACGACGGCCAGGAGTGGCAGGGCATGGACTCGCGCACCTCGGCGCGGTTGGAGGGCGTGTGGGGGAGCGAGACGCAGGGTGTCTTCGCCGTGGGTGACAGCGGCACGATCCTGCACCACGACGGCCGGGAGTGGCAGGGCATGGACTCGCACACGTCGGAGCGGCTGGTTGGCGTGTGGGGGAGCGAGACGCAGGGTGTCTTCGCCGTGGGTGGCAACGGCACGATCCTGCACCACGACGGCCGGGAGTGGCAGGGCATGGCCCCGCCCACGTCGGAGCCTTTGTCCGGCGTGTGGGGGAGCGAGACGCAGGGTGTCTTCGCCGTGGGCGGCAACGGCACGATCCTGCGCTACGACGGCCAGCAGTGGCAGGACATGGCCCCGCCCACGTCGGAGTCTTTGTCCGGCGTGTGGGGGAGCGACCCGCGGGACGTCTTTGCCGTGAGCGAGATGGGCACGGTCCTGCACTACGACGGCCAGACGTGGCAGGACATGAACGCCCCCGGATCGGGATGGTTGTCCGCCGTGTGGGCGAGCGGCCCGCAGGACGTCTTCGTCGTGGGTGATGAAGGCACGATCCTGCGCTACGACGGCCAGCGCTGGGAGGACATGACCTTGCCCACGTCGGAATGGTTGTACGGGGTGTGGGGGACCGGGCCGGAGGATGTCTTTGCCGTGGGCGCGTTCGGCGCGCTCCTGCACTATGACGGGACATCCTGGCTCAAGCTCAACTCCACGACGGATCGCGATCTTCACGCGGTGTGGGGCACCGGAAGGACATCCTTCGTCGTCGGCGCTCGCGGCGCCATCTACCGGCACAACCGGACGGCGCCGTGACGAGGCCCGTCCCCCACCTCGCCGCTGCGCGCGTCCGGCAGCGTCCGCCACAGCTCCTTCCCGCGCCCTGCTGGCGCGCAGTCCGTATCCGGCGCCGGCGGAGCTTGGTTCTCGGGCTTCCCTGGAGGAGGTGCTCATGCGTACACTCGCGTGTCACGTACGGCAGGCGGTCTTGCGCGACACGGCGCTGGATGCCGGGCCGCCGGGCGGGGAATCAACGAGGTACAGATGAGGGCATGGACGCGGATACGGGGCATGGAGAGGAACGGGGACGTCACGGGCCTTCCGCGCGGCGGTTGGGCGCCTCGTCACGTCGTGGCGATCGTGTTCGTGATGGCGCTGATCGCCGTCACGGGCGCATGCCTCCAGGGCGGGAAACCTTGCGGCGGGAGCTTCTGCCCGATCGACCATGCGTGCCTCCGGAGCGACCCGGACGATGACAAGAGCGAATACGTGTGTGTTGCCCCCGGCCACCTCAACCAGTGTGGCAACAAGGTTCTCGAGAAGAAGGAGAACGACGAGGTCTGCGACGACGGCAACACGATGGACGGCGACGGCTGCAGCGCCGACTGCACGTCCCGCTGCGGCAACGGCGTCGTCGATCGTGGCGCCCCTTCGTTCGAGGTCTGCGACGACCGCAACACGATGGACGGCGACGGGTGCAGCGCCGACTGCACGTCCGACGAGCGCTGCGGCAACCGCGTCATCGATGACGCACGCGGCGAGGTCTGCGACGACGGCAACGGGCGCGACGGCGACGGGTGCAGCGCCGACTGCACATCCGACGAGCGCTGCGGCAACCGCGTCGTCGATGCGGTACGCGGCGAGGTCTGCGACGACGGCAACACGATGGACAACGACGGCTGCAGCGCCGACTGCACGTCCGACGAGCGCTGCGGCAACGGCGTCGTCGATGCGGTACGCGGCGAGGTCTGCGACTGCGGCGCGGACGGGATCGTTGCGGCCGACCCGTCGTGCGAGGGTGAGCAGAACTCGGACCTCCGCGGGTACTGCAGGCTCGACTGCACGGCACATTGCGGCGACGGCAAGCTGACGCAGGGTGAAACCTGCGACCTCGAGTTGCCCGTCATGACGTCTTGCGTCACCCTGCGCTTCGATTTTGGCCGACCGGGGTGCAACGATTCCTGCGATGGCCCGTCCACCACCACGTGCGGCGCCTGGAACTGGCGTCGGGATGATCCCGTTACATCGGAAGGGTTGCGCGACGTGTGGGGGAGCGGGATGCAGGAACTCTTCGCCGTGGGTACCGGCGGCGAGATCCTGCACTACAACGGCCAGGACTGGCAGAGAATGCCGTCTCCCACGTCGGAAGAGCTGACGGGCGTGTGGGGGAGCGGGCCGCGCGATGTCTTCGCCGTGGGTAGTGGTGGCACGATCCTGCACTACGACGGCCTGGACTGGACGGACTGGACGGACATGCCCTCGATCCCGGAGCATGGAGCGTTGTTCGGCGTGTGGGGGAGCGCGCGGAACGATGTCTTCGCCGTGGGTGGTGAAGGCACGATCCTGCACTACGACGGCCAGAACTGGCAAAAGGTAACATGGCCCGAATCGGGAGTGCTGTTCGACGTGTGGGGGAGCGCGTGGAACGATGTCTTCGCCGTGGGTGGTGAAGGCACGATCCTGCACTATGACGGCGAGAAATGGGAGTCCGTGGGACCGCCCGCGCCGGGGGTATTGCTGTATGACGTGTGGGGGAGCGCGTGGAACGATGTCTTCGCCGTGGGCAGCCATGGCACGTTCCTGCACTATGACGGCGAGGAATGGCAGGACATCTCGCCCACCCCATCGACTCCATTGTGGCTGGCCGTGTGGGGGAGCGCGTGGAACGATGTCTTCGTCGTGGATGATCAGGCCGCGATGCTGCACTACGACGGCGACGGCTGGCAGAAAATGACCTTGCCCCCGGGGGCTACGCTGTTGTACGGCATCTGGGGAGTCGGGCCGCACGATGTCCTCGCCGTGGGTGATAACGGCACGACGCTGCGCTACAACGGCCAGGAATGGCACCGCATCGACTTGAGCGAGTCGGACGATCTGCACGGCGTCTGGGGGAGCGGGCAACACGACGTCTTCGCCGTGGGGTATGGCACGATCCTGCACCATGACGGCCAGGACTGGAGGTCCATGGAGACGCCAACATCGGGAGAGCTGCTGCACGGCGTCTGGGGGAGCGGGCCGCACGATGTCTTCGCCGTGGGGTTACATGACACGATCCTGCACTACGACGGCGCGGAGTGGACGGCCGAGGACAAGATCACATCGGAGGAGTCGTTTCTTGCCGTGTGGGGGAGCGCGCCGGACGATGTCTTCGCCGTGAGCGAGCAGGGCACCATCCTGCACTACGACGGCGGGGGCTGGGAGAACATGACCCCGCCCTCGCCGGTGGCGCCCTTGTCTGGCGTGTGGGGGAGCGCGCCGGACGATGTCTTTTTCGTGGGTGATCCGCCGAGCGAATACGGTGCTCTGCCCAGGGCGCTGCACTACGACGGCGTGGACTGGCACACCATGACCTTACCCACCTCGGAGCCTTTGAAGGGCGTGTGGGGCACCGGACGGGACGATGTCTTTGCCGTGGGTAGCAAAGGCACGATCCTGCACTACGACGGCCAGGAGTGGCTGGCCATGAACTCGACCACGCTGGAAGCTTTGTATGGCGTCTGGGGGAGCGCGCCGGACGATGTCTATGCCGTGGGTGAGAACGGCACGTTCCTGCACTACGACGGGATCTCCTGGCTCAAGCTCAATTCCACGACGGATCGATCCCTTTACGCGGGGTGGGGCGCTGGAACCACGTCCCTCGTCGTCGGCAGCGGCGCATCCCTCTACCGTCACACCCGGGCGGCACCGCCGCGGTAGCCGCGGCGCCCGCTACTTCAATCTCTCGCCGATCTTCCCCGCGGTCCGCTCGATGAGCTGCTCCTGCTCGCGCTTGCTCTGCAGCACGGCCTCGGCCGCCGCCCTGGCCTTGCGCTCCTCCTCGGTGGCCTTCACCTCGGCCTCGCGCGCCTCGGCCTCGGACCGCTGCGCCGTGTCCCGCGCCGCCCGCGCCTGGCCCACCGCCGCGCGGGCGCGCTCGGCCTCGGCCTCGGCGCGATCGCGCGCCTCCTCCGCCTCGCGCTGCATCTGCTCGGCCCGCCGCCGCTCGGCCTCGCTCTCCTGCCGCGCCCGCTCGGCCGCGCTCCGCTGCGCCGCCTCGCTCGCGAGCGCCTGCTTCAGCGTGTCCTCCCCCCTCCGGATCGCGTCGAGCTGCGCCGTGATCACCCCGTTCTGGCGGCTCAGCTTCACGATCCCCGCCCCCGCCACGCCGACCAGGATCGACAGCGCCGCGATGACCCCGGAGACGAGGCGGCGGCGCATTTGCCGCGTGTGGTTCGCCAGCCGGAGCACCTCCTCCAGGAACAGCCGCTCCCGCTCCGGCAGCGCGCCCCGGTAGCGCTCGTGGAAGTCGCGCGCCTCCCTGGCCACCTTGCCGCGCCAGAGCGTGTCCGCGGCGCGGCCGCTCGCGTCCCAGAGCCGGGCCGCCGCGCGCAGCCGGTCCAGGAACGCGGCGTCTTCCTGGCTCTCGCCGAGCCAGCGCTTGAGCGTCGGCCACCGCTCGATGAGCGACTCGTGCACGAGCTCCACCGTGCTCTCCGCGCGGTCGCTCCCCTTCTCGATCGCCAGGAGCCGCCCGTCGGCGAGCAGGCCCACCACCCGCTCGATCTCGCCCGGGTCCCCGGGCAGCTCGCAGAGCTCGGCCAGGCTGGCCACCGCCCGCGTCCGCTCCGGCGTCACCAGGCGCTCCAGCACCGCCCGCGAGAGCCTCGCCTGGCGCTCGCTCATCCCGGCCAGCAGCGTGTCGGCGTGGCTCGCCAGCGCGCCCGCCACGCCGCCGAGCGCCTCGTAGCTCGCCCGGGTGAGCAGCCGGCGCCCCCGATCGCGCATCTCCCACAGCCGCGCCGCCGTGAACTGGAGCAGCGGCAGCGCGCCCCGCGTCGTCGCCAGCGCGTCGAGGATGTCCTCGACCATCGCCGGATCCTCGATCTCGTGCCGCGCCGCCTCGACCGGCTTCACCAGCGCCTCGCGCAGCCCCTCGCGCCCCATCGGCCGGAGGAACACGAGGCCGCGGGTCATCGCCGCCATGAAATGCTCGTGCTCCGCCATCCGATCGAGGAAATCGGACCGCACCGACAGGACGACCCGGAGCGGCGAGGAGGCGTCGTCGGCGATGCCCTCGAGGCACGCGAGGAACGCCGCGCGCTCCTCGGCCGGGGCGCCGAGCGTGATGAGCTCCTCGAACTGATCGACGAACAGCAGGAGGCGCTTCTGCGCGCGGCCCGCCCACCCGCGCAGCGCGGCGCCGAGCAGGCCGGGCTCGGCGGGCAGCCGCTCGATCAGGGCCGCGCGCGTCGACGCGCCGCCCTGCCCGGCGAGCTCCCGCACGTCGGTGCTCAGCGTCATGGACGGGTGGCTGAAGAGCTCCGCGAGCGCCGCCATCGGAGCGCGCCCGGGCCGCAGGACGAGCGCCTCCCACCCCTCGCCGGAGCGCTTGAGCGCCGGGATGACCCCGGCCCGCACGAGCGAGGACTTCCCCACCCCCGACGCGCCCGCGATCGCGAGCAGCGGCTGGCTGCGGAGGCGCGCGACGACGCCCGCGAGGTCCTGCGCCCGGCCGAAGAAGCGGTCGGCGTCGGCCTCCTGGAACGACGAGAGGCCGGCGAACGGGCTCTCGTCGGCGCCGAGGTGGATCTCCCGGCGCCCGGGCAGGAGCGGCAGGAGCGCGGCGAGCAGCTCCTCCGCCGAGGCGAACCGCTCGGCCTTTCGCTTGCGCAGGCAGCGGTCGATGATCGCGCCGAGCGCGCCGACCTCCGGGTGGCAGGCGCTGACCTCGGGCATCGGCTCGTCGAGGCGCGGCACCGCGATGAGGTCCGGCATCCTGCACGGCGCGAGCGGATGCGCCCCGAGCACGAGCTCGTGGAGCATGATGCCCACCGCCCAGACATCGCTGGACCCGTCGAGCTCCTTGCCCGCCCACTGCTCGGGGGACATGTAAGGCAGCGTACCGACCAGCGCGCCCGTGCGGGTCAGGCGCATGTCCTCGGCGACGGGGCGCTCGGCCACGAGGCTCGCCTCGTCATCGCGCAGCGAGGCGACGCCGAAATCGACCACCTTGATCGCGCCCGACGCGTCCAGCATGACGTTCTCGGGCTTCAGATCGCGATGGACGATGCCGGACGCGTGCGCGCTCGCGAGCGCGCGCACGACGGGGACCATCATCTCGACGGCCACGCCGGGCGCGACAGGCGCCGCCCGCGCCCGGCTGGGGGCGTCCGAGGGCCGGCGCAGCTTCATCCAGGCGCGGAGGCTCTGCCCCTCGATGTACTCGAGCACCATGTACGGGAATCCGCCGTGCTCGTTGACCTCGTGGATCGTCACGATGTGCTCGTGCTTGCAGCGCGCGGTGGCCTGCGCCTCGACGAGGAAGCGCTGGACTCCGACGCTGCTCAGCTTCGTGAGGAGCTTGATCGCGACGAGGCGAGCGAGCCGGAGATCGCGCGCCAGGAAGACGACCCCCATGCCACCCCGGCCGAGCTCGCGCAGGAGCTCGTAATGGCCGACGCGATCGCCGGCCGACGGCGCCGGCCTGGCCTGCTCCGGGGACGACGACGGCTGGGCGGCCGTCGCGGGCATCGTCTGGGTCTCAATCATCTCACGAGCGCACGCGACCACGCCGCGAGCATAGTACCGTGCCCGTGCGCGCATGTCCCCTTTCACCTTGCGGAGTACCTACGCGCCCCAGCCACCTGGCCTCCCCTGGATCGCCCGCGCGGCGCGATCCAGGCATCCGACGGCGCCCCCGCGGCGCCGGCTCATCCGACGGCGCCCCCGCGGCGCCGGCTCGCTTGGCAGGCCCTTCCGTTCGATGTAGTCTGATCACGCACGTGCGCTCGATGTCGATCTCGACATGCGCGCGAGGTGACCAGCGAGCCTGGACTCGTGCTAGAGGCGTGCGCGAGCGGAGGTCCACGGACGCCCCGGAAAAGACAGGGGCTCGGCTCTCATGACGACAACCCGCAAACGACACCCTCGAATCGCGCTCTCCACAGCGCAGCTCCTGCTGCCCATCGCCCTCGTGGCCGTGTGCGCTGCGCCCGCGCGAGCCCAGGCGCCGCTGCCATCATGGCATCAGGGCATCTCCGAGGAGCGAAAGCAGAGGGCACAGTCGCTCTTCGACGAGGCGCGGGAGCTGCACCGGCGCATGATGCTCGCCGAGGCGCGGGCCAAATACGAGGAGGCGCTGGCGTTCTGGGAGCACCCCGAGCTCCGGGTCTACCTGGGACGGGCGCTCCGGAGCATCGGTCTGCCGCTCCTCGCCCACGAGAGCCTGCGCCTCTCCCTGCGCTGGGGGCCCGGCTCGCTCGACGCCGAGCTGGAGCAGGAGGCGCGCGCGGCGTTGCGGGCGCTCGTCGAGCGGGAGCTCGCCTCCATCGAGATCCGCTGTGACGAGCCGGGCGCCGTCGTGCTGATGGACGGCCAGCCCTGGTTCGTCGGCCCCGGCGCCGGGCGCCGGATGGTCTTGCCGGGAGAGCACGTCATCACGGCGAGAAAGAGCGGCTATTTCACGGTCGTCAAGCCCGTCGTCGTGCTCGCCGGCAAAGAGGCCTCGGGCCAGCTCGCGCTGAGCGTCGACACCGTCGTCACCAGGCAGCGGTGGGCCGCGTGGATCCCCTGGGCGACGCTCGGGGCAGGCGCGGCCCTGGGCGTCGCGGGCGGCGTGCTGGCGTTGGGTGCCGGCGCGGACCACAGGACAAACCAGGAGCGCATCGAGGACCTCTGTGATCCGTGGTGCGAGCCGCTCGACCTTGCCGAGGACAGAGACAGCGTCCTCGAGAACCGGCTGGCGATCGGCGCCTTCATCGTCGGCGGAGCGACAGTGATCACGGGGACGGCCCTGCTCTTCATGAACAGGCCACAGTCCACCCGCACCGAGGATCGCGGCGGCGTGAAGGTCGAGCTCCGTCCCGCCGCGTCGCTCGACGCTGCGGGGGTGTCCGCTCGGTTCGTGTTCTGACACGACATGAGGCCCAGTGATCGACACCGCACGGGCGGGCAACCGATCACCAGGGCTGCACGGAGGGTTCTGAACTCATGAACTCACTTGCTCTCTTCTCGAGAGCGCCGTACCCGGAGGCTCTCTCTCACGCGCTCCGCTTCCCCTCCCGCGCGGAGATGCCGTATTGCTTCAGCTTGAAGGTGAAGGTGCGGACAGGCATCCCGAGGAGCGCCGCCGCCCGCTTCTGGACCCCTTCCGCGGCGTCGAGCGCCTGACACATGCGCGTGCGCTCGATGTCCCGGATCTCCTCGGCGATGGGCTTGAAGCGGAAGGGCGCCGCGGCGGGCGGCTCCGACGGGTCCGCCGCGGGCCGCGGCGCGACGTCGAGCCCGGCGATGCGCTCGGGCAGACACCAGGGCTCGATCACCGGGCCGTCCGCCGTCGCGGCGGCGTACTCCATGGCGTTCTTGAGCTCGCGCACGTTGCCGGGGAACGGGTGCGCGAAGAGCGCGGCGAGCGCGGCCTCCGAGAGGTCGAGCGCGGGCCGCCCCGTCCGGGCGCACGCCTCGGCGAGGAACAGGCGGGCCAGGATCGGCAGCTCACGCCGCCTGTCCCGGAGCGGGGGCAGCTCGACGACGGCGGCGCTCAGGCGGAAGAGCAGGTCTTGCCGGAAGCGGCCGGCCTGGACCTCGGCCTCGAGATCGCGGTTCGTCGCGGCGACGACGCGGATGTCCACCTCGCGATCGCGCACGTCGCCGAGGCGCGTGATCCGCTTCACCTCGAGCGCGCGGAGCAGCTTGGCCTGCGCGCCGAGGGGCAGCTCGCCGATCTCGTCGAGGAAGACGGTGCCGCCGTGCGCCCGCTCCAGCAGGCCGGGCTTGGGCGCCCGCGCGTCCGAGAACGCCCCCTTCTCGTAGCCGAAGAGCTCGCTCTCCACGAGCGTCTCGGGGAGCGCGGCGCAGTTGAGCGTGATCAGCGGCCGCTGGGCCCGGGCAGACCAGTGATGCACCGCGGCGGCGGCGTTCTCCTTGCCCGCCCCCGTCTCGCCGAGGACGAGGACGGGCAGATCGCTCGCCGCGAGGCGCCGGATCAGCTCGAACAGCCGGATCATGGCCGAATCGGCCACCACGATGGTGCGCTCGCCGATGACGTGCTGGACGGCCGTCTCCGAGGCGGCGGCGATCGCCCCGGGCGCGGCGATCGACGCGGCGGTCCGCGCGCCGGCGAGGAGCGTCTCCGTGTCGCCGCCGTCGAACGGATAGGCGGCCAGTCCGCCGCGCGCGTCGGGGGCCAGCGGCGCGATCACCTCGAGCAGGTGGAGCACCGCGGCGCGCGCCGCCTCTCCGCCGAGCTCGGGGAACCCGAGGGCCAGGTGAGAGGCCCCGTCCCAGGCGACCATGTCCACGAGCCGGAGCGCCGAGAGCAACCGCTGCTCGAGCGCCGTGCGCATCTGCACGGCCCCGAGGGACACCACGGCCAGGCCGAACGGCCGCGCCGAGTCGGCGGCGCGCTCGATCTCCTCCTCGACGCGCCGGCGCAGCCGGCCCATGTCGATGAGCGCCCCGCCGCTGGACGACAGCTCGCGCCGGAGGATCAGCGTGGCGTCGCCGATGGTGACAACGTCGCCGGAGCCGAGCGTGCGCGAGCCCTCGATGCGCTCGCCGTTGACGAGCGTCCCATTGTGGCTGCCGAGGTCGGTGATCCGGATCTCGCCGCTGGACACGGCGAGCTTTGCGTGCCGCCGGGAGACCGCGGCGGTGTCGAGCCTCACGTCGGCCTCGTCGCTGCGGCCCACGATGAGCACGCCGTCGTCGGGGAGCGCGCGGCGGTACGACGAAGAAGCCCCGATGACGAGGAGGTATGAGCAGACTCCCCGGCTGTCCGGGGACTCCCGCAGCTCGAAGGTCTGAGTCGTCAACGGCGAGCTCGCGGGACCGCTCATGAGGCGGAGGCTATACCCGAAGTTCGAGCGCATGCAAGCAGCGAGCCGCTCGGGCCAACGCCGTGCCACAGCCGTTTCAGCGGCTCCAGCGCCGCTGGCGCGACCGACTCGCCCGCCGCGATGCACTTCCCTCCCTCGCCCCGGAACCTTCTCCCCCACCGCCTGTCAGCACCGCCATCGAAGGAGGTCCTCATCATGTCTGACGCGTTTCACATGGGCGGCTGGGGCATGTACCCGACGCTCGTCTTCGGGCTCCTGCTCCTCGCCGCGTCCGTCCGTTACGCCATCTCGCCCGAGCGGCGCTTCGTTCCGCTCCAGATCAGCCTCGGCATCCTGACGCTCGTATCCGGCGGTCTCGGCTTCGTCAGCGGCGCCATCAAGTCGCTCACGTTGATGGGCGCGGTGCAGCCCGACGCGCGCTGGCTCTGGATCGTGGGCCTCGGCGAGTCGCTCAACAACGTCGCGCTCGCGCTCTTGCTCCTCGTCCTCTCGTCGCTCGCCGCCACCGTGGGCGCTTATCGTTTCTCGCAGACGAACCCTGCGAGCTGACGCCCGCGCCCCGAACGCGCGCAACCCGCGCCGAACGTGGCGGCCGCGCCGCCGGCATCACGGGGCGCGCTTCGCCGCAATGATATGGCGGAGCGCCTCCCGCAGGTTCCTCCGCGTCGTGAGCAGCCCCGGGTCGAAGTCCATCTCCACGAGCGAATCGGCGACGAGCGGCTTGATCCCCGTGATCACGCACTCGGCGCCGAGCAGCCGCAGGGCGCTCGCCGCGTTGACCAGATGGCGGAGCGCCTCGCCGTCCATCGCGAGGATCCCGGTGACGTCGATGATGACGTGGCCCGCCGATCGCTCGGCGACCGTCGCGAGCAGCTCGCTCATCACCTGCGCGCCACGCTCGCTGTCCATGACCCCGACCACCGGGAGGCAGAGCACGCCGCTCCAGACCTCGATGACCGGCGTCGACAGCTCGCGCAGCGCGGCGCGCTGGAGCTCGATGGTGGCGAGCTGGTCCTCGACCTTCTCCACGTAATCGAGGCTCCGCATCCGCTCCGTGGCGATCGCCGCGAGGAGCGCGTTGACGTCCTGCTGGAGCCCGTGGAGCGGGTGGCCTTCGGGCAGCGCGTCGTCCCACCGGGCGTCGAGCGCGCCGCCGCGCACGTCCGCGAGGACCTTGCGGAGGCCGTCGATGACGGCGCCGATCTCGCGCGGGTCGTCCCCTGCCACGCCTGGACGCTGGCTCATCGCGCGCTGGACAGGCGGCTCACGGCCCTGGTCGCCTCCCCCGGGGGCTCGAATCGGGGGGAGACTCGGGACGCGAATCGAGGACGGGTCGCACGCATGGGATTGGCTGTACCTCGATCCAGGGAGAGGGAGCAACGACGGAGAGGATCGGCCACTACCATCATCACCTCGACGGGGGCCGCCGCATCGTGGTGGTCAGTCACGACCACGCGCCGTCCAACCTCGATCGGGGGCTGCTCACGTGGCTCGCGCGCAGCACCGCACAGGTCGAAGCCCCGAGACAACGAACACAGAGGCACAGAGGGCACAGAGGGCACAGAGTTTTTTGTTGTTCCTCTGTGTCCTCTGTGCCTCTGTGGTTCAAATTCTCTTCATTCCTGGGTATTTCGAGCTGTTCGGCGCTCTACGGCCGCGTCGCCGCGGCCAGGGCGACGCGGCGCTCGATCCCGAGGAACAGCGCCGGAAACGCGATCGTGAAGGCGATCGACAGCGCGGCCACGGTGGGCATCCCGTCGAGGCGGTGGTCGGGGAGCTCGTGGAGCATCCTCGCCGACCAGAACGCGGCGAGCGCGGCCGCCATGTGCTGCACGGCCGACTGGATCGAGGTGAAGCGCGCGCGCTCGGCGGGGCGCGGCACCTTCGACGTGAGCGTGTTGTACGAGACGTTGCGGAACGTCATGCCGAGCATGAACACGATGAAGATGCCGAGCACCGGCAGCCCGGGAACGTACGAGAAGAACCCGGCATAGAGCACGAACACGAGCACCGCCGCCCCCACCGCGCCCGTCTGGAACGACCCGAACCGGTCCACCAGCGGCCCCACCGCGCGCATCGCCGCGAAGCTGACCAGGCCGCCGACGAAGTAGAGCAACCCGAGC
The DNA here is from genome assembly GCF_051524405.1 of Sorangium sp. So ce119. Lineage (NCBI taxonomy): Bacteria > Pseudomonadati > Myxococcota > Polyangiales > Polyangiaceae > Sorangium > Sorangium sp. So ce119. Next base: position 3,677,358 of record NZ_CP150310.1, on the reverse strand, counting down.
CGATCGCGCGGGTACCCGAGGTTGAACTGCACGTACGCGGAGATGTTCGGGATCACCAGGAACGACGCCATCGTGACGACCGCCGTCGTCGCGTACGAGAGCATCACGATGGGCCGCCGGACGAGCGCGTGGAGCTCGCTCAGCGCGCCGCCCGACGGCCGCGCGTCCGCGAGGTGGCCGCGCATCGAGGGCAGGAGGAAGATCGCGAGCCCGGCGACGACGAGCCCGAGCGCCGCGACGGCGTAGAACGGCAGCGGAAAGCCGCCGCGACGGGCGAGCTCCAGCCCGGCGGGGATGCCGAGCACCGAGGCGACCGAGAACGAGCCCATCACGACGCCCATCGCCTTGCCGCGCCGCTCCGGGGGGATGACGTCGGCGACGATCGAGAACGCCACCGAGGTCGCGGGCCCGCCGAAGGCCCCGGCGAGCACGCGCGCCGCCATCAGGCTCGGCAGCCCGGTCGCCAGGCCGCCGGCCGCGGTGCCGACCACGAGGCCGAGCATCGCCACGGCGAGCGCGCTGCGCCGGTCGAACCGGTCGAGGAAGAAGGCGCCGGCCAGGCCCGAGATCGCGGCCGCCGCCGTGTAGCTGCCGCCGATGAGGCCGATGTCGGACATCGAGATGCCGAGGGCGACAGCGAAGTCGGGCCCGAGCGGCATCACCATCACGAAGTCGAGGATGTTGATGAACTGGACCGCAGCGACGAGGAAGATGATGCTCCGTTCGGAGCGCTCTCTGGACACGAGGATCGACGTTACCACCTGGACCAGCGGAGCATCGAGGGGCGCGCAGACAACCCGCGCGCGCTCCCGGCCGTCCTCGTCGCCTCTCGACCGCCGCTCACCCCGGTAAACGCCGCGCAACTGCGCGCCGGAGCCTCGATGGTTGCTCGCGGCGCAACACCACGTTGCGCGACTCCGCGGTTGTTCCTCCCCGGGGCGCACCTTACGATGGCGGCCATGGATCGCCGCACTGCCCTCGGCGCCCTCGCCGCCGCGCCCGTCGTGGCCGCATGCGCCCGCACCGAGCCCTCGTCCACCGGCGCCGACGACGCCGCGCTCGCCGCGCAGGATGTCGTCCGCGACGTCGCGCCGCTCGGGTCGCCGTGGGAGACGCTCGACCCGTTCCTGTTCTGCGTGCACCACGACGACGCGTACCCGGCCGGTAACGACCGGATGGGGCCGGCCGCCTCCCTCGCCGGCCGCGCCATCGGGCGCGACTTCGCGGGCAAGGACGGGTGGCGCATGTACCACGGCGCCGTGGTCCCCGGCTTCCCGCAGCACCCGCACCGCGGCTTCGAGACCGTGACCGTCGTGCGGCGCGGGCTCGTCGATCACTCGGACTCCCTCGGCGCGGCCGCGCGCTACGGCCGCGGCGACGTCCAGTGGCTCACGGCCGGGAGCGGCGTCGTCCACGCCGAGATGTTCCCGCTCGTCGAGCGCGGCGGGCCCAACCCGCTCGAGCTCTTCCAGATCTGGCTCAACCTCCCGCGCGCGGACAAGCTCGCCGACCCGGCCTTCGTGATGATGTGGGGCGACACGATCCCGAGGCAGGTCCTGCGCGACGCCGCGGGGCGCTCGACCGAGATCACGGTCATCGCCGGCCGCCACGGCGAGCTCCGCCCGCCGGCGCCGCCGCCGAGGTCGTGGGCGTCGCGCGCGGACGCCGACGTGGCGATCTGGACGCTCAAGATGGCGCCCGGCGCGCGCTTCACGCTGCCGGCCGCCTCGCCCGGGACGAACCGCGCGCTCTACTTCTTCCGCGGCAGCGAGCTCCGCGTCGGCGCTCGCCGCGTACCCGCCGGGCAGCGGATCACGCTCCGCGACGGCGCCGCCGCGCTCCTCGAGAACGGCCCCGACGAGACCGAGATCCTGCTGCTCCAGGGCCGGCCCATCGGCGAGCCCGTCGCGCAGCACGGCCCCTTCGTGATGACCTCGATGGCGGAGGTCCAGCAGGCCTTCCTCGACTACAGGCGCACCGGCTTCGGCGGGTGGCCGTGGCCGAGCGACGACCCGGTCCACGCGCGCGAGGAGGGCCGCTTCGCGCGGTACCCCGACGGGCGCGTCGAGACCGCGGGCTGACCAGCGCCGTCGGGCACACAGCGTGCATCGCTGTGCGCCATGCCGTTCCAGGTCGCCACATTCAACGCGGGGCTCGCGGTCGGGGTGCTGCCGTACGCGACGGAGCGCGTGCCGCGCGTGGTCGAGGCGCTGGCCGCGCTCGACGTGGATCTCCTGTTCGTGCAGGAGTTCTGGCTCGACGCGCACTGGGATCTGCTCCGCAGGGCGCTGGAGTCGCGCATGCCGCACGCGCTCCGGCCCGAGCCCGCGCACCCGGCCGCGCACGGGGCGTGCAGCGCCTCTCAGGTGAGGCCGCTCGTCGCGTGCGCCGAGGCGAAATGCAGCGGCCTCACCGATGAGGCGCTCGCCGCCTGCGTCGTCCAGAGCTGCGCGACCACCGCCCTCGCCCTCCCTACCCCGTGCCTCAACTGCATCGCGAGCCGCCCCGCCGGCACGATCCACGAGATCGTCGACCGCTGCGTCGGGGAGCCGACGGCCGCGCAGGCGTCGCCGCCGGGCCGGTCGTCGCGCTTCGGCGGGCTCATCGCCTACGGCGGCTCGTTCGGCACGGGGCTCCTCGCGCGCGCGCCGCTCGAGGATCGCGGCATCCTCGTGTTCGAGTCGACCGTGAACGCGCGCGGCGCCCTGCACGCGCGCGTCGCGGCGCCCGGGCTCGGCCACCTGCACGTCTTCGCGGCGCACCTGTCGCCGGGCGGCGCGGAGCAGCCGCCCCAGCTCGATCGCCTGCTCGCCTGGATCGACGAGAAGGCGGGCCGCGCCCCGGCGCTGCTCCTCGGCGATCTCAACACGACGCCCGGCTCATCGCTGTTCCGGCGGCTGGAGAGCGCCGGGTTCCGCGACGCGGACGTGCCCGATCGCCGCGGGACGTTCTCTCATGACGGGCTCGGCACGGGCGACGTGGGGGACTCGGGCTGGCGGCTCGATCACGTGCTCCTGCGCGGCCTGGACGCGGCGGTTCGCGCCGATCGCATCCTCGACGAGCCGGTCACGATCAGCGCCGCAGGGCGGCCGGTCCGGACGACCCTGTCGGATCACTTCGGCGTCCTGGCCACGGTCGAGCGGCGCTGACGGCGTAGCGGATCCCGTCCTGCAGGGTCCCGCGGGTGACGATGCCGGTGAGCTCCACGCCGAGGGTCACCAGGGTCTGCGCCACCTCCGGGCGGATGCCGGTGAGCACGACCTCGGCCCCGAGGAGCTGCACGCCGCGCGCGGCCTTGAGCAAGGCGTCCGCGACCTGCGTGTCCACGGTCGGTACGCCCGTGATGTCGAGGATCGCCGTGCGCGCGCCGGACGCGCTGATCCCCTGGAGCAGCGTCTCGACCACCCGCTCGGCGCGCGCGCGGTCGATCGAGCCGATGAGCGGCATGGCGATCACGCCGTCGCTGAGCGGGATGAGCGGCGTGGAGAGCTCGGCCAGGAGCCGCGCCTGCGACTGGATGATCTCCTCCCGCAGGCGCGCCTGCTCCTGCTCGGCCTGCTTGCGGGCGGTGATGTCCATGGTCACGCCGCAATAGCCGGCCAGGCTCCCGTCGTCGTTGTGAAGGGCGCGCATCTGGGTCTCGACCCAGACGAGGCGGCCGTCCTTCGTGGTCCACCGGCTCTGCGCGCTGGCGGAGCCCGTCGCGGCGAGCGTACCTGATGCGTCTGCCGCCGGCCGATCGTCGGGGTGCGTGATCTTCGCCCAGAAGTCCGGCACGGAGAGCCACTCTTCGGGGGTGTAGCCGCTCAGGGCGAGGGCGCGATCGCTCACGAAGCTGACCCGCTGGCGCGCCGGATCGTCGACGAACCATATCTCCCAGACGATGCCGGGCACGCTGGCGATGAGCCGCTCCAGGCGGCGCCCCATCTCGTCGGCCCTGCTCGAGAGCTGCACCTGCTCGGCCGCCGCGCGGGCGGCCGTCGCCGCGTCGCGCGCCGTACAGCAGAGCCGGCTCTCGCCCGCCGCGCCGCCCTCCGCGTGGGCGACGATCTCGATCCGGCGGGGCGAGTCGCCGTCTCCCTGAAGCCGGACGACGAAGGAGATCGCGTCGCCCGAGCGCATCGCCTCACCGAGCGCGACCTCCGCATCGGCCATGTCCTCGGGCGCGAGGAACTCCTGCAAGCGACGCCCGAGGAGCGCCTCGGGCGCCGCGCCGTAGACCCCGAGGGCGGCCGGCGACGCCTCGACGAAGGTGCCGTCGGCGAGGTGCAGCGACCTGGCGCAACGGTCGATTGACATCCTGGCTGCGGAGAGAGCAGGCGAGCTCATGATTCAGTTCATCTCGTGGAGGTGCAAGAGAACATCATACCGCCAGCGACGTGCCCGCGCGCCCTCCTCAGAGCGCCTTCGGGCACCTGCCCGCCTGCTTCGCAGCCTCGAGCTCGATCTCGCGGACGCGGCCGGGCTCGCCCGCCTCGATCCTGAGCTTCATCACCAGGTTCACGCCGCGCTCGCACACGATCCGGAACGTGTGCTCCTGATCCCCCTCCGAGTCGACCGAGCCGCCGAGCTTGCACCCGCGTCGCTCCTGCAGCGCACGGAGCGCCTCCTGGACGGCGCCGGCGTCGGCGGCGCTCGAGAGCACCGGCCCTACCGCGGCTGTCGGCTGGCCTGCCGCGAGCTCGAGCACCTGCTGCGCGCTGCGCTTCATCGCCTCGGTCGGCGGCGCGATGCCGTCGAGGCGATACGTCGTGATCCTGGACGTCCCGGCGTCGAGCGCGAGCTTCGCCTCGATGCGCCCCCGCTCGCACGCCATCGCGTAGCGCGCCTCGAGCGGCGGCTCCCACGATATCAGCGCGCCGGGCCGACAGGCCCCGTGCGTCTTCCTGAAGCGCTGGAGCGTCTCTTCGAAGGTGCTGTCCGGGATGGCGCCCCGGAACTCCGGGGTGAAGAGCGCTTCGTAGCGCGCTGGCTCGAAGCGCTCGTACAGCGCGACGGCCCCGCGGAAGGCCGACTCCAGGCGGGCGCTCGGGCGCTCCCGCCGGGGCGCGGTGACGCCGGCCTCGCGCAGCATCGAGCGCACCTCCCCGACGATCGCCTCGGTGTCGGCGTCGGCGTGGCTCACGAGCAGCACGAGCCCCACGCCGGCCCGCGGGTAGAGCTCCACCACGGCGGAATAGCCGTCCGCCGCCCCGTTGTGCCGGACGACCGCGTCGTCCTCGCAGCTCTGGTGAGCGCGCCAGGCATACGCGTACCCGGTCGCCGTCGCGTCGACCGCATGGCGCCCCTCGGCGGCGGCCGGCTCGACCGAGAGGCGCGCGGGCCGCGCCGTCGTGTGGGCTTCCCGGATCGAGCTGCGCCGGAGGGGCCCCGCGTCGTCGCCGCTGCGCGGCGGGTAGGCCGAGAGCAGGAACGCCGTGTAACGGGCCATGTCGCGCAGCGAGGCGTAGAGCCCGCCGGCCGCCTCGGACGCGCCGAAGCGCCAGTGGGGCGCGGGCTCCAGCTTGCCCGCCCTCCTGCGGTGCCCCGTCGCGAGGCGCCCGGGCGGCACCGCGCGCTGCTCCCAGAACGAGGACGACATGCCGAGCGGCGCGAGGAGCCGCTCGCTCACGTGGTCGCGGTAGCGATGCCCGGAGGCGCGCTCCACGACGAGCCCGAGGAGCGCGAACCCGAAGTTCGAATAGGCCTCCTTCGTCCCGGGGACGTACTCGAGCATCGCGCCGGGCACCGCCGCGCGGAGCTCGGCCTCCGTGACGTCGCGCGACGGGTCGGAGTACTTGAACCGCCCGAGCCGCGGCAGCCCTGAAGCGTGCGTGAGCAGATGCCGTATCGTGATCCGCGGCGAGTCGGAGGTCGGATAAACCACCTTCGCGAGCTCCGGGAGGTAGCGTGACGCGGGGTCGTCGAGCGCGAGCTTGCCCTCGTCCCGGAGCTGCAGGATCGCGGCGGCGGTGAACGTCTTCGTGATCGATCCGACGCGGTACACCGTGTCCGCGTCGGGCGCCTCCGGGCTCGCCGGGTCGCGCGCGCCGAAGCCCCGCGCATAGGCGAGCTCGCCGCCGACGACGACGCCGATCGTGAAGCCCGGCAGCTCCTGCCGCGCGAGCTCGGCGCCGAGGTGGGCCTCGATCTGCGGCGCGAGGGCGAGGAGCTTCGCCCGGCGCCCGGGATCGTCGAGCCACACCCCCGACGCCTCGGCGACGAGGAGCGGCGCGTCGGCGATCGACGCGGCCGGGCTCGGCTGGCGGGCGGCCGTGGGGCGCGCCGCGGGCGCCCTGGGGGCGGCGGGAGGGCTCTCGCCCGCGGCGCAGCCGGTCAGGGCCACGAGGAGCGACAGGCGGGCGACGCGAGGCAGCAGCGAGGCGCCGGGCGCTGCGCTCGCCGCCGGCGCGCCGGCGCGTCGGGCGCGCGGACCTGCGCGCCTCATCTCACGACCTCCCTCGCGCGCCGCTCGTGGGACAAGGCTCTACCGGCGTTCGCTGTCGAGCTGCCGCATCTGCGGCGCTGCGTAGCGATCGCCGGAGATCGTCACGAGCGCCTCGATCGCCGCCAGGTCGGCTTGCGACAGCGGCCGGTCGAGGGCGCCGAGCGCGTCGTCGAGCTGCGCGAGCGTCTTCGCGCCGACCACGGGCACGAACGCCGGCTGCCGCCCGAGCACCCAGGCGAGCGCGAGCTGCCCCGGCGTCATGCCGCGCTCCTGGGCGAACCGCTGGAAGGCGCCCACGACGTCCTCGTTCTTCTCGCGGTGCTCGCCGGTGAAGCGGGGCAAGTGGGCGCGGAGGTCGCCCGGCCCCTTCGGCTTGCTGCCGGTGAGGAGCCCCCGCGAGTAGACGCCATAGAGGGTCGCGCTGATGCCGAGCTCGGCGAGCGCGGGGAAGATCTCGGCCTCGGGGCCGCGGGTCGCGACCGCGTACTCGATCTGCAGATCGACGATCGGGTGGACGCGGTGCGCGCGGCGGATCGTCTCGACGCCGACCTCGGACAGCCCGATGTGGCGCACGTGGCCCGCCTTCACGAGGTCCGCGATCGCGCCGATGGTGTCCTCGATCGGCACGGCGGGGTCGAGCCGGGCGGGGCGGTAGACGTCGATGACCTCGACGCCGAGCCGCTTCAGGCTGTACCCGGCGAAGTTCTTCACGGCGACGGGGCGCATGTCGAGCCCGCCCCAGCTTCCATCCGGCCCTCGGAGCGCGCCGAACTTCACGGAGAGCTGGACCCGCTCCCTCCGGCCGGCGATGGCGCGCCCCACGAGGAGCTCGTTGTGCCCCATCCCGTAGAAGTCCCCCGTGTCGAGCAGGGTGACGCCGAGGTCGATCGCCGCCTGGATCGTCCGGACGCTCTCGGCGTCGTCGGTCGCGCCGTACATGCCGGACATCCCCATGCAGCCGAGCCCCAGCCGGAACACCTCGGGCCCCGTGGAGCCGAGCCTCACCATGCGCTGCGTCTTTGCCGGTTCGTGCTTGCTCATCGCTCGTCCCTCCGTGCGCGGAACGATCCTGGATGCCCGCGGCGAAGTCCAGTTCCTCGTGCCGCCTCGGCAGGTTGATCCGTGGTTTCAATGAGGGAGGAGAGAAGACGAACCACAGAGGCACAGAGGGCACAGAGGGAAGAAGAGAGAGAGAGTTAGTAAATTATATTTCTTTTCTCCCCTCTGTGCCCTCTGTGCCTCTGTGCCTCTGTGGTCCTCTTCCACGGAACCAGGGCACAGGACACGACTGTGGGCGCGGCGCGTGAATCGGCGCGCCGGCGGGCTCACTGCAACACGAGGTCTCCTGCCCGGCGCGGCGCGACCTCGTAGGTCGCCTCGTACTGCGCGGCGAGGCCGGTCACCTCGATGGCCTGATCGACGGCGAGCGACGCCGTGTCGATGACGGGCTGGCCGTCCACGATGTGCACGAAGACCTGGGTCTCGCCCGAGCTGTCGTCGATATACACCTTGAAGCCGTAGGGCTGGTCGTCCTCCACGGCCCTTGTCACGCTGCCCCTCACGCGCACGAGCAGGCCCTCGACCTGCTCTCCGACGTAGGCGGTCGTCACGTCCGTCGGCTCGACGGGTCCGATCCCCCCGAGCACCGTGACCGCGGCCGCGTCGGCCTTGAGCACCGTCTGCTGGGCCACCTGCCCGAGCGTCCCCGTGACGCGCACCCGGACGTCGAGCTCGAGATCGGGCGCGTCGGGCAGGCTCACGTAGATGCCCCCGGTGGCGTCCTGCAGGGCGAAGCCCTGGTCCTCGGTCGCCGAGGTGAACGTGCCGGGCGCGACGGTCACGAACCCCTCGACCGTCGCCGTGGAGCCGTCGGCCAGGGCGCGGGCTTCGGCGACGGTGAGCGCAGCCTCCTCGCTGGAGCCGCAGGCTGTCGCCGCGAGGAGGCAGGTGATGACGGCGATCGAGGCGAGACGGCGAGTCGGGAGGTGCCTGCGCATCCCTGGCCCCTAGCGCTGCCGCACGCAGGGAACAAGACAGCTCCGCCGTGAGCTCGCGGTCGAGCATCCCCGCGCCGTGCGCCCCGGATGCCGCCGCGACGATGGCCGCTTGCCTTCGCGAGAGCAGATGCCCGCCCGCGTGGATACGCTTCACGTCTCCAGATCGCGCTTCAGCCGATCGAGGAGCTCGACCGCGGCGGAGGCGTAGCGGCTGATCCACCGGGGCATGGTGGGCTGGGGTGCCATCGGTATCCGCGCCACGCGCAGAGCGCTCTGCGCGTGGCGCGTGCCGGAGGGGGTGCTGTGGAGGGGGCCGCGCGGCGCGGACCGGCGAGACTCAACCGCGTTGCTTCACGCGGCGAGGATCGACGACCGGACCATCACCCCGCTCACGCCGTCGGTCTCGGCGACGCTCACCGGGTGCTTGAGCGCATAGCGCAGGAGCTCGTGCGTCCACGGCTCGAAGATCGCGAACACCTCGTCCGCGAGCGCCTTGTACCGCGCGCGCGTGGCCGGGTCGAGCGAGATGCCCGCGAGCGCGGCGTGATCCGCGTCCACGGTGTGGCCCGATTCGCGCTCGAAATGATGCGGGCCGCAGTAGCGGAGCTCCGTGCCGAGGCGCTCCTCCAGCGCCTTGGCAAGCGGGAGCATCGCCGAGAACAGGACGTTGCCGGTCTCCTCGATCGCCTCTATGATGACGAGCCGCTCGAGCCCCGACGTGCCCTTGATGAGCTCCGTCAGCCGGGCCGTGAGGATCCGATTCTGAAGTGTCTCTTCCCCCCACAGGAAGTTCATCCAGTCCGAGCCCCGCGCCTCGACGTCGAAGCCGAGCTTCGTCAGATCCTCCAGGTACCACGGCCAGTGGTGATCGTCCTCCCGGGTGTGGACGTTGACCATGTCCTGGTACATGTCCGGTTCCCGCTCGTCCCGGAGTACGAACCGGTTCAGGTCGCCGAAGCTCAGGATGAAGTAAGCCATGCACGGATAGAAGCCGAGCCGCTCGAGAGGATCGAGCCGCTCGTCCCGCATCCGCTCGAACAGGGGTAGACGAGCGTACGCCTGCTTCTTCTGGAAGATGTGCCGCAAGACCTGCCGCATAAGCGATCTCCTTTCGGCTGTTGTGTCGTTGGTCTAGTTATCCCTCTGTTTGCTTATTCCCAGGCGCCGACGGCGCCTCGTGATGCCTAAGACAAGGTCACTGCGTCACCGAAATGGGTGCAGCCGGATCCCCCCCGGGTTGAAATCCTGCATGCCCCCCCCTCATGCTGCATTTCCGAGCTTGATTTTTCCAATCTAGCTTCGAACCACCTCCAGTCGTCGTTCAACGCTGGGGGGTGTTCCCACTCGGTGTACCGACTGTAGCGCAAGTCCGGCGTAAGCTGAATCCAATATCTTCAGGGATCCCTCCATTGAGGTCGGGCGCGGCACTCAGGTGTGCAAACGAGCGCACATGTGGGACAGCAAGACCGCGAGAGAGCGACTGACGAGGGGCGACGATTCATCCCGCGCGGCGTCCGAGCGCGCCGGCGACGCACCCCGCCGAGCGCGGCAGCGGGCCTCCTTATATAGACCCGGCCCCTGTCTCCTGGTCTTCACGTGGGCTCGGGTCGCAGCGGCTGATGTCGAGTCTGGCTATGGCCGATCCCACACACGCTCGCACCTGTGACGATGGCGATCCCGATGGACGACGCTGGCGGCCGCGGCCCGAACATTCAATCAAACAGCTTGAAGGCCGGCGGCCCGGGCATGTAGCTTGCCGAATTGTGCCGTGAAAGACCAACACGACTCAGCTTTGGTGTCGGAACCCGAGAGCCGCGCGATCCCGAAGACCATTCCCGTGCGGGAGGAGGTCGTGCGGCTGGTCCGTGAGAAGCGCTACGAGGAGGCGCTCGCGGTGCTGTACCGAGCGCGATCGGAGTCCCCCAACGATCGCGAGCTGCAGACGAGCATCGAACGCATCAAAGAGTTCCTCGCCGGCGCCTATGCGAAGCGGCTCGGCGGCCTCGATCAGGTGGCGGGGCCCATCCCCGTGGCGGCGGGTCGCTCGCCCGACGCGCTGATGGTGGCGCGGTACATCGACGGCGCCTCGACCTTCGACGACATCGTGCAGATGTGCCCCCTCGGGCGGCTCCGCACGCTGCAGGTGCTCGTCGGCCTGTATACGGGCAGGGAGGTGGCGTCGCCGTACAGCGAGAGGACGCCGGTGTCCTTCCGGCAGGCGCCGGAGAGCACCGCGTCCGAGGCGACCACGGACGCGGGGCCGCCGACCATGCCGGCGCGCGGGCTGGAGCGGCGCGCGCCGGAGCCCGCCCCCGTGAGCGCGCGCTTCACGCTGCCGGTGGTCGAGACCGAGGAGGATCGGCGCTACCGCGAGGCGTTCTCCCGCGGCACCGCCGCCTTCGTGCAGCGCCGCTTCGCCGAGGCGGTCGAGGCGTTCGAGGCGTGCGCGAAGATGCGGCCGGGCGACAACGCGGCGGCGGTCATGCTGCGCCGGGCGCAGCGCGACCGCGACCTCGGAGGCTGAGGGAATGCCCATCGTCGTGATCGCCGACCCCGATCTGCGCGAGCGCATGCGGTGCATTCGCGTCATCGCCGGGCAGGCTCAGGTGAGCGCCCTCGGCGCCGCCACGTGGGAAGAGCTCGATCAGGCGCTCGACGGCGCGCAGAGCGTGGAGCTCATCATCTACGCGCCGTCGCTCCCGGGCGCGCCGGAGGACGCCCTCGCGCAGCTCAACCGCCGCACGGCGCGGCTGGTGCTCGCCGTGCACGACGGCGTGGAGGTCCCGGGCGCGGTGAGCAGCGTCACGCGCGTGACGTGGCCCATCGCCGAGGAGACGCTCGTCCTCATGGCGCACGCCGCGGGCGCGCAATCGGCGCCCGTCGGGATGAACTTCGTGCCCGTCGATTTCTTGCAGATGATCTGCATGTCCGGCGACTCTCACGTCCTCGTGGTGAGCAACGAGAGCGGCGACGTGGGTCTCATCGAGGTGCGGCGCGGCCAGCTATGGACGGCGTTCGACGCCCTCGGCGTGGGCGAGGAGGCGTTCGCGCGGCTCATCCGCCCGGAGATGCGCGTGCGCGTCAACCCGGCCGGCGGCTCGACGAAGGAGCGCACCATCTTCAAGGACCTCGCGGAGCTGGTGCTCGACTCGCTGCGCCGCATCGACGAGGGCAGCGTCGACGTGCCGCCGCCGATCTCGTCGCGGCGGATCGCGATCGCGCTCGCCTCCCCGGAGCAGATCGCGAGCCGCGTCAAGCAGCTCAACGCCGACGCGCGGCGCCTCTTGATGGAGCGCAGCTACAGCGAGGCGGCCCGCGTCCTCACCGACCTCTCGGCGCTCGATCCCGCATCCAGCCTCGTGCGCGCTAACCTGGAACAGCTACGCAAGCTCGGATACCCAAGATGACCCGATCCATCGCATTCGCCAGCCTGAAGGGCGGAGTCGGAAAGACCACCGTGGCGCTCAACTGCGCCTTCGCCTTCGCGCGCCGCGGCGCGCGGACCCTCCTCGTCGACACGGATCTGCAGGGCGCCATCGGCATGTCGCTCGACGGCGTGAGCGATCGCCCCGGCCTGGCCGCGAGCCTCGCGCGCGGCGGCCCACCGCTCGAGGGCGTGGTGAAGACCCGGCTCCCCGAGCTCTGTCTACTGCCCATGGGCCCCGTCGACGCGCTCGACGAGGATCGCTTCGCCGTCAACGCGCGCGAGGCGAACATCGTGGGGCGCATCCTGGAGCAGAGCCAGCGCGACTTCGATCTCGTCCTCTTCGACACGCCGGCCGGGCTCGGCGGGATGTCGCGCGTCGCGCTGGAAGAGGTGGACAGCGTGATCGCCGTGGCGCAGTGCGAGCCGCTCGCGCTGCGGGCCCTGCCCCGGCTGCTCGAGATGCTGGCGCGGCTGCGCGAGATCGGCGCCGCCTGCTCGCTGCTCGGCGTGATCGGCACCATGAGCTCGTTCCGCGATCCGGTGCTGCTGGCGTCGCTGGAGGAGCTGTGGTCGCTCTACCGCGAGCAGGTCTTCGACACCGCGGTGCCGCGCGACGGCACGTTCCTCCAGGCGAGCCGCGCGGGCGTGCCGCTCGGCTTGCTCAGCCGCCGACCCCCGGCGGTCTCTGCGGTGTTCGACAAGCTCGTGGCCGAGATCGAGGAGCGGCTGGGCACTACGGCAGGAGGCGAGGATGACGGTCCGATCCGTCTCGTGGACTGACGCGCAGCGGGTGAGCTCGCTGCTCGCGCAGGTGACCGCGCCGCGGTCGCAGGAGCGCACGACGCTGGTGAGCCCGATGGCGCCGCCGCGCCCCGCGGCGCAGGGGAAGGCGGCGCCCGCGCCGGCGAAGCCCGCGCCGGCGAAGCCCGGGCCCACGCCGCCGAAGGAGGTGCCGCGCCTCGTGCAGACCTCCGACAACCCGGCTGACCGGCTCGACACGCTCGTCGCCTGGACGCTCGACCACCACGCGTGCGTGGGCGCCTTCGTCGCCGACGACAACGGCCTCACGCTGGCGGCGCACGGCATCTCCGAGGCGCACGTGTCGCTCGTGGGCCCGCTGCTCTCGGCGCTGGTCGGCGTCCGCAGCATCCCCGGCGTCGACGCCACGGCGGGCGCGCTCTGGCTGGGCGCGCAGATGATGTCCTGGGTCGAGGCGCGCACGGCGCGCGGCGGCTTCTGCCTCGGGACCGTGGGCGACGAGGCCCTCTCCACGCGGGCGTTCGAGCAGCTCAAGGAGGCGCTCGAGACGACCCTGCACGGGCTGTAACGAATGCGGGATTTCCAACGCGGGCGCGCGCGCCCAGGAGCCACGGAAGCACGATGATCGACACCAAAGTCCTCGAGGCCGCAGTCCATGATCTCCGCAACATCCTTCGCGATGGGCTGCTGGCCACCGACATCTGGGAGCGCTCGGCGGGCCTGTCGCTCGCCGGCTTCAACCAGCAGCCGGTGGCGGTGGCCCTCTTCACGCGCATCACCGAGGAGCTGGACACCTCGCTGCGCGACTCGAACTTCCCGCCGCTCGGGCGGTATTACCTGATGGACATGGCGGGCAACCACACCGTGGTGGTGGTCAACCACGGCAAGCTGCTCCAGGGCATGCTGGTGGACAACAAGCGGGCGAACCTCGGGATCCTCATCTCCGTGGCCATCCCGCGGATGATCGACACCATCGCGCAGGCGATCATGCGCTGAGCTGCTCAGCCCCCCACCCCGCTCCTCGACTCGCTCTCATCGCCGAAGCAGCCGTCGTCCGCGCCCGGCCGGTGCCGCGCGCGGTACTCCGACGGGCTGAGCCCCTCGGAGCGCCGGAACTGCTCGGCGAAGCGCGACGCCGAGTCGTAACCGCAGGCCGTCGCCACCTCGAGCACGCCGTGGCGCCCCGTGCGCAGCAGCGTCTTGGCCAGCTCGAGCCGCTCCTTCCACAGGAGCGCCCTGAACGAGAGCCCCTTCGCGCCCAGCCGGCGGCGCAGCGTCGCGTTGCTCACCCCGAGCGCGCGCGCGACGTCCTGGGCGGCCCACGCGCGCGCCGGATCGCGGCGCACAAGCGTCCGGACCGCGAGCGTGGGGTCGAGCGACAGCGTCGACGACGCGGCGCGCGCCTCCTCGAGCTGCTCGCGGTGCTGCAGCAGCAAGGTCAGGATGAGGTCCTCCAGCCGGTGCTGCAGGAGCAGCGCGTGCGCCCCGGGCAGGAGGAGCGTGTTCACGAGGTGGATCAGCGCCTGGATTGACGGCATCGCCGAGCGCAGGAGGTGCGGCCGGTCCGCCTCGAAGCCGCCGAGCCCCCGCTGCACGCAGAGCGTCGGGTAGCGGCGCTGGAGCCGCTCGTCGACCTCGCTCAGCAGCTCGATGGTGAACGAGCGGTACACGCCGCGCTCCGGATCCGGCTCGTTCACGAGCTCGAGGGGGATGCCCTGCGGCACGAGCAGGATCTGCCCCTCGCGGGCGACGAGGCGCGTATTGCCGTCCGGCCCGTCGAGGAAGATCCGCTTCGCCCCGTCGAGGATGAGCACCACGAGCGGCCGCGAGAGCCGCTGGATCTGGACCCGCTCGCGCGCGCGGGTGAAGACCCCGATCCACCGGGCCAGGCCGGCGCCGGCGGCGCCGTACGTCGAGGACGCGCGCTCCAGCCGTGCGATCGCCTCCCTGAGCGCGCCCCAGGCCTGGGCCTGATCCGTGGGCTCGAGCAGTCGGGTGAGCTGGGTGTTCATGTTCGCTCCTGGTTGCCTCGTGGATCGATCGGCGGCGCGATCGCCGCGGCGACGCGCTGCAGGCCGGCCGGGGCGGATCAGCGTAGCCGCGCCGCGCCGGCGGCCCAAGCGCTGGTGCGCGGGCTCACTCGACGTCGAGCAGGACGACCTCGTCGTCGTTGAAGAGCGGGACGAGCAGGCGGCTCCTCGCGCGGTCCCAGCCGAGATCGGCGGGGCTCGGGAGATCGTCGGCGAGGGTCGAGACGCGCGGCGCGGCGTCCCCGGCGGGGTCGACCTCGAAGATCGCGCTCGCGTCCCAGCTCGACACGAGGAGCCGGCCGTCGTCGAGGCGCACGAGGCCGTCCAGCGTGCCCGCGGGCAGCGCGATCTCGCGCCGCGGCTCGCCCGAGGCGTCGACAGCGTCGAGGCGCGCGGCCCCGAGGTAGGCCACCCAGATCTCGCCGTCCGCGTACGCGACGCCGTTCGGGTGCGGCAGCGCGGGGTCGGCGAGCAGCCTCGACGGCTGCCCGCCCGGATCGATCACGACGAGCGCGTCCGTGCCCGTCCCGGTGATCGCGCCGTCGACGACGGTCACGCCCGAGTCCGAGACCACGATCGACCCGTCGGGCAAGACCGCGACGTCGTTGAGCAGGCCGGCGCCGGGCACCTCGATGTCCTGGATCGGCGCGCCGTCGCTCGCGTCGAAGACGCGGACCGCGTCGATGTCGGCCACGTAGAGCTTGCCGTCCGCGACGGCCATGCCCTTGGGCGCGCTCAGCGTCACGCCCTCGGACGCGCCGTCGATCCAGGTGAGGTCGAGGACCTCGCCGTCCGGCGAGACGCGCGAGATGAACCCGCGATCGTCCTTCTCGACGGGCGAGCCGACGATGTTCGAGACCAGGTACACGTCGCGCTCCTCGTCGTGGAGCACGGACTCGGGCGTCGTGAAGCCGCCGACGCGGCGGCGCTCCGGCGAGGTCGGGGCCGGGCTCTCGGCGCACGCCTGGAGGGCGGCGGAGAGGCAGACGAGGACCGCGGTGAGGCGCTTCGGGTGGGTGTTCATGGGGGTGCCTTCTCGGTGGATCGGGCCCGGCGACGCGCCGGACCGTGCGCCTACCGTGCACCCCGCTGCCGCGCGGCGCGCGCCCGCGGCGCTCATTGACGCGCCCGAAACGCTCACGCCCTGGCGCCCTGAAGCCTCAACCCCTCTCGTCGACGACCACCCACCCAGCGCGACGGCTCAACCCGACACCAGCACGCGGTGCCGGTGCAGCACGAGCAGCACCTCGTCATCGAGGTCCGCCTGCTTCTGCTCCCGCAGCCTGCGCCGCACGCCGCTCACCGGCTCTTCCCCGGTGAACTCCACGAGCAGCGCATACGCCTCGCCCGGCAGGCCGATCGCGTCGTATTCGCTGTAGGCGCCGAGCGCCACGCTCCCGTCCGGGAGCCATTGCACCGTCGCGTCCGGGTTGAAGCGCAGCACCTCGGGCAGCTCCGGCGAGACCACCGCCCCGTGAAGCCGGTCCAGGATCGCCTGCTCCAGCGTCCCGTCCAGGCCGAGGTGCCGCTCCAGGTCCGCCGCCGAGAGCCCCCGGATCTCCGCGAAGCAGGCGCGGTAATACTCCGCCTCGCGCCCGGTCCACTCCCGCCACATCGCCCTGTACTCGGCCTCGGGCGGCGCCTCCTCGTCGAGCTGGTCGACGGTCAGCGGGCTCGACTCCTGCTCTCCGCGGCTCCGGTTCTGGTGGATGTACTCGGGGTGGAGCTTGAACAGCGCGTACCGCGAGAGCTGGATCTCCACGAGGGAGAGGAACGTCTTGATCGACATCCACAGCTTCCGCCCGTCCGCGCCCGCGACGTACTTGCAAAAGAACGTCGAGCAGACCGCCTCGCGATAAGGCCAGATGGTGCAGCTCCCGGGCTCCGCGTCGTAATAAGGGCAGCGCAGCGTGGCAGAGCGGCCGAACGCGCGCCGCGAGCTCGAGTACAGGAGCTCGAACTTCGCGGGCGGCTTCAGCCATTGCGGCGTCGCGCCGATCCGCGCGGCGATCTTCGCCTCCACGCGCCGCCGCCCCTCGGCCATGCCGGGGTCGTCGTCCGAGAGCAGCGCGCCGACCAGGTAGTTCGGCAGCCGCGGGTGGAACGTGCAGCACTTGGTGTCGGGCCGGAAGAACCGGCTCCGGCCGTCCACCGGCGCGACGGCGCTCTGGCACGAGGCCTCGCACATCGCGCACGAGGCGCAGGTGGCCTTGGTCTCGGCCGGGATCTCCCGCTCGAAGAACGGGGGGAGAAGGCCCCTGTAGAGGGCGGGCAAGCTGTCGAGGATCCTGGACATGGGTGGGCTCCAGAGAGGCGGCCACCCTAGCACCGGGCGCCGCGCCTTCCGCTCCGATCCGGCTCGCGCGCCCGAGCTCGCCCGCTTCGAGGTGCGCGCCGACCGCAGCCGCTCACCCGGGTCGACCGCGGCCCTCGCGTCAAGGGGCATGTCCTGCCGAGAGGACGAGCGCGAGCTCGCGGTACCGCACGCATGGAATCCGGACGAGCGGGCGCGAGGTGAGTCGATATGCGCTGTTGCCGTGCAGGGTCCCGAGCGCGAGCGCGGGGCCTGTCCACCGGTCCCGCTGACCAGCGTTGCGTCCCGAACCATCTTCGGATAATGCGATCAAGCTGACACCTGGTACCCTGAATGCAGCCCGATCCAGATAACGAGATGTCGCTCGGTGAGCAGGTCGTGGCGCTTCGCCAGCGCGTCGCGGAGCTGGAGCAGGAGCTGGCCGAGGCGCGGCGAGCGGGCGAGACGCAGCGCGACGACCGCCCTGTCGAGCAGGAAGAAGGGCTGCTCGCCAGGTTCTTCTCGGTGGAGGCCGCCGGGCACGCCGCGCTGCTCGACGCGATCCCGGCGATGGTCTTCTTCAAGGATCGAGATCACCGGTACCTCGCCGTCAACAAGGCCTACACGAATCATTACCGCCTCTCGGCCGACAAGATCGTCGGCAGGCGTGATGAGGACATCTTCATCCCCGAGGTCGCGCGCAGCTACCACGACAACGACGAGGCCATCATGGCCGACGGGCTCGCCCGGCTGAACGTGGAGCTCCAGTGGAAGCTCGAGGACGGCAGCGACGGGTGGACCCTGGAGAACATCGTCCCCTTCCGTGACGCGCGCGGAAGCGTGATCGGGATGGTGGGCGTCGTCGTCGACGTGACCGCGCGAAAGCGGACCGAAGAGGCCTTGCGGCGCACCGAGTCCGAGCTCCTCGCCAGCCAGGCGCGCCTCCTCGAGACGGTCGCCGCGCTCGCGACGCCGGTGCTGCCGATCGAGCACGGCATCCTCGTCCTGCCGCTCGTGGGCCACCTCGACGGCACGCGGAGCAGCCAGCTCATGGAGGCGCTCCTGCTAGGCGTGGAGCGCCACGACGCCGAGTTCGTGATCATCGACCTCACCGGCGTCCCGGTCATCGACAGCCACGTCGCGCACCACCTGCTGCGCGCGGTGCAGGCCGCGGTCCTGCTCGGCGCGCAGTGCGTCCTCGTCGGCATGTCCGCGGCCACCGCCGCGTCCCTCGCGAGCACCGGCGAGGCGCTGGAGGAGCTCGTCCTCCTGAGAGACCTCCGGGCCGGCGTGCGTTACGCGATGTCGCGGCGACATGCGAGGGCCCGCCCCCGCCCCCTGGCGCTCCCGTAGAGGACACGCGACACCCCAGGGGGATGGACTCAGCCCCTCTCCTCGCACACGCACCCATCCTCCACGACGCAGCGCGAGCGATGCTGCGATGAGGGCCACCCGCCCACCTCGATGAGCGCGCGCTCGCGCGCCAGATCGCGCTTGACGGTGTGGCGTCGGACTGATGACATCCATTCAGGCCAATCCTGATGAAGGCACGTGGCCCGCCTGCTTCCCGGGCGCCGACATGAACCCACATCGGGGCAACATCTCCTCTGTCCCGACTCGGTCTGTCTCGAGAGAACGTCACGATGGGAGGCTCGGAGGCCTTCACGAGGATGCTTGTCGACACGAAGCCGCTCGCGCCGTCGCGCCAGTGCGGGCGCGCGCCGCCGCGCTGGCTCGCGCTCGGCCGCGCCATTCCGGGCCGCGCCCGCCTCGCGCTCGGCGCGGCGAGCCTCCTCGCGATGGTGGCGGCGTACGCGTGGCTCCCGGCCCGCAGCGGGTCGGACGCCGCGATCGTCCCGACGCTCTCGAGCATCGGGCGCGCCACGGCCGAGGCGCTCGCGTCGAGGGAGCTGTGGACGGATGTCCAGCACAGCTTCCTGCGCGTCACGGCGGGGTTCGCGGCCGCCGCCGTCCTCGCCGTCCCGCTCGGCGTGCTCGCGGGCGCGTTCCGCGGGGTCGCCGCGCTGCTCGAGCCGCCGACCGAGTTCCTCCGCTATGTCCCGGTGCCGGCGCTGATCCCGCTGGTCATGATCGCGGCCGGCATCGGCGAGGGGGCGAAGGTGATGCTCGTGTTCCTGGGCACCTTCTTTCAGCTCCTGATCATGACCGCGGACGAGGTGCGGCGGGTCCCGGCGCCGCTCGTCCAGATCAGCCAGAGCCTCGGGGCGACGCGGCGCGAG
Organism: Sorangium sp. So ce119; assembly: GCF_051524405.1. NCBI lineage: Bacteria > Pseudomonadati > Myxococcota > Polyangiales > Polyangiaceae > Sorangium > Sorangium sp. So ce119. Next base: position 3,658,185 of record NZ_CP150310.1, on the reverse strand, counting down.
ATCGTCTGGCGCGTCCTCGCCCCGGCCGCCCTGCCCGGCGTCTGGAGCGCGCTGCGCATGTGCAACGGCTGGGCGTGGAGCTACGTCGTCGTCGCGGAGCTCGTGGCCGCCACCGAGGGGCTCGGCTTTCGCATCCTGCGCTTCTACCGCTTCCTCCAGACGCCGAGCATCTACGCCTATCTGCTGGTGCTCGGCCTGCTCGGCCTCGGGCTCGACTGGATGTTCCGCGCGGCCTCTCGCCGGCTCTTCCCCTGGGCGCGAGGGCGCGAGACATGAAGCTGTCGCTGCGTGGCGTCGCGAAGTCGTACCCCGGTCGCCGCGGCGAGACGGTCGCCCTCTGCCCGCTCGACATGGCTGTCCGAGAGGGCGAGTTCATCAGCCTCGTGGGCCCCTCCGGGTGCGGCAAGTCCACGCTCCTCCACATCGTGGCCGGGCTCGAGACGGCGACGACCGGGAGGGTCGATCTCGACGGCGAGCGCGTCCTCGGCCCCGGCGCCGAGATCGGCCTCATGTTCCAGCAGCAGACGCTGTTCCCCTGGCTGAGCGTGCGCGAGAACGTCCGGTTCCCGCTGACCCTCGCGCACGCCCGGACGCGCGCCGGCACCGGCGGTCGGGACCGGCAGGCGGCCCGGGTCGACAGCCTCCTGCGCCTGGTCGGGCTCTGGGACTTCCGCGACAGCCTCCCCGCGGAGCTGAGCGGCGGCATGCAGCAGCGCGCCGCGCTCGCGCGGGCGCTCGTCGGGCAGCCCGAGGTGCTGCTGATGGACGAGCCGTTCGGCGCGCTCGACGCGCAGACCCGCGAGGACATGCAGGAGCTCTTGCTCCACCTCATCCAGCATCACCGCATCACGACGCTGTTCGTCACGCACGACGTGGACGAGGCCCTGCTCCTCTCCGATCGCGTCGTCGTCTTCTCCGAGCGGCCGGGGCGGGTCCTGGCCAGCCTCGACGTGACGTTCGCGCGCCAGGCGCGCTCGGCGGAGCTCAAGCTCGACGAGGCCTTCCTGCACCAGAAGCGCGAGATCCTGGCGCTCCTGCGCGGGCGCGCGCGCACCGGGGCGCAGCGCGACCGCTTGCTCTTCGGGCTCACCAACACGCCACTTGAAGGGGGATCATGAATCGAAGAACCGTCTTGCAAGAGCTCGGGGCAGCGCTCGCGTGCCTCGCGCTGTCCGTGGGCTGCTCGAACAAGGACGCCGCGCCGGACGAGGCGTCCGCCGCCGCGCCCGCCCCGGGCGAGCGCCCCGGGGCCTCGGCGCCCCCCGCGGAGCCGCTGAAGCTCACCGTCGGCCACGACCTGTGGATCGGCTACTCGGGCGTCTTCCTCGCGAACGATCTCGGGTACTTCAAGCAGGCCGGGCTCGACGTCGGGCTCAAGCCGTTCTCGAACCCCGGGGACACGCTCGCGGCGCTGGCGTCGAGCCAGCTCGACGTCGGGCTCACCACCCTGCAGAACCTGGCCGTGCTGAACGGCAACAGCGAGACCGACGTCGTGGCGATCGCGCTGGTCGACAGCTCGAACGGCGCGGACGCCGTGGTGGCCAAGGACAGCATCGCGTCGATGGCCGATCTCAAGGGCAAGACGGTCGCCCTCACGCTCGGCGAGGTCAACCACATGCTCTTCCTGTTCGGCCTCGAGAAGAGCGGGATCGGCCCCGGCGACGTGAAGATCACGAGCATGAGCGCCGACGACGCCGGCGCCGCGTTCGTCGCGGGCAAGGTCGACGCCGCGGTCACCTGGGAGCCGTGGATCACCAAGGCGACCAAGAACGGCGGCCACGTGATCTTCTCGAGCGCCAGCATGCCCGACACGATCACGAACTCGGTGGTCGTGCACAAGGCGAAGCTCGACGCGGGGGGCGACGCCTACAAGAAGTTCCTCGGCGCCGTCGATCGCGGGGTCCAGACGCTGCGCAGCGAGCCCGACAAGGCGTACCCCATCATCGGCAAGTACCTGAGCGCCTCGCCCGAGGACGTGAAGGGCATGCTGGCCGGCGACAAGATCTACGATCTCGCCGACAACAAGCGGCTCTTCGGCGCCGCGGAGAAGGCCGGCCCCGCGGTGGCCTCGATGAAGTCGGTGATCGACTTCGCTGTCCAGTCCAAGCTCGTCAAGAAGGCGCCGGCGCCGGAGTCGCTGCTCGACGCCAGGCTCGTCCGATGAGCCGCGACGAGGAGCTGATGGCGCGGGCGCTGGAGGTCGCGCGCGGCGCGCAGCGGGCGGGCGAGCCGCCGTTCGGCGCCCTGGTCGTGGCCCCGGACGGCACGATCGTGGCCGAGGCGACCGACGAGGTGAACGCCCAGCGCGACTTCACGTGGCACGCCGAGGTGGGCGCCGTCCGCCGCGCCTGCGCGGCCGTCGGCCCGGATCTCCAGGGGTACACGCTGTACACGACCGTGGAGCCGTGTCCGATGTGCTTCACCGCGGCGTGGCTCGCCCGGATCAGCCGCATCGTCTTCGGCTGCACGATGGCCGACGTCACGAAGGCGACCGGGGGAGCGCAGCGCGAGCTGGCCGTCCCGGCGCAATGGATGAACGAGCAGTCCGGCGCGCCGCTCGATCTCGTCGGCGGAATCCTCGACGATCAGTGCCTCGCCCTGTTCGGGCAGGCCTAGCTCCGCGCGTCTTGGACACGGGCAGGGCCGTCCTGCGGGCGACAGGCCCGTCCGGCGGATCGCGCCCGTATCTGGTGCTCACCTCGCCTGCCCGACGCAGCGCTCCTCTCCCTCGTCGCGCTCAGGGGTCCCTCCATCCTCGCGCATGCCCTCACCTCTCGGCCTGACAGCCGCGATTCACGGACAAGCATCGATGTGTGAGTCTCCGCGCCAAGATTCGTCGATTGCGCTCATGAGACCTTGACAGAGCGAAGCTCGATGTGATGGCGTATCGCGCGGGGGAAGAATGCAAGTTCACGGCGACACCTTTGTCGCCCTCGTCCCGGTCGCCGTCAGCTGCGCCGGCGGGCGAAGAGCCCGCCACGAGATAGCGCTTCACGCAAGGGTGCTGCGTACGACGGGACGAACCACGGAGCATGAGGGGGTATCATGAACAGCATTGGACGACGCCGGGTGGCGGCCTTCGGGCTCGCGCTGATGACGGCGGCATGCGGATCGGGCGGCACCACCGGCGAGGGCGAGCAAGTCTCGCTCATCAAGCGCGCTGAGACGCCGAAGAGCGAGTTCAACGCGGAGGAGATCGAGGCGACGCTCGACGCGCTCGTCGCCGAGCTCAACGAGGGCGCCCTCGAGCCCATGCAGATGGCGATCCTGCTGAAGGAGATCGGCGGGTTCTTCACGCCGATCACCACGGGGGCGAACCGAGCCATGGGCGAGCTCGGGGTCACGGGGAACGTGCTCGGGGCCGGTGGACAGGGGGCGGTGGCCCAGGCAGAGCAGATTGGACAGGCGGTGGCGGGCGGCGCCGAAGGGATCGGCGTCTCGCCGTTCGGCGAGGCCACCGCGGCCGGCATCGATGAGGCCATCGACAGCGGGGTTCCTGTGGTGACGCTCGACACCGACGCGAACGGCTCCAAGCGTTCCATCTATGTCGGAACCATCAGCGCGTCGGCAGGCGTCACGGCCGGAGAGACCCTGCTCGCGTTGCTGCCCCCCGCGCCAGGCACGGTGGTGATCCACGGCGCCGGCGACCCGTTCTGGATCGACGGGATGAATCGAATGCAGGGGGCTCGGGGCGTCCTCGAGGGCGCCGGTTACAAGATCGTCGTGCGTCCGATCACCTGGTCCCCGCAGGGGGAGATCGCCGACGTCGACGCGATGAAAGCCCAGATCGAGACAGCGGACCCGCCCGTCGTGGGGTTGCTCGGCCTGCACAACGTCTCGTACCGGTGCGCGATGGCCACGGAGGCCGCTGGCGCGACGGAGCTCCCCGTCGTCGCCTTCGACTTCGAGCCGAAGACCGTCGAGTATATGCGCCGGGGGCTCATCAAGGCGACGCACGCCCAGCGCCAGTATTACGCAGGGTACCTCGTGCCCTACGTCCTCTACGGCATCAAGATGCTCGGCCTCGACGCGACCACGGCGATCTTCGCCCCTCGGATGTCCAAGGATAGCCAACTCAACGTCGGCCTCGACGTGGTCCCGTGGAAGAAGGTCGACGAGTACAACGCCTTCCTCGACTCGATCGGCGTGACGCAGTAGCGGCGCCGCCGCTCGAGGAAGACCTCGAGCGGCGAGAGCGGCAGGGCCGCCACAGGCGACAATTTCAGCGTCAAGTGAATTCGGCTCTCGCGCGAATCGTCCAGTCCGCCGATCGGGCGTGACGTCCCTCGTCCAGGCATAGGCGAGTATGCCTATGCCTCTCGCCAGAGGACCTGGGATACGAAGTCGTTGCGGTCACCTGCATCGGGTGATGCGAGCAACGGCGGCGATCTTCGAACAGAGAGGCGAGGACGAATGGAAACGCTTCGCAATTTCGGCACGACAGCGCCTGGGGTCGTCGTGCTCGCGGCGTTCGCGGCGTTTGCGGCGGTGGCCTGCTCCAGCGAAGGGGATGGGACGGCCGAGGCATCGTCCGGCAGCAGCAGCGCCGGAGGGCCCGCTGGGCCCGGCAGCAGCGGCTCCGGTGCCACGGTTGGCTCGTCCACGACGGGGGGCTCGTCGGCGACGGGGGGCTCATCGGCGACGGGGGGGAGCGTCGGCGGCAGCGGCAGCGGCGGGAGCCCGGCCTCGGGAGGAGCGGGCGCGGGCGGCGCGGGCGCCGCCGGCTCCGTCGGCTCCGCCTCGAGCGGCTCTGGAGGAGAGACGCAGAGCGCGGGCTGCGGCAGCGCGACGGCGCCGAGGAGCGGCCGCTTCAGCATCGATGTCGGGGGCGCGACGCGCGAGTACATCCTCGCCGTGCCGGACGATTACGATTCCAGCCATCCCTACCGGCTCATCTTCGCCTGGCACCCCCGCGGAGGCTCGGCCGAACAGGTCGCGACCGGGTTCGGCGGCGGCTATTACGGCCTCCAGGGTCGCGCCGACGGCTCGGCGATCTTCGTCTCGCCCGAGGGGCTCGACCAGGGCTGGGCGAACACGGGCGGCCGCGACATCGCGTTCCTCCGCGCCATGCTCGACCGCCTCCGCGGCGAGCTCTGCATCGACCAGAGCAGGATCTTTTCGACCGGATTCAGCTACGGCGGCATGATGTCCTATGCCATCGGCTGCGCGATGGGCGACGACTTCCGCGCCATCGCCTCCATGTCCGGCGCGCTCTACAGCGGCTGCGAGGACGGCGATCACCCTGTGGCCATGTGGGGCGCCCACGGCGACGCCGACGACGTCGTTCCGGTCGACAATGGTCGGTCCGCGCGCGATGTCTTCCTCGAACGAAACCACTGCGATCCGCAGACCACGCCGGTCTCGCCGTCCCCCTGCGTCAGCTACGAAGGCTGCGACGCGGGCTATCCCGTCGTCTGGTGTGAGTTCAGCGGGGGCCACGCCCCGCAGAACAACTCCGGTGAGTCGATCTGGAATTTCTTCTCGCAGTTCTGAAGCGGGCCTCGCTTGAACCGGCCGTCGTTCAACCAGCGGCAGCTGCAACAATCCCGGGCAATGGGACGGAAACGGTAGGTCTCTCCATGGGCGCATCGCCCCCTCACGCGCCGCGCGGCGCCGTCACGCTGTCGCTGTGCTTCCTGATCACCCTGCTGGAAGGGTTCGACATCCAGGCCATCGGCGTCGCCGCCCCCCTGCTGATCCCCGCCCTCGGGATGTCGCCAGGGCAGGCGGGCGTCGTGTTCGGGGCTGGCATGGTGGGGCTGGTCTGCGGGGCGCTCGGCGGCGGCTGGATGGCCGACCGCATGGGCCGCAAACCGCTGCTGATGATCGCCGTCGGCGCCTTCGGCCTGTTCACGCTGGCCACGGTGGTGGCGGGCGGACCGCTGTCGCTGGGTCTCTACCGGCTCCTGGCCGGGACCGGCCTGGGGGCGGCGATGCCCACCCTGGTGGCCATCGCCATGGAGATCGCCCCGCCCGACCGGCGGACCCGCACAACCACCTTGATGTTCAGCGGCATGCCGGCCGGCGGCGCGCTGGCGGCGCTGTTCGCGGCCGGTTTCCTGGCGCGGTTCGGCTGGCACAGCATCTTCCTGGTCGGCGGCGTGCTGCCGCTCTTGCTGCTGCCGGTCATGGCGCGGCTGATGCCCGACAGCCGCGCGGCGGCGTCCGGCGGCGCGGAGCGGCCGAACAGCGTGCAGGCGCTCTTCGGCGGTGGCCGGCTGCTGATCACGATGCTGGCCTGGTTCATGTTCGGCTTGACGCTGCTCGTGCTGTATCTGCTGCTGAACTGGCTGCCGTCGCTGGTGGCGGCCAAGGGCCTGGGCGGCGTGGGCGGCGCCGGCGCCGCGTTCGCCTTCAACGTCGGCAGCGTCGTCGGCTGCTGGGCCATCGGCACGCTTGTCGATCGGCTGGGGCCGCGCATTCCCATCATCGCGGCCTATCCCGCCCTGGCCCTGTCGCTGTTCGGGCTGGCGGGGGCCAACAGCCTGGCGCCGGTGCTGGTGCTGGCCGGCCTGGCCGGCTTCTTCCTGCTGGGCGCGCAATACTCGCTCTACGGCATCATCCCGCTCTATTACCCGGCGCAGGCGCGCGGGCTGGCCGTCGGCGCCTCCATCGCCGCAGGCCGGCTGGGTTCGATCGGCGGGCCGCTGGTGGCGGGCCACCTGCTGAGTCAGGGCTGGGGCCCCGCCGGCGTGGCCATGGCCATGGTGCCGGTGGTGCTGTCTGCCGGGGTGGCGGCCGCGGTGATGACCCTCCGCGGACGCTATGTCGGTGATTGAGGAGAGGGCCGCGCGCGGGGTCGATGTCATCTGCGGATCCTGCCGACGACATCGATCGACAGGCGGCGGGTGACGTCGGGTCCAATGGATTGTCATGGCCCATAACAAAGTAGGCGGCGTCGAGCCGCAACGCTGCGGGAGGACTTCATGCAGGTGATCGTCGCGGGCGCCGGGATCGGCGGCCTTGCCGCGGCTCTGGCGTTGCACGCCGCGGGCCATGAGGTGACGGTGTTCGAGGCCGCGCCCACCATCCTGCCGCTCGGGGTCGGCATCAACCTCCTGCCCCACGCCGGGGAGGTGCTGGGCGAGCTGGGCCTCGTCGAGGCCCTGCTGGCGCAGGGGGTGGCGACCCGCGAGCTTGTCTATTTCAACCGCTTCGGCCAGCGCATCTGGGGCGAGCCGCGCGGCCGCTTCGCGGGTCACGCCGCGCCGCAAATCTCCCTGCACCGCGGCGCCCTGCAGGGCGTGCTGTTCGACGCCGCCGTCGAGCGGCTGGGCGAAGGCCGGGTGATCTGCGACAGGCGCCTTGCGGACCACGAGGAGGACGAAGGCCGCATCGTGGCGCGCTTCGTCGACCGCGAGGGCGTGGCCCGGAAGGTTCCCGCCGACCTCCTGATCTGCGCCGATGGCATCCATTCGGCGGCGCGCGCCCGCCTCTATCCGGACGAGGGGCCGCCGGTCTATGGCGGCCGCATCCTGTGGCGGGCGACCACGCTGGCGGCGCCCTTCCTCAGCGGCGCCAGCATGATCATGGCCGGGCATCAGGACCAGAAGTTCGTCGCTTATCCCATCTGCCCGCCGGGGCCGGACGGCCGGCAGAGGATCAACTGGATCGCCGAGCTCGCCGTCGCGGAGAGCCTGCGACGGGAGGACTGGAATCGGCGGGGCGACCCCGCCGACTTCCTGCCCAGGTTCGAGGCCTGGCGCTTCGACTGGCTGGATGTGCCCGGCCTGATCCGGGGCGCCGATGCCATCTACGAGTTCCCGCTGGTCGACCGCGATCCGCTGCCGCGCTGGAGTCACGGGCGCATGACGCTGCTCGGCGACGCCGCCCATCCCATGTATCCGATCGGCTCCAACGGCGCGAGCCAGGCCATCCTGGACGCCCGCGCCCTGGTCCGCGCGCTCGCCGCTCACGCCGATCCGGTGGAAGCGCTGGCCGCCTACGAGGCCGAGCGCCTGCCCGCCACCGCCGCCATCGTCGCGGCCAACCGCGGCAACGGTCCGGAGCAGTGCATGCAGATCGCCCAGGACCGCGCGCCCGACGGCTTCGAGCGTATCGAGGACGTCTTCGCCCCCGGCGAGCTGGAGTCCATCGCCGCCCGCTACAAGGTGCTCACCGGCCTGAAGCGCGCCACGGAGCCGCTCGCGTGAGCCCGCCCCTCGTTCCCCTGATGACGCTCGAGGTGGTGGTGGATCCGCCGGTCACCGTCACGTCGAGCCCACCCTGCCGTCGCTTCATCCCCATCGTCGGCGGTACGGTGGCCGGCGGCCTCGAGGGCCGGGTGCTGCCGGGCGGCGACTGGCAGACGATCTGGGCCGACGGGCGGATGGACATCTCCGCCCATTACATCCTCGACATCGCCGGCCATGGGACGGTGGAGATCCTCTCCGAGGGCGTCCGCTCCGGGCCGCCGGAAGTGCTGGCGGCGCTCGGGCGCGGCGAGGCCGTGGACCCCCGGCTGTACTATTTCCGCACCGCCATCCGCATGCGCACCGCGGCGCCAGGGCTTCTGCGGCTGAACGCCGTGCTGGCCCTGTCCGTGGGAGAGCGGCTGGCCGACCGGGTGCGGCTCACGGTTTACGAGGTCCGCTAGGAGCGCGATCATGGCTGAGCCCCTCGAGACCTCGGCTGGCCTGATGCCGGCCTGGCGCGGAGGGGGCGCGGAGAACGGCGGCCCGCCGCTCGACCGCGAGGTGCGCGCGGCTGTTCTGTTGATGAGCACACCACGGAGAACGCATGAGCATACGGACGAGGGCGTCGAGACGTCGGGGCGAGGTTGGCGCGGGGTTCCTGGCCGTCATCCTCGGCATCACATCCTTCGATAGCTCGGCGCGGGCACAAGCGCAGCCCGAAGCAGCGCCGGCGCCCACGGGCGAAGACCCGCCGATCGCGGATCCCGCGGCCGAGCCCGCGAGCCCTTCCACAGACGCGAGCGCGGCGCGTGCGCCGTCTGCGGAAGCCGCCGCGCCGGCGCTGCAAGGCGCTGCCGTGGCTGTCCCACCTTCGCCGGCGCCGCCGACGCCGCCGGCGGCGGAGGAGCCATGGAAAAAGCCGATCAGCGTCGCGGCCTGGGCGCGCGTCGGAGGTCGCCTGCAGAACCCCGGCGCGCGCGAGAAGATGGACCGGCTGCTCGGGGACGGAGAGCTGGATCTGTCGTTCTCGGGCGAGATCAACCGGTTCATCGGGTTGCAGGGCGCCATCGTCGCGCAGTTCGGCCCGACCCCGACCGGGGGCAACATCGCGGGCAGCGCCACTCTCCGCGACGTCATCGCCAAGTTCCAGTTGCATGATCTGCTGAACGTCTGGATCGGCCGGATGATCGTGCCGTCGGATCGCTCCGCCTTCTCCGGGCCGTGGTCGATGGGGCCGTGGAACTATCCTGGGTTCTTCGAGCCCTATGCGCCGCCGATCGGGCCAAGACAGGGGCCTCTCGGGCGCAACGATGGGGTGACCGCCTGGGGCAAGGTGGCGGGCGGGCTGTTCAAATATTACGTGGGTGCTTTCAACCTGCATGACTCTGCGGTGAGCCCGCTCTACACGGCGAGGCTCAACTTGAGCTTGCTCGACCCGGAGCCAGCCTATTACCAGAAGTCCACGTACCTCGGAGAGAAGAGCATCCTCGCGCTCGGCGTGGCAGGTGAAGTGCAGAAGGAAGGCTCGGTCGAGTCGCTGCCGCCCCCCGTGCCGGACATGCCTCCAGGCGTCCCGCGCAAGGACACCTACATGGAGATCAACGCCGACCTCCTGTTCGAAAAGAACCTCGACACGGCGGGCACGCTCACGCTCGAAGGCGCATTTTACAAGTACTTTGGCGATTTCGAGAGGTTCGACCATTCCTATTTTGCCCTCGCGAGCTACCTCACGCCGAACAACGTCGGCGTCGGGAAGTTGCAGCCCCTGGTCCGGCTGCAACAGGCGAAGCTGAAGGACGCCGACCCGTATCTGCTCATCGATGCCCAGATGGGCTACATCATCGAAGGGCACGCGGCGCGCGTGGCGCTCGGCTATCAACGGAGCGATCTGTCGGGGGTGAAGGGGAATGCCCTGTTCCTCGGTGTCCAGCTGCAGAAATGAGGGGACCACCGTGACGCACCAGGAGCTCGCCCCCGCATGAAGCTCGCCTCTCTCCGCGGCCCCGGCCGCGACGGCACGCTCATCGTCGTCAGCCGCGACGGCCTCGCCTGCGCGCCGGCTGGCAGCGCGTTCCCCACGCTCCAGGCCGCGCTCGACGACTGGGAGCGCGCCGAGCCCGCGCTCCGGCGCATCGCCGACGACATCGAGCGCGGCGGCGCGGGCGTGGCCCCGCTCGCCGTGGAAGAGCTCGCCGCGCCCCTGCCCCGCGCGTACGAGTGGATCGACGGGTCGGCGTACATCCACCACATCCTGCTGGTGCGCAAGGCGCGCGGCGCCGAGCCGCCCGAGACGCTCACGACCGATCCGCTGGTGTACCAGGGCGGCTCCGGCGTCCTGCTCGGGCCGACCGACGACATCGTCCTGCGCGACGAAGCCTGGGGCCTCGATTTCGAGGCCGAGGTCTGCGCCGTCCTCGGCGACACCCCGCAGGGCACGCGCCGCGACGAGGCCCACCGGCACATCCGCCTGTTCCTGCTGGCGAACGACGTGACGCTGCGCAACCTCGTGCCCGCCGAGCTCGCGAAGGGCTTCGGGTTCTTCTGCTCGAAACCGGCCACGGCGTTCTCCCCGTTCGCGATCACGCCGGACGAGCTCGGCGACGCGCTCCGCGACGGGCGCGTCCACCTGCGGCTCCGCTCGACCTACAACGGCGCGCTCATCGGCGATCCCGAGGCCGGCCCGGAGATGCATTTCTCGTTCTTCGACCTCATCGAGCACATCGCCAGGACCCGCAGCTTCACGGCCGGGACGATCCTCGGCAGCGGCACCGTCTCGAACCGGGATCCGGCGCGCGGCGTGTCGTGCCTGGCCGAGAAGCGCACGCTCGAGACCCTCGAGCATGGGGCGGCGAGGACGCCCTTCATGAGAGCGGGAGACACGATCATGATCGAGATGCTGAGTCGGTCGGGCGAGAGCCTGTTCGGGCGCATCGCGCAGCGGGTGGTGGCAGGATGAGCGCCCCGGCGAAGCGGCCCATGCTCGACGGCCGGCCCCCTCGCGACGGAGGACCCCTATGACCAAGGTAGAGTCGATCGGCATCAAGCGGGTGGAGGCCTTGCACTACTACGTGCGCGACCTCGAGCGGAGCCGCAGGTTCTACACGGAGAAGCTCGACTTCCAGGAGACCGCCGCGAGCTCGCCCGAGCTCAACGCGGCGGCGGCGCAGCGGTCGGTCGTCTTCCAGGCCGGCGAGTGCGCCATCGTCTGCTCGCAGCCGCTCGGCGAGGGTGGGCGGGCGTGGCGCTACCTGCGCAAGCACCCCGACGGGGTGGGCACGATCGTCTTCGAGGTCGAGGACATCGACCGCGCCTTCCGGCTGCTCGACGGCCGCGGAGGCACGCCGATCGACGAGATCCACCGCGCGACCGACGGCGGCGGCACCTTCGCCTCGTTCTCGATCACGACGCCGTTCGGGGACACCACCTTCCGCTTCGTCGAGCGCCGCGGCTACCCCGCGCTGTTCCCCGGCTGCGTGGCTTACGACGCGCCGCGCGGCGGCGAGAACCGGTTCGGCATCGCCCGGTTCGATCACATCACCTCGAATTTCCAGACCATGGCGCCCGCCCTGCTCTGGATGGAGCACGTGCTCGGGCTCGAGCCGTTCTGGAAGATCGCGTTTCACACGAACGACGTCGCCAGCGACGCCGGCCACGGCTCGGGCCTGCGCTCGGCCGTGATGTGGGACCCGGGCTCGGGCGTGAAGTTCGCCAACAACGAGCCCTACCGACCGCACTTCAAGAGCTCGCAGATCAACGTCTTCAACGAGGAGCACCGCGGCGACGGCGTGCAGCACGTGGCGCTCGCGGTGGACGACATCCTCACGGGCGTGCGCGGCATGCGCGCGCGGGGCGTGGAGTTCATGCCGACCCCGCCCGCCTACTACGACATGCTGCCCGAGCGCGTGCGCCAGCTCGGCATCGAGCAGATCGACGAGGACGTGGCGGCGCTGCGCGAGCTCGAGGTGCTGGTCGACGGCGACGGCGCGCGGTCGTACCTGCTCCAGATCTTCCTCAAGGAGTCGTCGGGCACGCACCGCGATCCCGACGCCGGACCGTTCTTCTTCGAGCTCATCCAGCGCAAGGGCGACCGCGGCTTCGGCGCCGGCAACTTCCGCGCGCTGTTCGAGAGCATCGAGCGGCAGCAGAAGGCGGAGGGGCACGGCTGATGCTCGACCGCGTCGTCGCGGGCACCGTCCCCCGCAAGCACCACATCGCCCTGCGGAGCGAGGCGGGGGAGCTCCGCTACGAGGAGTGCCTGACGCGCGAGGGCTTCGACGGCCCCTACACGATCGCCTACCACGAGCGCCGGCCGCACGAGCACCGGGCCGCGCCGGCCGCGCACGGCTTCGCGCTGCCGGTCGCCGCGCCGCCGCGCCCGCTCGCGAAGCGGCACTACCGGTCGCAGGACCTGCCGCAGCGCGGCGGGCCCGCGATCGACTGCCGCGCGCCGCTGCTCTTCAACGACGACGTGGTGATCGGGGTCGCCCAGCCCGACGCCGCCGATCCGGTGTACTTCGCGAATGCGGACGCCGACGAGCTGTTCTTCATCTTTCAGGGCGGCGGCGTCCTGCGCACGATGCTCGGCGACCTGCGCTTCGAGCAGGACGATTACGTCGTCGTCCCGAAGGGGCTCTTCTACCGCTTCCTCCCCGACGCCACGCCCCAGCGCTGGCTCTCGATCGAGGCCGCGGGCCTCCACCTGCCGCGCCAGTGGCGCAACGAGGTCGGCCAGCTCCGGATGGACGCGCCGTACTCGCACCGCGACTTCCGGCGGCCCACGTTCGTCGGCCCGCTCGACGAGGGCATCCGCGCGCTCGTCGTGAAGCGCGGCGGCGCGTTCCACGGCTTCGCCTGCGAGCGCTCGCCGCTCGACGTCGTCGGCTGGGACGGGACGGTGTACCCGTTCGCGTTCCCGATCCTGAGCTTCCAGCCGCGCGTCGGGCTCGTCCACCTGCCGCCCGACTGGCACGGCACGTTCGCCGCGCGCGGCGCCCTCGTCTGCAGCTTCGTGCCGCGCCCGGTCGACTTCCACCCGGAGGCGGTCCCCTGCCCCTACCCCCACTCGTCCGTCGACTGCGACGAGTTCCTTTTCTACTGCCGCGGCAACTTCACCTCGCGCCGCGGCGTCGGCCCAGGCAGCATCTCGCACCACCCGGCCGGCGTCCCGCACGGGCCGCACCCGGGCGCCTACGAGGCGAGCCTCGGGAGCCGCGAGACGAGCGAGCTCGCGGTCATGCTCGACACGATCCGCCCGCTCACCGCCACGCCGGCCGCGCTCGCTGTCGAGGACCCGGCCTACCAGGACAGCTTCATCGCGGGCGCCTGATCGGGGTCAGGCGCTCTGGCCGGGCTGGTCTGCGGCGCGATGGCCGGCGGCTGGACGGCCGACTCGGGGCGAGCGCAGCAGTTGGCGGTGAACACCGAATTCGACTCTCGCCCGAATTGTTCAGTCCACCAACGTGGGCGTGACGTCTCGCATCGATGCATAGGCGAGTATACCTATACCTCGCTCCGGGTGGCTCGGGTACGAAGTCGTGGCAGTCACCTCGCTTGGCATCCCCCCGCCAAGCTGTGGAGTGAACGCCGTCCCTTCGATGCATGGATACGTCGTTGACACAGGGCGACTGAGGTTTTCTCGCGCCTTGAAACCTCGACACCAAGCGGAACCTGGAGAAATGAAATGCGATCAATGCGCCGCTACGTCGCCACGAATCTGAGCGTTCTCGGTCTCCTGAGCATCGGCATCTACGCCTGTGGTGAGGCCAGTGACGGTGATACGACCTCGACCAGCGGAGGCACCACGGACGGGGCCACCACCGGCCCGGGGTCCACGGTCACGGTCGGCACGGGCGGTATGGACCCTGGCGGAGCCGGAGGCTCACCCGCCGTGAGCAGCTCGGGCAGCGGTGGCGCAAGCACCGCGGAGGCCAGCAGCTCGGCCAGCGGTGGAGAGACGAGCGTCACGACCGGGGGCGCGGACGCGTGCGTCAAGGGCCAGACCAGGGGAAATCAGGTCGCGGTCATCGGCGAATCGTTCATCGCCGCGACGCACGGCATCACGCAGCAGATCGAGAAGCAGGCCAAGGCGAACGGCTCCCTCGCCGAGGGCGAGCGCTACATCGACAACTCGGTCAGCGGCACGACGTTGGCCAACGATCAAATCCCCAGCCAGTACCGCAAGGCCGCGGAGAACGGCATGATCAAGTACGTGCTGATGGATGGGGGCGGGAACGACTGCTTGTTGAGAGGGGACGGAGACGGCGCCCTCGCGGCGGCGGAGTCCCTGTTCGAGACCATGGCGGAGGACAACGTCGAGAAGGTGCTCTATTTCTTCTATCCAGACCCCATCGGAAACCAGTTCGCGTCGCTCAAGTCCTGCCTCGACACGCTCCGGCCGAAGATGAAGGAGCTGTGCGACGGGCTCACGGCGCCGAAGTGCTACTGGCTCGACCTTCGTCCGGTCTGGAACGGACACAACGACTACACGCAAGATGGAATCCATCCCACCGCAGCCGGCAGCATCGCCACCGGAGATGCAGTCTGGGAATCGATGGTGGAGAACTGCGTCGCGCAGTGACGCGATCCGACTCGGTCGAGCGGCGGAAGCGGCGGAGACGCGGCGCGGTCGCCGCCCGTCGCGGGCGCGAACGACTGCTGCTGAGGCAGCAGCGGCGCTGAGGAGCTGCTCGGATCCGAGCACCGCGCGGCGGCGGGCGACGCGCGAATCCGGGCAGGGCGCGGGGCAGGAGCGCCGGAGGGGCGCTGAAATCCAGAGTCGGAGAGGGAGTCGGCGGCGGCGGCGGCGGCGGGGCACGCGCGTTGCAAGGTGCGGCGCGCCAGTACGACGAATCGACCTTACAACGGCGACCTCGGCGCGCCCCCTGCCCTTTCCGGAGTCTTCAATGACCGACCGTATCGCTCGTCTCAAGGCCTCGCCCTCCGTGGCGGTCAAGGAAAAGCTCGACTATCCCGTCATCGACACGGACATCCACACCAACGATTACACGCCGGCCCTCGAGGACTTCGTCGCGACGTACGGCGGCGCCAAGCTCGTCGACGATCTGCGCAAGGCGCTGAGCTCCCGCCGCCGCAACGCCGAGAACAGCAGCGGCAAGGACTGGTACGCGCAGACGCCGGAGGAGCGGCAGCACTACCGCACGGTCAGGTCGCCGTGGTGGGCGCGGGTGACGCGCAACACGCTGGACGTGGCCACGTACCACCTCCCCTCGCTGCTCGCCGAGCGCCTGGAGGAGCAGGGGTCCGATTACTCGGTGCTGTTCCCGAACAACACCCTCGCGCCGCTGGCGGTGAAGGATCCGGGCCAGCGGCAGGCGCTCCAGCGCGCGATCAACCACTACCACGCGGACCTGTTCCGCAAGTACAGCGACCGCCTCACCCCGGTCGCCGGCATCCCGCTGAACACGCCGCAGGAGGGCATCGAGGAGCTGGAGTTCGCCGTCAAGAAGCTGGGCCTGAAGGCGATCAACATCGCCGGCGGCGTGCGCCGCCCCATCAAGGCGATCGCGGAGAAGTACCCTGCGGACCAGCACCCGGAGATCGCCAAGTACGCGACGTACATCGATTTCTACGGCATCGACAGCGAGCACGACTACGATCCTTTCTGGGCGAAGGTGGTCGAGCTCGGCGTGCCTGTCCTCACCCATTACGGGAGCCAGGGCTGGACGGGGCGCTCGTCGATCAGCAACTACATGAACAACCACATCGGCCATTTCGCCGACGGCTCGGAGGCGTTCGCCAAGGCGCTGTTCTTCGGGGGCGTCACGCGCCGCTTCCCGGGGCTGCGCATCGGCATGCTCGAGGGCGGCGCGGACTGGGGCGCGCGGGTCTACATCCACCTCGTGGATCGGTTCCAGAAGCGCGGCCCGGAGGGCCTCAAGCACTATGACCCGGCCGCGACCGACCGCGCGCTCCTGAGCGAGCTGTTCCGGCGGTACGGCGGGGATCTCGTGAAGGGCCGCTCGATCGAGGGCGAGCAGCTCATCGCGGACACGCTGGGCGCCGGGTACACGAGCGACGCGCGCCAGCCTGGGCCGGAGCACCGCAACGATTTCGCGGCGGCCGGTATCGAGAAGATCGAGGACATCCGCGATCGCTGGGTGAACAACTTCTTCTTCGGGTCCGAGTCGGACGACCGCACGATCGCCTCCGCCTTCAACGCCAGGGCGAACCCCCTCGGCGCGAAGATCAACGCCATCTACTCCTCGGACGTCGGCCACTGGGACGTCCCCGATCTCACCGAGGCGCTGGCGGAGAGCTGGCACCTCGTGGAGGAGGGCGTGATCAGCGCCGAGGACTTCAAGGCCTACGTGTTCGAGAACCCGTACAAGCTCTACACGGAGGCCAACGCGAGCTTCTTCAAGGGCACGCGCGTCGAGGAGAAGCTGAAGCGGCAGGGCGCCGTCGACGAGCGGCGCGCCCCGCAGCCGAGGGGCGACGGGTCACCCGCCAAGCCGCTCGAGATACGCGCGTAGGCCCGCGGCGTCGAGCCCGGCGCCCAGCGCGAACATCAGCGCGAGCCGCGCCTTCGGGCCCGACAGCGCGCCCGCGGGGATCACCCCGAGGTCCCGGAGCCGCCGCCCGCCGCCGGGCGCGCCGTACGTCGGCGTGACCCGGCCGCCGGGGCAGCGCGAGCTCAGCACGACAGGGGTGTCCGCCTTCACGAGATCGCGAATCGCGTCTTCCCAGCTCCCGCAGACGTTCCCCGCGCCCGAGCCCTCGATCACCACCCCGCGCGCCCTCGCGTCGAGGAGCGCGCGGAGCAGCAGATCGTCCATGCCGGACGCCATCTTGACGAGGTAGACGCGCGGCTCGGGGTCGACGAGCGGCAAGGTCGGCGTCCTCGCGGGGCGCGCGTGGATGCGCACGCCCTCGCCGTCGACCGAGCCGACCGGCCCCGCGCCCGGCGAGGCGAACGTGTTCATCGCGGTCGTGTGGGTCTTCATCACGCACCGCGCGGCGTGGATCTCGTCGTTCAGCGCGACGAGCACGCCGAGCCCGCGCGCCGCGGGCTCGACCGCGCTCCGCGCCGCGGACACGAGGTTGCGCGGGCCGTCGGTGCCCGCCGTGCTCGCGTCCCGCATCGCGCCGGTGAGCACCACCGGGGTCTCCCCGTCGAGCAGCAGGTCCAGCGCGAACGCGGTCTCCTCCAGGGTGTCCGTGCCGTGGGTGACGACGACGCCGCTCACCGCGGGATCGGCGGTCAGCCCGCGGACGACGCGCGCGAGCGCCGCGATCCGGTCCGGGCCGAGGTTCCAGCTGCTCTCCAGGCAGAACTCGGTGACCGCGAGGTCGGCCACGCGGCCGAGCGCGGGGACGTCGGCGACGAGCTCCTCCGCGCGGACGGCGGGCACGGCGGCCCCGGTCTGCGGGTCGACGCGGCTCGCGATGGTGCCGCCGGTGGTGACGAGGTGGACGCGGGGCATGGCGCGATCACCTCCTGTGCGCGAGCGGGAGCCCCGCGACGGGCGCGCGGAACGAGATGAGCCGCGACATCGCCAGAGACCCCATGTAGCAGGTGCGGAGATCGGGGCCGCCGAACGCGATGCTCGTGGGGAGCTGCAGGGTGTTCCCCGCGCAGGCGCCGAGATCGCTCGGCTCGATGGTCCCGCTCCTGAGCTTCACGGTCAGCTCCTCGAGGGTCGCGGGGCGCGGGTCCTCGAAGACTGTCTGGTAGCTGCCGTCGGGGAAGACCACCGCGAGCCCGTTGCGGCAGACGGCGACCACCCAGATGTTGCCCTCGGCGTCGAAGGCGAATCCATCCATGAGCCCGCCGATACCGAGGCTGTCCGGCCCGAACTGCTCGCGCTCGCCCAGGCTGCCGTCGTCGCGAACGGGGAAGCGGATGAGGCGGCCGGGGACGGTCTCGACCGCGTAGAGGAACCGCTCGTCGGCGTCGAGGCGCACCTCGTTCGTCAGGCTGAGGTTGTCGGCGACGATGCGGGGGCCCTTCTCGTCGACGAGCACGATGTACCCGTCGCGGATGTTGCCCACGACCGCGTTCCACCACGGGAGCTGCCGTGTCAAGACGGAGATCCAGAGGCGATCCCGCGAATCGACGAAGCAGAAGTTCACGGCGCCGAGCGGCTTGCCGTCGATGGAGTCGAGGAGGACCTCGGACCGGCCGTCGCGGTGGAGCCTGTGGACCTTGCCGCCGGACAGGGCGGCGACGATGAGGTTGCCCTGCCGATCCATCGCGATGCCGTTCGGCTCGCCCACGTCGGGGCCGAGCGTCGCCTGCCGTCCGTCGGGATCGATGCGCGTCGCGATGCCGCGGGCGTCCGAGGTCCAGAGCGTACCGTCGGGCTCGGCGATCACGCACTCGGGCCGGACGAGCCCCTGTCCAACGGTTTCGATTCGCGACAGATCGAGGGTGAATCCCCTGACGGATGACATCGAATGACCTCCCGGCACGGCACCGCGCCGCGCTCGCTCGACGCCGGCGAGCCTAACACCCCCCTCGATCAGGCGACATCGGGAGCAGACGCTCCGCCCCGGGCCGGCCAGACCCGAACCAACCTTGCACACGAGGATCTCGATCCCGGCGCAGCGGGCGAAGATTTCCGATGAGACGCTAAAATCACACCTGCACAGAAGCTGCCGCGTCGCGCCGGCGTGCCACACTCCGCGCCAGGCTGTTCCAGGACACCGACGATGAGGCAGCCCTGAGAAAACGAACCACAGAGGGCACAGAGGGCACAGAGGGCGCAGAGGGCGCAGAGTTTTTTTGTTGTTCCTCTGTGTCCTCTGTGCCTCTGTGGTTCAAATCTCTTCATCCCTGGGTGTTTCAATCCGATCGGCGCTCTACACTGGTGCGATCGTCTTCCCCTTCCCTACGCATGCTTGCAGCCTCGGCGGGGCGCCCCTGCAGGCGAGACCCACGATGGATAGTGACGTCCTCCCGTTCGTTCGTATCAGCGGCCTGTCCGCGGCCCTCGGATCGTTGATCTACGCGGTCGGCGATGTGTTCCTGCTCGCGCCGAGGGTAGGCCCGACCCGCGGCGTCCCCCTGCCGATCGACACGGTGGCGCGACCCGAGCTGCGGCGGCGCGCGGCGCTCCTGGCCAACCTGTCCATCCTCCCGCCGAGGCGGCTCCTCTGGGGTGGGCTCCTCGGCGTGTTCGCCGCGCCGCTGGTGCTCGCCGGCGTCTATGCGATCTACCAGGGGCTCCGCCCGGCGGGCGTGGCGTGGGCGCTGCCGCCGGCGCTGCTCTTCGCGTACGCGATCGCTGTCGGCCCGTTCGTCCACGGATCGTTCATCTACCTGGGCGAGACAGCGCAGGCGCTCCGCGCCGGCGGCGCTGCCAGGGACGGGCTCTTCGCCGTCCTGGAGCGCCAGCACGGCGTCATGCAGCTCGGGTATGCCGTCATCTTCCTCTGCACGCTCGTCGCCTCGCTCTGGTTCTCGGCCGTGGTGGCGAGCGGGCGCACCGCCTTCCCCACCTGGATGGCCGCGGTCAACCCGGTCGCCGCCACCCTGGTCTGGCTCGCCGCGAAGCGCGCCCTGCCGGCGCGCGCGCGGGAGTACACCGAGGGCGCGGGGTTCAACATCGCCTACGTGATCTTCTTCGCGCTGGCGACCGCGACGCTCTGGTAGCGAGCCTGGGATTCCGCGCCCACGCGAGCGACGAGGTGCGCGGGGCCGCATCGGCGTGACGAGCGACCCCGGCGAGGCGCTGGAGCAGGAGCGCGGCGGCTCTGCTCACGTGGAGCGCCGGACTCTCGCGGAGCGCCGGCGCAGCCGCGTGGAGGCGAGCGCCCCGAGGGCGAGCAGCCAGGCCATCGCCGGCTGGCTGCCCGGCGTCATGCGGCAGCCGCCGCCCCCTCCTGCGGTCGGCGGATCGCCGCCGCTGCTCTGCGCGCCGGTCGTGCTGGCGCCCGTGCTCGCCGAGGCGTCGCTGCCTGCGCCGGTCGTGACGGTCGTGGTGGAGGGGCCGCCCCCCTCATGGCTGGTATCGCCGCCTTGGCCACCGGCGGCACCGCCGCCGGCCCCGACGTCGCTGCTGGAGGCGGTGCCGCCGCCGCTGCTGGGCCCGCCGCCATGGCCGCCGCTCGTGATTCCGCCACCACCACCGCTGGCATCGCCGCCGCTGCCGGTGGCGGCGCCGCCTGCGCCGCCGTCGCCGCCGGCGCCGCCGGCGTGCCCCGCCGCGCCGCCGCCGGTGGAGTCCTCGCCGCCTTCGCCGCTGGCGTGTCCCCCGGTGCCGCCTTCGCCGCTGGCGTGTCCCCCGGTGCCGCCTTCGCCGCTGGCGTGTCCCCCGGTGCCGCCTTCGCCGCTGGCGTGTCCCCCGGTGCCGCCTTCGCCACCCGCGCCGCCCTCGCCGCCTGCGCCGCCACTGCCCCCGCCCTCGCCCGGCACGCAGGCGCCCGCCTGGCACGCCCCGCGCGACGCGGCCTGCGCGGGGACATAGAGCCACGCATTGTCGATCGACTGATACCCCACGGTCACGTTGTACTTCGACCTACCGGCGCGGCCGCCGGCGATCAGGACACGGCCGTCGTCGAGCCGCGCCGTCGCGTGATTGTTGATCATCTCGTCCAGGGCCGGCCCGAGCGCCCAGGTGCCGCTCGCCGGATCATAGATCTCGGCGGCGACCGCGCCGTCGTCCGAGTCTTGCGAGTCGCCAACCACCAGGAGCCTGCCGTCGGAGAGGAGCGCCGCTCCATGGGACTTCCGTGCCGTCGCCATCTCCCCCGCCGAGGTCCACGTGTCGCTCGCCGGATCGTAGATCTCGGCCGTCTTGCCGCTCTCATCGCCGGTGCTTCCGACGACGAGCACCCGGCCGTCCTGGAGCAGCGTCGCCGTGTGCTCCGAGCGACCCCAGCCCATCGGGGCGACGGGGGTCCACGTGTCGGTCGCCGGGCTGTACACCTCGGCGCTCGCCAGCAGGGACCTTCGATGCTCGCCCCCCGCGACGAGGACCCGGCCGTCCGGCAACAACGTCGCCGTGTGGCGCCCCCGCGGCACGTTCAAGGGCGCTCTCGGGGCCCACGTGTCAGCGACCGGATCGTAGACCTCGACGTGGATGCCGCCGTCACCGCCCGGCTGGTCGCCGCCGGCGACGAGGACCCGGCCGTCCAGGAGCCGCGTGGCGGTGCTCACGAAGCGCGCCGCGACGGTGGTCGCGGCCGGCGTCCACACGCCCGTCGCCGGGTCGAATCGCTTCGTCGGCGAGGGGGCCCAGAGCGAGCCCTGGCCGATCAGAAGGACCGTCCCGTCCTGGAGCAGCGTGGGTGTCATCGCATAGCGCAAGCCACCGACCGCTCTGGCCGGCTGCCAGGCGCCCGTGCTCGGATCGTAGCGGACCCAGACCGTCTCACTCCCGGTCCGCCTGTCGAGCACGCCCTGGTCGATCACAAGGACCGTCCCGTCCGGGAGCACCGTGGGCACATTGGTGGCGCCGGGATTGCTGGTAACGAAGACGCCCATCCGACCCGTCTCTCGCCACCCCTCCTCGGTGCCGGGAAAATCGCAAGGCGTGCCGTCGGGCGTCGCGGGCGCGGGCGCCGCGCACCCGGCGGCGGGGTCGCACACCGGCGCCTCGTGGCACTCGTCGGCGGGCACGCACGTCGCGAGGCTCGACCCCACGCAGGCGCCCCCCACACAAGCGCTCGCCGTCGAGCACGCGTCGCCGCCGCTGCACGGCGTCCCATCCGGCGCGGCAGCGCCGCCGACGCACGCCCCTGCCTCGCAGACGCCCCCCGCGATGCAAGCGTCCGCGTCGTCGCAGGCGACGCCCGTGAGCGGCGCGCAGACGCCGTCCTGCGGCGCGCCCGAGGCGGCCGCGCAGGCGTCGCAGGGGCCGGCGCAGCGCGCGTCGCAGCAGACCGAATCCGCGCAGAAGCCGCTCCCGCAATCGCTGTCCGCGTCACAGCTCGCGCCGAGCTGCGATCGCTCGCGGAAGAGCACGGCGGACGCCGTCGGGGTCGAGGCGCCGACGTACCCGCCGGCGACGAGCACGCTGCCGTCCCTGAGGAGCGTCGAGGAATGGTACGCGCGCGCGATCGTGACCGGCGGTTCCACGTCGAGGCTCGACCAGGCGCGGGTCGCCTCATCGAAGAGCGCCATGGTCGCGTAGAAGGGAACGATGAACTCTGACGAGTCCTTCGGGCTGCAGGGCTCCACACCGCCGGTCAGCAGCACCCTCCCGCTCGGGACCAGCGATGTGCGCATCCCCCGGATGCTCGAGCTGTTCGGCCGGCACGGCGTCGAGGCCGGAGCATACGGCCCGGGCGTCGCCTCCCAGCGGTCGTCTTGCGGGAGGTAGATCTGCGAGAAGGCGTGAACCTCCGGGTCCGGCCCGTATTGGGTACCTCCCACGACCAGGACACCGCCGCCCGGGAGCGTCGTCGCGTCAGGGTAAGCGTACCCCGCCGTCGCCAGCACGGCCCCGCGCTCCACGGTCCAGAGGCGAGTCTCCAGGTCATAGAGGCTGCAGTGGATCCCGACCGCCATCACCCGGCCGTCGTGGAGCAGCGTCGCGGTCATGGGGGTGAGTCTGGATTCGCCGTCGCAGCGCGGGAGTCCGGTCCACCTGCGCGACTCCGGGTCATAGACGGCCGCGTCCAGCTCGGGGGTGAACAACTCGATCTCGGACGAGGCCATGCCGACCAGCACCGGCCTGCCGCCGGCGAGCATCATCGAGGGCGAGGGGTGGGGCACGCGCAACCGCTCCACGAGCGTCCACGTGTCGCTCGTCGGGTCGTAGATCTCTGCCGAGCTGAGCTCTGGCGCGTAGGACCACATGCTTCGTCCCCGGCCGCCGGCCACGAGGACCTGGCCGCTCGGAAGGAGGATCGCCGCGTGTCCGCTGCGGCCGTGGGAGAGCGGCGCCGCGGGCGACCACGTCCTGGTCGCCGGATCGTAGATCTCGACCTCCCGGAGGCTCACCGCCGTGTTCCCTTCGGTGTACAGCCCCACCTCGTCCACCTCCGTGTACCCACCCGCGACGAGCACCCGGCCGTCCTGGAGCACCGTGGCCGTGTGCTCGCCCCGCGGGGTGATCATGGGCGGCGCGCTCTCCCACGACGGCGCGCCGTCCGCCCGCGCGACGCCCGTGGGCAGCATCGCGAGCCCGCCGGCGAGCACGCTCCCGAGCCTCCACATCGATGGTTTCATCGTCATTTCCCTCCGCCGCCCTCAGGTGCCTTCGGCCCGGTGGGCATTCACCGCAGCACGAAACCGCCCGGCGCGACGCCACCTCGGCGAGCCGCCGCGCGCGCTCGCGCTCCGGTCGTCCGAACCGGGGAGCCCGCCCCGCTCCCGCGCGGGCCCAGGACAAGGCGGGCGTTTTCCCGTAGAGTGCCGCCGCCACAGGAGACCCAGCATGGACGAGAACTACTCAGGAACTTACGAGGCCGCGCTCGAGCGGAGCGCCAAGCTCGAGGCCGATCTCATCGCGAATCCCGGGAAGTACCGGGTCATGACCGGCGACCGGCCCACCGGGCGGCTCCATCTCGGGCACCTCTTCGGCTCCCTCCAGAACCGCGTGCGCCTTCACCGGCTCGGGGTCCACACCTTCATCCTGATCGCGGATTACCAGGTGCTCACCGACCGCGACACCTTCGAGAACATCTCCGAGAGCATCAAGCAGCTGACGATCGACTACCTCGCCGCGGGCATCGACCCGGAGGACGGCAAGACCTTCATCTTCCCGCACAGCCACGTTCCCGAGCTGAACCAGCTCCTCCTCCCGTTCCTCACTCTCGTCACGAACGCCGAGCTCGACCGCAACCCGACCGTCAAGGAAGAGATCCAGGCCGCTGGCCTCAGCCGCGTCA
Organism: Sorangium sp. So ce119; assembly: GCF_051524405.1. NCBI lineage: Bacteria > Pseudomonadati > Myxococcota > Polyangiales > Polyangiaceae > Sorangium > Sorangium sp. So ce119. The sequence goes on along the minus strand of NZ_CP150310.1, from coordinate 3,634,252 downwards.
ATGCCGGCATGTACACCTATCCGGTGCACCAGGCCGCGGACATCCTGTTCTGCAAGGGCAACGTCGTGCCGGTCGGGAAGGACCAGCTGCCGCACCTCGAGCTCATCCGCACGATCGCGCGCCGCTTCAACGAGCGCTTCGCCTCGAAGAAGGCCGTGTTCCCCGAGCCGCAGCCGCTCCTGAGCAAGGCGCCGGTCGTCCTCGGGCTCGACGGCTCGCAGAAGATGAGCAAGAGCCGGAACAACGCCATCATGCTGAGCGCCACCGCCGACGAGACGGCTGGCCTGATCAAGAAGGCGAAGACCGACTCCGAGCGCGTGATCACCTGGGACCCCCAGAACCGCCCCGAGGTCGCGAACCTCCTCACGCTGCTCTCGCTCTCCACGGGGAGGGACCAGCGCGAGATCGCCGACTCGATCGGCGACGGCGGCGCGGGGAAGCTCAAGGCCCTGCTCGCGGAGAGCCTGAACGACTACCTCGCCCCGCACCGCGCGAAGCGCGCCGAGCTCGAGGCGAACCCCGACTACATCCGGAGCGTGCTGCGCAAGGGCATCGAAGAGGCACGCAAGTTCGCGAGCGCGACCCTCGACGAGGTGCGCGACGTGATGAACATGAGGTTCTGACCGCGTGTCACGGGCGTGACAGGCTCCCTGTCGGTCTGCCGCGGCGCGCAGCGCCGCCGGCGGCAGCGGCTTGTGGGTCGGGAGACAGAGAAAGAGAGAGTGCACAGGGAGGCGGGGAGGCGGGGAGGCGAGAAGAAGAGAGAGAGAGTACATCGACCGACCCGAAGCAGCTGGCGCTGAGGCTGCTGGTCCGAACGACTGATCCCGGCTCTCGCCTCCCCGCCTCCCCGCCTCCCCGCCTCCCTGTGAATCTCTCCCTCTCCATCCTCCTCTCCGCCCAACCACCTCTCCGCCCAACGACGCGCTCGACCCCACGCTCCCGCCCATCGTGGCCGACGAGACCTTCGAGACGCGCGGCCTCTCCGTGTGGCTCCTGTTTCCGAAGCACCTCTCCCGGCTCCAGAGCGACATCCGCGCGGCGTGAGCCGATTCAGGTCGGCGCGTGACGCCGAGGGCGTCGCTCCGGCACGAGCGACCGGACCGAACCGCGCTGGTCACGCGAGTACAGCGACGGATCGCGGATCGAGCAACAACCCACGCACCACCCATTCCCTTGAACGATGTCGGTTTCTACGATCCTGGCGCCGGGTCGGGTGGGCATCAGGGTTTCCAAAATAAACAGGCAAATCGAGACATCATCTCGCAAAGAGTCACAGGGCCGCTGGGACGATGTCTGCGGGTGCGCTCCTGCCCGGTCCATTGTTTTTTCGACCTCGCGACGTGCGAAGTCCCTTTTCCTCCGCGTCGGTTGTGCAATGAATTGACGCGCCGATGCCGCTCGTCTTCCTGCCCGACGATGTCCGGTTGTTCTTCTGGGGCGACACCGATGCTGACCGGCTCGCGGCCCGGTCGCTCGGCGCGACCACCCCGGCGGAGGCGATCGTGGTGTCCGAGGCGGGCCGGGTCGAGCGGACGGCGGGCGAGGCCGCCCCGCTGCTCGACGGTGTCGCCGCGCTCGCCAGCATGGCCCAGGAAGACCTCGGGCGAGCGCCGCCGTCCGTCGCGGCGTGGAGCCTGGCGAGCAAGCTGGCGCTCGACCTCGTGGTGCGCGAGCGGGTCGTGCCCCGCGTCACGCCCGGCGACGGAGGCGCCGCGGAAGCGCGCTGGGCGGTGTCGCTCGCCGCCCCGGAGGACGCCGCGCGCGTCGCCGCGCTCGCCCGCGCCATGCCCGTCGCCGCGCACGCGGTGGCCGCGCACGCCGAGCCGGCCGCCGCCAGGGACGGGCGCCCGCGGGCGGCCGCCGCCCCGGAGGTCTGGTCCGCCGAGGCCCTGCTGCGCGCCTTCCTGGACGCCGTGGCCGACGCGCTCGCGCGCGGCAGCGCGACGAACCCCCCGAAGACCCCGCCGCGGCCGACGCGCGACCCCTGGGAGCACCGGCTGGTCCTCGCCCTGACCGGTGAGCGGCGCGCCTTCGCCACGGCGGGGCTCGCCGAGCGGGCGCTCGTGGCCGACCTCGACGCCTGGGTCCGGCCGGCGCTCGGCGTCTGCGACGCGCTGCGCGCCTGCTTCCGGCTGGAGCTGCCGGAGGGCGACCGGGGCTTCGCGCTCGGCTTCCTGCTGCAGGCGACCGACGATCCGAGCCTGCTCGTGCCCGCCGCCGACGTGTGGAAGGCCAGGGGGCGCACGCTGAAGGCGCTCGGGCGCGCGTTCTCCGACCCGCAGGAGGCGCTCCTCGGCGCGCTCGGCGCCGCGGCGCGGCTGTTCCCGCCGATCGCGCGGGCGCTCGGCGAGGCGAAGCCGGAGCGCGTGGCCCTCGATCCCGCCGAGGCGTGGGCGTTCCTCGCGCAGGCCGCCCCGGCGCTGGGCGAGGCCGGGTTCGGCGTGATCGTGCCGGGCGAGCTCCTGGCCTCGGGGCAGCGCCGCCTGCGCCTCCGCATGCGCGTCGGCGCGACGGGCCGCACCGCCGGCGTCGTCGCGGGCAGCGCCGGGCTCGGCCTCGACGAGGCGCTCGACTTCCGGTGGGAAGCAGCGCTCGGCGACGAGGCGCTCTCGGCGCGGGAGCTCGCCGCGCTCGCGCGGCAGAAGTCGCCGCTCGTCCGGCACCGCGGGCAGTGGATCGTCGTTGTCCCCGAAGAGCTCGCCGAGATCCAGCGGCGCCTCGAGGCAGGCGGCGGGCGCCTCCCGACGCGCCAGGCGCTGGAGGTCGCGCTCGCGGGCGAGGCCGAGATCGCCGGCGTGGCGGTGTCCGTGGTCGCCGAGGGGCCGCTCGCGCGGGCGATCGAGCAACTGCGCGCCGGCGCGGAGCGCGCTGCCGCGCCGCCGGAGGGGTTTGCGGGGACGCTGCGCCCGTACCAGGCGCGCGGCGTCGCCTGGCTCCAGACGATGGCGGGCCTCGGCCTTGGCGCCTGCCTGGCGGACGACATGGGGCTCGGTAAGACCGTGCAACTCCTCGCTTTTCTGGTCGGCCGGCGGGCGGCCGCGCCCGGGGACGCGCGCCCGACGCTGCTCGTCGCGCCGACGTCGGTGGTGGGCAACTGGGAGCGCGAGGCGGCGCGCTTCGCCCCTGCCCTGCCCCTCGTGCGGCACCATGGCGAGGGGCGCGCCCGCTCCGCCGACGAGCTCGCGGCGCGCGCGGGCGGCGCGAACGGCGACGGCGCGGCGAACGGCGACGGCGCGGCGAACGACAACGGCGCGACGAACGACGACGGCGGCGCAGGCGGCCCGAACGGCGCTCGCGCCGCGCACGGCGCGCTCGTCATCACCACGTACGGCCTCCTGCGCCGGGACGCCGCGATGCTCGCCAGGGTGGACTGGGCGGCGGTCGTGCTGGACGAGGCGCAGAACATCAAGAACGCCGCGTCGCGCACCGCCGCCGCCGCGCGCGCGCTCCGCGCACCGCACCGCTTCGCGCTCACCGGCACGCCCGTCGAGAACCGCCTCGCCGAGCTCTGGTCGATCCTCGAGTTCGCGAACCCCGGCCTGCTCGGCCCGCTCGAGGCGTTCCGGCGCGCCTACGCGGTGCCCATCGAGCGGTACGGCAACCGGGAGGTGGCGGAGCGGCTCCGGCGCGTCGTCGGGCCGTTCTTGCTGCGCCGCGTGAAGAGCGACCCGGCCGTGGCCGGGGACCTCCCGCCGAAGAGCGAGGCCAGGGTCTACTGCACGCTCACGCGCGAGCAGGTGACGCTCTACCAGGCGGCGCTCGACGAGGCGATGCGCCGCATCGAGGAGGCCGAGGGCATGGCCCGGCGCGGGCTCGTGCTCGCGCTCCTGACGATGCTGAAGCAGATCTGCAACCACCCCGCGCAGTGCCTCGGGGAGGCGGGGCCGCTCGCGGGCCGGTCCGGCAAGCTCGCGCGCCTCACGGAGATGCTCGAAGAGGCGCTCGCGGCCGGCGATCGCGCGCTGGTCTTCACGCAGTACCGCGAGATGGGCGACCGGCTGGTCCGGCACCTCGCGCCGGCGCTCGACGCCGAGGTCCTCTTCCTCCACGGCGGCACGCCGCGGCCCGCGCGCGACGAGATGGTGCGGCGATTCCAGGAGGATCCGCGCGGTCCGCGCATCTTCGTCCTCTCGGTCAAGGCCGGCGGCGCGGGGCTCAACCTGACGGCGGCGAGCCACGTGTTCCACTTCGATCGCTGGTGGAACCCCGCGGTCGAGGACCAGGCGACCGATCGCGCGCACCGGATCGGGCAGCGGCGCGCGGTGCAGGTCCACAAGCTCGTGTGCGCCGGCACCGTGGAGGAGAAGGTCGACCGGATGCTGGAGCAGAAGCGCGATCTCGCGGCGCAGGTGGTGGGCCAGGGCGAGGCGTGGATCACCGAGCTCGACAACGTCGCGCTGCGCGAGCTGTTCGCGCTGTCGCGGGACGCCGTGGCGATCGCGGGCGAGCTGGACGATCGCGACGAGCCGGAGGGCGACCCAGGTGACGAGCGCGAACCGGCAGCGCGGCGCGCGGGGAGCCGGCGGCAGGGCGCGCGGCGCGCGCGGGGGGAGGCGCGGACATGAGCTCGCCGGCGCGCTGGGCGCCGTTCCGCCGCGAGGCCGGGCCGAAGCCGCCGCCGCCGGCGCGGGGCATCCGGATGAAGAGGGCCGGCACGACCTGGTGGGGCAAGCGCTGGGTCGAGGCGCTGGAGCGGATGGCGCCGGACGAGGTAGGCCGCCTCGCGCGCGGGCGCACGTACGCGCGCGCCGGGCGGACGCACGACCTCACGGTGAAGCCGGGCCTCGTTGTCGCGCGCGTGACCGGCTCGCAGCCGAAGCCGTACAAGGTGATCCTCACCCTCGCGCGGCTCGACGACGCCATGTGGGCGAAGGCGATCGCCGCCATGGCGAAGCGGGCGAAGTTCGCGGCGGAGCTCCTCGCGGGCCGGATGCCGGAGGACATCGACGAGGCGTTCCGGAGCGCCGGGACGAGCCTGTTCCCGGCGAAGCCCGAGGACCTCACCACGGCGTGCTCGTGCCCCGACTGGGTGAACCCCTGCAAGCACGTCGCGGCGACCCACTACGTGCTCGGCGAGGCGCTCGACAAGGACCCGTTCCTGCTGTTCGAGCTCCGCGGGCGCACGCGCGAGCAGGTGATCGAGGCGCTCCGCGCCGCGCGGAGCGGCACGGCGCCCGGCAAGCCCGGCAGACGAGCGGGCGCTGGCAGGGCCGCCCCCTGCGACAAGGAAGCGCCGCCGATCGCGACCGTGACGCTCGGCAAGATGGCGGCGAGCGACTTCGACGCCTGGCGCGAGCCGCCGCCGGCGCTCGATGTGGCGCTGGCGCCGCCCGCGGCCCACGCGGCGCTGCTGGCGCAGCTCGGCGAGCCGCCTGGCTGGCGCGAGGAGCGATCCCCCGCGGAGCTGCTCGGCCCGCTGATCCGGGCGGCCTCCGAGCGGGCGCGCGAGATCGCCCTCGCCGAGGGCGCCGGCGCCCCGCCGCGCCCAGGCCGCGGCTAGTCGAGAGCGCGCGGTCTTGTCCGGGCGGGCGGCGCGGCGGATAGCCGCCCCTGACGCCGCCTGCCCGGCGGCCCCCGTCGAACCGTGCAGCCGCCCCAGCCGAGCCCCGAACGCGAGCGCGTCCTCGCGTTGCTCCGGTGTCACGGCTGGAACGCGACCTCGCTCCAGACCCTGGCGTGGCGATCGCCGCGCCCGCGGTGGCGGCGATCCTGCTCTGGAGCGCCCGGACGCACGCGCCCGGCGGGCTCGCGCGGGCGGGCAAGCCGTGAGGAGCAGCCGAGTCCTCCGGCGACCTGCGGCAACGACGGCCGGCCCGAGAGCGACGGCTGGTCTGACCACGCCGAGGCGCCGTTCGGGTGGGAGCAGCGCTCGCGACCGCCCCCCACGGAGCCCGGCCTCTACCTCTAGTAGAAGTCCGGGTGCACGCAGACGTCGACCGCGCTGTCATCGAAGCCGAAGTGGTGGCCGACGTTCGCCTTGCACTTCAGGAAACCGCGACACGTCCCGTGATTGCTGGAGTCGCAATCGCCGTCGCCGAGAGCGCACGGCTCGTCCACCGTGCATCGCCCCTGTGTCGAATACCGGTACTCGTTGAACTCCCTGGTCCCCGGCATCCGCGGCAGGTCGCACACGTTGGTCGTGTCGCTCTCTCCGATGGCGTACCCGACGTCGGGACGACACACCAGACCCTCCTTGCACTCGCTGTGCTTGTTGCAGTTCCCCTCGTAGATCTGGCATCCGCCGACCGAGGCGCAGAACCCGCTCGCGCTGCTCGACTGGCGAGCGCCGGGCTCGACGCAGACGTCGAAGACGTCGGGCAAGCCCACGAGGGCGCCGTTGTTGTTGCCACAGACGAGACCGGCCTTGCAATCCAAGTCCGTGTCGCAGTCGCCCTCGCCGACGCCGCACTTGCAGTCCGGGGAGCAGAAGCCGTCATCGATGTCGCTGGTGTCGAACGGCCCGCACTTGAGCGCGTCCATGACCCATGCCGCGAAGCTGTAGCTGTGGGTGGCGCCGGCACTCGTGTCAACCCCCTCGAGCGTCCACTCGCCGCTCGGATGCTCGCTCTGCCAGACGGGGCCGCCTTCATCGGCGGCGTAATAGTCTGGCACCACTTCGTTCACCATCATGTGAGACTTCCACTGGGAGTCCGCCTTGCCGGTCGCCGTGTCGTCAAACGAGAACCCCCACACCCTGTCATCTATCGCGCTCTCCTGGATCACGCTCCTCTCGCTCCTGAAGAACGAGAAGGTCATCGGAGGGGCGTTCAGGTCCACGGTGCTCGCGAGATGAGCGAGCACGATGTCAACCTTACCGTAGCTGTCGACCAGCCCAAGGTCCCATTCGGCGAGCGGGTGGTAGTAGACCTTGTCCACGTTGGCGACGGCGCCGGTCGTGGAGACCACCGAGTAGGTCGAGCCCAGGTCGCTGGTGCAGTACTCGCTCGTCAGGACCCAGTTCGAGTCGCCGCCCTCCAGCAGTTGGTCCGGGAGGAACACGGCGGAACACCAGTTGTCGCCATTCATTCTCCAGAGGCCGACGCGGCCTGATAAGCTCCCGGCGATGCCGTTGTGCAGCGCGGACTGGGAGGTCTGCAGCTCCTCGGCGCCCGCGGCGTCGGAGCTCTCGGTCTCCGGTGTCTCTGAGACGCAGCCAGCAAGCGCTACCGCGAGCATCGCGAACCTCAACCGAACGATCTTCTTCATGTCTCTCTCCTCGCTGCCATCTCTCGATGGCGGGCATCGGAAGATGGCCCCATGCCTTCTCCTCTGCATGGGGCCGTGTTGGCGCGCTTTCGAAGTCGCGGTTGCGGCATGGGCTGCCGTTCGTTGGCGCTTCCGGGCTCCCCCGGCCATCCAGCAACGCGCATGCCGGGCAAGGCTCCGCGGATGTCTCGCCCGGCCCATGACGGCTCGGGAGAGAACGCCGGAGCGCCACCGCGGCGAATCGCGCGGAGAGGAGAGGCGTCCCGACGACTGAGCTCTTCCGCGAGGGCAGCGAGAGCGCGCCGCGCGCAGGTCACCGCAGCACGCTGGCACCCTGGCACGCTGGCACTCTGGCACTCTGGCACGGACGCCACCGGGGGGCGCGCGCGCCTCGTTGGAACGGACCGGTGCTCCAGCACGTCCCGGTGCGCCAGCATCTCGCCGCTGGCCACGCGCGCCGGCGCGTACCGCATGAGCAGGAGGTGCGTCTTCACCGCCTCCTCGCCGAGCGCCGCCCGCTGCGATCCTCACCTTCGCGCGGCTCGACGACGCCACGTGGACGAAGGCGATCGCCTCCATGGCGAAGCGGGCGAAGTTCGCGGCGGAGCGCCTCGCGGGCCGGATGCGGAGGACATCGCCCGCTGATGCGGGCGGCCTCCGAGCGGGCGCGGGAGATCGCGATGGCCGAGGGGCCCCCGCTGCACCGGGCGTCGCCGTGCGCCGGCAGCGCGCCCCCCGCGTCTCGCCCAGCAAAATCCCAGCGGAGCGTCATCTGTTCCCGCGCGGTGCGTCAACGCGTACAATCGATCTCACGATGAAATATCCTGAGTTGTTCCGATTCATCGGGTGGCTATTGGGCGCGGCAGCCGCTTGCGGCGCGTGCTCGTCTCAGCAGATGGCGTCCGGGACCGGCGGGGCCGGCGGCAGCCAGCCCGACGGATCCGGTGGGGCGGGCGGCACGGGTGGAGCGGCCGCCCAGCCCGACGCCGCCGGCGCGGGCGGCCAGGCCGAGGCCACCTGGCCGACCGGTTGCGCAGAGCGGCCGGCGTCCATCAGGACCCAGGGCACCATCGTCGAGCTCGCGTTCGAGCTTGTCCTCGGCGACGAGCCGTTCGTGTTCGGCGAGCCGAACGTCGCGCCGGACGGCAGCACCGTCACGCCGCTCAACGTTCGCTTCTACGTCTCGCACGCGGCGCTGATCGGGGCGGACGGAGATCTCGTGTTCGTCGATATCGTCGGCCCGGACGGCGCCCCCACTCCTTACGGGGTCCACTTCTACAACGCCGAGGACCCCGGCTCAGCCACGCTCCGGCTGCGCGCTCCGGCTGGCAGCTATGAAGGCGTCAGCTTCGTCTGGGGCCTGCACCAGGCCTGCAACATCTCCCGGCCCGAAACGAGCGTCGCGCCTCTGTCGGAAGCCTCCCAGATGACGTGGCCGCACACTGGCTACCTTTTCCTGCGCTACGAGGGCAGCGTGGCTCCGCCGGCCGGGGGTGGTCCCGTCGATCCGGACGGAGGGACGGACAGCGTTCCGCGGGCGATCCACATGGGAGGCAACCTGGTCATGGATCTCGCCCCCACCGTCGAGGTACGAGGCGCCCTGTCCGTGCCCGCGAGCGGCGCGACGGCCAAGGTCGTCCGGGTCGTCATGGACGAAGTCTTCGAGGGCGCCACGGCGGACGTCGACTTGACCGGGTTCGTGTCGCCGCCCGGGCCCGTGGGAGACGAGCTCCTCGCGGGTGAGCGCCTGCGGCGCGGCATCCCCGACCTGACGGTGTTCGCCTTCGGCCCGTGATGCCGCGCTTCAACCGTGGAGGGGCCATCGGCCTGGCGGCGCTGCTCCTTGCGGGCGGATGTGGCGACGACGGGGCGGCGGCCCCTGCACCTTTGCCGCCGCTCGTCACGGACGCCATCCCCGCCGGGTTTCCGGCGCGCAGCGCGGCGGCCAGAGCGCCGGCCGAAAGCGCGCTCACCGAGGCGAGGGCCCAGCTCGGCAAGAGGCTCTTCTTCGACAAGCGCCTCTCTCGCACCGGTGAGATGGCGTGTGCGAGCTGCCACCGCCCGGAGCACGCCTTCGCCGATCCGGACCCCGTCTCCCGGGGGGTCGACGGCCGCCTGGGGCAGCGGAACGCGCCCGCGCTGGTGAACCTGGCCTGGGGCGAGAGCTTCTTCTGGGATGGCCGCGCGGCCACCCTGGAAGAGCAGGCCGGCAAGCCCATCGAGCACCCCGACGAGATGGATCTACCGCTCGCCGAGGCCGTCGCTCGCGTCGCCGGCGATGACGTCTATGTGAAGGCGTTCGCGGATGCCTATGGCGGGCCTCCGGGCGAGGCGTCCTTGCGCCAGGCCATCGCCAGCTTCGTCCGTTCGATCGTCAGCGCCGACAGCCCTTACGACCGGCACCAGCGCGGGGATGACACGAGCTTCGGAGACGCCGAGCGCCGCGGCGAGGCGCTGTTCCTGACCGAGCGGGCTGGGTGCTTCCATTGCCACCCGTCCGGAATGCTCACTAACGAAGGCTTCTTCAACAACGGCACCTACCTCGACGGCGGTGACGTCGGCCGGCAAAAGATCACCGGACGGACGGGAGACCTTGGCAAATTCAAGGTGCCCGGCTTGCGGAACATTGCGGCGAGCGCCCCCTATATGCACGACGGATCGCTGGCGACGCTGGAGGAGGTGGTCGACCATTACGATCGCGGCGGGCTGGGCCATTTCTCCACCGATCCGCAGATCGATGAGCTGGGGCTCTCTCCGGACGAGAAGGCCGATCTGGTGGCGTTCCTGCGGTCGCTGACCGATCCCGCCTTCCTCGACGATCCGCGGTACCGCCCCTGAGCGGCAAGCCAGGGGCATGGCGCGATATACCCGGATGCCCTCTGTGCCGCTGGTGGCGAACCTGCCGAAGCCGTGCGGTGATGGTCGAAGGTGGCGCGCCTGCACCTCCAGTGGGATGCAGCCGCGGACCGTGGAACCAGCTCTCGTCGCCGGCAAGGCCGCAGCCTGCGAAAAGGACGCGCCGCCGATCGTGACCGTGACGCTCGCCAGGAGGGCGGCGAGCGACTTCGACGCCTGGCGCGAGCCGCCGCCGGCGCTCGACGTGGCGCTCGAGCCGCCCGCGGCCCACGCCGCGCTCCTGACGCAGCTCGGCGAGCCACCGGGCTGGAACGAGGAGCGCTCGCCGGCGGAGCTCCTCGGCCCGCTGATCCGGGCGGCCTCCGAGCGGGCGCGGGAGATCGCGATGGCCGAGGGCGCCCCGCCGCGGCGGACGTCACCGAGCGACGGGAGCGCGCCGGGGTCGTCGGCCACCTCGGCGCGTCGCGCCCGCGGCGTCCGTCATCGGCGCCTTGCCTGACCGGCTCGACCTCCTCGGACCTGGGCGCGGCGGGGACATGGCAAACTTTGCCATCGCACCATGGCAAGAATTGCCAGCGAGGCAAACGTTGCCAGCAGGCGTCGCTGCGGCGACCTCGGCGACCTCGACGTGGGTCGCGTCGGGATCCGGCAACCAGGCCATCCCTCCCGTGGGATCGCGCGCTCGGCATACCGGATGCTTCCGGCGGGGATCCAGGCCGCGCGAGGCTCCCCCTCGCCGCTGGCCCGGCTATCGGATCTGGCTATCGCATCTGAGAGACCCAGGACGCATCTTCCCGCCACAGCCCGGTGACCGCAGCGTGGACGCGGCCCCTTCGACACGGCCCGAGCCGCCATGGCGGTGCGCGTCGGCGTCACCCATTTTGTGCACCGAGCAAAGCATCTTCGCGGCGGCGCGCGAGCCGGGAACAGAGAAGCTCGCGACAGAATGTAATGCTTGCCCCGGACGTAAACACCATCCATATTCCCGTCGCGCTCGGTTGTAACTGATCGCGAGAGCGACCGGCGCTCGAGCAGGGCATCGCAGGATCGTCACCTCGAACGATCCAGAAGGCCGCGCTGCACGACAGCGCGGGCCACGGCGGCGCGTGTCCAGGCCATGGCGAGCGTGATTGATCCGCTCATCAGGCCGGCGCGCGGCGTTCTCCAGCGCTCGCCTCGACTCCATCTCTCTTTGTCCTCGAGCGCGCGCCCATCGGCGGGCGCGCGCTCGTCATCATGGTCGTTTCCAGGAGGTCTCATGTTCTGCAAGCGTTCGAGTTCGAGCACTTCGGTGCGCTCGTTGTCTGTCTCTGGCTCCGCCGGGACATGGCGGAGGGCGCGGCACGCCGCGCTGGCCGCGCTCGCGCTCCTGCCTGCTGCGTGCGCGGACTTCGAGCCGGAGGACGGGGACGTGGACGGCTCGAGCGAGCTGTTCGACGCGACGGAGGTCGAGCTCGGCGAGGCCGCCGAGGAGCTCTCGTTGCAGTTCCCGATCGACCCCCTGAAGTCGCTCACCGTCACGGAAGTCGACATCGTGTCCCAGTTCTCGCTGAAGGACGTCCTTCAGCAGCTCGTCACCCAGTCGGGCGTCCCGGGCCTCACGCCCCTCACGCTGTTCCGGCGGTTCATGGACACGTACCGGGAAGCCCCCGGTCTCTTCCCCTCCGTCGCGCATTGCAATGACGTGGCCGCCAACCCGAACGACGTGTTTCCTCCCCCGCAGCCCGGCGAGACGCCCACGACGGGGTCCATCAACGGGTGGCCGGTCCGGTGCCCCCGGACCGTGGGACAGGAGTCCGCCAGCGATCCGTTCTCCACGACGGCCGGCGACAATGCGTACATGGCGACGACGCTGGCGAACCGCTTCGATCTCGCCCCTCCGGACGGCGCCCACTGCGGGGAGTACCGGATCGTGTTCGCGCGGAAGTCGGGCCACCCCGACTTCGACTCTGCGAGGCCCGACCAGACCTCTCGGCGCAATTTCATCATCTTCGAGGGCCGGCTGCCCAACCCGACCCCCAGCCTCGGCCGGGAAGGATGCCGTCCCATCGTCCAGTTCTGGCTGAACCAGTCGAGCCCCTCGAAGAGCGTGGCGACCCGGGCGGCGGAGCTGAAGTCCTTCTACTTCAATGGCCTGCCCGCGTCCGGCGTCGGGCCCGTCATCCACATCGACAACTACGGCCACACGCCGGGCCCGAACAACGGCCAGATCCGGACCAACGAGTTCCTGCTGTTCCAGGAGGCGTTCGACGCCTGGTCGCTCCGGGAGTACAGGCTCACGCACGGCACCAGCGTCAGCCCCTCGCTGAACGTCGTCCCGTCCTTCGTGAAGGACAACCCGTCAGCGAAGCTCTTCGCGCCCGGCATCTCGGGCGATTCGCGGGTCACCAGCTTCCAGAGCACCGTCCTCCCGAACATGGTGGAGAGGCTCGCCGCGGCCGATGACGTCAACCGGTTCGCGTACCCGTCGGCCCTGCCCAGCTCGATGAACGCGGGCGAGAGCCTGATGATCCCCCTCCAGAACAACTACCTGAACGCGATCGGCAGCGGGACGTCGACCCTGAGGACCAACATCGCGAACAAGCTGACCGCCATGGGCAGCAACCTGTCCGGCACCCCCGGCAACCTGTCCGTGGATCAGATCGTCGGGCGCGCTCAGTCCCTCGCCTGCGCGGGGTGCCACGAGCCCGTGGACGCCAGCAACAGCCCCAGCAGCAGCCTCAACGTGGGCCTGTCGGATCCGTTCCCCAAGACGCTGATCTTCACCCACACCTCCGAGAAGACGGAGCCGGTCGACCCGAACAACGTGAATGGTCCGCGGCGCTTCATCCTGTCGACGGCCGTCCTCGACGTGTTCCTCCCGTTCCGCGAGAGGGTCATGACCGACTTCCTCCTCGACAATGCGACCCTCGGGTTCGAGAAGCCGGGCGCGTGGACCTCATCGCAGGCCCTGCTCGCGACCCACACGGGCCGGGTGCAGGAGGGCATCGCGTCGCTGGAGGTCCGGACGCCGAGCTCGTTCAACGCGATCGTCAGCCCGAACTTCAGCACCTCGGGCCTCACGCCGGTGGGCAACAAGATCAAGCTCGATCTCTTCGTGTCGAAGCAACAGCCGAACCCGAGCTGGGTCGGCAACCTGGAGGTGCTGATCTCGATCCCGTCCGCCGGCATCAACAACCAGTGGGTCGGCAACGTCGTGCTCAACGGCCTCACCCGGGGCGTGTTCAACACCGTCTCGTTCGCGCAGCTCCCGGCGGCCACCTTGGCGGCGCTCAACGCGGCGCCGAGCGACGTGAAGCTGCAGTTCAACTTCAACGTGACCGCCAACTCCGGCCCCTACTACATGGACAACATCCGGTTCGAGAACTGATTCGCGCCGCGCTCTCGTGAGCAGGGTCCCGGCGTCCCCGCGCCGGCCCCCTGCCTTGCGTGGCCGATCTACCTCGACCCTCGCACGATCCGCGCCCCCTCGCGGGCCCCTGCTACGAGACCCCACAGGACGAGCACATCCGTTGCCTCGAGCGGGAGCGGGAGATCGCCACGGCCGAGGGCACCCCGCCGAATACAGCAGTCAGGCACGCCGCAATCGTCAAGTCCAGGAACGATCCCGGGTCATGCCCCTCCGGGCAATCCTGGCGAGGGCGCGAGCGCTGCCTGGGCGGTATCTCTCCAGCGGATGAGCCCCTTCGCGTCGTCGGGCACCTCGCTCAGATCCGGGCACTGCTCGACGACACGCACCATGGACGCCGTGCTCTTGAGGGCGAGCCCCGCTTTTTCTATTTCCCGACACGCGCGCGCCGGAGTCATGCCCTCTGTCCCACGCTGGCCGAGCAGCGCGAGGATCCATCCCTCGAGCGATGGGAGCGCAACCTCTCCGACCACCGCGAGCGGCCTGGACAGCCCCGCGCGGGCACGTTGAACCCCCACGAGGACGGCTTCTTGCCGCGCCGCGCCTTCATCGTCGCCGTCCCGGCTGAAGGCGACGATGTCCGCCTCGGCTTCCTCCGCGCGCAGGATGAGCCGCTCTATCTGCTCCGCTTCGGTGGGCGAAGGGCCGCGCGCCCGCAGCTTGCAGAGGTGCTTCCATTGAAGTGCACCCACGACGGTCCAGCCGTCGCGGCGAATCCGAGCGAGCAGCGCCTCGAGGATCCCGACCTCCACGTTCGACTGGTACGACGGGTGCCCGGCTCGCGAGCCGAGCTCGTTTCGCCCTTCGCCTGCCAGGAAGACGCGCAGCGGGCCACTCACATGCGCACCTGGCCGTGAAGCAACGGGGCCTCGTCGGTGCCATTCGCGTAGCTCACCCACAGCTCACCGAGGGCGTAGACCTTGGAGCGCTTCTCGAAGCCGGGCGTGTCCTCGAGCAACGTGCCCTTCGATCCCTGCTCCTCATCGCGCACGACGACGGTGACCTCGCTACCCGAGAGCTCGTTGACCACGAGGGGGCTGTGCGTCGCGATGAGGACCTGCGTGGTCGTCGATATCTCGCGGAGCACGCTCATGACCTCGCCGATCCGCGAGGGGTGAAGGCCGTTCTCCGGCTCCTCGACGAGGAGGACGGGCGCGCGATCGGCGTTCGATGACGCGAGGAAAGCCAGGAAGTAGAGCATTCCTTCGCTCATCAGCGCGGCCGGGACCGGCTTTCCGCTGTGCAGCGTCACCTCGACGCTCTTTTCGGTCTCGCTGATCGAGGGGATATGCAGGCTTCGCACGCGTGGAAACATGCGCAAGAAGCGGTCGCGCAGCGCGAGGTAGCCGGCCTCGTCGCGGTCGCGGATCGCCTCCAGCACGCCGGGCAAGCCGTAGCCACGCTCGTCGCGGAACCCGATCCGTACGTTCCGCGGGATCAACGAGCACGGGCGGCGGAGCGCGTCCGGGTCGAGACGGAGCAGGCTTGCTGGGGCGATCCACGCGGCGAGCTCGTGGGCTTCTCGGTCGATGTCGGCTGCCACGGATGCCATACCGCCATCGACGAGCCTGCCGACGTCCGTAGAATTGACCAGCGCGAGGTTCCCGGGTTTTATGGGAGTGCTTCCGGACGGTGTCTTCGATGACACAGAGCCGTGGACAACCCTCACGACCGCGTGCGTGGCGACCGAGGGAAGCAACCCGGGCAGGTTGCCGTGCTGGAGCGGCCACTCGATCGCTTCTTGTCCCTGCGTGTCGGAGACACGCAGTCGTTCGACGCTATGACCGCCCTGCCGCGCCAGCTCGTACCACGTCGAGTGTCCGCGGAGGCGTGCCCGGATCCGTGCTTCTCCTGCGTCCGGCGCGGGCCAGCGAGCATCCCCTCCGGCCAGGAGCTGCATCCCCTCGCCGCCCCTGGCCGCCCCTGCGATGAGCAGCGTCTGTACCGCGCGGAGGATCGTACTCTTGCCGCTGTCGTTCGGCCCGACGAAGGCATGGAGGGGCGACAGGCGAAACGAAGCGTTCGAGACGCAGCCATAGCCGCTGATCTCGAGATCCTCGATGAATCGCTGCGAGCCGGCCTCTGGAGCGGTTGTGGTCATGGCGTTCGCTGCGGGCAATGAGACGAGGGGCGTCAGCCGTCGCGCGCGCGAGTGCGTCCCACGGCGCGGCTACGCTCGCCAGAGAAGGGAAAGCAAGGGGCTTCGACGATGTCAAGGGTGAACCGCCGCGTCCGCCCTCGGCGCATCCGGAGCCGGATGGCCGCCCTCTTCGATGGGCGCGACGCGGCCCGCAGGGGCCCTCGGGCCTTGCTCATCCACGCGGTGACGGGGTGCTCGGCACCCCGCGCCGCCAGAGCCGCGCCTGGGCGACGAGCGTCTAGACCCGCGCTCCGGTCGGCGCCCGCGTCGCCGCCGCGGCGCGCACCGCCGCCTTCTCCGACTCGGACAGCACCACGTTCAGCTCGAGCACGTCGCAGTCGCCGCTGCGCTCGACGTTGACGCTCACCTGATCCAGGTCGATCCGCTCGTACTTCGAGATCACCTGGAGCAGCTCCTGCTTGAGCCGCGGCAGGTAGTCGGGCTCGCCCGTCGGGCGCACGCGCTCGCGCGCCACGATGATCTGCAGTCGCTCCTTCGCCACGGTCGCCGACTTCGGCTGCGACCTCCGGAAATAATCCATGATCGACATGGCAGAACCCCCTAGGCGGTAGCCGCCTGGCCGCCGAAGATCCGGCTGAAGAACCCCTTCTTGGCAGGCTCCAGGAAGCGGTGCGGGCGCTCCTCGCCGAGGAAACGCTGGACCACGTCGAGGTAGGCCTGCGCCGCGTCGCTCGTCGGATCGAGCACCACCGGCGTCCCGGCGTTCGACGCCTGGAGCACCGCCGTCGACTCCGGGATCACCCCGAGCAGCGGGATGCCGAGCAGCTCGAGCACGTCCTGGTGCGCCAGCATCTCGCCCTTCGCCACCCGCGACGGCGAGTACCGCGTCAGCAGGAGGTGCGTCTTCACCGCCTCCTCGCCGAGCTCCGCCCGCCGCGTCTTCGCGTCGAGCAGGCCGAGCACGCGGTCCGAGTCGCGCACCGACGAGACCTCGGGGTTCGTCACCACGATCGCCTCGTCCGCGAAATACATCGCCATCTGGGCGCCCCACTCGATGCCCGCCGGCGAGTCGCAGAAGATGTACTGGAACCCCGCCGCGCGCAGCTCGTCGAGGATGCGACCCACGCCGTCCAGCGTGAGCGCGTCCTTGTCCCGCGTCTGCGACGCAGGGAGCACATAGAGGGTCTCGATCCGCTTGTCCTTGATCACCGCCTGACGAAGCGTCGCCTCGCCGCGGATCGCGTTGACGAGATCGTAGACCACCCGGCGCTCGCACCCCATCACGAGATCCAGGTTGCGCAACCCCACATCGAAATCGATGGCGATCGTCTTGTAGCCGAGCGCCGCGATGCCGGACGCGAGGTTTGCGGTCGTGGTGGTCTTGCCGACTCCGCCTTTGCCCGAGGTGACGACGACTACCTTTGACACCAGAAACCTCCTTGAATGGTTCGTAAGACGTGGCTTGTCCGACGGCCGAGCCCGCTCGGATGCCCGTCTGCCGGCGTTCACTCAGCGCCGTTGACGCAATGGGAGCTCGGCGCCCACCGGATTCCATCGAGGCCGGGGACGCGCTCGACTGGGTACGTCATCGCGAACCGAACGAACAACTTTTTCGCGGCGAATCTTGCAGCGTACCTCGGCTTCAGAACTGGATCCAAGTTCCCTACATGTAGGACAACCCAGCGCCCCCTGCACGCCGCGGATTTCTGCCCATGGACGCGGCAGCCCGGCCGCTGGATCGGTCGATCGGCGCCATCGCGCGCCGGGCCCGTGATGCGCCGGGCCGGCGACGCGCCCACCTGTACGCTCATGCGATACTGTTGCGCCGATGACACCGGGGCAGCGGATCGGACCGCACTACGAGGTGGAGCGGCGGGCGGGGGCAGGCTCGCTCGGGACCGTCTATCTCGCGCGGAACGTCGCGACCGGCGCGCCGGTGGCCATCAAGCTCCTGAGGGATCCGAGCGAGGAGGCGCGCAACCGGTTTGCCCGCGAGGCGCGCGCGCTCGCCGCGCTGGATCACCCCCATATCGTCCGGTACGTCGACGACGGCGCGATGCCGGACGGCGAGCCGTACCTCGTCATGGAGTGGCTCGACGGCGAGGACCTCGCCGCGCGGCTCCTCCGCGGCCGGCTGGAGCCGACCGCCGCGCTCCGGCTCGCGGCCCGGGTGGCCGAGGGGCTCGCCGTCGCGCACGCGCGGGGGGTCATCCACCGCGACATCAAGCCGCAGAACCTCTTCTTGCCTCACGGCGATCTCGACCAGGTCAAGATCGTCGACTTCGGCCTCGTCCACCTCCACGACGCGACGTACGCGCTGACGCGCACCGGGCAGACGCTGGGCACCCCGTCGTTCATGCCGCCCGAGCAGGTCACCGGGGAGCAGGAGATCGATCCCCGCGCGGACCTCTACTCGCTCGGGTGCGTCCTGTTCACGTGCCTCGCCGGCCGGCCCCCGTTCGCCGCCGCGCAGCTCGTGGCCACGCTCGCCAAGGTGGTGTTCGACGAGGCGCCGCCGCCCAGCGCGCTCTGCCCCGGGCTGCCGCCGGCGCTCGACGCCTTCGTGGCGAAGCTGCTCGCCAAGAAGCCCGCCGCGCGCCCCGGCGACGCCCTCGCGGTCGTCGACGCGCTGCGGGCGCTCGAGGCGAAGCTCTCCGGGCCTGTCTCGTCGGCCGCGCCGGCGTCGTCGGCCGCGCTCACCGGCCGCGAGCGGCGCCTCGCCAGCGTGATCCTCGCCGCGGACGTCGGCGACCTCGGCCGCGGCCTCCTCGCCGCCGGCCTGCTGCGCGACCGCACCGTCCCGCTCTCCGACGGGCGCGCGCTCGACAGCGCCGGGCTGACGGCGCAGGCGCTCCGGCAGGTGGTGACGCGGCACGGCGCGCAGCTCGAGCTGCTCGGCGACGGCTCGCTCGCGGCGGTGCTCTCGGGCGCCGGCTCGCCCACCGAGCTCGCCACGAGCGCCGCGCGCTGCGCCCTGACGCTGCGCGGCCTCCTGCCCGGCGCGCGCGTGGCCCTCTCGACCGGGTGGGACGAGATCGAGCGGGCGCAGCCCATGGAGCAGGTCATCGACCGCGCCAGCGCGCTGCTCGAGGGCCGCGCCAGCGCGCTCGTCGAGGGGCGCGCCGCCGACGCGGTCGACGGCGCGCCGCCGATCCTGCTCGATCCGATGACCGCCGCCCTGCTGAGCGACAGGTTCGAGGTCGCGCGGGCTCACGACGGGCTCGTCCTCGTCGACGAGATCGAGGCCGCCGACGAGGCGCGCCGGCTGCTCGGCAAGCCGACGACGTGCGTGGGCCGCGAGCGCGAGCTGCTGCTGCTCCAGGCGACGTTCGAGGAGTGCGCCGCGGAGTCCGAGGCGCGCGCGGTG
This sequence comes from Sorangium sp. So ce119, assembly GCF_051524405.1. Lineage (NCBI taxonomy): Bacteria > Pseudomonadati > Myxococcota > Polyangiales > Polyangiaceae > Sorangium > Sorangium sp. So ce119. Next base: position 3,615,310 of record NZ_CP150310.1, on the reverse strand, counting down.
CTCGTCACGGCCGGCGCCGGGGTGGGCAAGTCGCGCCTGCGCCACGAGCTCGTGCGCCGCCTCGCCGGCCGCGGCGAGCCCGTCGAGATCTGGACGGCGCGCGGCGACTCGATGCGCGTCGGCGCGCCGTTCGGCATGCTCGGCCAGATCGTCCGGCGCGCCGCGCGGCTGCTCGACGGCGAGCCGCTCGAGGCCCGGCGGCAGAAGCTCGCCGCGCGCGTCGCGGCGCACGTGCCCGAGCACCTCCGGCGGCCGGTCACCGAGTTCCTCGGCGAGATGGTGAGCACGCCCTTCCCCGACGAGGACAGCGTGCTGCTCCAGGCCGCGCGGCAGGACGCGAAGCGCATGGGCGACCAGATGCAGTGGGCCTGGGTGGAGTTCGCCCGCGCCGAGTGCGCCGCCCGGCCGCTGCTGCTCGTCCTCGAGGACCTCCACTGGGGCGACCGGCCCACGGTCGAGTACGTCGACGCGGCGCTCCGGCTCCTCGTCGACCAGCCGCTCATGGTGCTGGCGCTCGCGCGCCCCGAGGTGCGCAAGGCGTTCCCGGGCCTGTGGGAGGAGCGGGCGCTCACCGAGCTCCGCCTCAAGGAGCTGTCGCGCAAGGCGTGCGAGCGGCTCGTGCTGGAGGCGCTCGGCCCCGCGACGCCGTCCCCCCTGGTCGAGGAGCTCGTGGGGCGCTCCGCGGGCAACGCGTTCTTTCTCGAGGAGCTCGTGCGCGCCGCGATGGAGGGCCGCCCCGACGGCGTGCCGGAGACCGTGCTCGCGATGACGCAGGCGCGCCTCGCGGGGCTCGTGCCCGAGGCGCGGCGGCTGCTCCGCGCCGGCAGCATCTTCGGCGAGGTGTTCTGGCGCGGCGGGGCGCAGGCGCTGCTCGGCGACCCGGTGGACGAGGCCGAGCTCGACGCCTGCCTCGCGGACCTGGAGCAGCGCGAGCTCGTCGCGCGCCGGCCGGACGCGAAATTCCACGGCGAGGTGGAATACATCTTCCGCCATGCGCTGCTGCGGGACGCGGCGTACGAGATGCTGACCGAGGACGATCGGGCGCTCGGGCATCAGCTCGCGGGCGGGTGGCTCGCGCGGGCGGGCGAGACCGACGCGATGGTGCTGGCGACGCACTTCGAGATCGGCGGGGAGCGCGAGCGCGCGATCAACTGCTACCGGCGGGCGGCGGAGCAGGCGCTCGGGGGCAACGACTATGCGGCGGCGATCGAGCGCGCCGAGCGCGCGATCGCGTGCGGGGCGGCCGGCGAGGAGCTCGGGGAGATCGCGACCATCCAGGCGGAGGCGCACCGGTACCGCGGGGATTTCGCGTCGGCCGAGCAGCACGCGATCGCGGCGATGGGGGCGCTGCCGGAGGGGAGCATCCGCTGGTACCGCGCGGCGAACCTGGTGGCGCTGGCGGCCTGCCCGCTGGGGCACGAGGAGACGGCGACGGGGCTGGCGAGGGCGCTGTGCGAGCGCTGGTCGGAGCGGGCGGCGCGCGGGCCCGAGCTCATCGTGATGGCGCAGGCGGCGAGCGGGCTTTTGGTGCTGCGGGGCGAGTGCGAGGACGCGGCGGCGCTGTGCCGGCGGATCGACGCGGTGGAGGGGCGGTTCCGGACCGATCCGGCGGTGAGCGCGGCGATCCTGCGGCTCGGGGTGCACCGGGCGATCCTGGCGGGGGATCTCGGCACGGCGCGGGAGCGGTGCGAGGCGGCGGCGCAGCGGTTCACGCACGCGGGCGACGCGCGCATGGCGTGCAGCTCGCGGAGCAACGCGGGGCACCTCTGCAACGAGCTCGGGGCGTACGCGGAGGCGGCGGCGCTGCTGCGGGCGGCGCTGGCGGACGCGGAGCGGCTGGCGCTGGCGAACACGGTGGCGCACGCGAAGGAGAACCTGGGGCGCGCGCTGCTGCACCTCGGGGCGCTCGAGGAGGCGCGGGCGCTGGAGGTCGAGGCGCGGCGGCACTTCGTGGCGGCGGGGCAGCGGCGGCTCGAGGGGGGGACGTACATCTACCTGGCCGAGGCGTTCCGGCTCGCGGGGGACCTCGCGGCGGCCGAGGCCGAGGCGCGGCGGGCGTGCGAGCTGCTCGCGGACATGCCGCCGCTGGCGCCGTGCGTGCTCGCGACGCTCGCGAACGTGCTGCTCGCCCAGGGGCGCACCGCCGAGGCGCTGGAGCACGCGGGGCGCGCGGCGGAGCTGGCGTCGGCGGTGGTGACGTCGCTGGGCCACCTGGAGACGGGCGAGTCGCTCGTCTACCTGGTGCACGCCGAGGCGCTGGCGGCCTCGGGCGACGGGCGGAGGGCGCGCGCGGCGATCGCGCTCGGGCGCGACCGGCTGCTGGAGCGCGCCGGGAAGATCGCGAACCGGGCGTGGCGGGCGTGCTTCCTGGACAACGTGCCGGAGAACGCGCGCACGCTGGCGCTCGCGCGCGCGTGGCTGGGGTAGCGCCGCGGCGCGCGTGTTCATCCGGCGCGCGCGTCACCTCGGCTCGTACGTCGCGACGATGTTGCCGTTCTCGAAGGTGCGCTCGGAGACGCGGCGGAGCCCGATGGCGTGGTCGAGGCCCTCGAAGAGGGTGCGGCCGCCGCCGAGCAGGATCGGCACGATGACGAACGTGTAGCCGTCGATGAGCCCGGCGCGCGCGAGCTGCGCCACGATCGTGCCGCTCCCCATCACCAGGATCGGCTCGCCGCTGCCCTGCTTCATCGCGGCGATCCGCTCCACCAGGTCGTCGCGGAGCAGGGAGGCGTTCGTCCAGCCGACCTGCTCGAGCGTGCGCGAGACGACGAGCTTCTCCATCCGGGCCATGCCCTCGGCGACCTCGGGCATCTGCTGGCGCGCGGCCTCGGTCGTCCAGAAGCCCGCCATGAGCTCGTAGGTCTTGCGGCCAAAGAGCAGCGTGCCCCGGCCGCGCCTGGCGTTCTCGGAGGTGAAGCGCGCCCACTCGGGATCACCCGCGGAGGACGCGTGGGCCCAGCTCATGTCGCCTCGCGCATCGACGAAGTAGCCGTCCAGCGAGACGTTCTCGAACACCGTCAGCTTTCTCATCGCAACCTCCTCGCGTGACCTCGTCGTCAGGCGTCAGTCCTGAATTAGGACTTGGTGGTCCTGAAGTCAAACTCCATCGTTGGCCCCATGCGTAGCTACCAGGATCCGTGCGGGATCGCGCGCGCCCTCGACCGCGTGCCCTCGACCGTGTGGGAGCGCGGTGGCGCTCCTCGTCGTGCGCGAGCTCCTCCTCGGCCCGCGGCGCTCCACCGATCCGCGCGCCGGGCTCCCTTCCACGCGACCAGACGCTCGAAAGCGCGGCGCCGACGGCGCAAGGGCCGTCCGTCCGAGGTGAATACGGGCGCCCCATCGTCACCGCGCGCGCCGTTCAGCGCAGGCGCTGCGGACCGGGTGCGCTATGGTCGCGGCGCGCTCGCAAGCGCGAAGGAGGAGCGAAGATGCTCGAATGGCGATGGCTCGGCGCGCTCTGTCTCGCCGGGCTGCTCTCGGGAGCGACCGGCTGCAAGGACAAGAACGAGCGCTGGGAGGGGGCGCAGGAGGCGGCCGAACAGCGCGCCGAGGAGAAGGCCAAGGGTGACGCGCCCAAGGCGGTCGAGGGCGGCAAGCTGAACGCCTTCTTCCCGTCCGACGGCGTCGATGGACTGAAGCGCACGTTCGAGCAGGAGAAGGACGGCTTCGTGCAGGCCAAGTACGCGAAGGAGGGCGCCGAGGCCACGCTCTCGATCAGCGACCTCGTCCAGAACGAGGACGCTCGCAAGAAGTTCGCCGACGCCACCGAGAAGCTGGGCAGCGACCCGCTGACCACGGTGGGCAAGAACCAGACGACGGCGCTCGTCGCCGACCGCTGGCAGATCAAGGTCTCGTCGCAGGCCATGGATCACGCCGCGCGCAAAGCCCTGATCGAGAAGTTCGATCTCGGCGGGCTGCGCTCCTTCAATCCCCCCACCAAGTAGCCACCGGAGAGAGTCCATGAGCGACAGCGACGATCCCATCTTCAAGCTGGTCAACGACCTGCCCGGCACCAGCGTCACCGGCGCCGTGCTCCACGCCCTGGACTGGATCGCCCCCGGCCAGTGGAAGAACATCACGAACTTCGACGAGCTCATCGCCGACGAGACGGGCGAGAGCGACCAGGACCTCATCCAGCAGGTCGGCCAGCGCGCCATCCAGCTCTACACCGACCCGTCGAACGGCTACCAGAAGGCGGTCTGGTGCTTCCAGATGGTGGACAGCCTGGACAAGACCATCGCCGCCGCCTCGGCGGTGAACCTCATCGGCCAGAAGTTCGATCTCGGCTTCCTGAAGGCCATCACCCCGCAGCCGGAGGCGGCGCAGGCGGTGGACGCGGGCATCAAGTTCGCGTGCGAGCTGGCCTCGTTCGTGTTCGTGAACGGCATCCCCGGCGACGGGGTGGCCGACTTCGCCAAGGCCATCGGCAGCTACGGCAAGAGCGACATCATGCGCCTGGCGGCCTTCGCGGCCATCGACTGCGTGCTGCCGCTGGGGCCGAACTTCATGGAGAAGATCACCGCCGCCGTCTCCGGCTCGGCGCTCACCGAGAGCAAGCTCTACAACGCCGTGGCCAAGTACCTTCCCGGTGGCGGCCCGCAGGAGCACAAGGCCCTCATCCAGAAGAACCTCGAGCAGGCCGGCGGCAAGGTCACCCAGCTCGTGCAGGAGAAGGGCATCACGCAGTCCGGCGTCCTCGACAAGGTGCGCGAGCGCATCTCCCTCTCGGACGACAAGCTCGACGTCGTGGCCGCGGCGCTCGACGTGATGACCAGCTACTACGAGCACACCGGCGTCCAGTCGGTGGCCCGGCGGGTCATCTCCCGCGCCTACTCCGAGATCTAGGCATTCGGACCATGCCCTCGGCGACCTCGGGCGTCTGCTGGCGCCCGGCCTCGGTCGTCCAGGAGCCCGCCAACCTCCTCGCGTGACCTCGTTGTCAGGCGTCAGTCCTGAATCAGGACTGGACGGTCCTGAAATCAAACTCCATCGTGGACCCATGCGTAGCTACCAGGATCCGTGCGGGATCGCGCGCGCCCTCGACCGCGTGGGAGAGCGGTGGGCGCTCCTCGTCGTGCGCGAGCTCCTCCTCGGCCCGCGGCGCTTCACCGATCTGCGCGCCGGGCTTCCTTCCGCCAGCCCCAACGTGCTGTCGCAGCGGCTGCGGGAGCTCGAGGACGCCGGCGTGGTGCAGCGGCGCGCGCTCGCGCCGCCCGTCGCGGCGACGGTCTACGAGCTCACGCCCCGGGGGCGCGAGCTCGAGCCGGTGATCGTGTCGCTGGCCCGCTGGGGAAGCCGGGCGGTCCCGCTGCCGAGCGGCGAGCTCAGCCCGAGCGCGCTGATGATCGCGCTCCGCACCACGTTCGACCCCGGCGCGCTCTCGCGCGGGAGGCTCGCGGTCGTCCTCGACGGCGAGCCGTTCTCGGTCGAGATCGCGTGCGGCGCCCTGTCGGTGGCGCGCGGCGAGCCGGAGGCGCCCGACGCGACGATCACCGCGACCGCGCGCGCGCTCCGCGCCGTCGTCTTCGCCGGATTCGCGGGACGCGAGCCGCGCGGCGTCGCGATCGCCGGCGACGCCGCCCTCGCGACGCGCTTCCTCGGCGCGTTCGCGCGCCCCGCGCCCGCCTGAGCGTCCCGGCCGGGGACCTGTCGGTCTGCGACCTCAACCTGGTCCGGGTCGCGCCGCTGTCGATCGCCACATGTGGAATCGCGGCAACACGCTATCCTTCCAGCGTATACATCTTGCGTCATCCGGCACGATTCCGGCCGCCGGAAGGCTGTGCCCCAGGCGGAGAAGGCGAATCCATGCGCCGTGCGCGCGCCCCCTGAATCCGGCGCGCCCGCTGCGATCTCGCCTATCACGGGGAGAGCGGTTGTCGTCCGAGGCTCGATGCACGACCCCGGCAACCTTCTTGCAATGCCGCGCCGGTCGCAGGAGGCGCAATGAAAGCTCGATCCGGAGCGGGGCTCACCACGCTCACCGCCATGATCTCGGCCATCGCCGGGTGCAACGTGCTCTCAGGCTATAACGAACCGTGGGACGAGAACGCACCGTCCGGCGAGTCCCAGGAGCCAGCTCCGCCCCCCAAGATCTCCGCGGTGCCGCCTCCCCCGATCAGCGGCGGGACGCTCCTTGTCACTGCCGACAAGGCGGTCGCCGTTGCTGCGGATCCGGACCGCGACAGGATCTCGATCGTCGACCTCGCCAGCTTCGAGGTGGACGCCATCCTCCGTCTGGAGAAGGACGACGAGCCCGGGCGCGTGGCCGAGGGGGCGGCTGGCTCCGTTCATGTGGCGCTCCGCCGCGGGGGAGCGGTGGTCACGATCGATCTCGCCACCAAGGAGATGCGCCGCAGGGCCGTTTGCCCCACGCCCCGCGGGATCGCGTACGACGCCTCGACAGACCTGCTCCACGTGGCGTGCGCGGGCGGCGAGCTCGTGACGCTCTCCTCGGATGTCGCTGCCCCGCCGCTCCGCGAGCTCCGCCTCGACCGCGACCTGCGCGACGTTGTCGTCGAGGGGGACTCGCTCCTCGTGAGCCGCTTCCGGTCCTCCGAGCTCCTCGTGGTCGCGAAGGACGGGACGGTGGTCGAGCGCATCAGGCCGCTTTCGTACATCCCGGGCGAGCTGTACGACCTCGAGAACGACGCGCGTGAGTTCGAGCCGGGGGTGGCGTGGAGGACGGTCCCGCTGCCCGGGGGCGGCGTGGCCATGCTGCACCAGCGCAGCCTCGTCAGCCCCGTCAGCAGCACGGGGGACGACGTCTACTACTCGTGGCACTGCGACCGGCGCTTGCTCCATACCGCGGTGACCCTCATGCGACCGCTGCCCGGCGAGGCCCATCCGTCGAGCCCGCCCCTGTCCAGGCATGGTGTTGGCGGCATCGGGGTCGGGCTGCTCGCGGTCGACATCGCTGTGTCGCCGGATGGGCTCAGCGCCGCGATCGTGCAGGCGGGCAGCGGCGATGTCATCGAGGCGCCGCTCGAGTCCCTCGAGCGGAACGACGGGATCGACACCTGCTCGCTCGCCCCTGACCAGCGCCGCTTCTTTGTCGGCGCCAGGGAACAGCCCATCGCCGTCGGCTACGACGGAGAGAGAAACCTGCTCGTGCAGATACGGGAGCCGCCGAGCATCCGGCGCTTCGGGGCCATCAGCGGCGAGGCTATCGGCACGCTCGAGCTTCCCGGGGAGAGCCGGCTCGACGATTCCCATACCCTCTTCCATGGCGACGACCGTGGATTCCGCGCCATCTCCTGCGCTTCCTGCCACCCGGAGGGGCATGAGGATGGCCGGGTATGGAACTTCGAGCCCGTCGGACCGCGCCGCACGCAATCGGTCGCAGGCGGCGTCCTCGCGACGGCGCCGCTGCACTGGGACGGTGACCTGAAAGACTTCAGGGGCTTCATGAGGGAGGTGCTCGAGAAGCGGATGGGCCGCTCGCTTCCGGACGCCGCTCACCTCGACGCGTTCGCGGCGTGGCTCGACGCGATCAAGGCCCTGCCCCCGTCGAAGCCGGCGGACGAAGGCGCCGCGGCGCGCGGCGAGGCGCTCTTCAACGACCCGACCCTCGCGTGCGCGACGTGCCATTCCGGCGAGACGCTCACGAACAACGAGACCGTCGACGTGGGCACGGGCCGGCCCTTCCAGGTGCCCTCGCTGCGCGGGCTCGCCGCGCGCGCCCCGTACATGCATGATGGCTGCGCCGCGACGCTCCACGACCGCTTCGGCCCGTGCGGCGGAGGGGATCGACACGGCGTCACCTCGGCGCTCACGCCGGCCCAGATCGACGCGCTCGTCGCGTACCTCGAGACGCTCTGACGCCGAGAGCTCCAGCCACCCCCGGGTGGCGCGGTGGATCCGGAATCACGCGGGGCCCCCACCACCGGAGACGCCGGTCCGACCTGAACGACGCTTGACCTTCTGCCGGCGAGCGCTCGTGACGCTCTCGATCAGCGCGCGGAGCTTTGGCTGCTCCTGCGTGCGCGCCGGGAAGTACAGGTAGAAGCCAGGTCCCTTCGTGATGAACGCCTCGAGCACGCGCTCCAGCCGTCCCTCGGAGAGGTCGCGCTCGATGGCCTGGTCGGGTACGTACGCGAGGCCCGACCCCGCGCACGCGAGCGCGACCATGAGCGCGATATCGTCGACGACGATGCCGCCGGGAACATCGACCGTGATCGTCTTGCCCCGGCGTTCGAGCTCCCACCGATAGACGGTGCCGCTCGCGATGAGGCGCTGGCGGATGGCGCGATGGTGGACGAGCTCCTCCGGCGCGCGCGGCCGCCCCGCCCTCTCGAGGTAGGCCGGCGAGCCGACGATCGACCACGACGAGTGGCTCGTGATCGGAACCCGCACCATGTCCTTCTCGACCGCGTCGCCGAGCCGGATGCCCGCGTCGAAGCCGGCCGCCACGAGGTCGACGAAGGCATCGTCGAGCGAAACCTCGATGGACAGCTCCGGATACGCCTCCCGCATCTGCGCCACGAGCGGAGCGAGGAGCCATGCGCCGCTCATGCGCGGCGCGGTGATGCGGAGGTTCCCGGAGGGACGTCCGCGGTAGTCACCGAGCGCGGCGAGCGCGCCTTCGACGTCGGCGAGCGCGGGCTGCAGGCGCTGAAAGAGGCTCGCGCCAGGCTCCGTGAGCGCGACGCGCCTCGTGGTCCGCTGAAACAGCACCACGCCGTACCGTCGCTCGAGGAGCTTGATCTTCTGGCTCACGGCGGTGGGGGTGACGCCGAGCGCGGCGGCGGCGGCGGTGAAGCTCCTGCAGCGGCCCACGGCGAGGAACGTCGTGAGCCCGTCGAGCGCGTCGGCCATGCCGGATTATGAATCATGGGTTCATGAAGCATCAACCATTTTGCGCATTATCTTCATGGTCGCGATGCTGCATCTTCGTTCTTGCGAGGGGGGCGCAACCCCCGGACACGAGAGGAGATCCCCATGGAAGCGAGCGAGAACAAGCGGGTGTGGTTCATCACGGGCGCGTCGCGCGGAATCGGCGCGGAGATCGCGAGCGCGGCGCTCGCCACCGGCGATCGGGTGGTCGCGACCGCGCGCGATCCGAGGAGCATCACGGACCGCTTCGGGCAGCCCGAGGCGCTCCTCCCCCTCGCGCTCGACGTGACGGACGAGGCGTCCGTCGCCGCCGCGGTCGAGGCTGCCGTCAACCGGTTCGGCCGGATCGATGTGCTGGTGAACAACGCCGGCTACGGCGTCGTCGGCGCGATCGAGGAGACCGAGGGCGACGAGGTGCGGCGCGTCTTCGAGACGAACGTGTTCGGCCTCCTCGCGGTGACGCGCGCCGCGCTTCCGCAGCTCCGGAAGCAGCGCGCCGGCCTGATCTTGAACCTCTCGTCGGTAGGCGGCTACCGGTCGGGCCCTGGGTTCGGCATCTACTGCTCGACGAAGTTCGCCGTCGAGGCGATCTCGGAGGCGCTGCACGCGGAGCTCGCGCCGCTCGGCATCGGGGTGACGGTCCTCGAGCCGGGCTACTTCCGAACGGAGTTCCTGGAGGCGAAGTCCGTCGTGGCGACGGGAAAGGTCATCGCCGATTATGCGGAGACGGCGGGCAAGGTCCGGAGCCACGCGAAGGAGGTCAGCCTCCAGCAGCCTGGCGATCCGGCGCGGCTCGCCCGCGTGGTCGTCGAGCTCGCCGGCGCGAAGAACCCGCCGATCCGGCTTCCGCTCGGCACCGACGCCATCGCTGCGATCGAGGCGAAGAACGCGTTCGTGACGCAGGAGCTCGCCGCGTGGCGCGCCGTCTCGGCGTCGACGGACTTCCCGACGTGACGCGCGCGGCGGAGAAGCTCGGCGCCCCCGCGCCGCCCCTTGCGGGGCCGCCGAACGCGGCCTGGCCGCGCGCGGCGCGGGCGCGCCCCCGCGTCTACTCGACGCAACAGAGCGTCGACTGCCCCGTCGGATCCAGCGAGCCGCTGAGGCTCGTGCGCGCGGTGCAGGTCGAGTTGGTCGGCGTGCCGACGAGGTGCGCTGGGGGCGAGTAGGCGTAACCGCAGTACCGGCCGTCCTGCGACAGATGCGCGTGATCGAAGCAGCTGTAGTCGTTACCGAGCTCGACCCGCACGTTGTTGCAATCGCCGCCGCTCGCCCTGCAGGAGCAGGACGAGCACGTCCGGGTGTCGGTGTAGCCCCGGAACCAGTCGCTCTCGCGCCGCCCGTAGCCGCTGCAGGTGGCGCTGCCCGACACGAGCGCGCACTGCTCCGCCGGGGAGCGCTTCGGGACGCAGACCTCGCCGGCGCGGCAGCCGGCGCCCGGGCTCGCGTGGCAGAGCTTCTTCGACTCGGCCCAGCGCGCCGGCGCCGGGATCGCCGTGCCGGTCGCGGTGCAGCTCTGGATCACCTCGAAGGGGCTCGCGCGAACGCCGCCCCAGCTGACGAACCCGTTGTTGATCGGCATCGCGTCGCACGTGAACCCGACCCGCTTGGCCAGGGTGCCGCCGGTGAGGCCCTCGTCCGCCTCGCACTGCGACGTGTTCGCGTAGAGGTAGAGATCCGCCGCGCAGTCCGTCGGGTTCGGCGTGCAGCCGCAGCCCTCGCACCCGCTGCCGGAGAGGCCGCGGAAGAGGAGCGTCTCCTCTTCGGTGAAGCCGTCGGGGCACGGCTCTGTCGCGTCCACGAGGACGCCGGGCTGGAAGTTCGTGGGTGCCGTCAGGCAGACCGCGCCCTCGGCGCAGTCCGGGTCCGCGCAGTCGACGGCGTCGTCGCAGTCGTCGTCTGCGCCGTTGAAGCAGTCCTCTGATCGCATGCACCCCGTCGTGGCGCTCGTGCCCGTGCTCGCGCTGGAAGGCGTCGTCGTCCCGGCACCGTTGTCACCGCCCGCACCGTCCGTACCGCCCGCTCCGCCCGCGCCCGCGCCCGCGCCGACGAAGTTGCGATCCTGGGCGCTGCAGGCCGAGAGGCCGACGAGCGCTGCGACCGCAAGCCCGCGAAAATTCATCATGCTGCCAGGATATCCGGCCTCCGAGGGCACGTGGCAGCCTCAAATGACGCGGGCGGACGCGCGCGCCGCCCGGTGGGGGCGCACACCTGGCCGCACGTGCCGCCCGTGGCGACGCTGGACGCAGGGCGGAGCCGTCCCGCCGCGCGCGATACGCTCCAGCGCCCAGCGCAGGCGAGGTCTGAGGTAGGCTCACCTACCTCATGAGCCTTCTGCTCTCGATGACCTCTTGCCCCAACTGCGGGGCACCGCTCTCCGTCGCGTCGGGGCAACGCCACGTCATCTGCATCTTCTGCAACACGAACCTCTTCGTCGAGCGGCCCGCCACCGGCGCTCCCGTCGCGCAGATCAGGGCTCAGACCGCCTCGAAGGACGACATCGAGCGCGTCAAGCAGCTGCTCGTCGACGGCAAGCGCGACGAGGCCGTCGACCACTATGCGCGGGCAGCGTCGGTGTCCAGAGACGAGGCCGAGCAAGCCGTGGCGAACGTGTTTCTCTCGGCCTACTGGACGCTCGTCCGTCACCTGCCGATCAACGGCTTCGGCTTCTTCCTCTACGCGGTCTTCGTCCTCGGGGGCGCCGGGCTCGCCGCCTGGGCCGCGACCCGGGCAGTCGAGTCGCCGGCGTACCTGATCCTCGTCGCGGCGGGGGGCCTCTTCGCGATTCTACAGCTCGCGCGGTTCCTGCGGCACCTTGCCTCCACGCTGGTCGCGTCGTTCGGCTCCCTTGGCCGCGGGCGCGTCCTCCGTTGCTCGGTGGTGCGGGAGTTCGTGAAGCAAAAGGGCTTCTTCGTCGTGGTCGTCTTCGAGGTCGCCCCCGACGACGGCAGTCCGGCCTTCGTCGACCAGGAGACCCTCTTCGTCGGCGAGGAGTCTCTCCGGAAGCTATCGCCGGGCAACGTCGTCCGCGTGCGCTTCGATGGCCGTCGCGAGCACGTCTTCCCGGCCACGCCCGTCACCGTGCTGGCGACCGCGGTCTGACGCGGAAGCCCGGGCCGCGCGAGGGCGTGGAGAGGCGGAGCAACCGCCCCAGACCACCGAGATCGGTCCTGGAGGGGCGGTCCAACCGCCCTCCTGGCGCCGTTCCCGGTCCTCGCGCGTGGTCGAGGTGCCTTCGATCCCCGGTGTGTCGAGGCCGACCTGACCCAGGTGGGGTCGCCCGAACAGCGCCGTCGCGCGAGCGCGTGGGGTAGAATCGGTCCATGACCGTCATCAACTTCTATCGCGCCGGCGACGCCTACGGCTTCTTCTCCAACTTCTCGCGCCATCCGGTCACGCTGAACGGCAAGGTGTGGCCCACGAGCGAGCACTACTTCCAGGCCCAGAAGTTCCCCGGCACCCACCACGAGGAGGAGATCCGCAACGCCCCCGGCCCCGGTGAGGCGGCCCGCATGGGGCGACAGCGGAGCCGACCGCTGCGCCCCGACTGGGAGCAGGTGAAGGACGACATCATGCGCGAGGTGGTGCGGGCAAAGTTCACCCAGCACGAGGACCTCAAGCGCGCCCTGCTCGACACCGGGGACGCCGAGCTGGTCGAGCACACAACGAACGACGCCTACTGGGCCGACGGCGGCGACGGGAGCGGGGTCAACATGCTGGGAAAGATCTTGATGGAGATCCGCGAGGAGCTGCGCCGCTGACGCTCGACAGCGCCTCTCTCTCGGCGGCCCCGGGTCTCCGGCGGCATGCAAGAGGAGCGCGCGTCCACCGGGGCACGCGGAGCCCCGTGGAGCCGTGCTTTGACGGAGACGCGAGGGCTGGTCGGGTGTACCAGGACGCCCGCGCATGAGGAGAGCATCCATGTCGAGGCGCCTGTCCTTACCCAGAGTTCTCACCGCGGCCGGGCTGGTCGCGCTCGCGTCCTGCGGAGGCACCACCGCGGCGACGCCGCCGTCGCAGTCGGCCGCGGCCGCGGGGACCGCGGGGACCGCGGCAACCGCGCCGCCGACCGCCCCCACGATGCCGCGGAGCGTGGAGTCGCTCGTCGACGTCGTCCCGAGCGACGCGGTGCTCGTCGCGAGCCTCCCGCAGGCGGGCGCGCTCCTCGCGAGCGCCCCGGCGGTCCAGGAGGCGCTCGTCCAGGAGCTCGCGGCAGTCCTGGCGCGCCAGCCCGGCGTGAGCCCGGACCTCGCCCGCGACGTCACGGCGTCGCTCGACGGCGCCATGGTGTTCGTCGGCGGCGAGGCGTCCCAGGGCGGCGCCGTGTGGGCCCTGCTCGGGCATGGCTGCGCGGCGGCGCGATTCCGCGACGGGGCGCCGGTCGAGCGCCTGCTGAAGGCGCTGCCGCAGGAGACCGGCGAGGGCGGCGCGTTCGCGCTCCGGGACGACAAGGACAGGGTGCTCGCTCACGGCGTGTGGCTCGCGGAGGCGCGGGTCGCCCTCCTCTGCGCCCGGCCAGAGCCGCTCGCGAGGGCCCTGCGCGTCGCGGGGCAGCGCGAGGCGTCGTTCAGGAGCTCCGCGCTCTTCCAGGCCGAGCGCGCGAAGGACCCGTGGCTCGCGCTCGACCTCCACCGCATGAGCAGCGGCGGCGCCACCGCACCCGAGCCCGGCTCACGGCTCTTCATGGCGCTGCCGATGAGCCAGGACACGCCCGGCCTCCGCGTGGAGCTCGCGGTCCTCGGACCGGAGTATCCCCGCCTCGGCACCGTGCTCGCGGCGACGGACCACGGAGCCATGGCGAAGCTGCCCTCGGGTGCCCTGGTGGCGCTCGGGCTCTCCCTCCAGCGAGCGCCCGGAAAGACCGTGAGCGACGTCCTCGGCGCCTTCAACGGGCTCGCCGGCGGGCCCGTCGCGGCCGCCGCCGCGGGCGCGCTCGCCGAGGTCGGGCTCGAGCTCGGCGACGTGGACAGGGCGCTCGGCGGCGAGGCCGCGATCGGGATGTACCGCGATCCGAAGCACAAGCTCGCCTTCGCGGGCGGCGAGCGCGATGCGGCGCTCCGGCACAACGCCGTGCTGATCGCGATCGCGACCGCGGATGCGGCCGCGCAGAAGAAGGTGTTCGACGCGGTCGCCGCGCACATGAAGCGGACATCGAAGAAGGTCCGGACCAGGCCGGGATGGGTGGCGGACGATCTCGACGACCACAACGAGCTGAGGGCCGAGTCGAGGCAAGGCTTCGTGCTGATCGGCGTGGGCGACCGGAGATTCCTCGCTCAGGTCGCCGCGCGCTTCGGGAAGGACAAGGAATCGCTGGCCGCGAGCCCGTCGTTCGCGGAGGCGCGGGCGCGCGCGAAGGCGCCCTCGCACCTGGAGATGTACCTCGATCGTCAGACCTTCGCGGGCCTGCTCGAAGGGGCCGCGGCGGCGAGCTTCGGCGCCCTCGGCGCCTCGCCGACGCTGCTCTCCCTGACGCTCGCGTCGAGCGACCGCGGGCTCGAGCTCGCGCTCGGCGGCCAGGGCGGCGTCGAGATCCTCGGCACGAGCGCCGCGCTCGCCGTCTACGGCGTCCGGCGTTACCTCGCCTCCGCGAAGACGGCAGAGGCGAAGAACACGGTCCTGGCGATCGCCCGCAGCGCGGTGGGGGCGTTCGAGCGCGCGGCGGGCTCGCAGAAGAACGTGCCGCCGTCGTCGCGCCACCTCTGCAAGTCGGCCAACCCGGTCCCCGCCGCCGTGCCGCGGGGAGCCCGCTACACGCCGTCCTCGAGCCCCGGACAGGACTTCAACCAGGGCGACGACACCTCGGGGTGGCGGTGCCTGCAATTCAACCTGGCGATGCGGGCCTACTACCAGTACGACTATCGCGCCGGATCGGGCTACAAGGGTCCGGCGCGCGGCGGGCCCGATCCGGGCAAGGATGGCTTCGAGGTCTCCGCGGAGGGGGATCTCGACGGTGACGGGACGACGAGCCTGTTCACGAGGACCGGGAAGATCGTCAACGGGAAGCTCGTGCTGAACCCGGAGATCTTCATCGCGGAGGAGATGGAGTAGAGCGCCCGAGGACTCTCCTCCTTTTGCCGCCCTTTCAACCGGGAAGATTGAACAGGGAGGCGGGGAGACAGGGAGTATTTTCTGGATCTTGCTCCCCGCCTCCCCGTCTCCCTGTAAATTTTCTGAAGAATCCGGGGGGATGCCTGGGTCGGGATCGGCATGCGCGGCACGCTCTGGAAGTATGGCTATGCCGAGCTTGGCGTGGGGGTCGTGTCAGCCGCTGAATCTGGCGGCTTCGCTGAGACCGCCTGCGTGGTCACAGCCGATGGCGAACTGACAGACCAGTGCGACACGTCCAGTTCCAGCGTTGCAGGGGCGATCCTCGCGGCAGAAGCTGGGCTGATGTATCGATTTCTGGGTCGCCCCCAGTCTGACGGCAATGCATTTCAGGTCGCCGTTCTCGTCGGCCCCGGGTCTCCGGCGGCATGCAGGAGGAGCGCGCGTACCGCAGCCCGGGCGGGCCTGGGATGGTGTGCAAGAAGACTCACTCTGGCACAGGCACAACCTCGTCCCGCAGAAAACCTCGCGGTTTACGCTGGCACGTCACGTGCCTCAGCGGCACGGCATGAAGACCTCGATTGGATGGCTCATCCCCGTTGCGCTGCTCCAGGTGCTCGCCTGCTCCGATCCCGTCGAGCAGCCCAGTGAAACCGGCTCGGGGGGCAACTCGTCCGGAGCAACCACGTCGTCGGGCGCGTCGAACGGCACCGGCGGCGGCCCCGGGACGTCGTCGAGCGCGTCGGGCGATACCGGCGGCGGCCCCGTGGAGTGCGACCACTCGGGAGGCGGCGCTCAGCCGGGAGCGGCCTGCACGAACGAGGACGAGATATGCGACAACGCCTGCTCGGGCTGCTGGAGCCGATGCATCGACGGCGTGTGGGTCGAGGAGTGCAATCCGTGCCCCGATGCGCTGCCCGAGAGCGGGACGAGCTGCGAGGGCTATGACGGCGTGGGGCCGTGCCTCTACAACAACGAATGCGGCACAGAGTTCGCCGAGTGCGACGGAGCGACCGGGCTGTGGGTCGTCGAGGGGGACAACTGCGGCGGCGGCGGCGGCGGCGGGGAGGACCAGGGCGGCTGCGGCTGAGCGTCGGTCTACCTCTCCGCAACCGGCGACGCAGGGCGACGCCGAGCACGGACGCCCGCGCCGCTCGCGTTATGACGACGCCGGCCCATGGCCAATCCCGCAGACGGCGCTCCCCTCACCGCTCCCGCGGCGTGACCACGCGCAGGGAGGCGCGCGCCTCGCCGATGCGCACCACGATGTCGCCCTCGCCCCAGCGCTCGTGGAGAGGGTAGGCGCGCATGAGGGTGCCATTGCCCAGAAAGCCGCTGCACAGGGCCGCCATGTGGCCGCAGCGCCGCGGCTTGACCATCAGGAAATCAGGGTGGCTCCAGGCCACGCTCTGCGATGACACCATGTCGAGATCGAAGGGCTCCCCGCGCGCGGTCAGGGCCTCGGCCACGAGCTCCACGTCGCTCTCGATGACGGCGGGCCCCTTCACGGTCAGCTTCGCGATCGGCGCGACGACCAGGGCGATGTCGCCGTTCTCGCACCGCACCACGCCGCGACCCGCGCGCCTGGCCTCGACATGGACCGGCGGCCGGTCCCCGGGGTCCACCCGGAGGACGTCGCCCCCCTCTCGGACGCGGCACGCGCCGCCGCTCTGCTCCGGAAGGAATACCTCCACGCCGACGGGCACGCGGTGCTCGCCGAGCAGCGGGTGACACCCCACCAGCCAGCAGAGCGACACGAGAACACCGGCGCAGCGGGCCAGACCGCCGCGGCGCACGGCGGCGGTGCGAGGGCGCCGCCTGCCGGGTCCCCGCGCAACGCCGGATGGGAAGTGGGGCCGGCGCATGAGCACAACCTATCATGGAGGGGCGCGGCTCGATGGGGGCATCTCTCGATGCTGATGACGGAACACTGGCGGTGGATGCATGCACCGCCAAGCCCTCCCCTCCCCCTCCCACGTCTGCCCTCTTCCGCCTGCCCTCTCCGGCGCAAGCTCGCCCCCACGACCCCAGCGCGGAGCCTCGACTCAGAAATCCGCCACGTTGAACATCCGCGCGGAGACCGATCCATCCGGTCCGTCGCTGGTGGGGAACGTCTCGGCGACCCCGCTGATCACGCCGTCGACAGCGGTGCTGCTCACCGTACCGTTCAGGTACACGATCACCTCCCTGAACTCCGCTGGATCCACCTCGGTGACCTCGTACGTTCCCTGGAGCGCGTCGAGATCGATCCGGTGGGTGAAGCTCGCCGAGCTGACCTGCAGGGCCCTGAGCTTGACCGTGAACGTCTCGTCGAACGCGCCGTCCTCCGTCGAGAAGGCCAGAGGGACCTCGATCTGCAGGTGATCGGCGCAGTCGACGGCGAGCGCCATCTCGGCGCCGCCCGAACCGCTGCTCGGCGGCGTCGTGGACCGGACGAAGCTCGCGGAGACGATCTCGCCCAGCGACACCGTCGCGGTCGTGCTGCCCCCCTTCGCCCACGTGAGCGGGGCGGAGCGCTCGCCCGACAGCGCGGCCACCACGTCCTGCGCCGAGAAGCCCAGCGCGGTCTCCGCGTCGGCGGCGATGGCCTCCGCCTCCTCGTGGCACGCCCCCTCGCCGGCATGAACTCCGCCGATCTGGCCGCTCTGAGGGTTGCCCTCGCCGCACCCGAAGAGCCCGGCGCTCATCACCGCCGCGACCGCCCAAGAAAGCCAACGCCGCTCGCCCATGATCAAGACCTCCTGCGGCCTACCTTGCGTTCGCTCACCGACCCGCGCCAGGGCAGCTTCGCACATTCCATACCGCAACAAGGCCTATGGATGTGCGAACCTGCGAGACATGGACCACGAATCCCTCGCGCAGGAGCTGATCCGCGCCCTCCGCGGCCGGCGCTCGCAGCGCGCCTTCAGCCGGCGGCTCGGGTTCCGCACCAACGTCGTCTACACGTGGGAGTCCGGGCGGCGATGGCCCACCGCGGCCACGTTCCTCGCGGCGGCGCGGCGCGCTGGTGTCGACGTCGCGGGGGCGGTGGGGCGCTTCTTCCCGTCGCTGCCGGCGTGGCTCGCGCACGCCGACCCGGCGTCGGCCGAGGGCGTCGCGGCGCTCCTGAGCGAGATGCGCGGGATGTCGCCCATCGTGGACGTGGCGCGGCGGGCGGGCAGGAGCCGGTACGCTGTCGCGCGCTGGCTCGCGGGCGAGGCCGAGCCGCGGCTGCCGGACTTCCTGCGGATGGTCGAGGCGTGCTCGCTGCGCCTGCTCGACTTCGTGGCGCTGTTCGCGGACCCGGCGGCGCTCCCCGCGGTGAGCGCGGCGTGGCGCACGCTGGAGGCGCAGCGCCGCGCCGTCTACGAGGAGCCGCTGCTGCCGGCCATCCTGCTCGCCCTGGAGATGCCGTCGTACCGGGCGCTGCCGCGGCACGAGCCGGGGTGGATCG
Source organism: Sorangium sp. So ce119 (assembly GCF_051524405.1). Taxonomy (NCBI): domain Bacteria; kingdom Pseudomonadati; phylum Myxococcota; order Polyangiales; family Polyangiaceae; genus Sorangium; species Sorangium sp. So ce119. The sequence goes on along the minus strand of NZ_CP150310.1, from coordinate 3,597,003 downwards.
CGCGGCGGCTCGGGTTCCCCGCCGAGGACGAGGCGCGCTGCCTGGAGCGGCTCGCCGAGGCCGGCCAGATCCGCAAGAGCCGCGGGCGGTGGAGCGTCGCGCCGATCCGGACCGTGGACACGCGCGCCGACCCGGACGCCGAGCACCGGCTCAAGTGCTTCTGGGCCGGCGTCGGGCTGGAGCGGCTCTCGCGCAAGGCGGAGGGGCGCTTCTCGTTCAACGTCTTCACCGTCTCCGAGGCCGACCTCGCGAAGCTGTCAGAGCTCCACGTGAGCTATTACCAGAACATGCGCGCGGTGATCGCCGAGTCACGGCCACCCGAGCGCGTGGTCGTCGTGAACCTGCAGCTCTTCCCGCTGGACGGGCAATGAGCCGCTCGCGGCGATGCGGCGATGCCGCCGTCCCTCGATCGGGCGATCCCGCGAACCGCGCGAACCGCGCGACTCACAGGATCGCGAACGCCCGGACCGGGAATGTCCCGAAGGCGCGGACCTTCACCGGGACCGCGAAGAGGCGGGCTCCGGCGGCGGGGAGCTGGTCGAGCGCGGTCATGTGCTCGCAGATCGGGATGTCCGCGCCGAGCAAGATCGAGTGGACCGGCCGCGTGGGGTCGGCGGTGTCGTCGATGTTGTAGGTATCGACGCCCACGAACGCGACCCCCGCGCCGGCCAGGAGCTGCGCCGCGTCCCGCGTGAGGAACGGATGGCCCTCGAAATAGCGATCCGTGCGCCAGTGCGCGCTCCAGCCGGTGCGCACGAGGACGGCCTTCCCGGCGAGGTCGAGCCCGTCGAACGCGTCCGCGTCGATCGCCCGCGCGGACCGGTCCCGCCCCTCGACGACCACGCTCTCCAGATCGGCGAGCGACTCGAGCCGCAGGTCCGCGAGATCCTTCCCGTCCGCATAGCGATGGAACGGGCTGTCCAGGTACGTCCCCGTGTTCGCGACCATGTCGATGCGGCCGATGTGGAATTCGACGCCTTCCGCGTACACCTCGCGCGACCGCTCGCGCGAGAGGAAATCGCAGATCACCGGGGCCGGCACACCCCTGTATGTCGTCATCCCGTGCTCGACGGTGTGGCTCAGATCGACGAGGCGTCGTGATAGAGGGGTGGTCACGGTCCGCTCCTTGGAGGGGCTCGACGCGACCGAGCCCCCGGCGCCCGGTCCGATGCCGGGCCGCCGCCAGTTTCGCGATACGGCGCGAGGAGGTCCAGAAATCGGGTAAGTTGACATGCTCGCACATCCACCGATAGAGTGTGAAATCGGGGATGAAGCCCTCGACCGAGGCACCTTGGGGCGGGCGCCTTGCGGTGACGCCTCGGCGGAGGCCAGGCTGGAAGTGTTTCCATTGCAATGAATCATCGCAGGGGAGCCGGAATCGCGCGTGTGGAGAACCTTATGCCTGCGGTGAATCGAGCCATTCCCCGTCGCGCTTTCATCCTGTCGGCGCTGGTCCTGTCTGCCGGCGGCGCGGCGGGCTGCTCGTCCAAGGAGAGAGCGGAGGCCACCCCGGTCGCGCCGGACCAGGGGGCGCAGGCGTCCACGCCGGCGCCGCTGCCGGCGGAGGCGCCCCCGAAGGGCGCCGCGATGGTCACGATCGCCAGGGAGCAGCAGGCGACCTGGGTGCGCAACTTCAATCCCCTGCTCCCCGAGGGGAACTCGCGATTCCCGACCGTCGCCGGCATCTACGAGCCGCTCCTCATCTACAACACGATGAGGAACGAGTACACGCCGTGGCTCGCGACGAAGCACGCGTGGAGCGAGGGCAACAAGAAGCTCACGTTCACGATCCGGTCCGGGGTCAAGTGGTCGGACGGGCATCCGTTCACGGCGAGGGACGTGTCGTTCACGTTCGCGCTCCTCAGGAAGCACCCGGCGCTCGATCTGTCGGGGATATGGAAGTTCCTCGGCGGCGTCACGGCCGAGAGCGAGAACGTCGTCGAGTTCACGCTGAAGCGGCCCTATGTCCCGGGCCTCAGCTACATCGGTCACCAGCCGATCGTGCCGGAGCACAAGTGGAAGGACGTCGCCGACCCGGTGACGTACCCGAACGAGAACCCCGTGGCGACGGGGCCCTTCACCGAGGTGAAGACGTTCCAGAACCAGGTGTACGAGCTCGGCAAGAACCCGAATTACTGGCAGGAGGGCAAGCCGGCGGTCGAGGGGCTGCGCTTCCCCGCGTACCCGGGCAACGATCAGGTCATGCTGGCGCTCATCAACGGCGAGATCGACTGGGCGGGCGCCTTCGTGCCCGACATCGAGCGGGTCTTCGTCGAGAAGGACCCGGCGAACCATCATTACTGGTTCCCGCTCGTCGGCGGCGCGGCCACGCTGTACCCGAACTCCACGAAGAAGCCGTTCGACGACGTGCGCGTGCGCAAGGCGATCAGCATGGCGATCGACCGGGAGCAGATCGTGAAGCTCGCGGCCGACAACTACACGCACGCCGCGGACGCGACGGGGCTGGACGACTCGTACGAGCGGTTCCGCAACGAGAAGGCGGTGGCGGCGGGCGACTGGGTGACGCTCGACGTGCAGAGGGCGAATCAGATCCTCGACGAGGCGGGCTACCCGAGGGGCGCGGACGGGATCCGGACGAGGAACGGCAAGCCGCTGCGCTTCGAGATCAACGTGGTGAGCGGCTGGTCGGACTGGGTCCGCGCGGTCCAGATCATCGCGCAGAACCTGCAGAGCGTGGGCATCGACGCGTCGATGAGGACGTACGACTTCAGCGCGTTCCACGAGGCGCTGCAGAAGGGCGCGTTCGATATGTCGATGGGGTGGACCACGGTGGAGCCCACGCCGTACAACTTCTACCGCGATCTCATGAGCGCGGAGCTCGTGAAGCCGGTCGGCGACATGGCCGCGCGCAACTGGCACCGCTTCGGCGCGAGGGAGGCCGACACGCTGTTCCACGCGTTCGAGGCCGCGACGGATCCCGCCGATCAGAAGCGCATCCTGGACGCGCTGCAGATGATCTTCGTGCAGACAGCGCCGGTGATACCGCTCTTCATCAACCCGTCCTGGGGCGAGTACAGCACGAAGCGGTTCACCGGGTTCCCCACCCTGAGGAACCCGTACGCCAAGCTGACGCCGAACAACCCGCCGGAGTATTTGCTCGTCCTGGTCGAGCTCCGGCCGAGGTGAGCTCCCTACAGGCGCCGGTCGCGCGGCCGTGAGGGCTCACCCGGAGATCACAGCCGCGTGATCACGAGGCCGTCGTTCTGCACCGAGATGCGGGCGGGCTTGCCGCGGTGCTCGTCGGGGATCTCGTCGGCCATGAGGTAGCGGCCGGCGATCGAGACGAACTCCGCCTCGAGGCTCATGCAGAAGATGCTCGCGTCGGCGTTGTTGTGGGCGCCGGCCATGGCGCGGCCGCGGAGCGGGGCGTAGACGTGGATGTTGTCGTTGGCGATGAGCTCCGCGCCGGAGCTGACCGGCGAGAGGACCACGAGGTCGCCGTGGGGCACATAGATGACCTGCCCGCTGCGCACCGGGTGCCGGACGGTGAGCCCCGCGGGCGGCGGCTCGGCCGCGTCGGGCGGCGGCGCGGCCTCGCGCGGGCGCCGGGCGGGCCCGGCGGGGCCGCGATCCGGGGCTGACCCGGCCGAACCGCGCTCCGCGGCCGCGGGCGCCACGGCCACGGGCGCCGGCGTGGGCGTGTTCCCCTCGGCCGACGGCTGGCGCGTCGAGCGCGAGAGGGGCGTCCGCAGGACGCCGAGGCCGGCGGCGACGGCGCGCTCGCGCTGGGCGTCGGTCGGGTTGCGCACCGCGATGGGCACGAGGTTGTGCTTCCTGAGGATCTGGGCGAGGGCGCCGAGGTCGACGTGCTCGTCGCCGAGCGCCTCGAGGTCGAGCAGGATCGGCAGGTGCAGGAAGAAGTGCGGCATCTGCGAGATGTGGTCGGCGAGCTGACGCTCGACGGCCGAGACGTCCGCCGTCTTCAGACAGAGCATCGTGATGGCGGGCATCGTGCCCTTGAGCGCAAACGCCTGCTGCTCCTGCCGCTTCTCCCCTCGCCTGCCCGACACCATCGCTGTCCTCGCTCGCAAAAAGGTGCTTCCGCGGCGGCACTGTAACCCGGAACCGGGGGCGCGCGCCGGAAAAACCGGCCGGCTCGCCGGCCCGGAGCCTGTTGGCGCGCGCCGGAAAACCGGCCGGCGCGCCGGGCGCCGCTGCCGGCGCGCGCTCGCGTCCACGGCCGCGCGCCGCTGGTTGGCTGGCCCCCTCGGAGGGTGCTAACGGTGGTTTGGCCATGCCCACCGCGCGCCGCGCCTCCGTACGGCGGCTCGATGATCTCGATCTCCGCGGGACCTCCTCCCCCTCCCCGCGCGCGGGCACGCCGCCCGTCGACGCGCTCGACCGCCACTTCGCCCTCGAGATACCGCGCGTGTTCTCCGAGGAGGAGCGCGCCGCGCTGGTCGCCGGGGTCCGCGCCGCCCGCGCCGAATGGACCGCCGACTTCGGAGGCGAGCAGTTCTCGCTGGGGCGCGCCTTCTACACGCACCTGGAGACAGGGCGCTCACGGCTCTATTTCGCCGACGCGGCCGCCTCGGACGCGCGCGTCGAGCGCCACCTCCCCGGCCTCCAGCGCCGGATGCGCGAGCTCGTCGCGGCGCTCACCGGCGGTCTCGCGCAGCCCCGGCGCGGCTTCTGCGGGCCCGGCGTGCACATCTTCCCCGCCGGAGAGAAGGTCGCGCGCGAGGGGGGCGTCGTCCACTTCGACACGGAGGGGCTCTCCGACTACCACCTTGCCCGGCGGCGCCGCGCCATCACCGTGGTGGTGATGCTCGATCTCCCGGAGGCGGACGGCGGGCTCAAGCTGTGGGACGTCCTCTACGACGGACGCGACGATCCGGGCGGCGAGGCCGCCTCCGCCCGGAGCCTCGTCGCGCGCTACAGCCCGGGAGGCGCGCTCGTCATCGACAGCTACCGCCTCCACCAGATACAGCCCTTTCCAGGCGACCGCGACCGCATCTCCGCCACGGTGCACGCCGCGGAGATCGACCGTGGGCGCTGGGAGACGTGGTTTTGAACGGAACGCCGCGGGGCTACACGATCTGCCGCAGATAGTGGAACTTGGGATCCTTGAGGTCCTCGGCGGTGAGCGCCCAGCCCTCGTCCCGCGGGATCAGGTAAATGACGTCCGACGTGACGCTGGCGAAGCTCACGTGTCCGAGGTTCTGGAGGATGTGGCCGAACACGTCGCGGCGCCAGAGGCGATCCTTCGGGACGTTGCAGACCGCGCGGAGCATCCGGTCGGTCGGCGAGCCCTGGACCAGCAAGAACGCCATCGTGAAGGTCAGGTAACGCGGCTGGCCGCGGTACACGTCGGGCGTCCCCGAGGGGCCCTTGCGCGCGCCCTCCTCGGTGATCATGCCGCGGGACCACATGCCGTAATCGTTGAGCGCGCGGGAGTCGTCGTCGAAGTAATCCCAGCACCCCTTCTCGAGGACGTTCAGGTTGTGGAGCAGCGCCACCTGCGCGCGGCGGTACTGGTGCCACTTCTGGTTCAGGCTCATCGTCTCGCAATGGCCCATGATCGACTCGTGCAGCGTGCGCTGGAGGGGGCTCCCGGGGTCCATGCGCGCGCAGACCTCCATCGCGAAGATCGAGTGCTCCACGATCAGCCTCCGTACCCGCCCGAAGCCCGGTTCCACGAGCCGCTGCGGCTGAGCGCCGCGCCGAGGATCGCGCCGGTGCCGAGCGCCACGACGACAGGCACCGTCCCGAAGGTCTCCGGGACCGGCGGCGACCCGCCGAGCGCGCTGCTGCTCGCGAACGGCGTCGCGCGCGACGTCGGCATGTACTGCTTGCCCGGCCGCCGCACGGCCGGCTCGACCGGAGCGGGCCGGGGCGCCGGGCCCCACGGATAGTCCACCCAGAACCATCCGTGCGACGCGGCGCGGCCGCCATAATGGTACGGAGGCCACTCCTCGGTGGCGTTCGCTGGGCTCGCCTCTGCGGGATCGGCGGAGAAGATGTCCGCGGCCATCAGGCCCACGTCGATCTGGCGCATCCGGCAAGCGACGAAGTCATCGTTGAGGTCGTCGGACTCGGTCGTGACCATCTCCGTTGGGACGACATAGAGCACGTGGCGGATCCCCCGATCCCAGAGCGCATCGGCCGCCGGCAGCCTCGCGACATACCGGTTGTCGAACTGCGTCGCGTCGTCCGAATAGGCCGAGAGCCGCTGCCGGTCGAGCACGAACATCGTCGCGCGCGGGTTCGGGTACGAGCGGGCGAAGAGCGGCTGGTAGTACGCCGCCGCGGCGAGCGTCAGGTGCGCCTTGACGACGCCGCGGGGGTGCGGCCAGTTGTCGAACGTGAACACCGGCTCGAACGCCTCCGCCGCGCCGGCGGCGAAGGCCACCGACTCGGGGCCGTCCAGGTCCACGATGACCACGATGTCTCGACGAAGGCCGCTGGTCGTGCGGGCGGCGAGGAGCAGGGACGCGAGCGCCTTACCGCTCCGGTACGCCCTGTCCATCGCCGGCGTGAAGATCGGCCGGAGCACCGTGCCGAGCGGCGCCACGGGCGCCGGATCGCCCTGGGGGACGCTCGTCGGCGTCGCGTACGGCGCCTCGAACAGCGAGGGCACGTAATAGGCGCGCAGCGACTCGTCCACGGGCCTCAGGTCCGTGGACATCCTCGCGAGCGCCCCCTGGTCGAACGGCTTCTTCGACTCGCCGTCGAACGTCACGCTCTCCTGCGCTGCGCCGAAGCTCCACCCGAAGCTCCGCTGCATGTCGAGCGCGCGCTTCCTCTGGACCTCGGTGTCGTCGTCCGAGCACCCGTCCGCGGCCACGGCGATCGCGGCCGCGACCCCGGCGAGCCCGACCGCGCCGAGCGCGATCATGATCGCGCTCCGCCGCGAGGCGTCCTTCGGCGCGTCCGCGAGGCCCTGGTGCCACCAGCGCGCGCCCACGATCCCGGGCTTGTCGAGCACCTCGGCTCGCTCGAACGGCTCATCCAGCTTGCTCACGCGGCGGCCTCCCCGGCGTCGCGAGGCGCGCGCGCGGTCGACGGCGGCGACGGCGGCGACGGCGGCGGCGGCGGCGGCGCGGGCCTCACGCCGTTGTCGCGCCGGAGCGCCTCGAGGAACCCCGGCGCGAAGGTGCCGTCGATGCGCAGCGAGTACCTGAAGAAGGGATCCGCCTCGACGCCGTGGTAATCGTGATCGTTGAACCAGTAAGCCCGGCCGGCGACAGGCGTCTTCCGCTGCGCCTGCTCGTCCCATAGAAATAGGCGCTTGTTGCCCAGAGGACACAGCGTGATGAAATGGTCGGGCTCACCCTGCGTCCCCTCTCCCCGCATCCCCTCCCCGTCCCGGTGCACCGTGCCGTGGTCGTTCGCCTCGAGACCCATGATGTTGCAGCGCCCGATCGACGAGAACGGCAGTCGCTTCACGTGGGCGATCGTCCTCGGGAAGAACGACCGCGCGAGCCGGGTGAAGTCCTTCCCCTCGCTCCGGCTCTTGTCGCTCCAGGTGCGGTTCGGGATCAGCTCGACATAGACCTTCCAGGGGAAGTAGACCCCGTGGCGGAACTTGAGCCACAGCATCTGTCGCCGCGAGAGCGGGAGCTCGCGCTCCTCGCCGAACTCGAGCGCGTCGCGCGCGGAGACGTCGATCGCGGCGGGGTCGTCCGAGAGGCGCTGGAACGTGCGGAAATCCTCGTCGCTCAGGCCGCGGATCACCTCACCGTAGTCCGCGAGCGCCTCGCCGACGCGCGACGGCGGCATGATGCCCATCGCGCGGTGGCTGCCGCCTGTGTAGTCGATCGGCACCTGCGTGAGCCCGAGGCAGATCTCCTCGTGGATCTCGTCGAGCGCGGAGAGATCGAGGTACGGCTCGAGGTCGATGTAGGGCCGCGCGAAGACGCCCTGAATGCCCTGAATGCCCTGGGTGGCTGATTCGCGAGGAGGTTCGACCATGGGTGCGCCGCGGGAGCCGGGCCGCCCTCGCCCGGGAGGCCTACCCATATCACAAAGGGCGGTCCGCCCCGCAAACCCGGCTACTCGGCCCCGGGGCGGCGGGACAGCAGGCGCCGCAGCCCCTCCTGCAGCGTGGCGAACGTCGGGACTCCCTCGAAATCGAGGCCGCACTCGACGAGCATCCGCGCCGTGTGGCCCGAGATCCCGACGATCATGCACTGTGCGCCGAGGAGCGCGGCGGCGCGCACCGTGTCGCGCAGGTGCCGCGCCGCGGGCGCGTCGATCTGCGGCACGCCGGTGACGTCGATGATGACGTGCTCCGCGCTGGTGGCCACGATGCTCTGGAGGAGCACGTCGAGGACGCGCGCGGCCCGGTCCGGGTCGATGTGGCCGATCAGCGGCACGGCGAGGATGCCGCTCCAGACGCGGAGCACGGGCGTGGACAGCGCGGTGATGGCGCGCTGCTGCTCCTCGCTGATCCGGAGCTGCTCGGCCAGCTCGGCCGTCCGCTCGACGACCGCCGCCTCGAGCTGCTGTTTCTGGGCCCGCAGCTCGTCCTCGGAGTGCATGAGCTCTCCGACGTCCAAGTGGAGCTGGATCACCTCGCGCGGGCTCGCAGAACCCTTCACAGGGATCAGCGCCGAGGCGACCCAGCGGGCTGCGCCGTACCCGATCAACGCGACGGGATCGTACCGGATCGTCGGCAGCCTCGTGGCCTCCTCGTGGTGGAAGGCCCGCTCGACGAGGGGCAGGAACCCGCCCGCGGCCACCTGCGCGTCCTCCAGGAGGGAAAAGCTGCCGTGGATTTCCTCCGGCCGGAGCCCCCAGAGCTCGTCCCAGCAGGCGTTTGCCTCCGCGCTGTAGCCGTCGCGGTAGATCTGGACGCTGACGACGCCCCCGTCGTAAAGCGCCTGGAAGCGGCGCGCGGGGCCCTCGAGCTCGGCGACGCGCCGCCGGAGCTCCTCGTTCTCGCGCCGGAGCTCCTCGATCGTCTGCGCTTCGTGAGAGGCTCCGGTGGATTCGGTGGGTTCCATGCTCGTCCGTACGGTCCGGCAGCGCTGGCCTCGCGTGCTCGACCTCGCAGCAGCGACGCCGGGGACCCGGGGAGACCGGATATCGGAGTCACGAGGACATCGCAAGCGGCAGCGTCGAGACTGTACGCGTGCCCACGTAGACGAGTCATGGCGCGTTCTGTAGCGTGCGGGGCCATGGAACTGTCCTACGTCATGGGGTTCGGGCTGGGCACCACGCTCGCTCTGCTCGCCCTCCTGCGCATCGGGCAGCGCATCTTCTCGCCGGCGCACACGGTCGCGCGCGACCTCGCCGAGGGCAACGCCGCGCGCCGGCTGCTCACGGTGGGCCAGGTGCTCGCGGTGTTCCTCGTCGCCGCGAACGCCGTCAAGAACTGCCTCGACGGCTCCGGCTTCGCGCGCGATCTGCTCTGGGTGAGCGCGTTCGCGGTGGTGGGGCTCCTCCTCGTGATCGCGACGGGCCAGCTCGGGATCCGGCTCCTGCTCCGGGCGCGGCTCCCGGCCGAGATCGAGCGGGGCAACGCGGCGGCGGGCCTCGCGGCCGGCGCGCACTACGTGGCGACCGGGCTCATCACGTCGCGCGCGATCGCGGGGAAGGACCTCGGCGATCTCGCGATCTCCCTCGGCTTCTTCCTGCTCGCGCAGGTCACGCTGCACGTGTTCATCTCGCTGTTCCGAGCGCTCACCACCTACGATGACGCCGAGCAGATCCAGGGAGAGAACCTCGCCGCCGCCCTGAGCTACGCGGGCGCCACGATCGCCGTGGCGATCCTCATCGCTAGGGCGCTCGAGGGCGACTTCGAGGGGCTGTTCGTGTCGCTCAAGGGCTATGGCGGCGTGCTGCTCTACCTGTTCGCCCTCTACCCCGTCCGGCAGCTCCTCGTGCAGAGCCTGCTGCTCGGCGCGCCGCTCTCGCTGCGCGGCGGCCGGCTGGACGCCGGCATCGCGGCCGAGCGCAACGAGGGCATGGGCGCCCTCGAGGCGGCGACCTACCTCGCGACCGCGATCGCCATCGCGCGCCTCCTATGAGCGACGCTGTCCGCGCCTACGACGCGTTCGCCGCGAAGATCGTCGAGACGGGCCTCATCACCGACCCGTGGGTGGACGGCGCGCCGCGCTTCCGCGAGGAGCCTGTGTTCGTCACGGCGGCGGAGCAGCGCGCCCTGTACCGGGCGGCCGAGGAGGTCGCGGCCGTCTACAACGAGCTCTGCCTGCTCGTCGCGGACGAGCCCGCGCTGCTCGACGACTTCTTCTGTCTCACGCCCTGCCAGAAGGCGATGTGGCTCTCGTCGCAGCCGCTGTGGCACGGCATCGCGCGCGCGGACGTGTTCCTGACGGACGAGGGCCCCGCGATCGCGGAGCTCAACTGCGATACGCCGACGGGCGAGGCGGAGGCGGTCGTGCTGAGCGCGCTCGCGGCGCCGGACCACCCCGGCGCGCGCGACCCGAACCGCGAGCTCGGCGGCAGGTTCTGCGCGATGGTGGAGGAGGTCGCCCGCGCGCTGCTCGGCGAGGGCGCGACGCGGCGCCTCGGCTTCGTGTATCCGACGGAGTTCACCGAGGATCTCTCGGTGATCCGCCTCTACCGGCGCTGGCTCGAGGAGCGCGGCCACGCGGTGATCCTCGGCTCGCCGTACAACCTCGGCCACGACGAGCGCGGCCTGTCGCTGTTCGATCTCCCGTTCTCGGTGCTGCTCCGCCATTACAAGACGGACTGGTGGGGAGAGCGATCGAGCGTGTGGACCGACGAGCAGATCCCCGACCCGGAGCCGCTCGTCGGCCCGCTCGGCGCCGTGCTCACCGCCGCGGCCGACGGGCGCGTCGCGATCCTGAACCCGCTCGGCGCCGTGCTGCCGCAGAACAAGCGGTCGATGGCGTTCATGTGGGAGCACATCCATCGCTTCTCGCCGCACGCGCAGTCGGTGATAGAGCGCTACATCCCGGTGACGTCGCGGCTGGAGACGGTGCACCCCGAGCTGCTCCTCGCCCAGCGCGAGGAGTGGGTCCTGAAGAGCGATTACGGCGCCGAGGGAGAAGAGGTGATCCTGGGGCGCCACACGCCCGATCATGTCTGGCGCGCCTCGCTGGCCAAGGCCCGCGAGGGCCGGTGGATCGCCCAGCGGTACTTCGCCGCGCTGGAGAACGAGCGGCGGGAGTCGGTCAACTACGGCGTCTACCTCATCGCCGGCGAGGCGTGCGGCCTCTACGCGCGCGTCCAGGCGGGGATGACCGACGCGACCGCCCTGAGCGCGCCGGCCCTCGTGCGGTAGGGGTACGCCGTAGCGGACAGCGTACGGCGGGGCGTCCCCGGCGAGCCGGAGGGCCGGTGCGCCCGGCTCAGAGGCCGAAGAGCTCCTGGAGGAACACGCCGCCCTTTCCGGGGCCTGCGTGCGTGAAGAACAGGCGCCCCTTGTCGAAGTCGCCCCCCTCGGCGACCCACTCGGCCGCGTGCGCGCGGAGCCGGGCGATGGGGCGCGGCGGGAACGCGAACGGCGAGCGCGAGCGGTGGACGAACGTGGCGTCGTGATCGACAGGGTAGCTCGTGAACGTGAGGTAAAACCACCCCTTGCGCTCGAACACGAACGGAGACTCGGTGTGACCGCTGTTGGGCATCGCGGTCTCCGGCCCGAGCGTGAGCGCCATGGCCGGCGGGCTCCAGCGCGCGAGATCCGGCGACGTGCGGTAGGCGACCCCGCTCAGGGGCGACTCCCGCGACGCGCAGCGCGTGTAGTAGATCACCCAGAGGTCGGCGAGCCGGACGAGCATCGGATCGCGCGCGACGCAGATGTCCTCGAAGAGCGTCCCTCCCTCGCGGGTCCAGGTGAGCCCGTCGCGCGAGCGCGCCATCCGGAAGCCGGAGCGGTCGGGGTCGTGCGTGCCCACGTGAAAGACCATGACCAGGCTGCCGTCGCGATCCCGGACCACGTGCGGGGCCCAGATCCAGCGCTCGTCGGCGAGGGCGCGGGCGGCGACGCGCTCGGGAGCTAACGAGAAGCTCGGCGAGGCGGCCTCGATCCAGCGCTCCGGCCCGGGGCCGGGCGCCGTGGCGAGGACGAACTCGCGCTCGAGCTCCGACCGATACGGCTCTTGACGGAAGATGCCTGTGAGGATCCACCGGCCGTCGGGGAGCTGGAGGATCGAATGGTCGTTCACGTAGAACGGCCCCCCGGGGAGGTCATGGGCGTCGAAGATCTTCACGGCCGGGCCCTGCGTGAGCTGCGGCGCGGGAGGTCCGGAGAAGAACCGCAGCGTGTAGCTGCTCTCGCTCCACGGCGCGGGGGAGCCCGTCGCGTCGATCTCGAGGACCGGGCGCCTGTCTCCACCGCATTCGCCAGGGAGCAGGTCGATCCAGAGCGCGTCCTCGGCGAGCGGCCGGACGGGGTTCGCCAGCATCTCGTGGATGACGCCGACATCCCGCCCGTCGAGCCGCACGCGGGCCGTCTGGGGGGCCTTCTCCGCGGAATACGCGCGGAGGAGCAAGAGCCCGCGCGCGTCGGGCGGGCACTGGACCTCGATCCGGGTGATCCCGCGGCCCTCGCGGAGCCGGAAGCGCCGCCGGGGCGCCGTGCGCTCGGCGTCGACGGCCGAGCGCGCGAGGCGCCGCGGCCCTCGCACGCGGACCTTCTGCTCGCCGATCACCCGGTGATCCGAGAATGCATAGGCGAGGCCGAGCGAGCGCACCCGCAGGGGCGCATAGGCGCCAGTCGGCCCGGCCTCCATGCCGAAGCGCATGCCGGAGCGGCTCACGATGGGGTCGGCCACGTGCAGGCGGTACAGGGAATGCTCGAACCGGGCGTTCCTCCAGTCGTCCTCGGGTTCGTGGACGATGAAGCGGAGCTGGCCGCTGAAAGGATTGCTGTGCGCGCCGATGAAATAGAACCCCCCGTTATAGTAGTCCTCGGTGCCGGTCCCGATCTGGAGGGGATACGACATCCCGTCGGTCCGGATCATCTCGTCCCCCTCGAGGTACAACCGGTCGCCGAGGCGGCCGCCGCCGAGGTGCTCGAGGAGGGCGACGAACTGGAGCGGCTCGTCGCTCTCGAAGAAGGGCATCGTCGTCTCGCGTCCAGGGGCCTCCTGATCGCGGTAGTGCGCGAGGAGCCGCACGCCGGGGCGCGCGGGCGCGAGGGTGACGGCCGCCTCGATTCCCGCCATCTCCCCCCCTTCCGCGACCTCGATCGAGAGCGCCTCTCCCTCGGCCAGCGGAATGGGCAGGCGGGTCGCGAGCCTGCCGGCGCCCGAGGCGTCGGGCGCCCGGGCGGCGTGCAGCGCGCTCCGGAAGGTGGACCATCCGCCGTCGGCCTCGGTGCCCGTGCTGGCCAGGCCGAAGAAGAACGACGCGGGTACGGGCGGCTGCCCGCCGATCCGCACCACCAGGTCCTTCAAGCGCCCGGCAGGGATCAGGAGGTCGAGGCCCGATACCGTCGCGGGGCCTGTCGCCAGGACGAGCGGGGCGCCGGGGCGCGGGCCCTGGCGGCGCGATCGCGCGGGCAGGGCGGCGGTCCAGTCCTCGGCCATGAACCGCGCGAGCTCCTCGGGGGTCGGACCCGACGCGGCGCCGGGGCCCTCGCGGTAGGTGACCTGGTAGTAGATGGGAACGCCCCGGAAGCGGACCTTTGCCTCGCTGGACCACGCGAAGGGGACATAGCTGGTGAACGCGCCCGAGCTCGCGTCGATGCCGAGCGCGAGCGGCGATCTCCAGGGGCCCCGGCCCTCGAAGAAATCGTGGGGTGACCCGCGAAAGACCGTGTGTCCGTCGATCTCGATCCAGAGCTCCTGGTCCGGCTTGTCGAGCTCCGCGCGCGGGGCCGTCATCCAGATCCGCGTGATCCTCCCCTCGCCCCGGGCATGGAACAGGACCCGGTGCTCCCCCTCGAGCGCGACCCCCGCGCGATATCCATCATCGTTGCCGCCCGCAGGGTCGTGCGTTGTCACGCTCCGCGTCATCCACCCGGGATGAAAGGAGAGGAGATCCTCCAGCACCGGATCGATCGACGCGACGTTCGGCGCCGTGGCGACCGGCGCGTCGAGGAGGTCGTGGACCGCGCGGGAGACGGAGAGATCCAGGTGCGCGCCGACGGCGGCCCCGTTGAGACTTCGGGCGCTCATGATCACAACCTAAGGGCAAGACGTCACCGGGGTAGCGGGGACATACGGTATCGCGCTTGCACCACCGCGACGCGAGACCAGGCGCGACGCTCCGGGCGCGCATGTCGACGAGCAATCCATGCGCACTCACGGCGATCGACGGCGTGCCGAAGGTTCATCCCCGCTCGGGGGCTCTGCGCGGTGGAGCGGCCTGCTCCTCGCGCTGCTCTCGCTCTCTCCGCCCGCGGGCGCAGGCAGCGCGCCGAGCCGCGCGTTCGCCGAGCGTGGGGAGCAACGGGAGCCGCCGGGAATGTCCTCCCCGCCGCGAAGGTGGCTCGATCGCGCAGCGTACGCGGAGCGACTCCGCGCGATGTGGGTCGGCGCCTGTATAGCCAACTGGACGGGGCTGCGCACCGAGGGCGTCCGCGTCGGGCGCCCCTTCTTCACCGACGCCGACTGGGGAAAGCCGCTGGGCCGCGACGGGGCGCGGATCGACTTCGTGCTGCTCGACCCCTGCCCGGCCGACGACGACACCGACATCGAATACGTCTACCTGCACCTCATGACCGAGGCGGGGACGCTCTTGCTCTCTCCCGAGGAGATCCGGGACGGGTGGCGCGCGCATATCAACGATTTCATCTGGGTCTCCAACCGGCGGGCGCGCGACCTCATGGAGCGCGGCGTGCTGCCCCCCGCCACGAGCGATCCGGCGCTCAACCCGGAGTCGCTCCACATCGACGCGCAGCTCACCACGGAGATCTTCGGCGCCCTCGCGCCCGGCAGGCCGGAGCTCGCGCTGCGGATCGCCGATCTCCCCATCCGGACCACGGCCTGGGAGCACGCCGCGCACGCGGCGCAGTTCCATGTCCTCCTCTTCTCGCTCGCGGCGACCGTCGATCCGGAAAAGCCACGACGAGAGGAGATCGTGCGCGTCGTCCGCGAGGCCAGGAGCTACTTGCCGGATGCGTCGAAGGCCGCCGACGTCATCGATTTCGTTCTCTCCGGGTATCTGGCGAGCAAGGATCGCGACGACTGGGAGGCCGTCCGCGACGCCATCGCGCGCCGCTACCAGGAGCAAGCCTGGACGCACGGCTTCGTCTATCGCGGGTTCACCGAGTCCGCGATCAACCTGGCGACCGGGACCATGGCCCTCCTGTTCGGCGAGGGGAGCTTCCCGCGCACGGTGCAGATCGGCACCCTGTCCGGGTGGGACTCCGACAACGGCACGGCGACCATGGGCGCGCTCGTGGCGCTCCTCGGCGGGATGGCGGAGCTGCACCGGGCCTTCCCGGGGGCGCGCCTGCCCGAGCGCTACCATGTCCACCGCACGCGCCCCACCCTGCCGGACCGGCTGCCGGACGACCCGGAGGCCGAGGATACGTTCACGGACATCGCGCGGAGGATGGTCGATCTCAGCGCGCGGCCGCGCTGACGCCGCGCGCGCGCCGCGCCCGATCGACGGCGACCGCGACCACGATGATCGCGCCCGTCGCGATCTCCTGCACCCAGCTCGGCAGCCCGAGGTGGACGCCGCCGGTCCGGATGGTCGTGATGAGCAGCGCGCCGATCACGCTCCCCGCGACGCTCCCCTCGCCGCCCGAGAGCGGCGCGCCGCCGATGACCACCGCCGCGATGACCTCGAGCTCGAGGCCCACCGAATCGGTCGGGTCGCCGACCGTCAGCGTCGAGAACTCCATGACGCCGGCGACGCCGGCGAGCAGGCTCGAGAGCGTGTACACAGCGATCTTCACGCGCCCCGTGTCGATGCCGCACAGCCGCGCGGCGGCCTCGTTGCTGCCCACCGCGAACACGTGGCGCCCGAAGCGCATGAAGGTGAGGACGGCGAACACCACGAGCGCGAGCGCCACGGTGATCCACAGCCCGGGCGCGGTGAGGTCGGCCGAGAGCAGCGCGTCGAGCCCGCGCGGATCGGCGTCGATCTTCTGCTCGGACGCGAGCCCCTTGGCGGCGCCGCGCAGCGCGCTCATCGTGCCCAGCGTCACGACGAAGGGCATCATCCGCGCGCGCCCCACGAGCGCGCCGGTGAGGACGCCCGCGAGGCCCGCCGCCGCCGTGGCGGCGAGCGCCGCCGGGAGCGCCGGCACCCCCGCGCGCAGGAGCGTCGCGAGGACGACGGTCGTGAACGCGACGAGCGAGCCCGTGGAGAGATCGATCCCGCCGGTCGCGATGACCAGCGTCATGCCGACGGAGCAGATGGCGACCACCACCGTCTGCCGCGCCATCGTGAGCAGGTTCTCGCTGCGCAGGAAGGTGTCGGGCGTGAGCGCCGCGAAGAGCGCGTAGACGAGCACCAGGGCGACGAGCGGACCGACCCACGGCGGGCGCTTCTTCACGAGGATGCCTCCAGGAGGAGCGACGCCTCCGTCCACGACGACGCGGGCCGCGGCGGCTCGAGGATCCCCCGGCGGAGGACCGCGACGCGGTCGCACGTCGTCACGAGCTCGTCGAGCTGGCTCGACACGAGCACGATCGCCTTGCCGGCGCCCGCGAGCTCACGGAGCAGCGACAGCACCTGCGCCTTGCTCGCAACATCGATGCCGCGCGTCGGCTCGTCGACGAGGAGCACGTCGAAGTCCTCGCGGAGCAGGCGCGCGATCTGGACCTTCTGCTGGTTGCCGCCCGAGAGCTCACCGGCGCGCTGATCCGGGCCCCGGGCGCGGATCGCGAGCCGCTCGATCCAGCGCGCCGCCTCCGCGAGGAGCGATCCCGGCGCGGCGAGGCGCGGCGCGCGCGGGGAGAGCCAGACGTTCTCGGCGATCGAGCGGCCGAGCATCAGCCCTTCCCCGCCACGATCCTCGCTGAGGAGCCCGACGCCGCGGCGAGCCCGCAGCGTGACCGTGCCGCTCCGCCTCGGGTCGAGGCCCGCGAGGATGCGCAGGAGCTCCGTCCTCCCCGAGCCGACGAGGCCGGCGATGCCGAGGATCTCGCCCCGGCGCAGCATCAGCGAGGCGCGCTTCGGCCGCTTCACGCCGGAGACGTCCCTGGCGTCGAGCACCACCTCGCCGCCGTCCGGGATCGCCGCCTCGGGCGCCCCGCTCGCGCGCGCCTCCTCGAGCGCGCGGCCCAGCATCTCGCGGACGATCTGCGCCGGCTCGGTCTCGCGCGGATCGCCCTCCCCGGCGACGCGGCCATCGCGGAGCACCGTGTAGCGATCCGCGTGCGCGCGCACATCCGAGAGGAAGTGCGTCACGAGCAGCACCGCGAGGCCCGCGTCCCGCAGGGTCCGGATGCGATCGAACAGGCGCGCGGCGTCGTCGTGGCCCAGGCTCGACGTCGGCTCGTCGAGGACGAGGAGCCGCGCGTCGAGGCGCCCGTCCTCGCGGAGGCCGCCCTGCGCGAGCGCCCGAGCGAGCTCGACGAGCTGCTGGTCGGCGACGCCGAGCGCGCCGACGCGCGCGTCGAGCGGCACGCGCGCCGGGTCGGCGGCGACGAGGGCGATCGCCCCGCGCGCGACGGCGCGCGCGCGCTCGCGGTCCCGGATCCCGAGCCCCGCGCGCGCGGTCGGCTCGATCCCGAGCATCACGTTGTCGGCGACCGTGAGGTGCGCGCAGAGCGTCCGCTCCTGCGGGACGAGGACGACGCCCGCGCGGCGCGCTTCCTCGGTCGACGCGGGCGCATACGGCGCTCCCCCGAGCAGGAGCGTCCCGGCGTCCGCGCGCTCCATGCCGAGCAGGACGCGCGTCAGCGTGCTCTTGCCCGCGCCGTTCTCGCCGAGCAGCGCGTGGATGCTCGCGGGCGCGATCCGCAGAGAGACGCCCCGCAGCACCGCGTTCTGGCCGAACGCCTTGGCGAGGCCCGTCACCTCGAGGAGGGGCGCGCGCGCACCGGCCATCGGCCGCTCACTCCCCGAGCCACCTGGCGAGATCGGGGCTCACGATCTCCTTCACCGCCGGGTCGTCGAGGTCCTGTCGCGTGACGACGCGCGAGCCCGTGTCGATGCGCTTCTCGACCGGTTCGCCGCGGAGGTGCGTCACCATCGTCTTGACCGCGACGTACCCCATGTTGAACGGGTGTTGCACGACGAGCGCCTCGATGTCGCCGTCGCGCAGCGCGCCGAGGAGCTTCTCCGACGTGTCGAAGCCGACGAACTTCACCTTCCTCGCGACGTTCGTCTTGCGGAGCGCCTGCAGCATCCCGAAGGTCGTCGACTCGTTCGGGGTGAACACCCCGTCGATCGCCCCCTCCGCCGCGTTGAGCGCGAGCAGCAGGCTCTCGCTCCGCTTGAACGCCGTCTCCGTGGTGGCGCCGCCGTACTGGTTCTCGCTCGCGATCGTGACGCCGGGCAGGGCGCGCACCGCGTCGAGGAAGCCCTGCTCACGGCGCTGCGTGCTCGCCGAGCCCTCCTGGTAGCGGAGCATGACGACCCTGCCCTTGTCACCGATCGCCTTGCCGAGGTGCTCTCCGGCGAGCTTGCCGGCCGCGTGATTGTCGGTCGCGACGAAGCTCACGTGCTCGTCGCCGGCAAGATCGGAGTCGAACACGACGACGGGGATCTTCGCCTGCGCCGCCGCGCGCACCGGCGCCTTCAGCGCCGCGTCGTTGAGCGGCGCGAGCACGATGCCGGACACGCCCTGCGCGACGAAGCTCGCGACGACGTCGATCTGGGCCTTGAGGTCGTCCTCCCTGAGCGGCCCCTTCCACACGACGTCGACGTCGAGCTCGCGGGAGGCCTTCACCGCGCCCGCGTGCACGCTCTTCCAGAACTCGTGCGTCGTCCCCTTCGGCACGACGGCGATGCGGAGGCGCGCGCCGCTCCTCGCGGCCGCGCCTGCGTCCGTCGACGCCGCCTCCGACGGCGTCCTGGAGCACGCAGCGAGGAGGGTGACCGCGAGAGCGCACGCGAGGACATTGGCGTTCATCGGCCCGCGGAAGATAGCCGACGAAGCGCGGCGGCGCTCGCGCGAGCCATCGAGTCATGAGCTCGAGCGGTCATGTCCCTGCCCGCGCAAGAGGCGCACGGATGAAACAAGGATTGCCCGCAATGGATCTGTCGCGGCAGGACTGCGTGCTGGTGCTGTCGATGATGCTGGCGCAGCTCGCGGCCATCGTTTATGTCCGCGCGGCGTGGGTCGAGGACAGGAGAATGGCAGCATGAAGCGTGGGCGTCCCTTTCAGGTGGGCGATGTGTCGGTGTGCGAGCGTTGTTTCACAGAGGAGGACGTCCTCGAGTTCCTGCGTATCTCCGGCGACGCCGGGCGCCATCACGCCCGGCCGGACGCGCACGGCAGGCGCGTCGTGCACGGCCTGCTCACGGCGACGATCCCGACCCGGCTCGGCGGCGAGATCGACTATCTCGCGCGGGAGATGACGTTCGAGTTCCTGCGGCCGGTCTTCACCGGGGACACGATCCGCTGCGAGGCGACCATCACCGAGGTCGTGCCGGAGGCGGGGCGCGTGCGCCTCGCGATGAGCGGCGGCTGCTGGAACCAGGACGGGAAAGAGGTGCTGCGCTTCAACACCCGGGGCGTGGTGCTGGACGAGGCGGAGTGAGGGACGTGCTGCGAATGCGCTCCGTTCACTGGCTGGATCACGCGGCCGCCGTCCTGACGCGCCGCCGCCGGCTGTTCGCGGGCGGCTGGGGGGACGAGGGGGTGCTCGAGCGGGTGCCGACGGTCGCGCGGTTCGCGGAGGCGCCGCGCGCGGCGGAGGTCACCTGGGGGCGGGCGCGGCGAGAGGGGCCGGTCGAGGTGACCGACGGCTGGTTCGCGGCCGCGTGCCCCGGGCTGCCGCCCTGCGCGAGCACGGCGTTCGTGCGGCGCATCGCGCCGGCGGCGCCCGAGCGGGGGCGCCGGAGGCCGGTCTACGTGGCGCTGGCGGCGTCCGGAGAGGAGGGCTTCGCGAGCCGGACGCGGCTGTGGCGGCCGCTCGCCGCGCGCGAAGGGATCGAGGTGATCCTGCTGGAGAACGCGCTGTACGGGCTGCGGCGGCCGGCGGGGCAGCGCGCCACGGCGATCCGCACGGTGGCGGAGCATCTGCTGATGAACCTGGCGACGGTGGAGGAGACGCGGGCGCTCGTGGAGCACCTCGCCCGCGAGGGGTACGAGCGCATCGGGGTCGTCGGCTTCAGCATGGGCGGGGCGTCCGCTGCGCTCGCGGCGGCGGTGACGGCGCGGCCGCTCGCGGTGGCG
The DNA here is from genome assembly GCF_051524405.1 of Sorangium sp. So ce119. Lineage (NCBI taxonomy): Bacteria > Pseudomonadati > Myxococcota > Polyangiales > Polyangiaceae > Sorangium > Sorangium sp. So ce119. The sequence goes on along the minus strand of NZ_CP150310.1, from coordinate 3,576,800 downwards.
GTGATCGGGGCGGGGCGCAGCGTCGTGCCGGTGTTCACCGAGGGGATGCTGTCGATCAGCATCGAGTTCGAGGCGCTGGGCGGGGCGGCGGCGGCGCGGGCGCGGCTGGGGGCGCTGTTCGGCGCGGCGGATCTCGACCGTCACCCGGCGCCGCGGCGGCTCGACGCGGCGGTCATCGTGGGCGGGCGCCACGACGGGTACGTGTTCGCCGAGCAGGTCGAGGAGCTCCACGCGCTCTGGCGGGCGAGCGAGCTGCGGTGGCTCGACACCGGGCACGCGGGGGCGGTCGTTTACCAGGGAGAGGCTCTCCGACGCGCGGCGATCGACGCGATGGAGCGGCTGGGGTCGTAACGTGGCGACCTCAACCTGGGTCGGTTGCCGTGAGAGCGATAAATGGCAGCCCAAGTAGATGAACCACGTAAACCACCTCACAACCACCTCAACCTGGGTCGGGTTGCCGCCTCAACCTCGGTCGGGTTGCCGCAACCTGGGTCGGTTGCCATGAGAGCAACAAATAGCAGTCCAGGCGGATGAACCACCTCAACCTGGGTCGGGGCGAACCACCGCCCCCGACGAAGGCGCATCCACCCCCCGCAGCGTCTCCTGGATCACCCTCCGCAGGCACGCCGCCGCCGGGTCCTTGTGGGTCCGCTCATGCCATGCGAGCCACATGTCGTGCCCGAGGTCCTCCACGGGCAGCTCCACGATCCGGACCGCGAGGTGCGACCCGAGCGCCACGGCGACGCGGCGAGGCATGAACGCCACCAGGTCGCTGCCCGCCGCCGCCATCGCCGCGGCCGCGAACCCGGGAACCACCAGGGCAATCCGGCGGACCAGGCCCTGCGCGCGGAGGGCCTGCTCGACCATGGCGTGACCTCGGCCCGGACGGCCGAGCGGGATGTGCACGTCGATGAAGCCGAGCCGCGGGAAGGAGCCCCGCGTCAGACGCTGGCGCACGATCGGGTGATCGTGGCGGACGACCCCGACCGTCGGGTCCCGGTAGAGCGGCGCGACGCGCAGCCCAGGGTCGCGCTTCCGCAGCCCGATCGCCACGTCGATCCCGCCCGCGGACATGCCCCCCGCCGCCACCAGGTAATCGACGCTCACCACGCGGAGCCGCGCGAGCGGCATCTCCCGCGCGAGCGCCGCCGCGACGGGCGGCACGTCCGCGATCTGCGAGTTGTCCGCGCAGGCCAGCGTCAGCTCCCGCGTCGACGTGCGCGGATCGAACGCCCTCCGGTGCTCGATCACCGCCCGTAGCTGCCCCATCGCCGCGGCGAGCTCCGGCAGCAACTCCTCGGCCGCCGGCGTCGGCGCCATGCCGCGGCCGTCGCGGACGAGCAGCGGATCGCCGAGGAGCTCGCGCGCCCTCGCGAGCGCGTTCGAGACCGCCGACTGCGTGACGCCGAGCCGCCGCGCCGCGCGCGTCGCGCTGCGCTCCTCGAGCGTGACCGCGAGGACGTGGAGCAGGTTGAGGTCGATGGCCGATAGATTCACCACGATGATGACATCTATCACGAACCATCACTGGAGATGGCACATCGCGCCTGCCTAGATACGGCCATGCCCGACCGAGAGAGAGGCCCAGTTCCCCCTCGAGCCACCCTTCTCTTCATCGCCGCCGCCGGCCTCGCCGCCGCCGGCTGCGAGGATTTCCGCCATTGCGACGCGCCCGATCCTGCGCGCCAGTCGGCGTTGCCAGCCGCGCTGTCGCAGACCGGCCTGTACGCCGACATCGCCGCGGGCACGGTGGCCAGCGACGCGGTGGCCTACGAGCCCGGATTCGAGCTCTGGAGCGACGGCGCGGAGAAGCGCCGGTTCATCCGGCTGCCGCCCGGCGCGCAGATCGACACCGCCGACCAGGACGCATGGCAGTTCCCCGAGGGGACCCATCTCTGGAAGGAGTTCCGCAGGGACGGCGTGCTCGTCGAGACCCGCGTGCTCGCCAGGGTGGGCTCCGCCCCGGAGGACTGGGCCGCGCTCGCCTACGTCTGGAACGCGGACGGCACCGACGCGCTCGCGACGCCCGGAGGCGCCGTGGACGCGCGCGGGACACCGCACGACGTGCCCGCGGCGGCCGAGTGCATGGGCTGCCACGGCGGGACGGAGGGCCGCGTGCTCGGGTTCTCCGCGATCCAGCTCGCCGCGAGCCCTGGCGAGGTCGACCTCGACGAGGTCGTCGCCCGCGGGATGCTCTCGGAACCTCCGCCCACGCCCGTCGAGCTGCCCGGCGACGCCGTGGCGCGCGCCGCCCTCGGGTGGCTGCACGCGAACTGCAGCCACTGCCACAACAAGCGCCGCCCGGAGAGCGACGGCGCGCGCTGCTACGACCCGTATCGCAGCTTCGACCTCACGCTCCGGGTCGGCGACCTCGCCTCCGTCGAGGCGACGGCCACGTACCGCACCGCCGTGGGCAGCGTGATCGACCCGGGCGATCCCGAGGAGAGCGACGTGGTGGAGCGCGCCCGGCGGCGCGATCCCGACTGGCCTTCGATGCCGCCCCTCGGGACCGAGGTGGTCGACGAGGCAGGCCTCGCGGCGCTGCGCGCCTGGATTCGCGGCCTCTAGGCGCGCTATCGTTCGTCGGACTCGGCCCGTCGCGCGCGACCTGCCCGGCCGCCTGTGCGAACGGACGGCGTTTTCGCCACACTGAGACACTCCGCGACGTCCGCGCGAGCCGCCGCGCCGGGGCCCGCGCGTCGAGCTCCGGGCTGGACGCCCGTCCCGCGGAGACCGGCCGCGAGGCATGAATCCATTCAGAGACGCGAGCACCGCCTGGCATGCCTGGCACATCGCTTGCGAACATGCGAGCAGCGGGTGGCCACGCCCGCCCCTATCGAGATCTCCCCACCACCATGCCCACCCGATTCGACACGCTGAGCGCGCGCCTGAGCAGCGCGTGGAAACCGGTCAAACAACCCACCGCCCCGCGCGCCTACCGCTGCCAGTGCGACAGGCCGGTGTTCTTCCGCAACAGCCAGTGCCTGGCCTGCAAGACGTCGCTCGGCTACGAGACCGAGCGCGCCAAGGTGCTGCCGCTGAAGCCCGGTCCGGCCGAGGGCACCTGGCAGCTCTGGGACGACACGTCGGACCCGCCGCGGCTCTACAGGCGCTGCGGCAACTTCGACTCGGCGTCGGGCTGCAACTGGCTGGTCCCGATCGAGGCGGACGACGCGCCCGCGTTCTGCGCGGCGTGCCGGCTCAACCGCACCATCCCGGACGCCGGCAACGCCGAGCACCAGGCGCTGTGGCGCCGCATCGAGACGGCCAAGCGGCGGCTGGTGTCCCAGCTCCTGGCGCTGAGCCTGCCGGTGAAATCCAAGGTCAGCGAGGACCCGGAGCGCGGCCTCTGCTTCGACTTCCTCGCCTCGCCGCCCGACGGCCCGCGGGTGATGACAGGCCACGCCGACGGCGTGATCACCTTGAACATCGAGGAGGCCGACGACGCCACGCGCGAGCGCATCCGCGCGGCGATGCGCGAGCCCTACCGCACGCTGCTCGGGCACTTCCGGCACGAGGTCGGCCATTACTACTGGGACCGGCTGGTGCGCGACACCGGCTGGCTGGCGTCGTTCCGGGCGCTGTTCGGCGACGAGCAGCAGGACTACGCCGCCGCGCTGAAGGCCAATTACGAGCAGGGCCCGCCCGCCGACTGGCCGCAGCGCTTCGTCAGCGCCTACGCGAGCATGCACCCGTGGGAGGACTGGGCCGAGACCTGGGCCCACTACCTCCACATGGTCGACACCGTGGACACCGCGCTCAGCTTCGGCATCGACGCCGACGAGGTGGAGCTCGACGTCGAGCCCTGGGGCACCGACGCGCTCTGGCGACCGGACGACCCGGGCGGCAAGAGCTTCCTCGGCTTCGTCAACGCGTGGGTGGAGCTGACCGCCGTGCTCAACGAGATGTCGCGCAGCATGGGCCAGCACGACTTCTACCCGTTCGTGCTCCCGCGCGTCGCCGTGGCGAAGCTGCAGTTCATCCACCTCGTGGTGAGCGGAGCCCCTGCGCCGGCGCTCCTCGCGCCCCCACCCGACGCCACCCCGCCCGCCGAGCCGGCGACCGCCGCGGCTCCGCCGGCCGCGACCCCGCCCGCCGAGCCGGCGGCGGCCGCGCCCTGACGGACCGCCCGGCAGCGCCGCGCCTATGCCTTGGGCCAGGTGAACGTGAAGGTCGCGCCGCGCCCGACGTCGGAGTCGAGCGCGACAGCGCCGCCGCTGCTCTCCACGATCTTCTTCACGAGCGCGAGCCCGATCCCGGTGCCGCCCGATACGCTCCGCGCCTCCAGCGTCTGGAAGATGACGAACACCTTCTCGTGGTAGCGCGGCGCGATGCCGGGTCCGTTGTCCGCCACCGTGAAGCGCCAGCGCGAGCCGGCGTCCGCGCAGGAGACGACGACGCGGCCGCTGGGCTTGTCGTGGTGGTGATTGATGGCGTTGCCGAGGAGGTTCATGAAGACCTGCTGGAGCAGCGCCCGCTCCGTCACGATGGTGGGCAGCGGACCGTCGACCTCGACGCGGAAGCCCTCCGGCGGCGAGAGGAGGTCCGCGACCTCCTCGATGAGCGGCCCCACCGCGACGACCTCGGTGGGCACCCGGACGCGCCCGATGCGTGAGTACGCGAGGATGGCGTCGATGAGAGCGTCCATGCGCTGCACGCGGTTGCGCAGGAGCTCCAGGTTCCGCCTCGACTCGTCGGTGAGGTGCTCGCCCACGTCGTCCTCGATCCACTGCGACAGGTTCGCGATGCCGCGCAGCGGCGCCTTGAGGTCGTGCGACGTGATGTAGGCGAACTGATCGAGCTCGCGGTTCGTGCGCTGCAGCGCCTCCGTGAGCCTCGCGAGCTCGTCCGCGCGCTGGCGGAGCGCGACCTCCGCGTTCATGCGCACCGTGACGTCGGTGCACGCGCCGGTCATGTAGCGCAGCCCGCCCTCGGCGTCGCGGAGCATGCGGCCGCGATCGAGGAGCCAGTGGACGCTGCCGTCGGGCCACACCACGCGGAACTCCAGGTCGAAGTCGGCGCCCTCGCGCACGCAGCGCTCGAGCGCGGCGAGGACGCGCTCCCGGTCGTCGGGGTGGACGAGGCTCGTGAACTGGTCGATGTGGCGCGCGGTCTTGCCCGGCGGCAGGCCGAAGAGCCGATCGAGGTTCTCGTCCCAGTCGAGCGCGCTGGTGGCCGGGTCCCAGCGGAACGTGCCGGTCGCCGAGGCGTCGAGCGCCGCGCGGAGGCGCTCCTCCTTCTCCTGGAGCGCGCGCTCCGCGCGGGCGCGCTCGATGGCGAGGGCGGCGAGGCGCGTCGCGACGCGGACGACCTCCTCGTCGGCGGCCGTCGGCGCGCCGGGGGTCGACCTGTACACGGCCCAGGTGCCGAGCACCTCGCCCCTGGAGGAGACGATCGGCGTGGACCAGCAGGCGCGGAGCCCGAGCGGCAAGGCGAGGTGGCGGAAGTCGGCCCAGAGCGGGTCGGTCGCGATGTCCTCCACGACGACCGGCGCGCGGCGATGGGCGGCGGTGCCGCACGATCCGGCGCTCGGGCCGATGACCAGCCCGTGCACGGCCTTGTTGTAGGTCTCCGGCAGGCTCGGCGCCGCGCCGTGGAGCAGGAGGCGACCGTCGTCGCTCGCGAGCAGGACGCTGAAGCGGCGGCCCGCCGAGTGCTCCTCGGCGTCGCGGCACAGCGCGTCGAGCGTGTCCTCGAGGCTCTCGTGAAGGGCGATCTTCTCGAGCACCTTGCGCTGCCACGCCAGGAGGATCTGCTGCCGGCGCTGCAGGGAGGCGTCCATCATCGAGCCGAGCATGCGGACGGCCTTCCCGCCCGCGTCGCGCAGCACGAGGCCGCGATCGTAGATGTACGCGTACTCGCCGTCGGCGCGGCGGAAGCGGTATTCGTCGCTCCACGTCGTCGCGACGCCGTCGATGGTGTCGTGGATGCTGCGGGAGACGCGCTCGACGTCGTCCGGGTGAATGCGGCGCGTCCAGCTCTCGACGCCCGGCTCGATCTGGTCGAGCGGGTAGCCGAACGTTCGCTCGAAGTTCTCGTTCCACCAGATCGCGCCGGTGGTGAAGTCCCAGTCCCAGAGGGTGTCGTTCGTGGCCTTGGAGAGCAGGTGGAAGCGCTGGTCGCTGAGGCGCAGCATGTCCTGCGCCGTCCGGCGCGGCGTCACGTCCTCCAGCGCGCCCTCGTAGCGCGCGACGCGCCCGGTCGCGTCGCGGATGGCGCGCGCGCTGATGCTGACCCAAACGCGCGTGCCGTCGAGGCGCACGAACTCGACCTCGTGGCCGTGGACGGCGCCGTCGCGGTCGAGGATGCCCATGATCTCCTGCCGCCGGCGCGGGTCGGCGTAGAAGCTCGGGACGGGCAGGTCGAGGAACAGCGTCTGGTCCGCGTAGCCGAGGAGGCGCGCGAACGCGCGGTTCGCGTCGATGAAGCGGCCCTCGGGCGTGGTCGTGAAGAGCGCGACGGGGCAGCCGGCGTAGAACGAGGCGAAGCGGTCCTCGCTCGCGCGCAGGGCGAGCTCCGGCTCGGTGGGGGCCTTGGTGTCGGAGGGGGTGATGCACATCTCGTGGGTCATTCGACGGGCCTCGCGGCAGGGCCATTCCTTCTGAAGGCGGGCACATGCGGCGGCAAGCACGATGCGACCGGCGACGTCGATCGCGGGGCGCGCCGGCATGGCCGTGCTCGCTGCGCTGTGGTCGACCCCGCCCAGGTTGAGCCGACCCCACCCAGGTTGTGCTCGCTGCGCTGTGGTCGACCCCACCCAGGTTGAGCCGACCCCACCCAGGTTGAGGGGTCGACCCCACCCGGTCGACCCCACCCAGGTTGAGCCGACCCCACCCAGGTTGAGGCGGCCGCAGGTTGAGGCGGCCGCCACTCAGGTTGAGGCGGCCGGAAGTGGTAGCGCGCGGCAGTGGTGGCGCGCTGCTTGGGGTGGCGGACCTGACGGGCAAGGTGGCGGCCGCCACCCCCGGCACGAAACGAATCGTCAAAATCATCGAGCAACGCCGCCGGCATAGAGTTTGTTGATGCATGCTGGCCATGAGCCAGCCTCGCGAGGTCATCCCCGGCGCCACCTATATGATTACCCGTCGCGTCCTGCGCCGGCACCTCCTCTTCCGCCCCGACGCCACCATCACCCAGCTCCTCGTCTACGCCCTCGCCGTCTCCGCTCGTCGATACAGCATCGAAGTGCATGCGCTCTGCGCGATGTCATCGCATCTGCACCTCGTCGTAACCGACACGAAGGGCGTCTTGCCGCGATTCTTGCAATTCTTCCACCGCATCGTAGCGCTGGGCACAAAGGTGCTCCGCAAGTGGGAGGGCCCGGTATGGGATCATGAAGCCACGAGCGTCGTGCGGCTCCTCACGCGCGCGGCGGTGGTCGAGAAGACCGCCTACGTCCTGGCGAACCCGGTGGCCGCTGGCCTCGTCCCACATGCCTCAGAGTGGCCCGGCGCCAAGGTCGATGTGGGCGAGCTCGGTCGCGGCGTGCTGCACGCGGCGCGGCCCTCGGCGTATCTCGACCCGGACAATCCCCAGTGGCCGAAGAGCGTGACACTCTCGCTCGCGCTGCCGCCGGTCTATGAACAGGCCGGCGCGGAGAGTTTTCGCTGTGAAGTGGCGGCCGAGCTCGGACGACTCGAAGCGCAGATCCATGCGGAGGCACGACGTCAAGGGCTCCGCTTCGTGGGCGTCAAACGAGTCAGCGCGATTTCCCCCTACGAGCGAGCGACGAGCTCCGAAGCGCTGCGCGATCGCAATCCGACGTTCGCGGTTGGCCGTCAGCAGGGTCGCGCGTGGCGAATCGCTGCTGCCGCTGTGCGGACATTTCGTACGTCGTACCGCGCCGCGCTCGAGCGATGGCGCGCCGGTGTACGCACCGCTGTATTCCCGGCCGGAACATGGTGGATGTGCACATTTCACAGCGCCAGCGTGAACGACGTCGTCCTTACGACGTAGGCGCTGCGTCCCAGCCGACCCAACCCGGGTCGGCTCTACTGCTCTACCCGGCGACCCAACCCGGGTCGGCTCTACTGCTCTACCCGGCGACCCAACCCGGGTCGGCTCTACTCAACCCGGGTCGGCTCTACTCAACCCGGGTCGGCTCTACTCAACCCGGGTCGGCTCTACCCGACTCAACCCGGGTCGGGTGCTCCCGGTCGGGTGCTCCCCCTACCGCCGGTGGAGCCGCTGGAGCCGCCTCACGAACTCGGGCTCGAACACGCCGTCCACGCGGATCGAGTACCGGAAGAACGGGTCCGGCTCCACGCCGTGGTAGTCCATGTCGTTGAACCAGTAGATGGGCGCGCGCACGATCGTGCGCTCCTCCCCCTCCCTGTCGCAGAGATAGAACCGCTTGCCGCCGCGCGGCGCGAACGAGATCGACTGCGCCGCCCCGAGCGCGCTCCCCGGCTCGGCGTCGCGGTGCGCGGGCGCGTGGTCGTTCGCCTCCAGACCGAAGAGGACACACCGCCCGATCTCGACGAAAGGCAAGCTCCGGATGAACGCCACCGTGCGGGGAAACACCGCCCTCGCCTCCTCGGAGAAGTCCTTGCCAGCGCCCGAGTGCTTGTCTTCCCAGCGGTCGTTCTCGAGGAGGTGATAACAGACCTTCCACGGGAAATAGACGCCGTAACGGTACTTGAGGTACAGCATCTGCGCCCGCGTCAGCGGGTGTTCGGTCTCGTCACCGAACGTGTACTCACGCTGCCGGTCGAGATCGAAGGCCGACGGGTCGTCGGCGAGCGCGACGAACTCGCGGAACTCCTCGCGCGAGAAGCCGCCGATCACGTGCCCGTAGTCCACGTACGGGTCCTCCTGCACCCAGGGCGCGACGACGCCCATCCATTTCAGGCTGCCGCCGGTGTACGAGGGCTCGACGCGGCAGAGCCCGAGCACGATCTCGCGATCGAGCTCCGCGAAGCAGGACGTGTCGATCAGCGGCGAGAGGTCGATGTAGGGCCGGCCCCACAGGCCGCAGAGCTTGGTCATGCCGTCCTCGCGCCGAGGGCCGAGAGGTACCTGCGCGCGACCATGCCGTCGAAGGCGTGCACGCCGTCCTCCACCGTGGCGTACGCCGACGGGGCGTACCCCGGCGCGCGCACCCCGCGCTGCTGGCGCTCGCAGATCGCGCGGTCTTCGCGGTTCACGGTGTCCCAGAACGTGAACACGTCGCCCGGATCGAAGCCGGGGGAGAACGCCGCCGGGTGGAAGTGCGTATCGGCGACCACGAGGGTCCGGTCCGGCGCGCGCGGGGTGAGCCGGTAGGTGAGCAGGTAATCGGGCTGGAGGCTCGTGAGCAGGCCCGGGAAGAGCATCGCGTCGCGCACGCGCCGCCGCTCCGCCTCGGCGACGACGAGCGGCCGCGCGCCGCGCGCCGCGGTGGTCGACACCGTATCGGCGCCGGGCGCGAGGTCCATGATCCCGCCGAGCCACGGGCCGCCCCTGCCCCACGAGACCGCGTCGTCGCACGGGGTGAGCCGCTCCAGCCCGGGGTGCACGCGCGGGAAGTGGTGGGACTCCTGGAAGTTCTCGACGCAGAGCTTCCAGTTCGCGGCGACCTCGTACTCCACCCGCCGGCCCCGCCGGAGCGAGCGCAGCTCGGGGCGCGCGAGCCACGGCGGCGCCTCGCCGAGCGCGCGCTCGAGCGCCGGCGCGTCCGGGTCGAGCGTCACGAACAGGAAGCCGAAGAGGGCGCCCGCCCGCGCGCCGAGCAGCCCGTGCGCGCCGCGGTCGAAGCCGGGGGGCGCGTGCGGCGCGGCGCGCAGGGCGCCGGAGAGCTCGTAGGTCCAGCCGTGATAAGGGCACGCGACGCGATCGACCCGGCCGCACGCGCCCTCCAGCAGCGTCGCCGCGCGGTGGCGGCAGACGTTGTGGAACGCGCGGATCTCCAGATCGGCGCCGCGGACGACGAGCACCCCCGCCGGCGTCAGCGGCGCGAGCAGCCACTCTCCGGGCCGGGCGATCTCGTCCTCCCGCCCGACGCAGAGCCACGAGCGCCCGAAGATCTCGGCCTGCTCGAAGGCGAAGACGTCCTCGTCCCAGTAGGCGCGCGCGGGCAGCGGGCGGGCGCTGTGGAGCGGCTCGAGGACGGCGTGGAGATCGGCTGGGGAGAGAGGGAGCTCCGGCAAGCGGCGCGATGCTACCAGAACGGGCCCGCCGGCGCGCACCCGCGCCCCTGGCCCCGCGCGCCTGCAGGCGAGGAGCGCCGGGCGCCGCCGAGGATCAGCACCCGAAGATGCCGCTCTTGTTGCACGAGATACGGCACTCGCTGCAGTGGACGCACCTGTCGTAGAGCCGGTACAGGGCAGCTCCGGCGGGGCGCTGGCTCTCGCACGCGCTCAGGCAGGCCGCATCGCCCTTCGCGCAGGTCACGGCGCACTGCCTGAAGTAGATGCACTCGTCGTCGCTGACGCACGCCGCGAGCTCGTCGGCGCAGCTCCCCTCGTTCGCGCACGCGACGCACCCGGACGTCTCGTTGCCGCAGGAGCGGAGGTTGTCGCAGGTGCCGAGGTCGTTGCAGTCGTTGACGTCGGTGCCGTCGGCGCAGCTCCCGTTGCCCTCGGGCTCGTCGCACTCGCCGTCGTTCGTGGTGAGGCACGGCGCCACCGCGCAGTCGTCGACGTCCGTCCCCTCCGCGCACTGACCGGTGCCCTCGGGCTCGTCGCAGGCGCCGTCGTTCGTGTCGGCGCAGGTCGGCGCCGCGCAGTCGTCGACGTCCGTCCCCTCCGGGCAGCGACTCGTGCCCTCGGGCTCATCGCAGGTCCCGTCCATCACGTGATCGCACCGCGGGAGCTCGCAGTCCTCGACGTCGGTGCCGGCCGGGCAGAGGCCGGTGTTCCCGGGCTCGTCGCAGACGCCGTTGCCGGTGTACGGGCAGAAAGAGCGGCAGTCGTCGGGGTCGGTCCCGGCCGGACAGCCGCCGGTGCCCTCCGGCTCATCGCAGGTGCCGTCGCCCGCGGTGGAACAGCGTTCTTCATCGTCCGGATCGAGGCAGCCCAGGAGGGCCGCCTCCGCCTCGTCGCACACCTCGGCCACGTGATGACCGTCCTCGCACCGGCCCTCCAGGCGGACGCACCCGATGTACGCCGTGTGCTCGTCCTGGCAGCGCTGCTCGGCCCTCTCCGCGAGGGCCTCCTGCTCGGCCTCGCACAGGCCATCCTTGTCCCCGGAGCAGTCCTCGCAGGCACAGCGCGCCTCGCAGACCGTCGCGTACACCGGCTCCACGGGCTCACCCCCCTTCGAGCTGGCGCAGGCCGCGAACCAACCGGCGAGAGCTGCTGTGGCCATCACGTGTCTGACACGCATCGTGGTCTCCTCATCCTCTGGCCGAAGCGAGAGAGGGTCGCGCCGAGGCGCAGCGCGCCGCCGCGAGGCTGGCAGGGGCAAGCGGCGTCGCTGGCGCCGAAAGCCCCAGGTACCCTCCACCTGCGCACACCGCGCTCGACCGTCTCTCGCCTCGACTGTGGCTGTAAAATTCGGTCAAAAGAAAACAGCTACCTATACCAGTCCGCCGAGAGACCGGTCAATCATCCAAGCTGCCTTCGTCCGACAGCCGCGAAGTGCGTCGCCGCCCGGGTCGGGCCAGGTGAGCGCAGGAGGGTATTCAGCGCAGCGACAGCGCGCTGGCGGGTGGCGCGGGCAAGTGTGTGTGTGGCCCGCGATCGAGGCTGCGCGAGGCCCGCACGAGAGAGGCACGCTCGTGCGCCGGGCGCGGCGCGGGGGCGCTCGGGGGGGCCGGTGCGGTGCCGTGGAAACGATCTGGAAACGGGGAGAGGCGCGCGCTCGGGAGGAGCGCGCGGGATTCAAGCGGACTCGTGTGATGGGCGGAGAAAAGGACCTTGCGACCCGCAATGAGTCATCCGTTATCGCGGAGAGAGCGCGACACCTGGAGCGAGCGCGGCAATGCGCCGGCGACCGTCGGAAAGCTGCGGTTTGCGTTCTCGTTGCCCGCGAAAGGGCGAGCGCTGGCGGTCGGGCGCGGAATGCGCGGTCGCTCCCTGCGCAAAAGAGCCGAGAGGGCATAAAGAAGCGTTGGCTTCGGTGCGGTTTCGGCAGAAGATGTGCGCGCGCGTGGACCACGCGGCGGCGCTGGACACCTCCGAGCGACGGCGCTGCGTCACTTGACCCTCATCGGCTGGAGAGCTGCGGATGAAGATGCGATCTTTGGTATACCTCTTTGCGCTGAGTCTGTTGACGACCGCGGCGTGCGGCGATGACGACGTGACGACCCCCCCCGGGACCGGAGGAGGCGGCGCGGGCGGCGGCACCACGACGACGAGCACCACGACCGGTACCGGCGGCGACGGCGGCGGCACGACGGGCGGCGGCGAGGGCGGTGAGGGCGGCGCCACCACGGGCGGCGGCGAGGGCGGTGAGGGCGGCGCCACCACGGGCACCGGCGGCGCTGGCGGTGAGGGCGGCGCCACCACGGGCACCGGCGGCGACGGCGGCGGCACCACCACCGCCGCCACCACGGGCACCGGCGGCGACGGCGGCGGCACCACCACCGCCGCCACCACGGGCACCGGCGGCGACGGCGGCGGCACAACGGCCAGCACGACCTCCGCCACCACGGGTACCGGCGGCGACGGCGGCGGCACAACGGCCAGCACGACCTCCGCCACCACGGGCACCGGCGGCGACGGTGGCGGCAGCGTCACCTCCACCACCACCGCCACCACGGGCACCGGCGGCGACGGCGGCGGCAGCGTCACCTCCACCACCACCGCCACCACGGGCACCGGCGGCGACGGCGGCGACGGCGGCGGCAGCGTCACCTCCACCACCGCCACCACCACCGCCACCACGGGCACCGGCGGCGACGGCGGCGGGGGCGGCGGCGAGCTCGGCGCCGACGGCGCTTCCTGCTCGGCGGATGCCGCGTGCGAGGGCGCGGTCTGCATCCAGGAGATCTACGGCTGGCCTGCCGGCTACTGCACGGGCGAATGCGCGGCGGACAGCGACTGTGCCGGCGGCGGCTCCTGCGGGTTCACGCCGGACGGCGTCGGCTTCTGTCTGTCCGCGTGCACGGAATCGAGCGATTGCCGCGACGCCTATGGGTGCTTCAACGGGTTCTGTCAGCCGGACTGCACCAGCGACGCGCAGTGCGCGGAGGTGGGCGTCTGCAACGAGGTGTCAGGCTTCTGCGACGCGCCGTCGGACGGGAGCGCCGACGGCGCGTCTTGCTCGTCGGACAGCGAGTGCGCCAGCGCCACCTGCGCCACCGAGATCGACTTCGGCTGGCCCGGCGGCTTCTGCACGGGCGAATGCACGGCGGACAGCGACTGCAACGGCGGTATCTGCGACCCCATCGGCCTCTGCTTGATCGAGTGCACCACGTCGAGCGACTGCCGCGACGGCTACACGTGCCTGGAGGACAACACCTGCTGGCCGGCCTGCACCAGCGATGCGCAGTGCACGCTGGAGGGCGCCACCTGCAATACGGTCTCGGGCCGCTGCGGCCCGCCGCCCGGCGAGGGCGCCAACGGTGAAGCGTGCACCGCCGACACCGATTGCGCCGGCCTCTTCTGCATCAGCGAGGCTCTCAGCGACTGGCCCGGCGGCTACTGCACGAGCGGTTGTGATCCGACGGTCAACGACTGCGCCGACGGCTCCGTGTGCGAGGTGGCGACCGCGGAGGGCGACGCCTTCTGCTTCACCACGTGCACCACGTCGAGCGACTGCCGCGAAGGCTACATGTGCGACCTCGGTAGCTGCTGGCCGGAGTGAGCCAGCGACGATGAGCGCCCGCAGAGGCTCGTGCGGCGTCACGAGGACCTCTGCGGCGCCGTCTCCCGTGCCTCATCTCCCGTGCGTCATCCCCGTGACGCGTCATCCGGCCTGCCGCCCGCGAGGGCGGCGGCGACGCAGGCCCGCGAGCGCGGCCAGCCCGACCGCCGCCGCCGTCGCTCCGGGGCCCCCGCCGCCGGCCATCCCGCAGCCGCACCCGTCGCTTGAGCCCGCGCCCACCGGCGCGGCCCCGCTCGATCCGGCCGCGCTCCCGGCGCTGCCCGTGCCCGTGGTCGCGGTGGCTCCGCTCGATCCCACCGTGACGCCCCCTCCGTCCGCGCCCGCGCTCCCCGCGCCGCCCGTGGCGGCCGAGGAGCTCCCGGTCGCTCCGGAGCCGCCCCCGGTCGCGCTGGAGCCGACCCCCGCGCTCCCGCTCGACCCGGTCGTGGCGTCCCCTCCCGCCGCGCCCGCGCTCCCGGCGCCGGTCGCCGAGGACGCGCTCGACGAGCCCTCCGCGCTGGCCAGCGCGATGTAGGCATCGGCGAAGCGCTGTCCGAGGACCTGGTAGGCGGCGGAATCGAAATGGTACGTGTCGTCGGGCGACCGCGGGGCGAAGTCATCCGTATCGACCCACGCGACCCGGGGATCCTCCTCGGCCACGGTCACCTGCGCGGCGCGTACGGCGTCGATGTTCGCCTCCCTGCCGACGGCGATCGGCCCGCCGTTCGCGGGGTAGAGGTTGTCGCTGACCCGGCCGAGCACGACGGGCAGATCGGGGACGCCGAGGTCCCCGCGGACCGCCGCGATGAAGGCGCGCAGCGCGTCGCCGTACCGGAACGCGGCCGACCACCCCGCCTCGTTCTCCCCCTGCATCCAGACGAGCGCGGCGATCTCGACCTCATGCCCCTCCGACTCGAGCCGCGCCAGGGCGTTGTCGAGCCGCGTCACCTCCTCCGGGTACTCGAGCGCGCGATCGTCGGCGTACGTCGCCGAGTCCAGCTTGCCGAGGAGCGCGTGGTAGAGCTGCGATTTGTAGAGCGACTCGGGGTCGGGCGGGAGCCCTCGCCCCCAGTGGTCGACGAGGTTCGTGCCCCCCTGCGACACCTTGACGATCGCGATCCGGTGCTCGGGGTACGCCGCGGCGATCGCGCGGCCGAACGTGATCTCGGGCCCGTAGCGGCGGGCTTCGCCCTTCGGCTCGAGTGGACCCCAGTCGGTGCTCGTCGCCGCGGCATACGGTCCTCCCTGGCGCGCGTCGGGGTTGAAGTGGTCGTACCAGATGTCCGGCTGGCTCCGGAGCTCGACCGGGAGATCGGCCCCCACCCCGAAGCCGACCATGTTCGACTGTCCCGCGAGGACGAACACCTTCACCGGCTGCGCCATCGCGGACGCGGAGAGGGACAACACGCCGGCTGCCAGGACGATGCAAGACCGCTTCATGGCACGGTATATCCCTCGCGCGTGCCCCTACGTCAATACGCGGCAGGACAGCGCGCTCGTGATCAGCCGGGCGATCCGCGGGAAGATCCGCGGGAAGATCCGCGGGAAGATCCGCGGGAATGGATATCAGGAGCCAGGAGCTACGAGACAGCACGCAGGAGCAGCGACGCTCGGCGCTCAGGCTTCAGGCCTGTCTGCCAGGCCGACGCCTGGCGCGCTGTTTCGGTTTCCGTTTCCGTTTCAGCTCCAGGCGCGCTGCGCGGCAGGTGCTCAGTCCGGTCGAGCTCGCCTCGCGATCTCATCACTCGGGCGTCGCCTGATAAGCCGCGCTCGACGCCGCGTAGACCCCGTTGGTCGCGTAGGAGTAGCGGTGCGGGCGCACGTGGTGCTCCGAGTGGCGCGCGCACCAGAGCGCCGCGCCGCCGGTCTCTTCCCGGTGCTTCACGCACTCCGGGCACGGCGGCTCGATCTCGGGGACCCGGCCCGCGGTCGCGTGCTCCTTCGGCCGCATGATCCACACCGGGCAGCGAGCGAGCCTGGAGACGCGCTCGGCGACCGAGCCGAGGAGCAGCCGCTCGAGCCCGCGATGGCCGTGCGAGCCGACGACGACGAGGTCGGCGTCGAGGTCGGCGGCGAGCTGGGCGATGTTCTCGGCGGCGGCACCCCGGCGGAAGTGGACGACGACGCGCTTCAGCCGCTTGCCGTCGAGCTTGCCGCCCATGGCGCGCACGCGCTCGCTCGCGCGCTGCTGGAGCTGCTGGAGCGCCACGTCGGGCCTGGTGGCCGCGGCGGGCACCCTCGCGATCCCGACGCCGATCCAGCTCTCGGGCTCGACGTAGACCGCGTGCACCTCGGCGTCCTCGCGGCAACAAGCGGACTCGAGCGCCTGATCCAGCGCACGGTTGCTCAGCTCCGAGAAGTCGACCCCCACGACGATGATGAACCGACTCGCTGCGCTCGCGCTCGACATGACAGCCTCCTCAGCCTCCTCGCGAGGCCGCACCGGCGGGTGGACCCGCCCTGCCCAGCACGCGCTCGCACGCCCCGTGCCATGCAACCGGAGTCGGGCGCTTCGCGCGGCGCCGCGGGCGGGTTGCTCACGGGGCGCCGCCAGGGCGCCCCGCGCGGCCCGGCGTGAGGCCCTGGCGCAGGCGCCGGGAGCGGGCTCCGCGCGAGGCGGGCGCGCCTGCATCTCCTTCGTCGCAGCGCAAACGGCGCGCGCGGGCGCAGACGTGGCGCACCGGCGTTGTCGCATCGCTCCCGGCCGGCGCGCGCGCGCCGGAGCGGGCGACGCCGCGGCGACGCATGGCACGGTCGGTGCTCAACGCATGACGGGCCTCGGGCGAAGGACGCCGGGGCAACCGGAGAGACGACGATGACGAGCCCTGGACCGATCCATGGAGAGCACCCCATCCCGCACCACACGATCCGCAGCGCGCGCATCCTCGGAGAGGACGGCGAGGAGTCGGTCGTGGCGACCGTCTACTGTCCTGTGAAGGAGCGCTCGGCCACCGTGCCTGAGTGTGAGTCGTGCCCTCGCTTCCACGCGTTGCATTTCGACGCGACCGCGCGCACGACGTCCGTCGTCTGTCATACCGGCCCGGCGAGCCGGGGCGTGGAGCGCGAGGATCCGCTGCGCGGCGCGGGCGGGCCGCTGGATCCGGAGACGCCGCTCGCCGACATCATGACCAGGAATGTCATCTGCGTCCGGCCGGAGGTCACCGTCGACGAGATCACGACCTCGCTCGTGCGCCACGGGATCAGCGGGATGCCGGTCGTCGACGCGGAGGGCAAGCCGGTCGGCATGGTGTCCCGGGCCGACGTGCTCCGGGCAGCGCAGGAGCGCGGCGACACGGAGGAGTCGGAGCGGCTCATGCTGCGGCCGGACGACGTCGCGCCGCTCGACATCGAGCAGGGCTTTCACGTGTACGAGCCGGTCAAGACCACCGCGCGCGACGTGATGACGCCCGTCGTGGTGCAGCTGCACGAGAGCGCGAGCATCCGCCAGGCCGCGTCGCTCATGGCCTACGAGGGCGTGCACCGGCTGCCTGTCACCTCGGACGACGGCAAGGTCGTCGGCATCGTGTCGTCGCTCGACGTGCTGCGGTGGTTCGGCCGGAGCTGCGGGTACCTGATCCCGCCCGCGCGCAAGAGGGCCTGAGGCGCGACAGCGGAGGAGGGTTGTTCATGGACCTGAGGGAGAAGGGAGCTCAGGGTACCTCCATGAGCCTTCGCGCGCCGTGTCCCGGCGCGCCGCCGCGCGTGCTCACAGCTTGCCGCCCGCCGCCGCGCTGATGCTACGCTGCGTTCCTTCAGGAAGGGAGGCGACGAATGAGCGAGTACCGGACGACCACGGCGAAGCCGGTGTTGGTGGCGGCGTTCCTGGATCAGATCTTCGGCGTGGATCCGGCCACCGGGCGCGTGCTCTGGGAGCACAAGCAGGACGGGATGGTACACTCGTCCACCGCGCTCCTGATCACGCCCACGGCGATCTACTCGGCGACCTTCAGCAGCATCGCCTGCCTGCGTTACCCGACGGGCGAGCTGCTCTGGGAGGCAAAGACCGCCGTGGGGGGTCGCGCCACGCTCCTCCTGGAAGGAGACCGGCTCTTCGTCGGCAAGCAGGGCGAGATCGAATGCTTCTCGCTCACCGGTCAGAGCCTCTGGCACAACCGGTTCAAGGGCAAAGGGATGGGCCCGGTCGCCCTCGGCGTGCCGGACAATGTCGCCCAGTCCGACGACAAGGACTGACGCGCCTCGACCCGCTGCGTCGACGACGGTCCGGTAGGGGGTCCGGATCCCGGTGGTGGTCCACGCGCCGACCCAGGCGTACTTCGGAGCACGCGCCGTGTGAAATCTGGTACATAGTGCGTAACTGCACAGATCGAGCAGTTGCTGGCGCGGTCCCTCGACGCGCCTTGACGAGCCATGGCCACTACAGTCTCGCCAAGCACGCAGGGCGCAACCGGTTGAACGTCGAGCGCTATCTCCAGAAGAAAGACCAGTATGGTCCCACCATCGTCTTCGCGGCGGATACGCTACACGCTTCGACGCTCGCGGAAGAGTTCAAGAAGACCCCAGGGTATCACCGATGGTGGGCAGGCCGCTCCGAAGGGGTGGCCTCTACGCCGGGCGCTCCGGGGACGACCTGTCCAGACCGGCAGCGCCGCCAGGTCGCTCTCGACCCATCAAGCCGCCCCCATCGCGTCGGCTTCCGCCGCGAGCACAAGCGCCCATCCCGTATCGATCCATTGGGTCGCCGCCCTCGGCGTCCCTTCCAGATAGCGCAGACGGTTGACCCGTTGCTCGTCCAGCAAGCCTCCGCTCTTCTTCACATCATCGCGGGCGACGAGCACCCAGGCGAGATCGGTCAGCGACACCGCCCGCTCCTCGAAGCCGCCCGGACCACCGTCGATGCGCAGCCCACCCGCTTCGGTCCGACCGACGATCCGGCATCGCTTGCCGTGCCGCTCCACCATCGCGCCCGCGCCGGGCCGGCGGAGCAGCTCCTCGACGAGCGCCCGAGCGCGTTCGCGGGCCCCGGCAGGCGGCGTTCGGGACACCCCGCGGCCCGAGCCCAGGGCGCGGTAGGCTGCGTGATCGATCCCCGGACAGGCCCAGAGCCCCTCGTCCTCGAGATAACGGGCCACCCCCAGGTATCGCCAGGCGGACTCCCCGGGCAGCCGCACGAGGACGAAGGCGGTCTCTCCGGGGCGGCGCTCCTGCAAGGAGACAGGCGCTCGAATGCGGTCGGGCGCGACGAGCGCCCCGGGAGCTTCCAGGCAGAAGAAGAGGTGACCGCCGACTCGGCCGGTCCGCGGGAACTCCTCCAAACCGAACGCGCGGGCAGCAGCGCTGTCGTCCTCGAGGCGCTCGCCGAGGGGCGGGCCGAGGTCCTCGGGGCGGATCACCTCGACCAGGCTCGCGATGGGCACCGTCTCGGCGGTCGCCTCGAACGACGGCCCGTCGGGATTGTCCGAGCGGAGCCACCACCGCGACCCGTCGCGCGCGATCCGCTTGATCTGATAAGCAAACCCGAGATCGCGATCGGGGATCTGCACCAGCGCCACCTTGCCGTCGATCGCCTCGACCGATGCGCCTCGCGCAAACCGCAGGATCAGCCAGTCTCCGTCGCGGACGGGACGCCTCCCGCCATCCATGGAATCGCCCGCCGCGCGCACGGCGAAGAGCCCCTCGCCGCGCGCCGCGACGGGTAACATCACGGTCTCGGCCCCGGGCGAGAGCTCCGCCGGCGCGCCGGCGGCGCCGGCCGCCGCGCGCAGATCGGGGAAAGCGACGAGCCGGCCGCGCGGCACCCCGGAGGCTACTTCAGGGCTCTCCGGCTCGGCCCAGAGGCCGTCGGGTGAACGCGCGAAGCGGACGTGGAACGCCGTTCCGGGGTGGCCGGCGGCGGGGCCAAACCAGCCGCGCAGGAGATCCGGGAGCTCGTTGCGCTGCGAGCCCACGCGGTGGGCGACGTTGCAGAACTCCTTCATGAAGCGAAAGCGCCACACCTCGCCGTCCGCAAGGCGGACATCGGTGTCTCCCGAAGGCAGATCGGGGCGAGCTTTCCGCGAGGGCAGCTTGAGGATGGGGTCGCGCTGGTTCCACGTCACCTTGGTCGAGAACGACGCGCCGGAGACGTCCTCCCGGCGACGTGCGCGGTACATGGCGAGCCGGTAGTCGACGAGCTCCCGGGTCATCGCGGCGAAGGCCTCCTCGTCGCCGGGAGGACACGAGAGCTTCGAGACGAAGCGATCGCCGTCGAGCGCGAACCAGCGGCGGCGGCGCTCCCCCGTCCACGCCGCGATGGGGTTGGCGGTCCAGTAGCCGACGAATCGTCCCGGGTCGAACGGTCGGCTGGCGCCCAGCTCGGTCACCTCGTCGAGGTCGCGGAAGAGCTCCGGAGAGCGAGCGAGAATCGAGTGGCTCCTGCGCGCGAGCTCGACGACCGGCATCCCGTCGAAGAGCGCGCCGGCCTCGAGCAGCGCCTCGAGGGTGACCATCTTGTAACACTTGCTCATCGCGGTGACCTCGATTTCCCGGAGCCACGCGCCGGCGGCGCGGAGGACCCGGAGCTCCCGCGGGCTCAGATCGCCCTCGGCCGCCACGAAATCGAACCAGCCGTCGTGGGCCGGCCGCAAGACGGCGGGCCGGTAGCCCATCCGGTAGAGCTCGCCCGCGGTCGGACGCTCGCCGCGCGCCTCGCGGAGATCCCGGTACGCGCGCTCCACCTCGCTCTTGCCGCGCGCCGGGAGCAGGCTGAGCAAGAGGTCCTTGGCCTCGAGTTCCAGGTCCACCGTGCATCCCGGCGGCAGGCGCGCGGCGCGGACGCCGCCGAGGAAATCGCGCAGGTCGGAGGCCTCGGAGCCGAGCGACACGAGCGTCCGCACGCGGTCGAGAAACACGCGGTGATTGCCCACGAAATCGAGCACCGTGAGCTGCGCCTTGCTGTCCGACCTGCGCAGTCCGCGGCCGAGCTGCTGGAGAAAGACGACCGGCGACTCGGTGGGACGGAGCATCACCACGCGATCGACGTCTGGAAGATCGATACCCTCGTTGAAGAGATCGACAGCACACAGCGCGTCGATCTTTCCAGCGACGAAGTCCGCCAGCGCCTCCTCGCGCGGCGCCGACTCCGGACCAGAATGGACGGCGGCGACGCGCACGCCTCGCCGCGCAAAGAAGTCGCACGCGTGGTGGGCGTGCCGGATCGAGCAGCAGAACACGAGCGTGCGCGTCCCCGGGTGCTCCTGCCACGCGCGCCACATCTGCTCGAGGCGACGATCGGTGTCGATCGCCTTCTCCAGCTCTTCCGGATCGAATCGTCGGTTCTTGAAGGTGACGGACCGATAATCGGTCTCGTCCCGGAGGCCGAAGTACGCGAACGGGACGAGCAGCTTCCGCTCGATGCCGGTACCGAGGTCCGCCCGGTAGGCGATGTGATCGTCGAATAGCCCCGCGACATCAGCGCCGTCGGCGCGCTCGGGCGTGGCCGTCAGGCCGAGCAGGAAGCCGGGATCGAGGCGGTCGAGGATGGCGCGGTAGGTCGGCGCGGTCCCGTGGTGGACCTCGTCCACGATCGCGTAATCGAAGCTCCCGGGGGCGAGGCGCGCGAGGTGCTCGGGACGCGACAGCTTCTGCACCGAGGCGAACACCACGTCCCCCTCGAGTTCGCCCGCGCTCCCGGCGCACCAGCCGAAGCGCGCGGCGCGGCCCTGCAGGAGGCGGCGGAACGTCTTCGCGGCCTGGAAGAGCAGCTCCTCGCGGTGGGCGAGCACGAGCACGCGCGGCGAGCGGCCCTGGTGCTCGGCCCAGGCGGCGACATCGAGCGCCGCGAGGTACGTCTTCCCCAGCCCGGTGGCGAGCACCACGAGCGCGCGGCGGCGCCCCTCTTCCGCGCGGCTCCGCCGGAGCGCGGCGAGCGCCTCGATCTGGATGGCGTGCGGCGGCGGCGGCGTCTCGATCGGCTCGGCGTCCTCCTCGCCGGGCGGCAGGTCCGCGGGGACCTCGCGCGCGCGGCGGGCGTAGCGCTCGACCCAGTCGGCCGTGAGCGGCAGGGCCCGGGACCACCAGCGCTCGAAGGCGTCGACGGCGGCGCGGTAGGCGTCCGGGTCTCGGTGGCGGTCGACGCGCAGGTTCCACTCGATCCCGCTGCCGAGCGCCGCGCGCGAGATGTTGCTCGATCCGACGAACGCGGCGCCGAAGCCCGGCCCCTCGAAGCGCCACGACTTGGGGTGGAACGAGCGGATCTTGCCGGGCAGCGCGTCGACCTCGACCACGCGCGCCTCGAAGCTGCCGCGGACGCCTCCGGCGTCCGCGAGCGCGGCGTTGCCGCCGGCCCAGTCGAGCAGCTCGACGAGCGCCGCGGCCTGGGTGATATGGAGGTAATCGCCGGTGACGAGCCGGACGCGGGCGCCGCGCGCGAGGGCGGCGAAGACGTGGCTCTCCAGGACGTCGAGGCCGCTCTCCTGGACGAAGGCCGCGAGGATGGCCACGTCGGTCGCGCGCGCGAAGATCGGCGCGATGTGCCGCAGGAACGGGTCCTCGGTGCCGCCCGTCGCGAGCGGCGAGGGTCTTCCTGCGAGGTAGTTCCCCTTGCCCGGGATCACGTGGCGCACGCCGCCGCGCGGGTCGTCCACGTCGCCGCGGAAGCGGGGAATCACGTGGACGTGCAGGTGCATCACGGTCTGCCCCGCGGCCTCGCCCGCGTTGATGCCGATGTTGTATCCGTCCGGCTGGAGCTCGGCGTCGAGCTGACGCTTCACCGCGTCGACGAGCTCGAAGATCGCGGCGCGCTCCTCCGCGGTGGCGTCGAACCAGGTCGAGACGAGGCGGCGCGGGACGACGAGCGCGTGGCCAGGGCTGACCGGGAAGCGGTCGCGCAGGGCAAAGGCGAGCGCGTTGCTCGCAATCCAGGCTGATCTGGGCGCCTCGAGGAAGGGGGAAGTCACCAGGCCTGCGATGGTACTTCGGAGCGGGCGCCGTGTGTCCGCGTCGCTCCGCCGCGCCGCGCCTCGAGAGGCACGTCGCGGCGGCTCGGCTGCCGGACGGAGGGGGCTCTCCACCGCCACCACGAGCGGCTCAGCAGGCCCCCCCGGCTCGCACCTTCGTCCCCGCCTCTCTCTCCGGCTGGTCGCCGACCTCGTACCTGCTAGGTTCGAGGCACGCCGCCCACCTCGTTCGGACTGCGCGCCACCTCCGCATCCATCCCCACGCCTCCCGCTACGCCGTCCCCGCCTCCCAGTCGATCCGGTACGCATACGCGCGCTCCTGCGCCGCCGCCCCGAGCCGCAGGAACAGCGGCAGCGCCCTGTCGCGGAGCCACTCGGCCACCGGCCCCGCGACCGCCTTCCGGTTGCCCATTCGCCGCGCCTGCCGGACGATCGCCTCGACGCGCGGCCGCCGCGCTCGCTCGAAGGCCGCGAACGCCTGCTCCGGGTCGGGCTCGTCGCGGAGGCACCTCGCGAGGAGCATCCCGTCTTCCATGGCCAGCGAGGCGCCCTGGCCGGCGTGCGGCGTCGTCGCGTGCGCCGCGTCCCCGATCAGGCACACCCGGCCGTCGTGCCAGCGCGGCATCGTGAGGATGTCGTGGAGCGGCCACGGCCCGAGCACCTCCGGCGTCGCGCGCACCACGTCGGCGATCCAGCCAGGATCGCCCTCGTGCAGCGCCAGGATGCGCTCGCGCACCCGCCCGGGCGCCGCGCCCCTCCCCGGCTCGGGCTCCCCGCCGTTGTGGAACCACCATATCTCGCCGTCCGGCGCCGCGAACGCCCCGAAGAACGCGCGCCGGCCAAACACCATCACGCTCCAGCTCGGCTCGATCGGCGCGCCGGGGCAGCGCGCGAACCCGCCGAAATCGATGAGCCCCGTGTACCCCGGCGCCGGCGCGTCGGGCACCGCGCACGCCCGCGTGCGCGAGCGGAACCCGTCGCACCCGATCAGCACGTCCCCGCGCGCCTCGCCGCCCTCGCCGCCCTCGCCGAACCGCGCCGCGACCTGGCGCGGATCCGACCTGTCGACGTCGGTGAGCCGCATCCCGTACCGGATCGCGACGCCGCGCCGGACCGCCTCCTCCGCGAGCGCCGCGTGCAGCGCGCCGCGCCGGATCATCACGAGCCCCGCCCCGAACCGCCGCGCCGCCTCGCGCTGGTCGATCTCGCCGATGCGCCGGCCGCGCGCGTTCTCGAACCGCATCCCCACGAAGGGCGCGCCCCGCGCCCGCACCGCCTCCGCGACGCCGAGATCGGCGAGCACGTTCATCCCGTTCGGCGCGATGCCCAGGAAGGCGCCCTCCTGCTCCGCCGGCGCCTCCCGCGCCTCGAAGATCGTCACCTCGACGCCGATCCGCCGCAGGAACATCCCGAGCACCGGGCCCGCGATGCCCCCGCCGATGAGGATCGCGCGCCGCACATCCCGCTGTGTCATCCCGAAATCTCCTCTCGATGCCTCGATGCCTCGATGTCTCGATGTCCGGGCCAGCATGGGTGCGACTCACGCTCATTGCCAGTGATGATCCGTGATGATAATCGTCACTGCCAGTGAATATATCGGCGATCGACCTCAATCTGCTGCTCGTCCTCCACGCGGTGCTCGAGGAGCGGAGCGCGGCGCGCGCGGCGCGGCGGCTGCGCGTCACGCCCTCGGCGGTGAGCAACTCGCTCGCGAAGCTGCGCGCGCTGCTCGGCGATCCGCTGGTCGTGCGGAGCGGGCGCGGCCTCGCGCCGACGCCCCGCGCGCTGGAGATCGCGCCGCGGCTCCGCGCGGCCTTCGGGGAGATCGCGGGGGCGCTCGAGGGGGAGCGCTCGTTCGACCCGAAGGCGACAACGCGCGCGTTCGCGATCGCGTGCTCGGACGTCGACCAGATCTGCAGCTTGCCCGCCGTCGCGCGCTCGTTCGCGGCGGAGATGCCGCGCGCCGCCCTCCGCGTCGTCAGCGTCGACCACCTCGAGGCCTCGGGCGGGCTCGGCGGAGGCGAGATCGACGCGGCGATCGCGCCCGCGCACCCGCTCCCGCCCGGCCACCACGCCGCCGACCTCTTCGAGCAGGACAGCGTCTTCGTCGTCCACCGCGATCACCCGTGCGCCCGCCGCCGGCTGACGCGCGAGCGATTCAACGCGATGCGCCACATCGACATCCACGTCGCGCTCGGGCGCGGCGGCATCGGCAACCGGGCCGCCCAGGAGATGCTCGCGGCCCACGGGCTTCGCCGCGAGATCGCCGTCACCGTCCCGACCTTCTTCGCCGCCGCCGTCGTCGCCGCGAGCACCGATCTCGTCGCCGGCATGCCGCGCCGCCTTGCCGAGGCGCTCGCGCAGGTCGCGCCGCTCGCCATCGTCGAGCCGCCGGGGCCCGGGATGGTCTTCCGCATGCAGCTCGTCTGGCACGAACGGACGCACCTCGACGAGGGCGCCCGCCGCTTCCGCGAGATCGTCATCGCCGCCCTGCGCGCCCCCCCGCGCGCGCGGGGGGGGCGCGCGGCGGAGACACGACACGGCTCGCCTCGATGATCTATTGCCTGGAACGCGCGGCGCGTGGCATATCTGAATGGGGGGCCCGGCGCATTACACCAATACGGCGCTCCCCCGATCGAGACGTCCGCTCTTCGGATGGCAGCCCCGAGCGCCCCGCGCTGGACGGGCGGCCGGGAGGCAGCTCCGATGAATTCTCTGATTGATTTGCTGGCCCCGGAGTTCCGCGCGGATCCGTACCCGGTTTACGCCGAGATGCGACGCGCGAGCCCGGTCTGCCAGGTCGAGCCCGGCGGGATGTGGCTCGCGACCCGGTATGATGACGTGCTCTTCATCCTGAAGACCCCGGAAGTCTTCTCCTCCGAGGGCTTCAAGGCGACCCTGGAGCCGCCCTGGGTCGGATACAACCCGCTCGGCAACTCGATGCTTGCCCTGGACCCGCCGTCGCACACGCGGCTGCGCGGCCTGATCCATCGCGCGTTCGGGGCTGCCACCGTCGCCCGGATGGCCCCGCGCCTCCACGCCGTCGCCGCGGAGCTCGCGGACGGCCTCGTGGGCGAGGTCGACTTCGTCGACGCGCTCGCGAACCCGCTGCCGGCGTTCGCCATCGGCGAGATCCTCGGCTTCGATCACGCGCTCCGCGCCGATTTCAGGCGGTGGTCCGACGATATCGCCGCCATCACGCCCGAGCCCCTCGACCCGGAGCAGCCCCGGCGCGTCCGGACGACCATCGCGGAGCTGACAAGGTACATGACGGCGGTCATCGAGGAGCGGCGCCGCGCGCCCACGGACGATCCGGTGAGCGATCTGGTGCGCGCCGAGGTCGACGGGCAGCGGTTGACGGACACCGAGATCGTCGAGTTCCTCTTCCTCCTCCTGATCGCCGGGCTGGAGACGACGACGCACCTCCTCGGTAACTCGCTGCTGTTCCTCGCGGATCACCCCGACCTGATGCAGCGGCTGCGCGCCGACCCGGCCCTGATCCCGCTCTTCGTCGAGGAGATGATCCGCTTCGATGGCCCGATCCACATGATCCCCCGGATGACGACCACCGAGGTCGCGATCTCCGGGGTGACCGTGCCGCGCGGAGCGCTGCTGTTCCCGGTCCTGGCCTCGGCCAACCGGGACGAGAAGCGGTTCAAGGATCCGGATCGTTTCGATTTGCACCGTGGCGCCCAGGGAGCTCTACCTTTCGGCCACGGCATTCACTTCTGTATCGGCGCGGCGCTGGCCCGCCTGGAGGCCCGGGCGACGATGGAGGCCGTGATCGCGCGGTTCCAGCGGATCGAGCGCGTCCCGGGGGAGATCCGCTATAACCGCGTCTTCACGATCCGCGGCCCCGTCGCCTTGCCGCTCCGGTTCATCCCCGCCGGCGGCTCGCCCAGCGCCTGACGTCAGGCCGCCGGAGCGCGGCTCGCGACCGGAGCGGGCATCTCGCCCGCCTCGCCCGCCGCCGCCTCGGGCCTCGCCGAGGCGGCGCTCGCCGGCCGGCGGGTGAAGAGCCCCGCGACGAACCACACGAAGGCCGCCACGCCGACGATGAACAGGCTGTCTCCGACGAGCCGCATCCAGCGCAGCCCCTCGAGCACCGGCTGCTGCAGGAACTCCGCGCTCCGCGCATACCAGAGCCCGCGCTCGACGCTGGCCCACGCCTGCGCGAGCCCGATGGGCAAGAGGCTCAGGAGGATCATCAGCCCGAGCCCGCCGTTCATCCCCCAGAACGCCACCCGGAGCCGCCCGTCGCTCCAGGCGGCGTGCGGGAACAGGCGGCGGAGCATCACGAGCACGAGGCCGAGCGAGAGCAGCCCGTAGACCCCGAACAGGGCGGCGTGCGCGTGCACGGGCGTCGTGTTGAGGCCCTGCATGTAATAGAGCGCGATCGGCGGGTTGATGAGGAATCCGAACACGCCCGCGCCCACGAAGTTCCAGAACGCGACCGCGACGAAGAACTGGATCGGCCAGCGATAGGCCTGCATCCAGGCGCTCCGGTCCTGCATCCGCCAGGTCTCGTGCGCCTCCATCCCCACGAGGACGAGCGGCACCACCTCCAGCGCGCTGAAGCTCGCGCCCACGGCCATCACCGAGACCGGCGTGCCGCTGAAGTAGAGGTGGTGGAACGTGCCGGGGATGCCCGAGACGAGGAAGATGCAGGTGGACAGGATCGCGGCGCGCGCCGCGCTGTCGGGCCGCACGAGGCCGAACCGCGTGAACAGGAACGCGATCGCCGCCGTGGCGAAGACCTCCATGAACCCCTCGACCCAGAGGTGCACGACCCACCAGCGCCAGTACTCCATGACCGACAGGTGCGTCTTCGCGCCGTAGAACAGGCCCACACCGTAGAACATCCCGATCGCCACCGTCGCGCCGGTGAAGAGCAGCACGATGTGCCGGCTCAGGTCGCGCCGCGCGAGGGCGGGCCAGAGCGCGCGCAGCATCAGGAAGAGCCAGAGGATGAGGCCGCCGAAGAGGGCGATCTGGAAGGCGCGGCCGAGGTCGACGTACTCGTAGCCCTGGTGTCCGAACCAGAAGGACATCTCGAGGGCGAAGCGCTGCTTGACCGACAGCCACTCTCCGGCGAGCGAGCCGAAGACGACGAGGACGAGCGCCCCGAAGAGGACGTTCACGCCGAGCCGCTGCCCCCTCGGCTCGCGCCCGCCGACGGCCGGCGCGAGGAAGAGCCCCGCCGCGAGGAAGGCCGTCGCGATCCAGAAGACGCCGAGCTGGACGTGCCAGGTGCGCGTCACCGCGTACGGGAGGTAGTCCGCGACCGGCAGCCCGAAGACCTCGTGTCCCTCGACCGTGTAGTGCGCGGTCAGCGCGCCGAGCGCGACCTGGAGCACGAGCAGCGCGACGACCACGACGCAGTACTTGCCGACGGCGCGCATCGACGGGGTGAGCTCCCACCCGCCCAGCGGATCGCGCGCCGGCGCGGGGGCGGGCGGCTCCTCGGCGCGGCGGAACGCGTGATACCAGACGAGGGCGCCGATCCCGGCGAGCAGCAGCACGATGCTCACGATCGACCAGATCACGTTGGGCGTCGTGGGGACATTGCCGATGAGCGGCTCGTGAGGCCAGTTGTTCGTGTAGCTCGCGCCGGTGCCGGGGCGCTCCGCGGCGCAGGCCCACGCGGTCCAGAAGAAGAACGCCGTCAGCTTGTCGCGCCGCCCCTCGTCGGGCACCGCGCCCGTGTGCAGCGCGTAGCTCTCGCGCAGGCCGGCGAGGCCCGGCTCGTCGCCGAACAGCGCGCGGTAGTGCGCCGCGGTCTGCTCGATCGCGATCGCGCGATCGTCGGACACCGTGAGCGTGCCGGTCGCCGGGTCGAACCCGTTGTGGCGCATCGTCTTCTGGAGGCGGGCCTTGAGCGCGGCCTGCGCCTCGTCGGGCAGCGCCGCGAACGGCGCGCCGTGCTCTCGATGGCTCCAGATCGCGAGGAGCGCCTCGGCCTCGCGGTGGAGCCAGTCGGCCGACCAGTCCGGCGCCTGGTAAGCGCCATGCCCCCAGACGCTGCCGACCTGCTGTCCGCCGATGCTCTGATAGACGAGCTGCCCGTCGAGGAGCTCGTCCTTCGTCAGCAACACCCTGCCGGACGGCGTCTGCACCCGGTCCGGGATCGGCGGGGCCTTGCGGTACACCTCCCGTCCCATGAAGCCGAGAATCAAGAATCCAGCGGTGATGACGGCGGCGAGCGCCAGCCAGAGTCGCCTTAGGCTATGCATATCGACCTCGTTGTTCGCGTGAGCAGCAGCGCACCCGCGCCTTCCGCGGCGCGGCGCCGGTGCTCCGGTCGTGACAGGAGGCCGTGAAGCAGGCGGCGTGCCTCACCTGCAAGTGCTTGTTTTTGTTGAACCAAGCCGCCTTCGTTGTCGATTCCGCAACAGCTTTCCGTTGTAGATTCAGCAACGACGTTGTACATTCGACAACATGGCGAATCTGGAGGCGCTGCTGTCGGTCGCGCTCGATCTCACGACGTCGCTGGGGGCCGAGGATCGCTACCGGCGCCTGCTCGAGGCGGTGCGGCAGGTGGTGCCGTGCGACGCGGCGTGCCTGATGCGGTATCGGGACGGCGTGCTCGTGCCGCTCGCGGCGCACGGGCTCGCGCCGGAGGCGCTCGGGCGCACGTACCGCGCGCGGGAGCACCCGCGGCTCGACATCCTCTGTCACGCCGCGGCGCCGGTGCGCTTCCCGCCGGACACCGATCTTCCGGATCCGTTCGACGGGCTGCTCGCGTCGGACGCGACCTCGCTGGCGCACGTCCACGCCTGCCTGGGGTGTCCGCTGCGCGTCGAGGGCGCGCTCCTCGGGCTGCTCACCGCGGACGCCGTCGACCCGCGCGCCTTCGAGCGGGTCGACGAGGAGACGCTCTCGTGGCTGAGCGCGCTGGCCGGGGCGGCGGTGCGCACGAGCCAGCTCATCGACGCGCTCGAGCACAGCGCCGAGCGGCTCGGCCTGGTCGCCGACGACCTCCGGCGGGCCGCGGAGCGCGAGCGGGGCGCGGGGCTGCTCGGGACGAGCCCGGCGATGGAGAAGCTGCGCGACGAGATCGCGCTCGTGGGGCCGTCGGATCTCACGGTGCTGATCACGGGCGAGACCGGCGCGGGCAAGGAGCTCGTCGCGCGCGCCGTGCACGCGGCGTCGGCGCGGCGGGGCGAGCCGCTGCTCCACGTGAACTGCGCCGCGCTGCCCGAGTCGGTGGCCGAGAGCGAGCTGTTCGGCCACGTGCGCGGCGCCTTCACCGGCGCGGAGCACCACCGGCCCGGCAAGCTCGAGGTCGCCGACGGCGGCACGCTCTTCCTCGACGAGATCGGCGAGCTGCCGCTGTCGATCCAGCCGAAGCTCCTGCGCGCGCTCCAGGAGGGCGAGGTGCAGCGGGTCGGCGCCGACCGGTCGCTGCGCGTCGACGTCCGCGTCATCGCGGCCACGAACCGCGACATCGAGAGGGAGGTGGCCGAGGGCCGCTTCCGGGCCGATCTGTTCCACCGGCTCAACGTCGTTCGCGTCGCCGTGCCGCCGCTGCGCGAGCGGCGGAGCGACATCCCGCTGCTCGCCGGCCACTTCTGCGACGAGGCGCGCGCGCGGCTCGGCGTCGGCCCGGTGCGGCTCACGCCGGCGGCGCGCGCGCTGCTCGTGAGCGGCGCCTGGCCGGGCAACGTGCGCGAGCTGGAGAACACGCTGTTCCGGATGGTGCTGCAGGCGTCGCGCGGCGTGCCCCGCGGGGCGCCCGTGGTCGTCGAGCCCGGCCACCTCGGCGCGGGCCTCCCGGCGGCCGCCGCCGGCCGCGGCGGCGAGGCGCCGGAGGAGGCGCCGCTGCACGCGGAGGCGCCGCTGCACGCGCAGGTGGACGCGTTCCAGCGCGGCCTCATCCAGCGGGCCGTGGCCCAGCACGACGGCAACTGGGCCGCCGCGGCGCGCTCGCTCGGGATGCACCGCAGCAACCTGCACCACCTCGCGAAGCGGCTCGGGCTCCGCTGAGGCCGCGCGCGGCGCGCGCGTCCGCCGCCGCGCCCCAAGGCCACCACCGCGGCGAGATCGAGAGCATCCCGCGTCATCCATCACCTCCCGGACCTGACGATGCGTCGCGGCCAGCTCACATTCCACGCTGCGCATCCGGATCGAGCTCACCGCGCCGGGGCGGGCGCTCAGGGTCCTCCCCAGCGGGGCCCCGGCCGGTCCGTGGCGAGGTACCGGGCCTGTCCGCGGCCAGGCACCTCAGCTCTCTCCGCAGCAGCGCAGCCGGCTCTCGGAGCGCAGCGGGCACCGGCCCGGCTGGCTCGTTCGCGCTGGATCCGACGGCCCGGACGAGTATCCTCCGGCGCGGGTGTCGTGGCCGTGGAGCGCCGCGACAGGTAGTCACGGGACGGTCGGGCCGCCTTCCCCCAACGCGCGACGGCGCTCGCGTCCTGGCGGTCCATTGCATCGATCCCATCCTCAGCTCGCTCCCGGAACCTGGGCCCCCGCGCGACGCCTCGCCCAGCGCGTCCTCGGCCCGCTCGATCGCTTCCTCCACGTCGAGGCGGCCAGCGGGATCGTCCTCCTGATCGCGTCCGTCGTCGCCCTCGCCTGGGCGAACTCGCCGTGGGGCGACGCGTACGAGCACCTCTGGCACATCCCGATCACGATCGGCGTCGGCTCGTTCGTGTTCGCGCAGCCCCTCCACTTCTGGATCAACGAGGGGCTGATGACGATCTTCTTCTTCGTCGTCGGCCTGGAGATCCGGCGCGAGATCCACGAGGGAGAGCTCGCGGATCTCAAGCGCGCGGCGCTGCCGGTCGCCGCGGCCGTGGGCGGCATGATCGCGCCCGCGCTGCTCTACCTGTCGCTCAACGCGTCGCCGGCCTCGCGGCACGGCTGGGGCGTCCCGACGGCGACGGACATCGCGTTCGCCGTGGGCGTGCTGGCCCTGCTCGGCAAGCGCGTGCCCCCTGCCCTGCGCGTGCTGCTGCTCGCGCTCGCGATCATCGACGACATCGGCGCGATCATCGTCATCGCCCTCTTCTACTCGTCGGGCGTCGCGTGGACCGGGCTGCTCATCGCCGCCGGCGGAGGGCTGGCCGTGCTGGTGCTCCAGCGCTTCGGCGTCCGCCGCCCCGCGGCCTACGTGGTGCCCGGCGCCGTGCTCTGGTGGGGCATGCTCCGCGCCGGCGTCCACCCGACGATCGCCGGGGTCGTCGTCGGCCTGCTGACGCCGGTGCGCTCCTGGTTCGGCAGCCACGGGTTCCTCACGGCGGCCCGCCGCGTGCTGGACGAGGTCGGCGAGCTCGCCGGGCGCGAGGGCCACCGGGCCGACGATCTGCTGAGCCCCCTCCGGCAGATCAAGACGGCCC
Organism: Sorangium sp. So ce119; assembly: GCF_051524405.1. NCBI lineage: Bacteria > Pseudomonadati > Myxococcota > Polyangiales > Polyangiaceae > Sorangium > Sorangium sp. So ce119. The sequence goes on along the minus strand of NZ_CP150310.1, from coordinate 3,544,840 downwards.
AGCGCGAGGCGCTGCCGCCCGTCCTCCGGCTCCAGGCGGCGCTCCACCCGTGGGTCGCCTACGGGATCATGCCGCTGTTCGCCTTCGCCAACGCCGGCGTCCGCGTCGACGGCTCGTCGCTGGGCCACGGGGCCTCCGGGACGATCCTGCTCGGGGTCATGCTCGGGCTGGTCGTCGGCAAGCCGCTCGGCGTCTTCCTCGCGAGCTTCGCGATGGTCCGGCTCGGCGTCTGCGCCCTGCCGCGCGGCGTCGGCTGGCGGGGGATCGCCGTGGTGGGCTGCGTCGCGGGCATCGGCTTCACGATGGCGATCTTCATCGCGGGCCTCGCCTTCGACGACCCCGCGAAGCTCGCCGCGGCCAAGCTCGGCATCCTGGTCGCCTCGACCATCGCGGCGGTGATCGGCCTCCTCGTCGGCCGGCTCGTGCTCTCGGGGGCCCCGGTGCCCGGCGCGGCGCGGACGCTCCAGGAGGCCGAGACGTCGGCGGAGAAGTAGCCACGTGCTCGCCGGCGAGCTCGGGCTCGACCGTGCGGTAGTGCCACGCGAGGGTCGCCGTCTTCTCCTCGATGAAGCTGCCCGCGGTGCGCCGGGTGAAGGCCTCCAGCAGGGTCCGGACCTCGCCCTTCCAGCCGGCCGAGGTGGGGAGGTTCAGCGGCGCGCCAGGTCGTTCGCCATCGGGCGCGCCGTGCTCTGCTGTGCGCCGGTCGTGCCGGTCGTGCCCATCGTACCGATCGCCGAGGTGGCCGTCGTCGTCGCGCCGGGGCGCTGGACGCGGATCTGGTTGTGCACGTCATCGACGCCGCGCACGCTCTCGGCGATCTGCTCGATGATGCGCTTGTGGTGGCGCTCGTTCACCGAGCCCTCGAGCGTGACCTCGCAGTTCTGCACGCGCACGGTCACCTCGCTGGGATCGATGTCGTCACGATCCGAGAGCATCTCACAGATGTCCTCGAGGATGCGGCTGTCGGAGCGCCTGTAGCCCTTGGGCCCACGGCCGAGCGCGCTGCGCACGCGGTCACCGGCGCTGCTCAGCGCGCCGCTGACGCTCTGCATGGCAGAGCGGCCCGCGTCGCGCACGTCGCGAACGAGCCCCTGACCGAAGCCGCGGTCCTGGTCGCGCCCCCAGCCGCGCTCCTGTTCCCGGCCATAGCCGCCGTAGCCCCGCTCCTGTTCCCGGCCATAGCCGCGCTCCTGTTCCCGGCCATAGCCGCCGTAGCCCCGCTCCTGTTCCCGGCCATAGCCGCCGTAGCCCCGCTCCTGTTCTCGGCCGTAGCCGCGCTCCTGTTCCCGGCCGTAGCCGCCGAAGCCGCGCTCCTGTTCTCCGCCGTAGTCGCGGCCGTAACCGCGGCTCTCCTCGCGGCCGTAGCCGCGGCTCTCCTCGCGGCCGTAGCCGCGGCTCTCCTCGCGGCCGTAGCCGCTGAAGCCACGGTCGTAGTCGCCGTGGCCGCGCTCGCGTCCAGCAGCGAAGCGGCCCTCATCAAGAGTGTAGTCACCGTAGCCGCGCTGCGTCGCACGCCCGTAGTCGCGGTCGTTGTCGCGACCCGGAGCGCGGCTCTCGTCCCGGTCCCATCGATCCCAGTCGCGATCGCCCTGTCCGTAGTTGATGTCCCTGTCGAATCGATCTCGCATGGCACCGCTCCTTGTCAGCGTTGTTCAGCCACGAAAGCGCAGCGTGCTCGCGACGGCTCTGCGACAGCGAACAGCACGCTCAGTCCATCGCGTGGACCGCTACGGTGGGGCGCACCTCCATGAATCGCAATGAGGAACACGCCTTATCTCACGCCGGGATCGACCCGAGCACGGATGGACACATCAGGCGAGGGCTGAAGAGCCCGCTCCCTGGGCCAAGAGGCCGCTGAGCTCGGGCCCCGACCGGGCCCGGCGCAGGCCTCGTTCGCCCGCGCGCCGCGATCAGGGCATGAATTTGCATGCGATCGTCATGTGCCCCCATGAGCAGGGCACCGCAGCCTCTCAGCTCGGGTGGCTGCCGTCATGCGCACATCGACTCGAGCGTGGGTGAAGCAACCCTGGATCCAGAAAAGGAGGATTCGTGATGTTCCACAGGACCGCATCATTACTCGCCGCGATGGCCGCCGCCGCGCTCGTGGTCGCCTGTGACCGGAACCCCGGTGAGGACGTCGTGCAGGCCGGCAAGGAGTCGCAGGAGGAGATCGCCCGCATCCAGCGTGAGGCGGATCGGAAGGTCGCCGAGGCGCAACGGGAGGCCGATCAGAAGATCGCCGAGGCCAGGAAGAAGGCCGGGGAGGAGCAGGCCGGCGCGCAGAAGGACGTGGCCAAGGAGCGCCGGGAGCTCCAGGAGGCGCTCAAGAGCGCGCAGCACGACACGAAGGAGGAGTACATCGAGTATGCGCGCAAGCGGGCTCGGCTCCTGGAGCTGCGGACGGCGGAGCTGAAGGCGCAGGCTCCCACCATGCCCGCGGCGGATCGGGGCCCCGTCGACCAGGGGCTGCAAGACATCGAGGCGAAGCACCGCGAGGTGATCGGGACCCTGAACGCGCTCAGCAAGGACACGAAGCAGCCATGGAGCTCGGCCAAGGCCGACATCGACAAGAAGCTGAGCGAGCTCGAGCAGCGCATCGACGCGGTGGGCGGCACCCCCACGATGAAGCCGACGACGCCCGCGAAGTGAGCGTCGCCCGGCAGAGGCGCCCGGCGCGCGTGGCGCACCCGATGCAGTGCACCCGATGCAGTGGAGGTGCAGTGGAGTGGTGAGCGCGCGTCGCGCCTCGCAAGGGCGTCGGCGCGAGAAGGGGGGAATCATGGCGACGATGGGGCCCGAGGATCGTGAACGGTTCGCACGGAACGAGGACGCCGGGACGAAGACGATACCGAGCGCCCGCCTGAGCTCGGAGCGGGTGGGATCACCGAGGGTCTTGCTCGGCGGCTCGCTGGCCGAGGTGGCGTGCGGGGCGGCGACGGTCGTCCTGGCGATCCTCGCGCTGACGGGGACCATGCAGGGCTACCTCGTCCCGATCGCCACCATCGCCCTCGGCATCGCGCTGCTCGCGCACGGCAGCGCCGTCGCCGCGCGCCTCCGCGATCTCGCCGTCGGGTGGGACACGCGCGCCGAGCTCGGCGGCGGCACCGGCGCGGAGCTCATCGGCGGCGCGGCGGGCGTCGTGCTCGGCATCCTCGCGCTCGTCGGCATCGCCGCGCCGGTGCTCCTCCCGGTGGCGGTGATCATCTTCGGCGGCGCGCTCCTGCTCGGCGGCGGCGCGACCGCCGACCTCGGCGCGCTCGACGCGCCGGGCGCGCACGAGCGCCTCGGCGACGTCTCCCGCCAGGCGTCGGTGGCCGCCTCCGGCCTGCAGACGCTGGTCGGCGCCGGCGCTGTCGTGCTCGGCATCCTCGCGCTCGTCGGCATCGATCCCGTGGTGCTCACGCTCGTCGGCCTGCTCGCGCTGGGGTCGGCCGTTGTCCTCAGCGGCACCACGGTCTCCGGCCGCATGGCCGCCATCCTGCGGCGCTGACCGGCGCGGGAGCCGGCGCGCGCCGCCTCCGGAGCGCGCGCCCTCGAGCGCCGCGCGCCCCATAAGGCCCACCCCGACCGCTCAATCCGCACGAGCCTGGGTGTCGGCTGCGGGGCGACGGGCCCATCTGCCCTGCGGTGCCGGGTTTCGAGCTTTCACGGCGCGCGGAGCGGGTCTCATCCCGGGGCCGCAGCCGGACGAGGTACGGAGGAGAACCACGATGAACGTCTTCGACAGGGTGCTGCGATCGGTGGGTCTACGCAGGCGGCACGATCTCGGCGACACGGCGGTCGTCGCGGCCGCGCTCGGCCTCGGCGCCGGGCTGATGTACACGCTCGACCCCGCGGGCGGCGCGCGACGTCGGGCGACCGCCGTCGACAGGGCCGTGGGCCTCGCGCACCGCGCGGGCGCGCTGCTCGACGAGCGCCCGCGCGACCTCGCCCCGACCGGCGAGCGGCTCGATCTCACCCGGGCGAGCGGGTCGCCCGCCGCGCGCTTGCTGCTGGGCGCGCTCGGCGTGGGGCTCGTGGGCTACGCGATCAGGCGCCGCGGTCCGCTCGGGGCCCTGCTCGGCGTGGCCGGCGCTGCGCTGCTGCTCCGGGAGATCGGCGACCGACCGGCCAGGGGCGCGCTCGACGTCGGCGCGCCCCGCCCTGTCGTGGCCTTCCGCAAGACCATCACGGTGCGCGCGCCGATCCGGGACGTGTTCCTGTCGTTCATCCAGTTCGAGAGCTTCCCTCGGTTCCTGTCGCACCTGCGCCGGGTGGAGACGGTGGGCGACGGCCGGATGCGCTGGACCGCCGTTGGCCCGGCGGGCATCCCTGTGACCTGGGACGCCGAGCTGACGCAGCTCGTGCCCAACGAGGTCGTCGCCTGGCGGAGCTTGCCCGGCGAGGCGATCGAGAGCGAGGGCATCGTGCGGCTCGAGGAGGATCCCGAGGGCACCCGCCTCCACATCGGGCTGTCGTACACCCCGCCCGCGGGCGCCGTCGCGATGCTCTTCGGCGCCGATCCGGAGCACGCGATGGATGAGGACCTCGCGCGCCTCAAGACCCTGATCGAGGAGGGCAAGACCACGATCCACGCCGATGAGGTGGCCCTCGGCGACCTCTAGAGCGCCGATCAGCTCGAAGCACCCAGGAATGAAGAGATTCGAACCACAGAGCCACGGAGCACACAGAGGAACAACACAAAAACTCTGTGCCCTCTGTGCCTCTGTGGTTCGTTTTCTCGGGGTTTCAACCTGCTCGGTGTCCTGACGCCGCTTCGGCCGAGCACGCGGATCGCGACGTCTCGACCAGGCGCTAGCGCTGGACGGAACAGCGCGCTATGCGCCGGCGCGATGAGCGAGCAACGTGAGCAGACGTCGGGCGTGGAGGGGAGCGCGGCGCGCGTCGCCGCGGGAACGCAGGGAGCCTCGCCGTTCCGCGACTACGGCGCCGAGGCGAGGCCGGGCGTGAAGGAGCTTTACCGGCTGAACCACGAGGGGCAGACGCTGGCCTTCGTGCAGGAGAAAGAGCGGCAGTACCTCGGCCTCGACCGGCGCCGGATGGGCATGTGGGAGGCGCTCGAGCTGCTCGATCAGGTGGTCGACGACAGCGATCCGGACACGGAGCTGTCGCAGGTCGCGCACGCGCTCCAGTCCGCGGAGGCGGCGCGGCGGGACGGGCAGCCGCGGTGGTTCGTGCTGACGGCGCTGATCCACGACGCCGGGAAGATCCTGTGTACGTGGGGCGAGCCGCAGTGGGCCGTTGTCGGCGACACCTTCCCGGTGGGCTGCGCCACCTCGGACCGGATCGTCTTCCCCGAGCTCTTCGCGCGGAACCCGGACACGGCGAACCCGGCGTACCGGACGCCGTGCGGGATCTACGAGGAGGGCGCGGGGCTCTCCCAGGTGCACATGTCGTGGGGGCACGACGAGTATCTGTATCATGTGGTGAAGGACCACCTGCCGCTCGAGGCGCTCGCCATGATCCGATATCACTCGTTCTACGCGGCGCACCGCGAGGGCGCGTACGGACACCTGATGAACGAGCAAGATCGGCGGATGATGGAGTGGGTGCGGCGGTTCAACCCCTACGATCTGTACTCGAAGGCCGACGCCCCGCCCGACGTGGAGCGGCTGAAGCCGTTCTACGAGGACCTGATCGAGGAGTTCCTGCCGGCCGAGCTCCGCTGGTGAGGGGCCGGCGGAGGCGCTGTCTTCGACCGGTCACCCCGCCTGTCCCATCGACCCCCACAGCGCACCGCGGCGGAGGACGTCGAGCAGGCCTGCGCGCCGAGCCGAGGTCAGCGGCGAGCCAGGCGTCGGGCGTCCTACCTGTCCGCCTGGGACGCACACTCTCATCAGAATAAAGTTCTGTGTCGAGACTGAATTGTTTGCCGGGGACCGATGTCTCTCGGCATCGCATCGTGACGCTGTGGGCCGGATGACGGCGGCCGATCGGATTCCGCTGCGGCACCACCTCGGGTGCCCGCCCGCGCGCGGTGTGGCCCCGGTGATGATCAAGGCGCCGCTTTGCGGGAATTGGAATTAGGATAGTAAGGAGTCTTTTTTTTCTTGAAAACTGCGCCGTTTCGCGAGAATTAGGGCGACCCCTTTTTCTCCGGAGGACGCGAACATGAGGTCAGGACCCTTTACCCTTCTACTCTCGGCATTCCTGTGTACCATCGGCTGCTCGGACGATGGTGACGGCGGGGCAGGAGGGGCCGGCGGCCAGGGCGCGACGAGCGGCACGGGCGGCGCGACGGGCGGCACCAGCACCTCGGCGGGCGGCACCAGCGCCTCCACGAGCGGCACGGGCAGCGCGACGGGCGGCACCAGCACCTCGACGGGCGACGCCAGCACCTCGACGGGCGACGCCAGCACCTCGACGAGCGGCACCGGCGGCAGCGGCGGCGGCATGGCCGTCAGGACGCCTGCTGCGAGCGCCAACAGCCTCAGGGAGGCCGGTGAGAAGGCGAACCCGCCCATCCTGATCGGCGCGGCCATCTCCGGCGGTGGTCTCAACAATGGAGACTACAAGCGCGTTGCTGCGGCCGAGCACAACTACGTGACCGCAGAGAACGAGATGAAGTGGGACGCGCTGGAGCCCAACCCGGGGCAGTTCAGCTGGGGCTCCGCGGACAACATCGTGAACTGGGCGCGCAGCAACAACATGAAGGTCAAGGGTCACACCCTGGTGTGGCACAACCAGCTGCCGGGATGGGCGAACTCCCTGAGCGGGGCGACGCAGGTAGAGCAGGCCATCCGCAGGCACATCGAGAACGTGATGGGCCACTTCAAGGACCGCATCGACACCTGGGACGTGGTCAACGAGGCGGTCATCACCGACAGCGACACCGGCGTCGGCAATCCCCGCATGAGGCCCTCGGTGTTCTTCAACGCGCTGGGGGACAGGTTCCTCGACCTCGCCTTCGAGATCGCGCGAGAGCAAGACCCGAACGCCAAGCTCTACTACAACGACTACAGCATCGACGCGCTCAACGACAAGGCCGACTATGTCTACGAGATGATCAAGGGGATGGTCGAGCGCGGAGTCCCGATCGACGGCGTCGGGTTCCAGATGCACATCGGCCCCCCGAACAACGAGGCCGGCGGCGCGGACGTGGCGGCAAACCTGAGGCGCTTCGCCGATCTGGGCCTGGACGTGCTGATCTCGGAGATGGACATCAACCGCTGCAGCAATCAGGTCACCGCAGAGGAACAGCTCACGTACTATCACGACATCGTCGAGGCCTGCTTCGTGATGCCGGAGTGCAAGGCCATCACCTTCTGGGGGATCAACGACGGCAGGTCGTGGCTCAACGGCTGGAGCGGGGCGCTGTGCAACGGGCAAAGCTCTCAGTCTCTGCTCTTCAATGACCAGTATCAGAAGAAAGAGACTTACAACAGGGTGATGGACGCCCTGATGGGCCGTTAGTCCCCTCCTCGGAACCGCGGGCGGCGGCGGCTCGACGCCGCCCCGCTGAGCGAGCTCGCACCGCCGCGGCCCGGCGCTCGCCGTCTCACAAGGAAGATTCGACGGGGCACCCCGTCGATGCGGCGCTCGCTCCCAACCCCCTGCTCACGAGATACCGACGCGACGCGTCAACTCGCATAGATGGTGATCATCTGCGCGGTTTGTGGGAATGTTTGTCACCATGTCAAAGCTTTCGCGATTACGCCTTCTCGGGAATTTTCCTGCATCATCGTCACTCGCGCTCGGTTCCCTTGTGTTGCTAGGCGCGCTGCACGTCAGCGGCTGCGGCGATGACGGGGATGGCGGGGGTGGCTCCGGCGGCAGCGGTGGCGGTTCGACCACGGAAGCCAGCGGCACGACGGGGAGCGCCACGTCCGGCCCTGCGAGCGGCAGCACCTCGACATCGACCGGGGGCCCCGACGCATCGAGCAGCAGCGCCAGCGGCACCGGCGGCAGCGGCGACGGCGGCGGCGGCGGTGACGTCGCGACGGGCGGTGGAGGCTCGGGCGGCGGCGTGCCGCCGGTCGACTCCGGCCTTCCGACGCCCCCCGGCGGCGCCGACGTGGCGAAGCCGTCCGGCGCGGCGGGCGGGTTCAAGGTCATCGACTGGGCGGGCTTCTCGGGGGCCGTGACGTACACGTTCGACGACGTGAACTCGAGCCAGATCCAGAACTACGAGACGCTGAAGGGGCTCGGCGTGCCGTTCACCTTCTACGTCTGGACCGGCAGGGCCGAGGCCAACGATCCGGTGTGGCAAAGGGCGCTGGACGACGGGCACGAGCTCGCCAACCACACGAAGAGCCACTCGAGCAACGACAGCGGCTCCGATACGGACGCCGCGACGCAGTGGCTCCGGGAGAAGTTCGACCTCACGCCGTGGACGATGGCGGCGCCGAACGGCGCGGCGGTGTACACGGGCATCGCCCGGACGCGCTTCATGATCAACCGCGGCGTGTCCAACAACCTGATCAGCCCGAACGACTCGACCGATCCGTTCACGCTGCCCACCTTCATTCCCCCGACCGGCGCTTCCACGGCGGTGATGGACGAGCAGGTCACGAGCGCGCGGACCGCCAAGAAGTGGCGCACCTTCTGTATCCACGGCTTCACCGGCGGGAGCGACAGCGCGTATCAGCCCATACCGCTCCAGGCGTTCGTCGATCACGTCAAGCACGTCAAGGAGTTCGGCGACGTGTGGATCGGCACCATGGAGAACATCGGCGCCTACTGGCGCGGCCAGAAGGCGATCACCTCCGGCACCAACATGATGGCCGGCCCCGACACGACCTACAGCTGGCAGCTCCCCGACAACTTCCCGCCGGGCAAGTATGTGCGCGTGACGGTCACCGGCGGCACGCTCAAGCAGAACGGCGTCCCGCTTCCCTGGAATCCGCGCGGCTACTACGAAGTGGCGCTCGATCCGGAGTCCGTCACGCTGTCGCCCTGACGCCAGCCGCCCGGAGCGCCGCGCCACCCCCGGCGCGGCTCCGGGCTACACGCTGGGGCCCGTCAGCGCCGCCACGATGCGCTCGACCGACCAGTAGCCTGCCATTCCGCCCATCGCGTACACCAGACCGCGCCGCACCTTCGCCGGCTCCATCGAAGCTCGCTCGGCGAGGAGGTGCAGCGCGACGACCAGCGCGATCACGCCGAGCTGACCGAGCTCGACGCCCACGTTGAAGAACAAGAGCGCAGCCGGTACATGCCTTTCCGGCAGTCCGATGTCGAGCAGCGATGACGCGAATCCGAGCCCGTGAAGGAGCCCGAAGGCGAACGTGACGGCCCATGGGGCCCGGCGAGCAAGCGAGTCGGTCGGCCGTATGCACTCGCCGCAGACAAGGACGATCGAGAGCGCGATGGCCGCTTCGACAGGGGGGGCCGGCAACGTCAACCAGCCGAACACGGCGCAGGCCAGGGTCAGGCTGTGCGCGACCGTGAAGGCCGTGACGGCGCCGATCAGCTTCCTGCCGCCGCGCACGAGGAGCGTGAGCGCGACGACGAAGAGAAGGTGGTCGAACCCGGTCAGGATGTGATCGACGCCGAGCCGCGTGTAATCGACGACCAGCGGCCTCAGCGCGCGAAGCCCGGCGGAAGGGGGAATACCGTAAACCGAGAGGCTCGGGTCGCTGCCGGTCAACACCCGGACAAGCCGGCTTCCGCTCCGCCACTCGATCACCACCATCACGCTGGTCTCGGTCCCCTCGAGCCAGGGAAGCTCGATGGTGCCGACCAAGCCGGCGTCACCGCAGTCGAGAAATGCTCCGTCGAGCTTGCACGGCGGGGGGAACACCGCGGGCGTCGCGAGCTCGGATCTGAGCGTGGACGAGCTCGCCTCCCAGCGCAGGAGGAACCGCCCGTCCTGCCCTTCCACCTCCGTCAGCGAGAGAGTCGCCGAGTTGAGCTCGTGGCCATCTGCGGGGGCGTGCGCCAGCGATACCGCCAGCAAGAGAGGCAGGGACCACGCCAGCCGGCGCAGGTACAGGCGGGTCAAGGCGTCTTCTCGAATCTGTACCGCGCGAGGACGCTCTCGACGAACTCGTCGGCGGCTTGCTTCTTCATCGCGGCGACCCAATCCGCGGTGAGGATCGGGCGTATTTCCTCGCGGCTGGGCAGCCCCCCGCTCGTCCCGTTGACCCGCACGAGCAGCAGGCTGTCGTCGGTCTCCAGGGCCTGCCACGCCGCGAGCGGCGACTTGCCGATAGTCTCGGAGACCGCAGATCCGAACCTGGCTGCGAGCTCATCGCGGGTGAGGTTGCCACCCACGATCGGACGACCGAGCGTCCTCGGGTCTGCACCGTCGGCCAGCGCAAGTCGATACGTCGAGCGCTGCTGCTCTGCAGCCGGGTCGCTCCTGGGAAAGGCTACGACATGGAAATCGTACCGCAGCGGCGTTTCGTACCGGCTCCGGTGAGAGGCAAACCACGCGTCCAGCTCTGCATCCGTCGGCCTCCGCGCGGCCATCTGCTGAGCCGCCCGTGCCCGCAGCTTGTCCGCCAGCACGGTCCGCACCGTCGCGTCCTGTTGATCGAGCCCCTCCCGCAGCGCCTCACGATAGAGCACCTCTTCCTGCTTCCACCTGTCGAGCGCCGCCTTCAGCTCCGCCTCCGTCGGCGCCCGCCCCGTCTGATCGCGGAACTGCCGTTCCAGGTCCGCCGTCAGCCCCGCGCCGACGACGACGACCCTCGGATCGCCGGCGATGAGCCGGTGCGCGAGGAACAACAGCGCGCCGATGAAGAGGAAATGGATGACCGGCTCGCGGAGCAAACGAGCGAAGCCCCTCTCGGTTCTCCCGCTGGGTTCAGGCATGGAACGCGCTCTCGCTGGCGGAGCAGCAAATCCAAACGCTTCGGAGACGTCAAGCCCCAACTGCGGGACCTGCCACGGGTCGACAGAGCGTTGTTCCAGGCGACCCGATGCTCCTGCCCCGCGCCTTCACGGGCGCGGCAGGGCAGAGCCGACCCCACGCCTGTCGATGCGAGCATGCAAGCCCCCGGGGATGCCCCGGCGAGGCCGCGCTATCGCGGCGGCCCCGCCGGCGCCGCCCTCGCGCGCGGGGACGACCCCGCCGCCGTCACGCCCGCCCCGAGGACCGCGAGGGCCGACGCCGCGAGCATCGTCCCCCGGAACGCCGCGCCGAACGCGCTGAACCCATCGCCCCCCGCCGCCTCGCCCGGCCGCCCGCCGCCGAGCGCCGCGAAGATCGCCCCGGCGGCGGCCACGCCGCACAGCATCCCCACGTTGCGCGCCTCGGCGAGCAGGCCCGCCGCGGTGCCCTGCTGATCGCGCGGCGCCGCGCCCATGATGCGGCTGTTGTTCGGCGCGGTGAACAGCCCCGAGCCGAGCCCGACCAGCGCGAGCGCGGCGAGCAGGCTCGCGCGCCCGGGGTCGGGGCCGAGCGTGGCCAGGCGCGCGAGGCCCACGGCGAGCGCCGTCATGCCCGCGAGCGCCGGCGCGCGCGCGCCGATGCGGTCCGAGAGCCAGCCGCTGGCGGCGGTGGTCGCCGCCATCACCGCCGGCTGCACCGTCATCACGAGGCCCGCGTCCGCCGCGGTCATCGCGAGCGGCCCCTGCAGGTAGAACGGCAGCAGGAACAGCATCATGTACGCCGCCGCGTACTGGAGAAAGGCGGCGGCGAGCCCGGCCACGAGCGCCGGCTGCGCGAGGAGCGCGGCCGAGAGCAGCGGGGCCGGGCTCCGCCGCTCCACCCGCACGAACGCCGCGGCCAGGACGGCCCCGAGGGCGAGCAGGCCGACGGTCGCGGGGCTCAGGACACCCCAGCGCTGCCCGCGCGTGAGCGCGACGAGGAGCGCGCTCAGCGCCGCGCCGAAGAGGAGCGCGCTCGCCCACGGGAAGGGCCGCGCGCGCGCGTCGGCCGGGGCCGCAGCCGCCGCCGGGCCCCGGGCCGGGGCCGTCGTCGACCGCGAGCCCTCCCCGCCCCGGACGCCAGGGGGCGCGCCGGCCGCTGCGCCGACGGCGGCGACGGCCGCGCCGCGCCAGACGAGCGAGCGGGCGAGGAGCGCGCCCGCCAGCGCGATCGGCACGTTGATCCAGAAGGCCGCGTGCCAGCCGGCGCGCTGCGCGAGCCAGCCGCCGATCGACGGCCCCAGGGAGAGGCCCAGGTACGTCGCCGTCGCCTGCAGGCCGAGCGCGCGGCCGCGCTGCGTCGGCGGGAACGCGGCCGTGGTGAGCGCCGGGCCGTTCGCCATCAGCATGGCCGCCCCGGCCCCCTGGAGGGCGCGCGCCGCGAGGAGCGACGCGAGCGTGGGCGCGAGCGCGGAGAGCGCCGAGCCCACGCCGAAGACGCCGAACCCCGCGGTGTACACGCGCCCCTTGCCGTGGCGGTCGCCGAGCCGGCCGAACGGCAGGAGCAGCGCGCTCACGGAGAGCGAATAGGCGGCGAGCACCCAGCTCGCGGCGCCGATGTCGACCCCGAGATCCCGGCGGACGAGCGGCACCGCGACGTGGATGAGGCTGCCGCCGAGCGCGGACATCAGGGTGCCGACGGCGACCACGCCGAGCACCACGTACGGCCTGGGCGCGGCGGCGCCCGACCTGGGTTCAGGGGTGCCGGGCGCGGGGGAGCTGAGGGTGGAGGAGCTCAACCTGGATGCGGGGAAGCCTGGGGGCTGCGTGCTGGGGCGCTCAACGGGGCATGCTGCGGTAGAGATAGCGAGGCTCCGTCCTCGCCGAGGCGGCGCGGAGCCGGGCCTCCTCGACGATGCCGTGCGCCGGCGCGAGGGAGCAGGCCGGGTCCGTCGCGGCGGCGTCGCCGGTGAGGTGGTAGGCCTGGCAGCGGCAGCCGCCGAAATCGACCCCGCGGCGGTCGCAGCCCTGGCAGGGCGGCGGCATCCACGCGTCGCCGCGAAAGCGGTTCATGCCCGGCGCGTCGCGCCAGATCCAGGCGAGCGACCGCTCGCGCACGCTCTCGAAGCGCAGCCCCGGGATCGTGTGCGCCGCGTGGCAGGGCAGCACCAGGCCGTCCGGCGCGATGTGCAGGTAGCGGCGCGCCCAGCCGTCCATGCACGCCGGCGGCCAGGCGGCGTAGTAGTCCGGCGTGACGAAGACCATCTCCATCCGCCCGAGCAGCCGCTCGCGCGCCGCCGACGCGATGGCGAAGGCGCGCTCGAGCTGGCCCCGCGTCGGCAGGAGCGCCTCGCGGTTCGCGAGCGCCCAGCCGAGGTACTGCGTGTTCGCGAGCTCGAGGCGGTCGGCCCCGAGCCGCTCGGCGAGGTCGACGATCGCCGGGACGTTCTCGATGTTCGCGCGGTGCAGCACCACGTTGACCGTGAGCGGCAGGCCCTCGGCCTTGACCCACCCGGCCACCGCGATCTTGTGGTCGAAGGCCGCGTAGCCGGCGATGCGGTCGGCGCGCTCCCCGTCGGCGTCCTGGACGCTGAGCTGCAGGTTGTCGAGCCCCGCCGCCCGCAGCGCGGCGAGGCGCTCGCGCGCGAGCGGGACGCCGGAGGTGATGAGGTTCGTGTACAGCCCGAGCTCCCGCGCGCGGCGGACGAGCGCCTCGAGGTCGCGCCGGGCGAGCGGCTCGCCGCCCGTGAGGTGGACCTGCATCACGCCGAGGTCGGCCGCCTCGGCGAAGACGCGGCACCAGTCCTCCGTCGAGAGCTCGCCGGCGGCGCCCGCGCGCTCCATGGGGTTCGAGCAGTACGGGCACCGCAGCGGGCAGCGGTAGGTGAGCTCCGCGATCAGCGTGTACGGGCGGTGCTCCGCGGCGTCCGCCGCCACGCCGGCGCCCGGAGCGAGGGCGTCGGCCCCGGGCGGCGCGCCGCGCGCGGCGTCGTCCCCGGCGTCCCCGACGGCGGGCGCGGTGTCGTCCCTGGCCGCCCGCGCCGCGTCGTCCCCGGCAGCCCCCGCGGCCCCGGCAGCCCCCGCGGCCCCGGCAGCCCCCGCGGCCCCGGCAGCCCCCGCGGCGCGCCGCTCGAGCAGCCCGCGCGCGGCGAGCTGTTCCAGGAAGGCGATCACGTCGCGCTCCACCTCGCCCGGCGGCGCGGCGGCGAACGACGCCGCGATCTCGGCGGCGATCTCGCCCACGGTGCGCGTGCCGTCGAGGCGCGCGGCGACCGCGGCGGCGACCGGGTTCAGCGCGAGGCCGCGCTCCGGGTAGAGCAGGATCTCGCGGCCCGAGGCGCGATCTCGCACGAGCCGCGCCTTGCTGGCGAGGATCAGCCGGTCGCCGGGCGCGAGGGTCATCTCGGCGTCACGCCTCGGCGCCGTAGGCCGCCGCGATGGCGTCGAGCATCGCCCAGAGGATGTCGCACTTCGTGATGAGCGCCGCGATGCAGGCCTCCTGCGCGGCGCGCGTCGTCGCGCGCGCCGTCACGTAGTCGATCGCCTCGGTCGAGTCGGCCCGGGCGCGCGTCACCCGGCTGCGGAAGTAGTCGAGCGTCCCCTGGTCGACCCAGGGATAGTGCTGCTCCCAGGCGACGACGCGCCGGGACATGAGATCGGGCGCGAAGAACTCCGTGAGCGACGAGGCCACCGCCTCGAGCAGGCTGCGCTCGCGCACAAGCGTCACGTACGCGTCGCAGGCGAACCGCACCGCGGGCAAGACCCTCGTCAGGCCGGCGACCTCGTCGCGGTCGAGCCCCACGCCCTCCGCGAGCCGCAGCCACAGCGCGAGCCCGCCCTCGCCCTCGCGCGCGCCGTCGTGGTCGACGATGCGGTGGATCCAGAGCCGCCGGAACGCCGGATCCTCGGTCTTCGAGAGGATCAGCGCGTCCTTGATCGGGATCCGCGTCTGGTAATAGTAGCGGTTCAGCACCCAGCCCTGGATCTGGCGGCGAGAGAGCTCGCCGCGGTGCATCCGCTGGTGAAATGAGTGGTTGTCGTGGTAGCGCCGGGCGCCCTCGTCGCGCAGCCGCGCGACGAACGCCTCCCGCGAGAGCGGCTCGTCGTTCATAGGTCGATCACCAGGCCGTCGACGGCCACCTCCCAGCCCGCCGCCTCCACGGCGCGCCGCTCGGGCGAGCCCTCGACGAGGATCGGGTTCGTGTTGTTGATGTGCGTGTAGATCTTCCGGCGCGCGCCGACGCCCGCGAGCAGCTGCAGGCTCCCGCCGTCGCCGCCGATGGGCAGGTGCGCCATGTCCTCCGCGCGCGCCTTGCCGAGGCCGAGCCGGACGAGCTCGTCGCTCGACCAGAAGGTGCCGTCGAAGAAGCAGACGTCCGCGCCGTCGAGGCGCGACACATACTCGCCCGCGGCCCCCACGGCCGTCGCGATGGCGGCGAGGCGCCCGCTCGCGGCGTCGCGCACCCAGAGGCCGATGTTGTCCTCCGGCGAGGCCGGCGCGAGGCCCTCCAGGTGCTTCGGCACCTTGCCCGGCAGCGGCACCGGCGTCACCGTCAGCCCGGCCGGCGCGCCGTCCGGCCCGGCGAGCTCCGTGGGCTTCTCCAGCTCGAGGCGCCGCCACACGGTCTGCCCGGGGAAGCGCTGGAGCGTGCGGAAGATGGTGTTGCCCTCGGCGAGGCCCCGGTACACCGGCTCGGTCGCGTAGACGGCGAGCGGCGTGTTCTCGCGCAGCGAGAAGAGGCCCAGCGCGTGGTCGAGATCGCCGTTCGTGAGGATCACCCCCGCGATCGGCGTGGCGCGGCCCTCCCGCGGCTGGAGCGGCGGGAAGGCCTCGATCTGCCGGTGCACGTCGGGGGACGCATTGACGAGGAACCAGCGGCCGTCGCCCGCTTCGAGCGCGAGCGCGTCCTGGGTCCGAGGGCGGACGCGCGGCGAGCCGCGGCGCGCCTCGACGCAGTTCGAGCAGGCACAGTTCCATTGCGGGAGACCGCCGCCCGCGGACGAACCCAGGACGCAGAGGCGCATTCCGGTGCTCTCTCTTCGGTGCTCCTGCCGGCGCCCCTACTCCGCCTCCCCCGCGGCCTCGATGCGCTCCGCCGGAGCCGGGCGCGTGAAATTGATGGGATCGAAGTCGCTCTGGTACGAGCCGATCTCCGCATCCATCTTGATCTCGACAAACTCGGGCTTTTCGTAGCTCATCGGGTCCTCCTGATTGTCTCGCCATGTCACGACGTTCGTCGCCGGCTCGCATGCCGGCGCCGTTCGCCGCTTCACAACCTGGCAATACGAGATTCTGCACCAGACGTCTAACGTCAAGCCCGAAGTGCAGACAGATCGCATCCGGAGCGCCCCTACCGGCGCCGCCCTCGGGTCGCACCTTATGCGCTGCGCCCTTCTCCGGAGCCGGAGAGCGCGCGCATGAATGTATTTTGATCTCAAATCATCAGCACACCAGGAATTGTGCCATGAGCTTGTCTTTCTGGGCCGAAGGTTCCCGCCGACGCAGGCTCACTGGATCCGGACGTCGATCGTCATGTCTCCCCCGCCCCGCTGGACCGCGATCGCGAGGTTGTCGGCGGTGCGCAGCCGGGCGTAGGCCTGGAGCGCGCTCTGCGGGTCGGTCATGTCGAACCCGTTGATCGAGCGGATCGTGTCCCCGGTGCGCAGGCCGATCGCGGTCAGCAGCGAGCCGGGCGTGACGCGCGAGAGGCGGACGCCGATCACCCGCTCTCCCTCGCGCGCCGGCACGATGCGCGCGGAGCGCATGAGCTCGCCCTGCTTCTCCAGGACCAGTTCGATCGCCGACCGGTCGACGACGAACTCGCGATCGCTCACCTGCCGGATCTTCGACGCGATCTCCGGCGGGAGCGCGCCGCGCCTCGGCTTCTTCGGCGCGGGGCTCGGCGACGGCGCCTTCGCGCGCGCCGGCGCGAGGCGGTTGTCGCCGATGCGGACCTGGCAGCGGGCCCCGGGCTCCGTGAGCCACACGCGATCCCAGCCGATCGCGAGCACGGAGCGGCCCTCGACCGGATCGCCCGCCCGGCGCAGCAGCGGCTCCCCCCGCCCGACCGCGATCGTGGCGAACGACCAGGAAGGGTCCTCGGAGGCGGCGATCAAGAGGACGCGCGCGCCGTCGCAGATCGGATCCAGCAGGGGATCTCCATAGGTGACGACGTCGTCCGCCTCCCCTTCCCCCGCGGGCCTCGGCGTGAGCGGCCCCGTCACCGAGTCGAACGGGTTCCGCGCGAGGATGGCCGCCGCGCTCGTCGCGTGCGCTCCGCGATCGTCGGCGGGCGGCGGCGGAGCGCGCGGCGGCCGCGAACGCGGGAGATCGGTGGTCCACGCCTCCTTCACCAGGAACGAGATCCCGAGCGCCTGATGGTACGCCGCCGTCATGATCATCCCGCCGAGGAGCGCCGGGAAACATCGCTTGATGAGGAGTTCCGGAATCACCGTCATGTCCCGTGGGGGTGCCTGCGCGATCGCCGCGCGGCGCGCTCCGCGCCTCGCAGCGACAGCCGTGGTTCGGGCGGCGCAGCGGGAGATGGCTCGACGCCTCGCGCGCCCCGGGCGAGACACCCGCGCGCAGAGGGCGAGCCGTCTCCGCCGTCTCCCCGGGTGGGAGCAGCATCCGTGCCCAGGTGGCTTGGGAGTTGCTGCCCGGCCGCGTCATGAAGAGAGCGCCGGCGCCGGGACACGCGCTGCCGTCGATCCGAACCGGTCGGCCGCGAGGACCCCTGGGAAACCCGATGGAGTGCGACATCGTGTCGCATCTGCGACAATGGATCGCATGAACGCGTCCACCCGCGAGGGACGGAGCACGATGGGGCTGACGCTCCGGCTCTGGCTCATGCTGCTCGTGCCGATCGTCCTGGCCGTGGCGCTCTACGGGGCGGTGATCCACACGACGCGGCACCAGTTCCTGCGCAGCCAGGCGACGGCCGAGCTGCGCCACCACGCGAGCCTGGTCGAGGCGGCGATCGGCGGGGCCGTGGAGCGCGGCCAGGTCGAGCTGCTCAAGCACCGCATCGAGCGGCTCGCGCAGGCCGACCGCATCCTCGGGATCGCCGCCTTCGACGAGCGCGGGGGGCCGATCCTCGTGACGGATCCGATCGCCGGCGAGGCGGCCGAGCTCGCCGCGCTCGCGCGCAGGGCGCTCGCCACCGGCGCCGAGATCGAGGAGGAGCAGGCGCTCGGCGGCGGGCCGGCGCTGGTCCGCACGGTCACGTTCTCGCAGCGCGGCCTGTCGGTCGTCGCCGTGGTCGTCCGGGAGCTGCGCTACCTGGACGCCTTCGCGCGCAGCTCGAACCGCGGGCTGGCGCTCGCCGGGGCCGCGCTCCTCGCCGCCACCGCGCTCATCGCCGCGTTCGCGAGCCGCGCGACCGTCGGGCGCCCGGCCGGCGCGATCGTGGCGGGCGTGGAGCGCGTGGCGCGCGGGGAGCTCGGGGTGACGGTGCCCGAGGCGGGCGCCGAGGAGCTGCGGCGGCTCGCGCGGGCGTTCAACGCGATGACCGCCTCGCTCGCCGAGGCGCGCGCCCGCCTGGAGCAGGAGCAGGCCGCCCGGGCCGCCGTCGAGCGCAAGCTGCACCAGGCGCACGCGCTGTCGGCCGTCGGGCAGGTGGTCGCCTCGATCGGCCACGAGATCGGCTCGCCGCTCAACGTCATCCTGGCGCGCGCCCGCCGCCTCGCCGACCAGCCGGGGTGGTCCGACGCCGCCCGCGGCGAGCTGGAGACGATCGCGACGCAATCCGAGCGCATCTCGCGCGTGGTGGCGCGGCTGCTCTCGGTCGCGCGCCCGCCGAGGCTCCTCGGCCGCGGCAGCGACGTGGCCCAGGTCGCGCGCGAGGTGCTCGCGTTCCTCGGGCCGGAGTGCCGGCAGCGCGGGATCGCGGCCCGGATCGAGCACGACGGGGCGCCGGTGCACGTGGTGCTCGACGCGGACCACCTGTTCCAGGTGGTGTTCAACCTGTGCCTGAACGCGGCGCAGGCGCAGCCGCGCGGGGGCGAGATCGCGGTGCGGCTCCGGAAGCTCGACGCCCGCAAGGCGGCGATCGAGATCGAGGATCGCGGGCCGGGCGTCCCCCCCGGCGTCGCCGAGCACATCTTCGAGGCGTTCTTCACGTCGCGGGGCGATCGCGGCGGCACCGGGCTCGGCCTCGCGATCGTCGAGGGGATCGTGCGCGAGGCGGGCGGCTCGGTCGAGCTCGTCCCCACGGATCACGGCGGCGCCTGCTTCCGCGTCACCCTGCCGCGCGGCGCCGCGGCGCCGCTCGGGGCGCGCGGCGCGGAGGCGCGCGCGTGAGCGGCCGCGCGAAGGTGCTCGTCGTCGACGACGAGCTCGAGATGGTGAAGCTCGTGGCCGACATCGCCCGCGACATGGGCCACGATCCGGTGACCCTGACGACCCCGCTGCTGGCCCTCCCGCTGCTCGAGGAGCGGGAGTTCGACCTCGTGGTGACCGACGTGCGCATGCCCGAGATGGACGGGATCGAGCTCATCGAGCAGATCGCGCGCTTCGACCCGCGCACGGCGATCATCGCCATGACCGCGTTCGGCTCGATCGACACCGCGGTGCGCGCCATGCGCGCCGGCGCGTTCGACTACCTGCCGAAGCCGTTCCAGCCGGCGGACCTGGCGCTCCGCATGGAGCTCGCGCTCGAGCAGCGGGCGATGACGGTCGAGCTGACCGAGCTGCGCTCGGAGGTGGCGCAGCGGTTCTCGATCGCGGGGATGATCGGGCGCAGCCGGGCGATCGAGGAGGTGATCGCGCTCGTGCGGCGCGTGGCCGACAACCCCGCGACGGTGCTCGTGAGCGGCCCGAGCGGCAGCGGCAAGGAGCTCGTGGCGCGGGCGCTGCACGGCGAGAGCCGGCGCCGCGGGAGGAAGTTCGTGGCGGTCAACTGCGCGGCGATCCCGGAGACGCTCATCGAGGCGGAGCTGTTCGGGGTGCGCAAGGGGGCGTACACGGACGCGCGCAGCGATCGGCCCGGGATGTTCCAGGAGGCCGACGGCGGGACGCTGTTCCTCGACGAGGTGAGCGAGCTCGCGCTGCCGCTCCAGGCGAAGCTCTTGCGCGCGCTCCAGGAGCGGGAGGTCCGCCCGGTCGGCTCGGTGTCGTCGGAGCCGGTCGACGTGCGCGTCATCGCGGCGACGAACCGCGATCTGCGCGCGGCGGTCGCGGAGCGGGCGTTCCGCGAGGATCTCTTCTACCGGCTCGCGGTGATCGAGATCGCGATCCCGTCGCTCAAGCACCGGACGGACGACATCCTGCCGCTGGCCGAGCACTTCCTTTCGCGCGCGGCCGCGCGCGCGGGCAAGCCGATCGCCGGGTTCTCGGGCGCGGCGGTGAAGCGCCTGCTCGCGTACGACTGGCCAGGCAACGTCCGCGAGCTGGAGAACGCGATCGAGCGGGCCGCGGCGCTCTGCGACGGGGGGCGGATCTCCCCGGACGACCTCCCCGAGGGCGTGCGCGCCCGGCGGGAAACGCCGGATTTCCTCGAGACCGCGGCGGATCGGCTGATGACGCTCGACGAGCTCCAGCGCGAGTATGCGCAGCTCGTCCTCCGGCGCGTGGGCGGCAAGAAGCAACGGGCGGCATCGGTGCTCGGCGTCGACCGGCGGACGTTGCAGCGCTGGTTCGGCGGCGGGAGCGACGGCGAGGAGGGGGCGTGAGCGCGCGCCCGCCCGCGCGCCGCTGAGCCTCTGCAGCGCTGGATCGGGCGCGCGCGACGCCGGCCCCGCTCAGCGCCTCCGTCCGCCCGTCCCGGTCGCCCGCTCCATCGGCGGCTCCTCGGGCGGGATCGCCTCCGGCTCCCCGCGGCCGCGCTCGCGCGACACGTCCCCCTCGGTCCGCACCTCGGCCGTCTCGCGGCGCACCTTCGCCTTCGCGGTCTCGTGCTCCTGGATCACGTCCTTTCCGATGCGGAGCTCCTCCTTCACCACGGGCCGCGTCGACACCTCCACGCGCTCCTCGCGGATGGGGACGCTGATCGACCCCTCCTCGAACAGGGTGTCCGACGCGGCCGGCCGCTCCCCGCTCGCGGGGACGCGCTCGACGTGCACGACCTCGCGCGCCACGGGCACCGCGATCTGCTGCTCCTCGGTCACGACCTGCTTCGTGACCCGGACCCGGCCGACCTCCTGCACCGTCTTGCCGACCGTGACCTCCTCCTCCACGAGCGGCACGCGGATCTCCTCCCCCTTTTCGATCGGGCCGCCGGCCGCACGCGCCTGCCCGCGGTCCCCGGCGAGGTGCTCGCGACCGTGCGTGAGGATGAGCTCCCCATCCCGGATGTCGGCCACCTCGTCGTAGCGCACCAGATACTCCTCCGTGAAGAAGAGGCCCTTCTCGATCTCGAACGTGGTGGGGTTGATCCGGGTCACCTTGCCCAGCTTCTCGCCGTCCGCGCTCCGGACGACCATCCCCTGCTTGATCTCCTGCTGCGTCACCATCATGCACCCCCATCCGGCATCTTCTGTTTCAGGCCCATGCATCGGGACGGCGCAGGCCCAGCGGGACTGCCCAATCCGCCCGCCGCTCTCCGCCGTTCGACCTCTGGAGCGTCGCGCGCTTCTCACGTCGCCGACGCCGCCCGCCATCGCTGCCTCGGATGCCACTCCCCCTGATGCAATCCGCACACCGGCGCTCGGGAGGCCGTGGAAAGCGCCAGGCTGAACCCGCCGCCGCGAGCCGCGGCGTCCGGCGCCGAGCGCCTCCGTGCAACGAGGAAGCGCCCGAGCGCTCGGGAGTCACGGCGTGGGGCGCAGCCCTGTGCAGGTCCAGCCAGGGCGCTGCGACGCTCCTCGGCCGCGGAGGATCGAGCCCGTGCAGGCGCGGTGACCACGGCGAGGCGGAGGAGCCGCTCCCGCGAGGGCGGCAGCCGGGCGCCGGCGTGGCGGCGTGATGGAGGACGCTCGAGGTCGGCATCGCGCGGTGCTGGTGGGCCCCCGGGGTCCAGCGCGACAGGACACAGCGCCACGAGCCATGTGACCCGGCGAGGCCGCTCCCGGCGTGGCCGGCCCCGCGCACGGGCGCTGGGTCTCCGTCCTCGATTCTCGCGCGTCGCTTCGACGCCCCGCGGCAGGTGCTCTCCTGCTCTCGCGCGCCGCTTCCTGTTCTCGAGCGCGACTCCCGTGCTCTCGAGATGCTCCCCTGCCCTCGCGATCCGCTCTCCAGGAAGCCCTCAATGGCACGAGTCGTGCATCACCGTCATGCAATATCCGAGATGGGCTATCGCGCACGCTCATCACGCGGATAAGGCGAGGATGGGCCTCGCCGCGTTGAGGGTCGAATCGCCCCGCGGGTCAAATTGCCCCGCGGAACCGTGCTCCGCGCAGAGCGACGGAAGAAGGAGAGCGCAAGGAAATCATGAGCATGAGCAAGACGCAGAAGCCATCGCGACGCGCCGTGTTCACAGGTGAGGTCGCCCGCCCGATCAAGCGCGTGAGCGGCCGGACCCCGATCGACGGCACGCCCCTCGCCGTCCGCACGACGGGACTCGATATCGACGCTGACGTGCGGGATTACGCGCGCGCGCGTCTCGGGATCAGGCTGGGCAAGTTCGCGACCGAGATCCAGCGCGTCAGCGTGCGCCTCGAGGACGTGAACGGCCCGCGCGGCGGCGTGGACACCGCTTGCCGCATCAAGGTCGTGCTGAACGGGCTCGATAGCGTCATCGCTCAGGAGGTCGCGGTGGGGATCCGCGAGGCGATCGACCGGGCGAGTCACGTCGTGGAGCGCGCGGTGGGCCGCGCGATCCGACGCTCGCGGCCCGCTGCTGCGCTGCGCGGCCGGGGACGGAGCACCTCGCCCCGGACCTCGCGCAGGGCGCGCGCCGCAGAACCGCCCGGCCACGCCCTGGCGTGACAGGGCCACAGAATGTGGCCCGGCACCTTTTCCCGGGTGACCGGGCCCGTCTTCGGGTGGCCGCGAGCCTATCTTCTCGGGCGGTCCGGGATCCCGAGCGCGCGTCCGTCCGGGCAGACGAGCCTCAAGCCGATCCAGTGAGCCATCTCAGCGAGCGGCACCACCCAGTAGCGAGCGCCGAGCTCGGCGAGCTGGTCTGAGGAGCAATCAAGAGCTTCGGGTACGCGACGTGATCGACGGCGGGGTCGTCAGTATGCGAGGGTGACCGCACGAACCGCTTGATTTTCGGAGCGCGTTTGCCCATTCTACTCGCTCAAGAGGACGCTTGTCGCCTCGCGCAGCTCTTGCCCCCGGGCGACGTGGTCAGAAAAGTTCGATTCTATCGATTCATTCATCGATCGCGCGTCGCCTCCACAATCCCAACATCCAGACATTTCGCCTGGATCCAGCGGGAACGAGAGCTGAACCTTCCCTCTCACCACCTTCATCGTGAACCATGAAACTTCGAATCTCAAGCTTCATCGCGGCAGCAACCGTCGCCATCCTGTCCCCGCTTGCAGGCTGCTCCGACACCCCTGAGGATACCGGCGCTGGAGGCGCCGGCGGCTCGGACTCTGGAAGCACGAGCACCAGCGGGTCTACCTCGAGCTCGGTCGGTTCGGGCGGCGCTGGCTCGACCAGCGCGAGCTCCGGTGGCGACGGCGGCGGCGGCTCGACCGGCAGCGGCAACGCGGTCGCCCCGACGTTCGACACGGTGAAGTTCGTCATCGAAAGGACTTCTTGCTTCGGAGCGGGTTGCCATAACGACGATCTGAACGCGCTGGACCTGAAGGTAGACGGCGAGCTGCGCACGAGGCTGACCACGCACATCTCCGAGAATTGCGGCAATCTCCCGATCGTCAATCCCGGCAAGCCGGAGGAGAGCGCTCTGGTCAAGATCCTGAAGGAGCCGTGCGGCGATACTCCGCGGATGCCCATCGAGTGCGTCAACGACGGGGATGCCAAGTGCGTGCCCCCCGACTACATCGAGGCGATCGAGCAGTGGATCGCCGACGGCGCGCAGGAATAGCAGGAGACACCTGAACGCAAAGATTCCAGTTCGGCCTCTCCGTACCCTCGTGAATGCTGTCGAAGCAACCCACCACGAGGAGGAGAGGCCGAGGGTCTACTGCGTCACGATCGCGCCTGCCGGGTACGCTGCATGATCAGGACCGGGCGTGTCCACGGTGTTCGTCTCGAAGGCCCAGCTTCCACCCGGCGGAATCTGGACCGTGCCGCTGCCGATCGCCACGCCGAGCGGGCGCCCGACGCGACTGACCGAGAAGACCGTGGCGGAGGGATGGCTCACCGCCACGTCGAGCCCGTTGAGGAGCGTGCCCGTGTACGCCGTGCCGGCGCCACCAGGTACGGCCTTCACCTGGCTGATGGTGAGGCCGTCGATGGGAACGACGTCGAGGGCAAAGTAATTGCACCGGTAGACGACATATTTCACGTCTTCGATCACGAGGTCTGAGGGCAAGTCCGTCACCGCGGCCATGGTCACGTCGCCTGGACCCACGCACGCAGCGATGGTGCCCGAGCCATCCGTGAGTCGATAGAAATGCTGCGTCAGCAACCCGTTGATGCCGGCTGCCATGGCCTGCTGGGCCTCGTCGTAGAGATCGACCGCAACGGCGGCGTGGCAGGCGGGGATATCCCCGTCGTTCCGCAAGGCGACGTAGAGCTCGGTGCTGGCTGGTCCCTTGCGGAGCGTCAGCGCGATCGCGTTGAGCACGCCGTTTCCGCCGGGGAGCGCCGTGACGGTGAGATGTTCCGGAACGATGAGCGCGTCGTCACCGATGTCCCCGCCCGCCCCGGCGCCGTCGCTCGCCTCGCTCGAACAGGCCAGCGGGAGGAGCATCGCAGCAGCGATGAGGAAACGCTTCGCCAGCAGGAACATGAGAAGAGATGCCCAGCCCATCGCTGCCCGCCATGGTCGGGCAGCTCGGGCTCGCGACGTGAGGCACATCATGAAGAGCGGCGATCCCGCGGCGCCCGCGGCCACCGCCGACGCACGAACCCAGAGACCCCTTCGGTGAGAAGGGATCTCTGGATCCGTGCTCGTCCGAGTGTTCAGGGATTCGCTCCCGGAGTGCTCAGGCCTTGAGCTCCGTGAACCCGCCCGGATTGTGGATCGTGGCGCCGGCGACCGCGCCCTTGCCGCCGATGAAATCCTCCGTCTTGTCGGAATAGCCGAAGTGGGTCACTTCCGCGGTGCCACCCTTCGCAGGGAAGCCATCCGCCCCCGCCTTCACGCCCAGGGCGTTCATGATGTTGCAGAAGTACTTGTTGATCGGCGCGTTGCCGATCTTCGGATCGGTCCCGGTGCCCTGATTGACACCGTTGACCGTGCCGGTGCCATTGGCGCACTGCGACATGCTGTTGCCGTTCGTCAACTCCGACGAGGGGTCGAGGTTGATGATCTGGCCGGTCTTGAAGTAACCGCCGGCGCTGCCGGCCTGGATGATCGGCGCGTTGTTGAGGTTGTGCGCGTTGCCGTCCGACATCTCCTGGAACCAGATGGCGGCGCTGCTGTCGAGGACCGTCCCGCTCCCCGAGGGGATGCTGTCGAGCATCCGGACGAGGTTCGCGAACTTCTGCGCGTAATAGGCGTCGACCTTCAGGAGCATCTCGAGCGCGTTGGGCAGGCAGCTGCCTTGCATGCCTGCGTTGTCGAGGCGGTGCGAGAGGGCATGCGACTCCATGGTGATGTCGAGCCCGCTGAAATTGTAGTTCCCCGGGTACTTCAAGAAGATCACGGGGTTGGCGTTGCAGGCGGCCGAGAGCGCTGCGATGGCCGAATAGATGTCCGCCCCATCCAGATCGCCGGAGACCTTGGTCGTGAGGACGTCGCTGCCGAAGCCGCCCGACCCGGCCTTGGAGGCGTTCGCCGCCGTCGCGCCGAGCATCGCGCCGAGCTCCGCGTTGCACTGCGCGGTGACCATCACGTTTCCTGTCGAGTTGAGGAGCTCCTTCCAGGCCGCGAGCTTCTGCTTGTCGGCGCTGCTCATGTCGAACCGCTCGAGCGTCTGCAGATCGTCCTTCACGAGATCGAGGACGCTCTTGCCGCGGATCGTCGCGTAGGTGTCCGGAGACATCGGCTCCCCCGTCTGGAAGAGGCCCGTGAGCTGGCTGAAGGCCTGCGACGCGTTGAGGCCGCTGAACATGGTCTCGGCGGCGGAGTAGGAGATCCCCGACTGAGCGCTGTCCCTCTGAGCCGCCGTGTTCAAGAGCAACGGCGTGCCTTGCGGGCTGAGCTGCTGGGCGATGACGTGATCCAGCGAAGGACCGACGGCCTTCGCGTTGAACTTCGTCGCGGTTTCGAAGCTGAACGGGTCGTTGCTGTTCGGCGTGACCGGCTGGCAGGTGAAGAACGACCCAACGATCTGCGTGTGGGAGTCGTTCCCCTGTCCACGCTTCATGTTGGCGGTCCACTCGTTCATCGAGCGGATGCCGCGCGGCATGAGGAGCTTCTTCGCATAGGGAGCGAGGGCCGCGAGGCTCGTCGCCTCGAGGTCAGCGGCCGTGAGCTCGCCCTGCTTCTTCTCGGGGAACCATTTGTTCGTGACGCACCCGTAATGCGTGAACATCACGATGAGCGCCTTCCCGGATGCAGGGGTGTCGCCCCTCGCGGTGCGTTCCCACACAGAGCTGAGGAACGGCGCAGCCAGGACTGCTCCGCCCATGCCACGAAGGAAGATTCTGCGGTTCAGTTGCTTGCTCATGTTCGACATTCCTCAGCTATCACTGCGTTTCACGGACTCGCGTGGTGAACGATTCCGTCTGAGTGAGATCGGCCAGCAGATCGAGAACGCTGTAGCCGCCCTCGGACAGCTTCATGTCGAGCTGATCCACGAGGCACTTGTCGTTCCCGTTCGGAGCCCGACCATAAGCATAGGCGACCCACGCCTGGGCGTAAAGCTGCTTGGCTTTCGGAGTCTGGGCGATCTCCTGCATGAGCTGCAACGGAGAGGTGATCTCCTTCACCTTGCCGTCGCCGAAGTTGACGGTGTTCGTCGTGACGCTCGCGTCGATGGCACCACCACGAGGATCTTCCGTCTGCACCTGTCCGATGGCGTCGAAGCCCTCCATCACGAACCCCGGCGGATTGATGGCCGCGTGGCAGCCCGCGCAGTTCGCGGGCTTCGTCAGCTCTTCGACGTACGCGCGCTGCGTCTTGAAGTCGCCCTCGACGGTCAGCATGGTAGCGCCGGGGAGGGGCGGACCCGGATTGGCGCCGAGCATGTACGACGTGATGAACGCGCCGCGCAGGATCGGGCTCGTGGCGTCGTACCCCGAGTAGGAGCTCAAGAACCCGACGCGCGTCAAGAAGCCCGGCCGCTCGTCGGCGTTCAGCTCCACCTTGGTCAGCTCGGTGCCGTACATCGAAGCATCGAGCCCGTAGATCGCCGCGTTGTCCTTGTTGACGAAGGCGACGTTGCTGAGGAGGAGGTCATCGAACGAACCGCCCGCGAACGCGACCTCTTCGAAGTAGGCGTCGAGCTCGGCCTGCGCGCTGCGCTTGGCGCCCGCGGAGTACAGCGGATACGCGTCACTGTCGTGATCCCCCTTCCACCAGTGGGCGCTCCCGTTATCCATCTGGACCCAGTTGCGGTGGAACGCGGTCACGAGCGGGCCGGCCTTCTCGCGCACGGCGATCATTCGCTGCGCCTGCTCCAGGATCTGCTCCTTGGTCTGGAGCTGGTTGCCGTCGGCCGCCGCGTTCAGGGCCTCATCCGGAGCGGAGCCCCAGAGCAGGTACGAGAGCCTCGTCGCCACCTCGTGGCTGGAGAGCTGGATGCCCTTGCCCGACGTAGACGGGGTGCTCGTCAGCTCGGGGAGCATGAGGAACGAGGGCGACACGAGGAAGGCCATCAGCGTCGTCTCGGCGACCTCGGCGGGCGTTCCGGCCGGCGTCGTCTGGCCCAGCTTCAGGAATCGCGCGACCTCCTCGGCGCTCAGCGGGCGACGGAACGCCTTGCGGCCGAAGGTCTTGATGGTCTCCTCCAGGCAGCCGCTCGCCGAGGGGTCACAGCTGATGAACCTGGACTTGTTCGGCCCAGCCATCACGTCCTTGGCGATCTGCGCGGCGACGTCTTGATAGATGCTCCACGCGGGAGCGGTCATCGGGCCGTCGAAGTCGGAGACGAGCAGCTCGGAGGGTAGCTTCCTCTCGGTGCCTACGCTGGTGACGCCGAGGAGGTCCCGCACCGTGTTTTCGTACTGCCGGTTCAGCATGCGGGGGATCTGGGTCGTCGCCGGAATGCCGGGGACGCAGACCTCCGGCGGCGGCAGTGTGGTCCCCCCCCCCGTGTCGCCGCCGCTGCTGCCGGAGGTCGACCCGTCATCGTCCGCACCGTCCGCTATGTTGCCGGTGCAACCGGCGAACAGCGGTGTTGAGGCAAGAAAAATTGTCGTACCGATGTACGAGAGGTTTCTTAATGTTCGCATGCGCATGCGTCACCTATTCCCGGTCCGTGTCGCAGTGATCACGCGAGCGAAACGAAAGGTGTGGACGAGCCCGACGCTCGTCCCTATGCGTGGGCACGAGCGCCTCGCCGACGGTTTCCTCTGGAGACGTCATCGTGAAACGCCGGCGTACGAGCGGCGCGCTGCTGTGCGCTTCGATGTCGAGGGCCGTGCCCTCCGCGGGCTCCGCGACGCCGTTCGTCTGAAGAGCGCGCCTCCCCTTCATTCGCGGCCTTCGAGAGGGCGAACGCGCGGCCACCTCGAGATCGACCTGCGCATCAGGACCATCGCCTGTCCCGCGGGACAGGACATTTCCTGATCTACCGAATTCATGACGGGAGTCCGTTCATGCGCGAGGCGCCGGCCTCTCGCAGCCGGGCGAGCTCGTCGATCACGCCGTCAGCGTGGCGTCCGGCCGCTCGATACCGGTGCTTCGCGCCTGGTAACGCCACGCAGCATGACGGTGACGCGCGAGCCCGGCCTTCCCTTGTAGGTGACTCGTGGCTTACGATCGCGTTGGCGCCGCGGTGAGGCGCATCCGCATCCCGGCCTCGGGCGTGGTGAAGGCCCGCGCGCTGGCCGCGACAGGATGCGCGGGCGGCTCGAACGCGTACCGGACGGCGAGCGTCGCGAGGGTCAGGATCGCCACGGCCATGGCGTGGTGGTTGCCGATGCACTTGTGCCGGCCGGCGCCGAACGGGAGGTACGCGTGGGCTGGCCGGGTGACGCCCTCCGCGAAGTGCTCGGGGTGGAAGTCGTCCGGCCGGGCCCAGTGGGCCGGGTGGCGGTGCAGCGTGTACGGGCTGACGGCGAGGATCGCGCCCCGCGGGATCGGCACCCCGCCGAGGACGTCCCGCCGGGCGGCGACCCGGTTGATCACCCATACCGGCGGATAGAGGCGCATCGACTCCTGGACGACCATCCGGGTGAAGCGCAGCCCGCGCGCGTCGGCGAACGTCGGGGGCCGCTGCCCGATCTGCGCCGAGACCTCGGCGGCCAGCCGCCGTCCGGCGTCGGGGTGCGTCGCCAGCAGGTACCACGTCCAGGTGAGCGCGAGCGCCGTGCTCTTGTAGCCGCCCACGAGGAGCGTCGCGATCTCGTCGAGGAACTGCCGCTCCCCCATCGCCCCGGTGCTCAGCTCGTCGGCGAGCAGGCGCGTGAGCAGCACGTCGGGGGCGCGCCCCGCCTCCAGGCTCGCGCGCCGCTGCGCGATGATGCGCGCCACCACCGCGCGGACCCGCTTGGCCGTGGCGGCGAACCGCCGGTTGCCCGGCGTGGGCAGCCACGCGGGGGCCAGGACCGGCGCGCCCATCGCCTCGACGAGGCGCGCCTCCATCTCCTCGTTGAGGGCGCCGAACTCGTGGACGTCGTCGCGCAGGTCGCCGCCGATCAAGAGCTCGGCCAGCAGATCGAGCGCCAGGCGGCGCATCTCGCCCTCGACGTCCAGCGCCGCGCCGACCTGCGTCGACCAGCGCGCCCCCGCCGCGGACGCCGCGCGCACGACGCCGCCCGCCATGTCCTCCACCGCCCTCGGCTGGAACGAGGGCTGGAGGAGCCGGCGCTGCCGGAGGTGGACGTCGCCCTCGGCCGTGAAGAGCCCGCGGCCGAGCAGGCGGCCCATCACCTCGAAGAAGCGCAGCCCGTCCTTCGTGGCGCCGCCCCGGTCGATCGCGCCCGTGAGGATGCGCCCCGCCTCGTCGACGTCGTTGACGAGGTAGTTGGGGCCGAAGAGGTCGAAGAACGCGACCTCTCGGTAGCCGGAGCCGCCGTCCCGGGTGAGCCGCCGGTAGAACGCGAGCGGGTTCGCCTTGAACTCCCGCACGTTCCGCAGGCTGGCGCCGAGGCCCCGGGGGGCCGCGGCGGGGTGCGACGGGGCCGCGGCGGGGCGCGACAGGGCCGCGGCGGGGCACGGCGGGGCCGCGGCGGGGCACGACGGGGCCGCGGCGGGGCACGACGGGGCCGCGGCGGGGCGCGACGGGGCCGCGGCGGGGCGCTGCGGCGCCGTGGCGGGGCGCGACGGGGCCGGGCCGCTCATGGCGAGCCCCTGCCCGGCCTCGCCCGCAGGACGGCGTAGAAGGCCGGGATCCGCGTCGAGGTCTGGCCCGGCCGCATCGCGGCCGAGCGCAGCTCCGCGCTCCCGGCCTCGACGTGCTCCCACGACGCCTCGGGGAAGCGCAGCGCGAGCTCCCGCGCGCCGAAGCGCGCCGGCGGCGGGAGCCCCGCCTCGAGGCAACGCAGGAGCGGCGTCGGGTAGTCGCCGCCCCGCGCCCCGAGGAGCTCCAGGTACGCGAGCGCGCTGCCCGGGAAGTCGGTCTCGACGAGCAGCAGGGTGCCGCGCTCGCCGACCAGCGCGCGGCAGCTCTCGGCGAGGCGGCCCCGCTGCGCCGCGTCGAGCGTGTGGAAGAGCCCGCGGACGAACACGTTGGCGGCGCCCACCTCGGCGCCGAGGCGCGCTCCGGCGCCCGCCTCGGTCATGTCCAGCACGCGAAAGGAGAGGCGCGGCGGCGCCGAGGCCCCCCCGGGAGCGGCCCCCGCCTCGCCGGGCGCGGGCGCCGCGCCCGTCCGGTGGAGCGCCTCGAGCTCGACGCGCGTCTCCCGCTCGGCGTGCGCCACGGCCTCGGCCGAGACGTCGACGCCCACCGCGGCCGTGAACCAGGGCGCGAGGACGCGCGTGTAGCGGCCGTTGCCGCAGCCCACGTCGACCAGGGGGAGGCCCGCGTCCATGGCGCGGCGGGCCAGGCCGACGATCCAGCCCCGCTCCTCCGCGCTGTCGCCGTCCCAGAGCACCTCGCCGCCGGCGCCGGTCTGCCGGATGCCGCGCCAGTAACGGTCCCAGGCGCCTCCGCGAGCCCGGAACGCGCGCAGCCCGGCGCGGACGAGCGTGGGGACGAGGAGCGCCCTGCGCCAGGGCGCGCGCTGCGTCGATGCGCGATCGGTCACAGCGATGCCCCCCGGGTCGCGAGCTCGAGCGACAGCGAGAACTGGAGCTCGAGGCAGTCGAAGACGGTGTGGATCATCCCCACGGCGATCTCGCGGCCGCGCGCGTCGAGCGGCTCGGACTTGAACGCGACGGCGTCGGCCTCCTCGTCCGGATCGAGCGCGGGGTGCGACAGCGCGTGGCGATCGGCCAGGTAGTCGAGCCGCAGCGGGCGCTCGGCCTCGACCCGGCGCGCCAGCGCGCGCGTGTTCTCGAAGAACGCGTCCCCGCTCGCCTCCAGCGCCTCCATCAGCCAGAACCGCAGCGCCGGCTCGGGGTGCGCGAACGCGAGCTTGACGAAGGCGGACATGCTCCGCCGCTGCGCCTCCGAGTGCTTGCTCGCGCAGTAGAACTCGAGCGTGTCGCTCGCGCTCCAGCCGAGCCGCCTGTCCATGTCGAGCTCGATCCAGTCGCGCAGGTACAGCCCGTGGTGGGACTGCAGGTCGGCGACCCAGCGGTTGATCGCCCGCTCGCGCTGGTCCGCCGGCCGCCGGTACGCGAGGGCGTGGGCGTTCAGATCCCGGTAGCCCATGCAGTCCGGCGTCCAGAAGAGCGCGATGCGCCGGAGCTTCTCCTCGGGGTCCAGCGGGTCGCGCGCCCGCATCCACGCGAACAGCGCGTGCTCCGCCGCGGCGCGCTTGCGCTGCTCCAGGACGCGCTGCACCGGCTCCTGGCCCGGCGCGACGGGCCCGCCCCGCCGGCGCGCCGGGCTCGCCGCGGCCGGCCCGGGCTCCTGCCGGGGGGCGCGCGCGGCGGCCGCGATGCGCGCCGTCGACGGCGGCCCGGCGTCGCTCGCGGCCCGCTCGGCGTAGCGGAGGAGCCGGTCGCTCTTCACGCGGATCATCTCGAAGAGGCGGCTCACCAGCGCCATGGCCCGGGCGCGCCGGCCCTCGTCGAGCGTCGCCTCCTCGAAGAGCTGGCTGTCGAAGAGCAGGTGTCCGATCTCCCGCTTCAGGTGGTACGGGCCGAAGTAGCGGTACTCCACGCCGGAGCTGCTCGTGAGATCGGCGGCGACGCCGGCGGAGGCCGTGAAGAAGACATGCCCCCAGGCCTCGATCGCCTGCATCACGGCGGAGCGGACCAGCGGGTCCTCGTTCAGGGTGCACATCTGCATGATCTCCATGCCGTACTCCCGGAAGATGTCCGTCTCGGTGCCCGCGTAATACCACCCGAGCATGTCGCTCGCGCGCCAGCCGAGGCGCCGGTCGAGCCCGAGCTTGCGCCAGTCCTCGAGGAACAGCCTGGCGTGCGTCTCGTCCTCCCGCGTGTGCCTGTTGATGGCGTGCTCGAAGGCGCTCGCGGGCGCCGGGTACCTCATGAACCACCGGTTCATGTCGCTGAACCCCAGGATGAAGTTCGCGATGACCGGCGCGAAATCGAACCGCGTCTCCAGCGACGTGGGGCCGCTCGTCATCCACCGGTAGAACGGGTGCGCGGCGATCTCCCGCTTCTTCTGCTCGATCAGCTCGACGACGTGCTTCATGGTGCCTTCCTCCGCTCGCGGGCGACGCGCGACGCGCGACGCGCGACGCGCCGTCAATCGAACAGGACCCACAGCGTCCTGAGCTCCCGGCCGAGGGGGCGGAACACCATCCAGTCCGGGGAGGCGTCCATGGGCCGGAGGCGCGGGAAGCGGTCGAGCAGGGTGCTGAAGAAGACCTGCGCCTCCAGGCGCGCCAGCGCCTGCCCCATGCAGGAGTAAGGGCCGATGGTGAAGCCGACCTGCCGGCCCGCGCCCTCCCGCACAGGGTCGAAGCGATCGGGCGCCGGAAACGCCTGCGGATCGCGGTTCGCCGCGGCGAGCGCGAGGACGAGCGTCTCGCCGGCGCGGATGTGCTTGTCGCGGATGGCGAGGTCGACCGTCGCCATGCGCCGCACCGAGGCGACCGCGCCGTGATACCGCATCATCTCGTCGAAGGCGTTCGGGAGGAGCGCGCGATCGCTCGCCAGCCTGGCCCGCTCCTCGGGGTGATCGAACAGGATCTGCACGCCGTTGCAGAGCTGGTTCGCGGTCGTGTGGTACCCGACGACGAGGAACATGATGCATTGCGCGACGATATAATCGTCGCTGAACTGTACGGCGTCCGGGTCCGCCTCCACGAAGACGCCGAGCAGATCGGCGCCGCGCTCGCGCCTGCGCCGCGCCTGCTCGACGATGGGCCGCAGGAACTCGGACAGCTCGACCATGCCCTCCTGGCAGCGGAAGAGCTGGTCCCGATCCCCCATCTCGAGGAGCTCGGAGATCTTGTTCGAGCAGCAGAGGTACAGGTCGACGGCCTCGGTCGGTAGGCCGGTCACCCCCGCGACGACGGCCATCGCCATCGGGTGCGCGACGTCGTTGACGAGATCCATCTCGCCGCGCTGCACCGCCGCGTCGAGCAGGCCGTCGAGGATCGCCTGGACGCGCGGGCGCTGGGCCTCGACGTGCTGCGGCGTGAAGTGGCGCTTGAGGAGCTTGATGAAGAGGGCGTGCCGCTCCGGGTCGGCGCGGTCCCCCCAGGCCAGGAAGATGCGCCGGAGGGGCCCCAGCGCGAGCTGGTCGGCCGTCGTCAGCCCCTCGATGCGCTTGAGCTCCTCCACGACGGAGAGCCGCGGGTCGCGGAGCGCCGCGCAGACATCCTGGTAGCTGGTGAGGACCCACGACTCGAGCTGAGGGCTCCAGCACACAGGCTCCTCGTCGCGCATCCGGTGGAGCAGCGGATGCGGGTCGAGGAACAGGGCGGGATCGAGGAGATCGTAGGTGCGGACGGCGTGCGAGGGGGCGGTGGCGGTCATGCGCGGCGTTGCTCCTTGCGTGCAGCAAAGCGGGAGAGGCGACGGGCAGCGGCGGCATCGGCGATGCGCCGTGTTCCTCCAGCGTGGCCAGGGTGTGGCGCGCGGCCCGGGGGCCTATCGCGGCCCGTCGCGGCCCGTCGCGGATCGGAAAAGCAATCCACGGGCCCGCCTCGCCGAGGAGGTGCGCACGCAGGAGAAGCCTGCGCGTGCCGTGATTCGCGCGACGCGGCCGGCGCCAGCGGTGGCACGGTGCCAGCGTGCCACCGGGCGCCTGCTGGCACCGTGCCAGCGCGCCGTCGGAAGCTGGCGCTCGTGTACTCCCGCTTCGAGCGGCCATCCATCCACCAGCGCTGGAGCGTGCGCCAGTCCGGATCGATCGCGACCGGGAAGCCGTACCCGACGTGCGTCAGATAGCCTTTGAACGCCTCGGGATCGAGGGCTCGAGATCCTCGTGGTGAACCATCCCGACGACGACGAGCCTCGCGCCCGATAGCGCTCGTCCAGCGCCTCGAGCGCCGGGGCCGTGGCGCTGCACAGCAGCGGAGATCCCGTCGCGGCGACCGACGGAGTCGCCCGTCCATGCGAGCATCCCGTCGCGCCGCAGGAGAAATTGCTGTGGCCCACGTGCGGCACTGTCCATTGCCACTGTATCAGCGACGAGGACGAATCGTCAGATGCCGTGTCGGCGGGGGCGCTGCTCACCCTGGCGCGCGAAATCGCTGGACACGCCTCGCCGAAAAGCGGATTTTGAATTGTCGCAGTGGCGGGAGACAGGCGCGGGCAACCCGTGCTGCATCCCTGCTCCGAGGCGACAGAAGATTCGTTGCGCGATCGGTCCCGTCCTGAACGAGCGCCGCAACATCACCAACGTATCCGCGCACCGAAGAGGCCGCCTTCATTGCGCAGCCAGATGCGACAATTCAACCAATGACCGACAAGTACACAGACTCAGTTGCACAGAATCAGCCGTAAGTTAATACTGTTGACCAAGCTTGTATGCCGTTGGTAGAGTGAAGCCGCCCGCCCGATGTGGGGCTGGACGCGACTGACGGCCTGAGCTTACCGGCCTGCGAGAGCTACATGCGACATAATCACTTGCAACACGCATCTACAACCGACCGCCGCGCATCCCGACGACGGCTGGCCACGCTCGTGGCGCTGACCGCGTTGTCCCTGAGCGCGTGCGGCGACGAAGGAAACGACGCGTCAGGCAGCGCGCCCGAGGGCGGCGCGGGGGGGCCCGCCGCGACGAGCGGATCAGGCGGATCGGGCCCGATTGCGGGCTCGAGCTCGACCTCGGGGTCGGGCCCGGCCTCGAGCTCGCACGCGGCCTCGGGCTCGGGTGGTGGCGACTCGACCATGCACCCGTATGACCACTGCGTGAACGGCTATATGCCCCACCCCAGCGACTCCAGCCCGACCATGAAGGATGGGCCGGCGGAGTTCTTTCCGCCCGGGAAGACAGATCCGAACATCGTTGATCTGACGGTGCAGCCGGAAGTCCTGGAGTGGATGTATGACAACTCGTGGCAGGCGGCCCACGTCGAGTGGCACGCGATCCGCGCCTGCAACCTCCCGGGCGGCGGTGGGTTGAGCAAGGTGAACATTTGCCGGTTCACCCAGCTCGTCCCGGAGGATCAGAACTGCCAGACCGGCGGCGACGGCTATCAGTTCCTCGTGTTTCACCGCCACATGATCCAGGCGTTGAAGCAGCTCTGGCCCAACCACAGCGAGCAGTTCGAGGGCTTCGCCAAGTTTCCGACCTCGGCGGAAGACGTGCCGCCCCAGTGGCGTTCCGCGTGGAAGGACTGGGATGCGTCCGCCCTCGAAGCCGGGAGGATCGGCGACGAGATCGACAAGCCCGAGAACCTCGCGCGGTTCCCGGACGAAGGGACGCTCGGCTTCTGGCTCCAGTGCAACGTGGGACAGAGGCTGAGGACGCCGGAGGCGAGCAACATGCCGTGGGTCGGCCTTCACTTCGTGCTGCACGCCAAGTGGGCGCGTCCGGGCAACACGCAGCACGGCGTGAACAACACCGAGGCGAACATCGACAACTACATGTTCTGGAAGCTCCATGGCTGGATCGACAACGTGTGGGAGAAGTATCGCCTCGCCAAGGGCCTGAAGCCGACCGACCAGAAGCTGAAGGACGATCTCGTCGCGCAGTGCCGCGAGATGGACACCGAGATCAAGATCATCCAGGAGGACCTGACGCCCGACGAGGTCGTGAACCCCAACGAGCCTTTGCCGGTGGAATCAGGGTTCTTCCACGAGAGGGTGCGCCCCCTGTTCGAGGACACGACGAACCTGTGCAGCGGATGCCACGCCGAGTCGGGCGCCAATGCGAGGTTGACGCTCGGTGGACACATCAGCTCCAGGAAGATCGTCGACGGCCTGGTCAACCGCCCCTCCCTCGACGGCGGCCAGTACAAGCTCGTCGTTCCGGGCGATCCCGACCATAGCTGGCTCTACCTCAAGGCCGCTGGGCTGGCGGAGACCGCGGGCTGCACGCCGACAGCCACGGCACAGTGCATCGGGGGCGTGATGCCACCCAGCACGACCGGGCCGACCATGACCCCGCAGCAGCTCGGGATCTTGCGTCAATGGATCCAGGACGGCGCCGCGGGCCCGCCCTGATCCGGGGCGGCGCACCTCGGCGTCGAGGTTGTCCATCTCGACGCCGAGCACGCTGACCCCCCTCGTCTCCCGACGCGGCCGCCTCGCCTCATCCGTCCCCCGACGGCGGCGGCCGCGTCCCATCCCTGCACAGCCGCGCGCTTCCCCGGTCATCCGCTGCGACAGTTCTGGCGTCGGCCCGATCGCTGGGGCTGAATCAGTTCGCCCCTGTGTACGTGAACTCCAGGATCGCTCCCGGGTTGCTCAGGGCCGTCGTGGCCCCGCCGGTCGGGCCGCTCGTGTTCCCCTCGGTGTCCGTGATCACGTAGAATGTCCGACCGTCCGGGCTCATCGCGAGGTCGCGGTAGCGGTTGGTGGTCTGGAAGTGGACGACGGGCTCGCCGACCAAGGAATCGCCGGTCGCGCTCAGCTTCACCCGGTACACCGCGCCCTTCTTCAGCGTGGTCATCAGGAGGGAGTCCTCCCAGCCGGGGATGCCGGATGCAGCAGCGTAGTGGTGGAGCGAGGAGGGCGCGATCGTCGGCCAGCAGATGTAACCGGAGGACCCGCACGCGTGATTCTGGAAGTTGTAGCCGTCGGGGACGGTGTAGAAGGTGAAGAACGGCGGCGTGAAATCGGGGTGGCTCCACGCGCTCTCCTGCTGCTGGGGGACCGAGGAAGGGGGCGTGTAGTCATTCCACGCGAGCGACGCGCAAGGCGTCGTCGAGGCCGACCAGTTGACGTACCTGTAAGCCTGATTGTCCTGATACCCGGCCACGTGCGGCCAGCCGTAGTTCTTGCCGGGCTGGATGATGTTCAGCTCGTCGTCGGTCTTCGGCCCATGCTCGTTCGCATAGAGCGTGTCACCGCGGAACGTGAGGCCCTGCGGGTTGCGATGGCCATAGGAATAGACATGGCTGCGGGTGCCGGCGATCTGCGGATTGTCGGACGGGATCGAGCCGTCGAGGTTCAAGCGCAGGACCTTGCCGGCGTACTTCGACCAGTCGTTCGCCGCCACCTCGTCGGCCGTGGGTAGGTCCTGCGAGCCGACCGGGAGGCACTTCCTGTTGAACTGGTTGTTCCCTTGGTCGCCGACGGTGTAATAGAGCTTCTGATCGGGGCCGAACAGGAGCCGCGCGGAGTTGTGATCGTCGCTGCCGGGCAGGCCCGTGATGACGTCGAGAGGGCTCTCCAGGGTCCCGGCCGTCGGGTTGTACGTGTAGCGACGGATCTTCGTCCTGCGGCTCACGGCTGAGCCTGGATCGGCGTCGTAGGTGTAGGAGACGTAGACATGGTCAGCGCCGTTGCCCTGGAGCAGATCCGGGTGCAGGGCCAGGCCCAGCACCCCATCTTGCCCGCCCGACTGGTACGCTTCCGTGATCGTGACCGCGGTCGCCTTCTGGCCGTCCGACGGCCTCACGCGCACGACCCGCTTCCCCACGCGCTCGGTCAACCACAGATACCCGTCCGGCCCCCAGACGACCCGGATCGGAGACGACAGCCCTCGCACGACCTCGCGCGAAGCGAACGTGGCGTCCTCGGCAGCGAACTCAGCAGAGCCCGCGCCCTCCTCGGCGACGGGCTCGCTGGCGCCGAAGGGCTGATCGTGAGCTCCGACCGGGCCGTCCAGGGAATCTGTGGGGCCACATCCGATGAAGCTCCACGACGCCGTGGAGAGCAAACCAGCCTGAGCCATGAAGATCGCCGAGCGGCGTGAGAAGAAGACGGACATGTGACTACCTCGCTGTTCGTTTCAGATGACGGCGCTGACCAAGTCCCACCGTTTCCCAGGGGCCGGCGGACGTGATGAGCGAGCTTCCGACGTGAAACCGCGGATCGCAGGGCGAGCGTTGAATCGTGCCCTGATAAAGCAGAGGTCTTTACTATTAGCAATGATTGTCAAGTTGAATTTGCATTGCAATGCCAATGGATCCAGCGCGCGCACGCGGCGCAGGAGCCCGGAGAGGGCGCTCTCCGCGCGCGGCGGGAGATGGCACCATCTCTGAACCCAACAACCCCCCTCCCCTCCGGATTCACCGTAGGCGAGAGGGCTCAGGCGAGTCCGGCAACGCCCCTACCCCGCGGAGAGCCTGCTCACGTGAAGCTGGGTGGCACGGCAGTCCCGGTGATCCGCGCGACGGTGCCGACGCCAGCCATACACTCTCCTGGAGGCCGTCACCGTCACCACCTCGTCCGCGTACCTCGCGTCGAGCGCGACGCCGCCTTCCAGCACTATCCTGTAGACCCCGAGGTTGGCGCTCTCGCCCGGGCTGACGAGCAGCTCCTGGAGCCGTTCGACATGGAGGTCTGTCTTGTTCGGGGCGTCGCGCGCGGATCGTATGCGACCCAGCAGTCGATCCACAGAGCTCTGATCCGTGCAGCCGTTGACCACGACGATCTCGATCCTCCCCGCGATCAGGCCGAGCGTGACACGGGGCGAATGGAGGTGCTCAGAAGTGGTTGCATGGCTACACCTGCGCCTGTCGTGCCTGTGAGCTGGGCAGCAGGCCCCTGCGGCCTGGAGGATGGCGTCCTGCGAGGTCACGGGTCGGAGAACTTGAATAACCAGAGCGGCTCGAGAGAACAACGATGTTGACGCCGCCCTGCGCGGTGGCGTGAATGCCGCGGGTGGATGCCCCGCCGACCCCCTCCTCGCCGCCGAGCGCGCCGCGCGCCGAGCCGCCCGGCGACCCCGCGCAGGCCCGGCTGACGCTCGCGATGCTCGCGCAGCCCGCGGCGCCGGCCGCGCCTGGCGTCACCGCGGCCGGCGCGACCGCCGCGCCCCGGCGGCGCGCCGCCTGGATGCGGCCGGCGCCCTTGCTGGCCGGCAGCGCCGTCCTCCTCGGGTTCGACCTCGCCCTCGCGGTCACGCCGCGCGTGTCGGCCGCCCTGACCGCGCTGGAGACGCTGCTCGTGCCCGCGTGGGTCGCGGCCGTGGTGTCGCTGGAGCGCGTGCGTAAGGCGCTCGCCGGCGCGCGGGTCGAGGCGAGGAAGCCCCGGCTCGCCCTGTTCCTGCTCGCGCTCACCCTGCTGCTCGCGTGCATCGGCGAGAAGTGGCTGATCCTGCTCGGGCACGCGGCCGAGGACGCGGGGCACCGGGGGGTCGTGCTCTACCGGTCCTACACGGTGCTCGCGTTCGTGGTGGCGCTCGGCGGCCTGCTGGGGCGCCGGCCGATCGAGCGGCTGCTGGCCACGGCCGCGGAGCACCCGGCCCGGCTGATGGTGCTCTCGTTCGGGGTCGCCACGCTGCTCGGCAGCTTCCTGCTCACCCTGCCGCAGTCGCTCCGGAGCGTCGCGGACGCGTCGTTCGTCGACGGCCTGTTCATGTCGGCGAGCGCTGTGTGCGTGACCGGGCTCGCCGTGCACAACGTCGCCGAGACCTACACGCCGTTCGGCCAGGCCATCCTGCTGCTCCTGGTCCAGATCGGCGGGCTCGGGATCATGGTCCTGTCGACGTTCTTCGCCATCGTGGCCGGCCGGAAGCTCAGGCTGCGCGACGCGGCGGTGATGGCCGAGATGATCGACGCCGAGTCGTTCGCGCGGCTCCGGCGCAACCTCGCCGCGATCGTCCTGTTCACGCTCGGCATCGAGGCGGTGGGCGCGCTCGGCCTGCTGTTCAGCTTCCTGCCCCACCACGAGATCGCCTCCGGGCCCGTCGCCGGCGAGCCGCTCTCGGGCGCCGGCGATCACCTCTGGGCGGCCGTCTTCCACGCGGTCAGCGCGTACTGCAACGCCGGCTTCTCGCTGTTCGGCGGCGGGCTCGTCCCGCTGGTCGGCTCGCCCGCGGTCTCCGGCGTGCTGGCGGGGATGGTGATCCTCGGCAGCCTGGGCTTCCCGGTGCACGACGAGCTCCTGCGCCGGGCCAGGCTGCGGCTCCGCGGCGAGCGGCCGCCGCGGCTGTCGCTGCACAGCCGGGTGGTGCTGATCGGCACCGCGGTGCTGCTCGCGGTCGGGGCCGCGGGCTACCTGGCGCTCGAGTGGCGCCGGTCGATGGACGGCCTGTCGTG
Source organism: Sorangium sp. So ce119 (assembly GCF_051524405.1). Lineage (NCBI taxonomy): Bacteria > Pseudomonadati > Myxococcota > Polyangiales > Polyangiaceae > Sorangium > Sorangium sp. So ce119. The sequence continues at coordinate 3,504,336 of NZ_CP150310.1, read as the reverse complement.
GCCCGTGAAGTTGATGGCGAGCTTCTTCCAGTCGGCGATGACGCGGTCGGCGGGCCTCAACACGGTGGATTACGGCCTGATGGGCCCGGCGACGTGGATGCTGACGTGCATGCTGATGTTCATCGGCGGCGCGCCGGGATCGACCGCGGGCGGGATCAAGATCACGACGTTCGCCGCGCTGTTCGCGGCGCTGCGCGCCGAGCTGCGCGGGGACGAGGCGCCGCACCTGCTCGGCCGGGCCATCCCGGCGGCCACGGTGCGCCGCGCCCTCGCGATAGCGTGCCTGATGGTGGTGCTCGTCTCGGGCTTCCTGCTCGTGATGCTCACCCTGGAGCCGCACGACCCGCTGGGCCTCGCCCTGGAGACGATCAGCGCGCTCGCGACGGCCGGCCTGTCGGCGAACGTCACGCCGTCGCTGAGCGCGCCGGGGAAGCTGGTGATCACCCTGGCGATGTTCATCGGGCGCATCGGGCCGCTGACGCTGGCGATGGCGCTCGCGAACCAGGCGCGGTCGCGGTTCTACCGGCTGCCGGAGGAGAAGGTCGGTATCGGGTGAGCGGGGGCGCTCGGCGCTCGCCGCGCGGGCGCGCCCGGCGGCGTGGGCGCGGGGATCGTGCTGCCCGCCCCGCCGGAGCGGCTGCGGCGGTGATTTCGCGAAGGGCCGGGGAGCTTCGGCTCATCCAGGGAGCAGGAGGCATCGTGCTTCCCGGAGGCCGCCGTCGTCGCGACAGCGCACCACGCGGCCGCGCGGCGCTCACGGAGGAGATCCATCATGGCTTATCGCAGATCCGTTCTCGTGCTCGCAATGGCCGCCCTCGGCGGCGTGCTCGCCGGGTGCATCCCGTTCGGCGATCCCGAGGGCCCCGGCGCCAGGGGCGCCGTCTCGCTGGGTGAGGGCGTGAGCACGAGCGAGCTCGAGACGCTCCGGGTCCGCGCCGTCCCGGCCTCGGACACGCCGTTCGACACGGACGACCCGCAGTTCCCCGGTCCCGATCTCGATGGCGACGATCGATGGGACGCGCTCGCGGTGTCTCTGGATGGGCTGAGCTTCCCTCATCCGTACGAGATCGGCGACGTCCTCGGCACGACCGACCACCCGCGCTGGCGCGTGTTCGCGTGGCTCTCCGCCGATGGGGTCGGAGAGCAAAGCGACGCGCCGAAGAGCGGGGAGCCCTACGGGACGACCACGGTCGATATCGACAGCTGCGGGATCAGCTACGGCGGGTACTGCACGGCGACCGAGGGGGTGGACGTCACGATCGATCAGAGAGCGCCCTGACGGCGCATCGCGCTGGATGGGATCGAATCGCCTCGCGCCCTCCGGGCGACTCATCCGTTGGTCTTCGCGGCCCCCCTGCCCTTCGCCCGCGCCGCTGGCGCCTTCGGAGCCGCGCCGGCCTTGACCCGCGCCGCTGGCGCCTTCAGGCCCGCGCCGGCCTTCGCCCGCGCCGCTGGCGCCTTCACGTTCCCGCCGGCCTTCGCCGGCGCCGCTGGCGCCTTCGTGGGCCCGGCCTTCTCGAAGCGCACATCGAAGACGCCGGCGTCCTCCTCGACGAAGCGGAGGAGCGCCTCCCCTTCCCCGGCGAGCTGATCGCGCACCTCCCTGGAGAGCGCCTCGAAGGGCGCGATCACGAGCGTGGCCGAGGCCTTCTTCCGCTCGATCGTCCAGGTGCCGACCACGAAGCCGTCCACGAGGAACGTCGGCAGGATGCGCAGGTTCGCGGAGAGGACGATCCGGCCGCGATGCTCGTCCGCGATGACCCGCGTGCGGTCGTCGTGCGCGAGCAGGAGGTTGTCGTAGTCGGGGACGAACCGGGCCGGCGCGGGGGTGTCCGCGGGCGGTCGAGGGGCGTCGGGCAGATCGAAGAGCTCCCGGCCTCGCTCGTCGCGGAACGTGCAGAGCCGCTCCCGCAGCGACTGGAGCACGTCCTTGACCCGGGTGAGGCCGGACCACGTCTGCACGTCGGTCGCTGTCGCCGGGCCGAACGACGCGAGGTAACGGAGCACGAGCGCGCGAGGCCCGTCGCCCTCGCGGAACGGCTTGCCCAGCCAGGACGCCGACGGGGCGAAGTCCGCCGTCCCCGGGTAGCCCCACGCCGTCGCGGAGGGCACCTGGACGACCGGCAGGTGCATGCGAACCGCGAGCGCCATGGCCCGCACGTCGCCGTCGGGGTGGAGCTGGGCCAGGTGGTCGCGCAGCTCGTCCATGGTCCGCGGCTCCTCATCGAAGTACGCGCGCGCCTCGGCGACCAGCCGGGGGATGTCGAGGTCCTCCGCGCGCTCGCGGAGGACCGATCGCACCGCGGCGTGGAGCACCGGCGCGATGACCGGGTGCAGATCCAGGTAATCCTTCGCGCTCACGAGGTGCAGCGTGCCGCGCAGGAACGGCGCCCGGACGACCTCGCGGCGCGCGATCAGCTCGACGAGATGCTCGCGCCGGAACCCCGCGAGCCGCGACCAGAGCCCGATGAACGGTGGCCGCGCGAGCTGGGCCTGGAGGGCGATGAGCCGCTCGATCCCGTGGACGGCCGCGGTGCGCTCCCTCGAGAGCAGCATCTGCCGCGCGAGCGTGGCCCGGTTCAGATCTCGTCGTGTCAGCGTCGTGGTGGGCACGCCGGCGAGCTTACCCGAAACGAGGTTCACCCCCCATCGGCGTCCCGTGGCCTCCAGCGCGGTTGGCCGAGGGCCTCGCGCTGCGTCGTGGTGAGCCGATCGAGCCTGGCGATGATGGCGTAGGCGCCGGGCGCGGTGCGCCGGAGGGCGACGGGATCGGTGACGCTCGGGTGCCGCTCGGCGTCCTGCAGGGCGCTGGCGACGCGGTCCGGGGGCCAGCCCAGCGCGTCGGCCAGCTGCTGCACGGTGAGGGGCGCGCTCGCGTGCACGAGCGCGGCGAGCACCGTCAGCGCGTCACCGAGGGCGGCTTCGATCGGGCCACCGGCCATGTCGTCGCTGAGTTGGGTGAAGAATCGGCCCATGTGGCCCAGCCGGGCTCCGGCGGGCGTGGTGGCCCCGAGGATCTCGGCTCCCTGCCGGGACGTGTCCGCCCACATCGCGTTCGTGCGCGCGCTCGTCCTCCACGACCGCTCCCAGACGTCTTCGTCGATGACGTAGCGTTCGCCCCGCCGGGGGCCGCGCTCGCGCCGGACCACCTGCAGCCCTTCCAGATAACCGATGGCCTTGGACACCGACGCAGGGCTGACCCGCAAACGCTCGACCAGCTCGGCGGCGGTCAGGGCGCCTGCGTCGGTGGTGTACAGGGACACGAGCACCCGGGCCGCCATCCGGGGAAGCCCGCTCTGGACCATCATCGCCGCGAACTGCTCGACGAAGCCGCGCACCGCCCCGGGGTCCCGCCCGTCGGCGCCGGCGGCGACCGGTAGCTCCGGGGGCCGATCCTGCCTGCGGCGACGGGCGCGCCAACCGGTGGCCTGGTGGGCGTGGTCCGCCCGGTAGCCTTCGGGCCCGCCGTTGCGGGCGACTTCCCGGCTGATGGTCGACGTCGGTCGACCGAGCCGCCTGGCGATCTCGGCGTACTTGAGCCCTTCGGCCAGCGCTGACGCGATGTGCCGGCGGTCCTGGTCGCTCAGCCTCCCTCCCGGCATCCTCGCCCGCCTCCTGTCGTATCGATGGGCCAGTCGAGTGTGCGTTCGCGCTCAGCACATTGCAACGATCGATCGCCTGGCCGTTGCGTTCATCGACAAGGCCATTGCAATGGCGACCATGAATCCGCCGGACAGAGGCAAAATCGATTGACGCTCTGTTGACGGCACCTGAAACACACCGTAGCTTTCGTGACCGCTCAAAGCGCCGCTGCGGAGGGCCGCGTGACGGGCCCGGGGTCGAGCGCGGCGCAGCGCAGCGAGAGGCCCTGATGCGGGTCGGGTGATGTTCATGGGGCTTGCCATCAACGCTCGGACGCCTGAGGACGTGGCCAGTCGGTCACTGGCGCCAGACCTGGCCCGCGGCTTCGTGCTGCTGCTGATCGCCGTGGCGCACGCGCCGGCGTTCGTCCGTCGCTGGGATCTCGGGCCAGCCGCGCTCAACACCATCGCCGCGCTCCTCCGATCGCTCATCGCCGAGAACCAGGCCCGCGCCCTCTTCGTGTTCCTCTTCGGCTACGGTCTGGGGCAGCTCGCCCGCCGGCAGCAGGCGCGCGGCAGCGACTGGGCCTCGGCCCGCGACCTGCTGCGGCGCCGGAGCCTCTGGCTGATCGTCCTCGGCTTCGCGCACGCGGTCCTGCTCGTGCCGTTCGATATCGTCGCGGTCTACGGGCTGACCTTGCTCGTGCTCACGCCGCTGATCCAGGCCCCGGACTCGGTCCTGTGGAGGACAACCGTGCTGACGCTCGTCCCCGCGACACTCCTGCTCTCCTGGCAGAGCGTGACCGCGCAGACCGCCGCCGCGATGGGCACGCCCATGACCCTGGCGCAGGACATGGCCCCCGACTATGGTGCCCACGTCACCGCCGGCCTTCCGTTCTGGCCGCTGAAGACGGCCGTCTCCACCCTCGTGGTCGTGCCGGGCATGCTGCCGGGCATCTGGGCCGCCAGGCGCCGGATCCTCGACGAGCCGGAGCGCCATGCGCCGCTCCTGTTGCGCGTCACCGCGCTCTGCATGGCCGTATCGGTCGTCGGTAGGCTTCCCATGGCCCTGCTGGTGACCGGCGCGTGGACGACGTCGATGACCTGGATCGTGGCCGGCGCGCACGCCCTGACCGGATACGCCGGCGGTATCGGCATGGCCGCCGCCGCCGGGCTCGTCGCGATCAGGGTGGGACGCGACCACGGGCGGCTCACCACGGCCCTCGCCGCGCTGGGACAGCGGTCGTTGACATTCTACCTGTTCCAGTCGGCGGTATGGGTGGCGCTTTTTTACCCCTTCACCCTCGACCTGCGGGATCACATGGGCTTCGCCGCCATTTGCGCCGTCGCCATCGCGATCTGGGTCGCCTCGATCCTGCTGGCCGACGGGATGCGGCGCGCCGGCTACCGCGGCCCGGCAGAGGTGATGGTGCGGCGGCTCTCCTACCGCCGCTCCGAGCCTGGAAGCGCGCCATCGGGTCCCCGGCGCTGACCCGCCACGGCCGTACGGCGTGGACGAAGTGCCCTTCCGCCTCCGCGCGCCCGCGCTAGGATTCACTTCCCATGCGAAAATTGCACCTGCTCAGGCCGCTGACAGCGGCCCTGACCTTGATATCGCTTCACACAGCCGGCTGCTCCGACACGCCCTCCGAGGGCGACCCCGTGACCGGTGACCCGTCCGGCCCCGGCGGCTCCGGCCCCGGCGGCGGCTCCGGCCCCGGGGGTGCCTGCGAGCCGTCCGGCGGCGGGCCGCACTGGCTCCTCGAGGGGGAGACCGTGACGTTCCCCGTGGCGTGCTCGACAGGCCTCGCGCTCCCCGGCGACGCGTTCGAGGTCGCCGATCTCCCCGAGGGCGCCGCCTACGATCCGGTCGCGCGCGAGGTGACGTTCTCGCCCGGGCTCGATCAGGCCGCGGTCTACGAGGTCGAGATCCGCGTCGCGCAGACCTCCGAGGTCGGGCGCGTCAAGATCGGCGTCGCCGACGACTGGGCCGATCCGTCGAACGTGCCCGTCGTCGATCCGGCCAGCTACCCCGAGGAGTACGGCCTCCCGGTGCTCTTCCTCTCGCCGGGGCCCGAAGCCAAGGAGTACGCCCCGGCCACGGTCGTCTACCGAGGTCACACGTACCAGGCCGAGGCGGAGCTCCGGGGCGAGAGCTCGCTCTCGTACCCGAAGCAGAGCTACACCCTGAAGTTCCCCAAGAACGACAAGTTCAACGAGCCCGACGAGGCCGGCGGGTTCACCGATCGTCGCAAGGTCGTGCTCGCCAGCACGTTCGACGACAACTCCTATGTCCGGCAGCGCCTCGCCTACGACCTCTGGAACCGCCTCGATCCGGAGCACATCCAGATCAAGACCTACAGCGCCGTGCTGTACATCGACGGGGAGTACCGGGGCCTCTACACCGTCGTCGATCACGTGGACGGGTACCTGATGGAGGACCACGGGTATCCGCAGGACGGCAACCTCTACAAGGCGGTCAGCCACGACGCGAACTTCGCGCTCACGTCCTACGGAGGCGACGGCGAGCCCAAGGAGACGCTGCACGACGGCTTCGAGAAGAAGGAGGGCGAGCCGCCCGAGGGCGAGCCGGAGGCGTTCGCGGACCTGGAAGAGCTCGTGGACTTCGTGGCCACGTCCGACCCGGAGACGTTCGTCGCCGAGATCGACGCGCGGATCGATCGGCGCGACTACGAGGACTGGTGGATCTTCGTCACGTTCATCCTGGCCGACGACTCGGCCGGGAAGAACAGCTACCATTACCACGACCCCGCGCCCGGCAACGTCTTCCGCTATGCGCCGTGGGACTTCAACGCGAGCTTCGGCCAGGCGTGGGAGACGTCGCGCGAGTCGGCGTCGGAGCGCGCCGAGTACACGGGCATGAACCACCTCTTCGAGCGCTTCCTGGAGGAGCCCTCGATCGGCGACCCGCTGCGCGCCCGCTACAACGACGTCCTGCACGGCGTGTTCGCCGACGCCGAGGTGCAGGCGCTCGTGGACGGCTACATCCAGCGCATCGACGCGAGCGCGCGCCGCGACGAGGCGCGGTGGGGCGACGCGTACCGGAGCTACGAGGGCTGGAACACGCGCGCCGACTTCACGACCTACGAGGAGGAGCTCGCCTACCTCAAGGCGTGGATCTCGGAGCGCTGGCAGCACCAGGACGAGCTCTACTGAGGCGGCGCCGGGCGCGACCCGCCAGATCACATCACCCTTCGTTCATCCACGCTCTCCATCCCTCGGGAACGTAGGTCTCCGCAGTGCGGGGAGTCACGCTCGCCGCTGACGGCCGTGCGCGAACTCACCTCTATTCTGCAGACCGGTTGACATCGACAGCGGTCTTCCGTCTCTTGCCGCCGCCCGGCGCGCGAGGCCGTCGTGCCCTTCCGGGTCACGTCGCCCCGGCGCGGTGGGCGCAACGTGCGCGGGGGTCCGGAGATCTGCTCGATGCGTCATGTCCTTCACCGTCTTGCCTTGGTAGCCTGTCCGGTCTTCTCGTCGCTCGCCGGGTGTGGGGCCGACCCCGCCGGCCCCACGGAGACGGCCGCGAGCGTCGACGGGGACCACGGCGGTCGGCCCGGGGAGTCAGCGGGCCCGGAAGGCGCCGTGGCCTGCGCCCCGCTCGCCGCCCGGCTCCAGGCGGCGCTCGACGCCGCGGTCGACGCGCAGGGGCTCCCCGGCGCTGCCGCGGCCGTGGACCTCGGGGGCTGCTCGTTTCGAGGCGCGGCGGGGGTGGCGAACATCGAGCCGGAGACGCCGATGAAGCCAGGAGATCTCTTCCGCGCGGGGAGCATCACCAAGACGTTCGTCTCGACGCTGGTGCTGATGCTCCGCGCCGAAGGCGCGCTCTCGCTCGACGACGCCGTATCGGCGCACGTGGCGGGCGTCCCCCGCGGCGAGCGGATCACGATCCGGCAGCTCCTGAATCATACAAGCGGCCTGTTCAACTACACGGACACCGACGCGTTCCTGAGCGCCGTCGAGGCCGACCCGACCCGCGCGTGGACGCCCGAGGAGCTCATCGCCTTCTCCGCCGCAGAGCCGCCGTATTTCGAGCCGGGCCGGGGCTTCGCGTACTCCAACACGAACTACATCGTCGCTGGCTGCCTCGTCGAGGCGGTCTCCGGAAAGCGTGTCGTGGAGCTGCTGCGCGCGCGCATCCTCGAGCCCGCCGGCCTCGCCAGCACGTACCTCGACGGCGCCGAGCCCGCGGTGCCCGGGCTCGTGCACGGCTACGGGTCGTACGGCGGCGAGCTCGTCGACACGACTGCCGCCGTGGACCCGTCGTCCGCGTGGACCTCGGGTGGCCTGGTGTCGAACACGGAGGACCTCACCACCTTCTTCGTCCGGCTCCTCGACGGCGGGCTGCTCGGCCCGGCCGAGCTCGCGGAGATGACCACCTGGGTCGGCGCCCTGCCGGCGGACGCGCGGGGTTACGGGCTCGGGCTCGCCCGGCGCGCATCGCCGGTCGGGGCGACCTACGGCCATGGCGGCAGCATGTGGGGCTTCGTGTCCGCGTCGTACCGCGCCGTCGAGCGCGACGCCGCCATCACCGTGCTCGTCAACCACGAGGAAGGCGACGTCGAGACGATCGTCGATGATCTGTTGCGCGTCCTGCAGGCGCCTTGAGGCGATCGCCGCGCTCGACGAAGATCCGACCTTCCACCAGGAGATCCGCGCGAGCCCGCCCGGCCAGGTTCGCCTCGTCGTGGCCTTTTTGTGGATTCACCGCACAGCGCCGTGAGAAATTCCCTCAGTTGGCAGCCCTTTTCAGAGGAGAAATTCAACAGGGAGGCGGGGAGGCGGGGAGTATTTTGAAGATTTTCCTCCCCGCCTCCCCGCCTCCCTGTGAATTTTCCGAAGAATTCGAGGGGAGTCCTCAGTACAGCTCCTGCACACCGAGGAGCGATCACCCATGGTTTCTGCCGCCGAATCGGCGATGTCGTGGCTTACCGTGGGGTTGTGACAGCGCCGCTGTCACCCCATGTTCCTACCAGATCGGCGTACCGCTTGCATCGCGAGGCTCCACGGCCCCCTCGTTGGGAGCCGACCTTGGAAGGAGTCGACGATGAAGTTTGTGGAGCTGATCATAACCCTGGGAGCATGCTCCGTGGCGCTCGGTGGCGCCCAGTTCACCGCTGCAGCCGCCACCAGGCCCGTGGAGGATCTCGCGCTGGTGGAGGAGGTGCCGGTGCCGGTCTCGGCCGAGTTGATGAGTGATCGCCAATCGCATCATGGCCACCACGGCCATCACGGTCACCATGGCCATCACGGCCACCATGGCCATCACGGTCACCATGGCCATCACGGTCACCATGGCCATCACGGTCACCACGGCCATCACGGTCACCATGGCCATCACGGTCATCACGGCCACTGGTTCCACGGGCGATCGTTCTCCGCAGCGGCTTCGTACGGGGCGCTGCCGACGCCTGTCGTGCTCCTGGCCGAGCACCGCTGACGCTCGTCCCGCGGACCGGCGACGCAGGATGAGGGACCCGGGCGACCGGCTGTCCTTCATCCTCGGCGCCGGAGCTCACCGGCCGGCGCGCGGCCGTCAGAAGCCGGTGTGAGAGGGGGAACGATGGGGAGAGAGGCGATGGTCCGGTGGCGAGCGCTCGTGGTCCTGGCCGCAGCCGCGGGGCACCTCGGCCTGGTGATCGTCCTGGGAGCGTTCCCGATCGACCTGGGCTGCGGGAGCTGGCTGGCGGACGCGCTGGCCTCGTACGGCACGGTCTCCGGCGCCGACAGCGGGTATGCCTTCTTCGCTCCCGCCGTCGCCTCGCCCCCCTCGGCGACGTTCGAGATCGTGGACGCGACGGGGGCGGCGACCACGGATCACGTCAAGCCCGGGACGAGCTCCGAGGCGGACCTGCGCGCCGGGAACATCGTCGGGAGGTTCTGGCTTCAGGGCGATCAGGCGCTGAAGCGCTCGATCGCCGCGTCCTGGGCCGGGAAGATGTTCGCCAGGCACCCCGGCGCCGTCAGCGTGGTCGTGCGCGTGGAGGAATGCGAGGTCGCCCCGATGCACGCATACCGTCAGGGAGACGGGTTCAGGTGTCGCTGGCATTACCAGGCGAAGTTCGTTCCCCAGGCGACGGCGCGCGCCGCGAAGCAGGCAGTCCGGGAGGCGCCATGAGCGGGCACGCCGCGCTTCGCCTCGCGGGTCGGGCGGCGCTGGAGCGCGCATGGCAGGCGATCGATCGCTTCGCGTTCGCGCCCGCGTCGGCCGTGCCCCTCGCGGCGCTGCGGATCGGGCTCGCGTCGGTGCTCCTTCTCCAGGCCGCGATGGTCGCTCCGGTGTTCCTCGATCTCTACGGGCGGTCTGGCTTCCTCCAGGGGCCGCTCAGCGACATGATGGCCCGGAGTCACCTTCTCCGCGTCGGCTGGCTCATCGACGGCCTCGCCCCGCTGGGCATCGGCGAGGCAGCCCTCCTCAGGGGCACCGGCGCGCTCTACGCGCTCGCCCTCGTCGCGCTCCTCCTCGGGTGGCGGGCGAGGGCCGCGGCCGCGATGGCCTGGCTCACCCACCTGATCCTGATGATGGCGGCGGAGAGCACGAGCTACGGCGCGGACAGCTACGCCCACATCTTCCTCTTCTATCTCCTGTGGATGCCCTCGGGAGCCGCGCTGTCGCTGGACCGCTGGCTCGATCGCGCGCCCGTCGACCCGCCGGCGACAACGCGGCTGTCGCTGCGCGTCGTCCAGGTGCACCTCTGCATCTCCTACCTCGCGAGCGGGCTCCACAAGGCGTCCGGCGAGCAGTGGTGGAACGGCGAGGCGATCTGGCGCTCGGTCATGCTGCCCGAGTATCGCCAGGTCGATTTCTCCTGGCTCGCCCACGACCCCTGGATCCCGACGGTCGCCGGCTGGCTCGTGATCCTGGTCGAGGCCGGCTACGCGTTCTTCATCTGGCCGCGGCGCACCCGCCGGATCTGGGTGGCGGCCACGGTGGCGCTGCACGTCGGCATCGCGATCTTCATGGGGCTCGTCGTGTTCGGCGCCCTCATGGCGGTGCTCACGATCGCGGCCTTCGGGGTGAGCGCGGAGCCGCGCGGATCGGTGGCGCTGGGCGCGCATCCGTGAGAGGGTCACCGCCCTGCGCCGCAGCGGAGCGGCGCGCGACATGAGGCCATGAAATCGAAGAGCGTCCTTGTCATCGGGCTCGGCCGGTTCGGCACCTCCATCGTGGAGACCCTCTGGAAGAACCGGGCCGAGGTGATCGCGGTCGACAACAACCCCGAGGCCGTCGACGCGGTGAAGGACAAGACCTCGGCCGCGTTCGTCGGCGACGCCACCGTCCACAAGGTGCTCGAGGGGATCGGCGCGCAGTACGTGGAGACCGCGATCGTGACCTTCGGCGAGCACTTCGAGCCGTCGGTGCTCTGCGTGGCCTCCCTGGTCCGGATGGGCGTGCGCGAGATCATCGCCCGCGCCGCCACCGACCGCCAGGCCGACATCCTGCGCGCCGTCGGCGCGACCCGCGTCATCCAGATCGAGACAGAGATGGGCCGCCGCGTCGGCGCCGACATCACCACCCCGCTCGCCCAGGACCTGCTCGACCTCGCCAGCCACTACCGCGTGGTCCCCTGGAGCGCCCACGGGCCGCTCGTCGGGCAGACGCTCGCGGGCTCGAAGATCCGCCAGCGCTACCGGATCAACGTGCTCGGCGTGCGGCCGCACACGAGCAAGCTGCCCGCCGACAAGCCGCGCCTCGAGGCGCCCACGCCGGACTACGTGATCCGCGACGGCGACACGCTGCTGCTCGTCGGCGACAGCGACGACGTGAGCCGCTTCGTGGCCGAGGTCGGGGGCTGATCGCCGACGCTGGACCCCCGGAGATCGCCGCACCGGCGGCGCGGCGAGGCCGCACACATCACCGCAGACGCGCGCCCGTGAAGCGCGACCGCGAAGCGCGGTACGCTGGAGCCGTACGCTGAACGAAGCACGCTCCGGCCTCGCGACGCATCTTCTCGCCTCGCGCCCGTCATGCGACAGGGGCGGCGCATGCGTTCCACAGCGTCCTCTGCGATGCGCCTCCTCGTCTCCGAAGCGCTGCTGCTCGCGGTCGCCCTCACCGGCAGCGCGGCGCGCGCGCAGCCGGCCGGCGCGCCTCCGGCGGAGCCTCCGCCCGCCGACGGGGACCCGGGCGGCGCCTCGGTCCCCCGCGGCGGCGCGGGCGCGGTCATCGTCCCCGAGCCGGGCACGCCCCAGCCGCCGCCCGCCGCCGCCTCCGAGCCGAAGCTCGTCACGTACTCTCCGCCCGCGTACCCCGAGGAGGCCCAGCGCGCCGGCGTCCAGGGGAGCGTCATCCTCAAGCTCGACATCGACCGCACCGGGCGCGTGACCAAGGCCGAGGTCGCGACGCCGGGCGGACACGGGTTCGACGAGGCCGCGCTCGCCGCCGCGCCCGGCCTCGTGTTCGAGCCGGCGCGGCGCCCGGACGGCACGCCGGCGCCGTCCCGGATCCTCTACCGCTACGCGTTCACGCTCACGCCGAAGCCCGCCGAGGCGGCCGCGCCAGCGCCCCCGGCCGACGTCGAGACCGTGGTCGGGACGGTCATGGCCGCGGGCACCGGCGAGCCGCTCCCGGACGTCGCGGTCAGCCTCCTGCGCCCCGACGGCGGCCGCGAGGAGGCGAAGACCGACCAGCAGGGCAAGTTCCGCTTCAAGAACCTCCCGCCCGGCAAGTACCGCGTCGAGGTCGCCGCCGTGGGGTTCGCGCCGTTCGCGGCCGACGAGGAGATCGCGGCCGGCGAGGCGATCGAGGTGCGCTACCGCATCTCGCTCGCGGCGCCGAAGGACGGCAAGGCGCCGGCGGGCCTCGAGGTGACCGTCGAGGGGGAGCGCCCGCCGCGCGAGGTGACCCGGAGGACGCTCGAGCGCCGCGAGATCGACCGCATCCCCGGCACCGGCGGCGACGCGCTGCGATCGCTGCAGAGCCTCCCCGGCGTCGCGCGCAGCGGCTTCGGGCTGCTCATCGTGCGCGGGTCCGCGCCCCAGGACACGCTCACGTTCATCGACCGCACCCCGGTGCCGATCATCTACCACTTCGGCGGTCTCTCCTCGGTCGTCCCGACCGAGATGCTCGAGAAGATCGACTTCTACCCGGGCAACTTCAGCGCCGTGTACGGCCGCGCCATGGGCGGCATCGTCGACGTCGGGCTCCGCTCGCCGAAGCAGGACGGCAAGTACCACGGCGTCGTCCAGCTCGACCTCATCGACGGGCGCGTGCTCCTCGAGGGGCCCGTCCCGTTCCTGAAGGACTGGACGTTCATCGCCGCAGGCCGGCGGAGCTGGGTCGACGCGTGGCTCGGGCCCGTGCTCAAGGAGGCGGGCTCCAGCGTCACGCAGGCGCCCGTCTATTACGACTACCAGTTCGTCCTCGAGGGCCGCCCCTCGCCGGCCGAGCGCGTGCGCGCGAGCTTCTACGGTTCGGACGACGGCTTCGAGATCACGCTGGACAACCCGCCCGAGGACGAGCCGGCGCTGACGGGCGACTTCGGGTTCCACACGGCGTTCCAGCGCCTGCAGCTCAGCTACGAGAACCGCCTTGGGAGCCGCGATCGCATCCTCTGGTCGCTCGCCCTCGGCCGGGACGTCGTCGACTTCCAGGCAACTCCCCTCGCCTTCAACATCACCTCGAAGTCGCTCGACCTCCGGCTGGAGCTGTCGCACCGGTTCGCGCGGTACCTCACGATGAACGTCGGGACCGACCTCACCAGCGGCGTGGCCACGGTCAACGTGCGCGCGCCGGCGCAGTCGCCCGCCGGCCACCCGTCGAACCAGCCGTTCTCGCTCGCCCCGTTCCAGGACCAGTCGTTCGACGGCGTGTACTCCCGGCCGGCCGCCTACGCCGAATTCGAGGTCATCCCCTCGCCGCGCGCGCGGATCGTCCCCGGGGTGCGGCTCGACTACGCGCTCGACACGCGCACGTTCGACGTGAGCCCGCGGCTCAACGGGCGCTACGACGTCCGGAGCGACTTCCCGCGGACGACGGTCAAGGGCGGCGTGGGGCTCTATCACCAGGCGCCCCAGTTCCAGGAGACGATCGAGCCGTTCGGCACCGCGGGGCTCAAGTCGAACCGCGCTGTCCATTACGGCCTCGGCGTGGAGCAGGAGATCACGAAGCAGATCAACGTGACGGTCGAGGGGTTCTACAAGGCGCTCGATCGGCTGGTGGTCTTCTCGCCGGAGAAGGAAGGCTACGCCAACGACGGCACCGGCTACGCGGTCGGCGGCGAGGTGCTCCTGAAGTACAAGCCCGACGAGCGCTTCTTCGGCTGGGCGGCCTACACCCTCTCCCGGTCGATGCGCACCGACGGCCCCGGCGAGGAGGAGACCCCCATGCCGTTCGATCAGCCCCACGTCCTGACCGTGCTCGGGAGCCTTCGGCTCGGCCGCGGCTGGGAGCTCGGCGCGCGCTTCCGCCTCGTGTCGGGCAACCTGCAGACGCCCTATGTCTGCGATCCGGAGGAGAAGGGGTGCAATCCGAACCGGGTCAACGCGGTCTACCACGCGTCCTCGGCGCGCTACTCGCCGTTCCCGCTCGGGGGCGAGTACAGCGAGCGGATGCCGCTCTTTCACCAGCTCGACATCCGCGCCGACAAGACGTGGCGATTCAAGACGTGGCAGCTCGGGCTCTACCTCGACGTGCAGAACGTCTACAACCACCAGGCCGCGGAGGGCATCAGCTACAACTTCAACTACTCGAAGCGGGAGTACGTGACGGGGCTCCCCTTCCTGCCCACGCTCGGCCTGCGAGGAGACTTCTGATGAACCGGACCCGACTGCCCGCGCGCCGCGCGCTGCTCGTCGCGCTCTCGACCCTGGCCCTGGGCGTCCCCTGCTGCGCGGGGGCCGACTTCGCGCCCTCGTCCGAGGTGGAGGGGCTCCGCGTCCTCGCGGTGACGGCGGACAAGCCCTACGCGGCGGCGCCGCTCGGCGACGGCGTGACGTTCGAGATGACCTACGCCGACGCGCCCGGCGAAGGCGCGGGCCCGCGGCCGGTCGAGATCACGTGGCTCGGCGGCTGCGTGAACCCGCCGATCGGCATCGACGAGCACATCGGGTGTCTGCCGCAGCTCCTCGGCGCGGCGGCGGCGTTCGCCCCCGGCGGCGGGGCGGAGAACGAGGAGACGGAAGGCGCGCCGAGGCTCTTCGATCGGGACGACATGAAGGCGGAGGAGAGCGGCGAGCGTGGCAAGGCCAGGTTCAAGATGGTCCTGCCCGACGACATCTTCGAGGGCGCGCGGCCCACCGAGACGGGGAGCTTCGAGGCGACGGCCTACGTGTTCTTCGCCGTGTGCGCCGGCACGACGCGCGTGGCGTCATCGCCGCTCGCCGCCGGGTTTCCGCTGGAGTGCGTCGGCGAGGACGGGGCGGTGCTCGGCGCGGACAGCTTCGTCGTGGGCTACACGCAGGTCTATGTGTTCGCGGATCGGCGCCGCAACGAGAACCCGCCGATCACGGACCTCACGGTGAAGCGCGGGGACAGCGAGCTCGAGAAGGACGAGGACGGTTTGCCCGTCGTGCAGCGGTGCGCTCTTCCGGACGAGCCCCAGCAGGCCCAGGGATGCAGCCCGCCGGCGACGGGAGCCGACGACTGCACGACCTACGACATCGACGCGATCGTGGGGGACGTCGCCGAGGAGGACGTCGAGGTTGCCGGGCTCGGCGGGCCGCCCGTGCGCGAGGCGATCTGGGTCGACTACTACACCGACGGGGGCGGGTTCGACGGCGCCAGGCGGCTCGTGAGCGACACGACGCGAGGCTTCATCGCGGACCACGGCACGACGTGGACGCCGCCCTCGGAGGCGGGGGTCGTGTCGCTGTGGGCGGTGGTCCACGACACGCGGGGCGGATCGAGCGTCTTCCGCCGCCAGGTGCGGGTGGCGGAGTAGCGCGAGCGTCGCGGCGGCGGCGGCCGGGCGGGCTCCGTGGGAGCGCGGGCCGGCGCCGCGCGGGGAGCGCTTGTGCCGGGGCGCGCGCTCCCGTATCGCACCCGCCATGCCGCCCCTCGATCTGCACGTCGCCGTGTTCGGCGCCTCCGGCGCCGGCAAGACGGTCCTCCTCGCGGCCTTTTACCGGGCGCAGACCCAGCCCTCGTTCCAGCAGGAGTACGCGTACAAGATCCAGGCGGTCAACAAGGCGCAGGGCAACCGGCTCCTCGGGCGCTTCTATCGCCTCGAGGAGGGCACGTTCCCGGACGGCAGCACGCGCTTCGACGAGATCGAGTTCGACTTCTTCCCGCGGGACCTGCCGGAGCCGGCGGTCCGCATCCACTGGTACGATTACCCCGGGCGCTGGTGGGAGGAAGAGCCGGTCGACGCGGACGAGCGCGAGGCGATGCGCCAGGGCCTGCTCCGGCTGGGCATGAGCCAGGTGGGCATCCTGCTCGCGGACGGCGCGAAGTACCGGAGCGAGGGCACCGGGTACATCCGGTGGCTCTTCGAGCACTTCGCGGACGAGTGCGATCGGCTGCGCCGGACGAGCGCCGCCGCGGGCGAGGAGGTGAGCTTCCCGCGCGAGTGGATCCTCGCCCTCAGCAAGGCCGACCTGTTCCCGCCGGAGTACAGCGCGAGGGACTTCGAGCGCGAGGTCTGCCGCGACGCCGACGATCAGCTCGCGAAGCTCTGCGCCGTGCTCCGCGCCGAGCACGCGTTCGGGCACCGCTTCATGCTGCTCTCGTCCGTCGCCGCCCCGCCCGACGCGCAGGTCGACCCGAGGACGTCGCTCGGCGTGCGCACCCTCGCCCCCGCCGTCCTGGTGAGCACGGTCGAGGGCGCGGTCCGCGAGGCGCAGGCCTCGCGCAAGGAGAAGTCGGCCAAGGAGACGTTTTTCCAGGGCCTGCGCGATCTCATGCAGTTCGTCGATTCCGTGGATGACTTCCTGCCGAAGCGGTACCAGATCGTGAGCAAGATCCTGAGGTTCGTCTCGATCAAGGATTTCGCGAGCACCCGGGTCGATCGGCTGAAGAAGGCGCGGGAGGACGCGATCCGGAGGGGCGACACGTTCAAGGCGGTCCTGACCGGCATGGTGGCGGCCCTGCGCGACGACGAGGGGCTGCGGGCCTACCATCAGAACCAGTAGGGCCGTTATGCTCGCGCCCGTGCCCGCCCCCGCCCGCACCGTCGAGACATCGCGCCTGCTCTGGAGGACGCGCGGCGAGCACTGGGATTACGAGTTCATCTGCGTGCCCGAGATCCCGGCGCTCCCCGCCTGGCTCACAACGCTCGAGGCGATGCTCGGCGACGCCGACGCGGGCGCCGGAGAGCTCCGCTATGGCCTGCTCGAGGTCGACGGGCGCGGGCGGGAGGCGCCGCGCGCGTTCGCCTACGTGGCGGCGCGGTTCCTCGATCCGGCGCGGAGGGACTGGACGGGGCGGAGGGTTCAGCACTTCGCGGTCTGGTTCCCGCCGATCCCGCCGGAGGAGGTCGAGGCGCTGCCTGCGGCGGTCCCGGCGGACTGGCATCTTCGCGTGCTCGACGGGCTCGCGGCGACGTACGGGTCCAGCGAGGTGTTCGGGCTGCCCGAGGAGGCGATCCGCGCCTGGAAGCGGAGCCATCAGGAGAGCCGGGCGGCGAGCGCGATGGCGCTCGTGAAGCGCACGCCGCCGGTGGCGCTGCTCGAGGGGGAGGCGGCGTCGTCGGACCAGGAGGCGCGGTGGAAGAGGGGGGCGACGATAAAAAAAAAGTCCCCTGAGCCGGCGAGGGAGGTGAGCCTGGTCGTGGCGGGGGGGAGGCGCGGCGGAGTGCGCCGGGGGTTCGGGTGCTTCACGGCGCTCGTGATGATGCTGGTCGCGGTCCATCAATTGATGGCGTGCGGGGCGGCGGTTCACCTGGGCTGAGCCCTCGGCGCGGTGTTCACGGAGATAAGCGTGGAAGCCGCTGGTTGGTCCTCTACTCCGGACCTTGGTCCCTGAAGCAGCAGCCGCCCCTGTCTACTCGCAGTGGAAACCAGAATTCAACGCAAAGACGCAAAGACGCTCGGGTAGCCCTGGGGGATTACTCCCCCAGGGCCCCCACAGATCCGGACGTGCGGGACTACCGCATCCGGCTCTTCGGAACATGGGTTCGCTACGCGGGTGAGTACGGCCTCGCGACCCGGGCAGGTGGGAGGGGGTAACGTTTCAGCAGCGTGTGCCTGCGGTCCCAGTCGATCCGCGCTCTCTGAGAGCGACGACCGAGCCACTTGCACCAGATGCCGACGACCTGCTCACGGAAGCGGCTGATCGCCTCGGAGTTCCCCGTGATGCCGAAGTACCCGAAGTGACCTCGCAGCTTCTGCGCGAGCGAGCGCTGCTGCTCCCCGATCGCCTGGTGCCGATGCTGCCGACACCACGCCGCGACCCGCTTCAGCGCGCGGCGGAAGCGATCGGAGGCGGTCTTCTGCTTGACCACCCACCGGCCTCGACGAGACAGGCCCCAGTAGTGGGTGAAGCCCAGCAGATCGAACGTCTTCGAGCCACGATCCGGTCGATCCTCCGGGGGAGGCCGCTGGTCGGGCCGACGAAAGTCGATGAGCCGGGTCTTGTCCGGGTGGAGCGCAAGGCCGTACTTGCCGAACCTCTCTGGCAGCACGGCCAAGACGCGACGAGCGTCTTCCTCGTGCGAGAACGCCAGGACGAAGTCGTCCGCGTACCGGATGAGAAACGCGCGGCCTCGCAGCCGCGGCTTCACCTCCTGCTCGAACCACACGTCCAGCACCTCGTGCAGGTAGACGTTCGACAGCAGCGGCGAGATCACGCCGCCCTGAGGCGAGCCAGATTCCGGGAAGGACACGGCCCCGGATTCCAGCACGCCCGCATGCAACCACTTGCCGATGAGCCGCAGCAGCACCCCATCGCGCACCCTTCGACGAAGGATCTCCTGGAGGTGGCCATGGTCGAGGGTGTCGAAGAACTTCCGGATGTCGACCTCCAGGACCCAGCCGCCGCCCATGTGCATCACCTGGTCGCGGAACGCTTGCAGCGCTTGATGCGCCGAGCGCTCCCGCCGGAAGCCGTACGAGCCGTGTAGAAAGTCCTGCTCGTAGATCGCCTCCAGCACCATGACGACCGCGCGCTGCAGGACCTTGTCTTCGAAGGTCGGGATGCCGATCGGCCGCGTCTGCGACCCGTCCCCCTTCGGGATGAGGACCCGCCTCACGGGCGGCGCGCGGTACGTGCCGGACTTCGCGCGTTCGAGCAGCGACCGGAGGTTGTCCTCCAGATGCGCCGCGTACTCGTCCGCGGTCTGCCCGTCCACGCCTGCGGCGCCGTCCTTGCGCGTGCGACGGTACGCCTCGCGCAGCCACTCGACGTCGATGTGGTGCGCGAGCGTCGTGAACGCCATGCCAGGCGCTTCCCTCGCCAGCTTCGCTATCCGCTCGAGTTTCGTGGAGATGGTCGGGGAGCCCGGTGTCTCCTTCATCTTTCCCTCCAGCAGCTCCATGTCCCGGCACCCCCTTCGCTCCACGGGGTCCCTCGGGACGGTTCCCCCGCTTCAGCTACTACGAGGTGCTCGGACGCCTCGTCACCCTTCCCGCCTCGCTTCGTTCCCTTCGCTCGGCGGTACCGCGCCCGCCGCTACGGCGGGCTCTTCTTGGCGGAGGCGACGGGGCCTCCCAGGTTCCTGGGGAACCCTTGCGTGCACGCCCTGGTCTCCGACCCCGGGGGGTCCAGCGCGCCGAGCCCTTCGCCGCACGCGGCGTTCCAGCGCGCCGGTGTTGCCTTCCGCTCCTTTGACAGCTTGGGCACCCACCTAACATTGCATTTCGAGGCTCAATACAAGGCTTTCACGCTCGCTGTCTACGCTTCGCAGCCCGGGGTCTACCCTCCGGACCACGCAAGACTCGCTTCCGGCTGGGGGCTAGCCTTGGCCGGGGAGGTCCGCAGGACCTCCATGGGTTCCATCGCAAGGTTTCAGCTTTCTACATGAGCTTCCCCCTCACCCAGGCTTTGCCTGGCGCACCAAAGGCGCAAAGGCGCAAAGGCGCAAAGGCGCAAAGGCACAAAGGCACAAAGGCGCAAAGGCGCAAAGGCGCAAAGGCGCAAAGGCGCAAAGGCACAACAGGTAAGGGAGAGAGCGGAAGTCATTCCTGCAACCCGTTGACTACGCGATGGATGCCCTGCCGCACTCTCACCTCGCCGAAGTTGATAACAATCGCGAGCCTGAGGCCCGAGAGTCGCAGGGAAGTGAGGGCCTGCGCTTCGAACACTCTGTTGTGCGCTACCGTGGCTTTGCATTCGACGATGACTCGATCGCCCACGAGCAAATCGAGTCGCATGTCCGACGCAAGGCGCCTTCCCTTGTACACGAGCGGCACCGCCTTCTGGCGCACCACCGTGAGCCCTCGTGACTCAAGCTCGAAGGCAAGGGCCTCTTCGTAGACTGTTTCGAGCAGCCCAGGGCCTCCAAGGCTACGATGCACCTCGATCGCCGCGTCGACGACGATCTTGGCTATCGTCATTCTCGGTCATTGCCTCTCCGTCGTTTTGCGCCTTTGCGCCTTTGCGCCTTTGCGTTGAATTCTGGCAAGTTCGCGTCCGCCGGTCTCGCGGAGATCAGCCGAGGCGCGCGGCGAGCACCTGGTAGAACGCGCGACGATCCGCGTGGTCCGGCAAGCCCGAGACCTGTCCGTCACCCACCTCGATGACCGTCCAGCCGCCGTGGAGGAGCTCGGCGACATCCAGCGTGAAGAACCGGCTCCTCACGCGCGCCGCGAGCGCGCGCAGATCGGGCAGCGGCGCCGTCTCCGCTGCGTACTCGGCCTCGTCCCAGTAGCGCAGCGAGGCGATCGGCTCGCCGTCGAGGAAGAAGATCCGGTGCTCGCGGGCGAGCGGCATCCCGCTCTTCGGGTGCCGCCCCGCCGGCGCGAGCTCGACGAACTCACGAAAGACGAGGCCGCCCTCGAGATCGCTGCCCTGGAGCTCGAGGAAGCGGCGCACCACGCGCTCGACCGCGGCGCGATCGGAGGCCGCAGGGATGAAGCACGCCTCGGCCCACTCATGCTTTCTCGACTTCACGAAGTCCTTCAGCAGGACAGGGCCGTCGCCGAAGGGGCCGAGGACGGTCATCACGTCGTCCATCGCGATGTCGCCCTGAACCGGGAGCCAGACCGAACGGGGCGTGTGCCCTTCGAGCGCGGGGTACCAGCCCGGGAGGTGGTGGCCTCGCGCGTAGGCGTCGGGATCGTTGACGAGGCGCACGCCGCGGGCAGCGAGGGCGCCGTGCAGGTCCGCGTACACGCCGGGCCGGAGCATCCAGCCACGGTAGACAGCGTCCCGGCCCTGCGCCTCCGGCACGCGGCGGACGGCCGCGCGGCGGTCGCCGGCGACGAGCGCCTCGTAGTCGATGAGCCCGATGTCGAGGCCAAGGCCACGGGCGGCGTCCGCCTCGCTGGCGAACGCGCCGTCGGGCTGGCGAGGGGCGAGCGGGTCGGAGCAGAAGAGAAGGATCATCGAGCTCTCTCGCGGGATGGGGACGAGCGGCCGGCGTCGGGCGGCGACCGACGTCGGAGACGGTGGCTGAGCGCGCCGACGCCCTTTACACTCGCCGCGGCCGTCGCGCCACCACGGCGCGGCCGCAACGCATGACGGAGATCCCCAGTGAATGACCACCCCGCATTGACGCCCGGCCGCGTGGCCGTGGTGACCGGCGCGGCGAGCGGCATCGGCCTCGCCGCCGCGAGCCGCTTCGCGCGCATGGGCCTGAAGGTCTGCCTCGCCGACCTCGACGGGCCGGCGCTCCACGAGGCCGCCGCGAGCGTGGCCGCCGTCGCGGCCGGCGGTAAGGACGACGTGCGGGCGGTGCCCACCGACGTCGCCCGGCTCGAGGACGTGCAGCGCCTCAAGCAGGTCGCCTACGACGCGTTCGGCGAGGTCGCGGTCCTGATGAACAACGCCGGTATCGGCAACGGCGCCAAGCCGTGGAAGGACCACGAGCGCTGGCGGCGCCTCATCGAGGTCAACCTCTGGGGCGTGATCAACGGCGTGCAGGCGTTCACCGAGGCGATGCTCGCGCAAGGCACCCCCTGCGCCATCGTCAACACGGGATCGAAGCAGGGCATCACCACCCCGCCGGGCGACGCCGCCTACAACGTCAGCAAGGCCGGCGTGAAGGTGCTGACCGAACAGCTCGCTCACGAGCTCCGCAGCGTCCCCGGCTGCAAGATCAGCGCGCACCTCCTGGTCCCGGGCTACACGTTCACCGGGATGACCGCGCGAGGCCCGGAGAAGCCCGCCGAGGCCTGGACCGCAGATCAGGTCATCGACCTGATGATCGACAGCATGGGCCGGGGCGACTTCTACATCCTCTGCCCCGACAACGCGGTGACCCGCGAGATCGACGAGCGCCGCATCCAGTGGGCGGCCGACGATCTGATCCGGAATCGACCCGCGCTATCGCGCTGGCACCCGGACCACGCAGAAGCGTTCGCGGCCTTCATGGCCGGCGCGGCGAAGCGCTGACCCTGAGCGCGGGCTGCCGACTCCACGAGCCCACCGGCGCGCCTTCCCCCCCCGCCAGCACGCCCTGGCACCTACCAGAGCGACAACCGATTGAAATGGCGGAGAAGACGCCAGAATTCAACGCAAAGGCGCCAAGGCGCCAAGGCGCAAGAATAATATCTCGTTTTTTGCGCCTTTGCGCCTTTGCGCCTTTGCGCCTTGGCGTTGATCTCCGGGCTTCCTCGTCGTCGGTGTTCTAGCGCTTAGCAATCATTGCATCGGCGCAGGCGCAGGCGCCGCGTCCGGTGCGGGCGCAGGCGCCGCGTCCGGTGCGGGCGCAGGCGCAGGCGCCGCGTCCGGTGCGGGCGCAGGCGCCGCTTCCGGTGCGGGCGCAGGCGTCGGCGCGGGCTCCGGGGCCGGCGCGGGCTCCGCCTTGGTTGGCACCGGCTTGCAGGGCACGCAGGGCGGCAACTCTGGCACCTTCGAGCCCGCGGCATAGGAGAGCGTGAGCAGGATGTTATTCTGCACCTGCCAGGCGTCGATGAGCTGCGGCTGGCGCACGACATGGAGCTGGTAATCGAGGGACGCCCACTCCACGAGCTTGAAGGAGAGCCCCCCGGCGATGTCGACGTTCATGAGGTCCAGCGCGCCGCGCTCGTCGCCTGCGTCCAGAGCCGAATACACGATCGGCAAGAGGGCGGCGATGCCGGCCCTGTACGCGATCTGCTTGTCACGGAGCGTGCCCGAGGCCTCGATGACAGCCTCGGCGCCGAGCTGGGCATAGCTCGAGAGCTCGCTCACCTCGACCTCGGGCGTCCCGTCGTCATCCCCCAGGGCGAGCACGCCCGACGCAATGACCTCCTGCGCGCCAGCGCCGACGCGCGCCTCTACAAGGACGGACTCCCGATTGACAGGCTGGACGAAGACGCCGAGCGACTCCTTGAGCGTCACGGGCTGGAACGGATCGCTCAGGTGAAGGCGCGTCCCGGTGATCGCCTCTGTCGTCCCCTCCGCGCGCGTGATCGCGTAGGTCGTCGGCGCCGAGCGCGCGTCGCTGCCAGGGAACATCTGCGTATCGAGAGCGAAGCGACCGAACGGCCCGAACCAGGGCACGACGTGGTAGAGGTAAATAGCCTCGAGTGCGAGCGCGTCGCGCGTCTTGACCCAGGCATCCAGGGCCGGCGTGCGCGTCACGCCAGCGCCGGCCGCGAGCGTCATGCGGAGCTCGCTGGCGACCCTGTTGAAGTCCAGGGAGCCCTCCAGAATGAAGCCTGCGGATACGCCCGTCCCGTCTGTCTGCCCGACGACGCTGCGATTATCGGCCAGGTTGAACGTGCCGCCGAGGAGCAGCCCCGGTGACCAGCCCTCCACGCGCCCCGGATCGGTCGCGGGCGCGTCGACGTACGTGGTCTCCACGGAGGGCGCCGACTGCGCAGAAGCTCCGCGAGCGAGGAGACTGGCCACGACGCACGCCGAGGCCACGAGCCCGAAGCGTTCTTGATAGATTTTCATGGGGATACCCTGGGCGATTGTGCTGAATCAGGTACAAACACGGGGGGGCTATAGCACAGAGAGCGTTCGACGAGGGTCGAACGTGACAATCTTCAGGAGAGATCGGCGCTGTCGAGCAAACGGCTGCGTTTCACGTGAGCTCACCTCGCCCGGGCCTGCGATCACGGTTGAGGTCGCTCCGCGTAGGGCGCCGCCTTACTCCACGCCCTGGCGCCCGCTGACAGGTCAGATATCCAAGGTTCCCCTCCGACGGATGGGGTCAACGACATGCCTCTGCGACTGGCAACGGAACAGCGGCCTGTCGCCGCGCGATCAGACGTCGTTCGCGCCGAGGTGCGGAGAGAGCACCTCGGTGATCCAGCTCATCACCGCGCGCACGCGGCGCGGCACGCTCCTGCCGTGCGTGTGGAGGAGCGAGACCGGCATGGGCGCGCACGTGAGGGCGGGCAGGACCTCGACGAGCGCGCCCGCGGTGATGCTCTCGAGCATCCCCACCCGCGGCGCCTGGATGATGCCGAGGCCCGCCACGCACGCCGCGCGGTAGGCGTCGGCGCTGTTGACCGTCACCGCGCTGCGCATCGGCCGCTCGCGGTAGCCGCCGTCGTGGGGGTACTCGAACGACGGCGCCTCGGCGCCCAGCGTCGACGAGTAATGCACGATGAGGTGCCGATCGAGATCCTCGAGCCGGCGGGGCGTGCCGTGCTTGCGCAGGTACGCCGGGCTCGCGCAGTTCATCATCCGCAGGACGCCGAGCCTGCGGCCCACGAGCTCCGCATCGCCCGGGGGGCCGATGCGCACGACGCAGTCGAACCCCTCGCGCAGCGGCTCCACACGGCGATCGGTCGTGCTGAGGACCACCTCGAGCTCGGGGTGGCGCGCGAGCAGCTCGGGCAGGCGCGGGATGATGACGTCGCGCGCGAAGTTCACCGGGAGATCGATCCGCACGCGCCCGCGCAGGGCCCTCGCCGCCTGGAACATCCCGCCGATGTCGTCGGCCTCGAGCACGAGGCGCCGCGCCCGCGGGAGGAGCGCCTCCCCGTCCGGCGTGAGGCGAACGACGCGCGTCGAGCGCTGGAGGAGCCGGCTGCCGAGCTCCGCCTCGAGGGCCTTCAGCCGCAGCGACACGCGCGCCTTGGGCATGCCGAGGTGCTCGCCGGCTCGCGTGAAGCTCTCGAGCTCCGCCACCTTCACGAAGATCTTCAGCGACTCGAGGTCGACGCTCATTGTCTCGCCTGTCGAAACAGTGTGTCGGATCTCCCGGTCCTTCTCAACCGGGAACGGCGCGCTATTCATCAGCGCAGACAGCGGCGAGCGGCCGCGTCACCCGCGAAAGGAACTGACCATGAGCACATCGAAGCGCAACCCCGTCGCCCTCATCACCGGTGGAAACCGCGGCCTGGGAAAGAGCATGGCGCTCCACCTCGCCGATCGCGGCGTGGGCGTCGTCATCACCTACCGCAGCAACGCGGCCGAGGCGACGGACGTGGTGAAGCAGATCGAGGCCAAGGGGGGCAAGGCGGCGGCCCTCGCGCTCGACGTCGGCGACGTCCGCGGCTTCGACGCGTTCGCCGGGGCCGTGAAGGCGGAGCTCGCCGGCCGCTTCGGGCGCGACCGCCTCGATTACCTGGTGAACAACGCCGGTATCGGCGCCCACGCGAGCTTCGCCGAGACGACGGAGGAGCAGTTCGACGCCCTCATGAACGTCCACCTGAAGGGGACGTTCTTCCTCACGCAGAAGCTCCTGCCGCTCATCGCGGACGGGGGGCGGATCCTCAACGTCTCGTCGGGGCTCGCGCGGTTCACCTTCCCCGGGTACGCCGCGTACGCGGCGATGAAGGGCGGCATCGAGGTGCTCACCCGCTACCTGGCGAAGGAGCTCGGACCGCGGAAGATCACGGTCAACGTCCTCGCGCCGGGCGCGATCGAGACCGACTTCGGGGGCGGCGCCGTGCGCGACAACGCCGAGCTCAACAGGATGATCGCCGCCCAGACCGCCCTCGGCCGCGTCGGCCTCCCCGACGACATCGGCGGCGCGGTCGCGCTGCTCCTCTCGCCCGAGAGCCGCTGGATCAACGGCCAGCGCATCGAGGCCTCCGGCGGCATGTTTCTCTGAGGCGCGCCCCGGACCGGGCGACGCAAGCGCCTCGCCTGCGTCGCCCGGTCCGGGCGTGTCGTCTTCGTCCACTTTGTAAATAGTCGCCAAGAACATCCGCTGAACATCGAACATCGATCCTGAGCCCGCTACACCACCGCTCGACGCGGTCAAGCAGCACTTCACGAGGAGCCTCGAGCGCGGGCGGCCCTGGTCGCTCTCCGGGTGTCACCGCAAACCCGGCTGCCGACGGGCGCCGGGTCGTGGTACGGCACGGCCATGACCTCCGCGCTCGGCGCCCCTCGCCGGCTCCGCTCGAGCGCTGAACAGGCGATCGTGCGCCGAGAGGAGAGCCATGCTGGAACGCATCTGGGAACGTCACCGCGCCGGCGGGCTCGACGCAGCGGCGGCCGCCGCGGAGGCGCCGTCGCCGGAGGACCTCTGCTACCTCGCGATGCTGGCGTTCTCCGACGAGCGCTATCCGGACGCGGCGGCCTTCGCCGCCCGCGCCGCGCAGGCCTCTCCGGGGGACGCGCTGTTCCAGGCGGCCGCGGCGCACCTGGCGCGGGTCGCCCGGGAGGGGAAGCGCAATGTCTATGTGTCCGCCGAGGGATTCGCCGCCTTCATCCGCGGGGGCGGCAACGTGCCGCTCTACCAGGAGACGAGCGCGGCGCTGGCCAGCCAGTACCCGGAGGCGGCGTTCGATCTGCTCGATATCGGCGCCGGCGATGGAATGGCGCTGCTGCCCGCGCTGACGCCGGCCGTGCGGCGGGTGACGGTGGTGGAGCCGGCGGCGCCGCTGCTCGAGCGGTGCGCCGCGGCGCTCTCGGCGCGAGGCGTCGCCTTCGAGGCGTTCGGCGGGCGGCTGCAGGACCTGGCGGCGGACCCCGGCATGGCGTCGCGGCGCTGGGCGGTGGCGCAGGCGACCTTCTGCCTGCACGCGATCGCTCCGGCCGACAGGCCGGCGCTGCTCCGCTGGGCGCGCGCGCATTGCGATGCGCTGCTCGTCGCCGAGTTCGACGCGCCGCGCATGGACGAGCCGCTCTCGCCGGACACCGCGCGGCACGTGCTGGAGCGCTACCGCGCAGGGCTCGCCGAGTACGCCGGCGCCGATCTCGACGCGGTGGCGCAGGGCTTCCTGATGCCGGTGCTCTTCGGCTACGCGGACCGCGGCGCCACCCGCACCACGTTCGAGCACCCCGTCGACGACTGGGCGGCGCTGCTGCAGGAGGCCGGCTTCGCGCACGTCGACCGCCGGCTGCTCCATCCGTACTGGTGGGCGCCGGCCTGGATGCTGGCGGCGCGCTGAACGTCGCGGCGCGGATCAGGCGATGAGCGCGCCGTCGCCCGCGGTGGCAATGTCGTTCAGGCTCGGGCTCTTCGTGTCCGGCCAGAACTCCGTGTTGCCCTGCATCAGGAAGCGATAGGCCATCGCGCTCGACACGAGCGTCACCACGAAGCCGGCGAGCGCCGCCGGCAAACAGGCCACCTTTTTCGGCCCGGGCAGCTTCATCAGCCGCTGGAATCGATACCCGAGCAGGTTCGGGAAGAGCTCCCAGAAATGGCGCGCCCCGCGGACGTGCTCGCCGATCAGCCGCTTGAGCCAGAGCGGGTCGGCGCGGTCCATCTCCCGCAGCGTCTCCGCCATCCGCTCCCGCTCGGCCGGGGAGAGCCGCCGGAGGTGGAGATCGAGCACGTGCAGCGCCGTCTGGCCGATCATCTGGCGCTTCTGGTTCCGGAGGACGTCGAGGACCGTCGCGTACGATTCGAACACGTGCGCGGCCCCGGGCGCGCGGACCACCCGCCGGACGTCCGCCTCGTGGCTCAGGAAATCGGTGCACACGAGCGCCTTGATGAAGCCGTCCTCGCAGGCAGGGAGCCCGGCGGGGAGCCAGATGTTCCGCGCGACCGCGGCGCGGATGCAGTAGAGCTGCCCCGACACCTGCGCGCCGCCGCGCGACATGGCCGACGTCGCCAGCGAGATGCGGTCGAAGATCGACTTCCTCGCCTTGAGCGCGAGATCCTTGATCGGCTCGTCCGTCGAGATGCTCGCCTCGGGGTGCTCGAGGAGCGCCTCGCACAGGCGCCACAGCGTCCCCTCCCCGTGGAGGACGATATCGCCGTCCATGAGGAGGAGCAGCTCGGCCTCGGGCGCGGAGCGCTCGTGGACGAAGACGTTCCACGCGTTGAATTTGCCCCGCTCCGGGAGGTCGAGCGCCCGCGCGACGAGCGCGTCACGCGCCGTGTGCTCCCGCGCCGCCGCGCCGAGGACCTCGGCCGCGATCCGCGGCGTCGCGTCGCTGCAGCCGTTGGCGACGCAGACGAGCTCGCACCGCTGCCCTCGCCGGGAGAGCTCGGCGAAGATCGACTGCCGCAGGATGGAGTCGAGCGTCTTGCGAATGACGTCCGCCTCGTTCCAGACGAGCACTCCGATGGACACGAGCACCGGACGTGAGCTCGGCGCTCGTTTTTCCGGCATGCGTTGCATGTTGCCCCATCGTGGATCGAACCCGGCAGATGTCAAAGACATCGACGAAAACATGACTGGAAACACGATTGGAAACAAAGAAGACACGCCGACGACGAGAGTTGGATAAAAACCATGATGCGGAGAACCGCACGTGGAGATAGGCAGTCGTCGCTTGACGAGAGCGCTGCGGCGCCGACACACTCTCACGAATGCGTCTCACGCGCTCCGTCGCAGAGGCCGCGCCGCGCGTGGCCCACGTCCTCCGCAAGTACGATCCCGCGGAGTGGGGCGGGACCGAGACGCACGTGGTCGCCATCACGCGGGAGCTCTCGGCGCGCGGATGGGGCGTCGAGATCCACGCGCCGGCGGGCCCGACCGCCGCGGACCACGCGCTCGCGTCCGGCGTCGCGCTCCGTCGCTTCGACGCCTTCTGCCCCTACCTCGGCGACAGGACGTCGCTGCGGGCCCTCCGCGCCGCGGGGGGGAACATCGTGTCGCTCGAGGAGCCCCTCCGGCTCGCCCGCGACCGGAGCCTCTCGCTGGCGCACGTCCACACGAGCGGCCGTATCGCGGGCGGCGTGCGCACGGCCATGCGGCTCACCGGGCGGCCGTACGTGATCTCGGCGCACGGGCCGGTGATGGTGGACACGGCGATCCTCGCCGAGGAGTCGGCCCGGCGGCAGCGCGGCGCGTGGGACGTCGGCGGCCCCTTCGGGCTGCTCCTCGGCGCGCGGCGCGTGCTCGACGACGCGGCGCGGATCCTCGTGTTCAACGAGCCGGAGCGCGCGGCGCTCGCGGCGCGCCACGGCGATCGCGCCGTGTGCATGGACCACGGCGTCGACGCGGCCCGCTTCGCCGGCGGCGACGCCGGGCGGGCGCGCGCCCGCTGGCCGGAGCTCGGCGAGGGCCCGGTGGTCGCGCTCGTCGGGCGCATGGCGGCGCAGAAGAACCAGGCGCTCGCCGTCGCCGCCTTCGCGCGCGGGGCGCCCCCGGACCACCGGCTCGCGCTCGCCGGCGCCGAGACCGACCCCGGATACCGCGCCTCGGTCGAGCGCGAGGCGCGCGCGCTCGGCGTGGCCGATCGCGTGCACTTCCTCGGGAACGTGCGCCCCGCCGACGTGCCCGACCTGCTCGCGCGCTCGTCGCTGGTGCTGGTGCCCTCGACGCACGAGACCTTCGGGCTCGCCGTGCTCGAGGGCTGGGCCGCCGACCGCCCGGTCCTCTTCGCGCGCCGGAGCGCCCTCGCCGGCCTGGCGCAGGCGCTCGGCGGCGAGGCCGGGGCCGCGGTGCCGACGCTCGACGTCGACGCCTGGGCCGCGGCGATGGGCCGGATGCTCGCGAGCGAGCCCGACCGCCGCGCGGCCGCGGCCGCGGGCGCGGCGCTGGTGCGCGCCCGGTTCGACTGGACCCGCGTCGCCACGCGCCTCATCGCGCTCTACGCCGAGGTGATCGAGGAGGCGCGGCGCTCCCCTGCCCCTCACGCGGCGCGGCGGCGCGCCGCCGAGGGCCGCACCGGGTAGAGCGCCGCGGCCGCGCCGAGCAGGATGTACAGGGTGAAGAGCAGCGGCGTCTGGCGGTACGCCCACTCCGTGAAGCTCTGGGAGAACGCGCCGAGCAGGCCGAAGAAGGCGCCGACGCCGAAGCGCGATCGGAGCGATCGATCGCGCCGGAAGAGGAAGCTCCCGGTCATGTGGTACCAGCGCAGCCAGAGCAGCGCGAAGAGCGCGACGCCCACCCAGCCGGTCTCGCCGAGCGTGATCGCATAGAGGCTGTGCGCGGGCGCGGCCTGGGGGTCGTCGACGTGGGCGTCATTGCGGAGCGGCCGCTTCGGCGGCCTCGAGTCGGTGTCGGCGTAGGGCACGAAGTGCTGCTGCAGCAGGGGCCCGTAGCGGTTCGACACGCACCACGACCAGTTGTTGAGGCCGCAGCCGCCGGGCTCGTGCTGCACGATGAGGTTCGCCAGGTTGAGGTACGCCCCCCGGCCCTCGTACACCTTGCCGCCGTACTCGGCGCCTCCCTCGGTGAACCGCCGCTCGAAGTCGCCCGAGGTCTTGTAGGCGGCCACCCCGGCCAGGGCGAGCACGACCGCCGCGGCGGCGACCTTGCGCGCGGTGATCCTGAGCGAGCCGCACAGCGCGCCGACGCCGAGGAGCAGCGCCAGCAGGGTGACGATGCCGGTGCGCGAGATCGTGAACACCACCGCGAGCGAGCCGAGCACGGCCCCCGCGGCGCAGAGGCGCCGGAGGCGCGCGCCCTCGCTGGAGAGCGCGACCGCGAGCAGCGGCGGGACGACCATGAGGTTGTACATGGACAGGCTGTTCGGGTGCGCGAACGTCCCGTCGGCGCGCGCGTGCTTGAGGACCACGCGGCTGTGCACGGTGGCGAAGAACTCGTAGATCGCCGCGGCGCCGAGCGCCGAGACGACGATCCGGAGCTCGCGGTCGCCGCGGATGTAATGGGCCATCGCGACGAAGAGCAGGATCGCGCGCAGCATCTTCGACAGCTCGAAGAGCCCGAAGAGCTGGGGCGCCGACGTGGCCACGTTCAGCGCGTTGAACGCGAAGAACAGGAGCATGAGCGAGAGGCTCGCGGGGACCTGCGCGCCGCGGGCCGGCCGGCGGGGCTGGCTCGCGAGCAGGATCATCCAGAGGACGTCGAGCCAGCACACCTCGAAGCCGCGCGTGGTGCCGCGGTACCACTCCCGGCTGACGAAGTTGATGTCCTGGAGCTCGGGGTCGATCGTCCCCATCGTGAGGACGAAGGCGCACGCGTCGCGCAGCCATTGCCGGCGGGACGCGAGCCACGCGCCGAGCGGCACCACCGTGAGCAGCCCGGCCAGGAAGAGGTAGTGCTTCGTGTCCATGCGGCCTGGCGCTCCCGGGGACGTCAATCTCTCGGCCGACGAGGGGCCATCAGGGGATCTCGACGGCCTGCGCGCGCCGCGCGGGCGCGGCGGCGGGGCCGCGGCCGAGCGCGCAGCCGACGCAGCGGAGCGCCAGCGCCGCGTCGACGGGCCAGCTCTTCTCGCGCGCGTACCAGAGGCGCGCGCGCAGCCGCGTCTCCGCGTCGGCCTCGGGGTGCGTGAGGCCGGCGTCGATCGTGAGCAGGCCGTAGGGCACCGCGAGCGCGTCGGACAGGAGCGCGTCCGACGCGCCGTCGGGCCGGCCCTCCCTCCAGGGCGAGAGGCCGACGAGGAAGCGGCGGCCGAGCGCGACGTCCCAGAGCCGCAGGACCGCGTCGAGGAGCGCGATCCCGGTCGCGCCCTCGACGAGCGTGAGCGGGGCCGGCGGCGTGGGCACCTCGATGCGCGCCGCGGCGCCGCGCCCGAGCAGGTACGAGACCAGCGAGCCCAGCGCGCCCAGCGGCGCGAGGAGCACGAGCAGGAGGAGCGCGAGCGCGCGCGCGAGGAGCGCCGGCCCGGGCGCGCCGCCGCGCTGGCCGAGCACGAGCGGATCGTCCACGTCGAGGCGCGCGCGGTCGGAGAGGCGCACGGCGCGGTGGGGCGCGAGCTCCACGTGCGAGAAGGAGACCCCGACGCCGACGATCGTCTCGTCGTGCACGACCGCGTTGGAGAGCGCGGCGCCCGACTCGACGACCGCCTCGCGGCCGATGACCACCGAGGGGCCGACGCGCGCGCCCGCGCAGACGACCGCGCGCGCGCCGACGAAGACCGGGGGCGTGAGCTCCGCGGTCTGCGAGATCAGCGCGCCGCGCCCGGCCCACACGCCCGGCGAGCGCTCCGCGGCGTGGACGATGATCGCCCGCGGGCCGTCGGCCGGATCCGACGAGATGCGCCCGGAGAGCACCGCCGCGCTCAGCGCGAGCGCGTCGGCCTGCGACCGGACGAGCGCGCCCCAGCTCGGGCCGACGGCCTCGTCCGCGCGCGCGTCGCCCGCGTCGCCCGCGCCGAGCACGCGCACGACGGCCGCGTCGACGCGCCCGGCGACGGCCGCGGGCGGCTCGAGCCGGATCGACAGGCCGCGGGGGGCCGCGGCGGCGATCATCGGGGCGAGATCGCCGCCGCCGAGGACGGTCGCGGGGACGACGACGAGCGGGACGTCATCGGGGAAGCCGGCCCGGCGCGCGACGCCGCGCGGCGACAGCGGGGACGCGGCGAGCACGAGCGCGACGTCGGCGCCGAGCGCGTCGTGCTCGGACAGCCACGCGGCCACCGCCATGCTCGCGGCGTCGGCCCCGATCTGCACGGCGACGCGCCGGCACCTGATCTCCCGGAGCCACTGGAGCTGCCGCGACACGAGCGGCCGGCCGGCGATCGAGAAGAGACCGGCGTCGGGGCTCTCCGCGACGCGCTCGATGATCGCGTACATGCCCCCTCCTCCATCAATACGCGCCGCGGCCCGAGAGCACGGCGAGGACGGTCCTCGACAGGACGAGCACGTTGTCGATCAGGGTCGTGCGATCGATGTACTCGATGTCGAGCTCGACCTGCCGGACGAACGGCAGATCGCTGCGGCCTCGCACCTGCCAGAGGCACGTGAGACCGGGCCGCATCTCGAGGCGCCGCAGCGCGTAGGCGCTGTACCGCTCGACCTCGGACCGGATCGGCGGCCGCGGGCCCACCAGCGTCATGTCGCCGATGAGCACGTTCCAGAGCTGGGGGAGCTCGTCGACGCTGTACTTGCGGAAGACGCGCCCGACCGCCGTGACGCGCGGATCGCGGCGCATCTTGAAGCGGATGTCCTCGCCCGCGTCGGCGGTGAGCTGGGCCTTGGTCGCCTCGGCGTCGGTGCGCATGGTCCGCAGCTTGAACATCCGGAACGGGTGCCCGTGCTTGCCGATGCGCTCCTGGGCGAAGAAGACCGGCCCGCGGCTCGTCAGCCTGATCGCGGCCGCCGCGAGCCCCAGCACCGGCAGGGCGGCGACGAGCGCGATCGCGGCCACCACGATGTCCACGGCGCGACGCACGCGCGGCCGCTGCACGTGGAGCCGGAGCGCGAGGACGAGCGCCGCGCGCCGCAGCCGCGCGGCGGCCCGCTGCGCTCCGCGCTTCGGGGCTGGCATCGCGAAGTCCCACGCCGTCATCTCGATCGTCATCGCCAATCCTCCGTGAAAGGGCAGAAGGAGCCGATTTCACCGTGGCGACGTCGCAAACAGCGCGCCAAGCAGCGGCGAGCGGCGCTTTGCGGCTTCCTCGCCGCGCGCGGCCCCCTGGCGATCTCAAGTCGAGACAGAGTCCAGTGATGCCGCCCGATCCGCGTCTCTCCACGTGAGACGAGCCCCCGGAGACGCCGGGTGTGGCCGTCATCGCTCGTCTCACTTTGAGACGCCCTGGCGGCGTCGCGCGATGAGCGATGACCGGCGCGAGACAGCGCCGGAACGGCGGCAGGGGTAGTAAGATACATCCACCACCCGACTGACCCGATGAACCGCAACCTGCTCTCGAAGCTCAAGGAGCGCCTGCAACCGACGCTCGATCCGGAGGCGCCCACGGGCGTCCTCTCCGACGCGCAGCACGAGATCGTGTATGCGCTGTTTCAGGTGCTGGCCGCGGACGAGGGGTTCCCGCGGGAGCAGGTCCGGCGGCACGTCGACGCGCGGACCCGCGCCGAGCCCGGCTATCTCCGCGAGTACGCGGCCGCCGTGGCGCTGCTCGAGGCGGCCACCGCGCGGCGTCACCCGGGCAGGGCGTTCACGGCCCTGTCCGCGGAGGCGCGCGACGCGGTGCTGCGATCGATCCTGCGGCCCTATCCGAGCGCGCGGCGCGAGCCCGCGTGGCGCCGCCGCCTCAAGCTGACGTCGGAGAACCTCGACGTCGCGCGCGGCGCCACGATCGGGGGGCGGCCGGCGCGCCGCTTCCGCCTGCACGTCGTGCGCGATCTGCTCGTGTACTACTACACGACGGCGGCGGGCTGGGCCGTGGTGGGCTACGACGCCTTCCCCGGGCGCTCCCGCGCGGAGCTCGAGCCCTGCGAGGTCCGGTCCGTCTCGATCGAGCGGGGTCGGATCCTCCTCGCGCTCTCCGACGGATCGGTCGAGGAGCTCGCGCCGCAGGCGGTCCGCGTCGAGGGCGACGACGGCCTGTCGATCCTGGTCAAGGCGGGGCGGCAGCGGGCCTCGTTCTCGCGCGCCGCCCTGCTCTCGCTCGGCGAGCACCTCGACGAGGAGGGGGGCGCGCTGGTCCTCCGGGTCGGCGACCGCACCCACGAGATCGCGCGTTGAGCGCGCGCAAGGCCGAGGTCGTCGTCGTCGGCTCCGGCCCCGCCGGCGCGGCGGCCGCGCACGCGCTCGTCGAGCGCGGGGCGGACGTGGTCCTGCTCGAGGCGGGACAGCCGCCCCCGAGCGACCGCTTCGCGGTCATGGAGCGCGCGTTCACCGGCGCGATCCCGTGGACCTTCGATCCGGTGCCGTACGAGATGATCGGCGACGATCTCGAGCTGAACGTCTTCGCGATCCGCAAGCTCGGCGGGAGCAGCCTGGCGTGGGGCGCCGTCACCCCGCGCTACCAGCCGAACGACTTCCGGATGCGATCGCGGTACGGCGTCGCCCGCGACTGGCCGATCTCGTACGACGAGCTCGAGCCGTACTACTGCCGGGCCGAGCGCCTCATGGGGGTCGCCGGCGCGGCGGACAGCCCGTGGACCCCGCCGCGCAGCGAGCCGTATCCCATGGGGCCTTTCCCCATGAACGACACCGACCAGCTCGTGAAGGGCGCGTGCGCGCGGCTCGGGATCCCGCTGCACTCGGTGCCGGTCGCGCGCAACTCCGAGCCGTACGACGGGCGCTCGGTGTGCACGTACTACGGGGTCTGCCGCGCGTGCCCGATCGGGGCGATGTACACGTCGGATCGCACCGTGAGCCGCCTCGCCGGGCGGCCGAACTTCCGCCTCGTCACCGAGGCGGTCGCGCAGCGGGTCGAGGTGGACCACGCCGGCCGCGTGAAGCGCCTCGTGTACCTCGACGCCGCCGGGCGCGAGCAGGGCGTCGAGGCGCCGCGCGTCGTGCTCGCCGCCCAGTGCGTCGAGAACGTCCGCATCCTGCTCGCGTCGCAGACGGGCGCGTTCCCCCGCGGGCTCGCGAACAACAGCGGGCGCCTCGGGCTCGAGCTGATGGAGCACCCGAAGTTCTACATGACCGGGCGGGTGAAGCAGCGGCTCAACCCGTACCGCCAGGGCTTCGAGACCGCGACGACGTTCATGTTCCACGACCACGCGCGGCGCGGCGAGCACTGCGGCGGGCGCCTGCTCGTCCGCGAGAACGCGGGGCCCTCGCCGGCGCGGCTCGCGCTGGAGAGCGGGCTGTGGGGGCGCGCGCTCAAGGACGAGATCCGCGAGTTCGTCGGCCATTACGTCACGCTCGGCGCGTTCCTCGAGCAGCTCCCGTACGAGGACAACCGGATCGCGCTGTCGTCGAAGGTCCGCCAGCGCGGCGGCGCGCCCGCGGCGCGCGTGGAGTTCGAGCTCGTCCGCGCGTACGAGCGGCGCGGCTACCTCGAGATGAAGCGGACGATGGAGCGCATCTTCGACGCGCTCGGCGCCGAGGAGGTCGAGGTCACGCTGCCGCCGTGCAACAGCGGCCACTACATGGGCGGCCACGTGATGGGCGACGATCCGGCGACGTCGGTGACCGACGCGGATCTGGAGGCGCACGAGGTGAAGGGCCTCTACCTCGCGAGCGGGGGCGCGTTCCCGTCGAGCGGCGTGAGCAACCCGACGCTCACCACCGTGGCGCTGGCCCTGCGCATGGCCGACCGGATGCTCGCGCCGGCGCCGTGAGCCCGATCCCGGGCCGGCGCGTCGTCGACGCGGACGGCGCCGGCGCCGCGCGCCGTCCGGTCAGCGGAGCGCCTTGCGGACGAGGTCCTTCGCGCGCGACGTGAGCCCGTCGAGCGCGAGCCGGGGCGCGAGGCGACGCACCTTCTCGAAGGCGGCGGCGATGTCGTCCATGTCGCCCGGCGGGCCGAGGAAGACCTCGTGCGGGATCACGAGCGACTCCTCGGCGGCGATCCGCTCGGCCACCGGGCAGCGCGCGTCGAGGCCGAGCCGCTCGCGCGCGGAGGCGCCCCGGCCGAAGGAGCGGTGCTCCTCGCCGCCGATCCACAGCGGCGAGCGGTAGACGACGTCGTACGAGACCCCGACGGGGATGCCCTCGGCCCGGAGCGCGGCGAGCACCGTGTCGCGCGGCAGGCCCTCGAAGCGCTCCGCGTCGAAGCGGAGCAGGAGGCCGTAGAGGCCGAGGCGGGTCACCCTCGGGTGGACCGGCAGCGCCTCGATCCCCTGCACGCCCGCGAGGTTGCGCGCGAGCCGCGCGACGTTGTCCGCCTTGGTGCGGAGCTGGCCCTCGAGGCGGCCGAGCTGGGCGAGGAGGATCGCCGCCTGCATCTCGGTGATGCGGTGGTTGCCGCCGAACGTCGCCGGCGCCCCGGGCTTCCACGGGCGGCCGCAGTTCTTGCCGCCGAAGATGCGGTGGGCGAGCGCCTCGTCGCTCGTGACGAGCGCGCCGCCCTCGCCCGAGGTCATGCCCTTGCTCTGCTGGAAGCTGAACGATCCGATCGCGCCGACGGTGCCGACGCCGCGGTCGCCCCAGCGCGCGCCGACCACGTGGGCGCAGTCCTCGACGAGCGCGACGCCGTGCCGCGCGGCGAGCGCGGCGAGCGCGTCGAGGTCGGCGAGCTGGCTGTAGAGGTGCACGGGGATGACGGCGCGCGTGCGCGGCGTGATGAGCCGGCGCACCGCCTCGGGATCGACGCAGGCGTCGTCGCGGCGCGCGTCGGCGAAGACGGGCGTGGCGCCGACGTTGACCACGGCGAGCGCCGTCGCCATCCACGTGAGCGCGGGGACGATGACCTCGTCGCCGGGGCCGACGCCGAGGGCGTGGAGCGCGATCTCGAGGCTCACGGTGCCGTTGGCCACGCAGAACGCCTCCTTCGCGCCGCAGAAGCGCGCGAAGGCGCGCGAGAAGGCCTCCTCCGCGGGGCCATTGAACGACCAGCGGCCGCTCTCGACGACCTCGAGCACGGCCCGCCGCTCCTCCTCGCCGTGGACGGGCCAGCCGTGGAACGGCCTCGTCCGGAGCGGCGTGCCCCCCTTGATGGCCAGCGCGTCGCTCATGGCAGCGGGCGCCTCCCGATCGACAAGCGTCTCATGATCCCTCCATCGCGCTCGCGCGCGAGGTCGTCCGCGCGCCGGGCGGCGCGCCCGAGGGCGGCGCCCTCGAGGATCGGCTCGATCTCCGCGACGAGCCGCGCGTGCGGGAAGCGCGCGGCGGCGGCGTCGTGCGCCCGGGAGCCGGCGCCCGGGTCGGCGAGGAGCGCGCGCGCCGCGGCGGCGAGGCTCTCCGGCGAGCCCGGCGTGAACAGGAGCCCGCCCGCGCCGTGATCGAGCCACTCGGGGATGCCGCCGTGGTCCGCGCCCGCGACGGGGCGCGCGCGGCGCATGGCCTCGATGCCCGTCATCCCGAACGGCTCGGGCCAGCGCGCGGGGACGACGGCGACCGAGGCGGCGTCGTAGCGCGCGCGCAGGCCCTCCGGGGCCACGTAGCCGTGGAAGCGCACGCGCCCGGGGGCGGCGCGCGCCGCGAGCGCCTCGAGCTCGCCGCGGGACGGGCCGTCGCCGACGACGTCGAGGGTGGCGTCCGCGGGCAGGAGCGGGAGCGCCCGGATCGCGAGGTCGACGCCCTTGCCGCGGAGGAGCTGGCCGACGACGACGAGGCGCGGCGCCGCCGGGCGCGGCGTCAGGGCCGCGGGATCCTCCGGGGGGATCGGGTGGACGACGCGCACGCGGCCGGGGTCGACGCCGGCGCGCAGGAGGTTCGAGGCGACGTAGCGGCTGCACGCGACGATCAGCGCGCGCGCGGAGAGCCCGGCGAGCCGGGACCGCAGGACCAGCGGGTTCTCGACGCGCACGGGGACGCGCGCCGCGGGGCGGCGGTCGCGGACGACGCAGCAGCCGTGGGCGACGCAGGCGAGGCCGGGGGCGCGGTCGCAGGGCGCGAGCGTGAGCGGCAGGTAGCGGTACGTCCGCGCGCACGTGAGCTCGTGGTCGTGGGAGGCGATCACGAGCGGCGTGTCGCCGAACGGCGCGAGCTCCTCGACGCGGCGCGCGCGCTGGACGTAGACCACGTCGAGGTCGCGCGCGCAGCCGGGGCGATCGATCGGCGCGGCGCGGCGGAACCCGCGCGCGTAGCCCTCGGGATCGCGGCCGCGGAGCGCGCCGTGGAGCAGGACGACCTCGTGCCCGCGCGCCGCGAGCGCGGCGGCGAGATCGCGCGCGTGGCGCTCGACGCCGCCCGCGTAGCCGAGCGTGGGGACGGCGAGGCCGACGCGCATGGGCCCCCTCACGCGGCGAGCCCGAGGCGCCGCCGGACGAGCGGCGCGACGTCGGCGATGGCGGAGACGCCCTCCGGGAGCGGGGCGTCGGAGGCGAGCGCGGCGCGCGACGAGGGCGTGCCCAGATCGTAGCCATGCATGCCGTTCACGCGGCCGCCGACGTAGCTCGGCGCGAAGATGGCGCCCTCGTCGAGGAGGAACATGGCGCGGCCGTAGGCGGCGCCGCCCGTCGGGGCCCGCCGCGCCTCGAGGGCGGCGAGGTCGAGGAAGCGGCCGGGGAAGCCGGCGCCCTCGACGAGGCGGCGCGCGCGCTCGAGGGCGGCGTCGTCGCCCCAGAGCCGGAGCATGGTGCTGTCGACGAAGACCCGGACCGACGCGAGGCGCGCGAGGCGGGCCACGACGCCGCGCGGGTCGATGAAGGTGTGCACGTCGGCCATGCCGTGGTCGCCGACGACGAGCGTCGTGACGCGCGCGCCGCCCCGGCCCATCTCCTCGCGCGCGCGCTCGATGTGGGCGCCGATGCGGCGCATCACCGCGGCGGCGGCGTCGGTCCCGCCGCCGCCCGCGTGCAGGGTGGCGTCGAGCTCGGCCGCGTAGAGGAACGCGAGGTCGGGGCGCTGCCGCCGGATCGCGCCGTGCGCGTGCTCCCATCGGGCGGGCTCTGCGAGCTGCCAGGGCGCCGCGTAGACGGAGATGCCGGCGGCGCGGGCGTCGGACAGGAAGGTCCGCGCGCCGCCCACGTCGCGCGCCTGGAAGAGGTCCTCGCGCTCGGGGAGGTCGAGCCAGCGGAAGGCCTCGGGCGGGACGCGATGGAGCGCGACGTACCCGGTGAGCCCGGCGGCGCGGGCGAGCGCCCGCGACAGCCAGCGGCGCACGGCGGCGCGCTCGTGGACGATCCGCGGGAGCAGGCCGAGCCACCGGAGCGGGTCGAGGAGGCCCGGCGCGCCCGGCGCGCGCGCGGTGAAGAGGCACATCCGCCCGTGCACGGCCGGGGGCGCGCCGGTGAGCACGGTGGCGAGCGCGCCCGAGGAGTAGCCGAGGACGCCCTCGAGCGCGCGCCGGTGCGGGAGCGAGGGGAGCGCGCCCTCGAAGCGCGCGAGCTGCGACGGGCCGAGCGCGTCGACGAAGGCCACGAGCACCCTGTCTCGATGGGCGGCCAATCAACCTCCTCGCTGCACGAGGGCCAGCAGGCGCTCGCGGAGCACGGCGTCGGGGGCGCCCGCGGGCACGCCGAGGAGGCGCTCGGCGGCCGCGCGCGACGCAGGGTCGTCGGGGGCGTAGGCGAGCGCGACCGCGACGCGCGCCAGGCGCTCGCGCGGGTGGCCGACGTAGGGGAGCAGCGGCGCGGCGCCGCGCCACGCCGCGCGCGCGGCGGCGAGCGGGGCCGCCCCCGGGCGAACGTCGGGGAGCGCGCGGAACAGGCGCCCGCGGAAGGTCGCGAACGCCAGCGGGTCGGCCGGCGCGCCGGCGCGCCACGCCTCGTGATCGAGGTGCCACCGGGCGATGAGGGCGCGGAGGCGCGCGTACCACGCGGCGAGGTCGCCGCCGGGCGGGCGCCACCGGTCGGGCCGCGTCCGGAAGGCGACGGCGTCGCGGTACGCCGCCGCGAGGTCGGCGCCCACGGCCGGGCAGCCCTTGAGCCGCTCGAGCTCGGCGAGCTTCTCGACGTGGCGCGGGCGGTAGCGGTCGCACGCGAGCAGGCGCACGTCGCCGCACGCGAAGGCCGCCTTGTGGCCGTGGCGCGCGATCCGGTCCTCGTTCCCGCGGGCGGGCTCGAGGTTCGAGAGGGCGAGGCCGGCGGCCCGGTTCATGAGGAGCCGGCCGCACTCGTCGAGCGACACGCGGCGCGGGGAGCGCCGCGGCAGCCGGTCGGCGAGCGCGTCGGGCCCGAGCACGACGCGCGCGCCGCCGAGCGCGGCGTCGAGCCAGAAGAGCGTCGGCGGGAGGCGGGGCAGGTCGTCCTCGGCGAGCGGCAGGAGGTCGACGTCGACGCCGAGGCGCCGCGTCCAGGCGTGCCCGTGCGCGCGCAGCCGCTCGCGGGAGGCCGCCGCGCGGCCGCGCACGACGACGACGAGGTCGTAGTCGTTGAACGGCCCGAGCTCCCCTGCCCGCTCGACCACGCCGCCCTCGCCGCGCGCGTAGCCGCCGAGCAGGAGCAGGCCGCGCAGGCGCGGACCGAGCAGCTCCTCGGTGGAGGTGGCGATCGACGCGAGGTCGCGCGCGATGGCCATCTCGGCGCGGGGGTCGCCGCACAGGGTGTAGCGGGGCGCGCCGGGGCGGGGCGGCGCCGGCGCGGCGGCGGACGCCGGCGCGGCGGCGGACGCCGGCGTGAGGGCGGGCGCAGCGGCCGCGGCGGTCACGTCCGGCCTGCCTCTTCCTCGGCGCGCGCCGCCCGCCGCCGCCCGGCGAAGTACCCTGTCGCCTGGGCCACCCGGGTCGCGATCCCGCGCGGGGAGGCGACGCCGGCGAGGGCGTCGCGGACCAGGCTGCCGGCCAGAGGGCGCGCGAGGTCGGAGAGCCACGAGGGCTCGCCGAGCCGGTGGATCAGCGTGTCGGCGGCGCCCTCGCCGCGGCGGCGCTGGAAGCTGCCGCGGACGTCGTAGTCGTGCGAGTGCTCGAACGCCGCGTCGGGCGCGTACGCGACGGTCCAGCCGAGCGCTCCCGCCCGGCGGATCCAGTCGACGTCCTCCGAGTAGCGCAGGCTTTCGTCGAAAGGCAGGCGCTCCCAGACGTCCCGGCGGATCGCGGAGGCCGCCATCGAGAAGAACGTTCCCCTCCGGACGGCGAGCGTCCCCGAGGCCGGGAAGGCCCGCGCGTGGTCGGCCTGCGTGAGCGCGTCCGCGGCCGGGCGAGGGACCTGGCGCCCGTAGACTGCCGCTGTCGCGCCGCCGCGGAGCAGCGGGGCGAGCAGACGCCCGAGGGCGTCCCGCCCGCGCGGGACCGCGTCGGCGTTGACGAACGCCACCACCGCGGACCGGGTCCGATCCATGCCGGTGTTGAGGACGGCGCCGGGCATGTACGTTCCCGGCGCCCAGTCGAGGACCTCGACGCCCGCCTGGAGCGCGGCCTCGCGTGAGCCGTCCGTGGAGCCGGAG
This sequence comes from Sorangium sp. So ce119, assembly GCF_051524405.1. Classification (NCBI taxonomy): domain Bacteria; kingdom Pseudomonadati; phylum Myxococcota; order Polyangiales; family Polyangiaceae; genus Sorangium; species Sorangium sp. So ce119. The sequence continues at coordinate 3,462,871 of NZ_CP150310.1, read as the reverse complement.
TCGATGAAGAGCACCCGCGCTCGGGGCGCCTCCTGGCGCGCGAGCGCCTCGAGCGTGCGCTGCGTGAGGGGCATCTCGTCGTGACAGCGGACGACGACGTCGATGAGGTCGGGCATGTGGGGTGAATCGGGGTTCCGCGCGTCGTTCATGGCGAATCGTTCGTGGCACGTGAGCGCTCACCGCAGGAGATACCGACGCTCTCCGGTCCCCCTCTCCCGTCTGCGTCCCCGTGCGCGTGCGCGCTCTGTCTTCGAGATCAAAAGCCGTCTCTATTCTCCAGAGCGCCTATCAACTTGAAGCGCCCAGAAATGGAGAGATTTGAACCACAGAGGCACAGAGGACACAGAGGAACAACAAAAAACTCTGTGCCCTCTGTGCCCTCTGTGGTTCGTTTTATCAGGGCTTCAACCTGCTCGGCGTCCTGGGAGGTCTTCGGATGACTCGAGAGCGCTGTTCTCCTCGATCATGATTGTCACGAGCACGCAGACAGGAGACGGGAGACCGCCAGCCCGCGAACGCTTCACGATGGTACATCGTTCATGACACACCGTTGATGTCGCGCAGGTTTCGCCGGCATTTCACCCATCCCCCGAAGCAAATGACCACTCCCCCGGCGCGAGGCCGCTCCCTTCCTCTCATCGCGAGCACGACACGTTCGGCGCGAGCTCACGTGTTCATTTACCCTCTCTCTCCTTGGCGCCCTCCGGCGCCGTGCTAAACATGCCAGACGCTCGCATGATGAACCTCGCGATCGCGACGGGCGGCACGGATCTCGGCCTCTCCGGTCTGAGTGCCTATCTGAACGCCGTGCTCCCCCGGCTCAGGCGCCGAGTCGAGCAGGCCGGGGGGGCGACGATCGCGCTCGGGCGGCGCGCGGATCTCGACGCCTACTCCGCCCACCTCGGCGGCGCCGAGCGGGTGGTCACGCGCGACGCGTGGCGCCCGGCGGCGCTCAACGCGCTCTGGCACCTCGGCGCAGCCGGCCGCGCCGCCGCGCGCGCGGGCGCCGACGTGCTGCTCCTGCCGGCGGCGCACCGGAGGGCGACCCTGCGCTCGCCGATCCCCACCGTCGCCGTGGTCCACGACCTCGCGCCGCTGCGCGTGAAGCGACGGTACGACCCGCTCCGCATGGCGTACGGGCGGCACGTCGTCGTCGGCGCGCTCGCCACGGCGGACGTCCTCGTCGCCGTGAGCGACGCCACGCGCGTCGACGTGGAGCGGGCGCTCGGCCGGCCGCCCGGCTCGGTGCGGGTGATCCCGAACGGCGTCGACCACGAGCGCTTCACCCCGGCCGCGGGCGACGACCCGCGCGTGCGCGACGCGCGCCGCCGCGTCGGCGTGGACCGCCCCTACGTCCTCTACCTCGGGCGCCTCGAGCACCCGGGCAAGAACCTCCTCCGCCTGCTCCACGCCTTCGCCGCCAGCGCGGCGCGCGCCTCGCACGCGCTCGCGCTCGCCGGCGCCGACTGGGGCGCCGAGCCGCTGCTCCGGGCCGAGATCGCGCGGCTCGGCCTCGATCGCGAGGTGAAGCTCCTCGGCTATCTCCCCGACGACGCGGTCCCCGGCCTCGTCGCGGGCGCCGACGCCGTCGCGATGGTGGGCCTCTACGAGGGCTTCGGCCTGCCGGCGCTCGAGGCCCTCGCGGCGGGGCGGCCGGTCGTGGCCTCGCGGACCGGCGCGCTGCCCGAGGTCGTCGGCGATCTGGGCGCGCTCTGCGATCCGCTCGACGAACGCTCGATCGCCGAGGCGCTCTCGCGCGCGCTCGGCGACGAGGCGTACCGCGCCCGCGCGCGGCGCGAGGGGCCCGCGCGCGCCGCCGCGCGGAGCTGGGACAGGGCGGCCGACGGGCTCCTCGAGGCCTGCCGCGACGCGATGGCGACGAGACGCCGGGGATCATGAGCAGGGAGCGCTTCATGGACGGAGCGGAGGCAGGATCGGACAGGGGCGGCCGCGCGGCGCGCGCCCGGACGCGCGTGCGCTTCGGTCGGGTGTGGGTCGACGCGCTCACGGCCGAGGGCGCGCTCGACGAGATCGAGCGCCTGGTCGACGCCGGCGAGGGCGGGCGCGTGTTCACGCCGAACGTCGACCACGTCGTGATCGCCGAGCGAAACCCCGCGTTCCGCGAGGCGTACGCGGGCGCGAGCCTCTCGCTGGTCGACGGCCAGCCGCTCGTGTGGACCTCGCCGCTCGTCGGCGAGCGGCTGCCCGAGAAGATCTCGGGCTCCGACCTCATCTGGCCGCTGCTCCGGCGCGCGGCGGCGCGGCGCCTCCGGGTCTACTTCCTCGGCGGCCGCCCGGGCGCGGCGCGCGCGGTCGCCGACAGGGCCGCCCGCGAGCTGGGCGTCCTCGTCGCGGGCGCCGAGGCGCCGAGGATCTCGATCGACCCCGCGCCGGAGGACGAGGCCGTCTGGGCGCGGATCCGCGCGGCCGAGCCGCACCTGCTCTTCGTCGCCCTCGGCGCGCCGAAGGGCGAGCTGTGGATCCACCGCGCGTCGGCGCACATCCGTCCGGCGGTGGCGCTCAGCATCGGGGCGGGGCTCGACTTCCTCGCCGGGCAGGTGCCCCGCGCGCCGCGCTGGGTCTCGCGCGCGGGGCTCGAGTGGCTCTTCCGCCTCGCGCTGGAGCCGCGCCGGCTCGCGCGCCGGTACCTCGTCGACGATCCGCGGTTCGCCGGGATCCTCTACCGGACCTGCCGCGACGCGCGCGACGCCCGCGTCCGCGTGTTCACGCCGCCGTCGCGGCGCCATGACCCCCTGACGACGTAGGACGACGCAAGAAAGGCGCGAGGTACCCTGCCTGTACGACCCCGAGGACACCCACGTGAGCGCGGCGAGGCCGCCGTCCGCGAGCGGCGCCGCGCCGGACCCGGCGCGCCCCGGGACGCCGGTCGAGCCGGCCCGCGTCCTCCGGGCGCTGCGGCGGAGCGCGCGCGCGCTCGCGCTCGCCGCCGCCCTGTCCGGCGTGGCCGGCGCGGCGATCGCGGCGACGCTCGTGAAGCGGGAGTTCGAGGCCGGCGTCGTGCTCGTGTGGGAGCAGGCGGTGGGCCGCGACGAGGCCGCGCACGAGCTCCAGACGGTGCTCGACAGCGTGAAGATCCCGAAGAACCTCGAGAAGGTGCGCGAGCGCCTGCGCCTGCAGACGCCGATCGAGGTCATCGGGCAGCGCGTGTCCACGGTGTCGTCGAGCGAGTCGAAGGTCGTCACGATCAAGGCCAGGGCCGAGGCCCCCGAGCTCGCCGCGCGGCTCACGGACACGGTGGTCGAGGTGTTCTTCGAGAACCGCCTCGAGAACGCGCGCGAGCGCCTGCGCGAGCAGGCAGAGAGCCAGCAGAAGGCGGTCGCCGCGGCCCGCGACGCTGTCGCCGCGGCGCGCAAGGCGTACGACGAGCTCCGCGCGGCGCACGGCATCGCCGACCTGCCGGGCGAGACGCAGGCGGCGATCGAGCAGGCGGCGCGGATCCGCACCGAGGGCGAGCTCGCGCGCGTGGAGATGGAGGCCGAGGAGGCGCGGCTGGAGTCGCTGCGCAAGGTCGCCACCAGGGAGTCGCCGACCGCGGTGCTGTCCGAGAGCGAGATCCTGCCGGACTCGCAGAAGCTCGCGCAGGCGCGGGCCGATCTCGTCGCGCTGAGGGCGCAGCTCGCGCCGGAGCACCCGCGCGTCCAGGCGCTGGAGGCCCAGGTGGCCTCGCTGGAGCAGCGCGTGGCGGAGTCGCCGCCGCCGATGACCGCGGGGCGCATCGTGGGCCGCAACCCGCAGTGGGAGACCGCGCGCGAGGGGCTCACGCACGCGGCGGCGCAGCGGGACGCGGCGATGAAGAAGCGGCAGACGTACGCGGAGCTGGCCGCGGCGGCGGAGTCGTTCGTGGCCAGGCTGTCGAAGATCGAGGGCGAGGCGTCCGCGCTGCTCTCGGCGCTGCACCTCGCGGAGCAGCAGCTCGCCGAGCGGAGGGAGCGGCTCGGGCGGACGGAGGACGCGATCCGCGCGCCGAGCGTCGGCTTCCGCGTGCTCTCGCCGGCGCGCGCGCCGACGTTCCCGGTGAAGTCACGGCGCGCGCTGGTCGCGATCGTCGTCCCGCTCCTCGGCCTCCTGGGCGCCACCTTCGCGGCGCTGGCGCGCGCGGTGTGGGGCCTCCGCGCGCACGTGGGCACGGAGCTCGCGTTCTGGGGGCGCGGGCCCGTGGTGGCGACGTCGACGTGGCCGCGCGACCCCGAGGCGCTCGACGACCTGGCGGCCGACCTCGGCGACGCGTGGCGGGGCTCGTCCGGCACGACGCTCGTCGCCGGCTTCGGTGAGGTGGAGGCGCGGCACGTCGGCCCGCTGCTGGAGCGGCTCGCGCGCGGCCCGGCGGGGGCTGGCGCGCCGCCGGGGCCGCAGATCCGCGCGCTCGCGTTCGATCAGGCGCTGCCCGCGCTGCGCCGCGCGGCGCGCCGGGCCGCGCGCGTGCTGGTGCTCGTCGAGGCGGGCAAGCGATCGGGGCCCGATCTCGGCGGGATCGCGACGCGCCTCGGCCGGAGCGACGGCATCGGCTTCGTGCTGCTCGGCGTCGCCCCGGAGCTGGTCGCGCTCCCCGATCACGTCGGCGACACGCGCGCGTTCTGGGGCACCGGCGCCGACGCGGCGGTCGAGCGCGCGCCGATCATGACGCAGGCGCGCCCGCCGGCGCCCCCGCGGGCGCGGCGCCGGGCCGGAGGCTGAGCCACCAGAGCAGCGCCCCGCAGATCACCGCGCCCGCGAGCGCCGCGGCGGCGCACGACGCCGCGCTCGCGAGCGCGCCCGCGCGCGCCGGGCCGCGCAGCGCCCACGACGTCGCGAGCGAGGCGAGCCCGCCGCCGAGCGGCGGCGCGAACGCCCGCGCGACGTCGCGGGCGCCGTAGCCGAGCAGCCGGCTCGCGTTGATCCACGCGAGCGTCGTCTTCACGAGGCTCCCCACGACCGTGCTCCCGGCGACCGCCCAGATCCCGTACCGCGGCGAGCCGAGGACCGAGATCGACAGGTTGACCGCCGCGCCGATCGCGGCCGGCACCGCCGTCGCCCACGCCGTGCGCCCGCTCAGCGTGAGCGTGGCGCCGGCCATCTCCTCGCTCGCGGTGACGATCGAGGCGAGCGCGAGGATCGCGAGCACCGTCGCGGTCACGTCGTTGTCGGCGACGGCGCCGACCCAGGCCACGAGCAGCGGCTGCGCGTTGAGCGCGATCGAGCCCATGCTCACCGCGATGACGCCGCAGAAGACGCCGGTGCCGACGCGCACCGCGCCCTCGCGCCGCGCGGGGTCGCCGAGCCGCGGCTGGAGCACGGCGGTCGCCTGCTTCGTGAGCATGTAGATCATCTCGACGGCGCGGCTCGCGACGCCGTACGACGCGACGATCGCGAGCGGCGCCACGCGCGAGAGGACGACCGCGTCGACGCGGACGGCGAGCATCGTCGAGACGCTGATCACGAGCGACGCCGAGCCCTCGCGGAGCGCGCCCCACATCTCGGCGCGGTCGCGCGGGATCCCGGGCCGGAGCGGCAGGAGCGGGTCGATCGACCGCGCCACGCGCAGCGTGATCGCGAGCTCGATCACGCTCGCGAGGAGCAGGCCGGCCGAGGGCACCATCAGCGTGCGCCCGGAGATCGCGAAGCCGAGGGCGACGACGAGGAGGTGGGTGAAGGCCTGCGCCGTGCGCGCGTACGCGACCGCGTTCGCGCGGCCGCGGGCCATGATGTAGCCGCGGTACGGCGTGCCGAGCGCGGAGACCACGCCGCCGAGGAGCACGAGCACGGCCGCGCGCGAGATGTCCGCCTGCAGCTCCGCCGACCCCCCGCCGACGCCGAGGAACCACAGGTACGAGGCGCCCGCCGCGAGCGGGCCGAGCGTGCAGAGCGGGACGAGCGCGAGCGCGACGGCGCGGCGCGCGCGCGCCTCGTCGGCCGCGACCGCGGCGCGCTGGACGGCCGTGGTGAGCCCGAGATCGGCGATCGCGAGCTGGAAGCTGATCGTGCCGAGCAGCGACCAGGCGCCGAGCTTCTCGGCCTTGAGCCAGCGGGCCATCACCGTGTAGACGACGAGGCCCGCGACCATCGCCGCGACCTGCCTGCCGCCGCCGGCGAGCAGCTCGACGAGCACCCGCCGCTCGCCCGACCGGCCCGAGGGCCGCGCCGTCAAGGCGACCACCGCAGCACCGGCCCGGATCCACGCGGAGAGCGACGCATCACGCCCTCACCTGTTGAGCAGCGTCACGGGGACGGCGATGGCGGCGAGCGCCGGGGCGAGGCGGTTCACCACGTCGGTCGTCGTGGCGAACCAGTGCTCGGTGACGAAGACGATGTCGCCCGCGGCGAGCTCGACGTCGCCCCCGCGGCCCGCGACGAGGGCCTTCAGGTCGGCGACGTAGACCCGCGGGCTGGAGAGCGGGCCGCGGAGGACGCGGATGTCGCCGTTGTCGGCGTCCTTCGTCGTGCCGCCCGCGAGCGCCAGCGCCTCGGTCAGGCGCATCCCGGACCGGAACGGCGCGAGCCGCGGCGCGCGCACGTCGCCGAGGACGGTCACGCGCCGCCCCCGCGCCGACGGCACGAACACGAGATCGCCGGCGCGGAGCCGCACGTTGTGCCGCGCGTCGCCCTGCATCGCGCGGCTCAGGCTGATCGGCAGCGCCACGCCGCCGCGGACGACGCGGGCGGCGTCGAGGTCGGCGGCGTCGTACGTCTCGCCCGCCTCGTCGAACGTCTTGAGCCCGCCGGCCGTCACCACGATCTCGGCGACGCGCGCGTCGGGCCTGAGCTCGTACGCGCCCGGCCTGTCCACCGCGCCGACCACGGTCACGCGGTGCCCCGTGGCGCGGACCACCTGGAGGCTCACGCGCGCGAACTGGTCATACGCCTGCAACGCGCGCTCGACGCGCCGCTCCGCCGTCTGGAAATCGAGCCCGCCCACCTCCACGTCGCCCGCGAGGGGCACGTGGAGGCGCCCGGTCTCGTCCACGGTCACCTCCGGCACGTCCAGCGGATCGACCGAGGTTGTCCGCAGGTGGAGCACGTCGCCCGGGAGCAGCACATAAGGAGTCGGCGGCGCGTCGGGCACGCCGCTCGGCTCGACCCTCGCCGGCGGAGGGAAATTGGGATCTTCCGCGAGCAGGTTGGGCGCGGGCTGCGTGCGACTGCACCCCACGATGATGAAGAGGAGTCCCAGCGCGATGAGCGCGCCCGGCGACTCGAGGACACGAGCGCCGCCCGGCCGGCGCTGTACCGGGCGCGCGGGAGCGCAGTCCCGGCGACGCCGGCGGACGAGCGCGCGTGCGGCGCTGGCCATCTCCGATTGCGGCGCCACAATACCGGCGTCTTCAAGCATCTTCGCCAACGCTCCTTGTAACCTGGTCCAGGAGGACGCGATGCGCTGCCCTCGTTCGATGATGTTCGGGTCCCTCCGCGAGCGCCCGGCGCGGCGCGTCCGCGCGCGCTGCGCGCCGAGGAGGGTGGGTTGATGGACGGCGCCGCAGACAGCGGGGTGCACGCCGTCAGCGCGACGTCCCGCCTCCTCGATCGGGCGGCCGCGGAGCGGCTGCGCGATGATCTGCTCGGCGCGGCGGCGCGCGGCGCGCGCGCGTTCGTCATCGATCTCGGCGCCGTCGAGGCCTTCGACCCGATCGGCCTCTCGGTGCTCCTCATGACGCGGCGGGAGGCGCCCGCCGGCGCGCGGATCGCGCTCGCCGCCCTGCGCCGGCAGGGCCAGGCCGTGGCCAGGGCGATGCGCCTTCACGAGGTCTTCGACATCTACGCCGACGTCGGCGCCGCGACGGCGGACCTCTCCCGTTGACATGCCGATGTCGCTTAGCACGACGCTCGACACGGCCTTTTGCGCCCCCGTTTCATGCCTGTTTCCAGGGGAATTCTTCATGTGCTCTCCCGCGTGGATCACGGCAGGCGCCGCATAACGCCTTACGCGCGATGGCGCCGGGAGCCTTGATTTTTGCTGCCTTGCGTAACTCGTCGTACCGGATGTGTCGAGGGCAGCTATAGTCACAGGGAGATGACATGAGCGTGGAGTCGCATCGACACAGCCGAGCCGACAACGCGGTTGGGCCGGGCGGAGGGGGGGCGCGCTTCTGGCGGGTACGAGGGTGGCGGCACGGCGGGCGCGGCCCGGGTCCGGTCGCCGAGGAGGCTTGCTCGACAATGGCTCGCACACAGACAGATTCGGACCTGGGACCACATGACGCGGAAGAGCCCCGGACCGGGGCTCGGGCGGCGTCGCCCTCGGGGACGGCCGAGCAGCCGGTCAAGCTGATTGGAGAGAGCGCGCCGATGCGGGCGCTCGCACGGCAGATCGATCGGGTGGCGCGGAGCGACGTGACCGTGGCCATCTTCGGGGAGAGCGGCACGGGCAAGGAGCTGGTGGCGCGGGCCATCCACCAGCGCGGTCCGCGCGCCGGCGGCCCGTTCGTGGCCATCAACTGCGCTGCCATCCCGGAGTCGCTCCAGGAGGCGGAGCTCTTCGGCCACGAGCGCGGCTCCTTCACCGGGGCGACGCACGCGCGCCCTGGCTGCTTCGAGCAGGCCAACCACGGGACGCTGCTGCTCGACGAGCTCGGCGAGATGAGCCTCTCGACGCAGACGTGCCTCCTCCGCGCCCTCCAGCAGCGCGCGATCCGGCGCGTCGGCGGGTCGACCGAGATCCCGCTCGACGTGCGCGTCGTGTGCGCGACCCAGCGGGACCTGCGCGCGGCGGTGGAGAGCGGCCGTTTCCGCGAGGATCTCTACTTCCGCCTGGTCGTGTTCCCGATCGAGGTCGTGGCGCTGCGCGACCGGCGGGAGGACATCGCGCTCCTGGTCGACCACGCGCTCGGCGTGCTCGAGCGCGGCCGGAGCGTGCGGGTGCGGCGCGACGCGCTCGAGGCGCTCGAGGCCTACGCGTGGCCGGGCAACGTGCGCGAGCTGTTCAACGTCGTGCACCGCAGCATCCTCTCGTGCGAAGGCGGCGAGATCACCGCGGCGGATCTCCCCGAGTACGTCCGGCGGACCCCGGCGTCCGCGGCGGTGACGCCGCTCGCCCAGATCGAGCGCGCGGCCATCGAGCGCGCGCTCGCCGCCTGCGGCCAGAGCGTCACCAAGGCCGCGGAGATGCTCGGGATCAGCCGCGCGACGCTGTACCGGCGCGTGGCGCAGTTCCGGGCCGAGGGCGGCGAGGAGCCTCCCGCGTTGCAGCGGCGCCCCCGCGTCCTGCTCCCGAGCGACGCGCCCAAGGCCCAGGCGTCGAGCAGCCGCATCCGCCGCCCGTCCACGTCGAGGCGCCGCGATTACCGCGCGCAGCAGCATCGCCCGGAGTGACAGACAGCGCAGCGCCTTCCTGGAGGGGATCTCGAATGAGGGTCACGGCCGTCCTGCCATTGCTCGCCGCGGCGTCGCTCTGCGCCGAGGTCGCCCACGCCGCGCCTGCGCACGCACTCTGTAACGATCTCGGGCCGACGCTGGGCGTGGGTGTATCCAGCTTCTCCGCGGCCGGCGACTGGCCGGCGGTCGCCGCGCAGGAGCACGGGGTCGACTGGAGATTCCTCTACCTCTACGTCCTTCCGACCGACGATCCGGAGCCCGACGTGCAGAGCTATCTGCTCTCGAAGATCGAGCTCGCGAGTTCGCTGGGAGCGATGCCGGTGTTCACCTTCTATCAACTCCTCCAGATCGGCCAGCGCGCCGGCGTCGCCGGGAGCGAGCCCGACGTCGTGCAGAAGGTGCTGGGGGACCGGGATCGGATGCGCGAGTACTTCGACAATTTCGTCCTCGTGCTCCGGACCTCGGCGATGGCGGGCGTGCCTGTGCTCGTGCACGTAGAGCCGGACTCGTGGGGTTTCATGATGTGGGCCATGGGCGTCGAGGGGAACGCCGACGCGACGTCGGTGCCGGTCGCCGTGGCGAGCTCGGGGCACCCCGACGTGGCCGGGTTCCCGGATCACGCGGGCGGGCTCGGGCAGGCGCTCGTGAAGCTCCGCGATCAGCACGCGCCCTCGGTGCGCCTCGGATGGCACGCGTCCAACTTCCGCGTGGGCGCGCGTCCCGAGGTCGTGACCGGCTTTTACTCGTCCATGGGGGAATGGGACGTGCTCGTGGGCGAGAACTTCCACCTCAACGTCGACGACGCTGTGTGGTGGGAGCCGTGGGACGAGTCGCTCTTGCAGGCGAACCTGAGCTGGCTCGAGGCGGTCACGTCGAGCGCCGGAGTCCCCTTCCTCTCCTGGCAGGAGCGGATCGGGACCACGGACTGGCACCTCTTCTCCGGCGACAGGAAGATGCTCGAGCGCTTCGCGGCGGCGGGGCTCGGCGGCGTGATGTTCGAGCTGCTCGGGAGCGGCGATCCCGACGATTTCCGGGCTTCCGGGCCATACGGCGCCGTCCCGCCGCCCGGCTCGACGGCCGGCGGGACGGCGGCGGACATGCGCGCGCGGCTCGCGGCCTATTCGGAGAATCCGCTCGCGTGGCCTGCGGGCTCGCCGTGCGCGCAGGCAGGCGGCGCGGGGAGCAGCGGCGCGGGGAGCGGTGGCGCGACCGGAGGCGGCGCAGCCGGAGGCGGCGCGACGGCCGGCAGCGCGGGAGGCGGCGCGACGGGCGAGGAAGGGGGCTGTCAGGTGCAGCCCCGCGCGGGAGGCGCCGGCGTGGCGCTCGCGGCCGCCCTCGGCGTGCTCGCGGCAGGGCTGCGGCGCCGGCGTCGCGCTCCTCCGGTGAGCGGTCGTCTCCGCGGCCGCAGGGCGCTTGACGGCCGGACCGCGGGGCTCGAGCGCGTGCGACCGAGCCTTGACGAGCCCCATGGATCGCTCGACATGAGCAGAACCGGAGCGAGGAGGACGCATGCAAGAGAACGTCGGCACGCTGGATCGAACGGCACGCTTCGTCGCCGGCCCGCTGCTCATGGGCCTCGGCGCCACGGCGCTCGGCGGCCTTCGAGGCCGGCCGGGAGGGATCGTGGCGCTCGTCGCCGGAGCGCTGATCGTGGAGAGCGCCATCACCCGCGTGTGCCCCGTCAACCGGCTGCTCGGGGTCGACACGCGAGAGAAGGAGCTCCGGGCGGCTCGCGTCTGACGCGCTCGAACCGGGGCCGTGGAGGCGTCTGACAGGGGGCGTCGCCGGGTTGCGCGCCGCGTGGCCATGCTATGTCGAGCCGCATGACGACGACGCGCATCGCCGTTGTGGGCCACGTGGAGCACGTGACGCTCGGACGCACCGAGGGCATCCCGAGATCGGGCGACATCGTCCACCTGCAAGACACGCGCTTCCTGCCCGGCGGGGGCGGCGGCGTCGCCTTCGCGCAGCTCTGCCGGAGCGACGCCGAGGTCCACCTGTTCACGGCGCTCGGGCGCGACGAGGCGGCGCGGGCCGTCGAGGAGCGCATCCGGGCCGCGAACGAGCGCGTCCACATCCACGCGGCGCGGCGCGGCGTGGCCCACCCGCGCGTCGTGATCGTCGTCGACGGCGACGGGCGTCGCACCATCGTCGTCACCGGGAGCCCGCTCCAGCCCGCGGCGACCGATCCCCTCCCCTGGTCGATCCTCGCCGACTGCGACGCCGTGTACTTCACCGGCGCCGATCCCGAGAGCCTGCGCCTCGCGCGCGCCGCGCGCCGGCTCGTGGTGACCGCCCGCAGGAGCGCGGCGCTCCGGGCCGCGGCGGTCGCGCCCGAGGTGGTCATCGGCAGCGTCGAGGACCCGCGCGAGAACGCGCCGATCGACGCGTATGATCCGCGCCCCGGCGCGCTGGTGCTCACCGATGGGCCGCGCCCGGTGCGCGTCCTCCGCGACGGGGGCACGACGCTCGTGGACGCGCCGCCCGCGCCCGCCAGGGTCGTCGGCGACTATGGCGCCGGCGACAGCTTCGCGGGAGCGCTCACGTTCTTCCTCGCCCACGGCCTCTCGGTCGAGGAAGGCTGCCGCCGCGCCGGCCCGCACGGGGCCGCGGTGCTGCGGGGGATCGATCCGCTGGAGACGCAGATTCCCCTCGTCGCGCCGTGATAGCGCGCCAGGTGAGACGCTCGGTTTATCCCCAGGGGGCCAGCACTGCCCGGCGGAGCATGAGCGCGCGCGCGAGCTGGTAGTCCAGGCGCTCCCGCCGCAGCTCTGCGATGATCGCGGCCAGCTCACGGACGGCGAGGTCCGCGTGCTCCTCCGGGAGCGCGCCCAGAAAGGCCTCGACCCGGCAGATCAACCCGTAATCCTCCCACACGGCGAGCTCCAGGAGGTCGCGCAGGACGCCGTGGAGCCCGGCATGGGCGCGAGCGAGATCGAGATATGCGCGCTCGCTCGCCCTGAACACCTCGCTCATCCGTGCGAAGGAATCGTCGACCTGCTCCATCATCTCGATGACGGCTGTCATCGCTCCCCGGTGCAGCGCCATGCGATCGAAATCGGACACGGCCGTCACGAGGAGGACGTCGATGCGGTTCTCGACGAGGAACGCGAGCAGGTCCGTGGCGCGGTGATCGTAATAGCCATCGACGCCGGCAAGCTCACGGAGCTCGCGCTCGAAGCGCGCAGGCGACACCGGCAACAGCGGCCAGTTGCCGCGGAGAGCGCGCGCCTCAAGCCGCCGGCGAGGCGTGTTGCGCATCGCGTCCGTGCGGCGGTTCGGGCCCGCGTGCCATACGCGCTTGAAGGCCTTCTTCAGCAGCCACTCGCTCGCCCGCTCCTCTGCGTCGAGGACCTCCTCCGGGGTCCGCGCGAGCCGCGCGAGCCGGCCGCGGAGGTCGGCGACCTGCGCGAGCATCGCCTCGGCCCCGTCGCTGCTGACGCGCCGGCTCGCCGCGCGGGCGCGGAACTCGCGTGCCATCCCGTCGAGGCCGCGCGGCTCGGTCAGCGCGAGCCGGAGGAGCCACCGGTCCCAGTGGCAGAAACAGACGCCCTCGATCTCGCGCCACGGCTCCGGGCCGTAGCGTATGCCGTCCTCGAGCGGGCGCTCCGCCGGGCGCGGCGGGCGGGCGGCGCGGGCGTCGTCACTCATGTGTCCGCCCCTGGGGCGCAGCTCAGCCGGTACTCCCGCTCGACGATCGCCGCCGCGCTCGGTCCTCGCCAGTACGGCTTGATCCATCGCGGGTTCGCGTCCTTCCAGCTCCGCCCCGCGCGGCGCCAGTGGCCCCGGACCATGCAACGCCGGATCGCCTGTACATCGGATGCGCCGCGGCGCACGCGCTTGAGCTGCTTCAGCGAGGTGACGTCGATCTTGCCGGGGAGGCGGAAGATGCCGTCCGTGGGCGGGATCGCGCCACCGCGGCGGCGGCGCGGCGGGGGCGCGTCGTCGCCGCGCGGGTCGCCGGGGACGGCGTCCGCGTCGGCGCTCGTCGCGTAGAGGATCGCGTTGATCACGAGGCCGACCAGGCCGCGGAGCGGCGGTGAGGCGATGAGGGTCTCGACCTCCTCGTCGGGCTCGTCGCCGGGCGAGAGGGTCCTCAGGAGATCGACGATCCGGGTGTCCTGTCGCACCGAGAGCTCGCGCACGACGAGCTCGGGCCATCCGCCATCGCGGGCGTCGGCCCCGAACGCGAGGCGCAGGTCCATGGGCCCCGCGCCGTCCGCCGTGGCCGTGACGTAGACGGTGAGCACCGAGAGGATCCGGCCGCGGAGGCGCGCCGACGGGTCCTCCGCGAGCAGGCGCTCCGCGAGCCCGAGCGCGTAGCGGTCGGTGAAGACGAGCGCGAAGCTCGTGAACGGCGGGCGCAGCGCCTCGCCGATGACGTCGAGCGCCGTGGCGCCGAGCATCCACGCGAGCCCCTCGTCGACCCAGAAGACCTTGCGCAGGTGGAGCTCGAAATTCGAGAGGCTCTCGACCCACGAGGCGACGATCGCGCGCCCGTCCGTGGCATCGGGCTCCGCGGCGACGCCGCCCTCGGCGTCTTGAGCCAGGTCGCGCCGGAGGCGGCGGAAGCCGAGATCGCTCTCGACCTCCTGGCGCTCGATCGTGCGCGTCAGATCGTCGCGGGACGTCCTCCGCGCTCGCTCGCCGATGTCCGCGGCGACCTCCACGAGATCGGGCGCGAGATCCGCGATGATCTCGTGGGGCAACCGCGGCGCCGCTTGCTTGCGCGATCGGCCGCGCGCGAGGTCCTCGATCCCCAGCTCTTCCCACATCCATGTCGGGTCGAACGCGGCTGCCCCCTCCGCCAGGGCGCGCTCGTACAGGCGCTCGAGTCCCTCGACGAGCTCGGCGACGCGCGGCCGCAGCCCGTCCGCCGATGCGGCTGCGCGCGGCGTGAGCCCGTCGAGCGCCGGCACCGGCTCGTCGAGCCACTTCTCGTAATGCTGCTGGAGCATCTGCACCGCGGCCTGGCGCAGCGCTTCGGGCGCCGCCGCGGGCGTGCCGCCTGCTTCGCCTCGCGGGTCCGCGAGCACGGCCTGCTCGACGTCCTGGTGCTCGGTGACAGTTCACGAGCTGCGGCAGACCGGGGCCGATCCAGGCGTCGAAGAACATGGGCACGCGCGCCTCGCGCAGCGCGGCCTCGTCGAGGTCGGCGCTCAGCGCCGTGAGCTGCTCCACCAGCCGCTCCCGCAGCCGGCTCTGGATCGGGAAGAGGCCGCCGTCTATCTCCGGCTCGCCGGAGGCGCCCTTCGGCATCACGCGCGCGGCGACGAGATCCCAGGTATGGAGCGCGCGTGACGCGGACCGCTCGCGCACGCGCACCTCGCCGCCGTGGAGCGCGTCGCGCAGGGTGACGCCCGCTCCGGGCACGACGTGGACCACCTCGTAGAGTCGCATGGAGCTCGCGCGACCCATCTCCAGGTACCTGCGCTCGCCGTGGCCGAGATCGTGGTGACTCTGGAGGATCTCCTCGGCGAGCGTCGCCCCTTCGCGGAACGTGACGACGTCGAAGATGAGCCAGAACTGGAATGCGACCTCGGCCATCTCCACGACAACGTCGTCCCTCCACCGATCGAGGAGCGGGGCGTGCTTGCCCAAGAACCTCCTCCTGGCATCGTCGATGTCGTCGGGATGCGCCGAGAAGAGGACCCTTTGCAGCGCGGCTTGACGATCGGCGCGCGTGTACGGCGCCCCGCCTCCGTTCCCGAGACAGCACTTCTTGTGCTTGCGCCCGCTCCCGCACGGGCAGGGATCGTTGCGACCGACCTTTCTCATCGCGGCGCAGGGTACGCGATCCGCGCTGCTACAGGCGAGGTGATGAGACAGTATCGCCCGAAGGCGCCTGAGCCTCATCGCATTACGTCGAACAGGATAATTTTCCCAAAGGAACGTGCCAAAACTCCATTCGAGCGCTGAACGTTCCGGAAAGAAGTCTGAGAAACCATGAGCTCATATCGGAATGAATCCCCATGCATGGGGCGCGGCTCGGTGCGTCCCTCGCCGATCGGCGGGAGTGCGGCGTCCTCATGCACCGGAGGGCTACTTCGGCCTTCGCTGGTGCGATAGCGTGGCGTGGGTCATGGTCGTCTTCCTCTCGTTGCACGACGAGCGTCGCTTCTCCTCTGGCGTTGTCCTCGGGCCGACCGGTTGCTTCTCGACGGCTCGCGGGCGGCGCGCGCAACTCGCTGCGCGCATCGGGGATGCGATCGATATCGCGGAGGTTGCGTGAGATGGCTGCTCGCTACGCCGGGGCGGGATGGGCGCGCGCGAAGCGAGCCCTCGAGGCCGCCTTCTCGGGCCTCGGGAGGCCCCGGATCGATCGCGTGGTCAAGGTGGGTCACGGCCTCTCGAACGAAGTCTATGCGGCTCACGTCGAGCTGGTTCCGGATCCGGACGGCCGCTCCGGGGCGTATGCGGCGTCCGTGCCCGCGAGGGGCAGCGTTCCGCGGACGCGCGCGAGCTGGCAACGCGAGGGCGCGCTCCTCGAACGGGTCGCCGCCTGCACGCGCGTGGTCCGCGTGCCGACATTGATGGCGATCGTCCCCGTGGAGGGGGTCGACGTGGCGGTTCGCTCCTACCTCGAAGGGGTCCCGCTCGACGTACGCGCCGGCCGCCAGCCCGGCGTGGCGCCCTGGGAGGTCGTCGCGCGCGTCGCCGCGGCGGTGCACGCCGTCGACGTGGGCGACATCCCCGACCTCGGGGGGCACGCCACGCGGCGCGCGCACGCCCTCTCGGAGATCGCGGTCTTCGACGGACTTTCCGAGCTCCGCGAGGTGGAGCGGTGGGCGCTCGATCACCTGCCGGAGGAAGAGCCCTCGACGCTCGTCCACGGGGATCTCCTGGGGCAGAACATCCTCCTTCACTGGGAGCAGCCCTGCGCCGTCATCGACTGGGAGGTCGCGACCCGAGGCGACCCCGCGTACGACATGGCCATCGTCACGCGCGGGCGCGCGAGGCCGTTCCAGGCCGACCATGGCCTGACACGCCTCCTGGACGCGTATGCCGCGCAGGGGCGGCCGCGCATCGAGGCGCCGGCCGTGCACCTGTACGAGCTGTGCCTGGTGGGGCGCTGGTACCGCGAGGCGCTCGAGGGCGACGGCGGAGGAGAGCCACCGGGTCAGCTCTTGCAGCGTCTCGAGAGCCTCCTCAGGCGAGCTCGCGCGGCGAGCGCTGGGCGGGTGCAGGGGTGCCCACGACCAGCGACGAGCTGACCACCGACACGGAAGACCTGGAAGAAGAGCTCGCATGGCGGTCCATGCCGAGCTCCTGGCCGCCGGAACATCTACAATATCCTTTCCCGCGCGACGAAGCGGAGGAAGCGTGACGAGCACGCTCTCGGAGTCCAGCCACCAGCTCGCCGAGCCCGGCTGGGACGGACACGCCAGCGCTGCCCCCTGAAGCATGCGGTCGAGGCGCGTCGTCCAGCACGAAAGCCTCCAAGCTTGCCACCGCCAACAGGGCGACGCCGGCAAAAGGTGGAGAGCTCGCCGTCGTGCCGGCGTCGCCGGTATGCGCGGACCTCATGGCCGGGCCACGTTGCTGTGACGTACGCCATGGGATAGGGTCCCGCTGAGGCCGAGGGCCCTGGCTGGAGGCTGGCGATGCTGCTGGAAGACTGGGTGGAGCACATCAAGAACGTCCTGTCGCCGTCCTCCTTCAAGGACGTGGCAGTCGCCGCGCTCCGCGTCCCCTACGGCAAGCACGTCCGGCTCTCCGACGGCACGGGCGACGCCGGGGTGGATGCCTGGATCGATCTGCCCTCGGGCGGTGCACCGGTGCAGTTTCACGCCGGGCGCGCGGAGGAGTGGGACGCGAAGCTCGCGCGTGATCTCGGGGCGCACGAGCTGCTCAGGCAGAGCGGGCGCATGTTCTTCGTCTGCGCACAGACGCCGGCGGCCGGGCCGAAGCTGAAGAAGGTAGCGCAGCTCGAGACGACGTACGGTGTGACCATCACCGTCATCGACGCCCGCGACATCGCCTCCACGGCGAACGATCCCGACGTGCTCGCCGCGCTGTCCCGCTCCGCGCCCACGGCGCCTGCGGAGCAGGCAGAGCGCCCCCGGAATCCGGCGGTGGATGCGCGCCTCGCGTTCGCCTTCTTCCACGAAAAGAGCGGCGATTTCCGCGCCGAGGTCGCTCGGAGCGTGCTGTCGGCGTGTCTGCTGCGCGAAGACGAGCCGATCCCGACCGAGGCGCTGCTGGACAGGGCTATCGAGGCGGCCGGGATCGGGGGCTCCGTGCGCCACTCGTTTCGCATGGAGCTCAGGGCGCTCGCTGAGCTCGGCAAGGTCGAGGTCAGCGCGGGCCGCATCTCCGCAACCGGCGAGCTAAAGACGCTCACGAGGGCCGCGCTGGAAGTCCAGGAGACCGCTGCGAAGCACCTCCGCGAGAGTTGCGTCCGTGCGCTGGAGAAGAAGGTCCAGAAGCTCGATAGGCGGAAGGAGGCGGTGGCGGACGTGTTCGACGATCTGGGGCTCCTTCTGCGCGAGAGCCTTGCGGAGACGCTGCCCGGGCGCTCGTCGGAGGCGCTCACGAGACGCTTGAACGCGGTGGAGCGGCGCCTTTCGGGATATCTCAAGCCCAGCGGCGGCGACGCCGCCGACGCTCTCAAGGCGCTCATCGACGTCGCGTCACAATCGCCCTATGGCCGGGCGCTCGCCGCGGCGGAGCTCTTCATCCAGATGACCGACCGAGACAGCGGCCAGCTCGCGACGGCGGTCGCGCAGCGCGACGGACTCGTGATCTGGCTCGACACGACCGTCGCGCTGCCGATGCTGTGTGGCAAGTTCGACCGCATCGCGGAGGGCTGGACGACGTCGGAGATCGCCGTCGAGCTGCACACGGCCCTGGCCGAGCGGGGCATCAAGGCGGTCGTCCCGAGCGTCTATATCGAGGAGATGGCGTCGCACCTCGTGGACGCCGCGCGCCATTACCGCTCTCTCGTCGGTGCAGATCCGGATCTGGCGCGCTCGGAGAACTTCTACGTCGCGCACTTTCACGCGGTCGCGCAGCATCGGGGGGAGCCGACGACGCTCGAGCGCTTCGACGAGTTCTTGCAGGATCTCGGCCTGCCGCCGCAGTGGGAGGAGGCCGAACGGCGCAACTATCTTCAGCTCCGCCGCAAGATCGAGGTGACGCTGGCGAATGTGCTCAGGCGTTACGGCATCGGCGTCTATCGGGTCAGGTCGGCGGAGGCGCTGCCGTTCCCGGAGGAGCCCCGCCGCGACGAGATCGTCCTCCGCCACGACCGCTGCGTGGCGCGTGATCTCGAGGAGCGGGCCAGGACCGAGGAGGAGCCGGCCAGGACCGAGGAGGAGGGCCTGGTGCTCTGCTCGGAGGATCGGTGGCTAGTCCGCG
The DNA here is from genome assembly GCF_051524405.1 of Sorangium sp. So ce119. Taxonomy (NCBI): domain Bacteria; kingdom Pseudomonadati; phylum Myxococcota; order Polyangiales; family Polyangiaceae; genus Sorangium; species Sorangium sp. So ce119. The sequence goes on along the minus strand of NZ_CP150310.1, from coordinate 3,444,205 downwards.
CGCTGACCGACAAGTACCTGCTCGCGATCCATCCTGCCGTCCTGCTCGACGTGCTCCAGATCGTGCGCCCGATCGGGCAGGCAAGGCGGCTCGCCGCCGTGCGCGAGATGGCCGCGACCTTCAGCGAGCGCGCGATCACCGAGGGCGCGGCGGTCTGGGACATGCTCGCGGAGCTCAAGGATCCTGATCTGTCCGACCGGCAGCTCTTCCGGAGCGCCAGGGAATTCAAGGAGGCGTGGCTGCGGCGCGCGAGCCACGGCGAGCGCCCGCGCGCGAGCGACTGGCAGCGATTCAAGGCGGGTCGCTCGTTCGGCTCGTGAGCCCGGCGCTCGGGGTGGCGCAGGTCTCTCCGACCCGACCTTGAAGGGCGCGGAGTCGCCGGCTCGCTCCTGCCGGCACGCGGGGAGAGGTGTGCCAACCAGCCTGCGTCTGTGCCATGCGAAGGGGATCCGACACTGGACGGCGATCCACTGCGCTCACCGAGGGGCGGCCCCCCTCAGGACCGCGTCCCACAGCGCTCGCCGGGGTGCGGGCCCCCTCGGGACCGCGATCCACTGCGCTCACCGGGGCGCGGGCCCCCCCGGGGACGCCGCCTGTCGCTCGTCTCGCTTCATCGGCCTCTGATCGCGCGGGACGCCAACAACACGCTCGAGCGCGCTGGGCCCCACCGAGAAGCGCTGTCACCGCAGCGTGACAGCCGCTGTCCGCGCGGCGGTCACCTGTCGCGCCGCCGTTACGCCGCCGTACCGCCTCGACGGGACGGGCGCGGGCGATCCGCGGTTTTCGCGCCTTCGCGCTCGTGGCACGGCGGATGCTCTTTACCTCGGCGCGCAGGGCGGCGAGCATCGACCCCTTGCATTCTTGACCGGCGAACGCGCCGGAACGACGGCTTGAAACTCTCTGGAGGAGGAGATCGCAATGAAGCGCTCTGTCTTTGCGCTCGGGATGATGGTGGCGGTCGGGCTCTTCCCGGCGGCGTGCGGGCCGGAGTCGCAGCTCGACGGCGAGCTCGCAGGGCCGGGGCTCAGGGCGATGGCGGGCAAGCCCGGATCCGAGGACACCAACGGCACCCCGAATCGCGCGTGGCACACATGGAAGGAGCCGCTGGCCCGCGCGCTCGGATTCCCGCTGCTCCAGGCAGACGGCACCATCAACCCGGTGGTCCTCGCCACCGGGCTCCTCGACGAACCGAAGGGCGACGGCGCGGGCGGCGGAGGCCAGGGCGGCGGCGCCGAGCGCGCGGACGGCGAGGACGTGACGGGCCACGAGATCTTCGACCACGCGGTCCGGTGCGCCCTCGCGCGCGGCACCGTCGTGACCCACGACGACATGCCCTACGTCGGACGGGGCATGGTGAGCGGCGCGTCGATCTGGACGGCGCGGGGGCTCCCCGTCCAGGTGAGGAACAACGTGCTGGAGTGCGTGATCGCGTTCGTCAACGACAAGATGGACGACATCGCGGTCATGATCGCGGGCTACAACGTGATCGACGACGGGAACGAGCACGGTGCGTTCAAGTACAGCGAGGCGCTCTGGTGCGCGCACGCCACGGCCGGGGCCGAGGTGGAGGTCTATCCGACGTTCTCGTTCGCGCAGAGATGCGGGCCGGACCCAAAGACCGCGCTGGAGCAGCGGTACTGCTACGAGAAGGACGCTTGCGGCCTCATCTACAAGGGGATCCTGGATTTCACCGCCGAGTGCAAGGGCGACCCGGACACCGGCCAGTACAGGTGTGATGACAAGCCGTGCACGATGACATGGCTGAAGGATCCCATGCCCGGGTGGTGCGTGCCTCCTGTCGGGTCGCCGTCCTTCTCGACCTCGCCGCCCCCGCCGCCTCCGCCGCCCACGTCCTCCTCGCCGCCCCCGCCGCCCCCGCCGCCCATACCCCAGTGAGCCCCGGCGCTGTCGCCGGGCTCAGGGCGCGGCGAGGCCTGGCGGCGCCTCGGCGGAAGCCGGCGCCTCGACGACAACCGGCGCCTCGGCCGCGGCAGCCGCCCCGCCCGTGAGCCGCCGCGCCTCGGCGAGGCGCGCGCCCAGCGTCCGGGCGCGCAGCGGGTTCGCGTGGATCGCCGCCTCGAGGGCCGCCACCTCGCGCAGCGTGGCCTCCCTCCGGGCGGCCGCGTCGGGCGCCGCCCCGGCGCGCAGGCGAAAGAGCGCGCCCTGCGCCGCGAGCGCCCGGTCGTGGCGCGGGTTCAGCCCGAGCGCCGCGCCCGCGTGCCGGAGCCCCTCGGCGATGTCGTCGGCCGCGTCCTGCCCGCGGCGCCCCGCCGCGTCCTGCCCGCGGCCCGCCCTCCGGAGCGCGGCGCGGGCCTCGTGGATCTCCGCCAGCACCGCGTACAGCGACGGGTCGGCGAGCGGCTCGCCGAGCAGCAGGGGACGGAGCGGGACGAGCGCCGCGTCGAGCCGCGCCGCGTCCGGACGGCCCCGCTGCGCGCCCCACCGGAACGCGAGGAGCTCCGCCTCGGCGCGCTGCACCCGGTCCCACACGTCCCAGGGAGCCTCGGAGAGGCTGCGATCGAGCGTGTCGCGCGCGACCTGGATCGCGGGCGCCGGGTCCTCGCCCCGCGCCATCCGCACGCGCGCCTCGAGCATCGCCAGCATCGCCCGCAGCGACTCCGGATAGCCGGCAGCGCCCGGCGCCATCTCCCGCGCGCTCGCCTGCACCCGCGCGAACGCCGGGCCGGGATCGGCGCCGGCGTCGAGCGCGTACAGCGCCAGCGCGTGATCCAGCCAGAGGCGCCAATAAGGCGCCCCGGTCCATGAAGGATCCTTCTGGCGCATGGCCTCGATCACCCCGCGCGTGCGCTGGACGACCTCTTCGGGATAGCGGCCGGCGCGGGCGAGGTGCTCGGCCTCGTAGACGCCGGTGATCAGCCGGGAGGTGCGCGCGCTGGCGAAGCCTGGTTCGAGCGCGAGGACGTCGTCGCAGCGGGCCCGGGCGCGCTCCAGGGAGCCCGTCGGGTCGAGGCCGCGCAGCGACTCGTAGCGGCCGCGCTCGGCGAGGACGCTGCAGAGCTCGTTGAGCGCCCAGGCGAGGTCCGGCTCGCGCTGGAGCGCGGCCTCGTAGCCCTGGATGGCGCGCTCGAGGGCCTCGCCCTGCTCGCGGCCGGTGAGGTCCGCGTGGTACGCGCGCGCCCGGAAGACGGCGGCGGCCACGTACCGCGCCATGGCGTCGTCCGGGCTCGCGGCGAGCGCCTCCTCGGCGCGCGCGGTCGCGTCGCGGAGCGCCGCCCCGGCGTCCTCGCCCGGAGGCATCCTGCTCGCCACCCACCAGGCGAAGGCGCTGTGGACCCAGGCCAGCCTCACGCGCGCCTCGGGGCTGCGCGGGCTCGCCGCGAGCGCCCGCCCGCAGGCCTCGCGCGCCCGCTCGAAGCTCGGGCGCATCGGGTCGCGGCGCTTCCCGGCGGCGTTCATGGTCTGCGCCCAGAGCTCGCACGCGCCGGAATGCACCGCCGGATCGGAGCGGCCGTGGTCCGCGGCGATCCCGTACGCCTCGGCGGCGGGCTCGAAGTGGGCCTTCATCTTCTCGAAATCGAAGGCGACGGCGTCGTGGCGGTGGCGGCTCCCCATCGCGAAGAGCACGTCGCCCTCCAGCTTCTTCGCCTCGTGGAGCCACGGCGCCCCCGCGAACGCGGCCCGGGCCTTCTCCAGCGCCTCCTCGTGCCTGCCCTCGGCGAGCGCGAGCAGCCCCTCCACGTACGCGGGCGCCTCGATCGCCGCGGGCCCCTCGCCGGCGCCGGCGAGCGCCGCGCGGAGGTGCGCGACCGCCGGCGCCCTGTACTCGGCCCCGAGCGCCGCGATCCGGGCCTCGCGCTGCGCCCTGTCCTGGATGCGGCGGGTCTCCTCCAGGCCGCGGCGGTAGAGCTCCGAGAGCGCCACGCCGGCGGCGTAGTCGAGCCCCGGCGATCGGTAACCCGCCCGCTCGGCCTCCCGGAGGTGGTCGAGGGCCGCGCGCGGCTCCTGGAGCGCGAGCAGACCGCGGCCGAGCGCGTACTCCCCGGGGCCGCGGCCGAGGGCGCCCGCGGTCGCCATCCGGGCCTCCACGGCCTTCAGCCGGGCGCGGACCACGTCGCGCTCGCGCTCGACGTCGTGGAGCGGCATCCCGTGGGCGCCGCGGAGGAAGAGCTCCATCTCCTTCACGGTCTCGCCGAGCTCGCGCGCGAGTCTCGCCTGCTCCGCGGCGGCGCGCCGGCTCCCGACGAACAGACCGGCGACGACGAGCGCCGCGACGACCAGCGCGGCCGCTGTCGCGACAGCCGCCCGGTGCCGCCGCGCCTGCCGGGCGAGGCGGCGCGCGAGGGAGGCGCGCCGCGCGAGCACGGGGTCGCCGTCGAGGAAGCGCTGCAGATCCTCCCCGAGCGCCCGCGCCGACTCGTAGCGGGCGCCGGGCTCCTTCTCCAGGCAGCGCGCCACCACCGCCTCGAGGTCCTGCGGGACGTCGCGGTCCAGGGCCCGCAGCGGCGGCGCGTCGGCCTCCAGCACCTGGCGGAGCACGTCCATCACCGTGCCCCCCACGAACGGCGGGCGGCCGGCGAGCAGCGCGAAGAGGGTCGCGCCCAGGCCGTGGACGTCGGTCCGCCGGTCGAGCGCGCGCACCCTGCCGGCGGCCTGCTCGGGGGCCATGTACGCGGGGGTCCCGAGGACGGCGCCCGTGAGGGTCGCGCCGCCCTCGCCGGCGTCGCGCGCGATGCCGAAGTCCATGAGGTAGGGGCGGTGCGACCCGTCCTCGCCGCGCTCCAGCAGGATGTTGCTCGGCTTGACGTCGCGGTGCACGAGGCCGATCCGGTGCGCCTCGTGGAGCGCGGCGGCGATGGTCCTGGCGACGCGCACCTTCTCCTCGAGCGTGAGGTCGTCGCGGGCCTCCTGGAGGGAGCGGCCCTCGATGTAGCGCATCACGATGAACGGCACGCGATCGGCGACGCCGGCCTCGAAGACCTCGCAGACGTTCTCGTGGCGGAGCCGCGCCTGGGACCGGGCCTCCCGCAGGAAGGTCCCGTCGACGTGCGCGCCCGCCAGCACGAGCTTGATGGCCACGCGCCGGCCGAGCCGGAGATCGCGGGCCCTGTAGACGACGCCCATGCCGCCCCGGCCGAGGAGGTGGAAGTCCTCGAAGCGGGCGTGGAGCGAGGGCGGGATCGGCGAGGGCTCCTCCGGCGCGGCGGCGGGGCCGGAGGAGCCCTCGCCGAGGCCGAGGTCGGGGGTGGCCTCGGGCGCGGCGGCGGGGGCGTCGCCCGCCGCGCCGAGGCCGGGGCGAGGCGCGGCGGGCGTGACCGGGCCGGTGAGGGTCGCGTCGTCGCGGCCGCGCCGCGGCCCCGGCGGGGCGGCGGCGCAGGGCTCGTCGGCGTCCGCGGGCGGGATCATCGGGTGCGGAGGCCGTGGCGCTGGATCAGCCGGTGGACGAGCTGGCGGGAGACGCCCATCGCGTCGGCCGCCTGCGAGATGTTGCCGCCGTGCTGGCGGAGCTTCTCGGTGACGTAGGCGCGCTCGAGCTCCTCGAGCACCATCTCGCGCGCCTCCGGCAGCGGCAGCTCGAGGAGCCGGCGGAGGCGGGCGTCCGCGGGGGCGGCAGGCTCCGCGCCGGCCGACGACGTGCCCGCGGGAGAGGCGCCCGAGGGGGATGCGCCGGACGCGCCGACGGGAGCGGGGCTCGCGGGCTCCGGGCCGGAGCTCCCGCGCGGCGCCGGCGGCCCGGCGCCGACGATCTCGTGGAGCAGCTCGGGGAACAGGACGAGGCGCGCGACGGTGTTCCGGAGCTCGCGCACGTTGCCCGGCCAGTCGTGGCCCTCCAGCAGGGCGAGCGCGCCCGGCGGCAGGTCCGCGAGCGCGCGCGGCGGCTCGCGCGCGGCCAGGAACCGCTCGACGAGGAGCGGGATGTCGTCCTTGCGCTCCCGGAGCGCGGGGACGTGGACCTCCACGACCGAGAGCCGGAAGTAGAGATCGGCCCGGAACGAGCCGTCCTGGGCCTTCGCGCGCAGGTTCCGGTGCGTGGCCGCGACGATCCGCGCGTCGAAGGGGACCCACTCGTTCGACCCGAGCCGCCGGATCTGCCGCCCCTCGATCGCGCGGAGGAGCTTCGGCTGGAGATCGAGCGGGAGCTCGCCGATCTCGTCGATGAAGAGCGTGCCCCCGCTCGCCTGCTCGAGCAGCCCCGGCCGCGCCGCCGCGGCGCCCGTGAACGCGCCCCGGACGTGGCCGAAGAGCTCGCTCTCGACGAGGTTCGGGGCGACGGCGCCGCAGTCCACGACAACGAAGGGGCCGTCCTTGCGGCGGCTGCGGGCGTGGATCGCGCGCGCCAGGACCTCCTTGCCGGTGCCGGACTCGCCGAGCAGGAGCAGCGTCTCGTCCGTCGGCGCCGCGCGCTCCAGCTTCGCGAAGAGCGCGCGCATGGTCAGGCTCCGGCCCGCCGCGTCGCCGAACGCGTCCGCGCCGGAGAGCGGCAGCACGGACGGCGGCCCCGCGGCGCCGACGACGAGCTCGGAGCTGCCGACCGTGGCGGGGACGCCCGGCGGGAGGAAGGCCTCGACGAGTCGGATATCGCGGACCAGCGTGCCGTTCTTGCTGCCGAGGTCGCGGAGGAGCACGCCGCGCTCGGTCATCCGGAGCTCGCAGTGCCGCCGCGAGGCGCGGGGATCGGCGAGCACCAGGTCGCAGTCGGCGCCCGCGCCCACGATGAGCGGGCGCAGCTCGAGCGGCGCGGCGAGCGTGCGCCCGTCCGGGAGGGTGACCGTCACGGTGACGGCCGGGAGCCGCAGGGCGCGGCCCTGATCGAAGCTCGTGAGCGTGCAGGTCGCCCCGGGATCCTCGCCCATGATCGCCATGGTGCCCCTGGGGGGGTGCGCGTCAACCCGGAACCAGCGCGCCCGCGGGAGCGCGGACCGCGGGCGCGCCGCCCCTGGGATCCACGGTTGGATCGGCTGTAACGCCGCCGTGACAGCGGCCGTCATGCGCGCATGACGGGTGTCCCGGCGAGGTGTCGTCGCGCGGCGACGCGCCCGCGGGAGACGCCGGAATCGGCCTGAAAGCGCGGCGATCCGCGCCGTCCGGGCGCGGCACGCGCGTTGCGATGTGCCCCCTCGAACGCGACGAAACGCGGATCGAGGAGGATGCGGACATGACATCTCGTGACAGCGGCGCAGACACGGTGGAGCAGAGGGCGATCTTCGGAGCGCGGCGCGGGGCGAGGCTCGGGCTCGTCGCGCTGGCCGTGCTGGCGAGCGCCGTCTGCGTGAGCCGCCCGGCGGCCGCAGTGCTCGCCGAGCCGGGGCTGCGCGAGATCCCGCTCGACCCCACCGGCGCGATGTTCCACGCCGAGGTGATCGGCGACGAGCACTTCGACTACCTCCGGATGCGGGACGGCACCGTCGTGGTGCTCAACGACCTCTCGGGCGACTACGAGGTCGCCGAGCTCGGCTCGGACGCGCGCGGCACCCCTGCCCTCGTCCCCTCGGGCGTGCTGGTCCGCGATCTCCGCGCGCTGGGCGGCCCCGTGGATCCGGCGCTGCTCGCGCGCATCGACGAGGAGGCGCTCGACGACCTCTGGGAGGCGGCGATCGCGCGTTCCCCGGGCGCGCGGTCGTTCGCGGCCCCGCCCGCGAGCACCGGCGTGCGGCGCCCGCTGCTCACGATCCTGCTGGAGTTCACGCAGGGCGGCGGGCTCACCGCGCCGGGGGCGTTCACCGGCGGCTTCGGGACCGACATCGCGACCTGGAAGGACACCCTGTACGGGAGCCTCCCTGGCTCGGTGAACCACTATTACGCCGACATGTCGCGCGGGAAGTTCTCGTTCATCCGCGCGCGGGAGACGCACGGCACGGCGAACGACGGCATCGTCCGGATCAAGCTGCCGTTCGCGCACCCGAACAGCAAGAAGGACTTCGCGCTCCTCCAGCCCTACCTGAAGGAGGCGCTGGTGATGGCGAATCCGTTCGTCAACTTCGCCTCGTTCGACGCCAACGGCGACGGCAAGGTCCGCGGCGACGAGCTCAACGTGATCTTCGTCGTGGCCGGCTACGAGACCTCGAACACCAGCAAGACGCCCTCCGTCTGGGCGCACGCGACGGGCTTCGACGCGCCGATCACCCTCGATGGGAAGGCCCTCTCCGGCTACGCGGTGATCGGCGAGCGGCAGGTCCACAAGATCCGCGGCGTGCCCACCACGATGCCGGCCACGGTGGGCGTCATCGTCCACGAGCTCGGGCACTCGGCGATCGGCCTGCCGGATCTCTACAAGGGCCCGACCCCGGTCGGGGCGTGGTGCGTGATGGCGAGCGGGAGCTGGGGCACGACGACCGGATCGCCCGCCGGCTCGACGCCCGTGGCGATGGGCGCGTGGAGCCGGCTCAAGGCCGGGTTCCTGGCGCCGATCGTGATCCAGCCGGGGGCGCCGGCGCAGGACATCCCGGTGGTCCAGTCGGCCGGCGCGGAGCTCCTCGGGCAGACCGTGGATCCGACGATCTACAAGATCGAGACGTCGGATCCGGACCAGTACTTCCTGGTGGAGAACCGGCAGAACGAGGGATACGACCGCGGGCTGCAGAAGTGGATCGGGTTCGGGGACGTGTCCGGCGGCGTGGGGATCTACCGGATCGACGAGGCGAGATCAGCGGGCAAAGGGAAGATCGCCTTCATGGCGAGCAACCCGGGCGCGACGAGCTCGGTGGCGAACCTCTACAACCTGGAGGGCGAGCGGACGTTCACGCCGTTCACGGATCCGAGCAGCGACGACGGGGACGGGATGTTCACGGGGCTCTCGATCACGGAGTTCAACGAGGCCGGGCCGATCATGCTCGCGCACGTCAGCCACGTGCCGTTCGGGTGCAACGAGATCACCGCGTCGGTGGCGGAGCATGAGATTCACGGCCGGGCGCAGAAGCAGGTCGTGGACCTCGGGGACGAGCAGCTCTTCCTGGGATACCGCACCACCGGGGCGCTGGAGGGGCTGGGGGTCGACAAGGACGAGGTCGTGACGCTGCACGTGGAGGCGCCGGGGATGTGGAGCGTCGGGGGCTGCGACTGAGTGAGAGCGCGTGGGGTCGGACCGACCTCACGCGCACGCCTCCGGGAGGGCGGCGGCGGGAGAGGCGGTGATCATGCGCCTGCGGTCTCCGCATGGCCCGCGATCAGGGAGCTCGCGCAGGCGAGCGCGTCGTTCATTCCGGCGACGGAGTGCTCGAAGAAGATGTCCCTCGCGTGGTTGCCGTCCTTGAACACGACGAGCTTGATCGGCCCCGTCTCCGCGCCCCACTCGAGGTCGATCGTGTACCGGCTCGTTCCCCTCTTCACGATACGACGGGTGATGCGCCGCTCCTCGGCCTTGAAGTCAGGACACCATCCCTCGTAGGTGACGCCGATCCCGTCGTGGACCTCGGGAGAGAACGCCGGATCCTTCAGGCCCTCGAGGGCCGCGAGGTACAGCGGATCGGTCGACCGGAAGCTCGCCAGCCATGCGTCGTACTGCTTCCGGGCTTCCTCCTGCGCCCTGCGTCGGGCCTGCTCCTTCTCGGAGATCCACGCGCCCTGGACGACGAGCTTCATGCCCTCGCGGCGGAGCGTCACGGTCGCCGCGATCGGCGTCTCGGCACCGCCGTCCGCCGCAGGGGCGTCGTGCTCCGACTGGTAGCAGGTGATCGTCCCGTCGGCGTTGAGCGTCGGGCTGCGCCGATCGGCGTCCAGCATCTCGCTCGCCTCGATCTCCGGCCACCCGCTCATGGGGTCGGAGAAGTCGAAGAAGCGGACCTCGTAGGGGCAGGCCCAGATGCATCCTTCGACGACGAGCATCGCGGCGGACGCCTCGAAGCGCATGTCCGTCCAGCAGAAGCCGACTCCCTCCTTCGCCTCGTCCGGCAGGTGGTCGCGGCGCTTCCCGGTGTCGAGCTCCACCACCGTCTGGCCCTGGTAGTCCTCGCCGCAAACCAGGTAGTCGTGGCCGTTCGGATGCGCCTCGACGAACAGGAACGGAAACGAGTCGTGGTTCCGCTGCACGACGGCGGCAGGCTCGCCGGAGCCGGTCCTGTACACGGTGCCCTGGGCGTAGTCCCAGGCGCCAGGCCCGGTCGAGAAGCTCGACACGACGAGCCGGTACTTCCCGCTGGGGCTCAGGAGCTCGCGGCGCGCGTCGACCTGCTCGTTCTCCGGGGTGAAGAAGGCTGCCTTGTCGGGCGCGCGTGCCGCTGATTCCTCCGTCATATCTCCTCCGCGCCACGGCCTCGTCCGGCTGCGCTGCTCCAGCGTAGCAGGTGCGCGATCGAGCCGTCTGTACCGGTCCCGCGGCTGATACAGTGCTTTCGATCGGCGCGGCCCCTGTGCCTTCACCGGCGAACGCCGCCTCTCTACGCTCCGGGCCACACCTTACCGGAGCCACCCGCGATGACCGAGCTGCTGCCCCTGGCGACCTATTGCTTCGTGATGTCCAGCACCCCGGGGCCGAACAACATGATGCTCACGGCCTCGGGCGCGAACTTCGGCTACCGCGGCTCGCTGCCCCATGTCCTCGGCATCAGCGTGGGCGGCGCGGTCCAGACCTTCGTCACGTGCCTCGGCCTGGGCGCGCTGTTCACCGCCTACCCGGCGCTGCACGGCGTGCTGCGCGTGACCGGCGCGCTGTACCTGCTGGTGCTGGCGTGGAAGCTCACCGGCGGCGTCGTGGCGAAGGGCGCCGAGGTGCCGCGGCCGCTGTCGTTCGCGCAGGGGGCGCTGTTCCAGGCCGTCAACCCGAAGAGCTGGGTCAAGGCGGTCACGCTGGCCTCGGTGTTCATGCCGGCGGGCATGCCGGTGGTGAGCGGCGCGCTGCTCGTGTCGGCCATCGGCCTTGGCATCACCTTTCCGTGCATCTCGGCGTGGGCGCTGTTCGGCGTGGCGATCCGGCGTCTTCTGACCGACCCGCGACGGCAGCGGCTGTTCAATGGCATGATGGCCGGCGCGCTGGCGGTGCTGGCGCTCCTGTTCCTGCGCTGACCCATGTTCTCGCTCGACCGCGACTCCGCCGTTCCGTTGGCCGACCAGATCGAGGCGCGGCTGCGCGCGCTGATCGAGGGCGCGCAGTTGCCGCCGGGCGCGCGGCTGACGTCGATCCGCCAGCTCGCGGGCCAGCTCGGCGTGAGCCCCAACACCGTGGTGGCGGCCTACGATCGGCTGGTGGCGGCCGGGCTGCTCGAGTCGCGCGGCACGGCCGGGTTCTTCGTGTGCGAGGCGGCCGCGGCCCTGCCGGACGCGGCGTGGCTCGAGGCCGGCGAGGAGCAGGAGCCGGTGTGGCTGGCGCAGCAGTCCAACGACCAGCGCGCCGGCGTGCTGCTGGCCAGCAGCGGCGCCCTGCCGGCGACCTGGCTGAGCGACGCCATCCCGGCGACGGTGCTGCAGCGGGCGCTCGCCCGGAGCGACGCCGGGATGGCGGCGCGCATTCCGCCGCAGGGGCTGCCCGAGCTGCGCGAGCGCATCGCGATGCTGCTGAGGTCGCAGGGCATCGCGGCCGACGCGGGGCGGCTGCTCACGACGTGGGGCGGGACGCATGCGATCGACCTGATCTGCCGTGCCTTTCTTCAGCCGGGCGACGCGGTGCTGGTGGAAAACCCGGGGTATTTCTTGATGTTCGGACGGCTGCGCCAGGCGGGCTACCGCATCGTGCCGGTGGCGCGGAGGCCGGACGGCGTGGATCTGGAGGCGCTGGAAGCGGCGTGCCGCGAGCACCGGCCCAGGCTGCTGTTCCTCCAGAGCGTGCTGCACAACCCGACCGGCTGGGGATCGAGCGCGGCCAACCTGCACCGGGTGCTGATGACCGCGCAGAAGCATGGCGTTCTGATCGCCGAGGACGACGTGCACGGTCACTTCCACCCCGGGCATCCGACGCGGCTGGCGCAGCTCTCGGGGCTGGAGGGGGTCGTCTATTACTCGAGCTTCTGCAAGGCGCTGAGCCCGGCGCTGCGGCTGGGGTACATCGCGGCCGAGCCAGGGCGGCTGAAGCCGCTGCTGCGCGAGAAGATCTACTCGGTGCTGACGACCGGCGCGCTGAACGAGCTCGTGCTGCTGGAGGTGCTGTCAGCCGGCAGGTGGCGGAAGCACATCGACCGGCTGCAGCAGAAGCTCGGGGTGGCGCGGAACGCGGCGGGGCGGCGGCTGAGAGAGGCGGGCGTGGTGCTGGACCATCCGGGTGAAGGAGGGTTGTTCCTCTGGGGAACGGTGCCGCGCGGCGTGGACGTCGATGAGCTGGTGAAGGATGCGTATCTCAACAAGATCCTGCTGGCGCGGGGGGCGACGTTCATGGCGGATGGCGCGGCGGATCCGCACATACGCTTCAATGTGGTGTTCAGCCAGCACGTGCGGGTGGCGGAGTACCTGGCGGAGCGGTTTGCGGCCGTGGCGAGCGTGCGGGGCGCGATGGAGAGGGCGGAGGCGGGGGTGTAGCGGGAGCGGCCGGTGAGGCGCCGGGCCATGCCATCGGGCAGCGAGGGGGCCTGTTGAGCTCGGGGTTCTCGCGGAACGATTATGCGGCAGCAAACCGTAGCGATCCGTCGCTTTCTCCGGGAATTGAGGGAGGCATGCGCCACGGATCGTGGCCCCTCGGCAGGCATGGACCCAACCCGGGCCCAAACGGCGATCGGCACGCCCGAAGAGCTCCCGCAGACCGACCCGTCGCCTCGGACCGTCCTGGTCACCTCGCTTGCCAGCATCCTGAGCCGCGCTGTCACCCTTGGGGATGAGGTGGCGGCCCGGGTCGTTCACGAGGCGATCGGCCGGCTGCTCTCGGCGCCTGCTCAGCGCCATCGGTAGACTCCAGCGAAATCGCACCGGTCGCGGGCACCGCTCGCCGACGCTGGCGAGGTGGCGCGTTCTGTCCGCCGTCCATCGTCGGCGCGAGCCGCTTACGGCCGCTCTTCTGCGGCTCGGCCACTGCGGCAGACACGCTCGACTTGCTGGGGCGCCGCGTTCGCGCGCCCGCTTCACCCGCTTCACTCGTCGCGCGCTCTTCGGTCGTCGCTTCGAGACGCCTCCCCCCGTCTCGCCGTTGATGGCGGCGCCCTAACCGTCGCCCTCGCATCGCACGGCAAGCCTATGTCCACGGCCGCTCCGCGTCAGGATGCAGGTCGCCGAACGGATACTACGCCGACGCGTCCGGCAGTGGAATGCAGCCGCGGACCGGGCTCGTCGCAAGATCAACTGGACCTTCACCGTCCACGACGCCGAGCGGATTTTCGGATCCGACTGGTTCAACAGAATCGTGTCAGAGTACTAGGTTGCGACATCCTCGAAGAACAGGGCGCGCCAGACGCAGCCAGCCGGGCTCATGTCACGAGCCCGTCCTGAAACGTGATGCCGCCGAGCACGAACGTCTGCTCGGTGTACCGCCTGTCACTCGTTCCAGTTCTTCCACTCGTCCCAATTCTTGGACTGAGTCTGCCACACGCCCGTGTTGTTGTAGTCGCCACCGTCTTTGAGGAACGCGTCCTTGCGGGAGTTCTCCCCGCCGAGGTGCCAACGCATCCAAGCAACGTTCGCTCCGGCGCCGTCCCAAGGCCCCGAGCCGTGACCACCGCCCTTCATCTTGCCGAGCCAGACTGGCCCCTTGTTGCCGGGGTTGTTGAAGTCACCCTCGGCGTTGGGCGCCTCTTGACCCGTTTCACCGTAGATGATGCCGACAGGGATCTCGAGATTGACGAGGGCGTTGTGCTCGAAGGAGCCGCTGTTGTCGAGCAACGCGGTGGAGACGCGCTTATCGGTTTGAGCAGCCGCTTCCGACGACAGCCCGCCCATCGAGTGCCCGAACACACCAACGCGGTCGAGGATCAAGCGGCCGTACATGGGGCTGTTCTCATCGGCGTCCTGAGCCTCCAGCCAATCGATCGCCGCCGACATGAGCACGGCGTCGCCCGTCGACTCTCGAATACCGACGAGGACGAAGCCGTGCGAGGCCATGCGCGTCAGCAGCTGTAGGTAGTCGCGAGGAGGGGTACCTCCGCCCGGACCCCAAATGGCCACCGGGTGCTTCTTGTTGGGCTCGGTGGTGAGCGTCGTCGGCCTGACGAGAATGTGGCCACCGCCGCTGAACGAGAGGTCCTGAACCGTCGTCTCGAGCGGTCCGTTAGCGTTCACATTGTCACCCGCCAGCACCACTTCGGGCCGATCGACCTGGCCGCCGCTACCGCCCGCGCCCGAGTCGCTGCCTCCGGAGCTCGTGCCGGTGCCTGCGGACCCCGCAGTGGTACCACCCGAGCTGTTGCCAGCGGCCTCGCCCGTGCCGCCCGCTCCGGCGGGGTCAGCGCCGCCGCCAGAGCTGGTATCGGTTCCGCCCAAGCCCGCGGCACCCGAGCTCGAACCGCTCGTCCCTGGGCTGTAGCCGTCGCCGGGAGCGGACTCGCTCGAGCAAGCAAGAACTAGAATGAGAACAGAAGGAGCTAGTTGCCTCATGGGATACCTCGGAGCTCAGAGCGCGCTTTCTTGACGACGGCCCTCAGGCCAACCTGCTACCGGAGCGGAAAAATCCGAACGACTCGCTGCTGTGCGGCGGCTGCGATGTGAGCGCACACATGACCCGATTCCGCTACGAAGTCCACCTATTCCGCTGCCGCGCGATTGTTCAAACCGCGCTAAACTCGAGGACTTCGGCCGGACGGCTCTATACCTCTGCACTGGCGCCCCCTTTCGCAGCTGCGTGGACCTGCAAACCAGCGCTGGCCTCGACGAACGGAGGGCGCCAGCCCTTCCGCAGGCTCGCTGTCATGGGCTCGCTCGCCTCGACGCCACCCTCGCGGCCAGTCAGCCCCACCTGCCCCGAGCTCGAGCCCCCAGCGGAGCGCCCCTCCGCCGTCGCCCACGGTTCGCGTGAGGCATCGCGCGCAGCTCGTGTCCGGGCCGCCGCAGGCGCCCGCGCAGCGGGGCGATGCGCCTGACGAGGATCAACGCCTCATGAGGAGTCAGTTGGTCCCGCTGTGCTTCCGGATCTACTACGGCTTCCTCACGCGCGAGGGAATGCGAGCCGACGAGGCCGGAACTCTCGAATGGTCGGATGTCGACCTTGACCGGGGAGCCGTTGTTCTCGATGAGAACAAGACCGATGACCCCCGTGCCTGGGCACTATCGCCTGATGTGGCGCGCGCGCTTCGTGCTTATCGCGAGCTCTGGCCGGACAATCGGCGTGTCTTCGTCGGGCCAAAGTGTGACCCCTTGCCGGGTTGTCACGGGGCGGAACGCTTCAGAGAACACCTCCAACGCGCGGGAGTCGATCGACCCGAGCTGTTCGAGACCACGGAGTCGAGGCTGAACATCCGACTGCACGACACTCGAGCGACCTTCATTACCATCAAGCTCGCGAATGGTCGCACGGAGACGTGGATCTCCGACCGAACCGGACACAAGTCGAGCGGCCAGATCCACCACTACAAGCGCGCCGCGCGCAAGATCGCCGAGCTTGGGCTGGGCGACTTTGCCCCCCTGGACGAGGCGATCCCCGAGCTGAGAGGAAAGGGCGGCTCGGTAGGAGGAGGCCAACCCGCGTCCGCTGGAGCAGGCATGGGCTCGGCGAGCGCCGAAGCTTCCGCCTCCGGCGCGCCGCCCGGTCAGACGGCGCCCCCGGACGACGTCCCCGCCCCCGCCACGGCGGACGCTGGCGCCTTCACGGGCGGTTCGTTGGGCCCGCGTTGGGCCACGCCGGAAGAGGACTCGGCCACGCGGCAGTCGGAACCAATTGAAATAATAGATATTTCTGCCGCTGACGCCCCGGCGCCGGAGATGTCCTCGCGGAACATCTCGACGACGCCACTGTGCTCGAGCGTCGGCATGCGGAGCTCTATCGGCGGTAGATGCCGTGGCCAGAGGGGGCTGGTGCACGCGAGCTGCCGATCGCCGACCGGTCGCAGCGGAGCGCTCGCGCGGCGTGACGTATCGATACCGATGGACGGTGCCAGCGTGAAATCCACCGCAATCGCTGAGCTGCCGAGAGCCTTCCGGATGAGCTTCGCTTCCGCCGGATGGAGACCCGCCCCTCAAGGAGAACGGCCGGCCGCCGTGCCGGCTCCGCCGTCGTCCTCGTCCTCGGGCAGTTCATCCAGCTCTCTCCAGAGCGCGTCGAGGTCCAGCGTCAACCCCTCGCAGGCGGGCACCACGTGGCCCCCCTCCGAGGCCGAGAGCGCGACGGCATACCGCCCATCCTGGCCGAGCTCGAAGATCTCCAGCCCGCGGACCTGGGGATCCAGGATCCAGGTGTAGCGCACGCCGAACCTGGCGTACTCGCCCAGCTTCTCGATACGATCGCGGCGCGCGTCCCGCGGTCGCGGCGAGATAACCTCGATGACGGCGCTGGGCGGCCGTGTCGCCATCGGGCTCGCTCGCGCGGGGAGCTGCGCGCCCGGCAGGTACATCGAGACATCCGGTTTGCGGCCGCGGTCCTGCGCTCTCATCCCGAGCTTGAGCTCGGAGCCGAAGACGCGCCCTCCCCGCGGGGCGGCCCACACGCCGAGCACGCGCATCAGCCACGCGACCACCGCCTCGTGCAGGACGCTCGGCCCCTCTTCCTCCTCGATCCGACCGCCGACGAGCTCCCCCGCCTCGTCCTGGTCGAGGTCGGCCCAGGCCTCGAGCGTGATCCTCGCTGGCTCGCGCGCGTCGGGCGCCGCAACTGTCGCCATGACCTCAGGGGAGCAGGAACGGTCGCTCCGTGGTCGCGGTCGAGGGCCGGCGCGCTGATCGAGCTCGTGCTGCTGGAGGTGCTGTCGGCCGGCAGGTGGCGCAAGCACATCGACCGTCTGCAGCAGAAGCTCGGGTCGGCGCGGAATGCGGCGGGACGGCGGTTGCGACGCGATGCGCTCGCGACGATCACTTGTGCGTCGGAACGATCTTCTTGATGGTCCCGTCGTCGTTGAAGTAGGCGCGATCCACGCAGGTCGAGCGCCGGTAGCTCCCGCCGGTCGGCAGCCCGGCGTTGTGGTACGTGAGGTAGCTGGCGCCCTTGAAGTCGAAGAGCGACTGGTGGATGGTGTCGCTGTTCGGCACCCGGTCCAGGATGACGCCCCGATGTTGCCACGGCCCTTCCGGCGACGTGCTGGTGGCGTAGGAGATGGTCTCCGGGAACCCCGAGGCGTACGTCAAGTAATAGAGGCTGCCGCGCTTGGAGAGGAACGGCGCCTCGGTGTAGCTGGGGACGTTCGTGAGCACGTGGATCTGGGCGCTGCCGAGGCTGCGGTTCTGCATCTTCCCGCTGCCGTCGGTCGTGTAGGTCTCCCCCTTCAGGTGGATCATGTCCTGCTCGAGCTCGACCCAGTACAGAACCTTATTTCCCCAGTACAGGTAGACCCGGCCGTCGTCGTCGACGAGGACCGTGGGGTCGAGGTTTCGCCACGAATGGTCTGCCGTGCCCTCGGTGTCGTCCAGGAAGATGAGCGGGATTCCCCGTGCGTCTCTGAACGGGCCTTCCGGCTTGTCCGCGACCGCGACGCCGATCGAGATCCCGTAACCGGACTGGCCGCCCTCCACCGGCGCGTAGAAGTAGAACTTCGGGTTGCCGTCCTTGTCGTCGCGGTGGACCACCTGACCCGCATTGGCGTTGCCCGTCGAGTCGCCGCCGCGAGCCCACGAGAACACATCGTAGCGCATCACCGCGCCCTTGTTCTCCCAGCGGACCATGTCGGACGACGCCCAGAGCCGATAGTCGAACATGCGATATCCGCTCGCACCTTCGACCTGCTCGTCATGGCCGGTATACAGGTAGACCTTGTTGTTCCAGACCATGGCGGCGCCATCCGCGGTGAAGATGTGGTCTCCAGGACCGCTCGTCGGATCGGGCGCGTCGTACTTGATGATGGGATTGTCGAACTCTGTCGGGGGCGGCGCGTCGTCCCCGCCACCGCCGGTCCCGCCGCCGCCCTCCCCGGGATCGACCGTTCCGCCGCCGGTGCCGCCGGCGCCGCCGGTGCTGCCGGTGCTGCCGGTGCCGCCGGTGCCGCCGGTGCTGCTGCTGGTGCTGCCGGTCGTCGCGGCGCCACCTCCGGCCTGTCCACCGGCTCCTTCGGCCTGTCCACCGGCTCCTCCGGCGCCGTCGGTGCCGCTTGAAGCTTGACCTGACGAGTCGCAAGCCGTGAGCCAGAGCCCACCGATGACGAGCGCCAGATACGGCGCTCCCCAAAACGAGAGTCCTCGCCTCTTCATGTTTGGCCTGGCCGGTCGGGGATCTGCGATGTGTGCCCGCCCGAGGCGGGCACACACACCCAAAGGGGCAAGTAACCGATCCGGAAACCGGAATGTGAACGTTCACACGGCCGATGTCAAAAGAAAATGAGCGGCTCGCGGCGCCCTCGATCGCGACGGGTTGCGCAGCGGCGGACGGCTGCGGCGCCCGCGTGAGCGGTCCCACGAGAGCTCGTCGGGCCGGCCGGCGCTGACCGCGGGCCGGCGCCTGCCCGTCCTGACGCCGCGCTCCGCAGGGGCCTCGCCAGCGCTGTCCTCCCCCGGACTCGAGGGGACCCGCGGGCCGGTCGATCAGGAGCGCCTGGTCCAGCGCAGGGCAAGAGGAAGCTTTGACGCGTTCACGCCTCCGCGCCGGTGTTACGGCGGGAGCACGGCGATGATCCGGAGCGGGCCCCCCGAGCCGCCGCGGATCTTCATGGGCAGCGCGAGCACCAGCGCGCCGCGCGCCGGCAGCGCGTCGAGCGAGGCGACGTTCTCGAAGGCGGGGATGTCGGCGCCGAGGAGCACCCGGTGCGTGATGAAGTCCTTCGACGGCCCGTGGTCGATGCTCGCCGTGTCGATGCCGACCGAGGCCACCTTCCGCGCGACGAGGGCGCGCGCGGCGTCCTCGCCGATGCCGGGAAAGTGCAGGTTGGACGCGTCGCCGGGCCTGTCGTCGCCGAGGTAGCGCCTCCGATCCGGCCAGCGGCTCCCCCATCCGGTGCGGATCAGCACGACGGTCCCGGGCGCGATGGCGCCGTGTTCCCGCTCGAAGGCCTCGATGTCGGCCCTCGTCACGCGGTAATCGACGTCCCTGGCAGCGGCTGCCGACACGTCGACGACGGCGGCCGGCGCGACGAGGCGCGAGATCGGCACGGCGTCGGCGGTGCTCTTGCCCTCGGCGAAATGGATGGGCGCGTCGAGGTGCGTTCCACCGTGCTCCGGCGCGCAGAAGTCGTTCGACGCGTAGAAGAATCCAGCCTCGGTAGGGCCGTGGTGAACCTGATTCAGCACGAAGCCCGTCGCGGCTGTCGGCCAGTAAAGCGTCCTGTCGTCGAAGGGGTACGTGAGATCCACGAGCCTCGCTCCCTCGGGCAGGCGCACCCCGCCCTGGGTCGAGGCCGCCCTGGGCGTCGTGGGCGTCGTGGCGTCGTTGCCGGCGGCGCAGCCGATCGCGAGAATCCCTGTGGTGAACAGCGCACAGAACATCGCACGTGCCATGGTTCCCTCCCGGATCTCGACCGGAGGCCCAGACGCCGCGCCCCCGCGTCGTGTGAGTGTGAGGGCCAAGCCTACGCCCCGGCGGGGAGCCTGCCACCTCGAACCACGGGGCGCGGGTCCTCGCGCTCGCGCGAAGCGTCCGCCCGCGCCATCAGGGTGGCCGAGCGGGATGCCGTCCACCGGAACCGGCGTCGGCCCGGCGGGCAACTACGACTACGATCCGGATTGGCGCCCATCCGTCAGCGTCCACGCGCTCCAGTGAGCGTAGCGCCCCGACGAGTGCACGCGCCGCCACCCGCGATCGACCAGCGCCCGCGCCAGCACCTCGCGGAGCCAGGCGTGCGTGACCGCAAGCACGCTGCCGCGCTGGGCCGCGAGCCCGATCAACCACTCGGCCGCGTCGCCCGCCTGGCGCTGCGCCGCGGCGGGAGGCGCCTCGGCGCGGAGCGCTCCATGGGCCTTCCTGAGCCCGATCGCGAGCGCCCAGACCGCCAGAGGCACCCGCGCGTTGCCCAGCGACGGCGCGGGCTGCTCCAGCTCGCGCAGCAGCGGCGACGTGGCGATCGCGGCGCCGGGGGCGAGCAGCTCGGCCGAGGCGCAGGCGCGCGGCAGATCGCTCGCGACCACCGCGCCCACCTGCATCGCGAGGGTCCGGAGCGCGGGCGGCGGCGTCTCCCCGGGCGCCAGGCCCGCGGCGTCGTAGGCGTCGCGCCAGCGCTGGAACCCGGCAGCGTCGATCCAGCCGGTGTGGACGTGCCCGGAACGGCCGTGTCGAACCAGGATGATGCGCGCGGTCAACGTCGGTCCTCGTGAGGTTCGCTCAGGGGAATTGCAGTGCCTCGCGTGGATGTCAAGGCGCGGACGGCCAGCGGGGTTTCGCGATGGTGGGTCGACGGAGATTCGAACCTGGGCCTTGGCTTGGCAACGAAGCGTGAGAAGCTCACGAGGTAGGCTGACGAGCCGGCGACCGCGCAAGGCAAGCTCTTCTGAGCCCAGCCTGCATGCGTGCTCCAGCTACGCCCTCTGATGCTTCGGTGGCCATTGGCCATTGAGGATGGCCGGCACGCCTTCGGGCCACAGGAGCGCGTCCTCGAACTTGATACCGCCTTCCTCCGGATCTTCGTACGCATCCCACCCGCAGGCCGGTGGCTTGATACCTTCATACTCCATGAGAGCCCGTGAAACCTCTATGACCTCCTGAGGGAGCTCGGGCCGTGTCCAGGTCTCGAAGAGCTCACGCAGCCGTGTCGCGAGCGGCAGGCGGCGTTCGTAGTGCACCGGCTGAAACTGCGGCGCCATATAGTGAGCCCCTTCGTCACGTACGCAGCATAGACATCCAGCAAGCGCAGGATGTGCTCGCGTGGCGGCACACGGCTGAACGTCCGGTAAACACGCGGGGCAGCAAACGCCGACAGCCAGTAGATGACATTGATGATATCTGCCGTGTCCTCGATGCCCTCTCCCTCATCGACGCTCGCAAATGCGAGGGTGCTCCCATTCTCGAAGGTGACCTTCATCGCTCCTCCCTCACCAGTACGTACATTGACGTTTGCCGGGACCCAAACGTGCGTGATCAGAATGTAGGCTCCAGCCACGAGGTTACCGTGCCTGAGGCAGCCCTAGGCGCACCATGACTTGAAAAGGAGGTTCCCGAGCCCCCACGGGCATTCACCTGTTCCGCACTGTGTCACCATACAAAACGCTTGCTCGCCGTTGCTCAATGGACATTCGGTCGTCTGAGGGCACGCATACGGCTCATCGAAGCATCCGAAATTGGGATAGATGCCGTCCGTCGCAGCCAGCGCGGTCGCCTCGGGCGTCTGGATCCAGGCATGTGCGGAATCCCATCCGGCCGGTGCGTACTGCTGGATCAGCGCGTCGAGCGCCTCCAAGTCGAGCGCCGCTGGATCCACAGCCTGCGTTTCCACGAGGTTCGCGACCATGACCGCCGCGTAGGAGGCCGCCATCGTCTTGAGCGCGACCTCTTGGGGGTCGATGCTCATGAGCTCGTCGTAAGCTGCCTCCGCCTCGGGCGACGTCGTCTCGCTCTCCTGATCGTCCTCCACGTCGTCGACCGCCTCGCTGTCCTCATCGGGGTCCGCCGGCGGCGTGTGCTCCGCGGATTCGTTCTCGATCTCGTCTCCATCGGATGGACGGAGATGAATCGTGCATGCCGGAACCAGCGCAGCGACCATGCCCCCCGTCAACACGAGCGCCCCCACGGCATGCATCCATGCTTGCATGATCCCCTCCTTGACGCGGCGCACCGTACGCAGGCTCGCCAGCGGCGTCCATGCGGCCCTCCCGTGGCCCGAACATAGGGAATTTCCTGATTCTTCTCTCCCAGGCCGCTTCAAGGGGCCACGTAAGAACGCCGGCTCGTCCCGAGTTTCGCGCATCTACGCGGCATCGAGTGGGTTAGCTCACACCAGTGCGCCGGCGAGACGGGCTAGCCGGGGCATCGGGGGGTCGGAGGGTCGCCTCTCCAGCGCGGAGACGGGTGCCACCCATGTTTTTGTTGGAGGCACGTCCACCGGGAGATGGGTGCCACCCATCTTTTTGTTGGAGGCACGTCCACCGGGAGATGGGTGCCACCCATCTTTTTGTTGGAGGCACGTCCACCGGGAGACGGGTGCCACCGATCTCCCGCCTCGACGTGCCACCTCACCCGGACGGGTTCACGGCGTCGCGCCCGCCCCGAACGGGGCCGCCGGGACGGCCAAGGCCAGCGATGCGGCGGGCCATCTCACTCTGGAAACCCTACCAGCAGCTGCGGCAGCGCCGGTGTCGCCTCCACACGCTCGAGCCGCAGCCCCGCCCTGGCGAGCAGCCGTGCGAAGTCGTCTCGCGTCCGCTCCCGGCCACCCGTCACCGTCAGGAGGTGCAGATCGCACAGCCCACCTCCGACGTGGGCGTCGCCAAGGACGAGCTCGAGGATGAGCACCCGTCCGCCCGGACGCAGCGCCTTCCGCGCGTTGGTCAGGATCCGCACGGCGTCCCGGTCGTCCCAGTCGTGGAGCACCCGCGCGAGGAGCACCACGTCCGCCTGCACGGGCCAGGGTGCGAACAGGTCTCCGGCCACACCAGCAGGGCCGCCCGGCGGTATCTCGGCCACGATCTCCGGCAGATCCAGGACCCTCACATCAAGGTCCGAACGCGAGCGGCGGAGCAACGTCGCGAGCGCGCCCGTGCCCCCACCCGCATCCAGGACCACCCGGGCGTCTCCCATCGGGAGCTGCTGCACCAGAGGGGCGTAGTCGTGCAGCGCGTAGCTCCGCAGCATGCGGTGATGCGCCGCGCGCCGCACCGGGTCTGCTGCGACCTCGGCGAACACATCGTCCGGTCTCCACGAGGCCGACCGGAGCGCGCGCGGCAGATCGTGCCAGCGACGGCGCAGCGGTCCCGCGTACTCGATCGCCGCGTCCGCGAGCGTCAGCGGGTGGGCCGCGCGCAGGTGATCACCGCGGCTCGTGGTGCGCCACCTGCCGTCCACGGCGCCCTCGATGACGCCGAGCTCGCCCAGCGCACGCAGCAAGCGGCGCGCCCGCTCCTCTGGCAGGCCACAGAGCGCTGCCACTTCCGTCTCCGTCGCAGGCAAGACCTCGACGACGCCGAGCTCCACCGCTGCCGCCAGGGTCTCGGTCTTCCAGAAACCCACCAGGTCCGCAGAGAGCGCCGCAAACTCGCTGCGCGACGCGGCCCGCAGCACGGTCACCGTGCGCCCATCCTCATCGATCGCCTCGAGCGATCCGTCGAAGCGCTCCACGCGCGCCTGGCCATTGTAGAACGGCTCCACCATCGCGAACCGCTGACCATACGCGGGCTGCCCGCCGCCATTCACGTGTGTCCACCCCTGGTCGTCACGGGCGCGCGCAAATCCCTTGTGGAACACGTCCAGGTCCAGAAACCAGCGACCGTGGACGAGCTCGCCGCGTGCATCGATATGTGTGGAGCGGCCATCGTCGCCCTGTGCGACCGCGATGCCGTCTCGGTAATCGCCCGCGTAGCGCCAGCGCGCCGCGTACACGGCGCGCCCGGCCTGATCGACGTGGCGGTACAGTCCCTCGCTGTCGCGGACCACGCACCGGCTGTCCTGGTAGTTGCCGCACCAGGAGTACCGTGCTGGATAGACCTCGGCACCATCCGGCAGGATGTGATGCCAGCCCTCGGAGCTCGAGACGGCAGCGCGCCCCTCGTAGAAACCGAAGGTCCTCTCGAACCTCCGCGTGTACGCGGGCTCCCCGCGAGCATCGATGTGCCAGGCCGCGCTGCCGCACCGGACGGGCGAAAGGCCCGGCGCGTGGAACGCGAGCACCTCATCGAAGCGTGCCGCGTACAGCGGCTCGCCGTCCACGAGGTGGTGCGTCCGCTCCGGGGCGACCCGGGCACGTTGCCAGTCGTTCATGGCTCACCCGCCGGCCGCC
Organism: Sorangium sp. So ce119; assembly: GCF_051524405.1. NCBI lineage: Bacteria > Pseudomonadati > Myxococcota > Polyangiales > Polyangiaceae > Sorangium > Sorangium sp. So ce119. Next base: position 3,420,410 of record NZ_CP150310.1, on the reverse strand, counting down.
GCATGTTGCACCCCATGCAGAGCGCACGGGTCCGGTAGGTCGTGAGCATCCGCTGGTACGATTCGCCGTCCCATATCTCCATCAGCCCCGCCTCGTGGAGATTGCCGAAATCGCCGAGCGTCCTGCGCTGCGCGTCGGGGGCGCAGCACGGGTCGAAGCGCCCCTCGGCGCTGATCCACACCTCCTGGCCGAGGAACGGGCAGCGGCCTCCCGGAGCCAGGTCATCGGGCGCGGACTCGTCGAGCAGGAAGATGTTCTCCAGCAGCACGTGCTTGCCGTTCGGCAATACGCGCTCCGACGCCGCCTCTCGGGCGGCCAGCACGGCCTCGTTCCAGCGCCGGATCGCCCCGGTGTCACGCCGCATGGAGAGCGGCTTGATCTCCTCGAAGTGCGCCCACAGGTGGTGCCCCTTGACGCGATCCACGCCGAGGCGGACGGCGAGCCGCACGATGTCGGCGAGCTCGGCGACGTTCGCCTCCAGGAACGTGAGCTGAAACGTGACCCTGCAGCGGTTCCCGCCGGAGGCGGCGTGCGCGTCGCGGACGGCGATGAACTCTTTCACGTTGTCGAGCACGGCCTCCCAGCGGGACCCGAGCATGATCAGCTCGTGCGTCTGCCGGGTGGCCCCGTTCCAGGAGATCTTCACGTCGGACGTGATCGGCACGAGCCGCTCGGCCCAGTCCCGGGCGCCCCGACGCGGGAAGGTGCCGTTCGTTGTCAGGTTGAGCTTGACCCTGTGCTCCCGGCACAGGTCGACGATCTCATCGAAATGGTCATACAGGAGCGGCTCGCCCATGGTGGAGGGGATCACCTCGCGGAGGCCTTGGCCGGCCGACTGCGCGATCACGCGACGCACGAGCTCGATCGGCATCAGGCGGCGCGGCTTCCCAGCCGCCTTCCGCGCCTCTTGAAGAGGGCTGTAGGGCGAGTGCTCCTCGCACATGATGCAGCGGAGATTGCAGGTGTCCGGGTTCGTGTCGAACGTGATGCGCCATGGCCCTTGACGGGGCTCGATGCGAGCCGCATCGCGGCGAGCGATGACATCGGCGTAGATGCGCTCGATCGCATCGACGTGCCCCGCGAGGTCCGGCACGTGCCCCGACGCGGACTGCGCGTACCCGCGCTGGCCGAGGCGGCGGGCGAGCGCGGGATCCTCCGCGAGGCGCTGCATCTGGCGCGCCATCGAGGCAGGATCGCGGTGCTCGAAGAGGAGGCCGTTGACCTCGTGGTGCACGTACTCGGCCATGCCGCCGGCGTTCGCGGTGATCACCGGCACGCGCGCCTCCAGCGCCTCGTGGATGACGAGCGGCGAGTTCTCGACCCATATCGACGGCACGACGATGCAATCGACCCTGTCGAAGACGTCGCGCACGATATCCTCGTTGCGGTACTCGGTCAGCCACTCCACGCGAGCGGCCGCGTCGCCCGGCAGCCTCTGGGCGATCGCGCGGAGCGCCTCGGTGTCCTGGCCGCGCGGTCGGCCCCAGATGCGGAGCCGAGCGTCTCCCCTCACCTGCCCGAAAGCCTCGAGGAGCTGGTGGATGCCTTTCGCGGGGATGTGCGTCCCGATGTACCCGAAGGTGAACGGCTCCCCGGGGGTCCGCGCGCGCCCACGCAGGCGGGGGAGGTCGAAGCCATAGTCAAGGTAGACCAGCTTGCGCTCGGGCAGACCGAACGCCTGACGGTACCGGCGCTCCAGGTAACGCGCGGGCGCGATGAACAGGTCGACGAGCTCCGTCATCTCGCGCACGTGGCGCATCCGGCGCGCGACCCAGTCGGTCCAGTAGGCGACGTCCTGCTCGCGCTCGTCCGGGGCACCGGAGAAGAAGCGCGCGTAACAGCGCTCGGCGCACTTCCGGTCCTCCTGGCCATCGCACGCTGGCCATACATCGTCCGGGTTCTCCGGGTGCGTCTGCATGAACTGCCCGCGCGGGCACATCACCCAGTAATCGTGCAGCGTATACACGATGGGGATCCCTCGCCCGGCGGCCTCGGCGACGAGCGACGTCGAGAGGTGGTTGAGGTGGCCGATATGGACCACGTCGGGCCGGAGCCGGTCGCAGAGCTCGGCGAAGCGCTGGTCGACGCCCGCGTGCCGGTAGCCGTCGCGCACGCGCGGCGTGTTGACGAGGTGGAGCGAGATGCGCGGATCGCCGCTGTCCGCCTCATGGCGGAGCGCGTAATCCGGCGCGAACGGGTCCTCCTCGCGCGTGAAGACGTGGACCTCGTGGCGGCCGGCGAGGCCGCGAGAGAGCGTCTGCGTGTAGACCTCGGAGCCGGCGTTGTAGCGCATGGGGTAGCCGTGGATGACCTGCAGGATCTTCATGAGCTCTCCTCAACACGGTCACAGGCTTCCAGCTCGCGCCAGAAGTCGTGCCTCTGGAGCCCCATCGCACTCGCCTCCTGACGGGCCAGCTCCGCCAGTCGCCGGGCGCCGGCGTGATCGCCCTGCGCGCCGCGGAGCCGCGCGCGGAGGAGGAAGAGCCAGGGGACACGGAGGTGGTAACAGGTCTTGCGGAGGAGCACCTCGGCGGCGTCGAGCTGTTCGACCGCCTCGTCCAGGACGTTCTGGACGAGCGCCACACGGGCGGTGGTGAGCGCCGCATCTGCCTCCACGAGACGGAAACCACGCGCTTCATAGATCCGCCGGGCCTCGTCGAGGTGTCTCCGAGCCCGGTCGACGTCCCGGTGTGCCCAGAACGAAGCGCAATCGATGTGACAAGGCGTGAGGTGGTCAATCCGCCCGGATTCCTTGACGAGCGCCACGGCCTCATCGAACCGCAGCATCGCCTCGTCCGGCCGACCCAGCGCGTCGAGCGTCCGGGCGAGCACGCGCGCCGACAGGCCGCGGTTGAGAAGGGAGCTCGCGTCGGGATCGTCGCCGCGGCTCAGATCGATGCCCCGCGCCGCGCGGTCATGGGCGAGCGCCACCTCACCGAGATCGAGCAGCAGCACGGCGTGGCTCGCGAAGGGGTAATGCGCCACCCCCCTGTGTCCCGCGCTCTCCCGCTCGCGGATCTGCTCGATCTCCTCGTAGGCGGCGCGAGCGTCGTGCAGCCGGCCCAGCCGGTGCATGAGGTGGGCACGGAAATCGCGCGCGACGAGGCGAGGACGCAGCTCCCCGGAGGCGTCGGCGTGACGCACGGCGCTCTCGACGTGGTCGAGCGCCCTCAGGATGTCGCCCTCCAGCGAGTGCACCGAGGCCAGGTTGCGCTCGGACTCCGCTGCCTCCGCCGCGAGGCCGGCTGCGTCCGCGGTCCGCACGGCGCTCTCCAGGAGACGCACGGCGTCGGACGTCTCCCCTTGCGCACGGAGGAGCACGCCCGCGCTGTTCTCGAGCCAGTGCCGCTGCCACGAGGTGAGGTCTCCCCGGAGATGAAAGGTACTCCGGTCGAAGAAGGCGAGGAAGGCGCGCCGGTCTTCGGCCACGGCGCCGTGCAGCTTGAGGCTGGTGTGACGCTCTCCCTGGCGGATGCGGTCATGCAAGACCTGGAACGACTCCGACCATCGCCCTGCCTGAACGCCATGCGCGACCGCCGCGTAGAGCGGATCGAGGTCCTCGCGCCGGCCCGGATCCTCGCCTGCGCGCCGAGGCTGGTCGCGAAACCACTCGAACAGGATCTCGTGTGCGGCGCGGACCCCCGCGGGATCGCCCGCCTTGAGGCGGCGTCGCCAGTAGCCGCGCACGAGGGGGTGCTGATCCCAGGCGCCCGCGTCCGTCGTCAGGAGCAGCGCGGTCTTCGCCAGGCGCGCGCAGGTCCGCCGGAGCTCCTCGGGCGGAGCGTCGCTGAGGGACGCCGCGAAGCCGGAGGCGCCCGGATGGGCGCCGACCGCGGCGAGCGTGGCGAGATCCGCGGGCCGCTCGCAGAGCGCGACGACGCCGAGCACGGCGCGCTCCTCGGGTGTCAGGCGCGCTTCATAGAAGGAGAGGATGCGCTGGATCCGGCCGCCGTCGTCGAGCTTCTCGGCGCCGAAGTCGAGATGTTCGGCCGCGAGGACGTCGCCTCCGTGCGCCTCGTTCAGGTAGTCGGCCACGAGGGCGAGCGAGAGGGCGTGGCGGCGCAGGCGATCGGCCAGGCGCCCGAGCTGCTCGTCGGACCCGCGCACGCCTCGGCTCCGCAGCACATGGATGGCGGACGTGCGGTCGACGGGGCCCAGGTCGATGCGGCGGACGCCGGTCCCCTCGAGATCGAAGGGCGGACGCGTGGTGATCACGCACAGCCCGCCGCACATCTGAGATGCCAGCTCGCGAACGAGGATCGCCATGTGCCTGTCGTTGAGCTTTCCTCGGGCGTCCTGCAGCGGCTCCAGCCCATCGATGACCACGATCGTCCGGCGATCGCGCACGCGCCGGACCAGCCGGCTCACGTTCTCCATCGGATCGGCCGAGGGCGTCTCTCCGACCGCGGCGAGCAACACGGACACGGCGGCCGATGCGGAGGGCGCTCCCCCGCCGTCCTGATCTTCGATGGAACACGAGATCACGGCGTCCACGCCCCCGTAGGCCGGTTGAAGGCCGTCGAGCCAGGTTCGGACGAGCTGCGTCTTGCCGGCTCCCCCCTCGCCGACCACGACGACGACATGGACGGCGCCGTTGACGAGCGCGTCGTCCAGCGCCCTCTTCTCCTCCTCGCGGCCCACGATGTCTCGTTCAGGCGGAGGGAGGCGGCCGAGCGCGACACACCTCGGGCCGAGTCGCGCCGCCCTCAGCGCCTCGCCGACGCGGCGCGCGATCGCGACGAGGGCCTCGTCGGGGTCGGCGGCGGTCGCCACCGACGCGGGACCCAGGATCGGCCCGAAGCGACGGAGTACTTGGTCCTGGTCGTCGACACAGGCCCTCCAGCGCACGAGCGAGACTTCGGCGCTCCTCCGGTGCGTGAGGGCACGATGGGCGACGCTGCTCCACACGGGCCAGTCGAGCAGTCGCGCGGAGACGAGGATGACGACGTGGGTCGCCGCGCGGAGGCGCTCCTCGATCCCGTGCTCCACGTGCTCGCCGGCCAGGAGGCAAGAGTCCAGCACCTCGCCCCCCTCGGTGCGGCACACCTGCTCGATGTGAGGCCGAAGAGCCCTCGCGCCGTCGTCGTCGTCCTGGCAGTGAAGCAGGAGCACCTGCATGCGGGACGCCCGAGCAGAGGCGGACGCGGCGAGGCACGCTGGGGGCATGGTCAGCGCGCTGAGTTCGCTGGCATCGCCGCGGCGCCGGCGATGAGCTTGCGCAGGTGTTCGAGGACCGGCCGCCACGGCTCGAACATCGCTGCCGTACCGTACTGCTCGAGCCACTTGATGAAGGTGATCTTCCCCGGCGTCGTCAGGCCATAGTGCCACACGCCGGTCTTCTTGCGCCTCACCTTCTCATCGCACAAGTCCTGATGCCCCGGCGCGGACAGAAAGACGTCCAGCGTCGCGTTGGCGAACAGGTCCTCCGCCTCGACGGGAACACCGCATCCGTCGAGCCACCGCTCGTAGGTCAGCACGTGAAGGCCCTCCTCGGCCTTCTTCTTCCAGCTGAACCGGTTGGCGAGGAGGTCGTACGCATCCAGCCCGGGCTTGTCCGAATCGAACAGCGCGACGACGAGCCGACCGGGGGAGTAGCGCGCGGCGATGGTAACGGCCTGGAGCGCAGCGCCGGCCGCGCTGCCGCGCGGGAGGATGTGGAATCCATCGAGGCCGATGCCGAGCTTCTGGGCCGCCATCTCGAGGTAGTTCTGGTCGGTGAGGCCCTCCACGATGAGGATGAGCTTGGCCTCCTCGGGCACCTCCTCGGCCTTCTCCAGGAGAGACGACAGCGCCTGCGATCCGAGCAGGTCGGTGCGCGCCGCCGCCGTCACGTCCCTGGCCACGCTGGACCGCCCGGTCTCGTCCTTGCGCACCAGGAAGACGGCGCTCCGCGCACCTCCGCCGTCGGGGCGGAAGATGAACGGCGAGTGCGTGGTGACGAGCAAGGTCACGTCGGACCGCTGGGTGAAGCGCTCGAGGCCGGCGCCGAGCTCGCGATGGGCCTCCGGGTGGAGGAAGGACTCGGGCTCCTCGATGCCGAAGACCACAGCGCTCCTCGCGCTGTCGGCGATGAACGACAGGAGCAGGAGCAGCATGGCGCCTCGCACGCCCGTGCCCTTCTGCTCGAGCGCGGTGCGGACGGCATCGGTGATGAAGACGTGCGCGTCGGCGATCGCGTCCTCGACCGGGGGGACGTTGGGGACGAGATCGACCTCGGCGATGCCGCGCACGTACCGCTTGATCCGGTCCTCGACATGGCGGCCGACGGGCCGGAGGACCTGGCCGAGCGCCTCGACGTACTGCTGGCGCGCCTCGTGGGCGCGCTTCATCTCCTTGCTGTGCTCGGCGCCGACGGCGCTGCCGAGGATCTCCTTGAAGCCGCGCTGGAGGAGGCTTTGCAGGTCCTCGCCGCTCTTGATGTCGACGAAGCGGACGAGCTCGCGGAAGCGCTCGACCGCCTTCTGCCGCGGGTTGTTGCGGCCCTTGACCGGGGCCTTGTTGTAGCCCTCCCGTGTGAGGAAGCGCTCCTCGCGGAAGCCGCCGTTATGGTACTCGACGAAGAAGCGCACCTTGCCCTGGCTCGCGAGCGAGGGCTCCTTGAACCCCTCGATCATCCGCTCGTAGGCCTCGACGTCCGCGAGGACTCGCTTGACGGCCGCGCTGGGCGCGGCACCCGTCGAGAACTCCAGCTCGATCGACGGGCCCCAGGTCTTCGCCTTCGGCCGGTCCACCTGCTGGTCGGATTCCGCGTTCGGATCGAGCGCGAGGGCGATCGCCCGCAGGAGGTTGGACTTGCCGACGTTGTTCGGGCCCGTGATGTAGTTGACGCCCGGGGAGAGCTCGATGGCCGCCGCAGGGGGCTCTTCCTGGTCGCCTTCGGGATCGGGGGACCAGAAGGAGCGGTAGTTCCAGAGGGTGACCTTGGTCAGGCGCATGATCGACTGTGCACCAGACTACACGGATCAGCGGGTCGACTGTAAATGGGAAATGAATCCGGTGGGCGGCTCGGAAAGCTCAGGACCGCGTTGACGTGTGTGTGGAAAATGCCGCGAGGAAGGTGGTAGCGCGCGATGACGAACGTGGTCAGGCGCCTCTGCGGAGCCGGCGCGCCATGCTACTGCCACAACGTAGCTCACCCTCAGCCAGGGCTGGCGCCCTGGGTGGCCGGACGTGGCGGGTGGGTAACGCGGGGGTCGGCGGGCGGTGGATCGAGGAGGCTCTGGTAAGTCTTGCCGGTGTCGATGGCGCGCTGCATGCGGTCGTAGATGTCGAGGATGGTAGACTTCGTGCGATAGTCGCCAGTTGACTCGACATCACGTCGCTTCACCACCGGGAACTGTTCCATGATGTGCTCAACATCGCAACGATGAATCCCATACAGATGCATGCAAGCAGCATCCACCTCACACCTAATCAAAAATCGACGCTCTGCGTTCCAGCGAAATGGCTCTCCATGGTAACCACAACCGCGAGCAAAAGCAGCGACATCCCTTCCAGTATACACCAACTCCAGCGCAGCCGCACGAAACAAGCGACGAATATCTTCCGCAATCGACTCAGGCGACGGCAGCGGGAGCTGCTTAAAAACATAGAAACTCAGATTGCCACCACTTGCCTTCTGCCTAGCAACATAGTCAAACACAAATGAATTTATCATACATATGAGAACACACTGATCCACGGGATCGATATTAGGATACACGAGAAAAACGGAATCTCCAACGCCACAAACAGGCAGCACGCTCGCCACAACACTACGCGCATCGGCGACTGAATTGATCGTGCGTCGATAGCCAATAAGCCATTCGTGCCGCCACCATGAACATATTGAAGTTCGCACAATACTTTCATGAATCCAGTACCTTGGGCATACTGTAAAATCAGGATCGTCAAGCTCCGCAGCGCTCGGCTTCTGTGTCTGCGCTCGCCGGCGAAATGTGGCGTCTGACGCAGATTCAGAAAACGTCGAATGACGATGAGAGTACTGGTGCGCAAGCTTCGACTCGTACAGCGGCAACATCCGGCCCTCTTGCCTTTCGAACACGTTTCCGCTAAGCAACCACCCTTCGCGCAACAGGTCTTCACGCGTACGGAACGAGTCCGATTGACCTGCCATATGGAACATCGTACCAAAATCGATCTTCCACGGGCTGTCCTGGGTCGCCTCGCTATACACAATCGGCATTCGCGAATATATCGACTTCAGGATCGATGCGTCTTTCGCACTGCGCAATATTGGAAGGTTCCCGGTGTTAGGACTGAACCGGGCAACATCTTCGGCACTCAGTGTGTAGCGACGTTCTGGCTCAGCGAGATCGGCAACTTTCCAAAGCTGCGCGGCCATTTCCAACGACGATGAGGCCTTGACAGACAGAACGACGATAGAAAAAGACGTCGTACTCTCAACATCTCTGAATATGTAACCTCTATTCGTAAAACTCCAAAATCTACGCAACTGCCCCGCGCCTATGACAGCCCGAGCGAATTCTTTATTGGTATCGTCCGTTAGTATACCAGGTGGAAGCACTAGTCCGGCGACACCCGTGGGACCTAACGCGCTTCGCGCAGCCTCCGCGAACACGGAATACGTATTTATGTCGCCGTGACCGCACAGAGGAAACCTACCCGAATATCTGAGTACGTTAGCCTCCCCATCGGACCGTCGCTTCTCCAGGACAAACGCGCCGTGCATGTTTGGATCTACTTCAAAGAGCTCGGAGATGAGGCGCTTGCGCTGCGCAGCGTTTTTCGCCTGCGCTATTTCGGGCTTTCTCGTCGAGAACCATTCTTCATCTTGGATCTTCACCCGCTCCCAGGGCGGGTTCCCCAGAACAACATCGAACCCTCCACTCCGGTCAGACGCCTCGTTTCCGGTGTTTTTGACAGCGTCGCAACCAAACAGGAATATCTGTGGGAATGCTAGGTACCAGTGAAAGAACGAGTACTCCCGCGCAATCCGGCTCACCTCGCGCCGCGTCGCCGTCGGAACCACATCCGGGTCCTTCTGCATCCGCCGCCACAGGTCCTCGGTGATCGCCCCGTCCTCCAGCATCCCCTTCTGCTTCGGCCAGACGAACGCCGCGCACCAGGCATCCGCCAGGAACATCGCCTTGCGGAAGTCCTCGGACGCGGTGAGCTGCTCCCAGTCCTCTTCCTTCTTCCGCACCCCGCCGATGTCGTCGTCTCTGTCGGCCTCCACCCGCCCTGCCGCGGTCGTGATGCGCGCATAGGTGCTCACCGGCGGCCCCTTTGCGAAGTCCGCGAACAGCGTCCCCTGCCCCTTCCGGGCCTCCCGGTTGCGCTTCTTCAGCCGCTTGGCGACCTCCTTGTCGTCGCCCTCGATCACCTCGAACGCCTCGTCCGGGATCCCCTTCGCCATGAGCGCCGGCGTCGCCCCGAGCAGCGCGTTCCCGTGCTGGATGTGGCTCTCCAGGAAGCTCAGCGGCTTGCCCGGCTCGATCGCCTCCATCCACAGCGAGACCTTGCACAGCTCCACCGCCATGGGGTTCAGGTCCACGCCGTAGATGCACCGCCCCACCACATCGCGCAGCGCCCGCTGCACAACCGGCGGGCTCGGCTCCTCGCCACCCGAGCGCACCGTTGCCAGCCGCATCGCGATCCGCCGCGCCGCCGCCACGAGGAAGTGCCCGGACCCGCACGCCGGATCGCACACCTTGAGGTCCAGGATCGCCTTCTCCGGCTCGGGCTTGCCAGCCGCCTCGTCCAGCACCGGCTCGAGCGCCGAGTCGAGGAGGCAGTCCACCAGCGAGGTCGGCGTGTAGTAGCTGCCCGTCGTCTTGCGCTCGTGCCCCGCGGCCGTCGACAGCTCGAACCGCGCCGCCTCCTTGTGGATGTCCGGGTGCAGCTCGAGCAGGCTCTCGTAGACGCTGCCCAGCTCCTCGGCGCCGATATTCCGCCAGCTCACGGCATGGCGCGCCCTCCCCTGCTCGACGTAGCAAAGCGCCTTCAACGCCGCGAGGAGGTCCTCGTTGGCGAGCTCGAGCGCGTTCAGGTCGTGCGTCGCCTCCCGGCGCCACAGGAAGCTGCCGAGCGCCGGGAGGCCCAGCTCGGGCGAGCCGCCCTCGAGCGCGCCCATGATCAGCCGGAGCTGCTGCCAGAGGTCGCCGTGCGGACCGCCGCGGCGCTTGCCCGCCAGCTCGCGGAGCCGCCGGGTCGTGTAGAAACGCTGGTAGCGCGCCCGGGCGGCCTCGGGGGCCCTGGGGTCCAGGAGGGCGCCGCGATCCTCGGCGACGAAGAGGAAGATTAGCCGGTAGACAAGGCGGAGGAGCTGCCGGTAGTAGTCCTGCTTGTCGAGCTGGCTGGCCCCGAGGGCGGCGTGGAGCCCCTTGTTCGCCCTGTGCCGCAGGAAGCCAGTGCCGAACGCCTCAATGGCCCCGATGACGCCGGCGCGGAGCCGGTCGAGCGCCCGCACCCCCTCATCGCGCGCGGTCTGGAACCACCTCTCCAGCCAGCACTCCGCTGGCTTCTCGGCCTCGACGCGGCTCTGGTGGCAGACCAGCCAGAGCAGGAGAAACTCGCTGAACGCCTCGCCGTCGAAGATCGCCTGGAGGTCGAACTCCACATAGGCCTGCTGGGTGAGGCTGTGGTGATCGCGGAGGACGCGCAGGACATGGCCGTTGGAGACGAAGCCCCAGAGGTGGCCGTCCGAGCGGTTGAGGAGATCCTGCACGATGCCGTGCGGCGAGGCGGCGGCGGCGCCGGCTATCCCCTTCTGCTTGGTGTCGAGATCGACGCGGCAGCCAAGGAGGTGAATCGGCGAATTGTTCCAGACGTGCGAGATCGCATAGCTCTTGCCCCCGACGTCGAGCGCCGAGACCCTGGCCACCAGGCGGCCGTAGCCGAGCACATCGAAGAGCGGCAGAAGCCAGCGCTCGCGGGTCACTGTGGTGGCCGGATCTCCCTCGGGCAGCTTGGCAAGCGCGGCCTGGAAGCCGCGCCAGGCCACCGTGAGGCGGCTCCAGGCCCGGTTCACGGCGTCGCGGATGCGCTCGCCCGGATCGAGGTGGTAGGCCTCGGGCGAGAGGCCCGCGAGCGTCTTGTCCTCGAGCGCGATGCGCTGGAGGATGTCCTGAGGGAGCAGGCCGCCCTCGGTGTGGACGGCATGGAAGGCGAGGATCGTGGGGGCGCGGCTCACGGAGCACCTGCGATATCGGCGGGGAGGTAAACGAAGACGCCGAGCACGTCGACGGCGTCGTGGGCCTCGATGCCCAGCGTGCGATCGCCCCCCTTGGCGACCTTGCGGACGCGGCGGTGGGCGTCGAGGAGCGCCTTACCGCGCGCCTTCGCGATCTCGGCGAGCCGCGGCCGGAGGGCCTCGAACCCTTCGAGAACACGCTCGATCTGCACGCGTGCGGCGTCTGGCGGGACGTTGGCGTGCGGCTCGGCCGCGAGCAGCGGCTCGGCGGCCTCGAGCGGCAGCCACGTCGGGCTCTCCGGGCTGCCCGTGAACGCGGCGAGCGCGAGGTCTTCCGCGAGGAGGCGGCGCTCGTGGGCGTGGCGGTCCCGGCCCAGGATGTGGAACCGGAGGCGCGCGATTAGGAGCACTGTGCGCTTCTGCACGGCCCGGGTGCGGACGACGCCGGCACGGCGGGCGATCCCCTCCAGACCGGGGTCGAGCGCGGTCTCCAGGACGTGCGCGGCCAGGCCCTCGACCACGGGATGCGTGCGGGTGAGCAGCAGCGTCCCCTCCGGAGCGTGGCCGCGGAACGCGGCGCGGAAGCCCTTCTCCTCGCCGATGGCGTCGCGCACCGCGGCGCGACACTCGCGGACGTCGACCTCGTAAGGGTGCTTGCCAGAGACGACCGCGCCGAGCCCCCTCAGCGCCGCGAGCGTGAACCGCTCCACGTCCGCCTCCCCGCCGATGGCGCGCTGGACCTCGTCGAGCTCCCGCGCGATCTCCTCGTCGATCGCCTTCTGGATCTGGTGCTGCGCGAAGACGGCGCGGCTCTTCTTCTCCCGCTCGACGGCGGCATTCCACTGCACGTCGAAGGCGATGTGCTTCGGCCTGGGGAAATCCAGGCTGAGCTGCGTGCCGGCCCGCGCGTCGCGCATGAGCAGGCCTTCCTTGAGGACCTCCTCGACGACCTCGGTATCCATCGGCACGGGCACGGCGACGCCGAGCTGGTCGCGGATGCTCTTGTGCTTGCGCAGGAGCACCTCGAGCACGATGCCGTCCACGGGGTTGTCCTTGCCGTAGAACGTGAGGGCGCGGACGGTCTCCCGGTCCTGCCCGTAGCGGTCGACGCGGCCCTCGCGCTGCTCATGGCGCGTCGGGTTCCAGGAGAGGTCGTAGTGGAAGACCGTGTCGAACAGGTGCTGGAGGTTGATGCCCTCGGAGAGGCAGTCGGTGCAGACGAGGACGCGCTTCGGGTGCTTCTCGAGCTGCGCGACGCGGTTCTCGCGCTCCTCGGCGGGCAGCACGCCGGTGACCGCCTCGACGGTGACGTCCTTCGGGAGCTTCTTCCGGAGCGCCTCGGCGACGTAATCCACCGTCGGGATGAAGCGGCAAAAGACGATGGGCAGGGAGCCCTCCGCGACGAGCCCCGCGATGAGCTCCGTCGCGCGCTCGAGCTTGGCGTCCCCCTTGCCGGCGAGCTGCTCGGCCTCGCGCGCGAGGTCCCGCAGGCGCCGGCGCTCGGCCGAGCCCTCGTCCTCGTCTTCCCCGGCCCCGGGGACGACGTCGATGCCCTCGGCGCTCTCGTCGTCGAGGTCGAGCACCGCGCGGCGCCCCGCCTCGTCGACGTCCCTGTCCGACTCGGCGTCGGCCGCGCCCGAGCGGTTCCGCAGCGTGGCCGCCGCGGCGGCGGGGCTCGACGCGATGGACCGGAGCAGCGCCAGGGCGGACCACCAGCGGATGCGCTGGCGGCGCCGATCGACGCTCGTGTCGCCCACGGTCTCGCGGCAATAGGAGAGCACCCTGTCGAAGAAACGGCGGTACTCGGGCCGGAGCGCGTAGTGCTCCTCGGCCGTCACGCGCCTCGGGAAGCGGGTGGCCGCGCCCTGGTAGGCGAGGATGTCGCCGCGGCGGCGCTGGACGAGGTGACGCGCAAGCGCCTCGCGGTGCTTGCGATTCACCTCCCCCCCCAGGTCTTCCGGCAGGGCGGCGAAGCCCGGGTCGAGCAAGGCGAGGAGCGACCGGAAGGTCTCGGGCTTGCCGCTGTGCGGGGTGGCGGTGATGAGCAGGAGGTGGCGCGTCGGGTCCTTCACCAGCTCCTGGAGCAGCGCGTGCCGCTGCTGGGCGGCGCCCTTGCCGCCGCCGTCGGCGCAGGTGTGCGCCTCGTCGACCAGGACGAGCTCGGGCGCGGTGCGGAGGAACTCGTGCCGGCGCCGCTCCTGCTTGATGTAGTCGGTGGAGACGACGGTGATGGGGTGGCGCTCGAAGACCGACTGCCCGCCGGGGCAATCGCGCTCCAGGCGCGCCACGGTGCCCGAGAGGACCAGCGCGGCGTCGACGAGGTGGAACTGCTCGCGCAGCGCCTTCTGCCACTGCTCGGCGAGGTGCGGGGGACAGAGCACGGCCATGCGCTGGACCTCGCCGCGGTCGAGCAGCTCGCGCGCGATGAGGCACGCCTCGACGGTCTTGCCCACGCCGACGTCGTCGGCGATGAGCAGCCGCACCGGGTCGAGCTTCAGGGCCAGGAGCAGCGGGACGAGCTGGTAGGGCCGTGGCTCGACGGCGATGCGCGCGAGCGACCGGAAGGGGCCCGCGGCCGAGCGGAACCCGAGGCGGACAGCGTCGCGGAGCAGGCCGCCCGAGAGGTGGTTGCCGAGGTCCCTGGTCGGATCGGGCAACGCGAAGGTCGCCGACTGAACGGCCTCGAACGGCTTTCCGCCGGAGCCTTTACCCACGTAGATGCCGGTGATCTCGTCCTCCGTGCCGCCGAGGGGGCGGAGGACGAGCAGCTCCGGCTCGGACTCGGGGAGGACGACCCACTCACGCCCGCGCGCGCGCACGAGCGATCCGACCGCAAACGATGTCATGCTTGTTCTTTCCCGATCAGGCTGGTGAGAAACGGGCTCGGCGCGCCGGTCCACGAGACGGAGAGCTCGAAGAGCATCGAGGTCGCCACGCTCAGCCCTCCAGGGCCTCGAGGACGCGCTCGACGAGATCGGCCTGCCCCTCGCGGATGCGGAGAACCCGCGCGCCGCGGGCCTCGAGCGCGGCGGTGACGTCCGACGCCGTCTTCGCCGCCGCGTCGACCAGGTGCACGGCGCGCCCGCCGCGCGAGATCGTGCCCACGTCGAGGTCGATCACCCGCCCGCGGCGCATCACCTCTTCACCCGGGGCGACGGTGAGCCCGTCCACGGCGGAGAGCGCATCGAGCAGGGGGTGCCAGCGGGCGTCGAAGTCCTCGGGATCGTAGCGGCGCGCGGGCGCGGGGGCGGGCGCCTCCGGCCGCCGCGGAGACGGCGGCGGCGGAACATCGGAGCGAGCCGTGGGGCGGCCGAAGATGCTCGGATACCGCGCGAAGATCGCCGCCCAGTCGTCCGCATGGTGGAAGCGGATCACCGTGACGCCGTGCTCCTCGAGCGCGCCCTGCTGCTCGCGGTCCTTACGGCGCTGGTCGGCGTCGTCGTGCGGCGGGCCGTCGATGAAGACGGCGACGCCCTCGTCTCGGTAGAGGAAGTCGGGGCGCGCATGGCAGCCCTCGATGAGCGGCTGCGCCTCGGAGGGCAGCTTGAGGCCCATCTGCTCGACCATCCGCAGCCAGCGGCGCTCGAGCTCCGAGTCCGTGAGCCGCATCAGGCGATCGACCTGCTCGCCACGAGGCCGCGGCGCGGGCGAGACCGCGACGTCTCCGTTCATCCAGCGGGCGAGGATGTCCGGCAGCAACTTGCGGTCGAGGAGCCGGTGGTCCCGCTGGTTGAAGTACGAGAGGAGGCAATCGTAACAAGCGGCCTCGCAGTCCTCGCGGGCCCGGGGAGCGCGCCGCCGGTCCTCTCGCGTGACGGGGTCGAAATGGCAAAGCTCGAGCGCGATCTTCGCCACCTTGCTCAGGGTGTAGCGCTCCTCGACCAAGCGGCGGAGCACGCCGGCGCCGCCCTCGGAGGCCTCGTAAAGCAGGATGACGCGCCGGTCGTCGCTGCTCGGCAGGGGCTCGGCGGCTAGCTCGCGATCCTCGAGCTGGAAATGGACCTCGATCGCCGCCTTCAGCGCCGACATGAGCGAGGCCATGACCACATCGCCGAGGGTCGAGGCGGGCTCGACGAGGAGGCAATTGCGGTGGTCCTCGACATACGGGATTACCCGTTCCACCCGCGGCGACATGGCATCGTCCGGGTCCTCGTCCGCGCCCTGGCCCTCGTTGCGCGCCCAGATCCCGCGCTCGACGTCGAGCAGATACCCGAGCTCGCCATCCTTGCGGCGGCGCCGCCAGCCGAGGTTCATGCGCCACAGGGTGGCCGCGTGGCCGTAGACCAGGGTCGCGAGCGGCTCGCCGCCCTCGCCCTGAAGGGTGGCCTGCTGGGCCGAGATGGTCCCGCCGCGGCGAGCGAAGCGCACGCCGGTCTTGATCTCGTACCCGACGCGGACGCGCTCCTCCTCGTCGGAGTTGATGCGATCGCGGCGCCGCGTGGCGACGTTCTGCATGCGAAAAAGGTTCTCGTGAGCGAGCGGGAGCTTCTGGCCGCAGCGCTCGCACAGGTCGACGCCGACGCGGTCCTCGATCGGGTGCAGGTAACCGCAGCCCTCGCAGAGCGCGGCCCGCCGCTTGAGGGCGCCGTCCTCGCCGTCCACGGGGAGGATGACCTTGTTGACCACGTAGCGGGAGCCCTCGTGGTAGATGATGCTCCGTGGGCCGAACTCGGAGATGGCAAGGAAACGCGGCCGGGTGAGGAACTCGTCGACTCCCTTCTGCCGCCGCCGGCCTTCGAGGTACGCCGAGAGCGGCAGCCGGGGGAAGTTGTAGCCGGGGAGGAAGCCCTCGCTGGCGAAGTACCGGTAGCTGTAGAAATCCGACTGGCTCGATGAGCTGCGCTCGACCAGCAAGCGGAGCTGCGACTCGGCCTCGTTGCGCAGGCGCGTGGCGGCATCGCGGTCGCGCCTGTCACGTGAAGCGTCGCGGATGACCTTGGTCTGCCGCTTCTGCTGGCTCAGGGCGGCGCGATACAGGCCCCTCCAGCGCTCGCAAGCCCGTTCGAAGCTGTGGGGCAGTTCGCGGAGGACACGCTCGAGCCACTCGTCAACTCCCCCCTCCTCGTCGCCGATCAGGGCGGAGATGATCTCTCCGAGCGCAGCCTTGGCGAGCATGCGTGCGCGCTCGCGGGCGTCCCGGTCGTCGAGCGCTCGCTCCACCTTCGGCAGGAGGCCGAGCGAGGGCTCATCGCCGCCCACGTCGAGCACATCCGCGAGCGACTGGCCCAGGTTGAGGCGCGCGACACCGAGCCAGACCGCATGGACGTGAGCGCGGAGCAGGTCTTCGTTGTTCAGGTCGAGGCACGGAGCGGAGACGGCGCCGGCGACCATCCTCTCGGGCCGCCGGAAAAAGTACTGATCGTGGGGGCTCCCGGAGGAGCAGTACGTGAACACGAAGGCCGGCTGCCCGCTCCTGCCCGCGCGTCCGCTGCGCTGCGCATAGTTCGCGGGCGTCGGCGGCACGTTGCGCAGGTTGACGACGTTGAGCTGCCGGATGTCGACGCCGAGCTCCATCGTGGGTGAGCAGTAGAGGATCGGGAGCCTCCCCTCGCGGAAGGCAGCCTCCCGTTCCTCGCGCTTCTCGCTCGGCACCTGGGCGGTGTGCTCGCGCGCCTCCAGGCGTTTCAGGTCGGTCGTATCCTGGCGATAGAAGCTGGTGAAGAACGGATTGGTGCGGAGGCCTGCCTCGGGCACGTTGGGGACGCGCACGGGGTCGTGGAACGCCTGCTCGCCCGTGCCCGCGCGCCAGATGAGCGCGGAGGCGTTGAGCTGGTAGCCGGGCACGTCGTCGTCGGCGCGCTTCTCCATGGCCTTGTGGACGAGGCCGGGGATGGTGAGCGCCTCGAGGAGCTGCTCGATGATCTGCTGTACGTCCTCGGTCCTCAGGCGGTTCGCGTGACGCTCGAACGTACTCGCCCTCTTCAGGAAGAGGCCGAAGCCGCCGAGCGGCGAGAGATAAACGAAGTGAGGTGCCGCCGGCCGATCCGAGCCACGCGAGCGGGGAAAGACGATGCGGCTGCGCTCGAGCCGCTCCTGCTGATCGAGTGACCACGGGGCGATGAGGTACTGGCCCGAGAGCTGGCGGAGGCCCTCCTGCTCGACCGGGTCGAGGAACTCGACGCGGATCGCGAGTTCGCGGCGCATGAAGTCGAGGAGAACGCGGCACACGCGCTCGCGCTCCTCGGGCGCGGCCGTGGCGAGGGCGGGGTGGAAGGAGCGCCACCTGGCCTCGTCGCGGGCGAACCGATCGAGCGAGAGGTAGTCGATGTCGAGCAGCCCGCACTGCTCGAGGTTGGGCGACGTGACACGCCAGCCCCGACGCAGGTCACGGTAGAGATAGTAGCCGATGGCCTGGCGCAGCGCGCGATCGGTGTTGTCGCGCTGGACATATTCGACCGCCGGGTTGATCGCATAGAGCTCGATGGGCAGCGCGAGCGCGTCGAAGACACGCTTCATCAGCTCGTCGTGGCGGATGCCCTCCCCGCCGGCGGCGAGCGCGGCGCGGAACAGGGCAGAGCGCAGCAGGCCCACCTCGACGAAGTCGTTGAAGTGCCCGGCCTGGAGCGAGGCGTCCTGGCGGTTGTCGGTGAAACTGAGTAGCTTCTGCGCCTCGCGCTCGAGCGCCGCGTCCCGGCGGAGCCGCCGCACGGTTGAGAGGGAGAGTACGGTGGTCGCCGTGCTGCGCCCTTCCGAGCCGAGCGTGGCGAGCTTGCCGAAATCGGAGCTCTGGTGGGCGTCATAGGCGACACCGCAGTGGAGGCAGAAGAGGAAAGGCGCATC
Source organism: Sorangium sp. So ce119 (assembly GCF_051524405.1). NCBI lineage: Bacteria > Pseudomonadati > Myxococcota > Polyangiales > Polyangiaceae > Sorangium > Sorangium sp. So ce119. Next base: position 3,402,475 of record NZ_CP150310.1, on the reverse strand, counting down.
GATGAAGTGCGCGCGGAGCGGGCCCGCCCCCTCGACGGCGAGCGGGGAAAGGAACACCTCGCGCGGCAGCCGCTGCTGCTGGGACTTGCGCACGACCTGGCGGCCGTCGGCGGTGATCTCGAGCCAGCTGTCGGGGAGACGCTTGACGAGCGCGGCCTGGTCGGTGGGCGACGGCCACGGGTCCTGCGTGCTGACGTAAAGGTAGCCCGCCGTTCCGCCGTCGTCTGCGCGATCGGAGAGCTCCCGTTTCACGTAACGAAACCCGCCGCCCTCGTTCAGGATGCGGCGAACGACGTAGTATTCCTGGCCGCACTCGCGGCAGAACGCGAGCGGGAGCAGAACGCGCGAGCGGTCGGCATTCGGCACGAACTGCTGCGCGTGGAGGCTGATGTACCGCGCCTCCTCGGCGTCGAGGCCGGCATAGACGCTCTCGCCCTTGGAGACGAATTGGTGAAGCCGGAAGGCGAAGACAGGCCGTGCATGCTCGTCCCTGCAACGATAACCCGCGAGCAGCATCCGGCGGATGGCCTGGCCGCACACCTCCGGAGCGAGCCCGGTATCTCGCGCGAGACGCTCGGTGACGCTGCCGGCTCCGGACAGCGGCAGAGGCGTGCAGCGGACGAGGCGCCCGCTCTGCGGCTCGACGCGGAGGCCGAGGTTCGACTCGAGCCATGAAGCAAGCGGATGGTTGATGAACCTCTCGGCCTCTCCGGGCGGAGGATAGTCGTCGACGTCAATGCGTGCGCGAATCGCGCCGTGAAATGCCTGCTCGTCCGACTGCGGCGGCGGCGTGACGCGGCGCAGGCTCTCGCCGATGATCCTGGACGGCAGCACCTCGACTCCGAAGAGCTGCGAGGCGACACGGGCGACTTTCTCCTGTTGTTCGAGCCATGAGCCCTCGCTGGAGAGGGTCGCCGAGGTCCCCACATGGATGAGGCGGTCCGCCTCGCAGGCCTCACGTACGCGGCGGACCAGCAGGGCCACATCGGCGCCCTGCCGGCCGCGGTACGTGTGCAATTCGTCGAGAACGAGAAACCGCAGCCCCTTCGCCGCGCGCACGAGCTTTCCTTCGTCGGGCCGCGTGAGCAGGAGCTCCAGCATCACGTAGTTGGTCAGGAGGATGTCCGGTGGGTCGGCGAGGATCTCCCGCCGCTCCTCGTCGCTCTCCTGCCCGGTGTAGCGCCGGAAGGTGACGGGCGGGCGGCCGTCGGCGAAGCCTCGGCAGAGGAACTTCTCGAGCTCTCCCTGCTGGCTGTTGGCCAGCGCGTTCATCGGGTAGACGACGAGCGCCTGGATGCCCTTGCCGCTGCCGCGGCGGAGCACGTGGTCGACGATCGGGACGATGTACGAGAGACTCTTACCCGAGCCGGTGCCCGTGGTCAGGACGTAGCTCTCACCTGCACGCGCTGCGTGGATGCCCTCGACCTGGTGGCGGTGGAGCTGGATCGGGGTGCCACCTCGGCCAGAGCTGTCCTTCACCGCGAAAATCTTGAGGCACTCGGGGTGGAGCACACCGTCATCGACGAGCTTGCGGAGCGGCTCGCCAGGCTGGAACGCAGGGTTGAGCTGGATGAGGGGCTGCGGCCAGAGAAAGCCGTCCGCGAGCTGGTGCTCCACGTAAGCGCGGATGCGATCGTCGCGGATGGTGAGGAAGCTGCTGATGTAGCTGCCGTAGTCGCCGACGACCTGCTTGCTTAGCTCGAAGACGTCCATGAGTGGTCGGGGCGCGTCGGGCCTCTCAGGGTGCGGTCATGTGGGTTCGATCGCGGACCGCTGCGACCCCTGGTGCGAAGCGGTCACGGTGGTCGAGAAGTAACAATCCAGGCACTGGTGGAGAAGAAAAAATTGGCCGGGTCGCCAGACCTGCGACTAACGGGACGGTTGTTCAGCATCGTCGGGCAACGCGTGTACGCTCGCGTACATGCCGCGGTTCGGATCCGTGGTCGTTGTGTGTGTCGGGCTCCCGCAACCTCCCCCGGTTGGATCCCCGGCTTTCCTGTGCGCTGGCCCCGTTCCTCGCCCCCCACGCCTCCTGCACGGCACGATGTGGCGGCGGCCGACACGGCGGCGACGGCGGCGTCCTGACCTGATCACGACGATTCCAGCGCGACAAGCCTGCGCTCGAGGTACTCGATCGGGTCCTCGCCCAGGTCGTCCACCTCGTCCAGGATCCAATCGTGCCGTAGCAGCGCGCCCTCGGGGCCCATGTAGAGCGTCGCTTCGACGTCGCTGCCCACGGGCACGAGCGGCGCCCCCTGGAAGCGCACGCGCGGCCATGCCGCGCCCTCCTCGAGCGTGGCGCTGTCCTTCGCCCACGACGCGTGGTCCGCGGCCTCTCTCTCGAACGCGAGCATCTGAAACGCGCCGAACGACAGCGACGCCGCCCCCTCGCGCAGCGGACAACGGAGCCCGCCGAGCCGGCGCTCGAGCGCATGCACCGCCGGCGTCGACGGCAGGCCGTGACGCGCGAGGAGCGCGTCGAGCTCGGCACCTGGGCACGTGCGCCGCAGATCGCGCCGAAACCCGAGGCGGAGGAGCCGCGCCTCGCCCCGCTCTGGCATGCCTTCGACCCAGGGCGCCACGTGCTCGACCGTGCGCCCACTCGGCCATTCGGCGCGGCTCACCCGGTAGCCGTCGACGGTGCAGACCTCCTCGATGACGGGCGGGTCGCTGCCATCGATCCAGGCCACCCAACCGCCCCCACGACCGAAGCGCGGCCGGTGGCGGAACCACACGGCATGAGGGCACCCGCCAGGCTGCCGCGCGAGCGGGGCGATCGTCGACGCCTGCGGAAGACTCACGAGGGCCCCGGAGAGACCGAGCGCGCTGCACGCAGCGATGAGGCGCGTGACATCGGGTGGGCCAGCGAAGGCGTGCACGACGGGGGCCGCGGGCTCATCGATATCGCCTTCGTTGACGAGAAGCGTATCCGATTGCCAGAAGCGCTGCAGATCATCGCTCGCGGCGGCGGATTCGGCGGCGCCGAGCCTCTCTGCCAGCAGACTTGCTCCCTCGCGTCCAGAGAGCACGAGGTGCAGTCGCTGTTCCTCCTCGGCCACCCCCGTGAGCGCGAGCCTCGCGAGGTAAACAGCCGGGTGATCGGCAAGAGCAATCCACCCGTCCCCATCGCTCCGGTACAGCCTCCCGCGCTCGTCCATCCCGAGCGCGCCGCCCCATACGAAGCGGCCTATGACCACAACGCTCCCGCCGTCTCCGGGGAGCGTCGCCGGAGACGCGCCTACCGCCATGGTTCCGAAGCGTGCGCCGGACAGCTCGATCAGGTAAGAGGACGCCGTGCGACTCCCCTCGCCGAGCGCGTGGAGCTCACGCTCCCAGTCGACGAGGATCTCGGCGCAAGGAACGCCGCGTCCTTCGAGGAACCCGCGCAGCAGGGGCTCGTCCCACGAGGGGCTGAACCTGGCATGTCGCTGGATCCAGGAGAGAAGCGAAGGATGAACGTCAGTCAGGCTTCTTTCTTTCATGGTGCCTCTCAGCGCTCACAGGATCCTCGTCCACTGCCCGTTCCGGTGCTCCCAGGTGCCGAGCGCTGCCGGCCCTCCGGGCGGAGGCGCCGCATTGTTGAAATACGCAGCATTCGCCGGGCTACTGGTGAATGTGGTAGAAGGATTGAACGCAGGTCCGGTGTGTCCACCCGCCGTTCCGGTGGCGACCACGTTGTTCGGCGGCGTCATGCCGGCCAGCGTGTAGAGCCGCGGGATCATCTGGCTACAGTTCTCGCAGGCCGGCCACCTCTTCTCATTTCCTGGGTTTGACTGATCTATCCTACGCCCGCTTACGATGCCCTCATTTTGATCGATTCCGCTGAGCGCGTTACTCAGGTTCTGTTGCCATCCGGGGTCTCCGGGGCGACAGGATCTCGGTGGAGCTCCGGTCCTCTGCGAATGCGGAGTCCCGTTCCACTCCCATTCACTCAGATAGTTGCTCAGCGCGTGCGGCTCTGCGCACCTTCCTCGCGAATCGTTCTGCCGCGCGGTGTTCGCGTCAGCCGGCGGCAATGCAGCGCGCACGGCAGGATGAAGGTCGTCGATGCTGCCCCCGCTCTCCCCTCGACCGAGGACCGGGCGATTGCCCGCGGGCCCCGGACCATAGATCACGGACTGCGCCGCGAGCGCGTCCAGATCGAAGGCATCCACCGGCCTTCCTTCCGCATACGCATACGCCCGCAGGCTCCCCTCGAGCCGCATCGGCTCCGGGCTCAGGTACTGCCCCGTCTCCGGATCGTAGTACCGGTACCTGTTGTAGTAGAGCCCCGTCTCCTCGTCGGCGTACTGCCCCGCGAACCTGAACGGCGTCATCCTGGCCCGCTCGTCCTCGACGCGCCCGAACAGCGACGCCTCCAAGGTGCCGACGAGCGCGCCGTCTCCCGTGACGAGCGCCTCCGGCATCCCGTTCGTCGCCCCGACGTAGTACCGGACCGTGTCGTGCTCGCCCCTCCGCACGCGGTCCGCGAGCGGCAGCATCGCCTCTGGCAGCACCGCGTACGCCCGCTCTTCCACGACCGGATCGCCGCTCGCCGCCGCACGCGCGCGGACCTCGTGCACCACCGCATCCCCGCTCCAGGCGTACCGCGTGACGCTCTCTGCCGCGCCATCCCTCTCCACGCGCTTCTCCAGCCGCCGCGCGAAAGGGTCATACACGAAGCGGACCACCCGACCGTCCGGCAACCAGACCGCCTCCAGCAGATCGCCGTCGCTCCAGTCGAACCGCCACGAGCGCCCGTCCGCGGCGGTCTTGCTCGTCACACGCCCGCGGTCGTCGTGCGCGAAGCTCACCCCTCCTCGCGCCACGAGCCGCCCGCCGGGCGCATACCGTCGCTGCGCGGCGCTCTCGTACAGCTCGCCGCCCGGCCCGTGCTGGAAGCCCTCGATGGCGTCCCGCCGCGCCCCCGAGACCCGCTGGCGTGCGACGATCATCCCGTTCACATCGCGCGGGAGCTCGATGGATCTACCCCCCGTCTCGTCGCCCACGGCCCCGAGCAGCCCCGCCGGCGACCAGGCATAGCTCTGTGCAAACGTCAGCCCGAGCGGCCTCGGCCCCACCCAGGCTGGCTCGCCTGGCCGTACCATGGGTCCTGCCGCGGGGCTCATCACCTTGACCCGGGCCAGCAGCCCGTCCGGAGTCACCTCCTCGGCGATGCGCCCGCCCGCGGGCAGCGCCCGTTCGACCAGGTTGCCCGCTGGATCGTAAGCCAGCCGCAGGACCCCAGCATCGCCGAACGACACGCCGATCGGCCGCCCTACCGCGTCCCGCGCGATGTCCATGGCGCCGAACGGCCCTGAGACCCGCACCGCCTTGCCGAGCGCGTCGTACGCGGTCTCCATCGTTGTCCGCTGGTCGCCCCGCGTGACCGTCTCGCGCACCACCCGCCCGCGCGCGTCACGCACGTAGTCGCAGGTGACCTCTCCGCTCGTCACGAGCTCCATCCGGCCGAGCAGGTCGTAGGAGATCTCGTCCCTCCGCCCATCCGAGAAGCTGCGCGCCACGAGCCGTCCGCACGGATCATACGTGAGCTCGACGATGCCAGCGCCGTCACGGATCTCGACGATCCGCCCCATCGCGTCGTGCCGGTAAGCGATCCGGCGCCCGTCGAACGTGTGCTCCTCGACGATGCGCCCCTCGCCCCGGCGCACGAACCGGTGCTCCTCGCCGGCCTCGTTCACCACCCGCACGAGATCCTGCTCGCGATCGTGGAAGTACCGCACCGAGCTGCCGTCGGGCCGGACCACCTCCGTCACCACGCCGACCCCACCCCAGCGCAGCATGGTCGCGCGCCCGTCCGCGTCGACGATCCGCGAGAGGCGGCCATCGGCATCGTACTCGTAGCTATCCGTCGCTCCGCTCGGCCGCCGCACGGACAGGAGCCTGCCGCACGCGTCGTAGACGTAGCTCGTCTCGTGTCCCCGCTCGTCCACGAAGCCGGTCACCCGCCCCAGGAAGTCGTACCGTATCCGCCGCGCGGACCCGTCCGGCTCGATCACCGCCACCCGGTTGCCGAGCGCGTCGTACTCCATCCGGGTGATGCCGCCGTTCGGGAGGACCGCCTCGACGAGCAATCCCCGCGCGTCGTGGCGAAACGCCACCACGGGCCCGAGCTCGTCGAACACCGCAGCGACGTCTCCCTGCGCGTTTCGCTCGTAGCGCGCGTATCCCCCGAGCGCGTCCCGCATCTCGGCGATGGCGCCCCGCTCGTCGTAGAGGTACTCGGTCCTGGCGCCCATCGGATCCACCACGGCGCGTAGCCGTCCGCCCTCGTCCCGCTCGCAGCGCCACGTGTGCCCGAGCGCATCCTGGTACGCGAGCACGTTGCCCGCTGCGTCGAACCGGTACGAATGCACGCTCCCGTGCCAGATCACCTTGTCCGCCTTGTCCAGGCGGTTGCCCTCGATACGGCGCTGCGAGCGCGAGGTGATCACCTCGATGAAGGCGCCGTGGTCCTCGATCTTGACGTGGCAGAACCCCTTCGCCTTCGTCTCGCCGTCATCCAGGGTGTCGCGCACCTCGCGGTCGAGCGCGTCGTTGCCCGGACGCTCGCACCACGTCTCCACGCAGCGGCCCTGGTCGTTGTACCGGAAATGCGCCACGAGCCCCCCGGGTTCGCGACGCGTCGTCAGCCGGTGCTCTTCGTCGTATTCGTACCGATGCTCGTGCCCTGCCGCGTCGATCGCGGCCACGAGGTCGCCCCGCTCCCCGTACCGGTACGTGCGAAACGACGTCCATCGCCCCTGCGCCGACGCGTTCTTCACCTCGAAGGCGGCGATCCTGCCGTCCGGGTGCCGGCGGACGCGGACGATCCGCCCGACGCTGTCGATCACATGCGACAGGCGCTTTCCCTCGTACCTCAGGCGAACCTCGTTCCCGTACCGATCGACGATGCGCGACAAGAGCCAGGATCCCTCCTGCCGCTCGCCGAGCACATACAAGAGCCCTTCCGCCTCCAGCGTGTAGCCCGCCGCGCGGCGCGTCAGCCGGCCGCACGGCAGCGCGACCGGGTGTTCCGGCTCGGGCACCTCTGCCGTCGTCGGCGCGGCGTTCGGCTCCAGCACTCGCAGCGTCCTTCTCCGCTCCTCGATGCTCCAGGCCAGCGAATGACTCCAGCCGAAGCCGAGGCCGAGGTCCACGTCACGCGTCTCCGACGAGTAGCTCCGCTCGACGACCAGCGGAATTGGCCCCGGCAGCGCGAGATCGGCGACCTTCGCGGTGTAGACCCGCCCCGTCACGGGGTCGACCGGATCTCCCGCCGAGGTGCCTCCGCCGCGCCCGTGTGACGGGCTCGGGCAGGCTCCGTTGCTGCCCGGGCCGCAGGAGCCGGCGTTCTTGCCGCCGCCTTGCGCGCCCTGGCCGCCGCCCTGGCCGTCGGCTCCTTGCCCGCTCCCGTTCCCCCGACCTCCACGCCCGCCGGCCCCACCTCCACCACCCTCGCCGCCCAGGATCCACGTCCCCGGGTTCATGCCAGGAATCGCGGGGATGTTCGGAACTGGAGCCGTGCGCGCCATGGAACCATGGTCACCGGCTGCCGCGCGGTGTGTCAATTTCGACGAATCGGCCTGGTACGTGCCAGACCGGCTCCGTCGTGTGCCAGGTGAGGGGGTCCGACCGACGGCCACAGGCGCAGGCCAGGCGACATGGAGTGGGCTTGCTCACACCGGAGCGCCGGCGAGAGCGGCGAGCCAGGGTATCGGGGGGGGCGGAGGGTGGCCTCTCCACCGCGGAGATGGGTACGACCCATCTTTTTGTTGGAGGCACGTCCACGGGGAGATGGGTGCCACCCATCTTTTTGTTGGAGGAACGAATTTGCGGTGCCGAACCGTCGCGATCCGTCACCTCACCCGGGATTCTGGGGGCACCAGACCACCGATCGCACCCGTTCGGACGGCATCGACCCAGCCCGGGCCCAATCGCCGACGCTTGAGCTTGGCGAGCTCCCGCAAGCCGACCCGTCGCCTCGGGCCGCCGTGGTCGCCTCGCTCGCCTGCACCCTGAGCCGTGCCGTCGCAGTCGGCGACGAGATGGCGGCTCGGGTCGTGCACGAGGCGATCGGTCGGCTTCTCGGCCTTCCGCCCGTACCGGAGGACTTAACAGGCAGGCGCCGGTAGCAACACTCACGGCTGCCGGGAGGTGGCCTTCGCGACCCTCACCGCAATGCCGAGCAGCAGGTGCGGCCTCTCCACGGGCCCGTCAAGGCGCGCGAGCTTGGGCAACGATTTGTGATGCCGAACCGTCGTGATCCGTCGCTGCTGCCGCGGCTTTGGGGCCTCCAGACCACCGTTCGCGCCCGCTTCGGAAGGCATGGCCCCGACCCGGGCCCAACCGGCAAGCCGTCGGCTCGCGGCAAGCCGTCGGCTGGGGGAGCTCGCGCCAGCCGACCCGTCGCCTGGGGCTGTCGTCGTCGCCTCGCTGCTCACCCACGCCGTCGCGCTTAGGGACGAGGTGGCGGCCCACCTCGTTCACGAGGCGATCGGCCGGCTGCTCGGCCTGCCGCCGGCACCGGAGGGGCGAGCCAAATGCGGCCGATAGCCGGCCGGACCCGCGCCTTGGTCGCCCGGTGAGCCCGGCAGCTCCTCGATGCCCGCCGGCCCGGCGGAACGCGGCAGGGCTGGGTGACTGGGTGAGCAGCGGCGAGGGGGGCCAAGCGCCCGCCCGCCGCGCCGACAACACCGCCGACCAAGATGACGCCTGAGGTGATCCTCGCCCAGAAGCAAGCTACTGCGCGCGGCGGTGGACTCGCCGGTGGTCCCCTCGACGCACCCCGCTGCGGCCGAGGTGGATCTCCCCCGGGCGGGAAAGCGGGCTCCACGAGCCGGCAAGATGCGACCCAGCCCTTGACGCGTTCGCGCATCGCGTCGTCGGTCGCAGCCGATACGTCTGCAAAAGAATTCGTCCACGGCAAAATTGACGCCGGGGACAAAAATCGGCCGATCCGACCTTGCGTCTACGCATCCGATGCGTAGACTACGCCTCGTGTGGTTGAGGTGTTGGGTGCAGAGGTCTCGGACCTGTGCACCATACGGGACAGCGCAAGTTGTTCCACCGGGGAGCCGTCGATCCTCACCCGGGTATATAGCATAGGACTTAGACGGTAGAGGCATGGTGCCTAGTTCTTCGGACAGGATACTCCGGAGGACGCAGCTCGGCTTGGAGGATCGGCTGATGTTCCGCAGGAGCGACGAAAGGAGTTCCGTCTCATGACGGTGCTTTCTGCGTTGCTCGTGCGGCTGACTTCGCGAGTCTTTTCGCGCGAGGTTGGCTATGCACGAGCCGGACAAGATCAAGCGTAGGGCTCAGGACAACTACGAGAGATTTTACAACGAGATCGAGATCGTCGAAGAGCTGAGGGATCGAGGAGGAATCCTCGCCAAGATACTACGTGCCGCCGACTCTTTGCAGGACGCTGCCTGCCTGACGACCGTTGCTGGTTTGATTGTGCTCGATAGGCAGGGAGGCAGTGGTAACCCTGTGTGGTGGCTGTGTGGCATAGTAGCGCTTGTGACGCTCAGCGGTCTCGTCGTGATTGCTCTCAATCGAGGTAGAAATGCCGAGACCGGCAAGTACAGAAGCCAAGGTCCGGCTCAGCCTGGAACTGCCCGAGCGAGTCCGCGAAAGGCTCGAGCGAGTTCGGGAGATGAGCGAGGCGGATAGCCTCACGGAGGTCATTCGACGGGCACTGTCGGTATACGACGCGCTGCTCACCACCGCTCAAGAAGAGGGAGGAAAGGTGATGCTACGCAGCGCGGATGGCACCGAACGGGAGTTGTTCCTCGTCTAAACCAACATGCCGAATCGACGGCCAGGCGCGCGTACCCCGGTGTGCGCAGACCTGGCCGTTCCCTTTTTGGAGGTCGTCAGCAGGTGCATCCGCCCCCGAGAGGCGTCAGTGTAGTGCATCCTCCGCAGAACGAGCAGGGACGGCAGGCACAGTCCGGGCGAAGGCAGCCGTGGGGTCCACGCGGCGCGTGCGTGCCCTCCGACTGGATCGCCTCACGTTCGACGTCGGCGAAGCGGCCCCGCTCGACACGCCAGACGTTGTTTCCGTTGAGCGTCCGAGCCATGATGCGCTTCTCGTATCCCTCCGGACCGATCGGCTTGCCCCGATAACCGCCGAAGAGAGAACCAGGCTGGTTCTGGTTGGGCAGGCGACCCTGTTGAAGGGTCGGCAGCAGGATAGAAATCGCTTCGCGGAGCTTCTGGAACCGGACCGGCACGTTCCTCTCGGAGCGCCGCCATTGTCATAGCTCGGCCTCATGGATCGCGCCTGGGTCGGCCAAGCGGATCCTGTGATCGCGAGCGCCGTCAGCTCCGCGATCACGACCCGGGCGAGCGACGCTCGGGGTCGGCCAAGCGGATCCTGCCATCCGCTCGACGTGCTCATGTCTTGCTCTCCTTCGATGCCTCCGCCGCCCGGCGTCGCCGGCCCGGGGGAGGGTTGCGGTACGAGTCGCCCTCGAGGACGAGGACGTAGGCGTCGTGGAGGAGCCGGCCATGGCCGCGCTGGCGAGCAGCGGGTCGCCGAACAGGCCGCCGAACTCCTCGACGGCGCGATTGGACGTCAGGATCATCGCCCCGCGCTGGTAACGCAGGCGGATGACCTCGTAGACATCGGCCGCCTCTTCGACGGTCAGCGAGCGGAGGCCGAGGTCGGCGGGTGTCAAGATAGTTGTCCGTTGATTCGGTCACCTCGTTGTGAGTGCTTGAGCCTCGTGCGTGTGGGGGTTGAGGGTCACGGGGCCGATGGCGTCCAGTTGCGTGTCTGGCCGGTCCAGCGCCGGGGCGTCCTGCGGCGAGCGCGCTCGTAGAGGGCGTGGCGGGCGGCGAGCAGCGCGCTGTCACGACCGCGGTGGCGGTCTTCCGGCGTGACGAAGCGGATGCTGCTGTGCAGGTGCTCGCCATTGTACCAGGCGACGAAGCGCTCTACCCAATGGCTCGCCTGTTCCACCGTGGCGAACAGGCGGCGTGGGGACTCGGGCCGGTACTTGAGGGTGCGGAAGAGGGCCTCGGCGTAGGGGTTGTCGTCGCTGACGCGAGGGCGGCTGAAGGACGGCACTACGCCCAGGCGCTGGAGGGTGGCGAGCATGGTCGAGCCCTTCATCGGCCAGGCTCCGGCATCGGCTGGGCGCTCTCCCGGGTCCCACGCGATCGCCTGCCGCAACACGTCTCGCAGAGCCTCGCGGCATCCCAACCCGCCCAGCAGTTGCTCCGGCTTGCGAATAACGGTCAGCGGAAGCGGCGAGGCTGCCGTCCCCTGCGGCCGCTCTCAACCGGACTTTTGCTCAAGCCTCCTCATGAGCTCGCGTGTCGTCGGCAGATCGAGCTTGCGCCCTGAAAGCGATAATCCGGCTGCAAGATATCGAAGCGCCCCCTCGATCTCTCGAACGCTCGACCGGATCGTCTGGGCGAGGTAGAGCGCGACGTCGTCGGTCACGTCCATACCCTCGAGCGCCGCCTCCTTACGGATGATGGCCACACGCGTCTCGAGCTCGGGCATCTGAATGTCGGCGACGAGACCCCCGGAGAACCGGGACACGAGCCATTCATCGATACGTTCAAGTTTCTGTGGATATTCGTTGCTTGTTATCACGATCTGCCGATCGAGCGCGTGGAGCGCGTTGAAGGTGTGGAAGAACTCATCCTGCGTCTGCTCGCGCCCGGCCAGGAACTGGATGTCGTCGACGAGCAACACGTCGCAGTTCGACCTGTACCTCGCGCGGAACTCGTCCATCCGGTGGTGCTGGATGGCCGTGATGAAGTCGTTCGTGAACTTCTCGGCCGAGACGTAGATGATCCGCGCGTCCGGCCTGCCCTCGAAGACGCGGTGGGCGATGGCATGGATGAGGTGCGTCTTGCCGAGACCCGTCCTGGCGTGGATGAAGAGCGGGTTATAGCGGCGCCCCCCGCCGCCCGCGGCCGCGATCGCGGCCGCGTGCGCCAGCTGGTTCGAGGGGCCCACGACGAAGCCCGCGAAGGTGTGCTTCGGGCTCAAGCCGCCGGGTGACGACGACGTGCTGCGCGATGATTCTGTCCCCCGGAGGGGTATCGGAGACTCGGGCAGCGGCATCGCCGCAGATTGATGTGCAGAGCCCAAGGCAGCGCAGAACGTTCCAGCGTCAGGAAAGCGCCGATCTTCGCTCCACTCGATCGCTTTCTGCAGGACTTCCCGGACCGCGCTGCTACACGGCAAGCGCTTGAGCACGTCCTCTGGATAGCGCAGGACGGACTGCGGCAAATCCTTACCGTACAAGCAAAATATGGCAGTCATGCCGAGCCCGAAGACGTCAGCCCTCGCGTCGGCTTCATGTGGATGCTGCAGCATCTCAGGCGCCGCATAGAGGAATGTGCCGAGCGCGCCGGTCCTCGTGCCGCCCGTGGTATCACCGACCGCCACGAGATCGAAATCTGTCAGTTTCGGCTCATCGGCGTTGTCCAGGAGGATGTTCGCTGGCTTGATGTCGCGGTGAAAGATGCCTTTGGTGTGGGCCAGCGCCAGCGCCTCGCCAACGCGCAAGATGATGGGGACCACCCGGTCCAGCGGCAGGTTCTTGAGCACCGTGTGGCGGAGGTCACCGCCTGGCACGAACTCCATCACGAAGTAGTACCAGCCGTTATCCTCGCTGTGAGGCCTCAGGATGCGGACGACGGCCGGGTGATCCAGCTCCGCCATGATGCGCGCGCCCCGGAAGAAGCGGTCGCGCCGGAGCGGATCTCCGGCGAGGTTGGCGTGCAGGACCTTGACCGCAACGGTGTCGTTCTGCTCGCGATCGTGCGCCTTCCACACGAACGCGAAGCCGCCACGCCCGATCAGCTCGAGCAGCAGATAGCGGCCGTCATCGAGCGTGTCGCCGGCTCGGAGCTGACCTCCGTCACGTATCTGCCGCTTCAAGCTGACGATTTCCTGGTTCACCTGGGCGGCGCTGAGCCCGAGGTGCTGTAGCTTCGCTCTCCGGGCCAACGCCTCCTCTATCTGCAGGCTGAGCAGGCGGGTCTGCTCGTCGGGGTAACGCGGCATGAGCCCGACGGCGGCGGTTGGCTCGGTATCTGTAGTGATCGCTGCGCTCGCCGGCGTGGCGCCGAGTTCCTCGACGGTGCAACGGATGCCGTTAACGATGTCCTGCCAGGCCTCGTCGTGGTTGGACCAGCTCGTCACCGGCTTCCCGCCCGCGGGCAGCGGGGCGAGGCGCCCGAACGCGCCCCTCTTCCAATCGCAGGCCCGAAGCAGGATGGGGATGACGCGCACCTGCCGGGCGCTGCGGGACTCGAGGGCGTGCCCCACTTCTCTCTCGTAGCAATCGTCTGAAGCGAGGAAGTCTCTGCTGATCAGGAGCAGGATGACCTGCGCCGCCTCGATCTTGGCTGCGACCGCTGGATCCCGCTCTTCCCCGGCTCCAAGCAGACCTCTGTGCCATGCACGGACGATGCGATTGCGCTGCAATAGGGCGAGACCCTTCTCCAGCTCACGGAGGAACGAATCATCCTCGGCGGCGTAGGAGATGAAGACATCGACGGGGCCCGTCGCCGACGACGCCGCGGCGTCCGCGGGCATGGGAGCAGCATCCAGCGCAGCCTCGGACAGCGCGGCGCCCTCTGCGGGTGGAGACGCATATCTGGGACCGACCGAGGCCTCGGTTCTGCGCCTCACCGGGTGTGCCGTGACCGAGCGTACGAGCTCCTTGATTCCGTGTTGGAAGGCTGGCTCACTGGGGAGAATATCGACCGGGTCGAGCTCATTGAAAAATCGACTCAGATCGAATTTCTCCAGCCGGATCGGGAGAATTCTCTTCTCGCGCTCCGTAAACTGCCGGGCGCGCGGCGCTTGGCGGTCTCCGAAACCGTGTCTTTTCGCTGCTTCGAAGGAGAGGCACGGCACGACGAGGTTTGCCGTTTTGAGGCATCGCCGCGCTGCTAAGAAGAACGACTCCTTCTTGCGGATCTCGTCGTTCGAGACGATCCACGCATCGTTGCATGCTGCTCGTAGGGCTTGTGCGATCCGGCGGATGGCGGGCTCGTCGACCTTGGCGTGCAGCAGAAGTAGAAGCGCCACGGAACTCCGAGTATCGCATACCTCCCGAGCCCGCGTCCAGCCCGTCTCTCGCCGTCCCGCCGGCAGCCAACGCGTCAGGCTCAGGACGAGGTCCTCGATACCGAGGGCACCGACGTTGACGACTGTACAAGCTGATCGGTCGCCCATCGTGCTCTGCGCCGGTGCGTGTGGACGACCTCGCCTCCTTCGTCAGCGAGGGAGCGGGAGAGCCACTTCGCTTGCCGGTGAACGGCAACGATCCTCGCCGTTAGCTCCACGTCCTTCCGCTCCGCCCTGGTCTTGTACGTGTACTTTCGCCTTCTGCGCCGTGGCTATCGTCGCGTTTCCCGCGCTGGACACGCCGCGTCCTCGGGAGCACGTAAACCGTCGGCATCCTCCAGCTTGACGCCCTCTCTCTGCCCCGGCATAAGCGCGGAATGCAAGGCTCGGACGCCCGCTGAGCCCGGCAGAACCTCTCCTCGGCGCCCGCCGGCCCGGCTGGATGCGGGAGGGCTGGGTGAGCACGCGGCGGAAGGGGCCAAGCGCCCGCCTCTGCCGCGCCGAAGAAGCTGCCGCCGACCACGATCGCGCCCGAGGCGATCCTCGTCGAGCGCGGCCAGATCCGCGCCATGCTGGCCAGGTGCGACGTGGCCGCCGCCGATCGCGACGACGTGCTCCAGGAGTGCCTCATCGGCGCGGTCGTGGCCGTCCGCGAGGGCAGATGCCGGCCGGAGCCCGGGCTGGATCCGACGCGCATCCTCCAACGCTGGCTGGTCGGCATCGCCGTGCACCGGGCCGGGAAGTACCACCAGAAGGCCTTATATGGCCTACCGCCGCCGGGAGGCGACCTTCGCGGCCCCGCACCGCATCGCCGACCAGCAGGCGCCGTCCCCCACGGACCCGTCGAGGCGCGCGATCCCTTCGGTCTCGGCCCAGCTCCGGCTGACCAGGCCCCGTTGCCCGCAGGACGCGCCCCGCTGCGCTCGCGCGTATCGGCCGCTGAACGGCGGCGCGCTTTGCCCGAGAGATCCTCTAGGGAAACGTGCGCAGCGGTGAAAGGGCGCCCTGCCGTCGCGATCGAGAAGGACGCTCCGTTCAGTTGTGGCTGGCACGCCCGAAGAAAAAGCATCTCGCCCTTCCGTCGTCAATCATCGTCATCGTCGCGGCGCTCCACCTCAAGAGCGTGCTGTCCCGCTGCGGCCGCGAGCGTCGGGAGCGCGACATGCCCCGCATAGAGCGGCGACCAGCGGAAGACTAGATCGGCGCGCATGCCGCGGCCGGACAGGTGCACACCGCACGGCGCGAGAACGCCGATGGTCGATTCGGCGCTCACGTAACCGGACGTGACAGCGATGTGCATATCGACCCGCTCTTTGAGGTGCGCAAGGCAGAACTTGCCGTCGCGGATCGCCAGCTTCTGCACGAGGCTCCCTGTCGTCCGCTCGCCTTGCGCCGATGCATGAGCGCGGAGATGTACCTCGACAAACAGACCTTGCCCGAGGTGAAGCAGCAGTCTACCGCCTGGCAGCGGGAGTGCCGTCGCGCACACCAGGGCCGACCGCAGCGCGCCGATGACGAACGCGAGTTCTCGATCGGCATCATACCAATGCTGTGTGGGTATCACGAACCGTTCCCTCTCCCCCAGAACAGGGAGGCTTCGGCTCGGAATCGGTGTCGCTTCGCTCCACGGCGGCGACGTTGGGTCGGCCGCGGGGGGCACGCTAGGCCACGCCCAAGGCTGCGTCCGGCGCTCTGGGGACCATGCCAGCTGTTGGAGAAGCTGAGTGAGCCAGCTCTCGGGCGCGCCAGTCAACTCGGGAACCGCGATTCTCTTGACCGATTCAGGGCGCATCACGACCAGCGGTTGGTCCCGCCGTACGATAACGTCGGACAACGGACTACGGCAGCGCGTCCAAGGGGTCTCTTCATTAGGTGTGGTCGACGCGAGGTACAGCCCTGGACGCGCGGGCCGCTCATCCGTGTCAACGGGCAAGCGCAGCCGCAAGCGCGCTTCGAGCTCCGTCTCGTCGAGCAACGTGGTCAGGGCGCCGCGCCAATCTTCGACCGGGGGGGCCGGCGCCGGAGGGAACCTCGTGGAGAACAGCAACGCCCTTCGCGCGAGCTCCACGATCTCGCGATCCATGTCGTCCGTGGCGTGGCGCGCTGCGAGGGCCTCCAGGAACGGGTCGTCAAGCAGGTCGTCCTCCGTCATCGACACGGCCTCGCGCAGCAGTTGCTCGATCGTGCGTCGTCGCACCGCAGTGACGTTCTCGACCTCCACCTTGCCAAGCGCGGCAAGCTCGGCGCGCACCGGCCCGGGTATGTTGATCGCCAGCACTCCCTTCTCGGTCACGATCGCCGCAGGCGCGCCCGAGAAGCTCGCAAGCCATCGCGCCCTGTCGAGCCACGTCTCCCCTTCCAAGATGGGCACTGGCGCGATCCGCTTCGGGAGCTCGGCCGCCCATTCCTGGACGGTCGCCGCCGCCTCGATCCCGAGCTGCCGTGCCCAGGAGAGACGCCGGCCGGGTGGCACGGAGCTTTCTGCGTTCCGGTAGCTATGGCTGCCCCAGTCGCTGCTCTTCAGCACGTCTCCGGCGGCGAGCTTGCTCATCAGTGTCCGCAGCTGTATGGGATCGTTCGTCGGGAGTTTTGCGGACGAAGGTTCCTCCTCAGCGATCTTCGACAGGGGCCGGTTCACCTCCGGGAGCCCGGGCAACATTCCCCCTTGGCGAGCGATCAGGAGGCCGTTCGGCGGATCGAGCGCGATCGGCTCGTCGAACCGGATCGCTATCCAACGCGAGATATCTGGGATCGGGTACGGTGCAACGATCAGGGCGCCACGAGCAGCAAGCTCGTCGACCCTCGCGCGCGCCGAGTGTGTATCCCGCGCCGGCTCGACGGTGAGCCCAACTTTTATGAATTCATGAAACGAGAACGGTAGGCGTTCGTGCTGAGCCTCCGTCACGATTAGGAGCGTCGGAAAGACCGCGGCTTCACCGAGAACATATTCTCTGATGGCCTTGAACATGCTCTCCGCGCGCGCTCCCTCTTGGGGACCTCGCGTCGCATCCACCACGAGGCGGATCGGACGCTCGGCGAGGAGCATCTCGGCCAGGCCTGTTAGTCGATCCCGAGCAGCAGCCGGAGCGCCGAGCACCTCGAACGTCGTGTCCCTTCGTTTCCGGTCGCCTAGGAAAAATTTCACTCCGTCGACCCGACCTCGGAGGCACGAGCTCAGGCGCGACTCTGCCGTATCGATGCTCCAGCTGTCATCTCCGGGGTGATTTTTCTTCCAGGCCTCGAGCCACGCTATGGCAAACTCCTTCTGCATCATGCCTTCACGGAAGTATCGCCTGAGCTCGTCGCCGATCGTTCCTGCCACTGCTGTTCCTCCTGCGGCCACCCTCGCCGTGGCGATCGCCCGCCCACGATACGGCTTCGACAGCAAAGGGCACTAGGGTCTCCTTGCATGTAAGTGGAGGGCGCGGCCGCCGGTGGCGGCGCGGCGGTCACTCGATCGCGAGCAACCGCGTGCAACCGGCCGACGCTGCAGCCTCCCGCCGGTCCGACCGAGAAGCACGCCTCTGTAGTCCAATGTGGACAAGTTCAATGTATGTCCTCATGGCTTCGTCATGGATCCGTCGCGATCCGTCACATGCGCCGAGGTTAGGGGGCATGAACGCGGATGGCCCCGCTCGAGGGGCATGGCCCCAACCCGGGCCAACCTCCGCCTTCGGGGAATTCTCGCCGACGAAGGCGTCGTCATGGGCTGCGGTGGTTACCGAGCTTGCAGCAGCCTGAGCCGCGCCGTCGCGTTCGGGAACGAACTGGTGGCCAGGGTCGCTCGTGCACTAACCGGGCAGTTCCTCGGCTTGCCGCCGGTACCGGTAGGGTGAGCCACGTCCCGGTCGATAATCGGGCCGAATGCCCGCCCTGGTCGCCCAGTGAGCCCGGCAGCACCTCGACGCCCGCCGACCCGGCCGACCGCGCGCGGGCGGGGTGAGCAAGCGGCGGAGGGGAGCCAAGCGCCCGCCCGCCGCGCCGACAACACCGCCGACCGAGGTGAAGCCTGAGGTGATCCTCGCCGAGAGCAAGCTGCTGCGCGCGGTGCTGGCGAACTGCGGCGTGCCCGTGCGCGACCGCGACGACGTGCTCCAGGAGTGCCTCATCGGCGCCGTCGTGGCCGTCCGTGAGGGCCGCTACCGGCCTGAACCGAGGCTACACCCGAGGCGCGTCCTCCAGCGCTGGCTGATCGGCATCGCCGTCCACCTGGCAAGGAAGTACCACGAGAAGGCCTACCGTCGCCGGGAGCACGCCGTCCCTCGGCAGCTGGCTTACGCGCGGCGCGAGGGGTACAATCTGAAGCAGCTGTACTGGTGGCGCTGAAAGCGTATCCGTCCTGTAGACCCCATCCTCGCGAGGTGCGTGCCGTCGCCGTAGATTCGCGACGCGATGCGAGAGCAAGAGCGGCCTGCGGCGAAGGGTGGTTGGGCGCAGCAGCGAGCGGGTAAAGCGGCGGTCGATGCCGATCTCCCCGCCCGCGTGCAGGTCGCCCGCAGGCGCACGGCAGCGAAGCCGCGTGCCGCCGATGCCACTGCCGACCCCGAGTCGTCGACGAGGCGCCGGAGGCCACGCGTCGGCCGAGCGAGCGCCGAAGAGGCGGCACCAGCGCAGCAACGCCGGCGAGCGGCGAGTCCGGCGGCCGGCAAGGGGGCGCCGGTGCCTGCGGCAGCGGACGGCGAGGCCGGGGAGCGATCAGCTGGCGGCCGCGGCCGGCGCCCGAGGCCACGGACTGGCCGCGAGCTGCTGCCGAGCGTCAGTGTTCTCGAGGGTCTGCTTCCAGGACTTGGGAGCGAGCTCGATGAGCCGCTCGGGAGGCCAGGTTCGCAGCAGGATCAACACGTCGCGCAGGTAGGCCCAGGGCTCGATGCCGTTCAGCCCACAGGAGGCAATGAGCGACACGATAGTGGCGTTCCACTCGGCGCCGTCCTTGCTGCCCACGAAGAGCCAGTTCTTCCTGCCGACGGCTTCGCGGCGGAGCTCAAGCTCGCTCCGATTGTTGTCCAGGCGGAGCCGACCATCCTCAAGGAAGCGAGTGAGCGCGGTCCACTGATTGAGCGCGTAGCCGATGGCCCCGGCGATGGGGCTTTTCGGCAGGACGAGCACGTCCTCTGTCTCAAGCCAGGCGCGGAAGGCCACGAGCACGGGCTCGGCATCCGTCCGGCGCTTCTCGGTCCGGCGGCTCGGAGGCAGCTCCTTGGTCGCCTTGTCGATCGCGTAGAGCTTGCGAATGAAGCCGATGGCGACTGTCGCGCGCTCCCGGTCGGAGGTCATCGCTTCGAAGAACTTCCGCCGGCTATGGGCCCAGCAACCGACCTCGGTCACCTGCTCGGTGCGGAAGAGCTGCTCGTAGACGTTGGAGGCGTCGGCCTGGACATAGCCCTTGTAGCCCCGAAGGAACTCCTTGGGGCCATCCTGGTTGTGATGGGGCGTGAACCGGAACAGGACGTGATCTCGGTCCGCCACCAGGACCCAGAAGTGGCCCCGCCGGCACCTTTCCTTTGCTTGCACCAGCACGCCGGTGGCATCGATGGCGATGCAGTGCGCGTTCAGGGCGTCCTTGGCCATCGCCCCGACGAGGATCGCGAGCTTGTCGGCGCACGATTCGACCCAACCGCACAGCGTCGAGCGCGAGAGGTGAAGGCCCCAGCGCTCGAACATCTTCTCCTGCCGGTGAAGCGGCAAGTGATCCGCGTACTTGCTCACCAGCACGTGCGCGAGCAAACCCGGACCGGCGAGACAGCGCGGGATGGGGCTGTCGGGGACGTCGGCGATCGTGATGCCTTGCTCGGGCTCACCTTTGACCGCGAACTTCGGCCTCACGATCTGCAGCCGCACGAAGCTCGCGGGCCGCCACTCCAGCGTCTCCGACACCTCCTCGCCGACGCGGACGAGCGCGGTCGCGCGCTCATCCTGCGCCTCCGGCGGCAACAGCTCGATCCGCTCGACAGGCAGATGCTCGGGCAGGCGTTGCCGCCCGTGCGGGCGGGCCTGGCGCCCCTTGTCCCCGCCGCCGGAAGAGCCGTTCGGCGTGGCGTCATCGCGGCCTTCCGGCGAGCCGGTCGCGCCCGCGTCCGGCTGCGCACCGGCGCCCGCGAGCATCTGTACGATCGCGTCGAACGCGAGCTGCATCTGCCCGGGGTCGACGTGCTCGGCCTTCTGGCCGAAGATGTGCCGGCGAAGCCGCTCCAGCTCGATGCTGGCGAGCTCGTAGAGCTTGCGGTACTCGTCCCGCTCGTGGGCAGCGCGCGCGAGTTTGTCCTTGAGCTCGCGAATCTGCTCTTCGACCGGCTTGCTCACGGGGCGGTAAGTACTCGTGAGCTCCTGCTTTTTGAAGGGGCTTGTTGAGGAAAGTTACAGCGTCTCGCGGGAATGCAACCATGGGTGCTGCCCGCGAGAATGCAGTGCTATCAGGTAGGATCAGGGGGCTGGAGGGGGTGCAGCCTCAGCGAGGCGGACCTCTCGCCGCAGCTTCGAGGGCGCAAGCGCGATGCCCTCCAGGATCTTCGCGAGCTCGGCGGCGTCGATGATGACGCTCGTGCCACCCGGTGTGATTGCGCGCGGGACTCGAAACGTTCCGCGCTCTAGCCTTTTGTAGAGAAGACAGTACCCGCTGCGGTCCCACCACAGGGCCTTGCAGCGGTCAGCTGCCCTGTTGAAAAAGAGAAACAGCGCTCCGGAGAGCGGGTCCTCCCGTAGCACTTCCCGCACGACAGCAGCGAGGCCATCGAACGACCGGCGCAGGTCGAGCGGCTCGGTGGCAACGTAGATCGAGACGCGGCCCGGGATCATCGCATACCCCCGAGCGCTCGAACAACGCGCGCCAATGTCTCCTCGTCGAACGTCGGTGGTACGCGCACGACCGCGCCGTCTGGGAAGACGATCTCCAGCGCCGCGCCCGAAGGGCAGGCCGCAGCGCCCGACGGGGCGACCACCACCGGGAGCAACGTGGGCAGCGTCGCCTTCTCCGAGCGCTGCCGGTAGTCGCTCCGCTTCATGCCCAGTCGGCGGCTCCACGAGTACAGCGTGCCGGCGTTGACCCCCTCCTGCTCCGCGAACACGCGGGCGGAGTGCCCGCTCTTGTGCCAGCGCGCCACGCGGTCGCGCCAGGTGCGTGTGCTCTCGTCCATCGATACCTCCGGCGCCGGTTTCTAAGCGGCGCAGAGGCTCGAAGACAGGATGGGGTCCGCAGAACGCGTACCTGAAAGCTACGCGCCGACGGTCCCGCGCAGCCCTCGCCGCCGCCGTCGATGGATCCGCCGCGCTTCCATGACCGCCCAGCCAACGCCATCGTGATCGTCCGTCGGGCCGGCTACCTGTTCCCAGCGCGAAGGCGGAAGCGATGGCGACGAGAGCGCCCCGTCGGCCTGGTGCCCGCGGTGGAGCTCCGACTATGCGAGGCCGCCCCCTGCGAGGCCAATGCTCTGCGAGACCATCCGAGCCTCTTTCCGCGTCAGGACGGCGTCCGGGCACCGTGCTCCCGGCGAGCGGCTCCTGACCATTCCGCTGTGGCTGTACATGGGTCCCAGGATGCGCCTGCCGCAGGCACGGGGCACGCCTGCCGCGAGGCGAGGCATCACGCCTCCCCGGTCTCGACCGCCCGCCATCATGACCCGGCCCGCCAGGTCGCGGCGAACAGTCCGGGACCGCCGTAGGCGAGCTCATGTGGAAGTCTTCATCTCGAACCGTCCTGTGGACCGCTTCTTGACCCGTTAGTCTCCATTTACTCCTCTGGCAGGCACACATGCGGTCGAATAGTAGACACGGGACTCTCAAACTCGATAGGCGGAGCGTTCTCGCAAAAAATAAGGCCCTTGATAGTCGTGTAGCCTCCGATGGAATCGTCGTTTCCGCAGATATCCACCACGTGTTTTTCGTATTGTGGATAGAAAGATCGATTTTGATCCATATAGAATCCCAGCGAAGTCGATCCGTCCATAGAACGGGCATCGTCGCGGTACCAGCCGACCGCTTGATTTTCGGCGCTGAGCCGAACCCTGTCGGAGTGTCTCCAGATCTCGATGCGAATGTACGGTGATCGAGCTGCACCGCTGCCCCGGTTTACCAGCCAGATACCGAGATGCGTTAGCCGAGTTTGTGATATTTGGACTGCGAGTCTAGGGGACGGAGGGCGGCCAAATAGCGCAGCCAATACCGTATATGGCATGGGCGTCGCTCCCAACTCAGTGCGCATATAGAAGTCGGGGGCGCGTTTTGATCTTGATCGATGAGGCCCTGCAGAACCTGGCGGCACGTAGATCATCACAACACCAGAGCCGTTGCTGTCGGGATCTTTTATGGGATCGACGCGCACGTTCATGATCTTGGGATCGCAGATGTCGTCTAGCCTATCACGAACCAGTTTTGCGAATCGTTCAACGGAATCGATCGCGCATATCTGATCGGCCCGGTCGCCATCGCTTGTTCTCAATGTCTGAATTCCGAATATAACAATTCCGCCATCCGTGTTTGCGAATGCGGACATTGACTTTGCTAGGTTCTTGTGATCATCTTCTCCTAGCGAAGGGCCTCGGCCGTTGTCTTGCGAGCGTTTGAAGTCGAGATGTATACCTTCTGGTGTTTTCTCGGCTATCATGCTCTGAATTGCCGACCATCGCTCCTGCTCGATCCACTGCAGTAGACGCAATGCAGACATGTCCTACCTCAGCTGTTTTTACGTTGTAACTATCGTACTATTTAACCCCACGGCTACTCTACTCTAGGAGGCCAGCGGAGATACCGTTCCGTGTCAAGAGGAGGCCGTCTTTGGTCCCCCCGGCAGGGGGCGCCCGGCCGGCCGTGCTCCCGGCGAGCGGCCCCGGGTCGTTCCATTGTGGGTGTACGTGAGTGCCGCCGCTCCCGCCTGCCGCGAGGCATCACGCCTCCCCGACCTCGACTCCCGCCACCATGATCCGGACCGCCAGGTCGCGGCGAACAGGCCGCAGCTGTCATCGGCGAGCTCCAGCACGAGACCGGGGGCGATGGACAGGGCGAAGGTCTCGTCCTCCTCCGCGAGAACAGCGTCTGCGATGGCGTCGAGCTCGTCAGGGTCGATCATGCCGGTACGCGTTCGGTGACCCGCATGCTGTCGTCGAGCCTCTGCGCTGCGTAGAAACCCGCGCCGGAGGTGTCGATGGACGAGAGCACACGTATCTGGCGCGACCGGGTGGCGCGCTGGCACAAGAGCGGGCACTCCCGTTGGCGAGGCGGCGCCTGTCCAACCTCGGTCGCGGCGCGCCGCTTGCGGGACTCGGGCTCGGCGGTCGATGCGCTCGGCTTGCCGGGGCGCCGCCTTCGCACGCCCGCCTCACTGGCCGCGCGCTGATCGGCCGCCGCTGCGGGATTCCTCAGCCCGGTCTCGCCGCCCTTGCCGGCGTCCTGCCGTCGCTCTCGCATCGCACGGCAAGCCTATGTCCCTGGCCTGCTCGGCGTCAGGATGCGCTCTGCCGAACGGATACTTGGGGGCGAGCGCGGGCGGCCGGGAAGTTCGCCGGCGCGTGACGCGGTGGCAGAGAACGCGCCCAAGCGACGCGCCGGAAAGAGAAAGGCCCTGGGTAGGGGTCACAAGTTAGCCGTCACTCTGCTCTCCGGCTTCCGCCGCTGGCATGCCCATCATCTTATCAACCTCGGAGTCGACCTCTTCTTGTGAGACGTCGTACAAGTGCACCAGGATTTCTCGTCCGACGACGGCCAGACCGGGTTCGAATTCGGGCAGGTTGGTCGGGAAGTACATCGGGGGGCACCAGCCACGCTGAAGCACCTCGAAGTCGAGGTTGTGAAAACTTGCGGTCCGCGGGTCGTCGGCTTCCAGCATGCTGACAAGACGGTGCCAGGTGAACTCGTGCACCCTTGCGCGTGTGGAGTCAAGGAAACCAAGCTCCACAGGTTCCCATAGATCAGAAGCCCGTTCTTCGAAGCGCTTGGCGACCGTATCCGGTGGGAGTGTCGACAGATAACTAGAAACTGTCGCTTCGTCGGATCCGTAAATAAAACGAGCGGCACTCGAGGCGAGTACCTGACCGAGCTGAATGTGTGAATATGGACTGAGGGCAGTTCGCTTGATCAGCGGGATCCACTCAGAGCCGTCATACCGCAAGATCGCACGCGTCTGACAGGGATGGATCCTGAGCACGTGCCGAGGGCCGAGCGGAATGGCAATGCCCAAGGAACCATCCCTATCACCGGAGGCGACGAATCCTATGTCACTGAGGATTAGATCTCCCGGACCATCCGCCGCAAAAACGTGCCATTCGGCGGCGAGCACCGAGGCGAGAATGCGTTGCAACTCAAGCAGTCGCCCGTAATTAATGTTGTCGTTAGAGCGCTGCTCCTCGGGCCAGTCTCGAAGCCTAGATGAAAACCGATGCTTAAAATCGACTCCTCGCACGAGCATGGCCGCAGCAAACGGCACGAGAATGCGCGTCCAGGCACGAGCCGTTATCGTACCGGAAACAAGAGCCGAGATTGCTTCGGCGAGCCCACCCTCGTAGGGCGCCCAAGTAGCATCTACAAAATCACGATAGGCCGTCTCAGACTCTATAGTATAGAGGTTCTTTTCGGCAGCAAGCCGTGACGCCGGGGCACGGAAAGTAGTCATGTGCTGCTTGTCCCCCACTACGAGCATACGGTCCCGCCTCGGAATCGTTGCCTCGTCCGCAGAGAAGCACGCCAAGTACGTGGCCGGAAGATAGTGATGGAGAGACATTATCAAACCTCCAGTACTGGTACAGCACGCCTAAAATCTAAATGTGTTACCAACGCGAGGTGACCGAGAGACTCGAAGCGACTCAGAGCTGAAGACGGTGGTCCCGAGTGAAATCTGTTGAAATATTGGTATTGATATGACTGCTCGAGATGCGCGTGCACGTCAATCGCGCCAGCGTTCGAGAAGAGGTTGTGGCGAAGAGGAGCCGACTCTGCGGGGCCTTGTTGAAGTTACTCAGGAGGTGTGACATGAGGCGGCATTTGAACGTAAAATGGTGCTGCGGCGGGGCACACCTCGCCGTCAGCACCAATTTTTGGTTAGGCGCCTCCTCGCATGGTAACACTAGGAACTCCAAGTACTGCCGTCCACATGGTTTCCTCTAGAGAACGCTCGAAACGTCGAATCGTCATGGCTCTCCGGTCGACATAATCAATGTTGACATCCCGTAGACCGGTGACAAATTCATGCATTTCGCGAGTGCTGCGCTTCGTATCGGACGAGAGTTCGTCGCTCCAGACGATGGTGATCCATAGGCTCAGCTTCTGGCGCTCCTCGTCTGTGTACTCGGCCAACTTCTTGCTAAAATCCTGAGAAACCCTGTCGATGGTGATTGATATACTTGGACTGGCAGAGGTTCGCAGGTCCGCGTATTCCTCTCTCCGCAGCGTCAGCCCGAGAAGCGACATCGCAACGTCAAGGCAGTGCTCAACCGTTAGGTCCAGGGAGAACGGGATTTGAAGTCGGACAGGTGTGCGGTTGTTTGCCAGGTCCAGTACGTAGCCCTTATCCTTAATAAGTCGTTCGTATTCCTTGACCTTGTGCTCAAAGTACCGAGCCTTGCGAAACGCATCGATGGTCTGTTCCTCGGTGAAAAAGAGTCGATAATCCAATCTGCTCTGTACCTTGGAAAGGTGCTGGTCGCACAGCTCGGACCAGTAATCTGGACCGAGAAACAGGATCGAGCGCTTACCAACACCGAGTTCCTCGGCAACCTTGAGGATCTCCTCGACACCCCTCCCGGTGTATTCGGCGTTAGTCGCCAACCGGTATTGGAGCCACTCAAATGTGTTCCAGTGCTCGACGGCTGTGCGAAGCGATTCGACTGTAGGAGCTGCGGGAATGGTACCGAGCGCACCGCGCTCGTCTGACTTGCATTGATAAGCCTCGGCCGCGCTCTTGTGGAGTATGTCGATACCACGATCTGGAGGCATCAGGTGAAGGTAGTCGCCGTCCGGATCGGAAGCTCGGAGAAGGTCAAGGCAGAGCAGTTCCCAGGCATCTCCGAAGGACGTTGCGGGCGGCTGAACTTTGAGGAACTGAGTATTGAATATGTACTTCATTGACGTGCTCGGTGTCTTACAGGTCTGCTCTGGGCGCGCCTAACGATCAGTCGGTTGGTCAACCGAAGCCGCCGGACCAGGTCTGTCTACACCGTTGCCTTCTGTAGTTTTGCGCACCAAAAAATCTCACGGATCGGCTCTGCGCCGCAAGGCCCAAACGCTGTCCAACACCATGGGGTAGATCGGTGCCCAGCTACGCGGCACCGAACCCGAACGCCATCGGTTCCCACGTCGGGTCGCGTGCGGGTGCTGCCGTTCGCTGGACGGCATCCTCAACTCCGGGAAGGTGATAACGCCGCTCCAATGAGCGAAAGCTCGCGGCGCTCCCCTCATGGCTCACCCGACCGCGACGCGCAGCACCTCGGACCGGAGGTGAAGAAACGACGCATGGACGTAGCGGACGAACGGCGCACGGAGCCCAAAGAAGACCGCCAGATCGACCTCGGCCGCGGCGCGGAACATCCCCTGATCCAGCACGGGAGCCTCGGTGCGGAGCGCCCCGCTCGCGAGGCTCCGGGAGGCGGGGGACGCCGACTCGGGGTGGATGGCGACCACCAGCGTGGCAGCCCACGGGGCGGCGTCGATCCGCTCGCCGAGAGCCCTCGGGTACCGGTAGCTGAGCTCGAGCACGCCGCCCTGCAGCGCGGCCTCGATGCCGGGCGCCGCCGCCACGGCCAGCGCCGGAGGGGCGGCCTTTGCCCCCGCGGGCGCGCCCTTCGCTTCCCCAAGCGCCTCCCTCGCCCCCGCAGGCGCGCCCCCCGCCCCGGGCGCGCCGCCGCACCCGCCGAGCACCACGAGGCCAGCCCCCACGGTGACCTGCGCGATGAACGCGCGCCGCCCCACAATCGCCATGCGACGGCCCCTGGAGCCTGCGCCTGCGCGCCTGCCCCACCAGCATCCGCGCCGGCGTGATGCGGCCCAGCGCCGCGGCGCTCTCCTCCGCCGTCGGGCGCACGGGGTGCCCCGGCGGGAGCTCGGCGACCATGCTCTGCCACAGCGCGAGCGCCCGGTGCTGGTAGATCTGCGCCAGGCTCGATCGCGGCGTAGCCGCTCCGCAGAGCGCGTTCTGAAGCGTGCTTGTGGAGGGCGGCCACGTGCGTAGAGTCGCGATGCGATGACGAAGCGACGGAGCGGGGACGCAGGCGCCGAAGTCCCGAGCCTGACGACGGCGGTGCTGAAGCTGTCGGCGCCGCATGTCGCGTGGCAGGGCCGCGAGGACGCCCCCGCCCGCGCGAAGGGGCGCCCGCGTCGCGCGGCCTCGCAGCAGGAGCGCGCGGGAGTTGCCGAGGCCGCCGGCGTGCGGCGCCGCAAGACCGCCGCCCAGCCGTTCGCGGAGGAGGTGGGCGAACGGCCGCCGACCGGAGGCGCGGACAAGCCGCGCCGAAGCGAAGCGACCCGAAGGCGCCCCGCCAAGACGAACTCGACGGTGGCGGGGCGAAGCGACGACAGCACCGGCTCGACGAGCCGACGCACCTCGGCGCGGAGAGGACGCGCGCCCCACTCGGCCGCTCCGGACGCGACGAGCGCTGTGGGCGCGACGGAAGCGGGCAACGCCGCACGATCAGCGGTCGCGGAAGGCGAGCCGCGAGCCGGTGATCCGAGCCAGGTCCAGGTACTTGAGCCGCCCCTCGGCGATGAGGCGTTGTCGCGTCGCGACCCAGTTCTTGGGACTCAGGTCGAGGATGCGACGGAGCGGGTAGCTCGGAGCCACGGTCAGGATCTCCTGCAAGTACAGCTCGGGGTCGAGCCCGTGCATCTGGCAGGTCGCGATGAGCGACGTGATGGCACACGCCCGGACAGCATGCTCGTCGCTGCCGTGGAACAGCCAGTTGCGCCGTCCCTTGACGACGCGGCGCAGAGCCCTCTCGCTGGCATTGTTGTGGATGGGGATCTCCCCGTTGGAGAGGAACTCGCAGAGCGCCTCCCTCTGGTTGTGCAAATAGACCAGCCCCTCGCGCAACGGCGAATGCTCCGGGACGACCTGCCGCTGCGCCTCGGCCCAGGCGAAGAGCTTCTCGATCAGCGGTGCGGACTCGCGCTGCCGGATCGCGAGGCGCTCGTCCGGGCTGCACAGGGCGCATTCCTCCTCGACGCGGAAGAGCGCCTGGAGGGTCTGGAGCGCGAACGCCGCCTCCTTGCCCGCCCCGGCCTTGAACGCCTTGAAGAAGCGCCTCCGTGCATGGCTCCAGCAGCCGGCCTCGCGGGCCTTGCCCGGCCCGAACAGCACGTTGTGGTTGGCCGAAGCATCGGCGACGAGCGTCCCCTGGTAGCCGCCGAAGAGCTTCGCGACGGTGAGGCCGTCGTACGTCGGTGTATAGCGGAACAGCACGCCATCGCCTGGCGCGACCAGGACGAAGACATGCCCATAGCGGTGCTTCTCCTTGGCCCGGATGGCGGTGCCCGTCGCGTCCATGGCGAACCACGACCTCGAAAGCGCGTCGCTCCACATGGCATCGGCAATGCGCATCGCGATGCCGCCGCAATCGTACTGCCAGCGTGTCATGTTGCTGCGGCCGATGCGAAAGCCGTGGCGATCCGACTCCACCTCTTGCCGGTAGTAGGGCATGTGGTAGTCGAGCTTGTGGACGAACAGGTGGGCCAAGAGGCTCGGATCGGCAAGGCACCTGTCGATCGGGCGCTCCGGCAGCGAGGCGATCTTCACCGGTCCGCCGCTGTCCTCCTCAGCGTCCGATTCGGGCGTGTAGCGTACGAGGACGCCGTCGACGAAGGGGCTTTGCTTGAAGCCCGTGTCCGTGGGGATCCCCAGGAACTCGTGCTCCCGCAGGACGAGGGGCTCGTCGAGCTCGCGCGTGAAGGCCGACCCTACGGCTGGCAAAGAAGCAGGCTCCTGGCCCGCTGCGCGGCTCGCCGCCGGTACCTCCGCCTTGGCCACGTACTTGGGTCGACGCCAGACGATCTCCACGGGGCCGCCGCGCCGGTGGCCGATAACCGAGCTGTCTTCGACGCCCACACGCTCGAAGCGCTCGATGCCCTGGAGCAGCACCTCCGGCGGCAGCGTCTCGATGATCACCCTCGGGATGACACCGATGCGACGGCGCCCGTGCTCGTGGCGCTTAACTCGCTTGCCACCTCCGGGATCGGAGCCGGAGGAGGACTCTGCCGTCCCCCCACGCTCCGGCGGCCTCGCGGGGTCCGGCGGCGGGCTGCTGCCCTCGCTCGGGTCCGCTTCGGGCGAGGTGCCGAGGCTCTCGGCCTGCGACGCGGGAGCCGGACAGGCGCCTGGCTCACCGGCCAGCGAAAGCCGCAGCTGGTCAGGCGAGATCTGCTCGGAGACGTGGCGCCGGAACCCGATCTCCAACGTCCGAATCGTCTCCTGCAGCTGTCGATTGTACGCCTTGAGCGACTCGACGGAGCGAGCGAGCTCTTGGGCCTGCTGCTCCGCCGTCGAGAGCTCGGTCAGCCTCGCCTCGAGCTCCTGCACCCGCCGGAGCAGCGCGTCGACCGCCGACGCGGGGTCGGCGGGGCTCCCCTGTCCTTGTCCCCTGGCCTGGAGATAGCCGAGCACGAGCGCCGCGCCGTCAAGGCGCTCTGTCTCCGCCGACTGCGGCAGCTCGGTCCCACCGGGTCGTGTCGTCGAGGTCAAAGCGCGCCATGGATGCCCGCTCCGCTTGCTCCTGGCAAGTACCTTACGTAGACACTTTCCGCTGTTTTTTGATGAGAATATTTTGTCGAAAGTGGGAACGCGGAACAAGCGTGATGCGCCCTCGGCGCTGCGCTGTCGCGAGGTCTTCGGGATGATGCAACTCGCGCCCTGCTCCACCTCGGCATCGGGCTGAGCCGGCCGCCATCGGGCCGCGCTGGCGCCCGTAGCGCGGTGTCCGGCAGCGCGGTGGACGAGCGCCGGCGCAGACACCTCAGTGCACCACGCGGCGGCGGCTTGCCAGCTCTTCCACGGGTAGACCGGCGAGCAGCTGCGCGAAGTCCTGTGCTGACAGCTCTATACACTTGCCGTCGGCCTCGGTGAACGAGGGCAGAGCAAACGCACCCTTCGAGAGACGCTTGTACAGAATTGTGTATCCGTTGCGGTCCCACCAAAGTGCCTTCAGCCGGTTGCGCCTCTTGTTAAGGAACAAGAACAGCGCGCCGCTGGCCGGGTCCAGGCACAGCACCTGCCGGGTGATCGCGGCGAGCCGGTCGAACGCGCCACGCAAGTCCACTGGTCCGACCGCCAGATACACGGCTATCGTCGCGGGCGTCACTGCCCCCTCCGCAACGCTTCGATCGCTTCCACGAGGTCGCGCGCGCCTATCCCACGTACCTGCATCCGTGTCCCATCGGCAAATGCGACGTTGAGCCGCAAAGGCGGCGCCTCTCGGCGCTCCGGGCGCACCACGACGGGTAGGAACGAAACATGCTGAGCCGCCTTGATGGTCGCTGGCAACGCCCCCTCATCTGCGCGCTCACCGCCAGCCACCCATCGGTCGGCCGTCATCTTGTGGACACCGAGCTCCGTGGCGATCTCGGTCGGCGTCGCCCCCGCCCGGGAACGCTCCCTGGCGTACGCCTCGGCTCGCTCTCGCAGCTCGCCCGGGTACTTCCCACGGCTCTTCTGCTCTCGATACCTCGACAGCTCCGCACGCAGCTGCACCAGCTCCCTGCTTCCTGGCATCGCTCGCTCCTCTTCGCTCGACGAGGGCACGGCCCTCATCGGACGCCGCGTAGCGTGCAACCGAAGCTGGCCAGGGAAAAGACGCGGTCTGCGGAGCGGCTACATCGCGGCGAGAGGAAGCGCTGGCCGAGCACCATCGCCCTCTCGAGGAACGCGATCGCCTCGTCGTCGCGACCGTCGTTCAGGAGGTGGAGCCCCTCGTTGTACCAGGGCATCGGATCCGCCGGATCCTCCTCGCGCATACGCTGGTTCGTCTCGAGGTAGCGCGACAGCTTCACCCCCGATCGCACAGGAGCGCGTCGAGCTGCAACAGGACGGCCTGGTGCGGCTGTCGCTCAAGCGCGCCTTTGCCTACGGGACCGTCGCGGTCGATATGGCCCCGCTCTCGCTCCTGTGCCGGCTCGCGGCCAGCGTCCTGCCGCCGCGGTTCCACACGGTCAAGTACGCGGGGGTGCTCGCGTCTGCTGGCCCATGGCGCAAGCTGATCGGACCGCGCCCTGCGAAGCCGCAACAGCCCGCGAAGGCGGACGACGAGCCCGCTCCCAGACGCAAGCGGGGCGGCTACCGGGCGGTCGACGACCCGCGCCGAGCTTCTGCGCCGCACGTTTGCGCTCGATGTCCTCGAGTGCCCGGCCTGCAAGGGCAGGATGAAGCTCGTCGCCATGATCACCGAGCCGAGCAACATCGCCCGCTTCCTCACCGCGCTCGGTGAGCCGACCGACGTTCCAGGCCGCTCACCCAACCGAGGGCCGCCGTACTGGAAGAGCACCGTCCTGCGCCGCAAGGCGCTCGGGGACGCCCCGTAGCCGCCAGAACATCCCGGGCCAGACCAACTCCCGGAGGGCGATGTGTGCCCGCGGGACGCCGATGCGCCCCTTGGCGCGCTCTGCGCCGC
This sequence comes from Sorangium sp. So ce119, assembly GCF_051524405.1. Lineage (NCBI taxonomy): Bacteria > Pseudomonadati > Myxococcota > Polyangiales > Polyangiaceae > Sorangium > Sorangium sp. So ce119. Next base: position 3,370,816 of record NZ_CP150310.1, on the reverse strand, counting down.
GCGGGGCTCGCTCTTTCGACCCATGAACGACGCGTCGCGACGCGCGCGGTCCCGCCACTTCGGTTCGCCGCGCCACACTTCTTCGCGCAGCGCTCCGGCTTCTTTTACCTACGGTGCACTAGCGCCTCCTCTCGCCATCCAAGCGCACTCAACCCGGCCTCCAGGTTGCTCAGGCTTGCAGCGAGGAGTGGCTGGAACGCGTCGGCGTTGCGCTCCGCCAGCTTGCGGCAAATGGCGACGGACTCCTTCAAGATCTCCAGCGCCTCCTCTCGCTGCCCGAGGGCACTCAACCCGGCCCCCAGGTTGTTCAGGCTCGTGGCGAGGTGTGGCTGGAACGCGTCGGCGTTGCGCTCCGCCAGCTTGCGGTAAATGGCGACGGCCTCCTTCAAGATCCCGAGCGCCTCCTCTTGCCGCCCAAGGGCACTTGATCCGTTGCCCAGGTTGTTCAGGCTCGCAGCGAGATCTGGCTGGAACGCGTCGGCGTTGCGCTCCGCCAGCTTGCGGTAAATGGCGACGGCCTCCTCTAAGATCTCCAGCGCCTCCTCTCGCCGCCCAAGGTCATCCAACTCGGCCCCCAGGTTGTTCAGGCTCGTGGCGAGGTGTGGCTGGAATGCGTCGGCGTTGCGCTCCGCCAGCTTGCGGCGAATGGCGACGGCCTCCTTCAAGATCTCAAGCGCCTCCGCTCGCCGTCCAAGGGCACTTAATCCGTTGCCCAGGTTGTTCAGGCTTGCAGCGAGATCTGGTTGGAACGCGTCGGCGCTGCGCTCCGCCAGCTCGCGGCGAATGGCGACAGCCTCCTTCCAGATCTCCAGTGCCTCCTCTCGCTGTCCAAGGTCACTCAACCTGTTGCCCAGGTTATTCAGGCTCGCAGCGAGGGCTGGCTGGAACGCATCAGCGCTGTGCTCCGCCAGCTTGCGGTAAATGGCAACGGCCTCCTTGGCGGAGTCCAGCGCCTCCTCTCGCCGCCCAAGGTCACTCAACCCGGCCCCCAGGTTATTCAGGCTCCCGGCGAGAGCTGCCTGGAACGCAGGAGCGTTGCGCTCCGCCAGCTTGCGGTAAATGGCAACGGCCTCCTTGGCGGCGTCCAGCGCCTCCTCTCGCCGCCCAACATCACTCAACCCGTTGCCCAGGTTGTTCAGGCTCCCGGCGAGGTCTGCCTGGAACGCGTCGGCATTGCGCCCCGCCAGCTTGCGGCGAATGGCGACGGACTCCTTCAATGCCTCCAGCGCCTCCTCTCGCCGCCCAACATCACTCAACCTGCTGCCTAGGTTGTTCAGACTCATAGCGAGGTGTGGCTGGAACGCGTCGGCGCTGCGCTCCGCCAGCTTGCGGTAAATGGCAACAGACTCCTTCAATGCCTCCAGCGCCTCCTCTCGCCGCCCGAGGTCGCTCAACCTGTTGCCCAGGTTATTCAGGCTCCCGGCGAGGCGTGGTTGGAACGCGTCGGCGTTGCGCTCCGCCAGCTTGCGGCGAATGGCGACGGACTCCTTCAATGCCTCCAGCGCCTCCTCTCGCCGCCCAACATCACTCAACCCGTTGCCCAGGTTGTTCAGACTCCCGGCGAGGTCTGCCTGGAACGCGTCGGCATTGCGCTCCGCCAGCTTGCGGCGAATGGCGACGGACTCCTTGAATGCCTCCAGCGCCTCCTCTCGCCGCCCAACATCACTCAACCCGTTGCCCAGGTTGCTCAGGCTCCCGGCGAGGTCTGCCTGGAACGCGTCGGCATTGCGCTTCGCCAGCTTGCGGCGAATGGCGACGGACTCCTTGAATGCCTCCAGCGCCTCCTCTCGCCGCCCAACATCACTCAACCTGTTGCCCAGGTTGCTCAGACTCCCGGCGAGGTCTGGCTGAAACGCATCGGCATTGCGCGCCGCCAGCTTGCGGTAAATGGTGACAGCTTCCTTCAAGGCCTCCAACGCCTCCTCCTGCCGCCCAAGGTCATTCAACCCGGCCCCAAGGTTGTTCAGGCTCCCGGCAAGGTCTACCTGAAACGCGTCGGCGTTGCGCTCTACCAGCTTGCGATAGATAGTGACAGCTTCCTTCAAGGCCTCCAGCGCCTCTTCCCGCCGCCCAAGGTCACTCAACCTGGTTCCCAGGTTGTTCAGACTCATAGCGAGGTCTGGCTGGAACGCATCGGCGTTGCGCTCCGCAGGCTTGCGGTGAATGGCGACAGCTTCCTTCAAGGCCTCCAACGCCTCCTCCCGCCGCCCAAGGTCACTCAACCCGGCTCCCAGGTTGTTCAGACATCCGGCAAGGTCTGGCTGGAACGCATCGGCGTTGCACTCCGTCAGCTTGCGGTAAATGGCAACAGCTTCCTTCAAGGCCTCCAACGCCTCCTCCCGCCGTCCGAGGGCGCTCCACCTGGCTCCCAGATTGTTCAGACTCATAGCGAGGTCTGGCTGGAACGCATCGGCGTTGCGCTCCGCCAGCCTGCGGTAAACGGCGACGGCCTGCTTGGCCGCCGCTAGCGCCTCCTCTCTCTGTCCAAGACTGGCTAGGTCAATCGAATGGTTGTTCAGCAGCCGCGCATGTTCCGCGAGTGACGGTTCGTCCGCCCCGTCACCGCTGTCCCGGAGCAGCGCTCGGCTCACCCACTCCGCGACACGGCGCAGCGACACGGTCGGGTACGGCAGCCCCACCCTCTCCAGCACGCGTGCCACCTCCCTACCCGCGCCCGCCACCAGCCAGTCGGCCAACACCTCGCCGAGCAGCGAGAACGGCGTCCGGTGCCCGACTTGCTTCGCTGCCTCCAGAGCTAGTGCGGCTCGTTCGTGCTGAGGCCCGTTAAGCATCCATTCCATCCACGGACGGATCACCGCCGGCCCCGGCCCCGTCGCCGACGCGCGCCCCAGCACCGAAAACCCCGTAAGCACCGCCTCTCCCGCTTCGTACGGTGGAAAGACGCGTTCGATCCAGTCCAAGGGCGGACGGTCCTCCGTAAGCTTGGGTGCGCTCACGCGCAGCACGATGCCCTCTCCCAAAAGGTCTGGCTCGAGCGCCGGGATGTACGCGGCGACGCCCCCGCTCACGCCCTGGTAGACTCGATGTAACAGCCGCAGCAGATCCTCGTCGCCCTGTGTGAGAGCTCGCCGCAGCAGCCTTCCGACGACGGCAGACGCCTCGGCCGGATCCGCGAGCCCACCGCGCAGCGTGGACGCGGCCATAATCTGTCGTGCAAGCGACCGCTGTGACGCCAGCGCTACTCCGGCTTGTCGGGCGCGCTCCTCCCAGAAACGCTCCTCGTGATCGAGGATCGTATCCATTAGCGTGTTGGCCTCAAAACTGAGATGTGCAACGGTCGCGAGTGCAGCCATGTGCAAATAAAGAACGTGGTCGAAGCGCGCGTCCGAAAGTTCGATCGGCGAGCGCTCAACCGGGGTGTTCTGCCCCCGCTCCGCAAACCTCCGCGCCGCCTCCAGGAACACTGCCTCGCGCTCGGAAATACGAGTCGCCAAAGGCTGTAATTCCAGCGATTGCGAAGCATCGAGCCATGCCCCGAGCGCCGTGTCGTACTGCTTCAGAGACTGCCACCAGTCACCGTCGCTCCGCGCGAGCAGCAGCAGCCGGACCCGCTGCAGCGAACCGGTCCCTTGCTGCTGACCGTAACGGAGTACGCGCAGCAGCACCTCGCGCAGATCCGCACGGACCTCCGCGTAATCCAGCACCGCGACGAGCGGCCTTCCCAGCGCGCACAGTCGCTCGAACCAGTCCTCGGGCTCACCCTTCGCCAGGAAGCCCGCGGCCCAGCCCTCTGCGCGACGTCGGCGCGACCATTCGATCGCAAGACGCGTCTTGCCGACACCTCCTTCCGCATGCAGCAGCCGCACCGCCACAGGTGACGCGTCGTCACACCACCGATCTAGCTCAACCAGTACCTCCTCGCGTCCCGGCTCGTGCCACGGCACGACCTCATGCCGTGCACTGAGCAACGCGGACGGGGGTGCGTCCGGCTCCAAGTCCACGTGCCCGTCGGTCAACAAGTCATCGATTCCAGGTGCCACTTCGGGCTCGACGTGCTTGCGTAGGAACGCGAGTACGCACTCAGCCGAAACGCGGGCTGCGAACTCTTTGAAATGATCGTCCCGCCCATGGTTGGCGAAATCCATGACACCCTTCATCACCAGTGCGTCGAGCCTTGAATCGCGCTGAGCGTGCGCGAGAGCTCCAAGGGCAGCCGCTTCCATCTCGAGACCGAGCGTCTTACGCATGTACTCCGATATGAAGCCCCAGCATTTTTCGTCCTCAACCACCTTGTTGCCGCTGCCCATCGGCGCGACGTGCACCTTGAAAGGGAGCACCGCCCCCGCAGGAGAGAGGTCCGGGAACTGACGGTGATGCAGAATCAGGATGCGGCCGATGCGCTTGCGTCCTTCGTCGGTCACCTCGAGAGTGGAATCCTTCAGGTGGCCGGACTCCCACAACGAAGAGACGACCTTCTCCCACTGCGGGCATAACTCCTCGCACTCCGGCAGCTGGTCGGGCTGTGCGACTCCCTCGTGCAGCTTCGCCAGGAGCCAATTCTCCTGCCACTCGTAGGGGATCGGACGCTTCTTCCACCAGGCTCTGTCCCGGAAGCGTCCGGCGAAGTCCATATGTTCCAGCGCGAGCTTCCAGTCTTCGCGCAGGTTGTATGACTTCAGATCCTGCTGCACGTCGTTTGGCAGCTGCTTGCCTGCATCATGGAAGAACAAACGCTCGGCGGCGACGACATCGCCAAGACGCGTCTTTCTAGGCCGCCCCGCGCACACGCCGCACATCGCAATGCACTTCGGCGCGTATGCATGCACCAGCGGCAGCAGCGCGTTCATCGCAGCAACCGCGCCCATGTCGCCGGCCTGCGCCAGCGCAACACGGAGCGGCCTTCCACGCGCTCCCTGGAAGCTCCTGAATGCGACAGGAAGGCCGTTTGGACCTTTCTCAGGCTCCCACCTGCTGCCCTGCAACGCGCCTTCCTCAACCTCGAGGGCAGCCTGATACTCCAGCGTGATCGCGACGAGGATGACCACGTCGACCTTACGAAACGTCACACCGCCCTTGGACATCCGCCGAAGGATACGCGCGCAGACGCTCGCGAGGAAGGGACGTGCGGGGGTGGGGGGCGCCGAGCCCCGCAGGCTCGACCTGGGGGGCCGAGCCCCGCGGGCTTGACCTGGGGGCGCCGAGCTCTGCTGGGTCACCTGCACGAGGCTGCGGTGCTGGACGACGATAGCGCCCAAGAACCGCCGTCGCGGCCGAGCCGCTTCGCCTCGCCGCGGGTCGCGGCGCAGATGGCGACCGGCGACTCGCCCGGGGGGTTGAACGGGATCTTGAGCTGGTCGCCGAGGACCTTGAGCTGCTCGACGGCCGCGGGGCGCTGCATGTCGGCCGCGACGAGCAGCGGCTTGCGCCCCTGCTTCTCGAGGTAGCGCGAGAGCTTCGCGCTCCGCGTGCGGGACACCGACCCCATCCTGCCGGAGTGCCGCATCGAGCCGGCGAGTAAGCGGCGGCGCGCCGTCCGCCATGGCGCCGCCATGGGCGATGGCCCGCCGGGCTTTCGCGATAACGCGGGAGATCGCGCCGTCGCCGCCTGGCCCGCGGCGTGCGGTCCCGGCGCCGTGTGGCCAGCGCGGATGGCTGCCCAGGCATCGTCTACGAGCGCCGTCGCCCCGAGAGGACGACGCTCTACGAGGTCGTGCGCGACAACGTCCAGACGCTCTACGGAGCCATCGACGACGGCGCCATCGCCATCCGGATACCCGAGCGTACGAAGAAACAGCTCGAAGCCTATCTCGACTGCGGGCTGCTCTGCCGGCGTGGAGCGGTTGTATGAAGAGCGCGCCATGCGCCGAGGCGCGCTCGGCGCGGCCAAGAGCGGCGCGGTGACCGTCGTGCAACGCACGTCCGGCGACCTGCGGCTCAATCCACATCTGCACGTTGTCTTTCTCGACGGGGCTTACCACAAACACGGCGCAGAGCTCGTGTGGAACGAGCTCGGTCACCTGCAGACGCGCGCGGTCGGTCAGGTGATCGAGGACGCCGTCCGGCGCATGATGCGCAGCCTGCGACGGCACGGGCTGTTCGATCTCGAGCATGGCGTCGACAAGGACAACGAGCCCGAGGCCGCGCTGTGCGCCTCTGCCGTCTCCGGACGAGAGCCGCCTGCCGGGCCGCAGTGGCGTCGTGGGCTGTCGCCGCTCTTGCCGAGCGCACTCGCGTACGCCATGCGCGCTGTGCGCCTCGCTGGATGGCTTCACCTTGCACGCGGCGACACGCGCCGGCGCGCACCATACCGCGTCGAGGGAGGCGCTCTTGCGCTATGTCCTGAGACCGCGGAGCGCACAGGAGTGCGTCGAGCTGCAACAGGACGGCCTGGTGCGGCTGTCGCTCAAGCGCGCCTTTGCCTACGGGACCGTCGCGGTCGATATGGCCCCGCTCTCGCTCCTGTGCCGGCTCGCGGCCAGCGTCCTGCCGCCGCGGTTCCACACGGTCAAGTACGCGGGGGTGCTCGCGTCTGCTGGCCCATGGCGCAAGCTGATCGGACCGCGCCCTGCGAAGCCGCAACAGCCCGCGAAGGCGGACGACGAGCCCGCTCCCAGACGCAAGCGGGGCGGCTACCGGGCGGTCGACGACCCGCGCCGAGCTTCTGCGCCGCACGTTTGCGCTCGATGTCCTCGAGTGCCCGGCCTGCAAGGGCAGGATGAAGCTCGTCGCCATGATCACCGAGCCGAGCAACATCGCCTGCTTCCTCACCGCGCTCGGTGAGTCGACCAACGTTCCAGGCCGCTCACCCAGCCGAGGGCCGCCGTACTGGAAGAGCACCGTCCTGCGCCGCAAGGCGCTCGGGGACGCCCCATAGCCGCCAGAACATCCCGGGCCAGACCAACTCCCGGAGGGCGATGTGTGCCCGCGGCACGCCGATGCGCCCCTTGGCACGCGCTGCGCCGCGCTCGACCCGCTCTTTCGACCCATGAACGACGCGTCGCGACGCGCGCGGTCCCGCCACTTCGGTTCGCCGCGCCACACTTCTTCGCGCAGCGCTCCGGCTTCTTTTACCTACGCGCTCGGACCGGTGGGCCTGTGCATCGAGGGGCTCGATCTCGACAGCCTGGTCACGCTCAATACACTCGTCGGGCTGTCCGCTTTGGCGACGCAGAGTCCCTCCACTGGTACCGAGTGCTTCCTGCGAAGGCTTGGTGGCCGCACCGCACCCGTAGTGCGGCTCGATCCATGGAACATCGTGCACGGCGTCGTCGCTGCGCGCATCGGCACGACGAAGCGCGCACCCCAGCTTGCGTGGGCTTGGGGCGCGCGCCTCCCCTTCGTGCATGCCGGCCCTTGACACCGCGCCGCCGAAATGCATCATGGACTCGCCTGCGGTGCGGACCGCATCGGGCACCCACTCCGCCGATTCGATCGGCGGAGGAGGTTACGCGAGGAACATCTCCGACCTCGGAGCCTTCTCGTACGCCTTGGGGAGCTTGAGGTGATCCGCCGGCGCCTTTGGCCACGCTGAGCTTTGCTCGGACGCGCTGAAGGGGGATCTGCTCGAAGCGGCCATCGCTGCTTCTCGCTTCCCCGGGCCCATACGGCGACCGGGGCGACCTCCTAGAGGTCAAGGTGCGTGGCCTCTGTCGCGCCATGAGCGAGAAAGCGAGAAGTTCATGACCGCGAAACATCGTCAGGAAGAGCATGTCCTCCCCCGTCCCGTCGGCCCGCTGCCCGACTATGCGCTGGCCCGCGCGCGAAATACGGCCGCCGAGAAGCTGACCGAAGTCTTCGATCTGAGCACCGAAGCGGCTGCATGCGTTGCGGATGCGGTGGTCGATCCGGCGGAGCTGCGTAAGTCCATCGAGCACCCGCTCCGCACCGCCGTCCCGGGTGGCACCTTGATCGCGCTGCGCACCGAGCTCTGGACCCGAAAGGTCCTGCCTGATCCGCGTAACCCCCGCCTGGGACCGAAGCGTCGACATCCGTTCGCCGTCGAGCCGGGCACTGATGAGGAGAGTCGGTTCGCACCGGTGCCGGATCCGACCAGTGATGGCGTCAAGCCCGAACTCTACGTAGGCGTGGAGTCTCGTGAGCACCTGACGTGGGCGAGCGTGCAAGCCAAGATCCACGTCCTGGATATGAACGACTGGCGGCAATCGATTCGGAGCCAGGGTGTCATGACTGCGGTCCAGGTCGTCGCTACGGAGTACCAGTACAGCGACGGGGCGCCCGCCTTGTGGGCGGTCACCACGGCAGAAGGTTCGTCGCGGGTAACCGCGACCCACGACATCCTCGGGGTCGTCTCCGTCGACAGCGTCTACGATTCGACTGACCGCGTCCTGCGTACCCACATCAAGCGGGTGAATGAGGCTCTCGAGCGTGGCAATGCGCAGCCCAAGGACTACGAACAGATCCGTTGTGAGCGCGTCCCCGCCGAGATCATCGTCGGGTTCGAGCCCCATCGAGGTGTCAGTAACGATTTCGCAACGGCTGTGAAGTCGCTTGTGGCGCTCCGTCACGTCGACCCTCCCCGTGAGTGGGGCGAGGGGCCTGAGAACGAGAGCCTCGCTGATGGGTGCCTCTTCGAGCTGGAACGCCGCGGCCTCATCACGAATCTGAAGCGGCGGTGGCTCGCCGCTGCAATCACGCGAGCTCAGGCCGAGGCGTCTCATCTGTCGGCAGACCCGGCGATCCGCGCGGCCGAGATCGTGCGCGTCTTCACCCACGACGACGCGGAGCACCGCGACGCGCTGCGCACGGCGGTAACGGCGCAGTCCACCCGCAAGCGCATCTCGCCCAAGCTCCTCATTCGTCTGGCAGCCGCTCTGATTGTTCGAGGCATTTCGGAGGACACGGCGAAGATGGATCGCAGCCGCCGCTACCTGCAAGACGGCTACGGTGACGCGGTACGTGGTAACGACTGGAAGCCCACGCAACGATCGGCTGACGAACTGCTGACGGCAGCGCTCAACGAACATCGGGAGGATCCTGGACCGTCCAATTCGCCGCTCGGCCCGCATCGTCTCGAGCTCGCCGCTCGATCGGCACTGCCGCTGATCGCGAAGGGTGTGCTGTTCGGCGACCGAGGCACGACCAGCAACAACCAGCCGGATCGACGGAGCCCCGGTCAAGTCATCGACCGGATGGTCCGCGAGGAAAAGGGCATCTGTCAGCTTCACCGCGCACTGATCGACTTCGGGGCCGGCGAGCCCATCCGTGTCGTCGACGAGGCCGGCAACGTGGTTCGGGGCACCGACGGGCAGGATCAGAAGGTCAACGACCACTACCTGCGCGCAAACTTCTCGCCGGCAGGCCAAATGCATGCGCCGACGTCGGTGGTCACGGCAGACCAGGAACTCGAAGCGGCGCTCGCGCACTTCGGCAATGCCGTGGTCGCGCTCGTCGCAGCCATGGACAAGGTCCAAAGCGTGGTGGGTGCTGGTGGCGAATCGCTCGTAGAGGAGAAGGGTGTCACGACCCTCCACACGAATGAATGGCGCAATCGTCTGCGCAGCGTTGACGATCAGGTGAGCCTCTGGGGAGCCACGTACTCGCGCAAGCACCGTTCGTTGGGAACGCAACCCAGCCACTTGCACCGGGGTGAAGGAGACGACAGCGTGAACACTGCGGACGAGGACGAGGACGACGAGGACGGGCGCGACAACAGCGAGGAGGAGTTCGAAGCCGAGGCGGTCACGGGCTCGTGACCCGCGGTCGCGCGCGCGGCGCCCCCTCTAGGCTCGAGGTTGACTCCCGGGTAGCAACGGGAGCGCGTCGAGCATAGATGCCTCCACCCGTGTGACGCGCCCCCTCGGGCGCGCCACACAGGCGGAAGGCCTCTGCGGCCGCAACCGTTTCCGTAACCACCTCCGCTCGTCCTCACGCCAGCGACCCCGCGGTCGTGCATCCGTCCCCTCGATCGCGGGGGCGACGCTTACGCTCCGCCGCCGGCGCAGAGCTCGTGTGGAACGAGCTCGGTCACCTGCAGACGCGCGTGGTCGGTCAGGTGATCGAGGACGCCGTCCGGCGCATGATGCGCCCCTTCGACGGCACGGGCTGTTCGAGCTCGAGCATGGCGTCGACAAGGGCAACGAGCCCGAGGCCGCGCTGTGCGCCTCCGCCGTCTCCGGACGAGAGCCGCCAGCCGGACCGCAATGGCGTCGTGGGCTATCGCCGCTCTTGCCGAGCGCACTCGCGTACGCCATGCGCGCTGTGCGCCTCGCTGGATGGCTTCACCTTGCACGCGGCGACACGCGCCGGCGCGCACCATACCGCGTCGAGGGAGGCGCTCTTGCGCTATGTCCTGAGACCGCGGAGCGCACAGGAGCGCGTCGAGCTGCAACAGGACGGCCTGGTGCGGCTGTCGCTCAAGTCAGGGCGGGTTGCGCCGATCGACGCGACGAGACCCGCTGCGGGGGCGTGGCGCGAAGGCGGAGCTTCGCCCAGACGCGGCCTCGGGTACGCCGCGTCGACACTAGGTCTCTTCGCGGTCCTCACCGTTCGGACGCGGGACGCAAGGATCACCGATACCCGCGTCTTTCGGTCCCAACCGCCAGCTTCTCCCACCGGCGGCGGTGTGGTAGCTACCGTTACATGGTCGAGCTGCCTACGACAGTCGAAGAGTGGATGGCACTTCCTGAACTGCCTTCTGGCCGGTACTTAGTGGTGAACCTTGGGTGGAAGGAGGCGTCCATCGCGGAGTGTCGCGCGGCAGGTGTTCCAGGTCTGCCTCCGCGGCGCGCCGGCGAAGAGGGGCTCGCAGTGCGGCTGCCAAACGTCACGGTAAACGAACAGGCTGGCACGCGCGTGTATCGCTTAAACCTGGACTTCGGTCCGATCGTCAAGGCCATGTTCGAAGACGCTGGCAGGTGGTACGCAATGGGACGCCAACTTCTACCGGCGCACTACACGTTCGGTATGAGATCGGACGGGGCGTACGCCTTGCCAGACGGCCCTTCACTACCGCCGCGCAACATGAGTCGAAGATAGTACCGCATTTCCACATTGATGCTCATCGCAGCCCCACTCCGAACGTCGAAAATTCTATAGATTCCCGAAACCTGACGGCGTCACGCAGCGCGCTGATGGCCTTTGTGCGTCGCTTGTAGAGCGTAGAGAGAGGTAGCCCTGCGTCTTCGGCTATCTTGGCCATAGGGACTCCGTTCAGGTCGTGTGCTACGAGCACAAAGCGCAGCTCCGAATCGAGCTCGTTCACTGCGTCGATGGTGCTGGTCCTGATGTTGTCGCACTCCATCACAGCAGCAGCGTCCGGCGCTGGATCGAGCACTTCGATTAAATCGACCAGCTCCTCCCTGCGGTGCTGCGCGCTCTCGTGGTAGTGCGAGGCAACGTGTACGGTGATCGCGTTCAACCAGCGTTCCGGCCTGCCGCGCCTCGGATCGAACCTGGGCCAGCTCTCCCAGGCGTTGAGCCAGACTTGACCTGCGACGTCGCCACGATGGCACAGCGGTACTCCCAGCCTCCCCAGCCAGCGCCGCACGGCACGAACCAGCGTCGGGCAAAACAGGCGCGCGAGCGCGGCAGCGCACTCGTTTTCATTCGGCGGACGACACATGGATTCACCCCCCGGGGCACTCTCCCGTTATATGATGATGGCTCGCCAGTGCACCTGTGCGGTACGGGTCAGCGGTCTTCCCCGCAGATGGTCCGCTACCAAACGGAGGCGTCAGCCGCAGCTGTTCCGCTGCCGGAGCGGTGCCATCCTCGCCAGCATGCTCCTGAGGACGAGCAGCGTCGGAGCATCCTTCAAGCGGAGCGCTCTTCGCAGTTGCTTTCTTCCACGCCCCAAGCGATGCTGAATTGTGTTGGGATTCTGGCCATGCTCAGCCGCTATCTCCTCAGCAGTGTACCCCAAAGCGGAATCCGCCACGGCGTCGCGCAGAGGCGGATCGAGCCGTTCCAAGCCGCGGAGGCTGAACCGCGCCTCCACCTGTTCGGATGGCGGCGGCATGTAGCCATCCATCGCCGGATGCGTGTACGAGGCGCGGCCTTTTTCCCACTGGTGCTGGTGTTCCCTGTAGTGCGTTGTGTGGTGCCATGTGACTACGGACAGCCAGCGCCTCACCGCCTTCGTTGCCGACAGGCGCTCGCTCGCATAGAACCCACCTGCCTCGACGCTTCGCCAAGCAGAGAGAAGAATCTCCTGCATCACGTCTGAACGGTCGCACTCTGGAACCTTGAGCCGACGCAGGTTGTCCCTGATCATGGAACTGTTTCGCACGATGGCTTCGAATGAGACGCGCGTCCCCGATCGCTTGCCCATCTCCTCTGAACGCAAGAGGCGGCCGCACTCACCCATGGCTCCCTACTCCTGGAAGTGTCGTGTTCAGCGACGAGCGCTCAACGTTCTCCCAATCCGATCCGCGTACCGGACTGGACCCACCTTCGTCGCGCCGTAGCGGGAAGCTCGTCAGCGTGGCCGCGCGACGGGCGAGCTCGGCGCCCACCTCCGCGCGAGCAGGCAGCGGCGACCGCAGCCGCGGCTGTGGAGGCGGCGGGAGCTTCGCCCGCGGGCTCCTGGCCGCAAGCTCGGGCGACGTGACCACGGGCGGAGGAACATCGAGCGCGCGAGGAGGTACCGTAGGCGGAGTCGGCGGCACCGGGCTCGGCGCCGGTGACGACGCGGGACACGCCGAGCTCTCGCGCTTGCTGACGGGCTCGCCGAGCTGGATCACCACGGTGGCCTCTGCGTCCGCCCGGTAGTCGTCGTGCAACCGCCACAGGCGCTCCCAGTACCGCGCCGGCGCGCCCGTGAAGGCTTCGAGCTGCCGCGCGAGGCCGGGCGTTATCGACAGGTCGCTCCGCAGCAGCCGCTCCACCTCCCTCGGCTCCAGCCCCGTGCTCTCGGCCAGTTTTCGCTTCCACGCAGGGGTCGTCGCGCAGAACGACTCGATGACCCTGCCTGGCCAGGGGACCGGGCGCGCGCGGGCGTCTGTCAGCTCTGCGAGCGCGGCGTCGACATGACAATCCAGAAGGCGCCGGTATCGGTCCCGCTCCTCCGCTGCCTGCTCCTTCGCATCGGTGAGGGCCGACGTCTCGTCATCATGCGCGTGCTCGCGCGCCTCGCGAAGCCCGCGTTCGCGTCCCAGCGCTTCGCGCGCCGTGATCGCGAAGCCGATCGCGATGCACGATATCATCGCGAGCCCGAGCGGCGAGACTAGCCACATCGCAGCTAGCATGTCCTCCATGAGTTTCTCCTCCTCGACGTGAGTATTCCTGTCCGGCGTAAGGCGGATCTCGGCCTTGTGCCGCCCCGACGACAGCGCCGTCCTCACCGCTTGCTTGGCTGCCGATCGACAGTTGACGATTCAGCGGATTTGTATCAGGAGCGCTTCACGCTCCGCAGCGAGCTGACCTTGCGGGAACTCGCGTGCATGCGTCTCGAGCAATCGTCGCGCCTCGGCATCTGCGACTGCGCTATGGGCCTCGATGGCCCTTCGGGCCTCGTCGATGAGGCGCTGCTCGCGCTCGTTGACGGCTGGGACCACGGCGCGGACGGGGAGCGAGGTACGACGAACCGGCGCGCCTGACGGAACAGGTACTCGTGCGTCTCGGTCCTGCGCCGGCTGCGCGGTCTCCTGCGCGGCCGTCGCGGCTGCCACGCGCATCGGGAGTTGGGCCGGTGGCTGCGCGATCTCCTCCACGGCCGGTGCGGGAGCAGGGGCGCGCACCACCGCCGCCCGCAACCACGACTCCGGGCTGAACGAGTCCGGCAACGTCGCGATGACGGCGCCGGTCAGCACGACGACCGCCCCCTGCACCAGGATCTTGATGCCCAGGCGGCCGAGCTTGCTCAGCCACCCCTCTCGGGCGCGCAGGTTGAAGGCGAACGGGACGCATGGAGCGTCGTCCCATCCGCGCGAGCGTTGCCGCGCCTTCCAGCGTTCTACGGCCGCGGCGAGGTCCTCGAGCGCTCGGCGGTAGTGTGTCCTCACCGTCTTCGGCTTGAGCCCCAGCTCGGAGGCGATCTCGACGAGCGGCACCTCCTCGATCGCGTGCTTGATCAAGACGTCGCGGTACTTGGGGTCGACCTGGTTGATCAGGTCGCGGATGAGCTCCTCCCGCTGCTGCCTGCGGAGCATCTCTTCCGGAGTCGGGCACTCCGCCCAAAAGTCATGGTCGTCGAACGAGGTCAGGACTTCCCCCCGACGGCGTTCGTTCCGGACGTGGTTCCGCGCCTGGTTCAGGACGATGGCGGCACCGTAGGACGCTCGGGCCTCCCCGAGTTCGACGCGCAGATCCGCTTCGAGGCCACGCAGCAAGGCGTCCTGCGCAAGGTCCTCCGCGTGCCGCGCAGGGACCCCGAAACGCCGCGCGAGGCGCCGGAAGAACTCGAAGCCGGTAGGGGTGCTGCCTGGCTCGCCCATAACCGGTAGAACACCTGAGCCGCCTGCAGGGCTTCAAGAAAATGCAGGGCGGCTCCAGGGTCGGTCAGAGAAAGTGCGACATGTGGGTCCGCGCTGCGCGGCTGCACGAGCAGCGATGGCCGCATTCCCTGTTCGGGCGGTGTTTTTCTCCTCCGATCGGCCCGGTCATGCCAGTTTCAGTGCCGTTGACGCGCCACGGCTGGCGTAAGTACTGTCTCTGCATGCGTTTCGTTGCGCAATCGCTCTGGATATGGCTGATGCTTGGCGTCGCGATCGGCACTACGCATCCGGTTCGTGCGGAGGACCGCGATCCGGTCCCCGCACGAAATGACGGCTCGATCGTAAAGGACCATCTTCGCCGCGCCCGACGAGCTCGGGCATCGGGGAAGTGGACCGAGGCACACGCCGCCTACAAGGCGGCTTTCGAGGCGATCGACTCGACATCCGTTACAGAGAGAGAATCCGCTGAGGTCGCTGGAGAGCTGGGCCTCTGTGAGCTCAAATTACGCAAGTTTCGTGACGCAGCGGAGCACCTGGCTTGGAGCCTTGAGCGGCGCAAGGCCCTTTCTCCTGAACAGCAAAAGGGATTCGCGGACGGACTGGCCAAGGCCGTTCCGTTCGTCGCGACGCTCTATCTGTCGGTGGATCCGCCGGATGCCGAGGTGCTCATCGATGGCAAGCCCATCGGCCGACCCAGACGGACCTACACACTGTTCTTTGAGCCTGGCAAGCATATGGTGCGGGCCCGAGCACCGGGCCGTGAGGAAGGATCCCAGACGCTGGACGCGCAGGCGGCGACGGAGCCGACCATGACGATACAGTTGCCGCGCACGGCCGTGAGCAGCGCCAAGGAGGGCGCGCCCGCGGTACCGAAAACTGCGAGCGCATCGCGCGCGTTACGCCCGCAGGCTCACGGGCAGCCGGCGTCGTGGCCGACGACACTGCGAATCGCCGGGATCGCCGTCACGACGGCCACGCTGTCCACGGGCAGCCTGCTCATGATCCGGGCCACCAGTCTTGACGGCGATCTGAGCGAACGGCGCGACGGGCTCAACGGCGGTGCGACGGCGAGCGGGTCCAGGTGTTGGCAAGCAGCGGACCGCCCGGCGTGCGCTGACCTGCTCCGCCTGCGAGACGAGCGCAACCTGTCCGCGGGCGTGGGCACGGCCATGCTCATCGCCGGCGGTGTGATCGGGGCAGCGACCGCCGCGTCGTTCTTCACAGACTTGTCCTTCCTGGGGCTCACGCCGGCTGAGGATCGGATCCACGCCTCGCCCGTGGCGACCGGGCGAGAGATCGCCCTGATGATCGAGGGGCTGTGGTGAGGACATCGGGGGGCGAGCAGATGCAATCGAAGGAAGGCCGGCGCGTGGCGACGTCCGTCGTCGCCGTCGCGCTCTTCATGTGCGGCGCGAGCATGCTGACAGGGTGCCCGTACTCCGACCCTTGCTGGGAGGTCGAGGCGTGCGAACCCGATCCGGTGCCTCCGCCCGATCCCTGCGAGGGAGAGCCCGGCACGGCGCCGGCGCTGGATGAATGTGGGGTGTTCGTCAGCGAGCAGGGCGACGACAACAGCCCCGGAACGAAGGTTGCGCCGGTGAGGACGTTGCAACACGCGATCGGGCTCGCCGCGCACGGGCGAAGCCACGGAGAGGCAGCGACCCGGCGCGTGTACGCGTGCGGAGGGGAGTTCGCGGAGAGGATCTCGCTGCCCTCGGGGGTCGACCTCTGGGGGGGCCGTCGGTGTGAAGGCGGGGATTGGTCATATGAGGGATCATTCGGCGGGCCGGATCACCCGACGATCATCGCTCCACCGAGGGGGATCCCGCTGCGGGTCCTCGGGGTGGAGGGGACGGCGCTCGCGCGGGACGACACGGCGTCGGTGATCGCCGGCGTGCGCGTCGTGGCGGCGGACGCCTCGGCGCCCGATGGCAAGTCGTCGATCGCGATGGTTCTGAGCACGGGGGCCAGGGCGATCGTGCAGGACAGCGTGATCATCGCGGGCAACGGCAAGGACGGGGAGCCGGGCGGGGACGCGGATAGCGAGCGGGCGACGGACGGCATGGTCGGGAACGACGGCGCGGACGCCTGCACCGCAGACTCGCCGACGGGCGCCCTCCCGGTCGTGACCGTGTGCGACGACGGCACCGAGTCTATCGGTGGATATGGGGGCGACGGCGGGCTCGAGTCGGGGAGCGACGGGACATCAGGAATGCCGACACCCACGGGGATTTCTGAGCGCGATGGCCACGCGGGGCTCGGCGCGGATCTCGCGCGATGCAGCGAAGGGGGCGACGGCGCACACGGTGCCGACTCCGGTCGCGCGGACGGCGCGGTGGGCGTGGGCCACCTCGGCAAGGACGGATGGATTGGCGTCCGGGGCGAGGACGGGAAGCGAGGCGGCACCGGCCAGGGGGGCGGCGGCGGTGGCGGCAGCAAGTCGCGTGGGCCCATGGTCGCTTGTCGGGCAGGAGGCCTCCAGGGGGGTGCCGCCGGCGGCTCGGGAGGAAGCGGCGGCTGTGGCGGTCAGGGCGGCTATGGCGGCGGCTATGGCGGTGCGAGCATCGGGATCGTTGCGCTGGACGGTACGGAACTCACGGTCGCGGCCAGCGACGTGTTCACGGGCAAAGGTGGCCAGGGCGGGGTCGGCGGAACAGGCCAATCGGGCGGTGCGGGGCAACCCGGCGGCCACGGGGGGAAAGGTTTCGCGACGAACACCGGTCAGACGTGGGCAGCCTGCCGTGGCGGTTGGGGAGGCAACGGCGGTCGCGGAGGCGATGCCGGCGGCGGGCTCGGCGGCGCATCCGTCGGCATCGCCTACGTGGTGCCCAACTTCGCCATTCGACCCGGAACCAACATTATTGCCGGTCCCGCCGGTGATGGTGGCCTCGCGGGGAACGCCAGCCCGGAGGACGAGGCGGGCAATGGGGCGGACGGCCCGTGGGGGGAGCTCTATCGTTTCGGTGCGGCAAGCGAGCCGCCCCATTGACGCGCGCTTCGCGAGACGCGCCAGCGAGGGACGCCGATGCTCCGGAATTCCGCGATTCTCTTGGTCTCTCTTGTGCCGCTCGCCGCGGTCGGTTGCGGCACCGCGCCGGGGGTGAACGACCCTGACGGCGCGCCGCCGTGCGGCGGTCCATCGACGTGTGCAGGTGATCCGATCCCCGACTCGGTCTGCCTGGAGCATCTCGCGGCGGGGCGGGCGATGGACGGCTGCGGCGTGTTCGTCAACGATCCGGTTCTCGGCGGTGACGACGCGAACCCCGGCACGAAGGGCAGGCCGGTAACTTCCCTGCCGCGCGCCATCGAGCTGGCGCGCACCGGGCGCGGTCGCGTATTCCTCACTGGCAATGCTTTCGTGGAGTCCATCACGCTGCCCTCCGGGGTGGATATCTATGGAGGCTTCGACTTCCTGGAATGGGAACGGCATCGGGAGCTTGGAGATCCGGTGTACAACATGGCCAAGCTCACTGCCCCGGTTGGGCACATCCCGCTGACCGTCGAGCCGGCGCGGGCAGGCGACACCGGGGCTGCGGATGGCGTCTCGATCATCGATCACGTGTTCGTACGCAGCCCAAGGCATATCGGAATGATCGTTCGGTCGGGCGCCGCGGTAGAGATCATCGGAAGCTGGATCGAAGCCAAGCAGGGATTGAGAGGTCGCCATGGGGAGAAATGGCCGGGCCGGGCAGCGTCGGGGCCGGACGGGCAGTATGGGGGAGACGCGTGCTCCGCAGCGACGGTCCCGGGTGGGGCTCCGGCGGTGAACTCCTGCGAGGGAGGGATCCCGAGCGTCGGTGGCAAGGGAGGCGACGGGCTCGCCGACGGCGCTGGAGATGGGGAGGACGGCGAGCCCGTACCCCAGCCGAACCCCAACTACGATGGGGATGGAGGACGTGGCAACCTGGCAGACGGCGGTTGTAGCAACGGCGTCGCCGGGAGGAGCGGTATGGGGGGTGCCGCCGGCGTATCGGGCAAGGGCCGCGGGCGGATCGATGAGGCCGGATGGCACCCCGACAGCGCCGGCGACGGCGCCCGGGGGATGCCCGGCCAAGGCGGCGGCGGGGGCGGCGGGCGTCGCGGTGGGCTCGCGGCGTGCGGCGTGGCTACCAAGGGCGGCGCCGGTGGCGGCTCCGGAGGCGCGGGCGGCTGCGGGGGGCGCGGCGGCCGAGGGGGCGAGAACGGCCAACCGAGCATCGCGATGGTGGCGCTCCACGCCAAGGTGACGGTGCGCGATAGCATCATCACCGTTGGCGACGGGGGCAAAGGCGGCGACGGCGGGGAGCCGGAGGAAGGCGGCCCTGGCGGGCGTGGCGCTCCAGGAGGCGCCTTCGGGGACGGCATGTGGTCCTGCCAGGGTGGCAGCGGCGGCCTCGGAGGCGACGGCGGCTACGGCGGCCCCGGGCGCGGCGGCGACTCGATCGCCATCGCCTACCTCGACGAGGACCAGCTCACGTTGGAGGGGGTCACCTTCGAGATCGGGCTGCCAGGCCCGGGCGGCACGAGCTGGGATTGGTCGGGCGAGGAGATCACGGGGGAGGACGGCATCGCCGTCGAGACGCTTCGGTTCCCTGAATAAGTCAACGGAGAGGCTCTGTGACCAAGTACCGGTAGCGCGTTGGCGGCGCGTGCCCGGGCCTGCGGGACACCGCACGTGAGCCTGATATCAGCAAGGTGAACGGTCGCGCCGAGCTCCAGGAATCTTACATGCCGCCGCGCCGAGCCCGCGCTAGAGGAGCTCGCTTGAAAAGCACGCACTGGTGTTTCCGCCGGGCTGCGGGAGCGCGTCCTCACACGCACGCGAAGCTCGGTGCCCCCCGGGGCGATTTCGTACTGGTTCGGCCCTTCCCCGGGCGAATCGGCCGTAACGGCCGCCAATGGCCAGGGGCGTGGCCCCTTGCGGCTCCCGCCGGGGTCGACGATGCTGGGCGTGAGGCGGCGCCTACCCAAAGGCGTGAAGTAGGTCTTGTAGGCGCGGAAGACCCCGGACGGTTGGGAGGGGCAACCGTTAAGTCCGTGTTGGTTGGCGTGCCCCCTTCCGAGATCTCGATCCAGGCGTGGCCGAGCGGGTTGTTCGTCCATACCTGGGGTCGTCCGTGAGGCCGTAGTGTAAGCTGACAGCGCACGCGCCCGGGTCATGGTGCCGGCTTAGGTGCGACCTCTCTCCCCGCCCCCCTCCCGGGCGCCCGGTCCCCCCTCGCTCCCTCCCCCGGCGGCTTCGCAGCGCCTCGGCCGTGACGCTCCCCAGAGCTCCGCTCCTCGCTGCCCCCATCGGCCTCGCGCGGTGGTTTGCAGACGGCTTCTTTGCCGCGCGCCTGATGCCCGCCGACGAGCAGCCGTGAGCCTACGCTACCGCCCGAAGCGGCGGCCTGCCTGTCCTCCCTCGTGGTTCCGCGCGCACCTCACTCCGCCGGCGCCGCGCCTCTCGGCTCCACAGCGAGCTCCCCGAGCTCAAAACCACGCGCGCCGCCACCGCGCGCCGCTCGAAGCCGGTGGTCAGGGCCGCCCTGAAGCGCGGCGGCATCCGTCATCGATGTAGCGGACGCGCCGCTACTTGCGGGATGCCCTGCATGCGGTGATGAAGCGCGTCCGTTGCCTGCAGCCGAAGCCCTTGCACTCCCCGAGCGCAGCTCTGATGTATGGAGCTACGCCACACGTACGCCGTTGAACCCATCCAGCCGCATCACGAGATCGCGCTGGAAACCGTCGAGCGTCTACGATGTACTGGCACCCATGAGGCACACCACATCGTTTCGCAATGTCCTTCCGCTCGCCCTTGTCGCCTTGATGCTCGTTGGATCCGTCGGCTGCGGCGCCGACATTGAAGAGAACGACGGGGAAACACAACAGGGCGATGGCGCTGTGGAGGTCGGCCAGCTCTCGTCGAAGTTCGGGGCAGCAAACGTCCTGTTTATGGGTCTTTTAGACCCAACTAAACCATACGCGGAGCCACTTCACAGGAATTCGGAGAATGTCTTCAAGGATCTGTACAACAGCGACGTGAGACAGGTTCGTCAGGCTGCTTACCTTCGCAATATCAGCAAAGAGGATAGGCGGATTAGGGGGGTAGAGACCACCAAGGTCAACGTTGCAGCCCTGCGGAGCTCTGCCTATGCAGGAACGGATCTGTTCCTCATGATCCACCTAGCAAACTGCGACGATCCGACCAACGACTGCAACGATATCTACGCTGATGATCCGAGTATTGCCGGAGACAACTTCAAGAACCGCTTTCAGGCAATCTACGACGCGGCGAACCCGCTAGACGCCAATACGAATCAGCGGACGATCAACGTTCGGACATGGAGTATCAACGAACCCGACCTTGCGATGCCCAAACGACCTAGGCATGCCGCGTATTTCTATAAGGCGGCGCACGAGGTGCTCAGTAATGCTGAAAATGAATGCGTAGGCTGCATACTGGTCGCGGGGGAGCTCAGCAGTCCCATGGTAAAACAGAAAAGAAAAAAGAATGAGACGCCAAAGGAAAGGAGAAAGAGGTGGTGGAAGGTGCGCTGGCTGCATACCTACCTGAGAACTCTCAAAACGCTCGATCAGGAACCCAAGGAATTCGGGTTCCACCCGTACACCGACGTTAGTAGTGTACCGAGGAACAAATACAAGAGTCATAGACCGGTTGACGCCGAAACCTTCCAGATCCATGTTCAAAAGGAATTCCCGGACGCAAGGTTCTGGCTGACCGAGGTGGGCCGCGTCCTCCACCTCGAGAAATATAAGGCTTGCGAGAAATGTGGCTGGGCCTCTGGCTGGTTCGTGCGAAACACGCTTGGTACGATGCCTCTCGTTGACCGCGTCTACTGGTGGGACATGGCGACGTCACAATGTAAACAAGGGAAGGGCGACGAAGATTTCTGGGATTCGGCGCTGGCAGATCATCACGGAAGATACCGTGCGATGTATTATGGATTGATGGGTTACTCGTGGAAAGAGGCAAATCTTCGTGCCCAAGGAGAACCCGGACCATGGATTGATGTTCGTCCCAGAACTGAGAAGCCGCTCCGAAGGTGCCCATAGCACGGGCCCGATGGCTCGCGCACCGCTCGGCCGGCTCTCGGCCGACGAGGTCCTCGAACCGTTCCACGGCCAGGCACGGGCGGCGCACCACGAGGCACACGACCGCGGGTTTTCTCCCGCCGGGAAGCTGCGCGGCACAAGTTCCCGCGGACCGCGGCGCCGTCCGGCGGTGCATGAGCGCGCCGAGAGCGTTCGCGGGGCTCGCCTCTAGGCGAAAGGATCATCTCCTCCAGGTAGAAGCCTGCTGCTGTGGGGCTCATTCGCCCGATGGAGCCACTGACGCCCGAGGATAGAGCGTTATCGCGCACCATCCTCGGCACCTTCGGCGACGAGAACGATCGCGTCTTGCTCCTGGCCATCGCCGAGGGCGCAGCGCCAGGCTCGGGCTCGTTGGGGTGGACCGTCCTCGAGCGCGCGGCGCGCGCCCGCGGCTGGCTCCGGCGCCATGCGGAAAACCGATCCCCTGCCGCTCGGGGTGGGACGGCTCTTGTTCGCGCGCTCGACCTAGGCGCTGTTGCGCTCCGCCACGCTCGACGCCTGCGGCGCGCTCGTCCGCGATGGCGATCGCTTCGAGCTCGCCCTCTGGCACGGCAGTGAGCTCGGTCGGACGTCATCGGAGGCGTTTGCCTATGGCCGGTCCGCTTGCACTCTCCACCAATTCCATCCTGTCGAGCACGTCTAAAGCGGAGCTCATCGCCGCCCAAGAAGACGTGCAAGCGAACGCGCTCGCGACGTCGCTCGTTAGCGCGACGACCGCGACCGGAGCCAAGGGCGGGACCACGACCACCGAGTGCGCGCGCCGGGGCGGCCAGCTGAGGATCTTCCGTACCGGGGTGGCCAGGCGTCCTACGCGAGCGCCACGGACGCGTCACGGCCAAATCCTGCTGCTCGCGGCGCGGCTCGACGCGCGCGGGCGCTGGTCGCGTTCTGCGCGACGCGCCTGCCGTGGCTCCGCCTCCGTGTGGCCTCCACGCGCGGCGCCAACGGAGCGCGCGAATAGCCAAATCGAGCCCTTCGCAACCGCCCGTTTTCGGCCCCTCAGCGGCGCTTCCTAGAACACCTAAGCTCGCGACATGACGAGGTTCCTTCCCGGGCGCATTCGCGGGTAAATTGGCACGAATCACCTTCGGGCCAGAATTACCATTTCGCCCTCGTTTCGGCAGCATTAATCACGGTTGCTCGCGAACCCAACGCGAATGGAGGTACGCCATGACACGAGCAGCTCTCGTGCGTGTATCGGCACCGCTTGCTCTTCGTCAGGCTGGCCACGGCACGTGCGTGATCGAGAGGGCATTCCCGGAGGTGCCCGCCGGAGGCTTGGGCAGCCCTAAGGGGCTCGCCCAGCCCACGACGACGACGGCAACGGCGACGCTCGCGATCCCGCTGGACGGGCTCACGCTCGCTGCGCCGCAGCCGGAGATGCTCTCACAGAAGAACGTCGAATCGGTCACGGGCATCCCGGCACGCGTCTTCCTTTCCCTTGCGGGTCGCGAAGCTCGGCAAGCTGCCCCTTGTCCAGCGCAAGGCGTTCCTCGCCTACCTTCAAGCGCTGGCCGGCGACCCAGTGTCGCGCCTTGACGCAGAGGCGGATGAGCGCACGCGCGTTGCTGCCGTGTTGGCAGCTGCGGGCCTGGAGCCCGTCCCGTGCGCACGCACCGGCCGAGCGGGCGCTCCTCCCGGCGTAAGCGGTAGCAGGCTCCCGCGGAAGCACAGCGGGCTCGTCCGGCGCTGAGAATGCTGGACGCACCCCTTCATCGGACCCCGACGCGATCGGAGACCAACCCATGACCGATCTCGCCCAGCGGTGCCGGGCGCGTGCCAAGCGCTCGCCTTCGCTCCCTGCCGCGTCCCTGCCCGCACCGTCGTCCGCCGAACCAGCGGGCGCCCTGAAGCCGCTCCGGCGGGCGCCCGTCGTCGTCCGAGGAGATTGCTGCGCCCGACGCGGATTGGCCGAGCCCGGTGAGCTTGACGGAATGCCCGAAGCCGGCCGCTCCCGCCGCCCGGAAACCAACGGGCAGCGATGCGCACCGAACGGCGTGGGCTCCGTCCGGCTGTGCGGGAGCATCTGGCCCGACCAGCCTGCCGACGTGCCGGACCGAGGACGAGACGCGCGGCTGGAGGTGCTCGCCGAGTATGCCCGGGCGCTTGAAGACCGCCAGAGCTCATTGCCAACGATGGGCGCCCCGCGAGCGACACCGCACGGAATTGACGCAGTTTCGTTGGCAGCGTGCGCCGATGTGCGATGGAGATGATGTGATGCCGCCGATGAACCCCACCGCCACGGCCCGGCCACGCCCGCGATTGCAGCCGGTCCCGGCGCACGTCTCGGCGTCGCCTCCGGGCGGCACCGCGGGGCTGCTCCGAGATACAAAATTGACCCCTTCGCGCCCCCAGTTTTGGGCCGCCCTGGGGCGCCTTCGAGAACACGTAACCCCGCAACACGACGTGGTGTTTTCCCAGGAGCGTACCGAATGTATCTCGTCAAGAGATACATTCGGCTCCGAGATACGTTTTCGGGCACCTTGCGGCCGCGTCGGTCACGGTTGCGCACGAACCCAACACGGATGGAGGTATGGCATGACACGAGCGGCTCTCGCGCGTGGTTCGGCACCGCTTGCGCTTCGTCAGGCTGACAACCGCGCGCGCGCCATCGACAGAGAGAGCCTGGAGACGCCCGCCGGCGGATGGTCCAGCCCGAAGGTGATCGACGGACCAGCGGGGGCGACGGCAACCGCGACGCTCGCGATCCCGCTGGACGGGCTCACGATCACGGTGCCGCAGCCGGAGATGCTCTCGCAGAAGAACGTCGAGGCGGTCACCGGCATCCCGGCGCGCGTCTTCCTCGACACGATCCGCGCGCCGGGCTTTCCCCTGCTGGTCATCAAACTCGGCAAGCTACGCTTGGTCCAGCGCGAGTCGTTCGTTGCGTACCTGCGAGCGCTGGCCAGTGAGCCGGCGTCGCGTCGCACCGCCGACGCGGATGAGAACACGCGGGTTGCCGCCGTGCTGGCCTCTGCCGGGCTCGAACCTGTTCCGCAGCCGCCCACCGGCCGAGCGAGCGCCCGTCACGCAGATGCGAGGCGTGCTAGGCTGGCGCTGAAGTAGAGCGGGCCCGCTCGGCGCTACCAACGCCGGACGGGCCCTTGATCGACCCCCGGACAAGCGGAGACCGATCCATGACCGACGTACCCCAGCGGCGGGCGCGCGCCAAGCGGTCGCCTGCCCTCCCTTCATCGTCCCCCTCCACTTCCGCGTCAGCCGACCCGCGTCCGCGTTCGAGCCGCTCAAGCAGGCGCCCCTCGCCGGTCACGGAAGCAGCTGCCCCCGGCGTGAACTCGCCGGCGTCGGCGATCTCGGTGGAGCGCCCGCGGGCCTCAGCGCGCACGACGGTAGCGGGAAAACGCGCCAACGGTTCCGGCTCCGCCCGGCTCCGGGGAAAAACGTGGACCGCACGCCTCAGCCTCGGCGAGGCCGGTCGACCCACGTTCAGCTTGCCGACGTGCCGCACGGAGCAAGAAGCTAACGCGAGGCTAGAGGTCCTGTCCGAGCTTGCAGGGCGACTGCTCGCCGCCGGTCAGATCGTGCTCGGCCTGCCGCTGCTAGAGCAGGCTGCCGCGCGCGAGGGAACCGCGCTCCGTGACGTCCGGCTCGCGATCGACCACCTGTGCAGGGGCGAAGCGCGCGCCCGCGCCTCCGGGGAAACCACCTTCGCCGAGTTCGCCGAGCGGGTTGTTTCGGGAAAGCTGGCTGAGCAGTATCCGGATCATGTGAAGGCGATTCGCCGCCCGGATCTTTATCGAGGCAGGCTAAAATATCTACTCGACGTACTCGGCCCTGTTCCTCTCGTGCGCCTCACGCTCGACCATGCGGACCGTGCGATGTCCTTGCTGCCAAGGCATCTGGGGACTGGATCGCGTCGAAATATCGCAGGTTTCATTCACCGTATCTTGGCGCTGGCTGCATATCCGGCGCGCCTCATCGCCAGTAACCCCTTGCCGCGCGGCTGGGCTCCTAAGGCAGACGCCGACAAAGCAAAAGGATACTTGTACCCTGACGAGGATCAGCGCCTCATAGGGAGTACATCGATCCCCTTATGCTTCCGGATCTATTACGGCTTCCTCATTCGCGAGGGAATGCGAGCCGAAGAGGCCGGACAGCTGGAATGGTCGGACGTCGATCTCGAGCGCGGCGCAGTGGTTCTCGACGAGAACAAGACCGACGATCCCCGGGCCTGGGCGCTCTCACCCGACGTGGTACGCGCGCTGCGGAAGTGGCGCGAGGTCTGTCCGGACAAGGTGCGCGTCTTCGTAGGAAAGTGGGGCTGCAACTCTTTGCCGGGGCAGAACGGGGCGGCGCGCTTCAGAGACCACCTTCGACGCGCGGGGATTACTCGGCCTGAGCTGTTCGAGACCACGGATTCAAGACTGAACATCCGCCTGCACGACACACGCGCAACCTTTATCACCATCAAGCTCGCGAACGGCCGCACAGAGACGTGGATCTCCGACCGAACCGGGCATAGGTCGAGCGGCCAGATCCACCACTACAAGCGCGCCGCGCGCAAGGTCGCGGAGCTCGGCTTGAGCGACTTTGCCCCCTTGGATGAGGCGATCCCCGAGCTGAGGGGCAAGGGAGGCTCGGCAGGCGCAGACGAAGCCGTGCGCGCGGCACCGGAAGCACGCGCGGCGAACGAAGCTGACTCCGCGTCGCCCGGCCAGGCGCCGGCCGCCTGCGAGGTTGCCGGGCCCCTCGAGGCCGACCTTGAAGCGCCCGAAAGCGGCCGGTTGGGCCCGCGTTGGGCCACACCGGAAGTTAGCGCGGTCGAGCATCGACCCGAACCAATTGAAATCGTTGACCTTCATGCCGATCGCTCCGCGGCACCAGGGAAGTCTTGGAGGCACGTCCACCGGGAGACGGGTGCCGCCCATCTCCCGGTGGCCGACCCACCTCACCCGGATGGGTTCACGGCGTCCCGCCCGCCCCGAACGGGGCCGCCGGGACGGCCTCGGGCTTGGGCGCCGGGACGGCGGCCTCCGGCTTCTTGGCCGGCGCCTTCCGGCGCGGCTTCGCCAGGTCGTCGGCCATCTCGACGTACGGCGCCAGCAGGAACGCCGCCAGCGCCTCGCTCCCCGGGATCTCCGGGTCGGCGTGGCTCTCGATCTTCTGGATCAGGCTCCGCAGCGCATCCCGGGCGGCGCTCCACTGCGGCCGGCCGTCGGTCGGCCCGCCCTCCTTCGCGAGGACCACGGTCGTGAAGCCGTAGGCCTCGCCGAAGCGCGCGTGGGCGGCGACGAGCTGCTGGTAGTGCCGGGCCCCGCCGAACCCCTCGATCACCGCCTGCGCGCGCTCCTCCTCCAGCGTCTTCATCCGCTGCACCATCGCGGCCCACTGGACGCGGGGCCGGCGCGTGATGAAGCGAAGCCCCTCGGGCGCCGGGAAGAGCTGCCCATACAGCCAGCGCGCCTCGGACGGCGACGGCGTCTCCCCATCGGGGGAGAGCCCGGCGGCCCCCGCGTTCCACTGCTCGAACGCGCGCCATCGGTCGTCGCTGTCGGTGTTCGCCGCGCTCCGCGCGGCCTCGCTCGGCGCCGCATGGCGCTGGTCGGCCTGCGCGCTCGCCCGCAGGCCGCGGAACCCCTGGAGCTCCGTCGCGGCCGCGTCGAAGCGCTTCCACGGCCTGTCGATGTGCGGCGGCAGCGCCGCGAGGGGCTCGAGCCCCCTGGGCAGCGCCGCGTCCCCCTCCTTGCGCTTGCCGCCCTTGGGCCGGACTACCGCCGCGATCCGCGCGCTCATCTGATCTCGGAGACCGATCACGTCATCCGCGACGAGATCCGGGGGGAGGACGATGGTCGAAAACATCGGTGATTCACTCACGGGGAAAACCTCCTGTGATGTCGGATGGGAACCGGCCTGCCGCCCTGGCGACACGCCGTGGTTTCGTTGCGGCGTGGCGCCACGGCAATCGACGTGCCGGAGCAATTACGTCCCTATCTCGGCGCAACGTCTGAAGACGACGAGGAGCCGAGCGCAACGCCCTGTGCATGATCCGCAACGGATTGCGCGGTTGCGCAACGCTCCCGCTGGCGCCTCACGACCGCTCGTGTGTCGAGCCACGCAGGGGCCTTGGGGGCCCCTCGTGAGAATGGCCTCCCGACGCCCCGCCCCATGCCGTACGCTGCCGGTCATGGCGCCCTCTACCCCCACGACGACACTCTACCGCCCGGTAGGCCAGGCCGAACTCGACCTCATCGAGGCGAGCGGTCGCCGCCGCTTCCCGCCGCGCCTACCCGAGCAGCCCATCTTCTACCCGGTCTGCAACGAGGAGTACGCGACGCAGATCGCGAGCCGATGGAACACCGCCGAAGGCAAGGTCGGCTACGTGACGCGCTTCGCCGTGCGCTCGGACTTCCTGGCCAGGTACGACGTCCAGATCGTGGGCTCGCGCGTTCACGCGGAGTACTGGATTCCGGCCGAGGACCTGGAGGCGTTCAACGACGCGATCGTCGGCACCATCGAGGTGATCGGCGAGCACCGGGCCGAAGGGCACGACACGACGAAGGACACGACTGCGCGATGAGCATCGCGCACCTCGCCGACACGGGCCTCCCCTTCAACCGGAAGGAGCGGTACTTCACGGGCACCGTGCTCCCGATGCTCGTGTGCGCCGACAACTTCGCGCACTTCGGCCGCCTCACCGAGCTGGTGGGGCTGGGCCGGATCGAAGTCGACGCGCGGCCTACCTCGGCCAATGTGCAGTTCTTCACCGAGTACAGCTTCGTGGAGTCGGTCGTCGGGGACGCTAAGGCCCGCTTTCCGGGCGCGCCGGTGAAGAAGGATACGCCCGACGTGCTGATCTACATCGCCGGGCCCCGGCGAGCGCTGATCGCGATCGAGGCCAAGCTGTACGACCGGCCCACGGCCGCCGCGCTGAACGAGCAGCTCGCAGCGCAGGCGGAGCTCGTCCGCTACATCGCCGCGCGGCTCGACGTCGACGCCGCGAGCATCGCGCACGCCGCGCTGCTGCCAGCGGCGCTCGCGTCCGAGGTCGGCGAGCTCCTGGTGACGACAGTGACATGGGAGCGGCTCCTCGACACGTATGCCGACGTCGCGCCGCCGTACTTCCTCGAGGTGCTGCGCGTCGCCCTCGCACGGTACGAGCAGCTCGTGGCGCCGCGCCCGACCTGGGGCGCGAACACCGAGACGAAGCTGACCGGCGCCGAGCTCCACGAACGCCATCACGCAGGCACTCTCACCACCCTGTGGACGGGACGGCAGGGCGGCCTGGACGGCGCCGAGCTCACGAAGGACATCGCGTCGGGGACGTGGCGCAGCCAGCTCTACGAGTGCAGCTCGAGGGCCGTGTCGAACCGGAACTGGTTCACCGTCGCCGCGTTCGTCGCACGCATCGATTCAGCCAGGCCGTGAGCCGCGAGCGGCTGCGGGGGAGGTTCAACACGCCCCTCTACCCCGTGCTCCTGATGCCCATGAGGTCATGCAGGAGGGGCTGATTCAAACCGGCATCACCGCCGTATCGTGCGCCACGACCTGTCACGGAACCCGACACAGCGTGAGCAGCGCGGGGAGCGGGGGGATCGCTCGCGATCAAGCCTCGCCGTCGCGGCCGTCGCGGCCCTCGCGGCCGTGCCAGCACGAGACCTCCAGCCTGTCCCCCAGCGGGATCTCCACCGACCCATAGCCGCTGCCCGCGCCGCGCACGTGGTCGAGATAGGGCCTCAGATCCTCGGGCGCGATGTCGAGATCGTCGGCGACGACGATCGCGCCCCTCCGCAGCCTGGGCTCGAGCATCCGGAGCACCGGCAGATAGAGGTCCTTCCAGCCGTCCAGCAGCACGAAGTCGATCGGCCCCTCCACGTCCCGCAGCGTCACCAGCGCGTCCCCCTCGCGGATCTCGGCGACCTCCCCGAGCCCGCTCTCCTCGATGTTGTGCCGCGCTCGCCGCACCTTCTCCGGGTGCATCTCGCTGCCGATCACCCGCCCGCCGCCGCCATCGCGCACGGCCGCGGCCAGGAACACCGTCGAGATCCCGAACGACGTCCCGAACTCCACGACCGTGCGCGCCCTCGTCGCGAAGGCGAGGAGGTGGAGCAGCCGCCCGACCTCGCGGGAGACCGGCAGATAGGCGTCGGCGAGCATGTGGGCGAGTCGCTCGGGGTCGGGGTTCGCCTCGCGGCGCTCCAGGTCGCCGCGGACGCGGGCGATGATGCGCGGATCGCCGCTCTCGGCGTCCTGGAAGAGGCGGTCGAGGGTCCCTTGAACGCGCGGCGAAGCAAGCGTGGTGCTCATGATGTCATGTCTCCTCCGGGCAGGCTGACGGCGCCGACGGCGACGGCACGCTGCTGCCCTGTTCGACAGGGAACCTGCACCCGCCGAGAGATGACTTCCAGTGCATGCACGGTAAGGTATAGTTGCGTCCCGTGCACTCCATGGATCTGAACCTGCTCGTCGCGCTCGACGTGCTCCTCGAGGAGGAGAGCGTCCTCGTGGCCGCGAAGCGGATGCACCTCAGCCCCTCGGCGATGAGCCGCACGCTCGCGCGCGTCCGCGAGGCGGTGGGCGACCCGATCCTCGTGCGCGCCGGCCGGCGGCTCGTGCCCACGCCCCGCGCCGCGGAGCTGCGCCCGCGCGTGCGCGCGGTGGTCGCCTCGGCCAGCGCGGTCCTCCGCGAGCGGGGCGCGCTCGACGTCTCCGCGCTCACCCGCACCTTCGCCATCAGGACCAGCGACGGCATGATCGGGCTCCTCGGCGCCCCGCTCCTCGACGCGCTCAGGGCCGAGGCCCCGCGCGTCACCGTCCGCTTCCTCCCCGAGGGCGACGAGGACGTGGCCGCGCTCCGCGAGGGCCGGATCGACCTCGACATCGGCATCATCGGCGACATGGGCCCGGAGATCCGCGTGCAGGCGCTCGCCAGGGACCGCTTCGTGGGCGTGGTGCGCCGCGGCAGCCCGCTCGCATCCGGCAAGGTGACGCTGCAGCGGTTCGTCGAACACCCCCACCTCGGCGTCTCCCGGCTGGGCAAGACCTGGGGCCCCATCGACGACGCCCTCCGGAAGAAAGGGCTCGCCCGGACCACCGCGGCCGTGGCCTCAGGCCATTACGCGGCGCTGCTCCTCCTCGCCAGCTCCGACCTCGTCGGCGCGTTCCCGTCGAAATGGCTCGCGCACGCCGCCCCGCGCTTCGATCTCGTCACGTTCCCGCTGCCCGTGACCACGCCGGCCATCACCATCGCGCAGGCGTGGCACCCCCGCTTCGACGCCGACCCCGCGCACCGGTGGCTGCGCGACCGGCTCCGCCGCGTCTGCCGCTCGATCGCGGAGCTCGCGGCGTAGCCACGCCCGGACCAGCGTCAGGTCACCGCCCGCCGCTGCGCCCACCCGTCAACGACGGCCGCCATGACCCGGATGAGGTCGCGTACCCTCGCGCGGAAGTCCTCGGCGCGGATGAACCTCGGAAACTTGTGGCCTGCCAGCATGTTGTAGCCGCGCCTGAACGTCCACCCCGCGGCCTCGAGGGCTTCACCTCGTCGCTCGAGCTCCACGAACAGCTCATCCTGCACCGCCGCGTGCTCCTTCAGCGCGGCGTCGCCGTGCTTCGCCTGCAAATCGCTCTTCGACAGGTACGGGTTCGTCTCGCAGTGAAGATAGATCGCGATCCCGTCGGTCGCCGTGTTCCACTGGAGCTCGAAGTGGACCGACATGCCAGGATTGCCTCCCGATCTGCGCCGCTCCCACGACGGCTTGCTCCATTTGAAGAGCGGGATGTAACCGCACCCCGGGTTGGCCGTGTGTCCATGGCTGGTGACGAAGCCCTCGTCCTGCATCCGGGCCGCGTCGAGCAAGCGGTGGAACACGACCGCCTCGGTGACGAGACCCGGGCGCCGATGCAGGTAGCGGAGCACCGGGGTCGTCGGCTCGGGCGCAGGCCAGGCGTCGTGCTCTCGTATCCGAGCGGCGAGCTCGCGCAGGAGCAGGCCGACGGTGTCCGGGTGGGTCGAGGCCGCCGCGGCCTCGGCCACCACGGTCCACCGGAGCGGCCGGAACCAGGACGACCTCGGCGGCGTACCGTCGAGCGTCAGCAAGAAGCCTCGCTGGTTTGACTCCGGGGCGTCGAGGCCGAGCCGCTGGCACAGCTTCGCCCGCGCCTGCGGCACGGCATACCGCATCGGCTGCCTGTCGCCCTCGCCAGCGTTGATCTTCGCCTCGACGATGACGATCTGGCGCGCCTGGCGGGAGAAGAAGACGAGGTCAGGCACGCTCTTCTCGTCCTCGCCGCCGGTCACACCGACGCGCAGGCGGCACATCCAGTCGGCTTCCGCTGCGGCCGTCGCTGGCACACCGAGGGCAGGCAGCAGCGCGGCGCGGAAGCCCGCGTCGTGCGCGAAGGCGCGCGCGACGAGCGTTGTGTAGCTGTCCTCGCGATGAGAGACGCCCAGGAGATCGAACGCGTCGAGCGACACGGACGACGCCTTCGGGATCGAGAAGCTGGCCACGAGCGCGGCGGGCCCGGCCTTCATCCCCGTGATGGGCTCGGCCGCCGCGAGCGTGACGTCGAGGCCATCGAAGGCATCGGAGAGCGCATCGCGGAGATCGCCCTTCGACACATCGGTGATGGTGCCGGGCGGATCGAACAGCAACCGGAGCACCTCGCCGTCTCGCAGCGGGAGCTGCCAGACGCCGGTCCTCTCGCCGAGACCGAGCTCCTTCGCGATCTCATGGGCCGCGTCGGTGGCAGCCGTGTTCTCCGCGGGCCTGTCGACGTGCGACCTGTCGCGCCAGCTCAGGTCGTTCGCCGCCGACAGCACACGCGCCTGGCTCTCCCTCCACGCGACGAACCGGTCACGCATGCAGTTGCCGCACGGCCGGTAGCCTGCCGCGACGGCGGCCTCCTCGTCCGCGAAGAACACCCGGTGCTGCGTGTACGCCTCTCCGTGATCGCGAATGGCGGCGAGCGCAGATCCGCAATCGAGGCGGCCGTAGATCTTCGCCCTCGCGTTACCACCCAGCGTGCCGGGCGTCGTGCTCTCGTACCTGTGCCCGTCGGGACCGAGGAGCCGGTACGTCTTCTGGACGCCATGATCGGCGGGAGGGGCCATGCCCATGACTGTACCGGATGTGCAGGAGCGACGCGATGGAGGCCTGCCGGACGCCTCATCCGACACGTCGTACCGACATGCTCCGAGATGTTCGTCGATTGCCAGGACAAGGGGTGGCCTGGCACACGTCAGTTGGATGAATGGGGCATTACCCTTTGCAGGGCCTGTCAGCCTCTCGGGGTCGGGGTTCGGCCCGCGGCGCTCATGATCGCGTGTCCGTCGAGATGGCCCTGCGCTCCGCCATCTGCCTGACGATGGAGGCCGACGCCGATCGGATCAGCCCCCGCGGCGCGCGGGCGTCACCAGCCGACCACGCGCGTGCTCGCCGCGCGGTAGCGCGAGACGTCGTCCGCGGTCTCGCTGCGCCACCGCGCGCGGTCGATCGCGAACCGGAAGCGATGCACGCCGGCCTCGAACGGCGCGTGGTCCCCCGACGGGCCCACCGGGATCACGAGCGCGCGCCGCTCGTCGCCGCTGCCGAGAATCACGACCGGAACGTCGGTGTACGGAGGCGGCTCGGGGATCGGCTCGGGCGCGAGGAGCGGCCTGTTGCGCTCGTCGAAGAGCCCCAGCTCGTCGGGTCCGAGCGCGGCGTAGCTCTCCGGGATCCTGTCGCCCGGGACCAGCGTCGCCACGCGCGGCGCACGGTTCGTCACGGTCGGGTCGACCCGCGGCGGCAGCTCGTACACGTGGAACACCCGCTCGTCCCGCACCCGCCCGTCCCGCACCCGCTCGGCGCGCACGAGCCGCCGGAGCGCGCGCAGCTCGCTCGGGATCGGCGGGACCAGCAGCGCGTCGTCGGCGAGCTCGATCTGCTCCAGGAAGGTCGCGAACGGCGACGGGCGCGGCCTCCCCCGGCTCGGCAGCGGCGGCCAGCGCGGCGGCGTCGGGGTCGGTTCGGGCGCGCTCGCGCGGCGGTCCACCGACAGGGTCACGTCGCGGCTGAACGCGAGCGGCTCGGGGCTCTCGACGAGGAGGAGCTCGGTCGCGCCCCCAGCGACCAGCCGCGTGAGCGCGAGCCGCGACGGCCGCTCGCGGAGGGGCACCGAGAGCGCCGCGATCCAGCGGCGGAACAGGGCGTCGCGCGCCTCGGCGTCCGCGCCCGCCGCCATCGCCGCGGCGATGTCCCGCGCGTCCTCGGCGAGGAGCGCGGCCGCCGTCGTGGTCGGCGCCCCGGCCACGCCCAGCGGGAGCTCCGGCAGCGCCCCGTCCCAGCTATCGATGTGCGCAGGGAAATCCACGTACCGGCTGGTCCGGAGGTGCGCGCGCCAGACGTCGAGCCCCTGCACCGCGAGCCCGGCGAAGCGCCCGCCGCCGCGCGCGCAGAGGCCGATCCGCCCTCCCCGCACGGCGCCGCGATCCTCGTCCGGCTGGACCACCACGTCGCCCACCGCGGCGCGCACGCGATCGTCGTACGAGGTCACCTCGAGCACGTACGGGCGCGGCGCGTCGTCCGCGAGCGGACGCGCCGCGAGCTCGCGCACCACGCCGCCGCGCCGCTCGACCAGGCGCAGCCGCCGCGCCCCGCCCCGCTCGTCGATGAGCGCGAGGATCGCCTGCGCCACCGGCGCGCCCAGGACCGCGACCGCGATCCCGGCCTCGCCCCCCTCGGGATCGACGGTCGCGCGCACCTCCACGTGATCCCAGCCCGCCCCGTCGCCGACCAGCGCGAGCTGCGCCGCGTCGCCGGGCGGGAACGCGACCGGGCGGAGCGCGCCGTCGTCGACCGTCCAGGCAGCGGCGGCGCCGCTCTCCGCCACGAAGGTGCACGCGGTCGCGTCCTCGGGCTCGAAGCGGCCGCGATCGATGAACGGCGCGCCCTCCGCGCGCACGCTGACGCGGTACTCCTCGTCGGGCTCCCAGCGCGCGGGCGCCCCGGCCGGCGCGCCGGGATCGACAGGCTGGTGCACGAGGAGCTGCGAGGCGTGGATCCGCCGCGGCGCGGCGCACGCGCCCGGCCGCGCCATCATGTTCTCCAGGCGGAGCCGGCGCGGGTCGGTCGACGGCGCGCGGCGGATCGGCGCGCTCAGCACCCCGGCGTCGAGGATCCGCGGCCGGCGCGGCGGCGTGACCGGCGGGGACGGCGGCGACGGCGCGCCGCGGTGCGCGACGATCCAGTCCTCGACCGTCTGCGAGATCCGCTCCAGCCCCGCCGCGCCCCCGACCTTGTCCACGACCAGCACCCAGCGGACGAGCTGCTGGCGCTCCTCCGGATCACCCGGCGCCGGCGCGCGGTCGACGGGGAGGAGCACGTTCAGCCGCTCGTCGAACGCCACCGCGAGCGCCTCGGCGCGGTAGAGGCGATCGGCGGGCGCCGGATAGCGCGACTCGACGTACGGGTCGATCTCCTCGCCGACGAACGAACACGCGTTCAGGCCGAGCGGACCGCGCGTGCGGAAGTACGCCTTCTGCTCGATGACCGCGTCCTGGTCGCCCGCCGCGGCGTAGCCGAGCACGACGCGCGTGCGGAGCGTGATCTCGTAGTCGGTGTTGGGGAGCCAGCCCAGCCGCCCGGCGCCATGCACGCGCTCGTCCTGCGCATCGCAGCGGAGCAGGTCGAGGACGCTCTCGTAAGCCTCGCGCAGCGTGCGGTAGCGGAGCGAGATGAGCTCGACCGGCGGCTCCCCGCTGTCGGGCTCGATGTCCCCTTCCTTGCGGAGGAGCAGCGAGGTCATCCCGTCCGGCGCGCTCACCTGGATCGGCGCCGGGGGCGACACGTCGGAGATCGCGAGCTTCAGCGAGGCCACGACGTCGAGGCCGCGGTACGCCTCCACGACCAGCGCGGCGGCGGAGTGGATCGGCTTCCAGGCCGCGTACACCTCGCAGATCGCCGCCGGCTCGTCGAAGCTCACCGCGGCGATCACCCCGGCGGGGCGCGCGCCCAGGTCGACGGCGGCGACGTTGGCCCCGCCGGGCGCGACCTGGGGCGGCACCACGACGGGCGGGCGCCCCCCGACCCAGCGGAGCGTGCTCGCGCTCTCGCTGAAGCGCTCGATCGCCGGCGTGCGGACGCCCGGCGGCGTGTCGTGGAAGTGGACGATGTGCCATCGCACCGGCCGATCGGCGCGCCGGCAGCAGGGCCAGCCGGGCAGCGTCGCCGCGACGATCTCGTCTGCCTCGGGGTTGCGCGTCGCGAAGGTGTAGGGCGTGTCCGCGTTGACGAGCAGCCGCCGCGGGTCGACGCGCCCCACCCGGTGCACGTCCGGGTCCCAGTCGAACGTGACGACGGGGCGGAAGCGCGCCTCGATCTCCTCGGCCGAGAGGCCTCCCAGCGCGTCGACGCGGGTCGTCAGCGGGTCGAGGAGATCGCGCCAGACGCCGTCGCCGAAGCGGCGGCGGCGGCGCACGCCGATCTCGACGATCTCGTAGCGCGCCTCCAGGTCGTTCGAGCGCTGGGCGCCGCCGGCGGTGCTCGTGGTGCTGGGCAGGGCGGTCGCCCACGCGTCGCACGAGGCGCCCAGGTCGAGCGCGATCACGCTGTCCACGGCGACCGGGCGGAGCGCCGCGAGGTCCGCGTCCGAGGGGCTCGCCGGCGCCGCGTCGCGCAGCGCCCGGAGCGCGTACGTGGGCCCGTCGCCCAGGTCCCCCGCCGGGCGGGTGACGCCGATCGCCGCCGCCTCGCGCGGGCCCGCGGGGCGGTGCGCCGACGCGCTCGCGACCGGCAGCGACACGACCCGCATCGCCTCGGAGACCGGCGTCCCCTCCTGGCTCTCCCAGCGGAAGGTCAGATCGGGCAGGTACCAGGGGGTCTCGATCCGGAAGACCGTGCTCTTGCGGTGGTAGGTCGGGTCGCCGGGGCCGAGCGCCGCGACGTCGACCTTCACGTGCGCGCCGAAGTTGAAGCAGCCGAACACCTTGCAGCGGATGCCGGCCTCGACGACGAACTGGTGCCCCGACGCCACCCCCTCGTTGCGCCACTGCCCCATCACGACCTGCACGGTCAGGTAGACCTGCAGCTTCCCGAGCGGCCCGAGCTTGCCGCCCCCCTGCATGGAGAGGCTGAGCGCCCAGACGTTGACGCTCTCGACGGTGGGGTCGAGCGCGTCGGCCTCGTCCACGCGGTGGTGGCAGAACGCGGCCGAGATCCCGAAGCTGACGCGCCCGCCGAACGCGAAGCGGAACTGCAGCCAGGTCGACGGGTCGTTGTACTGCCCGATCGCGAGCGTGTCCGGCTTGTTGCCGTAGAAGAAGGTCCCGGTGAGCGCGGCGAGATCGGCCAGGAAGCCGGGGAGATCGTCGCCGAGGAGGTTCTCCAGACCGAGCGCGATCCCGAGCAGCAGCCCGAACTTGTCGCGCTGCATGTCCCACTCGAAGACGCCGAACGCGATCGGCTTCTTCGACTTCGCCAGGTAGAGCTCGACGCCGGCGAGCAGCCCCTTCTCGCCGGCGCCCTCGTGGTAGAAGAGGAAGCCGTCGAGCCCCATCGCCCGCGTCGCGGCGAGGTGGATCGTGAGCCCGATCCCCGCCGCGCCGGCGCCCTCGGCGGGCTGCCACGCGGTCAGCTTGCGCGAGAGCGGCACCGCGATGGCGTCGCCGTTCTGCTTGTACCAGCGGAACAGGCGCATGGACTGGCCGTGGCCGTCGGGTGGCGAGAGGCGCGGCGTCAGGTTGGACGTGAACAGCACGCGCACGTTGGCGAGCTCGGTGGCGCCGAGCGGCAGGCGCCCGAAGGAGAGCGCGAGCAGCAGGTAGGTGAACTCGTCGGCGCCCGTCACGCGCCCGTGGAGGAACTGCCCGCCGAGGTCGAACGTGCGCCCCAGCGCGTCGAAGCGGAACGAGAGCTCGATCCCGATCTCGCGGTGGTGGTTCGCCCCCTGATCGTACTCGCTGACCATCCCCATGCCGGCCAGCTCGAACTTCCCCTTGCGGGCGAAGAAGCTGATCCCGTCGAGGAGCCACGGCGCCTGGGTGTCGTTGCTCCGCGCGAGCAGCATCCGCAGCCGGTGCAGGCGCAGGCCGAACCCCTTGCGCCGCGCGTCGTCGGTGGACGCTGTCGTGGCGGGCGCCGCCGGCGCGCCGACCTCGGCGGGCTCGGGGGGCGTGGCCTCGCCGAGCGGCGTGCTGAGCCCCGCCGTCACGAGCAGGTAGAGCCCGCCGTTGTTCTCGGTCACCAGGCCGAGCTCCTCGATGCGCAGGCGGAGCTTGTCGGCGAACACGAAGTCGAGCCCGTCGGGGTCGTACAGGCTGCCGAGCGACGGCTTGCCGAACGCCCAGCCGACGTCGTGGAGCACCTGGAACCCCGGCTTCCCCGACGCGTCCTGGAGCTCGAAGATCTGCCCGTCGCTGACGGTGTCGATCTGGAAGTCGCCGAGCAGCGCGAGCACATCGGTCCAGGCGTCGTCGTCGCCGTCGAACACCTTCTTCAGCGACACCCCGAAGCGGAGCGCGCCGAGGCGCACGTGGGCCCCCAGGACGCGCAGGAACGTGACCGGCGCCGGGTTCAGCGCGCCGACGAGGAGCTCGCCGCCGTCGGTGAGCGTGACCTCGCCCTGCAGCGCGCCGGTCGGATCGTCGGGCGAGTCGCTCCACTTCACGTCGAACGCGGCGGGCGACTCGCCGCCGCCCGGGGTCTGGAGCATGAGCCGGAACAGCTTCAGGTACGTCCCGCGCACCTCGATCTCGACCGGCGCGTCGCGGAGGTCCCACGTCTCGCCGCCCGCGTCGCCCGCGATGATGCTGCGGCGCAGGTGGAAGCGGCCGTGCGTGGGGATCGGGAGCGGCGGCGCGGTGCGGAACGGCAGCGCGACGTCCTCGAGGACCAGCTCGACAGGGTCCGCCTCGGGGCGGCGCGCGTGGATCCGCTCGACGAGCCCCTTCAGCGGGCCGCGCGTGGCGTCGAGATCGATCGTCCGGATCGTGATCAGCCCGGGAGAGCTCGCGTCGGTGTCGGCGATCGAGATGTCGTGGCGCGCCCACTCGAGCGCGACCTCGGGCCCCTCGCGCCCGTACTCCACGTGGCGCGGGCGCGGCGTCGGGATGAGCTGCACGTCGTGCAGGCCGCGGCAGGGGAGCCCGGAGAGCTTGCACGCGCCGATCGAGAGCGGCACGACCGTGTCGAACAGGAAGTCGCCGGTCTCGGTCAGGCGCACGTTCACGCGCACGCTGACCCGCGTCGGGCCCGACTCGCTGGCGACGATCTCCAGGCTGTCCGCGTGATCGGGCTCGAACGCGTCGGTGAGCAGCTTGTCGGGGGGGTCGCCGACGACGCCGGCGAGCTCCTCCTCGGTGTAGAGCGGCTGGACGAACCCGGGCGGCAGGTGCATCGCCACCGGGAGCCCCTGGATCGCCACCTCCAGCGCGCCCCCGGGCCCGCGGGTCACGAACAGCGTCGCGGGGAGGTTCGCCGTCGCGCGCAGGTGGAACGCGACCTCCGGGAGCTGCGCCATCACGAGCGGCAGCGCGACGGGGGGCGGGGTCACGTGCACGTCGGCCACGAGCCCCAGCCTGTCGCCGTCGGCGCCGGGGCGGAGCCCGCGCAGCTCCAGCGCGTCCTGGAGGTGGATCATGAGGTCGCGGTAGAGCGCGTCGCTGCCCCCCTGCAGGACGCCGACGAAGGGGCGCACGAGATCGCGCGGCCAGCGCTCGGCGGCCTCGTCCGGGGTGCTCACGCCGAGGAGCGTGTAGAGTCGGATCCGGCTCATGAGGGCGTCACTTCGGCGGAGAGCGCGTCGCGCCCGTCGAGCGAGAGCGCGCGCAGGCGGTAGCGCCAGCTTCCTGGCGGCGGGCGGTGCGCGTGCGCCGCGACGTCGCGCGCGATCCGCCCGGAGACGCGCGACCAGGCGTCGCGATCGGCGGGCGCAGCCTCGAGGAGGACCTCGGTCGCGTCGGCCGGGGACGGCCAGGTCCAGGTGAAGAGCAGCTCGGGAGGGCTGGCCGAGACCGAGAGCGCGGGCGCCACCAGGGCGGCCCGCGGCATCGCGATCGCCCACGCCTCGGGCGCCGACGCGACCCCGTCCCGCGTGACCGAGACCGCCCAGACCCGCGCGCGCTGGCCGTCGACGAGCGCGAGGTCGAGGACCACGCGCCGCGAGGGCGGCGCCCCGGCCACGTCGGGATCGGAAAGGCTCTTCACCTGCGGGGCGAGGATCTCCCCCCCGAGGCGCAGGCGCACCCCCGCGCCAGGCGGCAGGCGCGCCGCGCCGGGGACGCGCAGGAGCTCGGCCTCGTCGCCGGACGGCGCGCGCCCCGGGTCGACCGAGTCGACGCGCTGGAACAGGAGCAGGTGCGTGATCTCGCCGGGCCCCTCGACGCGCAGGCGCAGGCGCGCGCGCGGATCGTCCGGCTGCGCCGCCTCGCGCCGCGGCGGCGGGACGCGGGTCGTCGACGGCACGCGCACCACCCCGCGCAGCGTGCGCCCGTCGGCGGAGAGGCGCCCGGCCGCGTCGGCGAGCCGGACGCGGTAGATCCAGCGCGCGCCGCGGTTCGGCAGGGTCTCGGCGAAGCGCGGCAGCGCGACCGGCTCCTGCGTGACCGGCGCGAACAGGCGCGCGCGGTACGGGTGCGCGGCGGCCAGGAACACGGCGTGACGGTCGGTCAGCGCGCCGACGTCGTGCCCGTCGAGCGCGGCGAGGATCGCGGCCCGATCCGACGCGTTCGGCACCGCCACCTCCACCTCGGCGTCGCCGGGCGCCGGCGGCTCGAGGACGCGCGCGAGCACGCGGCCGCCGCTCGCGCGGTAGGCGCGGAAGACCTCGTCCGCCGAGCAGCGCTCGGGGCGCACGCGCTCGCTCCCCGAGAGCCCGGAGCCGGCGAGGAGCGGCGTCACGTCGAGGACGAGCCGCATCGGCCGATCCCCCGGCTCGGGCGTCACCACCGACGGCACGTCGGCGAGCGCCGGCGCCTCGGCGAGCACCGGGCGCCCCTGCCAGCGCCCCTCCACCTCGACGGCGGCGATCGCGCTCTCGTTGCCCGGGCGCGCGTCGGCGGGCGCGAGCCGGTCCGGGACGTAGTCCTGCGCGTCGGCGGCGCTCACGCCGACGAGCGCGCGGTCGTGCGGGTGATCCGCGCGGAGGTCCAGGAGATCGAAGATCGGCGCGGACTCGTACGCGGTGTCCGGGCCGATCGCCCGCACCTCGACGCGCGCGCCCCACGCGGGCGCCGTCGTGCGGTCGGGCGTCAGGTGGACCGGCAGCAGCACCTCGCCCGCGCGCGGCACCGGGAAGGCGCCGCCGGGGAGCGGCACCTGGGCGCGCAGGGTGATGGAGAGCGGCGTCCCCGCCGCGCCGCCGTCATGGGCGAGGATCTCGAACGGGTACCCCGCGTCCAGGCGGAGCCGCCGCGCGGCGTTGGCGAGCACCGGCTCGCCGAGCGTGAGGGTCGCCAGGTACAGGCCGCCCGAGCCGGACACCGCGGAGAGCGCGCCCGGGATCGCGTCCAGGCGCCGCCGGGTCGCGTACACGCGGAACTCGGTCGCGTACGGGTCCTCGGCGCGCTGCGCGGCGTGCCACCCCCAGCGGAGCAGGATCGCGCTGCCGTGCCCGCCGAGGAGCGCGCGCTCGTCGTCGGTCAGGTCGGGCGCGCCGGCGACGAGGACGCGCGCGTGCACCCCGGTCGGCGCCGGGAGCGCGAGCGCGTCGGCCTTGGCCTCGTCGGGGCCCGCGGGCAGCGGCGGCGGGCGCCGCTTCTCGAGGCGGAGCTCGCCTGTCTCGCACCACGCCGCCCCCGCGCGCCCCACGGCGTCGACGGCGCGCACACGGTAGCGGTGGCGCGTCCCGGGCTCCGGGCGCGGGCGCCGCACCGGCGCGCCACCGTCGGGGAAGTCGAACACGTCGCGCCAGGAGAGCGTGAGCCCGCCGGGCGCCGGCGACAGGACCTCCGGGAAGGACGCCATCAGGTCGCCGCCGACCGTCATCGGCGGCAGCGCGACCTCGTCGCGGTGCCCGGTCACGTGGTTGTCCTCGTCGAGGAGCGGGGTCCAGGACGGCGCTCCGCCGGCGGGCGTGTGCTCGATCTGGAACAGCGCGGCGTCGATCGGGGGGGGCGGCAGCTCCGCGGGCCATGCGTCGATCCCCTCGGTCGGCGCCGGGATCCAGCGCACCTCGAAGCCGAGCGCGTGGCGCGGCGGCGGCGGCCCGAGCGGCGCGTCGCCTGTCGCGACGCTCTCCGGCTGCTGCAGGTTGGTGATCCACGCGGCGAGCGGCGCGGCCGGGCGCGGCGTGTCGGCGAGGACGAGCGGGGGCAGCACCACCGCGCGCTCGACGATCGCCGCCGAGCTCTTCGCGGGGATGCGGAGCGCGCAGAGGAACCCCTCGCCCCCCAGGCGGAGCTGGTGCACCGGCGTCGCGAAGGAGAGCGCCGGGCGATCGCCGGCGGGGACGCTCGCCTCGGGCCCCGGCGGCAGCCACGGGGCCCCCGCCGCGAAGGTCAACGAGTGCGCCGCGTGCCCCAGCTCGAGGACGAGCGACGTCACCGCGACGGGCAGATCGATCACCGCGCTCCAGCCGTCGGTCCCTGGCGTCAGCCACCCGGGCCCGCGCCGCGGGGAGAGCGCCACGCCGCGGCGCGTGAGCGCGATCGGATCCGACGGGCGCGGCTCGGCCAGCTCGACCAGGCGCGGCTTCGAGAAGCGGACGCGCACGTCGCCGAGCGACAGCTCCGCCGGGAGCTGCGTTGTCGCGGGGGCGGTGTGGAACCCGACCACGCGGTCCGTGAGGTCGGCCTCCGGCCAGCCGCCGCTCACGCGGTACTGGTAGACCTGGCCCGGCACGAGCGCCGGGTCCGCGTCGAAGTGCGCGAAGCCGAGCACCCGGCGCCAGCGCGGGTGCGCGATCACGGCGCGGAGCGGATCGAGCGCGACGAGCTCGTCGTGGCGCAGCTCGGGGTCGTCGCGGAGGAGCAGCGTCATGTCGATCGGGCGCGGCGGCCCGGCGGCGGCGACGACCTTGCGCAGGATCCCGGTCAGGTGCTCGAGCTCCCCGCGATCCAGGGTCTCGCCGGGGAGGAGCCGGCGCTTCGCCTCGTCGTACTCGTCGTCGGCGCTCGTCAGCTTCGGGTCGAGCTCGCGCAGCGGGAGCTGCAGGCGCGCGATCGTCGCGGCGTCGCGCCAGTCGTCCTCCCTGGCCAGCGACACGCAGACGCCGAGCGCGGTGAGCCCGCGCGCATGGACCACCACGGTGTCGATCCCCGCCGCGACGAGCTCGTGGGCCGTGTTGCCGGCGACGGCCCGCCCGCCGGCGACCACCTTGCCGTCGCGCAGGGCGACCGCGAGGCTCGCCGTCGCCTGGACGGGGACGCGCACCCCGTCGCTCGGCGTGTCGAGCTCGACCGTGATCACCTCCCAGGGCGTCGCGCCGGCGGCGCTCGCGGCGACGGCGGCCCCGGCGGCGGCGGCCCCGGCGGCAGCGAGGAGCGGCGCGGGCGCTGCCCCGACGCGATCGGTCAGCACGCCGAGGCGGATCCGCAGCTCGCGGCGCGCGCGCAGCGCGGCGAGCTGGTCGG
This sequence comes from Sorangium sp. So ce119, assembly GCF_051524405.1. Taxonomy (NCBI): domain Bacteria; kingdom Pseudomonadati; phylum Myxococcota; order Polyangiales; family Polyangiaceae; genus Sorangium; species Sorangium sp. So ce119. The sequence continues at coordinate 3,327,880 of NZ_CP150310.1, read as the reverse complement.
CGGTCAGCGAGACGCAGTCCCAGCGGGGGCGCGGCGCCCCCTGGCGGCGCTGGATCGTCCACCCGGCGGGGGAGTAGAGCCAGGCATGGGGGCCGCTCCAGAGCAGGTGCACGCCGACGATCGGCGGCTCGACCTGGGGGATCGCGCGCGCGAACAGGCTCACGGGACCGGCCCCTCCGTGGGTGCGGGATCGGTCCCCGTCGTCGGGTCGATCACGAGGTTCCAGGCGGTGCGCTGGAAGAAGGACAGGAACCCCGCCGGCACGCCCTCGAGGAGCAGCGCGAGCGCGCCGATCAGCGTCATCGGCCAGAGCTGCGTGTCGGGGAGCGACAGGAAGGGGCGGATGTCCGTGCTCTCGAGCGGCGCGAAGCGCGACCCGCCGAGGTGCGGGCGGCGGAACAGCTCGAACCCCGCGATCGCGTCGCCGAGCAGCGCCCCGCCCTGCGCCGGCGGGATCCCCAGGTGCTCGGCCCAGAGCGCGGCGCGGAGCGCGCGCGCCGGGTTGTCGGGCGCGCCGCGCAGCTCCTCGGGGATCGCGAAGACGTTGATCTCGCCGTCGTGGAAGAAGCCGCGGCGGTTCAGGTTGGTCGAGCCGATCGAGACGAAGACGTCGTCGATCATCATGCACTTGGCGTGGACGTAGATCCCGGCGGGCTGCGAGAACGTGACCGCGGTCCCCGCGCGGTGCGCGCGCGGGTGCGCGCCCCAGCGGCCGCTCGCCGAGATCCCGCCGCGATCGACGACGATGCGCGCCGCCGGCTCCCCCTCGTGGACGACCGGGCGGGTGACGCTGCGCGCGAGCATCAGCTCGCCGTCCACCCAGAGCCACGACGGCGCGCCGATCGCGCGCGCGGGCGGGCCCACGTACAGCTCGGTCGCCCCCGGCGCGAGGTCGCCCACGAGCCACGCGCGCCCGCGGCTCGCGAAGCGGTCGGCCCGGCGCAGCCGCGGGCGCCGCTGCGGGTAGCCGACGATCATCCGGTCGCCCCAGACCTCGCGCAGGCGCGCGAAGACGTGCCGCCGGCGCAGGTCGCCGAACGGCTGGTCTCCCTCGCCGGGCACCACGATCAGCAGGCGGCGGCAGCGGCCGGCCCCGCCGGCGGCGCGCAGCGCGTCGACGAAGACATCGTCGGGGGTGAAGTACTGCTCCTCGATGTAGATGTGGTCGCGCGCCTGGCCGATCGCGGCGATGAGCGTGTCGTAGGTGCCGCGATCGCCGCCGGGCGCGAACTCCAGCGCGGGCGTGCTGCGCGGGTAGGTGCGCCCGATGCGCGCGATGTGGCGCGCGCCCGTGTGCTGGGGCATCGCCGCGGCGACGGGCGCGGGGAGCTCGGCCTCCAGCGCGGCGGGGTCGATCCCCGCGTCGCGCGCCCAGCGCTCGTAGAACGCGCGGAAGGCGTCGGCGACGACGGGCCCGCTGAAGCGGGCGTGGACGTCGTGGTACGGCCCGCCGATCTGGTGCCCCGGGGAGTCGAGGCGGTTGCGGTTGACGTCGATCCCGCCCAGGAAACCGACGAACTCGTCGCCGCGCGCGTCGGCGCGCCGCCGGACGAGCTGCATCTTGTTGTGGTAGACGCCGAACTGATCCGCGTCGTCCTCGAGCCCGAACAGCGGGCTGTCGCCGTACAGCGGCGCGAGCGGGTTGTCGGCGAGCCGCGCCGGGTTGCTCGACCAGACCGCGGTGCCCGGCGCGAGCGCGTTCAGATCGTCGACGGTGGCGCGCGCTGTCTCGAGCATGCCCACGAGCGCGTCCTCGAGCCACCCCAGCTCGGCGGCGGCCAGCCCGAGCATGCCGGCGACCGCCGGCAGCGCGAACCAGGCGAAGACGACCCAGTCGTCGGTCTCTGCGGTCGGCGCCGAGAAGTTGAACACCTCCGCGGCGAGCTTGATCAGGAGCTCGGTCACGAGCGTCGCGTGGCCGAGCGCGATGAGCAGGAGCGCCGCGGCCGCGCGCGAGCCCGACAGCTCCGGGTCGCGCAGGTTGAGGAACCGGTTCGCGAGCACGAGGACCGCGCCGTCGCGCGCGAGGATGTCCTCCGCGAGCTCGACGAGCGCGGTCCGTGTGCCGCCGGGGAGGAGCTGGAAGCGGTTGAAGGTCCACCCCGTGAGGTGCGCGCGGAAGCGCGCGCCGGGCGGATCCGCGGGCGTGCGGATGCACGCGCGCAGGTCCTCGACGAGCGCCTGGAACGTGGCCATCCCGTCGACGAGCGGGATCACGAGGCTGTTCGTGTGGTACCGCTCGACCGCGTGCCCCGGCGGGACGGGCGGGTACCAGCGCGCGAGGTCGAGCACCTCCAGGGTCGCGCGCGGCTCGGCGAGCGCGGGCACCCGCAGGAACCCGCCCGGCGGGCTGCTCACGCGCGTGCCGACCAGCGCCTGCACCGGCAGCGACGACCCGGCGGGCGCGTCGCCTGCCCAGCGCACCGCGACGTGGTGCCCGGGCGGCGGCGCGAACAGCGAGCCGACGGGCGAGGCGGCGGCGGCCGGCTCGAGATCGCCGTCGGCGCCTGCGTCGACCGATGCGGTCGCCACGGCGACGCCGTCCTCGTCGCGGCGCAGCTCCAGGTCGAACCCGGCCGCGGCGCCGAGCGCGCCGCCGTCGTGGCGTACGGCGACGAAGCGCCGCGCCGGGCCGCCGAGCGTCGCGAGCTGCGCGCGCCACGCCGCCGCGGCCGCGCCGTCGCCCGCCGCCTCGAGCGCGTCGGCGATCAGCCCGAAGGCGGTGACCGGCGGCAGCGCGGTCCCGTCCTGGAACAGGACGCCGACGGAGAACACGGCCCCCGGGGTGAGCTCCACGACCGGCGCGCCGCGGAGCAGCAGCGAGTCGTCGAGCGGCTCGGCCGGCGGGAGCGCGGCGGCGACGGCGGCGAACGGCGCGACGTAGAAGGTCGGCACGCCGCGCGTCCCCAGGCGGCGCAAGGTCTCCTCGAGCAGCGGCGGCGCGCCCGGGGTGTGATCCAGGAACGGGAGCGGCGACAGCTCGAGCAGCTCGACGCCGCCGCCGGGGAGCGGCGCCGCCGGATCGAGCGCCACGCGCCGCACCGCCGCGCGCACCGGCGAGGAGACGGTGTGCGCGGTTTCCCCTGCGCGCAGGCGGACCTGCAGCAGCGTCACGCGCCGGGCGGCGTGGCGCGCCACGCCCGGCCGGGTGATGACGATGGGATCCGGCGCCGGCGCCGGCCGTGGCGGGTCCGGCAGCGTGATCGTCGCCTCGAGCACACGCTCGAGGCGCAGCGGATCGAAGAGCGGATCGAAGCTCGCCATGCACCGCGCCCCCCTTGGGCGCGCGTCGACCGAAGGCCACATGGTACGGGCGGCTGCGCCGCAATGGCAATGACGAAGCGGCCGGCCGAGGCGAGCGACGATGCGAGGATCAACGCATCCGCGTCGCCGTTCGTCACGGTGGAGCGCAATCGCGTCAGGGACCGACTTATTGCATTGAGACGGGAATGGCGAACGTCTCGCCGCGCTACGCGGCCACGCCGAGGGTGCCTATCGACTCGAATTCGCGGATCATCCGATCGAGCCCGCCCTCGTCGACGCTGAGGCCGAGGGCCGCCGCGGCGTGGGCGAGGAGCTTCCGCTCCCGCAGCGACGCGACCTTGTCCACGGCCGCCGCGATCTCGAGCGCGCGCAGCAGCGGGGCGCGCGCGCCCTCCGGCACGCCGCGGAGGCGCTCGATCCAGGCGATGTCGTCGGCGAGCCGCTCGTTCTGGCAAGCGCGCGCCGAGGCGGGGAGCCGCCGCAGCACGGCCGCGAGCAGCGCGGTCTCCTCCGGCTTGAGTCGCCCGTCGGCGGTGAAGATGAACCAGAGCCCTTCGAACAATCGCTCGACGTGCGGGCGCAGGGCCTCGTCGCAGAGCGCCCCGTCGAGCGCGCGCCGGTAACGCAGGTATCGGCGCGCGGTATCCCCGAGGCTCCGGGTGACCACCCAGCTCGTGATCGACGATGAGGCCACGGAGAGCACGGGCACCAGGTTGCGCGCCACGCTCTCGCCGGCGAGGCGCGCCGCGAGCTGCTTGGCCACATCCGAGCCGCGCTCGCGCGCCGAGCGCACCAGCACGCCCGCTGGATCGTCCGTGTCCTGGGGGGGCTCCACGACGCCGAACGTGAGGGCGAACAGCGCCCACACGTCGGCCGGCTCGTCCGGATCGAACCGAAGGCCAAAGAGATCTGCGAGCTCGCAGAGCATCCGCACGTGCAGGAGCAGCCGGAGCACCGTCTCACCGCCCATCGCGAGCGCGGCGGCAGGGATCGCGACGAGCCCGGCGAGCCCTTCCGTCTCGGCCGTGGCCGCGGCCGCGCCGGTCGAGAGCGCCCCTGTCGCGCCGCCCGCGAGCGCCGAGCGGATGCAGGCGCGCCGCACGACCGCGCGCGCGTCGGTCGGCTCCGTCACGCCGGTGGACGCCGCGATGATCGCGGGGCGAGGCCGCCTGTTGTAGCGGCGCACCGCGCGGGACAGGAGATCCTCGAGCCATGCGTCGACCGGGCGCACGCGCACGCCCGCTTCGCTTGCCGCCTCGGTCAGCGGGAGCGCGGCGGCCCCCGCTGCGTCACCAGGATACGCAGCCTCGTCGCTCATGCATCAGGGCGGTTCAAGATGCATTCCGCGCCCGGCGGGCGCCGAGGCCGAGCCCGTTCGCAGCCCTGCCGAGATGGGCCGTCGTGGGTGGCGTACGCGGCTGACCAAAACGTCGTTCATGCCGCGCAGCGCCTGGCAGCGTGGCCCTGGGACGCCGCCGCGCGGCGCCCATGTGGTCCTCGTGGCGCCCCTGTGCACCTCGCGATGACCTACCAGCCCCGATGCCGCCGTTTTCCATCACGGAACGGGCGCGCTCCGGAAACACTCACGGGTATGAAGCGCTCCTTGCTGTCCGTGCGGGCTGCTCTCGTCCTCCTCGCATGCGCCTGCGGCGGCGGAGGCGACCTCGGAGGAGGCGGCGGCGCAGGAGGCCAGGCGAGCGAAGGCCCGTCCACCACCACGACGGCCGCCGGCGGAAGCCCCTCCGCCAGCACGACCACCTCGACGGGCGCCGGCGCAAGCCCGTCCACCGGCACGACGGGCGCCGGCGGAGGTCTCGGCCCCCACGTCCCCGAGCCGAGCACGCCGACGCGCGGCGGGACGATGACGTTCACGAACATCGGCGCGCCCGGCTGGTGGCCCCGTCGCCTCGACCGCGAGCCCGGCGATCCGGCGTGCGATTACAAGGACGGCAACGACACATGGGGCGGGCACTGCTGCATGACGGAGCACCCCACGACGAGCGACAGGCTCGCTCCGTTCGACGAGGAGATGACCCTCATCATGAAGGCCATCCGCGTGAAGCAGCTCGCCGTCTACCAGCCCGGCAGCGACCCGGCCGCCTGGCAGATGATCTCGTCGTGGGACGCGAGGAGCGGCGTGGGCTCCAACCTGCTCGTCACGCAAGAGCAGACAACGTCCGCCGACTTCACGGGCGACCTCACGAAGACGGATTGCGTCACGTACTTCATGCAGGACAGGCCCTTCGCGTGCGGTGACGGCAAGGACTATTACTGTCCTGACGACCCGGGCGTCATGCACCTCGGCTGGGCAGGCTCGAAGCTCGTTGTCTTCCTCGCGTCCATGACGTTCGACGACGCGGGCGTCGAGAAATGCAGCGGCGATGGGCAGGGCCATCCCGGCCCGTGGGTGGCGTTCGTCGCGTCCGAGCTCATTCGCGACGGCGGCCGCAAGTGGAACGGGCTCTGCAACTGCTATTCGAAGACGGGCACCGTCGGCGACGGCTGCGGCGAGATCAACGTGTTCGAGGTCGTGATGGACGACAACGAATACAGCAACCGCGAGTTCATGAGCACCGGTGTCCGTTCGTACCAGGAGGGGCACATCGGCGGCAGCGTCTGCGGGAGCGGCTGTGATCGCGACGCGCTCGCCGAGGACGTGGAGGTCGTGGATGCGTGCGCGCAGCAGGCCTACGAGAAAGGGCCCGTCATCGAGGCCGGCGGGCGCTCGGACGGCTGCCCGACCTGGCGCCGGCCCATCGGCGATCGCTACTTCATGATCCTGCTCGACGAGGCGCAGCGCACGATCCAGGTCGCGGTCATCCACCCCGAGAAGATCCCCTCCCCCGCCGCCGAGATGCTCCCCGATCTGCCGGGCAGCCTCTCGCGCGGCGCGATCGACGCCATGCTCTCGATGCGCCTGCCCGAGTGAGCCCGGTGGAAACGAACAATGCCATGGAATCCGGACGCCGGCGGCGCGGCCCATCTCGCTGCTGGAATCCTGGGTCGACGTGGACGGCGCGTCGGAAGCTTTGATAGCATGCACCCTCTATAACGAGGGGAGGCTTCATGGATCTTCAATGGCTCTCTGGCGGCGCGCAGCCGCGGCTCAAGCGCTGCTCGCTCGCGCTCGCTCTGGTCGTCGCGGCGTGCGGGAAGGTGTCGCTCCCCGAGGATCAGCACGGCGCGACGGGCAACACCGGCTCGGCGGCGTCCGGAGGTGGGGGCGGCTCGAGCGCGACCGGCGCGGGCCCGGAAGGACAGTGCGCGCTCGCCGTCACGAGCGGCGCGGCGCACGCGTGCGCGCTGTTCGCCGGGGGCAGCGTGTGGTGCTGGGGAGACAACACGCGCGGACAGCTCGGAGACGGCAGCTACGAGCGGCGCGACGATCCCGTGGAGGTCCGCGTCCCCGCCGCCGTGAAGGTGGTCGCGGGCGGCAGGCACACGTGTGCGCTCACCAGCGGCGGCGAGCTCTGGTGCTGGGGAGACAACGCGGCAGGGCAGCTCGCGGGGGTGCCGGACGCGAGCTCGAACCTGCCCGTGGCAATCCAGGCGCCTGGCATCTCCGATGCGTTCATCGACGTGGCGCTCGCCGATCGGCAGACCTGCGTCCTCGATGGGCTCACGCACGCCACGTGCTGGGGCACGGACGCCTCCGGCGTCCGGCAGGGTCCGACGCTCGCGGCGGTCTCGGACGAGCAGCCTGTCTTCGGGCTGATCGGCGGCTTCGACCACATGGCCGCGCTCGTCGAGGAGGGGACGATCGTCGACATCTCGGCCTGGGATGGCGCCGAGCCGCTGCGCGACGGCGCGGACTCTCCAGCAGCCGGCGCGGCGCTCGGCGCCTCGCAGCGCTGCGTGCTCAAGCGGAGCGGGCTCGTCTGGTGCTCGCCCTGGCTCGGCCCGCCCTCGGAGGACGCGCCGGGCCTCGTCCTGGAGATGGGCAGCGACGTGGTCGAGCTCGGCGCCGGCGCCTCGAGCGCGTGCGCGCGCAAGGCGGACGGCGGCGTGTGGTGCCGCGGCTGGTCGGACGGCGGGCAGCTCGGCGACGGGCGCAACGGCACGCCGGACGATCGCGCCTTCGGGAGCGGGCCGGTCGCCGGCCTCGACGGCGTGATCGACCTCTCCGTGGGCGGGCATCACGCCTGCGCCGTCCGCGACGACGGGAGCGTGTGGTGCTGGGGCGACCTCGATCCCGGGGCGACGGCCGCGCCGTACCTCGTGAGCCGGGGGCCGGGAGCCGGCGCGTGCCCCGCTCCGGAGCCGGCGCCGCGGCCTGCCGCCCGGGATCGCCACGTCGATGCGGTCCGCGCCTACGCAGAGACCATGTGCCGCTGCGGATTCGGCATCGATGCCGACATCAGCGGCTGCATTGCCGCGGAGGGGCCGCTGAGCGTCGCCTGCCTCGATGCGCTCCCCGCGGACGAGACGTATCTCGATTGCATCACTGACGACCTGTACCTGCCCCGCGCGGCGTGCTGGGCAGCTTGCATGAAGGAACCGGGCGAGGCCCTGCCGAGCTGCCCGGTGGACATCGCCGCGTGCGAGGCGCCGCGGTCCGGAGTCGAGGCGTCGAGGCTCTACCGCACGAGCTTGCTGCCCTGCGAGAACGAGCAGGGCGGCGTGAGCAACGAGGCGCTCTGCGACGGAAGCCGCGACTGCGACGACGGCGCCGACGAGGCCAACTGCTCGCCGGGCCAGGACGCCTTCTACTGCGCCGAGGGGGAACCGCTTCCGTTCGAGCGCGTCTGCGACGACGTGATCGACTGCGAGAACGAGAGCGACGAGTACTGCCTCTAGCCGTTAGGGCTGCCCGGAGGCGCCCCCCGGCAGCGCGGAGCGTCGTCCGGGGATCGAAGGGCTGCGCACCGCGGGGAACCATTCGCCAGCCCGCGGCAGATCACCACAACGAAAACTTTCCACACCAATGGGTCCCACGACCCGGTGTCCATCTAAACACTAAATAACACTACTTAACATCGCGTCATGAAGCGATCGCGCGGTGAGCATGCCTCGCAATTCGCTGCGGCACGGCTCTCTCACGCATCGTCAGGGTATGGCCGGATCCGTCGATTGGTGGGCTAGACAGGACCTCTCCTCCGTGTCATGACCTGCGCCCGTGGCTCGAGCGTTCCACGTATCCCATGATCCTCTCGGGCTCGCAGCGGAGCGAGCGCGGAATCCGGGGATCGTCTCGACCGTTTGCGCCCCCTGAGTCTCCCGCGAAGCCTCTGATGCGCTGCGGGCAGCACGCATCGCTTCGATGGGTGAAGTGCCTGTGCGCACGCAGGTGGTCTTGCTTGCCTGCATCGAAAGGAACTGTTCGTGACACTTGGTATGACCTTTGCTCGACATGAGCCCAGTTCCGCGCAGGATCACGTGGTTGAATCTCGGAGTGCCATGGCATCGCTGCCCGAGCTGCTCGCTCGCCGCGCGGAGGAGCTCGGCGACGCGCCTGCGTACATTCATCTTCACGAAGGCGAGGAGGAGACGGCGGCGCTCTCGTTCGCCGCGCTCCACGCCCGTGCTCGAGCGATCGCCGCCTTCCTCCGGAGACACTACCCTCCGAGGAGCCGCGTCCTCCTCCTGTTCGCCCCTGGGCTCGATTTCATCGAGGCGTTCTTCGGCTGTCTGATGGCGGACATGGTGGCCATCCCCACCTCGCTCCCGCGACCGAATCAGGCGGAGTCTCGGTTCGACGCCATCACGGCCGACTGTGCTCCTGCGTGCGCGCTCACCGCGCGAGCCGTGCCGCGGGAGAGGAGCGCATCGACCTCGCGCTCCGGGTTGACCATTCACACGCTGGAGGAGTGCTGCTCGGGCACCGACGCGGAGCGCGCCGGTGCCGGGCGCGGCGACTGGGCGCCTGGCGCGCCCGATGACGTCGCGTACCTCCAGTACACCTCCGGCTCGACCTCCAGCCCCAAGGGCGTGATGGTCAGCCATCGCAACGTCCTGCAGAACTGCCGCATGCTCGCCGACGGGTTCGGGATCGAGCGGGGCGACAACTTCGTCACCTGGCTGCCCCACTTCCACGATCTGGGGCTGATTCACGGGATCATGCTGCCGCTCTTCGTGGGCGGCAGGTGCTACAGCATGCCTCCGGCGTCGTTCATCTTCCGGCCCATGCGCTGGCTCGAGGCGCTGTCGCGCCACCGCGGCCACCACAGCGCGGCGCCGAACTTCGCCTTCGATCTCTGCGTGACGAGCTCGACCGCCGAGCAGCGCGCCCGGCTCGACCTGTCCGCGTGGAAGACGGTGATCAACGGGGCCGAGCCCGTCCGCGCGGGGACCCTCGCGCGCTTCCTCGCGGCCTTCGCGCCGAGCGGATTCCGGCCCGACGCGCTGCGACCCTCCTATGGCCTGGCAGAGGCGACGCTGGGGGTCAGCGTCTCGCCGAGGCGCCCGCCGCGCGTCGTCAAGGTGAGCTCCACGGCGCTGCAAGAGGGGCGGGTGCGCGTCGGCTCCGCCGCGGACACCGACGCACAGGAGCTCGTGAGCTGCGGCCGACCCCTGGCCGACACGCGCGTCGCGATCGTCGATCCAGCCAGCGGAGAGCCCGCCCCGGATCTGCAGGTAGGCGAGGTGTGGGTCGAGAGCAGCGCGGTCGTGAGCGGCTACTGGCAGAACCCGGAGGCCACCCGCGCCTCGTTCGGCGCGCGGCTGCGCGGCGCAGCCGACCTGCGCTTCCTGCGGACCGGCGATCTCGGGTTCTTGCATGAGGGGGAGCTGTTCATCACAGGACGGCTCAAGGACGTCATCATCGTCCGGGGACGCAACTACTATCCGCAGGACATCGAGCTCGCGGTGTCCTCCGCCCACGAGGCCTTTGCCACCGACGGGGGAGCAGCCTTCTCCGTGGGCCTCGAGGACGGGGTGAGCCTCCCTGTCGAGGATCCGGAGGCGATCGTCGTCTGCCAGGAGGTCAAGCGCGGGCAGCGCGGGCTCGATCTCGAGGCGCTCGCGCGCGCCGCCCGGCGCGCCGTGGCGCAGCAGTTCGGGCTGCCCGTGCACGCGGTCGTGCTCCTCCCCCCGCGCCGCCTCCCCAGGACGACGAGCGGGAAAGCGCAGCGAAGGGCGTGCAAGGCGGCTTTCTTGCGCGGTGAGCTGGAGCCGCTCGGCGTGTTCCACGGCGCGCCGACGCGCGAGGGAGCGCCGGGCGCGGCCGCGGCCCAGGACGGGGCCTCCGCGGCGGCCCGCACGCAGCCCGACGAGTCGGGCTGTACGGCGCGCCTCGGGGCGCTCGTGGGAGAGATCCTTCAGGTGGACGCCGCGCAGCTGCGCTGGGACGTGCCGCTCGTCGAGGTCGGGCTCGAGTCGATCAAGGCGATCCGGCTCGCGGAGCGCATCGCCGGGCTCAGCGGCAGGCAGATCTCGCCGGTGAGCTTGATCGAGGGAATGACGTTGACCGGGCTTCTGCGCCTGATCGCCGAGCCGTCGCCGTCGGGCGGCCGCGAGGGCGAGGCCCCCGTCGTCAGCCCAGGCGACGGCGACCCGGAGGCGCCCTTTGCCCAGACCGATGTCCAACGGGCGTACCTGGTCGGGCGCGAGCCCGCCTTCGACCTCGGGGGCGTCGGCTGTCACGGCTACCTCGAGCGGGAGTGCGATGGACTGGATCTCGAGCGCTTCGCGCGAGCGTGGAACCGGGTCATCGCGCGGCACGGGATGCTCCGGTCCGTGTTCACCGAAGACGGGCTGCAGCGCGCGCAGCGGACGGTACCCCGCTTCGAGCCGAAGGTCTGGGACCTCCGCGCGATGACGCCGGCCGACGCCGGCCGGGCGCTCGAGGACATCCGTCATCGGCTCTCCCACCGCGTGTTCGCGCCCACGGAATGGCCCCTGTTCGACGTCGGCGTGTCGCTCCTTCCGGACGGCCGGTGCCGCGTGCACATCAACCTGGATCTCCTCGCGCTCGACGCCTGGAGCTGCGGGATCGTCTCGCGCGATCTGCAGCGCTTCTACGAGCAACCCGAGATCGAGCTCCCGCCGCTCGGCGTGACCTTCCGGGACTGCATCGTCGATGCGGAGCGCCAGCGACAGACACCGGATCACGAGCGCTCGCTCTCGTACTGGCGCGAACGCGTGGCGAGCCTTCCCCCCGCGCCCGACCTGCCGCTCGCCAGGAGGCCTCGAGACGTCACGCCCCCCCGGTTCGTGCGGCACAAGGGGCGCCTCGACCGGTCCGCGTGGGAATCGCTGAAGAGCCGGGCGAAGTCGAGCCGCCTCACGCCTTCGGCCGTCGTCCTCGCGGCGTTCGCCCAGGTGCTCGGGAAGTGGAGCGCCCGCCCGGAGTTCTCGCTCACGCTGACGTCGTTCGAGCGTCCGCCGCTGCACGAGGACGTCGCGGAGATCGTCGGCGACTTCACCACGATCGTGCTCCTGGGCTTCGACGTGGGCCGGCACAGGGGAGTCTCCGAGCTGGCCCGCGCCACCCAGGACCAGATCTGGAGGGCGATCGAGCACCGGCGCGCGGGGGCGATCCCGGCGCTCCGCCAGCTGCGCGCGCCGAGCGTCCCCGTGGTGTTCACGAGCCTGCTCGGCCAGGGAGGGGCCGAGCCGCAGTCGCTGTTCTCCTGGCTCGGCGAGGAGGTCTTCATGGTCACCCAGACGCCGCAGGTGTGGCTCGATCATCAGGTGACCGAGGACCAGGGGGACCTCGCGTTGTCCTGGGATGTCGTCGAGGCGCTCTTCCCTGAGGGGATGGTCGGAGCGATGATGGAGTCCTATCTCGATCTGCTCGCGCGGCTGGCGCGCGGCGACGAGGCGTTCCAGCGGGCGAGGGTCGCGCTCCCGATCGCGCAGCAGGCGGCGCGCGCCGAGGTGAACCGGACGCAGCGGGCCGCGCCCGACGAGCTGCTCCACGCGGCGTTCCTCCGGAGCGCGGCGGCCCGCGGCGAGTCGCCCGCGGTGTTCGCGCCCGAGGGGAGCATCACCTACGGGGAGCTCGACCGGCAGAGCAACGCCCTCGGCCGAGCCTTGCGGGCCCGCGGCGCGCGCCCCAACACCCTCGTCGCCATCGCCTGCGAGAAGGGCATGGCGCAGGCGCTCGGGACGCTCGGCATCCTCAAGTCCGGGGCTGCCTACGTGCCCGTGGATCCGACCTGGCCCCGAGAGCGGATCTGGGGGATCCTGGAGCAGAGCGCGGCGCAGATCGTCCTCACCCAGGCGCGGTTCGCGGAGCCGGCCCGGTGGCCCGCGGGGACGATCGTCGTGCCCCTGGACGCGCCGGGCGGACTGCCAGAGGACGACTCGCCCCTCGAGGCCGTTCAGCGGCCCGACGATCTGGCCTACGTCATCTTCACCTCGGGCTCGACGGGGAGGCCGAAGGGCGTGGCGATCGACCACCTCGGCGCCGTGAACACCATCGCGGACGTGAACGCGCGCCTCGGCGTGAAGGCCTCCGATCGCGTCCTGTCGCTCTCGTCGCTCGCCTTCGATCTGTCGGTCTACGACCTCTTCGGCCTGTGGGCGGCGGGGGGCGCCGTGGTGCTGCCCGAGCCGGCCCGGCTGCGCGATCCCGGCCACTGGGAGGAGCTGATGTCCCGGCACGGCGTGACGTTGTGGAACACCGTCCCGGCGCTCATGCAGATGCTCGTCGAGCACCGGGCGCTCCGCTCGAGCGCGCCCCTGCGCGCCGTGCTCCTCAGCGGGGACTGGATCCCCGTGACCCTGCCCGATCGCATCCGTGAGACGTTCCCGGGCGCGTCGGTGCTGAGCCTCGGCGGGGCGACGGAGGCGTCGATCTGGTCCATCGCCTATCCGATCACCCACGTGGAGCCGAGCTGGAGGAGCATCCCTTACGGCAAGCCGCTCGCGAACCAGCGGTTCTACGTGCTCGACCGGGCGATGGAGCCGTGCCCCGACGGGGTGTCCGGGCGCCTCTACATCGGCGGCATGGGCCTCGCGCGCGGATACTGGCGTGACGAGGAGAGGACGCGCGAGCGCTTCGTGACGCACCCGGAGACCGGCGAGCGACTGTACTGGACCGGCGACCTGGGACGCTCTCTGCCGGACGGGAACATCGAGTTCATGGGACGCGAAGACTTCCAGGTGAAGATTCAAGGGCACAGGATCGAGCTCGAGGAGATCGAGGCCACGCTGCTTCAGCACCCCGACGTGGCGAGCGCCGCCGTCTCGGTGGGGAGCACGGCGAGCGGTGGAAAGCGGTTGATCGCCCATGTCGTCCCGGCCCCGGGCAGGCCGCTCGACCTCCCCGTGCTGCGGGCGTTCATCGCCTCGAAGCTCCCGGACTACATGGCGCCGAGCGCGTTCGTGGAGCTGCCCCGCCTCCCCCTCACCAGCAACGGCAAGGTCGATCGCAGCGCCCTTCACGATCCGGCGCGCGAGTCCGGCGTGGAAGCGCCGCTCGGCGAGCCTCCGGCGGGCATCGAAGCCGCTCCGGCGCTCGCGCCCGGACTCGAGGAGCTGCTCCGCGAGCATCCGAGCGTCGAGGCAGCGAGGGTGGAGCGCGCGGCGGGCGAGCGAGCCGGGCTGGTCGCGTACGTGACGACCCGAGAGGGCGCGGCGGACTCGACCTTATCCTTGCTGCAGGATCCGATCGCGAGGCTCAAGTTCAAGCTGAGCAAGCCGGCGCAGCGCGATGATCTCTCCGGGGCTGCCATCCCGCTGATCGCCCGCGCGCGCACGGACGAGGAGCTCTCGGCGCTCGCGCGGCGGCGCAGCTATCGCGAGTTCCGGAGCGAGCCCATCGCCTTCGAACGCCTGGCGCGCTTCCTGCGGCAGCTGTCTCCGGTGAGGCTGCCGGGCTATCCGCTCGCCAAGCAGCTCTATTCCTCGGCGGGCAACCTGTATCCGGTGCATGCGTATCTGTACGTGAAGCCGGATCGGATCGAGCGGGTCCCCGGCGGCACATACTACTTTCACCCCGAGCGCGAGCAGCTGGTCACGATCCAGCTCGGCGCGCACATCGATCGTTCGGTCCACGGGGGCCCCAACGGGCAGGCGTTCGACAGCTCGGCCTTCAGCGTGTATCTCGTGGCGGACCTCGGCGCCATCGAGCCGGTGTACGGCAGCCGGGCGCGGGATCTGTGCCTCATGGAGGCCGGCATCATCGCCCATCTGCTCGAATCGACGGCGCCGGACCACCAGATCGGCCTCTGTCAGACGGGCGGATTCGACTTCGCGCAGGTCGCCCACCTCTTCCAGGTCGGCCCGCGTTACGAATACCTCCACGGGCTCGTCGGAGGCGCCATCTCGGTCTCGGACACGACCGTCGAGGCGCTGGCCCGCGAGTCGGCGGCGCTGGGGGCCATGGTCGATGCCGCGACCCGCGCCGCGTCGTCGCGGGGCTCCGCCCTGCCGAGGCCGGAGCGGCTGCGCGATCGGCTCGCGCGAGCGCTCTCGTCGTACGTCGCGGAGCGCTGGACGGAGCAGCCCGTGACGGTGGTGGTCGTCGACAGGCTCCCTGACTCGGCGGAGGGCGCGCGGCGGTCGGTCCTTGAGGACGTGTCGCCGCGCGCGGCCCCGCCGGCGCGCGCCGAGGAACAGGAGCTCCCGGCCAGGGGGGAAGCCGACGAGCCCACTGGCCAGGAGCCGCCTGCGCGGCGCTCGATCCCGGAGCGAACGCCGCCGCGCGCGGCGCTGGATCAGACGAGGGCCGCCGCCGCTGGAGATGGGCTGGAGAGCGCGATCGCCCGTATCTGGGCCGAGGTGCTCAAGCGACGGCAGGTCGGACACGACGACAACTTCTTCGACCTCGGGGGCGACTCGCTCCTGCTCGTGGGCATGGCGCGGCACATCCGCGAGCGCTTCGGACGGGATGTGACGTTGATCCACCTGTTCGAGCATCCGACGGTGTCCCAGCAGGCGGCCTACCTGAGGACCCTCGGGGTGAACGCACCCTCCTCGGCGAAAGGAGAGGTCGCCGCGGAAGGCGGGGCCGCGCCGGCCGCGCCGGCCGCGCCGGGCGCGGCGGAGAGCGGCCGATTCAACGCCATCGCCGCGCGCGCCCAGCGGCAGCGCGAGCGAGGTCTGGAGCGGCGCGCGCTCGCGTCGTTCGCGTCGTCCGCGTCAGAGCAGGCCTCGCGCCAGGGCAACCCGGAGGATTGAACGATGCAGGACCTCGGAGATCTGCGCGACGCCATCGCGATCATCGGGCTGAGCGGGCGATTCCCGCAGGCGAATGATCCCGAGGCGTTCTGGAGGAACCTGCGCGATGGCAGGGAGTCCATCACCCGATTCACGGACGAGGAGCTGCTCGCCGCCGGGGTCCCTCGCGCCCGGGTGATGGATCCGGGCTACGTCAAGGCACGACCTTGCCTCGACAGGCCGGAGTGGTTCGACGCCGACTTCTTCGGATACAGCGCGCGGGAGGCGCAGTGGATCGATCCGCAGCAGCGGCTGTTCCTCGAGTGCGCGTACGAGGCGCTCGAGGACGCAGGCTACGACGCCGAGCGGTACCCTGGCTGGAT
The DNA here is from genome assembly GCF_051524405.1 of Sorangium sp. So ce119. Taxonomy (NCBI): domain Bacteria; kingdom Pseudomonadati; phylum Myxococcota; order Polyangiales; family Polyangiaceae; genus Sorangium; species Sorangium sp. So ce119. The sequence goes on along the minus strand of NZ_CP150310.1, from coordinate 3,312,188 downwards.
CGGCGTCTTCGCCGGCGCCAAGATGAACTCGTATCTCCTCTCGCACCACCGCGCGCTGCTCCAGAAGTTCGAGTCCTCCGAGGCGATGCAGCTCCTGATCGCGAGCGACAAGGACTATCTGACGACGCGCGTCGCGTACAAGCTCAACCTCAAGGGCCCGAGCATCAGCGTCCAGACGGCCTGTTCGACCGGGCTCGCGGCGGTCCATCAGGCATGCCAGAGCCTGCGCGCCGTCGAGTGCGACATGGCGATCGCGGGCGCGGCATCGGTGATGTTCCCGGAGCGGCGCGGGTACTTCTACGAGAAGGGCGGGCCATGCTCTCCCGACGGCCACTGCCGTCCTTTCGACGCTGACGCCGCGGGCACGGTGTTCGGCGACGCGGTCGGGGTCGTCGTGCTCAAGCGGCTCGAGGACGCGATCGAGCAGGGCGACTTCATCCACGCGATCGTCCTCGGGTCCGCGACGAACAACGACGGCGCCGCCAAGGTCGGTTACACCGCCCCGAGCATCGACGGGCAGGCCTCGGTGATCGTGATGGCGCACGAGGTGGCCGGCGTCCGGCCGGACACCATCGATTACGTCGAGGCGCACGGGACCGGAACGTCGCTGGGCGACCCCATCGAGGTCCGCGCCCTGGAACAGGCCTTCCGGCGCGCTCCCGCCCCGCTCCGCCGGTGCGCGCTCGGATCGGTGAAAGGGAACGTGGGCCACTCGAACACGGCGGCCGGCATCGTCGGGCTCATCAAGACGGTGCTGGCGCTCCGGCACGCGCAGATCCCGGCCACGCTCCACTACCAGCGGCCCAACGCGGAGATCGATTTCGACAGCTCCCCTTTTCACGTGAACACGGAGCTCCGCGCCTGGCCGAGGGACAACGGCCCTCGGCGAGCCGGCGTGAGCTCGTTCGGCATCGGGGGGGCGAACGTGCACGCGGTCCTCCAGGAAGGTCCGGCCTACCAGCCGAGCCCCGCGGGAGAGAGCGAGATCCTGGCGCTGTCGGCCCGGAGCGAGGCGGCCCTGGCGCAGATGCGGTCGCGCCTCGCGGAGCACCTCGAGGGGCACCCGGAGATCTCCTTGCGCGACGCGGCGTTCACGCTGCTCGAGGGGCGGCGGAGGTTCTGGCACCGCGATGTCGTCGTCGCGTCCTCGTTGCCCGACGCCGTCGCGCGGCTGCGCAAGCCCGGGCCGGTGCGAGCGGCGCGGAGGGGCGCCCCCGGCGTGGTGATGCTGTTCACCGGACAGGGAAGCCAGCACCCCGGAATGGGCCGGTCGCTGTACGAGGAGCACGCCGTCGTCCGGGAGACCGTGGATGAGTGCGCCGAGAGGCTCCGGCCGCTCCTCGGCCGCGACCTGCGAGCGCTGCTGTTCGACGGCTCTGCCGACGAGCTCCGGGAGACGGAGGTCGCTCAGCCGGCGTTGTTCGTCGTCGAGTACGCCGCGGCGCGGCTGCTCGAGTCGTGGGGAGTGCGCCCCGAGGCGCTCCTCGGGCACAGCGTCGGCGAGCTCGTCGCGGCCTGCGTCGCGGGGGTCTTCTCGCTCGAGGACGGGCTCCGGGCGGTCGCTGTGCGCGCGAGGTTGATGCAGTCGCTGCCGCGCGGGGCGATGCTCGCGGTGCCGCTGTCCGAGGGGGCGGTGCTCGAGAGCCTGCCGGCGGCGCTGTCGCTGGCCGCGGTGAACGCGCCCGAGCTGTGCGTCGTCTCCGGCGCCGAGGCGGTTGTCGCGAGGTACGAGGCACAGCTCGGCGCGCGCGGGATCAAGGGACGCCGGCTCCAGACCTCCCACGCCTTCCACTCCGCCGCGACCGAGCCGATCCTGGACGAGTTCCGCAGGGCCATGGCCGGGATCACGCTGGGCGAACCCCGGATACCCGTCCTCTCCAACGTCACCGGCGGATGGATGACGGGCGCGATGGCGCGAAGCGCCCAGTACTGGGCTGACCACCTGCGGCGCACGGTCCGCTTCGGAGACGGCGTGAAAGCGGTGCTCGAGGGCGAGGGACCGCATCTCTTCGTGGAGATCGGGCCCGGCTCGACGTTGTGCTCGCTCGTGCGCGCGGGGCTCGGGGGGAACGCGGAGAGCGCCGCCATTCCGCTGCTGCCCGGGCCTGGCGACGCCGTGAAGGGCCGGCGCGTGCTGCTCGAAGCGGCCGGCGAGCTGTGGGCGCGCGGCGCCGACCTGCGCTGGCAAGCGGTATTCCCGGACGCCCGGGCGCGCCGGGTCCCCTTGCCTACCTACCCCTTCGAGCGGACGCGCCACGCGGTCGAGGACGGCCCACCGGAGCCGTCCACGAGCACGGCGGAGACGACGGCTCCCGAGGGCGCGGAGGACGCCGGAGGAGCGCGGCTGTTCCGGCTCCGCTGGTCCCGTCTCCACGAAGCCGCCCCGGGTTCCCGGCCAGCGGACGAGGCGCCGTGGCTGCTCCTCACCGACGCAGGCGAGAGCGCGGGCGCGCTGGAAGCGCACCTCCGCGACGCGGGCGCTCGCGTGATCACGGCCCGCCCCGGGCCGGCGTTCGCTGCGTCGGGCACCTCCGGGTTCGTCCTGCGCCCTGACAGCGAGGAGGATTTCCGGGCGCTGCTCTCGACCCTCGACGGACAAGGCATCTTCCCACGGCGCATCGTCCACCTGTGGAGCGCGCCGGGGGGGCCGGGCAAGAGCGCTGAAGAGACCCTGCGACGGGGCTTGCTCAGCGTGTGCGCCGTCTCGCGGAGCCTCGGCGCCGCGCCGCCAGGGGCAGAGATCGAGCTCTCGATCGTGACCCGGGGAGCCCACGCGATCGCCGGCGAGGCGACCCCTTCGCCGGACCACGCCGCGCTCATCGGCCTTTGCCGCAGCCTGGGCAACGAGCTCGCCGGCGTCCGCTGTCGCGTCGTCGATGTGATCCTGCCGCGGGACGGGGAGACGAACGCGTCGTGGGCGCGGGCCGTCGTCCGGGAGCTCGCGGGCGAGCCGGAGCACGACCTCGTGCTCCTGCGCGCGCAGCAGCGCTGGGTTCCGGCGTTCCAGGCGGTGCCTCCGTCGCCGGCCGCGGAGGCGTCGCGCTTGCGGCGAAGGGGCGTCTACCTGATCACGGGCGCCTTCGGTGGCATCGGGCTGCGTCTCGCCGAGCACCTCGCGCGCACCTGGTCGGCGAAGCTCGTGCTGATGGGGAGAACGCCGCTCCCGCCACGATCGGAGTGGTCGAGCTACCGGGAGCGCGACGAGGCCCGGGCCTCGATCGCCGACATCCTCGAGGCGCTGGAGCGGATGGAGGCGCAGGGGACAGAGCTCGTCGTTGCCACCGGGGACGTGGCCGAGCCGCGGGACGTGGCGCGCGCGTTCGCCGAGGCGAGGGCCCGTTTCGGGCGCATCGACGGGGTCTTCCACGGCGCCGGGGTTCCAGGCGCCGGCCCGCTGAACGCGCGGACGAACGAGGAGATCTGCCAGGTGCTGTCGCCGAAGACGACGGGGACACGGAACCTCGCCGACCAGCTCGGGAACGAGCAGGAGCAGCCCTTCCTGGTGATGTTCTCGTCGACGTTCTCCCATCTCGGGGCGATCGGCCAGGCAGACTACGCTGCCGCGAATGCGTACCTCGACGCCTTCGCCGGGGCGTACCAGAGCACGACCGGCAACCCGAGCTTCGCCATCGCGTGGGACGGCTGGGAGGAGATCGGCATGGCGGCGCGTGCCGGGGTCACCCGGCCGGGGCCGTTGCCGCCCGGGCCGGGGTCGACCCTGCGGGGGCCACACCCGCTGATCGACCGGGTTGAAGGCGGGGCGCTCGGGCCGCGGGCGTTCCACAAGCGGTTCAGCCTGGCGCGCCACTGGCCTGTCGCGGAGCACCGGACGCAGCACGCCGGGCTCGTCTCCGGCACGACCCTGCTCGAGATGGCGCGGGCCGCGGCCACGCTCTCGGGGATGGGCGCCGTGGAGCTGCATGAGGTCCGCTTCCACGCGCCCTGCCGCGTGGAGGACGGGGCGCCGCAGGACGTCTGTCTCGCGAGCGAGCGGAACGGGACGCGGACCGAATTCTCGATCTTCGCTCCGGGCCCCACCGGGGCCAGGGAGCGGCTCGCGTCGGGCTACTGGGCGCCTGCGCTCGGCGAGGCGCGCGAGCGCGCGCCGGTCGAGTCGATCCGGCGGCGCTGCCGCCCGGCAGCCGCCCGGCAGCTCTTCGAGGCCGTCAACGCGAGCCGCTTGCTGCGGTGGGGACCTCGCTGGGACTGCATCGAATCTCTCCATGTCGGGGAGGACGAGGCCCTCGCCGACATCCGTCTTCACCCGGAGTTCGCGGCGGATCTGTCCGTGTACGGCTTGCATCCAGCGCTGCTCGACGTGGCCACCTCGCTCACCGCCGTGCTCGATCCTCGAGGGGTCTATCTCCCCGCGGGGTATGGCCGCGTGGTTTGCCTGTCGTCCACTCCATCGAGGCTGTTCAGCCATGTTCGCCTGCGCCGGGAGGAGACCGAGCCTGGCCGTGTGCTCTCCGCGGACGTGACCCTGCTCGACGAGCAGGAGCGCGTCATCGCCGACGTGACCCGCTTCGTCCTCCAGCGCGTCCACGGCGGCGCCGGACCCGCCCTCTCCGCGCCGTCGCAGAGGACGTCGCGCGGCATCGCCCCGGAAGACGGGATGAGGGCCATCGAGCAGATCCTCGCGCTCACCGGGCCCGAGCAGATCGTTGTCTCGCCGCGCGACTTCCCTGCCCTCGCCGAGCAGCAGCGCCGCGCCCGGCTGGAGCCCTCCGCGGGTCCGCGGCGGACCCTCGGCGACGACGAGCGGCCTCGCGACGAGATAGAGCGCGTGCTCTGCTCGCAGTGGGAGGAGCTGCTCGGCCGGCGGCCGATCGGCATCCACGACGAGTTCTTCAGCCTCGGCGGCCACTCGCTCCTGGCGATCCAGGTCCTCTCGCGGGTCAAGGACGCGTTCGACGTCGATCTACCGAAACAGGACATGTTCGAGGGGGCGACCGTCGCAGGGCTCGCCGAGAAGATCACGAGCGCTCTCGCCGAGCGTCTCGCGATGCTCGAGGCGATGACAGACGCCGCCGCGCCCGGCGAGCCGTCCTGAACCACGAACGCACCGGAACCGGGAAACCGGGAGAGGGACGTCACGTTGAGCGAGCTGCAGCAGCGGATCAAGGGCCTGTCGTCCGAGGAGCTCAAGGCGCTCGTCGCGAAGCTGAAGGGACAGCGTCCGTCCGGCGGCGGAGCGGCGGCGGGGCCGGAGCGGACCGGGACGCGGTCGAGGTTCCCCCTGTCGTTCGCGCAGCAGCGGCTCTGGTTCCTGTACCAGTACGAGCCCGACAGCCCTGCGTACAATCTCCATGGGGCGGCGCGCCTCCGGGGCTCGCTCGACGTGGCGGCGCTCGAGCGGGCGATCTCGCTCCTCGCGGAGCGGCACGAGATCTTGCGGACGCGCTTCGGCGAGGACGCCGAGGACCCGTATCAGGAGGTGCGGCCAGCGTCCGGCGTCGCCGTGGCGGTCACGGACCTCTCCACGATGGCGCCGGCGGCCCGCGAGCGCGAGCTCGTCCTCCGATGCGCAGAGATCGCCCATGCGCCCTTCGCGCTGGAGCGAGGCGACCTCCTCCGGGCTGCCCTCTTTCGCCTGAGCGCGCAGGAGCACGTCCTGCTCCTGGCGACACATCATATCGCCAGCGATCACTGGACCTGGGGCGTGCTGCTCCGGGACCTCGCCGTGCTCCACAACGAGCTGGTCGCGGGGCGCCCCCCGCAGCTGCCCGAGCTGCCCGTCCGGTATGGCGATCACGCCGTCTGGCAGCGAGGCCAGTGGAGCCAGGAGCGCCTTCAACGAGAGCTCGCGTACTGGAAGGAGCGGCTGCGCGGCGCGCCGGCGCTCGTCGAGCTTCCGCTGGACCGGCCGCGCCCGGACTCGCAGGCGCACCGCGGGGCGAAGGCGTCGCTCACGCTGTCACCCCGGCTCTCCGCGGCGGTGAAGGCGCTATGCCAGCGGGAGGGCGTCACCCTCTTCATGGCGCTCCTCGCCGCGTACCAGGTCCTCCTGTGTCGCGTCACGCAGAAGCTCGATGTCGTGGTCGGGTCGCCCGTCGCCGGGCGGACGCGGCGAGAGATCGAGCCGATCGCCGGGATGTTCGTCAACAACCTCGCGCTTCGCGCCGACCTCTCGGACGACCCCGGCTTCGTCGAGCTCCTCCGCCGGACGAAGCGCGACGTGCTCGACGCCTTCGCGCACGACGAGCTGCCGTTCGAGCTGCTCGTGGAGGCGCTGCAACCCGAGAGGAGCACGTCCCACGCGGCGCTGTTCCAGACCCTGTTCATCCTGCAGAACGCGGCGGCCGATCTGCCGGTCTTCACGGGGCTCACGCTCGAGCCGGTCGAGGTGCCGGTGATGACGTCGAAGTACGACTGGACCGTCGAGGCCTGGGACCGCCCGCAGGGCATCCGGCTCGATCTGGAGTACGACACCGATCTGTTCCGCCGCGAGACGGTGGACCGGATGCTCAGGAGCTATGAGGCGCTCCTGCGCGCGGCGGCCGCGCGCCCCGACACGCGCGTGCTCCATCTGCCGGTCGTGCACGAGGACGACGCGCTGCTGCTCGAGCAATGGAACCGCACGGAGCGGCCTTTTACCGAGGATCTCTGCGTGCACGAGCTCTTCGAACGGCAGGCGCAGCGCCATCCGGAGCGCGTCGCGCTCGCGTTCGGTGATGACGAGATCACGTACGGAGAGCTCGACCGCGCCTCCGCCCGTCTCGCGCGCCGGCTGCGCGCGATGGGCGTCGGCCCGGACGTCCCGGTGGCGATCTGCATGGAGCGATCGCTCGATCTCGTCATCGGGCTGCTCGCGATCCTGAGATCGGGCGGCGCCTACGTGCCGCTGGATCCCGCGCTGCCGGGCGAGCGCATCGCCTATATCCTGCGCGATCTCGGGGCCGCCGTCCTGCTCACGCAGCGCGCGCTGCGGCTGTCGCTCGCCGGCGAGCCGCAGCGGACGGTGTTCTTCGAGGATCTCGCCGCGGAGGCCGGCCTGGCGGAGGAGCCGCTCGTGGCGCCGCCCTGCAGCCGGGATCTCGCCTACATCATCTATACGTCGGGCTCGACCGGACACCCCAAGGGCGTGCAGGTCGAGCACCGCAGCGTCGTGAATTTCCTTGAGGCGATGCGGGACAGGCCCGGTCTCGACGCCGGCGACGTGATGCTGTCGGTGACAACGGCGTCGTTCGATATCTTCGTCCTGGAGCTGTTTCTGCCGCTGAGCGTCGGCGGAAAGACGGTCCTCGTGTCCGCCGCCGAAGCGCGGGACGGCACCGCGCTCCTGCGAGCGCTGGAGAGCTCGGGAGCGACGGTCATGCAGGCGACGCCGAGCACCTGGCGTCTCCTGCTCGCGGCGGGGTGGACCGGCAGCCCGCACCTGCGTGCGCTGTCGGGCGGGGAGGCGCTCCCGCCGGACCTCGCCCGGGAGCTCAGCGCGCGCGCGGGTTGCCTCTGGAACCTGTATGGCCCGACGGAGACGACCGTGTGGTCCGCGGCGGCGCGCGTCGACGATCCGGACAGGATCACCCTGGGATCCCCGATCGCCAACACGCGCATCTACATCCTGGATGAGCGGCGCGAGCTGCTCCCGATCGGCGTGGCCGGGGAGCTGTACATCGGCGGAGCGGGCCTGGCCCGTGGCTATCATGGCCGGCCCGACCTGACCCGGGAGCGGTTCGTCGAGGACCCGTTCTCGACGGCGCCGGGCGCGCGGATGTACCGGACCGGCGACCTGGCGCGAATCACGCACGACGGGCTGATCGAGTTCCTCGGCCGGATCGATCATCAGGTGAAGATCCGCGGCTTCCGCGTCGAGCTCGGCGAGATCGAGGCGACCGTGGCGCGCCACCCCGGCGTCAGGGAGTGCGTCTGCGCGGCGCACCGGGACCCGGTGGGCGAGTCGGTGCTCGTGGCCTATTACGTGCCCGCGGCGGAGCCGGTGAGCCCCGACGCGCTCAGGGCGCACGCGCGCGCGTTCTTGCCCGAAGCCATGATCCCGGCGCGCTTCGTCGAGCTGCCGCGGCTGCCGCAGACGCCGAACGGCAAGATCGATCGCAAGGCGCTCCCGGGCCCGGACGCGCTGGAGCGCGCGCCGGCGCGAGATCGGCAGGCGCCGGCGACCGAGACGGAGAGGCTCGTGGCCGCTGTGTGGGAAGAGCTCCTCGTGCGCGCGCCGGGCAGGACCGACCATTTCTTCGAGCTCGGGGGCCACTCGCTGCTCGCGATGCGCGTCGTCTCCCGCCTCCGCGAGCGAGCGGGCGCCGAGGTGCCGCTCCGGTGGCTGTTCGACGCGCCGGTGCTCGCCGACCTGGCGCAGCGGATCGAGCAGGTCGCGCGTCCCTCGACGCGTCCGGCGCTGCGCCGCCGCGACCCTGGCGCGGTGATCCCGCTGTCGTACGCGCAGACGCGGCTCTGGTTCCTGGACCGGCTGGCGCCCGGGACAGGGGCCTACAACGTCGGTGGTGCGGCCGAGATCGCGGGGCCTCTGTGCGTGCGCTCCCTCGAGCGCGCGCTCCACGCCGTCATCGAGCGGCACGAGGCCCTCCGCACCGTGTTCCGCGTCGTCGACGGGGCTCCCGTCCAGATCGTTCAGCCGTCAGCGCAGCTCGACTTCGAGGAGGTCGATCACCGGCACACGGCGCTCGCTCCGGACGCGCGCGAGGCGGCGGCGCTCGTGCGGCTCCGGCGGATGGCCGGGCGCCCGTTCGACCTCGCCAGAGGCCCCCTGGTGCGGGCCGAGCTCGCGCAGATCGACGACGAGCGGTACCTGTTCGCGTTCGCGATGCACCACATCGTGACGGACGGCTGGTCGCACGAGATCTTCGTGCGCGAGCTCGCCGCCGCCTACGAAGCGATCTCGACGGGCGAGCGCCCCCGCTGGGGCGCGCTCCCGGTCCAGCACGGCGACCACGCGGTCCACGAGCGGCGGTGCTGGGACGAGGCGACGCGGAGCGAGGAGATCGCGTTCTGGAAGGCCGAGCTCGCGGGCGCCAGTCAAACGCTCGATCTCCCGACGGATCACCCTCGTCCCGCGGAGAAGCAGTATCAGGGGGCGCGGCACCACTTCCGCCTCTCGCGAGCGCTGACGGAGGCCATCGAGGGCCTCGGCCGCGAGCGCGGCGTGACGCCGTTCATGATCTTGATGGGCGGGTTCCTCGCGCTGCTCCATCGGCTCAGCGGGCAGGCGGACCTCCTCGTCGGGACGCCGATCGCGGGGCGTGATCACCCCGAGCTCGAGGGCGTCATCGGGTGCTTCGTGAACACCCTCGTGTTCCGCGGCGATCTCGGGGACGATCCGCCCTTCAGCGCGCTCCTCGCGCGGGTGCGCAGCACGGCGGTGCGCGTGTTCGCTCACGCGGACATCCCCTTCGAGCGGCTCGTCAACGCCGTTCGACCGGAGCGAGACCTCGGCCGGACTCCGCTGTTTCAGGTGATGTTCGCCTTCCAGCCCAAGGTGCCCGCGCCGGTCGCGCTGGGGCGGGCGCGGGTGACGCCCATCGACCTCGATCCCGGGACGTCGCAGTACGACCTCACCCTGTCGATGCAGCACGACGGCGCGACCCTGAGCGGTCATATCGAGTACGACACGGCGCTGTTCTGCGAGGCGACGATCGCGCGCCACGCCGAGCTCCTCCAGCGCCTCCTCACCGAGGCGACGCGTGAGCCCGACACGAGGGTCTCGGAGCTCCTCCCCCGCGACGCGCTCGGACCCGCGACGGCAGCGGCGGCGCGCCGGGTTCTCTCGGCGCCCGCGCTCCCGTTCGTGCGGAGCGACCCTGCGGGGGAGCCACCTCGGCTCGTCCGCCGCACCCGGCGCGTCGACGCCGGGCTCATTCGCGGGATCGAGGCGCGCGCGGCGCTCCTCGGCGTGAGCCCGGGGGCAGCCGTCGTCGCCGCCTTCGCGCAGGCCGTCGCCGCGTGGAGCACGTCGCCGCTCGTCGTCGTGGTCGGCGCGTCGGGCGAGCCGCCGGACGGCGTGTTGTCCGTCTCCATCGGCGCGGGGAGCGGCCCGATCGAGGTGAGCCGCGGTGGCGAGACGCCGTTCGTCGATCTCGCCCGGTCCTTCGACGAGGCCATCGCGCCCGGGAAGCGAGCGCCGGATGGAGGCGTGCTCCACCCCGGCGCGACGGCTGTCAGGCTGCACGTCCCCGCGCCCTTCCAATCCGAGCGAGGTGTGCAGGGCACGCAGGCTTCCTGCATCGAGCACGAGATCCGGCAGGACGAGGGGGGCTTCGCGCTGCTCTCCAGCGCCGCCGACGATCTGTTTCCTGAAGGCCTCGCGGTGGATCTCCTGGAGGCGTACGAGGCGCTCCTGAGCCGCCTCTCTCGCGACGACGCGTCCTGGACCAGGGCGGCGACCATCGAGCTCCCGGAGCGGCAGCGAGCTGTCCGCGCCAGCGTCAACGACACCACGCGTGAGGTCCCGAGCGACCTCCTGCACAGCGGGTTCATGCGGCAAGCGGCGCTGCGACCTTCCGCGCCGGCGGTCATCAGCCCCGAGAGGACGTTGACCTACGGGGAGCTCGATCGGCAGAGCAGCGCGCTCGCCCGGCGCCTTCGCGCGCTCGGAGCCCGACCGAACGCGCTCGTCGCGGTGGCCACGGCGAAGGGATGGGCGCAGATCGTGGCGATCCTGGCGGCCCTCAAATCCGGGGCGGCGTACCTGCCCGTCGATCCGGAGTGGCCCATCGAACGCATCCGCACGACCCTGGATCAGGGGCAGGTGGAGATCGTCCTCACGCAGGAGCGTCTGGCCTCCTCGCTTCCCTGGCCGGACGCCCTGCGCCTGATCGCGGTCGACGACGAAAGCGCGTTCGCGTCGGAGGACGACAGCCCGGTCGCGGCCGTCCAGGGGCCGGACGATCTCGCCTACGTGCTGTTCACGTCGGGCTCGACGGGGAAGCCGAAGGGCGTGGCGCTCGATCACCGCGGCCCGCTGAACACGATCCTCGAGATCAACGAGCGCTTCCAGGTCTCCCCCTCGGATCGCGCCCTCGCGCTCTCGGCCGTTCACTTCGATCTCTCCGTGTACGACGTGTTCGGTCTGCTCGGCGCGGGAGGCGCCCTGGTCATCCCCTCACCACTGGGCGCGCGGGATCCGGCCTACTTTCGGCACCTCATCGAGACCCACCAGATCACGGTCTGGAACTCGGTGCCCGCGCTGATGCAGATGTTCATCGAGCACCTCGGCGGCGGTCCTCGGGCGTGTCCCTCGCTGCGCTGGGTCATCCTGAGCGGCGACTGGATCCCCGTGTCCCTGCCCGATCGGATCCGCCGCGTTTGCCCGGGGGCGCAGGTCATCGGGGCGGGCGGGCCGACGGAGACCTCGATCTGGTCGATCTTCTATCCCATCGGAGACGTGGACCCGACCTGGAAGAGCATCCCCTACGGCAAGCCCCTCCCAAACCAGCGTGTCCACGTGCTCGACGAGCGCATGCAGCCGTGTCCCGACTGGGTCGTCGGCCGTATGTACGTCGGTGGGATCTGCCTCGCCCGCGGCTACCATCGGGATCCCGCGCAGACCGCGGAGCGCTTCCTCGAGCACCCGGAGACGGGCGAGCGGCTCTACTGGACCGGCGATCTCGGGCGATTCCTTCCGGACGGGAACATCGAGTTCATCGGACGGGAGGACTTCCAGGTGAAGATCCAGGGAAACCGCATCGAGCTCGGGGAGATCGAAGCCGCGCTGGCGCAGCATCCCGAGGTCAGGCAAGCGGTGGTGTGCGTGGAGTCGACCCCGAGCGGGACCAGGCGCCTCGTCGCCTGCTACGTGGCTGAACGGGGCGCCGCGATCGAGCCTCGCGTCCTGGAGGAGGTCGTCGCCGCGAGGCTGCCGCGGACCATGGTGCCCAGCGCGTGGGTCGCGCTGGAGCGCATGCCTCTGACGGCCAACGGCAAGGTCGATCGGAGGGCGGTCCTCGATCTCGCTCTCCAGCACCGCCCTGGGGCGAGCGCGGCCTACCGGGCGCCATCGTCGGAGGCAGAGCGCCGGATGGCCGCGCTCTGGGCCGGCGTCCTCAAGCTGGATCGGGTGGGCGTGGACGACAATTTCTTCGCGCTCGGAGGGGATTCGCTCCTTGGCATTGCGCTGGTGGAGCGGGCGCGGGAGGCGGGGCTCGACATCACGCCGAGGCAGCTCTTCCAGCACCAGACGATCGCGCGCCTCGTGACCGCTTGCGCCTCCCTGGACCGCGCGGAGGGGGACGTCGAACGAGAGATCGGGGAGCAACCGCTCACCGTCCTCCAGCGCTGGTACCTGGAGCAGGCCCCCGAGCGCACCCGCCCGGCGCGCTGGAACGTGAATCTGCTGCTCGAGGCCGTGGCGCCGCTCGATCTCGACAGGCTCGCGCGCGCTTCGCTGCTCCTCGTGAACCGCCATGAGGCGCTCCGCGCGCGCTTCGAGCGCGCTCCGAGCGGCCTTCGCCAGGTGATCGACGCGCCGTGGACCGAGGCGCCGTTCGCCTGCGTCGATCTGTCGAAGGTCCCGGAGGATCAGCGCCCGGCCGAGCTCGAGCGGCATTGCGATCGCATGCAGGACGAGTACGAACTCGAGCGCGGGCGGCTGTTCCGGATCGTGTTTTTCCGGTGGGACGAGCAGGGACAAGGCCGGTTATGGCTCAACGCGCACCACCTCGTTGTCGACTGGATGTCGATGATGATCGCCGCGCTCGACCTGCAATCCATCTACGATCAGCTCGCGACGACGGCCGCGCCCCGCCTGCCGCCCAGGGGCGCCTCGCCTGGCCGCTGGACGCGCGCGCTCGAGCGGTGGGTGAACGACGAGATCCTGCCGAACGAGCGCGCCTACTGGCTCTCGCTGCCCTGGGACGAAATCGACCTCCTCCCGGCGGACCACCCGGCGACCCGCCATCTCCATACCGTGGAGTCGGTCCGCGATCACTGGGCGTCGCTCCCCGAACAGGAGTCCCAGGTCATCTTGCGGGACGTGCCGGCGCGCTTCGGGGTGAGCGCCGAGAACGCGCTCATCGCCGCGGTCCTCCGCGGCGTGACCGCCTGGACGGGCCGCTCCTATCAGGACATCATGGTCCTGAACTCGGGGCGTGATCTGATGCCCCACCGCGCGGAGCTCGACGCGTCGCGCACGGTGGGCTGGCTGAGCGCCGAGCGGGTGCTCGTGCTCCGCCGCCCGAGCCAGGAAGAGCCCCTCGCGGCGCTGCTCGACGTGAGCCGGCAGATCGATCGCATCCCGAACGGGGGCCATGGCTACAACCTCCTCAAGTACCTCGGCGGTGACGCCCGGCTCAGCGCGGAGCTCGGGCGGCTCCGGAAGCGACCGGGGATCCTGTTCAACTACCAGGGGCGCGTCGAGCCGCCTGCGCAGGGATCGATCTTGCGCGTGGCGAATGAATCCACGGGGTATGACGAGGCCGCGACGAACCTGCGGTTCAATCTGTTCGAGTGCCACGTCCTGGTCCGCGGAGACGCCCTGACGTTCCGGTGGCGCTACAGCGCAAACGTGCATGCGCCAGCGACCGCGCAGAGGGTCGCAGACCACGTCATCGACGATCTGCGGGCGATCGCGCGCGCGTGCCGGTGAGCAGAGCCCGCGCGCGCGCGGCGTCGCGAGGCACGGACACAACCCATTGGGATGAGCCAGCATGAAGACGTTCGCAATCCAGTTGCCGGACCAGAGGGTCGTTCACGATCGCGTCCCCGACATGGCGAGGACCCTGCATCTCCAGGTGCAGGGCTACTTCAGGCCTCGCGTGCAGAGCCTCCTGGCCGGCGGAGAGGTGACGGTGATCGACGTCGGCGCGAACATCGGCCTCTTCGCGCTCGAGGTGCTGAAGCGCACCGGCGGACGAGCGCGCATCCACTGTTTCGAGCCGATCCCGGAGACCTTCGAGCTCCTCCGGATGAACCTGGGGTCGTCCGGATCGGAGCGCGTGCGCCTGCACCGCGCGGGCCTCGGTCGAGCCGCGGGCACCGCGACCTTCCACTATGCTCCGCGCCAGAGCGCCATCTCGAGCATGTACGACATGATGGCGAGCGACGACAAAGAGGCCACGCTCGCGGCCATCTACGACGAACGGATCCGAGAGAAGCACCACGCGGATCTGCCGGCCTATATGACGCACCTCCCGCGCGCGGTGAACTCGCTGCTCATCGACTGTCATGCGTGGTGGATGAGGCGTGGCATGAGGCGCGTCGAATGCGAGCTCACGACGCTGTCCGAGCTCATCGAACGGGAGCAGATCGAGCACATCGACTTGCTCAAGATCGACGCCGAGAAGGCCGAGATCGACGTGCTGGAAGGCATTCGCCCCGGCGACTGGGGCAGGATCCGGGCCGTCGTCCTCGAGCTGCACGACTTCGGCGGGAGAGGCGAGCGCGTCCGGCGGATGCTGCGCGATCACGGGTTCGAGGTGGAGACCGATCAGATCTGCCCCGAGGACGTGATCATCACCATGACGGGGTACCGGTAGAATGGGGGGGAGCGCCGGGCTCGGGGTGCTCGGCGGCTCCCCCCCTTGTCCGCCGTCAGTGGCCGGTAGCGGGCAAGAGGCGCACCACGCGCTGCGACCAGAGCTCGATCAGCTCGGCGATCACCGCCTCCCGGTCCGTCACGTCGTCGAGCAGCTCGCGGAGCCGCTTCTGGCCGTCGGCCCGCCAGAGGACCTCGAACGTCTCTTCAGAGACAGGATACTTCGCGTCGTTGTAGGTCGTGACGATCGCGCGCTCGACGACGTGGCCGCCCGGCGTGGGGCCTCGCAGCGAGCGCAGCTTCACGAAGGTCGGAAACGACGGGACGAGCTCCGCATAGGCCGACGGCGGCGCAGGCTTCTTGTGGACGAGGTAGTCGCCGACGACGAGCTTGTCGAGCCGCGTCGTCAGGAAACAGGTCACGCAGTCGTCGACCGAGTCGACGATCGGCTCGGCGTTGTTGTTGAAGGAGGTGTTGAGCACCACCGGTACGCCGGTGATGTCGCCGAAGGCCCGGATGAGCTGCCAGAAGCGCGGGTTCGTGCGCCTGGAGACCGTCTGGACCCGCGCGGTCCCGTCCACGTGGGTGATGGCGCCGAGCTGCTGTCGCCTGTGCTCGTGGACGGGCACCGTGAAGATCATGAAGGGCATGGTCTCCGCGCCGCCGAGATCGAAATAGTCGTGCGCGTCCTCTTCGGTCACGGAGGGCGCGAAGGGCCGGAACTCCTCGCGCTTCTTCACCATGGCGTTGATGATGTCCTTGTTCGCCGCCGGCCGGGGATCCGCCACGATGCTGCGGTTGCCGAGCGCGCGGGGACCGAACTCGGACCGGCCCTGAGCCCACCCGATCACGTTCCCCGCCGCGATCAGCTCGGCGGCGGCCTTCGGCGCGTCGGCGAGCTCCTCCACGCTGATGAGATCGCGCCACGCATCGAGCGCTCGTCGCACCTCGGCCCGCTCGCCGATGTGCCTTCCCCAGTACAGATGGCTGATCGCGGGCGGTCGCCGCGCCGGGGCCTTTCGCGTGTGCACGGCCATGGCGGAGCCGAGCGCGCAGCCGGCGTCGTGCGCGGCTGGCTGGACGAACACCCGCTCGAAGAGCCCGGCGCGGAGGATCTTCCCGTTCAATGTGCAGTTGTGCGCGACGCCGCCCGCGAAGCAGAGGCTCGCCTGTCGGGTCTCCCGCTGGAAGTGCCGCAGGCAATGGAAGACGATGGTCTCGAGCGCCTCCTGGAGCGAGGCGGCGATGTCCTTGTGGTCCTGCGTGATCGGCTCCCGCGGGGCGCGCGGCCGGATCACGTCGTGGAGATCGAATATCTTGTCGGCGTCGATGGTCCACGCGCCCTCCGGGAGCAGCGTGACCATCGCCTGGAACAGCGCCCGGTACCTGCGCGGATCGCCGTACGGGGCGAGCCCCATGACCTTGTACTCGTCGAACAGCGAGAACCCGAGGAAGCGTATCACCTGGAGGTAGAAATTGCCCAGCGAGTCCCGCTCCGCGATGTCTCTCAGCGATTGAAGCTCGCCGCCGGAGCCGACGGAGACGGATCCCGATTCGCCGTCGCCGCAGCCATCCAGCGTCAGCACGAGGCTGCTCTCGTACCCCGAGCCGATCAGCGCGCTCATCGCGTGGGCCGTGTGATGCTTCACGAACTGGATTCGCTCGGGCTCCACGTCGACGCCGAACTCGGCGAGCACGAGGCGCCTCATCACATCGTGCGCCGTGCGCAGCTCGGGGTCGGCGGAGAAGAGCCCGCGCTTCACCTGGGCGTTACACCAGTCTTCGCTGATGTAAAAGCAGATGTAGTCCACATCGTCGACGCGGAGCCCCCGGCTCTCCAGGCAGAAGCGCGCTGCCTGGAAGGGCGCCTTGTTCGAATGCTTGAGGCGGTTGAGCCGCTCTTGCTCGATCGCCGCGACTACCTCTCCGTCCTCGAGGAGGACGGCGGCGCCGTCGTGCGACGTCGCCGCGTTGAATGCTGGTCTCGGATAACCTTGATGGTCCGGCTCGTGGCCGCCGCTAATGCCAAGGATTCGCATGAGTGGAGGATAGCATTCGAATGCGATAAGTAAACCATCGTCGATGAGCAAATCGACGCGCGGACATGGCTATCAATGAAATACTCGAGCGGTGTGATCGACGCCGCGAACGGGGCTAATTCCATTCGTGTTTCTGCCGGAGCATGGCTCTCCGAGGCAGCGAACAGGGAGCATGTGGCCAGGCGCGTCGTGCTCGTGAGCCACGACAAACGACGCCGCGCCGGCTCCCTCGATTCAGTGGTGACGCCTCGCGCGATCCCGTTCAGGAAAGTGTTCTGACGTGCACGCTCGCCTTCCGGCCCTTCTCTGGAAGCAATCATTGCGAATAGGGGAAAGAAGGGCGGTAGCCAGCTCCTGCGCCTCTCGGCTCCTCAAACGGAGGCTTCGTAGGCCCGGATCCCCCCTTCACGCCACCGCCGCCGCGAACGACGCGAACAGGTCTCCCGGCAGCGCATGGTGCAGCCGCCACGTGATCGCCATCGGCAGCTCGCCCTCGTGCCGCACATAGCTCGCCTCACCACGCAGGTCGGACCACGACCGCTGGCCGGCGACCACGTCCTCGAGCTCAGGCCCGGTCTCCTCGAGGAACCGCGCGAGGCTCACGTCCCCGTCGCGGGCGAGCCTCCTCAGCTCGTCGACCCTGGCCGTCCACCCCGTCGTGGATGCCGTGATAGAAGAAGGGTACCAGCCGATGCTGGTCGATCGCGTCCCAGAGCCGCAGATCCGCGGCGATCCGGTCATCGAACCAACCGAGCAGGCGGGGCGATGCCGCTCCAGCGGACGAACGCCATGACCACGTCGATGCGGTCCGTTAAGGCCGGCCAGCAACGCGAGCGCAGAGGAAACGGCCGCCAGAAATTGGCAAACCATGGTCTATGCATGCGCCTCCGGGCGCTGACGAGATCATGGCCTGGCGACATCGACCACCATTCCTGCGAAGCATCACAATTTATCACAAAATTAGACCGATGTCGGAGGACGCTCCGGGCTTGCCGCTCTCTGTCCGTGCGGGTACCCAGGCCGGCGTGCAACATGCGGAGCACTTCCTCTCACGCCTCGATCGCTTGCCGCGCAGCGAGGTGGATCTCGCACTCGAGCTCTACCGCGACCCGGAGCTGCTCCGCGCTGTGCTCGACGCCGCCACGCTGCCGGAGCGCGTGGAGCGGGTGGCGATCTCGCTCGACGATCCCGTGCAGGGGCCGTTCTTGGTCGTCACACGCAACGGCCACTTCGTCACGTGCCTCGGTCGGGGCATGCGGGCCGGGGATCTCCCCATCGTGAAGCGCGGCGAGCTCGACACGATCTCTCGCCAGGTGACCCGGCTCCGGGAGAAGATGGTCCTCGCGAAGCAGCTCGGCGGAGAGCGAGGGCACGCGCGCTTGCTCCGGCGACTGCTCGTTGCGTCCGACTCGGTGAGCCGTGAGGAGTTCCTCGCCGTCGCGGCCTGGGAGCCGCTCCTCGGACCGGTGTTCCTCGACCTCTACCTGGCCATGGGGCGGGAGCTCTCGCTCCAGGGGCCCATGCTCCGGACGCGTCGCAGCCGCCGGGCCCAGGACGAGGAGGTCCTCCACGCGTACTGGAACCTCCTGCACGCCGCGGGGCACATGGCCCTCCTGGGCGCGATCACCGCCGATCGAGAGCAGTACGTGTCGCTCACCCATCAGCACAGAGGAGCGCGAGCCGCGTTCAGCTATCCCCTCACCGGGACGGGCGTCGTCACGTTCATCCTCAAGGGCGCGTGGGCCGCCGCGCGCCTCGGCAGGCTCATGCTGCCGGATTACAAGCAGGCGCTGGCCGAGGACGTGAGCTTCTTCGAGCTGCTCGACACGCTGTTCGCGCTCCTCGCGATCGGAATTCGAGCGAAGGGCACCCGCGCCGAGATCTCGAAGGCGCTTCGTGCGGCTCCCGGTACCGCCCGCACGCCCCAGGCCAAGCGGCTCCGGGATGCGATGGGCCGAGAGGTGCAGCTCTGCTGCGAGATCACAGCGCAGCTCCTTGAAGCGCCTGCCGAGGAGCTCGAAGCGACGCTCCGCAGGGTCGGCGAGCGCTACTTCGAGCCGGACGCGACGAATGCGGATGACCCGATCCGAGAAGAGCTCGTCCGCACGCTACCATTGATGTCGTGGGCCGACGGGATCACGGACGGCAAGAAGCTGCTGCTGTCGCTGCACCTCATCGCGGCCACGGCTCGCAGAACGCCGGAGCAGTTTTACCTGCCGGGCGAACTCGCTGAGGCGCTCCACGAGCCCTGGACACCGGCCAAGACGTGGATGGTGCTCGACCCGCTGCTGAAGGCGGATCAGGCAGGGCGCAGGCGGGACGCGAGCACGGCATCGATCGGGCGGCAACATCCCTGTCCCTGTGGAAGTGGGCGTAAGTGGAAGAGGTGCTGCGGGAAGTAGCTCCAGCGGGAGGCTCTGTCGTCGACTGCCCGATCTCGACCCGATGCTGCCCAGGGCCGGAGCGCGCTCCACAGCGCGATCCACTCAGAGGATTCTCGTCCGGCCTGTCTCAAACCGGTTGGCATGCTCCGGGCGACGGCGACGACGAGCACCTGCGCTCGCATCCTCCCGCTGCCGGCCGTCTCGCCCGCGGAGCGCTCAGCGATCCCACGCAGCCTGGCTCTCGGCCATCGTGAGCGCTGGATCCATCTGGCTCAGATCTGGTAGGAGTGGCACAGTGCATCCTCCCCGCCTCGATCATGACCGAGGGCTGAGCTCCACGGAGTTGATGGAGTACCTCGGTGAGTGCCGGGAGCTCGCGCTCGCCGAGATCGAGCGCTTCATCCCGCGCCGGCAACCGCGCGACATCCCGTTCTACGACCTGATGCGCGACTATCCGCTCCGCCGGGCGAAGGCCCTGCGCCCGGCGCTCGCCGTTGCGACCTGCCGCGCCCTCGGAGGCTCGATGGAGGCGGTGCTGCCCACCGCGGCGGCGCTGGAGCTCTACCATAACGCCTTCCTCATCCACGACGACGTGGAGGACGGCTCGCTCCGGCGACGCGATGAGCCGACCCTCCACGTGAAGCACGGCGTTCCGATCGCCGTGAACATCGGCGACGGCATGCTCGCGCTCGCGCTCGGGCCGCTGCTTGACAACACTCGGCTGCTCGGTCTGGGCAAGGCGCTCCGCGTGCTCCGCCTCGTGTCCCGCATGGCGCGCGAGTCGGCCGAGGGACAGGCCATGGAGCTCGCGTGGGTGCGCGGGGCGCGCTGGGACCTGCGCGACGCGGACTACCTGCGCATGGTTCACAAGAAGACGAGCTACTACAGCTTCATCACGCCGATGCTCGCCGGCGGCATCGCCGCGGGAGCACCTGAGGAGGTGCTGCGCCGCCTGTTCGTGCTCGCCGCCCGCCTCGGCTCGGCGTTCCAGATCCAGGACGACGTGCTCAACCTCGCGGCCGAGCCACAGGCCTACGGCAAGGAGATCGGCGGAGACCTCTGGGAAGGCAAGCACACGTTGATCCTGCTGCACTTGCTGCGCTCGGCGACGCCGGAGGAGCGCGCCGAGATCCACGTGATCCTCCGCAAGGAGCGCCCCCGCTCCGCGGAGGTCGACGCCGCAGCCCGGGCGTTCGCCGACCTCCTGGCTGGCATGGAGGCCGGAGGCCGCCTCGCGCCCGATGCCCGCCTCGAGATCGAGCGCGCGCGCGCCGCCGTGGATGGGGGTGAACGTGCGATCCGGACGAGCACCGACGTCACGCGCCTCTTTCAATTGCTGCGTGACCATGCAAGCCTCAGCCATGCTCGTGCGATCGCGGTCCGGCGGGCGCGCGCGGCGGGACGGACGCTCGACTCGCTGGCGCATCGGATAGGCCCTTCGGTGCACCGCGCCGTCCTGCGGGCCCTGATTGACTTCGTTACCGAGCGGGACTGGTGAGCAATGAGTCGAGACGAAGAGCGGAGAGAGGTCGGTGAGGTCGCGGAGCGCGCGTTGAAAGCGGGCAAAGGGCTGCTGGTCGCCCAGTTCGCGGCGCTCCACGCGGCAAAGCAGATCCTGCGCGGCTCCGGCGCGCCGCCGAAGGGCTTCCCCGTCGGGGACGTCCTCTTCGATCTCGCCAAGCTGCAAACGAAGATCCTCTGCGACCTGGCCGAGTTCGGCACCGCGCAGACAGGCACCGTGCTGACGTACCTGCAGCGGCGGCGCGCCGCGGCCGAAGGTGCGGCGAAGAAGCGCCCCGTGCAGGCGCTCGTCTGCGCGACGATGACGAGAGGGCAGAGCACGCGCGCTTCTTTCAAGATCCAAAACGACGCGGATCACCGGCGAAGCTACGCGCTCCCGGAGGTGCTCGAGCTCCATCCCGCGGGGGACCGGACGAAGGGCTCGATCTTCATCCAGGTGCATCCGCAGCCGGCCAAGGTCGACGTGCAGTGCAAGCGCACGAGCGCGGTCACGTTGACGTTCGCTCCGAGCGATCACCTCGACCCCGGCCGGTATCAGGCGCGACTCCCCCTGGAAGCCCACGGCGAGGCGCACCCGAGCGTCGAGCTCATCGTCGAGCTCGTCGTGAAAGAGCCCGCGCCGGTGAAGCCACCATCCGAGCTGGGTACGAGCGCGCCATGCGCGCAGGAAACGTCGACCCGAGGCGCTGCGAGATGAGCGCCGACGAGATCCCCACGGTCGGGCTGCCCGCGGACGATCCGGCCGCCGAGCTCCTCGGCAAGCTGCACGAGATCGTCTTCCGCCACCCGGTCGCCGCTCAGGCGCTGTTCCGCGCGTTCATCGCAGAAGGCAGGGCCTTCGCGACGACCGACGAGGGGAAGCTGTGGGTCGAGCGACTCTCCCGGTCCGATCTCGTTCGCCAGGGCCGTGTCGCGTGGGACGCGGTGACGCTCAACGTCCTCGATGACCGCGAGGAGACCGTCGTGCCGACGGCGATCCTCGATGCTTTCGCCCGCGCCATCGCCGGCGTCGACCTGCACGCGCTGCTCTCGAAGGTGCTTGATCGCCGCCTCGCCGGAGGCCGCCGTGCTCGATGAGCGCCCCGACGAGTTCCAGGACCGCAACCTCTTCTTCCAGGCAATCCTCGGCCTCGTCTCGCTCTGCCGCCGTCTTGACGTGGCGCTCGATCCGGTCTCGACCGACGAGCCTGCGCCGGCCGACGAGCCTTTCCTGCTCTTCATGCTCGGGCTCGTC
Organism: Sorangium sp. So ce119; assembly: GCF_051524405.1. NCBI lineage: Bacteria > Pseudomonadati > Myxococcota > Polyangiales > Polyangiaceae > Sorangium > Sorangium sp. So ce119. Next base: position 3,290,564 of record NZ_CP150310.1, on the reverse strand, counting down.
GCCTTCCGCCAGCGCGCCATGCGCTCGCTCGAGACGGCCGGGCCCGATCCATCTCGCCCGCCCGCGCAGTGCGCCGCCGAGTCCGTCTCGCTCCACGAGCTGCTCCGATGAGCGCGGGCGCCGGCGGCACGCTCGCCGAGGCGATCGAGGCTTGCGACTATCTCCGCCGCTCTCCCTGGCGCTACGGGGGCGAGCGCGGACACAAGGAGTGGCTGCATTTCTGTATCGCGACCGAGGGGCTCGAGCTGCTCATCAACCTCAGCGTCGTCGACGACCTCCGGGAGATGGCGCCCGCCGGTAGCGAGCTCGCTCGCCTCAGCGTGCTGGTCCACGAGGATACGTGGTCCGGCTCCGTCCGCCTTCATCCCGGCTCCGAGGTGCGGGTCCGCGGCGGCGCCATCGACGTCGCGATCGGCTCGACCCGTGTCACCTTCGAGCGCGGCGCCTATGTCCTCCACATCCAGGCGCCGGAGGCGCGGGTCACGGCCGATCTTCGCCTCGATCCGGTCACCTTCCCTTCCCTCGTCAACAACGTGCGCGGCCTCGACGGCCGCGCCATCAACTGGGCAGTCGTGCCGCGCTCGCGCGCGACGGGCACCGTCCACGTCGGCGAGCGCACCTATACGCTGCGGGACGCCCCCGCCTACCACGACCACAACTGGGGCAGCTTCGGCTGGGGCAACAACTTCGCCTGGGAGTGGGGGTACGGTTTGCCGTCCGGGGCCGAGAACCCCTGGACGGTCGTGTTCGCACGCCTGAACAGCCGGGGAAACACCGCCGCGCTGATGCAGCTCTTCTTCGTGTGGCGAGACGATCGGCTGCTCCGCACGTTTCGCGATCACGAGATCACGGTCCGTCGGGAGGGCCTGCTGCGCCCGGTCCGCCTCCTGCGCCTGCCGAGCTCCATGGCGCTTGTGGCCCCGTCCATCGCCACCGACGTGCCGCGCCGCCTCGTGGTCCGCGCCGCCTCGCGAGGCGACGCGCTGGAGGCGGTCTTCGATACGCAGGACGTCGCGCAGGTGATCATCCCGAACGACGCCGACGACGGCGTCACCGTCATCAACGAGGTCGCGGGCACGCTCACGGTCCAGGGCACGGCGCTCGGCGCGCGCGTCGCGCTCCAGCACCGCGCCGTCTTCGAGTTCCTGAGTGCCTGAGCGCCCCTTCGCCGAGTACCTGACCGAGTCGCTCGCGAAGATCGCCCGCGACGCGCCGCGCCTGTACGCGCTCGTGGCGCGGCGGCTCGGCCCGCGCTCGCTGAAGCTCGCCGTGGGCGGGGAGGCGCTGGGGATCCGCGCGGAGGGGGAGCAGGTCGTGCTGGGGCCGCCGATGGACCAGGCCGGCGTGGAGGCGCGCACGAGCCGCCGCGCCATCGTGGCGCTGGCCGACGGCGAGGACGACCTGGAGGGCGCGATCGTGGCCGAGCGGGTATTCCTGCGAGGCTCGGTGGAGGATCTGGAGGCGTGCTTCGGCGCGCTCGCGGCCTACCTGAACGGCGCGGCGCGCAGCCCGGAGCAGGGAGAGCTGATGAGGGCGTTCCGGAGGGATGCGGGAGAGGATGAGGGGTATGGGGAATAAGACCGCGGCACCGCCTCGGAAGCAGCGAGGGAAGCAGGTCCATGTCATCGGCGGCGGCATCGCCGGTCTCACGGCCGCGCACGAGCTGAGCGAGCGAGGCTTCAAGGTGACTGTCGTGGAGAAAGAGGGTCGTCCTTTCGATCAGAGCGAATGCGAGATCGGAGGGATGGCCCGCACGCAGTGGAGCCGAATTGCCCCTGTCACACCGACCGAGGAGAGGGCTCCACGCCTCCGACGAGCAGAAGCCGTGATGGCCCAAGCCCACGCCATCGGGGAGATATTCGGACAAGCCGTAACCTTCAACCCCGGCAAGTTCGAGCCAGACTGCGCGGGCATCAAAGCAATCCACAAGATCGCAGAAGAGCTCGAAAAATATCTAAAAAACTTGCCCGCGCCATCGTCAGGCCAACAAGTCGCCCCCGACACGTTCCGTATGGATGTCTTCGTCGAAGGGTACGCCACAAACGATGAATCCGCGTGCATAGACATCAACGAAGATAAACTACGCAAAAATCTCAAAAGAATTATAGAACATCTTGTCCCACAAGGACTCATCCTCGACATCAGCAAACTGCTAGAGATCCTCAACATCCGCCGTGATGACCCTCGCGCAATCATACTATCCAGATTCCGCGCGCTCGTCACCATGATCGCGACAGCCGAACTCGCAGGACTGAAAGCCGTCGACGGTGACATATGCAAATACAAATACAAAGAAAACATCACCGTCGTGCTGTTTCCGCTCGGGGTTGGAGGCATCGCCCGATCCTTCATCGACGAGCCGAAGCAGGGTGTCGTCGCCCGATTTCGCCTCTTCGAGCAACTAGCTCCAGGCGAGCACGGGTACCGCTACTTCCCGGCGTTCTACCGCAACTTGTTCGACACCATGAAGCGGATACCGGTGTTTGAATCGCCCACTTCGCCGCGACCACGCGACGAACGTCGCATGGAAGAGCTAAACCAAAGACGTGCAAACGATCCTACAACCACAATAAGAGATGGCGCCGAGAGCGATCTGGATCTTCTCCTCGAAGCAGCGGCTCGCATCGAGTCCCCCAGAACCGTCTACGACAACATAGTCGCGACATATGAATTCTCCATTGCCACCGGAGACGGCTCGCCGGCCATTCCGATCTCCCGACTGCCACCACGATCGCTCCTGGAGCTCCGCAAGCTGATCTCTGTTTCCATCGATCGCCTCGGAGTCGATCCACGAGACGGGCTCATCTTCCAGCTCAGGCTCTTGAAATACATGACCTCGTGCGAGGAACGACGAAGAGGCTACGAGGCCGTCACCTGGTCGGACTTTCTGGGCGCACACCTGTACAGCGAAAGGTTCCAGCGTTTCATCGAGCGATGGCCCCAGGCGCTCGTAGGTCTCCGGGCGAGCCTGGCAGACGCCCGCACCATAGGCACGGCTACCATACAGCTTCTGCTCGACCAGCTCACGGCGACGGGACTTCGTGACGGCACCCTCAATGGCCCCACGAGCCGATCATGGTTCGATCCGTGGAAGGCATACCTCAAGCTAAGGCAGGTGGATTTTGTCCGTGCCAAGCTGGTGTCACTGAAGCTCGTGAACGACAGCCTGAAGCTCACGCTCGAGAAACCCTCCGGGACGTGCACCAAAGATGTGCCGGACTACCTGGTGCTCGCCGTGCCGCCGATGGATGCCAAGCGCCTCTTCAAAGATCTCTGCGATGGATGCGACCCAAGCACCATGGCAGACATACCTGCGTCCATGGCCGCACTCCTGGACTGGCCTCTACCAGACCCCACACGTCGGGGAGGCCTTCCGATGGAAGCGAGCGCTCCGATCGGCCCGCTGCAACACTACAGCGGGATACAATTTTACCTCGAAGGGGACCTCGGCCCAGCGCATGGACATATCTATTTCACGGAATCCGAGTGGGGCCTCTCCGCCATCTCACAGGTCCAGTTTTGGCGAGATCGAATCCCCGATGACCCGTATTACACAGTCAAATACATCAGCATCTTTTCGGTCGACATAGGAGACTGGCATGCCCCATCCAAGCATCTCCGAGGCCGATGCGCCGCGCAATGCTCGAGGGATGAGCTTGCCCTCGAAGTCTGGCGCCAGATAGAAGCGAACATCGAGCATGTGGGCTGGAAGCCGCTCCGCCCCTTCGCGTATCACCTCGACGATGGAGTGATCTACGAGCGACAGTCCGGCGCGGAGGAGCGCCCTGTCGAGAACCTGCATCCTTACCCCGTCAACCTCGCCGGCGACTGGGACAACCACCCCGGCACGGTCGAACGCGACGCCTACGAGATCTTCGAGGGCGTCGTGCTCGCCGGAGCGTACGTGAAGACACGGACCCGCCTCACCACCATGGAATCGGCCAACGAGTCAGCCCGGCGCGCGGTGAACGCCGTCCTCAATGACTACCACGAGGCGCATCCGGACGAGCGCCTCCCCCTTCCGTGCCGGCTCTTCGACCCCGAGGAAAACGAGGTCGACGATCTCCAGTTCCTCAAGGAGCTCGACGCCGATCTGGTGAAGCTCGGCCTCCCCCACTTCCTCGAGATCCTCGAGGTGGAGTCCCTCATCGACGGCGATCTGCCGCTGCTGGCTCCCGGCGAGCTGCTCCCCCGCATCCTCCAGGCGCTCCCCGCGATCCCCGGCCTGCCGCTAGCGCTCCTCCGCCGCGCGCTCCAGGCGGTCTTCGGGTAACCACGGCACCACCATCCGGGCGATGCGGCCTGGCCGGCGCGCGCCCAGCACGGCCAGTCGCTGGCGTGCGCTCCGGGCGTCGTCAGACGAGCGCTCGTCGAGCGCCGCCCGGGCAAGGCGACACGCGGCCGCATGAACCGCCATCCCGGCAGCCTCGTAACCCGCGGCGGCCCCGGCGAGCAGCGCCGCGGCCCGGGCGCGCTCGCCCTCCAGGAAAGCGGCGCCGGCGCGGATCGAGGCGGCGAACGGCGCGGCCGGGGGGAGCTGACTCTGCGCGATGCGCCATGCCCACGCGCGCACGCGCGCGGCGTCGGCGCGGCCGCGAAGCGCCGACGGCCGACCGGACGCGGGCGCGGCAAGCGCGACCTGGGCGCGCAGATGAAGCAGCTCGATCCGCGGAAACTCGAGCGCGAGGAGGCGCTCGCGGCGCAGCTCGGCCCAGGCGGCCTCGAGACGCGCGCGCGCGGCCTCGAGCGCGCCGCGATACAGCTCCGCCTGCACCGTGATGATCGTGTGGTGGTAGTGCCGCAGCGGCCAGCTCGCCTTCACGGCGTCGGCCTCGGCGATGGCGTGCGCGGGCTCGTCCTCGGCGAGGCGGGCGAGGTTGAGCTGACCTATCTGGAAGACAGCGGCGCCGAAGTCGTCCCCGCGCTCCCGCGCGCTCTCGAGGGCCTGGCGCCGGCGCGCCGGGAGGACGCGCAGCTCGCCGAGGAACGCAAGCGAGGAGAGCGCATAGTTCTCCGCGGCGACGCGGTGCCATGCGATGCCCCGACAGCCGTCGTAGACGGCGATGGCCGCGTCGCAGGCGCGGAGCGCCTCGTCGAAGCGCCCGGCGTGCCAGGCGGCCGCGCCGCGCGAGAAGAAGACGAAGCCACGCGTCGTGGGATCGTCGTGCGCGGCGGCGAGGCGCTCGGCGGCCTCGAGGTGCCGCGCGACCCGGCGGTGAAAGAAGGGTCCGCCGATCGCGGACTCCAGGACGGCCTCGTACGCGAGCCCGTTCGCGATGCGCCGCGGCTCTCCGGCCTCGAGCGCCTCGAGCAGGAACTGGATCGCGACGGCCGAGCCCAGCGGCGGGTTCATCATCCCTAGCCCGCCGCAGGCGCCCCACATCGCATCGAGGCGCTGGGCGATCCTCGGCGCGAGCTCCTCCTCCCGCCGCTCGAGGAACCGCGCCCCGCGCACGACGAAGCGCGCAAGCCCCAGCGCCGAGCGACGGCTCGCCTGGACGCTCGACTGCGGCAGCGAGATGGAGACCTCGCCGAGGATGCGCCGGAAGATGTCGGTGCCCTCGTCCACCTGGCCGTTCCGCACGAGCTGCTCGGCCGCCAGGCGCCGCAGCGAGCGCGCCGCATCGGCGTCGCCCTCGCGCAGCGCCGCCGCCTCCAGGAACACCGGCGGCGACGTCGCTCCCCGGCCGGCGTTGACGAGCGACTCCCCCAGGCGCTCGAGCAGCCGCGCCCGCTGCTCGACCGCAGGCCCGAGATCGAGCGCCTGACGGTAGAGCTGGCTCGCGCGCTCGAAGGCCAGCGCCTCGGCCGCGCGCTCGGCCGCCCGCGCGGCATGGATGCCGGCCCCGGCGCGATCGCCCGCGCCGAGCGTGTGCGTGAAGAGCGCCTCGGGATCCGGATCCGGCTCGCGCGACAGCGCGTCGGCGAGCACGCGGTGACACCCGCGCAGGGACTCCGGCGCGAGGTGGGAGACGACGGCCTCGCGAATGCGATCGTGGTAGGTGTCGAAGACGGGCCCCGACCCGCGCGGGGCGGACCTCAGCAGGCAAGCCCGCTCGAGGGAGCTGAGGAGAGGACGCGCGCCACGCTCGAGCGCGGCGGCCCGCAGCACGAGGTGCTCCGGAAGGGGACGCCCGGCCACCGAGGTCACCTCCAGCACGCGCCGCTCCAGCTCCGGCAGCGCCGAGAGCCGCTGCGCCACGAGCGCATCCAGCGCCGAGCCCGGCCCGTCGTGCGCCCCGGCGCGGGCGAGCTCGCCCACGAAGAACGGCGAGCCCCTGGAGTCGCGCACGACCATGTCCAAGCGGATCGCGTCGGCCCCCGGAAGCCACCGGCGCGCCAGCGCGAGCGAGTCGGCGGGCGGGAGCGGACCCAGCTCGATCTGGAACGAGCGCGCTGCGTCGAGCGGCCACGGATCGTGGGCCAGCGCGCCGAGGATCGGATTGCTGCCTGCATCCTCGACGCGCGAGGACGTCACGAGGAGCACCGCGGGCGCCTCGGGTCCCTGGAGGATGGCGCGCAGGAGCGCGAGGCTGTCGAGGTCACCCCATTGCAGATCGTCAATCCAGAGCACGACGGGCTGCTCCGCGCCGATCCGCGAGAGGATCTCCCGCAGCGCTCGCGCGCCGCGCTGACGGACGATGCGCGCGTCAACGTCGGGCTCTGCCGTCTGCGCATCGAGGCCGGGCACGCGGCGCAGCACCGGGAAGAGGCGGAGCAGGGGGCCGGCGTCGGGAAGCGCGCAACCCCCGGCCGGCGATCCCTCGATCAGGTGCTCGCTGAGATCGTCGATCGCGCCGTCGAGGGCCTTGAACGGGACCGACTCCTGAGGATGACAGCGGCTGCGGAGGAGCATCAGCCTCGCCTCCGCAGACGCCTCGCGAACGAAGGCGCGGACGAGCTCGGATTTGCCGATGCCCGAAGGGCCGCTGAGGTGGACCGCCGCAGGCTCGCCCGGCGCGACGGCGGACAGGGCCGCGCGGAGCCCGTCGAGCTCGGCGCGCCGACCGACGAAGGGGACATCCACCCGGCCACGCGCCGCGGGCCTCCCTGTCTCCCCCGCCCTCCCGAGCAGGTCGGCGATCGCCGTCGCATCCGGGCGGCGCTCGGGGATGGGCTCGAGGAGCGCAGCCGTCAGCTCGTCGAGCCACGACGGCGCCTCCGGCCGGAGGGCCCGGAGGCGCGGCGGCGCCTGGCGGCCGCGCCGGGCGAGCATCATCCCGCCTGCTTCGCGGGCAAACGGCACCTCTCCCGCCACGAGCTCATACAGCATCACCCCGAGGCTGTACCAGTCCGATGCCGCCGATCGGGGCCGGCCGAGCAGCTCGTCGGGCGGCAAGTACTCGTATGTGCCCGCGAGGAGAGCCCCGGACCCCGCTGCGCTCACGTCGGGCGCGAGCGCGCGCGCAAGGCCGAAGTCGAGCAGCACCGCACGCCCCTCCCGAGCCATGAGCACGTTGCCGGGCTTGATGTCGCAGTGCATTAGCCCGCCCGCGTGGAGCGCCGCCACTGCGGCCACCAGCTGCCGCAGCGCTGCGCGAAGGCCAGATTGCCAGGCTTCGTCCAGGGGCGGGGCACCGCGCCCGAAGAACTCGGTGAAATCGCGCCCCTCGATGAGCTCCATGGTGAAGAAGCAGCGCTCTCCCTCGAGGAAGAGCTCGTGGAGGGTGACGAGGTTCGGGTGCTCGAGGCGCGCGCGTTGGCGGAACTCCTGCTTGAGGTCGTAGCCGTCACCTGGGTCGAGGGACGGCAGCGTCTTCAAGGCCACGTCGAACCCGAGCTCCGCGTCCTCGACGCGGTAGACAACCCCCATCGCGCCTTGGCCGAGCAGCCCTTTCACGCGGAACCGCGCGGTGCTTACGAAAGGGGTGGCCGTACCGGCGGAAGCTTCAACCATCGCTCATCCGGCGGCGGCCCTGCTAACCGCGCCGACGCTCGAACCCGAATGCGCGGATGAGATTGTACACGTGCGCTCGCGTCAGATCCAATGCATTCGCGACCGCGGTGATGTTCCACTCCAGCTCGTCCAGCGCCTCCCGCAGGAACCGTTCCTGAAACTGCCGCGTCGCTTCATGGAAGGTCGGTCGCCGCCCTTCAGGACCAGCGGTGGCGCCCTCCGCCGGGAACAGGTGCCGCCGCTCGACTTGCCGTGCCCCCTCCCCTGCGGCGCGGATGACGGCGGTCTCGATGGCGTGCTCGAGCTGCCTCAGGTTTCCTGGCCAATCGGCGCTCTCGGCTGCGTGGAGGGCGCCGGGCGACATGCGCAGCTCTGGGAGGCGGTGGGATTGACAGAACCGGGCGCAGAAACGGTGGCAGAGCTCGGGGACGTCGCCGCGTCGCTCGTCGAGCGCCGGAACGCGGATGGGCATGACCTGCAGCCGGTAGAGCAGGTCCTCGCGAAAGGCGTGCTTGTTCACGAGGACCCTGAGATCGGCGTTGGTCGCGGACACGATCCGCACGTTGGCCTTCACCGGCCGCGAGGCGCCCAGGGGGAAGTACTCCTTCGACTGCAGGAGCTGGAGCAGCTTCGCCTGGGCCGCGAGCGGGAGCTCTCCGATCTCGTCCAGAAAGAGCGTCCCGCGCTCCGCCGCGGCGACCTTGCCCTCGACGCGCCGGGTCGCTCCGGAATGAGCGCCCGGGAGCGACCCGAACAGCTCGCTCTCGATCAGCGTCTCCGGGAGCGCTGCGCAGTTGAGCTCCACGAATGGCTCGTTGGCGCGCGGCCCGCTGTCGTGAAGCACGCGGGCGAGCTGCGTCTTCCCCGTCCCTGAAGGGCCTGTCAAGAGCACGCCGACGTCGAGCGGCGCCACGAGCGAGACCTGCTGCAACACGTGCGCTATCGCCGCGCTCCGACCGACAAGCCCCTCACAGCGAAGGACCCGGCGATACGGGAGGGTGGGGTCGGCCTCCTCGTTCGCTCGCCGGCGGATGAGAAGCCGATCGGCGAGCGCCGCGAGGTGACGCGCGAAGAGCTCCGCGCGCCCGCGATCCTCGTCCGAGAAAGGCCCGGGAACAACGCGCTCCTGCAAGTAAAGCACCCCGAGGGACGGCACCCGGCCGATGGGCGCGCACAGCACGGCGTCGATCCGGTGCTTCTTGACGCTGCCGCGCTCGCGAAAGCGCGGATCGGCGAGCGCCGACGCGGTCGCGATCGTCTCTCCCGTCGCGAGGGCCTCGGCGATCACGCCCCTGGAGATGGCCGCGCGGATCGCCTCCACCTGCTCGCCGGAGCAATCGTGGGCCATCCAGAAGCGCGGCCCCGCGGCGCCCGGCGCCTCGCTCGACAGCTCGATGTAGCCGCGACGGGCGCCGGCGATCTCCACGATCAGCGCGAGGGCCTCCGAGAGGAGCGCGTCCAGCTCGTCGGTGTCGTCCAGATCCAGCAGCTTGCGATAGAAGTCGCGCTCTCGCTGGACGCGCGCGGGATCGGACGCCTCGGCGTCGCCGGACAGGTCAAGAGACACGGGTCCAGCATAAGCCACCGACGACGCCGGGGGAATCTCCCTCACCAGCGGGCCGCTACCGCGGTGGAAACCAGCGGGGGGTCGAGCGGCGGAGCGTCACGTCGGGCGCTCCGGGAGCCCGCAGGCGGCCGCGCACCGTCCAATGGGGTGGTCGGCTGTCCACCGCGCTTGACAGCGACGCGCAGGATTCCGCCTCCGCAGGCACACAGGGGTCCGCGCCGAGGGTGGCCCGCGCCTTGCTTTGACGCCTCAACGCTTCACCCCGTAGGTCTTTCGGGTCGTGGCCGCTGTAGCGGCCTCCTCCAGCGGGTCAGAGAGCCACTCGGCCGCTGATCGCGGCGACGCGCAGCGGCAAGGAACGAACCCATGAGCCGTCGAACCATCTTGTCGAGCCCGCGCGAGCTCGTCGTCGTGACCCGAACCGAGGCCCAGCTGTTCACGACCACGGCTGCCTTCGAGGCTGCGCCCGGCGTGGACACGGCGCCGCTCGCGGGGCTCCTCGCTCGCGAGGAGGCCAGCATCCGGCCGCTCTTCGGTGTCCCGCGCGCCGCATCAGCGCTCGCTCGGGCGGCCCCCGCGTCGACCCGAGCTCACGATCACGGCCTCGACCGCTTTCATCACGTCTACGCGCCAGATCATCGCCTCGACGGGCTCGCGCGGCAGCTGCGCGCGCTCCCCATCGTGGAGGCCGCGTACGTCCGCCCGGGCGCCGAGGTCGCGTTCTGGCCAGGCGGAGGAGACCCGCCCTCTCTCGAGGAACCGCCCGCCGTCACGCCGGACTTCAGCGATCACCAGGCCTACCTCGGCTCCGCGCCAGGAGGTATCGAGGCGCGGCACGCGTGGAGCCTCGCCGGAGGCCGGGGGCGCGAGATCCGGGTCATCGACATTCAGTTTGGCTGGCTGCTCCACCACGAGAGCTTGATCCACCAGCAAGGCGGGCTGGTCCTCGGCGTGAGCACGAGCGATGATGACCAGGTCCATCACGGCACCGCGGCCGCCGGTCTGCTCGGCGCCGGCGGCGACGAGAGCGGCGTGACCGGTATCTGCCCGGACGCGTTCCTCCGGATGGTCGCGCTGCCCACGGAGGGTCAAACGACTCCGCTCGACACGGGTCGGGCGATCGCGAGCCGGATTCATGACGCGTCGGCGAGGCTCAAGGGGGGCGACATCCTCGTGCTCGCGCTGCACTCGGCGGGACCACGCCACCCGGGCGATGGGCAGCAGCACGGCTACATCGCCCTCGAGTGGTGGCCGGACACGTTGGCTGCCATCCGGCACGCGGCATCCGCTGACATCATCGTGGTGGAGGCCGCGGGCAACGGCGGCGTGGACCTGGACCATCGAGATCACGACGTGCCAGCGACAGGGTTTCCGAGTGGCTGGCGCAACCCGTTCAACCCGGCCCATCACAGCTCAGGCGCCGTGCTCGTGGGCGCGGGCGCCCCGCCGCCGGGCACGCACGGAAGGGACTGGGGCCCCGACCGTTCGAGGCTCGCGTTCTCCAACTACGGCGGGCGCGTGGACGCCCAGGGATGGGGCTGCGAGGTCACGACGTGCGGGTACGGCGACATCCAGCGCGGTCACGATCCCCGTCGCTGGTACACCGATCGTTTCTCCGGAACATCGAGCGCCGCGCTGATGGTGGCCGGAGCGATCGCGAGTCTCCAGGGCGTCCTGCGGGCGAAGGGACGCCCGCCGCTCGGTCCCGAGGAGGTGCGGGCCCTCCTGCGGACGACGGGATCGCCGCAGCAGGACGGGCTGGTGTGGCCGAGCACGCAGCGCATCGGCAACCGGCCGAACCTGCGCGACATGCTGGATAGGCTCAGCTGAACGCACAGGCGGACACATAGGCTACGCATCGAGCTCTCCCTGGTTCACCACCCTCTCCCCCTCTCGGCGCTGCTGGGCGCTCGGCGAGCCGAGGCGCTCATGACCGCCGTCCGCCTGGAGGGACGTCGGATCACAGTCAAACATACCATGAGGCCACCAATGAATCGAGGTTCTTCTTTTGTCATCATGTCATCGCTGGCTCCCACAGGAGCGCTCATGGCATGCGTCCTCTGCAGCTGCAGCGACTACATGCCTCCGATAGCAAGCCACCTCGATGTGCTCGTGCTGAGCCCTGGCACCGTCTTGCTGTCTCCCCCCACCGAATCGCCAGATTCGGGGGGCGCGTCGGACGGTAGAAATCCAGCGTACACAACCGAGAAGGTCATCACCGTCCATCTGACCAGAACGAGCCAGGACGAGGTGCGCCTAGCTTCGTCGGAGGGAGTCCACGCCGATGTCTGCATCGGGAGCTGCAAGCACCCTGGCAGCGCGGAGAGCGTGAGCATTCCGTCTCTTGCCGCCCTCACGCAGTGGCTCAGGCTAGACGAGGTCCAGGGCGACCCCGCTTCGTGCCAGAAGCGATCCGACGCCGTGATGCATTGCATCTTCTCGCCCGACGGACTCGCGAATTTCAAGGCGGTCGCCCTGGCTCCCTATCTCGGAAGCGGCGGGATCCCGATCGTCGTCGCGCCGGAGGTTGGAGGGACCCCGCCGCCGCAGAACGCACGGGCAACCGTCTGGATCGGGACGCCGCTACCCGACAATGCCGTGATGGAGTTCGACACGGATTCCACGATCATCCCGGCGAAGCAAGCGATATTGGCCTGCGGGGCACAAGAGGAGCCGGTAGGCTGCCATGGCGACACACAGAGCCGGCACACCCCGATGGTCCTCAAGCTCGTGCGCCGGGAAGGGAACGACGGCGCCAGCGCTCGGAACGCGACGGTCCCCGGCGCGTTCGTCGACACGACGATCAAGATATTTCGCGACGTGGGCGACGACAAGGCAGCTCAGGGCGGCACCGCTCGGCTCTCCAAGGACGACCCTACCTGCGCACAGGCGAAGCCGTTCAACTCGATCGACATCACGATCGACGGCGCGACCGGCGTGAGTCCATCCTTCTTCGTCTGCGCCGACATCGCGTACGGGAAATACGGCATCTCCGCCACCGCCGTCGGGGGATACGCAGAATCTGTTCAGACGGCGACGGCCTCTGTCATCGCCGCCCCACAGCCTGCGCGCGTCGCGTCCGTGGAGGGCTTTGCAAGGTCGTCCGATGTTTCCGGGCAGTACGACGTGGATGTCGTCTTGTCGGTGACCGATTGCGCAGGCGAGCCCGTCGGCACGCTCGACGTCATCGCGGACGTATACGACGTAGGCGGCTCGGAGCAGACGGCCACGACGTCGGCCGGCGGCGAGGCGACGCTTCGCTTCACCGGGTTGCCGATCGACGTGGAGGCGGACATTCCCGGCTCCAGCATCATCTTCTTGAAGGTCAGGTTGCCTGGAACAGACTCGACCTGCGAGCACATCCTTCCGGTTCACCTTCAATTTCTGTGAGGGCTCCAATGAACAAGCAACTCCTGCGCTATGCGAGCGCGCTGATGGTCGTGACATCGTGTCCATGGTCGGCCCAAGCGCAGACGCCGCCCCCCGCCGCGCCGTCGGTGCCCGGTCCGCAGCCTGCGCCGCCGGCTCCTCCGGCGCGCTCGCCGCCTTTCGCTGGGTCCGATGGCTCGCCCGCTCCGCGCTCGGCGGCCTCTCAGCCGGAGCACGCGAAGCCCGCGACGACCACGGACACGAAGTTCCGTGATGTTCTCAGTCTCGCGCGTGAAGCTCGGTGCGCCACGGCGATCTGCTGGGGCGAAGACCGGAAATGGGCGATCGAGCCGCTGGTGGAGCTGCCGATCGGCAAGACGTTCGTGCTGCCTCGGATAGGCGGAGGAGCATCGACGCTGGGCGGATGGATCAACGCGCACGACGTCAGCCTCACGTTCAACGCCGGCCTTCGTTTCTGGGTTTTCTGGGACTGGGTCAGCGTATCGATTTACATGTCGCAACCGCTCCTCTCCGGCGAGAGGACCATCCATGTTCCAGGATCGAAATACGAGCACCCAGCGTCCAACATCCGGCGGCCGTATCCTGGGCTCGCGCTGGGATTGCTCGGTGACTCGCTCTGGCTGGGGCTTGACTATCAAGAGCTCCTCAACGGGGATGCGGCCGACCGCAGCGACAGGAACTACGCACGGAATCAACGGATCAGCAGCGCGTTGTCGCTCACGGTCGGGATCGCGGCGGCGACGAGCCTACGCAACGGCATCGGCACTTCGCTTGCCGCGAGAGCGGCGTCGGATCGCAAGAAGGCAGAGGCGGCAGAAACGAAGGCGGAAGAGGAGCGGAAGAAGGCGGAGAGCGCGCTGAAAGCCGCGCAGGAGCTGGCCAAGGTGACGAGGGCGACGCAGCAGCAGCGCGGCGATGGCGTGGCTGCACCGCCGGCCGCAGCTCCGATCGTGACGCCACCGGCGCCCTATCCTCCTATACCGGTGCCGCCAGCGGAGGAGCAATAGAGGCAACAGCGGGATCGCCCGGCCAGGATGCAGGCGCGCCCCCCGCTCACCTGGCTTCGTGATGCGCCGGCGTGGCAGCGCTGCGCGACGGCACGACGAGCGCGCTGGGCGTCTCGCCCGTCATGGCGCGAAAGTCGACGTTCAGGTGAGCCTGGTCGAAATAGCCAGCGCGCTTGGTGATCGCTCCCCAGGGCGCTCGCGGCGCTGCGCGCGATGCGGCAAGCGCGCGCTGGAGGCGCGCGACGCGTACGAACTGCTTCGGCGACATGCCGACCACCTGATCGAACGCGCGAAGCAGCTGGCGCTCGCTCACGCCGATTTCGCTCGCCAGCTCACCGACGCTCGGCAGGCGCGGCGAGCACGGCACGCACCGCGCGCCGGGCGCCCACCGCGGAGCCCGGCTCGTAGAGCGCCTCGCCCGAGAGCACCCGCGTGAACGTGACGAGCACGGCGCGCGCAGCCGTTGGTGCGTCGCTCGCCGGCTCGATCCCCGCGCATGCGTCGCGACGCCACAGCCCCTCGCGCGACACGACCTAGGCTGGAAGGCGTGGCCGGCCGCGTGCACGGCCGTGGCGTCCACCGCCATTTGACGGGATCTCTCGAGATCGTCGCCCTTCTCGACGTACGACGCCGGCAGGAACGCGGCGAGCGCCTCGCGCTCCTCCCTCAATCCTCGCAACCGCAGACGCCTCCGTGATGTGAGCAGCAACCACGGTAAGAGGAGCGACCGCAGAGGCAGCTCGGCGAGAGCGTGCCATCGCAGCACTGCACCCGGAGGCTCGCTTGTCGCCTCTCCTCGGCGGCCTCTTTCATCTGCTGCAGTCTCTCCTCTGCCGCCGCCTTGAGCTCCTGCCGCCGCCGTTCCTCTGCTTCGCGCCGCTGCCGGGTCTGCTCTACGCCCGCATCGACGTCCGGCCGCAGCCGCACGACCTGCGCGAGGAGCGCAGCGCCGCGTTCCGAGCGCTGCACGTCGGTCCCCCGGAACTCGTCCAGCGCGAGCTCCGCCTGGCTCAGCGCCGCCTAGCCATCCTCCCACCGTCGCTGCGTTGCCCTGGCGGAGGCGACCTGCACCTGACGTGCGATCGCCGGAGCGACCTCCTTGAACCGCGCAGCGGCCCTCTGCTCCCTCTCCGCCCGCCTCCGCTGCTCCTCGGCGCGCTCCCGCTCCTCCTCGGCGCGCTCCCGCTCCTTGCGGGCGGCTTCCTCCTCGGCGCGCCGCTCGATGGCCTCGCGCTCCCTCGCGTCGACATCCGCCTCCGTGCGCGCGGCCTCCTGCAGCGCCGCCCCCTCGACACAGGTGCGCCGCGCCTCCTGGAGATGCGACCGCGCCTGGTCGAAGCTCGCGGCCTCCAGCGCCTCACCCGCGCTGCGGCGTGCCTCCTGGCAGGCGACGAGCGCCTCCAGACGGGCGCGCTCGTCGGCGCTCTGCTTCGTGAGGAAGCCCGCGAGGCCCACGCCGAGCAGCCCGGCCACAGCAGGGTAGATCGCCCACGGCGCCCGGCGCGAGGCCCGCGCCGCGGCCGCGAGCGGCTGCGGAGCCCCCGCGGCGCCGGCGCCGATCGCGATCGCCAGGCCGGCGACGACGCCTGCCCCGAGCACGGCGAGCGCCACGGGTTCGGAGGCAGCGCCGATCATGTAGAGCAACAGCAGCGTGTAGACCTGGGTCCCGGCCCACCCGAGACCGACGCCGAGCCTTGCCCTGGCCTCACCGGTGTATCGCCCTTCCGAGCGGGCGATCTCGCGGAGCACGAGCCGGCCGAGCAGGATCGCTGGCACGCCGGCGAGAGGTCCAAGCACCAGCGCCGCGGCGCCCAGCAGCAAGAGTGTCTCGCTCGACGGATGGGGCCGAGGGAAGAGCCCCTCCAGGCTCGGCACCGGGTTCGGACCGGGCGGCGATGCGGAAGGCTCGGGCGGCGTGCTGGGCGGATCCTGCTCTGCCATCGTCACGCCTCCAGCGCCGCGAGCGCTTCGTCGAGCCATCGGATCTGCTGCGCCTGCAGGTCGTCCGGGATGTCGTCGGCGCGGAGGGCCTCGAGCGCGGCGAGCAGGTGGCGGCGTTTTGCTGCCGCGGTCCTGAGCCCGTCCACCTTCTCCAGGACGGCATCGACCTCGATCCGCGAGGCCTCCAGCAGGAGCTGCTCGCGCAGATCCTGGAGCGTGAGCCGGTCGAGGCCGGCCCGCACGGCGCTCCTCCGTCCGGCGGGTCCCCTCGCCGCCTCGAGCTTCGCGAGCGCCTGATCCAGCGTTGCCTGCTCCTGCGCCAGCAGCGCCCGCTGGCGGCGCGCCTCCTCCTCGACGCGGATCGCCTGCTGACGCGCCTGTTCCTGGACGCGGAGCGCCTCCCGGCGCGCCGCTGCGTCCTGGTAGTCGCCGAGCGACTCGTACTCCGCAGCGGCCTGCGTCGTCGACCCGGCGTCCGCCAGGGTGGCCGCGAGCGTGTAGCGGAGCGCGCGCGCGGTCTCGTCATCCATGGCGAGCCCCATCGCGCGGCGGAGCTCTGTCGCCGCAATGCCATGATGGCCCCCGGCGCGGAGCTTCTCCGCGTGAGCCACCGCGTTCTTCAGGGCCTCTCGACGCTGCGCCTCCTCCTGGATTCTCCTCTGCGCCTCCTGGATCCTCCGCGCCTCCTCGATTCTTCGCGCCTCCTCCTCGCGTCGCCGCTCCTCCGCCTCGATTCTCCGCGCCTCCTCGATTCTCCGCGCCTCTTCCTCGCGTCGCCGCTCCTCCTTGATCTCTGCCCGCAGCGCCTGGAGGCGCTCGGCCGCGTCCTCATGGCCGCCCTGAGCGATCAGCGCCTTGTATTCCCGTACAGCGGCGGAGCGCGACTCGTGGTCTTCCAGCAAACGTGCCAGCTTGTACCTCAGGCTGCGCGACAGCTCGGAGGGAACGCTCGGTGCATCCGCAGCTTGCGCCAGCGCCGTCGTTGCCCGGTCGACCTCGCCCAGCGCGACGTGCGCATCCGCCAGCGCGCACACGCCCATCGGATAGGCGGGATCGGAGATGGAGAGCTTGAGGGCATCCAGCGCCTTGCCCGGAGCCCCGGCGAGCACATGCATCTGGGCTATCGCGACCTCGACGTTGCTGAAGACCCCGCCCTCCGGGCGGAACGACAGCGGCGCAGGCAACCCGGGGAAGGCCAGCACCATGCCCGACGAGAGCTGGCCAATGCTACGGGCTCGCGTCGCGGCTCGTTCCAGGGCAGCGAGCGCATCCTGGTATCGTGCCCGGCTCGCAGCGTCGGCTGCGACGAGCAGCCACACGTCGGCGTCCGAGCTTCCGCGGTGCTCGAGCGCGCCGAGCAGCTCGGCGGCCCTCGGATCCGACGCGTGGCGGGCCGCCACCGTGTCGAGGAACAGCACCTCCAGGCGCTCGCGCAAGATCCGCCGTACCACCCGGTAGATCGCGTAGCCGGCGCCCCCGACGCCGAGGAAGATCCAGACGGCGGGGATCATCAGCACCATGACGAGCGCGTACAGGAGCAGCGCAACAACGCCGGTCAGGGCGGCGAGCACCGCGAGCGGGTGTCCGCCCCCCGATCCCGCCAACCCGCGCCGGGCGAGGCGCTCGCGGTAAACGACATAGCCTGTGCCGACGAGCGCCAGCGCGATCCAGGGATACGGTGTTGCGAGCACCGCGCCGATCGCGGCCAGGATCGCCCTGAGCACGTACAAGCCAAATGCGATCGCGATCAGGATCAGGATCGCGATCGCACCGGCCGATCCGCCACGCCGCCCGCCTCCCCGTGGAAGACGTGGAAGACGCGCGCGAGGGAAGAATCGAGGGCTACGGCGTCCCATTCGCAACGGTCAGGTTCGGTGGGGGCGCCCCTGCTTGTCAACGCGCCCTTGCAAGATGGTGGGACAGCATCTCCCCTGATCCCATGCGGGCGGTGCGTGCCCGCCATCTCGCGATACCGGCGCGTACCTGAGAACAGAAGGAGAGTGGTCCTCCCCCGCCCCGCTCACGCCGTCGGGCAGCCAGCTCCTGCGCCTCTCGGCTCCTCAAACGGAGGCTGCGTGGGCCCGGATCCCCCCTTCACGCCACCGCCGCCGCGAACGACGCGAACAGGTCCCCCGGCAGCGCGTGGTGCAGCCGCCACGTGATCGCCATCGGCAGCTCGCCCTCGTGCCGCACGTAGCTCGCCGGGCCCAGGAACCAGAACGCCCGCTCATCGCTGCGCAGCCGCGCGAACAGCATCACCGCCGTGCCGAGCGCCTCGTGCTGCCGGTAGCGCCGACCCGTCTCGCTCTCGGCGCGGGTGGTCGACTGGCTCTCCCAGTGGATGAGCTGCCGGCTGATGGCGTGGTCCCGGTAGCGCGTCGTCGGCGAGAACTGCCCGCTCGTCTTGTCGAGCGTGAACGCGAGCAGGTCGGCCCTGGCGTCCTTCGCCCAGTACACCCCTGTCTGCCATGGCGCGACCTTCGCGCTGCCCCCGACCCCGAACGCCGCCAGGATCTCGATGCGCGAGTAGCGCGCGTGCACCTCGAGCGGCACGTCCGGGTGGGTGGTGAGCGCCCGGTGAACATGGTCGACGCGCCCGGCGAGCACGCCCATCAGCTCGACGATCTCCGCGCGCACCTGGGGGTGCGCCCAGATCAGCGCGCAGGCCTGCGCCAGCGTGGCCGTCTTGCCGACCGCGCGATCCGCCACGGTGGCGACGAGCATGCGCAAGAGCCGTCGCTCGCGCGCGCTCATCGCCCCCGGGTCCGGACACGCCTCGGACGCGAGCAGCTGGCGATACGCCTCGATCCGCGCGAAGTCGTCGACGTGCAGCAGCCGCCCGCACGCGCGCCGCAGCGCCTCCTCGTGCGGGCCTGCGCCCAGCAACGGAAGTCCCGCCGCACCACGGAGGTCTGACCACGACCGCTGGCCGGCAACCAGGTCCTCCAGCTCGAGCCCGGTCTCCTCGAGGAACCGCACGAGGCTCACGTCGCTACCGCGGCCGATCCGCCGCAGCTCGTCGACCTTGGCCGTCCACCCCGACGGCACGGCTTGCCGGATGTTCTCGAGCACCAGCTCCGACGCCTTCTGATCGAGCTCCATGTGGCAGCCCGCAGGCAGAAACGGGAATCCGCTCTCGATCTGCTGCATCACCTCCTTTCTGCTCCCGCCGAGCAGGGCTCCGAAGCGGCGATCGAACCGGAACTCGCGGCGATGGTGCCCGACGAAGTCGAGCACCGTGCACACGGTCTTGCCGGCGCTGCGCCTCAGACCGCGCCCGAGCTGCTGCAAGAAGAGCGTCGCGCTGTCGGTCGGGCGCAGGAGAATCAACGTATCGACCGCGGGGACATCGAGCCCTTCATTGAACAGGTCCACCGAGAAGACGACGTTCACCTCCCGCGCCCCCAGCTTCGCCAGGGCCGCGCGCCGCTCCTCACCGGGGCTATCCCCCCACACGGCCGTCGCCGCGACACCCGCCTCGCGGAAGACGCGTGC
This sequence comes from Sorangium sp. So ce119, assembly GCF_051524405.1. Taxonomy (NCBI): domain Bacteria; kingdom Pseudomonadati; phylum Myxococcota; order Polyangiales; family Polyangiaceae; genus Sorangium; species Sorangium sp. So ce119. The sequence goes on along the minus strand of NZ_CP150310.1, from coordinate 3,271,267 downwards.
CATGAACCGCGCGTGCTCGATGCTCACGCAGAACCCGAGCGCCCGCATCTTCCGCGGGTCATCGACGTGCGCGGCGAGCTGGGCCACCACCTGCCGGGCCCAGATGTCGTTGGCCGTGAGCAGCCTGGAGAGCCCCTCGACGTCGTAGCCGCGCCCGCGACGCCACGGCACCTCGCGCAGGTCCAGCCCGTCGTGGATGCCGTGATAGATGAAGGGCACCAGCCGATGCTGGTCGATCGCGTCCCAGAGCCGCAGCTCCGCGGCGATCCGGTCGTCGAACCAGCCGAGCAGCGGAAGCCCATCGCTCCGCTCGGGCGTGGCCGTGAGCCCGAGGAGCTCGACGGGCCGCACGTGCTCCAGCAAGGCGCGGTACGACGGCGCGGCCGCGTGGTGGAACTCGTCGACGATCACCACGTCGAAATGGCGCGGGTCGAGATCATCGAGCCCTGCCGCGGCGAGGCTCTGGATCGACGCAAACACATGCTCGAAGCGCCGCGGGCGACGGCCGCCGACCCACAGCTCACCGAAGGCGTGATCCCGCAGGCCCTGGCGGAAGGTCGCCAGGCTCTGCTCCAGGATCTCCTCGCGGTGGGCCACGAAGAGCAGGCGCGCGCGGGGCAGCGCCTCGCGCAACCGGGCGTAGTCGATGGCCGCCATGACAGTCTTGCCGGTGCCGGTCGCCGACACGAGCAGGTTGCGGTGGTGCCCCCGCTCGCGGGAGAGCGCGATCTGCTCGAGCAGGCGCTCCTGGAACGGCTCTGCGCGGAGCTCGACCGGGCTGAGCATCACAGCGCGCGCCCCGCTCGACGCATCATCGACGCGCGCGAGGAACTCCTCGCGTTCGTACGGCACGAAGTCGCCGCTGTTCCAGTAGCTCTCGAAGACGGCGGCGACCTTGGCGACGACATCCGGGTTGCGCGCGCCGGACACGCGGACGTTCCACTCGAGTCCGCTGGTCTGCGCGGAGTGCGTCAGGTTGGAGGAGCCGATATAGGCCGTCGAGAAGCCCGACGCGCGATGGAACAGCCAGGCCTTCGCGTGCAGGCGCGTCGTGCCCGTGTCGTACGAGACGCGCACGTCGGCGCCGATCTTTCGGAGCGCGTCGAGCGCCCGCGCTTCGGTCGAACCCGTGTACGTGGTCGTCAGCACGCGCAGCTCCCGGCCCGCCTGGCGGTGCGCGCGGACGGCATCGAGGAGCGGGGCAATGCCGCTCCAGCGGACGAACGCCATGACCACGTCGATGCGGTCCGCCGATCGAACCTCCGTCAGGAGCTGATGACCCACCCTGGGCTCGCCGGGCGCGTTGGTGAGGAGCGTGGTGTCGAGGAGCGGGATGAGCGGCTCGTCGATCGTCTCCGGCCTGCCGTCCGGATGCCGCCCCACGATCGCCCGGAGCACCGTCCCCGGCTCGACGGGCGCATCCGGCTGGACCTCTGCGCCGGCGATCACCTCGTCGATCTGCGCGACCAGCCTCCGCGCCAGCCCCACGCCAACGCTCACGCGCTCCTTGTCCGGTACGCCCGCGATCGCGCGCTGCACGATGCGACCCAGGTGCAGCGCGATGCGGTCGGCGGCCTCGGCGACCCGGAGCTCGCCGGTGCGGGCCTCCAGGCCGCCATCGATCTCCCGCAGGCCCGGCGCCAGCGCCTCCGTCACCAGGATCTCGTAAAGACCGCGCCGGCTCGCCTTCATCGCCCGCGAGTCTACGGCCCCCTGGCCATGGGGTGATCCGTCGTTCGCGCGCCCCTCACGCGTCGTCCCGGAAGAGCTCGCGGAAGAAGCGGTCCCTGTGCAGCAGGAAGTCGCGCGTGAGCGCGAAGTGCTCGGTCTCCTCGTACGCCACCGGCGCGATGCCGTCCTCCGAGAGCCGGTAGATGGTCGCCGCTGGATAGGCGAGCACGATGGGTGAGTGCGTGGCGATGATGAACTGCGATCGACCGCGCTCGATGAGCTCGTGCATGCGCGCGAGCAGCGTGAGCTGCCTGGCCGGCGACAGCGCCGCCTCCGGCTCGTCGAGGATGAAGAGGCTGTCCGGCTTGAACCGGTTCTTCACGAGGGCCAGGAACGACTCGCCGTGCGACTGCTCGTGCAGCGACGTGCCGCCGTAGCCCGCGGTCACTTCAAGCTCATCCACCTGGGTGGCGACGTTGAAGAAGCTCTCGGCGCGCAGGAAGAAGCCGTTCTTCTCGCGGCGCGCCCCGCGCACGAGCCGCATCGCCGTGTGAAGCTCCGACTCGGAGCGCCGGGTCGAGAAGTTGAAGCCCTTCGAGCCGCCCTCCGCGTTGAAGCCGGCCAGCAGCGCGAGCGCCTCGATGAGGGTCGACTTTCCGGAGCCGTTCTCGCCGACGAGGAAGGTCACCTTCGGGTGCAGCGCGAGCTCGTCGATGGCGCGCACGGCGGGGATGCTGAACGGATACCTGGAGAAGTCGGCGACCCGCTCGCGCAGGAGCTGGACGGAGCGGATGAAGCCGTGCTGGAGGAGGGCGCGCGTCATGGGGGTCGAAGCCGTGGGGGGCGAGCGTTCGCGGGTCCTCAGGGCGATAGCACGTCGTACGCAGGATGGAACGCCTGCACCTCGGCTCGCCAGGCGTGGGCGCTCCACGTGAGCGCAGTGGCCCGTGCGGGCGCGCCAGCTCGCGCGCCGGTCGGAAGGCTGCCTGGACCGCAAGGAGACGCACCTTCATGCGACAATCATCATGATGAAGATCAATTCTGCGCCGCTCGCGGCATCCATCCTGACGCCGATGAACGGCCTTACCATGGGTTGCGGGGCTGACTGTGAGAGCACCTGCAAGAAGGCACATGAATCAGGCTGCGGAACCATGTGGACGAGGCGAGAGGAGCTCGACCCCGTTCATCCACCCAGGACCTGGGATTGCGCGAGCCTGTGCGAGGACATGGAGGCCAAGAGCCAGGCAGCCGAGTGCACGAGCGAGCTCGACGACTACATGGGCTGCCTGAACGACCAGCGCGGCGTTTGCGAAGCCGACCCGTGCGGCTCCGAGGCCATTCGTCACGCCACGTGCGTACTGAGCTACTGCCTGGAGAACCGGGAGGGCCCATGCTCACCGTGAGCGAGGCCCGCCTTTAGCCCACAAGCCATCGAGTTCACTTCATCACTCACCGGGAGCCATGAGCTCCAGTTCGCGCCGGAAGGCGTCGACGAGCTCTCGAGACCAAAGGCGGCGACGTGACTTCGGTGGATGCAGCGGTTCTCGTTTCGAGCCCTGCAGCCCTGCGTCGGCGGACATGGACGCCACGAGGAGCTCGCGGAATGTAAGTGCCGGGCAGGGCGAGCCCGCTGAAGTGAAGCACCTGGGAGCGACATGACACGCTGGAGGATGGCGATGTACGTTGCTGGGTGACCGCCTCACAGGTCATCCCCTTGCGGAACGCCAGCCCACCCCACGCGACCATCTGGTATGATCCTCTGTTGCGCTCTGACGCGTTCCCATGGGAGACGGCTGCACCCTCCCCCAGTTCCTGACGAGGTCCCATCATGTCTATGGCCGGTCGTTGCCATCGTGGTCTGGTCGCCTTTCTGTCCCTCGCCGCGCTCACGGTCGCCGGGTGCGGCTCTGGCCCTGAGCCCGCGCCCTTCGCGGAGGATGCGCTCGGCGAGGCGACGCTCGAGGCGAAAGCGGTGTCGCTGGCGGACCGCCACCCGAAGAAGCTGTGCCGCCGTCACGTCGGTTTCCACGCGGAGTGGTCGTCCGTCGCGCCGCTGCCCCGGGCGCGAGAGCGGCACATCGCCCTGCTCATGCCGGATGGCCAGGTGATGGTCGCCGGCGGCAGCGGCGCCTACCCTTACCCGACGGCGGTCGACTTCTACGATCCTGCCACGGACACGTGGACGACCGGCGGCGCGCTGCCTTACCCGATGTCCCCCGTGGGTGCCGCGCTCCTGCAGGACGGCAGGGTGCTCTTCAGCCCCGGCGGGCTGGTCTATGATCCGAGCACGGGCACGACGACGAGCGTCCCCCTCACGCCGGGCGAGGCGGCTCGAGGGTGGGAGTTCGCCCAGACGTCGCTGACACCGCTACCGAACGGGCTGGTGCTGCGCACGGGCGGCAGCGACGACGAGCGCGTCCTCAAGGAGGCCGTGCTCTACGATGCCGGGACGAACACCTGGTCCAGCGCAGGAACGATGTCGGTGACCCGCCACCTGCACACGGCGACGCTGCTCCAGGATGGGCGCGTGCTCGTCGTCGGCGGGTACACGTTGAACAGCGACGAGCGGCCCGCAGGTCGCACCAGCGTGGAGATCTACGATCCGGCCACGGGTGCCTGGACGGCGGCGGCGCCGACGAACCTGCCTCGCATGCAGCACACGGCCACGCTGTTGCCGAGCGGGCGCGTGCTGGTGGTCGGCGGCGGCGGCCAGATCTACGGCGGTACCGAGGAGGAGGTCGTGGTCCTCGTCGATGCCGGCGAGACCGCCGAGATCTACGATCCCGCGAGCGACACGTGGACGCTGACTCCGCCGCTGAACTTCCGCCATACCTGGGCGTCCGCCGTGGCGCCCATGTCTCACGGCCGCGTGATGGCCATCGGCGGCCAGGGCGCCGAGATCTACAAGGAGTCCAACGACACCTGGACCGTGATCGACGACCCGATCCGGAGGGGCTTTCACACCGCGACGACCCTGCAAGACGGCTCGGTCCTGATCACGGGCGGGTATGATGCGACGTACTTCTCCAATCCGCCGACCCTCACGAGCGTGGAGCGCTACGGGGGCTGCAAGACGAAGCCTTGACGCGTCCACGCCGCCGCACGCTGCGGAGGCGATCGACAAAGGGGCGGCTCACGCTCGTCTCAGCGCGCCGGAGTGGCAGCGTTGCGCGGCCGAGCGATCGGCGCACTGTCACTTGTATTCCGCGGAGCCGCCGATCTGACCGGATTTCCTTGCGTGCGGCTATTTCGACCGCCACCTCGCCGCCGCCGGCATCTCGCGTCCGGTCCGCTGGCACGACCTCCGCCACAGTTGCGCCAGCTCGCTCGTCGCCGGCTGGTGGGGCCGTCGCTGGACGCTCGAGGAGGTCCGCGAGCACCTCGGCCACACGTCGATCGCCTCGACGCACCGCTACGCGCACCTGAGCGAGACGGCCATCAAGGGCGCCGTCCGCCAGACGCCCGGGTGGGCAGCGCCGCTGCCCACCTCCGCCTCGATTCCACCTGAGGTTTCGCGTCTAACCCCTCGGAATCATTCAGTGGGTCGACAGGGACTCGAACCCTGGACCTACGGATTAAAAGAGCCTGGGGGTGCTGAACGAAATCGCGGGGTTAAGGGGCAAAGTGGGCAGGAAGGTGGGCAGACGGGAGGTGGGGGTGGAGACGGGGGGCGGGAGCTGGCGGTGGCGGCGCTGAGAGCGGTGGCGGCGGGGGAGGCGGTGGGGGTGGATATGCTGGTGCGACTGGCGGAGCAGGTGGCTGCGGGAGGAGGCGGGGCGGCGCGGACGGCGGCGACGCCCTCCCCTGCCCTGTCACCGCGGGCGGTGCTGGTCGCGCAGCTCGGGGAAGGGCTGGGTGCTGCGGCGGCGGCGGGGGACGTTGAAGCCGTGCGCATTGCGCACGAGGCGATCGGACGGCTACTGAGCTCGCCGTCGCAGGGCGCCACGGCCAGCGTCCAAGCGCCTGTGGTCGACCTCACGGCCGAGCGTGGGAAGCGCGGAAGGTAGCGAGCTGTGCGGCTCGAGGGTACACCGTGCATTCCAAACAGTTGATGGGAGCGCGGTGCAACAGCTCGCTGTTTAGCGATATGGAACAGCGCAACCGGCCAGCTCCACACGCCCTCCCATCAGCCTGACGCTCCCGCCACCGGGATCCGATGTGTTTCCAAAAACCCGCGTGTCGCCCCCGGCTCGAAGAGCCGCTCGACCACCATCCGCTTCGCCAGCCTGTCTGGCAAGCACGGCTGAAATTTGCTCAGCCCTTCGCCCTCTTCGCGATTCGCCTCGTCCTCCGCGATCGCCGTCCAGTCCATTCCGCCGAGTTCACGCAAGCGCTCCCGCAATGCATGGGCGTTGCCCGACCCCTTGTGCTTCAGGGACCAGTTGCCAGCCGTCCACTCGCCCGCCCCGACTCGTTCGAGCCCCGCCCGGAGCAGCCTGTTGACTGCCCCGCCGGCGAAAGTATGCCAACGAATCGTCGCACCGTCGTCCTCGAGCGGTGCTTCTCCCTCCTCGACGAGCCCCCCATAAGACTCGCGGAAAGCGCATAGCTCCAGGGCCGCAGCCTCCGACAGCCACGCATACCGCTCGTCGCTTGCCAGCGTGCGCTTGATCTCCGCGCACAGCGTTCCTGGTAGCATGGCGGGCGTACCGAGCCAGACCGGCACGCGGCCCGCCTTCGCGGGGACGACCCGGCAAACCGCTCTGGACCACTCGATCTGGGCAATCTGCCACGACCGCCCCGCGAGCCGGAAGCATGCTCCCTCCTGCCGCGTGAGCGCGGCGCGCACGAAGCTGGCCTGCACCAAGCCCACGTCTTGCTCGCCCGACATCACCCGCAGGACGTCAGGGGAATCGAATACGGCGTAGAGCTCGAAGAAGTTCTTGCGACCGTAGCGCCGCTCCCCCTCTGCTCCCAGCGAGAGGAGCCCGTCGGCCTCATGCAAGATGCCCCTCGCCAGCATCGTGTCCACGACCTCGCACACGTCTTGTTCGCCGAGGGCCGAAAACGGTGTCGCGCCGGCCAGCCATTCTCCGAGCCGGTGCCGCGACACCCCCCGCTCCTGCAGCGAGAGCGCCATGATCTGGTGGGCCAGCAAATGTGCAGCGGCGCGTGGCGGGTGCACTTCCTCGACCCACCCGCGCTCGAGAAGCTGGAGGAGCGCCACCGCCTGCACGAGCGACTCCGGGGTCTGACAGAGGAACGTGCAGTTCGACCTCGTCCCCGCCCGCCGGCCCGTACGTCCCATGCGCTGGAGCAAACTTGCCACGGTGGCCGGCGCGTCGATCTGTACAACCCTGTCCAGGTCGCCCACGTCGATCCCGAGCTCCATCGTCGACGTGCATACGATCGCGGTATTTGTTCCCTCGGCGAATCGCGCCTCGGCCAACTCGCGATCCGCACGGCTCACGGCGCTGTGGTGGACGAACACGTCCACGCCGCGTCCGACCATCGCGGCGGCCACCCGCTCGGCCTGGCTGCGGCTCTCGACGAACACAAGGCTCTTCTTTCCCTGCCCTATCCGCGCAGCTTCACGGGCCGCGGCATCGCCGTCCGGGACCCGATCGACCCGTAGATCGCGCACGGGAGGGCCGCGGGGCGGATCGACGCGCCGGTAGGGCCTCTGACTTGATCCCTGGAGCCATCGACCGATCTCGTCCGGATTGCCCACGGTGGCGGACAGTCCAATCCGCTGCACATCCCGCCCGCAGAACCGTGAAAGACGCTCGAGCACGCTCACGAGGTGCCCACCCCGGTCGTCTCCCGCGAATGCATGCACCTCGTCCACGATCACCACGGACAGGCTCGCAAAGAGCGCCCGCGCATCCGCCTTCTGGCTGATCAGCATCACCTCGAGCGACTCTGGCGTGATCAGCAGGACATGCTTCGGCTCCCGGATGAAGCGCGCCTTTTTGCTGTCGCTCACGTCGCCGTGCCACTTGAAGGCGTCGAGGCCGACCATGCGGGCATAATGTTCGACCCGGGCCTCTTGATTATTGAGCAGCGCACGTATCGGGCACACGTAGAGCGCGGCGACGGGGCCGAGCCCCTCTGACAGGATGCGCGAGAGCAGCGGGAACAGGCTCGCCTCCGTCTTTCCCCCGGCGGTCGGTGCGAGAACCACTGCATTGCATCCGTCGAGCACGGCGTCGATGCACTGCTCCTGCACCGGTCGAAGCGCCTTCCAGCCGAGTTCGTGCACGATGGCGTGCCGCAAGTTCGGATGAAGCCGGAAGAAGCTGCTCTCGCCCTGCGACACGTCCCTGCCCCCCTTGCCGGCTACCCGTCGAGTCGCCGCGTGGACGCCCCGTCGGCCTCCTCGGTTTCCCGCGTTTCGGGATACGCAGGCTCGGTCCCTCGCCTCGCCGCGAGCTCCTCGGGAGTGAGCGCCGCCTCGTCGATCACGAGCTCGTACTGGTTCGCCGGATCGTAATCCTCGTATTGCTCGACCTTGTCGAGCACGTCGACCAGATCCCGCAAGAACCAGCGCGGGCAGACGGAGACCTTGCCCCCGAATCCGCGCGTTACCTGGGCGGCCATGGCGCGCAGGAACGCATCGCCGACCCGGGCAGCCTTGCGCTCCGCGGCGCGCGAGGGGAATAGGTCGCGCACGCGTCGGCCCACCTCGACGAGCCTCCGTTCGTCGAACGGCAAGAGGCGCACCTGCAGCGCGCGCAGGTTGTCGAAGCGGCTGGTCTCGTCGAAGCGCGTCGCGATGCGCTGGTAGAGCGGGGGAAGGCCCTTGAGTCCCTTGTAGTCGTCGAAGAAGCTCGGCGTCCCGGTGACGAGCAGGTACATCCCCGGCAGCTCCGCATTCGCCAGCATGTCCACGAGCTGCCGCAGCGCGTTCAGCGACTTCTCGCGCGTCGGCGGCGGCATGCGCTGCACCGTCTCGACCTCGTCGAGCACCACCACGAGCCCCGCGTGCCCCGACTGGCGCAAGATCGTCAGGATACCGCGCAGGAACGTCAGCGCTGCCTGCCCGTCGACGGCCCCCTTGACGCCCGCCCGCGCCGTGATCGACCGATCGATGTGCGGCTGCCCGGCGAGCCAGGCCAGAAGGCCCTGCGCGGTCTGGTAATCGCCCTCCCCGAGCGCGCGGTTGTATGCGCGCAGCACCTGCGAGAAAGCCGGGTTGCGCACGCTCAGCTCTGCGAGCTTCTCCTCGAGCCTCGCCTCCACGAACCCCGCGAACTGTGGATCGTCCTCGCCGATGCCCTTGAGGCGCAGCACCTCCTCGCCCACCTCGAAGATCCATGCGTCCACGACGGCCCGCAGCGCCCCCTCGCCCTGCGCGTCCGTGGTCAACCGCTCCATCATACGCCGGTAGACCGTCTCCAGGTGGTGGAGCGGCGTGTCGTTAATCGAGATTTGCACCTCGGTCGTGGCAAACCTCTTCTGCCGCGCACGAGCGCAGATGAGCCTCGTCGCGAAGGTCTTTCCGCTGCCGTATTCCCCGCGGATCCACTTCGACCGGCCGCGCCCTTCGCCGGCCGCCACCTCATCGAGCTCCTCTTCGATCACCGGCAGGATTCGGTCGAGGCCGGTCGCGATCTGCTCCAGACCGCTGCGCGGCACCGCGCCCGCGCGGAGGGCCGCCACGATATCCCGCGCCTGCGCCAGGTTCACCTCACTCATGCCTTCTCCGTACCCTGCGGCACGTACACGTACTGGTCCTCCCCATCAGGAAGTAGCTGCCGGCGAAGGCAGGGGAAGCCCCCCGCGTGAAGCTTGCCCACAAGGCGGCTCATCAGGCCAGGAACGCGGTTCAAGGGCCGCGCCAATCGCGCTGCGATGTCGGAGAGGCGCGCGCTCTTGCTCTCGAACACGACGGCGAGCGCGGCCTGCTCGGACTGTTCGAGCTCCGCGCGCAGAGTAGCGGGCAGCCCCAGCCGTTCGATGAGCGAGGCGTGCATGACCTCGCGCTCCGGCGAAAATAGGTGCCCCTGCACCGGAGCCGACGGCGCCGGCGCTGGCGCGGGCTTCGGAGCAGGCGCTAGCGCAGGCTTCGGGGCAGGCGCTAGGGCAGGCTTCGGGGTGGGCGCTAGCGCGGGCGGCGTCGCAGCCTCTGGCTCAACCTTCGTTCCGGTCGCCTGCGCGCCGCCATACCACCACGTCGGTTCGTCCGCGGCCACCCCGCCGGAGACCAGCTCGCAGAGCGGCACAACCATCTCCTCGAGCGAGCATCCGCCGTGGAATCCCACCTGGGGCATGCCCAGGTAGGCACCCATCTTCCAGGCGAACGCCTTGCGGCCCGGCTCGCCGCCGAGCCCGCCGTCGTCGATCTCGATGAACCCCGCGGGCACGGGATCGCCGGCGCCCAGCAGCCGATGGCGCGGCGAGCTCCCGTCGCCGACCCGGAGCTGCTTGCCCCAGTACGGGCTGTGCCCGTGATCGGCCGTGATCACGACCCGCCGCCCGGCATCGAGCGCCGCCCGAATGCTCGGAACCAGCGCCGTGATCTCCCTCGCCCGCACGGTCACGGCGGCGCCCGTGTTCGCTCCACCGATCTGATCGTCCACCGCGTTGAACACGGCGGCCACCACGCCCGTCGCGCTGTCGCGGAGCGCCCCGAGCAGCGCCTGCCCGTGATCGGCCAGGTCGCCCTTCAAGAACAGCCGCCGTGAGCGCGCGCCGAGCGCCGCGTTCTGCTTGAAGCGCGCAGGATCCGTCGCGGCTTCCCGCGTGTCGCGCCAGACGGTCTCCGCGATCCATGGATCCTTCGGGATCTCGCCCAGGAAGAGGGCGCTCCGCGCGTGGCTCGTGATCGTCGGCAGCGGCGCGAGCGCGGGCACGATCGCCAGCTGCTTTCGCTGCGGGTCGAATCGCAGCCCGATCGGGGCGACCTCCCCCGCGAGCTCCGCGAGCAGGCGCAGGAACACCGGGTAACTGCAGCCGTCGAGGACCACGAGATAGAGTCGCTCCGCGACGCCCTCGCCGCCCTCGCGCCGCAGCGGGGGCTTCGTCCAGATCCGGTGCAGCGGCACGAGCCCGTCCGCGTGCAGCGCCTTGACGTAGTCAGCGCGCAGCGCCGTCGCGAAGGCCTCGTTCTCCCGATCCCGCCGCGCCCGGTACCGGGCGAGCACGGCCTCGGCCTGCTTCTGGTGCGAGAGGCTCCCGGCGAGCGCCACGCGCAGCCGCGCGGCCGCCCAGTCCGCGAACGCCCCCTGCTGCTGGTACTGCCGTACGTGCGCCACGACGTCATGGCCATGATCGCGCTCCGGCTCCGCGAGCCACCGGGAGAGGCGCACCATCTCCTCGAGGACCGCGATCTCCCCCTCGCGCGCGCCCGCGAAGCGGTGCCGCGTCATGGCCTCGATCTCCGCGTGCGCCACCGCCTCGCCATCGGCGGCCCGGTGCGCCACCGACTCGCAGAGGTTGTCGAGGCCGAGCGGCAGGTCGCGGCTGCGCGCGACCACCGCCGGCTGCAGCGTCCGCCGCGCGACGCTCTCCGCCCGCTTCAGGTACTCGGCCGCGCGGTCCCCGAGCGCGTCGAGCGCCTCGCGCGCCAGGGTGGCCGCGCCTCGCCGGAACGTCTCCGGCAACAGCCCAAGCTCGCGGAACACGCCCCACAGCTTGCCCCACGTCGACTGCGGCAGCTCCGGCTCGTCCAGCGCCAGCAGGGCGCCGTGCACCAGGCACGGCTCCAGCCGCGCGGGCTCGGCCACCGCCCAGGCCAGGATCTTCCCCTCGATGCCGCCCAGGCGCTCGAGCTGCCGCGCGACGAGGTCTCGCACCGGCGGCGTCCAGGCCGGCGGCTCCAGGAGCCAGCCGGCGAGCAGCGCGCCCGGGCGCTCGTGCCGCAGCTTGCCGACGAGGATGACGTCCACGAGCAACTCGTCGAGCAGCTCCCGGTCGACCACCGTGGGCAAGGTCCGCTGCCCGATGAGATCGCGGATCCGGTCGACGTGCTCGATGGCGAGCCGCTGCAGGTCGGGGTCGTCGGTGCCGATGACCTGTACGCCGAGCGCGAGGGACAAGAGCTCGGCAGGCTCCACGGCGTGGATCTTCCGGCCGCGCGCCCGGCGCACGAGGTCGGCAGGGAGCTTCTTCGCGAGCGCGGGCGAGAGCAGCGCCAGGACCGGAGCGCCGCCCGATTTCCACAGCGTGTGCCGCAGCGCGATCTCCGAGCTCGGCCGGACGATGGCGTACCGCCCGGCCACGGTGTCCAGCGTGGCGGGCAGCTCATCGAGCCCCTCGCCCGCGATCGCCAGGACGTATCCCCGCTCGGCCGCTCCCCCGGCCATTTCCACGATGCGCTTGAGGACGACCTGCGCGTTCATGGCCCTAGTTCCGGCCTCGTGGCCTGAAGAGGACGTCGATCTCGACCTCCTCGTCCGGCAAGCCCCCGAGCCGGGCGACGATGCGATCGGCCAGGGCGCGGAGCGCGGACGCGTCGCGGGTCTTCACGATCTCGGCCTGGAGCAACGACTTTGCTGGCCCCCCCGGAGGTGGAGGCGGCGGCGGGGGGGGCGGCGGCGTGACCGGCTTCTGGATGATCCGCTCCAGGAGGTCGCGCGCCGTCTTGTTCCACGCGTCGATCGCGTTCGCCGAGAGGGTGCGCTCCTGCTCGCCGGCGGAGAGCAGCTCGTGCAGCGCTCGGACGTGTGCGTCGACCTCGGGCGCGTGAGGGCCCTTGGCGGCCTGCAGGAGGGTGTGGCGCGCGGTATCGTCGAGCTTGCCGAGGGCCTCCTTCATCGCGGCGATCTTTGTGACGACCAGCCGGATCGAATCGCCCGCGTCGTCCGGCCAGGCGGCCAGGAACTCCCGGAGCGTCGCGCACGAGTCGGTCGGCTTCCTGGCGAGCGGGGCGAGGCGAGCGATGGCGATCTTGAGGTCGGCCACTCTCCTCCCGTCGCCGGCGCCGAGCTTCACGAGCCGCTCGTGCACGCCTTCCAGATCGCTCCGCTTCTGCGACCCGAGCTCGCACAGGAGCGCCACATACCGATCCTGCTCCGACAGCGTGCGCGCCCCCGAGGGCGCCTGCGCCTTGAGGACCTGGGGGCCGACCTCCCGTGCCCGGCTCCACGACGCGAGGTCGATGAGCGGCGCGCGCAGGAGCTTCACGGTCGTGTGAGGCTTGCTGTCGAGCGGCACCTCCACGGGCTCGCCGCTCGCGGCGTTCACAGTGCGAAAGCTCTCCAGCCGGCACAGGAACAGGAGGAACATGTTCCGCACCGCGGGCTGCAGCGCGTACGTCTCCTGCAAGCGCCGGTCGATGGTGTCCCACATGGCGGAGCCGTCCTTCACGGCATCGCGCACGGTCTTGATGTACCGCGTATCGAGCCGCAGCGAGGCGCGCGTCTGGCCGGGCTGCACGAGCTCGAGCGGCACGCCCAGGCCCTGGAGCACGCGCGCTTCGTCGTCGCTGAACGCCTCGGTCTGGTCCGGCTTCTCCGCCGCGCGCGACAGCCAGTCGCAGAGCAGCCGCAGCCTTTCGGGGCGCGGCTCGAGCGTGAAGCTCGGATGGTAGGGATACTGCCGATCGAGCAGCATCTGGGCGAGCTTCTCCTTGAGGATGGACTCGAGTTCGCCGCCCGGCACCCGCGCCTCGACGCCGCCGATCATCGCGACGATCTGGCCGTGATCGCGGTACACCTCGCCGAGCTTCTGCGTCAGGCTGTTGCGCAGGTTCTGGGACTGGTTCTGCGCCTGGTCGATGACCATCGAGCGCTCGTGGGGGGCGAGGTCGCGCAGGAGCTCGTCCTGCGCCGGCCCGAGCAGCTCGTCGAGGGCGGCGATGTCCTGCAGGAAGCCGAGCTCGGTGGGCGTGAGGTGCCGCGGCAACCAGCAGAGGGTCAGGCATGTACCGTCGCGCTTGCGCACGTCCGCCACGCGCGCCACGTCGTCGTCCACCGAGTACCCGGGGTCGTCCCACGGATAGTCGATGAGGATGCGGAACTCCTGGCCCGCCGCCACCTTGAACTCGGCGTTCGCCAGGGTGCGCACGTTGGTCACGTCGATCGAGCCGCGCCGCCGCGTCTCACGCCACTTGATCTCGATCTCGCCGGGCACCTGCTCGCGCTTGAGCCCGAACGCGGGCAGGAGCACCTTGTAGAACGCCGTGAGGAGCGGCAGCTTCTGCCCGGCCACGCGGTCGCGGGCCCGCCCGAGCATCTCGCTGAAGTTGACGTTCTGGAGGACCACCGACACCGTGGCGGACTTGCCTGTCCCCGAGAGCTGGAGGTCGCTCGCGATGCGCGACAGCTCCAGGAGGTCCTGGTACACGCGGTTGAACTTCGACCGGTCCGTCTCGCCCGTGACCTCGGCGTCGTTGAGCCGGACGAGGCGCTCGACGTTCATCGACGAGCCGCGCAGCCGGGGCGAGACCTCGGCGAGCAGGGCGGTCTTGACCATGGCATCGAGCTCGCCCTTGCGCTTCTCGTCGAAGTCGCTCCCGGCCGCCTTCGCGTCGCGCAGCATGCGATCCATCGCCGGGCGGAAGCGCTGGTAGTACGTCCGGTGGATGGCACGCAGGTCCTCGACGCGCTTGCTGCCCTCGACGCCCGCCGGCGGGAAGATGGCGTCGAAGGCGCAGCCAACGGGCAGGAGCTTGCCGAGCGGCAGCTCCGGGTGGTGCAAGAGGAGCAGCTCGTAGAGCAGCCGCAGCGCGGTGCGGTCGCGCTGCATCAGCGATGAGACGTCGATGAGCATCTCGATGAGCGCGGGGTGGAACGGGTAGACGTCCCGCAGGTACCCGATTTCCGCGCCGTGCAGGATGGCGGGGAGGACCTTCTCGTGGTCCCTGGCGAGGGCGTCGACGACGCGCTGGACGTCGCCGGCGTGCTCGGGCCGGCGGCGCAGGACGCGGCCGCGGCAGACGTGGCGCAGCTCGACGTCTTCCAGGTTGGTCACCTCGAAGCGCTTGGCGTGGTGGCCGAGGTGCTCGTGGAGCTGGCGCTCCTCGACCATGTCCGGGAAGAACTCCTCGATGTTGCGCTGGCGGGCGACGAAGACGAAGAGGGGGACGGCGCGGGCGCCGTCGGCGTGGTCGACGATGACGTTGAGCTGGTTGATGGCGCGCTCGAAGTCGGGGCCGCTCTTCTCGCGCAGCCAGAGGAGGAACTCGTCGACGAGCAGGACGAGGCCGCCGTAGCCCAGGGCCTTGACGTGCTCGGCGAGCCGCCGGAGGCCGTCGCCCCAGCGCGGGTCGACCCCGGCGGAGGCGGCGTCGCGCCCCTTCCAGGCGAGGTAGGCGCGGGCGACGGCCTCGCGATCGTCGGCGCTGCCCGAGGCCATGGCGTCGAACTCCGCCCTGGAGCCGACGACGCCGCCCTCCTCGAGGCGTTTCCAGAACTGGGCGCCGTAGAGCTCGGCCTCGCGGCGGGCCTCGGCGAGGACGCCATCGACGTGGAGGAACTCGAACGGCGCCTTGCCGCGGCGGCGCAGGGCCTCGTTCACGGCCTCGTAGATGGCGCGGTCGAAGCCGGTCTCGTGGCCGCTCGCGGCGGTGAGCATGTGCAGGCGCACGACGAGCAGGCGCGCCTCGCCGAGCCAGCCGCGGTGCTCGTCGGCCAAGGCGCGGACGGCGGGGTCGGCTTTGGACCAGGCGACGTCGCGGTCCTCGAGGAGCAGCCCGAGGTAGGTGAGGAAGTGCGACTTGCCGGAGCCGAAGCTGCCATGCACAAATCGGCCGAGGTCGCCGCGCGCCTTGTAGGTGTGGCGCATGGACTTGAGGATGACCGGGAGCTCCTGCGCCACCGTGGGCGTGACGACGTAGTCGTCGACGAGGCGGCGGAAGGTTGCGTCCTCGTCGTCGTCGGAGAGGCGCACGACGAAGCCGAGGGCGGTGATGTCCTCGCGGCGGGGGAGGTCGAAGACCTGAGAGACGGTGAGGGTCATGGGAGGCGCGAGGATGGGGATACCAGAGGACGGGGGCGATGGCCTAGATGGCGTGAGGGGTCCCCCGCCGAACCGCTGCATCGATGCCCCGTCCCCGCGGACGGGGCCGGTACGGGTAGACGCTGGTGGGGGCTTTGGGGCCGTTGCCCCTCTCGGTGGGACGCAGGATGCAGCGGGTTCCAGCAGCCCGACCGCTCCGGCCTTGCGTGGACCCCCCATCGCGCACGCCGAAAGTTAAAGCTGTGTTGGCACCGTACGTACTGCGGAGCTCGCTCGATGGGCTGGGTGGACTGGGATCAAATGGGCGAGCCGGTGCCTGGCGGCTCGGTGCCCCATGACAGAGCACAGGCGATGAGTGCGACCAAGCTACAGGTCGACTTCGCGGTGCGCGGCCGCGTCCTCGTGGAAAGCGGCCGAACACGCTCGCTCAAGCGCGATACCGCCGGCCCTTCCCCCCGCGCCGCACGGCCTCTCGTGAGAGAGGCGCATGCATGCGAACGCCTCAGCGTTTACACATCCGACTGTCGCAGCGCGGCCATACCGTCGAATAGCGCCCAATCCGCTGGTAGCCCCAGCTCTCTGCATACCGTTCGGACGAACTCGCCGAGCCGATACCCAGAGCGTCGATCGACCTCTGCAAGCAGGCTTTCATCAGGGGTCATCGAGGGGTAGGCGTACCAACCAGGAACATCGCCTTGCAGCCCTTCTGTCTTGTACTGCAAGAAAAGCGTCTCCCCCTCGTCATCAAGACGAACTGCATGCACAGGGTCCAGACAGAGCGCCCGAAACTCCTCATCGTCGAGAATTTCCGGATCGGCGATCAGGAGGTCCTTGGCGAGGTCTTCAATCCGGTGCATCGAAATGCGATAGCGCCGCTTTCCCTGCTGAAACCGAGCTCTGAGCTGTTCCGAAAACTCCGCCGGATCGCTAAATAGAATTCTATAGCCCCGCTCGGAGAGCCACCCAGGATCTACCCGACGCACTCGCTCTGCCATCTCGCGACCAATAGCGTCCGCCATCAAGCCTGCGATGGCATCGCCAAAGAGCCTGAACTCTTCAGGATCCACGATGGCTACGGCCACACGGCGACGATCCGGATACGTCAGATGGATCCAGTGCTTGCCAGCATGAGGGCCTTCACGCCGAGGCTTCAGCGGGATGGTGAGGTGGTCCGCCCTCATACCCTCGCGAAGGACAGGCCTCACTCCTGACGGCAACGGGGCATCACGACTGACACTGAGAATGATCAACTCATCGTCGATCACCACCGTGCAGCGGCCGAGCGAAAAAGATGTCTTTTCCACGAGAGCTCCTCCTAATCGCGTTTTTTGAGTGGCGACTTGCCACCCCGACCGGACGCCCGAACCGGTAGCGGAGGATCTCGCAGCGGTAGCTCTTGATGCTGTCCCACTCTAGCCAGCGGCCCGGTTCCTTGTCAAGCCCTGGTACGGGCACGGGTGCCGGGTGTGGCTACCCGTGTCCGCAGCAGGTTCCCCTCCACGAGGCAACCATCGCGTCCAAGGCGCGCCCACGACAACGTTCCGGCGCTGCTCGCTCCCTGTAGAGCTGTCCACCGGGGGACCTTCGTCGCTCGACGCCCTGACATCAAGCACACCCCACGTCATAGAGATCAACGATCGCCTCCGGTTGCCCTCCCGGCCTAACCTCTCGCCGACCGACGTGCCTGCGGAGCACCGTCTGCGACGCGACCCGAGGGGCTTGGCCCATGGCCCCCCACTTGACGGTGTCGAGACGGCTCATGGCCAGGTGCTGGGCGACCATCACCGGCCTGCTCGACGGCTGGGCGTCGGCGCACTTCTCGATAGCCCACGTCCAGTTCCTCGATCCGCCGACCGCCACGTCCGCATGAGCGACGTCGAGCACAACATCGGCGCGCCGAACCATGTCCCTCGTCCACCGGGTGGTCCGGCCACGGCCGTAGACGCCGGCCAGCATCTCGCCGCAAAGCAGAATACCGATCGTTTGCGAGCCCACGCGCACGACACGGTCCGTCGGCAGCGCAGAGAAGTACACGGCCTGCTGAGAGCTGGCCGCGAGCTGCCGGGCTCTCCACAGAGGCTTCGACCCGTCGGCTAGCCTGAGGAACGCGTAGAAAGGCAGGTGCGGGTCAGGGCCACAGTCGTCCTTCCCCGTTTTCTTTGATTCGTCGGCGACGTCCATCCCCCAGAGGACCGCCTGGTAATACCCCTCCAGGACCGCCTCGACATCCACGAGCACTCCATCGATGTCCGATTCGCGCTCGACGCGGAGGAACCCGCCCGGCAGTAGGAGGACCTGAGCGTCGCGGGTCATGCCGAGGATGAGCTTCAGAAGAAGAAGGCGGCTCGCGACGCTGATAGCTTCATTCCACCATGCGTCTCGGGTAAGGATGGTCGTGACGGCGATCAGCATGCCGAACAGCATGGCGTGATCGGGCTCGCCGAGCACGTCCAGGAGGTCGCTCGAGCTCTCCGAGGAGCTCCCCGGAATGTGTGCGGAAGTGGCCGAGCTCCTGACGTGGGTCGCTCCACCTCCTCGAGGACCCGGAGCTCCTGGACAGGGTTCCCGTGCCCCTCTACGCCTTCTTTTTCCCCTTCCCTCGCCCGCCGGCCTTGGGCTTCGTCAGCGGGAACCTCTCGGCCCACTCGGCCAGCATCGCCTCGGTCACGCCGGCCTCCCCGACGATGCTCTTCACGTCGGCGCGGAAGTCGCGCGCGGCGTCCTGCGACTCCCAGGCGACGTACGGCAGGAGGAACCACACGCCGTGCAGGACGCCGTAACGATCCGCCACCGGGACGCCGGCGTTCTCGAGCTGCTCGTCCAGGGCGAGCAGGACGCGGGCGCGCTCGCGGTGGGTCCAGCCGGCCCAGCCGTAGAGCGTCTCCTCGCCCACGGGCGGCGGGACCTCGGTGAAAGCGATGAAGCGCTCCTTGGGGACGTCGAGCTTGCCGCGGAGCGACCAGAACTCGGGCCTCTGGTAATCAGTACGGTCGTACTTGCGGGGGACCGGGAGCGGGATGGGTTTGCCGTCCTCGCCGAGGGGGAGACGGCCCTCGTCTTCGAGGTGCTGGAGCCGCCAGGTCTCTTCCCAGGCGGCGCGCTTCAGGAGGCCCTCGACGGTGAAGACGTGGTGCTTGGTGTTGGGGACGGCGTCCGCGCGGACGCGCTCGCCGACGAGGGCGTCGACGTCGAAGTCGGGGCGGCCGGTGAGGAGCTCGCCGACGGCGAGGAGGGCGGCATCGGCGCGGAGGGCGGCGGCGGCCTGCCGGATGGTGAACGGCTCCTTGCGCTCCCTGGCCCAGGCCTCGATGCGGTCGGCGAGCCACAACTCCATGGCCTCGCGCTCCTCGGTGTCGTGGTCGGGCCTGTACCAGCGGCGCTTGTAGGTGGGCTGCTCCAGGAGCGAGAGCTCGCGGCTCGCGGCGGTGCGCTCGAGGCGCGACTCGACGATGCCGCGCTCGGCGGGGGGGAGCGCGTCGAGGGTGGTGTGGGGCTCCCAGCCGTGGCGCTCGAACCAGGCGGTGGGTTGCTCGTCGGGCTCCTCGCCGCGGGCCAGGGCGGCGCGGCGCTCGGCTTCCTCCTGGGCGAGGGTGATCTCGAACGGGCGCAGGCCGGGGCGCAGGGGCGGGAGCTGCTCGGGGTCGCGGATCTCGGCGTCGGGGTCGACGCCGTAGAGCTTGTAGCAGAGCCAGTCGAGCTCTTCCTGGAGGCCGACCATCTTGGAGAGGCGGTCGAGGTCGCGGTCGCGACGGGATTTCAGCGCGGCGTGGAGGGCGGCGGGGCCGGAGGAGGCGTGGGCGTCGAGGACGGAGCGAGCGGAGTCGGAGACGCGGTCGCTGGCGAGGGTGTCGAGATGGCGGGCGAAGGATTCGAGGAGGGGATGGCTGCTGGCGATGAGGGGGAACGAGCTTAGCTTGGATGAGTCAAAGGCATAACGCTCCATCCATCCTTCAGGCTGAATACCACGTCCCATCCCACTGCCAGCCTTATTCTGACAAATTTGCTTCATCCAGAAGCAGGCCGTCGAGGAATTGAGCTGCGCGAGCAGGACGAGGTGCTGGGCCTCCGTGGCGCCGGGCGGGAGCTTGATGACCGGGGCCGTCTGCTTGAAGACCTTGCCGCCGCGATCGAGGGCGAAGTGGTTGTGGGTGGAGACCTCGCCAAAGGCGATCGATATCGCGACACTCAGGCGCTCAAGCGGGATCTGACCGTACTCATAAAACTTTCTTCCCGACTCTCGATAGGTCGCCCCGCCGAATTCCTTGCGCTCAAACAAGATTGCCTTGTAAGTCCACAGAAATCTCATCGCCCGCACACCAGGCAGCATGTCACGTAAACCGTTGCCAGGATCGTAAGGGAAGATCGCCACGTCGTTTGTGCTCACTCCCCAATCCCGCACCTGATCACCTGCCACCATCGGACGCTGGAGATCGAGCTCCAGATCACAACGACGAAACAGGGCGACTGGCTGCACAAAGACATCATCCTGCTTCGTGATGCAGGCAAATCCTATCGACGAACAGACACGATGCAGTGAATCCCCTCGCTCATCCAGTACCACCTTGAGCGCCGCTGCACCACCACCGCCAATACTCCATGGATGCTTGGCGAGCGATATCCTGGAAGCATCAACAACGGAAATAAATTCATTCTCGTATCCGGCTCTGCAATGTCCTTCCGCGATCGAAGACCAGACTCGACCTTTGTATGGCTCCTCAGGCTTCCCAGGCTCCCCTCGCTTCCCCATCACGACTCGAACATGGTCCCCCCACGACGGCCGGTTCCGGGCGAACAGGATGACCGTTGGTGTACCGTGGCCGGGAATGAACGCGCCCGCCGTCGAAACAACCTTCGTCAGGTCCTTCTTGGCAAGCACCTGTTCGATCAACGCACTGCCGAACTCACGCTTCATGAATGAATCAGCCGTAATCTCACCAATATACCCGTTCGTCACAGCGAGTTGGAACATGCGCTCCGTGAACGGCGCCCCAAGCGAATAGAGGCGGAAAGCCGAGGTGTAACGAGGCCCCTTCCCCACCTTCTCCTTGTGATACTCCCGCTTGGTCGCGTCCTTCTCCGTGATATACGGCGGATTCCCAACCACCACATGAAACCCGCGCTGCAGCACCGGCGCCAGCGCCGCCCGCACCTCCGGCCGCGTCAAGCTCGCCGCCGGTCTCCCGCTCTTGAACAGCCCGAGTTGCTCCCGCTCCATCTGCTCCAGCGCATCGGCCCAGTACACCTGCGGATGGAGCTCTCCCCCCGCCCCCAGGTCCGACTCCCCGCACGCCTCGAGCGCCGTCATCACGAGCCGCGCCCGCGCCAGCGCGCACGCATAGTCGTTCAGATCGATCCCCACCACCCGGCCGAGCACGTCCTCCACGACCACGCGCACCGGCCGCACCGGGAACTTCTCCCGCATCCCCGCGAACAGCCGCTTGAATGCCGCGAGCAGGAAGTGCCCCGACCCACACGCCGGATCGAGCACCCGCACCGCCTCCACCCCCCACTCCGCGATCGCCGGCGTGAGCGTCTCATCAAGGATGAAATCGATCACGAAATCCGGCGTCTGCAGAAGCGCGTACCGCTTCTTCACCACCGGATCCAGGTCCTGGTACACATCCCCCATCAGCCGCCCGTCGAAGTGCTCCTCGTCGAACGCGTAGAGCAGCTTGCTGTTATCCGGATCCCGCGACCGCCAGAAATCGATGAGCTTGCGTGACAGCCCATCCGGCGGCGCCACGATCTCCGCCGCCTGCGGCGCGAACAGTTCCGGCAGCCCGCCCCTCGCCGACGCGAGGTCCCGGTACACCCACCGGAGGTAGGCCGTGTCGCCCAGGCTCGGCGCGAGGTGCGCGAACAGCTCCTGGCTCTCCGTGTCCAGGATGCGCCCGGGCCTGAGCAGCCCACGATCCTCCAGCACCCGCACGTAGAGGCTCTTCAGCACCCAGAGCACGGCCGCCCGCCGCGAGAGCAGGTCGGTCCACACCTCGAACGGCTCGCCTACACGCTCCTCCTGGTGCAGCCTCTCCGCCCGCGCGCGCACCGGGGAGCCGGGTTGCAGCATGGGCTTGCGCAGCTCGGCGGCGATCTCCGCGGAGAGCTTGCCAAGGGATGTGGTGAGGGACTTGCGGGTTGCCTGATCCATCGGGGGCCGGAAGGTACATCGGCCGGGCCGCCGAGGGCTACCCGCAAGGGCGCTACTGGACTATCCCGGCCCCGCACCCCGGAAGAGCTGGAGCCTACCGGCTGAGTCGAGCACCGAGGCCATGCGGGGGAGGAGGTCGTCCAGGAGGTGGGGCGCTGTGCCCAGGTCCAGCCGGCCGCCTCGCCCCGTGCGAACGCGCGCTGCCCTCGGCCGAGATCCTGAACCGGTGGCAGTGGCCCCGAAGGTCCGCGAGGGGGAGGACCAAAGACTGTGGTGCTGGGAAAGTGGGCGCAGGAGCTCGCGGCGGACGACCCGAACGCGAAGGAGATGGTGTTCCTGGTGGAGCGGGACTGAGCCTATACGCTCCCGACAACCTCTACGCCTTCTTTCCCTTCCCTCGCCCGCCGGTCTTGGGCTTCGTCAGCGGAGACCGCCCGGCCCACTCGGCCAGCATCGCCTCGGTCACACCGGCCTCGCCGACGATGCTCTTCACGTCGGCGCGGAAGTCGCGCGCGGCGTCCTGCGACTCCCAGGCGACGTACGGCAAGAGAAACCATACGCCGTGCAGGACACCGTAGCGATCCGCCACCGGGACCCCGGCGTTCTCGAGCTGCTCGTCCAGGGCGAGCAGGACGCGGGCGCGCTCGCGGTGGGTCCAGCCGGCCCAGCCGTAGAGCGTCTCCTCGCCCACGGGCGGCGGGACCTCGGTGAAAGCGATGAAGCGCTCCTTGGGGACGTCGAGCTTGCCGCGGAGCGACCAGAACTCGGGCCTCTGGTAATCAGTACGGTCGTACTTGCGAGGGACCGGGATCGGGATGGGCTTGCCGTCCTCGTCGAGGGGGAGACGGCCCTCGTCTTCGAGGTGCTGGAGGCGCCAGGTCTCTTCCCAGGCGGCGCGCTTTAGGAGGCCCTCGGCGGTGAAGACGTGGTGCTTGGTGTTGGAGACGGCGTCCGCGCGGACGCGCTCGCCGACGAGGGCGTCGACGTCGAAGTCGGGGCGGCCGGTGAGGAGCTCGCCGACGGCGAGGAGGGCGGCATCGGCGCGGAGGGCAGCGGCGGCCTGGCGGATGGTGAACGGCTCCTTGCGCTCCCTGGCCCAGGCCTCGATGCGGTCGGCGAGCCACAGATCCATGGCCTCGCGCTCCTCGGCGCCGTGGTCGGGCCTGTACCAGCGGCGCTTGTAGGTGGGCTGCTCCAGGAGCGAGAGCTCGCGGCTCGCGGCGGTGCGCTCGAGGCGCGACTCGACGATGCCGCGCTCGGCGGGGGGGAGCGCGTCGAGGGTGGTGTGGGGCTCCCAGCCGTGGCGACCAAACCAATCGGTCTTGCCATCCATCTCAGGGCGCTCCTCGTTACCTGCTTCAACGAGGCGTTCGGCTTCCGTGATCTCGAAGGGGCGTAAACCGGGGCGGAGAGGCGGAACCCTCTCGGGATCGCGGATCTCAGCTTCAGGATCGATTCCGTATAGCTTGTAGCACAGCCAGTCGAGCTCCTCTTGAAGACTGACCATCTTGAAAAGGCGGTCGAGATCATGTTCTCGGCGGGTGCTCAGGGCAGCGCGGAGGGCAGCGGGGCCGGAAGAAGCGTGGGCGTCTAGGACAGAACGGGCGGAATCGGTGACACGGTCGCCGGCCAGGGTGTCCATATGGCGGGCAAACGACTCTAGCTGAGTATGCGCGGTGGCAATGAGCGGGAATGATTCCAATTTTGTGCCGCCGAACTGATAAAACTTTTCCCACTCGTCCGGCTCGAGCCCGCGGCTACCGCGTCCACCCACGCCTTTGTTCTGGCAGACCTGCTTCAGCCAAAAACACGCCGTCGACGAATTGAGCTGCGCGAGCAGGACAAGGTGCTGGGCCTCCGTGGCGCCGGGCGGGAGCTTGATGACCGGGGCCGTCTGCTTGAAGACCTTGCCGCCGCGATCGAGGGCGAAGTGGTTGTGGGTGGAGACCTCACCCCATGTGATGGTGGATTCGGTGCGGAGCTTCTCGACATAGAGTTCCTGCCACTCATACCAAGTGAGACCACGCTCCAGCATCGGCGTACCAAAACGGCGCCGCTTACTAATGATCGGCTTGTACCGCCAAGCATATCGATGAATTGATGGAATCGCATCTAGCCTGGCAACACAATGACCGTTCTCGTACGGCCACACAGCATCCAGCACGCGAACAATCGACCAGTCGCGGACGTCCTCACCAACCACGAGTGGCCGAGTAGGAGCAACATGCAGCCGCGCAAAGACATGAGGCTCGGGCTGTGCGTAAACATCATCCTCGCCCGTGACCGAGGTGATTCCGATATCAGCTGCAACCGCACCGAGCCGGAGCTCTACCTGCTGCTCAATCCCCTCCTTCAACTCCGCGGCCCCGCCGCCCCCGATGCTCCACGGATGCGAACTCATCGTTGTTCGAGGCACATCCGCCACGGAAATGAACTCGTTCTCGTAGCCAACCTTCGCGTGTCCCTCGGTGATGCTCGTCCACACCCGTCCCTTGGCCGGCTCCTCGGGCTTCCCCGGCTCCCCTCGCTTGCCCATAACGACCCGGACATGCTCCCCCCGCGACGGCCGGTTCCTGGCAAACAGGATCACCGTCGGCGTTCCATGGCCCGGGATGAACGCTCCCGCCGTGGAGACCACCTTCGTGAGCTCTCTCTTGGCCAGCACCTGCTCGATCAGCGCTTTACCGAACTCACGCTTCATGAACGAGTCGGCCGTGATCTCGCCGACAACACCATCCGCCACCGCAAGCTGGAGCATTCGCTCCGTGAACGGCGCGCCCAGCGAGTATTTCCCCGAGGCCGACACATACCGCCTCCCCTTTCCAATCTTCTCCTTGTGATACTCCCGCTTGGTTGCGTCCTTCTCCGTAATGTACGGCGGATTCCCAACCACCACATGAAACCCGCGCTGCAGCACCGGCGCCAGCGCCGCTCGCACCTCCGGCCGCGTCAAGCTTGCCGCCGGTCTCCCGCTCTTGAACAGCCCGAGTTGCTCCCGCTCCATCTGCTCCAGCGCATCGGCCCAGTACACCTGCGGATGGAGCTCTCCCCCCGCCCCCAGGTCCGACTCCCCGCACGCCTCGAGCGCCGTCATCACGAGCCGCGCCCGCGCCAGCGCGCACGCATAGTCGTTCAGATCGATCCCCACCACCCGGCCGAGCACGTCCTCCACGACCACGCGCATCGGCCGCACCGGGAACTTCTCCCGCATCCCCGCGAACAGCCGCTTGAATGCCGCGAGCAGGAAGTGCCCCGACCCACACGCCGGATCGAGCACCCGCACCGCCTCCACCCCCCACTCCGCGATCGCCGGCGTGAGCGTCTCATCAAGGATGAAATCGATCACGAAATCCGGCGTCTGCAGAAGCGCGTACCGCTTCTTCACCACCGGATCCAGGTCCTGGTACACATCCCCCATCAGCCGCCCGTCGAAGTGCTCCTCGTCGAACGCGTAGAGCAGCTTGCTGTTATCCGGATCCCGCGACCGCCAGAAATCGATGAGCTTGCGTGACAGCCCATCCGGCGGCGCCACGATCTCCGCCGCCTGCGGCGCGAACAGTTCCGGCAGCCCGCCCCTCGCCGACGCGAGGTCCCGGTACACCCACCGGAGGTAGGCCGTGTCGCCCAGGCTCGGCGCGAGGTGCGCGAACAGCTCCTGGCTCTCCGTGTCCAGGATGCGCCCGGGCCTGAGCAGCCCACGATCCTCCAGCACCCGCACATAGAGGCTCTTCAGCACCCAGAGCACGGCCGCCCGCCGCGAGAGCAGGTCGGTCCACACCTCGAACGGCTCGCCTACACGCTCCTCCTGGTGCAGCCTCTCCGCCCGCGCGCGCACGGGCGAGCCGGGTTGCAGCATGGGCTGGCGCACTGCGGCGGCGATCTCCGCGGAGAGCTTGCCAAGGGACGTGGTGAGGGACTTGCGGGTTGCCGGATCCATCGGGGGGCCGGAAGGTACAACAAACCGATGCTTCAGGGGGATCGTTACCACCGGCGACCGACGGCCTTCCGCAGCCGCGCGTGAGCGAGCTTCCCCCCTCGGCCCCGCGGGTGATAGCTTGCAGGCGTGGACAAGACGACCCTTGAGAAGTTCTTCACCGGCAAATTCTTCAGAGTCCCGCGCTACCAGCGGGACTATGCATGGGTCCCCGACAACGTGGACGACCTCTTCGACGACGTCGCCGAGGCGATCGAGACAGGCACGAGCCACTACATCGGCACATTCATCCTGTCCCGACGGGCTGGCGAGCTGGTCTACAACATCGTCGACGGCCAGCAGCGGCTCACCACGCTCACGATGCTGATCCACGCGCTCGTGAAGCACCTGCCGAGCTCCGAGCTGACGGCGAAGATCCTCGCCACCGACAGGTTCCTGAGCTCCGACGGGAAGCACCGCCTGGAGTTGCTCGGCGACAACGAAGGCTTCTTCCGCCAGCTCCTGGATGGCACGACGCCCGAGCCGCGGACGGCGAGCCAGCGGCGGCTGTGCGAGGCCTACGCACACCTCGACCTGCGCGTGTCGAAGCTGGCAGCGAAGGAGCCTGCGCAGACGAAACGCTGGCTCACGTGCGTGTCGGAGCTGCAGGTCATGGAGTTCATTGAAGATGACGACGGCCGGGCCATCCGCATCTTCCAGACCGTCAACGATCGCGGCAAGCCGCTCTCGAACATGGAGAAGGCCAAGAGCCTCCTCATCTACTACTCGAACCGCTTCTTGAACGGCGCGCTGGATACGCTGGTGAACGACAAGTTCGGGGACATCTTCCGCGCCTACGACTCCATCAAGGAGCTGGCCAGGCTTCCAGGGCGCGAAATCAATCTCATCAACCAGGCCAAGTTCAACGAAGACTCCGTGATGCGATACCACTTCATCGCATTTCCGAGCGAATGGCACGACTATGGCGCCACGGCCGGCGAGGTGCTCGACGGCTTCCTGAAGGGAGCGCTGAAGGAGCACCAGTCCAGCGGGCCGGGAGAGCTGTCGAGGTTCATCGAATCGTACGTATCGGACCTACAGGCGTTCTTCGCCGCGCTGGAGGCGCTGGTGAGGACGGTCGGCAGCGACGTCCGCTACTACAAGCTCCTGTCATGGCTCAACCTGTCCGCATCGCTGTATCCGCTCTTCGTCCGGCTCGCGATGCGCGGGCTGCTCGAGCAGCCGGTCCCGCGCAACGGGGGCCTCATGTTCGTCGATCTCGTCGAGATCGTCGACGTGCGCGTGTACAAGACCCGCGGGACCAATCCAGAGCGGGACATGGCAGTCCTCGCGCAGGAGGCCATGACCGCGAGCCCGGAGCACATCGCCAACACCATGCTCGGGTTCGTCCGATGGTTCATGAATGACGCCCTATTCCGATCGCGGCTCGAAGAGAACGACATGGCATCCAACAAAGCGCTGCGGCCCATGCTCCTGGAATACGAGGAGGAGAGCCGGCAGCGGGCCGGCGCTCCGCGCCTCGACGTGAGCGAGCTCCAGGCGCTCGCAGGAGCCAAGCTCGCGATCGAGCATGTCTTCGCGCAGGAGCCGACCTTCAAGCTGCCCGCACGCGGATTCTCTTCTGAGGAGGATTACGAGGACAACGTACACCGACTTGGCAATCTCACGCTGCTCGAAGAGACGCTCAACAGCCGAGCGCGCAACAGGTCCCCGGACGCCAAGGCCAGCGACGATCGGCTCTACAAGGCGAGCAAGCTCCACATGACGCGCTCTCTGAGCGCGGAGATACTCAACAAAGGGAAGCTTTGGGAATGCGCGGACATCGAGACCCGAACGGCGCAGCTCGCCGACTTCGTCATCGGTCGGTGGCCGCTGTGGAAGCAGGCGTGAACGGCGTCGCTGCTGTCCAGATGTGATCACACACCGGGAGCGCTACCGGGCGGCCATCGGCTCGAAGGGCGCTCCCTCGGCGCTCGTGGCGGCCTTACAGGCGATCTCCTTCGCGAGACAGGCCGAGGCCAGCTAGGCAGCATGCGCTGTCATGGGCCTTCCGGGATCTCCCTCGAAAGCGGCAGCACCGTCCCGTCGATGCTGAACACCGTCGCCCCGGGCTTCTCGTTGAAGAGCGGCTGCCGCTTGTGCAGGACGCCCGGCATCACCAGCGCCCAGAACCCCTTCCCGCCCGTCGCCGTGAGGTCGTAGAGCCGCCGCACCAAGTGCAGCGCGTCGCACGTCCCGAAGAGCGCCGTGTCCCCCAGCACCACCGTGCTGCCCGGCTTGCCGTGCTCCTGTACTAAGGCGTCGAGCAGCGCCTCCGCCTCCTTGCGCAGCCGCGGCCGCTGCGCGACGAACCGCTCGGCCCGGTCGAACACCTCGATTTGCGCGTCGATGCGACGGAAGAACTCGTCCTCGAAGCTCACGAAGGCCGCCTCGGGCCCCAGCGCCCGCGCCACGCTCCGGCCGATCTCCACGTGGTCGTCCGGCGGCGCCACGACGAGCCGGTAGCCCCGCGTCTTCGCCACACTCCGCAGGATGTCCCGCGCCGCCTCCGCCGGATCCTTGACGAGGAGCTCCGGCGGCAGTTCGTCCGGCGTGACCGCAGGCGTCTCCAGCGACTTGCCGCCAGCGGGGTGCACCTGCCCGTCGCCGGGATCGAAGCGGCAATACGTCTGCGTCGCGAGCAGCTTGACGAGCTCGTGCGTCTCGGGCGCCGGCGTCACCGCCGCCCCGAAGCTTGCCACGATCGCCCGCCGCAGCTCCTCCAGCGGCACCGGGAGCCTCGCCTTGCCGAGCACGTGATCGAGCGCCGGCTTGAGGTAGACCGGCGCCTGATACAACTCGCCGTCCTCCGTGAGCCGGAGATCGCGCGAGAGCTGCACCGCGAGCCCTAGCGGATCGTGCGGGTACTCGGGCAGGTACGCCTGCAGGCTCCGCCGCACGCCCTCCGGCGCCCGGGGCGGCCACGCCGCGAGCGTGCGCGCGGCCTCCAGGAATGTTCGCAGCGCCTTCGCCTCGAACAGGGGCCGCGCGAGCACCTCCGAGGGCTGCTCGTCGAGCACGTCCCTGCACGAGAGCCGCGCGGGCTCGAGCTCCGCGAGGAGCCGCAGCAGCCCCGCCACGTCGAACCCCTCGGCCGCCGGCCAGCGCTCGCAGAGGCGCGACGCAGCCTCGTCGATGCGGAGCAGGCCCCCCGCCGACACGAGCAAGCCCTCGACGTGCTCCACGACGTCGTCGAGCACACGCCGATCGATCACGTCGAGCCCGCGCTGCTTCTGGAGGCTGATGTTCGGCTGGTGCGTCTCGAGCTCCTCCGCGAGCTCCACCTGCATCGCGCGCCGCCCTCGCAGGCCATAGAGCGACTCGAGGATGCGCTTCTGCTGCCCCTGGAGCGGCGCCGCGGCCACGTCCCAGAGGGCCTCGAGCGTGGCCGGCGCCTCCGCCGTGCTCGTCGCCGTGTCCGCGAAGCGCTGCAGGGCCTGCACGACGGCCGCAACCCTGCCCGACCCCACGCCCGGCAGCGCGGTGAGATCCTCGCGCGTCGCGTCCGCGACCCGCCCGACCGAGACGAAGCCGCCGCGCGCGAGCGCGTCCGTCAGGGCCGGGGACAGGCCGAGGCGGCGCAGGTCCGTCTCGTCGCCGCTCAGCGTCGGGAAGAGCGTGCGACGCTCGCCCCCGGCACCCGCGATCGGCGCGACGCCCACCGCGACCAGCGCCGAGCGCAGGGCGAGGACCTCCTCGCGCTTCTTGTTGCCGAGGCTGCCGATGTCGCGGATCTGCGCCTCGCTCAGCGCGACGAGCTGCCCCTGCGTGGTGATGCCGGCGCGGCTGAGGATCGCGCGCGCCGTGCCGCTCAGGGCCGTCGCGGCGAGCGGCGCGCTGCTCGCCTGCGAGGCGGCGCCGAGCGGCCCGGGCGGCGCCGAGCTCGTGATCCGCGACCCGAGCGCGTCGAGCAGCGCGGCGCGCATGGCCACCGAGGACGGGTAGCGCAGGCTCGGGTTCGAGTTCAGCGCCTTGCGGAAGAAGTCGGCGAGCGCCCCGCGCTCGAAGTCCTGCGCGTCGACGCGCGGCGCGTCCCCCGGCGCCGGCGCCTGCCCATCGAAGGCGTGCCGCCCGACGTAGAGCTCGAACAGGCAGAGCGCGGCGGCGTAACGGTCGGCGACGTGGCTCCACCGGTCGAGCGCAGGATCGCGGTACAACGCGGTGCCCACGAGCGCGTCGGGCGGAGCGCCCGCGAGCGAGAAGTCGATGAGCACGAGGCCGTCGGCCGAGGCGATGAGGTTGTCGGGCTTGATGTCCTTGTGGACGATGCCCTTGGTCTCGAGGTACGCGAGCGCCGCGAGCAGCGTCTCGGCGAAGAGCCGCCGCTCGGCGTCGGCGCGCGCGCCGCCCGCGATCCAGGTGGAGAGCGGCTCGCCCTTGACGCGCTCGAGCACGAGCGTCCTGCGGCCGGGGACGACGTTGGTGATGTCGATCGCCCTCACGATGCTCGGGTGATCGATGCCCATGAGCGCGCGGTGCTCGGCCTCGAGGGCCTCGCCGGCGCGCGGGTCCTCGCGCGCGACCTTGAGGGCGCGGCTCGAGCCGCTCGGCATGTGGCGGGCGAGGTAGACGGTGGACAGGCCGCCGGCGCCGAGGCGGCCGGTGATCTCGTAGTCGGCGCCGAGGCGCGTGCCGACCGGGAGGTTATCCGGATCGAGCTCGGCCGGCGGCGGGACGGTGGCGCGCCCGGAGAGCGCCGACTCGACGGCCTCAACGGCCTCGTCGAGGGCTCGGAAGCGGCTCGCCGACGCAAGCGAGAGCATGGTGCCGAGGGCGCGATCGAGGCCCTGCTTGAGGGAGGAGTTGATCTCGCGCACGCGCGTGAACACGCCCCCACGGCGCACGAGCTCCTCGGTGGAGTCGAAGAGCGGACGGCCGACGAGGATGAACCCGAGCAGGGCGCCGAGGCTGAACTGATCCGAGCGCGCGTCGGCGTCGGAGAAGCTGCGCACGACCTCGGGGGCGGCGAAGCGGCGGCGATCGTCGCCGAGCGAGCTCACCGCGACGGTCTGCCCGGGCAGGTAGAGCTGCTTGGCGAGCTCGAAGCCGCCGACGCGCAGATCAGGCGACTCGATCCGGTCCTCGACGAGGATCACCTCGGGCCGGAGGAGCCGGTGGACGACGCCCTGGCGGTGAGCGTAGGCGAGCGCCGAGGCGATCTTCTTCCAGAGGTCGACGCGCGCCCGAACGCCCGCGTTGCCGGTGAGCCTGGGGCCGTACCGCTCGATCCAGGAGGGGAGCGTGAGGCCCTGGAAGCGCTCGAAGGGCAGGACGAGGCCGGCCTCGTCCACGAAGGGCGCGGTGGCGTGCAGGACGTTCGGGTGCTCGCCGATGCGGCGCAGGACCTGGGCCTCCCAGCGGAAGCGATCCTCGAGGCGCTTCCGCTCGGCCTCGTCCGCGAGGGGGGAGACGTCGTGGACACGCAGGACGGCCTCCTCGCGCGTGATGCGATGGGTGGCGAGGTGCTCGACGTAGCGCTCGGTGCGCTCGAGCGTGCCCTCGATCTCCCACTCGCGGATGCGGCGCGGCGGCGGGTTGGCGCGATCGACGCCGGTGAGGAGCTCGTCGACCACGCGGCGTACGTGCTCATCGACGGGCTCGCGCTCGCCGTTGCGGCGCACGAACGCTGCGCGGTCAAGGATGGCCTGAAGGATGGTTCGCCGGGTGTGGAGGCGCTCGGCGCTCGCGGGTCCGGTGACGCGGCAGCCGTCGGCGTGGGAGAGGAAGACGAACCCCTCGACGTAAGGGCGCGCAGCGAAAGTGCTGTGGCGCTTGAGTTGATCGGCGAAAATCTGGGCGGTCTTGCGGTTGAGCTTGAGGGGGCTGCGGATCGGCGCGGGGACGTACCAGTCGTTGTCGTTGCCCGAGACGGCGCCGCCGTGGCTCTTGATCTCGACGACATAGAGCGCGTGAGGCGCAACGACGAGGGCGTCGAGCTCGTAGATGGCGCCGCTGCGCTCGACGAGCCAGGGGTTGCCGTAGACGAGGTAGTCCTCCGGCAGGCCGTCCACGAGATAGCGGAGCGCCTGTCGCTCGCGGTCGCTCGCAGGCTCACCGATGGGGATGAAGGTCGCCATGGTCGGGTCCCGGATCGCAGGGTTTCAGACGAGGACGATGTCGGCAGAGGGGAACCAGAGCGCGAGCTGCTCCCGCTCGAACGCTCCGCCCTTGTCGGGGCGCAGGCCGAAGACGTGGGAGAAGCCCTCGCCGGCGGCGCGGATGCGGGCGAGGTCGGGGTCGAGCCGGAGGCGGACCTCGCCGACGACGCCGAGATCGACGGCGACGAGGCCGGCGAGGGCCCGCTCCTGCCATGAGCCGCAGGCGATGGTGAAGACGTCCTTGAGGAAGACGCCAGGCTGAGTCTGGACGACGTGCGCGGCGAGGCGGCCGCCGGTGCCGGGGAGCTCGAGGACGCGGTGATGGGGCTGGAGGCGATGGAGATCGCTGTACGCCAGGCGGGCCGTGAGGCCGAGGCGCTGGGCCTGCTGGTCGAGATAATCGCGGGTGGGAGAGTCGAGGGAGAGCCCGGAGACCATGGCGAGCCAGTCGGCCAGAAGGTCCTCGGGGACGGGCTCCAGGGGGGCGTCGGCGCCGAGAACGGAGGCGGCGTCGAACGGCTCAGGCTGGCTGACGGCGGCATCCTCGAGGAGGAGCTCGACGAACGCGCGGGGGCCGAGACGGCCGCGAAAGCGCATCCAGGTGGCGTGCTCCGGCTCGAGGAGGCGGCGAGGCTTGCGGCCGACGTGCTCCTCGCGGGCGAGCGCGTGGAGGGTAGCCGAGAGATAGGTGGCCGGGGCGACAGCGGGAGGATCGAGCGTGGGAAGAACGAGCACGGGGGCGGAAGTCTCTCCGGGACGATGGCGGCCGTCTAGGGACAACAGAGCCCGTCGCCGTGCCGTGGGTAGGCAGCGGTGAACGCACGCTGACGGCGGCGCGTCCGGAGCTGCACGAGGTTGCTCATGCGCCCGCGTCGCCCGCGGGCGCAGCCGGTCGAACGGCGCCGTCGGTAGGCAGCAGTAACCGCGAGCGGACAGCGGCGCGTCCGGAGCTGTACGACGGGGGCCGGCGCGAGC
Organism: Sorangium sp. So ce119; assembly: GCF_051524405.1. Classification (NCBI taxonomy): domain Bacteria; kingdom Pseudomonadati; phylum Myxococcota; order Polyangiales; family Polyangiaceae; genus Sorangium; species Sorangium sp. So ce119. Next base: position 3,238,560 of record NZ_CP150310.1, on the reverse strand, counting down.
GAGCTATGGCCGGACTGGGGCTTCGACGTCGAGGCCAGCGCTCGCGTGGAGCGAAGGGTCCGCTCCTGCCGACGCGCTCGGCCGCGGTCGGCAGTCAGCCTGCCTACTCCTTCTTCTTCGCGTGTTCGCGGAGTATCCGCTCGCTGACGCCGAGCGCCCGAGCCGCGGCCACGTACGACCCGTGCTCCTGCCGGGCCGCGCGAGCGAGCTTCCGCTTGAACCCGTGCACGCGGTCTTCCCACGTCCCCGTTCCGAGCGCGGGGAGCTTCGTCTTTCCCTTCGTCTCCATGCCGCGAAACTGTGCTTGCAACGCTCTCCACTCGCGCAGCCCCTCCTCCGTGTCCCCACCGCCAGGCATGCCGGCGGCGCGCGCCATGAGGATCAACGCGAGGCGCTGCAAGTCCCGCAGATTTCCCGGGAGCGGGTCCTCCTGGAGGGCACGATCTACGGCCGTGCTCCACGGCGCCTCCGGGGAGAGATCCTCGAAGGAGCGGGATTCCCGCCACACGCGCTCCCAGTCGTCTCGCAGATCCTCGCGGCACTCGCGGAGCGGCGGAATCTCCACGAGCAGTAGGCTCAAGCGATCGAACAGATCGGGGTCGAGCCGCCTGCGAAGCGCCTCGAACGGAAGGTGCGAGGCACACACGACCTCAACATTCGCCTTTCTCTCCTGTGTCTCGCCGACGCGGCGGAACCGGCGCTCCGGGTCCTGCAGCGTGCGCACGAGCTGGCGCTGTACCGGCCGCTCGAGGTCCTGAACCTCGTCGAGGAAGAGAACGCCGCCGACGGCCTCATCGATGAAGCCCGTTCGGTTGCGGTCTGCTCCGGTGAACGCGCCCTTCACATGCCCAAAGAGCAGGCTCATCGCGAGGTGCGGATGGAGCGTGCCGCACGTTACCGTGGTCACCTTCGTCCGGTTCTTGAGCGGCCCCACGTACGTCTCGACCAGCCGTGTCTTCCCCGTCCCCCGTTCCCCGAGCACCAGCAGCGGCGCCCGCGGGAGCCGGGCGTAACGGGCAAGGGTTTCGAGCGCTTGTCGACGTCGAGGCGAGCGGCACGCAGGGTCGTAGCGCGCCTCCGCGGGGCGAGCTGCGCCGCTGCGGCGGATCTCCGCGAGATACGTGTCGATCGGGAAGTCGACCGGGTCGATCCGCGTCGGGCCGGTCTTTGGCCGCTGTGCGGACCAGAGCCGCGCACCGGGCGGCAGCGCGCCCCCGGAGTGGAGCACGAGCCACACAGCGTGCATCGCCGGGGTACCCGATGACACGTTGATATGCAGCGGCCCGTCCAGTGCGCGTAGTCGCGGAAGGACGCTCTCTCGAAGAGCATCATGGATGACCCGGTGATGGGTCGGATCGGTGAGCGGAACGAGGATCTGCTCGAGCTCGACGTTCCCCAGGTGCGCCCTCGCCGGCAGCGGCATGTCCGCGGACTGCATCAGGTAGAGCACCCGGCGGATCCGTACATTCTTCTCGCGCAAGAGGCGCAGCACGTCCCCCAGCACCGCCGGCCCGCCGCCGACCGAGGCCCAGGTCAGCAGCCCCGCTGTCGCCTGCACACCCATCGCTCACCCCCGTAGCACGACCGCCTGGACGCCGAACGCCGCCATGACCGCCCGCGCCGCGTCGAGCTCGCCAAGGCCGTCGATCGCGAAGACGCGCCGACCGCTGGGCTCCACGTGGACCGGGAACGGCGGCACCGGCCCTTGTGCGTCCTTCGGCGCAGGCGCAGGGCGCGCGCCCTTGGCGAGCACCGGCGGCTCGATCGACCATACGTGCTCGACCTGCTGGTAGAGCTTCCCGTCCGGCATGCGGCGCTGCGGGGGGCGCTGAGCGCTCGCGATCCTGGTGCAGCAGTCGACCTTGGCGATGCCGTCATCGAGCTGCCCCTTCACCTCGACCATGAGATCGCGGTAGCCCTTGCCGTTCATCACCTGGACCGTGCCTCGCAGCTCGCCGAGACGCGCCGATGCTCGGAGCCGCGACGGAGCCTCCGCTCGCCAGGAGGCGAGCACCCGCGCGAGATCCGCGGCGTCGTCACCCGCGAGCTGCACGCCAGCCTCGAAGCCTTGATCGAGGCCGTGCTCCTCCAGGTTCGCCGTCATCACGAGACCGCGCGCGCCGTCGGCGACGATCGCCTTGGCGTGCAGCCACGCGCTCACGCCTAGCACCTCCACGCCCGTGCGCGCCAGCCGGCGTAGGGTCTCGAACATCGCCGCGCGCGGGTGGCGCACCAGGAGCGTGACCGCGACCCCGTTCCGAGCGCGCTCCTCGAGCAAATCCACCACCTCAGGGTCTGATATCCCGAAGGTCGCGACGACCAGCGAGCGCTTCGCCTGTGCAATGAGATTGAGCACGGCAACGCGCAGATCACGTCTCGTTCCAGCTGTCGCCACGATGCCATCCGCGGGATCCGGGAGCCGGACCCGCGCCGGCGCCGTCACCGGTGGCAAGCGCCCCTCCTCGAGCAGCTCCCGCTGCGCGGATTCCCAGAAAGCCCAGGTGAACAGCCCTGCGAGCGCCCGGGCCTCTTCGGGCTGCAAGCGTATACCGAGCTCGTGATTCCGTGTGAGCGCCTCCCGGGTGAAATTGGCCGTGAGCAGCATACCCCGCGGCTGACTCTTCGGATCGGCGATGACGAATTTCGCATGAAAATGCTCGGCCGAGCGCACATACACCCAGCCCGCGAGCCGATCGAGTAGCCGCTTGTGCTCCTCGACGGTCTTCATCCCGAACGCGTCGTCTGCGCGGACCTCCTTATCAAGGCGTGCCTCCGAGGCTACCAGGAGGTAAACCCTCACGCGGCGCTGCCGGGCGGCGTCAAGCAATGCCCGCTCCGTCGCGGGATCGGCGAAGAGAAAGCTCGAGACGAGCACCACGTCGCGAGCGGCCTCGACGACCTCTGCCACGGCGCGGCCCAGCCTCCCGCTCTCCTCCGCCTGGACGATGCGGCCGGTCGCCGGCGTCCGCGCCGCGCTGGGCGCGCCCGTGGGGGCCCAGATGTCCTCGATAACGTCGCTGGATCGATCCTCGACCCAGGGTGTGCCCGGTATGCTGCTGCTCATCACGATATCCCTCCATCAAGGTCCAGCGGCGCCTGAAGGTGCCAGTACGCGGCGCGGGGGCGCTCGGATCCACGGAGCCCACGCGTGAAGTCGCTTTGCGCCGGCGCACGGACGTCGAGCCCCGGAAAGAACTGCATCAGGTCCATGGCGTTCGCCGTGAACACCTCGGGCCACTGGGTGCTCTCGGCGCGTCGTTCCAGGAGCCACTCGAACCAGCGCTGCGCATCCCCGAGCGTGGCCGGCTCGATGGGGATGTCGTCGACCGCGGTGTCGTCGAATCGCCCGAGCCGATCGAGCTCGGGCGTCCTGAAGGACATCTGGAGATGGAAGCTCTCCCGGGCCTCGTCCCGCAGGCCGTTGAACGGCACCTGCAGCTTCCCTGAGCTCGGGTTCCACCAGTCCTCTGTCCCCTTCGACCGGAGCAGCGTGCGCCATACGTGCGCGTGATCCCGACCGCGCAGCGACGGCAGCGTCGCATCGATGCTCCTGTCGGCCACGCGACCGCGGAGCTGGATCAACCCCTCCGTGGCATCCGGCTCGAACGTCAGCTCGACCGTGAGCCGATCCTGCGAGCGCAGGAGCTCGACCTTGCGCTCAAGCGCGACGATGCGGACTGGACGGCCATCACTCGCTGCCGGGAGCTCCAGCGGCGGATGGTCGCCGCGCTCGTCGCAGAGCGCCGCGACGGTGTCGGGCAGGTCATGGAACTGCCGTCTCGCCTCGCCGCGCTCTCCGTTCCTCGCCTGGCGCTCCTTGTGTGCCGAAGGTTCCTTGCCCGGCTCGATGCGCAGCAACGGCTGGGTGAGCAAGGGATCCTCGGCCCAGAACACCCACCAGGCGCCGAGCTGCGGGACGAACACACGCGGCTCGGCGCTCGCTGCCACACGCTCGCCCTCTGGCGTGAGCCGGACAATCCGGTCCTTGTCAAGGTGGAGCAGGCCGAGGTCTTCGCAGACCCGGGCAAGCCTCCGGCCCACCACGGGCGGAAGCCCGAGGAGCGGCCCCTGTGCCGTGGCGTCGCAGAGCTGCTCGGCACGCGTCTCGAGTCCTTCACGCAGCCGCTCCGCCGCCCAAACCACCACGGCGTGCTCCGCTACGCGCTTCTCGGCGAAGGCGACCTTCCCTTGCACGAGCGCCCAGCGGACGTTGACAGTCCGTCGCAGTACGATCCTCATGGCTCATCCCTCCTAGTAACGACGCTCGACGCAGCCCCGGAGCTTGAGATCCCACGCGAGCCGGGAACACATTGGTGCCCGCTCTTTCTGCTTCGCGAGAAACTGTCCGTGCCCGATGAGCACGAGCTGGTAGCGCGCCCTCGTGATCGCCACGTTCAGCCGGTTGGGGCTGTTCAGGAATCCCGGGCTCCGCGTACGGACGAGCGAGAGCAGAACGATGTCCGCCTCATGCCCCTGGTACCGGTCGACGGTGCAGAGGTCTACGTCTAGAAGCCGCCGATCTCCGTCATGAAATGTGAAGTGCCGTTGCTGGCCGTCCTGGCCGGTCTCTGCGCGGAGCCGGTCTCGGATCAGCCGCTCCTGCCCGCGGTAGAACGTCAGCACGGCAACGTACCAAGGCTCCTTGCGCGGAACGCCTGCGGCCCAGGTCGCGAGTGCGCGCAGCTCCCCGATGACGACATCAGCCTCGGCCTCGTTGGCGATGGAAGGACGGCTCCTCTCCTGTCCACGGACATCGAGCAGCACCACGCGCGAGCGGTACCTCGGGTACGGAAACGAGCGCTCCTCAGCCATGCCGTCGGGAGTCTCGAGCAGCTCGCCGCTGTAGATGTGCTTGTGGGGAAAACTGGCGATGTCCGGGTGCATCCGGTGCTGGTAGCGCAGCGAGACGAGCCGCTCCTCCTTCTCCGCCTGCGTCAGCCCCAAGGCGAGGGTGTTGCTCCAGAAGCCCCGCCCTCGCGCCGAGCGTGCAGGATCGAAGCCTACCTGGAGCGATTCGAGGATCGACGGCAGCGCGACCCGGCGGACACGCTCGATGCTTTCGCGCACCCGCGCGAACAGCGGGGAGCCATCCTCGCGGGGCAGAAGCAGATCGATCTCCCGCGCGTACTTCTGTGCGACGGAGGTGCCCTCCTCGCCACCGAGCAGCTCAGGCAAGAGACGCAACTCGTAGTCGCGCACGAGCCGCCAGGTCACGGACTTCGCCCAGGAATCCTCGTCGTCCTGGCGGCGCTGTGCGCGCGCCTCGTGCCGGCGTCGTGTCGCCTGGAGCTCGTCGCCGGCCGGGAGGCGGACGGCGCAGGTTGGGAGCGGGAGTATCTCTTGGACCGCCGCGAGCTGGGCTGGCGTCCCGACGACTGCGCGGGCTGCAGCGAGAAGCAGCGGCCCCGGCGGCTCACCCACATCGAGACGAACGACGGGCTCACCGGGGAAGAGCTCCTCGATCCGCTCGGCGTACATGGAACGGACCTCCTCGCTGTCGGACGCCACGAGCAGGGCGCCCTCGTCCGACCGGGTGAGCCTGAACGCGTCCAGCAGTGCCCTACCCGCCTCCTCGCGCGACGCCGCGGGAAGCGCAGCGTCCACGTTGGTCTCGATCCACCCCTCCTCGACATAAGGCGACAGCTGGCGACGATCGCCGACGATGATCCATCGCCGTGCGAGCAGCGCCGGCACCAGGAACTCCGAAAACGGTGTTTTGCTCGCCTCGTCGAGGATGAGCGCGTCGAAGACCGGCTCCCACACGCCGCATCCCCGGACCCTCCCCTCGATATCGGGGTGCTTGAGGATCCCGATCGTCGTGCCGCATACGACCTCGGCGCAGTCGAGCAGGATCCTCTTGAGCGTCTCGGAACCATCCTCGGCGCGCAGCGCCTCGAGCATATGCGCCTGGCCGGCGCTTCGCTCCGACGTCTCCTCCAGGGCCGCGCGCACGTTCTCGAGCTCTTTCGCGACCATCCGATTCAGACAGTAGTCCTTGATCTTCTCGCCGACGCGCTTCTCGGGTCCGATGCGCACCGCGAGCACGGGGCCACCAGGGCGCTTCGCGTCTTTCAGGCGCTCGAGGACATTGTCGACGGCAACGTGCGTCGAAGCGCAGAGCAGCACACGGCGACCACGCGCAGCGAGCTGGAGGATGAGCTCCACGATCGCTGTCGTCTTCCCCGACCCTGGCGGTCCTTCGAGCAGCATGAAGTCCGGCGTCCGGAGCGCACGCTCGACAAATTCGCGTTGCTCGCGTGTGCCAGGCCGTTCGTCACGGGTGAGCACCTGCCATCCAGGGGAGCCGTCGGGCGACGATGGTCGCTGCCACTCCACTTTCTCACGGTTCTCGAACAGCCGTATCAGCGGACGGTGCCCGGCGAGCGGCTGATCCTGAAGCGCCTGGATGGCGCGCATCTCGCACTCGACTACGTAGGTGTTCGGGCGCATGCACAGGACCGGGGTCCGCGGCAGACGCGTCAGCCGGAGCGCGAGACGCTCGGGGTCGCGCTCCCGCACGTCAATCCGGCGTGCAACCGCATAGGCCTCGCGCTCGCGCTCGCCCGGCACCACCTCGTAGATCTTGTCCGTGTCCTCGTCGAGGAAGGCCTCCAGCGCAGCCGTGCTCCTCTCGTCCGCGGGCTCTACGAGCTCGATCCACACTGGACCGGCATCGGCGAGCGCCTGCCGGATGTGCTCGTCGTCGCTGAGGAGTACCGGGAGCGCTCGCAGCGCTCGCCCCGTTCCCTCGGCGCTCACCTCTACCTCCGCGCCAGGCTGCGGCGCCGCGTCCAGCACCACGAAGCCGCCCTTGGCGTGAACATCGATCGGGGCGCGCGCAGGCCCGCGAGCGGGGCGCAACAACAGACGGCGCTGCCCGAGGAGCTGTTGAAGCTGTGCACGCCACGAAGCCGCGTCGCGCGCGCCGCGCGGCGGGTCGAGCCGCACGACCGCACCGAGCAGCCTCCAGCCGAGCTCGAAGCGCGTGCGATCGAGGTGATGCTTCGCACGTTCGAGATACCGGTAGAACGCCTGGAGGTTTTCATATGTCGCCTTCTGGGCCACCTCCGGGCGATGGTTCACGAGGTTCTGAAAGAAGAGCTCTGCCATGGGTCCGTCCTTCTGGGTATCGGCAGGAGCACGAGCGATGCCAGCCTCGTTGCCCTCTCAAAAGCGCGCCTTTCTGCGGCTGTGGCGACCGGCATCACGAGCCGACCGGCAGCCAGGATCCGGCATGCGGAAGAAAAGAGCCGCTGCTCGCGTGCGAGGGAGCTACCGCGCAGGGACCGACCCAACCGAGGCGCCGCGGGTGGTGTGCGCCAGGTGATCGCGATCTGCGAGCGGCTGATCGCGATCAGGGCTCTGTACCCGACCTCGTCACGGTGAGGCCGTCTCCAGGTTGGCTCCCCGGTTCCTCGGCGGAGGCTGGGCTGCCGAGTGCGGGTCGGGCGGGGTGACGCGAGAGGACGGGTCGGGACGGAGCGGCATGAACACTGGGGACCGGCGGGGCGAACCTCTGCGACCCTGGCTCCTCCCCTAATCCTCGCACCCGCAGACGCCGCCATGACGTGAGCAGCAGCCACGGTAGGAGGAGCGGCCGCACAGGCAGCTCGGCGAGAGCGTGCCATCGCAGCACTGCACCCGGAGGCTCGCCTGTCGCCTCTCCTCGGCAGCCTCTCTCATCTGCTGCAGTCTCTCCTCGGCAGCCTCTCTGAGCTCCTGCCGTCGCCGTTCCTCGTCTTCCCGCCGCTGCCGGATCTGCTCCAGGCCCGCGTCTACATCCGGCCACAGCCGCACGACGTGCGCGAGGAACGCGGCACAGCGCTCCGACCGCTGCACGTCGGTCCCCCGGAACTCGTTCAGCGCGAACTCCGCCTGGCTCAATGCGGCCTTGGCATCCTCCCACCGTCGCTGCGTTGCCATGGCGGAGGCGACCTGCAGGTGTCGCGCAATCACCGGAGCGACATCCTTGAACCGCGCAGCGGCTTTCTGCTCCCTCTCCGCCCGCCTCCGCGCCTCCTCCGCCCGCTCCCGCTCCTCCTCGGCGCGCTCCCGCTCTTTGCGGGCGGCTTCCTCCTCCGCGCGCCGCTGGATGGCCTCGCGCTCCCTCGCGTCGGCGTCAGCCTCCGCGCGCGCGACCTCCTGCAGCGCCGCCCCCTCGACACAGGTGCGCCGTGCCTCCTGGAGATGCGACCGGGCCCGGTCGAAGCTCGCCGCCTCCAGCGCCTCGTTCGCGCCGCGGCGTGCCTGCTCGCAGGCGGCGAGCGCCTCCAGACGGGTGCGCTCGTCGGCGCTCCGCTTGGTGATGAAGCCTGCGAGGCCCACGCCGAGCAAGCCGGCTATCGCAGGGTAGATCACCCACGGAGCCTGGCGCGACGCCCGTGCAGCGGTCGCGAAGGGCTGCGGAGCCCCCGCGGCGCTGGAGCCGATCGCGATCGCCAGGCCGGCAACGACGCCTGCCCCGAGCACGACGAGAGCCACGGGTTCGGATGTGGCGCCGATCACGTAGAGCAACACCAGCGTGTAGACCTGGGTCCCGGCCCACCCGAGGCCGAAGCCGAGCCTGGCCCGGGGCTCACCGGTGTATCGCCCCTCCGAGCGGGTGATCTCGCGGAGCACGAGCCGGCCAAGCAAGATCGCAGGCACGCCGAGGAGAGGTCCGAGCACCATGGCCGCGGCGCCCAGCCTGAAGAGCGTCTCGCTCGATGGATGGGGCCGAGGGAAGAGCCCCTCCAGGCTCGGCACCGGGTTGGCGCCGGGCGGCGCCGTGGGCGGCTCCGCCGTGGGCGGCTCGGGCGGCGAGCTGGGCGGATCCTGACCTGCCATCGTCACTCCTCCAGCGCCGCGAGCGCTTCCTCGATCCAGCCGATCTGCTGCACCTGCAGCTCGTCCGGGATCTCGTCGGCGCGGAGGGCCTCGAGCGCGGCGAGCAGATGGCGGCGTTTCGCTGCCGTGGTCTTGAGCCCATCCACCTTCTCCAGGACGGCATCGACCTCGATCCGGGAGGCCTCCAGCAGGAGCTGATCGCGCAGCTCCTGGAGCGTGAGTCGCTCAAGACCGGCCCGCACGGCACTCCTCCGCCCGGCAGGTCCCTTCGCCGACTCGAGCTTTGCGAGCGCCTGATCGAGCGCTTCCTTCTCCTGCGCCCGCAGCGCCCGCTGCCGGCGTGCCTGCTCCTCCATGCGGATCGTCTGCTGGCGCGCCTGCTCCTCGACGCGGATCGCCTCCCGGCGTGCCGCCGCGTCCTGGTAGTCGCCGAGCGCCTCGTACTCCTGGGCGGCCAGCATCGGCGACCCAGCGTCCTCCAGGGTGACTGCCAGCTTGTAGCGGACCTCGCGCGCGGTCTCCTCATCCATGAAAAACCCCAGCGCACGGCGGAGCTCTGTCGCCGCAACGCCATAGTAGCCCCCCGCGCGGAGCTCCTCCGCGTGAGCCACCGCGTTCGTCAGGGCCGCTCGACGCTGCGCTTCCTCTTGGCTCCTCCTCTGCGCCTCCTGGAGTCTCTGCGCCTCCTCGTGGCTCCTCCTCTGCGCCTCCTCCTCGATTCGCTGCGTCTCTTCCTCCCTCCTCCGCGCCTCTTCCTCGCGTCGCCGCTCCTGCTTGATCTCGGACCGCAACGCCTGGAGGCGCTCGGCCGCGTCCGCATGGCCGCCCTGAGCGATCACCGCCTTGTATTCCCGTATGGCAGCGGAGTGGGACTCGTGGTCTTCCAGCAACCGGGCCAGCTTGTAGCGCAGGCTGCGCGACAGCTCGGGCGCACAGCTCGGTGCATCCGCAGCTTGCGCCAGCGCCTTCGTGGCCTGGTCGACCTCGCCCAGCGCCGCATGCGCATCCGCCAGCGCGCACACACCTAGGGGATAAGCGGGATCGGAGGTAGAGAGCTTGAGGGCACCTAGCGCCACGCGCGGAGCCCCGGCGAGCACATGCATCTGGGCGATCGCGACCTCAACGTTGCCGGCTCCCCCGCCCTCCGGGCGGAACGACAGCGGCGCCGGCAATCCGGGGAAGGCCAGCAACATGCCCGACGAGAGCCGACCGATGCTAAGGGCTCGCGTCGCGGCTCGCTCCAAGGCCGCGAGGGCATCCTGATATCGTGCCCGGCTTGCGGCGTCGGCAGCGACGAGCAACCACGCGTCGGCCTCGTACCTTCCGCGTCGCTCGAGCGAACCCAGCAGCTCGGCAGCCCTAGGATCCGAAGCGTGAAGGGCCGCGACCGTATCGAGGAACAGCACCTCCAAGCGCTCACGCAAGATCCGCCGGGCCACTCGATAGATTGCGTAGCCGACGCCCCCGATGCCGAGGAGGAACCAGACAGCGGGAATCAGCAGCACCATCACGAGCGCGTACAGGATCAGCGCAACAACGCCGGCCAGCACGGCGATCACCGCGAGCACCACGAGCGGATGTCCGCCTCCCGGTCCTGCCAGCCCGCGCTGCGCAAGGCGCTCGCGGTAAACAATATAGCCTACGCCGACGAGCCCAAGCGCAATCCATGGATACGGCGTTGCGAGCACCGCGCCGATCGCGGCCAGGATCGCCGCAAGCACGTACAAGCCCAACGCGATCGCGAATAGGAATGCCAGCGCTCCGGCCGATCCGCCACGCCGCCCGCCAGCCCGTGGAAGACGCGCGCGAGGGAAGAGTCGAGGGCTACGGCGTCCCATTCGCAACGGTCAGGTTCGGTGGGGACGCCCCTCCTTGTCAACGCGCCCTTGCAAGATGGTAGGACAGCATCGCCCCTGATCCCACGCGGGCGGTGCATGCCCGCCATCTCGCGATGCCGGCGCGTACCTGACAACAGAAGGAAGGGCGCTCCGAAACCTGAATCTGCAGTAGGTCGAGCGGGACCGCATCAGCGATGCGGATTGAGCTGAGCTACTCCATCATCGGAACGCGTGGCGCCGTGGGCAGGCAGCAGTGACGGCGGCTCGCCCAGAGCTGTGTCAAGCGACAGTAACTTTCACTGGCGCTCTACCATGCCATCGTCGCCTCCGAGGGTTGCCACGAGCGGCGCAAAGCGCACGAGACTTGTGCCGTCGCCCGCGAGCGCCGCATGGCGGGTGTCTCCGGCGAGCGAATCGAGCAGGAAGCCGAGCGCAGTGACGGCCTCCTCGGCCGGGAAATGGCCGGCCAGCGGAACCAGCTCGAGGAGGCGGTGCAGTTCGGCAGTGCCGAGGCTCAGGGCCAGGCGAAGCGCTCAGCGCGCGAGGTCTCTCCGCGGACGCTCACGGGAGCCACCGCGCGACGTCGGCGATCTCCCGGGCCACCTCGGTGACGCCCCGCGGTCCAGCGATGCGGGCGAACAACGGCGCCAGGTGCCCGAGGTCGTCGTTCGTCCAGTCGTCGAGGAGATCGGGCCGCCCCTTCCAATCGAGGTAGCGCAGGAGGCGCTCGCAAAGGCGACGCGCGTGCGGCTCGGTCATCGAGGCGGCCAGCGGGACCAGCGCGAAGAGCACCTCGTCCTCGTCGCTCGGCAGGTCCAGGGCGCGCTCGACCAGATCGCGCGTGATCGCCGGCGCGTGGTCCGGCGAGGCCCCGGCGATCGCGACCAGGGCTGGCCACGTGGCGCCGAGCTCGCGTGACAGGTCGAGGACCGCATCCGCCCCGAGAGCCCGGGTCCACGCAGCGGCGTTCCGCTCGAGGAGCGTGCGCGCGCCGTCGCCCGCCCGCAGATCGGCGGACAGCTCGGCCCAGGCGGCCTCGCGGACCGCGGCGGGGAGGTGCGCGAGCAGCGCGGACCGTACCTCGATCCGGTCCGACGCGTCGGGCAGCGTCGCCACGAGCGCGAGCGCATCCTCCACGCGGCCCAGATCGCAGAGGCGCACGGCCACGGCCGTCACCACCGGGTGCCGGAAGCTGGCCGCAGCCGCGCATGCCTGGATCAGCGCGGACGCGGCGCCGGCAGGTGCGTGCGGCGCGAGTACGCAGATGCTCCAGCACGCGTCCGGCGGCAGCGCGTCGTCCTCCAGCAGCGACAGCGCGAGCCCCAGCGCCTCCGACGCGCCCGCTTCCCGCTCCGCCTCAGGCAGGCCCGAAGCGAGGTGCGCGAGGACCAGATGCCGCTCCGAGGAGGGCAGCGCCTCGGACCATGCCCAGAGCCCGCGAACCGCCGCGGGAGACCATCGCGCGGCGGCCTCTGAGAGCCGAGGCAGCTCATCGCTCCTCGCGTCGGCCGGGACCTCGGCGAACGCGTGGCAACCGAGGTCGAGCGCCTCGGCCTCGGGCAGCAGCGCCGCCAGGGACACGCGCGCGAGCCGGCTCTCCTTGGTCCGCTCGCGACCGAGCCGCGCCGCCGCCTCGCGCGCAGCCGTCACCCGTGCCTGCCCGTCGAGCGCGGCCGCAGCGGCGGCGAGCGCGGCCCCGCCCGCGTGCTCCTCGCGGGCGGCCTCTAGCGCCCAGCCGAGCACAACGGCGCGCTCGGCGTCGGGTAGCTCGTGCGCCAGCCGGATCAGGGCGCCGGCGCGCTCCGCGGCGTCGGCGATCGGCCGCCCGGCGTCGAGGACATCCTCGCCGACGCGCGGCATCTCGATGTGTGGTCCGGCGGAGCCTTCGCCGCCCTCGGCCCTCTCCTCTTCGTCCTGCGCGGCCAGCGCGCGCCGCGCCTCCTCGAAGCCAAGGATCTCCCTCACAGAGCTCGTGACGAGCAGGCAGCGTACCTGCGCGGCCAGCGCTTCCATGACACCCCCTCTGGCCGCGACATCGACCAGAAGGCGCGCCGCGCAGGCCGCCGTCGCGTCCACGTCGGCGATGAACCCGGACCAGCCATCCGGGCGCGTCCTCCACACGTCGAGCCACGCCCTCGAGACCAGCTCGAGCCGCTCTGCGAGGCTCGCGTCGTCGAGCTCACGCGTGGGTGACAGGTCCGCCAGCGGCGCGCGCCGGACCATGGGAGCCGCGCGAAGCGCATCGAGCGCGCGATCGGACCAACGAATTTTCAGAGCGTTTGCCATCCGCCCTCGTGGTAGTGCCACTTCCCTAGAGCATCGGTTGGATGCTGCTCCCTGGGCCGCAGGAGCCGGCGTTCTTGCCGCCGCCCTGCGCTCCCTGGCCACCGCCCTTGCCGTCGGCTCCGTGCCCGCTGCCGTTTCCCCGGTCACCACGCCCGCCGGCGCCTCCGCCACCGGCCCTCGCCACCCAGGATCCACGTCCCCGGGTTCATGCCAGGAATCGCGGGGATGTTCGGAACCGGAGCCGTGCGCGCCATCGGACCATGCTCACCGGCTGCCACGCGGTATGTCAATTTCGGCGACGCATCGGTCTGGGAGGACTCAGGGCCTCCTCCGAACCGCAATCCGTGTCGCGCTCGAGGGGTCGTCCCCCCTCGGGACCGCGGTCCACTGTGCTCGTGGGTCCTCGTTCCATTGCCGGCTCACAATCCGGCGGTCTGCGCCACGGCACCTGGTCCTCACGCGCCTCGCTGTAGCCCCAGAGCCCGCGCGCCACCGAGGGAGGCAATCGCGCGGCGGCCTCCGAGAGCCGCGGCAGCTCGTCGCTCCTCGCGTCGGCCGGGACCTCGGCGAACGCATCGCGACCGAGGTCGAGCGCCTCGGCGTCGGGCAGCAGCGCCACGGATGCGCGCGCGATCGGGCTCGTCCCGGTCCGCTCGCGACCGAGCCGCGCCGCCGCCTCGCGCGCGGTCCTCACGCGCGCCGGCCCGTCGAGCGCGTACGTCGTCCGCACGGAGCTCGTGGCGAGCAGGCAGCGGCCCCGCGCCGACAGCGCCACCGCGACATCACCGCCGGCCGCGACATCGACCAGAAGGATCGCCGCGGAGACCGCCGTTGCGTCCACGTCGGCGATGACGCCGGACGATCCATCCGGGCTCCTCCTCCACGCGCCGCGCCACGGACTCGCGCTTGGAGACCTCGTCGTCAGCGTGGCGGCCGAGACGTCGACCAGGTGGTGGACGTCAGCAGCGCTCAGCTCTCGATCTCGCCAACGTCCGCCTCGACCTCCGCGGCTGCGTCGCTGTCGGGCTCCGCGCCGAACTCCCCTCCACCACGCTCGGCAGCGGCGGGCGCATCAAGCCGCGCGCGCCGTCGCAGTCTGCGGCGCCGGTTTCGCCGCAGCCGCTTGAGCTCCGGCCCCATCGCCGGTGTGCGCGAATGGCGCTCGTGTGGCTGGAGCTCTCGCGGTGGACGCTCGCCGTGGAGCATCATCAGGCACCGCCGCTCTTGCTCGATCTGTCCTTCACCATACGCAACGAAGCGGAGCGCGTAGAAGGGCACGCCGGCGGCGTCGAGCTGCTCTCCCATCTGCACCGGCAAGCGAGCAACCCGCCGGTACTGGCTGCGCCGCTGGCGTGACACCTGCGCCCGCACCTGGCTCGGCGCGAGGCTGAAGAGCACGCACCAGTGATAGGTGATGCGCTCGGGAACGATGAGCGTGGGCCCGTCGTCGTCCGTGGTCCAGATGGGGTACGGGCACGGAGGCGGCGCAACGCCTGCGGCGCGGCGCTCGAATCGGCGGCGCGTCGCAGGCGCCGCGCGCGCCGCTGTGCGCGATGCCTCCTCGGTCATCTGACGCCGCACACGCTCGAGCTCCGCTTCCCGGCTTCGGAGCGCCGCTTCCCTGCGCCTGAGCTCCGCCTCCCGGCGATCGAGCTCCGCGGCCATGCGCTGCTGCTCTTCGGCGCCGTCGCGGAGGGTGTCCACGAGCAGGGTCACGCCAGCCACCACGCCAGGAGCGGCGTCAGAAACGAGCGGTACGAGCTTGTCGAGCTTCGATCCCATCGATGGAGTGTACGGCCGCGCCGGCCCGGTTTTGGGCCTCCTGTATACGATGGCGTGTACAGGGGGCCCACGGGCGCCGAAGCCAGAGAAATTTCGCGATCATAGCCCCGTCCATCGAGAGGAGCCGCGGAGGGGTCCGGGGGGATTTTGGAGCGCTCCAGACCAGGTGCCCCGCGAGGCGCTTTCCCCTGACCATACGACACGCCCTCACCCGAAAGAGCGGCCCGGATTGCGTTCCCCCACCCGGCCACGCCGGCCGGCACCGGCCGAGCGAGCGGAGCGCCTCTGCAGTGCTGGGGACCCCTCGGCCGCCGTACGCGCGCCCTCGTCGGGATCGTGCGACGCAACGTCGGCATCATCGGCGACATGCGCCCGGAGATCCGTGTGCAGGCGCTCGCCAGGGACCGCTTCGTGGGCGTGGTGCGCCGCGGGAACCCGCTCGCGTCCGGCAAGGTGACGCTGCAGCAACTCGTCGAGCACGCCCACCGCGGTGTCTCCAGGCTGGGCAAAATCTGGGGCCCCATCGTCGAGGCCCTAAAGAACAAAGGGCTCGCCCGGACCACCGCGGCCGTGGCGGTGACGGCGACGGCGACGGCGGCGCTCGGCCCCCGTCACGACGATTCCATGGAGACAAGTCTGCGCCCGAGGTACTCGCCCAAGACGTCCACCTCGTCCAGGATCCAATCGTGCCGTAAGAAGATGCCTTCGGCATTCATGTAGATCGTTGCTTCGACGTCGCTGCCCACCGGCACGAGCGGCGCCCCCTCGAAGCGCACACGTGGCCATGCGGCGCCACCCTCGAGCGTGGCACTGTCCTTTGCCCACGACGCGTGGTCCGCGGCCAAGGTGTCAGTCGATTGGCCAGAGTCAGCAAGTCTCGATGGCGGATCTCGGATGGAGTCCGTAGGTTCGGCCAAAGTAGTGTGTGGCGCGATCCCGGCCAACGTCCGTCCCGCATCGCCGAACCCCGCTGTCACGAGAGCGGACAGTGCAGCGACACCTCCTCCCGCCCGGCGGTGGGCAAGGAGGACGTGTACCCACACGCCGCCCGTACCACCCAAGCCCGCTCCTCTCCAACACCGCCGACGAGACCCGAGGGCTCGGCGCCGCCGTGCGGGGTGGTCGCGTTTCAGGCAAACGCGACCACTATCCGTGCCCAGACGCTCTCGTCACACTCCCGCTACGGCGAATTCGCCTTCTCCGCCGCTTCCGGCGGACCATCCTCCCGCTTCACCTGCACCTTCACCTTCCGCTTTCCCCCGTCCCCCTCGATGTGCACATCGACCTTCCCCTCGATCCCCTGCGCCGCGAGCTGCTCCATCACCTGCCGCCGCGCCGCCTCCACGTCGTCCTTGTCGAGCACGTCCAGATCGAGCAGCTCGTGCCCGAGCTTTGCTCCTAGCGTCCCGCGCACCGTCCCCGCCAGCACGTCCTCCCGGATCTCCGCGCCGGCGAGCGCCGGGAACGCCACCCGGATCCGCTCGGCCACGTCGCCCTCCGGCAGCTCGTCGCCCCAGACTTCGAGCTGGAGCGTCACCACCCCGCCCGCGCGCTGCGCCCGCACCCCCACCCGCTGCGTCTTTCCCTCTCCGCGCACGACCGCCAGGAGCGCCTCGGCCTCGGGCAGCTCCGCGCCCTCCGCCACCTGAATACTGATGCTTCGCCCCACCGGCACCTCCATGTCCGCCGGCGCCACGCACGCCGCCGCCCCGCAGATCACCGCCGCCGCCGCCACCACCAGCGCCTTGCGCAGCCACAGCCGCTTCATCGGAGCCACCTCCTGCTCGGGGTAGAGCTGCCCGAACCGCGCCATCAGCTCGCCTTCGAGCTCGCGCGCGTGCTCTGGCCTGAGCGGCGCCGGCCCCCCGAAGAGCCGGCGCAGCTCTCGTCGCACCTCAAAGCCCAGCATCGGAAACACCCTCGGCGCGGGCCTCACCCGCTGCCTCCTCCTCGTCCCGCGCCTCGATCCGCGCCTTGAGCTCGCGCAGCGCCCGTGACGCCCGCTGCTTCGCCGCGTCGGCGCGGATCCCGAGCAGATCCGCGATCTCCTGGTGCTTCAGCTCGTCGCCGTACCGCAGCACCAGCACCTCTCTCGCCTCCGCCCCGAGCTCCAGGAGCGCCGCCCTCACCGCGCGGAGCTCCTCGCCCCGCACGAGCGCGTCGAGCGGCGTCCCCGCCTCGTCAGCGAGCACCCCCGCGAGATCGTCGATCGGCGCCTCCTGCCGCGCCGCCCGCAGGTGGTCGATGACCAGGTTCCTGGCCATGGACAGCACGAACATTCGCGGCGTCCCCTTGCGCCGATCGAACTCCCCCAGCCGCTCCAGCAGCTTGTGGAAGGCCCGCGCGACCAGATCCTCCGCGTCCTCCCGCCGGCCCACGCGCCGCGCCACGAAGCGCGCCACGGGGTCGTACAGTTCCAGGTAAAGCGCCCGGAACGCCCGGCGATCGCCGCGCCGAGACGCATCGAGCAGCTCGCAGAGCTGGTCATCGCGGGAGGGCCAGAGGAAGCTCATCGCCGGGGCTCATCCTCCTCTACGGCGGAGGCGCCGGAAGGTGACATGCACGCGGACGCGGTCACTCCCTCGGTTCACCCTGGACCACCGCGGCGCCGGCGGCCGCAGCGATCCTCTGACGCGACCGGGCCGGGCCCCCCAGCCCGGCGGAAGCCCGCCCGGACGCCGCGCTCGATATCGCCGACGACCACTGCGGCGATGCCGGTCACGCCGGCGACGGCACGGAGGCTCTGCCAGCGGCGAGGCGCTGCCGAACGCTCGACGAGACGAAGGTGCTCCAGCGGGTGAAATTTGGAGCGGTGGCCTCGCTTTCGCAGAAGTCCTCAGATCCAGGCCGGACCGCGACCGGCAAGGCGGAAACGGCGCGAAATGCACGCTCAATCCTCCCTCTCTCCATCCATCGCGGCAATCAGGATGGTACGAATTCACGCTCATTCGTCAGGCACGAACCTTGTCTCCCTGGCGTCTCTGCCGTCTGCTGCGCGGCCGCCGTCTCGATCGCGAGCGCAGACATCACGCGGCGGCTCCGGAAGGCGAGATCTTGATGGCTCACCACGTCGTGCCGCTCGTGCTCACGGTCGGGCAGATCTCCGCGTCGGTCGCCTACGCGCGCGGAAAACCGCTCAAAGGACTGGGACATGTGGCGCCTGTTCTGGGGCGTCGTGTTCGCGGCCGTGACCAAGCCGGTTGCGTCGATGGCGAGCGACGACAGGGCCACTGTGAGCAAGCTCAATCGCCGCCGTTCCGTTGCGTAAAACCGCGATCGATTGCGTCCCACCGCAAACGTTTGCGCGCAGCCACAAACGCCAGCCCAAGGTGACGACCGGCGCAAATGGTTCGACTGCTGTGGCCACGGTCCGCCGAGAGGCGGGGCGGCGCCGCGCCGTGTGTCGCGGCAACGGCTTCGATACGGCCGAGCTCGTCGACGAACTAATGCGGCTTACGAGCGGCGAGCTGCGGCTCACCATGGGCGGCTGATGCGCCCACGGCGCCGACCAGGCGTGCAGGCTCTTCGCGCGACAGCCGCGGCAGGACAGCAACCGGCAAGCCTCCGAACCGATATCGAGGTGCTGGAAGACGCGCGGGAGATTTGGGCCTGCCGGGTCGGAGCCACCGCGAACCAGAGATACTGAAGTCCACCGCCCAGGTTGGATTTGACGCACCGTGGCACACTGCTTGCTGCCCGCGCGACGCGATGTGGAGAGGTCCTTGGAATTGGGCCGGTGCTTCCTTGGCGGACCCGAGCACGGCAGACGTCGAGATGTCGCTACAAAGAATTCATGGCTTGCACACACAACGCCAAATGAGCGAGCCTGCGCCGATTAGAAAATACCAAGAGCTAAGGTGTCTCGTATGATGCATGCGGGTGCGTGGATTCGTTTTGCGTTGTTCCTCTCGGTGTCGCTGCTGTTCGTGAGAGGGCACGAGGGCCTCGCGATGGCAGCGCCTCCGGAGCCGCGGCTCTTCTCGCTGTCGCCTCCGGGCGGCGGAGTGGCGCTCTCCACGGTTCCTTTGCGGCTGCCGAGCGACGGCGCAGGAGGCCTGTCGCTGGGGCCTCGTGTCGACGCACCGCTCATCGAGGATGTGGGGGCGCCCCATGGCGAGATGGTGCTACCCGGCCAGGCCCGGGTGGTGGCGTTCGCGGGGGCTGCGCTCGAGATCCCCGAGGGCGCGGTGGATGAGCCGGTGCGGATCACGATTCGCCCGCTCGACCCAGGCGACGTGCGGCCGATGGGGCGCGCGATGGTCAATGTCACGCCTGGAGGGAAAGCCTACCGCTTCGGGCCGCACGGGCTCAGGTTCAAGAAGCCCGTGCGGCTGACGCTGCCTTACGACGAGCACGCCATTCCGCCGGGGATGACGGCACAGCACATCACCGGCTTCTATTTCGACGAGGCGCTCGGCGCGTGGCAGCGCGTCGAGCGGGCCGGCGAGGCCGCCAAGGGCACGTTGGCGAGCCTGACCGATCACTTCACCGATTTCATCAATGCGACGCTGGCGATGCCGGACGCACCGGGGGCGCGCTCGTTCGATCCGAGCAGCATCAAGGGTCTCGCGCTCGGCAGCCCGCTCGCCGGCGTGACGATGATCGCGCCGCCGGAAGCGAGCTCGAGCGGCTCGGCGCACCTGAGCCACGCGATCGAGGTCCCGCCGGGGCGCAACGGCATCCAGCCGTCGCTCGCCGTCCGCTACGACAGCGAGCACCGCAACGGCTGGCTCGGCGTGGGCTGGGATCTGCGGCTGTCGCGGGTGGAGATCGACACGCGTTTCGGCGTGCCGACGTACGCGACTGGCGAGGAGCGGTACGCGCTCGACGGGAGCGAGCTCGTGCGGACTGGCGAGGCGTCGATCGAGCCGCAGGTCTACCGGCAGCGGGTGGAAGGGCGCTTCGCGCGGATCCTGCGCCACGGGACCGGACCCGACAGCTATTCCTGGGAGGTCACGGACAAGGACGGGACGACGTATGTCTACGGGCGCAGCGCGACCGCGCGGCTCGCCGATCCGGACCCGGGCCGCCCGAGCAACGTGTTCCGCTGGTACCTCGAAGAGGTCCGCGATCCGTTCGGCAACCAGATGTTCATCCATCACGCGCGCTGGTCGGACTCCGCGGGACCGGCGCCGCGCATCGAGGTGCACCCCGAGCGAATCGAGTACACGGCCAACACGTCGCAGGGCGTGGACGCGGCGTACGCCGTGGATTTCATCTCGGAGGGCGGGCGCCCGGACGTGACGCTGAGCGGTAGGCCGGGCTTTCTGGAGCAGACCAGCCAGCGGCTCGCGCGCGTCGACGTGCGGTTCGGCGATACCGTCATCCGCAGCATTGCGCTCGAGTACGCGCAGGGCGACTTCGGCAAGAGCTTGCTCCAGGCGATCGCGGTGCGCGGCAAGGGGAGCCGCAACGCCGACGGCACGCTCACGAGCCAGGAGCTCTATCGGCACACGTTCGAGTACTTCGCCGCGCCGCGCACCGCGACGGGGCAGCCCGCGGCGTTCGCGGCGGACGCCGTGACGTGGGGGCAGGCGTGGTCTCAGAGAGGCCTGTCGCGCACGGAGGACTCGACGTTCGGCGGCAGCGTGTCCGTGGGGCTGCTCGGCATCGTCAGCGTGGGCGGCGGCGGTTACAGCGGCAACCAGACGACGCGTGCCAGCCTGCTCGACCTGAACGGCGACGGATTGCCCGACTTCGCCGGCGACGGCGGGGATGCGCTGCGCAACCTGCTGCGCCTTCCCGACGGGAATCACCTCGATCCGTTCCACCTCAGCGGGCTCACCAGCGACGATCTCGGGTTCACGGACACCTCGGGATGGAGCGTTCACGCCGGCATCAACGTGGGCGATGCGCTCAGCGCATCGGCGGCGTACACGCGCAGCCGGGCGGAAGACGAGCGGGTCGTCTCGGATCTCAACGGCGACGGGTTCCCTGACCTCGTGTCGGTCGGGGCGCTCGGTCAGCTCCAGGTCGCGATCAACGATCGACGCGGCGGGTTCCAGGGCGTGAGGGACTGGGGGACCGTCGACGACAGCGCGCCTTCGGGCAACCCGGACTTCGCCTTGGCGTCGCGCGCGGACTTCCATCCGGCCGACCCGATGCTCCGGTGGATCGCGCCGTTCGAGGGGGACGTGCGCATCGAGGGCGTGCTCCAGAAGCAGGAGGCGGGGGGCGACGGGGTTCGCGTGGAGCTGGTTCGCAACGGGGAGTTGCCGCCGCTGTTCAGCCACGTGTTCGGTCCGGACGAGCTCGGGCCGTGCGCGGTGGGCGCGGGGGATTGCGGGGGCGCGGCGCTCTCGGTGCACGTGATCGCGGGCGATCGCCTTTACTTCCGGGTGAGCGCGGCGCCCGAGATCGACCCGGAGCGGGCGGTGAACACGGCGTCCGACCTGCTGTCGTGGAGCCCGTCGATCACCTACGAGGTCGGCGACGAGCTGCTCGGGCACGTGGGGCCAGACGGCCGGCCCATCCATCGATTCGCGTACGCCGAGGATCACCGCCTCGGCGGGCAGCCCGAGGTGCCGTGGGTGGCGTCGTCGGACGGCCTCGTGAGCATCACGGGCGATCTGGTGAAGGCGTCGACGAGCGATGCGCTGCGGGTGTCGATCGCGCGGGAGAGCGAGGGCACGTTCCAGAGCGTGATGGATGAGGAGGTGGTGAGCGCGGACGCAGGGGTGCTGGCGCTCGCGGGGCGGATCCATGGCGACGCGAACGGCCTTGTCGAGGTGAAGGAGGGCGATCGGCTGTGGTTCCGGGTGAAGTCGGATGTGCCCGACGATCCGGCGCGCATTGCGTGGACGCCGACGGTCGACTACCGGACCTACTGCCGCGCCGATCGACGGACGGGTGAGCGACGTTGCGGGCCGGTGGCGTGTGCGGTGCAGCCGACCGGGCGCGCCGGCTGCAAGCTGGACAGCGACACGGCCGAGGACGCGGCGCTGCCGGTGGCGCTCATCCAGCAGCAGCCGTACGTGGCCATGCCGGTGCGGCGGTGGAGGCCGGCGCGCCGGGCGCCGTGGATCGCGCCGGAGACGGGGACCGCGCGGCTCGAGGGGACGCTGGTGGTGCCGGGGACGAGCACGCTTGCCCAGCCGCTGACGCTGCTGGTCCAGGGCGTTCACCGGCTGCTGTACAAGCAGTCGTATTCGGCGCCGAGCAGCGCTGGAACCGCGTATCCCGTATCCGTCGACCTGGAGGTCCAGGCCGGCGAGCCGATCTACGTGACGCTCTTCTCGGAGCAGACGCCCGGGGGCTTCGCGGTCCTGAACAGCGCCAGCATCGATGGGGAGCCGGTCCAGGTCGCCTTCCTCGTGCCCGATCCTGCGTCCGAGGCGCTTGTCGACGGGGCGCCGCAGGACCCGACCGCCGGCGGATTCCACGGCTGGTCGGTGGGCTTCATGAACGGCGACCGCGCGTTCTCCGAGGCAAACATCCTGTTCCCGACGCGCGATCCCGAGCGCGGGTTCACGCTCGCGGTGCCGCTCTCGCCGGAGGAGGGCGCGCCGGTCTGGGGCGCGGCGGCGTCGGAGGCGTTCGTGGGCGGCGATCGGGTGCTGCCGTCGGTGGTGGGGCGCCTCTCGGGGCAGCGCCAGCGGGGCAGCGTGCGCTACGCGGAGACGTGGAATGCGGAGCTGACGGCGGGCGCGGGCCCCGTGGGAGGAGGCTACAGCTTCGGCAGCACGACGACGGATCTGGAGCTGATCGATCTGAACGGCGACCGCTACCCGGACAGCGTCACGCGCCAGGGCGCGGCGCTCAACACGGGCAGCGGGTTCGGTTCGAGCGCGTCGTTCTCGCTGCCGGACGCGCTGCGGCGGGTGGAGCACCGGACGGTGCGGCTGAGCGGCGACCTTGCGTCACTCACGTTCAGCGGGGGAGACGAGGAGGAGCAGACGCTCAACAAGACCGACAGCCGGGGGCGCTCGCAAGGATACCTGCGCACGAGCTTCAGCGCCGGGACGAGCTACGGGTTG
Source organism: Sorangium sp. So ce119 (assembly GCF_051524405.1). Taxonomy (NCBI): domain Bacteria; kingdom Pseudomonadati; phylum Myxococcota; order Polyangiales; family Polyangiaceae; genus Sorangium; species Sorangium sp. So ce119. The sequence goes on along the minus strand of NZ_CP150310.1, from coordinate 3,215,852 downwards.
TCGGCGGCGCACGTGGAGCTGCTCGACATCAACGGCGATGGGCTGGTCGATCAGGTGGCGCAGAACCCCGAGAGCGGGCAGATGACGGTGGCGCTGAACCTCGGCTACCGGTTCACGGCGCCGGTGCCGTGGCAGCGGGGCGGGTTCAACAAGGCCAGCTTCAACGCGGGCGCGCTGAACGACGTGCTCGGCGAGGTGCTGGGCTTCTTCACGGACGCGGCGGGCGTGGAGGCGGTGCGGCTGGAGGACACGGGCGCGCAGAGCGTCGGGTTCGGGGCGAGCGCGGGCGGCTCCAGCGGCGCCGTGAGCGCGAGCGTGGGCGCGGGGATCGGGTACACGCGCACGACGGCGCGCACGATCGTGGACTTCGCGGACGTGAACGGCGACGGGCTGCCGGACAAGGTGATGAAGGATCCGGCGGAGGCGTCCTTCCGGGTGCAGCTCAACCTCGGCGACCGGTTCGCGGCAGAGGAGGAGTGGCCGGCCGGCGACTGGGGCGTGAACATCGACCCGCTGGAATACGCATTCATGGGGAGCGGCGATGCGGTGGGCTTCCGGCGCTCGGAGAGCCTCGACGGCAGCGTGTCGCTCCAGGTCTGTTACTTCGTCTGCATCGGCGGCTCGGTCTACTACTCCGAGGGGACCGGCGCGTCGCACCTCGGGTTCGAGGACATCGACGGCGACGGGCTGGCCGATCACGTGCTGAAGCAGGACGGCGACAGCGCGGTGCGGGCGCGGAGGAACACGATCGGCAAGGCGAACCTCCTGTGGCGGGTACACCGGCCGCTGGGCGGGAGCGTGGAGATCGACTACCGGCGCGAGGGCAACCTGGTGGTGCCGAGGGAGGTGCCGGCGGGCGGGCCGGTGGACGACAATGGCCTGCCGATGGACGACGCGCGCACGGAGGCGGACGATCGCACGGCGGCGGTGGACATGCCGTCGAGCCAGTGGGTGCTGAGCGATGTGGTCGTGCGCGACGGCGTGGAGGGCGTGAGCGGCGCGCACGGGGCGCACACGTACCGGACGCGCATCGAGACGTACGGGGACGGGGTGTACCACCGGGACGAGCGGGTGGACCTCGGGTACAGGCACGTCACGACGACAGCGCTCGGTGAGGACGGGGTGACCGCGATGTCGGTCGAGGAGGTCGGCTATCGGAACGAGGATGTCTACCGGCGAGGGTTCCTGGCGCGCTCGGCGCTGCGCGACGGCGAGGGGATGCTCTACATGGTAGAGGAGATCGACCACCTCTCGCCGGACCTGGCGCACATCGAGGCGAACGGGTGGTTCTTCCCGCGGGAGACGGAGCGGAGGAGCGCGTTCTACGAGGGGACCACGGGCGACCCGGAGGCGACCCACAAGAGCACGCGAGAGACGCGGTTCCATGACGAGGAGGGCAACCTCACCGACGTGTACGTGTACGGCGAGGAGGGGACGACGGCCGACGACGTGCATCATCACATCGAGTACGAGAAGGACGACGCTCCGTACATCAGGAAGCCAGAGCTCGTCCGGACGACGGACACGGGAGAGCGCGTCCTGCGCGAGCGCACGGCGACGTACTGGCCCAGCACGGGCGCGCTCGAGACGCTCACGAACGTCATCACGGGGGGCAAGCGTCCGGACGGGTCGCTGTACGCCGGCGACGAGGCGACGTGGCGCTTCGCCTACGATGACCTGGGCAACCTCGAGACCTTCACCGACCCGAACAGCTACGCGCTGACCTACGGCTACGATGAGCTGACGCGCAGCTACCGCACGTGCGTGGTCGACAGCTTCGGGTACCGCTCGAACAGCGTGCCCAACGTGCTGTACGGCACCGTGGCGCAGGAGACCGATGTCAACGGGCACACGATCGCGCATCGATACGACGACTTCGGCCGGCTGATCGGGGTCTGGGGGCCGAACGACCTCACCGAGGCGCAGGCGCTCCCGGTCGGCTGCACGCCGAGCAAGATCTGGAGCGAGGACGAGCTCGATGGGCAGGGCGAGCCGGCGGTCGGGTTCGAGTATGCGCTCCAGCCCGATCAGACGACCGCGATGCCGGCGTGGGCGAGGACGAGCCACAAGGACGTGGAGCACCCGGACGACCCGATCGTGACGGTGACGTTCGCGGATGGCCTCGGGCGGGTGATCCAGACAAAGAAGGACCTGGAGCGCGACACGGGCACGGGCACCGAGGTCGGGATGACCGTCAGCGGCGCGGTGGTGTTCGACGCGCTCGGTCGCGTGGTGGAGCAGGGACAGCCGGTGTTCAGCGCGGAGCCGGACACGACGTTCACGGCCGTGGAGCTCTTGCGGAGCACGCGCTTCGAGTACGACGTGCTGTCGAGGACGCGGCTGGTCGAGGTGCCGGACCCCAAGGCGACGCTGACCGGCGGGTACGCGCAGACGCGGGTGGAGCGCGACCTGGTGCAGTTTGACGGGCAGCTCCTGTTCCAGGAGACGGTGATCGACGCGAACGGCAAGTCGCGCAATACCTACCGGGACGTGGGCGGGCGGATCGCGGCGGTCGAGGAGTGGAACACGATCGACGAGGTCGAGCAGCAGATCGTGACGCGCTACGTGCACAACCCGCTGGGCGAGCTGGTGCGGGTGACGGACGCGCGGAGCAACGCGACGGAGGCGAGGTACGACACGGTCGGCCGCATGGTGGAGCTGGTGAGCCCCGACGCGGGGCGCACCGAGTGGCGCTACGACCTGGCCGGGAACCTTCGCGCAAAGCAGACGGCGGAGCTCGCGCTGCGCGGGCAGCTCATCCGGTACGAGTACGACTTCAACCGGCTGCGGAAGATCGACTATCCCGTGACGCAGGACGTTGTGTACACGTACGGCAGCGCCGAGGAGGCCGGCGATGCGCAGGGCAACCGCGCGGGGCGGATGAAGCAGGAGACGAGCGCGGCGGGGACGCGGAGCTACCGCTACGACCGCTTCGGCAACGTGGCCGAGCTCTCGGCGGAGTTCCCGCGGTTGCGCGAGCCGCACCGGGGGCCGTACCAGGCGAGGCTGAAGTACGTGTTCGACTCGCTAGGGCGGATGCAGGAGCTGCACTTCCCCGGCTCGGGCGAGGAGATCGTGCGCTACGGGTACGACCGCGGCGGCCTCTTGGTGTCGGCGGTCGGGGAGAACCAGCAGGTCAATCCGCAGCACCCGGACGAGCCGAGGACGACGGAGTACCTGAGGCACATCGGGTACGACGAGCACGGTCGGCGGGTGCGGGTGGTGGCGGGCAACGGGGTCGAGACGAAGTACCGATACGACCCGTCGACGCGGCGGCTGTCGGACGTGGACGCGGATCATCAATCGGCGCAGATGCGGCGGATGGGGCGCGGGCCGAGGGCGTTCCAGCGGCTGCGGTACGACTACGACCTCGTGGGCAACGTGCTCGGGCTCCGCAACGAGGCGCAGTTCGACGAGTCGCCGAGCGGGGCGGTGATGGTCGCGACGACCGAGCAACGGTTCGCGTACGACGACCTGAATCAGCTCATCGGGGCATCGGGCACCTACCAGGAGCGTGGGAAGGAGCGGCAGGGGTACGCGCTGGAGATCGCGTACGACGTGCTCGGGAACGTGAAGAGGAAGGGGCAGGAGGTCGCCCGGTACGCGCCGAAATGGGGCGCCCCGGCCGGGGAGTGGGAGAAGCAGGGCGTCATCCAGGAGAGGACGTACCGCAACGAGTACCGCTACACCGGTCCGCGGCCGCACGCGGCGAATCAGGTGGACGAGTTCGTGCACGCGGAGGCGAACCCTCGGCTGCGGGAGCTGTTCTACGACGCGAACGGCAACCACAAGGAGTGGAGGTACCGGGATAACCTGCAGCGCACCCTGGGCTGGGACGAAGACAACCGGCTGGTGTCGGTGAGAGAGAACAACCAGGAGGTGTCACGCGCGCTGTACGACGGCGCCGGGGAGCGACGGGTGCACCTGCACGGGGTGGCCGGCGAGGAGGAGACGGCGTACGTCGACCAGCACCTCGTGGTGCGGAACGGGGTGGTCGCGACCAAGCACATCTTCGCGGGCGAGACGCGGCTGGCGAGCAAGATCGACGCGGACTGGTTCCAGAGACCGCCGGTGATGTACTACCACCCGGACCACCTCGGGAGCACGCAGTACGTCACCGACCAGGACCAGGAGCTGAGCCAGCACGTCGAGTACCTGCCGAGCGGGGAGCTGTGGGTCGACGAGTCGGACTCGCGGTTCCAGAACCGCCAGCCGTACCTGTTCACCGGCAAGGAGCTCGACCTGTCGACGGGGCTCTACTACTACGGGGCGCGGAGCTATGAGCCGCGGCTCGGGGTGTGGATGAGCCCGGATCCGATCCTCGATCAGTACATGCGGGGGGCGCCAAACGGCGGGGTGTACGATCCGATCCACCTGGGGGTGTACACGTACACGCGGAACAATCCGCTGAGGTTCGTCGACCCGACAGGCCTGGCCGAGGAATGTGTCGATGGCGGATGTCAGTCGTTCGTGGGACCTCTGGACAGCCCAGAACAGAGCATCGATCCGGATGATACGATGTGCGGCTCTGGCGTCTGCGTAGACGGAGGGCCCGTGGAGCGGGACGCTCTCCGACGCGTTGCGAACGACCTACCGCTCGAAGAGCCGGTGGTCGATCCGATCGATTTGATGAGCATTGGGTCAACAGCCGTGACGCTGGTGAAGGCCGGAGGTAAGACCCTCGTCAAGCTAGTTGCCCGAAAGGTGACCACAAAATCGGAAGCCCTCGCTGCCGAAGGCGTCGCGAAGGCTCTTCCACGGTCCGGTCCGATTGCGCGCAGCGTTGGAGCCATGTCTCGGGCTGAAGCGCTCGCTCGAAAACTCGGACTGAATGCGAATAGTCCCACTACGCGACAGGTGCTCAATAGTCTAGATATGCCGGTAAAGCAATTTGTTGGTCAGTTTCGGAAAGGTGGTGTACTGAGAGAGCTTCCGGGCGAAGTGCTCGATTTGTCGGTCGAAGATGCTCTGCAGTATAGTTCCAAAGTCAAGAAACTTCTGATCGATGGAAGGTTTGCCAAGTGAGCTGGTTCAGTTCCAGGTTGCGAATCGCGTGCCTGATCGAGCCCGCAGGGCTCCACAGGTATATGGACTCTGTTCATTTATTCAAGGCATCAGATTTTTCTGATGCTATGAGGCGTGCATTGGAATTGGGTAAATCCCACGAACAGGAGTACCTCAACGCTGACGGGAATCGTGTTAGATGGTTGCTCGCCTCTGTGGTTTCATTGGATTTAATCGGCGATGATGTGATGGATGGGGTCGAGATCTATTCGGAGCCCGTGGAAGTCATGGCAGATGAAGTTGTAAATTTTAATCATAAATTTACTCCAGAGGAATCTGAGCCGACGCAGACCATCTAAAGCTGGGGCTCCTCGAGAACCTGTGGACGCCTGGTCCGGGCAACAGCATAGCGGCCAAGAAGAGTTCGTGCATGGAGGCGAACCCTCGGCTGCGGGAGCTGTTCTACGACGCGAACGGCAACCACAAGGAGTGGAGGTATCGGGGTGTTGAGAATCAAGCTGGTTGATGCTCTCCCGCTCGGGCTGGCTGATGACCATCGCGCCGGTGAGCGGGCCTCGGTCACGGGCGTGATGGTCGGCCATCGCTGGGCTGAGCGTGCCGGGGTGCTCGGACGCGTCAGGGGTTCCCTCGCGGGGCTCGGCGGCTGCGCCGCCCTTGACGCCGAGGCTCAGAGCGTCGAACCAGCCGCCACAGAATGTACCTCCGGCGGATGCGTGAGCGTGAGCTCCACTATCGTGCAGTTGCATGAGATACACCAGGGGCGAGTCGAGAGGGAGGACAAGCCGCTAGAAACTCCACTGGTTGATCCCATTGACCTCGTGAGCGGCTTCGCCGGTGCGGGGCCTGGCCTTGTCAAGGCTGGTGTCGGAGCTATTCGTAGGCTTGCCGGACGTGAGATGCTCACCGAAGCCGAATCCTTGCTCGTAAAGGGCACAGCTGCGAACTCAGACCGTATCGACGATGCTACCGAAACCACATACGAGATTCTCGATGGTATGAGGCGGTCGAAAGCGGTTGAGATTGCTGGCGACAGCACCATACAGGCGGAGGTGCTGGGATCTGGTGGCAAGATTATAGATGTGTCATCTCAGCGCTCTGCGATCACCAAAGTCAATCATCGACACGTCGGGGGCTGGGTTGACCCGTTGGCTCAACACGCTGCGTCAAACCATTTCAGGATCGAAGTCGCCGCCGATCCTCGTTCAGCCCGGCAGCCGCGGGGTTCCTATGAAAAGGTAATCGTTCAGTTATGGAAGACGACAATGGTTCGGGACGAAAAGCTAGCAAATGCGCTGTACGCACTGAATGCAGTTCTGGTTGTGGCACGACACATGGCGGCGAGTGGAAGGGCCGCCTCCGACATCGCTGAGGTGCTCGATACGGCGGAGTACTTACCAAGACTCCTTGCTGAGGCGGAGGATCGGACAGAAGAATTCCGAGAGAACCTGGTGTCGCTGGCGAGCAAGTACACAGATTTTACCGTCGCCCTCGAACGGTACGACAGGACGGTACCAGCGCGATGGTAGCTGTTCGAATTGGTGCGAACGAGCGCGACGATGAATGAAACGCAGGAGCTCCGGCTGTTCATAGGAGCTCCCTCCCCGGCACCGGCGAGGAGGTCGTGCGCGACGGGTACGATCGCGGCGGCCTTGTGGTGTCGGTAGCCGGGGAGAACCAGCAGGTCAATCCGCAGCACCCGGACGAGCCGAAGACGACGGAGTACCTGAGGCACATCGGGTACGACGAGCACGGGCGGCGGGTGCGCGTGGTGGCGGGCAAAGGGGTCGAGACGACGTACCGGTACGACCCGTCGACTGGTCCTCCCCCGGTTCCGCGGACAGTCTCACTATGCCGCGCGCGCGGCCACGTAGGTCTTCAATTCGAACTCAATCGGGCTCATGTAGGCGAGCGTGAGTGCCGGCGTTTCAGGTTGTAGAAGTTGTCGATGTAGTCTCTGACCGAGGCGGTGGCGGCCGCTCGCGTCGGGTAGCGCTCGTACTCGACCAGCTCCGCCTTCAGCGTCGCGAAGAAGCTCTCGGCCACGGCGTTGTCCGTATCCGTTCGGTAGAGCCCATCCTGACGTCGAGCATGCCAGGGACATAGGCTTGCCGTGCGATGCGAGAGCGACGGCAGGGCGCCAGCAACAGCGGCGAGACCCGACGGAGGGACCCCGAGGCGACGACCGAGAGGCGCTCGGCCAGTGACGCCGGCGTGCGGAGGCGGCGCACAGGCGGGTCGAGCGCCGCTGCCGCGTCTGAGGCGCAGAAGAGCGGCCGCAAGCGGGGCGCCGCGGTGGAGGGGGCACAGGCCGCGCCGCCTCGCCAACGCCGGCGAGCGGTGCCCGCGGCCAGCGCGATATCGCTGGAGGCTACTGGCGGCGCAGAGCAAGCGCCGAAGCGCTCAGGCGGCCAGCGGGGCCGGCGCCGCCCAGGTCCACGGGCTGGCAGCGAGCCGCTGCCGAGCGTCGGTGTGCTCGAGGGTCTGCTTCCAGGACTTGGGAGCGAGTTCGATGACCCGCTCGCGCGGCCAGCTCGGCAGCAGGATGAGCACGTCGCGCAGGTAGGCCCAGGGGTCGAGCTGGTGCAGAGCGCAGGAGGCGATCAAGGACACGATGGTGGCGTTCCACTCCGCCCCGTCATCACTGCCCACGAAAATCCAGTTCTTACGACCGAGTGCCTCTCTGCGGAGCTCCAGTTCGCTCCGGTTGTTGTCCAGGCGAAGCCGCCCGTCCTCGAGGAAGCGGGTGAGCGCGGTCCACTGGTTGCGCGCATACCCGATGGCGCCAGCGATGGGGCTCCTGGGCAGCACGAGCAGCTCCTCGCGGTCGAGCCAGGCGCGGAGGGCGTCGAGCACAGTCTGGGCCCGGCTCCTGCGCTGCTCGGTGCGGCGGCTCGGAGGCAGCTCCTTGGTCGCCTTGTCGATGGCGAAGAGCTGGTGGATGAAGCCGAGCGCTGTCATCGCGCGCTCCTTGTCCGAGGACATCGCTTCAAAGAAGCGCCGGCGGCAATGCGCCCAGCAGCCCACCTCCGTGACCTGCTCGGTCCGGAACAGCTCCTCGTAGACGCTCGATGCGTCCGCCTGGACGTAGCCCTTGTAGCCCCGGAGAAATGTCTTGGGGCCATCCTGGTTGTGACGTGGCGTGAAGCGGAAGAGCACGTGGTCCCGGTCCGCCACGAGCACCCAGAAGTGTCCGCGCCGGCACTTGTCCTTCGCCTGCACGAGCACCCCGGTGGCATCGATGGCGATGCAGTGTGCCGAGAGCGCGTCCTTGGCCATGGCCTCGACGAGGTAGCCCAGCACCTCGGCGCACGACCCGACCCAACCGCAGAGCGTCGAGCGCGCCAGGTGGACCCCTTGGCGCTCGAAGATCTTCTCCTGCCGATGCAGCGGCAGGTGGTCGCCGTACTTGCTCACCAGCACGTGGGCGAGCAGCCCTGGGCCAGCGAGCGACCGGGGGATGGGGCTGTCGGCGACGTCCGCGATGACCACGCCCGCTTCCGGCTCGCCCTGTGTGGCAAACTTGGGTCGCACGATCTGCAGCCGTACGAAGCTCGCGGGCCTCCACTCCAGCGTCTCAGACACCTCTTCGCCGATGCGGACCATGTCGGTGGCGCGCTCGTCGCGCGCTTCGGGCGGCAAGAGCTCGATGCGCTCGACCGGCAGGTGCTCGGGCAGCTTCTGCCGTCCGTGCGGGGTAGTCCTGCGCCCCTTGTCGCCGCCACAGGACGCGCCTGCTGGCGCAGCGCCGCCGCCTTCAGGCGAGCTTGGCGCGTCAGCGTCGGCTGGCGTCGATGCGTCCGTCGGCGCCGCTGCGCCCGTCGGCGCCGCTGCGCCCGCGAGCATCTGCACGATGGCGTCGAAGGCGAGTTGCATCTGCCCGGGGTCGACGTGCTCGGCCTTCTGACCGAAGATGTGCCGGCGAAGCCGCTCCAGCTCGATGCTGGCGAGCTCGTAGAGCTTGCGGTACTCGTCGCGCTCGTGCGCGGCGCGCGCCAGCTTGTCCTTCAGGTCATGAATCTGCTCTTCGAGCGGCTTGCTCACGAGGCGGTAAGTACTCGTGACTTCTTGCTTTTTGAAGGGGGTCGCTGCAGGAAAAGAATTGGCTCTCGCCGGAATGCAGCGTGTGCGCTGCCCGGCAGAGCGGGAAGCTCAGGTGAGCTCAGGGGGCTGGAGGCGATGCAGCCTCGGCGAGGCGGACCTCTCGCCGCAGCTTCGACGGCGCAAGCGCGATGCCCTCGAGGATCTTCGCCAGCTCCGCCGCGTCGATGACGACGCTCGTGGCTCCCGGCGTGACCGCACGCGGGGCTCGGAAGGTCCCGCGCTCTAGACGCTTATAAAGCAGGCAGTATCCGCTGCGATCCCACCACAGGGCCTTGCACCGGTCGGCTGCCCTGTTGAAGAAGAGGAACAGCGCGCCAGAGAGCGGATCCTGCCGCAGCACCCCGCGCACGACGGCGGCGAGGCCATCAAATGACCGGCGCAAGTCGAGCGGCTCGGTGGCGACGTAGATCGAGACGCGGCCCGGGATCATCGCGTGCCCCCGAGCGCTCGAACGACGCGCGCTAACGTCTCCTCGTCGAACGTCGGTGGCACGCGCACGACCGCACCGTCCGGAAAGACAATCTCCAGCGCCGCGCCCAGCGAGGGCGCCGTAGCGCCCGGTGGAGCGACCACCACGGGGAGCAACGCGGGCAGCATAGCCTTGTCGGAGCGGTGTCGGTGCTCGCTCCGCTTCATGCCCAGTCGGCGGCTCCAGGAGTACAGCGTGCCGGCGTTGATCCCCTCCTGCTCGGCGAACACGCGGGCGGAGTGCCCGCTCCTGTGCCAGCGCGCCACCCGGTCGCGCCAGATGCGTCTGCTCTCGTCCATCGACACCTCCGGCGCCGGTTTCTACGCAGCGCAGGGGATCGAGGACAGGATGCAGGTCACCGAACGCGTACCGTTGTCCCAGCAGTCGCCAGCGCGGCTCATGCTCGGGATGAGCCTGTGGGCGCCGAGCACGAGCCGGTTAGCGTCGCTGGCCTAGGGGCTGCCGCGGTCCGAGTGGTGCACCAGCCCAGGCGCCGGCCGACGCGTTCCCAAGGCGAACGCGAGCGCGGTGAGCGCCAGGGCGCGATCGTTGAACGCGCTCGCGGCCCACCCGACCACGCCGCGCGAGAACAGGTCCAGGATCACGGCCAGGTACCTCGGCTCGGCGATTCGATCGGACATAGCAGCGCGTGGTCAGGTCTGTTGACCGGCGCCGTCGCAGGTGTGGCGCTGGCGGCCACGGTCGCGGCCGTGGTCGGCACCGGCGGCGTGGCTGCGGTGCCAGGACGGCGCCATGGCGGGCGCGTGCGGCCCGTGCGCTGATCCTACTCAGGGAAACGCAGCGTCTCGGCGGCGGTCCCGTCCGGCCCCGCGATCGTGTCGCCATTCCAGTCCCAGCTCATGCCGCCCTTGCCCGGCGGTCCGATCTCGAAGGTGACCCCCTCCAGGGTGAGCTGGTCCTCGTCGAGGTAGGCGATGCCGATCGAGTCGCCGCCGCGCCCCGGGCCACCGAAACCGCCCTCGCCGCCGTAGCCGCCCGTCCCCCCGCCACACGACCAGGTGCCGTCCCCGACGGCGCCCCCCGGCGCTCCTCGACCGCCTGGTCCACCTCGCTCAGGCGGGCCCCCGTCGCCCCCCGGTCCCCCGCCGCGCGCCGTGATCACGCTGTCGCGCACGGTGAGCTTCGCGTGGAGCGCGACGATCCCGATGCTCGGGTGCCCGTTCGCGCCCCCTCGACCGCCTCGGCCGCCGCAGCCGCCGGCGCCTCCGGAGCCGCCGCCGGCGCCGCCCTTCGAGGCCACGCCGCACGCCGCAAGCCCGCCGCGACGGCCACCGCCGCCGCCGCCACCTTGACCGGGCATGCCCCTGCCGCCCTCGCCGGCCGTGTCGCCCTCCCAGCCCTTCTCGCTGATGCGCCCGATGCCCTCGCCGCCCGGCCCCACCGTGCCCAGGGCCCCAGAACTCCCGGGAGACCCGCCGTGGCAGCCGACGTCTTCCCGGTCTGCGTGACCGCCGCGCCCTGAGTTCGTGGGGTTCGGCGTCGGGGCCGGGGCGCCGGCTTCGCCATCCTCGGCACCGTCGGGCAGCCCATCGCCGCCCTTGCCGCCGGTGCTCGGCGCGCCGCCCTCACAGGGGTTCACCACCGCCGGACCCCCGGCGACCGTGGCGGCGGTACACGCATCCCCGCCGTAGAGCCCGTCGGGGCCGGTCGCTGCTCGGTTCGGCCAGGGCCACTCCTCGCCATGCTCGCCAGGCCGTCCGTAGTCGGCCTGAATCTCGCTCCGGATGATCTCCACGGCCGTGTTCGGCTCGATGATCATCGAGATCGGCCCATTCCCCTCCAGGAACATGTCGGCGAGCGTCGATACGCCGTCCGCGGCGCCCGTATCGCTCGGGCTCGCCGGCTCGACAAATACCAGCGGACCGGCGTAGTTTGTGCCTCCGCTGTACAGCGTTGACACCTTTTTCCTCTCGTCGCGCACCCAGTGCACGCAGTTGAATCCTCCCAGGAGATCGACGCCAGACGGCAATCGCACGCTCTCGCTGAAGCTACCATTGCAAATGAAGACGCGCCCTCGTCGGGTGCGCGCCAGGTTGACGGCGTGCTGAACGGAGAGCAGGGGCTTCGCCTTCGTTCCGGGGTTCTTGTCATCGCCGCCCCCGTAGAGCCTGGCGACGAACACGCCGCAACCATCGTCGAGAATGCCGGAGGCGGTATGCTCCAGGCAGACCGATTCCGGCGGCTCATCGCCTTGGCACAAGGCGCCATCGCAGGGCGGTCCGCCAGCATCGCTTGGACCGGGGGCAGTCCCGCAGCCGGTCGCCCACGGTGACAACATGAGGGAGAGGGCTGCAACGGTCGTCCATCTCATCGGCATCTCCAGTGGCGAGGCGCCAGCACCTGGCGGTTCATTGCGGCGGTTCCGGGTCGGGGGCATCGAACCGATACCAAAAATCGGCACGTCCTGAAGCTCCCTGGCTCCTCTCGTTTCCCGAGGCTGCGTTGCCGGCGAGCCCCCCCTCGCCGCCGCTGCCGTGGGTGACGATCGCATCCGAGGCAAGTGTCACAGTGGCGGCTACCGACGCAATCCCGAGCGAGTGGCCGCCGAGGCCGCCACCGGCATCGCCGCCGCGACCACCGTCGCCGCCAATACCGCCGCTGCACGCGGGCCACATGTGACTATTGCCGGCAGGTGGCTTTCCGAAGGTGCCACCGTATGAACCAACGCCGCCCAGTTGGCCCGTTCCGCCGACTCCACCGCGGCCCCCATCGCCCGCGACAACCTCGCTGTCCTCGACGGTCAGGACGCTCCCCTGCAAGGCAACAATCCCGATGCTTGCGCCGCCGTAGCCGCCCCCCTTGCCTCCGAGGCCACCGCAGCCGCCGCCGCCCCCGGAGCCGCCGGCCGCGCCGCCCTGCGGCAGACCTGCGCGACACGCCGTCATGGGACCGCGCGATTTGCTGCCGCCGCCGCCGCCCCCGCCTTGGCCGATGCCCCCCTTCTTTCCGTCCCCGCCCCGAACGCCGATCCAGCCGTCGACATCGAGGTAACCCACGCCAGCGGCGCCGGCAGCACGGGCGCCGTCGTCGCCCTTGGCTCCATCCTCACCCGGCTTGCATCTGTCACTCGCGGCGCCGGCCCCCCCAAGGCCGTGGCCTTCCGGATTCTCCGCGAGCGCTGGCTGTCCTGCAGTGCCATCGCCGCCCGCATCCATCCTGCCATCGCCCCCATACCCGCCCGTCGACTCGGTGCCATCGCCACAAACGGTCACGACCGGTCGGGCGCCCTTCACGACCTCCGCCGTGCAGGCGTCCGCACCGTCGTTGCCCAGAGCGCCGTCCTGCGCACGGTCAGCGGGCGCGTCCTCTCCCGCTTCCCCGTCCTTGCCGTCGGCGGCCTGCACCTCGCTCGATCGCACGACGGCCCTGGCACCGGAGCTCAAGACCACCGCGATCGACGACTTGCCATCCCTCGCGGAGGCAGGGGCCGCCACGACGCGCACGCCGAAGATCATGGACGTGGCGTCCGTGGCGTCCTCCTCTGCCCCGAGGACGCGCAGCGGGATTCCTACCGGCGGCGCGATGGTGGTCAATTCATCGGGCCCCCCAAACGACCCTTCATACGACCAATCGTCGCCGTCGCAGAGACGGGCGCCCCAGAGGTCGACGCCCGCGGGCAACGTGATCGCCTCCTCAAACGCCCCGCCGCACGCGTACACGCGCCGGGTCGGCGCCTCGGCGTTGCCTCGCCCGCTCGCGGCGAGCCCGACGGCGTGTTGCAAAGTCTTGACCGGCGCGCCCTTCGCGCCGGGGTTGTTGTCGTTGCCCTGCTGGCTGACGAACACCCCGCACTGGTCGAGCGCCGGCGCGCTCTGGGGCTGTCCTTCGCACGGTCCGGGCGGCGGTTCCGGATCGGGGGCGCACGCATACACCTCCCAGCAAACATCGGCGTACGTGCACGCCGTCAACGTGCTTGCGCTCCACGCGCAGAGCGCGAGAGCCAAGACCGACGTCCTCGTGCTTCGGCCTTCCTGCGAACGCGTCTCCACGGCTCCCGGTGTCCTCACCACAGCCCCCCGATGTTCACGCCCATCCCGTGCCCGGTCGCCACGGGCGAGACGTGGATCCGCTCCTGAGCCGGCGTGAGTCCCAGGAAGGAGAAGTCCGTGAAGAAGGACGCGGCGGTCGCCGCCCCGATAACGCCCCCTGCGATGACCAGGGCCGTGCCCGCGGCCCCGGACAGATTGCGCTCGTCCCGCAGGCGGAGCAGCTCAGCACACGCGGAGCGCTGCGGCGCTTGCCAGCACATGGACGAGCTCGTCGTCGGATCACGGTTGAGCCTGTCACGCCGCTCGCGCAGGTCGCCATCAAGCCTGGTGGCCCGGATCATGAGCAGGCTTCCCACCGACACGGTAGCCGTCGTGACGGCGATCCCCGCGATACGCAGCGTCCCCGGCCACGAAGCCCACGGACTCGGGGCCTGCGACCGAACAGCCAGCGTAGAGCTCAGCGCCTTGGGCGCTTCCTTCGGTGCTGCCGCCGCCACCTCGTTGGTACGGCCTGAGGAGCGCGGCAACTGCATCAGCATCTCGTGCTCCTTCCCGGGAATGGCTGTGAACACCTGGAGAGATTCCTCGCGTCCCGGCGCGCCGGCCCGCACCATGTGTTGCCCGGACTCGAGGAACAGCTTGTGGGTCCGCGCGGTCCTGCCTACGGGCTTGCCATCGACGAGCACCTCGGCGTCCGGCGGATCGACCGCGACCAGCAGCGTCGCGACGTGCGTCGTTGCCTTCCTCAGTCCTTCCTCGAAACGGACCTGGAGGCCTGCAGGAAGCGCCTCGCGTTGCTCAAGGCTCCAGGCGAGGTGCTCGGCAGCGTCGCGGTACCTGCGCAACACAAGCGCGCAGAGCCCGAGCTCCCCGGCGATCTCCGCGCGCTCTCGCTCCGTGGTCACCGATGGCTCGGCGGCATCCAGGGCTGCCTTGTAGGCATCATATGCCTCGGTCCACTTTCCCGCTGCACGAGCCCTTTGCCCAGCGCGTACGAGGTCTTTCACTGTCGAACCGACGCTTCGTCGCGGCGTCCCAGCGATGCTCTGAGCGCTTGCCGGGCTCACAAGCCCGGCGGCGGCACCCAGCATCAAGCAGATCGACAGTGAACGTGGAGCGCACCGCATGTGTGCGCGACGGTACTGACGCCAGCCTCGCGGCGTCAACCATCAGGGATTTCCGCCGAATGTTCCATGAACGAGAAAGAACAGAGCAATTCCGGAATGAGTTGGTCCGTTCCACCGCGACGGAATCATAAGAGGGCAGCTAGCAATGCTACATTTGCATACATTATCCGACCAAAGTCAGCCGCCCGCTCATTTTCCTGAACCCTGCAGGGTGGCTCAGGTGTGCTACCCGCCGTGGTCAAGCCAGCGGTCCCTCCCACCAGCTTCGATCTCTTTCGGCGCCTGGCGATCCGTCGCGGTGTCCCGGCGCGAGATGCGGAGGACGTCGCGCAAGAGGCGCTGCTGAGGGGCTTGGAAGCGGATCAGCGGATCGAGCCAGGCGGGGATTCGGCGCCGTACCGCGTCACGATTGCCCTCAATCAGGCGCGCAATCATGTGCGTGACGCGGGCCGCCGGGGCGAGGTCCTGACGTCCTTCGACGAGCGCGAGCTGCATGGAGGGGGCCCCACGCCGGAAGACCTGCTCCGCCTGCGGCAGCGGGCCGAGCTCACGCGGCACCTGATCGCCCAGGTCGACCCCAAATACCGGGACATTCTCATCAAGCACGAGCTGGAGGAGACGCCGCTGGTCGAGATCGCGGCCGAGCTCGGGCTCAACATCCAGACGGTGAAGACGCAGTACCGGCGGGCGCGCGAGCAGCTCGACGCACAGAAGCGACGGTGGAAGGCGCAGCAGCATTCCCGCGGTTGGGACGAGGACGCGTGCGTGGCGATCCCGCTCGCCTCCGGGTTCCGCGATCGCGCGTCGTGGGTTGCCCCCCTGCGCCGTCTGGGCCTGAGATTCCTCGTGCAGGTCGCGTTCGTCGTGCTGGCGGGCGCTCTCGTCTCCGGCGTGCCGCGCTTGCCCGGCCGGGAGTGGTGGCCGCGACCGGCGGCGGTCCACGCGTCTGAGACCGCGCCTGCCGCACGGGACCTCACGGCGCCCACCGTGCCCAGCGTCGCCGCCGTCGTCGCGCACGCGCTCTCGTGGCCGGCGAGAGATGGCAACGCGGGCGCTGGGGTCATGGTGAACAGCACGCCCGCCTCCGCGGCGATGACAGTTCCTCGTGCCGCGTCGCCGGGGAGCGCCGTGCGGCTGCCCGCGAGCGAGCGGGAGAGGAGCCTGGTCAACCAGGCCCGGAGGGCAATCGAGGCGCACACCGCGCTCGGCTATCTCGAGGCGCGTCGGCTGCTCGAGGCCCACGCGCGGGAGTTTCCGCGGGGGCGGTCCGCTGCGGAGCGCGAAGCGCTGTTCACACAGATTCGCTGAACCGTCGGCTGTCCACTGACGGTTAACAGGCGGAGGCTCCGGTGCTGTCTTCGACAGCACAAGGCCGAGATCCGTCTCGCTTCGGGCAAGGATGCGCACGTCCAGGAGGAGGAAGACATGGAGGAACTGCTGGGGACGATGTGGCTCATTTCGCCGATCGTTCTCGCGATGATGGCCTGTGTTTCGATCGGCTTCGCGGTGACCGCGCGCGAAGCGCTCGGCCGCGAGCGTGGGCTCCGCGAGGCACGCGAGCAGGCGCATGAGGACGAGGAGCTGGCCCTCACCGAAGCGAAGGACAAAGCAGAGCGGGAGCTGGAGCGACATCGGCGCCTGCTGGACTGCCATGTGGACGCCCTCATCGCGGCGACGACAGAAGTCCGCGCGCGCCCCGTCCCGTGGCCAGGCGGGGTCCTCGAAACGTTCTGCGCGACGATCCCCTCGTGGCAGCAAAAGCTGACCGAGAACACCGGGTTAGAACGAAAGGAGCTCGAGCGGCTGCTGAACAGCGATCATCCGATGACGCCCGGCCTCGCACGGCAGATCGAGGTCTTCACGGGCACGCCTGCGCGGTACTGGGAGCGCCTGTGGCGTCTGCACGATGACTACCGAGCGGACGCGGAGGACACGGCGGTGCTTCAGCTCGGTGAGCCCATCACCAGGCGCGAGCACTCGGCGCGTCTGACGGGGTCCTCAACGTCAAGCCCGACGTCGACGAACCCGGCCGCGGCTCCTCCTCGCGCGCCGGATGTTCCACCGCCCGTGGTGCCTTCTTCTGAGGCTGCCAAGAGCCCACGGGCCAAGCTCCCGCCGCCTCCTCAGCCGCGGCTTCGCTCACCGCTGCCTGCCCGTGCGATGCCGGGAGCTGAGTTCGCCTGTCGCGCTGCCGCACTGACGAGCTTTCCGGTACAGCATGACGATGGCGGCCCCAGCGTCGTACGAGGGTCCGATGGGGAGGACATCGAACGCTCTGCATTGAACACGACCCTGCCGGGCGTCGGAAGCCACGGAGCAGCCCAACTGTGACCCCCGTCGATGGAAGCCAGCACGCGAGCGAAAGCGCAGCCGGCGATTCAACGGAGCACACATGGAGTCCGAGAACCACCGTTCAAGCCTCAAGCAATTGACCGAGCGAATCGAATGGCGCATTGTTCCGCTGAGCAAGAGCCATGTGCAGGCGCTCATCGAAGAGGGCTTCAATGCGTACTACAGCGCTCCATCGGGCAAGGTGGCGACAGCGCTGCTGACGTTGGCTCGCTTGGTCCTGGACGAGGCGACCCCTGGACATCGGAACGATCCTGAAGCTACGGAAGCCCGGGTGCCGATCTGTCGCATCTCACCGCTCGAGGAAGCGCTGACCCGTTGGGCTGACGTCGACGAAGTCGAGCAAAAACGAGTAGTTACAATCCTCGACGCGATAGGCGACAAGGATCCCGCCGCCCGTGCCGCCCATTCGCTTCTGGTCTGGGCCGCGCAGGTGTACCAACTCGCGACGAGAGCCGGTGTAAAGAGTTGATGCGCCCTACAGCTTGTTCCGAACTCGGATCCTGTGCCATGCCCACGGCTCACCATCGTCATCAGGCGCCACGCGAATCGCCTGGATCTCATGCGTTGGGACCGGGAGCTTCACCCCCCGCTCGTCCCTGGTCGTAACGACCTCAGGAAATCTGACGTCGACGATGCGGACACGGTGCGCTCGCCACCAAGGATCCGTCCACCCCGGCGCCATCCCCACCACCAGGTCGACGGCCGCGTCCTTTTCGTAGGCGCTCTTCAGCCGCTGGTGGAGGCTCACGTCGCCAGGCAGGGCCCAGTCGGTGTCCAGCATCTCGTCGACGAAGCCCCAGCGAAGGCGAACGGCGCCATGGAGGACACCGTACTGGTAGAACGCGTGAAGCGCCTTGGCGTCGCTCTCGATCCGGCGCGCAAGCCGCCAATGTTCGCCTTCGGAGAGGTAGCGCCCCACCCTCTCAGGCTCGCCCAGCGGGCGGCGGATGCGGGTGGTCCCGGCGATGAGGAGCTCCGGCGTGATCTGCAGCATGCGCCCCGCTCGGTTCAGCCGTCTCGACTTCTGCGGCGGCTCGAGGTCCACGACCTGGCAGCGGTCGGCGCCGAACCCCAGCGCGCGCAGCGTGTCGCGGATGTGGAGGCCCGCGATCACGTCGAAGCGCTCGAGCAGTCCGGCCAGCTTGGCAACGTCGTGACCGAGGAAGGTCTGGATCGATCGCCGGCCGACGTCGAGCACCGCCACGGCCTGGGGATCCTCTGCGGAAGGCACCGCGCGAAGGACGGCGCGGCAGGCCATGCGCGCAATCTCCCCGATCTCGGCGTTGCGTCGCCCTTCCGCGTCGGGTTCCACGCGACGGACCACGCAGCCCTCCTCCCACGCCGTGGGCTGTGACCGGGACCGCTGAACGAGCACCGCCGGCGGAAGCCCTCGGACCGCCCGCCGCATCGCGACCAGGCCCGGCGCGACAGGGTTCAGCGTGAGCCGGCCGTTCTCATCCGTGATGAAGAGATCGCTCGGCCCTGGCCCGTTGCGCGGGCCGAGTTTTTCTCGGTGCCTCGTGAGCCCGGCGAGGAAGGTCTCAATCTCCGCGGCGGTCATCGGCGTCCTCCGTGCATCCAGCACGGCCGCTGCTTGTTGGATCCAGGGCAAGCTCGTGACGGAGCGACCGCGGAACGCCGCCTCGACCTCCTCGGTCGACAGCGGCACGTCGTCCCCAGGCACGAAAGGCACGGGGCTCGGGAGCTGTGGCGCCGCGCGTTCGTCGCGGAGAGCTGCGGCTCGCATCGCCGAGATATCGCGCTCGAAACCGCGGTCGGCGATCCTGCGGTGCATCAAATCTCGCACGAGGCGGCGCGCCTCTGGGGCGTTCGGGCGAAGCTCAGGATCCCTCAAGGCTCGAAAACTCACATTTACCATGGCGTGCACACCCTACCGCAGTGTCCGTTCCGGTTCAGTATCACCGGCGGGGCAGAAGGCACTCGAAGTTGGATGGAAGATGGCCACTCGCGGGACTGAAAATCGACCGATAAAATCGCGAGCCCGATCGGAATGGTACCCAATGACATTCCGAACAGCCGCGTGGGTCGTCCACGCGGCCCGCCGCCTGCAGCAACCCGGCCCCCAGGCGTTGGCCAGGCGACAAGGCTCGCGCCCCTGGGCAAGAGCGTGCGAGGGGTCGGGGCAACAGGATCACGGCGCTGAGAAAGGCGAGGCGCTGACCGGTCAACTCGACGCCGCCGCTCCCGCAACTGCTTCGAGCCCAACGAGGGGCGCCCGACTGCCCGTACGCACGCGCGCTCCGAGATACAAAATTGAGCCCCTCAAAACCGCCCCCGGCGAGTTTTCTGCGCGCGCGCAAGTTCGCGTTCTGATTCGGTTTATTGCGCTCGTGGAGAAGGGCTCCTCGCACCGAGATGCCTCGCGCCAGAGTTACCTTTTTGTGCACCTCGGCGGGCCCTGCATCAGGCTCGCCTCGAACGGATGCACAGCGGGCCAAGCCGATCCCCCTCGCACGAGCTGCCGGCGGCGAAGGGGCCACCCATCCTGGCTTCCGATGGCCACGCGCGCACGAACCCAAGGGAACGACGATGAAAGGCGATGCAGCAAGAAAGGACCTGGTCGGGCATGAGGATCGGCCCCTCACGCCCCGCGAGCTCGCGCGTCTCCTCCGCGCCTTCGCGCACATGATCGAAGCCGCTGCGAACGATCCCGGGCCGGAGCTCCCTCGCCCGGTCCGTCGGCCCTCTCGCGCCGCGGCTCTGCCCGCAGCGTCTCCGCTGACGCAGGCGCGGGCCACGGCCGCGCTGAAGAAGCTCGGCGTGCTACCCTGAGGGCCGCATGGGCGAGCAACGCAAAGGTCGGCATCTGGTCCGCATCACCATCAACGGCGAGCGCCGCCGGATAGGCTCCTGCGCCACCGGGGAGGAGGCCGAGGAGCTGCGCGCCGCCGTCTATTCGCGCGCCAGCGACGTCGCCGGCATCACCCTCCGAGCCTGGGGCGAGCAATGGCTCGACCGCCGGGAGCGCCTCGACGGCCTGCGCAGCATCTCGACCGACCGTGGCCGCTGGCGGACGCATATCGAGAGCTCCCCACTGGCCAGCATGGCACTCGTCATGATCACGTCGGGCGACGTCGACGCCTGGATATGCGCCCTCCAGAAGAAGCTGACCGCAACACCCTATCGCGCGCCCAAGCCCATCTCCCCGGCCACGGTCAAGCAGGTCATCGGGCTGCTCCGGCAAATGCTCGACGATGCCATGCCGCAGCACATCACCACGAATCCCGTGGCCGCCCTGAAGAAGCGCGTCCAGAAGGCCACCAAGCGCCGCGCTCGCGACGCCACCGTCGAGCCCTGGACCTACCTGGAGCCGGAAGAGCAGCACCGCCTCCGCACCAGCGACGCCATCCCCGAGGCGGACCGCCTTATCATCCTGTTCGCCCTCCTCACCGGCCTCCGCCAGGGCGAGCAGTTCAACCTGGAGCTCGCCGATCTCCGCCTCGACGCCGACGCCCCGCACGTCGTGGTCCGCTTCGGCTCGAAGAACCAGCCCCCGAAGAACGGCAAGATCCGCCGCGTCTACCTCTCCGCCGACGCCGTCGACATCTGCCGCCGCTGGCTCGCGCTCCTCCCGAGCTACGCCCCCCACAACCCGGAGTCCCTCGTCTTCCCCGGCGCCCGGGGCGGCCGCGTCTCCAAGGGCAAGACCCCGCTCATCCGCAGCGAGATGGTCACCCTCCCGACCGGCCGCCGGAAGCAGAAGAAGGTCGACCTCTTCGACCGCCACCTCGCCGCCGCCGGCATCACCCGCCCGGTCCGCTGGCACGACCTCCGCCACAGCTGCGCCAGCTCGCTCGTCGCTGGCTGGTGGGGCCGTCGCTGGACGCTCGAGGAGGTCCGCGAGCACCTCGGCCACACGTCGATCGCCTCGACGCACCGCTACGCGCACCTGAGCGAGACGGCCATCAAGGGCGCCGTCCGCCAGACGCCCGGGTGGGCAGCGCCGCTGCCCACCTCCGCCTCGATTCCTCCTGAGGTTTCGCGTCTAACCCCTCGGAATCATTCAGTGGGTCGACAGGGACTCGAACCCTGGACCTACGGATTAAAAGTCCGCAGCTCTACCGACTGAGCTATCGACCCGATTCAGCGGCCGGCGAAGCTAGCAGAAGGTGCAGGCAGGTTCCACCTTTCCTTTCCTGCCCCCGCCGGCTGCTTCCCGCCGCGCCGGCGAGTGCGCTGCGTGTGCTCCCAGGCCCAGGTGCGGCGTCCTGCTCCCTCCCCGCGCCCACCTCGCCCGACGCATCGCATTGACGCGCCTCCACCCCATCCCGCCCGTCCGCCTCTCCTCCCCTCCCGTCCCTCTCCCCTCGCTTCTCCCTCACGGCCGCCTTCCTCACGCCCTCGCCTCGCGCTATGAGGTCCCGCCATGTCGCCGTCGCGCCCTTCCGCCGCCTCCAAGGAATCGTTCGCTTCGCTCTTCGAGCAGTCCGAGGGGGCTGGCAAGCAGCGCCGCCGTCAGTACCACACGGGCGAGACCGTCGAGGTGACCGTCGTCGCGATCGCGCGCGAGGCGGTCTTCGCGGATCTCGGTGGCAAGCAGGAGGGCATGTTCGAGCGCGTTGCCCTGAGCGATGGCGACGGCAACGTCCGGGTCTCGGTCGGCTCGCGCGTCTCTGCGGTCGTCTCGGGCGTCGACTTCGGCACCGGCCAGGTGCGCCTCACCCCGGTGGTCGTTCGTGCGAGCGATGACGGCGACAGCGGGTCGCCGCTCGCGGTCTCTTCGCCGGCTGCCGGTGGTGCGCCGCTGCTCGTCGAGGGGGCCCGGGTCAAGGGCAAGGTGACGGGCATCGAGCGGTACGGCGTCTTCGTCCAGATCGCCGGCACGTCGGGCCGCTCGGGTCGCGGCCTCGTCCCGACGGCCGAGACGGCGACGCCTCGCGCGGCCGATCTGAAGAAGCACTTCACCGTGGGCCAGGAGGTCGAGGCGAAGATCCTCAACGTCGACGAGTCCGGCAAGATCCGCCTGTCGATCTCCGCGCTCCGCGTCGACGAGGAGCGCGGCCAGTTCGAGTCGTACGCCAAGGCCGAGCGCTCCGGCGGTGGCAATGACAAGGGCGACAAGAGCGCCAAGCCCGCTCCGCGCAACTTCGGCACGCTGGGCGACCTGCTCGCGAAGAAGGTCAAGCGCTAGGCGAGCGCGCCGCCTCGCTGTCCCGTCCGCCGCCGCCGCGCCCGCGCCGCGCGGCAGGAGATTGCATCGCCCCCGCCGCTCGGCGTACACCTCGCCCGCTCGGCTCCCGGCTCGCGCTCCAGCTCCTCGTGGCCCGCTGGTCGCGTCCTCGCGCACGCCCGCCCAGGCGCCCGCGGCCTTGCTCTCTCCGTCTCCGCCTGCGCCCTCGCGTCGATGCCTTCCCTCGCTCGTACCTCCGCGCCCGCCCTCGCCTTCCTGGCCGCCGCCTGCTCTCCGGCCCAGGATCCACCCGGCCGGGCGACCGATGACCACCGCGCCGACGCGCCTGCAGCCGCCGCTTCCGGCGCCCCCGCGTCGCCCGACAACGCAGCCGCTTCTTCTTCCGGCTCGCCCTCTCCCGGCTCGCCTTCCCTCGCCGCCGCCTCCGCCTCTCCCAAGGAGGCCACCCTCCCGGGCCAGGGCGCGAAGATCGCCAGCATCGCGATGCGCACCTGGATCTACGTCGCCCCCGACGAGCGCTCCACGAAGCTCGGCTACCTGCGCGCCGGCGCGGTCGTCGAGCGGGCCGAGCTCCCCGCGGGCACCAAGGGTTGCGCTGGCGGCTGGTACCGGATCGCGCCGCGCGGCTACGTCTGTGTCGGCAAGGGCGCCTCGCTCGCGCTCGAGCACCAGGTGGTCGCCGCCGCGGTGCGCGGCCCGCGCCGTGGAGCGCCCGTGCCGTACCACTACGTCATGTCGGGCTCGCCCCCGCCGCACCTCTATTTCCGGCTCCCCACGGTCGAGGATCAGCGCCGCGTCGAGGGCTCCACGCTCAACGTCCACCTCGCCCGCGCCGCCGTCGCGCCCTCTTCCTTGCCGCTCGACCCGGTGCCGGCCTTCCTGCTCGCCGGCCGGGATCTCCCCAAGCCGTACGGCGCCGAGGAGAAGCTCCACTACTCCGTGCACACCGGCCGTGCGAAGGAGAGCTCTGCCTTCGGCCTCATCACCACCTTCGAGTGGTCCAACCGCCGCTTCGGCCTCACCACCGAGCTCGACCTCATCCCGCTCGATCGCACCCGCCCCGCGCGCCTCAGCGCGCTTCGCGGCGTCGTGATCAAGGACCTCGACGCCGAGGGCGCCGAGGTCCCCGCGAGCGCCGCCGCCCCCGCCTCCCCGCCCGACACCGCATCTCCGACCGCCAGCGCGACCCCGGCCTCCCCGACGCCAGCGGGCGCCCCGACGCCAGCGGGTGCCCCGACGCTCCCGACCGCTTCCCCCGCCGACGCCGCGAGCGCCTCGTTCTCCATCGCCGAGCCCCCCGCCGACGAGCTTCCTCCCGCGCCGCACGGCACCGACCCTCGCATCGATCCCAGCCTGAAGGGCGCCCCTGCGTTCGTCCGCGCCCACGGCGCGAGCAAGCATCGTCCCTCGGCGTCGGGCGGCTCGCTCGTCGACGCGGGGCTCGCGCCGTTCCGCTCGGGCTGGGTGCTCACCGGCCGCACGCGCGGCGGCGCGAAGGGGCTGCTCGAGACGACCGAGGGCTCATGGCTCGCCGGCGACCACCTCGTCATCGCCGAGCTGCGCAAGGATCCTCAGGGGTTCGCGCGCGACGGCAAGAAGTGGATCGACATCTCGATCCGCCGCCAGATCCTCGTCGCCTACGAGGGCACGCGCCCCGTGTTCGCGGCGCTCATCTCCAGCGGGCGCAGCGGCATGGCGGATCCCGAGGAGACCGACGCCACCGTCCGCGGGTCGTTCTACATCCACGCGAAGCACGTCTCGACCACGATGGACGGCGACGACGAGGCGTCCGAGGCGTTCGACCTGCGAGACGTGCCGTACACGCAGTACTTCCACGAAGGGTACGCGCTGCACGGCGCCTACTGGCACGACGAGTTCGGCAAGGCGCGCAGCCACGGATGCATCAACCTGGCGCCCGCCGACGCGGCCTGGCTCTTCGAGTGGACCGAGCCCGCCGTCCCGCCCGAGTGGCACGGCGCCCTCAACATCGAGGGCGGCGGCACGCTCGTCTACGTGCACGGCTGAGTCCACGCGCACGGTCGACGTCACGCGCACGGCTGAGGCCACACACGCCGTCGACGTCACGCGCATGGCTGATGCTGCCACGCGCACGGCACCGCCGCCGCCGTTCGGCCTCGGCCCGCTCCGCCAGCACGTCCGGCGGAGGGGCCGCGCCGCAGCTCTCCCGCTGCCTCGCTTCCCGCCTCGCCGTTACTGGCAGGAGGCCGGCATCTGCGCGCCGAGCAGGAGGCCGCGCAGCGTCGAGAGCGCCTGCCGGCCTTGCGGCGAGTTCGCCAGGCCGTCGCACGCCGAGGCCGCCGCGAGGTAGCCGCCCTGCTGCTCGGGGGGCGCCGACTTCGCGTTCTGGCGCAGCGCCGCGCAGCACTTGCGGATGCCGCTCGGGTCGCCCGTTCCGACCACCTTCTTCCCGGCGTCTGCGTCCGCGACGTCAGCATCGGCCGCGTCCGCCCCGGCGTCCTCTTCGGGCACGATCTGCGTCGTGGGCGTCGGCGTCGGGGCCGGCGTCGGCACGGCCGGCGCCGAGGGCACCGGCGGCAGCTCCTCCTCCTCCTTCTTGCACCCGTTGCTGACCAGAGCCACCGCGAGGGGGAACGTCAGCGCCCCCAGAACCGTGAAGAGCCGTGTAGGTTTCATCTCACCTCAAGTATCCGATCCGCGTTTGCGTGGGAACTTCTGTTCGACGAGGGACGCCCCGATCGCAACCAACTTCCCCGAGCGCACGCGGTCATGATACCCGCCGACTGCACGCCCTCGGCGATCCGAGCGGTCGAAGTATGGGCGTCGCGAGTCCGCTCGCAAGACCGCGAACGCCGCCGACGTCCGTCGCCTCAGGTGCGCCCCGATCTCGTCTACGGGCGCGTCCTCGCGGCGTACGACGGCGCGCGCAGCGCGGCGTGGAGCACGGTGAGCTGCGATGCCGCCATGAAACGCGAGCGGGCGCGCGCCCTGGCCCAAGCGCGCGCGCGTTCGCATGTCCAAATCACGAAAGGACACGCCGACCGGCCGCCCGTGGGTCACGACTCCAGCGTTCGACCGATACGGCTGAAGCAGAAGCAACCATGAAGAGCACGCAGCACAAGGAGTGGAGGAACGAACACCGATCCGCTGTCGCCAACCCCGGAGAAGACACCTCGGTCGCGTTCTCGGTGGACGCCCAGCCGACCACGGAGAGCGCCGCCGCCACGACCCCGTCCGCGGCGCACGTCGCGGACGACGATCGCGATGTGTCCTCGGGGGTCATCGACCTGAGCGCGCTGAGGGCCGGCGAGCACCGCGCTCCCCATGTCCTCGACGTCCTGCCGATCTTCCCGTTCGGCGAGCCGCCCGCGTCGACCCGCGCGCCCGCGTCGGCCCGCGCGCCCGCAGCCCCGGCACAGGGCGGATCGAGGCGGGCGTGGCGCGCCCGCCCGGCCGTCGCCCTGCTCGCGGCCGCCGGCGCGGTCACGGCCCTCACCGTGGGCTTCGCGGCGCCGCGCGCCGCCGATCCGGGGCCTCCGGCGACCGCCGGGCTCGCCGCCGCGACGCGCTCAATCGAGGCGCGGCTCCCGCGCGCCGAGGCGCCTGCTGCTGAGCCTGCCGAGCGCGCGCAGGTCGCGCCGGCGCCCCCCGAGGCGGAGCGCGCGGCCGCCGGCGTCCCCGGCGACGATCCCGGCACCGTCGTCGCCGCGCGCCGCGCCCCCGAGGGCCGCGCGCGGGTCACCGGCGCGCCCGCCCCGCAGCACGGCAACGCCGGCTCCGCGACGACGGGCGCCGCCGACCGCCGCGCTCCGGCCGACCCTTGCCGCGGCGACCTCATGTGCGCCATGCGCCGCGCGACGGGCGGCTGATCCCACGTCGCTCCGCGGCGGCTCCTCCCGCCGCCGCGGAGCGACCGCGCTCCACGCTCGCCCGCCCTCCTCCTCGGCCGCGCTCCGCGGCGCCCCATCGCCGAGCAGCGGCGCCCCATTGCCGAGCAGCGGCCCCCCATCACCGAGCAGCGGCCCCCCATCGCCGAGCAGCGCCCCCCCAGCACCGAGCAGCGCCCCCCAGCACCGAGCAGCGGCCGAACAGCGGCCCCCATCGCCGCGCGGCTCAGGCCGGGCGCCATCCCGGCCCGATCCCGTTCACGCGGACGCCGGGCTCGATCCCGTCGACGAGCCGGCGTGCACGGCGATCGAGTCGAGCAGGCGGTTCAGGTCGAACGGCTTCGCGACCGACGCGCACGCGCCCACCTCGCGGGCCCAGGTGCCGGCGTCGACCGCCGCCGTCATGACCAGGATCGGCGCGCGCGGGCCGGGGCACGACGCATACGCGCGCGCGAACCCCCAGCCGTCCATCACCGGCATGCGCATGTCGAGCAGGATGAGGTTCGGCCTGTTGCGCTCGAGCAGCGCGAGCGCGGCCTCGCCGTCGCTCGCGGAGAGGACGTCGTAGCCCTCCTCCAACAGCGTGATCTCGAGCATCTCCCGGATCTCCTGGTCGTCGTCCACGATCAGGATCTGCTTGCGCCGTTTCACGCGGCTCCTTTCGGTTTGCAGCTTGGATCGGGGCGCGTCGTTCGCCGTCCCCTCCACCCCGGTTCCACAGTACCCGTCTGCCACGATATCCCCCCACAGGGCCGCTCGCCTGCGATCGTCACCCCAGGCAAACGATGTCACGCCCGCCTCCCTCGTCGCACGTGACAAGCGCAATCTCGACCGCACGCCCGTTCGGGTCAGACGCTCACGCGCGTGGACGCGCGCTCGTCGGTGTGGACGACGCGACCTCGCGGTGGGCCTCCATCCTGGGCAGAAGCGCAGCGTCGAGCTCCGTCTTGCCCTCGCTCGCGAGCCGCGCGATGGCGCTCGCCGCGCGGAGGATGTCGTCGGACAGGAGCCCGATCGCGAGGCCGCCCGTGCCGTCCGGCACGCCCGCGAGCCGGGCGTGCGCCTTGCCGAGCAGGCGCACCGCTCCGGACGGGCTCTGCATCCGCGTGAGCTTGTGCATGGCCGCGGCGACGAGGATGAGCCCCTGGAGGAACGCCTTCCTCACCGGGTGCGGCTCGTCGCGCCACCCGACCTCCCAGCGCTCGTGCGCCTCGAAGAACAGCCCGGCGCGGTAGGCTTCGAGCCCGCTCTGGACGATCGCTTCGAGCTCGGCGTCGGGGGATGTCATGGCGCGGAGCGGCGGGACGGGTCGAGAGAACGTAGCACGCGGGGCCGGCGCGCCCCGCGCTCCGTCCCCGCGGTGCTACGCTCGCCGCGTGCAACGGTGGATCCTCGTCGCGGTGATCGCTGGGCTCCACCTGCTGGCGTTCTCGATCGGCCTGTTCCTGCGCCGCCGCAGGCGGCGACGCCACGCGCAGCGCTGACGCCGCGCGCAGATCCCTCCGCGCGGCTCCCCCGCGCTCAGCGCGCGAGCAGGCTGCGCAGCCGGTCGAGCGCCGCGGGGTGCGCCCGCACCGCGAGCCGGCCGCCGTCGTCGCCGTACTCCTCCGAGAGCACGCGCGCGTTCTCGTAGATCTCTCCGATGAGGCTCTGCTTCGCGTACGGCAGGAAGAGCTCGGCCTCCACCATCGACCCCTCGAAGAAGGCGATGATCGACTCGCGCAGCGCCGCCACGTCGGCCGGGGTCTTCGCCGAGAGCAGCGTCGCCTCGGGGAACTCGATCCGCAGCGCGTCCCGCTCGTCCTCCGACAGTCGGTCCACCTTGTTGAGCAGGAGCCGGCTCGGCACCTCGTTCGCGCCGATCTCCGAGAGCACGCTGCGCGTCACCCCGAGCTGATCGCGGAACGTCGGATCCGACGCGTCGGCGACGTAGAGCAGGAGCGACGCCTCGAGCGCCTCGTCCAGCGTCGAGCGGAAGCTCGCCACGAGATCGTGCGGCAGCTTCTTGATGAACCCGACGGTGTCCGAGACGAGGATCCGCGGGCGCACCTCCGGGTGGAGCGCGCGCACCGTCGTGTCGAGCGTCGCGAACAGCTTGTCCGCGACGAGCACCTCGCTGCCCGTCAGCGCCCGCATCAGCGACGACTTGCCGGCGTTCGTGTAGCCGACCAGCGCGACGCGGCGCTGGCCCTGCCGGAGCGCGCGGCGCGTCGACTGCTCGCGCTGCACCGAGGCGAGCTCCTGCTTCAGCTCCGCGATCCGGTCGCGGATCTTGCGGCGATCGAGCTCGAGCGCGCTCTCGCCGGCGCCCTTGCCGCCGATGCCGCCGCGCTGCCTGTCGCCGCCCCCGCCCGTCTCGCGCAGCCGCGGCGCGACGTAGTTGAGCCGCGCGATCTCGACCTCGAGCTTCGCCTCACGGCTCCGCGCGTGGCGGTGGAAGATCTCGATGATCACGCCCGCCCGGTCGAGCACCTGCGCGCCGGTCGCGCGCTCCAGGTTGCGCGCCTGGCTCGGCGAGATGTCGTGGTCGACCGCCACGACCGTCGCCCGGCGCGCCGCCTGCCCGGCGCCGCCCGCGCCCGAGGCCGCGGCCCCGTCCTCGTC
Organism: Sorangium sp. So ce119; assembly: GCF_051524405.1. Classification (NCBI taxonomy): domain Bacteria; kingdom Pseudomonadati; phylum Myxococcota; order Polyangiales; family Polyangiaceae; genus Sorangium; species Sorangium sp. So ce119. The sequence goes on along the minus strand of NZ_CP150310.1, from coordinate 3,187,146 downwards.
GTCCTCGCCGTCGTCCGCGTCGAGCTCGCCGTCCTCGTCGTCCTCGCCGCTCTCCGCGGCCCGGCGCGCGCGCGCCTTGTTCTTCCGCTCCGGCGCGCCCGAGGGCACGACGCCGCTGCCGCCCGTGAGCTCCGCGAGCTCCTTCAGCTTCCCCTCCCCGAGCACCGCGGCCGCCGCGAGCGCGCTGCGCCGCTGCGACACGGTCGCGATCACGTCGAAGCCGAGCGTGTGCACGAGGCGGCCGAGCTCGGCGAGATCGGCGGCGTGCTCGACGTCGTCGACGCCGGGGAGCTGCACTCCGACGAGCACAGCGAGGGGACGTTCCTGGTTGGTCGTGGTCATAAGGTCGCGTGCGAGGGCGGGAGCTTCGCCTCATCCGCCGCCGGGACGCAAGCAGCCCGGCGGCCCGGGCGGCTCACCTCGAGCGCGCCGCCTCGCGGTGGAGCCGCGCGAGCTCGATGGCCAGCGACGCGACGCGCCCGAGCTCGGCGGCGGCGCCGATGTCGTCCTGGCGGAGCTCGCGCTCGACCGTCCAGAGGCTCAGCAGGCCGAGCTTGCGGCCGCGCGCCGCGAGCGGAACGACGATCGCCGAGCGGGCGCCGAGCTCCCGCAGCGCGGACAGGTGCTCGGGGCCGCGCGCGACGCGCTGCAGCCAGGGGTCGGTCACCAGCGGGACCAGGGTGACGTCCCTGCGGGCCGTGGCCTCGGCCAGCGGGCCGGTCTCGCCGAGGAGCAGCGGCGGGTGCTTGAGCAGCCTCGGCAGGAGCGCCCGCGCCTCGGGCAGGCGCCCCGCAGCGACGAGCCGCGGGAGGCCGCCGCCGTCGGCGAGGTCGAGCGCGCAGAGGTCCGCGAAGCGCTCGCCGCCGAGCCGCACCACCTGCTCCACCGTCGCGTCGGGGTCGAGCGACTCCGTCATCAGCGCGCTCGCCTCGGTCAGGAGCTCGCGCGCGCGCTCCGCCTTCCGGATCTCCGTGACGTCCTCGACGACCATCACCGCCGCGGTGATCCGCCCCTCCGTGTCGCGCACGGGCGTCGCGCTGAAGCTCCCCCGCCGGCGCTCCCCGTCGGCCCGGAGGAACTCGAGCTCCTCGCGGATGACCGTCTCGCCGCCGTGCAGCGCCCGGGAGAGCAGCCAGCGCGCGCGCTGGTCGTCGTCCGTCTCGCTGAGCAGCGTCCTGAGCGGGGCGTTGCTCGGCGTCTCCTCGTGGCCGCGGACGATCTCCGCGAACCGCCGGTTGCTGAGCGCGAGCGTGCCCGACGCCCCTTCCGCGACGGCCACGCCGAGCGGGAGCCGCTGGATCGCCGTCTCGAGCCGGCTGCGCTCCGAGGCGAGCTGCTCGCGGAGCTGGGCCTGGGTCGCGAGCGCGGCCGCGCGCTCGGCCGCCTTCCGGAAGAGCAGCCTGTCGCCCTCGGAGAACTCCGCCACGCGGCGCGAGCTCACGACCGCGACGCCGACGAGCCGCCCCTCCGAGAGCATCGGCACGCCGTAGAGCGCGTGGAGCGCGTCGCTCGGGCGCTCGCCCTGCGCGCCCGACTCGGGCCCGGCCGCGCCGCCGCCGGCGTCGGTGGCGAGCGGATCCGGCGCCGCCGAGCGCAGCGCCACAGGGCGGCGCTCGCGGACCACGCGGCCGATGAACCCCTCGGCGAGCCGGTACGCGCGCAGGCCCCACAGCGCCTCGTCGACGCCGATCGCCGCGCGCATCCGCAGCACCTCGCCCTCGATGAGCAGCATCACCGCCCAGTCGACCGACCGCGCCGACTCGACGAGCACCTCGAGCAGCCGCCGGAGGAGCCGGTCGATGTGCACGTTGCCCATGCCCTCGGCCGAGACGCGATCGAGCGCGCCGAGCGCGCGCTCTCGCGCCGCCGCGCTCCGCGTGGCCGGGTCGATGATCACCTGATCGAGCGCCTCGTGCAGGACGGTCATCTCGAGCCACGACGGCTGCGTGCCGGTCCGCTCGATCGCGCGGAGCACGCAGCGGCGCAGCACCGAGTACTGCGCGGTCACGTCCTCGAGATCGAACCCGTCGCGCAGACGGTCGAGCACGCGGAAGCCGAGCAGCGGCTCGGGGAACTCGGCCGCGAGCGACTCGACGCCGGTCCACGAGTCGCGCTCCTCGCCGCTCTCCGGCACCACCGCCGCGGACACGGCCGCGTCGAGGCGCTCGGCGATGCGCTCGAAGACCGACGGCAGCTCCTCGCGCAGGGCGAGGTAGCCCGGGGACTGCTCGCCCGGCGCGCGGCGCCGCTCGGCGCGCTCCCACGCCTCCAGGATCCCCGCGCCGTGGGCGCGGAGGAATGCGGCGAGCGGCGACTTGGGAAGGTCTCTAGGGGCCATTCACGCGCTGGCCGGAGCCGAGCCACCGTCAGTCTACGTCAGCCCGCGATGACGTAGATCCAGAAACGAACCCGATCGCGTCCTGCCCGCCGGCTCTCCCGGGGACGGCGCCGCGGCGATCCAGATCACTCCGTCCGATCGACCGGCGTTCGCCAGCGCTCTTCCATAAGCAGTTATGAAGAAAAAGCGCCCCTGGGGCGCCCTGCAACACGCCGCCTGTCAGCCGGCGCCCAGCGCCGGTCACCGGGCCCCCTGGCGCGCGCAAGAGCGCGCCCGAGCCCGCCTCCGCGCGAGCGCGCCGGCGAGCGGGAGCGCGAGCCAGATCGCTCGACCTCCGGACGGCGTCGCGTGCTGAGCTCCTGCCGCGCCGATCTTGCACCCGCACCCGTCCGGCTCGCCCGCGGGCGGCGGGTCGGAGCCTCCGCCGCTGCCGCTGCCGCTGCCGCTGCCCGCCGCGGCGTCGCCGCCGCATTGCTGGGAGCCGATGGTGAGCTCCGTCGCGCCCCAGAGGTCGGTGCACGTCGACGCCATGCCGCTGTCGGGCGCGCACTCGAGCGGACCGCAGAGCCCGTCGAGGTGCATCAGCGCGGCGAAGGTCGCTCCCTCGTCGATCGAGCGGCCCACGGTGAAGCCGTCGGTGAACTCGTCGCCGCAGGCGAAGATCCCCTCGGCGGTCCAGGTCAAGCACCGCGCGCCGACGTCCGAGATCTTCTCGAACTCGAGCGAGCTGGCCGGCGCGCGCCAGATCCCGTCCTGCGGGCCGCCCACGATCACGCTCCCTCCGTCCGGCGACAGCGCGAAGCCGAGGAGGTTGCCCTGGCCCTCGAAGATCGTGGTGAAGCTCTCCCCGCCGTCGTGCGAGACGATCAGCGCGTCGGCCGGCTCGCCGTCGAGCCGCACGTAGACGATGTCGGGGTCGGCGGGATCGATCGCGCCCAGGTACGGCAGGCGCCTGTCGTTGCTGTCCGGGATGTCGAGCCGCGTCCACGTCGCGCCGCGATCGTCGGTCCGCTCGAGCGCCCCGGCGTAGTCGGGCGCGCCGAAGCGGCCGCTCACGTACACGCGCTCGCGGCGCGAGGGGGCCGCGTCGACGGTGTGCGCGAGGAAGTCCTCGGGCAGGTCGACGCCCGCCTTGGTCCAGCGCTCCGCGTTGTCGCTCGTCTCCCAGAGCTGGGTCAGGAAGCGCCCCGACCCGAGCCCCGTGCTGACGACGAGCACGGCCCGGGACGGGTCCTCTCGGTCGGCCGAGAGGTCGATCACGTAACGGTCCTGGAGGTCGCCCGGGGCGAACGACCAGTCGCAGCCGCCGTTCCTCGACGCGCTGAGCCCGTCGAAGACGCCCGCGATGATCGTCCCGTCCGCGAGGAAGGCTATCATCGGGTCCTCGTTGTCGCCGAAGCCCACGACCGGCTCGCAGATCCAGCGCCACCGCTCGCCGCCGTCCTGCGTGGCGAGCAGGCCGTAGGTGGCGCGCACGATCAGGCGCGACGGGTCGCTCGGGTGGGCCGCGATCTGCCCCGCGGCCGGGAAGCGGCCGTTGGCCGAGGCAGGCGCGGCGACCGCCGCGACCGAGAGAAGCGCCGCTGCGGAGACCACCAGGGCACGTCGCCGCGGCGCGCTCGTCCCGTTGCACCCGCGATGCGCGCAGGACCTCTCCTCTGCAAGATTTCGCACGGGGCGAGAGCCTAGTGCACCTCGAACTCGAATTCCGCCTCGTCGATGAGGGACGCGTCCAGGGCGCGGAGCTGCACGTCCCAGAGGCCTCCCATCGAGAACGCGACGTCGGGCACCTCGTAGAGCCCAGGCGCGATCTCCTCGCCGTCGCTCGTCGACGCCCCGTGGGCCATGCCCAGCATCATGGCGTGGACGCGGAGCCTGATCCGCTTCACCGGGTTCCCCGAATCGGCCCAGGTGAGCCGCACGTGGAAGGTGTTCCTGCCTTGCGCGATCGGCGCGGTCGGCTCGACCGCGAACTCGACGCGCCCGTTGCGGCCGATCCCCATCCGGCTCCCGGAGTCCTCGTCCGCGGGCGGCGCTCCGCAGCCGTGGAGCGCGAGGAGGGCGAGCGCCGCGAGCGCCGCGGCGCGGGCCCGCGCCGCGCGACGACCCGAGGGCACGGCTGTCGACGGACGATCGCGATGGTCAGTCATGTCTTCCCCACACGTGACGAAGGCCAGTGGACAGGGCGACGAAGGCGCCCTCGTTGCGGCCGATCCCGGCGATCGGCAGGTCCGCCTGGAGGTTGCCGACGGCGGTCCAGCGCGGGCTGATGTCGTACGCCAGCACGGCGAGCAGCGCCGTTCGCTCGCGCACCTTGCTCCCGATGAGGTGGCGGTCCTCGCGCGGCGGCCCCTCGCGCTCGTAGAGGCCGCCCGCGGCGAGCGAGACCCCGGAGGACCACACGGGCCCCCCGGCCACGAGGATCTGCGCGCGGTCCCCGGGCGCGATCCGCTCGCCGGTCGGCAGACGGTAGCTGGTGCGGACGCTGACCGAGGCGGCGAGCAGCGCCTGGAACGAGCCCCACGATTTCTCGAAGAGCATCCCCGGCCGGATCTCGGCCACGCCGAGGCCCGTCGCGTCGACGCCGAGCGGATCGACCGCGGCGTCCTGGAGGCTCCCCACCGGGATGGACGCGCCGACCGTGAACGCGGCCGCCGGGATCCACGGCGACAGGTGGTCCTCGACCATCGTGATCCGCCCTGCGGCGCTGACGTCGCCCACCCCGCCGCCCGAGGAGGACCCGCCGCCGGGGGATCCGCCCCACGCGGCGATCAGCGGGACGGAGACGCCGACCTGGAAGCGCTCCCTGACGCGCACCATCCACCCGGCCTCGGCCCTGAGCTCGCGGCGGTAGACGCCCTCGCCGGACGGCGCGAAGTCGCGCGCCGCCGTCCACGCCCCGATCTGCTCCGTCAGCCGGAGGGAGAAGCTCGCGGCGGCGCGCTCCGAGGGGGCGAGCCACTGCGCGGCCCCGTGGCCCGTCCCGCAGCAGGCCGACGCGCGCGCCGCCGTCGGGGACGCCACGAGCGACAGCAGCACCGCGGCGCAGGCGATGGCTCTGGGCAGCACGGCGCTGCTATAGGCGAGGCCGCGGCCCCACGACAATGCGTCATGTTGTCGCGCGGGCGGCGCCCGGCGCGGGTCGGGCACGTCCCGTCGCTCGCGCCGTCCTGGCGCGCGCCATTCCGTCGAGCGCGCCGTTCGTTCCAGCGAGCGCGCCGTTCCGGTCGCGCTGCGCTCAGCTCGCGAGGGTCTGCCGGTAGACCTGGACGTAGCGGCGCGCGGGGCGGTCCCAGCCGAGGTCGAGGCGCATGATGCGGCGCTGGACCGCGGGCCAGCGGGGCGAGGTCAGCGCGCCGAGCGCCCGCTGCACGCCGCCGAGGAGCGACGTCGCGGTCGGCTTGTCGAACAGGAACCCCGTGCCCGTCTCCAGGGCCGCGTCGAGGTCGACGATCGTGTCGACGAGGCCTCCGGTCCGGCACGCGATCGGCGCGGCGCCGTAGCGCTGCGCGTAGAGCTGCACGAGGCCGCACGGCTCGAAGCGCGACGGCACGACCACGAGGTCCGCCGCGGCCATGAGCCGGTGCACGACGGCCTCGCTCACGCCGCCGAGGAACTTCGCGCGCTCCGGCGCCTTGGCCGCGGCCGCGGTGAGCTTCTCCATGAGCTCGGGGTCGCCCTCGCCGGCCACGACGACGCTGACGTCGCTCTTCAGGATCTTCGGCATGGCGCTGGCGAGCAGGTCGCTGCCCTTCTGCGCGACCACCCTGCCGATGGACACGAGCAGCGGGCGATCCGGCCGGATCTCGAGCCCGAGCTCCTGGAGCAGGGCGCTCTTGCAGCGGCCCTTGTTGCTCACGTCCTCGGCGTCGTAGCGCGCGATGATGGCCGGGTCGGTCATCGGGTTCCAGACGGCGTAGTCGATGCCGTTCACGATGCCGGTGAGCTGGCCCGCGCGGGTGCGGAGCACGCCGTCGAGCCGCTCGCCCTGCTTCGGCGTGAGGATCTCGTTCGCGTAGGTGGTCGAGACGGTGGTGAGCGCGTCGGCCGCGAGGATGCCGCCCTTCAGGAAGTTGAGCTGGCCGTAGAACTCGAGCCGGTCGGGCCGGAAGTGGTCGTCGTCGAGGCCGAGGTACGGGAGCGTCTCTTTCGGGAAGAGGCCCTGGTGCGCGGCGTTGTGGAGGGTGAGCACCGTCCGACCGGGCACAGACGGCTGGTGGCGGAGCAGGTACGCCACCATGGCGGTGGGCCAGTCGTGGGCGTGGACGATGTCGAACGGCGACCCCGATCGTGCGCGCTGGCGGACGAGCTCGACGACGGCGCGGGAGAACAGCGAGAACCGGCGCGCGTTGTCCTCGTAGTCGCGCCCGTCCTCGCCGTAGATGCCGGATCGATCGTGGAACCCCGGTACATCGAGGACGACGAGCTCCACGCCCGTGCTGAGCCGCCCGTCGAGGAGCGTCACCGGGATCGGCCCTGGCGCGATCTGCGGGTCGACCTCGAGCGGCATCGGGGTGAGGCGGCGCGCCATCATCAGCCCGCTCGACTCGAGCGCCCGGTAGCGCGGCAGCGCGATCGTCACCTTGTGGCCGAGCAGCCGGAGCGCCTTCGAGAGCGACGACACGACGTCAGCCAGCCCGCCGACCTTGACGATGGGCGCGATCTCGGAAGCAGCGAAGAGGATGTCCATGCGGGCGCCGTGTGTAGCACGAACCGGGGGGCGCACGGGGCGGCTTCCGTACATCGGGGGCGGGGCTCCCGGGGAGCTCCATGGGCGTCCGTCGCCATCGGGCGGGCGGGCGACGGCGCGTGTTTCACCGTCCGGTGTCGCCGCGGCGGCGGCGCGGCATCACCGGGGGCAAACTCCGGTCCGCGCCACATTCGCCGCGGGGCCGTGCCCGGCCAAGACACGCCGCCCCGGCCTGTGTATCGTTTTGCTCGTGAGAAGCACCCTTATCTTCCCCAGGATCTCTCTGTTCCTCGCCCTCCTCTCCGCCGGCATCGCCGTGAGCTGCGGCGGCGGCGACGGCGACACATCCTCGTCCCAGGGCTCCGGCGCGTCCGGCGGCAGCGGCGGCGGCGGCGGCGCCACCAGCAGCAGCAGCGGCGACAACACCGGCGGCTCCGAGCCCATCTTCGTCGGCAGCGGCGGCAGCCTGGTCGCTACCAGCGGAGGCGGCGGCGACGGCGGCGGGTGCCAGCAGCTCGACATCGCCTTCGAGCCGCAGACGCCGACCGTCATGATCGTCGTCGATCGCTCGGGCAGCATGTACGACAGCGGGTTCTGGGACCCGCTGAAGACCGCCGTGCTCAGCGTCGTCGAGACCCTGCAGACGAAGGTCCGCTTCGGGTTCCTGACCTTCACGGGGATCGCGCCCTCCCAGTGCCCGCTGCTCACCGGGGCCGACGTCATCGCGCTCAACAACCACGCCGACATCGCGGCCGCGTACGACGAGGCCTCCATGAGGCCCGGCCAGAAGCTCGAGACGCCGACCGGCATGACGTTCAACGAGGAGATCATCCCCGAGCTCGTCGCATTCGGAGAGCCCGGCCCCAAGTACATCCTCTTCGTCACCGACGGCGAGCCCGACCGCTGCGACGACGGCCCCGCCGCGTGCGCGCGCGACGACGTCGTAGGCGCGGTGCAGTCCGCCTACGAGCAGGGCATCGGCACGTTCGTCTTCGGCCTCGGCGAGGGCTCGTTCGCGGAGCACCTCCAGGACCTGGCGAACGCAGGCGCCGGCCAGCCCGTCCAGCGGCCCCGGGACACGCAGCAATCCTGCTTCACCGGCGCGGGCACCTACGCCGACGTCGGCGGCACCGCGATGGTCTACACGCCGGACCCGACCAACGCGACCGCCCTGGAGAACGAGCTCAACGCCGCCATCTCCGGCGCGAAGAGCTGCACCTTCGACCTCCAGGGATCGATCGAGGTCGATCTCGCGCACGCGTCCGAGGGCCAGGTGCTCATCGACGGCGCGCCCGTCCCCTACGACGAGCAGAACGGCTGGTACATGGAGAGCTCCACCCAGCTCGTCCTCGTCGGCGACGCCTGCGAGCGCCTCAAGAGCGCGACGCAGGGCGTCTCGTTCGACTTCCCCTGCGAGATCATCGACCCCCTGTGAGCGTCGCGTCGGGCCGCGCCGCCGCGCCCCGGCGCGGCCCCCCGGCGGCCGCCGCGTTGCTCCGCTGCGCCCGCCGCCGGCCGCCTTTTCCGCGCACCCCGCCGGCGCTTTTGCTAAAGGCGTACGGCAACCTCGACCCATGACCAGGATCAGCGCGCGGGAGCTCGCGGGCACGAGCGGCCCCTTCGGCCGCGGCACGCCGGTGGTGCGGCCGGCGGAGGTGCCCGAAGGGTCGGTCGTCACCGTCCTGCGCGTGCCGCCCGAGTCGGCGGGCATGCGCCTCGACCGGTTCGTCCAGAGCCAGCTCAAGCGGACGAGCCGCACGCGCGCCGCCGAGATCGTCGCCCGAGGCGCCTACTCGCCCGAGGCGCGGCGCCTGCGCGGCAGCGACCGCGTGCGGCCGGAGCAGTGCATCCTCCTCTGGCGCGAGCCGTGGGACGAGCAGGCGCCCGACACCCCGATCCCGGTCGTCCACGAGGACGACGCGCTGCTCGCCGTCAACAAGCCGCCGGGCCTGCCGGTGCACCCCACGGCGCGGTACCACAAGAGCACCGTCATCAAGATGATGGAGGCCGCGCGCCCCGGCGAGCGGCTGTTCCTCGCCCACCGGATCGACCGCGAGACGAGCGGCGTGCTCCTCCTCTGCCGCACGCCCGAGGCCGATCGGCGGGTGAAGGCGCAGTTCGAGGAGCGCACGAGCGTCACCAAGCGCTACGCCGCGATCACCTGGGGCTGGCCCGAGCACGACACCTTCCGCGTCGAGCTGCCGCTCGAGCTCGACACCACGAGCCGCTACAAGGTCAAGATGCGCGTCGCGCCGCCGGGCCGCGGCCTCACCTCCGCCACTGCGTGCGAGGTGCTGGGCCGCCGCGCCGATCCCCTCACCGGCCGCCGCTACGCGCTGGTCCAGTGCACGCTCGAGACCGGCCGGCAGCACCAGATCCGCGTCCACCTGGCGTCGAGCGGCCTGCCGCTCGTGGGCGACAAGCTCTACGGGCCCGACGAGGGCATGTTCGCGCGCGGCGCTGACGGCGTGCTCACCGACGAGGACCGCCGCGCGCTCGAGCTCGACCGTCACGCCCTCCACGCCGCGCTGCTGGAGCTCACCCATCCGGTGACAGGCGAGCGCGTGCGCGTCGAGGCGCCCCTCTCGGAGGATCTGCGCACCTTCTGGGATGCGCTCCGCGCCTGAGGCGTGGACGGCGCAGCGCGGAGCGGACCGGCGGCGAACCGAGGGGAGCGGCGCGAAACAGCGCGGAGCGGGCGGCGACAGGGCGACAGCGGCGCTCGCCAGCGGCTCCGGATCTTGTGCCGTCGCGCCGACTTACGTACGATGATCGAGATGACGCGTGCGCGAGACGACCTCGAGGCGCTGCGGGATCCAGCGCTTCGGTCCACACCGCTCGAGGCCGAGAGCTCCGCCCAGAGCGCGGCGTCCGGGCCGGTGGAGCCCGGTCCGGATGAGCCGAGGAGCGCCGCCGAGGCGCCCTCCCCACCAGCGCGCCCCGGCGCGGACGAGCCGCAGCAGGCGGCCCCGGAGCGGCCGGAGCCGGCCGAGCCGCCCCCCCCCTCGGTCGCAGAGCCGCCGCCGGTCGATCCGCGCGCCCGGGGCGACGAGAGCCTCGAGCGCGAGCGCTACGAGCGCTACGCGATGCCGGCGAGCGACCTCCCCGCGGCCAACGTGCAGACCTTCCGCGGGGACGCGGCCGGGGTGCTCGCGATCGTCCGGCGCGCCGTCCAGTCCGTCACGCGCGATCCGGCGCGCCACCGGCGCCGGCTGCCGAAGTCGCGCTTCGACGCGATCCGCAGCTTGCCGGAGCTCGCGATGGCGCTCGACTACGCGGTGACGCGCATGCAGCCCGAGAGCGCGCCGCCTCCCGAGGTGACCGAGCGGCTCGATCAGCTCTACGAGGCGCTGCGCCCGACGATCGTCGCGGCCGAGGCGTGCTTCCCGCGCGGCATCGTCCCGGAGACCTACGGCATCGTCCGGCGCGCGCTCGTCGCCGGCGATCCCGCGAGCGCGGCGGCCACGATCACGAACCTCATCCAGGACCGGTGGGGCCACGTGCAGGGCCGGATCTCGATCACCAGGGAAGAGGTGACCCGGATCAACAGCACCGCGAAGTGGCTGCTCAGCAACACCCGCCCTCCCGAGCGCCTCGACTCGAGGGACATCCGCGATCGCCTCTGGTCGCTCCTGCGCGAGCGCTACGAACAGCTCCGTGTCATCGCGCAGGAGGTCTCCGGCGACGAGTCCCGCGAGTACGCCCCCGAGCGCCTCGCCGACTAGCACCTGCCCGCTGTCTCCCCATCAGGCCCCCGTGGAGGGAGCCTCGACCGGCGAGCGGGCATACCCCCGCATGGCCGCCTGGTCTAGGCTCCCGGCATGCAGCAGATCCGCAAGACCGTCTGCAACCGCGATTGCCCCGACGCCTGCAGCATCGTGGCGACGGTGGAGGATGGCCGCATCGTGCGCCTCGGCGGCGACCCGGACCACCCGATCACGCGAGGCTTCCTCTGCTACCGGACGTCGCGCTTCCTGGAGACGCAGTACTCGCCCGAGCGCCTGACCACGCCGCTGCTCCGCAAGGGCGGCGAGCTCACGCCCGTCTCGTGGGACGAAGCGCTCGACACCGCGGCCGAGCAGCTGCTCCGGATCCGCGGCGAGTCGGGCCCGGCCGCCATCTTACATTACCGGAGCGGCGGCTCGCTCGGGATGCTCACGACGATGCCCGACGCCCTCTTCGCGCGGTTCGGGCCGGTCACGGTCAAGCGCGGCGACATCTGCTCCGGCGCGGGCGACGCCGCGCAGCTCGCCGATTTCGGCGAGGAGGACAGCCACGACCTCGCCGACCTGAAGAACGCCCGGCACATCCTGCTCTGGGGCAAGAACGTCTTCACCTCGAGCCCGCACACCCTCCCGGTGCTGCGCGAGGCGAAGGCGCGCGGCGCGGAGCTCGTGCTCATCGATCCGGTGCACCACAAGACGGCCTCTCTGTGCGGCGCCTTCTACCAGCCCCGTCCAGGCGGCGACTTCGCGCTCGCCATGGCCGTCGCCCGCGTGCTCTTCGACGAGGGGTGGACCGACCCGCGCGCCGCGGACTACTGCGACCACCTCGACGAGTTCCGCGCGCTCGCGCAGCGCCGCTCCGTGGCTGAGTGGTGCCGCGACGCCGACGTGCCCGAGCGCGCCGCGCTCGATCTCGCGCGCCGCCTCGGCGCCGAGCGCCCGACGGCCATCCTCGTCGGCTGGGGCATGGGCCGCCGCACCTCGGGCGGGGCGATCGTGCGCGCCCTCGACGCGCTCACGGCCGTCAGCGGGAACCTCGGCGTCCCCGGCGGCGGCGTCTCGTTCTACTTCAAGCGGCGCGGCGCGTTCGATCTCGCGCAGCTCCAGGGCGATCGCGCCGCGCCCCGCACCGTCTGCGAGCCGCTGTTCGGGCAGGAGGTGCTCGGGATGAGCGACCCGCCCATCCGCGCCGTCTGGGTGACCGCGGGCAACCCGGTCGCGATGCTGCCCGACTCCGGCGCCGTCGCGGAGGCGCTCGCGACCCGCGAGTTCGTCGTCGTCGCCGACTCCTTCCTCACGGACACCGCGCGGCTCGCCCACCTCGTGCTGCCCACGAGGACGCTCCTCGAGGCCGACGACGTGCTGGGCGCCTACGGCCACCACTACCTCGGCGTCTCCACGCCCGTGGTCCCGCCGCCGGAGGGGGTGAAGAGCGATCTCGAGATCATGCAGGCGCTCGCGCGGCGCGTCGGCCTCGGCGGCGCGCTCGACGGCAGCGCCCGCGACTGGAAGCGGCGGCTCACCGAGCCCAAGCTCGCGCCGTTCGGCGTCACCCTCGAGACGCTGGAGCGCGGGCCGGTGCGCAATCCGCTGGCGCCGGAGGTGCTGTTCGCGGACCGGAAGTTCCCGACCGCGAGCGGGCGGGTCAACCTGATCACCGAGGCGCCGGAAGAGCGCGGCGATCCCGACGCAGGCGAGTTCCCGCTGCTCCTCATGGCGCTCTCCACCGACAAGTCGCAATCGTCGCAGTGGGCGCGGCCCCAGCAGGGCCCCGCCGTCGTCACGGTCCACCCCGACGCGGCCTGCGGCGTGCCCGACGGCGGCGTCTGTCGGATCGCGTCGCGCGTCGGCGCCATGACGGTGCGGCTCCGCCACGATCCCGCCCAGCGCCGCGACGTGGCGCTGATCCCGAAGGGCGGCCACCTCCGCGACGGCCGCTGCGCCAACGCGCTGATCCGCGCCCGCACCACGGACATCGGCGAGGGCGGCGCGCTCTACGAGGAGCGGGTGCGCATCGCGCCGATCGCGCCGGACGACCTGCCGCAGCCCCGCTCGTGACGCGCGCTGCGCCGCGCCCGCCACCGGCCGCGGATCTGCCGTGACCCGAGGCGGCCGCGGCTCCTGCTCCGGAGCCCTCGCCCTCCGCCGCGGGGAGCGCCGCGTCGCCGCTCAGTCCTTCTGAGCCGGCTCCCGCATCGGTTCCCGCGGCGCGCCTCGCTCCGAGGGCGCGGCGGCCGAGCCCTCCACGGCGTCCCCGATCTCGCGCGCCACGTTCTCCACCGTGCGCAGGCTGATCCGCCCGGCGAGCACCAGGGTCGCGCCGAACTCGCGGCAGTCGATCGGGTCCAGCCGCACGGGGGACGCGAAGGTGTTGACCGCCGCCATCTGCCCCGCGGCGTAATCGAAGCGCGCGCCGAACACGAGATCGCCGTACCGCGTATACGACACCAGACCGAGCGCCGCGTGCACGCCGCTCATCCGCTCGAGGAAGAGCCTCGACTCGATGGACAGGGGGCCTCGCAGGCTGGACAGCGCGTTGAAATCCGTGACGACGCCGCTCGCCAGGCTGAGATCGCGCGTGAGGAACACCTCGGCGCCGAGCCCCACGTTGACCATGGGCGCCGCCGCCTCGACGACGCCGAACCGGCTCTGCCGTCGGCTCGTCACCGTCCCCGCCTCCATCGCGATCTCCTCCCGATCGGCGGCGATGCGCGCGAACTCCCGCTGGCCCATGTAGAAGAAGCCGTCGAGCTCCAGCCGCAGCCTGCTCCACTCCGCGCTCGCGCCCACGGCCACGCGGGCCGGCGAGGGCGCCACGAACTCCCCCGTGCCGGACCAGTGGCGCACCGCCGCCGTCCCTGTCGCGAGCGTGTCCTGGTAGCTCGCGTCGAAGGAGTCGAAGACGTGAACGCTGGGCGTCCTCACGCTGATCCCGGCCGAGAACACCCGGGTCAGCCGGTACGTCGCCCCGAGGTGCGCGAGGAGGTCCCAGGAGTCTCCCGAGAGCGCCGTCTGGTACGTCGTGCTGCTGGCCGCGCCCGTACCCGTGTCCTCCACGATGCTCGAGATGCTGAGCGAGCTCGTGTAACGCGTGCGTACGACCGAGAGCGAGGCGCCCACGGCGAGGCGGTCGTTGACGCTGTAGCTCCACGACGGGCCGGCGCTGTAGCGCCCCCACCTGTAGCGGAGCGTCTGCGCCTGGGTCACGCGGCGCGCGGCCGACTCCCCCGAGAACCCGAGCGCGTCGAACCCGAACTCGCTCTCTTCCGTCTTCGCGAGGCACGCGGCGAGGGTCTGGCGGCCGACAGGCACCCGCGCCGAATTCCCGTCTCGCGCGCCGCTCCTCAGGTCGAAGAAGTAGCAGGTCGCGTCCGGGAGGGTGCTCAGGCCCTGGTCGGTCACCGTCGTCCGGTCGAGCCGGAGGTCCCCGTACCGCTCGGCGTCGACCGGGCCTGGCTGGTGCCACGCCTCCAGCGTTCGATGCGCGTAGCGGAAGAACGACGACGAGAACGCGATGTTGCGGTCCTCGATGCGGACGATCGTCGCCGGGTTCAGGAAGGGCGCCGCGCCGTCGACGCCGAGCACGACCCCTGTGCTCCCGAGGAGCGCGGATCGCCCGCCGAGCAGCGCGGACTCGTATCTTCCCTGGGCGCGCGCCGGGGATTCGCCCAGCGCGCCGAGGAGCGCGCTGGCCGCGCCGACCAGGGCGAGGCGCAGTCCAGGGCGGCGGAGGGGAGCGCGCGGCCTCAGCGGCATGTCGGGCGCCAGCATGCATCGCGGCGCCGTGACCGCAACGGCAGCGGCGCCCCGCTGTGGCAGGAAGCGACGTGCGCGCGGGCCGGAAGCTCCCTGCGGGCGCTGGAGCGCATGCGCCTGCTCAGCGGCGGGCAATCACCGCGCCCAGGCCGAAGGCGATGGCATCCTCGATCATGGCTCCGACCGGGGCGGGAACGCGCGTCCCGCGGTCCATCCACGCGCGGGCGCGGTTGCCGACGAGCGCCCCCACCGCGGCTGCCACGGCGCCCACCACCGCGCCGGCGACGCGCAGGTTCTTCTCGGGGCTCTGGGCGCCCACCGCGGCGCCGAGGAGCGCTCCGATCACGAGGCGCCCGCTCAGCGGCCCTGTCGAGAGGCGGCTCGGCGCGGAGGGCAGCTTGTCCATCAGGAGCTCTCCGCCCGCGAGCACGCTCATCACGCGCTGCGCTGTCGGCGAGCGGAGCGCGCGCCAGAAGCTCCCGCTCTGCCCGTCGAACGCGCCGCGCCGAGCGCTGGACGCGAGGATCCTCACGCCCAGCATGGAACGCATCCCGGTCACCAGCCCGAGCCCTGCGGCCTGCCCGAGGAGAACGATCTCCGAGGAGCTGGGCCGCCGGGCGCCTCCAAAAAACGTTGCTGTCGCCATGACGACCGGCACTAGCAACGCATATGCCCCGGTTGGCGTGCGCGCTCTCCGTCCGGGGGACGTGGAGCGCTCCTGAACGACCTCCGCCCGCAGCGCGCCGGCCCGTCCCCCTCGCGGTGAGCCGGGGCACCGCTCTCCGGCGGCGTGGAGCGCCCTGCGTCCATCCGCTTCGTCGCGATGTCCGGAACCGGAAAGTTGCGGACCCGAGCGACGGCCTGTCCGCAGGTCCTCCGGCATCGCGGTTGAATGGGCGCGGGAGGTGCATTACCTGAGAATCTTCACCTTGCACCCCGGAGAACGGTCCGCCATGCCCGTGACCCCCATCGCCGCGCTCAGGACCGTTGACGTCGAGGATGAACGGCTGAGGCGCCTGAACGCGCTCGGTCAGTTTCTGGACAACGCCATTCGCATCCCGGGCGTCGGCTACCGGGTCGGCTACGACGCGGTGATCGGGCTGATCCCGGGCGTCGGAGATCTCATCGGCTTCGGGCTCTCGATGTACATCATCCTCGCGGCGACGCGGTACCGCCTCCCCGCCTCGACGTTGCTGCGCATGATGCTCAACGTGGGTCTCGAGGCGCTGATCGGCATGATCCCCCTCCTCGGTGACCTCTTCGACGCGGCCTACAAGGCGAACGCGCGCAACCTCGACCTCCTGCGGTCGCACCTCGCCGCGCGGGGCCAGGGCGGCGCGCGCCCCTCGGATGCCGGCTTCTATGCAGGGCTGCTGATCGTGGTGGCGGGCGTCGTCGCGCTGGCGGGCCTGCTGCTCTTCTCTCTGGTGCGCGCGGCGCAGGGCCTCTTCGGATCCTGAGGGGAGCGACAGCGGGCCCCGGAGGGGGCCCCCCGGCTACCGGACCGACGCCGACAGGTGCGCTTGCAGCGAGATCATCTGCGGCGTGTCCGCGCCATCTCGCGGCTCGAGCGACGTGAAATAGTCCTTCCAGGAGGGCCCTGCCGCCCAGTAGGTCCAGCCCACGTAAACGTCCTTGTTTTGCTCGAGGTAGATCACGACGTTGGCGATGGCCTTCAGGCATACCGCGCTCGCCCCGCCGCTGAACTCGCCGAGAAACCCCTTCTTCCCGTGCTTCCTGAGCCACGCCGTGAACCCCTTCAGGCGCTCCACCCCGACGGTCTCGCTGACGCAACTGGGCGATTCTCCGGAGGAATCGTCGTCGAGGTGCTGGTGGACCTCGAACGCGACGACCTGCTTCGGGTCGACGATCTTGACGAGCGCCTCGGCGTTCGATGTTCCGTAGAAGGTCGCGTCGAAGCTGTGCGCCCCGGACCATCCGTTGCCGGGGACGATGATGAGGTTCGTCGCCCCGGTGCTGCGGATCGAGACGATCGCGGCGTTGGCCGCCTCGATCCACGGCTCGGTCGGCATGTCGTGCGGCTCGTTCATGAGGGCGAACACGACCTTCGTGTTGCCCTTGAACTCGACGGCCACCCGCCCCCAGAACTCGGCGAAATCCGCGATCGGGATCTCCGCGCCGAGGACACCGGTTCCATAGCGGCCGTAGTTGTGCACATCGAGCACCACGTAGGCGCCCTTGGCGACCAGGTTGTTGACGGTCGTCTTCAGCCGGTTCAGCTCTGCTGCGTTGAGCGGCTGGTTGCGCGCGGGCTGCAGTCGTTCCCAGCGAAACGGCACCCGGAAGGTGTTCATCCCCTTGCTGAGGAAGTAATCCGCGGACGTGTATCCCTTGGAGAACGCGGGATCCGGGTAGGTGTAGTGGACGCCCGGGGTACCTGGGAGCGTGCCTTTGCCGAACGGGTCGACCGCGAACTCCGCCCCCGCGAGGCTGACGCCTCTCAGCGAGAGCGGCCGCGCGATGATCTCGGCCTCCGCCGCGCCGCTCACGGCGACGGCCGTTTCGCCCTTCTTCTCCGCGTCACCCCCCCGGCACGCTGCGAGAACAACCCCGAGCCCCACGAGCGCGCACGAAATCTTCCTCACAGCCGCTCCTCGGACCGCATGAGACCCCGGCCCGCCCCACCGCGCAAGCGTTCCCGTCCGGCCAACGCCACGCCGAGCGGCGCGCTCCGGCATCCGCCACGCCGAGCGGCGCGCCCCGGTGTCCGCCACGCCGAGCCGCGCGCTCCGGTATCCGCCACGCCGAGCGGCGCGCACCCGCACAGGAGACGGGCCCAGATCGGCGTTTTCGGCGCGCAGGCGTGCTCCCGCACGCCGAGCACCGAAAACGTCGAGGTGGGCCCGTATCCGAAGCGGGTGCGTGCCGCTCAGTCGCGGGAGCTGGTGAAGAGGCGGAGGATGTACCAGAACAGCATGGCGACGGACGCGAAGAGCTCGAGCGCGGCGCCGACATACCGGTCCTCGGGGAAGTGGTGGAGGATGTTCGAGGTGTCGTAGAGGATCGCAGCACCGGCGAACGCGACCATGGCGACGCTGAAGAACGTGCCGAGCTCGAAGCCGAACAGCGCGCCGGCCGCGATGAGGACGAGCGCGCAGATGCCGCCCCAGCGAAGGAGCGCGCCCAGGAAGGAGAAGTCCTTGCGGGTCACGAACGCGATCGCGGTGAGGCCCGCGAAGCCGGCCATGGTGGCGAGCCCGGCGCTCTGGATGGCGCCGGGGGCGACCCTGTCCGCGATGAAGAGGAGCGGCACGAAGATGATCGCCTGCGCGAGCACGTAGCCGAGCAGCGCGGCGTACTGCACCGGCTTCGACATGGAGGTGTGCGCGGCGCGGCTGGCCAGCCAGCTCACGAGCATGAACCCCCCGAGCACCAGCAACCAGCTCGTGCCGATCATCGCCCGGGCGATGACCAAGGCGGCGCCGGTCTTGAAGAGCGCGACCTCGATCGCCGCGAAGAGGGCGATCGCCCCGAACAGGTGATTGTACGTTCGCACGAGGAAGCGCTCGCGCGAATCGGCGCCGGCACGGATGGCCGAAGACCGGGCCCCGTATCCTACGTAGTTCTGGTTCATGTTCCCTCTCGTCGGTATAGGCCTCGACCGCTCGCGATACTAGCACGCCGCGTGCCGCCGACGCGATCGCCGGGGCAAGACGCGCTGCGACACGGTGCCGTGGACGCTGACGCTCCAGGGCGGTCTTCTCCGGCGCGCGCCGGATCGCGAGAAGCCGGGATGGCTCCACCACCACCGTACTGCCGGAGCGCCGCCAGGGGACGCTGCGGCGCTCGCGGCCGATGCTGGAACAGCCGGCGTGAACTTCGTGTGGGACGGCGTGGAGGTCCCCCTGAAAAGCTGACTTAGATCCCCTTCGGGATCTTGTCGAGGTCCACCTGGGAGAGGGCGTGACGGATCAACGCGCTCCGGTTGGCCTTCGTCATCCCGCGCGCCTTGAGCGCGCTGACCATCTCGTCCAGGCGCCCGAGATCCTCGGTGTACATCGAGATGCAGATGACCTTGTAGTGCTGCGGTCTCTCGGGTGGCGCTGCCCCCGGCTCGGACGCGGCGCCGGCGCCGGTCGTCCGGGTCTTCGCGCGCGAACGAGGCGCTTCCGCGGGCGTATAGAATGCCCCGGACAGAACACCTTCCACTTCGTCGCGATCGAGCAGCGCCCGCGCGGCGCCCCCGAGATCGCCTTCGCTCTTCATTGCTTCCTCCAGCTCCCTGCCCGCTCCATCCCCGGTGAGACCTCGCGTCGGCGGGTCCCTTCATCCTGTGGAATCCCGCGTCGCGGGTCCCTTCATCCTGCGGGATGCCGCGTTCGCGGGTCCCTTCATCCTGCGGGACTCCGCGTTCGCGGGTCCCTTCATCCTGCGGGACTCCGCGTTCGCGGGTCCCTCATGCGCCCGCCAACGCAGCGCCCGGCCGTTCGGTGCTCCACGACCCCTGATCGCGCGCCGCGCCGGCGTCGGATCCGGTCGCGCCGCGCTCGCGGCTCTCGATGATGCGGTCGACCACCGCGAGGTAATCGTCCGCCGCCGGGGTGCCCGGCGCATACTCGAAGATCGTCTGGCCCTGCGCGGGTGCCTCCTTCACCTTGATGGCCTGGCGGATCGGCGGAAGGCAGCGCTCCCCGAAGTGCTGCGTCATCGTGCTCACCGCCTCGCGCGCGATCTTCGCGCGACCGTCGAAGAACGTCGGAAGCACGCCCCATATCTGCACCGGGTGGTGCAGCAGCGCGTTCACGTTCTTCACCGTCTTGATCACCTGCCGGACACCGACGAGCGACAGGTAATCGCACGCGACCGGGACCAGCACGCTGTCCGCGAGCACCAGCGCGTTCTGGTTCATCAGCGAGAGGCTCGGCGAGCAGTCGAGGACCACGTAGTCGTAGTCGGCCGCCGCGGCGGAGAGCCGGTCCGAGAGCACACGGTCGCGGTTCTGGCGCCCGGCCAGGTAGAGCTCCGCGGCCGCCAGCGTCTCGTTGGACGGCAGGAGATCCAGGTTCGGGCGCACCGTCTTGATCGCGTCCGCGACCCGGAGCCCCATCACGAGCACGTGATAGAGCGATCGCTCCGCGCCGGCGCCGAGCGACACGGAGACGTTCCCCTGCGCGTCGGTGTCGACGAGCAGCACCCGCTTGCCGCGCGCCGCGAGCCCGGCCGCGACGCTCACGGCCGTGGTCGTCTTGCCGGTGCCGCCCTTGTGGTTGAACACCGCGAGGCACCGGGGCACCCCGGTCGGACGCTGCGGCGGCTGCGCCGCCCGCTTCGCACCCCCGGCTGGCGACAGGGGCACCGCGACCGCCCCCTGCTGCCCCCGTGCATCCGCCGGGCGCACCGCCGGCGCGACCGGGGCGGCGGCCAGCGCCGCGGCCGTTCCCGGCGCGCCGGGCCGGCCGGCCCGCTCGGCAGCCGCCGGCTCGCTCGCCTCGGCAGCGGCGCCGGCGCCCCCCGCCGCTGGCACCTCGCGGCGGGTCGACGGCAGTCCTTCCGCCGGCGCCGGCGCCACCGCCGCCGCCGCGATGTCGCCGAGCCGGACCCCCTTCGCCTCGCGCACGAGCTGCGTCCGGCACCCCAGCGAGCACGCGTAGTGCCGCCGCCCGGCGACATAGAGCACCTGCGACACGAGATGCGGGGTGAAGCGCTTTGCGCACGCATCGCACGTGGCGAGCGCGGCGCCGGCCTCCCCGCCGAGCTGGCTCTTTTCCAGGCATTTCTGCGAGCAGAAGAAGGAGAAGCCGCCGTCCTTCTCCTCCATCTGGTACCGGAACTGGACCTCGAATCCGGTCCCGCACACGCTGCACGTCTCGCTGATTCCGCCCACAGCTCGCTCCTTCACGCCGCGCACAGCGCTTTGCCCAGGCGCAGCGTTGACCATCATCACAGTCAAGGACCAAAGGTCAACTTTTCTGCGAGCATGGAAGCGCCGCGCGCGCGGCCACGAGGGCGCCACGCCGAGCGCCTTCCCCGGCCGGGGATCTCGCCCCCGGGGGGATGGGCCGGTGCCAGGGCGGCTCAGTGACGGAAGTGCCGCGTCCCGGTGAACACCATCGCGACCCCCGCCGCGTCGGCAGCCGCGATGACCTCCGCGTCCCTCACGCTGCCTCCGGGCTGCGCGACAGCGGTGATCCCGTGCTCGGCGGCGACCTGCAGGCCGTCCGGGAACGGGAAGTAGGCGTCCGACGCGAGGACGCTCCCGCGAACCCGCTCGCCCGCCTTGCTGCAGGCGATGCGCACGCTCTCGACCCGGGACATCTGCCCGGCGCCGACGCCGACCGTGCTCCCGGGCACCGCGAGCACGATCGCGTTGGATTTCACGTGCTTGCACACCCGCCAGCCGAGCTCGAGCGCCTCGATCTCCCGCTCCGTGGGCGCCCGCTTCGTCACGACCTTGCCGCCGCGGACCTCGCCGGCCGCGGTCGCGTCCCGGGCCTGGACCACGAGGCCCCCGCCGACGCGCTTGAACGTCAGCTCCCGGTGGTCCGCGGGCAGGAGCGCGCCGGTCGCGAGCACCCGGAGGTTCTTCTTGGTCCGGAGCACCTCGACCGCGTCAGGGGTGTAGGCAGGAGCGATCACGCACTCCAGGAACGTCTCGATCAGCACCTCGGCGGCCGCGCGGTCGACCTCGCGGTTCAGCGCGACGATCCCGCCGAAGGCGCTCACGGCGTCGGCCTCGCGCGCCGTCCGGTAGGCGGTCGCGAGGTCGTCGGCCGTCGCGACGCCGCACGGGTTCGTGTGCTTCACCACGACGGCGGCGGGCTGGGTAAACTCCCGCACCGCCTCGAACGCCGCGTCCACGTCGACGAGGTTGTTGAACGACAGCTCTTTCCCGCCCGCGCCCAGCGACTCCGCGAGCGCGAGCGACCCCGCGGCCGCGCCCCGCTCGCGGTAGAAGGCGCCCGACTGGTGCGGGTTCTCGCCGTACCGGAGCGGATAGGCACGCTCGAGGGCAAGCGTCAGGAAGCGCGGATACGCCTCGCGCTCCGCGGCGTTCGGCTCGCCCTCCTCCGGCAGCGAGGAGAGATAGCCGGCCACCATCCCGTCGTAGGCCGCCGTGTGCGCGAACGCCTTCGTGGCGAGCCGGCGGCGCGTGGCGCTCGACACCTCACCTGCCCTGTCGAGCTCGCCGAGCACAGCGTCGTAGTCGGCCGGGTCGACGACCACCGCCACGCGGGCGTGGTTCTTGGCCGCGCTCCGCACCATAGACGGACCGCCGATGTCGATGTTCTCGATGATCTCGGCGTGCGTGACCCCGGGCTTCCGGACCGTCGCCTCGAACGGGTAGAGGTTGCAGACCACGAGGTCGATCGGCGCGCCCCCGAGCCGGCCGAGGTCCTCGTCGTCGATCGCGCCGCGCATCAGGATGCCGCCGTGCACCCTGGGGTGGAGCGTCTTCACCCGGCCATCCATCACCTCGGGAGAGCCGGTATAGGCCTCCACGCCGACGACCGGCACGCTGGCCTCCTGGAGCGCCCGCTGCGTCCCCCCGGTCGAGAGGATCTCCACACCCTTGTCCGCGAGCCGCCTGGCCAGCGGGAGCAATCCCGTCTTGTCGGATACCGAAATCAGTGCGCGTCGAATCATCGCGACGCCAGCTAGTGCGTCTCGGCGCCCGCCGCCAGCCTATCCGTCCAGCGGCGTGCTCCCGCTCGCACGCCGCTCAGGCGGCGGGCGGCGCGGCCGGCGTCGGCTCGCCCGCCGGGGCCGGCGGCGCCTTGGCCGGCGCCTCCTCGGTGACGAGCTCGCCGTCCCGGTACTCCAGGACGTCCTTCGGGGGCCCGAAGACCGCGTTGGGGTCGGGCAGCATGAGCGCTTCCCGGAGCACGTCGTCGACGTGCTCCACGAGCACGAGCCGCAGCGACTTGAGCACCCGCCGCGGCACGTCCCGGAGATCCTTCCGGTTCTCCTTCGGAAGGATCACGGTCTTGATGCCCCCGCGGTGGGCGGCGAGCAGCTTCTCCTTGAGCCCGCCGATCGGCATCACGCGGCCGCGCAGGGTGATCTCGCCCGTCATCGCGAGATCGCGCCGGACGGGCACCTTCATCAGCGCGCTCACGAGCGCTGTCACCATGGTGACGCCGGCGCTCGGCCCGTCCTTCCGGACGAAGTCGGGGAAGTGAATGTGAACGTCGACCTTCTGGTAGACGTCCGCCTCGAGCCCGAGCCGGTCGAGGCGCGAGCGCACGTAGCTCATCGCCGCGTGCCCGCTCTCCTCCATCCCCTTCTCGAGCAACCCCGTGATCACGAGCTTGCCCTTGCCCGGGACCACCGTCGCCTCGGCCGGGAGCAGATCGCCGCCGACGTTGGTCACGGCCAGGCCGTTCACGAGCCCCACCTCGTCGCGCTCCTCGCGCCTGCCGAGCCGGTACTTGGGCACGCCGAGGTACTTCGGGATGCTCTTCGCGACGACCTCGATCGGCTTGTCCTTGCCGTCCGACACGACCTTCCGGGCCACCTTGCGGCACACGCTCGCGATCTCGCGCTCCAGCGAGCGCACGCCGCTCTCCTTCGTGTAGTGGTGGATGATCGTCCGGAGCGCCCCCTCCGTGAAATCGAGCGACACGTCCTCGAGGCCGCACTCCTTGCGCTGCCTGGGAACGAGGTACTTCACCGCGATGTTCAGCTTCTCGAACTCCGTGTAGCCCGAGAGCTGGATGACCTCCATGCGGTCCTGGAGCGGCACCGGGATGCCAGACAGCGTGTTCGCCGTCGTGATGAACATCACGTCGGAGAGGTCGTAGTCGAGATCCAGGTAATGGTCGTTGAAGGTGTGGTTCTGCTCCGGATCGAGCACCTCGAGCAACGCCGCCGCCGGATCGCCGCGGAAATCGGTCGACATCTTGTCGACCTCGTCGAGCAGGAAGACAGGGTTGTTCGTCCCGACCTTCTTGAGCGACTGGATCAGCTTGCCAGGGAGGGCGCCGATGTACGTCCGCCGGTGGCCGCGGATCTCCGCCTCGTCGCGCACGCCGCCGAGCGACAGCCGCACGAACTTGCGCCCCGTCGCGCGCGCGATCGACTTCGCCAGGCTCGTCTTGCCGACGCCGGGCGGGCCAACGAAGCAGAGCACCGGGCCCTTGAGCTTCTTCGTGAGCGCCTGGACCGCGAGGTACTCGAGGATCCGCTCCTTGATCTTCTTCAGCCCGTAATGATCCTCGTCGAGGATGCGCTCGGCCTCCACGAGGTCATAACGCTCCTCGCTCTTGTCGTACCAGGGGAGCTCCAGGATCCAGTCGATGTAGTTGCGCACCACGGTCGCCTCGGCGCTCGTGGGGTGCATCATCTTCAGCTTCTTGAGCTCCTTCTTGACCTTGGCGGCGGCCTCCTTGCTCATCCGCTTGGTCTTGAGGGCCTCCTCGATCTCCTGGATCTCGTTCTTGAATTCGTCGCGCTCGCCGCCACCCAGCTCCTTCTGGATGGCCTGCATCTGCTCGTTGAGATAGTATTCCTTCTGCGTCTTCTCCATCTGCTTCTTGACGCGACTCCGGATCTTCTTCTCCACCTGGAGAATCTCGATCTCGGCCTGCATCAGCTCGATGAGACGCTCGAGCCGCTTCTGCGGCTCCTCCATCTCGAGCAGCGCCTGCCGGTCCGTCAGCTTGATGGTCGGCAGGTTGGCGATGATGGTGTCGGCGAGCCTCGAGGCCTCGTCGATGGCCTGCACCGCCATCAGGACCTCGGGCTGGATCTTCTTGTTGAGCTTGACGTACATCTCGAACGTCGACTGGACCGAGCGCATCAGCGCCTCGACCTCGACGCTCGAGACCGAGCTCTCGATGATCTCGTCGTACTCGATCAGGAAGTACGCATCGCTCTGGACGTAACGGCGGATGCGCGCCCGGCGCTTGCCCTCGATCAGGACCTTCACGGTCCCGTCCGGCAGGCGAAGGAGCTGCATGATCGCGCCGACCGAGCCCACGCCGAAGATGTCGTCCGGCGTCGGGTCGTTCGTCTTCGCGTTTCGCTGCGCGGCGAGGAAGATCTCCTTGCCGCGGTTCATCGCCTCGTCGAGCGCGGCGATGCTGCGCTCGCGCCCGACGAAGAGCTGGGAGACCATATGGGGAAAGACGATGATGTCGCGTAGCGGGAGCAACGGGACGATCCCGCGCTCGGGTGCGTTCTTGCCGCGATCACTGTCGTTCTTGAAGAACATCCGCCGTCTTTCCGGGAGTGTCAGGAGGCCGGGGCAGCCCCGCCTCGGTTGTCACGAGTTTCCTGGTCTACTGCTGAACTTCGGCCGGATCGGCCCGCGTCCCGTGAGGACGCGCGCGGCGCCGGCATGCTGGAAGGGGGGTTGTGGGGGCGAGGCGCGCTTCGGTCCGGCGCCGGCTTCTCGCCGAGCGCCCTGGGCCGCGCCCCCCGGAGCAAGCGCTACGCGAGCTCCGCCTCCTTCGTGTACACGATGAGCGGCGGCTCGTGCTTCACGATCACGTCCTCGCTCACGACGACCTCCTTGATCCCGGTGCGGGACGGGACGTCGTACATGATGTCGAGCATCGCCGACTCGAGGATGGCGCGCAGGCCGCGCGCGCCGCTGTTCCTCTCGAGCGCCTGGCGGGCCACCGCCACGAGCGCGCCCCGGGTGAACTTGACCTTCACCCCGTCCATCTCGAAGAGCTTCTGGTACTGCTTCACCAGGCTGTTCTTCGGCTTCGTGAGGATGTCGATGAGCGCCTCCTCGTTGAGCTCGTGGAGCGTCGCCACCACCGGCAGGCGCCCGATGAACTCCGGGATGAGCCCGAACTTGAGGAGGTCCTCCGGCTGAACGACGCTGAGCAGATCGCCCAGCTTGAAATCCTTCTTCGCCTTGATGTCCGCGCCGAAGCCGAGCGTGTTCTGGCCGATGCGCCGCTGGATGATCTGATCGAGCCCGACGAACGCGCCGCCGCAGATGAACAGGATGTTCGTCGTGTCGACCTGGAGGAAGTCCTGCTGCGGGTGCTTGCGGCCGCCCTTCGGGGGGACGTTCGCGATCGTCCCCTCGATGATCTTGAGCAGCGCCTGCTGCACGCCCTCGCCCGAGACGTCGCGCGTGATGCTCGGGTTGTCGCTCTTCCGGCTGATCTTGTCGATCTCGTCGATGTAGACGATGCCGCGCTGCGCGCGCTCGACGTCGTGGTCCGCGTTCTGGAGGAGCTGGACGATGATGTTCTCGACGTCCTCGCCGACGTAGCCGGCCTCGGTCAGCGTCGTCGCGTCCGCGATGGCGAAGGGGACGTTGATGATCTTGGCGAGCGTCTGCGCGAGGAGCGTCTTGCCCGAGCCCGTCGGGCCCAGCAGGAGGATGTTCGACTTGGACAGCTCCACGTCGTCGGAGGAGACCCGGCTGTCGATACGCTTGTAATGGTTGTGCACCGCGACAGCGAGGATCTTCTTGGCGCGGTTCTGGCCGACGACGTACTCATCCAACGTCGCTTTGATGTCGGCGGGCTTGGGCACCGGGGTCGACCCCGCGTACGGCTCGTCCTTCTCGACCTCCTCCGCGATGATGTCATTGCAGAGCCCGATGCACTCATCACAGATGTACACCGTGGGGCCCGCGATGAGCTTCTTCACCTCTTTCTGCGACTTGCCGCAGAAAGAGCAGCTTAGATTGCCATTCGAGTGATCGTCCCGCCTTCGCTCCACTTCGACCCTCAGTGCGGTCTGCCGACGCTGCCGCTTCAACGAGAGGTGGGGTTCCGCCGTCGCGGCCCCGCCAACTTGAGAGGGGCGCGGCTTCCACCGTCCCCTGGATTTTCAGCGATGCGCAGCCAAACGCCGCGCTCGGATTCTAGTCCGGTGCCCGTACCGTCGCAAGCTAACGGGGGTGGTCTCCAGCCTGTGGCCGAAGTCAGGGAATCGCCCGATGGCGCCCCGGCGCGAGCCGGGGATGAGACCGTGCGCTGCGGGGCAAGCAAAGGATCGGGCGAGGGCAGCGGGGGCGCATCGGCTGACGCTGCCGCGCGCTGCGCGACCGTGCAGCGCCCGCCTCGCGCGACCGTGCAGCGCCGGGCAGCCCCGCGCGCCTGCGCGCCGCCGACGGCGTGGCGTCGCTGCGCGGCGCGCAGGCGCCACGCGGCGCGACGTCGCGCCGCAGCGCGACGCCGCTCCGCGCCGGCCCTCCGCCACAGCACGCCCGCCAGCCGAGGGGGCGCGGGCACCTACTTGTTCCGCTTCGGGAAGACCTCGTCGATCAGGCCGTACTCCTTGGCCTGCGTCGCGCTCAGGTAGAAGTCGCGCTCGATGTCCTTCGCCAGCTCGTCCCGGTTCTTGCCGGTGGCGTCGACGAGGATGTCGATCAGCGTCTCCTTGATCTTCTTGATCTCGCGCGCCTGGATCTCGATGTCCGTCGCCTGGCCGCGCGCGCCGCCGAGCGGCTGGTGGATCATCATCCTCGCGTGCGGCAGCGCGAAGCGCCGACCCTTGCGGCCCGCGCCGAGCAGCACGGCGCCCATCGACGCGGCCTGGCCGATGCACATCGTCGACACCGGGCAACGCACGTACTGCATCGTGTCGTACATCGCGAGCCCCGAGGTCACCACGCCGCCCGGGCTGTTGATGTAGACCTGGATCTCCTTCTCGGGATCCTCGCTCTCGAGGAAGAGGAACTGCGCGATCACGGCGTTCGCGACGAAGTCATCGATCTCCGTGCCGATGAAGACGATGCGATCCTTGAGGAGGCGGCTGAAGATGTTCCACTCCCGCTCGCCGCGGTGGGTCACCTCCGTGACCGTCGGGAGGATGTAGGCCTTCTCGCGTTCGAGAAACTCGATGGCTTGGGTGCGGGTTTCGACTCGTCGGGTCATCCGGTGCTCCGGGGGGTTTCCTGCCGCGCGGCAGGGGCTCTACTCCTGGGCCAGACTGCGTCCGATCGCAAGACCGAACGCGCCCGAGGTTACCGGAATCGTCGGCCGCTCGCCGGGCAACGCACGGAACGCGCGCCGCGCCGGCGCGCAGCGCGCTGGACGTGATCGATGTCGTCGGAGGAGGGCCGCGCGGCGCCACGAGGGCGCCGCGCCGAGCGCTGATCGGCCGTCGCCGGCCGGGGTAGATCAGGCGCCGCTGGGCTGCTGCGTCGGGTCCGCCTCGGCGACCTTCGCCGCGGCCTCGATGATGTCGAGGATCTTGTCCTCGAGGATCATCCCGGCGAAGAGCTCGCGCTTCTGGGGCTCGCGGTACTCGGCCTTGATCTTCGCCACGTTCTTGCCCGTCTGCTCGGCGAGCTCCTCGTAGCCCTTCTCGAGATCGGCCTCGGTGATCTTGACCTGCTTCGCCTTCGCGATCTCGGCCATGACCAGGCCCGCGCGCACCTTCATCTCGGCGTCGAGCCGCACGCGCGCGCGGAACTCCGGCGTCGGATCGATGCGCTGCCCCTGCCGGCGCGCCGTCGCGAGCAGCTCGCGCTCGGCGAGCTGCGCCTGCTGATCGACGAGCGACGGCGGGACCGGGATCGGGTTCGCCTTGCAGAGCTCGATCACGAGCTGCTCGGCGACGGCGTCGCTCGCCCGCTGCGTCAGCTCCTTCTCGAGCTTCTTGCGCACCGACTCGCGGAGCGCGGGGAGGCTCTCCTCGCCGCAGTCCTTCGCGAACTCGTCGTCGACCTCCGGGAAGATGCGCTCGCGCAGGTCCTTCAGCGTGATGTGGAAGGTCGCCTCCTTGCCACGGAGGTCCGCGTTCGAGTGCTGCTCGGAGAACGTGACCTGGACGTCCTTCGCCTGGCCGGGCGTCATCCCGAGGAGGGCGTCCTCGATCTCCTTGAAGACCTGGCCGCTGCCGAGCTCGGTCTCGATCTCCTGCTCCTTCGTGTCGCGCAGCGCGCCGCCGATCTCCAGGGTGAAGGAGATCGTCGCCATGTCGCCCTTGGCCGCGGGGCGCTCGGGCTCGGGCGCCTGCAGCGTCGAGTGCTCGCGCCGCAGGGCGGTGAGCTCGGCGTCGATCATCTCCTCGGACGGCGTGGTCGAGGGGCGCTTCACCTCGAAGCCCTCCCACTTCACCTCGGCGATGTCGGGGCGGACCTCGAAGCGCGCCTTGTAGGAGAACGTGTCGTCGGGGCGGAGCTCGGTGGGCGCGATGGCCGGCTGGGACAGGGGCTGCACCTGCTTGTCGGCGAGCGCCTGGTTCAGCGTGGCGTCCACGAGCCGCTGGGCGACATCGGCGTGGATGCGGCCGCCGTAGAGGTGCGCGAGCACCTGGCGCGGCGCCTTGCCAGGCCGGTAGCCCCGGACCCGGGCCGTCCGCTGGAGCGCCGTATAGGCCTTGTCGACCTCGCTCCGGACGCGGTCCGCGGGGACCTCCACCTGAAACTCCATCAGCACGGGAGAAAGCTTTTCGACGTTGACTTGCATGGCGTTCTTTTCGAAGGCGGCACTCGTGCCACGCGTCGCCGGGGGGGTCAAGACGAGCGACAGGACGCTGCTTGAAAAAAAGGAGCCCCGGCGGAGAGGCGGCCGCCGGGGCTCGGATCCCGGGAGGGATCGTGCAAGCTGATGTGCATCGCCGCGCGGCGCGCCGTCGTCGACGGCGTCGCGGCTCAGCGGGGCGCGGGAGCGACGAGGCCCGTCCGCGACGCACCGGCCGCGCTCAGTCGTCGTCCGAGACGTCGAAGGGGTCCTTCTCGAAATCGAGCTCAGCGTCGAAGGATCCCTCGTCCTCGACGATGTCCTCGAGCGAGAAGCCCACACGGTTCGGGCGCAGAATCTCCCGCTCGAACTCGGCAAAGTTCTGATACGATTTGGGAAGCGGCATCTGTCCTCCTCACATGTGCCGAGGCGACGTCGGGGCGTCGGTCCGCTCGGCGAAGCTGGGCGTCACGTCCGTGGATCCAGGGGCGGTCAGCGCTGCCCCTCGACGCGCGTCGAGGGCAGACGACGGGGCGAGCCGGTCGCCGACCTGCGTTGAAGCGAAGGCGAAAGCACTAGGACCTGCGCAGGCGCGAGCAACGAAGGCGCGCGCCCGTCGCACCAGAACGCGCGGGCAAGGACACGGTCGACAGGGCCGGAGTCGCCGCAAGCCAGCAGCGCCCCACCGAGGCCGAAGCAGCGGCCCCGCCTCGAGCCGCGCCCGCGGATCGACAGCCGCGCCGCGCGCTCACCCTTGACCACATCAAGCGACATGTGGGGCACTGTATACACCCCCGCCGTTCAGGCCAACAATCCGGCGAGCGAACCCGCGCAGGGCCGGACGCGCGCGTCCGGTCGAACGTGCAGGCCGAGGCGCCGCATCTCTCGACGTGCCGATGGGGGTCGTGTAAGCAGCCGGGTCGGACGCGACACAGCACGATGCCATCGCCCAACGAGGGGGGCGCGCCCGGCAAGCCCGGCGCCGCCCCCAAGCCTTCGCCTGTCGTCTTTGCCGTCGCCAACCAGAAGGGGGGCGTCGGCAAGACCACGACCTCGGTCAACCTGGCCGCGAGCTTCGCCGCGGCGGAGCGCCGTACCCTGCTCGTCGACTGCGATCCGCAGGGGAACGCGTCGAGCGGCGTCGGCGTGCGGCGCGGGAGCTTCGAGCTGTCCCTCTACGACGTCATGATCGGGCGGGCGACGCTGAAGGAGGCGGTCGTCGCGACCGAGGTGCCGCTGCTCGACGTGGTGCCCGCGACCCAGGACCTCGTCGCGGCGGAGCTCGAGCTGGTCGACGCGGACGATCGCGCGGTGCGGCTGCGGCACGCGCTGCGCCCGCACCTCGACGGGTACGCCTTCGTCGTCCTCGACTGCCCGCCGTCGCTCGGCCTGCTGACGCTCAACGCGCTCACCGCGGCCCACCGGGTGCTCGTGCCGCTCCAGT
Source organism: Sorangium sp. So ce119 (assembly GCF_051524405.1). NCBI lineage: Bacteria > Pseudomonadati > Myxococcota > Polyangiales > Polyangiaceae > Sorangium > Sorangium sp. So ce119. The sequence goes on along the minus strand of NZ_CP150310.1, from coordinate 3,156,851 downwards.
GCGAGTACTACGCGCTCGAGGGGCTGACGCACCTCATGGCGACTATCGACCGGGTGCGGAGCGCCTTCAACCCGGAGCTCACGGTCGAGGGCGTCGTCCTCACGATGTTCGACGGGCGCAACTCGCTCACGCACCAGGTGGCCGACGAGGTGAAGGCGCACTTCCGCGTGTTCGACGCGATCATCCCGCGCAACGTGAAGCTCAGCGAGGCGCCGTCCCACGGCAAGCCGGCGCTGCTCTACGACGCGCAGTCGAAGGGCGCGCAGGGCTACCTGAGCCTCGCGCGCGAGATCCTGGACGGCCCGCCCGCCGCCGCGGACCCGAAGAAGCGGCAGCGCGGGGACGCCGCCCAGGCGGAGCCGCAGGCCGAGCCCTCACCCCCGCCCACCACCGGAGCGCGCGCGAGGGACGCACGACCCAGATCATGAATGCCGATCAGAAAGGGGCGCGGCGCGCGCTCGGACGGGGGCTCGACGCCCTGCTCCCGGCGGCGCCGCCGGCGACATCGACGGCGGCCGAAGGGCGCAGCGTGTTCGTGTGCGCGATCGAGAAGATCGTGCCGCAGAAGGGGCAGCCGCGGCAGCACTTCGACGAGACCGAGCTCGAGGAGCTCACCGGGAGCATCCGCGAGCACGGGCTCATCGAGCCGCTCATCGTGCGCAGGACGCAGTCCAGCAACGACACCTTCGAGCTCATCGCGGGCGAGCGGCGGTGGCGCGCGGCGCAGCGCGCGGGGCTCCGGGAGGTGCTCGTCGTCGTCAAGGACGTCTCCCCCAAGGAGGCGTTCGAGCTGGCGCTGGTCGAGAACGTGCAGCGGGCCGATCTCAACCCGATCGAGATCGCCGAGGCGTTCGATCGGCTGCTGCGCGAGCACAGCTACACGCACCAGACGCTCGCGGAGCGCGTCGGCAAGGACCGCACGACGATCGTCAACTCGCTCCGGCTCCTCCGCCTGCCGCCGCGCATCCGCACCATGGTGATCTCGCGCGAGCTCAGCGAGGGTCACGCGCGGGCGCTGCTCGGCGCGCCGAGCGACAAGGTGATGGCCGACGTCGCCGAGCGGACCGTCCACGGCAAGCTCCCGGTCCGCAAGGTCGAGGCGCTGATCAAGGCGGCGAAGGAGAAGGAGGCCCGGGGGGCCACCGACGGCGAGGAGCCGGGCGAGAAGAAGCGCGCGGGGAAGTCGCCGGCGATCAAGGACCTGGAGGCGCGCCTCATGCGCCGGCTCGGGACCCGCGTCGAGGTCCGCGATCAGGGGGGCCACGGCGAGCTCGGCATCACGTACGGCTCGCTCGACGAGCTGGACAGGATCATCGCGCTGCTGGGTGCGTGAGCCGCCGCGCGCAGGCGTGCGCCTGCCCGGCGCCAGCTGCGCGCGACCCGCTCGAGCGACGCCGCGCGACGGCGCGGCGCCCGCTGCCGCGCCCGGGCGCGGCGATCCGGCGCGCGATCGCCGCGCGACGGCGTCACTTCAGCCTGGCGCTGAGCTCCTTCACCTTGGCGCGGGCGCGCTTGCCGATCTCGGTGTCGCCGCCGTGCTTCCCGGCCTCGGTGAGCGCCGCGAGCGCGCTCTGCGGCTTGCGGTCGGCCAGGAACGACAGGCCGAGGTAGTAGTGCGCGGCCGCGAACCGCGGATCCACCTTGATCGCCGCCTGGTAGTCCCCGCGCGCCCCCGCCTCATCGCCGAGCTCGTGGCGGCACGTCCCGCGGCGCACGTGGAACTCGGCCTCCGGCTTCAGCTTGATGGCGCGGTCGAAGGCCGCCACGCAGTCCGCGTACGCCTTCGCCGGCCCGAGCATCCGGCCGATCGTGGCGATCGTCGCCACGTCGTCGCCGGTCGCGGCGAGCGCCTTCCTGAGCTCCGCGGCGGCCCGGTCGAGCTCCTTCGCCTCGAACAGCATGGCGCCGTACGCGAAGCGCGTGGCCGCCGAGTCCTCGGCCTTGAGCGCCGCCTCGTAGTGCTTGCTCGCGTTCGCGACGTCCTTCTTCAGGCCGTACGCGTAGCCGAGGTTCTGGTGGAGCGCGCCCCGGTCCGGCGCCTGCTCGACGGCCTTCGTGAGCACCGCGATCGCCTCGTCGGGGCGCGGCGGCTCGTCCAGGTAGAGCGCCGCCAGGTTCAGCGCGGCGGCCTCGAGCTTCGGGTCGCTCGCGAGCGCCTTCTTGTACGACGCCTCGGCGCCGGCGCGGTCGTTCGTCTTCTCGCGCGCGAGCCCGAGGTAGTAGTGCGCCTCGGCGCTGCCCGGCTCGTGCTCGATCGCCTGGAGGAGATGCTGCTTCGCCTCCTCGTACCGCTCGTTCTTGATGTACGCGACGCCCCGATCCAGCGCCGTGGACGACGCGCCCTTCGAGGTCGCCGCGTCGCTGCCCTCGGGCGGATCGGCGAAGAGCTGCTCGCGCGGGGGCTCCTGCGCTCCACCGCATGCTGCGGCGCACGCCGCGAGCGCCGCGACCGCCGCCGCCGCCACCACCCGATGAGCGGCGGGCCTCGCCCACGCCGCGCGCGACAACCACCTCTCGTTCATCCGACACTCCCTTCGCCGTCCAGGCCCTGGAGCACCGCATGGAGCCGCTCCTCGACCTCTTGCATCCGATTGCCGTTCGAGATCTTCGTCCCGTCCGCCTCGCTCACATAGAACACGTCGGCCACGCGCGTCCCCTCCGTGTTGATCTTGGCGACCGAGATCGAGAGGCCGAGCTGGTAGAGCGCGTCCGAGACCGCGAACAGGAGGCCGGGGCGATCGCGCGCGAGGACCTCGATCACCGTGTGGTGGGAGGCGCGGTCGTCGATGGATATCTGCGTCCGGACCTTGGGCGTCGGGCGCTCGCGCAGCGCGCCGCCCCGCCGCTTCTTGGCGAGCTCCGCGCCGGAGAGCTGGCCCGTGAGCACCGCCTGGATGTCGGCCATGAGCTTCGGGATCGCGCGGGCCACGCCCCCTACCCCCTCGCCGCGGTCGCGCACCCAGAACAGGTCGACCGCCTGGAGGCGCACGCCCGCCGGCGGAGACGAGCTCGCCCGCGCGCGGATCGCGCCGCCGTCGTCGAGGCCCTGATCGTCGCACGCGCGCGAGTGGATCTGCGCGGCGTGGACCTCGAGGCGCGAGGCGGCGAGCGCCGCCGTGATCGCCGCGAGCAGGCCGGGGCGATCCGGCGCGACCACGCAGATCTCCGCGGCCTCCGGGTGCCGCGACGGCACGAGCGCGACCGAGACGCCGTTGCCGTTGCCCTGCTGCTGCCGCGCGAGCTCGGCGTGCGCGGCGATCGCGACCGGGCTGTTCGCGAGCAGGTAGCGCTCGGGCATCGACGCGAGGTAGCGGGCGAGGAAGTCTCGCTGCGCGCGCCGCTCCGCCTCGCTCGCGGCCGGCATGTCCTCGAGGGCGCCCACCGTGCCGCTGATCGCGCGGGCCATGCGCTGGTCGTCGACGCCGAGCGGCCCGCCGTCCTCGCGCGCGCCGCGCAGGGCCGCGTCGGCCGAGAGGTACAGCTCGTCGAGCATCCGCGCCTTCCACGACGTCATCGACGTGGGGCTCGTGGTCGACAGATCGGCGACCGTGAGCAGGTAGAGGTCGCGCAGCCCCTCGCGGCCGTGCACCTCCTGGCAGAACTCCGAGATCGTCGCGGGGTCGTCGAGATCGCGCCGCGTCGCGATGAGGTACATCACGAGGTGCTTCAGGATGAGGTGGCACGCCTCGTCGACGTCCTCCGGAGGGAAGCCGAGCCGCTCCAGGATCTTCCTCGCCATCTCGGCGCCGCGCCGGCTGTGATCGGTGCCGCCGATCGCCTTGCCCACGTCGTGCAGGAGCGTGGCGAAGAACAGCATCGTCGGCCGCGTCGCCTCGGCGGCGAGCCGGCACGGGAGGCCGAACTCGCCCGCGAGCTCGCCGCGCGCGAGCGCCGCGAGCCGATCGACCGCGGCCACCGAGTGCACGTCGACGGTGTAGACGTGGTAGACGTCGTGGTGGACGCGCCCGACGACCGGCAAGAACTCGGGGATCATCGCGAGCAGCAGGCCGAGGTCGTGCAGCTCGCGCACCACCGAGCCGCTCTGGAGCGAGGTCTCCTTGCACGTGGCGACGAGGGTCCGGAACCGCTCGGCGGCCTCGGGGCTCTCGCGGAGCGCCGCGCAGAACGCAGGATCGCCGGCGGCGCGCACGATCGCCCCGCGGGCGTAGGGCAGGAGCGGGACGCCGCGCTCGACGGCCTCGGAGACGAGCCGCAGCGCGATGGCCGGGTCGGTCCGGAGCAGATCCGGATCGCTCATCGTGATGCAGCCGTCGAAGAGGCGGACGCCGCGGCCGAGATCCTCGTCGCGGCGGCGGCGCCGCGTGAGCGTCGGCGTGGCGCGCGAGACGATGACGTCCAGGGCGCGCGAGATGGTCCGAGCGCTCCGGTAGTAGTCGCTCATCATGCGCTCGATCGCCTCGGGCGACACGGCGGGCTCGTCGGCGGACGGCGCGGCCTTCTGGCCGTCGCCGGCGGGCCCCGCGGCCTTGCTGTAGCCGAGCGCGCCCGCGCACAGCTCCTGCTCGTCGAACGTGAGCCGGTCGGTCCGCCGCCCGGAGTGAGCGTGGAGGAGGTTGCGGATGCGCCAGAGCATCTCGGCGGCGCCGCGGATCTCCTCGGCCTCGCGGGCGACGAGCGCGCCGAAGCGGACCAGCGCGTCGAACTCGCCGACGCCGTAGCGCGCCTTCGCCGCCCAGCGGGCGACGTCGAGATCGCGGAGCCCGCCCGCGCCGTTCTTCACGTCGGGCTCGAGCAGGTAGACCGAGCCGCCGAAGCGCTCGTGGCGCTGCGAGATCTCCTTGCCGAGCCGCTCGATGAAGCGGGGCAGCTCCGAGTGCGCGAAGATGCCCATCGCGGCGCGCTGCCAGAGCGACTCGGACAGCGACGCGTCGCCGACGACGTGCCGCCAGTCGAGCAGGCTCGTCGCGGTCGGCAGATCCTCGCGCGCGCCCTCGACGAGGTCGTCGATGGTGACGACCTGGTGCCCCACGGTGACCCCCATGTCCCAGAGCGGGTAGAGCAGCGCGTCCGCGATGGCGCCGGCGCGCTGGGCGTCGCGGGCGAGGATGCGCACGTCGAGATCGCTCCGCAGCGCGACGGCGCCGCGGCCGTAGCCGCCGACCCCGGCGATCGCGACCGAATCCCACGCGGCGCGGCTCGGCGCGCCGGACTCGCGCAGCAGGTGGAAGAGGCGGCCGAGGAGGTCGTCGAGCAGCTTCGCGTGGCGCCGCCCGAGGACGACCCCGAGCGCGGAGGGATCCGCGGCCGGCGTGGGGCCGCTCGGCACGGTGCGGTCGAGCCCCGCGCGTTCGCGCGCGTAGGCGGCGCGGAGCTCGGCGAGCCCGCTGGGCCTGGACGTGGGGGAGAGGTCGAAGCTCATTCGATGTGGTGTAGCTCTCTCAGGAGCCCGGGGCGCGGAAGGCGGTGACGTGAGCGTTCACCCTGACCGAGGTGAGTCCGGCGCTGCAGAGCCGCGGCGCCTCGCTCGCGGCCGAGAAGAGCAGCCCACCCGGGCTGAGCTCGGCCGCGAGGCGGCGGGCCACCGCGTCGCCAGCCGGCTCAGCGAGATACAGGAGCACGTTCTTGAAGAAGATGATCTGGAAACCGCCGCTCGGTACGGCGTGCACCAGGTCGCAGACCTCGAAAGATACGACGTCGCGGAGCTTCTGGCAGACGTGCAGCGCTCCGCCCTTCTGCTCACAGTACCGCTGAAGCAGGGCCGGGGGGAGCTGCTCGGCGGCCTCCGGGGCGTAGACGGCCTCGCGCGCCGCCTCGATCGCCGCCGGGGCGCGGTCGACTCCGAGCACGCTGAAGCGGCGGCCGGCGCTGGCGAGGATCATCCCCAGCGTGTAGGCCTCCTCGCCGGTGCTGCAGCCGGCCGAGAGGCCGGCGATGGGGAGGTCGGGCGGGAGCCTGGGCAGCACCGAGGAGACGATGGCCTCCCAGATGATGGGATCGCGGTAGAACCGCGTCTCGCCCACGCGGAGCGCGCTGACGATCTCCTCGGAGGCCTCCCTGTCGTCGTGCAGCCGCTCGGCGGCCGCGAGCGGGGAGACGCCGTGGCGCGCGGCGACGCCGCTCAGGACGGTGAGGACCCGCTCGCGCACCCACCCGGGGGCGGCGAGGCTGCGGCCGAGGCCGAACCGGCGCTGCAGATCGGCGAGCGCCAGGTCGACGGCGCGCTCGGCGGCCCGCCCCCCAGGACCTCCACCCGCTCTCGGCGATCTGGCCATACGAAGGCGACGCCGCGATCAGCCCAGGAAGCCGGCCTTCCTGGCCTGCGCTCCCTTGCCACCGCCGTCGAGGGCGATGGCGAACACGTCCTTCAGGGCGAGCACGAAGGTCTCGCCCTTGGTGCTGCGGGCCTTCAGGAGCCCGCCCACGCTCGAGACCGCCTCGATCTTGCTCACCGGGAGCGACACGCCTTCGTGGGCGGCGTAGAGCGTGAGCACCCGCCCTTCGGGGAGCTCGGCCCAGCCATCCTTGTCGATCTTGGCCTCGGCCGTGTCGAGGGCTGCCTTGAGTATGTCGTCGGTCATGAGCAACGTTTCCGTCCCACGCCCGGCCGCGTCAAGCGCGTGCTGAGCCTTACGGCAATGCAAGGCGATCGCCGTCCTGCGGGGGCCCCCTCCGTGGTACCGTGACGCGCCGATGTCGAGAAGGCCGCCCAGCCACCCCCCCGAGAACGGGCAGCCCCCCCGGAACGGGGCCGAGGCCGCGCCGGGGGGCGGGCCGCAGGCGCGCGAGATGCCTCCGGGGTGGCTGCCGGGGGATCACCTCTTCGTCGATGACATCAAGAAATCGTTCGGGCCGACGAAGGTGCTGCACGGGATCACCATGCACCTCCGGCGGACCGAGACGGCGGTGATCATCGGCGGGTCGGGCGCGGGCAAGACGACGCTGCTGCGGCTGCTCATCGGGCTCGAGCGGCCGACCACCGGGCACATCTGGGTCGACGGCGTCGATATGGGCGCGCTGGACGACTACGAGATGAACCGGATGCGCCAGCGGTTCGGCATGGTGTTCCAGTACGCGGCGCTGCTCGACTCGCTCACGATCTTCGACAATGTGGCGTTCCCGCTGCGCGAGCACCGGAAGCACATGTCGAACAAGGACATCCGCGACAAGGTCGTGGGCATGCTGAACTCGCTCGGCCTCGAGAACAAGGAGGACCGGATGCCCTCGGAGCTGTCGGGCGGGCAGCGCAAGCGCGTGGGGCTGGCGCGCGCGCTGATGCTCGAGCCCGAGATCCTCATCTACGACGAGCCGACCAGCGGGCTCGATCCGCTGACGAGCCGGATGGTCGACGACCTGATCGAGGAGACGCGGGCGCGTTACAAGGTGACGAGCGTGGTCATCTCGCACGACATGGCGAGCACGTTCCGCATCGCACACCAGGCGTTCCTCGTGATCCAGGGGCGGGTCGTCGCGTCGGGGACGCCGGACGAGCTGGCCTCCGGCGACAACGAGCAGGCGCGCCAGTTCATCGCGGCGGCCGGCGTGGCGCCGGATCAGATCTCGCGGGTGAACCGGCCGGCGCTGGCGGACAGCAGCAAGGGCGACGGCGGCCAGGTCATCGAGTTCAGGAAGGCGGCGGAGTAGGCGGCGGCAGAGCGGCGGCGCTGCTGACTGGCGCGTGCGCGGTGAGGTGGGCCGATGGATCGGTGGTTCTGGATCGGAGTCGGCGGGGCGGCGGGCACCCTCGCCCGCTACGGGCTCTCGACGTGGTGCCAGCAGCGCTTCGGCGCTGGTTTTCCGTACGGCACGCTCGCCGTCAACGTGCTCGGGTCGTTCTTGCTCGGCGCCATTGGAGAGATCGCCGAATCGACAGCGCTCCTGTCGCCGACGCTCCGCCTCAGCCTGAGCACCGGCCTCATGGGCGGCTTCACCACCTATTCGAGCTTCAACAACGAGACACTCAGGCTCATCCACTACAAGTCCTGGGCAGCGGGGCTCGCCAACATCACGATCACGCTGGTCGGCTGCTTGCTCGCCGGCGCCCTCGGGATGATCGTCGCGAAGCGGCTCGTCGCGAGCTAGCGTGCCGGCGGTCGGCGAGCCGCCGCGCGCAGCGGTGGGGCTCGCGGCCCCGCGCGAGGCTCTCGGGGGAATGCGACAAAGTCGCGCCGACGCCGGCTCCGCCTGTGCCGCCCGCCCCCGGTCACCCCACGAGCCCGCGCTCCCCGGCTGCCTCGTCCAGCCGCACGAATCGCGCTCCTCGCCGCGCCGTCTCCTCCACGAACGCCCCCAGCGCATCGAGCCGCCTTCCCAGCGCCACCCGGAGCTCAGGCTGGTACGGCGCGAGCGCCTCGAGGCCGTCGCGCCGGTCGAGGAAGTCCATGCCGTGCAGCTCCAGGTTCACGAGCGCCTCGCCGGCGCAGACGCGCGCCAGCCAGCGCGCCCCCGCGGCGCCCGCGAGCGCCACGCTCGTGCCGATGACCGGCAGCCGGAGCCCGGGAGTCACCTGGATCGGCAGCTCGACGAAGCGCCGGCCGCCACGCCGGTACCACGGGCGCCCCGGCCGGTACGGGCGGCGCGGCGCCGCGAGCACCCGCGGCGTGTCCAGGATCGCCGCCGATCCCCTGCCCTGCGCGCGCTGCACGCCCAGCACGAGGGCCTTCGCTGCGTAGTAGGGCGGGCACGGGAACACCGAGGAGTCGAACGCCACCCCGACCGCCTCGAGCGCGTCGAACAGCGCGTCGCTCACGGTGTAGCCCGGCGCGCGGAAGCCCGTCGGACGACGCCCGACCGCCTCCGCGATCGCCTCGGCGCCCAGCAGGACGTCGCGCGCGATCGCGGCGCGCGGGAGCCGCGACAGGTCGTAGCGGTGCCCGTACGAGTGGTTCTCGACCGCGTGGCCCGCGTCGCTCAGCGCGCGCAGGGCCGCCGCGCTCTCCGGGCGCGCGAGGTCGCGGCCGATCGCGAACAGCGTGACAGGGATGCCGTGGGAAGCAGCGAAGTCCGCGATGCGGGGCAGCGCCGCGTCATAGACGGCGTGCAGCGCGGCCACCGCCCCGGGGCGATCCGGGGCGGCGAGGCCGTGGAGGGCAAGGTAGTTCGGGACCTCGTCGAGGTCGATCGAGACGGCGGCGAGGCGCCCCCGCATCGGACCGCGTCAGCTCGCGGCCATCTTCGCCACCTCGGCGGCGAAGTTGTCCTCTTTCTTCTCGACGCCCTCGCCGCGCTCATACCGCACGAAGCGCGTGAGCGTGAGCTCGCCGCCGGCCGCCTTCGCGGCCGCCTCGCGCAGCTTGTCGATCGTCTGGCCCGACACGCCGCGCGACGCCGCCTCGACCGACTCCTGCTCGAGGAGCGCGACCTCCGAGTACCACTTGTTGAACTTGCCCTCGATGATCTTCGGCCACGCCGATTCCGGCTTCGGCTTCGGATCCTCGCGGAGCTGCGCCTCGAAGATCTCCTGCTGCTTCGCCTTCAGATCCGCCGTGACCTCGTCGCGACGGAGGACGAGCGGGCTCATCGCGGCGGCCTGCATCGCCGTCTCGTCGATGAACTTCTGCACCTCGGGGTGCTCCGCCACCGCCTGGCTCGACGCCTCGACCGCCACGAGCACGCCGATCTTACCGCCGAGGTGCACGTACGCGTGCGCGACGCCGTGCTTGCCCTCCGGGATCGACACGCGATCCCAGCGGCGCACCGCGACCTTCTCGCCGATGCGCGCGGTCAGCTCGGTCGCCGTGTCGGCGATCGACTTGCCGCCGATCGAGAGCTGGCTCACGTCCGCGCCCTCGGGCGCCTTCTCGACCGCGGTGAGCACGTCGCCGACGAACTGCCGGAAGGCGTCGTTGCGGGCGGCGAAGTCCGTCTGGATGTTGACCTCGACCATCGTCGCGCTCCGCCGATCGGCCGCGACCGTCGCGCGAACCTCGCCCTCGGTGGCGGACGCGCCGGCCCGCTTGGCGCTCTTCGCGAGACCCTTCTTGAGGATGATCTCGACCGCCTTCTCCATGTCGCCCTCGGCCTCCGTGAGGGCGCTCTTGCAGTCGCTCATCCCCGCCTGGGTACGCTCACGAAGCTCCTTGATCGCCTGCGCATTGATGCCGGCCATGGCTCTTTCTCCTTCAACCTAGATAGGAAGGAGCCGCGCCGAGCGGCCCCTCTTCATCGCACTTCAGACTGATGACCACGAGCGCCCGCGCGATGCGCAGCTCGGACCGCAGAAGCACCGAGGGCGCAGAGAAATGAAACTCGCATTTCTGTCCCTGCGCCCTCGACGCGCTGCGGTCTCCGATTCCGGGGCGAGAGGCGGCGCCATCGCTCCACCTCCCTGCCCCGGGCCGTCGGGCCGCTCCGATGCGGCTCGCGCCGCCGCTACGACGCCTGCTGCTGGCGCGGACCGCCGCGGCCGCCGCGGCCGCCCTGGTACACGTTGATCTCGTCGCGCTGGCCGCGACCGCCGGCCGGAGGCTGCGAGCCGTGCGCGCCCTCGCCGTGGTCCTTGCGGCGCTGCGCGCCCTCGACGCACGCGTCCGCGACGCGGGCCGTGATCAGCCGGATCGAGCGGATGGCGTCGTCGTTGCCAGGGATCACGAAGTCGACGAGATCCGGATCGCAGTTCGTGTCCGTGATGGCCACGACCGGGACGTTCAGCTTCCGCGCCTCGCTGATCGCGATCGACTCCTGGTGCGGATCGATCACGAAGATCGCCGCGGGCAGGCCGCCCATGCCCTTGAGGCCGCCCAGGTACTTCTCGAGCCGCTCGCGCTCCTTCTCGAGGCGGACGACCTCCTTCTTGAGGAGCTGCTCGTACGTCCCGTCCTCCTTCATGCGCTCGAGGGTGCGCAGGCGATCGAGGCCCTGCTTGATCGTCCGGAAGTTGGTCAGCGTGCCGCCGAGCCAGCGGTTCGTGACGAAGTACATGCCCGCCCGCCGGGCCTCCTCCTGCACGATGTCCTGCGCCTGGCGCTTCGTGCCGACGAACAGCACGTGGCCGCCGCGGCCGACGGCGTCGGTCAGGAAGTCGTACGCGCGCTTGAAGAGCCGCGTCGTCTGATCGAGATCGATGATGTGGATGCCGTTGCGCGCGCCGTAGATGAACGGCCGCATCTTCGGGTTCCAGCGCTTCGTCTGGTGGCCGAAGTGCACGCCCGCGTCGAGCAGCGAGCGCAGCGGGAGCGGGAAATCCCCCTGCTGGGGGGCAACGGCCTGCATGGTGTCGGCCGCGGGAGCGGATGCGGAAAAGCTGGTATCGGTCACGGCAGTGTCCTTTCGGTTGGTCCGCCGCTCCCCCTCCCGCGACCAACCCCACGCACGGACAGGAGCGTCCGTGTTGGTGGGGCACCGGGTCGCGGAATGCCGTGGTGCCAGGAGAGCGTGTGGATTTACTCGCAGCGACAGCGAAGGCGAGGATTCAACCTCCGCTGTCCCCCTCGTCACGAGACCGCACGAAGGGGGCGGTTTGCTACCCCGATGCGCTCCGCTTGTCAAGCGGCGGCGCCGCCGCGCCAGCGGTCCATGCCACCGCGTGTTGCCCGCCCTTTTTCGGCCGTTTCGCCCCGAGTTGGACGCGTTCCGACCGCGGGAGGAGAGACGCGCCGCGCGCGCGAGAGCTCCGTGCCGCGCCGTGTCCCGGCCTCCATGATGACGTACACTCCGCCCGTGCGAACCGCCTTTCTTACAGCACGCTTCGCCTCGGTCGGCGCATGTTCCGCGTGGTGCGCAGGCCTCGCCGTCGTGTCCGCCTGCATCGCCTCGGCGCCCGAAGGCATCCGCCGGCAGACCGACGGTGACGGAGGCGGCGGCGGCGACTTCGGCGTGGACCCGCAGGCCACGGCGTCGTCCACCAGCGCCGGGCTGCCGAGCGCGGATCCGCACGCGCTGCTCGGCGCCGACCCGACGCACGGCCCGTTCAACGGGGGCCAGCGCGTCCTCCTCCACGGGAACGGCTTCAGCTCCAAGGTCCGCGTCTGGTTCGGCGACGTCGAGGTCGATCCGTCCGCGATCGTGCCGATCGATCCCAACCGGGTCCAGGTGGTCGCGCCCCCGGGCGCGGCCGGGCCGGTCGAGCTGGTCGCGCAGAACGGCGACGACACGTCGACCCGGCGGGCGCTGCCGGGCGGCTACGTCTACGACGCGCTGTACGCGTCCCCGTCGAGCGGGCCGATCTCCGGCGGGACGACCATCGAGCTCATCGGGCAAGGGACGCGCTGGGACGCGACCACCATCGCCAGGATCGATCAGAAGCCGTGCACGTCGCTCGCGGTCGAGGGGCCGAGCCGGCTGGTATGCACCGTGCCCCGGGGCACGCCGGGCGCGAAGACGGTCGCGGTGACCACCGGCGACGAGACGATCCTCGTGCTGGACGGCTACACCTACGAGGACAGCACGAACGGCTACAAGGGCGGGCTCAGCGGCGCGCCGCTCGCCGGGCGGCTCAAGGTCCTCGTCTACAACAACTTCACCGGCGATCCGATCCCGGGGGCGCGCGTCGTCGTGGGCAGCAGCCTGACGTCCGCGCTCACCGGCGAGGCGGACGCGTCCGGCGTCGCCGTGTTCGAGGACGCCTCGCTCGACGCCCCGCGGACCGTCACGGTCGCGGCGACGTGCCACAGCCCGATCTCGTTCGTCGATGTGCCGGTCGACACGGCGACCGTGTACCTGGATCCGGTGCTCACGCCCGCCTGCGGCGCTTCCGGGGATCCGCCGCCGCCGGTCGGCGGCAAGGTGGGCACCGCCGGGGTGATCGACGGCGAGCTCGTCTGGGACGAGTCACTGGACCCAGGCGGCGCCGCGTGGAGCAACGTCCCGACCCCGCAGCGCGAGGCCGAGCGCCAGGTGGCGTACGTGTTCACGACGGGGAGCGATCCGCTCGCGACCTTCAAGCTGCCGCCCGCGATCCAGGCGATCACCCCGACGACGCCGGGGGACCTGGGGCACGGGTTCACGATGTACCTCGCGCCCGGCAACCGCTCGCTCTATGCGCTGGCGGGCCTCGAGGATCGATCGGCGGTCCCGCCGCGGTTCACGGCGTACGCGATGGGCATCGTCCGCGGGATCCCGGTGCTCCCGGGCGAGGTGACGAGGGACGTGTTCGTGCGGATGAACCAGCCCCTCGATCACGCCCTCGCGATGGACGTCACCGCGCCCGCGAAGGGACCCAAGGGGCCGGACCGCATCCAGGCGAACGTGTCGCTGATGATCGGCAACGACGGGTTCGCCACGCTGCCGATCGGCGCCCAGAGCCCGCTGATCCCGTTCGACGGGAGGCTGACGTTCGTGGGCGTGCCGCCGCTCAACCGCGATCTGCTCGGCGCGAGCTACCACTCCTCGGCGCGCGCCGTCACCGGCCAGGCCGGGCTCGCGCCGCTGTCCGTCGTCGGGCGGGTCCTCTCGACCACCACGAGCGAGCCCGTGGGCATCGGCGACTTCGTGGGCGTGCCGACCCTGGAGACGCCCGCGCAGAACCGCGCCTGGGACGGCGCGCACCTCGCCACCACGTTCAGCGCGGGCGCGCCCGTCGACCTCAGCGTCTACGACATCGCGAGCGGGAACGGCCTCATCCGGTGGACCATCGCCGTGCCGGCGGGATCGCACGCGATCGAGGTGCCGGACATCCGGCAGCTCGGGATCGACAACGGCTCGATCCCGCCGGGGCCGATCACCCTCGGGGTGTACGGGGCGCGGATCGACGGCTTCGACTACGGCAAGCTCGTCTACCGGCAGCTCACGCCGCAGGGGATGACGGCGTACTCCCTCGACAGCTTCAGCGCGCACCTGTGATGAACACGCCGGTCCACACAACGCGCGCTCGTCGATGGAGCGCAGGCCGCCGCGCGCGACGGTCCGCGGCGGCCGCGGCCCTCACGGTCGCCGCGCTGCTCGGGCTGGCGCTCTCGCCGAGCTGCTTCGACCGCGGCACGCGGTGGGGCGACATCCCCGACGAGCCGCCGCCCCCGCCGCCCTGCGCGGCCGGCGACGTCCGGTGCGGCGCGGACCTCGCGCGCTGCGAGGAGACCGACGCGGGGCCGGCCTGGGTGACGGTCGACGACTGCGCCGCCCAGGGGCTCGTGTGCGCGTCGGTGGAGCTCGGCTGCAGGCCGTGCGTGCCCGGCACCACCTCGTGCCGCGGGCAGGAGGTCGTCGCGTGCGAGCCGGACGGCAGCTTCGGCGGCGCGCTCGACACGTGCGACACGGGCGCCGGCGAGGCGTGCCGGGGCGGGAGCTGCCTTCCGCTCTGCGCCGTCGCCGAGGTCGAGCGGAGCAACGTGGGGTGCGAGTACTGGGCGGTCGATCTCGACAACGCGCGGATCGACGCGACCAGCAACGCGGCGGCGCAGCAGTTCGCGGTCGTGATCTCGAACCCGCAGCCCGACGTGCCGAACGAGGTCCACATCTTCCAGGACGACGGCGCGCCGGGCGATCCGCCCGCGCCCGTGGAGATCGCGAGCGCGATCATCGCGCCGCTCTACCTCCAGGTGTTCAAGCTGGGGCCGCGCGAGGTCGACGGCAGCCCCGAGGGGGAGTTCAACACCGGCACGCACACGGCGCTCACGCGCCACGCGTACAAGATCACGTCAAAGTTCCCCGTCGTGGCGTATCAGTTCAACCCGCTGGAGAACGTCAACGTGTTCTCCAACGACGCGTCGCTCCTGAAGCCGCGCGAGGCGCTGACCTACAGCCCAGGTGTCATGTCGACCGCGTACGTCGTGACCGGGTGGCCGCAGACCATCGCGAGCACCGACGACCCGGACACGAACTTCAACCCGCTGAACCCGATCGATCTGCGCGCGTTCCTGACCATCGTGGGGACGCGCGACGGGACGACGGTCCAGGTGCAGACGACCGCGAGGGTGGTCGGCGGCGGGCCCGTGCCGGAGACGCCCGCGAACGGGTCGATCGAGGTCGAGCTCGGCGCGTTCGACGTGCTCAACCTGGAGACCGGCGGGTTCAACGCGGACTTCACCGGCTCGATCGTCAAGGCCGACCAGCCGATCGCTGTGTTCACCGGCGGCGAGGCGTCGGACGCGCCCCACTTCAGGACGCTCGCGGACCGGCGCTGCTGCGCCGACCACCTGGAGGACCAGCTCGACCCGATCCGCGCGACGGGCAAGCGGTTCGCCGTGCCGCACACGCCGAACCGGTCGCAGACGGCGAAGGAGGCCGGCGCGCGCATCGAGGTCGTGCCCGAGCCGGAGTACGTGAGGATCATGGCCGCCACGAGCAAGGGCGCCGAGATCACGACGACCCTGCCGCCGCCGGACGACCGGATCACGCTGTCCTCGCTGGGCCAGTTCCACGACCTGACGGTGTGGGGCGACTTCCTGATCGAGAGCTCCGAGCCCGTCGTCGTGTCGCAGATCATGGCCAGCCAGAACGCGACCGGCGTCAGGCAGGGCCTGCCGGGC
Organism: Sorangium sp. So ce119; assembly: GCF_051524405.1. NCBI lineage: Bacteria > Pseudomonadati > Myxococcota > Polyangiales > Polyangiaceae > Sorangium > Sorangium sp. So ce119. The sequence goes on along the minus strand of NZ_CP150310.1, from coordinate 3,141,489 downwards.
GGAGACCCGAGCCTCCTCATCCTGCCGCCCGTCGAGCAGTTCCGGCAGGACTACGTGTTCCTGACGCCCGACAAGTACGCGTTCGACTTCATCTCCGTTGTCGCGCCGCCGTCCGCCGTCGTGCAGCTCGACGGCGTGACGCTCGGGGCGGAGGAGTGCGAGATCGCACCCGCGGACGGCCTCACGGACGAGCAGCGCGGGGGCGGCGCGCCGCCGTTCGTCGTCTACCGATGCCAGCTCAGCTTCGCGACGATCGATCCGGAGAAGCAGGCGCCCGACAACGTGCTGCCCGGGAGGCAGCGCGACGGCGTGCACCGGATCGCGGCCTCCGCGCCCGTGGGGCTGCTCGTGACGGGGTTCGACTCGTTCGTGAGCTACGCGTACGCGGGCGGCACCGAGCTCCGGGAGATCGCGGCGCCTGACTGAGCCGGCGCGCGGTCAGCGTCGCCCGCGGTCACCGTCGCCTCACGCCGCCCGTCACTTCGCGCCGCTGCCGAGCAGCCCCTTCAGCTTCACGACGAGCTTGAGCGCGTCGAGCGGCGCGAGCCGGTCGACGTCCACCGAGCGCAGCGTCTCGATGACCGCCGCCTGCTCCGGCGGCACCGCCGCCTGCGCCGGGGCGAACAGGTCGAGCTGCGCGGCGCCCGAGCGCGAGCGGCCGCGCAGCGAGGCGTGCTTGCCGCCCGGCAGCGCGGCGCCCGACTCCAGCGTCGCGAGGATCGCCCGGGCGCGCGCGAGCACCCCCTCGGGGACGCCCGCGAGGCGCGCGACCGCCACGCCGTAGCTGCGGCTCGCGGGGCCCGCCTCGAGCTTGTGGAGGAAGATCACGTCGTCGCCGTGCTCGCGCGCGGCGACCGAGTAGTTGGCGATGCCCGGCGCGCGCGCCGAGAGCTCCGTCAGCTCGTGGTAGTGCGTCGCGAACAGGGCGCGGCAGCCGACCGCCTCGAACAGGTGCTCGGCCACCGCCCAGGCGATCGCGAGGCCGTCGTACGTGCTCGTGCCGCGGCCGATCTCGTCGAGGATCACCAGCGAGCGCCGCGTCGCGTCGCGGAGGATCTCCGCCGTCTCCCGCATCTCGACCATGAACGTGCTCTCGCCGCGCGCGACGTTGTCGCTCGCGCCGACGCGCGAGAGGATCCGGTCCACGAGGCCGATCTCCGCCTCGCGCGCCGGCACGTAGCTGCCCATCTGGGCGAGCACCACGATCAGCGCGACCTGGCGCATGAGCGTCGACTTGCCCGCCATGTTGGGGCCCGTGATCAGCCAGAGCCGCTCGCCCGCGAGGTCGAGGCGGGTGTCGTTCGGCACGAAGTGCCCCGCGGCCGCGAAGCGCTCGACCACCGGGTGGCGGCCGTCGCGGATCGCGATCGCCTCGCCCGAGGTGACGTGCGGCCGGACGTAGTCGTTGCGGTGGGCGACGTCGGCGAGGGCGGCCGCGACGTCCCACGCCGCGAGCCTGCGCGCGAGCGCGCGGAGCCGGCCCTCGCTCTTCGCGACGAGGGCCCGCAGGCGATCGAACAGCGCCGTCTCCCGCTCCAGGGCGCGCGCCCCGGCGTGCTCGATCTTGTCGGCGAGCTCGTCGAGCTCGTCGCTCGTGTAGCGCTCGCCGGTCGCGACGGTCTGCTTGCGGCGGAAGCTCTCCGGGACCTTGCTGACGTGCGCGCGGGTCACCTCGATGTACCAGCCGAACACGCGCGTGTACTTGACCCGGAGCGAAGGCGCGCCCGTCTGCGAGCGGAGCTTCGCCTCCAGCGCGAGGATGAGCTCGGTCGCGTTCTTCTCCACGGCCCGCGCCTCGTCGAGCTCCTTGTCGTACCCCTCGCGGAAGATGCCGCCCTCGCGCGTGTTCGGCGGCGGCCGCTCGATCAGCGCGGCGGTCAGCTCGGCGCGCACGTCGGCGGCGAGATCGAGCGCCGCCGCCTCGGCGAGCAGCGGCTCCGCCGCCGCGCTGCCGAGGTCGGGGATCGACCGCACCGCGGCGACCGCCGCCGGGGCCGCCGCGAGGCCGTCGCGCAGGCAGCCGAGGTCGCGCGGCGTGGCCTCGCCGAGGAGCGCGCGGACGCTGAGGCGCTCGAGGTCGCCGACGCCGCCGAGCGCCTCCCGCAGCTCGCCCCGGGCGCGCGGGTGCGAGACGAAGAGCTCCACCTCGTCGAGGCGCCTGCGGATCCCCGCTACGTCCGCGAGCGGCGTGAGCAGGCGGCGGCGCAGCAGGCGGGCGCCGCCCGGGGTGACCGTGCAGTCGACGACGTCGAGCAGCGTGCCGCGGCGGCCCCCGTCCGCGGCGCGCACGAGCTCGAGGTGCGACTGAGCCGTCTCGTCGATCCGCAGCGTGCCCGAGGTGTCGTGCGGGGCGATGCGGCGCACCGGGATGCGCGCGCCCGGGCTGCAGCGGCGCGCGAAGCGCAGCGCCCGCGCCGCCGCGCGCACCGCCGGGAGCGGGTGCTCTGCCAGCGCCGCCGCCGAGATCGGCTCGAGCGCGGCGTCGTCGAGGATCGACGCGACCTGGGCGCTGTCGAGATCGTCGTCGTCGCGCAGCGCCGCGCGGCAGGCGAGCGACGTCGCGGCCGCGCGGACGTCGGGCAGATCCCGGGCGATCAGCGCCTCGCGCGGGTCGGCCCGGGCGAGCTCTGCGAGCAGCGTCGCGGCGTCCGGGATGGAGGTGGCCGAGAGCTCGCCCGTGGAGAGATCGAGCAGCGAGAGGCCGTACGGCCCGCCCGTGGCGCCGGCGTCCCCGCGGGGCACGCCGCCCCCGTCGACGGCGGCCAGGTAGTGGTTGGCGCGCGCGTCGAGCTGCTCGCTGTCGGTCACGAGCCCCGGCGTGACGACGCGCACCACCTGCCGCGGCACGAGCCCCTTGATCTTGGAGGGATCCCCGCACTGCTCGCAGATCGCCACCTTGTGGCCGAGCGCGAGGAGCCGCGCGATGTAGCCGTGCGCCGCGTGGTGCGGGACGCCGGCCATCGGGACCTCCTCGGGCTCGCCCTTGTTGCGGCTCGTGAGCGTCAGGTTCAGCGCGCGCGAGACGAGGACCGCGTCGTCGTTGAACATCTCGTAGAAGTCGCCCATCCGGAAGAAGAGGATCGCGTCAGGGTGAAGCGCCTTCGCTTCCTCGTACTGGCGCATCACCGGCGTCAGCTTCTTCCTGGCCGCGGGCTGCTCGGACGGATGCATCGCCGGCGTCTTAGTCTCGACGTCCGGTGAGGTCTACGCGGGATGCGTACGTTCGTTTCGCGGTTTTCGTGGAAAAATCGGCGTCAAATTCGGAATGACGCGAGGACCGACGCGCTCACCCAGCGGCGACCGCGCGTCGGCGCCGCGCGCGCTGGGCGCGCGGGCTCGACGAGCGGCTCACCTGAACCGGCGCGTCACGCCGACGCTGCGCGCGCTCAGCAGGATCAGGCCCTGGAGCGAGCCGTCGGTGATGGCGAGCTCCCCCGTCGCGGGGACGAGCCGGATGGCCTGCGGCTGCAGCTCCACGAGCTCCGTGCTGTCGCTGAGCCGCACGAACAGCGGCGTGAACGCGCCCTGTGTGGTGAAGCGGAACTGCATGTCCTGCTCGGGCGCGCCGCCCGTCACCGCGAAGCGGAACATCGGGTTGACGAAGGCGCCCAGGTCGCCGTCGGTGACCCGCCCGTCGTCGGGCGTGTGCGCGACGCGCCCGTTGAGCCGCGCGAGGCGCTCGTCGCACGCGTTGCGGCACCGGCCCGTCTCCGGGTCGGCGACGACGTGGTGCAGGAAGCCGGCGCCGCCGCTCTGGACGACCCACTGGCCCGCGGCGCGGACGCCGAGCTGCACCTCGCCGCCGAAGCAGCACGCCGCGAACGCGACCTCGTCGACCGCCGGATCGCGCGACTCGAGCGTGAGGTGGTCCTCGTAGGCCTCGACCACGCGGAGCCCCGGGCGCGACGTGATGACGCTGCCGTACTTCGCGTTGCAGCTCTCGAACGAGCACGCCTTCGCCTTGTCGCTGTCCCAGTACTCGGCGTCCTCGGCGGGGAGCGCGGACGTGATCTGCACGAAGTCGGCGAGCTGCGCGGCCCGGGCCGGTGCCTCGCGCGCGTCGACGCCGGCGGCGAGGAGCTGGTCCTCGACGCTGGCCTGGCTCTGCACGCCGCGGCGGCAGAAGCGCGCGTCCGCGCTCCCCACCGCGCCGTCCTCGCCGAAGCGGACGAACGTCCGGGTGAACCCGGGGAGCACGCCCTCGTAGGTCACCGTCCACGTCTCGTTGGCGAGGTGCACCCGCGGATCCTCGAGGTTCATCGACAGCGCGTGCTGCGGCTCGCCGGACCTCAGCACGAGCCCCTGCTCGTCGAGCAGGGTCTGACCGCTGTCGGCCGCCTGGATCGGCTCGCGCTCGACGCCCACCGCCAGGGTGAGCGCGGCCGCGTCCCCGGAGGGGAACGTGGCGCGCATCTTCGGGCCCTCCGCGGAGAACGGCACGACCGTGCCGGTGCGGTCGTAGAGGACCGGCAGGCCTTGCACGCCGGGCTCGAGCTGGCCGGCGCTGTCGCTCGTCACGACGTAGTTGGCCGAGCGGGGCGTGTGCGGGGTGACGACGTTGCAGGAGACCTCGCCGCTCGTCGCGAGCGGATCGCCGGTCGGCGCGCCCTCGCCGCAGCCCGCGCGCGCGCTGCCGATCGCGGGCCCGCGGCAGGCCGCGTCGAGGTCGTCCACGTCGACGATCGCGACGTCGCCGTTCGTGAGCACGAGGTAGCCGAACGAGCCCCGGAGCTTCAGCGGGCCGGCGCCGGCGTCGCGATCGGACGACGTACGGTACAGCGTCTCGATGTCGCACGAGGCGACGTTGCTGTCGCACGTCCTGAGGCGCGGATCGGGATCGCACCGGATCCCCTCCGGCGCCACGCCCGTCGCGGGCAGGCTGGCGGGGGCCTCGCGCTGCACGACGGCGAGGTCGCGGACCGGCGCCTGCAGGCGGATCCGGTCGGGCGGCTGGAACGGGTTCCACTCCGGATGGGGGCGCGAGAGCGGCGCGCGGCTGGCGGCGCCGTCGCTCACGTCGAAGACCATCACGCTGCCGTCGCCCGCGTCGACCGCGTAGAGGTAGCGACGGAAGTCGGGCGGCGACGCCGGGCTCACCGCGACGCGGCTCGTCGTGACGACGCGCTCGGGGTCGAGCGTCGACGAGGGCAGGAGCGGGGGCAGCTCGATCGGATCGCACGGCGTCGGGACATCGACGACGTGGATCACCGGGGCGTCGAGATCCGCGATGAAGAGCCGGTCGCCGGAGAGCGCGAGCCCCGCGGGCCGGGGCGCCTCGACGGCCTGCGCCGGCCTGGCCGAGGCCGCCGGCGCGACGCACTCCGGGCCGTGCGGCGCCGCGCCGGGCGTCGCGGCCGGCGGGAGCGATGCCTGAAGAGGGACCCACCGCTCCACCTCGCACGGCGCGAACCCGCCCTCGGCGTACCGCTCGTCCTCGAGGAGCGTCTGCGCGTCGATCACGGCGAAGCCGCCGAGCTCCGGCATGCTCACGATGAGCTTCTGCCGGCCGAGCCCTTCCTGGCTCAGGTCGCCGCTCGCGCTGCCGCACGCGTCGCCGGTCGTGTCGGCCTCGCCGGGGCTCGCCGCGTCGACGTCGTAGTCGCTCGAGCACGAGGTCCGCAGCTTGCCGTCGGGGCTCGGCGGGTCGGAGACGAGCAGGATCTCGCCCGGCGGCGAGCCGAGCGAGCAGGAGGGCCAGGAGGTGAGCGCCGGGACCGGGCACCCCTCGCGCGGGAGCACCCTGGCCGACGGGAGCGCGAAGATCCCCTCGCGCCCCGGCTCGGCCACGGAGACGAACGACGCGGTGCCCCCCCGCGTCGCGACGATGTCGACGGGCTGCGCGCCCACCGGGAGGAAGCTCGCGCCCGGCGTGCCGGAGTCGAGATCAAGGATCGGCGAGCGCTCGGTGGTCATGTCGATGACCGCGACCTCGCCGCGCGACGTCTGCGTCACGAGGGCGTAGAGGTGCGGCAGCTTGGCCCTGCCCCCCTCGTCCTCGTCGACCTCGAAGTCGCTGGGCGAGTCCGCGGTGCGGTACGAGCAGTCCGTGATCGGGAGCGAGCGCAGGACGCCCGGCTTCCCCGGATCGGGCTGGTCGATGGCGAGGCAGACGAAGGCGCTCCGGCCGGACTGCGCGAGGGCCTCGACGTCGACCGGCGTGGCCTCCCCGGCGCACCCGGCGAGCGCCAGGACGGTGGTGGGGGCGAGGAGCGCGGCGCGCTGCTTCATTGGGACTCCCGGGGCGGGACGGGCTTGCCCACCGTGAGGATCATCGATCCGAACGTGTTCGCCTTGCGCATGTCGAGATCGACCACGCCGAGGTACGAGTCGGTGAAATGCGCGATGTACATGAGGGAATAGGGTTCGCAGGCGTCGTCGCCCGGGGAGCAGTCGCAGCGCTCCTTCTCGGCGCCGCACGTGTAGCCCGTGTCGAACGCGAGCGCCTGGGGCCCGCGGCCGGTGCGGATGACGCCATCGATGCGGCGCGCCTCCGGGTCGTACGAGAACGCGAGGCCCGAGTCGAACGCGAGCGCGAAGACCCTCCGGTGGCGCGCGCCGTCGGCGCCGATCACGTGGCCCACCTCGACGCGGGACGGGTAGGCCGCGAGCGGCGCGGCGTCGCGGATCGCGAGCGTCTCGTACGCCGCGGCCCACCGGTCCTCGGGCCGGTCCTCGGGCGTCTCCGACTCCCGCTCGATCAGCGTCGTGGTGAGCTCTCCGATGATCAGCGAGTTCGGGTAGCGGTGCGCCACGAACACCTGGATCGGGATCGCCGCGCACCGCGCGAGGCACTCGAGGTCGGCGTCCCCGCAGCCCGACTCGCACGCCTGCCGCTCGCTCGCGTCGACCGCGATCCCGCGGGAGTCGGAGCCGCTCGCGAGGGCGCTGATCCGGGTCGCGGTCGACTGGAACAGGAGCGCCGGCGCGGAGTCTGTGGTCTCCTGGTACCGGATCAGATCGAGCTGCGGCGCCGCGACGTACGTGAGCGCGAAGGTGGGCTGGTAGTCGATCGCCTTGACCTCGTTCTCCTCGTTCTCCTCGTTCTCCTCGTTCTCCTCGCGTAACTGCTGCAGCCGCGTGACGAGGCGCGGGGGCGGCACGGCCGCGAGCTCCGTCGGACCGGAGGCGAGATCCGTGAGGATGCCGGCGAGCTGGGGCCTCGTGTTGCTCGTTCCTACGCTCTCCCACGGGTTCACGATGACGCTCGCGATGTTCTCCACCTGGTGCGAGACGACGATGCTCCTCCCGTCCGGACCGGCGGCGATGCCGAACGGCTCGAGCGGGAGCTTGCGCCGGATGCGCTCCTGGCCCGGGTCCTCGCCGATGCGGTGGTCCCTCGCGCAGCGGCCGCCCGTCGCGGTCGCGCCGCAGTCGAGCTGGAAGCAGGCGTCGCCCGCGCAGCGCTGCGCCGCGGGGGCGTCGGTCCGGTCGTCGGCGACGTCGAAGAAGGTCACCGAGGGGTCGCCGCGGACGGGCACGAACAGCCGCGCGAGCGGGTCCCCGGTCGCGGCGGGCTCGGCGAGCGGGCGGTGCACGAGGACGAGGTTGGACGCGAACGCGCCGATCACGGCCGAGCGACGGACGATCTCCTCGTCGCCGTCAAGGGTGGAGATGTCGAGCGGCCCGCACGGCCCCGGATAAAGGAGCGGCGCGGCGTTGAGGCCCAGGCCCGCCGCCTCGCACGCCGCGTTCACGCTCCCGCCGGCGCCCGCCTCCGGCGGGTTGAGCGACGCCTGGAGGCCGAGCGCCCGCCGGCGCAGCCGCTGGAGATCCAGCGCCTGGACCGTGCCGCCGTTGAACTGGAGATCGAAGTCCGAGTTCGCGACGTAGAGGACCCGCCCGCCGGGGGACGCCGCGATGCCCGACGGGAAGTAGAGCCCCTCGACCGGCGGCGGGAGCCCTTCGCTGTCCACGAAGCAGCCGGCCACCCCGAGACCGCCCACGATCGAGGCCGCGAGGCCTGCACCAAGAATGCGAGGTGTCCGGAGAAGTGCGCAGGCGAGCGTCATGCGGGCGCGGAGACTAGTCAGCACCACGAGCACTGGCAACCCGCTCCAGGAGTTCGTTTGCGGCGGACGTGCGCCGAACACGCCGGCACCGGCGCGCCCCGCGAGCCCGCCGCCAGACGGCGGCGAGCGCGCCGCGCGGATTCCGTGTACGGGTGTACCGAGGAGGCGCGCCGCCCCGAGCGCAGGGACGCCGAGCGCGAAGACGCCGTCACCCCCTCTGCTCCAGAAGGGGAGTGCCGCGCCGTGCGCCGCATGACGTCGTCGACGTCGCCGCGCGACGGGCTTCCCGGCGGGCAAGCGGAGGAGCGCGCTCTCCTGCGCGCCTGCCGCAGCGCAGCACGGGCGCAAAGCGAGCCGGCGAGCGCGCACGGCTCGGCAGAACCCCCGCTCGCGGCTCGCTGTGGCGCCCGTCCGCCATCGGTCGCGCGCCGTACGGCAGGACGCGCAGGCGCCCTCCTGCGCCGGCAGGTGCCGAGGTGCGCCCCCGCAGCGCCGCTGTGCGGGCCGAGGACCAGGAACGTTCGCCGTCGTCCGTCCCCCTGCATGTTGATCTCGGAGACGCGGCGCGCCTTTGCTACGTTGGTCGCCGGGACATGGCCGATCTCGCAGCCGCCCTTGTCATGGGAATCGCCCTTCTGGGGCTGATCTATTGGTATTTTCGTTCAAACAACGGCGATCGGGCCCGCCCGCGCACGGCGATCGCGCCGTCGCAGGGTGGCCCAGGAGCCCAGGCCCTCGACGAGGGGGAGGCAGATCTCGAAGGTTCGACGACGAGTCCGGGCGCAGACGGCACGCGCGTGCCCGCGAGCGAGAGCTCCCACGCGAAGACCACGGGAGGACAGGGCCGCGCGGAGCGGGTCTCGAGCGCCGAGTGGAAGCGCACGACCGGGTCGTCGCGCCGCGACGACGACGACGACGCGTTCGGCGATGACGACGACGACCTCACGCTGATCACGCTGGCGCCGCCGGAGGTGCTGCAGAACGCGATCAAACGCCCGAGCGCCCCGTCCTACGGCGGCGACGAGGAGGACGACGACGACGACGATCACGAGCGCGAGGAGCCCTCGGCCGTCCCCATCATCTACGACGACGAGGCCGCCGTCGACGAGCCGACCAGCTCGTCGCCGCTGCTGCTCATCAGCGCCGTCGGGCAGACAGACCCCGGGCAGAAGCGCAAGAAGAACGAGGACTGCTATCTCTGCCTGGACGAGCACTACCTGTTCGCCGTGGCGGACGGCATGGGCGGCCACGCGGGCGGCGACGTCGCCAGCCGCCTCGCCGTCGACACGATCGCGCGGGCGTTCCGGGACCCGTCGTTCGTGGACAGCGACGCGGAGCGCGCCTACCCCGATGTCCCCCGGCGCGGCAGCGAGCTCGCGGTCGCGATCCAGCGCGCGAACCAGGCCATCTACGAGCGAGCCCACGCCGAGCGCAGCCTCACCGGCATGGGCACGACCCTCGTCAGCGCCCGCTTCTCGCCCAACAAGCAGCGCCTCTACATCGGCCACGTCGGCGACAGCCGGTGTTACCGCCTGCGCGACAACGAGCTGACGCAGCTCACCACCGATCACACGATGGGCGCCGCGGGGATCACCGGGCCGATGGCGAACCACCTGAGCCGCGCGATCGGGATCTCCCCCGCGGTCAAGGTCGACCTGATCATCGCTCGCCCGCACCCCGGCGATGTCTACCTCCTCTGCTCGGACGGCCTCTCGAAGATGACGACGCACGAGGCCATCCGCGACATCCTCCTCGCCGAGCCCGATCCCGAGAAGGCGTCCCAGGCGCTCATCGAGAGGGCGAACGCGGGCGGCGGGCGCGACAACATCACCGTCATCCTCGTCCGGGTCAGCGACCCCAAGGACCTCGCCCGCCTCGCCTCGCGCGCCGGCATCGGCGCGGGGGCCGGCGCAGGCTGACCGCTCGCCGGCCCTCTCCTCTCGCTCCCCTCCCCTGAAGATCGATCTCCGCGCGGCGCGCCGCGCGGCCCCGCCGCGCGGCTCGCGTGACCGGCGGAGCGCGCCAGTGCGTCCGCGGCCGCCCCGCGATCACCTCCGGATTGTAGTCTTTTACGGACAACGCTCCTCGTTTGCCACGAAGACAGGCGTGCTCGCGTGATGGACCGCGGAGCAGCGATATACGGGCGACGGCGACAATCGTCACGAATAACGCTCATGCTCGATCGCAATCGCATTGCGATCTCATTGCGTCACGCGGCGCGCGATTACCACGCATACGGCACCCGGCGGGCTCGAGATCGCGCGAAAAGAAGCGTCATGCGACCTTGACGCGCTGTGGCTCGAGAGCTCTCAATGGCTGCCACCAACGACTCGCTCAGCGGAGCCATTGACCCGGGATGCAACGACCCTTTCTCTTCAACATCGTCTTGCTCTCTCTCCTGCTCGGCGCGCCCGCCTCCGCCGCGGAGCCGGCGCGCCGCGTCCTGCGGTTGCAGTACAGCGAGGATGCGCGAGCGGCGTCGTGCCCTGGAGAGGCCGGGCTGCGCGAGCAGATCCAGGCGCGCACGGGGTACGACCCTTTCCGGGAGGACGCGCCCGAGGATGTCGCCGTCACGATCGTCCATCGCGGCGCCGACCTCGTCGCGACCGTCAAGTACCGGGACCCGGGCGGGAACGTCTCCTCTCAGCGCGAGTTCGACGTCCCGAGCAGCGACGCCGCGTGCGGGCTGCTCACCAGCTACGTCGCGCTCTCGATCGCCTTTGCCCTGACGCCGTTCGGGCTCGACGAGCGAGCTCCCGCGGCGGCGGCCCCGGCCGAGGTCGCGCTGCCGGCGACGCCGCGGGCGAGACAGCCGGCGCCGCGCCCGGCTCCCGCGATCGCCCCCGACAGGCCGCTGCGCTCGACGCAGCTCGGCGTCGGCGCGCTCGCGCGGGTCGGGGTGACCGGCGAGGTGCTCGGCGGCTTCTCCTGCTCTTTCCGGTCTCGCCTGTCGAGGAGCGTGACCCTCGCTCTCGAGAGCCGGAACGTCTTCCCCGCGTTCGCGCCAGACGCCCGCACGGGCGGCGCGGGCGCGGATCAGGGCGCCTCGAGCCCTGCCGGAGGTCCGGCGGAGCAGGCGCTGTACACGCGGGCGATCACCTCCGGCGCCATCGCCTCGTGCTTCCATCTGCGCGATCCGCTCGTCGGCTGCGGCCTCGTGGAGGCAGGCACGCTGCTGCTCTCCGGCCAGCCCGGCGGCGACCTCGACGCGATCCTGCTGATGATGGCGCTCGGGGTCCGCGGCGGGGCCGAGGTCGCGCTGAGCGACACGTTCTCGTTCTATGCCCACGGCGAGCTCCTCGCGGCGTTCAGGCTCCAGGACGCGACCGCCATCGACGCCCTGAGGACACCTCGCCTGACGGCATCGGTCGGCGCCGGGCTGCTCGCGGGCTTCTGAGCGCACCACGAGTGGCCAGCGGCGCGAGGCTGCGGTTCACGGGTGGATTTTTCGACCCCGGCGCGGACCGCGCGTCGCCGCGCCCTCCTCGACCGCGCGGCGCGCCACGCGAGGCTCGGCCCAGGTCGCCCGGCGGCGACCTTCGCGCCGCGCGGCTGACCGCGGCGGCGCGGAACGCCTTCTCTCTGGCACGAGGCTGCGAAGTTCGCGTAGCCTGTCCCAACGGTGCTCCCGGAGTTCACCGATCCGACCGACCGCTTCATGATCGAAGCCCGCAGCCGAAGCGGCGGCATGGGCGATATTTTCAAGGGCACCGATCAGTCGACCGGCGCCCCGGTCGCGATCAAGATCCTGCGCGCGGCCGCGTCGCCCCAGGAGCGCGCCCGCTTCGCGCGCGAGATCGCGATCCTCGCCGACCTCCGGCACCCGAACATCGTCCAGTACATCGCCCACGGCACCTGGCTCGACGGGCGCCTCTTCTTCGCGATGGAGTGGCTCGACGGCGAGGACCTCGGGCAACGCCAGCGGCGCGCGCCGCTCGGGCTGCGCGACTCGGTGGAGGTCGTCCGGCGCAGCGCGGCGGCCATGGCCGCGATCCACGCCCGCGGCGTCGTCCACCGCGACCTCAAGCTCTCCAACATCTTCCTCGTCCGCGGCAAGGGCACCGCGATCAAGCTGATCGACTTCGGCGTCGTGAAGCTCGCGGTCCCGGACGACTGCCCCACCGAGCGCGGCACGATCATCGGCACCCCGCACTTCATGGCGCCCGAGCAGGCGCGCGGGGAGCCGGTGGACGCGCGGGCCGACGTCTACTCGCTGGGCTCCGTCCTGTTCCGCCTGGTCACCGGGAGGAACGTGTTCGAGACCGAGCACGCGATCGCCCTGCTCGGCCGCCTCGTGCTCGAGGATCCGCCCCGCGCGCAGCAGATCCGCTTCGACGTGCCGGAGGCGCTCGACGAGGTGATCACCCGCGCCATCGCCCGCGATCGAGAGAAGCGGTACGAGAACGGCGGAGAGCTCGCCCGCGCGCTCGCGCGGGTCGGAGAGCTCAACAACGACCCCCCCGCGACCGACAGGTCCGCCTCGGCGGTGCGGCGGGCGGCGGCGCCGGAGATCAGGGCGACCCCGGCGAGCCCGGCCGGCCCGGGCGACGAGCGGCCGCAGACGCGGCTCGCCACGAGCGAGCGGCGCGTGGTCGCCTGCGTGCTCTTCGAGCTGGGCGCCGGTCCCCTCCGCCCCGACGTGGACGCCGCGCTGCGCGAGGTCCTCGGCGACGACGCGCGGCTCGAGCCGCTCCTCAGCGGGAAGATGGTGGCGGTCCTCGGGGTGGAGCGCTCGCGCGGCGACGAGGCGATGCGCGCGGCGCGGGCGGCGCTGACCGTCGCCAGGTCGACGCCGGGGGCGCGGGTCTCGGTCGCGGTCGGGCACGCCGTCCGCGGCCGCGCGAACCTCGCCGGCGAGGCGCTCGAGCGCGCGGCGCAGCAGCTCGAGTCCGCCGTGCCCGGGGCGGTGCGGATCGACGCGTACGCGACCGCGGCGCTCGAGGGGCGGTTCGTGGTCCAGGAGGACGCGCGCGGCGGCGTGCTCCTCCACGAGGACGCGACCGGCTTCGACGCGCGCAAGCTGCTCGGGCGGCCCTCGCCGACCATCGGGCGCGAGCACGAGATCGCGAGGCTCCAGGGCATCTTCAGCGAGCTCGCCGAGGATGGCGTCCCGCGCGCCGCGCTCGTGACCGGCGCCGCCGGCATCGGCAAGAGCCGCGTCCGCGCCGAGCTGATCCAGCGCCTCGACATGGCGCCGCACGCGCCCGTCATCCTGCTCTGCCGCGGGGATCCGATGAGCCAGGGCTCGGGCCTCTCCGGGCTCGGTCGCGCCCTGCGCACGCTCATGGGCGTCCACGACGGCGAGCGCCGCGAGGATCAGGTGCAGAAGGTGAGCGCCCACGTGGCGGCGCGCCTCGCCCGCCCGCTCCGCTTCCTCGCCGCGTTCATCGGGGAGCTCACCGGCGTGCCGTTCCCCGACGAGGGCAACGAGCCGCTGCGCGCCGCCCGCGAGAGCCCGCAGCTCATGGAGTCGCGCATGCGGATGGCGATCGAGGCGTTCTTCCGATCGAAGTCCGAGGAGACGCCGCAGATCCTGGTCATCGAGGACATGCACTGGGCCGACGGCACCACCATCGAGCTCGTCGACTGGCTGCTCGGCTGTACCGATCTCCGCTTCGGCGTCTTCGGCTTCGCGCGCCCCGAGCTCTTCAGCCGGTTCCCGGCGCTTTGGGCGCAGCGCAACGTGACCCGCGTGCCGCTCGCGCCCCTGTCCCCGCAGGCCGCGGACCGGCTCGTGGCGACCGCCCTGCCCCAGGCCGACCCGGCCACGCGCGGCGCCATCGTGCAGCGCGCCGGCGGCTACGCGCTCTTCCTGGAGGAGCTCATCCGTCACGCCGCCGAGGGGCGCGACGACGTGCCGCTCAGCGTGCAGGCGCTCGTGCAGCTCCGCGTCGACCGCATGTCGAAGGGGGTGCGCGAGGCGCTGCGCGCCGCGTCCGTCTTCGGCCAGGTCTTCTGGACCGGCGGCGTCGAGGCGCTGCTCGAGCGCCCCGTGGGCGCGGAGCTCGCCGAGCTCGAGGCGGGCGAGATCATCGCGCGCCAGGTCGAGCAGCGCGTCGCGGGCCAGGCGCAGTGGGCGTTCCGCCAGGCGCTCGTGCGCGACGCGGCGTACGCGTCGATCCTCGAGGAGGACCGCGCCGCGCTCCACCGCGCCGCGGCTGCGTGGCTCGAGTCCGCGGGCGACGTCGACCCGGGGCTCATCGCGCGGCACGCCGAGGCCGGCGGCGAGAAGGCGCGGGCCGCGCTGCTCTACGCGCGGGCGACGCGGAGCGCCGCGGCGAGGGGCGCGGCGCTCGACGCGGCGCTCGATCTCGCGACGCGCGGGCTCGCGTGCGGGGCCGAGGGGACGACGCGCGCTACGCTCCTGGTCCACAAGGGGACGATCTGCGAGCTGATGGGCCGCGTCCCCGAGGGGCTCGACGCGGCGGAGGAGGCCGCGCGCCTCGCGCTGCCCGGCTCGGATCTGTGGGGCGAGGCGCAGGTGCTCGCGGTGACCTGCATGATCGAGGCAGGCCAGAGCGCCGAGGGGGACGCGCGCGCCGCGTCCGCGCTGTCGCCGCAGTTCGCGGCGGCGCTCTCGCCGTCGATCCGGGCCATGCTGCTCGCGTCGCGCGTCCGCGGCCTCGTGGACCTGAGCCGGCCCGCCGAGGCGCTCCGCGCCGCGGAGGCGGCGGTCGAGGTCGCGCGCTCGGGCGGCTCGACCGACGCTCTCCTCCACACCCAGGAGGCCCGCCTCGCCGCGCTCATCCACGTCGGCGACCTGTCCGCCGCGCTGGCCGCGGGCGCGTCGCTCATCGCCGAGGCCGACGAGGCGGGCGACGCCGTCGTCGCGACCAAGGCCCGCCTGAACATCGGCTCGACGCTCAACTACATCGGCCTGTTCGAGGACGCGCAGGCGACGCTCGAGCGCGCGCTGGTCGACGCGCGGAGCCGGAAGCTGCGGGTGCTCGAGGGCTTCGCGCTCCACAACCTCGGCATGTCGTACGCGCGGCTCGGCAACCTCGAGGAGGGCATCGCGTGCCAGCGGCAGGCGGGCCGGTTCGCCGACGAGTGCCAGGTCGCGCGCCTCAGGATCGTCGGCCGGCTGTACGAGGCGATCTTCCTCGTGTGGCGCGGCGCGCCCGGCGATTACGGGACCGCGCACTCCATCGCGCGCTGGCTGTGCGAGGAGACGGCGCGCCACGCGGCCGCGCTCCAGGCGATGGCGAGCTTCGCGCTGGCGCGCGTCCAGCTCGCGCGCCGCGAGATGAAGGAGGCGGTCGACGCGGCGCGCGAGGCCGCTCGCCACCTGGAGGGCGGGCCCATCGAGGAGTGGAACGACGCGATCCGCCTCACGCTCGTGGAGGCCCTCGTCGCGACCGGGGACGAGGCGGGCGCGAACGCCGCGCTGGACGCCGCGTTCACCGCGCTGGCCGCGCGCGTCGGGGCCCTCCGCGATCCGCGCCACCGCGAGGCGTTCCTGCGCGGGAGCGACGACGTCGGGCGGCTCGTCGCCCTCGCCCGCGAGCGCCTCGGCCGGTCGCTGCCGGCGCCCTCGGCGCTTCAAGCGTCGAGGGACGCGGAGGGGCCCTTCGAGCGCCCCGCGGCGGCGCCGCCGCGGGGCAAGGACGCGAAGGCGATCGGCGCCCCTCCGCGGCGGGAGCGCGCGGATGCGCCGGGCGGCGATCCGGCGGCTCAGCGCGGCGCGGGCTCCGCGCAAGGCAAGGACGCTCACGCCGACGGCGCGGCGACTCCGGCGCGCGAGAAGGGCGCGCCACGTTCTTGACGTTGGATGGCCGGGTAGCTAAGGCCATCCGCGATGCAAAACAACGTCTCTGAGCGGCCCTTCGCGCGCTGCTCCACGCTCTCCAGCCCCGCGCGTCCGGCCGACGCGAGCCCGCGCGCCGCGCTCTCGGCCCGGCCGACCGCGGGCCGGCGGCTCGCGGCGCGCGTCCTGCCGCTGCTCGCCGCTGCGGCGCTGGGCGGCGCGGCGCTCCTGTCGTCCGCGCCCGCGTCGGCGCAGTCGAAGATCGCCGTCGTCGACGTGCGCCGCGCCATGCTGGAGACGGAGGAGGGGCTCCGGGTCCAGGCGACGCTCAAGAAGCTGTTCGACAGCCGCCAGGTGGAGCTCGACACGAAGCAGCGCGCGCTCGCCGACGAGCGCGACAAGCTCGACAAGGAAGCGCAGGCCGGCAAGACGCCGAAGGACGCGCTCCAGCGCCGGTTCGAGACGTGGCAGCGCCAGGCCGCCGAGCTCCAGGCGACGATGGTCGACTACCAGCGCGAGATGCAGCGCAAGGAGAGCGAGCTGACCACGCCGATCCTGCAGAAGGTGCTCGGCCTGCTCCGCCGGCTCGCCGCGCAGGAGGGCTACGACCTCATCCTCGACAAGTCGGCGGCGCCCTATTACCGCGCCGATCTCGAGCTCACCGACCGCGCCATCCAGATGTACAACAGCGGTCAGACCGGCGACGCGGCGCCCGCGAAGGCCGCGCCGCCGGCCAAGGGCGCGCCGCAGGCGGCCCCGGCGAAGCCGGCGCCCAGGCCGGCCGCGCCCGCCGCGCCCGCCAAGAAGTAGCCGGATCCACGTCACGAGGGCGCGGCGCTGGAGCGCTGCGCCGCGGCGGCCCCAGGCAAGGAGGTGACTCGGTGAGCTCTTGTCTCGTCGGCCGGGGAGCGCGCCTCGCGGCCTGGATCGGGCTCTGTGCTGCCGGCGCCCTCGCGTCGCCCGCGGCGTGCCTCTATCCCGACTACACCTTCGACGAGCCCGAGCCATCGGGGGGCGGCGGCAGCAGCTCGAGCGGGCCCGGGTCGGAGGATTGCTCGAACGGCGCCGACGACGACGGGGACGGCCTGGTCGACTGCGCCGATCCGGCCTGCGGCGACTTCGTGTGCACGACGGCGGTGCCGGAGGGGTGGAGCGGCTACTTCGCGCTGTTCGACGGGGCGCCCGCGATGGACCCGGGATGTCCTGCCGCGTTCGCCGCGGGGGAGCCGTTCGTCGGCAACCGGGGTCTGTCCGCGCCGCCGGCGCGCTGCACGTGCTCGTGCGGCCCGGCGCAGGGACAGCGGTGCGGGGATCTGGGGACGATCCAGATCAGCGTCAGCGACGCGCCGTGCGGATCACCGTGGGTGTGCGCCTGGGACCTGGAGCGCATCCCCGGCTGGGCGCGCGACGAGTGCGCGGGGCCCGACGGGGTCTTCGGCGGCGGGGTGGCCTGCGAGCCGGGCGACGAGTGCCTTGCGACCCGGGAAGCGCACCCCTGCGTTGCCTCGGTCTCCGCGACCCCGCTCGAGGCGACCGGCGGGAGCTGCGCGCCAGACCCCGTGCAGGTCGAGGCGGCGGCCCCCCGATGGACGGGGCTCGGGCGCGCGTGCCCCGCAGCGCCACCGGGCCAGGGCTGCAACCTCGGCCGGGTCTGCGTGCCCAGGCCGGGCGCGCCGTTCGAGGCCGGGCTCTGCATCGCGAAGGACGGCGACGACGCGTGCCCGCCGGGCGCGTACACCGAGAAGCACGTGTTCTTCACCGGGATCGAGGACGACCGCGGCTGCGAGGACGACTGCGCGTGCGGCGAGCCGTCGAACGGGGCGTGCCGGACGACGATCGCCCTCTACGCCGACGCCGAGAAGAACACGTGCGACACGCCGCTGGTCGAGGTCCTCTCCGGCGAGTGCGCGGACGTCGAGGGAAACCCCACGGTCGTCGGCCGCAAGGTGACGTCGGCCACGCCCACCGGGGGCGCGTGCGCGCCGAGCGGCGGCACCGCGACCGGCGCGGCGCGGGGCGCCGCCCCGAGGACGTTCTGCTGCCAGAGCCAGGGCTGAACGGCCCGCGGGCGGCGGGCCTGTCACCGCGCTGCGGGCGCCGGGCCTGTCGCGGCGGCGCGGGCGCCGGGCCTCAGAACCTGCCGGCGACGCTGAGGCCCGCGAGGTCGGCGCCGGGCGCGTGCAGCACGACAGCCGCGCGGTCAGCGCCCCCGCCAGCGCTCCGGCGGTTCGCGACGGCGCCCGCGCGCGGCTCGGCGGGCGCGGCGCCGCCGCTCGTCACGAGCAGCGCGATCCCCGCGGCCACGCCGACGACGCCGAGCCCGATCGCGACCTCGGCGACGCCCGTGTAGAGCCGGCCGCGATCGGCGGTGGGCCTGGCCGAGGGAGGGCAGCGCGTGTCGCCGCCGCAGAGCGCGTCGAGGTCGCTCAGCGTGCCGGCGCGGAGCCCGAGGAAGACGCCGCCGACGGCGCCGCTCGCGACGCCGGCGCCGAGCACCACGAGGCCCGGCACCCGCGACGGCCGCGCCGCCGGCGCCGGCGCGGCCGCCGGCGGAGGCTCCGGCGCCTGAGCCGCGGGCGGCGGCTCCGCCGGGGGCTCGGCGATCGCGACCTCCACGGTCTTCGCTTCGCCCTCCGCGAGCGTGACGGTCTCTCGCGCCACCTCGCGGTCGCCGATCCTGGCCGAGACCACGTGCGGCCCGGGGTCGACGGGGATGTCGGCGCTCATCTCCGCGGCGCCGAGCGCGGCTCCATCGAGCAGGATCGTCGCCGTGAGCGCCCCCTGGCCGCGGCGGATCGCGAGCTTCGGGGTGCGCTGCTCCAGGTCCTCGATGCGCGCGCCGACGTTGGCGGTGACGTCGTTCGCCCTGGGGTCGCCCGCGGCCGCGGCCGCCGCGATGCGGTAGTTGCCGAGCGCCGAGACGAGCTTGCCGAGCCGCGCCTCGCACTCGGCGATGTTGAACAGCACCTGCGGCGTGCGCCGCACGCTCGCGACCGCGTGGAACCTCGCGAGCGCCGCGGCGCAGTTGTTCGCCGCGCTCAGCGCGACGCCCTCCTGGAAGAGCGCCCGCGCCTCCGCGAGCTCCTCCTTCGTCTGGGCCCCCGCCGGAGGCGCCGAGAGCACGGCGACGCCCAGCGCCGCAGCCACGAGGATCTGCCTGCCGCCCTTCCGAAGTCCGCCCTGGTCCATGCTCCCCCTTGGCGGGCGCAGCGCCCGGCCTAGGCCATGCTCCAGCCGCCGCGGCGCGGCAAGGCCGGCGGCCCGACGCGGAGGCGGCGCCAGGCGCGCGGCGCCTCGTCGATGTCGCCGCGCTCACCCCGCGCGTCGGCGGGGCCGCGTCCAGCGGCCCGGGGCGCCCGAGGCGCGCGACGCGATCGGCCGCCAGGCCGCGATCGCCTCCTCCTGGTCCACCACGAAGTCGTGCGGATCGAAGCGCACGAAGTGCCCGGTGCGGACGATGAGCTCGCGCTGGATCGACCGACGCTCGCCCGGCGTCACCCGGCCCGTATCGAGCTCGTCGAGCGCGACCTCGGGCGTGTACGGGAGCCCGCGCCGGTACCGCGCGCCCAGATCCCAGCCATGGCAGCGCTCGATCCAGAACGCCCGCCAGCGCGCGGCGTCCACCGTGGGCTGCTCCACCAGCTCCGGCGCCGGCGCCGCGGGCAGGTCGCGGGGATCGCTCACGATCTGCGCGAGCTTGAGCTCGCGCGGCTCACCCACGTCGGGGTCGGGCGGCTCGGCGACGACGATCTCGTCGTCCTCCACCGCGACCTCCTCCCACATGCCGGCGCCGGTGATCCGCTCCAGCGCGTAGGCGGCAGCGAGCTTCGTCGCCTTGTCCCCTTCGCGCTCGAGCAGGTCGATCAGCAAGGGCACCGACGAGGCCGCGCCCGCCCAGCCCACGGCGACGATCAGGCCGTGGCGCGGCGCCTCGAAGGCGCGCGCGACGAGGTGCCGCGCGTCCGCCTCGTCGCCCGCGAGCGCCAGCAGGAGCGCCGCCGCGTCCCCGCCCTCCGGCGCCTCCATCGCGGTGCGCAGCATGATCGAGGCGTGCGGGTGGTCCGAGAGCGCCATGGCCGTCCAGGTGGCCTCGCGGAGCTCCGGATCCGCCGCAGCGGCCGACGTGAGCGCCCGCTGGATCAGCTCGGGCAGGCGCTGGCTCGGCGCGCAGCCGAGGTGGTGGAGCGCGCGCGCCGCGACGGGCGCCGCCTCGTCCGAGGCCGCCGCGACGAGCTCGTCCTCGGTCGCGAGGCCCCGGTAGGCGAGGACGTCGATCGCCATCGCGCGGAGGAGCGGCTCGGGCTCGCGGAGCAGGCCGCGGAGCGCGAGCGGCAGGAGCTCGTGCGGGACGAGCTTCAGCGCGGCGCCGAGCGCCTCGATGAAGGCACGGTCCCGCTCGCTCCGGAGCAGCGCGTGCTCGGCCGCGGCCAGCGCGTCGCGGCCCGCGAAGCAGCCGAGCACCATCGCGCTCGCGAAGGCGAGGCTCGGGTCCTTCACCGGGGCCTCGGCCACGAGCCGCGGCACGTGCTCGAGCGCGGGCGCCCCGATCGCCGCGATCACGTCGATCGAAGCGAGCATGCGCCGCTCGAGCACCAGCGCCCCGCGGAACGGGTCGCCGAGCAGCGGCGCGCGCTGCATGCCGACCATCGCGACCTCCTCGAAGCACTCGCGGGTGCGGCCGCGGAGGAAGGCGACGTCGTCGATCGCGGCGCCGATCTCCCGCGCGAAGCCCGGCGGCGGCGCGGGGCGCGCGCCGGGCTCGTCCCCGCGCGGCGCGGGCGGCCGCGCCTCCGCCGCCGCGGGGAGCGCGCCGGGCGCGGGCGCGCGCTGCTTCAGCGTCGCGACGGCGGCCTTGAG
Organism: Sorangium sp. So ce119; assembly: GCF_051524405.1. Classification (NCBI taxonomy): domain Bacteria; kingdom Pseudomonadati; phylum Myxococcota; order Polyangiales; family Polyangiaceae; genus Sorangium; species Sorangium sp. So ce119. The sequence goes on along the minus strand of NZ_CP150310.1, from coordinate 3,120,876 downwards.
CTCGTCGAACGTCGTCGGCCGCGGGATCGGCGGCGGCGGCTTCGCCACGAGCTCGGCCGGGGGCGGCTCCGGGACCTTGAGCCTCGGCACGAGCGACGCGCGCCGGACCGCGTGCAGCCGCGGCCGATCGCGGCTCGCGAGGATCGGGGGCGGGTCGAGCGGCGGCGCGGGCGGCGCGCCGGCGAGCCGCGCCTCGGCGTGCTCGAGCCAGCCGCGCGCGTCCCGGAGCAGCGCGCCCACGGTCGCGAGGCCCGCGTCGAGCCCCGCCGCCTCGCCGATCGGGACAGCAGCGCTGTCGATTTCCATCATGGCAGCGCGCACCGCGCCCTGGCGGTCGGCGCGGCCGTCGAAGGCGTCGTAGATCGCGCCGGCGGCGCGCTCCAGGGCGCGCGCGGGCGCCGTCAGGTCGATCACGGGCTCGACGTCGTGCTCGAGCGACCGCGCGGCGCGGCGGAGCGCTGCGTGCCCGCGCTCGAGCTGGTCGAGGGCGGGCGGGGCCATCCCGGCGGGCGCGGAGGGCTGCCCCTCCTGACCGCCGGGCGCGACGAAGGGCAGATAGGTGAAGGACACGCGCCATGGATACACCTGCGCGGAGGAGGCCCCAAGCTGCGCGCTGAGGTAGCCTGGCCGCGCGATGAAAGATCCCTCGGAGGACCTCGAGGCGTACGCGACGCTGGCCGCCCGGCTTGCGGACCCGAGCGCCGATCGCGCGGCGCTCCTCGCCGCGCACGGGCTGGACGAGGAGCGCTGGGAGGCGCTCGACGACGCCTGGCAGGCGCGCCTGTCCGAGGCGGATGACGAGGACGGCGAGGACGTGGGGGTGCCACCGCTGGTCGCCGTCTTCGCCGAGACGTTCGCGAGGGTCCAGCGCGCCCGCGCGAGGAACGAGCTGTCGTTCGACCGCTTCCTCGAGGCGGCGCGCGCGATGAAGCGGGGCACCGACATGGCGACGGTGCTGAGCCGGCTGGACCTGACGCTCGAGGACTACCTGAGCGCGCAGCAGCGGTGGACCGCGGCGATGCTCGAGGACGAGGAGCTCATGGCGCGGTTCCAGCGGGCGATGAAGTAGCGGGACGGCCGCGCCGCGGGATCGGCCGGCGCCGGGGCCGCGCTGCGGCGCGGCGGCGGGGGTATGCTGGGGGAGGCATGGTGGAGAGCGAGGGGAACAGCCGATCGATCACGCTCGAGGAGCTCGCCGCGATCGCCGGGGCCCTGGAGGCGGGCGCGCCGCGGGACGAGGCGCTCGCCGGCGCGGGGCTCTCGGTCGAGGGGTGGGAGGCGGCGCGGGAGCGCTGGCTGGCGAAGCTCGCCGCGCAGGCCGCGCGGGGGCAGCTCCGCCCGAGCCAGCGCTACCTGGAGCTCGTCGGCGAGCAGAAGCGCCGCGCCCAGGCGAAGCTGCGGGAGGCGCGCAGGAAGCCGGAGGGGCCGATGCCGGTGGCGCCCGAGGCGCACCTCCCGGCGCTGGGGGGCGCGCCCCCGGACGGGGCGGCGCCGGTGGCCGCCGCAGGCGTGAGCGACGAGGAGGCTGCGCGCTCGCCGTGGGCGAGGTCGAGCGCGAGCGGGCCGGCGGCGCGACCGCTCATGGATCGGTCGCCGCTGCCCTCGGGCACGCCGTCGCCGCTGCCCTCGGGCACGCCGTCGCCGCTGCCTGCGGCCATCCCGTCGCCGCTGCCTGCGGCCACGCCTACACCTCGGCCCTCGCCGATTCCGGAGCCGCCGCCAACCGCGCCGCGGGCCTTCGTGACGCTCCTCGACATGCGGGCTGTCCCACTCCAGGACGCGCTGCCCTTCCGTCAGGGCGCGTCGAACGCAGCCCCGGTCGAGGCGACCGCGGCGAGGATGGACACCACGAACGTCGGCACGATGAGCGCGTTACCCGCCGACAGGGCGCTGCCCTTCGCTCGGAAGATCCCTGGTACGCTGACCGACAGCGCATTGCCCTTCTCTCGGGGGGCCCCGCCACCTTCGACCGACAGCGCCCTTCCCTTCTCGCGCCCGAACCCTCCGCCTGCGGCCGACAAGGCTTTGCCCTTCTCGCGCCCTGTCACTCCTCCGGCCGACAACGCATTGCCCTTCTCGCGCCCTGTCGCTCCTCCGGCGGCCGATAACGCATTGCCTTTCTCTCGCCCTGCCCCGCCTGCCGCGGCCGATAACGCATTGCCTTTCTCTCGCCCTGCCCCGCCTCCCGCGGCCGACAAGGCGCTGCCCTTCTCTCACCCGAGCTCTTCGCCTCCCGCCGACAACGCGCTGCCCTTCTCGCGTCAGAGCCCTTCGCCTCCCGCCGACAACGCGCTGCCCTTCTCGCGTCAGAGCCCTTCGCCTCCCGCCGACAACGCGCTGCCCTTCTCGCGCCCTGTCGCTCCTCCCGCGCCGCCGCGGGCCTCCAGCAGGGACGAGGCCGTGCCACGGCCGCCCCCGCTGCCGACCGGGCGCTGGGCCTTGCCGTTCCAGCAGCCGAGCTCCGGCGACGGGTCGCCGGCAAACACGTCGCTCTCGCGGTCCGCGGCGGGGGCGCGCCCCGAGGTGGACGCGGAGATGAAACGGCGCGTCGAGCGCATCTCGCTCGCCCAGTACGCGCGCATCTGCGCCGACGTGCGGGAGCACCCGGCGCACGTCCACGACATCCAGGGTCACTACGGGCTGGACCCGCAGAGCTGGACCGCGCTCCACGCGATGTGGCACGAGCGCTTCCAGTCCGATCCGGCGCTCAAGGCGCGATGGCAAGCGCTCGTCGAGCAGAGCGCGCGGCGCTGAGCCGCGCCCCGAGGGCCCGCCCGGCGCGCGGCGTCAGTTCAGCCGGAGCAGCCGCCCCACGATCCGGAACAGCCCCCGCGACGCGGCGCTGATGCGGCTGCCCACCACCTCGATGTCGCCGTCCTCGCGGATGCGGACCGCGCCCCGGCCCGAGCGCAGGAGCAGCTCCTGCTCGCCCTCGATCGTGATCGTCGCCGCCTTGAGGTGAAGCGCCTTCGGCCGCTGCGTCGCGAGCGCCCCGACGATGAGCGGCAGCGCGCCGTCGCAGAGCTCGACGAGCACGGCGTCGCCGCGGGCGCGCGCGTCGGCGATCGCCTCGGGGTCGACCTCGGGCGCGACCTCGGCCTCGATGGGCCCGTCCACGCCCCGCAGGAAGATCTGCGCCGCCCGGCCGGCGATCGAGGCAACGCGCGCGGTCCGCATCGCGGCGCCGAGCGGCTGCGCCTGCCGCGCCGGGAGCGGCGCCGCCGCCGGCGCGACGGGCTCGGCCAGCACGTCGTCCAGGGTCACGCGCGGGGCGTCGGAGGCCTCCTCGGCGCCGGCATCGGCTTCGAGCTCCTCCACCGCGGGCGACGCGCCGGCCGGACAGGAACCACCGTCGAAAGGAGCCGCCATCAGACCTCCGAGACCTTCTTCGGGAGCTGGATCTTCGGGGCCAGGAAGGCCACGAGCGGCGACGTGATCGTGACGCCCCCGCCGTCGATCACCACCTCGCTGGCGCCGCACTTGAAGACGATGGCCCCCTTCGCCTCCACCTTGTGGAACGCCCCGATGAACGTCGCAGGCCCCACGGCCTGGACGACGTGCGACCCCTTGAGCTTGTCGACGATCGCGCCGCCCACCATCGCGGTGCGCGAGCCGGTGACCGTCTCGCTCTCCCCCGCGCTGCTGAGCACGACCAGCCCCGTCGCCTTCTCGTTCTTCGAGCCGGTCACGGTCTCCGAATAGCTGCCGAACGCGACCTGCACCGTCGCCGCGCCGACGTCGATCGTCTTCTTGCCGGTCACGTTGTTGTCGATGTCCTTGACCGCGCCGAGGACCTTCATCGACCCGACGTCCTCCTTGTGCGTGCCCGCGACCTTCGCGGTCGAGTGCCCGGGCCCCTTCTCGCGATCGGTCGCGTCGACCCCGTCGACGTTGCCCTCCGGCCCGGCGGCGTTCGCCATCGACTCGCCGCCCCCGCCGCCCGAGTCCATGCCGAGCGCGGAGGCGAGCGCCTCCGGCTGGACGAAGATCCCGCCGGCGAGCGCGTTGTGCGCCGCGTTCGAGGCGATCGACGCGAGCATGTTCGGAGGGCCACCAGCACCGCCGCCGCCGCCAGCACCACCGCGGCCTCCTCCGCCCATCGAGGCGGCGAGCTGGCTCGCGCCGGGGATGCCCGACGCGCCCGCGATCATCCCGGGCATGCGGCTCATGTCGCCGCCGGCGACGGCGCCCATCGCGCCGGCGACCCCCTGCACCTGCTGCGTGAGCCCGTTGATCGGCGCCATCACCTGGTTGATCGCGCCGTCGACCTGCCCCTGGATCGCCGAGATCGCGTTGTTCGCCATCACGCTCGCGAACTGCACCGCCGCCTGCGCGGCGAGCGCGAGCATCGCCTCGAGCGGGTTGCCGTCCATCTCGAACTGGTTCCCGCCCACCGTGGTCGTCGCGTTGCCCTTCGCCGTGAGCGCCGACACCGCGTTCACCTCGAGGGTGCGGTTGCCGCCCACGCTGATCGTCTGATCGGCGCCGATCGTGTTCGACGAGCCCTTCGTGATCTTCGTCGTCTGGTTGCCGCCGACCTCGAGCGACGCGTTGTTCCCGATCACCGTGGTCTCGTTGTTGCCGATGTTCTTCTTCGCGTTGTTCGCGGCGGCCGTCTTCATGTCGTGCTGGGCGTGCATCATGATCTCCTCGGCGCCCGCCTTGTCCTCGAAGCGGACCTCGTTGGTGCCGCCGCCGCCCGGCGTGCTCGCGGTCCGGATCGCCGAGCGCGTCTTGCCCTCGGGTAGCGCGTACGGCGGCATGAAGACGCCGTTGTAGAGGCGGCCCGTGACGATCGGGCGGTCGGGGTTCCCCTCGAGGAACTCGACGATCACCTCCCAGTCGATGCGGGGGAGCATCATCGAGCCCGACGTCTGGAGCTGCGCGACGCGCATCCAGCACGAGGCCTTGTCGTCGACAGCGTCGCTCCGATCCCAGTGGAACTTGACCTTGCACCGGCCGTGCTCGTCGGTGTGGATCGCCTCGGGCTGCGAGCCGGCCGGCGCCACCACCGTCGCCGTCTGCGGCCCCTCGATGACCGGGATCGGCGTGATGCGCCGCGGTCGGTACTTCACGTCGGCGGGCACGAGCCGCGCCCGCGCCCTGGAGCGCGGCGCGGCGCCCTCGCGCTCGCCTTCCTCCTCGTGGACGAAGGTGTGCGTCACCGAGAACAGGAAGTACTCGCCGTCGAGCTCGCCGGCGTCCGTGATCGTGAGCTTGTGGCCGACCGCGAGGCGCGGGCACACGGCGTCGATCTCGATCGTGCGCCGCTCGACCTGCTCCTCCTCCAGGCGGATCTGCGCGAGCCGCTCGCCCTCGCTCGGCTCGAAGTAGCCGCCCGGGTAGTCGTACCGCTCGAGCTCCGTCCGCTCGCTCGACGCCGCGGTCACCGTGAGGTCGAGCTTCGGTCGCTTGAAGTCGAAGTCGCGGAGGACGAACTTGCCGGAGCGCACCCGCTCCCGCTCGCGGATCGCGTAGATGGCGTCGCGCTCGTCGGCCGCGCTCAGGCCGGTGCGCCGCCGGAACGGCAGCGCGGGATCGCCGGAGATCGGCCCGGCGACGGTGCTGTCGTCGTCGAAGACGAGGAGCTCCCCGTCGGCGTCCACCTCGACGAAGCTGTAGATGCCCTCGTGCTCCATGAGCCGCGAGATGAACGCGAGCGCGCTCTCCTGGTACTGCACGCAGTACTCGCGCTTCGGACAGTCGCCGCTGAGCCGCCACTCGACCCGGGAGACCCCGTGCTCCGCGAGGACCTGCGCGACGATCTCCTTGGCGCTCAGCTCCTGGAAGATGCGCGAGTCGACGCTGCGCGCGAGCAGCGCGAGCGAGGAGACGACGCGCACCGCGTAGCGCGCGCCGATGATCTCCATGCCGAGCTCGGTCGAGCCGATCGAGGTCGCGGCCTCCACCGTGCCGGCGATGACGCGCGGCTCCTCGCCGGGCGCGCCGAAGGAGAGCACCGCTCCCTTCCCGATCATCGCGTCGAGCTCCTGGTACATGTGGAGGACGACCTCGACGTCGAGCACGAGCGGCCTGCCCGCCTCGTGGATCGACTCGAAGCGGAGCACCCGGGCCGCCGGGACATCCTCGATCGTGAAGTGCGCTACGGTCTGGCGTGCCACGTTCGCCTCCTGCTCCTCAGTTGTCGAGTACCAGCGCGGCGGTGTCCGCGACGTCGCCGTCGAGCTTCGCGGACAGGCCGAGGATCGCGACGCTCGCCGGTGTCAGCGAGACGATCGACGCGCCCATGACCAGCGTGAGCGCGCCGGTCGCCTCGAAGACGACGTTGTTCGCCTTCACGATCTGCGCGCCGCCGGCGAGCTCGGTGTAGGTGCCGAGCGAGCTCTCCACGCGATCGCCGTTGGCGACGTTGACGATCGCGCCGCCGACCTTCACGTTCATCGAGCCGCCGACCTCGACGCCGCGCCCGGACTTGACCGCGATCACCTTCGCGCCGGTGGCCGTCTCGCTCCGGTCGCCCTGGACCGTCACGGTGCGATGCCCCAGCGCGAGCTCGACCAGCGCCGCGCCGACCTCGTGCTTGAAGGCGGCCAGGGTCGCGTCCGTGACCGAGCCGACCACGAGATCGATCTGGTTGCCGGAGACGGTGAGCGCGCTGTCGCCGGTGACGTCGCGCTTGTGATCGCCGCCGACCTTCATGTCGCGGTTGCCGCCGATCGCGAGCTTGTGGTCGCCGCCGATGTCGTCCACGTGGAAGGTCTCGACCTTCATCGCCTGGTTGCCCGAGACCGAGATCTTCTGGTTGGCGCCGACGCTGCTCGTCGTGCTGTTCGTGACGTTCGTCGACTGATCCGCGCCGATCTTCTTCGCGTGGTTGTTGCCGATCGACTCGGTCGCGTTGTTCTTCACCTCGGTGGACATGTCCTTCGAGGCGTTGATGAACATCTCCTCGGCGCCCTTCGCGTCCGACATCCTGAGCTCGTTGGAGCTGCCCCCGCCCGGCGTCGTCGCGGTCTGGAGGGAGCTCTTCCCGGCCTCCTTCGGCAGCGCGTAGGGCGGCGGCGTGAGCGCGTTGTACATGCGACCCAGCACGAAGGGCCGGTCGGCGTCGCCCTCGAGGTTGCGCACCGTGACCTCCCAGCCGACGCGCGGCAGCAGCATCGAGCCCCCGGTCGGGACCTGGCTCGTGCGGATCCAGCGGCTCGACGTGTCGTCCTTCTTGCCGGAGCGATCCCAGTGGAAGGAGACCTTCACCTGGCCGCTCGCGTCCGTGTGGATCTCCTGCCCCGAGGGCCCGGTGGTGATCGCCGTCTGCGCGCCCGGGATGACCTGCTCGCGGGCGCGCCGCGGCGGCCGGTAGCGCGTGGTCCCGGTGGGCACGCCCCAGAACTCGCAGGCCATGCGGAGGTCGCGCGCGCCGTCGCCGTCGTCCGCGCCGGCGCGGCCCGCGAGCTCGAAGTTCCGCGGGCGGCTGCCGGCGATGCGCGCGCGGACCACGAGGTACTCCTGGTTGAGCGGGTCGTAGGGGTGGCCCTCCACCGAGAAGCGCCGGCCCGGGAGCAGCGCGAGCGAGCCGGTCTCGCCGTGCACGACGTCGCGCTCGGCCTGCACCGCGTCGAGCAGCACCTTCGCGAGCCGCTCCGCCGCGCTCACGTCGGCGGTGCGCGCGGGGTACTCGTAGATCTCGAGCACGTGCGACCCGGGATCGCTCCCCTCGGCCGACGCCTCCAGCTTGAGCGAGGGCTTGTCGGGGTTGTAATCGCGGACGAACACCTTGTCGCTCCGCACCGAGACCTCCCGCGAGAGGCGGACGACGCGATCGGCGAAGCCGTCGACGCCGAAGTCCTGGTAGAACGGGAGCGTGGTCGCGCCCTCGATGTCCTCGAGGCCGGTCGGCGAATCGCTGAAGACGAGCACGTCCTGCTCGTCCTTCACGTGGATCGCGAAGTAGATCCCCTCCTCGGCGAGGAGGCGGTGGATGAAATCGAGATCCCGCTCCCGGTACTGGACGGTGTAGACGCGCGCGGGGTGCGGCTCGGCCAGGCGCCAGTCCTGCTGGCCCGCGGGCACGCCCGCGCCCTCCAGGACCTCCTTCACGATGTCGACCGCGCTCTTCTCCTGGAAGATCCGGCAGTCGGCGCGCTGCCCGAGGTTCCAGAGCGCCGGCGCGACCTCGATCCGCAGCGTGGGCACGTCGTCGCTGTCGGGCAGGAGCTCGGCGGCCACGATGGTGCCCGCGAAGGTGCGGGTCTGCGTGTCGTCGCTGCGCGTGAGCGTGAACACCGCGCGCTTGTCGAGGACGTCCTTCGGCCGCGGCAGCGGCGCCTCGTCGTCGAGCAGCTCGCACTCGAGGCGGGTGAGCTCCGAGAGCTGCTCGGTGAGCTCGAAGCGCAGCACCCGGTAGACCTTGCCCTCGACGCTGACGGAGGGGATCGCGAGGATATGTTGTTCAGCCACTCTTCACCTCACTGGCGCCCGCGGATCTCACGATCCGAGCTTCATCGACGCGCCCATCTTGACGACGAGGGCGCCCTTCACCGCGATCTTGGTCCCCTTGATCACGACGGGTCCGCCGCCGAGCTTGAGCTCGCTGCCGCCGCCCTTGAACGAGCCGACGGCGCCGAGGAGCGTGATGAGCGGCGCCTGGACGACCAGATCGCCGTTCAGCTTCTGGTAATGCAGGCCGCCCACCAGGTTGGTGACGCCGGTCGCCACCTGGGAGATCGAGCCCTTGGTCAGGTGGAGCTCGGCGGCGAGGGAGGTCTGGTCCTTGTTGGCGGTGATCTGCTCTCCGTGGCTCCCGTTGATGATCTGCGCCTTCACGGCGCCGACCGTCTCCGCCATCCCGCCGAGGACGTTGTCGTTGATCGAGGCGAGGCTGCCGGCGATCTGCACCGCGCCGACCTTGCGGCTCATGTCGCCGGTGATCGACTGCTCGATGCCGTTCGATATCGTGATCTGATTCCCGCTCACCGTATACGAGCGGTTGCCCGTGACCTTCTCGACGTGATTGCTGATCGCGTTGGTCGTGTCGTTGCCGCCGATCGAGATGCTCTGGTTGCCCGTGATCTTGTGGGAGAGCACCGCGCCGACGTCGAGCGATTGATTCCCGGACACGGTGATCGACTCGTCGACCTTGACCGAGCGGGAGCCGTTCACGCTGATGTGGTTCTCCTCGTTGACCGCGACCTCATCGACCTTGTCGTTCTTGACGGTGACGTTGAGGTCCTTCTGGGCGTGGACGCCGAAGCCCTGGCTCCCGGAGCTGTCGGACATGCCGATCTCGTTATGGCCGCCCGCGCCCGGCGACGACATGCTCTTGAGAGAGCCGGACGCCTTGGCGGCGGGGAGCGACTGCGGCGGCGTCTTCTCCGCGTTGTACGTGCGCCCGAGGGCGAGCGGCCGGTCCGGGTCGCCGTCGAGGAAGGCGACGGAGACCTCCCAGCCGACGCGGGGGAGGATCATCGAGCCGCCCATCGCGAGCTGCGAGACGCGCAGCCAGCAGCTCGCGGTGTGGTCCTGCTGGCCCTGCCGGTCCCAGAAGAAGCGCACCTTGATGCGGCCGTAGTTGTCGACGTGGATCGCCTGCTCCTGGGTGCTCGACCCCGTGACGACCGCCGTCTGGATGCCGCGGATGCGCGGCCGGCGCGCGCGGCGCTCGGCCGCGAAGGGCGCGCCCTTGGGGATGCCGCGGAAATGGTTCTCGACGTCGTAGTTCGTCTCTCCCCCGGTGAGCGTCTGGTTGCCGCGCGAGACGAGCTGGGTGACCACGAACTGGCCGTTGAGGCACGGCTCGGCGGCGCCCTCGACGAGGAACGGCTCGCCCACCTTGAGGCCCGCCGCGCGGCTCTCGCCCTCGCACACGTCGGCGTCGGCGGAGAGCTCGCGCATGCGGGCGTCGGCGCGGCGCGCGCCCACGCTCCCCTTGGTGAAGCCGCCGGGGTACTCGAAATAGGGCAGCTCGATGGCCTCCTTGCGGGGCAGCGCGGACTCGGGCTTCACGGCGGGCTTCTCGAAATCGTAGTCCCGCAGGTGGACGCTGCTCGTGCGCAGGGCGCGCGTCCTCGTGAGCTTCGCGAGCGGCTGGCTGCCGGGCAGGCCGCCCTGCGCCATGCGGAAGATCACCGGCGTCCCCTCCTCCACCTCGAACGAGGAGGGATCGTCGGTGATGATCATCGTGTGTCCGGAGACCTCGTGCCGGAAGTAGTAGAAGAGGCCGTTGTCCTCGAGCAGGCGTGAGACGAAGTTGAGGTGCGACTCGCGGTACTGGACGATGAACTCGCGCGCCTCGTATTCCTTCGCGTTCCGCCACTCGACCTTGTCGCCGAAGCCCGCCTCCTCGAAGACGGTCTGCGCCACCTGGACGATGCTCTTCTCCTGGAAGATGCGGGACCCCTCGCGGTGCGCGAGCGCCGCGAGCGCAGGCCGCAGGCGGACGTCGAACTGGCGCCCCTCGCCCGCGACGCGGGCGAAGCCGGCGCGGTCGACGATGCCGTCGAACAGCCGCTGCGCGCCGGAGGTGTCGATGACCCGCAGGCAGAGGCGGCTGCGCAGGCAATCCTCGACCCGGAAGGCGGTGTCCACCGTCGAGAAGCGCACGTCGACCGCGTACGGGGTGGAGACCCCCTCGACGGCCTCGAATCGGGTGACGGCGATGTCCGCGGGGAGGTTGTCGCCCTCGAGGGAGAAGGTGGCGAAGGTGGCGGCCATTCGGGGCATGGTAGGCGATCGGCGTGCGGCGCCAAGCCCCGCGGACGCGGCGAAAGCGGCGTGGGAGCGGAATTTCGACGGGCGTGGGAGCCGAATTTTGCGGAGCTCACGGCCGGCGACGGATTGCTGCGCGCGCCCGCGCCAGCGTCGGAATGGCGCCGCAATCGCCGCCGGAAAGCGTCGGGGCGCTCGCTGTACCGGCGTCAGCCCGGCGCGACGACGACCATCGCCGCGCGCTCCCCGCCGTCGCTGCCGGCGAGGGAGACCGCGCAGGGGTGCGGCGCGAAGCCGCGCGCGAACGCCTCGGACGCGATGCTGAGGTGCAGCGGCATGGCGGCGGCGCCGAGGTGGCCTATCCGCTGCGCGGGGCTCTCGACCTGCTGTGGATCGCAGAAGAGCTGCTGCGTGCGCACCGAGGCGGCCTGGAGCTCGAAATGGCGGAAGGTCTCGAAGGTGAGATCGGTGAGCATCCAGCCGGCGCGCAGCCCGCGCTCGGACAGCGGCGCGAGCGCGGTGCGGAGCGCGGCGGTGAGGCCCGAGGCCTGGAACGCCGATTCGTCGTTGTCCGGGCGGGCCCGCTCGTGCGCGGTGGCGAGGCCGACGAGCTGCCCCTGGTCGCGGAGCTGGGCGCGGCGCGCGACGTCGGGGCGCATCAGGACCACGAACGCCGCGCACTCGCCGGGGATCAGCGCGTCGAGGTTGTCGGACCGGAAGATCCGGCCCGCGGCGTCGAGCGCGGCGATGCGCGCGGGATCGTAGTCGGTGTGCACGCCGCCGAGCAGCGCCGCGTCGATCGCGCCGCGCGCGAGCGCGTCGCACAGCTCCGGCAGCAGGAACCCCGGCCCGGCCGGGCCGCGCGTGGCGACCTTGACCGAGACCCCGGGCGCGTGCGCCTCCGCGCGCGCGGCGAGCTCGGCGGCGAGCCGCTGCGCCGGGACCTCGCCCCCGGGCTGCCGCTGCCCGAGGTGCTCGTCCAGGCACAGGGCCATCTGCATCCGCAGCCCGCGCGCGGCGGGGCCGAGCTTCTCGAGCGCCTCGCCGAGCGCGCGGGCCCCGAGCAGGGCGGCGCGCGAGGCGCCGGTGGCGAGCGGATCGAGCGTGGGGAGGAAGCACATCGTGACCGGCTCCCCCTTCGCGTCGAGGAGCGGCGCCTCGCGCATCGCGGCCGCGGCGGCGCGGTGCGAGAAGGCGGTGTCGATCGACCGCAGCCCGACGGGCGTGACGGCGCCCGCGGCGACGATGACGGCGAGGGGCCTCACGCGCGCCCCCGCTCGCGCACGACGACGCGCGCGTCCTTCATCCGCCGGGGCGCCTTGACGTGCGCGCGCCAGACCATCTCCACGGCCACCGGCTTCTGCGGGCCGGTGGCGTAGAGGTCGACGAGCACCGTGTCGAGGTGGGGCGCGAAGGCGGCCGGCGGGCGGTCCTTCACCTGGAACTCGATCTCCACCTGCACCCTCGGGAGCTCGAAGCTGAGCGCCCCGTCGGGCGTGAGGTTGAGCACCCGCACCGGCTCGCCGCCGGCGAGCGGCGGATCCGCGATCAGGCCCGGCGAGGCGCACAGGTTGTAGCGGTGGTCGAAGTCCTCGGGCAGGAGCGGCGCGCGGAGCTCCTGCCACGTCCGATCGTACGTCCCCGCGTACCTGCGGCGCGGCTCCCAGTGCCGGCCGATCGGCCCGATCCCGGCGGGCGGCGGCGCGGACTTCGCGGTCCGGATCGGGAACGACGGGTCCTCGATGGTCGGCGCCGGCTGGTGGGTGAGCGAGGCCGGCGCGCGCGTGACGCCCGTGCCGATCGGGTTGCGCGGCTCCTCGAGGATCGCCGCGGGGTCCTCGTCGTCCCTGCCGCCCCAGGCGTGGTCGTAGCGCATGTCGATCTGGTCGATCGGCCCCGGCGCGGTGAGCGCGGCGCCCTTGTCCACCCAGAGCCGCCTGCCGAACACCACCAGCGACTTCCTGAGCGGGCCGACCTCGACGCGCACGTCGAACGAGGGCGCCGGCTTGCCGTTCGGCGCGTACGCCCTGGCCACGAAGATCACGTCGGTGGCCGGCTTGAACAGGCAGATGTCGGCCGGGTAGGCGACGCTCTCGGGCTTCTCCTTTTCCCACGGCAGGTCGGCGAACCGGATCGCGCGCGTGCGCTCGGGCGGCGCGAGCTCGAAGCCGCCGTCCTCCTGGAGCTCGAAGCTCGCCTTCACGATCGTGACCAGCTTCTCGCCGTCCCGATCGACGAGGAGCTGCGGGTGCGCGGCGAAATCCGTCTTGTTGTCGAGCGGCGGCTGGTCCATCGCGGGCGCATTATCGACAAGATCGGGCGAGATGTCTCTCCGGCCGGCGCGATCACGACGCCCGCGCCATGTCGGCGGCGTAGGCGTCGAGGCCGTGGCCGCGCAGCATCGCCTCGACGAGCGCGATCGGCTCGGCGCAGGCGGGGTCGCCGTCCGGGCCCGCCTCGGCGCAGACCAGCGGCAGCGCCCGGGCCACGACGAGCCGCGCCGCGCGATCGCGCAGCGCGAGCGAGAGCGGCAGCGCGCCGAGCAGGCGGTGGCCGTGGAGCGCCGCGCGCAGGGTGAAGCGCTCGCGGTCGGGGGCGCGCGGGGGTGACAGGAGCAGCGCGGCGAGCAGGTCGGGGTCGGCCAGGGCGAAGGTAGCGGCGGCGATCCACTGCGTGGCCCTCCGGGCGAGGTCCCGCTCGCTCCGCCAGGCGGCGTCCTCGCGCGCCCGCCGCGCGGCCCGCCGGTGGAGCGCGGCGAGCCAGGGCCCGAGCGCCGCCGGCTCCAGCGGGTCGGGCCGCTCGAAGCGCGCGATGGCGTCTCCCGTGAGGCCCTCGGCCTCGACGGCGGCGGCGAGCGAGGAGAGGCCCGCGGCGACGTCGGGCGGCGGCGCCGCCGCGGCGAGGCGGCGCGACCACGCGACGAGCTCGGCCCGTGGGGCGGTCGCGCCGGGCGCCACCTCCGCGCGGTCCGGGAGCGCCGCGACGTCGATGCGGTCGTCGAGATCGCCCCGCGCGCGCAGCCGCGGGTCGATCAGCGGCGCGCCGCCGGGGCGGCCCACGCTGGCCAGCACGCAGGCGCACTCCACGGAGACCGAGATCCGGATCGACTCGCCGTCGTCGATGAAGCTGGTCGGGAACGTGCGGCACCCGAGCGGCTTCGCCGCGGGCCCCCCGGCCGCGTGGAGCGAGCAGCGCCCCACGCCGCCCTCGCCCTCCAGGTAGGCGCACCGGCCGTCCCGCATCGCCACCACGGACGCGGCGCACGGCCACGCTCCGCGCTCCGGCGTGAAGGCGCGCTCGTGCCGCGCGCCGCCGCTCAGCACCTCGGGCCGCAGCGCCCGCGCCCGTGCGGCCTCCTCGGGATCGAAGAGGATCGAGGCGTAGATGCGGCAGCAGCTCCCGCTGCCATCGCAGTGGAGGCTGAAATCGGGCAATACCTCGAGCGGGCGCTCGCGGGGGTCGCGCGCCCCCGCGTCGAGCGCGGGCGCCACGGGCAGCGCGGAGGGCCTGGGCGCCGCGGACGCCGAGGGCGCCGCGTCCTCGCCGGCGTCCTCGCAGCCGAGCAGGCCCGCGGCGTGGAGCTGCGCGAAGAAGGCCTGCGCCGCCGGGACGCGCGCGGGCGCGCCCTCGCGGGCGGCCGCGATCACGATGCCCTCGACGTCGCGGGTGCCGTCGGCCGCGGAGAGCAGGCCCCACTCGCGCGGGCCGAGCTGGAGCAGCTCGCCGGTGCGGAGGTCGTGCAGGATGATGCGCTCCTCCTCGCCGACCAGGTGGCGCCGCGCGAGCACGTGGGCGGCGAGGCGGGGGCGGGCTGGCAGCGCGTTCGGGCTCACCCGCACAGGCTAGTACCGTGGGGCAGCAATCACGCCAGGGATCTGCCCCGCAGACTGGAGAGCGGGTCGACACAACGATGCCAGATGCGCAAGGACGCAAAAATGCAGCACGATTACACTTTTTGCGCCTTTGCGCCTTTGCGCCTTTGCGCCTTTGCGCCTTTGCGCCTTTGCGCCTTTGCGTTGAAATCTCTCCGTATTCCCGAGCCGGCGGCCGCGACGCCGCGCTCAGCGCCACGCCGCGCTCAGCGCACGCACTTCACCCACGCTTCGGTGAAATAGTTCCACTTGCCGCTGGCGCCGGCGTTGAACCCGGTGAAGCCGTCGTCGAAGTTCAGCGCCCACGCCGCCGGCGCGTTCCTCGCGGCCTCGTGCGAGCCCCAGTACCAGTCGTTGCTGCGGGCGCCGTACTGCGTGTCGGGGAACATCGCCCGGTTGATCGACGGCGCCACCTGCGCTTCGTCGACCAGGGTCGCCAGCTCCCGGATGCTCGGCAAGCGCCAGGCGTGATCGTTGAGGCCGAACGTCTCGCAGTAGCTCGCCGCGTCGGCCCAGCTCATCGTGGTGGGCGAATAGCCCTGCTGCCAGATCAGCCCGGTATACTTATCCATCACCTCGCCGGCCGACACGACGGCGTACTGATCGGGCGGCGCCACGGCCGGGCTGCTCGGCGCCTCGCCCTCGCCGTTGCCGCGCACGCAGCGCAGGCTCGCCGCCGTCGCCTTGGAGTAGGCGTTGCTGACGATCCCGTCGCTCATGTTGAAGGCCCAGGCATAGTCGCGGCCGGCCCCGGCGCCGGCCTGACGGATCGTGAGGATCCAGTCGGAGGACGTCTTGTGGAATCCCCCCCGCGCGCCCGGGAATGCGGCCCTGTCGATGGCCGGGCTCAGGGTGAAGTCCACGATCGACGTCATCTCGATGCGCGTGGGAAGACGCCAGTCGGAGTGCCCGCCGAGCGTCAGGTCCTCGCAATAGCGGATCGCCTGGTCCCACGTGTACGCCTCGGAGGGAGGGCTCTGCTGCCATTCGAGGCACGTGACGTTGTCGCGCACCACGCCCCCTCCGACATCGCCGTAGCTCGCCGGGTTGGGCAGGCCGCTGCCCGCGGGGTTCGGCATCGGCCAGCACGCCCACTTGTGCGTGCCGCAGGCGGCGGCCCTGCTGCAGGTGTCGGGCACTCCGGCGCCGCCGCCTCCCGCGCCGCCGCCCTCTCCCGGCGATCCCCCGTCGCCCGTCGCGCCGCCGCTCGACGCGGTCCCCGCGGCGCCGTCACCGCCAGCCCCGCCGCTCCCGGTGATCCCGGAGCTCCCCGCGTCGCTGGCCCCGGCGCCCGCCTCGGAGGCTCCCCCTGTCGCGAGCGCGCCGCCTGTCCCCGACGCGGCGCTCTCGGTGAGCGCGTCGCCGCGATCGCCGGCATCCACGCTCCCGCCGGTGTCCCCCGCGGTCGAGCAGGCCGCAGCCGCGAGCGCCAGGCCGAGCGCCATTCCCCTGCGGGCGCACGCGGCCGTGGTGGACGTCGCCAGGGTCGCGCGAAGGACCCACCGATTGCTTCG
Organism: Sorangium sp. So ce119; assembly: GCF_051524405.1. Classification (NCBI taxonomy): domain Bacteria; kingdom Pseudomonadati; phylum Myxococcota; order Polyangiales; family Polyangiaceae; genus Sorangium; species Sorangium sp. So ce119. Next base: position 3,104,825 of record NZ_CP150310.1, on the reverse strand, counting down.
ATTCACAGGCACCTCCATCAAGTCAAGCTGGTGCCGCGTCGCCGGCGTTTGTCCATGGATCATGAGAGAGAGAGAGAGAAGGAACCACAGAGGCACAGAGGGCACAGAGGTCAGAAGAGAGAGAGAGAGAGAGAGAGAGAAAAATTCTTATCCTCTCTTCCCTCTGTGCCCTCTGTGCCTCTGTGGTTCAAATTCTTCCCCATCACGGGATCAAGAACGAACCTCGGGACGCGGCAACGGCGCTCAAGATAAACCAATTCGAATCGCACCAACCTATCACACGATGCGCAACGAACGTCAATGTGCGCACCGGAAGAAGGATTCATTTCTCATCGCGTCCGATCGCACCTCAACCCCTCTGCGCTGCGCGGGGTCGCAGGACTGGGGCGCTTTCCGCAGGCGCACCGACCCGGCGTGGTCGACAGGACGAGCGCGCGTTCTCGTGCGCTGCCAAATCTTCAACCAGCCGACAAAGCGCGGGCGGTTCGAGCTTCTGGTGATTGGGTCCGAGGGGATCGAGCAACCTGATCAAGAACGCCAAGAATCTCTCGATCTTCGTGCCGTCCGGGCCCCTTTCGCTCGCTCCGTCCCGGCGCCATGAAGCGCGCATGTCGTTGTCCACCAAGAAGACGTCTATCGGCGGCTCCAGCAACAGCAGACCGAAGAACAAGAACAAGCGACATCACTGGAAGCGCTACCGCGGCCAGGGCAAGTCACATCACGGCTGATCGCTCCGGCGCGCGCGGCCGGCCGCCCGCCCGACGAGCGCGGCGGCCGCGGCCACGCCGCGCGCGCGCAGCGTCGACCGGGGGAGGCGCGCGTCGATCGGCGGGGACACGAACGCCTCAAGCCAGGCCTCGGCCGGGGGACGCGCCAGCACGCCGCCGAGGTCGAACAGCGCGAGATCCGGGACCCCGGCCGCCACCGCGACCGCGACGTCCTCGCGCAGCTCGTCGGGCGACCGGTAGACGGGCTCGTCGCCGAGCGCGCCCATGCCGACCGCGCCCAGCGAGACGCCCGCCCTCGATCCGAACCGCCGCACCGCGGCGCGACACCCGGAGGCGAGCAGCGCGACAGCGTCCGCCCGGCCGAGCGCGCCCCGCGAGTAGCCCTCCAGCAGCGACGTGTAGAGCATCGCGCCGACGCGCCCCCACGGCGGCGCCGACACGGGCGTCCCGAGGAGGCGCTCCCAGCCGCGCGACGGCCCGTCGGCCAGGACGAGCGGCACGATCGCCGCCGAGGTGGCCACCCCGCGCGCGTGCAGCGCCGCGGCCATCCCGGCATAGGCGCGCTCCGCGTCGCGCCACCGCGGGCTCAACCCCGCTCCCGCGCGCCCGCCGCGGAGCAGATCGAGCGCGCCGCGGCCGCCCGCGAGCGCGCGGCGCACGTCCTCGATCGGCGGCTCGAGATCGAACACGACCTCCGCCGCAGCGAGGCCGCGGGCGTCGAGCGCCTCGAGCAGCCGCGCGACGAACGCGCCGAACGCCACCGCGTTGCCCGCGCTCGCCCAGCGCCCGGCCTCGTCCTCGATCATCGGCCACACCGCGACCGCCACCCCGGCGTCCGCGCACGCCGCCGCGAGATCGGGCAGCCCGGCCGCCGTCTCCGGCCGCACGGCGACCGAGAGCTCCAGGCCGTGGCGCCGCAAGAGCGCGAGCGTCCGCGGGGCGCGCACCACCTCGAGCGGCAAGAGCTCGCTCCAGATCCGCCGCCGATCCCTTCCGGAGCCGGGGTCGCCCCCGCTACACTCGCTCGTCATGAAGATCCTCTATGGCGTCGTCGGCGAAGGGATGGGGCACGCCATGCGCTCGCGCGTCGTGATCGAACACCTGCTCGCGCAGGGACACGAGCTCGAGATCATGGCGTCGGGCCGCGCGACCGACTTCCTGTCGAAGCGCTTCGCAGGGGTGAACCGCATCCACGGCCTCCACATGATCTACGAGGAGAACCGGGTCCGGCGCGGCAAGACGCTCTGGTCCAACGTGCTCTCCGGCGCGACGGGCATCCCGAGGAACATCGCCGCGTACTTCGAGCTCATCAAGGACTTTCGCCCCGAGCTCACCGTCAGCGACTTCGAGTCGTGGACGTACCTCTACGCCAAGCTCCACCGGCTGCCGATCCTGTCGGTCGACAACATGCAGATCATCAACCGGTGCACGCACGGCCCGGAGATCCTCGCCGGCCACGAGGCGGAGTTCCAGATCACGCGCGCGTTCGTGAAGAGCAAGCTGCCGTTCTGCAAACACTACGTCATCGCCACGTTCTTCCGCCCCCCGGTCCGCAAGCAGGACACCACGCTGGTGCCGCCGATCCTCCGCCCCGAGATCATCGCGGCGAACCGCCGCCCCGGAGAGCACCTGCTCGTCTACCAGACCGCCGAGGGGAACGACGCGCTCTCGGAGACGCTCGCGAGGACCGGGCTCGAGTGCCGCATCTACGGGATGCGCCGGAACATCCAGGAGGAGCAGGTCGAGGGGAACCTGCGCTACCGCCCCTTCAGCGAGGACGGCTTCATCGACGATCTCGCCTCGTGCCGCGCCGTCATCGCCGGAGGCGGGTTCACGCTGATGGGCGAGGCGGTCTACCTGCGCAAGCCGATGCTCGCCGTCCCCCTCGGGCGCCAGTTCGAGCAGGTGCTCAACGCCCGCTACCTCGAGCGCGAGGGGTTCGGCCGCGCCGCCGACTCGCTCGACGATCCGGCGGTCATCCTGGATTTCGTGAAGGCCATCCCCGCCTGCGAGGAGAAGCTCGCGGGCTACTCCCAGGACGGCAACCGGCAGCTGTTCGCGGTGATGGACGGCCTGCTCGATCGCGCGGCCGCCGGCGTGCTCTGAGCGGCGCGCCGGCGAGCAGCGCCCGGCTCGCCGCGCCGCGCCGCGCTGCGCCGCACGCCACCCGCGCTGCGCAGCGCGCCTTCCCCTCCCCTACTTCGGCCTGCAGCCCTTGAGGGCCGAGCCAGAGATGCCGTTGCACTCCTGGTCCGCGGGGCAGTCCGTCTGCTCGACGCAGGTCTTCAGACACTGGAGCGCCGCGCTGTCGTCGGGCTTGCCGCAGACCGACCCGTCCTCGCACTCGCCGTCGACGCCCTCTTCCTCGCACGCCTCGCCGAGCGCCGACTCGCCGCCACAGCCCCAGGCGAGCAGCGCGCCGACGAAGAGCCCCATCCCGATCCACGTGGTTCGCATCGAATGACCTCGCGTTTCTTCAACCCAACTGCACACAGCGGGGGGCGCGAGCGGAGGCGATCGCATGGTGACGCGGCGCGCTCCTCGGCCCTTCCGTGCGTCTCCGGATGCTATCGCGCGCGCTACCGCGCGTTGCGGGTCTTCGCGCCCTGGCGCTGGCTCCACGACGCGGCCGCGGTCTCCTCGATCCGGATGAGCACGGCGGTGATGTTGTCGCGGCCACCGTTCTCGTTGGCGCAGTCGATGAGCTTGCAGCACGCGTCGGCGAGCACGGCGTTGTCCTCGATGATGCGCGCGATCTCGCGATCGTCGACGAGCCCATGCAGGCCGTCGGAGCAGAGGAGGAAGACGTCGCCGGGCTCGACGCGCTCGGCGCGCAGGTCGACGTCGACGCTGGGGCCGATGCCGAGCGCGCGCGTGATCACGTTGCGGGGCAGGTACGCGAGGTCGCTCTCGGTGAGATCGGGCCGCTCGAGCAGCGCGTCCGCGATGAGCGAGTGATCCCGGGTGAGCTGCGCGATCCCGCCGCGGCGCAGCAGGTAGCAGCGGCTGTCGCCCGCGTGCGCGACGTAGAACTTGCGCTCGCGCGGCGCGAACGCCGCGGCGACGACCGTGGTGCCCATCCCGCGGTAGAACCGGGAATCGTCGGCGTGCGCGAAGATGCGTGCGTTCGCGTACGTCACGGCGGCGCGCAGCCGATCGCCGGTGGACGCCTTGCGGCGCTTGCCGTTCGCCTCGCGGAAGTAGCCCGCGATGGCGCTCGCGGCGATCCGGCTCGCGACCTCGCCGGCCTCGTGGCCGCCCATGCCATCCGCGACGACGTAGACGTTGAACTCGGGGAGCAGGATGTATCGGTCCTCGTTGTGGACCCGCTCCCTGCCGACGTCCGATAGACCTGCCGCGATGGCGCGCATTCGCCCCGAGTCTAGACGACGCTTGGCCCCCCAGGGAACTGGGTTAATCTCCCCCGCCATGCCCGACCTGGTGATCGACAACCCCTATACCCTCGAAGAAGCCGCCCGCCGGCCCCTCGCCGATGAGTCCGAGGTCGACCGGCTCCTCGACACAGCGACCGCCGCCGCGCGGAGCTTCGCGCGCACCCCCTTCGCCGAGCGCGCCGCCCTGTGCCTGCGCGCGGTCGAGCGCATCGAGGCCAGCGCGCCGGCGATCGCGGCCGACATCACCCGGATGATGGGCAAGCCGCTGCGCCAATCCCGCAATGAGATCGCGGGCATGGCCAAGCGAGCTCGGCACATGATCTCGATCGCCGAGGCCTCGCTCGCGGACGTTGTCCTCCCCGAGCAGCAGGGGATGGAGCGGCGCATCGTGCGCGCCCCGCTCGGCGTGGTGTTCAACCTCCCCGCCTGGAACTATCCGCTCCTCACCGCGGTGAACGTGGTCATCCCCGCGGTGCTCTCGGGCAATGTGGTGCTGCTGAAGCATTCGCCCCGCTCGCCGCTCTGCGGGGAGCACTTCGCGACGGCGTTCGCCGAGGCCGGCGCGCCGCCCGGCGTGGTGCAGGCCTTCCACTGCGACCACCCCACGTCCGAGCGCATCGCCGCGGACCCGCGCGTCAACTACGTCGGATTCACCGGTTCCGTCGAAGGCGGACGCAGGATCTACGCGGCGACGTCGAAGAAGGTCGCGGTCGACGCCGGCCTGGAGCTCGGCGGCAAGGACGGCGCGTACGTCGCGGCGGACGCGGACCTCGAGAAGGCGGTGGACGGGATCGTCGACGGCGCCTGCTACAACGCCGGACAGAGCTGCTGCGCGGTCGAGCGCGCGTATGTCCACCGCGATCTCTATCCCGCCTTCGTGGAGGCCGCGCTCGAGCTGATGAAACGTTACGTCCTCGGCGATCCGACCCACGAGGGCACCAACCTGGGGCCGATGGCGCAGCCAAACGCGCCGGCGTTCCTGGAGGCGCAGGTGAAGCAGGCGCTCTCGCGGGGAGCGCGGGCGCTCTGCGGCGGGCGGGCGACGCAGGTCGACGGGCGCGGGCGCTTCTTCCAGCCGACGCTCCTCGTCGACACGGCGCCCGATCTCGACGTGATGCGCATCGAGTCGTTCGGGCCGGTGCTGCCGATCGTGCCCGTCTCGTCGGACGAGGAGGCGCTCGCGCTGATGAACGACAGCGATCTCGGGCTCACGGCGTCGATCTGGACGCGCGACCGGGAGCGCGCGGCGCGGCTCGCGGCCGAGCTCGAGGTCGGCACGGTCTACATGAACCAGTGCGACACGCTGGATCCGGCGCTCCCGTGGACGGGCACGAAGAACACCGGCAAGGGCGCGACGCTCTCGACGCTCGGGTTCCTCCACCTGACGCGGCCGAAGTCGATCAACTTCAAGCTCGGCTGACGGGAGCTGGAGAAGGAGAGAAGAGGACCGCAAGGCGCAAGGGACGCAAGGAGAGATGGGGAAAAAGAGATGGAGTGAGAAGAAAGGCGCCGTCGCGCCAGAGCTTCTTTCCCTCAGCTCTCCCTTCTCTCCCTTGCGGCCTCTTCTTTTCAATCCGACCGTGCCCCCCCGACCGGCGCCTGCGCCAGCCCCTCGCCGAGCACCTCGAAGACGGCCTCGGTGAGCTCCATCGCGCCCTCGCGCGGCAGCTGCCCGTCGATGAACATGCGCGCGAGCCCGTAGACCATCGCGCGGCCCGCGACCTCCGTGACGATCGGATCGGTCGGGCGCAGCTCGCCGTGCTCCCGCGCCTCCTCGATCATCCTCCGCAGCCGCGCCTGCGCCTCGTCCTGGGCGGCCAGGAGCGCGCGCGCGCCCTCCGGGTCGCCGCGAAAGGCGGGGCCCTTCAGGAGCTCGAAGAGCGCGGGGTGCTCCAGGGCGAACCGGACCGACGCGAGCCCGAGCGCGCGGAAGCGCATCAGCGGGGAGGTCGCCGCCGCGATCTCCGCCGCCGAGGCGAGCTCGAACCGCTCGATCCCGGCCAGGGCGACCTCGCGCAGGAAGTCCTCCCGCGAGGGGAAATGGCGGAACGGCGCGGCCGGAGAGACGCCGACCCGCCGCGCCGCCTCCCGCACCCGCACGGCGTCGACGCCGCTCTCCTCGAGGAGCGCCAGCCCCGCGTCCACGAGGGCCCGCTTGAGGTCGCCATGGTGGTAGCCGCGCGCCGCACGCTTCGAGGGCGCCCGCCCGGCAGGCGGCTTCGCGGTCTTCTTCGATGGCGTCGCCCTCTTCTTCACAGGCCGCTTCACAGGCGGCTCCTCGACGCGCTTTCGACCCGGAGGCATGCCGCCCTTTCCAGGGGACGAACGGCGGCGTCAAGCAGGAGACCGCCGCTCCGACGCGAACAACGGCGGCACAGAGGGCCGAGGACGCCCGGCGACGCCGCCCCGCACGATCCAGCTTGCGCCGATGTAATCATCGATTACATTACCCGAACGCGATGTGATCGATGATTACATCCGTCCCCACCGGAGGTTCCATGTCCATCGCCCTGTCCGCCCCCGTCCCCGACGCCGCCCTCGACGCTGCCTTCGCCGGCGCGGGCCGCGCTTCCCCGGAGGCCGCGCGCGGGGCGCGCGCCTTCGATCACCTGACCGACCTCGAGGCCGAGTACGGCTTCACGCCGCTCGCGGTCGAGGGAGCGCTGCCCGAAGGACTCGAGGGCACGCTGTTTCGCGTGGGCCCGGCCCGCGCCACCCTCTTCGGCGTCCGCGCGCCGCACCCCTTCCAGGCGGACGGGGGCATGCTCGCCGTGCGGCTCTCGGGCGGCCGGGCGGAGGGCGCGCACCGCCTGGTGCGCAGCCGCGGCCTCGTCGAGGAGCTCGCGGCTGGCCGGCGCCTCTACGGCTCGACGTTGTCCTGGCCCAGGCGCGTGCTCCGCGCCCTCCAGGGCAAGGACCGCAAGAACGTCGCGAACACGAGCGCCTTCGTCGCCGGCGGCCGTCTGTTCGCGCTCGTCGAGAGCGCCAGGCCGACAGAGCTCGACCCAGCGACCCTCGACACCCTGGGCGAGAGCGATCTCGGCGGCGCGCTCGGCCCCACCTTCTCGGCCCACCCGCACCGCGTCGCTGCCCGGAAGACCAGCTACAACTTCGGCGTCCGGTACGGCCGCACGCCCCAGCTCGACCTCTATGCGGTCGACGACGAGGGGCGCGCGCGCGCGCTCGGCGCGGTGCCGTTGCCGGCGCCGGTGATGCTCCACGACTTCTGCGCCACCCGGCGGCACCTCGTTTTCTTCGTCTCGCCCGCGGTCATCCGGGTGGCGCGCGCGCTCCTGCACTGGGGAGGCTTCGACACCTGGGTGCGCTACGAGCCGCGCCGGGGCACGGAGGTGATCGTGGTCGACATCGACGACGTCTCCCGCGTGCGCCGCTTCCGCGTCGACGCGTTCTTCCAGTGGCACTTCGCGAACGCCTACGACGACGGCGACGACCTCGTCGTCGACCTCGTCCGCTACCCCGGGCTCGGCACGCTCGGCGCCATCGGCAAGGACACGGACCGGCCCGAGAACTCCTCGGTCGAGATCGGCGTCCTCGTGCGCCACCGCGTGCGCGCCGCGCGCGAGCAGCTCGTGGCGGAGGACCTCGGCGGCGTCCTCGGCGAGTTCCCGCGCTGCGACCCGCGGGTCGAGGGGGAGCGGCACGACGTGGTCTTCCTCGCCACGGCGGGGCGGGACGAGGACCGGCACGGCAACGGCGTCGCCCGCGTCGAGCTCGGGTCGGGCGCGGTCACCCGGGCGCCGCTCGCGCGGCACGAGCTGCCCTCGGAGCCGGTGTTCGTGCCGCGCTCTCCCGGCGCGGCGGAGGGGGACGGCCACGTGCTCGCCCTGATCACCGACGTGAAGGCCAGGAAGAGCGCCGTCCACGTCTGGGACGCGGCGCACCTCGACGACGGGCCGCTGGCGCGGATCCACCTGCCCCACGCCTCGCCGCAGACGTACCACGGGACGTTCCTGCCGCGGGAGAGCTGAAGGACGGAGGCCGCGCTACGTCGCCGGCGCCTCCACCTCGATCCGCTTCCTCGCGACCGGCCGCGGCGCGACGTCGTTCAGGACCACGCCGAGGATGCGGCGCTCGCCGATCTGCTCGGCGGCCCGCGTGAGCGAGGACGCGCGCGTCACCGAGGCGCGCGCGACCAGGAGGATGCCGTCGGAGGCGTCCTCGATGACGTTGGCGTCGCCCGAGCCGAGGACCGGCGGGCCGTCGATCACCACGTAGTCGTAGTAGCGCCGGAGCGTGCGCAGCGCGGCCTCGAAGTGGACCGAGTGGAGCGCCTCGGGGTAGCTCGCCTCGAGCGACGGCTCCGCGAGCACCGAGAGCGACGGGCTGAGGGCGACGACGCCGAGCGGGCGCGCCTGACCCGCCATGCGCCGCCGGAGCTGCTCGGAGAAGCCCGCGCGCGCGGGCAGGCGCAGGCCGAGGAGCGCCGCGACCCGGGGGCGCGCGAGGTGGCCCTCGACGAGCAGGACGCGCGCGCGCTCGGCCTCGGCGAGCGTCATCGCGAGCCGGGTCGCGAGCGCGGTCTTGCCCTCGGCCCGGCCGGGGCTCACCACCGCGACCGCGAGCGGCTCGCCCCCGCGACGCTGGTCGAGCCGGTGCCGGAGGACCCGGAGCGCCGCGAGCGCCGCCGCGGGCGCGCCGCGGAGCAGCTCGAAGACGCCGTACCCCTCGGGGTCGACGTCGGCGCCGAGGATCTCCACCTCGGGCTCGCCGAACGCGGCGCTGGGCGCAACCGAGAGGGGGCGCGCGCCCACGCAGGCGAGCGCGGGCGCGCTCCAGGACGACCCGGGGAGGACGTCGGCGCCGTCGAGATCGAGGTCGTCGGAGAACGCGTCCTCCGGGCCGAGATCGGGCGGGTCGGCGTCCGGATCCGGGGGCGCGTGGGGCGGCTCCGTGATGTGCGGGGGCGCGCTCGACGGCTCGGCGCCGCGGCCGGGCGCGCTCGATGGCTCGTCGGCGTACCCGGGCGCGCTCGACGGGTCGGGGCCGTACGCGGAGACGATCGCGCGCTCGCGGAGCGGGGGGCGCGCCGGGAGCTCCGGCATCGCGGCCAGCAGGGCGGGGCCGCCGAGCGCGTGGATGTCGCCGCCGTCGTAGAGCGTGTCGTTGAGCAGCACCCGGGCCCCGGCGACGCCGAGCGCGAAGAAGAACGTCACCGCGGCGCCCGCGAAGAGGACGCGGCCCCGCCCGCGATCGGGGCGGCTCGGCAGGTAGGCCGGGTCGAGGATGTCGAGCTCGGTCTCGCTCTTGTCCTCGGCGGCGTCCGCGGAGAGGTTCGCGGCGCGCTCGTTGGCCTGCGCCGTCTTCAGGTACTCGCGCGCCCGCTCGAGATCGAGGCGGAGCCGGTGCCACTCGGTCTCGAGCTCGATGACGCGGTCCTCGGCGCCCTGGTCGGGCTCACGCGATCCGCGCAGGGCCTCACCGTCCGCCGCGCTCCCCGCGCCCGCCGTCGCGGGGCGCCGGGCATCGCCGCTCGCTGCCGCCCTGCCGCCGCCGCCGGCGCGCGCGCGCAGGCCCCCGATCTGCCGGAGCAGCGCGCTCCGCTCCGCCTCGAGCGCCGCGCGCCGCGGCGGCGTGAGCGCGCGCGCCTCGTCGCGCGGCACCTCGGTGAGGCCGGCGCGCACGAGGCCGAGCGCGCTCTCGGCGGCCGCGAGCTGGCCCTTCGCCGCCTCGACGCGGCGCTTCGCGGCGATGGCGTCCGGGTGGAGCGGGGTCACGGTCGTGAGCTTCTCGGCGAGCGCCGCCTCGGCCGACGCGACCGCCGCGGCCGCCGCGTCGCGGGCCCGCTGCGCCTCGACGACGCTGTGGGGCAGCGGCTGCCCCGGCGCCGCCGAGGGCGACCGCCCGGCCCCGAGCAGCGCCTCGACCCGGGCGAGCTGCCGCTCGAGCGCGGCGAGCTGCGGATCGACGGGGCGAGCGGGCTGCGCGGGCGCGATCCGCGCCGCCGCCGGCGCGGGGGCGCCGGGCGGGCCGAGCGGCTGGGGCGTGGGCGCGTACGGGGAGTCGTTGAGGCCCCACTGGAACTGCGGATTCCTTGCGAGGAACGTCGCGAGCGCGCGGCTCGCCTCGTCGACCTTGGCGCTCGCCTCGGCGAGCTCCTCCCGGAGGAAGTCGCGGGTCATGGTCGCCGCGCCGACGCTGGCGCGGCGGTAGTCCTCGATCAGGATGTGCGTGAGTCGGGCGGCGACCTGCTGCGCGACGTGCGGGTCGTCGTGGGTGAAGGAGATCACGTACGTGTCGCTGCTCTGCGCGCGGAAGCCGACGTGGTTCTTCATCTCCTCGACGGCCTCGACCATCGAGCGGGCGGTCTTCTCCGGGTAGAGCCCGAATTCCTCGATGACGCCGGCGAGCGTCCCGCGCGCGGTGAGCGTGTCCTTGAGCTTCGGCCCGAGGCGCGCCGCGCGCGCGGCGCTGCTCTGGGGGTCGCGGCCGGTCTGGATGGTCTCGCGGTAGAGGAGGGTGGCCTCGCTCCGCCACACCCGCTTCGTGGTGAGCGCCAGGGCGAGGGAGATCGAGAGCCCGACCGCGATCATCGCGGCCACCCCGCGCCAGTACATCCGGACGCGGCCGAGGACGCTGATCGCGCGATCCAGGCGCTCGCGGGGTGTGCTCTCCGTGCTCAGGCTGGACATGATGTTCCTCGCCGCGCGGGCAGCGCGTCCGGCGCCGCGCGGCGCAGGGCGCGCGCGGCGGTGTTTCGCGCCCTCACGGCAAGGCGCGTGCTCGCGGTCGCGTCACCTGGGGACGCACCCGCGTCGAGGAGACCGGGAGAGGCGATTCAGGGGGGGTGAGGAGGGCGAGCGCCGTGGACGTTGCGCACGCAGGGAGCGCGAGTTCCTTCGCGGACACGTGTTTGGAGAGAGGCGATCATCGGGCCCTCCATGCAACAGGGCTGTGCCGTTCCAGTTCGGGGGCCCAGTTCCAGACTCGCCACGAGCTGCGCCCGGTACCCTCATCGTGCGTTGTGCAGGGCGGCCCCGGAGAGATGGAAGCCGGCGCCGCTTGGCGCCGCCGCTGAACGGCAGTATCGCCGGGCAGACGCATGACCAATCCCCTTTCCTTCTCCCTGCTGCTCGTTCTTTCGTCGGTCGGCTGGCTGGCGAGCTGCGGCGACGGCGAGCCCGCCCCGCCGCCCGGCGACTCGGCCTCGAGCGGCGGCGCCGCCGTCAGCGGCGCGACCGGGGGCGGCCATGGCGCGGGAGGGGCGGCCCCCGGAGCCGCCAGCGCGAGCGGCAGCAGCACCGGCGGGGTCGCCGCGGGGGGCGCGGGCAGCACGGGAAGCGGTGGAGTCATCGCGACAAGCTCGACCACCGGCGCCGGCGGCGCGGAGCCGGTCGCGCCCGGGATCGTCAAGCGCGGCGAGGGGAAGCTCGCGGAGTCGGGGCTCACCGTGGTGTCCTATGGCGGCTACGTGAACGGCGAGTCGTTCCAGCAGGACGCGATCGTGTCCTTCAACGGCTACCAGTACACGGCCTTCTGGAACAGGAACCGCAACGTCGTGCTCGCGCGCCGCGAGCTGCCGGCCAGCCCTGGTGGAGCCGCCGGATCCTGGCAGAAGTTCGACTTCACCGACCACCGGCTGAGCGCCGACGACGCCCACAACACGATCTCTCTCGGGATCGCGCCGGGCGACGGCACGCTGCACCTCGCGTTCGATCACCACGGCAGCACGCTGCACTACCGCCGCTCGGTCACGGGTCTCTTGACCGATCCGGAGGGCGCCGCGTGGGCCGCCGCGAGCTTCAGCGCCGTCTCGAGCGCGCTGGTCGGCTCGAACACCGTGCGGCTCGTCACGTACCCGCGGTTCGTCACCGAGCCGGGCGGGGACAAGCTCCTGTTCAGCGCCCGGATCGGCGAGAGCGGCAGCGGCGACGAGCACCTGTGGGAGTACGACGCGGCGACGCACGCCTGGCGCTCGCTCGGCGAGTACATCGAGGGCACGGACGCCAGCATGAACGCCTACCTGCACGGCCTGGCGTACACGCGCGGCGGCTCGCGGCTGCACGCGGCGTGGTGCTGGCGAGACACGCCCGACGCGACGACGAACCACGACCTCCTGTACGTGTACAGCGACGATCACGGGCGCACCTGGATGAACAACGCGGGCGAGAAGGTCGCGACGACGGGCGCGTCCTTCGTGACCCGGAGCACGACGGGCCTCTCCGTGTGGCCCATCGGCCAGAACCGGGGGCTGATCAACCAGGAGCACATGGCGGTCGACGCGAGCGGCCGGGTCCACGTGCTGCTCTCGCACCTCCCCGACGCGGAGGCCGACAACTCGAATTTCACGAGCGCCCGCTCGCGCAGCGAGTTCTTCCATTACGTGCGCGACACCGACGGGACGTGGGCGCGCCACGGGCTCGGCCTGCGGGTCATCGAGAACTTCCGGGGCAAGCTCGCGATCTCCTCCACCGAGAACGTCTACGCGATCCTCCCGGATCTGCGCATCGCCGGCGCGTCGCCGAGCGACGGCTACGCGACGTGGACGCTCCTCGACGACACCGACGCGGGCCGGTTCTTCTCGGATCCTTTGATCGACGCCGCCCGCCTCGAGACCTCGGACGAGCTCACCGTGTACTATCCCGAGCGGGGCTCGGTGAACATCTGGGGGCTGGAGTACGCGCTCCAGTGAGCCGCGCGAAGAGCGCGCCTGGATGGCCCACGGTGGTCAGCGGCCTGGAGTGGTCAGCGGTCGAGCGTGCGCTCCCACGTCTGTAGATAGACCTCGGCGGGGTTGTAGAGCGCGGTCAACATCGCTTCGCCGCCCTCGAGGCGGACCTCTTCCACCCGGTCTGCGGCCAGGCCGTCGTGCGCCATGCCGGAGTTATCGAGAGCCCGGCGCAGCGGTGTGAGATTCCACCAATGCAGGAATCGCGCTTCTGCCTTCTCGATATCGGCAACTCCGAGGCGAGCGCACGATTTCGGCGGGCTGGCCACCCGGGTCGGGTCCGCGCGCCTCAACCTCGGTCGGGTCCGCGCGCCTCAACCTCGGTCGGGTCCGCGCGGGGTCGCGCGCGCCTCAACCTCGGTCGGGTCCGCCCGCCTCAACCTCGGTCGGGTCCGCGGTCGGGTCCGCGCGCCTCAACCTGGGTCGGTCCGCGCGCCTCAACCTCGGTCGGGTCCGCGCGCCTCAACCCGGGTCGGGTCCGCACCGGACCCGTCCCTTGACAGGGGTCCGTCGAGAGCTATCGTCTAGATATATCTTTTAGACTATCGGACCGGGCGCCGCGGGCTGCCCGGACCCGCAAGGCCGGGCGGTCCGCCCACGCGCGCGGCAACTGAGTGCTCGCCGACGTGGCGGTCCGACGCCGAGCAGAGAAGGAGCTCACCTATGTTCTGGGGATGTGACCACCACCACCATGGCCACCACCATCACGCCGGCCCGCGAGGGCCCAGGGGTGGTCCGTTCGGGAGAGGTCGGCCGGGCTTCGGCGGCGGGCCGCCCGGCTGGTGGGGCGACTGGTTCGGAGGACCGCCGCTCCGGGCCGACCGCGGCGGCGTGCGCTACCTCGTCCTCGACGTGCTCGCCGAACGAGCGCGCCACGGTTACGAGGTCATCCAGGCCATCGAGCAACGCAGCGGCGACGCCTACAGGCCGAGCCCCGGCGTCATCTATCCGACGCTGCAGATGCTCGAGGAGCTCGGGCACGCGCGCGTCATCGAGGCCGACGGGCGCAAGGTCTACGAGATCACCGACGCCGGACGCGAGGACCTCAAGGCGAACCGCGAGTACGTCGACGAGTTCTACGAGCGCTTCGCCGAGACCTCGTGGGAGCGCTTCGCCGAGGACTTCGGCGACGTCATGAAGCGCGTCGGCTCGCTCATGAAGCTGCTGCGCCACGCCATGCGCCGCGGCCGCCTCACGCCGGCCGTGCTCGCGCGCACCGTCAAGATCCTCGACAAGGCTGCCGCCGACATCGAGGAGCTGCTCGACGAAGACCCGGAGAACCGCGCCGGCCGGCGGCCGTGATCACGCGCTCGTCGTCACAGCCGCTGCGAGTAGTACTCGATGATGAGCTGAACCTCGATCGGGAATGGGATGCTCGTCTCGTCCGGCAGGCTGGTCACGCGCGCCTGCCGGGCGTCCTTGTCGACCGCGAGCCACGTGGGCGCTTCCATGTCCGCCCTCGCGAGGCCGGCCACGACGGTCTGGTGGTCACGCCGCTGATCTCGCACGCTCACCGTCTCTCCGGCGCGGACCCGGTAGGAGGGGATGTCGACGCGCTTTCCGTCGATGAGCACGTGCCCGTGGGTCACCAGCTGTCGCGCGGCCGGGATGGTGCGCGCGAAGCCCGCGCGGAAGATCACGTTGTCGAGCCGCCGCTCGAGCAGCTCGATGAGCTTCGCCCCGGCGGCCATCTTGCTCCTGCGCGCCTCGAGCATGAGCGTCCGAAGCTGCGTATCGGTGAGGCCATAGTTGAGCCGGATCTTCTGCTTCTCGCGGAGCCGCAGGGCGTACTCGCTGAGCTTCTTGCGGGCCTGGCCGTGCTGCCCCGGCGGGTAAGGCCGGCGCTCGGTCTTCTTCGTCGACAGCCCGGGGAGCTCGACCCCTAGCGCGCGCATGACCTTCACGCGAGGTCCCGTGTAACGGCTCATGTCGAGGACCTCCCCAGAGAGGCGCGCGCGTCGCGAGGGCAGATCGCGGCGCCGTCCGGCGCCGGTGCGTCAACGGATTCGTGGATGTTCATCGAGATCCTTTGTCTTCTTTCCTGGTCCTGTTCTGGAGGGGTCACACGCGCCGCAGGTGGCGGAGGATGGGGAGCTGCGATCTTCGAAGGAAGCGCGCGAGTCCGTTCGTGGTCCGGACCCGGGCGCCGAGCGGCTCGGGGTAGTCGTCTTCGTCGAGGACCCGCAACCACGGGAACGTCTCGACGCCGCCCCCCTCTCGATGGAGCTCGACGTGACGCGCGCCCCTCGCCGCGGAGGCACGAAGGCGGAGGCACGGGGTCGCGTCGAGCAGGAGCTCCACGCCTGTCGCGAGGCGCAGGGAGGCCTGGGTCAGAAAGGCCGAGATCCGCTCGGGGCCGAGCTGGGAGAAGAGGCCGAGGCCGAGGATCAACGTGGGCCAGCCGTGCGCATCGGAGAGCTGATCGATCCAGTGATCGCAGCCAGGGGACGCGGCGGCCAGCGCGTACCGCGGCGTGTCGGGGGCGCGCCGGAGCCTCCATGCGATCACGCGGGGAACGTCGATGTCGATCCAGTGGAGCAGGCCATTGTCGACGCGCGAGAACCGAGTGCACGGCCCGGAGAAGAGCCCGATGGCCAACCCCTCCGGGTGGCGGCGGAAGAAGTCGCGCACGACGTCGTCCACCAGGCGCGCGCGGGTCGCGAGCGGGCGGAGCTCCTGCTCCGTGAAGCCCGCGCGCTCGACGTCGAGCACGCGGGCGAGGCGACGCGCTTCTTCGTCGTGGAACCCGAGGTCAGGGAACGCGTCGGCTGCGTAGGCGCACGCGGCGACACCTGCGAGCTCGCGTCGAGCAAACGAAGGGGCCGCATCGATGTTGAAAGTCATTTTCATTTTCATGACAGATCCATCTGTCGTTTGTCAAGCCGAACAGCGAGGGGCGAGGCGCGGTCCCACCCAGGTTGACCAGCGGCGTGCCCTCTCACCGGGCTGACACGCCAACCACGGGGAGCCGGCTCCGCTGTCAGGCCGCTGCGCGACGCGCTCCAGCCGCGGTGAAGCCCGCTACCGCCCTCTCCCGGCGAGGGCGACCGCTCCGAGGCCTCGTTCGCCCCGTCGCTCGTTCGAGCGGCGCGTCGGGCGCGTCGTATCGGTCCAACACGGCGCGCCCGCCGCCCTCATCGACGTTGCCATGGCCCGTAGCGCGCGGAGCTCGATATCGTCGGCGATGCGCTCTTCGAGGAAGCGCATCGGCGAGCCCGGCGTCCGCGCGCTCGCCCAGAGGAGCGCCGCCGCGTCCCGCGCCGGCGCTGTGGCGCGCGCGAGAGCCCAGCGCCCCGCGAGCTCCGAGACGCAGAGCCCCCGGTAGCCGGACGCCTCGCCGACCAGCGCGGCGTCGAGCGCGCGCGCAAGCCGCCGCGCCGCGCGGGCGTTCGTCAGCACGGCGTCGATGAGAACGCGCAGCGCCTCGCCGGACGGCTCCTCCGCGACCGCGCCGTCCTCCCTTCCGACCGCGGCGCTCACCAGGACGCCGATCTCTCCGCTCGAGAGCGCGAGCGCGACGATCAGGCGGAGGACGCGCGGCGAGCAGCGCCACGGGCCCAGGCCGGCGAGCCCGAGCGGGGCCCTCGCCCGCGGGAGCGAGCCCCCGAGCGCGGGGTCGAGCTGCGGGCCGTCGCTCCCCCACCCCCGAGGAACCGCGGCGCGCCTGACGCCGAGCGCTGGCCGCGGCATCACGGCCGCCAGGCGTACGGCGGCGCGACCGTCACCTCGGTCACGGACGAGACGCCGGTCCAGTCGCCGGGGACGAATCCGTAGAATGTATTGCTCGACTTCGACGTGGCGACGAACTCGACATCCCCGAGCAGCCGCGCGGTCCCGGAGACGGACTGGCCGCCGCCGAACCAGCCGAGCGGATAGAACGTCGTCTGCACGACCGCCGAGCCGCTCACGTCGAAGGCGCGCGCCTGAGTGCCCGCTCCGCCCTGCCCGACCAGGCTGAGCGCCCCGATCCGACCGCCGGAGATCGTCCCGTTGACGATGGTCGCGTGATCCTCGACGCGCACATCGCCGCTCACCTCGCCGCCGAGGATCCTGGCGTACGGGCCGACATACACGCTCGACGGCGTGCCCGGGGGCGCGCAGCCGCCGCCGTTCGAATGCCTCTCCGTGCCCGCCGGACACGCCTCGACCTGACCGTCCTGGAACCCTGCAGGCCAGGCCCCGTCCACCTGCACCATGTACGGATAGCGATAGATCGACGGGTATGCCGGCCCGTCGGAAGGATTCGTCCAGACCAGCTTCTGGTATTCGGTCGGCGTCGCGACCACGACCAGGTAGACGTTCTCGCCCGGGTTGACGCAGAAGCTCAGCGCGCCGTCGGCCCCTCGCTGCAGCGGGCTGTAGCGCGCCCTGGTGAGATCCGGATCGGTCGCCACCAGCCCCCAGCGCCACCCGGACTTTGCATCGGCCTGCGTGACACCCCGGAACTCCACCTCCACGCTGGTCGCTTCCGGCTCCGGGTGCAGGCGCACGACGTTGTACCCCCAGCGCTGCGGCGCCCAGTGGTACGGCGAGACGAAGCGGCGGTCCTGGGCCCAGTCCGCGTCGAGCGCCTCGAGCCGGGTGAGCCGCAGCCGCCGCTCCGTGCGGCCGCGCGAGGTCGGATCGGTCTCGATCGACCCGTACGCCTGGCGATACACGCTGGCTCGATCGGCCCCGTCGGTGGGCGGCGGGTCCTTGTAATCCCAGGTGATGTTGTGCATCGCCCACTCGCCGAACAGGTCGTTGAGCTGCTCGATGTCCCACCCCCGGCTCAGCATGAGCTTCTGCCACGGGTCGCGCTGGCCGCTCGGGGCCTCGAAGGCCCACATGTCATTGACGGCGCCATAGCAGTGCTTGTCCTTCAAGAACTCGAAGAACTGCCAGTTGCAGTAACGGTCGCGCGTGTTGCCGTAATAGAGGTGCGGCATGTTCGGCAGCATCTCCGAGCAGTGCACGTCGTCCCGCCAGATCTGGTGCGGCATCCAGTTCGCGTGGCTCTCGAAGATCCAGCAGCCGGCGCCGCCGCACTCCGGGAACGCCGGGGTCGTCGACTGAACGCCGTGCATGAACTCGTGGGCGAGCCCCCACCGATCCCTCGCGGCGCCGGGGCCGATCCACATCCCCATGTAGCTGATGCCGTTACGGGTCCAGCCGCCTCCCCAGAGCGGGAAGTCGTTGTCGAAGTGGACCGCGGCCTTCCACTTGTCTGCCGAGCCGCAGTACGGCTCGGGGAAGAAGATCGGGCTGCCGAAGTACGCGCTCCAGATGCTCTCGAGCGTCTCCGCGGCCGCTTCCGCCTGGCTCAGCGTGATGTCGGTGCCCTCTGGCCAGTAGATGGCGAAGTGCTCGGACTCGTGGCGCAGGGGCGCGCCCGTCTCGCCGCCGTCGCGCGGCGCCCTCCACGTGCCTGCCGCGCAGCTCTCCCGCGTGGCCTGGCAGCTCGTCGCCCACGTCGTGCTCGCCGTGCCCTCCTGGCAGGCGCCTGGACCGCCGCCCGTGCCGCTCGCCGAGGGGCCCGCGCTCGCCGTGGTGCCCGTCGCTCCTCCGCTGGAACCGGCGCCCACGAGCGCGCCGGTGCCTGCGGTGGCCGCCCCCGCGCCGCCGCTGCCGGACGCGGACTCCGCAGCACGCTCCTCCGAGGGCTGACCGCACGCGACGAGGAGCCCGGCGACGGCGAGCGCCGAGCCCTTCGCGAGCCCCTTCTCGAGCAACGCGCCCAGCCTGCGTCGAGCGCCCGCTCGCGCGCGGCGTGTACAGGCGGAGATCTCGGGGACGCCATGACTGCGCAACGCCGGAGTGCCATCCGCCCGTTCGAGCATGCTGTATTCTCGCCCAGAGCTCGCCCGGCAGGCAAAGCAAAATCACGCCACTGCCGGCCACAGCGCCGCTCGCCAGGTACCATGGAGCACGTGAAGTGGTCGTGCAGGTCGCGTCGCGAATGTCGCCCGGCAGCGAGTAACGTCTTGTGATCATCGGGGCGACGCGCTGGGCGAGGCAGCGAAGACCGTTGCGACGGCGATGAAGGTCGTCGTGCCGAGCGACCGGACAGGCGAAGGGAAATCCGACGTGGGGTCCTGTCCGGCGACCATGGCTCTCTCGAGAGGGACGCAGATGGTCGGGCCCTCCCGCGCTCGGCCGGTTCGTCCCTGGGTGACGAGGTACTAGCTCGATGCGTCGTAGTTGAGGTTCGGGCCGAGCCAGCGCTCGACCTCCGCGACCGTCAACCCCTTGCGCGCGTGGTAGTCGACCACCTGGTCACGATCGATCTTTCCAAGGGTGAAGTACCGGGCCTGCGGGTGCGCGAAGTACAGGCCGCTCACGCTCGATCCGGGCCACATCGCGAACGACTCGGTGATCCGGATGCCGGTGCTCTTCTCGACGTCGAGCAGCCGCCAGAGCGTGCCTTTCTCTGTGTGATCCGGGCACGCCGGGTACCCCGCGGCCGGCCTGATGCCGCGGTATTTCTCCTCGATGAGCTCGCTCTTGGTCAGGTCTTCCTGCCGGCCATAGCCCCACTCGTCGCGCACCCGCTTGTGCAGGCACTCGGCGAACGCCTCGGCCAGGCGATCGGCGATCGCCTCGGCCATGATGGCGTTGTAGTCGTCGTAGCTCGCCCTGAAGCGCTCGCACAGCTCCTTCAGGCCGATGCCGGTGGTCACCGCGAAACCGGCGATGTGGTCCGGGAGGCCGGTCTCCCTGGGCGCGATGAAATCAGCGAGCGACCGGTTCGGCTCGCCGTTCTCCTTCGCCGTCTGCTGGCGCAGGAAGTGAAACCGTTCGAGCACCTCCTTGCGCGTCGCGTCCGTGTAAACCTCCACGTCGTCGCCCACGGCGCTCGCGGCGAAGAAGCCATACACGCCGCGCGCCGTCAGCAGCCTCTTCTCGATGATCATGTCGAGCAGCGCGTTCGCCTCGGAGTAGAGCTGGCGCGCCTGCTCGCCGTATTTCTCGTGCTCCAGGATCCGCGGATAGACGCCCTTCAGCTCCCACGTGTGGAAGAACGGCGTCCAGTCGATGTACTCGCGCAAGGTGGCGAGCGGGAAGTCCTCGAGCACGCGCGCGCCGATGAACTCAGGCACCGGCAGATCCTCGGCGCGCCAGTCGATCCGCGTCCGGTTCGCGCGCGCGGCCTCGATGGGGACGAGCTTGTGCTTCGGCGCCGAGTGGAGCCGCCGGAGCTTCTCGTACTCGGCGCGGTGCTGGGCGACGAACGCCGGCTTGCCCTCATCGCTCAGCAGGCTCGTCGTGACGGGCACGGCGCGGCTCGCGTCGACCACATGCACGACCGGCTCGCTGTAATGCGGGGCCACCTTCACGGCGGTGTGCGCCTTGCTGGTCGTCGCCCCGCCGATCAAGAGCGGCAGCTTGAAGTTCTGCCGCTCCATCTCGCGGGCGACGTGGATCATCTCGTCGAGCGACGGCGTGATCAGCCCGCTCAGGCCGATCAGATCCGCCTTCTCCTGCCTGGCGCGCTCGAGGATCTTCTCGCACGGGACCATGACGCCCATGTCGATCACCTCGTAGTTGTTGCACGCGAGCACGACGCCCACGATGTTCTTGCCGATGTCATGGACATCGCCCTTCACCGTGGCGAGGACGATTTTCCCCTGCGTCTTCACGGCCTGTCCAGCGGCGGCCATCGCCGCTTTCTCCGCCTCCATGAACGGCGTGAGGTACGCGACGGCCTTCTTCATCACGCGCGCCGATTTCACCACCTGCGGAAGGAACATCTTACCGGCGCCGAAGAGATCTCCGACGATGCCCATTCCGTCCATCAGCGGGCCCTCGATCACGGCGAGCGGACGGCCGAGCTTGGCGCGCGCTTCCTCGGTGTCGACGTCGATGTGCGTATCGATGCCCTTGACCAGCGCGTACGACAGCCGCTCCTCGACGGTGCCTTTGCGCCACTCCTCTTCTTTCTTCTCGGTCGCGGCGGCGCCGGCGTTCTTGGCCTTCAGCGCTTCGCCGAAATCGACCAGCCGCTCCGTGGCGTCCGGACGCCGGTTGAGCAGGACGTCCTCGACGAGCTCGCGGAGCTCCGGCTCGATCTCCTCATACACCTCGAGCATGCCCGCGTTGACGATGCCCATGTCCATGCCGGCCTGGATGGCATGATAGAGGAACGCCGAGTGCATGGCCTCGCGCACCCGGTTGTTCCCGCGAAAGCTGAACGAGATATTGGACACGCCGCCACTCACCTTGGCGTGCGGCAGGTTTGCCTTGATCCAGCGGGTGGCCTCGATGAAGTCGACGGCGTAGTTGTTGTGCTCCTCCATGCCGGTGGCGACCGTGAGGATGTTCGGATCGAAGATGATGTCCTCGGGAGGAAACCCCACCTCGTCGACGAGGATATGATACGCGCGCTCGCAGATCCGGATCTTGTCCTGGTAGGTGGCGGCCTGCCCTTGCTCGTCAAAGGCCATGACCACGACGGCGGCGCCGTACTTGAGGATGGTCTTCGCGTTCTCGCGGAACTTCGCCTCACCCTCCTTGAGGGAGATCGAGTTCACGATGCCCTTGCCTTGCATGCACCTGAGGCCTGCCTCGATGACCTCCCATTTCGAAGAGTCCACCATGAACGGGACCTTCGCCACCTCGGGCTCGCTGGCCAGGAGCAGCAAGAAGCGCGTCATCGCGGAGACGCCGTCGATCATGCCCTCGTCCATGCAGATGTCGACGACATTGGCGCCGTTCTCGACCTGCTGGCGCGCCACGCTCACCGCTTCTTCGAACTTCCCTTCCTTGATGAGCTTCGCGAACTTCGGCGACCCGGCGACGTTGGTGCGCTCGCCCAGGATCATGTAAACGCCGGGCTGCTGCGTGAACGGCTGCGAGCCGGACAGGCGCAGGGGGATCGGCGGGCCTGACGAGGGCGCGCCGCCGGGCCGGGTGTCACGGGAAGCCTTCGGGTCGAGGGCGCGCGGGGGCTTGCCGGCGATCGCCTTGGCGATGGCCGCGATGTGCTCGGGCGTGTTGCCGCAGCAGCCGCCGGCGATGTTGAGGAGGCCTGCCTCCACGAAGCCGCCGATGTGGCGCGCCATGTCCGCCGGCTCCAGATCGAAGCCCGTGGGCGAGAGCGGGTTTGGCATGCCGGCGTTCGGGTAGCAGGATATCGCGGCGCTGGATTTCTCCGAGAGGTCGGCGAGGAACGGATACATCACGTCCGGGCCGAGCGAGCAGTTCAGACCGACGGCGAGCGGGTTCACGTGCTTCACCGCGTTCCAGAATGCCTCGACCGTCTGCGCGGAGATCATCGTCTCTCCGCCGCGCCCGACCGCCGCCGAGATCATCACCGGCAGAGTTTTGCCGTCCTTGTCGAACACCTCTCGAATGGCGACGAGCGCGGCCTTCGCGTTGAGCGAGTCGAAGATGGTCTCGACCAGCAGCACGTCGGAGCCGCCGGCGATCAAGGCGCGGACCTGGTGGAGGTACGCTTGTTTGACCTGATCGAACGTCACGACGCGGAAACCGGGGTCGTCGGCGTCCGGGGAGCTGGACAGGGAGACCGTGAGCGGGCCGATGGCGCCCGCGACGAACCGCTGCCGCCCGTCGGCGTTCGCCACGCGATCCGCCCATTCGCGGCACTGCCGCGCGGACTGTTCATTGATCTCCCAGGCGAGGTCGTTGAGGAACGGGTCGTCGATGATCCGTTGATAGAAGGCTGGATCTTTCCGCCCGCCGTGCTCCCGCGGGTCGTCCACGAAGAACTCGCTCTGGGTGATGCTGGTCGCGCCGAAGGTGTTCGTCTCGATGATGTCCGCGCCGGCCTCGAGGAACCGCCGGTGGATATCGCAGATCATCTCCGGCTGCGTGAGCGTGAACAGATCGCCGTTGTTCAGCAGGTCTTTCTTCGAGTCCGCGAATCGCTTGCCCCGGATGTCCGCTTCCTTCATCCCATAGGTGCGGATGGTCGTCCCCATCGCCCCGTCGATGATGGCGATGCGGCTCTGGAGGAGCTTCTGGAGTGGATGAAGGGGAGGCGCGGGGTTGTTGGGCAACATGATCAGACTCGCTTGACGCTCTTGGAGGGATCCGGGGTCGGCTTGTCGGCGATGGCGAGCACGACCTGGAAATGTGGCTTTTTCGCCTCGCGGCAGGCGACGTCGGACGCGACGACATCGAGCCTCACGCGGGTGAGCATGGCGCGGATGTCGGAGGGCGAGAAGCCGGGGTGGCGCTCGCCGTAGGGGGCGGTGACCTCCGGCTGCTGGTGCGCGTCGAGCGACAGGATCACCAGCCGTCCGCCCGGGCGGAGCACGCGGGCGCACTCTTCCAGCGCCCGCGCCGGGCGCTCGGCATAGGTCAGCGTGTGGAACACGAGGACCGAGTCGAAGGACGCGTCTCCGAACGGCAGGTCGTGGACATCGGCGACCAGGGCGCGGACGTGGGGCTGGGTCGAGAATCGCTCTTTCGCGGATTCGATCATCCGGCTGCTCGAGTCGATGCACGTGAGCGAGCGGCAGTAAGGTGCGAGGGAGCCCGCCGCCGCGCCGTCGCCCGAGCCGACGTCGAGGACGTCGCCGAGGCGCAGCAACGCGGCGATGCCGGCCGCGAGCGACTGCCACGTGCGGCCTGGGGAGTAGCGCCTCTCCATCTCGCCGGCGAAGGACTCCGGGAGGCCACCGCGCCGCTCGGCGTCGAGCTCCAGGAGGCGCC
The DNA here is from genome assembly GCF_051524405.1 of Sorangium sp. So ce119. Classification (NCBI taxonomy): domain Bacteria; kingdom Pseudomonadati; phylum Myxococcota; order Polyangiales; family Polyangiaceae; genus Sorangium; species Sorangium sp. So ce119. Next base: position 3,081,360 of record NZ_CP150310.1, on the reverse strand, counting down.
GCTGGTCGCCTTCCAGGGTCGGGTCAGCCGATCTCGTGGCGTCATCGAGGAGCGCCTTCGCGGTCCCGGGCAGGGAATCGACCGCGAGCGTGTAGAACGACTGCGGTCCCTGGCGTCGATCCCGGACGAACCCTGCCTCGCGAAGCCGCCCAAGGTGCGTCGAGACGCGCGACTGCGCGATGCCCGTGACGCGGACCAGATCCGTCACCCGCAGCTCGCGCTCGCGGAGGAGCACGCAGAGCCGTATCCGGCTCTCGTCCCCGAGGAGGTTCAGCGTCTCGATGTACTCGGACAGACCCATGCATCCCTGTATCTCGATGCACGAATGCAGTAGACCCCCCGGCTTCCGGAGTCAAGGGCGCCGGTCCTCGAGGCGCACCGAAAGCGAGGCGCACCGAAAGCTGGCCGCCGAGCTGAGTCCGGAACACTGGCGGGACTCTGACCCGCGGTATCAGGCGGCCAGCAGCGCGCGCATGGCGGGGTCGATGACGTCTGCGATCGCGCAGCGCCGGGAGGCGGCGAGGACGGCGTCGTCGGGGCGCCCGTGCGCGGCGAGGGCGGCCGCAGGGGCGTCCGACGCCGCGGCGGCCGGCTCGGGCGCGGCGAGGGCCGCCTCGAAGGCCGCGGAGACCGCGCGGCGCACGGCGTCGCCGCCGGTCTGGAGCGCCCAGGCGACGAAGCGCCACGCGAGCTCGGCGTGCCGGGCCTCGTCCTCGGCGATCGCGGCGAGGGCGCTCCGGACCGCGGCGTCGGTGGCGTGCGCGAGCTGCTCGCTGGCCTGCACGGCGGCGAGCGTCTCGCCGACGCAGCCCTCGTGGACGGCGCGCGCCGCGAGCTCGGCGAGGTCCGAGGTGACCTCGACGCGGCCGCCGAACGCGAACGGCATCGGCTCGAGGGCCGCGCCCGCGTAGGCGCTCGCCAGCCCGAAGCAGAGCGCGGCGTGCCGCACCTCGTCGCGCGCGGCCTCGTGCGCGGCGTCGAGCATCTCGGCGGGGGCCCCGACCGCCATCATCTCCAGCGCGAACCGCGAGAACGAGGCGACCGATGCGTGCTCGAGCAAGGCGTCGCGGAGCCACGCCTCGGCCAGCGCAGCGCGGGTCGCCGGCGTGAGCGGCGCGACGTCCGGACGCGCCGCGGCAGCCCCCCATGCGCCCGCCGCGCGCCGCTGCGCCCGCGCGGTGCGGGCGCGCTCGCCCACGAGGAACGGGCGGCCCGAGCCGCCGCAGCTCGCGGTGAACTCGTAGCAGCACTGGCCGCCTCGCGGGACACCGCCGCCGAGGCTGCTGTACCAGCACCCGGCGGGCGGCCTGGGGACGTCCGGGTCCATGGGGTCGAACTCAGGACATGCGCCCGTGTACGCGCCGCCGGAGCCCCCTGCGCCGCCGGAGCCGCCTGCGCCGCCGGAGCCACCCGCGCCGCCGGAGCCACCCGCGCCGCCCTGCCCTCCCTCGCCCAGGAGCTCTGGCGCGACACACACCGTTCCTTCCTCCGTCCACGAGACGCCGCCCGCCTGGACCGACGTGACGACCTCGGGATTGTGGCCGCCTTGCGCTCCCTCACCGCCCATCCCTCCGGGCGCTCCCGAGCCATCGTCGCTGCGCCCGCCGCCGCCCTCGCCGGAGGGGCGATCGTGGATGACGTTGGCGCTGCAGGCGGCGCCTCCAGCAGCAACGCCGAGCGTCGCCGTGGCGAGGATCGCGCGTGTCAGATGATGAGCGAACGCGCTTCGGAAGTGAGCCGGAGAGGGGGGCGTGTTGGACATGAAACCGCGTCGTAGCAGCAGATGTACCAGCGGCAGTTCCGCAGGAATTCAGCGTCTCCGCGACGAGAGGCTCGGCACAGCCTGGCACAAATTCTGTCTTCCTGGCACGCTGCCGCAGCGCCGCCGCGCCGCGGAATCAATCAGACGGTGACGCGACCCGGCGCGCTCTCGAAGGAGAACACCCGCCAGGCGTTCGGCTGGCCTGGACGCGTGGACTCTGTCGCAGCGCCGCTGGTGAACTCCGCGATGACGCCGCCCCAGAACGCGAGAGCACCCCGGTTCCCCTCGGAGACGCGCACCGTCCACGCGCCGGGAAGACCGCTCCACAGCAGGAAGGCTGCCCGACGACCCACACCGGAACGGCGGTAGGCACGGAGGACGAAGAACTCGGCGATATCGAGGACGTCCGGGTCCTCCGCTGCAGGTGAACCGCGCGTCGCCAGGACGAAGCCCGCGACGCGCCCGCCGCATCGGATGATGAAGGCGAACCGCCGATCGCGCTCGGACCAGTAGAGAGGAAGCCTGGGGTAGCCGAAGCGCCCGTCCGCCCCCAGCTCGATACCGGGGAACACGTCGCTGAGATCGTGAATGTACAGCTCGAGAAGGTTGGACAGCAACGAGGCGTCGGACGAGGTCGCCGCATCGAGAGAAGCTGTCTGGAGTTCGCTCATATCTCGCAGGCGGCGCTCCTCGGCTCAGCTCAGCCGAGGAAGCCCCGCGCCCGGGCGATCGCCTCGATCGCCGGCCTCCGCCGCTCCAGCTCCTCGACGTCCTTGACGGGGAGGAACCGGGCCGCGAGGCCCTCGCGCGGCACGCGCAGGAACCTGGCCGGGAGGCCGAAGGTGATCTCGTTCAGGATGCGCTCGAACTGGATCGCCTTGCGGTCGCCCACGTTCTTCTCGACCTCCACGTAGACCCAGTCCATCGCGAGCGCGCTGAGCGCCTCGGCGCTGGCCAGGAAGGTGTTGGTGTTGAAGACGGGCACGACCTTCGGGTCGAAGCTGGTCGGCAGCCGGAAGTCCTCCGCCATCACCGAGCGGCCGTTCCATCGCATCGGGCCGCCGCCCTTGTCGCCGCCCTTGTCGACCACCTCGACCGTGAGGGGCCCGCCGTGGCCGAGGTGCCAGCCGAGGATGACCGGATCCACCGTCGCGCCGAGGTTGTCGAGGTTGGCGATCCACACCGTCTTGCCGCCGCGGGCGATGAAGCGGCCGAGGATGCCGCTCTCCCGGAGCGCGTCCGGGAGGTCGCCGTGGCCGGTGGCGTAGACGCTCGGCTCGCCGTCCTCGTCGAGGAACAGCTCACCTTCCTGGGTCAGCCGCAGCGAGACGTGCTGCTCGAACGTGGCGCAGAGATCGCCCTGCTCGTCGAGGCGCGGGCCGAGCGCCTCGCGGATCGGCTCGTTGGTCGCCTCGCTGGTCATCAGCCACAGCGGCACCGGGACGCCCGTCGCGCGCCGGAGGTGGTCGCTCTCGGCGAGGCGCAGGTCGAGGAACGTCCGGCCCGGCAGCACCTCCACGAGCGCCTTGACCACGCCGCCCATGCGCGTGGCCATCCCGCCGGCGAGGACGCAGAGGGCGACCTCGCCGCGGCGGAGCGCGTCGAGGCCCGCCTCACGGCAGCGAGCATGCTCGGGCGTGCCCTCGGCGGGCAGGTCGACGACATCGCCGGGCGCGGGCGGCTCGACCGTGCCCTGGAGGCGGTTGCGGGCGTCGCGGTCCTTGCCGATGGACGCAGCCCACCGGGCGACGCGGTCGGGGTCGAACCCGCGCGCCCGGAGGCGGCCGAGGAGAGGAGCAGGGAGCGCGGCGATCTGCTGAGCGAGAGAAGACACGGTATCTTCAAGAGCACGATGCGATGCGCGAGGCAACAGCATTGTGCCGCGAGTCGTGGGTCGAGCGAGCCTTCCCACCGCGCTGCTCCCCGGCGCGCACGACGCGGCTCCGGGCAGGGCTGGACGGGTTGTAGGCTGGTCCCTGATGGGGATTCGGAGAGCCGAGATCCGGCGTCACGGAGGGGCGAGCTCCACCGTTGGCCGGCTGGCGCCGCCGCCGCTCCCGTGGCTGACGGCGCCGAGCCCGCCGGACGGCCTTGACGGCCGCGCGACGCGCGCGAGAAGCTGGCGGCCAGGGCGCCGCGGCGCGACGCGAGGGACGACGGCATGATGAACATCGCTTACGCCGTGATGGACGGGTATCGACAGCTCATGGACGCGCAGCGGGAGGTGGTGGACGAGAGCCAGGTGCTCCGGCGAGAGTTCGCGCGGCTCGACACGGAGTTGACGGCGGTGAGGTGGAGAGATCCCGAGGTGGACTGGGCGCGCTTCGACGCGGTGCTCCCGAAGGCCTGCTGGGATTACGTCGAGCGGTCGACCGAGTTCCTTGCATGGCTGGATCGGCTTCGCGGCCTCGGAGCCCGCCTGGTGAACCCGGTGGAGCTCATCCGCTGGAACAGCGACAAGCGCTATCTCCTCGAGCTGCGTCGAGGCGGCGCGAGCGTCGCGCCGCTCGTGTACGTCGAGCGGGGCGCCTATCGCGATCTCCGGGCCGAGCTCTCGTCGCTCGGACGGGGGGAGATCGTGCTCAAGCCGGCGATCTCCGCGGGCGCCTACAGGACGCTCCGCGCGAGCTCGCTGGACGCCGAAGGGGTGCTCGATCACGCCGAGACGATCCTGCGCGACTCGGGGCTCCTGATACAGCCGTTCTTCCCGGAGATCCTGCGCGACGGGGAATGGTCGCTCCTCTTCTTCGGCGGCGTGTTCAGCCATGCGCTCGTGAAGGTGCCTGTCCGCGGCGATTTCCGCACGCAAGCGATGTTCGGCGCGACGGTGACAGCGCGGGAGCCGCCGCCGGCGCTCCTCGGGCAGGCCGCCGCGGCCCTCGACCTGCTGCCCGGGAAGGCAGCGTATGCTCGAGTGGATGGATTCGTCCGCGAAGGACGGCTGCAGATCATCGAGGTGGAGCTGATCGAGCCGTATCTGTACCTGGAGCACGGCGGTCCGCTCGGGGCGCGCCGGTTCTGCGAGGCGATCCTCGCGGCGCTGCGCTGAGACGGGGAGTCTGCCGGCTCCCCGTCTCCCGGAACAGCTCCGGCCTGCGGGGGGTGGCCCGCCGGGCGGCCCGGCGCGCGCTCACCCGAGGATCCGCAGAAGGATATTGAGCGAGGTGAGCACCGCGAACATCCCGCCGCACACGAGGGCGGCCTCCCTGGCGGACACGCGCACCGAGACGCGGCTGTCCTCCGCCCGCGCGGCGCCGTACAGCGCGGCGGAGGCGCCGAGCACCATGTAGAGAACGTCCTTGTAGGCCCACGACAGGAAGAAGATGCCTATCAACGCGCCGCACAGGCTCACGAAGATCGCCGGCGCGAACCGCCTCGCCGCGGGGCCCACCTCGATGTCGCCGAGCCAGATCACGAGTGGCACCTTGAGCGACGCGTAGAGGACGAGCGCGAACAGGCACATCCCGAGCAGGCCCGTCTCGGCGGCGGCGAGCATGTACGAGTTGTGGGCCGTCAGGCCGAACGACGACTCGTCGCCGAACTGCCCTGCGCCGACGCCGATCCCCTTCGTGCGCCGGATCATCTCGAAGGCCTCGCGGAGCAGCGCCACGCGCTCCTCCGAGCTCTCGGTCGCCTCGTCGCCGCTCCGGCCGCCGAGCAGGAGCATGGGCGGCCCCACGAAGCAGGCGGCGACGACGCCCAGGGTCCCGCTCCGCCGGATGAAGGTGAGCCCGAGGACCGCCAGGTACACGATGAGCCCCGAGCGCGAGCGCGACATGACGACCGTCGCGCCGATCGCCACGATGACCGCCGTCACGGGCAGCGCTCGCAGCGCCGAGGCCACGCGCGAGAGCAGCCGATCCGTGAGCAGGAGAGGCAGCGTCGGCGCCGCGCGCGCCCGGCGGGGAGCTGCCGGCGCGCGCGGGTCGGCGCCGGCCGGCGGCGCGCTGTCCGGCGGACGCGGGCGGCCGCTGCCCGGCTCGCGGGGCGCGCGCGGGCCGGCGCGCCGCTCCGCGAGCGCGATCGCGAGCGGGATCGACATGCCCGCCATCAGCGACAGCTCGTTTGGATCGGCGAGCGAGCCGCGGTAGCGGACGCGGCCGTCGATGGTCGACGTACCGAGCGGCCCGGGGCGCTCGCACCGGTAGTTGCCGTCAGGGACGGGCGCATCCTTGCGGCAGTCGAGGTTGGTCTCGCACGGGCGTCCATCCGGCTCGAGCTCGCCCCTGCCCGCCCAGTCATCGGGCGCGGCGAGCATGCAGCCGTAGGGCTGAAACGCCTGCGTGATCGCGACGGCGGTGGTGAGGACGGCGCAGCCGACGAGCGCGATCGCGAGCGCGCGCAGCCCGCGCGGCGACGCGGCGGCGAAGGCGACGGCGAGGAAGAGGCCCGCGACGGTCGCGAGCTGCAGGCCGCGCTCCTCGAGCGCGGCCGGGCGCTTGAGCGCGGTGGTCAGCGCCGCCCAGGCGAGGAACGCGATCGCATAGACGATCTGGGGGGCGAGCGTCGGCCTGAGCCGCCGCCACACGACGTCGAGGGCGACGCAGAGAAGGGTGAGCCCGAACGCCGCGTGCACGAGCGGAATCCCCGAGAGCTCGGGGATGAACTCCTGCGGCTTGATGATGACGAGCGCGCACAGCGCGCACACGACCCACGCTGCCATGGTGTGGCGCGCCGCGCGGCGCGCGCGGGCCGCCCGCGCCGCGCCCTCGTGACGGCCGCGGAGCGGCGCCCGACGCAGGCGCGATGAGGCGCGGCGCGCATTCCCCCCTTCAGCGCGACGGATCTAGCACCGTGGGTCCGACCGGCACGCGGGAAGCGCGCCGGTGCGCGCGCGAGGAGCAGGCGCGAGGCGCGGCGGCGGGATCGGGGCTTGCTGTGCGCCGTCACGTCGACCACGCGGTCGCGACAATCACGTCAATCACGTCGAGGAGGCTGGAAACCGCATGTGCTCCCGCTGTGTCCGGATTGCCCTGCTCTGCTCCGCGCTCGGGGTCCTCGTGGCGCTCTCGGGCTGCGGCGCGAGCGCGCCGCGGGTCGACTTCGAAGCGGAGCGCCGCGCCACGAGCGCCTATGCCGTCGGTCCGGGCGACGTGCTGGAGGTGCGCGCCTGGAAGAACGAGGCGCTGAGCCACCGCGTCACCGTGCGGCCCGACGGGTTCATCACGATCCCGCTCGTCGGCGACATCATGGCGTCGGGGCGCACCGTCATGGGGATCGCCGAGGAGATCGCGAATCAGGCGGCCAGGTTCTACCATGAGAAGCCGGTCGTGAGCGTGGAGGTGGCGGAGCTCCACAGCTACCGGGTCTACGTGATGGGCGAGGTGTCGCGTCCGGGCGAGTTCACGCCGAGGGGGCAGATCACCGTGCTCCAGGCGCTCGCCCTGGCGGGCGGGTTCACGCGCTTCGCCGATCCCGACGAGGTGGTGATCGTCCGGCGCGACGCGCACGGCGAGCGCCGGATTCCGTTCGTGTTCGAGGAGGTCGTCGGCCAGGGCGACCTCCGCGGAGACCTGCCGCTGCAGACGAACGACACGGTGGTGGTGCCGTAGAAGGCCTACCACGGACGCACATGGATCCGGGCGCAGCGTCAGCCGGGCGCGGGAGCAATCTGCCGTGCTGGATCTAGCCTGACCGCTCCCGCTCTGCGCGAGCGAGGATGAGGCGAAGGAGAGCGGCGAGCTCGGGCGGCGGCTCCCGGCACTGGTCAAGGTAGCGCTCGGCCAGATCCATACGGTCCGGCCGCTTCCGCGCGCAGGGAATCGAGCGATGGATCTCCTGGAACACAAGCTTTCCGGAGACGTGCTTCTGCAGCTCGTCGAGGTCGTCCTCGCGGGCTCGCAGGAACGAGAGCCGATCTCGGTACACCTAGCGCGCGGCGTCTTGCGCTCCGAACGCGCTCGCCCAGTTCGCGAGCGCGTCCTCGGCGTTCACGGTCGCGAGCGCCTGCACGGCGGTGAGATAGCTTCGGCCGACGAAGCTCGAATGCGCTGCATGCCTCTCGGCCAGGCGCCGCACGGTCCAGTTGTGCGCCGCGATGGGGAGCGCCTCGCGATAGAACGCGCGGATGCGATCGGCGACGGCTTGCGCCGTGTCCCACTCCTCAGGCACACGGCCCTCGCGGCGCCACAATACCCTCCGCAGCACGCCCAGCCACCCTTCCGGATCGAGCAGGTAGCTCTCCAGGTCGTAACGAGGGAGGCGATAGCAGGAGCCGTCGAACGACGGCTCCGACTGGCGCGCGAGCTCCTCGTCCGGCGTGAAATCCCTGTCGAGAAGGCCGTACACGGGCACCGGTGTGCCGCGGCGCCTGAGCTCCTTCACGGCATCCTGCACGCACTCCCAGCCATCCTGGGCGTGAAACGTGACCATCCGTCCGAGATCGCCGAACCATTCCTTGTAGAAGAACTCGTCCTCCCGGTAGTCCTCGCCTTCGCAGATGATCGCGATTCCGGCGCCGCTCCGCAGGACAATCTCGAGCTCGTCGAGGCTCTTGTAACCGCTCATGATGCGCCCTCGTCGGGCACATCGAAGCGGCTTTCCGGGTAATCGAGGCTCTTCACCTCCACCGACGGGACGCTGCGCACGATTTCCGGCGAGTGCGTCGCGAGAAACACCTGCATTTCGAGGAGCCGCGCGACGCGGCGTAGCTGAGCGAGGAGCTGACGCTGCAGGGTCGGGTGCATGCTGATCTCGGGCTCGTCGATGAACAGGACGCCGTGCGACCGCTGGCGCCGCGCGATCTCGCCGAGGAGCATCACGCACTGTCGCTCGCCCGAAGGTAGCTGATCGAGCATCACCTCTGCAGGTGTACCCGACACGTCGTTCCAGGGCGCCGTCACGCGCACCCTTCCCTCGCGAACGAAGACCTTGCGCCCGGGACCGAGCGCTTCCTGGAGAAGCTCGACCGACCCCGCGAGCTCCCCGGGGTCCTCTCCGCGGCTCTTCCGTTCCAGGTCGAGATAGTTCTGCCAGACCCAGAGCTGCTCGAGGGAGCCGGTCCACTGGCTCGTGGGGGAATACCGGGAGATCCACCGCTTGTCAGCGGGCGGGGGCTCGATGGTGCCACCGCGGACAGGGCGGAGCTCGCGGTCGTGGGGGAAGTAGATGAGGCCGCCGAGAGGCTGGGCCCTGCCCTGCTCCACCTGCTTTGCGTGAAGACGTAGAGCTTCGGTGTAGTTGTTCTCGGACCACCGGCGCGCCGCATCGCCGTCGTTCATTTTGAGATAGACTGTGCCACCGGTGACGCGGACGTCGCTGTCGGAGCGGTAAGATGCCTTCCCGTAGACGATCAGTTGCGGGTACTGCTGGCCCTGAACGAGATTGCTCAAGGGTTGCTCGAGCGTCAGCGCCACGAGCCCGGCCTCGTCGAGGATGGGCGCCGGTCTCTCGGGATCGACGACGAAGGCGAGCATGGCCTCGATGACGTCGAACACCGTCGTCTTACCCGACCCATTGCTCCCGACGAGGACGACCCGATCCCGCGCATCGCCCGTGACCGGATCGGTGAAGTCAAGGACGTGCTTGCCCCGGAAGCAGCGCAGGTCGTGGATCTCGAGGCGCTTCACGCGCATGGCGGTCCTCCCTCTACCCCAGGCAGTACCACGGCAGAAGGGGCCATGGCTTGAGCGAACGCATCATGAACGCCGATCTCGAACATAGGCGACGTGCGGATGGACCACGCAGCCCGCTCGCCCGTGTAGCGCGAGCGCTGCTCCACGCATCGCGCTCGACCTCTCCCCGACGCCATGCTCGCGCAGAGCCTGCCGCGGGCGGCCGCGCGGCGTCAGGTAGTGATGGGCGCTCGGCGTCCTGGCATCCTGGGACGATGCGCCCCGACGCTACGCTGCCGCTCCTCGCCGCGCTGGCGCTCGCGTTGCCGGCGCTCGCGGTCGCGTGTGCCCCCTCCGGCCCGGGCAACGCGGCGCCTGCCGGCAACCCCGCAGCGCCGCCTCCGGGCTCGCCGGCGCCCGCGGCGGCCGGCGCGCCTCCTGGCCCGGGAGGCCCTGTACCTGCCAGCGCCGCCTCCACGGGGGCAGCGGCAGCATCAGCGCGCGGCGCGCAGGTCAGCGCCCCCTCCCCGGCCGCGCGCGAGCCGGCCCCCTCCATCTCGGCCGATGAAGCCGAGGCGATCCTGTTCCCGGAGGACGCCGCCGCGCACCAGGCCGGCATCGACGCCTGCCGGCGCGGCCACGCCGGGGCTGCCGGCACCGCCTCGCCGCAACACGAGCGCGTCCGCTGTCTGCTCGCGCTCCGCTACCAGGGCGACGTGCAGGCCGCGGCGAGCGCGACCGCGCTCTTCGACGGCACGGGCTGCGTCGCCGGGCTGGAGCGGGAGCACCTGATGGACGGCGGCTACCGCGGCACGCTGCACCTCGTCCCGGAGCTGCCGGTGCGCGCGGAGCGCCGCCACCTCGAGTGGACGGCCGCGGCCATGGCCGACGTCGACGCGCTCGTCGCGGATCTCGCGGCCGCGGCCAGCTCACCTGTACGCTATCGCCACCGCGCCCTCGCGCTGCGGTACTTCCGGTCCGTACGGGCGCGGACGCCCTCCGCCTACGCCACGGGCTGGACGGTCGCCTACAACCTGGCCGGCTCGCTCCACCGCTCCGCGGACGCGGTGCGGGAGACGCTCTTCCACGAGATCTTCCACCTGAACGACAGCGCGCACGGCGCGTGGTCGCAGGCGGCGCTCTCGCCGATCTTCGACGGCATCGTCGCGCGCTGCGGGACGAGGATCTCGTGCCTCACGCCGTACGCGCCGAACGAGACGCTCGTGAAGGGCGGGACATACTACGCGTTCCAGCCGGGCAACGGCGTGGGCGAGTACGCCGCGGAGCTCGCGATCCGCTACTACCGCGAGCAACGGGCGGCGCTCCGCGGCGAGCGGCTCGGCAAGGCGCCGTTCAAGTGCGGCCCGCCGGAGAACGCGCGGGCGTGGTCGCTCCTCGCGGCCGAGTTCTTCGGGGGCGCGGATCGCGTGGCGCCCTGCCACGAGGGCGCTCCTTCACCTCCTCGGCCGAGCGCAGCTCGCTGACGCGCCCTGACGGCCTCGCGGCCCGAGCCCGCAACCCCCTAGTCGAGGCGCTCCCGGATCCACCCCGCGATCAGCTCCGCCGCCGCCTGCCGGTGCCCGTCGAGGAAGTGCGTCGCCCCCCGCAGCTCCACATAGCTCCTGTCCGGCGCCGCGCTCGCCTCGAAGATCTCCCGCGCTTGCCGCCGCCGGATCTCCGTATCCGCCGTCGCGTGCACGACCAGCGTCGGGATCTTCACCGCGCGCAGGCTGTCCGCGAGCCGCGCCCTCGACGACAGGCTCGACCACGTGGACAGCCACGCGCGCGCGGTCAGCGTCCGCGCCACGCCGCCGTATCCATGGTTCGCCAGAAACGGATCCGGCGACGCGAAGATCGACCCCATCGCGCGATCATCCGGCTCGATGGTCAGATCCAGGTACGCCGGGTCTGCCACCGTCCGGTACACCGTCAGGTACCTGCCGTGCGCGCTCCGCCGCCGCAGCCGGTTCCAGTCGGGATGACGCGCCTCCATCCCCTCCATCGCCCTCTCCGCCTCGGCCTGCGCCTCGAGCGCCGCCCGCGCGATCGCGTCGATGCGGGCGACCCGCGCCCGCTGCGCCGCTCGATAGCGCGCGAGCCACGCGCGATCGTACCTGCACGGCTCCGGCCACGGCCGCCAGCCGTTGTCCGGCGCGTACATGTCGAGCGCCGGATCGACCGACAGGGGATCTGCCTCCTCCACCACCGAGGGATCGATCGCCTGCTCCAGGAACACCCCCTGTCCCGGGTGCGCCGCCAGCGCGATGAACGCGTCCCCCAGCCTTCGCCCCTCGGCCGCCGCGCCCGCCTCCGCCAGCGCGAGCAGCGAGCCGCCCCCCGAGTTGCCGAGCAGCACCACGGACTCCGCGCCCCGCGCCCGCGCCGCCTCCACCGCGGTCTCGACGTCGAGCGCCGCCTTCTCGTGCAGACAGTCGGTGTCGTTGTTCACGTAGCGCGTCGCGAACCCCAGCGCCGCGATCCCGCGCGCCGCGAGCAGCGGGCAGAGGTAATGGACCGAGAAATCCGCCCGCGGGTGCGCGAGCACCGCCGCCACCTTGAACCGGCCGCCCGGCGGCGTCCAGAGCAGGCCCCGCACCAGCGCGCCGTCGTTCCCCACGGCCACGACCGGCTCCCGCCCGAGCGAGACGGCCGGATCGTCCTCGGGCGAGGGCCAGTATCCGGCGGACGCCGGGCGGCGCCCGTGCCCCAGCATCGCGTCGATCGGCGGCGCGCTCATCGCCGCACCTGGGGCCGATGGACGATCACGGGCCGCGGCAGCTCGAGCGGCGGCATGGGATCGCGCAGCGCGCGCTCCGCGTCCTCCACCTCCTCGGCCGAGAAGGCACGGAGTGTCTGGCAGAACTCGACCATGATGCCGTTGGGATCCATCGTGTAGATCGACCGGCAGAAGTCGTGATCCATCTCGGTCACCTCCATGCCGTGCGAGAGCCACCGCGCCAGCATCTGGCCGTAAAACTCGGCCGTCGGCGCGTCGAAGGCCAGATGGTTCATCCACACCGGCAGCCCCAGCCCTGTCGAGAGGTCCGTCCTGAAGCGCCCCTCCAGCGTCGTTTCGTGCGGATCCCAGAACGCCAGGAGCGGACCATCCGACGCGCTCGTCCGATAAAAGGCGTGCCTCGCCCAGCCCCCATCGCGGCTGCCCTCGTACGGGACGGCCATGACCTTGACGAGACGGAACCCCATGACCTGGGTATAGAAGCGGTGTGTGGCGGCCATGTCCCCGGTCGCCAGCGCGATGTGATGCACCCCCATCGTCCCCCCCGTGTGTGCGCGAGGAGCATGTCAGCGCCGGCGCGCTCGTTCAAGGTGCACGCCGTACGATGATCGTGAAACGTCGATCAGAGCCCACGAGTCACGGCCGCGATCGTCCGCAGCGCGACAAGCCCGCTTCGTTCCGAACGGCGAGAGGCCTTGTGGGGTTCGCGCCATTGCCGATCGCGCGGTCGTGGCTGACGCGATTCCGGACCGCGCTGCCCCCACGCGGCCCGGGCCACCTGGCGTCGTGACGCGCTCCCGCGCGCGCATCTCCTCGGGCGCCTGCGCTATCCTCCGCGCACGCCATGTTCGACGGCGACGTCGTCTTTGCATCGATCCCCGCGGCCCTCATCGCCTTCGCCTCCTCGCGCGGCGTGCCGCGCGACGATCTCCTCCGCGCCGCTGGAATCGCGCCCGAGGCGCTCGACGCGCCCGACGAGCTCGTGCCGTACGGGTCGCTCCTCTCGCTGTGGGAGCTCCTCCTCCAGCGCTTCCCTGGCGAGCCGCTCGGGCTCCAGTACTCGCGCTGGATCCCGGTGTCGGTCGTGGGCATCGTCGGGCACGTCCTCCGCCACAGCGAGACCCTGCGGCAGGGGGTCGCCGTCTATGGCCGCTTCTGCAGCCTCATGGACCCGTACCTCCGCATCACGCTCGAGGAGCACGGCGACGTCGTCCACCTCGCGCTCGAGCACGAGCCGCGCGTCGTCGCCCTGGCCGAGCCGATCGAGCTGATGATCGCGACGCTCGCGCGCTTCATCGCGCTCTACCTCGACGGCTCAGCGCGGCCGATCGAGGCCATGTTCCGACACCCTCGCCGGCACCCGCCGTCGCTCTACGAGGAGGCGCTCTGCGCCCCCGCGCGCTTCGAGGCGGGCGCCACGGGCCTCGTCTACGACGCGCGCGTGCTGGACGCGCCCGTCGTCGGCGCGGATCCCCTGGTCCGCGACTACCTCGTCCGCCAGGCCGAGCACCTCCTCGCCACGCGCGCGGCGCCGGCCAGCGCCGCGCCCCTGGGCAGCGCCGCGCCGCTCGACGCCCGCGTGCGCGCCCGCATCGACGAGCGGCTGGACCGCGGCGACGTGGTGGACCAGGACGGGATCGCGCGCACGCTGGGCATGAGCACGCGCTCGCTCCAGCGCGCCCTCAAGGACCTCGGCACCTCGTTCACGGCGCAGCTCGACGAGGTCCGGCGGAGCAAGGCGCTCGACCTCGTCCGCCGGCGCGATCTCGCGCTCCAGGAGATCGCCTTCCTGCTCGGCTACGGCGAGCCGCGCCACTTCTACCGCAGCTTCCGCCGCTGGACGGGCACCACCCCGGGCGAGTACCGGCGCACCTGCGCCCGCTAGCGCCGCGTCGCCCGGCGATGAGGCGCGGGCGGGGACGGCGGCGCGGCGCGCCAGGCACGGCGCTCACCCGACGTCGCCCGCGAGCGATCGCACCCGGTCCCGGAGCCAGGTGAGCGCGGGGTGCCTGGCTGTCCTGTGGTGCCACACCATCGCGATGGCAAAGCCCGGTACGGGGACGGGCGGCTCCAGGAGCTGGAGCCGGTCGGCGCGGTCGCGCGCCACGCGTTCGGGGACGAGCGCTGCCATGTCCGAGCGCGCCACGATCTCCGGCACCATGAGGAACGAGGGCACGGACAGGACCACGCGCCGCTCACGTCCGAGCGCGGCGAGCGCGGCGTCGGTCGCGCCCGTGAAGCCGCCGCCGCGCGGGCTCACCACCACATGGTCGAGCGCGCAGAGCTGGTCGAGGCTGACGGCTCGCGAGACCCGCGGGTGGTCGCGCCGGACGATGACGACGTAGCGCTCGTCGAGCACCTTCCTGCGCTGCAGGTGCTCGGGCGCTGTCTCGGGCGTGATGAAGGCGAGGTCCACCTCGCCGCGCTCCGCCTGGTCCGCGAGCTGGGCGCCGTCGAGCGCTCGCCACGCGAGCCGCACGCCCGGCGCCTCGCGCCGGAGCTGAAAGGCGAGCGGCATCAGCAGCGCGTACTGCACGTAGTCCGACGCGGCGACCGCGACCGTCAGCTCGGCGGTCGCGGGGTCGAAGGCGGCACCGGCGGCGAGCACGGCGCGCACGCCCTCCAGCGCCTCGTGCAGCGGCGCTTGCAGCTCCAGCGCGCGCCTCGTGGGCGTCATGCCGCGCTGCGCGGGGAGCAGCAGCGGGTCGCCGATGAGGTCGCGCAGCCGCTGGAGCTGGGCGGACAGCGCCGGCTGGCTGAGGTTCAGGCGCCTGGCGGCCCTCGTCACGTTGCGCTCGGCGAGCAGCACGTCGAGCGCGACGAGCAGGTTCAGGTCGAGGCGGCTGCTATCCACCCAGATGATAGCAGCACAGAAGAACCACGCTTTCAACGATGCCGGGGAGGGCCGTAGCTTTCGACGCGTCAACCCGGCCGCCCCGGGCAGCCCGGTGATCCCACCGCGCGAGAAGAACACTCCTGGGAAAGGACAAGGCATGAACCTCCTCATCGTCTATGCGCATCCCGAACCGCGCTCATTGAACGGTGCGCTCCGCGACAGGATGGTCGCGACGCTCACCGCCGCCGGGCACGAGGTGCTCGTCTCCGACCTCTATGCGCAACGGTGGAAGGCGGCGCTCGATGGCGCCGACTTCCCGGCCGAGCCCGGAGGCGCACCCCTGCGCCTCATCGACGCTTCGCACCGCGCGTTCGCCAATGGCACGCAGACATCCGACGTCGCCGAGGAGCAGCGGCGCCTCCTCTGGGCCGACGCCGTCATCCTCCAGTTCCCGCTCTGGTGGTTCTCCATGCCGGCGATCCTGAAGGGCTGGG
Source organism: Sorangium sp. So ce119 (assembly GCF_051524405.1). Taxonomy (NCBI): domain Bacteria; kingdom Pseudomonadati; phylum Myxococcota; order Polyangiales; family Polyangiaceae; genus Sorangium; species Sorangium sp. So ce119. Next base: position 3,065,978 of record NZ_CP150310.1, on the reverse strand, counting down.
TCGAGCGCGTCTTCGCGCACGGCTTCGCCTACGGCGTCGGCGAGCACTCGGACCGGCGCTGGGGCGACCGCTACGGCGAGGGCGTGTTCGCCGGCAAGCGCGCCATGCTCGTGGTCACCGCCGGCGGCTGGGCCGACCACTACGCGGAGCGCGGCATCAACGGGCCGATGGATGACCTGCTGTTCCCGATCCAGCACGGCATCCTCTTCTACCCCGGCTTCTCTGTGCTCGATCCGTTCGTCGTCTACCGAGCCGAGCGGATGAACGAGGAGCGCTTCCGGGCCATAACGACCGACCTCGATCGGCGCCTGCATGGGCTGTTCGCCGAGCGGCCGATCGCCTACCGGCCGCAGAACCACGGTGACTACGAGATCCCGTCGATGAAGCTGAAGGACGGGCTCGGCGGGGCGGGACAGCAGGGCTTCAGGCTGCACCGGGCCTGAGTCGCGGTGGAGGGGTCGGGTGGACGCCGGAGCCGCCTTCTCGACGCCTGCCGCCATCAGGGTGCCCGTCGTGGGACCTACCGGAGATGGCCGAGGGCGTCGCGCCGGCGTTCCCTGGCTGCGCATCAAATCCGGGCGAGACCTCGGCGTGGCGCTGGCCATCTTCGGCCTGGTCGCCACCCGGCAGCGGCGCGCGGCGGGAGTCTTCGTGCTCGCCTGCACCGTGATGCCCGTGGTCGACGCGCTGACCACGTGGAGCAACGGCGCCTCCCCCGCCCTGGCGCTCTCGGTCCACGGCGGCGCCGCGGCCTACGTGCTGGTGCTCGCCCTGGCGCTGCTGCAGCCGTCAGCCATCCGTGGACACAGACCGTAATGGAACGGAGCCGCCGGTTCAGGAGCACGTACACCGCGTCACGGGGCAGGGCCCCAACCGCGTGCGACGGACACGGCCGTGGGCCTCGGCCTCTGGTCTCCCCGCCGGCTCACTCGCGGATCCGCGTAGCGGTGTTGTAGCCGCGCGGCGCGAGGGGCGACAGCTTCTCCAGCCAGATCTGCTCGAGCAGGGTGAGCTCATCCGACACGGAGAACCCCGGCTCGTCCTTCTGCCGCACGACCTCGAGCACCTCGAACGTGAAGGCGTCCGCCCCGTGCTGCTTCCAGTCCCGCTGGAGCTCCTGGTTCATGTGCATGCCGTTCGACAGCATGAAACGGTGCTTGTTGAGCGGCCCATGGAGGTTCGTGCTGCTGCCGAGCAGGACCTTGCCGTTCACCGTGTTCTTCACCTGGAAGATCCCCGCTTGCTTCGGGGTCTCGAGATACTGCCGCTTCAGATCCTTGCGCGTCTCCACCTTGCTCACGCCCGCCTCCCTCGCTCCTGCCTCTGGCGTCCTGGTCTCCGCCTCGGGTGTCCTCGTCTCCGCCTCGATCAGCCTGTAGAGCTCGCTGTCGCGCGTCATGTACCCCTCGTCCAGCAGCATGCGCCGGATCGTGCAGTGGTCGGGGTACAGGGCATGGATGATCTCGTTCACCTCCTGCTCCCGGTAGCTCCGGCCCGCCTGGAACCGGCCCACGAACTGCTCGAGCACGATGCGCCGCTTGCGCCATTGCTTCGGCATCTGGACCAGCACGCCCCCGCGGAAGAAGGCGCGCAGCACCTGAGTCCGGGATCGCTCCGCGCGCCGCTGCGCGGGCCCGTCGCCCGCGGAAGGCAGCGCGACGAGCTCCTTCAGCGTGAGGCGGAGCAGGTCGTCGCGGAGCGCATAGACCTGGTAGTACTGGGTCTTGCGCTTCGTCACCAGCCCGGCCTCGTCGAGCTTCCGGAGGTGGAAGGAGACCGTCGACGCCGAGCGCCCCAGCCGCTCGGCCAGCTCCTCGGCGCAGTGAGGCCGCCCGATCAGGGCGCTCACCACCTGGAGCCGCGACGCGTCGGCGAGCGCCTTGAGCACGCCGACGCGCGCCTCGACGCCCAGCGCGCGCGCCGGAGAATCCGCTTCGATGGTCATCGAAACAAATCTGCGGCGCCGCGCGGCGCCCGTCAAGCTGTTTCGATGGACGTCGAATCAGATTTTCGTGACGTGGCGCGATGGGCTTCATCGCGACCCCCCCGCCGCAAGCCGGGCCTGGCGCGATCCGTCGCAACGTTGGCGCCCGGCGCCGCTGCGGCGGCGCCGCGGCGTCCCCATCGTTGCATCGCTCCCGGTGAGGCGCCGCGCGCCGCCGGGGGCGAGCCCCTCCCGAGGTACGCCATGAGCCATCTACCCCGAGGCCCGCAGGGCCGACTTCGCACGACCTACCAGTTCCTCACGCGTCCGCTCGAGTTCCTGTTCCGGTGCGCCGACACCTACGGCGATGTCTTCAACATGCCGATGTACAACGGCGACGTCGTGATCGCCGGCAGCGCCGCGTCGGTGCAAGACGTGATGACGGCGCCGCCGGAGACGTTCGTCCCCTACGCCGTCAAATCGATCGCCTCCCTCCTCGGGGAGCACTCGCTCCTCATGCTCTCGGGCGAGCGACACCGGCGCGAGCGGAAGCTGCTGACGCCGCCGTTCCACGGCGATCGCATGCGCGCCTACGCGGCGATCATGGCGGACACCGCCGCCCGCCGCTTCGCCGAGGCGGCGCGCGCGCCCCGCGCCGTCGCCCAGGAGATCACCCAGGCGATCTCGCTCGACGTCATCATCCGCGCCGTCTTCGGCGTCGAGGAGCCGCATCGCACGCGCGCTTTCGCCCGCGCGGTCGTCGCCATGGGCGACGCGGTGACCCCGGCGCTCGCCTTCCTGCCGCTCCTGCAGCGCGAGCTCGGCGGCTTCGGCCCCTACGCGCGCTTCCGCCGGCGCGTCGAGGCCCTGGAGGCCCTCTTCCGCGATCAGATCGAGCGCGCGCGCGCGACGCCGGGCGACGACATCCTGAGCCTCCTGGTCTCGGCCCGCTACGACGACGGGTCGGCCATGAGCGACCAGGCCATCTTCGACCAGCTCCGGACCCTGCTGTTCGCCGGTCACGAGACCACCGCGCTCGCCCTCGCCTGGGCCCTGGATCATGTGCACCGCGACCCCGGCGTCCTCGCGCGGCTGCGCGACGAGATCGACGCCCTCGGCCCGGAGCCCGACCCGGAGCGCCTCGCCGCGCTGCCCTACCTGGACGCGGTGTGCAAGGAGGCGCTGCGCCTGTACCCGATCGCGACCGAGGTCCCGCGCCTCGTGGCGCAGCCGTTCCGCCTCGGCGAGCACGAGCTCCAGCCGGGGACGGGCGTCGCGCCCTGCATCCTGCTCGTGCACCACCGACCGGAGCTCTACCCCGAGCCCTCCCGGTTCAGGCCCGAGCGCTTCCTGGAACGCAAGTTCTCTCCGTTCGAGTACCTGCCGTTCGGCGGCGGCAACCGCCGCTGCATCGGCGCGGCCTTCGCGATGTTCGAGATGAAGATCGTGCTCGGCGTGGCGCTCTCGGCGTGGCAGTTCCGCCTGCTCGACGAGCGACCGCCGCGCCCCGCGCGGCGCAACGTCACGCTGGGCCCCGCGGGCGGCGTCCCGGTCGCCCTGCGCGCCCGCGACCGCAGCGCCCTCCGCGCCGCGTAGCGCTGGCCGCCTCCAGCGCAGGAGCGCACAGGCGAGGAGGATACCCGGCCTGCGCCGGCGCCGCGGTGTCCGCTGCGACACACGCACACGGAGGAGACGGGGGAAATCGCGACATAAAACTCCGCGCGTCCTCCGTTGCGGCGATCCGCTGGGGGCAGTTCCGGAATAGAAGGGCTCCCCCGCTCCCCGCGCCGCGCCATGCCGAGATCCCTTGTCGATCGATTGACCTCCTCCCCCCTGGGTGCATGCCAGTCTCCGTCGGTCGCGCCGCTCGACGCGAGCACCGCTGTCCGGCGACAGCACCCCCGCTGTCCGGGGCGGCGCCCGCGGCCGCTCGCCAGGTTCGCATGGATGGCGGCGCTGCTCTCGGCGGCGTCGTCCTGCGAATCGGCCGCGACCTCCCCGTCCCCGCCCCCTTCCCGGACGACGCAAGCCCGGCTGGAGCTGCACGCCGGCGACGCCGAGGTCTGGGCCTGGAGCGCGCGCATCCAGGGCGCCCTCGCCGGGCCGGGGGCGCTGGAGGACTGCGTCGTCCAGGTGGGCGGCGCGGCGATCCCCGCGGCGATCGAGCCCCCGCAGCGGTTCTCCGCGGACGTCCCGCTGCTCGAGGGCGAGAACGAGATCGTCGCGCGCTGCCGGGAGACGGGCTCGGGCGACCTGGCCTCCGCGCCCGTCACCTACCACGTCAGGCTGCGCGACGCGCCGAGGGCCCGCGCCCGCGCGGCGTGGGCCGACGGCAGGCTCCTCCTCGACGCGGCGAGCAGCGAGCCCAGCGAGCGCTCGCGCGCCGAGGTCGTGGCCTTCGAGTGGCTCCGGCTGCGTGATGCCGCGACGCCGGAGCGGCTCGGGCTGGGCCCTCGCCTCGAGCTGCCGGCCACGGACGCCGCGGATCCGGCGCTCTATGAGCTCCGCGTCCAGGACGACCGCGGCCGCAGCGACGCCGCGCGCGTCGCGCCGCCGCCCGACGCGGCGCGCCCGGGAGCGAACGCGCGGGCGTGGATCGACGACGCCATCCTCTACGGCGTCGTGCCGCCCTTCTTCGGCGACCCGCCGCTCGAGAGCGTCCGCGCCGCCCTGCCCGCGCTCGAGCAGCTCGGCGTCACCGCGATCTGGCTGTCTCCGCTCTTCGGCGCGCCTCCAGGCGACTTCGGGTATGCCGTCACGGACTACTTCGCCGTGCGGCCCGACTACGGAACGGAGCGCGATCTCCGCGAGCTCGTGGACGAGGCGCACCGGCGCGACATCCGGGTGCTGCTCGACCTCGTGCCCAACCACACCTCCGCAGAGCACCCGTATTTCCGGCAAGCCGAGCAGCGCCAGGGCCGCTCTCACACGTTCGCGTTCTACGATCGCGACGACGGCGGCGAGCCCACCCATTACTTCGACTGGGAGCACCTGCCGAACCTCAACTACGACAACGCCGAGGTCGAGCGCTGGATGCTCGAGGTGTCGCTGCACTGGGTACGGCGGTTCGGCATCGACGGCTATCGCGTCGACGCCGCGTGGGGCATCAAGGACCGCCGCAGCGCGCTCTGGTCCGCCTGGGCCGCGGAGCTCCGGCGCGTGAACCCGGAGCTGTCGCTGATCGCCGAGGCCTCCGCGCGCGATCCCTATTACCTGCAGAACGGGTTCGACGCGGCCTACGACTGGACCGAGGAGCTCGGACACTGGGCCTGGAAAGACGTGTTCAGCGCGCCGCGCGGCGTCGCGGCGCGGCTCGGCGCGGCGCTCTCCGCGACCGCGGCGGGCGCCTCGCGCGCCGAGCGCACGCTGCGGTTCATCAACAACAACGACACCGGCGCTCGCTTCATCACGCGCCACGGCCCGGGGATGACGCGCGTCGCGGCCGCGGCGCTGCTGACGCTGCCGGGGATCCCGTGCGTCTATTCCTTCGACGAGCTCGGCGCCGAGTACGAGCCCTACGGCGGCCTGGAGCCGGTCTCACGGCCGGCGCCGGGCGCCCTGGCCCGCCATTACGAGCGGCTGATCCGGCTCAGGCGCTCCACCGCGGCCCTCCGGGCGCCCGGGCTGCTCACCCTGCACGCCGGGCCGGACGACGAGATCCTCGCCTACCTCCGGCACGGCGACGACGCGTCGCGCTTCGCGCTCGTGGTCCTGAACTTCAGCGATCGACCGGCGAGAAAGCGGATCGTCGTCCCGGAGCCGTTCGCCGGCCACGCGCGGGGCGGCCTGCGCGACAGCCTGAGCGGCGCCGCCGCGCGCCTCCACGGCCGCTCCCTCCCGCTCGACCTCGCGCCCTGGGACGTCCGGGTCCTCGTGCCCCGGTAGGAACGATCCGCACGCCGCCGCAGGTGGTGTGCCCCAGCGCGCCATCTGTTATAACGGACAAACGTCCAGCATCGAGCCTGGCCGGGAGCCGCCCTTCCAGAGGCTCAGATCCATCACTACCTGATTTTTTCACATTCCGAACGCGCAGCGCACGCGCGCGCGGCGGCCGTGGTCGCCGCCGAGGAGGAGAGATTCATGGCTCAGGAGCAATGGTCCGCCGTCGATCGCTACATCACCGATCTGCTCGTTCCGGCCGACGCCGCGCTGGATGGAGCGCTCGAGGCGAGCGCCGCGGCCGACCTCCCCGCGATCAACGTCGCGCCGAACCAGGGCAAGCTGTTGCATCTGCTGGCGCGGATCCAGGGCGCGCGCGCGATCCTCGAGATCGGCACGCTCGGCGGTTACAGCACGATCTGGCTCGCACGGGCGCTGCCTGCGGACGGGCGCCTGATCACGCTGGAATCGAACCCGAAGCACGCCGAGGTCGCCCGCGCGAACCTCGAGCGCGCCGGCCTGGCCGACGCGGTCGAGCTGCGCCTGGGGCGAGCGCTGGACACGCTGCCCGCGCTCGCCGCCGAGGGCCGCGGCCCGTTCGACTTCATCTTCATCGACGCCGACAAGCCCAGCAATCCCGACTACTTCGCGTGGGCACTCAAGCTCTCCCGCCGCGGCAGCGTGATCGTGGTCGACAACGTCGTGCGCAGGGGCGCCGTGGTCGACCCCGAGAGCGCCGACCCCAACGTCCAGGGCGCGCGTCGCCTGGCCGAGCTGCTCGCCGTCGAGCCGCGCGTGAGCGCGACGGCGATCCAGACCGTCGGCAGCAAGGGGTACGACGGCTTCGCCATCGCGCTCGTCACCGCCGACCCGTAGCGGCCGTGGCCGGGTGCCAGCCAGCCGTCCGCAGCGGCGACCCCCGGCGGCCGCTTTGCCGGAGCACAAAAAACAGAGCGCCCATTCGACGGCGGGGGGGGGAAGCCGTCACGGGCGCTCTGCCATCCCTTTTTAGCAGGACTCGGGCCAGGGGCTTTCTCTATTCACTTCGCGGAGTTACCCGTAAGGATCGCCCCGAGGATTTCGTTCCTGAGATTGCTGCGTTGCAGACCTGACGGCTGAGCGGCGCCCCGAAGAACCACGGCGAGGCGCGCGGGCAAGCGCGATCCTCTGACCAAGCGCGCTCGCTAGGCCACGCCCAGCAGGCAGAGGTAGTCGTCGAGCTGTCCGGCCGTGCCCGGGGAGGCAAGCCATCCGATGTGGCCGTCCGGGCGGACCAGCGCGAGCGCGTCGCCGTCGACGTCGTAGCCCGCGCGCGCGTGCCCGCCGGCGTCGACGAGGGTTCGCTGGGCGGCTGGCTCCCCCGGCCGCACCACGGCGCGCGCCTGGACCGTCGAGCCGTGGCGGGCATGCACCCGGGCGACCGTGTCCGCGTGGGCCGCGCCGAAGGCCAGCAGCGTGAAGTGCGGACCCCGGAACGCATCGAACAGGCGGACCGGGGCGCCCGCGTGGTCATGGCAGGGTGCGTCGGGCGCTCGGTCCCCCGGATGGACGCGCGCCGGCGCGCCGCGCTCGTCGCGGGCGAGCGAGCTGCCCCGGTAGCTGAAGTCGAGCTGCTGCGTCTCCGAGCCGCGCCGCGCCGCCCCCGGGTTCCCCTGCGCGGCCTGATGATGCAGCCTCGCGGTGATGCCGAGCACCGCCCGGGCGATGGGCAGCCGCTCCTCCTCGTAGGTGTCGAGCAGCGCCTCGGGGGCGCCCGCCAGCACCAGGCCGAGCTTCCAGCCGAGGTTGTAGGCGTCCTGGATGCCGGTGTTCAGGCCCTGCCCGCCCGCCGCGGGGTGCACGTGCGCGGCGTCGCCGGCCAGGAACACCCTGCCGACCCGGTACCGGTCCACCATCCGCACGCTGGGCCGGTACAGCGAGAGCCAGCTCGCGTCGCGCAGCCGGACGTCGGAGCGCCCGGTCCGCTCCTCGAACAGCCGCTGGACAGCCGCCAGCGTCAGGTCGAGCGCCCCCTCGCCGGGGAGCGGCGCCACGATCTGGAAGCGATCCGTGCCGGGCAGCGGGCACAGCGCCACCGGGCCGCCGCTCGCCTTCGGCCAGACGTGCCAGCGCTCGCGATCCAGCCCGTCAGCGCAGACATCCCCCACGAGCGCCGGGTGCGCCTCCAGGGCCTCCCCCTGGAAGCCCACGCCGAGCGCGCGGCGCACGAAGCTGCGGCCCCCATCCGCGCCGACCAGGTAGGCGGCGCGGACCAGCTCGGTCCCGCCCGCGTGGGCCAGGGTGGCCGTCACGCCGTCGCGGCCCTGCTCGAAGCCGGTCAGCTCGGTGGCGAGCTCGACGCGGCCGCCGAGCTCCGCGAGCCGGGCGCGCAGGATCTCCTCGGTGCGCCATTGCCCGAGGAGCACGATGTTCGGATACGGCACGTCCGGGGTCGGCTCGCGCCGCTCGAACATCGCCCAGTCGCCCAGCACCGTCGCGCCGTCGTGCGCTCGCATCGGCGGGTACGGCGCGCCGGCGGCGATCACCGCGTCGATCACGCCGAGATCGTCGAGCACCTCCAGCGTGCGCGGCTGCACTCCCTTGCCGCGGGAGCCAGCGAAATGGGCTGGGGCCTTGTCGATGATCCGGCACGCCACGCCGCGACGGGCCAGGTCGCACGCGAGCGTCAGGCCGGTGGGCCCCGCCCCCGCGATGAGAACATGCGTGCTCAGCGACTGATTCATGGGCTGTCTCCTGTCAGGTGAACTCACGCCATGATGGAGGCCGCCGCTTGCCTCGTCAGCTCGTGTTCTGCCAGCATGGCTTCATGCGCAAGCGGGTCGCCATCACGCCCCGGAAACAGCCCACGCAGGAGCGGTCGCGCGCCACGGTGGAGGCGATCCTCCAGGCGACTGCTTACATTCTGGTCCGCGAAGGGTACGCGCGCCTGACGACGAACCGCGTGGCCCAGCGCGCCGGGGTGAACGTCGCCTCGCTGTACCAGTTCTTTCCGAGCAAGGAGGCGCTGCTCGCCGAGCTGCACCGCCGGCACGTCGAGCAGGGGCGCGGGGCCGCGCGCGCCGTGCTCGTCGCCCATCGCGGGAGCTCGCTCGATCGGCTGCTGCGGACGATGGTGGAGGCAGGCATCGCCGCCCACGCCGTCGAGCCCGAGCTCCACCGCGTGTTCTCGGAGCAGATGCCGCGCATCAAGGAGCTCCGGTCCGCAGCGAGCGAAGGCTTCCTGCTCGACGAGGCAAGGCAGCTCCTCTCGGCGTGGGGGTGCGCCCCGCCGGACGTGGAGCTCGCGTGGTGGATGCTCCAGACCGTCGCGCACGCCGTGGTGCACCAGGCGATCATCGAGCGGCCCGGCGACCTGCGCTCCGGAGCGCTGGCCGAGGAGCTCGTGCTGCTGCTCGAGCGCTACCTGCTCGCGAAGAAGGAGGCGCGCCCCGGCGCGGGCGTCGGGCGCGAGGTCACGTGATCTCGGCGCACCGTATTGGCCGGCGCGGGGCGCATCACCTCCGCGCCCGCGCCGGCGCCGGCGTCGTCAGGACGCGGATGGGGCGCGCTCCGCGCTGGTCGCATAGGCGATGCCGGACTGGAGCGTCCCGCGTATCACGATGTCGCCCCACGGGACATCCAGCTTCACGAGGGTGAGGATTCGAGGTGCGGTCGCGCCGAAGGCACGACGCCGCGACGGGCGCCGCACGCGTGCCGCGCTCAGCCGGGGGTGGCGATCTCGTCGTAACCGCGGCCGCTGAACTGAAGAAGGCAGATGCCATGGCCGAAGGGATCGGCCAGGCGGAGCATGCGTCCCCACGCGGCCACCTCGATGTCGGCCTCGGGGACCGCGCCGGCCTCCTGTGCGCGGCGCGCGGCGGCCTCGAGATTCTCGACGACGAAGTCGAGGTGGACCGGCGTCCAGTGGCGCCGGTAGTCGCGCGGGGACGCGCCGCCGGCGGGCGCGCTGCCAGCCGGCTTCACCAGGAGGTAAATCGGCGCCGCCGCGCCGAGGAGCTCGACGAATGAGTCGCCGAAGCGTCGCCCGACGCGGAGGCCGAACGCGCGTGTATAGAACGCGAGAGCCGGGTCGAGCGCCGGAACATCGATGTTGACGAGCAGATCGGACATACGCCCAGCCTAGCCGCAGAGCGCGTCACCGCACAACGCGCGCACGAGGGGCGCGCGGACGCGACGCGGAGGCGTGAACCGAAGGGACCTTTGCGCTCAGACCACCATCTCGCTCCGGGCCGCGCCGTCCCCGCGCCGCGCCAGGAGCAGCTTCGCCGCCGGCCGCACCACCTCGGCGACAGCGCGCGCGGCCGCCTCGGCGCGCGCCGCGGCCCCGAACCGCCCGTGCGACGCGAGCGCTGCGCCCTTCGCGCGGTCGTCCTCCCCCCCGTCCGCGATCTCCCACGCATCCGCGCGCTCGAGCCCGGCGAACACCTCCTCGACCGCCGCGCGCACGCCCTCGCCGCCCGCGCGGATCGCCCACGCCACCGTGCGCCACGCGAGCTCCGCGTGCCGCGCCTCGTCCGCGGCGATGATCGAGAGCGCGCTCCGGACCGCAGGGTCCTCCGCGGCGCCGAGCTCCTCGGCCGCGATCACGGCCGCGAGGGTCTCGCCGATGCAGCCCTCCCTCGCGGCGCGCGCCGCGATCGACGCGAGGTCCGCCTCGACCTCCACCCGCCCCTCGAACGGAAACGCCCCGGGGGCGATCGCCTCGCCCGCGTAGGCGCTCGCGAGCGCGAAGCAGAGGCGCGCGTGGCGGGCCTCGTCGAGCGCAGCGCGGTGCGCCTCCTCGACGAGGCCGGCCGGCGCGCCCGCGGCGAGCAGATCGAGGGCAAAGCGGCCGAACGAGGCCACGGACGCATGCTCGAAGAGCGCGTCGCGCGTCCACGCCGCGGCCAGCGCCTCCTGCAGATCGGCGGACAGGTGATCGATCCGCGGGGTCATGGCCTCGGCCGCGCCCCACCCGGCGTCGTGGCGGCCGCGCACGGAGGGCGCCGTCCGCGCCAGCTCGTCGACGAGGTACGGGCGCCCCTCGCACATCGGGATGACGTACGCCTCATAGCAGCACTCGCCGGCCTTGAAGGTCCCGTCGCTCTTGACGGAGTGGGACGCGAAGTGCGTTTGGTTGAGGATCTCCTGCCCTTCCGACCGCGATGGGCACGCGAGCGGCTCGCCACCTGCGCCGCCGCCTGCGCCGCCTGCGTCGTCCTGCGGCCACGCGAAGCAGGCCACCTTGGAGACGGGCTCCGGATTTTCGGGACAGCTGCTCATGCTGAGGCAGCCGGCGGAGGCGCCCGCGGCGGGCAGCGCGAGCAGGGCGAAGAGGCGATGGGCGAGCGTCAGGCGAAAGGCATGTGCGGTGTTCATCGAGGACCTCGTCGGCAAGGGAATCGGAGTGGGCGCCCCCCCATGCACGACGAATGCCTCTCTCGCAGCCAGGCCGAACGCGCGCCCCGCGCGCGGGCAGGGCATGATCGGGCGGTCATGGCTGGCGCAGGCGCCCTGGCGCAGGCGCCCTGGATACAGGCGCCCGCGTCACGAGCAACGCAATGGCCGGCAGGTGCGCGGTCGGATGGCGTTCCATGGCTCGCTCCGGCGTGCGCCGGGGCTGACCAGGCCCTCGCCGTCACGCGCGCGCGGCGCGGCTCCTCGCGCGGATGCAGTCGAGCAGCGCGTCCCGCAGGCCGTTGCGCGTGGGCAGGCGCGAGAGATCCACCCCGAGCGCGACGATCGTCCGCGCCACCTCCGGCCGGATGCCCGACAGCACTCCCTGCGCGCCGAGCACGCGCACCGCGTCGAGCATCTTCATCAGGTGACTCGCGACCTCGGTGTCGATGATGTCGACCCCGGTCAGGTCGACGATCACATGGCTGCTGCCGCTCGTCACCACCGCGTCGAGCAGCGCCTCCGTCATCTGGTTGGCCCGCTCCCGGTCCACGAAGCCCATGATCGGCAGGATGAGCACCCCGTCCCACACCTCGATGATCGGCGTGGAGAGGTTGCGGATCGCCTCTGCCTGCGCCTCGATGAGGCGCAGCTTCTCGGCGAGCGATTGCTCCGCGCGCACACGCTCGGTGACGTCGGTGACGTAGCCCTCGAGCGCGAGCAGCGCGCCGTCCTCCGCGCGGACCCCGCACCCCTGCTCGTACACCCACCGCTCCTCGCCCTCGGCCGTCCTGATCCGATAACGCAGCGTGAACGGCTGGCGCACCCCGAGCGCGGCCTGCACCTCGTCCCATACCCGCGCCTGGTCCTCGGGGTGGATCAGGTGCCCATACATCACCCGGTGATCGACATACTGCTCTGGCGAGTAACCGGTGAGCTGCTGGCACCCGTCGGTGATGAACTCCAGCGGCCAGTCCGGCTCGTTACGGCACCGGTACACCATCCCGACCAGGTTGCTGAACACCGACGAGAGGAAGCGCTCGCGCTCGTGCGCCGCGCGCTCGGCCTCGTGGAGCTGGTTCACGTCGTGCAGGATCACATGGACGACGCGCTCGCCCGCGGGCGCCGCGGCGCTCCAGTCCATCCAGCGCGCACCGGCGCCCCGCGGCTGGAGGCGCGCGCGCCACGAGCGCGCCTGCTCCCCCCGCCCGAGGTCCACCAGGCACGACTCGACCTGCCGGCGATCCTCGAGGTGCACCAGCTCGGCGATGTGGACGTCCCGCACCCGCTCGCGGTCGACGCCCGCCGCGCGCGCCAGCGCGGGATTCGCCGTGGCGATCGACCCGTCAGGGCGCAGCAGCGCCTGCGGCGCGGGATGGAGCGAGAAGCAACGTTCGGCAAACCCGGGGGAGAACACCGACAAGGCCTATACCACGACGCCACAACTGGGAGCCACCTGTCAGCGGCGCGCCGAACGGGTCGCGCGAACGCTTCGGGAGCTGTCTTGTCCACAGCCACGCCGCTGTCACCGAACGGCTGTCCAGGTCCATGATGTGAGTCCGCGCCGGGCTCAGCAGGCATGTTCGAATCAAGGGCATGTTGAACATCCATGGACCGGATCGGCAACACCGCATCGATCGACTCACGTCAAGCAGCGCCAAAGCGCAGAACTTCGAACCGCCAAGACGCGAAGAGCGCCAAAAAGAGAATCCTATCTTGGCGTCCTTGGCGTCTTGGCGGTCTAGTTCTCACTTGATCAATGTGATCGGCGTTCCAGCGACCTCGTCGCTCAGAGCCCGAGCGGCAGCGCGAGCTGCACGAAGCCGCCGCCCGGGCCGACGCCCGCGGTGATCCGGGGGCCGGCGGCGGCGGCGGGCTCGGCGGGCACGTCCACGAGCCAGAGCACCGCGGCGAGCGCCAGGGCGGCTCCCCCGACGCCGAGCATCACGCCGGACACGGCGAACTTCGTGCGCGTGGGGGCGACCTCGTCCTCGGTGCACGAGCTCGTCCTGCCGCAGCCGTCCTCGAGGTCGGCATACTCGGCCTGCGCGAGGCCCTGGAGCACGCCGAAGGCCGCGAGCCCGGCGGCTCCGACCCCGAGCGAGATCCAGGGGGCGACGGAGACGCCGCTGTCGCCGGGCGCTGCCCCGGCGAGGCGGGGAGCGGCTCCAGGAGGAGGGACAGCGCCCGGCCCGGCCGGGGGCGGCGCGCTGCCCATGACCACCTCGACGAGCCGCGACTTCTGGCCCTCGAGGACGACGATCGTCCGCTCCACGGGCGGCAGCCCCGCGGACTCGAACCGCAGGTCGAGCTTGCCGGGGTCGACGCTGACGGCCGAGCCGTCGAGGCGCTCGACCAGCGGGCGACCGCCGGCGGAGACGCGCACGTCCGTGAGGTCGCCGCCGCGGGGATCCCGGGCGCCGAAGACGAGCGAGGGGCGCCGCGCGTCCACCTCGCCGAGCCACCTCGCGCAGTCGTCGCGCACGACCGCAGGACAGCCCTGCTGGGCGCAGGTGAGGAGCTTCTCGCGGGCCAGACCGAGCTTGCTGGCGTCGCGGAGCGCCTGCGCCTCCTCCGCCGCGGCGGCGCACTGCGCCTTGTCGAGCGCATGGGCCGCGCCGCCGGACAGCGAGAGGCCGAACGCGACGCCGAGCCCGACGCTCATGGCGCGTATCACAGACATTCTCGCTTGTAGATCTTCCGTCCCTGCGCGTCGACGGTGTACGGCACGGCGCAGTCGACCGCCGGGCGCTTCGGCGCCGCGCCGCGCCGCGAGGCGGCGCCGGATCGAGGCGGGGCGGCGCGCGACGAGGCGGCCCCCGGGACGGCCGATGCGGCGGCGCTCGCGGCGGTCGGGGCGGCGCCCGCGGCCGGGGGCGCGGAGGCGGCTGCTCCCTCGGCCGCAGGAGAGGCGCTCGCGGAAGCGACCAGGGGCGCCCGCGGCGGCGGCTCGGAGGCGGCGGCGGCCGACGCGGGCGCGACGGCCGCCGCGGGCGCGGCGCCGGCGCTTCGGCCTGAAGGATCCGCCGCCGCGGACGGCTCCGGCGCGCCCTCCGGCGGGGGCGGCGCGGCCCCGGACCGGAGCCCGAGCCAGGCGATCGGGACGCTCGCGGCGAGCGCCGCCGCGAGGAGCCAGGGCCAGATCCGGCGCGCCTTGGGTCCCACGGCGGTCGGGCTCGACGGGCCGACCGCCGCAGGCGTCGTGTCGAACGCGCGCTCCGCCCCTGCGGCAGGCGCCCTCTCGAGCGCGACCTCCCCGGCCCCCTGCGCCTGCGGGAGCGTGGCACGCGGCGGTATCTCCTCGGGCGGGGCGGAGGAGGCGCCCGCCCGCGGCGGGCGGGACGACAGCCCGGCGCGGCTCGCCCGCACGGTAGCGCCGGCGTCGAGCAGCACGGCCCCGGACGCGATCGACGCCGGGATATCGCCGCTCGGGGGCCCGATCCGATCGAGCACGGCCGCCTCGATCGCCGCGAGCTTCTCCTCCTGCCGGGCGAGCGCCTCGCCCACGAGGCCGCCGAGCCAGGCGGCCACCTGCGACGTGAGCGCCGGGGTCACCGCCGCCTCGACGGCGCGCGCCATCTCGGCGGCCGTGGCGAAGCGCTTCTGCGGGTCGCGCTCCAGCGCCCGCATCACGACGTCATCGAGCGCAGCGGGGACCCCGACGGCGCGCCGCCCCGGCGGCTCGACGGCGGTGTAGAGGATCTGCTCGAGGACCTCGGCCTCGTTCGTGCCGTCGAAGAGCCGCTGTCCGACGAGCGCCTCCCAGAGCACCGCCCCCGCCGCGTAGATATCGGTCCTCCGCGTGACGTCGCCGCCGCGGAGCTGCTCGGGCGCCATGTAGGGCAGCTTCCCCTTGATCTTGCCCTCTTCCGTCGTGTGAAAGCGCCCGGCCGCCTTGGCGACGCCGAAGTCGACGACGAGCGCGGTCCCGTCGCCGCGCACCATGACGTTGTGGGGCGTCACGTCGCGGTGCACGAGGCCGAGCGGCTCGCCGCGCTCGCCGCGGACCTCGTGCGCGGCGTGGAGCCCCTCGAGCACGTTGACGAGGATCGCCGCGCAGAGCGGCGCCGCGATCCTGCCGTCGGTGCGGGCCGAGGCCTTCTGCAGGCGCACGAGCGCCTCGCCGTGGACGTACTCCATGACGAGGAAGAGCTCGCGCTCGGTGGCGACCACATCGAGCATCGCGACGACGTTCGGATGCCGGATGCGCCCGGCGAGGCGCGCCTCGTCGAGGAGCATGGCGACGAACTCCCGATCCCGGGCGAGGTGCGGGTGCAGGCGCTTGATCGCCACCGTGCGGGCGAAGCCGCCGGTGCCGAGGAGGCGGCCGAGGTGCACCGTGGCCATGCCGCCGCGGGCGAGCTCGTCGAACAGGGCGTAGCGGCCGATGACCTGCATGGCGTCAGGGCGCGTCCCAGCAGCACCGGACGCCGACGAACTCGTACGCCGTGCCCCGGGCGTGCTTCTGGCCGGGAAAGGCGCAGTAGGTGTACTCCGTTCCCAGCCCGCAAGCGCCGCCGCGCGGGAAGCACTCGTCGTCGTCGAAGACGTCGGGAGTGCCCGTGTCGACGCAGTTGTCGACCCACTCGTACGAGTTGCCGCTCATGTTGTAGAGGCCGTCGACCCCGCCTTCACAGCGCGCATTCTCGGCCGCCGGGTCGAGCGCCCTGTAGCCCTCCTCCGGGGAGCAACCTTCTACCTTGCAGCGGGCGGCGTCCGGCGTGTCGCTCCTGTAGGAATAGGTGTATTCGCCGCCGTTCGAGCACGCCGCCACCCAGCGGGAAGAGCGCCAGTCCGAGCCCTCGGCGCTCGCGCCGTCGAGGTGGCCGCAGAGCTCCTTTCCCGCCCAGCGGCAATGCATCCGCGCCTGGCACCAGGTCATGCCGATCGCCGGCAGCGCCTGGCTCGGGAACGTCGGGTCCGAGTAGGCCTGGGTCATCGCGTAATACCCGAGCAGGCCCTCGTCATCGAGCGTGAGCGGGATGCTCGCGCACTCCGCGCCGAGGAACCGAGCGCGGTCCTCGTCGGAGATGGATGGGACCGCAGCCAGGAAGTCGATGTAACGCGCGAAGCTCACCTCGACGGCATCGATGCAGAAGGGAGGATGGTCCTGGCCCGCAGGTGTGATGAGGACGCCATCGGCGCCGCGGCCCAGGGGGTCGACGCACGGCGATGGCGTCGACCCGCCCGTGCCCGCGCCGCCCGCCCCGCCCGCCCCGCCCGTGCCCGCGCCGCCCTCGCCGCCCGCGCCGCCCGCGCCCACGCTGCTCGAGGCCTCCCCCCCGCCGGACGACGAGGAGACGGCCGTCGCTCCGCCACAGCCCTGCTCACACCGGGTGAGCGCGTCGAACGACGGGAAGAGACAACCCTGGCAGAGCCCGGCGCCGGCCAGGACCCCGAGAACGAGCACGAAGCGCATGCAAGTCCAAGGTATCACGCGCGCACCTCGGACGTTTTCACGCGATCCGTCGCACACGCAGGTTCTGGGTGAGACGTAGGGAACTGTCTCACCCGAAACGCCGCCGCGTTCCCACGGGCGCTGCGGCGGCTGCCGGTCGGGATGGCGGCGCGCCGGCCAGGCGGGCGGCGTGATCGCGCGGCGGAGGGGCCGGCGGGCGCTCTCTCGGCGCGTGATTCGGGCGTGATCCGGGCGTGATAGGTTTCACGCACATGTCGAACCGTCTCGAGCTCACCGGCGCAACGTCGGTCCGGGGGATCGTCGCGGAGCTGCCGGACGGGACGTTCGCGATCGCGATCGCGGACGGGCCCGCCGCGGGCCAGCGCCTGGTGCTCGATGGCTCGAGCCCTTCCCGCGTGCTCGTCGGCAAGTCGTCCGCCTGCGATCTCCGGCTCGACGATCCGGAGGTATCGCGGCGGCACTGCGCGCTCGAGCTCACGGGCGCGCGGCTGCGGGTGACCGATCTCGGCTCGACCAACGGCACGTTCGTCGATCATGTGGCCATCCGGGACGCGTGGCTCGCGGGCGGCGAGACGCTCCGGGTCGGGACGACGCGGCTGCGGGTGGAGCGGCAGGCCGGCGGCCAGAACCCGCCGGTGCCGCCCGGCTCGTCGTTCGGGCGGATGCTGGGCGCGAGCCGCGCGATGCGGCGGCTGTACCCGCTCTGCCGCAAGCTCGCCGCCGCGCGCGTCCCGGTGCTCATCGAGGGCGAGACGGGCACGGGCAAGGAGGTGCTCGCCGAGGCGCTCCACGAGGAGGGCCCGCTCGCGGCGCGGCCGTTCGTTGTGTTCGACTGCACGGCGGTCCCCCCGAGCCTCGTCGAGTCGGAGCTCTTCGGCCACGAGCGGGGCGCGTTCACCGGCGCGACGGCCGCGCGCCGGGGCGTCTTCGAGCAGGCCGACGGCGGGACGCTGTTCATCGACGAGATCGGGGACCTCGACCTCGCGCTCCAGCCGAAGCTCCTGCGCGCGATCGAGCGGGGCGAGATCCGCCGGGTCGGCGGGGACCGGTGGCTCCGCGTGGACGCGCGCATCCTCAGCGCGACGCGGCGGGACCTGGATCACGAGGTGCAGGCCGGGAGGTTCCGCGACGACCTCTTCCATCGCCTCGCCGTGGCGCGGGTCGAGCTGCCCCCGCTGCGCGCGCGGGCGGGCGACATCGCGCTCCTGGCGGAGCACTTCTGGCGGCTGGCCGGCGCCGAGGGCGCGCCGCCGCCGGCGCTCGTCGCGCGCTGGTCCGACGACGCCTGGCCCGGCAACCTGCGCGAGCTCAAGAACGCGGTGCTCCGCGCCGTGGCGCTCGGGGACGCGACGCTGCTGCCCGAGGAGCCACCCGAGACGGAGGCGTCGCCGGCGAGCGCGCCCGGCGCGGCGCCGCCGGGCGCGGCGCCGCGCGGCGCCGATTTCATGGACGAGACGCTCCGGGCGCAGCTCCCGCTCGCGGCGGCGCGGGCGCGGGTCGTCGAGGAGTTCGAGCGGCGGTATGTCGAGCAGGTGCTCGCGGCTCACGACGGGGTCGTGTCGCGGGCGGCGGCGGCGAGCGGGATCGCGCGGCGCCACTTCCAGCGGATCAAGGCCCGCTCGCGCTGACACAGCCATCGCGCCCCGCGCCGCCTCACGGCGCCGCCCCGCCCCCTGCGACGCGCGAGGTCGCGCCCACCCCGCCCTGCGACGCCGCAGGTCGCACCCCTCCGGCCGCGCGCGACCTCCGGCGTCACCCCCACCCAACGAACACGCTCGAATCCCGGGAAATCGCGCTGATCCCGGCCCCGGCACGCCCCGTGCTGAACGTCCTCACCAGACGCCCTTCAGCGTCCCTCGAGGCCCACGATGCGCACTTCCCTTCTCCTTCGTCTCAGGCCACGGCTCGTCGAGCTCACGCTCGCCGCGTCCGTCGCCCTCGGCGGGTGCACGGGCGTCCTCGGCGCCGACCCCGCGGCCGGCGACGACGTCGCGAGCGACGGCCCCGCCGACGGCCCCGCCGCCTGCGAGGCGTCGCCCCTGCCGCTCGCCCACCTGACGCGCGACCAGTACGACCGCACCGTGGTCGACCTGCTCGCGCTCGACCCCGACGAGCCGCGCCCGTCCAGCGGCTTCCCCGCGGACGACGCCGTCGAGGGCTTCCCCCTCGGGCTCACGGTCTCGCCGCTCCTCGTCGAGAAGCTGCAGGGCGCCGCCGAGGCGCTCGCCGCGCGCGCCCTCGAGCACCCCGAGCGCATCGTCCCCTGCGCGACCGAGGACGACGCCTGCGCGCGCGCCTTCGTGCAGGCGTTCGGCGCGCGCGCGTTCCGCCGGCCGCTCACCGCCGCCGAGGAGACCGCGCTGCTCGACGTCTACCGCGCCGCGCGCGAGGACGGCGCCCGGCCCTTCCTCGAGGGCGTCGGCCTCGTCATCGAGGCGGCGCTCTCCTCGCCGCAGTTCCTCTACCACTGGCCCGACGACGGCGGCGCCGCCCCCGGCTCCGTCATCGCCATCGTCGACCACGAGCTCGCGAGCCGCCTCTCGTACTTCCTCTGGGGCACCATGCCCGACGACGCCCTCTTCGCCTCCGCGGCCGAGGGCCGGCTGCGCACGCCGGAGGACATCGAGGTCGAGGCGCGCCGCATGCTCGAGGACCCGCGCGCCCGCGCCACCACGGCGGCCTTCTTCCGCGAGCTCCTCGGCGTGGGCGACGTCGGGTCCATCAACCGCGACCCCGAGGTCTTCCCGGAGTTCGACGCCGCGCTCGCCCGGGACCTCCAGGCCTCGCTCGAGGCGTTCCTCGACGACGCCGTCTGGTCGGGCGGGACGTACGACGATCTCTTCACGTCCCGCCGCGCCTTCATGAACGCGCGCCTGGCGAGCTTCTACGGCGTGGGCGGCGAGCTCGGGGACGAGCTCTCCCCGGTCGAGCTCGACGCCTCCACGCGCATGGGCCTGCTCACCCAGCCGGCGCTGCTCGCGAAGCTCGGCAAGTTCGACCAGTCGGATCCGATCCGGCGCGGCGTGTTCCTGCGCGAGAAGATCCTCTGCCAGGAGCTCGGGGAGCCCCCGCCGGACGTCGAGTTCAACGTGCCGACGCCCGCCGCCGAGCCGGCCAGGACCACGCGCGAGCGCTTCGCGGCGCACACCTCGCAGCCGGGGTGCCAGGGCTGCCACCAGTTCATCGATCCGCTCGGCTTCGCCCTCGAGACGTACGACGCGCTCGGGCGCTACCGCGCCACCGAGAACGGGATGCCCATCGACGCGACAGGCGAGGTCGTCGGGACCGACGGCGCGGACGGGGAGGTCGACGGCGGCGTCGAGCTCGCGGAGCGCCTCGTCTCGTCGGTCGACGCGCGCGCGTGCTTCGTCGAGCACTGGTTCCGCTACGCCGTGCGGCGCGGCGCGTCCGAGGGCGACGCGTGCGAGCTCGAGTCGCTCGGCGACGCGTTCGAGGAGGAGGGCGGCGACATCCACGCGCTGCTCGTGCGGATCGTGAAGAGCGAGGCGTTCAGGTCGCGTCGCGTGGCCGAGGTCGCTGGCGACGGCGGAGGTGAGCTGTGATCGGACGAAGAATGAACCGGCGGACGTTGCTCGGCGGGCTCCTCGCGGGCGCCCTTGGCTCGCTCATGGCGGGACCCACCGCGCGCGGTGATCAGCCCGGACCGCGCAAGCGCTTCGTCGTGTGGTTCACGCCGAACGGCACCATCGAGTCGGCGTTCCGCCCCACGGGCGGAGAGCGCGACTTCACCCTCGGTCCGATCCTCGAGCCGCTCGAGCCGCTCCGGGATCACCTCCTCCTCTTCGGCCCCGAGGGCGAGCCGGACTCGGACTTCCGCAGGGAGCGCGGGCTGAGCATCCGGATCTCCGAGGACGGCCCGAGCGGCGGACACGGCTGCTCGAAGCTCCTCACCGGCCGGCTGCCCGCGCTGGTCGAGGGCAACGAAATGGCGTCCGGGCCGAGCGTCGATCAGGTCATCGCCGCCGCCGTCGGCCAGGACGACTACCTCCGGTCGCTCGAGCTCGGGGTGCGCTCCGGGGCGCCGAGCTCCCGCGACCACCTGCTGTATGCCGGCGCGGGGCAGCCGGTCCCGCCGGAGAACAACCCGAGCGCCGCGTTCGACCGCGCCTTCGCCGGGCTCGCGACCGTGGACCCGGACGCCGAGCGCCGGAAGAACCGCCGCCGCGAGGTGCTCCGCTTCGCCCGCGAGGAGGCGAAGCGCCTCGCGCCGCGCCTCGGCGGCGCCGACCGCCAGCGGATCGACGCCCACGAGGCCGCCCTCGCGGACCTCGACGCCCGCCTCGACGGGCGCATCGCGTGCGCGCCCCCCGGGCTCCTCCACTCGAGCCCGGGCGACTGGGAGGAGGGCTGGGACACGTACGACAAGATGCCCGACGTCGGCCGCGCCCAGATGGACATCCTCGCGACAGCGCTCGGCTGCGGCATCACCCACGTCGGATCGCTGCAGTGGACCGCCGCCGCGGCGAACGCGCGCCACCCCTTCGTCGACGCGCCGGAGTGGCACCACGAGCTCTCCCACCACGTCGTGCGCGAGGCGGATCGCACCGTCGATCCGGTCGTCACCCGGAAGGTGATCGACATCAACCGCTGGTACGCGTCGCAGCTCGCGTACTTCCTCGGCCGCCTGAAGGAGATGCCGGAGCGCGACGGCAGCTCGGTGCTCGACCACACCGTGGTGCTCTGGTGCAACGAGATGTCCGACGGCTTCTACCACACCCACCAGAACATGCCGTTCTTGCTGGCGGGGGGCGCGGGCGGACACTTCCGGACGGGTCGTTACCTGAAGTTCGAGAACCGGGCCCACAACGATCTCCTGACCTCGCTGTGCCAGGCGATGGGGCTCTCGCTCGACACGTTCGGCGACCCGGCGTTCTGCGACGGGGCCCTGCCGGGCCTCGCGTGAATCAGACTTGGTAAATAATCTTTAATATTCTTGAGGTACATCATGTCTCTTCGACTCCTCGCCCCCGTTCTCATGGTCGTCGCGAGCCCCCTCGCCCTCGTGGCCTGCGTGGCGGGCGACGCCGCGCAAGCGGACATCACGAGCGCGGGCAGCGCGGCCGTCGTGGCCGAGCAGAACTACAAGGCCTCGGGCATGGACCGGTTCTCTTACCAGTCGAAGCTCGGCAAGCACGAGGCCCTCGTCTATGCCGCGGAGGGGTGCCGGAAGGACGACGGCGGGAGCGACTGCCCCGTCATCCTCTTCCACCACGGCAACGGCCAGAACGGCGGCGTGCAGCACCAGCTCTCGGACTGCTGCGACATCACGGGCAAGATCAAGGGCGGATACCGGCCCAAGGGGCTCATCATCGCCGCGCCCGCGCGTTACCTGGGCTGGAGCGAGGGGCGGGTGGCCGACGCCACCACGATGCAGGACGCGCTCCTCGACGCGCTCGAGGACAGCTACAAGGTCAGGCCCGGCGCCGTCCACGTGACGGGCCTCTCGGGCGGCTCCGACCCCGTCCTCTCCTACGTCGCCAAGCGACCGCGCAAGGTCGCGTCGTACTCGGTCTTCGCGGGCGTCGCGAGCTTCGAGGCCTGCAAGGGCAGCGACACGAGGAACTGCGTGGCGCCCGCGGACATGGCGGCCCTTGTCGCGCTCCCCAGCTTCTGGGGCATCAGCTGGGGTGATCCGCTCGCGGGCATCGGGTCGCAGGACGGCAACGTGAGCTTCCTGCTGGAGCACGGCGGCTCGCTGTCGAGCATCCAGCAGTACCTCTATTGCCGCCGCAGCCCGGTGGCCCGCGACTCGACCTTCGACTGGTTCACCCGCCTCGCGTGGGAGGACTCGAGCGACCCTGCGTACTGCGGCAACAAGCTCGGGCACATCGGCTGGCATTTCGGCTACAGCACCGAGGCCGGCGACCCCCACGCCGTCACCTGGTGGGACTGGGTGCGGTCGACCTTCGACGGCGCCGCCGATCCCGGCGGCGACGACGGCAACACCGATCCCGGCGGCGACGACGGCAACGCCGATCCCGGCGGCGGCGCGTGCGTGGGCGCGGGCGGCGTGCTGAAGAACAGCTGCTTCACGGCCGTCGACCAGGGCAAGTCCGAGGCGGCGTCGCGCCTGCTCGACGGGACGACAAGATCCGACGAGGCCACGGCGTGGCTGAACGGCAAGTGGCTCTTCTCGAACGAGTACCCGGCGGCGGCGTACATCGACATGAAGCAGCCGTACAACGTGACGAAGCTCGAGTACTTCGCGGGCAACCTCGGCAGCAGCTCGGAGCTGGAGATCAGCTACGCGACCGAGGGCCCGAGCAACTGGACCCTCGCCGCGAACAGCAAGCCCGCCGGCTGGAGCACCTGGTCCACCGGGACCACGACGCGCTTCAAGGCCCGCTACGTGCGCCTCCGCTTCCTGGGCTATGGCCAGCGCTTCAACGTCTCCGAGCTGCGCCTGACCGGCAGCCCGCTCTGATCGCCCGCGCCGGCGAGCCCCACGAGCCCCCCTCCGGCGCCCCCCTTGCGCCGGAGGCCCCTGCGCCGCACGCGGCGCCCCCATCGCCCCGGGTAGCCCGCCACGCGCGTCGCGCGATCCGCGGCGGGCGCAGCGCCGTCCGGCCCGCGCCCCTCAGGGCAGGACGCGGGTCGACCGGGCCGCCGCGAGCTCCGCGCCGCCGGCCCACGGCGCCTGCCGGTCGCCCAGCGAGGCGCGCACCCGCGCCACGTCGTCCTTCGTGATCGCGGGCGCGCTGTTCCCCCAGCTCGATCGCACGTAGGTGAGCACCAGCGCGATCTCCTCGTCCGAGAGCGTCACGCCGAGGTTGGGCATCACGTCGTTGTAGACCACGCCGTTCACCTCCATCGGGCCTGTCGCGCCGAGCAACAGGAGCCGGATCGGGGTCTCCGCGTCGTCGAGCAGCCATGACGTGCCGACGAGGGGCGGATAGCGGCCGGGCTTCCCCTCCCCCCTCGCCTGGTGACAGCCGGTGCACGAGCGGTAATAGACCTTGCCGCCCTGGGCGAGGTCGTCGGCCGTGACGCCGGAGCCCAGGCTGCCGCCCGGCGGCAGCGCGCGGCCCTCCAGCTTGCGCAGGACCATCCACGGCAACGCGAGCACGCCGAAGGCCACGATCAGCAAGATCACCACGACGTGCGCCGTGCTCTGCTCTCCCCCTCGGGCGTCGTCGCGCTTGCTCGCTGTACCCACGCGGCACTCCTCCGCCGCAGATGAAGCGCACGCGATCCCCGACGTCAAGGACCCATCCGTCGGCCGCGGCTCGCCGCGCTACGCCGAGGCAGCCGCCACGGCAGCCGCCGGGACGCCGGCGCTCTCGGTCCTCGCCGCAGGAGCGCGCGGCGCCTTCTTGCGGGTGAAGCTGCGCCGTCCGTCGACGCCGACAGGCACGTCGCCGTCCACCGTCACCCGGCGCACAACGCGGAGCTGATCGCCGTAATCGTTGATCGCGTAATGCTGGGTGGCGCGGTTGTCCCAGACCGCCACGTCGCCCACGGCCCAGCGCCATCGGACGGTGTTCTCGAGGCGCGTGATGTGCTCCTGGAGCACCTGGAAGAGGTGCGCGGAGTCGAACGACGACACGCCGACGAGGTTCTTGACGAAGTGGCCGAGCAGCAGCGAGCGCTCCCCGGTCTCGGGGTGGACGCGCACGACGGGGTGCTCGGTCTCGTAGACCGTCGACGTGAACACCTCCTGGTACCGCCGCTCGTCCTCCGGCGAGGACTGCGGCCTCCGCGCCTGGTAGTCGTACTGGTTGCTGTGGACCGCCCACAGCTTGTCCGCGAGCTCGCGCAGCGCGGGCGGCAGGTCCTGGTACGCCGCGACCGTGTT
The DNA here is from genome assembly GCF_051524405.1 of Sorangium sp. So ce119. Classification (NCBI taxonomy): domain Bacteria; kingdom Pseudomonadati; phylum Myxococcota; order Polyangiales; family Polyangiaceae; genus Sorangium; species Sorangium sp. So ce119. The sequence goes on along the minus strand of NZ_CP150310.1, from coordinate 3,041,564 downwards.
GGCCCAGACCGTATCGCCGCCGTGGGCGGGGATCACGAGCGCCCGCAGGATCGAGGCCTTCGGGTACGCGTCGACGAACGTGACGTCGGTGTGCCATGAGTTCGCGCGACCGCCGTACCGCGAGTCGAGCTCGTGGATGTAGTCGGTGCCCTGGACGACCGGCACCGTCGGGTGCGCGACCGGCTTGCCGTCGAACAGCGCGGTGAGCGTCTGCTGGCCGGCGTCGTCGAGGTGGTGCTGGTTCCTGAAGAAGATCACCTTGTAACGCAGCCACGCCTTCCGGATCTCGCTCACCGTGGCGGGGTCGAGATCGGCCGAGAGGCGCACGCCGCGCACCTCCGCGCCGATCCGGCCGGCGACCGGCACGATCTCGAGGACATTGCTGCTCTGGTTCACTGTGGCGCTCATGCGGAGTTCTCCTGATTGCGGGGTCGGCCGGTCCGCGCCGCGACATCACGTCGCGACGCGGCGCTCGGCGGGCCGGTGGACTGCTCAGTGCGACGCGGGTTTGTGGGCGATGGCGAAGAGGCGCTTTCCCTCGAGCCGGATGCCCTCGGGCGTCCGGAAGGCCTCGAGCTCGCGCTGGATGTCCTCGATGGCCTGGGTGCGCAGCGACTCCGGCAGGTGACCGAGGAAATTGCCGAACGAGCTCGCCTGCGAGAAGGCGATGGCCGCGCGTCCGTCAGGTTGGTAGTGGACGTTCTCCTGGGCCTCGATCTTCTGCACGGCGAAGCCGGCGCCGCCGAGGAGGCTCGAGAGCTCATCGGCCGTGACCCAGTGGGGCGTGCCGGCCTTGGACTCCGGATAGCGCGCGTAGGGCTCCCGCGACAGCACCTGCCGCTTGATGGCCTGCAGCCGGTTCGGGTGGTCCTTCGCGCCCGTGGTGAGCCCGACCCGGCCCCCCGGCTTGAGCACGCGATGGATCTGCCGCAGCGGCTCGGTCTTCTCGGGGAGCCAGTGGAAGACGGCGTTGAGGTACACGACGTCGAAGCTGCCCGAGGGGAGCTCGTCGAGCGCGTAGGCGTTGCCGACCCGGAACGAGAGGTTCGCCTTGGCCTTGCGCTGGGCGATCTCGATCCGCAGCGGCAGCGGGTCGATCCCGAGCACCTGGCCCGTGGGCCCGACGATACCCGCCACGTGCTCCGCGAGCAGCCCGGTGCCGCTCCCGATGTCGAGCACGCGCTCGCCGGCGCGCACGCCGAGCTCGGCGATCAACCGCTGGCCGTGGCGGAACTGCCGCTCGGCGCTGCGTACCTCGTAGTCCTGTGCGAGCTGCGGCGTATCGAAGACGAGACTGAGTCCACTCATGCGACGGCTCCCGAGAGAAGAGGGTTTGCCGGGCGCTCTCGGCGGCGGGACGTCCTCGCCCGCGCCCGTCGACGCCCACGTGGACCCCCTCACATCGCACGCGCCGTGCCAGCGTTTTCCACGCGTTCCGGCCGGGCCTCGCGCGCCGGGTGCTGCGTCACGAGCACGCCGCCAGCACCTCATGTTGCGCAGGCCGCACCTCGCCCGCCCGCAGGGCTACGCTCCCAAAGCAAAGCTCCATCTCCGCTGTATTCACTCTCGCGGTGAGCCGATCCGAGGGCGAGCCGCTACTGCCGGACGAGTGCTCCGCTGGCTCCTGCTTTCGCTCACCCCTCCCGGCCAGTCCGCCGCCAGGGAGCGGCGCGTCACGGCGCGTCGGGGGCAGATCGGCGATGGCGCGCCCGCCGGAACACAGCACGTCCCTCGACATGATTCCCTGATTTTATCACTGGAGCACTGATCAGCTCGAACAGCTCCGACACGTCTTAACACACCAGCAGGGCCCTCCGGGGGGAGGGCAGCATGACAATTTGTACTCATAAAAGAATTCCTGTTGTTCGATGATGGGACTTCAGCGCGCCCTGAGCGGGCGAAGAGCGACATCGATGTACAGATCCTTGAACCATGAGCAGGTGAGGCCTCTCAGAGGCCTTAGGTCAGCTGTTCCGATCGCGTTGATCGTGGCCAGCGGTTGCACTGGAAACGTGGGCAACGGGGGCAACGCGGGCGGCGTGGGCGAGCCTGACGCCGAGAACCCCACCACGGTCGACCCGCGCGCCTGCGAGGATGGCGCGATTCACCCCGGCCGGGCGCCGCTCCGGCGGCTGACACGGTTCGAGTACAACAAGACGGTTCGCGACCTCTTCGGGGACACGACCGAGCCAGCCTTCTCGCTGCCGAGCGAGGATGTCGGGAACGGCTTTGGCAATGACGCGGACGCGCTGTCGGTCTCGAGCCTGCTGGCCGAGCAGCTCGGCACCGTCGCGGAGGGCGTCGCCCGGCGCGCGACCGCCACGCCGGAGGCGCTCGCGAAGCTCGCCCCGTGCGCGAGCAACGTGACGAGGGAGAGCGAGGAAGCGTGCGCGCGCACGATCATCGAGCGGATCGCGCCGCTCGCCTATCGCAGGCCGCTCGCCGCCGGCGAGGCGGACGAGCTCCTCGCGCTCTACACCGTCGGGCGGACGGATGCGACGTTCGACGTCGGCGTCGCCACGGTGATCGAGGGGCTGCTTCAATCGCCCGATTTCCTCTACCGCATCGAATGGGGCACACCCGACCCGGGGCGCCCCGAGCTCCGCCGGCCCACCGGCGACGAGATGGCGACGCGGCTCTCGTACCTGCTCTGGGGCACGATGCCCGACGACGAGCTGCGCAGGGCGGCGCAGGCAGGCGAGCTCTCGACGAAGGAGGGCGTCCGGGCGCACGCCGAGCGCATGATCGAGGACCCCCGGTTCCGGACCACCGTCCGGTTCTTCTTCGACAACCTGCTTCCCATCAGCAACCTCGCGGACCTCGAGCGAAACGCGGAGGCGTTCCCGACCTTCTCGCGCACGCTCGGCTCGTTCATGCGCGAAGAGACGCAGCGATTCCTCGAGCACGAGATCTTCGAGGGGACCGGCACCTGGCCGGCCATCTTGACGGCCCCGTACTCGTTCATGAATGGTCCTCTCGCGAAGTTCTACGGCGTCGACGGCGTGACGGGCGACGAGTTCCAGCAGGTGCAGCTCGACACGACCCAGCGCCTCGGGCTCCTCACCCAGGCGGGCGTGATGGCCGGGACGACGCACTCGAACACGACCAACCCCGTGACCCGCGGCTCGTTCGTGATCCAGAAGCTGATGTGCCAGAAGATCCCGCTCCCCACCGGCGACATCCTGGAGCGGGTGAAGCCGCCGGATCCGTACACCGGCGCGACGGCGCGGGACCGCTTCAGCCAGCATAGCCAGGATCCGGTCTGCGCGGGGTGCCACCAGTTCCTGGATCCGGCCGGGTTTCCGTTCGAGAACTACGACGCGGTCGGCCAGTTCCGCACGACGGAGAACGACGTGCAGATCGACGCGAGCGGCGGGGTCCCGGGCACGGACGTCACGGTGAGCGGGCCGATCGAGCTGGTGCGGGAGCTCGCCGAGAACGAGGACGTGCTGAGCTGCTTCGCGACGCGCTGGGCCGAGTACGGCTATGGCCTCACGCTGCGCTCCGAGGACGCTTGCACCAAGACGGACGTCACGGCCGCCTTCAAGGCATCCGGGTACAACGTGAAGCAGCTCCTGGTCGAGCTCACGCAGACGGACGCTTTCCACTACATGGCTGCCCGAGAGGAGTGATGGTGATGTCGAACTTTCGCTTGAGCCGACGTGCCGTGCTGCGCGGTGCTGGCGCCATCGCCATCGCGCTCCCCTGGCTGGAGATCATGGGCCCCGAGCGCACCGCGCGCGCGGCCCCCGCCCCCGCCAAGCGCTTCCTCTCCGTCTACACGCCGGGCGGGACGGTGATCAACCGCTGGCGGCCGAGCGGCACCGAGACGAACTTCACCCTGGGGCCCATCCTGTCGCCGCTCGCGCCGGTGCAGGACCGTCTGCTCGTCGTCGACGGCCTCGACCTGAAGAGCGCGCGCGGTGAGCAGCACCAGAGCGGGATCATCGCCTGGCTCACGGGCACGGCGCAGGAGGGCTCCTCGAACGGCGGCTACGGCAACGGTCCCTCCGTCGATCAGGTGATCGCCTCCCGGATCTCCGCCGGTCAGAAGGCCAAGGCGAGCATCGAGATCGCGGTGCGCTGGGCGACGGGCAAGTCCCACGGCCTGGTGTCGCCGATGAACGCCGCGAACTTCGAGACCGCCGCGCCGTTCAAGCCGATCCCGCCGCGCCTCGATCCGGCGGAGATCTTCATCGAGCTCTTCGGCACGCTGGATCCCACCGCCGGCAACGACGCCGCCCGTCGCCTCGCGCGAAAGCGCTCGATCCTCGATTTCCTCGACGGGCGCTACTCCGCCCTGTCCTCGCGGCTCGGCGCGGCCGACAGGCAGAAGGTCGACCAGCACCTGACGAAGATCCGCGAGATCGAGATGAGCCTCAACAACGTGCCGGTCGAGACGAGCGCGTGCAAGGCGCCGGAGCGGGTCGACACGTCCGACTACAACCCGCGCACGGGGCTCAACTCCTCGGACAACGGCTCGATCAAGGACACCTCGACCGACGCGGCGATCCCCAAGGTCGGCAAGCTCATGATGGACATGCTGGTGATGTCGCTCGCCTGCGACATCACCGCGGTCGGCACGCTTCAGTGGAGCGACACCGAGGCGAAGCACACCTTCCCCTGGCTCAACCTGACCGAGCACCACCATTACTACCAGCACGACGGCGGCTTCAAGCCGGACGAGTGCGAGCGCATCTGCAACTGGTATTCGAAGCAGCACCTCTATCTCCTGCAGGAGATGGAGAAGGTCGACATGGGCGGACACTCGCTGCTCGACGAGAGCGTCGTCTTCTTCGGGTCCGAGCTCTCGGATCCGCCGAGCCACAACAAGACGAACATGCCGTTCCTGCTGGCCGGCGGCGGCGGCGGCCTGCGCACAGGGCGCTGGGTCCGGTACCCGAACCTCCCGCACAACAACCTGCTCGTCTCGATCTTGAACCTGTTCGGCGACACCCGGGACACGTTCGGCGACCCTCGGTACTGCACCGGGCCGCTCACCAACCTGACGTAGCCACCCCCGGGGGGGACACCCGCTGCTTCGATACGGACGAGACGACGTCCGTCAGCTCCAGCCTCTACACCGGCGCTCTCGCCGGAGTGGTATCCTATGAGAGTATATCTTCTTACGATTCCAGTGATGATGTTCGCTCTTGCCTGCGGCTCCGATGCCGACCCGCCTCCGACAGACCAGGGCACCTCCAGCTCCACGGGCGCCGGCGGTCCGGGCGGGGGAGCCGATGCGGCCACCAGCACGAGCGCCTCCAGCAGCGCGAGCTCCGGCGGGGCCGGCGGCAGCGGCGGGGCCGGCGGCAGCGGCGGGGACGGCGGTAGCGGCGGGGACGGCGGTAGCGGCGGGGACGGCGGCAGCGGCGAAGACCCGCGCGCGGCGGCCGCCAGCATCGACGGCTTCCGCTGGGAGATGCCCTGCGATCGCGACCCGGGCGGCAGCGACGAGTGTTCGACGTCCGCGCACGTCGACGAGACCAGGACATTCGGCGGCTCGCCCGACACGACCTATCAAGTGACCGTCCGGCTACGCGGCGTCGTCGAGACGATGAAGTACCGGGGCGGCACGCCCGACGGCATGCACTTTCGCGTGGGCGGTACGCCCGACGACGCGACGTACAACATCTACAGCTTCACTGTCTCCGATCCGCCGGAGGTCTACTACCTCAACGACAGCCCCAACGTGGGTCACGACACGTTCATCATCGACCATACGAAGACCATTCCAGTCCGGGGTGGAGCCACCGTGTCTTTCCTGGGCGACGGTCAGAATGGTATAGAGATCGCCAACTTCAAGCATCTGGTCGTGGACGGCGTCCCCCCGGCGCCCGAGCCTTATGTCGGTCAGTTCATCCAGCTCGACGTGCAGTCCGTCGAGGTGGCGCAGCCCTGACCGCCACGGCAACCAGGTCAACACAGTCGACGGGTTCATCACCGGGGGCGCCGACACCATCGTGATCGCGCCCCAGGGATCGCTGGCTGGAAACGGGCGGCATCGGGGCCCGGCTGTCGTTCGCTGACGACGCGCTCGGAGGGCCGCGGCCGCCCCGGGTATCTCAGCGGACGTGGATGTCCGGCTTCGGCACCTGGGCCATCCCCTCCCCGATGTGGAAGCTCGGGTGGGGCGGCTGGTTGTAGGCGCCGTTCTGCCACGAGATGGCGACGCGGTACTGCGGATCGTGCATCAGGGTGTGGATCCGGTTCTTCGCGAGCTGGCTCGTCGTGAAGATGCGGATCGAGTTGCCGCAGCGGAAGATCACCTCCTCGCGCCAGTCGCCCAGGATATCGGCGCTGAGGGTCGGGTTGCTCTTCGAGCCGTTGTTCGCGGCGCACCCGTCGGCCGTGAAGTTGCCGCCGTCGCCGTCGACCTGGCGGATGCCGTTGCCGTCGAGGAGCTCGCGGCTCAGGTCCGCGTCCCACCAGATGAGGAAGTTGCTCGACGCGGGGCGGTTCCCGACGCTCTTGCCGTCCGAGCCGCTCAGCAGCTGGCTGTTGTTCACCCACGCCTCGCTCCCGGGGTTGCGCGGATCGACGTCCGCCGCCACGCCTCGGCCAGGCCCCTCCTCGCCGCCGTTGCCGGGCCCCTGCCAGATGACCTCGCACGTGCGCGCGTCGCGCATGGCGTACGCGGGCGACTCCCCGCCCTCGTACGGCATGAACACCTCGAGGCCAGGGCGCGACGGGATGTGATCCGTGACGTGCAGCGCGTCGCCGTGAGCGTAGTAGTCCACGGTGCAGAGGCCCGTGCCGTCGTCGTCGAACGTGGCGCCGCCGTTGATGATCTCCTGCTGCGGGTCGTCGTCCACGTTCGCGACGCTGATGGAGTGGGCTCCCTTGCCGGCGAACTTCCCATTGTCGCGGCTCGAGCTCGAGTCGAACGTCCAGAGGTTCGAGAGCGCGCCGTCGCGGTAGTTCCAGGCCGAGAGCGTGGTGCGCGCGTAGTAGCCGCGCCCGAACACCGCGCTCGGACGCCCTGTGTCGTCGAGGAACGCGATCGTGCCGACGAACCGGTCGACGCGGTTGCCGTAACACTCGTTGTTGCCCCAGCTGCACGGGTCGTCGCGCCCCACCTTGAACTCCGTCGTGGCGAGCTCGGCGCCGGTCTCTCCCGAAAACACCGTGAGATACTCCGGGCCGGTCAGGATGTAGCCGTCGCCGTTGCGGTAGTCCCTGGCGTCGTCGTCGCCGGCCGCGGGCCCCTTGCTCAGGAGCTCGCCCTTGCCGTCGCGCGTCCCCGGCGCGGTCTTGACGGCCACCTCCGCCTTCCCGTCGCCGTCGAGATCGTAGACGAGGAACGGCGAGTAATGCGCCCCGGCCCGGATGTTCACGCCGAGATCGATGCGCCAGAGCCTCTCGCCGTCGAGCGTGTAGGCGTCCAGGTAGGTCTTGCCGGTGCGGCCAGCCTGCGAGTTGTCCTTGAGGTTCGACGGATCCCACTTGACGACGATCTCGTATCGCCCGTCGCCGTCCAGGTCCCCCACGCTGCCGTCGCCGCTCGAGTAGGTGTAGCCGTCCCCGGCGGGCGGCGGCGTCGTCTGGATGGACAGGGATCCATCCTTCCACACGGACGCGGCCTCCGACTCGCCTCGCTCGACGCCGCCGACGACCGGCCGCACCGTGTAGACCGAGCTCGGAGAGCCGCCGCGGTCCACGACGTTGGTGGAGTCCGTGATCGGCGCGTCATTGACCTTGGTGCCGTCCCGGTAGACGTTGAATGCGATGTCGCCGGGATCGTAGCCGAACAGGCGGAAGCCCACGTAGATGCCGCCGTCGGTGGGAACGGCCACGACGCCGCGGTCGAGATCCTCCATCTGCGCGAACCCCGTCGGCGCGGGCGCGCCCCCGCCGCCGCCCGCGCCGGGGCCCGCGCCCGCGCCGCCGCTGCCCGACGCAGCGTCGCCGCCCGACGCCGTGCCGGTCGCGCCGCCTCCGGACGACGATGTGCCGGTCGCGCCGCCTCCGGACGATGTGCCGGTCGCGTCGCCTCCGGACGATGTGCCGGTCGCGTCGCCGCCGACGCCGCCGGCGCCGGTATCGCCCGACCCGCATGCCACGAGCCCGGCAGCGAGCGAGAAACAGATCGAGAGAACAGGGCGCCTCATGAATTACCTCGCGTTGCCGCTCCTCCTCCGGTCGGCGGTTCGCCTCCAGGCCGTGAGCGGCATGATGATCTGGTTGCTGGCCTAGGTTGTGACATCAGCGCAGACTCAATCACCTCGACCGCTCATGTCCTGCGTTTTCTCGACGGGCTGGAAATTTGAACACCGCTCACGAGAACGCGGCTGTGCTCCGAGCAACACCGCGAGGCCAATTGGCATGCCAGCGCAGTTTTATGGTGAAGCGGATGAGTCTGGGGTACGCAAGAAGGCCGACATGCAGCAGTCGCGCACACCGCACCGCGCCATCACCAGGACGCTCAGCGCAGCGGCAACCGCGGGCGGACGCGTGGCGCCCCGCTGTCTGGCCGCGGTCGCGTCGCTCGGGCTCGCGGCCTGCGCGAAGGGGCCGCTCGACGCCGTCGAGCTGACGCCGCCGACGTTGGCCCAGGGCCTCGTCGCGTACTGGACGTTCGACGAGGGCGAAGGGACGGTCGTGAACGACCGGTCCGGCAACCGGCGCGACGGCGAGCTCACCGGCGGCACGTGGGTGGAGGACGGCCGGTTCGGGCGTGCGCTGCACCTCGACGAGGGCGAGTTCATGACGGTGGGCGGGTTCCCGAACGCCACGCCGAGCTGGACCGTCTCGGCGTGGGTTCGCGTGCTCACCGACGAGCCCCCCGCCGGCGACACCCTGAGGACCGTGATCAGCGCGGAGGACACCGGCGGATGGGAGCTCAACGTCGACTACGGCGGCGATGCGCCGGGCATCCACTTCGGGTTCTGGAAGGGCCCCGAGGTCAGCGATTACCACCACATCCTGTGTCCCTGCCTGGAGCTCCAGCGGTGGACGCACGCCGCCGGGGTCGTCGACGGCGACGCGCTGACCATGAGCTTCTACATCGACGGGCGCCTCCACAGCACCGCGCCCATCGAGAAGACGATCTCGCCCGGCCCTACCAGCCTCTACGTCGGCCGATGGCCGCAGGAGGGTCGGCTCCTCGTCGGGGACGTCGACGACATCGCGATCTACAGCCGAGCGCTCGGCGCGGCGGAGATCGCCGAGCTCTCCCAGCACGCCGTCCCGGCGGAGGTCGCCGCGGACGTCTCGACGGATACCCCCTACACCCTGGTCGGCGTCCAGAGCGGGCGCTGCGTGGACGTCGACGCCGCCGTGGCCGCGGCCGACGATGTCGTCGTGCAGCTCTGGGATTGCAACGGCGGCACCAACCAGCAGTTCCGCTTCGAGGCGGCGGACGGCGGGTATCACCGGATCCGCAACGTCAGCAGCGACAAGTGCCTCGACGTCCGCGCCGGGTCGACCGCGGACGGCGCCGTCATCGTGCAGTTCACCTGCCACGGCAACCGCAACCAGCAATGGTCCGTCACCGATCTCGGCGGCGGCGCCGTCCGCATCACGTCGCGCCTCAGCGGCAAGGCCATCGACGCTTACGGCTCCCCGCCCGGCAACGGGACTGCCCTCTTCCAGAGGGCTTCCAGCGGCGCCACCAGCCAGCAGTTCAGGCTGAACCCGGTCGGAACCGACACCGGCACGGGCACCACCGGCGGCCCGGAGCCGTGACGCCAGGCGCCTCTCCGCAGGCGTGGAACCTGCTCGGCCGCATCTACGACCCGTGCACGCGGCGACGGCCGGCGCGGGCGACGACGCCCTGGGACGATCTACCGCCGGGCGCGCGCCGCGACACCGCTCGTCCTCCGATCACAGCCACCCCACGAGGCTGAGGCTGCCGAGCAGCGCCGGGCGCGCGCCGTGCGCCGCCTCGGTCTCGACGAAGCGGACCACCGGATACGGGTGCGCGACGAGCGCGTGCGCCTCGACGACGACGTCGATCCGCCGCATGAGCCCGAACTCGACGCCGGCGCCGGCGTCCGCGGCGAACGCCCACCGCGCGCTGTGGCCGCCCCGGTACGGCCACGATGCCTCGCCGTCGACGGCGACGTGGAGCGCCCCGAGGCCCACCGAGAACCTCGGGCGCAAGCGCAGCTCGGGCCAGGGGAGCGCCGCGAGCTCGACGAGCCCGAACCGCTGCTGCACGGTCGCGCTGGCCTGCGGCCCAGCGACGCGCGGCGCCGTCCCGAGCCCGGCGAGCGAGATGCGCCCCTCGATCGGCCCGTGCGGCCCGTGCGGCGCGACGCGCAGGCGCGCGACAAGGAGCAGCGCCGGGCCGATGCCGCCGGGGCTCGCGAGCAGCCCGCCCCCCAGCTCGACGCCCCACATCGATCGGCGCGACGGCTGATCGAGCGACGGCGCTGCCGGTCGAGGCACCGGCGGGTTCACCTCGCTCGGAGGCGGCGCGGCGTCACCGAGCGGCGCCGCGGGGCGCCGCGAGGACATCAGGAGCTCCAGCAGGCTCGCGCGGAGCAGCTCGACGGCGCGCACCGCGAGCACCTCGACGATGTGCTCCCGCGCCTCGCCGCGCGTGTCGATCCGCCGCACGAGCGTCTTGTTCGTCCGCGGGTCGACCACCCAGAGCTCGGCGGCCTGACCGTCCGGCGCCAGGAACAGCCCGATCAGGGCCGCGGAGCCGGCCTGCTGCCCGGCGTCGTCCATCGTCGGCCGGGGGGCGGAGGCCGACTGCGCGTCGAGGAGCTCCACGTCGAAGCCATCGGCGACGAGCTCCCCGCGGATGCGGATCAGCGCCTCGGAGATCGACGGATCGGCGGCGCCGGGCCGCACGAGGACCACACGCGCAGGCTCCGCCGACGCCGCGGGGCTCGCCGCGCAGAGGAGGAGCGTGAGGGCCCCGGCCAGCGCCTGCGCCCGCGCGAACCTCACGGCGTCCGGGCGAGGGCCCGCGCTGCCTGCGCGTAGGTTCCGCCCGGGAACCGGCGCAGGTACGCCCGCGCGACGGTCTCTGCCTGCGCGTCGCCGTGGAGCCGCTGCACGATCACCATCTTGCGCCCGAGCGCTTCGGACGCGTAAGCCCCCTGCGGCGCCTCCTTGAGGTAGGTCTCGAACCAGGCGAGCGCCGCGGCGCCTCCCTCCTGGGTCTCCGCGAGGCGGCCGAGCTGGAACGCCGCCTCCTTGCCCCGCTGCGTCGCCGGAAAGCGCCGGCGCTGGGCGAGGAGCGCCCGCCGCGCGATGTCGTTCCGCCGCGTGTACCGCGCGGCGTCCGCGAGGGCCGAGAGCTCCTCGTTGCTGCTCTCCGCGAGCGAGGCGTCGAGCCCGCGGCGCTGCGCCTCGTCGACGATGACGTCGAGCTTCCCGGCCGCGAGCTTCCCGGCCCAGTCGCGCCTCGGCTCGGCCACGGGCGCCGCCGCGGTCGCGTCCGCGGCCGGCCCTGGCGCATCCGGAGCCGGCGCTGCGCTGGGCTCCTCGACGTGGTCGGGCGCCGACGGGGCGGGCGACGGCGACGCCTCCGCGCCCTGCTGAAGCGCCCCCTGCTGAAGCGCGCCCTGCTGAAGATCGAGATCGCGCAGCAGCACCTCTCCCGTGCGCCGCCGCAGGGTCAGCCACTGCCCGGCGCGCACCGCGATCGGCTCGCCGGCCAGCGGCCCGCTGACGACGACGGCGCCGTTCTCGAGCCGCAGATCGAGGCGCTCGTCCTCCGGCGTCCAGGAAAGCGCGAAGGCCGTCCCGGTCACGGTCACGAGGAACGGCCCCGCATCGAACAGCCACTGCGCCTCCGACCGATGGACCACGCGCGCGTGGACCTCTCCCCTGTCGAGGGCGACCCTGGCGCCCTGCTCGTTCACCGACACGATGTGCGCGCGCGCCATCTCGGCGAGCTGAACCTCGGTGCCGTCGGAGAACCGGACCTTCGGACGGCTCGATGTGTCCGCGTGGACGGAGCCGTCCTGCTGCACGGCGCCGCCCTCCACCTCGTAGGAGAGCCGATCGGAGCGCGCTCCTCGCTGCTGCCACCCGTTGACGCCGACCAGGACCGCGGCGGCCACGGCGAGCGCGAGCGCTCCGCCCCGGAGGGGCGACAGCCGGAAGCCCGGGCGCCTCGCCGTCCGCTCCGTCACGCGGAGCAGCCCCTGGACACGCTGCTGGGGAGACATCGCGCCGAGCGACAGGCGAGCGAGATCGACCGCGCGCGCGGCCTTCGGGCTGAGTGCCGGGTCCTTCTCGTCGTCAAGAGTCATCCCGCGCCTCCCCTCTCATGCAGTAAGCGCCGAGAGACATGTCCTTCTCGACCTCGGACGACACACGCTCCGTCGCCCGGCTGAGCCTTCGCTTCACGGTGGCCAGCGATATCCCGGTTGCCTCCGCGATCTCGGGCAGGCTCATCCCCTCCATGTGACGGAGCACGAACGCAGTCCGGTCGTCTGCGCTCAGCGTGTCGAGGATCGCATAGAGGCGACCCAGCGCCTCGCGCGCCTCGCTGTCCGCCGGCGCGACCGCCTGCTCCGGGAGCTCGGCAGTGTCCGCGAGCTGGAGGATGCGCCTCACGCGCCTGCGGCGGAGCTCCCACTTCAGGAGTCGAACGGTCACCGAGAACACGAAGCTCCCCAGCGCATCGGGGTCTCTCAGCCCGGATACTCTGGAGAACACGCGAACAAAGACCTCCTGCGTGACGTCCTCTGCGTCGGCGCCCGGCCCGAGCACGCGCGCGACGATCCGGAACACCTTGGGCGCATGCGCGTTCCACACCGCGGCTGCCGCCCACGGCTCTCCTGCGATGAGCGCGCGAACCACCTCGCTTTCGTCAGTACCGCCACGCCCGGGCGGAGCGATGGCAAGGCTGGCTCTACGCACAACGTCATCGCTCCGAGGGCTCGTGACTTTCGCGGGTCGATCGTGAGGAGCGAGCACAGTACCGAGCCGAGGTTCCCGGCGCAAGGCGGTCAGCGCGCACGGCCCGGGAGGAGCCCACCAGATGACCTTGAGTGGAGTCAACATCGCATCGGACGCTCCCGAGCTGGGTTGCCCGGATGCCCGGCACGGCGACCACCACGGATGTCCGCGCAGGTCGCAGAGATCTCGGTGGGCACTTCGACCCAGCCAGCCGAGCGCACGTCTGTCAGGCAGTAGCCGCGCGCCCTCGAACCGGCTCACCACGAGAGCGAATAGCGCGAGGGCGGAAAATTCCCGTCGTGAAGGCGGAAACGGCGCGGGTGGAGAGGAGCGCACGGCGCTGGCGTCAGCCGCGACGCGCGACCTCGAGGACGCGGAAGGTCTGGTCGGCCTCGGCGCCCGGCTTGCGGCGGGTCCCCCACCCCACCGCGGCGCGGTAGCTCCCGAGGAGCCCGGACGCCGAGAGCTGCTCCTCGTCCACCGGGACGGGCCGCTCGGCCTCCGGCGCCACGTAGAGCGCGTCCACCGGGCAGTAGGCCTCGCACATGAAGCACGTCTGGCAGTCGCTCTGCCGGGCGATCACGGGCGCGCCGCCGGGCACGCGATCGAACACGTTGGTCGGGCAGACCTCGACGCAGAGATCGCACCCGATGCACCGGGCGTCGCTGACGAGCTCGATCATGGCGCGTGCGCCTCCACGGCGGCCGCGCCGATCGACGCCGGCGCGGGCGACTCGGCGCGGACCCAGACCTGGTCGAGCCCCCCGGTGATCAGGCGCCGCTGCTGCGCCGGATCGAGGCCCGGGTGGTCCTTGTGCTTGTGCATCCCGCGCGTCTCGGTGCGCGCGCGCGCCGCGTTGAACATCCAGCGCGCGGTGGCGACCATGGCCGCGCCCTCCCGCGCCCGCACGGCCTCGCGCACCTCCGCCGCGGGCCGGGCCTGGCGCACGTCGCGCCAGAGCGCGTCGAGCCGGTCGAGCGAGATCGCGAGCCCGCGCTCGGTGCGGAAGAGGTTCTTGTCGTACGGAAACACCTCGTCTTGCACCGACCGGATCACGCCCTCGGCGTCGATCGGCCTCGCCCCGCCCGCCGCGGGGAGCGCCGCGCGGCCGGCGCCCTCGACCTTGCGCTGACCGGCGCGGGCGCCGACGCCGCGCGCGAACAGGGCGGCGCCCTCGCCGGCCCACTGCCCCGAGGAGATGGCCCACGCGGCGTTGTGGCTGCCGCCGCCCGTGAAGCCGCCGCAGATGAGCTCCCGCGTGGCGGCGTCGCCGGCGGCGTAGAGCCCCGGCGCCGAGGTCGCGCAGGCCTGGCTGGTGATGCGGATCCCGCCGGTGCCGCGCACCGTGCCCTCGAGCCGCATCGTGACGGGGAAGCGCTGCCGGAAGGGGTCGATCCCGACGCGGTCGAACGGCAGGAAGAAGTTCGGCTGGGCCTTGCGCATCCACGCCTGGAGCGCCTCGTCGGCCTTGTCGAGCTGGGCGTAGACGGGCTGCGTGAGCAGCGTCTCCGCGATCACGGACCGCCCGCGCTGCGAGCCGGCCCCCTCGATGACGCGCCCGTCCTCGTAGTAGAACGTCGCCCAGTTGTAGAAGAGGGTCTTCGTGACCGACGCGAAGGCCGGGGCGATCGCGTACGCGTTGGAGAACTCCATGCCTGACATCTCGGCGCCCACCTCGGCGGCCATCAGGCCGCCGTCGCCGGTGAGCACGTTGGTGCCGAGGGCCTTGCTCAGGAAGGCGCACCCGCCTGTCGCGATGACGACGGCCCCGGCCTTCACCGTCCACCGGTGCCCGAGCTGCCGGCAGATGCCGGCGGCGCCGGCGACCGCGCCGTCCGCGTCGACCAGGAGCTCGAGCGCGGGGCTGTGGTCGAGGATGCGGACGCCCGCGAGCTTCACCCGCTTGCGCATGAGGCGCATGTACTCGGGCCCCTGCAGGCTGCGGCGCACGGGCTGGCCGCCGTCGTCTGTCGGAAACGGGTAACCCCAGGTCCCGAGGTCGTTCACGCTGGACCACGTCCGATCGAGCACGCGGTCCATCCAGCCCCGGTCCGCGAGGAAGCCGCCCAGGCCCTCGCGGCTGGCCTTGGCTGCCTCGCGCAGCTCGGGGACCGGCGGCACGTACCACACGCCGACCCCGGACGGCGCGGTGGCGCCGCTGCTGCCGCAATACCCCTTGTCCGCGAGCACCACCCGGGCGCCCTTCGCCGCTGCGGCGAGCGCCGCCCAGGTCCCGGCAGGCCCGCCGCCGATGACCAGCACGTCGGTCTCCAGCGCCAGCGTGTCGCTCCCGTCGAGGACACGTCCACCCTCTCCCGCGTGTGATTCAGGCTCCAGTAGCTCGCTCATGATCGGCGACTCCCTTGCTCAGGCCGACTCCCCTCTCCCCTCGAATGCAGCCGATATGCCATCACGCGCTCACTGCCCCTCTCCGGCCGGCGACGTCCTTCGTTGCTGGCGAGGCACCAGGGCCTGCTGCTCGGGTGTTGCTCCGCGCGCACTCCGTCGCGCGCGCGTGGTGGCGAGCGGGGCTCCGCCGCGTCAGCGGAGCCCGAAGCCCATCGAGGCGAGCGCCGCCCGCAGCCGGTCGCGCCCGCGCAGCGCGTGGGCCGACTCGACGCGCGCGGCCGAGTGGCGGCTCCAGCTCCCCTGCACGTCCATGCGCTCGTTCGCGTAGAAGCGCTCCATGAGCCGGTCGTAGCCCTCGAGCGCGCCGATCGAGCGATCGAAGGCGCCATACTGCTCGTGGTGCAGGACGACCTCCTGCGGGAGCCGCGGCTTGACGCTCGCCGGCGCGCTCGGGTCCGGCCAGCCGACGCACAGGCCGAAGGTCGCGAACACCTGCGGGGGCAGGCCGAGCTCGGCCGCGACCGCTTCCGGGTGGTTCCGCAGCGCGCCGATGTAGACCGTGCCGAGGCCGAGCGACTCGGCCGCGACGAGCGCGTTCTGGGCGGCGAGCGCCGCGTCGACCACGGCCATGACGAACATCTCGAGATGGTCGAGCCCCTCGTGCCCGACGCCGCGGTGCCTCGCGAGGTCGCCGATCCGCCGCAGGTCGGCGAGCCAGACCAGGAACAGCCCGCAGTCGCGCACGTGCGCCTGCCCGCCGGCGAGCTCCGCGAGGCGCCGCCGCCGCTCGGCGTCCTGCACCGAGAGCACGCTCCAGAGCTGCAGGTTCGAGGAGCTCGGCGCCGACTGCGCGGCGGCCACGAGCAGCTCGAGCGTCCCCTCCGGGAGCGGCTTCTGCGCGTAGCGGCGCACCGAGCGGTGGCCGAGCAGGCTCTCGATCACCGCGTTCCACTGCTCGAAGCGGGGCGCCGCCGCCTCGCTGCCGTATCGCTCGCCAAAGTGCTCCAGGGCGCGATTGCTCATCGGATGTGCTCCTCCTCTTCAATCCATCTTCCGGGCGCGCTCAGGGCACGAGACGTGATTCTCGGCCTCGTCGCCGCGGCGCCCGAGGTGCTCGCCAGCGAGCCGGACGCCGCGATCCCTCGGCGCGACGCGCCGCGGACGCCGGCCAACCAGGCTCATCCACCAAAACGGACAAGTATTCTGTTAAAACGGACATGTCAACAGCGCGCACAGACGGAGCTCCGGGTGTGGCGAAAAGGAGAGAGCGATCACGCGCTCGCCCGCCGCGCTTTCCGCACGAATTGCGCCGATTTCCGAGACGTGCTCGCGCTGAGCGCGGTCGAGCGCCATCCGTGGCCTGGTCCTGGCATTGCGCCAGTTTTATGAAATTTTCCGTTGTAGCCATCGCCGGGTTGGGCCTCGCCGTGCTCACGACGGGGTGTGGCAGGGAGGAGCGAGCGCTCGCGGAGGAGCGCCCGGTGCAGCCGGCGGTGGTCGAGGTCGACCAGCGCGCTGTCGATCCGCCGCTGGTGGCGACCGAGATGGCTGTGCCCGGCGACCATCCGGCGTTCGTCGTCACCGGGCCGGGCGGCGCGTGTCCGCGGATGATCTTCCTGCACGGCATGTGCGGGCACGGGCTGGGCTATGTGCAGGCCATCCAGGGCGCGGCGCGGGAGCACGGCGGGGTGCTCGGGCTGCAGGGCAACGTGCCCTGCGGCGGGGACGGCGTGTTCAGCAAGTACTCGCCGAACCCCGAGGAGCAGGACGGCCGGATCCGGGCCGCGCTCGCGGCGTGCGGCGGCGAGGCGGAGGACCTCGTGGTCATCGGCTACTCGCAGGGGGCCTACATCGCGGAGCGGCTCGCGGAGCGCTGGCCGGACCGGTACTCGCGGCTCGTGCTGCTCGGCGCGCCCACGACGCCCTCGGCGGCGCGGCTCCGGGGCATCCGGGGGGCGGTGATGATCAGCGGCGAGTTCGACGCGAAGTACCGCATGAAGGAGGGCGCCGGCGGCCTCATGGCGGCGAAGATCCCGGCGGTCTACAGGGAGATGCCCGGCGCGCAGCACGGAGCGATGCCGGACGCGGAGCGGGTGATGGACGAGGCGCTCGACTGGCTCGACGCGAATGCGCTGCCCCGCCGCTGACATGCGGCGCGCGCGTGGGCCCGAGCTCGATCGCCTGTCGCGGTCCACGCGTGCGCTCCGGCGCGCGCGCTCGAGCTGCCCTCGGCTTCGGGCGCGGGCGCGTGTGCTATGGAGCCCGCGCAGATGATCGAGCGCGCATCTTCCGGGGTGTCGTGTGAGGATGGCGCCGCGCCGGAGCCCGCGGACGCCGCGCCGCAGGGCGATGCCGCGAGCGCCGCGCTGAACCCGGGCGACGCGCTCGGCGACCTCAACCAGGCATTCCTCGACGCCTACGCCGCGCGCCGGGAGGCCATCCTCGCCAAGATCGAGCCGGTCATCGCCCAGATCGACGACAGCCTCATCCTGCGGCGCGGCGGCCAGCGGTTCGAGGGGCCCGCGCGCACCCGGCGCTACCACGAGCTCAAGGCGATCGCGCACGTCCCCCTGGCGGTCCACGCGCTCCTCTCGGGCCGGCGGGGCGCGCTCGACGGCGGCGCGCGTGCGCGTGATCAGATGGCCGAGCTCCGGCAGCGCATCGCCGCGGCCGCGGGCGACCTCGACCGCCGCGGCTTCACCCCGGAGCAGCTCGCGCGGCAGCGCCGGATCCTCGGCGCGTCGGTCGCGCTCCTCGACGAGGCGAGCGCGACCGGCGGCGTCGCGCCCGAGGCGCTGACCGCCTTCGCCCGCGCGCAGACCGAGGACGTCCTGCTCAACGCCGAGGACGCGGCGCGCGATCAGATCGAGACGATGCACGCCACGGTCGAGGGCTGGCGGCGGCAGATGACCCCCGAGGAGCGCGACGGGCTGCGGGCGGTTGTCGCGGTCTCGCACATGGCCCGGCCCGGGAACGTGGCCGCGCAGTACTTCTCGGTGACCCTGGGAGAGGCGTGGCAGGGTCGCTTCGATCAGGAGGACCTGAGGCCGGGCAAGCGCGTGCTCACGGCCGAGGCGACGTTCGACGAGGCGCAGGCGTTCGCGCTGCTGGCGACGCACGCGCTCGACGCGGGGGTGGCCACGCGGTTCTTCGACGAGGAGACCCGGCTCTCGCGCGACATCCTGGCCGACGCGGCGGAGCGGATCCTCGCCGGGATGTTCCGCAAGGCGCCGGAGCCGCCGGCGCAGCCGGTGGAGACCTCGATCGCCGATCGGCTTGAAACACCCAGGAATGAAGAGATGTGAACCACAGAGGCACAGAGGACACAGAGGAACAACAAAGAAAACGCTGTGCCCTCCGTGCCCCTGTGGCTCGTTTTCTCGGGGTTTCAGCCTGTTCGATGGGGGTCGACGCGCTGGATCGCGATCGACGTCACCTCCTCACGCCGTCTGCGGAGATGCCTGGGGCGGCTGTGCGCCCGGCGATGGCGCGGCCGTCGGTCGCGCGGCCGGCGGCTGTGCCGCCGTCGGCTGCGCGGCCGTGGGCTGCGCGGCCGTGGGCTGCGCGACCGGCGGTCGCGCGACGGCGACAGCGCCCCTCGCGGCCCGGGCTCGCCCCTCGACGATGGACGCCGCCCGCGTCTCGAACAGCGCGCGCAGCGCCGCGTAGCGCTCGGCCAGCTCGGGTGCGTGCTCGAGCGCGTTGGCGAGCTGCTTGTTCTCCGCCTCCAGGAACACGAGGGCGTCGCTCAGCGCGATCTGCTCCATCTCGCGGGCATACAGCGCGAGGGCCTGCACCGCGGCCGACAGCCGCCCGACCCGCTCCAGCCGCTCGACGAGCGCCGGCGCGCGCTGCGGGTCGGGCGCGTACTTCCCGAGGTCCGCCGCCAGATCCAGCCCGGCGGCCTCGCGCAGCGCGGCGAGCACCTCGGCGCGCAGCTCGGAAGACACCTTGCGCAGGCGGCGGTTGCGCGTGTCCGGATCCGTCGGCCGGAAGCCGGCCGGCGGCCTTGGCAAGCTCGCCGGATCGAGGATGGGCAACGCGCGGTTCTTCGCGATGGTGTCGTCGAAATCGGCCTCCGGCGCGCGGCCGCCGCCGAGCGTGGGCTCGGCGCCGGCGGGTGTCACGGGGCTCGGGGTGTTCTTCGTGCTCTTCTTTCGCGACGGCATGGGCTCCTCCTGGGGGGCGCGCGCCACGGCAGGTCATCACGGCTCGCGCGGCGCGCAGGTCTGCGCAGGGCGTATTCAAGGAAGATGCCCGCGGCCGCACGTCCGGTCACACGCGGCCCGGCGATCCGCGCGGAGGGGTGAGTACGCAATGGATTGCCGCAAGCCGCAGCATGATTGCGTAGAGATGCGCGGACGCGCCGGATCACCCCCGGCCGGGGTTCGACCATCCCAACATCCATGGTCGATCATCCCCTGTCCGTGGATTGACCCTCCAGCCATCCATGGTCGTTCATCCCGTGTCCGTGGATTGACCGTCCTCGGCCGGGGGCCGTTCGTCCCGCCGCCGAGGACCGACGATCCTCGGCCGATGACGGACCGTCACCCTCCGGCCAGGACCGTCACTCGGCCGAAGATCCTCGGCGTGCCCCTCCGTGAGCGCCGTCGGATCGCTGCTCTGCTGCGCCAGGGCCGCCGGTGCCTCCCCGGAGGCGCGTCACGTCTCGACCC
This sequence comes from Sorangium sp. So ce119, assembly GCF_051524405.1. Lineage (NCBI taxonomy): Bacteria > Pseudomonadati > Myxococcota > Polyangiales > Polyangiaceae > Sorangium > Sorangium sp. So ce119. The sequence goes on along the minus strand of NZ_CP150310.1, from coordinate 3,021,672 downwards.
GGCCCGCCGCCGGCGGTCAACCCGGCAGCGCGCCGCCGCCGACCACGCTCCGGCACCGCTCGACGTCTTCCCAGAACGTCGGATACGTCTTCGCCACGCAGGCGGGGTTCTCGATCGTCACCCCGGGCCGGCACAGCCCCAGGACCGCGAAGCTCATCGCCATGCGGTGGTCGCTGTAGCTGTGCACCACCGCCGGCGTCAGCGGGCGCGGCTCGATGCGCAGCCAGTCGTCGCCGTGGGTCACCTCCTGCCCGAGACGGCGGAGCTCCGCGACCGTCGCCGCGAGGCGATCCGTCTCCTTGATCCGGATGTTCGCCACGTTCCGGATCGTCGTCGGCCCCTCGAGGAGCGGCGCGATCGCCGCCAGCGTCATCACGGTGTCCGAGATGTGGTGCATGTCGACGTCCACGCCGCGCAGGCGGCCGCCGCCGCTGACCGTGGTGGTGTCCGCCTGCCGGGTCACGCGCGCGCCGGCCTGCTCCAGGAGCTCGACGAACCGGTAGTCACCCTGCAGCGCGCCCTCGCCGAGCCCCGGCACGGTGATCGCGCCGCCCGCGGCCGCGGCGAGCGCGAACGGGTAGCTCGCGGACGACGCGTCGGGCTCGATCGCGTACCTCCGCGGCCGGTACCCCTGCGCGGGATGGACCGCGAACCCGCCCGCGGCCTCGTCGATGCGGCCGCCGAAGTCCGCGACCATGCGGCGGGTGATCTCGACGTAGGGGCGGCTCACCAGCTCGCCGGCGATGCGCAGATCGATGGCGGACTCGGCGAAGGGGCCGGCCATCATCACCGCCGAGAAGTACTGGCTGGAGCGATCGCCGCGCATCGTCAGGGTGCCGCCCTTCAGCCGGCCGCCCCGGATCCGGAGCGGCGGGCACCCTGTCGGGCACTCCACGTCCGCCCCGAGCTGCCTCAGCCCGTCGACCAGGTCGGCGATCGGCCGCTTGGCCATGTGCTCGTCGCCGACAAGCACCACCTCGCCGGGCACGAGGCACGCGAGCGCCGCCAGGAAGCGCACCGTGGTGCCGCTGTTCCCGATGAACAGCTCGCGCCCCGGCGCGCGCAGCCGGTGACGCCCGCCCTCCACGACCAGCGTGCTCGGACCGGCGTCCTGGATCCGGATCCCCAGCGCCTCCAGGGCAGACCGCATGTGCCGCGTGTCGTCGCTGTGCAGCACCCCCTCGAGCGTGCTCTCGCCGTCGGCGAGCGCCGCCAGGACCAGCGCGCGGTTCGTGATGCTCTTCGAGCCGGGGACACGCCAGGTCAGCTGTGGGGGCGAGGAGAGCGGGACGATGGGCAAGGGACCGGCGGGGATCATGGGGCGCCAGACTAGATCCTGACGCCCGAGCCCGCCACTTCGGTCATACGGCCGGCACGCCCGATCGAGCCGCTCGTCCCCTGCGCCGATCGAGGCTACGCCCCCCGCGCCTCATCATGTAATGGGATGTCATGGACTCCGCAGCGGCAGGGTGCGAGCACCTCGCCGTGCGCTCGCTGCTCTCGTCGGACTCCTGCGGATCTCGTCGATTCCTTGATGAAGCTCGCCCGCTTCAGCCACACACCGCACCGGCGAGGCTCCCCTGCTTCAGCCACGCGCCGGCCCCCTTGACCGAGGCCCCTCTTGTCCTCTCGCCCGACCCATCGCGAACACCACCGCGGCCCCCGCTGCCGTCTCCTCCTCGCGGCCGCGACCCTGGGGCTCGTGCTCGCCGCCGCCCCCTGCGCGCTCGCTGCGCCGCAGGAGACGCCCCAGCCCGCCGACGACGCGCCCCGGCCCGCCGACGACGCGCCCCGGCCCGCCGACGACGCGCCCCAGCCCGCCGACGCGCCCCAGCCCGCCGACGCGCCCCAGCCCGCCGACGCGCCCCAGCCCACCGGGCCCACGGCGCGGGACAGGGCCGCCGAGCACTACAGGAGGGGCCTCGCCTTCTACGACCGGCGCGACTGGTCCAGGGCACTTGCCGAGTACCTCGCCGCGCAGCAGCTCTACACGAACTGGACCGCGACGAGCGCCGCCGCGCTCTGCCTGACGCACCTCGGGCGCCACGACGAGGCGCTGGAGATGTTCGAGGCGCTGCTGCGCGACTTCGGCGACCGGCTGCCCGCCGCGGCGCAGGCGGCGGCGCAGCGCCAGCTCGACGACCTGCGCCGGATGGTCGGCATCCTCGAGGTCGACGCCGCCGAGCCGGGCGCGTCGATCGTGGTCGACGGGCGGCGCCGCGGCGAGGCGCCGCTCCCGGCGCCGCTCCGCATCACCTCGGGCAGCCACTGGGTGCGCGTGTTCAAGGAGGGCTTCGAGCCGTTCGAGCAGCGCGTGGAGGTCGCGGGCGACCGGCTCGTGCGCGTCCATGCGCGGCTCCGGCCGCTCTCGCGCATGGGGCGCCTGCGGGTCGTCGAGCAGAAGGGCCGCCCGCTGGATGTGCTGGTGGACGGCAACATCATGGCCAAGGCCCCCTGGGAAGGGCTGCTCACGCCCGGCGAGCACACGGTCGCGCTGCGCGGCGAGCGGCGCCTCGGCACGCCGCCTGTGCGCGTCGAGGTCGAGGTCGACAGGACCGTGCCGCTGACGCTCTCGGCGGAGGAGCTCGCCTCGGCGCTGCGCATCGAGCCGGTGCCGGTCAACGCCAGCGTGGCTATCGACGGCGTGCTCGTGGGCCGGGGCCTGTGGGAAGGGCGGCTGCGCGCGGGCGCGCATCAGGTGGAGATCGCGGCGCCCGGGTTCCTGCCGGAGTCGCGCCGGGTGGTCCTCGGGCGCGACCAGATCGAGGTCGCGCGCGTGAGGCTGGAGCGCGACCCGAGCTCGCCCTTCTGGCGCAGGCCCTCGCGCCCGTCGCGCCTCGTCGTCGAGGCCGTCACCAGCGTCGTGCTCGTCCCCGGCTTCGGCGGCGGCGTCGCGGGCACGTGCATCCGGAGCTGCGAGGAGTCGCTCGGCACGGGCGGCGCCGCCGTGCTCCAGGTCGGCTACGAGCTCGGCATGGGCCTCGGGTTCGGCGTCACGGCCGGCCACCTGGCGGCGTCGCAGCGCCTCGAAGGCCGCGCGACGACGGTGACGCCGGTCGGCCTCGAGGACAACCCGGGGACCGTCGACGATCGGCTGTCGCTGCGCGGCGCGCTCCTCGGCGGGTGGGTCGGCTTCACGCTGCCGCTCTCCGACCGCGTTCCACTGCATTTCCGGCTCGGCGGCGGGGCCCTCATCGGCTCGCTCCTCGACGAGCGGACGAACGGCGCGTTCATGGCGAGCGGCGACGCGCCGTACGAGCTCGGTCCCTACGTCCAGAAGCACCCGGCGCTCTTCTTCTACGCGACCCCCGAGGTGCGGCTCGGATGGTCGCTCGGCCGGCGCGTCCAGGTGACCGCCAGCGTGGCCCTGCCCCTGCTCGTCGATCGCCGGCAGGCGCAGTGGGACCCGGGCCAGGTCGTGCCGGCGGGGACCGACGGCCGCGGGCAGTTCCTGGCAGAGCGGCTCACCGGCCCCGTGGTCCTGACGATCGCGCCCGGGATCGGCGCTCGTTACGAGTTTTACTGAGCTGCTTGGAGAGAGGTCGAGATGCTCGCGGAAGGTTCGATGCGCCGTGCCGGCTCGTGGACGCTGGCGGTCTTCTGGGCTGCCACGCTGGCCCTGCTGCTCGGCTGCAGCGAGGTCGGAGGTCCGATGGACGCGCGCGCGCTGCGCCGGCAGTTCCCGGAGCAGGCGGACGCCGTCCTTCAAGGCCCGTTCGCCTTCACCGCGGCAGGAGACGGGTTCGAGGCGCTGCGGCCGCCCAACGCGCAGACCGACGCGCGCGCCGACGTGCACGGCGAGGCCGGTCTGCGCCCGAGCTTCCCGCAGCACGGCGACGGCGCCGTTCGCTTCCCGCTGCCCGACGGCGCCGAGGCCCTCGTGCGGGAGCTCGACGCCGCGGGCGAGGCCGCGGTCGCGGACAACGCGGTGGCCTATGCGCGCAAGGGCGGAGCGTCGTTCTGGACCGCCCTGGAGGACGGCTACGAGGAGTGGCTGCTGCTCGAGCCGAGCGCGGTGCGGCGCGACGCGCCCGTCGCCACCTGGCAGGTCGACGGGGCCGCGCTGCGCCAGGACGGCGCGGCCGTGGAGCTGGCGGACGCGCGCGGAACACCGCAGCTCCGCGTCACGGCGCCCGAGGCGTACGCGGCCGGAGGAAGGCCGGTCGACGCACGCCTCGTCGCCCGGGGGAGGCAGATCGAGCTGTGGGTGGATGCCGAGGGCGAGACCGTGCTCGTGGATCCGCGGTGGAGGTCCGTCAGAGAGATGAACTCCCCCCGCTACCGACATACGGCGACGCCGCTGCCGGACGGGCGGGTCCTCGTCGTCGGCGGCTATCATCGCTGGAACGCGCACGACAGCGCTGAGCTGTTCGACCCGGCCTCGGGCGAATGGTCGGTCCAGGGGTCGATGAGCGCCGCCCGCGCCGATCACACGGCCACGCTGCTGCCGGACGGGCGGGTCCTCGTCATCGGCGGCGATACCGGCGGCACCGAGGGCGATACCGCCGCCCCGGATCTCGCAGGAGCGCTCGACAGCATCGAGGTGTTCGACCCGGACTCCGGCCAAGCAAGCGGGTGGTCCACCGGAGATCCCATGAAGGCTGCCCGCGCCGATCACACGGCCACGCTGCTGTCGGATGGACGGATTTTCGTCGCCGGCGGCTACGGCCCTGAAGGAGCGCTCGACAGCGCCGAGCTGTTCGACCCGAGCTCCGGCAGGTGGTCGACGCTGCAGCCCATGCGCGCCGCCCGCACGGCGCACACGGCGACCCTGCTGTCGGACGGGCGGGTCCTCGTCGCCGGCGGCGAAGGTGCCGACGGCGTGCTCGACAGCGCCGAGCTGTTCGACCCGCGCTCGGGCAGGTGGTCGACGCTGCAGCCCATGCGCGCCGCCCGCACCGCGCACACGGCGACGCTGCTGCAGGACGGGCGGGTCCTCGTCGTCGGCGGCGCCGATCCAGACGGCGCGCCCAACGACGCCGAGCTGTTCGACCCGGGCACGGGGACATGGCTCACGGTCAGGCGCATGGCCGCCGCCCGCACCGCGCACACGGCGACGCTGCTGCCGGACGGGCGGGTCCTCATCACCGGCGGCGACGGGCCTGAAGGATCGCTCGACGGCGTCGAGGTGTTCGACCCGGGCTCCGGCAGGTGGCTATCGCTCCAGTCCATGCAGAGGTCCCGGGCCGAGCACACAGCGGCGCTGCTGCCGGATGGGCGGGTGCTCGTCGCCGGCGGCTCCGTGCATGGAACGATCGACGACGCCGAGCTGCTCGACCCGGACGTGGGCCTGTGGCGGTCGGTCGCCCCGCTGCACATCGCTCGGGAGGAGCACACAGCGACGCTGCTGCAGGACGGACGGGTGCTCGTCGCCGCCGGAACGGGCGGCTCCGGCGGCCCACACCCCGGAGGGCGCGTCGACGTCACCGAGGTGTTCGACCCGGACTCCGGCACCTGGCACGTCGTCGGCCCCATCGGCCAGGTCCGGACTGAGCACACGGCAACGTTGCTGCAGGACGGACGGGTGCTCCTCGCCGGCGGTTCCGAGGTCATCGATGACCAATCGGGCGAGCTGCGATCGCTGACTCACGCCGAGCTGTTCGACCCGGGCTCCGGCACCTGGCAGCCGGCCAGCCCCATGAACATCGCCCGGTACTCGCACACGGCAACGTTGCTGCAGGACGGACGGGTGCTCGTCGCCGGCGGCCGCAATCAACAGGGAACCGGACTTCCGGACAGCGCCGAGCTGTACGATCCCGCTTCAGGCAGGTGGATGCTCGTCGAGCCCATGCTCGCTCCGCGACAGGCGCACACGGCGACGCTGCTGCTGAACGGGCAGGTGCTCGTCGCCGGCGGCTATAGCCCTGATGGAGTGCTCGACGGCGCCGAGGTGTTCGATCCGGGTTCTGGCGGGTGGCTGCCGCTCGGGGCCATGATCTCAGCGCGTTCGGTGCACACCGCGACGCTGCTGCCGGACGGACGGGTGCTCGTCGCCGGCGGCTTCGACGCCGCGGGCGATCTCGACAGCGCCGAGGTGTTCATCCCGGACTCCGGCAGGTGGCTGCCCCTCGGGTCCATGCACACCGCCCGCATCGATCACACAGCGACGCTGCTGCCGGACGGGCGGGTGCTCGTCCTGGGCGGCGCCAACATCCAGGCCTTCACCCTGCAGCCGCACACCGTCGAGGCGTTCGATCCGTCCTCCGGAGCGTGGTTCCCCCTCGAGCCCCTGCCCCTGGCCCGGTACTTCCACAGCACCACGCTGCTGAAGGATGGCGGGGTCCTCGTGGCCGGCGGCGGCGATGAAGGAGAGCTCGACAGCGTCGTCCTCTTCCGCCCGATGTCGGACGGCAGCCCCTGCGCCGCGGACGTCGAATGCAGCAGCGGCCACTGCACCGACGGCGTCTGCTGCGAGCGGGCCTGCGACGTCTACCTCTGCGAAGCGTGCTCGGCGCTCCGGGGCGCCTCCGCCGACGGCGTCTGCACGTCGCTGCACCCCGACTACGTGCCCTTCGCCTGCTCGCCGCAGACCGGGGAGCGAATGGATCCCTGCGAGTCGGTCCACCACTGCGCCGACGGCTTCGTCTGCGATGAAGGCGGAGAGTGCGTCCCGCCGCCGCAGAGCGGCGGGTTCCTCGCCAAGGGCGGCTGCCGCCTCGCCATCGCGACGGCCGCGGAGCCGGCGGGGCGCGTACCCGCGGAGCTCGGCCTGCTGACGCTCGCCGCCGCCTCGGCGGCGCTGCGCCGGCGCCGCAGGTGACGGCCTCGGCGGCGCTAGCACACGGTCGCGCTGCGCGGCGAGGGACACCTCGGCACGCCGTCGGCGCCGTCGCCGGCGCGCTCCTGGACGCGCGCCAGGTCGTGGCCGCGGGGCCCGATGGCTACGGGACGTTCCCGGAGGAGAGGCTCACTGGCCCCGTGTTCCGCACTGTCGCACCGGGGATCGGAGCTCGTTACGAGCTTTACTGACAGGAGGAGAGGGAGATTCGATATGCCCATCGCGGGTTCGACGCGCCATCCCGGCCTGCGGACGCTGGCGCTCTTCTGGACGGGCGTGCTCGCCGTGCTGCTCGGCTGCAGCGAGATCGCCGATCCGCTCGACGCGCGCGCCCTGCGGCGACAGTTCCCCGAGCAGGCAGACGCCATCCTCCAAGGCCCGTTCGCCTTCACCGCGGCGAGCGGTTCGTTCGAGCCCGTGCGCTCCTTCGAAGCGCCCGAGGACCGGCCCGGTGAGGCCGCTCCGCGTCCCCGCTTCCCCATGCACGGCGACGGCGCCCTTCGCTTCCCGCTGCCCGACGGCACCGAGGCCCTCGTGCGGGAGCTCGGCGCGGCGGGCGAGGCCGCGGTCGCGGAGAACGCGGTGGCCTATGCGCGGAGGGGCGGAGCGTCGTTCTGGACCGCCCTGGAGGACGGCTACGAGGAATGGCTGCTGCTCGATCCGAGCGCGGTGCGGCGCGACGCGCCCGTCGCCACCTGGCAGGTCGACGGGGCGGCGCTGCGCCAGGCCGGCGCGGCCGTGGAGCTGGCGGACGCGCGCGGAACACCGCAGCTCCGCGTCACGGCGCCCGAGGCGTACGCGGCCGGAGGAAGGCCGGTCGACGCACGCCTCGTCGCCCGGGAAAGGCAGCTCGAGCTGTGGGTGGATGCCGAGGCGGAGACCGTGCTCGTGGATCCGCGGTGGAAGCTCAAGAGGACGATGAGCACCCCCCGGAGCTGTCACACGGCGACGCCGCTCCCGGGCGGTCGAGTGCTCGTCGTCGGCGGCCACGACAGGGATGGATCGATCCTCGACAGCGCGGAGATCTTCGACCCGATATCGGATACATGGCTCCCCGCCGAGCGCATGCACACCGCCCGCGCTTGCCACACCGCCACGGAGCTGCCGGACGGACGGGTGCTCGTCACCGGCGGCACCCGGTATTCTGGCGACGAACCGTTGCTGGCGAGCGGCGAGCTGTTCGACCCAGTCTCCGGCGCTTGGTCATCGGTCAGCGACATGCTCACGGCCCGCATCGATCACATCGCCGTGCCGCTGCCGGACGGCGAGGTGCTGATCGCCGGCGGCTCGACTCGGGGAAACGCAATCATCGGCAGCGCCGAGGTGCTCGACCTGGCCTCCGGCACCTGGTCATCGGTCGGCGACATGCTCACGGCCCGCACCCTACACATCGCCGTGCCGCTGCAGGGCGGCGAGGTGCTGGTCGCCGGTGGGAAGATCCGTGTCGGGCCTGGTGAGATCGGCACCCTCAGCAGCGCGGAGGTGTTCGACCCGGCCACGAAGGCGTGGCGAAGCACCGAGCCCATGATCGTCGATCGGTCCTCGCCCACCGCCACGGTGCTCCCGGACGGGCGGGTGCTCGTCACCGGCGGCGATCGCGACGAAGTCATCGACGGCGTGGAGCATGGGTTAAAGATCGACAGCGCGGAGGTGTTCGACCCGGCTTCCGAGACATGGTCGCCGATCCCGCCCATGCCCACGGCCCGCAGCCAGCACACCGCCTCGCTCCTATCGGATGGGCGGGTGCTCGTCGCTGGTGGCCAGGGCGCCTGGCCTGATCTGGACAGCGCCGAGGTGTTCGACCCGGCGTCCGGTATGTGGCGAGCGGTCGCGCCCATGGTCGACGCCCGCAGTCAGCACACCGCCTCGCTGCTACCGGATGGGCGGGTGCTCGTCGCAGGCGGAAACGGCGACGGCAGCCTCGCCAGCGTCGAGGTGTTCGACCCGGCCTCCAGCGTGTGGTCACGCGCTGATGACATGGCCAACGCCCGCCATGAGCTCACCATGACGGCGCTGCCGGACGGTCGGGTGCTCGCCGCTGGCGGTTATGCTCAGTCCGCAGTCACCAACAGCGCGGAGGTGTTCGACCCGACCTCCGGCACGTGGTCACCGGCCGACTCCATGAACACCGCCCGCTTCCAGCAGACCGCCACGGCGCTCGGGGACGGTCGGGTGCTCGTCGTCGGCGGCGAAGACTTCCTCACCGGGCAGCGTATCGATAGCGTCGAGATCTTCGATCCGGTCTCCGGGGTATGGCGCGCTCTCGCGTCCATCAGCGCCCGCTCCTCGCACACCGCGGCGCTGCTGTCCGACGGGCGGGTGCTCATCACGGGCGGCTCCGGGAACGAAACAGGGCTCCACCATGCGGAGATGTTCGATCCGGTCTCGGAGACATGGCGATCCACCGGGGCCATGCTCGAGCCGCGCATGGAGCACACGGCCACGCTGCTGCTGGATGGACGGGTGCTCGTCGCCGGCGGCGGTGGCGATGGCAACGCCCGGATACTCAAGGACGCCGAGGTGTTCGATCCGGCATCCGAGTTGTGGGTGACCGTCGGGACGATGCTCGACGCTCGCAGCGAGCACACCGCGACGCGCCTGCTGGATGGGCGGGTGCTCGTCGCCGGCGGTATCATCCAGGGACGGATGCTCGACAGCGCCGAGATGTTCGATCCGATATCCGGCACGTGGACGCCCCTCGCGCCCATGCTCACCCCCCGCTTCCAGCACACCGCGACGTTGCTGAGCAACGGGCAGGTGCTCGTCATGGGCGGCTCCTACCACGATATGGGGATTCCCTACCTCGACAGCGCCGAGGTGTTCGATCCGGCATCGGGGATCTGGCGCGCTGTCGGGTCGATGCTCGTCGGCCGCACCGGGCACGAGGCCGTGCCGCTGCCGGGTGGGCGGGTGCTCGTCGCGGGCGGCAGTGGGTACGAAGGCGCCCTGACGAGCGCCGAGATCTTCAGCCCGATGCCGAACGGCCGCATCTGCGCGGCCGACGCCGAGTGCCAGAGCGGCTTCTGCACGGACGGTGTCTGCTGCGATCTGCGCTGCAACGAGTACCTCTGCGAGGCGTGCTCGGATCACCGGGGCGCCTCCAAGGACGGCGTCTGCACGTCGCTGCACCCCGACTACACGCCGTTCGCATGCTCGCCCCGGACCGGTCAGGCAACGAGGCCCTGCCAGTCGGTCCACGACTGCGCCGAGGGGTTCGTCTGCGACGCTCCCTCGGGCGACTGCGTCCCGCCGCCGCCCGCTCGCGGTTACCTCGACAAGGGCGGCTGCCACCTCGCCGCCCGGGCGGCCGCGGGCCTACCCGCGCGCGGCCCGCTGGAGCTCGGCCTGCTGGCGCTCGCCGCGCTCGCCGCCGCGCTGCGCAGGCGCGGCGCGTGACCCCACGACCGCGCCCCGGCGAACCTGCAGGAGAGCGCCCGGCGGACGCGCCACCGATGCAGGATCACACCCCGCTCTCCTCACCCCAGTCCCCGGCCGCCGCCCAGGACATCGTCGCCGTGGAGCGCGCCAGCCCGAACCGCCCGTCGCGGTCGATGGCGATGACGCCGCCGGTCATGTCGAGCCGCTCGGCGAGGTGCGCGATGATCCCCCGCGCCGCGTCGACCGCGCTGGCGCCGGCGCGCATCCGCTCCGCGGCCGAGTGCGCCACCGCGAGGCGGATCATCCCCTCGCCGTAGCCGGTCGTGGACACGGCGCCGGCCTCGTCGTCGGCGTACGTGCCCGCGCCGATGAGCGGCGAGTCGCCGACCCGCCCGACCCGCTTGTTCACCGTGCCGCCGGTGCTCGTCGCCGCGGCGGTGAGCCCGCTCGCGTCGCGCGCCACCGCCCCGACCGTGCTGCCCGCCCAGGAGGTCGCGCGGCCCGCGCCCTGCTGGGCGGCGGCGAGCGCCTCCCGCGCGGCCTCGGTGATGAGCGCTGCCTCGCCCACGGGCGTGAACCCCTTCATCCGCGCGAACCTCGCGGCGCCGTGCGCGGCGTAGAGCACGTGGCGGCCGTCCTCCAGCGCCGCGCGCGCGATCGCGATCGGCTCGGCGAAGTCCGCGAGCGCGCAGACCGCGCCGGCGCGCAGCCCGCGGCCCTCCATGATCGACGCGTCGAGCTCGATGTGGCCCTCCTCGTTGAGGCACGCGCCGGTGCCCGCGTTGAAGAGCGGATCGTCCTCGAGGACGCGCACAGCGCGCTCGACCGCGTCGAGCGCGCCGCCGCCCTCGGCCAGCACGCGCGCCCCCTCGCGCGCCGCGCGGAGGCACCCCGCCGCGTGCAGCGGCCGCCGCTCGGGGGCGACGTTGCCCGCGCCGCCGTGGACCAGGATGGAGCGCTGTCCGCCGCGCCCGCCCAGATGATGGATGACGTGCTTCACGGTCGCGGCACCCTACCGCGGCGCGCGCCCGGAGGTCCACGCTCCGCCGCCGCTCACTCGGGCGGACGCGCGCTCCGCTTCGCCTCGAGATCGTAGGTCATCCCGCACGGCAGCGCCGCGAACACCGGCGCGACGCTGAGCTCGCCGGGCACGAGATCCTCGCAGCGCGAGCCCGCCGTCGGCGCGAACTCGTACGTCATCCGCGCCTCGAAGCGGGTGAACTCGTCGTCCACGCCGCGGAGCTCCCCGCGCGCCCGGTCGCGCCGCTCGACCGAGCAGGGCGGCCCCGGCGGCATGTCGCCGCCGCGCATGTCCACCACCACGCGCGCCTCGATCGAGAAGCCCTCGTCGTCGTCGAGGATGCCCTCGACGACGCTGGCGCCGTTGTCCCAGTACAGCGCGCCCTCGTCGCGCGCGAGCTCGACGTCGAACTCCCAGAGGCGCGCCGCGCCGAGCGCCCCCTCGCCGCACGTGTTCGACGTCTGCGTCGCGACCACGTGGAACGCGCCGAGCGCCGTCCCCGGCTCGTCGGCGGCCTGGTCCCCGAACGCCTCGACGCACCCCGAGAGCGCAGGCAACGCCGGCATCACCGCGAGCAGCAGCAGCATCCGCATCGACGCCGCCTACCAGACCGGCGCAGCGCAGGACAAAAAAGCGCGCGCTGGCAATGGAAATAAAAAACGGGCCGGGTGCTTCGCTTGCACCCGACCCGTCCCGTGGGCCTCTACCGTAGGCCTTCTGGACCCCGCTTGATCCCGCCTGTGCGGCGCCTCCCCTGTCCCATCGCGACGAGCGATCGACCCCGGAGCACCGGTGAGAATCGTCTCCGGAAGACCTGAGTCTTCCACGATTCTCTCTCTGCCGGCCTCGCGGAGGTCGCGATGGCTGTCAACAGGTTGTCAGGCGCCGGACCTGGCCGAGCGCGGACGCGTCTCGCAAGGCCCTGATGGCCCTGCGTCACGCTCCACGAGGGTCAGCTGTTCCCAGCCTCCGGTATAGAAGAGCCACTGGTACTGTGCATGGTGTCCATCCCTCCTCCGGCGTGCCGGCACCCCGCGCCGGATCGAAAGCATCGTCCGGCATGGCAGGGGTGTTCGATTGCGGATCAGCGGAGAGCCCGCCGATCTGGTATCGACCCCGGTGCCACGGTGCTCCGCGGCAGGACCATCCTGGAGCTGACGCTCCGTCCGAAGCCGAGGACCAGCCTATCACCGCTGTTCAGGCGAGCAAGGGCCTCACGCACCGAAACATGCAAAGTGACTCACTTCCTTTTTCTCCGGCTCTCGCCTCCGCTGGCTCGGCTGCCGGAGCGGTCAGACGGCAGCGCGCGCAGCGCAGCTTGACAAGAGCAGCAGAGCGGTCGAACGGGAGGGCGCGCAAAGCGCGTGCGACGGAACCGACGGAACGTACGAGACCGAAGAGACCGGCGAGCCCGCGGCGCGGCAGCGGCGAGGACGGCCGCGGGATCGCCCCGCGCGCAGCGATCTCCGCCGCGGGATCCGCGGCGCTGCGCGGCCGCGGCGCCGGGGCGCGGGGTCGGTCGCGCGTCCGCTACACGTGCACGAACCAGCTCGTCTCCTCGCCCTCCGGCAGCGCCGAGGCGAGGACCGCGAGCATCGCGTCGATCTCTTCCTTCGTGTGCACGCCGCTGCGCAGGATGGCCGCCGGCCCCTCGCCCGCCGGCACCACCACGGACTCGACGGCGAGCGCCGTCTCGACGCCGTAGCCGTAGGACGCCAGCGTCACGACGGCGGTGGCTTCCCGGTCGTCGAGCAGCCTGCGGATCGTCAGCGTGCGGCGCACGCGCTCGCTGTCCTCCGCCCACGTCGCGAGCCACGCGCGCGTGGCCTCGTCGAGGCCGACGAGCACGAGCTGCGCGGGCGGCATCGCGTCGGGATCGGCCGCTGCCACCGCGGCGCGGTGGAAGCCCCGCACCTCCCGGCACCAGAGCGGCGGCGCGCCGTCGACTCGGACGACAAAGCCGTAGGGACCACGAGCCCCCTCGCGCTCGGAGCCCCCCGAGGAAGCGGAAGAGAAACTGTCGTTCGACACGAAGGGAGACGATACACGAGCTCTGCTCTGCGGAGGAAGCCCGCTCGATTGCGCAGCACGTCGAACCGACACGGCTCCGCCCTGGCCACACGCGGCACCTGGGTACGCTCGCTGTTCCCGGTTGTTCCCGGTGGTTCCCGGTTGTTCCCGGCTGTTCCTGCTGTGAGCTCCCGCTGTTCCCGCTGTTCCCGGCTGTTCGTGGCTGTTCCTGCCGGCTCCCGGCGCGCCTTGCCGTTCCCGACGGTTCCTTGCTCTTCCCATCGGGTCCGCGGCTCCCCGCCGTGCTCGCATCCGCAGTTCCTCGCAGTTCCTCGCGGTCGCCGCAGTTCCCCACGCCCCCTTCAACGAGACCGCCACACTCCCTGGATTTCGGCTAAGGTGGCCCCGCCTCCCCTGTGGAGCCCGTCCGGGACGGGGTGCGTTTTGCACCTACGGTGCCGCCCCTACCGACGCGCTCCAGCCCGCCTCCGCGGGTCGGGGCGGCGGCGGCAGCGCCCGCCGCCGGGCGCCGCGGTGGCAACCGGCGCAGAGGCCCGTCGGCGCGCCCCGCCGCGTCACCCCCGATCCCGATCCGACACGCAGGCCATGAAGCTCACGTCACAAGAAATCATCGAGATCGTCGCCGCGCTCTGCGCGTTCCTTGTCGTCGCGTACGCGCTCAACTCGTTCGCCCCGGCGCGCTCCCGCGTGCTGGCGCGGTACGTCACGGTCGCCGGCGGCGTCGCGCTGTTCTTCTATGGCCTGCACCGGTACATCGACGAGCACGCCCGCGCCGTGGACCTGGCGAAGGTGCTGATCGCGATGGGCGCCGCGCTCTGCGTCTTCTACGAGACGCAGCGCGAAGGGATGCGCAGGCCGATCGCCGAGCGCTGGAAGCGGTTCGTCGGCGTGGCGCTCGGGATCGCCGCCATCCTCTGCTACTTCAACGGCTTCCGCTTCGGCTATCCCAAGTATTACCACCGCTGGGATCAGTTCCATTACTACATGGGGGCCAAGTACTTCCCCGAGATGGGGTACGACGGCCTCTACAAGTGCGCGCTGATCGCGCAGGACGAGCTCGGGCTCGTCACGTACACGAACGAGGACACCGGGCGTCAAGTCAAGCTGGACATGGCGAAGGAGGTCCGCCATCCGGACAAGAAGATCCGGAACCTCGGCGGCGACAACCTCCTCATGCCGGCGAGCGAGGTGCTCAGTCAACCGGAGGTCTGCAAGGCGCACTTCTCCCCGGGACGATGGGAGGCATTCAAGGCCGACGTGCAGTTCTTCCGGACGTCCTCGGACAAGGGCTACTGGGAGGACATGCAAAAGGACCACGGCTACAACCCGCCGCCGGTCTGGACGATCATGGGCAAATTCTGGGCGGACCTCCAGCCGGCCAGCACGCGCTACCTCCAGTTCCTCGCCAGCTTCGATATTTTCTATCTCCTCGGGATGTTCGTCGCCCTCTACTGGGCCTTCGGCTGGCGGGTCTTCGCGGTCGCGGCGATCTTCTGGGGCTGCCAGTCGTCAGCGCCGTTCTACTGGACCGGCGGCGCGTTCCTCCGGCAGGACTGGCTCTTCTACCTCGTCCTGTCGGCCTGCCTCATCCGCAAGCGGTACTTCAAGCTGGCCGGCGCGAGCATGGTCTACGCCGGTCTCCTGCGCATCTTCCCGGGCCTGCCCGTGATCGGCTGGCTGACGGTCGCGGGGATTCACCTCGTCCGTCACAAGCGCATGGCGAAGTCACACGTGCAGGTGCTGATCGGGGGCGTCCTTGCGGCGGCCGTGCTCATCCCGGTGAGCATGAAGGTCTCCGGCAAGGAGTCGTACGTGCAGTTCTACGAGCACACGCTCAAGGTGCACGACCAGACGCCGCTGACCAACCACATGGGCCTGCGCGTCCTCGTCGCCCACAAGCCCGGGACCGGCGTCGAGTCCGGCCGGATGAAGTACACGAAGGACACGAAGCTCGTCGATCCGTTCGAGGTCTGGAAACGGATGCGCAACGAGCGCTACGCGAAATACCGCTATGTCGCCTACGCGATCATCGCCGCGAGCCTGGCTGCCTTCGTCTACGTGTGCCGGCGGATCCGCTCGCTCTGGGTGGCCCAGTGCCTGGCCCAGATCTTCATCATCCTGCTCTCACAGCTCACCTGTTATTACTACTCGTTCATGATCCTGAGCGCGCCGCTCACCCGGCTGAAACGGCAGATCGAGGTGCCCCTGTTCGGCCTGGCCGCGCTCAGCCAGTTCATCTGGATCACGTTTCACTATAACGACGACAAGTACACGGCGCTGACCGCGGTCTCACTCGCCTTCTGCTACTACCTGCTTTGCCTCTTCTCGGGTAAGCCGGTGCCGTGGGCGCGGCGCGTCGAGCCCGAGGCGGCGGACGGCGGAAAGCCTGCCGCGCAGCAGGCCTGAGGCGCTCGCCCCTCCGCGCTGAGAGACCTCGACAGCGCACCCCCGCGATGCCTGGAAACGAACGATGACGGACGTAGTGCGAGAGCATCCAGAAGAGCCCGGCGACCTCCAGGGAGACGAGGCCCGCCCGAGCGACCCCGGGGCGCCGGCCGACCGGGAGAACAAGGCGCCCATGCGCGCCGACGAGCGGGCGGTCCACGCCTTCCGGAAGGTGCCGCGGACGGGCGTCATCTACGTGACGACCGAGGCCGCGCGCCTCGGGTTCAAGCCCGGCGCCGACGAGGGCACGGACGGCTGGTGCAACCTCGGGCAAGGGCAGCCCGAGACGGGCCCGCTCCCGGGCGCGCCCGAGCGCTGCGCGGCGGTGCCGATCGCCGGCGACGACCAGGAGTACGCGCCGGTGGCCGGCCTGTGGGAGCTGCGCGAGGCGATCGCCTCCCTGTACAACCGCGCGTACCGGCGGGGTATGCCGTCGCGCTACACCGCCGAGAACGTCGCCGTGTCGGGCGGGGGCCGCATCGCCCTCACCCGCGCCGCGGCGGCGCTCGGGCAGATCAACCTCGGCCACTTCCTGCCCGACTACACCGCGTACGAGGAGCTGCTCGACGTCTTCCGGTTGTTCTCGCCGATCCCGATCCTGCTCGAGGGCGAGCGGGGCTACTCGTTCTCGGTCGGCGACCTCCGCCGCGAGATCCTGGGGCGCGGCCTGAGCGCGATCCTCGCGTCGAACCCGTGCAACCCGACCGGAAAGCACGTGCGCGGCGAGGAGCTCGCCGCCTGGGTCCGCACCGCGAAGGAGCTCGATTGCGCGCTCTTGCTCGACGAGTTCTACTCGCACTACGTCTACGGGATGGGCGACGTGGCGCCGATGGAGAGCGCCGCGCGCTACGTCGAGGAGGTCGACCGCGATCCGGTGGTGATCTTCGATGGGCTGACGAAGAACTGGCGCTACCCTGGCTGGCGCGTCACCTGGACGCTCGGGCCGCGCGAGGTCATCGAGGCGGTCGCGAGCGCCGGCAGCTTCCTCGACGGCGGCGGCTCGAAGCCGATGCAGCGCGCTGCGGCAGAGCTGCTCACCATCGAGCACACCCGCGCCGAGACGACGGCCATCCACCGGGCCTTCTCGCGCAAGCGCGAGCTCCTGATCGCCGGGCTGCGCAAGCTCGGCGTGACCATCGACGCGGAGCCCGAGGGCACGTTCTACGTCTGGGGCTCGGTCGCCGATCTGCCCCCAGGGCTCTCCGACGGGCACGGCTTCTTCCGGGCGGCCCTCGGGGAGCGGATCATCGTGGTGCCGGGCGAGTTCTTCGACGTCAACCCGGGCAAGCGGCGGGCGGGACGGCCGTCGCGGTTCCGCCATCACGTCCGCTTCTCGTTCGGACCGAGCGAGGAGGTCCTCGTCCGGGCGCTCGGGCGGCTCGAGCGCATGGTAGGCGAGCGTCGCCGGGCCTGACACCGGCGGCGCCGCGCAGCGGAGCGGCAGGACGGTGCCGAGCGCCAGGTCTTGTCGCGCTGCACGTCTTCCGACATGGTGGGGGAGCGCGTGGCCAAAGATCCGTGGAGTGATTGGAACGACGACGACCCCGGTAACTTCCAGCCGGGCGATACGATCGGCCCCTATGAGCTGCTGTTCCCTGCGGCCGTGGGCGGCATGGCCGCCGTGTGGGCTGCGCGCCTGAGGCGGCCCAACGGCTCCGTCCAGATCGTCGCCGTCAAGCTGCTGTCCGACGCGATGCGGGGGGACGACGACGCGCGCGCGATGTTCCTCGACGAGGCGTGCACCGCGTCGCGCATCCTCCACCCGAACGTGGTGCACATCCTCGCGTACGGCGAGGTCCGCGACCGGCCGTACCTCGCGATGGAGTGGATCGACGGCGCGCCGATCGCGAAGATCTTCTCGAACCAGAAGGCGAAGCGGGCGCTGCTGCCGCTCGGCTGGGTGCTCCACGTGATGATCGACGCGTGCGCCGGCCTGCACGCGGCGCACGAGGTCCGCGACGACACGGGGGAGCTGCTCAACCTGATCCACCGCGACGTCACGCCGGAGAACGTGATGGTGACCTTCGACGGCATGGTCAAGGTCGTCGACTTCGGGGTCGCGAAGACGCGGGCGCGCGCGCAGATCAGCCGCGTCGGCGCGATCAAGGGCAAGACGGGGTACTTCTCGCCCGAGCAGGTCATGGGCGGGACGCTCGACCGCCGCAGCGATCTCTTCTCCATGGGCGTGCTGCTGTACCTGCTCGTGACGGGTCACACGCCGTTCCGCGGCAAGGGCCCGCTCGAGGCGATGCAGCAGATCGCGAACCGCAACCCGCAGCCGCCGCGCGAGATCATGCCCGAGGTCCACCCGGAGCTCGACCGCATCATCATGCGGGCGCTCGCGAAGAACCCGAACGAGCGGTACCAGACGGCCGCGGAGCTGCGCCGCGATCTCGAGCAGGTGAGCGTCGCGGTCCGCGAGAGCTACAGCGACAAGCAGGTCGGCCAGCTCGTGCGCGATCTGCTCCCCGGCGTCGCCGAGGCGCGCAAGGAGCGGATCGACCAGGCGATCGACGAGCTCGACCGCATCCTCGCCGAGCGCGCCCACCCGCAGCGGCCGCAGGCCGCGCGGCCCGAGGACGCGACGGAGGTGATGCTCCGGCGCATCTCCATGCTGCCGATCCTGCAGGACGGGCCGGAAGCGACGGAGGACGGGGCGTCGTCCGATGCGGCGTCGGCCTCGTCCGCGGCGGGTCCGGCGAGCTCGCGCATGTCCGGGCCGGCCAGCTCGCGCATGTCCGGGCCGACCAGCTCGCGCATGTCGGGACCGGCCAGCTCGCGCATGTCGGGGCCGACGAGCTCGCGGCGGACGAACCAGGACCCGACGCGCAAATCGAACCCGGATGCGACCCGCAAGTCGAACCCGGACGCGACCCGCAAGTCGCACCCGGACGCGACGGTCTCGCCGCTCGAGTTCGCGGCCGGGCTTCAGCCGCTCCCGCTGGGCCTGCCGCCGACGCACGCGGGCCACGCGCCTGCGCACGGGGGGCCGGCGGTGCACGCGGGCGATCCCACGGACGCGGGCGCGTCGATCCCCGAGCGGCGCGCGCGCCCGGCCCCAGCGAGGGGGTCCCTCGTCCGGACCGCGCTGCTCACGCTGGCCATCCTGGGCCTGGCCGCCGTCGTTGCGCTCCTGCTGGTCCGGCGCTCCCGCGGCCTGCCGTTCGGCTCGCTGGTGTCGCCTTTCGCGATCCCCAGCGCGCCCGGGCCGACCCTGGATCCGCCCGACGCCGCCGTCGACGCGGCGGCAGCGCAGGACGCGAGCGCGCCCGCCGTGGCGGCTCCAATCGAGCCCGTCGCCGACGCCGCGGCGCCGGCCGACGCGGCCGCGGTCGAGGTGGTCGCCGACGCCGCGGTCCCTGCCGACGCCGGGGCCGGCGCCGAGGTCCCCGCCGACGCCGCCGCGCCGCTCGCGAGCGGGCAACCCGGCGCTGCGCCCGCGCCGGCAGTGCCATACCCGGTCGCCCCTGCGCCGCGCGTCCCGGGGCCGATGCCCACGCCGGCCGTCACCGGGTTCCCGTCGCCGCGGCCCGCGGCGACGCCGTCGAGCCCGCCGGGCCCCGCGCAGGCCCCGCCGCGCGCGCCCGTTCCGGGCCAGCCCCCGCCGCGCGCGCCCGCGCCGCCGCCGAACCTCGACCTGGCGCCGCGGTAACCCCGCCCGGCCCGCCCCGCCGCAGCGGGCGCTCAGTCCTTCTTCGGCCTGTCCACCTGACTCTTGTCGGGCAGCGGCGATGGCGGCGTCGGGGTGACGCGGGACGCCGCCTTCTTCAGAGACGACTCCGCGAGCGACACCAGCGTTGCGAGGTGCACCGGCTTCGAGAGCAGGAAGATCGCGTGACGCCGCAGCGCGCGGATGCGGGCCTGCTGCGACTCATCCGCGGTCACGACGAACACGGGCGTGTCCCGGTTCAGCGCGCCCTTGGCCGAGAGCGAATCGAGCACGCTGAAGCCGTCGACGAGCGGCATGTGCAGGTCGAGCACCACGAGATCGAACTTGCGCGCGGAGAGCCGCCGCAGGGCCGGCGCCCCGCCGTTGGCCTCCTCGATGTCGCCGAGCGTACGGAGCGCGCGCGCAAACATGCCTCGAATCGCAGCGTCGTCGTCGATGACGAGGATGCACGTCACAGCATGATGATGTTTGCACGGGTACGGAAGCGCTGGAAGCTCGGCGCAGAGTTCCGCATCACGCGCAGCGAGCGTCTCCGCAGCAATCCAGGGCGCACAGCGGAGACGGACGCGCCGTCAACGCAGCACGTATGTCCACGGGCCGAGGGCGAACATGGACGCCACGGACGGGGTGCGGTACACGCGGGGGAAGACCGCATCGGCACCGCAAAGGAATCATCCATGGGCAAGTTCACCGTCACGAACGAGATCAACTGCAACATCGATACGTTCTGGAAGCTGTTCCTGGACAAGACCTTCAACGAGGAGCTCTACAGGAAGGAGCTCGGTTTCCCCGAGTACACCATCACGGAGCAGTTCGAGACCGAGAGCGAGATCGTCCGGAGGTCGGCCGGGAAGCCCAAGATGAACTTGCCCGGCCCCGTGGAGAAGCTGCTCGGCTCCGGCTTCCGCTACACCGAAGAGGGCAGGCTGAACAAGGCGACGAAGGTGTGGACCTTCAAGCTGACGCCAAGCACCCTGGCGGACAAGATGCGCAACGAGGGCGCGGTGCGCGCCGAGGCGATCGGCGACAACAAGACGCGTCGGATCGCCGAGCTCGTCATCGAAGCGAAGGTCTTCGGCGTGGGCGGCATGATCGAGAGCAGCGCCGAGAAGGAGCTGCGGCAAGGGTGGGAGCAGAGCGCGGTCTTCATGAACCAATGGATCGCCCAGGGTAAGGCGGTGTAGCCGCTCCCGCACGGACCGCTCGACCAGACCTCGCCACGCGCACCCGCCCGCCCGAAGAAGGCGGCGCCCGACAGATCACCAGGTAATCCCCGACGAACGGGCATGCCGAGGAGCGACCGTCTCGCCGTCCATCCGTGTCCTGACGAGGACACGAACCCGGACGTTCGATGCGAAAGCGAGAGATCGGCGCGGTCGACTCTTGCCGATCGGGGGGACGTGCAGCAGGGCCCCGGGCATGGAGCACGTGGTCATCATCGGCGCCGGCTTCGGCGGCCTCTACGCGGCGCGGGCGCTCCGGCGCGAGCCGGTGCGCGTGACCGTGATCGACCGGCGAAATCACCACACGTTCCAGCCCCTCCTGTATCAGGTCGCGACGGCGGGGCTGAGCGCGAGCGACATCGCCGCGCCCATCCGGCGCGTCCTCCGCAAGCAGAAGAACACGAGCGTGCTCCTCGCCGACGCGACGGCGATCGACCCTGTCCAGAAGAAGGTGATCTTCGAGGACGGCGAGCTCGGCTACGACACGCTGATCGTGGCGGCCGGGGCGTCCCACTCCTACTTCGGCCATGACGAGTGGGCGGAGTTCGCGCCGGGGCTCAAGACCGTGGAGGACGCGCTGGAGATACGCCGGCGCGTGCTCCTCGCCTTCGAGGCCGCCGAACGCGAGACCGACCCGGCCCGGCGCGACGCGTGGATGACGTTCGTGGTGGTCGGCGCCGGCCCCACGGGCGTCGAGCTCGCCGGGGCCCTCTCGGAGCTCGCCAGGCACACGCTCCTGCGCGAGTTCCGGCACATCAACCCGGGCGAGGCGCGCATCATCCTGCTGGAGGGGGCAGGACAGGTGCTGCCGTCGTACGTCCCGGAGCTCGGAGAGAAGGCGCGGAGGCAGCTCGCGGCGCTCAACGTGGATGTGCGGACCGACTGCCGCGTCACCGGGATCGACGAGGAGGGCGTATCGATCGGCGACCGGCGGATCGAGGCCAAGACCGTGCTCTGGGGGGCCGGCGTGGCGGCGTCCCCGCTCGTCCGCACCCTCGGCGTGCCGCTCGATCGCGCTGGGCGCGTGCTGGTGCAGCCGGACCTGACGGTGCCCGGCCACGAGGACATCTACGTCATCGGCGACCTCGCGTCGGTGAAGCAGGAGGACGGGACGCCCGTGCCGGGCGTGGCGCCCGCGGCCATCCAGGAGGGGCGCCACGCGGCGCGCAACGTCGCGCGCACGCGGCGGGGGCAGCCGCGGCTGCCGTTCCGCTACCGCGACCGGGGATCGATGGCGACGATCGGGCGCGCCGCGGCCGTGGCCGACTTCGGCAAGCTGAAGCTGTCCGGGTTCATGGCGTGGCTCGCGTGGCTCTTCGTCCACATCCTCTTCCTGATCGGCTTCCGCAACCGGTTCGTGGTGCTGTTCTCGTGGGCCTTGTCGTACCTGACCTACGAGCGCGCCTCTCGCCTGATCACGGGCGAGACCCCGCCCCTCCTGGAGGCCCCCCACGCCCGGGAGCTCGAGCTGCGCAAGGACGACGGGGCCGCCAGGGGCCAGCCGATGCCCGAGCACGCGCGTACCTAGCGTCGCGCTCAGCCGCTGTGTCTGCAGGGCGATCGCCTGCGCGGTTTCGCCGCCCGAGAGCAGCCGCGCGTGGAGCACGGGCGCGCACAGCGGCGACTTGCGCTCATCTGGACGTTTGCGCGCGAGCTGCGTTAGCGTCGTTGACCATGCGAATTCATCCCGGACAGGACGCCACCGCGCACCTCTCGCGAGCTCTCTTCGCCAGCGCAGCACCTCTGGCCGCACTCCTGCTCAGCGCCTCCTCCGCCTTCGCGCAGGCGCCTCCTGCGGCGTCCGCACCGGCGAGCGCGTCCGCCCCTCCGGGCTCCGCCCAGGCCCAGCCCGCCCCGTACGGGGCCCCCGCGCCGTACGGCGCTCCCGCCCCCTACGGGCAGCAGCCCGGCTACTACCCGCCGCCTGGATACGCGCCGCCCCCCGGCTACCCGCCCCCCGGGTACGCGCCGCCCCCCGGCTACCCGCCCCCCGGGTACGGGCCGCCCCCCGGCTACCCACCGCCGCCCGGCGCTCCCCCCATCGGGCCGAGGATCATGAACTACGAGGAAGGGCAGGCCATCCCGGAGGGCTACCGCGTCGAGCCGAGGGCGCGTCGCGGGCTGGTCATCGGCGGCGCCGTGACGTTCGGCGTCACCTACGTGCTCTCGGCGATGGTCGGGCTCGTCGCGGAGGCCGACGATCGCGCCCAGGGCGGCAGCGGAGCGAGCTACATGCCGCTCTACATCCCGCTCGCCGGCCCCTTCATCACCATCGGCACCGCGGACGCCAAGGGCGGTGGCGTCTTCATCCTCATGATCGACGGGCTCGCCCAGGTCGCCGGCGCCGCCATGTTCATCGGCGGCATCGCGGCGCCCGAGAAGAAGCTCGTCCGCAACGACGTCTCGCTGTCGGTCAAGCCGATCGTCTCGGCCGACACCCTCGGGCTCGGCGTCTCCGGCTCGCTCTGAGCGCGCGCCGCCGGCGCCCTCGCTTCACGTCACGACCGGCGGCGTCTCGTCCATCGTCTTGACCGCGCGCTTGGCCCGGCGGCGCACGTCGACGTGCAGCGACTCGTCGAAGTTGATCGCCGAGAACGCCGCGCGCGCCTCGATGTTCTTGCCGAGGGCCGCGTAGGCTTCGGCCTCGTTCCAGCGCAGCTTCCAGTCGCGCTTCGCGAGATCCGAGAGCTTCGCGGCGTCGGCGATGATGTCCGGGTAGCGCTGCTGCTTGCCGAGCTCGCTCCAGTACTCGGCCCTGAGGTCGTCGTCCTCGGGCGCGAGCGCGACGGCCGACGCGAAGCCGGCGAGCGCGTCGTCGATGCGGCCCGCGACGAGCTCGGCGCGGGCGAGCGAGCGGCGCGCGCCGGCGCTCTCGGGGTGCGCCGCGACGAAGGCGGCGAGCGCGGGGATCGCCTCGTTGACCTTCTGGATGTCCGCGGGATCGCTCGGCCAGAACCGGAGCGAGAGCGCGGCGAGGTCGCCGGGGTCGCCCTCCAGCGCGCGCTCGATCGCGGCGGGGGCCTCCTCGCCACGACCGGCCTGCGCGAGGCACTTCGCGAGCTCGACCCACGCGCCCGACGAGGACGGCGCGTCCTTCGCGTAGGCCTGGGCCGCGGCGAGCGCCTCGTCGAGGCGCCCGAGCGCGCGGAGCGCGGCGATCCGCGCGAGCTGCGCGCGCTCGACGCTCGCGCCCTCCGCCGCGGCGACGGCGCGCTCGGCGGCGGCCAGCGCGACGTCGTGGCGGTTCTCGCGCTCGTGGTAGGCGAGCTGCTCCAGGTAGAAAGCGCCGTCGCGCGGCGCCGCGTCCCACTGGCCGGTGAGGTACTCGAGCACCGCGTCGGAGCGGACGTAGACGAGCGAGGCGGCGTCGCGCGGGTTCTCGTAGATCGGCACGAGCACCCCGAGCTGCACCATCGCGTCGAGCGCGGGCTGGCAGTCGGGCTTCGCCTCGAGCGCGAGGACCATCTCGTCGAGCGCGGCGTCCTTCTTCTGCATCGCCAGGTGCACCTGCCCGACCGCCACGTGGTAGTCGGCGTCGCCCTGGAACGTCTTCCGGATCGCCTGGAAGCTCTTCAGCGCCGCGGGGTGATCGCCCATGTTCGCCTGCGCCGAGGCGAGGTTCAGCCGCGCGGCGTGGTCGTCGGGATCCATGGTGACGATGCGCTTGAGCGCCGAGATCGCCTTCTCGTAGTCGCGCTCCCCGAACGCCTTCTGCGCGCGCTCCCAGACCGGCGCCTTGTCGAGGAAGGCCTCGAACTGCGAGACGAGCGTGCTGTTCTGCTTGCGCCAGACGCCGCTCTTGCCGGGCTCGGAGTTCGTGAGGAAGTCCTTGATCCACTTGCGGGCGGCGTCGATGCTGAGCCCCTTGTCGGCCAGCCCCTCGAACTCGCCCCGAGGCACCGGCATGCGCGCGGGGATCCCCTGCCGGCGCGCCGTGTTCTCGTCGAGGCCGATCAGCACCCAGTCGCCTTGCTCGCTCATGATCAAGGACGGTAGCCGCCGTTCCCCGCCGGGATCAAGCGACGTCTCGGCGCGCCGCGCCCGCGCGGCGGAGGCGCAGCGGAGCGCGACGGCGAGCGCCGGGACGGCGCTTCAGGAATAGAGCCAGGCCAGGAGGACGAACGCCGCGAACGCCGCCGCCGCGACGGCGACGACGATCGTGCGCGGCACGCCGAGGAGCATCGGCCGGACGCTCGCCTGAAACGCGATCGCCTCCACGGAGCTGGGCGGACTGCTCGGCACGTCGACGCCGGACGCGCCGCCCTGGACGATAGGCGGCGCGGCGGCGGTCCCGGCGGCGGCGCCCCTCGCGGGGGCCGCGGTCGCGGTCCGCGGGGCCGGGGGCGCGATCCGCGGGGCCGCGATCGGGTCCTGGGGCGCGGGAGGAGGGCTCTGCGGGGGCGGGCCGAGGTCCGGGGGCCGCGACGTCGCGGGCGACGCCAGGTGCTCCAGGCCGAGCTGCGCCAGGATCGCGTGCTGCTCGTTGCCCCACGCGACAGGTCCAGCGGCCGCCTCGGACGCGAGCGTGAGCGGCGCCGACATGACCTTGTGCATCGCCCGCTCGAGCGTGAGCGCCTCGTCGAGGCGGCGCGACGCGCGCTCTGCGCCGGAGCTCGCGGCGAGGCGCAGCGCCTCGGCGGCGATCGACGAGATGTGGGCCGCCACCTTGGCGACCGCCAGCTTGCGCTCCGCGTGCGCGACCGCGAAGCGCGCCTCCTCGCGGAGCCGCAGCGCCTCGGTCGTGAGGCGGTCGACCTCCACGTCGAGCTGCTTCTCGCCCTCCGGCGCGCCGTGCGCCGGCGCGGCAGCCGCCGCGTCGCGCTCCGCGGAGAACGTGACCGCGGTCGTCGAGCGCGGCGGCTCGGGCTGCGGCGGCCTCGCGGACGGCGGGCGGGGCTCGCTGTCCAGCGAGGTGATCGAGCCGTACGACGGCTGGCTGTTGCGATGTCGTCCGCTGACGGAGCTGGCGGACGCGGGGTCTGCGCGCCCGCGGCCGTTGCCCCCGACGACGACCGTCTTCTCGTCGGCCGCGTCGGACGACAGCGGTCCGCGCAGGCGCGCGCCCTCGTCCGCGATGTCTACGCGGCGGGTCGTGGCGCTCGAGGGCAAGGGGGAGGACGTGACGCCGCCGCGCGAGTCGAAGTCGGTCGGCTCGTCTTCGTGGACGCGCTCCTGTGCGCGCGCCGCTTCCTGAGCGCGCTCCGCGCCGCCGGTGCGGAGCCGGTCGGGGGCGCCCGCTCCCCTGTCGCGCGCGGCGTCGACGAGGGGCCGGCGCGGGATCGCCGTCGTGGCCGAGAGCGAGGGGCGCGGCGCCTTGTCGACGCCCGCGAAGCCGCCGGAGACCGCGCGCTCGAACCAGCGCATCTGCCTCATCGCGTTGCGCCGCACGAAGCGGCCGAGCGCCTCCTCGTTGCCCTCGAGGTACCCATGGCTGCGCAGCCAGCCCTCGAGCCGCGCGAGGATGTCGTCCGCGCTCTGGAAGCGCGACGACGCGTCCTTCTCGAGGCAGCGCATCACGATCGCCACGAGCTCCTTGTCGATCTTCGGCCGGAGCTCCCGCAGGTCGGCCGCGGGCTGCGTCGTCAGGGCCCGGAGGAGCTCGTAGTCGCTGGACGACGGCCACGGGTGCTTGCCCGAGAAGAGCTCGAACAGCACGACGCCGAGCGAGAACAGGTCGGAGCGCTTGTCGGCGGGGCCCCCGCGGGCCTGCTCCGGGGCCATGTAGGTCGTCACGCGCCGGCGCGCCCCGACGGCCGTGGTCATGACGCGGAGCGAGGATTTCGCGAGCCCGAAGTCGGCGATCTTCACCTCGCCCTGGAAGCCGACCAGCACGTTGCCGGGCGTGAGATCGCGGTGCACCAGGTTGAGCAGCTCGCCGGCCGGCGAGCGGAGCTCGTGCGCCGCGGCGAGCCCGCGGCAGAGCGTCGCGCCGATGTGGACGACGAGCCGCTCGGAGAAGACCTCGCCCGTGTCGAAGACGGTCTTCATGAGCCGCGCGAGGCTCACGCCCTGCACGAGCTCGACGGCGAAGTACGACCCCTGCTCGTCGTTCCCCCAGCCGGCGACCTCGACGACGTTCGGGTGCTTGAGCGCCGCGGTCGTGCGCACCTCGTCGAAGAACCGGGTGGACACCGCCGGATCCTCGGCGAAGTGCGGGTGCAGCCGCTTGACGGCGAGCAGCTCCCCTGGCCGGTTCGGACCGACCGATCGGCAGAGATCGACGCGGGTGGTCGCCCCGGACGCGATCTCGGCGAGGAACTGAAGCGAGAGCGCGGCCGGCGCGGGCTCTGGGAGCCGAGACATGCGCGCCTCAGTCTAGCGGGCGAGAGCCCTCACCGGAAAGGGCCTCAGACGCCCGCGCGCGCCGCGGCGATCGCCGCGGGGACCCCGGAGGGGGTGGCCTTGAGGTGCACGTCCAGGTGGTCATCCTTGGTCTTCAGCGCACGAACGCCGAGCACCGGCGCGCAGATGCGCAGCGCGCGGGCGACCATCGGGTTGCCGCCGATCGCCGGAATCTTGAGCAGATCCAGGGTGATCCTGTCGTCCTTCGCGTCGATCAGCGCGGCTGGCCGCTTTGGCATGAAGGACACGAAGTTACCGGGCTTGTTCAGATCGATCGCCCCCGAATTAATGAGCCCGGCGATGGGCGAGCTCTCGTCGCCCATCACGTGGAGCTTGAGGTCGGCGATCCGCAGGCCGACGCGGATGGCGTCCGCGCATACATCGAGCTCCTCGGCGTACACGGCGAACGAGGCCCGGATCGGGGCGCCCATGGCCTTCACGGTGAGCGCGAGGCGGAGGCCGGGCGGCGCGGCCTCGATCACGATGTCCTTCGGCGCACGTTTTCCGCCGCTGAGCTCCCGCGCCAGATAGCGCAGCGCATCGATCGGGACGCCGAAGCGCAGGCCGAGCGCGCCGCGCAGCGCCCTCACGATCTCTTCGGGGTGAGCCTTGAGGTAGTCGCCGGCGTGGCGGAGCAGCAACTTCGGGCTGGGCTTGGGCATCGTTGGGGCAGCTACGATTGCCCGGAGTCCGGCCCGCACGCAAGGGCCGAACGCGACCGCAGCGAGGTCGTCGGGCCCCCGAAAGGCCGTTGTTCTATCGGGGGCGACTCGGCCACACTCGGGCGCGATGCACATCAAGATTCTTCTTGTCATGGCCACAACAGCGTTCGCGATCGGCTGCGGCTCGGCCGACGCGACGCTCGGGAGGGCGCCGGGCGACGAGCCGACGGGCGGCGATACATCGAGCCAGGGTGGCGGCGACGGCGGGTCGACGGACGGCGGAGAAGACCAGGGCGGCAGCGGCGGCGACGACTCGAGCGGCGACGGCGGTGAGCTGTCGGCGGGCGGCGATGTCTCGAACGGCGACGACGGCGATGGCGGCGATGACTCGAGCGGCGGGGGTCCGGGCGTCGTCCTCTGTGGCCCGCCTCCGGCGTGCAACGCGGCGCCGCCGGATCCCGGCGAGGAGCTCTCATGGAACCACCCGACCTCGTACATCATCTCGGCCGCGGGGAGCCCGAACCACCGCGGGCGCGACCTCTACCTGGCCCCGGATGATCCGCAGTGGATCCTCGGCAAGTTCGCCTACGGGCTCACCGACAAGGACCTCAAGGGCGAGCGGGTCGACATCTACCTGCTCCGCGGCTGCGACGGCGCCTGGGAGCGCCTCGGCTCGGCGACAACGACGGAAGGCGACTCGGCGCACGCCGAGGTCGAGGGGGTCAGCGACAGCGGCGGCCGCGTCTACTTCCAGATCCCCGAAGCGCAGCGGCTCGGTCCGGGCAGGCACCGGGTCCACCTGGTCGTCCGCGGCGACCTTTCCAGCGCCGAGCTCTTCATCGAGGTCGTCCCCCGGGGGACGCCGATGTTCGTGAGCGACGTCGACGGGACGCTCACCGGCACGGAGACGGAGGAGTTCACCACCCTGCTCACCGGCCTGCTGCCCGACGTGCACCCGCACGCCACGGCGGCGTTCCACCTGCTCACGTCGAAGGGCTACCGCCCGATGTACCTGACCGCGCGACCGGAGTGGCTCGTGCAGCGCACGCGCGACTTCCTCGAGGCCTACGGCTTCCCGCCCGGCATCGTGCACACGACGCTCGGCCTGACCGGCGCGCTGGGCCAGAGCGCCGCGGAGTACAAGACCGCGGAGCTGCAGCAGCTCTTCGACACAAGGGAGATGCGGCTCGCCTGGGCGTTCGGCAACACGAAGACCGACGCCGAGGCCTACGACAACGCCGGCGTCATGCCCCTCGGCCGGCGCGTGTTCTACCAGTTCGACGACGACGCGTACGGGGGCCGGCGCATCGACGACTACGCCGAGCTGTTCGACGAGATCGAGGCGCTCCCGAGCCTCTGCGACTGATCCGGGGCGGCGCGCCGG
The DNA here is from genome assembly GCF_051524405.1 of Sorangium sp. So ce119. Taxonomy (NCBI): domain Bacteria; kingdom Pseudomonadati; phylum Myxococcota; order Polyangiales; family Polyangiaceae; genus Sorangium; species Sorangium sp. So ce119. The sequence goes on along the minus strand of NZ_CP150310.1, from coordinate 2,992,738 downwards.
CGCGTCAGCCGGGCGCCTGCTCGGTCTGGACGCCGCTCGCCGGCGGCTCCGAGGCCGTCGCGGCGCCGGCCGGCGCCTCCACGCGGCCGCCGATCGATCGGAGCAGCTCGCTCACCGCGGCGTGGGCGCGCTCGCGCAGGTCGTTCACCCGCGCGCCCTCGCGGCCGTCCGGGGACACGGTGAGCGGCGCGCCGATCCGGACGCGGACGCGCCGCATCGTGCCGTCGCCCGTGTCGATGGCGCCCTTCTTCATGAGCAGGTGCGTGCCGTCGATGGCGACCGGCACCACGGGCACGCCCGCGCGGACGGCCGCGTAGAACCCGCCGTTCTTGAACGACCGGAGCACGCCGTCCTCGCTGCGCGTCCCCTCCGGGAACACGAGCAGTGGCTTGCCTTCCCGGAGCACCTGCTCGAACCGCGCGATCGCCTCGGCCGCTGCGCGGGTGCCGACCGTGCGATCCACCGGCACGTGGCCCGCGAGCTGGAGGTGCCAGCCGAGGAACGGGATCTTCATGAGCGAGCGCTTCGCCGCCCACTTGAAATCGCCCGGGAGCACGGCGCCGAGGGCCAGGATGTCGAGCACGCTCTGATGGTTGGAGCAGTAGACGAACACCCCGGAAGGGACGTTCTCGAGGCCGCTCACCTCGACGTCGATATCGAGTGCGCGCGCGCTCGACTGGCACCAGCGGCGCATCGCCCAGAGGCTCGCCGAGCGCCGCGGCGTGAGGGGACCCAGCGTCAGAGAGACAGTGCCATAGGCCATGGTCCTGACGGCGAACGGGACCCATTGTCGCGTCGCCAGCCATGCGCTCCTGAGATCCATACTACAGCGCTTACCACTGTCCCTGAGTGGCGAAAACGCGTAGCGACTTGCGCACTTGCGCCGCGCTGGCCGCCGTGCTGTGCGCCTGCGTCTACGGGCCGCGCGGCGGCGTGAGCAACCCCCAGCCGACGGTGATGGGCCTCCCGGCGCGCTCGAACTTGACGGTGTACAGGCCCGTCTCCTCGGCGCTCTGCACGACCGCGGGGCGCAGCGTGCCCACCCACTCGGCCCAGACGCTCGCCCCGATCTTGAGCTGCGGCTTGATCGGGATGGGTCGCAGCGCCGACTCGTCGGCGATCAGGGCCGCGCCGCCGTAACCGAGGGCGAACCACCGCGCGGAGCTGCTGGCCAGCGACGTCAGGACGGCGCCCGGGTCGGCCGCGGGGCCGCCGAGCCGCGACACGAGGAGCACGTGGCGCCACGTCTCGCCGTCCTTCCATGCCGCGAAGTTGCCAGGGACGAGCCCCTCGGTCTGCACCACGAAGCGCACCCCCTTGAGCTGCGCGAGCGGGGTGCGCGGGTCCATGTCGGTGTAGCGGACCTCGAGCTTGTCCTTCACGAAGCGGGTGATGACGGCGTGCTTCATCACGCCGTTCCACTCCGTGAGCACCGGATCGTGGGGACGGAGGCGGGGCACGTCGGGCACGGGGACGACGTAGCCAGGGTGGACCTTGTAGGAAGGGCCGCCCTTCGCCTCGATGATCAGATCGTCGCCCTCGAAGCCGACCACGGTCGCGGCGTACAGCACGAGCGTCGATCCGAGCCTGGCCCCGGCGAGCATCCGATCCGAGAAGGTGAACACGCGGCGGCCTGGATCGAGCTTGACCGGATACGCCGGGAGGCCGAGCGGGTTCGACGCATGCGCCGCGCCGGTCGGCGCCGGGGTCTCTGCGGACGGAGGCCGCGGCAGCGCCGCGAGCGAGGCGAGGGGCGGGCTCTGGGAGGGCGTCGGCGTCGGGGTCGACGTCGGCGCAGACTCGCACGCGACCGCGGAGCACGCCGCCAGGAGGCAAGCGAGCGCTGCGACCGCGGCGCGGCCGCGCGGCGCCGCTGTCCCGCGACGTCGCTTCGCGCACCTCTGGCGGTCCTCCGCGGCGGCGCGCCCCGGCCTGCGGGACCCGACCCCGAGGCCGCCGGGACATCGGTCAGCCATCGGGGGCGAGCATGGACCGCGGAACGGGCGGCGGCGAGCAGAAAGGGACAGGGCCGGCCACGCGACGAGGGCCTGCTCTGCCAGCGCGGTCGCCGTTCACGCCGGAGGCCGGGCGCGCGGGTGCGGCGGCGCGCGGCTTTCCGCGCGACGCGCGCGGCGCCGCCTGCGCTAGCCTGCCGCGCATGAAGCGCGCGTTCAGCGTCGATGAGCTCAAGCAGACCGCGCCGCGCCTCGCCGTGGAGCGCCGCGCCGTGCGCTTCCAGGACGTCGACGCGGCCGGCATCGTCTTCTACCCGCGGGTCCTCGAATACTTCAGCGACGCGTACATGGTCGCGCTGAAGGAGCGGGGCATCGACGTCCCGGGCCTGATCGCGGGCGGCGCGCTCAAGCTGCCGCTCGTCCACGCCGAGGCCGACTACCTGCTGCCGCTCCGGTTCGGCGACGCCGTCGAGGTCGAGGTGCTCGCGCCGAAGCTCGGCGATACGTCGTTCACGGTGGGCTACCGCGTGACGACGGCGGGCGGGATCGCCGCGGTCGGGCAGACGGTGCACGTGTGCATCGATGGCGCGCGCTTCGTTCCGCGTCCGCTCCCGGACGACCTGCGCAACGCGCTGGGGCTCACCGCGCCGGGCGACGGCTCCGGCGCGGCGCCCCGCTAGCGCGGCGGGAACGGGGCGAGCGCGGCCGCGAACCGCGCCGCCGCGCCGGCGCGATCGAGCTTGCCCGCGGCGGTGAGCGGGAGCGCCGCGGCGGCGCAGAGGCGCCGCGGGCGCTTGTGCGGGGCGAGCCGCGCCGCGGCGGCGGCCGCGAGGTCGTCGAGCAGCGCGGGCGGGAGCGCGGCGCCGTCGAGCGCGCCGGGCGCCCCGTGGTCGGGGACGATCGCCGCGGCGACGACCTCGCCCCAGCGCTCGTCCTGCACGCCGAACACGACCGCGCCCGCGACGCCCGCGCAGGACGCGAGGACCTGCTCCACCTCGGCGGGGTAGACGTTCTCGCCGCCGGTCACGATGAGATCGCTCCGGCGCGCGGCGACGTGCAGCCGCCCGGCGGCGTCGACCGCGCCGAGATCCCCGGTGCTGAACCACCCCGCGCCGTCGACGAGGAGCTCCGGCGCGCGCTCCGGGCCGCGGTAGTAGCCGCGGAACAGCACGGGGCCGCGGATCTCGATGCGGCCCACGCCGTCGCTGCCGGCGCCCGCGATGCGCAGCTCGACGCCGGAGATCGGCGCGCCGGAGCCCGGCTCGCGCGTGCGCGGATCGCGCGGGCGCTGGACGGTGACCTGCGAGCACGCCTCCGTGAGGCCGTAGGTGGTGAGCGCGGGGACGCCGCGGCGCGCGCACTCGTCGAGCGCCCGCTCCGGAGCGCCCGCGCCGCCGACGAGCACCGCGCGCAGCCGGGCGAGGACGTTGTCGCGGTCGGCCTCGAGCAGCGCGAGCAGCATGGTCGGCACGACGGAGAGGAGCGTCGCGCGGTCGCGCGCGATCGAGGCCAGCACCGCGACGGGATCGAAGCGGGGCACGAGGACGACGGCGCGCCGCGCGAGCAGGCAGCGCGTCACGATCGAGAGGCCCCCGACGTGGCAGAGCGGCATGCAGAGCAGCCAGCGATCGTCGTCGCGCACGCCGAGGTTGGCCGCGCTCGCCTCGGCCGCGGCGAGGAACGCGCGGCGCGGGAGCACCGCGCCCTTGGGGCGCCCGGTCGTGCCCGAGGTGTAGACGATGGCGAGATCGCCCGAGGGATCCGGCGGTACGACGCCGGCCTCCCGGGCGATCTCGAGGGCCTCGGCGGCGCGCGGCCCGCGCTCGCGACGCGCGGCGAGCTCCCGTCCGGCGTCGTCGAGCAGGGCGGCGAGCTCGGGCTCGCGGAGCACGAGGTCCGGCCGCGCGTCGTCGATCAGGAGCCTCGCCTCGGCGGTCGTGAGCCGCGGGTGGATCGGGACGAGGACGGCGCCGAGCGCGAGCAGGGCGTGGAGGACGACGACGGTCCCGAGCGCGTTCGGGGCGACGAGCGCCACGCGAGCCCCCTGCCCCACCCCCGCGCGGGCGAGCCGCGCGCATACGGCGCCGACCGCGGGAGCCAGGTCGCCGAAGCGGAGGGCGCCGCCCGGGCCGACGCGGAGGCCGGGGACGTCGAGCGCGGGCGGCGTGTCCGCGTCGCCGCCGCCGTGCACGAGCGCCGTCCGCGCCGCGACCGCGGGGTCGCGCACGGCGTCGAGGAGGCTCAGGCCCTCCATCGTCCGACCCCGAGGCCCGGCCGATCGCTGGGCCCGATCAGGCCGCCCTCGCGCAGCTGCGGGACGCGGACCGCGGGCCACGCCTCCAGGCCGGCGTGCGCGTCGAGGCCGCACGCGAGCGGAGCGCGCGGCAACGACAGCGCGAGCTCGCACGCGGCGGCGAGCGCGATGGGGCCGTCGAAGAGGTGCGTCACCACGGCGTCGAGGCCGCGCGCCTGCGCCCTGCAGCCGAGCTCGTGCGCGCGCAGCAGCCCGAGCATCGCCGGCTTCAGGATGAACGCGGCGCAGCCCTCCGCGTCGAGAAGGCGCTCCGGCATGCCCTCCACCGCGAGCGACTCGTCCGCCGCCCACGGGACCTCGCACGCGCCGAGGTGGTGGAGCAGCTCCGGCGCGACCGGCTGCTCGACGAAGCGGGGGCGGAGCGGCGCGAGCAGGCCGAGCCGGCGGGGCGCTTCGTCCAGCGACCAGGCCGCGTTCGCGTCGAGCCGGAGCTCGACGGCCGGGTGCTCCCGCCGGAGCGCGCGCAGCGCCTCGAGATCGCGCGCGAAGCCTTCCTGCCCGCGGGAGCGGAGCTTCACCTTGATCGCCCCGACGCCGCGCCCGGCGAGGGCGCGGGCGCGATCGAGCATCTCCGGCAGCGCGGCCGACGTCGTGAGCAGCCCGTTGACCTGGACCTCCTCGTAGCGCCGGTGCCCGCCGAGGCACGCGGAGACCGGGACGCCGAGGCGCTGGCCGAGCAGGTCGAGCAGCGCCGTCTCCAGCGCGAAGCGCGCCGCCGGAGCGCCGCGCAGCCGCGAGGACAGCGGCGCGAGCGCGCGCTGGATCGCGAGCACCGTCGCCGCCGGCGCCGCGCCCGCGGCCGGCGCGTCGCGGGGCAGATCGATCGGGCCGAGCGCCCCTGGCAGCTCGGCGAGCGCGCGCTGGTCGTCGTCGGCCGACTCGGGCGAGAAGCCGGGGAGCGGCGTGGCCTCGCCGACGCCCACGCGCCCGTCCTCGTCCGTGATCGACAGCACGAGACCCCGGCGCGCGCCCTCGAGTTCGACGAGCTCAAGGCTGGCGGCGGCGACGCGCATGCTCGCTACAGCCCCGCGGCGAGCCCCAGCGAGAAGAGCAGCGCGTAGGCGAGCAGCAGCTTCGCCGTCCCGGCGAGGCACTCGTTGAGCGGGCGGCCGTCGGTCGTCGCCAGCACCTGGAGCAGGCGCACGGCGCGCAGGAACGTCGCGAACACGAGGAGCGTCCACGGCCGGCCCTCGCTCACGGCGAGCGCCACGGGGACGGCGTAGGCGACCGCGAGGAGCATCGCGTATTCGAGGACGCCCGCCTTGCGGCCGAAGCGGACGGCGAGCGTGCGCTTGCCGGCGACGACGTCGGTGTCGCGATCGCGGACGTTGTTGACGACGAGCACGGCGGTGGCGAGGGCGCCGACGGGCACCGCCGCCGCCCATGCGAGCGGCGGGACCGAGCCGAGCTGGACGAACGCCGTCCCGCAGACGGCGACGAGGCCGAAGAACACGAACACGAACACGTCGCCGAGGCCGTGATAGCCGAGCGGATACGGGCCTCCGGTATAGGCGACGCCGGAGAGGATCGACGCGACGCCGATCGCCACGATGGGCCACCCGCCCACGAGCGCGAGGTGCACCCCGAACGGCAGCGCCAGGGCGATCGTGACGAGGAGCCCGACGCGCACCTGGCGCGGCGTGAGCAGCCCCGCCTGTACGGCGCGGGTGGGGCCGAGCCGCTCGTGCGTGTCGGCGCCCTTCTCGTGATCGAACACGTCGTTCGCGAAGTTCGTGGCGATCTGGATGAGCATCGCGCCCGCGAGCGCCGACAGCGCCGAGCCGAGCCGCATACCGCCGAGCGCGTAAGCGACCGCCGTGCCGACCATGACCGGCGCGAGCGCCGCGGTGAGCGTCGCCGGCCGGCACGCGAGGAGCCACGCCCGGAACGAGCCCGGCCGCACGCCCGCCGCGACCGCCGCCCCGGCCGCCTGGGAGGCCGCCGCCGCGCTCATGTTCCCCTCCCCTGCCGGCGGCGACGTCGCCCGCCCGCGGCGGAGCGATCGCTCCCGCGCCGCGCGGTGGCCTCGCGCGCGAGGTCCTCGGCGCCGGAACTCCTGTTCGCGTTGACCTGGCTCATGACCGTGGCTCCCTCTCCCTCCGCAAGCTCGGGTTGTCGGCGCGCGCGCCGCTCATGAAGGCTGGAGATCGGCCGCCGACGGCGCGCCGATCAGCGCGGCGACCTCGCGGCGGACATCGGACCAGAGGCGCGCGACGCGGGCGGCGCCGTCGTGGGGCGGAACCACCGCCTCGATCAGCGTCGCGCCAGGCCGCTGGTGGGCGGCGGCGAGGGCGCGGGCGAGCCCCTCGGCGGTGCCGGCGCGCTCGTACGTGAGCCCGAACATCGCCGCCGCGGGCGCGAAATCGAGGTGCTGCGGCATCGTGAAGCCGCGGTCGAGCAGATCGGCGCCTCGCCCGGCGATCGGGAGGTGCTCGAAGATGCGGCCGCCGTCGTTCTGGACCACGACGACGACGAGCGGCGCGCCGCGCTCCCCCGCCACCTTCGCGGCGAGGAGCAGGCCGGTCAGATCGTGCAGCAGGCTGAGGTCGCCGAGCAGCAGCGTGACCGGCTCTGCCGCGGCCGCGCGGGCGCCGGCCGCCGCCGACACGAGGCCGTCGATCCCGCTCGCCCCGCGCTGGTGCAGGACGCGCAGCGCGCGCCCCGACGGCGGGCAGTACGTATCGAGATCGCGCACCGGCATGCTGTTGCCGATCGCGAGCAGCGAGCCCTCCGGGCACGCGCCGGCCACCGCACGGGCGACCTCCCCCTCGGTGAGCTCGTCCCCGGCGCACGCGCGCGCGGCCAGCGCCGCCGCGAGCTCGCCGGCGCGCGCGAACGACGCGGCCCACTCCCTCCGCGCGCGCCCCAGGTCCCCCGCCGCCCCGGCGAGGCGCGCCGCGAGCCCCTCGCACACGTCGACGGGCTCGGCCATGACGAGCGCGGCCGCGGCGCTCGTCGGATCGTTCCAGCCGTGCGGAGACACCACGAACCGGCGGCAGCCCGCGTGCTCGGCGATGTAGGTCGCGTACCCGGACGAGGTCGGCGGGGCGCCGATCTCGAGGAGAAGATCCGGCGCGTTCGCCGCGCGGAACTCGGGCGCCCGCAGGAACGAATCGAACGAGGCCGGCATCACGACGCCGTCGGCGACGCCGCCGAAGTAGATCTGGCTGGTGCCCTCGGCGAGCACCGGGAAGCCGGTCGCCCGCGACAGCGCGAGCACCGCTCGGCGCGCCCGCGCGTCGTCCTCACGGCTCGGGGCCGGGCCGCAGACGATGAGCCCCCGCTCGGCGCGCGCGCAGCGCGCGGCGATCTCGTCGAGCGCGCGCGCGTCGACGCCGGCGCGGGCCGACACGACCCGCGGACCGGCGCGGCGCATCAGCGCCTCCCACTCGGCCTGCCACGGCTCGGGCCCGGCCACCTCGACCGGCTCGAGCGGCTTGCGGAAGCGCGCGTTGATGTGGACCGGCCCCGGCGTCGGCGAGAGCGCGCGCGAGACCGCCTGGGCCGCGATGCGCGCCACGGCGCGCAGCGCGAGCGGCGACGGATCCGGCAGCCCGATCTCGGCGAAGTGACGGACGTGGTCCCCGAAGAGCTTGATCTGATCGATGGTCTGCGAGGCCGCCGCGTCGGCGAGCTCCCACGGCCGGTCGGCGGTCACCGCGATGAACGGGGTGAAGCTCTGGTGCGCCTCGATGATCGCCGGCAGGGCGTGAGCGCCGGCCGTGCCCGAGGTGCAGACGAACACGCTGGGCCGGCCCGTGACGCGCGCCTGCCCGAGCGCGAAGAACGCCGCGGCGCGCTCGTCGATGACCGCGTGGCACCGCACCTCCCCGCTCTCCATCGCCGCGAGCGCGAGCGGCGTGGAGCGCGACCCCGGGCAGAGCACCACGTCGCGCACGCCGGCCTGCGCCAGCGCGCGGACGAAGAGCTGAGCCCAGGCCGAGTGGAGGTTCGAGCCGCTCACCGCGATCCTCCGCGTCCTTCCCGCGCGGGCACGTCAGCCCCCCTCGGGCGTCGCCACGAAGAGGCACACGACGCCCATCGTGAGCGGCTCCACGCGCAGCACCCGCAGCCCCGCGCCGCGCATCTGCTCCGCGAACTCGTCCGGCGGGGGGAACCTCGCGATCGAGTCCTGCAGGTAGCGATACTCGTCCCTCCCGGAGATCGCGCCGCCGATGTACGGCACGACCGTGTGGATGTGGAAGCGCGCGAGCTTGCTCATGAGCCCCCCGCGCGGCTCGCTGAGCTCGAGGATCGCGACGCGCCCCCCGGGCCGCGTGACGCGCGCCATCTCGCGGAGCGCCCGCGCGCGATCCGGGACGTTGCGGATCCCGAACGCCATCGAGATCGCGTCGACGCTCGCGTCGCCGAGCCGCAGCTGCTCCGCGTCGCCGACCTCGAGCTCGACCCGCCCGGCGAGCCCCGCGGCCTCCACCTTGCGGCGGCCGACGGCGAGCATGCCCTGCGAGGGATCGACCCCGATGACCTTCACGTCGTGCGTCTGCGCGATCGCGATCGCGAGGTCGGCGGTGCCGGTCGCCAGATCGAGCACCGTGGCGCCGGGGACGAGCTCGAGCGAGCGCACCGCGCGCCGCCGCCAGCCCTGATCGAGCCCCATCGAGATGATCCGGTTCAGGAGGTCGTACCGCTCGGCGATGCCGTCGAACATCGCGCCGCTGCCCGCGCGCCGCTCGCCGCGCGGCGCCTCGTCTCGCTCCATCTGGCTCATGTCCCGCCCTCCACCTGCGCCGCGCGCTGCCCCTCGCCGCGCTCCGGCGCGAACCGCTTGCCCTCGCCCGACGCCGGCGCGGCGGCATCGCCGCTCCCCGCCGCCGGGGCGCCGGCGAGCCCGCGCTTCCGCTCGTGGAGCCGCATGTGGCCCCGCTGGATACCCTCGCTCGCGAGCGCGCGCAGCGCCGCCAGGTTCGACGCGAGCCCGACGGAGGCCAGCACCACCGCGAGCTCGCGCGCGCCCTTCGCGCCCACGAGCTGCAGCGCCGCGCGCACGCCGGCGTGCACCTCGGTCGAGCCGCCCACCGTGCCGACGGCGAGCGGCAGCTCTGCGCGGCCCACGAGCCCGCCGGGCACGCGCTCCCACGTGCTGAGCGGCCGGTACTTGCCGCTCAGCGCCGCGTACGCGTGCGCGCCCGCCTCGATGGCGCGGAAGTCCTGCCCGAGCGCGACCGCGGCCGCGTCGAGCCCGTTCATGAAGCCCTTGTTGTGGGTGGCCGCCCGGTACGGATCGAGCTCCGCGAAGCGGCTCGCCCGCGCGATGCCGCTCGCCACGTCCGCGCCGCCGAGCGCGTCGTCGCCGACCGTGGCCGTCACCCGGACCAGGCGGCGGACGGTCAGGTTCGAGAGGATCCGGAGCCCGAGCGTCCCGCCGGCGATGCGCTGCACGAGCGGCGCCACCGCCTCCGCCACGGTGTCGACCAGGTTCGCGCCCATGGCGTCGCCGACCTCGACGTAGAGGTGCACCACGAGCACGCCGAGCTCCGCCGAGAGGACGCGCACCTCGACGTCGCGGCAGCCGCCCCCGCGCGCCACCATCCTCGGGATCGCCGCGTCGCCTGCCGCGAGGAGGCTCTCGCGCGCCGCCGTGAGCCGGCGCGCGGCCTCCTCGACGTCCGGCACGTCGTCGAGCTGGACCTGCGCGGTCATGATCGGCGGATCCGCCTCGCCGGAGAAGCCGCCGGACAGGCGGACCATGCGCGCCGCGTTCGACGCGGCGGCGATCACGCTCGGCTCCTCCACCGCCATCGGCACGAGCACGTCGCGCTGATTGACGCGGAAGTTCAGCGCGAGCCCGAGGGGGAGCGCGTGCGTCGCGATGACGTTCTCGCACATCCGATCGGCCACCGCCGTCGGCAGCCCGCCCCCGCTCGCGAGGTGCGCGAGCGCGTCCTCGTCGAGGAGGCCGAGCGCCTGGATCGCGCGGAGCCGATCCTCGAGGCACCGCTTGTAGAAGCCGCTGATCCGGCTGGAAACGTTCTGGCTCATCGGGCGCCTCCGCGCGTCGCCTGCGCTCGCGTCGACCGGGCGCGCCCGGCCATGTCGTCCACGGGCGCCGCGCGTTGCATCAGGGAGATGGTCATCGCCGCTCACCGCCTCCGCCGGGGGGTCGACATCGCGACCCCCTCGAGCGCCGCCTTCGCCGGGCTCTCCGGGAGCGGCTCGATGCTCCGCACAGCGTCCCCGCAGAGCCGCGCCGCGAGCTCCAGGCAGTCGTCCACGACGTGCTTCTCGACCATGATGCGCGCGATGCGCCGGCCGAGCTCGGGCTCGACCGCCGCGTCCTCCGTCGCGCAGTGCGCCTCGAGGGCGGGCGTGAGCTCCCGGTCGCGCTCCATGGCGAGCAGCAGCGGGTACGTCATCTTGCCCTCGCGCAGGTCCGTGAGCAGCGCCTTGCCGGTCGCCTCCGGATCGCCCGCGAAGTCGAGGACGTCGTCGACGAGCTGGAACGCGACCCCGAGGCTCGTGCCGAAACCCTCGAGCGCCTTGCAGAGCGGCTCGCTCACGCCGCCGGCGCGCGCCCCCGCGAACATCGCCCAGCGGAACAGCGAGGCCGTCTTGCCGTCGACGATCTGGAAGTACTCGCTCGTGCTCGTGCGGACGCGGCCGCGCGACGCGAGCTGGAGCGCCTCCGCGATGACCATCTCCTTGATCACCTGGAGCACCCGCTCGAGCACGTCGGGCATGCCCACCGCCTGGATCTTGCAGAGCGCGTCGAGCAGGAGGTAGTCGCCGCCGAAGATCGACGCGGCGTTGCCGTAGATGACGCGCGCCGCGTCCGCGCCGCGCCGGCGGTCGCCGAGATCGACAACGTCGTCGTGGAGGAGCGTCGCGTTGTGGACGAGCTCGACCGCCACCGCGAACGTCCGCGCGGCCTCGTTGAACCCGCCGCCGATGTGGGAGGCCAGGGCCACGCAGATGGGCCGCAGCCGCTTGCCGCTGATCCCGAGCAGGTGCCGCGCGCTCTGGTGCGCCGGCGTGTCCCCGTCCAGCCCGACCTTCGACAGCGCGCGCTCGACATCCTCGAGGTCCCCGTCGAGCAGGCGCCGGAGCTCCGCGAGGCGTGCGGCGAGCGAGTCGAGCCCGCGTCCAGCGCACATGCCTCCGAGGCTCGAGACGACATCGCTCCGCTGGACCGCCCCAGTAAACGTTGTTGTCGCAGTCATCCCATCTCCACCTGGATGCACGAGCGCACGCTGTTCCCCGCACCGCGCGGGGCCCACGTAGCGGTCGAGCCGTCCGAAATCACGAGCCCGCTATGCGCCTCGCCGGGACCGCACGGCGCGGATCGGGAACCGGACCAGATCCCCGAACCGCGAGAAATCCACGGTCCTGCTCTTGATGAACCCGTCGAGCGCCGTCTGCGCGACGATCACGAACGAGAGGAGCCGCTCCACCCGATCGAGGCTGAACCTGGCCGCGTCGGTCGGCGGCAGGCCCTCGAGCAACGCGGAAGCACGCTCCAGCCGTTCCCTCACGGAGTCGGCGATCAGCCGCTCGCGCTCGGCGAACACCTTGGAAATCATCTTCCAGAAGTCCGTCTCGGCCTCGAAGAACTCCTTCCGCTCGCCCGGTTTCCATACCCTTCGTACTACACCCCACCTCTGCAGTTCTGTCAGCGACATACTCATCGCGCCGGAAGAAACCTGCAGGCGTTCGCCGATCTCCGCGGCGGACAGGGCGCCGCCCGCGATGAACAGGACGGTCCAGATCCGCCCGAGCACCCGGCGAAATCCCCAGTGCTCGATGACATCGCCGATCGCGTCCGCCGCGAGCAGCTCCGCCTGACGGTGGATGTCGGCTGAAGAGCTCATTGAACTTTCAAAATTCTCTGAAGGAACTGTGTGGGCCAAGCTGGACCGGCGTCAAGACGCTCCCGACCGTGCTCAGCAAGAAACGGACAGGCGCGGCTGTAGCGCGACCCGCCCGGCGCGCCTTCCGGCTCGGCGGCCGTCGCACGCCGCCAAAGGCGGCAGCCCTTCGCCTCGGCGCGGACCGCGCGTCGTCGGCGCCGCGTGTGGGAGCCTCGGGCTACCGTCGGCCACGCCGGCCGCGCGGCGGCGGCCGGCGCGGGCTCACGCCTGCATCCGGGCCGCGAGATCCCGGTTCTGCCGGAGCAGCGCCTCCGGCATCCGGGCGCCGAACGACGCCAGGAACGTCTCGCGATCGCGCGCCTCCTCCAGCCACGCGTCGCGGTCGACGGCGAAGAGCTCGCGCAGCGCCTCGTCGTTCACGTCGAGGCCGCTGGTGTCGAGCTCCCCGGCCGCGGGCATGATCCCGAGCGGCGTCTCGCGGCCCTCCGCCGCCCCGCCCACGCGCGCCGCGATCCAGCGCAGCACGCGGAGGTTCTCGCCGAAGCCCGGCCAGAGGAGCTTGCCCGCGTCGCTCTGCCGGAACCAGTTCACGTGGAAGATCCTCGGGAACGCCGCGCGGCGCTCTCCGAGCTCGATCCAGTGCCGGAAGTAGTCGCCCATGTTGTATCCGCAGAAGGGGCGCATCGCCATCGGGTCCCGGCGGACGACGCCCACCTTGCCGGTGGCCGCCGCGGTCGTCTCCGAGGCCATCGTCGCGCCGAGGTAGACCCCGTGGGCCCAGTCGCGCGCCTCGCAGACGAGCGGCGCGAGCCGCGCGCGCCTGCCGCCGAAGACGATGGCCGAGATCGGCACGCCCGCCGGGGCGTCGAACTCCGGTGAGACGGAGGGGCACTGTCGCGCCGGCGAGGTGAACCGGCTGTTCGGGTGCGCCGCGGGCTCGTTGCTGTCGCGCGTCCAGCGGCGGCCCCTCCAGTCGGTGAGCGCCGCCGGCGCCGGCCCATCGAAGCCCTCCCACCACGGCGTCCCCTCCGGCGTGAGCGCGACGTTCGTGAAGATCGAGTTGCGGGAGAGCGTCGCCAGGGCGTTCGGGTTCGTCCTCGAGCTCGTCCCGGGGGCCACGCCGAAGAAGCCGGCCTCGGGGTTGATGGCCCAGAGCCGGCCGTCGGGGCCGATCCGCAGCCAGGCGATGTCGTCGCCCACGGTCCACACCTTCCATCCCTTCTGGGACGCGGGCGGGACGAGCATGGCGAGGTTCGTCTTCCCGCAGGCGCTGGGGAACGCCGCGCAGATGTACGTCACGCGGCCCTCCGGGTCCTCCAGGCCGAGGATGAGCATGTGCTCCGCGAGCCACCCCTCGTCGCGCGCCATCGTGCTCGCGATGCGCAGCGCGAAGCACTTCTTGCCGAGCAGCGCATTGCCCCCGTACCCGGAGCCGATGCTCCAGATGAGCCGCTCCTCGGGGAAGTGGCAGACGAAGCGGCGCTCCGGGCTCAGGTCGCCGAGCGAGTGCAGCCCCCGGCAGTACTCCTCGGAGCTGCCCAGCGCATCGAGCGCAACCCGGCCCATGCGCGTCATGATCCGCATGCTCGCCACGACATAGGGGCTGTCGGTGATCTCGACTCCGACCTTCGCCGACGGCGATCCGACAGGGCCCATCAGGTAGGGAACGACGAACATCGTCCGCCCCTTCATCGCCCCGTCGAACAGCCGGCCGACCTTCTGCGGCGCCTCGTCCGGCGACATCCAGTTGTTCGTCGGGCCGGCGTCGTCCCTGTCCCGACTACAGATGAACGTGAGGTGCTCAGTCCGGGCGACGTCGGTCGGATCGCTCCGGTGAAGATAGCAGTTGGGGTACTTCTCCTCGTTGAGCGCGAGGAGCGTGCCGTCGCTCAGCATCCCCTGGATCAGCGCCCGGTTCTCCGCCTCGGAGCCGTCACAGAAGACGACCCGATCGGGCCGCGTCTGCTGCGCGACCTCGTCGACCCACGCTGAAAGATTCCGGTGTTGCATACAGCAACGCAGCCTAGCCCGGGCCAGAAGGACCGCCAATGGACAGTAGCGCTGTAGCAATACAGCAAAACTGGATGATCTGGCGAACTGCGCGCCGCGCAGCAACGTGCGGCGACCGGGCCGCGGTGACGGTGAGCGGGCTCAGTTCGCGCGAGGAGAAGCAGGGGCGTTCGGCTATGCTGGAGACGTGCAGCGTGTCGTCGACCTCCCCGAGCGGGGCAGACTGATCGTCGCCACCGACTTTCAGGGGAATGTCGCGGATTTCGAGCGAATCGCCGAGATCTTCGAGCAGGCGGCGGCCAGCCGCGACGGCGCGGTGCTCGTGGTCACGGGCGACCTGGTGCACGGCCCCGAGCTCGATGAGGGCGAATGGCCTGATTACCTGGGTTCGTTTTACCGGGGCGACTCCGTGACCTTGTTGAAAAAGGCGAGGAGACTCGCAGATCGCCACCCGGGTAGGGTTCATTACCTGCTTGGCAACCACGAGCATGCGCATGTCGGCGGCCCCGTGGTGGCGAAGTTCTTTCCAGACGAGGCCCAGCGGCTCGAGGACCTGCTCGGACCGGAGGACACGCTGGCGATGCGGAGCTGGTTCCGCGGGTGGCCGTTCGTGGCGGTCGCGCACGCGGCCCGGATGGTCATGCTCCACGCCGCGCCGCACGCGCGCATCCAGAGCCGCGAGGATCTGGAGCGGCTCCCGCTCGACGGGTTCCTCGACGTGCCGCTCACGGAGATGACCCTGCAGGGGACGCTCGGCGCGCTGCTCTGGGCGCGGAGCACCTCGAGCGAGCGCGCCCATGCCTTCCTGCGCGCGCTCGATCCGGACGCCTGCGTGGCCGTCTACGGGCACGACGTCGCGCGCGCGGGGTACGCCACCGAGCGCGAGCCGCTGCTCTGCCTCTCGACGAGCTTCGGCTGCTACGACGGCGACAAGCTCTACCTGGAGTGGGATCTCGCCGAGCCCGCGGAGAGCGCGTCCGACGTCGCGTGGCGCGGGCTCCGGTCGCTGTACCCCGAAGCGCCGCGCGTGCACAGCGAGCCCTGAGCGGCCGCGGAGGGCGGCCGCGGAGAGCGCCTCGACGACGCGCTCCGCGGCGCGGCGCTCACGCCGCGGGGCCGGGCGCGACCTGGGCGGGCGGGGCAGGCGGCTTCGGCGCCGTGTTCGCGTGGCGGCGCTCCGCGAGGATGCCGACGAGCGCGAGGATCAGCAGGACGAGCTGGGCCGCGAGCGTCTCCACGGTCGGGAAGATGCCGAGGGCGGGCACGCCGCCGAAGGGCAGCGCGTGGACAGGCACCTTGCCGGCCATCTGGAGGGCGGCCACGCCCTGCCCGGCGAAGATGACCGCGAGCGCGTAGAGCAGGTAGCTGGAGATGCGGAAGAAGACCTGCGGCGGAGCGAACCTGCCGGCGCGCGTGTAGGCCGCGACCACGGCCACGAGCACCACAGCGCCCCCCACGGCGCCCGCCAGGGCCGCGGTCGCGGAGGCGTTCGAGGCGAGCAGGGCCTGGTAGAACAGCACCGTCTCGAACGCCTCGCGGTACGCCGCGAGCATGGAGACGCCGAAGAGCGAGAGCGCCGCGCGCCGCGGCGAGATCTGCGTCTTCAGGAACCTCATCCAGCGAGCGACCTCGCGCTTCGCGAGCAGCGAGTAGCTCACGTAGAACAGCACCGCCGTCGCGAGGAGCGCCGTCACGCCCTCGATGAGCTCGCGCTGCGCCCCGGAGATCGCGACGATGCGGGCAGAGGCGATCCACGTGAGGACGCCGAGCCCGAGCGCGGTGATCCAGCCGAGGTGCACGAAGCGCCGCTTGTCCGCGAGCCCCGCCTGGGCGGCGAGCCCGAGGAGCGCGGCGATGAGGAGCGCGGCCTCGACCCCCTCGCGCAGGATGATGCCGGCGCTCGAGAGGGCCGTCGACGCGAAGCTCTTCGGCGCCGCGGCGGGCGACAGGAGCGACTCGGCGCGGCCGACGTCGCGCAGCAGCGCGTCCATGGCGGCGCCGAGCTCGGCGGGGGAGGCGCCCCGCTCGAGCTGGCCGCGGAGCTCCATGCTGCGCGCCTCGAGCGCGGCGGCGAGCGAGGCGTCGGCGGCGCGGAGCGGGGCCTCGATCGGCTCGATCCCCTCGAGGTACGCGTCGATGAGGTTCCCGCGGGCCGCGTCGCGATCGCCCCGCGCGATCGCCTGGCGCGCGCGCTCGATCTTCACGCGGACGAGGCCGAGCGGGGTGCGGGCGGCGCGATCCTCGTACGGCGCGCGGAGCCGCAGATCGGCCAGCACCGCGGCCTCGGTGTCGGCCGGGACGCCGGCGCTCCGGAGCTCGGCGCGCAGATCGGCGTCCGTGCGGGCCGCGAGCTCGGCGAGCGTGTAGGCGGGCGCGACGCCGGCCGGCGCGGGGGCGACGTCGGCGTGGCGCAGGCCCGTGATGAAGAAGGCGAGATCCCAGCGATCCGCGTCGGAGAGGAACGTGAACGGGACCATCGCCGTGCCGTCGACGCCGAAGCGGACGGTGCTCACGACGCGGTACGGGGCGATCGCCTCGCCGCGCTCGGGGTCGTGGAAGTTCACCGGGCGGGGCGTGAGCGTGGCCGCGCGCGCGGTGTCGGCGCGCCCGGTCTCGCCGTGGCACGTGGCGCAGTGCTCCTGGTAGAGGCTCTTGCCCCGCGCGGCGTTCGGCGCGGCGCGCGGCGCCTCCTCGATCTGGAAGGCGCCGACGAGCTCGGCGCGCAGGCCCGTGATCAGCGCGACGACGTCCGCCGGCGGCGCCTTCTGGTCGAGCAGCTCGCGGAGCTTCGCGACGCGCGCCGAGAGATCGAGCTGCCGCTCCGGGGGGATCGCGGTCTGGATGCGCGCCGCGATCTTCGCGCCGTCCGCGGCGAGCGAGAGCTGCTCGGCGTACTCGTCAGGCACCGTGACGACGCCGTTCGCGACGGAGCCGCCGTAGTCGGCGCCGATGTACCCGAGGATGTGCACGAGCCGCTGCGCCTCGATCTCGGGCGGATCTCCCTGATCCGCGCGGGCGAGCGGAGCGCCCAGCAGCACGGCAGCCAGACAGAGGAATGCGAGCATCCGCTGGCTGCGCGTGATGTTGATAGTCATATTCAGAAAGTACCGCGGGCTGTGTGCGGGGATCAAGGCGAAGTGAGGCGTGGGTGAGCGTGAGCGCGAGCGAGCCGCCGGCCTCTGGGGCGGCGCGCGGCGCTAGCGGCCGAGCTCCTCGAGGAGGGCCGCGACGCCCTCGTCGATCTCGGCGTCGGTGAGGTACGGCGCGGGGCCGATGCGGACCACGTCGCGCCGCGCGTCGACGAGCACGCGCCGGGCGCGGAGGCGCTCCACGACGTCGCCCGCCCGCGCCGCGCGGACGGCGACGAAGCCGCCACGCCGCTCGGGCTCGCGCGGCGAGATCACGTCGCCGGCGCGGCCCGCCGCGTCGAGGAGGCCGAGGATGCGCCCGGTCTGCCGGAGCGAGATCGCGCGCAGCCGTGGGACGGTGAGGCCGAAGCGATCCCAGTGCTCGAGCGCCGCGGCGGCGCGGTAGAGCGCGGAGGGGTCGAACGTGGAGCCCGCGAAGCGCGCGCCGCCCGGCGCGTACGCGACGCCGCCGCCGCTGCCCGCAAGCGCGCCGAAGTCGGCGAACCAGCCGGTGAAGACAGGGCGCAGCGCGCAGGCGCGCGGGACGCGCATCCAGCAGATCCCCTCCCCCATCGCCGCGTACTTGTAACCGCCCGCGACCGCGAAGACCTGAGGCGCGGCGCTGCCCCACGCGACCGGGACGACGTTGAAGGCGTGGTAGGCGTCGACGAGCGGGACGGCGCCGATCTCGGCCGCGCGCGCGACGATCTCGTCGAGCCGCGGCACCACCGTCGCGCTCTCGAAGAGCACGGCCGAGACCGCCAGCATCGAGGTGCCCGGCCGGAGCGCGGCGAGCAGCCGATCGGCCAGCGCCGCGCGCGGCTCGACGCTCACCCACTCGACCTCGGCGCCCTCCTCGCCGAGGCGCGCGAGCTGACGCCTGAGCGAGTGGAACTCGCCCTGGGTGGTGACGATCCGCGGCCGCTCGCGCAGAGGCAACGCCGTGATCAGCCGGTAGACGAGCTCGTGCGTGTTCTGGCCGAAGGCGATGGCGTCGCCGCGATCGAAGCCCATCCGCTCCAGGATCGCCTCGCCGACCGCCGCGCGCTTCGGGAGCACCGCGGCGTCCCACTTGTCGTCGACGAGCCGCGCGGCGTCGTCGAAGCACGCGACGAGCGCGTCGCGCGCCACGTCGGGCCAGGCCTGGTGGGAATGGCCCGTGAGCAGGATGCGCGGCGCCGCGCCGTCCGCGGGCGTGAGGAAGCGCGAGTACGCGGCGCGGAACGCGTCGAGGTCGAACGAGAAGCCCGGTTCCGCGTCTCCTTGCATTCCAGCTCCTCGGTCACGGCGTCGCGCGACGTGCGCGCGAGGCGGTGAGGCTCCGCGCGCGTCCCCGCTTAACCCACTTCCGAGTTCACTTCCACCGGGTCGGCCCGTGGATCCTGCGCGCGACGCGCGGATTGCGTCCTCGGCGAGCGGGACGGGCGGCCGGGGCGCGCCCCCGGCGCGTCCGATCATCGTAGGGGGAGGTAGCTCTCCCGGGGTCGGGCGGAGAGACGCGACAGCGGAGGGGGTGGGAGGTTCCGTGACGCGCGAGGATTGCTGCGGCGTGGGAGGGGGGCCGGCGCGCCGTCGCGCTAGACTGCGCAACCTGCCGATGCGACCGCGCGCGGAATACCTCGAAGGGCTCGTCGATCTCACGTCTCACGACGACCCGAACGTCCGGCGCGCGCTCTTCCGCCAGACGATCGCCTCGATCGCCCTCGTCGACGCGCTCGAGGGGTCGACCCCCCTCGACTCCCTCAGCCCGGACGGGCTGCTGCGGAGCGTCCAGACCGCCATGGCCGACGGGCTGCTCGAGGACCTGAGCTGGCTGGCGCCGGCCGCTGCGAGCGTGGCTCTCTACGAGATCGCCGGCGCGCTCCCGCACGGGCCCGAGCGGCGCGAGCTCGGCCGGCGCGTGCTCAACCAGCTGTACGCCGGCAACGCGGCGACGTTCGTCGCGCTCGCCACGCGCATGGCCGCCGGCTCGGCCCGCGGCCTCTCCGGGGCGGGGATCCGCGCGCGCGTCATGCTCTCGCTCTGGCTCCCGGCCGGCACCGACGTTCCCGTCGATCCGCTCGCGCTGCTGCTCGCCTCGCGGCGCGAGCTGTCGCGCGACTGGATCGCGGCGCCCTCGACCGGCTCACTCCCCGAGCGTCGCCTCGCCGCGCGCCTGCTCGAGCGCGCCGCCCGCGAGGCGACCCGCAGGGCCATGCAAGGCGACGACCTCCCGCTCCGCGTCTTCCGCAACGTCAGCGACGGGCGCCGGCGCGACCTGGACCGCAGCGCCGACGGGATCGCGCTCGCGTGGCAGACGCTCCTCGCCGACCGCGAGCCGCTCGTCTGGCGCCACGTCGCCGCGGCGCGCGGCTTGCTCGCAGGGGTGCTGCCCGACTTCGCCGACGAGGTGCGCGCGCTGCTCGGTCAGGATCTCTCCCCCACCGAGTGGCGACGCGGGGCCGCGTCGCTCGCCGCGAGCATCGCCGTCGACCCGGACGGCGCGCTCCGCCGCGCCGTCGAGCTCCTGCGGAGCCCGCTGCTCACGGCCGACCCGGGCATCGCCACGGCGATGGCGTGGGGCCTCCCCGTCGCGGCCGACGCGGAGCCCGAGGCCGCCGACGCGCTGCTCGACGAGATCGCGCGCGCGTCGCCGATGTCGACGGCCGAGGCGATCGTCGAGCTGCGGCGCGACCTCCGCGGGGCGCTGAGCCGCGGCGAGCCGCTCGGCGCCCGCGCGGCCGCGCGGTGCGCCCGCGCGCTCGAGGACGCGCTCGAGGCGCCGCCCAGCGCGCACGCGCGCGACGACGGCCTCGCGGCGCTCGCGCGCGTCGTCCACCGAGACCTCGCGATGGACGGCGCCGGGGTCGCGCTGCTGCGCGGCGCGCTCGACGGCGCCGTCGCCGCGTTCGTCGAGACCGGGCCGCGCGAGGCGCACGGCCGCGCGCTCGAGGCGTACGCCCTGGCGGCCGAGGTCGTGGGGGCGCTCGAGGAGATCGAGCTCAGCGATCTCGACGACGGGCAGAGCACCGCGGCGCGCAGGGCCGCGGTGGGGCTCGTGCGCGAGCTCGACGCGGAGCTGCTCGGCTCCGGCCTGCTGAGGAGCCTGCTGCTCCTGAACCGCCGGCCGAGCGAGGACGCGACCGGGGTCGCCTCGCTGGACGATCTGGACGAGCGGCTCGCCCGCTGGCTGCTCCGCGCCGAGGGGCCCGCCGCGCGCGCGAGCGCCTCGCCGCCCCTGCACGTGACCGTGCACCAGCGAAACCTGCGCGCGCTCATCCACCTGATCGACGGCGAGAACACCGATTTCGGCGGCGAGCCCGAGCTCAAGGCGCGCGTCCTCGCGCGCTGGACAGGGGCGATCGGCGTGCTGCTCGACCGGCTGCGCGCCGACCGCGGCTCGTCGCTCCGCCGCGCCATCGCCGCGTCGGTCGCCCGCGGCCTCGACGCGCTCGTGCGCGAGGGGGCCGCCGACGCGGCCGACATCTTCCTGCACGCGGCGATGCGCGGCGGCGACCCCGACGACCTGGAGGTGCTCGGGGAGGCCAGCATGCACCCGGACGTCGCCCAGCTCCTGCGCGCCTACGCGCGGTTCGCGCGCGGGGGGCGCGAGGGCGGCGCGCGCGGGGGACGCGCGCCCGACAGCGACGCCGCGGTGTCGGTCCGGTCGACGCGACGGGGGTCGCTGGACGCGGAGCTCGCCGAGGCCGAGCGCGCGCGCGCGGCGCTCGAGCGCATCGCCGCCGTCGACGCGCTCGTCACGGCGTTGCCCGCGGGCGCCTCGCAGCGCACGGAGATCGTGCGCGGCGCGCTCGCCCGCCTCGCGCGCGCGCTCGGGGCGGTGAACACGGCCGGCGCGCTCAGCGCGCTGACCGGGGCGGGCGACGGGGACGCGGACGCCTCGCCGCTCAGCGCCCTGGAGGACGCCCTCACGCGGCTCGCGCAGCTCACCGCCGGCGCTCGCCGGCGCTGCGGAGAGCACCCCGCCTCGGCGCCCTCCGGCGCGACCGAGCCGCTGCGCCTCGCGATCGAGGTCGCGCTGCAGGAGGAGGAAGAGGGCGTCGAGCCGGGCGTCGCCGCGCCGATCGAGGCGCTCGTCTCGGCCGCGCGCGCCAGCATCCCGGGCGCGCTCGCGGACGTGGTCGCCCTCGTCGCGCCGCGCATCATGCGGCTCCCGGTCCGGCGCCCGAGCGCGCCGGGCAGCGTCACGCTGCCCGAGCAGCCGCTGCCCGCGTGGCTACCGAGCCGGCGCACGCTCGGCGGCTTCTACGTGCACCGCCAGCTCGGCGGCGGCTCGCTGGGGACGGTGTTCGTCGTCACCCGCACCGAGGAGCGGCACGATCCGTCGGCCGAGCGCTTCGCCCTCAAGGTGCCGGAGTACGATCACACGGCTGCCCGGAGCGTCTCGGAGGCCGACTTCCTCCGGCTGTTCCGGGAGGAGGCAGGCGCGCTCCTCTCGCTCCCCGACCACCCGAACCTCGCCCGCTTCGTCACGTTCGACGCGGGGGCCCGCCCCAAGCCGATCCTCGTGATGGAGCTCATCGAGGGCATCCGCTGCGACAAGCTGCTCGACGCGCGCGGCCTCACCTCCCGCAGCGCCGTGGCGCTGCTCGACGGGATCCTCGCCGGGCTCGAGGCGATGCACGCGGTCGGCGTCGGGCACCTCGACATCAAGCCCACCAACGTGATCCTGCGCGGCGGGCGAGAGCCCGTGCTCGTCGACTTCGGCCTGGCGGGACGCCACATCCGCCCCGGCTGCGCCACCGGCTGCTACGGCGCCCCGGAGATCTGGGGGGTCGTTCCGCCCGGGGTCACCCCGACCCCGCTCACGGCCGACGCCTACAGCTTCGGCTGCCTCGCCTACGAGATCCTCACCGGGAGGACGCTGTTCGACGGGCCCACCGAGGTCGCGCTCATCACGGCGCACGTCACGCACGACGGGCTGCCGGCGCCGGTCAAGCGCCTGGCCGACGATGCCAGGACCGCCGATATCGCGGCATTTTTGTATGCCTGCCTACGGCACAACCCGCTGGACCGTGCGACCGCCTCCTCGTTGCGGGAGATGCTCCTCCGCATCACCGGTCAGCTCGCCGACCTGAGGTGGCCGCTCGACGACGGACGCACCGCGAGGCACAGCATCGCTGGATCCCGCAAGAGTCATACAGGAAATTCCTGACCAACTTTTCCTCCGAAATCCGGCGGTCCAAAGAGGGATTTAGGCAGTAGGCTTCTTCTTGGCGGCGCGTTCGGGGGGGCCGCGTAATTCAGGCCGCCATGGCCCCCGGGTCAGCGCTGCTCGATTCCCATCGACGTACCGGCGCATCCCGGCGGCCAACCTATCTTGATCGCGCCGGAGCGCTGGAGTCGCGTCGGTCGATGTTCTAAGGGCGGCGTGTTGATCCCGGCCCTGGAACCACCTCGCGACGAAGTCGACCTCCGCTGCCGCGCGGCCGCGCTGACGGGCATGACGCTCGCAGATCTCGCGCGCGCCCTCCAGCGCGCGGTGCCCCGAGGCGGCGTTCGCACGAAGGGAGCGGCCGGCGCGCTCGTGGAGCGCGCGCTCGGCGCGACCGCCGGCTCGACGTCCAGGCCCGATTTTCCCCATCTCGGGATCGAGCTCAAGACGATCCCCGTGGACGCCGCCGGGGCGCCGCAGGAATCGACGTTCGTCTGCTCGATCTCGCTGTCGGACGCCGATCGCGCGGAGTGGGAGACGTCGCGCGCTCGCGCGAAGCTCGCCCACGTGCTCTGGATCCCGATCATCGCTGCGCCGGGTCAGCCGAGCGAGGAGCGACGGCTCGGCGCCCCGCGGCTCTGGCGGCCCACGGAGGCGCAGGAGGGCGTCCTGCGCGCCGATTTCGAGGACCTGATGGGGCTCATCGGCATCGGCGCCATCGAGGCGCTCACCGCGCACGCAGGACGGTGGCTGCAGGTACGGCCGAAGGCCGCGACCGGGCGCTCGCGGACGCTCGCGTTCGGCCGCGACGGGGAGATCATCGCGGCGCTGCCGCGCGGCTTCTACCTGCGCCCCAGCTTCACCGGCGCCATCCTGGGCGATCCGGCCGCGATGCCGGCGTGATCGGGCCCCGGACGCGCGGGCTCGACGCGCGTCACTTGCAGGGGACGACCTTCTTGGTGCCGTCCGGCATCGTCGCGGTGCACGTCTCCATCGAGAGATCGCTGTTCACGGTCACCGCCGGCGCGACGGTGCGCGGCGGCCCCGGATCGTCAGCGGGAGCCGCGCCTGTCCCACCCTGACGCCCGCGCCCCCGCCCGCCGCCGCGCGACGGTTTGCCGGGCCCCGCGTCCGGCGCGGTCGCGCCAGCCGCGGCCGCTCCGGCACCGCCGTCCGCCGCGGCCTCGCTCGAGCTGACGCCCGCGTCCGCCGCCCCCGCGTCCGCTGCGCCCGCGCTCGTCGCCGTGGCGCTCGTCGCGGCGGCGGCCGCGTTCTCGGCGTCGCCTGCGGGGATGACGTTCGGCGCCGCGACCGGCGTGTCCGGCGCCTGCGGCGGCGGCGCGGGCTCGACGGACGCCGCCGTCTCGCTCGACGAAGGCACCGCCGGGTTGGTCACGTCGCTGCCCCCCAGGGCGAACCGGCTGCGCTGGAACTGGAGCGCCCCCCACGCGCCCACCGCGACCGCGACGGCGCCGACGCCCACGTAGAGCAGCGTGCGCCGTCGGCGCGGGGCCTCGTCGTCCGACGGCGGCGTGGAGCCCGCGGTGCGCGCGCCCTTGTCGGTCACCGACGGGCCGCCGCTGCTCGTGCGCGACGCGCGGGACAAGGTCCTCGTCATGGCCGCGCGCGAGGCCGGCGGCGGCAGGTCGAGCTCCGCGGCGTGCTGGCGGAGGATCCCCGCGATGGTCGTGCGCGTGCCCGGCGCGGCATACGGCGCGAGCGCCTGCACGAACTCCGCGATCGACTGGTAACGATCCTCGGGCTCGCGCGCGATCGACTTCTCGATCACCTCGACGAGGCCCTCGGGCACCTCGGGGCGGAGGTCCTGGAGCGGCTCGGGCGGCGACGTGTAGATCTTCGCGCACAGCTCCGGGAAGCTGTCGGCCACGTACGGCGGCCTGCCGCCGATGATCTCGAAGAGGCACACGCCGAGCGCGTAGATGTCCGTGCGGGGATCGACGCTCTTCGACGAGCGCATCTGCTCCGGGGACATGTACAGCGCCGAGCCGAGGATCGTGGTCGTCTGCGTGAGCGAGACGTTGCCCGTGTCGCCGGTGAGGATCTTCGAGACGCCGAAGTCGAGCACCTTGATGAGCGGCGCGCCGTCGGGGCGCTTCGTCAGGAACAGGTTCGCCGGCTTCAGATCGCGGTGGACGATCCCGAGCGCGTGCGCCTCCGCGAGCGCCTCGCACGCCTGGACGATGTGATCGATGCACTCGCCGATCGCGAGCGTGCCCGCCTCGGCGGCGTGGCACGCGAGGTCCTCGCCGTCGAGCAGCTCCATGACCATGTACGGCTCGCCGCTGTCCAGCGCGGCGACGTCGAGCACGCGGACGACGTGGTGCGTCTGCAGCTTGGCGACCGTACGCGCCTCGCGCATGAACCGCTCCGACGCCTCGGTGTACGACATGAACTCTGGCAACAGGAACTTGATCGCGACGCGCGTATCGAGATCGAGGTGCAGCGCCTCCACGACGAGGCCCATGCCGCCACGGCCGATCGTGCGCTCGACGCGGTACTTGCGCGCAATGACGGTGCCAGGCGCGATCGTGTAGACGTTGTCGGCCTTCGGTTCCCCCGCGCCGAGCGGAAACGCAGCCGTCTCCGGGCCGACCGGGTCGTCTGCGTCGGTCGAGTCCGGCTCTCCAGAGGAGCGCGCCATCGAGCTAAGGTATACACGTCGCGCTTCGGCGAAGCGATTCCCCTCACGTCGCAGGAATGCAAAGGGCTGCGAAAAACCTCCGCGCGGGTGGGACGAGCGCGCGGGAGATGCGCAAGCGGGCGCGGCTTGAAGCCGTCCTACGCCCATGGCGCACCGCGAGCGCAGCCTCCGCCATCAGCGCGCCTCCGTGGTCCGCTGGAGCCGATGTCGCTGGCGCGCTGCTCCTCGGAACCGGCCCCGCGTCCGTGTTCGCGCGACGCGGCCCGACAGCGAGCTCAGCGGGTGCGCGCCGGCGGGGTCCTGGAGCGGCGCATGCTGGCCGTCGACGAGGTCCGGTGCGGCCCCTCGGTGCCGTGCGCCGGCGTCTGCCGCGTCGCCTTGAGGTTGCCGAGGTCGGCCTCGATCTCGACGCCGAGCGCGCGACAGCGCCGGATGAGCCGCTCCAGATCCACGCCCGCCTCGATGAGCAGGCCCGAGGGGGGCGATGGATCGACGAACATCTCGGCGGCCGGCCTGCGGGTGCGGAGCAGCTCGCGGATCTCGGGGTCCTCGATCCAGAGGAAGCCGGAGGCGCCGACGAAGCTCGCCTTGCCGATCACGACGCTCGCCTGGATGAGCATGCGCGAGATCGTGTCCGGCAGCGGCGCGACCGCCTCGATGCGCGCCCGCAGGGCGTCGCTGTCGAGGCCCACCGACAGCGCGCGCGCGATCGACGGCGGCGTGAGCAGAAGATCGACCTGATCGCCGACGCGGCCGATCTCGGCGAACGCCGAGAGCCCGAGCACGGCCGAGACCCGGGCGCCGGTGCCGACGCGCAGCGCGTGGGCCTCCACGAACTTGCTCTTGCTGTTGTCCGAGCTCGGCGCGGAGCCCGCGAGGAGCGCCCGCCCGCGCGGCGTCAGCCGGAGCGCCAGCTCCGCGCTGGCCGCGTCCTCGGCCCCGCCGAGATCGATGATCCCGAGCGCGGGCAGCGACTCCAGGGCGATCCGTCGCGTGATCTCCGGGATCTCCGGCGCCTCGACCGAGGCGCGCTCGGCCCAGCGACGGACCAGCCGCTCGACCCCGGCGATCCGCTCGTCGGCGGCCAGGTAGCCCTGCAGCGACTGCCAGGGGACCCAGCGGCCCTCGCCGAGGTCGTGCAGCGCGTCGAGCACCATCTCGCGGAGCGCGCTGATCGGGCTCGCGTCGCGGTTGTCCGACGCGACCCGGAGCACCTCCCGCTCGGCCCGCGCTTCGTCCCACGCGCCGCCGCGGCGCCACGTCGTGAACAGGAGCGGCGTCAGCTCCTGCACCTGGAGCGAACCAGGCGGCGTGGCCGGCGATGCGGCCGACGCATCCCAGAGCCCGACCGCGCGCGACAGCGCGGCGACGAGCGCGACGCCCTCGACATCGCGCCCGAAGCGCTGCGCGAGCCGGACGAGCAGAGACCGCGGCGTCCCGACGCCGGGGCGCACGTCGCTGCCGGGCTCGCGCACGCAGTACGCGAGCGCCAGCGCGAGCATCCCGGGATCCGAGGCGAAGCGGGCGCGCCGCGGCGCGTGGTCCTCCTCAAGGACGAACGAGCGGATCTGCTCCCGCCGCTTCTCGCGCATCCGGCGGCGATCCGCGCCGACGATGGCGGCCACCTCGGTGGGCACGACGTGCCGGTTCGGGTGGATCGGAATGAGAAAGGCGCGGCGCTCGAGCGCGAAGCCCGCGCCGCGGCGGCTCGCCGTCACCCCGCTCGCGCTGCGGAGGCGCATCGGCTCCCGCTCCAGATCGAGCAGCTCCTGCGTGTCGACCTCGCCGCCGACGGACTCGATCGCCTCCAGCAGGCGGCGCTCGACGGGCGCGAGGCGGTCGATCTCCTCGCGCAGCCGCTCCGGAGCGCTCAGCGTCTCCCACGCGACCTCGAGGGACAGCGCGATGGGCGGCGTGGCCGGGCGGCCGAGGTAGTGCGTCGCGATCGCGCTCATCGTCTCGAAGGGCGCCTGCGCCAGCAGCGCCCGGATCGCCCGGGGATCCTCGCTCTCCCAGCTCTTGAGCTGGACGAGGAACGCCGCCGGGAGCACGAGCTCGATGCCCTCGTCGGTCTTGCGCGCGTAGACGACGCCGCGGGCGATGAGCGGCTCGAGCCCGGCCGGCAGCGAGGGGACGACGAGCACGCCCCCCGCCTCGGCGATGCGGTGGAGCAGCTCGCGGCTGGCGGTCGGGAGCCGCGACGGGTCGCGCACGTCGGGGAGGCCGACCAGCGCGCGCGCCGCCTGAGACGGCGCGTCGATGCGCTTCGCGGCGTCGATGCGGATCCCCATCCTCGTGATGAGGCCCTTGAGCTCCGACTCTGGAAGGGCGCGGAGGATGGCGTCGAGCCGCCTCGGCGACTCGTCGAGCTCAGCCTCGTCACTGCTCGCCATGCCTCCCGATTCGCGCGTCACCCGACCTAGCTCCTCATCTGCAGGATGTGCCCGCCCCGACTGTCGTCCGTTGGTCGTGGTCATGTTCTCGACCTATCTCCCGGATATCCAATGACCCACATTAACCAGCGGAATAGCCAGCCTCCTAACGTACACCAGGATGCTCGTCCAGCTCCAAGAAATCGAGCACTTTCCTTCCCCGTTCTCATTTTCGTCCGCTTCGTCCGCTCACGTGGTCGCGCGCCGTCTCGTGCCGCGTGTCGTTGCGTGTCCTTACGCATCTGGCGGTTGCGCGCACGCGAGCCATCTCGACGTCTCGTGTCACGCCCCCCCGCACACGCCCCGTCGACCACGTATGCGCTCGCATGCGCTCGTACGCGCTCGCGCTCACCAGCAGGCGGCCGCGCGGCTCGCGTGCGTCGGCACGATCGCGGTGATGCGGTGCGCGAAGCGCGCCATGACGCATTCCGCGCTGTTCATCGTGTTCATCGCGGGCCTCGTGTTCATCGCGGCGCCGTTCGTCGTTGCGTTCGTCTTCACCTTCAGCATTACGTTCATCGTCGCGCTCGTCTTCACGTTCAGCGTTACGTCGTTGCCCTTGGTTTTCGACGTTTGTCACGCGACGTCCATCCGCAGGATCCCGCCCCGGCGCCCCGGACCCCTTGCCGCTGCGGGGCGGCCGTCGCGCGCCTCGATCGGGGCGCCTCGCGCGCGGCGTCCTCGCGGGAGGCGACGACCAGGTCGCCAGACCGCCCATGAGGGCGCTCCGCGACAGCCGCCCTTGCCTTCCCGTGCGCTCGCGTGGGAACGTCGCACACCTCCCTGATTTCCCGCCCCTGTCGAGGCGCATCATGCCGTGCTCCACACCGCACGCCCGAAGCTCGAGACCGCACGCCCGAAGCGACCAGCCCTCCACCCGTCGCGCACGCGCGCGGTTCGACACCATCAGGCAACTCCTGAGTGACCCGGTGCCCCCTGCGCCCATGGGGTCGCGCGGAGACCCATTGTGATCCTGCGCGACCCGGTCCACGGCCTCATCGAATTCGAGAGCGGCGAGGCGGCCATCGTTCCGCGGCTGCTCGGCGCCCGCGAGGTGCAGCGGCTGCGGCGCATCCGTCAGCTGGGGCTGACGTCGCTCGCCTTCCCGGGCGCCGAGCACACCCGCTTCGCGCACGCGCTCGGCGCCGCCCATGTGATGCGCCTCCTGATCGCGAGGCTCCGTCAGATCGATCGCGACCTTCCGTTCTGGCAAAGGGTCACCAGCGACCGCGCGCGCGACGCGATCGCCGCAGCGTTCCTGCACGATCTCGGCCACGGCCCGCTCTCGCACCTCTTCGAGGAAGCGATGCCGGGCGCGCTCCACCACGAACGATGGACCGAGCGCATCCTGCTCGACCCGTCCTCGGACGTGCACCAGGTGCTCGTGCGCCAGGACCCCTACCTGCCGCAGCGAGTCGCCGACCTCATCGGCGGTCGACACGAGCTGCCCTACCTCGCCAAGGCCGTGAGCGGGACCTTCGACGTCGACCGCTGCGACTACCTGCTGCGCGACGCGCACGCGACCGGCGTCCGCTATGGCGAGTACGACCTGCCGTGGCTGCTGCGCAGCCTCCGGTTCAGCGACGTCCAGGTGGAGATGCCCGGCGGCGGCGCCGCGTCCGCCCCGCCTGCTCCGTCGCTCGCCATCGACGGGACCAAGGGGATGAGCGCGATCGAGTCGTTCCTGCTCGCGCGCTACTTCATGTTCCAGCAGGTCTACTTCCACAAGACGACGCGGAGCGCGGAGTGGATGATCGGCGCCATCCTCCGGCGCGTCGTCGCCCGGCTCGCCGAGGGAGACCGGATCCCCGAGGTGCCCGCCGCCGTCGCCGCGATGGCGTCCGGCGAGATGCCGACGTTCGGGGAGTACATCGAGCTCGACGATCAGGTCCTGCTCGGGGCCATCCACGCATGGGAGGCGGCGCCCGATCCCGTGCTCTCCGATCTTGCCCGCCGCCTGCGCGTGCGCTCGCTCTTCAAGGCGCTCGAGCTGTTCCCCGAGCCCGGCGAAGGGCCCGCCGAGCGCGACGCGCGGCGCGGAGAGGCGCTGGAGACGGTGCGCGGGATCGCGCAGGCCGCGGGGCTCGACCCGGATGTGTACGTCGGCGTCGACGTCGCCGAGGACACGCCCTACGCCGAGGACGAGTCGCTCCTCGTCGTTTACCCGAGAGGACGCCCGCGGCGCCCCGCCGAGGTGTCCTTCCTGCTGGACCGGCTGCGCAACGAGACCATGACGCGCACCCGGATCCTCTTCGCGCCCGAGCTGCGGGACGCGGTGCGGGAGGCGCTGATACGCTGATGACAACCTCGAAGAAAGCAGCCCGAGGGTCGTTCGAGGCCGCGCGCCGACGCCGCGCCAGCGCCACAGCGCTCGCCGGCGTCGCGGCGCTCGCGGCGCTCGCCGGAGCGTCCACGGCGCGCGCCGAAAACGACGGCGCGTACGGCCGCCTCGACGGCGATCTCGATCTGCGCGTGGGCGCCGGCGCCTCGTTCGCGGAGGGCGGCCCGGCGCTCTGCGCGCGCGGCGCCGCGGTCTACCTGGAGACCGCCGGGATCTACGCGCACTACGTCGACGCGCTCGGCGCCAAGGGGACGCCGGTAGCGCGCTCGCTCGCGGGCGGCGTCTTCCTCCAGCCTCTGTTCCTCGCCCGGTACGCGAGCGATCTCGAGCGCGGCCCGCCCTGGCTCGACCTCTTCCTCGATTCCGTCGCGCTCGGCGTGGGCTCGTTCTGGGAGGCGCCGCCGGGCGCCGGCCTCGCCCCTGAGCCCGGGCTGGAGCTCTCGCTGTCGCTCGACGTGCCGCTCCTGGGAGACGCCACGGGCCCGTTCCTCGGCCTGCGCGGCGCGCTCCGCTGGCGGGGGCCGGAGCTCGCCGGCGACGGGAGCGCGCGCGACGCGCAGCGGGCCCTCTTGTCGGTCACGCTCAGCTGGCACCACGTCCTCCGGGTGCACCTCGTCGACGCCGGCGATCGCTCCTATGCCCGGGGCCGCGCCCCCGTCGAGGTGGCGGCGAGCGGCGGCGTCGCGGGGGCGAGGAGCCCGTGAGCGCGGCGCTCGACGGGCTCCGCGCGGCGCTCGTGGACGCGCTCCGCGCCGGGCTCGCGGAGCTCGATCCGGCAGGGCTCGTCGAGCGCGCGCTCGACGCCGAGGCGGCCCCGCTGCGCGGCCGCGTGGTCGTGATCGCGGCGGGCAAGGCGGCGCTCGGAATGGCTCAGGGCGCGCTCCGGAGTCGCTGGGCAGACAGGATCGTCGATGGGCTCGCCGTCACCGTCGCGGCGCCCGCGTGCTCCGCGCGCGATCTGCATGCCGCGGCGAGCGATCCCGACGAGGCGGCGCTGCGCCCGCTGCGCGTGATGCGCGCGGCGCACCCGATCCCCGACGGCCGCAGCATGGATGCAGCCGCGGCGGCGCTCGCGATCGCGGCCGCGCTCGGGCCCGACGATCTGCTGCTCGCCCTCATCTCCGGCGGCGCCTCCGCGCTGCTCGCGGCGCCGCCGCCGGGCGTGTCGCTCGCCGACAAGCAGGCCCTCGTGGCGGCGCTCCTCGAACGAGGCGCCCCCATCCAGGAGGTCAACCTCGTCCGTCGCCACCTGTCGCGGATCAAGGGCGGGCGGCTCGCGGCGGCAGCGGCCCCGGCGCGCGTGCTGACGCTGCTCATGAGCGACGTCGTGGGCGGGCTCCCGCACGACATCAGCTCTGGGCCCACGGTGCCGGACCCGACGCGCGTGGAGGAGGCGCGCGCCGCGCTCGACCGCTGGGCCCCGCAGCTCTCGCGGCTCGCGCCCGCGCTCAGCGAGTCGCTGAAGCCAGCGGGCGCGCCGCCCCTGGAGACGCGAATGCTCGCGGATCCGGAGAAGCTCGCCGAGCGCGTGGCGGCCGCCCTCGCCGCCCGGACAGGGCTCCGCGCCGTCGCCGCCGCGGCGGAGGACGGCGACGCGCGCGCGATCGTGCAGCGTCGCCTCGCGCTCGCGCGCGCGCTCGCCCCTGGCGAAGCGGCCGTGATCCCGTGCGAGCCGACGCTCGCGCTGCCGGCAGAGCGCGGCGCCGGCGGCCGCGCGGGCTGGATCGCGCTCGCCGCCCTGCGCGACTTGCCGCCGGACGTCGTGCTCCTCTGCGCGGCCACCGACGGCGCGGACGGCAGCTCCGGCGCAGCGGGCGCGGTCGTCGCCCGAGCGGCAGCGGCCTCGATGGACGACCGCGCGATCGAGGCTGCGCTCACGCGCTTCGACGACGCCGCCGCTCACCGCGCCCTCGGCACGCGGCTCGAGATCGGGCCGACCGGTCACAACCTCACGGATGTGCACATCATCGCGCGGGAGTTCACCCGCGCCGCGCCCGCGCGCTGATTTCGCGGCGCGCGCACCTGTCCGCGACAGGCGCGCTGGCGTGACCCGCGCCTGTCGTGGCCAGGCGCGCGCCGATCACCCCGCGCCCTCGCGCGGCCTCACTGCGGCTCGGTGACGGCGGCGGTTGTATCGCCCATCGCCTCGCGCACCGCGAGCGCCAGCGCGCAGCTATTCGCCTGCCGCTGCCGCGCCTCGAGCACGCCCCCCTCGACCGAAGGCGTCCCGCCGATGAGGTTGCCGCTCGCTTCCCTGCGCACGCGCAGGATCGGCTTGCCGTCCGACAGCCGCCAGACGCCGACGCGCGCCATGTGCGGCACCGCGAGCAGCGCCTCGGTGGTCGTCGCGCCCTCGGCGGGCTCGTCGAGCACGAGGAGGTAGTACTGCGCCCGCGTGAGGAGCTCCGCCGCGAGCGGCACGTCGTCCCGCATCGTGTCCTCGAAGCTCGACTCCAGGAGCCGCAGGCGGAGCTCGCTCGAGGCGTCCTGCGCGTCGCGCACCCACTCGTCCGAGAGGACGTGCATCGTCCGGTACGCGACGCGCAGGTTGAACGGCTGCGCCGGCCGGGAGCAGCGCTCCGCCTCGTTGCAGTACTCGCCCGCAGGGCAGTCCCGCGTGCGCTTGCACTCCGCGCCCGCCAGCGGGTTCGGGTTCGGGACCCGCAGGAGGCACGCGGTGAACGCGTCGCGGAGCGACTGCTGCGCGTTCTTCCGGACGGCGTCGACGCTCGTCGCCTCGTCCACCCGGAGCCGCAGGTAAATTCCCGCAAGCTCACGGAAATTCCATGACTTGAGCGCCTCCTGGTCCACGAGATCGGCGCCGGCGCTCCGCGCCAGCTCGAGCGTCCAGGCCTCCACGCGCTCGCGCATCGGGAACCAGCGCGGGCCGAGCTCCACGGCGACGGCGCGCTGGCGCGCCATCAGCTTCTGGCGCGCGCTCTCGATCTGCCCCTGGGACCACTTCCAGTGGAGGATCGCCGAGACCGCGAGGACGAGCGCCGTGTAACCCCAGAACTTCGCCGGGGGCCAGCGCATCTTGGTGCGCGCCTCCCGCGCCTTGTAGACCGAGGGCAAGCCGCGTTCGCGGGGCGGCTGTTCAGAGGACATAGGAGAGGCTCCGCGCACGAGGCCCCAGTCCGGTCGCGCGGGCGGGGCAGCCTCCTCCACACGAGCCGCGTAGAGGGAAGGCCGCGCCGAGCGCGCCGCTGGAGCCACCACGTTCGATGGTGACACCGGGGCCGCCAGGCATCGCCCGGCGCGCCCCGTCCTTCTCTGCTCGATAGGTCAAGAAGCGGGGATCAATTCGACTTCGGCAGCTTGCTGACCATGAAGCTGACGTTCGGGTAACCGGCGAACGCCGCGGTCTGGAACACGCTCTTGACGACCAGCGCGGGCACGTTCTGGTCGACCTGGAGGATACAGACGCCCGGGAACGGCTTGTTCGGCTGCACCTGCTTCCACAGCTCGCGCTTGTTCTTGAGCAGGTTGAAGAGCTCGTCGATTTTCTGGAGGCGCCCGAGCTCCTCGATCGCGCGGGTCGACCCAGCCAGGGCGCCGTCGACGAGGATCTGGTTGCCGTTCACCGCGACCATCGGCGCGTCGATGACGTCTTCGACGTTCTCCGCCTTCGGGAGCCTGACGTTCTTGTCGACGGCGATCTCGCCCGACGCCGAGAAGGACATCAGGAGGAAGATCACGGTCACGACGAGGAAGTCGATGAAGCTCACGAGGTTGAGCCCCGCGTTCGGGCTGCGAGCTCCGTGACCCGACACCTTGTTCCACACGAACCGGAGCGGGACGCCCTTCATCAGCCGGCGGCCCGGCTGGTGGATGACGTGGGCGTGCGGGTTCTTGTGATGCTTCGGATTGAACCTATCCATGTGCGCGCTCCTGCCTCACCGGACCGAGAACGTCATGTTGAACACGGGGACCTGCTTGTTCCCGTCGGGCAACCTCATCTCGCGCTTCGGCGCGTAGAGCGCGTCGAGCACCGCGACGATCTCCTTGAAGGGCGTGCGGTTGTCGGTGTGGAGGATGGCCTGGTCGAGCTTCTTGTCGCTCGGGTCCCGGTGGCCGCCGTGCGTCTTCCACTCCTCCTCGATCCGCTTCGCCAGCTCGGGGTAGCGGACGATCTTCGAGGACGCGTCGCCGATCTCGACCTGCGCCTTGGGGACCTTGACCTCGTTGACCACCGTCGCGCCCTGCTTCCACACGAGCCCGAACTCGCTCTCGCCGATGTGCAGGTTCAGCACCTTCTCCGGCGTCTGCGGGGTCAGCTCCTTGTTCGGATCCGGAGGGCCAGGGACCTGGGCGTCCGCGTTCATGCGCGAGTTGGTGACCCAGACCGCCGTGATCAACAGGAATGCAATCGTGACCATCAGCAGGTCGATGAACGGGATCATGTTGATGTCGCTGTTCGTCGACCGCTTCTTGCCGCCACCGTCGCCGACGTCTACGCCGCCCATAATGCCTTCCCAACGTGAGCCTGAGCTCACCTATCCAAGTTGTTCCGGGGAACGCCCTGCCCGCTGCTCGCGGAGGGCCACCATGCTGGGTCTGACTTCGTCGCTCTTCCGAAGTTCCCGGTGCCCCGGCGGCGCGATCCGCCGTCCGGGGCTTCGAGGCGCGAGAGCGGGCCCAGGCGCAAGCGCACGCGAGGGGCGCTCGACATCCCGGGCCCGCCGAGGACCATCAGGCTGCCGCCTGACCGACGGCTGCGACATTCACCTTCTGGCGGTTCGCGACGACGAGGTTGAGGATCTGCACCGATGCCTCGTTG
Organism: Sorangium sp. So ce119; assembly: GCF_051524405.1. Taxonomy (NCBI): domain Bacteria; kingdom Pseudomonadati; phylum Myxococcota; order Polyangiales; family Polyangiaceae; genus Sorangium; species Sorangium sp. So ce119. Next base: position 2,958,135 of record NZ_CP150310.1, on the reverse strand, counting down.
ATGTCGTCCTCGATGTGCTGCGTCTTGCCGTTCAGCACGGCGAAGCCGATGAGGCCGATGATGGCCACGCCGAGGCCGAAGGCGGTGCAGTTCATGGCCTCCGAGATCCCGAGGGCGAGCACGCGCGCCTTCTGGCTCGGGTCGACCGACTCGCCGGCGACGGAGCCGAAGGACTTGATGAGACCCGTCACGGTCCCGAGCAGGCCGGAGAGCATCGCGAGGTTCGCGAGCAGCGCGAGGTACGAGGTGCGCGCCGAGATCTTCGGCAGCTCGCGAAGAGCGGCCTCGTCCATCGCCGCCTGGACCTCCTCGTCGGGGCGGTTCACCTTGACGAGGCCGGCCTGAACGATGCGGGCGAGCGGGGCGTTCGCCGCCGAACACATCTTCACAGCCTTGGCGACATCACCCGCCAGGATGCACTTCTGCATGGTGGCGAGGAAGACGTCCTTGTTGATCGACGAGCCGAACAGGTAGAGGGCGCGCTCGACAATGATGCCGATCGTGAGGATCGACCAGAACAGGATGGGCCACATACCCCACCCACCCTCTTTGAAAGCTTCATACGCTCCGTGCATTGCTTCTGTCCTCCAGTTCGCCTCGCGTCCCCGGGATGAGGTATCGCGCAACTCGATCGGTTCCCTTTGTCAGACTCGTGTTGCCGAGGGGCGGCAGTCTTTCGCTCACACGTAAACAACGGATGAGAGGCCTATTTCGCTTGGCGGCGCTGGCCGTGGACGGCGTGCTCCTGTCGCTCTCTGGCGAGATGCCCACGGGACGCTAGCCGAGCGGCGCTGACCTCTGCAAGAGTCCTGATCGTCCCTCCTGGTCGCGGCGCCCGGCGCCGTCCCAGCTCTCTCACCTGTCGTCCAAGACTGACTTCACGTCGTCACGCCAGGGGCCGTGATGGCTCTGGGCGCGGCTCCCCCCCGTTCACCCTGGAGCGTGCCGCCCTCTGGTGGCCAAGCGACGCCGATGCGCCCGGGGGACTCGCGCATCTTCGCGATTGAGACCCGGCGCCGTCAAGAGAGATTTGGCCACATCTGAGCGCTCTGATGCGGGCAAAACTTTACAACAATCGCAGGGTTATGCGGTGCTCCGACGCGAGCGAAGCGGGCGGACCCACGGCTGAGCCGGCGGCTTCCAGGAGAGGCGGCGCCGGCGTGACGTCGATCGAGATGACAGCGCACTGCGGCACTGCGAGCAGCATCACCCGGCGAGGGCGCGCTCCGACTCGGCAGGCGAGCGGCCCCGGGGATGGCAGGGCGCGGCGGCCGACCGGCCGGTGGCGGCCGGAGCGATTCAGGGCGTTCCGTACCCGGGCGCCCCGGGACGGCCGGCGCCGCCTCGTCGCGGCGGGCGCCAGATCGCCGCGTCGCACGCGGGTTCTGCCGCGGATCTGCGCCGATCCCGGCAACTTGCCGCCGGTCGCAGCCGCATCGCCGAGCTTGCACACGGGATCGGGCGGCAGTTATAGTCGCCGCGCCTAGAGATTGTCGGGCTTCTGACGACGCTGAGAAAGGGACTTCGAGGATGCGTCATCTGCTGATGTTGGCGGCCGAGGGTGGTGGCGAAGGTGGGATGTGGGAGGCCATCAAGCACAATCCGACCTTCCTGATCGCGAACCTGGTCGTCTCGGCGGTCGTGGTGACGATCATCATCGAGCGAACCGCGTTCCAGCTCGGGCGCTACCGCGTGAACTCGAAGGAGTTCTTCGCGCAGGTCAAGAAGCTGGTGGCCGCCGGCAACATCGACCGCGCCATCAAGCTCTGCGACGCGAGCGATTACCCCATCCTGCAGCTCGTGAAGGCGGGCCTCACCCACGCGAACAAGGGCGCCGACGAGATCGACGCCGCCCTCAGCGAGAAGCTGTCGGAGCTCAAGCCCGCCGTGGAAAAGCGCATCGGCGCCCTCTGGTCGCTCGCGAACATCGCGACGCTGATCGGCCTCATCGGGACGGTCTCGGGCCTGATCAACACGTTCGCCTCCATCGCCGCCCAGGGCCTCTCCCAGGCCGACAAGCAGCGGATGCTCTCGAACGGCATCGCGGAGGCCATGTACAACACGGCGTTCGGCCTCGCGATCGCCGTCGTGTGCATGATCGCGCACGTCCTGCTCCACACCCGCTCCAAGAACATCCAGCACGATCTTGAGGCGACCACGGAGCGCGTCTTCAACCTGCTCACGATCAGCAGCAAGCCTGGCTACTAGCCCATGGCGGCCCCGCAAGACGTCCCGCTCAGCTCGGCGCAGCGATCGAAGATCCGGCGCCTCTCGCAGCCCAAGGAGCCCGAAGCCGGGGAGGAGGCCGGCGAGCTCAACGTCGTTCCTTACCTCGACATCATCACGAACATCCTCATCTTCGTGCTCGCCAGCGTCTCGGTGACATTCGTGTCGTCGATCGACACGACGCCGCCGTCCATCGGCGGGGGCAAGGTGCGCAGCGAGCTCTCCAGCAAGGCGTTGAACCTCTCCGCGTTCATCACCAGCCAGGGGATCTCGCTGAAGACGTCGAGCGGCAACATCGCGACCGGCTGCCAGGACGTGGGCAGCGGGGTCACGGTGCCGAAGACGAACGAGAGCTATGACTTTCCCGCCCTCACGGCGTGCGCGAAGCGCCTCAAGAACGCCCGCCCCGAGTTCAAAGAGGAGACGCAGGTGACGATCACGGCGAACCCGGGCATCGACTACAAGACCATCATCGACGTGATGGACGCGCTGAGGAGCGACGCCGGGGAGGAGCTGTTCCCGGAGGTCCACTTCGGGGTGGCCCGATGAGCGCCGCCGAGCAGCCCCCTCCGCCGCAGCCCAGGGCGAGCATCGTCCGCTACAAGGCGGCCCTCCGGAAGGCGATCCGCCGGAACCGGCGTGAGCCCGAGATCGACTTCCTGAACATCACCGCGATGCTCGACCTGATGACGATCATCCTCGTCTTCTTGCTGAAGAGCGTGGGATCGTCCGCGGCATCCATCCCGCAGTCCAAGGACCTCACCCTGCCGAAGTCGGTGATGCAGGCCGAGCCCTCGCAGGAGGGCGTGGTCGTCATCGTCTCGAAGTCGCAGATCCTCGTGGGCGAGGATCCGACCCCGATCGTCGTGCTCCCCAACCGCGAGCAGCTCGCCCAGTCCGGGGTCGACGCGAAGTACAAGCGCAGCGGGCCCAACGATCTCTACATCGTGCCGCTCGCGAATGCCCTCTCCCATGCGCGCGAGACGGACAAGGCCATCCGCGCCGCGAAGGGGCTCGATCCGTCGTCGTCCGAGGCGATCATCGTGGCCGACGCGACCACGCCGTACCGCCTGCTGATCGAGGTCCTGTTCACCCTCGGACAGAGCGAGTTCGGCAAGTATCACCTGATGGTGCTGAGCGGCAACAAGCAGTAGCCGCTCCCCTGCCCCGCTCCCGGCGGCCACCTGCCGTGGCCGCGCACCTCACCCCACCCCACGATCGGCGCGCCGTCGCTCGGTCGAGACGCGCCCCCCGACGGGCGCGCTCCCCCTGCGCTCCGCCGCGCTGTGAGTTCTGACAGGCCCCCGCGGCCGGCGCGCTCGCGGCGCGCCGTGCCGCCGGGGCGGTCAGTCCACCGCGAACAGCTCTTCGAGATCGGCCTTGGTGAGCTTCTTGGCGCCGCCGGCGTCCTCGCTGAGGACGGAGGCGACGAGCTGACGCTTCTTGTCCTTGAGCAGCAGGATCTTCTCCTCGATCGTGCCCGCGGCGACGAGGCGGTACGCGGTCACCACCTTGGTCTGCCCGATGCGGTGGGCGCGGTCGGTGGCCTGCTGCTCGACCGCGGGGTTCCACCACGGATCGAAGTGGATCACCGTGTCGGCCGCGGTGAGGTTCAGGCCGGTGCCGCCCGCCTTGAGGCTGATGAGGAAGACCGGCACGCTCGGATCGCTCTGGAAGCGCTCGACGCGCTCCGCCCGGTCCTTCGTGGAGCCGTCGAGGTACTCGTAGGCGACGCCATCCTCCTTCATCGCCCGCTCGATGAGCTTCAGCATCATCACGAACTGGCTGAAGACGAGGACCTTGTGCCCGCCCTCGACGGCGTTCGAGATGAGCTCGCGCACCGCGACGAGCTTGCCCGAGTCGTCGTCGCTGAACTCGCGCGGCAAGCCGAGCAGCCGCGGGTCGCAGGCCGCCTGCCGGAGGCGCGTGAGGCCGGCGAGGATCTGGAGCTGGCTCTTCGCGAGCCCGACGCGCTCGACCTCGCCGAGGACCTGCGCCCGCACCTCGCGCGCGACCTGCATGTAGAGCGCCCGCTGCTCGCCGGTGAGATCGCAGATCTGATCCATCTCGATCTTCTCCGGCAGATCCTTGGCGACCTCCTGCTTCGTGCGACGCAGGATGAACGGGTGGATCACGGCGCGGAGCCGCTGCGCGGTCTTGTAGTCGCCCGCCTCGATCGGCCGCGAGAAGCGCGCCTCGAACTTGTCGAGCGAGCCGAGCAGGCCCGGCGAGACGAAGTCGAAGATCGACCAGATCTCCGACAGCCGGTTCTCGATGGGCGTGCCCGTGAGCGCGAGCCGGCGCTTCGCGCGGAGCCGCTTGGCCGCGGCCGCCGTGGCGCTCATCGGGTTCTTGATGTGCTGCGCCTCGTCGAGGATCGCGTAGGTCAGATCGAGCTGCGCGAGGAAGTCCTCGTCGCGGCGGAGCAGCGCGTAGCTCGTGATGACCACCTCGGCGGCCTTCACCTCGTCGATCTGGTCCTTGCGGTCGGCGCCGTGCCACAGGGCTATCGAGAGCGACGGCGCGAACCGGGAGAGCTCGCGCTCCCAGTTCGTCACGACGCTCGTCGGCGCGACGATCAGCGTGCGCAGGTGCTTCTCCTCCTGCTTGACGGCGAGCAGGAGCGCGATCGTCTGGACCGTCTTGCCGAGGCCCATGTCGTCGGCGAGCACGCCGCCCGAGCCGATGTCGTGGATGAACTTGAGCCACGACAGGCCGGCCTCCTGGTAGGGACGCAGCGTCGCCTTCAGGTTCCGGGGCCGCTTGGTGCTGCCGATCTCGTCGATGTTGCTGAGCTTGTGAAAGAGCTCGCGCGCGGAGGCGGTCACGCTGGTCGAGCTCGCGTGCTGGAGCAGCTCGTGCACCCGCCCGGCCTGCGCCAGCGGCAGCCGGCCGCTCTTGCCGGCGGTCATCATCAGCTCGACCTCGCGATCGAGCATCGCGCGCACGGCGTCGGGGTCGAACGCGGCGAACGACCCGTCCTCGAGGCGGACGTAGCGCTTGCCCTCGGCGAGGCAGCGGCGCAGCTCGTCGCGATCCACGCCGACGCCCTCGCTCTCGAAGCTGAGCTTGACGTTCAGCCAGTCCATCCCCGAGGTGACCTTGGCGAACACGCCGATGGGCTTGCTGCGCACCTGCGTGTCGACGAGATCCTCGGGGACGAAGAGGTCCCAGTCGTCGGGGAGCTCGGCGAGGCCCTCGGTCCAGAAGGTGAGCGCGTGGTCGCCGTTCGCGATGAAGCCCTGGCCGGTCTCGTCCGGCCTGAGCCCGAGGCCGAGCAGCTTGCCCGCCGCCTCCTGCTGCGCGGCGATGTCCACGCGGATACAGCGGGCGCGCTTCATCCCCTCCTCGGGCGGCTGAACGAGCACCGGGGGCGAGATGCCGTCGGCGCGCACGGCGACCTCCGCGTCGCCGTACGCGGCGAACAGCGTGACGCGCGCCTCGATCAGCGAGCCGCCCGCGCGCATGCGGAACGTGGGCACGAGGTCGACGACCTCGGCGATCTGGTTCAGGTCGGGCAGCTCCGCGCCGACCTCGAGCGCGATCTTGGGCAGCCCCTGCATGATGATGCGGGGCAGCTCGCTCATCGGCTCGCCGATCGTCGGCGAGCGCAGCAGGCGGCGCATCGCCGCGGGCGAGACGCGCTTGTCGATGCGGCGCGCGAGCCCCTCCTGCGTGTCGATGTGCCAGCCCGGCCAGCCCTCGAACCACCCGCCCTGCAGCAGGGAGAAGCGGCGCTTGTCGTTCCCCCGCTCGAAGCTCGCCTTGACGATGATCGTGTCGCCGCCGACGGTCTCGAGATCGAAGCGCGGCCGCAGGCTGTCCTCGCCGAAGCGGAGCTGCATGAGCGCCGGCTCGAGGAGCACGCGCTGGCCTTCCAGCAGCGGGAGCAGCTCGGCCACGTCCTCGCCGCGGATGTCGACGGCGGGGTGACGCGGGTTGCCGCTCTCGAAGCGGGCGAGCAGCCGGAGGGCGTCGCGATCGGGCGTCGGGTAGAGCGCCTGCCAGGCGAGCGCCGCGGAGGGCAGCACCGGGACGCGCGCCTCGGCGTCGAGGACGGTGACGGTCAGCGCTCCTTGCCGCACGTGAAGTCGGAACTCCACGCGCCGGGCGCCGGTGACGCCCTCGGGCGGGAGCCACGCGCCGATGCCGGTCTGCTTGGCGGTGGCGTCGAGCACGGGGGCCGTGAGGGCGACGGCGGAGCCCGGCGGCCCGTGGGTGCCGACGACGGTGGGTACAGGGACCGGCGGCGTGATCGCCAGCCGCCCGCGGCGGTCACGACGGCGCACGCGCTTCAGGGCGTCACCGCCGGCATGGGCGGTCTGAGGGACGAGCGCCGGGATCGGCGGCTCGCGTCGGGGCTGCGCGCCGCGAGCCTGGTCTCGGATGCTGATGAGCAGCGCCGCGACGTGCTTGCAATGCTGTCCGGCCTTCTGGAATGCCGGGCAGGAGCACTGGGACTGGATGCCATCGGGCGAGAGCTCCACCTTGACGGGGTACGGCTCGGAGTCGGCGGCGCGGACGGTGCCGCTCGCCATCGTCTCGTGGATGGAGATGTCCTCGACGACGCGGCGACGGAAGTACTCCAGCCCGCGGAGAAAGGTGCGGGCGCCAAGGAGCCTTCGCAGGCCACGATCGCTGAGGGTGGAGAGTGCGTCGGAGATCGGAGGCGGCACGTCGTGGGCTCGGGATACAGGTGCGGCGGCAATTCGCCGGGATGGGTCGGGTGGACGGGACCTCTGGCGGATCCCGCTGGATGAAGAACCGGCATCAGATGAAGAACGGCAAGAACACGATGGTCACGGCGGGAAGCATCTTGATCAGCACGTGGATCGCAGGACCGGCCACATCCTTGAGAGGATCGCCGATCGTGTCGCCAACGACGGCGGCGCCGTAGGTGGGGTTGTCCGCCCGCGCCCCGGTCTCGTCGACAAGGTAGCGCCCGCCGTGCGCGCCGGTCGCGATGTACTGCCTCGCATTGTCCCAGATCGCCCCGGTATTCCCCAAGAAGAGCGACCCGAGGACGCCTGCGACCGTCCCGGCCATGATCAGGGCCGCGACTGAATCCGCCGCGACCAGAGGATTATCTTCCGTCCTTGCAAAGCGCAAGGCAAGTCCCACGACGACCGGCACCGCCGCCGAGACCAGGGCTGGCGCGATCATATGACGTAGCGCCGCCCGCGAGACCATCTCGACGCAGGGCTCGTGGTCGCCGACGAAGCCCGGCGGGCGGGCCCGGGCCTGGCGCCTCACCTCGTCGAGGACGCGGCGGCCGGCCTGGAGCACGTTGCGGATGCAGCGCCCGGCCAGCCAGAAGACCAGGAGGATCCCGACCAGCGCGCCGAGGTAGACCTCGGGCCGGTCGAGGCGCACGACCATGGAGGCCGTCTCGCCGCTGCTCGATGCGCTCAACGTCAGCGCGCGCCGCCGGGACTCGTCGAGGTAGCCGGCGACGAGCAGCAGCGAGGCGAGCGCCGCCACCCCGGCCGTGTACGCCTTCGTGAGCGCCTTGGTCGTGTTGCCGACGGCGTCCAGCACGAGGGTGCGGCCCCGCACGTCCGGTCGGTCGCGGGCCACCGTCAGCGCGACGATGCCGCCCGCGTTGTCCACGATGGGGCCGAACGCGTCCATGGCGAGGACATACCCGGCGGTGCCCAGCATCCCCATCGTGGCGACCGCGGTGCCGAACAGGCCTCCCCCGGCGAGGCCGGAGCGGGCGCCGAGCAGGTACGAGCCGAAGGTCGCGCCGACGACGACCAGGAGCGGGAGCACCGAGCTCTCGAGGCCGATGGCGAGCCCGCGGAGCACGGCCATCGCGGAGCCGCTGCGGGCGGCCTCGGCGAGCTCGCGGACCGGGCGATGCCGCTGCTCGGTGTAGTACTGCGTGACGTGCAGCACGCCGATGCCGGCGACGATGCCGATGACGCCGCACGCGAAGAAGACGACCCAGTGGGCGCCGAGCAGCCACTTGGCGGCCCCGGCGATCCCAACGGCGTGAAGGATCGCCGTGACGTAGAGCCCGCGGACGAGGGCGTTGAAGGCGTCCTCCCGGTCGTCGGTCTTGACGACCATCACGCCGAAGAGCGTCGCGATGAGGCCGAACGCGCGGCTGACCAGCGGAAAGAGCACGACGGCGAGGGCGCTCGGGAGCCCGGCGTTGTTGCGGAAGAGCATCGCGCCGACCACCATCGCGCCCGCGTTCTCGGTGACGGTCGAGGCGAAGACGCCGGCCGCGCGCCCGGCGCAGTCGCCGACCATGTCGCCCGCCAGATCGACGATCGTGGCCGGGTTCTGCTGGTCGTCCTCATCGAGCCCGACCTCGGCGCCGGCGAGGTCCGCGCCGAGGTCGGCCGCCTTGGAGAAGGTGCCGCCGCCGAGCTGCGCCATCAGCGCGGCGAACGAGGCGCCGAGCGGGTAGCCGGCGATGACCCAGGGGATCGTCGGCGCGAGCGCGAGCGCCTCGGCCGGCTCGGCCCCGAAGCCGCCCCGGAACGCGAGGACCGCGGCGAACAGGCCGCCGAGGCCGAGGAGGCTCATGCTCGCGACGAAGAGCCCTGACACGGCCCCGCCCCGGAGGGCGACCTGCAGGGCGAGATCGAGCGAGCGGCGGGCGCCGCTCGCGGCACGCACGCTGGTGCGGGGCGCGATCCAGGTGGCGACGCGGCCCGTAGCGACCGCGCTGGCCGCCCCGACCGCGAACGAGAGCGTGAGCCAGACGCCGAGCTCCAGCGCGGGCACCGGGTTCTTCTCGCCCGCGCGCCGGAGGAGGCCGTACGCGAGAAAGATGGCGCCGCCGAGCATCGCGGAGACCGCGCCGATGACGCTGCTTTGGCGGCGAAAATACGCCTCGGCGACCCCCTGGATGAGCGCGGCCACGCGCTGCATCTCCGGCTCGACCGCGGGGCGCGCGACGACCCAGCGAGCGAGGTAGGCCGCAAAGGCGAGCCCGATCAGGCCGCCGCTGAGGATGAGCGCAAGCTCCGTCATGACGGGCGGGCCGGGCGCGCACCGTGAAAGCGCTGCCTCGGCCGGTGAGGATGGTGCGGGCGATGCCCGCGGGAGCGCCGCAGGAACCCGCGCTGCAGCGGCGCACGCCTTCCCTACTCCGGCCAGCAGGGCCGCGCAAGCGAAGACGACGCGCGCGACCCGGTCATTTCACGTCGTTCGCATCGCGCCCGACCGCGTGCTCCAGCCGGGTCTTCGCGACGAGCGCCCCGACGCGCGCGTTGAGCTGCTGCAGCCGCGCGCGCGTGACCTCGGTCTCGGCGTCGACAACGTCGACGCTCGTGGCCCGACCGGCCCGGAACAGCTCGGACCTGACGCGCATCGACTCCACCGCCGCCGCGAGCTGGCGCTCGGCGGCCTCGATGCTGCTCACGGTCTTGCCCAGCTCAGCGTAGGCGGACGCCACCTCGAGCCGGAGCGCGTCGCGCAGCGCGGCCTTCTGCTCGGCGACCTGCGTGGTGCGGGCGCTCGCCTCGGCGGAGGCGGCCGCGGTGGTGAAGACGTCGTTGAGCACCCACGAGGCGCGGACGCCCGCCGCCCACGTCAGATCGAACCGCTCCTGGGTCGGGAAGATGCGCTGGTTCGGGTTCGCATAGGTGACGTCGGCGAAGGCGTCCACGCGCGGGAAGTACCCGGCCCTCGTGACCGCCTCGGCCTTCTCGAGCGAGTACTGCGTCTCATCGAGGGCGCGGATCTCGAGGCGCCGCTGGAGCGCCTCCTGGAACAGCGCCGGGAGCGGCTCGGCGGGCGGCTTCGCGGGCGCGCTGCCCATCACGTCGATCCCCAGGTTGAGCGGCCGGTTCGGCGCCGCGCCGAGGGCGATCCGGATCTGGTCGTCCGCGACCAGGAGCGCGGCCTGGGCCTCGTGGAGCACCTGCTCGGCGCTGGCCACCTGGGCCTCGAGCCGGAGCACGTCGGCCCGCGAGAGCAGCCCCACCTCGAAGGTGCGCCGCGCGTCCTCGACGTGGGCCCTGGCCTGAGACACCGCCTCACCTGCGACCACGACCTGCCCCTTCACGCGAACCCAGTTGAAGAACGCGATCTTCGCGTCGGCCGCGGCCTGCAGGGACTCCGCCTGGAGCTCGAGCTTCTTCGCGCTCTCCGCGTGGGACGCGGCGGCGTATCCCTGGGAGATGCGGAGCACGTAATCCGAGATGGGCACGGCGAGGTTCGCCGTGAGCGAGTAGCTGTTGAGGAGCACCGGAAAGGAAAACGCCGCTGCCGCGACCGGCGAGCCGGCGCTGTCGACGACGCACTGGCCCGGCAGGCCGCCCGGGCACGGGCCGACCTGGATCAGGCCCTGATTCCGCGCTCCGACGATGGCCCCGCCGCCGAGGCCCGCGCTCTCGACCTCCGACAGGCGCGTGTAGCTCGCCGTCGCGGACACCCGGGGAAAAAAGTTGACCACCGCCTGGTCGACCCTGGCCGAGGCCGCGCGGAGCTCGGCCTGCTTGGCGCGGAGCGACGCGCGCGTCCGCAGCGCAGCCTTCGCGACCTCGTCCGGCGTCAGCCCCCCGGGCTGCGGCGCGAGCGCGGTCGCGAGCGGATCGGCCTTCTGCGCCGCCGGCTGGGCCGCGGTGAGAGGAGCCGGCGGGGGCTGCGGCTGTCCGGGGGCGGGAACAGCGGGCGCGGGCTGCGGCGCGACCGGCTGCGGCACGGCGGGCTGCGCGGCCGCCAGCGGGGCGATGAGCCCGAGGGCGAGCAGCCCGGCGAGCGTCGAAGCCAGCGAGATGCTGCGTCGAGACGAGGGTGCGGTGCTTTTCATGACCGGTCGGTCACTTATGGGCGGCGAAAGCACCCGTCAAGTCACAGGCGATCACCCGCGCCGCGCCACGGCGATCGCTCGCCTCGCCTTCCCGCGAGCGTGACCGGGCGCGTGACCCGGCGGCGAGCGCGCTCGAACCGACGGCAGCTCTGGCGCGCATGAATCGGTGACTCCGCTGGCGACGTCCGTGACCCCGCTCGGCGCCGTGGCCTGGCGTGGTCGTCATGCCGTGCCGCAGTGGGCCATGACAGCCGGGACATCAGCGCCGACGCAGGAGAGGTGTCTGGTCCGATGCGCCGCTCAGCGCACGGTCATCGCACCGTTCGGAGCGCCGTCCGCACCCACGCACGCGCGCTGTGGACGGCAGCAATCCGTCGCTTGCTCCGCGGCAACGCGTATTGCGGCGCTCCATGGGATGGAAGAACATCCAATTAAGTGGCCGCCATCTTGCTTGGCGGCGGACCGGAGGCCCTCATGCATAGACTGCTTGCATCGCGCCGCAGCTTCTCCCCGATGCTCGCCATCCTCGCGACCGCATCATCGTTCGCCGCCTGCGCTCCGTGGGATCTCGGGGAAGACGAGCCGCCGCAGATAGACGATCCTGGCAGCGTCGCGGTCGCGGCGGAGCCGCCGCCCGCGATCAGCGGTGGCACGCTCGCCGTGAGCAGGAGCGCTGTCCGGGCGGTGGCCGCCGATCCGGATCGCGATCGCGTGTGGATCATCGATCTCGGGGCGCAGCAGCTGACCGCGGAGATCGTCCTCGAGAAGGGAGACGAGCCGGGCAGGGTCGTCGAGGACGACGCGGGGCGGTTCCACGTCGCGCTGCGCCGCGGAGGCGCGGTCGTCACGATCGACGCGGAGAGCGGCAAGGTCGTCGACCGGCGCGACGCGTGCCCTGCCCCGAGGGGGATCGCCTACGATGCGCAGACGGACCAGCTCCACGTCGCCTGCCTCGGCGGCGAGCTCGTGACGCTCCCAGCCGGTCCCGGGGCGGCGACGCGCCGCCTGCAGCTCGAGCGCGATCTGCGCGACGTCATCGTGGACGGCGATCGGCTCCTGGTCAGCAAATTCCGCGCGGCGGAGCTGCTCACGGTCGAGGCGGACGGCAGCATCGCGGGGCGAGAGTCGCTCCCGCAGTTCGACCTGTTCGGGCAGGTGTTCGCGCCGGCCGTCGCCTGGCGGACGCTCCCGCTGCCGACGGGCGGCGTCGCGATGGTGCACCAGCGCGCCCTGATCGCGCCCGTCGAGATCGTGGAGGGCGGCTACAGCTCCGGCGGCTGCGACGGGAGCATCGTGCACGGCACGGTGTCGGAGCTCGGGACTGCGACCCCGGACGGCCTGTTGAAGCTGTCGGCGGCCCTCCCGTCCGCGACCCTCCCGGTCGATCTCGCGATCTCCGAGGACGGCGCGTCGTACGCGGTCGTCGCGGCCGGAAGGAACGAGGTCCTCGTGACGAGCCCCGCGAGCCTGAACCAGAATGTGGAGGTTGGCCTGGAGCAGGGGACCTGCATGGAGCCGCAGCACCGGGTGATGGTGGACGGCGAGCCCACCGCCGTCGCGTTCGCCGGCGACGCAGTGATCGTGCAGACCCGCGAGCCGGCGAGCCTCCAGGTCCTCGCGCTCGACGGCGTCTCCCGGAACCGCGTCATCACGCTCCCCGGCGAGAGCCGCAGGGACACCGGCCACGAGATGTTCCACAAGAACGCGTCGGGTTCGATGGCGTGCGCGTCGTGCCACCCGGAAGGCGGCGAGGACGGCCACACCTGGGTCTTCAACCCGATCGGGCCGCGGCGCACCCAGTTCGTGAGCGGCGGCATCCTCAATACGGCGCCGTTCCACTGGGACGGCGACATGTCCGGCATCGAGGCCATCATGAGCGAGGTGTTCGAGCGGCGGATGGGCGGCACGCATCAGGGCCCGCGCCGGGTGAAGGTCTTCGCCCGGTGGATCGACAGCCTCCCGGCGCCGCCGGTGTCGTCGGCGCCCGACAAGGACGCCGTGGCGCGCGGCGAGGCCCTCTTCCACGACAAGACCGTGGACTGCGCGAGGTGCCACGCGGGCGCTCAGCTCACGAGCAACGAGTCGTTCGACGTCGGCACGGGCAAGGCCTTCCAGGTGCCGTCGCTGGTCCGCATCGGCGCGCGCGCGCCGTTCATGCACGACGGGTGCGCGACGACGCTGAAGGACCGGTTCACCAAGGCCGCCTGCGGCGGCGGCGACATGCATGGCAAGACGTCTCACCTGTCGGACGCCCAGCTCGACGATCTGGTCGCCTTCCTCGAGACCCTCTGACCCTCCTCCGATCCGGCGTTCCGGCGGGATTTCCGCAGGAGATCCCGCCCTGATCGCGCCCCCCTCACCGCGAATGATGTAACGAGCGCCGAGCCGCGATATGCTGGCGCGGCGTGAACGTCGCAGAAAAAGTCGCCACCCTCGAAGCGCTCCTCCAGCGGGTGCAGCGGAACGCCGCTGCGCCTCGAACCCGGACGTTGCTCCCGGTCTCGGCCGAGCTCGTCCCTCACCGCGGTGAGGCGCCCGGCGCTTTCGCCGACGACATCGCAGGCGCGGCCTTGCCGGACGGCGGGCTGAGCTCGGCGGAGACGTCGCCGGCGAGCGAAGCGCGGCCGGCAGCGGCCTCACCGGCCGCGGGCGGACCGCCTCGCGCCCCCGAGCCGTTCCTCGACGATGCGCGCCATGTCGCCGCGTCGCCCGCCGCTCAGGCGCCGCAGACCGCTGCAAGGCAGCCGGCAGCGGCCGCCAGAGCACCGCAGGAGGCTCAGCCGGCAGCGAAGACCCCGCAGCAGCCTCCGGTGAAGACGCCCGCAGCGGGCGCGGCCAGGACGTCGGCCGCCAAGCCGGCCGCCGCGGCGCCGGCGCGCGCCTCGGCGCCGTCCCTCGGCTCACCCGAGAAGCCGGCGGCGGGGCGGCCCGCAGCCTCGCTCGACCTGCCGCGGGCCGATGCCCGCGACGGCGGCCCGATCGCCGGCGGCCAGGAGACCTACCGTCCCCCCGCGGAGCCCGCCGAGCCGAAGCCGAGAGATGCGGCCAGACCTGCCGCGTCCAGGGTCACGGCGCCCGTCGCCGCCAGGTCGGCCGGGCAGCTCTCGGGCGGCGCGGCCGTGCCGCCGGCTCGCGGCTCCAGCCCGCGGGCCGAAGGGAAGCCGTTCTTCCCGCACGAGGACGTCGCCGCGAAGGGAAAGCCGGTCGAGAGCGACAGCGAGCTCTCGTTCGCGGGGCTCCTCCCCGACGAGCCGACCGCCGCGCCGAAGCCCGCCGCGGGGCTGAAGCTCCCCGCCGAGCGCAGGCCGGAGCCCGCGGCGGCCGAGGCGCGCAGGTCGCTGGCCGACCGCGCCGAGGCCCCCGTCGCGGCGCGCGCCGCGACCACGCCGGTCGGGAAGGAGGGCGCCTCCGCGCTGGAGGCGGCCGCCGAGCGCGGTGCGTCCGTCAGCGAACCGGTCACGCCGAAGGCCGCGCCAGCGGAGGCGCTCGCCGCCACTGCGCGGCGCGCGATGGGCGAGCCGGCCGTCGAGCGCGAGCTCAGTCGCGATATGGTCGACGATGAGCCGACCGTGATCCGCGGCATGCTCGAGGACGAGCCCACGGTCATCCGCTCGCGCCCCGAGGGCCTCGAAGACGAGGAGACGGCCGTCCGCTCCGCGCGGTCCGAGGCCCAGGCGATCGCGCGCTCGGTCCAGGATCAAGAGACGGTCGACGCCGCGCCCGGGGTGCTGCCCAGGGAGGCCGTCGACGAAGGGGAACGCAAGTCCAGGCCGAAGCCGCTCGACCGCGACCTGCTCCCGAAGGTCATCACCAAGGATCCTCCCATCGTCCCGGCGGACAGGGCGCCGAAGCAGTCCGATGTCGCCACGACGCGGCCGCCTGCGGACACCAGCGTCAGCGTCACCGAGCGCCCGGCGGCGCCTCGCTCGCGCGTGGGTCTCATCCTCGCGGCGGCGGCGCTCCTCGTGGCCGGCGCAGCCGTCGCGCACCGCCTCGGGTTGTTCGGCTCCGAGCCCGCGCCCCCGGCGAACGTCGGTCCTGACACGAACGCGGGCGCAGCGCAGGATGTCACGGCGCAGCCCCCGGCCACGCAGCCGACGCCGGCCGCCACGCCCGCAGAGACTGCGCCCGCGGCGCCGTCGGCGGTGGAGACCGCGACGCCCGCCGCGACGGCTGAGCCGACCACGACCGCCGCGCCGGCCGAGACCGCCGCGCCGGCCGCGGGCAGCTCGGAAAATCTGCCGTCGAACCGTGGCCACCTGCTGGTCAACTCGCCCGAGCAGGCGTCGGTCTACGTGAACGGCTCGCTCGCCGGAAGCACGGGAGAGACGCTCGAGGTTCCCTGCGGGACGCGCTACGTGCGGCTCGGCAAGCTGACCACGGAGAAGACGTCGACCCCCACGTGGCTCTCCTCCGGCCAGGCGGTCATCGTGGGCTGCCGCAAGCAGACGGTCCTGTCGATCAACCCCACCCCGGCGAGCCCGGCGCCCGAGCGGCCGGCGAAGCGCAAAGGCAGCCCGGCCGCCACCCCTGCCCCCGACCAGGAGGGCGCTGCTCCGGCGCCCGCCGGGGGAGACGCGCCCGCGCCGGCGGGCGAGCCCGCTCCGTAAAAACACCCTGCGCTGGTTCGATGGCAGGCCGCCCTCCGGGGGCGGCCTCCGCTCCTGCGGGTACGCAGGAGCGCGGTGCTAGGCTGCGCCCCTCATGGAATCCAAGACGACCGCCTTCCCCCACGCGGCAGGCGCTGTGGCCGACGAAGCGGCGGCCCTGCGGGCGCCCGGCGCGGCGGCGAGCGCTGGCCCCTTTCCTGTGAGCGGCCCGGCGGGGGGAGAGCCCCTCGACGACGTCGCGGAGACAGCGCCCACCGCTGTCGGGGAGATCGTCGTCCGGGCGCGGGCGGCGCAGCGCGTCTGGGCCGAGGTCCCGATCGGGGAGCGCGCGGAGCTCATCGGGAAGGTCAAGCGGCGCCTGCTCGCGCGGGCCGAGGAGGTCGCGGCGCTCCTGCACCGCGAGTGCGGCAAGCCGATCGAGGAAGCCGCGCTGGCCGAGGTGCTGCCGAACGCCGATCTCATCGACTACTGGACCGTGTCGATCGAGGAGCTGCTCGACGAGCCGGCTGTCGATCTCGACCCGCTCGCCTACCCGGGCAAGGCCGGGCGCATCCGGAGGGAGCCGCGCGGCGTCGTCGCACTCATCACGCCGTGGAACTACCCCGTCGCGATCCCGCTGCGCACGATCGTGCCGGCGCTGCTCGCGGGCAACGCCGTGGTCTTCAAGCCGAGCGAGGTCACACCGCGCTCCGGCGCCCTCGTGGCCTCGCTGTTCGACGGGCTGCTCCCCGACGGCGTCCTCGCCGTCGCGCAGGGCGGCGGCGACGTCGGCGCCGCGCTCATCGACGCCGGCGTCGATCTCGTCGTCTTCACCGGCAGCGTCGCCACCGGCAAGAAGGTCGCGGTCGCGTGCGCCGAGCGCCTCGTCCCGACGTCGCTGGAGCTCGGCGGGAAGGACAGCGCCATCGTGCTCGGCGACTGCGATCTGGAGCGCGCCGCGCGCGGGGTCGTCTGGGGTGCCTTCACGAACGCCGGACAGAACTGCGCCTCGATCGAGCGCGTCTACGTCGAGCAGGCGATCGCGGACCGCTTCATCGAGCGCGTCGTCGCGCTCACCGGGCAGCTCCGGGCGGGGATCGACGTCGGGCTGATGACGACCGCGCGGCAGGCCGAGATCGTCCGGCGTCAGCTCGACGCGGCCGTCGCCGACGGGGCCGAGCTGCTCGCCGGCGGCGCGCCGGAGCCTGGCTCTCTCGCGTTCCCGCCGACGGTCCTCAGGGTCGAGCGCGAGGACACGCCGCTCCTCCGGGAAGAGACCTTCGGCCCCGTCCTCCCTGTCCTCGTGGTCAACAACGCCGAGGAGGCGATCGCCCGCACCAACGCGTCGCGCTTCGCGCTCACGACCAGCCTCTGGACCCGCGGGTACGAGCGGGCCCACGCCCTCGGGCGCCGGCTGAGATCGGGCGTGGTGACGATCAACAACCACGGCTTCACGGGCGCGCTCCCGGCCGCCCCGTGGACGGGGACGGGCGACAGCGGCTTCGGCGTGACGAGCAGCCCTCACGCGCTCGCGGAGCTGACGCGGCCGCGCTTCTACCTCGAAGATCGCAGCAGAGCGAAGAGCGAGCTGTGGTGGTACCCTTATACTCCAGCGCTCCGGACCATCGCCTTCGCGATGGCGCGGGTGCGAGGCGGAGCCGGATGGTTCGGCCGCATCAGCGCCCTTGTCGAGCTCGTCGCCGCGTTCGCCAGGCGCATGCTCGGCCGCTGATCCGGAGGCCCGTCGAGGCAACGCATGCGCCCCCTGATCCTCCTGTCCAACGACGACGGCTACTCGGCCCCGGGTCTGATCGCAGTGCGGGACGAGCTCATCCAGCACGCCGACGTCGTGGTGTGCGCCCCCGCGGTCAACCAGAGCGCCACGAGCCACTCGCTGAGCCTGCACCGCGTCCTCCGGCTGCTGGAAGCCGCGCCCGGCGTGTTCGCGGTCGACGGCACGCCCGCCGACTGCATCTACGTGGCCCTTCACGCCGGCGCGCGCGTGCTGCCGCGCCGCCCCGACCTCGTCGTTTCGGGGATGAACCACGGGCTCAACCTTGGCTCCGACATCTTCTACTCGGGGACCGTGGCCGCAGCGCGCGAAGGAGCGCTGCGCGGCATCCCCTCGATCGCGCTCTCCGCCGACGCCGGCGCCTCGCGCGGCGCCGCGGCGGCGCTCGGCGTGAAGCTCGCCCTCGCCCTCCACCGCGCCGCCGGGCAGGCAGGGCGCCGGCCGGCGCCGCTGCTCAACGTCAACATCCCCGCGGGCAGCAGCTGGCCCGTGCGCGCCACGCGCATCGGCGCGCGCCTGTACACCGAGGAGGTGATCTTCCGCCAGGATCCGCGCGGGCACGAGTACCTCTGGATCGGCGGCGCAGGCGTGCGCCACGACCTCGTCCCCGGCTCGGACACCGAGGCGTACGACGAGGGGGCCGTCAGCGTCACCCCGCTGACCCTCGACCTGTTCGCAGCGCAGCACGAGGGCGTCGCGAGCGGCATCGCCGCGGAGCTCAACGATGGCCGGACGCCCTGAAGCCGCGCGCCGCGGCGCCCTGCTGCGCTTTCCGGCTCGGGGGCGCTCGCCTAGGCTCCGGCGCCATGTTCAACCACGACGACCTGCCCTCCGAGCACGCGCTCCGCTACCTCAAGGCCCACCTCCGCAACGTCCCGGATTTTCCGAAGCCGGGCATCCTCTTCAAGGACATCACGCCGCTCCTCGCCGACCCGCGGGCGCTCCACATCACGCTGGATCTGCTGGCCCAGCGTTACATCGGTGAGCACGTCGACGCCGTGGTCGGCGTCGAGTCGCGTGGCTTCATCTTCGGCGGCGCGCTTTCGGCCCGGCTCAACGCGAGCTTCGTGCCCGTGCGCAAGCCCGGCAAGCTCCCGGCCGCGGCCGATCGCGTGGCGTACGAGCTCGAGTACGGCACGGCCGAGCTCGAGATGCACAAGGGCTCGATCAGGCCCGGAGCCAGGGTCCTCGTGGTGGACGATCTGCTCGCGACCGGCGGCACCGCCTCGGCGGCCGCGGAGCTCGCGCGCAAGCAGGGCGGCGAGGTCGTCGGCTTCGCCTTCGTCGTCGAGCTCGACTTCCTCGGCGGGCGGGCGCTCCTCGCGCAGCACGCCGGCGACGCGGCCCGCGTCTACTCGATCGTGCACTTCGCCGCGGGCGAGTGAGCGGTCAGTCCTGCCCCACGCCGACCTGCAGCTTGCGCGCGACGATGCGGCTCGCGCTGGTCGCCCGGGTCGGCCCGCCGACGGGGAACGTGATGACGACGGCGCCCGCCCCGCCCCTGGTGATGCCGCCGCCGTGCGCCCCCACGAGCTTGCCCAGGCTCGCTCCATCGAGCGAGGCGCCGGCGCTGCGCAGGGCGTCGATCTGCCCCGCTCCCTTCAGCGCGGCCAGCGCCCCGCGATCGACAGCCGGCAGCTCGGCGAAAAGGCCGGAGGCATGGACGAGCGCCGCCGCCGCCGCAGCCGGATCCGATCCGCGGAACCAGGCGCCCGCGTCGTGGTAGGGCAGGTGCGCGCAGCGCGCATACAGGGCGCCGAGCTCGGCGGATGCCCCGTCGGCCATGCGGTCGGCGAGCGCGACGAAGCGCGCCCGGAGCGCGGGATCGAAGTACGCCCGCGCATAGCCGCCGGAGAAGCGCGCCGTGATCGCGCGCCACGACGGCGAGCGCCCCGCCTCCTCCCCGTCGAACCCCGGGACGATCTCCACGAGCCCGTCGGTCACCGCCGCGAGCTCGGCGTCGGCGCTCGCCGTCAATTTGCCCTCGGAGATGAGCCCGCCCAGCCCCACCGCCTCCGCGCTCGTGGCCTCTTGCCCGGCGGCGGCCTGCGTTGAGCCGCGCGGCGTCGCCAGCCAGAGCTCGGCCACCCAGCCCGCGAGCTCGAACGGCCCCATGGATGCGCCGGAGTAGATCCGCTTGCGCGCCGCCTCGCAGGTGCGCGCGTTCCTCGCCGCGTCTTCGGCCGCGGTCGTCTCCGGCGCGACCGGCGAGGCCACCGGGTCCTCCCGCGATCGCAGCGCGCGCGCCGCGACGAGCGCGCCGACGAGCGCGACCGCGACCGCGACGACGGGGATCACGACGTACCGCGCCGGCCGCCCCGGCGCCCTCGCGCCCGGCGGCGCCATCGAGGTCACCGCGCGCTGCGCCTGCGCGAGCCGCCGCGCCAGGTCGGACGCCTTGCGCGCGCGCAGGTCCTGGGGCAGGAGCGGCCACTGCTCGACGAGCTGCTCCAGATCGATGGCGACCGGCGCCCCGCGCCCGCGCAGCGCGATCTGCCGGCCCTGGACGCTCACCGATCCCGATGTTCCGAACAGGCCCAGGGCCTCCTGTACAGCCGCCTCGATCTCCCGCGCGCTGAGGTCGTCCACGATCGCAGAGTAACCGGATTTGAGGTCGGCGTGCCCGCCGCTTCTTTGCGCGGCGCCCGGGGCTCGCGGGGCGGGCCGCGGGGGCGCCAGGTCGACGCGGGAAATGCCGCGCGCGGCCGAGGGAAATGGCACATTCCTGCGCGTGCAGAAGACGCGCGTCTACCTCTCGCCCGGCATGTTCGGGTTCGCCACCCTCGCCTCCCTCGAGTACTTCGAGCATTTCATCCGAGCGATCGAGGAGCGCTTCCGCGATCGCGGCCGGGTCGTCGAGATACGCGTCTGCGAGGTGCACCCGACGGCCTCCCTCCTCCGCCGGGCCGCGAAGCTCGCTCGTCTCGTGGACGAGAGCGCCGGGGATGACGGCGGCCCGATCCACATCATCGGCCACTCGACCGGCGGCCTCGACGCCCGCCTCGTCGCCTCGCCCGCGGTGCGCCTCCCCGGGAACGCTCACCGCCGGCTCGGCTGGACGAGCCGGCTGCGGTCCGTCACCACGATCAACACGCCGCATTTCGGCACCCCGCTCGCCGCCTTCTTCGCCACGGTGAGCGGCCAGCGCCTGCTCTACGCCGTCACGGCGCTCACGGTGGCGGGCCTCAAGCTCGGCGCGCCGCCGCTCGCGGCCGCGTCGGCGCTCGTCGCCGCGTTCGGCCGGGCGCAGCTCGGCTTCCTCGAGATCGAGCTCATCGATCGCGCCGTCGAGAGCTTCATCCGCGTGCTCGACGACGCCTCGAGCCGCGAGCTGCGCGCCTGGTTGAAGCTGCTCCGCGACGACCAGGGCGCCATCGTCCAGCTCATGCCCGAGGCGATGGACCTGCTCCACGCCGGCCTGGAGGACCGGGCCGGCCTGCGCTACCAGAGCGTCGCCACGTACGCGCCGCGCAACGCCGTCCGCGACTGGGTCTCGGCGCTCAGGTCGCCGTGGGGGGCGATGTCGGCCGCCATCTTCACGGCGCTCTCGAACATCACGGCCCGCCTGGACGAGCACTACCCCTGCCGCTCCCATGACGGCTCGATCGAACAGAAGCTCGCGCGCGTGCTCGGCGAGCTGCCGCCGCCGGACGCCAACGACGGCGTGGTCCCGCTCGCCTCGCAGGTCTGGGGAGAGCTCATCTGGGCCGGCAAGGCCGATCACCTGGACATCGTCGGCCACTTTCCGGGCAAGGGCGGGCACATCGACTGGCTGGCGAGCGGCGCGCGCTTCAATCGCCTTCGCTTCGACGCGGTGCTCGATCGCATCGTGACCGGGATGGTGGCCGGCGAGCAGAGCAGCCTGTCGGAGCAGGCCGCGACGCCGCCGCGCCCGGTCATCGAGACGGTCGCGCCGGAGCGCGGGGACGTGGAGCAGACCGCCGCCGCGGCGAGCGCGATCGGCGGCCCCGCCATCGAGGATCCCGGCGGATGAGCGCCGACGGCGCCGGGCGCGCGCTCGAGCAGATCGCGGCGGAGCTCGTCGAGTGCCGTCGCTGCCCGCGGCTCGTGACGTGGCGGGAGGACATCGCGCGCGAGAAGCGGCGCGCCTACCGGGACCAGACCTACTGGGGCCGCCCGGTGCCGGGCTTCGGGGATCCGGACGCGCCGCTCGTGGTCGTCGGGCTGGCGCCGGCGGCGCACGGCGCGAACCGCACCGGTCGGATGTTCACGGGCGATCGCTCGGGCGACTTCCTCTACGCGGCGCTCTTCCGCGCCGGGCTCGCGTCGCAGCCGACGAGCACGTCACGCGACGACGGCCTCGCGCTGCAGGGCGTGTTCATCACGGCCCCTTGCCACTGCGCTCCCCCGGACAACAAGCCCGCGACCGACGAGCTCGCGGCGTGCCGCACCTGGATCGCGCGAGAGCTCGCGGCCCTGCGCCGCGCGCGCGTCTACCTCGCGCTCGGCAAGATCGGCTACGACGCCGTGGGCGCGCTCGCCCGCTCGCAGCGCGCGGCCGCCGCCGGGGAGCGCGCGCGGCGTCGCGCGCAGGAAGATCCGCGCCTGCCGCCGTTCGCGCACGGCGTGGAGGCGACGATCCCCGATCCGCGCGGCGGCGCTGGCGAGGCGCGGCTCTTCGGCAGCTACCACGTGAGCCAGCAGAATACCCAGACCGGGCGCCTCACCGGGGACATGTTCGACGAGGTCCTGCGCCGCGCCATGCGCGCAGCAGGGCTGCGCGCCGCCTGAGGCCCGAGCCATCGGCCCAGCTCGCTCGAAGCGCCGCGCTCTTCATCGCCCGCGCTCGCCAGGCGCGTCCCGCAGCCTACTCCTGCTTCGACAGGAGCTTCTGCAGATCGCCCGACTGGAACATCTCCATCAGGATGTCGGAGCCGCCGATGAACTTCCCGTCCACGTAGACCTGCGGGATCGTCGGCCACTGCGAGTAGTCCTTGATTCCCTGCCGCAGCGAGGGGTCGGTCAGCACGTTGACATCTTTGAACTCCACGCCGCACTTCTTCAGGATGTCGACGGCGCGCGCCGAGAAGCCGCACTGCGGGAAGGTCTTGGAGCCCTTCATGAAGAGGACGACGCGGTTGCTCTCGACGGTATCCTTGATCGCCTGGTGGATGTCGCTCATGGCTCGTTCCTGATCTCCCGCCGCGAGCGGGATCGCCCATCTTTCAACGTACACAGAAGCCAACGTACACAGAAGCCGCGCGGGTCGCCGGACCGCGCGCTGACCCGGCCGGCGGGGGGCTCTCGACGGGATCGCACCCGGCTCGCCAGGCGACCACGTGACCTCCGCGCCCCGGACGCGCAGTTACGAGCACGCTTTCTGGTGTCGCCCGTCGCCCGCGTCAACTGGGCGAACGCCGCGGGGTCCCTCCGCAGGGGTAACCGACCGAGGTGCCTGCGAGCAGATGCCGCGGCAGGGCACGTCCTCGTTGCTCGACGCGCCGCGGTCCCTTTCGGGCCACCGTGAGCCGCAGGCCGCGTGGACCAGGCTCAGCGCACCGTCGCGATGGCTTCGAGCGGCCGCGACCTTGCATGATCGCGGCGCGGGCGCTGGAGGCGGCGCGGTGCTCGTCTTCGTGGAACAGCGCTCGAACGCCGGCGGACGGCGCGCTCTCGGCCCTGGGGCGCCCCGGGATCAGCGCCGCGTTTCGCTCGTTTTTTCGCGCCTCGAGCCCGGGAACCTCAGCGTCTGGCCTCGCGCCGCCAAGTCGTTGTAGAACACGCCCCCACCTGGGCCGTCTTACCGTTCGTGACCAGCGGCCGTGAGCCGCCGCGGGTGCGGCGAGCGTCCCAATGTCGTGGCCTCACCCCGCACAACCCTGAAGGAGCCTCGTATGCGCTTGTACGTCCTCATCCCTGCGGCCCTGCTCGGCCTCGCGCCCCTCGGCTGCGGAGGCAGCGACCCGGAGCCGAACAACCCGTCGCAGATGCAGAACCAGTACGGGGCGTCAAACCAGTACCCCCCCGGCCAGTACCCCCCCGGTCAGTACGGCCAGCCCGCCCCGGCCGGTCAGTATGGCCAGCCCGCCCCGGCCGGTCAGTACGGTCAACCCGCCGGCACCCCGACGACCCCCGCGACGCCGACCACCCCCGCTGCGGGTGCGAGCGGCGGGCAAGCCTCACCGATCGCGCCCACGATGGTGGCCGCGGCGACCCCGGTGCTCACCGCGATGGCGGCCTCCGAGGTCCAGGGCATGCAAGCGGAAGGCGGCGCGTTCGCCGGGCAGTTCCAGGACGGCCAGACGCTCGAGCAGCCGTTCAACATCCAGCCGGGCAAGTGTTACTCGGTCATCGGCGTGGGCGTTGGCCTCCAGGAGCTCGACATCCAGCTCGTCGCGCACACGCCGCCGATGCCGCCCGTGGTGCTCGCCCAGGACAGCACCACCGGTCCGAACGCCACGCTCGGCGGCAAGGGCCAATGCTTCAAGAACCCGCTCCCCATCGGCGGCCCCGCGAAGGCCGTCCTGCGCGCCCGCGGCAGCGGGATGGCCGTCGGCCAGATCTACGTGAAGTAGTCGCCCCCCCGCGCGGCGCCGCGGCGCCGCCTCGCGGGCACTTCGCGTCGCGGGTCGGCGTCGCCATCCGCAGCTCGCGGCGCGCTCCGCCAGGCCGCGCTCCGCCAGGCCGCGCGGCGCCGCCGTCGCGATCGCCCGTCGTCGGAGCGACAGCGTGCGCCCGACAGCAGCCTCGCTCTCGTGTGAGCCCGCTTGCGCCGTAAGCTGCTCCCAGCGGCGCGCTCGGCCGCGGGTCACCGGGAGAGGCCTGGTGCGCTCAGCCCCGCGGCTTCTCGCCGGGGAGGGTGCAAGGTACACTCCCATCGTGAGCTTGCCTTGGAGACACTGGGCGCCGCGCGTCGCCCTGCTCGGTCTGGCGTCCTGCTCGCTTCGCATGCACGAGCAAGCGGAGCCGCCGTGGCCCGGTCCCCCGACCGATGCCGCTTCGCCGGTGATCCTGGCGTTCGAGGAGCAAGGACCGCTGCAGCTCGCGCCGGGGCAGCTGCACACGGTCTGGGTCATCGGCCAGCCGCCGGTGCCCTACGAGGTGACCTTCACCCTCCTCGGCGACGCCGCCGGCGCGTGGGTCGACCGGACGACCGTCATGGCGGACGAGAACGGCAGGGCCTCGGTCCAGCTCCACGCCTCGAGCCTGGGCAGCACGTTCCGACTGCGCGCCGCCACGAAGGACGGCCCGGCCGCCGAGCTCGGCGTGTCGGTGAGCGCGGAGGGCTTCGGGACGCTGCGCGTCCTTCCGCTCTACCAGGGCAGACGCCTCGCGAAGGAGTGGACGGCGAGCGTCATCACAGGGGCGACCTGCGAGGAGCTCGCGACCGCAGCGCCCGAAGCGCCCGCGGGCGCGCTCATGGCGCACGGCGGCCCGGACGAACCGGTCGTCGTCTCGGGCGCCCCTGTGGGGCTGAGCCTCACCGTTGCGCTCCACAGCGGAAAAATCATGTGGGGCTGCACGGGCGAACGAGAGCTGCAGGCCGGCTCGTCGCGCGACGTGTGGGTCCAGGTCAGGGATCTGCCCATCGACATGGCGGCGACGAGCCTCAACACGAAGCTGACGATCGCGTCGGCGGACGGGCTGGACGCGCTGCTCGATGCGGCGGCCGATGAGATGATCGGTGCCTTCTTGCCTGCTGGCGCAGAGGCGGCGTCCCTGCTCGACGCCATGGAGCGCGCCGCTCCCGCGGACCAGGCGTCCGAGTTCGACGCGCGGCGTCGGGAGCACGGCTGGGACACCGCCGCGCAGGCGCACCTCGCCGCGCTCCCGGTCTCGCTGCGCAACCGGTGCCGTGGGTGGGCCCGCGCCGGGCAGGAAGCTGCGCCGCTCACGATCGACGGCAAGCTGAGCGGCGTGAAAGAGATGCCAGGGGGCGCGCTCTTCGAGGTGAGCTGGCTCGGCAGCGCGCCCACCGAGAACACGGGCGAGCGGGCGCCCGAGGTCATGAAGTGGACAGCGGATCCCGGCGACGTACTCCGACTCGCCGGGACCCTCTCCTGGGTGCCGAGCCTCTACGTGGGCGGCGCCGCGGCGCTCGGGGCGACCCTGGAGGCGGAGGCCGAGTCCGTCCCCACCGCGCTCGCCGCTTCAGCGGACTGTGCGACCCTGGGCGAAGTGCTCGTCGGCTACTCCGGCTGCAACAGCGACTGCATGGCGACGCTGTGCGCGCGCGGGCTCAAGATCCTCTGGCACGATGGCCTGGAGGCACAAGCGAAGGCCGGGCGGACTGGCGAGATCGTCGTGAACGCCTCGGGAGAAGCGCAGGTCAACAGCGCCGCCGCGCCGATCTCGTGGACGGCAGACTGGCTGGGGACCCTCCGTTACGAGGGCCTGGAGGCGAGCGTCGAGGGCGACGTGGACGCCGTCTCCACGGACGTCATCGCCAACTGATCGCCCGCGGTCGCCAGCGCCTCATCGGCCAGCGTCCCTGGGCTCGCAGCGCAGCCGCCACCTCCGCCCCGTGGTCCGCTCGGTCGCGGCGAGCGGGATGGCGCTGGCAGCGACGTCGCGCTGCTTCTCGGGCGCCTTCGAGAAGATCCCTTGCAGCCTCACCGACATCGCCTCGACGCACGCTGCGCCGGGATCCAGGCGAAGCCGGAACTCGGCACCATCGACCGACGGGTAACTACCGCCGAGATCGAAGCTCGGCGATCCCTCCAGGCTCGTGTCCAGGAGCCAGCCGTCCTGGCCCGGCTGACAGCGGTCGAGCGGCCTGTCCACGAGATCTTTGCGCCCGAGCGGCACCGCCTCGCCGAGCGCACCGGTGTCGCGGTCGATCGGGAGCACGTGCCAGGAACCGGCGCGCACGCCCGGATCCGGGGCCGTCGAGATGAGCAGGCCGACACCGCCGCCGAGCGCGCGCCGGACCAGGCGCGGCGGGTCGACTCCGTAGCTCGTGCGCGCGGGACGATGATACGTCGCGAGCGGCCGCGCGATGCCGAGGTCGGCGCGCCACAGCGTCACGGACTCGTACGAGCCGCCGGGCGCCACGAAGAACCAGGTCTCGCCGAGCCGCACGGCGCCGTTCGGAAAGGGCCGGAGAAAGTTGCCTGCGCGGCCGCCGCCGTCGCGAAGCGGGAGCACCGGCAGCCCCTCGGACACCGCGAACAGGCTGCATCCCGCGCCCCGACACACGTGGGTCAGGGCAGCCCGTCCGCCCGGGTCGAGGTACGCGCCCCAGGAGGCGGCCCCGTAGTTGACGACCCCGAGCGCCTCTGCCGCGGTGGCCTCGTCCGACCAGGGCGAGGCGCTGACGGCGCTGGAGCGGACCCCGCCATCCGGGTCGAAGCGATCGTCGAACCGGATGAGCCAGCGCCCCGCCCGAGCCCAGTCAGCGCCCCGCTTGCCCCATGCGTAGGCGCGCACGGTCACGATGTCGTACGGGGCCCCGTTGTCGAAGCCGATCTCATCCGCGCCGAGCGTGGGCGGCACGGTGTTGCGGAAAGGGGCCCACGCCGAGCTCGCCGTCTCCTTCGACTGCGGGCGCGCGGCCGGCTGCGGTGGGCGCGCGGCCGGCGCGGCGGACGGCCTGTCGGGCAGCGGCGGGGTCGACGAGCCGAGCGCCTCGCAGCGCATCGCGATCGGGCTGCCCGCGCGCAGCGGCGTCTGGAGCACCGGCGGTGGCTTCGCTTCGGCGAGGTCGTCCGGCAGCGCCGTCTTGCCCCAACCGACGCGTATCCAGCCCTTGAAGACGCAGCCGACAGGGCCGCACGCGCGCGTCCGGGGAGCGGCAGCGTCGTCGTCCCGCTCGGGCAGCTCGATCGAGCGCCAGGTCATGCCGCCGTCCGTCGACTCGGCGGAGCGCTCGCCCTCTCCCAGAGAAAGCGCGAACCGCCCTGACAGGAGCGCGCCCGTGCCGTCCTGGCGCGGCGCGCCGGCGGTCACATTGCCGCTCTTCACGTCGATCCGGACGCCCACGATCGGGCCGCCTGCCTCTACCCAGCCGCCGAGGACCCCGGGCTCGCGCTCCTCGAACCCCTCGAGCCACATCCCGCGCTGCAGATCGCGGACGGTGCTGCGGGGCTTGCCCGGAAGGATCAGCGGGACGGTGGTGACGTCGCTCCCCTTCAGCAGCGTGAGCTGCCCCGCCGCGCCCGGGCGCGGCGGTGAGAGGACGGCGACGCGGCCGTCGGAGAGCGCGACGACGCGCTCGACGCCGACGTCCCGCGCCGGCGCGCGGACGTGGATCTCGCGGGTGCCCCCGTCGGCGGCGACGATGCAGTACGCGCGGCCGTCGTGCGCGCCGCTGCGCTCTCCGCAGGCGCCGCGGATCACCAGCGCGCCGTTGCCGCTCGCGGCCACGAAGCGCGGCTCCTCGAAGCGCATGAGCCGGCGCATGCCGAGCGGCGGCTGGAAGGCGTAGAGCGTCGTCGGCCCGTCGCGCTCGCCGCAGACGAAGCCGAAAGACGTGCCCGCGCGGATCGCGTGGCACGTCGCCTCGCGCTCGGGGTACGCGTCCTGCGCGAGGTCGACGACGGCGCCGTCGCGCAGCGAGACGCGCGACAGGGCGCCGCCGCGGGCCACCACCGCGGTCGAGATCGAGTCGGGCCACCCGTCCTCGATCGCGGCGCGCAGCGGGCGCCTCCCGAAAGGCCCCTGGGCCCGCGCCGGCGCCTCCTGCACGTCCTCGGGCGTCTCCAGGGTGCGGTACGTGACGCCGCCGCGCGCATCGACCGAGTAGAACCCGTTCGCGGTCATCACCGCCGGGTCGCCGCCGATGATCGCGAGCGAGGTCGGCCGCGCGTCGACCTCGACCGGACGCCACGTGGCCCCCGCGTCGAAGGTGACGAGCAGCCCGCGCAGGTCGGCCTCGACCACGGCGCGCCACCCGTCGGCGAACGCGAGCTGGCCGTACGCGCTCGCCGGCGGGAGCGGGCCGAGGGGCATCGCCTCGCCCTTCTGCGCGTCGATCGCCAGGAGCCGGTGGCTGTGCGAGAGCCGGGCGTAGAGGCGATCGAACCCCGCGATGATCTCGTTCGCCTCCGACGGCAACTGGACCAGCGGATCGAGCGGGGCGAGCCACTCCCGGGCCCGCCAGAGCTGCGCGCTCCCGCGGTTCGAGGCGTAGAACAGGTAGCCGCCGCCGAGCCGCGTCGGGAGCCTGAGCGCGGTGACCTGACCGGACGGCAGCAGCTCGGCGGCGCGCTCGAGTGATCCATCGTCGTGCGCGATGAGGCGCATGCGATCGATGAGCACCCGCCGGGACCCCGCCTCGCTGGCCACGACGCCGCGCTCTCCGACGAGGTCAGGGAAGAGCAGCGAGGGCGTGATCATGGGGACGAGCGCCCCCTGCGCGGCTCGCCCACCCGAGGCCGGGAGCGCCGACCGCGCAGCCCCGCCGCGTGACGCCTGCGCCGCGGACGGCGCGCTCGGCGCCCGTCCGCCGCACCCTGCGACGCCCGCGCCGAGGAGCAGCATCATCGCGAAGAGCGGCGCGGCGCCCGGCGCGCGCCGCGCAGTCGGCGCGTGATACCGCCGGTCGGGCTCGCTCATGACGGACGATGCTAGCGCGCCCCCCTGGGCGCCGCACCGTCCTTGCAGTCGCCCGCGGGGCAGACGATGTCGCGGGCGGCGCGGAGCGCGGCCGCCGAGCGAGAGGTTCAAGCGACGGGATCTTGGCTCATCGCGGGGGCCAGGACAGCCCTCGCGCGTTCACTTGCCCTTGGCAGAGCACTGCATCGCGCACATCAGATCGCCGACCGCGCACCCGCAGCCGCCGCGCTTGGCCGGTGCGGGGGCGGCGGCCGGGGCCGGGGAGCCGGAGGCAGGCTGCGCCTTGCCTGCGGAGCCGCCGGAGGTCTGCCGCGCCGGCCGCGCGCCACCGCGGGCAGGCGCAGCCGTCGGCGTGGCGCTCGGCGTCGCGCTCGCGACCGGCTCCGCGCTCGCCGCGGCCGTAGCGCTCGCGGTCGCCGTCGCGGTCGGCATCGGCTCGGGCTCCGGCGGCGTCGTCGTCGCCGGGGCTGCCGCCGTGGTCGCGTTGTCGGCAGCGGCGGGCGCCGGCGTCTCGCCGCCGCCCTTCATCATGAAGAAGACGCCCGCGATCGCGATGCCCGCGATCGCGATGCCGGCGCCGATGATGAGCGGGGCGCGGTTCTTGGGCGCAGCCTCGATGCTCGTCGGCGGCGCGACCGACGGCGCCCGCGCCGTGGTCACGATGGGCGCGCTGAGCTGGAACAGGCCGCCGTCGTTCGCGACGATGCTCGCCACCGGCGACGGCGCCCTGACGCCCGCCCCCGACGCGAGGGCCTTCAGGTCGATGAGGCCGGAGTCCTCCGACGCGCTGGCGCTCGACCGCGCCGGAGGAGGCGCGGCCTTCGCCGTGAGGGCGCTCAGCGAGAACAGCATCGAGTTCTCGTCGCGCTGGCCGGGGGCGGCGCCGCTCTTGAAGAGCGGAGCGCTCGTGGCCACGTCGTCCGAGCTCGGCCGATGCGCCTCGGGCGCCGGGCTCCCGCCGAAGAGGTCCTGCGTCGGGCGCGCCGGATCGCGGCGCACGGCCGCCGCGCGAGGCGCCGGAGCGGACGCCGCGACCGCCTCGATGCCCGAGGAGGCCTGCGATGCGGCCGCGCCAGCGCTCGGCACGGGCTGCGACTGGACGGGCGCCGGCTCCTGCGCGGCCGTCGAGACCGGGGCGCTGCCGGCGTGCAGCGCCGCGACGATCGTGTCGACCTGGCCAAGCGGCTGCCAGTCGGCCATCCCGTCCGCCCAGATGTACGTCTCGGCGTTGATCACCCCCGCCTGATAGCTGGCGACGATCTCCGCCAGCGTCATCGAGCGCTGATCGCCGTCCGCCACGTTGACCAGGTACGTGGTCCCGTCGTTCGGAACGCTCGTGCCCGAGACCGGATCGGCGACCCCGCCGTTGGTCGTCACGCCCGAGCTGTTCACGAGGATCGTCGCGCCGCACTTGCGGCACTTGATCTTGACGGTTCTGCCTTGGACCTTCTCGTCCGAGACCGTGTATTTCGACTGACAGGACTGGCAGGTGATCTTCATTGGGGGCTGGCCCGCAGGGGGGTAATGCCGGCGAGGCGTCGCGTAGAGTTTACCTTGATACCGCGCCGGTGGCCCGCTCTCTGACGTGCCAGTCGCGCGTCTGATCTCGCAGCTCCGCTTTACGATAGCCGAGGTCGTCATCCCTTCGTAAAGCACAAAGGAACGGGGCCGCTGATGGAACCGTTGTCGGGGTGCGTCACACGGGCACGCAGGCCGGCGCCTGGAGTGCGACCGGTCACGTCGCGCCCCGGGCGTCGACCCGCCAAAAAAGGCGCGTCACGCGCGGCGGCGGAGGGCGATGCGCTCCGTTCAGGCGTCGCCGCGCGCGGAGCCGAGCTCTTCCAGGCTGGGTTCGTCGGTCACGACGGGCACATCGTCGACCGGATCGTGGGGCTCGGCGCTCTCGCTCGGCCCCTGGGCCTCGTGGCCCCCGACGTGCTCGCCGTACGCTTGCAGCTTCGAGTACAGGCCGCGGCGGCTGATCCCGAGCACGCGGGCCGCGCGCTGCTTGTTGCCGCGCACGGCCTCGAGGGTCAGCAGGATGAGCTTGCGCTCCGCGTCGGCCAGGCGCGTGCCGACCGGGAGCCGCAGCACGAGCGGGTGCTCGCCCGCCTCGCCGGCGTCCCGCGGCGACTCCGCGTCGGGGATGCTGCCTTCCTGAGGCCTCCGTGGCAGCGAGGCAGGGCCCACGGAGGGCGGCGGCGGCTGCGCGACGACGGCGTGCGACGGCGCAGGGTCGGACGGGACCGCCATGTCCGCCGGGTGGACGAGCGGCACCGAGAGCGGCTCGGTCGGCTCGGGAGGGACGACCGGCGCCGCGGTCCGCTGGGACGCGACGCTGTCATAGGCGCGCCGGCCGGAGCGCCGCTCGATCCGGCCCTGGCCGAGCTGGACGTCGTTGGCCGACACCATCTCGCTCGAGGCGAAGAGCGCGGTCTGCTCGATGACGTTGCGCAGCTCGCGCACATTGCCCGGCCAGTCGTGCTCCGTCAGCCGCTCGACCGCGGCGTCCGTGAGGCGGCGCGCCGGGGTGCCGTAGCGCTTCGCGAACTTGAGCAGGAAGCGCTCGGCGATGGGCAGGATGTCCTCCCGGCGCTCGCGCAGCGGGGGCAGCGTCACCGTGAACACGTTGAGCCGGTAGTAGAGATCCTCGCGGAAGACGCAGTCGTCGACGAGGTCGAGCAGATCCTTGTTCGTGGCGGCGACGACGCGGACGTCGGCCTCGATTTCCTTGCGGCCGCCGACGCGGGTGAAGCGGTAGGTCTCGAGCACGCGGAGCAGGCTGACCTGCACCGCAGCGTCCATCGTGCCCACCTCGTCGAGGAAGACCGTGCCTCCGGCCGCCGCCTCGAACTTGCCCTCCGCGGCCGCG
Source organism: Sorangium sp. So ce119 (assembly GCF_051524405.1). Lineage (NCBI taxonomy): Bacteria > Pseudomonadati > Myxococcota > Polyangiales > Polyangiaceae > Sorangium > Sorangium sp. So ce119. The sequence goes on along the minus strand of NZ_CP150310.1, from coordinate 2,926,369 downwards.
AACGCGCCGGTGAACGAGCCCTTCTCGTGGCCGAAGAGCTCGCTGCCGATGAGCTCGCGCGGGATGGCGCCGGTGTGCACCGGAACGAACGGGCCGGCGCGGCGGCGGCTCCGGTTGTGGATGGCGCGCGCGACGAGCTCCTTGCCGGTGCCGCTCTCGCCCACGATCAGCACGGGCGCCATCGTCGCGGCGACGCGCTCGATGCGGGTGAAGACCTCGCGCATCCGGGCCGAGCCGCCGATCATCCCCTCGAACACGAGCTGCCCGTGGAGGGGATCGTCGTCCTCGCCCTCGACGAACTCGCGGGCCGGACCGTCGAAGAGGAGCTGGCGCACGAGCAGTACGAGGCGCGCCGGGTCGAGCGGCTTCTGGAGGTAGTCGGCGGCGCCGAGCTTTAGCGCGTCGACGGCGCTCGTGATCGACGCGGCGCCGGTGACCATGACGACGGCGGGCGGCGGCGTCTTCGGCTCGGGCCCATCGAGCTCGCCCGGGGAGAGCCGGCGCATGAGATCGACCCCCGTCATGCCTGGCAGGTTGAGGTCCGTGACGAGGACGTCGGCCGGGGTCCGCTGGTGGATCTCGAGCGCCTGCTCGCCGCTCGAGGCGACGACGACGTCGAGCCCTTCATGGCGCAGCACCGCCTCGAGGATGGCCGCCTGGTCGGGCTCGTCCTCGACCAGCAGCACACGGCCGTGCTGGTTGTGGCTCCGATGCGGCGAGCGCGCTTGTCCGCGCGGAATTGCAGCAGATACTGCGTTCGGTCCCAAAGCTTCCCTCCCAGCTCGGCGGACGGACGGCTCGGCCCCGTGCGATGTGAAACGTGCCGCTCAATGTGTACCCTGCGGGGGCTTCACATCAACTCGGGAGTTGCCTACTTCTCGGTGCAACCCCCCCTCACATGCCGTCCGTGACATGCCGTCCATGCGCAACGGATGCGACGCCCCCGGGTCGCTGCCCCCTGTGGTGACACGCCAGCGCGCGCATCACCAGCGCTCGATGATGCCGCATGCGATGCGATCGGCCAGCGCCATGCACGTAAGCATCGGGTTCACGGCGGGACTTCCAGGAAAGACGCTCGTGTCGGCGACGTAAACGTTCTCGAGATCGTGGCAGCGCCCCTCTTCGTCGACGACGCCGTCCCGAGGGTTCCTCGACATTCGCGCCGAGCCGAAGGCGTGGTTCGCCGCGGTGATCGTGTCGCGCCCGTCGAGCCGCTTGCTCTTCAGGATCTCGGCTTCTGCCGGCGACGTCAGCTCGTCGGGGATCCCGTGCAGCCCGGGCAGGATCGACGCAGCGCCCGCCGCCCAGCAGATGTCCGACAGGATGCCCAGGCCGCGCTGGATCTTCTCGACGTCGCGCGGCGCGTAGTCGAACCGCACATCGGGATCCCACGAGCCGCGCTTCGGACGGACCGTCCCCCGCGACTGCTCGGCCGCGATGATCACATCGAAGGGCGCCATGCGGTGATACGTCCGGAGGTGACGCTGGTAGTCGTGTCCGAAGCCGGGGAACCGCGCGGCGAGCACCGCGGGGGGCGACCAGAGGACCTCGAGCTTGATGCCCTGCTCGAGGAAGTGGAGCGAGTGATAGCCCTGGGTGGCGCCCTCCCACGGGTCGATGGGATCGGGGAACACCGCCATGATCGCGAGCCCCGGGTGGAGCTGCAGCTCGTTCCCGACATGGCCGCTGGAGTTGGCGGCGCCGCTGCGGAGCAGGATGAGCGGGGTCGCCATGCAGCCCGCCGCGAGCACGACGAGCTTCGCCCGGATCTCGACCGGCGCCCCCTCGCGCCATGTGAACGGCTCGACGGTGCGGCCGCGCATCCCGACGGCGCGCTTTCCGGAGAGGAGCAGTGTCTCCGCGCGCACGCTGGTGAAGACGCGCGCGCCCGCCCGGATCGCGGCGGGGACGTACGAGATGTCGGTCGACATCTTCGCGCGGTTGCGGCACCCCGTGAAGCACTCGCCCGAGCCGCGGCAGCCGCGCACGTTGCGGTGGGTCGGCTCGCTCGACAGGCCCAGCGCGTCGCAGCCCCGCTTGAAGCGCAGGTTGCGCTCGCCCTGCACCTCCACGGGCGTTGGCGCGACGCCGAGCAGGCGCTCGACGCGCTCGTAGTGGGGCGCCAGCGTCTCCGACGTGAGCGACGCCGTCCCGGTCCGGTCCGCCCACTTGTCGAACACCCACGCGGGCGAGCGCGCGCAGATCGCCGAGTTCACAACGGACCCGCCCCCGAGCGCGATCGCCTGCATGGTCGGGATGAGCATGCGCCCGCGCGCAGCGCGCATCCCGCCCTCGCGCAGCGTGCGCGCCAGCGACTCGCCCGCCTCCTGCCGGAAATCCTCCACCCCGAACGGCGGCCCCTCTTCCACGAGCACCACGTCGCGCCCCGCCTCGGCGAGTTCCTTGGCGACGACCGCCCCGCCCGGCCCCGACCCGACGACGAGCACCTCGCAGGACGCCCGCACCTCGCCGTCGTAGTCGGCGAACACCTTCACCTGGGGGCGCGGCTCGCTGGGCGCGAGCGGCTCGACCGCGGCCCTCGATCGGAGCGCGGCGGCGGAGAGCGGGCGCCGCTCGGCGCGCTCGGGGCTCGCGGGCGGGAGCGCCCCAGGCAGGCCGGGGAGCTTCACGCCGTCACCCCCGGCGCGAGCGACGGCGCGCTCACGGCGACCCCCTCGCCCGCCGGGCGCGCAGCCGCGCGGCGTTCAAAGGGCGTGGCGCAGCAGGCGACGCCGATCGCGCGGGCCACCTTCTCGTTCGCGAGGTAGCCCATCGAGAGCATCGTCCGGAGCGAGAGGAACGTCACCCGCCGGAGGTAGATGCAGCTCTGCGCCATCGACGCGAGCACCGCGATGCGATCGGGCTGCGGGAGCCGCGTGAAGCGGGCGCGACGTGGCCCGAAGATGCAGGGCGAGAGCTCGACGACGTGGAGCAGCAGCCGCAGGTAGGGCCGGAGCGGCCGCGGGGTGCGCGCGACGTAGTGATCCACGTACTCGACCAGCCCGGCCTCGGTGCCCGAGACCGGGATCGGTCCGCCGGCAGGGAACAGCGCGTCCGCGCAGGCAGCCACGATGGCCCGCTCCTTCACGGAGAGCGCGCGGGCGGGCGCGCCCGAGGCCCGGGCCCTGCGCGCGAGGCCGACGGCGGCGAGGGCGAGCGCCGCGAGGGCAACGACGAGAAAGATCACGGGCAGGTGCGCAACGACGTCGCTCATCACTCGACTCCTTTCCTGTCAGCGCGGGCGCCGGGCGCCCGGGCGCCTCACGGACGGCGCTGCGGCCACGCGCGAGCTCGGCGGCGAGCTCGACCTCCCTCGGACGCCGGCGTCCGCTCGAGGACACCGCAGCGATCCGGGAAACGATCGCGCCTGCGGCACCGCTCATCTCGTCCGAGGCCGTCGTCATGGCTGCCTTGAAAGCCTAATCCGACGGGCGGAGTGCGCAATTTCGTTCGCACTGCGTCGGGATGTTCGCACACCATCCTGTCCTGATTTACGCAGCCCGAGGTTACGGCTGTGACAATCGCGGTATGGTCGGCCCCCGATGAGCGACGAGGCCAGAAGCGCAGTGGACACGAGCGACGAGGTAGGACGCGACGAGCCGGCGGAAGGCGAGGAGTCGATGGACGACGAGGAGCGCCCGACAGCGCCGGCGCGCGATCTCCGGACCTGGCTCGCCGGCGCTCCCCTCCCCGCGTGGCTCCAGATCGCGCTCGGGCTGGTCTTGCCGATGCTGGTCACGCTCGTGGGGGCGCTGCGCGTCGCGAGCTTCACGATCGACGACGCGTACATCTCGTTCCGGTACGCGGAGAACCTCGCGAACGGCAACGGGCTCGTCTACAACGTGGGCGAGCGCGTCGAGGGCTACACGAACTTCCTCTGGACCGTGCTCCTCGCCGGCGCGGTGAAGCTCGGGGCGACGCCGCCGGCCGCGGCGAAGGTCCTCGGCGCCGCGTGCGCGTGCGGCGCGCTCGTCCCGACGTACCTCCTCTCGCGGCGGCTGCGCGCGTTCTCGAACCTCCCCTGCCTCGCGACGTGGCTGCTCGCGACGAGCATCCTCTTCTCTGGCTACGCGGTGTTCGGGCTGGAGACGCCGCTCTTCCTCCTGCTCACGCTCGCGGGGACCGAGCTCTTCCTCCGCGAGGAGGACGCCGCCGCGGCCGGCGACGGACCGCGGCCGGCGCTCACCTTGTCCTCGTTCCCCTGGTCCGGCGTGGTGTTCGCGCTCGCCGCGCTCACCCGCCCGGAGGCGCCGCTGTTCCTCGGGTTGCTCGTTATCTGGCACGTGGACCAGGCGTTCTCGCGGCGGAATCTGCTCCGCCTGCTCGCCTTCGCGCTCCCTGTCGCGGCGCACCTGCTCTGGCGGCACAGCTATTACGGCGCGTGGCTCCCGAACACGCTCGCCGCGAAGACCGGCAACTTCGCGCAGCAGCTCCAGGGCGGGAGCGACTACGTCCGCAAGTACGCGCAGCACGCCGGCGCCTTCCTGTGGCTCGGGCTCGTCTCGGTCGCGTCGTCGATCGTCCACCGGCGCCGGAGCGGCCTCGCGATCGCGTCGGTCGCGCTGCTCTTCGGCGTGTACGTCGTCGTGGTGGGCGGCGACTGGATGCCGTACTTCCGGTTCCTCGCGCCCGCCGAGCCGTTCGCGTTCCTGCTCGCCGACGACGCGATCCGCGCCATCGCCGCGCGGCGCGAGCGAGCCGCGTCGCTCGCGCTCGCGGCGTTCGGCGCGATCACGATCGCGACCCGCACCGGCGAGCTCTGGCGGGCGCAGAGCAACCTCCTCGTCAATGACAAGGGGTTCTGGGACGACGCGGCCGGGCGCACCGCCGACTGGCTCGTGCAGAACGGGGAGCCCGGCCCCATCGCGATCGCGGACATCGGCTACGTCGGGTACCGCACGGGCTTCCCGGTCGTCGACATGCTGGGGCTGCTCAGCCCCGAGGTCTCGAGCCTGCCGGGCGGGTACACGCACAAGGTGGGCACCGGCTACACCGACGCGCTCTTCGCCAAGAACCCGCGTTACTTCCTGATCATCGCCTCCGGGGCGGACTGCCGGAACCCCACGGTGCCCTCGTCGCGCGCGTCGTACAACGATCCCCGGTTCAAGAAGGACTACAAGCTCCGCCAGGCCATCGCGCTGAAGAAGGGCGGCGCCTGGTGCATCTACGGCAAGACGTTGTACCCCTGAGGGCCGTCCCGCCGCGCGCTCACGCCCGCCTCACCGCGCCCCCGCCTCACCACACGCTCACCTCACCGCGGCTCGTCGCTGCGCGCCGGCGCTGCTCCTTGCGCCTCCGCCGGCGCGGCGGTCCAGAACGCGCGCACGTCCTCGATGCGCTCCGTCCGGCGCGCGCCGGGCAAGCTGTCGAGCAGCACGCGGCCGTAGCCGCGCGTGCGCACCCGCCGGTCCAGGATCGCGACGATGCCGCGATCGGTGCGCGTGCGGATCAGCCGGCCGAAGCCCTGCTTCAGGGTGATCGCGGCCTGCGGGACGCTGTAGGCGATGAACGGGTTGCCGCCGGACTGCTCGATCGACGCGCACCGCGCGGCGACGACGGGATCGGTCGGCACCGCGAACGGGAGCTTCTCGATGATCACGAGGCGCAGCGCCTCACCGGGGACGTCGACCCCCTCCCAGAAGCTCATCGTCGCGACGAGGACGGCGTGCCGCTCGGCGCGGAAGCGGCGGAGCAGCGCGCCCTTGGGCGCGTCCCCCTGCACGAGCAGCGGGATCGCCTGCCGCGCCGCGCCCCCGGCCGCCCGGGCCTGCGCGGACGCGCGGGCGAGCCGGGCGCGCAGGGCCGCGGCGAGCGCGTTCATGGCGCGGATCGACGTGCACAGGACGAACGCGCCGCCGCCGGTGATGCCGATGAGCTCGGCCATGCGATCGGCCGCGCGATCGACGAACGCCGCGTCGGTCGCCTCGGGGAGGTCGCGCGGCGTGTAGAGCAGCGCGGCGCTCGGGTAATCGAACGGCGACGGGACCTCGAGCTCGTCGACCGGCACCGACACGTCCTCGTCGAGGCCCATCCGCGAGCGGAGGAAGCGGAACCCGGACGCGCCGGAGCCGCCCGTGGTGAGCGTGGCGCTCGTCAGCACCACGGCGCCGATCCGCTCGAAGACGTGCTCGCGCAGCATGTCCCCGAGATCGACCGGCGACGCGCCGAACGAGACGGCGCGCCCGCGCACCTCGACCCACGTGACCTGGTTGGTCGCGGGGTCGACGATCCGCGCGGCGTCGTCGCGCAGCTGCGCGGCGCGGTTGCCGACGAGCTGCACCGCCTCGCTGATCGCGTTCGCGCTCGCGTAGTTCGCGAGCGCCTCGAGGTGGTTGTCCAGGCGATGGTAGGCGTCGAGCAGCTCGCCGGACCACGCGTCCCTGGCGAGCGGGACCCGGGCGTCGCCCCGATCCGCGCTGCCCGCGGCGCCGCCGAGCGCGGCGAGCCGGTCGAACAGGGCGTCCGCGGACTCGCGCACCACGGCCGTGATCGCCGTCCCCTCACCCCGCCCGAGGATGTGGTCGGCGAGGCCCGACGCGATGAAGGCCCGGTCCGCGTCGCGGAGCATCGAGTCGACCCGCGCGCGCGAGACGCGGACGCCGAAGAAGCTCGTCGCGATGTCCTCGAGCTGGTGCGCCTCGTCGAAGATCACCGCGTCGTACGGCGGGAGCGCGCCGGCGCCCGCGAAGCCGCGGCGCGCGCCGGCGATCTTCAGCGCGAGATCCGCGAAGAAGAGGTGGTGGTTGACGATGAGCAGGCGCGCCGCCTCGCTGTCGCGCTTCATCCGCGTGACGAAGCACTCGTCGTAGTAGTCGCACGAGGCCCCGAGCCGCGTCTCGCTGGACGACGCGACCTCCCGCCAGAGCGGATCGCCCTCCGCGAGGTAGGCGAGCTCGGCGACGTCGCCCATCTCGGTCTCCTGCGCCCACGCCTCCAGGAGCGGCAGCGAGCGCCCGGCGGTCCCGGCGCCCGCGCCGGGGCTCTGGCGGAGCTCGTTGTAGCGGCGCAGGCAGAGGTAGTTGCCGAGGCCCTTCACCAGCGCCGCGCGCGGATCCAGGCGGAGGTGCTCGGCAACGAGCGGCAGGTCCTTCGTGTAGATCTGGTCCTCGAGCGCCTTCGTCGCGGTCGAGACGACGACCTTGCGGCCGCTCAGGATCGCGGGGACCAGGTAGGCGAGCGTCTTACCCGTCCCGGTGCCCGCCTCGCAGAGGAGGATGCGGTCCTCGGCGATCGCCCGCTCGACGGCGCTCGCCATCGCGACCTGCCCCTCGCGGTCCTCGTAGCCCGGCAGGCCGCGCGCGAACGGGCCGGAGGGCCCGAGCAGGCTCGCGGCTCGGTCGAACGGCATCGTCTACCGCTTACCGCGGCAGGGCAGTCTTCTCGAGCGAGAGGGCGAACCCCACCTCGCTGACGGCGAGCTCGATCGACGCCACCGGCTTCTCGAACTGGACCTCGCACCACGTGTCCAGCGTCCGCTCCGCGTCGCCGGGGTCGCGGACGTGGCGGACCGCGGCCTCGCCCTCGGTGTAGCCGCGCGCCACGGCGGGCTCGGCCAGGCCGCGCGCCCGCTCGAAGAGCTGCTCGTCCGCCGTGCCCGGGAAATCGTTGCGCTGCGCGCGCACCACGAACCCGACGCGCAGCGGCTCGGCGCCCACGACGATCCCTGAGTCCATGAGGAGGTTCTCCCGCACCCGCTCCGCGACGTGCACGGCGTCGGCGCGGGTACGATAGACCTCGAATCCGGCCTGGAGCAGGGCTTTCTTTATCTCCGCGGGTGTCGGCATCGTCCGCTGGTTCCCGGCTACCCCCATGCCAGCAGGAACATCCATCGCAAAATTGCGGGGGCCTCGTCAAGCTGACAGCGCTGACAGGGGCCTGTGGCGCTTTGGCGCGCCCACGCATTTCTGCGCCGTCACGAGCTCGACCGTGACGGCCTCGGCTCCCCCTCGTCGAGGAAGCAGACGCCCACGATCGACCCGTCCGGCTCATCCTGGACCCACATGATCCGACCGGGGCGCGGGGCCCTGCCGTCGAGCCAGACCGTTAGCTCCGTACCGGGATCGAGTGAATTTTCTATCACCACCCGAAGCCCGCCGACGCTGGCGTTCAGCGTCCAGCCCGAGACCGCTCGATCCTCGGTCTCGAGGCGCACCCGCTCGCTGAGCTCACGGCGAGGGCTTCTGCGGCGGTTCGCCAGGAGCTGAGGTGGAATCTGGAGCGACGGAGGAGTGAGGGTTCTGCGTCGAATCACAGAAGAAAATTACAAGCACGCGCCGTGCCCGGGAATGGATTTCGATGACTCCCGGTAAGTTCACCCTGGACGGGAGCGACGGACTGATCAGTGGGCTTCGGCGTGGTCGGGCTTGTGGCCGGAGCCGTCGCTCGGCTCCTCGAACACGGAGACGGGCTCGAGCAGCGAGAGCTGGTCACGCTTGATGCCGACGCCCTTGTCGGAGAAGAAGAGATCGTTCTCCTGCAGCCGCGATCGCACGCGGGCGATGAACAGGATAGGCATGCCCGCCTGCGTGTAGCCGAGCTGCACCAGCGTGCCCTTCGGCCAGTTGCCCCCGTCGAACGTGAGCTCCTTGCGGAGCGTGTAGAACCCCTCGGCGGGGAGGCGCTGCAGCGAGTCCGCCCACGTCGTGCCCCGGAACGCGACGGCGGGGCCGTGGAAGTGCCAGCGGTTGTGGACGTTGTGATCGGGCGTCGTGACCGTCGGCAGACCGTTGTCCGAGTGGTTGTGGAAGGAGACGATGATGCCGGCAGGCACCTTGTCCTCGTTTCCGGGGAGCGGCTTTGTCGTCAGGTAGAGGCCGCAATCAGGGAGGTGTGACTTCGAGCTTGCCATGGGATGAGCCCCTAACCCCGCTCTCGACCGCCGTAAAGACACGCCGTCGACGCCGTGCTATGCCGCGCCAGGCCAAGGCGAGAGGCTGCTCGAGGAGCGAGCAGCGCGCCCCGGGAGCGAGCCCTTCGTGAACAGACTGAGCCAAATCTTCGGCGCCGCCATCGTCATCGCGATCGCCGTCGTCTTCATCGTCCAGTTTCGCCCGAACACCGGCCCCGTGCAGTCGGCCGCGAGCACCTGCGTCGTCGAGGTCCGAGGGAGCTGCCTCTCCTCGATCGAGTTCAACGCCTCGAGGAACCTGCTCGCGATGCGCAGCGTCGACGAAAACCGCCTCCGGGCGATGGGGCTCCGGCGGATCACGGCCGAGGGTCTCTACGAGCGGTGGCTCCTCAACGAGGACGCGAAGCGCCTCGGGATCAGCGTCTCGGACGACGAGCTGACGGCCGAGCTCGGGACCGGCAGGGTGCGTGTCTCGCTCCCGGCGGACAAGATCCGCCAGATCGGTTACGCGCTCAACCTCCGAGAGGACCTGATTCGCTACCTGGACGTCCGCAACCGCCAGACCAAGAAGTTCGACAACAAGCAGTACGAGCGGCAGATCCGGAACATCACGAAGATGAGCCCGACGGACTTCCGCGATTACCAGCGGAAGGAGCTCATCGCCGCGCGGATGCGCGACTTCATCCGCGCGCGGGTCCGGGTCGGCGAGAACGAGGCGTTCGAGCAGTTCTCCCGCGAGAAATCCACCCGGACGCTCAGCTACGTGCGCTTCGATCGGCGCTTCTACAGCGATCTCGTCGTGGACACCTCGGAGAAGGCGATCCAGGCCTGGGCCGACGCCAACAAGGAGGAGCTCGACAAGACGTGGGAGGGGCGCAAGGCGCAGTACCTGCCCGAGTGCCGGGTCGCCCGGGTCATCACGGCCGAGGTGAAGCCCGATGAGGCCGAGCAGGGGCCGGAGGCGGGCAAGGCCGCCGCGAAGGCGCGGATCGAGCAGGCCGTCCAGCGCCTCAAGAAGGGCGAGAGCTTCGCCGACGTGGCGCGCAGCGCGAGCGACGACCCGAGCGCGGCGCGCGGGGGCGAGCTCGGCTGCGTGACCAAGGGCCGGCTCAGCAAGCCCGTCGAGGACAAGCTCTTCGAGATGAAGGCGGGCGAGGTGTCGGACCTCGTCGAGACCGAGGACGGCTTCCAGGTGATCAAGGTCGAGCAGATCGCGAGGGACGCCGAGGCCGAGAAGATCGGCCGGCTGGAGGCGGCGCGCGATCTCTACGTTGCCCACGAGTCGGAGCGGCTCGCGGCCGAGGCCGCGAAGCAGGTGCTCGCCGCCGCCGCCGGCGGCAAGTCGCTGGAGGACGCGCTCGCCGCCTACATGGCGCAGCTCACGCCCGCGAAGAGCGCGGCCGCCGCGCCGGGCGCGAAGGCGGAGGACAAGGCCGCGAAGCAGGGCGGGACCACGGACGCGAGCGGCGCGGGCGGCACGAAGAGCGACGGCCAGACCGAGCCGGGCGCGGCGCGGGCGCCCTACACGATCGCGAACCACCCGAACCGGCCCACCGTCGAGGCGAGCCTGCCGTTCAACGTGTCGGGGTCGCCCATCGCGGACGCGAAGGACAGCACCGAACCCGCGCGCATCGCCTTCCAGCTCGACAAGCCGGGCGACCTGCCCAAGGACGTCGTGGCGCTGGAGAACGGGTATGCGGTGATCCAGCTCAAGGAGAAGACCTCCCCGAGCCAGGAGCAATGGGACAAGGACCGCGAGTTCTACACATCGGCGATGCGGGCCGCCAAGCAGAACGACGCGCTCGTCGGGTACATGCGCCGGCTGAAGTCGACCATCGGCAGCGAGGTGAAGTACGACCAGAGCCTCCTCAAGGAGACCAGGCCGGCCGAGGACGGCTCCGGCGAGCCGGAGCTCCCGATCGAAGACGAGGGGGAATGACGTCGCTCCCGCTGCGTGACGCTCGGGACATCGTCCTCTCGAACGGCCTCAAGGTCGTGCTCGTCCCGCAACCGCAGGTGCACCGGGCGGTCGCCTCGCTCTACCTGCGCGTGGGCTCGCGGTTCGAGACCCAGCAGAACAACGGGATCTCCCACTTCCTCGAGCACATGGTGTTCCGGGGGACGTCGACGCTGCCGTCGGCGCACGCGCAGGCGCTCGCCTTCGAGCGCCTCGGGGGGACGCTCTACGCGGCGACCCACGTCGACCACGGCGTGATGAGCATCTCCGTGCCGCCGTCGAACCTGGACCCGGTGCTCGCCCTGCTCGGCGAGGTGGCCACGTCGCCCCGCTTCACCGCGATCGAGGTCGAGCGCGGCATCGTGCGCGAGGAGATCCTCGAGGACCTCGATGACGAGGGGCGCGACATCGACGCGGACAACAACGCCCGCGCGCTCATGTACGAGCGGCACCCGCTCGGCTTCACGATCACCGGGGGCATCGACGCGCTCGACCGGTTCGACGAGCCGATGCTGCGCGCGCACCACGCCCGGCACTACACGGCGGCGAACGCGGTGCTCTGCGTGGCGGGGCGGTTCGATCCGGAGGCGTGCGCGCGGGTGATCGAGCGGCACTTCGGCGCGATACCGCGCGGCGAGCAGGTGCCCGCGACGCCGCCGCCGAACGGGCAGAAGAAGCCGAGGTTCCGCTTCATCGAGAACCAGTCGAGCCAGACCGAGCTGCGGGTCGCGTTCCGGGGCGTGAGCGAGCGCGATCCGCGTGAGCCCGCCGTGGAGATGCTGCTCCGCGTGCTCGACGACGGCATGTCGACGCGGCTGTACGAGCGGATCTGCGACCGGCTGGGCCTCTGCTACGACGTGTCGGGGATGTTCGAGGCGTACGAGGACGACGGCGTCGTCGACATCGCCGCGGGCGTGCAGCACGACCGCGCGACCGTTGTGGTCCGGGAGATCTTCGCGCTGCTCCGGGAGCTCGCCGAGACCGGCCCGCGCGAGGACGAGCTGGCCAAGGCGCGGGACCGCCACCTCTGGTCGGTGGAGGCGATGCAGGACGACCCCGAGGCGACCGCCGGATTCTACGGGCTCTCCGCGCTCGCCGACATCGCCCGGACCCCGGAGGCACGGCACGAGGAGCTCGCCCGCGTCACCGTCGACGACGTGCGCGACGCCGCGCGCGCGCTGTTCCGGCCGGACCGGCTGACCGTCGTCGCCGTGGGCCTGCTCCGCTCCTCCGAGGAAGCGAAGCTCGAGAAGGCCGTCCGCTCGTTCGGCTGAGGCGCCCCCCACCGCGCCGGTCATACGGTAGATCCAGGGAGGGTGGAAACGGCCGCCCAGCGCGCGCGTCCGCCGCCTGCCATGTCCGCAACCACGGACAGGACCGCTGCGTCCGCTGTCCTCAACCACGGTCGGCGGACGGCGGCCGCTCGTCCTCAACCACGGTCGACGGCCGCCACGGACAGCGGACGGCAGCCGCTCGTCCTCAACCACGGTCGGCGTGCTGCTCGTCCTCAACCACGGTCGGCGTGCTCGTCGCCGCGAGAGCGGGCCAACCGAGCTTTGCCGAGCGTTGGCCGCCCGATCATCGGCGCGGGCGAACGTGGCTCCCCCACGGCGGAAGGTGACCGGAGCCACGAGTTTATATTTGCATCTATGCGCATCGACGCATATAGATTGTCCGTGGTCACCGTCACGGAGCCCCCGGCCCAGCCTGTCGAGGCGATCGCGCGGTGCGAGCTGTACCGGCTGCTCGCCGATCCGGTGCGGGTGCGGCTCCTCGGCCTGGCTGCGGCGGAGGAGCTCGCCGTCGGCGAGCTGGCCGAGCTGCTCCGTGAGGGTCAGCCGAAGATCTCGCGCCACGCGGCCGCGCTCCGCGAGGCGGGCATCCTGCTCGCGCGGCGTCAGGGCACGTGGACGCTGCTCCGCCTCGACCCGCGCGCCACGACCGACCCGGTGGTCGACGACGCCGTGCGCGCGGGCCAGCGCGCGTGCGCGGCCGACGGCACGCTCGCGCGCATCGAGGAGGTGCTCGCCGCGCGCGACGCCGAGACCCGCGAGTTCTTCGCGCGCGGCGGGCGCCCGCTCCGCTCGGGGCCGCCGTCCGAGCTCGCCGCTTACCTCGCCGCGCTCGCGCCGCTCCTGCCCCACCGCCGTCTGGCGGTCGACGCGGGCACCGGCGACGGGGCGCTGCTCGAGGTGCTGTCCCCCATCTTCGAGCGCGTCGTCGCGCTCGATCGCGCGAGCACCCAGCTCCAGCTCGCGGCGGAGCGCATGCGGCGGCGCAGCCTCGAGAACGTCGAGCTCGTGTGCGGCGAGATCGACGGGCCCGAGGTGATCCGCGCCGTGGCCCGCGCGCTCGGGGGCGATCCGCCCGAGCCCGGCGAGCCCCTCTCCGGCGGCGCCGATGTGGTCTTCGCGGCCCGCGTGCTGCACCACGCGCCGCAGCCGGCGAGGGCCATGCGCGCGCTCGTCGAGCTCGCGCGGCCGGCCGCGCCCGCCCACGCGGACGACGTCCTGCGCGCCCGCGGCGGCGCTGTGTGCGTGCTCGATTACGAGGTGCACAGCGATCCGACGCTGCGGGAGCAGGAGGCAGACATCTGGCTCGGCTTCTCGCCGGCCGACCTCAGGCGCCTCGCCGAGGAGGCCGGGCTCTCGGGCATCGAGATCCGGCGGCTGCCGTCCGCCTGGCAGGGAGAAGGCCCGGATCGACACCTGGTTTGGCAGCTACTCGTCGGCTGGCGCGGCGCGCGCACCGGCGCATTCACCGGATAGAGACAAGAGGACATCATGACTGCTGAGAAGAAGCTCTCGTACAAGGTCGCCGACATCACGCTCGCAGACTGGGGCCGCAAGGAGATCCGCATCGCCGAGAAGGAGATGCCCGGGCTGATGGCGCTCCGCGCCGAGTACGGCCCCACGCAGCCGCTCAAGGGCGCGCGCATCGCCGGCTGCCTCCACATGACCATCCAGACCGCGGTGCTGATCGAGACGCTGGTGGCCCTCGGCGCCGAGGTCACCTGGTCGAGCTGCAACATCTACTCGACGCAGGATCACGCGGCGGCGGCGATCGCGGCGGCCGGCATCCCGGTCTTCGCCTGGAAGGGCGAGACGCTCGAGGAGTACGACTGGTGCATCGAGCAGCAGCTCTACGCCTTCAAGGGCGGCAAGGGGCCCAACATGATCCTCGACGACGGCGGCGATCTCACGATCGTCGCCCACGAGAAGCACCCGGATCTCTTCACCGGCAACGACCCGATCCGCGGGCTGTCGGAGGAGACGACGACGGGCGTGCACCGGCTCTACGAGATGCACCGCGCCGGCAAGCTGAAGGTGCCCGCGATCAACGTCAACGACTCGGTGACGAAGAGCAAGTTCGACAACCTCTACGGTTGCCGCGAGTCGCTGGGCGACGGCATCAAGCGCGCCACGGACGTGATGTTCGCCGGCAAGGTCGCCGTCGTGTGCGGCTACGGCGACGTCGGCAAGGGGTGCGCGCAGTCGCTGCGCGGCCTCGGCGCGCGCGTGATCATCACCGAGATCGACCCGATCTGCGCGCTGCAGGCGGCGATGGAGGGCTACGAGGTGAAGCGCCTCGAGACCGTCGCCTCGGTCGGCGACATCTTCGTCACGGCGACCGGCTGCGCCGACGTGGTCCGGGCCGAGCACATGATCGCGATGAAGGACGAGGCGATCCTCTGCAACATCGGCCACTTCGACTCCGAGATCCAGATCGCGTGGCTCGAGAAGAACCCCGAGATCAAGGAGGAGAACATCAAGCCGCAGGTCGACCACTTCGTCTTCCCGGACGGCAAGCGGCTGATCGTCCTCGCGCGCGGCCGGCTCGTGAATCTCGGTTGCGCCACCGGCCACCCGTCGTTCGTGATGTCGACCTCGTTCTCGAATCAGGTGCTCGCGCAGATCGCCCTGTGGACGGAGAAGTACACGGTCGGCGTCCACCTGCTGCCGAAGAAGCTCGACGAGAAGGTCGCCGCGCTCCACCTGCCGAAGCTCGGGGTCGAGCTGACGCAGCTCTCGCAGGATCAGGCGAAGTACCTGGGCGTCCCCGCCGAGGGCCCCTTCAAGGCCGAGAACTACCGCTACTGAGCGGCAGGCTTTCGGCGCCTCCGCCGCTGGGGTAGGCGGCCGGTCGATGGATCCTCGCCACAGCAAGGAAGAAGCCCAGCGCTACCTCGACACCTACGCCGCCACCTGCGGCGAGGATCTCGCCCTCCGCGTCTACACCTCCCGCCTGCTCGGCGCCGATCCGTCGCTCGTCCTCCACGGCGGGGGCAACACGAGCGTCAAGAGCACGGCCGTCGACCTGCTGGGCGACCGCGTCGACGTGCTCTTCATCAAGGGCAGCGGGTGGGATCTCGCGACGATCGAGCCGCGCGGCTTCCCGGCGTGCCGCCTCGCGCCGCTCCAGCGCGCGTGCGGGCTCGAGGCGATGACCGACGAGCAGATGGTCGCGCTCCTCCGCGGCCAGATGCTGGATCCGTCGAGCCCGACGCCGTCGGTCGAGGCGCTGCTGCACGCCATCATTCCCGCGAAGTTCGTCGATCACACGCACGCGGACGCCGTGCTGTCGGTCATCGATCTGCGCGGATCGGCCGAGGTCGTCCGGGCGATCTACGGCGACGAGGCGCTCTTCGTGCCCTACGTGATGCCGGGCTTCGCGCTCGCCCGCCGCGTCGCCGAGCTCATCCGGGCGCGCCTCGAGCAGGGATCGCTCCCGTCCTTGATGATCCTCGACAAGCACGGCGTCTTCACGTGGGGAGAGACCGCCGAGGAGAGCTACACGCGCATGATCGACGCGGTCGCGCGGGCCGAGCGCTACATCTTCCAGCGCAGCGCGATCGCCTCGCACCCCACCGTGTCGGCGCCGGACCCGGACATCCGCGCCGCCATCGGGCCGGTCGTCCGGGGCGCGCTCGCCCGCGCCTCGGGCCGCCCGTGGGTTTGCACGCTCCGCACCAGCCTGGAGCTGATCGCGTTCTGCGAGCGCGACGACCTCGCCCGGGTCTCGCAGATCGGCTGCGCGACGCCGGATCACGTCATCCGCACCAAGGCGCGGCCGCTCGTGGTCGACGGCCACGCGGTCGCCGACGTGGGGCGCCTCCGCGCGGCCGTCGAGAAGGGGATCGCGAAGTACGTGGCCGAGTACCACGAGTACTTCCGCCGCTCCTGCGCGGCGCGGGGCGTGGCCCGCGACGAGCTCGATCCGTTCCCGCGGGTGCTGCTGTTCCCGGGGGTGGGCGCGCTGTGCGTCGGCGGCTCGCTCGCCGAGGCCGACATTGTCGCGGACGTCTACGAGCACACCGTCTCCGTGATCGACGCCGCCGAGGCGCTCGGGGGGTACGAGCCGGTCCCCGAGCTCGACCTGTTCGACATGGAGTACTGGAGCCTCGAGCAGGCGAAGCTGAAGCTCGGGGCCGGCCAGAAGGGCCCGCTCGATCGGCGGATCGCGCTGATCACGGGCGCCGCGTCGGGGATCGGCCACGCGACCGCGGCGGCGTTCCTGGCCGCGGGGGCGCACGTGGCGCTCGTCGATCGCGACGAGGAGCCGCTCGAGAAGGCCGCCGCCGAGCTCGGCGGGCGCCACCGGGGCCGCTGCATCAAGATCGCGTGCGACGTGCGCAGCGAGGCGAGCGTGAACCGGGCGTTCGCGCAGGCCGCGGCGCACTTCGGCGGCGTCGACGTGGTCGTCTCGAACGCCGGCCGCGCGTTCTCCGGGTCCCTCCACACGTCGGAGGGGCACGAGGCGCTGTGCGCCTCGCTCGAGCTGAACCTGCTCGGCCACCAGAACGTCGCCCGCGCGGCGGCGCGGGTGCTGCTCGCCCAGGACGCGGGCGGCGCGCTGCTGTTCAACGCGTCGAAGAGCGCGTTCAACCAGGGGCCCGACTTCGGCCCGTACGCGGTCGCCAAGGCGGCGCTCGTGGCGCTGATGCGCCAGTACGCCGTCGACCTCGGCCCCCAGCGCATCCGGGCGAACGCCGTGAACGCCGACCGCATCCGCACCGCGCTGTTCGGCGCCGGCCTGCTGGAGGCGCGCGCGCGCGCCCGCAACGTCTCGGTCGACGACTACTTCCGCGACAACCTGCTCCGGCGCGAGACCACCGCGGCCGACGTGGCGCACGGCTTCCTCTGCCTCGCGACCGCCGAGGCCACGACCGGCTGCGTCCTGACCGTCGACGGCGGGAACGCGGCCGCGTTCCCCCGGTGAGCGGGCCGGGTCAGAGCCCCCGCGCGCTCGGGCCGCCGCTGCCCTCGCCGAGCGCGGCCTGGCCGGGCTGATCGTGGGCGTCGAGCCTGATCTTCTTCCAGTCCCCCGAGCGGAACTTCCACACCATGGTCGCGGCGAGGAGGACCACGTAGATCACGCCGGCCCCCCAGATGCCCATCAGGCCGAAGCCGAGCGTGATGCCGAGCAGCCACGCGAGCGGCACCAGGCAGGTGAAGTGGAGGATGAGCTCCACCACCATCACGAACAGCGTGTTGCCCGCGCCGAAGAGCGCCTGCGTCAGGATCATGCCGACCGCGACGAGCGGCGTGCAGATGCCCATCACCTGGAGCGGCCGCAGCGCCGCGGCCTGGACGAGCTCGCTGCTGCTGGCGAACGCGAGGATCTGCGGGGCGAAGATCGCCTCGAGCAGGCCGACGACGCCGAAGATCGCGAGCCCCAGCCGGACGCTCACCCAGCCGAAGCGCGCGGCCTTGTCGCCGTCCCTCTCGCCGAGCGACTGCGCCACCAGGGTGGCCGTCGACGTGCCGAAGGCCAGGCAGGCGGTGAACGTGAGCTTCAGGATCCCGACGATCACCGTGGTCGCCGCGCCGTAGACCGGCTCGGCGCGGCCGCCCGGGCAGAGCGGCGAGATCACGCCCGCCGGCGCGACCTGGTCGAGCTTGCTGGCGATCGCGTAGAACAGGGCGAAGCCGGTCATGATCGCGATGGTGGCGACGGCGCTCGGGATCGACAGCTTGAGGATGGACCAGGTGAGCGGGGCCGAGAGCTTGCTCGCGGCGAACGGGCGGTAGACGCGCCGGTACTGCGGGAGGAGCGCGTACGCGAGCATGATCGCGAGGCCGACGTAGGTCGAGATGAAGCCCGCGATGCCCGCGCCCGCGATGCCGTACTTCGGGATGCCGAGCGCGTCGTTGCCGAAGATGAGCAGGAGGCACAGCACGATGTTCAGCGCGTTCATCGCGAGCGCCGAGACGAGGTGGATGTGCGTCTTGCCGATCCCGTCGAAGAACGCCTTCAGGGCGAACGTCGCCGCCATCGACGTCACCCCGAGGAGGCGCCACCCGAGGTAGTCGAGCGCCGCCTGGCGCGCGTCCGGCACCTTGATGATGACCGACAGGATGTAGGGCATCGTCAGGTACCCGAGCGCCGAGAAGGCGACGCCGGCGACGAGCGCGAAGAACAGGGCGTTCGCGAGGACCGCGCCCGCGTCCTCGGGCCGCTTCTCGGCGAAGCGGCGCGCGGTGAACGCCTGCGTGCCGACCGAGATCGCGCTGAGCGAGCCGCCGAACAGCCAGAGGACGATCAGCGACGGCAGGAGCGCAGCGTGCGCGTTCGAGGACTCCGGGCACGGCAGGTGCGCGAAGAAGACGATGTCGACCTCGTTGACGATGCTCTGGGTGAGCATCGCCGCGACGGTCGGCAGCGCGAGCCTCAGGATGGCGCGATGGGGTGGGCCCGACGTGACGGCGTTCGGACCGGGCGCGGGCAGGGCAATCTGAGCCATCGCAGGCTGCGCGGTATACAACGCCGCAGCGTGCGCGCGAGAGAAATGCGCCGCGTGCAGCGCAGCTTACTCGGCCTTGGCGACCCGCGACCGCCGCTTGTGACGGCGCCGCTTCGCCTCGCTGTGATCCTCGTGGCCTTCCTTGTTCGGCGTGTCAGCCTCGCCACGGGCGGGTGTCGGCGCGGCGGACCCGCGCGCCGAGGATGAGGACGATCGGTCGCGCGCCTTCGCGTCGCGCTTGGCGACCTCGCGCGACGCGCGATCCGCCGCGTCGCGCGCGGCGGGCTTGTCGGCTTTCGCAGCCGCGCCGCGCGTGGCCACGGTCGGACCGCGCGGCGCAGCCTCGCTCCTGGCAGGGGGCTTCGCGGCCTCGCTCTTCGCGACGGCCGCCGGTGCGGGCGGGGCGACCGGCGCGGGCGGCGCGGCGCCCGCCCGGAGCGCGGCCGCGTCGGGCGCGGCGGCGAACGCGGCCGCGAGGGCCGGAGGCGCAGCGGCCCCCTGCCCCGCCGCGCCGGACTCGGCCGCGCCGACTGCCGACGCTTCCGAGGCTGCTGCCGCTGTCTGCGCGACCGTGGGTGTCTCCGCGAGCGCCGCCGCTGCATGCGCGACCGTCGCCGGAGTCTCCGCGCCCGCCGGAGTCTCCGCGCCCGCCGGAGTCTCCGCCGCCGGCGGCGCGCTCGTCACCTGCCCGTCGTTCGCACCGACATCGGGCGCAGCGGCCCGGGCCGCCTCGTGTGGCGAAGAGCCCGCGTCGCCCGCGACGTCGATCAGCCGCGCGACCGCGGGGACGCCGGCCGCGATCTCCCGCCCCTTCCCCACGGCGAGCACGCCCGCGACCGTCATCACGGCGGCGACCGCCGCGAACCCGAACACGCGGCGCCGGGAGCGCGCGCGGGCGGGCGCCTCCAGCGCCTTCAGGACGGTCTGGCGCATCTCGGTCGCGCTCTGGAAGCGGACGCTCGGGTGGCGCGCCAGCGCGCGCATCACCAGCTCGTCGACGAACGGCGGGATCTGCCGGGACGGCGCGCGCTCGCGGAGGCGCTCGGGGCTCCCCTTGATCTTCGCGTCGAGCAGCGAGACGAGGCTCGGCTCGACGAACGGCAGGCGCCCGGTGAGCATCTCGTAGAGGACGCAGCCGAGCGCATACAGATCGGCGCGCCCGTCGATGCGCCCCGACGCCGCCTGCTCGGGGGCCATGTACTCCGGCGTCCCCACGATCGCGATCGCGGCCCGCGCCGGCCCCTCCCCCGCGCCGGTCGCGTCGGCGACGCCGTCGACCTCGCCGCGATCCTCGGAGAGGCACTTCGCGAGCCCGAAGTCGAGCAGCTTCAGGCCGGCGTCGGCCAGGGAGGTCGAGGCCGCGGCGCCGCTCGGGCGCGTCAGGAACAGGTTCTCGGGCTTCACGTCCCGGTGCACGAGGCCCTCCGCGTGCGCGAGCTCGAGCGCGCTCAGCACCTTGACGGACATCGCGAGCGCGTCGCGCCAGTCGATCGCGGCCCCGCGGGCGAGCACGGCGTCGAGCGTCTCGCCCTCGAGCAGGTCCATGCCGCAGAACAGGCGGCCATCCGCCGCCATGCCGAAGTCGTGGACCTTCACGAGGTGCTCGTGGGAGAGGCGCGAGAGCACGCGCGCCTCGCGGCGGAAGCGGCCCGCGACCACGTCGGTCGCCGAGTGCTCGGCGGACACGACCTTCAGCGCCACGCGGCGGCCCAGGTCGACGTGCTCCGCCTCGTAGACGGTGCTGCTCGCGCCGGTCCCGATCTCGCGCAGCAGCCGGTACCGCGTGCCCGGCAGCATGCCCTCGTCGCCGCGCTCGGCGGAGGCCATCGCCTCCGCGCGGGGGCTCACCGGCGTCACGGCCGTGGCGCGGTGCGCCTTGGCGGCGACGACGAGGCTCGCGAACTCGCTGCGCGAGCGCCCCGGCTCGCCCGGGAAGAGCCGCTGCATCAGGTGCGCGGCCCGCGCGCGCACGCCGCGCTCGCCGCCCGGCAAGGCGACCGCCGCCCCGAGGAGCGCGGCGAGATCGCGCGCGGCGGCGCGGCTCGACGGGTACCGCACGTCCCTGTCGAAGGCGGTGAGCCTCGCGATCACGGCGTCGAGCGCCGGCGGCGCCTCGAGCCCCACGGCGATGGGCGGCGGGTCGTTCTGGTTGCGCGCGACCGCGGCCATGTGCGCCTGCGCGTCGCCCTGGAGGAAGCGCCGACCGGCGCAGAGCTCCCAGAGCATGATCCCGAGCGCGTAGAGGTCGACCCGCGCGTCGCCCGGGTCGCCGTTGGCGACCTCCGGCGCGACGTAGCCCGGCTTCGCGAACACGACGCCCGCGACCGTGTGGCAACGCCGGTTCTGCCCGCGCGCAGTGCCGAAATCGATGATCTTCACGTCGCCCGAGAACCCGAGCATCACGTTCTGGGGCGACAGGTCGCGGTGCACGATGCCGAGCGCGCCGCCCGACGGGTCCCTGCGCTCGTGCACGTGCGCGAGCGCCTCCGCGATCATCGTGGCGATCGCCACCGCCTCCGCCCAGTCGAAGCGGTGCCCGAGCTGCACCGCGCGGGCCCGGACCTCGCCGAGGCTCCGGCCCTCGACGTGCTCGACCACGGCGTACGGCTCGCCGGTCGCGGGGTCGACGTCCGCCTCGATGACCTGCGCGACGCCGGAGTGCTGGAGCTGCGCCTGCACCCGCGCCTCGTCCAGGAAGCGCGCGATGTAGCTCGGGTCGGACGCGTGCTCGCGGCGGATGATCTTCACGACCACGGGCCGCTCGGCCCCTTCGAGGCCCGTCGTCGAGGCGAGGAACACCTCGCCCATGCCTCCGCGCGCGATGCGCCGCAGGAGCACGTAGCGGCCGAGCGGCCGCGGAACGTCGTCCGCGGCGAAGCCGCTCCTGCTGGGCTCGTGCGAGGGCGGAAGAACCGGACGAGGCACGGTCACCGAGGAGTTCGCCATGGAGCGAACCTACCGGATGTAGGACAAGGTGGGCCAAGTTCGAGAGGCTCGCTTCGCCAGGCCTCCAAACTCGCCGAGATCGCTGGCGAAGCCGGCTCAGCGCACCATTTCGACACAGGGGCTCTCCAGATTATCCACAGGGTTATCCACACCCTGTCGACAAAGTCGCGCATCGGACACAGCGCGTGGGCGGAACATGGATCCGTCCAGGGAAGCCCAGAAACGCCGCGATCCCCTGCGGATCCGGGCCATTGCTCTTCCTGCGGGCCTCGGCTAATCCTTGCGAGGGATGCCGCGGCACGCTGTCCAGCGCCTGATGACCTTGCTGACGTTCGCGTTGGCGCTGGTCCTCCCGCTGCGTGCCGGCGCGGCGATCGTTCCGGTCTGCGAGGAGGACCGGATGACGCTCGTCGCTCCGCCGGACGAGCCGTCGTGCACCATCCTGACCAGCGTCGACGACGCGACGGGTGAGACGAGGGACGCGCCCATCTGCGATCCCCGCGGCGCCTCCTCGGTCGCCCCGCCCCGCACCCTGCCGATCGCTGACGATCGGATCGACGCGGCCCCCGGGTGCGATGGAGGCGATCCGTCGCCGAGCGTCGGGCCGAACTCGCGCCATCCCGTGCCCGCGAGCGAGCTCTCCAGCGCCGCGCAGCAGGCGCTGCTCGTTCCGGAGTTCGTTCTTCCTGCCCCGTTCGCGCCCGCGGCAAGCTTCTCGTTCATCGGGACGGCCGGGGGTCCGCGCGCCGGTGTCGAGCAGGGCGTCTACCACCCGCCTCGGTGAGGCGCGCTCGCCGGCGGGCCGCGGTCGTTCGCGCCGCGTGGTCTCTCGGAGATCGCGCATCAGGGCGCGAGCTCGGCGCCGCCGCGAGATCCGGAGCGTTGCCGGTCTGACCCGAGCCCGAAGGGCGCTCGTCCGGGACCACGTCGCGCAGGCGCGCCCCTCCACGGGCGGCGCGCCCCGCGCGGCCGGAGCCGGGCGCTGACGCCGGCGTGACGGGTCGAGAGCGGTCCCGGCGCTCCGCCGGGGGCTGACGCCGCGCGCACGCGGCGGCGGCTCCTTCGGCCCTGGGTGGCGAGCCATCCAGGGAGTTCGATTGGCCATCTTGTCGCGGGCGCGCCACCTGGTGTCGCGCCCGCGTTGAAGGAGGGGCCCGCGTGGCGGAGCCCCACCAACGTTGAGAGAGGAAACCATTCATGAACAAGGGAACAGCCATCGTCGGCTTTCTTCTCTGCTTCATCGCAGGGATGGGGCTGATGTGGAGCATCGATCGGAGCGCCGGCTCGCGCGGGCATGAGATCGCGGCGGCCGTGGAGGACGGGCAGCCGTGGAGCGACGAGGACGCGGCGATCCCGGTCTCGTCGAAGGACCCGCTGTGGGGCTCTCGGACGGCGCCGGTCACCATGGTCGTCTTCAGCGACTTCGAGTGTCCGTTCTGCAGCCGGGTCGAGACCACGATCAACCAGCTCAAGGAGAAGTACGGCCCCGAGAAGCTGCGGATCCTCTGGAAGAACAACCCGCTCCCCTTCCACAAGAACGCGCGCCCGGCGGCGCTCGCGGCCGAGACCGTGTTCCGCCTCGGCGGGTCGAAGGCGTTCTGGAAGTTCCACGAGCTCGCCTTCCAGAACCAGAAGGCCCTCACGCCCGCCAACTTCGAGGCGTGGGCCGCCGAGGCCGGCGTCGACAAGGCGAAGTTCAAGGCGGCGTACGATCGGCAGGAGTACATGGCCAAGATCGACGCCGACATGGCCGTCGGCAAGTCGTCCGGCGTCACCGGCACGCCTGCCTCGATCATCAACGGCGTGTTCCTGAGCGGCGCTCAGCCGGTCGACAAGTTCACCGCCGTCATCGACGAGCAGCTCAAGGCCGCGCAGGCGGCGGTCGCCTCGGGCACCAAGCCCGACAAGGTGTACGCCAAGCTCGCCGCGGAGAACAAGGCGAAGGCGCCGCCCAAGCAGGACCGCGAGCGCCCGCAGGAGGACGACAAGACCGTCTGGAAGGTGCCCGTCGGCGACGCGCCCGCCAAGGGCCCGGCGACCGCGCTGGTCACCATCGTCGAGTGGTCCGATTTCCAGTGCCCCTTCTGCAGCAAGGTCGTCCCGACGATCGACGAGCTCCTCACGACCTACGGGGACAAGGTCCGGTTCGTCTGGAAGAACAACCCGCTCCCGTTCCATCAGCGCGCCGAGCCCGCGGCCGAGCTCGCCATGGAGGCCCGCGCTCAGAAGGGCGACAAGGGCTTCTGGGACGCGTACTACCTGCTCTGGAAGAACCAGCAGAAGCTCAACGATGAGGACCTGCTCGGCTACGCCAAGGAGCTCGGGCTCGACGTCGAGAAGGTGAAGGTCGCGATCACGACCAAGAAGTACGGCGCGTCCATCGCCGCCGATCAGGAGCTCGCGGACGACCTGCAGGCGTCGGGGACCCCGCACTTCTTCATCAACGGCCGCAGGCTCGTCGGCGCGCAGCCGATCGACAAGTTCAAGACGATCGTCGACGAGGAGATCAAGAAGGCCGAGGGGCTGCTCGCGAAGGGCGTTCCGGCCAAGGACCTCTACGCCGAGATCATCAAGGACGGCAAGGAGCCGCCGCCGCCCGAGCGCAAGGAGGTCGCCGCGCCGGCGCCGAACAGCCCGTGGAAGGGCGGCGAGCGCGCCAAGGTCGTGATGCAGGTCTTCTCGGACTTCGAGTGCCCGTTCTGCAAGCGCGTCGAGGACACGGTCTCGCAGGTCTCGAAGACCTACGGCGACAAGCTGAAGATCGTGTGGCGCCACCGGCCGCTGCCGATGCACAAGAACGCGCCGCTCGCCTCTGAGGCCGCGCAGGAGGCCTACGCGCAGAAGGGCAACGCCGGGTTCTGGGCGTACCACGAGCTGCTCTTCAAGAACCAGGGGCAGCCGGAGGCCTTCTCGCGCGCCTCGCTCGAGAAGTACGCCGAGGAGGCGGGCCTCGACATGACGAAGTTCAAGAAGGCGCTCGACACGAACACCCACAAGGCGTTCGTCGAGGCCGAGAACTCCGTCGCCGACAAGGCGGGCATCAGCGGCACGCCGGCGTTCGTCGTGAACGGCTACTTCATCAGCGGCGCGCAGCCGTTCTCGAAGTTCAAGAAGCTCATCGACAAGGCCATGAAGGAGGCCGGCGAGACCGCGCCTGCCGCCGCGAAGGTGGAAGCCCCGAAGAAGCCGGCAGGCGCCGTGCAGCCCGCCGCCGCTCCGGCCGCGCCCGCCGCCCCGAAGTGAGCCGCCACCGCGCGGCCTGACTTCCCCTCCCCCAGACCAACCCGCCCCGAGGGCGGCTCCCGTGATCCGGAGAGCCGCCCACCTCCCTGATCGACGCCGCGGTCCGACGGACGCTGCGGCGCGCGCCCGTGTTTCGTGCGGCACGGCCGCCAGCCCCGTCGAGGCGCGGCAGGGCCGCCAGCTCCCGGTCGCGCGGGCAGCGTCAGCTCGTCGAGCGGAACCGCGAGCGCCCCTCGGAGGTCCACCACGCGCGGTAGCGCTGCTGGGCGGCCTCTCGCTCCTGCCGCGGGAGATCCTCGTAGTAGCCGAAGTACTCCCTGGTGATGCCCTTCAGCTCGTCGATCGCCGCGCGGCGGATCGCGGGCTTCTCGTGCGTGAGCGCGTCGATGATCCACTCGACGCGGTGGCGCTCGCCGTTCCTCGACCACCACGACGCCCACCTGCGCGCGTCGCGGCCGAGATCGTCCCGCGTGATCACGACCAGCGCCCGGGCCGCGGCCTCGACGATCGCCTCGTGAGCATCGGTGAGCGCGCTGATCAGCGCGGGCACGGCGGACCCGGCGCGGATCTCCGCCGTCGTGTCGATGGCGGTCAGCCGCCGCGTCGGCGATTCCTCGCGGTCGCGGGCGATGTGCTCGAGGCCCTGCAGGATCGGGCCGCCCGCGGGCGGCGCCACGATCAGCAAGGCGGCCGACCGGACCGCGATCCGGCGGACGGCCAGGTTGTCGTCGAAGAGCCGCGGAAGGAGCGCGTTGGCGGCCTCGGGGTACGGGAGCTCGCCGAGCACGTGCGTGGCCCAGAAGCGCACCTCGGGATCGGGCGAGGCGCTCCGCACGGTCATGAAGGGGAGCGCCGGGCGCCGGATCGCCACGATCAGCTCGAGCAGCGGTCCGCACTGCGAGGCGGGCGGCGCGGCGGCGACGCCCGCGGCGCCGTCCGGGCCGGCGAGCTGCTCACGGAAGCGCTGGCGCTCGACCCGGAGCGGGCCGGGGAAGCGCGCGGCGACGATCGAGACCGCCGTCTCACCGTTGCGCACGAGCTCGGCGAACGCCCGCGCGCCCGCCTCGCCGCCCGCGAGGACGTGCTGCAGGAGCGAGGTGTACTCCGCGCGCAGATCGCCTGCCGGAGAGGGCGAGACCGCGGCGCGCCGCTCGGACGGAGGCCGCGGGTACGCGACGGAGCCCTCGACGGCGACGGGCGTGCGACGGCGCGAGGGCGAGCGACCCGCGGCCGGCGCCGGTCCGGGCTCGCGGTGCTCCTCGCCGCCGGGCATGATCGAGCTGTCGAGCATCCACGGAGGGCGTGAGTACCGCCTCGTCCGCGCGTCCTCAGGCTCGCTGAGATCCTCCGGGGGCGAGGGGGCCGGCGCAGCAGGGATCTCGAGGTCGGGGATCTCGTCGATGGCCGCCGGCGGCGCGGGCGCCGTGACCGCCGGCATCATCGGCGCCGTGACCGCCGGCATCATCGGCGCCGTGACCGCCGTGCCCGACACGACGTCGGCGCCGGCCTCGAAGCCCAGGCGGAACTGCGGCTCGACCGGGCGGCTCGGTGCGCGCGGCATCGGTGCCGGCGGGATGGTCGAGCTGAACGCCATCGCGTGCGCGGGGCCTTCGTCCGGCTGCACGGGCTCGGCCTCCACGCCGGTGCCGCGGAGCCCGAAGGCCCTCGCGACAGCGTCGATCCCCGAGCCGCCGTCCTCCGTGGACCAGCCGCCCTGCGGCGGCGCGCCCTGCGGCGCGACGTCCGCGCTGTCGGCGCGCCGCGGCTCCCCCGGGCCGAGCGCTGCATGCACGTCGGGCCGGGCGGCCCCCGTATCTGCGGCGGGCGAGCCGTGCGTCTCGACGCGGAGCATGTTGCTCAGCTCGAGGAGCGCGGCGCGGGTGCGCATGGAGAGCGGCCCCTCCGCGGCGTGCTCGTCGGTGGGCGCGGCTGCCTCGTGCGGCGGCACGGCGGCAGGCTGCGGCGGCGCCGAGGCCCGGTGCGGCGGTACGGCGGCGGGCTGCGGCGGCGCCGAGGCCCGGTGCGGCGGCACGGCGGAGTCACGGGCCGCCGGGCTGTCGCTCTGCTGGGCTGCGCCGCTCCGGTTCAGCTTCTTCCGCAGGATGAGCCGCTCCAGCACCGTCGCGGCGAGCCCGGCGAGCGCGATGAGATCGCCGATGCTGGAGAGCTCGACCGAGGTGGCGCCGTCGTCGCCGTAGATGAGCGCGACGACGCGGCCGCGCACGACGACAGGAACGACGGCCACGGCGGCCGCGTGGACCTTCCGGCCGAGCTCGCGCTGGAGCTCGACGTCGGGGGCGCTGCCGGCGACGGCGGTGACGAGCGGCGCGCGGAGCGCGCGCGCCCTCGCGAGGACGCTCGGGCGATCGAAGGGCGCCGCGATCTTCGCGACGCGCTCGCGCTCTGCGCCTGGGCCTGCGGCGTTGCGGCCTTCGGCGCGCTCCCCGTGCACCGTGAACAGGACCGTGTACTCGAAGTACTGCTGCGCGAAGTCGAAGAGGACCGCGAGCACCGCCTCGCTCGCGTCGGCCGCGGCGAGCTGCTGCTCGGCCATGGCCAGCGTGAACGGGCCCTTCCGCCGCTGCGCGGCGGGCGCGGACCGACCCGCGGCGCGCATGGGGACCTCCGCCGCGGGCGCGCTGGACGAGCGATCGCGCCGCTCCGCGACGGCCGCCGTGGCGGCGGGCGCTGCAGCAGCGGGCGCCACGGCGGCAGGCGCCAGATCCGCGGACGCCGCGGCCGCAGGAACGAGCGCCGCGGGCGGCACGGCGACGGGCGCAACGGGAGCCGCTCCGCCGGGCTGGCGCTGGAGCGAGGCGGCCGCTTGCGGCACCGTCTCTTGCTGCACGCGGTGCGCGGCCGACGCCCGCTTCAGCCAGCCAGTCAGCAGGTAATTGCCCCGCGTCGGCGGACGCACGCCGGACGGCGCCGGCACATGCGGTGCCGGCGACGCCGCCGGCGTCACGGGCGCTGCCACCGGCGGCTCCGCCACCGCCACGACCGGCGCGGTGTGCACCGCTTCCGACGCGGCGAGCGACGCCAGCCGCGGCGCAAGCTCCTCGGAGCGCGGCGTCGGCTCTGCAGGCTCGATCGCGGGCTCTTCACGCGACGGAGCCGCGTGGTCCGGAGGCTCGGCCTCCTCGCCCGGGCCTCCTGTGGCGCTCTCGTCCCTGGCTGCAGCCGCGCTCTCTCGATGGCGCTGCGGCGCGACCTCGGTCACGCGTGACGCGGGCGCCTCGACGCGAGGCGTGCGTGCCTCGAGATAACGGAACGATGGCAGGTCGAGCGGGTATTCGGCGACGACGGTCGGCTCGTCATCCAGCTCGTGGAGCGGCGGCTTCCTCGGCGTGGGCACGGCCTCGCTGAGCACGACGTCCGCGCTCACCGTCTCCTCGTCATAGATCGAGGTCAGCGCCTCGACGGTCGGTGCATCGTCGATGCTGTGCCGCTTCTGTTCCTGCGTCTCGGCCGCCTCCGCGCGGTCATCGACCGCGGCGGGCGCGGCCGCATCGATGCGTGCGCGCGAGGCTGCACCGACTCCGGAAGGCAGCGTCGCGTCGTCGTCTGCGGCCGGCGCTGCATCGGCTCCGGAGGGCGGCGTCGCGGCGACGTCTGCGGCCGGCGCTGCATCGGCTCCGGAGGGCGGCGTCGCGGCGACGTCTGCGGCCGGCGCTGCCTCCTGCGCACCAGCAGGCGCCGCCGCCTCGCCTCCGGCGGGCGACGCCGCATCGACGCTGACGGCGCTCCCGGCGGGTGAGGCTGGCGGCGGAGGCGCTCTGGGCGGGAGCGCTGCGGCCGCCGCAGCGCTGCTCTCGACCGCCTCCGTGAGGCTCGGCTCGGCGCGCGCGTCGAGCTGCTTCACGAGCCGCGACATGCGCCGATCGAGGGCGATCCCGTGGTGCTCGGCGAGCGCCTGGCGGATGCGCACGAGCGGCGCCGCGAGCTGACGCAGGCTGACCCCCAGCGTGACGCTCAGCTTCTCCGCCACCGCCGGCGCGAGAGGCTCGGCCGTGGCGATGACCAGCGTCGCCTCGGGCTGCGGTGCCCCCATCGCCGCGGCCTCGAGATCCGTGCGCACGTCGAGCGGGAACACGCGGTGCTCGACCGCGAGATCGGCCGGCACGACCCGGAGCACCTCGGGCGACGCGGGGCGCAGGCGGCCCACGGCGGGCGGCAGCCCGAGGCTCTCCGCGAGCAGCGCCGTGAGATCGCGCTCGCGCACCGCGCCCAGCTCCAGCACGTTCGTGGCGAGGTCACCGCCGTGGAGCACCTGGCGAGCGATCGCCTCCTCGACGACTCGCATCGAGGTAACCCCATGCTGCACGAGGAGAGAGCTCAGCGTCGGCATCGAGGCGCATTCATCCGTGTGCGGTGGAAGATGGAGCACGCCCGCGACGTGCGACCCAGTTCATCCTAGACGAAGTCTTCATCGGACACGATCCGCGCGTTGGGGCCCCGAAAGACCTCGGCCTGCCATCATCGCCGCCGACCGCGTGGCAACGGCCCCACGCCTCACGCAGACTCCGGGGGAGCGTTCCCTTCAACGCCGCCGAGGGTACACGTGAAGCGCAGCCCGGTCGCAGCATGGTCCGCGCCCGACGCCGATGCGCCGCCCTCCCGGCGCTCGGACGAGGGCTCCACGGTCAGCCCGCCCCCATGCGCGTCGAGGATGCCTCGCGCGATCGCGAGCCCGAGGCCGAGCCGCTCGCGGCGGCGCGGCGCCACCGGGTCGGCGGGGATCGCCGCCCGCTCGCCGAACGGATCGAGCAACCGAGCGAGCGGCTCCGGAGGGACGGGGCCCGCCTCATCGACGACGGTCACCACCGGCCCGACGTCGGCGATCGCGACGCGGACCCGGATCGGCCGATCGCGCGACCGCAGGATGGCGAAGCCGAGCACGTACTCGAGCGCCACCCTGAGCAGCTCTGGATCCCCCTCCAGCGTGGCGTCGCCCTCGGGCTCAGCTTCGAAGGAGATGCGCACGCCGCGAGCGGCAGCCGCCCCCTCGAGGTGCGCGGCCGCGCGGCGGACGAGCTCGACGGCGTCACACCGGGCGATCGCCATCGGACGGCTCGCGTCCGCGCGGAGCCAGATGGAGTTGTCGAACTCGTCGAGCAGCCGCTTCAGCCGCTCGCCTGCGCCTCGCACGCGCTCCAGCATGTCGCGCGGCCCCGCGCCGAGGTCCTTCTGGTAACGCAAAAGATAATGGACCCCCGCGAGCATGGTCGCCAGCTCGCCCCGCAGGTCGTGGCCCACGCGCGCGAAGAACTCGTCATTCATCCACATAAACGCCTGCTCCGAATATGCAGCAGCGCGGAGCTTGAGCATCAGACGAGCAAGCCAACTGTCGTCGGGCTCACCCCGAAACGGAGGTCGCCGGCCGGCGAGGACGAACGGCGCAGAGCCCCCACCTGCGCTGGACAGTTGATGGTTGCGGATAAGCGACCTGGGCACAAGGTGTACACTGGGTTCAAGTTCCGCCTCCACCATCGTGGGGGGACCTTTCCAGAAACGCCGGCGGAAGTCGTTGCCCTCCCTGCCGCGCATCCAAGCCGGAGCACCTGGGGAGCGCTGTCAGCCGAGCCGCGAGCGGGGGAGCATGTCCGAGGCAGAGCGCAGAGAGTTCACCGAGCGGGACGAAGAGCAGGGCGACGAGGATACCCAGGTGATCGAGCGGCGGCGCCGGGTCCTCATCGTGGATGATGATCCCGACTTCCTCTTCATGGCGGAGGCGGCGCTCGCCGCGCACGGCTTCCTGGTGGAGCGGGCGGCGGGTGGCCTGCGCGGCGTGTTCCTCGCGACCCAGGACGTGCCGGATGTGATCCTGTGCGACCTGCGGATGCCCGGCATCGACGGCTTCGTCGTCGCCGAGGCGCTCCGCGCCGACCCGGCGACCCAGCACGTCGCCATCTTCGCGTGCACCGGACGGCGCGATCTCGAGGCCCGCGCCGCCCTCAACGCGTCGGCCTTCGACGGCGTGCTCGTGAAGCCGGTCGACTGGGATAGCGCCGCTCGTTTGCTCCACGAGATCATCGGACTTCGCCGACCCTACGGGCCTACCCAGGGAGAGTAGGGATTACCCTTAGACCCCCTCAGGGCAAGTGCAGGGCTGTCCCTGCGCGGGAGGGGAAATGCCCGGCGTCAGGCCGGCAATAAGGTATACAAACCTCACGTGACCCGAGCGGATCGCTCCCCTAGGTGGAGTGCGTCAGGCTGGCCGAACGACGCCGGCGCCGCTCGCGATCGATCGGCCGGCGCGCTGACGAATGGAAAGGTTCACTGGGATGGAAGTGAAGTGTGACGACAACGCGTTCTCGCCGCTGGTCCTGGTCGTGGACGACTTCCAGGACAACCGGGAGATGTTCGCGGAGTACCTGTCCTTCTCCGGCTTCCGCGTCGCCGAGGCGGCGACCGGACGCGAAGCGCTCGATCGCGCCTTCGAGCTGATCCCGGACCTCATCCTGATGGATCTGTCGCTCCCGGAGATCGACGGATGGGAGGCCACGCGCCACCTCAAGAACGACCCGCGCACGAAGCGGATCCCGATCGTCGCCCTCACCGGTCATACGCTCGCGGGGCACTCGCGCGAGGCCAAGGACGCGGGCTGCGACGCCTTCCTGACGAAGCCGTGTCTGCCGGACACGCTCGTTCTCGAGATTCGCCGCCTCCTGTCGCGAACCGAAGGCGAGGCGCGCGGAGCGCCGTCGCAGCCCGAGAGGGCGACCTGACGGGTCGATGATCGCTGGCCGAAGCACCGACGAAGTCTGCGCGGCGCACACGAACCTTCGACGCCGACGAAGCTGACGTGACGTGAAGACGGAGCCGACCAGGCAGACGACGCCGACGAGGGGGGCCACACAGACAGGACAGGCAAGAACTGGCGAGATCCACGCGACCGCGTGACCAGCGAGACCGCGAAACACGCACGTGTGCTCCCGCGTTGCCAGGACTTGACTGAGGCACCACCTGACTGTTCCGAGCACAGTCTTTCTGGCTAACTGATCGCTTGAGAGACAAGAGGGAACAAGGATGGCGGGGGTGACCAGAAAAAAAGCCGGGAAGAACGCGACGGACGGCGCGGATTCAGCGCACGGGCGCACGCTCCGCGGGCGCGCCT
The DNA here is from genome assembly GCF_051524405.1 of Sorangium sp. So ce119. NCBI lineage: Bacteria > Pseudomonadati > Myxococcota > Polyangiales > Polyangiaceae > Sorangium > Sorangium sp. So ce119. The sequence goes on along the minus strand of NZ_CP150310.1, from coordinate 2,894,514 downwards.
CGGCGGTGCCCCTCCGCGCGCCGAAGAGGGGCTCGACGTCCGCCGCGGCGAGCGGGCCTCGATCGGCAGGACCGGCTACCCTGCGCGCCAGGGTGCCCAGGCGATCGAAGGTGGACTCGGAGCGACACGCTTCACGGGGCGACGCGGCAGAGCGCGAGCGGATCGAGGAGCAGTGCCAGCGGCTGGAGCGCCGCGCGGAGGCGGCGGAGCGCATGCTCCGCGAGACCGTGTCCACCATCTCTCACGACCTCAGGAACTCGCTGAGCGTCATCGTCGTGAGCGCTCGCATGCTGCTGCGCTCGATCCCTCAGGACGGCCCGGGGCGGAGGCAGCTCGAGGCGATCACCCGCGCGGCGGACGAGATCAACCAGCTCGCGCAGGACCTCGTGGACGCGATGAGCATCGAGAGCGGCTCGCTGAAGATCGGCAAGGGCGCGCACGAGGTCGAGCCCATCCTCGACCGGGCGATCGAGCTCGTCGCGCCGACGGTCGCGCTGAAGCCGCTCGAGATCGCGAAGGAGCTGCCGCACGACGTGCCTCCCATCGCGTGCGACCGCGATCGCATCGTCCAGGTGCTCGCCAACCTGCTCGGCAACGCCCTGCGCTTCACGCCGAAGGGCGGGCGCATCACGGTGCGCGCAGAGATATCGGGCACCGACGCGCGGTTCTCGATCTCCGACACCGGCCCCGGGATCCCGTCGGACCTGCAGCCGCTGCTCTTCGCGCGCCACGCGCCGGCCCGGAGGCCCATGGGTCAGGGGATGGGCCTCGCGGCGTTCGTCACGAAGGGCATCGTGGAGGCCCACGGCGGCACGATCTGGGTCGAGAGCTCGCCCGGCCACGGCAGCACGTTCTTCTTCACCATCCCGGCCGCCGGGCTCTCGGTGCGCTCCGTCGAGGCAGAGCGCGCGTAGCCGCGCGGCGGGCGCTGGAGAGCCGCCCGCGCCGACGAGGGGCGCGCGCCGTCAGGCCGGCTTGAAGGCCGAGAGCCAGCGACGAAGGATCGCGCGACCCTCGTACAGCTTTCGCAGCGACGCCCACTCGTTGCGCTGGTGCGCCTGGGCGTTCTCGCCGGGGCCGAAGTTCACCGCGGGCACGCCGAGCTCCGCGAAGCGCGCCACGTCGGTCCACGCCTGCTTCGGCTCGACCGCGGCGACGCCGGCCTCGCGCAGCGCCACGACGAGCGGGTGCGACGCGTGCGGCGGCGCCGAGGGGCTGAGATCGCGCCAGGCGATCTCGGCGCGGCCGGCCACGAGCGCCTCGATCGTCCGCTGCGCCTCCTGGATCGACGTCCCTGGGGGGAAGCGGTGGTTCAGGTTCATCGTGAACTCGTCGGGCACGACGTTCCGCCCGCGCCCGCCCTGCGCCATCGTCGCCGTCGTCACCTCCCGGTAGACGAAGCCGTCGATCTCGACCTCGCGCGGCGCGAGGGCGGCGAGCTCGACCAGGAACGGGCCCGCCTTGTAGATGGCGTTCTCCCCCTGCCATGGCCGCGCGCTGTGCGCCGTGCGCCCCCGGAACGTCAGCCCCGCGTGGAGCGAGCCGCTCGCGCCGAGGCTCAGCTTGTTGTCGCTCGGCTCGAGGCACACCGCGAGGTCGAGCGCGCGGAGACCCGGCTCGCGCTCGATCACCAGCGCGAGCTCGTTCTCGAGGTACGGGCCCTCCTCCCGGGCGTAGAACACGAGCGTCAGATCGACCCCGGCGATGTCCCGCCGCTCGCCCTCGGCGAGGTCGAGCATCAGCGCGAGGCCCGACTTCATGTCGCTCGCGCCGGGGCCGTAGAGGCGATCCCCCTCGATGCGCGGCGGCCCGTCGTGGGAGGTGCGCACCACGTCGAGGTGCCCGGCCAGCGCGATCTTCGGGCCGCCGGTGCCCTGCGTCACCTGCACCACCAGCGAGTCGCCGTGGCGGCGCACCGGCGCGGCGAGCCGGGCCCGCCCGAGCCGCTCCGCCACCTCCGAGCACAGCGCCTGCTCCTCGCCGATGGGCGACGGGACGGAGCACAGCCAGAGCAGCGTGTCCGCGAGGGCCGCCTCGGCCGCCGCGTCCTGGTCGGGCAGCGTGTTCACACCGGCACCGCGAAGTCGCGCAGCGCCGCGTTCAGCGACACCTTGCGGTCCGTCGCCTCGCTCCGCTTGCCGATGATGAGCGCGCACGGGATCGAGAACTCCCCCGCAGGGAAGCGCTTCGGCCGCGTCCCCGGGATCACCACGCTGCGCGCCGGCACCCGGCCGCGGTGCTCGACGACCTCGGGCCCCGTGACGTCGAGGATCGCCGTCGACGCGGTGAGCACCACGCCGGCGCCGAGCACCGCCTCCTCCTCGACCACGACGCCCTCCACGACGATGACCCGGGAGCCCACGAAGACGCCGTCCTCGATGATCACCGGCCGCGCGCCCGGCGGCTCGAGCACGCCGCCGATGCCGACGCCCCCGGCGAGGTGGACCCCTCGCCCGATCTGCGCGCAGCTCCCGACCGTCGCCCACGTGTCGACCATCGACCCCGAGCCGACCCACGCGCCGATGTTCACGTAGCCGGGCATCACGATCGCGCCCTGCTCGAGGAACGCGCCGTAGCGCACCGCCCCCGGCGGCACCACGCGCACGCCCGCCTTGTCGAGCCCCCGCTTGAGCGGGATCTTATCGTAGAACTCGAGGGGGCCGGCCTCCATCACGCTCATGCCGCGGAGCGCGAAGTAGAGCAGGATCGCCTCCTTGATCCACGCGTGCGTCACCCACCGGTGCGGCGCGTCCCCGCCCGCGGGCGCCGCGCCCTCGCCGCCCGCCTGCGGGCTGGCGTCGCGCTCGGCGACGCGGAGCAGGCCTTGATCGAGGCACTCGATCGTGCGGAGGACCGCGGCCTCGTGCGCGGGCGAGCGCAGGAGCTCGCGGTCGCGGAACGCCGCCTCAACGAGGGACTTCAAGGATTCGTCGGTGACCATGGCGCCGCCTTTAGCACGGCCGCGCCACCACCGGCACCGCGTCAGAACGTCATCGTGACGACGCGGCCGCCGGTCCCCTCGGCGAGCTCGATGCGCGCGCGCCGCGCGACGACGCGGGCCACGGCGACGGCGCGCTCGCCGCCGTCGCGCACCACCACGTCGAGCGCGACTGACGTCGCCGCCTCGCGCGGGCTCCGCTCCGCGATGCGCACCGTCGAGCGGCCGTCCGGGAGGCGAGACACGGCGAGGTGAGGGCTCGCGACGCCGGCGGCGCTGACCATGCCGACGGCGAGCTCCATGAGCCCGCTCACCGCGCGCACGTCGCCCTCCACCTCGTTGGCGCGGCCGTCCGACGAGGCGACCGAGATGGCGATGACGGGCCGCCCTTCGGCCGGCGACGCGCTCCAGTTGCGGAGCACGTCGATGAGATCGAGCGGCGTCGGCCGCAGCTCGAGGGTCGCCATCACGAGCTCGGACAGGCGCAGCGAGCCGCTCAGCTCGCGGGCCGCCCTGCGGACCGACGACTCGAGCGCGAGCCGCTGCCGCGCGTCGATGCCGCCGCGCTCCCCGCGGCCGCGCGCCAGGGCCCGCCCCGGCGCGGCGCCCGCCGAGGCGCGCGACAGCTCGTCGGTGAGGCGCGCGACCTCGACGCTGGCGTGGCCGAGCGCCGCGCACGCGGCGTCGGCCGCCGCGGCGTCGCCCGCCTCGACGAAGCCGTCGCGGACCGCGGCGGAGAGGCTGTCGAGGGCGGCGAGGAGCGCCGCGCACCCCTCGCACACCTCGGTCAGCGCGAGGGCGACCCCGCGCGGCCCGACGCGGCGCGAGCCGAGCAGGTGCGCGAAGCTCTCGATGCCTGCAGCGCCGTCGCGCGCCGCGCCGAGCGCAGCCGCGAGCCGCTCGCCGAGCATCAGGCCGTCGCGCTCGGAGCGACCTCGTAACCCGCGAAGAAGTAGGCGATCTCCCGCGCCGCGGTCGACGTCTTGTCCGAGCCGTGGACCGCGTTCTCGCCCACGCTCGCCCCGAACAGCTTGCGGATCGTCCCCTCCGCCGCCTTCGCCGGGTCGGTCGCGCCGATGACCTCGCGGTACTTCGCGACCGCGTCCTCGCGCTCGAGCGCCATCACCAGGATGGGGCTGCGCGACATGAACTCCACGAGCTCGCCGAAGAAGCCGCGCCCGCGGTGCTCGGCGTAGAAGCCCTCCGCCTCCGCGCGGGTGAGGTGGATCCGCTTCATCGCTTTGACCGTGAAGCCCTCCTGCTCGAGGCGGGCGATGATCGCGCCGGCCGTGTTCTTTTCCATCGCATCAGGCTTGATGATTGAGAGGGTTCGCTCGAGGGCCATGGGCGGCCCAGTTAGGCGAAAACTCTGAGATTTGCAAGCGCCACGCGCGCCGCCGCCAGGGCGGCGGCCGCGTCGCTGCGCTCCCGGCGCGCCGCCGCCATCGCGTCGTTTCCGTTCGTCCGCAGCCGCGCGCCGCCGGCGGCTCCCTCCGTCCGCCCTCGACTCGCCCCCTCTCCTCTCCCGCGCGCCTCTCCTCGCCCTCTCTCTTTGCCTGATGCTCGATGAAATACCGTCTCGCGGGGGCGACGCGCGGCACGCGCGATCGCCATCAAGCTGACACAATGCGCTGCTACACCCATCGGCCATGCCGAGCCACGTGCTCATCGTCGAGGACGAGCGCGACCTTCAGCGCGTCCTTACTTATAACTTTCGTCAGGCTGGGTTTGATGTGGTCTCCGCGGGGAGCGGCGAGACGGCGCTCCGGGCGGTCAAGGAGGAGCGGTTCGATCTCGTCCTGCTCGACCTGATGCTCCCGGACATGTCGGGCACCGAGATCTGCCGCCGCCTCAAGCAGAACCCGCAGACCTCGGCGGTGCCCGTCATCATGGTCACGGCCAAGGGCGAGGAGATCGACCGGATCGTCGGCTTCGAGCTCGGGGCCGACGACTACGTCGTCAAGCCGTTCAGCGTGCGGGAGCTCATCCTGCGCGCCCGGGCGATCCTGAAGCGGTCGGAGAGCCCCACGTCGGCCCCGGAGAAGTTCGACTTCGGGATCCTGCGGGTCGATCGGGCCGCGCACCGGGCCTGGGTGCAGGAGAACGAGATCGCGCTGACGGCGCTCGAGTTCCGCCTGCTCATGATGCTCCACGATCGCCGCGGCCGCGTGCTCTCGCGCGACCTCCTGCTGGACGAGGTGTGGGGGTCGCACGTCGACGTCACCGCGCGCAACGTCGACACCCACGTGAAGCGCGTCCGCGAGAAGCTCGGGGCCGCCGGCGACTACATCGAGACGGTGCGCGGGGTCGGCTACCGGTTCCGCGCCGACCCCGAGGCCGCGTAGAGAGCGCCATGCGCGCGCTGCGGCGGCTCGGCATCGGCGCGAAGCTCGTGGCGGCGACGGTGCTCGTCCTCGTCGTCGCGGGCGTCCCGATCGAGCGCCTCGCCGCGCGCGACATGGAGGCGGCGCTCGTCGCGGAGCACAGCCCGCGCGCCGCCGTGGACGCGGCCGTCTGGCGCTCGCGGCGCACCCTGCTGATCGGCATGGGCGCCGTGATCGTCGTCGCCATCTCGGTGGGCGCCGCCACGACGTTCTTCATCACGCGCCCGATCCGGAGGCTGACCCGCTTCGCGCTCGCCATGTCCGAGGGCGACCTGTCGACGCGCGCGCCCCTGCGCGGCTCGGGCGAGCTCCGCCAGCTCGCGCACGCGCTGAACCACCTCACGAGCGAGCTCTCCCGATCCATCGCCGAGGCCCGGACGGAGCGCGACCTGCTCGCGGGCATCCTCGACGGCATGAGCGAGGGCGTGCTCGTGCTCGATCGCGACGGGCGCATCCTCCTCGCCAACCGGGCGCTGCGCGCGATGGCTCCGCTCGGCGAGGACGCGCTCGGCCGATCGGTGATCGAGGCGATCCGCAGCGCGCGGCTCACCGAGGCGATCCAGCTCGCCGGCAGGCGGGACGAGCCGGTCGACGTCGAGGTGGAGCTCGGGCGGACGCTGCCGAGGCGGCTGCTCGTGCGCGTGTCGCGCCGGAAGAGCCCGGCGGCGCTCGGACGTGACGCGCGCGAAGGGCACGACGCGCGCGGCGCGGACCACGACGGGGGCTCGGCCGAGCCGGGGCTCATCGCCGTGTTCCACGACGTCACCGATCTCCGCCGGCTGGAGACGATCCGGACCGACTTCGTCGCCAACGTGTCCCACGAGCTGCGGACCCCGGTCACCGCGATCAGCACCGCCGCCGAGACGCTGCAGCTCGGCGCGCTCCAGGACCCCCACGAGGCGGCCGAGTTCGTCGACGTGATCGACCGGCACGCGAAGCGCCTCCGCCACCTCGTCGACGACCTGCTCGACCTCTCGAAGATCGAGGCGAAGAACTTCCGCGTCTCGCTGTCGGAGCTCGACGTCGCCCCCGCCATCGAGCACGTGACGCACCTGCTCGGCGAGTCGGCGCGCCGGCGCCGGGTCACCGTGACGGTCGACGCCGCCGCCCTCCCGCCCGCGCGGTGCGACCGCCGCGCGCTCGAGCAGGTGCTCATGAACCTGCTCGACAACGCCATCAAGTACGCCGGCGAGGGCGCCCACGTCCTGGTGAAGGCCCGGTCGGTCGACCAGCAGGTGACGATCGCGGTGGCCGACGACGGCCCCGGCATCCCCCCCCACCACCTGGGCCGCATCTTCGAGCGGTTCTACCGCGTGGACGCCGGCCGCTCGCGCGACCTCGGCGGCACGGGGCTCGGCCTCGCCATCGTCAAGCACCTGGTCGAGCTGATGAACGGCTCGATCGAGGTCGAGAGCGCCATCGGCCGCGGCACCCAGTTCACCGTCCGCCTCGCGCGCGCTGCGTGACCTTGCAACCTTGCAAAGACGGGAAAGAGCGGTGCTCTCTGTTCCACCTTGCTGTCACGCGGCTGTCACAGAGCTCGACTACGCCTGAGGCTGCATGACTCGAACTCTGCTCACCCTCGCGATGTTGACCGTGACCGCGGCGTGCGGTCGCTCCGATGCCCCGCAGGACACCGGCGCGCTCCCCGGCTCGAACAAGAGCGCCGGAACGCAGCCGACCGCCGACGGGGAGATCACGCTGACGGGCGCGGGCGCGACGTTCCCGTACCCGCTTTACACGAAGTGGATCTCCGAGTTCCAGAAGGCCAACTCGAAGGTCAAGATCAACTACCAGTCGATCGGCTCCGGGGGCGGGATCCGGCAGATCACCGAGCGGACCGTCGACTTCGGCGCCACCGACGCGCCGATGACCGAGGAGCAGCTCGCGAAGGCGGCCGGCATCCTCCACCTGCCGACGTGCCTCGGCGCGGTCGTGCTGACCTACAACCTCGAGGGCATCCCGTCGGGCCTGAAGCTCACGCCGGACGCCGCCGCGCACATCTTCCTCGGCAAGATCAAGAAGTGGAACGACCCGGCCATCCAGAAGGAGAACCCGGACGTGAAGCTCCCCGAGAAGGACATCGCGACGGTCCACCGCTCGGACGGCAGCGGCACCACCAAGATCTTCGTCGACTACCTGAGCGCGGTCAGCCCGGAGTGGAAGAGCGGCCCCGGGACCGGGACCAGCGTCAACTGGCCGGGTGGCCTCGGCGCGAAGGGCAACGACGGGGTCTCCGCCCTCATCTCCAGCACGCCCGCCTCCATCGGCTACATCGAGCTCGCGTACGCGATGCAGAACAAGCTCACGTTCGCGTCGCTCAGGAACAAGAGCGGGAAGTTCGTCGCCCCGTCGCTCGAGAGCACGACCGCCGCGGGCGCCAGCGCCGCCGCCAGGATGCCCGACGATCTGCGGATCTCGCTCGTGGACGCCGAAGGCGAGGACGCGTATCCCATCGCCGGCTTCACCTACCTCCTCGCGTACCAGGAGCAGAAGGATCTCGCGAAGGGGAAGGTGCTGGCCCGGTTCATGAAATGGGCGATGCAGGACGGCCAGAAGTTCACCAACGATCTCCACTATGCGCCGCTGCCCGCGGCCGTCGTCGAGAAGGTCGACGCGAAGCTCGCCGCGCTGGTGGGCCCCGACGGCAAGCCGCTGCTCGCCCCGTAGTAACCCCGAAGGAAGGCCCGCGCGCGGCGCGAGCGGCGGTTCCGCCGGGCGTCGCCGCCGCGGTGCGCGCAGGTAGGTCATGAGCACGGTAGAAGTCCCGATGCAACAAGCTGCCTCGCCGGCGACAGGAGGCGACGCGGCGGGCGGGGCGCGCGGCGCAGACCGAGCGTTCCGCGCGATCTTGACGGTGTTCGGCCTGACGGTGCTCGCGGTGCCCCTGCTGATGGTGCTGGAGCTCGTCCGGTCATCGCGGCTCTCGATCGACAAGTTCGGCTTCGGGTTCCTCACCGGGATGGTGTGGGACCCCGCGCGCGAGCAGTTCGGCGCGCTCCCGTTCATCTACGGCACGGTCGTCACGTCGCTGATCGCCATCGCGCTCGCGGTCCCCGTCTCGCTCGGCCTCGCGATCTTCCTCTCGGATCTGGCGCCCCACCGGATCCGCAAGCCGCTCGGCTTCCTGGTCGAGCTGCTCGCGGCGATCCCGAGCGTCGTCTACGGGTTCTGGGGCATCGCGGTGCTCCGACCCTGGCTCCGGGACACCGTCGAGCCGGTCCTCATCAAGTACTTCGGCTACCTGCCCCTCTTCGAGGGCCCGCCGCTCGGCTTCGGCATGTTCGCCGCGGGCGTCATCCTCGCGATCATGATCGTCCCCACGATCACGTCGGTGTCACGGGAGGTGATGCAGGCGGTCCCGCCGCTCCACCGCGAGGCGGCGGTCGGCCTGGGCGCGTCCGCCTGGGATACCATCCGCTACGCGGTCCTGCCGTCCGCGCGCTCGGGCATCATCGGGGCCATCATCCTCGGGCTGAACCGGGCGCTCGGCGAGACGATGGCGGTCACGATGCTGATCGGCAACGTCCCGAAGGTGAGCGCCTCGATCTTCCACCCCGGGTACTCGATGTCGAGCGTCATCGCGAACGAGTTCGTCGAGGCGACCAGCGACATGTACGTGTCGGCGCTCTCCGAGATCGCGCTGCTCCTCTTCGGGGTCGCCCTCCTCCTCAACCTCTTCGCCCGGTGGCTGGTGAGCTCGACGAAGAGCAAGCTGGAGCGACGCGCATGAGCCGCACGACCCCTCCCCCCGTCGCCAGGCCGTCCAGCGCCCCCCGGCGCACGCTGCTCGCGCCGGCTCCCGGCGAGCGCCTGCGCCGCGCCCGCGGCTACTTCTTCGAAGGGCTCTGCGCCGCGAGCGCCGTCGTCGTCCTGGCCCCGCTGCTCCTCATCTTCCTTTACGTCGTCAGCAAGGGCCTCGGCGGGCTGTCCCTCGACTTCTTCACCCAGCTCCCGAAGCCGGTCGGCGACGAGCGGAGCGGCATGGGCAACGCGGTCGTGGGCACGCTCCTCCTGATCGCCATCGGCTCCTGCATCGGGCTCCCGACAGGCATCCTCGCCGGCATCTACCTGGCCGAGATCGGCCGGGGTAAGCTCGCGAGCGCCATCCGGTTCATCGCGGACGTGCTCGGCGGCGTCCCGTCGATCACCATCGGCGTGTTCATCTACGCGCTTGTCGTGGTCACGATGAAGCGCTTCTCCGCGCTCGCCGGCGGCATCGCGCTCGCGATCGTGATGCTCCCGACGGTGACCCGCACGACGGAGGAGCTGCTCAGGCTCGTGCCCGCGCACCTCCGCGAGGCGTCGCTCGCCCTCGGCGTCCCGGAGTGGCGCACGAGCCTCCTCGTCGTGCTCCGCACGGCCTCTCCCGGCATCGGCACCGGCGTGATGCTCGCCGTGGCCCGCATCGCCGGCGAGACAGCGCCGGTGCTCCTCACCGCGCTCGGCTCCCAGTACTGGAGCTTCGCCGTCGATCGCCCCATCGCCTCGCTGCCCGTGCAGATCTGGCGCAACGCGACATCGCCCTACGCGAAGTGGCAGCAGGAGGCCTGGACTGGCGCGCTCGTGCTGATCGCCATCGTGTTCTTCCTGAATCTGCTCGCCCGCATCGTCACGTCCCGGAGCGTCAAAGCGCGTTAAAGGCACTCGATGAGCTCGTTCGACTCGCCGCACAATGCACAGATCGGTCAGCGCCGCAGACGGCTCGACGCCAACGGGATCGACGGCCATTCCGTCGAGCCCGAGCCCCAGGCGCCGCCAGCGAAGATCAGCGTCACGCGGCTGAACGCCTATTTCCACAGATTCCACGCGATCCACGACATCACGTTGGACATCCCGGATCGCCACGTCACGGCGGTGATCGGGCCGTCCGGTTGTGGCAAGTCGACGTTCCTGCGCTGCCTCAACCGGATGCACGAGCAGGTGCCCGGGGCCACGGCGAAGGGCTCCGTCATGATCGACGGCGTGAACATCTACGACAAGGCAGTCGACCCGGTGCGGCTGCGGCGCCGCGTCGGCATGGTGTTCCAGAAGCCCAACCCGTTTCCCACCATGTCGATCCGCGAGAACGTCCTCGCCGGCCACAAGCTGAACGGCAACTCCGTGAAGGACCCTACAGGCCTCGTCGAGAAGTGCCTGCGCCAGGTCGCGCTCTGGGACGAGGTGAAGGACAAGCTCGACCAGTCCGGCCTCTCGCTCTCCGGCGGCCAGCAGCAGCGACTCTGCATCGCGCGCGTGCTCGCCGTCGAGCCCGAGGTCATCCTGCTCGACGAGCCGTGCTCAGCGCTCGACCCGATCGCGACCGCGCGCGTGGAAGAGCTCATCGACGAGCTGAAGCAGCGGTATACTTGCGTGCTCGTCACACACAACATGCAGCAGGCCGCGCGGTGCTCTGACTACACGGCTTTCTTCTACATGGGGGATCTGGTGGAGTTCGACAGGACGCAGACCATCTTCACCAACCCCAAGGAAAGCAAGACCGAAGATTACGTCACCGGTAAGTTCGGCTGAGGGGAGCGGGGAGATTCATGCCGACGTCGCACACGAGCAAGGTCTACGAGCACGAGCTACGGACGCTGCGAGAGAAGCTGCTGCTGATGGGCAGCCTGGTCGAGGAGATGATCCAGAAGGGCTCGACCGCGCTCGCGACGCGCGACACGGGCCTCGCCAAGGCGACGATCCGGCTCGACCGCCGGATCAACAGCCTGGAGTGCGAGGTCGACGAGCTGTGCATGAGGATCCTCGCGACGCGCCAGCCCGTCGCCTCCGACCTGCGCTTCGTCACCACGGCGCTCAAGATCGTCACCGACCTGGAGCGCATCGGCGACCTCGTGGTGAACGTCTGCGAGCGGGTGCAAGAGCTCAACGAGGAGCCGCCGCTCGCGCCGGCGGCGGAGCTGCAAGGCCTCTCGGACGAGGCGATCGAGGTGGTGCACGAGGCGCTCGACGCGCTGGTCGCCCGCGACTGCGATCGCGCGAAGGAGCTCCTCACGCGTGACGACGTGATCGACGAGCACTACGCCCGCATCTTCCAGGAGGTGCTCCACACGATGAGCCGCGACCCGAGCACCGTGTACCGGGCCACGCGCATCCAGTCGATCGCGAAGTACCTGGAGCGCATCGCCGATCACGCGATGAACATCGCGGAGTCGGTGGTGTTCCTCGTGAAGGGGACGGACATCCGGCACAACAACCGCCTGAAGGAGAACGATCCGCTCTCCACGCGGCCGCCGCCGCCAGGCCTGCGGATGCGCTAGGCGCCCGCGTCGCCCGGCGGCGCCGCGCCGCCGCCGTGGCCGTGCGCGTGCCCGTGGTGCTCCTCGTGCTCGCCGCCGCAGCGGGCGTCCTCCCAGCCGACCCAGTAAGGCCCGTCCGGGCCGTGCTCGCGCTTCCAGATCGGCAGGCGCGCCTTGATGCGATCGATGAGCAGGCGGCACCCGCGGAAGGCCTCGCCCCGGTGCGGCGCGCTCGCGGCGCAGGCCACGGCGGCGTCGCCGATCTGGAGCGCGCCGATCCGGTGCGTCGCGGCGACGCGCAGGCCGGGGATCTCCGCGGCGATCTCCGTAAGGATCCGCTCGAGCTCGGCCTCGGCCATCGCGCCGTAGGCCTCGTACTCGAGCAGCGTGACGGAGCGGCCGTCGTTCACGTCGCGAACGACGCCGAGGAACGTGGCGATGCCGCCCGCGCCGGGGTGGGACACGGCGGCGATCAGCTCGTCGAGGCGGAGCGGCTCGGTGCGGATCCGGCTCACGGCGCGCTCCTCTGGAAATGACCGGAGCGGCCCCCGCTCTTCTCGAGGAGCTTGATCTCCGAGATCACCATCTCGCGGTCGATGCCCTTCAGCATGTCGTAGATCGTCAGGCAGGCGGCGCTCACCGCGACCATCGCCTCCATCTCGACGCCGGTGCGATCGAGCGCCTCCGCGGCGGCGGTCACGCGGATCGCGGCGGAGGGCTCGTCCACGTCGAGCTGGACCGCGACGTGCGTGAGCGCGATGCCGTGGCAGAGCGGGATGAGCTCCGGCGTGCGCTTCGCCGCCATGATCCCCGCGATCCTCGCCGCGGCCAGCACGTCGCCCTTGGGCGCGTCGTCGCGCGCGACCCTCGCGATGGTCTCGGGGCGCATGCGCACGGCGCCCGACGCGACCGCGCGGCGGTGCGTGACGGGCTTGCCTTCGACAGGCACCATGCGGGCCTCGCCGCTCGGGGAGAGGTGGGTCGAGAGCGCCTGGCCCTCGCCGGGGTGTTCGGGGGTTCGCGACATCGATCCGGAATCTGACACGGCCAGCCGCGGGACCGGAAGCCGAACCGTGGCCCCGGAGCCGCGCCGGTCAGCCGGCGCGCCAGCCGCCGACTCAGCCGCCGCCTCAGCCGCCAATAGCGCGGATCGACACCGAGGACGCCGTCTCCTCGGTGCACCCCTTCCAGACCGTGCCGTCCGGCTTGAGGCGCCACGCCTCGTCGAGGCGCTGGCGGATCGCCTCCCGATCGCCGGCCCTCGCCTCGCGCGAGGCGTCGACCCCGTCGTCCGTGGCGAGGCACGGCCGGAGCACGCCCGTCGACGAGACGCGCAGGCGGTCGCAGCTCTCGCAGAACGTGTCGCTCGTGCCCGAGATGAACCCCACGCGGAGCGACGGGTCGCGGCGGGCCCGGACGTACCGCGCCGGGCCGAGCCCCGGATCGGTGACCGCCTCCTCCGGCAGGAGGTGCTCGGCCAGCCGCGCCCGCATCTCGGCCGCCGTGACGAGGTGCTCGCCGACGAGCCTGGCCCCCTCGGCGATCGGCATCACCTCGAGGAAGCGCGGGATCATCCGCCGCTCCCAGGCCCACAGCGCGAGGCGCTCGATCTCGTCGTCGTTCACCCCGCGGAGGACGACCGTGTTCAGCTTGATGGAGGAGAAGCCCGCCGCGACCGCCGCGTCGAGGCCCCCGAGCACGCGGGCGAGGTCACCGCCGCGGGTCACCTCGCGGAAACGCTGCGGATCGAGGGTGTCGATCGAGACGTTCAGGCGGTGCAGCCCGGCGTCGCGCAGCGGCCCGGCGAGCCGCGCGAGCTGCGACGCGTTCGTCGTGAGGGCCAGATCGTCGAAGCCGAGCGAGGCGAGGCACGCGACGATGGAGACGATGTCGGGGTGGAGCAGCGGCTCGCCGCCGGTCAGGCGGACCCGCCGGACGCCGGCGTCGCGCAGGGCCTCGAACATCGTGCGCCAGGCGGGCGTCATGAGCCGGCCGTCGGCGTAGCCGTCATGGCGCGACGGGCGGCAGTAGGTGCAGGCGAAGTCGCACCGGTCCGTGACGGAGACGCGCACGCTCCGCGGCGGGGGCGCCGCGCGAGCGCCGGGCGCCTCGACGGCGCCGTCGCGGTACGGGATCGTGGCGGCGCGGCGCCCCGCCTCGCCCCCGGCGAGGAGCGGCAGCGAGCGCCGCCTCAGGGCCGATGCGTCCGCTGATGTGGGCGCCGGATCGAGGCCAGTCGAAGAAGGCATGTCGTCCCTCGCGGGTCTCCCTAGCCGCCCGCCACAGGTGGGATGAGCGCCACCTCATCGCCGAAACCTACAGGATCGCTCGGCGTCGCATACACGCCGTTCACCGCGACCCGGATCGAGCCTTTGTAGGGGATGAGCCCGGGATATCGGGCGCAGACGTGGTCGAGGAGCTCCGCCGCCGTGCAGGGGCCGGCGAGCGGCAGCGCGACCTCTCCGGCGCCGAGGACATCTCTCGCGCCTGCGAACGCGAGCACGCGAACGGCGGCATCCATGGCCGGAAGCTAGCATCGCTGCGCTGCCGCGACACGACGAACTGGGGCCGAGCGCCCCCGGGCCACCCCGGCGAGATGAGCCTACCGGGCACGGCCGGCACGGCTATCATCGGACCGCTCTCCGCCATGTCCGAAGAAGGCTTTTTACCGGGCACCATCCTGGCCGGTCGCTATCAGGTCCGTCGCGAGCTGGGTCGCGGCGGCATGGGCGTCGTCTATCTCTGCCGCGATCTCGTGATCGACGAGCGCGTCGCGGTGAAGCTGCTCGATCGGCCGGGCACGGCCGCGCGGCCCGAGGACGCCTGGTGGTTCCAGGAAGAGGCCCGCGCGCTCGCCGGGCTCTCGCACCCGGCGCTCGTGAAGGCCCGCGACTTCGGGGCGCTCACCAACGGGACGCCGTACCTCGTGATGGACGCCGTCCCGGGGCGATCGCTCCACGAGTGGCTCTACCTCGCGCGGCTCGAGAACCCCCTGCCCTGGCCGATCATCTGGAGCGTCATCGACCAGGTCCTCGGCGCGCTGGCGCACGCGCACGCGCGCGGCGTGATCCACGGCGACCTGAAGCCGTCGAACGTCCTCGTCGACCTGCAGCACGGCGGCGAGCCGCCGATCGTGCACGTGCTCGACCTCGGGCTCGCCTGGCTCATCCAGGACCGGGTCGATCACCGGCTCGACGGCTCCCGGGAGAGCGAACCGACGGTGCGCTGGGGCGCCGGCACCCCGGGCTGGATGGCGCCCGAGCAGATCCGCTTCGCGGCGCCCCACGTCGGGCCGCCGACGGATCTGTACGCGCTCGGCTGCATCCTCTACGCGCTGCTCGCCGGCGGCGAGGTCTACGACGGCACGAACGAGGAGCTCCTCCAGCAGCACCGGAGCGCGCCGATCCCGGATCTGCCGCTGCCGCCCGAGGTGCCCGGCGACGTCGCGAAGTTCGCGAAGCGGCTGCTCGCGAAGCGGCCGTGGCACCGGTTCGATTTCGCGGGCGACGCGCGGCGGGTCTGGAAGCGGTTCGAGCCGCGCAGCGACGTGAACGCGACCGCCACGCCGCTGCCGATCGCGCTCCTGACGAGCGGCCGGCTGCCCCCGAGCCGCAAGGAGCTGCTCACGCCCGAGCTGATCGAGCCTCCAGACGACGATCCGCCGCCGTCCGTGACCACCACGGGCCTGCTCGCCCTCCGGCCGAGCCCGTTCGTGGCGCGCACCGGCGAGCGGGCGCGCCTCATGGAGGTCGTGGCCGAGATGGTCGACGCGCCGAAGGCGATGCACCGGTTCGTGCTGCTCGCGGGCGAGGCCGGCGTCGGCAAGAGCCGGCTGGCCGAGTGGCTCTGCGAGGAGGTCCACGAGCGCGCGCTCATGGTGCCGCTGCGCGCGCGCTACCGGCGGATCGCGGCGCCGCTCGACGGCGTGCTCGGCGCGGTGACCCAGCACTACCGGCTGGAGCGGGCGGAGCGGGAGATCGTCGAGAAGGTGCTGATGAACCTCTGGGAGGTCCCGCCCGAGGACGAGGTCGGCAAGACGTGGGTCGCCGCGACCGCCGAGTGGATCAAGCCGTCGCCTCCCGGCAGCGAGGCGGTCGGCCCGACGGGGAAGCGCTTCCGCCTGGATCGCCCGGAGCTCCGCTGGCTGATCATCCGCAAGACGCTGGAGCGGATCGGCCGCGATCGGCCGGTGCTGCTGTGGCTCGACGACCTGCACTACGCCTCGTCGACGACGTTCGAGGGGCTCCTCACGCTCCACCGCGACGCGCCGAACCTCGGCCTGCTCGTCGTGGCCACCGTCCGGAGCGAGGCGGTCGAGTGCGATCCGGCGGCGGCGCGGCGGCTGGAGGGCGCGCTCGCGGCGTACGGCGGGGAGCGGCTCGACGTCGCCCCGCTGAACCCGACGCAGACGCACGCGCTGCTCCGCGAGACGCTGCCGCTCGACGACGCGGCGGCCGAGGCGGCGACGGCGCGGAGCAAGGGCAACCCGCTCTTCGCGCTGCAGCTCCTGCACGCGTGGGCGGGCGGCGGCCACCTCCAGCTCCGCGCGGGCAAGTACTTCGTGCCGCGCGGGTCGATGGCGGTGCACGCGTCGACAACCGCCGACCTCTGGGAGGAGCGGCTCGCGGCGCTGCCCGCCGAGCTCCGGTGCGGCGCGCGCGCCGCGGCGGCGCTCGGCGGCGACATCCGGCGCGAGATCCTGCGCGCGCTGCTCGAGGCGCTCGACGTGCCCGCGGATCGCGCGATCGCGGCGATGCAGCGCGCGCAGATCCTCCTCGCCGTGGGCGACCGGCTGCGCTGGCCGCACGCGCTGCTCCAGGAGCACCTCCTCTCGCAGCTCTTCCTCGAGCCGGACGCGGCGCGCGTCTTCCGCGCGGCGGCCGACGCGCTCGGGGCGCACCCGGCGGCGTCGAGCCGCCGCATCCTCCGCCACCGGGTGGTCAACCTGCTGCGCGCCGGCGACACCGACGAGGCGGCGGACCTCATGCACGCGCACGTGGCGGCGCACTGGCAGAGCTCGCGCGACATCTCGGCCACGCTGCGTGATCTCGCCGTGCTCGACGGCAAGCTGCCGGGCAGCGACTCGCGCCCGGGGCTCCGGGGCGGCGCGGAGACGCGGCCCATCCTGACCGGGACGCGGCTCGGGACGCAGCTCCGCTTCCGGTCGGAGGCGCTGCGGCTGGCGGGCCGGCTCGACGAGGCGCGGCGCGACGCGGAGGAGGCGCGGCGCATCTTCGAGCACGCGGGCGACCGGGAGAACCAGGCGCACTGCCTGCGCCTGCTCGGGCACATCGCGTCGGACGTCGGCGCGGAGGCGCAGGGGCGGCGGCTCGTGGCGCGCGCGCACGCGATCTTCGACGAGATCGGCCACCGCCACGGGCAGGCGCAGTGCGAGGTGCTGCTCGGGGAGATCGACTACCAGCTCGGCGAGCACACCCGCGCGCGGGCGGTGCTCGCGTCGGGCGAGGCGCGGTTCCTGGAGGTCGGCGATCGGCTCGGCCGGGCGCAGTGCCTGCTCCTCCAGAGCATGGTCGAGCAGGCCGGGGCGCTGTCCGAGGCGGCGCGGGCGCTGCTCACGACGGCGCGCGCCGACTTCGACGCGATCGGCTACCGGCTCGGGCTCGCGCAGTGCGACCTGACGCTCGCGCACGTGGATCACCGCCTCGGCCGCTTCGAGGCGGCGCGCGCGGGCGCGCTCGCGGCGCGGCAGAGCTTCCGCGATCTCGCGAACCCGCGCGGCGAGGCGGGGTGCGAGCGGCTCCTCTCGATGGTGGCGCTCGACGCGGGCGCGCCGGAGCTCGCCGAGGACCACGCGCTCGCGGCCGGCAGGATCTACGAGACGCTGGCGGACCCGTGGGGGCTCGTCGAGGCGCGGCTGCTCTTCGCGCAGATCGCGCTGCACCGCGGGGACGCGGAGCAGGCGCGGGACCACCTCGTGGCGTGCGAGGCGGTGGCGCTCGCCGAGGCCGAGCCGCGGCAGCACCGGCACCTGACGCTCGCGTGGCTCGCGTACCACGAGGGGCGGTTCCACGAGGCCGCGCGGGAGCTCGACGCGGCGCGGGCGTCCTTCAAGGACAGCCGGACGGGGGACCACACGCCGCAGCTGCTGGAGCGGTTCGCGCGGATGGGGTGGCCCAAGCCGGCGGGGGCGCGGATCAACGGGTGGATGAGGACGCTGGCGCTGGCCTGAACCGGCTGGCGTGGCGCGGATGAGCTGTGCGCGGGCGCGCCTCGGCCGAGGGGCGAGGTCTACAGCGGTAGCCAGAAGTCGGGGCCGAAGAGGCGGCGCGCGGCCTCGATCGTGCGGAGGGCGCGGGGGAGGTCGAGCTTCGCCTGGTGCTCGGCGAGCTGGACGACGTAGGGGATCCAGAGCGGGCGGCAGACGACGAGCGCGGCGAGGTGGAACTCGGCCTCGTCGGTCTGACCGAGGCCGGTCGCGACACGCGCGAGGATGGTGTGCACCGGGACCGGCGAGCCGAGCGGCGCGATCGCCGTCGCGCAACGACGCACGCCCTCCGCAGCCTGCTCGCTGGGGTGACGGCGGAACTCCTGGAACGCCTCCTCGAGCTCGTGCTCGTCGCTCACCTGCTCCGGCAAGTGCTGCGCGACGAGCTTCTTCCAGTGCTCGACGAAAGGCAGCTGCGCGAGGGCGCTCGACCGGTCGGCGTGCGCGACGAGCAGATCGGCCTCCTTCCAGTCGCCAGCCTCGCGCGCGAACTCGAGCCCGGAGACGACGCGCGCCTCCTCGTGGAGCCCAGGCTCCTTCGTCAGGAGCCACCGCTGCCAGTACAGCGCGCCCCGGAAGGCCACGCGCGCGAGCGGCTCCTTGCCGTCGGCGCGCATCTGCAACGCGACGTCGATGAGCGCGCTCTTGTGCCGCTGCACGTCCTCGACCACGAGGCTCGCCGGCCACGCACAGAGGCCGCACGCCTCGGAGATCATCGCGCGCCCCTCACGCCGCGCGCTGGCCCCCCGCCAGCAGGCCGTGCAGAAGGAAACCTCCCCGACACACACCCACGCTACCACGGCGCGCGGCGTGAGGGGCGCGCGGGAAGAGAGATAGGAAGACAGACGGAAGGCCGACGAAAGACGGATGGCAGGCAGCCAACAGGGCGCGACGAGGCGCGCGGGCGAGCTGCGCGGCGCATCGATCTCGATCTCCAACGGGGGTTCCTGCACAATGAGCTGTTGCGGCAGCGACCGAGCGGTGGGGACGGCGGCCGCTCGAGGTGCCGATTGGCGATCGAGGTCGACAGGACAACCCAGCAGCGTGGCGCTCCTGACAGCGGGCGGCGCCGACCATGAGCCACCGTGATCTCCACCGCGCCGCGTTCGAGGCGGCCGAGGACGCGCTCCTGCTCCTCGAGGACGGCCGCGTGATCGACGCCAACCCGAGCGCGACGCGGCTGTTCTCGGGGCCCGCGCAGGGCCTCCTCGGGCGCGAGCTCGCGGACCTGTCACCGCTCCTCCAGCCGGATGGCCAGGCCTCCGCAGAAGGGCTGAAGCAGAAGATCGAGGCGGCGAGCCGCGGCGAGCCGCAGCGGTTCCGCTGGCTCTACCGGCGCCCGGGCGGTGGCTTCGTCCAGGCCGATACGCAGCTCGCGCGGCTCGCCCTCGCCGACGGCGCCGGGCCGGTCCTGCGCGCCGTCGTTCGCGAGGAGGACAAGGAGCAGCGGCGGCTCTACGCGCTCGCCGTCGACATGCTCGGCACGGCCACGCTCGACGGGCGCTTCAAGGAGCTCAGCCCCTCGTGGGAGCGCACGCTCGGCTTCAGCCGCCAGGAGCTGATGGGCCGGCCGTACGTCGACTTCATCCACCCCGAGGACAGGGCGCGCACCCTGTCCGAGACCGATACGTTCTCGACGGGCGCGCAGACGCTGACCTACGAGAACCGCTTCCGCTGCAAGGACGGCTCGTACCGGTGGCTCGAGTGGAACGCGATGCTCGCGCTCGACGAGGGGCTCGTCTACTTCGTCGCCCGCGACGTGACGCGGCGCAAGAGCGCCGAGCTGGCGCTCCGCGAGTCCGAGGAGAAGCTGCGCGCGCTGTACGAGGGCATCCCGCACATCCTGATCGTGGCCGACAAGGACGCGAGGATCGTCTCCGTGAACCGGCTGTATCCGGCGGTCCGGAAGGCGGAGGTCCTCGGCAGGAGCCTCTACGATTTCACGGCGCCGGAGTACCACGACACGGTGAGGCAGGCGCTCCAGACCGCGCTCCAGACCGGCGAGCGGGCGCGCTACGAGGTGGTCGGGCTCGGGGCGAACGGCGAGCGGGCGTGGTACGCGAACCACGTCAGCACGATCCCGGGCGCCGGCGACGCCACGAACCTGCTCATCGTCGCGGAGAACATCACCGATCGCCGGCGCGCCGAGGAGCAGCGACGGGAGAGCGAGGCGCGGTTCCACGCGGCCGTCGAGGCCAGCATGGACGCCTTCCTCACGATGATCTGCCGGCGCGACGGGCGCGAGGAGGTCGCCGATCTCGTGATCACGGGGCTCAACGCGCGCGCCGCGGCGATGCTCTCGATGCCGCGCGAGGAGCTCCTCGGCCAGCGCCTGTCGGAGCTCGGTCACTCGCCCGAGGCCGGCGTCCTCCTCGACAGGTGCCTGCGCGTCGTCCGGAAGGGGGCGCCGATCGAGGAGGAGGTCCTCCTGCCCGCGCCCCCCGGCCAGCCGTCGCGCCCGGGCGCCTGGGTGCACCACCAGATCGTGCCGATCCAGGACGGCGTGGCCGTGACGATGCGGGACACGACCGATCGCAAGCGGCTCGAGGACCAGCTCCGCCAGTCGATCGAGCGCCTCGAGGCGTACGCGGAGGAGCTCGAGGGCAAGAACC
The DNA here is from genome assembly GCF_051524405.1 of Sorangium sp. So ce119. Lineage (NCBI taxonomy): Bacteria > Pseudomonadati > Myxococcota > Polyangiales > Polyangiaceae > Sorangium > Sorangium sp. So ce119. Next base: position 2,874,118 of record NZ_CP150310.1, on the reverse strand, counting down.
GGATGCTCGCCGAGGAGAACGCCGAGCGCGAGCGGACCGCGAGCGTCCTGCGCCAGCAGCAGGAGGCGATCCGCGCGCTCTCGACGCCGATCATCCAGGCGTGGGAGGGCGTCCTCGTGCTGCCGATCATCGGCGCGCTCGACAGCGGCCGGGCCACGCAGATCATGGAGAAGCTGCTCGGGGAGATCGTCCGCACGCAGGCCCACTTCGCCGTGCTCGATCTGACCGGCGTGGAGGACGTGGACGCGCCGACGGTCGACCACCTGCTCCAGGTCGCCCGCGCCGCGAGCCTGCTCGGCAGCCGCTGCCTCATCTCGGGCATCTCCCCGAGGGTCGCGCAGGCGATCGTCGAGCTCGGCAGCGACGCGCGGACGTTCGAGACCTTCGCCGAGCTGGAGGACGCCCTGCGCCACGCGCTGCTCGTGTCCGGCGCCCGGCTGCCGAGGCTGCGGCACGGCAAGCGCTGACGCGCGGAGCGCAGGGGCGCGCGCGGAGCGCGGGGGCGCGCGCGGAGCGCCGAGCATCGACGCTGCCCGGCGCTACGCCTCGTCGGCCTCGAACTCCTCGCGCAGCTCGCGGGCCCGCGCCGCGTGGCGGGTCGCCTCGGCGCCCTCGCCGATCGCGGCGGCGTACGTCGCGGCGCGGGTGTACGCGGCCGCCGCGGCCCGCAGATCACCGCCCCGATCGTAATGGTGGGCGAGCAGCGCGGCGCCCTCGTCGCCCGGCGCGCGGAGCTCCAGCCAGTCGGCGACGAGCAGGTGGATGCGCCGGCGGATCTTGAGGCTCAGCATCTCGTAGGCGACCTCGCACGTCGCCTGCTCCGCGAAGACGTACTCGCGCTCGCCCGGGAACGTCGCGGGGGAGCGCAGCCGGATGAGCTGGCGCTCGCACAGGCGCGCGAGCAGCTCGCCGGTGGACGCGCCGCCGCCGTGGCGCACCGAGAACGGCGGATCGAGATCCTGGAGCTCCGCGAGGATGCGCTCGCTCGACATCGGCGAGCGCGCCTGCGGGGCGTCGTTCCGGAGCCGCTCGACCGCGCCCTCCCAGAAGGTCCGACCGACGACCGCGGCCTGCGCGAGGAGCCCGCGCGCGTCGGCGTCGAGCCGGTCGAGGCGCGCCTGGACGACGCCGTGCACCGTCGGCGGCAAGCTCAGCGTGCCCAGCGCGTCCTCGCGCACGCGCCACGCGCCCCCCTCGGCCTCGATGGCGCCCGCGTCCACGAGGTGCTGGAGCATCTCCTCGACGGTGCGCGGGTTGCCCTCGGCGCGCTCGGCGAGCGCGCGCACGAGCTCGGGGCTCAGCTCGGAGACGCCGCGGAGCCGGTCGCGGATCATCTCCTCGGTGTGCCGCCGCGCGAGCGGGAGCGCGTCGACGCGGACGTAGGCCTCCTTCGCGATGCCCCAGTCCGGGCGGCGCTCGTAGAGCTCGGGGCGCGCGGCGCACACCACGCAGAGCGGCAGCCCCTCGGCGTGCGCCACGAGCTCCTCGAGCAGATCGAGCGTCGCGTCGTCGGCCCACTGGAGATCGTCGCAGACGATCACCATCGCCGTCCGCTCGAGCGCGAACGTGACCAGGTGCGCGAGCGCGGACGCGATCCGGCGCTTCGCCAGGACGCTGCCGCGCGCCGCGGTGTCGAGGAGCCCGGCGGGCGCTGGCCGCGCGCCGAGGATGGCCGCCAGCCGGGCGAGGATGTCCTCGAGATCGCTCGATCCGAGCGGCCTCGCCAGCGATGGAGACGGATCGAGCTCGTCGTCGTCCTCGTACTGCACGGCGCCGGCGCCCCTGCGCCCGCTCACGGTCGAGCTGATCGGCCCGCGCAGGGGGACGGACGTCGCGCGGGTGACGACGGGCGACGCGCCTCCGAGCGCGGCCCGGGCCCCCGCGCCGGCGGCCTCGCGCTCGGCGCGGGCGCGGGAGCGCGCGGCGCGCAGCCGCAGCCAGCGCAGACCGCGGCGCAGCTTCCGCAGGATGACCTGGGCCGGATCGGCCTCGTGGATCCCGAACCACCGGCGCAGCAGCGTGCCGGCCAGCCCGTAGCTCGTCTCCTGCGCGAGCGCCGAGCACTGCGCGGGCAGGACGAACGGCTCCCCGGGCAGCGCGGAGGCGAGGCCGTGCTCGGGGCTGGAGCCGCCGCGCGCTGCCCCGCCGCGCGCTGCCCCGCCGCGCGCTGCCCCGCCGCGCTCCGCCCCGCCGCGCTCCGCCCCGCCGCGCGGTGCCCCGCCCCCGAGTTCCGCGACGAGCTCGGCGAGCATCCGCGTCCGGCCCACGCCGGGCGCGCCGACCAGCGTGATGAGCCGCGGCCGCCGCTCGTGGAAGGCGGTCTCGACGAGATCGCACAGGCGCTGCATCTCCGCGCCGCGCCCGACGAGGCGCGTCGCGAGCCCGTGAAAATCGGGCGGCGCGAAGGCGTGGTGGAGCGGGCCCTCGCCGAGCACGCGGTACATCGGCGGCGCCGCGCCGCGCGCGGGGGGCTCGGGCGCGGCGCGGCCCGCGACGGCGATCCCCTCGAAGGGCTCCATCCGGAAGCGCCCGAGGACGAGGCGGTGGGTGTCGCGGCCGATCACGATCGCGCCGCGGGGCGCGAGCTGCTGGAGGCGCGCGGCGCCGTCGACCGCGTCGCCGACGACGGCGAGGTCCTGGCGCGCCGAGCCCCCGCTGCCGACGAAGGCCCGCCCGGTCGTGATCCCGATCCGCACCGAGAGGCGGACCGAGCGCGCCGCGCGCGGCAGCGTGAGCTTCGGGATCGCGGCCTGCGCCCCGAGCGCCGCGACGATCGCGCGCTCGGCGTCGTTGTCGGTCGAGCGGGGGACGCCGAAGACGGCCATGACGCGCCCGCCGATGGGCCGCTCGACGACGCCGTGCATCTGCTCGACGTGCTCCGCGAGCACCTGGTAGCAGCGGTCGACGACGTCCTTGACGTCCTCGGGATCGAGCCGCGACGAGAGCGCGGTCACCTCCGACAGATCGGCGAACAGGACGGTGCAGATCCGGTGCTCTCCGCCCTCGAACGGCACGACGGCCCGCCCCCTCGGCGCGCTGCGATCGTGGCTCACGGTCCCCCTCACCCCGCTGCTCTCCGGCGCCCACCGCGGCGGCGACGGCGGCGGCATCGACGGCGGCCGCCGCGACGACGGCGGCAGCGACAGCGACGGCGGCGGGGGCAGCGGCGGGACGTGGACGGCGGCGAAGTCGAGCAGCCCGTCGGGATCGTCGTCGCTCGCGCCCGGGCTGAAGGCGGGCGCGCGCAGGGTGTCGCGCGCGACAACCACGACGCTCGCGCGGTGGGCGGCCTCCAGGGCGGACCACATCTCGCCGAGGTTATGGAACCGCTGCGACGGGTGGATCGCGAGCGCGCGGCCGAGGACCGCCTCGACGTCGACGCTCGCGTTCACCCCGCGGGCGCGGAGGCTCGGCCGGATCGCCTCATCGCTCGACGCGACGAAGAGCTGGATGACGTCGGCGCCGCAGAGCGCAGGCTGACCGCTGGCGACCTCGATCAGGATGAGCGCCATCGCGTAGACGTCGGTCCAGGGCCCGGTGGCGCCGAACCGCGGGCTGAACTGCTCCGGCGCGCCGTACTGCGGCGTGAAGGCGCGGAACGTTCGTCCCGTCTGGACGAGCGCCTCGGCGAACTTCGGTGTCTCGGAGAAGACCTTGGCGAGCCCGAAGTCGAGCACCTTCATGCGATCGCCGAGCAGGAACAGGTTGGCCGGCTTGACGTCGCGGTGCGAGACGTTCCCGTCGTGCGCGACGGCGAGCGCGGAGGCGACCGGCGCGAGGAGCTTGATCGTCTCGCCGAGGCTCCGCGGCGGGACGTTCTCGGCGCGGCGGCGCTTGAGGTCCTGCTCGAGCGTCTCGCCCTCGAGCCACTCCATGACGATGTACGGGGTCCAGGGCCCCCTCGGCGCGGCGGCGGCGCCGATGTCGAGCGCCTGGACGATGCCCATCGTCCGGCGCGAGAGCTGGTGGAGCAGGCGCGCCTCCTCGCGGAACTTGGCGAGGAACCCGTCCTGCTGGTCGGGGCTCAGGCCCGTGGGGATCTTGAGGCATTTGACGGCGACGGGCGCGTCGAAGCCGAGGTGCCGGGCCCGGTAGACGACGCCGAAGGCTCCCTCGCCCGCCAGCGCCTCGACGGCGAACTGGCCGTCGATGATCGACCCTACCCAGCCGAACGGGTCGCTGGCCTGCATCGTTGCCTAGGCTACCTGTTGCGATGAACCACGAGCAAGGTGGCAGCGGCGGCCGCTCCAGGAGGGAACGGGGGGCGGTCGGCGCGAGCCGCTGGGCGGGATACGGCGCGGGCGGGGCGGTGAGCCGAGGAACGCGGACGGTGGGAAGATGAAGGGCGCTGTGGGCCCAGGTCGCGCCGGGTCAGCGGACGACCGGGCTCAGTTGACGACCGGGGTGAAGCAACCGATGGACGTGTCGATGCGGAAGTTCGACTCGATCGTGCGGCGCTCGGCGAAGAAGAAGTCGAGCGCGTACTTGTTGCCCGGCGTGATGCCGAGCTCCTGCGCGCGCGCGTCCAGGTCGATCGTCGCGCTCTCCGGCTTGTGAATACCGCCCAGATCGATCGCGAGGTGGCCGTTGATGAAGGTGAAGAGGTCGTCGTCGCCCGAGAAGGTGAACACCTCGCCACCCTTGTATTCAAACGTGGTGTGGAGCTCGAGCGTGAAGTGATAGTTGTGGCTCCGGTCCTCGTTGCCAAACCCCATGTCGTCGATCGGGAAGAAGTCGGAATTGTCGTACGTGGACGTGCCGTTCCCGTTGTCCGTGAGCGAGATGGATATCTGGATGGCGGTGTTCACGTCGGGCACGTCGCGGAACCACTGATCGAAGGCCTCCTTGCCGCTCGTGGTCAACGTGCCCTCGGTGCCGCCCGCATAGACCGGCTTGCCGTCCGCGCCGAGCTGAGCGTCCACGATGCCCCGGTCCTCCCCGGGCCGGCCCTCGAAATCCGGGTGCGTATCCTTGAAGTCGCGCACGATCGCGATGAGATCGCTGCCGCAGGCGTCGCCGTCCGGGCTCGGGCCACCGCCCGAGCTCGCGCTGCCCCCGATGTCGCCGATGGGGTCCTGCCCGATGTCGCCGCCGCTCGCCGTCCCGTCGCCGCCGCTCGTCGTCCCGTCGCCGCCGCTCGCCGTCCCTGCGCCGTCCGAGGCAGCGTCGCCGGTCCCCCCTGCACACGCGGTCGCCGCCACGAGGGCGACGAGCGCCGATACCGCCATCATGGTCCGTCGATAAGCCATCATGTCTTGCCCCTTTTCCCGAGCGGTAGAAGCCATCGAGTCCGCATGGAACGACGTCGGAGACACCGCGCCGCCATCTTCCGCCCCTGTGCGCGGGGGTGGGTGGAGCGGGTCAATTTTTTTTCAACAAAATGGCCGGTGTTCCCGGCCGTAAAAATACCGCTGGCTCACCCATCCCCGGTGAGCTGCTCGTCGGAGGCTCCTGCGATCGCCGAGCGCCCTCGGCGCCAGCTCATCGCGCCGGAACGCCGAAGAAGTAGTACCCCTTACCCAGGAGCGGGAAGCGGTAGGTGCCGTACTCCCACGTGAACGCGTCGCCGAGCGGGGCGACCATGTCGCGCAGCTCGGCCTCGGAGTAGACGCGCAGCGTGCTCACCACGCCGTCCCACACGCTGGCCGCGGCGGCGATCGGCGTCGCCCACGTGAGCCACGCCTTGGCGGCCCGGGAGCGGCGCGTGAGCAGCGGGTTCGCGGCGAGCGCCGCGACGCCGACCGGGACCATCGGCAAGAACCCCAGCGGGGTCCGCTCGAACCCCTCGGACAGGAAGATGCCGGACGAGCCGCGCACCGCGTCGGCCAGGATCGCCCGCGCGAGATCGGGAGAGAAGTGGTGGAAGGCGTTGATCATCAGCCGCGCGCGGCCCTCCGCGAGCGCCGGCGGGATGCGCGTCGCGTCGACCGGCGAGGGCTCGAAGGCGACGAACGACGGGTGCCGCGCGGCGGCGGCCGCCCACGCCTCCGGCTGCGGCAGGAGATCCGTGAGCACGAACCGCGGCGGCGTCGCGCCCGCGCGCAGGAGCTCGCCGATGAGCACCTCCGACGGCCCGGCCGCGCCCGCGCCGAGCTCGATCACCTCGGCCGCCCCCGAGGCGGCGAGGAAGCGCCGGAACGGCTCGATCAGGCCGCGCAGCATGCCGCCCCACCGGATCGTCCGGCTCAGCGACTCGATGATGAGCTCGCGCAGCGGACCGGGAGACCACGGCGAGTCGTTCCACTCGAACAGCGACAGGCGGGGGAGGGAGCGCGGCATCGGTTGACCTCAGGTACCGTCAGTCAGCGGCAGCTTACCGTCGACCGCCCCGCGCGGCGGCGCCATCCTGAACCCATGAATTTCCTGCTTCATCGCCACCTCGCGGCGCGCGACCTCGGATCGGTCGCCGCCGGCGCGGGGGCGATGCTCCCGGATCTCTGGCGCATGGCCGACCGGCGCGTGAGGCCCTCGCGGGCAGCCGAGCGCCCCGCCGCCCTGCCGCCGCGCCTCGCCGAGGTGCTGGCCGGCATCGATCATCACGTCGCCCTCGACCGCTGGTTCCACGCCGCGCCCGTCTTCGTCGAGGGAGAGCGCCGCCTCGCCGACGCGCTGCGCGGCGCCTCGCTCGGCGCGCCGCGGCTCGCGCTGTTCGCCCATGTGCTCTGGGAGATGTGCCTCGACGGCGCCCTCCTGCGCCGCACCGGGCTCGCGCCCGTCCTCGACCCCCTCCGCGCCGGACTCGCCGCCATCGACGGCCCCCCCGGCGAGGCCGCCGCCTCCATCCACCACTTCCTTCGGCGCGCCCCCTCCCCAGCCGCCGCGCCCCCCGGCGCCCCGTCCGTCGCCGACGCCCCCTCCCCGCCCGCCGCGCTCACGGACCGCGCCGCCTTCGAAGCGCGTCTCCGTCGCATCTGCGACGAGCTCGCCCGCGGCCCCTGGATAGCCGGCTACCAGGACGGCGCCGGCCTCGCGCTGCGCCTGTCCGGCGTGCGCTCGCGCTTCGGCATGCCCCCCTTCACGCCGGAGCAGCACGACCGCCTCGCCGCGCTGCTCGACGCCCTCGCCGCCGCCGCAGACGACGCGCTCGACGACGTCCTCCGCACGGCTCCACCTCGCGCCTTCTGAAGCGCCCCCCCTCTCTCTCCTCCAGACGGCGATCGCGGCGGTCGCCCGCACAGGAGACGGGCCCAGATCGGCGTTTTCGGCGCACAGGCGTACTCCTGTACGCCGAGCACCGAAAACGTCGAGATGGGCCCGTATCCGAAGCGGGCGACCGCCTCTCATTCACTCGTGGATGATGATCGTGGTGCCTTCGCCCATCTCGTCGCCCGTGTTGATGGCGTGCCATCCCGGCGGGACGCGGGGCTCGGTCCACAGGAACACCCGGTGGGCGTCGATCGGCGACATGTTGATGCAGCCGTGGCTGCGCGGCGTGCCGAAGACGTCGTGCCAGTACGCGGCGTGGAGCGCGTAGCCGCTCGCGAAGTACTGGATGTACGGCACGTCCTTCAGGGCGTACGTCCCCTCGCCGCGGCGCCGCGTGACGCCGTACTCCCCGTCGCCCTTGCGGGGGGCCTGCGCGCCCGCCTCGGGCTTCGCCGCCGCGCTCGCGCCCGGCTTCTTCGCGGCACGCTCCTTCGAGGAGCCGCCCTTGTCCGGCTTCGCGCCGCGCGAGGCCGAGGGCGCGTCCGCCGTCGTCTCCGCGCGGCCGCCGACGCTCGACGACTCGTTCGAGTCCATGGTCGCCGTGATGTGCTTGTTGCGGATCCGGAAGATGCCCCGCACCGTCGCGGTCGTGGTCTTCGGGTCCGCCACCCCCGCCTGGCCGGTCGACACCAGCGTGGCGTAGACCGGGCGCTTGCCCTCCCAGAGGACCAGCGTCTGGTGCTGGATCGAGACCTCGATCCACTTCTCGCCCTTCTCCGCGACCTCGGGCCACGACGACGGGGCGACCGCCAGCCCCACGTCGAGCTGGCTCACGTACCGCTGGTCCTTCGTGCGGTAGTACTTCATCCCCTCGATCCGGCGCATCCTCCCGCTCAGCGGGACGACGTCGCGGAAGGGCAGCTCCTTGCCCGGCGTCGCCTTGTCGCCCTGGATCTGCGCGTCGCGCGCGCCCCGCGCCCGGACGAAGGCGAGCGGCAGCGTGAGCTGATCGTTCAGCTCGACGCCGTGCCAGGGAGAGCCCGTGTCGGGCTTGATCTTCGTCGCAGGCGCGAGCCGCAGATCCGTGGTGATCGCGAACCGCCGGTTCAGCGCCTCCGGCCCGGTCGGGAACGAGCCGATCAGCGACAGGCCGGTGAAGCGCCGCGCCCGGTCCGCGAACACCGCGTACTCCGGGACCTTGAAGTCGCTGATGTTGCGGATGCCCCGCTTCCCGCCCTCCAGCCAGAACGGGATCGGGTCGTTCTCCCCTCCCCCGCCGAGCAGGGCGCCCTCGCCGAGCTCGAGCGAGTTCTTCGCGAGGCCGAGCTCGCCGAGCTGCTTCCCGGGCAGCGGCGCGCCGCGCTCGTCGATCGGCACGTCGTTCGCGCCGAGGACGACCCGCTGCACGGTCGCCTTGTTCTCCTCGAACCACGCGAGGTGCTCGTCGAGCTTGAACTCCGACTTGCGCTGCTCCTCGGCCGTGGGGACGCGCAGGTAGAGGGGCAGCACGGCGCGGACGAACGCATACCGGTACGGGAGCGCGGTCCTCAGGTTCGGCCCCGGGCCCGCGGCCTTGAGGATGGGGTCGTCGAGATCGAGCGTCGCGTCCTCGCCAACGCAGAGGAAGCCGCGGGGCTCGATCTCGTACCAGCCGCCCGGGCAGCCGGCGGTGCCGGCGGGCTCCGCGGAGCGCGGCACCCTCGATCCGACGCGCAGGTAGCCGAGCTTCTTCGACGTGTCGCGCGGCTCCTTGTAGACGGTCGCCACGAAGGCGGTCACGCCGAGCAGCGGCTTGCCGCTCGGCGGCTCCGCCGCGGCGCCTGTCGGCGCCTCCGGCTGCGCCGCGCCGGTCGCGAGCGCCGCGACGGTCGCCGCCCCGCCTGCGTCGTCGGCGACCGCCCCGGCGTCCGCCGGCGCGTCCGCGGGCTTCTGGCACGCGAACGCCCCGGAGGCCGCCGCGGAGAGCGCCGCGAGACGCGCGAGACGAAGGACCATGCGCGCTGCGCGCACCGAGCGCAGCGCACGACGAGGCTTCCCGGAGGACAGCAGGCCGCCCATGCGGGCGTACTTGCCAAAATCGGCGCGCGACGAAAAGCCCAAAACACCCGCGGCCAGCGCCTCCTGCTGCGCCGCGCCCGCCGCTCAGGCCAGGAGGCCCGGCAGCAGCCCCGTGCAGTACGCGGGGTTGCCGAAGCTCGACACCTCCACGCCCATCGCGTTGCACAGCGTGACGAGCAGGTTGTTGTGGGGGTCGCCGGCGTAGCGCAGGTACCTCCCGGTCCGCAGGGCCCCGCCGGCGCCCCCCGCGATCACGTAGGGCATGTCGCGCCGCGAGTGGCTCTGCCCCTCCGAGATGTCGGTGCACCAGAGCACGATCGTGTTGTCGAGGAGCGTGCCCGCGCCCTCCGGGACGGCGTCGAGCTTCCCGAGCAGGTACGCGAGCTGCTCCGCCTGCCAGCGGCCGATGTCGACGAGCTGCCGCTGCTTGTCCGCGTCGGCCAGGTTCGAGTGCGAGAGCGCGTGGTGCGTCTCCGACTGCCCCAGCCAGGTGAACACCTTCCCCGCCTGCGTCGCGCTCCACTGGATCGACGCGACCCGCGTGAGATCGCAGGCGAGCGCCGTCGCGAGCAGATCGATCTGCAGCCGCCCGATCGCGGGGAAGTTGTCGTTCGCGTACACGTCGAGCGGCTCGCCCAGCGCCGGCAGCGCGCACGCGCCGCCGAGGAGCCCCGGCGCCTCGAGGCGCGCCTCGATCTCGTTCAGGGCGTCCAGGTGGTGCTCCAGCTTCTGCCGGTCCTCGCCCCCGAGCTTCTGCGCCAGGGCGCCGTAGTCCTCCATGACGTCGCCGAGCACCCGCCGGCGCAGCGCGCGCCGCCGCGCGAGGTCCGCCGGATCGGCGCTGAGATCGGTGAAGAGCCGGTCGAACGCCGCGCGCGGATCGTCCTCGGGCGGGACGGGCTGGCCCGGGCCGAGGTACGAGACGCGCGACGAGACGTTGGCGTACTGGACCTGGACGCCGAGCTCGAGCGACGAGAGCTTCGTGCGCTGCCCGAGCCGCGCGGCGAGGAGCTGGTCGACGGAGATGCCCCCGCCCCAGCCGACCAGCGCGGCGGGGTTGCAGGCGTAGGGGAAGAGCGTCCCCTCCTGGAGCTCCGTGCCGGTGAGCGCCTGGCCGATGCCCTGCTGGTGGGCGTCGCCCGGCCCGTTGTAGGCGGACTCCATGTCGACGCCCTCGACGACGAGCAGCTTGTCCCGGTAGGGCGCGAGCGGCGCGAGGATCTCGCCGAGCTCGAACGACGCCTCGGTGCCGGTGGGCTGCCAGGCCGTCTTGACCGTGCCGAGCCCCGTGAAGAAGACGACGAAGCGCTTCGGGAACTCGACGGCGCTCGCCGAGCCGGACATGGCGTCGAGGAACGGGAGCGCGACGGCGAGCCCGCCGACGCCGCGCAGGAACGTGCGCCGATCGAGCCGCCGCCTCGACGGCCGGTGCCGCGCGGCGCCGCTCACGGCGCGCCCCCGGCGCCCGGCGCCCGCCGGTAGCGGAACGCGTCGGTCTGGGTGAGCGCCACGAGCAGCGCCTTGATGTTGTACCCGCTGTCGGCGAACGCCCGCTGGATCTGGCTCATGCTGCACTCGTCCTCCGCCTGCTCGGCGCGGCCGTAGCCGAAGCGGAACCACTGCGTCGCGACGCACTGGCGCACCTCGTCGCTCTCCGCGAGCAGGTGCGCGAGCTCCACCGCCCCGTCGAAGCGCCCGTCGGTGCCGCGGCTCCCGGCGATCTCGCCGCTCGCGTCGACCGGCACCCCCTGGTCGGTCGCGCGGTAGAGGCCGATGCCGTCGTAGTGCTCGAACCCGAACCCGATCGGATCCATCAGCCGGTGGCAACCCGCGCAGCCCGGGTCCTGCGCGTGCTGCTCGAACCGCCGGCGGGTCGGGATGCCCGACCGCACCGCGGGCGGCTGGATGTCCACGTCGGCCGGCGGGGGCGGCAGGGTCTGGCAGAGCAGCCGCTCGCGGACGAACTTGCCGCGGTGGATGGGCGAGGACTGGTCCGGCTTCGCGAGCACCGACAGGAGGCTCGCGTGCGTGAGGAAGCCCGCGCGCTCGGCCGGATCGAGCGGCACGACCGCGAGGTCGCCGGGCGCCGCCGCGCCGTCCGCCGGGGCCTCCTCCAGCCCGTAGAACGCGCGGAGCTCGGCGTTCATCAGCGAGTAGGACGCCGTCAGCAGGGTCGCCACGTCGCCGGCCTCGTCCTCGAACACGACGTGATCGAGGAACGCCTCGGTCTCGGCCCGGAGGAGCGCCGGGAGCCCGTCGTGGAAGCGCGGGTAGGCCGCCGTGTCCTTGGCGATCGTGTCGATGTTCGTGAGCTGCAGCCACTGCGCGTGGAAGTTTGCGACCGCGGCGCGGGCGCGCGGGTCCTCGAGGAGGCGCCGCGCGTGCGCCGCGATCTGCTCCGCGGTGCGGAGCTCGCCCGCGTCCGCCGCGGCGAACAGCGCGTCGTCCGGCATGGAGCTCCAGAGCAGGTACGAGAGCCGCGAGGCGATCTCGTGGTCCGACAGCGGCACCACGGCGTCCCCGGCGGGGTCCGGCATGCCCAGCTCGACGCGGTAGAGGAAGTGCGGCGACTGGAGCATCGCCTGGATCACCACCTCGACGCCGGTCGAGAGGCCGTGCTCGTCGTTCCCCCAGGCGAAGAGCCGCTCGAAGCGCGCGATCTCCTGCGGCGTGAGCGGCCGGCGGAACGCGCGCTTGCCGAGCCGCTCGATGAGCTCCGCGGCGCACGCGTCGGGCCCCTGCACCGCCGGGTCGCACCCCGCGAGCAGCCGCGCGGGATCCCGCGCGGCCCGCGCCGCGATCGCCTCGGCGGCCTTCATGAGCTGCTCGGCGAGCAGCGGCGTGACGCCGAGCGCCGCCGCCTGGTTGTTGAACCCGAGCGCCTCCTCCTCGACGACGAAGGCGTCGGCCGGCGCGCTCTCGTCGCCGAGCAGATCCCGGATCGTGTTGTCGTACTCGAAGCGCGTCATCCGCCGGAGCGGCGAGGCGCCCGGCTGGATCTCCGCGCAGCGCGGCGGCTCGTGCGTCGCGCCGTCGCCGGGCCTGCCGGAGCAGGCGGCCGCCGTCGCGAGGACCGCCGCGAGCCCGAGAGCGCCGCCGGGTCCGCGCTCCCCCCGGCGGCGCCGTCCTCTTGACCGATCCATAGGCCCTCTCTCCAGGACGTCATCGCCACGATGCATCGCGTTGTGGCGCCGGGCATCAGGCGACCCCATTTTGTACTCCACGGAAGACAGTTACGGAAGGAGCCGCGGCGGCGAGACCCCGTGAATCCGGCTGTATCGTAGTCTCCTAGCGACACTGCGTGTCGCGCGAAAGATCGCCCAGCGTGTCGAAAATACGCTGGATTCCGTGGGTTGGTCGCCTGTAGGCTCGCGCGCGTGCAAGCTCCGGTCGACGTCATTGCCGCTAGCGAGAGGCCCGTGCGCAAACCCACCAGGACCACAACGCTGTTCCTTTCTATGAGCCTCTGCGGGCGGATCCTGCTCGGGCTCTCGGCCGCGACCGCCGTGACGTTCGCGCTCGCTCCCGTCACGCTCGCCGCTCCCAAGGCGTCGAAGTCGATCGCGGTTCACATCGAGGGTCCCAACGCGGAGGCCATCCGCGAGGACATCCTCGCCTTGTTGCCGGAGACGCTGGGGGTCGTCGAGCCGGCTGCGTTCTCGAAGGCGCTGAAGGGCGCCGGCCAGACCAAGGCGGTCGGAGACGCGCTGGTGTCCAAGGCCCTGCGGAAGAAGCCCCTCGACCGCATCCGCAAGGCAGGCAAGGCCGCGAAGGCGGAAGGGGTCATCTACGGCGTCTCGCGCACGAACAAGAAGAAGAAGAAAGAGGTCCACCTCGTCTACGTCGACGACAACGCCGGCGACCTCGCCGTGGACAGCGCGGTGCCGCTGACCGGCTCGCGCGACGACCGCAAGAAGGCGCTGGAAGAGTTGCTCGGCCCGACGCTGGCGCAGATCGCGCCGCCGCCGGCCGACGACGACAAGGCGAGCAAGGGCGGCGAGGACGGCGAGGGCGACGGCGGCGAGGGTGACGGCGAGGGCGACGGCGGCGAGGGCGACGGCGGCGAGGGTGACGGCGGCGAGGGCGACGGCGAGGGCGCGCGCGACAGCGGCGGCAAGCGCAAGCGCAACGACGTCAACTCGGCGCTCTTCTCGGTCGAGCTCGGCGTCGAGTTCGTCGGCCGCTGGTTCGACTACTCCGATCCGCGCACGAACAACCTCCGGCCCTACGGCGTCTTCGGGCAGCCCGCGCTGTCGGTCGCGGGCGAGGTGTACCCGCTCGCGTCGACGGACATCGCGGTGCTCAAGGGCCTCGGGATCACCGCGAGCTACGCGCGGGCGCTCGGCCTCAACTCGGCGGTGGGCGACGGCGACCCGATCAGCACCACCTACCAGCGCATCAACCTGGGCCTCCGCGAGCGGCTGTCGATCGGCGAGGCGTCCCAGCTCGGGATCTCCGCCGGGCTCCGGTTCCTGACCTTCGAGATCGAGGCGCCGGCGGATCTCGCCAGGACGGTGCCCAACGTCTCCTACACCCTGTTCCGGGCCGGCCTCGACGGCCGCTTCCCGGTCGGCCCGGTCGCGCTGGCGCTGGGCGCCGAGTACCTCCTGCCGCTCTCGTCGGGCGCCGTCTACGAGCGGTTCACCGGGGCGAGCGTGCAGGGCATCGGCGCGATGGCCGGGGTGATGGTCCCCGTGGCGACCGGCATCGAGGCCCGCGTGCTCGTCGAGTACGCCCGGTTCTTCTCGTCGTTCCAGCCCGAGCAGGGCGACCCTTACATCGCGGGTGGGGCCATCGACCAATACCTGGGACTGCGGCTCGCCGGAGCCTATGTCTACTGAGAGAGAGAGGTACCACGTGACGTTCCTGACTTCGCTTGACGGGCGCATCGCGCTCACCGCAGCCGCCCTGCTGACGGGCAGCGCGCTCCTCATCAGCTGCGCGGGGACCCTCGACGAGGACGAGTTCCCCCCGGGCGGCCAGCAAGGCGCCGGCGGCGACACCCAGGGGTCCGGCACCACCTCCCCCGCGGTGACCACCGGCGCCGACTCCGCCACGACCGCGGCCACCGGCGGCGACACCGCCGCCACGACCGCGGCCACCGGCGGCGACACCGCCGCCACGACCGCGGCCACCGGCGGCGACACCGGCACCACCACCTCGACGGCCACCGGCCCCGCGCCGACGGGGTGCGCCGAGGCGCCGGCGATGATCACGATGAAGTGCGGCAACGCGGGCTGCCACGACGCGAACTCGAAGCAGGCGGGCCTCTCGCTGGCGTCGGGGTGGGAGAACAGCATCCGGGGCCAGGCGTCCGCATGCGGCGGCATGGTGCTCGTGCCCGGCGATCCGGACGCCAGCTCGGTCTACACGAAGGTCACGCCCGACCCGCCGTGCAACAACCGGATGCCGCTCGGCGCCACGCCGCTCAGCGACGCCGAGATAACGTGTCTCCACGACTTCATCGCGGCGCTCACCCCCTGAGGAAGTGAAAGAGCGTCTGGCCGCCACGTGCGGCGCGGGCGGGGCGATCGTCCCCTGGATGAGACCGCCTCGTTGGCGCCCCCGCGGCCAGACGCTACCCTCGCCGCGATGCTGCGCCGGCGCTCGTTCTGGATCGCCGCGGCCGCCGTCGCCTACACGGCCTTCGCCGCGCTCCGCGCGTCCGGCGGCCACGGGCCCGCGTGGCTCGCCCTGCTCGGGCTGCCGGCGCTCCTCGCGCTCGGCTTCCGCTGGGTCGAGCGGCCGCCCCGGGGCGAGGACCGGATCGAGCCGGCCGCCCGCCGCGCGGCCGCCGTCTGCCTCACCGGCGCCGCGATGCTCGCCGCCGCGCGCAGCGGCCCCACCGGCCTCGCGCTGATCGCGCTCGGCAACCTCGGCGCGGCGGCCGCCGCGATGGCCGCGCTGGTCGGCCTCGCGCGCATCGCGGGCCTCGGCGGCCTGCTCGAGCCCCCGCCGAGCACGCGGCGCCTCGACGCCGCGGCGTTCGCCTCGCTCTTCTGGACGGTGGCGGTCGCGCTGCCCGCAATCTCGGCGGTGGCGCCCGCGCGCGCGGCGGACCTCGATCCGCTGCTCGTGCACTACGCGACGTCCGCCGCGTCGCTCGGCTCGCTCACGGTGACGCTCGTCGCGCTCGCGCGCGTCCGCATCGCGCGGCGCCTCGAGCTCGGCGTCGCCGACCGAGTGGAGGCGGCGCTGCTGCTCTCGGCGACGGCGCTCGCGGCCTCCGTCGCGGCGGCGTTCGTCGGCGTCGCGAGCCCGGAGGCGATCCTGCCCGTCACGAGCGCGATCGCGGCGGTGTGCGTCGCGCTCTGCATCGTGGCCGCGGACGCCGCGAAGGTCTCGCGCGCGCTGCGCCTCACGCTCGCCATCGCGGCGCTCGCGACCCCGCCGGCGCTCCTCGCGGTCTACGCGGTGCACGAGGCGCCGCGCGGCGATCTCGGGCTCCGCGGCGCGCCGCAGTCCTCGATCGGCGTCGCCGTGTTCGGCGCGTGCGCGATCTGCGCGCTCGCGGGGCTCGCGGCGCCGGCCCTCGCGCGCCGGTTCGCGCCCGAGGGGGCGCGCTGGCTCGGCGCCTTCGACGCCGCGACGCGCGCGGCCATGAACCCGGAGCCGGAGGCGGCGCTGGAGACGGCGCTCTCCGCGCTGCGCGAGGCGTCGGACGCGGGCACGGCCGGGCAGGCGCCGCCGGCGCTGTACCTGCTCTCGCCGCCCGAGCGGGTGACGGTCGATCGCGCGGGGTACGCGCACAGCGAGCCGGCGCAGGTGCCGGCGCGCCTCATCGAGCTCGCCCAGGTCGAGCCGGAGCGCGTGCTGCGCGTCGAGGCCGCGGAGGCGGTCGAGGTCCGGCGGCCGGAGGTGCGCCCGCTGCTCGCCTGGCTCGCCGAGCGCGACGTCGGCGTGGTGGCCCTGGTGAACGACGCGGAGGGCCCGATCGGGGCGCTCGCGATCCCGCGGGGCCGGCGCGCGTCGCCGATGACGCTGGAGGAGGTGAGCGGCCTGCGCGCCGTGGCCGACCGGCTCGGGGCGGTGATCTCGGTGTCGGCGATGCTGTCCGGGTCGCGCGGCCGGGAGGTCGCCGCCCGGCGCGAGGCCGAGGAGCGCGCGCGCGAGGTGAGCCGGCTGGAGCGCGCCGTGGCGCAGAGCGCGGGCCGGTTCCGGGCGATCGCGGGGCTGCTCGCGCGGCCGGCGCGGGCGGCGGCCTACAGCCCCGCGGCGCGCGCGGCGCTCGAGCAGCTCGAGCGGCTCGGCGCGGGCGGCGGCCCGGTCACGCTGCTCACGGCGCCCGGGATCGACGCTGTCGCGTGGGGCGCGGTCGTGCACCTGAGCTCCGCGCGGGTGGCGGGGCCGCTGGCGATCGTCGACGGCGCGGCGCCCGCGCCCGAGGCGTTCGCGCAGGCGTTCGCGCGGACCCGGGGCGGCTCGCCCGAGCGCGACGGCGCGGCGCCGGCCGCTGGATCCGAGGACACGCCGCGCGCGCTCGCGCTCTGGCGCGATCCGGACAGCTCGCCGATCGAGGCGGCGCGGGGGGGCACGCTGCTCATCCTCGACGCCCAGGCGCTGTCGCCCGAGGTGCAGAGCTACCTCGGCGCGGCGCTGCCGGACGACGTCGGGCTCGTCGTGGCGGTGCCCCAGACGGTCGACGCGCTGGTGGCGACGGGCCAGATGAGCGAGCGGCTCGCGGACCGTCTCGGCGATCGGGCGGTCGCGCTGCCGTCGCTCGCGTCGCGCGCCGAGGATCTCCGGGCGCTCGCGCTGGACCACCTCGCGCGCATCGGCGTCCGCCTGCGCGGCCGGCCGTTCGGCCTCGATCTGCGGGCGCTGCAGGCCGTGCTCGACCACCCGTGGCCGGGCAACGACGCGGAGATGGGCGCGGTCCTGCTGCGCGCCGCGCTCATGACCGA
Source organism: Sorangium sp. So ce119 (assembly GCF_051524405.1). NCBI lineage: Bacteria > Pseudomonadati > Myxococcota > Polyangiales > Polyangiaceae > Sorangium > Sorangium sp. So ce119. Next base: position 2,857,010 of record NZ_CP150310.1, on the reverse strand, counting down.
GGGCGACGTGGTCGGCGAGAAGGAGCTCGCGGCGATCGGCTTCGCCCCGCAGGCGGCGCCCTCCGATCGGCCCGAGGCCGCGGGGAGCGAGGCGCGCCGCGGCCGCCGGCGGCGCGCGGGCAAGGCGGGGTAGCACCGCGGGGCAGAAGTCCTGCCAGGGATCTGCCGCGCGAGAGGAGAGATTCAACGCCAAGGCGCAAAGACGCGAAGACGCAAAAAGACAATGATTTCATGCCTTTTTGCGTCTTTGCGCCTTGGCGTTGAGATCTCCATCCGGATCCACGGCCGGACTCCTGGAGGGCGGAACTAGCCGGCGGCGCCGCGCCCGGTGGGGGACCGCCGCCGGCGTGCAGCCCACCGTGGGGGGAGGACCGCCGCCGGCGTGCAGCCCACCGTGGGGGGACCGCCGCCGGCGTGCAGCCCACCGTGGAGGGACCGCCGCCGGCGTGCAGCCCACCGTGGGGGGACCGCCGCCGGCGTGCAGCCCACCGTGGGGGGACCGCCGCCGGCGTGCAGCCCACCGTGGGGGGACCGCCGCGGTCAGTAGAAGCGGTAGCCGAGGCTCGCCGGCGCGACGAGCACGAAGCCGTCGAGCCCCTTCATGAACGTCGGCGAGACGGTCAGGAGGAGCGCGCCCGACGTCCAGCTCGAGCTCGGCAGGTCCGCGAGCACGAGCGACACGTCGACGCTCCCGCCGAACGCGAACGTCTCGACCAGCGCGGTCTCGGGCAAGCTGCCCTCGCGCGCGGTCACCTCGACCTCGGTCCGGCCGTAGTTGAGGTCGACCATTTCCGAGGGGATCTCTCCCCTCACGCCGGTGACCTTCGCGTTCTGACCCACCGCGCCGGCGAGCCCCGAGAGGCCGAGCCAGAGGCGCCCGAAGCGCATCGAGAGGGAAGGTCCGCCGACGGCGAGATAGCCGCCGCCGAACCGGTAGCCGCCGAGCGCGCGGACGCCGAGGTGCAGCTCCTCGGAGAGCGCGAGCCCGACGAAGGCCTGACCGCCGGCGAACGGCCCGATCGCCGGGTCGAAGCCCGCGTGGCAGACGTCCTCGTTGCAGGGCGCGATGAGCTCGCCCTCGGGAACGTTGTAGCTGTACGAATACGAGCTCAGGTTGCCGAAGCTGCCCGCGTCGATCAGCCCGATCAGCGCGCCGCCGGCCGCGCCGGCCTCGATCACGAAGGTCCCGGAATGCCGCGGCGATGCACCTGGCGTCGGCGCCGGCTCCTCGGCCGCGGCGGCCTCGGCGGAGCCTGCGGCCCCCTCCGGCCCCGCTGCGGCCGTCTCCGGCCCCTCCGCGCCCTTCCCGGGCCCCGTTGCCGCCGCGCCCTTCCCGGCCCCGCCTGCGCCCTTCCCGGCCCCGCCTGCTTCCTTCCCCGCCGCCGTCGCGGCCCTGTCTGGCGCCGCGGCGACCGGCGCCGCCGGCTCCTTCGCGGGCGCCTCCGCGGCCGGCGCCGGCTCCGGAGCGGCCGAGGCGTCCCTGGCCAGCGCCGGGACCGTGACGGCCTTCCGGTCGCCCCGCTTGATCGCAACCGTCTGCTCCCAGCGCTTCCTGCCGGGAGCGCTCGCGCTCACCTTGTGCTGGCCAGGGTCGATCGGCCTGGCCTGGCCCCACGCCGCGCTGTCGACGGGCGTCCCGTCGAGCGTCACCTCGAGCCCCTCGACAGCGGCGGCCCGCGGCACGTTCAGCGTGAGCCGCGGCAGCCGCAGCTCGAGCTTCGCTCCCCTCGCCTTCGCGTCGGCCTCGAGGCGCTTGTTGCCCTCCTTGCGCGCGGCGGCGCCGAGGTCGATGTACTCGACCCAGGCGGTCGCGATCTTGCCCTGCTTCTCGTGGCAGGTGGCGAGCGCGAGGAGCGTGGCCGACCTCGGGCTCAGCCGGTAGCTCTCCTCGATCTTGGGGCAAGCCTCCGCGAGCTTGCCCTTCTTCATGAGCTGCTTGCCCTCGTCCAGCAGCGCCTCCGCCTGCGCGAACGCGACCCCGGGGCTCACCGCCAGCGCGAGCGCGAGCGCGAGGCCCGCGGCGCGCGCGCTCGCGCGCACAAAGCGCCGGGCCGCGTCCTGGGAGCGACCGCCGAGACGGAAGGATCGCAAGGGGAAAGAGGGCGTCTTCTCGGCGTGTTCAGCGTCTTGCCGGTTCAAACGGTTCGTCGCTCCAGAGCGATGCTCGTGACGTGAAGTCGAAGGTACGGCGGGCGAGACGGCGGTCTCGCTCGATGGGGACGGAGCGTATCACGCCCCGTTTGCGCCGATCAAAGTCGCGCGGCGCGCGGCGCGCGGCACACCGGCCACCGGCCCACCGGCCCACCACCGGCGCGCGCGCGCGCTCACGCGGCGCCGGAGCGCTCGTCGAGCAGCTTGATCCCCGCGGCGACCTCGCTGGCGAACGACTCGGCGATCACCCTCGCCTGACCGAACCGGGGCGGGACCTCCCGGGCGGCGCGCGCGAGCGCGGCGACGGCGAGGTCGTGGGGCTGGCGCACGAGGAGGCGGTACGCGAGGCTCCGGCCAGGGGGGGTGGCGACGACCGCGAGCGTCGAGGCCGACCACGCGAACGGCGGGCTCTTCCGCGTGGCGGTCGCGAGATCCGTGAGCGGCGTGCGCGTCAGCCAGAGGGAGAGCGCGTCGGCGAAGTCCGGCGGCGCGAGCCCCGGGATGCCGTGGCCCATGTCGGCCAGCCCGACGCGCCGGGTCTCGACCTCGACGTTGCGGAGCTGCCGCCAGCGGAGCAGCCGCGCGGGCGGGCGCTGGCCACGGAAGCTCGCGCGGCCCGTCCACCAGGCGACGTGCGCGTCCGTGCGGAAGCAGTCGAGCACGCGCGCGAACGTCGCGTGCCGCGAGAGCGCCGTCGCGACGTCCGCCGGCGCGGGCACGAGCTCGCAGAGATCGCGCACGCTCGCGAGCAGGCGGGGGTACCGGCTGCGCGTCAGGGCGCCGGCGAGCTCGTGGTTCGTGAGCTGGAGCAGGTCGTTCAGCGCGGCGAGGAGCGCCCAGTCGGCGGCGACGAGCTCCGGGAGCGCGTCGATCGGCGCGACGAGGCGCGCGACGCGGACGCGCGCGAGGTCGATGCGCGAGCCAAGATCGCGGTCGCTCGCGCTCACGCCGTGGCCGAGGAGGAGCGCGAGCCGGACCCCGAAGGGGCGCACCAGGTGGAGGGGGCCGCCGAGGACGAGCGGGGCGAGCACGCTCGCCTGGAGCTCGACGACGCGCTCGGCGATGGCGTCGGGGTGGGTCATGCCCTGCCGGCGCCCGGCGGGAGCGCCTTCGGCTCGGCGGGCGCGTCGGGCGGCGCGAGGTCGCGCAGCGGCCGGATGCCGACGCCGCCGAGGACGACCTCGGGCAGCTCGGTGGCCAGCGCGGCCGTGAGGCCCGTGGACAGCGCGGCCACCGGCGACCACTGCTGCGCCTCGAGGAGCGCCGCCTCCAGCGGGACGAACGCCTCCTCGGGCACGCCGACCGCGCCCCCGTCGCGCCCGATGAACAGCGCCTGGCCGGCGGGGGCGCCGAGCGCGCGGAACAGCACGGCGGGCGCGACCGCGGGGACGGCGTCGTAGCCGGCCGGGATGTAGAGGCCCGGGTGGACCTCGCGGAAGAACTCGCCGACCGGGATGCCCTCGATGCCGGTCGGGTGGCGGAGGAACGCGCCGGCGGCGGTGAAGGCGATGCGGGCGCGGCGCAGGGTGTCGGGGCCGAGCGCGTAGGCGACGTGCCGGAGGAGCTGCATCTCCTCCGGCCGGATCCACGAGGCCGTGACCGACCGCCACGGCTCGGAGCTCGGGACGAGGCGGAGCGACAGCACGACCGACGCGGGGCGCTGGGCGTCCGCCGTCGCCCGCGCCACCGCGGGCTCGCGGCTGAGCTCGACGCGCGCGAACGCGGAGACGTCCCCCATCGCCGGCAGCTTCCCGATCTCCAGCGCCTCGCGGCCCCTGCCGCGGAAGAGCACGAGGCCCGCCTCGCTGAACACAGGGCAGGCGCGGAGGTTGACCGGGTGCCGGAAGCCGACCTCCACCGCGGCGCCGGGCGCGACCGGGACGAAGTAGCCGAGGCCCGGCGTGCCCGTGAGGAGCGGGACCATCCGGCCGGGGATCGCCGGCACGCGGAAGAGGTACCGGAGGACCGGGGCGTCGTCGAAGCTCGACTCCGGCGGCCACTCGCAGAGGCCCACCTCGGCCTCGACGCTGCTCCGGGAGAAGTAGCGGATCAGCGCCGGGCCGAGCCCCGACTCGGCGAGGATCCAGCGCGGGCCGGGCTCGCGCCCGGCGGCCGGATCGAGGTGCGGCTCGAGCCGGAGCAGCAGCCCGCGCACGTCGAGGCGCCGCTCGACCTCGTACGTCTGCGAGAAGGCGTTGTGGTAGAGCGAGAGCGCGGCGTCGCTCGGCAGGATCTGCGCGACGTCGTACCCGAACGGCGCGGCGGCGTCGCGGTACTGGACGAAGTGCCGGCTCGTCCCCGTGAAGCAGTAGCCGCCCGCCAGACGGGCGATCTCCGCCACGCGGTCGAGCCGGTCGCTGCTCTCCGCCGCGAACAGGAGGGTGACCTCCCGGGCGCCCAGCTTCGATCGGACGATCTCGACGACGAGCGACCGGAGGATGTCCCCGAGCGAGCCCTGCCTGGTGTAGAGCGCGAGGAAGGCGACGAGCCGATCGATCGACGGCAGCAGGACGAGCCCCTTCGCCCCGAGCGCGACGCCCTTGGCATCGAGCCCGAGGCCGGGCGTGCGCAGCCGGGTCTGGTGAACGGCGACGCGATCGAGCATCGAAATGGCTCCCGGCGTTAGCGCAGAGCGCGACCGTAAGAGGAGCCGCCGGATCCGTCAAGGGAAGCCCGGCGAGCTCGATCGACCGGCGACGCAGGGCGCGTCGCGCCACCGCGCCGCCGACCGCGCCGCCGACCGCGGGCGCGGGCGCGGCAAGACCAGAGGCGGGGCGCGGGTGTGTATGTCGCGACCGCGACACTGGAACTGCCATGAACGACGGCGTAGTCTCCTCTCCGATGCGCCCTGTCGGAACACCGCAGGCCCACCCGGCCCGGCGCCCCGAGATCGCCTGTCCGCCGCGCCCGAGCGCCCTCGACGCCCCTCCCGTGGCCCCCCTCGGCTAGCGCATGGACACCGTGCGCATCGAGCCAGCAAGACCGCTCGTCGCGGGCCGATTCCACATCGAGCGCGAGGTCGGCCGGGGCGGCGTCGGCACCGTGCACCGCGCGTTCGACGTGCAGACCGAGCGGTACGTCGCCCTGAAGATCATCACGATGCTCGGCGTCGACGCCGAGGGTCAGGCCCGGCTCTCGCGCGAGGGGCAGATCCTCTCCGAGCTCGATCATCCGGGGATCGTGCGGGTCGTGGCGTTCGGGACGGTGGAGTCGAGCGCGTCGGACGCGGAGGGGCGCCGCATCGAGGAGGGCGCGACGTTCATCGCGATGGAGTGGCTCGACGGGGAGGACCTGGCCACGCGCCAGCGGCGCTCCCCGCTCTCGCTGCGCGAGGGGCTCGAGGTCGGCCGGCAGGTGGCGAGCGCGCTCGCGGCCGCGCACGACGCGGGCGTCGTCCACCGCGACATCAAGCCGTCGAACATCCTCCTGCTGCGCGGGCCGCCGGAGGGGCCGATCCGCATCAAGCTCGTCGACTTCGGGGTGGCGGCGTCGAAGGAGGTCGTGCTCACGACCGACGCGGGCGGCCTCGTCGGCACGCCGGCGTACATCTCGCCGGAGCAGGCGCGCGGCGACGCGACGGTGGACGCGCGCAGCGACCTCTACTCGCTGGGCGCGACGCTGTTCGAGCTCGTCGCCGGCCGGCCGCCGCACATGGGGCCGACCTCGATCGCGACCCTCGTGCGCCTGGCGACGACGCCCGCGCCGCGCCTCTCGGAGTTCCTGCTCGACGTCGTCCCCGCGCTCGACGACCTGATCCACGCCCTGCTGCTCGCCGACCGGGAGCTCCGGCCGAGCTCGGCGCGCGAGGTGGCGGAGAGGCTCGCGGCGCTCGTCGACGAGCCGCACCTGCCCACCCCGTCGCCGCTGCGCGTGAGCGACAACCCGCCGGGGGTGATGGGCACGCGGCTCGTGACCACGATCGTGGCGCTGCACGTGGCCACCGGCGAGGAGCGGCAGCGGGAGCTCGAGGCGCTGCGGCGCCGCGGGGCCGACGCGCTGCCGCTCGGCGCCGACTCGATCGCCGCCCACCTCGGCGTGCGCCAGGCCCACGGCGACGAGGCGTCGCGCGCCCTCGAGCTCGGCCTCGCGCTCGGCGAGCGCGGCGGCCGCGTCGGCGTCGCCTCCGGCCGCATGCGCGTCGACAGGACGCGCTCGGCCGGCGAGGTCGTCGACCGCGCGGTCGCCCTGGCGCGCGAGGCGGGCCTCGGGCGGGTCCTCGCGGACGCGACCACGGTGGAGCTGTCCCGCGGGCGCTACCTGTGCGAGCCCCAGGAGGGCGGCGCCGTGCGGGTGCTCTCGCGCGCGCCGAAGCGGCCCGACGCGCAGACGCCGTTCGTGGGGCGGGACGCCGAGCTCATCACGACCGTCGCCGCGTTCGACCGCTGCGTGGAGGAGCGGACGCCGGTCGTGGTGAGCATCTCGGGGCCGCCGGGGATCGGCAAGAGCCGGCTCGCGCGGGAGTTCGTCGCCCGCATCTCGGATCGCGCCGATCCGCCGCGGCTCGTGCAGCTCCGCTGCGAGTCGTTCGGGCGGGCGCAGGCGCTCGGCGTCGCGACCGACGGGCTGCGTGTCCTCATGGGCCTGCCGAAGGGCGCGTCGCTGGAGCAGGCCGACGACGCGGTGCGCGCGCGGCGGCTGCACCACGGCGACGGCGGGCTCCTCGCGCGCCTGCTCGCGAACCAGCCGTTCCCCGACGGCATCGACCTGCGCGGCGCGCGCGACGCGCTGTACCTGTCGATGACCGACATCGCGGTCGGCGCGGCGTCGATCGAGCCGTGCGCGCTGCTCGTCGAGGACGCGCAGTGGGCCGACCCGGAGAGCGTCGCGTGGCTCGATCACCTCCTCGGGCGCGCCTCGGGCAGGCCGCTCTTCATCATGCTCATGGTGCGCCCGGCGTTCTGGCGCGACCAGGGTCAGCGCTTCACCGGCCGCGACCACGTGCGCGTGGAGCTGCGCCCGATCGCGCGCCGGGCCACGCGCGAGATCGCGCGCGCCGTCTTCAGCGCCTCGGCCGCCGCGCGGCCGGTCGACGACGCGACGCTCGACCGCGTCGCGCAGCAGGCGGCCGGCTCGCCGCTGTTCGCCGAGGAGCTCGCGCGGGTCATCGCCTCCGGCAAGGACGCGGCCACGGCGCCGACCATCGAGGCGGCGATCCAGGTGAGCCTCGACGCGCTCGACGACGGCACCCGCGAGGCGGTCGTGCGCATGAGCGTCTTCGGCCTGTCCGTGTGGGACGTGGGCCTCGCCGAGGTCGGCGTGATCGAGCCCAGGACGGCGCTGAAGAAGCTCATCGCCGCGGAGCTGCTCGTCGAGCAGCCCGCGTCGCGGTTCCCGGCCGCGCGCGAGTACCTGTTCAAGCACGCGCTCGTCCGCGACGTCGCGTACGCCTCGGCCGGCGAGGAGCTCCGCAAGGGGCTGCACGCCGCGGCCGCGCGCTGGCTCGATCGGATGGGCGAGGACAGCGCGACGGTGGCGCAGCACTTCGACCTCGGCGGCGAGCACGAGGAGGCCGCGATCCGCTGGGAGGCCGCCGCGCGGCGCGCGCTCGCGACGAACTCGCTCCGCGACGCGGTCACCATGGCCGATCGCGCGCTCGTGTTCGCGCCCGACAAGCCGACGGCGTTCGCGCGCGCGGTGCTCCTCGAGGACGCGTACTCGCGGCTCGACGCGCGCTCGCCCGAGCGCGACTCGGCGATCCGCGCGATGTGGGAGAACGTCTACGACGAGCCGAGCGAGCTCCGCACGCTCACCGCGCGCGCCCGCTACGACCAGGCGTGCGGCTCCGGGATGGACCTGGAGGAGCGCCTGACGGCGCTGCGCGACCGCGCGCGGGCGATCGATCTCGTCGAGGAGGAGGCGCAGTGCTCGGCCACGCTGGCGCAGGTCCACGCGTTCGCCGGGCAGCTCGCGATGGCCGAGCAGGAGGCGGCACACCTGCTCGATCTCGCGGCCAGGCGGGGGCTCGTGTGGGCGGCGGTCGACGCCTGGCAGACGCGCGCGGTCGCCCACCAGACGCGCGGCGAGCCCGCGGCGGCGCTGGAGGCGCGGCGGAACGCGGCGCGGGCCGCGCGCCGCGCGGGGCTGCAGGAGCGCGAGGCGATGCTGACGATGAACGTCGGCTTCGCGCTCACGACCATCGGCGCGCGGGCGGAGGCGCTCCAGGAGATCGAGGGGGGCATCGCCCGGGCGCAGGCGATCGGCAGCTCCGGGGCGGTGCGGCACGGGCAGATGATCCTGCTCTGCTGGGCGGCGACGTTCGGCCCCGAGCCGCGGCTCGACGCCGAGCTCGCGGAGCCGCGCGCGAGCGCGGACGAGGCCGCGGGGAGCATGTGGGTCGTGCGCGACCGGGTGACGCTCGGCATCCTGTTCTACCGGGGCTGCGAGCTCCTGCGCTTCGAGTCGTCGGGGCTCGCGCGGGCGCGCTCGCTGCTGAAGAAGGCGACGGAGGCCTACCGGGTGACGGAGAACCGCGACGTGCTGCCCGTGGCGCTCGGGTTCTGCGCCGAGGCGGAGCGCCGCTTCGGCGACGCCGAGCAGGCGCGCGAGATCGCGCGGGAGGCGGCGGCCCTCGTCGAGGCGGGCGCGCCGAGCCTGCTCAACGAGGCGCCGATCTACCTGGCGCTCCACGACGCGTGCGTGGACATGGGCGATCTGGAGGGCGCGCGGGCGGCGATGGAGCGCGCGATGCCCCCGCTCCTGCGCCGGCTGAAGGGCCTCGAGGGGACGCTCTACGCGAGTTCGTTCCTGCTCAACCTGCCGCAGAACTCGGCGCTGCTCGCCGCCGCCGAGGCGTACGGCTGCGTGCCGCCGCAGCTCGAGGCGATGCTGAACAGCAGGCCGTAGCGGCGCGGGCGGCGCGCCTGCCGGCCCGCAGCGCGCGGCGCGCTGGGCCGCCGCGCCCGCCGCCAGCGGCGCGCCTGGGGCCCCGCGGCGCGCGTCCGCAGCGGCCACGAGGGCCCGCGGCCCTGCCTGTCACTTCCGGGGCGAAGAGCCGCCCGACCTGGGCGTCGGCGCCTGCGCCACGGGGCGCAGGTTGATGGTCAGCACCTCGTCGCGCGTGAACACCACGAAGCGCGCCTCCGGCGTGTACCCGTCGGCCGCGACCCGGATGCGGTGCCCGGTGCCATCGCGGCTGAACCGCGCGAAGAACGGGTTGCTGGGGAGCTCGACGTCGTCGAGGTAGATCTTCGCGTCCAGCGGCGTGGCGATGATCCGGAGCTCGATGAGGTTGGCGACGGGAGGAGGCGTCGGGCCGGGTCCGGGGCCCGTGCCCGTCGTCTCGACCGGAGGAACCTGCTCCGGAGGAGGTCCCGGCGGCGTCCACTTCATCGTCATCACCGCCCACCCGGCCCCGCCGATCAGCAGGACCGAGAGCACCGCGATCCCGGCAGTCCACAGCGCCTTGCGCCGGGTCGACTGCGTGTTGGCCACCATGATCGTCGGGATCGTCTGGCGGTTCGAGATGCTGTCCTCGCGCGCGCCGTCGTCGCCCAGCGTGTGGTCCGGCACCTGATGGGCGTACTGTTGCGACATCTGCGACATCTGCGACATCTGCGACATCTGCGCGGCCATCTGCGACATCGGCATTCGCTGGGACCACGGCGCGGCGCCGCGCTCCTCGAGCACCGGCAGGACCTCGAACTCCTCCGGACCGTCGGCCGTGTCCGCGTGGAGCCGACCGAGCTGATCGCTGATCGCGGACCGCACCTCCGCGCGGCGGTTCGCGAACGTCTCCCCGATCAGGCGGCCGATCTCCGCCGACGACGGGCGCCGCCCCATGGTCGCGAGGTAGGCCTCGACGTCCTCGCGCATCTGGGCCGCGGTCGCGTACCGGTCCTCAGGCGCCATCGCGAGCGCGCGCGAGCAGATGCGATCGAGCGCCTCGGGCGCCGCCGGCCAGCGCTCGCGCAGCTGCGGGATCTCGCCGAACGTGAGCCGCTGGAGGATCTGCACGTCGGAGAGATCCCCCCAGAAGCGCTCGCCCACGACGAGCTCCCAGAAGATCAGGCCCATCGAGAAGACGTCCGCGCGGCGATCCACCATCGTCGCGAGGGCCTGCTCCGGGGCCATGTACCGGATCTTCCCCTTGACGACGCCGGTGCTGGTGTCCGCGTCGCGCGTCGCCCACTTCGCGATGCCGAAGTCGACGACCTTCGCCTGCCCGTCGTAGGTGACGAAGATGTTGTGGGGGCTGATGTCGCGATGGACCACGTGGAGCGGCTGCCCGTTGAAGTCCATGAGGTCGTGCGCGTAGTGCAGCCCGGCGAGCGCGTCGGAGAGGATCGCCAGGTAGATCGCGCGGTGCCGTGAGGGGTCGAGCTTCCGGCAGATCCGGTCGAGCGAGTGCCCCTCCAGGTACTCCATGACGATGTAGTACTGGTCGTCGATCTGGCCGCACTCGTACGTCTGCACGACGTTCGGGTGGTTCAGCCGCGCGGCGAGCCTCGCCTCGTCGAGGAACATCGCGTTGACCTCGGGCTCGGTCGCGATGCCCGGCTTCAGCCGCTTGATCACGACCAGCTTCTCGAACCCGAGCGGGCCGCGATGCGCAGCGAGGAAGACCTCGGCCATCCCACCCTGCCCCAGCTTTGCGATCAGCCTGTATCTCCCGAAGCCTCTCGCGGACTGCACGGGGAGCCGGACGATCATCGATGACGAGGTCACAGCACCCGATCGTTCGTAAGGATTGCTGACTCGTCAAGCAGACTCATGGAGATGTGCATCCCGACCGACACCCGGGGCCGAGAGCGCACGGCTCCCGGCCCCGGGTGCTCCGATGGTTGAGGAAAATTCCGCTACCTTGGGCCGTTCTCCGCGCGCGCTCAGCCCTCGCCGATGGCGATGCCGAGCGCCTGACGCAGCGCGAAATACTGATCGCTCGTCGAGAAGGTGATGAGCTCCTTGAGCTTGTCCTGGGGCGGGAGATCCCCGGGCTGCTGCGGCTCGGCGGCGATGATCTTCTTGGCGATCTCGAGATCGCCAGAGAGGAGCAGGCCCGCGCGCGCCGCCGTGATGTCGACGCACTGGACCCAGCGCTTGATGTTCGCCTTCGCGCCCTCCGCGAGGAACTTCTTGACCACCATCCGGAGCCCCTCGAGCTGCATGGGCTGCATGAACCCGCGGAGCGTCTGCGCGGTGGCCGTGATCTGCTTCTCGATGTCCTGCGGCACCGGCGTGTCGGGCGCGACGAGCTTGATCCCCGCGAAGAGGAGCACCGTCAGCTCGGTGACCGTCGGGAACAGCGTCTTGATGTAGTGCTCGCCGCGGTACATCGCGAGGTGCTTGCCCACGATGAACGTGAGCTCCTGCGGCGAGAACCCGGTCAAGACGGTCTGCCCCGCGACGGACGCCGGCTGCTCGTTCGCCACCGCCACGAGCGCGCCGGGCACGTCGCTGCGCACGTAGAGCCGCGGCGCCGTGATGCCGAGGACGTTGGCCGCCCAGCCGAACGTCCGGGCGAACGTCACCGTCGAGGTCGCCGGATCCTGCAGGAACCGCTGGTCGAGGACCGGCAGCTCCCTGCGCTGCTTCAGCGTCTCGATCTTCGCCCTGAGCGCGGCGCCCGCGATCATCTCGAAGATCTTGCCGACGTAGAGGTTCTCCTCCTCGTGGAACAGGTTCCTGATCCACTGCTCGTTGTCGAGCCGGCTCTTCGCCTGGATGAGCCCCTGCGGGCGGTAGTCCTCGAAGTACTGCTGCTCGTCCGGATCGGCCTTGCGGAGGAACGCCAGCGCCGCCGCCACGCACCAGGCCTGGTCGTACTGCTTGCCGTCCACGTACAGGCGGTAGAGCCGCTTGTACGGGTCGATCTTCATCGGATCGAGCTTGACCATCGCCTGGAACTCGCCGGTGGCCAGATCGAACTGCTCCGCCTGCTCGTAGAGCTCCGCCAGGATCAGGTGCTCCGTCGCGTCATCGGGCTTGAGCCGCGACGCCATGCGGAACGTCTCGACCGCGGCCGTCCTGTCGCCGAGCCGGTCGCGGTAGATGAGCCCGAGCGCGTGCCAGAGGCTGTACTCGAGGTCCGTGTTCCCCTTGCCGGCGACCCGGTGCAGCATCTTGCGGTACGCCCGCTCGAGCTGCTTCCACTCCTTCTGCGCCGTGAGGATCTTGTTGATGCGCTCGAAGGCCTCGAGGGAGTGCGGGTTCAGGTCCAGCGTGTCGTTGAACAGCTCCACCGCGCGCGCCGGGTCCTCCAGCTTGTCGCGGTAGATCTGCGCCATCGTGTAGAGGTAGCGGCTCTTGCGATCCGGCTGCGACTCGAGCTCGGCGATCTGCTGGAGGCACTCCACCATCCGCTCCCACTGCCCCGTGCGCTGGTAGAGCTGGAGCAGCTTGTGGAGCAGCACGTGGTTCTGCGGCTCCAGCTCGAGCGCCTCCTCGAGGGCCTCCACGCCCTTCGGGATGTTGTTCTCCTTCTCGACCCAGATGTCGCCGATCTCGTTCAACATCCTGAACCGCTCGAGGCCGTCCATGACGTTGTCGAGGATCTGCCGCTTGTACTGGCAGACCAGCTTCCAGTCCTTGAGCCCCTCGTAGACGGAGACCATCGCCTCGAGCGTCGGCCGGTGCGAGGGCTCGGCCCCGAGCGCCTTCTCGAAGTTGTTGACCGCCTGCTTCGACTGCCCCTGCGCCTGCTTGATGCAGCCGAGCTTGTAGTAGACCGTGGCGCGCTCCTCGGTCTCGGCCTCGTCCAGGCTGGTCAGCACCTTCTGGTAGTTCGTCAGCGCGCTCGCCCAGTCGCTGAGCTTGAAGCTGACGTCCGCCAGGCCCCGGATCGTCTCCTGGTCGGTCAGGTCGAGGTTGTGCGCGGCCGTGTAGGCCTTGAGCGCCGCCTCGTCCTTCCCGAGCCGCTCGAGGACCCGCCCGAAGGTCCGCTGCAGCCGGTGCTGCTCTGACCGGTCGCGCTTGCCGCTCTTCCGGACGAGCATCTCCGCGAGCGGCTCGGCCTGGGCCCACCGCTCCGTGGAGACGTACTCGCTCAGGAGCGGCATCGCGGCGTCCTCGTTGTCGGGGTCGCTCTGGAGCGCCATCTCGTACGCCTGCACCGCGAGCGCGTGCTCGCCGAGCATGTCGTCGCGGAGCTTGCCGAGCTCGACGAGCAACCGCGCCTTGGCGCGGGGCGCGTCGGTGTTCATCTGCTCCTGCTCGAGGTAGCGCGCCGCGCGATCCCAGTCGGCCGCGTCGATCGCGATGACCCGCAGCGCCGCCAGCGTCGGCACGTGGGACGGGTCGAGATCGAGGGCCATCTCGAACCGCTCCTGCGCCAGCACCCGCTCGCCGAGCTTCTCGTCGAGCTGCCGGCCGATGCGGTAGTACATCTCGACGCGCTGCTTGCCGTCGGCCGTGAGGTCGGCGACGCGCGTCATGTACTCGATGGCCTTCGACGAGTTGTCCTGCTTCTCGTAGAGCTTGGCCAGCGCCTCCAGGGCCGGGATGTGCGTGTCCTGGATGTCGACGATGTTCAGGTAGGCGTCGATCGCGCGGTCGAGATCCTCGATCTCCTCCGCGTAGACCTTCGCCGTCTGGGACCAGAGCTCGATCTTCTTCTGGCGATCCTCCGCGGCGTTGATGTGGCGGTCGTACGTGTTGATGAGATCATGCCACTGGCGGAGCCTGCGGTAGCAGCGCTCGAGGGCCTCGAGCGCCGGCTCGTGCGACGGGTCGATCTCGACCACCTGCTCGAGCCGCGCGGCCGACAGATCGGGCTTCAGGAACTGCTCCTCCTGGAGGTTCGCGATCTTCATCAGCACGTCGATGCGCTCGCGCTCCGTGGTGACCACGTCGAGCTGCATCTCGAGGACGCGCACGAGATCCGGCCACTGGTGCGTGCTCGTGTACACGCGCTCGAGCCCCCGCATGGCGAGGAGGTTCGAGGCGTCGATGTCCAGCACCTCGCGGTAGACCGCGCCGGCCTTGTCGATCAGGCCGAGCTTGGTCTCGTAGAGGCCGGCGGTGCGCAGCTTCACGGACGCGACCACGTCGGGCTCGGTGACGGCGCGCGCCTTGCGGAGCAGGACGTCGACGAGATCGTTCGACTGATCACGGTCCGTGTAGATCCGCTCCAGCGCCTCGAGGGCCGGCAGGTGGAGCGGATCGACGTCAAGGGCGCGCCGGTAGAAGCTGAGCCCCTGCTCGACCTCGCCCATGTGCTTCTCGAGCACCTCGCCGAGCTCGGTCAGGATCTCCTTCCGGTCGACGTCGGTGACCGCGACGTTGAGGGCGCTGGTCAGCATCTGGCCCTGCTGCTGCCACTGGCCGGTCTTCTTGAGGTAGTTGGCCATCTGGCGCAGCACGGCCACGTTGTTCGGGTCGTACGCGAGGATCTGCTGGTAGTACGGCTGGGCGTACTCGGGGTGGCCGAGGTCCTCCGCGTACCACTTGGCGAGCCGCAGGCAGAGCGTGATCTTCTGGAGCGGCGCCGTCTGCTGCTGCAGCCAGCCGTTCACCGTCTGCACGAGCTCGGGCCAGCGGTTCGTCGCCTGCGCCATGCGCTCGAGGTAGCGGACCGTGTCCATGTCGGAGAAGTCCATCTCGAACGCCGTGAGCAGCGCGTCGAAGGCCTGGGGCTTGTCCTCGAGCTGCTCCTCGAAGACGCGGGCCACCTTGCGGAGGATCTCGGTCTTCTCGTGCACCTCCTCGCGCGAGTCGAGCCGCGCGAGGTAGAGCTCGATGAGCGGCTCGCTGCGCCGGGCCGCGTCGTGGAGCTGCTCGAGCGCCGCGAAGGCCTGGTCGTGCGTCGGCTCGAGCTCCAGGACCTTCTCGTACGCGAGCGTGCCCTTGTCCCTCTCCTCGACCTGGTGCTCCCAGATCTGCGCCACCTCGAGGTACTCGCGCACCTTGTCGGCCGGCGACTCGTAGGCCGCCGCCCGGCCCATCTTGACGTCGATGACCTCGACCCAGCGCCCCTCCGCCCGGAGCAGGTTCTCCAGGGCGGCCATCGCCTCGAAGTCCTTCGGGTCGACCTCGAGCAGCTTCCGCCAGGCGTCGATCGCGTCGTACGACTGCCCGAGGACGTGCTGGTAGGTCGTCCCGAGCTCGCGGTAGAGCGCGATCACGTTCTCGGCCGGCAGGACGTCCCGCGCGCGATCCACCGTCTGGTGGAGCGCGCCCACGATCTGCTCGGGCTCGTTGCGCAGCCGCCAGATCGCCGCGATGGCGTAGAGCGCCTCGAGGTTCGCGTAGTCGATGTCGAGCACGCGCTGGTAGTCGTCGAGCGAGGAGTCGTCGCGGCCGAGCTGCTCGTGGAACAGCTTGGCGCGGCGGAGCAGCACCGCGACGCGCGACTCGTCGTCGATCGCGATGTCGTAGTGCCGCTCGAGGACGTCGCAGAGCTCGGCCCACTGCCCGACCCGCTCGTACAGGTTCGACAGCGCCGCGAGCGCCTCCGGATCCTCACCGCGGAGGTCGAGGACGCGCTTCCACGTCTCGACCGCGCCCTGGACGTCGTTCAGCCGATCGGCGAGCAGGTGCGCCATCTTGGCGCGGATGTCCGCCTCCTGGCTGTCGCCCATCGCGTTCTCGAGCTCGCGCTCCAGCACGACCTTGAGCTGGGTCCAGGCCCCCTTGGTCGTGTAGATGCGCTCGAGGGCGCTGATCGCCTGCTCGTTCGTCGTCTCGAGCTCGTCGAAGATCCGCCGGAAGGCGCGGATGGAGTCGTCGAGCTGGCCGAGCCGCTCCTCGTACGTCTGGCCGAGCCGGAGGTAGAGGTCGACGAGCTCCGGGCGGTCCTCGGTCGCGCGCACCCGCTGCTCGAGCACGCTCGCGAGCTCGGGGTACTGCTCGAGCTGCGTGTAGATCCGGTCGAGGTTGGAGAGCGCCTCCGCCTCGAGCGGCTCGATGCCGAGCACGTACCGGTACGTCTCCTCCGCCTTCGCGACGTCGCTGAGGTCAGTCTCGAAGACGCGCGCCAGCCGCTTGCCGATGCTGGTCTGCACCTCCTTGTCGGCGTGGATGCCCAGCACGTCGGCGTACGCGTTCGCGAGCAGCTCCCAGCCGCCGTCGACCGAGCCGGCGAGCCGCTCGACCTCCTCGAGCGTCTTCTCGTCGCGCGGGTACTCCTTGAGCGCCCGGATGTAGACGCTGAGGGCCCCGTCCACCGAGATGAGCCGCTCCTCGTGGAGCTCGCCCAGCCGGTAGTACATCGCCAGCCGGTCGGACTCCTGGGTGAGGTGCGCGAGCTCCGCCTCGAGGACGCCGCCGAGCTTCTCCCACTCGGCCGCGGCCTGGTAGAGCGGCTCCAGGATCGCGCCGATCTCGATCTGCTTGATCCCGGCCGCGAAGAGCCCCTCGAGGGCCTCCAGCGTGGGCGTGTGCTCGGGGGCCGCGGTGAGCACCTCACGGTACGCCGCGATGGCCGCCGGCAGGTCATTGAGCCGGGTCTGGTGCACCACGCCGAGCCGGTACTTGAACTCGAGGATCTCGTCCGGCGACTGCGCGATCTCCGCCTCGCGCGAGAGGATCTCCACGAGGTCGCTCCACCGCTCGGTCGCGGTGAAGAGGCGGTCGAGCGACGCGATCGCGGCCTGGTTCTCCGGATCGACCTCGAGCACGCGCCGGTAGCGCGCGACGGCGCTGTCGATGTCGTCGAGCTGCGTCTCGAAGATCTGCGCGAGCCTGAGCCCGAGCTCGACGAAGCGCGACGGCTCCTCGCCGAGCCGGCCGAGCTCCGTGTCGTAGAGCGCGGCGACCTGCGGCCAGCGGTTCACCATGATGGCGAGCCGCTCGAGGTTGGAGAGCGACTCCTCGTTGCCGATGTCGCACGTCACCGCCCGCGCGTACGTCTCGAAGGCGGAGAGGTGATCGCTCAGCATCTCCTCCGAGAGGCGCGCGATGCGGTGGAGCAGATCGACCTTCTCGTACGGGTCCTCGGCGACCCGGACCCGGACCTCGAGCACGCTGATCAGCTTCTGCCACTCGCCGGACGCGTCGTAGATCGGCTCGAGCACCAGGGCGGCGCCGAGCGCGTCCCGGCTCCCGTCCTTGATCTGCTCGAGCGCGCGGAGCGTCGGCTCGTGATCCGGCATCTGCTGCAGGAGGTCGCGGTAGAGCTCGATCGCGCGGGACACGTCGTCGAGGTGCTTCTCGTAGAGCTCCGCGATCCGGTACTGGTAGCTGATGCCCTCGGCCGGGTCCGAGGTGATCTCGGCCTCGTGCTGGAGCACGCTGAGCAGCTCGAGCCAGTTCTGCGAGGTCTGGTAGAGGACGTCGAGCCGACCGAGCGCCTGGAGGTCGTCCGGATCGATCTCGAGCACCCGCTGGTAGGTGTCGATGGCGCTCGCCACGTTGCCGAGCTCGCGCTCGTACACCGCGCCGATCTGGTAGTAGATGCGCTTCTTCTCGCCCGAATCGAGGACGAGATCGGCCTTCTTCGCGTAGACCGAGAGCAGCTCCTGCCAGCGCGAGA
This sequence comes from Sorangium sp. So ce119, assembly GCF_051524405.1. Classification (NCBI taxonomy): domain Bacteria; kingdom Pseudomonadati; phylum Myxococcota; order Polyangiales; family Polyangiaceae; genus Sorangium; species Sorangium sp. So ce119. The sequence continues at coordinate 2,839,453 of NZ_CP150310.1, read as the reverse complement.
GGCTGAGATAGAGCTTGGTCAGCGCGTCGATCGCCCGCAGGTCCTCGGCGTCGAGCTCGAGCACCTTGCCGTAGACCGCGATGGCCTGGTCGTGCCGCTCGAGCACCTCCTCCTCGATGCTCGCCGCCTGGAACAGCGCGAGCTTCTTCTCGTTCAGGTCGTCGAGGATGTCCGCCTTCTGCTGGAGGATCTGCGACAGCTCGTTGTAGCGCTCCGACGTCCGGAACAGCCGCTCGAGCGACTCGGCCGCGTGCAGGTTGCGCGGATCGATCTCGAGCACGCGCCGGTAGTGCCCGACGGCGCTGTCCATGTCGCCGAGGTCGCTCTCGTAGATGCGCGCGCTCATCGTGTAGAGCGTGCTCGCGAGCTCCGCGTCGGTCTGCTGCGCCGCCAGCGTCTCGAAGACGCGCGCCAGGTCGGCGAAGCGACCGGTCGCGCGCGCGAGCCGATCGAGCCCCTCCTGCGTCGACTCCGAGGCCGGATCCTGGCTCAGCGCCCGGGCGTAGGTGTCGAAGGCCGAGCTGAGGTCGCCGCCCGCGTCCTCGTAGAGCACGGCGATCTGGTGGAGCAGCTCGACGCGACGGGTCACGTCGTCGCTGCGGCGCACCTGCACCTCGTGCACCCCGATGAGCTTCGTGTAGTCGCCCGACTGGCGGTACAGGGGCTCGAGGATCTCCGCGATCGCGACCTCGTGCTCGGGGAGCTTGCCGAGGCGCTCGAGGGCCTCGAGCGCCTCGACGTTCGTCGGCTCGCGCTCGAGCACCTGCCGGTAGATGTCGATCGCCGAGTCGACGAGCCGCATGCGCGACTCCCGGAGCGCGGCGAGCCGGAGCATCAGCCGGATCTGCGCCTCCTCCTCGACGGCGATGCTGAGCTGCGCCTCGAGGTTGTCCGCGAGCTCCTCCCACATGCCCTGGCGGCTGAAGAGCCCGTCGAGGGCGGACAGCGCGACCAGGCTCGTGTCGTCGATGGAGAGGACCTCGCGGTAGGCGGCGATCGCCTCCTCCGGCTGCCCGAGCCGCTGCTCGTAGACCTCGGCCATCTGCGCGTAGAGGCCCTCGCGCTCGGAGGGCTCGTGCACGAGCTCGATGCGGCGCCGGTAGACGCCGATGAGATCGCCCCAGCGCTCGGTGCGCCGGTAGAGCGCGTCCATCGCCTCGAGCGCCTCCGAGTCGGCCGGATCGATCGAGAGCACGCGGAGGTAGCCGTTCGCCGCGTCCTCGACCTTGCCGAGCCGCTCGTGGATGCTCGCGAGCCGCATCCAGTACTCGCGGCTCAGCCGGGCGTCGCTCAGCGAGTCCGCGATCTCGCTGAAGATCACATCGAGCCGATCCCAGGCGCCCGCCTGCGCGGCGAGCGACTCGAGCTCCGCCCGGGTCTCGGCGTGCGACGGGTCGTCCTTGAGCGCCCGCGACTGCGCGTCGAACGCGCGGCCCAGGTCGTTCAGGCTCTCGGCCGCCGTGCGCGCCACCTTCCGGAGCAGCGAGACGCGCGTCGCCGTGTCGCCCTCGGCCGCCGCGAGGATCTCGAGCGCCTGGATCAGCTTCTCCCAGTCGCCGCGCCCCTCGTAGATCTCCTGCAGGATCGCCGCCGCCTCGGCCCGCAGCGACTCGTTCGAGAGCAGCGCCTCGAGCGCGAGGCGCGCCGCGTCGTTGCCCGGATCGAGGATCAGGATTTCCTTGTAGTTCTCGAGCGCTCCGGCCGCATCGTTCAGGTGCTTCTCGAGGGTGCTCCCGAGCCGGAACTTGAGGTCGATGAGCGCCTGTTCGTCGAGCGGGGAGTCGATGCGCTTGCGGAGCACGTCGACGTACGACTCCCAGTCCCCTTGCTCGCGGTAGAGCTTGTCGAGCGCCGCGAGCGCCTGCGGGTCGGTCGGCTCGTCGTCGAGCACCTGGCGGTACGTCGCGATCGCCCGCGCCGCGTCGCGCAGCTCCCCTTCGTAGAGCTCCGCGATGGCGTAGAGGATCTGCTTTCTCTCCTCGGGCTCGGTGATGATGTCGAGCTTCTTCTCGTAGATGCCGAGCAGATCGCCGAACCGGCCCGTCTCGCGGTAGAGCCGCTCGAGCGCGCTGATCGCGGCCTGGTTCTCGCCGTCCGCCTCGTACACGGCGCGGAACTGCGCGAGCGCCTCGTCGATGCGCTTCACCTCGTCGAGCAGCACGCGCCCGAGCCGGAGCCGCAGATCGACGCCGAGCGCGATGTCCCCCTCGCCCTCGGCGCGCGAGATCGCCGTCGAGTACGCGTCGATGAGCGCGTCCCACCCCTCGGTGGCGCGCGCCGCCCGCTCGACGTCGTCGATGCACTGCTCGTCCTGCGGGGCGATCTGGAACGCGGAGAGGTAGCGCTCGAACGCGCGCTGCGGCTCCTTGAGCCGCGTCTCGTACAGCGCGGCCACCTGCCGGTAGAGGTCGAGCCGGGAGACGTCGTCCTGGTCGTGCGAGAGCTTCACCTCGATCGCGCCGGCGAGCCCCTTCGGGTTGTTCGCCTGCGTGTAGATCGGGATCAGCGCCTCGGCCGCGGCGAGGTGCGAGCCGTCGATCGAGAGCACCTTCTCGTAGGCGCGCGCCGCGCGATCGGCCTTCTGCTTCTGGTTCATCCAGAGCTCGGCGATCTTGACCAGCAGGCTGATCTTGGCGGCGTCGTCGGTCTCCTTCGCCTCCTGCGACTCGAGGACGCGGATGAACTCGTCCCACTTGCCGCTCTCGGCGTAGAACACCTCGAGGTCGTCCCAGCGCTGGAGCTGGAGGTACGCCTTCTTGAGCGCCTCCTGGGCCTTGCGGTCCTGGGGGTTCAGCGCGATCACCTCTTGCCACGCGCGGACGGCGGCCTCGTCGTCCTTGAGGCGCTCGCCGTAGAGCTGCGCGAGCTTGCTGAGGAGCGCGAGCTTCTGCGTGCTGTCGAAGGTCGTGTCGACCTGCTTCTGCAGCACCCGCGCGAACGCCTGGTAGTCCTTGTTCTTCTCGTAGAGCCCGGCCAGCGCGTTCAGCGCCTCGGGGTTCTCCGGGTCGTTCGCGAGGACCTCGTCCCAGAGCTCGATGCAGAAGTCGACCTTCTTCACGCGCTCGGACGCGAGCTTCGCGATCTCGAGGTACTTCGCGGCGCGCTCGCCGCCCTCCGGGAGCGCCGCGGCCTCGCGGCGGAGCAGCCCGATGAGCTTCTCCCAGTCGCGCCGCTTCTCGTAGCTCTGGCGGAGGAAGTCGATCGCCTGCGCGTGCTCGCCGTCGATCGCGAGGATCGCCTCGTAGCACTTCACCGCCTCGGCCGCGTTCGAGAACTTGCCCGAGTAGAGCTCGGCCGCCTTCGAGTAGTTCTCGATCTTCTCGGCGGGATCCGACACCGCCTCGGCGATCTCGATCAGCGTCTTGACGTACTCGTTGTACCGCTTGGCCTGCTCCTGCTTCTGGGCCTTGGCCTTGAGCTCCTCGACCCGACCCGCGGCCTCCGCGGCGGGCGGCGGCGGCGCCGTCGGGCGCCGGCCGACCTCGGAGTCGGCGGGCCTGCTCTCGGCGGGCGCGCGCGCCGGCGGCGCCGGCTCTGCCGCGACCACCGAGATCCTGGCGCCGCCGTCCTCGTCCGACGAGGCGTCGGCCGGAACGTCCGCGGGCGTGCTCGCCCTGCCGCTCACGGGCGCAGGCGCGCTGACCGGCGCAGGCGCGCTGACCGGCGCAGGCGCGCTGACCGGCGCAGGCGCGCTGACCGGCGCAGGCGCGCTGACCGGCGCAGGCGCGCTCACGGGAGCGCGCACGCTGACCGGCGGCGGCGCGCTCACGGGGATGGGCGTGGCGTCCGCAGCGCGATCGACAGGCGCGGGCGCGGGCGCCGCAGCCACGGGCGCCGCAGGCGTGACGGCCACGGGCGCGGGCGTGGGCGCGGCGGCCGTGAGGCGCTCGCCGATCTGCGCCTCGAACGCGCTCACGCTCGGGTGCGTCGGGGCGACCGCCGCGAGCCGCTCGAACCAGCTCCTCGCGCGAATGAGGTTTCCGAGCTGCCGCCAGGCGACGCCGCCCGCCTGCGCGATCATGTACGGGGAGCTGCCGTTCTGGTTAGCGGCGCTCTCCGCCAGCGCCGCGACGCGCTCCCAGTTGCCTTCCTTCGTCCCCCAGAGCTCGCGCAGGTAGGCGAACGCCGCCTCGTTCGACGGGTCGTACCGGAGCGCTTCTTCCAGGAGCTTCGAGCCGATCTCGACGTTCTGGTGCCGCGTGGCCCAGCGGACGCCGAACTTGAACGCCGCCTCGCCGCGCGACACGCCGGAGCGCGCGTCGAGGATGCGGCGCTGCGTCTCCACGATGGCCTGCGGCCGCTCCTCCTCGGCGAGCAGCCCCTCGAACATCGCCGCGGCCTGCTTGTCGGAGGGCGACACCTCGTACGCCCGCCGGAGCAGGTCCTCGAGCTGACCGCGATCGAAGCGCTTCGCGAGCCGCGCCGCGCGGAGCAGCAGCCTCTTGCGCTCGCTCGTGGTCGCGGCCGCGTCGGCCGCGTCGACCAGCTCCGTCATGTGCGCCGCCCACGACGACTGATCGACCTGCATGTCGCCGAGGCAGGCGCGCGCCTCCTCGCTCGTGCCGCCGGAGACGCCGAGCGCACGCGCGTACGTCGCCGTCGCCCGCTCGAAATCGCCCGCGTCGCACAGGACGTCGCCGAGCTCCACGAGGAGCTCGGCGGCCGCGGTCCCCTCCGGGGCGTTCCTCAGCTCGAGCTCCAGGAGCTTCTGGACCATGTTGGTCTTGCCGAGGTCCCAGTAGATGGAACGAGCCGACTCCAGCGCCTCGAGCAGCGCTGGATTCAGCTTGTACGCGTCCTGGAAGTGCTTCAGCGCCTTGACGGCCTGAAGGAACTTCTCCTCGAGCAGCCGCCCGAGCTTCAGGTGATATGCCGCCTTCCGGGTCGCGTCCCCTTCGGCCGCAATCCCCTTCTCGAGCTCCTCGACGAGCCCTTGCCAGTCATGAACCGACTCGAGATGATTGAGACGCTGCGCAAGATCCATTGATTATCGACCCTCGGCCCCGACCTTCGAACGGATTGAAACGCTCACGTGTCCCGCGCGGCGCGCGGCATCACGGCTACTGGCCACCGAGCCGCGCGACGAGCGTGTTCGCCGTCTCGCACTCGGTCTTGAAGCTCGCCGCCCTCGCCCCCTTGCAGGCGCGCGTTGTGAACCCCTTGAGCATCTGGATGGCCTCCTGCTTGCGAGGCGGATCCAGGGTCGCGTACGTGCTCCCAAGACTCCAGAGGATCTGTACGGACTCGGGACCATCCGCCGGCGCGGCCGCCCGGGCGGCCTCTAGCGCAGCCACCATCTCCGCCGTGGCCCCGCGCTCCTGGTAGACCGTCGCGAGCAGGCTGTGGATGCCGAAGAGGTACTTGTCCCCAGGCTTCGCGAACGACTTCGCCTCGTTGAGCACCTGCTCGGCCTCCTTCGTGTAGCCGAGGCGGGTGTAGAGGTCGGCGAGCGCCGCGTAGTAGCGGATCTCGTTCGGGTTGTGCTCGATCGCCTTGGTGAGGTTCTCGAGCGCCTTCTGCTCGTCGTCCGTCCAGAGGTAAACGTTCCCGAGCTGCGAGTAGCAGTCAGCGAAGTTGGGGTCGTTCTCGATACACTTCTGGTAGGGCTCTTTGGCCTCTTCGTAGGAGATCGTCTTCTTCTTCGCCTGCTGCTCCAGCGCCCAGCCCCGCTCGAACCAGTAGTTGGCGAACTTCGGAGCGATCTGCGTGGCGCGCGCCAGCGTCGATGCGACCTTGTCCCACTCCTCCTTCTTCTTGTACGCCATGGCGAGCTTGAAGAAGATGCGGTGGTTTGTGGAGTCGAGCTTGGTCGCTTGCTCGTACTTGTTGGCCGCCCCCTCGGGATTGACGGCGACCTCCTTGTCGGCCTGATTCGCCAGGATGACGGCCTCCTGCCGATGCCGGGAGCAGCCCAGCCCCGCCGCGCTCGCCGCGACCAGCCCAACCATCAAGAATGCCCGAAGCTTCATCTCCTCACCTTTCGAATGAAACCGGCGCCGCCGGCTCCCAAGTGATCGTGGGCGTCGCGTCGCCCCTCTCCAGCATCCCGGGAGCGGTTGCGCCGCTCCGTGTCAGCAACCCGGAGTCGGCTGCGCCGCTCCGTCCCCGCATCCCGGAGCCGGCTGCGCCGCTCCGTGGTGTGGCACCGTCACAAGCGTCCTGAGGTGGCGCGCGTTCAACCTCGCGCGGCGTCGCGAGAATAGGCGGATGCAACCGCGGAAGTCCAGGGCTTCAGATCCCGCTCCCGCGACGGTGTGGACGGCGTTCGGGCGCCGCCCGCCCCCTCCCCTTGCGGCGCGACGCGCGACGACCTGGGCCGCCTCGCCGCCCACGGACGCGCGATGGCCACGGACGCCGAGCGCGCCCGCGGCGTCGGTCGCGTCCGGCGCTCAAATGGCGAACGCCCCGCACGGTCCGTGCAGGGCGTTCGCAGACGCCACGCTCTCAGGCGAGCTCAGCCGCCGGGGCTGAGCATGATCGGGTAGACGACGGTCACGATACCGCCCTCGGGCTGCGGGAACGACAGGCCGTAGAAGGCCCTCACCACGCAGGAGACCACGCCGTTGTCCGGCAGGTCCGAGCCGCCGTTACCCACGTTCGACACCGCGCCGTCGCGCCCGATGACGAAGCGCACCGCGACGCGGCCCTGCAGGTTCGGGTTGTTCCTGAGGCCGTTTTCATAGCAGAGCCGGAAGCGACCGAAGTTCTGGCGCACGATACGCTGGATGACCTCGGGGGGCAGACGACCGCTGACGCTCGTCGCACCCATACGCACCTGCGGCGGCTTGGTGCGATGCGACCCGCCGAGGCGGCCGTGGCCGGAGCCGAAGCCCTGACCCGTGCCGGTGCCGGCGCCGTGGCCGATGGTCCCGATCGAGCCGAGGCCGATACCCTCGCCGCGACCGCCGCCGCCCTCGCCGATGCCGGAGAGGCCGAGGCCGCCGGCGCCGAACGAGTCGCCGATCTGGTCGCCCCACATGTTGCCGCGGGCGCTCAGCGCGTCGTTGCCGAGCGAGTCGTCGCGACCCCACGGCGCGGTCGGGGCGTTCGGATCGCCGCCGGCGCCGGCGTTGAGGAGACCGATCATGCCGAACTCAGCGGCGTCGCGCAGCGCCGCCTGGCGGGCGATGTGCGGATCGGGGTTGTCGGCCGGGCCCTGGACGCCGTAGCGGTTGCCGGTGGCCTTGGTGTTCGGGTTACCCATCGAACCCTCTTCACCCTTGGCGCGGGTACCGGTGCCGCCCTCCTTGTTGTCCGCCGCGTTCTCGGCGACCTGCTCGGTCTCCTTCTCCTCCATCTCCTTCTCGGCGGCGGCCGCGAGGTACTGCTGGATGAGGAACTGCTGATCCGCGGAGATCCCGTCCTCGCCCGTGTCGCCGAGCGGCGGCATGAAGAAGGCCATCGCCGCGAGCAGCCCGAGGTGCACCGCCATCGAGAGGCCGGTGTACAGCAGGCCCTGCGTGTCGAGCTGGAAGTGTCCGGCCACGACGCGGCCCGCGTTCACGGCGGACACCTGGAAGATGATGCCGTCGAGCTCGACCTTCGCCTTCGCGCCGGACGGCAGCGCCATCTGGTAGGCGCCCGAGAGCTCGGAGCACGGCTGCGCGCGACCCTGGTCGATCGCCTGCTGCACCGTCATCTTCGGCTGCCCGGGGAGCTCGATCGTCCCCGTCGCGCGGGGCAGGAGCACCACCGAGACCGAGCCGGTGCGGTCCGCGAGGACGATGGGCGCGCGCGTCGTGCCGAGCTTCTCCGACGGGATGAAGTAGTCGCACTTGAAGTTCTTGCCCTCCTCCTCACCAACGTAGAAGGAGCGCGGCGGGGTGAGGTGCTCGACGTGGAGCACGGCGGCATCCCACAGGATCATGATCTCGACGGACGCCGCCGGGACCTCGACCTCCTCGCTCGGCACGTCCGGCCCGTTCTTCACGAGCGTGTACGTGTAGGAGCCCTCCGGCGCGTCCGGCGGCACCTCGTCGACGGCGGGCGCCGACTGCGCGAACGGGTTGTTGTAGGCAAACGGATCTGCCCCCGCGGTCGCGGCGAACGGGTTCGCCGGCGCGCTAGCCGCGAACGGGTTCGCCGGCGCGCCAGCCGCGAACGGGTTCGAGGGCGCCGCCGCGAACGGGTTCGCCGGCACCGGCTTCGCGGGGCCCGCCGCGGCGGCGACCGCCACCGGCTCGGCGCGCTCCAGCATGATCTTCGTGCCGCCGATCTGGAGCTGATCGCCTGGGCTGATCTTGCACTTGTTGACGCGCGCCCCGTTCACCATCGTTCCCGGCTCGTTGCCGAGATCGATGAGCGTGATGTCCTGCGGGGAGGCGACCTCGATGACCGCGTGCATGCGCGAGGCAAGCTCGTCATCGACACGCAGATGGCTCTTCGCGTCCTTGCCTACCTTGACGATATCCTGCGTGATCGTCTCCCGACGGACGAGCGCCTCGTTTTGGTAGAGCGCAAATGTGAGAGCGACCCTTTGCTTGCCTTCCATCTCCGCCAGCCTTCCCTATGCGCCCCGCGGCGCACGCCCCCAGCATCTGGGGATAAATCGACAGGGCAGGTTCCAGCCTGCCCGGCACATCAGAGGTTCTCGACCGACTTGAGCATCTCCGGGACGAACGAGGTGCGGGGCCGGATCAGCGTCGTCCGGACCGGACCGGGGCGCACGCGGATGGTGGCGTCGTTGGGGCCGAACCCGCCGGCGTTCAGCGGATCGTCGGAGAACTCGTACCCGTAGCCCTCGTCCTTCTTCCCACCGCCGCCGCCCTGAGCCTCCTGCGCGAACGCCGATGAGGCGACCACGCTCATAAGAACGGCAGCCACGACTCCCGCACCCAATCGGGTCAACCCTCTCATTTCAGCCTCCTCAGAATGTTTCGACGCAGTTACAGTGCCATTGTACCGCCTATCGCGGCGGCCGGTCAACCAGCTTCGCAAGCCATCGAGGCGGCAGAGAGCACGACCCACACTCGCCTCGACAACCGATTCAACCCAAGGTTCCCAGAGCGATGCCACGAAAGTGACCAGCCCCCCTCTCCATCCGTGACGGCGAGCATGCAGCGAGCATGCGGCGAGAGAGGGGGGCTGGTCGGGTTGCCTGACGCGCTGCGGTACGGCCCGACGCACCGGTAGAGCTCGCCCGGAATACTGCCGTATTCCTCGCTCGCTCTGCCGGGCTCGGGCCGCTCACGACGTGCGTCAGACAGGGTTCAGGACAACGCTCCTGCTGCCTACGGGGCCGGCGTGGCCCCTTCTCCGCCCTCGCCCTCGGCTCCGGCAGCGGCCTCCTGCTCGGCTTCCTTCGTCTTCATGTCAGCCTCGGCCGCCTTGCGCTCGGCCTCGGTCTGCTTGTTGAAGGCGATGATCTGGTCGATCTCTTCCATGCGCTCCTTCGACCGCTTCACCGCGTCAGCGAACTCGGCGTTGGAGCCCGCCTTCTGGATGAACTGGCCGAACAGCCCCTTCGCCGACTGGAGGGCGCCCTCGGCGGACTTGCCGCCCGACTTCGCCTTGTACTCCTGGGTGAGGATCGCCTCGTTGTAGTAGGTCTCGGCGCGCTCGGGGGCGAGCTTCTTCGCGGCGTCGAGCTCCGCGCTGGCGGCCGCCACCATGTTGTCGAAGTTCGAGTCGTCGATCTGACCGCGCAGGGCGAGCGCGAGGCCCAGGTGAGCGTCGTAGTCGTTCGGACGCATCTTCAGGGCCGCGCGGTACGCCTCGTCCGCCTGCTGGAACCCGCGGAAGCTCAGGTTCACCGCCGCGTAGTTCATCTGCGCCTCGTAGAAGGTCGGGTCGAGCTTCCTCGCCAGGTTGAACTCCTGAACGGCGCCGTTCAGGTTCGCGAGCTCGACCTGGATCATCCCCGCGGTGTTGTGGATCGGCGCGTAGTTCGGGTTCTTGCGGATGGCCTGGGAGCAGACCAGCGCGGCGAGCTCCAGCGCCTGCGTGTCGACCTTCTTCTGCTTGCTGACGTTGGTCGCGACCGCCTTGCCCGACTTCCGGCCGGCCTTCTGCTTCGCCGTCTCCAGGTAGTAGATGGCGAGCTGATTGAACGCCGGCATGAAGGCGTCGTCGACCGCCAGCGCGCTCTGGATGTACCGCTTCGCGCGCTGGAAATCGTTGGGTCCGTCGCTGTCGGCGACCTGGTTGCCGCGCTTCATGTACAGGAGCGCGAGGTGCACGAGCGCCTCGACGTTCTTGTACTGGGCGTCGACGACGGCGGCCTGCCGCATCTCGCTGATCGCCGCGTCGATGTTCCGCTCGCCCGACTCGGCCAGGTTGTAGAGCGCCACCTGGACCCGCGCGGGGTGGAACTTCGCGTTCTTCTGGAGCGCCTGCTGGAAGTACTTCTTCGCCTCCGAGTCGTTCTTGCAACGCTGGTACGCGAGCCCTGCGTTGTAGATCGCCTCGGCGAACGTCGCGTCCCCCTGCTCGTCCGCCGCGTCGAGGAAGAGCTGGGCCGTCGAGCTGCAAGTCGCCGCGCTCCAATCGCCAGCCTTGTCGTGCTGGACCATGGTGTCCATGGCGGTCTTGAACTTGTTGGCCGCCTCGACCGACACGGCGTTGCCCTTGCTGTCCGTGATCGCCTTGCCGGTCGTGGGATCCTTCGCCGCGTGCGCCGTGCCGCCGGTGCTACCGCCGCCACAACCCGCCGCGCCCAGAAGGAACACCGCGACCGCTGCCAATGAGGTGATGCTTCTCATGTTTCGCTCCATCACTTCCTGGGTCGGGTTGTGGCCCGATCGAGCGGCGAGCCTTCCTTGGAGGCACCGGACCGCGCCGGCGCTTCCTTCGTCTTCTCGTCGCCCTCTTCCTTGCTGGCAGCCGGCTTGTCGGTGACCGTCAGCGCTTCACGGTACGGGGTCCCGTCGAGGTTCAGCGGCGCGGGACGATCGCTCAGGCCGGAGTTGACCCGCGACGGGGCGCCGCGGAATTCGTCGATGAGGTGGTACTCGGCGCCGTAGTTCTTCGACAGCCACACCTCGCAAGTGCGCGAGTAGTCGTCGAAGTACTGGTACTTCACGGACAGGTCGAGGCAGGTCTTGAACGCGCCCTTCGCCATCTGCTTCTGCGGCTCGCTCGCCTCGTCCAGGCGCGAGTAGTACTCGCCCCTGATCTCGTCGTACGAGACGTCGGTTCCCGGCACCATTCCGCGACCCTTCCACTCCTTCGGGATCGGCGCGGCGCGGAACTCGGCGACGAACTTGCCCCACATCTGACCGACGCGCGCGCCGGCGGCGATGACCCACTTCGGCGGAGGCGTCGGCTCCAGCTTGAGGATCTTCTGGTACTCCGCGTCGGCCGCCTCGATCGCCGGGCGCTTCTTCTTCACCCAGTCGGCGACCTTGGTGTTGATGTGCTTGAGGACGTCCTCGCGGTTCCCGGCGCCCTTGTACTCGGGGAACTTGATCTTATCGACCTCCTTCCGCTTCTGCTCGGCGAAGTGGAAGTAGGCCTCACCCACCGCGGTCAGCACCTTGCCGAGCCGGCGCAGCTTCTCCGGCTCCTCGCCGCCGATCGCGTCGAGCTTCTTCAGCGCGGCCGCCGGGTCCTTCCAGTAGCCCCGGACCTTGTTGTACTCGCCGTTCGCCGGGGTCACGCTCTTCGTCTGCAGGAGGACGCGCGCGTACATCGCGTGCGCCTGCACCTGGACGTCGAACGTCGCATTGCGGTCGATCTGCGGCATCGCCGTCGACAGCCGCCGGCGCGCCTGATCCCAGTCCTCGCGGTCGATGTAGTGCGCGCCGATCGCGAACGCGATCTGCGCCGTCTGCGCCGGCTTCGCCTTGCCGTAGTTCTTGTTGAAGAGGTCGGCGTCCTTGATCGCCTGGTCCTCCTGGCCGAGGCCGAGCCGCAGCACGACCGAGTCCTGGAGCGCCTCCGCGGCCTTCTCCCCCTTCGGGTTCTCGCGGGCGTAACGCTCGTACCAGTTGGCCGCCTCGTCATAGACCGCGATCGCCTGGTAGTTGCCGCCGATCTCGTAGATCGACGTCTTCGCCAGCTCGGTGTTGTGGAGGTTGTACCGCGGGTCGAGCAGGATCTTGCGCGCCGCGATCGACTTGGCGATGAGGCGAGCGGCCTGGAACGCCTTCGCGGCGTTGTAGAGGACCTCCTCGCTCTTCTCGCAGGCGGGCTGCTTGGCCTCGCACGCGGCCTCGCCGTACTTCTTCCACATGTCCATGTAGGCGAGCGCGGCCTTCTCGTAGTTCTTGAGGGCCTCGACGCCGCCGGACGCGTCCGCCGCCTCGACGAGCTTCTGGGCGCGCAGGCGCTCGATGTCGCGCTGGATGCGGATCAGGATGCCGCACTGCTCGGCGTTCTCCTTCTCCTTGCCGCCCTTGCAGTAGAGGTCGATGAACTTGGGCACGTCCGCGGCCATGTCGTCGTAACAAGACGGACGCGGCGGGTCCATGTTCGCGCCGAGGACGTTGAGCGACTCGAGGTAGAGCTGCGAGGCGTAGATGCCGACTTCCTTGTCGGCGTGGTTCAGCGCCACGTCGCGGAACGCGAGCGCGGCCTCCTCCCAGTGCTGCGCCTCGAAGTACGTGCGGCCACGCGCGTACTTCACCTCGACGTACTGCTCCTGCGCCTCCTTGTCGTTCGCGGCGGGCTTGATGTAGCAGACGTAGCGGTTGAAGGCGGTGATCATGCCCTTCTGGCTGTCGTTGAACTCCTTGGGCTGGAACTTCGCCTTGTCCGCCTTCTTGTCCTTCTCGCCCTTCTTGCCCGTCCCCGGGTCGGGGAGGTTGCCCCCGCCCTTCTTGTCGGAGCCGTCCTTGTGGGTCTCGGTGTAGATGTTCTGGTAGCAGAGCACCGACGCGTACGCGGCCTCGGCCGCCTGCGGGCCGTTCGGGTCCTCGGCCACGACCGAGTCGAACGCAGGGCCGCACTTGGCCCAGTCCTTCTGGAAGTACAGAAGGTCGGCCATCGCGTACTTGATCTTGAAGATGTTCGGCCAGTCCTCCTTCAGGATGCGGGGGAACTCGAACCTGGCGAACTGCTCCTGCTTGAAGTTGTTGACGACCTTGTCGTAGAGCTGCGCGGCGAGCTGCATCGTCTTCTTGTCGCCGGTGCCGCGCACGCCGCCCGAGCCCACCGCCTCGAGGTGCCAGGCCATCGCCGTCTCGGTCAGCAGCCCGGCGGTGATGTTCGAGCACTTCAGCTTGGCGTCCGCCGGGTGCCCCTCGGTCTCGAACTTCTTGTGGACGTCGAGCTGGCGCCCGAGCACCTCCATGATCTGGTCCTTGTTGCCAGACTTCATGGCGAGCGTCGCCTCGGCGATGTGCCCCTGGTACACGCAGTACTTCGGGCCCCGGTCGCGGGTCATCAGGTCGGTGTAGAGCTCGATGCCCTCCTTGTAATGACCGGTGTCGAGGTAGTTCTGCCCGAGATCGTCCATCATCTTGAACGTCTTCTCGGAGCTGCCGCTCGCGTCGCCGCTGAGCGGCCGGAGGAAGTCATGGGACTTCCGCGGGTCGCCGGCGAGCGCGTAGACCGGGATGATGTCGCGGCGCGCGGAGACGGCGAGCTGGGCCGCGTTCGGCATCTGCTGGTACTGCTGGCCGTACTCGATCGTCTTCTTGAACTCGCTGATCGCGCGGGCGAAGTCGCCCTTGTTCCAGTAGACGTACCCGAGCTTGTAGTGGGCGTAGCCCCACACCTTGTTCTCGGGCGGCGGGTACTGCGTGACCTTGACGTACGACTGCTCGGCGAGGTCCCACTTGGACGGGTCGCCCTGCGCCTCGTTGAAGAAGAGCTCACCGAACGCGAGGTACGCGTTCGGGATGTACTTCGAGTTCGGCCAGTTCTTGATGAGCTCGAAGTAGACCTTGCGGGCGTCCTCGAGCTGCTGCGCCTGCTCGTACTCGTAGGCGAGGTAGTAGAGGACCTCGTCCGTGCAGCCCGTGCTCTTCGCGGGGTCGGCCGCGTTGGTGCTCTGGCAGTACTTCGGGTACTGCGTCTTGAGGTTCGTGTAGTACTTGATCGCGCTCTTCCGCGCGGCGACGAGGATCTTGTCGGCCTTGGCGATCTCCGCCCGCAGGCCGGCGACCGCCTTCGGGTTCTTCCGCTTGGCCTCGTCGGCCTTGATCTGCCCCTCGGTCTTGTCGCGGAAGGCCGCCGACTCGAGCTCGACGTAGCCCTCGGCGAGGCGCCGCATCAGCTTCGGCCGATCCGGCGCGTTCTTCGGCGTCGAGGCGTACAGGCCCTCGAGGCCCTGGATCTCCGTGATCAGCAGGCTCCGCACCTTCGGGGCGAGCCGATTCCGCCGCTCGTCGCGCTGCGCCGACGCCTGTGAGGCGGTCGGGTTGGCGGGCTTCGTGAGGTCGTCACGCTTCTTCAGGTTGATCCCGGTGGGGGCCGACTTGAAGCTGACCTGCGGCTTCTTTCCGGCCGACACCTGGAGCTTGCCGCCCGGACAGGCGGCGATCGCGTCCTTCGCGGGCTGCGTGATGCATGCGTCGGCCGCGGACGCGGGGCTCGCCGTGACCGCGCACGCCGCGACGGCCAACGTGCCTGCCGCCGCGCGGAGCGCATGCAGTACACTGAACTTCGACTGCTTCATCTCCATCTCCGTCCCTCCGCCACGGACCCCCGTGAGGAAGCGCTGCCTGCCCCGCGGACCAAGGCCGCGGGGCCAACCATGATGAATCGTCTCACTTGCTGCATTTCGACGTCACGACCTGCCGGTAGAAGCCCAGCTCATCGCGCCAGTACTCGCCGTCGAACGGCCAGAGCACGTGCTCGTCGTCGGGCTTGACGACGCCGTACGTGAGCGCGTCCTCCTTCGAGAGCTGCCCGCTGACGACCTGCTGATCGAGCTTGTTCCGCTCGGCCGCGGTGATGTCGATGAGGATCTTCGACGAGTCGCGGAGGTGCTCGTTGAGCTCGTCGAGGTTGCGCTGGTAGCGCTCCCGTCCGAGCGTGCCGGCGTTCCGGATCGCGAGGCTCCGCGCGAACTCGAGGGCGTCGGTCACCTCGCTGCCCACCGGGGAGTTGCGGAAGTTCGCGGGCGCTTGCTTGAACCGCGCCGCCTCCTCGTCGAGCACGCGCACGTACTCCATGTTGCGGCGGAGCTGGCGATCCGAGAGCGCATTCTCGACGATCGGGCGGACGGTCGGGGACAGGTTGGCCTTGCCGGCGCCCACGTCCTTCAGGAACTGGAAGAAGCGCTCCTCGTTCCCCTCGCCCTGGAACCGGTTCAGGATCGCCTCGAGCTCCTTCTTGATCGGCTCGTACTTCTTCTTCATCTTCGCGACGGTGATGGTCGCGTCGCCGTACTGGCAGATCGTGAACGAGACGACGGCCTTCAGGATGTCGGCCTCGGGGTAGAACGAGTTCGGGAAGTAGGGCGACTCGATCGTGTGGATGTTGCCGAGGGCCTGCGGGTACAGCCCGGCCATGAAGTACGCCCAGGACTGCTCGAAGAGGCTGTCCAGCCAGTACTCGCTCGCGACGTCGACGCGGTTCCAGTACTTGACCGCCGCCGAGAGCTTCGCGGCGTCGATCGTCGGGACGTTGTTGTCGTCGAGGCGGACTGAGGCGGAGTAGTAGGTCCGCGCCATCGAGAGGAACGCGAGGTCGCGCATGCGCGCCTCGTCCTCGACGCCCTCGACGCCGTCGTCGATGGCCTGGACGATCCGCTGGAACGACTTGACCGCCGGCACCGACTTGCGGAGCTGCACGTACGAGATGCCGCTGAAGAACTGGGCCTGGACGTAGTACTTGCTGTTGGGGTCGACCTTGGCGAAGAGGCTGATGGCCTCCTCGTAGTTCCGGTTCCGGTACTTGTAGCGGCCGAGCAGGTAGTTGAGCTGCCAGTAGAGGTCGCGCTGCTGGGGGTTGTTGAACCGCGCGATCTGCTCGGTCTTGTACTTGCCGACGCGCTCGATGATGTCCGCCGGCTCGGGGAGCTGCGTCGCGAGCTTGGACAGCCAGAGCAGCGTCTCGTTGAACTTCAGGTGGTTCGGCTTGTCGGCGATCTGCGAGAAGATCGCGTAGCTCGCCTGGTAGAACTGCAGCCGGTACAGCGCGATCGCGAGGTGGTACTGCGCGATCTGCCGGTTGCCCTCGTCGTCGCCCGTGTCGCCGTCGACGACCCGCTTGAGCTGCAGCGCGGCGTCGCTCCACCGCTCGCTGTCGAACAGCCGCTTGCCCTGGGCCGCCTGCTCGGTCATCTGGCCCGCGGTCACGGGGCCAGCATCCTCGTCGAGGTTGATCTCCTTGTTGGGCTTCGTGCCGCCCTTGGCGTCCGCCTTTTCAGCCGCGACGGGCTTACCCTTGCCCTGCGCATGCCCCATGGCGGGGGTGAGCAACAGGGCAGAAGCTACAAGGCAGATACTCGCCACCCGGTTCCGCATCGTCGTTCCTCGCTTTCGGCGACGTAAAGATCGTGGCCCCTTCGCCCCGTTCGCGGCTCCACACACCGGAAGCGCGCGCCGTAGACCCCCGAGGCGACTCGGTCGAGAACCAAAAAGTTCAATGAGAATCAACGGATACTTGCGTGTGGCCGGGGATGGTAGGATTGTGGCGCGCGGCTTGTCAAGCGATGCCAACGGTCGGCCTGCTCTACATTCCCGCCCTCAGACACCAGGCCCCGCGTCGAGCTTGGGGTGGCGCACTGCGTAGCAGTCGAGGGTGGAATTATAGAACCGATGCGCGCTCGCTTCCTTGAAGGGCTCGACGCGCCGGCGCGTCACGGCGGGCCGGTGACCGGCCGCTGCCAAGGGAGCGACGGGGGGCGGGGTCGAACGGTCCGCGCGGGCGACGGCCCCCACGTCGGCGGTGGCGCGCTCCATCCGGCTGTTGACGCTCCAGGCGCCCTTCGTCTAGGGTCCAACCGCTGACGTTGTGCCTTTGAGCACCTCGACTTGAGCGTTTTCTTGCCTCCCGTCCGCGCGCCTCTGCCGAGGCGATGGCGCGCACCGCCGCCGAAGGAGCACGTTCTGATGACCCGTTCCATTCTGTCCGGCCTGCTCGGCCTGCTCAGCGTCGTCGCTATGGCGAGCCTGCCCTCCGCGTGTGAAAGCGGCGGCGTGGGCGACCCGTGCCTGCCTGAAGACGAGTACGATCCGCAGTTCGCTGGCTTCAAGGTGACGGAAGAGAACATCGAATCGCGGTCCTTCCAGTGCCAGACGCGGATCTGCCTCGTGAACCACTTCCAGGGGCGCGTGAGCTGCCCGCTCGGCCAGGAGGCGCCGCCGACCTGTAACCCCCAGCAGCCCGGGACGTGCGAAGATTGCAGGCCCTCGGGGACCTACGCGCCCGACTGCGACCCGACGAGGGACGATCGCGGCGTCGGGCAGTGCCTCAGCGGCATGTGCGATCCGGGCGGCGCCTTCTGCCGGTGCTCCGGCCCCCAGGACTGCCCGAGCGCGGACTGGACCTGCGGCGAGAACGGCGTCTGCACGCTGCACATCTGCCACGACAACATCACCGGCTGCCAGGACCCGACCAAGTCCGCGGCGGAGAACGCGGGCAAGGCGTGCTGCGTGCCGGGGACCACGGATCCCGTCGCGTCGCCGGTCTGCGGTCAGTGCGCCGCCGACTCGGACCGGAACGCGGAGCAGGCGGTGTACTGCTCCTGCCGGTGCGGCGTGGCCGAAGGCGAGGATCCCGACCCGAACTTCAACTTCTGCACGTGCCCGCAGGGCTTCGAGTGCGCCGAGATCCGCCCGAACGTCGGGCTCGGGGACCCGAACATCACCGGCAAGTACTGCATCAAGGAGGGCTCCGTGTTCGAGAAGGAGCAGGACTGCGGCCAGGTGCAGGGCCGCTACAACTCGGAACAGTGCGAAGGCACGCCGTAGGCACCGGGTGACGGGCGGCCGCCCCCCGCGCAGCCCTCGACGAGCGCCGGCCGATCAGGCCGGCAGCACCCTCCCCTCAGACGACGAATCCGATTCACACGAAGGCCGGCGCCCGGGGCGCGCGGCGCGAGCAGGAGCGCCGCGGCCTCCCGAGCGCGACGACGCGCGGAGGGCGCTCGGGGCGCGCGCGGAGGACGCCGTCGTCGCCTACCTCGCGGCGCAGGGGATCGAGGTCGTCGCGCGCAACGCGCGGGTCGGTCGGCTGGAGATCGACGTGATCGCGCGCGACGGCCCCGTCATCGCGATCATCGAGGTGCGGACGCGCGGCGCCGGCTCGTACGTGCGCGCGCTCGACAGCATCGACGCCGGCAAGCGCGCCCGCGTGCGGCGCGCGGGCGAGCAGCTCTGGCGTGCCCGCTTCTCGCGTGTGCGCGGCGTGGAGCGGATGCGCTTCGACGCCGCGTCGGTGACGTTCCTCCCCAACGGCGAGACGAAGATCGAGCACATCAAAGCCGCCTTCTAGCGCGGCGCGGCGGCGCTGGGGCCCGGAGGAATGTACGCAGCCAGCGATCGCTGCGGTGTCGATTTTCGGGTTGATTTCGGGGCGATTTCGATGCTGCTGCGCGGGCGCGCGCCGCGCGCGATCGCGGTCAGGCGTCGAGCTGCTCTTGCATCTCGGTGCGGAGGCGCTTGAGCTGCGCGAGGCCCTCGGGGTCGATCTCGCGTGAGGCCTTCTGGGCGGGCGCGTCCGCCTCGAGCTTCTCGAGGACCGCATCCATCGTGGCGATCTTGGCCTGCTGGCGCGCCCGCAGATCCTCGACCATCTTCTCGAACGCCTCGAAGAAGTGCTGAAGCTCGTCGCCCTTCCGCAGCCGCTCGCGCACGACCAGCTTGCCCTCGCCGACCTGGCGGAGCAGGCGCTTCATCTTGAAGATCGGGCCGGCGATCTTGTGCGTGAAGACGATGCCCGCCACGCCGACGCCGAGGACGAGCAACGACAGCAGCGCGACGATGAGGCGGAGCAGCATCTGCTGGTTCTGCGCGACCTCGGCGGCCTGCTGCCCGAGCGCCTCGGCGCGCTGCTGCAGCATCGCCGCGTCGCGCTCGAGCCGCGCCTGCTCGTCCTTCAGCTTGCTCTCGTCGCGCTGCGCGGCCTCGCCGAAGGTCTTCGCGAGCTCGGGGTCGTCCTTGTACTCCTTCGCGATGTTCATCGCGACGACCTCGCTGACCCGGCGGCTCTGGACGAGCACCTCCTGGCCACGCTTGACGGTCTCCTGACCCTGACGGACGGTCTCTTGCCCCTGCTGCACCGCGCTGCGGCTCTGCTCGATGATCTTCGAGCTGGCGGTCCACAGGAGGACCCCGAGCGCGACGGAGAGCGCAAGGCTGATCCCCACGAGGAACCCCGTGTATTTGAGCTGGAATCTCTGATCGAGCAGGTAGTTCCGCGCGCTCCGCTGGTAGCGCGCTCTGACCTCCGGCGCGGAGGTCTGCGGGGCCGTGCTGGAAGCGTCGCTCATGGGATCCTCGAAGCTGGCTGGAGATGACAGGGGTCGTGACGCACTGAAAAAGCCAATGTCGAGCAGCGATGATGCGTCAGAGCGACGCGGCGACCTTCTGGAAGGTCTCGACCGCGTTCTCGACGCACATCTTCATCAGGACGTTCTCGCTCTGGACGTCCTTCTTTGGGGTGCCGCTCTGCGTGAGCTTGGGCGCGAACTCACCCTGGAGCGACTTGGACGGATAGGTCCACATGCTGACGCGGACCACCTGGGTGAGGTTGCCGCCCTGGTACACGGCCGGCTCGACCGTGGCGAGCAGGTAGAAGCCCTTCAGCTTCTTGCCGTTCAGAATCTTCTTGCCTTGAGCCACCGTCTCGCCCTTGGGCGCGACGGCGTAGCCGGGCTTCGCGAGGATCTTCGATTGCATCGCGGCCCGGAGGAGCGGCTCGATCTCGGACTCGGGGCGGCCGCTCTTGTTCGTGATCTCGATCGCCACGTAGTACTTCGTGTCCGCGCCCGGCGGAGGCGGCGCCACCGCGCCGCCCGCGCCGCCCGACGAGAGTGTCGCGATCGACTTCTGGATCTGCGACTTGACGGCCGGCGTCTGCTCGCGGCCCTCGGCCCGCTGCAGGCACGCGAGCCCCGCGGGCTTGCCGAGCCTGCCGAGCGCCGCGGCCGCCGCGACCTTGACCGACGCGTTGGCGTCCGAGAGCGCGTCGCAGAGCGGCTTCGTCGCCGCGTCGTCCCCCGACGCGCCGAGCGCCAGCGCCGCCTGCGTGCGCACGCGGTAGTCGTCGTTGGCCTTGAGCTGCTCGGCGAGGTAGCTCGTGCGCTGTTCCGCGTAGAGCCTCGTGGGGATCAGCGAGAGTACGAGCGCCACAACCAGCAACACGAGCACAGGAGAGGGGCGACGCATTCCACGTCCGACGATACACGAGCGCATCGCCGCCGTGGCGATCGGATGATCGTGCCTGCCCTCGAAATCTGGTGCGCACACGCTCGCACTTTTGCCTTGCATTCGCTCGCTCCTCGCTGCCGCCGAACTGAACGGTTTGACGCGCCCTGCGCGCGGGGCTTCAAGGCGATGAGCCATGGTGGAGCAGGGCGAACACGACATCACCATCCACTTATCTATCAACCGTACGCACCGTACGCGCCGTGCCGACGCGTCGACATCTTCGACGTGCACCGTCCGCTCACGTCCGCTTACGTCCGCGCTCGCGCGCGCCGCCAGGGCGACGGCCAGGCGGGCAGGCTCGAGCTCAGAACCGCGACGTGGCCGCTTCTCCTTGCCCGGGCGCTGCCGGCGTGACGAATAATGCGCGATCATGACGAGGAGCTCGCCGGAGGCTTTCGGGAGATGGGCCGCGTGAGACGGAGGTGGCCGGGGGTGCTCCTCGCGACGACCGCGCTCGCCGCGGCGCCCCTGGCGCACGCGCAGACGCAAGGTGCGCCGCTCCGCATCCATGTGCGGGGGAGCGCGCAGATCGACGCGGTCGCGTGGACCGAGCCCGGCGGGTTCGTCGTGCGCGGCAGCGTCGTCGACGACGCGCGGAGCGCGATCGCGGAGGCGCCGCTCTCCATCGAGGCGATCTCCAGCGGCGGCGCGCCGGTGGACCTGCCGCCGGCCGAGGGGTGCGCGGCCGACGGCGCGGCCCGCGCGCGCGAGCACCGCGCGTCGCAGGGCGGGTACGTCATCGCGACCGACGATCGGGGCGCGTTCTGCTTGCGGGGGCGCGCGCCGCTCGCCGACGCGACGCTGCGCGTCCGCTTCGCGGGAGGGAAGCTCCACGAGCCGGCCGAGGCGAAGATCCCGATCGAGGCGCACGCGGCCCCGCTCGCGCCGGTGATCCTCCGGTTCGATCCGCCGGTGGACGCCGTCGACCTCGATCGCCCCACCCTCAACGTCACCGTCGCGCTCCGGATCGAGCGCAGCGGCGCGCTCGCGGTCGGCGCGCCGTTCGAGCGCGAGCGGCTCGCCGTAGCGCTCGAGGACGAGCGCGGCGCGAAGCTCGCCGAGGCGCCGACCGGCGGCGACGGCAGGGCGCGGTTCGAGCTCGCGACGGAGAGCCTCGGCGGCGCCGGGCAGGGCGTGCTGCGCGCGCGCTTCGAGGGGACCGACGTGCTCGCGAAGGCGAGCGTCAGCCAGGGGATCGTCCGGTACGCGCAGGTCACGCTCGCGCTCTCCCGCCCCGTCGAGCCGGCGCGCGCGGAGGACGGAGTGCCGATCGAGGTCGACGTGCGCTCGTCGCGCGGCCCGGTCGAGGGCGGCGTGGTCGAGGCGCTGCGCGCCGGCGAGCCCGTCGGCGCGGCCGCCGTCACCTCCGGCAAGGCGCGGGTCATCGCCGCGTTCACCGCCGAGCGCGAGGGCACCGAGCCGATCTCGCTCCGCTACGTGCCCGCCGCCCCGTGGTGGATCCCCGGCGCAGAGCTCGCGATCGACGTGCCCGTCACGGGCCCCGGCGTGTGGCGGCAGGTCGCGCTCGCCGCCGCCGTGCTCGCGATCGCGGGCTGGGTGCTCGGCGGCTGGCGGCGCGCCCCGAAGCGCGCGGCGGAGCGCGCCAGCGAGGAGAAGCCCGCCGCGCCGCCCGGCCGCGCGGGGGTGCGGATCATGGGGCCGATCGACGACGCGACCGGCTGGCGCGGCGTCGTCTCCGACGCCCATGACGGCGCGCCGATCGCGCAGGCGGAGCTCACGATCGTGGTGCCCGCGTTCGACGGCAGCGGCGTCGTCGCGCGCGCGGTGACCGACGACGGCGGCGAGTTCTCGATCGAGGCGCCGCACCGGAGCGACGCGAAGCTCGTCGTCCGCGCGTCGACGCACAGCAGCTACGAGCAGGCGCTCCCGCCGCCGAGCAAGCTGGGTATCGCGCTGGTCACGCGGCGCCGCGCCGTGCTCGACCGCCTCGTCCGCTGGGCGCGGCGGCAGGGCGCCCCGTTCGAGGGTCCGCCGGAGCCGACGCCCGGGCACGTGCGCCGCGCGGCGAGCAGGGCCCAGCAGCACGAGGTGGAGCTGTGGGCGACCCGGGTCGAGCACGCCGCCTTCGGCCCCGATCCCGTGGACGAGCGGGTCGAGCAGGACCTCGGCGCGTCGGAGCCGAAGCCGGGCGTCTCGCAGCTCGCTCCTCCGTGAGCCTGGCGGCGCGCGGCGGCGGCCCCGCCGCCGCGCCGACCTGCAGTTTCGTTGGCCGGATCGGGCGCCCCCCGCGAGCGCACGTTGACGTATGGGGAGCGTCCCATATAGTCGGCTCCCTCGCCGGAGAACGCCAACGTGGAAATCGCCCTAATTATCGTCGGCCTCGTCGTGGTGGCGGCGATCGTCTACTTCATCACGAAGAAGGCGGCGCCACCCGAGATCGAAGCGCCCCCCGAACCGAAGAAGCTCCCGGAGAAGGCGAAGCAGCCCGCCGCCAAGCCGACCGACAAGCCGCGCCCCCCGAAGGCGGCGGCGGCGGAAGAGCCTCGGGCCAAGGCGAAGGAGCCCTCGCCGCGGGAGGAGCCGCCCGTCGCGGCGCCCCTCCCCATCGAGGTGCCCCTCGTGCCGCCCGCCGCCGAGAAGGCGGCGCCCGAGGCCGCGGCGCCCGTGGTGGACGAGGCTCCCCCCGTGGTCGAGGCGCCGGTCGTCAAGCCGGCCGCGCGGCCCGCGCGGGAGACGACGCCCCCCGGCGCGCGCAAGCGGGACATCGAGGGGCTCCGCAGGGGCCTCACCAAGGTGCGCGAGAGCGAGGGGTTCTTCGGCCGGCTCAAGGCCCTGTTCGCCGGCAAGAAGGAGATCGATCCCAACGTCGTCGAGCAGATCGAAGAGGTGCTGCTGACCTCGGACGTCGGCGTGAAGACGACAGAGCTGCTCCTCGACGAGATCCGCTCGGCGCTCAGCAGGAACGAGCTCGCCGACACGGACAAGGTCTGGGACGCGCTGCGCGAGCACGCGAAGCGGATCCTCCGCGTCGGCGCTGGCGGCGGGCTCTCGCTGAAGACGCAGCCCACCGTCGTCATGGTCGTCGGCGTCAACGGCGTGGGCAAGACGACCACGATCGGCAAGCTCGCGACGCAGCTCAAGGCCGAGGGCAAGACGGTGGTGCTCGCCGCGGGCGACACGTTCCGCGCGGCGGCGGTGCAGCAGCTCAACGTCTGGGGCAAGCGCGTCGGCTGCGAGGTCGTGCGCGGCAAGGACGGAGCGAACCCGGGCGCGGTGATCTTCGACGCGATCCAGAAGGCGAAGGACACGGGCGCCGACGTGGTGCTCGCCGACACCGCGGGCAGGCTGCACACGAAGACGAACCTCATGGAGGAGCTGGCCCGGGTCGCGCGCACGATGAACAAGGCGCTCGAGGGGGCTCCCCACGAGACGCTGCTGGTGCTCGACGCCACGAACGGACAGAACGCCATGCAGCAGGCCGCGCTCTTCAAGGAGGCGCTGCCCATCACGGGCATCGTGCTGACGAAGCTCGACGGCACCGCCAAGGGCGGCGTCATCCTCGGCATCTGCGCCGAGCACGGGCTGCCGGTCCGCTACGTCGGCATCGGCGAGCGCGCGGAGGACCTCCGCGAGTTCGAGCCCGACGAGTTCGTCGAGGCGATGCTCGGCCGCGCGAGCGGCGCCGAGGACGCCGCCGCCTGACGAGCTCGCGCCGCTCCGCGCGGCGCGAGCGATCTTTGCGTCACCTCCCAATCACTTTTCTCGACAGCGGTCCAAGAAACGGGCGATGGTCCCGGTGGCCTCGGGCCGCCGCGCCCGCGCCGCTGACCCGACAGGAGCCGCCATCGTCATGTACCCCGGTCGCACGCACATGGGCGGATCCGAGCCCGCGGTGATGTTGCAGTCCATCCGCTGGTCGGCCCGAGTCGACCAGGCGGTCCGTCAGGCGGCCCGCCACGGTCGTCCGTGGCAAAAGGATTTGGTTGTTGATCCTTTGATTTTCGGCGTGATATAGTCCGTCGGGCTTGGCGGTTGACCGAATTAATTAATAAATTCGAGTAGTTAGGAAGCTGTACTACCTGGGCGATCGATCGCTCGCATCGCACGGACTTCGGAAGGGATGGCGATGAACCAGGCTCGCGTGGGGCTTCTCGTTGCGGCTGCGCTGGTCGCGGTGCCGCTCACGGCGTCGGCTCAGCCAAAAGAGCAACCCAAGGAAATCAACCTCGACGAGCCAGAGACTCCTGCCGAGGGCACGGAGCCGGCGGAGGCCCCCGAGGCCCCGGCCGAGGGGGAAGGCGATGAGGCGGGGCTCGGGGACATCTGCAAGATCGACCCGTCGGCGTGTCCCACGATCGACTTGAACAAGGAAGCCGCGAAGGACCTCAACAATGAGACCTACGCGGTGCAGCAGATCTACGCGCTGCGCTATCACCGCTTCGAGGTGAACCCGTACTTCGGCCTGACGATGAACGACCAGTTCGTCGGTCACAACGGCCCCGGGCTCGCGATCAACTGGTACCTGACCAACGTCCTCGCGATCGGGGTCAACGGCAACTGGTACGGCGGCCTCAACACCCCGTCGGACTTCAACTTCCAGACGAGCAGGGCGGCCCGTATCGGTGAGCCGGTCACCGAGTATCAGTGGAACGCGAATGCGAACTTCACGTACGTCCCCGCGTACGGCAAGTTCGCAGGATTCAGCGACTTCATCTTCCACTACGACTTCTACGTACTGGGCGGTGTCGGCGCGATCTCGACGCGGCCCATCGCCGTCGTCGATCCGGACAACCGCACCTTCGACTGGAAGCCGAAGCTCGCGTTCCACGTCGGCGGCGGGATCCGCATCTTCTTCAACCGCTGGTTCGCGGCGATGGCCGAGGTCAGCGACTACATCTTCTTCGACGAACTCGAGAACCCCAGCGTCGCTCAGGGTCGCGCCCAGGACAGGAGCACGTGGCTCGCCGAGGGGAACAGCTTCACCAACAACGTGCAGGCACAGGTCGGGTTCTCGGTCTTCCTGCCGTTCTCCTGGGAATACCGGCTGCCAAAGTGAGGCCTTTGGACGTGGGGACGCGCGGACGCCGAGCGCGTGACATGAGGATGATTCAGCCAAAGACGGGGACAGGCATGATGCGTCGATTCGTCCAGAGCCTCTGCACCATGGTGGCAGGGCTTACCGGCTGTGCACTTCTGATGACGGCTGCGCCCGCGGAGGCGCAGGAGATTCAGCTCACGGGCCCTCTGGCCGGTGCGCCCGCCGTGCGGAAGCTCCGGCTCCACCGCGACGGGCGGTTCGAGGTCGCTCCAGGCGCGTCGTTCACGCTGCTGGACGAGTACCGGCGGACGATCATGCCGGGCATGCGCCTCACCTACCATCTCACGGACTGGTTCGGCATCGGCGCCTGGGGCGGCTACGGGTTCCAGTACAACACCGGGCTGACGGACGAGCTCCAGCGCGTGGCGATCGACGCGCGCGACTGCACCAACCGGTCGTTCACGAAGGAGTGCCAGCTGACCCGGGTCAACCTGACGCGGGGCGATCTCACGAAGGATCAGCTCGCTCAGATCCAGTGGGTCGCGGCCCCGCAGCTCACGTTCGTGCCCTTCCGCGGCAAGCTGGCGCTGTTCGCCGAGCTCTTCGTGGACACGGACGTGAACTTCTTCGCGGGCTACGCGGCCGTCGGGGTGAAGGAGCGCAAGCAGTGCAGCGAGAACTGCGCGACCACCTTCGGGCTCGAGAGCCGCCTCGCCTTCGCGCCGACGTTCGGCCTCGGCCTGAACTTCTACCCGTCGGACTTCATCGGCTTCGGCGCGGAGTGGCGCGCCCTACCGTTCGCGTGGAATACTTCGGGCTTCGACAACCACGGGCTCGGCACGGACGAGGCGTTCCCCGACAACAAGGTGGACGACAAGGATCGCGAATTCCACTTCACCAGCATGGTGACCGTGAGTTTGAGTATTCAATTCCCCACCGCCATCAAGACGACGGAGTAGACGGCTGCGCCGGCTCGGCGTGACCGGGCCGGCTCGTCCGGCGCAAGCCGGGCGAGGATCGCACCTGCCGGGGCCGTAAAATCGGCCCTCGGCGGTGGATGCCGACAGCTACGCCGGGTAGATTGGACCGCGGCGGCGGGACAGCCACCAGAGGTCAGCGTTGGGTATTTTCGATTTTCTCTCCAAGAAGAGCAATCCCCCCGCCGGAGGCGCCTCCTCCGACAAGAAGGTGGCCGGTCTGGCCAAGGTCGTCGCGGACAAGCGGGCCCAGACGTACGACCGCCTCGACGCCATCCAGTCGCTCGCCGGGATGAAGAGCGCCGACGCGGCGGCGGCGCTCCTCCGGCGCTTCACGTTCTCGATCGATCCCTCGATCACGGATCAGGAAGAGAAGGATCTGGCGTTCCGGGGGATCGTGGACGCCGGCAAGGACGCGGTGCCGGCCGTGGTCGAGTTCTGCCTCAAGGCCGAGGCGCTCACCTGGCCGCTCAAGGTCCTGCGGGAGGTGCTCGATGAGGCGGATTACCGCGCCGAGCTCGTCCGACTGCTCGATCGGTTCGACACCGAGTACGCGCGCAACGTCGAGCCGAAGCAGCAGCTCATCGTCGCGCTGGGCGACATCAAGGGCGACGACGTGCGGATCGCGGTGGAGCGGTTCCTCGAGGACGTCAACGAGACGGTCCGGTTCCACGCCGTGCAAACCATCTTCTCCCAGGACAACGAGGCGAGCGTGCCGGCGCTGGTGAAGATGCTGCCCGCCGAGGAGTCGGTGCGGGTGAAGAACAAGGTGGCCGAGGGCCTGATGGGCCGGGGCTGGACGGTCCCGGCCGAGCTGCGGGGCAGCGCGAACCAGGCGCTCCAGGATTCGAACGGCTTCAGCGTCGGCCCGGACGGCAAGCTCCGGAAGGGCGCCGGCTACGGCTGACAGCGCGCTTTTGTGACAGGGCTGCTCGTCCTGCGATCCGGTTGACAGCATCGCCGCGCGTGGACGAAACTCCGCCTCATGCTTGTTCAGCCCTCGGCGGCTGCTGAGAGCGGAGGCCGCACACGCCGGCCCGCACCACAGGAAAGCGAGCGCAGAGTCCGTGATTGAGCACCGCTCGTCGATGGCGGAGCTCCCGTCACGACGCCCTGAGCCGCGCCATCGCTCCGGCGGGGCGCGGCCAGCAACGCCCCCACGAAGCGCGCGGTGCGTCTCGCTGCCGCGCGCGCTGGCCGCTGCCTGCCTGTTGCCCTGCGCGCTCGCGCCGCGCGGCGCGGCCGCAGCCGACTTCGAGGTCGAGTCGACCACGGGCGTCCAGGCCTACGAGGTCGCGAGCCCCTGGGGGAACACGAACATCGAGCGGCGGCGCCTCCTGCAGACGCTGGGGCTCGCCGTCTACAACCTCCAGGGCGACTCTGCTCCAGGGGAGGCCGACTACTCGGCGACCCTGCGGCTCCGGCTCGACGCCGACTTCGGGGTGAACGGCCACCTCGAAGGCCCCTATCAGGGCGGCGAGACCGACTACAGCGTCGCGGGCGGCTCTCGCTTCGTCCCGGGGCTCCAGGAGGCGCCGCTCGACCTGATGTACGCGTACTTCGAGGGCCGGAAGGTCGCCAGCGGCTGGCTCGGCTTCCGGGTCGGCCGGCAGTACGTGAGCGACGTGCTCGGCTGGTGGTCGTTCGACGGCGCGCTCCTCCGGGTGACGACGCCCTACTACGTCCAGCTCGAGGCGTACGGCGGCCTCGAGCAGCGCGGCGGACTGCCGCTCTCGACGTCGCGCTACGAGCGCCAGGGGATGTGGCGCGGCAGCCATCGCGGCTTCGGCAGCGACAAGACCCAGCCCGGCAGCGCGGCCGACTACCCGTCGTACCACGAGGCCGGCCTGGCCCCCGCCTTCGGCGTCGCGCTGGAGAGCGCCGGTCCGAGCTTCGTCCACGGCCGGCTCACCTACCGGCGCGTCTACAACCTGGGGACCACGGTCAGCCGGCAGTTCCAGGACCAGAGCGGGGCGGTCCGCACGGTCGATGGCTCGCGTGTCTCGCAGGATCGGCTCGGGTACGCCGCCGACATCAACAAGCCGGATCTCGGCGGGATCAAGGGCGGGGTCACCTACGACTTCTACAACCAGCTCGTCGGCTCGTTCTACGGCGGCCTCGAGGTCTACGCGGGCAGCCGGGTCACGCTGGGCGCGGACGTCGACTACTTCGTTCCGACGTTCGACGCCGACTCGATCTGGAACTGGTTCACCCACGATCCCATCACCACGATCACGGGGCGGGCGGCGATCGACATCACCCGGGAGGTGGACCTCGCGGCCTGGGGCGGCACGCGGATGTGGATCGCCGAGGGGAACCCGGAGGAGTTCGGCGCCGATCAGTGCGAGCTCAAGGGGCTTCAGCGAGATTGCCTCGGGACGACGGTGCTCGATCCGTCGAGCGACAGCGATCTCGAGGACTACGCGCGCGACGAGAACAACCGCGCCGCCACGATCACGACCGACGTGCTCGCGAACCTCGCGGGCCGCTACCGCACGCGCACGACGTCGGTCGAGCTCCGCGGGATGCTGCAGACCGGGGAGCGCGGGCGGCGGACGGGGGCCGATCTCTCGGGAGAGAAGCGGCTGCACGGGCAGCGCTACGCGCTCGGAGCGCGGGTGTCGCTGTACAACTGGGAGGACCCGCTCAGGCCGGACCGGGGCGCGACGTCGTTCGGGTATGTCCTCGGGGCCGGGTACCGGCCGGGTGAGGCCGCTGACTTCAAGCTCGAGTGGGAGCACGACATGAATCGGCTGGTGGGCCAGCGCTTCCGGGTCGTCGGCCTCGTGAACCTGCGGGTGGCGCCGTGAGCGAGGATCGGATGGACGCAGGACAGGACGGCCAGCGCGTGGACGCAGGGCAGGACGGCCGGCGCGGCGCGCGGCGGAGCGAGGCGAGGTTCGTCCCCGGGTGGGTCGCGATCGTCGCGTGCCTGGGCGCGCTGGCGCTCGCGATCGTGGGCCCCGAGGCGGCCGCCCAGCCGAAGCCGTCGGCGGCGGCGGAGGACGAGGGCGAGGAGGCCGCCGAGGGCGCGGACGACGCCGAGGAGGGGACCCAGGGCGAGGCGGGCGCGAAGCCGCCGCCCGGCGGGTACACGTCGGGCCTGCACCCGATGCCCGGCGACGCGGAGGTGCCGCTGGCGTGGATGCCGCCCGGGACGAGCGCGACGCCGATCCCGAGCGACGAGATCTACCCCCCGCAGACGCTGACGATCCGCTTCAACCACAAGAAGCACGTCAAGGGGCTCCGGCAGACGTGCAAGTCGTGCCACGCGGCGGCCTACACGAGCAACGCGGTGTCGGACCGGCTGCTGCCGAGGCCGGGCCAGACCTGCGACAACTGCCACGACGTCGATCACTCCGACCTCACCCAGGTGAAGGCCGGCACGAACGAGAACGGGCAGTGCGCTTACTGCCACATCGGCGAGGACGCTGGTAACGGCGGCAAGGTGGCGCCGCTCGTGCTGCCGCACGCGAACCTCCGCTTCCCGCACCAGAAGCACGTGGACCGCAACATGAAGTGCAGCCAGTGCCACGGCCGGGTCGACCAGCTCGAGCTCGCCACCCGGGAGCAACTGCCCCGCATGGCTGGCTGCTTCAGCTGCCACAACATGAGCGGCGCGGCCCAGGGCGACGCGAAGAGCGACTGCGATGTCTGCCACCTGACGCGCCCCGACGGGCGGCTCGTGACCGCGTTCGCCACGGGCGATCTGCTTCCGCCCCGGTGGCTCCACAACGCGGGGCACACGCCCGACTGGCTCGAGCGGCACAAGCAGATCGCCGCGAACGACAGCGCCTTCTGCGGGACGTGCCACACGGACAACTACTGCACCGACTGCCACGACGGGAAGGTCCGTCCGCGCAACGTCCACCCGAACGACTTCCTCTCGATGCACGCGCAGGCGGCCCGACAGGACAATCCGCGCTGCGTGAGCTGCCATCAGCAGCAGACGTTCTGTGCAGATTGCCACCGCCGGACGGGCGTGGCGCGCGACGCGCCGAGCGCCACCCGGCCCGCGGGGCGCCGCTTCCATCCGCCGCCGGCGGAGTGGACCAACGCGCCGCGGAGCGCGAAGCACCACGCCTGGGAAGCCGAGCGAAACCTGAATGCGTGCGTTTCCTGCCACACCGAGCGGGACTGCGCGACATGCCACGCGACCCGCGGAGCGTCAGGCGGGCAGGGGCTGAACCCGCATCCGCTCGGGTTCGAGAGCAAGTGCAAGACGGCGTTCTCGCGGAACCCGCGCCCGTGCCTCGTGTGCCATCAGTCGAGCGACACGTTCCTCCAGCGTTGCCAATGAAAAGTCAAAATCGGTCAGTATATTCCTTGCCCTGGCCTTCCGGCGACGGGTATAGCGAGGTGCGCGCGGCTTCCCTAACGATCGCCGCGAACGCCAAGGAGAACGGGCGTGAAGGAGCTGATCAAGTACCTGATCGACAACCTCTATCTCGATTTCCAAGGGGAAATCACGCTGGAGACAGTGCGGGGCTTCCTCCGCGAGGACGACGGACGGGAGGCGCGCCAACTTTTGTCGAAGCTCATCGAGGAGAAGGGGGTGGACGACATGCTGATCACGCTGGCCGACTGTCTCAAGGAGCACATCCAGAGCGGGGTGAACGAGAAGGTGGTGCGCGAGCAGCTCTCGCTCTACGCCGAAAGCTGAGCAGGCCCGCCCGCGCGGCGCGCCTCGCTCCCCTCCCCTTCTGCCTGCTCGCAGCCCTCCCGACGGCGGGCTGCGACGTCGGCGAGGCCTCGTACCAGCCGGTCGACGCCCCCCCTGTGCAGTTGATCGAGGCGCGGGCCACGACCAGCCTCGACCAGAACTACCAGCCCGTCCGTACCGCGCTCGACCCGACCGGCGCGACCCAGGTGCTGTCGACCGCGAGCATCGTGCTCAAGTTCGATCGCTTCCTGCTGCCGCGCGCCGTGGGCGGCGCGGCGCTCGCGGACTTCGTGTGCCTCTCGGGCGACCTGGCCACGCAGGTCACGACGCAGGCGGACTGCCTCAACCCGATCCCGCTCGCGGCGACGTACAACCCCGTGCAGCGCGAGGTCATCCTCCGCCAGGTCGAGGGCGTGCAGGGCCTCGTTCCGGGGAGCCGGTACGCGCTCACGGTCCTCAAGCCCGTCGACGACGACGCGCCGTCCGGCGTCCGCGCGTTCGACGGCGCGCCGCTCCGCGACAACGTGCGCGTCGAGTTCACCGTCGCGGCGACGAACCCGCCCCAGGCGATGCCGGAGTTCAGGATGCCGGGCGGCGACTTCTACTGCCAGCGGGACCTGGAGTGCGTGGCGGCCATGTGCCCCGACGATCCGCTGTGCGGCACCTGCGTGAAGGGGGCGGCGTATCTCCTCGCCACGTGCATAGGCTGCCACATCGAGGGGAACGCCTCGGCGGGGCTGAACCTGAGCGTGGGGGCGCCGCTGTTCAACAACGCCGCGCCGCTCCTCGAGACGGCGATCGGGCACGCCGCGCACCAGACCCAGATCGGCGAGCACGCGTACGTGGCCGAGAAGACCCCGGAGCGCTTCGGCAGGGCCATGCCGCTCATCGATCCGAACAACCCGGGGAACAGCTACCTGCTCTACAAGATCATCGTCGGGGAGAGCGCGATCGACCCCTCGTTGACCGGCGAGGCGGCCGAGCAGCTCCGCGAGGAGACCGAGCGGCTGCGCGCCGCGTTCGTCATGGGCATGCCGATGCCGCCCCCGGAGACGGGCCCGGTGTTCAGGTTCTTCCCCGAGCAGCCGGGCGATCCGACCCTCACGCCGTACGTGGACGGGATGGACATCCTCTCGGCGTGGATCCTCGCCGGTGCCGTGCCGCGCGACTGCTCCACGCCGGCCCCCTGACGGCCCGACGGCGCCCGCGCGCCGTCACATCACGCGATTCCGTCCGCCCTTCTTCGCGTGGTAGAGCCGCTCGTCGGCGCGGCGGTAGAGCTCCATCGGTGAGACCGGCGCGTCCGGCGTCACGGCGGCGACGCCGAAGCTCGCCGTGACGGCGATCTCGCCCTCCTCGAAGCGGAACGGCGTGCGCTCCACGATGGCGCGCAGCTTCTCGGCGACGACGCGCGCGCTGTCGAGCGGGATCTCCGGGACCAGCAGCGCGAACTCCTCCCCGCCGACGCGCGCGAGGACGTCGTCGCGGCGGACGTTCGCGGCGGCGAGCGCGGCCATCTGGCGCAGCACCGCGTCGCCCGTGAGGTGGCCGCGCGTGTCGTTGATGCTCTTGAAGTGATCGATGTCGAACATGATGAGCGAGAGGTGACGGTGGTAACGGCACGCCCGCGACACCTCCCGCTCGAGCGCGACCTCGAAGGAGCGCTTGTTGTGGACCTGCGTCAGCCCGTCGAAGGTCATCAGACGGTAGATCTCTTCGTGGTACGAGAGCTCGACGTTCCCACCCTGGATGAACTTGAAGATCGTCCGGCCGATCTTGACCTGGTCACCGTCCTTGAGCGCGCGCTCGTCGACGGAGATGTCGTTCACGTACGTGCCGTTGGTCGAGCCGAGATCGCGGACAACGTAGCTCATCCCCGTCCACGAGATGCGCGCGTGGCGCCGGCTCACCGCCTCGTCGTCGAGCGGGATATCGGTCTGTATCGAGCGCCCGCACTCGATCGCTCCGGTGCCGAGCGCGATGCGGCGACCGAGCTCCGTGCCGTAGATCACGACCAGGCACGCGGTGCCGGGCTCCACCGGGATCGCGGGCGGCGCGATCGAGGTACAGGTGACGAGCGTCTGCCGATGATCGTTCTCTTGCTTCGCCACGCTGGAGGACCCAAGTACACCAGAGCCGGCCTCGCAGGGCAACGCGCGTCGCGCGTCGGACATGGTAGCCTGCGGCCATGAAACGCAGCGGTTTCGCGAGGATGTATGGCGCTGTCGCGGCGGCGGCCGCCGCGGTCGCCGCCCCGTTGTCCGGGTGCGGCGAGAGCGCGCCCCCGGTCGCCCACCACGAGAGCGACGCGTCGACGCCGCCCGAGCCCGTCACCCTGTTCCCGGACGCCCCGCCGCTCCCGGGAGAGACCGAGTGCAAGGTGGTGATCCAGACGGGCATCCCCGTCCCGTCGGCGCAACACCTGCCGGCGTGCACGCCCGTCCAGTACGCGACGAACCCGCCGAGCGGCGGGGATCACTGGGGCTCGTGGGCCGCGTACAAGCGGTACGAGGCGGAGGTCCCGCGCGAGCTCTACGTGCACAACCTCGAGCACGGCGCGATCGTCCTCGCCTACCGGTGCCCCGCGTCCGGCTGCGCGGAGGTGACGGCGATGCTCGACGAGGTGCGGACCGAGGCCGCGTCCGATCCGAGGTGCCTCACCCTGCCCGGAGGGCCGGAGGCGCGCCTCGTCATGACGCCCGACGGCGCGCTGGACACGCCGATCGCCGCCGCGGCCTGGGGCGCCACGTACACGGCGACGTGCCTCGACAAGGCGTCGCTGTCGCGCTTCGTGGCGGACAACTACGCCAAGGGCCCGGAAGACACGTGCGGTGACGCGGCGGCGGTCGACGTGGATCGGCCGGACGGCGGCGCGCCGCGCTGCGACGGCGCGCTGCCCGACGCGGGCGCGCCCGACGCGTCGCCCGAGGAGACCCCCGGCGACGCGGCCGGCGGCGGCGCGCCGGGACCGTAACCAGGGTTGACAGGTGGCCCGCGCGCCCGGAGCATCCGTGGGATGCTCGATCCGTCAACCCTGTCACCTCGGTTGGCAGAGCGCTTCCTTTTGCTGGAGCTCGCGGGGTCCGGCGGGTCGGCCGAGGTCTGGAGGGCCGTCGATCAGGAGCGCGGCGGCGCGGTGGCGCTCAAGATCGAGCGGCGCGACCGCGGCGCGCCCCGGGAGCAGCGCGCGGCCGCGCGGCAGGCCCTCGCCCGCGAGGCGATGTGCGCCGCGCTGGCGCTCTCGCCGCGGCTGCCGGAGCTCGTCGACGTCGGCTGGCTCGCGGCGCGGGCCGGCGGCGCGCGCATCGTGGGCGCCCCCGGCGAGGACGGGCGCGCGTTCGTGGCGATGCGCTGGATGGAGGGGCAGTCCGTGGCCGACGCGGCGCGCGGCCTGCCTGCGGGCGAGCGCGCGGCGTTCGCGCTGGCCGTCGCGCGCGACGCGGGCGAGGCGCTCGGCGACCTGCACGGGATCGGCCTCGCCCACGGAGACCTCAAGCCGGAGAACCTGATCCTGACGCCGGAGGGGCGGATCGGGATGATCGACCTGGGGCTCGCGTGCTCTCTCCACCAGACCGCCGTGGAGGGGGCGACGCTCAGGTACATCGCGCGGGACGACGCGGAGCTCGGGGACGCGCGGGCGAGGGATCTGCTCGCGCTGGGGACGCTGCTCGCGGAGGTCGCCTTCCCCGGCGTGGCGGCCGCGCCGGACGCCATCGGGGCGGCGCGCGCCGCGGTGGCCACGGAGAGCGCGGCGGGGGCGCCGCTCGACGCGATCTGCAGGGCCCTGCTGTCGCCGAGCCCCGCGGCGCGCCCGTCGGCCGCGTGGGTCACCGAGTCGGCGCGCGCAGCGCTCGCCGGCGCGCAGCAGGCGCGCGGCCCGTCCGCCGGGCGGCCCGCGGGGCGCGCCGGCCTCGCTCCCGGGGCGGCGTGCGACGAGCGCGACCGGCAGGACCGCGACGCGCGCCGCGTGCGCGCCGCGTACCTGCGCCTGCGCCGGCACGAGCTCGAGACGGCGCTCGGGGTGCGCGACGACGTGGCCGCCTGGCTCGCGGACGCGTTCGTGATGGTGCAGCGAGCGCGCGCGCTCGCCGGCGCCGAGGGCGACGGCGCGGCGCGCGCGGGCTCACCCGAGGGCGAGGCGCAGTGGCTCGGGCGGCTCGGCCCGGACCGCGTCGCGCGGTGGCTCACCGCGCTCGTGGGGACGAGCGCCGCGGCGTGGCCGATGGGGGCCGTCGCGTCCGTCCCGGAGCGCGCGCTCGCGGAGGCGCTCGTGGCCCTGTCCCGGCAGATCCCGCCGCGGGCATGGACGCTCGCGGACGTCGAGGCGGCCGCGCTCGGGAACGGGGCGCGGCGGCGACGGACCGCGGTGGCGACGGAGCGCGGCGGCGACGCGGCAGCGGCAGCGGAGCGCATCGGCGCCGCGGAGGCGGCGGAGCTCGCGCTGGCGATCGCGCGGGTGCCGCCGGACCCGCTCGCGATCGAGGCGATCGAGCAGCGCGACGACGCGCCCGCCAACCTGGTCGTCGCCGCGGCCAACGCGCTCCGGCTGCACGGCGACCTCGGGCGCGCGCGGAGCCTCGTGCTGCGCGCGTGCGTGCGGGACGCCAGGGACGCCGCGCCGCTCGCCGCGGAGGTGCTGCGGCGCGCCGGGGACCGCGCCCTCGCGGAGGAGCGCGCCCGCGCCGCCATCGACGCCGACGCGGACCCCGAGGGGCGCGCGCGCGCGGCGCTCGCGCGCGTCGCGATCGACGCGGGGGCGCTGGGTACGGCCGAGGCGCTCGCCGGAGGCGAGCTCACCGCGCCGCTCTGCGAGGCGCGGGCGCTGATCGCCGTGCTGCGCGGCGACGCCGCGCGGGCGCTCGCCGAGGTGGCGCGCGGCGAGGCGCTCGCCAGCTCCGTCGAGGAGCTCGCGCGGATGGCCGCCGTGCGCGGCTACGCGTGGCACGCGAGCGATCCGGAGCGCGCGCACGCGTCGTTCAGCGCCGCGGTGGACTACGCCGTGCGCGCCGGCGCCGTGGTCGAGGAGGCGACCTACCGGACCGGCGAGGCGGCGGCCGCGGTGGACCTCGGCGACCTCGGCGGCGCGATCGCGACCTCGACGCGCGCGGCGCTGCTCTGGGAGCACCTCGGCCGGCCGGCGCAGGCGGCGCGCGCGCTGCTCGCGTGCGCGGCGGCCTACGCCACCGCGGGCCTCGCCCACGAGACATGTCGGATCGCCGAGGACGCGATCGCGCGGGCCCGCGACGCCGGGGACACGAAGGCGGAGGCCTACGCGCTCTGGGCGATCGCGGACGTGGCCGCCGCGCGCGGCGACGGCGTCGCGGGCTCGGAGCTCGGGTCACGCCTCGGCGCGCGCGCGGCGGCGGCGCGGGCCGCGGCGCTGCTCGCCGGCGGCCCCGCGGACGACGCGCTCCGGGCGGCGGCGCGGCTCCTGCGCCACGGCGAGGGCGAGCTCGACGGCGCCCGCGTCGCGGAGCTCGACGAGCTCGCGAGCAGCCCGGAGCTCGCCGCGGCGTCGCGGCTCGACTGGTGGGGCGCGCGCGCGGCGCGCGCGCTCGCCGCGGAGGACGGCGCCGCAGCGTCCGCCGCGGACGACATCGGCGCGACGTCCGCGGCAGGCGATGCGCCGGGCGCCGCGCGATCGCCAGGAGAGGGCCGCCTCTCCGACCGCGCCCTCGCGGCGCTCGCCGCGCTCGCGGGCGCCCGCGCGCCGATCGCGTCGCGCGGCCCGGCGCTCGCCGCGGCGCACGCGCTCGCGGTCCGGACCGGGCAGACGGACGTCGCGCACCGCGTGCTCGCCGCGCTCGCCGAGGCCGCGCGCGAGCTCTGCAGGCGCAACGCCGACGCGGGCTCGGCGGCGGCCTCCGCCGCCTCGCTCGGCGCGCCCGAGATCGCCGCCGCGGTCCGGTCGCTGCCGTGGGTCGCCCGCGCGCGAGCGCTGCCGGAGAGCGGGCTCCGGCCCGAGCAGGCGCGCGATCTGGAGGCGCTCGTCGGCGCGCTCGGCGAGCGCGAGCGGCTCGCGCCGCTGCTCGAGCGGGTCGTCGACGCGCTCGTGCTCTGGACGGGCGTCGAGCGGGGGCTCCTGCTCCTGCGCGCCCCGAACGGGCGGCTCGTCCCGCGGGCCGCGCGCAACCTGGCGCGCTCCCGCCTCGGCGCCGAGCAGCTCGAGCTGTCGCAGACGCTCGCGCGCCGCGCCCTGGAGGCGCGCGAGCCGGTGATCGCCGTCGACGCGGCGGGGGAGCTCCCGAGCGTGCACCGCAGCGTGCACGCGCTGAAGCTCCGGAGCGTGCTGGCGGTGCCGCTCATCGCGCGCGGCGAGGCGCTCGGGGTCGTCTACCTCGACGACCGCGTGCGCCGCGGCGCTTTCGGGGCGCAGGAGCTGCGGTGGGCGCGCACCATCGCCTCGGTCGCGGCGCTCGCGATCGCGGACGCGCGCGCGCAGGTGGAGCTGCGCCGCGCCGCTCGCCGCGCGGAGCGCGCCTCGTCGCGGCTCGCCGAGGAGCTCGCGCGGCGCGAGGCGGAGCTCGACGCGGCGGCGCTGGAGCTGGCCAGAGCGCGCGGCGGCCGGGACACGCGCTACAGGTACGACGCGATCGTCGGCGAGAGCGAGCCCGTACGCGCGATGCTGCGCCTCGTCGATCGCGTGACCGCCTCGGACGTGCCGGTGCTCGTCTCCGGCGAGTCCGGCAGCGGCAAGGAGCTCGTGGCGCGCGCCATCCACCAGAACGGGCCGCGCGCGGCGCACCCGTTCGTGACGGAGAACTGCGGCGCGATCCCGGAGGGGCTGCTCGAGTCGGCGCTCTTCGGCCACGTGCGCGGCGCGTTCACGGGCGCGGAGCGGCCGCGCGCCGGGCTCTTCGAGGTGGCGGATCGGGGCACGCTGTTCCTCGACGAGATCGGGGAGATGAGCCTCGGCATGCAGACGAAGCTGCTGCGCGTCCTCGAGGACGGCCTCGTGCGACCCCTCGGCTCGGAGCGGGCGCGCAAGGTCGATGTGCGCGTCATCGCCGCGACGCACCGTGATCTGGAGGCGCTCGTCCGCGCGCGCGCCTTCCGCGAGGATCTGCTCTACAGGCTGAACATCATCACGATCCGGGTGCCGCCGCTGCGCGAACGCGCGACGGACGTGCCGCTCATCGTCCAGCGCCTCATCGCCAAGCACAGCCGCGGCCCGGTCCGGGTCACGCGCGCGGCGATGGATCGGCTCTCGGCCCACGGGTGGCCCGGCAACGTGCGCCAGCTGGAGAACGAGATCCGGCGGGCGCTCGTGCTCTGCGACGGGACGATCGACCGGGAGCACCTGTCGCCGGAGATCGCGCACGGCGGCGCGGCGCCGCGCGAGCTCGGCCTCAACGTGCGTGCGCGCATCGACGCGCTGGAGACGGAGCTCGTGCGCGACGCGCTCGAGCGCACGCGCGGGAACCAGACGCAGGCCGCCAAGCTGCTGGGGCTGTCGCGGTTCGGCCTGCAGAAGATGATCAAGCGGCTCGCGATCGCGGTGTGAGGCGATCCCGGTCGATCGGCGCTACTTCACGAGGGCGCCGGCGTCGCGCAGGATCGCGGGGATCCCCTCGTCATTCGCCTCGTAGTAGCCGCGGATCACGCCCTCCTGGTCGACCAGCACCAGGCGCTCGCCGTGGAAGATGCTGAAGATGCCGGGGCTCGACTCCTTCTTGCCCATCGCGATCTTGAAGCCCTTGAGGATCGTCGACTCTATCTGATCGAGAGGGCCTGTCAGCAGCGTCCACCGATCGAGCGGGAGCCCCTGCGACGCAGCGTATTGCGCGAGCACCTCCGGCGTGTCGTTCTCCGGGTCGACGGTGAAGGTGACGAGGTGCAGCGCGCCGCCGAGATCGCGGCTCCGTTGCTCGATCTCCTTCATGCGCTGCGTGAGCTTGGGGCAGACGGTCGGGCAGGTCGTGAAGATGAAGTCCGCGATCCACACGCGGCCCCGGAGCTGCTCCAGGCCGAACCGCTGGCCCCGCTGATCCGTCAGCTCGAAGGCCGGAAGCGGGATGCGGATCGCGGGCGGCTCCGCGGCGTGGCTCCGGACCGCGCGGCTGACGAAGAAGAGCGCGACGAGCCCGGCGAGCGAGGTGAGCGCGATCCAGAGGAGCGGCCTGCCGCCGAGCGCCCCGCGCCGGGGCCGCTGTGCGTGACCGCGCTCCGACGGAAGCGGCTGGCTGGCCGGTTGCCCGGGCTCCGCGAGAGGAGGAGCGCCGTTGGCCTGGCGCGTCGGCTCCATGGACGCCATCCGGCGACGCTTAGGAGCCGGTACCCGGCGCGTCAAGCCGGCGGGCTCCGCTCAGGCGCCGATCATCATCGCGGCGAAGAGGAGCACCAGATACACCATCGAGGAGACGAAGACCCCGCGGGCCCAGCGGTTGCCGGTGCCGGCGCGGAGGCCATAGGCGCCGACGCCGAAGAAGGCGCCGCCGAGGACGATCGCGGCGCCGAGATAGACAGGACCTCCGACGCCGAGCGGCACGAGGAGCACCGAGGCGACGACGAGCAACGCGAGATAGCCCACCATGTGGAGCCGCGTTGTCCGATCTCCCTTCTCGACCGGCAGCACCTTGAGCCCCGCGCGCCGGTACTCGTCGCGACGGAACGTCGCGATGGCCAGGAAATGCGGGATTTGCCAGAGGAACATGACGGCAAAGAGCAGGAAGCCGGGCACGTCGATACGCCCGGTGACGCTCGTCCACCCGAGCAGCGGAGGGATGGCGCCCGGGATCGCGCCGATCGGCAGCGCGAGCGTCGTCCGGCGCTTGAGCGGGGTGTAGACGAGCACGTAGCTGAGCAGCGCCAGCGCGGCGAGCGCGGCCGTGGTCGCGTTCACCCACACGAACAGCAGCGGAATCGACGCGGCGGACAGCGCGATCCCGAACCAGAGCGCCACCTCGGGCGCGAGCCGCCGCGCCGGCAGCGGGCGGTTCCGCGTCCGCTCCATCAGCACGTCGGTGTCGCGCTCGATGTACATGTTGAGCACGTTGGCGCCCGACACGACGAGGACCGTCCCGAGCAACGCCAGCAAGAGCTGTGTCGTCGGGACCGACGCGCGCTCGATCGCGGCCTCTCCGGCCAGCCCGGAGCGCAGATAGCGGCTCGCGACCCACATGCCGCCGAGCATCGTGGCCACGACCATCCGCGTGATTCGCGGCTTGGTGAGGCTCACCAGATCGGCCGCTACCTTGAGCAGCGGGCGCGCGCTCGTGCGGAGCGCGCCGTCGTCATCGCCCGCGGAAGGCTCCGCCTGCCGGACGTAAGGCACCGGGGCCCGCTCCGTGACCTGTTCGGCGCTCATGGTCACGCGGACACCTCGCTGTCGTGCCCGGCGCCCGCGCCCGGCGGCAGCGCGACACCTCCGAAGATCCCTGGCTGAGGGATGGCCAGGCCGGAAAACCACTTCATCGCCGGAGCGAGGGTGACGGGGAAGAACAGCATCTGGGCCGGGAGACTAGCGCGCGCAACGCGCCTCGGGGAGTCGAGATCGTCAGTTGATCGCGCTCGACTCCGATAGGGAACGAACCGGCGTCCGGCAACGGTCGCGGCGCGCCGCAGCGGCTCCGTCGCGCCCAACACCCGTCTGCAGTCCGGCAGTTCCAGGCAGGGCCGATCGTCAGCCCCGCTCGCGCCGCGCTCGGTCAGCCGGGCGACCTCGGGCGCCGTTCGCGCCCCTCGCGCCGGGAGGCTCACCAGAGGCCCTTGAGCTCGTCCTTGTTCTCCGCCGGCTCGGGCTCGGTGCCCGCGTACGTGAACGTGACCTGGGCGGGCTTGTCGTCGACAACGGAGACATCGGCCGTCTTGAGGCCGTAGCGGGGGTGCCACGCCTCGAGCTTGTACTTGCCGGCAGGGACCTTCTCGATCGCGAAGGCGCCGTCATCGCCGCTCACGGCGAAGAACGGGTGATCCGTCACCACGACGAAGCCGCGCATCCACGGGTGGATGTCGCAGGTGAGCTTGATGATGCCGTCCTTCCACGTCTTCGTGAGCGGATCGGCGCCCCTCGGCTGCGCCTGGTTGAACAGCGTCTCAGCGCCCTTGTAGGTGTGCACGTTGTGCAGCGTCCGGTCGCTGTTCTTGATGTCGACCTGCTGATCGGAGACCACGCCCTGGATGCGCGGCTCATACATGCAGTCCTTCTGGTCGACCACCGCGTGCGCGTCGGGCGCCTTCCAGCTCCCCGGCACGCCCCCGACCGCGATGCGGACGAAGGTGTCCTTGAGCTTGCCGTCGTTGACGACGACCGCGTTGTACACGACCTCCTTGTCCTGGCAGACCGGGGCGTCCTTGCGCGCGGTCGGGACCTTCATCTCGACCGGCTTGCCTGTGAATTTGACGACGCCCTTGATCGTCCCCTTGCCCTCGGGCGCCGCCGGCGCCGCCGCCTGTGCGGTGGCCTGCGGCGCCTGAGACGCCGCGGGCGCCGCGCTCGGCTTCGCGGCCGGCGCCGTCGGCGCCGCCGCCGTCGCGGTGGTCGCGGCCACCCCGCCAGCGGGCCTCGACGGCTCGTCGGGGCACCCGACGCCGAGCGTCAACGCGGCGAGCGAGAGAGCGGAGAGCGAGACGAGATCGCGACGGTGCATGAGACTCTCCCGGGCCCTGGCGCGCTACCGCGAGCCTGGGTCGCGCCCCTCCGGGTCCGCGCGAGGCGAGGCCGGTGGGACCGGACGGCTCCCACGTCATCCCGGTGGCGAGCAGCAGGTGGAACGCCGCGCGCTGATCCTCGGCGCAGCGAGGGCGTCCTTAACGAGTGTCGTCGCTCGCGTCAACCTGAGGCGCCGCCGGTAGGGTCCGGTTTCCCGGCGCCCGGCAGGGCGCCCGGGGCGCGCTCGCGCTCGGTCGCGAGCATGGCCGCCCAGAACCCGCGCTCGTCGCGCGAGGCGAGGGCGACGCAGAGCGCGGCGATCACCAGCGACAGCGCGCCGAGCGGCACCTCGGGGGCGCTGCGCGCGACGAGCAGCAGCGCGAGCGCGCCGCCCAGCGCCGGCAGCCGCGGCGGGGCGATCAGCGCGAGCGCGACGACCACCACCGAGAGCGCGGCGGCGAAGAGCTGCATCGAGAGCGGAACGACCGGCGCGGGGCGCGTGAGCAGCCGGTCGAGCGCGCGGCGGAAGAGCGTCTCGACGATCGACGCGTCCTCCGCGGCGCCCGCGAGCGCCGCGCGCGTGGCCAGCAGCGCGGAGGCGAGCGCAGCGAGCGAGAGCGGGCTCACGAGGCGCGGCCCCGGCCGGGGCTGCTCGGCGTCGCGCGACCGCGCGTCGCGGCGGGCGCCGAGCGCGACGGTCGCGGTGAGGACGGCCAGCGCGTCGAGCGCGAACGCGGCGGTCGCGACGGAGCTCGTCGCGCCGGCGAGCGCCTTCGAGCCGCGCTCGTTCGCCCAGACCGCCAGGAGCACGCCGGTGAGCCGCACGAGCGCGGAGGCGCCGACGAGCCCGAGCGCGGCCGCGACCGGCCGCATGAACGGGACGCGGAGCGCCTCCCAGGCGCTGCCGAGCGCGAGGATCGCCGCGCTCACGCCGATGAGCGCGGCCGAGAGATCGGGCACGCGCTGCACCGTCGCGTGCAGGACGACGAGGATCACGAAGCTGCCCGCGACGATCGCCGCGATCCGCAGCGCGTACGG
The DNA here is from genome assembly GCF_051524405.1 of Sorangium sp. So ce119. Lineage (NCBI taxonomy): Bacteria > Pseudomonadati > Myxococcota > Polyangiales > Polyangiaceae > Sorangium > Sorangium sp. So ce119. Next base: position 2,796,921 of record NZ_CP150310.1, on the reverse strand, counting down.
GACGCGGCTCCGGACGACCGCGCTGATCAGCGCCATCGCCGTCACGATGGCGCCGATCGCGAAGAGCTGCGAGGCGCCGGCGCCGGCGAGCTCGACCGCGTGCGCGGTGCGCTCGATGCCCACCGCCAGGCCGACCATCGCGGGCGCGAGCATGCGGCCGAGGACCATCGCGAGCAGGGCGAGCACGGCGAGCGGCCGGATCAGCGCGAGCACGGGCATGCCGGCGAGCGGAGGCCGTGAGGCGGCGGAGGGCCGTGGTTCGGCGGGCTCGGCGAGCTCGGCATGCCGGGCGTCGCCGCCCTCCTCGCGGCGCGGTGAGGCGGCGGGATCCGGCGCGGCGGAGGGAGGGGGGGCTTCGGGGGGAAGATCGATGTTGAGGAGCATGAATGAAGGGGGGCGCCCGTCGCTCAGCCCTTGTCCCAGGCGCGGGGGGCGGCGTCGAGATCGGTGAAGACCGCGGCGGTCGCGGAGGCGTCGATCAGGTCCTGCATCCGCTGACCGCCGGCCTCCTCGACGATGCGGTCGTCGTACTCGTCCGCGAGCACCGACAGGTCCCGGAGGGCGACCAGGATCTCGTCGGCGTCGAGCGTCTCGCCGCCGAGGAGCGTGTGGACGATGACGACACACGAGCCCTGCGCGACGTAACCGAACGCGCCGAAGCGGATGCGCGCGTTCAGGCGGAGCAGCTTCATCGCGAGATCCGGCGTCATCTCGACGCCGCGGGCGAGCTGCGCGACGAGCCGGACGAGCGCGCGATCCGGCGCCCACGGCAGCACATGCAGGTAAACGTACGCGGTCCCCTGGCGAACCACGTAGAACTGCGGCTCGACCCGGGTGAACGCCGGAGAATCCGCGAGCGCCGCCTCGATGCGCGCGTTGGTCACTTGAACGGCCGCGTCGGAATCCTTCGGCATGACGCCGAGGATACATCGCCGCGGTCCCGATGCAGAGCCGGGACCTATCGCCGGAGCGGAAGCAGCGGCCCGGAGGACGGCATTCTCTTCTCGTCGCCCGGGACGGGCCGCGGCGGCCTGCGCACCGCCGGCGGCTCGACCGGGGTGCCCTCGGACGGCGCCTTCAGCAGGAAGGGGCGGGCGTTGCGCGTGGAGCACGCGTCGTACGGATCCCGGTGGAACTCCCAGTGCAGGTACACGTTGCCGTCGGGCGACACGATCGCGTCCGGCGCTTTGCCGAACGGCGACGCCCGGTGCACCGAGCTCAGCGCGACGATGTCGAACGCGGTCATCCCGCTCGGCCGCGTGACGCCGAGGCGCACGACGCTGCCGCTGTCCTTGTTCAGCACGATCTCCAGGTGCGTCACCCGGTTCTGGTTGAACGCGTGCCCGGAGGGCAGGCTCTCGAGCGACGCGAGGAACTCCTCCGCGAAGATCGGGTGGAGCCGGTTGTGGATCATGTTGATGTACGTCGCGAACGGCACCCGCGCGGCGTTCAGGGACGTCTGGTTGCCGGGCTTGACCGAGGGGTCGTAGTTCTCGATCGCGGCGCGCCACTTCTTCCACTTGTCCGTCGTCTCCCACGAGCCCCGGTGCGCGCTCTTGCGGGAGGCGCCGTCCGCGGCCCGCTCCGCCTTGAGCTTCTCGTTGCCCACGGCCGCCTGCACGCCGGCCATGTTCAGGTTGAGGTTGGGCCCGCCGGGGAGCCCGGGCGCGCCGAGGCCGATCGAGCCGACGCGAACCGGGCTCTGGTAGGGCTGCGGCGTCGCCTTCTTGCCGGCGACGCGGCTCTTGCCGTCGCCGCCCGGGTTCGCCGGGTTGAGGGAGTAGCCCTCGCGCGCGCTGTCGACGACCTCGGGCGACGCCGGCCCCGCGCCGCCCGCAGCGCCCTTGTCCGGCGGCGGCACGGCGGCGGGCGGGGCCTGCGCGACGCGACCGCCGCCGCTCGCCCCCGGCACGCTCGGCGGCGGCGCTACCCGGGCGGCCTGGGCGGCCTGCGCCGGGGACGCCGGGCTGTGGTGCTCCGCGCTCTCGCTCTCGGGGTTCCTCTCGCCGGGCGCGTGCTTCTCGTTGCCGGCCCGCTCCTCGCTGTGGCCGCTGTGATCGTGATCGCTGTCGCCGACCTTGTCCTTCGGCCCCATCGGGCCCGACGGCGTCCCGGGCGTCGGCGTGGGATCGTCCTGATCCTTCGAGCGGATCTGCGCCATGGTCTCCTCGGCGACCTTGTTGGCGTCGTCCGCGATCCGGCTCGCCTCGGGGTTGTCCTCCTGGTCCTTCTCGACGTGCTGGCGGACGGCGATCCGCCCATCCGCCGGCGGCATCGGCGGCGGGGGCACCGGCTTGGCCGGCACCACCTCGACCACCTCTTCCTTCGGCGGCTCCGGCGTGGGCGGCGGGGGCGGCGGCGCCTTCTCGCGCGGCGGCTCTGGCCTGGGCGGCGGGGTCTGCGCCACCTTGGCCGGATCGGGCTTCTGCTGCGGATCGGGGGGCGTGTCCTTGTCCGGCTCGCCCTCCGCCGGGGCGTCCGACGGCCGCTCCGGCGGCGCGAGCGGGACGGGAGGCGGCGTGGCGGCCAGGCCGTCGGTCAGCACCTCGAACGTCATGTCGCCCGGCCGGAGGCCCTGCCGGACCGCGTGGACCATCTGGCGGAGCTGGGCCCGGTCCTCGATGACCTGCGCCACCTCGACCGCGCCGCCGCCGCCCGCCAGGTGCGCCACGATCGCCGCGCAGATCCACAGGGCGAGCGGGATGTGGGCGTCGCGCGACATGGAGCTCAGCGCCTCCGCGCTGCAGAGACGGCGCCGCGCGGTGACGCGCAGCCGTGACAGCAGCGAAAGACGGTCACCGGTGGCACCTCCAGACTCCGCGTGAACGACCTGCTCGAACAGTACGCCGATGCGCCAATCGCACCCAGGAAGCGGTTCGAACCTAGCATCCGGGGATCAGCACAGCAACGGTCGGCGCGCGCTCGCGTCTGCCGCGCCCGCTGCCCGCGCGTCGCCGCGCGCTGCCCGCCGCGCGCCGTCCCGCTCGCGCCCCGGAGTCCGCGGCGACGGCAGCCCTGGGCGGGCGCGCTCGCCCCGCGCGCCGGCCGACACCTCGGCGGGCCTCCAGCGCCGGCATGGCCATCAGAGCTTGTTGATGGCGTCCCAGTGATCGGCGATCTCCTGCGCCGTCCAGATACCGCCCTCGTCCTTGAACTTCCCGGGGCTCTGGACGACCTTGTAAATGTACATCTGCGCCCCGGCGACCGCGAGCACGTTGCCGGTGCGGTCGGCGCACAGGTCGGACGCGAGGAACAGCGCCGCGGGCGCGACGTGCGCCGGCGTGAGCGTGTCGCCGGCCGACTGGAACATGGGCAGATCCTCCGTCATGCGCGTCTTGGCGATGGGCGCGACCGCGTTGACCGTGATCCGCTGCTTCTGCAGCTCGATCGCGGCGGTGCGGGTGAGCCCGTAGATGCCGGCCTTGGCAGCGGCGTAGTTGGCCTGTCCGAAGTTGCCGAGCATCCCCGACACGCTCGTGGTGTTGACGACGCGCCCTCCCCCGCCCTGCGCGATCATCTGCTTCGCGGCGGCCTGCGTGCACAGGAAGGTCCCCTTCAGGTGAACGGCGACGACGGCGTCCCACATCCCCTCATCCATCTTGAGGAGCGTCTTGTCGCGGAGGATTCCCGCGTTGTTGACGAGGATGTCGACCCTGCCGAACGCGTCGACGGCCGTCTTCACGATCCTCGCGGCCCCCTCGGGGGTCGTCACGCTGTCGAAGCTCGGGGCGGCCTCCCCGCCCGCGGCCCGGATCTCCTCCGCGACCAGGGACGCCATCGCGTCGCTCGAGCCCGATCCGTCGCGCGCGCCGCCGAGATCGTTGACGACGACCTTCGCGCCCTCCCTGGCGAAGAGCAGCGCCTCCTCGCGGCCGATCCCGCCGCCGGCGCCCGTGATGATCGCGACCTTTCCGTCGAGCAAGCCCATCGCAGATTCCTCCTGATCCGCGCGCCGGCGCGGTGCGCCGGGCCGTTTTCGCGCGGAGCTTCGCACACCGAGCCTCGACCCGGGCGCACATTCGTGCGCGCGCACGCGCCCGCCCGCCGCTTCTTTGCCCGATCGCGGGCGGCGATGGTAACGCCGCGTTCGATGCAACTGCCCAGCCGCCTCTCCACGTCGACCCTGGGAGACCTGCTCGGCGCGCTGTACCGTGAGAAGACGACCGGGCTCCTCGAGCTCTGCGAGCTCCGGACGCCGAGCGGCTCCACGGTGCCCGGCCGGCAGCACCGGATCCAGCTCTTCTCCGGCCTCGTGACGGCCGTCGAGACGCCGCTCCGGGTGCCCCGCCTCGGCGAGATCCTCGCGCAGGACGGCTCCGCGCCCGGGCCGTCGATCCAGCGGCTCGCCTCGCTCGTCGCGGCGCACCGGGGGCGCCGGACCGGCGAGGTGCTCGTGGCCGCGGGGCTCATCCCGGAGAGCGCGGTCGAGCGCGCGCTCCGGATCCAGCTCCGCGCGCGCCTCGAGGCGCTCTTCGCGATCGAGGAGGCGACCATCTGCTTCCACACCGCGCGGCCGCTCGCCGCGGCGCTCCGGCAGACCGGCCCGCTCGCCCCGAGCGATTTCCTCCACGGCCGCCCGCGCGCGCGGGACCGCCACCGCCGCGTCGCGAGCGCTGGCGCCGCGCGCAACGCCTCGTCGAGCGCGCCGCGCGGCGCCCCGTCGAGCGCGCCGCGCGCCGCCCGCGTGGACGAGCCGCGTCGCCGGGCGCTCGAGGCGCTCGGCCTGCGCGAGGGCGCGACCGAGGTCGAGATCCGCCGCGCGTTCCGCCGCTTGGCCGCGGTGCTACACCCCGATCTCGGCGCCTCGCAGCCCGCCGAGCACGCCCGGCGCACGGCGCGGTTCGCCGAGCTCTCGGCCGCCTACCACCTGCTCGTCGCCTGACCGCTACGCCCTGCCCACGAGGCGCTCGACCAGGAACGACGCCACCGTGATCGGCTTCGTCCCCGGGCCGAAGCCGGCGTCGAAGCCGAGCTCGACGGCGAGGTTGTGATCGATGCGCGGGCCGCCGAGCAGCAGGATCACGCTGTCCCGGAAGCCCTGGCGCGTCGCCATCTCGACGAGCGCCGCCGCGTTCTCCTTGTGGCAGTTCCGCTGCGTGATCACCTGCGAGACCAGGATGGCGTCGGCGCCGAGCGCCTTCGCCTTCTCGCAGAGCTCGGCGTTCTCGACCTGCGCGCCGAGGTTGTGGGCGTCGAAGCACTTGAAGCTCTCGAGACCCTTCTCCCCGGCGAAGCCCTTGTAGTTCAGGATCGCGTCGATGCCGACGGTGTGCGCGTCGCTGCCGGTGCAGGCGCCCACGACCACGATCTTGCGGCCGAGCTTCTTCGCCTGCGCCTCGATCTGGTCGCGCGTGAGCGGCTGGGCGGCGAGCTCCTGAACCTCGATGTCCGAGATGTCGACCCCGTGCTGGGAATGGCCGTAAACGACGAAATACGTGTGTTCCCGGCTGGCCTGCTCCATGGCCGTGACCAGCGGCTCGCGCAGCCCGTGCGCCTCGGCGAAGCGCTTCGCCGCCTCGCGCGCGCGGTCGCCCGGCAGGACGCGGAGCGTGAACGACATCTGGACCATCCCGTCGCCCTCGCGATCGCCATACGCACGCAGGATGTTTCGCTGTGTCATGCTCACCTCCGTCTGCTGGGGCGGACTGCGCCGCTCCCTTGTTGAGAGTAGCGCCAGGCGGCCTCGCGCGGCCAGGGCGATCGCGCGGCCAGGAGCGAGCAAAGCGGGCGCGCCAGGTCAGGAAGCATGTCTTTCGAAGACTCGAGTGACATGGCGCTCAAGTGCGGTTCCCACCCGGCGCCTGGCATGGGCGCCGCTCTGGCGCGGCGCCCGGACGAGGAGGGATTGAGCCGCCAGGACGACAGAGACGCCAGGAAGAGAGATCCTGGTTTTCCGGGTGTCCCGGGCCCCCTGGAGGTTTCTTTTCCGTTCCCCTCGATCGGCCCGTCAGCGCTGGAAGCGGAGGGGCTCATGGCAGCGCGGGCATCGGCCCGACCAGTACCGCCCGTGGTGGCTCGGCTCGCTGGGGTCCGGCCGTCGGATCCGGCGCCCGCAGCGGGCGCAGTGGACCCGATCGACGAGCTCCTCGATGGAGGCGTGCGACGGGTGGGCGTCGGCCAGCTTGCGCAGCTCGGCGAACACCTCGGAGGAGGGAAGTTGCTCCGCGCGGCGCACGAGATCCTCCGCCGCGCGGCGCACGTCGTCTCTCCTGGGCTGCTCCCCCTTCGCCGGGGGCGCCGGCGCCGGGAGGTGAGCGACCTGAGCGCGGACGCGCGCGAGCTCTTCCCTGAGCTCGTCAAGCGCGCGCTGCTGTCTGTCGAGCGCCTGTCGCTGCTCCTCGACCCGGTCCTCCAGGACCTCGAGCCGCACCGCATCGGTCGCGCCGCCCCGGTAAGGTGAACCGCCCCGTCGTGTACCCTCAGGTGCCTTCCCGCTCACGCGCCCATGTTCGCAGATCCCGGCCCGGTCAGGGCAGGGAGCGCTACGACCGCTCCAGGACCTCGAGGATCGGATTGAGGTACTCCGGGTGCCGCGCCACGACCCCCGCGTACCCCTTCCCGCCGGTGCGCGTGCGCTTGACGTCGCCGAAGGCGCCGCGCCCGATCGCGTCCCAGAGGGTGTCCCGCTCGACCTCGCGCAGCAGCGCGTGCGCCTTGTCGAGGACCTCGCGGGCGCGCGACTCGACGATGCCGCCCGGCTTCCACTGGATCTCGTCGCCGAGGTGCCGCGCCGCCGTGAAGATGTAGCGGGCGCTCTTCAGCGAGAGATACCGGTCCATGAGGAGCGGCGTGTGGACGGCCTCGCTGAACATCCCGAGCAGCTCGATCGACTGGCCCGTCGTGATCCCGACCAGGTTGAACATCGCGTCGTGGACGTGGCTGTGGAAGATGTCGCCTGTCTTGAACTTGGTGGGCGGCATCCACTTGATCGGGTGCCGGTCGAAGATCTGCCGGACAAGCTGGGCCTGCGCGAGCTCGAGGAGGAGGCTGTCCTCGTGCCAGGGGTTGATCTCGAAGGCGTGACCGAGGCCCATCTGCTCCTCGGGGAGGCCCGCGCGCAGGGCGAACGCCTCGTTGATGAACTGCGACGCGAGCACCGTGTGGGCCTTCTCGACCGCGTCCGCTGTCGTGAGGTAGTTGTCCTCTCCCGTGTTGATGACGATCCCGCTCCTCGCGATGATCCGGCGGGAGAAGTACTGATCGATGAACGTCCGCTGCATGTTGATGTCACGGAACAGGATCCCGTACATCGCGTCGTTGAGCAGCATGTCGAGCCGCTCGACCGCCGCCATCCAGGCGATCTCGCTCATGCACAGGCCGGACGAGTAGTTCGTCTGCGCGAGGTAGGTGCCGGTGTCGCGGGTCGCCTCGTCGGTGGCGCGGCGGATGATCCTGAAGTTCTCCTGCGTCGCGTACGTGCCGCCGTATCCCTCGGTGGTCGGCCCCTCCGGCACGTAGTCGAGGAGCGACTGCGCGGTCGCGCGGATCACGGCGACGATGTCGGCCCCGGCGAAGCCGGCGGCCTTGGCCTGGACGGCGTCGTCGTAGATGTTGCCGGTCGCGACGATGACGTACTTGAGCGGCGCGGCGCCGACGCGGTGAGCGGCCTTGTTGGCCTCGCGCTCGTCGCGCGCCCGGTCGATCCGGGCGATCGCCTCCCGCGTCGCCGCCTCGAGCGCGCCGCGCGCCTCTGCCGCCGACGGGCCCTGGCCGAAGTCGGCCGCCTCGCTGAACGCCAGCATCTCCGCCGCCTCCTGCACCGAGGCGGCGCCCTCGCAGAGCGCCCGGCCGAGGTGGTACGCGACGCCGCGGCCGGCCTGCCCCGCCTTGTGGATGCGGTCGACGAGCGCGTTCACGAGCGGCGTCCCCTCGGCGTCGGCGCCGACAACACCGTAGGCGCGGGCCACGGTGCGCTCGACGCCGACCGTCGTGTGGCGGTCGATGAAGCGCTGCACGTCGTCGGCGATGTCGGCCGCAAATGCTCGGCACGCCTCCACCTTTTCCTGCTCCACGGGGACAGTCGTCATGGATTTCTCCGGGGCAGGCGGTCTTAGCGCACTCTCACCGCGGCCGGTACTCCGGCGCGGGATCCGCGGCGGAGCGGCCGACCGCGAGAGGCCCGGCGGCGCGCGGCTCGCGCGGCTCGCCAACAAACGCGGCCCTGGGCGCGCGGTTCGCCTCGGCGAGCGGGCTTGCTCCACGCCGCGTGCGCCGCGTGCGCCGCGTGCGCCGCGTGGCGGACGGCGCTAGACGGGGGGTCATGGGCAAGCTCATCCTGCTCTTCACGGTGGTCCCGATCGTGGAGCTCTGGCTGCTTCTCTCGATCGGGGACGTCATCGGCTTCTGGCCCACCGTCGCGCTCGCGCTCGGAACGGCGGTCCTCGGCGCGGCGCTGGGCAAGCGCGAGGGGCTCAAGGTGCTCGCCGCCTGGCGGGGTTCGATGACCGAGGGCCGCATCCCCGACGAGGGGCTCACGGGAGGGCTGCTCGTGCTCCTCGGCGCGGCGCTGCTCGTCACGCCGGGCGTGCTGACCGACGTGGCGGGGATCCTGCTCCTGCTCCCGCCCACGCGCCGCCGGATCGCGGCGCTGGTCCGCGAGCGGCTCGAGCGGCGGGTGGCGGCGAGCGCCGCTGGTTTCGGGGGAGCCGGCCCGGGCGCCGGCGCGTTCTTCAGCATGAGGGTCATCGACTTCGGCGGCGACGGGCGCCCCGACGGGCCGCGACGGGAGCCGGCGCCCGGGCAGGTCATCGACGTCGAGGCGGAGGTGACCGACGACGACGCGCGCGGCGAGCCGGCACAGCAGAGCCCGCGACGACTGCCCCGCTGACACCCCGGTGACACCGGCGCCCTGGCGAGCCCATGCGTGCTCGCCGGACCCCGGGCATCAACGCTCCTCGCACACCTCCTTGCACACCGCGCCTGGACGCCCGCGTCCGGAGCTCGCGAAACACGCAAGCAACAGCGCCATCAACAACGTAAGTTGATGATTCACGCGCGAGCTGCATGAATGAAACGACAAAGAAACAATGCCTGTTGTAGGCTTCTCAACGTCGTCGGAGCGGTCCGACAACTCAGGAGAAGTAACATGAAGATCTGAGCCTGTTCCACTGACGCGACAACGCACAACGAACCCAGCGCAACACCCTATGCTAGATCCAACTCGAACCGAGATCCCATCGACCGAGCCGCGCCGCTCGGGGAGCGGCACGACCAACGGCTCTGGAACGACGTCCAGGACCGAGCAGCAGCGACGCGCTCGCCTGGACGCGCGTCCCGCGGCGACGAGCCGGCGGTCCCACCTCACGCCGTCGAGGAGGGTGACCCGATGAGGCTCTTCAAGTCCGTGACCGACTGGCTGCTCGGGCACGTCGATCCCAGGGAACCGATCGGCAGCTCGCTCATCAACGCCATCTCGCGGCTCCCCATCCACCTCGCCGCGGACGCCGTGTGCCTCCGGAAGAACGCCGACTCGGGCGCCCTGGAGGTGCTCCTGACCCAGCGCGGAGCGTCGGAGTCGGAGCCGGGCGCGTGGGGCTGCCCCGGGAGCGTCCTCTCGCCGGGCGAGCAGCCCGAGCACGTCCTCGATCGGGTCGGGGTGGCGATCTCCGATTTCACGTTCATCGGCGACTACTTCTCGGCCGCCGCGCGCGGCTGGATGCTGTCCCGGGTCCATCAGGCGAAGCTCGCCGAGGTCCCGGCCACGGGCACCTGGTGGCCCGTGGAGCAGCTCCCGAACAACATGGTACCCAAGCACCGGGAGCAGGTCATCCCGATGGCCGTCAGGGCGTTCCACGCCCAGCGGACGAAGTTCTCGCAGAAGGCCAGCCCCACCCCCGCGTGAGCAGCGCGCCGCGGCCCCGCCCGGCGACCGGGGGACTGTAGAGCCCGCACACACGAAGGAAGGAAGCGTGGGAGTCCCGCCCAGGCCGGCCGCCCGCGCCACGCAAGGTCGGCCGCTGTCGCCCAGCCCGGCCGCCTGCGGCGCGGGCGGCCGCTATCGATCCAGCGCTGCTTCGGTTACGCTGCGCGGTACGGCTGTGGATCCCCGCGGCGGCGCTCTCTCCGCAGGCGATTCTGCAGGGACATGGAGCTCATGACGGTCGACAAGACAGCCCTCATCGTGGGAGGAACAGGCCTCGTCGGCGGCCATTGCTTGCGCCTCCTCGTGCAGCAGCCCGCGTACGCGCGGGTCGTCGCCCTGCTGCGCCGCCCCGCCCCGATCGAGGATCCGCGGCTCTCCCAGCGCATCGTCGACTTCGATCGGCTGGACGGCGCCGAGTTCGCCGGCGTCACCGACGTGTTCTGCGCCCTCGGGACCACGATCGCCAAGGCCGGCTCCGAAGAGGCCTTCTATCAGATCGACTATCGTTACCCGATCTCCGTCGCCAGGCTCGCCGAGAAGGCTGGGGTGAAGCAGCTCGTCCTCGTCTCCTCCGTCGGCGCCGATCCGCGCTCGACGAGCTTCTACCTGCGCGTGAAGGGAGAGCTGGAGCAGGAGCTCTCCGCCGCGAGCTTCGCGTCGGTGCACGTCATGCGCCCGAGCCTGCTGCTCGGGGAGCGGGGCGAGGTCAGGAAGGGCGAGGCCATCGGCGTCGCGGCGGCGCAGACGCTCCGGTTCACGATGAAGGGAGGCCTGCGCAGGTACCGCCCGATCGACGCGAGGACCGTCGCCGGCGCCATGATCGCCGCCGCGCTCCAGGGGAAGCCCGGCCGCCACATCTATCACTTCGACGACATGGAAGCGCTGGCCAAGGGCATCGGCGTCGTCCAGGCCTGATCGCCGCTCCCCCACCGACCCTGCCCACGCTCGCGCGCGGGACGATCCCGGGGCCGCCATGGCGCCGCCACCCCTGCCGCGACGCAAGCGCGCGGAAATGCTAGGGCTCGCGGCGGGCACGGCGCTCGCTGGAGGCCGCGGCCATGGTCTTCGCAGAGCCCCCCTTGTCCATCCTGACCGAGCGCCTCGCCCCCTCCCTGCTGCGCCCTCCCGAGGGCCCGCCGCCGTCGATCGACGCCGTGCTCGCGGAGCGGTTCGGCATCGCCTCGTTCCGGCCGTGGCAGCGCGAGGCGATCGACGCCCTGCTCGGGGGCGCGGGCCGCGTCCTCGTTGTCGCGCCGACCGGCGGCGGCAAGTCGCTCTGCTACCAGCTCCCGGCCGTCGCCCTGCCCGGCACGACGCTCGTCCTGAGCCCGCTCATCTCCCTGATGGAAGATCAGGTGCGCGCGCTCGAGGCGCGGGGCATCCCCGCCACGTTCGTCGCGTCCAGCCTCTCGCGCGAGGAGAACGGCCGCCGCCTCGGCGCCCTCCGCCGGGGCGAGTACAAGCTCGTCTACGCGGCGCCCGAGCGCCTCGCGCTCGACGGCTTCCTCGAGGCGCTCACCGCGAGCCGGCTCTCGCTCGTCGCGATCGACGAGGCGCACTGCATCGTGCAGTGGGGGCACGACTTCCGGCCCGACTACCTGCGCATCGGCGCCGCGCTCGCGCGCCTCCGCCCGCCCCGGGTGCTCGCCTGCACCGCGACCGCGACCCCCGATGCGCGCGACGAGATCATCCGCCGGCTCGGCTGGCCGCTGCGCTCCTCCGACGAGGACGGCGAGGTGGAGGAGGGGCGCGGGTCGCGTGGGTCGCGCGGATCCGAAGAGCTGCCGCCCAAGGTGATCCTGCGCGGGTTCGCCCGGCCCAACCTCCACCTGCAGGTCTCCGCGGTCGACGGCCCGCGCGAGGCCGGGCGCCGCACGGCGCGGGCGCTGTCCGACGCCCTCGGTGACCCCGGGCGACCCCGCGGCGCGGGCATCGTCTACGCCGCGACCCGCAAGGGCGCGGAGCGGCTCGCCGAGGCGCTCCGCGACGCCGGCTGGAACGCGGAGGCGTACCACGCCGGCCTCGCCCCCGAGTCGCGCGCGCGCCTGTCGGCCGGCTTCGCCGACCGCACGCTCTCCGTGGTGGTGGCCACGAACGCCTTCGGGATGGGCATCGACCGCCCCGACGTCCGCCTGGTCGTGCACGCCCAGCCGCCGTCGTCGATCGAGGCCTATTACCAGGAGGTCGGGCGCGCCGGGCGCGACGGCGATCCGGCGCGCGGCCTCCTGCTCTTCGCGCCCGCGGACATCGCGCTGCGCCGGCGGCTGTGCCAGCTCGGCGAGGGGGGCGTGGAGGCGAACGCGGACGACGCCGCGCGGGCCTGGGGGCTCTTCCGCGAGCTGCTCCGCTACGTCGACGCCGCGACCTGCCGGCACGACTTCATCCTCCGCTACTTCGGCGACGAGGCCGAGTCGCTCGGCGGCTGCGGCCACTGCGACGTCTGCCTCGAGGTCGACGCCCTGGAGGCGAGCGACCCGGCCGCGCTCGCCCGCGACAACGACCTCGTGCGCCGCGCGCTCGCCGGCGTCGCGCGGGTGAAGGGCGGCGCCGGGATGCAGGCGATCGCGTCGATGCTCGTCGGCGAGTCGAACGAGCGCGTCCGCCGCATGGGGCTCGACCGGCTCTCCACGTTCGGCGTCCTCGAGGGGAAGAGCCACGACGAGGCGATGTCGATCCTGCGCGTCCTGCTCGCCAACGCCTGGATCGATCTCACCACCGGCGAGTTCCCGGTCCCGCTCGTCACGCCGGCGGGCTGGCGCGTGATGCGCGGCGAGGTGCCCGCCCGGGTGCGGCTCCCGCTCCCCGCGGCGCGCCGCAAGCCGCTGCGCCGCGCGGCGCCGGGCCCCTCGCCCGCCGCGCGGGCGCCGGCGGCGACGGCCGCGGCGTCCGCGCCGGCGCGCGCGCGGCCGGCCGCGCCCCCGTCATCGGCGGAGGCGGCCCACGCCGGCGCGGCGCCCCCCGAGGCGGCCGCTGCCCTCGCCGCCTCGCGCGCGGCGGGCGACGGGCCCGGCGTCGAGCTCGAGGAGCAGGATGTCCCGCTGTTCGAGGCGCTCCGCGCCCACAGGGCGGCGCTCGCGAAGGAGAAGGCGCTGCCCGCGTACGTCATCGCGCACGACCGGACGCTCCGCGAGATCGCCCGGATCCGGCCCGCGTCGCTCGACGACCTCGCGCTCGCGCGCGGGATGGGGCAGGCGAAGATCTCGAGCTACGGGGAGGGAATCCTGCGCGTGGTGCGGGAGTTCTCGGGACCGTGACCGCTGGAGGGGCGCCCGGGCGCGGCGAGCGGCGGGGGCGGCGCGACGACACGCACAGAGAAGCGTGAGGGCGGGGTAAACGCTCGGGTCGTTCGCCCCGTCTCCATGCCTCTCTGTTCGAAGCGGCGTCGCCTCCGTTCAGGCGTGACCTGCGACGCGGAGCTCGGCGATGAGCTGGCCGTCCAGGCTGACGAACGTCGTGAGCCGGCCCTCGACGTTGATGAACACGTCGAGCATCACGCCGGCGCCGAGATCGACGACATGAAGGTCGTCCTTGAGGACCACCGTCGGGGCCTCGATTCCCCTGGGCGCCCGTCTGGAGCCTCGCTCCATGGTCTTCTTCGAGTTCATGTCCCCCTCCGCCCGTTGGCCCCTCCGCGCCCCGCCCTCCCGGATGCGGCTCCGCGCGGCGCGCTGTCGACCGGGGCGAGACCCCGCGCGCGGGACACCCTGCTTCCCGGCGGACACGACAAGCGTGTTCCATGCCGTGCTCGCACGGCTGAAGTGATCCTTCCCTTCACGCAGCCCCCTTTCGCTCCGCTCGCCGACCCGCGGTCCTCCATTTCACCGGATAGGTTTCGCGGGAAGGCATGAAGTTCAGGGGATGCCCGGAATTTTCTTCCCGGCTTCCCAACCTCCGGCTCGAACCCGGCAACCACGGTCGCCAGCTCACCGCTCACGCAGCCTCGGTCGGTTCACCTCCACCCCAACCTAGGTCGGCTCACCTCAACCTCGGTCGGCTGCTCCCTCAACCTCGGTTCACCTCAACCTCGGTCGGCTCCCCCAACCTCGGTCGGCTCCCTCAACCTCGGTCGGCTCCCCCAACCTCGGTCGGTCAGCTCCCCTGCGCCCAGGACGCAAGCGACGCTGCCGCGCTCACGGAGACCCTGCCCGAGGCGAGCACCTGGCCGAGCGCCGGGTGCGCCAGGAGCAGCGCCTCGACCCGCAGCAGCGCCGGCAGGTAGACGACCTCCCGCGCCAGGCCGCCGCCCCGGTGGACGCGCGCCGCGATGCGCAGGGCGTCCGCGGTGGAGCGCGCCCCGCGCGCCTCGAGCAGCCGCGCGGTCTCGACGAACCCCGCCCCGCGCTCGACGCTGCGCGCAGCCAGGTGGCGCAGCCCGAGCTCGCTCCGCCGCGCGCCGACCAGGTAGCCCGCCGCGCGCTCGCGCGCGAGCGCCCAGCCCTCCTGATCGTCGCCGCCGTTCGCCGTCCCGATCGCGAAGATCCCGAGCGGGAGCGCCGCGGCGCGCACGCCGGGCGCCGCGTGCCCCTCGATCTCGTGGAGCACCGTGCGCTCCACGTCGTCGCGCGTGAGCATGCGCCCGCGCGCCACCTGGATCACCCCGTCGCCCGTCGCGGCGAGCGGCGCGATGTCCGCGATCACCACCCGCAGCGGCAACCGGCGCGCCCCGATCTCGCGCCGCATCCGCGACACGAGCGACCCCGGCGCGCGCGCGTCGTCGCTCCGCACCCGCGCCTCCTCGCGCGCCGCCGCCCCCGCCTCCTCCTCGGCCCAGGCCGCGGCGAGCGCGTCCGCCTGCTCGTCGAACGCGTCGCGCGCCGCGTAGCGCAGGCGCGCGGCCGCCCAGCACCCCGCCCCGCCCGCGGCCTCGCAGATCGCGGCCTCCGCGGCGAGCTCGCGGGCGCGGCCGGCGTACACGGCGCCGAGCTCCCCCTGCTCCGCGAGCCGCTCGGCGGCCGTCTCCATCGCCCTCCGGACGTCGCTGTGGTCCTGCGCCGGCGCGTACGTGAAGCGCGGGACCTCGGCGCCGCTCCGCCCCCACGCCGCGGCGAGCCGCGCGAGCTCCTCCACCAGGTTCACCGGCGTGCTCGCGCCGACGACGCGGATCCGCCGCGCCGCCGCGCCGAGGAGCCGGTCCGCGTCCGGCACCCAGGCCGGCGGCGCGTTGTGCTCCGCCGCCCTAGCCCGAGGACGCCGCGCCACGACCCTCCGCTCCTTTCACGCTCGCCACGCTCGCCACGCTCGCCACGCTCGCCACGCTCGCCACGCTCGCCCCGCCCCCGCTCGCCCCGCGATCGCGCCGCGCGCCCGGTGCTGCCTGCCTCAGAGCAGGTTCGCCGCGAGCTCCGCGAGCTCGCTGCGCTCGCCCTTGGCGAGCACCACGTGCCCCGCGATGCGCTCGCGCTTGAACCGCTCCGCCACCACGAGCAGCCCGTTCGACGCGTGGTCCACGTACGGGTTGTCGATCTGCTGCGGATCGCCGGTCAGCACGATCTTCGTCCCCTCGCCGCACCGCGTGATGATCGTCTTCACCTCGTGCGGGGTGAGGTTCTGGGCCTCGTCCACGATGAGGTACTGGTGCGGCAGGCTGCGCCCGCGGATGTACGTCAGCGGCTCGACCTGGATCTGCCCGCTCTCGAGCAGCTCCACGAAGCCGCGCGCGTCGCGCCCCGGCTTCGTGCCGCCGTTCGAGAACAGGAACTCGAGGTTGTCGAAGATCGGCTGCATCCACGGGTTCAGCTTCTCGTCCACGTCGCCCGGAAGGAAGCCCAGATCGCGCCCGAGCGGCATGATCGGCCGGCTCACGAGCAGCCGGCTGTAGGCGTTGTCCTCCGTCGTGCGCTTGAGCGCCGCCGCGAGCGCCAGCAGCGTCTTGCCCGTCCCCGCCTTGCCGACCAGCGTGAGCAGCCGGACGGAATCGTCGAGGAGCAGGTCGAGCGCGAACGCCTGCTCCTTGTTGCGCGGCCGCACCCCCATCACCCCTTCCCGGCCGACGCGCAGCGCCACGATCTGCCCGCGCGCCGCGTCGAAGCGGCCGAGCGCCGTGTGGCTCGGCGCCCCCGCGTCGCGGAGGAGCACCGCCGCATTCGGCAACAGATCCGCGAGGTTGGCGCCCGCGAGGAAGCCGTTCTGGAAGAACGCGTCGACCTCGGCGCCGGGCACCTCGAGCTCGACCACCGACTGCTCGATCGACGGATCGTGCACCCGCTGGTTCTCGTACGTCTCCGCCGGGATCCCGAGCGCGTCGGCGCGGATCCGGAGGTTCGTGTCCATCGTCACGAAGATGGTCGGCCGGTCCTTGTGCCGGTCGCGGATGTCGATCGCCGTCTGCAGGATGGCGTTGTCCTGCGAGCCCGACTCCAGCCCCACGAGCAGCTCCGGCCGCCGCTCCGGGATGGCGATCCGCAGCGTCCCGCCGTTCTCGAGGAGCACGCCGGTCGCGAGCGTCCCGGCGCCGCGGACCTCGTCGAGCAGCCGCGCGATGGTCCTCGCGTTGCGCCCGCGCTCGGACCCCTCCCGCTTGAACTGATCGATCTCCTCGATCGCGTAGATCGGGATGATGACGTCGTTGTCCTCGAACTTGAAGATCGCGTGGGGGTCGTGGAGCAGGACGTTCGCGTCGAGAACGTAATTCTTCTTCATGGGTCGGGCGCGACGACGTACCCCCCTGGAGGGACGGGCGCAAGGGAGCTGTTGTGTGGCCCGCCCGAGGATGTCGTCACCCGTCCATCGGCGGGAGCCCCTCCCGGACATCCGGGGAAATAACGCCCTTCGACTCGGCCGGATCGCCGTGTTCCGGACGTCCCGTGGTGGTCAGAGATCGATCCGGTAGTCCTTGATCTTGTAGAGCAGCGCCCGGTGGCTGATCTCGAGCACCTCGGCCGCCTTGGTCCGGTTGCCCTTGGTCTTCTGGAGCGCCCGCCGGATGAGGATCTCCTCGATCACGCGCGACGTCTTCTTGATCGACAGCTCCCCGCTCGTGAGCTGCATCTGGATGGGGTCGCGCGCCTCGCGGATCCGGTCGGGCAGGTCGGCCTCGCCGATGCGCTCGCCCTCGCAGAGCACCATCGCGCGCTCGACGGTGTTCTCCAGCTCCCGGACGTTCCCCGGCCACCGGTACTCCAGGAGCAGCCGGCGCGCCTCGGGCTCGAAGCCGCGGATGTTCATGCCGAACCGCGCGTTGTTCCGCGCGAGGAAGTGATCGAGCAGGATCGGGATGTCCTCGCGCCGCTCGCGCAGCGGCGGGATCGCGATCGGGAGCACGTTGACCCGGTAGAACAGGTCCTCGCGGAACCGGCCCGCCTGGGTCTCGGCCGCGAGATCGCGGTGCGTCGCCGCCAGGATGCGGACATCGACCTTGATGTCCCGGTTGTCCCCCAGGCGGCGGATCGTCTCCTCCTGGAGCACCCGGAGCAGCTTCACCTGCAGCGAGAGCGGCAGCTCGCCGATCTCGTCGAGCAGCAGCGTGCCGTGGTTCGCCTGCTCGAACAGCCCCGCCCTGTCGTTCATCGCGTCGGTGAACGCCCCCCGCTTGTACCCGAAGAGCTCGCTCTCCAGCAGGTTCTCCGGGATCGCCCCGCAGTTGACCGCCACGAACGGCCCGCCGCGCCGGCTCGACCGCCGGTGGATCGCCCGGGCCACGAGCTCCTTGCCCACGCCGCTCTCGCCCGTGATGAGCGCCGTGGTCTTGTACTCGGCCACCTTCGCGATCGTCTTGAAGATCGCCTGCATCGGCGGGCTCTTCGCGAGGATCTCCTCGAAGAAGTTCTCCCGCCGGATCTCCTGGCGAAGGGCGCGGTTCTCGCGGCGGAGCGCCTCCCGCTCCTCGGCCTTGCGGAGCGTGAGCAGCACCTCCTCGGCCTTGAACGGCTTCTGGATGTAATCGTAGGCGCCCGCCTTCATCGCCTCGATCGCGAGGTCGATGTTGCCATACGCGCTCATCACGATGACCGTGGCCTCGTTGCCCTTGGCCTTGAGCGTCGCCAGCAGATCGAGCCCGCCCATCCGGGGCATCCGGACGTCGGTGAGGATCACGTCGGGCCCGAACGTCTCGACCATCGCGAGGGCCTCCTCGCCGCTCGAGACCGCCTCGACCTCATAGCCGTCCCGCTTGAGGAACGTGCGCACCACGAGGCGCAGGTTTTCTTCGTCGTCGACAACCAGGACACGGCGCATAGACCCTGAAAACTTTTCCTACACCGGCGCCCACCACTCCGCAACGAGTTGCACCTCGGCCCATGCCGCGGTGCGCCTATCTCCGGGGAGTTGCGCTCGGGTGCGGGGTCCGCCGCGCGGCGAGGCGGGCGGCCTCTGCGAAGGCGGCGGCGCACCGCGCGAAGCCCGCTGCGCGACGCGGAATGCGCCTGCGCGGCGTCCGCGCCGCGGGCGCCGGGCGACGGCAGGGCGGCGCGGTGGTGCCCAGTTGACGCACGTCGCGCAGGCTGCTTTAGCGGCGACGCGCACCGGGATCGAGCAGGGCCGCGCGCGGCCCCACGCGACACGCCGGCGCGGCTTTTGCGGGAAGGACCGCGTCCCTTAATTCGATCGCGTGAGGAGCCAGGGCATGAGCATGAAGGATCGTCTGGTCGACCAAGCAAAGAAGCTCGCCTCGTCGGGCAGGGTCGTCCGAGTCGTCAGCAACGATCGCGTGATGCGGCTCGCCACCGGGGTCATGGATGCGAAGAACCGCCTGCGCGCCGCCGGGGAGCGCGCCGCGGAGGCGTGGGACATCCTGCTGAACGGCCACGCGCTCCCGAACATCGATCCGGCGCTCGACGACGAGGCCGGCGTCCACGGGGCGACCCCGTCCCGCGCCGCGTCCGCCCGGCCGGCGGCCGGCGGCGCGGGGCTGTCGACCGTGGAGGAGACGGTGAGCGCCAGGGCCCCGGCCGCCGCCCGCTCGCACGTGAACGGCGTGGGCGCGAACGGCGCCGCCAACGGCGCGGGCACCTACGTCGCGGCGGCGGCCGAGCAGCAGCTCGCGACCCAGATGGCGGCGCGGACGTCGCTGTCGCGGATCGGCGGGCGCGACGTGTTCGAGAAGGCCTACAAGTTCATGACCGCGGACAACGCCCGCGCCATGGGCGTCTACCCCTTCTTCCGGCCGCTCGATTTCAACAACGGCCCCGAGGCGCAGCTCGAGGGGCGGACCGTGACCATGCTCGGCTCGAACAACTACCTCGGGCTGACGACCCACCCCAAGGTGCGAGAGGCCGCGAAGAAGGCGATCGACAAGTACGGCACGAGCATGACCGGCTCGCGGCTCGTGAACGGGTCGATGCGCCTCCACAACGAGCTGGAGGAGAAGCTCGCCGCCTACCACGGCAAGGAGGCGGGGCTCGTGTTCACGACCGGCTATCAGGTCAACATCGCCACCATCTCCGCGCTCCTCGCCAACAAGCGGAGCGTCGCCATGATCGACAAGGACGATCACGCGTCGATCTACGACGGCGTGCGGCTCGCGCAGGCGTCCGGCGCCCGGATGGTGCGGTACAAGCACAGCGACCCGGCGGCGCTCGACAGCGCGCTCTCCGAGATCGCGGACACCGAGGGGGCGCTCGTGATCACCGACGGCGTCTTCAGCGCCCAGGGCGAGATCGCGAACCTGCCCGGGATCGTCGAGGTGGTGAAGAAGCACAAGGCGCGGCTCCTGGTCGACGACGCGCACGCCCTCGGCGTCATCGGCCCCGGCGGCCGCGGCACCGCGGCGCACTTCGGCCTCGGCAAGGACGTCGACCTCATCGGCGGCACCTTCTCGAAGTCGCTCGCCTCGATCGGCGGCTGGCTCGTGGGTGAGCGCAAGGTGCTCGATTACATTCAGCATTTCGCCTACAGCTTCCTCTTCGCGGCGAGCGCGGCGCCCCCCTGCGTCGCCGCCGCCATGGCCGCGCTCGAGGTCATGCAGGAGGAGCCCTGGCGCCAGGAGAAGCTCCGCGAGAACTTCACCTACATGCGCGTGGAGCTGCAGCGGCTCGGCTTCGAGCTCGGCAAGACCGAGACGGCCGTGATCCCCATCTACATCCGCGACGACCTCAAGACCGTGATGATGTGGAAGTCGCTCCTCGACGACTACGCGCTCTACGTGAACCCGTTCATCACCCCCGGGGTCCCGCCCAAGCAGCAGGTCCTCCGCACGAGCTACATGGCGACCCACGAGCGCAAGCACCTCGACCACGCGCTCGAGGCGTTCGAGAAGGTCGGGAAGAAGTTCGGCGTCATCTAGGCGGCGCCGGTACAGCGGCGCTCGCCCGTGGTATCGACGAGCGATGACGATCGTCCTCCATCGCTTTCCGATCAGCCACTTCTCCGAGAAGGCCCGGGCGGCGCTCGACTTCAAGGGGCTCGAGTACCGGATCGTGGAGCACCAGCCCGGTCCCGAGCAGATCGCCATCTACCGCCTCTCCGGCCAGCGCAAGCTCCCCGTGCTCGAGCACGACGGCACGGTCGTCGCGGACTCCACCGAGATCGCCCTCTACCTCGAGCGCACCTTCCCCGATCGGCGGCGCCTCTTGCCGGAGGACCCCAGCGCGCGGCTCGAGGTGCTCGCCCTGGAGGCGCAGCTCGACGACACGCTCGGCAGGAGCGGGCCGCTCGTCTGGGTGCGCCACGCCGTCCGCGACGAGCGGTACCTCGAGGCGCTGGGCGCCGCGACAACGCCGCTCGTCAGCGCCGGGCTCCGCGCCATGGCCGCCGTCGTCCCGATCGCCGAGGCGCGGCTCGGGGCCGTCCACCGGCGGTTCGACGAGGCGGAAGGCATCCTGCGCGCCACCCTCGCCGACCTCTGCGCCCGGCTCGAGACGTCGAGGTACCTCGTCGGCGACGAGCCGTCGCTCGCCGACATCGCCGCCGTGACCCTCGTGCACCCCTTGAAATTCCCGCCGTCGCGACACCTCTTCAGGCCGACGCTCGCGGGCGCGTCCGTGCACAGCATCGCCGAGCACCCCGATCTCGCCCCCTTCTTCGACTTCCGGGACCGCTTCTACCGCGACCACCTCCAGTGAGCGGCGGCGCGGGGGCCCTCAGCCCTGCGCGCCCGCCTCGGCGATCAGGCCCTCGTCCGGGCCGAGCTCCGCGATCGGCTCCAGCCGCTCCCCTGCCCGGTCGAGGCCCGTGGACAGCAGGATGCGCCCGCCCGCGGCGCCGCCCGGGAGCTCCAGCCGGCGCGGCTGCGACGAGAGGTTGAGCGCGACGACGAGCCGCCGGCCGGCGTGCGCTCGCTCGTAGGCGAGGAGATCGTCGCCCGCGGCGAGCGGGGCGTAGCTGCCGACGGCGAGCGCCGGCTCGGCCCGCCGGAGGGCGATGAGGGCGCGGTAGAGCGACAGGATCGAGCGCGGATCGGCGCGCAGCGCCTCGACGTTGGTGCGATCCGCGTCCGCCGCGAGCGGCAGCCACGGCGCGCCGGTCGTGAAGCCGCTGTTGGGGCTGCCGTCCCACTGCATGGGCGTGCGCTCGGGATCGCGCCCGGCGCCGAGGCCGGGCACGTTCTTCTCGAACGGATCCTGCACCTGCCCGGGCGCGATCGGGACGTCGCTCATCCCGATCTCGTCGCCGTAATAGAGCGTCGGGGTGCCCCGGAGCGTGAGGAGCAGCATCGCCGCGACGCGCGCCTGGGCGGCGCCGATACGGCTCCTGATGCGGGGCTTGTCGTGGTTGCCGAGCACCCAGTTCGGCCACGCGCCCGGCGGCAGCGCCGCCTCGTACTCCCGGACGATCTCCGCGATCGCCCGCGCGCTCCAGGGCGCGCCGATCAGGTGGAAATTGAAGGGCAGGTGCATGCCGGACAGGTCCTGTCCGTAGTAGGCCATCAGCCGATCGAACGGCAGGTACGCCTCGCCGATCAGCACCCGATCGTCGTACGCGTCGAGCACGCGGCGCATGGCGGCCACGGCCTCGTGCACCTCCGGGCGGTCGGTCGTGTACAGCCGGAGCAGCTTCCGGTGCGGCGGCATGCCGGACTTCCAGTGAGGGTTCGGCGGGTTGTCCCGGAGCTCGCTGTCCTTGATGAGATGGTGAATGGTGTCGACGCGGAAACCATCCACGCCGCGGTCCAGCCAGAAGCGCAGCACATCGAGCATCGCGTCGCGCACGTCGGGGTTGCGCCAGTCGAGGTCCGGCTGCTCCTTCAGGTACGCGTGGTAGTAATACTGGCCCGTCGCGGCGTCCCACGCCCACGCAGGGCCCCCGAACTCGCTGAGCCAGTTGCTGGGCGGGCCGCCGTCCGGCGCCGGATCGCGCCAGATGTACCAGCCCCGCTTCGCGCTGGCGCGCGAGGCGCGGGACTCGAGGAACCAGGGGTGCCTGTCGGAGGTGTGGTTCGGCACGTAGTCGAGGATGACCTTGAGACCGGCGGCGTGCGCGTCGCGCACCAGCGCGTCGAACTCCTCCAGCGTGCCGAAGCGGGGATCGACGCCGCGGTAGTCCGACACGTCGTAACCGAAGTCGGCCATCGGCGATGTGTAGATGGGGGAGATCCAGATCGCGTCGACGCCGAGCCACGCGAGATGGCCGAGGCGGGACCGGATGCCCCGGAGATCGCCGATGCCGTCGCCGTTCGAGTCCATGAACGAGCGAGGGTAGATCTGATAGACGATCCCCCGCTGCCACCAGCGTGCATCGAGCATGTCGCGCGCTCCCTCTGAACCTGTCGCGGCGCGACCTTAGCACGCGACGCCGGCGCCACGGGGCGCGCCGCGCTGCAGCGCCCGCGAACGGCGAGCTCGACAAGGGGGCGCCTTGGCGCGCGTCCGGCGGCGCCCTCATGGGGCCGTGGGCGGCGGACGTCGCGCCCGCGGGCAGGCGCGCCGCCTGGACCGGCGCGCCAGTGGGCACGCGCGCCGCGCCGCCTCGATCACGGCGCGGGCGCGGGCGCGGCGTTGATCTCTCGCGCCCATGCACATGGGCTTTGCGTAGTGGCTCATCACTACGTTACTGTCTGCCCGCTGCCGTTACGTTGCATGTTGCTTTCACGTTTCATGTTGCTTTCACGCCATGTTGCGCAGAGGAGGCAGTTCAATGATCGAGAACGGTAAGGGGAAATATTGCTCGGCGCTCGCTTGCGTCGTGGGGTTGCTCGCGTCCCCGGCCGCCTGGGCCCAGGATCCCGCGCCGCCCCCCGCTGACCCGGGCGCCGCGGCGCCCCCGGCGGAGACGACCGCGCCGGCGCCCCCGGTGGAGCCGACCGCGATCGCGCCCGCGCCGGCGCCTTCCGGCGACGCAGCGACGGCGGGCACCACGGCGCCCGTCCCGCCGGCGCCGGGCACCGCCGAGCCGGTCGCCGAGCCGAACCCCGAGGCGAGCCCGATCGCGAGCTGGTTCCGGTTCGACGCGGACAACTACGGCCTCCAGGTCTGGGCCGGCGCCTCGCACAAGGTCGGCCCGCTCGACCTCGCCAGCGACATCTACCTCGCGACGAGCGGGTACGCGGAGTTCGACATCGGCCCTGCCTTTACCCTGGGTCCGGTCATCGTCAATCCGATGGTGGGTATCGGCTTCGACTTCATCAACCACCTGACGGCCACGCTGGTCGCGCCTCAGCTCTATCTGTACGTCGACGTGAAGCCCGTCTATTTCGAGTCGTGGAACATGATGCAGTTCAACAGCGTCTTCAACGAGGGCACTCAGAACTACTATTATTCACGGCATTTCCTCCTCTTCTATCCGGTGGACGACTTCGGCCTCGGCCCGCACCTCGAGCTCAACGTCGACCTCAACGAGATCCCGGGCGCAGCGGGCACGCCGGCGGACGACACCGGCCTCTCCAGCCTGCAGATCGGCGGCGTCGTCGGCCTGAACTACGGCACGGGGAACAAGCTCCTGATGTATCTCGGCTACGAGACGCAGGAGGAGGGCCGCTACAGCACCGTCACCTTCCAGCCGGTCACGGGCAAGCTCGCTGGCCGGTTCACGTTCGTCCACAACTTCTGAGGCGCGCGGACGCGCCGGGCTGCCCGTGAAGGCGCGCCGGCCCCCAGCCGGCAACACGCGTGCTGCCCTGGACGATCGGGGTCGAGCGTGTGACGCCTCCCGGGCCCCGCCCGCTCGCATCCGGCAGCCGCAGGATGCTTCCCAGCGCCCCTGCGCGCTGGTACCGAAGTGGCATGGCCCAAAGGTTCCTGTTCGCCACCGCGCTGTGCAGCCTCCTCGGACTCGGGTGCCAGGCCCGGAGCCACGTCCCGCCGCCCGCGCCGGACACCGGCACCGCCGCGTGCCAGCCTGCCGACTGCGGCCCGCTCGCGAAGATCGCCCGCATCTGTGACGATGGCTCGACGGCCGCCCCGCAGTGCGCGCGCGCCGAGGGCGGCGCGTGCCGCTGGGAGCACGTCTGCCCGGGTGCCGCGCCGGCCGCCGGCGCGGCGGCGCCCGCGCCGGGCCAGCCCGCCGCGCCCAACCCGCAGCCGCAGGGCGCGCAGCAGCCGGCGCCGGGCGCCTTTGCCGACGCGAACGCGGCGTTCGCGCAGCGGCTCTACGGCAAGCTCGCCGCCACGACGGGCAAGCTCTTCTTCTCGCCGGCGAGCGTCTCGACCGCGCTGGCCATGACCTACGCGGGCGCCCGGGGCGAGACGGCGGCGCAGATGGCGAAGACGCTCGAGTTCACCCTGCCGCCCGAGGCGCTGCACCCCGCGTTCGGCGGGCTCGTGAAGGAGCTCACGCAGGCGACAGGCCCCAAGGCGCCCGAGCTGCGGATCGCCAACCGCCTCTGGGGCCAGGCCGGGCTGACGATCGAGCCCGCGTTCCAGAGCACCACCGAGCAGCACTACGGCGCAGGGATCGAGCTCGTCGACTTCAAGCGCGCGCACGAGCAGGCGCGCGCGCGCATCAATCAATGGGTCGAGCAGCAGACGAACGCGAAGATCAAGGACCTGATGCCGCCGAACAGCGTCACCGCGCTCACCCGGCTCGTCCTCACGAACGCCATCTATTTCAAGGGAAAGTGGGCGACGCCCTTCGACAAGAAGGCGACAAAGAACGAGCCGTTCACGGTCAAGCCCGGCGCCGCGCCGGCGGTGCCGATGATGCGCAAGACGCTCCAGGCGAAGCTCGGGAAGACCGCCGACGCCGCGGTGCTGGAGCTCGCGTACGAGGCGCAGAACCCCGAGCGCCCCCTCGCGATGGTCGTCATCCTGCCCACGCAGGTGGACGGGCTGCCGCAGGTCGAGCAGCGCCTGTCGGCCGGGCAGCTCAAGGGATATGTCGACGCGCTCGAGCCGGCGCGGGTCGACGTGGCGCTCCCGCGCTTCAAGATGACCGCGGAGTTCGAGCTCTCGAAGGCCCTGATCGAGCTCGGAATGCCGCTCGCGTTCGACGATGTGAAGGCCGATTTCTCCGGGATCACGCGGGCGGAGCCGCTCTTCATCTCCCAGGTGCGACACAAGGCGTTCGTGGAGGTCAACGAGGAGGGGACCGAGGCCGCCGCGGCCACCGGCGTCGCCATGGCCACGCGGGCGGCCCCGGCGCCGCCAGAGGTGTTCCGCGCGGATCACCCGTTCGCGTTCCTGATCCGCGACGTGGCGACCGGCGCCGTGCTGTTCATGGGCCGCGTGACCGATCCGCGGGGATGAGCCGGCTTGCCGGCCTCGACACGTCCCGATACTCCTCGGTGTCGAGGAGCGAACGACGATGACGAACGAACACGCAGCGAAGGTGCTGCAAGCCGCCCGTGACCTGGCCCCCACGATCTCCTCCCGGAGCGCGGAGATCGAGGAGGCGCGGCGCCTCCCGGCGGACCTGCTCGAGCAGCTCAAGGCCGCGGGCTGCTTCCGCATGTTCCTGCCGAGGAGCCATGGCGGCTTCGAGGTCGACCTGCGCACGGGGATGGACGTCCTGGAGACGCTCGCCCGGGCGGACGGGGCCACCGGCTGGACGGTGATGCTCGGCTCGGAGAGCCCGCCCCTGTTCGCGCTCCTGCCGCGCGAGCGCTTCGACGCCGTCTACTCCGGCGGGCCGGACGTGATCATCGGCGGCGGCTTCAACGCGCAGGGCGAGGCCCACGCGACCGAGGGCGGCTACCGCGTCACCGGGCGCTGGAGCTTCGCGAGCGGCTGCGAGCACGCCGACTGGCTGTTCGGGAACTGCGTGCTCATGGACGGCGGCCGCCCGCGGATGGGGGCGGCGGGCGATGTTCGCGAAACGCGCGAAACGCGCGAAACGCCAGAGATGCGGGGCATGCTGTTCCCCGCGCGCGAGGTGCGCATCCTCGACACCTGGTCCGTGCTCGGCCTCCGCGGCACGGGCAGCCACGACATCGCTGTCGAAGGAGCGTTCTGCCCGGCGGAGCACAGCTTCGATATCTTCCAGGGCCAGCCGTCGGTGGCCTGTCCGGGCTTCGTCGCGCCCGTCCTGCACTTCGTGCTTCACATGGGCGCCGTCGCCGTCGGCATCGCCCAGGGCGCGCTCGACGAGACCGTGACGCTCGCGCGCTCGGGCAAGAAGCGGCTGTACGCGCGCGCCGGGCTCGCGGACTCGCCCGTCTTCCAGGTGCACCTCGGCCGCGCCGAGACGAGCGTGCGCGCCGCCCGCGCCCTGCTCCGCGACACGGGGGACGAGCTCTGGGACGCGTGCGTCAACAACCCCGCTGCCGCCGCGGCCATGGCGCCGCGGACCTCGGCCGCCCTGGCCTGGGTGACCGAGATCGCGGCCCGCGCCGTCGACGCCTGCTACCAGGCCGGCGGCGGCGGCGTCGCCCGGAACGCGTCGCCCGTGCAGCGGCGGTTCCGGGATATCCACACGTTCTCTCAGCACGCCGCCGCCGCGGAGGGGTGGTTCGGCCAGGCCGGCGGCGCGCTGCTCGGACACCCCACCGGCTTCTGGACCTGACCCGGCGCGCGGCTCCACGGCGCGAGCGGCCCGGGCGCGCGGTGCGGTGACGCGCCCCGGTCGCGCGCCCGCGCGCCGCCGCGGTATACGTCGTCTCGCCTTGCGCTCCGCTCCGCCCGCCACGCTCGCCCTCGCCGCCCTGTCGTTCGTCGCTTGCGCCGGAGCCCCGCGCGGGATCGCCACGCCCGCGCCGCCGGCCCGAGCGGGCGCCTGCCCTGCCCGCCCCGCCTGCGACGCGCCGCCGCCGCTCGCCCTACCGCGCGGGTTCCGGCACACGCGCTCGCGCCTCGTCGCGAGCGGGTGGCCGCGCCACCGCGGGCGCGACCTCTTCGTGCGCGCCGACGGGCACCAGTGGGCCATCGCCAAGTTCGCTTACGGACCGCTCGACGACGATCTCGAGGACGAGGACGTCGAGGCCTATCTACTCCGTGGCTGCAGCGGCGACTGGGAGCGGCTCGGCGCCTTCCGGACGAGCGACGACGACCACCCGCACCCGACCATCGAGGGGATCCGGGACACCGGCGGGCGCGTCTACCTCGATCTCACCGCGGGGGGGCGCCTCGAGGTCGGCCGGCACCGCGTCCACCTCGTCGTGGCCGGCGACGGCACGAGCGCGGATCTGTTCGTCGAGGTCCTCCCGCCGGACGCGCGGGTGGCGGTCACGGACGTCGACGGGACGCTCACCTCGAGCGAGGTGGCGATGGTCGGCGAGCTCGTCGGCGGCGGCCCGCCGGCCGCGCACCCCGGCGCCCCCGAGGCAATGCACGCCCTCGCGGCCAGCGGGGTCTACCTCTTCTATGTGACAGCGCGCCCCGAGTGGCTCGTGGCCAGCACGCGCGTCTGGCTGAAGGAGCGGGGCTTCCCGCCGGGCATCCTCCACACGACCGTGGGCGTCACGGGCGCCGCCGGCCGCGCGGCGGCCGCTTACAAGACCGTCGAGCTCGGATGGCTCAAGGCGCGCACGGGCGTCGTGCCCGCCTTCGGGTTCGGCAACATGCCGAGCGACGTGGCGGCCTACACGGCCGCCGGCATCGCCCCCTCGCGGTCCTATTATTACAAGCTCGGCGGCGATCTCCGCGGCGGCGTCGGCCACGACGATTACCGGCGCCTCGTCCCGGCGCTCTTCACCCCGCCCGCCGCGTGCGCTCGTTGAGCCAGGCGCAGCGGCGGGCGCCTCGCCGGCGCGCCGGCGCGGCCCGGTCGAGGGCGCGCCGGCGGGTGAACGCCTCCGCTCAGAGCGGGACCTCGATCACGTCCTCGCAGGTGAAGTCGACGCCCAGCGACACCTCGAACTGGGCCTGCACCGCGGCGCACGTGTCGCTGCAGAGCACGATGGCGGTCGGGTTCAACGGCTCGTCGTAGCGCCACGCGCTCTCGGTCGCGCAGCTCTGGTCATAGTCGAGGGTCGTCGGGGTGCTGGTCGCGGCGCTCGTGTACGACACGACGACCTTCTGCTTGTCGAACGTCCTCCCGTCGGGGGCCGGCGGGATCGGGATCGTGCACGAGACCGCGGCGCCGCGGATCTCCTCGATCGCCTCCGTGAACGCGGCCGACGTCGCAGCGGCGTTGCCGGTGTCGAGCATGAACGCCTCCGCCGTGCCGCCCGCCGCCGCGATCTGGTGCAGGTTGGTGAGGCTCGGCGGCGAGCCCTCCCCCGGCGGGCTGTCGACCCCGATCACGAAGGTCGAGATGTCGCTGGCGAGCGCCTCGCCGACGCGCTCCACGACGAGGTCGATCGAGTCCGCGTCGACCCCGCACTGCTCCGGATAGCCGTCGGTCACGAGCACGATCACGTATTTCCCGGGGTTCTGCTGCCGCTCCGCCTGGATGAACTCGAGCATGCCTTCCATCGCGTAGACCGTCGGCGTGCCGATGCGCCAGCTACGGTCGTCCGGGGGCGTGACGGCGTCGATCGCCTCGCCGAAGGTCGGCGAGGGCAGCACCGTCATCGGGACAGCCGGGGTCGTGTACGCCTCGCTCGCGCACATCTGCCGGCGCCCGCCCGGGCCCGGGAAGAACGTGAGCGACGCCTTGAACCCCTCGGACGCGGAATCCACGAAGAACTGCTTCGTCGCGGCGACGACGGGATCCCACTTGAGCGCCTTGCTGCGCCATTCCACGTCGTTCGCGCCCATGCTGGCCGACACGTCGAAGGCGAAGGCGAGATACACCTGCTGGAATCCGGCCTCGGACGTCTTCGTCGCGCACGCGTCACCGGCGCCCGTCGAGCCGCCGGCGCCCGCGCCGCTTGCAGCGGGATTACCGCCCGGATTCAGATTACCCCCCTGACCAAAACCATTGTCGGAAGACCCGCTTCCGCTGCCACTACCACTTCCGCTGCCACTACCGCTTCCGCTGCCACTACCGCTTCCGACCCCGCTCCCAGTGCTGCTCTGAGAGGCGTCGGCGCCGTCCTCGGCGCCTGAGTTCACGCTGCACGCCGCGCCGATCGCGGCGACCAGCGACAGAGCGATGGCCATCGTGGGCAATCTCATGTCCTGACTCCTCTCCAAGCGCGTACCAGCGCCCTGCGCTGGGTTACGAAAGCAACGCGACGCGTGAGGCTCCCGGGGGCCGGCCCCAAGCCGGCGCGTGGCGCGGGGACCCTCATGACCAGACCAGGGCGGAGTATAGGCGAGAATGCAGCCCAATGCTCCACATTGTCGCCGCAGACAACACGTTATCTCAGGTGCTCACATCGCAACTCACCCGCATGGACGAAATACCCACTGTGCGCACATGTGACCCACACCCTTACATCGGACGGCGCTGGTGCTAGGCTCCGCCGCACATGATCCGCGCGGTCTGTTTCGATCTGATGGATACAGTCCTCTACGACCCCTATCGCGAGGCGCTCGCCGCGGCGATCCGGGCCGTCACGCCGGCCGAGATCGCCAGGCACCGCGACCCGACGTGCTGGCCCGCGTTCGAGATGGGCGACATCGACGAAGCCGAGTTCGTCCGCCGGTTCTTTCGTGAGGGCGCCGAGGGCGTCTCGTTCGACATCGAGGCGTTCAACCGGGTGCGTCGCGCGGGATACCGCTTCTTGCCCGGCGTGCGGGAGATCGTGGAGGCGCTCGACGGCCGCGCGCTGCGGTTCGTGGCGAGCAATTACCCGGTGTGGGTCGAGGAGCTTCGCGAGACGTTCGCGCTCGACGTCCTGTTCGAGGGTGTCTATTCGAGCCATCACCTGCGCGTGCGCAAGCCGGCGCGCGAGTTCTTCGACAGGCTCGTGGGCCGCATCGGCGTGGGCGCGGGCGAGTGCCTGTTCGTCGACGATCGCGCGGAGAACTGCGACGCGGCGGCCGCGGTGGGGATGCGCGCGCACCGCTTCGACGGCGCCGCGGCGCTGCGCGAGCGGCTCGTCAGCGAGGGGCTGCTCGACCGCTGAGGCGCCCGGTCGAGCCGCGCCCGGGCGCGCGGGCCGCCGTCGGCGCCCTGCGCGTCAGAGCGCCGCGCAGAGCGGGCACGAGGCGCGCGCGTGGGGCGCGTCGCCGCGGTGCAGATCGAGGATGGCCCGCGAGATCTGCGCGAGCTCGCGCCGCACCTCGCGGCGCATGCCCTTCACGCGCGGGATGCTCATCGTGTCGTACGCCGTGGTCTGGTGCCGCATCCAGGCGATCACGGCCGACTCGGCGCGCCGCGCGACCGGGATCCGCTCCGTGCGGGCCACGGTGCCGCTGCCCACGGGGGTCGCGTGCTGCGTCACCTTCACCGCGAGCGCCTGCGCGAGCGCCGCGTAGCGCGGCGAGAACCGGAGGAACGCGGCGACCTCGGCCTCGAACTCGCGCACGTACTCCGCCTGATCGCGCTCCCGGCGCCGGGCGTCCGCCTCCCGCTTCTTCGCGTAGGCGGGCGTGCTCCGCTCGGCGTCGAGCGCCGCGCGGGCGGCGTCGATCGTGGCGGCCGGCGCCCAGAGGCCGCGGGAGAACGTCTTGTTCCCGCGCTTTTCGACCACCATCCAGGAGGGGCCCGCTAGCTTCACCCGCCGCGTGAGCCCCGCGTCGCCCGGCGGCAGGCACGCCCACCCTTCGGGCGGCGAGAGCAAGGCGCCGTCGGGCGCGCGGAATCGGCGGGGATCCGGGGTGGGGGCCAGGGTCAGGCACTCGGGCATGGCAGGCGGCCGGCTTGGTAGGCCAGGTCGTTCTGCGTGTCCAGCGGACGGCGCCGGGCGCTCCGCTGCCGTGGCCGCCGCGCGGGGGCTACGCTCGGCGCGCGTCCTCTGCCATCTTGGCCCGCATCGCCGGGTGTCGGGTGAGGCGCCGCGCGCCGCCCGGGCGAGCAGGAGGCCAGTGTGTCGGACGACGATCGCATCAAGTGGGACGCTCGTTACCGCGAGGGGGGCGCCGATCCGGGCGCGCCCTCGGCGGTGCTCACGGCGCTCGACCCGCTGCTCCCCCGGCGCGGGCGCGCGCTCGATCTGGCCGGCGGCGCGGGGCGGCACGCCCTCTGGCTGGCGCGGCGCGGGCTCGACGTGACCCTGGCCGACATCTCCGAGGTCGGGCTCGGCGTCGCGCGGAGCGCCGCGGCCAGGGAGGGGCTCGCGCTGCGCGCGATCGCGCTCGACGTGGAGCGCGACCCGCTGCCGGCGGGGCCCTGGGACCTGATCGTGATCTTCTACTTCCTCGAGCGCCGGCTCGCGGCCTGCGCCGCGGAGCTCGCCCCGGGCGGACACCTCGTCGTTGTGCATCCGACGCGGTCGAACCTGCAGCGGCACCCTCACCCGAGCGCGCGCTGGTTGCTCGAGGACGGCGAGCTCCCCGGCCTGCTCGGCGAGGCGCTCGAGGTGGTCCGCTACGACGAGGGGTGGCTCGAGGAAGGCCGCCACGAGGCCCGCGTCGTCGCGCGACGGCCGCGGTGACGGCGCCCGCGGCCCTGACGTCGTCCGCGACGTGACGGCGTCCGCGGCGCGACCGACGTCGCCCGCGGCGCGGCGGCGCGCGCGGGGCCCAGGCTTGCCGCGACGCGGAGATCGCGCTTTGCTCGCGCCATGCGCTTCGCCCGTATCGTGCCCCCGGAACAGGATCGCCCGGCCTTCTTCGCCCGCCTCGAGGGCGCGGCCGCGCTCGTCTACGACGAGCCGCCCTGGCTCGGCGGCAAGACCACGGGAGAGGCCGTGGCGTGGACGGAGGTCGACCTCGTCTGCCCCGTGCTCCCCACGAAGATCGTCTGCGTCGGGCGCAACTACGCGGCGCACGCGCAGGAGCTCGGGAACGACGTCCCGGTCGAGCCGATGCTCTTCCTCAAGCCGCCCTCGGCGCTCATCGGCCCCGGCGAGTCGATCGTGCTCCCGCCGGAGAGCAACCGGGTCGAGCACGAGGCCGAGCTCGGCGTGATCATCGGCCGCCGCTGCAAGGCCGTTCGACCGGAGGAGGCGCTCGATCACGTGTTCGGTTACACGTGCCTCGGCGACATCACCGCGCGGGATCTGCAGCGGAAGGACGTGCAGTTCACGCGGGGCAAGGGGTTCGACACGTTCTGCCCGGTGGGGCCGTGGATCGAGACGGAGCTCGACCCGGCGGCGCTCCGCGTGCGGGCGCTCGTGAACACGCAGGTGCGGCAGGACGGGATGACGGCGCAGATGCTCTGGGGCGTGCCCGCGCTGGTCGCCTACATCAGCCGGGTGATGACCCTGGAGCCCGGCGACCTCATCGCGACGGGGACGCCCCAGGGCGTGGGGCCGCTCGTGGCCGGCGACGAGCTCGTCATCGACATCGGCGGCGCCACGGACGCGACGCCGGGCATCGGCGCGCTGCGCGTCTCCGTCGCGGCGCCCGCGCCGGCGTCGGCGCAGGGCAACGGCCGCAGCGCGCCCTGAGGCGCCGCGCGCGCCGGAACCGGCGTCCCCCGGTGAGGCCTGAGCGCCTCACCCGCCCGCCCGCGCCTGCGGCGTCCTGACATCACGCCGGCGACGTCCCCGCCGCCTTCCTCGGCCCGATCCGTCGCTCCAGCGAGCCGGCGCGCCCGCTGCGCGGCGTGGCAGGCCCTGTGCACTGCTCCGCGGGCGAACGCATTCGCATCCCCCACCCATCGTTGCGGCGCCGCGGCGACCCGTCGCGGGGCGCGGCGCGCGCCGCAGCAGAGTTCGAGGTCACGATGACGTCTTCCGTGAGCTACCGTCGATGGCACCCCATGGCCCTGCTCGCCTTCGGCGCGGGCGCCGGCGCGACGGGGCGCGGCGCCGCCGCGCGGGACGCGAGCTCAGAGCGACGGCCCGTCCCGGAGCACGATGGTCACGTGCGACAGCCCGGTCCCGGCGAGGAGCATCGCCTTGACGAGGAACTCGACCATGGTGTCGAGGCACTCGGCGGGTGAGAAGCCCGCCCTCCCCGCCCCGAGCAGGGGCAGCGCCATGCTGCGGAGCTTCATCGTGTCCGCGTGGTAGAAGCACCCTTCGAGGAGCCGCAGGATGAGATCGCGCGTCGGGCGGTAGGTCGCCACGTGGTCCCAGTCGAGCGTGATCGCGTGGAACACGAACCGCGCGCTCAGCCGGCCGGCGGACGTGACCACCACCCCGCCGTGCCGCACGGGCACGTATTTGCGCGTCTCCATGTGGCAGACGCCGCCGCTCCCGTGGTTCAGGGCCAGCGCCACGCCGGCCGACATGGTGAGCTGCCCGTCGTCCGCGCTCACGAGCGCGTCGGCCGACATGCCCGCGATGTTCGCGCGCACGATCGCCAGCGTCCGGTCTCCGTGGAACTGGAACGCGGTCACCGGCCCGGGAGGGCCGCCCGCGAGGAGGACGGGGCGGACGCGCTGGTACTGCTCCAGGTAGGTGTGCAGCGTCAGATCGTGCGGATCCCCCCAGCGCGTGCTCTGCGCGCCCACGAGCGCGGCCTCGATCTCCTCGAACGACTGGAACCGGTCCTTCGGGTCCTTGGCCAGGCAGCGCTCCAGCACCGCCTGCACGTCCTCATCGAGCTCGGGCCGCAGCGCCCGCGGCCGGGCCGGGATGTCCTGACGGTGCGCGAGCAGCAACGGGAGCAGCTCCTGCTCCTCGAACGGCCGCTGCCCGGTGGCCGCGTGGTAGAAAGAAGCGCCGTAGCTGTAAATGTCCGCCCGCGTGTCGCTCTCCTGCGGGCTCCAGGCCTGCTCGGGAGCCATGTAGTACGGCGTGCCGAGCACGGTCCCCATGGCCGTGAGGGGCTGCTCGCGGAGGGCCGAAGGGCCCGTCGTGGCCGTCAGGCGCGCGAGGCCGAAGTCCGCGACCTTCAGCTCCCCGGACGGCGCGAGCAGCATGTTGGACGGCTTGAGGTCGCGGTGCATCACCCCGAGCTCCGTCGCGGCGGCCATCCCGCGCGCCGCGTGGAGCATGTAGCGCCGCAGGTCGTCGAGCGGCAGCGGCCCGCTCTGGAGCCGCGCGGCGAGCGACGGGCCGCCCACGTACTCCATGACCATGAACGGCGACCGGCTCGAGAGGAAGCCGAAGTCGTAGCAGCTCACCACGTGCGGCGACTTGATGAGCGCCGAGATGCGCGCCTCGCGCAGCATCCGCTCCCCCGCGTTGGGGTCCGCGTGCCCGGTGAGCACCTTGATCGCCACGACCCGCGCGAGCGCGAGGTGGCGCGCGCGGAAGACGGCGCCCATCGAGCCCACGCCGAGCAGCCCCTCCACGCTGTACCGGCCAGCGAGCTCCCTGCCCAGCGTCGGCACGTCGATCATGAACGAACCTTCCTGTCCACCATCGAGGATGTTCGGAACCCCGCGCGCCGCGGTCAAGGGGCACGGCGCGCCGCGCCCGAGAAGGGCGCGGCCGTGGTGGTCCCCGGCGTCCTCGATCGCCGCCGATCGCGCCTCGTCCGTCGTCCGCTCATCCCCCGCCGCGCGTCCTCGCCCGGCACGCCCGGACGAAGCCAAGCTCGCTCTGCCCCGCCTCGATCCGGTCGATCCAGTAGGCGAGCCCCGGGTACCTCGTCCGGATGAGCTCCGCCTGCTCCGCGAAGCGCGCCGCGTCTCCCCGCGCGGCGTGGAGCTCGGCGCGGAGCGCGTGCGCCTCCGGCGCGTAGACGCCGCCAAGGACGTCGAGCAGGGCCGGATCCACGTCGCAGAGCGGGTCCGGTCCGTACATCAGGGTGCGCAAGATCCGGTTGAAGCGCAGCGGATCGCCCGCCTCGACGCGGTCCGCGACCGGCGCGCCGCCGTCCGGGGGGAGGCTCGTCCAGCGGCCCCAGGAGCCGAAGCGGGCGATCTCGGGCGCGAGCCGCTGCAGCTCCTTCTGCTCTTCGGGGCTCGGCGCCGCGAGCTCGATCGGCGCCGGCGGGCTCTCCACGCGATCCGGCGGCGCCGCGTAGACGATCGCCAGCGCGTAGCTCTCGGGCTCGATCCCCGCGGGCAGGTACGACGACACATCGATGAGCATGCGCCGGCACGCGCCCGGATCGAGGGAGAACACCGGCGTGCCGAGCTCGCGGATCACGACCGGCGAGGGCTCGATCCTGACGACCTCCTCGCCGGTGCCCGCCCGCGCGAGGCGGACGCCGATCGCGCCGGCGTTGCCCGCCCAGCTCGCGCGCGGCAGCCGCCGGATGCAGGCCCCGGCTCGATCGGCGCACACGGTGATGGCCACGTGCAGCGGAAAGCCGAGCACGTAGCGGCGATCGTGATCGATCGAGCGCAGCACCAGGCCGGGCGGGCCGGCCGGCGTCGTCTCGTCCCGCGCGTGGTCATCCGACATGACAGCCTTTCACCTCCACCGGAGTCCCCTGTTGTTCTCCAGGCGCACGCGTCGGGTCTCCTTCACGTGGCGCCCGCACAGGTCGTTGCCGACCCGATCGGCGGTCCACGGGATGAGCTGCTGATCGGCGTCGATCATCCAGTGGGTTCGATAGTTCATGCAGCACGTGGTCCGGCGCGGCGTCCGGTAATCGAAGTAGCCGCACTTGTGCGGCATCCCGAACGCGTGCGTGAGCTCGTGAACGATGGTGTGGAGCGTGCGCTGCTCGAAGCCGGGCCGGGGCTCCGCGAGCCCCGGATCCCACCACGCCCGGTGCTGGGTGAAGACGATGGTCCTGCCGGCGAAGTACCTCGCCGGCCCGACGTCGATCGTGGGGCTCATGCCGGCGGCGTAGGCGGCGCCCGGGCCCCGCACGTCGACCTGGACGCGCGCGGGGATGCCGTAGCCCGGGGGCTCCCACGCCGCGCCCCTGCGGCGGGCGCGAGGGAAGAAGAAGACGCGGTTCCTGTACGCGTGCGCCACGGACCCGTCGCCCGCGGTGAACTGGCTCTGGATGTCGTGCGGCTCGAGCCAGAGCCGGGTCCGCGGCGGGTCCGCGAGGACGGTCGCGATCGCGACCGAGAAGCTCATCTGCTCGCCGTCCCAGCGGAACGTGACGAAGCTCGCGTCCTGGTGCTCTCCCGGGATCTCCACGTACTCCCTGCGCCGCTCTCCCTCGCCGCCGGCCCGGATCGTGACCATCCCGGTGAACAGCAGCGCGCCCCGGGCCTGGGGCACGGGGTGCGGCTCGAGCGCGGCGATCAGGCAGAACCAGCCCGGCTCCCCGGCGTGGGAGAAGACCTCGCTCACGAACCGGGAGGCCGTCTCGCCGAGCGTGCCCGCGTCGAGCGCGAGGTGCTGTAGATCCTGGATCACCCGCTCTTCGGTGAAGTCGAGCTGCGTGAAGATCGGCTCGAAGTGCGCCGGCACCTGCTCCACGGCGAGCGGGGTCGCGCTCTCCATCCGGATGTACTCGACGTCGATCCTGCGCCAGAGCGTCATGATCCCCGTCTCGTCTCCGGCCGACCCGACGAGGCCCTCGGCCTCGAGCTCGGCGCGGACGATCAGGTTGTCTCCGGCGATGTCGGTCATGTGGCGCCGGATCGTGCTCCTCATTCCCTCGATCGCCGTGCTCGCGCTGGTCTCCGTCGCGTCGAGCAGCGCATAGCCCTCCACCTCTTCCCAGCCAGGGCTCCTGTCCGGCGTCCCCTCGTTGTCGTCTTTGGCCGGCCCCACGTAGTTTTCCGCGGCGTCATAGTCGTTCTCATCGATCGTGGGAGCCCAGTCCGGGTGCACCTCCGGACGTTCGTTGAACGGGTCGTCCGGATCGCGCGCGCTCCAGCGGATCCGCGCGCCTTCCGGGAGCTCGCCCTCGGGGCTCGTCACCTCGACGGTGATCTCGATGAGCTGCGTATTCCTTGCCCACTGCCCGTCGAGATCTCGGTTGATGTAAACGCGTCCCTGGTCGTCGAGGCTCGTGTAGCCGGGGTTGTATCCAGCGGCCCGGGTCGCCCCCGGCGGCGCCGAGCTGTCCGGAAAGCCCGGCTGATACAGGCCCTTGACGTCGATGATCCGGACGGCGCTCATCGGAGCGAAGCATTGCAAATGCCACGCTCAGCCCGGCCGTCTCCGGACGCGTCATCCGCCGCGGCGAGACCTGGAATGAGCAGCGGAGTGAGCCCTGGAAGCGCCGGAGTCGCGCGCCAGGGCGGCGATCCGGGCGTCGAGCGCTCGCGCGCGTGGCGGGCTGTCGTCTCGCGCTCGACGCCGCGCGGCGCGCGCGGACGCGTCGCCCATGCACCCTTGCCGCTTTCTCCCCGCGCCCGTTCGTGCATAGACTCCGCGCCCTCATGAGCTTTGAGCCAGTTGCAGGGTTTCGATTCGGCGCCGTCAGCGCGGGGATCCGGAAAGACGGGCGCATCGACGTCGCGCTCGCGGTCGCCGATCAGCCGGCCGTGGTGGCCGGCATGTTCACGAGGAACCTGGTGCGCGCCGCGCCCGTGGACATCGCCATGCAGCGCGTCCGGTCCGGGCGCGCCCGCGCCGTCGTCGCCAACAGCGGATGCGCCAACGCCTGCACGGGCGAGGCCGGCTGGAAGGCGGCGCTCGACACCACGCGCGCGATCGCCCAGGCCATCGGCGCCTCGGAAGACGAGGTCCTCCCCGCCTCGACCGGCGTGATCGGCGCCGTCCTGCCGACGCACCGGATCGTCGAGCGGGTCCCCGAGCTCTCGGCGCGCCTGTCGCCCGAGGGCTACCTCGATTTCGCCCAGGCGATCTGCACGACCGACCGCTGGCCCAAGCTCTCGCAGCGCAAGCTCGGCGCGGGCGCCACGCTGCTCGGCATCGGCAAGGGCGCGGGCATGATCCACCCCGACGTGGGGCCTCCGCACGCGACGATGCTCGTCTTCCTGTTCACCGACGCCGTGATCGATCCCGGCGAGGCGAGCCTGGCGCTGTCCGCCTCGTGCGATGTGACGTTCAACGCGTGCAGCGTCGACGGGGACACCAGCACCAACGACACGGTGCTCCTCCTGTCCTCCGGCGCGTCCCAGCGCCGCGCCTCTCGCGACGAGCTCTCGGCGGCCCTCACCGAGGTCTGCGGCGAGCTCGCGCGCTCGATGGTGGCCGACGGCGAGGGGAGCACGCACGTCGCCGAGATCCGCGTCCGCGGGCTCTCGACGCGCGAGGCGGCGCGCGACGTGGCGCGCACGGTGGCCACGTCGATGCTCGTGAAGACCGCGCTGTTCGGCAAGGACGCGAACTGGGGCAGGCTGCTCGCCGCCGCGGGGCGCGCCGGCGTCCCGTTCGACCCCTCCCAGGCCCAGATCCTCGTCGGCGGCATCCCGATCGTGCGGAACGGCGGGCCCATCGGGGCGGACGCAGAGCGCCAGGCGAACGAGGTGCTCGCGCGTGACACCTACGTCATCGAGCTCGTGCTCGGCACCGGCCCAGGCGACTTCTCCTATCTCACGAGCGATCTCGGGCACGGCTACGTCGACGTGAACGCCGGGTACCGCTCGTGATCTCCGCGCTGCGGCCGGCCGGGCCGCTCGCAGCGAGCGCACACACGCCTTCGCCCTGACCGGAAGCGCCTGCTGCGCCCGGCAGCCGTGCCGGGCGCCTGCCGGGGCGAAGCGCCGGCCGGCTCTCTCCTCACGCTGCGCTTCCCCACACCCCGCAGACCAGTGAACCTCGCGCGACGAGCGCAGGTGAACGCAGGTTCACAGCGCGAACGGCCGGTCCGGCTTCCCGGCCATCCTCTCCCGCCGGCCCGTGGCACGCTGCGTGTTAGCGGTCGGCATGGTAGTCGTGCGGGAGGGCCGCGCCGGTGCCGGCCGCCGCTGGAGGACTTCGATGCTTCTTCATTCCCCCCTTGCGAAGATCCTGGGTCGAGGCGCGCTGTTCCTGAGTATCGCCGCGACCGCGGCGGGCTGCGGCGGCTGCGGAGACGCCTCGCTCCAGTGCGACAGCGACGGTGAGAACTGCTTTCTGTGCGACGGCTACGGCTGTCGCCCTGCGGTGCCCGACGTCACCGGCGGCGCGGGCCAGGGCGGCGCGGGCCAGGCCCCCACCGGCCAGGGCGGCGCGGGCCAGGGCGGCGCGGGCGGCGACGAGGCCGCCTGCGACGCGGAGCTCACCACGTGCCCCTGCGACGGCGACGAGGCGTGCGACGACGGCACGCGCTGCGTCGACGGGCTCTGCATCGCGGCGTGCGAGTTCAGCTATCAGTGCGGCGCCGGTCGGGTGTGCGTGAACGGCGAGTGCGCGGAGGGCTGCTCCGACAGCGTCCCCTGCGCCGAGCCCGGCACGCGCTGCGACCGCGGGGTCTGCGTGCCCGACCCCGAGAACCCCGAGTGCGGCGACGCGGCGCCGTGCGAGGGCGGCGCGATCTGCGTGGACGGCGCCTGCACCACCGGCTGCGCGACGCACGCGGACTGCGCGGACGGCGAGGTCTGCAATGCGGTGACCGGCGCGTGCATGCCCGACCCCTCGCCGCAGCCCGGCTGCGGCGGCACGGCCTGCGCGGCCCAGGGCCAGGAGTGCATGGAGGACGGCTACTGTCATTACCCGTGCGCCAGCGAACAGGCATGCCGGCTCATCGACAGCCGCTTCATCCGCTGCGAGGACGGCGTCTGCAAGACGCGGGAGGAGGTCGCGCCGGAGTGCACGCTCGACGCGCCCTGCCCCGACGGCAAAGACTGCATCTCCGGCGAGTGCCTCTGATCCACGGCCGCTGACCGTCGCCGCTCGCGCTGCTCGCCCGCCGCGACGCTCGCCGCACGAGGTGAGAGGGGCCGTCCTCGACGCCCCCTCCTCACCACCTTCCGCTTCCGTGGTCCTTGTCCCGCACACCTTGACCGTCCGTCACGCGGCGGGTAATCGCCTCGGATGCTCGCCCGCTCCCCTGTGCATCGGCCCGCGCTGCTCCTCGCCCGCATCGCCCGCGCCGCCGTCGTGTCGCTCGCCCTCGCCGCGCCGGGCGTCGCCGCCGCCGAGACCCGGATCGCCGTGGTCGACGTGCAGCACGCCGTGATGCAGACCGAGGACGGCATCCGCGCGCAGGCCACCCTGAAGAAGCTCTTCGACCGGCGCCAGCAGGAGCTCGACGCGAAGCAGACGGAGCTCCAGCGGGCGCGCGAGGACATCGAGAAGCAGTCGCGCGTGCTCTCGCGCGAGTCGCTGCAGAAGCGGATGGAGGACTGGCAGCGCCAGATGGTCGAGCTCCAGACCGTGTTCGTCGACTACAACAAGGAGCTGCAGAAGAAGCAGGGCGAGCTCACCGGGCCCATCATCAAGAAGATGATGATCATCGTCGCCCGGATCGCGAAGAAGACGGGCTACGAGGTCATCCTCGACAAGCAGGCGGCCCCCTACGTCCGCGCCGACCTCGATCTCACCGAGCAGATCATCCAGCTCTACAACACCGGCGGGGGCGAGGAAGAAGCGGGCGGGGACAAGGCCGAGAACAAGGACGCCCCGAAGTAGCGCGCCGCGCGCGCTCGACGCCGTGAAAGGAGTCGGCCTTGCCTGACCGAACCCAAGAGCCCGTCACGCTCGACATCCATCAGATCCTGTCGATCTTGCCGCACCGTTACCCGCTCGTGATGGTCGACCGGGTGACGCAGGTCACCGCCAACAAGAGCATCCGCGGCTACAAGTGCGTCGCCTACAACGAGCCCTGGTTCCAGGGGCACTTCCCCCAGCGGCCGATCATGCCCGGAGTGCTGATCCTGGAGTCGCTCACGCAGCTCGGCGGCATCCTCGCCTATGCGTCCGACCCGTTCGACGCGACGTCGAACCTCATGTTCTTCCTCGGCATCGACAAGGCGAAGTTCCGCCACACCGTGACGCCCGGCGACCGGCTCGACCTCTACGTCGAGGTGCTGCACCACCGCTCGAACGTCTGGAAGCTGCGCGGGGAGGCGAGCGTCGACGGGACGCTCTGCGCCGAGGGGGAGATGCTCGCGTCCATCGTCGATCGCGAGCCCTGACAGAGAGGAAGATCTCGCCATGAGCCGGAGCCCGTCACCGCCGTTCGCCCGCACCGCCGCCGTCCTTTGCGCCGCGCTCGCCATCGCGCCAGCGGCCGGCTGCGGGGGCGCCCCGCCTGCCGCCCCGGCGCCGGTCGTCGGCGGCGGCATGATCGGCGCCGCGGCGCCCGAGCTCGCCGCCGAGATCGTGAGCGGCGAAGGGCCCGCCACGCTCGGCGAGGCGCGCGGCAAGGTGGTGATCGTCGATTTCTGGGCGACCTACTGCCACCCGTGCCGGAAGTCGTTCCCCGCGTACCAGAAGATCGTCGATCGCTTCGGCGCCGACGTCGCCGTGATCGCCGTCGCGCTCGACGCCCCCGAGGACGTCTCGAAGGAGCAGCTCGTGGCGTTCGCGAACGAGGCCGAGGTCAGGTTCAGGATCCTCTGGGACAAGGACCAGAGCGCGGTGAAAAAGTACAACCCGCCGAGAATGCCGACCGCTTACATCGTCGATCGGGGCGGCGTCGTACGGCACGTCCACGCGGGCTACGAGGACGGCGAGGAGGAGACGGTCTCCCGCGAGATCGAGGCGCTGCTCGGCCCGGCCTCTTCTCCTTGAAGCCCGTGCGAAGGCGGCGGTCGTCCTCATGTCCCCTACCCTGATCCGGCGCGTCTCGGTCGAGGCGCTCGACATCCCGCTGCACGAGCCGTTCGGCATCGCCGGCGGCGCGCAGGAGCGCGCGGAGAACCTCCTCGTCACCGTGGAGCTCGCCGACGGGACGCTCGGCTTCGGCGAGGCGGCGCCGCTGCCGGCCTTCAACGGCGAGACGCAGGAGGCGTCGCGCGCCGCCGCCCTCTCGCTGCGCGGCGCCGCGGTGGGCGCCGACGCGCGCGCGTGGCGCGCGATCGCGGGCGCGCTCCGGGCGGCGGCGGGCGGCGGCGCGGGCGCCGCGCGCTGCGCGATCGAGACGGCGGTCCTCGACGCGCTCGCGCGGCGCGCGGGCATGCCGCTCTGGGCCTTCTTCGGCGGCGCCGGGACGGCGCTCACGACCGACATCACGATCACCACGGGCTCGCCGGAGCGCGCGGAGGAGGCCGCCCGGCGCGCGTCGGCCATGGGCTTCAGCGTCCTCAAGGTGAAGGTCGGCGGCCGCCTCGCCGCGTCGGACCCGGCGCGCATCGAGGCGATCCACGGGGCGGCGCCGCGCGCGTCGCTGATCCTCGACGGCAACGGCGGGCTCACGGCGGGCGAGGCGGTCGCGCTCGTCGCGCACGCGCGCGGGCTCGGCGCGGACGTCGCGCTCCTGGAGCAGCCGGTGCCGCGAGACGACTGGGAGGGCATGAAGGAGGTCACGCGGCGCGCCGGCGTCGACGTGGCCGCCGACGAGAGCGCCACGTGCGCGGAGGACGTCCTCCGCATCGCGGCGGAGCGCGCGGCGACCGTCGTCAACATCAAGCTGATGAAGGGCGGCATCGCCGAGGCGCTCGACATCGCGGCGGTCGCCCGCGCGGCGGGGCTGCGGCTCATGATCGGCGGGATGGTCGAGTCGGTGCTCGCGATGACGACGTCGGCGTGCTTCGCCGCCGGCCTGGGCGGGTTCTCGTTCGTCGATCTCGACACGCCGATGTTCCTCGCCGAGAACCCCTTCGACGGCGGCTTCACCCAGGCGGGGCCGGCGCTCTCGCTCGACGCGATCGGCGCGGGGCACGGCGTCGCCCCGAAGCGGCGCGCGCCCGGGGCTGGGTAGCGCGCCGAACCCGGGGCGCCCTCAGGCCGCCGGCGCCGCGCCGATCCACGCCGGCACGCCGAGCTGGTCGAACGGGCCGCGCAGGTCGTCGGGCAGCGGCGCGGCGAGGCGCAGCGGGGCGCCCGTCTCGGGGTGGGCGACGGCGAGCTCGGCCGCGTGGAGCGCGAGGCGGTGCAGCGCATAGCGCTCGCGGAAGAGGCGGTTGTGCTCGCCCTTGCCGTAGTTCACATCGCCGATGATCGGGTGGCTGATGTGCTTGAGGTGCCTGCGCACCTGGTGCAGGCGGCCCGTGCGCGGCCGCGCCTCGACGACGGCGTAGCGCTCGAGCGCGTGGAGGCGCTCGAACTCGGTGACGGCCGGCACGCGCGGGCCGCCCTCGCGCCGCGGGATCGGGTGATCGATGCACCCGCGCTCCGGGGGCACGCCGCGGACGAGCGCGAGGTAGCGCTTCCGCGCGAGGCCCTGCTCGAACTGCGCGCCGAGCAGCGCGGCGGCGGCGGCGTCGAGCGCGACGAGCAGCACGCCGCTCGTCGCCCGGTCGAGGCGGTGCACCGGGAAGACCTTCCGGCCGAGCGCGCGCTCGGCGAGATCGACGAAGACGACCGGCGCGTCGCCCCAGCCGCGGTGCACGAGCAGCCCGGACGGCTTCGCGAAGGCCGCGACGCGGTCGTCGAGGTGGAGCAGGGGGAGCTGCATCGCGGGCCGCGCTCAGCCGGTCCCGAGCGCGAGGTAGCGCGCGAGCCGCTGGTACAGGGC
Source organism: Sorangium sp. So ce119 (assembly GCF_051524405.1). Classification (NCBI taxonomy): domain Bacteria; kingdom Pseudomonadati; phylum Myxococcota; order Polyangiales; family Polyangiaceae; genus Sorangium; species Sorangium sp. So ce119. The sequence goes on along the minus strand of NZ_CP150310.1, from coordinate 2,753,559 downwards.
GGCCGCGAGCTCGGCGTCGTGCTCGCAGACCTCGGCGAAGTCGTCCTTGCGGATCCGGATGAGCCGCGTCCGCCCCGCCGCGACGGGCAGCTCGCCCTTGCGCCGCGCGCCCACGAGCGACTCGGGGAAGAGCAGCCCGGACGAGCCGATCCGCCGGCCGTCGGGCAGGTCCACGGCCCCGTCGAGCACCAGGTAAGCGACCAGATCGCTCGCGACGTCGCGCGGGATCCGATCGCCCGCGCCGAGCTCCACCTCGACGCCCGCCGCGAGCGCGCCCAGCACCGCGGCGGGGCTCATGCCGGCGAGCAGCGGGCACGCGGAGAGCACCGAGAGCTCGCGCGACGACGGCCCGGCGTCGTCCGCGCGCTTGACGAAGCGCTCCTTGATGTCGATGACGATCGCGCTCGCGTTGTCGAGCCCTCCCCGCTCGCGCGCGTGCTTGAGGAGGCCGGCCGCGACGTCCTCGGGGCCGCCCTTCGCGCAGAAGCGCGAGAGCGAGGCCTCGCTGTCGATCGCGTTGTGGACGCCGTCGGTGCAGAGGAGGATGCGGTCGCCCCGGGAGAGATCCACGAACAGCGTGTCGACGGAGACGGTGCCCGCGAGCCCGATCGCGTTCACGAGCGGGTTCCGTTGCGGCTTCCTGGCCGGGGTCGCGTTGCCGGCCGCGCGGAGCGTATCGTAGAGGGCGTGGTCCTGGGTGAGCTGGACGGTGGTCGTCGGGCGAACCAGGTAGGCGCGGCTGTCGCCGGCGTGGGCGAAGAACGCCCGGCTGTGCGCGAGCACCACGAAGTCGAGCGTGGTGCCCATCCCCTGGTAGCTCGGCTCCTTGCGGCGCGCCTCGAGGATGGCGGCGTGCGCGGCCTCGGCGACGCGGCGGAGCAGCGCGAACACCTCGCGGCGCGCCTCGATGTTCGGGTCGGCCACGTAGGCGTCGAGGATCGCGGCCGCGGGCGGGCGGAGCACCTCGTCGCGCACCGTGTCGATCGCGATCTGGGCGGCGACCTCGCCGGCGGCGTGGCCCCCCATCCCGTCCGCGATGGCGAAGAGGGCGAGCTCCGGGCAGCAGAGGAGCCGGTCCTCGTTGCTCGGGCGGACGAGGCCGACATCGGTCGATGCGGCGAACTCGATGCGGTAGTCGAAGCGCGGAAGGATCCGGGACACCGCGACCAGGATAGACACCGCGCGGGCGGCGTCAAAATCGCTCGGCTGCGGACGACCGCGCGACCGCGCGACCCCGCCACGCCCGCTCGCCTCCGCGCTCGCCCGCCCGCGGCCGCCTCGCGCTCGCCCCCTCCGGCGTGCGCTCCCTGCCGCCCGGAGCGCGGCGGCGCGCGCCGCGCGACGTTGCCGGGCGCACGCCGGCGCGAGCCCGGCGCGCCCTGCCGCCGGGCGGGGGCGCGGCCGTGCCCCCGGCGGACACACCAGCGTCCAACGCGCACGGATCCACGGTTGGCCCGAGTCTCGCGTGTTCGGGGGGCATGCAACTCATCGAGGTGGACGCCGGGCGCTTTCGGCTCGAATTCGGCGGTGGGCTCGGGCTGGAGGTCATCCTCCTGTTCAGCCGCTCGGTCGCCTTCTGGCGCTGGGGCGGCGAGCTCGTTGCGGAGGTCAGCGTCGGCGTGAGCTGAGCCGGACAACCGTCGTCTCGACCCGCGCCCAGCGCCGCAGCAGATTCGAGGCGTCAGCGAAAGAGCCCAAGACAAAAAATTCCGGTAGGATTCGGCTCGACCGCATGAGGCCTTGCTGCTGTCTGCACTCCACCACGCCCCTCCCTGCCGCGGATTCACCGCAGGCTCGCACAGCGATTCCGCCGTTCACGCCCGAGCTCGGCGGGCGGACGCGGCCGGCGCGATCGGCGCAGCGAGCGCTCTCGGGCGCGACATCGCGCAGAACGTGGAGCGCGCGATGAGCGTGCAACCGCGCATCGACGTCGCGACGATGCGGCGCGCCCTGTCGACCGCCGAGGCGGTGATGGCGCTGAACCCTCCCGAGTCGCCGATGGTCGAGGGGTACCGCCTGTTCCGCGTCTCGGGCGGCGACGTCGCGTGGCTGGATCTGCCGGCGAACAGCGGCGCGTACGCCGTCTTCGGCTCGCACCCGCGCTGCGACGTGAAGTTCGCGTCGGGCGACGATGTGTGCGTGCGCCACCTGGTCGCCACCTGCTGCAACCTCGGCGACGGCGGCTTCGGGCTGCGGCTCATGGATCTGCAGACCTCGATCCCGTTCTTCGTCGACGACGACGTCCCGCGGCGATCGATCGTGGTCAGCGGCCCGCTGCTCGTGCGCATCGGCAAGCACGTGGTCGGCGGCATCCCGGTCGGGCCGCGGGCCTCGTCGCGGGTGCTGCAGGTGAGCTCGTGCGGGATGAGCGAGCCGCCGCGCGGCCTCGAGAGCGTCTCCGAGAAGCCCGCGGTCGAGGGCGCCGCGCCCCAGGCGCCGACCGAGGGCATCACGACCAGCCACCGCTTCGCGCGCGGCGAGATCTCGCACATCACGTCGGTGCGCCCCGTCTCGCACATCGAGGAGATGGTGGCCCCGCGGGCGAAGACCGGGTACGTGCGGCTCACTCTGCAGTCGAGCGACCGCAGCGCCGCGGTCGAGCTGCCCGAGCAGGCGCTCGACGACGGCGTGCTGCTCGGGCGCGCCGACAACTGCCTGGATCGCGGGCTGCGCGCCGTCCTGAGCACGCACATCTCGCGGACGCACCTGCTGCTCCTGCGGGACGGCACCGAGATCATGGCGCTCGATCTCTGCTCGACGAACGGGACGAGGTACGCGGGCCAGAAGGTCCGCCGCGTGATGATCCCCGCCGAGGGCCTGGCGCTCACGCTGGGCCCCGAGCTGACGCTGATCTGGCACCCCCAACCCTGAAGCCGGACGCGAGACCGCCGCCCGGCTGAGGCGCCGAGCGAGGAGGCCCCGCTCGGCGTCCCTGCGCGCCAGGGCGATCGGCGCCCTACGACAGGAGCTGGCGCGCGATGACGATGCGCTGGATCTGGCTGGTGCCTTCGTAGATCTGGAGGACCTTCGCGTCGCGCATCATCTTCTCGACGGGGTACTCCTTCACGTAGCCGTTGCCGCCGAACACCTGGACGGCGTCGACGGCGGTCTGCATCGCGCTGTCGGCGCCGTAGGCCTTCGCGAAGCTCGAGACGATCGGGTCGCGCACGCCGTGATCGAGGTTCCACGCGGCCTTCTGGTAGAGCAGGCGCGTCCCCTCGACGCGGATCGCCATCTCCGCGAGCATCCACTGAATGAGCTGGTGGTTGCCGATCGGCTGGCCGAACGTCTTGCGCTCCTTGGCGTAGGCGACGCACTCGTCGACGCAGCGCCGCATCAGGCCGGTCGCGGCCGCGCCGATGTCGGGGCGGGTCTGGTTGAACGTCTCCATCGCGAGCTTGAAGCCTTGCCCCTCCGGCGCGAGGAGGTTCTGCTTCGGCACCTTCACGTCATCGAGGAACACCTGGGCCGTGTCGCTCGCGCGCTGGCCGAGCTTGTCCTCCTTCTTGCCGACGCGGAGGCCGGGCGTGTCGCGATCGACGATGAACGCCGCGATGCCCTTGTGCCGGAGCTCCGGGTTCGAGGTGGCGAAGATCACGTAGAAGCGCGCGAAGCTCGCGTTCGTGATCCAGCACTTCTGCCCGTTCAGCACGTAGTCGTCCCCGTGCTTCGTGAAGCGGGTCTTGAGGCCGGCGACGTCGCTGCCGGCGTCCGGCTCGCTCGTGCAGTAGCTCGCCATGATCGGCTCGGCGGTGAGCATGCCGAGGTACTTCTTCTTCTGCTCCTCGCTGCCCGCGAGCTTGATGGGCGTGAGCGCGAGCCCGTTGGCGAGGAAGCTCGTCTGGATCCCGGTGCAGCCGTAGGAGAGCTCCTCGGCGAGCAGGGCGTTCTCGAGCTCGCCCATCCCCGGGCCGCCGTACTCGGCCGGGCACGTCGGGTTGACGAGGCCGATGTTCCAGCCCTCCAGGAAGACGTCCATCGGGAAGTACGATTTCTGGTCGCACTCGGCCGCGATCGGGGTGATGCGCTCCTTCGTGAAGCGGCGCGCCGTATCGATGAGAGCCTTGTGCTCCTCGCTCACAGAGAAATCGACCACCTGGGACCTCCGGCTAGTGGGGCAGGCGCGGCGCTCGCAGCGCCCGCCGGCAACGCGGGACGAGGGCTCGCGCCCCCGTCACTCCTTCATTCTGCGCCTACGTCGCTCGAGCTCGGCGCGCACGGCGCGGCTGCCCAAGATGTAGCCGATGATGAGCCCCAGCATCAGCACCACGGGGATGTAGAGCGCGTGCTGCGGGGTCATCTCCCCGAGGTTAGGCATCAGCTCGTCCCCTGGCCCGAGCTGGCCCGCGCCCGCTGCACGGCGGCCTCGAGCGCGTCGATGCGGCGATCGATCTGCTTCTGCCGGCGCCAGGAGAGGAAGACCATCGCAAAGACGATGAGCCAGATCGCGGCGTAGGCCTCGACGAGCAGCTTCTCCCCGCTCTGGAGCTCGTTCCCCCCCTGCACGGGGCGGAACGACTGCGCTCGGTCGTCCGTGGTGGTGCCCGTCGGTTGCTGAAGGGCCGCGTGAGCGAACAAGGAATGAAGGGAATTCACGTTCTCAGTCCTCTCCGATGCCGACTTCGAGGGCCTCTTGCTCGAGCTCCGCGAGCCGCGCGGACGCGAGATCGACGCGGAGGCGCGCCCACAGGAGCGCGAGGGAGAGCAGCGTGAACGCGAGGAAGCCGAAGCCGAGCGCCAACTTCATGTCAGGGTGCCCGAGGCCGCCGCCTTTGCCCGTGATGACGGTGGGATGGTTACCGCCCCACATCTTTACCGAATAATGGATGATCGGCAGGTTGGCCGCGCCGAGGACGCCGAGGGCCGCGGCGAACTTGCGTTCGGCGTGGCTGTCGCCGGTGAAGGCGCGGAGCACGACATAGGCGATGTAGATAAGGACGCTGAGGAGCGAGGTGGTCAGGCGTGGATCCCACGTCCAGTACACGCCCCACGCCTTGGCCGCCCACAGCGGGCCGGTGATGAGGACGATCAGGCCCATCGCCACGGCGACCTGCGCGCCGGATTTCGCCAGCGAGTCCCACCACTGGGTGCCGCGCGCGAGGTAGCCGGCGGAGCCGATGAAGCAGGCGGTCGCGCCGAGGTACATCGCGTACCCGGCGGGGGCGTGGAAGTAGAAGATCTTCTGCACGACCCCCATCGAGGCCTCCGTCGGCACGACGTAGGCGACGAAGTGGAGAGTGCCGATGATGGCCGCGGCCGCCGCGGCGAGCAGGACCGAGAACGCGATGCTGGAGCCGTTCGAGGCGCCGCGCGCGCCGCGGCGCGCCGCGTCCCCGCTCGCTGCCACGGCCATTCTGTGCGGCGCCCGCCTGTCGTCAGCTCCCATGCTGGGGCGCACGGTAGTGCCAAGGACGGCCGCGTTCAAGCCGCGGTGCGCGCGGACGCCGGCCCGAGGGAGCGGCGGCGGCTCCCTGGCTCAGCGCGTCCGGTCTCATGGCTCAGGTGCCGTCTGGCGCGATCGCGTCCCAGCCGGTCGCCTTCGCGAGGCGCGACATCGCCATGTCGAGATCCATCGTCGCGTTGAGCTGATTGAAGCGGTTCGTCGCGTACGCCTTGGCCGGATCGATGAGGTCCTTCTCGGCCATCGTCCCGACGTCGATCCCTTGTTGCACCATCACGAGCCACCGCTTGCCGTACCTCGCCGCCTTGGCGTAGGCGTCGAGGCGCCGCTGGGCCTCCACGACCTCGGCGTAGGCGGTCTCGACCTCGGTGGCGACGCCGCCCATGGCGAGCCGCTGCGTCGCGGCCATCTCCTCGAGCTGCGCCTCGGCGAAGCGGACGCGGGCCGACTGCGGGAGAAGGTCGAGCTTCCACTGCAACACGAGCGCGGCGCCGTAGTGGAAGTAGTTGCCGGGGTCGCTGGTGAACGGGTTGAGCTGATCGGCGACCTCGGGCGCGGCGCTCACGCCGACCTGGAGGCCGAGGCCGATGTCGGGGAAGAGCTGCGCGCGCGCGAGCCGCACCTGCGCGGTCCGCGCGTCGAGGCCCGCGCGCGCCTGCGCGAGCTCCGGCCGGTACAGGCGCGCCGCGGTGAGGTAACGGCTGACGTGACCGAGCCGGTGCTTCGGCGGGCGGATCGGGACGTCGGGGATGTCGAGCTCCGGGACGCCCGTGTAGAAGCGCAGCCCCGCCAGCGCGACCGCGATGTACTTGTCGACCTCCGCCCCGCGCGCCTCGAGCTCGGCCCCGAAGGTCTGCAGCTTGAGGAGCTCGATGGGATCGCCCTCCTCGCGCTCGACCTGCTCCTCCAGGCGCCGGAGCGCCTTGTCCATCTCGCGCCGCACGTCCGTGAGCAGGCTCCGCGAGTCGCGGGCGAGCTGGAGGCCGAAGTAGGCCTTGCGGACGTCGAGCCGGACCGCGTCCCGCTCCTTCTCCACGTTCGCCTGGTTCACGCGGACGTTCGCCTCGGCGGCGTCCCAGAGGCTCGTGATCTTGCCGAAGGTCCAGAGCGGCACGACGCCGTCGATGTTCGCGCGCCAGGCGACGCCGAGGCTCGAGGTGAGCGAGACGTCGGTGTTCGGGCTGAAGACGTTGTTGCCGCGGACGGTCGGCGCGAGCGCGACGCCCCCGGTCAGCTTGAACTGCGAGAACGGGGCGTAGTGGGCCTCGTCGAGCTGCGCGCGGACCTGGTTGAGCCGCGCGCGGGCGGCGGCGACGTTCGGGTGATTGCGGTCGGCGAGCGCGAGGACGCGGGGGAGATCGTGGACCATCGCCGCTTGCCGCCGGGGCGCCTCGCCGGCGTCCGCGGCGGCGGCAGAGGACGGGGCGAGCCGGACCGCGAGGGAGACGGCGGCGGCGACAAGGGCACCTCGTGCAGCGCGTCGGGCCATTTTCGGCGCAACGTAGCACGAGCCGGCCGCGCGCTTGCGCGGCGTGGGGCGCGGCGCCCGTGGAGCACGTCAGCCCGCGTCGTCCCCGTCCGGCCCCGCCTCCGCGTCCGCCGCCAGCGTTCCCGGCTGCCTGTCCGCGTGCGCGTCTCGCGCCTCCTGCGCTTCTTGCGCCTCCAGCGCTTCCTGGGTCGATTCCTCGTCTCCCCTCGCCGCGATCTTCTTCTTGAGCCTCCGGAAATTCGAGCGATCCATGCCCGCCTGCCGCGCCGCCTCGCTCAGGTTGTTGCCCGTGCGCTGCAGCAGGCGCCGGACGTAGATCTGATCGAACGCGTCGACGGCGCGCTCCTTGGCCTCCGCATACGGGAGTTCGCAGAGCTGCGCGGGCAGGACGAGCGCGTCCCGGGGGGGACGCCGCTCCGGCCCCACGCGCCCCGACACCGACGGCGGGAGGTCCGCGGGCAGGATCGCCTCGCCGCGCGCGGAGATCACGGCGTGCTCGATCGCGCTCTCGAGCTCGCGGGCGTTGCCCGGCCAGGCGTGCTCGCGCAGGAGCCGCGCCGCCTCGGGGCCGATCCGCCGGACGTCGCGGTCGTGGGCGCGCGCGTACCGGTTCAGGTAGTGGCTCGCGAGCAGCGCGATGTCCTCCCGGCGCCGCCGGAGCGGCGGCAGCTCGATGAGGATGACGCCGAGGCGGTAGAGGAGGTCCTCGCGGAACTGGCCGGCAGCGGCGCGCTCCCTCAGGTCCACGCACGTCGACGCGATGACCCGCACGTCGACGCGCCGCGGCTCGCCCCCTGCCCTCGCGATCTCGCCGTGCGTGAGGACCCGGAGCAGCCTGGCCTGGGCCGCGGGCGACAGCGCCGAGACCTCTTCGAGGAAGAGCGTGCCCTTGTCCGCCGCCTCGACCAGGCCCGCGCTGGCGTGCCCGTCCGGCGCGGCGTCGCGATCGCCCTCGAAGAGCTCCTCCTCGGCGCGCGGCCCGGGGAGCGCGCCGCAGTCGACCGCGACGAAGCGCGCCCCGGCGCGCGGCCCGCGCCGGTGGACGGCGCGCGCAACGAGCTCCCTGCCCGTCCCGCGCTCGCCGATCAGCAGGATGGGCGCCGTGAGGGCCGCGACGCCGAGCGCCTTCCGGTGCGCCTCCTGCATCGCGGCCGAGCTCGTGATCACCTCGCCGAGCTGCTCGTGCTCGCCGACCCGCTCCTCGAGCGCCCTGGCGCGAGCGACGAGCCGCCGGCGCTCGATCGCGCGCTCGACGGCGATGGAGGCGGCCGCCTCCGGGTCGACGGGCTTCATCACGAACGCGTACGCGCCGGCGCGCACGGCCGCGACCGCCGCCTCGACCTCGCTGTGGCCGGCCATCACCACGACCTCGACGTCGGGGAACCTCGCCTTGATGTGCTCGAGCACCTCGGCGCCGCCCATGCGCGGCATGGTGAGGTCGAGCAGCACGGCCTCGACGCGGGTGGTCGCGAGCAGCCCGAGCGCGGCGGGGCCGTCCTCCGCGGTGAGGACGTCGAAGTCGCGCACGAGCGCGCGCGCCAGGCCGCGGCGCTGGGCCGGCTCGTCGTCGACCAGGAGGATGCGGGCGCGAGCGGCGGCGTTCACGACGTGAAGCGGCGGACTAGAGCGGCTTGCGCGGGAGGGGCGGGAGGTCCGTGCCCCGGCGCGTCTGCGGCTCCCTCGCGTCGTCCTGGGCCGCGACGAAGGCGGGATCGCTCGATCGCCGGAGCTTGCCCGGGGGCGGCGGCGCCGGCTGCTCGGAGCCCCCGGTCGGCGTGTAGATCTGGCCGTGCTGCTGGAAGACGCAGATCCGGTTGCCGCCCTCGCGCTTCGCCTGGTGGAGCGCGCTCTCCGCGGCGCGGATCAGCGCGTCCTTGGAGCGGACGTCGCGCGAGGGGTAGAGCGAGACGCCGATCGACACGCTGCAGGGCCGCGTCGCGCCGCCGAACTCGACCGGGTTGCCGGAGGCCTCGCGCCAGATCCGCTCGGCCACGGTCAACGACCCGGCGAAGTGCGTGCTCGGCAGCACGATGAGGAACTCCTCGCCGCCGTAGCGCGCGACGACGTCCACCTCGCGGACCGAGCGGCGGATCCCGTCAGCCACGCGCCGGATCACGGCGTCACCGAGCGTGCGCCCCCCGATCTCGTTCATCGCCTTGAGCCGATCGATGTCGACGAGCACGCAGGCGAACGGCTCGTGGTAGCGCTCCGCGCGCTTGAACTCCTCGTTGAGCCGCGTGAAGAGGTAACGGTAGTTGTAGAGCCCCGTCATCTCGTCGTGGATGGAGAGCTGCTCCAGGTAGGCGCGCTGCGCCGCCACCTGGTCGTGCAGCCGCTTGATCCGCAGCATCGCCCCGACGCGGGCGAGGAGCTCCTCCTCCTCGAACGGCTTGCAGACGTAGTCGTCGGCGCCGATCTTGAGCCCCTCGACCCGGCTCGCCGTGTCGGTCTTCACCGTCACGAGCACCACGGGGAGGAAGCTCTCGGAGGTCATGCTCTTGAGGAGCCTGCACGCCTCGAGGCCCGTGAGCCGGGGCATCACGATGTCGAGGAGCGCGAGATCGACCCCCCCGCGGCCGATGAGCTCGATCGCCTCCTGGCCGTCGTCGACCGCCTCGACCTGGAAGCCGGCCTTGTGGAGGATGCTCACGAGCATCTGGCGCGCGAGGCGGTCGTCGTCCGCGACCACGATCCTGGGCGGACGGCTGCTCAGGAGCTCGGCCGGCGGAGAGGGCGGAGCGCCCCGGATGTCCTCGCTGATCGGCACGGGCACATCCTCCCTTCGGCCGGGTCCGGGCGCAACGAGATCGCACGACGGCGCGGGCCGGCCTCGCGGGCCGGCCTCGCGGGCTGCCGTCGCGCTGGTTTCGCGGTAAGGACCCCCTCATGACTCAGGCGCGGTTCTGGAAGCTCGCGGCGCTCGCGCTGGCCTTCACGCTCGGCGTGATCCTGTGGGGCGCGTTCGTGCGCGCGACCGGCTCGGGGGCCGGCTGCGGCAGCCACTGGCCGACGTGCAACGGCGACGTCATCCCACGTTCACCGAGCGCGGCGACCTTCATCGAGTTCACGCACCGCGCCACCTCGGGCATCGCGTTCCTGCTCGTCGCGCTGCAGCTCGTCTGGGCGTTCGTCGCCTATCCGGCGGGCCACCCGGTGCGGGGCGGCGCGTCCGCGTCGATGCTGTTCATGATCACCGAGGCGGCGGTCGGCGCCGGGATCGTCCTGCTCGAGTACGTCGCCCACGACGCGTCCGCGGCCCGCGCGCTCTGGATGGCCGTGCACCTCATCAACACGTTCCTGCTCGTCGGCGCCATGACCTGCACGCTCTACTGGGCGCGCGGGGGACGGCGCGTGCGCTGGCGCGGCCAGGGCGCGACGGGCGCGCTGCTCGCCGTCGCGCTCGCGGGGGTCCTCGCGGTCGGCGTGACCGGGGCCATCGCCGCGCTCGGCGACACGCTCTTCGCGGCGAGCTCGCTCCGCGAGGGCATCGCGCAGGATTTCTCGCCCACGGCCCACTTCCTGCTGCCGCTGCGCACGTTGCACCCGGCCGTTGCGGTGGTCGTGAGCGCCTACCTGCTCTTCGCCCGCGGCGCCATCGCGGCCCGGCGCCCGTCGCCGCTCGTCGAGCGGCTGTCGATGGCGACCGGGGGGCTCGTGCTGCTGCAGATCGGCGCGGGGCTCCTCAACCTCCTGCTGCTCGCGCCGGTGTGGATGCAGCTCGTGCACCTCCTGCTCGCCGATCTCCTGTGGATGGTCCTCGTCACGCTCGCCGCGGCCGCGCTGGGCGAGCCGGCCCCGGCGGCCGACCCGGGCTCGCGCGGGGAGGACGACAAGGCGCGCTCCGAGGCCGTCGCCGCCTGAAGGCGATCACGGCGCCGGCAGGTCCTCGGGCGGGGCGCCGCTAGAACTCGGGCGAGCCCTCGTCGCTGCTCCCGGGCTCCTGCGGGATCGTGCGGCGGACCGCGCGCTTCCGCGCTCCCTCGGGCTGCGGCGCGGCGCGCTGATCGGGGACCGACGGGGGAAAGTCGACCTGGAGCACGACCCCCTGCTCGGTCTCGATCACGCGGTAGGTCGCGTCGGTCTGCGCGCGCAGGTCGATCACCATGTCGAGATCGTTGCCCTGGTCGACGAGCTGCACCTGGCTGACCGGGGTCGCGAAGAAGGCGGTCACGAGCGGGAAGCGGTTCGTCTGGATCGCCCCCGCGCCCTTCATTCGGTAGACGAGGCGCCCGGCGGCCTTCGACTCGGCGACGTCGACCTTGCCGCCGTGGATCTGCACGAACACGCGCGAGCCCCCGGTCGGGAGCATGCGGAAGCCCGGGAACGTGGCGACCGGCCGCCCGTCGAGGGCCGCGGCCTTCTGCTTCGGCTTGCGCGCGCGAGCGGCGCGCTGCCGGGTCGCCTGCGGCGCGCCGGCGGCACCCGCGCGCGGGGCGTCGGCCGCCGGCTTCCCCGGCGGGGCGGCCTTCGCGGGCGCCGGGGCGGCGTTCGGGGCCGCCGGGGCGCTCTGCGCGAGGGCGAGCGACGGGGCGAGGCCGAACGCCAGCGAGAAGATCACGGAGAGGTACCGGGGAGGTCGCACAGTAGCAGTACAGCACGACCGCCCGGCCCGGAGAAGCCGGCAGCGCGATAAGCTCCGCGCGTGCCGCCGCGCGCCCCCCGCCTGTCGCACGTCGTCGGCGTCGACGACGCCCCGTTCGCCCGCGAGCACCGCGGCGACGTGCCGGTCGTCGGGACGGTCTTCGCGGGCCTGCGCCTCGAGGGCGTGCTGTCCACCCGCGTCCGGCGCGACGGGCGGAACGCCACGCCGGCGATCGCCGCGATGATCGCCGGCTCCCGCTTCTATCCCCAGGTGCAGGTGGTCCTGCTGCAGGGCATCGCCGTGGCGGGCTTCAACGTGGTCGACATCGCGGCGCTGCGCGACGCCCTCGCCCTGCCCGTCGTGGTGGTCGCGCGGCGCCTCCCGAACCTCGACGCGATCCGCGACGCGCTGCTCTCGCGCGTCCGGGGAGGGCGCCGCAAGTGGGCGCTCATCGAGCGCGCCGGCAAGATGGAGCCCGTCGGGGGCGTGTACGTGCAGCGGGCCGGGATCTCGCTCGAGGACACGAGCGCGCTGATCGCGCGGCTCTCGGTGCACGGCCACCTCCCCGAGCCCCTGCGCGCCGCGCACCTCATCGCCGGCGGGCTGACCACGGGCGAGAGCCGCGGGCGCGCGTGACCGCACGTGACCGTGCGTGATCGTGCGTGACCGAGCGCCCGCCTCCGGGTCGCGCTCGCTAGAGCTCGCGCCGGCCCGCAGCGCTCGCCGTGGCCGGCTTCTCGGGCTTCTCGCCGCGGCCGGTCACCTTCGAGTAGATGACGTCGAGGTTCGCGGTGATGTCGAGATAGAACTGCGCCTCGGGGCTGTAGAAGAAGTTCCTGCGGCGGCCGTCGGGCCCGATCTGGCGGTCGGTGTTGTTGTACCCGAGCGTGAGATCGACGACCTCGTAGACCGGGTAGCTCAGGCTGACGTTGAACGCGGTCTGGGGGACGTAGGTCGTCCCCCCGGAGCCGTCGTACGGGGCGCAGCCGCCGAGGATCTCGACGCATCCCCCTTCGAACTCGTGCTTGAAGTCGCTGAGCAACCCGAAGCTCGTCGCCATGGAGAGGTCCTTGTAGAGCGGCAGGTTGAGCTCGAGGCTCGTGGTCAACCGATCCATGGCGAAGGACCACCCGGTGAGCTGCTCGTCGAGCGACACCTCACCGCTCGGGGCCTGCCGCGGTCGCCGGAGGGCGTCGTTCACCGGCGTGTACGACTCCGCGAACAGGTGGGAGTAGGTCACGCCGAGCGTCGCCGTGACATGGTTGAGGCCGTCGGCCTTCGACCCGAGCAGCTTGACCTTCTGGACGAGCTGCGGGCCGAGCCCGACCGTGAAGTACTTGCCGGAGTTCCAGCTCGCCGGCGACGTCGGCAGGGTCACGCGCAGGCGCATGGCGGCGTCCGTCTTGTACTCGCCGCGGTTCGCGCCGCCGCTCTCCCAGAGCTCGCGGCTGTACCGGGCGTTGAGGGCCACGTCCTTGAGCTGCGGCTCCCGGTAATCGGTCGTGATGTCGCTGTTCGTGAGCTCGACGACCCAGCCGATGTCGGCGGACACCGAGACCTTGTCCTTGGGACGGTCGAGCACGAAGTAGTTTGGCCGCAGCGTGAAGTCCCAGCCGTAGACCTGGATGGCAGGGGTGTACTCGCCGCCGACGCCGAGGAGCGTCGTGCTCCCGCCCTGGTTCCAGGTGAACGTCGTCCCGCGCCAGCGCAGGGTGGTCTCCTCTTCCTCCTCCAGCAGGTCGTCGGCCGCGGTGGCCTGGCTCCAGCGCACCGCCGGTGTGGTGACCGGCCCCACGTCGGGGCCCGGGGACTTCGTGGGAGGCGGCGCGGCCTGGGGCGTCGGCTCCGGGGGCGGCGGCGCCGGCTCCGCGGGCTGGGCTCCAACGGTCCCCGTGGGAACGGCCGGGCCAGCGGCGGCGGCGGGAGCAGCGAGGGCGCCAGGAGCGGCAGCGGGGGCACCGGCGGCGGCCGGCGCCGGGTCGGCCGGGGGAGCTTGCTCGGCGGGCGGCGCGGGATCGGCCGGCGGAGCCTTCGGCGGCTCGGGCGGCGTCTGCGCGGACGCCACCGAGATGCTGCCCAGGACACCGGCAGCCACAAGCAACGATCGGAACGTCATCTCCACTCCCTCTCCTGGCCCCTTCGGCCCCTCACCGCTCCACCGCGCGCTCGGCCAGACGTCCGCCCGCCTCGCCCGCCACCCGGCGCGCCAACGCGCCGGCAGATCTGCTCGGCGCCTCCTTTGCAGAAATCGTACCCTGCCAAAAAATCGTTACAAGCGTCGGGATTCATTGATAAAAAGCAGCCGCTTCAGCGGGCGCGTTACAGCGCTGACGCGCGGCCCCGTTGCGAATGTGACGATGCCTGAAGTAATCCAACGGGCGATGGAGCCGACGTCCTTCCCGGGCGACAGAGACTCGCCCCTCTCGCCGCGATCCTCCGGAGGCCCTCGCGGCGACGACGCGGGCGGCCACCGGCCCACCGAGATCAACGCCCTCCTCGGCCGCGGGACGCACTTCGAAGGCAAGCTCTTCTTCGAGGGGCGGGTGCGCATCGACGGCAGCTTCCGCGGGGAGATCCGCGGCGAGGACGTGCTCGTGATCGGCGAGGGAGCGCTCGTGATCGGTGAGATCCACGTGGTGACGTGCATCGTCACGGGCGGCGAGGTGCAGGCGAGCATCCGCGCGCGCGACGCCATCGAGCTCTACGCGCCCTCCAAGGTGACCGGCGCCCTGCACGCGCCCGCGATCTTCATCGATCGCGGCGTGCAGTTCGACGGTTCATGCAAGATGGCTCCCCTGGAAGATGAGCCCGGCGAGCGGTCGGTACGGCCGCCCGCCGCGTCCGTCGAGCCGGACGCCGATACCGCCGGACAGGGCGCGAGGGCCGCCGAGGACAGCGGCGGCGCCGCGCAGCGCGGCGCAAAGCGCTCCGACGCCGAGCGCTGAATTCCAGCCGCCTCCGACGAAGGCGCACTTTCTGTAGTGCGCAGGGGTGCGGCTGCCCGTTCAGCGAGTTACATGTACTGGGAGGCTTCGCTCTCGCCGCCCGAGGCGCACGCCCGCGACGTGGTTGGCAACCACACGACGACGGACGCTGCTCGCACAGGAGAGTCCATGAAGAAGTGGTGGTCCCTGTCCCTGTTTGCCTTCTCCATCGCCGTCCTTGCCCTCTCGCTTTCCCCACGCGCGGCCCGCGCCGCCGACGCCGAATCGGAGAAGCTCGCGTCGATCGGGAGAGCGCTGCGGTACACGCTGAAGACCACCGGGCCGGCCTCCGCGATCGACACCGGGGGCGCGGCGATCCTCGTGAAAGCGCCGCTGCCGACCGTCCGGAAGCTCGTCACCTCCTACGGGAGCTACAAGACGTTCATCAGCTCCTTTGACCAGAGCCGCGTGCTCGCGAAGCGCAAAGGCACGAGCGAGGTGTACCTCCAGGTGCCGATCCTGAACGGCGCCGCGCACATCTGGACCGTCGCCGACATGTCGCCGCCCACGAAGGACGGCGCCGACGAGGTGATCTCGTCGCGCTTCAAGCGCGGCAACGTCGCCGACTTTCGCGCTCGCTGGCGGCTCCGCGCCGTCGATGAGCACCACACGATCCTGAAGCTCGAGATATTCGTCGCCCCGAAGCTCCCGTTCCCGCCCTCGGTGGTGACGACGCAGCTCGTCAGGGCGGCTGACAGGGCGGTGACCGCGGTGCGCGATCGCGCCGAGGGCAAGCCGCCCGTCAGCGCGCAGGCGACCACCGCGCCCGGCGCACCGTCGCAGGCAGCCGCGAGCACCTCCGCCACCGCACAGACCGGCTCTGCCCCGGCTGGACAGGCGGCCGAGCAGAACAGCGGCGCGGCAGCCCCTGCCCCGTCGCCCACGACCGTGTCCAACCTCCCGCCGGCCGATGACACCAGCGTGCACCGCGCCAAGGACGTGGCGCGCCGGTAATTTGCCGTCCTCCACTGGGCGCCTCCGGACATAGCGCCTGACCGCTCCCTTCCCCACATCTGCTGTAGAGCTCGGCCAGGACTCGTGTCGTGAGGCCTGGTCGCCGCCCGGCGGCCCTCCAGGACCGCTGCGCCTGTTGAGCACTCCGAAGCGCCCCAGACGTGCCCGGGCTCGCTCCGCTGCTCGAAGTTCCGCGGGCTTACGAAGGATCGCGGCCCCGGCCGCCCGTGGTTCGCTCGGGGGTCTTCAACATGCCTTCCGAACTTCCCACAGGAATTCCCACCTTCTGCGGGAGTTAATCAACACCCCTCGCGCCCGACGGAGGTTGCGAGGGGACGGATGCATGAAGTAAAGCCTGTGCGGTGAGGTTCCCCTTGCCGGATGAGCAGTCAGGCGCACCGGCCCCCTCGCAGCATCCTCCTGCAGTGTGGGGCGACCGCGCTTTCCAGGAGCGGCGCCCGGCCGTCTGGCAGCGGTGATCAGGACATCGCTCCTCCTCGTCCCGACCGAGCGGCACGTCGAGCGCGAGCTCGCCGCGCTTGATGGACGCGAGGCGCGCGCCGCGGGCCTGGAAGTGCGCTCACGGTGGAGCTTCGTCTCCGAGGCGCTCGCGCTGCTCGCGCCGGACGTCGCCATCGCGAGCCCGCAGGCGACCCGCCTGGCCACGCGGATCGCCCTCGACGCGCTGCCGCCGGAGCGGCTGCGGCAGCCGGCCGAGCCCGCCGCGCGCGTCGCGCTCGCGCACGCCCTGGACCGCGCCCTCGGGAGCTTCCGGCGCGCCGGCACCACCCCGGCGGACCTGCGGGCGCTCGGTACACCGTACGCGATGGCCATCGGCGAGGTGCTCGAGCGGGCGGACGCTGCCCTGCGGGCGGCGCGCCTCGTGGACCCGCGCAGCGCGGGCTCCCTGCTCGCGCGGGCGCTCCGCGCCGGGGGTACGTCCGGCGCGCTCCCGCTGCCGCGCAAGGTCACGATCCGCGGCGCCGTCTCCTGGGAGCCCGACGATCTCGCCTGGGTCGAGGCGCTCCACGCCGCCGTCCGCGCCCGCGACGGCGCAGGGGTCACCGTCGAGCTGCCGGCCCTCCACGGCGACGGCGCGGCGCCCGTCGCCGATGCCCTCGAGCGGCGCTGGGCATCGCTCGAGGAAGCGCCGGAGATCGCGTGGGTGCCCGACGCGGGCGCGGAGCCGCTCGCCGCGATCAGCGCGAAGACTGCGGAGGGCGAGGCGCGCGCCGCCGCCGCCGAGGTGGCCGCGGCGCTCGGCCGCGGGACCCCGCCCGAGCGGATCGCCGTCGTCGTGCCAACGCTCGACGACGCGGCGCTGGAGCCGCTCCGGGCCGCGCTGGCCGACGCGGGCGTCCGCTTCTGGGAGCCGCGCGGCCGCGCCGCCGCGAGCTGCCCCGACGGGCGCGTGGCGCTCGCGCTGCTCCGCCTCGCCGTGGGCCCGGTCCGGCGCGAGCAGGCGATCGAGATCCTCCGCGCGCCCGGGGTCCACGCGGGCGCCTGGATGGACCGCACGTCCGCCGCCGAGGCCGAGAGGCGCTCGGCCGACCTCGCCCACCGGCTGCGCGACGTGCCGGTCGAGGTGGATCGCACGGGCCGGCTGCTCATCGAGAGCCTCATCTCCGTCGTGGCGGCGCGCCGCGCGGACCGCCGCGGCGCGCCGACGCGGGCCGCCGGCCGCGCGGCGCGGCTCGAGGAGGCGGAGCTCGACCTGGGCGCGGAGGTGCTGCGCCGCGCGGGCGACGTGCACGGCGATGACGAGGAGGCGTGGATGCCCCACGCGCTCGAGCGGCTGCTCGCCAGCGCCCGCTGGGTCGGAGAGGCGACGACGCGGCCCGAGATCGTGCGGCGGTTCCTGTCGCTCCTCGACAAGCTGGGCTTCGGCGAGCCCGGGGTCGAGGAGCTCCGCGCCGCGCTGCGCGGGGAGCGGCGGGGCGGCGGGGGGATCGCGCTCGAGGCGATGGGCCAGGGCGCCCGGGCCGCGCGCGCGATCCGCGAGCAGGCGGAGGCGCTCGCGCGGGCCGCGCGCGACCTCGGCTGCGAGGAGCGGAGCGCCACCGCGGCCGAGGTCTACGCGGAACTCGAGCGGGCCGCGGCCGAGCAGGGCGCCGGGCCGCGCGGGGACGCGGGCCGCGCCGGCGCCGTGCGCGTCGATGTCGCCGCCGGGTTCACGGCGCTCGAGCACGACGTCGTGGTGGTGACCGGGCTCGACGCGCGCGCCTACGGCGGGAGCCCCGGCGCGGACGAGACCCTGCTCGGCGAGCCGCTCCGCGCCAGGCTGCCCGCGCCGAGCCGCCCCGCGTCGGGGCGCGAGCGCCAGGCGGCCCAGCGCGCGGAGCTCGGCTGGGCGCTCGCCGGCGCGAGGAGCATCGCCGTCTGCTTCACGCGCGGGGACGACAGCGAGCCGAACGAGCCGCACCCGCTCTTCGAGGCGGCCGCCGCGGGCGGCGCTCGCCGGCGGACGGAGCCCGCCTCGCGCGTCGCGCCGGACGCGGCGACGCTCGGGCCGCGCGACGCGGAGCTCGTCGCCCTCGCGGGCGGCGGGAGGCCGGCGGCGGACATCGCGGAGCGCGTCCGGATCGAGCGCGCGCGCGCGGACTTCTTCCTCGATCCGCGGGCGCCGATCGACCTCCACACGGGGCGCGTCCGCCTCGACGAGGATCCCGCGCTGGTCGCGCAGCTCAGGGCGGCGATCGGCGGGGCGCACCCGGACAGGCCGATCGCGGTCACCCACATCGAGCGCGCCGTGGGCTGCGCCTTCGCGGGGTTCGCCCGCCGCGTGCTGAACGTGCGCCGCGCCGAGGATCTCGCCGAGTCGGCCGACGCGCGCGAGCGTGGCACGCTGATCCACCGCGCCCTGCAGGCCTCGTTCGAGGCGCTGCGCGAGCTCGGCCCGGACCGCGATCCGGCCGAGCAGCTCGCGGCCGCGCGCGCGGCGGCCGAGGCGGCGCTCGGCGTCTCGGCGCCCATGGCCCCGCTCCGCCGCGAGGCGGTCGAGAAGGCGATCGCGGACGTGCTGGAGGTCGTGGTCCGCGCCATCGACGGGGAGGAGTCGTCGCCGGAGCTCCGCTTCTTCCTGGCCGAGCGGCGCTTCGGCGCGGGAGAGGCGCCCCCGTGGCAGCCGCTCGAGCTGCCCCCGTCGGACGACGACGAGGAGGGCGCGGCCGGCGCGCCGAGCCTGTGGGTCGACGGCCAGATCGACCGCATCGATCGCTCGACCGACCAGCGCGTCGTGCGGGTCGTCGACTACAAGACCGGCAAGCTCCCCGACGCGAAGGAGCGGCGGCGCGCGCTCCAGCTCCCGCTCTACAGCGCCATCGCGGCGCGCGCGCTGGGCGCGGAGGAGGTGCGCGCCGTCTACATCGGCGTGCGCCAGCGCGGGATGATCGAGCTGTGGCCGCGCACGGCCGAGGAGCAGCGCGCGCTCGCGGAGGGGTGGGGCGAGGCCGCGCGGACGGCGCGGGCGGCCGTCGTCGCGCTCTGGCACGGCAGGGCCGCGCCGCGGCCGGCGCTGCCGACGCTGTGCGCGCGCTGCGACGCGCGCGACGTGTGCCGGCGCCCCGCGGTCGTGCCGACCGACGAGGCCGCGGAGGAGGTCGCGTGAGCGCCGCGCCGCGCGGGGCGGCGCTCGCCGAGGGCGACGCGCTCATCTACGCCTTCCGCCGCAACGTCGTCGTCGCCGCGAGCGCCGGCACCGGCAAGACGCACCGCCTCACGGCGCTCTACGTGCTGCTCACGCTCGGCCTCACCTCGCTCGGCCGGCCCGACGCCGCGTCCGCCGCGCCGCCGGTGCCGCCGGACCGCATCGTCGCGACGACGTTCTCGCGCGCCGCGGCGCGCGAGATCGCCCACCGCATCGAGCGCTCGCTGCGGGAGATCGCGCGCTGGGACGGCGAGGCGAGCATCCCCTTCGCCGACATCCTCCGCGCGCGGCAGGCGGCCGTCGGCGCGGGCGGCGAGGCGCCGTCCGTGGGCGAGCTGCGGAAGCGCGCGGAGGAGGCGCTCGCCCGGCTCCCCGCCGCGCGCATCGACACGCTCCACGGCGTGGCCAAGCAGATCGTGGACCGGCACGCGATCGCGATGGGGCTCTCGCCCGCCGCGCGCATCCTCGACGAGGAGGAGGCGCAGGCGCTCAGCGATCTCGCGGTCGACGAGGCGCTGAGCCGCGCGCTCGCGGAGGGGGGCGAGCGCGCCGAGGCCGCGCGCGCGCTCGTCGCCGCGACGGGCAGCGTGGAGGCCGCGCGGAGCGAGGTGACGCGCCTGCTCGACCGGCTCGACGAGGACGGCCTCACGCCGCGGCGGCTCGCCCTGTCCGACCACGCCGCAGAGGCCGGCGCGCTCGCGCGGGAGCTGTACCGGCTCGCCGCCGAGAGCGCAGCGCTCGGCAGCGCGGCGTTCCGCGAGCCG
Source organism: Sorangium sp. So ce119 (assembly GCF_051524405.1). Taxonomy (NCBI): domain Bacteria; kingdom Pseudomonadati; phylum Myxococcota; order Polyangiales; family Polyangiaceae; genus Sorangium; species Sorangium sp. So ce119. The sequence continues at coordinate 2,733,739 of NZ_CP150310.1, read as the reverse complement.
GCGGCCGCGCTCGCCGCGGCGCTCGGCCGCGAGGGCGGCGGCGGGCCGTTCCCGGCGGGCGCGGCGAGCGCCGCGCTGGTCGAGCTGCTCACGCAGCGCAGGCCGCACAAGAGCAAGTGCACGCCGGCCGACGAGGCGCTCCTCGCCTTCCGCGAGGCGCTCCCGGGCGAGACCCACCGCGACAAGGCGCAGCAGCTCCTCGGCTTCCTCCGCGAGGCGCCCGCGCTGGCGCGCCGCGAGGCGCGGATCGTCGACCTGCTGGAGGAGATCCGCGAGCGGCTCGCCGCCATCCGCCGCACCGAGGGCGGCCTCGGCTTCGGGGATCTCCTGCGCGCGGCCCGGGACGGGCTGCGCGACGACCCGGCGATCGGCGCGGCGGTGCGCGGGTCGGTCGACGTGCTGCTCGTCGACGAGTTCCAGGACACGAGCGCGGTGCAGCGCGATCTCGTGTACCTCCTGCGCGAGCGCGATGACGCCGCCCTGGCGCGCCCGGCCGGCGTCGCCCCGACGGCGGGCGGCCTGTCGGCGCACGGGCTGTTCCTGGTCGGCGATCGGAAGCAGTCGATCTACGGGTTCCGCGGCGCCGACGTCGCGATCTTCTGCCGCGTCTGCGCGGAGCTCGCAGGCGCCGCCGCGGGCCGCGCGCTCGAGCTCTCGCCCTCGCTCTGGTCGCCCGAGCCGAGCGCTGATTTCGTCGCCCTCCGGGAGAGCCGCCGGTCGACGCCCGAGCTGCTCGCGTTCATCAACGCGTTCTCGGCGCGCGATTTCTCCCAGGACCGCGCGGGCGAGGGCGGCGCGGGCGCGCCGCGCGAGTTCGAGATCGCCTACAGCGCGGCGGAGCACCTCGTCGCGGCGCCGGGCGGGGCCTCGCAGGGCTCGACGGAGGTCGCGCTCGTCCACGACGACGGCAGCGCCCCGGACGGGGTCGACGCGCTCGTCCGGGACGCGCGGGGGCAGCTCCGCGAGGCGCTGATCGCGGCCGCGTACATCGCGCGGCGCGTCCGCGGCGCGAGGGAGGCCGCGGGCGGCGACGGCGCCGCGGGCGAGGCCGCGGGCGGCGATCTGCGCTTCCGCGACGTCGCCGTGCTCGCGCGGCGCCGGAGCACGATCCCGCTCGTCGAGCTCGCCCTCGCGCGCCTCGAGATCCCGTACGTCGTCGCGGGCCGCGCGCTCTTCGACGCGGCGGAGGTCCGCGACGTGGCCGCGATCCTCCGCCTGCTGCTCGATCCGCAGGATCGCCTTGCCCTCGCGACCGTCCTGCGCGGCCCGATGGTGGCGCTCTCGGACACGGCGCTCGCGATCCTCGCGCCGCCCGGCCGAGGCCTCACCGTCCCGCTGCACGGCCGCTGGCCGAGCGCCGCCGCGGCGCAGGGGGGCCGGGCGCCCTCGCAGGACGACGCCGAGCCCGGGGACGCGCGTCCCCTCCCCGCGCTCGCGCGGCTGTCCGCGGCGGATCGCGAGCGGCTCGAGGCGTTCCGCGCCCGCTTCTCCGGGCTGCGCCGCGCGGCGCTCCGCTCGACGCCCGGGGAGGCGATCCGCGCCGCGGTCTCCGCCTTCGATCTCGACCGCGTCCTCGCCGCGCTCCCCCGCGCGCAGGCGCGGATCGGCAACGTCGACCGCCTGATCTCCATCGCCCGCCGCCGGGGGGGCTCGCTCGCGAGCTTCGTCCGCTGGCTCGACCGCCGCATCCGCGACGAGGCGGACGAGCCGGAGGCCGCCGTCTTCTCGCCCGACGACGACGCCGTGCGGCTCACGACGATCCACGCCAGCAAGGGGCTCGATTTCCCGGCCGTGGTGCTCCTGGATCTGAACGCGGAGCCCCGCGCGGACCAGCCCGGCCTGAGCTACATCCCCGCTGCCGCGGACCGCCCCGCCGCGCTGCTCGTGCGCCATCACGCGCGGCGCATCGACAGGCCGTCGCGGGCCGGCTCGCTCCACGACGCCGAGGCGTCGGCGCACGGGCCGTCGTGGCCCATCAGCACGCCGGCGCTCCAGGCGGCGCGCGCCGAGGTGCGGGCGCGGGAGCGCGCCGAGCGGCAGCGGCTGACCTACGTTGCGATCACCCGCGCCCGCCGCGAGCTCGTCCTCGTCGGCGCCGCGGCCAGGCCGCGGAGCGGCTCGGCGTGGCTCACGTTGACGGCGAACGCCGAGCCCCGCCCCGCGTCGGCCGACGGCGGCGCCGAGCTCCGCCCCGCGTCGGCCCCCGCCGTGGATCCCCAGGTGCCCGCGCTGCTCGCCGGCACGATCAGCGCCACGCTCGAGGCCCGCGCGCTGCTCGCCGAGGCGAAGCCGCCCGCCCCTGGCACCGACGCGTACGCGCGCGCCGCGCCGGTCCCTCCCGCGCCGGCGGCCGCGGAGCCCGCGCGCGCGCAGACGGTGCGGATCGCGACGGCATCGCTCGCGACGTTCCAGGGGTGCCCTCGCCGCTTCCGGCTGAGGCACCTCCTCGGCATCGGCGAGCCCGCCGGCGAGGGCCAGCTCGGCCTGTTCGACGTCGAGGGCCCGCCCGAGCTGCCCGGCGAGGAGCGCGTCGAGCTCGAGGACGGCGCGGACCCTCGCCCACCCGGACGCGCCGCGCACCGGGTGCTCCAGCGCTGGCCGCGCGCGCGGTGGGGCGAGCCGACGGACGCCGCGGACGTCGTCGCGCGGCTCACCTTCGAGGGGCTCACGCCGCACGGCCCCGACGCGCTGCGCACCGCCGAGGGCCTCGCCCGCTTCCTGGGAGGGCCTTACGCGCGGCAGGTGCGGGACGAAGAGGCAGCGCTCCTCCGGGAGGAGGCGTTCGTGCTCGACGTGGAGCCCCAGAGCGCCGGCGAGCGGCGCGGCGTCAGGCTCGCGCTGGCGCTCGCGATCGATCTCGCCGTGCTGCATCCGAGCGGGCTCGTCGATGTCATCGAATACAAGCGCGCGCGCCCCCGGCCAGATCTCGCGCCGTACGAGCTTCGCCTGCGGGCGAGCGCGCTCGCGCTGAGGAAGCGCCATCCGGATCGACCGATCCGCGCCGGCGTGCTCTTCCTCGGCGCCGCGGCGGAGCCCGCGTGGCTCAGCGCCTCGGGGACGATGGGGACGATCGCGGACGACGAACATGCGCGGTTCGAGCGTGAGCTCGCCCGGCTCGCTGAGCGCTTCTCCGAGGCGAGGGGCGAGGGCCGCTTCGACGCGGTGCCTGTCGAGACGTGCCGCCGGCTGCGCTGCGGGTTCGTGCGGGCGTGCCACGGCTAGGCCGCTCGCACGCCGCTCCATGGCGCCTCACCAGCGCGCGGCGGCCGTCGCGCCGCGCCGGCGCGCGGCGACCTGCGTTGGTCACCAGCTCGCGGGGGCCTTGTCGCGGAACACGCCGCCCTGCGGGCCGCCGCTCGGCAGCAGCGCGAGCCACACCGGCGTCTCGGCCCCCTCCTCCACGGACCGCGGCGCGCGCGCGCCGCCCATGTCCGTGCGCACCCAGCCTGGGCAGGCCGCGTTGCAGAGGATCCCGCGCCCGTCCCCCGCGAGCTCCCTCGCGAGGACGCCCGTGAGCGCGTTGAGCCCGATCTTCGAGACCGCGTAGGCCGACGACGGCCACCCCTCCGCGACATGGCGCCCCGCGCTCACGTCGCCGACGAACTTGCGCATCAGCCCGATGAGCTCGTCGCGCGTCATGTCGACCTTCCCGAGCTGCGCCTGCAGCGACGCGGAGACGCTGCGCCGGTCGCCGAGCCCGCTCGTCACCATGACGACCCTCCCCTCACGCCGCATCCACGGGAGCAGCGCGTCCGTCAGCCGGAGCGCACCGAAGAAGTTGACGTCGATGGTGGCGCGCGCGACCTCGGCGTCGAAGCCCTTCATCGCGATGCCCGCGTTGTTGACGACGATGTCGACGCCGCCGTGCTCCGTCGCGAGCGCGCGCGCGAGCTCCTCGACGCTCGCCTCGTCGGACACGTCGAGGCGCCGGGGCTCGACCGAGAGGCCCTGCTCCGCGAGCGCGGCCGCGGCGGCGCGCCCGCGATCTTCGTCCCGGCTCCCCAGCACGACGTGGATCGCGCGGCGCGCGAGCTGGCGGCAGATCTCGAGCCCGATCCCCCGGTTGCCGCCCGAGACCACCGCCACCCGCGTCATCGCGCGAGGCCCCTCACGCCCCCGCTTGCTCCTCGACCTCGTCCGCGGACGCGCTCTGCGATGAGGAGCGGCGCGGGGGCTCGAGGACGATCGGCAGGATCTCCTCCATCGACGACACCATCGTGATCTTGACCTGATCCTTCACGTCCTGCGGCACATCCTCGAGATCGCGCCGGTTCTTCGCGGGGATGAGCACGTGCCGGATGCCGGCGCGGTGCGCCGCCAGGAGCTTCTCCTTCACGCCGCCGACCGGCATCACCCGCCCGCGCAGCGAGATCTCCCCCGTCATCGCGATGTCGCTCCGCACCGGCGCGCCGAGGAGCAGCGACGCCACCGCGGCGAACATCGTCACCCCGGCGCTCGGCCCGTCCTTCGGCGTGCCGTGCTGCGGGATGTGCACGTGCAGATCGATCTCCTTGAGCCACTCCGGATCGAGGTGCAGCCGGTCGGCCTTGCTGCGCACGAAGCTCACCGCCGTGCTCGCCGACTCCTGCATCACGTTCCGCATGTTGCCGGTGAGCACCACGTTGCCCTTGCCCGGCATCTTCGTCGCCTCGATGAAGAGGATCTCGCCGCCCGCCGGCGTCCACGCGAGGCCGGTCGCGACCCCGGGCTGGAGCGCCCGCTCGGCCACCTCCGGCCGGTGCTTGTGCGGCCCGAGCACCTGCTCGACGTGCTCGGGCGTCGCCACCTCGCGCACGTCGTGGCCCTCGGCGACCTTCACCGCCGTCGCGCGGCACACCGCCGCGATCTGCCGCTCGAGGCCGCGCACGCCCGCCTCGCGCGTGTAGTGGTCGACGATCGCCGCGACGCCCGGCTCCGTGAACTCCAGGCGCTCGTCCGTGAGCCCGTGCGCCGAGAGCTGCTTGGGCACCAGGAACTCCCGCGCGATCCCGAGCTTGTCGGTCCGCGTGTAGCCGGGGACCTCGATGACCTCCATGCGATCGACGAGCGGCCCCGGGATGCCGTCCCAGTTGTTCGCCGTGGCGAGGAACATCACCTGCGACAGGTCGAACGGCAGGTCGAGGTAGTGGTCCTGGAACGTCGAGTTCTGCTCGGGATCGAGCACCTCGAGCAGCGCCGCCGCCGGGTCGCCGCGCAGATCGACGCCCATCTTGTCGACCTCGTCGAGCACGAGCACCGGGTTCCGCGTCCCCGCCTTCTTGAGCGCCTGCAGGATGCGCCCGGGCAGCGCGCCCACGTACGTGCGCCGGTGACCGCGGATCTCCGCCTCGTCGCGCACGCCGCCGAGCGCGATGCGCTCGTAGCGCCGCCCCATGCTGCGCGCGATCGACTTGCCGAGCGACGTCTTGCCGACGCCAGGCGGCCCGATGAAGAGCAGGATCGGCCCCTTCTTGTCCGTGCGGAGCTGCCGGATCGCCGAGTACTCGACGATCCGCTTCTTCACCTTCTCGAGGCCGAGGTGATCCTCGTCGAGGCAGCGGCGCACGCTCTCGACGCTGAGCTTGTCCACGGTCGTCTTGGACCACGGCAGATCCGCGATCCACTCGAGGTAGGTCTTCGTGACGTTGAACTCGGCCGACTGCTGCGCCATCGAGCGCAGCCGGCTGAGCTGCTTGCGCACGACCTTGTCGACCTCCGCCGGCACCTTCGCGCGCCGGATGCGCTCGCGGAGCTCCTCGATCTCGTCGTCGTCGCCGCCCTCGCCGAGCTCCTCCTTGATCGACTTCATCTGCTGCCGGAGGATGTACTCGCGCTGCGACTTGCCCATCTCCTCCTGCACCATGGAGGAGATCTCCTTCTTGACCCGCAGCACCTCGAGCTGCCGGCCGACCATCGCGAGCACGAGGCGGACGCGGGCCTTCACGTCGAACGCCTCGAGGATCTCCTGCTTGTCGCCGACCGACGCCTGAGCCTGCGGGAAGTTCGAGGCGATGAGATCGGCGAGCGCGCCGGGCTCGCGCACGTTGTCGAGGATGCCCGCGGTGTCGCGCGGCAGGTTCGGCATGAGGCCGAGCACCTCGCGCGTCGCCTCGCGCAGGCCGGCGCCGAGCGCCTCGAGCTCCACGTCGCGGACGAGCGACTCCGGGATGCGCTCGATCCGCGCGCGCATGTACGGCTCCAGCGAGAACGCCGCCTTCACCCGGAAGCGGCCGAGCCCGTTCAGCACGACCGAGTAGTTGTTCGGCCCGAGCCGGATGACCTTCACGACGCGCGCGACGGTCCCGACGGAGTAGAGCTCCTTGAACGTCGGCTCGTCGACGTCCGGCGACCGCTGGCTGATCACCCCGACGAGCGCGCGCTCGCGGCCGAGGAGATCCTCGACGAGGCGGACGCTCCGTGGCCGTCCGACGTTGATCGGCACGACCGACATCGGAAACAGCACCGAGTTGCGGAGCGGGAGGATCGGGACGCTGTCGGCGTCGGGCGAGGGGGGCGTTCGCGAAGAAGGATCGCCTGTCGGCATACAGACAACCCTAGTACAGCGCTCTTCTCGAAGCCATGTCGCGGGCGCGCCGCTAGAAGTCCTTGATCTTCCAGACCCCGTGCTCGCGGGTGAAAGCGACCGTGCCGCCAGCGCCGTAGGCCATCGACGCGCTGTCCCCGGTCTCCTCGATGGTCGCGGTCGGCAGCGCCGCCTTGATCGCCTGGACGACCCGGTTGATCTGCTCCCGCTGAGGCCCCTCCCAGGCGGCCTTCAGCTTCTCGGGCGTGAGCTGCGCCGCCCCCGACACGGCCCTGGCCGTCCCGGTCCGACCGCCGGGCTTCTGCGACGCGTCAGCGCCCGCGCTGCCCGCCGCGCCCGCGGGCCCAGCAGGCTGCGCCGCGCCCTCTCCGACGGCAGCGCTCGCTTCACCCGCGGCGGCGCCCGCCTCGCCGGGCGCGCCGCCCGCCGGCTCGCCGAGCCCTTCCTTCTCGGCGTCTGGAACGTAGCGCATGATGACGTCGTAGCGCCTGCGCTCGAAGGCGCGCAGGAACCCCACCAGCGCCTGCCGTGGCGTCGCCTGGCCGTACAGGTCGACCGCCGCCGCGTCGAGCCGCCAGCGGCCCCCCTCGAAGACGAGCAGGAGCTCCTCGCCGTTCGGCAGGGTGACCGTCGCCGTCACCACGGGATCCGCCGCGGGACGCGCGATGGCGCGGGCGATCTCGAGCGCGTCGTCGGGGTTGTCCCGGACCGCGCGCCGGAAGGCCTCGAGCGACATCGACCGCTTGGCCTCGTCCGAGAGCAGCCGGTAGGCCGCGTCGACGCGCCCCTCCTGGAGCGCCTGCGCGTAGGCCCGGAGCGTGTCGCTCGGGCCCTGCTGGGCGTAGCTCGATCCGCACGCGGGGAGCGCCAGCAGGAACAGGAGAAGGGCCGTTCGCTTCACAGGTCCGGCCATAGCACACGCGGCGCCGAGCGCGCAGGCGGCGCGCGGCGGGGGGGCGCGCGCCGCGTCTCGATGGGCGCGCCCTGGCTGGCCGCCGCGCGCGTCACTTCGGGAGCTTCAGGATCGCCCCGTCCTTCGTCGGCGCGCCGTCGTCCTGATCCGGAGAGCCTTCGTTGATCCAGTAGACGGCCGCCTCATCGACCGCGACGTCGCCCGGCCGCCGCTGCTGCGAGGCCAGCACCTCGGGCGCGTCGCCGTCCTTCGGCATGCGCACGACCGCGCCCTCATCGCGCCGCGTCCAGTAGACGTACGCCTCGTCGAGCGCGAGCCCGTTGAGCTGGCCCTGGCCCGACACGACCTCGCTGGCCTGGCCGATCGCGTCCTCGCCCAGCGCCGCACGGAAGATGCTGCCGCCCTCGAAGCTCGCCCAGTACACCGCCGCCGCGTTGCCCTGGTCGTCCACGTCGAGCGCGATCTCCCGCGGGGTGAGCTGCTCGGAGGCGACCAGCAGCGTGGCCCCTCCCCTGCTGCACGCCACCGCGCCGTCGGTCCTGCCCAGCGTGCCCTGGTAGGTCCAGCACACGGTGTCACCCGCGCTGGCCACGCGGTAAGGCGACGCGACCACCGCGTCGGGCGGCGCGAGCTCCTCGGGCGCGCCGAGCTCGACGTCCGCGCCAGCGCCGCTCAGCGTCGCCCGGAAGACGCCGCCGCCCCAGAGCTCGGTCCAGGTGAGCGCGCCGTCGGAGAGCGAGAGGCCCTCGGGCTGCCTGAGATCCTCGAGCAGCGCGCGCGGCTCGCCGCCCCCGAGCGGGGCCGCCATCAGCGTCCCGGCCTCCGCGTTCGTCCAGAAGACGACCTGCCGCTCCTCGTCGATCGCGAGATCCCGCGGCGACGCCTGCGCGGCGCCGAGGATCAGCGGCTCGCCGCCGTCGCGCGGCGCGACCTTCACCTCGCCGTCTTGCCTGGCCATGCCGGCCTCGTCGAAGGTCGTGCCGGAGATCCAGGCCACGCCGCCCGCGGTCACGCGCAGCGACACCGGGTGGACCTGCGCGACCGCGACCGGAATGGGCGCCGACGCGTCGGGCCCGGTGTACTGGCCCCCGCCCGACGCCGACCAGGGGCCGCACGTCGGCAGGTCCGTGCCCTTCTGGCGGCACATGCCCTCGCCCGCGGGCGCGATCGCGATCCCGGCGAGCTTGCCCTGCTGCGCCCGCCTGCACACCTCGACAGGCAGCCGGAGGACGTTGCCCGCCTCGACCCGGAACCCCGCGTCGCTGTCGGCGTCGAGCGGCACGAAGCACGCGCTCTCGCCGCAGATGCCGCCGCCTTGCGTGAGGAGCGCGACGTTGACGTCGCCGCCCGGCGCGGCGGCCAGGCAGACGGTGTCGTCGGCGGCGAACGCCTCGAGATCGACCGGCGCCGACGCGGCGGCGGCGAAGCAGCGGAGGGTGTCGAAGCAGAGCCCGTCGTTGTCGCCGTCCCCGCCGCCGAACACGGCCTCGACCACGTACTCGGGCAGGGCGCGCGAGTCGACCTCGCGCGGCACGCACGAGCCCGCGACGCAGCTCTGGCCCTCGGGACAGCTGTTCTTCACGCGCACGTTGCCCTGCTCGTCGCGCAGCGCGTTCCCCTCGGCGTCGCGCTCGACCTCGGCCGAGCCGTCGCACAGGAACTGGATGGGCATGTGGAGCGTCGCGGTCCGGCCCTCCGGCACGGTGGTCACCACCTCGCGCAGCAGGCGCACCCCGTCCTTCCCGCCGCGGCTCGCGATGACGCGCACCCGGAGCGCCCGCGTCGGGTCGTCGGGGGTGAGGAAGCCGAGCGTGGCCGGCAGGCGGATCGAGTCCTCGCCCCCGAGCCGCTCGAACGTCTGGTCGTAGACGACCGAGCCGTCGAGCGTCGCCTCCACCCGGATCGTGTCGATGTCCTTCGGCAGCGACATGTCCGTCTGGAAGACGACCATGAGCTGCCCCTTCTCGCCGCCGCAGGCCGGAGCCCCCGCCGCCGCCGCGAGGCCGAGGAAGCTCACCGCCGCGATCGAACCCGCCCTCGTCCGCTTCATGCGCATCACCGTCTCCCTCCAAACCCGAGCGGGACCGTGCCGAGGCTGCCCTGCTCCGCCGGCGTCCCCGGCTCGAAGAGCAGGGCGCCCGCGACGAGCGCGCCGGCGAAGATCGCCGCGCCTCCGCCGATCCACAGCCACCCGCTCGCGCCGCCCCGCTCCGGAGCGCGCTCCAGCGAGACGTCGATGCGGCGGAGCTCCTCGTCGCGCACCAGGATCGAGACCTCGTGCGGCGTCATCCCGGGCGCGGTCACGCGCAGCGCGTGGGTCCCGCTCGGCACCGATCCCTCCCAGCGGCCCTTGCCCACCACCTTGCCGTCGAGCGCGATGAGGTCGTCGTTCCCCGCGGCGATCGCGAGCCGCCCCCGGTGCACCGCCCTGTCGAGCCGCGCCACGAGGGCGATGCTGCCGCCGCCCACCACCTTCTCCTGGCGGACGAAGTCGACGAAGCCCGGCTTCGAGACGCGGATGCGGCGCTCGCCGATGTCGATCGGCACCGGCGCGGCGAGCGGCGTGGTGCCGACCGGCTCGTCGTCCACGGACACCGTCGCCCCCGCCTCGCTCGCGGTGATCTCGAGGTGGGACACGTACGCTCCGGCAGCCTGGATCAGGTCGGCGATGTCCTGCTTGTCGCGCGCCGAGAGCGCGGCGCCCGCGTCGATCTCCATCCGGCGCAGCGTCGCGAGCATCTTCGCGTAGCGCCGCAGGTTCTTCTGGCAGAGCGCGACGTTCCAGAGCAGGCGGTGATCGCGCGACAGCTCGTAGGCGCGCTCGAAGCGCGCGAGCGCGCCCGCGTAGTCGCCGTCCTTGAACAGCGCGGTGCCTGCCCCGTGCTCGGCCCTGGCCATCCCGGTCAGCGACTCGGAGAGCGGCTTCTCGTCCGCCGCGGGCGCCGGCCGGGCCGGCGCAGCGGGCGCGGTCGGCGCTGGCCGCGCCGGCGCAGCGGGCGCCGGTTGGGCCGCGGCGACGCCCGTCGCGAGCCCCACGCTGAGCGCGGCCGCGACGGCGCGCCACCCCTGGCCCAGGTGCTTCCCTCGCATCGAACCTCCTTGCTCTCGCGGAGACTCGCCTCGCAGGCCGAGCTCCGGTCACCGCGATGCTACCCGATGCGCGCGCCACGCGAGCAACAACGGGAATGTCGTGGACAAATCGTCTTTGCTCCGCCTGCGCTGGCGAGGATACCATCCGGCGCCCATGAGAGGCCTCATCACGGCGGGCGCGGCGCTCGCGGGCGCGCTCCTCGGCATCGCCCTGGGCTCGTCGCCCGCGCGCGCAGAGGGGCCTGGCGCCGTCGCGCTGAGCCGGATCGAGCCGACCCCCGCGGGCGATCCGCTGTTCGCCGTGCCGTCGCCGTTCATCGGCGGGCACCTGGTCCCACGCGGGCTGGTCGTGCTCGATCACGCGGAGGACCCGCTCACGCTCTCCGATGGCGCCGCGACCGAGCGCGTGATCGTCGGCAGCCAGTCGCTCCTGCACGTCGGCGGCTCGCTCTCGCTCTGGGATCGGCTGCTCGTCTCGGCCTCGCTGCCGCTGGCGCTCGCGCAGAGCGGCGCCGGCCCCGCCGCCGCGGCCGGCGTGGGCGCGCCCGAGGCACCGTCGTCCCCCGCGCTCGGCGACCTGCGCCTCGGCGTGCGCGTCCGGCTGCTCGGCGGCGAGGGCGACGCGCTGCAGATCGGCACGAGCGCGGCCCTGCACCTGCCCACGGGCGCCTCGGACGCGTACGTCGGCGAGGGCGCGGTCCGCGTCACGCCGCAGCTCCTGCTCGGCGGCCGCGCCTCGCGCCTGGCGTGGAGCGTCGCGGGCGGCGCGGTGATGCGGAGCTCCGGGAACCCGTCGACGCTCGCCTACGGCGGCGGCGCGGCCGTGCTCCTCTGGGACGAGCGGCTGCAGATCGGCACGGAGCTGTACGCCGAGACGATGCTGCAGGGCGGCTCGCTGTCGCTCACCGGGAGCGAGCGCGTCGCCGTGGAGCGGACCACGAGCGCCGAGCTCCTGCTGAGCGCCCGGCTCCGCCCCCTCGCGGGCCTCGTGCTCGGGGCGGCCGCCGGTCCGGGGCTCGGGGAGGCGATCGGCACGCCGTCGCTCCGCGCGATGGCGATGGTGGCGTGGGCTCCTCCCGCGCAGCCGCAGGAGGCGGCGGACCCGGATCCGGACGCGGACGGCATCGCCGGCCCCGCAGACATGTGCCCGTATGCGCACGGGCCGGCCAGCGCGGAGGCGCGACGAAACGGCTGTCCGGTGGAGGACCGGGACGAGGACGGCGTCGCCGATCCGGACGATCGGTGCCCTGACGAGGCCGCCGGCGGCGGGGGCGGCGATCCGGCGCGGCGCGGCTGCCCCGCGGATCAGGACGGCGACGGCCTGCCCGACGCGCTCGACGCGTGCCCCGCGGAGAAGGGCGACGGAGCGGGCGGCGCGACGCGCCCCGGCTGCCCCGCCGCGGCGCCGAGCAAGCCCGCGGATCAGGACGGCGACGGCCTGCTCGACGACGCCGACGCGTGCCCCGCGGAGAGGGGCCCGGCGAACGACGACCCGGCCGCGCGCGGCTGCCCGACGCGCGTGCGGGTGCAGGGCGCGCAGGTCGCGCTGCTGGAGCCGGTCGTGTTCCGCGTGCTGAAGAACGATCCGGCGCCGATCGACCCGAAGAGCGAGGCGGTGCTCGCCGAGGTGCGCGACGTGATCGAGCAGCACCCGGAGTGGGTGAAGATCGAGGTGTCGGCGCACACGGACAGCGCGGGCAACGCCAGGTTCAACGAGACGCTCTCGACGGCGCGCGCGGAGGCGGTGCGCAGGTGGCTCGTCGACAGGGGGATCGCGGCCGAGCGGCTCGTCGCGAAGGGGTACGGGTCGAGCCGGCCGATCGCGGACGAAAAGAGCGCGGCCGGGCGGGAGAAGAACCGGCGGATCGAGATCGTGGTCCTGGAGAAGAAGTAGCCATGGATCCACGAGGCGCGGCGCCGTGACGGCGACGGGCGTGGTCGGGCCGTGCGGCGCGGTCCGGGAAGCAAGAGAGAGATGATGAAGCGAACCGTCATGGCCACAGCCTTCGGCGTCACGCTGGCGATCGCGGCGGCGCCGCGGAGCGCGGCGGCGCAGTGCTCCTCCGCGGGGCCCCTCCAGGAGCTCATCGATGGCCTCGGCTTCCGGTGGGACGTCGGGACCGATGGGGTGATCAGCGACGGGAGCGCCGACGCCTTCGACACCGGCATGCGGCTGCGGGTCGACGGCGTCAGCTTCCCTGCCTCGGTCCGGGCAGCGGAGATGGACGGGCGGCAGCTCGTCCACGGGCCGACGCTCCTCGGCAGCCTCGAGATCACCCGGAAGGTGTATGTGCCCCGGGACGCAGGGTGGGCGCGCTTCCTGGAGATCCTCCACAACCCCACCGACGGCGCGATCAACGCGGTCGTGCGGATCGAGACGAACGTCGGGGCCGACGACGGCACCACCATCACGCAGACGCACAGCGGAGACCTGGAGTTCACGCCGGCCGACCGATGGCTCGCCACGGACGACATCGACATGGCGGGAGATCCGAGCCTGCATTTCAACTTCCACGGGCCCTCCGCGGTGATCGCGCCGGAGAGCGTCGGGCTGGTCGCCTTCGACTGCGCGGGCATCCAGGGCCCCTTCGCCGAGTTCGTCCTGCCGCTCGCGCCCGGGGGGACGCGGGTGCTCATGCACTTCGTCGGGCAGCGCGCGAGCCGGGCCGACGCGCACGCGAGCGCGGCCTCCCTCGATGCCCTCCCCGAGGGGACGCTGCTCGGGATGGCAGCGGCAGAGCGCGCCGGCGTCGTCAACTGGGACCTGGGCCACGACAGCGACGGCGATGGGGCGGACGACGTCAAGGACAACTGCCCGTCCGCGCCGAACCCCGATCAGACCGATACGGACGAGGACGGCGCGGGCGACGCCTGCGATCCCGACGACGACGGCGACGGCGCGACCGACGACCGGGACAATTGCCCGCTCGTGCCCAACGCCGATCAAGCGGACCTGGAGGGCGACGGCGCGGGCGACGCCTGCGATCCCGACGACGACGGTGACGGCGTGCCCGACGCCGGCGACAACTGCCCGTCGGCGCCCAACGCGGGGCAGGAGAACAACCCCGAGGAGTCGCCGCCGGACGACAGCGGGGACGCGTGCGACAGCGACGACGACAACGACGCGCTCACGGATGAGGTCGACAACTGTCCCCTCGTCCCCAACCCCGATCAGGCCGACGAGGACGGGGACGACCGGGGCGACGCGTGCGATCTGAACGCCAGGGACATGGATGACGACGGCGTGGAGGACGGCGTCGACAACTGCGGCGCCGCCCCGAACCCCGACCAGGCCGACCTCGACGGCGACGGCGACGGCGACGTCTGCGACGACGACGACGACGGCGACGGGGCCCCGGACGGCACGGACAGCTGCCCGGTGACGGCGAACCCGAGCCAGAACGACGCCGACGGTGACGGAGCGGGTGACCGCTGCGACGACGATGACGACGGCGACGGCGCGCCCGACGGCGACGACAACTGCCCGCTCCTGGCGAACAGCGCGCAGGAGGACGCGAACGGCGACGGCGTGGGCGACGCGTGCGCCTGCGACGCGCCACGGAAGCCCGACGGCGCGCCGTGCGACGACGGCGATCCCTGCACGCTGACCGACGCCTGCGAGGGCGGCGCCTGCAAGGGCGGCGATCCGCTGCAGTGCGCGCCCTCCGGCGATGTCTGCACCGCCGCGCGGTGCCACCCGAGGTACGGCGAGTGCGCCCTGTTCCCGAACGAGGGCGCCCGCTGCCCCGGCGGCACCTGCGTGGCCGGCGGCTGCGTGCCCGACGACGCAGGCGCTGGAGGCGGCGGCACGGGCGGCGAGGGCGCGGGCGGCGACGGCGGCGCGGGGGGCGACGGGGGCACCGGCGCAGGCGGCGGCGGTGGCGCGGGCGGCGATGACGGCGGCGCGGGCGGCAGCGGTGGTGCCGGCGGCGGCGGTGGTGGCGCTTCGCCGCCCGGGGACGGCACGCCGCGGGCCCACGGCAACGGGTGCGGGCTCGCGGCGCGCGCGGAGGGGGCACCGGCGCCCTCCGCCCTGTGGCTGCTCGCTGCGATCGCGGCGATCCTCGCCGGCCGCCGCCGGTGGCGAGGGGGGGACGCGCCCGCGGCCGGCAGGTAGCCCTCCCGGTCAGGGCTCCTTCGACCCCGACGCCGACCACGGCCCGCACGTCGGCAGGCCCGCGGTCTTCTGGGCGCACGCTGCCGTCGTCGGCGCCGTCAGCACGGCCGCGATCCTGTCCGCCATCCGCCCGCACACCGCCGACGGCAGCGTGATCCGCCCGTCTTCCTCGACCCGGAAGCCGGCGTCGCTCCCGGCGTCGAGCGCCACCAGGCATCGCCTGTCGTCGTCCTCGCCGTCGTCGCAGATGCCGTCGCCGGCCGCCGTCTGCAGCGCCACGTTCAGCGTGGCCCCGCGCTCGCCCGCGATGGAGCACGTCTCCGCGTCGACCTCCGCCGGCGCCCCGCCCTCGAAGCACCTGGTCACATCGAAGCAGTCCCCGCTCCCGTCGCCGGCGCCGCCGCCGTAGATATCCTTGGGCGAGTACGCGGGCAGCGCGCTCGCGTCGATCTGGCTCGACACGCACGCGCCCGCGACGCACGTCTGCCCCTCCTCGCAGAAGGTGCTCACGACGTCGCCGGTCTCGTCGCTGCGCCCCGAATCGTCGCAGAGGAAGTCGAGCGGCAGCGTCAGCAGCGCGACGCGATCCTTCGGGATCCTCGTGACCGCCTCGCGCAGGATGCGCACCGGGCCGAGCGCGTCGCCGACGCGGGCGCTGACCTTGATCCGGATCGATTCACCCCCGCCGTTCGCGGAGTAGAAGCCGATCGTCGCCGGCAACCGCGCGGCAGGATCGGCCTCGCCGAGCCGCTCGTAAGCCTGCTCGAACTTGCGGTCGCCGCCCTCGAACACCTGCACCTGGAGGACGTCGAAGTCCTTCGGCAGCGCGAGATCCGTCGAGATGGCGACGACGATCTCGTCCTGCGCGGAGCAGGCCCCGCACGCGAGCGCCACGATCGCTGCGGGCCAGACGAGCCAGCACCGGCGCCCGCGCGTCATCGGCCACCCCCGAAGGGGATCGTGAACGAGGCGCCGGCGCGCGCGGACAGGGCGACCGAGCCGGGCGACGTGTTGCCGTTGATCGGCGGGTCCCCGCCCAGGACCCCGAAGCCGAGGAGGAGCGCGCCCGCGACCACGGCCACGCCGCCGCCGATCCAGATCCAGGTCTCGATGTTGCTCCCCTTGGGCTGCGGAAGGAGCGAGACCTCCACGCGACGCGTCTGGTTGTCGAGGATCATGACCTCGGACTGGTGCGACACCATGCCGGACGCCGTGACGCGGAGCGCATGCCCGCCGCTCGGCACCGGGCCCTCCCAGGTGCCGCGGCCGACCACGCGGCCATCGAGGGAGATGACCGCATCCGGCGGCGCCGCGACGATGAGCCGGCCCTGGTGGACCTCTTTCTCCAGCGTGGCCTTGACCGTGACCACGCCGCCGCCCGCCACCTGCTCGGTGACCTCGACGTCCTTGAAGCCCTTCTTGGTCACCCGGATCCTGCGGGTGCCGATGTCGAGCAGCACGGGCTCGCCCAGCGGGGTCTGGCCGACCTCCTCGCCGTCGACGAGGACGGTCGCGCCCGCCTCGCTCGCCTGGAGATCGAGGCGGCTCACATAGGCCTTCGTCGCCTCGATGAGCTCCGCGGCGTCCTTGCGGTCCTGCTCGGTGAGCTGCGGGCCAGCGTCGCGGAGGAGCTGCTCGATCGTCGCGAGCAGGCGCGTGTAGCGCTTCAGGTTCTTCTGGCAGAGCGCGATGTTCCAGAGCAGCCGCGGGTCGCGGGAGAGCTCGTAGGCGCGCTCGAACTTGATGATCGCGTTGCGGTGGTCGCCGTCGTTGAAGAGGATCCGCGCGGCCTCGTACTCGGCCTTGGCCTCGCCCGAGAGCGTCTCGGACAGGGGCCGCTGAGACGCAGGGGCGCTCGCGCCAGGCGCGGGCTGGGCCGCGGCTGGCGCGGGCTGGGCCGCGGCTGGCCCGGCGCCGGCGCGCGGAGGCTGCGCAGCGGAAGGCGCGGGTTGGGCCGCGGGAGGTGCGGGCTGGGCCGCAGCAGGCGCGGGGCCGATCAGCGCGACGCCGCCGAGCGCGAGCGCGGCGGAGATGTGGAAACGCCCGCGGCTCCACCGCGGCCGTCGTTCATTTTCAGGCAAGCTCACTTGGGTGCTCTCTCGTTGAGCCGATCGAAGACGCTGGGATTCGCGTTCCCTTGCGATGCGGCGGTCGTGGTCGACGGCGCCGCCGAGGGTGGAGCTGTCGCGAGCGGTCGGGCCGAACCCGACCCCGCAGGGCCCGTCCGCCGGGGCGCCGTGGGGGCCGGCGTCGCGGTCGCCGGAGGCGCCGCCGATGCGGTCGCCGACGAAGACGGCGTCGGCGCGGTCGCCGTCTCCGCCGGCGCCGCCACGGTCGCGGCGGTCACGACCGGTGCGACCGGCGGAGGCGCTGAGGCGGGCGTGGACGGCTCGACAGCGGTGATCGCCGCCGTGGCCGACGGGTCAGCCGCAGGGGCGGCCGGGTCGCCGCGGAACGTGACGAAGCGCAGGACCCCGCCGAGCACCACCGCCGCGACGCCGGCCCCGACGAGCGCGAGCACCAGGCCGCCCCGCTTGCGACCGGCAGACCCCGAGCCCGCGGCCGCCCAGCCAGGCGCCGTGGCCGCCGGCCCCGCCGTGTGGCCGGCCGTCGCGGCCGCCGCCATGCCGGCCGTGGAGCCTGCGGGCGGCGCGACGCTGCCGCTCCCCCGCGCCTGCGCCGTCGCCGCGGGGACGCTGCTCGCCCGCTCCTGCGCCGTCGGCCAGGGAGGGACGCTCATCCGCTCGCGCGCGGCGCTCGCCCGGTCGCGCCAGGCGACCGCGGGCACGAGCCCCAGCGTCCGCTCGATGCGCTCCAGCGAGGCCAGCGCGAGCGGAGGACCGAAATCGACGATGGCCCCCGCGAGCTCGGCGACGGACCTGAAGCGCTTCGCGACGTCCTTCTCGAGGCAGCGCAAGATCGCCGCCTCCAGGCCCGGCGGCAGGTCGCGCCGGAAGAGGCTCGGAGACGGCGGCGCCTCGGTGTTGATCATCAGGATGAGCTCGGACAGCGAGGTCGCGTCGAACGGGACGCGCGCCGTGAGCAGCTGGTACAGGATGGCGCCGAGCGACCAGATGTCCGCGCGCGTGTCGACCGTGCGCGCCGAGCGCATCTGCTCCGGCGCCATGTAGAGCGGCGACCCGAGCACCATCGCCGTCTTCGTCAGCCCGAGCTCCGGCTCCGCCCCGGCCGCCGACGGATCGGCCAGCGCCTTCGAGATGCCGAAGTCGAGCACCTTCACCATGCCGCTGCCGTCGGCCCCGCGCGTGAGGAACAGGTTCGCCGGCTTCAGATCGCGGTGGATGATGCCGGCCGCGTGCGCCTCGGCGATGGCCTCGCACGCCTCGAGCACGTAGCCCACGGCCTCCTCCAGCTCGAGCGGGCCGCGCTGCCGCAGGGTCTGCTGCAGATCGCTCCCCTCGAGGTACTCCATCACCATGAACGGCGCGCCGGTCTCGAGCGTGCCGACGTCGAGCACGCGCGCGACGTGCTCGCTCTTCAGGCGCACCGCCGCGCGCGCCTCGCGCACGAAGCGCTCCACCATCTCCGCGTTGGCGCCGGGATGGAGCATCTTGATGGCGACCCGCTGGTGGAGCTGCTCGTGCAAGGCGGCGACGACGACGCCCATGCCCCCCTGCCCGAGGATGCGTTCGACCCGGTATTTCCCCGACAGAATTTGACCTTCGGCTACCGGTGCGCTCACGGACGCTCCTGCGTTGGGGCTGCCTTCAGGCGCCACCATCGCCACGTTATCCAGGGGGCCACCTTATTCCATCCGGCGCTTGCGTCCAAGGCCCGCCAGCCGGGCGCCGGAAACCCGACGTGGCCAGACGTCGCGGCGGAAGCGGAGGTGGACGGGGAGCCGAAGCAGCGGACGGGCGGCTCATCCGTGGCGCTCCCCATCGCCGTCGGGGGCGACTACCCTACGCGCCATGCCCCGCATCGCCAACGTCGAGCGCAAGACGCGCGAGACCGACATCCGCATCGAGATCGATCTCGACGGCCAGGGCCGCTCGTCGATCAAGACACCGCTCCCCTTCCTCACGCACATGCTCGATCAGATCGCCCGCCACGGCCTGTTCGACCTCACCATCCACGCCGAGGGCGACGTGGAGATCGACGGCCACCACACGACCGAGGACTGCGGCATCACCCTGGGCACGGCCGTGCAGCAGGCGCTCGGCGACAAGGCGGGCATCGCGCGCTACGGCGAGGCGACGCTCCCCATGGACGAGGCGATGGCGCAGTGCGCGCTGGACCTCTCCGGGAGGCCGTACTTCGTCTGGCGCGTGCCGCTGCCCAAGGCGAAGCTCGGCACGTGGGACGTCGAGCTCGCGCCCGTGTTCTTCGAGGGCTTCGCGCGCGGCGTGGGCGCCAACCTCCACGTCCGCCTCATCGAGGGGGACAACCTGCACCACATCGTCGAGATCTGCTTCAAATCCTTCGCCAAGGCGCTGATGAAGGCGACCCGGATCGAGCCGCGCGTCGCCGGGATCCCGTCCACCAAGGGGAGCCTCTGACCATGCAAGCGATCGCCCTCGTCGACTTCGGGATGGGCAACCTGCGCTCCGTCGAGCGTGCGCTCCTCCAGGCCGCCGGAGAGGCCGGCGCGCCGTGCGCCGTGACGCGCACGGGCGATCCGGAGCTCATCGCGCGGGCGGACAAGGTGGTGGTGCCGGGCCAGGGCGCCTTCCGCGACTGCTCGGCCGCGCTGGCGACGGGCCTCGGCGACGCGCTGCGCGAGCAGATCCGCAAGGGCACGCCGTACCTCGGCATCTGCCTCGGCATGCAGGCGCTCCTCGACGCGAGCGAGGAAGCCGAAGGCGCGCGAGGGCTCGGCGTCTTCCCGGGCATCGTCAAGCGCCTCACCCCGGTGCTCGACGGCGCCGAGGCAGGAGCGCCGGCGGGCGAGCCCTGGGCCGGGATCAAGATCCCCCACATGGGGTGGAACCGCATCGCGATCACCCGCGAGGTCGAGGGCCCGCTCCGCGCGTTCGCGGGCGAGAACCCGTTCGTCTACTTCGTCCACAGCTACCACGCCGTCCCTGACGATCCGGCGCTGATCGCGGCGACGACGCAGCACGGCCCGCACCGGATCACCGCGGCGCTCGAGCGGGACAACGTGACCGCGACGCAGTTCCACCCCGAGAAGAGCCAGGAGACCGGCCTGCGCCTGCTCGCCCGGTTCCTCGGCGGGTGAGCCGCGCCGCGGCCGCGTCGCGGGCGCCGGGTTCGGGGCAGAGCCCCGAGGAACCCAGCGCGGGCGCCTAGTGCGAGCGCTGCAAGCGGTGGTGCGCGAGCTTGAGGTGCGCGGCGCGCGGCAGCTCGGGCGCGCGCGGGGCGAGGCCGCGCCGTGACGTGAGGCGCCCCCTGCGCGCCGGGAGCCCGCGCTCCCTTGGCCGCGGCGCGAGGGGGAGGTCGACGATGAACGCCGCGCCGCGGCCGAGCTCGCTCTCCACGCGGATCGCGCCGCCGTGCGCGCGCGCCGCGGCGTGCGCGATGTAGAGGCCGAGCCCCAGGCCGCCGAAGCGCTCCACCGGGACCGCGCGCTCGAAGGGCGCGAAGATGCGCTCCTGGTCCTCGCGCGCGATCCCCATGCCGTGGTCGCGCACGATGAGCCGCGCCCACAGCCGCGTCGCGCGCACCTCGACCGAGATCGGCTTGTCCTCGCCGAACAGGATCGCGTTCTTGATCAGGTGGAAGGCCATGCGCTCGATCTGGGATCGATCCCACCTGCCGATCACCGCGCCCTCGACGGCGACCACGATGGCGCCGCGCGCGGCCGGCCGGTGCGCGACCGCGGCCGCGACCGCCTCGCGGACGAGCGCGGCGAGGTCGATCCGCTCTCGGGCCGGGGCGCGCTGGGGCGGCTCGGCGCGCCGCGCCTCGAACATGTCGTCGCACAGCCTGGCGAGCCGACCGAGCTGACGGTCGAAGACGGCCAGCATCGCCGCCGCCCACGCCGGGGTCTTCTCGGGCTCGCGCTCGGTCATCCGCTTCGTGAGCTGGAGCTGGAGGAGCAGCGAGGTGAGCGGCGTCCTGATCTCGTGCGCGGCGAGCACGAGGAAATCCTCCCGGAGCCGGGCGGCGTCGTCCCGGAACGAGAGGGCGGGGACGCGATCGTCGAGGTTGTCGCAGAGCGCGGTCATGGCAGAGCCTGAGGGCGGGGTTGAGGTGTGCCCCGCAATGAGCAGGATGTGTGCCGCCCAGGTGCCTTTGCCGACTGGCACTTCCGGCATGGAGAGCGCCGTTTCGGCCGAGCGGGCGCGCGTCGCGGCGTCGCATCCTGCCATCGTCCCGCCCGCCAACTGCGCAAATCCCCGCTGTCGGCGGGCTCCTGTGCAGCGGCGCCTCAGGGGGCGCCGGAGCGCCGTTGGGCCCCGACGCACGCCGGTCCGGGCGCGCCCTTGCTTGCGGGTCGGGGCCCGCGGACAAGCTTTGTGGTCATGCAACACCAGAGTGGAGAGCAACACCAGAGTGGAGAGCCAGGCGCCAGGGCGCAGGCCCGCGGGTCGATGGGTGAGCTGCGCGCGCTGCTCAGGGAGTTCGACACCGCCATGCTCGTCACGACGACCCCGGAGGGGCTGCTGCGAGGGCGGCCGATGGAGATCCAGGAGCCGGCCGAGCTGATGGATTGCGATCTCTGGTTCGTGACGCAGGAGGAGACGCCGAAGACCGGCGAGATCGCCCGCGAGCAGCAGGTCGCGGTCTGCTGCTACAGGCCGCGGGATCGGGCCTACATCTCGATCTCGGCGCGCGCGACGATCGACAGGAATGAGGAGAGGATCCGGAGCCTGTGGAAGCCGTCATGGAAGGCGTGGTTGCCGGACGGGCCCGACCACCCTCACGCCGCCCTCCTGAAGCTGAGCGTCGAGCGCGCCGAGTACTGGGAGCCCGAGGGCGGACGGCTCCGGATCCTGTACGAGAAGGCCAAGGCGCTCGTTCAGGGAAAGTCGGCGGACGAGAAGCTCAATCCGCCGAAGCACATCTGAGCGCCGCGCCGACCTGGCGCCCCGGCGCGCGGCGCGGTGGCCCTCCAGCGGCGGCGGGCCCGAGGGTCAGTAGACGTTGTCAGCCTGATCCGGGATGGCCGCGCCGGCCTCGTCGAGGCATGGGCCGGCGGTGCCGTCCGCGTCCACGCAGGCGGCGGTCGAGCAGGCGTAACCGGAGGCGAGCTGGCCCTTCGGCTGGATGAACATCGGATTGATCAACCTGTACGTCAGCTCGCCGTTTTCGGTCGCCACCTGCCGGATGCCGATGCCCCGGTCCGCCTCGGCGTGAGAGGCCGCCCGATCTAGCGCGACCGAGTCGCGCCGAAGATGCGCCCGATCGCGTCGGTGAGCGAGTCGTCGTCGTTGCTGCCGACGACCAGCTCGGCCACCTGCTTGAGCGATTGCGGGCTGTGCCCCATCGCGATGGGATAACCGCACGCCTTCAGCAGGGGGATGTCGTTCTCGCCGTCGCCGACCGCGACCAACTCCCGCGCGGACAGCCCTCGGGAGGCGGCGATGAACGCGAGCGCGCGCCCCTTGTCGATCTTGCTGCGCGTGATCTCGATATAGTTCGGCTTCGAGCGCGCGACGGCGACGTCGTCGTCGAGCGCCTCGAGCTCCTCCGCGAGCCATGCCCCGCCGGTTGCTTCGTCCGTTATCATCAGGATCTTGTCGGTGACGGGGCGGCTCGCGAAGCCGACATCGACCGTGGGCGCGAAGCCGATGATGTGCTCTTCGACGCGGACGCGAACGTCGACGGCTTGAACGATCCAGTCGAAGCCCGCGTAGAGGTTAAGGCTGACGCGTTCGTCGCGCCCGTAGCGCGCCAGGAGGCGCTCGACGGTCGCCTCCGGCAGCGGGGAGCGGTCGAGGCTCTCTCGGTCGGAGCCGAAGACGATGGCCCCGTTCAGCGCCGACCATGGGCCTTCCAGCCCCAGGCCACGGGCGATCTCCTCCACCGAGCGAGCGGGGCGCGAGCTGATCAGCGTCAGCAGGATCCCCTGCCGGATCAACGCCGAGCACAGCGAGCGCATCTCCGCGGAGACCGAATGGTCGGATCGCAGCAGGGTCCCGTCCAGATCGAAGGCGACGCCGCGAAGTGTTCCCGAGATCATGCGCGCTCCCCTGTCTTACCGCCCGCCTCTAGCACGACCGAGCCAGGGCGCGCGAAGGTCCGAGCGACCAGCGAGGAGCGCGCCGCACCGCGACCGCGAGGTCGGCGGCGACGCGCTCCCCCGTCGCCGCGAGACGCGCGCAGGTCGGCCAGAGGAGCTGAAGAGACAGCTCGGCGGAGCCGGCGGGGTGAGCGTCAGATCTTCTTCTTCGGCTCGAACTCGGTGACCGTGTGGAGCGTCTGGGCGACCCTCTCACCCCTCGCCGGCGGCGTGAGCCCTTCGCCGTGCACCTCGGCGACGATGGCCGTGATGTTGTCCTCGCCGCCGCGACCGTTCGCGAGCGCGACGAGCCGCTCGCACGTGGCCTCGATCGAGGGACCTTGCTCGACGGCGGCGAGCATGTCCGCGGCCGAGAGCTTGTTGGAGAGCCCGTCCGAGCAGAGCAGGAGGCGATCGTCACGCCGCAGATCGAGCCGGGCGACGCTGGCCTTGACCTCGGGGTCCAGGCCCATCGCCTGGAGCAGCATGCTCCTCATCGGATGGCGCTCCGCCTCCTCGGGCTGGATCATGCCCGCGTCGATGAGCGCTTGCACGAAGCTCTGATCGTGCGTGATCTGGAGGATCTGCCCGTTGCGGATCAGGTAGGCGCGCGAGTCGCCCACCTCGGCGACGTGCGCCTCCGTCCCGTGCACGCAGATCGCGGTGAGCGTCGCTCCCATCCCTTTATGGCCGGGCTGCTGCGAGGCCTGCCACACCTCGCGGTTTGCTCGCTCCACGGCGAGGATCGTCGCCTCATCCCAGTTGCCGCGCGCGGAGGCCATCGCGCGCCGCAGCGCCTCGACGACAAGGGCGCTCGCGACCTCGCCGGCGGCCGCGCCGCCCATGCCATCGGAGACGGCGAGCAAGACGGGATAGGACGCCTCGAAGGCGACCGCCTGGGCAGGCGGCGCGGTCTTGGCGACCGACGCGAGGTGCGCGATGAGGAGCGTGTCCTCGTTGTTCTTACGAACACGGCCAACGTCGGTGATACCACAGGCCCTCACCGTGATGTCCTCAGCTCGCAGTGTCGTCGATGTCATGTATTCTCTCCTGTTTCCTTGCTTTCACCCATGAACCGGCGATCCCCCGGTCAGCACGCACGTAAGCGTCCATACATAATCACTGCTGAGAGCCTGCCCGTGGGTCCGTGAAATGAACTCGCGCGCCGCTCCAAGGGAGCGCCTGAGGGCGGCGAGCTCGTGGGTCGAGGCCTCCTGCGCTTCCTGATGTGCATAGGGAGGAAGCGCAGAAATTGTCGCTTGATTCACACACACGGGCTGAAACGTTCGATCCGCCGTGGGTACGTTGCACATCGCCGCCATCGGTACGTCGTCTGGTGCGGCGGCGAGCTACGTCAAGGAGGGCCTCCCGACGTGACTGGCGGCGGCGACCTGCCCCGCATCAAGGGCCGTCGCGACCTGACCGGCGGCGGCTGCTGGCGGTGACGGCTTGGGTCGGAGTGATGGATCCGGCGACCCGTGAGGCGGGTTCGGTGGCGGGCGCCGGGCAGGAGCCTGACCCGGGTCAGGGCGCAGGGGCGTCTGGTCGTCTTACGTCGTCCATGGTCGGCGACCTCCGTCAGGTCGATCTCGTGCCGGGGTGACGACGATCACGTGTTGTCTTGGTCAACTCAAGGGATCGCTGCGGACGAGAACGGCATCGGGAAGATCTGCCCCTCTCTCCATGCCTCGGCGTGATCCGCAAAGTGGCACGTGCGCGGATCCCCGCTCATGCCGGTGCTCATCACCCCCAGCGAGCCGTCGATCGGCGAGAGGTTCCAGACGAGGCGCGTCGCGCTGAGCGCGTCCTGGTCGAGGGCGCCGCGCACCCCGCCTTCGTCCTCGAAATCACCAGGCGGAAGATCCAGGTTGCCGACCTTCGCGAACCACCCGCCGATGTTCACCGTCTCCACATCGCCGGTCGCGGGGAAGGTGCCGATGTTGAAGCGCTCGTCCTCGCCCGCGAGCGGGTGGTTGTAGGTCAGCGTGTGAATCCCGCCCCATGTCCACGCGCTCACGTCCGGTCCCAGCGCGTCGCGGAGCATCGCGTCCGCCTGGCCGAGCGCTGTGCGGACGGCCTGGTCGCGCAGGGCCACCGGGTCGACGCCCGCGGTGATGCCGAAGTACGGCGCGCGCGGGTTCTCGAGCACGTCCATCAAGCCGCTGAGCTGGTTGGTGAGGAACACGCTGGGCGCGAAGAGCGCATACTCCTCGGGCCCGATCACGTCCCTCACCGTGTTGCGGAGCAGGATCAACGTGAGCATCTCGTAGACGGCCGCGCCCTGGCTGCTCGCCGCAGCGTTCCCGTCCCACTGCTCGAGAGCGGCCACCGCGGCGGCCGCGCTCGGATCGTCCGCTGGCAGGCCGACGCGCCCGAGCGCAGCCAGGTAGGTGTCGCGCAGCGGCAACCCGATCGTGGTCTGCGTGTCGAGCTGGATCGACGCCATGTCCTGCGGCGTGAGCGGCGCCGTCGCCGTCGTGAGCCGCGTCATGATCCGCTGCGCGCGCCACGGCATATCCCAGTAGTTGGCGAGGTGGACCGGGCGCCCCTTCGGCGCGTAGTTCCGCGGGACCATCCGGTGATTCGCCGTCACCAGGACATGCGAAGGCGGATCGTAGACCGAGGGCAGCTCGGCGTTGGTCGCGTACCCGGTCCACTCGTGTCCACCCGTCCCCGGCACCGGGTAGAGCGCGTTCAGCGGGCTCTGGCGCTGCGGCGCGAGCCCCGAGTTCTGGTAGCCGATGTGGCCGTGGGTCCCCGTGTAGTCCGCGAAGATGAAGTTCCACCCGATGCTCTGCTTCAGCGCCGCCGTCCTGAACTGCGTCCAGTTCGTCGCCTCCGGCATCTCGAAGTAGCCATCGACCTTCCACTCCGGCTGACCCGAAGTGGACTTCAGCGCGAGGGTGCCGAACGTCTCCAGCCCATCGAGACCGTCGTTGAGGACGGGCCCGTGGGGCGTCGCGCGGAACGTCCGCTGCACGTCAGGCTGCCCCTTCACGCGGATCGTCTCCACGCGCGTGGTGACCGGCCTCCACTGGCCGTTGATGAGCGCCTCCTCGCCCCCTCCGCTCGCTCCGCGGAGCGTCTCCACGTACAGATCGACGCTGTCGAAGAGCGAGTAGGTCGGCACCCAGGCGATGCGGTCGGTGTGGCCGCTGATGAACCCGGGGAACCCGGGCACCATCCAGCCCGCGACGTTGTACATCCCGTTCACCTTGAGCTGCGCCACGTAGACGGCCGAGGGGGTCGAGTGAGGGAAGTGCGGATCGGTCGCCAGGAGCGGCTTGCCGGTGGAGGTGAGGTGCCCGTCGACCGCCCACGCGTTGCTGGCGCGCCCGCTCGCAGGCGCCATGCGCCGGAGCTGCTCCGCGAGCTCGCGCGGGCCCTCCAGGCAAGACGGCGGTGGCGGGTTGACGATGGTGGCCGACGGCGCGCTCGGACCGGACGGCACGAGGAACTGCGACACCGGGTTCAGCTTGCCCTGCGCGTCAAACATCGACACGCTGTCCGGGGCCTCCTTGATCAGCGTCGTCGAGACCTCCGTCCCTGCGATGGTCGCCACCGACGCGCGCTCGAGCTTGGTGAACCACGTCAGCGTGTCGAACGTGACGCCCACGTAGATGTAGGCGAGGACGCTGTCCTCGGGCGTCCACGGGTCCGGCTGATAACCCAGGGTCTGGAACTCGAGAGGCAAGCCGCTGCTCGAGGCCTTCGCTCTGGAGATGTACTGGTTCACGCCCGCGGCGCAGCCCTGCAGGACGCGCTTGGTGCGCGTGGCCGCCGCTGCGTAGCGCGCCGCCGCGAACGCGGGCAGGTTCTGTGCTCGCGCGAGGAGGTCCTGATTGAGGACGGTGTCTGCCTCTCCGGGACCGTAGATCTCCGCGAGGCGCCCCTGAGCGCTGCGGCGCAGCACGTCCATCTGAAAGAGCCGGTCCTGCGCCATCGCGTAGCACAGGCCGGCGTAACCGGTCTTCTCGTCCGACGCGGTCACGTGGGACATCCCCTGGTTGTCCACACGGATGTACGCCACGCCCAGCTCATCGATCGCAACGGCGGTTTGCTCTTCCAGCACCTCGCCATCCTGGGCGACGCTGCACGCAGCAGCAGACAACAGGAATGCCACGCCGGTCATTCGCCTGATCATACCGCTCTCCTTCTGCTGGCCTTCTCGCGAGGGCCGCAATTTACAGTTCACCTGCGTTACGCTCGCCCCGCGCCGCCGAGCGCTCTCCAATGCGCATGCGCGGAGGGCGACCAGCAGCGCAGTATCCTGCCCCGCACGCACACGACCGCGGTCGAAGCGGCTCCTGAGAGGCAATGGACAAGACGAACGGGCGAGCCTCCTACGTCGCCTTCACACACCCGAGATAAGCGGATAGGAACTAACCAATACGATGATAAAGTCAAGCTGCTCTTGGTATCCAGTCCTGTTCCGCCCTGATCCTGCTTCTCAGCCTTCTCAGCGTGCCATTGATACAGCCGGGCTGTATGTCGCCGCTCATGGACACCACCTGAAGCGAACTAAGGTCCAGGTTGCGTATGTACTATTCGCAAAACCTGCAATCTAGCACTCGTCTGGCAGGCGCGCCATGCCGGAACTGAGCTCTTCCGGACAGACGCCCGCATCGATCGACGCGCTTGCACACGGCACGTCCCGTGCCCGAACACACGGCACGTCCCGTGCCTGGGACGCGCAGCAAGGTGGTTCCCGCCGCGGCCGGGTCGTCCGCGGCATCACCCGAAGCAAGGAAGCGTCGCCGAGCCGCGAGGTCAAGCCATCAGACGGCGTTTGCTCGTGGCGCCCTCTGGCACGCGCCGCTGGCACGCCTGGCACGGCGCTGAGAAGCTGCGTTCGCCCATCAGGGCTCTCGAGGTAATGGCGAGGACATCACGAGGCTCCAGAAGGAGTCTCATCGAGGACATCGCCGCGACACGCAGCTCCGGCGGGAGCGCAGGGAGCGACCGAGGTGGCCTGACCCGCCATCTGCTCAGTGCCAGCGCTGCAGAGCAAGGAAGTCCCGTGCCAGGATCGCGGGCCGGATGAAGACGTGCCTTGACGAGGGCTCTATCGATGCTCGCGCGCGGCACGCTCATCGATGGGCCGCGCCGCGTCGTCGAGCGCCGCGCAGACCTCGGTGAAGCTGTCGAACGGCGTGCACGGCACCCCGTCGCGGGCGCAGAGCGCGTCGAGAGCGCTGTCCCGCACCGCGAAGATGCGGTCGCAGCACCGCGCGGCGGGATAGTCGAGGCGACCGTCGCCGATGTAGACGGTGGCGCTCTCGCCGGTCGCCGCCTTCAGCCGATCGATCACGCGGACCTTGAAGTCGTCCCCGGGACCGAGCGGCACCGCCTCGGGCAGCGTGACCCGCCAGCGCCCGTCGAAGACGGCATCGAAGCAGGAGAACGCCGTGCCGGGCGGCAGAAACTCGCGGATGTAGAACGGCAGCCCGTGGCTGACGACGTGGAAGACCCACCCCCGGCGGGCGCAGAGCGCCAGCAAGTCCTCGAAGCCGGGGCGCAGCGCGGCGTGGGGGCGCAGCTCCTCCAGCAGCTCCGCTGCCGAGCGTTCGACATCGGCGTAGCCGCGCTGGAGGAGCCCCAGCGGCGTGAGCTGGCCGTCAGCGACAGGCGTGAGCAGCGCTTGCCGCCAGTCATAGCGGAGGTGAGCGTCCCAGATCCGGTTCGTCAGGTCCGCGCAGGTGATCGTTCCGTCGAAGTCACTGAGGATGAGCACGACGCTGATTCTGCACGTCCGGGCACCGGACGCCACCGCCCGGTCGCCCGTCCGTGTCGCTCCCACCGAGTCGAACCTGACCGAGGTTGGGCGGCCGCGGCGCACGCCGGCCGCGGTCGCGGCGGCAGCCTCGCGCCGTCAGGTCGTGACGTTCAAACCGCGATCGAGCGTGCCGACCGCGCCGCGACAGGTCCTGACGATCAGACCGCGACAGGGAACGGATTGCGCTCGGCGAACCCGGTCTGATGAAAGTAGGGATACGCCAGCCTCGTCTTGCTCGCGGCGTCCAGCTTCGCGACCTGCTCGGCCGTCAAGTTCCACCCGACCGCGCCGAGGTTCTGTCGGAGCTGCTCCTCGTTCCGGGCGCCGATGATGACGTTCGCGACGCTCGGCCGCTGCAAGAGCCAGTTGATCGCGACCTGCGGGACGGTCTTGCCCGTCTCCTTCGCCACCTCGTCGAGCGCGTCGACCACGCGATAGAGATACTCGTCATCCATCTGCGGACCGCCCTCGGCAGCCAGCTTGTTCCGGAGCCGGCTGACCTCCGGCAGCGGCTGCCCGCGCCGGATCTTCCCGGTCAGCCGCCCCCAGCCCAGCGGGCTCCAGACCACCGCGCCGACCTTCTGATCGAGCGCCAGCGGCATCAGCTCCCACTCGTAGTCGCGCCCGATCAACGAGTAGTACGCCTGATGGGCCACGTAGCGAGAAAGACCGTACTTCTCCGAGACCGCCAGCGACTTCATCAGGTGCCAGCCGGAGAAATTCGAGCAGCCGAGATAGCGAATCTTCCCCGCTCGCACGAGATCGTCCAGCGTGCCGAGCGTCTCCTCGACCGGCGTGAGCGCGTCGAAGCCGTGGAGCTGGAAGAGATCGATGTAATCCGTCTGGAGCCGGCGCAAGCACCCCTCGACCGACCTCACCAGATGATGTCGCGAAGAGCCGACGTCGTTCGGGCCCGCGCCCATCCGGAAGGTCGCCTTCGTGGAGATGATGACCTGATCCCGCCGGCCCTTGATCGCCTGGCCGAGGATCTCCTCCGCCAGCCCATCGGAGTAGATATCGGCCGAGTCGAACATGTTCATCCCGGCCTCGAGCGAGATGTCCACGAGCCGGGTCGCCTCGGCCACGTCGCTCGCGCCCCACCCCTTGAAGAACTCGTTGCCTCCGCCGAACGTCCCCGTCCCGAGGCTCAGCACGGGAACCTTGAACCCTGAACCGCCAAGCAACCTGAACTCCATGGATCTCCTCCGCTCAGACTGGGGGTAACCTCGGGACGCAGGGGAGAGGAATGCCGGACTTCAGACTCTTGCTCCCTTGCCGCGGTCGAGGACGGTAGGAACTCCAATGCGATACGGAAGTCAAGCACCTCATGGTGGCACACTCGGTTTTCGGCGGTGCCGGAACGCAGGAGGCGCTTCATGTGTCGTTCGTGTCGGTGAATGTGGGAGTTCGGCGATGATGTGATCGCTGTGATCGCGCGCCGCGTCGGGCCGCGCAGCAGGTCGTCATGGCGTCTTCCGGGCGGCGCTCCTCGGAAGGACGCGTGTTCGCCTCATCGGACCACCAGCTCGCGGGTCCATGCGTCGTGCGAGGCGCGCGCGTCGCCCTGGATGGGCACCGGCGGCCCCAGGAACCGCGGCGCTCTGCCGATCCAGGTATCCAGCAACGTGAGCGCCGTGGCGAGGAGCTCGCGCCGCGCGTCGAGGTCGGCGTTCGCGTAGACGCGCCGGTCAGCGGCGTAGCCCACCGCGGGGAAGCCCGCCGCGCGCGCCAGGTACAGGGCGCGCGGCAGGTGAAATTCCTGGGTGCACACCACGGCGTCGCGCACGCCGAAGACGCGCGCGGCGCGCTGCATGGTGTCCAGCGTGCGCAGGCCCGCATGATCCATGAACACATCCCCGGAAGGCACGCCCCGCCTCACGAGCCAGGCGCGCATCGCGTTGGGCTCGTCGTAGCCGACGCGGCCGTGGTCCCCCGAGACCAGGATGCGCCGCACCTTGCCGGCGCGGTACAGATCGAGCGCCGCGGCGAGGCGATCCTCGAGGGCCGGCGATGGCGTTCCGTCTGACCACACGAGCGCGCCCGGGACGATGGCCACCTCGCCGCGCGGAACCGCGTCGAGCGCGCGGTAGATGCTCGCCGACCGGCGGACCCAGAGGCGCGCGCCGCCCAGGGCCGCACCGACGACGAGCAGCGACATCAGGGTCACGATGGCAAGGTAGGCGAGACGCCGAGGGCTCGGCAGGCGGAGGCGACGTCGGGTGAGGCGAGGCTGCGGGGGCACGTTCCGGTCAACGCGCCGTCCAGCACACGTATTCTTGCGCCGGGAGGGCGCGCGCATCACAGGCCGATATCGCTTCGGAAAACGCGCAGGGCCTCCGCGCTCGCCGAGCAGCGGAGACGCTCGTCACGGGGCATCTGCCCCAGCGTCCGCATGTCCCCGGCGGGGACGAACATCGGCTCCCAGTCCGTGCCGCATTCGCCCCGCCGCTCGCAGGCGATCTCCCCAGGGACGGTGCCCGTGTAGACGCGGAGCGTCCGGCCGTCGCAATAACACACCTTCTGCACGACGCGCGCGGCGCGCGAGAGCCCCGGGGGGATGAGAGAACAGATCCTGTCTTGCAGCCGCTCCCAGAACGGCTTCACGAGCGGGCCGGGAAAGCCGTTGAGGTGCTCGATGAAGAGCCCGCCGTGCTCCACGAACAGCGGCACGAGCGCCACGCGGTAAGCAGCGATGGCCTTCTCCCGTACGACCGTGTCGAGGTCCGAGGAGAGGACCTCGGGCACATCGAGGAGCAGCAGACGCAGCGGCGTCGGGCCGCCCTGCCAGGCGTGGACCATGTCCTCGAGCTTCCTCTCGTTCGACGAGACGAAATAGACCATCGGCGTCGCCCTCATCCGTCCAGCGCGTCGAGCAGATCCACAACGCTCTTCGTTTTGTCGTTCGGATCGAGCTCGATCACGTCGATGTGCCAGTCCTCGAGCAGCGCCGGCTGGACGAGCCCGGCGCCGAAGGTCGCCCAGTAGCCACGGCGGTTCGGCGCTCGCCTCGCGCCAGGAGAGCTGCCCTCGATGCGCATCTGCTCCATGCGGTACCAGATGTACCGGATGTCCACGTCGCTGAAGCTGTAGCCGAGGAAGAGGAAGCTGTTGCTGAGCAGATCCGCCCGCAGGCGCTGGTCGGGCGCCGCCTCGAGCCGGAGGCGGCTGAAGTACTGGGACTCGGTCAGCACCACCGTCTCGGGCCAGTCGAGATCTCCATGAAACTTGATGACCTGGCACACGCCCTGGGCCGGGCACCGCGCGAAATCGTCGAACTTGGAGAGGGGGACGACCGGCTTGCCCGCGTCGCGCAGCGCCTCCTCGATGTGGTGCTCGAAGTTCGTCGTGTAGATGGTCGTGAAGTCGCGGCGCGCCAGCGCCTTGTGCTGGGGCGAGCTCCTGCGGCGCTCGTCGACCTCGCGCGCGTGAAAGCGCGCGCGCATCTCGGCGATGAAGCTGTCGAGGCCGCCCTGACACTCCCGCGCGAAGAAGCCGGCGAGCTGCGGGGCGAGGCCGTGCAGCTCGAAGAGCGCGGGCTCGAAGCCGAGCGCCTCGCCCATCCACCCCATCAGCTCCTTCCACATCGGCAGCTGGAGCGGAGCAGAGAAGCCTGCGCCAAGAAAAGGAATGAGGCGGCCGTCCCGGTACGCCTGCCGGAGCGGGCGCGCCGCTTGCTCGAGCGTCAGCACAGCCATCGTCGGCGAGCGATGGTATCCGCCCGTCGACGTCGCGCAACCGACGCCTGCCCGGCCGGGCGCCGCCCGACACGGCCGGGCACCGCCCGAAACGGCCGGGCCCGCTCTCGCCGCGCTCGATCCCGCTAGGCGCGGGAGAGATCTTCCCTGCCGAGGCTGGCCAGGCTGGCGATCACATCGATGAGCGTGGCGGGATCGACAGGCTTGGCGATGTGTACCTGGTAGCCCTCCGAGAGCGTCTGCTCGCGCGCGTCCTGGCCGGCATGGGCGGTCAGCGCGACCGCGGGCGTCTTGCCGCCACGCTCGGCGGGCAGCGCGCGGACACGGCGGATCAGCGCGTGACCGTCCTCGCCGGGCAGGCCGATGTCGCTCACGATGACGTCCGGCCGCCACGGCTCGACCAGCTCGAAGCCCTCCCGCGCGACCCCGGCCACGCGGACCTCGGCGCCCGCCCCTGCGAGGAGGCGCGTCATCAGCTCCCGCATGTCGGGCTCGTCGTCGATCACCACGACGCGCATGCCGGCCAGGGCCCGCGTGGAGGCCCCCTCGCCGCCCCCCCTCGCGCCGGCGGTGCCCGGCGCAGCGGGCTGCTCGACCGCCGGCATGAGCGGGAGCTCGACCGTGAACGTCGCGCCCTGCCCCGGCCCATCGCTCTCGCCGCGAACCGTGCCGCCGTGCAGCTCCACGAGGTGCCGCACGATGGAGAGGCCGAGCCCGAGCCCGCCGCGCTCGCGCTGGATCGAGCTGTCCGCCTGGCGAAACCGCTCGAACAGGTGCGGCAGAAACGTCGCGCGGATCCCCTCCCCGGTGTCGCTGACGCGGATCCGCGCCACGCCGTCGACCTCCTCGAGCGACGCGGTGACGCGCCCGCCGGAGGGCGTGAATTTGATGGCGTTGCTCAGCAGGTTCCAGGCGACCTGCTGCAAGCGACCGCCGTCGCCCCAGACCCTCCCGACCGTCGGACTCGATGACATCGAGACGCCGACGCCCTTGGCCTCGGCGGCCAGCTTCAGCGTGTCGAGCGCCGCGCGGAGGACGGAGGCGAGGCAGACCGGACGCGCCTTCAAGGTCATCTTGCCGGTGACGATCGCGGAGACGTCGAGCAGATCCTCGATGATCTGCAGCTCGGCCCAGCCATTGCGCTCGATGGACTCGCAGCCGCGCCGCAGGGTGGCCGCGTCCACGACGCCGTTGCGCAGGAGCTGCGCCCAGCCGACGATCGAGGTGAGCGGCGTGCGCAGCTCGTGGCTGAGCGTCGCGAGGAACTCGTCCTTCAGGCGATCTGCGGCCTCGGCCTTCTCGCGCGCGGCCTGCTCGCGGGCGAGGAGCGCCTCCCGCTCCTCCTCCGCGCGCTTGCGCTCGGTGATGTCGGTCGAGATCCCGCAGACGGCGTACGGGCGGCCGGCGGCGTCGTACAGCGGGCACTTGACCGAGATGTACGTGCGCAGGCCGTCATCCTGCATCACGTGCTCCTCGGCCTGTTGCGGCGTCCGGGCCTCCAGCACCCGCCGATCGAGGGAGCGGAACGCGTCGGCTTGCGCGCGGGGGAACACATCGTGATCGGTCCTGCCCAGGACCGACGCCTCGGTCACGTGAAAGAGCTTCTCGTAGTGGCGGTTGATCAGCAGATACCGCCCCTCCGCGTCCTTCACGTAGACGATGGCCGTCGAGTTGTCGATGACCGCCCGGAGGAGCTCCTGGCTCTCGCGCAAGGCCACGAGCGCCCGCTTGCGCTCGGCGACCTCCTCCTGGAGCGTGGCATTCGCGGCGGCGAGCTCGTTCGTGCGCTCCCCGACCCGCTGCTCCAGGGCGTCATGGGCGAGCCGCAGCGCGGCCTCGAACTGCTCGCGCATGGCGATCTCGCGCTGGAGTTGCGCGTTCTGCGCCTCGATCTTCCTGCGCATCGCGTGCATGGTGAGGTGCGTCTTGACGCGCGCGACGACCTCGTCGGGCTGGAACGGCTTGGTGACATAATCGACCCCGCCGGCCTCGAAGCCGGCGACCTTGTCGGCGGTCTCCGCCAGGGCGGTCATGAAGATCACGGGGGTCTCTCGGGTGCTCGCGCGCGCCTTCAGGCGCCGGCACGTCTCCAGGCCGTTCATCCCGGGCATCAGCATGACGTCGAGCAGGATCAGATCCGGCCGCAGGAGCTCGGCCCGCTCCAGGGCCTCCTCGCCGTCCTGCGCGATCGCGATGTCGAACCCCTGGTCTTCCAGGTGAGCGATGGCGACCGCGAGGTTGGCGGGCACGTCGTCGACGATCAGGATGGTGTCCGATCGCCCTGCATCGGGCTCAACTGCTCCGTCGTGACCCGCTTGCCTCACGCCCGCTCGCTGCTCCTGGCCACGTCGAAATCGAGCCCGGCCACGACTCTACCAGGACCCCTCGGCGCTGCGCCACGCCGTTCGCGACGTGCGCCCGTCCCCACGCGCCGCGCGCTCAGAAGAACCGCTGGAGGCTCCCGGAGCAAGGTCGGAGCCGCGGAGTCCGCCCGGTGGCGGCCGGTTCTCGCGGTCGCTCGCGACTGGCCACGTTCGATCGCGTGCGGCGCCGTTCCGGTGAGGCCGTGTCGAGCGACGCTCGCGGCCAGAGCCCGCCACGAGGAGCGTGGGAGTCGCGACGCTCGTCTCGAGACCGCATCTGCCGGTCGACACGCGCCGAGGTAACGCGTGGCAGAGGGCGCTGAACTCGTACGCAGAGGACTACCCGCTCGAGCGCGATGACCGCGCCGCCGTCCCCCCGGACGCGAACCCCATGCTCGGGGGCGAGCTGGCGCAGCGAGGAGGCGGCCTTGCTCACCTCCGCCTTCCAGGAGCGCTCCCCGACAGGCGAATACGCCGGCGCCAGGCCGCGTGCGCGAGAGCGCGGTGCTCGGGGGCCGGGGCGCGCCGGCAGGGACGGGCGCGGCACGCTGGCCTCCGCCGGTCCTGGATCCTTGACGCGACCGCCGGCGCGCGCGACCCTCCCGCCGTGTCGGCCACGCTCGCGGACGGAACGGTCTTTGCGCACCGCTATCGCGTCGTGCGCCTCCTCGCCCTCGGCGCGATGGGGTCCGTCTACGAGGCGGTGCACCTCGAGACGAACCGACGCCGGGCGCTCAAGGTGATGCACGCGTACCTCTTCCAGAGCGAGGAGATGCGCAGCCGCTTCAAGCGCGAGGCGCAGATCACGGCCGACATCGAGAGCGAGTACATCGTCGACGTCTTCGACGCCGGCATCGACGAGGCGACCGGGATGCCGTTCCTCGTCATGGAGCTGCTGCGCGGCGAGGAGCTCGGCAAGCGCCTGAAGCGCCTCGGCAGGCTGCCGCCCGGCGAGGTCGCGACGATCCTCCAGCAGACAGCGTCCGCCCTCGACCGGACCCACGCCGCATCCATCATCCACCGGGACCTGAAGCCCGAGAACCTGTTCGTGACCCAGCGGGACGACGGGACGCCCCGCATGAAGATCCTCGATTTCGGCGTGGCGAAGCTGCTCGCCGAGGGCGGGACCGCGGCCGGCGTGACGCGGAGCCTCGGGACGCCCATCTACATGGCGCCCGAGCAGTTCCGCGTCGACACGAAGCTCACCAGCGCGGTGGACATCTACGCGCTCGGGATGATCGCGTACACGCTCCTCGTCGGGACGCCGTACTGGAGCCCGGAGGCGCTCAGCGCGGGCGACGTGATCGCGTTCGCGCTCGTGGTCGTCCACGGGCCGCAGGAGTCCCCGGTGAAGCGGGCGATGACGAATCGCGTGGTGCTGCCGCCGAGCTTCGACGCGTGGTTCGCCCGGGCCACGGCCGTCGATCCTGCGGCGCGGTTCCGCACCGCGAGCGAGGCGGCGCAGGCGCTCTCCGACGTGCTCGGCGTCGCCACGGCGAGCAGCGGGCCGGCGCCGCGCACGAGCGCGCCGCCCTGGTCGCTGGGGAGCTCCCCCACGCCGGTGCTCGCGACGCCGATGCCGACGACGCCCGGGACGACGGCGCTCGCGATGGGGATGCACGGGACGGCGGCGCCCGCGATGATGATGCCCGCGAGCGCGGCGCAGGCGACGACGGCGCCCGCGATGACGGGCGTCGCGCCGATGGGCCCTCCGGATCACCCGTCTCGCTCGGCGGGTGTGCCCCTCGCGGCGACCATGATGGAGACCTCGGTGACCTCCGTCACGGGGGGGGCGCTCGTGCCGGTGAGGCCGAGCCGGACGCCGATCGTCGCCGCAGCGGTCGTCCTGGGCCTCGGGGTGCTCGGCATGGGGAGCTGGCTCCTGCTCCGCGCCGGGAGCGAGCCCGAGGCGGCCGTGGCGGCATCGCCGGACGACGCGGCGCCCGACGCCGGCGTGGCCAGCGCCACGATCACGCCGGCGCCGACCGCGCCGCGGCCGGCGGAGCCCTCGACGGCGGCCCCCGACGCGGCGCCGGCGCCCGTCGCAGAGCCCGACCGGCCCGCGCCCAGCGCGAGCGCCAGCGTGGGCCCGCCCGCGCGCGCGACAGCGACCGCGCCGCCGAGGGCCACGCCGAAGCCGCCCCCGGGCGAGCGACGGCCCCCGCCGCCTCGCCCCAAGGTTCCCTTGCTCGGGCGGGATTGAGGTTCGATGTACGCCGCGACGTCGGCTCGACGCTCGAGCACGCCGGTTGACCCTTCGCCCTGTGGATGCGCCAGAACATGACACGTTGCCTGCGCCGGATCGCTCCTCTCGCCCTCGTCCTCTGCCCCCTCGCCGTCGCGACGCCCGCCGCGGCGCAGGAGAGCGCGGCGGAGGCCCTCTTCGACCGAGGCCTCGCCGACATGGAGGCTGGCAAGTACGAGACCGGCTGCGCGTCCATCGCCGAGAGCCATCGGCTCGAGCCGAAGCCGGGGGCGCTCTTCACGCTGGCGAT
The DNA here is from genome assembly GCF_051524405.1 of Sorangium sp. So ce119. Lineage (NCBI taxonomy): Bacteria > Pseudomonadati > Myxococcota > Polyangiales > Polyangiaceae > Sorangium > Sorangium sp. So ce119. Next base: position 2,696,621 of record NZ_CP150310.1, on the reverse strand, counting down.
CTGCGAGTCGAGGTGGGGCCACGTCGCGAGCGCGTTCACGCGCTTCGGGGACTACCTGGCGCAGTACGAGCAGATGACGCCGGAGCAGAAGAGCCGGCAAGGCGAGCGCGCGAAGGTGGCCCAGAAGGAGCGCGAGCGGCTGGGCCCGCTCGTGCCGGAGCTCTCGCTGTCCCTCCCGCCGGGAGCGCCCGCAGGGACGGTGGTGAAGCGCGACGGCCGCGTGGTGGACAGCGCCCTGCTCAGCAAGGGCGTGCCGGTGGAGCCGGGCGAGCACGTCGTGTCGACGCAGGCGCCGGGAGGGCCCGTCTGGGAGACGCGGATCCAGCTCGCCGAGGGCGAGAAGAAGCGCGTGGAGCTGCAGGTGAACGGCGCCTCGACGGCGGCGCCGTCCGGCGGCGTCTCGGGGCGGCGAGCGGCCGCCTTCGTGGCGGGCGGCGTGGGCGTGGCGGGGCTCGTGCTCGGCGGGGTGACGGGCGCGCTCACGCTCGGCAAGAAGAGCGTCGTCGAGAAGCACTGCGGCAGCGCGATCGGCGTGAGCGACGAGACGGCGTGCGACCCGACGGGGATCGACGCGGCGGAGAGCGCGAGCACCACGGGGCTCGTGAGCACGATCGGCTTCGGCGTGGGGCTGGCCGGGCTCGGGGCGGCGGCGGTGCTCTTCCTGACCGAGCCGAAGCAGGGCGAGGAGGCCGCCGGCGCGGCGTCAAGGCGGATCCGCGCCGGGGTGCTCACGGCAGGGCCGGACGGCGTGGTGATCGGCGCGCGCGGGGCGTGGTGACGCCGCGGCGCGGCGGGCGGGCGACGGGGCGGCGCGGCGAGCGTCGCCCGCCCCCGCCGCCTCTACCCGCGGGCGCAGAGGCGCGCTAGACCCGCCGCGTGCAGCTCATCCCCGCCATCGATCTCCTCGGAGGCCAGGCCGTGCGCCTCCACCAGGGACGCTACGATCAGGTCACCGTCTACGACCAGGACCCCGCGGCGCTCGCCGCCCGCCTCCGCCGCGCCTGCGATCGGCTCCACGTGGTCGATCTCGAAGGAGCCCGGGCCGGCATGCCCGTGCAAGCCGACGCGGTCCGCGCGATCATCGCGGCGTTCGGCGTGGACGGCGGCAGCGTGCAGGTGGGCGGCGGCATCCGCTCCGCCGCCGCGGCCGAGAGCTACCTCTCGCTCGGCGCCGACCGCATCGTGCTCGGGACCGCCGCGGTGAACGATCCGGCGCTCGTGCGCGACCTCGCCGGCCGCTTCCCGGGGCGCGTCGTGGTCGCCGTCGACGCGAAGGACGGGCGCGTGGCCGTGCAGGGCTGGGAGCAGGTCTCCTCGGTCACGGCGCTCGACGTCGCCCGCGCGCTCGCCGGCTCGCCGATCGCGGCGCTCCTCTACACCGACGTCTCCCGCGACGGAACGCAGGTCGGGCCGAACCTGGAGGCCACGCGTGAGCTCGCCGGCTCAAGCGGCTTCCCCGTGCTCGCCTCCGGCGGCGTCGGCTCGCTCGCCCACCTCCGCGCGCTCGCGCAGATCCCCGGGGTCAGCGGCGTGATCGTGGGCCGCGCGCTCTACGAGGGGGCGTTCACGCTCGCCGAGGCGATCGAGGCGGCGAGCGCCTGACGGCGCGTGTGCGTTTTCGTGTACGATCCAGCCGACGATGCCCGAGCGCGACGACCCCCGGCCTTCCACCCGCGAAGTCGCAGCGGAGGAGTTCCTGTTCCACCTGCACCGGGGCAGCGAGCTCCTGCAGGACAACCGGGTCCACGCCGCGAAGGCGGAGCTCGAGCGCGCCCTCTCGCTCCAGCCGAGCGATCCCAAGGGGCAGGATCTCCTCGGCATCGTCTACTTCCGGCTCGGGCTCTACCCGCGCGCGATCGCGATCTATGAGCGGCTGATCCAGGCCCACCCGGAGGCGGTCGAGCCGCGCATCAACCTCGCGCTCTCGTACCTCAAGACCGGGCAGCCGGCGCAGGCGCGGTCCGAGCTGGAGAGGGCGCTCGAGCAGAACCCGAAGCACCAGCGCGCCTGGGGCTACCTGGGGCTCGCGTTCCAGCGCATGGGCGACTACGAGCGCGCGAGCCACGCCTTCGCGGCGGGCGGCCACGACGCGATGGCGCGCCGCCTCCTCGACATGACGGGCGGCGCCACGGGCAGGTACCCGATCGAGCCGCCCGACACCGAGGATCAGCCGCCGGTCGAGGCCAAGGCCGAGGCGCGCGCCGAGGTGCAGCGCGCCGCCGGCGAGGCGGTGCAGGCGCTCGATCGCGCCGGCGCGGGCTTCAGGCACGACTCGGATCTGCCGCGCATCCCGTCCGGGACCTGGTCGGCGATCGAGCCTGGCCGCGAGACGATGGCGACCATCCCGGCACCGCCGTCGGTCCGGAGCCTCGGGGCAGACGGCCGCACGGGAGCCGCGGCGGGCGCGGCGAGCGTGGCGAGCGTGAGCCGAGCGCCCGGCCCGAGGGGCGGCGCGGCGCCGACGGTCCCGTCGATGCCGGCGGTGCAGGCGCCGCCCGCGGGCAGCGCGCAGCCGTCCGTGCGCCGCGGCTCGATCGCGCCCGACGAGCCCTCTCCCACGGGCCGCTTCGCGGTCTCGGTCCCGGCGACGAGCGAGGCGTCGCTGGCGAGCAGGAAGGCCGCCGCGAGGTCGTCGTCGCTGCCGCCTCCCACGGCGGCGCCCGCGACGCCGCAGCCGGCCACGGCGCCGCTCGTGTCGCAGCCGCCGGAGACGTTGCTGGGGCTCGTGCGCGAGCGGCTGCTGACCTTCCCGCGCGACGTCGCGATCGCGCGGCACGCGACCGGCGTCGTCCTCGTGCAGGCGGCGAAGGGCTTCGTGGCCCGGCTCGACGGGCTGCGCACGATGAGCGTGCACTCCGGGACGGCGACGCACGTGCTGAAGCGGCAGGCGCGCGGCCGCATCTTCGACGAGCCGCTCGGCGGGCCGAGCACGCCCTTCGTGGAGATCGGCGGGCGCTGCGAGCTCGTGCTCGGCGCGCCGGAGGGGCGGCGGCTCCACGCCGTGACGCTCGGGGAAGAGCCGATCTACCTGCGCGAGGACGTGCTCATCGGCTTCGAGCTGCCGATCGGCTACGAGAACGGCCGCCTGCCGGCCGGCGACGGCGAGGCGGTCGCGATGGTGCAGCTCCGCGGACGCGGCCACGTGGTGCTCTCGGTGCCCGAGCGCGCGGCCGCGCTGGAGATCACGCCGTCGCGGCCGACGTCGACGCGCGCGACCGCGGTGCTCGGGTGGATGGGGCGGCTCCTGCCGCGCACGCTGCCCGCGACCGAGGCGCCCGGAGGGATGCAGGGCTTCGTGACGTTCGGTGGAGAGGGGATGGTTCTCGTCGATGGCCGCTAGCGCGGACACGTCCCTGCGGGGCATCAAGGCGCAGCGGCGGAGGACGCTCTGGGAGGACGCAAAGAACCTCCCGAACCTGCTGACGTTCGCGCGGATCGTCATGATCCCGGCCGTCCTCCTGCTCCTCTCGAGGGGCGCGCCGCGCGACTGCTTCTGGGCCGCGTGCGTCTACTCGCTCGCGGCGCTCACGGACATGCTCGACGGCTACCTGGCGCGGCGGCAGGGCCTCGTGAGCGTGCTCGGCAAGTTCCTCGATCCGCTCGCCGACAAGCTCATCGTCGCGAGCACGCTGGTGTGGCTGGTCCCGATGGGCCGGATCCCGGCGTGGGCGGTGGTGCTGCTCATCTCGCGCGAGATCACGATCACGGCGCTCCGCTCGATCGCGTCGACGGAGGGGCTCGTCATCGCGGCGGGCGACGGCGGGAAGATCAAGACGGCGCTGCAGATGATCGGCATCGTCTGCCTGATCCTCGGCTACCCGTACCGGATTCACCTCGGCGTCGACTTCGGCGAGGTCGACGTGGTGCACGTGGGGCGGCTGCTCATCTATCTGTCGCTCATCTTCTCGATCACGAGCGCAGCGCAGTACATGGGCCTGTTCATCGACGCGATCGACGCCAAGAACCGGGCCGCTCCTCCGACGTAGATGCGCAATAGGCAAGCCCGCCTGGTTCTGCTAGACCAGCGCGCGTGAAAGCCCTGAAGACGTCGCGCGACGCCCTGCGCCCCGCGCTCCTCCTGGCCGCGCTCGCCGCGGCCGTCCTCGCCTCCGCCGCGAGCTGCAGCGACCAGCGCGAGGGCGAGCCCTGCGACATCGCGAACGGCAGCGAGGACTGCACGGCCGGCCTCGAGTGCACGGCCATCGGCCAGCAACAGCAACAATATCGCTGCTGCCGACCCGGCGTGATCACGCAGGCCTGCGACCCCTCGCTGGAGCCGTCGTCCGGCAACACCAGCACGACCACGACGACGAGCACCGCCACGGGCACCGGCGGTGCGGGCGGCGCGGGTGGCGCGGGCGGCGGCAACGGCGGTGCGGGCGGTACGGATGGCGCCGGCGGCGGCAACGGCGGTGCGGGCGGCGGCAACGGCGGTGCGGGCGGCGGCAACGGCGGCAACGGCGGCAACGGCGGCGCTGGCGGCTCCGGTGGCGGCTCCGGTGGCGCGGGCGGCGGCGCCGGCGGGCGTTAGCGCAGCGGAGACGGACTCCGCAGCAGTCCAGCAGAAGCCAGGCGCACGAGCGCTCAGCGCCGTGCGCTTGCAATCTCAGCTCACCTCATCAGAGACGATCCAGCTCCGTCGGGCCGCCGCGCCCGGAGCGCGGCAGCGCCACGGGCCGAGGGGCTCACCCACTCTGGCCGAGCGCCCACGCCCGCGGTGGAGCGCCCGCGCTCGCGGTGGAGGGCGCGCGCCGCGAGGCGCGACGCGTGACGCGCGCCGCGTGACGCGCCGCTCAGCCGCGAGCCCGGCGCGCGCGGGCGCGCCGCCTGAGCACCGCCGCTCCGGCGAGCGCGATCCCCGAGAGCGCCGCCCACGGGGCGGCGGGCGCGCTCGGCGCGGCGGCGCGGCACGCGCACCCCGCCGCCGGCGGATCCGCGGGCGGATACTTGGTCGGCCCCGGCGTCGCGCCGCCCGACGAGCCGGTCTCCGGCTCGGCAGGGTCCACCGGGTCGATCGGATCCACCGGATCCGGCGGCGGCTCGACCCCGAGATCCTCGCTCTCCGCCGTCACGATGCTGGGCGGACAGTTCCCGTGACCGAGCACCATGTAATACGTCTCCGCAGGGTCGAACGGCGGATCGGAGGTCTCGTCGATGACGATCTCACCGTAGGTGTCCGTGATCTTCTCCACGCTGTAATCGAAGCGCGTGGCCGCCGGCAGGAAGCCGGTCGACGTGAACCCGACATGACGGCCGGTCCTCACGTAGATGTTCCACTCGAGGTCGTCGCCGCCGGCGGGCTGGAGCTGCACGGTGAAGCGGATGCCCTTCGCTGTCGGATCCGGCGTGCTCTTGAAGTGGAAGAGGCTCTGGAGGCTGATCTGCGCGCGGGCCTCCGCGCACGACGCCCCGGAGCCCAGGATCAGCGAGTCGATGCCGAACATCTGCGTCCGCCGCGAGTTGCCGCCGCTCAGGTCGAGCACCTCGTCGCAGTCGTCCAGGCCGCGGCTCTTGATGAGCGCGTCCACGGCGCTGGCGTCCGCCGCCGAGAGCTCACCGGCGCTCACCAGGTCGGCGGCCGCCGTCTGGATCGCCCGGGCGAAGTCGTCGAGCGAGGCGTTGCGGGTGAGCAGCGTCATCGCGCTCCAGACCAGCCTGTCGCCCACCACCTGACCGAACCTGTCGCGCAAGGACCACGCGACGCTGCCGACCATCTCGCCGTCCTCGTGCACCTCGCCGACGAGGTCGTCAGGGCACGTCTTGGCGTCGTCCGTGAGCTCGCGCTGCATCCCGAAGAGCTCGAGCGTCGCCTCGCCGAGCGTGGAGTCGCCGTTCACCGTGCACGCGAAGTAGTCCGCGAGGCCCTCGTCGATGCTGCCGCCCCACGGCGAGAGCCCGTACTCGTTCATCGCGAACTGGCCCTCATTGTAGCCGACCGCGTTGGCCGAGATGTAGTGGGTGAACTCGTGGAGGAACACGTCGGAGTCGTCCGAGAAGTCGAAATAGGAGCCCTGGCCGATGGCGACGAGGTTCGGCGCGTTGAAGGGCGCTCCCACGCCCTCCGGCGAGAAGAACGCGTTGTCCATCGGCCGGCCCGACTCCAGCATGTTGGCGACCGCGACGAGCTTCCAGCTGGGCGCCGTCATGTCGAGCTGATGAGTCGACCTGAAGTAATCGCGCATCCGGGTGAGGTGGTAATAGATGCCGACCTGCGCGAACTGGTCGTGCGCGTCGTCGGCGCTCGCAGGGGGATTGTAGAGGAAGTCCTCGCCCGAGTTCGGCTCCACGCTCTGCTCCAGGGTGAGCGGGACGCCGGACAGGAGGTCGCCGTCCACGTAGTTCACCACCTTGAGGTTGCCGCTCCAGCCGCTCAAGGTCTGGGGATCCGCCGCGTCGAGGTCGGTCAGCTCGCGGTCCTCGACCCGCGGCGTGACCGCGGCGCTGATCGGATAGACGCGCCCGCGCGCGTCGACGGCGAGCGGACGCCGGTGGACGATGCGCCCGGTGTGCGCGTCGACGAGGTAGCGGTCCCCGCCGCGCTCGGACCGGACGTCGACCACCCAGACGAGCTTGCCGGCCGTCTCCGCCTCGGGGAACACAGCGAGCGCCGCGCTCGGCCGCTCCGCCAGCGTCACCCCGTACGTCGCCTCCACCGCCTTCCGCGCGGCCTCCTCCCGGTACTTCGGCGCCGTCGGCACCGACAGGTCCCGCGCCACGTCGAGCACCACGGTCGTCACGCGGCCGTCGGGGGCGACGCGGACCGCCGCGGCGGCGCCGAGCACGGGCAGCCCCAGGTGGACCTGCTCGAACCGGACAGTGCGGTGCTCCCCGGCCAGGAGCTCCCTTTGATAGCGCAGCGAGACGCCGTGAAGCCGGAGCTCGGAAGCGGCGTGCTTCAGATACACCTCTGCCGCCTGGCGCGCGCCCGCCGCGATGCGAGCGGACACGGCCGCTGCGGGCGAGCCCGGCGGTACCGTGTGCCAGTCGGACGCGGCGGCAGACCCCGCAGAGACGAGGGTCGCGAGCGCGGTCAACGGAAGCAAGAGGAGCTGTCGTCTCATGGGTCTTCTCTCCGGCTGGGTTTCTGCAAGCAGCGCTCGCGTGAGGCGCGGCGAGGCCGGACCGACGAGCGCGACCAACGTATCGAGTTACGTTGGGTCTTCAAGGAGGAGCGAGGCGGCGCCCTCTCGGAAACGTGAGGATCTGTGACCGTCGTTGGCTTCTTGCCTGACGTCTCTGGTGGACATGCGTGGTATGTCTCCGGGACTTCCGGCGCAGGTCCCCGTGGGTCGCTCTGAAACAAACATCTTGACCGGGTTCCCGGAGACGCTCGCCCCGAGCGACGTCGCCTCCGCCGGCGCGCCGCTGCCCGGCCGGGTGCGCGTCGGCGGCCGCGTGCTCGAGGTCGCGGAGGGCGCCGTCGTCCTCGGCGACGCGTTCGGCGCGGTGCGCGTCGCGCTGGACGGCGCGGGCGCGGCGCCGATGGAGGTCGGCGACCTCGCGGTCGTCGAGGGGGCGCCGGCCGGCGGCGCGCTCGCCTCCGCGCGGCTCGTCGAGCGGATCGCGCCGCGGAGGCCGCCGCGGGGGCGCGCGGCCGCCGCGGCGCCGCCGTCGAGCGAGACCGAGCGCGCGATCCACCGCGGGCGCGGGGCGGCGCTCGCGCGGCGCGCCGCGGCGCTCGCGGCGATCCGGGCGCTGTTCGCCGAGCGCCGGTTCCTCGAGGTCGAGACGCCGAGCATGGTCCCCTCCCCCGGGCTCGATCTCCACCTCGACGCGTTCGAGGTGCAGGCGGCGCGCCCGACCTTCCTGATCACGAGCCCGGAGTACCAGATGAAGCGGCTGCTCACGGGCGGCGTCCCGCGCTCCTTCCAGCTCGCGCGCTGCTTCCGCCGCGGGGAGCTCGGGGACAGGCACAACCCGGAGTTCACGATGCTCGAATGGTATCGCGCGTTCGCGGGTGTGGACGAGGTGATGTCCGACACGGAGGCGATCGTACAGCGCGTGGCGGACGCGCTCGGCGCCGGGGGCACGATCTCGGCGGCCGGCAGGCAGGTGAGCCTGGAGCGGCCGTTTCCGCACATCTCTGTCGGCGAGGCGTTCGCGCGCTGGGCGGGCGTGCCCGCGGACGACGCGATCGCGCTCGCGTCGCGCGACGAGGAGCGGTTCTTCCGCCTGCTGGTGGATCAGGTGGAGCCGGCGCTCGCGGCGCTGCCCCGCCCGGTGTTCCTCGTCGATTTTCCCGCGCCGTTCGCGTCGCTCGCGCGGCTGAAGCCCGGTGATCCGCGGGTGTGCGAGCGGTTCGAGCTGTATGTCGGCGGCGTCGAGCTCTGCAATGGATTCGGCGAGCTCACCGACCCGGTCGAGCAGCGGGCGCGGCTGCTCGCCGATCAGGCGGCGCGGGCGGCCCAGGGCAAGCCGGTCTACCCGATCGACGAGCGCTTCCTCGAGGCGCTCGAGGAGGGGATGCCGCCCGCGGCGGGCAACGCGCTCGGGGTCGATCGGCTCGTCGCGCTGTGCCTCGGCGCCTCGTCGATCGGCGACGTGCTCGCGTTCCCCCACGGCTGGCTGTGACGTCCGCGGCGAGCCCCGACGGCGGCGAGAGGCTCTCTCCGGAGGCGCTGTCGCGGCTCGACCGCAAGTACCGCACGATCGCGGAGCTCCGGCGCGCGCGGTCGGCCGGCGAGCCGATCCCGGGCAGGGAGGTGTTCCGCGCGCTCGCGGGCGAGTTCCCCGGCGCGCTGAACGAGCTCGACAACCTGCCCTTCGACGAGATCGAGCGGCGACGCGAGGCGCTCGCGCGGGCGCTCGCCGGGGGCCCGGAGGAGCGCTGGATGGCGTGGATCCACGGCTACCACGCGCTGATGCGGGCGGCGCTCTACGTGAAGATCCGCGTGGCGCGGCGCGAGGAGCTCTCGGGGCCGGAGGCGGCGGCGCTCGCCGAGCGGGCGGCGAGCCACGCCGGCACGCCGGTCGACGCCGCGTTCGTGATCGCGGTCAAGGCGCCGCCGGATGGCCGGCTGAACCGCCTCGTCCTCGGCCGCCTCGCGGCGGCGTTCGGCGCGTCGCCCGCCGAGATCCGGGGGACGATCTTCCCGCGACGGTCGGCGCAGGGCGGCTGAGGCGCGGTCCACGGAGGGACGACGGGCGACCGGCGACCGGCGCGGGCTGTCGACCGCGTCACGTCACGGGGATGTAGGGCTCGCTTCCGATCAGCGCCTTGAACTCGGGCTCGTCGAAGAACACCTGCAGATCGTCCTCGCCGGGCGTGCGCTGCGGGTGCTCCGGGTGCCACAGGAGCGAGAGCCAGTAGCGGCCCATCTCCGGGCTCTGGCCCAGGACCTTGCGGGCCGCCTCGAGCGCGCATCGCTTCGCCTCCTCGTACACCCTGGGCTCGCGGGCCGCGCGCTGGCCTTGCGCGGCCGCGTAGCGCAGCCAGAAGAGGAAGTTGTCCGGCTCTCCTTCGCGCGCGATGTGCTCCTCGGCGATGCGGATCGTGTCCGCGTACCCCATGAGCTCGGGGGGGTCGTAGAGCCGGTCCAGCATCCGCTTCAGCGTGCCCTCGAGCTGCTCGGCGCGCTGCTTCGCCTGGAGCAGGACCTGCTCGGCCCTGACCTGCGCGCGCTCGAAGGTCTCCGTGGCGGAGCGCTCGACCACGGCGGCCTCGGCGATCGCCTTGGTCACGGAGCGCTCGGCGATCGCCAGCCGGACCATGGCCTTGCGGAGCTGCTCGTCGGCGCGCCGGAACATCGGGCTCAGGACCACGCGCGTCCAGATGTAGCCGTAGAGAAAGCCGAAGACGGACGCGTAGGCGATGGCGCCGAGCGCGAACTTCCCCGCCTCCGGGTGCTCCGGCATGCCCGAGCCGAGCCAGACCGAGAAGCGCACCAGCGCGGAGGGGATGTCGTTGAGCTGCGTGAGCCCGACGCCGACGAGGATCTTGGAGAGCCAGTCGGAGATCTGCTCGAGGTTCGTGTTGGGCGAGTAGACGGCCACCACGCCGTCCGGGCGCGCGGACGTGCCGGTCCTCGCGGACGACGAGCCGCCCTCGTCGACCAGCGTGCGCGGGATCCCGAACAGAAACCCGAGCAGGATGCCCACCAGCGCCGCCGCGCCCGTGACGAGGATGCCCGCCGCGAACGCCTCGGCGAACGTCCGCCACGAGCCGAAGTGCGCCGCGTAGAGGGCCAGGCCGAGGACGCCGAGCGCCACCGCGGCCCGCACCTTCGTGCGCAACCCCTGGAGATCGCTCCCGTCCCTCGCGAGGAGCTCGCGCTCCCGCGCGGCGAGCGACTCGCCCGGCGCCGTGAGCTCCCGGTCCGCGCCCTGCTTTTCCTCCGGCTCGCTCGCCATGCCCACGGGCCTCCGCGGGGGCTCACCTGCGCTCCTCCCCCGAGCACCTCTACGAGACCGCACGGCCCGGACGCCGTCAACCCCGGGGCCCGGGCCGGAGGCGCGGCGATCGACGCGTCGTGCCCGGTGACGCGCCGTGGCCATGGGCTAAGCTCCGCGCCCGATGGAACGCCTGTTCTTCCTCCTCTCGGGCGCCTACGGCTTCCTCGCGGTGGCGCTCGGCGCCTTCGGCTCCCACGGCCTCAAGGCGCGGCTGGACGCGCTGCCGGACGGCGCGCTGCGCGCGTCCTGGTGGCAGACCGGCGCCCAGTACCACCTCGTCCACGCGCTCGCGCTCGCGCTCGCCGCGCACCTCGCCGCGCGCACGGGCGGGACGGCGGCGACCGTCGCCGGCTTCTCCTTCGCGGGCGGCGTGCTCCTCTTCTCCGGCAGCCTCTACGTGATGACCCTGACGGGCATCCGCAGCCTCGGCGGGGTCACGCCGCTCGGCGGGCTGCTGCTGCTCGTGGGCTGGGCCTCGGTGGTCGTGGCCGCGCTCGGCATCGCGAAGGGCTGACGAGCCCCGGCCCAGCGCCCGCCCCGCCTACGTCGTCCGCCGCACGCGCGCGGCGAGCCGGCCGACCTGCGCGACCGCCCGGTCGCGGAGCGAGCCCACGCGGGCCCCGACGCGGCCCCAGCGCTCGCTGTGCGCGAGATCGTCGAGCAGCGAGTACGAGACCGGCGTGACGATCAGCGTGAGCAGCAAGCTGAGCGACTGGCCGCCGATGACCACGACCGCGATGGTGTGGCGCTCCTCGGCGCCAGGGCCCGTGCCCAGCCAGAGCGGCAGCATGCCCGCGACCAGGGCCAGCGTCGTCATCAGGATGGGCCGCAGCCGGTCGCGGTTCGCCTGGAGGATCGCCTGCGCGCGCGGCATGCCCTCGGCGCGGAGCTTGTTCATGTGGTCGACCTGGAGGATCGAGTTCTTCTTCACCACGCCGAACAGCACGAGGAAGCCGAGCGCCGAATAGAGGTTGAGCGTGTTCCCGGTGGCCCAGAGGCTCAGCAGCGCGAACGGCACCGACAGCGGGAGCGAGAGCAGGATCGTGACCGGGTGCACGAGGCTCTCGAACTGCGACGCGAGGATCATGTACATGAGCACGATCGACAGGAGGAACGCCCAGATGAACTCGCCGAACGTGCGCTCCAGCTCCGCGCCGCGGCCGCGCACGCTGGTCGTGTACGCCGAGGGCATGTCCATCTCGCGCGCGGCGCCGCGCAGCGCCTCGAGCCGGTCGGCCAGCGCGTAGCCGGGCGCCACGCCGGCCCGCAGGCTCGAGACCCGCTGGCGATCGAGCCGGTCGATGCGCGACGGGCTCTTCGCCTCCTCGATGCGCACCAGGTTGTCGAGGCGCACCAGGTCGCCACGGAGCAGCGGCGCCCCGGCCGTGGGCGCCGCCGCGACGCCGGCGCCCCCCGGCTGCGGCGCCGGCAAGGCGCGCGCCGTCCGCGGCACGTACAGGCGGCGGACGGCCGCCAGATCGTCGCGATCCTCCTCGATCAGCCGGAGCTGCACGTCGTAGTTCTCGTTGGCCTCCTCGTCGCGGAAGCGCGAGACCTCCTGATCTCCGCCCACCATCAGGCGCAGCGCGCCCGCGATGTCCTCGGTCCGGACCCCGAGCGCCGCGGCGCGCTCGCGATCGATGAGCACCCGCAGCTCGGGCCGGTCGATCTTCAGCGTCACGTCCGCGTCCACGATGCCGCCGAGCTGCGCGGCGCGGTCCCGGAGCTCGTTCGCGTAGCGCTCGAGCGCCTCGATGTCCGGCCCCTGGATCGCGAAGTCGATCTCGAAATTTCCGCCGCCGATGTTGAACGACGGCACGTTGCGGACCGAGATCCGGAGGTCGGTGTACTTGCGCAGCTTGCGCCGCACCTCCTGCATCACCTCGTTCTGCGCGTAGTTGTCCTTGAACGCGCGGAGCGGGTTGCCGGAGAGCGTCTCCCGGAACAGCCGCGTCAGCGAGAACGTGCGCTCGTCGTGCGGGGCGATCCGGACGAACGCCTCGCCGGAGCTGACGCCGCCCACGAAGCCGCCGCCCGCCGTGGCGAGCACGCTGCGCACCCCGCGCACGCTGCGCACGTCGTCGCCGATCCGCCGCATGACGTCGTCCATCGCGCCGATGCTCGCGCTGAGCGGGGCCGTGACGCGGATCTCGAACTCCGCGTCGTCCGCCCCGGAGGGGATGTACTCCTGCTTCACGAGCCCGTAGAGCGGCACCGACGACGCCATCACCACGAGCGCGGAGACGGCGACCAGCGCGCGGTGCCGCATCGCGAACTCGAGGGCGCCCGTGTACCGGGCCTCGAGCCGGCCGTAGAAGCCGCGGCGCGTCTTCACCTCGCCGCCCGCCTCCCCCGCCTCGTGCGCGCGGCTCGCCTCCTTGCGGAGCAGGCGCGCGCTCATCATCGGGGTCAGCGAGAAGCTGACGAGCAGGCTCACGAGGATCGCGACCGTGGCCGTGATCCCGAACTGGAACAGGAACCGCCCCGAGATCGACGACATGAACGACACGGGGACGAAGATGACGACGAGCGACAGCGTCGTCGCCAGCACGGCGAGCCCGATCTCCTGCGTGGCGGCCCTCGCCGCCTCGAAGGAGTCCATCTTCTTCTCCTCGACGAAGCGGAAGATGTTCTCGAGGACGACGATGGCGTCGTCGATGACGATGCCCACCATCAGGACGAGCGCGAGCATCGTCACGCTGTTCAGCGTGAAGTCGAGCGCCCACATCATGCCGAACGTCGCGACGACCGACGTCGGGATGGCGACGCCCGCGATGATCGTGGACCGCCACGACCTCATGAACAGGAGGACCACCGCGCACGCGAGGAAGCTGCCGAGGACGAGGTGCACGTTGATCTCGTGCAGCGCCGTGTAGATGTAGCCCGACTGATCGCGGATCACCTCGAGCTTCACGTCCGCCGGGAGCTGGTCGGAGAGCTTCGCCACGTTCGCCTTCACGGCCTCGATCACCGCGACCGTGTTGGCGCCCGACTGCCGCACGACGTCGAGGACGACGGTGGGCTTGCCGTCGAGGCGCGCGAGCGACCGCTGCTCGTACGTGCCGTCCTCGGCGCGGCCGATGTCGCGCACCCGGACGGGCCTGCCCTCGACGCTGCCGACGACCAGGTTGCCGAAGTCGCCCGCGCTCTCGAGGCGGCCCATCGTGCGCAGCGTCCGCTCTTCTTCCTTCCCCGTGACGTTGCCCGCGGGGATGTTCGCGTTCTGCTGGACGATGGCCTCGCGGACGGCGGTGACCGGGAGGCCGTAGGCGGCGAGCCGATCGGCGTCGAGCCAGATCTTGATCGCGCGCTGCTGCCCGCCGACGACGCGCACCTCGCCGACGCCCGACGAGCGCTCGAGCTGCACGCGCACGACCTTGTCGGCGATCTCGGTGAGCTCACGGATCGAGCGATCGGCGGAGAGCGCGATCGTCATCACCGGGGTCGAGTCGTTGTCCTGCTTCGCGATGATGGGCGGATCGGTGCCCACGGGCAGGCTGCGCAGCGCCGCCTGCACGCGGTCGCGCACGTCCTGCGCCGCCGAGTCGACGTCGCGGTCGAGGTTGAAGGTGGCGATGACGACGGAGGTGCCGCTCGACGAGATCGAGCGGAGCTCGGTGATGCCCTCGACCGTGTTGACCGCCTCCTCGATCTCCTCGGTGATCTCCGCCTCGACGTCCTCGGGCGCGCCGCCGGGGAGCGTGGTGCGGACCGAGACGGTCGGCAGGTCCACGGCGGGGAAGCGATCCACGCCCAGCCGGAAGTACGCCACGGCGCCGACGACGATGAGGGCGAGCCCCAGCATCGCGGCGAACACGGGCCGCTGGATGCAGATCCTGGCGAGCGTTTGCATCTAGCTCCCCTCCACCACGCGCACCGGCTGACCTTGCTGGAGCGAGCCGGGGCGGGCGACGACCGACTCCCCCACCGCGATCCCGGAGACGATCTCGACGCGATCCCCCGCGGCCTTGCCGGTGACGACCTGCTTCTCCTTCGCCTTGCCGTCCTCGACCGTGATCACCTTCGAGAGGCCCGCGAACCGGACGATGGCTGTCGCGGGCACGGACGGCGCCGGCTTCGAGGTCACGACGATCTGCGCGGTGACGAGGCTGCCTGGCCGCAGGTGGCCGGGGTTCTTGATGTCGCTCTCCACGAGCAGCGTCCGGCTCTGCGGGTCGATCGCGGGCGCGAGGCGCGCGACCGTCCCGGCGTGGACGGCGGTGTCCCCCGGGACGGTGACGCGCACCTGCTGCCCGGCGCGCACGCCGGCCGCCTCGGTCTCCGGGATGGCCACGCGCAGCCGCAGCGGGTCGATGCGGACGATGTCCGCGATCGGCGCCCCCGCGGCCAGGAACTGGCCCACGCTCGCCCGCCGCATCTGCACGACGCCGTCGATCGGCGACCGCACCACGGCGTCGGCGAGCTGCTGCCGCGCCATCCGCAGCTCGGAGCGCCGCTGGCGCACCGTCGCCTCGCGGATGCGCACCTCCTCGCGGGCGGACTGCACGGCCGTCTCCGCGCGGACCGCCGCCGCCTCCGCCGCGTCGCGGTCCATGCCCGACATCAGCCCTTCCTTGGCGAGGTTCCGCGCGCGAACCTGGTTGGCCTGCGCCTCCTTCAACGTCGCGAGGGCCTCTCTCACGACGGCCGTGCTCTCGACGTCGAGCTCTGCGTCTGGCCCGTCCTGAGGCAAACCGAGCTGGGCGCGGCTCTGCGCCAGCGCGGCCGCGGCCTGCTCGATCCGCAGCTCGTAGTCCCTCGTCTCGAGCTGAGCGATGACCTGATCTCGCTGGACCGCGCTCGCGAGATCGACCGAGATCGACGCGAGCCGACCTGGCACCTTGGCACCGACCGTCACCTGCTCATCGGCGTCCAGGGTCCCCGAGATGTCGATGGTTTGTTCAACAACGAGCTCCGTCACCGGAGCCAGCGTCACCTCCTTGGCATCGGGCGCAGCCTTCTCCGCCTTGCCCCCGGACTCGGCCTTCGCACCGCCGGGCTCAGCCGATGCGCCCTTGCCGCACCCGAGACACTGCAGCACGGCCAGGAGCGCGGCCCACACCGTCCAGGGCACCTTCACGTGGTCTGAAGTGCGGATCGGGGTGCGGCGCTGGGATGCGGGGGGATTTCGAAGCGCGGGGCGGGCAGTCCACATGCTGGTGGCCTCGGATGACCAGGAACGCCCCCCCGAGCGCGTTGTTGGACGACGATATTGACGCATCAGCCCTGGGGCGCAATGTACGCTCGACGCTCACGGGCCGAGCTTGACCAGATAACCATCGGCCTCGCCGCGCGTGGCCATGGGCCCGCCGCCGAAGTCGACGGTGCCGCGGAACGAGCCGACGGCGAACACCTCGCCTCCGGGGCCGACGGCCACGCCCCCGGCCTCCTGCATGTCGGGATCGCCGGCGCGGAGGCTCCAGAGGTGCTTGCCGTCGGGCCCGAGCTTCGCGATGAAGACATCGCCCCCGGCGAGGTGTCCGTTCGCGTCCGGGGCCGCGCCCTGGCTCGAGAGGACGGCGCCGTCGAGATCGATGTTCCCGCGGAAGGTCCCCGTGATGACCGCGTTCCCCGCCGGATCGACCGCGATCGACGCGGCGTCCTGCACGTCGGAGTCGCCGAAGCCCCGGCTGTAGAGGGGAACCCCCGAGACGTTGAACTTGGCGACGAAGAAGTTCGGGTTCGTGCCGAGCGCGACGAGCGGGTCGCCGCCGAAGTCGACGCTCCCCTGGAACGCGCCGGCCAGAAGCACGTTCCCCTCCCCGTCGAACGCCACCTGAGAGGCCGAATCGTCAAGGCTGCCTCCGAACGCCTGCTGCCATCGCAGCGTGCGGTCCGGGTTGAGCATTGCGAAGAAGATATCCCGCCCTCCCTTGGAGGCCAAAGGCATCTTGGCGGGGTCTTCGGGGACGACGGTGAAGCTCTGCTCGAACGTGCCCGCGATCACGACGTTGCCCCGCGCGCTCACGGCCAGCCCGCCGGCCGCGAGCGAGGCCCTGCCATCGTCGATGTACTTCGTGAAGAAGTGCGTCCCCTCTCCATCCCACTTGGTGAGGTAAAAACCGTTGCCGACGAGCGTGTCGCCGATCGGTCCGCCGCCGAAGTCGGCCGTGCCCCGCATCGAGCCGGAGACGAAGAGCGATGACGCGGTGTCCAGGGCAACGTAGCTGAGGTCCTTCTCGTACTCATCGCCGAACCCCAGGCTCCAGAGGTGTTTGCCGGACCCGGAGTCGAGCATCGCGATCGCGACCCCGCCGTCGAGCTCGGGCAGCGGCCTGCCGCCGAAATCGAGGTTCCCGGAGTAGCTCCCTCCCACGTAGAGCCCGTTGCGGCGGTTGTGCGCGATGTGCTGGCCCCCGGAGAGGTTCAGGGGAAACGCCTTGCTCCAGAGGTGTTTGCCGTCTCGATCGAACTTCGCGAGGTACGACGCGGAGCCCCCCTGCGCCACGAGGGGGCCGCCGCCGAGATCGATCGTGCCGGAGAACCGCCCGATGACGATCGGGTTGCCCTCCGGATCCACCCGCCGAGGGCGCGCGGCGCCCGCGCCGGCTGGCGGCGTGACACGGCCTCTGTGGCGCTCACGATCCGTGTCGTCATCACGCCAGGAGCCAGACGAAGACTCCGCAGCTCCGCGGAAGCCTGGCGCGGCGCGGGTCACATCGCCGCGCCGGAGACGGCGGCCACGGCGCGCGGCCGCTCGCCCGGCGCCGCGGCGAGCGGCAGGAGCGGCACACCGTCCCGGTAGATGACCACGTTGCCGAGCACGGCCGGAATGCGCGGCCCCGGCGTCACGATGCCGACGAGGTTCAGCGGATCGCACGCGCAGAGCTGGACGATCTCGCCCGACGGCGGCTCGCGCCGGACGGCGCGGAGCGCGTCGAGCGCCTCGGGCAGCGCGAAGTGCTCGCCGACGAAGCCCGCGATGAGGTGGCCGCCCCGCAGCTCCCCGGACATCTCGAGCCGCCGGTAGACCCGGAGGAGATCGCGCCACGCGGGCGGCCGCGGCTCGCGCGCGAGCAGCTCGCGGCAGACGACGCCATAGCGGCGGAGGTACTGGTGCGCGAGCGCCTCGACCACGTCGAGGCCGTCGTTCGCCTCGCCTCCGGCGCCGCCGGCGAGGGACGCGGACGCCTCCGGGCGCGCCCGGAGGAGCGACCACCGGCCCGACGCGACCGGGCCCGCCCGGCGCCCTCCGCCCCGCAGCCGCCCGGCGCCCAGGGCCACGGCTGCGCCCCCGCCGCCGCCTAGCAGCGAGCGCAGGGCCGCGAAGCCGTCGCCGGTCACGAGGCCGGCCGCGACGAGCTCCCAGAGCGCCTCCTCGACCTCGGCGCGCGAGCGGCCCGCGCCCGCGACGATGTCGTCGAAGAACGACGCGCCCGCGCGCGACAGGAACGACAGCACGCCCTGCGCCGGCTCGGAGAGCGACGCCGGCGGCGGGTCGCCCTCGGGCTCGCGCGGCGCGAGGAGCCACGGCAGATCGCGGCGCAGCGCCAGCGTGATCGGCGCCGCGCGCGTGGGCGCCGCCGCCTCGCGCGGGACAACGCGGCCCCACGCGACCTCGCCGGACAGGCAGAGCGCGTCGAGCAGCCCCTCGTCGTAGCCGGCGACGCGCGCGGGCAGCACCTCCCGCTCCCACGCCCCGGCGGCGAGCTCGAAGCCCTGGAGCTGCTCGATCACGCGCCCGAGGCCCCCGGGCCCGCGCGCCTGGGTGCCCGGCCGCACGCCCTGCCACGCAAGGAGGAAACGGATGAGCTCCGCCGCGGTCGCCGGCTCGATCGCCTTGCGCAGCCCCGTGACCGTGCGGCGGTGGATGCGGGCGAGGAGGCGGCGGTCGCACCACTCGATCGACAGATCGCCCAGCTCGCCCGATCCCCCCGGCGCGCCGCCCGCGTCCCGCGCGCCCGGCGCGTCCACCTCGCCCGCGCCGGCGCGCGCCGACGCCGCCGGCGCGGTGGACCTGAAGCGCCCGCGCAGCGCCCCGCCCGCGAGCTCGATCCGCGCGAGCGCGGACAGCGCCTCGTGCGCGGGCACGTCGAGCCGGCGGGCGAGCTCCCCGGTCGAGACCGGCCCCGCGGCGCTCAGGAAGCCGCGCACGAGGGCCGTGATCGCCGCGCCGCGATCGACCCCGTCGGCCGCGCGCAGCGCGGGCGGCACGACGACGTCGGGCGCGAACACGGCCTCCGGCCAGATCGCCTCGACCAGCGGCCGCCGCTCCGTCGCGACCCAGCGCGGCGCGCGCGGCGAGCCGCCGTCCGCGCCGGCCGCGCCGGCCGCGCCGCCGACGCCCAGCGACGCGCGCGCCTCCGCCGCCCTCCCGGCCGCGCAGAGCGCCTCGAAGAGCCGCGCGTGGCCGCTCCGGATCCCCTCGTCCGCGGGGAGCGCCACCCGGTCGAGCAGCAGCTCGTGCAGCTCGTCCGCGTCGCGCACGTCGGGCCGCGCCTCGGCGACCACCTCGGCGATGACCTCCGGATCGAGCCCGCCCAGCCGCTCGGCGACCTCCGCCGGGAGCCCGCGGCGCACCCGGACGGCGCGGGCGCGCCGCTCCTCCAGCGGGGCGTCGTCGAGGAACGCGTAGGGGTTCGCGTTCAGGATCTCGTGCGAGAAGACGCTCGGCTCCGGCGTGTCGAGCGCGACGACCCGGATCGCGCCGCTCCGCAGGCCGACGAGCAGCGCCCGCAGGCCCTCGACGTCCATCAGCTCGACGAGGCAGTCGCGCAGCGCCTCGCGGACGAGCGGGTGGTCCGGGGGGTCGATGTACGCGAAGATCCCGTGGTTGTCCTGGCAGCCCTGCTGCTCGGGGAAGATCGAGAGCAAGAGGTCGTCGGCGCGCATGCGCTGGAGCGCCGGCGGGACCCGCCGCCCGCCCCGGAAGCGCAGCAGCGCGAGCGCGCGCGACGCGGCCCAGCGGAAGCGCGTGCGGAACATCGGGCCCTGGAGCGCCGCCTGGACGAGCACCTCCTCGAGGCCCTCGGGGCGGACGAGATCGAGCACCTCCTCGATCGGCAGCCCGTGCTCCGCCGAGAGCGAGAGCAGCACGCCGTCGTCGGTCGCCGCCGCCTGGAGCTCGAAGTCGAACGAGCGGCAGAAGCGCTTGCGGAGCGCGAGCCCGAGCGCGCGGTTCACGCGGCCGCCGAGCGGCGTGTGCACGACGATCTGCTGCCCCCCGGCCTCGTCGAAGAAGCGCTCGACCACGACGGTCGCGCCGCCGGGGACCACGCCGAGCGCCGCGCGCCCCGCCTCGATGTAGTCGCGCACGAGCAGCGCGCCGCGCGCGTCGAGCGCGCACGCCTCCATGAGCCACCGGGCCGCGATCGATCGCGCCGCGCGCGCCTCCTCGCCGCCGCCCTGGCCCCGCTGCGCGCCCTCGGCCCGCTCCTCCTCGAGCCGCGCGGCGACCTCGGCGCGGAGCGCGGCGACCTCGGCCGAGAGCTCCGGCGTGCGCGCCGGCGCCTCCCCCAGCCAGAACGGCACGGTGGGCGCGGCGCCGTGGGCGTCCTCGACCCACATCTGCCCGCCCTCCAGGCGGAGCACGCGCCACGAGGTGTTGCCCAGCAGGAACACGTCGCCCGCGGACGACTCGATCGCGAAGTCCTCGTCGAGCGTGCCGACCTTGGTGCCGTCGGGCTGGAGCACCACGTCCACGGCCGCGATGTCCGGGATCGCCCCGCCCGAGGTGAGCGCCGCGAGCCGCGCGCCGCGCCGCCCGCGCAGGCGGCGGCCGATCGCGTCGCGGTAGACGAGCGAGCCGGCCCGCTGCCGCGCGCCCCGCGCGGCGGAGGCGCCCTCCTCGGCGGCGGACGCGGCGCCGCCGCACACCATCGCCACGACCGCGTCGAACTCGCGGCGCGACAGGTCCGCGTACGGCGCGGCCCGGCGGACGAGGTCGTAGAGCCCGTCCTCGTCCCGCTCCTCGCACGCGCACGCGGCGATGATCTGCTGCGCGAGCACGTCGAGCGGCCCCTCGCGCGACGCCATCCGATCGAGCTCGCCGCGCCGCGCCGCGCGCACGATCGCCGCGCACTCGACGAGCTGGTCGCGCGTCAGCGGGAAGAGCCGCCCGCGCGGCGTCGCGGCGAGCGCGTGGCCCGAGCGGCCGATGCGCTGGAGCGCGACGTTGATCGACCGCGGCGAGCCCACGAGGCAGGCGAGGTCGACGGCGCCCACGTCGATGCCGAGCTCGAGCGACGCGGTCGCGACGACGACGCGGAGCTCCCCCGCCTTGAGCCGCCGCTCGGCCGAGAGCCGCCGGGCCCGCGAGAGGCTGCCGTGGTGGGCCGCCACGACGTCCTCGCCGAGCCGCTCGGCGAGCGCGTGCGCGACCCGCTCGACGAGGCGGCGCGTGTTGACGAACACCAGGGTCGACCGCGCCCCCTGCGCGAGCGCCGCGATGCGGTCGTAGATCTCGGCCCACTGCTCGTTCGTGCAGACGGCGCCGAGCTCGTCGCGGGGCACCTCGACGGCGAGGTCGAGGTCCCGCCGCTGCCCGACGTCGACGATCTCGGGCAGCTCGCGCGCGCCGGCGACGAGGCGCGCGGCGATCTCGATCGGGCGGACGGTGGCGCTGAGGCCGACGCGCTGCGGCCGGGCGCCGCCGCGGCTGACCACGAGGTCCTCGAGCCGCTCGAGCGAGAGGGCGAGGTGGGCGCCGCGCTTGTCGCCGGCGACGGCGTGGACCTCGTCGAGGATCACGGTGCGCACGCCCGAGAGCGCGCGCCGCCCCGACTCGCTCGTGAGCAGGATGAACGCCGACTCCGGCGTGGTGACGAGCACGTGCGGCGGCCGGGCCGCCATGGCGCGCCGCTCCTGCGCGGGGCTGTCGCCCGTCCGCACGACGGCGCGGATGCCCGGCGCGGGGAGGCCCGCCTCGGTCATGGCCGCGGAGATCTCCGCGATCGGCTGCTCCAGGTTGCGGTGGACGTCGTGGGAGAGCGCCTTCAGCGGCGAGATGTAGAGGACGTCCGTGCGGTCCTCGAGGGCGCCCCGCGCCGCGTCGCGCACGAGCCGGTCGAGGCAGAAGAGGAACGCCGCGAGCGTCTTGCCGGCGCCGGTGGGCGCGCTGATCAGGGCGTCTCGGCCGGCCGCGATGACCGGCCAGGCGCGCTCCTGCGCGGGCGCGGGGGCGCCGAAGCGTCCGCGGAACCACCGGTCCACGACGGGGTGAAACATCCTGCCGAGGGTAGCCGGCGCGGCCGTGGGGAGGAAGCGGGAGGCCGCCGGCGCCGGGAGGCCGCGGGACGGACGCAGGCGGCGGGGCGGCGCGCACCGGGAAGCCGGGGCGGCGTGCTACGCTTGGACACCATCGTGGTGAGGCAAAGCGCAATCGCGATCAGGCACAGCACCGCCGGCGAGGCGCCGGCCAGGCCGAGGCTCACCCTGGCCGACTGGACCGGCCTGCCGGAGGACGAGCCGGGCGAGCTCGTGGACGGCCTGCTCGCGGAGGAAGAGGTGCCGGACGCGGTTCACGAGGTCGTCGTGACCTGGATCATCGGGGTGCTCCGGAGCTGGCTCATCGCGCGAGGGGGGCTGGTGCTGGGGTCCGAGGCGAAGTTCGCGGTGACCTCTTCCTCCGGCAGGAAGCCGGACGCCTCCGCGTACCTGCCCGGGAGCCGCAAGCCGCCGCGCCGCGGCGTGATCCACGCGCCTCCCGACATCATGGTCGAGGTGATCTCTCCCTCGCCGCGCGACGCGCGCCGCGATCGCGTGGACAAGCTGCACGAGTACGCGCTCTTCGGGGTGCGCTGGTACTGGCTCATCGACCCGCAGGGGACGACGTTCGATCTCCTCGAGCTCGGGGCGGACGGCCGCTACGTGCACGCGCGCGCCGCGGCGGTCGGCGTGGTCTCCGGGGTGCCAGGCCTCGAGGGGCTCACGCTCGACCTCGACGCCCTCTGGAGCGAGGTCGAGCGGCTCGGCCCTGAGTCCGGCGAGGCGCCGCTCGTCGAGCAGCGCTGATCCGGCGAGGCGCCGCGCATCGAGCAGCGCCCCGAGGGGCGGCGCCGCGGCGCTCGAGCTCTGCCGTACCCGCGCATGCTCGTTGACCGCGTGCGGCGGCGCCGCTTCCATGGGCGCGAGGACCCCATGAGCAGCGACACCGCTTCACGACGCGTGGGGACCACGATCCGCAACAAGTGGACGCTGGAGCGGCTGCTCGGCGCGGGCGGCATGGCCGCCGTCTACGTCGGCGTCCACCGGATCGGGCGCCGCGACGCGCTCAAGATCCTGCACCCGCAGGCGGCGAAGTCGAAGGAGATCTGCGACCGGTTCGAGCGCGAGGCGCAGGCCGCGAACCGCTTCCGCCACCCCGGCGCCGTCGAGATCCGCGACATCGACGTCGCCGAGGACGGCGCGCCGTTCCTGGTCATGGAGCTGCTCGAGGGCGAGTCGCTCGCCGAGCGCGAGCGCCGCCTCGGCGGCGTCCCGCTGGCCGAGGTGCTCCGCTTCGCCGCGCAGGTGCTCGACACCCTCGGCGCGGCGCACGCGCAGGGGATCATCCACCGCGACATCAAGCCGGCCAACCTGTTCGTCGTCCGCGAGGACCCGGAGAGCACGCCCCTGCCCGGCGTCGGCCCGCGCATCAAGGTGCTCGATTTCGGGCTCGCGCGGATCCGCCAGGACTCCAGCCTCCAGGGCGAGCTCACGCGGATGGGCATCGTGCTCGGCACGACGCCGTACATGCCGCCGGAGCAGGCGAAGGGCCGCGACATCGACGCGCGCGCCGACCTGTTCGCGATCGGCGCCACGATGTTCCGCCTGATCGCCGGCCGCCACGTGCACGAGGCGAGCACCGATTTCGATCTCCTGCTGAAGATGGGCAAGGAGCCGGCGCCGCCCCTCGCGCAGCGCGCGCCGAGCACGCCGCGCGACGTGTGCCTCGTCGTCGACCGCGCGCTCGCGTTCGACCGCGACCAGCGCTACCCCGACGCGCGCCACATGCTCGAGGACGTGCGCGCCCTGCTGCGCAGGGAGCCGCCCCCGTACGCGTCGCGGTTCGCGCGCGCGATCGATCCGGACGCGATCACGCTGCACGGGCAGGAGTCGCCCGCCGGCCCCGACGAGGAGAGCGGGCCCGCCACGATCCGCGCGAGCCCGGCGAGCAGCCCGACCGTCGTCGACGTCGTCGCCGTCGAGTGGAGCGAGGAGCCGCCCGTGAGCGTGGACGCTGTCACGACCGAGTGGACGGGCCCGGCGAACGCGAACGATGACTCGATCGCTGTCGAATGGAGCGAGGAGCCGCCGGACGCGGGCGCGCCCGGCTCTCGCCCCGCCCGGCGCTGAGCGCCGCCGCGGCCGCCGATCAGGCGACCCCGCGGCGCCGCCGCCGCGCGCTCATCAGGGCCATGGCGAGGAGCGCGGCCAGCGGCGCCGCGGTCGTCGGCGCCGTCGCCGGGCCGCCGGCGACCTCGCAGCCGCAGCCGTCGTCGTCGCCGGACGGCGCGGGGTTGTCGGTCGGCACGTCGGCGCCGCCGCTGCCGCCGGCCCCGCCCTCGCCGCCAGCGGCCCCGCCGTCGCCGCCGGTGCCCTCGCCGCCGTCGCCGCCCACGCCGCCGCCCTCGCCGCCGACGCCGCCGCCCTCGCCACCGGCGCCGCCCTCGCCCACCGGCGGCTCACCGCACCCGGGCGCGTCGGGGACGAGCGCGCCGAACGGCTCGTTGGTGATGCCGCGGACCTCGATGTCGTCGATCTCCCAGCCGAAATCGCCCGCGTACGCGTCGGTGCCGATGCGGAAGCGGACCTTCACGGTCTTCTCGGCGAACGCCGTGCCGAGGTCCAGCGTCACCTGCTCCGGCGCCGGCCAGCCCTCGTTGGCTCCGACGAAGCCCTCGCGGCCGGCGAGCGGGTTCACCGACGGCTCGTCGACCGTGTTGCCGATCGGCCCGCCGTACCCTGGATCGGCGTACGTCGCGACGTCCTTCCACGTCGCGCCGTCGTCGTCGGTGATCTCGATGAGCCCGCCGTCCCAGTGGATCGCCGCCGCGGCATCGGTCGCCGGCGTGATCTCGAACGAGTGGCGGTGGCTGAAGGTGATCACGAGCGGCTCGGTCGCCCCGACCGTGAGCGGCGGCGAGACGAGCTGCGTGTCGGACAGGCTCGGGAAATCGATGCCGCGCCACGCGTGGTTCGTCAGGTCGGTCTTCTCGCGCGACCAGACGGAGTCCGCCTCCTCGCCGTTCTTCACCCACACGGGCACCTCGCTCTCGACCGACTCGACGGCCGACGTGCCCGGCGCGTCGTCGACGTTGAGGCGCGCCCCGGCGACGCCGATGATCTCCGTCTCGCACGCCCGGGGGGCGGCGACCTCCACGCGGAGCTCCAGCGTCTCGATCGCGGCCACGGCCTCGTCCACGTCGACCTGGATCTCGACGGTCCGCGTCCCGTACGGGGGGATCTCGGGCAGCACGACCGCGGTCCCGTCCGGGAACGACACGTGCTCGTTCGTCGAGGAGAGGGTCGCCCCCGCGCCGCGGAGCGGCACCGGGCCTGCGTTCCGCACCTCGAGCGTCACCGTGCCGCGCTCGCCGGCGTCGAGGAAGCCGTCGTCGTCGCACGAGCGCACGCCGTCGTTCGGCTGCCCCAGCGAGACCGCGCCCCGCGGCGTCAGGTCGAAGCCCTCGACCACGCCGACGAGATCGTCCGAGCTGCGCGGCGCGGACTCGGCGCACGTCCCCGCCCCGCGTCGCGCGAAGCCGGTCGCGAGGGCGAGCATGTCGCCCTCGCTGCGCGCGTACGCCGCCGCGAGCAGGGCGTCGCGCTGCTCGGTGTACGTCGCGTCCGTCGGCGCGAGCTTCAGCCCCGCCACCACGATGTCCGACATGAGCCGCCGCGCCTCGTCGTGCGAGTAGAGGCGGCTGCCGTCCTCCTCGCGCGTGAGCAGCCCGACGTAGGCCTCGAACAGCATGAGCGCCCAGATCTCGCCGGCGTTGTGGACCTCGGAGTTCTTCGGCCCGCCGCCCTCGATCATCGGGTGCTCCGGGAGGGCCACGCCATCGGAGATGTGCTTGAACGTGAGCCCGTTCTTCGCGAAGTCGACCGTGTACGGCGCCCGGCGGCCGCCGAAGTAGCCGCTGTCGCCGCTCTCTTCTGACGCGTAGATCGAGGTCGCGAAGGTGCCGCCGAGGTCGTCGCCGTCGCGGAGCGCCATGTGCAGGGCGAGGAAGTCGCCCCAGCCCTCGCTCTGCGCGCTGCACTGCGTGGTGCCGCACTGGGTCAGGCGCCGGTGGATGAAGTGCCCCCACTCGTGGGCGGTGACGGTGTTGTCGATCGTGCCGTCGCGCACGAGCCCGAGGACGCGCTCCATCGAGGCCCTGACCGGCCCCTCGAGGACCGCCGCCTTGAGGCTGCTCCCCTCCTCGAACGAGGTGGAGAGCACCGGGATGTTCACCACGGCGTCCTCGGGCGCGCCGTTCCCCAGCGCCGGAGCGGGCGCGCCGGGCGCGTTGTTGGCGATGAGGAGGGCGACCGCGCCCGCCGCCTCGGCGTTCACGGCCTTCTGCTTGAAGGTGCAGCCGCCCCGGTCCACGAGCAGGATCTTGCCCGCGACGTTGTAGAGCGGCGCCTCGCACCCGTCGCGCGTTCCATCCACCGCGTCGTCCGGGTTCGGGTCCGTGCCGTCGTCGACCAGGGCGACGTCGGCGGTGAGGTCGAAGTTGCCGGGCCCGAACGACGCCGTGGCGGTGTTCAGGCTGGCGCCGCCGGGCGCGATCGTCAGCGAGCGCCGGACATCCTGGCTGTTCCAGAGGTACATCTGCATCCGCGGCGAGGCGCCGTCGGACATCGCGTTCATGTTCGCGTTGTTGCGCGGCGACTCCGTCGTGAGGGCGCCGTCCTGCGCCTCGGCGAGCAACGGGTCGCCGCCGAGGCCGCCGCGGCCCATGTTGTCCTGCTGGGCGTTGCCGGCGGCCTCGGTGAAGCCGGAGTCGTAGTACCAGTCGTGCAGCCAGTTGTTCACGTAGAAGAGCTGGGTCACTGCGGCCATCGTCTGCGCCTCGCTCGACAGCGGCTCGAGCGAGGGGTCGTAGACGTGGTCGAACGTCCTGTCCGCGGTCGTGACCGCCCGGATGTCGCCGTTCGAGTAGCCGTCGGGATCCTTGTGGTCCGCGTACGCGTCCACGTTGTTTCCGCGGGTCTGGACGGCGCTCGGCGGCAGCCACGGATCGACGCCGCCGTCCGGGCTCCTGTTGAACCCTTCCATCGAGACGAGCGGCGCCGGGACAAACGGCGGCTGCGACCCGTCCGGCGCGCCGGTCGGGTGCGGCACGAAGTCGGCCTGGGGGCCGTCGAGGGGCCGGCTGTTCCCGGTGGTCTCGGCCCAGACGCGGTAGTTGAACGCGTCGTTCTCGACCAGGTTGCGGCGGTAGAGGACGCGGCCGTCGTCGGCCGCGATCACGTAGTCGTAGGCGTCCGAGGAGACGGACTTGACCTTTCCCGAGATGAACTCGACGAAGTACGCCGGCACAAGCCGGTCCGGCATGGGGAACTGGACCTTCTTCACGCGGGCCGGCTCGACCAGGTGGAGGTTCGCGGCCCGGAGCGCGCTCGTCGGCGCGAGGTCGAGGGCGTGGTAGTCGCCGGCGCGGCGCTGGGTGTCGACGACGCCGCCCGGCCCGGGGTGGATCCCGTAGAGGTCCTCGAGCGCGGTGGCGAGCGCCTCTGCCGGCGCGAGGCGGAACGCGCGGCGGATCGAGCTCGCCTTCGCCGGCACGGCGGCCGGGTGGAGGTTGCCGGAGATGGCGACGAGCTCGAGGTTCTGGCGCATGAGCACCTTCACGTCGGTCTGGAACACGTCGGCGCCGTCGACGCGCTGGCGCAGCGTGACGATGACGGGCCCCTGGCCGAGGTCGTGGACGTGGACCACCCGCGCCGTCTCCAGCGCGGCCCTGGACAGGCCGTACGCCCCCGCGAACCGGCTCAGGTGGAGCCGGGCGGCGGCCTCCGGCCTGACGCCCGCGGCGACGGCGGGCGCGCCCCCCTGCGCGGCCCAGAGGAAGCTCGGGACGCCGCGCTGCTCGTCGATGGCCGTGACGATCCCGCCGGCGCGCGCGGCGGCCGCGGCGCGCGGATCTGCCGGGGCGATCGCCGCCTTCGGCGCGAGCAGGTACGCGTTGACGTCGGGCCGCTCGCCGGGCTGCGCGTGCGCGAGCGGGCCTGCGAAGAGCGCCAGCGAGAGCGTGAGACCGCGAATGGAACGCTTCATCCGATCTTCTCCGTGCGCGACTGAACAGCGGGGATGCCGCCGGATTGCTTCGTTCCCGGGGGAACGGCTCAATGAATGAGGAACTGTGATAAACGTTCTCGTCACACGAGGGAAGCCGCTCGGCGGCTCGCGCCGTGGCCTCGCCTCAGGGCCAAAGCGGTCGCGACGGGAACGCGCAGCGACGGCGGACGAGCTCTGCGCTACCCTGGTGAAGCGCCGACGAAACACCTCTGTGCTGCGCGCGTCCCGCCGCGATGCCGATTCGAAGGGCGCAGCTCCACGGGAACAGCCCTGGTCCGCGCGGCGCCGCCGCGGCGCGGCGGCCACGTGCCCGGCAGGATTTCTCGCGCGCGGCGCGAGCGCGCGGCACTAGGATGCGCCCCGCATGCTCGGCGAAGCGAAGCAGATCTACCTGGCCACGCGGAAGAAGCACGATCAGCTCTTCAACACGTACCTGATGCGCCCGCTCGCCGGCGGCGTCGTCGCGCTGCTCGCGCGGACGGCGATCACGCCGAACCAGGTCACGCTGCTCAACCTCGCCGTGTTCGTGGTGGCGGCCGCGCTGCTCGTCGCGCTGCCCACGGCGGCGGGGGGCCTTGTCGCGATCGCCGTGCTCGAGCTGAGCTACCTGCTCGACTGCGCCGACGGGATGCTCGCGCGCCACAAGCAGCTCGCGTCGAAGGAGGGCCACCTCTTCGACTTCTTCACGGACGAGCTCAAGGCGGTGCTCCTCTCGGGCGCCCTCTCGATCCGCCTCTTCCACGGCGGCGGGCTCGGTCTCGACGCGGCGCTCTGGCCCGCCGGCGACCCGCGGTTCCTGCTCGCCGGCGTCGTCGGCGTCGCGGTGATCGCCTCGGCGATCTCGCTGACGAACTTCGTCCGCCGCCCGGAGATCAGCGGCAAGGAGACGTCGGTCTCCGCGTACTACGAGACCGCCACCGAGGAGCGCCCCCGGTCGCCCGTCGCCCGGGCGGCGGCGCTCGTGACGACGTTCCTGCGCTTCCTGAACCACTACCCGAGCCACATCTGGGCGTTCGCGCTCGCGGACCGGCTCGACGTGTTCTTCTGGATCTACGTGCTGATCAACCTCCTCTACCTGGCGAGGGGCTGGCTCGGGCTGCTGCTCAGGTTCGGGCGGCCCTAGCGCGGCGGCGCGCGCGTCGTGACTGGAGCGGTGTTCGATCGACAGCGCGGCTCCAGCCACGACGCGCGCGTCGCAGGAGCGAGCCGATGAGAGCCCGGAGGGGGGCGGGACGGCGGCGATGCCGATACGGCTCCTGGGTCAATATGCCAACGCGGAGACTGGGCTCTTCTACAACCGGTACCGCTACTGAGACCTTCCAGGAGAAAGGGGGCCCGCGCGTCGACCCCTGCGACTCCTCGGGCCAGAGGATCGCGGACCTCGAGATCGGCCACGCGGTGGTGGGCGCCAAGGGCAAGCGCGGGCAGTACGGCAAGTACCGGAAACCCAAGGGCTATTGAGCGACCTGGCGGGCGGCGCGGAGCGGGAGGCGACGATGGTGGATGGCTTCTTCGGGCGCAGTCAACGCGAAGCCTTCGACGCGATCTGCGCCTGGCATGGCGGAGATCGCGCCGGCGCCTGCGTCGTGTACGGGCCGGCCGGCGCCGGCAAGGCCACGGTGATCGACCGCTTCTTCGGCTCGCTCGATGGGTCCGGCGCGCAGCGCGTCCTCGTCCGCGCGGGCCGGGGTTCCGGCGCGCCCTTCGAGCACGACGTGCTGGCGCGGCTCGCGGCCGGCCTGTGGCCCGACGACGCGCCGCACGCCGAGGATCGCCAGGGGCTCTGCGAGCTCCTCGTGAACGAGCTCGCGAGCCGGGACACCGAGGAGGGCGAGCCGGCGCTCCTCGTCGGTCTGGTCGGGCCGGACGCGTGCGCCGACTGGCCCGAGGATCGCGAGCGGTCGGTGCTCGGCGAGCTCGGCCCTTCCGCGCGCGTGCTGGTCTCGGTCACCGGTCCCAGGGAAGAGGCCGAGCGGTGGGCAGAGCGGCTCGCCCTCGGCGCCGATAGCGCTGCCTGGGTGCCCGTGAGCGGCTTCCGGCTGGACGAGATCGACGCCCCTCTGCGCGATCGGCTCGCCTGGGCGGCGATCGACGGCCCGGGGCCGCGCGCGGCCGTGGAGGCGACGGCGGGCGCGCTCCGCGAGCGCGGGGCGGCCCGGCTGGAGGCGCTGCTGTCGACCGTCGCGCGCGCGTTCGCGCCGCTCGATCTCGGCGACGCGGCGGCGCTCCTCGGCGCGGACGAGACCGAGCTCGCCGCCGCGCTCGACGCGCACCGCGCCGTGATCGATCCGGTCATCGCGTGGGGCGAGCGGTGGAGCGCGCTCCGGTTCCGGCACGAGGCCCTGCGCGCGGCCTGGGTGGCCGCGAGCGAGGACGGCGCCGCCCTCTGCGAGCGGCGGTTCGTCGAGGCCGCCCGAGCGCTGCCGGGCGCGCGCGCCCGGGCGAGCGGTCGTCCCCCGGAGGGCCGCGCCGCCGCCTGTCTCCGCCGGTACGCCGGCGATCACCTGCGCGCGTCGCCGCGCGTGCCCCGCGCGGATCTCCTCGCGCTCTGCGCTCCGCGCTGGGCGTGGCCGTCCTCGCTCGAGGACCTCGCCGCGCGCCGGGCCGAGCTGCGGCGCCTCCGGCGCTCGGTCGCCGCGCCGCTCGAGGTCTCCGGCGCGAGCGAGGCCCTGGTCGAGCCGGTGCCTCCCCTCGTCCGCGTCGCGCTCGCGCAAGGCGCGCTCGGGACGCTGCGCCGCGCGTGGGATCCCGGCGACGCCGGCCCGGGCGACGTGGCGCGCGGCGACGCCGAGCGGGCGCTCGCCGTCGCGCTCCTCGCGCTCTCGGCGCGCGCCTCGGAGCGGCCCGGCGAGGAGATCGCCGCGAGGGCGCGCGCGCTCGTGCGGCAGCGCGGAGCCGCATGGCGCAACGAGCCGTGGCGCGACGCGCAGGCGCTGCTCGCGGCGGCGCGCGCCAGCGCGGGCGACGACGCGGCGAGCTTCGCGCGCTGGGCGGTGTCGGCCGCGTCGCGCGACGAGCAAGGTCCCAGTCTGCCCGTGTGGCTCACAGCGGCCCGGTTCCTCCCGCCGTCCGAGGCCGAGGCGCTTGTCGCGCAGGCCATCGAGCGCGCGCGCACGGATCCGCGCCCGGGCCACGCGCTCGCGCAGCTCGCCGCGGCGCCCGGGCTGGACGCCGGCCAGGCGCGCTCCCTCTTTCGCGCGGCGATGACGCTCCCCCCCGGATCGCGCGCCAACGCGCTGGCGCCGCTCGTGCGAGCGCTGCCCGGCGAGGAGCAGGCCCGCGGCGTGTCCGCGCTCTTCGGCGCGTTCGTCGACGGCGCGAGCGCGGACGGCGAGCCGCTCGACTACCCGTCATGCACCGAGGCGCTGGCCCCCTTCCTCGGGTTGTCCGAGCTCTTGAAGCTGCTGGACGACCCGATGACCGGCATGGGCGCAGCGCTCGCCGTGCGGCTCGCGGAGCTCGGCGAGACCGCGCGCGCGCTCGATGTCGTCGGACAGCTCTGCGGCGGCGGGGTCCATGGCGCGAGCCCGCTGCTGCGCGCCGCCGCCACCGAGGGCGGGCGTCCGCTCGCCGACGCGGCGCGCGAGGCGGTGGCGTCTCTCCGGCCGGCGTGGGTCGCCGCCGCGCTGGTGGCCGACCATGCGGCCCCGGCGATCGAGGTGCTGGGGCTCGACGCCTCGGTCGAGATCGCCGGGCGCGGAGGCTCGGGGCACGCGGGCATCGCGGCCCTCGCGGCGCTCTGCTGCGCTGCCCCCGCGCCGTCGCGGCCGTCGCTCGCCGCCCGCGCTGTCGCGGCGTACCGCGACAGCGGGGACACGGACGGGCTGGAGAGCGTGATCCGCTGCGCTGCCTGGATGTCGCCTCATGACGCAGCGTGGCTGCTCGCAAGGAGCCTCGGCGACGCCGCCGGCTCGGTCACGCTGGCGTCGACCCTGAGCGGCTGGGGAGGCGTGGAGATGCTCGCGCCGCTCGTGGCACGGATCGGCGGCGACGGCGCGCTCGTCGCCGCGGCGGACGCCCTGCGCGAGGCGAACGCGTGGCTCGCGTGGATGGAGTCCACCGGCGGGAGCTCCTGACGCGTCGCGCCCCGCGCGGCAGGTCGCGACCTGTCCTCGCCCCTCGCGAAGGGCGCGCGGACGATCCAGTCCCCTGCCGGAGGGCCTCCGGAGCCTGCCCGCGGGGAGCGCCTCGGGTGCTCAGCCAGACGCCGCCAGGGCCCGCCGAAAACTGGCCAGCCTCCCCCTCCTGTGCACTACGGTCGCCCCGCCATGGACACGCCGCCCCGAACGCGCGCCGCAGCCACGCTCGCGGCGAGCCGCCGTGCCTTCGCGCTCCTCGCCCTCGCCGCGCTCCTCCCGGGGTGCGGCCAGTCCGGGAGCGCCCCCGATTCGCCGAGCGAGCTCCCGGGCCCCGGCGATGGCCAGAAGCCCGCGGCCGCCGCGCCCTCCGCCGCCGCCTCGGCGTCCCCTGCCTCCCCTGCGCCCGCCGAGGACGAGCCCCCGCCCGGCCAGCCCGTGGGCCCGCCGATCGTCTCGCTGAGCGGCGTCGCCACCCCGCCCACGCCGCCCCCGGAGGGCAGCCCGCGGCTCGCCAGCATCGCGATGCTCACCCGCGTCTACGCCCGGCCCAGCACCGACGCGAAGCGCGTCGGCTTCCTCCGCGCCGGCGCGATCGTGGAGATCGACCCCGAGCCCGCCGGCACCGCCGGCTGCCCCGGCGGCTTCCGCAAGATCAAGCCGTTCGGCTACGTGTGCCTCGGCCCCGACGCGACCCTCGACCTCGACCACGAGATCGTCCGCGCCGCGTCGCGGCGCCCCGACGTCACCCACAAGCTCCCGTACATGTACGGCGTCGTGACGCGCGGCGGCCCCGCCTACGCGCGCATCCCCACCGAGGACGACGTCGCGCGCCACGAGCCGAGCCTCAAGAAGCACCTCGACCGCTGGGCCAAGGACGAGCAGAGCGGCGCCACCTACGGCCTCGACGTGTGGCTCAAGTGGCGCAGCGAGCCCGCCCCGCCCGCGCTCGACGCGCTCGCGCAGCGCATCACCGATCGCGACATCCCCTGGTTCCTGCGCGACGGCCGGCGCGCGCCCAACCTCTCCGGCCTCATCAAGACCGACGACGCCGTGAAGATCGACGAGGTCTCGCGGCGCAACGGCATGGCCTTCATCGAGTCGTTCCTCCACGAGGGCCGGCGCTACAACGTCACCACCGACCTGCGCGTCGTCCCCGCCGACCGCTTCCGCCCCATCCGCGGCTCCGACTTCCACGGCGTCGAGATCGGCAAGGACATCGACTTCCCGTTCGCGCTCGTGCGCCGCGCCGGCGGCAAGCGCTGGCGCGTCGAGGGCAAGAAGCTCGTCGAGGGCGGAGAGCTCGAGTGGCGCTCGGCCGTGCCCCTGACCGGCAAGCAGCAGTTCTTCGGCGGCAAGCTGCACTACGAGACGAAGGACGGCGACTGGGTCGACGACCGCCACGCCGGCCGCATCGACCCCGCCAAGAAGATGCCCGCGTGGGGCAAGAACGGCGAGAAGTGGCTCGACGTCAACCTCACGAAGCAGGTGCTCGTCGCCTACGAGGGCACGAAGCCCGTCTACGCCACGCTCATCTCGAGCGGCGAGGCGGGGCTCGAGGACCACGAGTCCTCCACCGCGACCAAGCGCGGGATATTCCGTATCCACACGAAGTACATCTCCATCACCATGGACTCGGACGCCGTCGGCGAGGAGTTCGAGCTGCGCGACGTCCCCTACGTGCAGTACTTCGAGGAAGGGTATGCGCTGCACGGCGCCTACTGGCACGACAAGTTCGGCCGGCCCAAGAGCCACGGTTGCATCAACCTGTCTCCGGAGGACGCGCGCCGGCTCTTCTTCTGGACCGAGCCCGCCGTCCCGCCGGGCTGGCACGGCGCGGCGCGCTCGCTCACCGGAACGGTGGTGTTCGTACACCCCTGATCCACCCGCCGCCGCCGCAGGCGTCGCGCGCCCGCGGCCACGCGGCGAGCGCGGCCGCGCGAGGGCGCACGCTGCAGGAGCGGGACGGAGCGATCGCAGGTCACACTTCGCGCGACTGCCCGCTCGAACAGCAGCAGAGTCGTGGTAGCGTCCCGCCCATGCAGCTTGCCGTCGTGGGAACAGGGTATGTCGGCCTGGTGGCCGGCGCGGGGTTCGCGGATTTCGGGAACGACGTGGCTTGCGTCGACGTGTCCGCCGCGAAGATCGAGATGCTGAAGCGCGGAGAGGTGCCGATCTACGAGCCCGGCCTCGACGTGCTGATCGCGAAGAACGCGCGCGACGGCAGGCTCCGCTTCTCGACCGACGTCGCCGGCGCCATCCGCGACGCGGAGATCGTCTTCATCGCCGTCGGGACGCCCCAGGCCGACGACGGCTCCGCGGACCTCTCCGCCGTCGAGGCCGTCGGCGAGACGATCGGCAAGAATCTCAACAATTTCAAGGTGATCGCCACCAAGAGCACGGTCCCGGTCGGGACGGCCGACCGGCTCCGGCAGATCATCGGCGCGCACACGTCGCAGGCGTTCGCCGTCGCGTCGAACCCGGAGTTCCTCAAGGAGGGCGACGCGGTGAACGACTTCATGAAGCCCGACCGCGTGATCATCGGGTCGGACGACCCGAAGGCCCGCGAGATCCTGCGCCACCTGTACAACCCGTTCGTCCGGGCGAGCGATCGCATCCAGCTCATGGACGCGCGCTCGGCCGAGCTCACCAAGTACGCCGCCAACGCCCTGCTCGCGTCGCGCATCTCGTTCATGAACGACCTGGCCTTGCTCGCGGAGAAGGTCGGCGCGGACATCGAGCTCGTGCGCAAGGGCGTCGGCGCCGACCCGCGCATCGGCACGAAGTTCCTCTTCGCCGGCCCGGGGTTCGGCGGGTCGTGCTTCCCCAAGGATCTCTCGGCGATCCTGTACACGGCGGGGTCGGTGGGGCACGACCTCGAGATCGTCCGGGCGACCGAGCGGATCAACGCGCGCCAGAAGCGGGTCCTCGCGAGCAAGGTGAGCGCCCACTTCGGGGGCGCGCTGAAGGGCAAGACGATCGCGGTCTGGGGGCTCGCGTTCAAGCCGCAGACCGACGACATCCGCGAGGCGCCCGCGCTCACGCTCATCGACGAGCTGCTCGAGGCGGGCGCGACGGTCCAGGCGCACGACCCGCAGGCGATGCCGAACGTGCGCGCGATCTACGGCAACCGCATCCTGCTGAGCGACGGCATGTACGGCGCGGCCGAGGGCGCGGACGCCCTGGTCGTCGTCACCGAGTGGCACGAGTACCGGCGCCCCGACTTCCACCGGCTGAAGCGCATCCTGAGCTCCCCGGCGCTCTTCGACGGGCGCAACGTCTGGGAGCCCGACGAGCTCCGCGGGATGGGGTTCCTCTACACGGGCATCGGCAGGAAGTAGCGCGCAGCGCGGCGTTGCGGGCGTGCGGCCGCGACGGCGCGCAGCGCAGCCGCGGCCACGGCGCTCGCGGCCACAGCACCCGCGGCCACGGCGCGCCCGCAGCGAAAGCGCGGCCGCTCAGGTGTCGCCCGGGTCCGACGGCAGCGTGAAGCGGCGGCTGCTCGGCGGCTCCTCGCCCCCGAAGTACCGCGACGCGTTCGCCGGCGTCAGCCGCCGGCTGCTCGGCGGCTCCTCCCCGAGGTACCGCGGCGCGTTCGCCGGCGTCAGCCGCCGGCTGCTCGGCGGCTCCTCCCCGGTGTGCCGGTCCCAGCGCCGCTCGAGCATCTTCCGGTCGACGCCGATGAGCCGCGCCGCGGCCGCCTTGTTGCCGCCGCAGCTCTCGATGGCGTGGTGCAGCACCGCCCGCTCGATCACCCGCAGCTTCGACCCGAGCCGCTCGGGCAGCGCGAGCAGCGCGCGCGCCAGCCGATCGATCTCCGCGGTCGCGTCGACCACCGGCCGCTCGCGCGCCAGCTCCTCGAGCGTGGGGACGTCGATGAGATCGTCGTCCGCGAGCAGCGCCAGCCGCTCGACGACGTTCCGGAGCTCCCGCACGTTGCCGGGCCACGGCCGCCGGACGAGCCACGCGATCGCGTCGTCGGTGTAGCGGAGCTTGCGCGGGAGCTCCGCGTTGAACGCGAGCAGGAGCTCGATGAGATCCGCGTCGCGCTCGGCCAGCGACGGCACGTGCACCGTGACGACGTTGAGCCGGTAGAAGAGGTCCTCCCGGAAGCGCCCCTCGTGGATGCGCTTCTCGAGGTCGACGTGCGTCGCGGCGAGGACGCGGGCGCGGAGCGGGATCTCCGACTCGGCGCCGAGCGGGCGGAAGCGGCGGTCCTCGAGGACGCGGAGCAGCTTCGCCTGGAGCTCGCCGGGCATCTCGGCGATCTCGTCGAGCAGGATGGTGCCCGCGCCCGCGAGCTCGAGCTGGCCGCGCATGCGCTTCTCGGCGCCGGTGAAGGCGCCGCGCTCGTGGCCGAAGATGAGCGACTCGATCAGCGTCCCCGGCAGCGCAGAGCAGTTGACCGCCACGAACGGCTCGCCGCGGCGCGAGCTCATCTCGTGCAGCGCGCGGGCCACCATCTCCTTGCCGCTGCCGGTCTCGCCGCGGATGAGCACCGTCTTGCTCGACTCCGCGACGCGCTCGATGATCCGGCGCACCCGATCCATCGCCGCGGACGAGCCGAGCAGCGCCTTCGTGCCGAACGTGCGATCGACGCGCTCGCGCAGCCGCACCACCTCGCCCTTGAGCAGCAGCCGCTCGCGCTGCCCCTCGACGATCGGCAGCAGCATCTCCGGGCAGAGCTCGTCCTTCAGGACGTAGTCCTGGGCGCCGAGCCGCATGGCCTCGCGGATCTCGGAGAGCTCGCTCACCGAGGTGACCATCACCGCGGGCGTGCTGCGCCCCGAGGCCCGAACCCGCCGCAGGATCTCCAGGCCCCCGCGGTCGCGCGGGTCGTCCGAGAGGCGCACGTCGAGCAGCAGGAGGTCCGGCGCGCTCCGCTCCACCGCCGCGATGGCGTCGTCCAGGCCCACCGCCTCCAGCACCTCGACCTCGTCGAGCGCGGTCAGGATCTGCCGCAGCGTGCGGCGGCCGCTCCGCTGATCATCGACGACCAGGATCTTCACGCGACCTCTTCCTCCGCGCTCTGGGACACGTCCGCGGCCGGGATGGAGATCACGAACCGCGTCCTGCCGTCGCGCCGCTCCGCGTCGATGGTCCACCCGTGGGCGCGGACGATGCGGTGCGTGATGGCGAGCCCGAGCCCCGTCCCGCCGGGCTTCGTGGTGTACCAGGGCGCGAAGATCCGCGCGGCGTCGCCCGAGATCCCGGGCCCCGTGTCCCACACGACGAGCTCGGCGCCGCCCTCCGTGGTCGCCCAGGTGACGCCGATGGTCCCCTTCTCGCCCGCCGCGTCGAGGGCGTTCGAGAGCAGGTTCACGAGCACCTGCGTCGCCTGATCGAGGTCGCAGCGGAGCCTCGGGGTCGCGCTCACCCGCGCCTCGATCCGCCGCTTGCCGAGCTGATCGCGCAGCAGCATCTCCGCCCGGCTCACGAGCTCCTCGACGGACAGGCGGCGGCGCTCGAGCTTCCGGTGCGTGACCCGCCGCAGCCCCATCACGAGGCGCTCGAGGCGCTCGACCTCCTCGCAGCCGATCTCGACCTCCTCGGCGTCCAGGCGCTGGTCGCTCGACCCGCGCTGGAACACCGAGCGGAAGAAGTTGATCGGGTAGCGCACCTCGTGGGTGATCTCGGCCGCGAGCGTCTCGATGAGCGCCGCGCGCTCGTCGCGCCACGCGGCCGCCTGCTCGCGCCGCCGCCGCTCCAGCTCGGCGTAGCTGTGCGCGTGCGCCAGGGCGAGCGCGGCCTGGTTGCCGATGGTGCGGAGCAGGTCGAGGTCCTCGCTCGTGAACAGGGCGCCGCCGCGCTTCCGGCCCACCTCGAGGACGCCGAGCAGCCGGCCGCGAAACATCACCGTCAGCGACAGCTCGCTCGCGCTCACCTCGGGCGGGCCGAGCCCGATGATCCGCTCGCCGCTCTGCTCGGCGGACGGCGGCCGTGCCTCGCCGTCGAGGTGGCCGGCGTCGACCACGTCGGCCGCGAAGGGGCGGAAGGTGACCCGCTCGCACGGCAGCCAGCGCGCCACGGTGCGCTCGACCGCGTCGGCGACCTCCTCGGGATCGGTGACGAGCGTCAGCTCCTCGCTGAGCTGCTCGACGGTGGGCTTGTACTCCGCGCGCGCCGGGAAGAGCTTCCGGTCGCCGGCGCCGAGCGCGAACACGACGAGCACGGCGCTGACGACGGCGGCCGGCACGGCGACCTTGAGCGCGCCGAGCAGCGGCAGGCCGGCGTACCCCGCGCAGGCGGAGCAGACGATCACCGTGAGCGCGACCATCATGCCGGCGATGATGACCCGCGTGAGCGGCCGCGAGAGGAGCGCGCGGCTCCCCCAGAGGTCGTAGCGGATGAACGCGACGACGCTCGAGACAGGCGTGAGGGCGAGCGCCGGGATCGCGAACCAGGCGAGCCGAGACGCCGAGACGCCGAGCATGGCCAGCATGAAGCCGAGCGCCATCACGACGTGCGGCGGCGCCATCGCGAGGAGCAGCACGCGCAGCGTGCGGCGGCGATCCCCCTCGGCCACGGCGAAGCGGGCGATCAGGGCGGTCGCGAAGAAGAAGAACGACGCGACCATGAGCGTCGCGCAGACCCCCCGGAGCCCGACGGTGGTCCACCCCACGGCGTGCGAGGCGAGCAGGCCGGCGGCGAGCAGGCCGCCGAGCGCCTCCGCGATCCACCCGAGGGCGGGGTAGCGCGCGAGCAGCGGGATGTCATCCGGCAGCCGGAGCGCCAGGGTGAAGAAGCTCATCGGGACGAGCGCGTAGGCGACGTGGAAGAACGGAACGAGGTCGCGCGCGCCGTGATAGTCGAAGATCGTGAACTGGAAGAGCGCGGTGAACAGCGCCGCGCTCGCGAAGGCGCGGGCGAGCTTGCCGTGCGGGCTCGCGCTCAGCGCGACGAGCGCGGCGCCCACGTAGAGCGAGGCGACGACCATCAGCCCGCCGGCGTAGAACCACCAGGCGAGCGGATCGAAGGGGACGAGGGTGAGCTCGACGTCGCGCAGCCCTTCCGCCGTCTCGACGCGGGCGCGCACCGAGCGCTGCCCCTCGCGCGCCGCCTGCTCGACCGCGGCGTCCCACACGCTGGCGCGGTAACGCCCCGCGGTGCTCTCGAGGCGCCAGCCGTTCACCTCGACGACGCGATCGGGGAACCGGAGGCCCTTCTGGAAGCCCTCCCAGGAGGGCAGGCCCAGGCTCGAGACAACGCCGTCGGGGTCGACGAGGACGCCAGGAAACGGGCGCTCGTACCAGCGCAGCGCGTTCCTGATCCCCAGGCCGCCCAGAACGAGCGCCGCGAGGACGACCGCCGCAAGGAGCCAACGCCGATTCTCGATAGCTCGCATCGGGAGACTCGACAGCGCGTAGATTGCGCCCCGAGCCACCCACGATACGCTGGAACCCCGGGTGAACCAACGGGGCTCACGCCCCGGGCGAGGCGCGGGGCCCCCGCCCCCGCGATCCCGGTCGCCCGGCGGCGCGGTCGCGCGAGGTTCATTACGTTCCAGGGCGGAGATGAGGGCGGGATCACTCCACCGGAGGGGCGGCGGAGCGCGCCCGGGCGGCGCTCTCGGGCGCGCTGCGCTCCGCGGCGCCGACGAACACGGCGGCCGCCAGCTCCCCGAAGCGCGCCTCGACGGCCCCGACGGCGTCGGCGTCGCTCGCGGCTCGCTCGAGCCAGTCGAGCAGGGCGGCGAGCTCCTCCCGCACGCGCGGCGAGCGCGCCGGCGCCGGGCGGCTCACGGCGAGGCCGCGGACGAGGAGCGAGAGGTGCCGCAGCACGACGCCCGCGCCGTGGGCGCGCTGGCGCCGGGGGTCTCCCGCGGTGAGGCGGGCGTGGCGCGCGAGGGCGCAGACGCCGTGGCAGAGGCCCGGGTCGGCGAGCAGCGCGCGGACGGCCCAGCGCGCGAGGCGGCGCGAGTACAGGCCGCGGGCGAGCGGGCGCGCCGCGCGCGCGTCGTGCCAGGCGCGCGCGGCGTCGTCCTCGCCGAGGAGCACCAGCGAAAGCGCGATCGGATCGCCGGCGGCGAGGCAGGCCCGGCCCGCGTCCATGCGGCCGTAGCCGTGCTTCGCGTTGTGGCCGTCGCGGTCGCGCGCCTCGGGGAGGAGGTCCCACCTGTCGGCCACCGGCTCGGCCGACGCGGGCGCCTCGGGGGGCACCGGGTCGAGCGTGCGCCGGACGAGGGCGTCGAGCTCGGGCACGCGGAGCGCGGGGTTCTGCGCCAGGACGAGGAGCAGGGCGCCCGCGGCGAGGGCCGACGCCCCGCTCGACTCCGCGTGGCAGAGCCGCTCGGCCGCGGGCTCCACGCCCGACGCGGGCGGGAGCGGGCACGTGAGATCGTCGCCGGGCGCGAGCCACCGCACCGCCGGGCCGCGGTTGGCGAAGGGGCGGCTGCGCCGCCGGCGATCCCGCCAGAGGAACCAGCCCTCGCCGCGGGCGGCCGGGCCGACGCAGAACACGCGCGGGTCGCTCGCGGGCTCGCCGAACCCGAGCGAGAAGCTCGCGTGGAGCGAGTCGGGGGGGCTCGACGCCTCGCGGCCGGTCGGGAACACGACCGGGCAGCCCCGCCCGCCGCGCCCGAGGCGGGCGGCGAACTCGAGCGCGTCGTCGAGCATCGGCGTCGTCGAGCCCTCGATGT
Source organism: Sorangium sp. So ce119 (assembly GCF_051524405.1). Lineage (NCBI taxonomy): Bacteria > Pseudomonadati > Myxococcota > Polyangiales > Polyangiaceae > Sorangium > Sorangium sp. So ce119. The sequence goes on along the minus strand of NZ_CP150310.1, from coordinate 2,656,303 downwards.
ACGCGGCGCAGACAACGACGTCGGCGCCGTCGCTGACCGCCTGGACGATCGCGACCGGCAGGGCGAGGACGCACCCGCCCGGCTTCGGGATCAGGTAGAGCCGCGGCGAGGCGTCCGGCGCGACGCCGCGGAAGCCGCCGGGGCGGCGGACCCCGACGGCCCACGCGACCATCAGCGCGCCGTGCGCCTGGCTGCGCGGCGGCTGCTCGACAAGGACCAGCACCTCGCGGTCGAGCCCGAGCTCGTCGGCCGCCTGGCCGTCATCGTCGATCACGCCGAGGCGCATCCCGGCGCCGGTCCCGCAGCGGCGGCGATCGACGGCGATCCCGCCCTCCTCGGCGCGGAGGAACCAGCGGCCTGGCGTGACGGGCTCGTCCTCGTCCGAGGCGCCGCGCGGGGCCCAGCCCTCGCCGGGGCGCGCCGGGTCGGCCGGGGCGGCGTCGAAGCGCGGCGCGACCGCGGCGCTCGTGCGCTGGGCCGACGCGACGTAGCGCACCGGGAGCCCCGCGGCCGCGAGCGCCGCGGCGACCTCGGCGCGCCGCCCGCGATCGGGCGACCGGACGCGCAGCCAGAAGATGGGCGCCCGCTCGACGATCCGCTCGACCTCGACCCCGGACCACCGCGCCGAGAGCGCCGCGATCACGGCGTCGGGCGCCACGGCGCGGCGCGCGGCGACGACCACATCGAGGGGACCGCCGTCGTCGTCGCACGCGGCCGTCGGCACCGGGGCATAGCCGAAGTCCCACGGCGGGCGCGGCGGGCGCTCCCTGCGCGAGGCGGCGGACGCCGGGGGCGGGGCGCTCGAGCGGCTGCGCTCCGGGCGGGCGGGTCCTTCCTCCGGGAAGCCCTCCCCTCCTGGGACGGCCGCGCCGCCCTCCGGACAGCCCGCGCCTCCTGGGGTGGCCGCGCCGCCCTCGAGGGGGGCCGCCCCCCCTGGCGTGGCCGCGCCGCCCGCCGGAGGCCCCCCTCCCTTTCGCGTGGCCGCGCTGCGGCCCCGGCTCATGCCAGCACGGCCTTGGCCCACGACTTGAGCGCATGGGCGCGGTTGGCGAAGCCCGGGCTCTCGGCCTCGCACCGCGCGAGCTCCTGCGCCTGCACCTCCCTCCCCTCCGCCCAGGCGGCGACGCGGCGCGCGCCGAGGACGGCCGCGCGCCGCCGGGCGGCGCGGAAGCACCGGCGCTCCCCGTCGAGCATCGCCCCGAGGACGCCGGCCTCGAGGACCATGCGCCGTACGGGGATCAGGGACGAGGGCGCGCTGGAGGCCGGCGGCTCGCTCTGCGCCTTCGGGGTCGCGGCGATGCCCCACGGCGGCGTGCCGAGCGGCCCGTACGCGACCGCGCCGCGGCGGTGCGCGCCGCCGCGGGCGCGGCCCTGGCCGCGCGCGGCGTCGTCATCCCCGTCGTCGGCGTCGTCGACGTCTGGTTCCCCGTGCGCGCGCGACCGGAGCTCCGAGGCCAGGACGACGGCCCACGCGCCGCCGCGCTGGTAGTCGTCCTGCCAGTCCATGACGTCGTCGTGGAGCTGCAGGCCCAGCCACACCGACGAGAGCATCCGCGAGAGCACCTCGCGCTGCGCGGCCGTCCAGCCCGCGGCGTGCGCCAGGGCGATCGACGCCGGGAAGCCGACGCTCTGCTTGGCGAGCGAGAGCGCGTAATAGCGGCTGAAGCCGGCGGGCTCGCCGCTGGCGAGGAGGGCGCGCTCCGCCCCGATGGCGAGCAGCGTGGCGTCGTCCGCGCGGGCGAAGTCGATGGCCGGGTCGTCGACGCCGGGGGCGACGCGGCGGAGCGCCTCGTCGCGCGCCCGCCGCGCGTGGGCCAGGATCGCCTCGAGCTGCCAGGTCGGGCGGACCTGCGCGTCGTGGATGCGGTCGGTGCCGAACGCCTCGATGACGGCGAGCACGTGCGCGAGGAGCGCGTCCTGCACCGTGGCCCCCCGGACCCCCGGCATCGCCTCCGCGAGCAGCGCGGGCGCGGCCAGGGTGAACTCGTTGCGGAACACCGCGCTCCAGGGCACGTCGCGCGACGGCGCCAGGCCGAGGGTGTGGGCCAGCCCCTGCGCCTCGGCGTGCAGCATGCCGGGGAGCGTCCGCCAGAACGCCTTGTAGAGCTCATCCACCCAGAGCGCCTCATCCATGAGCGGGCACCTCCGTCGCCAGGCGCGCCGCCCCGCCGGACCTGCGCCGCGCGCTCCGGGCGCCGGTGGACGGCCGCGCACCCGGGGCGCCGGTAGATGGCACCGGGGCGGAGCCGCGCCGCTGAGATGTACGTCGATGGCGGTGCAACCCCGCCTGTCGCCTGCGCCGCAGCATCAATAAATGTTCGACTCCTTCCAGGGCGACAGGCACACGTTGATGCGCTCCTCGACCACGATGGCCCGCCACTGGAGCACCTGAGCGGCGCTCAGCCCGTCGAAGAAGCCGCCGATCCAGGAGCGGATGCGCCCGTTGAGCTCCGCGCGGACGCTGGCCGCATCCGCCGGCTCCTCGTCGGACTCGGGCGCGACGACGTAGAGGGCGAGGAGCTGCTTGAACTCGTCGAAGTGCTCCTGGTTCCGGAGCAGGGAGATGTAGAGCGCGCGCAGCTGTGCGTGCGGATCGACCGAATTCACGGTTTGCATGGTCCTCCGTCACCGGCCCGCGCCGGCTTCGGCGGCACATTGCACGTCACGGGCCGCCGCCGACCAGCGTGTAAACCGTTGAAATCACTCGGCCGCCACGGACGGCCGGCCGCGAACGGTACCCGAAACCGACCATCGTCTGCCCGAATCCGACCGCTCCGCTCGCCGCGCGATCACCCTCGCTGCGGGGGGTGGACACAGGCATGTCCAGCCCTCGGCACCCCGACTCGGCACCAGCCGGATCGCGTCAGTCGCCGCGTCGCGACGCCGTTCGATTCAAGCCCAGCCGAATCGAGCAGTGAAGCTGGATCACTTTCCGCCGCCGAAGCTCGGGCTGCTCCCGCCGGTCGGAACGAAGATGACGCCCCCGCCGCCCCCGCCGCAGTCGCTGAGCGCGCTGAGGAGGATGAGGACGATGATCACGACGACGATGATGACGAGGATCGTGCCGGCGCTCATCCCCGTCCCGCCGCCGAGCGCGGGGCGCGGCGGGGGCGACAGGTGGAAGGCGGCGGCGAGCTCCTTGCCTGGGAGCGGCGAGCAGAACGACACGCTGACCTCGGTCGGGGCCTGCTCGATGCTGATCTTGCCGTCCGAGCCCTGGTACTCCGTCGCCTGGACCGACTCGCCGATCTCGACCTTCCAGTAGAACTCGCCGATGACGTACTCCACCTCGGCCTGGACGCTCTGCTTGAGCGAGTACGTCTGTCCCTTGTAGGTCGCGACCGAGCCCATGGGCTGGACCTCGCCGGGCGAGAGCGGCGCCACGAGCTGCCACGCGCCGTCCTCTTCCATGAGCCACAGGTAGCCGACGCTCGGCCCGCCATAGAGCAGGTACTCCCGCCAGCGGTAGCGCTCGCCCTCCACCGTGCAGCCCCGGATGACGAAGCCGATGCAGAGCACGCGCATGCCGCGGAGCTGGCCCTCGGCGCCGAGCGGGACGTACGGCTCCATGGGCGGCCGGGGGACCTGGCCGAGCGCGGTGAGGGCGCCCTTCGAGAGGTCGCTCGCGGTGCCGCAGTACCGGCAGACGATGCGCTCCGCGGTGCCGGGGGCGGCGAGCGGCAGGTTGCCGCCGCAGTTGGGGCACGCCACGGCGGTCACCTGCGCCGAGGGCATCTCCACGGGCGCGCCGGTGTCGAGCCGCATCACGGCCGGGTCGAACTGCCGGCCCAGGTAGAGCTTCGGCGGGATGCTCCGGCCGTCGCCGTAGTCGAGGGTCCCGAACTCGCCCTGCGGCCCCGCGATGTCGACGAAGACGGTCACCACGCCCGGCGGGGCGACGTAAGGCATCTCGCCTTCGGCCGAGATGACGCGCCGGCGTCCCACCTCGACGACGGTGAACATCCCGTGCCCCTCGAGGTGGACGCGCGCGCCGGGCTGGAGGGCGGTCCACGGCGGGAGGCCGTTCAGCGGGAGCGGCGCCTCGCTGGTCGCGTACCAGCGCCCCTGGGCGAAGGCGACCCACGTCCAGCGGCCGCTGTTCGGGAACGCGATGAAGATCTCCTGCCAGGGCGCGCCCGGCGCGCCGGCGCGGTCGAGCTGCACGCGGCCGTCGACCACGAACGGCTCGTTGCCCCAGCGCCCGGTGACCCCGACCTGCAGGGGCGTGGGGATCTCGACGAGGTCGGCGACGCGGCCGATGGCGCGCAGGTCCCGGTCGGTGCGGGCGATGACGAACTTGCAGTGCTTGCACACCTGGGCCATCGCGCCCGCGAAGCGAAACGTGATCGGCGCGCCGCAGGAGGGGCACGCGGCTGCTCGGTCGAAGGGCGTGCTCACGCGAGCACCATACTAGAAGCGGAGGCCAGCTGTGATCCAGCACGAGCGGTGCTAGGACCGCGCCGATGCCGGTCACCGAGGAGAGCTCGACGGGCGCCGCGCTGGCCCCTGCTGGAGACGCCCTGGCGGCGCAGCCGCTGCCCCGGCTCGTGCACCCGGCGCTCCTCGCGAGCGTGTTCGTCATCGCCACGTCGGGGCTCATCTACGAGCTCATCACCGGCACGCTCGCGAGCTACGTCCTCGGCGACTCGGTGACGCAGTTCAGCTTCGTCATCGGCCTTTACCTGTTCGCGATGGGGATCGGCTCGTACCTCTCGCAGTACATCGAGAGCCGCCTCCTCGAGCGCTTCGTCGAGATCGAGCTCGGCCTCGCGCTCGTGGGCGGGCTCTCCGCGCCGATGCTGTTCCGGGTCTACACCGCGCTCGGGGCGTTCCGCGCGCTGCTCTACTCGCTGGTGCTGCTCATCGGCGTGCTCGTGGGGCTCGAGATCCCGCTGCTCATCCGGCTGCTCAACTTCTCGCTCGATCTCAAGCGCCTCGTCGCGCGGGTGCTCACGCTCGACTACATCGGCGCCCTCGCCGCGAGCCTGCTCTTCCCCGCGATCTTCCTGCCGCGCCTCGGGATCCACCAGACGAGCCTCTTCTTCGGCCTGCTCAACGCGGCGGTCGCGCTCACGAGCACGTTCCTCTTCCCGCTCGAGCGCGCCGTCATCATCAAGCTGCGGGCGCTCTGCCTCGTCGTCATCGCGGGGCTCGGGGTCGCGTTCGCGCTCGTCTCGCGGTTCGTCGAGCGCTCGGAGGCGCTCTACTTCGGGGCGCCCATCGTCTACGCGGCGCAGTCGCCGTACCAGCGCATCGTCGTCACGAGGGGCCCGCGCACCACGCGCCTGTTCCTGAACGGCAACCTCCAGTTCTCGTCCGACGACGAGCACCGGTACCACGAGGTGCTCGTGCACCCGGCCGTCGCGGCGCTCGGGCGCGATCCGCGGCGCGCGCTGGTCCTCGGCGGCGGGGACGGGCTCGCCGCGCGCGAGCTGCTCCGGTACCCGTCGATCGAGCAGATCCTGCTCGTCGACCTCGACGCCGCGGTCACGGGCGCCTTCCGCGACCTGCCGCTCGCCGCGGACCTGAACGGTGGCGCGCTCCGCGATCCGCGCGTCGTCATCCGCAACCAGGACGCGTTCAAGTACCTCGAGGAGTCGACCGAGTCGTTCGATCTCGCGATCGTCGACTTCCCCGATCCGGGCAACTACGCGGTCGGCAAGCTGTACACGGACGCCTTCTACCACCTGCTCCGGCAGCGGATCTCCGTGCGCGGCCTCGCCGTGGTCCAGGCGACGTCGCCGCACTACGCGCGCGAGTCGTTCTGGTGCGTCGTGACGACGCTCGAGGCGGCCGGCTGGAAGACCGCGCCGCTGCACGTCTATGTGCCGAGCTTCGGCGAGTGGGGGTTCATCCTGGCCGGCGGCGAGGGGCTCGCCGCGCCCGGCGCCCTCCGCGTCGATCCGTCGAAGCTCCGCTACCTCGACTCGAGCGGCCTGCCGGAGCTCTTCCGGTTCCCGCGCGATCTCGGCCGCGTCGAGGCGCCGGTGAACCGGCTGAACGACCAGAAGCTCGTCTCCGTCTACACGCGCGAGTGGGCCGAGTGGTCGCGGTGATCCGGTGAACCGCCGCGGCTTCCTGAGCTCCGTCGCCGCGGGCTGGCTCGTGCACGCGGCCTCGCCGGGGCGACCGCCGCTCGCCGGCGAGATCGTCGGCGCGGCCCACGGCGCGGGTCACCTGCTCCGCGGCGGCACCGCGCGCGCGTCGACCCTGACGGCGTCAGGCCCGCCGGAGCGCGCGGACGTCGTGATCGTCGGCGGCGGGGTGAGCGGGCTGTCGGCCGCGTGGCGCCTCGCCGACGCCGGGCTCGATCTGCGCGTGCTCGAGCTCGAGCCGCGGCCCGGCGGCACGAGCGCGTGGGGCGAGGACGGCGTGGTGCCGTACCCGTGGGGCGCGCACTACCTCGCCGCGCCGAACGTGGAGGCGCGCGCGACGCTGCGGCTGCTCGATCAGATGGGCGTCGTCACCGGGTGGGACGCGGCGGGGCGCCCCGTGTTCGATCCGCGCAGGCTCTGCCACGCGCCGGGCGAGCGGCTGTTCTACGACGGCGCGTGGCACGCCGGCCTCGCGCCGGTCGACGCGCTGCCGGACGACGCGCTGGAGGAGCTCGAGCGGTTCCACGCGCTCGAGGAGGACCTCACGGAGCTCACCGGCAGGGACGGGCGCGCGGCGTTCCAGATCCCGCTCGCGCGCTCGTCGCGGGATCCCGAGCTCCTCGAGCTCGACCGGATCAGCATGGCGGCGTGGCTCGATCGCGAGGGGTACCGCACGCCGTTCCTGCGCTGGTACGTGCGCTACGCGATGCTCGACGACTTCGGCGGCGAGCCGGAGGAGATCTCGGCCTGGGCGGGGCTGCACTACTTCGCGGGGCGCAAGGTGCGCACGCCGGCGCTCGCGGGGAGCCACTACCTGATCTGGCCCGAGGGCAACGGCCGGCTCGTGAAGGCGCTGCTCGAGCGCGCGGCGCCGCGCGTGTCGCTCGGCGCGCTCGTCACGTCGGTGCGCCCGCTGCCGGCGGGGAGCGTCGAGGTCGGCTACATCGACGTGCAGCGCGGCGAGGCGCGCCGGGTCGAGGCGCGCGCCGCGATCCTCGCGGCGCCGGCGTTCGTCGCGCGCCGGATCTTCGCGGGGGGCGCGGCGGGCGAGCTGCCCGAGCGGACCACGTCGGCGTGGCTCGTGGCGAACCTGCACGTCGAGCGGCCCCTCGACCCGAACCACGCGTGGGATTCCGTCCTCTACGGCGCGGACGGGCTCGGCTACGTCGACGCGCGCCACCAGCTCACCGATCTCGCGGCGGCGACGACGCAGCGGTCGCGCCTCGCGACGCCGATGCAGCGCACCGTGCTGACCTACTACCGCGCTTACGGCGGGCCCGACGTCGCCGCCGCGCGCGCGGCGCTGCTCGGCGCGCCGTGGGCGTCGATCGCGGACGGCGTGCTGCGCGATCTCGCGCCGGCGCACCCGCATCTGCGCGACGACGTCGCGCGCATGGACGTCATGATCTGGGGCCACGCGATGCCGCGCCCGCGCCCGGGCTTCCTCGGCGCGCGGCCGTTCGATCCGCCCTGCGCGCTCTCGGAGCGCGTCGCCTGGGCGCACGTCGATCAGGCCGGGATGGCGCTCTTCGAGGAGGCGCAGGCGTGCGGCGTGCGCGCCGCCGAGACGATCGCCGCCGCGCTCGGGATCGCGATCGGCGAGACCTGGCTCTGAGCGGGCGCCCGCGCCCGCGCCGGAAGCGCGCCGCGCGCGCTCGTGCGGGCGTACGCGGCATGCGCGGCGGGGAAATCCACGTCCCTCCTCATCTTTCAAGAGCAAAGTGCGCGCGGCGAGCGGGCGCCTCCGGGAGGGTCCGTCGCCCCCGCGACCGGCCGCTTCTTGCGGCCGCAGAGCGGCCCCTGTGGGAGATCCGGCCCAGGATTTCAGGTTTGCCCTCGCCTTGAACTTGCGCTGCCCCCCTGCTCCGCGTCTACTCTCTGCCCATGTTGCGGACCCGGTTTGCCGGGATGACGGATACCGGGCTCCTCCGGGACCACAATGAGGACAACCTCCTCGTCAGCGAGGAGTACCGTGTCGTGGCCGTGGCGGATGGCATGGGCGGACACCGCTCGGGCGACGTCGCGAGCCAGCTCGCCGTGAGCACCCTCTCGGACTTCCTGTCCGTGACGGTCGGGAGGGACGCGACGTGGCCGTTCCCTGCCGATCCGAACCTCACGGAGGAAGAGAACTACGTCGTCACCGGCCTCAGGCTGGCGAACCGGCGCATCTTCGATCGCTCGCTGAAGACGCTCGCCGACTTCGGCATGGGCACGACGATCGTGGCGGCGATGTTCTCCAAGGACGCCGAGCACGTGACGGTCGGCCACGTGGGCGACAGCCGCTGCTATCGCCTGCGCGACAGCCAGATCACGCAGCTCACGCGCGACCACTCGCTCGTCAGCGACGCCGCGCACATGGCGCCGTGGATGACCGAGGAGGAGGTCCGGCAGCTCCCGGCCAACGTCATCACGCGCGCGCTCGGCATCCGCGAGGACGTCCTCGTCGATCTCGTGACGGACGAGACGCGCCACGGCGACGTGTACCTCCTCTGCTCGGACGGCCTCTCCGGGCTCGTGAGCGACGATCAGATCCTCGAGCTCGTGATGTCCAGCGGCTCGCTGGACGCGGCGTGCAAGGCGCTCATCGACCGGGCGAACTACTTCGGCGGCACCGACAACATCACGGTCGTCCTTGCCCGCGTCGAGGAAGTCCCCGACGGCAAGCGCACCTTCAACGACGAGCCCACCCAGGAGAGCCGCTAGCGGCGCGTCGCCGCGCCCCCTCCGGCAGCGCCGGAGGAGCGAGGGTGCGGGCGAGCCCGGCGGGGTCCCCCCGCGGCGCGACGAGCAGGGTCTCCTCGGGCCGGGCAGCCCGGCCGCCTGCCGACCCGCGGGTTGGCTGGTTACAGGACGAAGTGGTCCATGAGCTGGAGGACCTCCAGGTTCAGCCCCTTCAGCGCGGCGCACTCCCGCTCCACCTCGGCCTGGAAGACCGGCTTGATGTGGTAGAGCATCGTCGGCAGGTCCTTCGGCGCGCGGTACTTCTGGAGCTCGACGGCGAGCGTCTGCGGCGTGTGGTGGCCGCTCACCGTGGCGAGGCGCTGCTCCCGGTCGGGGAAGCTGACCTCCATGAGCAGCGCGCGGAGGTCCTGCTGCTGGTTCAGCACCTCCCACAGCCGGTCGGTCGGCCCGGTGTCGCCGCTGTACGCGATGGCGCCGCCGCTCCCCTCGATCACGAACGCCGAGGCGTCGATCGTGTGCGTCACCTGGACCGCGCGCACGAGCCGCCCGGCCACCATCGTGGGGCGCTCCGGCTTGAGCTCGAGGTACTGGATGGTCGGCTGCGCGGGCGTCGGGATCACCGCGAAATCGGGCCACAGCACGTTGTTGAAGAAGTGCTTCTTCAGCGTCCGCAGCGTCTCGCGCGTGCCCGCGATCACGAGCGGCGGGCACCCGAGCTGGCAGCGGTTGTCCGCGATGGTGGCCAGGTCGCGGATGTGATCGAGGTGCGCGTGGCTCACGAGGCACGCCTCGATCCGCGCTTGCTCCTTGATCTCGAGCCCGCTCGTCAGCGAGCCCGCGTCGATCGCAAGGACGTCGTCCACGACGAACGCGCACGTGCGATGCCTGGGGGTCTCCCCGCCGTGGCAGCCGATGACGCGCAGCTCCACCGGCTCAGCTCTCTCCGCCGAGCTTCTGGGGCATCCTCGGGAGCTCGATGAAATCGCTCGATCGCCGCATGTCGGTCACCATGATCGCCGCCCCGGCGTGGGAATCGCCCCCGTGAAAGGGCACGTCGCCCGGCACGTACTCGCGGCCACGGGGGGCGAACGACGATTCCGACATTGCCCGAGAGTCTAGCGCCCTGCGCGACCGCGGGTCAAAAACCCAGGCAAGAGCGCTCGGCCTCACAAAGCGCGAGGGGCCCTCCAAGCATGCTTTGGAGGACCCCTCGGCCCGCTGCATCGGGAGCGGCGCGCTCGGCGGTCAGCGCCGGCGTGGAGGCCGGCGCCGGGACCGAGCGCGGCGCGGACAGGCGATCAACCCATGTCGAAGTCGCCCATGCCGCCCATGCCGCCCATGCCCCCCATGCCGCCCATGCCGCCCATACCCCCCATGCCGCCCATGCCGCCGGGGGCCCCGCCGCCCGCGGCCTTCTCCTTCTTGGGCTTCTCGGCGATGAGGGCCTCGGTCGTGAGCATCAGCGAGGAGACGCTGGCCGCGTTGGTGAGCGCGTGGCGCACGACCTTGGCCGGGTCGATGACCCCGCCAGCGAGCAGGTCCTCGTACGAGTCCGTCGCGGCGTTGTAGCCGAACGTGGGCGCGCCCGACCGGATCTTCTCCGCGACCACCGTCCCGTCGACACCAGCGTTCTGGGCGATCTGGCGGACCGGCGCCTCGAGGGCGCGGCGGACGAGCCGCACGCCGGCGTCGCGCCCGTCGTTGAACTTGAGCGCGTCGAGCGTGGCGGCCGCCCGGAGCAGGGCCACGCCGCCGCCGACCACGATGCCCTCCTCGACGGCGGCGCGGGTCGCGTGCAGCGCGTCCTCGACGCGCGCCTTCTTCTCCTTCATCTCCGTCTCGGTCGCCGCGCCGACCTTCACCACCGCGACGCCGCCGGCGAGCTTCGCGAGCCGCTCCTGGAGCTTCTCGCGATCGTAGTCGCTGGTCGTGTCCGCGATCTGCTTGCGGATCGCCTCGATGCGGCCCTTGATGGCCGTCTTGTCGCCCTGGCCGTCGACGATGACGGTGTTGTCCTTGTCGATCTCGACCCGCTTGGCGGTCCCGAGGTCGCGCACGGTGGCGCTCTCGAGCTTCTGCCCGAGGTCCTCCATGAACGGGGTCGCGCCGGTGAGGATGGCGATGTCCTTCAGCATCTCCTTGCGGCGATCGCCGAAGCCGGGCGCCTTCACGGCGGCCACCTTGATGGTGCCGCGCAGCTTGTTCACGACGAGCGTGGCGAGCGCCTCACCCTCGATGTCCTCGGAGAGGATGAGCAGCTCGCGCCCCTGCTTCACGACCTGCTCGAGCAGCGGCAGGAGGTCGGCCATCGCCGAGATCTTCTTCTCGTGGACGAGGATGAGCGGGTTCGTGAGCACCGCCGTCATCTTCTCGGCGTCGGTCACGAAGTAGGGCGAGAGGTAGCCGCGGTCGAACTGCATGCCGTCGACGGTCTCGAGCTCCGTCGTCATGCGCTTGTTCTCCTCGACCGTGATCACGCCCTCCTTGCCGACCTTCTCCATGGCGTCGGCGAGGATCTGGCCGATCTCCTTGTCGCCGTTGGCGCTGACCGTGGCGACCTGGGCGATCTGGTCCTTGTCCTTGGTGGGCTTGGCGGCCTGCTGCACCGCCTCGATGACCTTCGCGACCGCCGCGTCGATGCCGCGCTTCAGGTCCATCGGGTTGTGGCCGGCCTCGACGAGCTTGAGGCCCTCGCCGAAGAGCGCCTGCGCCAGCACCGTCGCCGTCGTCGTGCCGTCGCCCGCCTTGTCGCTCGTCTTCGAGGCGACCTCGCGCACCATCTGGGCGCCCATGTTCTCGAGCTTGCCGGCGAGCTCGACCTCCTTCGCCACCGTGACGCCGTCCTTCGTGACGACCGGCGCGCCCCAGCTCTTCTCGATGACGACGTTCCGGCCCTTGGGCCCGAGGGTCACCTTGACCGCATCGGCGAGCGTGTTCACGCCCTTCAGGATCGCGGCGCGGGCGCCGCGGCTATAAACGATCTGCTTCGCAGCCATCTCTCAATCCCCTCGCGGCCGCGCGGCCGCATCTGCAACGCTTGCGTTCGGTTGCCTGATCCGGATCACGTCGCGGCGGAGGCGGACTCCGTGACGGCGAGCACGTCGTCCTCGCGGAGGAGCACGTGCTCCTCGCCGTCGAGCTTCACCTCGGTGCCGCTGTACTTGCCGAACAGCACCTTGTCGCCGACCTTCACCTCGAGCGGGCGGACCTTGCCGTCCTTCAGGACCTTGCCGTTGCCCACGGCGACGACGCGCCCCTCGATCGGCTTCTCCTTCGCGGCGTCGGGGATGATGATGCCCCCCTTGGTCTTCGTCTCGCTCTCGACACGCTTGACGACAATCCGATCCTGCAGCGGCCTGATTCTCATGGTGGCTCCTCGTCCTCGGCTGGTTGACTGACCATCGGCCTCGCCGTAGGTCCCGCTCGCCCCCACCGCCGGGGCCTTCCGCCCACACGACGAGAGCTAAGTGCCCGGGATCACAGTTGCTTGGCACTCTCCTAGGCCGGTGGCTAAAACCGCGCCGAAAGTAAATCAGGCTCCCGGCGCGTCAAGGGCGCTCGGCAGACAGTCGCGACTTTTCGGCCGGCGCTGCGCCTCGAAAACAAAAACGGCAATTTCTGGAGGAACCGGGAAGCCGAAACTGAGGGCGCAACGTCGGTGGTGAAGCGGGCGGTGGCCAGGGGGGGCACCGTCGGGGTGGACGGACCCGGCGCCCGAGGGGCCGGCGCGCGCCAGGGTGGATCCGGCGGGGTGACGCTCGGCGGAAAAGGCGCGAAATGCAGCGGATTTTCGGCGCCGAGGAGCTTTCTTCGCCGGGCTCGATTTTCATCGCTTGACATACCGGGCAGCCCGAGTAGATTCCGCGGCCCGTGGCGCTGATGCAGAGCGCTCACCCCTTGGGGGATCGTCTAACGGCAGGACGCAAGATTCTGGCTCTTGCTATCAAGGTTCGAATCCTTGTCCCCCAGCCAGGCCGATCAGCTCTGCTGTAGGCCATCTCGACAGAACAAGGTCCCATCGTCTAGCGGTTAGGACATCGGCCTCTCACGCCGGTAACGCGGGTTCGATTCCCGCTGGGATCGCCACTCTGGCTTTTCTTTCCCTGCCAGCCCTCGCGCTGTCGCCGTTCGAACGTTCCGAACGACGCCGCCGGTCTGGCCTCCTCGGCACAGCAGCGCACCGTGTCGCCCCTTCGCGCCGGTAGCGACGCTGCCTGATCCGTTCGGGAGACTGCCGCCTGCGGCGCGATGAGCGCCCAGGGCGGCGCTGCGCGTCGCGCCTCTTCCTGATGAAGTACGGCTTCGTCGAGGAACACACGAGGCAGCCGGAACCACCGAACTCGTTGGGGTAGCAAGGGACGGCGCGCCGCTCGAGGTGCGGTACCCTCGACGCATGGCGGCGCAGGACGGGGACGAGCCCTTCGATGTCTTCGATCGCAGCGGCAAGCCGCTCGGCGTGCGCAAGGCGCGCAGGCTCGTCCACCGCGACGGCGACTGGCACCGGAGCGTCCACGTCTGGGTGCTCCTCGAGCGGGAGCCCGGCGCCTCCCGGGGCGACGCGGAGCCCTGGGTGCTGTTCCAGCAGCGCAGCCCGGAGAAGGACACGTGGCCCGGCGCCTTCGAGGTCGCCGTGTCCGGGCACTACCGCGCCGGCGAGGGCCTCGCGGAGGCGCTGCGCGAGGCGGAGGAGGAGATCGGCCTGCCGCTCGCGCCGGGCGACGTGATCCGGATCGGCACGCGCCGCAGCGTGGACGATCACGCGCCCGGCATCGTCGACCGCGAGCTGCAGGACGTGCTCGTCGCGACGACCCACCGCACGCTCGCGGCGTTCCGTCCGCATCCGGAGGAGGTCACCGCGCTGCTGTCGCTCCCGCTCAGCGCGGCGGTGCGCCTCGTCCGGGGTGAGGCGCAGAGCGTGACCGGCCTGCTGCGGGACGCGCCGGACGCCGCGGGCGCGGTGAAGATCGCGCCGCGCGACGTGCGGCTCGACGAGTTCGTGGCGGCGCGCGACGGCTACTACGAGCGCGCGCTCGACTCCATCCGCCGCCGCCTCGCGGGCGAGACGCCGGCGCTGTGGTCCATCGGCTAGCTGCGCCGATCGGCCACCGGCGACCTGCGCCGATCGGCCACCGGCGACCTGCGCCGATCGGCCACCGGTGACCTGCGCCGATCGGCCACCCGCGACGGGAGCTCCGGCGCGCGGAGCCAGGGCGTCGCGCCGCGATCGGCCGCCGATTTCTTGGGCATCCGCGGCGGTCGGAGCAGAGTCGCGGCCGGAGGCACCCCGATGAAGCAGCAGATGACGCCGAGCGATGTCCCTCAAGATGCCGTGGAGCGCTGCCTGGTGGAGGCGATGCAGGGGAGCGGCGCGCGCGCCGTGGCCCTCGCCGGCGAGGAAGGCCTGCTGCTCGCCGGGGCGCGCGGCGCTGGCGGCGCGGGGAGCGACGACGAGCTCGCGCTGCTCGCCGCGCTGGGCGCCGGCTGCGCCGACAAGGTCACCGGGTACGCCGAGCTCGACGAGTTCGTCGACGCGGTGGCCGGCGGCGACGACTTCTACGCGACGCGGCTCACGGTGTGCGACCGGACGCTCTACCTCGCGTCGATCGGCGCGCGCGTCCCGCAGCAGAAGAAGATCGCCGCGGAGCTCGGCAAGATCCTCGCGCCCGTGCTGTCAGCCTGAGCCGCGGCGCGCCTCGGCCGGGCGCCGGGGCCGCTCCGACGGGCCCGCCGAGGCGAGGAGGAACCCCTCGGCCCGGTGCGGGGCGAGGCCGCAGCGCGCGTTCATGCGCTTCGCGATCTCGTCGCCGGCCCTGACGAGCGCGTAGAACCACCGGATCCCGAAGAGCTCGTGCCCCTCCCGGAGCGCCGCGGCCTGGAGCGGCGCCCCGAGCCCGCGGCCGCGGTACTCGTCGCGCAGGCAGGTGCAGATCGGCATGCCGGTCCAGGAAGGCGCCTCGCCCACGTCGGAGATCCAGAGCGGCGGGGCGCCCAGCAGCCCGAGCTGCGAGCGCGCCTCGCGCCCGCCCTCGGCAGGCGCCGGCCGCGTCAGGACGCACAGGGTCGTGCAGCCGACCAGCGCGCCTCGGCCGTCGCGCAGCGCGAGGGTCAAGGAGCGCCCGTCGCCGCCGCGCAGGGTCCACCCCGGGAGCGGCGCGTGGCCGCTCTCGGCCTGGAGCTCCTGGATCGCGCGGATCGCGTCGTCGTCGTCGTCCGGCGACACCCTGGACAGGTGGAGGCCCGCCGGGAACGAGCGGAACCGGCCGAGGCCCTGCACCGCGGCCCATACCTCGCCGGCCGGGGCGCCCATCACGGAGAGCCCCTCGTCGACGGAGAGCCCCGCCTGGCGCAGCGACGCGGCGAGCGCAGGGAGCTCCGGCCGGGGGGCGTGCAGGAGCACACGCTCGAAGCAGCGCACAAGCGTCTCGCGGCGGTCCGGCGGCGTCCTCTGGGCGTGCAGCAGCAGGAGCGACCGACCGTCGGTGGTCATGCCGTCCTGCTCCGCGATCCAGCCGCGCGCGGCGTAGAGGATCCGCTGAGCCCGGTAATCCGCAGCCTCGCCGAAGCAGCCAGGTCCGTCCGCCGGAGCGGGGCGGCGCTGCTGCGGGGCGTCGTCGCGATCGAGGTCGAAGGCAAGCATCATGGCGGCATTCCTCCTGTCGAGAGGGAACGGCGGCTTCGACAAAAGCCGCCACACGGCGCGGGGCGCCCGCGCGCTGCGCCCGGGCGAGCCCCTGCCGCGCCGCCCAGGGCCGGCGGCGAGACGGCCCGAGGCGGCGGTGCGTGAATGCGGGAGAGCTCCGCCCCATCGAGCGGCTGCTCGGCCCGCGTGACGAGACTTCAACTTATCCCTGCTCCGCTGCCGCGCAAGCGACGACATCCCATGATCCGGGCGGTGGACAGACGCGGTCATTCGCGCTCACGCTTGCTTGCAACTATCCGTAATTGCTCATCAAATGAATCAACACCCGCCCTCGGCGACAAGGCACATCACCGTCCGTGGGGGTCGGGTTGTGGACATAGAACGTCCTAGCCCGGAGCGACGCGTGGCGCGCCTCATGGTGCCCCGGCGGTCGCGCGCCGGGGGCGGACCGGCGAGGCGCTCTGGACGGTGAGCTGGCTCGCGGTGAGCCGCGGCGGTTGAGGACGATCGCGCGCCCTGGTAGGTTGGCGTCCAGTATTGCGCGATGACCACCGCACTTGTCACCGAACCCGACAGCGCCGCGCCCCCGCTGCCACGCCCGTTCCTCAAGTGGGCCGGCGGCAAGGGCCAGCTCCTCCGGCAGTTCCAGCCGCTGCTGCCCGCGTCGTACGGGCGCTACTTCGAGCCGTTCGTGGGAGGAGCAGCGCTGTTCTTCTGCCTGCAGCCGAAGCGCGCGGCCCTGACGGACGTCAACGCCGAGCTCATCGACTGCTACCGGGCGGTGCGCGATCGGGTCGAGGACGTCATCGCCGCGCTGGGCAGCCACGCCTACGATCAGGCGCATTACTACAGGGTTCGCGATCTCGACCCGACCACGCTCTCGCTGCCGGAGCGCGCCGCGCGGACCATCTTCCTGAACCGGACCGGCTTCAACGGGCTGTACCGCGTCAACAGCGCCGGCCGCTTCAACGTGCCTTTCGGCCGCTACGTGAACCCGTCGATCTGCAACCCGCCCCAGCTCCGGGCCTGCTCGGCGGCGCTCCAGGGCGTCGAGCTCGAGGTCCGCGACTTCGAGCGCGTGCTCGACCACGCCGAGGAGGGCGACTTCGTCTACCTGGACCCGCCGTACTCGCCCGTCTCGTCGACCGCGAACTTCACGTCCTACAGCGCGGGCGGCTTCAGCTTCCGCGACCAGGAGCGCCTCGCGGCCCTGTTCGCCGCGCTCGACGAGCGAGGCGTCAAGGTGATGCTCTCGAACTCCGATGTTCCGGAGATCCCGCCGCTCTACAAGCGGTTCAAGATCGACCGCGTGGCGGCGCTCCGGAGCATCAACGCGAAGAGCGACGCCCGGGGCCGCGTGGGAGAGATCGTGATCAGGAATTACGGGAGCAAGCGCGGACGCAAGGCCGCGGTGGCGGAGAAGACGGGCTGAGCCCCGCGCGCTGCGCGCCGCTCAGCGCGCCCCTCAGTCGATGGTCTTCGACTCGTGCTTCTCGGGATCGGGGGCCACGCACTCCTCGGCGTGGGCCATGGCCACCTCGATCTCCTCGTGGATCTCGCGCGAGGTGATCTTCTTTCCCGACGGATCGACGGCCTCCCACACGAAGCCGCGTTGCTCGCCGGGACGCTCGGGAATCCAGCGGACCCGCAAGGTCCAGCCGCGCACCTCGGCCTGATAACCGCCTTCCTCGTGATCGCGCTGCCATGCGGAGACGGTGGGGTGCTTCAGCATCGCAAGGTCTCCGGATCAGCGGGTCGTGAGGACAAAAGAACTGTTCCCGAATGGCCGCGCTCCCCCCCCGAGCAACGCCGCCGTCCGGGAACACGGGGAAGATAGCAGGCGCCTGGCGCGGGGCGATCAGGCAGGCGTGTGTTCCTCATGAGGATGCACCTTACTCCAGTCCCAGCGCGCGCCGAAAGGTCCTCGCTGCTCCGCTGGGCTGTCGGCAAGAGCGGCATGAACAGCACTGGCATCATCGCGCGGACGGGCGACGCCGTCGGCGCAGGCCCTATGCTACGAAGTCCTCATGGGGGCAGGGATCCTCGTTTTTTTCGGGCTCGCGCTCGTCGCCTATCTCCTGGTCGCCCCCCTCGTGGCGTTCGTGTTCGCCGTCCGGGCCAACCGGCGCAATGAGGACCTCCTGCTGCAGGTCCACGCCCTGGAGCGCCGCGTGGCCGAGCTCTCCGGGCAGCGCGGACGCGCCGGGCTGATCGCGCCGGCGCAGAGCCCGCGCAGCACGAGCGCCCCGGAGCCGGAGCAAGCCGCGCAGGCCGCGGTCACGCCCACGGCGGTCGCGCCGGTGGCCACCGCCCGAGCGGCGGTCGCGCCCTCCATGGCGGCCGTCGAGGCTTCAGGCGCGGCTCCCGCGATCGCGGCCGACGCTTCGGGCGCCACCCCCGCGGTGGCCGCCGGCGCCGCAGGCGCGCCTTCGGAGATCGCGTTTCCGGCGGCCGCCGGACCCGCCGTTGCGCTGACGACGGTCGTGCCCGCGGCGTTGGCCGCCGGCGAGGAAAGCGCGCTCCCGGCGGCAGCGCCGGCCGTGTTCTCCGCCGGCGAGGGCGGCGCGTTCCCGGCGGTCGCGCCGATGACGGTCGCTGCTGGCGACGGAGGCGTGTTCCCGGCGGCAGCGCCGGCTGCCGGCGAGGGCGGCGCGCTCCCGGCGGCAGCGCCGGCCGTGTTCTCCGCCGGCGAGCGCGGCGCGTTCCCGGCGGCAGCGCCGGCCGCGTTCGCCGCCCCCACGGGACCTCGCCCGCCGGGGGCGCTCCACGACGGCGCCCTCGGCGCCGGCGGCCCCGCGCACCGCGGCGCCCCGGAGAGGCCCTCCATCGAGGAGACGCTCGGCCTCACGTGGCTCACCCGCGCAGGCGCGGCCACCTTCCTGCTCGGCGCGCTCTTCTTCTTCAAGTACGCCTCGGACAACGCCTGGATCGGGCCCACCGGGCGCGTCGCGATCGGCGCGGCGACGGGCGCCGCGCTCCTCGCGATCGCCGAGGCGATCCGCGGGAGAACGCAGCGTCGCTTCGTCCACGCGCTCCTCGGCCTCGGGCTCGCGGTGCTCGTCGCGTCGGTGTGGGCGAGCGCGGTGCTGTACGAGCTCATCCCGTTCTCCGCCGCGTTCGCGGCGGAGACGGCGCTGCTCCTGCTCGGCGCCGCGCTCGCGCTCCGCCACCGCGGCGAGGCGATCCTCGTGCTCTCGCTGGTCGCCGGCTTCCTCAACCCCGTCGTGCTGTCGACCGGGCAGGACCGGCCGCTCCTGCTGTTCGGCTACCTCCTGCTCATGACGAGCGTCGTCCACGCGGTGGCGGCGAAGCTCGGCTTCCGCGTCGCGCCGTGGCTCGCGCTCGCCGGCCACGCAGCGCTGTTCTCGGGCTGGTACGACCGGTACTTCGACGCGAGCGCCGCTCCGGCCCTCGGCGACGCGGGCGCGGCCCCCTGGCCCGACCAGCCGGCCGAGGCGCTCCCGGGGCCGTACCTCCCGCTCGCCGCGCGCGCGGTGCCCCTCGCGTTCGTCGCGCTCGCCGCGTCGCAGGGCGTCCTGCGCGCGCTGTGGGCGCGCCGCGCGCTGGCCCGGAGCGCCGCCGCTGCCGCGAGCGCGGCCCCGCCCCGCGGCCCCGCGCCGGCCGGCGCCTTCCCCGGCGCCGCGCCCGCGGACGCCGTCGCGCTCGGCGTCGCCGCGCTCGTGCTCGCGCACGCCGGCGCGGGCGCGCTGCTCCTCGACGCCCCGCGCGCGCTCGCCGCCGCCGCGATCGCGATCGCGATCGCGGCGGTCGCGGCGCTGCGCGCGCTCGGCGCCGCCGGCTGGCTCCTGGCGCCGATGGGCGCCGGCTTCCTCGCCTTCGCCGCGGCGTTCGCGGACGCGCCGGCGCCGGGCCGGACGACGCTCGTCGCGCTGGTCGCGGTCTGGACCGTCGTCTACCTCGCGGGCTGGCTCCGCGACGCCGGGCTCGCGCGCCGCCTCGACCGGAGGACCGCCGTCGAGTGCTCCGCGGGCGCGTCGCTCTTCGCCTGCGCCGCGGGCATGCTGCTGTTCGGGACCGAGGCGGCGCTGTTCGCGCTCGCGCTGGCCGGCGCCGCCGCCTTCGTCGCGTGGATGGCCGCGCGCGCCGAGCTCCCCGCCCTGCTCCTCGCCGCGGCGCTCGTCTCGGCCGGCGCGCTCGCGGCGGCGGCCCCCGGCGCGCTCGCGGAGGCCGAGGTGGACGCGGCGGCCGCGCCGGCGGCCGTGGACGCGGGCTTCCTCGTCGCCTCCGCGCTGGTCATGCTGGTGTTCCTCGGCGCCGTGGGCGCCTCGGCGCGGCGCCCGCGCGAGCCCGCGCTCTCCTGGTCCGCCGCGCTCGCCGCGAGCGTGGGGACGCTCGGGTTCGTCGCGGCCGCGCTGGGCGCGACGCCGGAGGACGCGCCGACCCTGCGCGCGCTGCTCACCGCGACGGCCGGCGCCCTGGACCTCGCGCTCGGCGCGGCGCTCCTGCGCGCCGGCGCCGCGCCCATTCACGCCGGCACGGCGCCCATTCACGCCGCCGCGGCGCCCTGGCACCCCGGCGCCGCGCCGCCGCTCACCGGCGCGGCGCCCCCGCGCGCCGGCGCGCCCCCCGCAGATCGCATCGCCCTGCTGCTCGGGCAGGCGCTCGCCCTCTTCGCCGCGGCCGTCGCCTTCGGGCTCGGCGGGGCGACGGTCACCGTGGTGTGGGGCATCCTCGCGGCGGTCGCGGCCGCGATCGCGGCGCGCACCGGCGAGCGCGCCTGGCTCGCCGTCACCCTGCTGCTCTTCGTCGCCGCCCTCACCCGGGCGCTCGTCGTCGATCGGGCCGAGGCCGAGGCGCTCGTGACGACCTGGTTCGAGACGCGCGGGCGCGACGGGGCCATGGCCGCCCCCGTCCTGCTCAACGCGAGGGCCTGGGCGTTCGCGGGCGTGAGCGCGGCCCTGCTCGCCGCGGGGCGCATGCTCGCGCGATCGTGGTCCTCACCGCGCGCGCCCTCGATCCGCGCCGCGGGGCTCGCGGCGCTCGGCTCCGGCTACGCCCTGCTCATCGCGACCGTCGTCATCGAGGTGCGCAGCGCGATCACCGAGCTCCCCGCCGCGCCCCCCGCCCCGCTCGACGAGGCGGAGTTCGCCGAGCTCGTCGTGCAGCACCGCGCCGCCCTCGAGGCCCAGCAGGGGAGCCTCGCGATGGCGACCACGCTCGTCCTCGCCCTCGCGGCGATCGCGCTGCTCACGGCGGGGTTCGCCGCGCGCGACGCCTTCCATCGGTACGCCGGGCTCGCGCTGTTCGCCGTCACGATCGCGAAGCTCGTCGCCTGGGACGTGTGGCACGTCGAGCGCATCTACCAGATCGCGCTCTTCACCGGCGTCGGCGCGCTGCTCGTCGGCGGCGGCTTCCTCTACGCCCGCTTCGGCCGGCGCCTCGTGACGCTGCTGCGCGCCGGCCCGAGGGGCGCGGCCGGGCTGCTCGCCCTGCTCGCGGCGACGGGCCTCGCGCGGCCCTCGGAGGCCCAGACCGCCGCGGCGCTGTCGCCCGCCGCGGCGCAGGCCGCCGCGGCCCTGTCGATCGAGAAGCACGCGCTCGTCCGGCCGATCGAGGGCGTCGACGCCGCCGGCGACCACCGCGTCGACGTCGATCTCGAGCTCTACCGCGAGAGCCGCGCCGAGGAGCTGCTCGCCGACGTCCGCATCGCCGGCCCCGACGGCGCCGAGGTGCCGTACGTGATCCGCGAGGCGGGCGCCGCGCCCTCCCCCGGCCGGATCGCCGCCACGATGCTGGACCCGGGGGTCGACGCCGCCGGCGTGACGCACGCGACCTGGGCGCTCGACGCGCCTGGCACGCGCCACTGCCGGATCGAGCTCAGCGTGCTCGGCAGCAGCTTCCTCCGCGAGGCGCGGGTCGACACCGGCGCGGACCCGAGGTCGCTCAGCGAGGTGGCGCGCGGCGCCCACGTGTACCGGATCCCCCAGGGCTCCGAGACCGTCGAGCACCTGGCCGTCTCGTATCCGCTCTCTCGCGCCGCCCTGGTCCGCGTCCGCCTCGTCCCCGAGGTCGCCCCGGCGCGCGGCGCGGCCGCGGACGTCCGGATCACGGGCGGCGCCGTCTCGTGCGAGCCGCCGGCCGACGCCGGCACGACCGCGCTGCTGCCGCTCGCGATCGTCGAGACGCAGCGGGACAGCGAGGCGAAGATGACCCTCGTCACCCTCGACGCCGGCGCCGACGGCGCGCCGCTGCAGGCCGTGCTCCTCGACGTCGCCACGCCGGAGTTCAGCCGCCGGGTCGAGGTCGCCTCGACCACCTACCGCGCGGTCTGGCCTCCGGTGGGCAGCGGCCTCGTCTACCGGGTCCGCCCCCGCGGCGAGGCCGGGGCCGCGCTCGCGCTGACGCGGATCCCGCTGAGCCCCACCCGCAAGCGCTACCTCCGCCTCACGGTCCACGACGGCGACTCGGCGCCGCTCTCCCTGTCGGCCGCGCAAGCCGAGGTGCGGGCCCGCGAGATCGTGTTCCGCGCCGCCCAGCCGGGCCCGCACCGGCTGTACGTCGGCGACCCGCTCGGCGCGCGCCCCCGCTACGACCTGGCAGACGTCCTCGATCGCGGCGAGCGCGAGCTGCCGCCCGCGCCGGCGAGGCTCGGCGCCGCGCAGGCCAACCCGGCCCTCGGCGCCGCCCGCGACACGCGAGACCTCCCCTTCACCGAGCGACACCGCGCGCCGATCGGGGCCGCGCTGGCCGCCTCGCTGCTGGCGCTCTCGCTGTGGGCCGCGCGGCTCCTGCGGCGAGCAGCGCCGCACGACGGGCCCGCGCCGCGGCGCCCGTGACGGCCGACGAGGAGCTTTCGTGACGAGGATTGTACTGGCCAGCGATACAATGCGGCCATGCTGCTCCCCTCGTTGGAGAACCTCGCCTGCTTCGAGGCCGCGGCGCGGACGCTGAACTTCCGGACCGCGGCGCGCGCCGTCGCGCTCAGCCCCGCCGCCTTCGGCCAGCGCATCAAGCAGATCGAGGAGCAGGTGGGCGCGCCGCTGTTCGAGCGCACCACCCGCCGGGTGCAGCTCACGCCGCTCGGCCTCGCCATGCTGCCGCGCGCTCGACAGTGCCTGGCGCTCGCCGAGGACTGCCTGCGCAGCGCGATGAGCCCCGCGCCCGCGCCCGTCGAGCTGACGCTCGGCACGCGCTTCGAGCTCGGGATGTCCTGGCTCGTCCCCCAGCTCGGCAAGCTGACGCGGCGGCGCCCCGAGGTGACGCTCCACCTCTACTTCGGCGCCTCCGACGATCTGCTGCGCCGCCTCCACGACCGCAGCGTCGACTGCGTGGTCACGAGCGCCCGCTGGAGCGCCGCGAGCCTCGCGGCGGAGACGCTGCACGAGGAGCGCTACGCGTTCGTGGCCTCCCCGAAGCTGCTCCAGCGCGCGGAGTTCTCCCGCCCCGACCACGCCGCGCGGCATTGCCTGCTCGACATCGACCCGACCATGCCGCTGTTCCGGTACCTCGCCGACCAGATGGGCGGCGTCGGCCGCTTCGCGTTCGCCCGCCATCGCTGGGTGGGGCTCGGCGCCGCCATGAAGGCGCTGGTGCTCGCGGGCGAGGGCGTGGCCGTGCTGCCGCTCCACATGGTCGCCGCCGAGCTCCGCAGCGGCAAGCTGAAGCGGCTCCTCCGGTCCGCGGTCCTCGCGCGCGACGACTTCCGCCTCGTCTACCGGCGCGACGACCCGCGGAGCGCGCTCTACGCGAAGCTCGCCGGGTCGCTGCGGGCCGCGCCGATCCAGTGACGCGCGCCGGGCGCCCCGTGGCGTAGACTCGCGCGAGGAACCATGACCGAGCTCCCCCACGGCGACGCGCGCTGCCGCAGGATCCCCGTCACGGCGCGGGACATCAACGGCGGGCCGGACCCGGACCGCCGCGCCCCGTTCGTCATCACGGCGCCCGGCCAGTACGCCCTGGTGGAGGACGTCGACTGGGTGGCGAGCGACGCCGACGCGCGGGCGATCACGATCGCGAGCGACGACGTGACGCTCGACCTGTGCGGCAGGACGCTGCGGCAGGTGCACCCCCCGGCGCCCAGGACCGCCGCCGATCCGGGCGCGCGGCCGTGCCGGGGCGAGGTCGTCTCCGGGAACGTGGGTGTCCACGTCGAGGGGCGGCGGCGGATCGTCATCAAGAACGGCAGCGTGGTCGGGATCCAGGGGGTCGGGATCGTCGCCAGGGACTGCCGCCAGGTGGATCTGCGCGACCTCTCGGTCAGCCGGTGCGGCGGCGACGGGGTGATCGACACGAGCTTCCTCTGCCGCAACGGCGGGATCTTCGTGATGGGCACGCAGCACACGCAGGACGCGAGCAACGACATCACCTTTGCCTCCGACATCCGGCTGCTCAACTGCGTGTGCTCGGAGAACACGAGCCGGCTCGACGGCGTGGTGACGCTGGGGGCGCTCGTCCTCTTCTGCGACAACGTGGAGGTCAAGCAGTGCGTGTTCAACCGCAACGCGAACACGAGCGCCCAGCCGAGCGGCGTGCAGTTCAACGTCGTGGGCGTCGACTTCGTCGTCTGCCGCAACGTGCTCGTGGAGGACTGCGAGGCGCACGACAACACGTCGGGCGGGGAGCCGGCCGGGTTCTTCGCCTGGGGGGAGAACTACAAGTTCCTGCGCTGCCGGGCGAACCGGAATCACACGCTGACGGGCAACCGCGCGTGCGGATTCAACATCTCGACCACGAGCAACCTCGAGATGATCGCGTGCGAGGCGGACGGGAACTACAACGCGAACCCGGGCGCGTCCGCCGATGGGGTCAGGGATTTCTCCGCCCTGGGCTTCCGCATCGGCAGGGCGGTGTACCGCGCGCTGATCGAGGACTGCCGCGCGATCGGCAACCACAGCGTGGGCGTGAACGCGCCCGCCGGCGGCTTCGCGCTCCACTCGACCCGCCAGGTGGTGCTGCGGCGCTGCGCGGCCGTGGGGAACCGGAACGCGAGCGGGACCGCCGAGGACGACGGGCTCGCGGCCGGGTTCATCGCGTCGGCGCCGCTCGCCGATCCGGAGGGCGGCTTCGTGGGAGGCGAGGACAACGCCTTCATCGACTGCATCGCCGACGGCAACACGGTCCACCGCGCCCCGCAGTTCGTGCAGCGGCCGGCCCCGCCGGTGGACGCGGGCCCGTCGCGCGGCGATCCGCGCAAGGGCGCGGGGTTCCTGCTCGAGGGCCAGAAGGACGCGCGGATCATCGGGTGCCAGGCCGCCAACAACGACGGCAAAGGCATCTGGCTGAGGGCCTGCGCGCGCGCGCTCGTCGAGGGGAACACGCTGTCGCGGAACACGCTGTACGGCATCCAGAACGAGGCCCCCGCCGGGCTCAGCGCCTTCACGGGGAACCGGGCGCACCTGAACGGCGCGCGCCACCGCCACAACTACGTTGGCCTGCCGGCCGGGACGCCGGTGCGCAAGTGGACGCTCGGATCCAGTCCCCTCCCCGGCCCTTCGGGGGCGATGGACAACCTCAGCATCCGGCTGCCCTGACGCGATCGCCGGCCGCCGGCGCGCGTCAGCGGCTCCCGTCCTGCGCCTGCTCGATGCGCGCCCGGATGGCGGCGACGGCGCGCGCCGAGCCGTCGAGGTTCTCCGAGTTGAGGAGGCTCTTCGGCAGCGGCAGCTTCGGCCGGAGGAAGACCTCGAGGGACAGGCGCGTCGTCTGGTCGTCGATCTTCTCCAGCTGCCAGGTGGCCTGGAGGTCTTGCACGTTGCCGGAGACGAAGCGGGACGAGTAGGTCTCGACTCCATCCACGGGCGCCGGCTTCTGGATCTCGAGGCGCGCCCACATCGTGACCGCGCCGTTCAGGGCCGAGACTTCCATGTAGACATCCCACCCGCCCGAAGGGGTGCGCCCGAGCACGCGGCACTTCTTGTAGTACGGCATGAACTCCGGATAGCGCTCGAACGAGAGCACCGCGGCGCGCACGCGCTCGACCGGGGCCTTGACGACGGCCGTCGACCGCCCGCGCGCGAAGCCGGTGCTGCCGATCGGGACTGCCACGCTCTTGATCCCGGCCCGCTCGGGCGCCGGCTGCGCGCGCTCGGCCCTCGAGTCGTCGCCCGCGGCGGCCAGGAGGACGTCGCGGCTGTCGCGCTGCGGCGCGGCGAGGCGCTGTGAATCCAGGTTGTTCCCCCCCTCACCCGCGCCGCACGCGGCGGCCGCCGCGGCGAGCCATCCGGAGAGCACGGGCCGAATCAGGGCGCGATGGACGATTGCGGTCGAACGAGCTGTCCCCATGGCCGCCGAGCTTGCCAGCAACGTGCCGGCCGCAACCGCGGCCCCCTGACACCGCGCAACACATCCACGCTCGGGCCGCGCCCCACCCCACCATCATGGACGGATCGAACGCCCCGCGCGTAACGCGCGTGTGCGCGCAAATAGCCAAGCTCGGCACATCGCTCCGGCATCGAGAAAAACGCCATGACGCCGAGGACGCCAGGAGAACCGAGAAATCTCCTGTTCTCGGCGTCCTTGACGCCTTGGCGGCCAATCTCCCTCTCGTTGCGCGGGTGTTCCCTTACGACTCTCCAGACAGATAAGCGGTAAGGCTTGGAATCGGGACGCCGGTGGGGCGGCCGAACTGCCAGTCCACGGACTCGACCCCGACGCCGCCGATGTCGAGGTGGATGAACGGCAGCGTGCCTCCCTTGAGCCCCGACGCGATGTCGAGGAACGCGAACGGGAACTGGTGCCCGCGCGGCGTGTTCACCGAGGCGAGGCGGTTCGAGGAGACCACGTCCTCGGCGCACGATCGGGGCGCGACGAACGCGTAGTCCTCGCGCCGCGGCCGCACGCGCTCCATCGGCTCGCCCCAGCGCTCCGCGAGGACGTCGAGCCGGTCGAGCTCGGGCCGCGCGGCGGAGTTGCAGATCGCGCCCGTGTACGGCCCGTGGGCGCGGTAGACGTGCCCCGTCAGCGTCGCGACCGAGAACAGGATCGGATCGGCCGCGCCGCTCATGGCGAGCTCCCGCGCGAGCGCGAGCAGGTCGGCCTGGATCAGGCGCCCCTCGGCGTCGGTGTTGCCGATCCGCACGCGCACGCCGGCGCGGCTGCGGATGATCTCGTCGCTCACATAGGACTCCTCGCCGATGCTGTTGCGCACCAGCCCGAGCAGCCCGACGATGCGCACCCCCTCCAGGCCGAGCGCCACGGCCGCGCGCACCAGCCCGGCGACCGCGCCGGCGCCGCCCTTGTCGCGCGACATCCCGGCCATGTTCCCGTCCGTCTTCAGGTCGACGCCGCCGGTGTCGTAGGTGACGCCCTTGCCCGCGAGCATCACCGTGCGGCGGATCTCGCCGCGAGGCCGGTAATCGAGCCGCACGACGCACGGCCGGTGGCGCTCGACGACCCGCGACGCCCGCGAGACCGCGCTGATCAGCGGGTAGTCGTCGACGTTGCGCTCGATCTTGACGAGCACGCCCGTCCTGGCGAACGCCGCCTCGCACATCTCGGCCACGCGGCGGGGCGCCATGCGCTCCGGCTCGGTGCCGGTGATGTCGCGGCAGAGCGCGCGGCCGACCTCGATGGCCGCGATCTCGCGGGCGCGCGCCTCCGACAGGCCGAGCACCGCGACCGACTCGGCCGTGCGCGGGGCCATCTCCGCCTCGCGCGCCTCGAGCGGCGTCCACTGGCTCCCGAGCGCGGCGAGCGCCCCCACCTCGATCGCCCGCGCGAACCGCGGCCCGGCCGGCGCGCGCACGACAAGGAGCGGCCGGCTCGCCCCCGCCTCCACCGCCCGCGCGAAGCCGGCCGACGCCGCCTCCGCCACGGAGCGCACGTCGTCGATCTCCTCCGAGAGCGTCCCCATCGGCGCGAGCACCAGGCGCCCGCCAGGCACCCCGGGCGCCGGCAGGACGATCGGAGCACACCTGCCCTCCAGCGCGCAGTCCGCCCGCGCGGCCGCCTCGACCAGCGCGCCCACCGCGGGCCCGAGCCCCCCAACGTGCTTCGCGATCGGCGAGGGCGCGACGAGGACGACAGCATCGCAGGCGGCGGTCGCCGCGTTCGCCTCGGCGAGGGCGTTGGCGGGCAGCCCCGCCAGGGAGGTGACATGAACCATGGCAGTGGATGATGTCACAGAGGGCAGCATTTTTGCAGCACCCGTCGCCGCTGCCATGACACCGACATCTCCCCCGAGGAGCGGCCGCGCACGACGCCGCGCAGGCAGCGCCCGAGCGCGTCCGCCCCGGCGGTCACAGCGCGACCGACGGGCAGGCAGAGCCGCGCGCCCCCGCGCCGTTCAGCTCAGGAGAAGAGCACGACGCTGCGGATCGACTCGCCCTCGTGCATGAGATCGAAGGAATGGTTGATGTCGTCGAGCGGCATCGTGTGGGTGATGAGCTCGTCGATCTTGATCTTCCCCTCCATGTACCAGTCGACGATCCTGGGCACGTCGGTGCGCCCCCGCGCGCCGCCGAACGCGGTGCCCTTCCAGACGCGCCCGGTGACGAGCTGGAAGGGGCGCGTGGAGATCTCCTCGCCCGCCCCGGCGACGCCGATGATGATGCTCGTCCCCCAGCCCTTGTGGCAGCACTCGAGCGCCTGGCGCATCACCTTCACGCTGCCGATGCACTCGAAGCTGTAATCGGCGCCGCCCCGGGTGAGATCGACCAGGTAGGGCACCAGATCTCCCTGCACCTCGTTCGGGTTGACGAAATGGGTCATCCCGAACTTCTCGGCCAGCTCCCGGCGCTTCGGGTTGATGTCGACGCCGACGATGAGATCGGCGCCGGCCATCCGCGCGCCCTGGATCACGTTCAGCCCGATGCCGCCGAGGCCGAAGACAACGACGTTGTCGCCGGGCTTCACCTGGGCGGTGTTGATCACCGCGCCGATACCCGTCGTCACGCCGCAGCCGATGTAGCAGACCTTGTCGAACGGCGCGTCCTCGCGGATCTTCGCGACCGCGATCTCGGGGAGCACGGTGAAGCTCGAGAACGTCGACGTGCCCATGTAATGGTGAATCCGCTCGTTACCGATCGAGAAGCGGCTCGTTCCGTCCGGCATCAGCCCGCGGCCCTGCGTGGCGCGGATGGCCTGGCAGAGGTTGGTCTTTCCGCTCGTGCAGTAAGAGCACTGCCGGCACTCGGGCGTGTACAGGGGAATGACGTGATCGCCCTTCTTGAGGCTCCTCACGGAGGGGCCGACGTCGACGACGACGCCGGCGCCCTCGTGCCCGAGGATCGCGGGGAAGAGGCCCTCGGGATCCTTGCCCGAGAGGGTGTAAGCGTCGGTGTGACAGACGCCGGTGGCCTTGATCTCGATGAGCACCTCGCCTTCGCGAGGGCCCTCCACCTGGACGTCCTCGACCGTGAGCTTCTCGCCGGCCTTGTGGGCCACGGCTGCGCGCGCTTTCATGATCGGTGGTTCTCCTCCCGCTAGCGGGGCGTTCGGGGCCCGAGCGGCCCGAGCCCCTCCATTAGCTGGCCGAGGAAGCAGGTTTCAAGGGGAACGCGGGGAGCGCCGGCCGAGGTCGCCGCCCGGTCTGCCTGCCCGCGCGCCCGCGCCCGCCGACAGGGCCCGCCCGCCGTCGGTCAGCGACAGCGCGACCACGCGACCGCCCCGCCTGCACCGCGCGCGGACCACTCCCACTCCACCTTACAGACGAGCTGGGCTGGTCGTGGGGCAGATAACCGCTCTCGCCAGGGCCATTGCACGAGCAGCGCGCGCGGCGTCGCGAAAGGTGCTCTCGGTGAGCGCATGAATGAATCCGGATGGCGCCCGTGAACGGGCGCGCGTAGCATCGCACCATTGACACCATGAACCGCCCTGCAAATGCACTGGGTCGCAGCGCTCTCATCACGGCAGCCGCCCTGGCGCTCGGCGCCTGCGGTTTGGCCGGCTCACTCGACAGCGAGGTGGAAGGCGAACAGGCCGGCGGCGCGCCGCCGGAGCGCGCGCACGGCGGACAGGGAGGCGGCGAGGGAGGCCAGGGTGGCGGCGGTGACGGCGGAGAGGCCAGCACCGTGGCGTGTGTCGACGAGTGCCCCGCGAACGGCGGGGGTATCACCCTCGGCTGCGAGACACGCTTCCTGTTCGGGATGAACTATGCGTGGCACAACTTCGCCGGCGATTTCGGCGGTATCGCCGCGTGGGACAAGCGCGGCGTCACGGCCGAGGCGGAAACGCACGCAAAGCACCTCGCCGGCATGCGCGAGAGCGGGGCGAGCGTCGCGCGGTGGTGGATGCTGCCGGAGATCCGGGGCGAGAGCGTCGTCTTCGACGAGAACGGCGATCCGGTCGGCCTCGGCGCGACGACGCGGAGCGACGTCCAGAAGGCCCTGGAGCTCGCCGAGCAGGCGGACATCAACCTCATGTTCTGCCTCTTCTCCTTCGACAACTTCCACCCGAGCCGGGTCGACGGGGACGTGAAGACCGTGGGCATCTCCCCCCTCGTGACGGACGCGGCGCGGCGCGCGGCGCTGATAGAGAACGTCGTCAGGCCGATCGCGCAGGCGGTCGAACAGAGCCCTTACCGGCACCGGATGGTCGCCTGGGACGTGATCAACGAGCCCGAGCTGGCCATGACCGGACCGAGCCCGTATGGCGACCCGGATTACGACCCGGACCCCGAGGTGGAGCCGATCGCGCACGAGCAGATGGAGGCGTTTCTCCGCGACACGATCCAGGCGCTCCGCGCGGACAGTCAAGCGCTCATCACGATCGGCTCGGCCTCGATGAAGTGGTCGCTGGCCTGGACGACCACGGACATCGATTTCTACACCTTCCACATGAACGACCGGGTCAACCGGTACTGGCCCTACAACCAGTCGCCCGCGGACTACGGCATCACCGACAAGCCGGTCGTCATGAGCGATTTCCCCACCGCCGGCCTCGCGACGGCGAATGTGTCGAAGCTCCTGGAGAGCTGGTACAGCCAGGGATACGCAGGCGCGATCAGCTGGGCCTACCGGGACGCGGGCCCGAACGAGCTCGCGTCGATGAAGGCCTTCGTCGACGCGAAGGGCTGCGGCGTCCGCTTCTGAGCCGCCGGCCGGCGGCTCACCCCACCTCCGCAGGCCCGCTCAGGGGAGCCAGTAGTCGACGAGCGACGCGCCGGTCACGTCGTGGGAGACGCCGCTCGCGATCGCCCACTGGGCCAGCGCACGGCCGAGCGCCGCCATCGTGGGGAAGCGATCCTCCGGGGCCTTGGACAGGCCCCGCGCGACGATCTCCCAGAGCCGCGGGTGCGCCTCGAACGCGTCCGGGCGCGGCGGATCGACGCGCAGCACGTCGTGCACGATGGAGATGCTGCCAGGGCCGCCGAACGGGCGGCGGCCGCTCACGAGCTCGTGGAGCACCACGCAGACGCTCCACACGTCGGAGCGCGCGTCGGACTCCTGCCCGCCGCGCACCTGCTCGGGCGCCATGTAGGCCGGGCTCCCGACCAGCGCTTCCCGCCGCGCGTCGCCGACGGCGCGGGTCGCCGTGAAGGCGATCCCGAAGTCGATCAGCTTGGGGATCATCCTGCGGCCGTCGCGCACGAGCACGACGTTCGCCGGCTTCACGTCGCGGTGGACGACCCCCGCGCCGTGCGCGGCGCTGAGCGCGCCGATCACGGGCAGCAGGAGCTGGACGCTGGAGATGGGCGACATCGGCCCCGAGTCGGCGAGCACCTGCGCGAGCGACCTGCCGTGGAGGAACTCCATCACCACGAACGGCTCGCCCTCCTCCGTGACGCTGAGGTCGAAGATCCGCACCGCGGCGCGGTGTGACACGCGCGCCGTGGCCTGCGCCTCCCGGAGCAGCCGCGAGGCGGCCTCCGGAACGGGGCAATCGCGACGGATGAGCTTCAGCGCGACATCGAGGTTCAGGGCGACATTCCGGGCTTTCCACACGGCGCCCATGCTCCCCTCTCCGATGAGCTCCATGAGGCGATAGCGCCCCGCGAGGACGTCGCCTGGGGCGTAGCGCCGCAGCGCGGCGGCCAGCTCGCCCACCGCAGCAGACGGCAGATCCGCGACGGCCGGCGCAGCGGCGGCCTGGGAAAGGCCGGCGAGGCCGGTCCGCAGCGTGGCCGGCGGCGCGCTCGCCGGGGCGTCCGCCGCCGGGTCCAGGGGCGCGACATCCGCGCCAGGACACCAGACCGATCCAGACGGCCTCGACAGCTTGCCGGAAGTCCGGAGGTCGACGGGCTCGAACGGAGGACGGTGCGCCACCGACCAGCGCGGAGATCGCGGTGAGCGATACGCGCGCGGTGAAGCTCTGCCCCCACTCGCGGGGCGCGATCGATTCGACGTGGGTTCCATCGATGCGCCATGTGGCGTCGTGGAGCTGTCAGTTCGTTGGCTGTCCATGACCTTGTGCATGGAGTATGTGCAAGGAACAGGCCGACACAAACCGCAGTGAAAGCGCCTCTTTCGCGCCCGCCGGGGCGCCGGGTGCGGGCCCGAGGCCTCAGATCCGGCGCCGGGTGACGGTCGTTCCCCTCAACTCAGCGGCGCGCCGGCTCTCGGGCGGGCGCGGACGTCGCGCGGCCAGATCCGCCGGCGCAACGATCGGGCGGCGGCGCATTCCCTGCGCTGACACACGGGCGGACACAGCGGCCGCCGGTGTCAGCTCCCCTCGCCCCCGGCGTCGTATCCGGGGCCGACCAGCACGCTGAGCGCGCGGTGCTCGACCGAGAACGAGATGGGGGCGTTGCTCAGGAGCTCGCCATCCACATTGAACCACATCCCCGGCTTCGCGGCGATCCGCACGCGGGAGGCGCGCCGGTGCATCACCTCGGCGCTGTCGAGGTAGCTGCCCGCGACGAGGCGCGCCGCCACCGCGGCGAGATCGAGCAGCGAGGCATACCGGACGATCACCACGTCGAGCAGCCCGTCCTCCATGCTCGCCCCGGAGGCCACCTTCATCCCGCCCGCGCAGGTCCTGCCGTTGGCGACGATCACGTTGAGCGCCTCGACGCGCTCGAACTCCTGATCATTCCAGGCGATCGTCGTCTCGTAGCCGGTGAGATCCGGCAGCACCTTCATGGCGCCGCGCACGTAGGCGAGCGGCCCCCACGCGGCCTTCATCTCGTCGGTCAGCGCCTCGTCCACCTGGCCGCTGAAGCCGCCGGCGGCGACGTTCAGACAATACCGGGTCTGCCCCGCGCTCTCGACGTGGACGAGATCCACCTTGCGCGTGAGCGCCTCGACGCGCCCCGCGTCGAGCAGCGCGAACGCCTCGACCGGGTCGAACGGGATCCCGAGCGTGCGCGCCAGATCGTTGCCGGTGCCGAGCGGCATGAGGCCGAGCCGCGCGCGGTCGCGGTACGGACCGAGCCCCTGGACGACCTCGTTGATCGTGCCGTCCCCCCCGGCCGCGACCACGATCTCCGAGCCCTCCTCGACGGCGGCCCCGGCGAGCTCGCGGGCGTGGCCCGGGCCCTCGGTCTGGATCAGCCGCACGTCGGGGCGCGCCGCCGCCAGCTCGTGGAGCCGCGCCGACTGGGCGGCGTTGCCGGCAGCGGGATTGACGATGATCGAGGTGCGCAAGGTGCCGCGGATGCTAGCGCCCGGGGCGCATGCTGTCCCGCGCCGACGTCGCGGCCGCCCGGCCGCTCAGCGGGCCGAGCCGGGCGCGACGCGCCCCCGGAACGCGATCGGCACCTCGAGCGCCTCGGCCGCCTCGACGAGCAGCGCGTGCTCGCTCTCGTGGATCACGCCGTCGGCGGCGACGAGCCGGACCGCCAGCTCGATCGCGGCCTCGCGCATCCGCACGTCGGGCAGGCGGGCGCGGAGCGCCGCGAACCGGCCGCGCCGGCCCTCCTCGCGCACCGACCGCTCGATGATCGCGATGAGCGTCTCGACGACGTCAGCCCCGATGCGGCCCACGCTCATCGCCGCCACGTGCCCCGCGAGCTCGTCGCGCTCGGCCTCGTTGATGGACCCGTCGGCGTAGGCGGCGAGGAACATGATCTCGACCATCGCCTCGAGCTTGCTGATCTCGAGGTGAGGAAAGGAAAGCTGCGTCTCGTCCATCATGAGGTTCGCGCTGCAGCGTATCACGATCGCTCGGAGCGCGGCGCGCGGCGCGCGGCGCGCGGCGCGCCGACCTCGCCCGGCGCCGCGCCCGGGTCCGCCCGGCCAAACTTCTCGTCGAGCGCGGCGCCGGTTGGTGCTCAACTCCTCCGACCATGAGCGTCACCACCCCGACCGACCTCTTCCTGTCGCTGACCCCGCACAAGGTGATCGAGGCCGTCGAAGCCGCGGGCCTCCTGTGCAACCGCGTCTGCTACCCGCTGAACTCGTTCGAGAACCGCGTCTACGAGGTCGAGCTCGAGGACCGCACCCGCATCATCGCGAAGTTCTACCGCCCGGGGCGCTGGACGCGCGAGCAGATCCTGGAGGAGCACCGGTTCCTCGCGGAGCTCGCGGAGGCCGAGATCCCCGTCTGCCCGACGCGCCCGTTCCCCGACGGCGAGACGCTCCAGCAGATCGATCACATCCAGTATTGCCTCTTCGAGCGCATGGGCGGCCGCGCGCCCGACGAGCTCGGAGACGAGCTGTTCACGCGCCTCGGCCGGCTCGCCGCCCGCATCCACAACGTGGGCGCGGCGAGGACCGCCGAGCACCGGGTCCGGCTCTCCGCCGACACGTACGCGCGCGAGGATCTCGGCTGGCTCGCCGAGCGCAAGATCATCCCCGCGGCCGTCGAGCGGCGGTACCTCGCGGCCGCGCGCGCCGTCGCCGACGCGGCCGAGGAGCGCCTGCGCGGCGTCGAGGCGCACCGCATCCACGGCGATCTGCACCCGGGCAACCTGCTGCTCCGCGACGGCGCGCTCCGCGTGCTCGACTTCGACGACATGGTCGTCGGCCCCGCGGTGCAGGACCTCTGGCTCCTCCTGCCCGGCCGCGACGCGACCGCGCGGCGGCAGCGCGAGCTCTTCCTCGACGCCTACGAGGAGCTCCGCCGCTTCGACAGGTCGACCCTCGGCCTGATCGAGCCGCTGCGCGGGCTCCGCATGATCCACTACGCCGCCTGGATCGCGCGGCGGTGGCACGATCCGATTTTCCCCAGGACTTTCCCGCACTTCGGGACGGAAGCGTACTGGCGCGACGAGGCGGGCTCGCTCGAAGAAGTAATTCAACTCACGAATTCAGAGGGCGCTGTCGGCTCCGATGGGGACGCCGACGCGCCGCCGCCGAGCGGGGGCAAGTACTTCTGGGATCTGAACTGACGGCGCCGCGCGCGGCGATCGCGCGGACAGCGCCGCTCTCGCTCAGACAGCGCCGCTCGACGGCGGGGCGCCCTGCGCGAGCTGGCGCGCGATGTGCGGCGCGAGGCGGTACTCGGCGAGCACGGCCGGCGGTAGCTCGGAGGCGCCCGCGATCCGGCGGAGGCAGCGGGCGCTCCCGCAGCGGCACTCGAACGGAGAGGACATGGCCCACTCCGTGGAAGGATAGAAGAACGCGATCTCGTCGCCGGGCGCGATCGGCCGGAGCGCGACGAGCGCGCGCAGCTCGACGTCGAAGTAGGCGTTCGGATCGCAGCTGTGGTTGATGAACGCCAGGAACCCCGGCTCGAGATCGATGTGCTGGTGCTGGGAGAGCTGGAGCGTCATCCGGTCCGGCCGGTCGTGCACGACCGCGGCGCCGAACGGCTGGAGCACGTCGCCCGCGGCGAACGCCGCGAGGCTGCGGACGCACCGCTGGCCGAACCGGTCGGGGGCCGTCACCTCGAAGTGAGGGTCCTGGGCGATGGAGGCGCTGCCCTGCGACGCAGGGTCAGCGGGCGGGAGAGCGGGAGCCGCGGCGAGGTCGGAGCGAGAGGCGGCGGTCATGTGCGGTGCTCCTGGGGCGGCCCCCCGCCCCTGCGCAACCCAGCCCGCTGCTGGCTCGCGCCGGGAGAGGAGCGCTCTCCAGGCGCCCGCGGGGGATCAGGCGGCTTCCTGGGCGGCGCGCCGGCGTCGGTCGGCCGGGAAGCAGGCCTCGATCTCGTCGCTGCCGAGCGTCTCCTTCTTGAGGAGCGCCTGGACGAGGACCTCGATCTCGCCTCGCCGGGACTTCACGATGTCGACGGCGCGCGCGAGCTGCGAGTCCGTGAGCGCCCGCGCCGTCTCGTCGACGCGGTCGAGCAGGGCCGGGCTGCGCGAGGGGTGCCCGTCGCCGACGCAGATCGGGCCGAGGTGGCTCATGCCGAGCTCGGCGACCATCTTCCACGCGATCGTCGCGGCGCGCTGGATGTCGTCCGAGGCGCCGGCCGTCATCGTCCCGAGGATGACCATCTCGGCGGCGCGGCCGCCCATCAGCATGCAGATCTGATCTTCGAGGTACTCTTTCCGGTACATCAGCCGATCCTTCTCGGGCATCGCCTGGGTCACGCCGAGCGCGCGGCCGCGCGGCAGGATCGACACCTTGTGCACCGGATCGCAGTTCTTCGCGAGGAGCCCGACCGCGACGTGGCCGGCCTCGTGCACCGCCGTCGCGTAGCGCTCGTCCTCGTCGATCAGCACGCCCTTGCGCTCCAGGCCCATGAGCACCCGGTCGCGCGCGCGGTCGATGTGCGTGAAGTCCACCGCCTCGGCGCCCTCGCGGGCCGCGAGGATGGCCGCCTCGTTCAGCAGGTTCGCCAGATCGGCGCCCGAGAAGCCCGGGGTGCTGCGGGCGATGGTGCCGAGATCGACCTCGCCCTGGAGCGGGATCGGCCCGGCGTGGACGTTGAGGATCTCCTCGCGGCCGCGCACGTCGGGGAGCGGCACGGTGATCTTGCGATCGAAGCGGCCCGGCCGGAGCAGCGCGGGATCGAGCATGTCGACGCGGTTGGTCGACGCGATGACCACGATGCCGGTCGCGTGATCGAACCCGTCCATCTCGACGAGGAGCTGGTTCAGCGTCTGGTCGTGCTCCGCAGAGGCGGAGTCGCCCTGCCCCTTCGCGCGGGCCCGGCCCACGGCGTCGATCTCGTCGATGAACACGATGCACGGGGCGGCCTTGCGCGCCTCGGCGAAGAGCGCGCGGACGCGGGAGGCCCCGACGCCGACGAACATCTCCTGGAAGCTCGACCCCGACGCCGAGAGGAACCGCACGCCCGCCTCGGAGGCGACGGCGCGCGCGAGCAGCGTCTTGCCGGTCCCGGGCTCGCCCGTCAGCAGCACGCCGCGCGGGGGGCGGCCGCCGAGGCGCGCGAAGCGCTCGGGGCTCTTCAGGAACTCGACCGTCTCGGCGAGCTCCTGCTTGACCTCCTGCATGCCCGCGACGTCGGCGAAGCGGACGGGCGACCGCGTCGCCCCGGCCTTGGCCTCGGTGAAGACCTTCGGGCTGCGGCGCCGGCTCACCGAGTAGAGCGCGAAGCCGACGGCGGCGAGGACCACCACCGGGAGCACCGCGGCGGCCGCGCGCGACTTCTCCTCGCGAGAGGCGAAGTCGACCGAGGCGCCGGCGCTCGCGAACCGGGAGACGAGCTCCTGCCGGAGCGTCGGCTCATCGACGACGGCGGTGACGGCGACGCCGCCCGCCTGGCGGACGAAGAAGCGATCTCCGCTCACCTCGACCGCGGTCGCCTGCCCCGTCTGCGCGATCTGGAGGAGCTCCGTGTACGTCGCAGCACGCTCGCTGGGCGCCGCGCGGAGCGCGAACCCGAGAGTCACCGCGAGCACCACCCCCATGATCCCGAGTGCCCAAAGCCGACGCCCCGCGGGCCCCAGCCGCCTACCCACCTGCAAGAACCAGGAATTCACTGCTGCGCCACCTCACTACCCCGACGTCGGGCCGGAGCGGATCTCAGGTGTAGCAAGGATACGAACCTCAGGAAGTTCCTTCTGCGATCATTCTGAGCGGCCTGAGCACAGAATACTGCGAAAGGATGGTGGTAGCGCAAAGCCGAAGTCGGAGAACGAGCATCGGTGTAACGAAACTCGCGAATACCACGGACGAGCTCGCATGTTCAACTGACGAGCCCGCTTTGATTGCCGAGCTCGCCAAGCGGGCAGTCGGCTGCATGCTCTCCGCGCAGGAGCCCGTCGCGGGGCGGCTACGTCTCGGCGGCGCGCGCGGACCCCCGCGCGAACGGCACGGTGACGTGGAATGTCGTCGTGGCCCCGGGGGTGCTCTCGACGGAGATGCTCCCGCCGTGGGCCTCCACGAGCCCCCGCGTGATGTAGAGGCCGAGGCCGGCCCCGCGGACGCGGCGCGGCCCGCGCTCGGGCGCGCGCCAGAAGCGCTTGAAGAGGTGCGGGAGCATCGCCTCCGCGATGCCCGGGCCCTGGTTGCTGACGGCGATGTGCGCGCCGGCCGCCCCGGCGCGGATGGCGACGACGATGTCGCGCCCCGGCTCACCGTACCTGGCGGCGTTCGAGAGCAGGTTGGTCACGATCTGCTCGAGCCGCCCCGGGTCCGCCCGGACGGCGGGCACGTCGCCCTGCACGTCCAGGCGCACGGCGTGGCCCTCGGTCGCCCCGGCCGACCGCTCGACGATCTCCCCGAGGAGCGCGCGGAGATCCACCGGGCGGCAATCCAGCGTGAGCTGCCGCGCCTCGATGCGCGAGGCGTCGAGGAGGTCGTCGATCATGCGGCGCAGCCGGTCGACCGAGTCGGAGATCCTCCCGATCTGCTTCTCGCTGTCCGCGGCGGGCAGCGCGCCGAGCCGGCGGCGCAGGAGATGGCTCGCGGTCGCGATGACCTGGATGGGCTGGCGGAGGTCGTGCGCGATGATGCCTGTCCACTCCTGGCGCTGCCGCTCCATCTCCTTGAGCGCCGTGATGTCCTGAAAGACCGTGACGGCGCCCTGGATCTCGCCGTCGTCCGAGCGCACCGGCGCGGCGTTGACCAGCACAGGGACGAACGCGCGCTCGGCGGCGCTCCAGAGCAGCCCCTCGGCGCCCGTCACGACCTCGCCCCGGCAGAGGGCCCGGGTCAGCGGGCGATCGGGCCAGTCCACGGGCTCTCCCGACGGGGATCGGAGGTCGAAGAGCGCCGCGTTGTCCCAGGGGTCGCGCTCGCCCTCGCGGCGGACCGCGTACTTCATCGCGAGCCTGTTGCACGTGATGAGCCGCCCCTCCGCGTCGGCCAGGAGCGCCGCCTCGGGCATCTGCTCGACGACCGCCTGGAGCCGCCGGCGCTCGCTCGCCTCGGAGCGGTAGAGCCGCGCCGTCTCGATCGCGGCGCACGTCCGCTCGGCGAGCAGCGCGACGGCCCGCTCGTCGTCCTCGTCGAACGGCGGGCGACCGGGGCGCCTGGCGAGGTAGAGGTTGCCCACGGTCCGGTCCTGGAAGCGGAACGGCACGCCCAGGAAGGCGTGAATCGGCGGGTGGTGCGGCGGCAGCCCGATGAAGTCGGGGTGCGCTCGGACGTCGTCGAGGCGGACCGGGCGCTCGCCGCGGGCCACCGCGCCGAGGACGCCGACGGGCCGCGGCGGCGTGCGGAGCTGCGCGGCCTCCTCGGCGGCGACGCCGCACGGGACCCACGGGTCGAACGGCCGCCGGTCGTCCTCCGAGATGCCGATCGCCGCGTAGTCGGCGCCCGAGATCCCCTTCGCGTGGAGCGCGATCACCTCCAGCACGGAGGGCAGGTCGGAGCGCGACAGGCTCGCGAGGGCCTCGGTCACCGCCGCGCTCGCGGCGCCGATGGCCTCGAGCTGCGATCGCAGGCGCCGCTCCGCCGCGTGGGCGCGCTCGACGGCGGCCTCCATCGCCTTGCGGCGCCCGATGTCGCGGCAGATCGAGGAGAAGCCGGTCATGCGCCCGTCCTCGTCCGCGATGGTCGACACGGTGACCTCGACGTCGATGGTCCTCCCGTCCCTGGTCCGGCCGGCGGTCTCGAAGTGCTCGAAGCGCTCGCCGCGGCGCAGGCGCTCGAGGTGCGCCTCGGCCTCGGCGGCGAGCTCGGGCGGGTACAGGGCGAGCACCTTGCGCCCGATCACCTCCCCGGCGCTGTGGCCGTAGAGGCGCGCCGCGGCGGGGTTCCAGCTCAGGATGGTCCCGTCGAGGTCGGCGCCGATCACGGCGTCGTCCGAGGAGTGCGCGAGGGCCGCGAGGAAGGCGCGCGCCTCCTCGGCCCGGCGCCGCGCTTGGTCGACGAGGTTCAGGTGCGCCGCGCCGATCCAGAGCACGGTCGCGAGGAAGAGCGTCGTGACGGCCGAGGCGAGCGCGAACGACGCGGCGATCGGGTAAGCCCCTCGATCCGCGCCGATCAGGAAGAGGCGGCCGAGGACGATCGGGACGAGGACGACGAAGGGCAGGAGGCGCCGCAGCAGGGCGCCTCCGGGCGCGCTGGACGTGAGCACGGCGAACGCGCCGCAATCGGGCCGCGCCGCGAGGATCCCGGCGGACAGCGCGAGCAGGGCGATCGAGGTGTGGAGCGCCATGCCCGTGAACGGGAACAGCGGCGGCAGCCCGTAGAAATAGCCGACGCCGAGCAGGTAGCCGCTGAGCGCCGTCAGCGCGAGCGCCGCGGCCGCCAGCACGCAGACCACCGCGCGGCGGCAGGCGCGCGGCGTCTTCACGGGCAGCGAGAGGAGCGCCGCGCCGATCAGGGCGCAGCAGAGCGCGGTGTTCGGCGACGGCCTGCCGGGGAACCTGCTCGGGAAGTCCACGCGCGCCGGGAACAGCAGGCGATCGACGCCGAGATCCCACCCGAAGACGTACTCCGCGAGGGGGGCGAGGGCGAGGGCCGCGACGGCGGCGGCGCTCGCCTGCCCGAGCTGGCGGAGCGGCGCCGAGCGCCCCTCGCGGCCGAGCAGCCCGAGCGACAGGCCGGCCAGGATGAGGGTGACCGCGGTGTTGGGCACCATGCTCGGCCAGCCGCGCGCGATCGAGGTGAGCGCGGTCTCCCGCGTCCACCAGCCCAGCAGGGCCGCGCACCCCGCGAGGACCGAGCAGGCCGCGCCGACGACGACGCCGAGCGGCGCGCGGCCCGATCGCTCGGTCGACCCCCCCTCCCCCATCAGCGTCCCCTCCCGCTCGGGGTGTATAGCGCCGGGACAGGGCGCCGTGCTCGGTGCGCGGCGGGAAACGAGGAGCGCGCGGCGCGGCCCTACCGCCGCGATGGTCGGGCGCGCTCCGGGGCGCCAGACGCCGAGCGCGCCCCTCCACGCGGGCGGGTCACGCCGCGCGGGCGCTCAGCTCAGCTCTTTCGCCCGAAGATCGCCGCGTCGGCGGAGAACCGCCCCGGGCCGACGAGGAGCAGCACGAGGGCGATGCAGAGGTAGACCGCCGCCACCTCGTACGAGCCGCTGCCCATCGCGAAGAACGGGTCGCCCCGCGTCACGTGCGAGAGGACCGCGACGGCCATGGTGGCGGCGATGCCGAGCGACGCGAGCGGCGTGAGGAGGCCGAGGATCCAGGCGAGGCCGCCGCCGACCTCGGAGAGCGCGGCGAGCGCCTGCAAGAACCCCGGAACGGGGGCGTCGGGCCCCATCCAGCCGAAGGGGTTCTGGATCTTCCCCCAGCCGTGAAAGATGAAGGCGATGCCGGTGACGACGCGAAGCGCGAGCAGCGCGGCCGAGGCCGGGGGCGGCAAGTCGGTCACCCGCAGGAATCTCTTGAGCATGGGGATCACTCCTCTCGGCTCGGTAGTAAGGAAAAGCGCATGGAACATCAAGCGGATACGCGATCCCGCTCACGCGCCGCGGGCGTCGTGGTGATCGCGCGCTCATCGCTCAGCGCCTCGAGGCACCGCCGCTTGATCGCGGCGAACTCGCTCGAGCCCACGATCGCGGCGCTCCGCGGCCTCCCGAACGGCACCGCGATCTCGGCGCCGACGCGGCAGGGGCGGCGGGTCATGAGGGCGATGCGGTCGGACAGGAAGATGGCCTCGTCGATGTCGTGCGTGACGAACAGCACCGTGGTGCGCACCTGGCGGAACACGTCGAGGAGCAGCTCGTGCATCGAGAGCCTGGTCTGGGCGTCCAGCGCGCTGAACGGCTCGTCCATCAGCACGACCCGCGGCTCGTTGATCAGGACGCGCGCGATCTCGACCCGCTGCTGCATGCCGCCCGAGAGCTGCGACGGGTACGCGTCCTCGAACCCGGAGAGCCCCACGAGGTCGAGCAGGCGCCGGGACGCCTCCGCGCGCTCGCGGGCCGGGACGCCGCGCATCTTGAGGCCGAAGCCGACGTTGTTCAGCACCGTCTTCCAGGGGAGCAACGAGCACTGCTGGAACACCATGCCGCGCTCCGGCCCGGGCTCCTCGACCCGCTCGCCGCCGACGACGATGCTGCCGCGCTCCGGCGTCACGTACCCGGCGACGGCGTTCAGGATCGTCGACTTGCCGCACCCGGACGGGCCGAGCAGGCTCACGAGCTCGCCGCCCTCGACGGTCAGATCGAGATCCCGCACCGCCTCGACGCGGCGGGGGCCCGCCCCGAGGGCGACGGACAGGCCGCGGATCTCCACGGTACCCCCGGGGATCCCGGGGCGCGCTGCGGGCGTCATCGTGCGTTCTCCTCGGGTCGGTGCCAGGGGGTGAGCCAGACGCCGGCCCGCTTGACCAGCGCGCTGCTCA
Organism: Sorangium sp. So ce119; assembly: GCF_051524405.1. NCBI lineage: Bacteria > Pseudomonadati > Myxococcota > Polyangiales > Polyangiaceae > Sorangium > Sorangium sp. So ce119. Next base: position 2,614,457 of record NZ_CP150310.1, on the reverse strand, counting down.
GCATGCCGAGGAGGCCGATGAGCAGCATGCCGAGGACGATGTCCGGGTAGCGCTGCAGGTTGTAGGACTCCCAGGTGAAGTAGCCGATGCCGTACTGGCCGCCGATCATCTCGGCGGTCACGAGGCAGAACCAGGACGTGCCCATGCCGATGCTCATCCCGGTGATGATGCTGGGCAGCGCGCCCGGCAGGACGACCTCGAGGAAGAGGCGGAACGGGCGCGCGCCGAGGCTGCGGGAGCTCGCGATGAGCCGCGGGTCGAGGGCGCCCACGCCGTGGATCGTCGCGAGCAGGATCGGGAACAGCGCGCCGATGTACGTGATGAAGATCATGCTCAGCTCGGCCGACGGGAACATCAGGATCGCGAGCGGGAGCCAGGCGACGCCGGGGATGGGGCGCAGGACCTCGAGCGGCGGCAGGAGGGTGTCCTCGGCGAGCCGCGACCTGCCGATGACGAGCCCGAGCGCGACGCCCGTGACGCCCGCGGCCGCGAAGCCGGCGAGCACGCGGAGCACGCTGCTCCAGAGGTGCAGCCAGAGCTTCGGCGAGCCGAGGAGGTCCCGCGCCGCGACGAGGATCTCGGTCGGCGCGGGCACGTTGGTGAACGTGACGACGCCGAGATCCGCGCGCGACGCGGACGCCCACTGCCAGAGGGCGACGCACGCGGCCACGGACAGGGCGCGCAGCCACGCGCGGCGCAGGTGGAGCCGCGGGCGCTTCGCCTGCTGGAGCGCGCCCGCCGCCGCCGGAGGCGCGCTCCGCGGGGCCGCGGTCCCCCGGGGCGGCGCGAAGCCCGCGCGGCCGCCGAGGCCCACCCGGGGCGGCGCTGTGTGCTCGGAGATCATCGTCACGGCGCCACCGCCGTGAGCTTCGCGGCCTCGCCCCGCAAGGTCGCGAAGTCGACGACCGCCGCGGCGTTCTCGGCGGCCCACCGCGCGGCGTCCTCCTTCGCCAGGAACGCGGAGACGCTCCCGTCGGGGCGCCGCGCGTACCACGCGCGATCGGCCAGGAGCTTCACCCCGCTCTCGCGATCGTGGACGAAGACGACGCGGATCTCCTTGCCCTCGGCCGTGAGCTGCGCGAGCGCGGCGAGCGCGGAGGCCGGGCTCCGGTACGCGCGCACCTTCGGCTCGCCCGCGACCCAGATCTGCGCGGCGAGCGTCGGCTCGGCGATCGGCTCGCCGGACGCGGCGTCGCCGCCGGTCAGCGGGAGCTTCGCGTAGCTCGCGAGCCGCGCCTCGTAGTCGAGCCCGAGCTCCTCGGCCGCGCGCCGGATGAAGCGGTCGTCGACGAACTGGCCCACGTCGAGGGTCGTGTCCGTGCGCTTGAGCAGCGTGAGCGTGTCCACGGCGACCTGGAGGGCGCGGCGGACCTCGGGCTTGATCGTGAAGTCGCGCGTCTGGATGCCGAGCGGGCCGTGGAACATGTAGGCGACCTCCGCGTCCACGCCGGTCACCTTCTCGATGAGCTCGCTGTGCTTCTCGGGCTCCTCCGCGAACAGGCGGTCCGCCTCGAGCGCCGCCTTGAGGAACGCCACGACGATCTCCGGGTGCTTCTCGGCGTAGGCCGCGCGCACGAGCACGCCGTGCGCGGTCGGCACCTTCACGCTGGATCCGTCGTAGATCTTCCGGGCGAAGCCGCGGAACGGGAACAGCTCCGCGAAGGGGACGAAGTCGGCGTGCGCGTCGATCTTCCCCGCCTTGAGCGAGGAGCCGCCGACCTCGGGCGACTGCGAGACGAGCGTGACGTCCCTGTCCGGATCCCAGCCGAGATCGCGGATCGCCCGGAGCAGCATGCCGTGCGCGGACGAGCCGAACGGGACGGAGATCTGCTTGCCCTTGAGGTCCTTCAGGCCCTGCGCCGGCGAGTCGATCGGCACGACCACGCCGTTGCCGCTGCCCAGCGCGCTGCCGGAGAGCGTGGCGATGTAGAGGCTGCGGCTGCCCTGCTTCTGGTGCGCCACGCCGTTCAGCACGCCGGGGAAATCGGCCATCGCGCCGATGTCGAGCTTCTCGGCCACCATCTCGGTCGTCAGCGGCGGCCCGGAGGTGAAGTCCTTCCACTCGATCTCGTAGGTGACGTCCTTGTATTTGCCGTCCCTCGGCAGGTGCTTCTCGAGCAGCTTGAGCTCCCGGATCAGGAGCCCGCCGGTCGCGCAGTTGATGGTCGTGTCCTGCGTCCCGATGGCGATGCGGATCGTCTGCTTCGCGTCCGGCTTGCACGACAGGCCGACGAGGACCGCCGCGAGGAGCAGGAGCGCGCGAATACCGTGGATCATCGATTCAGTCCCTCGCGAAGGTCTCATGTCGTCCGGCGACCGCCCGGATGGCGTCGAGCGCGCGGGTCGCCGCCTTGCGCACCTCGACGTCGGTGTCGCCGAGCAGCCGGTGCAGCGGCGCCTCGGCGACCGCCGCCTTGAGCTCGCCGAGCGCCTGGGCGGCGGCGCGGCGGAGATCCGGGAGGTCGCTCCCGAGCAGCCGGACCAGGTCCGGCACGGCCGGCGCGGCCCGGAGCCGCCCGAGCGCGAGCGCCGACTCCTTCCGGACCTGCCAGGCGCCGTCGTCGAGCGCGCTCCTGAGGTGCGGCACGGCGAGGCCGTGCCCCGAGCGGCCGAGCACGATGGCGGCCTCGACGCGGACCCGCCAGTCGGGGTCCGAGAGCAGCGCGATGAAATCCTGGACGAGCGCGGGGGCGCCGGCCGGATCGAGCGCGTCGATCGCGCCGACGGCGACCTGCCGCACCTGCGCGTCGGGATCCCGCAGGCGCGCCCGGAGCGCGGGCGCCGCCTCGGGCCGCCGCAGGTAGGCCAGGGTGAGGACCGCCTCGCGCCGCACCTCGGGCGCGGGGTCCTCGAGCGCGCCCTCGAGGGGCGCGAGCGCCCGCGGATCGCGGAGCTCGCGGAGCGCCACGATGACCGAGACCCGCGCGAACGGCGGCCCATGACGCATTGCGTCAATCAGGTGGGTGGCGGCGTCGGCCCCGCGGAACTCGCGGAGCGCCGCGGCGGCCGCCTCGCGCACGTGGGTCTCCTCGTCCTCGAGCGCCCTGATGACGGCCGGCACCGCGCGGGGGTCGCCGAGGTCCTCGAGGTGCCCGAGCGCGAGGGCGCGCACGGTGGGGTCCTCGTCGCGGACGGCCTCGATGAGCGGGCGCACGATCTCCGGATCCGAGAGGTCCTCGAGCTGGGTCAGCGCGAGCTGGCGCGCGCCGGGGTCGGGATCGCGCAGGACGCTCTCCAGCTCCTGCGCAAGGGACGGATGGGTCATGTCGTCTCCGGCTCCGTCATCAACGAATGAGAAAGGGGATCTTCACGGTGATGGCCTCTTTGGGGCAATCGATCTCGCACGCGAGGCAATACCAGCACTCGTCGTAGGCCATGTGCGCCTTGCCCGTCTCCGGGTTCACGGCGATGCAGTCGACAGGGCACGAGTCGATGCAGATGCGGCAGCCCTTGATGCAGGACGCCTCGTCGACCACGACCGGCAGATCGAACCGGACGACGGCCTCGGCGTTGCCCGCGGTCCGCGCGCGCTGGGCCTTGACGGACTCTCTGTTGGGAAGGTGACCCATGGATTGACCTCTCGGCGCGTCAGAGCGACGCGCGCTGCTCCTCGGCGGGGATGCGCAGCTGCTGGTATGTCTTGCGCTCGCCGTCGTCGATCGGGAAGAGATAGGGCTCCACCGGGCGCTTGAATGCGACCATCTCGCCGCCCTCGTCCTTCTTCAGGTTCACGTGCGCGAACCAGCGGCGATCGTCCATCTCGGGGAAGTCGAGCCGATAGTGGTAGAGGCCCCAGCGGCTCTCGGTCCTGAACAGCGAGGCGCGCGCGGCCATCTCCGCGCAGTCGCGGATGAAATGGCACTCCATCACCCGCATGAGCTCGTGCGGGCTCGCGGCGGTGACCTCCTCGAGCTCGTCCTTCGCCCGCAGGAAGTACTCGAGCCCGAGCGTCATCCGGTTGCCGGTCTTGGGCGGCTGGAGGTAATCGTTCACGAGGCGACGCACCTTGTATTCGTACTGGTGAGGCGCCACCCCGCTCTTGCGGGACAGCGGGGCGAGGATGCGCTCTCGCTCGGCGTCGACCGCGGAGGCGAGCGGCTCGATCGCGGGCGTGCGATCGAGGTAATCGAGCGCGTTCTGGGCGCAGATCTTCCCGTAGGTGAGCGCGCCGAGCAGGTAGTTGTGCGGCACGCACGCCATGTCGCCGGCGGCGTAGAGCCCGGGCACGGTGGTCTCGCCCCTCTCGTTGACCCACACCCCCGACGCGCTGTGCCCGCTGCACAGGCCGATCTCGGAGATGTGCATCTCGACGAGATCGTTCGCGTAGCTGTGCCCCCTCCCCTCGTGGAAGCGCCCGCGGCTCGGGCGCTCCGTCTGGTGGAGGACCCGCTCGACCTCGGTGATCGTCTCCTGCGCGAGGTGGGTGAGCTTCAGGTACACAGGGCCGTTCGCGGAGTGGAGCTCCCGGTAGAACTCGAGCATCATCTGCCCGCTCCAGTAATCGCTCTCGATGAAGCGGTGCCCCTTCGCGTTGACCGTGTGTCCGCCGAGCGGGCCGGTCACGTAGGCGCACGCCGGACCGTTGTAGTCCTTGATCAGCGGGTTGATCTGGAAGCACTCGATGCCGGTGAGCTCGGCGCCCGCGTGGTACGCCATCGAGTAGCCGTCTCCGGCGTTCGAGGGGTTCTCGTACGTCCCGTGGAGATAGCCTGACGCCGGCAGCCCGAGCCGCCCGGAGGCGCCGCAGCAGAGGATCACCGCCCGCGCCTTGATCACCTCGATGTGGCCCTCCCGCGTGTCGAAGCCCATCACCCCGGCGACCTGCCCGTCCGACACGAGGATCCGCGTCGCCATGACGCGGTTGACGACGCGCACCCCGGCGCGCTTGACCATGCGGGTGAGGATCTTCTTGAGATCGTAGCCCTCCGGCATCGGGAGCACGTAGCTCCCGTTGTGGTGGACCTTCTTGACGTCGAAATCGCCCGAGCGCGTCTTCTGGAACTTCACGCCCCACGAGTCGAGCTCCTGGATCATCGCGAAGCTGTTCCGCGCATATTCGTAGATGGCGCGCTGGTTCACGATGCCATCGTTGGCCACCGTGATCTCCTTCACGTACTGCTCCGGCGTCGAGTGACCGGGGATGATCGCGTTGTTCAGGCCATCCATGCCGATCGCGATCGCGCCGCTCCGCTTGATATGCGCCTTCTCGAGGAGGACGACCCTCCCCCGAGGCAACCGCTGTTGCGCCTCCACCGCCGCGGTGGAGCCTGCGCTGCCGCCGCCCACGACGACGACGTCCGCCTCTGTCACGCGAATGTCCATTACGAGTCCTCTTGTTTTTCAGGCGCGCGCGCACGCAAGCACGCACGCGACCCCACCACCGAAGGTGCCAGTGGCCCAGGGTCGGACGCCCGGCGTCTCACATCACAGACGCGGCATCCGTTTTAACAGACGACAGCTTTCCCGGCAATCGGTTTTGTCTCCCGGGCAGCAGTCGGTGCCTCTCGGGCAGCAGCGGGTGTCTCTGGGGCAGCAGCCCGCGGCGCTCGGCGGCGGCAGCAGGCAGGCGTTTGCACGTCTGCAAGCGCCGCGCCGGGGCGCCTTGCAAGCGAAAACTCAGGGCCGGTGGTGGACGGCGGCGCGACCGTGGCGGCGCGGCGCCCAGACAGGCTCACCCCCGGTGCGGATCCCCGACCCGCCCAGAAAGATTCGCCTTTCCACCATGGTTGTCTCCCCGAAGACGCGGGCGGGACGCTACCATGCGGGTGAACCCGTAGTCCTCCCACGGATCGGGGGACCGCGCGCGGTCCTTCACCTCCTCGGTCACCCTGATCCACCGCGCCCGGCGCCTCCCAGCCGCGGCGCCCGCGCGCCGCTTCGCTGCATGGCCAAGCCCCCGTCCCAGCTCGCCGACCTAGAGATCCAGCGCCGCCTCGGCGCTGGCGGCATGGCGGAGGTCTTCCTCGCCAAGAAGCGCGGCGCCGAGGGGACGTACAAGCTCCTCGTCGTCAAGCGGATCCTCCCCGCGCACGGGTCGTCGCGGCGCTTCCGCGCGATGTTCGTCGAGGAGGCGCACCTCGCGACGCGCCTGAACCACCCGAACATCGTCCAGGTCTACGAGTTCTCCGACCACGGCGAGGACGGGCTGCTCCTCTCGATGGAGTACGTCGAGGGCTTCGACCTCGGCAAGCTGATGCGGGCCGCCCAGCAGAAGGAGTCGCGGATCCCGCCGCTCGTGTCGGCGTTCATCATGTCCGAGGCGGCCAAGGGGCTGCACTACGCCCACGAGCGCAAGGACGAGGGCGGCATGCCGCTCGCGATCGTCCACCGCGACGTCTCGCCGCAGAACATCCTGATCTCGTTCGAGGGGGTCGTGAAGATCGCCGACTTCGGCATCGCCAGCGCGAACCTCTTCCGCGAGGAGCCCGGCGTGCTGAAGGGCAAGTTCGGGTACATGTCGCCCGAGCAGGCGCGCGGCGAGCGCGTCGACCGGCGGAGCGACATCTACGCGCTCGGCGTCGTGCTCTACGAGCTGCTCGCCATGCGCTCGCCGTACGGCAAGCTCGACGACGAGGCGCTGCTCCAGGCCGTCAAGGAGGGCCTCTTCGAGCCCCCGTCCGCGCACGCGCCCGACATCCCCGCGGAGCTCGAGGCGATCGTGATGCGCGCCATGGCGGGCGCGCCCGAGGACCGCTTCCAGACGGCGCGCGACCTCGCGGGGGCGATCGCGCGCGTGCTGCTCGCGAAGCAGGAGCTCGTCGACAACGCCTCGGTCGAGCAGACCGTGGGCCACCTGCTCGGCCGCGAGCGCGAGCAGGAGGCGCGCGCGCACGCCGCCGGGGGCGCCAAGGAAGAGGAGCAGGACGCGGGCTCCGAGGCGCAGCCGCAGACGCTCGCGGCGGTGCCGGCCGCGCGCACGGGCGGCGACGTCGAGGGCACCGGCGCGCCGCGCGTCGTGCGCGAGGTGCGCCACGTGGCCGTGGTGACGATGCGCATCGAGGGCGTCGACGCGCTGCTCGGGGCGCAGGGGCGGCTCGCGGGCAGGCGCAGCGGGCGCTCGATCCGCACGACGCTCGACGCGATCGCCTTCAAGCACGGGGCGATCTGGTCGTGGGAGTCGCACGCGAGCGCGCGCGCCGTTGTCGGCCTGCTCGCCAACCCGTCGCGCGCCGCGGCCGACGCCGCGTCGCTCGCGGTCGACGTGCACGAGGCGCTCGCGGGCGCGTCGGAGGACCTGCCCGTCGAGCTGCGCGCCGCGATCGGCATCGTCCGCGGCATCGCGTACGGCGAGCGCGACGAGCAGGGGCACCTCATCAACCACGCGCTCAAGGAGCCCGCGAACTTCCTCGCCGAGCGCCTCGGCAGCCGCACCCCGTTCGGCAAGACGTGGGTCGCGGGCGGCGTCTACCGCCTCGTCCGGCGCGACTTCCGCTGGGGCGACGCGCCGTCGCTCGACCTCGACGACGCGCAGGCCTACCCGGTCCCGCACCAGATGCGGCTCTACGCGCTGCAGCGCCCGCTGACGCGCGAGGAGCGCATGGCCGAGATCGCGCTCTCGCCGAACGATCTCGTGGGGCGCGACGCCGAGCGCGCCGACCTGCACGCGGCCTACCACAAGGCGGTCTCGCCGCCCGTGAAGGCGCTCAGTGAGCCCACGCAGCCCCCGCCGCGCTTCGGCGAGAGCGACCCGCCGCCGAGCATGTCGGGCAAGCCGCCCAGCCCGCTGGGCGGCGCGCTCCGCGGCACGTCGGTGGCGCGCGTCATCGTCGGCGAGATGGGCATCGGCAAGAGCGCGCTCATCTCGACGTTCCTCTCGGAGCTGCCGGGCGAGGCGCGCGTGCTGCACGTCGAGTGCTCGCCGGTGAAGAGCGAGCTGCCGCTCGCCACGGTGTGCGACGTGCTCCGCGACGTGACCGGGATGGGGCTCGACCACGCGATCGACGACGCGGCGCACGTCATCCGCGCGCTGCTCGGGCCGATCGCGCGCTCGCCGCTCGGGGCGCGCCTCGTCACGCGCCTCGCCGAGCTCGTCACGGGCAAGCAGGTCGAGCACCCCGAGGAGGACGCGACCGCCTACGGCCGCGACATGGTGGCGCGCGGGGTGAAGTACCTGCTCGGCTCGCTGGCGCGCCACCAGCCGCTCGTCGTGGTCATCGACGGCCTCCAGTGGGCCGATCGGCCGAGCCTGGAGCTCATCTCGGAGCTCTTGAAGCAGCGCTCGGAGCGGCTCCCGGTCCTCGTCCTGCTCCTCACCCGCCCCGAGGAGCGCGTGACCCCGTTCATCGAGGGGCTCGTGCGGATCGAGCTCCGCGGGCTCAGCGCCGAGGAGCAGATGCGCCTCGTGGAGGCCCGCCTCGGCGTGCGCGAGGGCGTGGCCGCCGTCTGCGGCGAGCTCGTGCCCCGCGTCGCCGGCAACCCGTTCTTCCTGCTCGAGATGGTCGACGCGCTGCTGGAGCGGGGCACGCTCGAGATCGTCGAGCACCCGGGCGGGCGGCACGAGCTCGTCCGCCACGACCGGACCGGCGACCGCGGCGAGCCGCTCCCGTCGACGCTGGAGCAGCTCATCGGCGACCGCCTGCGCGAGCTGCCGCCCGCGGAGCACGACGTCGTGAACTGGCTCGCGGTCGCCGGGGGCCCGCTGCTCAAGGACGACATCCTGAACCTGACCCGGCTCGCGGACGACGAGGCGGTGACGCGCCTCTGCGCGCGCGGCCTGTGCGATCGCCGCGCCGGGGCGGTGGACTTCCGGCACCCGCTCGTGCGCGACGTCGCCTACCTCGCGCTCGACAGCTCGAGCCGCGTGCGCATGCACCGGCGGCTCGGCGAGCACCTGTCGACGACGCCGCTGGCGCAGGGGCTCTCGGCCGCGATCGTGGCGCAGCACCTCGCGCGCGGCGAGGCGCCCGGGCCGGCGGCCGAGCTCTACCTCGACGCGGCGCGGGCCGCGCGCGCGGGGCACCAGGCGCAGCTCTCGCGCCGGTACTACGAGCGGGCGCTGTCGCTGCTGCCGACCGGCGACACCCGCCGGATGATCGCGCACGAGGCGCTGGAGGCGATCTTCCGCCACCTCGGCCGCCGCCGCGAGCGGCGCAAGCACCTCGCGTCGCTGCGCCAGCTCGCGAAGGAGAGCGGGCAGGCGCGCTGGGCGGCGCTCGCGCTCGTGCGCACGGCGCGGCTCGACCTCGACGACGGCCACCTCGCGCGCGGCCTGCCGGTGGCCCAGCGCGCCGCCGAGATCGCGCGCATCGCGCGCCGCCCCGCGCTCGAGGTCGAGGCGCTGACGATCCTGTCCGAGGTGCTGCGCGAGCTCGGCGACGTCCAGGGCGCCATCAGCGCGGCCGACCGGGCGCTGCGCGTGACGCACACGGGCGGGCTGACGCCGCGGGCGCGCGCGGAGGTGCTGCGCACGAAGGGGGTGCTGCTGCGCCGGGTCGGCCGCGTGCAGGAGGCGGTGGAGGCCTACGCCGAGGCGATCGCGGTGTTCCGCGCGGTGGGGGCGCGGCGCAGCGAGGCGCGCGCGAAGAACTCGCTCGCGGTGGCGATGTTCGTGCTGGAGCGCTTCGAGGACGCGATCGCGGTCGGGCTCTCGTCGATCTCCATCGATCTCGCGATCGGGGGGCGGTTCCAGATCGCGAAGACGCTGAGCAACATCGGCCACGCGTATGCAAAGCTCGGCGATCTGCAGCGTAGCCTCGCGTACATGAAGCGGGCGCGGGAGGCGCACGAGCGCTATGACGACCAGGATGCGCGGGCCGACACGCTCCTCTGCTCGGCGGGGATCCTGCTCGAGGCGGGCGACGTCGACGCCGCGCACGCGCTCTGCGCCGACGCGAGCGCGCTCATCGCGATGACCGGCAGCGTCTATGACATGATCCACGAGCGCAACGTGCGCGGCCTGCTCGCGAGGGCGCGCGGGGACATCCAGGGGGCGCTCGCGAACGCGTCCGAGGCGCGGCAGCTCGCCGAGTCGCAGGGGCTGATGAGCTACCACGCCCACGCGACGGCGATCGAGGCGGCGTCCCGGGTGGACGCGGGCGAGGTGCACACCGGGGTGCTGCTCGCGCGGACGGCGCTCGGCGCGGTCGAGGCGAGCAGCTCCGAGTACGGCATCGAGGTGCGCGACCTCTGCTGCGCGGCGCTGCAGAAGGGGGCGCCGGCGAGCGCGGGGGACGCCTACCACCGCGCCGGGATGCACGTGCGCCAGGTGGCGGGCTACATCCGCGACGCGCGGCTCCGGGCGCTGTTCCTGGAGCGCACCGTGGTGCGGCGCATCCTCGCCGCGGAGGCCGAGGGTCCGGCGGCGGGGCACGACCCGCTCCGCCGCGGGGAGATGGCATGACGGGTACCGGCGGAAGGACAGGGACGAAGCCGCGGCGCAAGGTCGCGGTGATCCTCTCGGGCGGCGGGGCGCGGGGCGCCTACGAGGTCGGCGTGCTGTCGTACGTGCTCGACGCGTTCGCCCGCCTCCGCGGGGCGCCGCCGCGCATCGACATCCTGTGCGGGACGTCGGTCGGCGCGGTGAACGCGTGCTACCTCGCGGCGCACCTCGACGACGCGACGCTGGGCATCCGGCGGCTCGTGAACCTCTGGACGCAGCTCAAGCTGGAGACGGTGCTCGGCTTCGGGGTGCGGCAGGCGATCTCGCTGCCGAAGCTCCTGTTCGGCGGCGGGTCGCAGGGCGTGGGGCTGTTCGACGTCTCGCCGATGCAGCGGCTCGTCGAGCGGGAGATCCCGTGGCGGGCGATCGCGCGCACGCTGCGCCACGGGTACCTGTCGGCGGTGAGCGTGTCCGCGACGGAGATCGGGACGGGGCGCACGGTGATCTTCATGCAGACGGGCCCGGACGGCGCGCTGCCGACGACGGCGCCGCCGCGCACGATCATCCGGGGCGCGCTGATCGGCCCGCCGCACGCGCTCGCGTCGGCGGCGATCCCGATCCTGTTCCCGCCGGTGCGCATCGGGCGCGATCTGTACATGGACGGCGGCGTGCGGCAGAACACGCCGATCGCGCCGGCGCTGCGGCTCGGGGCGACGCACGTGCTGGCGATCGGGCTGTCGCGGGAGGTGCGGAGCATCGACGCGGGCGACAGCGGCAAGCCGCCGGGGATGGCGCTGGTGCTCGGCAAGGTGCTGAACGCGTTCCTGCTCGACCACATCCAGACCGATTTCGAGGTGCTGACGCGGGTGAACCACATGATCGAGGACGGCGAGCGGGCGTTCGGCCCGGATTTCCTGCCCTCGATCAACGCGGCCGCGGCGCAGCGCGGGGCGCTGCCGTACCGGCGCGTGGAGACGCTGGTGGTGCGGCCGAGCGTGGATCTCGGGCGCCTGGCGGCGGAGCACGTGAAGGCGGGCAAGGTGCAGGGCGGGCCGGCGATGATGCGGCGGCTCCTGTCGCTGGTCGACGTGGGGGCGGAGAACGACGCGGATCTCGCGAGCTACCTCCTGTTCGACGGGTCGTTCACGCGGAAGCTCATCGAGCTCGGGCGGGCGGACGCGGAGGCGCGGCGGCACGACGTCGCGGATTTCTTCGGGAGCGCGGCGGAGGAGGCGGAGCCCACGCTGTCGGACAGCGCGGAGTGGTCGATTCCGCCGCCGGTGGGGCCGGGGGGATCCATCTAGAGCGGCCCGGCCCTCGGAGGGGGTGTTCGTCGCGCGGTGTGGGGCCCCGCCGAACTCGCCTGGAGCCTTGTCCCTCCGGCAGAGCCGGAGGAACAAGGCTCCAGGCTCAGACATCGGCCCATCCCCACACCGCGCGACGAACACCCCCTCCGAGGGCCTACGGCCTCGCGGCCCCCTCGGAGAGGCCGCGGTCCCGTGTGACAGGGCTGCTGCGGGAGCAACAGCGGGGGCGATGAGCTGCTCGGATCGGTGCAGCGCTGCGACGGAAGGAGCGCTGGAGCCGAGCGCCGGCGCGCGATGCGAGGAGGGATTCCGGAGCGCAGGGCGGCGGCACATGGGTTGCTGTCACGGCCGCCGGCACGGCGCGGCGCCGGCTCCTCCATCCCTCGAACGAGACGAGAACCATCATGCCGACACGAGCGACTCGTGGTGAGACGGCCCCTCTCCAGGGCTCCCCGGAGGCGCCGGCGCGCGGGCGTTCCGCGCCGGGCGCGCTGACGCTCCTCTCGGCGCTCCTCGCCCTCATCGCAGGCGCCTGCAGCAAGGCCGAACCCGCGCGGGCGTGGCACGACGGCCGCGAGATCGAGACGCTGGAGCTCCGGTATCAGGGCTCGCCGGGAGCGGTGTCGCCGCCCGAGCTGGCGGAGGACCTCGGGTACCTCGCGCCCATCCGCCTGGTGCACGTGGGGGACGTGCTCGGCGGCCCGCAGAGCATCCAGGCCGTCGTCACCGGCGACACGGATTTCGGGAGCGCGTTCAACGGCGCCATCATCAAGCTGATCGCCGCCAAGGCGCCCCTCCGCTCGGTCCTCGGCTCGTACGGCGTGAACGAGCAGTTCTGGAGCGGGTTCTACGTGCTCGACGACAGCCCGATCCGCGGGGCGCAGGACCTCATCGGCAAGAAGATCTCCATGAACACGCTCGGCGCCCACAGCGAGTTCATGACGAAGGAATACCTCTTCCGCAGCGGGCTCGGCGCGGAGGCGCGGCAGGTCACCCTGGTCGTCATCCCGCCGGTCAACGGCGAACAGGCGCTCCGACAGAAGCAGGTCGAGGTCGCCATCCTCGGGAACGTCTACCGCGACCGGGCCCTCGAGCGCGGCGGCATCCGGGCGATCGCCACCGATCATGAGCTGTTCGGCGCGTTCACCGCCGGGAGCTACGTCATGAGCACGAGGTTCATCGAGGCGCACCCGAACGCCACGCGCAAGTTCGTCGAGGCCACGGCGAAGGCGATCGCCTGGACGCAGAGCACGCCGCGGGAGGAGGTCCTCGCGCGCTTCGCCTCGATCCTCCGCAAGCGGAACCGCAATGAGGACGACAGCATCCTCAAGTACTGGCGCAGCTACGGCGTCGCAGGAAAGGGCGGCGTGCTGGACGACAGGGACTTTCAGATCTGGATCGACTGGCTGATCCGAGACGGAGAGCTGCGCCCGGGTCAGGTGAACGCCCGCGACCTGTACACGAACGACCTCAACCCCTACGCCCCCGGCAAGCCGACCGACGGACAGCCTCACGATCGAGGCCCGACGCCCGCGGCCACGCCTTGATGTGGCGGCCTCGCTCCTGACAGGCACGATCCCGAGCACGCGAGCATCGGGCGCCACGGGCGCGCGCCGTGACGCAAACGACACAGCCGCGAGGCGTTCCTTCGAACGCTCCGCGGCTGGATAGCGAGCGATGCTCCGAGCGGCGCTGCGCGAGCGCCTAGCGCGTCGCCCTCAGCGCGCCTTGTCCTTCTTGTCGCTCCCCTTGTCGCCCTTCTTCTTCTTGTCGTCGTCCTTCTTGGACTTCGACTTGGACGCGACCTTCTTCGGCTCGTCGCGGCCCAGCGAGATCTCCAGTCGATCGCCGCGCGCCTTCGCCTTGTAGGCGGGCACGCCGTCCTTGAACTGCAGGGTGATCTCCGCGCCGTGCGGCGTGTTGACCACGCGCACCGACGCGATGCGCTTGTCCTTGCGGGCGAGGCCGCTGCCCGAGGACAGCGCGCGCCGATCGGGGAGCGACACCGTGAAGCCCATCGCGCCGGCGGCGCCGTTCAGGTCGTCGATGGGGCCGTCCATCTTCAGCTTGAGCACGACGGGGTTCCTCACGGTCCCCTGGCCCCACTCGCGCGGGCTCTCCTGCTCGTCGTCGTCCGCCTCCGCGTCATCGTCGTCGCCGGGACCGCCAGGGACCGCCGCGGCCTGCTGCGCGAGCGGGTCGCCGGCCAGCGCGCTCGGATCGGCCGGCGGCGTCGGCGGCACCGGCTCGGTCGTCGACAGCGGCGTCGCGCCGAACAGCGGGACGTTCGCGGTCAGCACGCCGCCCGGCGCGGCCGCCGGCGCGGCGGCCGCCGGCAGGGCAGGCGCGCCCGACGACGCCGGCAGCGCCGGCGCGCCCTCGGCGGACGCAGGGGCCCCGGCGGTCGGCGCGTCGCCGCCGCCCAGGCCGCCGATCAGGCGCGCCGCGCCGAACACCACGAGCACCGCCGCCAGCCCAAGGAAGCTCCCGACCGCGGCGGCCTTCTTGTTGAAGCGCGGCGGCTCCGACGCCTCGCTCCCCGCCTCCTCGGCCTCCTCGCGCACCACCCGGCGCCTGCCGGTCTTCAGCGCGCCGGCCGGCGGCGGCGCCGTCTTGCGGCGCGGGCCGTCCTTCGTCGACCCGTCCTCCTCGCCCGCCGCGCGCGCCTCGCGCCGCGCCTTGATCCTCGCCACCATGCCGGCCATCGCCGTGGCCGCGCGCGCCCCGGCGCCGGCGAGCGCGGGCGCGATCTTGCCCGCCACCGCCCTGCCCGCCCTGGCGGCCTTGTCGCCGACGTCGCGCAGCCGGCTCGGCTCCGCGCCGGACGTCGGCGCCGCGCCCGCCTCCTCCGAGGCGTCCGCCGCGGAGGCCGGCGCCGCGTCCTGCGAGGGCGGCGCCGCGTCCGCCGCGCGCGCCTCGCTCGCCGAGGGCGCCGGCGAGATGTCGCCGTCGTGATCGTCGTCGCCCGCCGCGCCGCCGCCCGCGCCCGCCTGCACGCGCTCGCCCTTGTCGCGCGAAGGCGCTGGCGCCGACGACGGCCGCGCCTGGGCGCGCTCGCCCTGCGGCGGCGCCGAGGACGGCCGGGCCTCGGCGCGCTCGCCCTTGTCGCGCGAAGGCGCTGGCGCCGACGACGCCCGCGCGGGCGCGCCCTCGCCCTGCGGCGGCACCGACGCCGACGGCGCCCGCGCGGGCGCGCCGGCCTCGAGCGCCGCGGGCCTCGCCGGGGGCAGGCTCTCCGACGACGCCCGCGGCCGCGACGCCCTGGCGGCGCGGGGGGCCTCGTAGCGCAGCGTGACGACGAGCTGCGGCACGCTCGTCGCCGGGTCGACCTCGACCTTCACGTGGTCGATGTACGCCTCGCGGCGCGTGCCCTGCTCGACCTCCTCCAGCTCGAGGGAGCGGCCCACCTTGAGGAACTCCAGGTTCGATCCGACCTCGAGGTCGTCGGGGCCGCCGGCGCGCACGCGCGCCTTCATGGGCGAGCCCAGGCCGTCGATGTGGAGCCGCACGCGCGCGCCCCGCTGCGCCGTCTCCATCGCGGCCGGCGCCGCGACGGCGGTGAGCGTCGGCGCGGCGCCCGCGTCCATCGACGAGCACATCGCGCGCACGGCCTCCTCGGCCTCGGCGTCGAGGCCGGTGAAACGGAGGCCGAACTCGCCGCCGCGGGCCTGCTCGGCGCGCCAGCAGACCTCGCCCTCGACGACCAGCTCCTTGCCGAGCCCGTCGAACCGGCAGATCAGCGCGTCTCCGACCCGCGGCAGGTAGGCCGTCCGCAGGCGCATCCCCTCCGGGGACATGTCGATCGACTCGGCCTCGAAGCCGCCGCCCGACGTCTCGCCGACCGCGACGAGCGCCTCGATGCGGACCCGCTGCCCGGCGCCGGCGCGCCGCTCCGCTCCGGACTCGCGATCTCTCTCCAAGGATTCCGGCGCCTTGCGAACGCCATCTCCCTCTGCGCCTCGAACGTTCATACGCCCATTCCTCCGCCTTGGCCGCGAAGCCGCGTCCGCGATCGCGGGACCTCCGCGGTGCAGAGGGCCCACTGGCCGTCAGTACGGCTCAAGTCCCGCGCTGGCCAAATTTGGAGCGCGCGGCGGGGGCGACGGCGCGCGGCGCGGCACGGCGAACCACGCGGCGGCGACGAGGCGCGGCGAGGCGCGGCGAGACACCCGGCGACACGCGGGCGCGGCGTGGATCGACCGCTCGCTTCGCCTGGCGCGCCAGGGGGCAAACGTGGGAAGCTTTCGGGGATGGGCAAGGACGAGCCGCCGCAGAAACACGACACGCCCGCGCCGGCCGCGACCCAGGACGTCGTCTTCATCCACAGCCCCGTCGAGCAGGGAGAGGGCTTCCGGGTCATCCGGAGCCGCGAGGACCGGATCGAGATCGGCGAGTTGCGGCCCACCGAGCACGGGCGCCCGCTGACCGGAGAGCTCGTGAAGCTGACGCAGCGCTCCGAGCACGCCCGGCTCTTCGACGTGGAGGTGCTCCTCCCGGCGCAGCGCGGGTCCGAGGCGGCGCGCTCGGGCCCCGCGCAGGTCGCGACCGACACCTACCGCTCCAACTGGGAAGCGATCTTCGGCCCGCGCGAGGAAAACAAGCTCGCCAACTGAACCGCTCTCGTCGACGGCCGACGGCCGCCGCGCTGGCGAGCCGCGACGCCGCGACGCCGCGCTGGCGAGCCGCGACGCGTCGCACCGCAAGCCGAGCCGCGCTCAGCGCGGCTTGTCGCGGGATGCCGCGCCCGTCAGCCGCGGCGCCTCGCCGGTTCTCCGGATCGCGTAGGCGATCCCGCGCTGGAGCGTCCCCTGGACGACGGTCCCGCCGAGATCGATCCCGAGGCCGACCAGCGTCTGCGAGACGCGGGGGCCGATCCCGGTGATCACCGCCTCGGCGCCGAGCAGGCGCAGCGCCGTCGCGGTGCGCAGGAGCGTCGCGGCGACGCCGCTGTCCACGCCCCGCACGCCCGTGATGTCCAGGATGACGACCCGGGCCCCCGTCTCCGAGACGCCGCGGAGCGCCGCGGCGAGCGCCTCGTCCGCGCGCTGCGCGTCCACGGTCCCGATGAGCGGCATGACCATGATCCGGTCGGTGATCGGGATGAGCGGCGTCGACAGCTCCGCGAGCCGCTCGCGCTGCATGCGGATGAGGTCCTCCTGCAGGCCGGCGCGCTCCTGCTCGGCGCGCGCCCGCTCGGCGAGCTCCTCCTCGAGCTGCGCCTTCGCCGAGGAGAGCTCCGCGGTGCGGGCGGCGACGGCCGCCTCGAGCGCGTCGTTGGCGCGGCGGAGCTCGTCGCTCGCCGCCTGGACGCGCGCGTAGAGCAGCGCGTTCTTCACGGCGATGGCGGCCTGCGCGGCGACGAGCTCGAGCACGTCGAGGCGGGCGGGCGAGAACACGTCGGGCGCGGCGTTGTTCTCCAGGTAGAGGATGCCCGAGACCTCCCCCTGGCTCACCATGGGCAGCGCGAGCACCGAGCGCGGCGTGCGCGCCGCGACGTAGGGGTCGCCATCGAGCCGCGCGTCCTGCGCGGCGTCCGCCACGACGACGGCGCCCCCGGTGCTCATCGCGAGCTCGATCACCCGGGCTGCCGCGGCGCCGCTCTCGCGCACGGGCGTGGACGGGCCGACGCGCACCTCGCCGTCGTCCTCGACGACGGCCTCCACGCGCGGCCCGCCCTCGTGGTCCAGGATCAGCGCGCCCCGCTGGGCGCCGACGCTCTCGATGGCGAGCCGGAGCAGCCGCGTCATCACGCGGCCGAGATCGATCTCGCGCGCCACCGCCTGCGCGGCGCGGATCAGCGCCGCCGCGTCGAGCAGCGCCACGCGCCGCGCGACCATCTCGGTCGTCGACGAGGCGACCGAGGTCAGGTTCGACAGGACGCTCGCGGACGCGGGCTGGCCCGCCGCCGCGCGGGGGAGCAGCTCGACGTACGCCTCCTCCATCTGCCGCAGCTTGGCTGTGGCGCCCCAGCGCGCGTAGGCCTGGTAGGCCTCGACGAGGCACGACCGCGCGAGCGACGGCATGCGCCTCGCGGCGAGGAACCTGCCGCAGAGCTCGCTGACGAGCGCGCGGTAGCGCACGTACCCCGCCCGCTCCGCCGCGTCGCTCGCCTGCTGGTAGAGCTCGAGGATCGGCTCCAGCGCCTCCCCGGCGACGCGCGCGCGCTCCGCCCGGACGAGCAGCTCCAGGTGCCGGAGCTCGGGGCAGTCCCGCGCGAGGACGGCGAGCTTGTCGTGGCTCGACGCGAGCAGCTCGGCCAGCGCGCCGCCCTCCTCCTCGCTCGCCCGAGGGCCGAGCGCGAGGATGGTGAGGCAGGTGTAGAGCGGCAGATCGACGATGCCGATGTACTGGCCCGTCAGGGCGCGGGCCCGCTCGTGCGCGCGGCGCGCCATCCGGAGCGCGCCCTCGTGATCGCCGTAGAGGTACGCGAGCGCGAGCTTGTTCGTGTAGTAGAAGCCGGCGACGATCGAGAAGCCCACCGCCCCGAGCTTCGGCACGAGGGCGTCCTCGTCGAAGCCGGCGTCGCTCAGCGTGCCGCGGTCCCGCGTGCTCCCCTCGAGGTTCTGGATCACCTGCCGCGCGACGGTCTGGACCGCCGTCGACAGCGCGTCCTTCGTGCGGGAGGTGAAGCGCAGGAACCCGCCGACGTCCTCGCGCACGCGCCGGAGCTCGCCTTCCAGGCTGAGCTTCATCTGGGCGAGGATGTTGGAGGACGCCGACGCGAACATGAAGTCGCCGGTCTCCATCCCGGCGACCCGCGCCCGCTGGAGGACCTCGAGCGCCTCGCGCTGCGGCCTCGAGTGGTTCATGACGACCCCGTAGTTGAAGTCGAGCTTCGCCCGGATGGCGTCGACCCGGTACCTGTCGTTCAGGGCGACGCCCATCCGCACGATCCTGTAGCCCTCGTGCGGCTGGCCCCAGAACGCGGCCAGGTAAAAGCCGTGGTACGAGTACGCCACGCTGGCCATCGGCGAGCTCCCGTGCCGGAGCGACAGGTTCGTCATCCTGACGGCGAGGAGCTGGGCCAGCGGCGGGTTGAGGAAATACGCCGATGGCGAGCCGTAGCCGAGCATCTCCACCACGGCCCTGACGCGCGGATCGGCGAGCTCCGGGCCCGCGCCGACGTCCTCGCCCCGCCGGGCCGCGAAGCCGCGCTCGGCCTCGGCGAGCTCCGCGCGGAGCGCGGCGG
Source organism: Sorangium sp. So ce119 (assembly GCF_051524405.1). NCBI lineage: Bacteria > Pseudomonadati > Myxococcota > Polyangiales > Polyangiaceae > Sorangium > Sorangium sp. So ce119. Next base: position 2,595,643 of record NZ_CP150310.1, on the reverse strand, counting down.
CGAGCGCCTCGCCCTCGGTGGGCACCTCCATGCCCAAGAGGCGCAGGCCCTGGAGCGCCACCGCGAGCGAGTCCGCCCAGCGGTGCTGCGCGTTGTAGAGGACCATCCGCGTGCAGTAAACGCGCGCGCGCTGGACGTCCGAGGCGGCGCGCTCGAGGAGGGCGTCGAAGAGCGCCTCCGCCTCGTCGCAGCGGCCGCTCAGGTGCGCGCACTCGGCCTTCGCGGCATGGATGTCGAAGACGTCGAAGACGTCGGAGGCGAGGCCCGGCTCGCTGGCCCATGGATCCGGGCCGAGCGCGGACACCGCGGCGCTCAGGTAGCCGAACGCGGCGTCGTACGCGGTCGCCGCCTGCGCGCGCCGCCCCGCGGCCACGTTGAGCCGCACGAACTCGCCGCGCTCCGCCGCGCCCTCGATCAGGGCCGCCGCGACGCTCAGGTGGCCGACGACGACGAACAGCTCCTCGTCGCTCGGGTCCTCGCCGAGGCTCGCCGCGAGCAGCCGGCCGATGCGGTGGTGCAGCCGCTTCCGCTCCGGCTCGTCGATGAGCGCGTACGCCGCCTGCTGGACGCGATCGTGCAGGAACCGGTACGAGACGCGGAACGAGGGGTCCTCAAGCAGCCTGCCCGCGACCGCCGCGTCGCCGGCGTGGACGAAGCGGTACTCGGCGTCGAGGGGCACGACGAGGCCCTGCCGCAGGGCCTGCCAGAGGGCCGCGGCCACCTCGCCCGGGGGCTGCTCGGCGGCGAGCGCGAGCGTCCGGAGGTCGAAGCGGTGGCCCACGCAGGCGGCGAGCCGGAGGGCGCGCTGCGCGCCGGGCGCGAGCCGCCGTATCTTCGCGGCCATCAGCTCGACGACGCCCTCCGCGCCCTCCGCGCTCCGGGCGCGCTCGAGGCTCCACGCCCACGCCCCCGCGGCCGGATCGAAGCGCACGATCCCCTCGCCGGCGAGGGCGTGCAGGAGCTGGTGGATGAAGAACGGGTTGCCCGCGGTCCTCTCCAGGATCAGCGCCGCGAAGGCGTCCGTGTCCTCGAGGCGACAGCGCAGGGCGTCGGCGAGGAGCCGGCGGATGTCCTCGAGCTCGAGCGGCCCGAGCCACACCTCGGCGGCGGGCGCGCCAGCCGCCCGCAGGTCGCGGACGAGCCTCGCCAGCGGGTGGGCGTCGTCGACTTCCTGGTCGCGGTAGGCGCCGATCACGACCATCCGGCGGCCGTCGGGATCGGTCATCAGGAGCTCGAGGAGCTTCAGCGAGGCCGGGTCGGCCCACTGGAGGTCGTCGATGAAGAGCACGAGGAGGTGCTCCTCCGTGACGGCGCGGACGAAGGTCTGGAACGCCAGGCTGAAGCGGTTCTTCGACTCGTTCGGCCCAAGCGGCTGCGCGGCGGGCTGGGGTCCGACGACGCGCTCGAGCTCGGGGATCACGTCGACGACGACCTGCCCGATCGCGCCGAGCGCGGCGCTCAGCCGGGCCTTCCAGCGCGCCACGGACTCCTCGCCCTCCGACAGGATGCGCTCGCACAGCTCGCCGAACGCCTGCGCGATGGCCGCGTAGGGGGTGCGCTGCTTGAGCTGGCCGAACTTCCCCGAGACGAAGTACCCGGGCCGCCCCGCGAGCACCTTGTAGACCTCGCGGACCAGGGCGGACTTGCCGACGCCGGCGTGGCCGGAGATGAGGAACAGCTCGACGGCGCCGGCCGCCGCGCGCTCGCACGCGGCCACGACCGCCTGCGTCGCGGCCTCGCGCCCGTAGAGCTTCTCCGGCAGCCAGAGCCGGCCGCCCGCGTCGCGCTCGCCGAGCGGGAAAGGATCGACGCGGCCGTCGGCCTCGTACCTCCGGAGGCACTCCTCGAGATCGGCGCGCAGCGCCTCGGCGCACGGATACCGATCCTCGGCGGCCTTGGAGAGGAGCTTCATGACGAGATCGGAGACGACGCGCGGGATCTCGGCCGACGCGGCGTGCGGCGGCGTCGGCGTCCTGGCCAGGTGGCAGTGCACGAGCTCCATGGCGCTCGGCGCTGTGAACGGGGGAGCGCCCGTGAGCATCTCGTAGAGGGTGACGCCCAGGGAGTAGAGGTCCGTCCGGCAGTCGAGGCTGCGGTTCATCCAGCCCGTCTGCTCGGGTGACATGTACGCCAGGGTCCCCTCCGCGGCGCCCGGGTTCTCGGCCCTCGGCGCCTCCTGCGACAGGCGCGTCGCGATCCCGAAGTCGGAGAGCTTGACCACCAGCGGATCGAGGCGGACGAGGATGTTGTGCGGCTTGACGTCCTTGTGGATGATGCCCGCGTGGTGCAGCGACGCGAGGGCGTCCGCGACGTGGATGCCGATCCGCAGGGTCGTGGCCAGGCTGAGCCTCTCGCCCCGCAGGACGATGTCGAGCGACGCGCCGCCGAAGTCCTCCAGGACGAGCACGGGCCCCCCGTCGCTCTCGTCGACGTCGAGGACGCGGAGGACGCCTGGGTGCGCGATCTCGCGCGTGATCACCTGCTCGTGGCGGAGCCTCGCGATCGCGCGGGGCGACGCCCGCCCGGGGCTCGGCCCCTTCAGCACGACCGGCTGCCCGTCCGACGCGCGGCGCGCGCGGCGCACGGTGATCAGGGTCCCCTCGTGGAGGATGGCGTCCGCGGCGTAGCCCTGCAGCGGGCTCTCGGATCCGACGGACTCAACCGCGCCGGGTGTCGTCATGCCTACATGGTACAACCGATACGAAACCCCCCGTGACGGCGTTTGACGGCGCGTCGGGAGCCGCCGTGGCCGAAATCTGTAGTCTAGCGCACATCCCATCGATGTTCCGCTTTGTGCCCTGTCTCGAGCTCCTCCGGTGCTCGGGCGTGCCGAATCTTGAGCCGCGGCGGACCTCTGGAGAACACTGCTGGGCGTGATCCGAGGCCGTCGGTCGACCGTCCCGCCCTTGACAGCGGTCGCGCCCTCCGCGCACGGGGGGAGCGTGCAAGCGATGCCGCTGTCCGCGACCGACGACGAGACGCTGGCGCGCGCCGCGGCGCAGGGGCACCCGGGCGCCGCGCCGATCGTGTGGCAGCGGTTCGCGCCGCTCGTGCGCCGCATCCTGAAGCGCACCCTCGGGCCCGGCGACGAGGTCGACGACCACGTGCAGGACACCTTCCTGCGCTTCTTCCGGGTGGCGAAGGATCTGCGGGATCCGTCGCTGCTCTCGAGCTTCATCGTCGGCATCGCGGTGCGCGTCGCGCGCGGCGAGCTGCGGCGCCGGCGCCTGCGGCGCTGGCTCACGCTCTCGTCCTCGGGCGAGCTCCCGGAGGTCGGCGGCGCGCAGCAGGACCCGCAGGGGCGCGCGGCGCTCGGGCGGCTCTATCTCATCCTCGACCAGGTGGACGACCGGTCCCGGACGCTCTTCGTCCTCCGGTTCATCGAGGGGCTCGAGCTCACCGAGATCGCCGCCGCGCTCGGGTGCTCCCTGGCCACGACGAAGCGCCACCTGGCGCGCGCGTCGCACCGGATCCTCACCGCCGCGCAGCGCGATCCCGCGCTCTCTGCCTACCTCACGAAGGCCCCGCAAGCGCTCGATCTGCCAGGAGTTCACGATGAATGAAGCGGAGAAGTTGAGCCGTCTCGCCGACCTCGCGCGCGAGGGCGTCCCCGAGGACGTCGACGCGGCGCACGACGCCGCCGAGCGGGCCCGCTTCGTGGAGGCCGTGAGCCGCGGGGCAGCCCTGCGCGGCGGCGGAGCGCTGGGCCGCCTCGGGGCGTGGCTGCGGGCTGTCGGGCTCTGGCCCGCGTCGGGGGAGCGGCCGCGGTGGGGGTTCGCCCTCGCCGGCGCCGTGGCGCTCGCTGTCGCGCTCGTGGCGCTCTGGCCGGCGCGGCGGCTCGACTACGCTGTCGAGGGCGTGGCCGGCGCCGCGGGCGGGTACATCGCCGCGGCGGCGGGCGAGGAGGCCCGGCTCCGCTTCACGGACGGCACCACGGTCGCGCTCGCGCCGGGCAGCGCGCTCCGCGTGGCGGAGGTCGACGCGACCGGGGCGCGCATGCTGCTCGAGGACGGCCGCGCGTCGCTGCGCGTCACGCCGCGGCCGAAGGCGCGCTGGTCGGTCGAGGCCGGGCCGTTCGCGGTGCTGGTCACCGGCACGGAGTTCGACGTGACCTGGACGCGCGGGGACGGCACGCTGCGCGTCGATCTGCGCGAGGGGAGCGTGACGGTGCGCGGGCCGCTCGCGCCCGACGGGCTGCCGCTCCGCGCGGGTCAGCGGCTCGTGGCGCGGCTGCGCGAGGGCGCCGTGCAGATCTCGAGCCTCGACGCCCCGGGCGCGGAGGGGCCGGCGGAGGGAGGGCCGTCGTCCGCGACGGCGGCGGCGCCGGACGCGGAGGAGAAGGCGATCGGGCCGGGCGGCGCGACCGCGGCCGGAGCGGGAGGGGAATCGGAGGAGGACGCCGGGGCCGCGCGGCCGGAGGGCTCCCGGGCCGACGGGGCGCCGGCGGACGGCGCGGCCGCGGGGCCGAGCTGGGCGAAGCGCGTGGCGGCAGGCGATTTCGGGTCGGTCCTGGCCGAGGCGGAGCAGCGCGGCCTCGGCGGGGTGCTCGAGCGGGGCTCGCTCGACGACCTCGTGGCGCTGGCGGACGCGGCGCGGTACGCGCGGCGCGGCGACGTCGCGCAGCGCGCGCTCACCGCGACACGCAAGCGGTTCCCCGGGACGAGCCACGGCAAGGCAGCGGCCTTCCTGCTCGGCCGCATGGTCGACGACGGCGGCTCGCCCGGCGCGGCCGTGCCCTGGTACGACACGTACCTCGCCGAGTCGCCCGGCGGCCCGTTCGCGGCCGAGGCGCTCGGCCGCAAGATGGTCGCGGTCGAGCGCACCGGCGGCCGGGCGGCGGCGCGGCCGATCGCCGAGCTTTACCTGAAGCGCCACCCGCGCGGCGCGCACGCCTCCGTGGCGGGCGATCTCCTGAAGCCGTGACGCCGGCCGGTCGACGCCGAGGCGGCCGTCGCGGCGCACGCTGCGATCTCGCGGGGACGCCGGATGCCTGGCTGGTCTACGGTCGCGGCCGCAGGCATCTGGATTGAAGGCCGCAGGCATCTGGATCGAAGGAGGAGACCCCGATGGTCATCGAGCTGACCCCGAGCTTCGAGGTGATCGACCCGCGCTTCCGCAAGCTCGCGCTCCCGCACGTGCACGTCGACAAGCTGTACACGGGCTGCCGCTGGGCGGAGGGGCCGGCGTGGTTCGCGGCGGGGCGCTACCTCGTCTGGTCGGACATCCCGAACGACCGCATGCTGCGCTGGGACGACACCGACGGCTCGGTCTCGGTGTTCCGCCAGCCCGCGCTGAACACCAACGGCCACACGGTCGACCTGCAGGGCCGTCTCGTCTCGTGCGAGCACCGCGGCCGCTGCGTCTCGCGCACCGAGCACGACGGCTCGCGCACGGTCCTCGCGTCGCACTTCGAGGGCAAGCGGCTGAACTCGCCGAACGACGTTGTCGTGAAGTCCGACGGCAGCATCTGGTTCACGGACCCGAGCTACGGCATCGACAGCGACTACGAAGGCGACGCGTCGCCGAGCGAGCAGGGCGCGCAGCGCGTCTACCGCCTCGACCCGGTCTCCGGTGCGCTGACGGCCGTCGCGGACGACTTCGTGCAGCCCAACGGCCTCGCCTTCTCGCCGGACGAGTCGCTGCTGTACATCGCCGACACCGGCGCGACGCACGTGAAGGACGGCCCGCACCACGTGCGCAAGTTCCGCGTCAGCGCGAAGGACACGCTGACCGGCGGCGAGGTGTTCGCGACCTGCCCGGTGGGCGTGTACGACGGCTTCCGCGTCGACGTGCACGGCAACCTGTGGCTGTCCGCCGGCGACGGCGTGCACTGCCACGCGAGCGACGGCGCGCTGCTCGGCAAGGTGCGGATCCCCGAGACCGTGTCCAACGTCTGCTTCGGCGGCGCCAAGCGCAACCGCCTGTTCATCTGCGCCACGACCTCGCTGTACGCGGTCTACCTGAACACACGCGGCGCAGGGCGCTAGTGTCCTGTGCCTGAAGAGCGGGAACCAGGTCCTCTCGTCGTGCGCATCGAGCCGCCACCGGTAACGGGCATGTGCCCAGTGACTCTCATGGGTCATGCATTCCAGGTGACCGGGAGGCTCTTCACTCCGAAGATGTCCGCGGTTTCGGGGCGCAGGTCGACGTCCTCGGCCGCTACGTCCAGGCGGAGGGTCGGGAAGCGCTTCACCAGCGCGGGCAAGGCGACCCGCATCTCGATACGGGCCAGTTGCTGGCCAAGGCACACGTGGACGCCGTGGCCGAAGGCCAGGTGCCCGATGGCCTGCCGCTGGATGTCGAGAGTGTCGGGGTCGGCGAAGCGCTCCGGGTCGCGGTTGGCGGTGTTGTACGACAGGATGACCGTCGTGCCGGCCTTGATGGTCTGGCCGCCCAGCTCGACGTCCTCCAGCGCCGTCCGCTGGAAGGTCTTGGCGACAGACAGGTACCGCAGCAGTTCCTCCACGGCCAGGTCGGCGATCTCGGGTCGGGCACGCAGCGTGGCCCACTGCGCGGGATTGCTCAGCAGGGCGAAGGTGCCCAGTGCCAGCATGTTCGCGGTGGTGTCGAGCCCGGCTGCCAGCAGCAGGAGGCCGACACCCATCAGTTCTTCGTCGGTCAGGTCGGTGCCGGTGAGGTCGCTGAGCACGTCGTCGGTGGGATTGGCGCGCTTGGCCGCCACCAACTGTGCGATGTACCGCTGGGTCGCGACGTAGCCGGCCATCTGGTCATGCTCGCTCACCCCGGAGACGATGGCATCGACATGCTCCTGGAAAGAGTCTCGGGTCTCGTACGGCACCCCGAGTAGGTCGCAGATCATGATCGTGGGGATGGGCCTGGCGAACGCGGTCACCAGGTCCACCGGCGGGCCGGCCTTTGCCATGGCATCCAGGTGTTCGGTGGTGACCTGCTCGACGCGCTCGGTGAGCAGTTGCATCCGCCGGCCGGTGAACTTGCCCGTCAGCAACTTCCGGTAGCGGCCGTGCTCCGGCTCGTCCATCAGGAGGAACTCGCCGGGCGGCGCCGGAGGGATTTTCATGTCGCCCAGGTCGATCAACGGGTGGCGCATGAGCTCCTTGCGGGAGCTGAATCGTGAGTCGGCCAGCACCGACCGGACCAGGTCGTAGCCGGTGATCAGCCAACCCTCGTGTCCGCCGGGGAAGGGGTACCGGCTGATGGGGCCGTGCTCACGCGCCTGACGCAGCTCCTTCGGCGGGTCGAAGGGACAGCCAGGCTCACGCGCCGTCGGCAGTAGGCCGACGGTATGTACGGACGCCGTCATGTTCATTCCTCTTCTCCGCCGATCTTCGCCGAAGTGCGTTGTGTTGAAACCGCGAAGCGTTCGCGAGGAATCAAAGGCTACGTTGCATTCACAAAATCGTCAAGCTCTCTGGGAGAAGATCAACGAGATTGGTATAGCCATGGATCACGTTGCAATGGGCTTCGGGACGAATGCAACGCGGACCATCCAATGGTTGCAATGACCTGACAACGAATGCATACTCCTCGACGCTCGCTACACATGGGAGGCGCCCGCCGTGCCAGGAGACCGACTCACCCAGGACGACCGTCGGCGCATCGCCGCGTGGCTCACCGAGGGCCTGACGTATACTGAGATCGCCCGGCGGCTGAACCGTCCCAAGTCAACGATCACCCGAGAGGTGGCCCGTAACGGCGGGCCCGAGGACTACCGCGCCGACCATGCGCACCAGCTGACCCGGCTGCGTGCCCGCCGCCGCAAGCCGATACCGCTGCCCGCGACTCCGGCCACCGCCGCCGCCTACGGACGCGACCCCAAGGCGGTGTTCGCGTTCGAGCAGCGGCTCGCCGAGCAGATGATCGCCACCGGATGCCCGCGCATGGTGGCGAGGATCCTGTCGTGCCTGTTCACCACCGACTCCGGCGATCTCACGTCCGCCGAGCTGGTGCGGCGGCTCCATGTCAGCCCGGCCGCCGTCTCCACAGCCACCCGATGGGCCGAGGAGCAGGGCCTGATCGTCCGCGAACGCGGAGCCCGGGGCAAGCAGAGGTACACATTAGAGAGAGAGGTCGGGCACTGTTCCATTCTCGCCAGCGTCCGTTCCAATGAGCTGCTGGCCGAGCTCAGCCGCCAGGGGGCCGGAATCCTCGGTCGCACAACGCCCGCGGGTGCCCGACTGGACAAAGCGGGCTCCCTCCTGCACCTGATCTCGCAGGACCTGGCCGACTCGGTCGAACGCCGGGTGCGCGAAGTCTTCGGCGCCTGAGTCGTGCCTCAAGACCGGAAGGAGCGGGCGAGGAACGGTACGTACCGAGTCCTCCGCCTTCGTTGGCCCCGAGAAACGAAGCTCTTGTGATTCCGGCAGGGGTGCCCTGAGGCGGGCGAGCGAAACCTGAGAGCCTCCGCCAGTACGGTGCGGTCACCGTCCCCACGGCCTCGGTGGGCGATCAGGAGCTCCGCTCCGCCGCGATGGCGCGACCGAGGAGCCCGATGATGCGTTCGGCATCATAGACGCACCCACCCCAGCTTCCGCCGCTGGCATCCTGAAGCGCAGCCCACAACCGCGTATCCGCGTTCACTCGGCCGTCGGGTTGAAGGGCTGGATTGGGCAGGCGGGCGGCAAGATCGCCGGCATTCACGCCCACGACGTCCACCGTCCCCTCCAGCCTGCGCGTGTCGATCCGGAGCCTGACGCGGTCGCCGTCGCGCACGCGGCCGATGGGTCCACCCGCCCACGCCTCCGGGCTGACGTGGCCGATGCACGCCCCGGTGGAGACGCCGGAGAAACGACCGTCCGTGATCAGGGGGATACGGTACCCGTCCTTCACGTGCTTGAGGGCGGACGTGATCTGGTACGTCTCCGGCATCCCGATACCGGGACCGATGCCGATCAGCACCATCACGTCCCCCGGCTGCACGGCGCCAGTCTTGATCGCCTCGATCGCCGCGTCCTCGCTGCCGAACACGCGCGCAGGTCCCTCGTGCAGATAAACGCCGTCCGGTCCGATCACCTGGGGAGCGATGGCGGTGCTCTTCACCAGCGCTCCCTCGGGCGCGAGGTTGCCGCGCAAGAAGGTCACCGTGCTGGTGAGGCCGCGCTCGCGCGCCTTCCCGGCGGGCATGATCACGTCGTCCGGGTCGATGCCGTCCAGCTGTCGTAGCTTGTCGCGCAGGCGCAGGCGCCGCTCGCTGCGTTCCCACCACTCGAGGTTCTCGCCCAGGGTCCGGCCGCTGACGGTGCGCGCACCGAGCCGCAGCAGGCCAAGCTCGCGCAGATGGAGCATGATCTCCGGGACGCCTCCCGCGAGGAAGACCTGAACCGTGGCAAAGTGTCGCGGCCCGTTCGGCAACACGTCTACCAGGCGCGGAACGAGGGCGTTGATGCGCGCCCAGTCGTCCACCGTGGGGCGTCGAAGTCCGGCCGCGTGGGCGATCGCCGGCACATGGAGCACCAGGTTGGTCGACCCGCCGACGGCGGCATGCAGCACCATCGCGTTGTGAACAGCGTCGTCGGTGACGATATCCCGCGTGGTCACGCCGCGTCGCTCGAGGGCCATGAGCGCGTGCGCGGAGCGGCGGGCGAGGTCGCGCCAGATCTCGGCGCCCGACGGGCTGAGCGCGCCGTGCGGGAGGGCGAGGCCGAGCGCCTCGGCGACCACCTGGCTCGTCGCGGCCGTCCCCATGAACTGGCAGCCGCCGCCGGGGGAACCGCAGGCGCGGCAGCCCATCTCGGCGGCGTGGTCGAGGCTCACCTCCCCGCGCGCGAAGCGCGCCGCGAGGGTCTGGACCTTGGCTGTATCCTCCGCCTCCTCCGCGAGGAGCGTGACGCCTCCCGGCACGAGCACCGTGGCGAGGTCGAGGGAGCCGGCGAGCGCCATCAACATGGCCGGCAGCCCCTTGTCGCAGGTGGCGACGCCGAGCACGCCCCGGCGGGTGGGCAGCGAACGTATCAGTCTTCGAAATACGATGGCGGCGTCATTGCGGTAAGCGAGGCTGTCGAGCATGCCGACGGTGCCATTGGTCCGCCCGTCGCACGGATCGCTGACATAGCCGGCGAACGGAATGGCGCCGCCGGCCGTGAACGTGCGGGCGGCCTCCTCCATGAGCAGCCCCACCTCCCAGTGTCCCGTGTGGTACCCGAGCGCGATCGGCGTGCCGTCGGGCGCGCGGATACCCCCCTGCGTGCTGAGCACGAGAAACTGCTTCCCGCGCAGGCGCGCAGGATCCCACCCCATCCCGGCATTCTGCGTCCAGCCGAACAGCTCGCCGCTGGACATGGCGCGCAGCTGCTCGGCCTCGAGCGGGAGGCGCCCCGACGGTCCGGGCGCGGTGGTGCGCAGGGTGTAGATCGCCTCGCTGCCGGACTCGAACACCGGGTCGTGGTTCATGCGCGGGGCGCGAGGGGGTCGCGGGTGGCCTGGCCGTCGACGAGACGCGATATCCCGAGCGGATTCTCGTCGCGCAGCTCCGGCGGGAGCAGCGCGGGCGGACACGACTGGTAGCAAACGGGACGTGCGAAGCGGAGGATGGCCGCGCTCCCAACCGAGGTGAAGCGCGCGTCGCTGCTCGCTGGATACGGCCCGCCGTGGTGCATGGCGTGCGACACCTCCACGCCCGTCGGGTAGCCATTGAAGACAAGGCGGCCCGCGACGCGGCCGAGGACATCGACAAGGTCCTGGGCGGCGGCGAGATCGTCGTCGGTCCCGTGAAGCGTGGCGGTGAGCTGGCCTTCGAGCCCGCCGAGGAGGTCGAGCAAATCACCGCGGCTCGAGGCGGTGACGAGCAGCGTGTACGGCCCGAAGATCTCGTGCGCGAGGTGCGGCTGCCGTGCGAAGTCGGCGGCGGAGACGCGAGCGACGCGCGCGCCGGTGTCGGTCAGCCACTCCGCTCCTTTCAGCTCCCGCACGGAGCGGTCGAACGACTCCTGGATACCGGCGTGCAGCATCACACCGGGCGTGAGGGCGCGGGCTCGGTCGGCGACCGACCGCGCAAACGCATCCCATTCAGGGGAGGCCAACCCGAGGACGAGGCCCGGCTTGGTGCAGAACTGGCCGACGCCGAGCGTGCTTGAGTTGACCAGCCCCTCGGCGATCGCGTCGCGGCGATCGCGCAGCGCGCCGGGCAGCACGACCAGCGGGTTGATGCTGCTCATCTCGGCGAAGACGGGGATGGGCCGCGGGCGGGCGGCGGCGGCGTCGCAGAGGGCGCGGCCGGCGCGGGTGGACCCGGTGAAGCCCACCGCCTGGATGGCCTCGTGGCGCACCAGCGCGAGCGAGACCTCGGGCGAGGCACCGTGCACCATGCCGAACACGCCCGCGGGCAGGCTCGCCTTCTGGACGGCCGCGCGCAGGGCCGAGGCCACGAGGTCGGAGGTACCGGGATGCGCCGGGTGGGCCTTGACCACGACCGGGTTGCCCGCGGCGAGGGCGGAGGCGGTGTCGCCGCCGGCGACGGAGAACGCGAGGGGGAAATTGCTCGCGCCGAAGACGGCGACCGGCCCGATCGGTCGCAGCACGCGGCGCACGTCGGGGCGCGGGAGCGGCTTGCGGTCCGGCAGCGCGGGATCGATCCGGGCATCGACCCAGGAGCCCTCGCGCACGACCGCGGCGAAGAGGCGGAGCTGGCCGGTGGTGCGGCCGCGCTCGCCTTCGAGGCGGGCGACGGGCAGCCCGGTTTCCCGGTGTGCGGTCTGGATCAGCGGTTCTCCGAGCGCCGTGATCTCGTCGGCGACGCTCTCGAGGAATCGCGCGCGCATCTCCGGCGCGAGGTCGGCGATGGCCCGCGCTGCCCCGACGGCGGCGCGCGCGGCGGCGTCGATCTCGGCGGGTGTGGCGTCGCGGAAGGCGCCGAGTTTTTCCCCGGTGGCGGCGTTGTGAGCGAAGAATTCCATGGGTTACCCCTGAGATACCGGGTTTGCCAGCGTGCCGGCGCCGGGGATCGTGATCTCCACGAGGTCGCCAGGCTCGAGGGTGAACGAGTCTGGCGGCACGATGCCGGTCCCGGTCATGAGGACGACGCCTGCGGGGAAGCTCAGCTCGCGCGTGAGGTAGGCGACGAGCTCCTCGGGCGCGCGCCGCATCCTCTCGGTCGAGGTCTCCGCCGCGAACACCGCCTCGCCCCTGCGCCGGATCGCGAGCTGGATGGAGAGCGCGCGCAGGTCCAGCCCGGGCTCGTCCGCGAGCGCGATGGCGGGGCCGAGCGCGCAGCAGCCGTCGTAGATCTTCGCCTGCGGCAGGTAGAGGGGATTGTCGCCCTCGATGGACCGCGATGAGACGTCGTTGCCGGCCGTGTAGCCGACGATGCGGCCCGCAGCGGACACGACGAGCGTGAGCTCTGGCTCGGGCACGTTCCAGCTCGAGTCGCGACGAATCCGCACCGGCGCGCCCGGGCCGGCGACCAGGCGGGGCGTTGCCTTGAAGAACAGCTCCGGGCGCTCGGCTTCGTACACGCGGTCGTAGAAGTCGCCGCCGCCGGCGCTCTCTTCCTTGCGCGCGCTGCGCGAGCGGTCGTAGGTGACGCCCGCCGCCCAGACTTCCTGCCCGTCGATCGGGGCGAGCAGCGGGACGTCGGGCGGCAGGGGGTGGGCTGCGGCGCGCGCGCGCGCGTCACGCACCGCGCCGAGGGGGTCGGGCAAGGCGAGCCACGAGGCGACGGACGCGAACGCCTCCGGGGACGCCGCCGTCAGATCGTGGCGCGCTCCCCGCTCGTCCTCGATCCCGAGACGCGGCCCGCCATTGCCCGCAAACCGAAACAGCTTCATGTCCGCGCCTTTCTGAGCACGACGGCGGAGTTCTTGCCGTCCATCCTGAGCTGGTAGCGGCTCTCTCGCTCGCCGCACGCGCGACGCTTCGGCCGGCCGCGACGGAGCCGGTGAACGAGGACCCGTCCACCTCGACCGTGGGTGCAGTGTTGAAGTCCACCCCCACACGGTCGTGTAACGTCGGTCGCATGATCCACCATTTACGCGCCCTGTAAAGCCACTTCTTCGCTCTCGCCGCTGCTGCTCTCGTGCGCGTCGCGCGCGTCGTACGCGCCGGCCCCGTCCGCGCCGCGCCCACGATCTGATAAAGCCCTGGCGAGTGCGCTCCTTCGCCTTTCTGACCTGTCTCCTGCTCGCGCCCGCGCTCGTCCCCGCGCGGGCTGCCGCGGCGCCCCCTGCGCCCCCGCAGGAGGCCGCGGCGGCCGCGTCGCGCGTCGCCATCCTCGAGGCCGACGCGGACGACGCGCTGGTCCGCGAGGCGGCGACGCGGCTCAAGGCCGAGCTCGGCGCCGCGGGGTTCGAGGTGGTGATCGTGCCGCTCGAGCGCGAGGGCGACGTGCGGGCTGCGCTCGAGCGCGCCGCGCAGGACGAGGGCGCGTTCGCGGCCGCGGCGATCTTCCGCTCCCGGGCGGGCGCCACCGCGGACCTCTGGATCGTCGACCGGGTGACGCAGAAGACGGTGGTGCGCACCGTGGAGGTCGCCGGCGCCGCGGCGCCCTCGGTCATGGCGGTGCGCGCCGTCGAGCTCCTCCAGGCGAGCCTCCTGGAGGCGAACCTGCTCGCGTCGCGCGCGCGGCCCGGGGGCGCGGCGGACGGCGTCGCGGCCCCGGACGACGTGCAGCGCTGGATGGCGCCGGTGCGCCGGCAGGCCGCGGAGGACCCGGCGGCGGAGCGGCCCGGGATGTTCGCGGGCCTCGGCGTGGAGGCCGGGATCGCGGCGCTCCAGAGCACCGGCGGCGTCGGGCCGTCCCTGGGGCCGGCGCTGCGGCTGTCGTACGGCGGCGGCCCCGCCGGGAGCGGCGCGCTGCCCGCGGGGCTCGCGGCGCGGCTGACGTTCGCGGGGCCGACGCTCGGGCCGGCGCTCGAGGGCGCGCTCGGCACGGTGTCGGTCCGGCAGGAGATGGCGTTCCTCGAGGCGGTGTGGGCGATCGAGACGGGCGGCGCGGTGTCACCCGTGCTCTCGGCGGGCCTCGGCGGGTTTCACCTGTTCATCAGCGGCGACCCCCTGCCCCCGCTCCGGAGCGCGACCGGCGAGGTCTGGTCCGTGGCCGCGACCCTCGGCGGGGGCGCCGGGCTGCGCCTCACCGAGCGCGCGGCGCTCTTGCTGGACGTGCATGCGATCCTCGCCGAGCCGCGCGCCGTCGTGACGCTCGGCGGCGAGCGGCTCGGGACCGCGGGGCGGCCGACGTTCGCGGGGTTCCTGGGCCTGCTGGTGCGGCTCTGAGGCGGGCGGCGCCCGCGCGGCCCCCCGCGGGCGCACGGGAGCTGCCTGCTGCATGAGGTCGCTTGTCCGCGTGGAGCGGCGCCGATTCCGGTACGGTGCGGAGACGCAGACAGCGCGCGCCTGATGTGGGCGGCGGCTCCTGGCCAGGGAGGCATCGATGAGCATTCGAGGATTTTCGGCGACCTTGCTCGCCACGTTCGCTTTCTCCACGGCGTTCCTTGGTTGCTCTGACGACGCGAGCGACGACCCCGGAGGGAGCTCGACGGGCACGGGCTCGGCCTCCGGGAGCGCCGGCTCGGGCGCGGGCGGCGACGGCGGCTCAAGCGCCGCGGGCGGCGACGGCGGCTCCAGCGCCGCGGGCGGCGACGGCGGCTCCAGCGCCGCGGGCGGCGACGGCGGCGCCGCAGGCGGCTCCAGCGCCGCAGGCGGCGACGGCGGCTCCAGCGCCGCGGGCGGCGACGGCGGCTCCGGCGCCACAGGCGGCGGTCCCGGCGGCGAGGCGCGCGTCGCCGCCCGGTGCGAGGCCGACGCGGACTGCGGTCCTTCCGGCGTGTGCATCCCCGAGTCGGACGTCGAGTTCTTCGGCGGAGGCCCCGCGGGCGGGTACTGCACGGCGGCGTGCAGCGAGGACAGCGACTGTGCCGGCGAGGGCAGCGTGTGCATCGGCGGCGCGTGCCTCCTCGGCTGCACGATGGGAGTGCCTCCGCTCGAGAGCCTGGCGACGGAGCTCGATCCGGGGAAGTGCCAGGGTCGCGAGGATCTGCGCTGCGATGCGCTCGACGACGCGTCGATCTGCGTGCCGAGCTGCGGCTCGGATGGCCAGTGCACCGGCGGCCGCGTGTGCGACCCCCGGTGGAACCTCTGCGTCGACGAGCCGACGACCGGGCTTCCCGATGGGTCCCCGTGCGAGCTCGGCCGGGACGGCGAGGACCCCTGCGCGTCGTGGTGCATCGATTTCGGCGGGGAGTCCGGTGTCTGCGCCGGGCTCTGCGTCCTCGGCGGCGACATCGCCAACGACGACTGCGGAGGGCTGGAGAGCGGGCTCTGCCTCTACAGCCTCGCGGCCGATTCCGGCGCTGGCGACGTCGGTGTCTGTGCCAACGCGTGCACGAGTCACAGCGACTGCCTGTTGCCGGACGCTTCCTGCGTGTCCGCGGGGCTCGAGGCCAACGGGTACTGCCTCTTCGGCGTGACGCCATGTCCGAGGGGCCAGAGGCAGTGCGCACGAGGCGAGGTGTGCACCCGGACGCCCGAGGGCTCGTTGTGCCTCGACGAGACGTATCCGCTGGACGACTCCGGGGCAGGCGGCGGGGGCGGTGCCGGCGGTGCGGGCGGCGCCACCGGCACCGGCGGTGACGGCGGCGCGGGCGGCGCGACGGGTACCGGCGGCGAGGGCGGTGTCGGCGGCGCCACCGGCACCGGCGGTGACGGCGGCGCGGGGGGCGCGACGGGTACCGGCGGTGACGGCGGCGCGGGGGGCGCGACGGGTACCGGCGGCGAGGGCGGCGCCGGCGGCGTCGGCGCCGCGGCTGGCGCCGGCGGTACGGGCGGTACTGGCGAGGGCGGAGCCGGCGGCGCTGGCGCCGTCGGCGGCTCGGACGGCGCTGGTGGCGCCGGGGGTGCGGGCGGCTCGGCCGGTGCAGGAGGCGCGGGCTGACACGGGCGGCGGGCTGGCACAACCGGCTCAGGCGGGCTCGGCGGTGCTTGATCCGCTGGCGCGGCGTGGAGGATCTTCTCCCGGCCGGGAGGCGGTATGCTCCTGGCCATGGGTGACCCGGCTTCCGCGATTCCCTCCTTCGAGGAGCTCTACGCGCAGATCCAGGCCCTACCCGAGCACTTGACTGGCGAGATCCTCCAACCCGGCGTCCTCCGGACGATGTCGCGGCCGGGCAGGCGCCACCGCCGCGCCGCGAAGCTCTGCCAGCAGAGCCTCGGTCCGTTCGACCTCGACGCCGGCGGCACCGGCTGGTGGATCGAGGCGGAGGCAGAGATCCGCTTTCCCGACGGCCGGCTCTTCGTCCCGGACCTCAGCGGCTTTCGGGTCGAGCGTGTCCCGGAGCTGCCCGAGGACAACCCGCTCGCGATACTGCCCGACTGGTGCTGCGAGGTGCTGTCGCCCAGGACCGCGAGCGACGACCTCGCGATCAAGCTGCCGTTCTACGCGCGCAGCGGCGTGGCCTGGGTGTGGATCGTGGATCCCACGCACCGGCTGGTCGAGGTCTTCGAGACCGTCGGCGGCCGGCCGACGCTCGCCGCGATCGCGCGAGACCAGGACCGCATCGCGCTGCCGCCGTTCGATGGCGAGATCAGCGTGGGCCCCTGGTGGCTGCCCGGGCCGGAAGAGTAGCCGAGGCCGCGGTACAGGCGCTCTTCCGCTCGCGATCTACGTCACCGGGTCGCAGATCTTCTGCGTGCAGAGGTCGCCCTTGCGCGCGCAGACCGGAGGAATCCCCTCATCTGGCAGCTATGTTCAGTGAAAATTGAACAGGGAGGCGGGGAGACAGGGAGTATCTTGAAGATTTCCTCCCCGTCTCCCCGCCTCCCTGTGAGTCTCTTCCGAAGAATCCGAGGGGATATCTCAGCGCGCAGATCCCAACAGCAGCCGGATCACTCGCACGTCGAGAACTGGGCCGACGCGGACTGCTCGGCCGTGCTGACCTGGACCGTTGTCTCGATCTTCTCGC
Source organism: Sorangium sp. So ce119 (assembly GCF_051524405.1). Taxonomy (NCBI): domain Bacteria; kingdom Pseudomonadati; phylum Myxococcota; order Polyangiales; family Polyangiaceae; genus Sorangium; species Sorangium sp. So ce119. The sequence goes on along the minus strand of NZ_CP150310.1, from coordinate 2,578,775 downwards.
CGAGGACGTCGGTCACGCGCACGCGCCACGGCCCCGCCGGCATGCTGCCGCTGCCGACGCGCCAGTAGTTGTAGACTTGCCGCGTCGCCTCTTGCCAGGTTCCGTTGATCTGGACCTCGAGCTTGTCGATCGGGGTGCGATGGCCCTGCACGCGGAACTCGTTCCAGTAGGAGTTCTGCTCCTTCAGCGAGATGGAGAGATCCCCCTCGACCGGACAGGGCACGTACTTCCACGAGATCCTCCCCCTGGCCCCGCCGTTGCCGGTGCCCAGATATCCCTCGTCGATCGACCCGATCTGCTGGAAGGCCTCCTGGCTCAGATCGATGTGCCCGGGCGTGCACTTCGGGTTGCCGTTCGAGGGGCACTGATCGACGACCGTCGCCACGACCTTGCGCCCGTCGTCGCGGCTCACCTCCACGCACGCCCCGCACGCGGCCGCCGTGTCGTAATCGGCCGTGTTCATGGCCGCGAAATACCGCCCGCCGCCGGTCGCGACGTGCGCGATCCTGTCCGGGCTCGTCCCGAGGACCGGGAAGCTGCAGTTCACGACCCCCCCGGAGCCCTGGCCGAGCGTGTACCACGTCACCGACCCGTCGCCGTCCTCGTAGCTCGGCAGCGGGATCGAGCAGGTCCCGCCGTCCCCGCCGCCGGTCGTGGTGCCCTCGGAGCTGCCGCCGGTGCCGCCGCTCGCGCTGCTCGTCGAGCCCGTCGCGCCCCCGCCGCTCCCCCCTGCCCCGCCGGCGCCCGTCGTCGCGCCCGATCCGGTGGTTCCGCCCGATCCGGTCGACCCGTTCTGGGTCATGGACACCATCACCGGCTGGTAGTCGCTCCCGGTCGCGCCCGCGCAGAAGCCGAACTTCACCGCGCCTCCCACCGGGATCGCCGGACGGTTGGCCTGCGGGGTCACCGTCAGGATCGAGCCGCTCCGGCTCGACTCGGCCTCCCAGAGGCTGATCAGGCTGGACTGCCGGAGATCGATCACCACGGTCCACGACGTCACCGGCGCGGTCCCCTCGTTGGCGACGTTCACCTCGGCGCAGTAGCCGCTGCCCCAGTCGACCGACCTCGTCAGCGCCGCGACCCCGAGCCCATCGCTCGTGATCACGGCGCTGGTGAGGTCGCCCGCGCCATCGTCGCCCTCATCGCCCTGCACCGGAGCGGTGCACGCGGCAAGCAAGCCAAAGCCAAGCAAAGGTAGCACAGCAAAAGATCGAGAAGCCAAGGATCGCATCGCACTCTCCACAAGGTGGGCGCGCCGAGAGGGCGCAGCCGATGACGTCTTCAATAATGCAGATTGAAGAGCCCGCCATCACTCGATGTCACAGAAGATCATTTTGATACCCAACAACTCTGGAATGATCCCTCCTGAACGAAGAAGACCCGCGGATCCGTCGAACATTTCACCTCGGGCAAACGCACCTGCGCCGGCGCCGATTACCCACATCGAGCCCCACGAGCGCCCACGCCACCACCGTTCCCCCTCGAACACGCGATCTCCGTCGATACAAGCTTGTCTTTCGATCGGTGACTCCCCCTCTGCGCGCCCCGGCGAGGCGCTCGCGCCTGGCGCGCGCCCGGCAGCCGCGATTGTCGCGAGTCGCCCCGCTCCCGTAGACTGCGGCCCCCGATGCTCCTCACGCTCACCACCACGCACCGGCCGGCGACCGACCTCGGCTACCTGCTCGTCAAGAACCCGGCGCACACGCAGTCGTTCTCGCTCTCGTTCGGCAAGGCGCACGTGTTCTATCCCGAGGCGACCGAGGAGCGGTGCACCGCGGCGCTCCTGCTCGACGTCGACCCCGTGGACCTCGTGCGCGGGCGCGGCGTGGGCGAGCCGGGCACGCTCGCGCAGTACGTGAACGACCGGCCCTACGTCGCCTCGTCGTTCCTCTCCGTCGCGATCGCGCAGGTCTTCGGCTCGGCGCTCGGCGGCAAGTGCCGCGACCGCCCGGAGCTCGCCGACGCGCCGCTCCCCCTCTCGGCGACGATCGAGGCGCTGCCGTGCCGCGGCGGCGAGGCGCTGCTCCGGCGGCTCTTCGAGCCGCTCGGCTACGAGGTCGCGGCCGAGCGGCTCCCGCTCGACGAGGCGTTCCCGGAGTGGGGCCAGGGCTCGACCCTGCGCGTCTCGCTCGCGAGGACGTGCCGGCTCCGGGAGCTGCTCGCGCACCTCTACGTGCTCGTGCCCGTTCTCGACGACAAGAAGCACTATTACGTGGGCGACGCCGAGGTCGACAACCTCCTCGCCAAGGGCGAGGGCTGGCTCGCGGAGCACCCCGAGCGCGAGGCGATCGCGCTCCGCTACCTCAAGCACAGCCGCCCGCTCTTCCGCGCGGCGCTCGCGCGGCTCGTCGCCGACGACGACCCGAGCCCCGAGGAGACCGAGGACGAGAAGGCCGCGCCCGAGGACAGGGCCGAGGCGCGGATGAGCCTCGACGAGGAGCGCCGCGCGGCCGTCGTCGCCGCGCTCCGCCGGGCCGAGGCGCGGAGCGTGCTCGATCTCGGCTGCGGCGAGGGCAAGCTGCTGAAGCGCCTCGTCGACGAGCGCGTCTTCGAGCGCGTCGCCGGGGCCGACGTCTCGGTGCGCAGCCTCGAGATCGCGAAGAACCGGCTTCGCCTCGACGACCTGCCCGACAAGCAGCGGCGGCGCATCCAGCTCTTCCAGGCGTCCGTCACCTACCGGGACGCGCGCTTCTCTGGCTACGACGCCGTGACCCTGGTCGAGGTCATCGAGCACGTGGACCTCTCGCGCCTCGGCGCGCTCGCGCGCAGCGTCTTCGAGCACGCGCGCCCGCGCGTCGTCGTCGTGACCACGCCGAACGCCGAGTACAACGAGCGGTTCGAGGGCCTGCCGCGCGGCGCGCTCCGCCACGGCGATCACCGCTTCGAGTGGACGCGCGCCGAGTTCCACGCCTTCTGCGAGAAGGTCGCGGGCGCGCACGGCTACACGGTCGAGCACCTGCCCGTCGGCCCGATGGATCCCGCGCTCGGCGCGCCCACGCAGATGGCGGTCTTCCTGCGCGCGGAGGTGTCGCCGTGAGCGAGCAGAAGCCCCTCGCCGTCCCCGACCTCTCCCTCGTCGTGCTCGTCGGTGCGTCCGGCTCCGGCAAGAGCACGTTCGCGCGGGCGCACTTCAAGCCGACCGAGATCCTCTCGTCCGACCACTACCGCGGCGTCGTGTCCGACGACGAGAACGACCAGGCCGCCAGCGCGGACGCCTTCGAGGTGCTGCGCTTCATCGCGGGCAAGCGGCTCGCGGCCGGGCGGCTCACCGTCATCGACGCGACCAACGTGCAGGCGGACGCGCGCAGGCCGCTCGTCGCGCTCGCGCGCGAGCACCACGTGCTGCCGGTGGCCATCGTGCTCGACATGCCCGAGAAGCTCTGCCACGCGCGCAACGCCGGCCGGCCCGACCGGCAGTTCGGCCCGCACGTGGTGCGGGGCCAGAGCCGCGAGCTGCGCCGCTCGCTCAGGGACCTCCGGCGCGAGGGCTTCCGCTACGTGCACGTGCTCTCGTCGCCCGAGGAGGCCGCGGCGGCCACGATCGAGCGGCAGCGCCTCTGGACCGACCGCCGCGACGACCACGGGCCGTTCGACATCATCGGCGACGTCCACGGCTGCTTCGACGAGCTCGTCGAGCTGCTCGAGGCGCTCGGCTACCGCCTGGAGGGGCTGCCGCACGCGCCGCGCGCGGCGCACCCCGAGGGCCGGCGCGCGCTCTTCCTCGGCGACCTCGTGGACCGAGGGCCGCGCTCGCCCGACGTGCTGCGCCTCGCGATGGCCATGGTCGCGTCGGGCGCGGCGCTGTGCGTGCCGGGCAACCACGACGTCAAGCTGCTCAAGAAGCTGCGCGGCCGCGACGTGAAGCCGACCCACGGCCTGGAGCTGACGCTCGCGCAGCTCGAGGTCGAGACGGACGAGTTCAAGGCGAAGGCGGCGGACTTCATCGACGGGCTCGTCAGCCACTACGTGCTCGACGACGGCAACCTCGCTGTCGCGCACGCGGGGGTCAAGGAGGCGTTCCAGGGCCGCGGATCGGGCGCGGTGCGCGAGTTCTGCCTGTACGGCGAGACAACGGGCGAGACCGACGAGTACGGCCTGCCGGTGCGGTACAACTGGGCGTCCGAGTACCGCGGCAAGGCGATGGTGGTCTACGGCCACACGCCGACGACCGTGGCCGAGTGGGAGAACCGCACGATCTGCATCGACACGGGGTGCGTGTTCGGCGGCGCGCTCACGGCGCTGCGCTACCCGGAGCGCGAGCTCGTCGAGGTCAAGGCGCGCCGCGTGTACTACGAGCCGAAGAAGCCGCTCGCGCCGCTCGCGGGCGACTCGAGGGCCGGATCGCGCGGGCAGGACGACGCCGACGTGCTCGACATCGACGACGTGAAGGGGCGGCGCGCGATCCGCACGCGGATCCACGGCATGGTGACGATCCGCGAGGAGAACGCGGCGGCGGCGCTCGAGGCGATGAGCCGCTTCGCCGTGGATCCGCGGTGGCTCATCTACCTGCCGCCGACGATGTCGCCGACCGAGACGGCGAAGGACGGGGGCGTGCTCGAGCACCCGCGCGAGGCGTTCGCGTACTTCCGGCAGAACGGCGTGGGCCGCGTCGTGTGCGAGGAGAAGCACATGGGGTCGCGCGCGGTGCTGGTCGTGTGCCGCGACGAGGCCGCGCGGCGGCGGAGGTTCCGCCTCGACGAGGGGCCGCTCGGCGTGTGCACGACGCGCACGGGCAGGCCGTTCTTCGCGGACGAGGCGCGGAGCCGGGAGCTCATCGACCGGGTGCGCGCGGCGATGGACAGCGCCGACCTGTGGACCGAGCTCCGCACCGACTGGGTCTGCCTCGACGCCGAGCTCCTGCCCTGGTCCGCGAAGGCGCAGGACCTCCTGCGCGGGCAGTACGCGGCCGTGGGCTCGTCCGGCCGCGCGTCGCTCGGCGCGGCGGTCCGGGCGCTGGAGCTCGCGGCCGCGCGGGACGAGAGCGCGCGGCCGCTGCTCGAGCGGCACGCGGCGCGGAGGGCGGCGATGGACGGGTACGTGGCGGCCTACCGTCGCTACTGCTGGCCGGTGCGCTCGCTCGCCGACATGAGGCTCGCCCCGTTCCACCTGCTCGCGAGCGAGGGCGCGGTGCACGCCGCGCGGGATCACGGCTTCCACCTGCGGACGCTGGCGCGCCTCTGCGAGGTCGATCCGGCGTTCTTCGTCCCCACGCCGCACTGCGTGGTCGACCTCTCCGACCCGCAGAGCGAGGCCGCGGCGGTGGCCTTCTGGACGGAGATGGTCGAGCGCGGCGGCGAGGGGATGGTGGTCAAGTCGTGGGAGTGGGTGGTGCGCGGCCCGCGCGGGCTCGTCCAGCCGGCGATCAAGTGCCGCGGGCCGGAGTACCTGCGCATCATCTACGGCCCGGAGTACCTGATGCCGCAGCACCTCGCGCGGCTGCGGCACCGCAGCGTCTCGTCGAAGCGCGCGCTCGCGCTCCGGGAGTACGCGCTCGGCCTGGAGGCGCTCCACCGCTTCGTCGAGGGCGAGCCGCTCTACCGCGTGCACGAGTGTGTTTTCGGCGTGCTCGCGCTGGAGAGCGAGCCGATCGATCCGAGGCTGTGACGGGGACAGGCGAAAGCCGCGGCGACGAGCGCTGAGATCGCCGTGGCCAGACGTCTGGCTGTCCGTGGCCAGACGTCTGGCTGTCCGTGGCCAGACGTCTGGCCACGGCGCTCCACCGCGACGGCGCGGCTCCACGCGCCTCGCCGGCGAGGCTCAGGGTACCGGCATCTCGAACGCCACCGCGTAGTTCGGCTGCGCGACGCGCGTCATCGAGCCGACGAACGGATCCGAGTCGCGGAGCTGGCCCGAGCGCCACGTCCGGCCGGCGAACGCGGTGCCGTCGCTGGTCATCGCGTAGCCGACGAAGACGCCCGTCGCCGGGAGATCGCTGCCGACCGTGATGCGCACCGAGCTGCCCGAGATCTCGACGGAGCTGATCCGGATCCGGGAGCTCCCCGTGCGCACCTCGAAGCCCTTCCCCTGCGACCACTCGGTGAGCGCGCCCTGGTGCGGCGCGGGGAGCGTGTTGTCCCAGGCGAGCGGCGGCACGGGCACGTGGAAGTGCACCGTGATCACGCGGCCGCTGCGCTCGACGCGGGTCGGCTCCAGCGGCCGCCAGTCGCGGCCCTGCACCACCTTCTCGTGGTAGATCTGCCCGAGCTTCTCCCCGAGCCGCTCATAGCCATCCACCGTCATGTGGATGTTGTCGCTCGCGTACGGATACTGATACTTCGGCCCGGAGCAGATGATCTCGCCCGGGCGGTCCACACCGACCTGCCACTGCGCGAGCGTGGAGGCCGACCGCTGGTTCGAGCCGGTCGGATAGGCGTGCTGCTGGGACACGAACATCGGGATCGCCTGGGTCTGCCCCGTCAGCGGCTTGACATCGGTGTTGTAGTCGGTCCAGAGCCGGACGAGATCGTTCTTGTAGCTCGAGCTGCCGGCGTCGGACTCTCCGTGGGTGATCACGATCGCGCCGACGCCGAACTTCTTGCCCTGCGCGCCGGCGAGGCGGGCGATCGCCGAGGTCTCGAACAGCGACGCCGCGTAGGCCCGACCCGTGGAGCCGGTGTCGCTGGCGCCCTTGCGGATGACCGACATGGCCTGTCCGCTCTCGCCGACGACCGTGTGCACGCTGATGTAATCGCGGCCCGTCGAGGCCTGCGCCAGCGTGGTGATCTGGTCGCCCATGGCCGTGTGCGGCGACTCGCCGTACATGTTGCGCGGATACGCGCTCGGATAGCCGGTGGCGAGCGGGCGGATGGGCTCGACCAGCGGCACCATCGAGAGCCCGCCGGCGCTCGGATTGAACGGAGGCACGCTGACGCTGCCCAGCGAGAGCTTGAGGTTGTGATAGCGCTGAGTGGTCGCTCTCACCGGCGTCGCCTGCGCGCCGACCGACAGGCTTTGCCCGGTGCCGATGATCCCGGCCCAGTCCCATCCAGGCCCCGTGGTGCCCCCACCGCCGCCGCCGGAGCCGCCTGCGCCACCGGAGCCGCCGGCGCCACCCGCGCCGCCCGCGCCGCCAGCGCCGCCCCCTCCGGAGCTCACGGAGCTGCTGCTGGAGCTGATCGAGCTGCTCGAGCTGCTGGAGCTGCTGGAGCTGCTCGACGCGCTGCTGCTGGAGCTCGCCGAGGTCGAGCCGCTGACCCCGCCGCCGTTGATCGACGCGATCGTGGGCAGGCCGGCGCCGCTCCCGCAGAAGCCCCAGCTCGTCGAGGCGCCCCTGGCCAGCGCCGCGTTCCAGCTCAGGGGAGCGACGGAGAACTGGCCGCTCGACGGCGTGGTGGTCACGTTCCACGCGCTGTCCAGCCTGGAGCCGTTGAGCGCGATGGCCATGCTCCACGTGGAGATCGGGGCGGAGCCCACGTTCTTCAAGGACACGTTCGCGCAGTACCCCGACGCCCACTGCGACTGGACGGAGAGGACCGCCTCTATCGACCCGTCCGCGCTGACGACGCCGCCCTCCAGGGACGCGATCTCTTCGTCGTCCGTCGATGCGCCGATGCAGGCGACCAGGGAGCACGCGATCGAGGCCGAGCAGAGGCCCAGCAAGCCAATAAAGCGCATGAAGTTTTTCTCCTTGAAGTGATGAAGCGAGCCGCGAATCATTTCATCCAGGCGCACCACGCGGGCGCGGTGCGCGCAAAGCAGGGGACACGGCGCGCTCAGGCCACATTCCCGATCGACGGTTGTGTGATCACGACACGTCGCAAATAGAGCATGAGCGTCATTTCTCAGCTCGATAGCGACTCAAGAGCGATGGTCGCATGATGTAACGAAGAGTCCCAGCGCAAGCGCACGATGGCCTCGGGCGATGAGCGGGAGGCGGTCACGGCAGGAGAAAGACGGTGGATGACAGGCGAACACGGCAGTCGATCGCGCGTCTTCGCCTGTCTGGCGGGTTGACGTCGGGGGTCCGGGGCATCCCCTAGAATACCGATCACGTTAAAACCCGGAGAATTTTCACAGGGAGGCGGGGAGGCGGGGAGGAAGAAAAAAAATGAAGTTCTTTCTCTTGCCGTCTCTCGCTCCCCGCCTCCCCGCCTCCCTGTTCAATTTCTCTTCTGAAAAGGGCTGCGACAAGACGGGATTCCTCAGCTCGGGGGTGGCTGAGCCTCTCTCACCGACACGCCCGCAGCCCAGGCCGGTGGGCTGCTGCTGGACGAGCAGCGGGATGGTCTCCGTCTGCCCGGCGAGCGTCTCGAGGTCGGCGTCGTTCCCCGTCGAGGAACCAGGGACGAGCTCCGGCGACGCCGTGCTCGTCGAGGTGGTCAGTTACGGAAGGTCGATTCGTGTTCGCGAGAGGCGAGCGGCGCTGGATGAGCCGCTCGCCCTCGTCGAAGCTGTTCGCGCCGTCTCACCGGATCCCCCGGGGGAGCCCGGCGCGCTGCAGGCTGGCCGCAGCGACGGCGCGGCGGCGTCCGAGCGACCGCCTCGCAGCCGTCAGGACTCGCGCGGGCGCTCGAGCTCGTCCCAGAGGCGCACGTCGCTCTTCTCCTTCAGATAGATGCCGCCGACCACCACGGTGATGAGCGCCACCGTGATCGGGTAGAGCAGGCCCGCGTAGATGTTGCCGGTCGCGACCGTCACCGAGGAGGCGATGAGCGGCAGCAGCCCGCCGAACACGCCGTTGCCGACGTGGTACGGGATCGACAGCGACGTGTAACGCACCTTGGCGGGGAAGGCCTCGACAAGGTAGGCCGCGATCGGGCCGTAGACCATCGTGACGAAGAGCACGAGCACGAACACGAGCGCGGTGAGCACCACCGGGCTGTCCGCGTTCTGCTTCATCGCCCAGAACACGGGGAAGAAGCCGATCGCGCCGAGCAGGTTGCCCGCGAGCATGATCTTCTTCCGGCCGATGCGATCGGACAGCGAGCCGAAGAAGACGAAGAACGGCATGCCGAGGGCGAGCGCGGCGGCGACCACGATCGTGGCCGTGATGAAGGGGACCTTCAGCGTGTTCTGCAGGAAGTAGAGGGCATAGAACTGGCCCGTGTACCAGACCACGCCCTGACCGGCCGTCGCGCCGAAGAGGGCGATCAGGATGACCTTCCAGTTGCGCTTGTTGCCGAGGCTGTCCTTGATGGGCGCGGCCGACGTCTTCCCCTGGGCCTTCAGCTTGGAGAAGATCGGCGACTCCTTGAGGCGGGTACGCACGTAGAAGGACACGGCGACGAGGATGACCGAGAGGAGGAACGGGACGCGCCAGCCCCACTCCTTGAAGTCCTCCTCGCCGAGCAGGAGGCGGGTCCCGAGGATCACCGCCAGCGAGACGAACAGGCCGAGCGTCGCCGTGATCTGGATGAACGAGGTGTAAAAGCCGCGCTTCTCGTCGGGCGCGTGCTCGGCGACGTACACCGCCGCGCCCCCGTACTCGCCGCCGAGCGCGAGGCCCTGCACGAGGCGGATCAGGACGAGCGCGAGCGGGGCGGCGAGCCCGATCGTCTCGTACGTCGGCAAGAAGCCGATGACCGCCGTCGCGCCGCCCATGAGCAGCAGCGTCACGAGGAACGCGTACTTCCGGCCCACGATGTCGCCGATCCGCCCGAACACGAGCGCGCCGAAGGGGCGGACGACGAAGCCCGTGGCGAAGGTGCCCAGCGTCAGCAGGAAGCCCGCTGTCGGGTTGTCCTTCGGAAAGAAATGGGTGGAGATGATCGCCGCGAGGCTCCCGAAAATATAGAAGTCGTACCACTCGATCATCGTGCCGCCCGCAGAGGCGAAGATGACCTTCCAGAGCGTCGCGCTGTCGACGACCTCGCGCTGGCCCCCGCCGTCGGCGAGGCTCGTGGGGTTCACTGCGAGGGTTTGGGGAGACGTCTGTGCCATAAGAGCAGTTCCTCGGAGTCCATGATCGGAATACCACGCATGGGACCGAAGGGAATACCCGTTCCGCCATCGGGGGAACACGCGCGCGCGCTCGCCCCGCGACGCCGCGTTACGATCGGTAACACGCGACGGCGCCGCGCCGGCAGGGAGTTACGAACAGCCTGCATCGTTCTTGCCGCCGCGGTCAGGACGCGCGGGCCGCGCCGCGTCGCGCCGCGGGATCAGGTGCGCGGCCGGGGGATCCCGAGCCGCTGTCGCCGCTCCCAGAGGGCCTTGCGGCTGATCCCGAGTCGGCGGGCGATCTCGGTCTCCGTCATCTCGTGCTGGTGCTCGAGGACGAAGCGGCGGAAGTAATCCTCGAGCGAGTCGGACGGGGGCGCGCCGTCACGCGCGGCGGCGCGCGGCGCGGGCGGCGGCGGCCGCGGAGGGGCGTCGAGGCCGAGCAGCGCGACGCCGATGTCGCTCGCGTCGGCGAGGACGATGGCGCGGTGAACGGCGTTCTCCAGCTCGCGGACGTTGCCGGGCCACGGGGCCGCCGCGATGGCGGCGCGCGCCTCGGGCGACAGCGCGAGCGGCGCCCGGTCCGCCGTCCCCGCGCGCCGCGCGAGCAGCGACTCCGCGATGCGCACCGCGTCCCCCGGCCGCTCGCGCAGCGGCGGCAGGCGGATCTCGTGGAGCCGCAGCCGGAAGTAGAGATCGCTCCGGAACGACCCGTCGCGCACCCTCTCCGCGAGATCCCGGTGCGTGGTCGCGATGAGGCGCACGTCGACGCGCCGGGCGCGGCTCGCGCCCACGCGCCGCACCTCGCCGGTCTGGAGGAAGCGCAGGAGCCGCGCCTGGATCCTCACCGACAGCTCGCCGATCTCGTCGAGCAGGAGCGTCCCGCCGTCCGCTGCCTCGCAGAGCCCTGCGCGCGGCGACAGCGCGCCGGGGAAGGCGCCGCGCTCGTGGCCGAAGAGCTCGCCCTCGATGAGCCCCTCGGGGATCGCCGCGCAGCGGACGGGCACGAACGGGAGCTGCCGCCGCGGGCTGAGCCGGTGCACGGCGCGGGCGAGCGTCTCCTTGCCGGTGCCGCTCTCGCCGAGGATGAGCAGCGTCGCCTCGCTGGGCGCGACCTTGCGCACCTGCGCGAACACCTCCCGCATCGCCGCCGAGCCGCCGACCAGCCCCTCGAGCTCGTCGTCGACCATGGACGACGCGGGCGGCGCGGGCGGCGTGACGCCCGGCGCGACGACGGCGGGGGCGCTCCGCGCGCCGGCGAGGTGGTGCTCGACGAGGGCGAGGAGCTCGTCGTGATCGAACGGCTTCGAGAGGTAGTCCGCGGCGCCGCGCTTCACGGCCTCGACCGCCGCCTTCACCGTGGCGTAGCTCGTCATGAGCAAGACCGGCGCGGCGCCGCACCGGCCGACGAGCTCCGTGCCCGGCTCGCCGGGCAGGCGCACGTCGGCCAGCACCAGATCGAACGCGCCCAGATCGCAGCCCGCCGCGGCCTCGGCGATCGACCCCGCCTCGACAACGTCGTGGCCGTGGCGGGCGAGCAGCCGCCGGAGCTCCGCCCGGATGACGACCTCGTCCTCCACCAGCAGGATCCGGCTCATGCCTCCGCCTCCGGCGCGCGCCGCGCCCCGGCCGCGCCCGCGAGCGGGAGCCGCACGACGACCGTCGTCCCCTGCCCCACCGCGCTCCGCAGCGCGAGCGTCCCGCCGTGATCCTGGACGATCGAGCGCGAGAGCGGCAGGCCGAGCCCGGTGCCGCTCGGGTCGCGCTTCGTCGTCACGAACGGCTCGAGCACCTCGCCGAGGAGCTCCTCCGGGATGCCGCTGCCGTGGTCCTCGACCTCGACGACGATCTCCCCCGCCTCGATCCGCCCCCGCACCGCGATGGTCGCGCCGGGCTCGGAGGCGTCGCGGGCGTTCGCGAGCAGGTTGACGAAGACCTGGACGAGCTCGCGCCGGTCGCCGATGACGACGAGCGACTCCGGGCAGGTCTGCTCCACCTGGACGCGCGGCGCCGCGCGGTCGAGCCGGATCAGCCGCTCGGCCTCGGCGACCACCTCGGCGAGCGCGACGCGCCCGACCCGCGCGCGCCGGATCTCGCCGGGCGACTGCACGGCGCCGGTGCGGGCGTGGTCGAGCAAGGATCGCAGGATCGCCTCGATGCGCGCCGCCTCGCCGAGGATGAGGCTCGCGCGCGCGCGGAGCTCGTCGTTCTCGGCCTCGGCGCGGAGGTTCTGCGCGAGGCAGGCGATGCCGGTGAGCGGGTTGCCGACCTCGTGGGCCACGCCCGCGGCCAGGCGGCCGAGCTGGGCGAGGCGATCGCGGTGGGCGAGCTGCGCCTCGAGCGCGCGCTGCTCGGTGCGGTCCTCCACGAGCAGGACCACGCCCCCGGAGGCCGCGCGCGCGTCGAGCGGGTCGAGCGCGGCGCGGTGCACGCGCAGCGCGCGCGCGCGCCCGGCCACGCGCACCTCGACCTCGTCGGCGCCCGCGCCGGCCTCGCCCGCGGAGGCCGCGCGGGAGGCGCGGGAGAACAGCTCCGCGAACGGGGCCGGCAGCCGGTCGAGCGGCGCCCCGACGAGGTCGCGCTCCTCGACGCCGACGAGCGCCTCGAGGCGGCGGTTGACGAGGCTGATCGCGCCGTCGGAGCCCACGGCGCAGACCCCGAGGGGGAGCTGCGCGAGCACGGAGCGGAGCCACCGCCGCAGGAGGTCGAGCTCCCTGGCGGCGCCGACGAGCCGCGTCTCCCCGCGGGCGAGGCGCCGCTCCAGCCACCGGAGCTGCTCGGTGAGCGCGCCGCTCGCGCCGCCGGCGGCGGGGGCGTCCGCCTCCGCGACCGTCCTCGCGAGCACGGGGCCGACCAGCGGCGACAGGTTGCGGTGCAGCCGCTCCTGCAGGGCGTGGAGCTCGGTGGGCCGCGTCTCGTCGCGCGGGATGTCGAGCTCGATGCGCGCGCGCGTGACCTCGATGCCGGCGGCCTCGCGGCCGAGCAGCCGGGCGAGCCGCTCCTCCAGCGCGTCCACGCTCGCGGGCACGGTCGCGCGCTCCACCGACGGGCCGATCTCGCGCCGCCGGCACAGGCGCGCCGCCTCGCGCTCCTCGTCGGCCGGCGGGCGCAGGAGCGAGACGAGCCCGAGCGTCGCGCTGTTGACGGCGAGCGACACCAGCGTCGGCAGCGACCAGGAGTCGGCGTGGCCCGCGCGGCCCGCGCCCGCGCGCAGGTGGTCGAGCCACGACGGGTCGACCCCGGTCGTCTCGGGCAGGAGCGGCGCGAGGCACGTGGCCGTCCAGGTCGCGATGCCGGCCGCGAGCCCGGCGATGAACCCCGCGCGCGTCGCGCGCTCCCAGAAGAGCACGGCGAAGAGCCCCGGCAGGAACTGCGCGAAGGCGACGAACGACACGATGCCGCTCTCGACGAGCAGCCCGCGGTTCGGCTGCGCGCGGTGGAAGAGCCAGCCGCCCACGAGGATGGCGGTGAGGAGGCCGCGCCGCATCCACAGCACGCGCGCGTAGACGTTGCGGCGCAGCGTCCTCCTGGCGAGCGGCAGGAGCAGGTGCGTCGCGCTGTCGTTCGCGAGGGCGACGGCCGTGACCATGACCATGGCGCTCGCCGCGGAGATGCCGCCGATGAACGCGGCGAGCGCGAGCCAGCGCTGGTCGAGGAGCTGCGGCACGAGCAGCACGTAGCTGTCGGCCGGCTCGGCGGGGGCGAGGCGGGTGCCGGCCCAGAGCACGGGCAGGACGGGCAGGTTGAGCGCGAGCAGGAACAGCGGGAAGGCCCACGCCGCCGTGGCGAGCGCGCGATCGCCGGCGCCGCTGGCGAACGCCATGTGCCACTGCCGCGGCAGCAGGAAGGCCGCGGCGAAGCTGATGACGAGCATCGAGGTCCAGCCGCCGTCCTCGCGCACGGGGCGGCCGAGCGCCTCGATATCGGCGGCGTGCTCACCGAGCCAGTCCGCGAGCCCGCCCGCGCCGCCGAACGCCCCGAGCACGGCGATGAGGCCTACGGCCGCGAGCACGGCGAGCTTCGCCGCCGACTCGAACGCGACCGCCGCGGCGAGGCCGTCCTCGCGGCCGCGCTCGGCGGGCGGGCGGGCGCCGAAGAACGCCGTGAACAGCGCGAGCAGCGCGCAGAAGACGGCGCCGACGGCCTCCTCGTGCCCCGGCCCCGAGAGCACGCGGACCGACTGCTCGGTCGCGCGGAACTGCTGCGCGACGTACGGCACGCTGGCGACGAGGGAGAAGGCGGCGGCGAGCGCGCCCGCGGCGGGGCTCTGGAAGCGGAACGCGAGGAGGTCGGCGAGCGAGGAGAGGCGCTGCTCGCGCGTGATGCGCAGGACGCGCGACCAGAGCAGCGGGGTGGCGATGCACGCGAGCGTCGGGCCCAGGTAGACCGCGAGGAAGACGAGCCCGTGGCGCTGCGCGAAGCCGACGCCGCCGTAGTACGTCCACGACGAGGCGTAGACGCCGAGCGAGAGGGCGAGCACGAGCGGGTGCCGCGCGAGCGCGCGGGGGATCCGCTCGCGCTGCGCGGCGAGGGCGATCGCGGCGAGCACGACGAGCCAGGCGCCGGTGGCGAAGAGGAGGACGCCGACGTTGATCACGGCGGCGGCCCTCGATCGCCGCGGAGGGCGTCGGCGCGGCCGGCGTCGGCGCGGCCCTCGTCGGCGCGGTCGGCGCGCGTCGCGAGCGCGGCGAACGCGATCAGCGCGATCCACACCGCGAAGACGGCGGCGACGGCGAGCAGGCCGCGGGCCCAGAGCAGGCGCGCTGGAGAGAGCAGGAGGAACGTTCCCAGCAGCACGAGCACGAGCGCGCGATCCGCCGCGCCGGCCTCCGCGTCGTGTCCTCCGCTCATCGAGAAGAGGCTACCCAGCGCCGCCGTCTCTGAATACGCACCGCAGCACGACGCAACGCATCATGGCGGAGCAACGGAGCGGGTGCGCGCGTCCACCTCGAGATCCTGGCCGGTCAAGGCGCGGCGCGGCGCGCTTCGTAGATGTCGGTCCCGCCGCTCCGCGCCGACGAGAAGAACAGGGTGGACCCGTCCGGCGACAGGTAGGGATCGTTCTCGCGCGCCGCCGGATCGTTCAGATCGTCGAGCGGCTCCGGCTCCCCGAACGGCGCGTCGGTCGCCGGCCGTCGGGCCCAGAACAGGTCGTCCCCCGACCGGAACAGGATCTGCCGGCCGTCGTCGAACAGGAACGGGGCGAGCTGTTCGCCCTCGTCGTTCAGCTCGTCGAGCGGGGCGAACGCGCCCCATTCGTCTTCGGGGCTCTCGCGGGAGGCGATCGCGAGATCCCAGCCCTGGGTCTCGGGCCCGTTCAGGCCGACCACGACGCGGAGCTCGGGCAGGTCGACGTGAGCGTTCATCGCCTGCGTGCCGCCCTCGCGTCCCGGGTTGAGCGCCTCGACGTAGGAAGGGTCGCCCCACGGGTCGCTGCGGCTCGCGCGCTCGGACATCCAGATGCCTGTCTGCTGCGCGCTGTTGCGGAAGAACCACATCCTGAGCCCGTCGTTCGAGATGGCGGGCGTGTCGTCGTCGTCCGCGCTGTTGAGCTTCTCTGCGAGCTCGACGGTCGGTGTCTCCCAGGGCGAGTCGAGGTCCGCCCGCCGCGAGATCCAGATGTCCTGACTCGCGCCGCGCTCGGACATGAAGTGGATCTCGAGCAGGTCGCCCGTGAGCGTCGGGTCCTCGTCCCTGGCCGCGTCGTCGTTGAGCGCGGCCACCTTCTCCGGCGCCGTGAACCGCGGCCGCTCCGGAACGAACACGCCGATCACGACCTGCTGGTCCGCGCACGCCGCCCCCCCGAGCGCGAGCCCCAGCCCGCAGGACCCCGCGAGCCAGCGGGATCGCCGTGCCCGGAAGGTCCCGTCGAGCCGATCGGCGGAGGGGACATCCCGAGCAGATTTTTGTACCAACATGAAAACCGAGGCCTCCAGGCTCGATGAGCGAGGGACGTCTGCCCGCTCGGGGCGACCAGGATCTTACCTCTGCCGGAGCCGCGGTTATACCCGCGCCCGGCGCCCCCTCGGCGCGCGCGATACGGCGGGCGGCGCGCGCGACGTACGCCTCGTCGCGCGCGCCTCCAGTCACCCGCGCTTCACGCGCTCTCGGCCGCGAGGCCGGCGAGCATGCTGCGCGCGTGCTCGATCACGCCCTCGTTGCCCGAGTCGACGCCCCACTTCGCCGCCAGCGCGGGCCACGCCGCCCAGCGCTCGGCGGCGTGGGCCGCGAGGCCGGGCCACGTCGTGCCGCCGGCCGCCTCGAAGCGCGCGATGCACGCGTCGAGCACCCCCTTGCCGAAGGCGCCGGCGAAGAGCGCGAAGTCGATCGACGGGTCGCCGAGGTGAGCCTCGGTCCAGTCGAGGATCCCGGTGAGCCGGCCGCCCTCGTCGAGGAGCATGTGCCCGGGGTGCAGGTCGCCGTGCACGAGGGCCAGGTAGCGCGGCCAGATCGCGTCGTTCGCGAGCCAGCGCTGCCAGCGCGCCCACAGGGCGTCCGGCGGCGCCAGCAGGGCGCGCGTCTCCTCCATGGCCCGCGCGTGGGCCTGGCGCGTGTCGTCGATCGACTTCACGGGGACGCCCGCCGCCTCGATCTCCGCCGCGCCGATGCGCTGCAGCGCCGCGAGGGCCTCGGCCATCGACGCGATGAACGCCGCCGAGGGCGCCGCCGGATCGAGGCGGTTCCAGCGCACGCCCGCCTCGGGATCGATGGAGATCGCGGGCACGTCGACGAGCCGCGGGTAGGCGATCACCTGATCGGTGTGCACGCGCCAGTCGGGCACGGAGACCGGCAGGTGCTTGCGCACGAGGGCCAGCACGCGCGCCTCCACGCGGGCCGACGCGACAACCGCGGGCCGGCGCGGCGTGCGCACGACCCACGGCACGCCGTCCTCGTCCTGGGCGTGCACGACGAGGAAGTCGAGCCCGGACTGGTCGAAGTCGGCGTGGTTCGTGGCGAGCCGGAGCCCCTCGCGGCGCGCCGCATCGAGGAGCGCGTCGACGGACTCGATCGGCGCGAAGGGAGAAGAACCGGTGGACGAGGTGTCTTTACGTTCGGTCATGATCGCGAGCCTCTGAGCGCGCCGCCGACAGGGCGGCGGCGCGCGTGAAAAGGGGGGGAAGACTCGCGGCGCGAGCTCACGACCGATGCGCGTGGCGTGCTCCATCCAGGCTGCCGGGCGTGAGTCGACGCGCCCCGGTCTTCCACGTTTCGAGCGAACTCGGAGGAAGACAGGGCACGGACAGGCACCCGCGCGCTCGCCGCATGGCCCCGGCGGGCCGGGGCTACGGGGAGGACGAGGATGCCGGACTCAGCGGAACCGGATGGAATGCACGGACGGAGCATCTCACGCGGCGCCCCGGGCCGCAACGGCGCTGAGGGCGCTCGGCCCGACGCCGCGGTCGCTGGTGCCCCAGACGGCCCGTCATCTCACGGCCAGCCCACGCAGCTCCGCAGCGCAAGGCCGAGCCCTACGCTCAGCGCGTTCGCGCAGAGCGCCCAGCGGAGCGCGCGGCGTAGGCCGAAGAGGCCGAGGTAGCAGCCTTCGGCCACGACGGCGAACGCCTCGGCCGCCGCGAACAGGGTCCAGTAGCCCTGGCGCGACAGGAGGCGCGGGAAGACGAACCAGACGATCGGGTGTGTGAGCGCGCTCGCGCCGAACGCGGCGCAGAAGCGCACCGCGCGCCGTTCGTCGAAGCGCTGTCGGCGCATCGCGGCGAGGTACACGGGCACCTCGACGACCTGCGTGAAGGCGAAGGCAACCGCCCAGCGCATCATGCGCACGACGGCGCGAGCGCCATGCATCGAGGGCTCGGCGAGCCCCGCTGCTGCCCCGGATCGCCGGCGCCGGCCATCCAGCGCCGCTCGATGAAGAGCCATGTTGCGGCCGCGAGCTCGAGGTGCCCGTGGAAGACAGCGAATCGAAGGTAGCCGGCGCGCGCAGCCAGGAGATCGAAGCAGGCCCATGCGATCAACGCGAGCGCGGCGGCCGCCGTGAGCCAGAGGAGCGGGCGCCCGAGATCGTCCGCGAGCGCTCTCCAGCTGCTCACGAACCCGCGCGGAGCGGGGCGGGGGCGATCGTCCTCCGGCACGAGCCTCAGCCAGACCGCATAATGCACCGACTGCGCGAAGGCGTAGAGCAGCACGAGGCGGACGCCGAGGTCGCCCGGCGCGCGCGGCGCGATGTCGCGCACGTGGGCGTGGATCGGCGCTCCGAGCCCGGGCAGCGCCGCGGCCGCGGCGCGCCAGAGCGGATCGAGGAGGCCTGTCGCGAGCGCGGCCGACGACCCGAGAAACAGCGCGAGGGGCACGAGGTGCCAGCGTGTCCGCCGCGGCCGCCAGGCGCACCATAGCCCGACGGCGATCGCATTGTGGGCGTGCGCGAACACCAGCTCGGACAAGCCGCGGAAGGCCATGGCGACGCAGACGAGCGGCGCCAGGCAGGCAATCGCAACGGCGCGGCGGCGGCGCGTGCCCCTCGCGACGAAGGCCGCGGCCACCGCCGCCAGGAGCCCGCACGCGAGGCGGCTCGTCACCGCGCCCGCGGCGAGCGGCGCGGCCACGGCGAGCGCCGCGAGCCCGCGCCGATGGAGGCCCGGGCGCGCGACGAGGTAACGGACGTCCGCGAGCACGTGAGGGACGCCGAGCACGATGGGACCGAGCGCCAGCAGCCATGTCGGCGCCAGCAGCGCGCCTGAGAGCGCCGTCACGACGGCGATGGTCCCCAGCACCGACACGCGGACGTCCCGGCGAGCGACCCAGGTGCCCACGTGGCGGCCCAGGAGGCGAAAGCAGGCGCGCCGCAGGCGGTCGAGCGGCGCGAGGATGACGTCCATCATGACGGGCGCTCGCGCTGCTTCACTCGAGGGCTTCGCGATGCCGCCGCCGGAGCGCGAGGGGCAACCCCACGAGTCCGGCGATGGCCAGGAAGCTCATCACGACAGCGGCCACCGGCGTCGCCAGGGCGGCGGGACCCCCTCCGCCGTCGGCGGGGGGAATCACGTCCGCGTACGCCAGGCTGGTAGCGCCGAGCGATCCGGATACCGCGGCCGCCGCCGCGATGAGACGATGTGCAGAACTCATGGTGTTCAGTCCTTCAGCTTCGGGTTGTTGCTTGTTGCAGTCGAGCCAAGAAGCGCCTTCTCTGGCCCAGCAACGATTCGTTGCTTACCTGGCCACATGCAGCGGTGGTGCCATGAAAGGCGCGCGTGGGAGAAGGGATCTCGGCGCGCTCTCCGGGCCGCGGAGCGACCATCAAGGCGCTCGCGCAGCTCGGTCGGCTGCGCCGCGGCGTAACCCCTGCAGCCTGCCTGTCCGATGCACGGATGCTTCACGTCGGGCCAGCGAGAATGCACTGCTCATGCCCCGCTGTGCCCCCTGCGTTTACTTGATGGGAGCTCGCCGGCTCTGGCTCGCTCGCGCAAGACGTTGCGTCAACAAGCAAGGCCGCGGTGCTTGTGCCGTTCGGGCTCGTCGTCGACCGTGAAGCCCCTGCACCGGAGAGGACGCGCGCTCTCCGGCAGCGCGCCCGCTGGCTCGCTGCGGCGGGCGCTCGTCATCCCGGGAATCCCGGAAAACCCGCGCCGTGGGCCTCTCCCGCGAGATCGAGCAGGCGCGCAAGGACGACCTCGAGCCAGCCCAGCGTGCGCCCGGCCCGCCCGCTCCCGCGCGGCGCTGGTTCCGTGGGTTCCCCGGGCAGGAGCGCCCGCGCCCCGTTCGCGATGCCGCCCGGCCGCCGCCGCAGGTGCCGCGCGCAGAGGTCGCGCAGGTCGAGGGAGGGCGGGCGCCCGAGGCCCTCCTGCGCGAGCAGGTCGGCCGTGAAGGCGCCCCAGGCGCCGAGCACGCCGCCCGGGCCCACGAACGCGCGGAACCGGGCCAGGGCCGCGCGCGCGTCCTCGCCGTCGAGCAGGCGGCGCTCGGGCACCTCGAGCTGGTGCGCGACGCTCGGCCCCAGCGGCCGCCGCGGGCGGAGGAACGCCTCGAAGCGCTCGCCCGACGCGCGGCTGGCCACGAGGTGCACGAGCTCGGACCTGGGCCCGGCCGCGCCGGCGTCGGCCGGCCACCCGGAGTTGGCCCCGCCGTCGACGAGCACCACCCGCTCCGGCGCGGCGAGGTAGGGGCGCAGCGGATCGAGCGGCGAGGCGGCCGGCCCGCGCGACCGCCGTCGCGGACCGTCGCTGCGCGCCTGGTGCTCGATCTGCCGGTCGACCATGAACTCGAAGGCCCGGAGCATCTCGTCGAACCGCGCGGGCTCGCCCTCGAGCGCGGCCAGCGCGCTGGCCACCGCCTCGACCGTGGCGAGGCACTCCGGGCGCGGCTCCCTGCGGATGCGGTAGTTGCCCGGCGCCCTGGGCGTCACGCCGATGCGGCGCACCGCGGCGAGGCGCGGGTTCAGGGCGAGCATCTTCCTCGCCTGCCACCAGGTGCCGTCGACCACGATGAGCGACAGCACCGGCGGTCCTGCGGCGGGGTCGGGGTCGCCCCCGGGGAAGAGCACGGCCGTCGCCGGATCGGCGGCGAGGGCCATGATCCGGGGATCCTCCTCGAAGACCACCCCCTCGTGCAGCTCGGAGTTGGGCAGCGACAGGTGGGTCATGCGCGCCGTGCCGATGCCCACCCGGCGCTCGCGCGGGTGCTGGAGGAGCACGACCCGCGTCGTCGTCGGCAAGGAGGGCAGGAGCGCGCAGTAGCAGACCGGGCGGGGGCGCCGGCAGCGCCAGCAGACGTCGCGCATCGGCGGCACCCTAGAGCCTCCGGTTTGAATTGCAATTCTCCCGGAGCCCCCCGGCGGCCGACTCAGAATTTGCCCCCCAGCGCGACACGGACCGTCGCCAGCTTGCCCTGCTCCAGACCGAACCCGAGGGGCTCGTCCAGCGCCACGAGCAGCCCGGCCCGGAAGTACATGCCCGACGTGGGCGGCTCGACGCCGAGGAAGGGCTCGGCCGCGAGCTGCACCTTGTCGGTCTGCGTGAGCGGGAACGCGGCCTGGAGCCGCGCGCCGACCCCGAACCCGCCCACGCTGCGCAGCTCCGCCTCGCTGGCGTGCTCGATGAAGAGCTCCGTCTCTCCGTCGCCGGTGGGGATGGCGAACATCGCCGCGAGATCGCTCCGCACATAGAACGCCTCGATCGGGCGCAGCTCGACGCCGCCGCGGGCTCGCAGCGGGACGTGCTCCAGGAGCGCCCGCTGCGAGTCGAAGTACCCGCGCACGGCCAGCGCCGCCGCTGCAGCCGCCTCCGTGTCGTCGGACGGATCCTGCGTGACGGGGATGGAGGCCGAGAGCCCGCCGATGAGCACCAGCGTGGGGAAGACGCTCGCGACGTAGTGGAGCCCGATCGAGGGATTGCCGAAGAAGAACCCCTCGAGCTCCGGCGCGACGGTCGCCGCATCGCCCTCCGCCGGGCCGGGCGGGCGCGCCTGGCTGCTCCCGTACGCAAAGGGCAGCTCGGCGTCCAGGTGGAGCCCCGCGAAGAGCGGGATCTGAGCGACCACCGCGAAGGACGCCGCGAAGGAGCTCTCCTCCACGCCTGCGCTCGTCGCGTCGCCGCTCGCCGCGTCCCGGCCGGGGAGGTTCGCCTCGAGGGTGCGGGCGAGCACGTCCGCCTCCGCGCCGAGACGGAAGCCGTAGGACTTCGCCCACTGCTCTTCCTTGACGGTCTCCCCGGCGAGCACCGGCGCGGCCGCCGTGAGCAGGAGAGAGAAGGCGGCGAAGGATAGTCCAAGCTGGCGCATGCGGACATCTTAGCGAGTTCTCCGGACCGGGGCCCTCCGGCAGAAGAAGAAACGCCAAGGCGCAAAGATGCAAAGACGCAAGAAGCAGGGATGAGGGCTATCTCTCCCCCCTTGCGCCTTTGCGCCTTTGCGCCTTGGCGTTCCTTCTCCCTCTCGAGCTCTCGGAGCGCTCGCCTCCTCAGCCCTTCCTCGCCGTCCCCCAGGCCTCCAGCAGCTCGCGCGCGGCGCGCAGCGGGCTGAGCGCGCCGGCCTCGACGAGGCCCTCCATCCCGGGCATCCGCTCGCGCACGGCCGCGCTGCGCAGGAAGGCCTCCCGGAGGTGCCCCTCGATCAGCTCGAACAGCCACCGGCGCGCCTGCGCCGCCCGGCGGCGCTGCAGCCAGCCGCCGGCCTGCATGTGCGCGCGGTGGCGCAGCACGAGCTCCCACGCCTCGCGGACGCCGCGGTTCTCCTGGGCCGAGCAGACCCCGACGACGGGCGTCCAGCCGTGCGGCGCCGGCGGGAACAGGTGCAGCGCGCTCTCGTAGTCGCGCCGCGCCCGCGCCGCCCGGCCTTCGTTGCCGCCGTCGGCCTTGTTGATGATCACGAGGTCGACGAGCTCCATGATCCCCCGCTTCACGCCCTGCAGCTCGTCCCCTGCCCCCGGCAGCATCAAGAGCAGGAAGCAATCCGTCATGTCGGCGACGGCGACCTCGGACTGGCCGACACCGACGGTCTCGACGAGGATGTTGCGGTATCCGGCCGCCTCGCAGAGCACGATCGCCTGGCGCGTGGCCCGCGCCACCCCGCCGAGCGAGCCGCCCGACGGCGACGGGCGGATGAACGCCCGCGGATCGCTGGCCAGCCGCGGCATCCGCGTCTTGTCGCCGAGGATGCTCCCGCCGTGGACAGGGCTGCTGGGGTCGACAGCGAGCACCGCGACCGTCTCGTCGCGCTCGCGCACGAGGTGCGCGCCGAGGGCGTCGACGAACGTGCTCTTGCCGACGCCCGGCACGCCGGTGATGCCGAGCCGCGCGGCGCCGCCGCTGTGCGGCAAGCAGAGCTCCAGGACCTCCTCGGCGAGCTCCTGGTGCCGCGGGAGCGCGCTCTCGGCCAGCGTGATGGCGCGGGCGAGCGCCGCGCGATCGCCCGCGAGGAGGCCGTCGACGAGCTGCCCCGGGCTCGGCCTCAACCCGGGCGCGCCTCCTGCGCGCCGAGCCGCTCGATGAGCGTGCGGACGATCCGCGCCGCGGCGTCGGGGATGACCGTCCCCGGGCCGAAGACGCCGGCGACGCCGCGCTCCTCCAGATACCGGTAGTCCTGCGGCGGGATCACGCCGCCGGCGACGACGAGGATGTCCCCGCGGCCCGCCTCCCCGAGCGCCTCGATGAGCTGGGGAACCAGGGTCTTATGGCCGCCCGCGAGCGACGAGATGCCGACCACGTGGACGTCGTTCTCGACCGCGTGGCGAGCGACCTCCTCCGGGGTCTGGAACAGGGGGCCGATATCGACGTCGAACCCGAGATCGGCAAAGGCGGTGGCGATGACCTTCATCCCCCGGTCGTGGCCGTCCTGGCCCATCTTGGCGACAAGGATGCGCGGGCGGCGGCCCTCGAGGCCGGCGAACTCGTGGACCAGCGCCTCCACGTCGCGGCCGGCCCCCGCCTCGCGGATCTCCGCGCCATACACGCCGCTGACCGTGCGCACCGGGGCCTCGTAGCGGCCGAAGACGCGCTCGAGCGCGCCCGAGATCTCGCCGAGCGTCGCGCGCCGGCGCGCGGCCTCGACGGCGAACGCGAGCAGGTTCCCCTCGCCCGTCTCGGCGCAGCGGGTGAGCGCGGCCAGCGACGCGTCCACGGCGGCCCCGGCGCGGGCGGCCTTCACCTCCCGGAGCCGCGCGACCTGCTTCTCGCGCACCGCGGAGTTGTCCACCTCGCGCAGCTCGAGCGGCTCCTCCCGCTCCAGCCGGTACGCGTTGACGCCGACGATGACGTCGCGGCCCGCGTCGATCCGGGCCTGCTTGCGGGCCGCCGCCTCCTCGATGCGCAGCTTGGGCAGGCCGTTCTCGATGGCCTTGACCATGCCGCCCAGCGACTCGACCTCCTGGATGAACTGCCACGCTTCCCGCGCCAGCCTGTCCGTGAGGCGCTCCACGTGGTGGGAGCCGCCCCACGGGTCGACGACCCGGCAGACGTCGGTCTCCTTCTGCAAGAAGAGCTGCGTGTCGCGCGCGACCTTGGCCGAGAAGTCCGAGGGGAGCGCCAGCGCCTCGTCCAGGGCGTTCGTGTGCAGCGACTGGGTGCCGCCGAGCACGGCCGCGAGCGCCTCGATGGCCGTGCGCGTGATGTTGTTGAACGGGTCCTGCTCGGTGAGGCTCCAGCCCGAGGTCTGGCAGTGGGTCCGCAGCGCCATCGTCTTCGGGTTCTTCGGCTGGAACCCCTTCACGATCTTCGCCCACAGGAGCCGCGCGGCCCGCAGCTTGGCGATCTCGGTGAAATGGTCCATGCCGATGCCGAAGAAGAACGAGAACCGCCCGGCGAAATCGTCGATATCCATGCCCGCCGCGATCCCGGCGCGCAGGTACTCGAGGCCGTCGGCGAGCGTGTACGCGAGCTCCAGCTCGGCGGTCGCGCCGGCCTCCTGCATGTGATAGCCGCTGATGCTGATCGAGTTGAATCGGGGAGTCTTCTCGGCCGTGTAACGGAAGATGTCGGCGACGATCCTCATCGAGGGTGCGGGCGGGTAGATATAGGTGTTCCGGACCATGAACTCCTTGAGGATGTCGTTCTGGATGGTCCCTGAGAGGAGCTCGGGGCGCACGCCCTGCTCCTCGGCCGCGACGATGTAGAACGCCATGATCGGCAGCACCGCGCCGTTCATGGTCATCGACACGCTCATCCTGTCGAGCGGGATCTGGTCGAAGAGGATCTTCATGTCCTCCACGGTGTCGATCGCCACGCCGGCCTTGCCCACGTCGCCGACCACGCGCGGGTGGTCCGAGTCGTAGCCGCGGTGGGTCGCCAGATCGAAGGCGACCGAGAGCCCTGTCTGCCCCGCGGCCAGGTTGCGCCGGTAAAACGCGTTCGACTCCTCGGCCGTGGAATACCCGGCGTACTGGCGGATGGTCCACGGGCGGACCACGTACATGCTGGTGTACGGCCCGCGCAGGAACGGCGCGATGCCGGCCGAGAAGCCGAGGTGCTCGGGAAGCTGCTCGGGAGGCGCGGTGTCCGCGGGCGCCGTGGCCAGCGCGGGCAGATCGGCGGCCGCGTCGATCTGCCGCAGCGCCGAGCGCGCGAGGCTGCGCGCGAGCTGCTCGATGAGCCAGCAGCCGGCCGCGGGGCTCTCGGCGGCGTTGAAGCGAGCCTCCTCGCGGAGGATGACGCGGGCGTTGCCGAGCAGGCGCTCGGGCGGCGCGACGACGACCTCGTCCGCGCCGCCGGCGAGCGCCGCCATCATCGCGACGATGCCGCGGAGGAGGTTCTTGTGCGGCTCGTCGCCCGGCACGGCCGCCGACGGGACCACGGCGGTGATCGTCGCGCCCGGCCGCAGGCGCTCGGCCAGGAGGCGGGCGGCGCGGAGGCGGGCGATCTCGAAGAAGTAGCTGGTGCCGATCGTGAAGCGCAGCTCCGGCGCGCCGCTCCGGAGCTCGGCCACGAGCGACGCCACGAGCGGGCCGCCGGCGGCCGCGGGCAGCTCCGGGCTGTCCGGCGCGACGATCGGCGGCACGAGGAGGCCCTCGGCGCTCGCCCAGGCGAGATCGTCCGCGGTCTTCCCCTTGAGATCCCGGTGGACCGCCTGCTTCCACGTCTCGAGCGCGACCGGCGCAAACTCGGCGAAGAGCCGCTCACTCATGTTCATGGGCCTGCACCACCTCGATGAGCGTGCCGAACGGCGCTTCCTCGCGCGATCTCGGGTGCACGAAGAAGATCGTCGTCCCGCGGGAGCCGGGCCGGGGCGCCGCGTCGATGATGCGGAACCCCTTCTCCTTGAGCGCGTCGAAGGCGACCTGAGCGTCGCGGACCCGGTAGGCGACGTGGGCGAAGCCCCCGCGGCCGCCGTTCTTCTCGAGGAGCTTCTGGACGGGAGACGCGGAGGACAGCGGCTCGAGGAGCTGGATGAGGTTGTCGCTGTCGCCGACGCGGAGCATCACCTCGCGGACCTGATCCGTGCCCAGGACCTCCTCGCGGTGCACCTCGCGGAAGCCGAGCAGCTCGTACGCCTTCACCTGCGCGTCGAGCTGCCCGGCAGGGACGGCGATGGCGATGTGGTCGATGAACAGAAAACCGGGGATCTGGTCCTTCATGCGCTCTCCTGGCTCCTGAGCGGATCGCCTGTGTTGAAAAAGCAGAACGCTCCCGAAATGCCAAGCGTCCCCGCGCTCACCGGACCCGCCACGCCGGGTGCTCGTCCCCGACCGCGGGCGCCTCCACCAGGCCGTTCTCGACGGCTCCATCGTCGCTCTCGGGCTCGCACAGGTACACGGCGATCGCGCCGAGCGGCTGATCGGTGCCGACCCGGGACCACCCCTCGGGGGCCCGCCGGGCCTCCTCGCGCCACGTCACGGCGACCTCGCCGACCCGGGCCGCCTCCAGGATGGCGCGGCCCCCCTCGGCGCCGAGCGACGCCACCCGCGCGACCTCGACGTCGTGGACGCCCTCGGCCGGCGCCACGCGGAGCCCGTGCCGGCGCAGCGCCTCGGCGATCGCCGGCGGCACCAGGTAGGCCCGCGGCCGGTCCACCACGGTCGTCCCGACGAACCGCGCGTGGTGCGGGATCCGCAGCGTGACGGGCGCCCCCTCGAACGTCCGTGGGCTGCGCGTGAGGACGTCGACAGGCGTCCCGGTCGGCTCGAGCCGGTACCGGACCGCGACGCGCGCCGGGGGCCGGGCGCTCGCGGCGACCACCTCGCGGATGGCGTCGGCGTGCGCGGCCGCCCAGGTGAGCGTCTCGATTTGCCACGCCGAGGCAGTCTGCACCCGCTCCTCGAACGGCAGGTAGCTGTAGCACTCGAGCAGCAGATCGAGCCGGTTCGTGAGGCCGCGGTAATTGGAACCGAACCGCGGGTGGTGTGGGTAGGTCATCCACCCGAGGCCCACGGGCGCGGTCGGGTCGACGTCGCCGTTCGCGTCGAGCGCGCGCTCGTCCTCGACGAAGTTGCCGTACCAGCCGCTCTCGAAGCCGCGCTTCCGGACCGCGGCGATCACGTCGGGGACGAGGCGATCGCGCACCATCGCGATCGGCTCGGCGCGGCCGGACTCGATGGTGTGCGGCACGTCGACCGTCATGTGGAACCGGTGCACCGAGCCGTTGGTCGCGTGGTTGTCGATCGTGAGATCGGGCGCCCAGGGGACGCACACGTGCTGCTGGAGCAGGCGCATCTCGGGCGCGGCCTGGCGGAGATAGTCGCGGTTCAGGTTGATGCCCTGGCTCTGGGTGCGCGTGCCGACGACGGGACCCGGCTGGCCGGTGAGCTTCTTCAGGTCGAGCCGGCGGTTCTGCGGATCGAGCGCGTCGTTGCCGTCCGGGTTGAACAGCGGCGCGACGAGGAGCACGAGCGAATCGAGCCAGTCGGGGTGACGGCCGTCGAGCAGGTCGCGGACGAGCGCGAGGCTCGCCTCCTTGCCCTCCACCTCGCCGGGGTGGATCCCGTCGAGCATCAGCACCACGGGGCGCCCGGCGCGGCGCGCCTCGTCCGGGGAGCGCACGCCGTCCCGCGACAGCACGAGCAGCGGCAGCTCGCGCCCGCCGGGGCTGGTCCCGAAGCTGGTCACGTGGAGGCGCGGGTCGTCGCGGGCCGCGAGCGCGCGGACGAACCGCATCACGTCCGCGTGCAGGGAGGTCTCACGGAATCCGGTGGCTTCGGCGCGGGTGAGCAGCATGCGCCCGACTTTTACCGCGCGGCCCGCGCAGCGGACAGCGATCGACGCCGGAGCCGCGCCGGACGCGCGGCCGGGCGAGGGCGGCTCGGCGCGCGCGGCCGGCTCGACGCGCGCGGCCGGCTCGACGCGCGCGGCCGGCTCGACGCGCCCGGGCGATCGGGCGCGGGGGCTTGACGCGGCCGGGGTGCGCGGCGGACCGGGCTCGACGGCTCACGTCGTGATTGCGGGATTCGCGGGAAGAGCGCGCGCGCGTGCTCGTTTCACGAGCTAGGCTGAAGGCGTGGGCTCCTCGTGCACGCACGTCACGGTTCACGGGGCCCGCGAGGGATCAGGATGAGCACCACCGAAACCAGGACGATCACCCGTGAGCTCAAGCTCCATGCGACGCTGCTCGGAGGCTTCGTCGCGCTCCTCTGGGCCATCGAGATCATCGACTTCCTGATCTTCCGCGGATCGCTCGACGCGCTCGGAATCCGTCCTCGCACGGTCCCGGGCCTCGCCGGCATCGCGCTCGCGCCGCTGCTCCACGGCGGCTTCGCCCACCTCGCGGCGAACACGCTCCCGTTCCTCGGGCTCGGCTGGCTGATCATGCTCCGCAAGACGAGCGACCTCGGCCTCGTGACGCTCCTCGCGGCCCTCGTGGGTGGGCTCGGCGTCTGGCTCATCGGGTCGCCCTCCTCGGTGCACATCGGCGCGAGCGGCGTCATCTTCGGCTATTTCGGCTTCCTGCTCCTCCGCGGCTGGTTCGAGCGGAGCGCCGTCTCGATCGCGCTCTCGCTGGGGGTCGGCCTCTTCTACGGCGGGATGCTCTGGGGCGTGCTGCCCACGCGCATGGGCATCTCGTGGGAGGGCCACCTGTTCGGCTTCCTCGGCGGCGTCCTCGCCGCGCGCCTCCTCGCGGGCCGCCTGCGCGCGCGCTCCGCCGCCGCCGTCGGACGCCCGCTCGCCGGCCGCCGGCCGCGCGGATGAGCGTGCCCGCGCCGCCTCGCCCGGGCGCTGATTTCCCGTCAATTCACGCTGGTTCGATGAGCGTCCCCGCGGTTCGCCTTTCTGTCATGACCCCGGAGGAGCGGCTCGCCGCGGTGCATCGCGACCTCGAGGCGTGCCGCGCCTGCCCGAAGATGATCGGCCCGGCCGTCCACGGCCCGGCCGTTCCCAGCCGGATCTTGCTCATCGGCCAGGCGCCCGGCGCGCGCGAGGGCAGCTTCGGCCGGCCGTTCGCGTGGACGGCGGGCCGCACCCTGTTCCGCTGGTTCGAGGGGGCGCTCGGCGTGGGCGAGGAGGAGTTCAGGCGGCGGGTCTACATGTCGGCCGTCGCGCGCTGCTTCCCGGGAAAGGCCAGGGGCGGCGGCGATCGGCGGCCGGATCCCGAGGAGATCCTGCGCTGCCGGGCGCACCTCGCGCGGGAGGTGGGGATCCTGGAGCCGCGGCTGATCCTGCCGGTGGGCGGCCTCGCGGTGGAGCAGGTGCTCGGCCACAGGGGGCCGCTCGCGGGCGTGATCGGCGAGCTGCGCCGCGCGCGCTATCACGGCGTGGACGCCGACGTGATCTGCCTGCCGCACCCGAGCGGCGCGTCGAGCTGGCACAAGACCGAGCCCGGGATCTCGCTCCTGCGCCGCGCGCTCCGCCTCATCGCGGAGCACCCGGAGGCCGCGCGCACGTTCGCCGGCGCCTCGCCCGCGCGCGCCCACGGCGCTTGAGCCACGCGGCGCCGCACGAGCCGCGCTGTCGACGCTGAAGAGGTGTCTCCGCACCTGGGATGAACCGACAACATCGTCCGTGTCGGGCATGGCGTCATGACGGGGTTCGCGGACATCGCCTGCGGCTCGCCAGCCACGCCGGACGCGCGCTGCGCTCCGCACACCCTGGTCTCGGGGCACACCGGAATCGAGCGCCCGGCGCAAGACGGATTGTCATTCTGGCAAGATGCGCCAATCTCCAGGTGGCCGGCGTGTCCACTTTGGCAGAGCGGCACCAGGAACCGCCGCGGTTCCTGCGATCATCCAGCGGATGGCTGCTGGCATGACGCTCGCATTCCCCAGAGAGGTCACGAAGAGGCTGGCGGCTCCGGACATGACCGGATGCGCGCGGCGAGCGGTCGCTGGACCACGAGGCAGGGTGCACCATGATGCAGAAACTCCGGAAGTTGAACCAAGGCAGCCTCCTCCAGCGCACACTGCTGCATGTTGTCTTGTTCGTCCTCGGCTCGGCGAGCGTCGTCACGCTGGCGAGCGTGCTGCTCGTGTCGACCGCGAAGGCGGTGTTGCCGCCTCACGACGCGACGGAGACCGACGCCGACAAGGCGGATCAGGAGCAGGGGGAAGGGTCGGACGCCGACTCGAGCGCGCCCGAGGCGGCGGCCGGCGCCGCCGGCACACAGAGCAAGACGAAGACGCTCGCGCGCCTCGGGAATCGCCGCGAGAGCGCCGTCGCGCGCTGACCGGGTCGCCGCGGCGATGGCGCCGGCGTTCCAGCGCCGGCGGCTCGCCCGCTGGACGAGCGCGACGCGCGCGTGATAGCAGCCTTGCGGGATGACCCAGCCTCCGAGCCCCCTCGCCACCCCCGTCGCCTGGGACATGGTCGCCGCCGATTACGCGGTCGACACAGTCCCCCACTTCGAGAAATACGCCGCTGACGCGCTCCGGCTCGCGGGCGTCGGGCCGGGCGCGCGCGTGCTCGACGTGGCTGCCGGGCCGGGCACCCTGTCCCTCCTGGCCGCCGGGGAGGCGCGCGTGACCGCCGTCGATTTCGCCCCGGCGATGGTCGAGCAGCTGCGCGAGCGCGCCGCGCGCGCGGGGCTCGCGGTGGACGCCCGCGTCGGCGACGGCATGGCGCTTCCCTTCGAGGACGGCTCGTTCGACGCCGCGTTCTCGATGTTCGGGCTGATCTTCTTCCCCGACCGCGACCGCGGCTTCCGTGAGCTCTTCCGGGTGCTGCGTCCCGGCGGCCGCGCCGTCGTCGGGAGCTGGGCGCCGATGGACAGGGCGCCGATCGCGGCCGAGCTCTTCTCGGCGATCCGCGCCGAGCTGCCCGACCTGCCCTTCGGCGAGGGCAAGGCGCCGCTCGGCGATCCGGGCGAGTTCCGCGCCGAGATGGAGGCCGCTGGCTTCCGGGACGTCTCGGTGCGCGAGGTCGAGCACCCGATGGAGGCCTCCTCGACCGAGGAGCTCTGGGGCTGGATGCGCCGGGGCAACGCGCCGCTGGTCCTGCTGCGGGACAAGCTCGGCGCGGCGCGCTGGGAGGAGCTCGGCCAGGCGATCTTCGCCCGGCTGCGCGCGCGCTTCGGCGACGGTCCCCAGCGCCTCTCGATGGTCGCCAACCTGGGCGCCGGCACGCGGTAGCACCGCGTCCGCGGCCCTCGTCTCACGTGACGTGAGATGAGAGATTTGAACCACAGAGGCACAGAGGGCACAGAGGAAAGAGACACAGAGAACAAAGAATCAAGGTCTTTTTCTCTCTCCCCTCTGTGCCCTCTGTGCCTCTGTGGTTCAATTTCTCTCACGAGAGCAGAGACGACCTCGCGCTGTCAGAAGTAATGGCCGAGGCTCTCCCTCGTGAAATGCTTGAGCTCCCGAGCCACGGCGACCGCGAGCCCGTGAAGCTGACGGGGTGAGCCCGATCACGCGGTGCGCTCCACCGGATCGCCCCTCGCGTCGCAGGGGTGATCCCGCGGATCGCCTCCCGCCGGGGAGGGGCGATCCCGCAGATCGCCCCGGTGCTCCCTGGATCTCCGCGAAACGTCGCGAAAACCTCCGTAGCCCGGGCGTGCGACACGGACTGCCCACGTGGAACGCCGCCTGCAATCGCCCCTCGACAAGCGGGTGCACCGGGATGGAGGGGGCACCGCAACGACGAGGAGGAGATCATGGCTCGCAAAGTTGCCCTGGGTGGTCTGTCGCTGGCGCTCGGGTGGACCCTGCTGCTGGGGGGGTGTCTGATCGCC
The DNA here is from genome assembly GCF_051524405.1 of Sorangium sp. So ce119. NCBI lineage: Bacteria > Pseudomonadati > Myxococcota > Polyangiales > Polyangiaceae > Sorangium > Sorangium sp. So ce119. The sequence continues at coordinate 2,547,362 of NZ_CP150310.1, read as the reverse complement.
GAGGACGAGATGGCGTCGACCGAGGTCAGCGTCGACGACTCGGATGCGGTCATCGTCTCGAGCATCACCGAGGGGGAGTACGTCATCCGCTCGGTCGCCACCAACAAGTGCCTCGACGTGCCCTCGTCCAGCGCCGCCGACGGGACGCGGATGCAGCAGTGGACCTGCAACGGGACCAACGCGCAGAGGTTCCGCATCTCCCCGACCAGCGACGGCTACTGGAAGATCGTCAACGTGAGCAGCAACAAGGCCCTCGACGTGCGCGACGTGAGCACCGCGCCGAACGCGGTCATCCATCAATGGAGTTATGTCGGCGGCGCCAACCAGCAGTGGAAGCTCGTCAACCGCGGGGGCGACCAGTTCAGCATCCACGCGCGCCACTCCGATCAGGTGGTCGACCTGGCGTGGGGCCGCGCCGCCGACGGGACGGACATCCTCCAGTACCCCTACCAGGGCACCACCAACCAGCGCTGGACCCTCGACAAGGTGAGCGGCGGTTCCTCGCCCGGCGGCGCCCGCACGCTGAAGATCATCAACAACTGCGCGGCGCCCATCTGGGTCGCCCACTCCACCAACGTGGAGGGCCCGCAGAACGTCAAGCTCACCCGGGGGGCCGCGTACACGTACAACGTGCCCGAAGGCGGCATCAGCGCGACGCGCTTCTGGCCGAAGACCGGCTGCGACGAGAGCGGGTATAACTGCACCACGGGCGACAGCGTCGCCCCCTGCCCGGCCGGCGGCTGCCAGCCGCCCTTCGAGTCGAAGTTCGAGGCCACCTTCGCGGCCAAGGGGGGCGCGGCCCAGACCTGGTACAACCTCAGCCAGGTGGACGGCTACACCCTGCCCTTCAAGGTCGTGCCCAAGGGCGTCGGCGCCGAACAGGGGAGCTGTATCACCTCGGACTGCTCCGGGCTGTCGCTGGAGCAGTGCCCCGGCGATGAGGATCTCGGCAACGGCCAGTTCCCCGCATACGCGCACCAGGATCTCCGGGTGCGCGACAGGAACGGCAACGTGATCGCCTGCATGGCGCCCTGCAAGAAATGGAATTACCCGGCGCCCTGGGGACTGGGCCAGCCGGAGAGCGCCGATCCCGGGCTCCACCTCTGCTGCCCGACGCCCATCGATCCGGCCACGGGCCAGTGCACGGCCGCCAACGCCTGCATGACGTCGGACGCGTGCCGTGACACCGCGGACCCGCGGAGCGTGGAGCACACGGACTACGTGCGCCGGATGCACGAGATGTGTCCCACGGCGTACAGCTACGCTTACGACGACGCCGCCGGCCTCCACGCCTGCTCGTCGGAGACGAGCTTCGAGGTTACCTTCTGCCCCTGATCTGCGCCTGATCGAGGCTACGGCGCGACGCGGAGCGTCCGCGACGCGACGAGCGCCCGGCACAGGGCGATCCGGTCCTCCAGATCGAGCCCGGGGAGCTCGCGCACGTAGAAGATGCCGTGTCGGGCGATGAAGCGCAGCGCGGCCTCACCCCGGGCGTCGACGCGGACGAGCACCGCGTCGCCGTCGACGAGCTCCGCCTTGCCTTCCCTCAGCCGGACCGACACCTCGCGATCCCGGATCACGCGCCGCGGGCCGCAGACGGAGGCCGCGTCGTTCCACACCTCGGGCGGCGGCTCGCCGTAAAGGGCCCTGTACGCGGCCGCGAACTCATCCCACGTCGCCTCGCGGGCCGCGTGCGTGGCCGGCGCGTTGCTCGGCGCGTGGTGCAGGAAGCGACCGAAGAAGCGCTCGCAGAAGTCGGCGTACTCGATGGTGAAGAGGACGAACTGGTGCCAGGCCTCGTCGACGCGCAGCGAGAACATCGGATAGGCGCGGGTGCGGTCGGACTCGACGAGCCATAGATAGCGCGCGAGCTCCCGGAACAGCGCCTCTGCCTCGCGCTCGGTGGCCACGGTCTTGTTCATGAGCAGCTTGTCGATCACGAAGGGCGCCCGGTAGGCGAAGGGATCGGGCCGTCGGCGGGCGCTCGACGTGGACGGTTCCGTCTGCATGGGTTCCATGGGTCAGTTCTCCTGGGCTTCGAGGGGCTGAAACGTCCCCCAGTCGACGAGCGCGCGGGCGAGCGCGAGCTGCTCCGCCTCGGCGAGACCGGGGATGTCGCGGGGGCGGAGCTCGACGGCGGACGCGAGGGCGCGGAGCGCGGGCGCGGCCCACGCCTCCACGCGGAGCAGGGGCTGCGCGCGCTCGCCGCAGCGCGCGAGGAGCTCGGCGCGGCCCGCGCTCGACGCGACCTCGAGGTCCACGCCGGGCCACCGGCGCGCGAGGACGGTGCGCGCGTCGAGGTCCTCGGCCCGGCCGAGCGCGCGGGCGGCGCGCCGCCGGGTCCCGGCGTCGCCGCGGGCGTGGAGGCGCGCGAGCAGCGCGGCGGCCGGTGTGCCCCGCCGCGCGAGGGCGTCGATCTGCGCCCGGCGCACGCACTCCCGCTCGTGCGCGGCGAGCGCCGACGACAGCGCGTCTTCCTCAGCCTGCGGCGCTGGCCCGGCCTGCGGCGCTGGCTCGGCGGCCCGCGGCGCCGGGGAGCTCAGCCCCTCGATGGGGCCCACCTGCTCCTCGATCACGGGGCCGTCGTGCGGCCCGAACAGGTGCAGCGAGATGGACCACCGCGGGGTCGGGTTCCGCGGATCGTGGATGCACGGCCCGTGGATGTGGCCGACGCGCCCGGCCTCCGCCGAGAACAGGCGCTTTGGCACGAGCCGCCGCGCGCGCGCCGTCGCGTCCCAGTCGAAGGTCGCGACGTCGAGCGCGTTATGGAAGACCGCCGTGACCGTCCAGTCCGAGTGCTCGTGAGGGCCCGCCGCGCGCCCCGGGCGCCAGTACGCGAACGCGACGCGCACGCCGAGCTCGGGGACGACGTGGAACGGCGCGAGGTCCGGCGCGCCGTCCCGGCGCTCAATCTCGAGCGCGAGGAGCTCCAGCGGGAGCTCATCGTCCGAGAGCCCGGCGCGCAGGGCGCCCTCGAGCGCGCGGACGTGGTCGCGCGGGGGCCGCCGGCGGTCGCCGGGAAACGGGAAGTCGAGCTGCCCGAGGAGGTCTGTGAGCGCGGCGAGCCTCATGGTGCGATCCGGAGGATTTCGCCCTTCACGAGCGGACGGCAGAGCGCCACGCGCTCGGCGTCCCCGAGGCCGGGGAGCTCGCGGACATAGAAGTGATCGCAGTCGACGAGGAACTGCAGCGCGTCCCTGGCCCACGCGTCGACGCGCAGGAGGACGCGCGGCGGCTCCAGCGACCACACGAGCTCGGCGTGGTCCTGCTCGACGCGCACGAAGATCGGGCGGCCGAACTTGACCCGGATGACGCGCGTGTCGGGCGTCACGGCGAGCTCGTCCCGCCAGGCGTCCGAGATGGGCCCGAACAGCGGCTCGTACCGGGCACGGAACTGCTCGAAGCGCAGCGCGGGGCGCCGGTCGAGCTGCGCGCGCGGGGCGGTGTTCGCGGCGTGGTGGACGAGCTCACCGAAGAAGCGCCGGCCGAAGGACTCGTATTCCTCGGTGAAGAGGATGAGCTGATGCCAGATCTCGTCGAGCCTCCGCGAGAACATGGGGATCTGCGCCTCCGCGTCGGCCTCGACGAGGAAGAGGTATTTCTTGACCTCGTCGAAGAGCAGCGCGGCCTCCTCGCGAGATGCGACCATTCGCTCCTTGACGAGCTTCTCTTCGAGCCAGGGGGCACGGAACGACAAGAGATCGGGGATGATCGAGGGTTCCATCGAAGAGCAGCTCTTGCGAGCGGCGTGCCGTGTCCGTGAGAGGTCGCGCGGAAGGCCTCACCGAGCCGCCCCGGCGTGGCGCTCGGGAACCTTGATTCCCGACGCGTTTCACCAATTGGGAAGGGAGCTGCTCAACGGCCCCCGATCTCGCGCCGAAATCGCGATGGAACGGCGGCTGCAATATCCCTCGTCGCGCGCCGTCGAGCGCGTCGATGGAATCAACCAGCCCATCATCACGGAGCAATCAACATGAACGAGCAGAACAAGGTTGAGGTCGAGGTCGAGAACAAGCAGGAGAAGCTCGAGGAGCGCCCGGCGCGCCTGACCGTGGAGGTCCCCACGGAGCTCCAGGCCGGCGCCTTCCCGGTTTGCACTTGCCCGCCCGGGTGCTGCGGCGTGCACAAGTGAGCTTCCCGCCGAGGTTCCGGGGCCGCGGCACGCGGCCTCGGATCCCGGCCACGCGCAGGCGCTGAGCGACCGCAGGCTGAAAAGCCCTCGAGAAGAGCAGCGCTTCGAGCCACCAAGGCGTCAAGGACTCCGAGGACAGGACACTGTCTCGGCGTCCTTGGCGTCTTGGCGCCTTGACAATCCATCTCTCCCTCGATCGATGTGCTCGGCTCCCTGCCCACGTTGCTCCACGCGACGCGGGCCTCTCGTCGTTTGTCGGCCGGGGGCGAGCCTGCTCTTACCCGCCCGGGTAAACCTTCTTCTACCCGGGCGAACCTGCTCTCCCGCCCGGGCGAACCTGCGCTGGTGCCTCAGGGGTGCGCGATGACCACGAGCGCGGGGGCCCGCTCGAGCACGGCGTCCACGCACGCGCGGGCGGTGAGCGGATCGAGCGCGCCGAAGCTCTCGTCGAGGATCACCACGTCCGAGCGCTGCAACAGCGCGCGCGCGAGGAACAGCCGGCTCCGCTCGCCATGCGAGAGCTGCCACCCCGTCTCCCCCACGACCTGATCGAGCCCCGAGGGCATCCGATCGAGCAGCGGCCCGAGGCCGAGCTTGCGGCAGACGAGCTCCGCCTCCCGCCGGTCCTCGGGCGACGCGGGCCACGCGCGCCCCATGAGCAGGTTGAACGCCAGCGTCCCCGACAGCACGTGGTTGTCGTGGAACTGCGGCGCGCTCGCGACGCGGCTGCGCCACGCCGCGCCGCCCAGCGTCCGCCGATCGAGGCCGCGGAGGAGCACGAGGCCCGACGCCGGCGCGTGGAGGCCGCTGAGCACCGCCGCGAGCGTCGACTTGCCGCCGCCCGAGCGCCCCTCGAGCAGCAGCCGATCGCCCTTCGACAGGACCAGGCCGCAGTCGCGCAGGACCGGCTCGCCGCGCTCGCCGGAATACCGGAACGTGACGCCCCGCGCCTCCAGGATCACGTCCGACGTCGCGGGGCGCCCGAGCACCGCCTGCGGGATCCCCGGGGGCTCGCGCTCGGCGGCCGCCGTGAAGAGCCGCGCGATCGACCGCCACGAGACGGCCGCGGAGAGGAGCGCGCCGAGGCTCGTCGCCAGCGCCGCGAACGCCGCCTGCGCCTGGAGGATGCCGCCCGTCGCGACCACCAGCGGGCCGACGCTCACCCCGCCGAGGACCGCGGGGACGAGGCCGAGCAGCCCGAGCGCGAGCCACCCGCGCGCCGGCAGCGACGAGAGGAGATCGCCCACCCGGTCCATCGCGCGCGAGGCCGCGTGGTAGCGCTCGAGCACCGCGTCCTCCTCCACGTGGTGCAGGTGCGGGGCCTCCTGCGCGACGCGCGTCCGGTGCCCGACGACGTTCTCCACGAAGCCGCTCGTGATCGCGAACCGCTCGCGCGTCCACGCCGCCCGCCGCCGGGCGAAGCGGCGGGCGAGCAGCGCCACGGCGAGCGCCCACCCGACGAGCAGCGCGACGTGGAGGCCGCCGCCGGCGCCGGCGGACAGCACCGCCGCCGCGCTCGCGAGCTGCACGAGCCCGACGACCGCCCCGAGCGCGCCGCCGAGCCCCGCCGTCTCGACCGCCTCGGACTCGGACACCATCGCGAGGAGCTCGCCCGAGCCGCGCGTCCGGATCGCGGCCGGATCCAGGCGGAGCGCGCCGCAGAGCAGGCGCTGCTTGAGGAGCGCGGCCACGTCGATCGTGAGCAGCCCCCCCGCCCAGGAGGCGAAGAGCTGCACGAAGATCGCCGACAGCGACAGCAGCACCCACGCGAAGAGCCACCCCGGCTCCACCGCGCCGTCGAGCGCGCCCGCGCCGATCAGCCACCAGGCGAGCACGCCGAGCGCGATCTGCGCCGTGGCCGCGGCGAGGAAGACCGCGCCCCGGCGCAGCACGCCGCGGAGCGCGAGGAGGCGCCGGAAGCTCGACCCGGGGTCGGGGCGGAGCAGCCACATGCCGCTGATCGGGCGATCCGCGACGAGCTGCGCGAGGAGTTCGGCGCGCGCCCGCGCCGCGCGCCGCGGGGGGATGCGCGCGGCCGCGAGCCACTTGTCCACGTGCGACGCGGGGCGGTCCTCGAGGTGGGCGGAGAGCGCCCGGCGCACGGTCTCCAGCGGGATCCGCGCCGGCGTGAGCGCCGGCGTCAGGACCGAGAGGCCCCGCCGGCCCGCGGACATCACCGCGAGGTAGCCCTGCTCGACGCGGACGATCGAGGGGCCGAGCGACGCGATCGCGCGCGGCAGATCCGCGAAGCTGCTCTCGACCGCCTCCGCCTCGACGCCCATGCAGCCCGCGTAGGCCTCGATCCACGCGGTGGGGTCGCCGTCCGGCGGCGCGCCGGGCGACGGCGCCGCGCCGCTCGCGAGCCCGCACGCGGCCGTGAGCGCGCTCATCGCGTGCCCGAGCGCCGAGGGCTCCCACGCGACAGCGGCCAGCGCCGCCGCGCGCTCGGTGTCGTCCGCCTTCGCCCCGGCGTCTTCCGCCTTCATACAGCCTCCACGATGAGCCGGCCGCCCTCCATCGTCGCGCTCCGGAAGCGCCCCTTCGACCAGACCTCATCCCGCGCGCGCGCGTCCGCGTCCGCGAGCGCGCGGTAGCGGCTCCGCGCGTCGTCGAGGAGCTCGCGCGGCGCGCCGTCCTCCACCACCTTGCCGCCCTCGATCACGAGCACGCGATCGAAGCCGATCGTGTCCATCACGTCGTGGCTCACGAAGACCAGCGTCGCGCCCCGCCAGTGCTCGCGCGCGCGGGCGAGGAGCGCCCGGCGCCGCTCGCGCTCCAGCCCCCGGAACGGCTCGTCGAGGAGCACGAGGCGCGCGTCGGCCTTCATCAGCGCCCGCGCGAGGCGCACGCGCTGCCCCTGGCCCCCGGACAGCCTCGCGCCGCCCTCGCCGATCGCCGCCTGCAGCCCGTCGGGCAGGCCCTCGAGCACGTCGGTGAGCTCGGCCTGGCCCATCGAGCGCGGCACGCGCGCGAGCGCGTCGCCGGCGTGGCCGAACGTGATGTTCTCGAGGAGCGTGCGGTTCCAGAGCTGGATGGCCGGGTCGACCCACGCCGTCCCGCGGCGGAGGCGCGCGAGCGCCGCGCCGTCGAAGGGCCGCCCGTCGACCAAGACCTCGCCCCGCGACGCCCGGAGCCACCCGAGGAGCAGCGACAGCAGCGACGACTTCCCCGCCCCGGAGCTGCCCACGATCGCGACGTGCGCCCCGGCCGGGAGGCTCAGCGAGACGTCGGACAGGAGCGTGTGCCCCCCGGCCTGCACGCTGACGCCCCGCAGGTCGATCGACGCACCGCCCGCGCCGCACGCGCCGCACGCGCCGCCCGCGCCGCCCGGCGCGGCGTCCTCGACGGGGGCGCGCGGGAGGTCGATCTCCGGCGCCGCGAGCGGCGCGAAGAGGCGCACCGACGCGTTGCGCACGTTCTTCCAGCCGAGCAGCGCGGCGACGAGCTCCTGCGCCACCACGGGCAGGCGCAGCGACCAGAACACGAGCAGGAGCAGCGCCGCCGGGGGGCCGCCCGCGGCGACGTAGCCCCCGACGATCGCGACCGCGACCGCGGTGCTCGCGAGCCCCTGGACGGCCTGCATCGCGGTGGACTGCGCGTGCACGAGCCGGCCGGTCCGCGCCCACTCGACGAGGAGCGCCTCGTGCTCGCGCCGCACCGCCCGCTCCGCGCCGTGGACGCGGATCGGCACCACGCCGAGCAGCGCGTCCAGGTAGAACCGCTCGAGCGACGCGGCGTGCGTCCGCAGGCGCATGAGGCTCTCGACGAGCGGCCGCCGCGCGAGGTACGGCGCCGCGAGCGCGACCGCCGCCGCGACGAGCGAGAGCCACGCCCCGCCCGGGTAGAGCCAGAGCACGCCGAGGAGCGTCGCCGCGAACGACAGCGCCGCGCGCGCGATGCGCGAGAAGAGCGCCGGCGCCTCGCGCATCAGGTGCATCGCGTGGCCGCGCGCGGTCATGTCCGAGGTCGGCCGGCTGCGCAGGTAGCGGTCCTCGAGCCGCGGCAGCTTCTCCAGGAAGGCCGCGCGGAAGCGCACCTCGAGGGCGCGCCCGAGGCGCGAGACGGCGTGGGCCACGAAGAGCTCGAGCAGGAGGCCCCCCGCGGCGAAGGCGACCAGCGCGAGCAGCCCGAGCGCGCGCTGGTACTCGACCGTGATGTGCTTCACCGCGTCGAACAGCCCGCGCAGGACGACGACGTCGATCGCGGCGATCGCCGCGCTGGCCGCGAGCGCCACGCCGACGAGCGCGAGCGCGCGGCCCGCGTCGGCGCGCAGCATCCAGAAGAAGAGGCGGGACGGCGACGGCGACGGCAGCTCGAGCTCCCGGCGGACGGGGGCCGGGAGCACCGCGGTCGCGACCGCGCGCGGCGCCTGCTCCGCGGGCGCGACGGAGGGCATCGCGCTGCCGCGGTAGCTCGGCGGGGGCGGCGTCGCCGGGCGCTCCAGCGACGCGGCAGCGCTGGCAGCGCGCGCGCCGGCCTCGCCGCGCGCGGCGAAGTGGACGATGACGGCGCCGTGCACGAGGAGCTTGCCCGGCGCCTTGCCCTCGGTCGCCCAGAAGAACCCCTTCGGGATGGCGCCCGGCTCGCCGGCGAGCGCGCGGTCGACGACGCCCTCAAGCACGCGCTGCGCCTCGGCGCCGCGCGAGATCGCGCCGCCGCGCACCAGGCGCGCCGCCATCCGCACGGCCGCGTCGAGCGCCGCGAACGACCGCCACCCCGGGTCGGCGTCCGCCCGGCCGATGAGCGCCTCCCCCTGCGCGCCCAGCGCGCGGAGCTTCGCGCGGAGCGGCCCGAGCGAGTCCTCGGACGACACCCACCGCCGCCACCTCTCGATCGAGATCGGGATCGGGAAGTGCGGCATGTCCTCCATGAACCGCTCGCAGCGCACCCAGCGCCGCCCGCTGCCGGGGTCGAGGATCTGCACGAACGGCCCGAGCCTGCGCCAGACGACGACGAAGTGGAGCGAGTCGCCCGCGCCGCGCTTGACCACGATCGCCGGCAGGCAGTCGGCCTCGGGCAGGAGGAAGCTGTCGTGGGGGACCACCATCTCGGCGGTCTCGAGCCCGAGCTCCTGCCCGAGCGCGGCGAGCGCGTCGATCGACGTCCCGTCGACGTCCGTCTGACAGCGGTCGCGGAGCCACTCGTAGTGGACGTCGATCCCGAACCCCTGGAGCACGGCCTTGAGCGCGGCCGGCCCGCAGTCCATGAGCGACGTCTGCAGCACCTCGGGGACGAGGAACGCGCGCTTCATCGCGGGCCTCCCGGCGCGACGGCGCGCAGCAGCAGCGTCCAGGGGGACACGCGCTCCACCTCGACCTCGGTCGTCCCCGGCATGCCGTGCTGCACCGGGATCGACGCCGCGCTGTCCGGCCGCACGGCGAGCTCGACGCGGATCGCGCCGTCGAACGGCTCGCTCGCCACGTGGGAGACCTCCCCCTCGAGCATGCCGAACTGCGTCCACGCGAACCCGTCGAGGCGCATGCGCGCCCTCTGGCCGGGGACGACGCGCCCGACCGCGTCGGACGGCGCGAAGAGCGCGACCGCGTGCACGTCCTCCCCCGGGACGACGGTCGCCACGACGTCGCCCGCCTGGAGGACGTCGCCCACCTGGAGCGCGGCGATGTTCCCGAGCTTGCCCGCGATGGGCGCGCGGATCTTGCGCCGCTCGATCTGCGCGAGCGCCGTGTGCACCGCCGCCTCGGCCGCCCGCTGCTCGGCCGCGAGGTCGCCCAGCGATCGCTCGAGCTCGGCGAGGTGCGCCGCCGTTTGCCGCTCGTCGTGGCGCCGCGCCACCGAGAGCCGGTGGAGATCGGCGCGCGCCCCCTCGGCCTTGAGCAGCTCGTCGGCGGCGCGGGTCTTCGCCTGGAGGTGATCGGCCGTCGAGGCGAGCTGCTCGCGGTGCAGCTTCTCGGAGATGGCGCGGAGCTCCTCGCCCTGCGCGGCCGAGAGGTCGCGCTGGCGCAGGTCGATCCTGGCGCGGGCGATCGACGCGTCGGAGAGCTTCTCCTGCCACGCGCGCACCTCGTCCTCGACCGCGATCTGGCGCCGCAGCGCCTCGAGCTTCGGCGCGAGCACGGCCACCTTGGTGCGCTCCTCCTCGAGGCGCTTCTCCTCGACCGCGGCGTCCAGCTCGACGAGCACCTCGCCCTGCTCGACGTGGCGGCCGAGCTCCACCCGCACGACCGACACGCGCCCGGGCTCCGCGGCGGCCACGCGGTGGGCCATCCGGCTGACCTCCAGGCGCGCCTTCGCGGTCGTCGCGTACACGGATACGCGCGCCGCGTGCATCCAGGCCGCCCAGGCGCCGAGCACGGCGAGGATCACCGCGAGGCGGATCCAGGTCCTCGGCCCGCGCTCGATCTCGAGCGACCGCATGGTGCGGAGGAACGGCGAGGCCACGTCAGCACTCCTCCAGCGCGACCTTCTTGCGGGGTCGCGCGATGCCGTACGCGTTGAGCTTGTTGGTGAGGGTGCGCCGCGACACGCCGAGCAGCTCCGCGGCGCGCGTCTGGTTGTGGCTGGTCCTGTCGAGCGCGGCGAGGATGCGGTCGCGCTCGAACGACCGCACGTCGCCCCGGATCCCGGCGTCGGCCTGCGCGCGCGGCGCGACGAGCATCAGGTGGTCCGCCTGGATCGGCCCTCCCTTGGCCATGACCACGGCGCGCTCGATCACGTGGCGCAGCTCCCGGATGTTCCCCGGCCAGGGGTGCGCGAGGAGCGCGGAGGTCGCCGCGGGCGTGAGCCGCGGCGCCGGGCGCTCGAGCCTGCGCGACAGGCGCGCCGCGAACAGCTCCGCGAGCGGGAGGATCTCGCACGTGCGGGCCCGGAGCGGCGGGATCCGCAGCGTGACCGCGTTGAGGCGGAAGTAGAGGTCCTGCCGGAACTCTCCCTCGGCCACCATCTGCTCGAGATCGCGGTGGGTCGCCGCGATCACGCGCACGTCCACGCGCCGCGGGCGCGTGCTCCCCACGCGGACGATCTCGCCGTACTCCAGCGTGCGGAGCAGCTTCGCCTGCGTGCGCGGGGACAGCTCCCCGACCTCGTCGAGGAACAGGGTGCCCTCGTGGGCCGCCTCGAACAGCCCTTCGCGCGGCGCCACCGCCCCGGTGAACGCGCCCCGCTCGTGCCCGAAGAGCTCGCTCTCGACGAGCGTCTCCGAGAGGCTCGCGCAGTTGACCTTCACGAAGCGATCGCGCGCGTGCCGCGACATGCCGGCGATCCACTCCGCCACGACCTCTTTCCCGGTCCCCGTCTCGCCGAGGATCAGGACCGGCAGCGGCGTCGGGGCCACGGTCTCGAGCGCCTCGCGGAGGCGACGCATCTCCGGATCGAGCGCGAGAAACCCGCTATGACAGTCATCCATCATGAACGCTCTCCATCACGACGAAGGCGCGTGATTCAGGTCATGTTCCGTCGCGGCCAGCGCCGTACGACCGCGCCTCTCCGGGGCACGACGGAACTCTCAGATATCGATCTCTCTTCTCATCCGCTGACAGACACACATGGCTTCGACGGGAGGCGCCGGCCCCGACGGATCGCGCGCAGTCGACCGCCCTCCGGACGACTCCGCACGTGCCCCCGCGCGCGCTGCCGGTCCTCGTCCGTTGCTGCGAAGTGCCTTGTGCGCCGTCGCGCGTGGCGCGCGCGGCGTTCGAGCCTCGCGGCCGTGGCCGAGGGCAGGAGCGATCAACGATCGGCGATCTCAAGCAAGTCGGTGGCCAACGCCTCGGCCCGCTGGCGCGCGCTGGGCGCCGGGGAGCCCGCGGGCGCGTCGGGTCGGGGCCGTACGGCGGATCATGCAGGACCTGCGCAACCTGTCGCAAAGCCGCGCGACCCGCGCTGCTCCGGAGGACGTCGCTCCGGGGCGCGGACGGGCCGCGGTCGCGCCGCCGCTCGGACGCCGTGGGGTGGCGCGGCGCGGCGCCGCCGAGGTGAGCGTGGCTCGCGTGAGATGTCCCCGGCGGCGGCCGCGCGTCGCGCGGTCATCGAGGGGCCTGGAGGCTCGAGCCTCCACCTGATGGCGGCGGCCTCCACCTGACGGCGCCGGCCGCCACCATCCGAGGCCGCGGGACGCCTGGGGTCAGGGGCTGCGGCGCGCGTCGCCGGGGGTCAGGGGCTGCGGCGCGCGTCGCGGTTCACGCTCATCGCATGACGCCGAGGGCGGCCTCGATCTGATGGCGGAAGATGACGCCGTGGTCGTCGACCGAGTAGTCGTCTGCTTCGAGCCGGAACGTGCGCGTCGCCGTGACGTCCGCGCGGCCGCTGAAGCGGTACGGGATGACCTGAGAGGAGAACGACTCGCGCAGGAGCTGGAAACCCAGGTCGACGGGGATGCTGACCGGGACGCGGACCTGGGTCGTGCGGTCGGAGGGGAGCCAGACGCCCTCGCCGTCGGCGCGGAAGTCGACGGGCATCGTGTAGCGGCCGGCGAGCATGACCTGACCGCGGACGGCGCGCACCGCGACGTCGTACGAGTTCGGGTTGTGGACGTTGACGACCACGGTCATGAGGACGCCGAGGCTCGGCGGGAAGCCGATGCGGATCCCGGTGATCTCGGCGTGGTCGAGCTGCATCGTCGGCTTGGTGACGCAGGCGGCGCCGGCGATCGCGGTCAGCGCGACGAGCGCGATCGCGGGCAGGCGGCGCAGGGGGGTGGTCTTCCGGGGGCTCGGCACGGCGAGAGCTTACCCGCGCCCGGCCGCCCCGTCACCTCGCAGCGCCGCGGGCGGCGGGCGGGGCGAGCGCGGCGGCCAGCGGCGCGCTTCCCGGCGTCGGCAGGCGGAGATCAGGACGAGCGCCCGGCGGCGTGAGAGGAGAGCGCCCCGGCCGCGGGGCGAACATCGTAATCAGCGCTTACGCGCGCTCGGGCCGATGCGTTTGGAACTCGGTGCATCGCTGCCGCCGAGTGCCGGATCACACCGTGGCCAGACGTCTGGCCACGCACAGCCAGACGTCTGACCACGCGCGGCAACGTGGCGCCCACAGCGCTCAGCGAGCACGGGTCAGTCGAGGATCAGGACGACCCCCCGGCAGTGCCGGCGGCAACGGCGTCGTGCACCTCCTCGCGCGTCCCGGTGCCGGCGAGCAGCAGCCAGGCGTGGAGCGTCGGCAGGTCGTGCATGGCTTCCACGTCGGAGCGCAGCGCTGTAGGCATCGGGCCGAACCGGGCCTCGTACAGCTCGATCGTCGCCCGGGCCATCTGTGCCATCCCCTGCGCCAGCCCCTGCTTGCGTCCTTGCTCGATGAACTGCTCGACGAGCTCCTGCGTGGTCATCACGATCTCCTCTTCCTCCGGCGTCGCCGGCCCGACCTCGGCGATCGCCGCCCGGCAGCGTGGCAGAGGACCCAGCCCGATGGCGCGCTCCGGCGCATCCAGCGGCAGCCGCCGGAAATCCTCGATCGCCTCGCGCAACACGCGCCCTCCGCCCATCAGCCGGATCAGCAGGGTCGAGCGCTCGCGCGGCAGCTCGCTCAGCACGACCAGCGCCGTGCGCAGCAGGCCGGGCCCCTCGTACACGCCCCCGGGCCAGCCGGGCATCCGCGCGGTGCACAGGCCGTCGAGCACGGCCGCCGGACGGCCGGTCGACAGCATCCACAGGAACAGGGCTTCCGCCGCGCGGTCCCTGGCTGCGCGGTCTCGCCACACCGCCAGGTGCTTCTCCACGCACGCGCGCGCCTCCTCGGTGCTCGGCGTGTCGCTGTACGCCTCGATGGTGCACGCCGTTTCCGCGAGGCGGCCGAGCAGCCCGAGGCGCTCCCGCTCCGACGCGCGCGCCGGGTCGGGCTCGTACCACACGTCCGCGTGCTGCGTCTCCCCGGCGACCTCCGCGTTGGTCACGACCTTGCCGGTCGTCGTGAGCCCCTCTTGCGCGACGTCCTTTGCCAGCCGATCGAATCGGTTTCGCATGGCAGGCGCAACCTGACACGCGGCGCAGAAGAGATGAAGAAATAGCACGCTTCGACCGCGCTACGGACACCGCACGATCGCTTACGCGCGCGCTGTCTGATCCGTTTGAAATTCGACACATCGCCCGCCGCCATTCCCTGTCGCGCCGTGGCCAGACGTCTGGCCACGCACAGCCAGACGTCTGGCCATGCGCGGCAACGCGGCGTCGACGGGCCGAGCGAGCACGGGTATGCGATGGATCTCCGGCGGCGGGGCGTCGCCGGTTCACGAGATCACGATGACCTTCGTCGACATGTGTGTAGGAGCTCGGCGCCTGGTGGGAGCTCGGCGCCTGGAGGACGGGCCCCCCGACGGGTTGGCGCCGCGCACGGGTGGCCGAGCGTGCCGTGGATGGCGTATGCGCCATGCACGGCACGCTCGCCGGCCCTCTGCGACGTCAGTCGATGATCACGACGAGCGCCCGGCGGCCGTGCCGGCGGCGATGGCGTCGTGCACCTCCTCGCGTGTCCCGGTGCCGGCCAGGAGGTGCCATTTCTCGAGCGTCGGCAGGTCGCGAATGCCCTCGACGGCGGAGCGCAACGCTGGCGGCATCGGGCCGAACCGCGCCTCGTACAGCGTGATGGTGGCCCGGGCCATCGCCTGCGCCATCCCCTGCGTGCGTCCCTGCTCGATGAACTGCTCGACGAGCTCCTGCGTGGTCATCACGATCTCCTCTTCCTCCGGCGTCGCCGGCCCGACCTCGGCGATCGCCGCCCGGAAGCGTAGCAGAGGACCCAGCCCGATGGCGCGCTCCGGCGCATCCAGCGGCAGCCGCCGGAAATCCTCGATCGCCTCGCGCAACACGCGCCCTCCGCCCATCAGCCGGATCAGCAGGGTCGAGCGCTCGCGCGGAAGCTCGCTCAGCACGACCAGCGCCGTGCGCAGCAGGCCCGGGCCCTCGTACACGCCCGCGGGCCAGCCGGCCATCCGCTCGGTGCACAGGCCGTCGAGCACGGCCGCCGGACGGCCGGTCGACAGCATCCACAGGAACGGGGCTTCCGCCGCGCGGTCCCTCGCTGCGCGGCCTCGCCACACCGCCAGGTGCTTCTCCACGCACGCGCGCGCCTCCTCGGCGCTCGGCGTGTCGCTGTACGCCTCGATGGTGCACGCCGTTTCCGCGAGGCGGCCGAGCAGCCCGAGGCGCTCCCGCTCCGACGCGCGCGCCGGGTCGGGCTCGTACCACACGTCCGCGTGCTGCGTCTCCCCGGCGACCTCCGCGTTGGTCACGACCTTGCCGGTCGTCGTGAGCCCCTCTTGCGCGACGTCCTTTGCCAGCCGATCGAATCGGTTTCGCATGGGAGGCGCAACCTGACACGCGGCGCTGAAGAGATGAAGAAAATAACACGCTTCGACCGCGCTACGGATACCGCACGATCGCTTACGCGCGCGCTGTCCGATCCGTTTGAAATTCGACACATCGCCTGCCGCCGTCGCCTGTCGCGCCGCGGCCAGACGTCTGGCCACGCACAGCCAGACGCCTGACCACAGCGTCGCTCTTCCAGGAGGGAGCATCACGCGGCGGTCGCGGTTCGCTCCAACAAACGATCATACCACTGGAAATAGTCGCGCAGCGCCTTGCGCAACCTCGCGCGGTTCTGCCGGATGGACGCGCTGCTATCCTTGATCTGCCGCCGCGCACTCGCATCCAGCTCGCCCACCGTGATCGAAGAGAACGCGCGCCGCGCGTTCTGAAACTCCCCCTCGATCGTCCGCACCAGCCGCAGGATCTCGTCAAAGCGAGCAGACGCTTCGGCCCATGCGTCTCGCAGCGCGTGAGGGGCATGCGCCGGGAAGATCTCCCTGTGGCCCATACAGTACGTCCTGTTGCCGACCAGGTACCCCACGAAGAAGCGATCGTTCACCGTGAGGCTCCGGCTGGCCGCCGCCGCATAACCATGGACCGTCACGAGCAAATCCACCAACGACCCTAGCTGGAGCTCAACTCCAATCTCAACGTCTCTCACGAGCGCGCGGGACAAGAATTTCGCGCCAGTGCCAACAGCGCCAAACGCGCTACGTTGCCCGAATCGCCGAAAGACGGAAGGCATGTATTGACTGACCATCATGCGTCCCGGATTCGGGGTAACGACCAGGAGCTCCATGCGTCGCGCAACATCCGGCTGGACCTCGGCCTCCAGGTAGCTCCGGATCACCGATTCTACATTGGACGCGCTCAGATACACCCCCGCCTCCGACACGAGGAGGCTCAGGCGGTCGAACATCTCGCCGGCAACGACGGCAAGACCGGCAACCCCGACGAGAAAGTCCGGTCCACAGAATTGCTTCTCGAATCCTGAAAACTCTTCGTCCTCGCTCGCGATCGATGCCTGACTATCAGAGAACATGATTCCGCCGGCTGCGGAGGACATCGCGACATGAACTGTCATGGTCAGCTCCTGGCTTGGGCGCCTTGGCGCCCTGGTCGTCCAACGGCCTGGAGTCATGCATCCACCTGGCCACGTTCTCTCCTCGAAACTGGAAGGAGAGGTGCCACTTCACCCTCTTTGCCTTCCTGAGAAGCGCTGGCCTGCTCTTGTGAACGCTCTCCAGGAAGCCGCTGAAGAACGCCGAAATCAGGAGACCTGGGGACAGGCAGCTCGCGTCTATCTCGAGATGAAACGGACCCTGCGCAGGCCGTCCTGGGAGATCTGCTCCACGACGACCTCGTCGCCGGACGCGACCCATTGCACGACGCCCCCGTCGTCCGAGAGCGCGACCGCGCCCGCCGGATCGCCGTCGTCCCATCGCTCGTACGGGGCGCCGGCGGGCATCTCGGGCGCCGGCTCGCTGCTGCGCTCCTCGCCGTGCGACCCGGCGACACGCACGCTCAGGCCGACGTCGGGGAACCCCTTGCGCACGGCCGCGACGAGCGCGCGGACGCTCGCGATCTCGCTCGCCACCGCGGTGCACGGCGCCACGCTCATCTCGGCGAACGCAGGCGGCGACCAGATCGCGAGATCGCCTTTCTGGAACACCGCCTGATACGCATCGCTCAGCTCGTCCACGCGCTCGGCGCCGACCGCCGCGGCGAGCTCGGCCGCGGCATCGACCGTCATCTCCACGGCCATCCGACCAGGCCAGTCGAACGCGCACACCGGGTACTCCTGCCCGATCGCGAACCGCTCGAAGAGGCGCCGCGCATCCTCGGCCAGGACGAAAGGATCGACCACCCCGTCGTCGACGACGACCTGGCCGCGCGCGTCCATCCAGTACGTCCCGTGGGGGAAGTCGCCCATCGGCGCGCGACCCTTCCGCGGGCGCACGCCTCTCTCGATCTGGAGCCCGACCCCGAACCAGAGCGCCTCTCCCTCCGCCGACGGCACGCAGAGGCCGCCGAAGACCTCCTCGAACCGCAGCAGCGCTCCCACCTCCGTCAGCCCCAGCCGCGCGAGCTGCTCGCGGAGGGCCTCCGGCGGCGTCGCGCGGCCGGGATCCCGCGCAGCGCCCCGCTGCCTGAGCCACGCCGTCGCCCGCGGCGACAGGACGCCCGCCAGCGACCCCGCCGCCCCGCCGCCTTCCTTTCCGCTGCTCACACCCATCCTCCTTCGCTCGACCCGCCGTCAGAGAGCCCCTGGAGCGCCGGCGCGGCCGCGTCCATCGCGCGACGGTCCACGTCGAGGAGCCCCGCGTCCATCAGCCCGCCCCGCCGCCCTGCCGCACCGCCCGCCGCGCGTCACCGGCGCGACGACCCCCTCGGGCGCCAGTTCGGCGGCGGCCGGACGGCCATGTTGCCGGGCGCGTTCGGGTTCTGCATCGCCTCCACGGCGGTGCGCTGCGGGTTGCCCGCCGCCACGCCGTCCCGGTAGCGCTGGCTGGGCTCGTCGATCCCGGGGGTGACGCGGTTCACGAGATCGACGGGCGGCTCGCCCTCGGGGCGACCCTGGTTCGCCTGGTTCTGGAGGTTGCGGATCAGCACCCCGCAGTTCGGGCACGCGTTGCGCGTCCCTCCGTCGTCCTGGGTCGACTCGATGGAATCGACCTCCCGGAGCGCCGCCCGCAGGTGGTTGTTGTTCGGATCGTTCGTCGACCCGCACGTGCCCCTCGGAAGCTGATTCCGCTCCTCGTAGTCGAACAGGTGCTGGCTGAGCGCGGCGGGCTCGGAGCAGTTGGCCGGATGGCGCGTCGCCTGCGGGAACTCCCAGTTGGTCGTCCCGTTCGGCGACTGCACCTGGACCTGGTTCGCCATGTTGTTCCAGACCGTCGGGTGCACCTCGGCGGGGTTGTTCCGATCGCGCCCCGCCGCGCTCCGGCCCGTGGCGCCGGAAGGCCGGATGGTCGTCGTCATCGGCTGGAGCCCGTCCAGATCGACGACGTTCGGGGGCGAGTTCTCCGCATACCCGTACAGCCGCGGGCTGCGCGATATCTCGATCGGATCAGCGCTGATGTACGCGCCGACCTCGGGATCGTAATAGCGAAAGCGGTTGTAGTAGAGCCCCGTCTCGCCGTCCGCGTACTGCCCCGGGAAGCGCAGCGGCGTCGCGCCCGCGCCGCCGCCCTCGAGCGCGCCGAACGCGCGATGCTGCTGCGCGGCCTCGATCGCGCCGGAACCGGAGATCACGAGCTCGGGAAAGCCGTTCGGCGCGTGGACGTAGAACCGCCGCCTGCCCGACGTGTCGATCTCGCCGAGGGGCACCGGGCTGCCGTCGAGGAAGCAGTACGTGCGCACCTCCGCGCCGGGCGCTTCCCCCGCCGGCGCCCCGCGCGTCAGCTCATGGAGGATCTGCTCGCCGTCCCACACGAACTGCACCCGACGCGCGCTCCCGTCACCGGCGCGCACGCGCTTCTCGACACGCCTGTACAGCGCATCGTAGTCGAACTCGGTGACCTGACCGGCGGGATCGCGCACCGATCTCAGGAGACCACGGGCGTCGTAGGCATACGTCCATCGCCCGCCTCCAGGCACGTCCTTCGCGACGAGGCGGCCGCCCTTGTCGTGGTGGTACGCCTGGCCTCCGAGCCGGACCGTCCTCCCGCCGGGGCCGTGCTCGTGCTCCTCGCTGCCCAGCCGGAGATTCCCCGCGGCGTCGTGGCGGAACAGCTCGCCGGCGGCCTCCGCAGGCAGCCGCGCCACGAGCTGGCCCACCGGGTCGTACTGATACCGCGTGACGCCGAGCAGGACATCGGTCTCCTGCTCGAGCAGCCCCACGGGCGACCAGGCATACGACACATCGGACACGACGCCGCGCGGCAGGCGGCCCACCCACTGCGGCTCTCCCTGCGGCACGACGGCCGCGACGGCCGCGTCGGCCTCCGTCACCGTGCGGCGCGCGAGGCGGCCCAGCCCGTCGTACGCGTAGGCGACGCGCCCGCCGCCCGGGAGCACGACCTGCTGCTCGCGGCGCAGCGCGTCCCGGAAAATGTCGAGCGCCTCGTTGCCCCAGTCGACGCGCACGACGTCGCTCATCGCGTCCCGGGTCAGCCGCTCGAGGTACCCGAGCGACGTCGACCGCTCGACGCGCTTTCCCATCACGTCGTGCTTGCTCCTGATCTCGTACGTCTCGCCGCCGATCGCGAGGACCTCGTGGACCAGGCAGCCCCGCGCGTCGTAGGTGCGCCTGCACTCGCTGCTCGCGTTGCGCGCGACGGCCAGCCTGCCCGCCAGGTCATATTCGAACTCGTCGGCGGTGTCGTCGGCATACACGCGCCGCACGAGCTGGCCAGCGGCGTCGTATTCGTACTCCACGCTGTCGCCGCTCGAGCTCCGCCAGGAGATGAGCCGGCCGCAGAGATCCCGCCGCAGCGCGTGGACGCGGCCGTCGAGCGTCTCCTCCTCGACGACATGGCCTGCGCCGTTCCGCCGGTATCGGTGGACACGCCCCTCCTCGTTGATGAGCTCGAGGAAGCGTCCATCCCTGTCGTACCGGTAGCCGATCCGCGTCCCGTCGGGCCGCTCCACCTCGCAGAGCGCGTTGATGCCGCCCCAGGTGAGCTTCCCCGTGCGTCCCGCCGCGTCCGTGATCCTGACGAGCCGCTTCCGGCCGTCGTGATCGTAGCTTGTCCTGGCGCCGGTGGGGTCCTCCAGGAACCGGAGCAATCCGCGCGCGTCGTACGCATACCGCGTCATCCCGCCGGCCGCGTTGGTCATGGCGACGGGGCGGCCCAGGTCGTCGTAGGCGATGCGCTTCGTGGCCCCGCTCGGCTCGGTGACGGCGGTGCAGTTGCCATGCGCGTCGTACTCGAACGCCGTCGCGCCGCCGTTCGGGAGGAGGGCGCGCCGGACGAGGCCGCGTTCGTCGTATTCGTAGCCGACCACGAGCCCGAGACGGTCGGAGATGAAGGTCACGTTGCCCCGCGCGTCGCGCTCGAACCTGATCTCCTGGCCGTCGGGCCGGACCATCGCTGTCACGGCGCCCAGCGCGTCGTAGGCGTACTCGGTGCGCCGGTTGAGCGGATCGATCACGGCCTTCGCCCTGCCGGCCTCGTCGCGCTCGACGCGCGTGACCGCGCCGACGGGATCCGTGTACGAGACCCAGTTTCCGAGCTCGTCGTATTCGTGGGACAGCACGCCTGGTCCCCACGCCACCTTCTCCGCCTGTCCGTTGGCGTTGCCGATGACGCGCTTGAGCTGGGACGCGTCGATGACCTCGGTATACCCGTCGTCCAGGTACGCGAGCCGGGTGTGAAAGAGGCCTTTCGCCTCGGTCTTCCCGTCCGCCAGCACCTCGGGGACGCCGTCGGCGAGGCTCGGGTCGCGCCCCTCGGCGCGCGCTCCCCACGTCTCGACGCAGCGCCCCTGTCGATCGTAGCGGTGGTGGACGACAAGCCCGTCGGGCAGGCGCTGCTCGACGAGCAGGTGCTCGCTGTAGACGAACCGCGTCGCGTGGCCCTCGGCGTCGACGACGGCGACGAGATCGCCGGCAGCGTCGTACTCGTATCGGTGGAACGCGTGCCAGCCGTTCGGCGCCGTGGAGGTCTTGACCTCGAATCGCGCGATACGCCTCGACGCGTCGCGCACGCAACGGACGACGCGGCCGGCGGAGTCCGTGACGGTGAGGAGCTCCGGGCCGTCGTACGCGAGTCGGATCTCATTGCCGTTGCGGTCGACCATCGCGCTCAGCCGGTACACGTCGTCGAGGGCGTCCTGCTCGTGGAAGAGCAGGGTCACGCCGCTCTCGAGGGACAGCGCGAACCCCGAGCGCGCGGCGCGCAGCGACACGCCGCCGAAGAGCCGGCGCGACTCGCCGACGGCCGGGAGGGGCGCCTCGAGGACGGTGCCGTCGTCCTGGAGGATGTCGACGCGCCGGCGGGATGGAATGATCATCCATGCGAGGGAGTGCGACCAGCCGAAGCCGAGCCCCACGTCGCGCTCGCGGGCGGTCGAGGAGTACTGGCGTTGCAGCACGAGGGGCAGCGGGCCTGGCAGCCCGAGATCGATGGCGGGCACCGTGAAGACGCGCCCCGTCACGACGTCGACGGGATCACCCGCGGACGTGCCGCCGTTGCCGCCGTGGCGTGGATTCGTGCAGGCGGCGGCGCCCGTGCCCTGGCCGCACGCATTACCGCCCTTCCCTCCCCCGTCGGCGTTCTGGCCGCCGTTGTTGCCCCCGGCGCCCTGCCCGTCGCCGTTCCCGTTGCCCCCGCGCCCGCCTTTGCCTCCGCCGGCGCCGCCGCCTCCCATCACGAAGACGCCCGGGTTCATGCCGGGAATGGCGGGGATGTTCGGCACCGGTGCTGTTCGAGCCATGGCGGGGATCTTTCCCGCGCGCGGGGCGCGAAGCAAGGGGCGGATGTGTGGGTGGATCTTTGAAGTCGCGCGTCCGCAGGGGCGGGCCGCGGCGCGCGCGCGTCGCGCCCGCCGGCGTGGCCAGACGTCTGGCTGTGCGTGGCCAGACGTCTGGCTGTGCGTGGCCAGACGTCTGGCCACGACCGCGCGGCGCTCCGCTTTCGCTTCCACGTGCCGGGATCGCGCGATAGCCTCGCTGCTTCGACGCGCAGACAAGGGGGCATCGAATGGCGGGGAAGACGGGGAAAACCTCGGCTGTACAGGGCAAGCGCAGGCCTGCGAGCGGCAGGGCGGCGAGCGCGGGCGGCAGGGCGGCAGCGGCGGGCGACAAGGCGGCAGCGGCGGGCGCCGCGCTCGCGCGGGTCCGGGCCGAGGCGGTGAAGGGCGGAGGCGCGGCCGAGAGGCGGGCGCAGGCGCTGCTGGAGCTCATCGAGCGCCGCAAGGCCCGGATCGCGGAGGACTTCTACGAGATCGGCGAGGCGCTGCGGGAGCTCCAGCGGAAGAAGCTGTATCTCGCGCTGGGGCACGCCACGTTCGGGGAGATGCTCAAGGCGCGCGGCATCATGGGGCTGAGCCAGGCCAAGAAGCTCATCGGGGTCGTCGCCGCGCTGCCGCGCGACAAGGCCCTGACGCTCGGGCCGGAGAAGGCCTATGCCCTCACGCGGTACACGGCCGCGACGCCCGAGGTCGATACGCCGGCGTGGCTCCTCGATCAGGGGGCCACGATCGCGGGGAAGCGCGTCGAGGAGATCTCCGTCCGCGAGCTGACCGCCGAGGCCGGCAAGGTGCGCGACAAGGCCACGGGGCCGAAGCGGCGCGACCCCGAGGAGCAGCGCGCCAGGGCGGCGGCCCGGACGGCGCAGGCGGCGCTGCGGAAGCGCGGGGCCAGAGGAGCGACCGTGGAGGCGCGCCGCGAGAAGGGCGGCTACTGGCTGCGCGTCGAGGTGCCGCTGGAGGCGGCCGCGGCGCTGCTGGGCGAGTAGCGGGCGGCGGCGGACTGCGGAGAGCAGCGAGCGAGAGCGAGCGAATGCAGAAGGCGGCGGGGTCGTTCAAGTACACGCGGGTTGCCGTCGTACAGCTCGCGTATCACCCGGCGATCGTCGTGGATCGTAGATCGCCGCTCGAGGATCCGCTGTTCGACCCGAGGGGGGCGTCGGACTCGCTGCTCCCGCCGTCGGGCGAGGTCCCGGAGGCGCTCAAGCCGAAGCTCGACGCGCTCCGGCGGCGCATCCGGGACACGTACGATGCGCAATTGCTCGCGAAGATCCGGGCAGTGCTCGCCGCGTGCCGGGAGTACGGGGCGAGGATCGCCGTGTTTCCCGAGTACAGCATCCCGTGGGAAATCCTCGAGGGCGTCGCCGAGGCCGCGGGGGATATGGTCGTCGTGGCGGGGACGCATACGGTGGATCGGGCGGCGCGGCACTCAGGCGTGTACGAGCGGCTCGGCGCGGCCGTGATCCCGGCGATCGGACAGGCGGTGTGCCCGGTGCTCCACGGCGGCAGGCTGATCGGCTTGCAAGCGAAGCTGAACCCGGCGACCCGGGAGCGGAGCTCGATGCGGCCGGGCGACGCATGGGCGCCCATCGAGATGCCAGGCGGCATCCCGGGGCCCATGGGCGTGCTGGTCTGTCTCGACTTCCTGTTCCGGGAGAGCGAGCCACATCGAGCGCGCGTCGCGGAGCGGCTCGGGGCATGCCGCTTCCTGGCCGTGCCGAGTTTGACGCCGCACGACACGCTGCCGGAATTTGCGGGCAAAGCCTGGGAGGAGGCGCGCCGGTACGGGCGGCCGGTGCTCTACTGCGACGGCGCGGAGGGAGGCGGGACGTCGGTCTACGTCGACGAGGGACAGGTGGGTGACGTGCGGCGGTTTCCGGATCGCGCGGGATATCTCGAGGCGGGTGATGAAGGGGTGATCGTGGCGGATGTGGACCTCGGGTACGAGCGGGCCCGGAGGTCGACGCGGTATGCATCGCCGCGGCCGGTGGTGCCGGTCGCCGAGGCGACGCTCGTGTACCGGGCGCATCCGGCCGGCGAGGGGTATGCGCGATGGCTCGACGGGGCGCGGGAGCTGCTGGAGCGCGACGACGACGAGGCGCTGGAGGCGCTCGTGGCGCGGCTCGAGGAGGCGCGCGATGCGCTGCTGAACGCGGGGGCCCTGTCCGGGGCCGCGGCGCGCGGGAGGCGGCTCAGACGGCTTTATGACGAGCTCGACAGGATGACGAGCGTGGAAGAGATACGGCAGTTTACGCGGGAGGTGGTGGTTCCGGCGGACGTGCTGCCGCTCGACGAGCTGCGGACGGCGATGGCGGGAGCGGCCGCGTACGTGGTGTTCGCGTGGATGACGGAGCGGGAGGCGCGGGAAGCGGGATTCGCCGAGGTGGAGGCGCGGCTCCGGAAGGCGGTGGACGCGAGGCGGGGGGCGGGCGAGTGGACGAGCGAGGGGGCAGCAGCGCTCGGGGCCCTGGCGCAGGCGGTGCGCGGAGCGCCGGAGGCCGACGCGAGCACACGGGACGAGGAGAAGCTGCCGGACGTGCGGGTCGTGCTGCCGGGAGGGCTCGACCCGGCGGTGCTCGGAACGAGAAGGGTTCGGGGGTGGGTGCTCGCGTTTGTCAGGCGCCCAGCCGATTTGGCAGATGTCGTCAAGGAATCCCTCCGGCGCGCCACCGTGGCTGCCCCTGGAATGCGACCACCTGCCGAGGAGCCGGACGACCATGAACTCGTCGCGCGGTTTTCCGACCACCAGATCAACGCGGCAGAAGCACTTTTCTTGCTCGCAACGGCGGAGGCGAGGCAGGTTGTCGCCACCATCGGCATCTCGTCCGAAGACCAGACTGTTCCGCCTGCGATCCTGATCGCTTCGTCCCAAAACGAAAGCTGGTTTCTGTGGACCGACGGCGGCGACATCTTGATGAACAGTTGCTCGGAAGCAATACTCGCCGCCCTCGCCGAGGTCGGGCTCTCAGATGCCGCGTGCGAGATCGTGCCGCCCGATGTGCTGCAGGAGCGGGCTGCGAGCCTCTTGCCCCGCTTCAGCGGCGCACGCGCCAATATCGCAGCACTCCGCGGTCAGCGGTTGCATGAGGTCGATGGAAAGTTCGTGGAACCGGACGCGCGGGTCGACGGAGACGAGCCCACGCCCATGCTCGGCGCCCTCGATGCGTGGCTGTCTTCGGGCGAGCAGACCGCCCTCGTGCTTGGCGAGTTTGGTCTGGGAAAGTCCACCGCGCTCGCCGTATGGGCGGACAGGCGCTGGAATTCCGGCGACGAGCCGCTGCCTCTCCTCGTAAACCTCGCCGGAGCGTCTCCGTCCACGAGAACGGAGCAGCTCCTGCTGCAGGCAGCCGGGCTCAAAGATATCTCCGAGCACCGCGCCGCCCTACAGCTCCTGATCCGACATCGCCGGATTGTCCCCTGCTTTGACGGCTTCGACGAGATGGCGACTCGCCTCGAGGCCACGGAGCTCGCCGGCCGGCTCTCCGCGCTGCTCGAGGTCGCCGAAGGCGGTGGAAAGGTGATCGTCTCCTCGCGAGACAACTACTTCCCCAGCGAGGCGCACCTCACGACCACAACCGTGAACGCGCTGGCGCAGGCGCTCGGCGCATCGGCGGGGATCCGACGCCTGGTGATCCAGCCGTTCACCGACGAGCAGGTGCGCGACCTCGTACGACAGATCCGCGGGGATGGCGGCGCTCGGGCGGCGCTCAGCCGCATCGCCCGGATTTACGACCTCAAGGACCTGGTGCACCGGCCTCTGCTGCTCGGGATGGTGCTGGCCACGCTGGAAGATCTCGCCTCCGGCTCGCAGCTTGGACGGGCGGACCTTTATGAGGCGTACCTGAAGCGATGGCTCGACAACACGCGAAAGGACGACCCGGAGTGCTTCACGGACGAGCAAAAAAAAGAGTTCGCCGAGGCGCTCGCCGAGCAGCTCTGGCGGTCCGGAAAGCCGACATGTACGTGGCAGGAGCTTCAAAGCTCGGTGCGCGCTCGCCTCTTCCCTTTGCTGCCTGAAGGCATGCCACCGGGCGCAGCATTCCTGGAGATCCAAGGGGGCGCGTTCTTCGTTCACGAGGGCGAGGACAGGTATCGCTTCGCACACAGGTCCTTCCTCGAGTATTTCCTTGCCCGCGCGCTGGTCGCGACGCTACCGGAGCGGCCGGAGGAGGCGCTGCGGACGAAGCCCATCACGTACGAGGTGGCCGCCTTCGTCGGAGAGATCCTGAAGAGCTCAGGCGAGCCAAGCCGCGCGCGAGCGGTGCGCGCAGTACAGTCGTTGCTGGCGGTGAAACGGCGGCCGATGAAGCGAGCAAAGCAGGCTACCGAAAACGCCCTGCGGCTGCTACTCGGCCTCTCTCGATGGGCAGAAGACGGAGCCGACTGGATCCCGGGTGGTGCGGATCTCCGTGGGGCGCAGCTCGCCGGCGAGAACTTGCAAGGAGCACCACTCATCGGCGCCAGGCTGGAGAACGCGAACCTCGCGGGAGCCGATCTTTCTCGAGCGGACATGACGGGTGCTGTGCTGCGCGGGGCCACTCTGTCGGGAGCGAAGCTCAATGGTACGATCCTCCGGAGAGCGTTCGCCCATGAAGCCGACTTCCTGCAATCCGAGGCCAAATGTGCTGTGCTCGAGGATGCAAAACTCGCGGGAGCCAATTTTCGACAATCCACCTGGACTGGATGTCTCTGGAACGGTGCGCAGTCTGAACGCGCCGATGTGAGCGCCTGGATAGCTGTCGGAAACAGCAATATCCTTGAGCGCGCCAGCACGCTGGCAGCTATGCCACCGCAAGTACGGGCCGAGCTCGTCTCCGGACATACCGACTATATCAAACAGCTTGCCTGGTCGCCTGATGGCAAGCGCCTGGCCAGCGCCGGATACGACAATGCGGTACGCCTCTGGGACACCCGCACCGGCAAGGAACTCGCTCGCATCGATGGCTATCGGGACTGGGTCATCGACGTGGCCTGGCACCCCGATAGCAAGCGCTTGGTTGGCGCCGGAGACGATAATCAAGTACGCATCTGGGACGCTGACACTGGCAAGGAGATCGCTCGAATCGAACACTCTAACCGGGTGAACGCCGTGGCTTGCCACCCCGATGGCAAGCTCCTGGCCAGCGCCGGTTACAGCAAAGTGATACTACTCTGGGACATCGACACCGGCAAGGAGCTCGCTCACCTGAAGGGACACTCCAACGGAGTCACGGCCGTTGCCTGGCACCCCAACGGCAAGCTCCTGGCCAGCGCCGGCAGCGATAAAACGGTGCGCCTCTGGGACGCCGACGCAGGCAACGAGCTGGCTCGCTTCGTGGGACATTCAGACTGGGTTATGACGGTCGCCTGGCACCCCAACGGCAAGCTCCTGGCCAGCGCCGGCAGCGATAAAATAGTGCGTCTCTGGGACGCCGACACAGGCAACGAGCTGGCTCGTCTCGTGGGACATACAGCCCGGGTCATGACCGTAGCATGGCACCCGGCCGGCGCGATCCTGGTAAGCGCCGGAGACGATAACACGATGCGGCTCTGGGACGTCGGCACAGGCAACGAGATCACTCGCATCGAAGGACACTCCAATACCGCCACGGCCGTGGCCTGGCACCCCAACGGCAAGCTCTTGGCCAGCGCCGGAGATGGCAACACGATGCGGCTCTGGGACGCCGACACGGGCAACGAGATCACTCGCATCGAAGGACACGCCAACGCCGTCATGGCGGTGGCCTGGCATCCAAATGGCAAGCTCCTGGCTAGCGCCGGAGACGACAACAAGGTGCGCATCTGGGACGCCGACTCGGGCAAGCAGCTCGCTCGTCTCGAGGGACATTGGAGCCGGGTCTTGGCCTTGGCCTGGCACCCCGATGGCAAACGCCTGGCGAGCGCCGGAAACGACAATACAGTACGCCTCTGGGATGCCGACTCAGGAAAGCAACTAACTCGCTTCGACGGACATTCCAATCGGGTCTTGGCCTTGGCCTGGCACCCTGACGGCAAACGCCTGGCGAGCGTTGGAGACGACCACACCGTGCGTCTCTGGGACGCCGACACAGGCGAGCCACTTGCTCGTCTCGACGGCCATTCAAGCTGGATCATAGCCGTCGCCTGGCACCCAGATGGCAAGCTCCTAGCTAGCGCCGGAAACGACAATACCGTCCGCGTCTGGGACGCCAACACATGCACGCAGCTCATGCACCTCGGAGGACACTCGGATGCGGTCGTGGCTGTGGCCTGGCGCCCCGATGGCAAAGTCTTGGCCAGCGCCGGACACGACAAAACGGTCCGCCTTTGGGACGTCGACTCAGCCAGCGAGCTTGCTCGCCTGGAGGGGCACTCGAACTGGACCATGACGGTGGCTTGGCACACGGACGGCAAGCTTTTAGCAAGCGCTGGATATGATAACACGGTGCGTCTTTGGGATTCCGACACCGGCCAGCAACTTGCGCAGCTTGAGGGATGTTCTAGCGGGGTCATGGCCGTGGCTTGGCACCCCAACGGCAAACTCCTGGCCAGCGCCGGACTTGATGGCTCGGTGCAGATCTGGAGCTCCTCTGAGCGTAAGCTTCTCATCTCGCTCGAGTCTGCAGGCCCGGCCACCCTAGCCCGCACCGCCGGTGGCTTCTGTCTGTTCGATGACAACCAGCCCGACCGCGCTCGCCTCGCCCTTCGCCGTCCCGATTCTACGACCACACTTTACCTCCCGCTCGCCGGTTTCCGCGACGTCCTCCACCGCCCCGACAAGGTGAAGGCCGCCCTTGCCGGCGATCTCAGCGGTGACAACCTCGAGGAGGAGCTTGCCAAGCATGGCTATGCGGGGGGATTGCCCTGGGATGGCGAGGAGCACTTCATCGACGCCGCCGCAGACACTCCCCTCGCGTCTCCCACTCCCCGTTCCGCGCTCGCCACAAGCCGCGCGCTCGCCCCGGTGCCGCGCACGCTCTCCCTCCCCGCCGGCCCCCTCCCCAATCCCTTCCGCCCCGGCCCCGCCCTCACCGACGCCTCCTCGCTTCTCCCCGGCCGCGCCCCCGTCCTCGCCGAGCTCCTCGCCCTCATCGAGAGCCGCAGCCCCGCGGTCCTCCGCGGCCCGCGCCGCTCGGGCAAGACGTCGATCCTGCACCACCTCGCCGCGCGCCTCTCCCCCACCCGCGCCGTCCACCACCGCACCCTCGAGGGCCGCGCCTCGCCCCTACGCACCGCCGACGAGCTCGCCGTCTTCCTCGACCCTTCTCTCCAGTCCGACGCCACCCCCGCGCTCACGCTGCGCGACCGCCTCTCCGCCGCCGGCAACGCCGTTCTCCTCCTCGACGAGGTCGCCAACCTCCACCAGGCCGACGCCACCGTCTTTGCCTGGCTGCGCGCCGTCGGGCAGGAGCAGACAAGCGTCGTCCTCGTCGGCTCGCACTGGGACTGGGTCACCGTCGTCGAGCACGCCTTCGCCGCGGCCCCGGGCTCGTCGTTCGGCAACGACGTCACCCCGGTCAACCTCGGTCCGCTCGCCGAGGCGGACGCGATTCGCTTCCTCGTCGACACAGCGCCTCCCGACGTCCCGCTGGAGGCCGAGCGCACCGCGCGCTGGATCGTCGAGCTCTGCGGGCCGTGGCCGTTCTATCTGCAAGTCATGGGCTACGCCCTCGTCCAGGCCGTGCGCGCCGGCCAGCGCCGCGCCCTCGTCGAGCGCGCGGGCGTGCGCGACCTCTACGAGCAACGCCTGCTCCTCGACCGCGACGCCGCCTTCTTCAGGGCGCGCTGGGCCGAGCTCCCGGAGCGCGCGCGGGGCGTCCTCGGCGCGCTCCGCGGCGCGCCGGACGCCGCGCTGCCCGAGGTGCGCCGGCTGCCCTCCGAGGACGTCGCCGTCCTCTGCGACGCGGGGCTCTGCGATGCGCTCGGGACATGGCTCGCCGATCCGCCGTTCTTCGACTGGATAAGGCGGGTGGCCAGGGAGCCAGGGAGAACATCGTGATGCGCGCGTTCGACGTGAGGAGACCCTACTCGCCGGAGCGCGACGTCCGCGACCACGGGCAGCTCCTCGATCTCCTGCTGTCCCTGCCCGCGAACGGCGTCGTCTGGCCGCTCGTCGGGGCGCGCAGGGCCGGAAAGACGTGGACGCTCAAGGCGCTCGAGCACCACCTCGGCAGCGCCGGCGGGATGAACGTGCGCTACATGGACCTCCGCAAGGCCGGCCCGACACTGCCCGTCGTGCCGCCGGGGACGACGCTCCTCCTCGATGAACCTCAGCTCGCCGGCAAGGGCGGCAGCCCGCGCGACGCGACCGCCTTCCTGAGGTGGTGCGGCGACCTCTATGGCAGCAGCACGCGCGTGCTCCTCGCCATGAGCCCCGCCGAGTGGATCGCGCTCGAGCGCGCCGCGGACGGAGACGCCGGGCTCCTGTCCTCGCGCGACATGCGCTTCCTCGATCCCCTCACGCCCGCGGAGACGCTCAAGCTTGCCCGCACCGAGGCGTCGCGCGCGCTCCTCCCGGATCTGCCCGCCATCTGGCGCCGGAATCCCTTCCTCCTCGAGTTCGTGTTCGAGGTCGCCGAGCAGTCGCCCGATCTGGCGAAGGAGCCGTGGACGCTGCTCTGGACTGCGCGCGTGCGCAGCGAGCTCCGGGAGTTCGCCTACCACCGGGCCGTGTTCGACGACGGCCTGACCGACGCGCAGCGGGGCGCGCTCCGCGACATCGCGCGCGGCGCGGCGCCCCGCGACGAGAACGTCGATCTGCTCGAGCGATGCGGCCTCGTGCAGCGGCGCGGCGGGCGCTCGGTGCTCGCCGATCCGATCCTCGAGGCGAACCTGTGCCCGCTGCGGATCCACCACGTCTCCGACATCCATTTCGGCCCGAAGGCCGCCGAGCGCGTCGACGTGAAGGAGAGAGGCAAGCACAGCGACACCATGGCTCCGGGGCTGGGCGCCCCGCGCGTGTGCGATCACTACGTCGACCACGTCGCCGAGCTCGCCGCCGCCGGCCGCGCGCCGCACCTGCTCGTCATCTCGGGCGACGTCGCCGAGTGGGCCGACGACGCCCAGTACGCCGAGGCGCGCGTGTGGCTCGAGAGGATCTGCAGGCACCTCGCGGATCACCCGCGCTTGCCGCCCGACGAGCCCAACGTGCTCCTCGTCGGCGGCAACCACGACGTCGACTGGCGGCAGGCCGCGGGGCCGGCCCAGGCCGCGACGCAGGCGCGCCACGTCCCTTTCGCGAGGGCGTTCGACGACCACCCGCGCTGCGCGCGGCCGCAGCTCGACGAGCCGCCCGAGACACGGGCGCTCGCGGTGGCGCGGTACGCGGACCTCGGCGTCGAGTTCGCGCTGCTCGGATCGGCGGAGTTCGGCGGGCAGCAGGAGGCAGACCCGGTGCGGGACGAGCTCCTGTCGCTGATCGGCCGCCTGCGCCAGGGCGCCATGGACGAGCCGGACGCCGAGCGGGCCGCGGTCCTGCGCGACAACGTGGCGCGCATCGATCCCGGCCTGGTCCACGACGCGGACCTCCAGCGGGTGCGCCGGGCGCAATGGCACGCGCCGATCAAGATCGCAGTGCTGCACCACCCGGTGTCCCCGCTCCCGGCCACCGAGCTCGCCCGCTTCGGCGGCCTGATCAACGCCGGCGAGGTGAAGGACGCGCTCGTCCACAAGGAGTTCTGCCTGGTGCTCCACGGCCACTGCCACACAGGCTGGTTCGGCAAGGAGCAATGGCCCGAGCGGCACGAGGACTGGACGATCCGGATCGCCGCGGCGCCGTCGCTGTCCAGCCGCGAGGTGCAGGAGCACAACGGCTACAACGAGATCGAGATCGCGCGCGATGGCGTCGGCGGCGACGTGAGCTATCGAATCCACGTTCACCGCGTCGTGCGCGAGGGCGGGACGTGGGCCCGGAGGGTATCGATGGGGCCGTTCGCGCCGGGGAAGTAGCGAACGGCCAGACGTCTGGCTCTCCGTGGCCAGACGTCTGGCTCGTGGCGCTGCCGTGCGGCGCATTGTGGCACAGCCTGGTCTGATGGGTCGGCTGTACATGGCACGTTCCAGGACGTGGCGACGTGATTTCTGCAGGGAGCTGCGCTGGCACGCAGCCTGCTGATACCCGGCGTCATGCGAACGGCGACTTGGTTGATGGCCATGGGGTTGTCAGCCCTGGTGGGGTGCAGCTCGGGCCAGGGCGGGAGCGCGGGAGGGGGCGGCCAGGGCGGGGGCGGCTCGGTCGAGGCCCCCGTCGAGTGCTTCGAGGTGAAGCCCGGCTGCGTTGTGCCCTCGGACGTGACGCGGATCGAGAATCCGGACGTCTCGGCGGAGGACCGGGCGTCGCTCGCACACCACAACGCGAGCTTCGCGCTCGACATCGGCCGCGCGCTCCACAGCGCGACAGAGAACGTCGTCTACGCGCCTCTCAGCATCTCGACGGCGCTCGCGATGACCTACGCGGGCGCGCGGACAACGACGGAGCAGGCGATGGCCGCGGCGATGCGCTTCGAGCTCCCCCAGGAGCGGTTGCATCCGGCGTTCAACGACGTGGAGCTCCAGATCCAGAAACACGCCCAGGACGGCGGCTTCCGGCTCCGCACGGCCAACACGATCTGGGCGCAGATCGATCTCCCGATCGAGAAGCCGTTCCTGAACGTGCTCGGCGAGCACTATGGCGCGCACGTGCGGCTCGCGGATTTCCTCACCGCCACGAAAGAGGCCGAGGGGCTCATCAACGCGTGGGTGAGCGACCGGACGGAGGGCAAGATCCCGAAGCTCCTCGATGACGACGTGACGCCGGAGACGGTGGCCGTGCTCGTCAACGCCATCTACTTCAGCGCCGCGTGGAAGACGGCGTTCGAGAAGGACGCGACGCAGCCGGGGGCGTTCCAGCGCGACGACGGTTCGAGCGTCACCGCCCAGATGATGCGCGGCATGCATCAGGGGAGCTACGGCGCCGGCGACGGCTGGGAGGCGGTGGGGATCCCGTATGCGGGGTCCGCCGTCTCGATGTTCGTCGTGCTGCCCGCCAAGGGGACCGCGGACGCGTTCGAGGAGTCGCTCGACGGCGCGGCGCTCGAGGCGATCATCGACTCGACCTACGAGCAGCCTGTCGTTATCACGATGCCGAAGTTCTCGTTCGGCACGTCCGCCTCTCTCAACGAAGCGCTCAAGGCGCTTGGCATGGGGGTCGCCTTCGGCAGCGAGGCCGACTTCACGGGCATCGTCGTGAACCCCAGCATCTGGATCCACAAGGTCATCCACGCGGCGAGGAT
This sequence comes from Sorangium sp. So ce119, assembly GCF_051524405.1. Lineage (NCBI taxonomy): Bacteria > Pseudomonadati > Myxococcota > Polyangiales > Polyangiaceae > Sorangium > Sorangium sp. So ce119. The sequence continues at coordinate 2,514,339 of NZ_CP150310.1, read as the reverse complement.
CGACGTGGACGAGGCCGGGACCGAGGCATCAGGGTCGACCGCGGTCATCCTCAATTCCACGGGCTCGGGTCTCCCGGCTCCGCCTGCGGCGATCGTCCTGGACCGCCCGTTCTTCTTCTTCATCCGCGACGTGTCGACGCAGGCGATCCTCTTCGCAGGACGCGTCAACGACCCGACGGCGCGCTGAGGATCGGGCCCCGCCCGGCGCGGGGGCGGGCCGGCGCCTGCCAGACGGGGGCGCCTGAAACAGGTGAGGCCCGGGACTCTGGCCTGATCCCGGGCCTCGGTTTGCCGCCCTCTGCGCACACCCACACGTTCAAGGTCAGAGGTCAGTCCTTACACCGCCGTGTTCTGCCATTGAACTACCGGCCACCGTGTTCCGCGCGCCGGGGCGGGAGCGCCCCGGCGCGAGCTTCTGCTCTTCGGCCGTCTGGTTGTTCGCCTCCTCGCGGACGAACTTGACCGCGCGCGCCCTGCTACAGTGCGGCCATCGTGCACGCCACAACGAAGCTGATGCTCATCCGGCACGGGGAGACCGACGACAACCGCGCGCAGGTCTTCCAGGGACAGGCGGGGCGCGGGCTCAACGCGCGCGGGCGCGAGCAGGCCGAGCGGCTCGCGGGGCGGTTCGCCGGCGGGCGGATCCGGCTCTCGGCGGTCTACTGCTCCGACCTCGAGCGCGCCGCGGAGACGGCGGAGCGCGTGGCCTCGGCGCTTGGCCTCGAGGCCGTCGCGGACGCTGCGCTGCGGGAGGTGAGCCTCGGCGCCTGGCAGGGGCTCAGCCGCGCCGACGTGCAGGCGCGCTTCCCCGAGGAGTGGGCCGCGTGGCGGCGCGGCGTCGATGTCCGGCGCGGCGGCGGCGAGACGTACGCGGAGCTCGGCGATCGCATGATGCGCGCGCTCGACCGGATCGCGGAGCGGCACGCGGGCGAGGCGGTCGGGGTGGTGTCCCACGGCGCGGCGATCAAGACGGCTGTCGGGCGGATACTCCAGATGGACGCCGGCGGGCTGAAGGCGCTGCAGGTGCCGGCCAACACGGGCGTCTCCCTGATCGAGCACGACCCGAGCAACGGCTACCGCGTCGTCGTCTGGAACGACGCCGCTCACCTCGGCGACGCGCTCGCCGAGGCGCTCTCCGCCCCGCCGGCGTGAGGCGCGACGCCGTGGCCAGACGTCTGGCCACGGACAGCCAGACGTCTGGCCACGGACAGTCGGACGTCGGATAGTGGTCAATTTTGACCAACCGTCCCAGGGCGACCTTGACGGCTGATGACCGCGGCTTGTTGAGCCGTATGCGTACCGCAGGGCGTCCTGAGTACCCTGCGGTTCACAAGGTAGGCTCTCTCCAGTTTTCGAGCACGAGCGGGTACCCCGCATCTTGGATCTTGACGAAATGGCGCGTGTTTCCGGTTGCGATGGGAAGCCCATGACGGATCGCCGTCGCTGCAATCAGGGTATCCTCGATCGTCAATTTGCTCCCCAGGCGTTCGAGATCGGCTCGGATCCGGCCCGCGAGCTCGGCCACCGTGGTGGTCGAGCCACAAGACGTCTGCTCGCGCCAGCAGCGACAAAAATTGTTGAATCCGATCGTCACGACCCACGCGTGAATAGCCGTAAACCACCTCCATCACGGTGATCACGGAGAGCGTATAGCGCCCCAGGTGTGCGTGATACGCGCGCGCCCGCTTTGCGACGATCGGATCCTTCGCCATGAGGATCTCGGACCAGATGTCCGTATCAAGAATGGTTCTCGTCGCCATTGAAATCCTCGCGCCCCTGGTGGCGCGACGTGACCGCGACCTGGTGGATCTCGTCGGCGAGCTCCGGTTCATCGGCGAGCAGTCCCAGGAACGGATCGTCCGGTGGGGCCGCCAGCCCAGCCGGCACGCTCGGGGTGCCGCCCAGCTCCCGAACGATGCGTTCGATGAGCGTGCGCTGCGCATCGGTCGGAAGACGACGGATCTCCTGGAGAATTTGCTCGGCGTCCATCATGCCCGACCTCCACTTTCGCCGCTGTCCAGTCTACCACGCCGCGCCGTTCCCGTCGCTGCAGCCGCTCCAGAGACGCGGGCAGCGCTGGAGGCCGGGCCCCCGTCAAGGGGCAGCCTCGCGGAGCGAACATGGCACAGGGATCGCAGGAGCAGAGGCTGCAGCCGCGCCCGACTGCACCCCACCCCTGCCCGGTCGAGCGCGATCCCTGGCGAACGGAGCGCCGTCGTACCGAGCACCGTCGTCATGAGGCCCGCGCATCCTGGCCGTGAAAGCGGGTCCCGATCGAGAGCGGCGCAGGCGCCGGTGGATTGCGCTCCCGCTGCTCACGTGTTCACGGCTGTCGTTTATCGGACCTGGGAGACCGCGGTCACGCAGGTCCACCCGCACAGCATGGCGCCCGGCGGCCCGACTTCCTGCCGGTCTGCCGCGGCGCGCAGCGCCGTCGGCAGCAGCGGCTTGTTGGGCGGGAGACAGAGAAAGAGAGAGTACACAGGGAGGCGGGGAGGCGGGGAGGCGAGAGAGAGAGTACAGACAAGGGTGGGAGGCGAGAGATGGGGACCATTCGTTCGAGCCCGCTCGGGGCCGGCTGACGTTGTCGTCGAGGAGAAGCTCGTGCTGGAGCTCAAGGCCGTCGATCACCTGCTGCCAGTCCATGAAGCTCAGGTGCTCACGTACCTGAAGCTGACGGACCTGGACGTCGGATTGCTCGTCAACTTGAACACGCCGGGGCTCCGAATCAACGGCGGTCGATCCGGTCCTCGGAGCTCAGCCGATTCAACCGGCTGGCTGCACGACAGGAGCACCGATCGATTCGAGCACCTCCCTGGCAAACGCCTCTTCGATAGACCTCGGAGCGCATTTTTGCAAAAACTGCTGCACGACCTCACGGACCTCGGTCGGCCGCGTCTTTCCTACCTGCCTCAGCGATATCAAATAGAGGATCGCCTTGCCCCGATGGTCCTCTTTGAGCAATCGCGACGTATTAAAATGGCAGACGTCCGCATCCTGCCCCTCGACAAATAGTCGCAGTGTACTCACGAGCTCCGCCTCATGACTCTTCACGAACTCCAGATGATGCTCGGCCGGCTCCTCCTGGTGCGACAAGATCGCAAAAATCAGAAATATCTTTGACTGATTTTCACGACAGAGCTTGTACGCGGTCTGCAGCGCCGGCAAAGATCTATTGAATACGGCTCGTCGAAGCAGATGGCTCGCAAATACGCGCGTTTCGTCTGTCCCATCGGGATCGAGCAAGAGGCTACGCAGGTAAATCTCTTCGGTCCGGTCGACGGCCTCGCGCAGAAGGTCAAGGAGGCCCAGCCGGCAGAACGTCACCTGCAAGCTCTCCCTCGAGTCGTTTACCGCCGTATCGAGGTGTGCCGCGACGTAGCGGGCGATGAAGTAGTCGAGAAACATGCGATATGCCCAGGTAATATCGCCGTTCTCCCTGCGAAAGAGGGGCGCAACCAGGATCTGCTGCAGGTAATGAGCTTTCCTTCCGTCGTCTACGCCTGCCTCGCGGAGCGCCTCCTTGAACCAATCGATATTGAACGTCAGATTCGTGTTGTTCACGTGAGGCTCGCCGCTCGAACGAGCTAGCTGGCAGGCGTATAGCCACGTTCGATATGCTACACGCTCGAGGGCCGCTCGCACCTTCGGCTCCTCCACGCACTGCAGCCTTTTCGCATAGCCGTTCCACACATGCTCGAACACGCCGAACAGTGTGTGGCTCTTGATCTCCATGCCGCTGACCTCGGTACTGCTAGTGAGCAGGCTATGACCCAGGAGGTACAGGACAAGCGGTCGGCTGCACAGTTCCAAGAGCTTCTCGTTCTCGCGGAGCAGGCGCTGAATATTCGCGACGTCTCTCGGCCGGTCACTATGCCTGGAGGCGATGAAGCTCATCACCTGTTCCTTCGTGAGCAGATGAAGCATAATAAGCTTCGGATCGGCAGTCTCCTGGTCCAAGATCAGCCACTTTTTCGGCACACGCAGGGTGAGATCATCATAGATCGCCCTGAAATGCTCGCGGAGCATATTGACCCTTCCAGAGATAACGAACTGGACAGACCGTTCGCCGCCCATGCTGGCAAAATCGGCGATCGTGATAGCTCGCGCCATAAGGCTACGAGCGATTCGTGGATCGGTAATTTCGTCGAGCCCCTCGAGGACGATAAGGAGTGGGTACTCATGGATGGACAGATCCTTCAACTGCCTCGCGGTGCTACCTAAAGAATCAATGTTGAACACTGCCAGAAGCTCTCGCGCCGCCTCCGCCTGCCTCGGAACGAGGCGATCCAGAGCGCCCCCGTCCAGAGTGACACGCGCCAAATCCACATGAGCGACAATCCGGGGCTTGATCGGACTCGGCGACGTGCAGAGCTTTCGAACGAGATTCAAGCAAAATGCTGTCTTTCCGGTCCCGAACTCCCCGCTTACATATGTCACCGGTTCTGATGAGGCGAGCCACGCGTCCACGTCAAACGGCTTCCCTTGGAGTCTGACGAAATCGCCCTCGACGTAACCTTCGCAAAGAGGCTCGACATCGAGGCGGAGATCGTTCAAGTACTTCTGAACCTTGGGAATGAAGTTCTCTTGCACCCCGTTCGGGAAATAGATCTCAAGCGCGCCCTTCCGGCCGTGGTGCCGCTCGTGGATTCTCCGGCAACGCACGAGCCTGACCCTGCGCGCGTCGAGGATCTCCTGCGTCTCCTCGAGCACAGCCTGCCCATCGGCGACGACCAAGGTTTTCACCAGGCGAGGCCAGCACGCAGCGACGGATCGGACTCCTTCGTGCAGGAGCGCCGCGTTCACCGGCGCGAGCTTGCCCGTATAGTTCACCTCCGCCATGCCCACGACGGCAGGCGACAGCGCGCGGGTGTACAGATGAGAGATCGTGGCCATGGCCACGCTCAGGCCGATGGATCTGCCCGCGGTGCGTAGATCCGCCGCGTCCTCCAGCACCGGATACGAGAGCGCATCGGTCAGGTGGTGCGGATTCCGCGTCGCTCCCATTGCGTTGACCTCGCATAGGGCGCCGCTCTTGGCAGCATCGATCGCTGCAGCGGTCTCGGCGTCCGTGCGCGCGCTCTCGATGCCGGCATCGTCGACTCTCAGACGCACCGTCTGGGTCGGCAGGAGGACGAACGCCTCACCGGGAACAAAGGTCGGCTCCCGCCACGCAGGCAGCGGCTCCAGCGGTTCACCCAGCGACGTCATCGAATCCACAAGGGAGGCGATGCGCGCGTGCTCGCGCTCGTCCAGGCAAGCACCCCATCGGAGGTCTCGCGCGATGCGGTGGGCGGCGCGCGTGGCCACCGCGGTCGCCTCTCCACCGTTTATATGCTTGCTCTCCGTCGCGATCCGTCCGAGCGCCCGCTGCACGAGTAGCGTGCTCCTCACTGCTTCACCTCCACGTCGACCAGCCTCACCTCGAAGCTTTCGTACAGACGAGCGTCCATCTCCGGCTTTTGCTTGACATCAATCGATCCCTGGCTCGATGTGCTCTCGCGAGGTGGGCCGCTGCGAGCCCATGAGATGAGCGCGTCCACATCGGTCGCACGACCTTGCACGACGAATTCAACCTTGTCGCTCTCCTCCAGGTTTCGCACCCACCCGGTGAGCCCCAGCTGTCGAGCACGCTGCCGGAGGGAAGCTCGATAATGAACCCCTTGCACGCTTCCAGTGGCAACAGCTCGCACCGTGATCTCGCCTGACCCGCGGACGACCACGTCCCCGGTCCACCTTTTCCCGCTGGCGGGAACGATGGCAAGGAGCAGCGTATCCGCCTTGACAAGCGGAGGTATGGTCACATTCCAGGCGCCGCCCAGGCGCATACCGATGCGTCCGGCGAAGCTCACGGAGCGGGGCGCCACGTCCGCGAACAGGAACAGATCAATCGAGCGATCCGTATAGATGACAAGGTCAGCTTTGCACTTGAGACGAGGTGGCAGATCCAGTTCTATCTCACGGTAAATCGCCCGGTCTCGATCGCCCTCCCGTGCAGCCACAGCACCCGTTTGCGCGACATTCATGCCTCTGTCGTGCACATAGTTCCTGTCTACGATCGGCCCCGGCTCAGCGCGGCGCGCAGAACTCCAGAGGAACCGCCCACTAACACGGAGGTTTTTGACTATTGTTCGCACACCCTGAGCCACGCTCGTAAATGCCTCATCCTGACTGGGCCAGCTCGTAATTGGCCTGGAGTCAATCGGCAGCACACTGAGAGCTGCGATTGGCGTTTGTGACCAATCGCAAGGCCGCAGGAGGACGGGAAGGACACGTGCTTCGCCCTTGCGCTCTCGTTCGAGGGCACGCCTCATTTCTTTATCGTAGCAAGCATCTGAGCCCAGAAAGCTGGCGCTAACGAGAATCATAATCAACTCTGCGTTGTCGAGGTGCTCGTCGATGGTGCACTCGATCGGGTCTCCTGCACTGATATTATCGTCATGCCAGATCTTGATCTCCTTCTCCCTCTCCAGTGCACTCATTGCTTCTCTGAGCCTCTCCATCAGCTCGCGATCAGCCCGCGCATACGAGAGGAATACGTTCAACGGCTCACGCGTCGAGCCGCCCCGAGCGTCTGCGCCTCCTGGCTGCGCGGTACCCGTCGTCGGCGGCCAGTCGGGTAGCGCTACTGATAGCTTTTGATCCGACATCGAGGGGGGTGACACAGGCATGACAGCGTTTCCCATTCTTGAAAAGCAGGCCGTGGGTCAAAACATCCACGCCCGCGCCAGCAGGCGCTGCGCTGGAGATCGGGTTGGGTTCACAATATATCGCGCGATTCCCGGGTGACGCTGGATCCGCTCATCCACGCGGCGAATCGAGGCAGGCTCGCGAGCAAGGCATCGGGACGAGCTCGGACATGAGCCAGTGATTCGCCTTGGGCATCGGATCTCGTTGCGCGAAGAGAGAGCGTTCGACGAGCTTGCGGACGGGCCTTATGCATACGCCTACGCATGAAGGTTACGTTATACGCCGCTCCGAATGCCCGCAAGTGGTAGCGTTCGCGAGTTCCGTCCATCATGGACACCGGGTGAGGCCTCATCAGCCGATTCCGAGTTCTGGCCCGAGAGGGAGGTGCGGCAGCGCCCCGACATGTGGCGACCGCCCTTGTATGGCGATAGCCCGTTCGTCATACGATCGAGATCGAGCCGTGTGCCGTGCGCTGCCGTGGTGTCGGTCGCCATGTCTGAAGTGAAGGCGCTCATACCACTGCATAATTCGCGTCGCGCGCCGGTGCCCCGACGCGTAGAATGGCGCCATGATCCCCGGCTCTCCAGGGAGGAGATCCTCCACGAGCTGCTCGTCGCTCCCCGCGACGGGCTCGTGCCGCTCGCCGACACGCATATCATCGTCCGCTTTCCCGAGTGAGCCGCCCTGGCGCCCCACGTCCACTCAGACGTCTGACGGACAGCCAGACGTCTGGCCACGGACGGCCAGACGTCTGGCCACGCTCAGCGGGGCGCGTCGCGCTGGGCTCCCCGGCCACGAGAGGCCATCTCCGCGAGGCGGGGGCCCTCGCCGGTCCGCTGCAGCGCATGGCCGATGCCGCGCTGGAGCGTGGAGTGGATCACGAGCCCTCCCAGATCGATATCGAGGCTCACCAGGGCGCGAGACACCTGCGGGCGAACCCCGGTGATCACCACCTCGGCGCCGAGCAACCGCAGCGCGGCCGCGGTCCGCAACAGCGTCGCCGCGACGGCGCTGTCCACGACGCTCACGCCGGTGATGTCCAGGATGACCACCTGCGCCCCGGTGTCCGACACGCCGCGCAGCGCCGTCTCCAGCGCCTGATTCGCGCGCTCCGTGTCGATGCTCCCGATCAGCGGCATGGCCATGATGCGGTCGGTGATCGGGATGAGCGGACACGCCATCTCCGCGAGCCGGTCGCGCTGGATACGGATGAGATCGTCCTGGAGCTCGGCCCGCGCCCGCTCGACGCGCGCCCGCTCGGCGAGCTCCTCCTCCAGCCGCGCCTTCGCCGCGGAGAGCTCGGCGGTGCGCCCGGCGACGGCCGCCTCGAGCGCGTCCTTGTCGCGGCGGATGACGTCGCTCGTCGCCTGGACGCGCCCGTAGAGCAGCGCGTTCTCCAGCGCGACGGCGGCCTGCGAGGCGATGAGCTCGAGCAGATCGAGGCGGGCGGGAGAGAAGATGTCGGGCGCGGCGTTGTTCTCGAGATAGAGGATCCCCGTCAGGCGCCCCTGGCTCACCATCGGCAGGCCGAGCACGGACCGCGGCCTCCGCGACGCGACATAGCCGTCTCCAGCGAGCCGCGCGTCCTGCGCGGCGTCCCCCACGAGGACCGAGCTCCTCGTCCCCGTGACGATGTCGATCACGCGAGGGGCGACCGCGCCGCTCTCGCGGACGAACGCCGGCGGGCCCACGCGCACCTCGGCGCCGTCCTCGGCGACAGCCTCGACGCGCAGCCCCTCGCCGCGCTCCAGGATCAGCGCGCCCCGCTGCGCGCCCGAGCTCTCGACGGCGAGGCGCAGGAGCCGCACCACGACGCGCTCGAGGTCGGTCTCGCGGGCGATCGCCTGCGCGGACCGGATGATCGCGGCCGCGTCGAGCAGCGCCGTGCGCCGCGCGCCCGTGATCGTGCTCGAGGCCACCGAGGTCAGATCCGAGAGCGCGCCCCCCGCCGCCTGCGGACGCCGCGCGGTCGCGCGGCTGAGCAGCCGGGGGTGGGCCTCCTGCATCTGCCGCACCTTGGCCACGGCACCCCAGCGCGCGTACGCGTCGTGCGCCTCGACAAGGAACGGCTGCGCGAGCCGCTCCCCGCCGCTCCCGGCCAGGAACCGGCCGCAGAGCTCGTACGCGAGCGCCGTGTAACGCACGTACCCCGCGCGCTGCGCGGCGTCGATCGCCTGATCGTACGCCGCGAGGACGCGATCGGTCGCCTCGCCGGCGAGGCGCGCCCGCTCCGCCGCGACGAGCAGGTCCATGTGGCGAAACTCCGGGCAGTCCCGCGCGATCGCGACGAGCTTGTCGTGGCTCGAGGCGAGCATCGCGGCGAGCCTGTCGCTCTCCTCCCGGCTCGACCGGGGGCCGAGCGCCGTGATGGTGAGGCAGGTGTAGAGCGGCAGATCGGCGATCGCGAAGTACTGACCGACCCCGCCCGCGAGCCGCTCGTGCGCGCGGAGCGCCATCTGGAGCGCGCCCTCGTGATCGCCGTAAAGGAACGCGAGCGCGAGCCTGGCCGTGTAGTACCAGCAGGCAGGGGTCGCGAGCCCCGGCGCGTCCAGCGTCGGGGCGAACGCCGCCTCGTCGAAGCTGGCGTCGCTCAGCGAGGCGCGGCCGAAGGTGCGCCCCGCGAGGTTCTCGATGACCTGCCGCGCGACCGTCTGCATCGCCGTGCACACCGGATCCCTGGTGCGGCGGGCGAAGCGCAGGAACCGCTCGACCTCCTCCCGCACGCCGAGGACGTCGTCGGCCAGGCTGAGCTTGATGACGGCGATGTGGTTGGAGGCGAACCTCCCGAACAGGAAATCGCCCGTCTCCATCGCGGCGTCGAGGGCCCGCTGGTAAGCGTCGAGGGCCTCGCGGTGCGGCCGGGAGAGCATCATCGTGGCCGCGAAGAGGAACCAGGTCTTCGCCTTCAGCTCGGCCATGCTGTGACGGTCGTCCAGGGCGACGCCCGCCCGCGCGATCTCGTAGCCCTCGCGCACGCGGCCCAGGAACGCCGCCACCATGAAGCCGTACGTCACGTAGACCCAGCTCGACAGCGCCGAGTTGCCGTGCCGGAGCGACAGGCTCGCCATCCTGGCGACGACGAGCTGGTAGAGGCGCGGATCCATCAGGTAGGCCGGCGTCTCCAGGCACGCGAGCAGCTTGAGCACCGCGAGCCGGTCCGGGTCGGCGAGCTCCGGGCCCGCGCCGATGCCCTCGATCCCGCGGTCGCCGAGGCACCTCGCGATCTCGGCGAGCTCCGCCTGGACGGCCGCGTCGAGCGCGGCGGCGTCGCCGGGCAGATCGACGTCGAACAGGCGCAGGCCGCGGCGCCCCTCGGCGACCGCCTCGGGGAAGCGGCCCTGCGCCACGTGGAGGGTCGCGCGCAGGCCGTGCACGCGCGCGCGCTCCAGGTCCGAGGCGGCGCCCTCGAGGACGGCGGCGAGGAGCGCCTCGGCGTCCTCGTGGCGGCCGCTCAGGTACGCGCCCTCGGCGCGCTCGGCGAGGACGTCGAAGGCCAGGCCGCGCTCGCCGCCCGAGAGCTCCGGATCGAGCGCGGAGGCCGCGGCGCTCAGGTAGCCGAAGGCGGCGTCGAACGCCGTCGCGGCCCTGGCGCGACGGCCCGCCGCGAGGTTCCACCGGACGAAGTCGCGGCGCTCCGCCGCGTCCTCGATGAGCGCGGCGCCGGCGTTGAGGTGGCTCACGATCCGGAACAGGTCCTCGTCGCTGATCGCGGGGTCCGCGCCGGCCGCGGCCGCGCCCTCCGCGCCGTCCGCGGCCGCGCCGGGGGCGCCGGCGACGCGCGCGGACAGGAGCCGGCCGATGCGGCGGTGCAGCCGCTCGCGCTCCGCCCCGTCGAGGAGCGCGTAGGCGGCCTGCTGGATGCGGTCGTGCAGGAAGCGGTACGAGACGCGCAAGGACGGCGCGTCGAGGAGCTCGCCGGCGACCGCCGCGTCGCCGGAGTGGACGAAGCGGTAGTCGGCGGAGAGGGGCACGAGCAGGCCGTCCCGCAGCGCGTCCCAGAGCGCCGCGGCCACCTCGGCCGGGGGCCTGTCGCCCACGAGCGCGAGCGTCTGGATGTCGAACTCGTGGCCCACGCAGGCGGCGAGCTGGAGCGTCCGCTGCGCGTCGGGCGCGAGCCGCCGGATCTTCGCGGCCATCAGCTCGATGACGCTCTCGCCCGCCGCGCGCCGCGCCCGTTCGATGTCCCAGGTCCAGGCGCCGGCGGCCGGATCGAAGCGCGCGATGCCCTCGTCGGCGAGCGCGCGGAGGTACTGCGTGATGAAGAACGGGTTGCCCGCGGTCTTCTGCAGGACGAGCCGCGCGAAGGGCTCCGCCCGCTCGACGCCGCAGTGGAAGGTCTCGGCGACGAGCCGGCGGACGTCGTCGAGCCCGAGCGGCCGGAGCCCGAGCTCGCGGACGGGCGCGTTCGCGGCGCGCAGCTCGTTGAGGAGCTTCGTGACCGGGTGGTCGTCGTCGACCTCGTCGTCGCGGTAGGCGCCGATCACGAGGAGTCCCCTGCCCTCCGGCTCGGTGAGCAGGAGCTCGAGGAGCTTGAGCGAGGCAGGATCGGCCCACTGCAGGTCGTCGATGAAGACGGCGAGGAGCTGCTCGTCCGTGACCGCGCGGACGAAGCTCTGGAACGCGAGGTTGAAGCGGTTCTGCGACTCGCCCGGCCCGAGCGGCTGGAGCGGGGGCTGCGGGCCGATGATGCGCGCGAGCTCGGGGACGACGTTGACGACGACCTGCCCGTTGGACCCGAGCGCGGCCGCGATGCGGGCCCTCCACGCCGACAGGCGCTCTTCTCGCTCGGACAGGATGTGGTTGCAGAGCTCGCCGAACGCCTGGGCGATGGCCGCGTACGGGGCGCGCTGCGCGAGCTGGCCGAACTTCCCGGAGACGAAGTCGCCGCGCCGGTGCGCGAGGGCCTTGTAGACCTCGTGGACGAGGGCCGATTTGCCGACGCCGGCGTGCCCGGCGACGAGGAGCAGCTCGGTGGCGCCGGCCGCCGCGCGCCCGCACGCGGCCACGAGCGCCTCGGTCTCGGCCTCGCGGCCATAGAGCTTCTCCGGGATGCTGAGCGCCCCGCCCGCGTCGCGCGCGGCGAGCGGGAAGGGATCGATACGGCCGTCGGCCTCGTACCGCCGGAGGCACTCCTCGAGATCGGCCTGGAGCGCCTCCGCATGCTGATAGCGATCCTCCGCGGCCTTGGAGAGGAGCTTCATGACGATATCGGAGAGCACGCCGGGGACGTGCGGTGACACGGAGAGCGGCGGCGCGGGCGACCTGGCGAGGTGGCAGTGCACGAGCTCCATGGCCGAGGAGGCGTCGAACGGGAGGGAGCCCGTGATCATCTGGTAGAGCGTGACGCCGAGCGAGTAGAGGTCGGTCCGGCAGTCGAGGCTGCGGTTCATCCAGCCGGTCTGCTCGGGGGACATGTACGCGAGGGTCCCCTCGGCGACGTCCGGGTTCTCGGCCCTGGGGACCTCGTGGGAGAGGCGCGTGGCGATCCCGAAGTCGGTGAGCTTGACCTCGAGCGGATCGAGGCGGACGAGGACGTTGTGCGGCTTGATGTCCTTGTGGATGACGCCGGCGCGGTGCAGCGCGGCGAGGGTGCCCGCGACGCGGCTGCCGATGCGCAAGGTGGTCGGCAGGTCGAGCGCGTCGCTCCGGAGGACGGCGTCGAGCGACGTGGCGCCGAAGTCCTCCAGGACGAGGACGGGCGCCCCTTCGCGCTCCTCGACGCCGAGGACGCGGACGACGCCAGGGTGACTGAGCTCCTTCGCGATCGCCTGCTCGTGGCGGAGCCGCGCGACCTCGCGGGGCGTGGCGCGCTCCGGCCTCAGCGCCTTCAGGACGACCGGCAGCCCGTCGCCGGCGCGGCGCGCCCGGCAGACGACGACGTGAGGCCCCTGATGCAGAATGTCGTCGGCCTGGTACCCGGAGAGCGGCGCCTCGGGTGAGCCGCCAGCAGCGTTGTCCATCCCCATGCGGCGGAGCATACAGGCAGGACCTGGGTCGGCGGCTAGCACCAAACGCCTTGTCGCCGCTGACTGACACTCACGCACAGGCTCCCCACGAGGGGGCCACTGCAGAGGTCGGCTAATGCAGAGTTCGCTTGTACGCGGCGCCGCGAGCTCACTTCCTCCGGTTCATCGGCCGAGGTGCTCGTCACCTCGCCGAGCGATGAGCGCGTGCGCCGCGCCCCGTCGCCGCCGGGCGCCGCCCTCTCCCTGATCAGGAAAGAGGTGTTGTTGCGCGACGACGAGCTCTCCCCGACCAGGGAACGCGGCGCAGTACCTGTAGCCAGGAACGGAGAGCACCGGAAGGACGTCACCCCGCTCGAGCCGCTCGATGTGCCCGAACAGCGACAGCCCCGGATACCTCTCCTTGCCATCGAGGGTGACCTGGAGGTCGACCAGCGTGACCGGCGTCCGCCAGCGACCTCGGCCCATGTACGAGTGTCTCACCTTGTCCACGGTCGCGTCGACGAACGTGCCATCGCGAAACAACCGCCGCGCAGAGCGTATCCGGCGCCAGACCCAGATCGGAAAGACCATGTACGCGAGGACGAAGAGAGCGAGCGGAAGCACCATGGATCCTGTCGAGCTCAGCACCGAGCCAACGGCCCTCGCCGCAAACACGGCGACCGCGACGGAGACATAGATCCACAGGAATCCATAGAGAAGGAACCCGCCGACGGGGTCCAGCCTGCGCGCCAGGCGGCGCGCACCACGGGGATCCCGCGGCGGGACCTGCGCGCTCAGCATGTCGTATTCCGTCATTGGCGGGGTCCCTGCTCTCCGCTACCGCCCCGCGGGACCGAACCGGCGCTCGTCGGCCGGCGTCTCCGGGGGCGGCGCCTCCGGGACGAGCGCGCCGCCGTGGGTCAGCACGTGCCAGCGCTCGTCGCGCGGCCCGGACAGCGAGAGCCAGCGCTTGCCCAGGAGCTCCGGCGCGGGCTTCGGGAGCACGCGGAACCGCACGCGACCGCCCTGCACCTCGACCTTCGTCAGGTTCTGGGACACCTCGACCGCGCGCGCGAGGACGAGCGCCGGGTGACCTGGGCGATCCAGCGACACATCGAGCCGCCCGCCCGCCGAGTCCGCGGGCGAGCTCACGAGGAGCGCCGCGCCGCCGGGGGCCGGCAGCGCCGCGACCCCGTCCGGCACCACGACGCGCCGCCACGCCTGCGGCGCGCCCAGCGGCAGCGGGCTGCGCACGAGCAGCGGCAGCGGCTCGCGCCGCGGAGCGCTCGCGGGCGGCGTCGGACCGACAAGGAGCAGCGTGCCGTCCGGCGCCGCGGCGAGGTGCTCCACGGCGTCGGCCGGGATCGCGTGAGACCCCTCGGCGCGCCACGGGCCCTGCGCGCCGCGCACGAACAGCGCCGCGACCCCGCCGCCGCCCCGGCAGACGAGCAGGCCGACGCCGGCCGCGTTGCGCAGGGCGACCGGCTGCGCGCACCCCTCCGGCGCCGCGACGGGCGTCACGGCGCCCGCGCGCTGGTCGACGACCGCGAACGTGGGCGGCCGCGCGAGGTGCGCGGCGCAGGCGGCGCCGGGCGGCACGCGCGCCGGATCGCAGAGGCCATCGCCGAAGGCCGCGAGCCAGGTGCGCGTCGGCGGCGGCCGCGGCGGGAGGCCCGCGAGCAGGCACAGCGCCCCCTCGCAGGAGACGCCGTAGCCGCCCATGAGGCCGCCGATGACGCCGCCCGCGCCCGCGTCGTCGTCCTTGCACGGCGGCTCCCGCCCGACCGCCGCGGCGCCGCGCGGCGGCGGCTCGGGCGCTGGCGGGACGAGGGCCGAGCGGAGGGCGCCGGCCTCGCGGGCCCGGATCGCGTCGGAGAGGTGCAGCGCGGCGCCGAAGGTCGGAAGGCCGTGCAGCAGGTCGGCGCGGGCGGCCCGGGTCCACGCGCGGCCGTCGCGGCTCAGCACGGCGGGGCAGACCGGGTCGCCGTTCCAGATCCAGGAGCCCGCGCGCTCGACCGCGCGCGGCTGGAACGTGGAGCGCGCCCAGGTCTGGCCGCGATCCGACGAGATGAACGTGTCCGGCGCGGCGGGGCGCGCCGGGGGCGCCGCGCGCGCCGGAGACGCCGGGCGGCCGCGCGCGGGGGCCTCGGCGGCGGCCACGAGCGCCACGAGCGCGCCGTCGGGGCGCACGAGGACCGCGCGCACCGGCTTGCCCGGCGCGACGACGGCCGAGGTGAAGGTGCGGCCCTCGTCCGCGGAGACGCTGACGCGCTCCCCCGCCGCGGCGGCGATGAGGCCGCCGGCGGCGTCCCAGGCCGTCGCGCCGGCGACGCTGCCGCGCCGCTCGAAGCCGTCGGGCCGGAGCGCGGCGCGGACGTCGGCGGCGCGGTGGAGCGCGCCGTCGGGCGTCGCGACGTGCACGGCGTCGTCCCGCTGGCCGGCGAGGCCGACCCAGGTGAAGCCCGCGGGCAGCTTCAAGGGGCCGACGACGCCGAGGTCCTCGTGGACGGCGAAGGCGCCGACAGCGGCTGCGCCCGGGGCGCCGACTGCGCCCGGGGCGCCGACTGCGCCCGGGGCGCCGACTGCGCCCGGGGCGCCGACTGCGCCCGGGGCGCCGGCTGCGCCCGAGGCGCCGGCTGCGCCCGAGGCGCCGGCTGCGCCCGCGGCGCCGGCGCCGTCTCCAGGCGCGGCGAAGACCGCGACGCGCGCGCCGAGGGCGATCTCGCGGTGCTCGCTGAACGGGTTCCGCTCGGCCCGCGCGCGCTCCTGCTCCCCGAGGGGCGGCTCGACCCAGGGCGCAGGCGGCATCGCGGCGGCCGGCAACGCCAGCGGGGTCGACGGGTCGACGGGAGGGCCGGCGGGCTCGGCGCGCACCGGCGCCTCCGGCGGGGCCGGAGGGATGGCGATCGAGGCCGGCGCGAGCGCCGCGGGGGCCGGCCCGGCGGCGGGACCACAGGAGATCGCGAGGAGCGCCAGCGGGAAGGGCGAGAGCCGCCGAGGGTTCTTCAGGGAGAGCCTCCTGCTCCACCTCTACCAGGCCTCCCCGACCGGATCACCAGGCCGCGCCGCGCCCTCGCGGCGTCGATGTCGGCGCGCCCGATGGCTCACCCGGGCTGGAGCTTGCTGCGTATATAGCGATATTCCTGCGTGAGCCCGCCGTAGCCATAGGCGTCTGCGCGGACGTCGTGCACGTGGATGTAGCTCTCGTCGTGCAGCTCGCCGAGCAGCTGCGCGAACGCCTCGAAGGCCGCGGCGACGTAGGCCGCCTTCTCGTCCTTGGTGTTGGTGCCGTCGACGATCTTGATATCGAAGTAGAAGCTCCGCTTGCCCTGCTCGGCGAGCGTCCTGCCGCCCACCACCCAGTGCTCGGGGCGCACGAAGTCGAAGGTGATGGCGGTCAATTCGCGCTTCTTGTGCAGGATGCGCGTGGTGAGGTCGAGCAAGGTCTCGGTCACCTGACGGACGAGCTCCGGGCTGGGCTGAGCGCTGATCTTGACGTTGAGGATGGGCATGGTCGTTCTCCCTTCGTTGTCCTTGTCCGGTCGCAATCGATTAGCAAGCTAACCATCAGGCCGAGCCGGCGGGGCCGGGGCGCGCGGCGGCTATCCGATGGCGGCGCGGATGCCGCGAAGCTGCCCGACGGCCTGCTCGAACACCTGCTTTCCGAGCACCTGCTTGAGCTTCTTCGTGACCTCGCCGCTGGCCGCGTCGAGCGCGTCCGCGATCTGCTCGGCGGCGCGGGTCGGGTGGATGTGCTGCTCGCGCGCGTCGGCCTCGCCGGTCCGGCGCTCGACCAGCCCGCGGCCGACCAGCCCGTCCAGGATGCGCGTGGCGGTCGGCCGCGCGATCGTCATGATCTCGGCGAGCTCGCGCTGCGACAGCCCCGGGCGCCTGAGCACCACGCGCAGCAGGAAGCCCTGCGGCGGCGTGAGCTCGAACGGCGCGAACGCCGCGCTCCACGCGCGCTCGAGCAGCCGGGCGAGCGACGTCGTGTTGAAGTACAGGCAGTGGTCGAACACCCGGCAACTCTACCGCGAGATGATTAGCCATGCAACCAATTTTCGCGGGCGCCGCCTCGCCCGGGTCACGACGGGCCGAGCGCGCACGCCTGACAGCCCGAAGGTGCCATTTCGGGGAGACGTGGGCAGTCGCCGTGGTCGACGCGCATCCGGCGCACATCGATCGACCACGTCACCCGCCCCGCCCCCCGCCGTGTGATAGGCTCGCGCCCCGCGAGGCCACACGCGCGTGAATGCACTTACACGAAGCGGGGCAGCGCTCGCCTCGGCCGCAGCGCGGCGAGGAGCCGGTGAGCCGATGTCAGAGGAGCCATCATGGTCATATCGTTCTACGTTCCCCGGGACGAGTACGGCTGCTTCTCGAACTTCTCTCTCCACGGCTTCGCGGTGGATGGCCGGTACTGGCCGACCGTCGAGCATTACTTCCAGGCCCAGAA
Organism: Sorangium sp. So ce119; assembly: GCF_051524405.1. NCBI lineage: Bacteria > Pseudomonadati > Myxococcota > Polyangiales > Polyangiaceae > Sorangium > Sorangium sp. So ce119. The sequence goes on along the minus strand of NZ_CP150310.1, from coordinate 2,497,248 downwards.
GTTCGCCGGCACCGATCACGAGGAGCGCGTACGCCTCGCCGCGACGCCCAGGCTCGCGAAAGAGATGGGCCGGGATCGACGGCTCCCGCTCCGCCCGGACTGGGAGAGCGTCAAGGATGATGTGATGAGGCGCGCGGTGCTGCGCAAATTCGAGACCCACGCCGACATCCGGGAGATCTTGCTGGCGACCGGCGACGAGGAGATCGTCGAGAGCTCCCCCTCGGATTACTACTGGGGATGTGGCGCCGAGGGCGTCGGCAGGAACATGCTCGGAAAGATCCTGATGGAGACGCGCGCGCTCCTGCGGAGCCGCGGATAGACCTGCCGGCGAGGCCCGCCCGCGGCGAGCGTCGAATGACCCGCCTGCGATCCGTCAGGAGCGCGGCCGAGGTATCCCGAGCCGCTGTCGACGCTCCCACAGGGTCTTGCGGCTGATCCCGAGTCGGCGGGCGATCTCGGTCTCCGTCAGCGCGGCCTGGTGCTCCAGGACGAAGCGGCGGAAATAGCCCTCGAGCGAGTCGGAAGGGGACTCTGCCTCGAGGGCGTGCACGTACGGAGCGGGGGGCGGGGCGGCGTCGAGCCCGAGGTGGGCCAGCTCGATCTCGCTGCGCCCGGCGAGGACCATGGCGCGGTGAACGGCGTTCTCGAGCTCGCGGACGTTGCCAGGCCACGGGGCCGCCGCGATGGCGGCGCGCGCCTCCGGCGACAGCGCGAGCGGCGTCTGCGCCGTCGCCCACGCGCGCCGCCTGAGCAGCGACTCGGCGATGCGCACCGCGTCCCCCGGCCGCTCGCGCAGCGGCGGCAGGCGGATCTCGTGGAGCCGCAGCCGGAAGTAGAGGTCGCTCAGGAACGACCCGTCGCGCACCATCTGCACGAGATCCCGGTGCGTCGTGGCGATGAGGCGCACGTCGACGCGCCGGGCGCGGCTCGCGCCCACGCGCCGCACCTCGCCGGTCTGGAGGAAGCGCAGGAGCCGCGCCTGGACCCTCGCGGACAGCTCGGCGATGTCGTCGAGCAGGAGCGTCCCGCCCTCCGCGGCCTCGCAGAGCCCGGCGCGCGCGGCGTGCGCGCCGGGGAAGGCGCCGCGCTCGTGGCCGAACAGCTCGCCTTCCATCATCGCCTCGGGGATGGCCGCGCAGTAGACCGGGACGAACGGGAGCTGCCGCCGCGGGCTGAGCCGGTGCACGGCGCGGGCGAGCGTCTCCTTGCCGGTGCCGCTCTCGCCGAGGATGAGCAGCGTCGCCTCGCTCGGCGCGACCTTGCGCGCCAGCGCGAACACGTCCCGCATGGCCGCCGAGCCGCCGACCAGCCCCTCGAGCTCGTCGTCGGCCGGCGTGGGCGGCGCGGAAGGCGCGGAAGGCGCGGAAGGCGCGGAAGGCGCGGAAGACGCGGGCGGCGCGGAAGGCGCGGAAGGCGCGGCGCCCGGCGCGACCTCGACGGGCGCAGCGCCCTGACCGGACCGCGCGACGGCGAGGTGGTGATCGACCCAGGAGACGAGCTCGTCGTGGTCGAACGGCTTCGAGAGGTAATCCGCGGCGCCGCGCTTCACGGCCTCGACCGCCGCCTTCACCGTGGCGTAGCTCGTCATGAGCAAGACCGGCGCGGCGCCGCACCGGCCGACGAGCTCCGTGCCCGGCTCGCCGGGCAGGCGCACGTCGGCCAGCACCAGATCGAACGCGCCCAGATCGCGGCCCGCCGCAGCCTCGGCGATCGACCCCGCCTCGACAACGTCGTGGCCGTGGCGGGCGAGCAGCCGCCGGAGCTCCGTCCGGATGACGACCTCGTCCTCCACCAGCAGGATCCGGCTCATGCCTCCGCCTCCAGCCGAGGCGACTCAGGACCGCAACGGCTGACCACGTGCGGACGCACAACGCAACGCGTGAACATGCGGCAGATCGGGCGTTTACGTGTTCGATTATCGATCGAGGCGCCGGGCACCGCTTGTCACCGGGCGCAGCGCCGCGCGATGGGCGGGGTCACCCCCCGCTCCCAACCGGGGGAGCGGGTGGTCTTCGCCGGGCGCGCACGAGCTCCACGCGCCCGGCCGTGCTCCCCGGAGCTACCTCGACGTCACTCGGTGAACAGCGAGAGGTCGACGGCCTTCGCCATCGTCTCGAGGCCAGTCGGGTTCAGGTGCAGCCAATCGTCGAAGTCGAGGCTATCCTGCAGCTTCGAAGGATCGTTGGGGTCGCGGACCGCCGCGTCCAGATCGATGACCGCGTCGTACTCGCCGCTCGTGCGGATCCACTCGTTGACCTCCTGACGGGCGGCCTCGCGCTCGGTGGTGTAGTAGTCGTGGCCGTTGAACGGAAGGATGGGCACGCCGTAAACGAGCATCCCCTTGTCGTGGGCCTTGTCGATGAACTCGCCGAAGGCCGAGATCAAGCCGTCCGCGACGGTCGGGCCGGAGCCGGCGGCGGAGGTCCCGATGTCGTTCACGCCCTCGAAGATGACCAGCCAGCGCGCGCCGCGCTGCTCCAGGACGTCGCGCTGGAAGCGGGCCTTGGCTGTCGGCCCGAGCCCGCCGGACAGCACGTTGTTCCCGCCGATACCGAGGTTCAGCACGGCCACGTTCTCGGTCCCCATGTTGGTCCGCAGCCGTCGCGACAGGAAGTCCGGCCAGCGGTTGTTCCCGTTCGTTGTCGATCCGCGGCCGTCCGTGATCGAGTCGCCCAGGATGACGATCGCCGCGGCCGTGGGGTCGGCCATCACGTCGAGCCCGGTGATGTAGTACCAGTGATCGGTCTTCACCGGAGAGGCCAGCGTCGCCGACGAGACCCCATCGCCGGTCTGGATATACGAGGTGGTCCGCGAGCCCGGATGCCCGGTGATCCCGGCCGGGACGTTGCCGAACCGGATGGTCACCGCGAGCTTGCTGACGGGCTTGAGGCTGTAATCGATCGGATCGGAGAAGACGGCCTGGCCCACCGGGATGGTCACCGACTCCGCGCCCGAGAAGGTCAGGGCCTGATCGGTGCTCGCATCGATGCCGTCGTCGGTCGTCGAGTCCGCGATGTGCACGGACTGCATCGTCACCGGCCCGTCGCCGAACTCGTTCGAGAGCAGCAGGCGCACGTTGCTGCCGCCGATCGAGGTATACACGACCTGACGCAGGGTGTTGTTGGCGAGGCCCGGCGCCGGCGGGTTGTTTTGGGTCTCGGTGAGCTGCGGGCCGGTCGTCCAGGTGCCGACCCAGCGCCGGTCACCGGGGGTGCCGCCGCCGCCGCCCTCGCCCGGCGCTCCGCCGGTGCCTGTCGCGCCGCCGGCGCCGCCGGTGCCGGAGACGCCGCCTTCCCCGCCCCCACCGTGCCCGGTGCTGCCCGGGCCGGTGGTGCCGCTGGACGTCGTCGGCGCGCCGGTGGAGCCGGACGCGGCCGTCGAGCCGGAGCTGCTGGTCGAAGCCGAGGATCCGGAGGAGTCATCGCCGCAAGCGGCGACCGATAGAAACAGAAGAGCCCAGAGAATTTTCCGCATGGTCATCAACCCTCGAAAGGTTGCTCCGTTCGTGATCGCCCGAGTTCCCCCGCGGCGCAGCGCCCCAGCCCTCTGCCCCTTCAGCCCATCCGGCGCAAGATCGGCAGATCCAGACGGATCCCTGCCCTGCGTGATGCGGCAACCGGGCCGGTCAAAGAGTTCAATCAGATGGCAGCGTTGCCCGCCGTCGGTGTCGGGCGGCGCGCGCGAGAGCGCGAGTCGATGCCATTGCTCCTCACACGCGCGCTCTGCTGTACCACACGAGGATTGGAGGGCCTACACGTTTCACCGGCGGAAGACGCGCGAGTGGGCTCGTTCGGCGAGGCCGCGTTACGATCGGTAACACCTCGGCGGGACCGCGTACGGGCGGTGACATCCGGCCCTTCGACAGGCCCAGACCGATGCCGCTCTATGGAGGTGGGCCTGTTCACTGCCGACCGCGGGTCAGATCATCGATGAGCAAAGGAGCGCCGCGTCGCATCAGGTCGAGAGCGTGACGGGTGCCTTGCGCGGCTGCGCCACGGCGAGACGCGAGCCGTGCTCGGGGTTCACGGGTCCAGACCAGCGTTGCGACGCAGCTCGCGGATCATCGCCGCCTCGGGCAACCGAAGATGCTCGGCATCGCGGCCGGCAGAACGGAGGAGATCGGCGGCGGCTTCGCGGTCGCCGGGGGCGCCACGCTCGTGGTGAACGATGGCCATGTTGGTCTGGCAGACAAGCTTGCCTCGGGTATCGCCGAGGCGCTCGAATACAGGCAGCACTTCGTGCTCGAGGAGGTGGAGGGCCTCATCCAGTTTGCCTCGAGCCTGGAGCACGCCAGCGATCTTGCTCAGCGTGACGGCGCGGGAGCGGGCATCGCCAAGGCGCTCATAGACTGGTAGCGCCTCCTGGCGAATGCGAAGCGCTTCGTCGAGCTGGCCTCGATATTCAAGGGTATCTGCGATATCACCGAGTGCAATGGCGCGTCCACGGGCGTCGCCCAGCTTCTCGTACAGGCCGATGGCCTCGCGCAGGAGCCCTTCAGCCTCTTCCGGCCGGCCCAGGAACGCCACAGCCCGCCCGAGCCTGCACAGGTCGGCCGCGGTCTTGGCTGGTTCAGCGGCCTCACGATGGAGCGCGAGAGCCCGTCGCAGGGCCTGCTCCCATGCCTCCGCAGGCCCTGTCTGCTCGATCACCTGCGCCTCGAGCGCCAGCGCGTCGCCGACACCGCTCGTGTAACCGACGCCCTCGGCGAGCCTCCGCGCCTCTTCAGCAGCCGCCCTGGCTTCGCCCAGCTCTGCCGCGTCGAAGAACGCATGGCCGAGCCGGATCCAGGCATCGGCGAGCGAGCCGGCCGGGATCTCGTCGTCAGCGAACGCCCGCAACCGGGCTGCCTCGGCCTGGAGCTCTGCCTGTGACCGCGCCTGCGGCCTGTCTCGCGTCTCCGCGGAATCCAGCGCGAACGTCGGAGCAGGATCGCCGGGCACCGACGCGATCTCCAGCGTCGCTGCCCGCACGTCGAAGAGATCCGGCGCCATCCCCGACAGCTCCGCCGCGCGGTCCGCCGCGATCACCAGCACGAGCGGCCCGCGAATGAGCTTGCCCAGGACATCGCGCGCCATGTTGAGCGACGCGACCACGGCGCTGCCTCCGGTCTCGACCAGAGCAACGCCGTCAGGGATCACCGCGCCTGCGAGCGGGTGGGTTCGATCCGAGACGGCGAGGAACCGCGCGACCTCCTCCGCCCCATTTGCCCCCTCCGCGAAGAAGCGCAGCTCCGGCACACCCCCCGAGCCGCTCCACGCGCGGAGACGACGCAACACCTCGGCCCGCGCAGCGTCCGCGGCCAAGACGACGTAGAAAGCAAAGCTCGCCGCCCGGCGCAGGCCGCGCCGGAGCACGTCGAGGTGATGCTCCGAATCTGGCGTGAGGAGCGCGAGCGACTTCTGCCCCTCCGGGATCACGCCCTGGTTTCCATGCTGCTCATGGCGACGGCGTGCAGGCTACCACACTCCCCGCCCTCAGCCTCCGCCGGCCTCCCCTCCCCGCGCCCCCCGCGCCTCCCAGATCCACAGCAGCGCCAGCGCCGTCGCCGACATGCCCCCGCCCACCGCGCAGACCCCGGTCCAACCCCAGCGCGTCCAGGCCGCGGTGCCGAGCCACGCGCCGGCCGCGCCGCCCACGAAGTACGTGGTCATGTAGATCGTGTTCATCCGGCTGCGCGCCTCGGGACGCAGCGAGTACACGCGCGCCTGATTCGATATCTGATTGGCCTGCGCCCCCAGATCGAGCAGCACCACGCCGAGCGCGATGCCCCACAAGGACCCTCCGAGCAGCCACAGCACCCCGAAGGACGCGAGCAGCACCGCGATCGCGAGCGCGTTGATCCGCCGATCGCCGCGCAGGTCCGCGTAGCGGCCCACGAGCGGCGCCGCGGCGGCGCCGGCCACGCCGACGAGGCCGAAGAGGCCGGCCGTCTGCGGGCCGTGACGCTCGGGCAGGCTCTGGAGGTACAGCGCGAGCGTCGCCCAGAACGCGCTGAACGCGCCGAACGTGAGCGCGCCGAGCGCGGAGTGCAGCCGGAGCACAGGCTCGTCGCGGGCGAGGCGGCCCAGCGAGCGCAGGAGCTCGGTATAGGACATCGGCGCGACAGGCGGCTGCGACGGCAAGGCCAGGCGCAGCACCGGGCCGAGCGCGAGCATCAGCCCCGCCGCGAGCCAGAACACCGCCCGCCAGCCGAGCTGCGTGCCGACGAAGCCGGCCACCGTGCGCGACAGGAGTATGCCGATGAGCAGGCCGCTCATCACCATCCCGACCACGCGCCCGCGCTGCGCGTCCGGCGCGAGCTGCGCCGCGAACGGCAAGAGGAGCTGAGGCACCACGCTCGTGATGCCGACCGCGAAGCTCGCCACGACCAGCCACGACAACCCCGGGGCGAGCGCCGCGCCGAGCAGGGCGACGCTCGCCAGCGCCGCCATCACCACGATGAGCCGCCGCCGCTCGTGGCTGTCGCCGAGCGGCACCAGCAGCAGCATCCCCGCCGCATACCCCACCTGCGTCATCGTGGGCACCAGCCCGAGCAGGCCGCCCGAACCGCCGAGATCACGGGCGATGTCCCCGAGCAACGGCTGGTTGTAATAGAGGTTGGCCACCGTGGCGCCCGAGGCCGCCGCCATCAGCCAGACCAGCCCGAGGCGCAGCGACCCAGGCGAGGACGCGCCGGACGACGGCGCGGCAGACGAGGACGCGCCAGGCGAGGACGCGCCCGGCGAGGACGCGGAGGAGGTCTGCAGGGGAGACATGGGAAAGGAGGGCAGCGCAGGCATACGCCGCGCGCCCTCCCGCATCAATCGCACATGCGCGTGCGGCTTCTCCTGATCAGGGAGAATCAGGGAGAAGGAGAGAGCAGCGGGAGCCGCCGAGTCGACGTCACGAGGGGCGCGACCCGGCCGGCTCCCGCGGCGCTAGCTCACCGGCGGCACTCGCCGCGCGAGACCACCGAGACGCCCGCCGCGTTCGCGGCGCACGCGTTGCCGTACGTCCTGTCGTCGCAGCCGCACACCGGGTTGTACTCCTCCGTGCAGGCCTCGGGGATGGGGTCGCAGACGCCCGTCATATCGCCCGCGCCGCACATCGCCTCGAGGCTGTAGTTGCAGAAGAGCCCGGCGTCGCACTCGAGGCCCAGCAGGCCGCCGCAGAGCTTCTCCGGGGGAGGAGCGCACTCGCCGCTCGACGCCACCGAGACGCCCGCCGCGTTCGCGGCGCACGCGTTGCCGTACGTCTTGCCGTCGCAGCCGCAGACCGGGTCGTACTGGAACGTGCACGCCTCCGGGATCGGCGCGCAGGCGCCCGGCAGGTCGAACGAGCCGCAGTCGGCCCGGGGCGGGAAGTCGCAGAAGAGCCCGGGGGCGCACTCGGCGGCGCCGCGCGTGCCGCACGCGTCGCCCGCACCACCGCCGCCCGGCGCAGGCGCGCACGCGCCGCTCGACGCCACCGACACGCCCGCCGCGTTCGCCATGCACGCGTTGCCGTAGGTGTTGCCGTCGCAGCCGCAGACCGGGGCGTACTCCTTCGTGCACCCCTCCGGCGTGGGCACGCAGACGCCCGTCTGATCGGCCGCGCCGCACATCGCGTCGGGCGCGAAGTCGCAGAACGACCCCTCGTCGCACGCGAGGCCCAGCAGGCCGCCGCACTCCTGCCGCGGAGGCGCCTCGCACTCGCCGCGCGCCGAGACCGAGACGCCCGCCGCGTTCGCCTCGCACTCGTTGCCGTACGTCTTGCCGTCACAGCCGCAGACCGGGTTGTACTCCCGCGTGCACACCTCGGGGATGCGCTCGCAGGTGCCCGTCTGGTCGAACGCGCCGCACATGGCCTCGACCTCGTAGTCGCAGAAGAACCCACGCCGACAGCTGAGCCCCAGGAGGCCGCCGCATGCGCGACCGTGCCCGCCGCCGCCCCTCACCTCCTCCGCGTCGGAGTCGATGGTGCTGCCGTCGCTCACGTCCACCTGACAGCCCACGGTGAACGGGGCCATCGAGAGCGCGAGCCAGAGAACGGAACCGAGACGGCTATTCTTGAGACGATTCTGGACGTTCATGATGTTCCTCCAACAAGGCCCCGCCGCGGACGGCGAGGCGAAAGACATGAGAGAGCCCCTCCCCTCCCGAGGAGGGGCCCAGGACGCCGCGCGCAGGCGCGGCGCGTGATCCGGTGTCGTCTTCCCGAACGCTCCCCGACCGCTCAGTCGGGGAGCGTGAGCGTCAGCGCGCGTCGCCCAGGCTCGGGCGACGTGACGTCGAGGAAGAGCACGTCCTCGCGCTCCACCCCGCCGCCGTCCGCGCGCACGGTGACAAGGCCCGTCTCGCCCGCCGGCACCACGAAGGCCGCCGCCGGGCTGACGCTGAACGGCGCGGCGCCCCGCCGCAGGCGCGGCGCCTCGATGGCGACGTCCTCGGCGCACGTGTTGCGGACGACCACGTCGCGGGCGCCGGCGCCGCCCGCGAACGAGACCCACGTGTCGATCACGAGGCAAGGCAGGTGGTCGAGCGCCCGGTGCGTGCCGCTGATGGGCGACCCCGCGAGCACGACGTCCACCGGCGCCGATCGGCGCTCGCCCTGCTTCGCCTGGAGCCGCAGGACCTGCTGCTCCGAGGCCGTCACGGTGACCAGGAAGCTCCCGTCGTCGGCCACCTCCGCGAGCACCGGGGCGTCGAGGCTGTCGAGGTTCGTCACGAGGACGACGCCCTCGGCCGGCTCGACCGCCCCCGGCTGGCCCTGGAGCGAGATCGGGTCCTGCTGCACGAAGCTCTCGGGCACCCCGACGAGCCCCCCGTCCAGGAACGGCTCGTGGACCGGCGGGCTCGGTTGCGGGCTCACGACGCAGCCGCCAAGGAGCACCGCGAGCAGGGCCACGACCGCGCCCCGCCGGTCTCCGTGTCTGGCTGTCGTCCGCATCGCCATGCCGAGCCTTGGAGCAAGGGCAATGCCGAACGAAAAGGGAGGGAAACCAGCGTGAAAACCAAGGCACAAGTGTCTCATAAGATGTCTCACTGTCTCATATGGCACAGCGATGATACACTGTGCGCGTGATCCCGGCCGAAGGAACGCTCGTCGCCCGCCGTTACCGCCTGATCCGGCCCCTGGGGCGCGGGGGGCTCGCCACGGCGTGGCTCGCGCGGGACGAGGCGCTCGGCCGCGATATCTGTCTGAAGCTGCTCGGGCGCGCGCGCACGGCGGAGCGGGCGGCGTTCCGCGGCGAGTTCAGGATGCTGGCGGGCCTCTTCCACCCCCACCTCGTCCGGGTGCACGACTTCGGCATGCTCCGGGAAACCGGGGCTGGCGAGCCGCGGTTCTACTTCACGTCGGAGGCGGTGCTCGGCGCGCCCCTCGACGAGTACGTGACAGGCCGGCGCTTCGAGGAGGTGCGGGCCGCGTTCGTGGACGTGCTCGACGCGCTGCGCTTCCTCCACCGCGCGCGCATCCGGCACGGCGACGTGAAGCCGGCCAACATCCTCGTCGGCGCGTCGGGGCGCGCGGTGCTGATCGATCTGTCGTGCGCGGCGCGGCTCGGCGCGAGGCCCGACGGCGGCGTCTCCGGGACCCAGGGCTACCTCGCGCCGGAGGTGATCCGCGGCGAGCCGGCCGACGGCCGCGCGGACCTCTTCTCGCTCGGCCGCACCCTCGCCGCCGTGGCCCCGCTCCTCGCGGAGCCGCTGCCGGAGGCGGTGGGCGCGCTGGTCGAGCGGCTCGTGCGGCCCGAGGCGCGCGACCGGCCGGCCGACGCGGGCGAGGTGCTCGACTGGGTCGGGGCGTCGCCGCGCGCGCTGGCCCCGCCGCCGCCGGAGCCGCCTCACCTCCTCGGCCGCGACGAGGAGATGCGCGCCATCGCCGAGGCGCTCGCGGCGCTCCAGCGCGGGGAGCGCGGGCCGCGCCTGTGCGTGATCGCCGGGGAGCCGGGGTGCGGGAAGAGCCGCGTGCTGCGCGAGGCGAAGTGGAACGCCGAGCTCGGGATGGAGGCCGTGGAGGGGTTCGCGCGGACCGCGGCGCCGGTCGCCTCGATGCTCCGCCGCGCGACCGGCGAGGAGGCGCTCCCCGCCGGCGCGCTCGGCGCCCTGCGCGCGCACGAGCGCCTGACGCGGGGGCGGTCGGGGGCGGAGGCCGAGCCGCTGGTGCTCGTGCTCGACGACGCCGACGAGGTGACCGGGGCGGACAGGGAGATGCTCGAGGCGCTGGTCCGGCTGCTCGGGCCCGAGGATCCGGTGCTGCTCCTCGCGGCCGAGCGCGCGCCGCACGGGGGCGGCCGGGCGCCGCTCGCCGTCGTGGCCGCGGAGGCGGGGCGGGCCGCGCGCGAGGTGGCGCTGCCGCCGCTCGGGGGCGAGGCGGTGCAGCGCTGGATGGACGACATCGGCCTGGGCGACGCGGCCGAGGTGGTGCGGCGCGCGAGCGCGGGGTGGCCCGCGGACCTCGTGGTGACCGCGGGGCGGCTCGGGGAGAGCGGGGACATCGCCGGGCTCGACGCGACAACGCCGGGGGCGAGCGCGCGCTACGCGCTGCGGCTGCGGGGGCTGCGGGGGTCGCTGCGCGACGCGGTGGCGACGCTGGCCGTGCAGGGCGGCGCGGTCGCGGACGAGGAGTTGCCGGCGCTCGGGCTGCCTGTCGCGCACCTGGCCGAGCTGGCGGCACGGGGCGTCGCGGCGCGGGCGGCGGGGGGGTGGACGCTGACGCGCGCCGGGCCGATCGCCGCGCTGCTGGAGGCGCTCGGGGGCGAGGCGGTCCGGGCGGCGCACGCGCGGGTGGCGGGGGCGTACCCGGCGCGGGTGGAGCAGCAGGTGCTGCACCTCGCGCTGTCGGGCGACGCGGCGGCCGCGGAGCGGCTGTTCCTGGCGCGGCGGGCCGAGCGCGAGGCGGACCCGCGGGCGTGGGCGGCGGCCGCGGAGGCGCTGCTCGAGGCGGCGACGGCGGCGGTGACGCGGCTCGAGATCGCGTCGACCCTCCAGTGCGGCGGGCGCGCGGGGCGGGCGCGCGAGGTGCTGGAGCAGCTCCTGGAGGGGGAGCAGGCGGCGGGGCTGGGGGCGCGGCGGGGGCAGGCGCTGGCGCGGCTCGGGGCGTGCTTGCTCGAGCTGGGGGACCCGACGGCGGCGCTGGCGCGGCTGGAGGAGGCCGAGCGGGCCGGCGGGGAGGCGGGGGCGCCGACGCCGCGCGAGCGCGCGGGGCTCGCGGACCTGGCCAGCCGGGCGCTGCTGCGGCTCGGATCGCACGCGGAGGCGCGGGCGCGCGCGGAGCCGGCGCTCGGCTGGTGCGACGACCCGGAGGTGCTCGCGAGCCTGCACGAGGACGTGGGCGTGGCGGCGAGCTACCTCGGCGAGCGGCGGCTGGCGGGGCTGCACCTGGGGCTGGCGGCCGGGCTGCACCGCGACCGGCGGGCGCCGCGGGCGCTGGTGCGGGCGCTGTCGTACCAGGCGATCGACGCGTTCCGCGCGGGGGAGCTGGAGACGGCGCTCGCAGGGTACCGGCAGGCGCTCGCGACGGCGGAGGAGCACGGGCTGGGCGACCTCGTGGCGCGGTGCAGCCTCAACGTGGGGACGGCGTGCCACCAGTCGGGCGAGCTGGGGGAGGCGCTGGCCGCGTACGAGCGGGGGGCGCGGCTCGCGTCGGCCCTGGGGCAGGCGGACCTGGTGCTGGTCCTCGACTTCGACCTGGCGAAGCTGTGGGCGGACGTCGGGGCGTTCGAGCGCGCCGGGCGCGTGGCGTCGCGCGTGGAGGCGGAGGCGGCGCGGCGGGGGGCGCCGTTCTTCGCGGCGGCGGCGGCGTCGGTCCTCGGGGACTGCGCGCTCGCGGCCGGCGACGCCGAGGAGGCGGCGCGCTGCTTCGAGCGGTCGCGGGGCGGCTTCGAGGCGCAGGGGGCGCAGCGCGAGGTGGTCGAGGAGGAGCTCGAGCTGTGCCGGGCGCACCTGGCGCGCGGGGCGCTGGACGAGGCCCGCGCGGCGCTCGGCCGGGCGCGCGGGCACGGGGCCGTGCGGGAGGCGCCCGACCTGGGGGCGCGCGCCGCGCTGCTCGAGGGGCGGCTCGCGCTGCTGGAGGGGGACGGCGACCGCAACCACGTTGAGGCCAACCTCAACCTCGGTCAGCCCAACCTCAACCCCGGTCAGCCCAACCTCAACCCCGGTCAGCCCAACCTCAACCCCGGTCAGCCCAACCTCAACCTCGGTCAGCCCAACCTCGGTCAGCCTAACCCCGGTCAGCCCAACCTCAACCTCGGTCAGCCCAACCTCGGTCAGCCCGACCCCGCCGCCGCCAGGGAGATCCTCGAGCGCGCCCTCGCCCTCGCCGAGCGCGCCGCGCAGCCCGACCTCGTCGCCGACGTCCGCCTCGCCCTCGCCGACGCCGCGGAGCTCGCCGGCGAGCCCGAGGCCGCCGCGGCGCAGCGGGGGCGCGCGGCGGCCGCCTGGACCGCCATGGCGCGCTCGCTCCCGGAAGCCCTCCAGCACGCCTTCTGGATGCACCCCCGCCGCCGCGCCGCCCGGCCCGCGCCGCCCGCCGAGGCAGCCGCGACGCCCGGCGCCGCCGAGGCGCCGCCCGCGTCAGGGCGCGCGGCCAAGCTCGAGCGGCTCCTCGAGGTGTTCCGCAAGCTCAACTCCTCCGTCGAGACCGCCGACATCCTCGCCATGGCCATGGACGCCGCGATCGACCTCACCGCCGCCGAGCGCGGGTTCCTGCTCCTCGAGCAGCCGGGCGGCGAGCTCCGCGTGGCCGTCGCCCGCAACGTCGACCGGGAGAAGGTCGGCAGGAGCCACCTCAAGTTCAGCTACAGCATCGCCGAGCGCGCCATCGCCACGCAGGAGCCCGTGGTCACCGTCGACGCCCAGGAAGACGAGCGCTTCCGCGAGCACGCGTCGGTCCACGCCATGCGGCTCCGGTCCGTCATCGCCGTGCCGATCCGCTCGCCGGACGGCGTGCTCGGCGCCCTCTACCTCGACAACCGCTTCCGGCGCGCGCGCTTCGCCCCCGAGGACGTCGACCTGCTCCTCGCCTTCGCCGACCAGGTCGCGCTCGCCCTGCGCAACGCGCGCCTCGTCGAGGACCTGCGCCGCCGCACCACGGAGCTCGAGGCCGAGCGGCGCCGCGTCGAGGAGCTCCTGCGCGGCCAGGCCGCCGAGATCGACCGCCTCCAGGAGGAGGTGCTCGTCCGCCAGCAGGCCCTCGAGCACCGCTACGACTACGGCGCCATCGTGGGGCGCGGCCCCGCCCTCCGCGCGGTGTTCGCCACGCTCGACCGCGTGGTCGACGCGCCGGTCAGCGTGCTCGTGACCGGCGAGAGCGGCACCGGCAAGGAGCTCGTCGCGCGCGCCATCCACTTCGCCGGCCCCCGGAAGAGCGGCCCGTTCATGGGGATCAACTGCGCCGCGCTCCCCGCCGCCCTGCTCGAGTCCGAGCTCTTCGGCCACGTGCGCGGCGCGTTCACCGGGGCCGACCGGGACCGCACCGGCCTCGTCGTCGCGGCGCGCGGCGGGACGCTGTTCCTCGACGAGCTCGGCGAGATGCCGCTCGAGGTGCAGGCGAAGCTGCTCCGCGTGCTCCAGGAGCGCGAGGTGCGCCCCGTGGGCAGCGCCGAGGCCGTGCGCGTCGACTTCCGCCTCGTCTGCGCCACGAACCGCGACCTGCTCGCCGAGACCGCGCGCGGGCGCTTCCGCGAGGACCTCTACTACCGCGTCGCCGTGGTGCAGATCCGCCTGCCGCCGCTGCGCGACCGGCTCGAGGACCTGCCCGAGCTCGCGATCCACTTCGTGCGCCGCGCCGCCGAGCAGCTCGGCCGCCCGGCCCCGCAGCTCTCGCGCGAGGCGCTGCGGCGGCTCGGCCAGCACGGCTGGCCCGGCAACGTGCGCGAGCTGGAGAACGTGATCACGAAGGCGGTCGTCCTGTGCGACGGCCGCAAGATCGGCCCCGACGACGTCGACCTGCCCCGGCCGCGGGACGGCGGCCGCGGGGCGCCGAGGTCCCTGCGCGACGAGCGCGCCGCGCTGCTCGCCGCGCTCGAGCGCACCGGCTGGAACGCCCTGCAGGCGGCGCGCGAGGCGGGCATGTCCAGGGCGACGTTCTACCGGAAGCTGCGGCGGCTCGGGATCGAGCGCCCGACGGGCGCCCGCGAGGACTGACCTCACGACTCCGTCACAGGCGCACACCGGATCGGTGCATTTTCGTCCGGGATGACAGGTTCTCCCGGTTCTGCTGGCGGCTGCACGGGGCACTTCGCCTCACCTGGGGCGCTCCGCCATGAAGTCGAGACCTGAGCCCGGCTACCGCCCCGCGTCGCGGCCGGACGCGCGGATGAGTCCTCCGCGATGCAGCGCGAAAAAGCCATCTCATCACGCGAGGTGAGCGCGATGAGGATCCGCCCCGGTCACAGGAGCAGGCCGACAGGCGCTCTCTTCGCGCGATGGCCCGCGGCTTGCGAGGGCGCCCGGGCATGAACACAGCGAAACTCTTCCTCATGATGTCTCTCTCGATCGCGGCCGCGGCCTGCGATCGAGCGGAAGGCACGCCTCGCTCGGACAACAACACCGCGACCGTGCCGGGTGAGGTCGCCCAGCGGGCGAACAACCCCACGCCGGCGGCGGCCGACAACACGGACAAGAACGATCGCGACCGCGATCCCGCCGCGCTGACCCCCGGGGATCAGGGCGAGAACGAGGCCGATCGCACGATCACGCAGAAGATCCGGCAGGCGGTGGTGGCGAACGATACGCTGTCGATGAACGCCAAGAACGTCAAGATCATCACGAACGGGCAGGTCGTCACGCTGCGCGGCCCGGTGAAGAGCGACAAGGAGAAGGCTGACATCGCCGCGATCGCACAAGGGATCGCGGGCGTGCAGCGCGTCGACAACCAGCTCGAAGTGGACGTGGACTGAAACAGTCCAAACTGAACCAGACTGAACCAGTCCGAAAGGGATGACACCATGGCAACGAAGAAAGCGGTCCTTGGCCTCGTGAGCACGCTCGCTCAGGCAGACATCATCGTCGGCGAGCTACAGCGCGCCGGCTTCCTGACCAGCGACATCTCGGCGCTCTTCCCGGACAAGCACGGGACGCGGGACTTCGCGCACGAGAAGAACACGAAGGCGCCCGAGGGCGCGACGGCCGGCGCGAGCGCCGGCGGCGCGATCGGCGGGACCATCGGCCTGCTCGCCGGCATCGGCGCGCTCGCCATCCCGGGGCTCGGGCCGTTCATCGCGGCCGGCCCGATCATGGCCGCGCTGAGCGGCGCGGCGGCCGGCGCCGCGGTCGGCGGCGTGACCGGCGCGCTCATCGGGCTCGGCATCCCCGAGGTGGAGGCCAAGCAGTACGAGGGCAAGATCAAGGGCGGCAACATCCTGATCTCGGTCCACGTCGAGAACAGCAACGAGCGCTCGCTGGCCAAGCAGGTCCTCGAGCGCGGCGGCGCGACCGACATCGCGGTCCTCAGCGAAGAGGGCATCTCGACGAAGGACAGGGCGCTCGCCTGAGCGTGACCCGCACCCCTTGACCAAGAGCGGCTACCCGCCCGGCGCCCGGCCCCCCTGGCGACGTCAGGCGGGTAGCCGCTCGAGGTCGATCTCGTCGGACGACCGGATATCGGCCTTGAGGAAGCGCTGCATCTGGCGCAACGCATAGGCGTTGTCGTCCTCGCCCTCCGAAGCCACGCAGTCCGAGGGGACGACCAGCCGGTAATCCCGCATGTAGGCGTCGTTCGCCGTGAACAGGACGCAGATGTTCCCCGCCATGCCGGTGAGGACGAGCGTCTGCACGCCGAGGGACTCGAGCAGGATCTCGAGCGTGGTGCCGTAGAAGCCCGAGTGCTTGGGCTTCAAGACGAAATAATCCTCCTCCGCAGGCCGCAGCAGCGCCGCGATCTCCCGGCCGCGGACGCCGTCCGCCAGGCAGTGCTCGATCTGCCGGTGGAAGTTCGACTGCCAGCGACCGAAGTTGTCGTTCACGTAGACCGCGGGGATGCCGGCGTCGCGACACCGCTGCTTCAGCGCCCGGATGCGGTGCGCCATCGGGAGCGCGTGGGCGAGCAGCCGGTCGCCTTCCGGGAAGTCCAGGTCGTTGATGACGTCGATGAGGAGCAGCGCCGTCCGGCTGTCGTCCGGCGCAGCTCCGTGCAGGTCGTGGGTACGCCGCGGCATGTTGCCTGTTCGTATACAACGAACCCGGTCGAGCGGGGCAGCAATCGTCACGCCGCCCAGCCCGCTGTGGCGAAACGCGACGTCGCTCCAGGACGCACGGCTGAAACGGCTGGATCGGGCCGTCGGCCGCCGGCTTGCATTGCTCTCTGGCGACACACCTCGAACGGACCTCTGGGTGGGACCAGGGTGGAAGGAGAGCGCATGCCGCGCAGCATCTGGAAAGGGAGTATCAGCTTCGGGCTCGTGCAGATCCCGGTGGCCCTCTACCCCGCAGAGGAGCCCAACGAGCTCCACTTCACGCAGCTCGACAAGCGGAACATGACCCCGATCCGCTACGAACGCGTGAACCGGGAGACGGGCGAGCCGGTGAGCTGGGACGATATCGTCCGTGGCTATCCGTACGAGAAGGGCGAGTATGTCGTGATGTCCGACGAGGACCTGCGCCGCGCGAACGTCGAGGCGACGCAGACCGTGGACATCCTCGATTTCGTGGACGAGGCCGACATCGACCCGATGTACTACGACAAGCCGTATTACCTCGCCCCGGCGTCACAGAACAGCAAGAAGAAATCCCCCGTGACGGCGTACGTGCTCCTGCGCGAGGCGCTGCGGAAGACGGGGAAGGTCGGGATCGCCAAGGTCGTGATCCGGACGCGCGAGCACCTCGCCGCGGTGAGGCCGCGCGGCCGCGCGCTCGTGCTGAACCTGCTCCGGTTCGCGCACGAGCTCCGCACCGACGAGGAGCTCGATCTGCCCGAGATGGACGCCGAGGGGAAGGGCCTCGGCAAGCGGGAGCTCGAGATGGCGGAGCGGCTCGTGGCCGAGATGTCGACCGGGTGGAAGCCGGAGAAATACAAGGATGAGTACCGCGACGACGTGATGAAGCTCATCGAGAAGAAGGTGAAATCCGGCCAGACCACGACCCCCGCGGAGGCCTCGGAGGACGAGGAGCGCCCCCGCGACACCGGCACGGTCGACCTCATCGCGCTGCTCAAGAAGAGCCTCGGCGAGAAGGGCGGCAAGGCCGCGAACGACGACAAGAAGTCGAGCGACGCCAGCCCGAAGGTGCGCAAGACGGACACCCCGAAGAAGAAGAGCGGCTCGCGCCGGGCCGCGTAACGCCGCGCGCCTCGCGGCGCCCCGGGTCGGCGCGGCGGCCGGCCGAGCTGACCCGGGTCGCTCAGGATGGTATATCGAGCTCATGCGCCCCAAGTATCCTGCGGATGTCACCGCTGCGTTTCTGGAGCTGGAGGGGCAATCGCAGCTCGCGGGGCACCCGATCGTCTTGAGGCCCAGGGCCGCCGCCGGCGCGCCGAACCTCTCCGAGGCCGTCCTCACGCAGCTCATCGAGACGATGTTCTTCGCGTCCATGGCGACCGAGGAGGGGCGCCTGAACCCGGTCGGGCTCGTCTTCGCCGGGAGCCCGATCGAGTTCGAGTCCGAGGGGCCCGCGTGGGATCTCGTGCGGTTCGGGTCCACGGTGCCGTTCGACGTGGAGCACGTCGCCAACCTGGCCTCGGCGTGCGCGTGGCCGCGCTCCTTCCTCTCCGTGGTGCCGCACGACGGGTCGCTCGTGATCGCCGGCATCGCGACGCCGCACAGCCGCCAGTCGTTCGACATCGACCAGCTCGTGCGCGTCGTGGTCCCGAAGCCCGGCGTCGTGGCCGTGTACCGCGGCGAATGGGAGGTCGTCCGCTACGAGCGCGGCGCCGTGCGCACGTGGATGCCCAAGCACCGCCCGCAGCTCGACTCGATCGAGAGGACCGTCTTCGGCGAGCACGCGAGGCCGATCGTCCGCCACGTGCGCAACTACCTCCTGCGCATGGTCGAGGCGATGGTCGAGCTCGGGCGCGGAGGGCTCCTCGCCATCCTGGGGCCCGGAGAGGGCCTGCCGCAGCTCTTCGGCGAGGAGGGGAATCCGTTCGACACCGAGGTCAAGCGGCTGGATCCCGCCCTGTGCCTCGGGACCGCCATCCTGGAGATCGCCGACGCTCACCGGAGCTATCCGCCGGACGAGCCGCGGCAGGCGCCCGGGAAGTCGCCGGCGGCGCGCGCCCCGGACCGGCCGTTGCCGGGCCCCGACCGCGTCCACCGCCTGCTCGACCTGATCGTCCGGCTGACGACCGTCGACGGAGCGGTGGTGATGAGCCACACGCTCGACGTGCTCGCGTTCGGCGCGAAGCTGCCCCCGTCGAAGGGGATCATCTCCGAGATCTTCGCCGCGACGCCCGACCAGCGGATGGACGCGAGCTGGTCGCTCGACGCGCGGGGCACCCGCCACCGCGCGGCCGCGGCGTTCGTGGCGGGGTACCCGGAGCGGATCGCCTTCATCGTCTCCCAGGACGGGCTCGCGGCCACGTTCCAGGAGATCGAGGGCAAGGTCGTTTACTGGCCGCTGTGACGGAGCTTCGGGGCCTCGCGCTGCGGCGCGGGGCGCGCCTCCCGCGCCATCTTCTGGATGCAGTGCTGGAGGCCCGAGCGAAGGTTCGTGTGAACCGGGACCTCGGAGAGATCCACGCCGAGCGAGACGACGGTCTGGGCGACAGTCGCGCGGATGCCGGTGATGACGGCCTCGGCGCCGAGGAGGCGGATGGCCCGGACGAGGTTGATGAGGTAGGCCGCAGTCTGCGTGTCGACGGTGTCGACGCCGGTGAGATCGATGATGGCGTACCGCGAGCCCGAGCGGCTCACCTCGCCGAGCAGGTCATCCATGAGCACGGACGCGCGCTCGCAGTCGACGACGCCGACGAGGGGGATGGTCAGCACGCCGTCCCAGACCTGGATGATCGGCGTGGAGAGCTGCTGGATGAGCCGCTGCTGCCGCTGGATCAGCTCGAGCCTCGTGCGCAGCTCCGTCTCGGCGCGCTTCGGCTCCGTGACGTCGAGCGTCACCACGATGACGGCCCGGACCTCGCCGCGCTCGTCCACATCGGGGAGACACCAGCTCTCCCAGGTGTGGTCCATGGCCGTCGCGAAGGCGTGGGTGCTCTGCTTCTCGTTCAGGGCCGCCGTGACCTGAGCCAGCGTCTCCCGCGCGCCCTCGTGGCTGCCCCAGAGCTCCCAGAGGTTCAGGCCGAGCCACGATCGGCGCGGCACGCCCGCGACATCGACCCCGCGGCCGTCGTGGAAGATGTACGTGCCGTCCCTGTCGACAGCCCAGATCGCGATGGGGAGCGTGTCGAGGACCACGCCGAGGACGCGCTCGTCGACCGTGGGCTCGCGGGCGCTCGGGCCCGGGACCGGCAGCCCCATGCAGATCCACGAGCCCGGCCGGCCGTGCTCGCCGGCGACAGCCTGGTTGCGCCACTCGCACGCAAGCGCGCCGCCGCCCTTCTTGATACAGTCGAGTACCCGCGGCTCATCCCCTTCCGACAGGGCACGACGCCACGCCTCGGCCGCGTCTCCAGAGAAGAGGAGCTCGGCGATGTTCCGGCCGAGCGCCTCGTCCCCGCCATATCCGAAGCACCGCGCAGCCCCCTCGTTCCAGCCGGTGATGACGAGATCGGCGTCGTGGCGGATGACCGCGAAGGGCGCCCGGTCGAGGAGCTCGACCGACGCAGCCGCGACCCTCTCGCCCTCGGTGGTCCTGATCCGGGTCTCGGATGATGGTAGTCCCATGATGATCCGACCATCGTAAGAGGGGAAGAGGCGCGTGAGCAAGGGCTCGTGCGCGCGCGTCAAAAGGCGGCGAGTCCTTCAACATCGCACATCGCACCTCCACGCCTCGACGATGTCACCGCCGTTACCGCGCGGGGGCGCGAGAGCAGCCTGCCCGGCGCGCCGCGCAGATCAGAGGTGGCGCAGGATCAGCGCCGCCATCTCGTCGATGGGCGCCTCGGCCACGGCGAGCCCGGCCTCCTGGACGCGGCGAGGCATGCCATAGACGACACAGGACGACTCGGCCTCTGCGAGGACCCTCCCGCCCACCTTGTGGATCTCGCGGGAGCCCTCCAGGCCGTCGTCCCCCATGCCCGTCAGCACGACGGCGAGGACACCGGAGCCGAACTCGGCCGCGGCGCTCGCGAAGAGCAGATCCACCGAGGGGCAATAAAGGGACGTGGTGGAGGCCCGCGCGAAGCGCACGCTGGCGCGCTCTAGCTGCCGCCGGATCTCGAGGTGCTGCCCCCCGCGCGCGATGACCGCGACCCCGGGCCGGAGCTGGAGATCGTCCGAGGCCTCGACGACCGAGATCGCGCTCGCCTCGTCCAGGCGGCGCGCCAGCGACTCGGTGTAGCCAGCGGGGATGTGCAGCGCGACGACGGCGGGGACCGGGAGATCGGCCGGCAGCGCCGTGAGGAGCCGCGTCAGCGCCTGAGGCCCGCCGGTCGACGCGCCGACAACGAGGATCCGCGTGCGCGCCGGCACGGAGATCACGGAGGGCGGAGGGGGCGCCGGCTGCGGGCCAGGCCCCGCGGCGAGGCGCTTCGCCCCGGCCGCGGCGAGCACCTTGCGGACCAGCTCGCCCGAGAGATCGAACAGGCGATCTGTCGCGAGCGACGTCGGCTTCTCGACGAGCTCGACCGCGCCCTGCTGGAGCGCCGTGACGCCGAGCTCGCTGTCCGCCTCGGCGTTGCTGACCACGACCACCCGCGGCGCGCCCTCGCCCCGCAGGGACCCGAGCACGCCGATGCCGTCGAGGTTCGGCATCACCAGATCCAGGGTGATGACGTCCGGCTTGTAGCGCTCGATCTTCTCCAGCGCGTCCAGGCCGTCCATGGCCGTATCGACGACCTCGATCGAGGGGCTCGCGCCGAGGACCTGCCGCAGGACCTTGCGCACGAAGGCTGAGTCGTCGACCACGAGCACGCGGACAGGTGGGATCTTCATCGCTCCGTCTTCCGGTACATGAACACGCCGCCCCGCTCCTCGCACGAGAGCGCGGTGCCGAGGCGCAGCAGCGACTCGGAGACCCCGACCAGGAGGACCCCGCCCGCGGCGAGCGCCCCCGAGAGGTTGCTGACCACCCACCGCGCCGTGTTGTCGTGGAAGTAGATCAGCACATTGCGGCAGGCGATCACGTCGAACCGCCCGAGCGACGCGACCTCGGCCGCGTCGAGCAGGTTGATCCGCCGCCAGTCGACCGCCCGCTGGAGCTCGGCGCTCACGGTGACGCGATCGGGCGCCACACGGAGCCAGCGGGCGGCGAACGCGGGCGGCGGGGCGTTGCTCCGGATCGAGCGCGGCCCGAACACGCCGCCCCGGGCCCGCGCGAGCGCCCGCGCGCTGACGTCGCTCGCGACGAGCTCGACCTTGTCGAGCAGGCCCCGCTCCGCCAGGAGCATCGCGATCGTGAGCGGCTCCTCGCCCGTCGCGCAGGCCGCCGACCAGATCCGCGGCCGCCCCCCCGCCGCCACCCGCGGCGCGACGAGCTCCGCGATCGCGACCTCGAGCTGCGGGAGCTCGCGGAAGAAATACGTCTCGCTGACGACGAGCGCCTCGATCAGCGCGTCGATCTCGGCCGCGCCCGCCGGGTCGTAGCGGAGGTAGTAGTAGTAATCGAGCAGCGAGTCGAACCCGGCCTCGATGGCCCGCACCGAGACCTTGTCGCCGAGCAGCTCGCGATCGCCGGCCTCGTAGTGGATCCCGATCTTCTCGGCGATGAGCGCGCAGAAGATCGCGAAGACCTGCGGGGAGATGGGGAGGCGGCTCGTCATGACCACGGCCTCATGCCCACTGGGAGAGGACGGAGGCGGACACGCGCCGCACCTCGGGATCCGGATCGGTCCGCGAGGCGAGCTCGACCGCCGCGAACGCCTCCCGCGTGGCCACGGCGGCGAGCGTCGTGGCCGCCGCCTTGCGCGCCGGGGCGCGCGGCAGCCTGAGCGCCTCGAGGAGCGCGGCGTGCGCCTCGGGCAGCCGCATCCGCGCGAGCGCCGCGGTCAGCAGGGGCGAGAGCTCGTCGTCCGCCGTCGCGAGCGCCTCGAGGATCCCCTCGACGCGGCCGGGCACGGGCGTGGACAGCGCGGCGAGCAGCGGGGCCGGCGCCCGCGTCGCCACGATCAGCGCGATGAGGCTCCTCGTCGCCTCGATCCCGGGCCGCCCCGCGATGAAGCTGGTCGCCGTCGCGCGCACGCTCTCGTCGACGTCGGCGGCGGCGCGCACGAGCGCGGGCAGGACCTCGGGCGACGAGAAGCCGGAGATGGCCGAGACGCCGACGAGCCGGGTCGCCACGTCCGGCGACGCGAGCGCGCCGAGCAGCGTCGGCAGCGACTCCTCCCGCCCGGCGATGCCGAGCCCGATCAGCGCCGAGCGCCGCATGTCCGTGTCGCTCTCGCGGGCGGCC
Source organism: Sorangium sp. So ce119 (assembly GCF_051524405.1). Lineage (NCBI taxonomy): Bacteria > Pseudomonadati > Myxococcota > Polyangiales > Polyangiaceae > Sorangium > Sorangium sp. So ce119. Next base: position 2,474,848 of record NZ_CP150310.1, on the reverse strand, counting down.
TCCTCGAGCGCGGCGAGCGCCAGGTCGCCCTTGATGCCCGACAGCGCCTCGACCGCCGCCACGCGCACCTGGCCGCTCTCGTCCCGGAGCCGCTCGGCGATCGCCCCGGCCGCCGCCTCCCACCCGAGCTTCCCCAGCGACTGGCAGGCGTAGTAGCGGACCCAGGCGTCCTCGTCGCGGAGCCCGCGGAGGAGCGCCTCGATCACGCGCGCGTCGCGCCGCGATGATTGCCCGATCGCCCGCATCGCCACGGCGCGGACCCGCGCGGAGGGGTCGGCCGCCACGCCGACGAGCGCCTCGATCGCCGCGGGCTCCGTGAAGCAGGCGAGGCCGTGGATCGCCCGCTCGCGCAGCCGCATGTCGGGATCGCGGAGGCCGTCGACGAAGAGCGGCAGCGCCGACGCGGGCGCGAAGTAGGCGAGGATCCGGAGCGCCGCGCGCCGCGCGGCGGGCGATCCGTCGCGCGCCGCCGAGAGCGCGAGCGCCTCGACCTCCGCGCCGCCGAGGCACTGGATCGCCGCCATCGCGGCGTGGGCCACGCGGGGGTTCGGGTCGTCGAGGAGCGGGAACAGCGCGGACGCCGCGCGCGGATCCGCGATGCGCCCGAGCGCGTCGCACGCCGCCGCGCGGACCTCGGGGTCCGGATCGGCGAGGCAGCGCGCGACGTCGTCCGCGGCCGCGGCGCCGCGCACGAGCGGCAGGAGCAGGAGCCTCCGCGCGCTGTCGCCGTCGCGCAGCGCGGCGAGCACCCGGGAGTCCGCGCTGCGGGAGAGCCGGCAGAGCGCGTCGGCCGCGGCGCTCGCCACGGGGGCCTCGGCGTCGAGCAGGCGGGTCAGATCGAGCAGGACGTCATCGCCCCCGATCGCGCCGAGCACGCCGCAGATCATCGCCTGCTCGCCCGCGTCCGCCCCGGCGAGGCTGTGCGAGAGCCGCCGCGCCGCGCCGGGCGCCGGGACCTCGCCCCGGAGCGCCTCGTCGATCGGCTCGACCGTCCCGTAGTGCTCGCGGTACCGCTCGCGCAGCTCGGCGAGCGCCACCGCGGCGACGCGCGCGACCGCGTCGCTCGGGCGCGCGAGGAGGCGCATCAGCGGCGACACAGCGCTCCGGCTGCCGGTGCGGCCGAGCGCCCGCGCCGCCTCGAGCACGTACCGCGGATCGTCGAGCAGGGCCGACAGCGGCTCGATCGCGCGCGGATCGCCGCTCCGGCCCAGCACGTCGATCGCCGGGAAGACACGGAAGAAATTTCCGCTGGTGACGGCGTCCACGAGCGAGTCGACAGCGGCCCTGCCGCCGACGCGGCCGAGCGCCTCGATCGCGGCGACCGCGACGTTGTCGTCCTCGTGCGACGTGAGCTCCGCGAGGCGGGAGACGGCCCTGGCGCTGGCGCGGCGCCCGAGGATCTGCGCCGCGTCGGCGACGATGGCCGGGTTAGGATCCCGGGTCAGCTCGAGCACGGGCCCGTCGACGTCGCCGAGCGACGCGACGAGCGCGTCGACGGCGGCGGCGATGCGCGCCTCGCTCTCGCGCCGCGCGCTCAGGCAGCCGCAGAGCGGCTGCGCCGCCGCGTCGCCGAGCGCGGCGAGCGACGCGATGACGGCCCGCCGCACGGTCCAGCTCGGATCGGCCAGCATCTCGATGAGCGCGGGCACCCCCGCGCCCCCGGACGCGGCGAGGCGATCGACCTGCTCGACGCGCTGCCGCTCCGGCTCCGAGATGGCGAGCGGGGACCGCCGCGGGCTCACGCGGTCTCCGGCGGCGGCGCGTGGGGCTGCTTCCCGTTCGCCCTGAGGTGCGCGATCGCGGCGGAGACGCCCGCGATGGCGTCGACGTGCTCGCTGTTCGCGTGCCGGATCTTGCCGACCTGCTCCAGCACGTAGCCGGCGTCCGTGGCGACCGCCCCGGAGTCCCTCGCGTGCTTGGCCACGGCGGCGACCAGCTCGCGCATCGGGTCGCGCAGCCGGGCGATCGAGGCGGCGTGCTGCTCGCTCCGGGCCGCCTGCTCCGAGGCCGCCCTGGCGATGTCCCGCAGCGCCGACGCGTGGCGGCCCGCGCCCGAGCCGAGCGCGGCGACGGACTCCACCTGGTCGGTCACCGCCCGCGCTGTCTGCTTGGCGATGCGGCGCACCGCCTCCCCTTCCTTCACGAGCGCCGACGTCGCCTTGCTCTGGTCCGCCGCCGCGGCGGTCACCGACGCCGCGAGCCGCGCCACCTGGCGGGCCGAGGCCTCGAGCTGCTTCGCGGCCCGCGCCTGCTCGCCGATCCCCCGCGCGGACTGGGCCGACATCTTGCGGACGTCATCCATCGTGCGCGCCACCTCGGCCGCGCCGCCCGCCTGCTCCGCGAGGCCCGCGACCATCCGCTGCGCCGCGCTGGCGGCGTCCTGCGTGAGCGCCGTGATGCTCGTCAGGGCGCGCATCTGCTCGGCCATGGCGCTGCTGGTCTGGCTGGTCAGCGCGCGCATCTGCGCCGCGACCTTCGCGAGCTGGGACGCCCCCGTCGCCTGCTCGTCCATCGCCCGCGACACCCGCTCGGCGCTCTGGGTGAGCTGCGCGTTGACCTTCACGGCGTCGCGCAGGGCGTGCGCCTGCTCGGCGGTCGCCTCCTTGGTCTGCCGGGCCATGCGGCGCATCTCGGCGCTGCCCTGCGCGAGCGCCTGGATCGCCCTGGTCTGCTCGGCCGCGGAGCGCGCGATCGCCTTGCCCTCGTCGCTCATGCGCGCCGCGGTCTGGGTAAGGGAGCCCACCGCCTGCACCTGCTCGGCGTTCGCCCGGTCGACGTCGCGGATCGATCGGCCGAGCTCCTCGACGCCCTGCAGGATCGTCGCGAGCGCTCGCTCGGCGTCGCCCGCGAGCCGGGTGCCCTCGTCCGCGACCTTCACGCCGTCGGTCGACGCGGCGACCGCCTCCCGGGCGCTCGTCTGGAGCGCGCGGACGATCTTGGCGATCTCGGCGCTCGAGACGGCGGCCCGGTCCGCCAGGTTCCGGATCTCCTCGGCCACGACGGCGAAGCCGCGGCCGTGCTCCCCCGCGCGCGCGGCCTCGATGCTGGCGTTGAGCGACAGGAGGTTCGTGCGATCGGCGATCAGGTTGATGGTCTGGACGATGTCGCCGATCTCCTCGGCGCGCTTGCCCATCTCCTTCATGACGGACGCGGAGTCGACCATCGCCTGCCGGATGCTCCCGAGGCCGGCGATGGACCGGCCCACCGTCGACGCGCCCTCGCGGGCGGTCGCGACGCCCTGCTCCGCGGTCGTGCGCGCGGTCTCGACGATCGCGACGATCCGCCGCGTGGAGGCATCGACCTGCGACGACGCCGCGGCGTTGCTGGCGGCGAGGCCGTTGATCTGCTCGGCGCTCTGCGTGACCTGCTGCGCGGTCCGCGCGAGCTCCTCGGCGGCGACCGCGTTCGCCTCGATGGTCGCCGCGTTCTTCTCGGCCGTGGCCGCGACCTCCTCGACCGAGCTCGCGATCTGCGTGATCGTGCCCGCGGTCGCCGAGGCGCTCGCGTCGAGGGCCCGCGCGCTCTCCGCCACCCCGCGGATCGACCGCGCCATCTGCTCGGCGGTCGCGGCGGTCTCCTCGACCGCGCTCGCCATCTCGGTGGTGTCCTTCGCGACGCGGTTGAGGGAGCCCGTCACGCCCGTGGCGGCGCCGGCGATGGTCGTGATCTGCCCGCCCACGTCCCTGGCGTCGGTCGAGAGGCGGCTGATGCCCTTCGACATCTCCTCGATCGTGGCCGCGATCTCCTCGAGCGACGCGGCGCTGCTCGCGCCGCGGGTCGCCGCCTCCTCGGCGGCCGCGCTCGTGACCGAGACCGAGGCGAGGAGCTCCTCGCTGGAGGACGCGAGCTCCTCCGCGCTGGCGCTCACCGCCTTCACCGAGCGGGCGATCTCCTCGAGCGCCGCCGCGGTGGTCTCCGTGGACTCGGCGAGCGCGTCGGCGTCGCCCTTCACGGCGGAGAGCGCGGGCGAGAGCGCGCCGAGCCCGCTCGTCGTCGCCTCGATGCCCTGCGCGACCTCCGCGACCGAGTCGCTGATCCGCTGCCCCGACCGGGCGAGCGCCTGCGCCGCCGCCGCCCCCTCCTCGAGCTCGCCCGCGAGCGCCCCGACCGCGGCCCCCCGCTCCTTGCCGGCGGCGGCGTGCTCGGCGCCCAGGGCGGCAATCCGCGCGGCCGCCTGCTCGACGCCGGCCGCGGTCGTCGCCGCCTGGCGCAGCGAGCGCTCGGCCTGCTCCGCCTGCGCGAGCGCCCCGTCGATGTCCGCGATTGCCTCACCTGCCATGATCTTGCTCCTCACCGATGACCTTGCCGACGTCGACGAGCATGACGAGCCGCTTGCCGAGCTTCGCGACCGCCCTCACGAAGCCGGCGCTCTCCTCCGTCATCACCTCGGGCGGCGGGCGGAGCTCGTCGGCGGCGATGTTGACGACCTCGCGGGCGCTGTCGACCAGCAGGCCCACGGTGCGGCCTCCGCTCTGGACGACGATGACGCGCGAGTCCAGCGTGGGCTCGATCGTCGGCAGCCCGAAGCGCGCGCGCAGATCGACGACGGGCACGACGCGGCCGCGGATCTGGATGAGGCCGCCGACGTAGGGGCGCGTCCCCGGCACGCGCGTCGCCCCGGTGAACGACTCCATGTGGAGCACGTCCGCCGCGGCGATGGCGTACTCGGTGTCCGCCACCTTGAGGACCACGTGCAGGCCGCTCATGAGGCCACCCGCGCGAGGGCCGCCTGGCCGACGTGGCCCGAAGAGACGCGGCCGCTGAGCGTCACGAGGTCGAGGACGAGCGTGGGGCGGCCGTCGCCGAGATCCGTCGAGCCGCTCACGCCCGGCACCTTGACGAGCGGGTCCTCGAGCGGCCGCACGACGACCTCCTGCTGGCCGAGCACGCGGGTCACGCCGAACGCGAACGGCGCGCCGCTGCGCCGCACGACGAGCGCCCTGCTCGCGCCGAGCGGCCCGAGGTCGAAGAGGACGCCGAGGTCGATGAGCGGCACGACCTCGCCGCGACGCTCGATCAACTCGGTACCGCCCCGGGCGCGGCCCGGGGCTGGCAATTCAGTACCGCCCCTCGCGCGGCCCGGGGCTGGCAGCTCCGCACCGCCCCGGGCGCGGCCCGGGGCCGGGCCGCGGAAGAGCCGGGCAGGGTCGATCTCCATGACCTCCTCGACGGCAGCGACCGGCGTCACGAACGGCTGGTCACCGCACAGGAACGAGAAGGCGTCGATGATGGTGAGCGTGAGCGGGATCCTCAGGGTGAAGGTGGTGCCGGCGCTGCGCGCCGTGCTCACCGTGAGCTCGCCGCCGAGCTGCTCCACGGCGATTCGCCGGACGATGTCCATCCCGAGCCCGCGGCCGCTGGTCTTCGTCGCCTGGTCGAGCGTCGACAGCCCGGGCAGCGTGATGAGGTCGAGCAGCGCCGCGTCGGTCTCGGGCGCGGGGCGGCCCGCGCGCCGCGCCACCAGCGCGCGGTCGATGCCGCGGCCGTCATCGGCGACGCTGAGCTCGAGCTGGTTGTTCGAGCGCTCGAAGCAGGAGACCCGGATCACGCCCTCCTCGGGCTTGCCGAGCCGCCGCCGCTCGGCCGGCGGCTCGATCGCGTGATCGACCGCGTTGCGGAGCAGGTGCACGATCGCCGGGAAGATGCGCTCCGCCACGGCCTTGTCGAGCTCCGCCTTGCCGGCGTCGATCTCGATCCGGACCTCCTTGCCCGTGGTGCGCCCGAGGCCGCGCACGACCAGCGGCACGCGCTCGAGGAGCTCGGTCACCGAGATCATGCGCGCGCGCATGATGGCGCCGCGCAGGTCGCGGAGCTGGCGGTCGTGCTCGCGGAGGATCTCCGCGAGATCGCGGACGTCCACCCCGCGGGCGCGCAGATCCGAGGCCGCGCGGGCGAGCCGGAACCGCGTGACGACGAGCGCCGACAGCTTGTCGAGGGCGTCGTCGAGGCGCGCGACCTCGACGCGCACGACGCCGCGGAGCTGGGGCTCCCGCTCCGCCGGCTCGTCGAGCTCCTGCTCGATCGGGTCGGCGACGGCGAGCGGGGCCGGCGCCGTCACGGTGAGCGGGCGGATGACGTCGGCGGCCGCCGCCCGCGCGAGCTCCTCGTCCGGGGCGCTCGTGAGCACGAGCAGCGCGAACGCGATGCCGCCCGGCGCGCTGTCGCTCGCCGGCACCGAGAGCGGGATGACCTTGACGATCTCGGCGATCTTGCCCACGCGCTCGCGGACGCTCGTGATGTTGATCCCCTCGGCCGTGCGCGCCGGCGACGGGACGAAGTCGACCCGCAGCGCGCGCCGCCCGCCCGCCACGCCCTGCGCGAGCTGCATCCGCTCGCTCGGCCCGAGCTTCGCCAGGATCTCGGGCTCCGCGCTGATCGTCGGCGGGGGCGGCGGCGGCGCGGCGGCGACGTCGAGCGAGGAGAGCGCGTCGAGGAGCGCGGGCGCGGCCGGCGGCACCGGCTGCTTGTTGGCGAGCGCCCGGGTCCGCTCCTCGATGGCCCTGAGCCCGCGGACCAGCACCTCGATCGACGCGGCGGACAGCCGCCCCGCGGCCCGGTCCGCCGCCCGGAGCACGGTCTCCATGCCGTGGGCGATGTCGACGATCGGCTCCACGCCGACCATGGCGGAGAGGCCCTTGATCGTGTGGAGAGAGCGGAACAGCTCGCGGATCGCCTTCGGGTTCGACTCGCCGGTCCGGACGGCGGCCTCGGCGGCGAGGAGGTTCGCGGTCGACGCGGAGAGGTGCTCTTCCACCTCGACGAGGTAGCCGGCCACGAACTCGTTGACGTCGAGCGCGTCGCTCATCCTGCGTTCGCGGCGCCGTTCTCCAGCAAGGACCGCACGCTCGCCAGGATGGCGTCGGGCGTGAACGGCTTCGTCATGAACTCGGAGGCCCCCGCGCCGAGCGCCCGGGCGCGGGACTCCTCATCGCCCCGGGTGGTCACCACCAGAATGGGCAGGCTCCGCAGCTTGTCCTGACCCCGGATGAACTCGATGACCTCGATTCCCCCGATGTCGGGCATATTCAGATCGAGGACCACGAGATCGAACGGCCGCAGCGAGAGCGTCTCTATCGCCTCGAGCCCGCTCGCCGCGTGCGCGAACGTGTACTGATCGGCCCGCAGGCAGGCCACCACCATCTCGCGCATCACTCTGCTGTCGTCGACGACGAGGATCTCTGCCACAGCGGTGCTCGACCGAGGGAATAACCGGCCAGCACGCGAGGTGTCAATTGAGCGCCGGAGCGTCCTTCAAAGAATCAGGGATCTCCCGTCGGACGCGTCCCGAAAACCGGGTTTGGTGCTCGCGCGGCGATGCCCGGCGCGGTGCTGGCTACGCGCTGCGCTGCGTTGCGCGGTGCACGCTGATCACGGACGCACGCGTCGATCGACGCATTCGGCGGGCGTCGCGCTTGCGTCGCCGCGACATGTCGATCAGATGAGACTGGGCGTTAACGACTCGCGAGGACCCAACGCCGCTACGCGCCTCGGTCCATCCTGGAGAGCGGCCCCTCCGGGGGGCGGAGTCTCACGGCCCCTGCTGCTCCTGGAGAACCATGAACCGGCCAACGACGATGGATTTCCTGATCGCCGACGCGCTGCGAGACGCGAACGCCGCGCGGCGCCCCACGGCCACGGCGGGGCCAGGCGCCGCGCAAGGGGTCTCGCAGCCTCCGCCGAGCGAGCGAGCGGCGCGCGCGATCGTCTGGATCGTCGACGATTCGCCGCTGGAGGCGGAGATGGCGGCGCGCGCCCTCGCCGCGCGGTACGAGGTCCAGGTCTTCACGGACGGCGCGGTGATGCTCGAGCGCATGTGGGGGAGCGATCTCCCGGACGTCCTCGTGCTCGACCAGGTGATGCCGGGGATGTCCGGCACCGAGATCTGCACGCTCCTCCGGTCGTGCGCGGCCACGATCGGGCTCCCGATCCTCATCCTGACCGTGGCCGGGCAGGAGCAGGACCTCGTCGAGGGCCTCACCGCGGGGGCCGACGATTACGTGGTGAAGCCGTGCCCCTCGGCCGCCCTCTCGGCGCGCGTCGGGGCGCTCGTCCGCTCGAAGCGGCTCCGCGAGCGCGCCGAGCGGGCCGAGCAGGTCGCGGCGGTGGAGCGCGATCTGCTGCGCGCGCTCATCGAGCAGAGCGGCGACGGCATCATGGCGATGGACGAGCGCGGGGTGATCCGCATCTGCAACCAGGAGGCCCAGCGGCAGCACGGCGTGGCCGAGCGCGACGCCGTCGTCGGCGCGGTCTCGATCAACGCGTACGAGCTGCTGGCGCTGGACGGGCGGCCGCTGCCCTTCGACGAGCGCCCGCTGCGCCGCGCGCTCCGGGGCGAGAAGGTCGAGAACGCGCGCTGGCTGGTGGAGCGCCCGGACGGCTCGCTCCGCGCGCTCGCCGGGACGGCGTCGCCGCTGCGGAGACCCGACGGATCGGCGGCGGGCGCCGTGCTGATCACGCGCGACGAGACCGACGCGCTCGAGGCGGAGCGGGCGCTCCGGGCCAGCGAGGAGCGCTACCGCGGGATCATCAGCGCGCTCGAGGAGGGCATCACGGTCCAGGACGAGCGCGGGGTCATCCGCACCGCGAACGCGAGCGCCGAGCGGATCCTCGGGCGATCCGCCGCGCAGATCGTCGGGTCGAGGACGCTGGGCGGCTCGAGCAGGGCCGTCCGCGAGGACGGCACGCCGATCCTCCTCGAGATGTATCCGTCGGAGATCGCGCTCCGGACCGGCGAGCCTCAGTCGGGCGTCGTGCTCGGCGTCGAGCGGCCTGGCGGCTCGGTCCTGTGGCTCTCGGTGAACGCGCAGCCGCTCCGCGGCCTGGACGGGTCGATCGCCGGCGTCGTCTCGTCGTTCTTCGACATCACCGCGCAGAGGCGGGCCGAAGAGGAGCGGAGGGCCCTGCTCGCCGCGGCGCAGGCGGCCCGCCGCGAGGCCGAGACCGCGAGCCACATGAAGGACGAGTTCCTGGCGACGATGAGCCACGAGCTCCGCACGCCGCTCACGGCCGTCCTCGGCTGGGTCCGGATGCTGCGCACGGGCAAGCTCGCCGAGGATCGGCGCGAGAGGGCGCTGGAGACGGTGGAGCGCAACGCGCAGGCGCAGGCGCAGCTCGTCGACGATCTGCTCGACATCTCGCGCATCATGGCGGGCAAGCTCCGGCTCGACGTGCAGCCGGTCGAGCTCGTGGCCGTGATCGACGCCGCGCTCGAGGTGGTGCGGCCGGCCGCCGACGCGAAGGGGGTGAGGCTGGAGCCGCTCCTCGACCCCGGCGTGGGCCCGGTGGCAGGCGATTCGGGGCGGCTGCAGCAGGTCGTCTGGAACCTCCTCAGCAACGCGGTGAAGTTCACGTCGCGGGGCGGGGTCGTGCGCGTCCGGCTCGAGCGCGCCGAAGGGTCGGTGGAGATCGTGGTGTCCGACACCGGTCAGGGCATCGATCCCTCGTTCTTGCCCTACGTGTTCGAGCAGTTCCGGCAGGCCGAGAGCGGCACGACCCGCAAGCACGGGGGGCTCGGCCTCGGGCTGACGATCGTGAAGAGCCTGGTGGAGATGCACGGCGGCACGGCGCAGGCGCTGAGCGACGGGGAGGGCCGGGGCGCGACGTTCATCGTGCGGCTGCCGCTCGCGGCGCAGCCGGATCGCGCGGGCGACCGCCGGAGGCCGGGGCTCGGCGGGCTGTCGGGCGAGAGCGACCGTCCGCCGGAGCTCAGGGACCTCAACGTGCTCGTGGTGGACGACGAGGACGACACGCGCGAGCTGCTCGTCACGATGCTCGAGCAGTGCGGCGCGCGCGTGACGGCCGTGTCGTCCACGGCCGAGGCGCTGCTCGCGCTGAGGGCGCTGCAGCCTGACGTGCTCGTGTCCGACATCGCGATGCCCGGGGAGGACGGCTATGCGCTCATCCGCAAGATCCGCGCGCTCCCGGCGAAGAGCGGCGGGCGGACGCCGGCGGTCGCGCTCACGGCGTACGCGCGCACGGAGGACCGCACGCGGGCGTTGCGGGCCGGGTTCAACACGCATGTTCCGAAGCCGATCGAGCAGGCGGAGCTGCTCGCGGTGCTCGCGAGCTTCTCCGGGGCGAGAGAAGAGACGTAGGTGGTGCCGGGCAGCCCGGCGCGCGGAGAGGGTCCTCGTGGCGCCGCACGACCCGCGCATGCACGCATTGCTGCCATCAGCGGACGATAGGAGAGCCCGATGACGATCGATCCCAGTTCCCCGATCAAGATCACCGCGTTCAAATGGGTGCCCGAATTTGCGCAGGGTCAGGTGCGGGACCTTCGCGTGCGCTGGGCGCTCGAGGAGGTCGGCCAGCGCTACGAAGTGCAGTACCTCGTGCTCGGCGAGCACAAGGAGCCGCCGCATCGCGCGCGTCACCCGTTCGGCCAGGTGCCGACCTACCAGGACACCGAGGTCACGCTGTTCGAATCGGGCGCGATCGTGCTGCATATCGCGGAACGGTTCGAAGGACTGTTGCCCGGCAATCGCGCGGCACGGGCGCGCGCGATCCAGTGGATGTTCTCCGCGCTCAACACGATCGAGCCGCCGCTCATGGACTATGCGATCGTCACCCTCTTCGAGGCCGGCAAGCCGTGGTCCGAGCCGCGCCGCCCCACGGTCGAGGCGCGGATTCACGAGCGGCTCAGCGAACTGTCACGACGGCTCGGCGATCGGCGATGGCTCGACGGCGACGGCTTCACGGCGGGCGATCTGCTGATGGTCTCGGTGCTGCGCATCGTCGAGGGCAAGGGGCTGGTCGAGCAGTACGAGAACCTCGCCGCTTACATGGCGCGCGGCATCGCACGCCCGGGCTTCAAGAAGGCTCTGGCCGACCAGCTGTCGGGGTTTGCCCGGACACCGCCGCCAGAAGCGTCGGAATGGATGGAGAAGCAGCAACAAGCAGAGTGACGATGAAGAAGAACACGATCTGTCTGTGGTACGACCGTGACGCGGAGGGCGGCGGGGCCCCGCAATCTCCGGGCTGACGGCGCATCGCCGACAACTCACCCCCTCCGGCAGCTCCGCTCGATGCTGTCCATCAGCTTGATGAGGTCGAACGGCTTGCTGATGATCGCGTCGGCGTCGATGGCGGCGCGATCCGTACCGCCGCGCGCGGTCATGACCACGATGGGCATGGAGGCGAGCGCCGGGTCGCGCTTCTGCTCGGCCCGGAACTGGAAGCCATCCATCACCGGCATCATCAGGTCGAGCAGGACCAGCGCGATCGACGAGGGATCCCCGCGAAGGTAAGCGAGGGCCTCGAGCCCGTTCGCGACGGACGCGACCGAGTAGCCTTCCTCCTCCAGAAGCTCGCTCAACGTCCGGCGAATCGCGGCGTCGTCATCGACGATCAAGATGCGCTTGCAAGGGGGGCTCATCGTCATGCGGAGTCGCTCCGTTCGGAGACGAGAGGGGCGGGGCGGCGCCGGGCGGGAGCCCGCAGCGCACACCGCGCCCGCGCGCCTCAGGCCGACAGGCCGCGTCGGCTCGAGGCGCCTGGGCCGGCGAGCGGAAGGGTGACCTTGAAGGTCGAGCCCTCGCCGAGGACAGAGCTCGCCTCGATCAAGCCGTCCAGCGCCTCGACGACCTGCCTGGAAATGTAGAGCCCCATGCCGAGACCACCATAGTTCCGCGCGGATACCGCGCGCTCGAAGCGGCCGAAGATCCGGCCGATGTGCTCCGGCGCGATCCCGATACCGTGGTCCGCGATCGTCAGCGTGGCCGTCGAGGACGTCGAGGTCACCGCGATGTCGATGGGCTTCCCCTGGCCATACTTGAGCGCGTTCGAGACGAGGTTGTCGACGACCTGCTCGAGCCGCGTCCGATCCCACTGCCCGGCGGCGTCGTCGTCCGCGCGCACCGTGATGCGGGAGCCCGACTCGACGAGCTCGCCGCCCTCGTGGCAGCGAGATACCACCTGCCGGACGATGTCCGACAGCCGGACCGGCTCCAGATCGAGGGCGAGGCGACCCGCGGAGATGCGGGAGACGTCGAGGAGGTTGTCGACGAGCCGGCGCAAGCGCTCGCTTTGCCGGCGAACGAGCCCGAGCCGGCTCGTGAGCCACGAGAGGTGCTCCCGGTCGCAGCAGAGCTCCGGCGCGCGGCGCATCAGGATCTGGATCTGCAGCGACAGCGGGGTGAGCGGCGTCTTCAGCTCGTGAGAGGCGATCGACAGGAACTCGTCCCGGAGGGCGATCGCGCGCTGGGCATCGTTGTAGAGGCGCGCGTTGTCGACGGCGAGCGCGCAGCGGCGCGCCAGCTCCTCCGCGGCCGCGAGATCCGTCGGGCCGTACCGGCGCCCGGGCCGCGAGGCGATGAAGCTGAGCGTCCCGAAGGCCCGCTCCCGCGTCGCGAGCGGCACGCACATGAACGAGCGACCCCCCATCTCCCGCATCACCCGGAGGTGATCCTCGTCCTGCGCGATCGCGCGCATGTGCGCCTCGGTGAACGGCTCGATGAGCTCCGACCTCCGCTCCAGGAGCACCCTGGACTGCGCGCTGTCGCGCGAGCCGTCGAGCACGGGCGGGAAGCGCTTCGCCTCCTCGGCCAGGGCCGCCTGCGCGGGGTCCGCGCAGCCAACGCCCACCCGCCGGAAGCCGCCGCCCTCCTCGTCGTCCTGCTTCAGGTCGACGAGGCAGAAGTCGGCGAGGACGGACACCGCGAGCTGCGCCACCCGCGAGAGGGTCGTGGGATAATCCAGGGAATCGGCGAGCATCACGCTCGCCGCGTCCAGCAGGCGGGGCAGCTCCTGCGCGCGCTCCCGCTCCGCGGCCTCGGCCGCCGCCCGCCGCATCCGCGCCATCTCGAGCTGCGTCCGGACGCGGGCCAGGAGCTCGCGCGCGGAGAACGGCTTCACCACGTAATCGTCCGCCCGCGCCTCGATCGCCTCGACGACCGCGTCCTCCCCGGTGCGCGCAGACACGAGCACCACGGGGATCATGCTCGTCCTCGGGTGCGCCCGGAGCTCCCGGAGGAGCGAGACGCCGTCGAGCCCGGGCATCATCACGTCGCTCACCACGAGGTCCGGCGGGCGCGCGAGCGCCGACGCGAGCGCCGAGCTCCCGTCGGCGGCCGCCTCCACGCTCCACCGCCGCGCGAGGAGGTGGACGAGGTACTCGCGCATGTCCGCGTTGTCGTCGGCGACGAGGATCCGGAGCTCGCCCTCCCGCGGGCACGCCTCCGGCTCCTCCCCCGCCTTCGCCCCCGGCTCTTCCCCGGCCCGCGCGGGCAGGCCCCCCTCCTGCGCGCCGTCGCCGCGCGCGCCGCGCGCGCGCGCCGGCCACCGGGACGGCTCGATCGCGTGCAGGCGCGCGCTCGACGTCGCCGTCGCCGTCGCGCAGCTCCCCGCCGCGGCGACGCGCTCCGGCGGCAGGTGCGCGCGGCCCCACGGGATCGACACGGTGAACGTGCTCCCCTGCCCCGGCTCGCTCGCGGCCCGCAGGGCGCCCCCGTGCACCTTGACGAGCTCCTGCACCAGCGCGAGCCCGATCCCGGTGCCCTCGATGCTCCGGCAACGCAGGCCCTGCACGCGGTGGAACCGCTCGAAGATGCGCGGCAGCTCGTCCGCCGGGATCCCGGCGCCCGTGTCGCGCACGGACAGCTCGAGGCGGTCCCGGTGCGGGCGCAGCGAGATCGCGATCTGCCCCTCGAGCGTGAACTTGAAGGCGTTCGACAGCAGGTTCGAGACGATCTTCTCCCACTGCGCCCTGTCCACATAGACGGGCTCCGGCAGCGGCGGGCAGTCCACGACGAGCGTCAGGCCCGCGGCCTCCACCAGCGCGCGGAACGAGCTCGCGAGCTCCTCGGTGAGCTGCGCGAGATCGGTCGGCTCGAACGAGGTATCGAGGCACCCCGCCTCGATGCGGGAGAAGTCGAGCAGCGTGTTCACGAGCCGGAGGAGCCGCAGGGCGCTCCGCCGCGCCGCCGCGAGGCCCTCGCCGGCGAGCGCCCTCGCCGGGCGGGACAGCGCGTCCTCGATGTGCCCGAGGATGAGGGTGAGCGGGGTGCGGAACTCGTGGCTCACGTTGGCCACGAACTCCGTCTTGAGCCGGTCGAGCGTCGCGAGCTCGTCCCGGTGCCGCGCGACCTCCCGCTCGAGCCGCCGCTGCTCGGTGACGTCCCGCCCCTCGGCGATCATGAAGACGACGTTGCCCTGCCGGTCCTTGACGGGGTTGATGTTGAAATCGATCGTGATGCGCTCCTTGCCCTCTTTGCCCCCGATGATCTCCGCGTCATACCGGACGAACTCGCCGCGCGCCGCGCGCCGCACGGCGTCCTTCAGCCGCTCCTGGCCCTCCGGCGAGCCCCGCCACCAGGGGCAATCCCAGAATGGCACTCCGTGCACGTCTCTCCGCGACACGCCCGCGCCGTGGACCGACGGATAGTTCGACTCCCAGTTTGTCCCGTGAGCGTCGAGCAGGCCCCAGAACTGAAAGGCGCTGTTCATCGCGACCCGCGCCGCGAGGAGCCGCATCAGCCCCGACTCGCGGCCAGGGCTCGCGCGCGCGATCTCCTGCTTCAGGAGCTCCGTGTCGCGGAGGAGGTGGTCCTCGGAGTCGTCCACCGGTCCAACACAGGCGAGATCTTCCAGACCCTGGAGGAATTCGCGGCCTTCTGACCGTTCCTCGCTCGACCGCTGTTTCATCCGTCCGCTCATCACGCCTTGCGGCTCCGCTCGACGCGGGAGACAGCTCATCCCGAGCGCTTAGTGAAGATCGTTGATCGCGCAAGGTCTGATCGGCCCGCCGCGGGGCACGCGAGGCTTCGTGGAGGGCGGGGCAGCGGCGCTGATGCGGGCAGGCGGGGCGAGGGGCGAGGAGCGGGCCCCGGCCGGCCGGCGGCCTGCCCGGCGGGCGGACACCATCGACCCGACAGGCTGCGCGAGGTGATGAGGCGGTACGGGAGGCTCAGGGAGCCGGAGCGAGAGGCGCGCTGAGCGGGACGTGATCGTCGCGCGGCGCCTCGCGGCCGCCCTGCGCGCTCCCGCACCTCCCCGCCGGGCTAGCGCTTGCCGGCAGCAGCAGCAGACGCCGCGGGCTGCGCAGGCGGCGCGATGACGCGGAACTTTCCGCTCAGGTGCAGCAGGGACATCGTGTACAGCATGCCGTCATAATATCGCCACTTGCCGGTAGGCGCCTGGCGTTGATACACGTCCTCGACGAAGCGCCAGGCCCGCGGATGGGTGGCAGCCAGCGCCGCGACGCCGTTCATCGACACGAGCCCGAGCGAGTCGTGTTCGACGATCGGCTTGCCTTCGAGGGTGAAGTTCGCCTTGTACTTGGGGCCCTGCGCCTCGAAGAACGCGAGGAGCCGATCGCTCAGCTCGGTCTCCCGCGGATCCTTCGCCCACCACGCCGCGTCCACCGACCAGTTCATCGCGGTGCGGAACGCGTCGTAACGGAAGTTGGCGGTCCCTGCGTCCCAGGAAGCAGCCTTCGGGGTACCATCGAAGTTGGCGTAATCCGGAGCGAGCCCGGTCTTCGGGTGGGTCGTCTTGACGAAGAAATCGCGGCTCGCCTTGGCCGCCTCCGCCCAGAACGCGCGATCCGCCTCGGGGCCCCAGAGGGCCCAGAGCTCGTAGAACGCAGGCAGGTGATACGATGGATCGGTGTGGTCGCCGTTCTTCGAGAAGTTGTCCGTGTCAGGCGTGAACCGCACCATCTTGTGCTCGGGATTGAAGAGCGAGGCCAGCGTCGTCTTGCGCTTGTCCGCGTTCACCGCTCCGGTGATGGACTTGCGGTTCTTCATCACGTCGAGCAGGCCCATGGCCTCCTTCCGGTAGTCGTAAATGCCTTTGCCGTTCCCCCAGCGATGGGACGCGAACAGCAGCGCCGTCGCGAAATACTCCTCCGCGTCGGGTGCAGGGTTCTCATCGATGGCCGTGCCATCCGGGCGCATCTGCCAGGAGAAATAGCCGAAGCCGGGGTGACGCGGCTCCGCGTGATACATGTGAGACTTCGCCCAGTTCCACAGGGCATCGAAGTCATCTTTTCGATCGACCTGCACGGCGATCATCATGCCATAGGACATCCCTTCGGAGCGGACGTCACCATTGCCGATGTCCATGATGTACGCCTTGGGGCCGTTCGCGTTCTTGCCCGCCGCGAACATGACGGCTTCTTCCTTGGGATCGCCGTGGAACAGCTGCGTGTAGGCCTTGGCGATCTTGGCGTCGATCTCGGCAGGCTTGTGCCCCAGCTCGGCAAACAGGTTGCGATACTCGCCCGTGAAGTACGCTCCTTTGGCAGCAGGCCGGAGCGGCGGCCCGAGGGGCGCAGGCTCCGCCGGGGACGCCTGCGCCGTCGCCGGGGACGCCTGCGCCGTACCGCTCTGGTTCGAGCTGCCGCCCGGAGCCGCGCTGCTGGTTTGATCGGTGGCGCTCGTCTGACCGGGGGATTCAACCTGGCTGCCCTGGTTGCTGGGCGCGCAGGCGATCACCGTGAGCGCGAACCATGACGATGCGACCGGAAACTTTATCATTCGCAAGTTCATCGCTTTCCTCATTGCCGAGCTCGGCATCCTATAGGAAGCGTGCTCGGTGTCAACATCGTTGCCGAGACCACGTCTGTCATGCTCGCAAGTCGAGCACTTCGGACCACCCCCGCGAGCGCCTCCGCGGAGGCTGCCAAGGTGTCTCGAAACGGCATCTATCCGTCTGTCGCATCGCGCGCTGTCGGCGAGCGCGGACGTCAGTTGACGCGGCGGACCCGGATGCCGTGACCGTCGGCGCGCTGAACGCCGCCCGCGTCGATGTTGCTGATCGGAGCGAGCCCGCGCACCGCCATGTCCCGCCCGTGGTGCAGCAGCTCGATGACGAGCAGCCCCGGCGTGGAGCCGGTCGAGGCGTGCGGGTCGCCCGAGAGCGGGTTCGGGCCGCGCAGCGAGAGGTACACGTATTTGCCGTCGGGGGCTTCACCGGCCAGATCGGGCGTGGGGTCGCTCGAGAAGGGCGAGACCAGGCTCTCGGTCTTCACGTACGCGCCGGTGGCCGCCCGGTAGATCTCGACCACGTTGGCGGCGCGATCGAAGAAGTACACGTACTTCTCCTGACCGGAGCGGGCCACGCCGTGAGCGTCGCGAGGTCCGCTCGTGTCGTGCGAGAGGATGAGCGGCTCGGGTGTGTTGACCGGATTCAAGGGGTCGTATACGTCGGGCCCGGCCTCCGGCAAGCGCCAGAGGAACCACCCGTCCGGGTTCGCGGGGTTACCGCCGCCGCCGTTGCCGAACACGAAGCCCTTGGCCTCCATGAAGCCGCAGCCGTCCCGCGGGATGTGCTCGGCGTCGTATTCGGCGACGATGCTCATGGGCGTGGTGAACGGATCGATGGCGAACATGCCGCCGCCGCGCAGCGACACGTACGCGGGGTAGCCGCTCTGCGGCACGAACGGGCAGATCGGCGCGTTGTCGGGGCGCAGCAGCGCGTCTTGACAGGGCAGCCCGTTCGGCGTCGTGCAGGTGGCCAGGTTCAGGGTCGCGGCCGGGTCCTGCGTGAAGGTGTCGGTGGCGAAGTCCGTGTCGATGCGCTCGAACTTCTTGCCGTTCTGATTGGCGACGAGCACGTAGCTGTCGTCCGGCGCCGGCCAGACGGCGTGGGCCTGGCGCGCGCCGCCCGCGCCGACCTCGGTGCGGAAGCAGGCGAGCGGGGCGCGGGTCGCCGCGTCGAAGAACACGACATGGCCCGACGCCACGAAGGACAGCACCGCGTGGGAGTCTTCGTTGTTGAAGACCAGCATGTGCGGGCGCACGGGGTTCGCGCCTGTCTGGGCCATGCACAGGCTGGCGGTCGCACCGGCCAGGTCGATCACCTCGGGCACGGCCGTCGCGGCGTCGCGCCGGACCTGTTCGTCGTCGTAGATGAAGATCCGGCCGCCGAAGCTCGTGCCAGGGCTGTCCGACTGATCGACGAGCCACACCTCGTGCGCGAAGGCCTTGGCCACCTTCCAGTACTTGCCGTGCTGCGGGGGCACGGGCTCCGGCGCGGGCGGCACATAAACGCCGCCACTTCCACCGGGTGTGCCGTGGTCAGCCCCCGCGATCGACACCGCCATCGCGGTCGCCGCGAGAGTCCCCAGCAGCGCGAACCAATGCTTATTTTTTCCCACTACAATCCTCCTCGCGTGGGGTGATTTGCGACACGGTAGCAGCCACCCTGCTGCGCGCAATGAGTCACGACGCAGCACCGCGGCGCGAGCGATGCCCGTGATGATGACGATTCATGGCGAGGGCGGCGCGCCGCGATCGGGCGGAACGGCGTGGCTTATCCACGGCTTGAACGCCGTGGCTCAGCGAGCTTCGTGGCTTTCGAGGCTTGAAAGGACGCTGAGGTCCTCGGGTCCACCGAAGACCGGCGCAGGCACGCCGAGGATCCCGAGCTCGAGCAATTCCTCGAACGACCTCGCCGAGATCGCGAAGTAGCCGACGCACCGGGAAGCCTTCAGCTCGGGCCTCGCGCAAGTCAGCGCGTCCAGCCCGCGCACGCGCTCGCCCAGGATCGCGCCGACCTCCCGCGGACGCGAGGCATGTTCGGTGAGCGCCGCGTAACCGATGCGGAGCCGTGGGTCGTCCTTCGACAGCTTCGCGAAGGCGTCCCGGGCCTCCTTCTTAAAACGCTCGGGCACGATGCAGAGCCCCGCGTGGTCCGGGATCAGCCAGCCTTTCGACAGCGAGGCGAGGAGAATGGCGCTCTCGTCGTCGACCAGCGCCCGTGCCTGCTCCGTCGGCGGCGTCGCGTAGGCCGAGTCGAGGATCAGCGTTCGCCGCTCGTCCGCGCGCGCCCAGCGCCGGAGCTGAGCCGCCTCGCGCGGCGACAGATGCGAGCCCCACGGCTTCAAGGGCTCGCAGATCAACACGGCGTCGAGGCCGTCGAGGACAGGTAACCCGAGGCGCGCATTCCACGGGACGAGGGTCGCTCCCGCCTCGGCCGCGAGCTTCTGATAGACGGGGTAGACGTCGGCGGGGACGCCGACGCGCGCGCTCCGCTTTGCGAGGAGCTCGAACAACGCGCGGAGCGAACGACGGATACCGTGGCTGACCAGCGCGCGTGGCTTGAATGCCTGCGGGAGCTCGAGGTGCGCGAGGAATCGCTCCGCGAGGTGACAACGATAAGGCGCCTCCGGGTGGGTCGAGGGCGCGATGGCCGGGAAGAGACGCGCGAGGCTCCGGTAGACGTTGAGCTCCGAGAGATCGACGAGCGCGGGACGTGCGGCCCTGAGCTCCGCGCGGCGCGCGAGGAACGCTTCGTGCTTCATAACGTGGAGCTCGGATCTTCCAGCGAGGCGAGGCAGGACCCATCGGCCATCACGTTCCACGAGCGGACGAGACCATGCGTCCGTTCCCAGCCGACCGATGGCTCCGTGTATGCGGCCACGCGGAGCACCCGGGAACCGATTCTTCCTTCGAAGACCGGGCTCCCCCAGGGGAGCTCCGCGCATTTCTCGAAGCCGAGCTCCGCGAGCGTGTGGAGCACGAGCGAGAGAGGCACCTGGTTCGCCTCGCAATACTGGTTGGCCGTGCTGGGCGCCCACGGGTTCTCCGAGAGGCTCGAGATGTAGAGCTCCTTGAAGCACACCTCCTGAAACCCCTCTCCGGCGCTCCGCTCGAGGTATGCGCGTGTCTTGGCGGCGTCATCGACCCCGCCCCGCTGGAGCACGCAGATGGCCCGCGTGCGAAGGCCACGCGCGCTTCCCAGCACCCCGGAGTCGACCTCTAGACCCATGATGCGCGCATCGTCGTTGCGCGTCACGCCGTGCCGGCTCACGGCGAGGGTGGTGAGCCCCGCGTCCCGGAGTCTCTCGACCTGCGCGAGGTCGAGGCGCGCGCCGTTCGTGATGAGGAGGACCTTCGGGAGCAGCTCGGAGAGGCCACGAACGAGCGCGCGGAGCCGCTCGGGTTCGAGCAACGTCGGCTCACCGCCGCCGGTGATGACGGCGCGCTCGGCGCCGCGCTCCTTCGCTCGCTTCGCCCAGTCGAGGTAGCGCTCCAGCGTGGCGGTCCGCTGGCGCGCGAGATCGGACACGCTCGCGTTCGAGAAGCAGAATGCACAGCGCGCCTGGCAGGCCTTCGCGACGGGCAGCACCGAGATGCTCCGCGGCCGGCATCTCGCCCAGTCGACGAGCCCGGCGTCATCGAGGCGAAAGGCCTCCGCGGTGATCTCCTCGTGCCGGGTGGGCACGAGGGCGCCCTGCGCATCGACCCACGCCACGCCGCTCAAGGGAATCTCGCTCGACGGCCAGCGCCAGCCGATGCCGGTGCCCGTCACGTCGTTCGGGCGCATCGCTTCGGGCCCTACGGGGAGCCGCGCCCGCAGCGCTACCACGCGATCCTTCGGCCGCCCGAGCCTCGCCACGAGCCTCCGCGCCTTGTCGAGCCCGGGCGCAAAGGGCTCGCCGTCCTTCAGCATGTAGAAGGCGTCGCGGAAGGTCGATTCGTGGATCAACGCCTTCGAATAGCGCATCGCGTAGCGATCGAAGCCCCGCAGCCAGTTCGACAGCGGAATGAAGGCAACGAAGGACTCCATCGACGACATGGTCGAGGACTCACCAGATCAAGTCAACCGGACTCGAGGGAGGCCGAAGCGAGGTCCACGGCGCGCGGGCACGCGCCCGGGAGCGTCCATCGCCAGGCGCCAGGCTCTTGCGAGGACGAAGCGATCCGCGGGAGTGTTGACGAGCCTCATGCCAACGTTCCGCCCTCCTCGCCCGGCCCTTCCGCTCTCCCGGCCCCTTTGCACGCTCCCTGCCCAGCGCCGCCGCGCGCCTCCCCGCCTCCGTCGCCGCCACCTCCGGCTCGCCGCGCTCGCTGTCCGCCGGGGCTCCCGCCAACGCCCCCCAGGCGACCCCCCTCCCCGCGCTGCGCGACGAACCGGGCTCAACGCCATGACCATGGACCGCGGGAGACACCTCCAGCCATGATGCCTGTCGCCACCTCCCTTCGCCGCCCGCGCCTCGGCTGCTCGGCCGCGCTCCTCGCCGCCGGGAGCGCGCTGCTCGCCGCGTGCGCGCCGCTGCCCGCGCCGCGCCGGTTCGCGGGCAGCCTCGATGTGCCGCTGCGGCCCACGAGCGGCCGCATCGCCGTCATCGCCGATCTGCAGCGCACCTCGGCCCTGGAGTTCTGGCGCGAGTCGAACGATCCCGAGCGCGCCGCGCTGGTGCAGGCGCTCGCCGCCGCTCGCCCCGACGCCGTGTTCGTGGTCGGCGACCTGGTGTTCGACGGCGGCTCGGCGCGGCACTGGGCCGATCTCGACGCCCTGATGGCGCCGGTGCGCGACGCCGGGATCCCGGTGTTCGCCGCGTTCGGCAACCACGAGTACTGGTGCGGCGGAGGCGGTGAGCGCCACCTCTTCGCGCGCTTCCCGCACCTCGGCGGGCGGCGCTGGTACGAGGTCGCCCATGGATCCATCCGCGTCGTGGTCCTCGACAGCAACATCGACGAGCTCACCCCCGCGGCGTGGGACGCCCAGATCCGCTGGTACGAGGGCGCGCTCCGCCGCCTCGACGCCGATCCTTCAGCGCGCGCGGCGCTGGTGCTCGCGCACCACCCGCCCTACACGAACAGCACGGTCACGGGCGATGAGCCCCACGTCCAGCGCCACATCGTCCCGCCCCTCCTCCGCTCCCGGAAGGCGCTGGCGCTGATCAGCGGCCACGTGCACAACCACGAGCGCTTCCAGCGCGGCGGAAAGCTCTTCATCGTGGCCGGCGGCGGCGGCGGCCCCCGGGCAGCGCTGGCCCAGGGCGCCGCCCGCCGCCACCCCGACGATCTCGCCCGCGGCGCGGCGCTCCGCCCCTTTCATTTTCTGCTGATCTCGCCCGCCCCCGAGGGCCTCGCGGTCGAGGTCCGGGGGCTCCCCAAGGGCGGCAGCGAGGCCGCCGCCCTCGACCACTTCACGATTCCCTGGCCGGCGCCCTGAGGAGCGGCCGCGCCCGCCCGAGCGGCGCCCGCGGCGATTCGATGACCTGGACGCGGCCGACAGCGTAGTCGCCGGCGAAGACGCGCTGGGCGAGGGCGAAGAGGGTGGAAGGTGCGATGAAAGCCGCGATGACCTTGTAGATGCCGCTCCTGCCGTCGCCTGGGTTCGTCGCTCATCCAGCCCGCGCGCCTCGCGAGCAGGCCAGAGAGGAGCCGCTGGCCGACGTGCGGACAGGGCCCTGGGCGGACGCGCGGGTGACCGGGAGGGGACAAGTGGCGCTGTAATCGTTCAGGGTGATAGGCGTAATTTCTCGCGACGAATGCCACGGGAATTGCCAGCGGCGCCAGGGTCGCATATGCGTGCCGCATGCTCTTGATGCGAAATACCCAGATCCGTATGCTCACGACCACCGCCGCGCTGCTCGTCGGTCTCGCGGCCTGCGGCGACGACGACTCGAACTCTAGCTCGGCGAACACCAGCACGAGCACCAGCACCAGCACCAGCACCAGCACGAGCGGCACGGGCACGGGCGGCGGTGACGGCGGCGCCGGCGCCGGCGGCAGCGACGGCGGCGCCGGCGGCACGGGCGGTGGTGACGGCGGCGCCGGCGGCACGGTCGGCGGCGACGGCGGCGCGGGCGGCACGGTCGGCGGTGACGGCGGCAGCGGCGGCGAGGGCGGCGCGCCCGCGGACGCCGCGGCGTGGGCCGACGTGGAGCCCATCCTCACGGCGCGCTGCGCGCCCTGCCACACCTCGGGTGCGATGCCTGCCGGCGATTTCAAGATCGACTACGAGTCCTCGCAGCTCGACGCAGACTTCAGGGCATGCGAGGGAGAGGGTCTCTCCAAGGGCGCGTGCTCTCTCAAGCGCGTGCTCGACGGCTCCATGCCGGCCGGCATGGCCGGGTGCACCGGCGACCCGGCGCGGGACGCCGGCAACGCCAAGTGCCTGACCGCCGCCGAGCACGAGACGCTCCGAAGCTGGGTCGAGGGCGGCGAGCTCCCTTGATCAGCCGAGGCGCGGCCTCGCCGCGCCACCGGGGGGCTCCGAGGTGACCTTTCGTCACGGCCGAGCCGCGCCCGCCATCACGTCACCCTCCGCACGCCATGCACGGAGGTCCAGATACCTCCGCTGGTGCCGGAGCCCTCGTTCTTCCATCCCACGGTCCTGATCGGGAGGTCTGCCGTCGCGGGTTATCCCGTCCGGAACAGCCCGTGGTTGCTCGCGCATCGAAAGAGCGCCCCGGCCTTGATCAGGCAGTCCGTCGATCCCCCGTCAGCGCATCGCCCAATCCTCTCGCTGGGCCGCCGGAACCCTCCACCCGCCGCGAGCGCAGCGCCCGCTTGCGACATGACTGTAACATTACAGACCCATGGGTTTGAGGTGCCGCACGTCCAATGCCGGATGACCGGGATTCGCTTCGACGCGTGAGGTAACGAAAGCGCACGAAATCGCGCGCGTTCACGACACGCGCCGACACACGCCCGTCGTCGCCGGCCGGCGAGGACAGGCGAATGCGCGATGCCGGCGCGCCGCGGCCACGGAGCCGCGCCATCATCGACCGCGCGCGGCCATCGTGCATTCGCAGGACGTGCTTTTCATGCGCGAGCGTCTCTGATACGAAGTCATCATGAGACACTTGCGACAATTCTTCGTGTGCTCGATGCTGGCGGCTCTCACGATCCCGGTGGGCTGTGGAGCGGAGGCGCCGGACAGCGCCGAGCAGGCGTCCGATGTCGGCTCGATCAGCCTCGCCCTCGTCGGGACCAGCGCCACGGGCGCGACGTACCGCCTGTCCAACGCGTGGTTTGATCTCTACGGTCCGACGAACCGGGTCCTCCGTGGAGACGGCGACACCACGGTGCTCACGGAGGTGCTGCCGGTCGGTCGCTATGACGTGTATCTGGAGCCCGGCTGGTTCCTCGAGCGGTGGACCGGCTCCGGTTACCAGGTCGTTCCGGCGGCCCTGACGTCGGCGAATCCGACGCCGGTCTTCATCAACGACGGCGCGACGTCGACGGTCGCGTTCCAGTTCCGGGCGGACGACGATAACGTCTCCCTCGGTTATGGGACGCTCGACATCGTCATCGGGGTCGACGACACGACGCCGCTGGGCGAGGACACCGACGTGGCCTGCAGCAACGGCTACGACGACGACGGCGACGGCTACGCCGATTGCAGCGACCCCGATTGCCAGTGGCAGCCCTTCTGCGCGCCGCGCGAGGACACGGACGTGGCCTGCAGCAACGGCTACGACGACGACGGCGACGGCTACGCCGATTGCAGCGACCCCGATTGCTCGTGGCAGCCCTACTGCGCACAGTGGCGCGAGGACACCGACGCGGCCTGCAGCAACGGCTACGACGACGACGCCGACGGCCTCGCCGATTGCAGCGACCCCGAATGCCAGTGGCAGCCCTACTGCATGTGGTGGCCAGAGGACACCGACTTGGCCTGCAGCAACGGCTACGACGACGACGGTGACGGCCTCGCCGATTGCAGCGACCCCGGATGCTCGTGGCAGCCCTTCTGCGCGCCGTATCGCGAGGACACCGACGTGGCCTGCAGCAACGGCTACGACGACGATGGCGACGGCTACGCGGATTGCAGCGATCCCGAATGCCAGTGGCAGCCCTACTGCATACCGGTGCGCGAGGACAACGACGCGGCGTGCAGCAACGGCTACGACGACGACGCGGACGGGTACGCGGATTGCAGCGATCCGGAATGCGCGTGGCAGCCCTCCTGCACATGGTCGCCAGAGGACACCGACGTGGCCTGCAGCAACGGCTACGACGACGACGCGGACGGCCTCGCCGATTGCAGCGATCCGGACTGCCAGTGGCAGCCCTTCTGCGCGATGTAGGGCTTCCATGACGGCGATCTCTCCGCCCACCCGCCGCACGCCCGCAGCTTCCCGCCGTTGACCGGCGCCGAGCGGCGCGATCCGCTGCGCACGCCGGCAGCCCGCCACGACCGGCACGGACGATCGCACCGGCGCGGCCTCCCGCGGCGCCGAGCCTGTCCTGCGCGCGCCGCAGCAGCCGATCACCACCCGGCTGCTGCTGAGGCAGCAACGGAGCCCCCCGCCGCGCGTCCACGCTGACAACCCCCCTGGCCCGATTGGTGCTTGGGCCCGCCGCGGCGGATCCCCGATGAGCACCCCTGCAACGCTGTCTCCTCCCCTCGCCTCCCGGACCGACGACCTCGCCGACGTGCTGGTGATCGGCGGCGGCCCCGCCGGCGCGTGGGCCGCGCTCGGGGCTGTCGCGAGCGGCGCGCGCAGCGTCGTGCTGGTCGACAAGGGGTATTGCGGCACCTCCGGCGCCACGGCCCCCGCGAACACCGGCGCCTGGTACGTGGCGCCCGACGGCGCCGCGCGCGAGCGCGCGATCGAGGCGAGGTTCGCGCGGAGCGGCGGGCTCGCCCACCGCGAGTGGATGGCGCGCGTCCTCGACGCGACCTGGGAGCAGATCAACCAGCTCGCCGCGTGGGGCTATCCCTTCCCGCTGGACGACAGCGGCCTTCAATACCGCGCCAACCTGCGCGGCCCCGATTACATGTACTTCCTGCGCCGGCAGCTCCGGCGCGCCGGCGTCCGCATCCTCGACCACTCCCCTGCCCTCGAGCTGCTCGTGAGCGACGGAGTCGTCGCCGGCGCGCAGGGCTACTCCCGCCAGCAGGACGCCGCCTGGAGCGTCCGCGCCGGCGCCGTGGTGCTGGCCAGCGGCGGCTGCGCGTTCCTGAGCAAGGCGCTCGGCTGCGACGTCAACACGGGAGACGGCTACCTGATGGCCACCGAGGTGGGCGCCGAGCTCTCCGGCATGGAGTTCTCCGCGCAGTACGGGATCAGCCCGGCGTACGCCTCGGTCACCAAGGGACTCCCCTATTTCTGGGCGACCTTCACCGCCGAGTCGGGCGAGCCGATCGACACCCGCGGCAATCGCATGCTCGCGGTGGCCAGGGCGCTCCGCCGCGGGCCGGTCTATGCGGTGCTCGATCGCGCCGGCCCCGAGATCCAGCGCTGGCTGCGCGACGGGCAGCCGAACTGCTTTCTGCCGCACGACCGGCTCGGCATCAATCCGTTCAAGCAGCGATTCCCGATCACGCTGCGCTCGGAGGGCACCGTGCGCGGCAGCGGCGGGATCCGCGTCGTCGACGACGGGTGCGCCACGAGCGTCCCAGGGCTCTACGCCGCGGGCGACGCGGCCTCGCGCGAGCTCATCGTCGGGGCCTCCAGCGGAGGCGGCAGCCCCAACGCGGCCTGGGCGATCTCGAGCGGCACCTGGGCGGGCCGCGCCGCGGCGCGCTTCGCGGAGCGCCTCGGCGACCGCGCCGAGACGAGGGCCGCGCGCGCCGCCGGGACCGTCGGCCTCCGGCCGACCGGCACAGCGGGCGGCCTCGGCCCGAGGGAGGTCATCGGCCTCGTCCAGGAGGAGGCGCTGCCGCTCGACAAGAACCTCTTCCGCCGCGGCGACCGGCTGGCGGCGTCGGTCGAGCGGCTCGACGGCGCGTGGCGCGACGCGAGCGCGCACCTCCACGCCGCCGGCGTCGCGCAGATCCGGGCGCGCGAGGCGGCCGCGCTGCTCGCCACCGCGCGGTTCTGCTACCGCAGCGCGCTCGCGCGCGCCGAGTCGCGCGGCCTGCACCAGCGCACCGACCTGCCGGACACCGATCCCGGCCAGGCGCATTGCCTCATCACCGGCGGACTCTCGTCCATATGGGTCGAGCCGCGCCGGCCCCCTCACCCGCCGCACCCTGGAGGAGATCTCGCATGATCGAGCTCTTGAGCGACGCCCGCTGCATCGACTGCAACCTCTGCGTCAAGGTCTGCCCCACGAACGTCTTCGAGGCGAGGCCCGGCGAGGCGCCCTTCATCGCGCGCCAGGACGACTGCCAGACCTGCTTCATGTGCGAGCTCTACTGCCCGACCGACGCGCTCTACGTGAGCCCCCTGGCCGAGCGCCACGAGGCCGTCGCGGAGGAGCGGCTCGAGCGCGACGGCCGCCTGGGGAGCTACGCGCACCACCTCGGGTGGCGCGCCGCGCGGCCGGGCGGCACGGACCGCGACCCCACGTTCCGGTTCCGCGCCGTGACGGCCGGGTAATGAACATCGCGTGACGCTCCCG
Organism: Sorangium sp. So ce119; assembly: GCF_051524405.1. Lineage (NCBI taxonomy): Bacteria > Pseudomonadati > Myxococcota > Polyangiales > Polyangiaceae > Sorangium > Sorangium sp. So ce119. The sequence continues at coordinate 2,447,816 of NZ_CP150310.1, read as the reverse complement.
CGCCGGCGCCCTCCCCTGCGCGGGGCGAAGGCCGCTGGAGGGCAACGACCCGTCGGCTCATGAGGGCGCGCTCGGCGCCCAGGAAATACGGTGGAAATCAAGACCTCGCTGCAACGCGCCCCGGGCGCGCCGTCGCTCCCGGACACGCCGCTCCGCTTCATCGTCCACTTCGTCGGTCGTTACCGCGCGTGGTATCTGGCGATGTTCGTCTTCGAGTCGGCCCACGCGTCGTTCGGGATCATGATCCCTTACGCCGTCGGGCAGGTCATCAAGGGGGTGACGCAGGAGTCGAGCGCCGGCCGGGCCGCGCTGACGGGCGAGCTCCGCGGCGCCCTGACGCTGTTCGTCGCGCTCATCGTGGGCGAGTTCCTGTTCAGCCGCGTCGCCGGGCTCTGCCAGATCCTGGTCGGGCCGTGGCAGCGCCAGAACGTGACCCGCAATCTCTACGCGTACCTCCAGCACCACTCCCACCGGTACCTCAGCAACAACTTCGCCGGCGCGCTCGCCCACCGGATCAGCGAGACGTCGATGGGCGTCTCGCAGACGCTGTGGGCCGTCCTGTTCGACTTCTGGCCGATCGCCATCGTCTTCTCGGTCTCGATCGGCCTGCTCTACCGCGCGCACCCGGAGCTCGCGGCGCTCGTGTCGATCTGGGCGGTCCTGTTCGTCGGCGTCTCGTACTGGCTCGCGACCCGCTGCCAGCCGCACGCTGTGCGCGCCGCGGCCGCGCGGAGCGAGACCACGGGCAAGCTCGTCGACTCGGTCACGAACCTCACGAGCGCGCGGCTCTTCGCCCGGTTCGGCTTCGAGCGCGAGTACCTGGACGAGCAGCTCGCCCGGGAGCTCCGGGCCGTGCGCCGGTCGAACTGGTACTCCGAGCGCGTGCGGTGGTTCCAGTTCGCGTCGGCCGCGCTGCTCAAGGTGGGCACGCTGTACCAGGCGCTCCGGCTCTGGCAGCGCGGCGACATCGGCGTCGCCGAGTTCGTCATGGCGACGAGCCTGTCGCTCCTCATCATCAACGAGGCGCGCAACCTCAGCCGTCGTTTCCTCGAGTTCTTCGAGTTCGTCGGCAACGTGGCGAACGGGGTGAACACCATCGTCCGCTCCCACGAGCTCGTCGACCGCGCCGAGGCCGTCGCGCCGCAGATCGAGCGCGGCCACATCGAGCTCCGGAGCGTGTCCTTCGGCTACACGCCCGATCAGCCGATCTTCGAGCGGCTCGACGTCACGATCCCGCGCGGCCAGCGCGTCGGGCTGGTCGGCTTCTCCGGCTCCGGCAAATCGACCTTCGTCAGCCTCCTGCTCCGCCTCTACGAGATCGACGCCGGCCAGATCGTGATCGACGGCGTGGACATCCGCGACATGACGCAGGACGCGCTCCACGCGCAGATCAGCCTGATCCCGCAGGATCCGAGCCTGTTCCACCGGACGCTCCTCGAGAACATCCGCTACGGCCGCCTCGACGCGACCGACGAGGAGGTCGTCGAGGCCGCGCGCAAGGCGCACGCGCACGGGTTCATCGCGCAGATGAAGGAGGGGTATCGCTCGATGGTCGGCGAGCGCGGCGTCAAGCTCTCCGGCGGCCAGCGCCAGCGCATCGCCATCGCGCGGGTCATCCTGAAGGACGCGCCGATCCTCCTCCTCGACGAGGCGACGTCGAGCCTCGACTCGATCACCGAGAAGGCCATTCAGGACACGCTGGATGGGGTCATGAAGGGCAAGACGGTGCTCGTCGTGGCCCACCGCCTCTCGACGGTCGTCCACCTCGACCGCATCCTTGTGTTCGACAACGGCCGGATCATCGAGGACGGCACCCACGCCGAGCTGCTCGCCCGGGGCGGCGCGTACAAGCGGCTCTGGAGCAAGCAGTCGGACGGCTTCCTGCCGGAGAGCGCCGCCGACGAGCCGGCGGCGGTCGAGGCGCCGCCGGTCCGCTTTCATGAAGCGCCCCGGCCGCAGCCGGCGGTTGATGGCGCGGACGGGCGCGCCGACGGCCGGCCGCTGGCCGCGCCGCTGAAGGCGTGGGAGGCCCCGCTCGCCTGAGGCCCTGGCAGCGTCGGCCCGCGTGCTCGCGGAGCCAGGCCGAGGCCGGCTCCGTGAGGTCAGCGCTCCCGGCGCCTGGCGCGCGGGGGCAGAGCGCGCCGGCACGGGGTGGTGCGCGCTACTTGAAGCTCCACGGCTGCGGCAGGTCCATGCGCTCGCGGACGCCTTCCTCCCAGCGGACGAGCCGCGGCGTGAGCCACGCGACGCCCGTGGCCAGCGCGACGCCGGCGACAACGTCCACCGCGTAGTGCCAGCGGAGGAGCATGGTGGAGATGATGATGTTGAACGAGAAGAACGCCGCCACCACGGCCAGCCAGAACAGGCGCCGGTCGGTGCGGGCGCGGAGGAACGCGTACAGGGCGAACCAGAGCGGCCCCGCCGTGTGCAGCGAGGGGAAGACGTCCTTCATCGCGCCGCCGGCCTGAACGACGCTGCTCACGGCGCCCCAGAAGAAGCCGCCGTCGAGCGGCCCCTGATAGAGGTGCTGCAGCGCCTTGATGGGACCATAGGCGGGGACCGCCATGTAGACGAGCTGTCCAATGCAGTAGACGAGCGAGGTGCCGACCGCGTACTCGCTCGTTCCGCGGCCGGGGCGGGCGACCCAGACCGCCAGCAGCATCGAGAGGAAGCAGATGAAGAAGTAGCTGAAGTAGAAGAACGAGAACCACTCCACGATGGGGCGCGTATTGAAGCGCTCCATCCAGAGCGCCGGCTCCATGCGGAAGAGCAGGAAGTCGAGCTGGAGCAGCTCCGCGTCGAGGTTGTCGCTCCGCACCGTCGGCAGGATGGTCCGGAGCGACAGGTAGTTGAGGAGGAAGGCGCCGACGAGCGAGAGCCGGTAAACGATGCTCCGGAGGAGGGGGGCCACGAAGGTCGCGCGCCGCGCGAACACGCAGAGGGACACCATGCCGGCGATGCCGGCCAGATTGCGGTGAACGCACTGGGCTTGCACCTCGCTCGGCGGCGCGAAGAGCAGGCAGATCGTCGTCGCGACGAGATAGCCGATGAGGATCAGGTCGTGGAGGGAGAACACGGCGACCAGGCCGCGCACCGCGTCCCTCCAGAGCGCGCCCGCGCGCTCCACGTCGAACAAGCCGCGGGGGCCGGCCACCTTACCACAATCCGTTGTAAGCCTCTCGTGCATGGGGGAATGTTCCAGGGATGGCGTGGTGCGCGCGTTGGCAGCTCGAGCCCCGCCGCTCTGTACCACGTGTGGCGTTCCCTTGACATCACAGCAACTCGGAGGCCACGCGCACGTCGAGTTTTTGACGGGCTTCTGCGCGCAAGTTGACAGCCGCGGGACGCGCCCGCGATCGGGATCGGCCCCCTCGCGAGACGGCGCCCCGCGGGCATGCCGAGCGCGGGCGCGAGGCGAGGCCCCTCCGCGCGGCCCGCGCGCCTGCGAACCCGGCGACGCAGCGGCGCAGACGCTACGCGTCCCCCTGCGCTTCCGCGTTCCGACGCCGCGCCGCCGCGCCCCGCGGACGCGCAGAATCTGCGCGCTCGCCGGGTCGCATCCCTGGGTGCCTCTGCCGTACCTACCGACCGCGCCAGTCCGCGTTCAACGCGTGGAGAGCACGAACGGCGTGTCGTCAAGCGTGTTGATACGGGAGCTGGGGTATTCGCTCTCGACGGGTCGACGCCGGGGTCGCGCGAGCGGCTCCTCGAGGGCCCCCGCTGACGATGGCGTCCCGCCGACGATGGCGCCTGGCTCACGGTGACGTCCGGCGCCCGCGAGAACGCAGGCCGGGGACGCGGCGGAGCGCACACGGTCCAGCCCGTCAAGGGGCTTGACACGACGTCGCGCGGAGCGGCCCGCCGGCACGTCGACGCCACCGAGACCGTTGGAGGTCAGACGAATGAGCGCTCGATGTCCTGAGCCGGATCGCGTCCGCTCTCCGCGGATCAGGGCTGCTCCCGCGGGCGACGGGGCGCGATGGTGCGTGCGCTCATCCGTGGTGGGGCAGTCTGCCGCGCGGCGGATCCAGGCCTGGAAAATCGGTATCGGCCAGGCTGAGCAGCGCGCTCCCGCGGAGCCGCCGCCCCCCCCCTGCGCCGGAGCGCGCCCGCGCGCGCCGGGAGTTCTTGCGGATCGACGCGCCATTTGCGCGTCCCGGACGACGGCGAGCTCCCGGCGGAAATCCAGGGTCGCCGCGCCGGATCCGAGGAGAAGAGGCCTCTGTCCATGGCTTCTTCTCCATGGCATCCACGTTGCAGTTACCCGGGTTGCCGACATCGTTCAGCGGAGATCGCGGGGAGCTGCGCGTGGGTTGCCCTGGGAGCGTGCTGAACGATGCGCCCAGACACCAAGGAGACATGTCATGGCACAGCAACAGAACCAGAGCAGCAGTCGTGGGTTCGCGGCGATGGACGAGAAGCAGCAGCGCGCCATCGCGAGCATGGGCGGCAAGGCCGCGCATCAGAAGGGCACGGCCCACGAGTTCAGCTCCGAGGAGGCCCGCGCGGCCGGCCGCAAGGGCGGCGCGGCCGTGAGCCAGAACCGCGAGCACATGGCCGCCATCGGCCGCAAGGGCGGCGCGGCCGTGAGCCAGAACCGCAGCCACATGGCCCAGATCGGCCGCAAGGGCGGCGAGGCCCGGGGCGACGGCTCGAACAACCCCCAGAACGAGCCGGAGCGCGAGGACGAGCAACGCGAGCGCAGCAGCAGCCACGAGCAGCACGCGAACGCTGGCCAGCAGAGCCACTGAGCCGCCGAGGCCGCGCTGATGTCAGCGCCCCTCACCTGAGGCGCCGGGGACGCAGGGGAATCGACCCCTGCGGTCTCCTGGCGCCCTTGGCGTTCTGGGGGTCGGGTGGTCCGGGTGGCCCGCCCGGGCGCGGCCGCGCGCCGCGCTGGCCGGGGCGCTACGGGGACACGGTCACGACGAAGACGTCGCCGTTGTCGAGGTCCCGGGCGGGCGCGCTGTGCTCGATGGCGGAGAGGCCGCCGCCGAGCTCGATCCGCTCGCCGAAGAAGAGGCCGGCAACGACGGTGTTGCCGCTGGCCGTGACGGCCTGGGCCGTGATGAACGAGTAGAACTGATCCCGGTAGACGTCGGCCCACAGCGGCTCGGAGAAGTCCGGGGTGAGCTTGGCGACGAACGCGTCGCCCGACGCAGGCGCGCCGACAGCGATCGGCTCCCCGCCGAGCGCCAGCGACCCGGTGAAGTAGCCGCTCAGCACGTGGTTGCCCCAGGGATCCTGGGAGAGGCCCCACACGAACTCGTCGCCCGTGGACGGCAGCCCGCGCGCGGCGAGCGGCGCGCCCGACTCGGCGTCGAGCCGGGCGAGGTAGAGGTCGTACTCCCCCGGCGCGGAGAGCTCGATGTCCGTGGTCCCGACCCGGAACGCCGCCCCGTAGTTGCCGACCACGACGGGGTTGCCGTCGATGCCGAGGCTCACGAGCTTCGCGAACTGCTCGCCCGCGCCGCCGAGCGGGCTGGCCCAGACGAGGCCGCCCGAGGCGAGGTCGAGCCGGAGGACCAGTCCGTCGATGCCGTAAATCGGCTCACCGCCGCCGCCGCCCGCGCCGGAGGCCTCGCCCTCGGTGGAGCTCTCCACGACCGCGCCGTCGATCTCGAGGATGCCGCCGAAGGCGCCGGTCGCGTAGAGGGCCGAGTCGCTGACAGCGATGCTGCGGAAGCGCTGCCAGCTGTCGATCGATCCGAAGCGCTTGCTCCAGAGGTGACCGCCGTCGGCGTCGAGCTTGGCGACGACGGCGTTGGAGTCGCCGGTGCCCGTGAGCGCGGCCCCGGCGTCCTCGCTGAAGTCGATGCTGCCGTTCGCGACGCCGAGGATCACGATCTCGTCGTCGCCCGTGACGGCGACGGCGGTGGCGTACTGATCGAGCGCGTCGCCGAAGCGCTTGCTGAAGAGGTGATTGCCCTCGGCGTCGAGCTTGGCGACGAAGAGATCCCGCCCGCCGGCGCTCACGAGCGCGGTGCTCGGGTCCTCGCCGAAGTTGAGGGTCCCCTGGAACTCGCCGGCAACAACGATGTTGCCGCTCGAGTCGGTCGCCACCGCGAACGGGTACTGATCGGCTCCATCGCCGAAACGCCTGCTCCAGAGGTGGCCGCCCGCCGCGTCGAGCTTCACGACGAAGACATCGTGGCGGCCCTCGCTCACCAGGCCATCGCCCTCTCCACCGAAGTTGACCGCCTTCTCGAAGCCGCCGACGAGAACGATGTTCTCGTCCTGATCCGACGCGATCGCCTCGACGCGGTCGTTCTCCTGGTCGCCGGCGCCGATCCCCCAGAGGGCCTCTCCGAGGAACGCGGGCGGCTCGCCGCCGCCGCTGCCGCCCGTGCCGCCAGCCCCGCCTTCGCCGCTTCCCCCGGCGCCCCCGACGCCAGCTTGCCCGCCGGTGCCCGCGAATCCGCCTTGACCGCCAGCGCCGCCTTCGCCGCTGCCGCCGGCGCCTCCGGCTCCGCCTTGCCCGCCGGCGCCTCCGGCTCCGCCTTGCCCACCGGCGCCTCCGGCTCCGCCTTGCCCACCGGCGCCTCCGGCTCCGCCTTGTCCGCCAGCGCCGCCTTCGTTGCTGCCGCCGGCGCCTCCGGCTCCGCCTTGCCCGCCGGCGCCTCCGGCTCCGCCTTGCCCGCCCGCGCCGCCTTCGCCGCCCTCCCCGCCGGCGCCTCCGGCGCTGCTCGAGGACGCCGTGGTGCCGCCCCCAGGGTCCGAGTCGCAGCCGTCGCAGCCCAGGGGCAGCCCCATGCTCGTCAGGAGAGCGAGCTGGGCCACTTTCGTCACGAAGTGCTCTTTCATTCTTCCTCCATGCATCGACGAGGAGCCCCCGCCGCGGGGGGTTCGGTGGAGCCAGGGTTCGCTGCCCGCCGCTGTGGGCTTTCGAACCTCCTCATCCGCCGTGCCGCAAAGGCTGGAGTACGCGTGTGCGCGGATCGAATCAAGCTGGTGCCTGGGCAATTTTGAGCGACATCCTGCTACCTTTCGCGTCCGCCCCGAGCGCGCGCCGCGACAGCGGCGATCGCCCTTACCCCGCTGCGCGCTCCGGCCTCGCGCGAGCGTCGCGCCTGCGCGCAGCGCCGCTGGCTCGCGGCCGCGCGTCGACCTCGCACGCCCACGCGCAGTGCAGGCCTGCCCCATCGTGGCGGAATGCCTCACCCCGATTGTCCCTGCCGCGCGGCGACTCCTCGCCGATTGCGCCCCGCCTCGCTTGAAATGAAGCGAGGTACGCCACCTGCATAGTCCAGCAGCCTGATGCGGAAGGCCTTGCTTCGGAGCGCAACGCTCCTCTGCGCGCTCGCGCTCCTCGCCTGCGGCGGCGACAAGGGCCGCGCGCGGGAGAGCGCCGGCGCGCCGGAGGGCGGCGCCCCGCCGCAGGCCGCGGCGCCGGAGGGCGCGGCGCGCGAGGGCGTCGGGCCGAAGCCAGCGACGCCATTTCGCGTGGCCACCTACAACGGCGGGCTCGCGATGGGCGTGCTGAAGTACGTGGACGAGCGCGCGGAGCCGCTGATCCGCGCGCTCGCCGAGCAGCCCGTCGACCTGCTCTGCGTGCAGGAGTTCTGGCTCGAGGAGCACTGGCAGAAGCTCGTCGCCGCGACGTCCAGCACCCTGCCCGGCACGTTCCGGCTGCCCCCTGGCCACGAGGACGGAGGGTGCTCGAGGCAGGAGACCGATCCGCTCGTGGCGTGCGCGGCGCAGCGCTGCGCCGGCCTGACCCAGCACGCGTTGCTGCCGTGCCTCCTCCAGAGCTGCTCGGCGAGGCTCACCAGCCTGTCGCCCGATTGCTTCAATTGCCTCGCCGCGAACCCGCGGAAGGGGCCTGACGAGCTTGCGCAAGCGTGCGTTCGCACGCAACCGAAGAGCGCCGCCGGCGTGCGTCCCCCCGCGCGCGCCGGCGGCGCGACGGCCCCGGAGGCCTACTCCGGGGCCTCGGGCACGGCCGTCCTGACGAACGCCGAGATCCTCGAGCGCGACTCGCTCGTGCTCCCGTCCGCGATCGATCGCCGCGCCGTGCTCTATACCCGGCTCTCACCCCCGTCGATCGGCGAGCTCCACGTCTTCTGCACCCACCTCACGGCGAGCCTGGAGGGCGTCCCGCACCCCCGCAACACGTCATGGCAGAAGGACCAGTCGGCGCAGATCGACGCGCTCCTCGCCTACGTGGACCGGAAGACGGGCGGCCGCGGCGCGACGCTCCTCCTCGGCGATCTCAACACCGGCCCCGCGATAGCGCCCTCGATCTCGGCGCGCCTGCCCGCCCATTACGATCGGCTGCTCGCGCGCGGGTTCGTGAACCACTACGCGTCCCAGGAGGACGCGAAGTGCACGTATTGCTTCGACAATCCCCTCGACGGCGGCAAGGGCACCCGCGGGCTCCTCATCGATCACGTCCTCCTGCGCGGCTTCGAGGGCCAGGTGTCCGGGACCCAGATCATGCGCTCGAGCCTCACGATCGAGGCCGGCAAGAAGAAGGTGAAGAGCGGCTTCTCCGACCATTACGGGTTGCTGGTCACGCTGTCGAGGCGCGACTCGTGACGCGCGGGGTTGTCTCTCCTTCACGACGCCTCTCCGGAGGCGATTGACACGATCGCGACGACCGACACCACCACCGACGGACACGACGGATACGATCGATCACCGATGAACCGGCGCCGGGGTGCAGCCCTCGGCGTCCACCCGTGGAGACATTATGACGGAGCGAGCTTACGACAAGAACACCGTCTGGACCCACGCTGTCATCTCACCGATGGCCCCCCTCGCGGCCGATCACACGGCGGACGTGTGCGTGGTGGGCGCCGGGATCGCCGGGCTGACGACGGCGTATCTCCTCGCGAAGGCGGGCAAGCGCGTCGTCGTCCTGGACAACGGGGCGGTCGGCGGCGGCGAGTCGGGGCTCACCACCGCGCACATCACCCACGCGCTCGACAGGCGCTGGGCGTCGCTCGCGAAGCTCCACAGCGCGGGCCACCTGCGCCGCGCGGCGCGGGGCCACACGGCGGCGATCGACACCATCGAGCGGATCGTCAAGGAGGAGGAGATCGACTGCGATTTCCGGCGCGTGCACGGCTATCTCTACACGGCCCCGGGGTCGCCCCCGAGCACGCTCCGCGACGAGATCGAGGCGGCGCACCGCGCCGGGCTCGGCTCGGTCCATTACGTCGACCGGGCGCCGCTGCTCGATTTCGACACCGGGCCCGCGGTCTGCTTCCCCGATCAGGCGCAGTTCCATATCCGCCGGTACCTCGCGGGGCTCGCGCGGGCGATCGAGCGCGACGGCGGCAAGCTCTACACCCTGGCGCACGTGACCGACGTCGACGAGGACGCGGAGCCTCACAAGGTCGTCGTCAAGACGGCCCGCGGGCGCCAGATCGTCGCGAGCGAGGCCGTGCTCGCCACGAACTCGCCGTTCATCCCCCGCATCAGCGTGCACATGAAGCAGGCCGGCTACCGGACGTACGTCATCGGCCTGCGCATGCCCCGAGGCGCCGTCCCGCCGGGCCTCTACTGGGACACGGCCGATCCGTTCCATTACGTGCGCCTGGCCAACGTCGACGGCGCCGACGGCCCCGACGAGGTGCTCATCGTGGGCGGCGAGGACCACAAGACGGGCCAGGCCAGCGACGCGGACCAGCGCCACGCGCGCCTCGAGGCCTGGGCGAGGGAGCGCTTCACGCAGGCCGGCGAGGTGCTGCACCGCTGGTCCGGCGAGGTGATGGAGACGGTCGACGGGCTCGCCTACATCGGCCGGGTCAAGAGCGGCTCGCGCATCCTGATCTCGACGGGCGACTGCGGCAACGGGATGACCCACGGGACGATCGCCGGGCTCGTGATCTCGGATCTCGTGCAGGGCCGCGACAACCCGCTGGCGTCGGTCTTCGATCCCACGCGCGTGAACCTCAGCCTGGCCGCGGTCTCCGAGTACGTGAAGGAGAACCTCAACGTCGCGTGCCAGTACGCCTCGTGGCTCGGCAAGGGCGATGTCGACGACGCGGCGCACATCGCGCCGGGCTCCGGCGCGGTCGTGCGCAGGGGCCTGAAGAAGCTCGCCGTCTACCGCGATCCGCAGGGGCAGCTCCACGCGATGTCGGCCATGTGCTCTCACCTCGGCGGCGTCGTGTCGTGGAATCCCGCGGAGCGGAGCTGGGACTGCCGCTGTCACGGCGCGCGCTTCGATGCGATGGGCCGGGTGCTCCGCGGCCCCGCGACGGCCGATCTCGCGCCGGCCGAGCCGGTCGAGGCGCCCGCGGGCGCTGGCGATTCCGTGACGCCGCCGCGGGCGCCGGAGGTCGTCCCCGTCCCTGTATCGGCCGTGTCCGTGCCTCAGAATCGCCCGGCCACCTGATTGACCCCCGCGCGAGCGGCGTGCGAGCATGACCGGGTGGTCCGGGGCGGTCCCGGCAGCTTGGTGATGACATGCGTTTGCTCCGCCCTCGCGCCTCCCGCGCCGCAGGCATAGCCCTGGCTGTCCTCTCGGTGGCCGGGGCGCTCCCGGCGCGGGCCGAGCCCACGGCGGCCGATCGTCAGACAGCGCGGACGCTCCTCATCGAGGGGCGCAAGAAGCGCGACGCCGGGGACGTCGCCGGCGCCCGCGAGGACTTCCAGGCGGCCCACGCGCTCGTGCGCGTCCCCACGACGGGGCTCGACCTGGCGCGCGCCGACGAGGCGCTCGGCCGGCTGATCGAGGCCCGGGAGACGGCGTACGAGGTCGTCCACCTGCCCCTCGGCAAGGAGGAGCCCGCGGCGTTCACGCAGGCGCGGGCGGCGGCCGCGGCGCTCGTCGAGCAGCTCGAGGCGCGCATCCCGTCGCTCGTGCTGCGCGTCGAGGGCGCGTCGCTCGACCGGATCGAGGCGCGGGTCGACGGCCAGCCGATCCCGCGCGCGGCGCTGCCCTACCCCCGCAAGCTCAACCCGGGTCGCCACGAGGTGGTGGTGACGGCGCCCGGCTTCCGGACCGAGCGGCAGGAGGTGACGCTGAAGGAGGCGGAGCGCGCGCCGGTGGAGGTCCGCATCGCCCTCGTCCCGGGGAGCGCCACGGAGCCCGCGCCCGGCGGCGTGGAGCCCCCGCCCGCGGGCGCGCCGGCGGAGCCCCGCGCGCCGGTGCCGCTGTGGGCGTGGGCGGCGGGCGGCGTGGGGCTCGCGGCGCTCGGGGGCAGCGTGGCGTTCGCGATCGACCACGCGGCCGCGCGCGACAGGGTCGAGAAGGACTGCCCCGGCTCCGTGTGCGACCGGCGCGTCCACGACTTCGAGAGCATGGAGGCGCTCCGGGCGCGCTGGAACCGGAGCCTGGGCCTGTCGCTGACCCTCGGCGCCGTGGGGCTCGCCGGCGTCGGCGCGGCCGTGGGCGGCATCCTCCTGCGGCCCGGGGCGGGCGCCGCGGGCGCCGAGCGGGCCGCGTCGCTCGTGCCGCTCGTCACCCCCACCACGCGCGGCGTGATCTGGCAGGGAGTTTTCTGATGTGGGCACAAAAATCTCGCCTGACTGCGGCCGGCGCGGCGTTCGGCTGGGCGGCGCTCGGGTGCGCGCCGGAGCTCAGCCTGCCGGGTCCCGAGGGCGCCGGCGGCGCGGGGGGCGGCGCGCCGCCGTCGGGCGGTGAGGTGCAGTGGGCGCGCGCGCTCGGGGGCGACGGGGAGCTGGCGGGGGCGAGCGTGGCCGTGGCCGACGACCGCGCCGCGGCGCTCCTCGGCAGGCTCACCGCGGCGGAGGGCGTGGCGCTCGACGACCGGAGCGTGACCCCGATCGGCGTGGAGAACGTCTTCTGGGCGCGGCTCGCGGCCGACGACGGGGCGGGGCTCGATCTGAAGCGCTTCGGGGCGTTCGACCCGCAGATCGTGAACGCGCTCGCGACGGACGGGAACGAGGGCCTGCTGGTCGCGGGGGAGTTCTCCGGAACGCTGGCGTTCGGCGGCGCGCCGCGGACGAGCGCCGGCGGGCGGGACGGCTACGTCGCGCGGCTCGACGCCGAGGGGCGGGAGCTGTGGCTGCAGCCGCTCGGCGGCCGGGGCTTCCAGGCGGCGACGGGGGTGGCGGCGACCGCGACGGGGCGCATCGTCGTGGCGGGTCGCTTCTCGGGCGTGCTGACGATCGGCGGGGATCGGCTCGAGAGCGCCGGCGGCAGCGACGTGTTCGTGGCGAGCTTCGACGCCGACGGGGCGCCGCTCTGGAGCCGGCGGTTCGGCGACGGCTTCGATCAGCAGGCGCGCGCCGTGGCGGTGGACGAGAACGGCAACGCGGTCGTCGTCGGCGACTTCGGCGGGACGCTCGACCTCGGCGGCGAGCCGCTGGAGAGCGCCGGGGATCTCGACGTGTTCGTGGCGAGCCTCGACGCGCTCGGCGAGCACCGCTGGAGCCAGCGCTTCGGCGACGCGGGGCTGCAGCGGGCGCGGGCCGTGGCGGTGGACGGGGCGGGCGACGTGATCGTGGGCGGCGAGTTCGGCGGCACGATCGATCTCGGCGGGGGCCCCCGGACGGCCGAGGCGCGGGAGGCGGTGTTCGTGGCCAAGCTCGGTCCGCGGGGCGAGCACCGCTACAGCCGGGTCATCGGCGAGCGGGGCGCGTCGCTGGGTCAGCTCCTCGTCGACGGGACGGGCGACGTGCTCGTCGTCGGCGGGTTCCGCGGGGAGGCCGCGCTCGCGGGCGGGCCGGTGGAGAGCGCGGGCGACGACGACGTGTTCGTGGCCAAGCTCGATCCCGAGGGCGGCTACCGGTGGAGCCACCGCTTCGGCGGGTCGGGCGCGGACCGGGCGACCGGCGTGGCGGTCGACCGGGAGCGGCAGGTGTTCGTGACCGGCGCGTTCACCGGGAACGTGCGGTTCGGCGAGAAGCAGCTCGAGGGCGGCGAGGGCACGGACGTGTTCGTGACGAAGCTGTCGCCATGAAGGACGGAGGCGCGATGAAGCGTGCGGGGACATGGGGCGTGAGGTCGCGCGGTCGGCGGTGGAGGGTGGGGCTCACGGCAGGCCTGATGGCGCTGCTCGTGCCGGCGACGGTGTGGGCGGAGGACGACACCGATCTCGACGGGGTCGCCGATCCGAACGACAACTGCCCTGTCGTGGCCAATCCGGACCAGCGGGACTCGGACGAAGACGGCCTCGGCGACGACTGCGACAACTGTCCTGTCGCGGTGAACCCGGACCAGCGGGACACGGAGGGGGACGGCGTCGGCGACACCTGCGACGAGGATGACGACGACGACGGCGTCATCGATGCCGACGACAACTGTCCTGTCGCGTCGAACGATGACCAGGCCGACGCCGATGGCGACGGCATCGGCGACCTGTGCGACGACAACGCGACCGGAGCGGACGACGACGACGACGGGCTCGCCAACGACGTCGACAACTGCCCCGCTGTGGCGAACCCGCTCCAGCAGGACGCGGACGACGACAAGCACGGTGACGCCTGCGACAACTGCCCCACCACGCGCAATCCGAACCAGGAGGACGGCGACGCCGACGGCATCGGCGACTTCTGCGAGCCGGACATCGACGCTGACGGCGACGGGCTGCTCAACGCGGAGGACAACTGCCCGGCGGATCCGAACCCGGACCAGGAGGACACGGACGGCGATGGCATCGGGACCGCCTGCGATCCGGACAGCGACGACGACGGCATTGTCGACTGGGAAGACAACTGCGCTGTCGTGCCCAACCTGTTCCAGGAGAACACGGACGGCGACGAGCTCGGCGACGCGTGCGACGACGACGACGACAACGACGGCGCGCCGGACGCGGAGGACAACTGCCAGCACGTGTCGAACCAGGACCAGGCCGACGGCGACGACGACGGCCGCGGCGACGCGTGCGACCTCGCCGCCGACGTCGACCGCGACGGCGACGGCATCGCGGACGACGCGGACAACTGCCCGGACGCGCCGAACCCCGATCAGACGGACTCCGATGACGACCAGGTGGGGAATGCCTGCGACGACGCGGACGGCGACGGCCTGACCGACGCGGCGGACAACTGCGACGAGGAGCCCAACCCCGATCAGGCCGACAGCGACGGCGACGGGCAGGGGGACGCGTGCGACGACGACGACGACGGCGACGGCGTGCTGGACGCGTCGGACAACTGCGCCGCGGTCGCGAACCCCGATCAGGCCGACGGCGACGACGACGATCAGGGGGACGCGTGCGACGTCGATGACGAGGACGACGACGACGACGGCGTGCCGGACGGCGACGACAACTGCCCGCGCGTCGCCAACGCGGATCAGGCCGACGGCGACGCCGACGGGACGGGCGACGCCTGCGACGGGAGCGGCGCGGGCGGCGCCGACCCGACGGAGCCGGAGGTCTCATCCGGCCTTGTGTGCGCGTTCCAGCGCGGCGGCGGCAGCGGCGCGCCCGTCGGCCTCGCGGCGCTCCTCGCGGCCGCGCTGGGCCTCGTCCGGCGTTCCGGGTGGGCGTCCCGACGAAGGTGAAGGAAACCGCCACGACACCAGAGACGACACGGGAGAGGGAAAGATAGAGAGATAGCCCTCTCCGTGGCTCCCTGAAACACACGGTGGGTTGTCGCCCCACGGCCAGCTCCGGATGCGGGCGGGCTCTGCCGACTCACCGTCGTGCATTTTCGTGAGCCGTGGCGTTGCGGCGGTGTAACTGCTCTGGCTGAACGCGCCGGAACGCCGCTCCGCAGCCCGCGCTGGGGATGGGAGCGCCGGCGCCACATCCGGAGACATCATGCGCCCTGCTCTGCCGCTCTCTTTTTCACTCCTGACCACCCTGTTCGGATTCACCCTCGGCGCCGGCTGCAGCGACAGCGCCGTGGATGGCGCCGCCCCGTCCGGCGGCGCGGGCGCCGGGGACAGCGCGAGCGGCGGCGGCAGCGCCAGCGGCGGCGGCAGCGCCAGCGGCGGCGGCAGCGCCAGCGGCGGCGGCAGCGCGAGTGGCGGTGGGGGGGCTGGAGCCGGCACCGGCACGGCGGGCGGCGGCGTGATCCCGACCCCGACGACCATCGTCATGTGCCAGGGCAAGACGTACCAGTGCGGGGATCTCATCGACAACGACGACGACGGGCTCCTCGACTCGCAGGATCCGGACTGCCTCGGCGCGTGCGACAACACCGAGGACAGCTACTACGGCGGGATCCCCGGCCAGGCCGGGCCGGCGTGCACCGTCGACTGCTACTTCGACCAGGACTCCGGATCGGGCAACGACGACTGTCACTGGAACCACCAGTGCGATCCGAACGAGGTCGCGCCCGGCTATCACCCCGAGTCCATCAACGGGACGATGTGCGCCTACAACGCGGCGGCCTCGACACCCGGCGCCCAGGGCAGGAGCTGTAGCGAGCTCGACATGGAGCAGTCCGACGTCTGCCACGACACCTGCGGTCCGCTCACGCCGAACGGCTGCGACTGCTTCGGTTGCTGCGAGCTGCCCGCCGGCAGCGGCCTCTATGTCTGGCTCGGGTCGGACGCCGACGGTACCGGCGAAGGCTCGTGCTCACGCGACGGCATCTCCGACCCGAGCCGCTGCGAGCCCTGCACCCCCGTCGACGCCTGCCTCAACCACTGCGGCCGCTGCGAGCTGTGCCTCGGCAAGGACACGCTCCCCGCCGACTGCTTCGAGACGGGCACCGGCGCTGGCGGCAGCGGCGCCGGCGGCGACGGCGCCGGCGCTGGCGGCGGCGAAGCCGGCGGCGCGCCCGGGACCGGCGGCAGCGGGTCCGGCGGCGACTCCGGGGGCCAGTGCGCGCCGGGGGTCCAGCCGTGCGGGCTCGCTGGCCAGGATCCCTGTGCGTCGGACCACTACTGTATCACCGGCTGCTGCCAGCCCGTTGTGAACTGACGTTTCATCCGTCGTTTTCTCCCTGGATTCGGGGGCGGGGAGCGAACCACGAGGAACGCAGGAGACATGAGGAGCTGTGATCACGCTCCTCTGTGCTCGCTGTGTGCCTGTGGTGTATTGCCTCCGAGCGAGTCGGGGATGAGCCCGGGGCCGCGGCGCCGATGGCCCGCGAGCCGACGAGCTGACCTGCGGCGAGAGAGAGTTTGAAAGGAGACCAGTCCATGGTGATGCGCTCGATGGCTGCTGGGGTGCTTTGCGCCTTGATCGGGGTGGGGTGTGGCGGAGACGACGAGGGTCAGCCGAAGAGCTGCTCGGTGTCCGAACAGACAGGGTGCGCCGCGCCTCAGGTGTGCGAGGAGGTGGAGGGGGCCGAGCCCGCGTGCTTCGCGCCGGTGACGCTGAAGGGTCGGGTCTACAACTCGCTCGACGACAAGGCGATCGCGGGCGCGCGGGTGCTGGCGCGCGACGCGAACGACGCCGTGATCTCCCGGGTGGCGGTCACGAAGGAAGACGGGACCTACGAGCTCGCCGTGCCGGCCCGGCGCGACGCGAACGGCGCACCGGTCAAGACCGATGTCACGCTGCGCGCCGACGCGCTCGCGTACGAGACCTTCCCGAAGGCGCCGCGGGTCGCGCTGCCGATCGATCTCTCGACCGCGGCGGGTACGCCGCTCTCCGTCGCGTCGGCGGCCACCGAGATCGCGCTGTTGCCGCTCGCGGAGAGCGATGGGCTCGGCTCGGTCTCCGGCGTCGTCCACGCCGACGAGCCGGGCGGGACGCTGCTCGTCGCGGGCGGCGCCACGGGCGCGGCCGATCTCGACGGCAGCTACACGATCTTCAACGTGGCCGCGGGCGAGGTCACGGTGAGGGGCTATGGCGCCGGGCTCGCGCTCGACACGGCGAGCGCGACCGTCAGCGCGGGCAAGGAGACGACGGGCGTGGACCTGCACGCCACCGGGGAGGCCACGGCGGTCGTGAGCGGCAAGGTCGAGATCGTGAATGCGCCGGACGGGGACGCGACCTCGGTCATCCTCGTCGTGGCCGATACGTTCGATGAGGCGACCGCGCGCGGCGAGACCCCGAGGGGGCTCCGGCAAGGCAACGTCACCGGGGAGTTCTCGATCGCCGGGGTGCCCGACGGCGAGTACGTGATCCTCGCCGCGTTCGAGAACGACGCGCTCGTGCGGGATCCGGACACGTCGATCGGCGGCACCGAGATCGTGCGCATCACGGTCGCGGGCGGCGATCAGCCTGTCCAGGAGTCGTTCAAGGTGACGGGCGCGCTCGCCGTCGTCTCGCCCGGCGCGAGCAGGATGGACGAGGTGAGCGGGACGCCGACGTTCGTCTTCGAGGACGACTCCAGCGAGGACATGTATGAGGTGAGCCTGTTCGACGCGCTCGGGGAGAAGATCTGGGAGGACCTGGAGGTGCCCAGGGTGTCCGGGAGCGAGAACGTCACCGTCGAGTATGGCGGTCCGGAGCTGGTCTCGGGGATGATCTATCAGTTCCGGGCCACATCGAAGAAGGACGGCACACCCATCTCGCAGACCGAGGACCTGAAGGGGGTTTTCCTCTACAAGTGATCTCGGGGGACGGCGCGCGCGGACGCGGCCGTCAGCGCTGGCGGCGGCGGGCGCGACGCGCGATGCCGAGCGCGAGGAGGAGGCCGAGCAGCGCGGGGTTGCGGGCCGCGCCCGGCGCGTGGCCGGTCGGGCCGCCCATCGCGGCGTAGCTGCAGCGGAAGCTGAGGCAGCAGCACGGCTCGGAGGGCGCGCCGCCCTCGGCGTGGCCCGCCTCCCCTTCCCCGCCCGCCGCATCTCCGCCTCCGCCGGCGCCGCCGCTGCCGTCGGCGCCGCACTCCCCGCCGGCGCCCGGGGCCGAGCCTCCCGCGCCCGGGGCCGAGCCTCCCGCGCCCGAGCCTCCCGCGCCCGGGGCCGAGCCTCCCGCATTGCCGCCGCTCGTGTCGCGGCCGCCCCCGGCGCCGCCGCCGCCTTCCGCCATCCCTCCCGCGGCGCCATCCCCTGCGCCGCCGCCGCCGACCGGATCTTCCGCGGGCCCTCCTCCGTGGCCGCTGCCCGCGCTGCCCCCTGCGCCGTCAACGGGTGTGGAGGTCGGCGTGTTGCGGCAGCCGAAGAAATAATGACATTCGTCCGTGGTCGTCGGATCCCCATCATCGCAGTCGAGAGGGACGTCGCTCACACAAGAGCCCTCGAAGCAACGCTCGATGCCGTTACAGATGTCGAAGTCACCGCAGAACGCGCCGTCCGGCAGGAGCACGTTGTCCGCGCAGCGCCCCGCGCCATCGCAGTACTCCCCCGGATCGCAGAGCGAGCCGGAGGGGCGGCAGAGCACCGTCGGCGGCTCCGGGGCGCACAGCGCCGAGCAGCAATCGCCGTTCATCGCGTTCCCGTCGTCGCACGCCTCGCCCCGTCCGAGCACGCCGTCTCCGCAAATGGCGGGCACCACGGTGAACACCGTCGGATCGGCGGAGCCGGCGAACAGGGGCTCGTCCGTGGACACGGTCGACTCGTTGATGCCATCCGAGTCAGCGTCAAAGGAGAGGGCGCCTTGGTTCACCACGACGAGCCCCTCGGTGAGCGGCCTGATCCGCGCGTCGATCGTGATGACCACCCACTCCCCGGGCTCGACCGTCCCGTTCCATCCGACGGTGTTGGTGGAGGGGTCGGACGAGACCGCGCCCTTCTCCACGAACGCGCCGTTCAGCGCGAGCTCCGGCGGGAGCACGTCGACGAACTCGAACCCCGGGTTGTCGGGTTGCTGCCGCCCCCCGCCGTTGTGGATGAGCACGGAATACACCGCGTTGTCCCTGGCCTCGCGGTCGGTGAGGACGGTCATGAACCCGGTCAGACGGGCCGGTATCGAGACGACGGTCTCCTCCTTGTCCTCGTTGTCCGCCGGGTCGGAATCGTGCTCGCGCGCGGTGACCTCCGCCGTGGTCTCGACCTCGGCGGCGACCGCGGGCGGCGCGAGCGCGGGCGCAACCACGGTGACCGCGATCGACGCGCTCGCCCCGGCGGCGAGCGACGCGCGCCGGCACACGAGCCCGTCGTCACCCAGGTTGCACGTCCAGTCGGCCCCGGAGGCGCTGACGAAGCTCGCCCCTGCCGGCAGGACGGACGTGACCTCAACGTCGGTCGCGTCGCCGGGCCCCTCGTTGGCGACGGTGATCGTCGTGGTGAGCTGCGCGCCGGGCGACACCGGATCCGGCGCGTCCGTCAGCGTAATCGCCAGATCCGCCCCACAGGCCCCGGAAGCGACCGGCACCGCCGCGAGCACGACGTTGTCGATCGCGACGCCGCACGGGCCGGTGCGCCCCACGTCCGTGCAGATCTGGCTGTCGTCCTGCGTGTAGTCGAAGCGGAGCTGGACGGTCCGCCCGCGCATCCCCTCGCCGGGGAAGCGGATCGACACCCGCTTGCTCCCGCCGGAGCTGCCGGACCAGACCGACTGATCCGAGAGGTAGTCGGGGTCGTCCAGGGCCGGGAGGTGCTTGGGAAAGTGGTGGCGCGCGCCCGTCACGATCTGCTCGGCGAACGCCTCCGCGAGGACCGCCCGCGGCGCGGCGCCGGCCGTGAGGTCCTCGACGCGCAACGTCAGTCCGTCGAACGCCTGGACGAGCTTCTGCGGATCGTCCTCCAGCTCGTAGGTGAGGTCGAAATCGAGCGTGACACTGGAATTTCCGGAGCTCTCCGGGATCGTCACGGCGGGCGACACGAGGGCGACGTGCGCCGTGGTTGGCTCTTCGTCGTGGAAGGCCGCGTTGTTGCCGGGCGTCAGGGTCTGCGCAACGACCCAGGTTGAGGTGGAGGCCGGCCCGCCGGCGCGCTCCGACCGCCAGCCGGAGGGCAGCGCGGGCGCGCTCGCGGCGTCGAAATCCTGGCGGAGGAGGACGTCCGGGGTCCCCGGGCCGCCGGTCTCGAGCTGGATGGACAGCGCGATCGTGCCCTGATCGGAGCTCACCGTGAGCGTCAGGTCGATCGGGGCTCCGGGGGTGAAGTCCCGGTCCGTGCGGAGGAGGAAGGGCGCGTCGCTCGCGGCGACGCGGAGCGGCTCGATCTCGGGGTAGGTGGCGCTCGGCCGCACGACGGTCACGGAGGGCGTCTCGGTGGCGAGGGTGGCCGTGACCCCGGAGACGGTCGTCCTGCCGGAGACCGGGTTGGCGAGGTAGTTCTCCAGGTAGACGCCGACCTCGACGAGCTCCCCCGGGTCGATGCGCTCGTTCGCGAGGGCGCCGCAACCCGGGTCCGCGATCCGGGTGCCCGCGGCGCGCAGCGGGGGGACGCGCGCGAACTCGTCGAGGGTGTCGAGATAGACGTTCGGCGCAATCAGGGAGGCCGACGCCGGCTGCCCCTCATCGAACCTGGGTGCGTCGCCCGCCCTGCTGAACACGCTGTAGAGCTCGCCGGCGAGCGCGACGCCTCCGATGCGCTCTCCCAGGTTCGGCCGGCTGGCGTCGTTGCCGTGGCCCGCGTGGAAGGGGCGGTCCGAGATCGGCGCGGGCGGGCTCCAGGCGGCGCCTTGATCGACCGACGCCGTGTGCACAACCTCGGTCAGGTCGCCGGAGGTCGCGACACCCTGGTCGTAGAAGACGACGTGCGCGGTGCCGGTCGACCGATCGACGGCGACGAAGGGGAAGACCTGGGCCCGATCGCGCCCTGGATCGCTGTTGAGGAGGACGGGGGGGCCGGAGGCGCACTGGCCCGTGAAGGTGCGCAGGGCGATGTCCCCCGTGCCCTGGTCGCCGGACCGCTGGTAGACGACGTAGACCTGCTGCGTGGCGGGGTCGACGTCGATCGACGGGGAGCTCCTGGCGTGGTCGACGCCGGGGATCAGGTCTTCGGGGGGGTAGCCGGTGTCGTCGAGGAGGACGGTCGGTCCCCAGGTGACGCCGCCGTCGGTGGAGCGGCGGCAGCCGATGTTGCGGAGGGAGGTGCCGGGCTCGATGGCGCGCCAGACGGCGTAGACGATCGCGTCGCCGTCGGTCGTCCCCGGGAGGACGCGCGCGCTCGGGCCGTCGAGATCGCCGCCGGCCGGCGCCTGCGCGAGCGCCACGGCGGCCGACCAGGTCTGGCCGAGGTCGTCGGAGTGGCTGTAGAGGATCCGGGGAGCGCCCGCGCCGCGCGCGCCGCGCTGGACCCAGGTTGCGGAGAGCCGCCCGGTCGCCGCGTTGACGTCGATGGAGGCCTGCTCCGCGATCTCCCCCGCGACGAACGCGGGCGTCACCTCGACGGGCGCGGACCAGGAGGTCCCGGCGGCGCTGCCGGCGCTGGAGGCGTGGAGGCAGAGGCCCTGCAGGCCGTCGGCCGGGCGAACGTAGGTGGACGAGCTGACGAACACGTCGCGGCGCGGATCGTGGACGACGCGGGGCGCGCCGAGCACCTGGCCGCCGGTGGCCGAGGGCAGCGCTGCCTCGCCGTTCGGGCCGAGCACCTCGGAGAAGGTCCGTCCTCCGTCGGCGGAGCGCGCGACGCCGGACAGGCTGATCGGGCTGGCGAGCGCGCCGCGCGGATCGGTGTACGCGGCGACGAGGATGCTGGCGTCGGCGTTGGCGGCGATGGCCGCGTCGTGCTGGGGTCCGAGCGCGTCGGGCGCGTGCACGGCGCGGTCCGCGCCCGCGGCGACCGCGAGGCGAGCGGCGCCAAGCACCTCCGGTTCGTCGCTGGCACACCCCGCGCCGGCGGTGAGCAGCCCCCCGCTGAGCAACCAAGCGACCCTGCGTCGCGCGCGCATAAGCACCTCCGAACAGAGATAGATGCCGCGAGCTCGCAGGACGTGCCGATTTCCCCCACATCCATGAGGCCCGTCCAGCGGCTAGCCGCGATGCGCTGCGGTCGTTTTGCGGGCGACTTCGGCGCGCGGCGCGCTTCGGCGGGAGATGCGCCCGGCGTGGAGGCTCCGCCTCGACAGGGTTTCCCGATCTTCCGGGCAGCGGACCGGGCGCCGTGTTCGTCGGGCGCGGATGGGCCGGAGGCGGCGCCGACTCAGGTGCGGCGCCGTCGAAGAGGCGGCTCACGGCGACGGGCGGGGAGCACGAGATCGGCGAGGCGGCGCGCGGCGGCGAAGGCAGCTGCCTCGGCGGCGAGGGCCTCACCCGGGTTGGCGCCGGCGGCGAGGGCCTCACCCGGGTTGGCGCCGGCGGCGGCGAGGGCCTCACCCGGGTTGGCGCCGGCGGCGGGGATCTCCCCCGCGGGGGCCTCACCCAGGTTGGCGTCGGCGGGGACTTCACCCAGGTTGCGGTCCTCGCGGTCCTCGACGAGGGCCTCACCCGCGGGATCCTCGCCCAGGTTGGGGTCCTCGCCCAGGTTGGGATCCTCGCCCAGGTTGGGGTCCTCGCCCAGGTTGGGGTCCTCGCCCAGGTTGGCGCGTCCGCTCAGGGTGAGCATCGCGATACCGTGGAGGCCCGCGAAGAGGACGTGCGTATCCTCCGCCGGCCGCGTGCTGCCGTAATGGCGCAGCAGCTCCACGAAGCTGCTCCACAGAGGGCGCGCGAGCCGCAGGCGCCCCTGCTCCCGCAGGCCGGCCCGGTCGAAGCGGCGCTCGGCCATGAGCCAGTACAGGTCCGGATGGCGCAGCGCAAACTCGACGTAGCCGACAGCAAGCGCCCGCGCATCGGCGCCAGCGCGCGCCCGCGCTTCCAGGAGCTCCGCGAGCCGCCGCCATCCGGCGCCATCGACGCGGATGAGGAATCCGTCGAGCGAGCCGAAGTGGTGGTACAGCACCATCGTCGTCTGGCCCAGAAACGACGCGATCTTGCGCGCGGTCAGGTCGTCCCGCGTCAGCCGGCCCTCCCAGAGCGCCTGGAACACGCGCTCGACCGGCTCATCGGCGTCCCTCACACCCATGCCCACAATCCTGCCACGTCCAGCGCTCCCCTGTTGATCCCCGCAGGATAACACTGTTATCTTCGCCTGGTATGAGCTTGCTTCGCGATGATTCGATGGGGCCCGCGGCCCACCGCGCAGGAAGCCGCCGGCTGGTGTGCTTGGCGCTCGCGGCGGTCGCGCTCGCGGGAGCGTGCACGTCGCGGCGGCCTGCGGCGGACGACGCCCCCGTGGGCCCTTACGAGGTGGTGGACGGCTGGCCGCGCGTCCCGGAGAGCATGGTGTTCGGCCCGACGCTCGACGTCGCGGTGGACGCGCGCGGGCGGGTGCTGGTCAGTCATGCGGCCGGGCGCGCGTCAGGGAACGACGCGCTGATCCCGGAGCCGACCATCGTGGTCTTCGATCCCGAGTCGGGGGAGCTGCTCGACGCGTGGGGGGAAGGGCTGTTCATGTATCCGCACGGGATCGAGGTCGATCGGAACGACTTCGTGTGGGTGACGGACTCCGAGCAGAACCGTGTCTTCAAGCTGACGGCGCAGGGAGAGCTGGTCATGAGCCTCGGCGAGGCGCCATGATGCGCGCGGGCGCGTGGATCCTCGTGCCGCTCGTGGGGCTCGGGTGCGCGACGAGCCCGGAGCAGCTCGACCGGCCCACGAACGTGGCCTTCGGCCTGAACGGCGATGTCTACGTGGCGGACGGCTACAACCACGCGCGCATCGCCCGCTTCTCCGAGAGCGGCGAGTTCCTGTCGGAGTGGGGCGAAAAGGGGTTCGGTCGCGGACAGTTCGATACGCCCCACGGCATCGTCACGGACGACGAGGGGAGGGTCTACGTCGCGGACCGGGAGAACGCGCGCGTTCAGATCTTCAGCGCGGACGGCCGTTACCTTGCGCAATGGAAGAGCGCCGCGCTGGGGCGGCCTTGGGCGATCGCCTTCGGGCCTGACCGGCATATCTACGTGGTTGACGGGGGCGACCAGGATCCGGAGCGGCCTCGAGGGCATGTGCTGCGGCTCAACCTGGGTGGAGAGATCGTGGACCGGTGGGGCACGTCGGGAGACGGCCCCGGGGAGATCGACTGGGGGCACGGTATTGCGGTGGGGCAGGACGGCAGCGTCTATGTCACGAGCTTGAGGGGCCGCGGCGTGCAGAAGTTCCGGAGGACGAGGTGAGCCGGAGAGGGCGCGCGCTCGCGGTCACCGTGGTTGCCGTGGGTGGAGCCCTCGCGCCGGCCCCGAGCTGGGCCCAGGGGACGGGCGACATGCCGATGCGACCTGTCGACCGGGGCTATGTTGCGTTGTACAGTATTTTTGCAGCTTCGCCGCAGAGCAGCGAGCTGGCGACGGTCCATGTCGCGCCGCAGGTAGCGGCGGGCGTTCGCCTGAACCGTTGGCTGACCGCAACCACGGACGTGACCTCGGCCTGGACTACGTTCCAGGTGGAAGGCGAGGCGCGGCGCTCGTCGTTTCGCTTCGGGAATCCATTTGTAACGGCGCAGGCGACGCTGCTCGAGGAGGGAAAGCGCTCGATTCACGCCGGGCTCGGGGTTGCTCCGCCGGTGACGACGTTTCCCGGCACAATCCCGGGAAATACGGAGGCTGAGTACAACTACGCGGTCGCGGCGGCCGCGCGCGGCTTCGCGGACTACTGGATGTGGGCGCCGAACGTGATCCCGATCGCGCTGTTGCTTCGCAGCAGGACGGAGCTGTCGGGGTCCGTGTTCGTCGGCGCCGAGTTGGATCCCGCGATGCTCGTTTCCGTGAATTCCAATCCGTCGCGGCTGGCGGTCGTGGCCGCCGCACATGCGGCCGTCAGGGTGGGTCCGCTGACGCCCGGGCTGCGGGTGCAGATGTTCGCGCAATCAGAGACGGTCGCTGGGCGAGATTTCTCGCAATGGGCGGCGATTTTCTTTGTGAATGCGGAATTCGACGCGATGTTCGTTCGGTCCCAGGTTGCCGTCAACCTCGACGCGCCGTTCGGCCTCGCGGGACAACGCGGGGCGACCGTATGGGGGGCATTGCTCGGGGGCGGAGTCCGCCTGTAGCAGCAGGCCAACCCAGGTTGCGCCGCGACCAAGGCAGCGGCAGCTACGCAGCCACGTTTCGAGAACCGCCAACCGCTGGGTATGGCGGCACTTCGACCCACGTTGCGGGATCGACGACGTTGCGGGACCGACGACGTTGCGGGATCAACACTACGTATCTACAGCGAACGGGCAATCGCGGCGCCCGACGACGCACCCGACCTACGCGACCCGTCTTGGCTGGCGGAAGTGGCGGAAAGGGTGGCGGCCGCCACCCGTGCGGACGCTGTGCGGACGTCAACATCCCACAAATCAGCCTCTTTTCGAGTATGGCACGGCGCTTGATATCTCCCGGCGGACCATGAGCCAGCCCCGCGCAATCGTCCCCGGCGCTACCTATCTCCTCACGCGCCGCGTCCTACGAAGATACTTCCTCTTGCGTCCCGATTCAGCCATCACTCAGCTCGTCATTTACACCCTGACCATAACAGCTCGCCGCCATGGTATTCTCGTACACGCGCTTTGCGTGATGTCCACACACCTTCATCTCGTTGTTACCGACACCCGTGGCGAGATCCCACGCTTCCTTCAGCAGTTCCATCGCCTTATTGCGCTCGGAACCAAGGTCCTGCGCGCGTGGGATGGCCCGGTATGGGACCATGGGGCGACGAGCGTGGTACGCCTGGCAACACGGGATGCGCTTGTGGACAAGATAGCTTATACCCTCGCGAATCCAGTAACCGCTGGTCTCGTGCAGCACGCACACGAATGGCCAGGAGCAAAGGTGCTCGTGGGCGAGATCGGCTGCGGCATACTTCACGCGAAACGCCCCGAAGCTTATTTTAACCCGAAGAACCCACAGTGGCCCGAAGAGGCCGCACTTCCGATCACGCTTCCGCCGTCTGTACAAGCTGCCGATGCCGACCGGTTTCTCCGCGAGATCACACACAGGCTGGAGCAGCATGAGAAGCAGGCTCGCGCAGCCGCACAACGGAAGGGACTTGACTTCCTCGGCGCCGCTCGCGCGTGCGAGGTTTCACCCTACGAACGCGCGATGAGCCTCGAGCCGCTTCGAGAGCTCAATCCGACGTTTGCGGTGGGCCGGAGGCGTAAGCATGCACGAGATGCCGCTATTGCTGCGATGCGGGCCTTTCGCACCGCCTACCGCCGTTCGCTGGAGCATTGGCGAGCAGGCGTACGCACTGCAGTTTTCCCTGTGGGAACATGGTGGATGCGTGTGTTCCACGGAGTTGCTGTCAACGACGGGGAGCTCGCAGCAGCGTAGGCACCTCGCGAGTGCCCGTTGCCCTCAAATCGGGGTCGACGCAACCACGGTCGGGCTCCTCCACCGCGGCCCTGTACACGCGCACACGGGCTCCAAGGCGGTCCTCGTGCTCGCGCAGGGGCACCTCCTGCGGACGGCTCTTCGCTTCGGCGCAACCGCGGTCAGTTCGGCACGGGCCGGGTTGCAGCCACGGCAAGCTCTGGGGGCCGAGTGGCCGCTTGAGGGCCGGTCGCAACCACGGTCGGGCCGGTCGCAACCACGGTCGAGGGCCGGTCGCAACCACGGTCGGGTCGGCCGGCGGCCGGTCGGCCGGCGGCCGGGCCGGGTTGCAACCACGGTCGGGTCGGTTGGCAACCACGGTCGGGTCGGTCGGTTGGCAACCACGGTCGGGTCGGTTCGCGGTCGGGTCGGGTCGGGGCCGCGCCACGTCCCCCGCCCAGCACGTTCGGCTCACGCGTCACGGCTTACCCGCCCCATGCTAGACCGCGCTGCGCCGATGCCCCCCGAGCGCCCCCTCCTCGCCGCCTCGAGCTCCCCGCTGACCGCCACCATGGGCGAGCTCGCCCGCAACCTCGACGACCTCGCCTCGAACGACACCGCCGCGAGCGGCGCGCCTGCGTCCGCACCGGCCGACCACGAGCCGCTCCCGTCGTTCGACCTCCCCACGGACCGCCGCGTCGTCACGCCCCGTGACGTCGCCGCAGAGCTCGCCGCCGCGCCGCCTGGCGCGCTCCATGTGACGGGCGCCGCCGGCTCGGCCGGCGCCCTCGTCGTCCGGCGCCTCATCGCCGCCGCCGTTGGCCGCCGCGTCGTCGCCGTCACCGCCGACGTCGACAGCGCCCGCGCCCTCGCAGCCGACGCCTCGTTCCTGCTCGCCGATCGGGACGCCGACGACGCCGAGGCCGCCGGCGCCACCGCCTCCGGCCGCGTGCTGCTCTACGTGCCGAACGAGGCCAGCCCCTACGCCGACGTCAACCCGGACCGCCGCGGCGCCCAGACCCGCCTCGCCACGCTCTTCCACCTCGGCATGGACCTGCCGTGGTCGGTCCTCGTCTGCCCCATCGGCGCGCTCGCCCGCAAGGTCGTGCCCAGGGACGAGGTCACCGAGCACGCCGAGCTCGTCATCGCCGAGCAGGAGATGGACCGCGACGCGCTCTCCGCCCGCCTCGGCGCCTCCGGCTACGTCCGTAGCCCCCTCGTCGAGGATCCCGGGTCGTTCGCCGTCCGCGGCGCCCTCCTCGACGTCTGGGCGCCGTCCGCCGAGCTGCCGGTGCGCATCGACTTCTACGGGGACATCATCGCGTCCATCAAGACCTTCAACCCCGACGACCAGCGCACGGTCGCCGACGTCAAGGAGGTCTGGCTCCCACCGGCGCGCGAGGCGATCCTCACCTCGGACAACGTGGAGCGCGCCCGCCAGCGCGTCCGCGCCGTCTGCGACGCCATCGACTTCCCCTCGTCGAAGGCGCGCGCCCTGGTCGACGACGTCGCCAGCGGCCGCGCCTTCTTCGGGGCCGAGGGCTACCTGCCGGCGTACGTCGACCTCGCCTCCTTCACGGCGTACCTGCCGGACGACGCGCTCGTCCTCCTCGAGGACCCGGCCTCCCTCACCGCCGCCCTGCGCGACGAGCTCGGCCGCGCCGCCGCCGATCGGAACCACAAGGACCGCGAGCCGCACTTCCCGCTCGACGCCTTCTATGACGAGGAGGCGCGCGTCGCCTCGTGGCTCGGGGCCCGCACCGTGGTTGCGCTGCATCGCACCGGGGTTGAGGGCGCCGTGGAAAGCCAGGACTCGCTGGAGCGCTTCGAGGTCGCCCCGGAGGGCGCTCCCTCGCTGGCCACGCGCGACCAGTCGGACCTCGAGCGCGCCATCAAGGCCGCCCGCTCCTCGCGCGGCAAGCACGGTGCCCTTGACCCGTTGGTGCGCCGCGTCATCGCCTGGCAAGAAGCGGGCCTGCGCGTGCTCATCGCGGCGCGCGCACAGACCCAGGTTGAACGCCTCGTCACCCTGCTCCGCCACCGCGACGTGCGGGTGAAGGCCCACCTCGGCCCGTTCGACCCTGCCTTCCTCGACGGCACGAGCCCGGCCGCCCCGCGCGACACCGCGCTCGTCGTCACCGGCTCGCTCGCGCGCGGCGTCATCGCCCCGGCCGAGGGGCTCGCGCTCGTCACCGAGGAGGAGATCTTCGGCGCCCGCGCCCACCGCCGCGCCGCCCGCGCCGCAGCTTCCTCCGCGAAGCCCTCGCAGGCGTTCCTCGAGGACCTCCGCAACCTGGGCGTCGGAGACTACGTCGTCCACGTCGACCACGGCATCGGCCGCTACCTCGGCCTCGTCCACAAGCAGGTCGGGTCAACCACGGTCGATCTCATCGCCGTCGAGTACGCCGGCGGCGACAAGCTCTACCTCCCCGTCTACCGCCTTAACCAGATTCAAAAATTCAGCGGCGGTGAAGGCGCCCCCAAGCTCGACCGGCTCGGCGGGCAGACGTTCGCCAAGACGAAGGCGCGGGTCGAGAAGAGCGTCCGCAAGATGGCCGACGAGCTCCTGCGCCTCTACGCCGAGCGCCGCGCCGCCACCGCCGAGCCCGTCGAGCCGCCCGACGACGACTACCGCGCCTTCGAGGCCACCTTCCCCTTCGACGAGACGCCCGACCAGGCCCGGGCGATCGCCGAGGTCGCGGCCGACCTCGAGTCCGGCCGCCCCATGGACCGCCTCGTCTGCGGCGACGTCGGGTTCGGAAAGACCGAGGTTGCCATCCGCGCCGCCTTCCGCGCCGCCAACGCCGGCCGGCAGGTCGCCGTCCTCTGCCCAACCACGGTGCTCGCGCAGCAGCACTACCTCAGCTTCAAGACCCGCATGGCCTCCTACCCCATCGAGGTCCGCGCCATGTCCCGCTTCCAGACCAAGCAGGAGCAGGACGAGGTCTCCCGCGGCCTCCGGGACGGCAGCGTCGACGTCGTGATCGGCACCCACCGCCTGCTCTCCAAGGACATCCACTTCAAGCGCCTCGGCCTCCTCGTCGTCGACGAGGAGCAGCGCTTCGGCGTCACCCACAAGGAGCGCATCAAGGCCCTCAAGACCAACGTCGACGTCCTCACGCTCTCGGCCACCCCCATCCCCCGCACCCTCCAGATGGCGGTCTCCGGCCTGCGCGACATGTCGATCATCAGCACCCCCCCGGTCGACCGCCGCGCCATCCGCACCGTGGTTACCCGCCACGACGAGGCCGTCCTCCGCGAGGCCGTCCTCCGCGAGGTCGGCCGCGGCGGCCAGGTCTTCTACGTCTACAACCGCGTCGAGGGCCTCTACGAGCGCGCCGCCCGCCTCGCCGAGCTCGTCCCGACCGCCCGCATCTGCGTCGCCCACGGCCAGATGAGCGAGCACAACCTCGAGCAGGCCATGCTCGACTTCGTCGAGGGGCGCTACGACGTCCTCTGCGCCACCGCCATCATCGAGAGCGGCCTCGACATCCCCCGCGCCAACACGATCCTCATCGACCGCGCCGACATGTTCGGCCTCTCGCAGCTCTACCAGCTCCGCGGGCGCGTCGGCCGCTCCAAGGAGCGCGCCTACTGCTACCTCATCGTCCCGCCCCCGAACGCCATGACCGACGAGGCCCGCGCCCGCATCGAGGCCCTCGAGCGGCACACCGAGCTCGGCTCCGGCTTCCAGATCGCCTCGCTCGACCTGGAGCTGCGCGGCTCCGGCGACCTCCTCGGCGCCGAGCAGAGCGGCACCGTCGCCCAGGTCGGCTTCGAGCTCTTCTGCCAGATGCTCGACGAGGCCGTCCACGAGCTCCGCGGCGAGCCCGTGGTCCACGACGTCGATCCCGAGCTCTCGTTCGACACCGACGCGCTTCTGCCAGAGGAGTACATTTCCGACGTCGGCGTACGCCTCTCCCTCTACAAGCGGCTCGCCAGCGCCGGCGGGGCCGAGGACGTCCAGGACCTCGCCGTCGAGATGGAGGACCGCTTCGGCCCGCCGCCGATCGAGGCGCGCCGGTTCGTGCACCTCATGCGGCTCAAGACCGAGCTGCGCCGGCTGAAGGCGCTCGCGTGCGAGGCGAGCGCCAAGGGGGTCACGCTGCACCTGCGCGAGGACACCCCGCTCGATCACGCCAAGGTGCTCCGGCTGGTGCAGCCGAAGGGCTCGCCGTACCGGCTCTCGCCCGACATGCGGCTCTCCCGTCGCGCCAGGGACGGCGAGGTCTTCACGAGCGGGCTGGAGGCGACCGACAAGCTCCTCAGCGAGCTCGCCGGCTGCCTCAAGGACGGCGCCTGAGCGCCGCGCCGGGGCGCTCACCCCGCCCGCGCCGCCGTCCCCTGCATCCCCCGTTCTCGGCGCGCTCGCGCAGGCGCCCTGGCGTGAAGCGCGCGGCGCGCCCGCCCGAGCGAGGCCCCCTCAGGACCCGGCCGTGATCACGACCGATGCCGCGGAGCGCTGCGACGGCCCGTGGTGGACGGCCTCGATGTTGTTCCCGTCGGGATCGAGCACGAAGGCCCCGTAATACCCCGGGTGGTACTGCCGCTCCCCGGGAGCGCCGTTGTCGCGGCCCCCCGCGGCGATCGCCGCCTCGTGAAAGCGGTGCACCTGCTCCCGGTCCGCCGTCTGGAAGGCGAGGTGCACGCGCGACACCGGCCCGCCGTCGCTCGGCGAGACGAACAGCTCGTCCGCGGAGAAATAGCCCGGCCCGTCCTGCACCAGGTCGCGCCCGAGCACCTGCAGCACCGCGCGGTAGAAGCGCTTGCTCCGCTCCAGGTCGGCGACGCGGAGATGCACATGGTCGATCAACCTACCCAGGTGAAATTGCATGGCCAGAGTGCCTACTACGGCGCCTCGCAAGGTGGAAGTCCGCGGGGCCGAGGCGACGCGACGCCCGGACGGTGATAACCTCTCGTGACGGGAGGGAATGAATGACCGATCGCCCGGCTCGCGAGCGGCTCGAGGCGCTCCAGCGGACCATCATGACGTGCTGGTACAGCCCGTTCCAGCTCGCCCGCTCCGCGCTCGACATGACCGTCTCCCGCCTGATGGGCGCGCGCGGCGACTTCCGGCTCCTCGAGGCGATCGCCGGGCCCCAGCCGCCGTTCGACTTCGCCGCCCGCAGCGGCGCCGCGCGCGACGAGCTCTGGCTCGACTACGTGGCGGACACCGGCGACGGCTTCAACCCGACGTACGCGATCGCGAGCGTGCTCGCCCGGCCGGCGCTCTCGCTCGGCGGGCGGGAGACGCGGCGCGGAGAGGTGCTGATCATGGGCGGGGACCAGGTGTACCCCTCGGCCACGCGGCAGGCGTACTGGACGCGCCTCGTCGAGCCCTACGCGGCCGCGCTCCCGAAGGCCGAGGTGAACGAGGCGCCGTACCTGTTCGCGATCCCCGGCAACCACGACTGGTACGACGGGCTGACGAGCTTCATGCGCCTGTTCGGCCAGAAGCGCACGCTCGGCGCGTGGAAGACGCTCCAGTCGCGGAGCTACTTCGCGCTGAAGCTCCCCCACGGCTTCTGGCTGCTCGGCGTGGACATCCACCTCGAGGCCGACATCGACCAGCCGCAGATCGAGTATTTCTGCCGGCTGACGAGGCAGGAGATGCGCGACGGCGATCGCGTGGTGATCTGCACCGCCGAGCCGGACTGGGTGAAGGGCGCCATCTACAACCCCGATCTCCAGAGCAACCTCGCGTTCTTCGAGAAGCAGCTCGCCGACGCGCGGCCCGGGGTCGAGGTCGTCGCGCGCGTCGCCGGCGATCTGCACCACTACCGGCGCCACGAGTCCGCGGACGGCCGGCAGAACATCACCGCGGGCGGCGGGGGCGCGTTCCTGCACCCGACCCACGGCGAGTCGGTCGCGGAGGTCCGCTCCGGCGCGGGCGCGGACCAGCGTCGCTACGCCCTGAAGGCGTCGTTCCCGTCGGAGTCGGAGTCGCGCCGGCTCGCCTGGCGCAACCTCCTGTTCGCCCGGTACAACCTCGGCTTCTGGCCCGTGGCGGCCTTCGTCTACATGCTCTCTTCCCTGACGTTGCCGAAGCCTGGTTCGGGCGCGGTGGCGTGGGTGCTCGTCGTCCTGCTCCTGTTCATCTTCTTCACCGACACGAGCCGGGCCTGGTATCGGCGCCTCGCCGGCTCGCTCCACGCCGTCGCGCACCTCGGGGCCGCGCTGGGGCTCACCTACCTCGGCGGCGCGCTGCTCGGCGTCGACGTCCGGCACCACGCTTCGCTGTGGAGCCTCCTCGGCGTGACGCTCTTCGTCGGCGTGACCGGCGCCGTGGTCGGGTCGACGCTCATGGGCGTCTATCTCCTGATCTCGCTCAACACCGCGCGGCGGCACGGCAACGAGGCCTTCTCGGCGCTCCGGATCGAGGACTACAAGAACTTCCTGCGCATCCACGTCCACCCCGGGGGTCTCACCGTCTACCCCGTCGGGCTGAGAAAGGTGCCGCGCGCGTGGAAGGTGGCCGAGGATCGCAAGCCCGGCGAGCCGTGGTTCGTCCCCGCGTGCGGCGCGCTCGAGCCGGAGCTCATCGAGGAGCCGATCACGATCCCGGTCGCGCCGCAGCATCGCCGGCGCGGCCAGCCCACGACCGACGCGGCGGTCGCCGGCGTGTGCGAGCGCTCGGCCAGCGAGCCGCGCGAACCGCAGGAACTCAGGGAGCGGCGCGAGCCGCAGGAGCTGAGCGAGCCGCGCGAGCCGCAGGAACTCAGGGAGCGGCGCGAGCCGCAGGGACTGAGCGAGCCGCAGGAGCCGCGCGTGCTGCACGAGCCGCGGAGCCGCCCCCCGGCGGCAGGCGCGACCGCGGACGCCGGCGCGCCCGATCCGTAGAGGTCGGGATCACCGGGCGAACGCCCCTGTTGCATGAGGCAGATCGCCTCATGCCGGGACATTCTGCCTTCCTCCCGCTGGGCACATCCGAGCACGTGCGGAAGCCACCGCGGAGGGCGGCACGACTGGCCTGCTCGCGAGGCGCTCGTGGGCGCTCTGTTGCGCGCGTGTCCACGGCGCTCCCGGGAGCCGCGCTGTCAGGGCGAGGCAGCGAAGTTGGGCATCGTCGGCGCTGGCGGGCGCGGGCAGATGGCGCGCTGCTCCCCGGGGGGCGCCAGCGGATCCTGGCCTTCGCGCGGGCACGAGCCCGGACCGTTGGCGATGGCGTCCTGCTCGCGGTCCTCCGGGGTCCAATCGCGGTTGATGCTGGGCGCATTCGCGAGCCCCTCGGCACACCCGGTGGAGGCGGCGACGAGGAGCAGCGCGAGGGCGGCGCGGATCGAGGAGCGAAGAGATCGTTTCATGGGCACATCCCATCTCCACCGTGGCGCCGGCGCTTGTCGCGCCGGAGCACGGAAGCCGTCAGGGTTTCCCGACGACTGTTCACGGTCCGTGCCAGGTCGAGGTTGTCGGTCCGTTCGGCGGCCGGTCCGCCCGTCGCGGCCGCCGGCCTCGGCCCTGCGAGGCGGTCGAGCCGAGCGCGGCGAGGCGGTCGAGCCGAGCGCGGCGAGGGCGGCCGCGGTCGCGGCGTGATGCGTCGCGCATGGCTTGCGTCCGTGCGCAAAGGCCCAAGGTGGTCGGCGGGGGGGTCTGTGCCCAGCGCGACCCCGGAAGGAGTGTCGATATGGCGAGGGACGTCATCGAGGTCCTCAACGACCTCATCCAGCTCGATCGCGACGCGATCGCGTCGTACGATCAGGCCATCGAGGCGTGCGAGCGCGCTCCGATCAGGGGGATGCTCGCGAGGTTCAGGGACGACCACGCGCGCCACGTGGTGGATCTGAGCGCGCACGTGGCGTCGCTCGGCGGCGCGCCGGCGCAGACCCGCGACCTCAAGGGCAAGATCATCGAGGGGTTCACGGCGATCACGAGCATGGGAGACCAGAGCGCGCTCCTCGCGATGCGCGGCAACGAGGAGCTCTCGAACCGGCAGTACGAGGCGGCGCTGAACGAGGGGCTCACGACCGAGGCGCGGGCGATCGTCGAGCGCAACTACGACGATGAGAAGCGGCACCTCGCGTGGATCAAGGACGCGCTGTCGAGGAAGGTCTGGGAGCAGGCCGCGTAGGCGGGCGCTCGGCCCGCGACCGTGGCGAACACGAGCTCTGGGAGCAGGCCGCGTAGGCGGGCGCTCGGCCCGCGACCGTGGCGAACACGAACTCTGGGAGCAGGCCGCGTAGGCGGGCGCTCGGCCCGCGACCGTGGCGAACACGAACTCGAGCAGGTTGCATGGTGGGGGTAGTATGAAATCGAATCGGTACATCCATGTCGCGCTCACCGTGGGCGCGCTCGCGGCCGCGCCGGCGCTGGCGGCCGCTCAGACGGGCAGCACGGGCCAGCCGCACCAGCGTGAGTCGGGCACCCCGGGAGCGGCGCAGGGCGGCGCGCAGCAGGGCAGCGCGCAGCAGGGCGGCAGCGCGCAGCAGGGCGGAAGCGCGAAGCCGCAAGGCGACCAGGCCGGCGCGAGCGGCGGCCAGCGCGCGCAGCAACAGGGGCAAGGCCAGCAGAAGCAGGCCATGAAGCCCATGAAGCTTCACGAGCAGATCTCGTTTCAGGTCGAGGACGGGTGCACGTACACGGCCTCCGTGAACGGCCGGATCGAGCAGACAGCGGCGGGCAAATCGCAGCAGCCCTCGGGCAGCCAGCCCGGCGGCGGCAGCCAGGGACGGGGCGGCACGGGCGCGCAGGGCCAGACGGGCGGCGCCGCGCAGGCGCCCGGCAGCGGCGCCCACGCCCACGCCGGCGGCGCGCAGGGGCGCGACCAGGACACCGGCGGCGTGCAGGCTCCGGCCGGCGGCGCTCAGGCGGGCGGCCCTCAGGGTGGCAGCCAGGCGCAGGCCGGAAGGGCGCAGGGCGGTGGCACTCAAGGCGAGCGCCAGGCCCAGGCCGGCGGCGCTCAGGGCGGCGGCCAGGCCGGGTCACGGGCCGGCGACCAGGAGAAGGTGAAGCCCGACCTGACCGTCTCCGCATCGATGAGCTGCCCGAACACGCCCGAGCTCCGGGTCACGGACACGCTGAAGACGGACACCGCGGTGTCCCGCTCGGAGCTCGAGGAGATGATCTCGCGCCGCGCGAGCATCGCGACCCAGAAGAGCGGGCGCTTCTGCATGTACGTGCCGCAGTTCGAGCTGACGCGCGAGAAGCTGAGCGGAAAGGGCATCGCCCAGCTCTGCCGCGTGCCGGCGCCGGATCAGAAGCAGGGAATGCGGTAGGCAGCGGGGGTGGGAGACGGCAGGCCTGGAGGCGCGTGCCGCCAGCACAGGCCAGCGGTAGAGCCGCCGCGCGCGTGGGCGCGGCGGCTCAGGCTGCGGAGGAGAGGCTCAGATCAGAGGGGAGGACAGGGGGCGAGCCTGCCGATCTTGAAGGGCCGCGGCGCGCCGGCGCCCGTGACGGTGTCCGAAATCGGGAAATAATTGCTGAGCGAGGCCGCGGAGACGCTCCAGGTGTGGCCCACCGGCTTTCCCGAGGCATCTGTATAGATGCGCATGAAGGCCGTCCCCTCCCCCGGGGTGAACACGTTGCCGACGCACCGGCTGTCGGGATAGCTCGCGCTGCAGCCATGCTTCGAGGAGGTAGAGTCGGCGATCGGCACCGCCCACTGCAGCAGCGTAGTGTCGACGCTCGGGCCCAGCCCGCTCGGGGCCGGCGTCGCCGGGCCCGTGATGATCGCGGTGTGCCCGGAGTACGTCATCGTCGCGTCGATGATGAGGACGTCGCCCTCGTCGACGCCTGCGATGTTCTCGATCTCCTCGAAGTGGGGCTGCGCGGCGAAGAAGTTGTCGTAGTACTGCGACGAGTTCGGGCTGGTCGAGCCCCAGAGGACGGCGATATCCGTGTTCGTGTACCCGAACGCGGCCTTCTGGACCGCTGTCAAGAACACGGCGCCGCTCGGCACCAGTGTGGAATCACCGATGAGATCGAACGCGGCATCAGAGAGATCGACGCACGCGTCGGCGGCCTCGGCGGGGGCAGAGCCGAGCGCGACGAGAGAAGCCGCAGCAGACACCATCAGGAAACGAGCCGCATTGCTGAGCATGAAGTACCTCGGTTGACGGTTACCACGTTGCCGTTCCGCAGGCCGAGCAGATTCGGTTGAGGAGGTCGTTCGGGTACATCCAGAGAATCGCACCTGGTCGGGTCGAGCCTAGCATCCAATGTTTACTTCCTATACACGGCTTCCGTCAACACACTTCGAGCAGCACGCGAGCAAAAGACTCATTTTGATAGGCTCATGTGGGACACAAGAGCTCTTCGGATGGCAACGCCGGACAGTGTCCACCGTTTTGATGGAGGCCGCGACTCATCAACTCGACCATCAGGCGGCTGACGCCGTGCGCCAACCATCGCCGAGAGAGGGCAGCTCCCGATCGGACGATCCCGGAGATTGACTCTGCTGGAATCCAGCAACACTCCACGCTGAAGGCCGGATCCGAGCTGCGCGGCGATGGCCTTGGCGGCCAGGACGCGACAGCGATCGGTCGGGGTTGTCGCGGTTGACGACGGTGCGCGGGGCTCCAGGTGACGGAGCGATCGACCGGAGGTCCACGATGACGAAGCGACCGAGCAGCCCTTATGAGAAAGATTCACGCTGCTGGCCCGGCTACGAGCCGGTCCCCGGCAAGCGACCGAACGAGCAGGGAAGCTGCCGCAAGAAGCCCGCGAGCAGGAACGGAGGGGTCGAGGTCGACCGAGAGGAGGCCCGGCGCAAGGCCGAGCAGGCGGCCCGGAGTCCGGAGGAGCGCGCCGCGGTCAAGCAGAAGAGCAGCTCACCCGAGGTGCGCGCCGAGGGACGGGGAACGGCGAGGAGCGCGCCCAAGGGCGGCACGCGCCCCCGATCCTCGGCGCGCTCCGGCTGAGCGGCAGCGGGGGACGGGCGCGCCTGCCCGGGCTGGTGATGCAGCGGCGATCACTCCGAGAACGGCGTGCAGGACGTCAGCTTGCCGATGGCGTAGGGACGCGTGGAGGGCGAATAGTAGGTAGCGCCCGAGGTGACGCTCCAGGTATATCCCAGCAGGTCTCCCGAGGGATTCGTGTAGAGGCGCATCGACGCCGTACCCGTACCCCCGGCGAACGTGCCTGCCTTGCAATCACCCGACCAGCGGCTGTCCGGGTAGCTGACGCTGCAACCGTGGACCGATGAGGTCGCGTCGGCGATCGGCAACGCCCATTGCCTCGTGCTCGCGTAGATCGGGCTCAGGGCCGTCGAGAGCTCCGTCGCCGGACCCGTGATGATCGCGGTGTGGCCGCTGTACGTGACGGTGCCCGACGCGTTGACCACATGGTTGATGGCCAGGAGGTCGCCCGCCGCGATATCGGCGACATTGGTGACGCGATCGAAATAGTTCTCTGCGACGATGTTGTCGTAGTAGAGATGAGAGTTCGGGCTGGTCGAACCCCAGAGCACGGCGATGTCGGTGCTCGTGTACCCCGACTGGTTCTTCATGGCGAGCGTGAAGAACGGCGCGCCGTTCGAGACCGATGTCCCAGCCGCGATGATGTTGAGCGCCTCATCCGCTATATCGCTGCACGCCTCGGCCGGAGCGGAGCTGAGCGCCACGAGAGAAGCAGCAGCAGAGACCATCAGAAAACGAGCCGCATTGCTGAGCATGAATTACCTCGGTTGACGGTTGCAACGTTGCCGTTCCACAGGTCGAACAGATTCGGTCTAGGAGGTCGATCAGTCACAGCCAGAAAGTGGCACCTGGTCGGGTCGAGCCTAGCGTCCAACATCTACTGCCTATACCAGGTCACCGTCAACCTGCTTCGACCCCGATATTCAGTCGAGGCATCGTTTTTCTAGGTTCATGTAGTACATATCAGCTCCCCGGTCGCATTGCCGCATAGCGTCGACCAATGCATGAACGCCACACTCGACTCATCCGAGCGTCCATGCGGCAGCGCCTCGCACGGACGCCTTGCGAGACGCGCCCTCGAGGAAGCTCGGCTCTGGAGACTGGTCCTGCTGGATTCCAGCGCCCTCGATTGAATTTTATTAACCGTACTGCAATCCCGCTGCGCCGCCGGGCCGGGACTGGGCGCGGGCGGCGAGGGAACGCGGGGGAGAGAACGCTCGCGGGCGGCGCACCGGGGAGGAGGTCGCGCTCCGGGTCAGCCCCGTGATTCGCGAGGGCGACGAGCGCCGCGGGGCGGCACCAGGCTGCCGCCCCGCTCCAGCTCCCCTCCCCGCTGATGACCTCCGTACGGCAGCTCATCCAGCACAGGCACCGCCGGCGGCCGACCGCGCGCGCCGTTCTTCCCGAGCCGCGCCGTCCGTCGGCACCCCCGCCCCGGGCTGCGGCGCCTCGCCGTCGTCCTCCAGACCCGGCGGCGGCTGCCCGAGGGCGCGGCGCCCGATGAAGCGGAGGTCCCGCGCGATCACCTCCGTGCGGTAGCGCCGGATTCCGTCCTTCTCGTAGCTCGACGTGCGCAGCCCGCCCTCGATCAGCACGCCGTCCCCCTGGTCAGGATCTTCGCGAGGATCCGAGATTGCCCATGAGAATCACCTTGTTCAGTCCTTCGTTCATGATGTGCTCCCTTGGATTGAATGTCGTCTTCTGACCTCGACGGCGGTGGCTCGGATGCTCGGGGTCGGCACGACCACGCTCCGGCGGCTCGAGGGCACGCTCTTCCGACCCGGCCCCTTATCAAGGGAGCTGCTACGCGTAGGCGAGCGCGCGCGGTGAGAGTGGCGACTGCCCGCGGCGTGCGCGTGCGCGAACGCGCTGCCGGCGTGCGACGAAGTGCTCGTGGTCACCTGGGTGAACAGAAGCGTTGGCTCCGGTCGAAGAACGGCGTACGATGCTGCGCTGATGTCAATGTTCAGATCGAGACAGGAGGCCTCGCGGCATCCCTGCAAAGCGTCCGTGGAGGGCGGGCGGCTTTGCGCCGCCGTTCCGCGGCGCGCGGCGAGCTCCTGCGCGATGAGCCGCAGGCCATGACGCGTAGGCGCCCGACAATCGCCCTGCTGATCGACAACATGGCGGGCGACTACCAGTCGGACGTGCGGTCCGGCATCGAGCGCGCCGCCGAGGCGCACGGCGTCAACCTCCTGATCGCGTTCGCGTTCGGAGAGCAGATCCCCCTGCCCGGGTCGACCGAGGCCGCCAGGAGGAGCCTCTATCACATCATCGGTTCGGAGGTCGTCGACGGCATCATCGTCGCTTCGTCGACCCTTTGCCATCTCGTCACTATCGACGCCATGCGGGAGTTCTGCCGGTCTTCGTCGTTGCCGCTCTGCAGCATCGGGATGGCGATAGACGAGATCCCGAGCCTCATGGTCGACAACGCCCTCGGGACCGAGATCTCGGTCCTGCACCTTGTCGACGAGCACGCGTGCAGGAGGATCGCGTATATCAGTGGTCCTACCAATAATGAAGAGGCGCTCCTCCGCGCCGGCGGTTACCGGAAGGCGCTCGCGGCGCGCTCCATTGCTTACGATGAGCGCCTCTTCGTGTCCGGCGCGTTCACCGTGGGCAGCGGGCGCGCCGCCATCCGCGAGCTCCTGGATCGTGGGGTCGATTTCGACGCCATCGTCGCCGCCAACGACTGCATGGCGCTCGGCGCGATCGACCTGCTCGAGGAGCGGGGCATCGACGTGCCCGGCGACGTCCTTGTGTGCGGCTTCGACGACATCCGCA
Source organism: Sorangium sp. So ce119 (assembly GCF_051524405.1). NCBI lineage: Bacteria > Pseudomonadati > Myxococcota > Polyangiales > Polyangiaceae > Sorangium > Sorangium sp. So ce119. Next base: position 2,408,257 of record NZ_CP150310.1, on the reverse strand, counting down.
CGGCCCGCTTCACCAAGCCGTCGCTCTCCACCGTTCGCCAGCCCACCAAGGAACTCGCGGGGCTCGCCGTGGAGACGGTCCTCCAGATGATCGAGGGCGAGCCTGTCCCGGTGCTCCGGCTGGTGGGCGTAGAGCTGACGCGGCGCGTGTCCTGCGGCTGCGGGCGCAAGGCGGGCCCCCTGCTTCTCCCTCCGGGGGCCGCCGCGTGGAGCGGTCCGAGCTCGCTCGTTGGCCAGCGGGCGTCGCTGGAGCGCGCGCTCGCGCAGGCGGTCACGATCTCGGCCCGCTCGCTCGACGGATGGGCGGACAGGCTGCTCTCGGCGCTGGAAGAAGAGCTCGCCGGGGACAGGGGCCGTTTCCTGCGTGGGCTCGAGGAGCTCCTCGACGCGGCCCGGCGCGAGGGGGTGCTCCTCGAGCAGTTCCAGTCCGTGATCTCGCTCCTGCGCGCGCGGCTCCAGAGGGCGCCGGAGCAGGGCGGCGACGCCGCTCTGAACGAGACGCTGGAGCCGATCTGGCACGCTTCCCGGATCGCCATCGGAAGCGCGTCCGTGCATGTCGAGGGGGAGCAGCGGCTCAAGGTGGAGCTCGCCGCGATCGACCTCAACTATGGGATGAGGCACTTCTCCACGTGCCTGAGCCTGCCGGTGCTCCGGTCCACGCTGGCGGCGGATCTGCCGAAGCTCCAGTTCTCGCGCGTCGCTGTGTCGCTCTTCGACGACGCGCTGCGCTCCACCATGAGCCTGTTATTCTGGATGGAGGACGGCCGCGAGGTGGAGGTGCCGCCCATGAGCTTCCCGGCGCACCACCTCGCGCCCCCGGGGTTCCTGAGCGGCGATGAGCGCTGGAGCGTGATCATGTTCCCGATCGCGTTCGGCGGGGTCGAGAAGTTCGGCCTCGCGGTGGTCGACGGCCAGCCGAACGAGATGATCTACGACGCGTTGCGCCTCCAGCTCGGCTCGGCGGTGAAGGTGGCGACGCTGCACCGGGAGGTGGTGCGGCACGTGGAGCTGCGCGAGCGGATCGAGCAGGAGAAGGTCCGCGAGGAGAGCCGCGTCGCGGCGCGCATCCAGACGACGCTGGTGCCAGAGCAGCTCTCGGTCGAGGGGCTCGATCTCTGCGCGACGATGAAGCCGGCCGCCGAGGTCGGCGGCGATTACTACGATGTGATCGCGACGCCGGACGGGGGCTGGATCGGGATCGGCGACGTGGCGGGGCACGGGCTCGCGGCGGGGCTCATCATGCTGATGATCCAGAGCATGGTGTCGGTGATGGCGTCGAGCCCCGCCGCGGCGGCGGGCCCGCGCGGGATCGTGTGCGCGGTCAACCGGGCGGTGTACAAGAACGTCCGCGACCGCCTGAAGCGGGACGAGCACGCGACGCTCCTGCTCATGCGGTACACACGCGACGGCCGCGTGACGTTCGCCGGCGCGCACGAGGACATCCTCGTCTGCTCGCCGCGCACGAGGCGCTGCGCGAGGATCCCGACGAGCGGGGTGTTCATCGGCGCGCTGCCCGAGATCGACGCGATGACGCGGGACGCCGAGCTCGTGCTGGAGGACGGAGACGTCCTCGTGCTCTACAGCGACGGCGTGACCGAGGCACGCAACGAGCATCACGAGCAGTTCGGGCTGGACCGGCTCTGCGCCACCGTCGAAGCGTCCCAGTCCGCGCCCGTGGAGGTGATCCGCGATCGCATCCTCGGGGCGGTCGAGGGCTGGTGCCCGAGCCTCGACGACGACATCACGATCCTGGTGGCGCGGTACCGCAAGCCCGGGTAGCCGGAGGCCGGCCGGGCCGCGCCGGCCGGCGTGCCGACGCGCGGCGAGGCGGCTCCGGGCCGCCGCCTCGCTCGCGCCGGCCTCGCGATCAGTACGGCAATTCATCCAGCACAGGCACCTCCGGCGGCCGCCCGCGCGCGCCGTTCTTCCCGAGCCGCGCCGTCGTCGGCACCCCCGCCCCGGGCTGCGTCGGCTCGCCGTCGTCCTCCAGACCCGGCGGCGGCTGCCCGAGGGCGCGGCGCCCGGTGAAGCGGAGGTCCCGCGCGATCACCTCCGTGCGGTAGCGGCGGATTCCATCCTTCTCGTAGCTCGACGTGCGCAGCCCGCCCTCGATCAGCACGCCGTCCCCCTTGGTCAGGACCTTCGCGAGCGCCTCGGCGCGCGGCCCCCAGAACACGATGTTGTGCCACTCGGTGCGCTCCTTGGGCTCCTTGTTCTTGTCGACGAACGACTCGTTCGTCGCCATCCGGAGCTGGAGCACCGGCGTGCCGTTGCCGGTGTAGCGCAGCTCCGGATCGGACCCGAGATTGCCCATGAGAATCACCTTGTTCAGTCCTTCGTTCATGATGTGCTCCCTTGGATTGAATGTCGTCTTCTGACGTCGTTTGTTGTCGTCTCTGCCGTCTGTACCGTGTGCTGCCGTTCGTGCTCTTCTCTACGTTTGCCTGCCGTGGTGCGTCGCTCCTCGTGAGGCGCCATGTCGTCGTGGATGACGAGGAGCGGGTCCGGCGGCGCCCCGTCGCCGGACTCGCCCTCTCACGGGTCTCGCTCAGGAGTCCATCGCCGCGCTGCCCCCGGGCCGCGCCGGCCCCGCCGCGTCGACGGCGGCGCGGAGCGACGTGGCGAGGGTCGGCTTGCCGATCAGCGCCTCGCGGGCGCGCTCCCTCCCCTGCCCTATGTGCTCGCCGCCGAACGACAGGTGCGCGCCGCTCTTCTCCACGACGCCGAGCTGGCAGGCGAAGTCGATGAGATCCGCAGCGCTGTCGATCCCGGCCCCCCAGCGGATGTCGAACTCGGCCTCCTTGAACGGCGGCGCCATCTTGTTCTTGATCACCTTGACGCGCGTCCTCGACCCTATCGCCTCGTCGCTCACCTTCACCGGACCCACGCGGCGCACGTCGAGGCGCACGCTCGCGTAGAACTTGAGGGCGTTGCCGCCGGTGGTCACCTCGGGGTTGCCAAAGACGACGCCGATCTTCTGCCGGAGCTGGTTGATGAAGATGAGCGTCGTGTCCGTGCGGTGGCATATCCCCGTGAGCTTGCGGAGCGCCTGGCTCATCAGCCGCGCCTGGAGGCCCATGTGGGAATCGCCCATGTCCCCCTCGATCTCGGCCTTCGGCGTGAGCGCAGCCACCGAGTCGACGACGATCACGTCGACGGCGCTCGAGCGCGCGAGCATCTCGACGATCTCGAGCGCCTGCTCGCCGTTGTCGGGCTGCGAGACGAGCAGCCTGTCGATGTCGACGCCGATCGAGCGCGCGTACGTGACGTCGAACGCGTGCTCGGCGTCGATGAACGCGGCGACGCCGCCGGACCGCTGCGCCTCCCGCATCGCGTGGAGCGTCAAGGTCGTCTTCCCCGACGACTCCGGGCCGTAGATCTCCACGATGCGCCCGCGCGGGTACCCGCCGATCCCGAGCGCGGCGTCCAGCGACAGCGAGCCGGTCCGGATCAGGCCGATGTCCCTCGTCTCACTCTCGTCGTTCAAGGCCATGATCGCCCCTTTCCCGAACTGCTTCTCGATGGTGTTAACAACGGTCTTCACGGTGCGGAGCTTCTCGGCGATCTCGGTCATCATGTTGGATTCTCCCTTGTCGAACGTGCTTGTTGTCTGCGCGCCCCCGAGCGCGCGAACAGCCGATGCGACGCGGCCGTCGGGGCGGCCGCGATCGCGCCCGCGTCGCTGCGGGCGCAATAATCCTGGGTCACGCGGCGGGCACACGCGCCCGCCGCGGCGGTGGCGGGCTCAGGCGCCCGCGGCGGCGGCGGGCGGCGGCCCGGCGGCGGCCTCGCGGTCGAAGAGCCGCGCGCCGATCGCCTCGGCCACGTGCGCGGCGCGCACGGCAGGGCTCCCGTCCATGTCGGCGAGCGTCCGGGCGACCCGCAGCACCTTGGTGTACGCCCGCGCCGAGAGGCCGAGCCGCTCCACGGCCGACGCGAGCACGCGCGCGCCCGAGGCGTCCGGCATCGCGACGCGCGCGAGGTCGCGCGGGCCGAGCTCGGCGTTGTAGGTCGCGACGACCTCCCCCGCCTCGAACCGCGCGCGCTGCGCGGCCCGGGCCTCCACCACGCGCGCCCGCACCGCCGCGGAGCTCTCGGGCGCGTGGAGCGACGCGCGGCCGCCGCCCTCTCCCGCGCGGAGCGGCGCGCACAGGTGCGCGACGTCGACCGGGGGCAAGGCGATGTGCAGGTCGATGCGATCGAGCAGCGGCCCGCTCAGCCGCGCGCGGTAGGCGCGGACGCGGTCGATGGAGCAGACGCAGCGATTCCCGCGGTCGCCGTGGAAGCCGCACGGACAGGGGTTGATCGCGGCGACGAGGATCGGGCGCGCCGGGAAGACGACGCGGGCGCGGGCGCGGCAGAGGGCGACCGTGCCCTCTTCGAGCGGCTCGCGGAGGGCCTCGAGGACGCCGCGGCGGAACTCGAGGAGCTCGTCGAGGAACAGGCAGCCATGGTGGGCCAGCGAGACCTCGCCGGGGCGGATCGGATCGCCGCCGCCCACGAGCCCCGCGGCGCTCACCGTGTGGTGCGGGGCGCGGAAGGGGCGCGTCGCGACGAGGCCCCTGTCGGGCGAGAGCAGGCCCGCGACCGAGTGGATCGCCGTGATGTCGAGCGCCTCTTCATGGGTCAGGGGCGGCAAGATCGTGGGCAGCCGGCGAGCGAGCATGGTCTTTCCGCTGCCCGGAGGGCCCATCATGATGAGGTTGTGTCCCCCGGCGGACGCGATCTCGAGGGCGCGGCGCGCCCCGTGCTGGCCGCGGACCTCGGCGAGGTCCACCGACGCGACGCCCGGCTCGGCGGCGAGCGGGGCGATCGAGCCGGCGCCGGGAAGGGCCTTGTTGCCGCGCAGGTGCGCGACGACCTGGCTGAGGTGCTCCGCGATGAGGACATCGACGCCGGCCACGCTCGCCGCCTCGCGCGCGTTGCCCTGGGGCACGATCGCGCGCCCGATCCCCTGCTCCGCCGCGCCGCGCAGCGCCGGCAGGACGCCGCGGACCGGGCGCACCGCGCCGCTCAACGAGAGCTCGCCGAGCAGGCCGATCCGGTCGAGCCCCTCGGAGGGGATCTTGCCGAGCGCGGCGAGCGCGGCGAGCGCGATGGCGAGGTCGTAGGCGCCGCCGCTCTTCTTGAGATCTGCCGGGGCGAGGTTCACGGTGATCACGTATTCGTCGAGCTCGACGCCGAGTTGCTGGAGCGCGGCGCGGACGCGCACGCGGCTCTCGCGGACGCTCGCCTCGGCGAGGCCCACCATCTGGAAGAACGACGGGCCGCGGCCGGAGTCGACCTCCACGCGGATGGGGTGGGCGTCGAGCCCGAGCAGAGAGAAGGTGAGCGCCGTGGCCTGCATGCCGGAGCCCTTTCGCGAACGGCGTGCCAGGCGGGTGCGGCTGTGATTTCAGGGACTTACGAGGCGGCGAGGGGTGGCGGACGCGCGGAGGGGGTGGCGGCCGCCAGGGCTCCGGGACGAGGCGCTCGCCCTGCGAGCCGAGGTGGCGTCTCGGCGCGCCAGCGTGGCGGCTCGCCGGCGTCGGAGGGTCGCCGCCAGCGAGCACCCGTCGGCCCGAGAGGCACAAGAGAACAGAGATGAAGTTCTATTCTTCTCTTCGTGAGGCATCCCCTCGAATTCTTCGAAAATTCACAGGGGGGCGGGGAGACGGGAAAAAAATCTCAAATACTCCCCGCCTCCCCGCCTCCCCGCCTCCCTGTTCAACTTCTCCGCTGAATGGCTACGAAAGAGGAGAATCATCAGCTTCTGTTCCGCTCTTCTATTCCCCTCGCGTTCCTCGCATGCTTGCGGTCCTCTTCTCTTGCCATGGACAGGTTTTCGCGCGATTCCGACGTGATGGGCGTCCTGGACGCGCTCTCCAGCACCGTACGTGACAGTGACGCACGCCCCGGGCACCACCGTTGCAATGAAGCCATACGAGGTCGCGGGCGCCGCACGGTGCGGCGCACACGAGGCCTCCGTTGAATCCATCGAAAAGGCAGGTACCCATGGACGCACTTCGCACAATCCAGACCGGGCTCGGGCTCGCGCTCGTGACCGCGCTCGCCCTCGTGACCGCGTCCGCGTCGGCAGAGAGCCCCGACGCCTCCAGGCAAGCAGGGCTCCAGTGTACCATGTCGTCGGGCTTCAGCCTGACCGGCAGGGAATGGGGCCAGGTGTTCATGACGCGGACGCCGGGTATCTGCAAACGGGTGCGCATGGGCGGCTCCGCGCCGCCGGACTTCCCCTCCTGCCATCAGCGCGCCAGGGAGCTCGGATGTTACACGGTCGTCGACTGATCGAGCGCCCAGCGCGACGCGCGTGACCGGCGCGCAGATGACCGTGGCGCCGCGCCGGGTCATGACGCCGGGTGAGCCCGGCGCGGCGCCTCGCGAGCGCTACCTCGCCACGACCGCCGCGGTATCGTCGCCGGGCTCGGACACCACCCATCGAGCGCTCCCAGGAGACGGCCGCAGATCGCGCTGACGGGCGAGAGCTCGACACCTCCGCCATCGCACCGCAATCCACATCCGTCCACACGCAAAATTTTTACTGTGGACATCAGCGCCTCGCCGGCGGTACCACTCAGGGTGATGCCCGGATGGCGCTCCGATCCACGCTGGCGGCGCGCGGCCACGAGGGAAGCGACGCAAGGATGAGAGAGCGGCACCGCCGATACGATCGGAGTCGAAACCAGGGCCGCGCCGGCCATCGCCGGCGCAAGGAACCCGAGCCGAGCGATCCTTCCGGCCTTCGACGTGGGCGCGCCGACCCGCAGCGCTGAAACGATCAGACAAGACAAACGATGCGCTTCAACAAATTCATATGGTCTCTGTTTTGCAGCTCGAAGGCGGGCCGGGCTGCCATTTCCAGATACGAATCGCTCCTCGCGCGAGACGAGCGATGGGCCGAGCTCGCCCCGAAGGGCTGGATGGATAAGCTCCGGCCGATCGATCCGATGGCCGCGCGGGCGGTGTTCGACCAGGCCGTCGGCGAGCGGGTCGCTTCCCAGGATCATGCCGGCGAGCTCTACGAGCGACTCCTGGACGACGGCTTCACGCTCTCGCTCGAAATCGAGGACGGCGAGACCATCTACACGGTCGTTGGTGGCGACGAGCCCGAAGCCTGGCTCAACATGATCCAGGGCATCTCCCTGGGGCTGTTCAAGGCCCACCCCGAGCACTTCGCGCTGTACCTCTTCCTGCGCAAGTTCAACCGATTCAACGAGATCTGTGATGAGTTCGGGATCGCCGTCCCGGTGCTCCCGGGCAAGGCGAGCTGGCGGGATCGGGCGATGTTCTACCTGCGCATCAACGCGTCCCTCCAGGAGTTCCGCCGCATCCATGGGCTGACCCCCGCCGAGCTCTGCGCGTTCCTGTACGACTTCGCGCCGCACCACCTCGCGCAGGAGCAAGGCGAGCTCCCGCCCGCGTCGAAGGTCTGGTTCCTCATGGGCGGCGCGGGAGACAGCAGCGATTTCGAGTTCCTTGACGGTGCCGGCGAAGGCTCCACGAGCTACTGGCAGGGGAAGGTCGACACGCGCCGGGGAGACATCCTGGTGATGTGGTGCGTCTCCCCGCGCAGCTACATCCACTCCATCTGGCGCGCGGAGACCGACGGCTTCATCGATCCGTTCTTCCACTACCACAGCACGGTGTGGATCGGGTCGCCGGTGAAGGTCCCCGAGATCCCGTTCCGCGAGCTCGCCGCAGATCCGGTCTGGTCCAGGAAGCCTGCCGTGAGAGCGCACTTTCAGGGCGCGAGCGGCAAGCCCGTGACAGCCGAGGAGTACGACGCGCTGCTCCGGATGATCAAGCGGAAGCGCGGCAGGATGTCGGAGCTCCCCCGGCTTCACAGGCCGGACCTGCCAGATCATGACGACGTGGAGAGCGAGCGGGAGGTCGAACAGGGGCTGCTCGAGCCGCTCCTCCGAGAGCTCGGTTATGTGGAACGCGACTGGATCCGGAACATGCCCGTCCGCATGGGCCGCGGCGAGCGGGTGTACCCGGATTACGCGATCGGCGCCGTGCTGAAGCGGGGCGAGGAGACCGCGCGGATCATCGTCGAGGCCAAGCGAGAGCTCGCGACCGACAAGCAGATCCTCGACGCGTACCAGCAAGCGAAGTCGTACGCGCAACGCCTCCAGTCAGCCGCCTTCGTCCTGGTCGCCCGCGAGGGCATCTGGATCTTCTTGCAGGAGAAAGGAGGGTTCTTGAGGAGCCGATACCTGCACAAGTCGTGGGCAGAGCTCCGCGGCTCGGATGGACTCCACGAGGTGAAGCTGGTGATCGGCAAGGCAAAGTCGCGCGTCTGGGCCGCCGCACCGCGGGTGCCTGGCTGACGGGCGCTCAGGAGGGCGCCGGTCCTCGCCGCCGTGGCCACGCACCGGCGGCTCTGCTCCGTGTCGCCCCCCGACGTCGGCTGCCCGGCCCCCCGCCGACCCGCCCTTGAGCGCGCGCCCGCCGCGCTACCCCGGCGCGCGGTACCTCGCCACCACGATCGGGATGCGGCGCCCCTCCGCCTCGGCGTCCGGCGCTTCCTCGTCACGCCGCCGGTTCGCGCATCAGACGTCGTCGATCGAGACCAGCTCCGGGCACATGCGATCCAGGGGCTTCAGGCTCCGCCGTTGCCACGTCAGCCGCGCGTCCGTGACGAACCGTATCCGGAACTTCATCCCGTTGGCGGCGAGGCCGCAGATGAAGCCGACGAACGCCTTGATGCAGCTCGAGCTCATGAACCGCATGCCGCGCACGTCGAACTCGACGGTGCCGATCGAGAGCCGCGTCACCTCGCCTTCCAGCGCCTTGACATACCGCTTGAGCGGCGCAGCCGCCGCCATGTCGCCCGCCCCGGTGAGCTTGACGGTCAGGGTGTCGTCGCTCAGGGCAGGCTCGATCCGGAGGCCGTCCGCGACCACGGGATCCACGCTCAAGCTGCTCATCTCTCCTCCATCTCTCGACAAGAACGCACGCTCATCGCCGGTTCGACCACCCGCGCTGCTCGCCCGGTGGTCGATACCAGCCTTCCAGGCTACGAGCTCCTCGGGCCGGATCCAATCCCTTCCTGCACCACGATCATCGTCGGCACGGGGCTCGTGTGGGTGAGCGGTGCTCGGACTCACGGCGGGCCCTGATCTGCCCCGTGATGGCCAGATACGTGGCGCAGCACACGCGGCGCAGAGCAGCTCCTCGACGCCATCGGCGCTTTGTGGATCGCTCCCGGCGTGATCCGGGCGCGGGGCCACCTGGGTCGCCGCGCGCCCACACGATCGAGCGCCGCGCGCCCACACCATCGAGCGCCGATCGCCGCCCTCGATCCATCGATTCCGGTCCTCCGCGCGGCGGACGGCCTGAGGCGTGGGGCAGCCCACCACGACTACCGCTGGACGATCCGCCGGCGCCCTCTCCTCCTTCATGAGCGCCGGTCGCAGCTCGTGAACCGCGCGACGCGCGGCGATGAGCGTGTGTGCCAGATGCGATGACGCGTCGTACCGAGCACCATCGCTGCTCAGCCTACATCCGTGACGCAGATGTGGAATCGTGCCTTTACGGAAAATCACGTCGCCCCGCATTGCATGCTTGAACAATCATTTCGTCTGGCCTTACAATCTTGGTTTGTGCGTTGTGTGGCCACGGAGCTACACGGCACCACGGAGGCATCCATGATTCGATTGCCCGGTTCACGGTGGGCGACGTTCGGCGCGCTCGTCGCATCCCTGACTGCAATATCGCTCTCCGGCTCTCCGGCGCAGGCGGCGCCGTCGTTCACCGCCTTCGAGAGCGGGCAGGTCCGCCCGCTGGCCATGTCACCGGACGGGAAGCTCCTCTTCGCCGTCAACACGCCCGATAACCGCCTCGAGGTGTTCCGCATCGGGAGCAGCGGCCTGGAGCACCGCGCGTCGATATCGGTGGGCCTGGAGCCCGTCGCCGTCGCCGCGCGCAGCAACAATGAGGTCTGGGTCGTCAACCACCTGTCGGACAGCGTGAGCGTCGTCCAGCTCGGCCTCGGCGGCAACACCGGGCGCGTCGTGCGCACGCTCCTCGTGGGCGACGAGCCGCGCGATATCGTGTTCGCCGGCCCGGGGCGGGGGCGCGCCTTCATCACGACCGCCCACCGCGGCCAGAACAGCCCCATCGATCCGCAGCTCACGACGCCGGGCGTCGGGCGCGCCGACGTGTGGGTCTTCAACGCGAACCAGCTCGGCAACTCGCTCGGGGGCAATCCGCTCAACATCATCACCCTCTTCAGCGATACGCCGCGCGCCCTGGCCGTGACCCCGGACGGCACCCGCGTGTACGCGGCGGCGTTCCACTCCGGGAACCGCACCGCCACCGTCAACGAGGCGCTGGTCCCCGACGGCTTCGGGGCGAACGGCGTGCCCGGCGTGCCAGGCCCCAGCACCAACTTCGAGGGCGTGCCGGCGCCCGAGACGGCCATCATCGTGAAGTACGACGGCGGACACTGGTATGACGAGCTGGGAAATCTCTGGGACAACCAGATGAGGTTCTCGCTGCCCGACAAGGACGTCTTCGTCATCGACGCCACCGCGAACCCCCCCGCCTGGATCAGCGGCGCGCAGGGCTTCTTCTCCGGCGTCGGGACGATCCTCTTCAACATGGCCGTCAACCCGGTGAACGGGAAGGTCTACGTGGCCAACACCGAGGCCTTCAGCCAGCAGAGCTTCGAGGGGCCCGGCATCTTCTCCGGCGGCGAGACCACGCGCGGCCACCTGCACGAGAGCCGGATCACCGTCCTCAGCCCGGGGGGCGTCGCGCCGCGGCACCTCAACAAGCACATCGATTACAGCACCTGCTGCGCCCCGGTCCCCAACGCGGAGAACGCGAAGAGCCTCGCCTTCCCGCAGGAGATGGCCGTGACCAGCAACGGCGCGACGCTGTACGTCGCCGCGCTCGGATCGAGCAAGATCGGCGTCTTCAGCACCGCCGCGCTCGAGAACGACACGTTCGTGCCGAGCACCACGAACCAGATCCCGGTGAGCGGCGGCGGGCCGACCGGGCTCGTGCTCGACGAGAGCCGGAATCGCCTCTACGTGCTGACGCGCTTCGACAACTCGATCTCGATCATCAACACCACGACGAAGACCGAGGTGGGACACGTCCCGATGTACAACCCCGAGCCGGACAGCATCGTGAACGGCCGCCGCTTCCTCTATGACGCCTCGCTCACGTCGAGCCACGGCGACTCGGCCTGCGCGAGCTGCCACGTCTTCGGCGATCAGGACGACCTCGCCTGGAACCTCGGCAACCCCGACGGCACCGTCGTGACGGACCCGGGCCCCTTCCCGTTCGGCCTCTATGACGTCATCTTCAACCAGCCCATCACCGACCCGATCTTCCACCCGATGAAGGGCCCGATGATGTCGCAGAGCCTCCGCGGGCTCGCCAACCACGGGCCGATGCACTGGCGCGGCGACCGCACCGGCGGCAACCTCGAGCCGAGCGCCCAGCCGGACGACGGATCGTTCGACGAGCGGGAGGCCTTCCGGCAGTTCCAGGCGGCGTTCCCGGGCCTGCTCGGACGCGACCAGCCCATCCCCGCCCAGGACATGGAGGCGTTCGCCGACTTCATGCTCCAGGTCACCTACCCGCCCAACCCGATCAGGAACCTGGACAACTCGCTCACGCCCGATCAGCAGGCAGGAAAGGACTTCTTCAACGGCGACATCGTCAACTCGATCGCGAGCTGCGGCGGATGCCACGTGGTCGACCCCGACGCCAACCCGGGCGACGACTTCCCCGGCTTCTTCGGGACCGACGGCAGCTCCGTCTTCGACTTCCAGACGCAGCTCTTCAAGATACCGCAGCTCCGCAACGTGTACACCAAGGTCGGCGCCTTCGGCCTCGCGGACATCCCGTTCGCCTTCCTGTCGCGCGACAACCAGCACATGGGCGACCAGATCCGCGCGTTCGGCATCCTGAACAACGGCACCGTCGACACGATGTACCGGTTCTTCTCCGCGATCGGGTTCTCCGACCAGTTCCCGAACAACCCCGACGCCATCCCCTTCACGCCGGCGGGCGACGTGATCCGCCGGCAGCTCGAGGCCTACGTGCTCGCCATCGAGAGCAACATGGCGCCCATCGTGGGCCAGCAGGTGACGCTCAACCATTCGAACGGCTCGGTGGTCGCGCCGCGCATCGACCTGCTCATGGATCGCGCCGACGTCGGGGAGTGCGATCTCGTGGCGAAGACCCAGGGGTTCCTGCACGAGATCGGGTTCCTCTACGTGGGAGGCGGCCAGTTCCTCACCGACCGGCAGATCGTCCCGCCGATCGGGGACGCGGTGCTCCGGCTCCTCGCCACCCAGACTCACCACGATCTGACCTACACGTGCACGCCGCCCGGCTCGGGCGTGCGCGTCGGCATCGATCGCGACACCGACGGCTTCCTCGACGGGGATGAGCGGGACGCGGGCAGCGATCCCGCCGACCCGAGCAGCACGCCCTGACCCGGGCCGCGCCCGCGCTGCTGCGCTCCCCGCGCAGCAGCGCGGCGCGCTTCACGCCGGCCGCGCCGGGCTCGCCCGCCGGCCGAACGCCCCCGAGAGGCCGTTCGGCCCGAGCGCATAGGCGATGCTGCTCTGCAGCGTCCCCATCGTCACGATGGATCCCAGATAGACGTTCTGCTCCACGAGCGCGCGCGCCACCTCCGGCCGCATCCCGGAGAGCACCGCCTTGGCCCCGAGGAGCTGCAGCGCCTTCGCCGTCTTGATCAGCGCCTCCGCCACCGCGCTGTCGACCTGCGCCACGCCGGTGATGTCCAGGATCACCACCTTGGCCTGCCGCGCCTGGGAGCCGGCCAGCGCGGTCTCGAGCACCTGCTGCGCCCGCGCCCCGTCCATCTGCCCGACGATCGGCATGACCAGCACGTCGTCGGTGATCGGGATGAGCGGCGTCTGCCGGCGCAGCATCTCGGCCTGGAGCAGCTCCCGCTCGGCCTCGGACGCCACGCGCAGCTCGAGCTCCCGCTGGAGCTGCTCGTTCGAGCGCTGCAGCGCCTCGGTGCCGCCGCGGATGCTCGCGATGAGGAAGGCGTTCTCCAGCGCGATGGCCGCCTGCGAGGCGAGCAGCCCGCACACCTCGACCCGCCCCGGCGTGAACGCCCGCGGCGCCACGTTGTTCTCGAGGTACAGGATGCCCGACGAGCGCCCCTGGTGGGTCATGGCGATGCACAGGATCGAGCGCGGCCGGTGCTCCACGACGTACGGGTCGCTCGCGAAGCGGCTGTCCTGCCGCGCGTCGTTCAGCACCACCGGCTCGCGCGTCCGCGCGACGAGCTGGACGACGCTCGTCGCGAGGTCCTCGCTCTCGAGCGCCGGGACCGACAGCCCCGTCTCCACCACGTCGGGATCGACGCGCATGGAGGCCACGATCACGAGCCGCCCGTCGCGCTCGAGGATCAGCGAGCCCCGCTGCGCCCCCGCGTTCGTCACCACGCTGCGCATCAGGCGGTCGAGGAGCCGATCGAGCACGTTCTCGCTCGCGACCGCCTGCATGGCCCGGACGACGGTCGCGGCGTCGAACGACTCGGTGCTCCCGCGGCGCGTGGTCGTCGAGCCCAGCACCCTGACCTGCTGCGTCTCGCCGATGGCGATCGCGTCGAGCAGCCGCTCGTGCTCCTGCGCGAGGTGCTCTGCCTTGGCCGTCGCCCCCCACCGCACGTACGCCCGGTACGCGTCGGCCAGGTGCCACCGCGCGATCCTCTCCCGCCCGCGCTGCAGGTAGAACCGCGCGCACAGCTCGTTCGCGAGCGCCTCGTGGTGCGTGAACTGCCCCTCCCGCGCCAGCTCGATCGCCTTGTCGTAGAGCTCGGCCGCCTCCGCCTCCTTGCCGAGGACGCGCGCCATCTCCGCCCCGATGAGCTGCTCCTTGTGCGCGTAGTTCTCCGGGGCGTGCTGCGCCCAGCCCGCGATCTTCGCCCGGTGCTCCGCCGCGGCCGCGAGGTGCCGCTCGCGCTCCTCCTCCGTCGCCGTCGCGCACAGCGCGAGGAGCGCGAGGCTCACGTAGAACGGGATGTCGTTCAGGAGGAACAGGCCGAGCGCGCTCGCGCTGTGCCGCTCCGCCCGCGCCGCCATCAGCAGCGCGTCCTCGTGGTCGCCGTACAGCACCGCGAGGACGAGCCTGCACACGAAGTACCAGCACCTCGGCAGCTCCTGCGCCGGCACGAGCCCGGCGAGGAACGCGCCCTCGTCGAACGCCGCGTCGCTCAGGCTCTGGCGCCCCTTCGTCGTGCCCTCCAGGCACGCGACCATCTGCTGCGCGACGGCGATCACCGGCAGGCCGAGCGGGTCCTTCGTCCGCTGCAGGAACCGCAGGAAGGTGGTGAGCTCGTCCCGGAGCGGGCCGAGCTCGTGGCCCGACGACAGCATGATCGTCGCGATGTTCAGGCAGGCGTACGCCCCGAAGCTGAAGTCCCCCGAGCTCAGCCCGGCCTGGTACGCCTTCGCGAGGCACGCGACCGAGGCGCGGGTGGACTCGAAGAAGTGCGACGGCGCGCCGCACACCACGTACGCCTTGCACTGGAGCTCCACGCCGTCCGGCCGCTCGCAGAGCTCCAGCGAGACCTTCTGGAACTGCCGGGCCTCCTCGTACCTCCCCATCCCGCCCGCGAGCAGCAGGCAGTAGAGGCCGTAGGCGCACGCCGCCGCGGGCGAGTTGCCGTACTTCAGCGAGAGGTTCACCTGGGTGACGGCGATGAGCGCGAGCAGCGTCGGATCGAGCGTGTACGCGCCCGGGATCATCGCCGCGAGGAGCCGCAGGGCGGCGAGCTGCTCCGCGTCGCCGGCCCAGGGCGTGTCCGCGAGCTGATCGACCTGGCGCCCGGCGAGGTGGACCGGCACCTCCGCGAGCGCGGCCCCGAACGCCGCGCCGATCGCCTCCTGCCCCTCCGGCAGCGTGATCCCGAAGTGCGCCACGCCCTCGCGGCCGACGCGCAGCACCTCCGCGAACTCCCCGCGCATCGTGTGCACCAGGATCCGGAGGTTGTACACCTCGGCGCGCTCGAGCCGCGATCGCGCGTGCTCGAGGAGCTCGCGGATCAAGGCCTCTGCCTGCGCCTCGTTGCCGCTCAGCCACTCGCACTCGGCCCGCTCCCGGTGGAGCGCGAAGCAGAGGGCATAGTCCTCCTCCCACCCGCTCGGCCCGAGCAGCGACATCCCCACCTTGAAGTGCTCGGCCGCCGTCCCGTGGGCCATGGAGGCCTTGGCCCGCTTCCCGACGCTCAGGTTGAGCCGCGCGAGATCGAGCTGCTCCGCGCGATCGTCGATCAGCGCCATACCGATGTTGCTGTGGCTCACGACCTTGAACAGGTCCTCGTCGCGCGGCTCTCCGTTGAGCTGCGCCCGGATGAGCCGGCCGATCCGGAGGTGCACCTCCTGGCGTTTCGCGTCCTCGATGAGGCTGTACGCCGCCTGCTGCCCCCGGTCGTGCAAGAACCGGTATCTCACCTCGAGGGGCTGCTCCGCCGTCACGCCGCCGGACGTGTGGAGGAGCCGGTAGTCGGCATCGAGCGGCAGCACGATGCCCTCGCGCAGCGCCTCCCAGAGATCCGCGGCGATGTCCGCGGGCGGCTTCTCGCGCACGGTCGCCAGCGTCCTCAGGTCGAACTGGTGGCCGATGCACGCGGCGAGCTGCAGCACGTGCTGCGCCGCCGGCGAGAGGCGCTGCATCTTGTCCACGAGCAGATCGTGGACGTTCACGGCGCCCCACCGCTGCCGGATCTCCGCGAGATCCCACGTCCACCGCCCGACCTCCGGGCTGAAGGCGACGAGGCCCGCCGCGTGGAGCTCCTTGAGGAGCTGGCTCAGGAAGAAGGGGTTGCCCTGGCTCGTCGCGTAGAGCACCTCGGCGAGCGGCTGCACCTGCTCTCCGCGCGCGCCCACCGCGTCCGCGATGAGCTGGCGCACGTCCTCGATCGAGAGCGGCGGGAGCAGTATCTCGCGCCGCTCGACGCCCGCCGCGCGCAGCTCCCCGAGCCAGGTCATGAGCGGCTGCCCGGCGATCGCCTCCTGGTCCCGGTACGCGCCGATGATGAGGAGATAGGCCCCGCTCGGGTCGGTCAGCACGAGGTGCAGCAGCCTCAGCGAGGCCGGGTCGGCCCACTGGAGGTCGTCGAGGAAGAGCACCACCGGGTGCTCGGCCGTCGTGATGACGCGCAGGAAGTCCTGGAATACCAGGTTGAACCGGTTCTGCGATTCGCTCGGACCGAGCTCGGGAAGCGCCGGCTGCGGCCCGATGATGAGCTCGATCTCCGGGATCAGGTCGACCAGGATCTGAGCGTTCTTCCCCGCGGCCCGGAGCAGCTTGTCCTTCCATTGCTCGAGCGACTCCACCGACTCGGTGAGGAGCTGCCGGACGCGCTGGCGCAGCGCGCTCGCCACCGGGGCGTGCGGCATGTTCCGGCTGAGCTGATCGAATTTCCCCTCGATGAAGTGCCCGCGCCGCTGCGTGACCTCCTTGTGGACCTCGCTCACGAGCGCCGATTTGCCGATCCCCGCGCCGCCGGCGATGAGGAACAGCTCGCATTTGCCCGCGCGCGCCCGGTCGAAGGCCGCGAGCAGCTCTGCCATCTGCGCGTCGCGTCCATACAGCTTCTGCGGGATCCTGAGCTCGCTCGGGACGTCGTGCGCCCCCAGCGCGAACGGCGCGATCCTGCCGGTCGCCTCGAGCGCCGACAGGCACGCATCCAGATCGGCCTTGAGCCCGGTCCCGCTCTGGTATCGGTCCTCGGCGACCTTCGACATCAGCTTTTGCACGATGTCGGACACCACCCTCGGGATCTCCGGCGAGCGCTCGCAGAGCGGCGTCGCGACCCGCGCGATGTGGCTGTGCATCAGGTCGAGCGGGTCGGTCGCCTGGAACGGGAGCACCCCGGAGAAGAGCTCGTACAGCGTGACGCCCAGCGAGTAGAGGTCGGTCCGGTAGTCGATGACGCGGTTCATTCGACCGGTCTGCTCCGGGGACATGTAGGCGAGCGTCCCTTCCATGCGATCCGGGCTCTCTGCCACGAGGGTCTCCTCGGAGAGCCGGGTCGAGCTCCCGAAGTCCGTCAGCTTGACCTGCCTCGTCTCCGGATTGACGAGGATGTTCTGCGGTTTGACGTCCTTGTGGATGACGTGCTTTCCGTGCACCGCCGCCAGCGTCCCGGCCAGCGACGAGGCGATTCGCAGCTTCGCCTTCAGGTCGAGCCGCGCCGTGCGGGCGAGCGCGTCGAGCGTGATGCCACCGAAATCTTCCATCACGAGCGCAGCGCCGCCCGGGATCTTCTCCATCCCGTGGGCCCGGATCACGCCGTCGAGCTGGAGGTGGCGCGTCGTCTCGAGCTCGTGCCGGAGCTGCGCGACGTGCCGCTGATCGAGACGCTCACCCTTCAACACCTTGATCGTCACCGAAGCACCATCGCTGTCGCGGTGTGCGCGATAGAGGAGGGTGTCCGCGGTTTCGTACATCAGCTCAACCAGTGTGAAAGGGAGGTCTCCGATCCTGGTCTTGCGCATGGTTCGTCGATGGTTGCATAGGGCGAAACCTCAGGGCAAGCCCTCAACGCCCAGTGGCACCGTGGGTGATGTGCGCCGTGGTGGGGCCCTGAGAGCGGCGACACGACGACGCCGCCGGGCGGCGCGGAACGGGGCCAGTGCGGTGTTCCGGTGACTCTGCATCTCCACGTGGTGTGACCGGCCGCCAGGCGGGCCCGTCCGTGGAGCGCGATGCGGTCGTCGGCCCGCGTCGACCCGCGGATCGTGGCCGCCCCGCGAGGCCGGGGTCCGTGCGCGCGATCGAGGATGCTAGGCTGCGCGCGCATGGGAGTCCGGATCATTCCTCTCGGCGGCCTCGGCGAGGTCGGCATGAACGCGATGCTCGTCGAGGAGGATGGCCGCCGCGTGCTCGTGGACTGCGGCGTCATGTTCCCCAACGACCAGGTGCTCGGCGTCGAGGTCGCCATCCCCGACCTCAGCTATGTGCGCGAGGCGGGCGGGGTCGACGCGGTGATCGTGACGCACGGCCACGAGGATCACATCGGCGGGCTGCCGTCGCTCCTGCGCGAGTTCCCCGTCCCCGTGTACGGGACGCGCTTCACCCTCCGGCTCGTGCGCGAGCGGCTCGCCGAGCACCGCATCGACGTGCCGCTGCGCGAGGTTGTGCCGCAGCAGCACTTCACGGCGGGCCCTTTCCGCGCCGAGCCCCTCCGCGTGACCCACTCCATCCCGGATGCGGTCGGCTTCGCGATCGAGACGGGCGAGGGCATCCTCATCCACACCGGCGACTACAAGATCGACCTCACCCCGGTGGGCGGCGAGCGGCTCGACCTCGGCCGCTTCGCCGAGTACGGCCGCGCCGGCGTGGCGGCCCTCCTGTCGGACTCCACGAACTCCGAGCGCGACGGGTGGTCGGTGAGCGAGACCGCGGTGGCCGAGGGGTTCCTCCGGCCGTTCCGCGAGGCGAAGGGGCGCATCCTTGTCGCGCTCTTCGCGTCCAACGTCCACCGGGTCCAGAGCGTGCTCAACATCGCCGCCCAGGTCGGCCGCAAGGTGGTGCTCGCGGGGCGCAGCCTGGCGACCAACACGCGGATCGCCGAGGAGATCGGCATCCTGACCATCCCGCACGGCGTGCTCGTCGACGACGCGACGGCCGCCACGCTCCCGCCCGGTCGCCTCATCGTGCTCGCGTCGGGCGCGCAGGGCGAGCCGAACAGCGCGCTCGCGCGCATGGCGGTGGGCGATCACCACCGGCTGCGGGTCGACCCGGGCGACACGGTGATCTTCTCCTCGCGCGCGATCCCCGGCAACGAGATCGCCGTGAGCCAGCTCGCGAACCGCCTGGCGAAGCGGGGCGCGATCGTCCTCGATCGGGGCCTCGATCCGATCCACGCGAGCGGCCACGCGCAGGCCGAGGAGCAGAAGGTCCTGCTCGACGCGGTGCGGCCGGAGAACTTCGTCCCGATCCACGGCGAGTACCGGATGCTGCTCGCCCACGCGCGCACGGCGCTCCGGATGGGCGTGCCGGCGGCGGGGGTCTTCGTGATCGAGGACGGCGACTCGCTGATCATCGAGAACGGGCAGATGCGCCTCGGCGCCTCGGTGAAGAGCGGGCGGGTGTGGCTCGACGCGCGCGGCGGGCTCGACGTCTCCGAGATGGTGCTGCGCGAGCGCGAGCAGATCTCGGATCAGGGCCTCGTGATGGTGCTCGTGGTGGCCGACCGCAAGACGGGGGAGATCCTGCGCGGCCCCGAGCTCCTCGGGCGCGGCGTGGCGCATTTCGAAGAGGGCGGCCCGCTGTTCGAGGCCGCGCTCGGGAGCGCTCGGAGCGCGCTCGCGGCGATGTCGCCGGGGGCGCGCACGCTGGCCCCGGCGCTGGAGGACGCGCTCAGCCGCGGCGTGCGGCGGGTGTTCCACCGCGAGGCCTCGCGCCGCCCCGCCGTGCTCCCGCTGGCGGTGCTGCTCTGACGGACGAGCGCGAGCGCTGACGGACGAGCGCGAGCGCTGACGGACGGGCGCTGACGAGCGCTGACGAGCGCTGACGAGCGCTGACGGACGAGCGGCCGCTCTGAAAGACGAGCAGCCGCTCTCACGCACGAGCAAGCGCTCGGAGCTCCGGCTGGAAACGTCCTCGCGTACGCCCCTTTCCTGAGCGCGGCGAGTGATTACGGTGCATAGACGCACCGGCGGAGCCCCTTTGCTCTGCCGTGGCGTGGCCGACGTGGATGGTGGTCCCTGCGCGGGGTTGCCCCCCACGGCGCGTGCTCCGGTGAGCACCCGAGCGGATCACCCGCGACGCGGCACCCTGGTGGAGTAACCGAGATGAAGGAGAGGCCCATGAGCTCGCTCCTGGCGGGCGAGGCTGACAGAACACCCATGGATGTGGAGGACATCCGCGCCGAGGTGCGTCTCGACGCCGATCTCGGCCATGTCGCGCTGCCTCGGCTGGCCACGCCTGCTGGCGGCCGAGCTGCGCAGTCGGTGCGGCCGACCGAGGACGTGACCGAGGTCTACCTTCAGGAGATCTCGCGCAGCGCGCCGCTGAGCCGCGACCTCGAGGTGGAGATCGGCCGGCGGATCGAGGCGGCGGAGCGCGCGGCGATCGACACCTGGGTGGCGTCGCCGGTCGCGCTGCGGGAGCTCGCGGCGATCGCGGACGATCTCCAGGCGGGTCGGGTCTCCATCGGCGATCTGCTGCTGAACGCGGACGCGGACGACGCGGCGCGCGACGCGGCGTCTGTCCGGCTCGCGGGGCTGCTCGGGCTCGCGCGGTCGATGCTCGCGGCCGGGAAGACCGATGCGCGCGCGCGGCGCGCCCGGACCGACCTGTCGGCCGGGCTCACCGACGTGCGCCTCGGGCCCGTGGTCGAGCAGCGGATCGAGCGGGCGCTGGGCGAGGCCGCGGCCGAGGCCAGCGGGCCGGAGCGGCGGGCGATCGAGGCGACGCTGTCGGCGATGCGCGGCGCGCGCGGCGCGGCGGCGGAGGCGCGGGCCGACATGGTGAAGGCGAACCTGCGGCTCGTGGCGTCGGCCGCCCGACCGCTGAAGCACCGCGGCGTGCCGCTGCTCGACCTGATCCAGGAGGGCAACCTCGGGCTGATGCGCGCGGCGGAGAAGTTCGATTACCGGCGCGGATATCGGTTCAGCACGTACGCCACGTGGTGGATCAAGCAGGCGCTGGCGCGCGCGGTGCTGTACCAGGGCCAGGTCATCAAGATGCCGGTCCACCTCGCCGAGACGCGGCGGCGGGCGCTGCAGGCGCGCCGGGAGCTGGAGCAGGAGAACGCGCGCGAGGCGGCGCCCGAGGAGGTCGCGGAGCGGAGCGGCCTCTCGATGGAGAAGATCCAGACGCTGCGGGAGGTGGCGCTCCCGCCGGTGTACCTGGACGCGCCGATCGGGGACGACGACGGCGCGCGCCAGGGCGACTTCTTCGCGAGCGCGGAGGCGGCGCCGGACGAGCTGCTGGTGCATCGCCGCCTGCACACGCAGGTCCGCTCGCTGCTCGAGTCGCTGACGCCGCGCGAGCGCGAGGTGCTCCGCCTGCGGTTCGGGCTCGACGGCGAGCAGACGCACACGCTCGCCGAGATCGGGGGGATGTTCTCGGTGAGCCGCGAGCGGGTCCGGCAGATCGAGGAGAACGCCCTGAGCAAGCTCCGGACGCTGTCGCGGCGGCGCGCGCTCGAGGTGCCGCTGGAGGGCTGAGGAGCGGCAGAGAGCGGCGTCGAGCGTGGGGATGCGAGCGGCATGGAGCGCGGGGATGCTAGCGGCGTCGAGCGCGAGGCGCGAGGCGCGTGGAGCGCAGGGATGCTAGCGGCGTCGAGCGCGAGGCGCGAGGCGCGTGGAGCGAGGCGCTGCGTGCGGCATGGAGCGCCGCGCGCCGCAGCGGTGCTCCGATGCACGAACTGCTTGAACAAGTCCTCGGCGGCGGGCGATGGTAGCGCTTCTTCACCCGAAGGACGCGAAGGACGCTCATGAAGGACATCCTCTCTGCTCGCCTGGAATCACGTGCTTTCTCGGCCGACGCGGTCGAGCTCCACGACCTCACCGGACGCGAGGTCATCTCGCAGCCGTTCGAGTTCCAGCTCCACGTCGTGTGCAAGACCCCTGACGGGCTCGACGAGGAGGCGCTCCTCGCCGAGCCCGCCGCGCTGGTGTTCCTGAGCGGCGACCGCGAGGAGCGCCGGATCTTCGGGGTCATCTCCGTCGTGCGTGACGCGCTCCACACCGAGACGTTGCACATGGCCTACACGCTCACGTTCGTGCCGCGCGCGTTCCGGCTGACGCTCACGGAGACGTCGGAGATCTTCATGGATCTCTCGGTCCCCGAGGTCATCAAGAAGAAGCTCGAGCGCGCTGGCCTCCACGAGGGCGATGATTTCGAGCTCCGTCTGGTCTCGACGTATCCGCCGCGCGAGTACGTGGTGCAGTACAAGGAGACGGATCTCCAGTTCGTCTCGCGCCTCGCCGAGCACCTCGGCATCTCGTTCTTCTTCGAGCACCGTGACGGCCGCGACGTCGTGGTCTTCTCCGACGCGAACAGCGGCTTTCAGCCGGTCGCCGGCGACGGGGGGGCGCACTTCTATCCGCGCGGCGACCGCATCGGCGTTTACCGGCTGGAGGGCACGACGCGGACCGTCCCGAACCGTTATGTGGTGAAGGACTACAACTACCGCACACCGCACGTGCCCCTGATGGCCGCGGCCACCGTCTCGGAGGCGTCCGGCGGCGATATCGTCGAGTACGGCGCTCACTTCAAGACGCCCGACGAGGGCGAGCGCATCGCGGTGATCCGCGCGGAGGAGCTGCGCGCCGGCCGCAGGGTGTTCGAGGGGGCGAGCGACGTGCAGGTCCTCGGCGCGGGGGCGAAGCTCACGCTCGAGGGGCACCCGCGCGGCGACATCGAGCTGCTGCTCGTCGAGGTCCGCCACCGGCTGCAGCAGGCGACGCTCAACGCCGGGACGGGCGAGGAGCGCGCTTACGAGAACGAGTTCAGGGCGATACCGTACGCGACCACATACCGGCCGCCGCGGGTGACGCCGAAGCCGAAGGTGCACGGGGTCATCACCGGCGTCATCGACGCCGCGGAGAAGGGTCAGTACGCGGAGGTCGACGAGGGCGGCCGCTACCGCGTGCGCTTCCTGTTCGACACGAGCAGCGCCGAGGATGGCAAGGCCTCACGGCTGATCCGCATGGCCCAGCCCCACGCGGGCGCGGGCTACGGGTTCCACTTCCCGCTGCGCAGCGGCGTGGAGGTGATCCTGACCTTCATCGACGGGGATCCGGACCGGCCGATCATCGCCGGCGCGGTGCCGAACCCGCAGACGCCGAGCACCGTGGACGCGAAGAACGCCCGGAGGAACGTCATCCGGACGGGCGGCGGGAACGAGATCAACATCGATGACAACGAGGGGGAAGAGCGGATCAAGCTCTCGACGCCGTACGGCGGGGCGACGTTCCAGCTCGGGGCGCCGAACACGCCGGAGTCGGGCGCTGCACTGACCACCAAGGAGGCGTTCACTGCCGTCGGCGCGGCCGGCGTCAGCACCTTGACGTCGGTCGCTACGACGCTCACGGACATCGCGTCCGTCGTGGCATCCTCGAGCATCACGCAATATGCGACCGCCGTTCAGGCGTTCTCAAAGGCGCTGACCGAAGAGAAGTACCAAAAGATCGTAGACGACATTCTGGGTGTCGCGAAATCTGCCATCGACATACCAAAGAAGTTGAATGCTGCGCAGCAGGCAAAGGCGAACGAGGAAGTCGTCGTTGCAGAGGAGCACATGAAGAGGGTGCTCGCGGCGGCCCAAGCAAAGGCTCCTTATCCAGAAAATAACCCGCCACCGAAGAAGGATCATTACGGCATTGTCAGAGCCATGACGAAGGAGGAATGGGAGAAGGAGACCCCTGAATACGCAGCAGCGGCCGCAGCCACCAAGGCGCACGCTGACGCAAAGAAGAGGTCCGAGGACCTGGCGAAGCAGCTCGCCGAAGATGAGCAGAAGTGGAAAGAGGCTGGGATTATAGTTGACATCGAAACGGGAGTCAGCGGAACCGTCAAAGCACTTCGCGAGAGCACGAAAGCGGGAAGAGAGCTCCTGAGCAAAGCGACCAAGAGAGCAGCCAAGGCCTTGGAAGCCGCACAAGTCGGGGTTGCGAACGGCATGATCGGCGCGGCCAGCGGATTCGCCGTGGTTCCCCGAGTCTCGGCGGCAGTGCCTGGCATGGGAGCCCCGTTCTTCCTTGGTGGTGGGGACAACTCAGCCGTGCTGATGGGCAAGGTCGATGCCTTCGTGGGTGGCGGCGCATCCGCAACGGTCTCCTCTCAAGGGCAAGCGATCGTTGCTGGGGGCGCGGTCGCAATGCTCAAGTCACCCGGCAGAGCGTCGGTTGGTGCGGGCGGGGCAACGCTCATCACAGCCGGCTCGAAAATCGATCTCAAATCAGGCGCCTTCATTTCCAAGTCAGGCAGATCTACCAAGATCCAGAGCGGTGGATCTATGCGAATCAAGACTGCGTCATCGCTCAACATCAGTGCATCCGGAGACGCCGCGGTCGCATCGAGTAGCTCGCTCAAAGTTCAAGCCGGAAAGGATGCCACAATAAGAGCATCGACAACTCTCGAACAGAAGGGAACCGACATCCACCTCGAGGCCAACACCGATGTCAAGGTCAATGGTGGGAGCTCCGTGAAGATCATGGGAGGCGGCTCGGGGATGACCGCAAGCTCGAGCAACGTCAAGGTTGGAAAAGGTTCAGACGGCCTCGACGTCACGAGCGGAGTGGTCAAGATCGTAAAAGGAGGATCTAACTGCGTACTCACCACTGGATCTGCCACGCTGGGGCAAGGAGGGACCAGCGTTCGAGTTTCCTCGTCGAAGATCGCGATCGTCGGCGGCCGGATCGATCTCGGCTAGTGCTCAGGTGTGATTGTCACCTGACGCGAGAAGCCGATCGACGCTCCTGATAGCCATTTCCGAGCCTCGCGAGCAGCCCAACAGAACCGTGGCCGAGGTGTGGACATGTCACCGCATCGCGACGACCCACAGCACGAAGAGCGCAATCAGCACAGCGGCACCAACAACCGCTATCGTTTGCGTATTTCTCTCTTCCCTCGCCTTCCGCTGCCGTGTGAGCCTTAGCTGCTCCTGAAGCTCGGATTCAGCTTTCGCAGCCATCGTCGCTCGTTGCTGCTGAAGCAGCTCCCCCTCTGTCATCTTTCGAGGCCTGTTCTCCTTGCCGCTCGCAAAAAGCAACGTACCACTGGGATCGAACTTCCAAGCACGTCCCTTCTTGCCGAAGAGCCAGTATGATCCATCGGGGCACACGGCGATACTCGTCTCTGGTCGAGGCAGGTCGTCGCGCTTTGCCTCCAGAACGACCGCACGCTCGCCTGTCGTATCAATCCGCAGGAGGTGCTCACCGCATACGACATAAGCGCATCCGTTGAGGTCGACACCAAGAACTCGATACTTTGCGTTGGCGCCTTCGGCGGGGAGATCCACACGATAGAGAATACGCCCGCTAGCGTCGACGCGGACGATCTCGTCGCCATACATGCAGTAGATCGAACCATCAGCGCCGCAATGAATACGCCCGAGCCCGCCCATGTCGGCGACGGGACGCGCGCTGAGCTCAGCGCCTCCAGGCCACAGCGGCATCTCGGTGCCGCTCGGCGCAATCCGGCGAAGAAGGTCATCCTTGAGGATCAGGAGGGAGCCATCGCGATCGCAGGCGAGATCTACGCAGTCGAGCAGTTCGCCATCCAGTCTTTGTACCGTGCCGTCTGGGCCTTCGATAGGCATGCCGGTCCTGGCAGAGAGCCAAGGCCGCGACAACTTCCTCTGACTTGATACGAGGAGCGTTCCCTTCGGCGAGAGCGCGAGTCGTGCAGCCCGCGGGTTGCCGCGCAGAAGCCAGCGAACGTTCATCGACGGATCGATGGACCAGAGCACATTGTCGTGCTCTTCTTTCACGGAGACGCCCTCGCCGGGGACCCAGTGCGACTGGACGGCCGCGCAGTAAAGGTTGCCGTCCGCGTCCACGGCCGCGTCTGGCGGGTCGACCCAATCGAACAGCCCGGCGGAGATGGCCTGCGCAGCGGATGCGTCATCCGTGATAGATGCGTGATAGCAAAGGAACCAGTTGGCTGCGATCCGCCTTCGTCCTCTGTAGACGAATTCGTCCGGCACGTGCGCGCTCGCGTTACAGAACCGGCACGTATACGCGCGGTTCACGCCGTCGAACGGCACCGGCGAGCCGCACTGTGGGCACGGGAACGTCGCAATCTCGGGCGTCGTCGCCTGCGTGACAACGAGCGGATCAGGTTCTTCACCCACCAGGTGCGTGATGTTCGGGAGTGCCACCGCGAGCTCCGCTGGCACGGTTCGTACCCACGTCTGCTTGGCGCAGCGTTCGCAGCGGAGCGTCGCCTGGTCTCGAACCTCCACGATGCTTGCGAAGGGGATCTCCTTCTCGCATCCCTGGCAGCAAGGGTTGATCCGCGTGTAGGTAGCCGAGAACCTGCGGACCCAGGCCTGCCGCCCCTCGTTCTGGAGCATCTTGGGTCCTTCATAAACCGCATCGCGGAGCAGCGCCTGCCACAGATCGTCGCTCACCGCCGTCGGCCTACCGCAGCTCGGGCACCCCACCTCGCGGGCCAGCGTGTTGATCGGCATCGTCATCCGGCAGGTGCCGCACTCCGTCTCGATCCTCACCGCAACGCTGATCATCGCTCTCCTCACCTCCCCCGCTCCGCTCCCGCGCCCCGCCACGGCACCTCCCCGGACAACTCCGACGAACCCGTGCCAGCGCGCACGCTACCTCAGTGACACCCGCCGCGCGATAGCCTAGCCTCGCCCGAACCATGCCCGCGGAGCGCAACCGCGGAGCACCCCCGAGCGCAGCCGAGCTCGTGCAGAGAAGCGAGCGCGGCGAGCTCGCCGGCAGCCACATTTCGGGCGCCGTCGCTCCCGGCATCGACCTCCGCGACGCCGAGCTCTCCAAGGCCCTCTAGCGCGGCGTCGACCTGCGCGGCGCGAACCTCAAGGGCCCCCTCCTCGGCGGCCCTCGCGGCGAGGCCTGCCGCCTGGCAGCCGCCGTCCTGCGCGACGCCGTCCTCACCGGCGCGCCCCTCCGCGGCAGGTCTGCTCGCTGCTCGAGTCGCTGACGCCGCGCGAGCGCGAGGTGCTCCGCCTGCGGTTCGGGCTCGACGGCGAGCAGACGCACACGCTCGCCGAGATCGGGGGGATGTTCTCGGTGAGCCGCGAGCGGGTCCGGCAGATCGAGGAGAACGCCCTGAGCAAGCTCCGGACGCTGTCACGGCGGCGCGCGCTCGAGGTGCCGCTGGAGGGCTGAGGGGCGGCCGCGCTCGGCGTCGAGCGCGGCCGAGCTCGCCGGCGTCGCGCGCGGCGATACAAGCCGCATGGAGGGCGGCGTCGAGCGCGGCGGCGCGAGGCACGTGGAGCGAGGGACGAGGCGCTGCGATCCGCATGGAGCGCGGCGCGCCGCAGCGGTGCTCCGCTGCACGAACAGCTTGAACAAGTCCTCGCCGGCGGGCGATGGTAGCGCTTCTTCACCCGAAGGACGCGAAGGACGCTCATGAAGGACATCCTCTCTGCTCGCCTGGAATCACGTGCTTTCTCGGCCGACGCGGTCGAGCTCCACGACCTCACCGGACGCGAGGTCATCTCGCAGCCGTTCGAGTTCCAGCTCCACGTCGTGTGCAAGACCCCTGACGGGCTCGACGAGGAAGCGCTCCTCGCCGAGCCCGCCGCGCTGGTGTTCCTGAGCGGCGACCGCGAGGAGCGCCGGATCTTCGGGGTCATCTCCGTCGTGCGCGACGCGCTCCACACCGAGACGTTGCACATGGCCTACACGCTCACGTTCGTGCCGCGCGCGTTCCGGCTGACGCTCACGGAGACATCGGAGATCTTCATGGATCTCTCGGTCCCCGAGGTCATCAAGAAGAAGCTCGAGCGCGCTGGCCTCCACGAGGGCGATGATTTCGAGCTCCGTCTGGTCTCGACGTATCCGCCGCGCGAGTACGTGGTGCAGTACAAGGAGACGGATCTCCAGTTCGTCTCGCGCCTCGCCGAGCACCTCGGCATCTCCTTCTTCTTCGAGCACCGCGACGGCCGCGACGTCGTGGTCTTCTCCGACGCGAACAGCGGCTTTCAGCCGGTCGCCGGCGACGGGCGGGCGCACTTCTATCCGCGCGGCGATCGCATCGGCGTTTACCGGCTGGAGGGCACGACGCGCACCGTCCCGAACCGTTATGTGGTGAAGGACTACAATTACCGCACGCCGCACGTGCCCCTGATGGCCGCGGCCACGGTCTCGGAGGCGTCCGGCGGCGATATCGTCGAGTACGGCGCTCACTTCAAGACGCCCGACGAGGGCGAGCGCATCGCCGTGATCCGCGCCGAGGAGCTGCGCGCGGGCCGCAGGGTGTTCGAAGGGGCGAGCGACGTGCAGGTCCTCGGCGCGGGGGCGAAGGTCACGCTCGAGGGGCACCCGCGCGGCGACATCGAGCTGCTGCTCGTCGAGGTGCGCCACCGGCTGCAGCAGGCGACGCTCAACGCAGGGACGGGCGAGGAGCGCCCTTACGAGAACGAGTTCAGGGCAATTCCCTATGCGACGACGTACCGACCGCCGCGGGTGACGCCGAAGCCGAAGGTGCACGGGGTCATCACCGGCGTCATCGACGCCGCGGAGAAGGGTCAGTACGCGGAGGTCGACGAGACCGGCCGCTACCGCGTCCGCTTCCTGTTCGACACGAGCAGCGCCGAGGACGGCAAGGCCTCACGGCTGATCCGGATGGCCCAGCCCCACGCGGGCGCGGGCTACGGGTTCCACTTCCCGCTGCGCAGCGGCGTGGAGGTGATCATGACCTTCATCGACGGGGATCCGGACCGGCCGATCATCGCGGGGGCGGTGCCGAACCCGCAGACGCCGAGCACCGTGGACGCGAAGAACGCCCGGAGGAACGTCATCCGGACGGGCGGCGGGAACGAGATCAACATCGATGACAACGAGGGGGAAGAGCGGATCAAGCTCTCGACGCCGTACGGCGGGGCGACGTTCCAGCTCGGGGCGCCGAACACGCCCGAGGCCGGCGCTGCCATGACGACCACGGAGGCCTACACTGCGGTCGCCAATGCAGGAGTTAGCACTCTTACGTCCGTGAACACGGTCCTATCCGAGGTTTCCTCCGTCCTGAGCTCCGTGAACATCGTCAATCATGCCGGAGCTGCGAGCATCATGTCAGCGCTCAAGGGGGACAAAGGGCATAAGCTGATGGACGGCATGCTGGGCGTCGCCAAGAGCGTGGTGGACACCAACACGAAATGGCATGCCCTCGAGCACGCCAAGCTCGACGAAGAGGCCGTAAAGGCTCAGGCTCGCGTCGACCAGCTGCAGAACTCGATGACCAGCCGGTGGCAAACCATAAACTACATGACAGCCTCTCCGGGCGACGAAGCAGACGGTAAGCGCCGGCCTATGACACGTCAGGAGTGGGACGCCAACCATCCCGAGGATATCAAGAAAATTGAAAAAGCTAAGGAAGACGCGAAGGCCGCAAAGGAACTAGCCGACTCCTACAAGAAGCTCAACACGGAGAGCGATGATGCGGTTGCCTGGCGAGCCGCCGGGGCCGCAGTCGAGGGGGGCAAGGTGGCCAACGCTTTCGTAAAGGGCGCGCGCGATCTTTACAGCACCGCAACAAAGAACGCGCAACAGATTCTGAATCACACGAGCGTATTGAGCCTCACAGGTACGGCTCTCTTGGCCAGCAGCTACGCCTCAGCGGGTCGCCTCCCGTCTCCTGTACCTGCGCCTGGGACCCCTATCAATTTGAACTCTGCTTCGGTGACCTCAGCCATCACCGGCACCGTGAGCGCATACGTGTGCGGCGGAGCCAATGCAACCTTGTCATCCAATGGTCAAGCCGTCGTCGTAGGCGGAGCTGCCGCGGTTCTGAAGGCCAGCGGCTCTGTGGAGATTGCAGGCAGGGCCAGCGCCCTGGTCACGTCCGATGCACTCGTGGACCTGCTGTCGCTCGGCGTCATGAAGCTGAACGGCGGCCAGGCGATCACCATCGACAGCGGCAACGTTGTGGACATGGAAGCGGGCACGAGGCTCTCGATGAAAGCTGGCGGCTCGCTCCAGATGAGATCCACAGGCCCGCTCCTTGCCGAGACCAGCGGTGAGGCTACCATAAAATCCAATGGGACCATGGAGATCAAGAGTGCGGGCAAGGTCGAGATCGAGGGCAATACTGCTTTCGTTAAAGGCGGCCAGTGGAGCTTGAAAGCAGAACCTGGCGCTATCACTGTCGGAAACGATGGAAGCCGTTTGGCGGTCTCGGGGAGCCAGGCGCGCCTCGTCAAGGGGGGCTCGAGTTGCAGCGTGAGCAGCTCGAGCGTCGAGCTGTTGGCCGGCTCGGCGAAAGTCACCGTCGGAAAGGGCGCCGTGAAGCTGAGGGGACGCCGAATCGATCTCGGATAGGCCATTCATTCAACACCGAAATTTGATTGCTATCACGAGCGCAACAATGAACACGAGCCCGAGAGTCCAGGACACTGCAAAGATCCGGCTCTCCCGGACATTCTCCCGCCGCGTCACCTCGCGTTCGACTCTCTGCATATTCTCGACTTCCGCCTGGCCCCGCACCTTGAGCATCTCCATAGTGCTCTCCACGTGCTGCTGGACGACCTCGTCCACGGTTGGGTTCTTCGGCCTGGGCTCCTTTTCGCTTGCGAAGAGCAGTCTGCCTCCGGGCGCGAACTTCCAGGCGAGCCCCTTCTCACCGAACAGCCAGAACGACCCATCTGGGCATGCCGCAATGGTCATCCTCGCGCGAGGAAGCGCGTCGCGCTCCGCGAGCAGGACGACGTTCTGCCCGCCCGCAGCCCCGACCTGCACGAGTCGATCGCTGCGAATGACATAAACACGACCGTCGAGGTCGGCCCCGAGCAAGAGAGATCTCCGGTCCGCGGAATTACTGCCCAGCTCCACACAGTAAACCTTACGCCCGGTCGCATCGAAGCGCGCGACCATGTTTGCCTCCTGCAAATAGAGCGAGCTATCTGGACCGAAATGCATGCCAGTGAGCGAGGAGGGGACGGTCACCGGACAATCCGCGATAGAGTTCAGACTGTATGGGGGTTCATCGTCGGCCTCGTTCCGCGGAGCGCTGTTTGGCCATACGGGCAGCTCCGCTCCGCCCGGCGCCACCCGCCGGAGCTTTCCATCCTTCTGGAACAACAGCGAGCCGTCGGGAGAGCAGGCCAGGAGGCGATGTTCGATCTCGGCGAGCTCGATGCTCGGCGCCGCAAAGTCTGCGTCCTCGACGGGATTGCCCGTCGTCGAAGAGAGCCGGAGCGGCGGCGAGCTTCCGGCGCCGAGGACGACGAGCATGTCCTTCACGCAGCCCAGAAAGCGCACCGGCTCGGGTCGATCACGCTGAAGCCACCGGATGCTCAGCGAAGGGTCCAACGACCACAACATGTGGTCGATTTTTTGCTGTAGTCTTCCGTTTTCATCGAAGAACCAGCGCGACTGCGTGGCTGCGCAGTAGAGGTTCCCCTCTGCGTCGACGGCGGCCTCCGGCAGCTCTTCCCAGTCGAACAGGCCCGCGGCGACGGCCTGCGCGGCGGGTGCGCACACGGTGACGGACGGATGAAAACAGAGATACCAGTGCGCCACCACCTTTCGCTGGCCCCGGTAAACGAACTCGTCTGGGACGTGCACACTCGCGCCGCAGAAGCGGCACATGCACGCTCGACTCACGCCGTCGAATGCGATGGGCGAGCCACACTGCGGGCACGGAAACGTCGCCGGCTCGGCCTGCGGGGCAGGAGCGCCAGCGAGCCGGGTCGGCGCCTCGCCGACCAGGTGCGTGATGTTCGGGAGCGCTCCTGCCATATCAGTGGGGACCGCCCGGACCCATGTCTGCACCGCGCAGCGATCACAGCGGAGCATCGCCTGGTCCAGCACCTCTCCGATGCTCGCGGCCGGGATCTCCGTCTCGCAGCCCTGGCAGGAAGGCGCCCGCCGTATGTACGCCACGGAGAGCTTGCCAGCAGAGCTGCGTCGCACCTCCTTCGGGAGCAATCGCTGCCCGTTGTAGAGCGGCTCACGAAGCAGCGCCTGCCAGAGGTCGTTGGCGATCGACGTCGGCCTACCGCAGGTCGGGCAGCTCACCCGGCCGGCCAGCGTGTTGACCGGCATTGGCATCCGGCAGGTGCCGCACGCCGTCTCAATCTTCACCGCGACGCTGATCATACCTCTCCTCTAACCGCAGGCTTTCTCGCTCCCAACCACGGCCCCTCCTCGGCAGCTCCCGCGAAGGCACGCCAGCGCGCACGCTACCTCAGTGACACCCGCCGCGCGAGAGACCAGCCACGCCCGAACCATGCCCGCGGAGCGCAACCATGGATCAGCCCCGACCGTACCGAGCTCTAGCAGAGGACCCAGCGCGGCGAGCTCACGGGCAGCCACCTCTCGGGCGCTGTCGCGCCGGACATCGATCTCCGCGGCGTCGATCTCTCCCAGGCCCTCCAGCGCGCCGTCGATCTGCGCGGCGCGAACCTCGCCGGCGCCCCCTCTCCGGCACTATCTTCCGCAGACCCCTCCTCGGCGGCTCTTCCGGCGAAGCCTGCCGCCTCGCAGGCACCGACCTACGCGGTGTACTCACCGGCGCGTCCCCCCACCGCAGGTCCGCTCGCTGCTCGGGTCGCTGACGCCGCGCGAGCGCGAGGTGCTCCGCCTCCGCTTCGGCTCGACGGCGAGCAGACGCACACGCTCGCCAGATCGGGGGGATGTTCTCGGTGAGCCGCGAGCGGGTCCGGCAGGGTGAGCCGCGAGCGGGTCCGGCAGCTCGAGGAGAACGCCCTGAGCAAGCTCCGGGCGCTGTCGCGGCGGCACGCGCTCGAGGTGCCGCTGGAGGGCTGAGGGACGGCCGCGCTCGGCATCGAGCGCGGCGAGGCGAGCGGCGTCGAGCGCGCGACGCGAGGCGCGTGGAGCGAAGCGCTGCGACCGACATGGAGCGCGGCACGCCGCAGCGGTGCTCCGCTGCACGAACTGCTTGAACAAGTCCTCGGCGGCGGGCGATGGTAGCGCTTCTTCACCCGAAGGACGCGAAGGACGCTCATGAAGGACATCCTCTCTGCTCGCCTGGAATCACGTGCTTTCTCGGCCGACGCGGTCGAGCTCCACGACCTCACCGGGCGCGAGGTCATCTCGCAGCCGTTCGAGTTCCAGCTCCACGTGGTGTGCAAGACCCCTGACGGGCTCGACGAGGAGGCGCTCCTCGCCGAGCCCGCCGCGCTGGTGTTCCTGAGGGGCGACCGCGAGGAGCGGCGGATCTTCGGGGTCATCTCCGTCGTGCGCGACGCGCTCCACACCGAGACGTTGCACATGGCCTACACGCTCACGTTCGTGCCGCGCGCGTTCCGGCTGACGCTCACGGAGACGTCGGAGATCTTCATGGATCTCTCGGTCCCCGAGGTCATCAAGAAGAAGCTCGAGCGCGCCGGGCTCCACGAGGGCGATGACTTCGAGCTCCGTCTGGTCTCGACGTATCCGCCGCGCGAGTACGTGGTGCAGTACAAGGAGACGGATCTCCAGTTCGTCTCGCGCCTGGCCGAGCACCTCGGCATCTCCTTCTTCTTCGAGCACCGCGACGGCCGCGACGTCGTGGTCTTCTCCGACGCGAACAGCGGCTTTCAGCCGGTCGCCGGCGACGGGCGCGCGCACTTCTATCCGCGCGGCGATCGCATCGGCGTTTACCGGCTGGAGGGCACGACACGCACGGTCCCGAACCGTTATGTGGTGAAGGACTACAATTACCGCACGCCGCACGTGCCCCTGATGGCCGCGGCCACGGTCTCGGAGGCGTCCGGCGGCGATATCGTCGAGTACGGCGCTCACTTCAAGACGCCCGACGAGGGCGAGCGCATCGCCGTGATCCGCGCCGAGGAGCTGCGCGCGGGCCGCAGGGTGTTCGAAGGGGCGAGCGACGTGCAGGTCCTCGGCGCGGGGGCGAAGGTCACGCTCGAGGGGCACCCGCGCGGCGACATCGAGCTGCTGCTCGTCGAGGTGCGCCACCGGCTGCAGCAGGCGACGCTCAACGCAGGGACGGGCGAGGAGCGCCCTTACGAGAACGAGTTCAGGGCAATTCCCTATGCGACGACGTACCGACCGCCGCGGGTGACGCCGAAGCCGAAGGTGCACGGGGTCATCACCGGCGTCATCGACGCCGCGGAGAAGGGTCAGTACGCGGAGGTCGACGAGACCGGCCGCTACCGCGTCCGCTTCCTGTTCGACACGAGCAGCGCCGAGGACGGCAAGGCCTCACGGCTGATCCGGATGGCCCAGCCCCACGCGGGCGCGGGCTACGGGTTCCACTTCCCGCTAAGGAGCGGGGTCGAGGTGATCCTGACCTTCATCGACGGCGATCCGGACCGGCCGATCATCGCCGGGGCCGTGCCGAACCCGCAGACGCCGAGCACCGTCGACGCGAAGAACGCGCGGAGGAACGTCATCCGGACCGGCGGCGGGAACGAGATCAACATCGACGACAACGAGGGGGAGGAGCGGATCAAGCTCTCGACGCCTTATGGCGGCAGCACGTTCCAGCTTGGCGCGCCGAACACGCCGGAGTCGGGCGCTGCACTGACCACCAAGGAGGCGTTCACTGCCGTCGGCGCGGCCGGCGTCAGCACCTTGACGTCGATTGCTACGACGCTCACGGACATCGCGTCCGTCGTGGCCTCCTCGAGCATCACGCAATATGCGACCGCCGTTCAGGCGTTTTCCAAGGCGCTGACCGAAGAAAAGTACCAAAAGATCGTAGACGACGTTCTGGGTGTCGCAAAATCTGCCATCGACACACGAAAGAAGTTGTTTGCTGTGGATCAGGCAAAGGCGAACGAGGAAGTCGTCGTTGCAGAGGAGCACATGAAGAGGGTGCTCGCGGCGGCCCAGGCAAAGGCTCCCTATCCGGGAAATAACCCGCCACCAAAGAAGGATCACTACGGCATGGTCAGAGCCATGACGAAGGAGGAATGGGAGAAGGAGACCCCCGAATACGCAGCAGCGGCCGCAGCCACCAAGGCGCACGCTGACGCAAAGAAGAGATCCGAGGACCTGGCGAAGCAGATCGCCGAAGACGAGCAGAAGTGGAAAATAGCCGGGGGTATTCAAGAGATCGTGGCCGGAACCAGCGCGGCCGAGAAAGCACGCCGCGAAGGGATGAAAGCAGGGCGCGAGCTCTTGAGCGACGCCACGAAGAGAGCTGCCAAGGCTATGGAATCCGCACAAGTCGCTATTGCGAACAGCATGATCGGAGCGGCTAGCGGAATCGCCGCCGTTCCCCGAGTCTCGGCGGTTGTGCCTGGCATGGGCGCCCCGTTCTTCCTTGGTGGTGGGGACAACTCAGCGGTGCTGATGGGCAAGGTCGATGCCTTCGTTGGTGGCGCCGCATCCGCAACGGTCTCCTCCCAAGGGCAAGCGATCGTTGCTGGGGGCGCGGTCGCAATGCTGAAGTCATCAGGCAAAGTCTCTGTTGCAGGTGCTGCCGCTACGCTCATCACCGGCAATAAAATCGACCTCCTCTCCCGTAACTATGTATCCAAGGCGGCGGGCGCTTGCAAGACTCACAGCGGTGGAGCTATGCGAATCACGACAGCATCCTCGCTCACCATGAGCTCAGTCGGCATCGCTCAGCTCAAGTCAAAATCCACCCTCAACATACAGGCCACCGGAGACACGAGCATCAGAACGTCCGGAGACCTGCAAGAAAAGGCGAGCAACATCCACCTCACCGCCGCCGGTGACGCCAAAATCAGCGGAGGAAAATCGGCGGAGATCATGGGCGGCGGGTGGGGGATGAGCGCAAAGCCGGGCAATGTCATGGTTGGTTCGAAAACGGACGGATTGCTGGTCAAAGGTGGAACCGTTTCGGTGAAAAACGCAGGCTCGCAGTGCATCCTCGGCGCTGGCTCAGCCAAGCTGACGAAGGGCGGCACCAGTGTTACGTGCTCTTCCTCAAAGGTCACGATCAGCGGTGGGCGGATCGATCTAGGCTAGCAAATGCGCACGGGAGTTGCTCCAGCAGGAGGCCGCACACGACCTTAGTGACGCCCGCCGCTCGATAGCCTAGCCTCGCCGCAACCATGCCCGCTAACCTCAACGATGGATCACCACGAGCCCTGCCGCGCTCTCGCAGAAGAGCGGGCGCGGCGAGCTCGTCGGCAGCCATATCTCGGGCGCAGTCGCGCCCGGCATTGATCTCCGCGGCGCCTATCTCACGAAGGCCCTCTGGCGCGACGTTGATCCACGCGGCGCGAACCTTTCCGGCGCCACGCTCTCCGGTGTCATATTCCGCACGTGAACCGCCAGGGCGCCAACTCACCGACGCCGACCTCACCGGTGCCCTCCTCGGCGGCCCTCCCAGTGAGGCCTGCCGCCTAGTGGGCGGAGCATACTCATCTCCGCCACAGCCACCTGGTGCGAGAGGCAGCACGATCATCCTGGTAGCGCTTTCCAGGCATGGCGAGCAGCGAGACAGAACCACATCAGCGCCGGAGCGAGATCAGCGTACTGCAACCATCAACAGCACGAAGAGCGCAATCAGGACAGCGGCACCAACTACCGCTATCATTTGCGTCCTCTTTTCTTCCGTCGCTTTCCGCTGCCGTATGAGCCGCAGCTGCTCCTGAAGCTCGGACTCAGCTTTCGCAGCGCTCGTAGTTCGTTGCTGCTCAAGCAGCTTTTCGATTGTCACTTTGGTGGGTCTGCTCTCTTTTTCACTCGCGAACGCAAGCGTAACGCTGGAATCGAACCTCCATGCAGAGCCTTTTGGACCGAAGAGCCAGAACGACCCGTCCGGGCACACAGCAATACTCATCTCCGCCCGCGGCAACTTATCGCGTTTCGACTTCAAGAGGACGATCGCCTCGCCCGTGGCGCTGATCCGCACAAGCTGCTCGCTACGGAGAACGTAGACGTTGCCGTTGAGATCGGCACCTAGCGTGCGATACTGAGATTCCGCTGCATCGGAGGAGAACTCCACGCGATAGGTACTGCGTCCGCTGACGTCAATGCGGACGATCTCGTCCCTGTACAAACAGAAGATCGATCCATCTGGACCGCAACAGATGCGCTTAAGCCCGCCCAGCCTCTCGGTAGGGGGTAAGCCGCGTGCTGCGCCGCCAGATCGGACGGACATCTCCTCGCCGCTCGGTGAAATACGCCGAAGGATGTCGTCTTTCAGGATCAGCAGTGAGCCATCGCTGGCACAGGTCAGATCATCGCAATCGAGCAGATCGCCGTCGATCTCAGCAGTCGTCCCGTCTGCTGCCTCGATGCGCCAGCCAGTCCGAGACGACAGCCAAGGCTGGGACGACCTCCCCCGGGCGGACACGAGGAGCATACCCTTCGGGGAGAGCGCCAGGTGCACGGGCCGCGACCGGCCGCGCTGAAGCCAGCGAACGTTCATCGACGGGTCGAGGGACCAGAGGACATTGTCGATCTTTTCCTTGGCGCCGTATTCGCCCACCGGAATGCAGTGCGTCTGTCTCGCCGCGCAGTACAGGTTGCCCTCGGCATCGACGGCCGCTACAGGTGGCTCGTCCCAGTCGAACAGCCCCGCGGCGACGGCCTGCGCGACCGGTGAGCAGTCGGCGACCGACGTATCGAAGCAAAGAAACCAGTCCGCTGACAGCTTCCTTCGCCCGCGATACACGAACTCGTCGGGGACGTGCACGCTCGCGCTGCAGAAGCGGCACGTGCACGCCCGATTCACGCCGTCGAACGGCACCGGCGACCCGCACTGCGGGCATGGGAAAGTCGCCGCCTGGGCCGCATTGGCATGCGCCATGGCCAGCGGGTCCGGATCCTCGCCCACGAGATGCGTGATGTTCGGAAGCGCTGCCGCGAACTCCGCGGGCACCTTTCGAACCCAGGTCTGCTTAGCGCAGCGATCGCAACGGAGCATGGCCTGCTCTCGCACCTCCACGATGCTCGCGACGGGGATCTCCTTCTCGCATCCCTGGCAGCAGAGACCGCGACGTGTGAAGGCGACCGAGACCCTGCTCGCCGAGCTGCACCGCCCCTCGTTCTGGAGCATCTTCGGGCCCTCGTAGACAGGATCGCGGAACAGCGCTTGCCATAGATCACCGCCAATCGCCGTCGGCCTACCGCAGCTCTGGCACCCCACCTCGCGAGCCAGCGTGTTGACCGGCATCGGCATCCGGCAGGTGCCGCACTCCGTCTCGACCTTCACCGCAACGCTGATCATCGCTCTCCTCACCTCCCCCGCTCCCACGCCATCACCGCGGCATCTCCCGACACCCCGGCGAGAGCATGCCAGCGCGCACGCTACCTCAGTGACACCCGCCGCGCGATGGCCTAGCCTCGCCCGAACCATGCCCGCGGAGCGCAACCACGGATCACCCCCGACCGCAGCCGAGCTCTTGCAGAAGAGCGAGCGCGGCGAGCTCGCCGGCAGCCACATCTCCGGCGCCGTCGCCCCCGGCATCGATCTCCGCGGCGCCGACCTATCCAAGGCCCTCTGGCGCGACGTCGATCTGCGCGGCGCGAACCTCACCGGCGCCACCCTCTCCGGCGTCATCTTCCGCAACGTGAACCTCGCGGGCGCCGACCTCACCGACGCCGACCTCACCGACGCCCTCCTCGGCGGCCCTCCCGGCGAGGCCTGCCGCCTCGCAGGCGCCGATCTCCGCGACGCCGTCCTCACCAACACCTCGCTCCACCAGGTCGACCTCACCGGCGCCAAGCTCTCCGGCGCGCTCCTCGAGCGAGCCGATCTCCGCGCCGCCCGCCTCCACAAGGC
This sequence comes from Sorangium sp. So ce119, assembly GCF_051524405.1. Classification (NCBI taxonomy): domain Bacteria; kingdom Pseudomonadati; phylum Myxococcota; order Polyangiales; family Polyangiaceae; genus Sorangium; species Sorangium sp. So ce119. The sequence goes on along the minus strand of NZ_CP150310.1, from coordinate 2,369,918 downwards.
CGAGCTCCTCGACGCCGTGCTCTCCGGCGCCCGCCTCCAGGGCTGCGACGCCCAGGGCGCCCGCCTCGACCGCGCCGCCGTCGACGGCGCCGACCTCTCCTCCGCCAACCTCACCGGCGCCTCGCTCCGCGACGTCGACCTCCGCGCCGCCACCACGACTGGCCTCCTTCTCGGCGGCGCCGATCTCCTGCGCGCCACCGCCACCGGACTCGACTTCTCCGCCTCAGCCCCCCCCGCCTCCCTCGCCGGCGCCTCCCTCGAGGCCTCCCGCCTCACCGCGGCCGACCTCCGCCGCACCGCCCTCGAGGGCGCGCGCCTCGTCGCGTGCGACCTCGCCCAGGCCGACCTCTCCGGCGCCACCTGCGACGGGCTCGTCCTCGACGGCTCCTCGCTCCGCGGCGCCCAGCTCCAGCGCTGGCGAGCCCGTGGCGCATCGCTCGCCGGGGCGGACCTCACCGGCGCCTCCCTCGACGGCGCCGATCTCCGCAACGCCGACCTCGCCGGCGCCACCCTCGACGAGGCCTCCCTCGCCGGCGCGAAGCTCGAGGGCTGCTCCCTCGAGGGCGTCCGCCTCGCCGGCGTCGACCTGCGCGGCCTCGACCTCGCGGGCGTTTCCCTCGGCAAGGCCGCGCTCACCGGCCTCTCGTGGGCCGGCGTGAACCTCGCCGGCGCCGACCTCGCCGAGGCCGACCTGCGCGGCGCCGTGCTCGCGGGCGCCGACCTCTCCGACGCCGACCTCTCCGGCGCCTGCCTCGCCGGCGCGAAGCTCCGCGGCGCCGCCTTCCGCGGGGCGCAGCTCGCCGACGTCGACCTCACCGGCGCCGACCTCTCCGACGCCGATCTCTCCGAAGCCTCCCTGTCCACCGCCTCGATCGCCGGAGCAGACCTCCGCCGGACACGCCTCTTCGCGGCAGACCTCTCAGGCGCCGATCTCCGCACCATGCAGCTCGCCGGCGCCGTGATCGAGCAATCGCTGCTCTGCGACGCGAACGGCGAGGGCGTCGATCTCCGCGGCTGCGTCCTGACGAACGCCACGCTGTCCGGCGCCAACCTCCGCGGCGCCAACCTCACCTCGGTGGAGGCCGCTCAGGTCAACCTCGAGGGCGCCGATCTGAAGGGCGCGAAGCTCACGGGCCTGCAGGCCCCCTCCGCGAACCTCAAGAGAGCGATCCTCGACGGCGCCGACCTCTCCCGCGCCGACCTCTCCGACGCCGCCCTCGACGAGGCCGTCCTGCGCCGCGCCCACCTGCGCGAAACCAGGCTCAGCGCGGCCAGGCTACCGGGCGCGGACCTGCGCGATGCGGTGATGGCGAACGCCGATCTCTCGCTGGCCGATCTCTCGCACGCGCGCCTCGAGCGCGCCCACCTCATGAACGCCAACCTCGAGGGCGCCGACCTGCACCGCGCGAAGCTCGATGACGCCGAGCTGGTCGGGGCGCGCACCCGCAACATGAAGAACACCGACCCTGACCGCGCCCGCGCGGAAGATTTCCGGACGGAGACCCGATGAACGCGAACGACGCTGTCGCCCTGGAACACGAGCCCTTCCCGGGAGGCGTGCTCGAGGCCACCCTCGTCGACATGGAAGACGCCGCGCGCGCCGTCGTGCGCCTCGTCAGGCCCGGCACCCCCGGCGTCGAAGGCGCCACCGCGCGCGCGCGGCTCGCCGTGCCCGGCTACCAGGGCACCCCAGGCGACCGGGTGCTCGTCTCGAAACACGCAACCACATCAGATTTTTACATCGTTGGCGTCCTGCTCGCCGCCCGGGGGCCCGTGATCCAGACGGCCGAGGGGGCCACGGCGTCGGCCGAGGGGAGCACGATCGCGATCCGGGACGCGTCGGGGGCCGTCGCCGTCACGTACGACGCCGCGACGGGCGCGGCGCGCGTCGCCGCCCCCGCGGGGGACCTGACGCTCGCGGCGCCGCGGGGGAAGGTCGTCGTGGAGGCGGCCACCGACGTCGAGCTGCGCGCCAGGCGCGATGTCCGGCACCGGGCGGGGCGGCGCGTGGCGAGCGAGGCCGGCGAGGGCGGCGAGCCGGGGCTCGTCGTCGAGCGGGCGGCCGTGCGCGTGGCCGCGGCGGCGGTCGACGTCACCTCGGAGCGGGCGTCGCTCCACGCGACCGAGGCGACCGTGCTCGCCGAGCGGATCGCGACGACCGCCGCGCACATCGCCGCCACCGCCGGCCGGATGGAGATCCAGGCCGACCGGCTGATCGAGCGGGCGAAGGACGCGTACCGCGAGGTCGACGGGCTCCTCCAGACCCGGGCGAGGCGCGCGCGCTCGCTCATCCGCGAGGCGTATCAGCTCGTCAGCGAGCGGACATCGATGGTCTCGAAGAAGGAGACATCGATCGACGGCGAGCGCGTCCTGCTCGGATGAGCCAGCGTGCCAGTGGAGGGTCCCTGAGATGAAGATGCCCGCAGCGACGAAGGCCGGCGGCATGTGCTTCGCGATGCCCGACGTGTGCAAGGTGCCAGCGCCGCCGGCGCCCCCCGTGCCGACGCCGTTCCCGAACATCGGCACGCTGAACGGCTGCGAGTCGACCGTCTCCAAGGTGCTCGTGCAGAAGAAGGAGACCGTGACCGAGGCGTCGAAGATGCCGAGCAGCAAGGGCGACGAGGCCGGCACGCTCGGCGGGATGGTCTCGAACGTGAACCGCGGGCAGGTGACCTTCAAGCGCGCGAGCTCGAAGGTCTACGCCAAGGGGAAGAAGATCGTCTATCACACCGCCATGTCGGCCCATAACGGGTCGAACGCGAACATGCCCGCCGGCGCGCACGTCGCGCCGTCGCAGGTGAAGGTATTCGTGGCGATGTGAGCGCACGCTCGATGGGAGCGCACGCTCGACGGGAGCGCACGCTCGACGGGAGCGCAGGCTCAGCGCGTCGCGTCGCCGCGGCGGTACTCGGCGGTCACCTCGTCGAGCCGGGCCTTGAGCTGCGGATCGAGCGCGAGGTTGCCCGCGGCGAGCGTGGCGTCGAGCTGATCGGGCCGGCTCGCGCCGATGATCGCCGACGTGATCGCCGGGTGGGCGAGCACCCACGCGACGGCGACCGTCGTGAGCGACTGGCCCGCTTCGGCGACGATGCCCTGGAGCTTCTCGACCGTCGCGAACTCGCGCTCGTGCCAGTAGCGCTGCTGGTAGTTCGTGGCCGCCGCGCCGAGCGTGAAGCGCGTGCCCGGCGTGGGCTCGCCGCGGCGGTGCTTTCCGGTGAGGAGGCCGCCGGCGAGCGGGTTGTACGGGATCACGCCGAGGCCCTCCTCCTGCGCGAGCGGGAGCAGCTCGCGCTCGATCTCGCGGAACAGCAGCGCATAGCGCGGCTGCACGGAGACGAACCGCGCGAGCCCGCGCACGTCGGCGCGGCCGAGCGCGCGCGCCAGGCGATAGGCCAGGTAGTTGGAGACGCCGATGTACCGGGCCTTGCCGGAGCGAACCACGATGTCGAGCGCCTCCAGCGTCTCGTCGATCGGCGTGTCGCGATCGTCGGCGTGGAGCTGATAGAGATCCACGTAGTCGGTGCCGAGCCGGCGCAGCGAGGCGTCGATGGCGTCCAGGATGTGCTTGCGCGAGGCGCCCTGGTCCCAGTCGTTCGGGCCGACGCGGCCGACGCACTTCGTGGCAACGATGAAGCGGTCGCGCTTGCCCTTGAGCCAGCGGCCGACGATCTCCTCGGTGCGCCCGGCCGTCTGCAGGCCGCCGCCCAGCGGGTACACATCGGCGGTGTCGAGGAAGTTGACGCCGGCGTCCGCGGCCTTGTCGAGGATGACGCGGGACGTCTCCTCGTCCGTCTGGAAGCCGAACGTCATCGTGCCGAGGCACAGGCGGGAAACGGTGAGGCCGGTACGGCCGAGGCGGGTGGTCGGGAGGGTCATGGTCTTCTCTTCAGTTCAGCGCGAGATGCGATGGATCAATAGTAGATCGGGCCGACGCTGCCACCGCCCGCGACCACGGAATCGCCGTTGATCGCGACGCTCCTCGGCGACGCCAGGAACGTGACCACCCAGGCGACCTCCCGGGCGTCCACGATGCGGCCGATGCTCACCGAGGCGGCCAGGTCCTTCTCGGACTCGGCGCGGACGCGCTCGGTGCGCGTCGCGCCGGGGTGCACGACCGTGACGTTGATCCCCTTCGGGCCGAGCTCGTCGGCGAGGTTCTTCGTGATCGCCGCGACGCCGACGTTGCGCAGGGTGGCGACCGGGCGGCCGGTCTTGCGCACGGCGAGCCCGCCGATGTTGATGATGCGGCCCCAGCCGTTCGCGATGAGGTGCGGCGCCACGGCGCGCGCGGTCCGCAGGTAGCCAACGACCTTGATGTTGATGTCCTCGATCACCTGCTCGTCGACGATCTGGTCGAGGCGGGTGGCCGGCGAGATCCCGCCCGGCAAGGCGGCGTTGTTGACCAGGATGTCCACGCCCCCCAGCGCGTCGACGGCGCGCTCGACCAGCGCGTTGACCGAGGTCCCGTTGCCCGTGTCGACCACCAGCGGGACGACGCGGCGGCCGGTCTCGGCCGAGAGCTCGGCGGCGGTCGCCTCGAGCTTGTCCTTGCCGCGCGCGGCGATCACGACGTCGGCGCCCTCGCGCGCCAGCTCCCGCGCGATGGCCTTGCCGATGCCGCGGCTGCCGCCGGTGACGATGGCACGCTTTCCAGTGAGCTCGAGGTCCAAGAGAGGCTTCCTTTCGATCGATCGGCAGACACGAGGTCTGGGGTTCTTGCGCCCGTGCGCGGCAGCGGCAGCGCGGCATCGCGCTCCACAGCGCCCTCGCACAGCACGTTCCGTTCCAGCCTGATCTCCTCACCCGCGCTCCGTGGTTCGCTTGCGCCGGCGCGCGGCGCCGCCCGGCGATTCGCCTGGCGCGAGCGTCCGGGCGCCGTCGGGCAGCGCCGGTACGCCCGGCGGCTCGCCTGCTGCGCAGGCAGCAACCTGCGGGCGCTGTGCTGCGTGCGAGGCAGCCGCGCGGCGACGCGTGGCGGGCGGGCCCGCAGGCCACACCGGCGCGGCGCCCTCGAGGCTCGGTCCTCCGCAGGGCCGATCACAGGACATCTGGACTCGCCACGTCCTCCAGATCAGGCAAGGGTTGCAGGTCGAAGCCGCGAGTCTCCTCCTCGTCACCCACGGAGTCCCCCTCCTTGTGCAGCCATTTTCAGCGGGAAAATTGAACAGGGAGGCGGGGAGACGGGGAGTATTTGAAGATTTCCCTCCCCGCCTCCCCGCCTCCCTGTGAATTTTCTGAAGATTTCGAGAGGATGCCTCAGCCTCGTCACAGGGCGTCAGGAAGTTGCTCTCTCCGACGTGGTACGCTCGCCCATGAGAGGATGTTTGCCTTCTCACAGGGAGATTATCCATCCATGGTTAACTGGACACCCAGGGCAGGGTTCGCTGCCTGGATCATCGTGTCGGCGATCGCGAGCAGCGCGCTCGTCGCTTGCGGCGACGACGGCGAGCAGGCATCGGGCTCGGCGGCTACGGGAACCGGCGGAGACGGCGGTAGCGGCGGAGGAGCGAGCGGCACCGGGGGCGCGGGGGGCACCGGGGGCGCCACGGGGTCGGGAGGCGCCACGGGGTCGGGGGGCGCCACGGGGACTGGCGGCGAAGACCCGTATACGTGGCTGGAAGACGCGACCTCCGACGAGTCGCTCGAGTGGGTGAGGGAGACCAACCAGGCGACGCTCGACGCCCTCACCGAGGGGGAGCCGTTCACCTCGCTCTACGAGGATCACTACCGCGAGCGGACGAAGGAGCCGCCGCTCCGGTGCATCCCCGAGCCGGACGGCTTCGTCTACCAGTTCAAGCAGGACGCGACGAACCCGCGCGGGGTGTGGCGCCGGACGGCGGCGGAGGCCTGCCTGGCCGGCAATCCCGCGTGGGATGTGCTGCTCGACGTCGACCAGATCGCCACCGCGGAGGACGAGGACTGGGTCTACGCGGGAGCGGACTGCTACTACAACGACACCGACATGTGCCTGATCTCGCTCTCACGGGGCGGCAAGGACGCCACCGTGATCCGCGAGTTCGACAAGACCACGAAGGCGTTCGTGGCGGGCGGCTTCACCCTGCCCGAGGCGAAGTCCTATGCCGCGTGGAGCGACGAGGATACCCTCCTCATCGCGCACGGCGCCGACGAGGACTCGCTCACGACCTCGGGCTACCCGCGGCGCGTGAAGATCTGGCGCCGGGGCACCCCGCTCTCCGAAGCGAAGCTCGTCTTCGAGTCGGCGAAGGACAGCGTCCTCTCCGCCGGCGCGAGCGTCCACGACGTCGACGGATCGAGCCTCATGATCATCACGAGCTACGTCGACTTCTATCACGCGGACAACTACGTGCTGGGGAGCGACGATGTCCCGGTGAAGATCGAGGTGCCCCAGGACGCCACGCTCTGGGATCTCTTCCAGGGCAAGCTGCTGGTCCGGCTCGCCTCGGACTGGACCGTCTCCGGCACGACGCTGAAGTCCGGCTCTCTGGCCTCCGTCGCGCCGGACGACGCCGAGGCGACAGCGGAGCTCGTGTACGCGCCCGACGAGCGGAGCGCGTTCGTCGGGCTCGCGAAGTCGAGGGAGGGCATCCTCGTCACCCAGCTCCACGACGTCGCTTCCGAGATCCTCTCGTTCACGTACGCGGAGGGCGCGTGGACCTCGAAGCCGATCCCGATCCCGCCGCTCGGGACCGCCGAGGTCACCGCGGATCCGCGCATGGATGACGCGTATGTCACGTTCCGGAGCTTCCTCCAGCCCACCACGGTGTACCAGGTGAGGCCCGAGGGCGACTCGTACGATGTGACGGAGATCAGCGCGTATCCCGCGCTGTTCGACGCGTCGCCGTTCGAGGTCTCGCAGGACACCGCGACGAGCAAGGACGGCACCAAGGTGCCGTATTTCATCGTCAAGCCCAGGGCGGCGGCCGCGGACGGCAAGAACCCCACGCTCCTCTACGGCTATGGCGGGTTCGAGTACACCCTGTCGCCGTACTACCTGGGGCTCACGGGCAAGCACTGGCTCGAGGAGGGCGGCGTCTACGTGGCCGCCAACATCCGCGGCGGCGGGGAGTTCGGGCCCGCGTGGCACCAGGCCGCGCTCCTCGAGAACAAGCAGCGGTCGTACGACGACTTCATCGCGATCGCCGAGGACCTGATCGAGAAGGGCGTCACCTCCCCCGCGCACCTGGCGATCCAGGGCGGGAGCAACGGCGGCCTCCTGGTCGGCGCCGTCACGATGCAGCGGCCCGATCTCTTCGGCGCCGTCTCGTGCCAGGTCCCGCTGCTCGACATGCTGCGCTATCACGAGATCGGCGCAGGGGCGAGCTGGATGGGCGAGTACGGCAACCCCGAAGATCCCGAGATGGCCGAGATCATCCGGGCCTACTCGCCGTACCACAACATCGAGGCCGGCGTGGCGTATCCGCCGATCCTGTTCACGACGACCACGACCGACGATCGCGTCCACCCCGCCCACGCGCGCAAGATGGCCGCGCGCCTGAAGGAGATGAACATCCCCTTCTACTTCTACGAGGGTGAGAAGGGCGGACACGCGGGCTCCGCCGATCCCGCGACGTATTCGTTCCTCCAGGCGCTGAACACGACCTACCTTTACCGCGTCTTCGAGAGCCAGTAGCAAACCAGGGTCCTGACGCCTCGAGGGGGGCGCTCGAGGCGTCAGGACGGCTCGAACAGGACGTGGAGCGCGTCGGGGCCGCGGAACGCGAAGCCCTTGATCTCCGGCGCCGGCGCGGCCGGGTCGAGGCGCAGGTCCGGGAGCCGATCGAAGATCGCGTTGAGCCCGACGCGCATCTCGAGGCGCGCGAGGTGCAGGCCGAGGCACTGGTGCGGGCCGGTGCCGAACGCGAGGTGCGGCTGCGGCGGCCGGTCGAGGCGGAAGGCGTCGGCCGCCTCGTAGCGGGCCTCGTCGCGGCCGGCCGAGCCCGTGACGACGCGGAGGGCCGCGCCGGCGGGGATGGGGCACCCCGCGATCTCCGTGTCTCGCGTGGCCACGCGGGAGACCAGGGTGACGCTCGTCTCCCAGCGCAGCGTCTCCTCGATGACGGCGGGGACCAGCGACCGGTCGGCGACCACCTGCGCCATCATCGCCGGGCGGGTGAGCAGCGCGGCGAGCGCGTTGCCCAGCGCCCGGAACGTCGTCTCGGCGCCGGCGGGCAGCAGCAGGAGGAGCAGGCCGTAGATCTTCTCCTCGGTGAGGCGCTGGCCGTCGATCTCGGCGGCCAGGAGCTCGCTGATGAGATCGCCCGCGGGCTCGCGCCGGCGGGCCTCGATGATGTCGGCGAGGTAGCGCCGCATCGCCTGCGACGACGCGAGGCCCCGCGGCGGGTCGAGCGGGCCCTGCGCGACGTCCTCGGACCACCGCGCGAACTGCTCCTGATCCTGGAGCGGCACGCCGACGATACCGCAGATGACCTGAACAGGATACTTGAGGACGACATCGCGCATGAGCTCGGCGCGCCCGGCGGGCGCGATGCCGTCGAGGAGCGCGTGAAGGGTGGGCCGCACCAGCGCGTCGTCCCACCGATCGAGCACGGAGGCGCGGAACGCGTGCGCCACCAGGTTGCGGTACTGGCGGTGCTCCTTGCCGTCCATGCCCAGCATGAACTCGCCCATGTACTTGCCGACGACCTCGTTGTTGATCGAGCTCGAGAACGTCCCGGCGTCGCGCAGCACCCGCTCGGCGTCCTCGTACCGGGACACGACGAACGTGGGCGCGGGGTTGATCGACGAGGCGTCGAAGCGCTGGACCGGGGTCTCCGCCCTGGCCCTCGCCCACTGCGGATACGGCTGAGTCACGGAGAGATCGAGGATGGAGAGAGGCTCGCTGTCGTCCATCGTGAGACGCTATCGACGCGCCGGCGGCAGATCAACGGGCGGCGGCCGCGCGGAATTGCCTCGTCACGATCGCGCGGGTCACGGCGAGGAGGTTGTCGCGCGTGAAGCGGAACCAGAAGCCGGCATAACAGCCGTTCGCGCGGAAGCCGGGGTTGACCGCGGCGTAGCGCTTCGCGGCCGGACGGTCGAAGTAGCGCGGCGGATAGCGGCGCAGCGTGTCCTCGGTCATGAAGATGTTGACGAAGAAGAGGCCCGTCTCCTCGTCGACGCGAAAGTCGCTCTCGCCGGCGAGCTGGAGGAACGCCGCGCGCACCGCCTCGTCCTCCACCGTGCCCCGCCGCCCCGGGTCGAAGATCTGGTAGCGCGCGAGCGCCTCGGTGATCGCGACGAACCCGAACAGGCTGGCGATGGAGAGCCGGTACAGGCGGGCCCGCGGCGCGCGGCGCTTCGTGTCGATCAGGAACAGGAGGCCCGAGACGAGGTGCAGCCCGCGGGTGCGGAACTCGGGCGCGATCCGCAGCTTGCCGCCGACGATGGCCAGGCCGCGGGGCAAGGCCAGCGGCGCGGTCTTCCAGAACTGGAACCCGACGATCGCGCCCGTGTCGGCGCGGCGAAAGACGTGGACGACGTCGTTGGTGTGGGCGTGGACGCGGAAATGGTCGAAGTCCTCGGCCATCAGCGCGTTCGAGAGCGCGTGGAGCTCGCGCAGGCGCGGGTCGGTGAAGTCGCTCCGCCGGAGGACCTCGACGCGGACGGAGGGGCGGAGCGGGGAGAGGCGGAGGAGGAGGTTCAGCATGTCGACTCCCATCATCGCTCCTCCAGCTTGGTCCCCGCCGTGAACGCCTCCGCGAGGCGCGCCTCGGCGGTGCGCGCCTTCCATGTCTCGGCCTGGTACAGGTTGGCGCCGCGCAGGTCGGCCCCCTCGAGGTCGGCGCCGTCGAAGGCAGCGCGCATCAGGTTCGCCTGGCGCAGGCGCGCGCCGCGGAGCCGCGCCTTGCGGAAGCGGCCGTCGACGAGGTCGGCGGCGTCGAAGACGGCCCCGTCGAGCGTCGCCCGGGTGAAGCTCGCCTCCCGGAGCGCCGCGCCCGCGAAGACGGCCTCGGTGAGGTCGGCGCCCTCCCACACGGAGCCCGGGCCGCTCGCGCGGCGGAACGAGCCGCTCCGGAGCACCACGTCGTCGGCGCGGAGGTCGGCGAGCGAGGCCCCATCGAGGGTGACGCGCGTTCCCGTCGCACCGTAAATCTTCACATCGTCGAGCGTCGCGTCGCGGAAGCTCGCCCCGTCGATGGCGGCCTGCATCATCTCGGCGCCCGTGAGGTCCGCGCGGTCGAAGCAGGCCCCCGTGAGCGTGGCCCCGGCGAAGCTGGCGCCGGGCGCCCGGATGCCCTCGAAGGCGGCGCCCGCGCAGCGTGCCGCCCCCGCCGCCGCGAGCTCCAGGACGGCGCCGGCGAGGCGCGCGGCCTCGAGGTTGGCGCCGGTGAGGTCGGCCCGGGTGAGGTCGGCGCCATCGAAGCGCGCGCCCTCGGCGTCGGCCTCGGCGAGGACGGCCTCGACGAGCCGCGCGCCGTCCAGGCGGGCGCCCCGGAGGTTCGCCCGCTTCAGGATGACGCCGCTCAGGTCGGCCCCGGCGAGGTCCGCGCCGGAGAGGTCGATGCCGGTCAGATCCACGCCGGCGAGCGGCTCGCCAAGGCGGAGGAGCTCGAGGACCGCGTCGCGTCCGGCAGGCGGCGGCGCCTCCACGGGATCGGCGGGCGCTGCCTCGCGCGGCGGGGCGTCGCCTTCCGCCGGCGCTGCCGCCGCCGCCGGCTCCGCGGCGGCCTCCGCGGCCGCCCCGGCCACCGCCGCCGCCGCGGCCGCGCCGCCCCCGACCGCGGCGCGCCGCCGCGCGCGCGCCTGGGCGAGCGCCTCGGCGATGCGCGCGTCGAGGGCCGAGTCGCCCTCCTCGGCCGCAGTGTCGTTCGCCGCCCCCTCCTCGCCCGCGGCCGGCGCCTCGGCCGCCTCGCGCGCCGCCAGCTCCGCGAAGAAGCGCGCCCGCGCGTCGCGCTTCGCCGTCGGCTCGCTCTTCGCCCCGCCCTTCGCCATCGGCTCGCTCACGACGAACAGCGACGCGATCTCGGAGGCGTCCTCGTCGGCGACGTCGAGCAGGCCCCGCCAGACCAGCACGAGCCGGAGCGCGTCGGCGTCGAACCACACGGTGTCGAGCCGCATCGGCACCTCGGAGAACCCGCCGCCGGCCTTCTCCGTGGCCTGCTTGAACACGCGCACGCGCAGCTCGGGCAATCGCCCGCGGACGACCTCACCCTCCGGGCGCACGGACCAGAGCTCGAAGGGCTCGTCTCCCCGCGGATAGGCGATCTGCTGCTCGGCGGGGGCGGCGTTGAAGAACGTCCAGTCGAAGTCGTCGGGAAAGAACGGCCAGCGCGTCTTCCTCCAGCGATCGCCGTAAGAGCCGATCTTCTTGAGTCGATCGCTCCACGTCGCCGCGATCGGCGCGAAGCACGCGGGAGAGGGCCTGTCGCCCGACGAGCGGATCAGCCTGTCCGGCTGCTCGAGCGACGGCAGCGCGCCGCCCGCCCGCGCGCCGTGCCCGGTCCCCACGGGGTTCGCGCCATACCCGGCGCCGCCGAAGGCGCTCTCGAAGCGGAGCGGGATGCGGTCCCACGGCTCGGGCGCGGTGGGCGCGCCGAGCGCGTCCCAGCGGCGCGGGCCGATGGCCGCGACGGAGCGGTCGAGCGCGTCGCCGAGGCGCAGCCGGACGAGCGCCGCGGCGTCGCCGGCGCTCGCGCGGTGCGCGTGCCCGACCAGCAGGACGTCGGCCTTCGGCTTGAAGATCGCGAAATCGGACGGGTAGCGGAGGCTCTTCTCGGGGTCGTCGTCGACGTGGACGTCGCCGCCGGGGAGCTCCTGCTCGGCCGCGATCGCCGCCGGCGCCCCGGGCACGAGGTCGAAGGTGCCCTTGACCACGACGGTGAGCGAGTCCCTCGGCGGCCGGGCCTGCCACGGGACGGTGAACGCGGCGAACGGGGTGAGGTTCAGGATCGGGACGTGCTCGGTCGCCCTCGCGGGCGGCGGCAGGTCGGGCGAGCCGGCGAGATCCTCGCTTGTCGGCTTCGACGGCTCCGGCTCCGGCAGCGGGAGCGTGGCCGTGGGCAGCGGCGCGCCGCCGTGCGCCGCGATGTGCGCGGCCATTGCGGGGAACGCCTGCCGGAGGGCCTCGAGCGAGACCTCGGCCGGGGCCCGCGCGCCCTCGGCCTGCGCCGCAGGCGGCGGCGCGAGCGGGAACGGCGCGTCCTCCTGGCGGGCGCCGCGCAGCACGTCCTGCAGGTTGAACTCGCGCGTCTCGACGAGCACCGGAGGCTGCCCGGACGCCCGCGACGCCGGCGGGGCGCCCGCGCCGCCGGCCGCCTCCGCGGCGCCGGGCCTCGCCGCGGAGGCCGCGCCCGCGCCTCCCGGCGCCTCCGTCGCGCCGGGTCTCGCCCCAGCGGCCTCCGTCGCGCCGGGCCTCGCCCCGGGGGCCTCCGGGGCGACGGCGCCGGGCGGCGCCGGGTCGAACGCCAGGAGCGCCTCGGCGAACGCGGCGGGATCCAGGGGGCGCGTCTGCGTCAGGTCGAGCGACGGGCGGCCCGGCTCCGCGCCCGCGCCGCGCGCGGCCCACTCCTCGGCGCTCATGCCGCGGGCAGCCGACGGATCCGGCTCGGAGATCGGGAGCGACGGCCGCGCGACGGCAGGCGGCCTCACGCCCTCCGGCAGCGGCGCCGTCGTCGCGCCCACCGGCGGCGCCGCCGCGGCGGCTGGCTCGGGCGCGGGCCACGCCACGCGCTCGCCGGGGAGCGCGAGCGTCACCAGGACGCTGCCGCGCTCGACCATCTCCAGGGCGCGCTCGGCGACGGCCAGGGACGCGCGCCACGTCAGGGTGCACCGGAGCGCGTCGGCGTCGATCCAGAGCGTGTCGCAGCGGACGGTGAGCTCGACGCCGGCGGGGTCGACGAGGCGCGGGGCGCGGAGGAGCACGCGCGCCCTCAGCCCGGGCAGGCGAGAGCGCACCTGAGCGGCCGTGGGGTGGAGGCCTTCGAGCAGGATCCACTCGTCCCCTCGGAGATAGGGTATCTGCTGGTCGCGCGGGGCAGCGTTGAAGTAGCCCCAGTCCATGGCGGTCGGCAGCTCTGGCACGGGCAGCAGGAGCTTCGCGGGATCCCACGCGCCGAGCGCGCGCCGCCGCTGGGGCCAGGCGCTGGAGAGGGGCCCGAAGCCGTCGGGGGTGTCCGGCGCGGCGGGGTTCAGGAGGCTCGGCAGCCGGAGGTCGGCGGGGTCGGCCCCCCTGCCGACGGGGTTCTCGGGGCAGCGGGCGCCGCCGAAGGCGAGCTCGTAGCGCACGGGCAGCCGGGAGAACGGGGTCGGCGTCGTCGCCTGGCCGGTCGCCGGATCGCGCTGCCGCTCGCCCACGACCTGGAGCCGCTTGTCGACCGCGGGCACCTGCCCTTGCGCATCGAAGACCGCGAGGCGCACCCACCGGTGGCTCACGTGCTGGCCCAGCGGGGCGTACGCGCTGCCGGTGAGCAGGACGTCCGCGCGCGGCTTGTGCGGCACGGCGTCCGAGGCGACATAGAGGCTCCGCCCCGCGTTCTGCTCGTGGAAGACGTCGTGGAAGAGCGGCAGCGGCGCGGCCAGCGCGGCGACGTCGTCGGGCGAGAGCTGGAAGGTCGCCTTCACGGCGACGGTGACACACGGGCCGTTCGCCGTTCGCCAGAGCAACGTCGACGCTGCCAGGGGGCACAGGGAGATGAGCTGCATGGGCGGCGCGCCACCCTAGCCGAGGCTGGTTCCTTGATGGGAGAAGAATTTGAACCACAGAGGCACAGAGGGCACAGAGGGAGAGAGAAGAGAGAGACAGAGAAGAGAGAATATTTTATCTTTCTCTCTTCTCTCCCTCTGTGCCCTCTGTGCCTCTGGGGTTCATTCTCTCATGATCAAGAGAAGAACCTGGGCCACCCGGTACGAGGTCCCTCGCCGTCACGCCACGGCGAAGCCGGCGCTCACCAGGTCCTGCGGTCGAGACGACGCGCCGATGTGGACGCGGAAATCCCCCGGCTCCACCACGCGGCGCCCCTCGGCGTCGAGCAGGGAGAGCTCCGAGGCGGGGACGTCGAAGCGCACCGTGCGCGCCTCGCCCGGGGCGAGGGTCAGGCGGCGGAACGCCTTGAGCTCCTTCAGCGCCCACGTGGACGACGTCACGAGATCCTCGATGTAGAGCTGGACGATCTCGACGCCCTCGCGCCCGCCCGTATTGGTGACCGTCACCTCGAAGGAGGCCGTGCCGTCCCGCGCCACGCTGGGCGTCAGGACCTTCAGGTCGGCATACGCGAAGCGCGTGTAGCTCAGGCCGAAGCCGAAGGCGAACGCCGGCTCCTGCGTGAGGTCGGCGTAACGGCTCCCGTGCTGGCCGCGGGCCTGGTTGTAGAACACCGGCTGCTGGCCCACGTGATAGGGGAACGAGATCGTCAGCTTGCCAGAGGGGTTGAGCTGCCCGAAGAGCGCCTCGGCCACCGCCCGCCCGCCCATCATCCCCGGGTTGAACGCCTCGAAGATGGCCGCCGCGCCGAGCACCGAGCGCGGCAGGACCAGCGGCTTGCTGTTGACCAGGACCACCACCGTGGGCACCCCCGCCCGGGCGATCGCGTCCGCCAGGGCCCGCTGCCCGCCCATCAGCTCGAGCGTCGCCGTGCTCTTCGTCTCGCCGATGAACTCGATGCGATCGCCGACGACGAGGACCACCACGTCGGCGCCCCGCGCCAGCTCGACCGCCGCCGCGATGCCCGACTCGTCCTCGCTGACCACCGAACAGCCTGCGGCGTGGACCACCTCGCACCCCGCGGGCGCGAGCTCCCGTATCCCGTCCACGATCGTCACGATGCTCGAGCGCGGGTGCTGAGGGCCGTTGCCGCCGCTCATCTGGCCCGACCCGAGCGACCAGTCGCCGAGCTGGGCGATCGGGTCGTCCGCGTTGGGGCCGATCACCGCGATCCGCCGGAGCGGCGCCGCGCCGGCCGCGAGCGGCAAGAGGCCGTCGTTCTTGAGCAGCACCAGCGACGCCCGCGCCACCTCCAGGTTCAGATCCCGGTGGGCCGCGCACCCGATGACCTCCTTGATCCGCCGCTCGCTGCTGTACCCGGGGTCCTCGAAGAGCCCCAGCGAGAACTTGAGCGAGAGGACGCGCCGCACCACCGCGTCGATCTCCGGCTCGGCCAGGAGCCCGCGGCGCACCGCCTCCTGGGCCCCCTCGTAGAACTGCGGGGTCGCCATCATCAGATCGTTGCCGCTGCGGACCGCCACCGCGGCCGCCTCGGCCATGTCCTTGCAGACCTTCTGATCGAGCACGAGGTTGGCCACGTTGTTCCAGTCGGTCACGACGATGCCCTTGAAGCCCCACTCCTCCTTGAGCACCTCGGTGAGGAGCCAGCGGTTCGCGGTGGCCGGGATCCCGTCCATCGACTGATATCCCGTCATGAACGCCATGCAGCCGCTCTGCGCGGCCCGCTCGAAGGGCGGCAAGAAATACGAGCGCAGGTAACGACGCGAGATGTTCGCCTCCGAGGCGTCGCGGCCGCCCAGCGTCTCCGAATACCCCGCGTAGTGCTTGGCCGTGGCCAGCACCGCGTCCGGATCGTCGAGGCCCTTGCCCTGATAGCCCTTGACCATCGCGCAGGCGAGCTCGCCGATCAGGTAGGGATCCTCGCCGAAGGTCTCCCCCACCCTGCCCCAGCGGAGATCGCGCGTGAGGCACAGGACCGGAGAGAACGTCCACTTGAGCCCGGTCGCCCGCATCTCGACGGCGGTCACCCGCGCGACCTGCTCCAGCAGCCCCGGGTCCCAGCTGCACGCCATGCCGAGCTGCGTGGGGAAGATCGTGGCGCCCGCCCAGAAGGAGTGGCCGTGAATCCCGTCGTCGGCCATCAGCACCGGAATGCCGAGCCGCGTGCCGAGCGCGCGCCGTATCGCCGCGTCCGCGTCCTTGCCGTTGCAGTGCAGCAGACTGCCGACCTTCATGCGCCCGATCGCGTCCTCGAGATCTCCCTGGGCGTCGAGCTGCATGAGCTGTCCCACCTTCTCGTCCAGGGTCATCCGACTCAGGAGGTCTTCCACCCGCCTGTCCACGGGCTGCCGGGCATCTCTGTAGAGGGGAGCGTCGTTCATGAGTTCTCCTGAGCGGGATGAGGCGCGCACGATAACAGGTCCGTCCACCGTCGCAAGACCGGGCCTCCCGCCGCGTTGGCTCGGGAGACGTCGATCACGCGCGATGAACCGACAGGCGATCTGCGCGCCGCGCGCGCTCGACTCCCCCTCACGCGGCCGCGAGCTTGCTCGCCGCCTCGCCCATCACCGCCTCGGCCGCGGCGAGCTCGCTCCACCCGCGCCCCTCGGGGAACCCGCGGAGCGCGCGCGCCAGCGCGTCGTGGATCTCGCCGTACCGCCCCTCGCCCTCGATCAGACGCGCGAGGTGGAGCGACGCGCGCAGCTCGGGCGACCGCGCGCCCTGGCCCCGCGCGAGCTCGATCGCCTCCCGGTAGCTGCGCTCGGCCGCGCGCTCTTCCCCCAGCCCGCGCAGGCAGTCGCCCTTCAGGCGGTGGAGCTCCGCGACGCAGCGGCGCTCCTGGACCACCCCCGCCGCGGCGAGGCACCGGTCGATCCGCGCCAGCGCCGCGTCGAAGCGGCCGAGATCCATCTCCGACTCCGCGGCGAGCGAGCCCCAGCGCGGATAGGGCTGCCCCATGCCGGCCGCGCGCATGTCCGCGAGCAGCCGATCCGCGCCCTCCACGTCCCGCTCGATCCACGCCCGCAGCAGCCCGCCGAACGTCAGCCACTGCGTCAGCCCGAGGGGCTCGGCGAGCCCGAAGAGCCGCTGCGCCGCGCTCGCGATCGCGTCGCGGTCTCGCCGGCAGTGATGCACCATGGCCGCGTGGACGAGCTGGTGGCAGGTGGTGCCCACGTCCTGCAGCGCCCCGGCGGCCTCGTCGGCGCTCCTCAGCCACGCCGCCGAGCGCTCCAGGTACCCCTTCGACCAGAGGACCGCCGCGAGCGCGACCTGGGCGCCGACCGCGAGATCGACGCCGAACACGCGCGCGGACCCGCGGTGCTGCGCCGGGTCGTACAGCGCGACCGCCCGCTCCAGGGCAGCCTGCGCCTCGTCGAGCCGCGCGGCGATCAGGAGCGACCGCCCCAGCGCCAGGTGCGCCGCGATCGCGTGCTGCGCGTCGCCGGCGCGCTCGCTCAGGGCGACGTACTGCTGCGCCAGCGCGTGCGCCTGCTCGGCGTCGCCCCGCTTCCAGCGGTGGTTGAACCGCGCCCACAGCATCGCGAGGGCGTGCGACCCGTCGCCGACGCGCTCGATGAGCTGCTGAGAGCGCCGCACCGCCGAGTCGACCTCCTCCGCCGCGAAGCTCCGGATCGACGCCACGGCGGCGATCGTGATCTGGTTGAGATCGAGCTCCACCTCGGCGCGCTCGCGCGGCTCCTCGAGGGCGTCCAGCCAGGAGATCGCCTGGAACGCCGCCGCGAGCGCCTCCGCGTTCATCGATCGGTGGAGCGCGCGGCGCGCCGCCGCCCGGCCGTAGGCGATCGCCTCCCGCTTCTGCTCCGCCCTCGCGTGGTGCATCGCGAGGAGCCCCGGCCGCTCCGCGGCGATCTCGGGGAAGCGCTCCTCCAGCGCCCGCGCGATGCGCGCGTGCGCGCGCTGGCGCGCCCGCCTCGGCAGCGACTCGTACGCCGCGTCCCGGAGCAGGACATGCCGGAAGACGTAGGTCGACTGCCGCGCCCGACGCCTCAGGAACAGGATGTCCGCGGCGACGAGCCGGTCGAGATCCTCCTGGACCGCGGCCTCGTCGAGCGCGCTGATCTCGGCCAGCAGCTTCGCGCTGAACTCGCGCCCCAGCGCCGAGGCGAGCTGCGCCGTCTCCCGCGCGCGCCCCAGCCGGTCCAGGCGCGCCGTGAGCGACGCCCGGAGCGGCGTCGGGATCGACAGCGCGCACGACGGGCGCTCGGTCATCAGCGGCCCCAGCGCCGCGCGCTCGTCCACCGACGCGCCCGACTCGATCACCGCGCGCGTGAGCTCCTCGACGAAGAGCGGCACGCCCTCGGCCTGCTCGATCACCCGCTCGACGACCCGGGGCGGGAGCTCCTTCCCCGCGGCGATGCTGGCGATCAGCGCCGCGACCTGGCCGCTCTCCAGGGCGCTGAGCTGGATCTGCAGCGTGCCCGCCAGCGGCCACGGCGGTGAGAACTCGGGCCGCGCCGTGAGCAGCACGCAGACGCGGGCCGCCGCCACCTCGGGCAGGAGCCGCGTCAGGAGCTCGAGCGTCGTCGGGTCCGCCCACTGGAGATCCTCGACCAGGAACAGCACCGGCCGCCGCTCCGCCATCTCGATCAGCAGCGAGACGAGCGCGCCCAGCGTCAGCTTCTTCCGGCGCCGCGGGCCCAGGTCGAGCGGCGCGGGGTCGTCGCCCGCCGGGATCGAGAGCAGCGACGCGAGCAGCGGCATCGTGTCGCTCAGCCGGAAGCCGTACGCCGTGAGCAGCGCCCGCAGCTTGCCGGCCTTCTCCTCGGGCGTCTGGCGCTCGTCGATGTCGGCGAGCTGCTCGAGCGCCTCGATGATCGGACGGAGCGCGCTGCTGCGGTTCTCGGGCGCGCAGCGGCACTCGATCCAGAAGTGCGGCTCCCCGCGGATCTCGCGGTAGAGCTCCGCCGAAAGGCGCGACTTGCCGATCCCCGGCTGCCCGGTGATGAGCACGCTCTGCCCGGACCCCTCCCGGGCGCGGCGCCAGCGCTGCGAGAGCAGCGCGAGCTCGTGCGTCCGCCCGATCATCGGCAGCGCGGCGACGCGCGGCTCGATCGACGGGCGCTCGGCCGCGACGCGGTGGACCTCGACCTGCCCGGCGCCGCCGCCGAGCTGGCAGGCCCCCAGCGGCTCCGTCACGAACCGGTCGCGGAGCAGGCGGCGCGTGTCGCCGCTGAGGAGGACGGCCCCCGGCTGCGCGAGCCCGCTCAGGTGCGCGGCGACGCTCGCCGTCGTCCCCACGCACGCCCCCGAGCCGCCGGCGCTCGTCTCTCCGCCCTCGGGGACGTTCACGAGCCCCGTGTGCGCGCCGATCCTGACCTGCGGGCCGAGCCGCCGCCCGGCCTCGATGAGGTGGCCCAGCTCGCCGATCCTCGCCGCGATCTCCAGCGCCGCGCGCGCCGCGCGCTCGGCGTCGTCCTCGCCCGTGACCGGGTGGCCGAAGCAGAGGAGCACCCGCTCGCCCAGCGCGCCGGCGACCGTCCCCTGGAAGCGCCGGGCGACCTCGAAGCAGATCTCCTGCTGCGCGCGGAGCAGCTCGTCCCGCTCCTCGACGTCGCAGCAGTCCCGCTCGGGCGCCGACACCTGCAGCCAGCAGCACACCGCCGTGAGCAGCCGGCGCTGCCCCGTTCCTTCGCCCGGGAGGCGCGGCGGCGCGGGCGGCGCGCGGCGGTCATCGTACGCCGTCGCCGCCTCCGGAGCCGGGCGGGCCGCGGCGCCCGGCCCGGGCTCCGGCCCGGCGCGCAGCCCCCGCGGGAGGTCGCTCAGGTCGCACGCCTCGAGCTCCCTCAGCAGGCCCTCGGCGGTCACCTGGCGCGCCTCGACCTTCTTGGTGAGCGCGCGCGACAGGAGCCGGCCGACGGGGTGGCGGAGCAGCGCGGCGGGCACCGGGATCGGCTCGGGGTCGAGCTGCATGGACACCACCTCCGCCACCCGCCGCCCGGAGAAGACCGGCTGTCCCGTGATGCACTCCAGGAAGACGAGCCCCCACGAGAAGAGGTCGGCGCGCGGCGTGGCGACGCCCCCCTGGAGCTGCTCGGGCGCCGCGTACGCCGGGGTCCCCAGCAGCTCGTCGTCGCCCGTCAGGGTGACCTCGCCCGCGGCCTCGACGTCCTCGGCGATCGCGCCGATGCCGAAGTCGAGCACGAGCGCGTTCCGCCGCGCCCCCGTGGGCATGATCATGATGTTGGACGGCTTCAGGTCCCGGTGCGTGATCCCCTGGGCGTGCGCGGCCGCGAGCGCGTCGAGGACCTGCAGCATGAGGTGGCGCGCCTCCTGCGGATCGAGCGCCCCCTCCTCGCGCAGGACCTCCCTGAGGTTCTTTCCGGGGACGAACTCGAACACAAGGTAGATCTGCCCGTCGTCCGTGCGCCCGGAGTCGACGAGACCGACGATGTTCGTGTGGTGCAGGCGCGCGCACAGCCGCATCTCCCGCTGGAAGCGCGCGACGCGCTTCGAGGCCGCCCCCTCGCGGGCGCCGGGCTTCAGGACCTTGACCGCGACCATCTGGCCCGTCGCGACCTGGCGCGCCTGGAACACGGTGCCGAACCCCCCGGCGCCGATCCTGGACAGGATCTCGTAATGGCCCTGGAGGCGGGCGCCTCGGATCAGCTTGTCCTCACCGCGGCTGCTCATGGCGCACTCCGGTGGCTGGAGCTGGCGACGCCGCGCCGGCGCGCGCCTCGGCCTTCAGGCGACCATCCGGAAGCTCGAGAGCGGCATGCCGTACACCCGCTGCGACCCCTGCACGTCGAGCTCGGTGATCCTGAGATCGCGGCTCCCGACGTCGCCGCAGTAATAGTGCATCACCGACCGGGGATCATAGGCCGTGAGATCGAGCGTCTGCGACGCGTCCTCCCTCGGGCAGACGGGCGGGGCGCCGCTCCGGATGTGCTCGTGGCGGAAGCCGAGGACGTGGCCCAGCTCGTGCCGGAGCACGCCGACGGGGTCGAACCCGAGCGAGGGAGAGAAATACGAAGGATCGATGAGGACCTGCCGCCTCGAGGCCGGCTCGTGCGGGAAGAAGGCCGCGGCGATGAACCTCCCGCCGGCGTTGAAGCGCCGCACCGGGAACACGACCTCTTCGGGGCGGCCGTCGCGCCCGTCGAGCTCGGCGACGTGGCGGAACGAGACGCCGCACGTCGCCTCCCAGTCGCGCGTGGCCGCGAGCATGTTGGCGCGCGCCGTCGCGTACTCGCCCTCGTCCCGGAAGGTCGACCTGAGCACGCAATACGTGATCACGAACCCGGGAGGCCAGCGCACCAGCTTGCCGTCTTGCAGGACGCCGATCAGCCCCTCTCCCTCGGGGCCGGCGGGCACGTTCGGCGGCTCCACGTTGGCGGCGCGAGGCACGTAGTCGGCGAGCTGCCCCTCGTCCAGCAGGAGGTCGCCCTCCGCGACATACATCGGCTTCCCATCGAGCTCGAACGTCGGGAGCCTCGTCTTGAGCTCCTCGACCTTCTGTGCGGTGACCGGATCGGTGATGGCCATGGCGATGTCTCCTCGGCCAGGAGCGCCCTGGCCCCTGGGTGGTTGTTCTGGATCGGATCGCGTCGCGCCGCGGATCACCTCCTGGAGGTGCCCGGGCAATTCAAGGAAGAGCGCGCGGCTGAGCGGGTCGGCGCCCTCGGGCGCGGCGCCGCGGGCGAGCGCGTCGACGAGCAGATCCTCGCGCGAGCCGAGCGTGTCTCCCCGCACCAGGTAGTGCGTCCGGCCGTCGAGCTCGACGCGATACAGCTCCTCGACGCGGCGGAAGATCGCGGACCGGTCGAGGAGCGCCAGCAGCTCCGGGTGCGCCTCGAGCAGCGGTGGCCGACGGTCCTCCGGCCCGGTCGGTCCCCTGCCGATCTCTGCGCTGCGCGGCCTCATGGCAAAGCCACCACGATCGCATTATTCCACCCACACAAGAATATCTTCGGGTCGGACGCGAGGGCGTCAACCCGTAGTTCGTAGACGGCGGGGAACATGCCGGGCAGCGTCAGATCGGCCTCGAACAGCGGGCCGGCGCCGAGCGTCACCGGCTCTCCGGCGGGGCTGGACGCGAAGAACCGCACCTCGCCCGGCTGATCGAGCGCGAAGTACGCGCGCAGCCCGGCGGCCTTGAGCGCCGCCCCCGGCCGGGCGGCGCGCGGCGCGATCGCCTCGGCGAACGACAGCCGGCCTTCCAGGCGCGACACCGTGAGCGAGCCCGTGAGCTGCACGGACACCTGCACGGTGTCGCCGGGCTTCGCCTCGGCCCGCGTGGGCCACACGAGGGAGGCGCCCCGCTCCCGCCGGCGGTCGAGGAACGCCGACTCCACGGTGTCGAGCATGACGCTCGAGAACTGCCGGGTCTCCGGGGGCAGCGTGGCGGGCAGCTCGCTCAGCGTCTTCCAGACCTTGTCGCGGAGCTCCTGCTCGTGCTCGTCGAGCGGGTCGTAGGCGGTCGGCGCGGTGCACAGGAAGTCGAACAGCGGCTCGGTGCCGGGCGCGCGGAAGAGGACGGGCGCCGACCAGCTCGGCGGATAGATCTTCTGCGCGAACATCTCCTCGCGGCCCGCCCGCACGGCGCGCTCGACGTCGCCGGGGCTCTGCTTGAGCAGGCTGAGGACGAACGCCTGGAGGAAGCGCTCGGCGTCCGTCGTCTCCAGCCGGTGGCGCATCCCGATCGCGCACTGCACGCCGGACTCGCCGTGGATGAGCGCGTGCGCCACGCTCTGGCTGCCGCGCATCCACTGCGGGAGCCGCTCGCGCAGCACCTCGCTCCCCGCCGTCAGGCAGCCCGCGAGCACCACGACCGGCACCGGGCGGTTCATGAACTCGCTCCGGATCTGGTCGGCGCGGATCGGGTTGGCGAACTCGCTGCCGTCGAGCTCGAACAGGAGGACGCCGATCGGGGGGAACCCCTCGAACCCGACGTCCTGCAGGTCGCCGTGCCCGAGGTAAACGAGGAGGTTATAGCTCGCGTTGCGCAGCTCGGCGCGGAGGGCGTCGTAGGTGACGGGCCTGCCCGCGCCGCCCTCGCTGGTCAGCACGGCGACCTCCACCACCTCGGCGAGCCCGCACCCGCGCGCGATCGAGAGGACGCGATCGCGCAGGGGCAGCGCGGGCGGCACGCACCCGCCGAGGTCCTTCGGGTTCGTGCGGACGATCAGCACGCGGAAGGGCCAGCCCCAGCGCATCGTCGGCGGAATCGCCGCCGCGCGGTGGCGCTTCTGCGTGTGGACGATCCCCCGCACGCTCGGGTGCAGCGCCAGCCGGTCGGCGTCGAGCTTGAGCAGCTCGAAGGGGACGTCGCTCAGGTGCGGGAGCACCGCCGGGTGCGGCCGGAAGACGATCCGGAACGGCTGGGTCGCCGCGTTCACCGCCGTGCCCAGGTGGCCGCGGAGGTCGTTCTGGAGGAGCCAGCCGGTGACCAGATCGGCCATGGACTCGGTCATCTGCTCCGACCCGTAGCCGCTCCGCAGCTCGTCGAGCTCCGCGGGTGGGAAGCTCGGAAAGGGCCGCTCCAGCTCGTCCTCGATCGGCGCGAGGTTGCGCGCGTGGACGCACAGCCGCAGGCGAGAGCCCCCGCCGGGCTCGATGTCCACCACGAACTCGGGGTTCCTCATGTCTCCTCGGTCAGCGATTGCTCGAGCGCCTCGTCGAGGCCGGCCTGCCGCTGGCTCTCGCGCTCGATGAGCGCCTTGCCGGGGAACTCGAGCCCGAGCGACGCGTAGCGCGCCTCCAGCGTCCTCGCCGCGTCGAGCAGATCGCGGGAGCACGAGAGATCGGCGGTCACCTGCGCGGGCGTGAGCGGCACGTCCCCGGCGGGGGTCTGGCCCGCGCCGGACGTCGGCCACGCGGGGGAGCGCCGCGTGTCGTCGTCTTGCCGGGTGAACTGCCGGCCGAAGCGGTGCCGGAGGAACAGGACGACGGGCGTCATCAGGGGGCGCTCCGACGCGCTCATCATCGCGTCCTCCACGTCGAGCGCCGCCGCGAGCCGCTGGTAGAACGCGCGCCAGAACTCGCGGGAGACGCGGGGGTGCATGGGGCCGAGCTGCGCGGCGATCGTGGGGCAGCCGGCGCTGTCGTGGCAGAAGCGCGCGAAGGCGTGGTGGACGGTGGGCATGCCGCCGTGGCCGACGCGGGGGATCTCCGGGGGGGTGAGCGAGAGGATCGTGACGTTCGACCCGCGCAGCATGGCGGAGAGCTCCAGCGGCGAGAGCGTGTCCTCCTCGTCCCCCGAGAACTCGAGCAGGCCCTCGAGGCCGAGCGGCGCCGCGCCGTCGGCCACCACGTGGAGCACCTCGAAGCCCGCGCGGATCGCCACGGAGAGCGCCTTGCGCGCGTCGTCCTCCTCGATCCAGGCGACCTCGATCCCGGGGCCGAGGTCCTCCAGCGCGTCGGCGAGCGCGGCCGGCGCGCCGCCGGTCGGGTCGACAACGGCGACGCGCAGCGGCTGCTCTGGCCGCAGCGGGAGCGGCGGCACGACCCTCCCCGGATCGCCCCGCACGATCGAGAGGCAGGGCGGGCGGCGCTCGCCGAGGAAGAGGATCTCCCAGGGCAGGTCCTCGAGCTCGGGCGACTCGGGCGACCACCAGATGCGCAGCCGCTGGGGCGCGCGCGGCCGGAGCCGCAAGAGCGCCCGGAGGCCGCGGGAGATCGACCCGGCGACGCGGCGCCGCAGCTCGAGCAGGGCCTCCTCGCCGCCGTAGAAGCTGCTCAGGTACTCGGCGTAGCTCAGCCAGTGGACGGCGATCTCCTCGTGCCCGATGAGCGGCAGCCCCCCCACCTCCGGCGCCGGCGGCGGCGCGACGCCCGGATCGGCCGCGCCGGGGTCGCCGAGCTCCAGGGAGGAGAGCGCGAGCTTCGTGTAGATCCACGCGTGGTAGCGCCGGCACACGCGGCCGCCGGTCGCCCGCGGCGCGGGCCTCCCCGCGGGGCAGAGCGGCGCGACGCGCACGAGGATCTCGTGGTACCGGGAGGGCGGCGCGGCCGTTGCCGGGGTCATGCGCCGTCTCCGGTGAAGTCGACCGATCGCGCGAGCCGCGCGTAGGACGACGCGCGCTGCGGGGACAGCGACGCCGCGCCCGCGAGCATCGGCGGCCGCGGGATCGCCGCGAAGAACTCCATCGCCCGCCGCTGGACGGCGCCGAGATCGGCCGGCGGCGGCTCCGAGGCGACCGCGAGCTGCGCCGCGATCGGCACGAGGCGGTAGGGGAAGTACGACGGCCTGTCCGGCGCGGGGCGGAGCGCGCCGCTCGCGAGGAAGCGCGCGAGCGGGGCCGCGCGCCGCACGTCGGCCGCGGCGTCCGGGTGGAGCTCGGCGAGCGCGCGGCCGCCGAGCGCGTCGAGCTTCGTCTCCAGGAACGTCCCCGCGATCGCGCCGAGGTCGTCGAGGAACGGCGCGACCCACGCCGGCGCGCGCAGCGCCCGCCATTCCCGATCTAGCCGGTCGGCCGCCTCGTCGAGCGGCGCGACCCCGAGCCGCCGCAGGAGCGCGGCGAGCAGCGGCACGCGGACCATCGGGTGCGGGTGCGGATCGAGCCTGTCGAGCTCCCCTTGCTGGCTCCCGGGCGCGACCACGAGGAGGAACGACGCGAGCGCCAGCGCGAGGCCGGCGTTGCCGAGCAGCACGCCGATCGCGTCGGCGAGGATCTCCCGGGTCCAGCCGAACCAGATCGCCTGTCGCTCCGACGGGATCTTCCCGTCCGTGCCGAGGAGCAGCGCCCGGGCCAGCTCGCTCGAGAGCGCGAGATCCTGATCGACGTTGTGGCCGACCTCGTGGCAGAGCGTGGACAGGAGCCAGGCGCACTCGGTCTGATCGGCCGGCAGGAGCACGATCGGGATGGGCAGCCGGAGATCGCGGTAGCTCCGGAGCGAGCTGCGGAGGACGCGCAGCGGGTTCTGGCGGCTCACGGCGACGGGCCCGTAGTGCGCCTCCAGGCAGACCAGCGGCGGCTCGCGCATCGCCTCGCGGGGGATGAGCCCCCAGTTGCGCGCCCGGTTCATGCACGCCTGGTAACAGTCGGCGGCCACGAGATCGGCCGCGTCGAGCGAGGGGGCGAGCGCCGGCAGCTCCCGCTGCGCGAGCGTCTGCGAGAAGACGCTCCACACCCCGTGCGCGCCCGCGATCTCGACGAGGAGCTTGCCGAAGCCGTCCGCGTAGTCGGTGTCGGACAGATCCGCGCCGAGCTGCTCCACGATCCAGCGCTGGCGCTGGATCAGCTCGTCCATGAGGATCTTCAGCGCGAGCACCTGGGTCGCGTGGATCCCGAAGCCGCGCGCGTTCTCCGCGGCGGCCGCCTCGAACCGCTCGACGTCGCGCGGGAGCACGTCGATGCGGCGCTGGAGCTCGGCGGTCGCCCTTGCACGCAGCGTGGACACGGCCCCTCCCCTCCCGATCTGCTTAACGGCGCGGGGCTCGATGTAAAGCCTGCGCCGCCGCGCAGCCGATCGCGCACGAGCCCGGCGGCGCCGCCGCGAGGATGAGCGCGCTCGACGCGGGCGGCGCCCGCGCGGGCAGGCCGAAGAGGCCCGCGAAGAGCGAGGGGCCCGCGTAGGCGATCAGGAACCCGACGGCGACGCCGCCCCAGAAGTCCTCGATCGCGAGGACGGGCTGCACGTCCTTCTTCCGCGCGAGCAGGACGACCGCCATGGCGACCAGGACGAGCGACACGGCCAGGCTGACGCCGGCCTCGGCGTCGAGCGGCGCGGCGCTGCCCCGCGCGGCGAACCAGCCCCCGACGCCGCCGGCGACGGCGCCGCAGATCATGCTCCCGAGCGACGCGCTCACCCTGAGGACGTGCTCGATCGTGTCGAGGTTGCTCGCGCCGTCGATCTCGTACTCGACCTCGATGAGCAGCCGGTACGAGGCGGCGCGGAACCACAGCGCGCGCCGCGATCGCACGGTGAAGCTCCGCGCCGTCGAGTTCCCGGCCTGGAGCACCGCAGGCGGGTCCGGCGACCGCAGCGACCGGATGGCGCTGCGGAAGGCGCCGGCGTCGTCGCCGAGGAGCCCCGGGGTCGCGGCGCTCGGATCGACCTCGTCGTCGCCGTCCCACGCGCGAGCCGCCTGCGCGGGGTCGCGGAAGCCGGCGCTGCCGTCGGCGGGCCTCTCGAGCGCCGCGAGGGCCGCCGCGCCCCCCGCGCCCCGGAGATCGCGCGCGATCGCGGGCGCGCCCGGCGCGGCGGCGCGCCCGGGCGAGCGCCGTCGCAGCAGCCGCCCGAGGGCGCGGCGCAGGCGCGCGCCGAGGGAGGCGCGGCCCGGCGCGAACGCGTGCGCGGCGTCCTCGAGGCCGGCGAGCCGGTCCTCGAGCTGGCGGATCCGCCGCTCCGTCCATCGGCGGTCGACATCGACGAGCTCGGCGGGCAGCGCGGTGCTCACGCGGCGCAGCGCGAGCGGCGCCTCGAAGGGGTTCTGCACCGTGACGAAGATGGAGAAGTCCTGCCCGGCGACGAGCCCGTCCGTCGATGTCGACACCGAGGTCCGGATGGCTCCTCTGAACGGCTTTGCTGGCTCCGGTGCCGCCATGAGGTCGTTGGATGAGCGCACCGCGGACGGCGTCTTGCGCGCCGCGATCGGCGCGACGCTGGACCACCTCACCTCGTCGGGCTGCGGCGCGCGCGCGGCCGCGAGCGCACGGCCGCGAGCGCAGCACGGCCGCGAGCGCGCGGACGCGAGCGCGCTCCGGCCGGGCGCGCCGGTCCGGGGCAGCCGCGGCGCGGGCCTCGGGTCCGCGTGCTAGAGCGCCCCCGCAGGGGGGTCGTTCATGGGGGAGAGGTGCCTCGCGATAAAGCACCACCTGCGCGTCGAGCCCGCCGACGAGGAGACGGTCTTCCTCGTCGGCGAGCGGGAGCGGTTCATGCTCCGCGGTCGGCTCTACCGCCTCCTCGGGCCGCTGCTCGACGGGCGCCGGACCGAGGCCGAGCTCGTCGCGGCGCTCTCCGGCGCGGCGTCGGCCGCCGAGGTCCGCTATGCGCTGGGCCGGCTGGAGGAGCGCGGCTACCTCGACGAGCCCGCGCCCGCGCCGGAGCGCGCGGGGTTCTGGCAGGCGCTCGGCGAGCGCGCCGGGCGCGCGGCCGAGCGGCTGGCCGCGACGCCTGTCTCGGTGATCGCGGTCGGCGGAGACGATCCGCGCGCCCCCGGCGCGCTCGCCGGCGCGCTCTGCGACGCGCTGTCGGCGGCGGGCGTCACGGTGGGGGACGAGCCCGCGCTGGTCGTCGTGCTGACCAGCGATTACCTGGCCGTCGAGCTCGACGCGTGGAACCGGCGCGCGCTCCGCGAGGCGGTGCGCTGGGTGCCGGTCAAGCCCGGCGGGGTGGAGCCCTGGATCGGGCCCGTGTTCCGGCCCGGCGCGGGGCCTTGCTGGGCGTGCCTGGCGCACCGCCTGCGGCACAACCGCCCCGTCGAGGCCTACCTGGAGCGGCGCCGCGGCCTCGCCGGGCCGCTGCTGCCGCCCCTCGTGGGCCTGCCCGCCGCCCGCGCCGCGGCGCTCGATCTGGCGGCCGTCCTCGTGGCCCGGTGGATCGCCGCCGGCGGCGCCGGCCTGCTCGACGACCGGCTGATCTCGCTCGACCTCGCCGCCGCGCGGACCGCGGAGCACGTCGTGGCGCGGCGCCCCCAGTGCCCCGCCTGCGGCGATCCGGAGGGCGCGCGGGCGCGCGCGGTCGCGCCGGTGCGGCTCGAGCGGCGTCCGAAGCGGTTCACGGACGACGGCGGGCACCGGATCGCCTCTCCCGAGGAGACCCTGGCGCGCACCCTGCACCTGGTCAGCCCGATCAGCGGCATCGTCGCCAGCCTCGGGCCCGTGGACGGGCGCGATCACCCGCTCCGGCCGGTGTACGGCGCCACGTATCGCGCCTGTCCCGCGGCGGGCTCACCGTCGTTCGACGACTTTCACCGCGCGAGCGGCGGCAAGGGCAAGACGCCCGCGCAGGCGCGCGCCGCCGCGCTGAGCGAGGCGGTCGAGCGTCACAGCGCCGTCTTCCAGGGCGACGAGCCGCTGATCCGCGCGCGGCGCGCCGAGCTCGGGGCCGCCGCGATCCATCCCCACGATCTCCAGAACTTCAGCGAGGCGCAGTACCGCGGCCGGCGGGCCGCGGGCGCCGCCGCGGACGACCCGCGCCGCGCCGTCCCGCTCCCCTTCCACGAGGACGCGGCGATCGACTGGGCGCCTGCGTGGTCGCTGACGCGCGACGAGCGGCGCTTCCTGCCGGCCGCGTACTGTTATCTCCACGTCCCGGTGCCCCCGGAAGAGCGGTTTGCCTCGCCGAGCCCGAGCGGCCACGCGGCGGGCAACTGCCTCGAGGAGGCGATCCTGCAAGGCTTCCTGGAGCTCGTGGAGCGGGATGCGGTCGCGCTCTGGTGGTACAACCGCGCGGCGCGGCCCGCGGTCGATCTGCGCAGCTTCGAGGAGCCTTATTTCGAGGCGCTGGCGGCGCATTATCGCTCGCTCGGCCGGCGCCTCTGGGTGCTGGACGCCACGACCGACCTGCGCATCCCGGCGTTCGTCGCGGTGGCGCGGGCGGCCGACACGGGCCGGCTCACGCTGGGCTTCGGCTGCCATCTCGAGGCCCGTCTCGGGGTGCAGCGGGCGCTGACCGAGCTGAACCAGCTCTTCGATCCGCGCGATCGCGCGCGCGCCGCGTGGCAGGAGGTCGTCTCCGGCGACGTGTCGTATGTGCAGCCGGCCGAGGGGGCCTCGCCGCGGCGGTGCGACGATTACGAGGGCGCGCCGGGCGACGATCTCCGCGACGATGTCCGCGCGTGCGTCGAGCGCGCCGCCCGCGCCGGGCTGGAGACGGTGGTGCTCGACCAGACGCGCCCTGACACCGGGCTCTCGGCGGTGAAGGTGGTTGTCCCCGGGCTGCGGCACATCTGGCCTCGCTTCGGCCCAGGGCGCCTGTACGACGTCCCGGTCCGCCTGGGCTGGCTGCCCCGGCCGACGCGGGAGGAGGATCTCAACCCGGTGCCCCTCGTCATGTGACCGGCGGGGCACGAGGAGAAGGGAGCGCGCATGCGCGACGGGTACCGCATTCTCGACGCCGATCGCCATGTGATCGAGCCGCTCGATCTCTGGCGCACCTACATGGATCCAGAGCTCCGGTCGCACGCGCCGCGCTACGCGTACGTTGGCGAGGGCGATCTGGCGGATCGCGTGGCGTACGCAGGCCCGGACGGATGGCTGCCGCTCCCGCCGCAGCCGGTGGTCGACGGGCGCCCCCTCTTTCGCCGGCTGAGCGTGCGGGCCTCTCGCGAGCTCGCGCTGGCGTCCTGTCGGCGGAACCGGCAGGGCGTTCCGGTCGAGCGGCCCGAGGCGCAGATTGCGGACATGGACCGGGAGGGCATCGACGTGGCCTTTCTGTATCCCACGGTCGGGCTCTACCTGGTGGGCCTGTCCCCGCTGGATCCGCCGCTCGCGACGGCGTTTGCGCGGGCCTACAACGTGTGGCTTCGGGACTTCTGCGCTCACGATCCCGGACGGCTCCGGGGGGTCGGCCTGATGAGCCTTCATGATCCAGGCGCGATGGTCGTCGAGCTCGCGCGGGCGGCGGCGCTCGGCTTCGGGGCTGTCGTGGTCCGGCCCAACCCGGTCGATGGCCGGACGCTGGGCGACCCCGCCTACGAGCCTTTCTGGGCTGAGTGCGAGCGGCGCTCGATCGCGGTGGCGGTACACGAGGGCACGCACGCGCACCTGCCGGCGGCCGGGGCCGATCGATTTCACAGCCGCTTCGCCCTGCACGCGTGCTCGCACCCGATGGAGCAGATGATGGCGTTGCTCGCCTTGATCGAGGGCGGCGTGCTCGAGCGCCACCCGGGCCTACGGGTCGCCTTTCTC
This sequence comes from Sorangium sp. So ce119, assembly GCF_051524405.1. Classification (NCBI taxonomy): domain Bacteria; kingdom Pseudomonadati; phylum Myxococcota; order Polyangiales; family Polyangiaceae; genus Sorangium; species Sorangium sp. So ce119. Next base: position 2,339,459 of record NZ_CP150310.1, on the reverse strand, counting down.
GAGGCCGGCTGCGGGTGGCTGCCCTACTGGCTCTGGCGCCTCGATGAGGTCGAGTACCGCCACCTGGCCGGCGAGGTCGAGCCGTACGTCCGGCAGGAGCCGTCGGCCTATTTCCGTCGCCAGTGCTTCGTCGGTCTCGAGCCTGACGAGCCCTATCTGCCGGAGGTCGTTCCGCGCATCGGAGAGGACAACCTGCTCTTCGGCACGGATTACCCTCACCTGGACCACGACGCCGGCATCGTGGGCCAAGCGCTCGCGCTCCGCGACAGGCTGCCGGGAGAGATCGTTCGCAAGCTGCTCTGGGACAACCCTGCCCGCTTTTACGGGATCGATGGCTGATTCAGCAGCAGATCGGCGGCAACTTGTCAGGATCACCGAGCTCAGCCAGCGCGACAGCCCGCTCGGCCAGATCCGGCGGTGGTGGGACGTAGAGGGTGATCTCAGCCTTTGGCAGGTTCCATCTTCCGTGCCGACTGTCCCAGCCCCAAGCGCTGCCGCTCTCCGCCGGGGGAGCTTGCCGCGACTCGCGAATGTTCAGCTCGAGGTTCTGCGGAAGCTCATAGTCACAGAACGTCCTGAAAAACCGCCTTGGATCGTTCCTCAGCAGTTCGAGCTTCGCCAGGTCTTCCCATGCCAGAGCGATAGCGCGCAGGCAGGCAGACTCGAACGCTTGAAGCCTGTCCGCCAACGATGCCCCCTCGCGCGCGGGCACCTGCTCCCTGGGGTCAAGGAGGGGCGTGCGACGAGCCCCTTCGTAGGTACCCTCACATGCCGGCGCGTGGGGCTCGCGGGCCGCAAATTCGTCCTTGAACATGACTCCTCTCTCTCTTCTCAGGCGTCGCCATGTCGCCCATCGGCACTCCATGGAGCTGCAGTCGCGGCGCCGTAAGGCTTGGTCTCGCCGCATCACGCGCGGCGGGGCTCACCGGAGTGCTCTCGAAGCAGCCCCCGGGCCTCCGCAAGCTCGGGCATCCCGGCGTACTCGGCCGGCCAACGGTCGAGCTCGCTCAGAAGCACGAGAGCCTCGTCGTTCCTGCGTTGCCCCAGCAGCGTGCGGCAGAGCGCGAGCGTCGAGCGGAGTTCGGGCAGCCGTGCCCCCTGCGCGCGGGCGTGCACGATCGCCTGCTGCAGGCACTCCTCGCCTTCTGGCGCGAACCGGTCGCACGCCAGCACGGAGGCGGCCTTGAGGCGATAGAGCTCAGGAACGTAGTACGTCTCCGCCATCCGTTCGGCGGTACGCAAGCAGTCATCGAGCCGTTCGATGGCTGCACCGTGCTCCGCGCGCTCGGCCATCAGCTCCGCCACCAGGGACGGGTAGTACGTCATGCCTAGAAGGAGGCCGGTGTTGCGGAGCGCGTCTACATGCTCCATCAGCCGATCCATGTCTCCCTCCGCCCAGCAGCGAAAAGTACAGCAATAGTCCTTGAACCAGAGCCTCTCCCGGTCCACGAGCGCGGCGAGCTCACGGCTTTCCTCGGCAAGATCCGCGCGCATCCGGCAATAGTGGTAAACCATGAGCCTGTAGAGCTGCGCCATTCCGACGCTGGCGAAGTGCTGTAGTTGGTGAGCCCACGCCGCAGCAGCCTCCCCGCACGCGAGCGCCTCTCTCGGGTAGCCCATCAGGCAGAGCACGACCGAAAGCGTGATCTCGGCGTAGACCCTTGCATCCAATCCGTAGACGAACACCTGCCCGCCATGCGCCTCGGGGTTATACAGCGCGAGGACGCGCTCGAGGTGCACACGAGCTTCCGGGAGCTTTCCCTCGATCCACAAGCATTGCCCAAGCAAAGGCAGCGACCAGACGAGCTGACCGGTGTCCCCGGATCGCTCTGCCGACGCCACGAGTCGATCCGCCACCGCCCGCGCCTCGCGGCGCGGACTACGCACGTGGTGGTAAACGAACATCGCCCCCAGCGTCGCCGTCGTCAGCGGGCTCTCTCCCAGCGACTCGTTCAGCTCCTCGCAGCGCCTCACTGCCGCGACGAGCTCCGGGGCCATGTATCCTCGTCGGTCCAGCAGCGCCAGGATGAGCAGGTTGTTGAGCCGCAGCTCGGTCATGGCGCGCTCCCGGTCGTCCGGGAGCGCCGACAGCCAGCCCAGCGCGCTGTGGACGTGCGTGACGGCCTCCGTCTCGTCGGCGCGCGCGGCCGGCCGCTGGAGCGCGCGCTCGGCCGCGCGCTCCGCGTACGCGATCGCCTGCCGCATCTGCCCCGCGGACGCGTGATGCCACGCCAGGAGCTCCGGACGCGCCTCGGCGATCTCCGGAAAGCGCTCCTCGATCGCCCTCGCGCTCCGCGCGTGCGCCTGCTTCCGCGTGCGCCGCGGCAGCGACTCGTACGCCGCGTCCCGGAGCAGCGCGTGCCTGAACATGTACACCACGCTCCGCGCCCGGTGCCTGGTGTGGAGCAGATCCGCCGCGATCAGCCGCTCGAGATCCTCCCTCACCGCCTCCTCGCCGAGCGGGCTCACCGCGCCGAGCACCTCCTCGCTGAACTCCCGGCCGAGCACCGCCGCGACCTGCGCGGTCTCCTTGGCCCGCCCCAGCCGGTCGAGGCGGGCCATCAGCAGCCCTCGCAGCGTCGTGGGGATGGCGATCTCCGGGAGCGGCTCTGCCGCGACATAGCGATCGCCCTCCCCCCGCAGCGCCCCCGACTCCAGCACCATCCGCGTCAGCTCCTCGACGAAGAGCGGCACGCCGTCGGCCCGGCGCACGATCTGCTCCACCACCGCGCCGGGCAGCGCCCGCCCGCCCGCGATCCCCGCGGCCATCCCCTCCACGTGCGCGCGCTCCAGGCGGCCGAGCTGGATCTGGAGCATCCCCGACGTCGGCCAGGGCGGCACGAACTCCGGCCGCGCCGTCATCAGCGCCAGCACCCGGGCCGACGAGATCTCCGAGACGAGCGCGCCCAGCCACTCGATCGTCACGGGATCGGCCCAGTGCAGATCCTCCACCACGAGCAGCACCGGACGCTTCTCCGCCTTCTCGAAGAGCAAGGACAGCAGCGTCGCAAATGTCCGCTCCTTCTGTCGCTGCGGCGGGTCCGTGAGCGGGGCGTAGCGCTCCCCGAGCGGGATGGATAACAGCGCCGCGAGCACCGGCACCGCGTCCGCCAGATCGAACGGATATTTCGAGAGGAGCCCCTCGAGCCGATCCAGCCTGCTCCGGGAGGTGTCGCCCTCGTCCGGCTCCAGGTGCCGCTCGAGCAGATCGACGATCGGATGGAGCGCGCTGTGCCGGCGGTCGTGCACGCAGCGACACTCCAGCCAGTCGCGCGGCTCCGGGCCCAGCCTGCGGAAGAGCTCCAGCGCGAGCCGCGACTTGCCGATCCCCGGCCCGCCCGTCACGAGCACGCTCTGCCCCGCTCCCTTGCGGATCTGCCCCCAGCGCTGGATCAGCAGGTCGAGCTCCTGCTCCCTGCCGAACATCGGCGCCGCCGCGTCGCCAGGGCCGGGCCGCTCCGGCATGTCGCGGGGGAGCTCCTCGCGCACCCGGTAGACGGGGACGGGGCGCGCGCTCCCCAGGCTCACCCGCAGCTCGGTCTCCTCGAGCGCGAAGGCGCCGCGGAGGAGCTGGTGCGTATCGCCGCTGGCCACGACGGCGCCCGGGGCCGCGAGCGCGCCGAGCCGCGCCGCGGTCTGCAGCGTCATCCCGAGGTGCTGGATGCGCTGCTGCCCCTCGCGCGCGACAACGACGCCGGTGTGGATGCCCGCGCGGACGTCGAGCGCGATCCCGCGCTCCGCCTCCAGGCGAACGCTCCGCGCGCGCATCCTCGCCGCGATCTCCAGCGCCGCGCGGGCGGCGCGCCGGGCGTCGTCCTCCTGGGCCACCGGAAAGCCGAAGTGCAGCAGCACCTGGTCGCCGAGCGCGCCCGCGAGGCGCCCGCGGTGCCGGCGCGCGGCCTCGGCGCAGAGCTCCTGCATCTCGCCGAAGAGCTCGTCGACCTCCTCGACATCCATCGCCGCGATCCCCGAGCCCGTGGCGCTCACGACGCAGCACACCGCCGTGAGCGGCCGCCGCTCTGCCTCCATCGGGCGGGCCGTCGCGTCGAGCTCCGCCGGCAGCACGAGCGTCCCGGGCCACGCCGCGTCCTCGCGCGTCGCGCCCGCGAGCGACGATCCGGGCACCCGCGGCGCCGCGGCCCACGACGACCACGGCACCTCCGCGGTCGCCTCGCTCGCGCTCCGCGCCGGCTCCGTCTCCGCTCCGGCGTCGTCCGGGCGGCGCGGCGCGGCGGGCCGGGTCAGGTCCTCGCGGCGCAGCCCGTCGGCGCTGCAGGCCTCGAGCTCGCGCAGCAGGCTCTCGGCCGTCACCGCGCGCGCCCCGAGGTCCTCGAGGATCGTCCGCCGGAGGAGCCCCCCGAGCGGGTGCCCGACGAGCGCGGGCGGGATCCGGACCGGCGGCGGGTGCTCCGGCTGCCGCGCCCCGACAGGCGCCGCGGGCCTGCCGGTGAGGCACTCGAGGAACACGAGCCCCCAGACATACAGATCCGATCGCGCCGTCGGCGGGAACCCGCGGCGCTGCTCTGGCGCCGCGTAGAGCGCCTCCACCCCGGCGGGCGTCTCGTCGTCGCCCCCCCGCGCGCCCGCGACGGCCGCGCCGATCCCGAAGTCGAGCACCAGCGCGTTCCGCCGCGCCCCCGTGGGGACGATCATGACGGCGCCCGGCCGCAGATCCCCGTGCACCACGCCCCGGCCGTGCGCGCAGCTCAGCGCGTCGAGGACCTGCAGCATGAGGTGCCGCGCCTCGCGCGGCTCCAGCGCGCCCTCGGCCGCCAGCAGCTCGGCCAGGCTCTGCCCCGGCACGAACTCGAAGACGGTGTAGAGCTGCCCCGCGTCCGTCTGCCCCGAGTCGATGAGCCGCACGATGTTGGGGTGGTGGAGCTGCGCGCAGAAGCGCATCTCCCGCCGGAACCGCGCGCCGCGCCGCCGCGCCGCGTCCGCAGAGCCGCCGTCCCGGCCCGGGCGCAGGACCTTGATGGCGACCAGCTGCCCGGTGGCGAGCTGCCGTCCCTTGTAGAGCGTGGCGAGGTCTTCCTTGCACAGCAGGGAGACGATCTCGTAGCGGCCCTGGAACACGCTCTCCGGAGCGACGGCCTCGACGCTCATCCTGCCCCCCTGCGCCGGCGCCGCGTCATGCGGCGCCTCCGAGCGGCCGGTCGCCTCGCCGCGGAGCTCGACCCGGGCTCCAGGGCCGACCCGACGCGCCTGCGGCGGAGCGCACGGCTCATCGTCGCTTTGTAATGTCGTCGCGCGCCCGTGATGAGCTGGGGGCGCGCCGCCGGCTCACACGCGGACGACCGCGCTGCCCCAGGTGAGGCCGCCGCCGAGCGCGCACAGCAGCACGCGGTGCCCGGGCTGGATGCGGCCGTCGCGGAGCCCCTCGTCGAGCGCCATGGCAACCGACCCGGCGCTGGCGCCCGCCGCGTTGCCCCCGTCGAGCGCGCCGAGCACGCGCTGCCTCGGGCACCCGAGGTGCTCGGCGAGGAGCCCGGCGAGGTGGGCGTCGGCGTGGTGCGGGATCACCCAGTCGAGGTCCGCCGGCGTGAGCCCCGCGGCCACGAGCGCGGCGAGCGCCTGCCCGCCGAGGCGCTCCTCGACGGCGCGCCGCAGCTCGGCGTGGTTCACGCGCAGGGCGTGCCGCAGGTCGGCGAGCCGCTCCTGGGTGAGCGGCTCCGCGGAGCCGCCGCCGGGCACCTGGAGCACGTCGGCCTTGTTCCCGTCGGCGCGGAGGCTGACGCTCAGGATCCCGCGCCCGTCGCCGGCCGCCGGCCCGACCACGACCGCGCCCGCGCCGTCGCCGAAGAGCGCGGCCGCGGCGCGGTCGCGCGGATCCAGGCGGCGCGAGAGCAGGTCCGCGCCGATCACGAGGACGTGCCGCAGGGTCCCCGCCGTGACGAACTGGTTCGCCACCGAGAGCCCGTAGAGGAAGCCCGTCAGCGAGGCGGAGAGGTCGAACGACGGGATGAGCTCCGCGCCGAGCTTCTGCTGCACGTACACGGCCGTCGCCGGCATCGGCGCGTCGCCGCTCGAGGTGGCGAGGATGATCATCCCGAGGTCGCGCGGCCCGAGGCCGGCCGCGTCGAGGGCCGCCCTGGCCGCCCTCGCCGCCAGGTCGCTCGTCGTCTCGCCGTCCGCGGCGCGGCGCCGCTCGGGGCCCGCGCTCGCCTGGCTCGGGGCGCCGTCCGCCGGCGGCGCGTCGCTCGGCGCTGCGCGCTCCTGGGCGGCGGGCAGGGCGCGGCCTGTCCCGAGGATGCACGCGCGGGGATTTCTGGCATCGGACGTCATTGGGAGCGCAGCCTACAACAAGGGCTGCGCGTTGAGACGGTCGATCTCCCGCCGCCGTTCGGTCCACGGAATGCTTGAGTCGGGGGCGCGCTCCGGTACATAAAGCGCCGCGATGGCTACGAGCTCCGAAGACAAGGACCGCCTCGACGACGACGCGCCGGCCGACGAGGCTGGCGCGCAGGACACCACGACGGAGGAGGACGGCGGGAGCCGGGCCGCTTCCCGTGCGGACGCAGCGGCGCCCGCCAGGGCTTCGCGGCCAGCGAAGCAGGCCGGCGCCGCCAGGCGCCCGGCGGGCAAGAAGGCCGGCGCGCGCCCCCGCGCGGCCGCGCAGCCGCAGGGCGGGTCGCTCGGCAAGAGCATGATCCTGTTCCTGATCATCATTGGCGGCCTGGCCGCGGCGTTCGCCTATTTCGGGCGCGAGCCCACGCCCGGCACCGCCGGCCCCAAGTGGAAGCCCGGGGACAAGTCCCAGGTCGAGGTCACCCTCGTGTCCTCGGACATCAAGGATCTCGCCTGCTGGTCGTCCGAGGAGGTCAACGGGCGCCACTGCGCGTTCGAGTCGCCGACCAAGGGCTGGTCCAAGGGCGATGCGGACGACAAGAAGCTGCTCCGCCCTTACACAACGACCGATCGCGTGCAGTTCCTCGCCGCCGGCCTGTGGAGCGAGCCCGCCCTCACTGCCAAGCTGCCGTCCGCGCGGTTCGCGGTGAAGTGCACCTACACCGTCGAAGGCAAGATGAAGAGGCCGGGCATCCGCTGGTCCAGCGAGGGCGCATGGCTCGACAGGGCGGATGACTGGTACACGGGGGTCTTGTCCGACTGCAAGCTCATCACACCCTGATGTCGCATGGGCCGCGCGACCCTGCTGGCGCGGGCGGTCGCGCTGCGCGCAGCGGACTCTGCGATGACGCCCGCTGCACGCGGCGCGTCGTGCTCCATGCCCCTCGTGTGGCCGTGACCCTCCGTGGTAGTGTCATTCTTGGTTTGGAGGTGCTCATGCCCTGTCATCGGGTGATCGCGTTGGTGTCGCTGGCTGCATGGTTCGCCGTCGCTGGATGTGAAGCTGACCCGGGCACCGTGGACCTTCTGCCGACGTACGTCACCGCATCGAGCGCCTCCGGCGGCGGCGCGGAGCCCGGGACGACGACCACGAGCGTCGTCACGACCACCAGCTCCAGCGGCGAGGGGGGCGCGGGCGGCGTGGCGTGCACGTGCGAGGAAGGGCTCTCGTGCTGCGGCCCGACCTGCGTGAACCTGGTCAACGATCCGCACAACTGCGGCGAGTGCGGCGCGCCCTGCGGTCCGGAACAGGCCTGTATCCAGGGCGAGTGCAAGGACCCGTGCGCCCCCGGGTTCGGCTGCGAAGAGGGCATCTGCTGCGGCGAGGCGTGCTGCGTCGGCGGCACGCTCTGCTGCGACTACGGCACCAGCGCGGACGCGCCGAACGTGAGCTGCCAGGATCCGGTGAACGGGACCTGCCCCGTCGCCTGCAGCGGCTGCTAGCACCGACGCCCCTCGAGAGCGCGCGCCGTCCTGCGCGGCGCGCGATGGGACGACGCGCGGCGCGGGCCGATCGCGCGTGCGACGCGCCGGCGCGTCGCACGCGTGGAACGCCCGCGCGCTGAAGGCTCACGGCGCCTGGAAGGTCTTACCCGGGTACTTCCGCTCGAAGTGCCCCACGATGCCGTGGCCGATCGCCTCGATGGTGAGCCCGGCGATCGTCATCTTGATGGCCGGCCCGATCACGGGGACGAAGCCGACCGCCCGCGTGGCGAGGAATTTGAGCCCCTGCCCGAGGATCGCGAAGCTCCCGCCGGCGGCGGTCGTCGCCACGGATCCCACGGTCTCGCCGTAGATCTGGCCGACCATCGACATCATGTGGGTCTCGATCGCGACGAGCCCGGCGGAGGTGGAGATCGGGAGCGGAAGCGCGGCGAACGCGGCCCCGCCGATCGCATAGCGGTGAACCCAGCGGAGAGCTTCATCCCTGCACGTCGTCATGCTTCGAGGTTGCCGCAAGTCACGCCGTCCGTCCATCGAGCAACGCGCCGGCGGCGCGGGCGCGGCGAGCAGCCTGGGCGCACCTCGCGCCTTCTGTGCGCTGCCTTCCCGCTCGGCGGGAACCGCGCGTGCATGGGCCTCGCTCGGCTCGACCTCCGCGCTCACGCCGGAGGGCGGCGCCCGAGGCAAAGCGACCCCGCGAGGGGATGTTGGACCGTCGGAGCTCGCGCTTCCGAGCTCCAGCGAGGTGCCCATGACAGCTCGACCCGCGCTCTTCACCCTGCCCCTTCTCTGGTCCTGCGCCGCCCTCGCCGCGTGCGGCGCGGAGCCACGCCCCCCCTCGCCCGGAGCGGAGCCGCCTCCGGGCGCGGAGACCCCGGGGGCGCCCGACGCCGACGGCGTCCCCCTGTTCGGGGACATCGGCTCTCTGCATCACCCCGTGACGACCTCATCGCAGATCGCGCAGCGCTACTTCGATCAGGGGCTGAGGCTCGTCTACGCGTTCAACCACGACGAGGCGAAGAGGGCGTTTCAGGAGGCCGCGCGCCTCGATCCCGGCCTCGCCATGGCCCGCTGGGGCGTCGCGCTCACGCTCGGCCCCAACATCAACCAGCCGGCCGATCCCGCGCGGGAGCGGGCCGCCTTCGAGGCCATCGAGGAGGCGCGCGCGCTCGCCGCGTCCGCGAGCGAGCCCGAGCGCGCGTACATCGAGGCGCTGGCGACGCGCCACGCCGCCGTGCCGGGCGGCGACCGCGGCGCCCTCGACAGCGCGTATGCGGACGCGATGCGCGAGCTCGCCCGCCGCTACCCCGACGACCTCGACGCCAGCGTCCTCTTCGCCGAGGCGCTCATGGACCTGCGCCCGTGGGATCTCTGGACGCTCGACGGCCGGCCGCAGCCCGGGACCGAGGAGATTGCCCTCACGCTCGAGCGCGTGCTCCAGCGCGATCCCGAGCACACGGGCGCGAATCACTACCTCATCCACGCGGTCGAGGCGTCGCCCGCGCCCGAGCGGGCGCTGCCGAGCGCCGAGCGGCTCGCCGGCCTCGCCCCGGGCGCCGGGCACCTCGTGCACATGCCGTCGCACATCTTCTTTCGCGTCGGTCGCTACGCGGACGCCTCCGACGCGAACGAGCGCGCCGCCGAGGTCGATCGCCGGTACATCCGCGAGCAGCGCCCGGAGGGCATCTATCCGATGATGTACTTCCCTCACAACCTCCACTTCCTCTCGGTCTCCGCCGGCATGGAGGGGCGCGGCGCCGTCGCGCTGCGCGCCGCCCGGGAGCTCGTCGCCGAGGTGCCCGACCAGCACGTGCAGCACATGCCGACGCTCGAGATGTTCCGGCCTGCGCCGCTGTTCGCGCTCGTCCGGTTCGCCCGGTGGGACGACCTCCTCGCGGAGCCGGCGCCGCCGCCCGAGCAGCGTTACACGACGGGAATATGGCGCTATGCGCGCGGCCGCGCGCTCGCGTCCAGGGGGCGCCCCGACGACGCCGCGCGCGAGGCGGCGGCGCTCCGGGCGATGTCGTCCGGGGGCGCCGGCGACGTGACGATCGGCATGAACAGCGCGAAGGACCTGCTCGAGATCGCCGCGCTCGTGCTGGAGAGCCAGATCGCGTCGGAGCGCGGCGAGACCGGCGCCGCCATCGGCATGCTGGAGGCGGCCGCGCGCGTCGAGGACACACTGCGCTATTTCGAGCCGCCGGACTGGCCCGAGCCGGTCCGGCACACGCTCGGCGCGGCGCTCCTCAAGGCCGGCCGCCCGCGCGACGCCGAGGCGGTCTACCGGGAGGACCTGCGGCGGAACCCCGACAACGGCTGGTCGCTCTGCGGGCTCGAGCAGAGCCTGCGCGCACAGGGCAGGGAAGAGGAGGCAGACGCCGCACACGCGCGCTTCGAGCGCGCCTGGGCGCGCGCCGACGTGCGGCTGTCCGGGTCACGCCTCTGAATGTCCGGCCTCGAGCGGCGATGAAGGACGAGGAAAAGCGCGCGTTGCCGGCATGCGCGAGGAGCGATCTGCTACGTTCCTGAGGTGTCGCGCGCGAAGCTTGGACTCTCGACGCTCCGGCGTCTCTTCTCTTCTCTCCCTGCCTGCCTGTACGCCTCGCTCCTCGGCTGCGAGAGCACCGAGCTCCCGCCGTACAGCGAGCCTCCGGACGAGGGCGAACTCACGTGTCTTCCGGCGGAGCTCCTCGGCCCGAACGGCTGTATCACGGTGGGAATCCAGGGCTGCGTCGGCGACTTCATCGGGGACGACGGCCTCTGTCGTCCCGCGCCCGAGCGTTGCGCGCCCGGGACGATCCCGCAGCACGATCACGGCTGCATCGAAGTCGGGCTCCCCGGCTGTGCGGCGGAGTTCGTGGAGGACGGGGCCTGTCATCCGACGATGGCCCGATGCCCGGAAGGGACATTCGCGCTCCCGCAGGAGGGATGTGTCTCCATCGACGGACCGGACGGCTGCGGCGAGGGCCCGTGGGGCCAGGTCGTCGAGATACCCGGCGATATCCATGTCGACCCCGGGTACGGCGGAGGCAACGGCGCCGGGTCGCGGGAGCGGCCGTTCGCGACGATCGCCGAGGCGCTGGGGGCGGTGGAGGCGGGCGGGCGCGTCGTCCTGGCCGAGGGCGAGTACGATGAGCCGATCGAGGTCACGCAGCCGATCGAGATCGTCGGGCGGTGCGCCTCCAGGGTCACGCTCCGGGGCGAGCAGAGCGACGCGAGCGGCAACGTCAGCGCGGTCTGGTTCCACGACGTCGAGGGCGCCGGCGTCCGCGGCGTGAGCGTGATCAGCCCCTCGATCGGGCTGCTCGTCCAGGCGGCGACGGTGGCGGTGCGCGACGTGCGCGTCACGGGCGCGAGCGGCAGCGGCGTCGTGGTCGCAGAGCCGGGGGCGAGCCTCGCCATGTCCCGCAGCCTCGTCGCGCGGGCGGGCGGGGTCGACGGCGACACCTGGACGAACGTGCTCGTCCTCTCGGGGGCGCGGGCGCAGCTCGCCGACAACGCGCTGATCGGCGGCACGGTCAACCTGCGGATCAGCTCCGAGGCGCAGGAGGTTGTCGCGGAGGGCAACCTGCTGGAGGCCGCGGCCCCGCAGGCGGGGACGGGCGACGGCGTCGGCGTGCTCCTCGAGGAGGGCCTGCTCACGCTCGAGGCCAGCGCCCTGGTCGATCACCGCGCTGGCCTGCTGGTGACGGGTGCCGGCGCGTCGCTCGTGGCGGCGCACAGCCTCATCGCGGCCTCCGCTGCGGGGGTCCAGGGTTCCGGCGCCGTGATCGTGGAGCAGGGCGCCCTCGCGTCGCTCGCCGCCAACGTGCTGTCGGGCGCGTGCGACGCGCAGCTCCTCATCACCGACGCGGGCACGAAGGTCGACGCCCACAACAACCTCTTCCAGGGCGCGGCCGCGGAGCACGACCGCCTCGGGATCGCGGTCGAGCAGCGGGGCGGAGCGCTCTCGCTGTCGTCGAGCCTCGTGCGCGGGGCCGGCGACGTCGGCGTGCTCGTCTCGGGCGGGGAGCTCTCGGCCTCGGGCGTGGTGGTCGAGGGCACGCGCGCGAGCCCGCTCCATCGGGATCGCGCCGCCGGCGTGCTCGTGCAGGGCGCGCGCGCCACGCTGGCGTCGACCTATGTCCTCGAGGCCCACGTCGCCGGGGTCGCGGCCACCCAGGGCGCGGATCTCGAGCTCGACGGCAGCCTCATCGAGCGCACGCGGCCGGAGGAGCGCGACGGCACGGGCGGCGTCGGCCTGCTGAGCGGTGGGGCAGCGGGCATCGTCATCCGGCGGTCGGCGGTGCTGGAGAGCCGCGCGTCGGGCGTGCTGCTGCTGTCCTCGCCGGGCCGGGTGGAGGAGACGCTCGTCCGGGGCGTCGACGGCGGAACGTTCTCCACCCTGAGCGACGAGGGACAGCTGGAGTCGGTGCCGGACATGGCGGACGGCCTCCTGGTCCTGCGCTCGACGGCGCAGGTGAGCTCGGTGCAGGTGGAGGGCTGCGCGCGCGCCGGGCTGCTCTTCGACGGCAGCGACGGCGCGCTCGCGAACTCCCGCTCCACGGGCAACCGGTTCGGCCTGGTCGTGCAGGGCGCGCGCGCGCCGACGGTGGCTCAGGACAACACCTTCGAGGACAACGAGGAAAGCGACCACGTCAACGCGGGCGATCTCCCCGTCCCCGGGAGCGCGTCGCCCGCGCCGTAGCGAGCCCACGCCACCCCAGACGCCCGGCGCGTCACGCGATGGACGTCAGTCCCGGAGGGCCGCGCATGGCGCCGTCGGGAGGGCGCCAGTTGCCCTGTCACGAGCGCGTCGCGCGCGTGGCCTCCGGGCGTCACAGGCCGTGACGGCGCGTCTCCGTGCCGCGCAGGGAGGACGGGTGTCCAGCCGTGATTTTCAGCGTGTGGTCGCGACTCAAGGCGCCTCTCGGAGGGGCGGATCGCGTCGCCGAGAGCTTGCGTCGATGTCGCGGGAACGACGTGGGTCGCATGTCACGATGATGTGGATGACAACGATCGCGCACCTCACGGATTTTCATCTCCTCGAGGCGGATCACGACCGGCGCCGCGGCGCCCAGCGGTGGCGGCTTCGCTACCTCAGCTTCGGCCGCCCGATCGACGCCGAGCAGCGCCGCCGTCGCGCGGTGACCGCGCTGATCGAGGCGCGGCGGAGCGGGGCGGACCACCTGGTGCTCACCGGCGATCTCACGGAGGACGGGACTCCCGCGCAGTTCGAGGTGCTCGCCGCGGCGCTGGCGGAGAGCGGCTGGGACCCGTCGCGCGTCACGCTGGTGCCTGGCAATCACGACGCCTATACGGGAGACGACGCCTGGGGGCGCGCCCTCCTCGGCTGTCTCCGTCCCTTCGCGGCGACGAGCGGGCCAGGGACGACCGTCGCGCTCCCGGGGGCCGTCGTGGCCGCGGTGTCGACGGCCATGGCGCAGCCGGTGACCCGCTCGGCGGGCGCGATCGCGGCGCACGAGCTCTCGCAGGTCGCCTCGCTGGCCGCCGAGACGCGGCGCTCGGGCAACGCGCTCGTGCTCGCGCAGCACCACCCGCCGCTCCGCCATCCCGTCGGCGCGATGCAATGGCTGGACGGGCTCATCAACAGCGCGGAGCTCATGGCGCTCCTCCGCGAGCACGATCACCTCCACGTGATCCACGGCCATACACACCGTGAAAGTGACGCGCCCGTGCGCTCCGGCGCGCCTCCTCGCATCTTCTGCGCTCAGGCGCTCGTGGACGGCCCCTCCCCGCTGCGGCTCTACCGAGCGCGCCACGGGCGCCTGCTCTCCGAGCGGACCAGCGTCTGGAGCGGCGCGTCGGCGCTGGCGATGGCGTAGAATCTCTCACAGGCACTGGACAGGCGCGCGCCGCGCAGCGCCCTCTTTTCGCCGAAGACGAGGCTCGTATAGAGTCGCCTTCGGATCATGAAATTCACTCGCCTTCTCAGGGGCTCCCTCACCCTCGTTGTCGTCTCGTCGCTCGCGTCCGTTCTGGGCTGTGGCGGCGCCGAGCCCGCGCCCGCGACGCCGGAGATGCTCGACGCCGAGCCTGTCACCGAGTCGCGCCCGTCGATGCACTCGCGGTCCGAGATCGGCGGGATGAACGAGGAGAAGGTGCAGGCGGCGTTCCAGCGCGCCTCGCCTCGGCTCTCGCGCTGCTACGAGAAGGGCGTCGAGCGCATCCCCTATCTCGGCGGCGAGATCCGCTTCAAGGTCCGGGTGACCGAGGACGGCACCGCGCGCTGGGCGTTCGTGAAGGACTCGACGCTGGGCGACCGTGAGACCGAGGCGTGCATGCTCAAGATCCTGAAGGCGACGCGGTGGCCGAAGCCGGTCGGCGGGGAGGGCCTGGCGGAGAACAGCTTCACCTTCGAGCCAAGCAGCGACGAGCGCCCGCCCGTGCCGTGGACGCCTGACCAGCTCGGGACGCCGTACAAGAAGGCGCGGCCGGCGCTCGAGACCTGCCGCAGCCAGGCGGGCGCGAGCCAGCTCAAGGCCACGCTCTACATCGACACCGACGGCAAGCCGCTCAGCGTGGGCGTCTCCAGCGCCGACGAACGCGGCGAGGAGGCGGCCGAGTGTGTCGCCGGCGCGCTCCGCGAGATCACCTTCCCCTCCCCTGGCAGCTACGCCTCGAAGGTGAGCGTGGACATCGACTGACGCGAGCCGGGGGCGCACGTCGCGGGACTGCGCTACGCTCTCGGCGTGGGCAAGGTACTCCGGCAGATCCTGGTGCTCTTGTGGAAGGTGGCTCGCCTCGTCCTGTGGAGGTGGCTGAAGCCGCGGCTGACGAGGCTCATGATGATCGCCGCGGCGCTCGTCGGGGTCATCCTGCTCGTGGTGGCCGTGCTCGGCAGGCTGTAGAGCGCGAGCGGGGCGTCCGCCCCTGCGCCGTTCGCTTGTCCGCGGCGGGTCCTGGCAAGTAGTCTCCCCTGCTTGCATGGGTAGCTCGCCGTCCTCCTTGCTCCTCGCGACCCTCGCGTGCGCGATCGTGTCGGGGGGCGCCGCCGCTTGCTCCGAAGAGAGCCCCGCCGCCGGCTCGCCGCAGCCGCTCGCGGCGGACGCCCCCCAGCAGCCGGCCGCGTCGAGCGCTCCGCGCGCGTCCTCGGAAGCAGAGGCGCCACGCGCGCCATCCGAAGCGGACGCTCCCCGCGCCGAGGCGGTCGAGTCCGCCGCGCACGTCGACAGGGCGCCCGCGGAGGCCGAGGCGGCGCCCGCGGAGGCCGAGGCGGCGCCGTCTGCGGTCGCGAAGGAGGGCGCGCGCATCTACTCGAAGGCGCGGTTCGCCTGGATCAACCCCGGCCCGTACCCGACGCGGGGCTGGAGCGGCTACCTGGGGCTCGGCGGCTCCGTCGCGCTGCGCGGCGGCAGCGTCGAGGCCGCGCGGACGCCGGGCGAGGGTTGCGACGCGTGGTACGCCGTCGAGCCGCGGGGCTACGTCTGCGCGGGCGCCTCCGCGACGATCGATCCGAACGACCCGGTCGTGGCCGCGCTGCGGCCGCACGCGCCGCGGACCGACTCCCCGTGGCCGTACGACTACGCCGAGTCGACCGGCGCCCCACGCTACCGCGCCCTCCCGGGCGCGAAGGAGCAGCGGCGCGCCGAGTGGGATCTCGCGGAGCACCTCGGGAACATCGCGAAGGTGCGCGCGGCCGACGGCTCGAGCGATGACGCCATCCGGGAGATCGACGAGGCCCTCGTGGGGGTCGATCTGAAGCCGGCGGGCGTCGCGGCCCCCGCGCTCTTTCCGTTCGGCGACCTCGTGCGCGAGGGGCGCGACCGGATCGTGAACGGCTCGACGGTGGCGTTCACCCAGGTGTTCGACGCGCAGGATCGGACCTGGGTGGTGACCTCGGATCAGGCGTACATGCCGAAGGATCGGCTGAAGCCCTACCCGCGCTCGGGCTTCCAGGGCGTATGGCTGAAGGACGGCCGCTCGCTCCCGCTCGCGTTCTTCCGCAAGATCGATCGACCGAAGTACCAGCGGGGCGCCGGCGGCCGCTTCGAGCCGACCGGCGTGTCCTTCGCGCGCCTCGCCTCGGTCGGGCTCACCGGTCGCGCCGAGGTCGAGGACGGCGAGCGGTACCTGGAGACGCAGGAGCCCGGCATCTACGTGCTCGAGGACGACGCCGTGGTGATCGAGGCGGCGAAGCGCTCGCCGCTCGAGGGCGAGAACGCTCCTTCCACGCCGCCGCGCAAGTGGATCGAGGTGAGCGTGCTCGGCGGCTGGTTCGTCGCCTACGAGGAGCTCACCCCGGTCTTCGCGACGCTCATCTCGCCGGGCCGCGGCGGCGTCCCGAGGAAGGGCATCCCTGCCATCGAGACCGCGGCGACGCCGACGGGGCGCTTCCGCATCGACGGAAAGTTCGTGACGGCGACGATGGTGTCGAGCTCGAACGACAGCATCGTCCACTCCGAGGTGCAGTTCGTGCAGAACTTCCACGGCCCCCACGCGCTGCACGGCGCGTACTGGCACGACGCCTGGGGCGAGCTGAAGAGCGGCGGCTGCGTGAACCTCTCCCCGATCGACGCGAAGCAGATGTTCGCCTGGACCGACCCGCCGGTGCCCGACGGCTGGCATGGCCTGCGGGCCTCCCGCGACGCCGGCCGCTCCACGGTGGTCCTCATCCACCGCTGATCGCGCGCGCGATCCGGTCCACGAGCCGCAGCGCGGCCTCCGCGAACGCGGCCGGATCGAGCAGCAGGCTGGCCACGAGGAAGCCGTCGCGCGGCATGTCGAAGAAGTAGCCGGGGTGGACGATGATCCCCTCGTCGCGCACGAGCAGCTCGACCCAGCCGTCCTCGTCGTGGACGCGCGGGACCTCCAGCGTCGCGTACCAGCCGCCGTCGATCGGGAGCCGCCGGACCGCGCCCCCGGCGCGGGCTGCGATCGCGGCGTCGAGCGCCGCGAGGTTCGCCTGGACGCGCGACCCGATCGCGCGCTGCACGGGCGCGCGCGCGGCGAGGATCTCCGGCAGCGCGAGCTGCACCGGCGTGCCGACCGACAGGTAGGTGTCGGCGATCATCTCGATCCGCTCCACCGCCGCCGCGGCGAGCTCCGGCGGCCCCGAGACCGCGATCCAGCCGAGCTTGACCTGCGGCAGCGCCATCACCTTGGACAGCCCGCTCAGGACGAACGTCAGCGCCTGCCGCCGGCCTGCGAAGCTCGGCAGGCGGTCCGGGGCGAGCTCTCCGTGCGCGTAGTCGCCGAAGACCTCGTCGACGATCAGCGCGAGGCCGCGCTCGCTGGCGATCGCCTCGAGCGCCGCGGCGTCGTCGCGGCGCACGAACGAGCCGGTGGGGTTGTTCGGGTGGACGAGCACCACCGCGCGCGTCCGTTCGCCGGCGGCGCGCTCCAGCGCGCCGACATCGATGCGCCACCCTTCTTCCCTGACGAGCGGGTACGGCGTGAGGGCGACGTCCTCGAGGCAGGCGAGGTACTCGAGCAGCGGGTAGGACGGCACCGGAACGAGCACATCGTCGCCGCGCTCCGCGAGCAGCTTGAGCAGCCAGCCGTACGCCTCGCTGGTGCTGGCGGTCAGCACGACGCTGGCCGGCTCAACGTCGAGGCCTCGCTCCTTGTAGTAGCGCGACACCGCGGCGCGCGCGGCGGGATCGCCGAGCGGCAGCGGCGCGTACCTCGCGCCGCGCGGCTCGCCCAGCCGCGCGATGAGGGGAGCCGTCTCGATGATCCCGCAGCGCGTCGGGTTCGACTCGGTGAAGTCGACGAGGGCGCGCCCTGCCCGGCGGGCCTCGGCGAGCACGGACGCGAGCCGGTTCTCCGAGAGATCCCAGCCGGTGCGCGCCGCGAACCGGAGCGACCTCGGCGCGCTCGCGCGCCCCGCGTCCGTCTCTGCCGTGGGAGGTCGATCTGAGCTCACCCGTTTCTCCATCGCGTCCTGATCCATCGCCGTCGTGGTCTACCCCGCCCCGCCGCCCGGCCACGGTGACACGGACGGCGCCGCAGGGCAGCCGGCCGTGAAGCCGCGACGACGACCTCGAGCGCCGGGCACCGGCGTGCCTCGGCCGCAGCGGCGCTCCGCGCGATCGAGCTCAGCCGCGGCGGCGCCGGCGCGCGGCGGCGGCCATGGCGAGGGCGCCCGCGAGGCCGCACGCCACGCGGCTCGACGGGAGCCCGCGATCCGAGCCGGCCGCTGCGCAGGAGCACGCGCCGCTCGCCGCCCCGAGCTCCCCGTTCGCCATCCACACGTCGCTCCCGATCGGGAGCTCGCGCGCGCCGAGCGAGACGCCGTCGTAGAGCACGTCGACCGTCAGCGTGGATCCGCCGGAGCCGCGGGGCGCGGCGACCGCGAACTGCCACAGCCCGCGGCGCACCTGCCGCAGCGGCGTGTGCATCACCCCGCCGCTGAGCGCGACCGTGAGCTGCTCCTCGCCGCCCCCCAGCGGCGAGCCGTCAGGGCGCCGCATCTCGATCGTCCCCCAAACCGGCCATGACGGGTCGGGTCTGGCGTAGGCGCTCGACAGCACGTACCAGCTCCGGTCGAACGCCGGCTCGTTTCCCCTCGCCCCGGCCTCCTGCAACGCGAGGCGCGCGCCCTCGAGATCGAGCACGCCAGGACCGAGCTGCGCGTCGAGCGGCACGTCGCCCTTCGGGTACCGCGCGCCCGCCTGGAGCACCTCGGTGACCTCGGCCTGGCTCAGGTTCGGGTCGATCTGGAAGAGGAGCGCGATCGCGCCCGCGACCTGCGGCGCGGACATCGAGGAGCCCGAGGCGATTGCGTGGAAATCGTCGACGACGAAGCAGGGCACGTCGTCGGGGCACCCGGGCATGTCGAACAGCCCTCCGTGCCCGTCGCGCGGGTTCACCCCGCTCGCCATGGCCGCCGCGACGAGGCCGCCGGGCGCGCTGATCTCGGGCTTGGCCACGCCGAACGGCGTGGGGCCGGCCGCGCTGAAATAGCAGGCGCTGTCCTCGTGGATCGCCTCGCCGTCGAGGCTCATGAGGAGCACGCTGTCGCTGCTCCCCTGCGGCTTCCAGCGGACGCGGTTGATGGTGCACCCCACGGCGAGCAGGCCAGGGTGGCTCGCGGGCACGTTGATCGTGCCTTGCTTGATGCCGCGCGTGAACTGGAGCCCGAGGTCGTGCGACGGCGAGACGTCGCCGAGCCCCGTCACCCAGAGCTGCGCGTCCCCGCGGCCCTTCAGACGGATGGCGAACTCGCCTGCCTTCCACGCCCCGCTGAACGCCACGACCGCGCTGTTCGTGTCCGCGGTGATGGGCGACTTCCCGTTCGCGAGCCGGTTGATCACGGCGCCGGTCGTCTCGTCGTCGTCGCCCGTGTAGCCCGCGTCATGCCCGGGATCGACCAGGCCGATCCACGCCTCGCCGCCGGGTCCCTCGAGGCCGACCGACACCTCGTCTCCAGGCCGGAAGGTGATCCACACGTATCCTTGCCCGCTCGACGCGCTCGGCGTGCGGATGGGCACCCGCGTCTCCGCGTGCGGCGAGACGTGCGCCTCCGTGTGGATCCCCATCGGTCCTGCGCCGTCGACCTCGTACAGCGCGCCGCTGTTGCCGGCCGCGACAACGATCGCCCGTCCGGGGTGCGCGCTGCCGACCATCGCGGCGAGCCCGGCCTCGAGCGGGCTCGTCCCGTCGTGGGGCCCGAAGTCGCTCCCCACGCTCAGGTTGACGACCGCCGGCACGTTCAGCTCATCGGCGCGGTCGAAGATGAACTGCACCGCCTTGAGGATGTCCGGATCGTCGAAGCCCTCGCCGGGCCTCGACGGCGCCGCGACGATCAGCGTGGCCGCGGGCGCTACCCCGACGTACCGCGGCCGCTCCGACACCATCGGCCCCCCGTTGCCCGCGGCGATGGAGGCGACGTGCGTACCGTGCCCCGTGATGTCGCGGGGGAGTCCCGGCTCGCCTTTCGCGAGTATGGCGTCGATGTCCGCGTCGGAGAAGATCGCGCACGACGACTGGGCCGGGTCATCGCACCCGTAGGTCTGCTCGAGCGACGGGTGCAGCCCTCTCGGGCTTCCGGCCTGCAGCATCCATCGGATCCGCGTCTTGCCGTTCTCGTCCCGGAAATCCGGGTGGGTCACGTCGATACCGGTATCGACGACGCCGACGACCACCCCCTTGCCATCGGCGCCGGTGGCCCGCCGGTACTGCTCGACCCGGATCCACACCTTGGACCGATCCAGGAGCGGTCGCCGCGGCGGCCCCGTGAGCAACGCGAGCCCCGGATGCGCGGCGGAGAAGGCGTCGACGTCGCCGGGCGCGAGCCGGACCGCCCCGAAGCCCGGCGCGACCGGGAGCAGCCCGAGCGACCGCGCGTCGGCGCCCGCAGGGAGCGGCACCAGCACGGGGATGCGCCCGCGCGGATCGGCGAGCGGATGCCGCCCCGCGCGCGGTCGGAGCAGCCGTGCCATCGCCGGGGCCGGGGCGTCGGCGCGCGCTTCACCCGCCGCGAGAGCGAGGCCGAGCAGCGCGAGGGAGAGCGGAAATCTGCGGGCAAGCACGGGGCGAGTCTACATCACCTTCACGCGCGGCCGCGCCGCCCTCGCCGCCCGTCCTCGCTGCCCTCGCGCTTGCCGCGCCCGCAACGCCGCCCGCCAGCGCGTCGCGCGCCGCTCACACAGGCGGCACGAGGTGCTTCTTGCGCGGCCGTTCCTCGACCTTGCCGGCGTACCGCTCGAAGCGGCGCGCCACCTCGCGGCGGAGGTTCGCCGTCGGGATGACCGCGTCGATCACGAGCTCGCTCGCGAGCTTCTCCAGGTCGACGTCGGCCCGGTACTCGTCGCGCAGCTTCTGGACGAGCGCCTCGCGCTCTGGCCCCGCCGGGATCGCCTGGATCTTGTTGTAGTAAACGGCGTTCACCGCGGCGCTCGGCCCCATGACGGCGATGGACGCCGACGGCAGGGCGATGCACTCGTCCGGCGCGAACGCCGGCCCGCACATCGCGTAGAGGCCGGCGCCGTACGCCTTGCGCACGATGACGGACAGCTTCGGCACGCTCGCCTCGCTCACCGCGGCGATCATCTTCGCGCCGGCCCGGATGATCCCCTGCCGCTCCACGACGGTCCCGATCATGAAGCCGGGCACGTCCGCGAGGTACAGGAGCGGGATGTTGAAGGCGTCGCAGAGCCAGATGAACCGCGCTGCCTTGTCGGCCGAGTCCACGAACAGCACGCCGCCCTTGTATTTCGGCTGGTTCGCGACGATCCCGACCGCGCGTCCCTCGATCCGCGCGAGCCCCGTGATGATCTCCCTCGCGTAGAGCTTCTTGATCTCGACGAAGCTGCCCTCGTCGATGATGGCGTCGATGACGGCCATGATGTCGAACGGCTTGTTCTCGTCGGCGGGGATGACGTCCTCGAGCGGCCGCTGCCCCGCCTTCTCCGGCCGCGGCTCGGCGCGGGGCGGCGCCTCCGCGGAGCTCTGGGGCATGAGCGCGAGGTAGCGCTTCGCGAACGCGATCGCCTCCTCCTCGGTCTTCACGAGCACGTCCCCGCACCCCGAGACCGAGCAGTGCATGCGCGCGCCGCCGAGCTCCTCGAGCGTGACCTTCTCGCCGATCACCATCTCCGCCATGCGCGGCGAGCCCAGGTACATGCTCGCGTTGCTCTCGACCATGCACACGACGTCGCAGAACGCCGGGATGTACGCGCCGCCCGCGGCCGACGGGCCGAACAGCAGGCAGATCTGCGGCACCAGGCCGCTCAGCTCGACCTGGTTGTAGAAGATCCGGCCCGCGCCGCGCCGCCCCGGGAACATCTCGATCTGGTCGGTGATCCGCGCGCCCGCCGAGTCGACGAGGTAGAGCAGCGGGCACCTGAGGCGCCGCGCGGTCTCCTGCACGCGCAGGATCTTCTCGACGGTGCGGCGCCCCCACGAGCCGGCCTTCACGGTCGAGTCGTTCGCCATCACGCACACGGGGCGCCCGCCCATCGTCCCGGTGCCCGTGATGACGCCATCGGCCGGCAGCTCGGGATCCATCGCGTTGGCGAGCGCCGCGTCCTCGATGAAGCTCCCTTCGTCGAGGAGCAGCGCGACGCGCTGCCGCGCGAACAGCTTGCCCTGCTCCGCGTTCTTGTCGTGGTACTTCTGCGCGCCCCCTTTCTCGATGCGCGCCGTGAGCTCCCTCAGCTTCTGATCGAGCGACATGGCGCGACCCATAGCCCTAAGCGCGCCGGGCGACCACCTCCCGCGCCGCCGTTTCGAGCTCCCGCGCGGTCCGGGCCACCAGCACCTTGGTCGACGCCGCGGCGTAGCGCAGCATCGCGCTGTCCCCCGTCCCCCAGGCGCCGGGCCCCTCGGGGCAGATCCAGAGCAGCGCCCGCGCCCTGTCGCGGAGCCTCCTGACGACCTCCGCCTGGTCCGCGAAGTAGTTCGTGCGGCCGTCGCCCAGGATCACGAGCGTCACCCGCCTGTCGACCTCACGTCCGTGGCGCTCCTCGAAGGCGCTGAGGACGCGCCCGTAGTTCGAGTTGTGCGCGCGGCTCACCACCTCACCGCGCTGGATCCGCTCGAGCGCCGAGCTCGTCGGCAGCGCCGCGAAGAGCTGGGTCGTCTCCGCGAGCTCGCTCACGAAGACGAACGACCGTGTCCGGTCGAAGAGCTCCTGCGCCGCGCAGACGAACTCGAGCATGAACCGCGCGGCGACGCGGACCGAGTCCGACACGTCGCACAGGACCATGAGGCGCGGCTTGTCGCGCCGGCGCGCCCGCCGCGCCGGGTGGAACGGCACCCCGCCCGTCTGGAGGCTGCGCCGCAGGGTCCGGTGAGGATCGATCCTGCCCCGCCGCGCGCGGCGCCGCCTGACCCGCTCGGCGCCGCGGAGCCGCTCGGACAGCGCACGAACGGCGCGGCGCACCTCCTCCATCTCGCCTTCGCCGAGCGAGGCGAACGGCACATCCATGCGGCCCAGGGTCGCGCGCTCGTCGCCCTCGAAGCGCCGCAGCGCCAGCGTCACGTGCTCGCGCACGCGGTGCCGCATCCGCTCCATCTCCGCGCCGAGCGCCTCTGCGAGCGCCCTTCCCCGCTCTTCGCCGAGCGCCTCCTCGAGCGCGCTCCGGATCCGCCGCAGCGCGCTCGCGACGGCCGGCACCCCGAGCTGGTCCATCACCCGCTGCGCGAAGAACCCGACCTGGAGCGAGCTCGTCATCGGCGCGAGCACGCGCGCGATCCCGGCCGACTGGAGCGCGCGGTCGAGCTCCCCCGCGGTCCCGGCGAGCGCCTGGAAGCCGATCGCGTCGCCGGAGACGCCGCTGCGCTCCGCCGCGGCGTTCAGCAGATCGCGGAGGGCCGAGAGCTCTCCCTCCGAGAACCCGCGCTCCCGCAGGCGCGCCCAGAGGTCCCCGACGTGCGCGCCCTCGGGCGAGAAGAAGCGGTCGAAGGAGGCGTTATACCGGCGGAGGTCGGCCGCGCGATCGACGACCACCGCGCCGATGGCGTCCCGCAGCGCCGCCCGGCTGCCGAACCCGACCAGCTCGCACGCGCGCGCGACGTCGATCGCCTGCGCCGTCGACACCGCGAAGCCGTCGCGCCGCAGCGCCCACAGGAACTCGTCGATGGAGAGCAGCATGGCGGGCTACCCGGCGGGCGGGCGGAGCCCCGCAGCCGTCACAGCGACGGAGCGGGCTCGGCGAGCAGCGCCTGAAGGAGCTTCTCGACCTCGGCGTGCCGCGACGGGTCGTACCCGACCAGCACCTCGCGAATGACGCCCTTCTTGTCGATCACGAACATCGTGGGGAGCGCCTTGACGCCGTACGCCGCCGAGGTCGACTCCGAGGCGTCCGACGCGACCGCGTAGCGCATCGCGAGGGCCTGCGCGGTCTTCGTCGCGACGCCGACGTTGTCGCTCGTCACGCCGACGACCCGCAGCCCCTGCGCGGCGTACGTCGCGTGCCACTTCGAGAGCTGCGGGGCCATCAAGCGGCACGGCGCGCACCAGGTGGCCCAGAAATCGAGCAGCACCACGTTTCCACGCAGGGCCCCGACGTTGGCCGGGACGGTCCCCGCGACGGTGGCGAGCGACTTCCACGCCGGCGCGAAGGTGCCGAGCTTGTCGAGGCGCAGGATCTGATCGTGCCCGGGGAACGGCACGAGCGTCGGCGCGACCTCCCGCTCTCGGCCGCCGCGCCGGATCCGGAGGTTCACCACGTTGCCCGGTCCCGCGAGGGCGACCCGCGCGACGAGCTGCTTCGGGTCCTCGAGCGGGACGCCATCCGCCGCGACGACATGGTCCCCGTCCACGATGCCCGCCTTGGCCGCCGGCGAGCTGGTGATCACGTGCTTCGCGACCACCCCTCCCGCCGGACCGGGCTCCAGCTCCACGCCCAGCCAGGCGCGGCGAGACGCTTCCTCGGCCGCCGCATGCGAGGCTCCTCCCATCAGCGCGGCGCCTGACAGCGCGACCAGCGTTGCAGCGAAGAGGGCGCGCCACGCGCGACCTCGCCTGGAAGAGGCCAGGTGCATCCCGGGCAGTGTAGCATCTCGACCGGTGCGGTCCCGGTCCCGACCCTGGCTCTCTGCGTGCTGCGCGCTCGCTGCCGTGTCCCTGGCGTCGGCCGTGGTCGCGACCGAGGCGCGCTCCCCCTCGGGGTGGGCCCCCTTGCCGCTCGGCTGTGCGCCGCCGCCTCGCCCGCGAGGGCACGCCGCGGACGCGGAGACGACGGCGTGGATCGAGGGCGGCTCCAGCCCCATCGCCGAGCCGCGTGCGCCGGCTGCAGCGCCCGCTGCATCCTCCGCCCCGGAGCCCGCCGCCTGGGAGCTCGCCCCGCAACTCGCGAGCTTCAAGTCCGCCACCGGGCGAACTCGCTCCCAGCACTTCACTGGCGAGCTGGAAGGGGAGGTGCGGATCAACGCGGCCGCCGCCCCCTACCCGGTGCTCGGCCCGGCTCGCGTCCTCCCGCCCGGCGCCGCTGTGGTCGAGCTTCATTACCCGGCGGACTCGACAGAGCCCGTGACGCTCCTGGCCATGGTGAAGCGGCCAGCCGGCTACGACCCCGACGGCGGCGACTGGGAGTACGTCATCCTGACGCCTCGAGGCACGTCCACGCACCGCGGCGCCCTGGCGCTCTGCAAGCGTTGCCACGCTGACGCGCCGCACGATCATCTCTTTGGCGGCCCGCGCTAGCGCAACGCGTTATCGATCACCGGCCGTCACCGGCCCCAGTCTGCAAACATTGCGAAGCACGGATTCCGGCGCGACATCGTTGCCCGAGCTTGGGCCGCTCGGGAGCCCGTACCCCCCGGAGAAACCGTTGCGAAACGTGATGATTCCGCCGGAGGTCGCGCGATGGAAGCGCGCCGCGGACGACGCGCCGAAGTGGCACAGAGGCTGCTCAAGGCGGAATTGACCGCGCTCTTCGCTGTGGGCTGCAGCGTCTCGCGGTCTTCCTCACCTCGTGAGGGCCTCGTTGGCTTGTGCTTGGTCGTTCGCTGGCGCTTATCTCGCCTCGTCGATAGCTCGGCTGCTGCTTGGCTTACGATTGCTTCCGTTCCTTCAGCTTGGCCTGCGCTCCGCTTCTCGCGTCATTCGAGCTTCGCCTTGCCGTTCGAGAGCGTTCGAAAGCGCGCGGCCATTCCCCGATGGAATCGCCGCGCGCCATGTTTTTGTGGCGCTGCCCCGGCAGTCGGCTCGATGGGCAGCGGATCGGCGCAATGAGCAGTTCGCTCGCTCGGCCTCTCCGGGTCGCGTCAGCGGGCAAGCTCTCGGAAGACAAGCTCATCATGGTGCCCCCGGACCTCACGTCCCCGGAGGCGAGGTGCCCGACCGCGGAGCAGCGAGAACGGAGCCGCGTTCGTCCCCGAAAGCCGCACGTCGGAGCGGGCCCGCTCAGGCCCATCACTTTTCCTTTGACAGCACGCTCGGGGGCGTATAAACGCCGGCACTCACTTCGCGCAACGGAGCGCGACGCGAGAGTGCAGTGGCGTAGCCACGTCTTGTTTCTTGCCTTCACCAGAGCGCCCATAGCTCAGCTGGATAGAGCATCGGCCTACGAAGCCGGGGGTCGGAAGTTCGAATCTTCCTGGGCGCGCCTGATCGGTCGTGTGACAGTTCCCGAGACCTGCAATGGATGACGGAGCAGAGGTGCTCCTCTCCGCCGCCGCACGGGCGGAGGATGCCGTCGACGTGCTGCGGATGCGCGAGGCGATCGCGGAGGCCGAAGCCGCGGCAGCATCCGGTGACGTCCCTGTCGGGGCGCTGATCGTCGATGCGAACGGGGCCGTGCTGGCGCGCGGCCGAAACCGGCGCGAGATCGATCAGGATCCGACCGGGCACGCCGAGGTGGACGCGCTCCGGGCAGCGGCCAGGCAGCTTGGCCGGTGGCGGCTCGAGGGAGCGACGGTCTACGCGACGCTGGAGCCGTGCCCCATGTGCGCGGGCGCGCTCGTGAATGCCAGGATTGCGCGGCTTGTCTATGGTTGCCCGGATCCGAAGGCGGGGGCGGTGGATACGCTCTTCACGATCGGCCGTGACCCTCGGCTCAACCATCGCTTCGCGGTCACGTCGGGCGTGCTCGCGGACGAGTGCGCCGCCCTGCTTCGCGCCTTCTTCGCGAAGCTCCGGACCGCTGCGCTCAAGCGCTGACCGCCAGCTCCGCGCGGGCCAAAGGCAGAGGGCCGGCCGTCGGGCGTCGCCAATTCCAAGGGCGCCTCGTCGCAACCCCGGCACGGCAGATCGCCGCACGACTGGAGGGCCACCGGGCCCGTTCCGCGCGTGCGCGGGTCATGGCGCTGTCCAGACGTCGCCCAGCTCCTCTTCCGGCCTCTCCTCGCCGCCTTCCCCGGCGGGCTGCCGCGGCGCCAGGTGAGGCGCTGGCGAGCCTCGCACGACGGTCTCCTGCAGCCCCTTCTCGAGCTCCTCGTCGGAGATCCGATGGCGCCTGTGCGCGATCTGCATGAGCTTGCGCAGGTACCCGCTCCACGCAGGCGTCACCTCGCCGTTCGCGTCGAAGTGCTGCACGCTCGGGTTTGGCAGGATCGACGCGATGTAGAGCGCCTGTCCGAGCGAGAGCTGCGCGGCCGACGCGTTGAAGTAGTGCCGCGCGGCAGCGCCGATGCCGTAGACCAGCGGCCCGAACTCCACCACGTTCAGGTAGAGCTCCATGATCTGCTCCTTGGTCAGCTCCTGCTCGAGGTACATCGTGAGCAGGGTTTCCTGGAGCTTGCGCGCCACGCTCTTGGTCCGCTCGAGGTAGAGGTTCTTGGCGAGCTGCATGCTGACCGTGCTCGCCCCCCGCACGAACCTCCTCTTGCGGAGGTTCTCGCGGATCGAGTTCTTGATCGCCTCCTCGTCGAACCCGTGGTGTCGATGGAAGCCGCCGTCTTCCGTGGTCAGCACGGCGACTTCCATGAAGCGAGAGATGTCTTCGTAGGGGACCCACTCGGCGGTCCCCGGCCCGGACTCGATCTCCACGCGCTGGCGACCGGGCCCGTGGACCATGCGCTTGAACGCGCGCTTGAAGCGGTCGACGCTCAGCTCCGGCGGCATCTCTGTCACGCGGCAGGTGTTGGAGATGCCCCAGTCGAGCGAGAATGTCCTGTCCAGGCTGCCGGTATCGAAGCGGAGCTTCCCTTCGATCCCGAACGAGCCGGCGAGCCGCATTCCGTGGAGCTTCGCCACGACCCCTCTGGGCGCCGAGTCCAGCATGGACTGGCAGGCCGTGAGGGGAACCTCGAAGCTGCCGCGGACCCGATGTGAAGCCCCGGCGCGCTCGTACTCGCCCCGCGCGATCAACCTCAGCGCGCCGAGGTCGACCTCGGCGTCCTCTGCGGTGATCTTGGACCCATCAAGCCTGCCGTTTGCCTTTGCCCGCCACGCCAGATCCAGGCCGGCGATGGGCTCGTCGGCGAGGGCCGTGCTCCGCAGAGACAGGTTCTTCAACCTCCCCTCACCGTCGATGCCCAGCGTCTGGCCGTCCGCCGACAGTACGACCCGCGCGCGGCTGACGATCGAGGTGCGCGCCACATCGAACAGCCCCATGTCGCCCTCGTGGACGCCGAGGGTCGACAGCCAGATGGGTCCTCCCTGCACGTCCGCGACGATCTCCTGCGGGACCTCCTTCGCGTCGCTGATCGGCACGCGGAGCCGGAACGTGAGCGCCTGCTGGGCGTCAGCGCCGACCGCCGCGATCGCCGCCTCTCCAGGCGACAGCTCCACCACGAGAGAACCTGCCTCCCGCCGCACCGCGAGGCTTCCGGGCCCCAGGTTGAGCATGTCGACGTCGCGCTTGAGCCGCGCGGTCACGCCTGCCACGTCCACCTTGGCCCCGTCACCGAGCGCC
This sequence comes from Sorangium sp. So ce119, assembly GCF_051524405.1. Taxonomy (NCBI): domain Bacteria; kingdom Pseudomonadati; phylum Myxococcota; order Polyangiales; family Polyangiaceae; genus Sorangium; species Sorangium sp. So ce119. The sequence continues at coordinate 2,311,419 of NZ_CP150310.1, read as the reverse complement.
AGGTCGACCCCGCGGGCCGTTCGCAGGAGGGCTTCTCGGATCGCGGCCCCCCGGTTCTGGCCCGCCTCGTCCCCGGCCGCGTCTTCCGCCGCTCTCTTGACCTGTGCCGGCCGGGTGCTGCCGCCGTGCTCCGGCGCCGCCTGCTTTTCAGGCTGGATCTCCAGGAGCGCGACCTCGGCGTCGATGGCCGCCGCCGAGAGTTCGTTCACCTGGTACCGCGCCTGCTCCCGGACGAGCACCAGCCGGCCCTCTCGCACCGAAAACGCCGCGCGTCCGAGGGACAGCATCGCTTCCTGGGCGGAGATGGCCGTCCGCCCTTCGGCGCGCGACAGGCGCACGCCGGCCGCCGACAGGCTCTCGGTGGGCGCGTCGCTCCGGTCGCTCCAGACGAGCCTCAACCCCTCCAGTTCGGTGCTCCCGCCGCCTGTCGACGCGGTGCCGGGACGACCCGCGGGCTGCCCAGCGCGCCACGTCTCCAGCTCGTGAAGGATCGCGTCGCGCGGACCGACGGCCGAAACCGTTCCGCCGCGCATTGCCACGCGACGCCCCGAGAAGCCGAGGGAGACGTCCACCTCTTCCAGCCGGATGGAAATGCTCGGAGCGCCCCGCAGCTGAACGTCCACCCCTTTGAGCGAGACGCCGCCCCACGTGGGCCGAACCTGCTCGATCGCGAGCGATGCCCCGTATCCATCAGCAGCCTGCTCCGCGCGGTAGCGCACAAAGGGCGCAAACCCCACGATGAGCCCGCAGCCGAGGGCACCACCGACGCCTGCGGCGACTTTCCAGCGCTTGGGTCCCAAGGTTTCCCTAGGCTAGCAACGCCTGGCCGCTGGGAGAAACTCGCCGTTCCATCTAGCGCAGTACCTCCGAGTTCCGCCGCGTGCGCCGGGCCCGGAGAGCCCATCGGAGCCCGCTGCCCGTGACATCCCCCGGTCCGCAGGCCCGTCAACATTCACCGACACTGGCACGCGTAACAAAAACTACAGTTCGCGCCAGATGGCAGGCTGCCATTCCGAGCGCGCCTCACGCAGCCCGCGACCGCCGCCGGCTGAGCTCGCACGGCGGGCACGAAAGAGAACGTCTGCGAAAGGACAAAAAAAAACCTGCGCACGGCGATGCCTGTGCGCAGGTTCAAAGAAAATCCCGGCGGCGTCCTACTCTCCCACCAGGTTGCCCTGGCAGTACCATCGGCTCCAAGAAGCTTAACTTCCGAGTTCGGTATGGGATCGGGTGTGACCTTCTCGATATCACCACCGGAAACTTGTGGGTGCGTCCAATCGGAACCCGCGGAGCCCGCTTCTCGCGGTGCTCTACGCTGGGCCAGCTGTGTCACGCTGCTCGTCACCCGAACTCCGGGCGCGACGCTTCGATGTTTGCCTTAGAAGTATGGTCAAGCCGCACGACCTATTAGTACCGGTT
>NZ_CP150310.1:1685000-2302500 GCF_051524405.1 Sorangium sp. So ce119 | reverse complement strand
GATTTGACCGGGAACCGGCGGGGATGCGGGGATGGTGAGCAACGAGAAGCGGGCCGAGGGCCACGGCCGAACCGCTGCTCAGCGCAGCATCATCACGACCGCCCCCAGGACGGCGAAGACGATCAGGACGAGCAACTGCCGGACGGCGCGATGAGTGAGCCGCCGTCCGCCAGCCGTGTGCCTGCGTCCGCGGGCGACGGCGACCCCGGAGGCGGCCGTGATCAGCGCGACGGCGCAGGCCACGGCGACCGCCTGGGCCAGGAGGGCGCGATCGGGGTCCCGGACGCGCCACGCGAGCACGAGGATGGCCAGGCTCACGAGCGCGCCGAACGCGACCACCGCCGCGGCGAGCGGGGGCAGATGGGCCCGGGCCTGGAGGAGGGGGGCGTCCGGGTCCGGCTCCTGCGGGCGCCGCACGTCCCACCGATCGCGCCAGGAGAGCGCGAAGATGCCCCAGGCGATCGCGCCGATCGCCGCGCGGACCGGGTCGAGGCGCGACGGCTGGAGGGACGGCGACGCGAGCAGCCAGGTCAGCGTGGCGAGCGCCAGGAAGGCAGAGATGCCGAGGTGCCGCGCGAGGCGGCGGTGGGTCGCGGCGAGCAGCGGCGCAGCGGCGCCGCAGAGAAAGGCGAGCGTGGCGGCGATGCTGGCGGAAGTCGGCGCGCCGCGGCCGAAGGCGGCCGGCGCGACCGTGATCATCCACGCGACGATCGCCGCGAGCAGCGCCTGCGGAGCGCGGCCGGCGCCGAGACCCAGATCGAAGCGCCCTGCCCCGGGCTGCGCGGTCTCGGGGCCCTCCGAGCTCGACGGCCCCTCGACCCCGCGCGCCGGCCTCCCGCCGCGTCCGCCAGCGGCCGTGGCGGACGACTCCGCTTCGCGCGGAGCGCCGATCGAGATCGCACCGGGGGCGTCCGTGCTCATCGGCGAGCCGCTAGGCCAGGTTCCTCAGCAGGTTGCTGACGGGCAGCACCTCCTGCGCCGGCGCACGTGCGCCGGTGTCGTCGCCGCTCGCGCCCCCCTCCTCCCGGGCGACCTCGAGCCCGAGCCGCTTCCAGAGGCCCGTGTCGAACAGGTGGCTCGGACGCACGTTGCCGAGGGCGGCGAGCATGTTCTGCCGCGCCCCGGGGTGACGCGCGTCGAGCTCCGCGAGGAGCCGGCTCACCGCCTTGCGCTGGAGGTTCTCCTGAGATCCACACAGGTCGCACGGGATGATGGGGAAGCGCTCCTCCGCCGCGAACGCGGCGAGCTCGTCCTCGGCGCAGTAGATCAGCGGGCGGATCACGACGTTGTCGCCGTCATCGGAGACGAGCTTCGGCGGCATGGACTTGAGCTGGCCTGCGAAGATCAGGTTCAGCAGCAGCGTCGTCACGGCGTCGTCTCGGTGGTGGCCGAGGGCGATCTTCGAGCAGCCGAGCTCGCGCGCGATGCGGTAGATGATGCCGCGCCGCAGGCGGGAGCAGAGGGAGCAGTACGTCTTGTTCTCGGGGATCTTCTCGGTGACGATCGAGTAGGTGTCCTCGGAGATCATCCGGAACTCGTGGCCGCCCGCGGCCATGTAGTCCGCCAGGAGGTGTCCGGGGTAGCCAGGGTGCCCCTGGTCGATGTTGACCGCGATCACGCTGAACCGGACCGGCGCGCGGCGCGCGAGGTCCACGAGGAGCGCGTGCATCGCGTAGCTGTCCTTGCCCCCCGAGACAGCGCAGAGGATCCGATCGCCGTCGGCGATCATGTCGAAGTCGGTGATGGCGCGGCCCATGGCGCGCGCGAGCTTGCGGCGGAGTTGCACGATTTAACCGGTGAAGCCTTCGATGAGGCGGAGGAAGGTAAGCACGCCGTGGCCCGTCCCGCCCTTGGAGACGATGCCGTACGGCTTGCTCGCCATCGACGGGCCGGCGATGTCGACGTGGACCCAGGGGACATCGCCCACGAACTCGCGCAGGAACAGGGCCGCGGTGATGGCCCCTCCCCAGCGGTCGGCCGTGTGCTTGATGTCGGCCCAGTCGCTCTTCAGGCCCTCGCGGAGCTCCTCGACCAGCGGCATCTGCCACATCGACTCGCCGGTGGCCTTCGCGGCGCTCCGCACGCGCTCCGCGAGCTCCTCGCGGTTCGAGAAGAAGCCCGACACCGTCGGGCCGAGCGCCACCATGCAGGCGCCCGTGAGGGTGGCGTTGTCGACGATGAAGTCCGGCTTCAGCGCGCGCGCGTAAGCGAGGCAGTCCGCGAGGACGAGGCGCCCCTCCGCGTCGGTGTTGATGATCTCCACCGTCCTGCCGTCCAGGGAGCCGAAGATGTCTCCGGGGCGGTACGCCGCGCCATCGGGCATGTTCTCTGCAGAACCGATGATGCCGTGCACCTCGACGTTCGGCCTGGCGGCCGCGACGGCGGCCATCAGCGCGATCACGTTCGCGGCCCCGCCCATGTCCCCCTTCATCTCCTCCATGCCCGGAGCCGGCTTGATGCAGAGACCGCCGCTGTCGAAGGTCAGCCCCTTGCCCACGAAGACGAGCTTCCCCTTCGGCTTGCCGGAAGGAGTGTAGACCATGTGGATCAGCCGGGGCTCGCGCGCGCTCCCCTGCCCCACCGCCATGATGAGCTTCATGCCCCGCTTGATCAGCGCGGCCTTGTCGAACACCGTCACCTTGAGCCCGTGCTGCTTGCCGATGCCGGCGGCGACGCGCGCCAGGGCCTCGGGGTAGAGCTCGTTGGGCGGCTCGTTGACGAGATCGCGCGCGACGCAGATCGCCTCGCCGACCTGCTGGCCGAGCGCGACCGCGTCGCGCGCCGCCTTGCCCGGCTTGCCCTCGACGAGCACGGTGCCGCGCGAGAGCGCGAATTTGGGCACGCGATCGCCCGTGAAGTACCGGGTGAACCGGTAGGCCCCGAGCACGAGGCCCTCCGCGACGGACCGCTCCGCGCGCTCGACGCCGGGCGGCACCGCCACCGCGACGCTCTCGGCGCGCACGCCGTTCGCGAAGCGCGCGCCCTTCGCCGCGAGCACCCGGCACTCAACGTCGGTGACCTTGCCCGACCCGAGGCCGAGCAGCAGCACGCGGCCCGGCTTCAGCGCGCCGTTCGTCGCGAAGTCGATGCTCTGATCCTTCTTCCCCGTGAAGTCGTCCCGCTTGACCTGGTGGGCCACGTGCTCGCCCAGGGCCTCCACGAGCCTCGCGAGCACGCCCTCACCCGTCGAAGCGCCTTCCGGCACGCCGATGACGACGACGTCGACGGCGAGGCTCAGCGGGTCTGACGAGGCGAGGTTCACTTTGATCGGCATGCGGTCTCCTGAGCCCGGACGTGGAGGGTTTCCAGCGCGGCATCTAATCACGAAGGGCTAACCCCGTCGATGTGGACGATGCCCGCGAGCGGTCGGCCCGAGGCGCGGCAGGGAGAGCGCTTCCCACGCGACAGCGACGCGGCGCGCAGCGGCGCTCAGGTCCGCTCGGGCCTCGTCGTCGGCAGAAGGCTGGCGTGGGCGGGCGCCGCGGCCTCGACAGGCGCCATTGCGGCGGAGCGCCGAGGCGATGCCTCGCCGGACCAGGGCCCCCGCGTCCCCGCCCCGAACACCCGGTCGAGGGGCGTCAGCGCGCGGACCGGTAGATCTGGATCACGTCGGCGAGGAGCTTCAACGCCTCGGCGCGAGGACGCTGGAACGCGTTCCGCCCCATGATCGAACCGAAGGAGCCGCCCGCGGCCATCTCGCGCACGTCATCGAGCACGGCCTCGGTCGACCTCGACTCGCCGCCGGAGAAGATCACCACGCGTTTGCCGTTGAAGGTCGCCTGCACGACATGGCGGGTCCGGTCGGCGAGCGTCTGGATCGGGATGCTGTACTTCTCGTACATCTTCTTCGCCTCCTCCTGCTCGACATGAGCCGTCGGCGGCTTGACCTTGATGATGTGCGCGCCGAGCTGGGCCGCGATCGTCGCGGCATACGCGCAGACGTCGATGGCCGTCTCGCCCTGCTTGGACAGCCCGGCGCCGCGCGGATAGCTCCAGACGATGACGACCAGGCCCTTGCGCCTGGCCTCCAGGGTGATCTCGCGAAGGTCCTCGTACATGCGGTTCCTCGCGCCGGACCCGGGGTAGATCGTGTAGCCGACGCCGACGCAGCCGAGCCGGAGCGCGTCCTCGACCGAGCCGGTCACCGCCGAGATTGGCTGCTCCACCTTTGCCAGCGTGTCGCTGTTGTTGAGCTTCAGGATCAGCGGCACCTGGCCCGCGAACCTGGCCGCGCCCGCCTGCAGCGACCCGATCGGCGCCGCGTAGGCGCTGCACCCGGAGTCGATCGCGAGCTGAAAGTGGTAGTCGGGATCATAGGCCTCGGGGTTCGGAGCGAACGATCGCACAGGACCGTGCTCGAAGCCCTGATCCACGGGCAGGATCACCAGCTTGCCGGTGCCCGCGAGCGCTCCGTGGTCGAGCAACCGCACGAGGTTGGTCAGCGTGCCGGGGTTCTCGGAGGAGTACCAGGAGAGGATCTGCTCGACACGGGTCGTGAGCGCCATGAATCACTCCGTCGATGGTGTTGCAGTGAGGAACGCATGGCCCCCGAGGGCGCGAACCTGCCCCTCCCGATGCGCGCGTAGCAGCGCATACGGGCGGGCGAGCTCGGGCCGCATCGTCAGGAGTTGGACGAACGTGTCCAGCCAAACGCCCCCGAGGCCCGGTGCCCGGTGGATGTTGTACGGAGCCAGGGGATACGCAATTCTCGAAGCCGCGCCGGTCGGCTCTCGGGGGCAGCGGCAGCAGTCAGAGGCGCGAGCAGGCGGCGGGGCGGCGACGTCCATGGCCAACAACGCGGAGGGATCATGTCGCTCTCATCGGACCAACGGAACCTGAGCTGGAAGCCGCCGGAGGCCCAGTCACGGATCGGGATCACGCTCGAGACGTACATCCTCGAGGGAATGCTCGGGTTCCCCGCGGCGACGGGGGCGTTCACCTCGCTCCTGAACCAGTTCGGCCTGGCGGCGAAGCTCGTCACGTCCAAGGTCCGCCGGGCCGGCCTCGCCAATGTCCTCGGGTACACGGGACAGACCAACGTGCAGGGCGAGATCGTGCAGAAGCTCGACGAGGTCGCCAACGAGACGCTGCTCAGCGCGCTCGGGCGGCGCGGGCACTGCGCGGCCGTGGTCAGCGAGGAGCTCGGCGAGATGAGGCTCCTCTCCACGGACCCGCGCGCCAAGTACATCGTCGTCGTGGACCCGCTCGACGGCTCGTCCAACATCGACGTGAACATCTCGATCGGCACGATCTTCGGCGTGCTCCGCAAGAGCGACGCCAAGCTGGGCGCCGATCCCTCGGATTTCCTGCGCCCCGGCCGCGACCTCGTCGCGGCGGGCTACGTGCTCTACGGGTCGTCGACGCTGCTCGTCATCACGACCGGCCTCGGCGGCGTTCACGGGTTCACCTACGACCCGACCGTGGGTGAATTTTTCCTTTCCCACGAGAACATCCGTATCCCGGAGCGCGGCTCGACGTACTCCATCAACGAGGGCCACAGCGCGCGGTGGCCCGAGGAGGTGCGCCGCTGGAACGCCTGGATCAAGGAGGACAGCAAGCACGAGGGGAGGCCCTACGGCGCGCGGTACGTGGGATCGCTGGTCGCGGACGCGCACCGGACGCTCCTCAAGGGCGGCATCTTCGCCTACCCGGCCGATCGAGGCGGCCAGGGCAAGCTGCGGCTGCTCTACGAGGCGAACCCGTTCGCGTTCATCTTCGAGGCGGCCGGCGGCAAGGCGAGCACAGGGTCCCACCGCATCCTGGATCTGGTCCCGAAGTCGCTGCACGAGCGCGTGCCGCTCGTCCTCGGCTCGCCCCGCGACGTCGAGGACTACGAGCAGTTTCTGCGCGGCGAGCGCTGAGGCGGCGAGATCACGGCGCCGCCCCCTGCCCCGACGGGCCGCGGAGGGGGCGGCCCGCCGGTCAGACCCCCTGCGCGTCAGCGCCCCAGATCACCTTGTGGAGCTGGACCTGCACCCGGACGCGGAGGCCGTCGTCGAGCACCCACTGGACGAGATCTCTCGTCGAGAGCTTGCCCCAGACGCACGACGCGAGCAGCGTCACGCCGCGCACGTCGAGGCGCCGCTCGCGGATGGTGCCCCGCATCCACTCGTAGTCCGCCCGGTCGGCGAGCACGAACTTGATCTCGTCGCGCGGCGTGAGGTGGTCGAGGTTCGACCAGCGGTTCCGGTGGGACTCCCCCGAGCCGGGCGCCTTCAGGTCCATGATCTTGTGCACGCGCGGATCCACGCGCGAGACGTCGGCCTCGCCGCTGGTCTCGACGAGGACCGTGCGGCCGGCGTCGCAGAGCTCCGCGAGGAGCGGGAACGACGCGGGTTGCAGGAGCGGCTCTCCTCCGGTGAGCTCGACCAGCGGCGTGCCGAAGGCCAGCGCGCGCTCGAGGACGTCGCCGCGGCGGATCCGCTTGCCGCCGTGGAAGGCCTGCGTCGTGTCGCACCAGGTGCAGCGCAGGTTGCACCCGGTGAGCCGGACGAACGTGCATGGAAGCCCGGCGAACGTCGATTCGCCCTGCACGCTGGCGTAGATTTCGTGGACGACGAGGGTGTCTTCTTTCAAGGAAGCGACGCCTCCGAGGAGCCAGGTCGGCCTGGCAAGCTCCGCGCTGCCAGCGACCCGCGATGGGCGCAAGCTTTGGCCGCGCGGCGCGCGCAACGCAAGCGGCGCGAGGCGCTCAGCCGGAAGTGACGCTGACCTCGCCCGCCGCCACCGCCCGGAGGACGCCATCCGCGCCGCGGACCAGGAGGTGCCCCTCGGCGTCGATGCCCGCCGCGACGCCGGCCACGCCCGCCACCTCGACGCGGCGGTCGCGCAGCCAGTCCATGCGGTCGAGATCCTCGGCGAAGGGGGCGAGCCGCCCGGCCTCGAACCTCGCCGCCGCGTCGCCGATCGCCTGGAGCAGCTCCGCGGCGAGGACCTCGCGCGGGACGTCGTCGATCCCGAGCATCGCCAGCGACGTGGCCCGCGCCGAGAGCTCCGGCGGGAAGCGCGACGTGTGGACGTTCAGCCCGACGCCGACGATCACGCTGCTCACGGAGTCGCCGCGGAGCTGGGCCTCGACGAGGATGCCGGCCAGCTTGCGGCCCCCGACCAGCACGTCGTTCGGCCACTTGAGCCGCACCTCGGCCGGCGGGCCGCCGCCGGGCGCGCCGAGGCGCGCCGAGGACGCCAGCCGCCGCTCGACGACGGACGCCACGGCGAGCCCCATGACGAGGGCGATCGGCGCCACGCTGCTCGCCGGCAGGCTGGGGCGCAGCACCACCGAGAGGTAGAGGTTCTCCCCGGGCGGGGAGTGCCAGGAGCGCCCGCCGCGCCCGCGCCCCTGCGTCTGCGCGTCGGCGAGGAACGCAGCGCCGTGCGGCGCGCCGGCGGCGGCCGCGCTCCGCGCGTCGTCGTTCGTCGACGCGGTCTCCGCCGCCACGGCCAGCGGGCTGCCGAGCGACGCGCCGAGGCGCGAGAGCTCGCGCTCGATGGCCCGCGCGTCGAGCGGCCTCACAGCGAGAGATCCAGCGCGATGTCGGCCGCCCGCGCCGAGTGCGTCAGCGCCCCGACGCTGATGACGTCGATGCCCGCCGCCGCCAGCTCGGGGATGCGCTCCAGCGTGATGCCGCCGGAGACCTCCAGGAGAGGCCGGCCGCGCTGCGACGACCGCGCGCGCGCGGAGGCGGTCTTGACGTCGGCGAGCGTGAAGTTGTCGAGCATGATGATGTCCGCGCCCGCGGCCATCGCCTCGTCGAGCTCCTGGAGCGAGGCGACCTCGACCTCGACCTTCGTCGTGTGCGGGGCGCGCGCCCGCGCGCGGGCGATGGCCGTCGTGATGCCGCCCGCCGCGATGATGTGGTTGTCCTTGATCATCACCGCGCTCCCGAGGTTGTCTCGGTGGTTGTGCGCGCCGCCGACGCGCACCGCGTAGCGCTCCAGGGCGCGGAGGCCGGGCGTCGTCTTGCGGGTGTCGGTGATGCGCACGCCGGACCCGGCCGGGATCGCCGCGGCGTAGCGGCGCGCCTCGGAGGCCACGCCGCTCATCCGCTGCGCCAGGTTCAGCGCGGTCCGCTCCGCGCTGAGGAGCGTGCGCGCCGCGCCGCGCACCGTCCAGAGCACGGCGCCTGTGTCGACGGAGGTGCCGTCCGGGACGAGCACCTCGCCCTCCACCGCCGGATCCAGGCGCTCGAAGACGCGGAGGAACACGGCCCCCCCGCACGCGACGAGCGGCTTGCGCGCGACCGCCTTCGCGGTCGCGCGCGCGGAGGCCTCGACACAGGCCTCGGTGGTGAGATCGCCCCCCGCGAGATCTTCTTCCAGAGCGCGATCGATCAAGGCATCGAGCAACGGCGCAGCCAGCACAGGCATCTCCCTCAGCGCCGCCCCCTGGCGGCGCCCCCAGGTATACCCGCTCCAACGCGCGCGCATCGCGCCGTCGTACCGTCAAGGCCTCACAATGACGCACAGCGTTATGGCCAACCCCTGGGCCGGGGTTGCGACCTCGGCGGTATGGCTGCCCTGGACGGGACCCGGACGGGACGGATAGGGCTTGCGTCGCCGAAAAAACGGTGCCGATCGCGACCACCGCGACCTTGTGTCGCACAAATGGGGCTGACGTTCGTCTACCAGCCTGTGAGACTCTCCGAGCAACTCCAGCCCCAGCGCCCTCAACGGAGATCGATGCGTCCGCAGGCAGGCCAGGTCATCAACAACAAGTACCGACTCGTGCGCATCATCGGCGACGGCGGCATGGGGAGCGTCTACGAAGCCCGCCACGAGGTGCTGGGGACGACGGTCGCCCTCAAGTTTCTCCACCCCGAGCTGTCCCGCCGCTCGGGCCTGGTGCAGCGCTTCCTGCAGGAGGCGCGCGTCTCCGCGCAGATCCAGAGCGCGCACGTGGTCCGCGTGGTCGACGTCGACCAGACGACCTCCGGCCTGGCGTTCATCGTGATGGAGTACCTGGAGGGGAAGACGCTCCAGGCCCTCTACGAGGAGCTGTACCGGGCGGGCGTCCGGCTCGCGTACGCCGACGCGCTCGAGTACGCGATGCAGATGCTCGAGGGCGTCGAGGCCGCCCACCGCGCGGGCGTCGTCCACCGGGACCTCAAGCCGGACAACGTGATCATCACGAGGACGGCCAAGGGGGAGCCGCTCATCAAGCTGCTCGACTTCGGCATCGCCAAGCTGAAGGTCACGGGGGAGCTCGATCGCGGGCTCACGCGCCCCGGCGTGATCATGGGCACGCCCGAGTACATGGCCCCGGAGCAGGCGTACTCGGCGGACTCCGTGGACGCGCGCGCCGACATCTTCTCGCTGGGCGTCATCATCTTCGAGATGCTGGCCGGCCGCCGGCCCGTCGGCGGCGATGAGCCCCAGCAGATCGCGGGCGCCTACCTGTCGGGCCAGATATCGCGGCTCTCGGACCTCGCCCCCGAGATCGCGCCCGCCCTCTGCGCCGCCGTCCACCGCGCGATGGCGGCCTCGCCGCCCGATCGGTTCGCGACCACCGCCGAGTTCCGCAGCGCGCTCGAGCCGTTCGCCCGGGCCGCCCGCGCCCCCTCGGCGCTCACGCCCTCGCCCTCCGAGGTCAGCCTGGCGCGGTCGTCCGCGTCTGCCCTGCCGGCGGCCCTCGCGGCGCCCGGGGTGGCCTCGCCCTCCGCGCTGGCGCCCGCGACCAACCCGATGGGCGACGGCCGCATCAGCGCCGTGCCCAAGACGATCCCGCCGGAGGACGACGGGGCGCAGCGCGCCGTGAGCGGCCCCCCGGGAGCGCCCGGGGCCTCGACCCCCATGGGGGGCTTCTCGTCGGACGCCCGGGGCCCCTCCGCGTCGGCCCCGGGGTTCACGCCCAGGCCGGAACCCTCGTCGGGCCCGTACTTCGCCCAGGGGGGCTACCCTCCGGTCGGGCAGCCGGCGACGGTGAACGCCGCGCCGTACATGCCGCCGCACGGGATGCCCGGCGTGCCGGCCACGAGCCACGAGCCTGGGCCGTTCGACGTGTCGCCGCGCCCGGGCGGGACGGCGGTCGGAAACGCGCCTCCTTTCATGGGCCGGAGCTCGGCGGCGCCCGCGGGCGCGTTCAACGGCGGCCCGGCGCCCGGCTACGGAGGACCCTACGGCGGCGGCCCACAAGGGTACCTCCCCGGGACGGCGCCGATGGAGCCGCTGCCCGGGACCACGCACGGCGGCTCGGCGCACCGGGCGCAGCCGCCTCGGCGCGGGACGTCGGTGTTCACCATCCTGCTGCTCGCCACGGGGATCACCGGCGCCGTCGTGGGCGGCCTGTACATCGCCAACGAGGTCAACCGCGGGAGGCAGGCGGACGCGGTGCCCACCATGCCGACGCTCCAGCCGGCCATCACGGTCCCCTCGGATCCCGGCCCCGCCGTCACGACGCCGCCCGCCACGACGCCCCCCGCCGTGACGTCGCCCCCGGTCGAGCCGCCGCCGGTCGTCGCCAAGCCTCAGCCCAGGCCGCCCTCGACCTCGACCTCGAAGCCCCCGACGACGCCGAGCGCGACGGGGACACAGACACCGCCGACGCGCCCGAGCGGGACGACGATCATCCCCACGCTGCCGCCCCTCGTCATCCCCTCGACGTTCCCCCCGTTCCCGTTCCCTGGGTCGACCAGCGCACAGCCTCCGACCAGCCCGCCGACGACCACCACGCCGAACCCGCCGACGACCAGCCCGCCGACGACCACCACGCCCACCACGCCGTCCGAAAGGCCTCGACGACGCGTGATCATCGTACCGAACAACTGACTCGCCCGGCGCGCACGGTAGGATGCGATCCCGATGAGCAACCAGAATAGCGGTCCGCCGCCCGGATGGCCTGCGCCCCCGAGCGGCATGTACGGCCCTGGCAAGACCGTGCCCGGCGAGCCTCCGGTCGCAGGGCTCAACTCGCCTCAGGGCACCTTCCCCGTGTCTCCCGGCGCCGCGCCGCAGGACCCAGGAGCCGCAGGCGCGAGCGTCCCGCGAACCATCGTCGAGGGCGGGAGCAACAGCGCCCCGCCGCCCGGCGCGTACGGCGCTCCTCCGGGCGCTTACGGCGCTCCTCCGGGCGCTTACGGCGCAGGGCCGGCAGGTGGGGCCGGACCGTATGGCCCTGGTGCAACGGCGACGTACGACGGCCCCCCCGGAGCCGGGGGCGCTTACGGGCAACCGCCCCAGCCGCCCGCCGCCCCATTCGGCGGCTCGCCGTTCGGCGCACCCGGCGGACCCGGGGCTGCCGGCGCGCCGGGGTATCCTGCGGGGGGCGCTCACCAGATGCCGGGCGGCGCCCCGCCGTACGCGGCGCCGATGCCCGCGCGGCCTCGCCCGAAGAGCTCCGGCCTACCGCTCGCCTTGATCGGGCTCGGTGCGTTCGTGGTCTTCGGGGGCGGCGCGACCGCCTACTTCATGGCGCGCAGCGGCAGCTCGTCCGACGACGCCGCGCTGCCCGCGGTCGATGCGCCCCCGCCGACCCCCGTGTCGGTCGCCGGTGACGCGCCGCCGCCCCCGCCCGCGACCACCACGCCCGAGCCACCCCCGCCGGATCCGGTCCCCGTGGCAGCCCCGAAGCCGCCGCCGAAGACGCAACCCAAGCCGGCGTCGACGCCCAGCGCGGGCGCCACGACCACGCCTCCGGCGACCACGCCCACCGCGACCACGCCTCCGGTGACCCCGACGACGCCGTCCGCGACGACCCCCACGCCCTCCACGTCCTCGTCCGGCCGGCGGAGGATCGTGCTGCCCGGCAGGAACTGAGCGGATCCGCGCCGCCCGCGCCATCGCCGACAGCGGCGCGGCGGGCGCGATCCGGGCTCCCCCTGAGCCCGCTTGACATGGCGGTCAGGGTGAGCAGGTTCCGATGCCATGAGCAAATCCGGGATCGCCGCAGTCCTCTCGTTCCTTGTTCCGGGCGTTGGGCAGCTCTACAACGGCGCGTTTCTGCGCTGCATCTTCTGGCTGATCATCACGCCCGGCATGTGGATCGGCACGGGCGGTTGGCTCGGCTGGATCTGCCACCTGATCTCCGCGTACACCGCGTACCAGTACGCGAAACGCTCCGACGCCTGACCCGCGCCCCCGAGGCGAGCGCGCCCCCCGACGCGCTCGCTCAGGTCGCCTTCGCGAAGATCCTCTTCAGCACCTCGCCCGTCGCCGTCGCCTGACGCGCCACCTCGCGCGGGGTTCCCTCGGCCACGATACGTCCCCCGCCCGCGCCGCCCTCCGGGCCCAGCTCCACCACGTGATCCGCGCACGCGATGACCGCGGGGTGGTGCTCGATGATCACGAGCGTGTCGCCGCGCTCGACCAGGCGATCGAGCACGCGGACCAGCCGCGTCACGTCCGCCAGGTGCAGGCCGGTCGTGGGCTCGTCGAGCACGTAGAGCGTGGGCTTGGGGCGCGCGCCGGCCGTCAGCTCCGCCGCGAGCTTGAGCCGCTGGGCCTCGCCGCCCGAGAGCGTGTGCGAGCCCTGGCCGATGTGGAGGTAGCCGACGCCGAGATCGCACATGGTCGCGAGCGGCGCGCGGATCCGCGGGTGCGCCGCGAAGACCTCGACCGCCTCCTCGGCGGTGAGATCCAGGATCTCGCCGACGGACAGGCCGAGGTAGCGGACGTCGAGCGTCGCCGGCTCGAAGCGCGCGCCGCCGCACGCCTCACAGGGCGTGGTCACGTCGGGCAGGAACGACATCTCGTGCGCGATGACGCCCTGGCCCTCGCACGCGGGGCACCGCCCGCCGGAGGCCGTGTTGAAGGAGAACCGCGCCGGGCCGTAGCCGCGCACCTGCGCGTCGGGGCACGCGGCGTAGAGCTTGCGGACCTCGTCCCAGACGCCCAGGAACGTCGCCGGGACCGAGCGCGGCGTCCGCCCGATGGGCGACTGGTCGACGGCCACCGCCCGCAGGATGCTCTTCGGCAGCTTGAGGGCCTTGTGCGGGCCCGGCTCGGGCGCCTCGAGCTTCAGCGCGCGGCGCGCGGCGGGGTAGAGCACCTTCTGGATCAGCGTGCTCTTCCCCGAGCCCGACACCCCGGCGACCACCGTCATCCGGCCCGCGGGGATCCGGAGCGCGTCCCCCTGGAGGTTGTGCGCGCGCGCCCCGAGCAGCTCGATCTGCTCGCGCGCCGGAGGGCGCGCCGGGCGCGCGCTGAGCAGGGCGTCCTCGCCGGCGAGCGCGCGGGCCGTCGGTGAGTCGGGGTTCGCGAGCACCTCGCGCGCCGCGCCCGCCGCGACGATCCTGCCGCCCTTGCGCCCGCCCGAGGGGCCGAGGTCGATCAGGTGATCCGCGGCGCGGATCGTGTCGGCGTCGTGCTCCACCATGAGCACGGTGCTCCCCATGGCGGCGAGCCGCCGCAGGTTGTCGAGCAGCCGATCGGTGTCGCGCGGGTGCAGGCCGATCGTCGGCTCGTCGAGCACGTACAGCGCGCCGGTGAGGCCGCTGCCGAGCTGCGCCGCGAGGCGCAGGCGCTGCATCTCGCCGCCCGAGAGCGTGGACGCGCGCCGGTCGAGCGTCAGGTAGCCGAGGCCCACCTGGCAGACGAAGTCGAGCCGGCGGCAGAGCTCCTTGTGCGGCGCCTCGGCGATCAGCGCGCGATCGCCCGTGAAGCGCAGCCCCTTCGCCCACGCGGCCGCGGCGGCGACCGACCGGCCGGACGCCTGGTGGTACCGCTCGCCGGCGAGGCGCACGGCGCGCGGGATCGGCGCGAGGCGCGAGCCCCCGCAGGCCTCGCACGGATCGGGCGTCGCGAGCGCGTCGTCGTCGAAGTCCGAGGCGCCCGTCCCCTCGCACGCCTCGCAGCGGCCCTGCTTCGTGTTGAACGAGAACCAGCGCGGATCGAGCTCCGGGACGCCGACGCCGCAGCGCGGGCAGGTGCGCGTCGTGGAGAGGAGCTGCTCGCCGCCGCGGCCGCCGGCGAGCTTCACCGCCCCGCGCCCGAAGGCGAGGGCGCGATCGAAGAGCGCGCGATCGAGGCCGTCCATGCGCCCCTCGTACATCACGAGGTCGATCGAGTGCTCGCGGCGCTTGTCGAGGCGCGGCGGGCTGTCGGTCGCGCACGGCTCGCCGTCGGCGAGCGCGCGGGTGATGCCGGCGCGGGCGGCGGCGGTGAACACGTCGAGGTACGTCCCCTTGCGCGCCACGACCGCGGGCGCGAGGAGCGTCCGCGCGCCGCGCGTCGCGAGGAGCGCGCGGTAGACCTCGTCCGGCGAGCGCGCCTCGATCGGCACGTCGCAGTCCGGGCACCGCGCCTCGCCGACCTTGGCGTAGAGCAGCCGCAGGTAGTGCGCGATCTCGGTCACGGTCGCGACGGTCGAGTTGGCGCCGGAGCGCGTGGTGCGCTGCTCGAGCGCGATCGACGGCGGCACGCCGGTGACGCGGTCCACGTCCGGCCGCGGCAGCGTGGGGAGGAACTGGCGCGCGTAGGGGGTGAGCGTCTCGAGGAAGCGCCGCTGGCCCTCGGCGAAGACGACGTCAAAGGCGAGCGTGCTCTTGCCGGAGCCGCTCGGGCCCGTGACGACGACGATCTGGCCGTGCGGGATCACGGTCGAGACCTCGGCGAGGTTGTGCTCGCGCGCGCCCTCCACCTCGATCCGTCCCCGGTCGAGCGGCGCGCGCGCGGCGCCGTTACCGCCGCGCCTGGCGGGCTTCGGGGCGGCGGTCGCCGCGGCCGCCGCGCCGCGCCGAGGTCGCCGCGCTGCGCCCTCGCCGCGCTGCGCGAACCAGTCGGCGAGCGAGCTGCCGGTCCGCCCCGTCGTCCTGGCCACCTGCTCGGGCGTCCCTTCGGCCACGACGCGCCCGCCCTCGCTGCCCGCGCCCGGCCCGAGGTCGATGACCCAGTCGGCCGCCGCGATGACGTCGAGATCGTGATCGACGACGATCACCGAGGCGCCCTCGGCCACGAGCACGGAGAGCGCGGCGTTGAGGTGCTTTACCTCCTCCGGGTGCAGCCCGGCGCTCGGCTCGTCGAGGAGGAAGAGCGCGCCCGCGCACGGCTCGCCGAGCGCGCGCGCGATCTTGAGCCGCTGCGCCTCGCCGCCCGAGAGCGTCGAGAGCGGCTGGCCGAGCGTGAGGTAGCCGAGGCCGAGCTGCTTGAGCGGCGCGAGCGCCCGCCGGACGGCGGGCTCCCGCGCGAAGGCGTCGAACGCCTCGTCGATCGAGAGATCGAGCACGTCGGCGACCGAGCGGCCGTCGAGCTTCACCTCGAGCACCTCGTCGCGGAACCGCTTGCCCTTGCAGGTCGGGCAGGTCAGCGACACGTCGGCCAGGAACTGCATCTCGATCGTCTCGCTCCCCTCGCCCGAGCACGCCTCGCAGCGCCCGAGCGCGACGTTGAACGAGAAGTGGCCGGGCCCGAGGTCCCGCGCCGCTGCCTCCGGCTGCTCCGCGAAGAGCGCGCGGACGCGGTTCCAGGCGCCGGTGTAGGTCGCGGGGTTGCCCCGGGAGGTGCGCCCGAGCGGCGCCTGATCGACGAGCGTGATCGTGCGGATGTCGGCCGTGCCCTCGATGCGCCTGTACAGGCCGGGCGCCTCGACGTCCTTGTAGCCGCGCGCCCGCGCGACGTGCCGGTAGAGCACGTCATTCACCAGCGTGCTCTTGCCCGAGCCGCTCGGCCCCGTGATCGCCGCGACGACGCCGAGCGGGATGTCGACGGTGACGTCGCGGAGGTTGTTCTCGCGCGCGCCGTGGATCGAGATCTTGCCGGTCGGCGCGCGGCGCTCCGCGCGCGCCGCGACCAGCGGGCTGCGCGCGGCGAGCCCCTCGGGCGGGCCGTCGAAGGTGACGCGCCCGCCCTGCTTGCCCGCGCCGGGGCCCAGCTCGACGACGCGATCGCTCGCCCGGATGACGAGGGGCTCGTGCTCGATGACGAGCACGGCGTTGCCGCGGTCAGCGAGCTCGCGCATGGCCGCGATGAGCGGCGGGATGTCCGTCGGGTGCAGGCCGACGGTCGGCTCGTCGAGCACGAAGAGCGCGCCCGTCAGCGAGGTGCCGAGCGCCGCGGTGAGCGCGACGCGCTGCGCCTCGCCGCCCGAGAGCGTGCGCGCCTGGCGAGAGAGCGAGAGGTAGCCGAGCCCGACCCGCTCGAGGTAGCCGAGCCGCGCGATGAGCTCGCGGCGCGCCATCTCCCCCTGGCCGGTCTGGGGGCGCTCGGCCTCGAGCCGCGCGCGGGCGTCGCGGAGCTCTAGCTCGTGCCACGCGGCGAGATCGAGGCCGCCGACGCGGTAGAGGAGCGACTCGGGGGAGAGCCGCTTGCCGCTGCACGCGCCGCAGACGTCGTAGGTGCGGTAGCGCGCGAGCAGCACGCGGACGTGCATCTTGTAGGTGCGCGTCTCGAGCCAGCGGAACCAGGCCTTCACGCCGGGGTACTTCCCCTGGTTCCACGTGCCCTCGCCCTCGAGCACGAGCGCGCGCTGCGCCTCGGAGAGCTCGCGCCACGGCCGGTCGGTGCGGATCCCGTTCCGCTCGCAGAACGCGCGGAGCACCTTCCGCTCCCAGGTGGTCGAGCGGCCGTTCCAGGGGCGGATCGCGCCGCCCGCGATCGATTTGGCCGGGTCCGGGATCACCTTGTCGTAGTCGATGCCGAGGGTGCGGCCGAAGCCGCGGCACGAGGTGCACGCGCCGGTCGGGGACTGGTACGAGAACAGCCCCGGGCGCGGCGGATCGAAGGCGCGCGCGCACGAGGGACAGGCGAGCCCGCGCACGAGCCGGAGCCGCGTCGACCCCGCCCCGTTGCCGTTCGGCTCCTCGCTCTTGCGGTGCAGGTGGAGCGACGCGTCGCCGCCGCCGCCCTTCCACGCCTCCTCGATGGCGGCGCCGAGGCGCCGGCGCTCCCGGGGGGCGACGCGGACGCGATCGACGATGACCTCGACCTTGTCCGTGCCGCTCAGCGCCTCGGAGGGCGCCACGCTGTCGATGTCGCGCGCCTCCCCGCGGACGAGCAGGCGGCGGTAGCCGGCGGAGAGCAGCGACTCGCGCACGTCGAGGAAGCGCTCGGCGCCCGCGACGGGGATCGGGTACGTGACGAGCGCGGTCGCCCCCTCGTGCGCGCTCGCGGCGAGGTCGGCCGCGCGCGCGGGGTCGGTCCGCGCGGCGGGCGCGTCGCACGAGGGGCAGACGGGCACCGCCTCGCGCGCGAAGAGCGCGCAGAAGTACGGCTCGAGATCGGCCATGGTGGCGACGGTCGACCGCGAGCTCTTGACCGGCGCGCGGCGATCGACGGCGACGCCGGCCGCCACGGGCTCGAGCGCGTCGATCGGCGGCCGCTCGAGCCGCTCGAGGAACTGGCGCGCGTACGGGCTGAAGCTCTCGACGAACCTGCGTTGTCCTTCGGAGTAGAGCGTGTCGAGCGCGAGCGAGGATTTTCCGGCGCCGGACACGCCGGCGATGGCCACGAGCTCGCCGGGCCGGAAGTCGAGGTCGATGCCCTGGAGGTTGTGCGTGCGGGCGCCGCGGAGACAGATCGATTGCATAGAGGCGCGGAAGGGTGGGCCCCGCGGGGATGGCGTCCGGAGCGGACAGGCCCGCGTGAAACCGCGAGTGTTTAGCCCCCTTTCAGCCGAGCGTCCAAGCGTCGCGGACGATCGTGCGTGGGCGGCGCACCGGCGCACGCGCGCCGCGGCCTTGCGTTCTAGGGCGCGAAATTATCGCATGTCGTGCCGAGTCCGTGCGCTCACCGCACGCGAGCAAGGCGCACGTGCTCGTGTCTGTCCGGTTCGATCGGAACAGCGCGGGCAGCGAGCACTTGAACGACGCGGATCGCGAGGGCCTGGCGGACGAGAGCGGCTAGGCGCCGTTGACGAGGAGGACCGTGAGGTAGCCGTAGTCGTTGCTGACCCAGTTCGCGCTGAAGGTCTGGCCGCACATCCCGATGTTGTAGGTGCCCGCGGTGAGGCCGGTGATCACGGCGCTGAGCCCGAAGGACACGCGCGTGCGCGCCGGGACACGACCTCCCGTCATGCCGAGGCCGGCCACGCGCACCTCCTCGAGGACCGGGCCGGACGGCCCTGAGCGGTACCGCTGGTAGCACATGTACAGGTTGAGGTTGTCCGCCGGCAGGGTCTCCGCTCCCAGGTATCGATGGGCGGTCGCGTGGATCGCCTGGCTCGTCGACGAGATCTCGACCGAGGCCGTGGGCCCGAAGAAAGCGACAGGCATCCCGGCCGGCAGCGTGTCGTGCGGGCCGATCCCGTGGACCATCAATGACAGCACGACGCCTTGTGGCCCGGCCGGACCAGCGGGACCGGTCAGACCACGGGGCCCCTGCGCTCCCTGCGGCCCGGTGGGGCCCGCCGGGCCGACCGCGCCGTCGAGCCCAGGAGGTCCCTCCGGACCCATCAGACCTTCCGGCCCCGTCGGGCCGATCGGACCTGCTGGCCCCATCGGGCCGATCGGGCCCTCCGGCCCCCTCGGCCCCACCGGGCCGATCTGGCCCTCGGGTCCCATCGGGCCTTCTGGCCCCCTGGGCCCCGCGGCACCAGCGGGCCCGGTCGGGCCTTCCGGACCCCTCGGTCCGACCGGACCTGCCGGACCCATGGGCCCGGTCGGTCCCACCGGCCCGGCGGGCCCGATGGCTCCCGCTGGCCCTGCCGACCCCTCCGGGCCTTCCGGCCCCCTCGGCCCGACCGGGCCGGTGGCGCCGGCCGGCCCTGTCGGCCCCGCCTGGCCTGGCGCCCCTGCCGGCCCCGTCGCTCCGGTGGGGCCTTCCGGACCGGCCGGCCCCGCTGGCCCCTCCGGCCCCTGAAGCCCCGTCGGCGAGCCGACCCACTGCCCGTTCTCGTCGATCACCAGGGTGCCGTTCACCGCGACCCCGCTCTGGTCGATCAGCACCGTGCTGCCGTTCGAGGTGTTCA
The DNA here is from genome assembly GCF_051524405.1 of Sorangium sp. So ce119. Taxonomy (NCBI): domain Bacteria; kingdom Pseudomonadati; phylum Myxococcota; order Polyangiales; family Polyangiaceae; genus Sorangium; species Sorangium sp. So ce119. The sequence goes on along the minus strand of NZ_CP150310.1, from coordinate 2,283,665 downwards.
CCGTGACCGAGCTCGGCGTGATGTCGCCGCTCACGTTGCCGGCGAGGAGCGCATACGGCACGCTCGCGACCGTCGCGCGCGGCTTCAGCTCGACGTCGTCGCCGACGGTGATGCCGAGGTAACGCTCGGCGCCGTCGAAGATCGCGCCCTGGAACGGGACGATCGAGCCGAGGCGCACCGAGAAGAAGCCGTCCTCGAACGTGATCGCATGGGCCTCGCTCCAGAGGGGCGTCGACGCATCGCGATCGTCGTAGAGGGCGAAGACGACCTCGATCGTCTCGTTGATGGGCGCGCCCTCCGCGTCGTAGAGCCGGCCCTGGTGGGTGATGGTCGACGGCACCGCCGCGGCCGCGGTCCCCGCGCCCGCGATCGCGCCCGCCGCCAGGGCGGAAGCCGTCATGTACCGCGCGATCGCCGATGCCCTCATCGCCTGGTCCTCTTCATGGCGAGCTCCCGTTGGCCCCGATGAGCCCGCCCTGCATCCGATATCGGGGTGATGTCGTCGTCTCCTGGTTCTGCGCCGGCTGGCCGAGCGTGAACACCATCCGGTAGCGCGCGCTCTTCGCGACCTCGCCGGCGGTCACCGTCTCGCTCGCCCCGATGGGCGCGCCCCCACCCTGCCCCTCGCCGCCGCTGCCCGAGCCCGCGGCCGCGTCGCGGCCGCCATCGCCGCCGGCCCCATCGCCGCTCGCGATCGGAGGATCCACCATCCCCGGGTCGGCGGCGCAGCTACACGCGGGGGTCGACGCAGCGATCACCACCGCTCCGAGCCAGGCGGAAAAGCGCAATCCGCGGTTCACTGAGTCCTCCGGCCCGACGGCGAGTCGTGCTCAAGATGCATTGGACGAGCGACGGCGATCGGCGTCAAGCGACGACCCCGCCGCCGCGCGGCAGCGGCGCCGCGCCCCGCGGGAGCGGCGCGCTCCGCCGGCCCGGCGGGGGCGCGGTGAGACGGTGGACAGGCGGCGGCGCGCGCGCTATGCGGCCGCGTGAGCCGCGCTGACAAAGAGAAGGAACGAGAGGGAGAGAAGCTCATCGTGCGCAACAAGCGCGCGACCTTCGACTACACGCTCGAGGACCGGTACGAGGCGGGGCTGGTCCTGCTCGGCAGCGAGGTGAAGATGCTCCGCGACGGCGCGGCCGAGCTGACGGACAGCTGGTGCGCCATCGAGAACGGCGAGGTGTTCCTGAAGGGGGTCAACATCCCCGTGATGCCCCAGGCGGCGTTCGGGCACGAGCCGAAGCGCGCGCGCAAGCTGCTGCTCCACGAGAGCGAGATCGAGGCGATCCGCAAGGGCGTGGAGCGCGAGGGCATGACGGTGATCGCGACCCGCCTCTACTTCAAGAACGGCCGCGTGAAGGTGGAGATCGCCCTCGCCAAGGGGAAGAAGACCGTCGACAAGCGCGAGAGCCTGAAGGAGAAGGACGCCGCGCGTGAAGCGCGCGCGGCCATCGAGCGGGCCCGCGGCGGAGGTGGGCGCGGCGCCCCGCCCCGCGCGGCGCGCAGCGAGAACCGCGCCCGCCCGCGGAGGCCGGAATGACGCCGCACCTCACCTGGTCCAAGGGCGGCGAGGCCGAGCTCATCGAGATCGACGGCGACCGTGTGCGGCTCCGCTCGACCGCATCCTCGGCCCCCGGCGCGCGCGTGGAGGGCTCGCTCTCGACCGGGACGGCGATCCGGGTGAAGGTGGCCCGCTGTCGCCTGCTCGCCCCCCACGCGCCGGACGATCCGACACCGGCCGAGCGCGTCTATGAGCTGGAAGGCCGGCTCATCGACGCGACGCGTGACGTCCGCGCCGAGCTCGCACGGCTCGTCGCCGACGAGCGTCCGAGCTGAGCTACTCCGCGGAGCGGCGGATGTTGCGGTGATCCACGGCGACATTTACGCTGGTTTCCATGAAAATTACGTCGCGCCCTCGTGTAATTCTGCGGCGCTGCTCGACGTATGATGTGGCGAAGATCCGCGACATCGTGCGCAGCGGCCTCGAGGAGCTGTCGCTCCGCCCGCACGGCCGGACGCTGATCAAGCCGAACGTCGTCGCCTCCGGCGCGCACTTCCCGCACGCCTATACGCGGCCCGAGTTCATCGAGGGGGTGATCGGCGCGCTCAAGGATCGCGACGACGGACGCGTGACCGAGCTCGCCGTGGGGGAGCGGTGCGGCATCACGCTCCCGACCCGCATGACGTACGAGGGCGGCGGCTACTACCCCATGTTCCGCCGAACCGGGGTCAAGCACTACCACTTCGAGGAAGAGCAGCAGGTCGAGATCCCGCTCACGCACGAGGGCCGGCTGCGCGATTACGTGTTCACGCCGGAGCCCGTCGCGAAGGCCGACTTCTTCGTGAACTGCCCCAAGTTCAAGTCGCACCCCTGGACCACGGTGACCTTCTCGATGAAGAACTACATCGGGATCCAGGACGATCGCCACCGCCTCATCGATCACGATCACCGGCTGAACGAGAAGGTCGCCGACCTCCAGTACATCGTGCAGCCGCAGTTCATCGCGATCGACGCCATCACCGCGGGCGAGGGCCGGATGCTCACGCCGTCGCCGTTCGATCTGGGCCTCATCATCATGGGGAACAACCAGGTCGCGTTCGACGCGGTCTGCTGTCAGATCATCGGCGTCGATCCGCGCAGCGTCGAGCACATCCGCCTGGCCTCGGAGCGCGGGTTCGGTCCGATGGATCTCGGCGAGATCGAGATCACGGGGGACGTGACGCTCGACGAGGCGCAGCAGAAGGCGAAGGGGTTCAAGGTGGGCCTCGTCCGCGTCGAGAAGTACTTCGAGGGCACCAACATCACGGCCTACGCGGGGTCGCCGCCCGAGCCCGAGCGCACCGACTACTGCTGGGGCGGCTGTCCGGGGGCGATCGAGGAGGCGATCGAGATCCTGCGCGAGTACGACAAGGAGTGCGACGCGAAGATGCCGCGGATGCACGTCGTGTTCGGCGCCTACGAGGGGCCCATCGACGCGAAGCCGGGCGAGAAGGTCGTCTTCATCGGCGACTGCGCGACGTACAAGGGCAAGATCGGCGATCAGCTCATCAGCATCGACAGCCTGTACCGCGAGCGGAGCGCGCGGGACCCGTACACCGCGAAGCACGATGACGTCCTCGCGAAGATGGTGAAGGTGACGACCAAGCTCGCGATGGCCCGCAACGAGACCGTCATCCGTCTCGAGGGCTGCCCCGTGAGCGTGGCGGAGCAGGTGCTCACGCTGGTCACGCTGGGCAAGACGAAGAACCCGTACTTCGCCGCCGATCAGGTGCTCGAGTTCAACAAGGCGTACGTCGCCTGGCGCGGGGCCTCGCTCGCGAAGCGGCTCTCCGGCAAGCCCTACCAGGTCCACGGGGCGTGCTCGCGCGGCGCGGCGGCCCCCGAGCTCCCGTCGGAGCCGCCTAGCCCGCCGGCCGCAGAGTGAGCCCGAAGAGGATCTCGAGCTCGTCGCGCACCTTGAACGCCCCGAGCGGCCCCTTGACCTCGCGCACGCCGAGCGCGGCCATCGAGAGCTGACAGCCCCCCGCCACCCCGACGGCACCCTCGCCGCGATCGCTCGCGGAGAGGCGGGTCGCCAGCGCGGCGCTCCCCGAGGCGATCTGGACGCGCACCTCGGCGCGATCCCGCGCGATCCCGGAGGCGCGGACCTCCACGACCTCGGTGCCCCGGAGCACCTCTTCCCGGATGCGCCGCTCGATGTCGCGACGATCTCCGTCCGAGAGCGCGTCCGGGTCGAGGCGGTCGCCGCGCAGGACCCCCGCCACACGGAGCCCGGCCGCGGGGATCGAGAGCTCGGCCGTCCAGGCGTCGCCGTCGAGCCGCGCCCGGCCGCGCAGCTCGGACGCGGCGATCTCGAGGTCGTGCGCCAGGCGCGCGAGCATCCCGACGGCGCGGGTGCGGATCGTCAGGCTGGACGCGGCGGGGTCGAGGTGCAGCTCGTTCAAGGGACGAAGCTCCTTGTCGCCAGGAGGCGGAAGACCGGAGTCAACTGCGAGACCGGAGGCATGCGGGAGACCGGAGAGAGCGCCGTCAGCGGCGCCTGGAGCGACGCGGTCCGTCGGGGACGAGCACGTAGCGGCTCGATGTGGGCTCGGGCTGCCGGAGGAGCTCGGCGCGGAGCAGCGCCTCGGCGAGCCGCGCCTCGATGACCTCGTCGGTGACGCCCGGCTCCAGGGTGACCACCGCGGCCTGGATGTCGCGCGCCAGCGCGTCGAACTCCGCGCTGTCGAAGGCGTAGATGTCGTCGGGGAACAGCAGCGCGAGCGGCTTTCGCTCCACGGCCGTGTTCGTCAGCGCCGCGAGATCGCTCTCGACGATGAGCATGACGCGGGCCCGCAAGCACATCCCCCTGCACCGGGCCGCCAGCTCCTCCGCCGAACCGACGAGCAGGACCGAACGAGGCGTGTTGACCGCCTTGGTGGCCTCGTCGTCGCCGTGAGTCATTCCTCGGAGAGTACGTGAACGCGCCGATGAAGGCATCCCCTTGCGGCATCGCGGAGGAGGTCAGGCGGCCGGTCGCGGCAGAGCTGGGCCGAGCGCCCCGCCGCCCCGGCACGCAGCGCTACTCCCTGCACCGAGCCGCGGCGGCGAGCGCCAGAAGGAGCGCGCTGAGCGCGAGCAGGCCAGCGCTCGCGGAGTGCCCGAGCCCGAGCGGCGAGGGCCCGCCGAGGAGGTTCATCGCGTTGCCCCGCGGCAAGAGCGCGCCCGCCACGCCGGCCGAGCCCCCGAGCAGGAAGTCGGCCACGAGCGGCACGAAGCGGCCGCGGCCGCGCCGCAGAAAGGTGGCGCCGAGCGAGAACCATCCGGCGTAGGCGGCGCCGGTGAGCGCGCCGATCCACCCACTGATGAGCACGTCTCGGACAAATGGCGCGGCGCCGGGACCGTGGGCGAGCGCGACGACGACGACGGCGAGCAACGCACCCACCACCGCGGACGACAGGAGCGCGGCGAGGGCGATGCCCAGCGCGACGTGGTGGGACGAGGCACCGAAGCGAGCCGCCGGCCAGGCGGCCTCGCGCAGCGCGGTCCGATCGGCGGCGTCGGCGGCGAGGGCGAAGATCGTGAGCGGCGTGACGAGGCGGAACGTCGCGAGCAGCGCCCGGTCCACGGCCCCGGAGGAGCCGAACGCGACCTCGATCACCGCGGCCGCGACCGCGAGCGCGACGCCGAGCCCGAGCGCCAGCAGCGGGCGCCGCGCGAAGAGGCGGCTCAGCGCCAGCTCCACGCCGAGCCGGACGGCCAGGAGCGCGGTCGCGCTCCGCTCGGGGCGCCCACCGCCGGGAGCCAGCGGCTGGACTGCAGCGCTCGGAGCGCGCTCACCGAGCATCGTGGGGTCCTGTCTCCTCGACGTGCGCCGCACCGTCGGCCAGCGATGGATCGGCCGCGGGCGGTCCGCCGGAAGCGCCGCCGTCGGGGGGCGATGGCAGCGCGCCGGCGGGCGACGGGCCAGAGGGCGGTGGGGCAGGCGGCGCCGGGCCGGGCGGCGCCGGCGCGCCGAACGCCGCCACGGCGACCGGCTCCTGGGGCGGCGCGCTGGGCGGAAGCGCGGCGCCGGGCGGCGGCGCGGCGTCGCCGACGGGCGCGCCGAACGGCCGGCGCGGGCGCACGGCGGCCAGGTGCAGCGCGGTCGCCGCCCTCACGTCGTGCATCGACGGCGCCGACGACGAGATCGCGGCGAGCGTGACGTCCTCCCGCGCGGCTGCATCCAGGATCGCGAGCGCCGCCGCCTCCCTGTCCGCGGTCCGGATCCGCAGCGTCGACGATGCGCCCGCCGGCCCCTGCTCCCACGATCCGGCGCGCACGGCGGGAGAGGCCGCGAGCGCCGCGACGAGCGCGCGAGCGCCGGGCGCGTCGGGCCCCCGCTCGTGGAGGAGCACGTGGAGCTCGACCTCGGGCCGCGCTGCGCCCGGCGCGGCCGGGATCGGGGCGCCGGCGAGGCGCTCGCCGTCGCCGGGCTCGGTCCGGGCGATGACGCCGCGATCGAGCACGTGGATGCGCTCGGCGAGGGCCCTCGCGTCGACGGTCGAGGACGTGATCAGCACGACACAGGCGCCGCCGTCCGAGAGCGCGCGGAGGCGCTCGCGGACCAGCTCCGGCGACGGCACGGCGACGTCGGCGAACGGCTCGAAGAGGCAGAGCAGCAGCGGCTGCGGCACGCCCAGGGCGAGCGACAGCTCGACGGACCGGGCCTCGGCGAAGCTCAGCGAAGCCGTGCGGCGGGCGAGGAGCGGCGCGACGCCGAGCGGATCGAGCAACGCCGCGGCGCTGCTCGGGGGCGCGCCGCGGGCGCGGAGCGCCACGGACATGGAGGACGCCACCGAGACGCCGTCGGGCAGCTCCGGGGCGACGGAGAGCACGCCGATCCGCGCCCGCGTGGCCGCGCTCCGGAACGGGTCGCGGCCCGCCACGAGGACGCGGCCCGCGAGGGGCGCGGCGCGCCCCGCGAGCAGCTCGGCGAGCGCCAGCGTCCCGTCCTCCGGCGCGCCGAGGACGGCGTGCACGCCCGGGCCGAGCGCCGCCGTCACGCCGAAGAGGCTCCCGCGGGGGCGCCCCGCCTCGCCGGCGCTGTCGCGCGCGCGCACGCCCTCGAGCACCACGATGGGCGCGCCGGGGCTCATCCGACCGGGCCCCCCGCCGAGCGGGCCGCGAACGTGAGGAACGCGCCGAGCGCGCCCGGGATCGACCACCGCGCGTCGCCGGCGAGATCGGCGAGCGCCCAGGGGATGAGGATCAGCGAGAGGAACAGGGCGCGCCCCCGCGGCCCGGCGACGCGGCCGCTCGCCGCGGCGAGGCCGCCGAGCGTCACGCCGGAGACGACGCCGAAGAGGACGAGCGCCGCGCCGAAGGCGAGGTGCTGCAAGGCGAGCAGCGCGGGGCCGGAGAGCAGCGCCGCGAGCACCGAGAGCGCGGCCAGCGGGAGCGCGATGACCCGCGCGACCTCGAGCATCGCGGCGAGGCTGCGCGCGCCGTGGAGCGACGCCCGCGAGATCCCGCGCGCGGCGGCGAGCGCCTCGATGCCGTCGCGGCGGTCGGCCGCGGGCCGATCGTGCGCCGCGGCGAGGGCGATGGGGCCAGCGGCCACCCACGCGAGCCCGCGCGCCGCGGACCCGAGCAGCCCCTCCAGCGACGTCGTCCCGTCGTCCAGCCGGAGCACGAGCGCCATGGCGCCGTACCCCAGCGAGATCAACGCGGCCATGGCGAGGCCGAGCCGCCCACCGCGCGCGCCGCGGAGCCGCGCACAGCCCAGCGCGACCGCGGCGCGCAGCGCCCTCCGGACCGCCGCGCCCCGCCGCCCGAGGTCGTCCGGGCGCCTGCTCGGCGCATCGCGCGGTTCGGGATCGTGCGGGCGGGTCATCGGGGAGGCGTACGGACGGTGCGCAGGCAGCGCGCGAGCTGAGCAGCGACGGGGCGCGCCGCTAGCGCTGCCCTTCCAGGCGCGCGGGCGCAAGGCCAATGTGCCATGGTCGAGCGCGCCCCCGGGATGTGGTTGCCGCCGCGGCCCGGCGCCACCCCCTCTGCGGCCCCGGAGCCCGGCGGCCTCGGCGATCGCCGCGACGCCGGGCGACTAGTCGTACGAGAGCCCGCGGCGGCCCTTGTGCTTGCGCTTGCGCTCCTTGTCGGCGACGCCGATCTTCCCCCACTCGTACGTGACGCGGCGACGGAAGGCGCCCAGCGCGTCGCCGCCATAGAGCAGGAGCTCGCGCGGGGAGTCCGTCTCCCCGAGCGTCGGCTCCCAGAGGTCGGACGGGACGAACGCGAGCAGCATCGGCGCGCTGAAGCGCATCCGGGCGATGATGAGCCCGCACGTCGCTCCGTCGCCCGGGCGCGCGCGCTTCGCGCGCTTGCCGCGCCCGCGCGCCTCCGTCTTCGCGCCGCCCGGGCGCGCGCAGCCGCCGCCGAGCACGAGCTCCTCGTTGCCGCGGGGGTGCCAGGTCCACGTGCGATCCACCTTGAACGCGTCCTCGGCCGGCACGGGCCCGGCTGCGGCGCGCACCTCCTCCGGCGCGAGCAGCGAGAGCTGCGCCGCGACGCGCGCGTCGACGAGCGACTCCAGCCGGAGCGGGCGATCGCGCGTCACCTGGAGCACCACCTCGAAGCTGTTCACCTCCCCGGCGCAGCAGCGCACGCCGACCTCGGGGCGGCGCGTGTCGGGCTTGACGCCGCGCCCGTGGGCGCAGCGCCCCACGAGATCGCCCGTCGGCCCGTTGCCCCCGCGCAGCGTGACGAGCCCCGGCTTGCTGCTGTCCCGCAGCCACTGGCTCGAGGTCCAGGTCCACACGCCGCCGTGGAGATCGTGCACGCCGAACCCGCTCACGCACCCGGCGTTCACCCCGTTGGGCGTCAGCACCCGGCTCTGCCCGGTCGCGCACGCAGAGGCCTTGTACGTGTCGCCGTACTCGTACGTGGTGTTCACCGGCCCCTTGCAGGCCCGCTCGATCTCGAGCTCCGTGCAGAGGCGCTTGCCCTGCGCCTCGCAGAGCGCGCGCGCCTCGTCCTGCGTGACGTTCGTGGTCGGGATCGCGCCGACCTCGTTGGGGTACGAGTAAAGGTCGATGTAGAAGCCGTGCATCACGACCTGCGCGCCCGCCATCTCCTCGTCGGCGATGCGCGGCAGCCGGTCCGGCGGCGTGCCCGCGATGAGCACGCCCTTCGGGATCCACGCCATGCCCGGGCGCGGCTCCGGCTCGTTCAGGCCCACGTCCCAGGGCGGCGCGGCGTCGAGATCGGCGTCCGTGCTCGGCGACGCGCCGCCGCGATCGCAGCCGAGAGAGGCAACGAGGAGCCCTGCGAGCGACACGGCGGCGGCGAAGGCCTTCCCCCTCGGCGCGCGGTCGGAGCGGTGCTCTCCAGGGACCACGAGCTCACTCGGGGTCGCGCTCGCGCAGGTTCAGCTCCTTCATCTTGAGCTGGAGACCCTTGCGCGAGATCTTGAGGAGCCGCGCGGCGTGCGTGACGTTGCCGTGCGTCTGCTTGAGGGCGCGCTCGATGAGATCGCGCTCGAGCTTGCTCATCGCCGCCTTGACCTGCTCCTTGAGCCCGTCGGGCGTCGACGGGGCGAGGGCAGGGTCCGCGATCGCGGCCACGAGCGGCAGCGACGCGCCGGTCGACGAGCTGGGGCCGCTGCGGATCTCCTCCGGCAGATCGTCGAGGCGGATGCGCGAGCCGTCGGCGAAGAGCAGCGCTCGCTCGACGACGTTCTCGAGCTCGCGGATGTTCCCCGGCCACCCGTGCGACGACAGGCGCTCGAGCGCCTCGGGCTCGATGCCCTCGATGCTCTTCTTCAGGCGCGCGTTGAACTTCGCGACGAAGTGGGCGCAGAGGTGGGGGATGTCGCTCCTCCGCTCCCGCAGCGCGGGGAGCGCGATCGGGACGACGTTGAGCCGGTAGAAGAGGTCCTCCCGGAAGGTGCCCGCCGCGATCTCCCGCTTCAGATCGCGGTTCGTGGCGGCGACGAGGCGGACGTCGACGTGGATGGTCTTGATGCCGCCGACCCGCTCGAACTCGCTCTCCTGGAGCACGCGCAGGAGCTTCACCTGCATCTCGGTCGGGATCTCGCCGATCTCGTCGAGGAAGAGCGTCCCGCCGGAGGCGAGCTCGAAGCGCCCCGGCTTGGACGCGACCGCGCCGGTGAAGGCGCCGCGCTCGTAGCCGAAGAGCTCCGACTCCATGAGATCCTTCGGGATGGCCGCGCAGTTGACCTTGATGAACGGCCGGTCGCGCCGGCTGGAGTTCTCGTGCAACGCCCGCGCGACGAGCTCCTTGCCGGTGCCGCTCTCGCCGCTGATGAGCACCGTCGTCGGCGTGTCGGCGACCCGCTCGAGGATCGCGTAGAGCTCCTGGATGGGCGGGCTCTCGCCGATGATGCCGAACCGGTCGGAGCCGCCGCGGGGCTGCGCCGCGGAGACGTCGCGCGTGGCGTCCGCGCTCGCGAGATCGCGGGTGCGGAGGGCCTTCTTCACGACGACGCGGACCTCGTTCTGATCGAACGGCTTCGTGATGTAGTCGAACGCGCCGGTCTTGAGCGCCTCGACGGCGTTGTCGACCGTCCCGTGGGCCGTGAGGAGCACGACCGGCCGCGAGGGGTCGTCGCGGAGCGCGGCGCGGAGCAGATCCATGCCGTCGACCTTGGGCATGCGGAGATCCGTGATCACCAGGTCGATGTGGTGCTCCTTCAGGAACGCGAGGCCTTCCTCGCCGTCCTCGGCGGTGTGGACCTCATAGCCATCCCGGCCGAGCTGGGCGCTGAGGACCCGCCGGAGGTTCGCCTCGTCATCCACGACGAGGATCTGCTTCTTTTCGGGGAGCATCACCGGGCGAGACTAGCAGAACCGGCCGCCTGGCAAGCGCCGTGACCGCCCGTGCAGCCGCGCCAGCGCCCCGAGCGCGCTTCGGCGCGCCGTGACGCCGCGCCAGCGCCCCGAGCGCGCTTCGGCGCGCCGTGACGCCGCGCCGACGTGCTGTACGGCGGCGAGCTTCCCCGGCGGTCGCCCGGCTCGGCCGCTCGGCCCGCCGGGCCGGCAGGGCGACCGCATTGCCTCGAAGTCCGCCCTGATTCCTTTTTCTCGCTGCCGGCGAGACGGATCAGTATGCTGCGCCCACTTCTCGTGGAGGGCGGCTCGGATGCGTGTGCTTCGGACTTGGCTGGTCGGTCTCGGCGCGGGGATGTTCCTCGCTGCGGGGTTGGCCCTAGCAGGAGATCCGGCCATCGAGTACCCCGAGTGCAACAGGACGGCGACGCCGGCCGACCTCGAAGGCGCCAAGGGCGCGCACAAGGCGGCGACGCAGTTCTACGAGCGGGCTGACTACGACCGCGCCATCCAGTACTGGAAGGACGCCTACCAGCTCGACTGCACGGCGCACGGCGTGCTCATCAACATCGCCAACGCCTACGAGAAGAAGGGCGACCGCGCCGAGGCGGTCACCGCGCTCGAGACGTACCTGGCCCGCACGCCGGACGCGAGCGACGCGCAGACGTTCCGGGACAAGATCCAGAACCTCAAGAACTCCATCCGGCCGACGCCGACGCCGACAGCGAGCGAGTCCGCGTCGGCGCCCGTGCCGCCCCCGCCGGTCCCCACCGCCTCGGCGGTCCCGAGCCACCCCGTGGAGGCGCCTCCGCCGCAGCCCCCGCACGGCTACGCGCCGTGGATCGCCACGGGCGCCGGCGTCGTCACGCTGCTCGTCGGCGGCATCCTCACCTCGAGCGGCTTCGCGGACATCAGCGCCGCCGAGGAGAGCTGTCCGACGCGGATCGACTGCGAGCCGGACGTGGCCGACCAGGGCAACCAGGGCCGCACGCAGGCGACCGTCGGCGGCGTGCTCCTCGGGCTGGGCGCAGCGGGCATCGCGGGTGGCCTCATCTGGGAGTTCGGGTTCAACCAGCCCCGGACGCCCTCCGGCCTGCTCGCGCCCGCCGCCAAGCTCCGTGTGACCCCGGTCGCCGGGCCGGGCACGGCTGGCATCGGCGTGTCCGGCCGCTTCTGACGGCAGGCTAGCTGGTGACCCGCTGCCGGCTCGGGCGCGGGAGCAACGTGAGCTGCCCTCCCGGCCTGCCGGGGCGCGCCGGCGCGGGCATGCAAGCAAGCGGGCGCCCGCCGGCGCATCGTTTACTCTTCCATCGTGCGTCTCAGCTCCTCCGCCCGCTTCCTCCTGACACGGTCCTGTCTGAACAGAGTTGCGATCCCCGGCGCGCTCGCGATCGCCGCGACGGCGGTGCTCGCCGACGCCGGCGAGAGCCCTGCCCCGGCGATCGCGCGGGTCGGCCGGCTCCTCGTGCCCGCGGCCCTTGCGGCGCCCAACCCGAGCGCCGCCTCCACGAGGGTGGCGATCCTCGCGACCTACCCGGGGGCAGCCCTGACCACGCTCCACATCGCCTCCCTCGGCGGGGCCAAGGCCGGGCCCGCGCTCGCCACGCTCCGGCACCTGAGCGACGCGGTCGTCCGCGCCCGCGTCGTGCCGCGGACGCCGATCGTCCTCGCGACCGCCGACACGAGCCCGTCCCGCGATCGCTCGTTCAACGCGAGCCTCTTCCGGATCGAGCCGCACGCGGCGCCCGTCGCGCTCTGCGACGGCGTGGTGCACGCGAGCCGCCCGCTGGTCACCGCCGGCGGGCGCGTCTTCGTCTCGCGCGGCGTCGCCGGACCGGAGCCGCCGCCCGACGGCGACCTCGCGCGGCTGCGGGTCGACGCGCTGACGATCGACGAGGTCGATCTCGCCACCGGCGCGACCCGCGCCGTGCACAGGCACACGGGCTACCTCGCCTTCCTCGCCGGGGCGTGGGACGACGAGCTCGTCGTCTATCGCGTCGCGCCGCGGTCGGCCGACATCGTCCTCGTGAATCCCGACACCGGCGCGACGCGCGTGATCGCCCCGTCGATCCCGCCGTTTGCACGCGATTTTTCCATCGACGCGGCGGCGGGCGCGCTCGTGTACCAGGGGCGGCACGAGGTCGACCCGGGCACGTGGGTCATCGAGCGGCTCGATCTGAAGACCGGCAAGCGCACCCGGATCGAGACGAGCGCGAGCAACGGCCTCGCCCCGCACGCCTGGCCGGGCGGCGGGCTCGCGTACACGCCGGATCGCAGGACCGGGCTCGTCCTGGTCGGCGCCCGCGCCGCGCTCCGCGGCCCGCTCGGCGCTGGCGTCGACGCCGTGCAGGCCGTCTCGCCGGACGCAGCGTGGGTGGCCGCGCTGCACACGAACCCGTCCGCGTTCCCCGTGCCGTTCGCGATCCACGCGGAGAGCGGCGAGGTCGCCGCGATCCCCGCGCCATCCGGCGCGCGCATCGCCGTCGCCGGCTTCACCACCGCGAAGGAGGAGCCGCGATGAGCCGCTGCCTCCTGAGCGCCGCGACGATCTCCGCGGCCGTGCTGCTCGCGCCGGCCGCCCGCGCGGCGTACTGCCCCTGCTACACCGCGTCGAGCGCCTACAACGATCGCGGCTGCGCGATCGACGCGGTGCCGGGGACCAACCCCTCGATCGCGGAGTGGAACGCCATCTTCGATCGCGTCTCGCGGGGCCCCGCGGTCTGGGGGGAGGCCGGCCCCGCGCCCTTCGATCTTCGCCAGGGCTGCGACGTGCCCGAGGCGCCGCGCGAGGTCCCAGCCACCTTCCCCTGCGAGCTGCTGAAGGCGATCGGCATGCAGGAGTCGGGATGGCAGCAGTTCTGCGCGCCGGACCGACCGATGGACCTGGCAGGGGTGAGCTCGCGGACGATCATCTCGTTCGATTGCGGCTACGGCGCCTCGCAGATCACGAGCGGCATGCGCAACGGCGACAGCCCGGATTTCGATCCGCGCCGCGTGGCCGCCGATCCGGCCTACAACGCGGCCACCGGCGCGCACATCCTGGCCATGAAGTGGAAGGCCACACGCTGCGTCGGCGACCGGCAGCCGTCGGTCATCGAGCACTGGTACAGCGCCCTGTGGGCCTACAACGGCCTGTCGTACGTCAACAACCCGAACAACCCGAACCACGACGCGGGCCGCGGCGTCTACGATCCGGCGATCGGCGGCGCCGCTCCGTACCAGGAGCGGGTGCTCGGCCGGATGGAGCACACCGGGGAGCGCTGGGAGCGGACCGAGGTCGCCTACCCGGCCCTGGGCGAGATCGGCGGCGACAGGAGCCCGAGCGCGCTCCCGGATCCGCGCTGCGCTTCGCCGACGGACTGCACGCGCACGCGGCCGCTCCATGTCACGCGCTGCGCTGACGAGGGCGGCGAGACGGGCGGCGGCGGCGCAGGCGGAGCCGGCGGTGCAGGTGGAAGCGGCGGTGAGGGCGGTGCTGGCGGTGCTGGCGGAACCGGCGGCGAGGGCGGAGCTGGCGGAACGAACGGCGACGCGGGAAGCGGGGCCGTCACCGCGGGGCAAGGGGGCGCCGGGGCCAACCCGGGTCACGAAGGCAACGACGACGAGACCACCTCGACGACGGTGGGCGTCTACGGCCGTTGCACCTGCGACGCGCCCGGGAGCGGCGCCGCGGCCGGCGCGGCGTCCTGGCTGGCGCTCGGCGCCGGCGCGCTCGCCGCGGCGTGGCGGCGGAGGCTTCCGGGGCGTCGCCGCGCCGACTAACCTCGCCGACCATGCCACCCCCGCCCGGATCCGAGCGCATCGCCGCGTGGGCTGCCCGGCGAGGCCTTGCGTTCACGCCGCGCCCCGACGAGGCCTGGTTCCGCCGCTGGGAGCCGTACGACACGATCGCGCCGCCCTCCGCTTACCTCTCCGCGTGCACGTGGACGGCGAACCCCGGGCACGCGGTGATCGTCGAGCCCTGGTACGCGGACGGCGAGGCCGAGCCGATCGAGCGGTCGCTGCTCGGCTTCGCGACGCACCCGGCGCTCCCGCGCCGCGCCGCGATGCGCGTGGGCGAGCACTTCCTCACGCGGGTCGCGTTCATCGAGAGCCCTCCCCCGCCCAGGGTCGCGCTCGGAGACGCGCTCTGGGACGCGCACGTGACGACCTTCGCCGCCTCCCCGAGCGACGCCGCCGCGGCCTTCCATCCGCGCCTGCGCAAGCTCCTCGCCCGCCGCGGCTTCCAGGGCCACCTCGAGCTGCGGCGCGGCGGGCTCGTGGTCCACTGCGCCGGCCTGCGGCCCGTCCCGGAGCACTACGAGAGGCTGCTCGGCGTGCTGCGCGAGATCGTCAACGCGGCGATCACGTGAGCGCGTGATCACCTGAACCGGCGCGAACCGGCGCGAACCGGCGTGAACCGACGCGACCACGCACGCTGACGTGACATGACGCGGCGCAACGCGCGGCGCGACGGCCGCCCCCGCCGGCCTGCCCTGTCGACGCGTCCGCCGCGCCGTTCTAGGCTCCCCGACCATGGCCAAGGTTCTGGTCGTCGAGGATGAGCCGGCGATCGCCGAGTCCATCGCCTACTTCCTGCGGCGCGACGGGTTCGCGGCCACCGTCGCCACCACGCTCGCGACCGCGGAGCGGGAGATCGACAAGGCGGACCTCATCATCCTCGACCTGATGCTCCCCGACGGCAGCGGCTTCGACCTCATCGGCCAGGTGCGGCGGAGCGCGGCGCGCGCCGCGATCATCGTCCTGTCGAGCCGCGACAGCGAGGCCGACCGCGTCGCCGCGCTCGAGACCGGCGCCGACGATTACGTCACCAAGCCGTTCTCGCCCCGGGAGATCGTGGCGCGCGTGCGGGCCGTCCTGCGCCGCGCCGCGCGGCCCGCGCTGACCAGCGACGCCCCCGCGCCGCTGCCGCTCGCGGTCGACGAGGCCACGCGGCGCGCGCACGTCAACGGCCAGAAGGTCGATCTCACCCGCGTCGAGTTCGATCTCCTCGCCTGCATGCTCGCCGCGCCGGGCCGGGTCTTCACGCGCGCGCAGCTCATCGACCGGGTCTGGGGCGACGGGTTCGCGATCACCGACCGGACCATCGACTCGCACGTGAAGGGGCTCCGGAAGAAGGTCGTCGAGGCCGGCGGCGACGCCGACCTCATCGAGACGGTGCGCGGCGTCGGCTACCGCGTCACGGACCGGCCGGGCCCCAGGGAAGGCGGAGACTGACCCATGCTGCGCCTCGTCGTCACCGCGGCGGCGGCGGTCTCGATCATCCTGCTCGTCGCGCTGTTCGCCTCGCGGCTCGTCCGCGCCCGGACGGCCGGCATGAGCATCCGGATGCAGATCTTCATCGCGCTCGGCGGCATCGTCGGCGCGTTCGCGTTCGGGCTCGGGCTGCTCGTCATCGATCGCATCGAGGCGCGCGCGACGCTGCTCGCCGAGGGCAGCGCGCGCGACGAGGCCGCCGCGTTCGCCGCCGTCGCCGCGATGGAGATGGAGGTCCGCGGCGTCGACCTCGCGGCCGTGCGCGCGCTCGACGGCGAGGCAGAGAGCCCCGCCGCGCAGAGCATCGCCCTGCTCGACCCGGAGGGCCGCGTGCTCCGGGCGCGCGGCGCCTCGCCGGGCGAGCCCGGGACGGTCTTCGTGACCGCGCCCATCGAGGTCCGCGGCCGGCGCGTCGGGAGCGTGCAGGTCGTCAAGCCGACCATCGTGGTGCAGCGCATGGTCGCCGACTTCGCCCCGCCGATCCTCGTGATCAGCACGGTGCTCGGCGCCGCGGCGGCGCTCTCGTCGTTCCTGATCGGCCGCACCATCGCGACGCCCATCGAGGCGCTCACCGAGTTCGCGGTGCGCGTGAGCGAGGGGGAGGTCCGCGCGGCGCCGCCGCCGGCCCAGGGCCGCGAGGTCCAGCGGCTGACGCGCGCGATCGACTCGATGCGCCGCCAGCTCGAGGGCCGCCCCTTCGTCGAGACGTTCGCCGCGGATCTCTCGCACGAGCTCAAGAACCCGGTCGCCGCGATCCGCGCCAGCGCCGAGGTGCTCGCCGAGGGGGCGCTCGACGACCCCGAGGAGGCGGCCCGCTTCGTCGCGCGCATCCGCGAGGCGATCACGCGCATCGAGGCGCTCCTCGGCGAGCTCCTGTCTCTCGCGCGCCTCGAGGCGCGCGGCGTGGAGCAGGCCGCGGTGGTCGACCTCGTCGCGATCGCGCAGAGCGCCGCGGCGCGGGCGCGCGAGCGCGGCAGCCGCGTCGAGCTCGACGCGCCGGGCTCGGCGGCCGTGCGCGGCGACGAGCAGTGGCTGTCGCGCGCGCTCGACAACCTGCTCGACAACGCGCGCACGCACGGCGACGTGGCCGCCCCGATCCGGATCGCGCTGTCCCGCGTGGGCGGACAGGTCGCGATCTCGATCCGTAACCGCGGCGAGATCGGGCGGCACGTCGCGGGCCGCCTGTTTCGCCGGTTCGTGACGACCCGCGCCGACCGGGGCGGCACCGGCCTCGGCCTCGCGATCGTCAAAGCGATCGCCGAGGCCCACAGCGGCTCGGCCGAGTGCACCCACCGCGGACCGCCCGAGGTCGAGTTCAAGATCTCGCTGCCGGGAGCCTGATCCGGCCACCTGAGCTCCCCCGCCTTCCCGCACCTCCCCGCGCTCATCCTGGTTTCCGGACGGTTTCCTCCATTTGACACCGCGCACGATCGGTGGTTGCGAAGGCGCGGCTGACGGTCGGGCGAGGCGATCTGCGTCGCGCGCGGCGCGTCGCGCGCGGCGCGTCACGCGTCGATTCCCTTGAGCTCTCCCGCGCCATCCTCCACAGAACCTCCACAATCGCATCACCGTCGTCCCCCCCACCGCGCCCATCCTCGGCGCACAGTGCGTCGTCCCCACCCAGGAAAGCCCATGACGTCCAGCACTCTCCCGAAGCACGTCGCGATCATCCTCGATGGCAATGGCCGCTGGGCAGCGGCTCGGGGCCTGCCCCGCATGCAGGGGCACCAGCACGGCGCGCAGGCCGTGCGCCTCTCGGTGCGCGCCTGCCGCGATCGGGGCATCCCGTACCTCACGCTCTACGCGTTCAGCGTCGCGAACTGGTCGCGGCCGAAGGACGAGATCGACGCGCTGATGCGCATCTGCCAGGAGTTCGCCGAGGGGGAGCACGACGAGCTGATCCGGCGCGGCATCGCGGTGCAGGTGGTCGGCGATCTCGAGGAGATCCCGACCCCGACGCGGCGCGCGATGGAGAAGCTCGTCGAGGACACCGCGGGGGGCACCGAGATGACCCTGGCGCTCGCGCTCAGCTACGGCGGCCGCCGCGACATGGCGAACGCGATGCGCGCGCTCGCCGTCCGCGCGCGGGCCGGGCTGGTCATCCCGGAGGAGATCAACGAGCACTCGCTGCGGAACTTCCTGACCACCAGCGCGATGCCGGATCCGGATCTCATCATCCGCACCGGCGGCGAGAAGCGCCTCAGCGACTTCCTGCTCTTCGAGGCCGCGTACGCGGAGCTGTTCTTCACGGACACGCTCTGGCCCGACTTCACCGAGGCGACCTTCGACGAGGCGGTCGCGACCTACAGCCGGCGACAGCGGCGGTACGGCCGGACCGGCGAGCAGGTCCGGCGCCTCGCGGCGTCGACCTGAACGGAGACGGCGGTGCCGCGGCGCTCTCGCGCGCGCCCCACGCCCGCGGCCCTCGTCACGCGTGCGCCACGCCGCGCGCGTGACGCTCGATTCCGGGGCCGCGATGCAGTACGAGAGATGCGCTTGTCGTCCCAAGCGCCCGTAGCTCAGCTGGATAGAGCAGCGGCCTTCTAAGCCGCGGGTCGCAGGTTCGAATCCTGCCGGGCGTGCCGAAACGTCCTCGGAGCGTCGCTTGACGGTGCCGCCTGCCGCGGACCACCATGTCCCTGGCGCATGAACAACAAGGTCGTGCTCGTGCTGGGCGGTCTGGTGCTGGGCGCGGCCTGTGCGCTCGCGACAGGGCGGGTGCGCGCGCAGGGGATCGCCCCGCCCGCGCCGAGCGCGCCGGCGCCCCGGTGGGAGCAGGACTGCGAGCAGACGCACGGCATCGAGGAGGCGCGCGCTGTCGCGAAGGCTCGAGGCGAGGGCGGCTGGGAGCTCGTGGCGCTCGACGCCGGCGTGATGTGCTTCAAGCGGCTGGCCCCGGCGCCGCCGAAGCCGGCCGAGCCCTGGCCGGGCTACTGACGGCGGGCGGATCGACGCCCGCGCGCGCTGCGCCTCCGCCCCTCCGCGCTCGGATCGCGCGCGCACGGGCGCGGGCGCTTCCCCATACCGCCTGCGCGCGCGCCGGTGTAAGCGGATCGGCATGAGCGGAGAGCCCCTGTCGGAGCGAGAGTTCGACGCCGTGGCCGATCGGTCGTTGCGCGCGCTGGATCGAGCGATCAACGAGATCCCCGACGGCGTGGAGGCCGATCTGCAGAGCGGCATCCTCACGCTGGAGTTCGAGGACGGCAGCAAGTACGTCGTCAACAGCCACCGCGCGGCGCGGCAGATCTGGATGGCCGCCGAGCGCGCGGCGTGGCACTTCGACTACCAGCCCTCCGAGGGCCGCTGGGTGGCGCAGCGGACCGGCGAGGAGCTCTGGAACACGGTCGATGCCGTGCTGTCCCGGAAGCTCGGCCGCGCCGTGAAGCTCGAGCGCTGAGCCGCTGCGGTCAGAGGGCGACGCGCATGCCGAGCCCTCCGAGCAGGCCCGTCACGGAGGCGCCGACCCTGAGGTCGAAGGCGACGCGATCCCACGGGCGGAGCGCGAGGCCGATCTCGGGCAGCAAGAGCCACGGGTAGACGACCGGCTTCAGGCCCTGCGGCCTGCCGCTGGGGCGGGTGAACCAGCTCGGCTCGACGTAGCCGGGGTAGTGGTCCGCGTCGTAGTCGAGCTGGTTGCAGTACCGGAAGCTCCCCGCCGGGTCGTTCGGCCCGCGGCACTTCTTGTAGCGGTACGGGTCCCCCGGCACGAAGGAGCTCGGGTCGCCGGGGACGGCGTCGGCCGGGTAAGCCTGCGTCCGGTAGAGGTCGCCAAGGAACGTCCAGCCCACGCCGATGCCCGCGCCGAGGCGGAAGGCGAACACCTCTTCACGATCGAGCGGGATGTTCCAGACCAGGCGGGCGCCCGCCTGGAGCGCCTGGAGATCGCTCTCGACGATCTCGTAATCGGTGTCGGGGTGTCCCTTCGGCTTGAAGGGCGTCTCTGGCATCTGGAAGCGCGCGTACGCGACCGAAAAGACGAGGTCGAACCGCCCCCCGAGCCTCGTGGAGAGCGCGATCTCTCCGCCGGGAACGAGGACGTTCCGCCCCCCTTCCCCGAGGAGCTGGAACGCGATCTGGGGGATGAAGAAGCCCTGGAAGCCGGCGCCGAGCCACACGTCGCGCTGCCTGCGCCGCGGAGGGGGCGTCGGCTCGGGCATCTCCACGGGGCGCTCCGCCACCTCGCCCGCGCCTGCCTTGCCCTCGGCCGCTTGCTCCGGCGGCTTCGTCGCCACCGGCTTCGGCGCCGGCTTCTTCTCCGGCGGCTTCGTCGCCACCGGCTTCGGCGCCGGCTTCTTCTCCGGCGGCTTCGTCGCCACCGGCTTCGGCGGCGGCTTCTTCTCCGGCGGCTTCGTCGCCACCGGCTTCGGCGGCGGCTTCTTCTCCGGCGGCTTCGTCGCGGCCGGCTTCGGCTTCAGACGCAGCTTGATCTCGCGCCGCTGCTTCTCCTTCAGCGTGATCTTCTGCGAGCTCTCCTCGTGGCCCTCGGCCCTGGCGACGACGACCAGCTGCACGCCCGGATCGAACCGTTGCGGCGTCGATGGATCGCCGATCGCCTCCCCGTTGATCTCGACCACGAGCCCCTCGTAGGGCTCGACCGGCTTCACCACGAGCGTCGGGATACGCGCGTCGATCTGAGCCGCCTTCTTCTTTGCAGATGTGATGGCGGCGACATCTCGCGCGCTGTACCCGGGCTCCTTCTTCTCGCTTGCGACGGTGTGGTAGATCTCGCTCGCCTTCAGCAGCTCGCCTTGCTTCGCGTAACAGTCGGCGAGCGGGACCGCAGAGCTCGGGCGATGCCGCTGGCTCTCGGCGGATTCGAGGAGCGGGATCGCCCTCTTGCAGAAGCCGCCCTTGGCCGCATTGATGCCCTGGTTCGCCTCCTTGTCGCCCGGCGCGGCGAGCGCCGAATGAGCGAAAAGCACGGCCAGGAGGCCCACGAGAGAAGCGATCGGAAGACGCAAGAGGCGCTCAGTCTACCACCTCGCCCGCTCGACGCGCGGGCCGGACGTGACGCGGACGCGGATGTCGCGAACGGCACGCCCTGACGAGGAGCGCGGAGCGCTGCCCACATTGGCTCCTGGCTTACCCGACAGCCACCTCGACGGAGCGAGCCGGTCCTGGACGGCCCGCCGAGCACCCACCCCGCAACGCGCCCGGAACGCGTCCAGAACGCGCCCCGAACGTCAGGGTACGACAGACGAAAAGCTCGACGCGCTCCGCTTTACACCTTCGACGCTGGACGAGAGCCCCTGTAAGCTCCCCCGGAATGGCTTCCGGCGCAGGTATCGAAGAACCGCACGGGCTGGGCGAGAGCACCAGCGCAGAGGGATCGGGCGGCGGCGTTTTGTCCGTGCCCGTGCGGCGTACATTGAAAGCAGGCGAGATCCCGAACACGCTGATCGAGTGCTCGCACTCGGTCGAGTGCGCGGGCTGTCCGCTCATCGCGGGCGATTACGCTGAGCAGCTCGGCACGAAGCGCGCGCGGGTCGTGTCCGCGGCGGCGCACTACCCGTCGCTCGAGCTGCTCCAGACGAGCCCGGTCATCCCGGCCGATCCGATCACCGGCTATCGCGGCCGAGCGAAGCTGATCGTCGCCCCCTCCGGCGCGATCGGGCTGTACGGCCGCACAGGGCATCACGAGGTCGTCGACATCCCGGGCTGCCGGGTCCTCGCCCCGGCGCTCGCCGCGGTGACCTCGCGGCTCCGCGAGCTGATCGCGTCGCCGCCGCCCGAGGTCCGGCCGCTGCTCCTGCCGTACGATCCGGCGCGGGGCGGCGTGCTCCGCGCGCTCGATCTGCGCGAGGTCCACCTCGCGCCGGGGACGCCGCTCTTCGCGGAGATGGGCGCGACCGAGGACAACCCGGCGTTCGTGCTGATCACGTTCGTCCTCCAGCGCGAGCGCGCGTGCACGCGCGACGAGCTGCGCGAGGCCGGCCGCGCGATCCGCCCGATGCTCCCCCGCGTCATCGGCGTCGCGGCGAACTTCCACGACGCGGAGGCGCCCCAGATCCTCGGCCCCGAGACGATCGTGCTCGACGGCGTCTCGCACGCGGAGGATCGGATCGGGCAGACCTACCACATCGCCGCGTTCGGCTCGTTCGTGCAGGCGCACCGGGCGCAGGCCGCGCGCGTGCACGCCCTCCTCTTGCGCGAGATCGCCTCGCTCGAGAACGACGGGCCCGTGATCGAGGGCGAGGCCGCGATGGGCCCGGCCTCCCGGCGCAAGGAGCCGCCGCGCATCCTCGACCTGTACGGCGGCTCGGGCGCGATCTCGCTCGCCCTGGCGCAGGGGGGCAACCGCGCGCTGATGGTCGAGTCGTTCGCGCCCGCGGCCTCGAACGCCCGCGCCGCGGCCGAGGCCCAGGGGCTGAGCCAGCGCGTCGAGGTGCGCACCGGCGACGTCGCGGAGATCGTCGCCTCCCTCGTCAACAGCTCGGAGAAGTTCGACGGCATCGTGGTGAACCCGCCGCGCCGCGGCGTCTCCCCGACGGCGCGCGAGGCGATCGCGCGGCTCGGCGCGCCGCTGCTCGTCTACGTCTCGTGCGACCCCGACACGCTCGCGCGCGACCTCGATCACTTCTGCCGGCTCGGGTACTCGTCGACGGAGCTCACGCCGCTCGACATGATCCCGCTCACGGAGGAGATCGAGACGATCGCCGCGCTCCGGCGGACGCCCCCGCCGGCGCCGAAGGTCATCTACGACGACGACGGCGTGCTGGTGGTCGAGAAGGGCCCGCACGAGCCGGTGGCCTCGCAGGCGGAGTACCTCGGCTCGCTGCTCACCCGCTGCGCCCGCATCCCGGGCGTCACCTCGACGCCCGTCATCGTGCACGCGCTCGACCCGGGCACGAGCGGCCTGGTCATGCTCGCGCGCAACGAGGAGGCGGCCGCGCGCTGGACCGAGGCGCTCACGAAGACGGGTCGCCTCATCTACCTGGCGGCGGCCAAGGGCGTCACCCCGGGCAAGGGCGCGATCACGCGCGACCTCCGGGAAGGCACGCGCACGTACACGGCGCGCACGCGGTACCGCCGCCTCGCGGTCGCGTCGGGCCACTCGATCCTCCGCGTCATCCCGGACGGCGGGCGCACGCACCAGATCCGGCGGCACCTCGCCGCGATCGGCCACCCGATCCTCGGCGACGAGCGCTACGGCCACGTGCCGACCAACCGGTACTTCGAGGAGAAGCACGGGCTCGATCGATCGTTCGTGCACCTCGTGCGCATCGAGATCGAGCACCCCCGCACCGGGGTGAAGATGATCATCGAGTCGACGCTGCCCGGCGATCTGCGGTCCGCGCTCGAGCGGTCGACCGGCCCCTCGGTCCTCCGCTTCCTCGAGCAGAAGCACGCGCTCGGCGAGCAGCGCGCCGTGGCCGTGACGAGCACCGCCACGGACGAGCCGGCGCCGAGCAGCAGGATGATCCCGCTGCGCACCGACGACTCCGAGTCCGCGCCGCCGCCCTCGATCCGCAGCCCCGGGCCCATCTCGATCCGCGTCCCGGATCTGGACGAGTCGCCCCGGACCATCCGGCACCCGATCATCTCGACCGGCGACGAGGACTGAGCGGCCGCACGGCTGTGCCCGCCTGCGGCACGGCGGCCGGCCGCGCCCGGCCCTGCCGGTGCGCTCTCGCGCCGGTCTTCCCCTCCCCGCTCCCCGCGACATCTCGCCCGCGCCGCGGCACCAGGCCCGCGGCGGAGCGTCGTGACCCCGGCACCACCGGCGGGGCGCGGGGCCTCGCGCTACGCCGAGGCGCGGGTCGGCTCGCGTGCCCGACCTGATCCCACCTTGGATCGATGAGCAGCGGGCGGATCTGGTAGGCTTGCCGGCGGCATGTCCACGTTTCCAGAAGACCGCCCTCGCATCCTCGTCGTGGACGACGAGAAGGTGATCCGCGACATGCTGGCCGACTTCCTCGGCATGGAGGGCTACTACGTCCGCACGGCGGAGGACGGCACCAGCGCGCTGAACGAGCTCACGAAGGGCCATTACGACCTCGTGATCAGCGACCTCAAGATGCCGCGGATGGGCGGCATCGCGCTGCTCGACGAGATCGGCAAGACGGCGCCGAACGCGCTCACGGTCATCATGACGGGCTTCGGCACCGTCGAGACCGCGATCGACGCGATGAAGCGGGGCGCCTACGACTACGTGCTCAAGCCGTTCAAGCTGGACGAGGTGGTGCACGTCGTCCAGCGCGGGATCGAGAAGCAGCGGATGGCCGCGGAGAACATCCGCCTGCGCGAGGCGGTGTCGCTCTACAAGGTGAGCGAGGCCATCGCGGCGAGCCTCTCGCTCGACCAGGTGCTCGAGACCGTCGCCGATAGCTGCCTGCACGAGGTGCGCGGCGATCTCATCTCGACGTGGCTCGACGACGGCGAGGGGAGCTTCTTCGAGCGGCAGCACCTCCGCGGCGCGTCGGTCCCCGCCGACGCCGACCTCGGCCGGCTCGACCCGACGCTCGTGCTCGAGCACTTCCGCCCGGACGCGCTGCTCCTCGAGCAGGGCATGAAGGGGCTCAGGTTCTTCGCGGCCGAGCCGGCGCTGCCGCTGCAGTCGCTGGTCGCGGTGCCGCTCCGGATCCAGAAGCGCCTCATGGGCTTCATCTCCGTCGCGTCGTTCACGCGGACGAAGCGCTTCGACGAGGGGCAGCGCAAGCTGCTCAGCATCATCGGGTCGCGCGCGGCGGCGGCCATCGAGAACGCGCGGCTCTACCAGGACCTCCAGGCGACGTTCCAGCAGACGATCGAGGGGCTCGCCAAGGCGATCGACAAGATGGATCGCTACACCGCGGGCCACTCGGATCGGGTCGCGATCTACGCGGTGATGCTGGCCGAGCGGCTCGGCCTCGGCCCGCACGAGATCGAGATCGTGCGGCAGAGCGCGCTCATGCACGACATCGGCAAGATCGGGTGCGTGCTCAACCTGAACAAGCCGGGCAAGCTCACGAACGACGAGTACGAGGTCTTCAAGCGGCACCCCGCCTACGGGCGCGACATCCTCGACCCGATCAAGTTCCTGCACCCGCTCATCCCCGGGGTGCACCTGCACCACGAGCGATGGGACGGGCGCGGCTACCCGCTCCGGATGCGGGGCAACGAGATCCCGATCATCGCGCGCATCATCTCGGTGGCCGACACGTACGACGCGATGACGAGCGACCGCTCGTACCGCAGGGCGCTCCCCCACGAGGTCGCGGTGGCCGAGATCGAGCGGTGCTCGGGCTCGCAGTTCGACCCCGAGGTCGCGGCCAGCTTCACGACGCACATCGAGGCGTACCGCGACGAGCGGCGCGCGCAGGGCGAGAAGATCCCCGAGTAGCCATGCCGACGACCTCGCTCCGCGACCTCCTGAAGCCCCCGCAGGACCCGGACGCCGCCCTGGCCGCGCCCGGGCCGAGGCGCGCGCGCGCCGCGTGGATCGGCCGGCGCCGCTACGCCCCGATCCACGACCTGCAGAAGCAGCTCATCGAGGCGCGCGCGGAGGGGCGGATCGGCGACACGATCCTGCTCCTGGAGCACGATCCGGTGATCACGCTCGGCCCGCGGGCGAACCCGGAGAACGTGCTGCTCGACTCCCGCGCGCTGAACGAGCGCGACATCGATCTCGTCGCGACCGGCCGCGGCGGCGACGTCACCTACCACGGGCCCGGCCAGCTCGTGTGCTACCCGCTGCTCGATCTGAGGCCCGACCGGTGCGACGTGCGCCGGTACGTGCGGTCGCTCGCGGAGGTGATGATCCTGCTCGCGCGCGAGCACCACGTCGAGGCCGGCGTGGTGGACGGGATGATCGGCGTCTGGGTCGATCGCGCGACGCCGCAGGAGTGGGGCGGCCCCGAGTGGGCGCGCGAGATCGCCAAGCTCGGCGCGATCGGCGTGCGCCTGTCGCGCTGGCTCACGATGCACGGCTTCGCGCTCAACATCGCGGTGGATCTCAAGGGGTTCGAGATGATCGTGCCCTGCGGCATCCGCGAGCACGGGGTGACGTCGCTCCACGAGCTGACCGGGCGCAGGCTCACCGTCGCCGAGGTCGCCCTCGCGAGCGCCCCGCAGCTCGCCCGTGGGCTCGACATCGAGGTCGGCCGCGTGGAGGATCTCTCCGGGGTCGCCGACCTCGCGGGCGCGCTCCTCGCCCCGGAGGCCGTCGCCGCCGAGGGCCGGAGCGCGCCCTGACCCACGCCGGCCGCCGCCGGCCATGCCTGGCGGCGCGAGGCTCACTGGCGCGATGCTCGGCGGCGGGCGCGCCGCGGCGGCGCGCGCGCTGCGGCGGCGGGCGCGCCGCGGCGGCGCGCGCGCTGCGGCGGCGCGGCCAGGCAAACGGTGTCGCTCGGCCGTGCCGTGGGCTAAAAGCCGTCGCGTGCGCGCGCAGCCCACGACTCCGCCCCGCCTGGGCGACGGGAGCTCCCCCCTCGGCCGCGGCGCCTCGGCGGCGCGCCCGCCGTGGCTACGGCCCCTCGCCGCCTCGCTCGCCGCGGCCGGCGCGGCGCTGCTCGCCCTCGCGCTCCTCGGCCCCGTCGCGATGGTCGCCTTCGGCAAGCGCAGCGCCGCCGCGTGCCTCGCGTCGATCGAGGCGCCGCGCGGCCCCGCGCTGCCCGACTGCCGCCCCGAGATCCGCTGGTTCGCGCTGCCGTCCCGGCTGCCGTGGACCGACGAGGCGGCGAGCGCGCACGCCGAGGAGCTCGGCGTGCGCGCCGCGGTCGCCGAGTACATCGACGCCGCCGTCGGCCGCCCGGCGCGCGCGGCGCTCGCCAGCGCGGCCGAGGCGCTCGGCACGACCGAGTCGATGGTCGCCGCCGGCTCCCGGCGCATCACCTTCGATGCGCTGGGGCCCGCCTGCGGCGCGCCGCGCCTCGGCCGCGAGGCGGCGAAGCTCGGCGACCGCCGCGCGCTCCTCGAGCGGGCGGACCGCTGGCCCGACTGGCACGTTCGCGTGCACGCCCTGCGCGCGGCGCTCACCGAGGGCGACCTGCCGCGCGCGCTCGCGATCGCGAGCGGCTACGCGGGGATGGATCCGCGCGACGAGGACCTGCGCACGACGACCGGCGCGATCCTCTGCCTGGGCAACAGCGCCGAGGCGAAGCGCGGCGTCGAGCTCCTGACGCTGAACCAGAACGACCGGGCGTCCAAGCGCCACGCGGGCATGGCGCGCAACTGGGGCGAGATCCGCGCCGTCCTCGTCGCCTGCGCGGCGCGGGCCGGCGTGGAGCCTCCGCCGACGCCCGAGGATCCGGAGGCCGGCGTGGCCGACGCCGTCGAGGCGCGGCTCGCGCAGCGCGCCCGCCTCGCCGCCGCCATCGCCGGCCCGGGCGCCGCCGAGGCGAAGCAGCGCGCGCTGCGGGCGATCCGGGACCTGCTCGGCTCCGCCGCCGCGCTCGCGCCGGAGGCCCGCAGGGACCTGCTCGCGGTCGTGCTGGCAGAGGACGACGCGATCGACGCGGCCGAAGCCGCCGCGCTCGCGCTGCCCGAGGCCGAGGGGGACGAGCCCGCGACCGGGGAGGAAGGCGCTGCGGCGATCGGAGCGGCGGGCGCCGCTCCGGCGGGCGTTGCGCCGGCGCTGCGGGCGGGCTCGCCGCTCGCGATCGACTGGCTGCCGGAGCGCGGGCTCGCGAGGCCCGCCGTCGCCGGGTCGCTCCGCGCGCGCGCCGCGGCGCGGGCCGCCGAGCTGGCCGTCGCCCCTCGGCTCTCGCCGCCGGAGCGCGACGCCCTGCGCGCCGCCGCCGGAGCCCTCGCGCTGGACGCCGCGCGCGAGCTCGCCCTCGAAGGCGACGCGCCGGCGGCGATCGACGCGCTGGATCGCCTCGGGGCGCTCGCCCCGGAGCTCGCACCGGAGCTCGCACCGGACGCGGCCCGCGCGCTCGCGCGGTCGAGCGCGTGGCTCCTGGCGGGCGATCGCGATCGCGCGCTCGACCTGATCGAGCGCGTCGACCTCGCCGCGGCGCCGCCGTCCCTCCGCGCCGCCGTGCTCCTGCAGCGCGCCGAGCTCCTCGCCTCGCGCGGGCGCCGGCTCGACGCCGCGCGCGCCGCCGTCCTCGCCGACGAGGAGTCCGCCGCGCGCTCCGGCCCTGCGCGCGGCGCGCCCGGCGCGCGCCCCGGGCTCGACCTGCTCGACGTCCGGGCGCGGTGGACGCGGCTCGCCCTCGCGCGTCCCCCGGAGGCCGCGCCGCTCCGGCAGGGCAGCCCGCCCGCGGCGCTGCCGGCGGATCCCTCCGCCGCGTGGCCGTGGGTCGGCTTCGCCAGCCTCGACGCGCCCTGGGCGCGCGCCGACCAGCCGGCGCTCTCGCGCGCCCTCGCCGCCTGGAGCGCCGCGCGCGACGCCCCGCCGACCACGCGCCGCGCGCTCCGCTACGCCGCCCTCCGCCGGCGCGGCGACGCGCCGCCCGCGCTCGTCCCGTACGCCGCGCTCGCCGCGCAGCTCCTCGGCGACGGCGAGGGCGACGTCGAGGTGTGGCTCGACGCCCTCCTCGCGATCGACGCCGCGCGCTTCTCGCTCCGGCACTACACGTTCGCCCGGGCCGAGGCGGCGCGATGGCGCGGCGACGACAGCAGCGCGGCCGCGTGGCAGCGCCGGCACGACGCCCTGCGCGCCGTGGCCGCCGACCCGACCCGGGCCGAGATCGCGCGCTACCTCGGCCTCTGAGCCGCGCCCCCTACAGCGCACCCCGGACGTACCCCCGCGGCGTGGCGTTTCGTCCCATGCCCAGAAAACATGGAGCTCGCGTCCTCGTACGGCTGGCGGTGGAGGTGCTCGGTTCCTACGCTACAGCCTGGCTCGCGACGGATCGCTCGCGGGGAGAGTCCTCATGTGTCCTCATTGCGGAAAGAACGCGCCCGTCATCCACCGCGGGCTCGCTGCGTATTGCACCGCGTGTGGCCGGGAGCGCCTGCCCTTCGCGGGCAAGTCGGTCAGCCTGGCGGGGAAGCCGTCCCGGTTCGGCGGGGCCGTCGCCGGCGCGCTCGGCTGGCTGGTCCTCATCGGCGGCACCGCGCTGGCGCTGCTCCTCGGCCTGGGCGCTGCCGCGCTGTTCCCCGGCTCGATCGCCGGCCTCGCGATCGGCCTGCCGATCGGGTTCGTCGCCCTCACGGTCGGCCTGCTCCTGCTCATCGGCGGGCGGAAGCTCTCGCGCTCCGGGGTGAAGGCCTCGCGCGACGCGCAGGTCCAGGCGATCTTCTCGCTCGCGTCGCACCGCCGCCGCCCGCTCACCGCGCAGGAGGTCGGCGTCGTGCTCGACCTGCCGGCCTCGGAGGCGGACGCCCTGCTCACCGAGCTCGCCAAGCAGCGCCCCGACGAGGTCGGCGTCGAGATCGGCGAGCGCGGCGACATCCTCTACACCTTCCCCGGCATCTCGGGGCAACCCGGCGTCCGCTTCCCCCAGCCCTCGCTCCGCGTCGATGCGCGCGACGGCGCGCCCGACCCCGCGGCGCGGATCTACGCGGAGGAGTTCGAGGAAGAGGACGCGGGGGTCTCCCGCGCGCCGCGCCGCGAGCAGCTCCGCTGAGGATTCCCGCGGCGCGCATGCTAGCCTCGCGCCGCGCGCGCACATCGAGAGCCCGGGGCGCGCGTCGCCACCTGCGACCCGCAGTTCGACGCGGGGCGCTCCGGGCCGTTCGCCGCCACCGACCATGAGATGCTCCCCTGCCGCCCCGCTCACCGCCGCCGCGCTCGCGCTCGTCGCGCTCCTCGCCCCCTCCCGCGCAGACGCCTTTGAACGGCAATGGCACGCCGGCGCCAGCGTCGGCTACGCGCTCCTCGCGGACGGCGGAACGTACCCCGGGATCGGCGGCAGCTTGCACCTCTCCTACGGCCTCACGGACGCCTTCAACGCGCTCGTCGAGCTCAACACCGCGTCGCACCCGGGCGGCGATCTCATGTTCCTCGGCGCGTCGGCCGGCGCCGCGTACGTCATCGACATCCTGCAGTGGGTCCCTTACGTCGGCCTCATGACCGGCGCGTACGACAGCGTGCGCCTCGCGCCCTGCGGCTCGTATGGCCGGCCGGGCTGCCACCGCGGCCAGTTCGGGGTCTCGATCCCGTTCGGCATCGACTACGCCTTCAACCGCGAGTTCGCCGCCGGCTTCGCCGGCAAGTACACGCTGCTCCTCCCCGGCGCGGGCGACGGTCCGGGGAGCTACTTCACCGCGTTCGCCCGCGCGGAGTTCCTCTGGGGCTACTAGCCCCGCGGCGCGCGACCGAGCCCGCCGACCGGAAGCCGCTCCTCGACCCGACGAACGCGCACTCGCGCGTGACGTCCTCCGGAGAGGACGCGCGCGGCGAGCACCACGTGCTCTCGCAGGACGGCGAGATCCACAGGTCCACCCGGCGCCGGTGACCCGGGCCGGCGCGCCGCGGAGCCCCGCGCGCGGCCCGGCGGCCAGGTGCGTCCCAGGCAAGCTTCCGGCGGAAAACGGCTGTCATTCCCGTGCCGTCTGGCGCGGGAAGCGTTTACAAAGAGCGGGCGCAGTCGTGCGAAGCCTCCGAGCAAGCCCGACGGAAGGAGCGGACCGTGGAACAGCTTTGGCAGCGCGTTTCTGAGGGCCGGCACACGGCCCTGCTGGACATCATCCCCGGAGAGCCTCCGTCTCACCTCGGGCTGCGCGTCCTGCGCGTGCGCTGCGATGTCCCCGAGGCGGCGCTGGGACCGCTGCACGAGGTGCGGACCAAGGTCGAGCGGCTCGTCGGCGGGGCGCCGCCGCTGCTCGATCAGGCGCGGAGCCGCGTCGTCTCGGGGCTCCGGCGCCGGCTCCTCGGCGACGTGCACGAGCGGATGGCCGACGCCGAGTTCATCGACGCCGTGAACCGGCTCGCGCAGCAGACCGATCGCCGGTGGGCCATCGTCTTCGACGCGGTGGAGCTCGCCGACCATGCCACGCTCGACGTCCTGCGGCGGGTCGTGTCCCGCCACGAGGCGCTCCGGGTCGCGCTCGTCCTGTCCTTCCGCCTGCACGCGCCGACCGGCCCCGCCGGCGAGCTGCTCGGCGCGGTGCGCGCCTCCTTCGGGGCCGACGCCATCCTCCGCCCGCCGGACGGCACGACCACGCTGACGAGCGTGACCGCGCCCCCGCCGCCGCCGCAGGTCGCGCTGCGCGAGCTCCCCGGCGAGGTGCTCCGGGTGCTCCGCGCCGGCGCGATCGTCGGCTCGGGGTTCGAGAGCGAGCTCGTCGCGGCGCTCCTGCGCGTCGACGCGGTCGACGTGCTCGAGGCGCTCCAGCGCGCCGCGGACGTGGGCGTCCCGCTCGAGGACCGCGGCGAGGGGCGCTTCCACCTCCCGCAGGAGACCGTCGTGGCGCTCCGCAGGTCGATCCTCCCCTCGCTCGCCCGCGTGTGGCACCGGCGGCTCGCGACGCTCCTCAGCGAGGACGTGCTCGAGCCGGACGCCCCGGCGCGTGAGCCGCCCGCCGCGGCCGCGGCTGACCCGAAGGGCCCTGGCGCCGCGCCGCCCGCGCAACCCGGCGCCTCGTCGACGCACATCGCCGCGTCGCCCGCGCACGCCGCCGCCTCGCCCGCGCACGCCGCCGCCTCGCCCGCGCACGCCGCCGCCTCGCCCGCGCACGCCGCCGCCTCGCCCGCGCACGCCGCCTCGCCCGCGCACGCCGCCGCGCCCGCGCACGCCGCCGCGCCGCCGACCCAGAGCGCGGCCGTCCTGATGTCGCCGGTGGAGCGGCACGTCCTCAGCGGGGCGAGCCTGAGCGCGGCGCGCGGCGACGACGCGGTCGCGCGGGCCGCCGCGGCGCTGGCGAAGCCCGGCGCAGCGCCGAGCCAGGCCGCGCCTGCGTCCACCACGGCGGTGCCCGCCATCGCGACGCCGCGCACGATCGCGGTGACGCCGTCGCCCGCAGCGGCATCGCCCGCGGCCACGTCGCCCGGCGCGACCGCCGGGGGGACGGCAGAGGGCAGCGGCGCACCGGCGATCGAGGAGCAGGACAAGGACCTCGAGCCCGGCCTCCCGGCCGCGCGCAGCGTGGCGCCGCGCGCGGCCGACACGCTGCGGCCGCCGCCGGCGATGGCCCATGCAGGCGCGAGCGGCGCGCCCACGAACAGCGCCCGCCGCGCGCCGCCGCGCGCCGCGCAGGAGCGTCCCACGCCGATCGCGCCCGCCGGGCCCGGCAACCCGCCGTGGCCTTACGCCGAGCTGTTCCACCGCAGCCCGGAGAGCCGCCGCCTCTCCGAGCCGCCCGAATCGGTCCGGTTCGACGCCCCGCCCGACTCGCTGGACGCGCCCATCCCCGGCCCAGTGCGCGTGCCCCCCGATCTCGCGCCCGCCGGCGGCGGCGCCTCCTTCGACGAGCCGATCCGCTCGGTGCGCGGCGCCTCGCTGCGCGTCCCGGCAGCGCTGTCCGATCGATCGCCCTCCGGCCCATCCCGCCCGCACCTGCCGTGGCCCGCCGCGGCCGACTCCGCGGCCCCGGCGCGCCTCGTCGACCCGGCGCGCGCCGCGGCCGGCTCCCTGCGCGCCGCGGCCCCGCTCGGCCTGTCCCTGCACCCGGCCCCGCCGGCGCCCGACCGCGCCGAGGCGGCGAGCGCTGCAGGCGCCGCGCTGCACGGCGCCGGACGCCGGGCCCGCGACGCGCGCGCGGCGGCCCACCTGACCGAGGCGGGCGAGCTGGAGGAAGCCGCGCGCCGCTACCGCGCGGCCGCGGCGGAGGCGGCGGCCATGGGCGCGTACGTCCAGGCGCTGAGCTACGGGCAGAAGGCGCTCGCGCTCCTCGACGGCATGCCGCCCACCCCCGCGCGCCGGCGGCTCCGCATCGGCGCGCTCGCCGGAATCGGCCGCGTGCAGTGGCAGGCGGCCGGCCCGGATCCGGCCTTCACGCTCGCGGGCGCCCTCGAGGTGCTCGACGCCGCGCGCGCGCTCCTCGCGCAGGGCGACCCGCCCGAGCTGCACGCCGAGCTCGCCGCGCTGATCGCGAGCGTCTGTTACGACATCGGCGACATGCGCTCGCTGGAGCGCGCGCTGGACGAGCTGACGACGGCGAGCCGGCTGCTGCTCGACGCCGGCGACGCGCTCGGCTCGGCCCGGCTGCTCAACGACCAGGCGGCTGTCTACGTGCGCATGGGCGATCCGGTCCGGGCGACGCACCTCTTGACCGAGTCGCGCCGGGTCTTCGAGGAGCGGGCCCGGCTCGATCCGGTGGCGCGCGTCGAGCTCGCGGAGACGGACCACCTCTTCGCGCGGATCCCGCTCCACGTCGCCGCCCGCCCCGGGCGCGAGTCCGACGCGCTCTCGATGGGGATCGACCACGCGCTCGCCGCGGAGCGCACCTACAAGCAGCTCGGGGACACCCGGGAGCTCGCCCGCGTCTGGGAGACGATCGGCCGGCTGGAGCTCCGCAAGGGTCGCCTCGATCGCGCGACGCAGCGCCTGACCGCGGCGATCGAGGCCGAGGAGGCGCTCGGCGATCTCATCGGCCTGGCCCGCTCGACGGCCGCGCTCGCGGAGGTGCTCTCGGCGAAGGGGCTGCACCGGGAGGCGCTGGCGGTGCTGGCCGAGTCGATGGCGATGAACCTGGAGAAGGGCTCGCCGCTCGGCCTCGCGTACAACCGCCGCGCGCTGAACGCGCTCGTCCCGAACATCTCGCTCCAGGGGGAGGAGGCCGAGATGCTGCGGAAGATCGCGTCGCAGCTCGCGGCGGCGGAGGCGGCCCTCGGCCGCCTGAAGCTCCCGGGCGAGCCCGACTGAGCCGGGCGCCCGCGCCGCGCGGCCTTTGACCTTGCCGGGGCGCGGCCGCTCCGGCGAAATGTCCCACATGTCGCCTTCCTCCAGGCAGCGCCGGCGCCGCGGCGGCGCGCTGCTCTCCCTCCTCGCCCTCCCGGCGGCGTGCGCGCCTGTCCCTTCAGCCTCGGCGCCGCCCGCGCCCATCCCAGCCGCGTCCGCGCGGCCGGCGCCGGCAGCCCCGACCGAGGCGCCGCGGCCTGCGCCCGCGCCCGAGAAGCCGGGGTACGAGGGGCACGGCGCGACCAGCGTTTCTCCCGAGATCCTCGCACGGTATGCGCCGCCTCCGCTCCCGGACGAGGTGTCGCGCCAGATCCAGGGGTTGCTCGACGTGCGCGCCCCCGGCGGCGGCGTCCTGGGGCCGGACGGCAAGGCGCTCTACTTCACCTGGACGATCACGGGGACGAGGCAGGTCTTCCGGCTCGACGGGCCGCTGCGTTTCCCGCTGCAGCTCACGGGCGGCGAGGATCCGACGGTGGTGGAGGACGTCACGCCGGACGGCGCGCACCTCGTCCTGTCGCGCGACCGCAAGGGTGAGGAGAACCCCGGGCTCTACCTCCAGGACGCGAAGGGCGGCCCGCTCCTCGCCATCCAGCACAAGTCTGGCGTGCAGACGCAGCTCCAGCTCGTCGCCGACGACGGGCGGCACGTCTACTACCGAGCCAACGACATCAGGAAGGACGCGTATGCCATCTACCGGTATGACATCGCGTCGAAGCAGCGAGAGCTCGTGTTCGATCGCGAGGGCATCTGGCGCGCCGTCGACGCCGCGCGCGACGGCCGCATGCTGCTGGCGAAGGACGTGGGCTCCAACATGAGCGAGCTTTACGAGTGGGCGCCGGGCGCGAAGGGCGCCGCGAAGCCCGATCCTGCGGCCGGCACGCTGACTCCGCTGTTCGGGCAGGGCGAGCGCGAGGACTACAAGGCCATGTACGGCGCGGCGCCCGGCGAGGTCATCGTCCTCACGCCGCGACTCGGGGAGTACCGCCGTCTCTACAGCTGGAAGGCGGGGAAGCTCACGCCGATCACGCCGGAGATCCCGTTCGACGTCAGCGCCTTCTCCATCGATCGGGCGAAGACGCGGATCCTCTACACGGTGAACGAGCGGGGTTACACGCGGCTCCGGGCGCTCGACGCGCGGACGCACCGCGAGGTCAAGCTGCCGGCGCTTCCGGCGGCCGATCATGTGGTGCCGCTCGCGACGACGCGGAACGGCCGGTACACGACGCTTCTCCTGGAGACCTCGAGGTCGCCTGCGACGGGCTATGTCCTCGACTGGACGACCGGCAAGCTGACCCAGTGGCACGCCCCGAGCATGCCCGAGATCGCGCCGGACGCGTTCGCGGCGGCCACGCTGGAGTCCTATCCGGCGCGCGACGGGGCGCAGATCCCGATGTTCGTTCGCCGCCCCGCGCGGTGCGAGCGGCCGTGTCCGGTCATCGTGCATTTCCACGGCGGCCCGGAGAGCCAGGTCAGGGCGGGGTTCAGCGCGCGGGCGCAGATCTTCGTCGACGCGGGGTTCGTGTTCGTCGAGCCGAACGTCCGCGGGAGCGACGGTTACGGCAAGACGTGGCTGCACGCCGACGACGGCGCGAAGCGGCTCGGCGTCATCACCGACATCGAGGACGCGGCGAAGTTCGTCCGGGCGACGTTCGGCCACGAGGGCCGGCCGCCCAAGGTCGGCATCTTCGGCGGAAGCTACGGCGGCTATTCCGCGCTGATCGGCATGACGATGTTCGCCGGGGCCTACGACGCGGGGGCGGCGGTCGTCGGCATGAGCAACCTGGTCACGTTCCTCCAGAACACGGCGCCTTATCGGCGCATCCTCCGGATCTCGGAGTACGGTGATCCGGACAAGGACCGGGAGGCGTTGATCAAGCTGTCGCCGATCACGTACCTGGACCAGGTGAAGGCGCCTCTGCTGATCGTGCAGGGGGTGACGGATCCGCGGGTGCCTGCCGGCGAGTCGGTGCAGATCCAGCGGGCGCTGGAGGCAAAGAAGATCCCGTCAGAGCTCATCTTGTTCCCCGACGAGGGGCACGGGGCGCAGAAGCGGGACAACCAGGTGCTCCAGTACGGGCACCTCGTTCGGTTCTTCCGGACGCACCTCGGGGGACGGTAAGGACCTTTGTTGTTCGGGAGCGCGGGCGGGCCGGGCCTCCGGGCTGCCCGGCCCGAGGTGAGAGGGGTCCGCGGAGGCGTGTCGGAGGCGGAGAGCGGTGATCAGGAGGGCGCGGGTGCGTCGGTCGGTGAACGCGGCGCTGGTGGGGTCGACCTGGTCACAACGCGGGTCGCGTCCGCCAGGTCCTCGAAGATCTCCGGCATCAAGGACACCTTGCCGTGGAGCCGGAGCACGCTCTCCACGAGGAGCTTCGCGGCACCGTAGATGTTGAGCCACTCGTCGCGCGCGGCCTTCATCTCGGGCGTGATGGCGCGGCGGGCGAGGCGGCGCTTGCGCACGCTCCTGAGGAGCGGATCGAGGGCCTCGCGGGAGCGCTGGAGCTCGGCCGCCCACGCCTCGTGATCCGGAAGCCGACGCTCGTTCTGCTCGACCACCTCGAGCGCGTGCGTCAGCGCCGCCGCGAGCTCCGCGGGGCGGCGACGGAGCACCGTGGCGAGCGTCTGGCCCTGGAGGAGGCTGCGGGCCAGCGCGGTCCCGCCGGGCCGCGACGCCGCGTGCTCGACCAGGCGACGCATCAGGTCGCGGGCCGCCGCGACCGGATCGACCTGACCCTTCTTCAGGGCGCGCGGCGCTGGCGGGGCCACGGCAGCGGCGATCGCCTTCCGCTTCGCCTCGCAGAGGGCCTCGGTCGCGGCGACGAGGCGCGCGGTGACGGCGCGCAGGGCCTGCTTGAAGCCCGCGTCGACCGGCACGACGAGCCGCTGGATCTGCGACGCGGTGAAGCGGCCATATTCCTGGATGTCGCGCTGGTAGATGGTGGGATCGGACATCGGAGCAACTCCACTGCGCGGGCGCGTTCAGGGCCTGTCGGAGACCGCCGCGTCCACCGGCCAGACACGCCGCCGAGCGCGGTGGCATGAGCAGCAGGCGGCCACAGCCGGTGCTCTCTACCTGACACGCGCGAGCGGAGGGAGGGAATTTTGCGCGCCATGGCGAGACGAAGCGCTTCGAGCTCTCCGGTTGGTGCCGGATGCCCGCAGGGTACAGGCACAGAACGACCACTGTCGATGCGTCCAGCACGAGCGGAGCTCCGTGCAGCGCCGCAGCTGCGCGGAGACCGCAGCATGGTGCCGCGCCGGTGCTCTGGAGCTCCGCAGCGCAGCCCGGCGCGTGGCGCCGCGCACCGTCGGTGCCGTGCGTTCTTGCGTCAAGACGCCAGCGCCATGATAACTGTCGCTGGCGTTGATGCGGGCAGTCGCCTGGAGAGCGCGGGAGCGGCGGCACGGCCGACAGCGATGATCACGAAACAGCTCAAGAGCCTGCTGATGATCCCGTCGCCCAACGCGCTGCGACCCCGGTCGCACGCGCTGCCCCCGGAGGCAGCAGCGAAGGCGCGCGCCGCCGAGGTGGGCGGCGCAGCGCGCCAGGAACCATCGGCGCCGCTCGATCCGGACGGGGCACCGCGCTCGCTCGGCGAGCTTGCCCCGAGCCGCGCGCCGGCAGTGCCGAGCTACCTGCGCGCCGCGCCGGCCGTGTCGGGCTCCGAGCTCGCTGCGCGCGAAGCGCCGGTGTCCAGGGCCTCGTCGATCTCCCTGGTGCCCGAGGGGATGAGGCACTTCACGCTGCAGGGGACCGCGGGCGCGTCGGAC
This sequence comes from Sorangium sp. So ce119, assembly GCF_051524405.1. Lineage (NCBI taxonomy): Bacteria > Pseudomonadati > Myxococcota > Polyangiales > Polyangiaceae > Sorangium > Sorangium sp. So ce119. The sequence continues at coordinate 2,246,621 of NZ_CP150310.1, read as the reverse complement.
GCGCCGAGCGGCCCGGCGCTCCCGTTCACGGCGAGGGACGCCTCGACCTCCACGGCGCAACCGGAGGCGCTTCCCCCCGCGCCGAAGCCGGCGGATCCGACATCGCTGGTTCCGCCGGGCATGCGGGGGTTCGGGGATCTCCGTGGCACCCATCCCGTCTCCGGCGCCGCGTCCACCGCGCCCGTGCTGCCGTTCGGTCCCCCTGCCCCGCCGGCTCCCGCGACCCCGGCCGCAGAGACGGCCGTTGTGCCCCGAGGCATGCGCGGCTTCACCAGCCTGACCGGCACGCACCCGACGTCCGGAGCGCCCGCGCCGGCGGTAATGCCGTTCTCGTCCAGCGCCCCCGCCGCGCCTGCCGCTCCCTCGAGCCCGCCCGCGGTCCCGGCGCTCTCGCTGGAGCAGTACGCGTCCCTCTGCGCCGAGCTCGCCGCAGCTCCCGGCGACGCCGAGGCCCTCTTCGGCCGATACGGCCTCGGCCAGCCCGACGCGCGCCTCGCCGTGGACCGCTTCTGGCGCGATCGGCTCGCGCGCGACGAGGCGGCGCACCGGCGCTGGCAGGAGCTCTACTGGCAGCATCGAGCTCGCTCTTCCGCCGTCGGCAAGAGTCCGCACGAGCCCCGATGAACGCCGCGCCCGCCGGCGCGAACCTCGAGGAGACCCGACCATGGCCATCGACGTGAGCCTGACGTTCCCCGGATCCGGAGTCACCGGCTTCGAGGTCCATCAGTTCGAGTACAGGGATGCGCTCAACGAGCTCTTCGAGCTGACGCTCGAGGTGACGACCACCGATCCGGAGGTCGACCTCTCCGGCGTCGTGGGCGAGGAGATCGTCGTCGAGCTCAAGGGAGAGCCCTTCCTCAAGAGGGTGCACGGCATCGTGCGTCGCGTGCGGCAGCTCTCGGCGGAGCCCACCGGCGTGTCGCGCTACGAGCTCGTCGTGGTGCCCCCGCTCTGGCTCACCACGCGGGGCGCGGATCACCGCATCTTCCAGGACCTCACGGCGGACGACGTCGCCCGGGTCGTGGTGGGGGCGTACGGCGGCCGGATCCCGGCGCCGAGCTCGCTCATCGCCTCGCCGGACCGGCCGGCGCGCGAGTACCGCGTCCAGTACGGGGAGACCGACTTCGATTTCATGTTCCGCGCCCTCGCGGAAGAGGGCCTCATCTCTTATTTCGATCACGGGTCCGGGAGCAGCGACTGGGTGCTCACCGAGGACACGGCCTTCACCGACGACGGAGCGCCGCGGGTGCCGTTCGTGCCGCCCACGGGCGCCGGGATGAGCGCGGCGGAGCCGACGGTCTCGTTCATCGCGGTCACCTCGTCGATCGAGACGTCGATGGTCACGGTGCGCGACTACGACTTCAAGAAGCCGGAGTACGTGCTCGAGCAGCGTGCCGAGACCTCGCAGAAGGCCTTCGTCCGCGAGGCGACGCTCGAGCGGTACGAGTTCGCGACGAACAGGTTCACCGCCGCCTCCGAGAAGCGCGGCGAGGCGCTGGCCAGGCGGTACCTGGAGGAGGCCCGGTCGGAGAGGCGCACGTTCGAGTGCCACACGAGCTTCGCGCTCGGCGCTGGCGGCCGCTTCACGGTCGAGAAGCACCCGCGCGCCGACGTGAACGGCCAGCTCCTCGTGATCCGGTCGCGCTGCGCGGTGACGGAGGGGGCCGACGGGCGCCCGGTGCGGCGGCACGTCCTCGTCTGCGTGCCGGCGGAGGATCCTTGGCGCCCGGCGCGCCGGCCCAAGCCGCGCATCGTCGGCACGCAGACCGCCTTCGTCGTCGGCAACAAGGCCGGCGTGGACGAGATCGACGTCGACGAGCACGGCCGCGTCAAGGTCGAGTTCCGGTGGGATCGGCGCGACCAGCACGAGGGCAATCCGACCCGCTTCGTCCGCGTCTCGCAGGGCTGGGCGGGGCTCGACTACGGCATGGTGATGCTGCCGCGCGTGAACGAGGAGGTCATCATCGCCTACCTCGACGGCGACCCGGACGAGCCGGTCGTCGTCGGCCGCCTTCACAACGCGTGGAGCGTCGCGCCGCTGAAGCTGCCGGCCGAGAAGACGCGATCGATCTGGAAGAGCAAGACGTCGCCCGGGGGCGACGGGTTCAACCAGATCATGATGGAGGACAGGAAGGGCGAGGAGCTGCTCGAGCTCCACGCGCATCGCGACAACCTCGTCACGGTCGGCGCGACCCAGACGGTGGACGTGGGCGGCGACCAGAAGGTCCACGTCGCGGGTCAGCGGGAGGACCATGTCGAGGGCGCGGTCACGGAGAACTACGACACGTCCCTGACGACGACCGTCGGTGGGCCGCAGAAGACGACAGCGAAGGCCGTGACCGAGCGCTACGCCAGCCAGGACACCGAGATGGATGGCAAGAAGCACACGAAGGCGGGCGCGGTGGACGAGGACTTCAAGAGCCTCAAGACGACCGTCGAGGGGCTGCACGAGGACAAGTTCGGGACGATGAAGCTGGAGGGCGGGAACGTCGAGTGGCGGGTGGGGGCGCTCGACTGGGGGACGAAGGGGATCAAGTGGGAGCTCAGCGAGGGCGGCACCATCAAGGCGCCGAGCTTCGTGATCGACGCGCCGGAGTTCAAGGTCACCAATGCGGGGAGCCACAAGGAAACGAAAGGCTTCGTGGACACGCTGATCGCGAGCTGGAACGAGCGATCGATGTACAAATCGGCGTTCATCGGCCTCGACATGAAAGGCGTCGTCGTCGAGGTGAAGACATTCGGCAGGAGCATCAACATTGGAGCTCAGAAGATGGATGTAACCGGCATGAAGATCGACTTCGCCGGCTTCAAGATGCAGAACAACGCAGTCAACATGAAGAACGCCGGCACGGTAGTCGACAAGAATGCCGTTCGAACGATGCTCACGGGCATCTTCTCGATCGTATAGTCGTACGAGGTGGCCTGCACCTCGCGAGCAGGGCAAGCAAAGCTCCTACTCCAGCACGGAAGGCACCGCCTCGACGTGAACCCGATCTATTCTTCCTGGGATCATCCAAGCGCGGACCTTGCCGCCAGCACCGCCGAGCTCGGCGAACCGCTCTGCGCTGACGTGCCGCAGAACTGCACGTGACAGAACCACGTCCGGCTGATGCGGCTTCGTAATAAGCACACTGGCGGTGTGCCGCAAACGCCAAGGGCCAACCAGGCGGCCCACGAGTTCGTGCTCGGGGCGGCAGGTGGTTCGGTAAAGCCAGCGTCCTCGGAGCCACAGGGCACCGATGACGGTGATCGTCGTGAGGATGCAGGCGACGATGATTTCGACTCGCCAATCAAGAAAAGTGAGGAGGAGCCCCACAGGCCAGGGCAGTACCACCACGGCGATGAAGACGGCCCACGCCGCCGGCTCGGCAAATAGGTCGGATCGCGCCGGCCCCCGCCGCGGATCGTCCGCCACGTACACCGCGAGCCACCACCGCCTCTTCATACGCGGCGGGTGCAGCGCAGCCCAGACCGCGTCCGGCAACGCCACCCGCGCCGCGCAGTAGCCGCACGGCACGATCCGGCTCGACCCGTCCGCCACGAGCGGCCCGCCGCACTGGGTGCAGGCAACGTGAACCGGCTCGCGCGGCCGCTCCTCGGCCACCGCCGGCTCGTCGCTCACGAACCCGAGCACCGAGCTGTCCGCCGGCAGCCACGGCGGCTTCGGCAGGATCGCGCGCCCCGCCCCGCACGCCGCGCAGACGCAGCCCCCCTGCGGCGCGACGCGCATGGGCCGCTGGCAGCGCCGGCACGGCGGCGCGTCGTGCCCGCGTAGCCACTCGACGTGCGGCCCCGGCGGCGGACCGCCCTCCCCCCACTCCGGGCCGTGCCGCAGGTACGCGGGCGCGAACTGCACCACGTCCTTCTCGACGCCGCGCAGCGCCTCGTCCCAGACCGACGGCGGCAGCGCCGACTCCATCAGGCAGCTCGAGCAGCGGCACCGGTCGGTCAGCGTGTTGACCGCCATCGGCGCGCTGCAGTGGGGGCACGGGCTGAGGAGCTCGATGCCGGCAAACTCGACGGTCGCGGTGCTCATCCTGTCCTTGCGTCGACGGCGCGCTCGAACGCGTAGCGCGACTGTACACGAAGCGGCAGCGCGCAACGCGGCTCGGCGGCGCACACCGCAGGCTCGACCACGATCCCGACCTCAGCCCCCCTCGGCCCGCAGTCGCCGGGGAAGCCGCGACCAACCCGCTCCCTCGTTTCACAGCCCCGCCCACGTCGCGACCTCTCCGATCCGTCGAAATCATGCCGTGCGATAGGTCGCGACCTCTCCGATCCGTCGAAATCATGCGGTGCGTTGGGTCGCGACCTTTCCGATCCGTCGAAATCATGCCGTGTGATCGGTCGCGACCTCCGGGCGCGCTCGTCACGAGCGCCGGCCACGGTCGCGACCTCCCGGCCCCCTTCGGGCCATCCGCCCGGTGCCGCGCCGGCCCCGTCCCCGGCCGTGCGCCCCGGTACGCCCGGCCCCAGGGCCTCATCGCAGCCGCCGGCCGGGCGGCGGGACCTCGGCCAGCAGCAGCTCGCCCCCGCGCCCGCGGCGACGCGCCCCTCCTCTATCGCTTCGTCTAAGTATTTATCCGCCAGGATAGGCCACCCCAGCGTCCCCCGCCCGCTCCACACGGGTTCCCCAGGGAAACCCCGCCCGAGCCCGCCTGGCATCCTCCCTGCAATACCCCTCAGCGTCCACGCCAGAGTAGCTCAGCGGTCAGAGCACGAAACAACTCCGGACGGTGTTCTCCGGCGCGATGAGCGCCGGCAGTGAGCTCCGGGGTTACTTCCCTTCTCAGGACGAGGTCGCGGGTTCGAGTCCCGCCTCTGGCACAAGGGCGCAGCGCGGCAGTGAGCGTCACGGTTCCTTCGTTCCGATACGACAACCCCCGTGACCACCATCCTCCGCGCTGCGCCCTTCTTCTCGACCCCTCGCCGCGCGTGCGCCGAGGAAGGAGGCATCATCATGGCGTTCTTTCAGCAGCTCAAGCGCAAGGCCAAGCACGACAGCGCGTCGCACCTGAACTGGATGGGCGGCCGCTCCTTCGACATCGCCGATCCGCTGAAGCGCCTCCGCCTCGCGGCCTCGTCGTGCTTCTTCGGCGAGCCGATGTACTACCACCGCGAGCCGGCGGACCCGCGCCCGGTGAAGGCGAAGAAGAAGCACTCCGCCGATGGCGCGCGGCTCTCCGACGCCGACGTGAAGCGCCTGCGCGAGACGCTCGGCGCCGTCGACCCGGCCGAGTGGCGCAAGCTCTCGCCGGCGGCGCTGATCGAGAAGGCCATCGACGAGGCGCTCGCGGCCGATCCGGAGGCGACGCTCGCCGAGGCGGCGCGGCTGCGCGAGGAGGAGCACCTGCGCACGACGCCCCAGGTCATCCTGGTGCGCGCGGCGAACACCGCGTCCGTGCGCGGGACGGGCCTCGTGCGCCGCTTCGCGCCGCGCGTCCTCCAGCGCGCGGACGAGCCGGCGGTCGCGCTCGCGTACCAGCTCTACCGGTTCGGCAAGCCGGTGCCGAACGCGCTGAAGCGCGCGCTCCGCGACGCGCTCGAGCGCTTCGACGATCACGCCCTCGCGAAGTACCGGCTCGAGGGCAAGGGGAGCAAGACCGTGGACGTCGTGAACCTCGTTCACCCGAAGAGCCCGAGCGTGGACCGCCTCGCGAAGGGCGCGCTCCGCGCGACCGGCCGCACCTGGGAGTCGATCATCTCGTCGCGCGGCTCGAACCGCTGCGCGTGGCGCAAGGCGCTGCCGGTCATGGGCCACATGGCCCTGCTGCGCAACCTGCGCAACCTCATCGAGGCGGGCGTGCCGGCCGAGGCGTTCTTGCCGAAGCTCGTCGCGACGGCGGCGGAGGGCAAGCAGCTCCCCTTCCGGTACTACAGCGCCTACTGCGCGGTGAAGGACCGCGCGCCGGGCGCCGTGCTGGACGCCGTCGAGCAGTGCCTGCACCGCTCCCTCGGCCAGGCGCCGCACTTCCCTGGCCGGGTGATGGTGCTCTGCGACAACAGCGGCTCCGCGCAGAGCACGACCACGAGCAGCCTCGGGACCATGCGCGTCTCCACGATCGCGAACCTCACGGGCGTCGTGGCCGGGATGCGCGCGGACGACGGGCACCTCGGCGTGTTCGGCGACCGGCTGGAGAGCTTCGCCGTGCGCAAGAAGGAGAGCGTCTTCTCGCAGCTCGACCGCGCGGAGCAGATCGCCCGCACGATCGGCACGGCGACCGAGAACGGCGTGTGGCTCTTCTGGGATCGCGCCATCCGCGAGCGGCAGCGCTGGGACGCCGTGTTCGTGCTGAGCGACATGCAGGCCGGACACGGCGGCCTCTACGGCTCGCGCCCCAGGGACTACGCGGAGTTCGCCTGGAACGAGCGATACATCGACGTGGCGAAGCTCGTCGCAGCGTACCGCGCGCGCGTGCACCGCGACGTGCGCGTGTTCCTGGTGCAGGTCGCCGGATACCAGGACACGCTCGTGCCCGAGTTCTACGATCGCACGTACATCCTCGGCGGCTGGGGCGAGGGGCTGCTGCGCTTCGCCGCGGCGATGGCGCAGGCGTAGCGGCGCCCACCTGAAACTCCCGCCGGATTCCTGGCCACCGCATTGACGGATGCGAGCGGCTCGATGACAGTGGCGCCGCGACGCGGCCCCCAGCAACCACGATCCACAGCCAGCCCGGCGGCCTCGCATCCCCTCAGCGCCGAGGCCGCGGGCCTGCGCTCCGGCGGCGCGCCACCCCTCCTCATGAAGACGATCAAACCCCAGAAGCTCGGCCTCCTCCACCGGGTCTTCGAGGACGGCAGCGACTGCTATCTATCGGTCACGATCCTCGCCTTCTTCTCGCTCGGTCCGCCGGCAGCTCTCCTCTCGGAGATCGATCTCTGGAAGTTCACCGCGGCCGAGCTCGGCAAGGACGCCGTGCTCGACATGGGAATGCCCAAGCCGAGGGGAGAGCTCCTGATCTCCGGGCGGGCTTATCCGCGAGGGGGGCGGGCGCCGGCGTGCGCGGTGAGGGCGCGGCTCGGCGCGGTGGACAAGACGCTCTACGCCATCGGCGACCGGACGTGGCGGCGCGGCGCGCCCACCGACCCCGAGCCGTTCACCGAGATGCCGATCGTCTGGGAGCGCGCCTTCGGCGGGCCGGGGTTCGCGATGAACCCCGTTGGCAAGGGCGACCGGCCGGTGGAGACCGACACGGGAGAGCTCCACCCGCTTCCGAACATCGAGCTGCCGGAGACGCTGATCACGTCGCCGACCGATCAGCCTGCGCCAGCGGGCTTCGGGCCGATCGACCTCATGTGGCCGCAGCGCTTCGCCAGGATGGGCACCTACGACCAGAAATGGCTCAAGGAACGGTTCCCGGGCTTCGCCGAGGACACGGATCTCGGCATGTTCAACGCTGCTCCCGAAGACCAACAGATCCAGGGGTTCTTCCGCGGCGACGAGCCGATGGTGCTGGAGAACATGCACCCGGAGAGGCCCGTGATCGAGGCGGCGTTGCCGGGGATCGCGACGCGCGCGTTCATCAACCGGAAGGGCGGAGACGGCGAGAGCTTCAGCGAGGTGCCGATGCGCCTCGAGACAGTGCACCTCTTTCCGCACGCCGAGCGTGGGGTCCTCCTCTTCCGGGGCATCGCGCTGGTCGACGAGGACGACGCGGCCGACGTGCTGCACATCGTGATCGGCGCGGAGACGCTCGGCGAGCCCAGGCCGATGGAGCACTACCGCGACGTGCTGGCGCGGCGGCTCGACCCGAAAGCAGGGCACCTGGCCGCGCTGCGCGAGAGCGATCTCCTGCCGCCGCTCCCCTCGGGCGCGCGGCCGCCGCGCGACAGGTCCGATGTCGAGCGGCTCCTGGAGAGCGACGATCTCCTCCGGAAGAACATGCAGGGCGGCGCGCGGCGCAGGGCGGAGGCGAACCGCCGGCAGGCGCGCGCGACGGTCGTGGAGCTCGGGCTCGACCCGGCGCAGTTCGGCCTCGATCAGGCCGAGGAGCCCGCCGTCGAGGAAGCGCTGCCCGACATCGAGGACCTGGGACCTTTCGTCGAGGCGCTGGAGGCGCGCGCGGAGCGAGAGCGGGCCGAGGCGGAGGACCGCCGGGCCAGGGCCGAAGCCGAGGCGCGCGCGGCGTACGCGGCGGCCGGGATGGATTACGACGCGCTCCAGGAAGAGGCGATGAAGCAGGCCGCCGGTCCACCGAAGTTCTCGGCGAAGGCCGAACGCGAGCGGCTGGAAGATCTCGCGACGCTGCTCGCGAACGCCGGTTACCCGAACGCCGAGCTCGAGGCGACGCTCGCGGATCCCGCGTTGGATGAAAAGCTCGCGCAGATGGAGGCGCATGTGCTGGAGGGATACCGGCAGACCGCGCACTTCGGCCCCGCGGCCGGCAGGCTCGCCGGCGAGGCCGCGCGACACCTGCGCGACGAGGTGATCGAGGCGCACCGCGCGGGGCGCTCGCTCGCCGGGCGCGACCTGACCGGCGCGGATCTCTCCGGCCTCGATCTCCGCGGCGCGAGCCTCACCGGCGCGCTGCTCGAGGGCGCGAGCCTCGCGGGCGCCGACCTCCAGGACGCCAACCTCGAGCGGGCCGTCCTCGCGCACGCCGACCTCTGCGGCGCCGCGCTCCGGGGCGCGAAGCTCGAAGACGCGAACCTGGGGCTGGCGAAGCTCGGCGGCGCCGATCTCTCCGGCGCCGACCTGTCCGGCGCGGTGCTCTACCAGGCGGACCTCTCGGGAGCGTCGTTTCGCGGCGCGGAGCTCACCCTGGCGGATCTCTCCGAGGCCACGCTGCGCGACAACGACCTCTCCGATGCCCTGGCGCAGCTGCTCACGCTGCTCCGGGTCGACTTCGCAGGGTCGAGGCTCGCGGGCGCAGATCTCTCCAGGTCCACCTTCATCGAGTGCAAGCTCGCCGGCGTCGATCTCTCGGGCGCCCGGCTGATCTCGACTGCCTTCTTCTCCTCGGAGGGACGAGGCGCGGTGTTCCGCGGCGCGCACGCGGAGAACCTGCGCATGGTCAAGGAGTGCGCGTTCGACGGCGCCGACTTCCGCGGCGCCACGCTGAGCGGCGCGAACCTCCGGGGGGCGAGCCTCTCCGGCGTCGACTTCACCGAGGCGCGGATGAACGGCAGCGATCTCAGCGACTGCGACCTGCGCGGCGCCCGGATGGCCTGGATCGCGGCGAGGGAGGCGCGGTTCATCCGCGCCGACCTGTCGGACGCCGATCTGACCGGCGCCGATCTGATGCTGGGCGTCCTCCAGAAGGCGAGGCTCATGGGCGCCGATTTCACCCGGGCCAACCTGTTCCGCGCCGATCTCGCGAAGGTGTTCGGCGACGACCGGACGCGCTTCGACGAGGCGAACATGGACGAGGTGCGGTTCGTGCCGCGGAGGTCGCGTGGACAGGGCTGAGCTCATCGCGATGATCCAGGGCGGCGAGACGATCGCGGGCGCCTGCCTCGACGGGGAGGACCTCGGCGGCGCCGATCTCTCCGGCGGGCTCTTCGAGCAGGTGAGCTTCAAGGGGGCCCGGCTCGCGGGTGCCTCGTTCAAGGAGTCGATCCTCACCGCGTGCGACTTCACCGAGGCTGACCTGACCGGCGCCAACCTGCACCACGTGGCGATGCACCGGTGCGTGCTCGCCCGGGCGAAGCTGGCGCGCAGCACCTGGGCCGCGGCGCAGGTCGCCGAGTGCGATCTGTCGTTCGCCGATCTCTCGGAGGCGGATCTGATCATCGCCGCGTTCGCGAACGCTCGATTTGCAGGCGCGAGGCTCGCGCGCGCGAGCCTGGATCGCACCGTGCTCGTCGACGCGGACGTGACGCACCTCGATCTCTCGGGCGCTCGGTTGGAGTTCACGCACCTGATCAAGGCGGACATGACGACGGTCGGGCTGGTCGGGGCGCGCTGCCGGAGCGTCGTGTTCATCGGCGGCCGGTTCGCGGGGATGGACCTCTCGGGGCTCGACTTCACCCTGAGCCAGTTCACCGAGGCGGATCTCACCGGGGCGAACCTGACCGGCGCGAACCTCACGCAGTGCGGCTTCAAGGGCGCGAACCTCAGCGGCGCTCGGCTCGACGAGGCCAGGGCGGCCAACGCGATCTTCGTCGAGGCCAACCTGACGGACGCGAGCCTGCGCGGCGCGCTGCTCAGGCAGGCCATCTTCGTCGACGCCGAGCTCGCGGGCGCCGATCTGTCGAGGGCCACGCTGGATCAGAGCATCTGGCACCGGGCGCGCTGCGAGCGCGCCCGCTTCCCTGGCGCAGAGCTCACGTACGCCGACTTCTCCCACGCGGACGTCCGGGAGGCGGATTTCACGGGCGCCACGCTCTTCCGGGCGCGGTTTCACCGGACGCGAGACGAGCGCGCCGTCTTCACGAGCCGCGCGCTCGCCCTGGGCGATGACGAGCGGCTCGCCGAGGCGGAGACGTGGCAGGACAGGTTCCGAGGCAAGGCCGGCTGAGCCGGCGCGAGAGGCATGATGCGAAACAGCGTTGCGAGGAAGGTTGCGAGGCAGATCGAGCCCGAGGCCGCCTACCAGGAGGTCGGGCGCGTGGTGCGCGCGACGGACGGCGCGTTCCTGGTGGCCTCCGGCGCTGCCGAGATCGAGGCGCGTCGCGCCGTGAGCTGCATGGTGGAGCCCGAGACGGACGACGTGGTGCTCGTCTCGGTGCTGCCCGGGCGCGGCGCTTACATCCTCGCCGTGCTGGAGCGCCAGGGGAGCGACGTCAGCGTGGTGTTGGAGGGGGATCTGCACGTGAAGCTGCCCGGCGGCCGATTCGTCCTCGGCGCCGCCGAGGGCGTGACCTTCGCGTCCGCCAAGGAGGTCGGGGTGGTCGCCGGCGAGGTGAAGGTCAACGCGCGCCTGGGCAGCCTCTTCGTCGAGAGCCTGTCGTATCTCGGGACGGCGGTGCAGGTCGAGATCGAGAAGGCCAAGGTGAAGGCGGCGGCGTTCGACGCCTCGGTCGAGCGCGTGGTGGAGCGTGTGAAGCGGGCGTACCGCTTCGTCGAGGAGTTCGAGCAGCTCCGCGCGGAGCGCGTCGACTACGTGGCGAAGAAGAACATGAGCCTGCGCGGCGAGAACACGCTCGTGACGGCCGAGGAGCTGGTCAAGCTAGACGGCGCGCAGATCCACCTCGGCTGAGCAGAGCGGGAGAGCAGGAACGATGTTTGCCAATTCGCAGATGATGGGCATCGACATGGGGCTTCCGGACGTGTGCTTGACGCCCTCGCCCGCGCCGGTGCCCGTGCCCTATCCGAACATCGCCGTCGGGCCGATGGGCGTGCCCGCGGTGTACAACGTGCTCTTCATGGCCGCGCCGGCGCACAACCTGGCCACGACGATCCCGCTGACGAACGGGGACAACGCCGGCGTCGCGATGGGGGTCGCGTCGGGCACGGTCATGGGGCCGAGCCGCCACCTGACCGGGGCCTTCACGGTGCTGATCCGCGGGATGCCGGCGAGCAGGCTGACGAGCATGTCGCTCCAGAACAGCACGAACTGCCCGGGGATGCGCGTCTCGCCGAGCCAGGTCAAGGTGCTGATGCTGGCGCCGTGAGGGGTCGGCTCAGCACCCAGAGATACGCCCCGAGACGCGGCGTGATCGCGTCAGGGGCACATCAGCGCATCCGTGACACAATCCTCGCTCGGAGGATCGATGTCAGTGCACTTGTTCGCCGGCTGCAGGCCCCAGATACAGAAGTTGTTGTAAAGGAACCCATCGACTCGATTGAACACGACGTTCACATCCGAGTAGATCGGCCCCTTGTAACAGGCGCTCTGCGCGCCGCCGATGTAGTAAATCTTGTCTCCCACCTGCACCGGACCACCCTCGAGGTGGATATTCCCGTAGGCCCCGACGACGACCTCTTCACCCATCGAATCGGTGCGCAGGACCGGAGCGAACGCGCCCTCCAGCCGGACCTTCACGCCTCCCCACGCGTGGAAGAACTCCGTCGCGGTGGGCGAGCTGAGCTTCATCACCTCCTCGGCCGTGAGCACGTGGGGCTTCGGAGCTTCCACATGGCCCGTCCGCGTCACGCTCTTGATCCACTCGACCTGGTATTGCCCGACTGCGCTCTGGGCGACGAGCTCAGGGCTCGCGCCGCAGTCCTGGCGACAGGTATCCGCCGTCTCCGGCGGGTCGCTCTCGTCATTGCAGTCCAGATCGCCGCACGCATCGCTGCAGGACGAAGAGCTGAAGAACGTCGTCTCGCCGACGATATCGAGCACGTCCCCCGGCGCGACGTCGTCGGGGAACGGATCGCCCGCCGAGGCGTTCTCCAGACTCGGGCAGACGACACCGCCGTTCTCATCGGTCGAGGCTTCGCTCCGGGAGACGGCCAGGATACCCGAATTGGCCGCGGTCTCGGTGAGGTTGGGGCTGGACAGGAATACCCCCCAGAGACAGGCCCCGGACCGCGTATCGTCGATGAAGAACTTCTGGCTCATCGCCACGACGCCCTTCAGCTCGACGACCGTGTCCCTCGCCACCACCCCCGTGGTGATCTCCTCGATCGTCGCCACCCGCGCCGCCGGCGGATCCTCCGTCCCGCCCCCGCCAGCGCTCCCCGTCGTCGCCGTCGCCCCCGCGCCCTCGTCGCCCCGACGGCCGCCCTCTCCCGAGCTCGCCGACTCCGCCCCGCTGCCGCCCTCGCCGGTGGTCCGTCCCGACCCTCCCGACCACCCCGGCGGCCTGGTGTTCCCCTCGGGCTGGCAGCCGCCAGCGCCGATGGAAACCGCAACGGCGCAGAGCACGCCCAGCCCCAGCAGCCCAACATCCCTGCTACGCATGCGAACCTCCACGACGACAGAAGCGACGCCGTGCGCTCCTCAGGAGCGATCGCGACGCCATAACGCAACGCGCTGCGAGCAGCCTTCCCGACAGTGTCGGCGGCCGCTCACAGCGAGCGCATTACGACGGTAGCACAGTTCTCGTTACGCTTTGCCGCCGAGCCCGAAGCCATCGTGCAACGCGCGCACGGCGAGCTCAGCGTACTTCGTCGAGACCAGGCACGAGATCTTGATCTCGCTCGTGGAGATCGCCTGGATGTTGATCCCCTCCGCCGCGAGGAGCTGGAACATCCGCGCCGCCACGCCCGCGTGCGTGCGCATCCCGAGGCCGACGATCGACACCTTCACGATGTCCTCCTCGTACCGGATGCCCACCGCGCCCACGCCGCCGGCGATCTTCTCCATCACGAGCTTCGCCCGCGGGAGATCCGCCTTGCCGACCGTGAACGTCACGTCCGCCTTCACCTCGCCGGACGCGCCGCGCGCCTCCTGGCCGTAGCTCGGCGCGTTCTGGATGATCATGTCGACGCTGATGTTCTCCTCGGCCAGCGCGCCGAAGATCTGCGCCACCACGCCCGGCTTGTCGTCGACGCCGACCAGCATCACCCGCGCCTCGTTCCGGTCCAGGGCGACGCCCGTCACCGTCACGCTCTCAAGCGACTTGTCCTCGCCGACGACCCACGTGCCCGGCACGTCCGAGAACGACGACCGCACGTGCACCGGGACACCATACTTCATCGCAACCTCCACGCTCCGTATCTGAAGGACCTTCGCGCCCAGCGACGCGAGCTCCAGCATCTCTTCGTAGCTGATCCGCTCGATCTTCCGCGCCGTCTTGCAGATGTTCGGATCCGTCGTGTAAACGCCGTCGACGTCCGTGTAGATCTCGCACTCGGCGCCCACCGCCGCCGCGATCGCGACCGCGCTCGTGTCGCTGCCGCCGCGCCCCAGGGTCGTGATGTTCCCGGCGTCGTCCACGCCCTGAAAACCGGCGACGACCGCGATCTTCCCGCCGGAGAGCGCCTCGTGCAGCCGCTGCGCGTCGATCGCCTTGATCCGCGCCTTGGTATAGGCGCTGTCCGTCAGGATCTTGAGCTGGTGGCCAAGGAAGCTCCGCGCGTTGCCGCCCTGCGCCTGGATCGCGATGGCCATCAGCGCCGCCGAGACCTGCTCGCCGGTCGCCGCCAGCGCGTCCATCTCCCGCGCGTCAGGCACGGGCGCGATGTCCGACGCCAGCTTGAGCAGCCGGTTCGTCTCGCCGGCCATCGCGCTCACGATGACCACGACGTCATGACCGGCCCGCTGTGTTTCAAGCGCACGCGCGGCCGCCCGCTGGATGCGCTCGATGGACCCGACGGACGTGCCGCCGAACTTCTGGACGATGAGGCTCACGCGAGGTGTGGCCAACTAGTCCAACGTGGACGCCCGGGTCAAGAGGATTTTCGACATCACCGCGGACAGACGAACACAGCATGTCGCGGAAGAACCACCCCCTCCTCCACGGTCGAACCCGGGATAGCCCGAACATTCCACGCCCAGCGCAGGCCCGATCGCCGGGAATAAACCCCCGGACCCCGCCGCTTCGGGTCGGCGCTGTTGACAGAGATCCCCCCGTCGCTACGATGGCGCCGCCTTTCGCCTGGGTAATGGGCGATCCAGGGCGCCCCGACGGCGCGCCCGTCGGTCAGGGCGGGGGATCGCGAAGGCGAACCGCGGGGCAGGTCGCTCCGCGTCCAAGGAACCATCGAAGGAGGTCATTTTGGCTAGCGATGTGATGATCGAGGCGAGCTCGCTGACCAAGCGCTATGGGTCGCTGCGCGCGCTCGACAAGGTGAGCTTCGAGGTCCATCGCGGCGAGGTCGTCGGCTTCCTCGGACCGAACGGGGCCGGCAAGTCGACGACGATGCGCATCCTCACCTGCTTCATCTCGGCTTCGGCCGGGACGGCGCGGGTCCACGGGTACGACGTCTTCGACGAGCCGCTCGATGTGCGCCGCAAGCTCGGGTACCTGCCCCAGCGCGCCCCGCTTTACGGCGAGATGAACGTCTGGGAATACCTCTCCTTCGTCGCCGACATGCGCGGGCTCGATCAGTCGGTGTTCAAGAAGCGGATGAAGGGGATCGTCGAGGTGTGCGGCCTGGCCCAGGTGCTCGGCAAGGACATCGGCACCCTCTCCCACGGCTACCGCCAGCGCGTCGGCCTCGGGCAGGCGCTCGTCCACGACCCGCCGATCCTCATCCTCGACGAGCCGACGAGCGATCTCGACCCGAACGAGAAGGCGGAGGTCATCCGTTACATCAAGGAGATCGGCAAGGAGCGGACCATCCTGCTCTCCACCCACAACCTCTCCGAGGTCGAGGCCGCCTGCGCCCGCGCCATCATCGTCTCCAAGGGGCGCGTCGTCGCCGACGGCCCCCTCGACGAGATCCGCGCCAAGAGCGGCAAGGTCCGGTACGTCATCACCGTCCACGAGAAGCGGGTCTTCGAGGGCGGCGGGGCCGGCGCCCGCAAGCCCCCGACCGCCCAGGAGGTCCAGGAGGCGCTCTCCAGGCTGCCCGGCGTCACCAGCGTCACCGAGCTGCCGACCGACGACAGCGCCCACAGCTTCCAGCTGCTCGGCGCGCTCGGCGGGGACATCCGGCCCGAGCTCTTCCAGCTCATCGTGCAGAAGGGCTGGCTCCTCCTCGAGATGCGCCGCGACTCGCAGAGCCTCGAGGACGTCTTCAAGTCGCTCACGCGCGGCGACGAGCGCAAGGACCGCGGCCGCAAGCTGATCACCGACGACGAGGACGAGGACGAGGCGAACGCCGCGGCCGACGACGAGGAAGAAGACGACGACGAGGACAGCGCCGCCGACGAGGCCGCGAAGGACGACGACGACGGCGACGACGAGGAAGGCGCGGAGGACGAAGCGCCGGCCAAGAAGAAGGGCTGAACGGTATGAGCACCACCCTGACCATCGCGAAGCGGGAGTTCCGCTCCAACTTCGATTCCCCCCTGGCCTATGTCGTGATCTGCTTCGGGCTGATCGCGCTCGGCGTCATCTTCTTCTTCATGAACGGCGGCTTCTGGCAGGCGGACCGCGCCTCGCTGGTGCAGCTCTTCACGTGGGCGCCGGTAGGGCTCTCCTTCCTCATCGTGCCCGTCATCACGATGCGCCTCCTCGCCGAGGAGAAGCGCAGCGGCACGCTCGAGATGCTGATCACCCTCCCCGTGCAGGACCACGAGGTCGTCCTCGGCAAGTTCCTCGGCGCGTGGGGGCTCGTGCTCGTGCTCGTCTTCTCGACGATCCTCTACCCGATCCTGATGTTCTCGTGGCCCTGGCACCTCGGCGCGCTCGACACCGGGCCCGTGGCCTCGGGCTACATCGGCCTCGTGCTCTACAGCGCGGCGGCGGTCTCGATCGGCCTCCTCATCTCGTCGCTGACCGACAGCCAGGTGATCGCGTTCTTCATCACCTTCCTGGTGCTCGCGTTCCTGCACGGCGTGGACAACTTCTCTGACTACGCCCCGTCGTTCATCCGCGACGTCCTCTCCTTCATCAGCTTCGACACCCGCCTCGCGCCGTTCGCGCGCGGCATGGTGTCCACTCGAGACATCGTCTTCTTCCTCTCGGTCACCGCAGGCTGCCTCATGGCCTCGTTCAGGGCGCTCGAGCGCAGGAAGTGGGCGTAAGGACTACCATGGAACGGAAAGTCAAAGCCGCGACGCAAACAGGCGTCTACCTGGCCATCGTGGCCGCAATCCTCGTGGTGGCCAACGTCATCTCGCTGAGCGCCTACAAGCGCATCGACATGACGAAGAACGAGAGGTTCACCCTCTCGAAGGGCTCGGCGCACCTCGTCCGCGAGGGGCTGAAGCAGGATCTCCAGATCGACGTCTACGTCACCCGGGGGCTCCCGAAGCACGAGGCGTTCATCCAGGACCTCACCGACCTGATGAACGAGTACGAGCAGGCCTCGAACGGCAAGCTCCGCTACGCGATCATCGAGGCCAAGACGGACGAGCAGCGCGCCGCCGCGAAGGAGGCGGGCCTCCAGGAGGCCGCGTTCGGCGAGGGGAGCGAGACCGGCCAGGACCAGGCCACGATCACCCGCGGGTTCATGGGCATCGCCTTCAAGTACGGCAGCGAGAAGGAGGCGATCCCGATGCTCTCGCCCGACCAGGCGCAGGGCCTCGAGTTCTGGATCACGAACACCATCCGTGAGATCCGCGACAAGGCGGACGGCATCGACACCAAGATCGGGATCGTGACCGGCAAGGACGAGATCAAGGTCGGCGACGCGAACCTCGTCGCCGCGCAGGGCGGCCGCGGCGGCCCGTCGATGCGCGCGCTGCTCGAGCACCACTTCCCGTTCTACAAGTTCGAGGACGTCGACCTGAAGGGCGGCGACAGCGAGATCAACAAGGAGCTCGCCGGCCTCGTCATCACGCAGCCGGGCAAGGAGTTCACCGAGAAGGAGCTGCGCCGCATCGACCAGTTCCTGATGCTCGGCAACAAGGCGCTCGCCGTGTTCGCCGGCGCGGTGAACCTCAAGGCGTCCGACCCCGCCATGAAGGCGACGCTCAACACCTGGGGCCTCGAGAAGCTGCTCGACGGCTACGGCGTCGAGATGAAGAAGGAGGCGATCCTCGACTGGAGCCGCTCGATGGCCATCCCGGTGCAGACGCAGACGGGCCAGCTCATGTGGTTCCGCGCGCCGGGCATCCTCCAGCTCCAGGAGGACAGCCGCCTCGACGAGGACGAGCAGATCCTCGACTCGTCGTTCCCCGGCTTCTTCCGCCTGCCCGAGCTCGCCTTCCCCTTCCCGTCGACCCTGGTGCCGCACCCGGAGAAGCAGCCCGAGGCGACGATGAAGGTCGTCGCCCGCTCGACCCCGAAGACCACGATCGACACGTCCGAGAACATCGACATGAAGTTCTCGGCCGAGTGGAAGCCGAAGGGCGAGTACGCGCAGCGCGCGATCGCGGTGACGATCGAGGGCAAGCTCAAGAGCGCCTTCGGCGGCCAGGAGGGGCTCGGCATCTCGGCGCCCGCGGAGAGCGCGGACCGCGGCCGGATCCTCGTGCTCTCGGCGTCGCAGTTCCTCGCGAACCCGTTCGCCCGCTCGGGCAACCCGCCCCCCATGCCGCCGCAGATGCAGATGATGGGCGGGATGGGCGGCGACGAGGATCTCCAGATGCTCTCGCAGTCGTACGCGCAGAAGTACCTGACCGCCACCATCCTGGCGTTCAAGAACACGCTCGACTGGATGGCGGGGGACAGCACGCTGCTCGCCGCGACCGCGAAGATGTTCAGCGAGACCAACCTGACCTACGCGGACATCGAGAAGCCGAAGCAGGAGGCCACGGACGACGAGGCCACCCTGGCCAAGAAGGCCGAGGAGTACCGGGCGGAGCGGAAGACCGTGCAGCAGCGCGTGCAGTGGACGCTCACGATCCTGCCGGCGGCCCTCTTCGCCGTGTTCGGCCTCGTCCGGTGGCGGCGGCGCGAGAGCGCCCGCGAGAACATCACGCTCGACTGAGCCAGAGCCCCGTGGGGTGAAAGAGCCATGAAGACCGAGCACAAAATCTACATCGCCCTCGTCGTCCTCGCGCTCCTCGGCGTCGGCGTGTTCTTCACGCAGAAGAAAGAGAGAGCGGAGCGCGAGGCGCACTCGGTGACCGCCGCGTCGGCGGATCTGCCGAGCATCGGGGTGTCGAAGGACGAGATCGAGAAGATCACGAAGCTCTCGATCAAGAACGCCGACAAGTCCGACGTGACGCTCGAGAAGAAGGGCGACACGTGGGAGGTCACGAAGCCCGTGAGCGCCAAGGCGCACACGGCGAACGTGCGGAGCATCCTCGACAACCTGAAGGAGCTCAAGCTGAAGGAGGCGATCGACCGGACGACCGCCACCTACGGGCAGTACGAGCTCACGGAAGACAAGGCCGTCCACGTGGTCGCCTACAAGGGCGACGAGAAGGCGCTCGACGTCTACTTCGGCAAGAGCGGCTCGCGCGGGCAGATGGCGCGCGTCGAGGGGAAGGACGGCGTGTACGTCGCGGGTGGCTACTCGAGCTACCTCTACACGCGCGAGGCGAAGAACTGGCGCGAGAACTCGATCCTCAAGTTCGAGGACGAGAACGCGATCCAGGCCTCGGTCGAGAACAAGAACGGGCTGTTCAGCTTCTCGAAGAACGACGACAAGTGGACCGGCACGTTCGCGCCGCGCGACAAGGCCGGCAAGATCGGCGCGGCCTCCGCGAAGTGGGAGAAGTTCGACGAGGCCAAGGTGAAGGACCTGCTCCGCGCCTTCCAGGGCCTCGGCGCGGAGGACTTCGGCGACGGCAAGTCCGCCTCCGACACGGGGCTCGACGCGCCGACCACGAACGGCGGCATCGTCAAGCTCAAGCTGAAGGACAACGGCGGCGACTTCACCGTCAACGTCGGCAAGACCGCGAAGGGGCAGAGCCGCTACGCCACGAAGGAGGGCGGAGACGGCACCATCTACGTGATCTCGTCCTGGTCGGCGGACTGGGCCCTCGCGGAGCCGAAGAAGTTCGAGAAGACCGAGAAGAAGGACGACAAGAAGGGCGAGGACGCCCATGAAGACGAGGCCGCGGGCCACATGGACATGGGCGGCATGGAGTAGCCGGCGACATCGCGCATGAGATCGGGAGGCGCCGGGAGACCGGCGCCTCTCGCGTTTTGTGGACCAGGGCCGCGCGGCACGTATGCGCCGCGGAGAACCCGAGGCAACGCCCCGGCAGCCGTGGTAATCGGTCGCGCCGGTGCCGGCCCGCCCGCGTCAGCGCCCGGGCCAGAGACGGCGCCACGACGCCGGGAAGCGCCTTCGAGACCGCGCGAAGTTCGTTTCGCACCCAGGGTGCCATGTGACGAATATTCGACGCACTCTGCGCACGGTTTTTCGTCACTCAGGGCGAGCCTGCGCGGCGTCAGGGAGAGCCCGCGCCGCGAAATCAGGCTCGAATACTGGACTTCATTGTTTCCTGTTTGCCCTGGCCCGAATTTCGCTTATGGCTGCGCTCACTCCGGCCCGGGGCGTCCCTGTGGGACGGATCCCTACGTCCGGTCAGCGTGAGACGACAGACAGCCATGCGAACGTTCGTCGAAGTCCTCCAGCAAAATGCGGTGCACGCCGATCGAGCGGTCACGTTCGTTCGCAGCTCGGGGGAGGAGCGATCGGTCAGCTACGCCGAGCTCTGGCTCGAGGCGCAGCGCAGGGCGCACGCGCTCCGCAAGCTCGGGCTCCGCAAGGGTGACCGCGTCGCGCTCATCCTGACCGAGGCCGACGAGTTCGTCCTCACCTTCGTGGGAGCGCTCACGGCGGGCATCGTCGCCGTCCCGATGTATCCGCCGCAGTCGCTGGCGAAGCTCGAGGCGTACAGCGAGACGGTGCAGCACATCCTCGCGGCGTCCGGCGCGCGCGTGCTGGTCACGAACGAGCAGCTCAAGGAGATGATCGACGCGTACCTCGCCGCGAACGGCCACGTCGGGGCGCCCGGCGGGCAAGGGCTGAAGATCGTGGTCGAGCGCGACCTGCGCGAGGCCGATGGCTCCGACGCCCCGGGCGCGTCGGAGCCCTGGCAGGTGTCGCTCGACGATCTCGCGTTCCTGCAGTTCACGTCGGGGAGCACCTCGCGCCCGAAGGGCGTGATGGTGACCCACCGCAACCTGTCGGTGAACAGCCACGCGATCATGTTCGACGGGCTGCGGTCCACCCCGGAAGATCGCGGCGTGAGCTGGCTGCCCCTCTACCACGACATGGGGCTCATCGGCTTCGTCATCGCGCCGCTCTACGCGCTCGTGCCGGTGATGTTCCTGCCGACGACGGCGTTCATCCGCCGCCCTTCTCTCTGGCTCGACGCGATCCACAGGTTCCGCGGCACGATCACCTTCGCCCCGAACTTCGCCTTCGCGCTCGCGACCCGCGCCGTCACCGACACGCAGGCGGGGAGCTGGGATCTCTCCTGCCTGCGCGCGCTCGGGTGCGGCGCGGAGCCGATCCAGGCCGACGTGCTGCGCGCGTTCCTGGACCGCTTCGGCAAGCGGGGGCTCCGCCCGCAGAGCATCCTGCCCTCGTACGGCATGGCCGAGGCCACGCTGGCGATCACCTTCAGCGACCTCGAGGCCCCGCTCACCACCGACCGCGTGGACGCGAAGGCGATGCAGGCCGGGAAGGCGCGGCCCGCGAACGGCGGCGCCTCGCTGGAGCTCGTGTCCTGCGGTCGCCCCCTCCCCTGCTACGAGCTCATCATCGCCGGGCCGGACGGGGCGCCGCTCGGCGAGCGTGAGGTGGGCGAGATCTGGGTGCGCGGTCCGAGCGTGGCGGCCGGGTACTTCAACGAGCCGGAGCAGACGGAGGCCGCCTTCGGTGGGGGCTGGCTGCGGACGGGCGATCTCGGCTATACCGTCGCCGGCGAGGTGTACCTCTGCGGCCGCTCGAAGGATCTCATCATCCTGGGCGGCAAGAACTACTTCCCCCAGGACATCGAGCGCGTCGCGTCCTCCGTGGAGGGCGTGCGCGCCGGCCACTGCGTCGCGTTCTCGTGCCTCGGCGACTCGGGGGCCGAGCGGGCCGTGGTCGTCGCCGAGGCCAAGCGGAGCGTCGCCGGCGTGGCGCAGGCGATCACCCAGGCCGTGCGCGCCGAGCTCGGCGTCCAGCTCTCCGAGGTCGCGCTCATCAAGCGCGGGACGCTGGCGAAGACGTCGAGCGGCAAGGTCCGGCGCCGCGAGATGAAGCGGCGCTACGAGGCCGGCGAGCTCGAGGGCGCCTCGGAGCTCGACGAGGGCGTCCTGCCCTCTGCCCATGTCGACGCGGACCGCGCGAGCGGAGCGACGTCGCGAACCGAAGGGGGCCGCGCGGGCGGCGCCCCGGCACGTGTCGAAGGAGTCATCGATGGGATCCAGTAAGGCCGAGGTCGAGGTCAGCTACGACGTCTCGAACGAGTTCTTCAGGCTGTGGCTCGACGAGCGCATGAACTACACGAGCGCCGTGTACGAGTCCCCCGAGCAGTCGCTCGAGGCCGCGCAGCTCAACAAGCTCCGGATCCTGTCGGACTTCGCGAAGGTGACGCCCGAGAAGAAGGTCCTCGACATCGGCTGCGGCTGGGGCGCGGCGCTCGAGTACGTGGCCACCTCGCGCGGCGTGAAGCGCGCCGTCGGCGTCACCCTGTCCACCGCGCAGGCCGCGGAGGTGAACGCCCGCAAGATCCCGGGGGTCGAGGTGATCGGCGGCGACTTCCGGACCTTCACGACGGCCGAGCGGTTCGACAGCCTGATCTCGATCTGCATGATCGATCACCTGTGCTCGCCCGAGGAGGCGCGCCAGGGCAAGGCGATCGACATCTACCGGGCTTACTTCAAGAAGGCCTGGGAGCTCACGAACAAGGGCGCCTGGTTCGGCCTCCAGACGATCCTCCGCAACCGGACGCCGCGGATGACGCCCTGGGGCGGGCTCCCCGCCGGCACGCGGAAGGACCTCGAGGACATCTATTTCGTCACCAAGGAGATCTTCCCCGGGGGCTTGAACCCGCGGCTCGAGGACATCATCCAGGCGGCGAACCCCTACTGGGAGGTGATGCAGGTGAACACCCGGCGGGAGCACTACCAGCGCACCACCGCGGAGTGGCTACGCCGGCTCAGGCTGAACGAGAAGACCATCCGGTCGACGTGGGGGGACAAGGTCTTCGATGACTACGATCGTTACCTGTCGACGTGCGTGAACGCGTTCGACAAGCACTACAGCTCCCTCGCTCAATACGAGCTTCGCAGGATCGACTGAACCATGACGGACAAGACCAATCTGCTCGAGATGTTCAAGACGGTTGCCGCCCGCGTGGACAAGCGCGAGTTCCCCAATGTCACCGCGACGTCGGTGATCACGGAGCTCGGCATCGACTCGCTCTCGATGATGCAGATCGTCGGAGAGATGGAGACGGAGCTCGGGATCATGATTCCGGACGAGGATCTGGTCGAGCTCATCACCGTGGGCGACCTCTGCAAGAAGGTCGGGGAGCGGCTGGAGGCGAGCGCATGAGCAGGCTGGAGGAGAAGATCTTCCGGGAGTACATGGCCTTCTTCGAGAAGGCGGAGCGCGAGCGCCGCTGGAACCTCTTCCAGGACATCCCCTGGGAGCGGGTGAACAAGGAGGCGAGCGAGGAGCTCGCGCTCTGCGCGGAGACGTTCTGCTCGGTCGAGATGTACCTGCCCGACTACGTGGCGAACGGCATCAACCTCGTGCGGAGCTACTTCGGCCAGGCGTGGTTCCAGGCGAACTGGGCCTACGAGGAGTCGAAGCACTCGCTCACGCTGATGCAGTATCTCCTCCGCTCCGGCAAGCGGACCGAGGAGCAGCTCACCGACCTGCAGAACCAGCTCTTCGCGAAGCAGTGGAACCTCCCGTTCCACACGCCGCGGCAGATGACGTTCTACGGCTGCGTTCAGGAGATGGCGACGTTCGTCATCTACGTGAAGCACCGGGAGCGGGCGGCGGCGGAGAACGACGAGTGCCTGCGGACGATCTACGACTACATCGCCCGCGACGAGATCGCCCACTGCCGCTTCTACCAGAGCGTCATCAAGGTGCTGCTCGAGGAGGACCGGGAGGGGACGCTCGCGGACATGGCGCACGTGTTCGCCAACTTCGAGATGCCGGGCGTCGGGATCGTCCCCGACTACGACTCGCGCATCCTGAAGATGCGCGAGGCCGGCATCGACCGGAACGTGTTCATCCAGAAGGTCTACATGCCGATCCTGAAGTACCTCGGGGTGGGCCGGCACGAGATGCTCGCCGCCCAGCGCGCCGCGATCGACCTGCGCCGCAGCGGGGATCGTCGCCGCGACACGTCGATCGAGGGCCTCGCGGGCGCCCCCGCCGTGAAGGACGCTCCGCAGGCGCTCTCCGCCTGAACCTCTCTCCCCTGGCCTCCCCTCTCCCACAAGAACGAGCACCCCGATGCGAAGGCGGGTCGTCGTGACCGGGATCGGCGCCGTCTGCCCGCTGGGCAACGACGCCGCGACCACCTGGCAGAACCTCCTCGCCGGCAAATCCGGCGTGGACTACATCCGCGACTTCCCCGTCGACAAGCTCCGCAGCGACATCGCCGCCAGCGTGAAGGGCTTCGACGTGGGGCAGTACCTGTCGCCCAAGGAAGCGAGCATCTACGGCCGGGTGACCCACCTGAGCCTCGCGGCGGCCGTGGAGGCGCTGCGCGAGGCGGGCATCGCGCCGGTCCAGCGCGCCACCGCGGCGGACGACGAGGCGGCGGAGAGCGCCGGCGCAGCGTCGCCGGCCGCCGTCGCGGCGCCGGCGACCGGCGGCCTCGATCGCACGCGCGTCGGGTGCCTGATGTCGACCGGGATGGGCTCCGTCGATATCTTCGAGGAGCAGGTCGCCCGCAGCGCGGCGCGCGGGCCGAGGGCGGTGTCGCCCTTCTTCATCCCGGGCGTCATGCCGAACGGCGCCGCGGCGCTCATCTCCATGCGCTACGGGCTCATGGGGCCGTCGTACAACCTCGCGAGTGCGTGCGCGACGGGCACGCACTCGATCGCGACCTCGGCCCTCATGATCGAGGCGGGGGAGGCCGACGTGATGGTCGCCGGGGGCGCCGAGGCCGCGACGCGGCTCAACACCGTCGCGGGGTTCGGCAACGCGAAGGCGCTCGCCCGCGCGGTCGACGGCGATCCGACGCGCGCGAGCCGCCCGTTCGACCGGCGCCGCCAGGGCTTCGTGATGGGCGAGGGCGCGGGCGCGCTCGTGCTCGAGGAGGAGCAGCACGCGCTGGCGCGCGGCGCGAGGCCGCTCGCCTACGTGGCCGGCTTCGGGATGACCACGGACGCGGAGCACCTCACGCGTCCGCACTCCGCCGGGCTCGGGCTCGCGCTCGCGCTGGAGCGCGCCCTCGCGCGTGCGGGCGCCGCGCCGGAGGCGATCGGCTACATCAACCCGCACGCGACCTCGACGCCGCAGGGCGACGCCGCGGAGGTGCTCGCGCTGCGGCGCGTGTTCGGCGATCGGCTCGCGCGCATCCCGATCTCGGCGACCAAGTCGATGATGGGGCACCTGCTCGGCGGCGCCGGCGCCGTGGAGACGATCGCGGTCGTGTGCTCTCTCCGCGATCAGCTCCTGCACCCGTCGATCAACGTGGATGAGCTCGATCCGGGCTGCTCCCTGGACGTCGTGCGGGAGCGGCGCGGGGTCGACGTGCGGTACGCGGTGAAGTCCTCGGCGGGCTTCGGCGGGCACAACTGCGCGCTCGTGCTGGAGCGGGCGTAGGCGCCCCGGCGCCCTCCAGGCCACCGCTGGCGGTCCCCTCCGCCCGGCGCTAGGTGGGCGCCATGGCAGCCCACACGAACCGGCTCGCGAGCGAGTCGTCGCCGTACCTCCTGCAGCACGCGCACAACCCGGTCGAGTGGTACCCGTGGGGGGCCGAGGCGCTCGACCTCGCCCGGAGCGAGGACAGGCCGATCCTCCTGTCCATCGGCTACGCCGCCTGCCACTGGTGCCACGTGATGGAGCGCGAGTCGTTCGAGGACGAGGCGATCGCCCGGCGCATGAACGAGCTCTTCGTGAACATCAAGGTCGACCGGGAAGAGCGGCCCGACCTCGATCACATCTACCAGCTCGTCGTGCAGCTCATGGGCCGGAGCGGCGGCTGGCCGCTCACGGTGTTCCTCACCCCTGATCAGCGGCCCTTCTTCGCGGGCACGTACTTCCCGCCGAAGGACAAGTTCGGCATGCCCGGCTTCCCGAAGGTCCTCGACGCGGTCGCCGACGCCTACAGGAGCCGGCGCGACGAGGTCGAGCTCCAGGCGCAGGAGATCACCCAGGCCATCGAGCGCACGCAGCGCGCGCCGGGGCGAACCGCAGCGCCGGCGAGCGCCGACAGCGCCGCCACGATGGACCTGCTCCGACGCGCGTCGCGGCAGCTCCTCGCGCGCTTCGACAACCACCACGGCGGGATCGGCACGCGGCCGAAGTTCCCGAACACGATGTCGCTCGACGTGCTGCTCCGCCGCGGCGCGCTGGAGGGCGATCGCGTCGCGGCCGACAGCGTCGAGCTCGCGCTCGACCGGATGCGCGACGGCGGGATCTGGGACCACCTGCGCGGCGGCTTCCACCGCTACTCCACGGACGAGCGCTGGCTCGTGCCGCACTTCGAGAAGATGCTCTACGACAACGCGCTCCTCCTGCGCCTCTACGTCGACGGCTTCCGCGCATTCAAGAAGCCGATCTACGCCGAGACGGCGCGCGAGCTCGTCGGTTATCTGTTCGCCGAGATGCGCGACCCGGAGGGCGGGTTCTACGCATCGCAGGACGCCGACTCCGAGGGGAGCGAGGGCAAGTTCTTCGTGTGGACGCTCGACGATGTGCGCGCGGCGGTCGGCGAGGATCAGCTCGCGTACGACGTGGCCCGCCTCGTCTTCGGCATCACCGAGGAGGGCAACTTCGAGCACTCCGGCGCGACGGTGCTGTCGCAGCACCGCACGGTGGAGCAGGCCGCGGCCGTCCTCGACGCGGGCGCGGGCGCCGGGACGCACCTCGAGCGGTGCCGCGAGGCGCTCGCGCGCGCCAGGACCACGATGCTCGCCGCGCGCGAGGCGAGGCCCCGGCCGGCGCGCGACGACAAGGTGCTCGCGAGCTGGAACGGGCTGCTCATCGGCGCGCTCGCCGATGCGGGCCGCGCGCTGGATGAGCCCGCCTGGGTCGACGCCGCGGCGCGCGCGTTCGCGCTGTTCGAGCGGAAGCTCCTGCGCGACGGCCGGGTCGGCCGGTACCTCAAGGACGGCGCGCCCGGCGGCGCGAGGGCCGAGCGCGGCGGCGCCGGCGCGGCCGCGCTCGACGTGCGGCCGGGGTTCCTCGACGACCAGGCGTACCTCGGGAACGCGGCGCTCGACCTGTACGAGGCGACCTCCGATCCGCGCTACGTCGGCGTCGCGCGCGCGATCGCCGACGCGATGATCGCGCGCCACTGGGACGAGGCCGCGCGCGGGTTCTTCTTCACGCCGGACGACGGCGACGCGCTGATCGCGCGCACGCAGGACATCTACGACCAGGCCGCGCCGTCGGCCGTCTCGATGGCGGCGCAGCTCTGCCTGCGCCTCGCCGAGATCGCCGACGAGCGCTACCTCTCCCCGGCGGAGCGGCAGCTCGAGGCGCTCGCGCCGGCCGCGCTCGAGAACCCGTTCGGGCTCGGCCAGACCGTGTGCGTGCTCGACCGCGTGGCGCGCGGCAGCGTGACGGTCGTCGTGGTCGGCGAGGCGGGCTCTGCAGCGGCCGGCGACCTCACCCGCGAGGCGTTCAAGGCCTACCTGCCGAACCGGGCGGTCGTCGTCGTGGATCCGGCGCGCCCGGAGAGCGCCGCGGCGGTGAAGGTCGTCGCCGAGGGGAAGCCGGCGCGCCCCGGCCAGGCCGTGGCCTACGTCTGCCGCGGGCGAGCATGCTCGGCCCCTGTCACGGAGCCGGCCGAGCTCAGGGCTCTGCTGGGGTAGTGCGGCACGCGCGGAGCTCGCACGGCCCGCGGTCCGGGATGCGCTTGCACGAGCACCCGGACACCGGGCCCGGCGCGTGGGTCTGAGCGCACCCGCGCCCCACGCCCTCGGCGCGGGCCTCGCTCGGCGCGCAGATCTCCACATCGAGCTTCGCGTCGTCGTCGAAGTCCGTGACGAAGGTGCAATCGCACTGGTAGGGCGCCCCCTGCTCGGGGCGGCACGCGCACGAGAGGACCGCGAACAGCAGAGCTCCCGCGCGCGCCGCCCCGCCCCGGCACCTACGGCGTGACCGTGCCGCCACTGCTGCCGCCGGCGTTGTTGCCGCCCGCCTTGTTGCCGCCGGTGTTGCTCTCCCGGATGTGGAACTCGACGCGGCGGTTCTTCTGGCGCCCGGCCTCGGTGTCGTTGGTCTCGATCGGCCGTCTCGGCCCGAAGCCTGCCGCCGTGAGGCGGGCCGGGTCGATGCCGCCCCGCTCGATCAGGTAGGTCCTCACCGAGTGGGCGCGGTCGTTCGAGAGCTTCTCGTTGAGCTGGTCGGAGCCGCGGTTGTCCGTGTGGCCCTCGATCGCGACGAGCGTGATCTCCGGGTTCACCTTGAGCAGCCGGACGACCTCGTCGAGGATGCCATAGCTGTTCTGCAGGATCCTCGCGCTGCCGGTCGCGAACTGCACCTGCTTCAGGATCTGGATCTCGCTCGACCCGGTGATCCGGCGGATGAACTGCGGGCAGCCGTTCTTCGCCGGCTCGGGGCTGGGCTCGCCCGGCTCCTTCGGGCAGGCGTCCTTCGCGTCCGCGATGCTGTCCTCGTCGGCGTCGTCCTCCGGGCAGCCGTCGGCGTCGTTGATCTTGTCGAAGTCCTCGGGCTGATCCGGGCACTTGTCGCTGGTGTCGGGGATGCCGTCGCCGTCGCGATCGGGCAGCGCCGGGCAGCCGTCGCTCGGGTTCGGCATCTTGCCGTCCTCGGGATCGGTCGGGCAGAGGTCGATGTCGTCCGGGTAGCCGTCCTTGTCCGTGTCCGCGGAGCGCGGCGGGGGCGCCTGGAAGCGCCTGCCGGGCGACATGGGCTCGACGTCCGAGATGCCGAACGCGTAGCCGATGACGCCGACCAGCCGGAAATCCGGCGCATAGCCGCCGCTGAGCCGCGTCCCGCCGCCGACCCCGAGCCACCCCTTCTTCTTCTCGTCGAGGGCGAGACGCCCCTCGGCCATCCACTCGAGCGGGGTGTTGTCTCCGGTGAACGTCGTGCCCCGGCCGAGGCCGGTGGACCCGAAGATCTGCGCGCCGAGCCGCATCGTCCCGTTCCGCAGCGGCACGAAGCCGCCGACCCCCCAGCGCCACTCGTTCGACACGTTGAATTCGTTGAGCGAGGCGAACGGGCGGAACTGCACCCCGGTGTTGAGCACGAAGAACATCGACTTGAGGTCGATCTCGCCCGAGACCCCGACCAGCGCGCTCGTGCTCTTGTCGCCGGAGAACGAGTAGGCGTGCCCCGTCGGCACCCACGCCGCCGCGTTGACGCCCAGCTTGAAGGAGCGGTCGTCGGAGCGGTACAGGATGGCCCGCGCGTCGAGCCGCATGTCCATGATCGCGGCCGCGGACGGGCTCGCCGCGTCCTGCGCGCCGCCGACGTCCGAGTCGTTCGTCTGGTTGCTCGTCTGGAATCCGACGAACGGCAGCCCCACCTGGACGCTGAAGCGGTCGAGGAACTCGACGCCTCCGTTGAGGTACCCGATGAACTGCGAGGACACCGGCGCGCCATGTTCCCTGCTGAACCGCTCCGCGGAGCGCTCGTCGTTCAGCATGTTCTCGACCCGGAAGGGGTTGAGGCCGAAGCCCAGCCCGAACTGCCCGAAGAAGCGCGTCTGCGGCGCCACCTGCGGCCGCCAGAGCGCGATCGAGTCGTCGGGAGCGCCGGCCATGTAGAGCCGGTCCAGGTAGAACGTTCTGGTCTGTGCGCTGGCAGGGAGCGCGCCCAGGAACAACGCTCCCGCCGCAGCAGCGCCCAGCGCGCGTCGCCTGACGCTCCGCGCAGTCACGTGCTGCTTCTCCCCCCTGTGTCCTCCGGTGCGCGCCAAATTCCCTCCTGTGACCCGTCTAGAACGGCCATCGCGGTCGCTCGGAGGCTACACGCTAACCCAGGTACCTAGAAAGGTGAGAGAGAACGGCGAAACGGGGCCACGCCGCGTCGTCTGGTGTTGACCTGAGCCGAATGCCGTGCTTTCTTGCGCGCCCGCTTGACGTGCGGCCAGGTTGCCGCCGTTCGCGGTCCAGAACGCCAAGGGACCACCAGCCATGAAGCGCACCTACCAGCCCCATAACACCCGCCGCGCCCGGACCCACGGCTTCCGTGCGCGAATGGCGACCGCCGGCGGTCGCAAGGTCATCAACAATCGCCGCCGCAAGGGCCGCGCCCGGCTCGCGCCCACCATCTACAAGAAGTAACGCGGCGTGGCGACGCCAGCGCGCCCGCGCTCGTCGGCGTCCGCTTCTTTCCCGCGCGCGAGGCGCATCCGCAAGCGGGCTGATTTCGTCCGCATCCAGAACGGCGGGCACCGCGTCACGACCCGCCACCTGCTGATCCTCGTCGCGGCCCCTATCGGCGCGACGCCTCGCGGCGCGGCCCGTCGCGGCAAGGAGCGCGGCGCCGCGCTCGACGAGAGCGGCGCCGCCGCTGTGCCGCTCTCGCCGGGCGGGGCGTCCCGCCTGGGCCTCGTCGCCTCGCGCAAGGTCGGCGGCGCCGTGGCCCGCAACCGCGCGAAGCGCCTGCTCAGGGAGGCGTTCCGGAGGTTTCCGGAGCTGTTCCCGGACCGCGTCGATATCGTGGTGATCCTGCGCACCGGCGCCGGCTCGCTCGGCCTCGAGGACGTCCTCGCGGAGCTGCGCAGCGTGGTCCCGGTTGTCCGCCGCCGGGCGCGGGACGCGCTCGCCGCCTCGCCGCCGATCGCCCCCGCGACGCGCGGCGCGGACGAGCGCGCCGCGGGGGATCCGGCGCCACCGGCCCGAGGATGATGCCGCGCAGCCTTGCGCCGTGGTGCGCCGAGCCCCAAGCTCCGTGCTCTCCCACGGGTCACCGCATGCTGGCGAAGCTCCTCCTCGCGCTGATCCGCGCCTACCAGATGACGCTCTCCAAGGTCATCGTGGCGTTGATGGGACCGGTCTGCCGGTTCGAGCCTTCCTGCTCACGCTATGCAGCGGCCTGCATCCTGGGGCATGGAGCGCTGCGGGGGAGCTTGCTTTCGCTCAGACGACTGTGTAGGTGTCACCCGTTTCATCCGGGCGGGTTCGACCCTCCTCCTCCACCTCGTCTTCGCCGTGGTGCGGCGGCCGAGACGCCGCCGCAACGGGACGCTGACCGGCGGGATGCGGCACGCTGTTCGTCTACTGGCACGGAGCTCGCCTCGCCTCCCCGGCAGGCGGACCTCAGCGGCCGGGTCAATCTCATGGACTGATCCCGCTCGACCGTCGACTCGGCCCCGACGGCGCGGCGCCCGACACGTCACGGAG
Organism: Sorangium sp. So ce119; assembly: GCF_051524405.1. Taxonomy (NCBI): domain Bacteria; kingdom Pseudomonadati; phylum Myxococcota; order Polyangiales; family Polyangiaceae; genus Sorangium; species Sorangium sp. So ce119. The sequence continues at coordinate 2,215,829 of NZ_CP150310.1, read as the reverse complement.
CGAAGCCCATCTGGAGCGACCCTGGGCAGCCTCGTGAGGAGTCACGAGATTCCAGCAGCCAGAGCCAGGGGCGCGGATCGAGATCCTGGGACCGACGAAGGACTTCATGGAACGCAGCAATATCGCCAAATGGCTGTTCCTCGGCCTCGCCATCTTCCTGTTCATCCAGTACGGCAAGCCGCTCCTCTTCGGCAGCGCCGAGGTGCAGTTCCAGCCGCTCGACGTCAACGACAGCACGGCCCCCGCGGAGCGCGCCCCCGCAGAGGCCTGCGTCGTCGAGGGACCTCGGTTCAAGGCCGAGCTGTCCACGCGGGGCGGGTCGGTGCGGCACCTCTGGATGACCGACCCGAAGTACACGACCGGGAACGGCGAGCGCCAGCCGATGGACCTGGTCACCACGTCGCTCGAGTCGCGGATGCCCCTCAGGACGGACCTGCGCCTGCCCGGCGGCAGCGCGCCGCAGGTGCCGTTCGATGATCTGGACTGGAAGCTCTCGGCGCAGGACGGCAAGAGCTGCACCTTCACCTACGCCGACGACACGACGCGGCTGACCAAGGTCGTCGCCACCACGGGCCGCCCCTTCGAGCTCTCGCTGCAGGTGACGGTCGAGAACCTCGCGCAGGAGCCGCGCAATCACCGGTTCGCCGTCGAGCAGACCGCGTGGCGCACGCAGAAGGAGACCGAGGGCCACCTCGGCCTGATCTCGGAGTGGATCACCGAGACGGTCGCCGCGACCGACCAGACGACCGAGCGCCAGCACCCCGACGCCTTCGAGCCGAAGGACTTCAAGGACCCGGAGTTCACCCCCGAGCGCTGGCGCCGCACGCCGGGGAGCGCGCGCTTCGTCGCGGTCTCCAGCAGCTACTTCAGCAAGATCGCGATCCCGCAGGAAGGGCCCGGGCAGCCGGTGGCCGAGACGCAGATCGAGGAGATCTGGGACACGGCGAAGCACCCGCAGAAGGGCAACGATCCGAGCTTCGGGCACGTCTACCGCGCGCGGCTCGCCTATCCGGAGCACGAGCTCGCGCCCGGCGGCGCGGTGACCTACAAGGTCCTCTCCTTCACCGGCCCGAAGGAGCGCGATCTGCTCGCCGGCGTGGGCCACGATGCGAGCGAGGTCATCAACCTCGGCTGGTTCTCGCCGATCGCGAAGATCCTCGTCTCGTACCTCTACGTCCTCTACGGCGCCGTCGGGAGCTGGGGCTGGGCGATCTGCCTGCTCACGATCACCGTCCGGCTCCTGCTCTTCCCGCTGAGCATCCAGCAGATCAAGAGCGCCGCGGCGATGCGCAAGCTCAAGCCGGAGATGGACGAGATCAACGCGAGGTACAAGGACGACGCCACCCAGCGCGGCCTCGCGATGCAGGAGCTCTGGCGCAAGAACAAGGTCGCGAACCCGGTCATCGGCTGCTTCCCGATGCTGCTCCAGATGCCGGTGTGGTTCGCCCTCTACACCGCGCTCCAGACGGCCGTCGAGCTCTACCACACCCCGTTCGGCCCCGTGATCCCGGACCTGTCCGCCCCGGGGAAGTACTTCATCATCCCCATCGTCCTCGGCGCGTCGAGCTTCATCCAGCAGAAGCTCATGCCCCCGCAGGGCGACCCGGCGCAGCAGAAGATGATGCTGTACCTGATGCCCGGCATCTTCACCGCAATGATGCTCTTCCTCCCGGCCGGCCTCGGCGTTTACATGCTGACGAACACCTGGCTCGGCATCGGTCAGCAGTTGCTCGTCGAGCGGTACCTGAAGGCGCGGGACGAACGGGCCGGCGGCATCGTGGTGCGCGAGGTCGCGACCGCGGAGCCCCAATCCGCGATGAAGAAGACTCCCGGCGACGACGACAAGTCGGCGCCTGCTCTCGGAAAGGGAAAAGCACGTGTCCGTGGATAGTGAAGCTGCCGAAAGGGGAATCGACGCGGCGGACGTCGATGTCGATGCAGAGGCGCAGGGCGCCGGCGACGCGGCCGAGTTCGTGGAGGACGGGCGCGCCGACATCGCGCTCGACTTCGTCATCGATGTGCTCGCGGCGATGGGGATGGACTGCACCGTCGACCTCCTCGAGAACGAAGAGGAAGATCCGCCCGAGGAGATCCGCCTCGAGATCGAGGGGAAGGACGCGGGCCGCGTGATCGGCAAGAAGGGGCAGACGCTCTCGGCGCTGCAGTTCCTCGCCAACCGCGTGATCAACCGGCCCGGCAAGAAGCGGCGCCACGTGATCATCGACGCCGAGGGCTACCGGCAGCGCCGGGAGGACACGCTCTCTTCCATGGCGCGCCGGCTGGGCAAGCAGGCGGTCGAGGAGGGCAAGATCATTACCTTCGAGCCGATGAACCCGCAGGACCGCCGCGTCGTCCACCTCGCCCTGGCGAAGTTCCCCGGCGTCGTCACGAAGAGCGACGGCGAGGGAGAAGCCCGCCGCGTGCAGATCATCCCCGTCCGTCGCTGAGCCCGTCGCCAACACAGAACGCGGCGCGCATCCGCGCTGTTGCCGCCGTTGACACCGGATCGCCCGCATGCATAATGCCGCACCTCTCCGGTACCCCCCGGGGAGGTGCGCGAGCCTGCGCTCGCGTCCATGCTCCCGGAACCGCAACCGGGCAGCATCTGCGTTCATGGCGTGAAGCCCACGGCCGCGCGCGGCCTCCGCTCCGCCGGACGCAGCCCATGAACGGCGGCGGCCCTGCCCCCTTGAGCAGGGGACCGCGAAGACGGATCCCCGACCCTTTGAAGGATTGACCGACCATGCAGACCTCGAACATCCTCGCGAAGATCGAAGCTCCTATGTTCCGCGAGGGGATCCCGGATTTCCGGGTCGGCGACACGGTGCGCGTCCACTACCGGATCGTCGAGGGTGAGAAGGAGCGCATCCAGGTGTTCCAGGGCGTCGTGCTGAAGCGACACCGCGCCGGGGTCCGGAGCACCTTCACCGTGCGCAAGGTGAGCTTCACGGTCGGCGTCGAGCGCATCTTCCTCCTCCACAGCCCCCGCATCGACAAGGTCGAGGTCGTCTCGCGCGGCGTGGTCCGCCGCTCGCGCCTCTTCTACCTGCGCAACCTCGCCGGCAAGGCCGCCCGCGTTCGCGACGCGAAGGACTGATCCGCCCCGGCCGGCGTCCCGGCCGCTCGAACAGAGCGCCCCGCAGATCCGGCTGCCAGGCGGGCAGCCGTCCTCTTGCTCCGCGCGTGCAGCTTCACCGGCGCGTCGCCGCAGCCCCTGCGCGACGCGATGCGCGCTCGCGCGCCGGCCGCATTGTCGGCCGTCAGCAAGGATTCCCGCATACTTCTTCTTGATCCTCGGCCGAGCGCCCACGGTATGCTCGCGGCGGCGGCGCCCGGGGCGCCGCGAAACCCGAGAAGGATCACCATGCTCTGTCCGCGTTGCGGTGCGCCCGCGACCCCCGCCGATAAGTTCTGCGCTGTCTGCGCCTCGCCGCTCGCCCCGTCCGGGCCCGGTGCGTTTGGAGCGCCGCCTCCTCCGCCCCCGCCCCCTCCGCCCCCGTTTCCTGCTCAGGGCTTCGGCTCGCCCCCCGAGCCTCCTCCCAACTTCGGCTCGCCGAGCGGCGGTTTTGGTCCGCCCCCGCCGGCGCCGTTCGGGGCTCCTCCCGGTTCGCCTCCCGGCTTCCCGCCGCCGCCCGAGGGCGGCGGTTCCAGCTTCGGTCCGCCTCCGCCCTTCGGGGCGCAGCCCGGCGGCTACGGCGCGCCCCAGCCGCCGCCTCCGCTGCCGCTGAAGCCGCCGCCCTTCCCGCCGGAGCCGCCGGTGTTCGGCGCGCCGGGCGGCAGCTACGGCTCGTCGCCGGGCTACCCGGAGCAGCAAGGCGGCTACCCCGGGGCCCCGCGGCCGGGCTTCGGTCCGCCCCCGCAGCAGCAGGGCGCGCGCTGCGTGCAGGGGCACGCGATCCCGGCGGGCGGCTCGTTCTGCATGGAGGGAGGCCACCCGATCGCCCTCGACGGCATCCAGATGAGCGGCGATGCCTTCAACCAGACCGCCTACCCGCCCAACCAGGGCGGGCCGTCCGCGCCCCCGCCCATGATGCAGCCAGGCGGCCTCGGCGGAGGCTATGGCGAGCCGCCGCCCCCGCCTCCACCGCCGCCCCACCAGGGCATGCCGCTGCCGGCGCCGCCGCCGCCGTACATGTCCGCGCCGCCCGCGGTGCACCAGCACGCGTCGGCGCCGCCGAGGGCCGGGAGCATCGGGCAGGAGCGCCGCCCCCTCGCGGGCTTCCTCGTGAGCTTCCAGGACGACCCGCTCGGCAAGTTCTGGCCGCTCTGGCACGGCAAGAACGTCGTCGGCCGCGCAGAGACAGGGCAGAAGGTCGACATCGAGATAGCTCACGGGACGACCTCGACGCATCACGCGACGCTCGAGATCGACGGCGGTCGCGTCGTCCTCGCCGACCTCGGCTCCACCAACGGGACGTTCCACAACGAAGAGGCGATCGGCTTCCAGGGCCGACGCGAGCTGCGCGATGGCGACAAGATCCGCTTCGGCGGCTACAGCGTCATCCTGTTCAGCGTGGCCGCGCGCGCTTGACGGGCCCCATCGCACGAGGAGAGCCGTTGCCCAGCCCGGCCCCCTTTCCCCGCGACGTTCGACCGGCACCTGGCGCCCCTGCCAGGCTGCGTGAAAACCAACCGGATAGCCGCCGCCAGCGCGCGGTGGCCGCCCCGCTCGCGCGGGGAGCGCTCCTCTGCTCCCTCGCGCTCGCTGGAGATCCCCACGCATGACTCCCTCTCATGACGCGACTCGCCCGATCCAGTCCATGAGCGCCCCCGCCCGTCGCGGGGGGCGCGGGGGCAGAGCCCTGCTCTGCGCCCCGCTCCTCGCGCTCGCGGCCGCCGTCCTCGCGCTCCTCGCCGGCCCGGGCCGAGCCGAGGCCGCCCCCGAGGCGCACCTGCTCCGCGTCGACCCGCGCGCGAGCACCGTGGACGGCTCGCCCGTGCTCACGACCGTGCTCGAGGTCGTGCAGAACAAGCGCCTCAGCGACATCACCCGCAACTGCGCCGCGCTCACGGGCGACGCGAACCTCGACTGCGTCGCCGACGCGATCGAGCAGCCGTCGGCGCTCTACTCGTCCTTCGATTTCCCCGAGAAGAACGCGATCTTCTCCGTCACGGTCGACGGGACGGACCTGCCGGCGAAGTTCGAGTCGAAGGCGCGGTGGGGCGACAGCGCCGGCCAGCCGGGCGTCGGGACGGCGTGGCTCATCCTGATCGACGCCGCGTCGAGCATGGGCTCCCGCTTCGACGAGGCGAAGGCGGTCGCGAGCGCGTTCGTCAACGCGATGCAGCCGAACGACATCGTCGACGTGATCTTCTTCAACGATCGCGGCGTCGTCGAGGACTCGAAGTGGGTCAGCAACAAGCAGACGGCGGCGCAGGCCATCGGCGGCGTCACGCGCACCTACCCGACGCAGGGCCGCACGCGCCCGCTCTTCACGATCATCAAGAACGCCGCGACCGACGCGTTCAAGGAGCTCGGCAACGCCGGCCAGGGGGTCCCGGTGCCGATGCACCAGGCGATGGTGGTGCTCTCGAACGGCTCCGCCGGCGCGGATCCGAGCTCGACCGCGGCGGCGTCGAACCTCCTGCGGGACTACCTGACGAAGGGGCGGTTCCCCGAGAACAACGACGTCCTGCCGAAGACGCCGGTGCCCGTCATCTCGATCTGGTTCCCGAGCCGGCTCGTCGAGGAGTTCACGGCGAACGCCCGCGAGTTCATGGAGGGGATGGCGAACACCGAGATCGGCGGCTTCTTCAGCGTGGTGCGCGACGGCCAGCAGCGGCGCGCGGCCAACATCGTCAACGCGATCCGCACCCGCTTCAACAAGATGCACATCGTGAAGTGGCGGGTCTCGTGCGTCGCGCCGAGCATCACCCAGACGTTCAAGCTGGCGTTCATCAACACGGATCCGCCGATCGCGGGCGACGCCACGTTCCAGAACGTCCCCGTCGGCATCGATCCCACCGCGTGGCCGCTCGACATCGACCGGGAGGCGACCGATCGCGCCGCGAAGAAGGACCCGCTCTACCCGGGCGGCACGGTGAAGATCTTCGGCAACTTCTGCTGGGGCGGCAACACGCAGCGGGCCGAGATCTACATGGTCCCGAAGAACCAGGCCGCGCCGCAGTCGCTGCAGGGCGGGAACCTCGAGGACGCGAAGAAGGCCCAGCGGACGCTGATCGAGGGCGGGATGCGCGGCAAGGCGGTCACCGCCGGCGACAGCGTCGTCGAGTTCGAGCTCCCGGACACGGACAAGTTCCTCGTGGGCAAGGGCGACCAGATGACGGGGCGCCTCATCGTCTACGACAACCAGGCGCGACGGACGAGCGCGGTCACGGCCGACAAGATCCTCACGCTGAAGGCGAAGGAGGCGCCGCTGCCGTACCTGCTCATCGGCGGCGTGACCTTCGGCGGCGTGGTCATCGTGCTGCTGCTCGTGTCGATCTTCCGCGGCGGCGGCGGCCGTCGCCGCGGCGCGGTGGCGGCGGCGCCGCCGCGACCCATCGTGGCGGGCGGCGGGCCTGCCGCGCCGCCGTACGCGCCCGCGCCGCCTCCCCCGGGCGACTTCGGGTACGGCGGCGGGCCGATGATGCCGCTCCCGGGCGGGGCCAGCCGGGCGACGCTCTCGGGTCCGGCGGGCATCTTCACCGTCCATCCCGGCGTCGAGGTGCGCGCGGGCCGTGACGGCGCCACGTGCATGATCGCGCTCTCGGAGCCCCGCGTCTCCGGCACCCACGCGAGCTTGAAGCTCGAGGCCGGCCAGCTCTTCGTGCGGGATGAGGGGTCCAACAACGGGACGTACGTGAACGGCCAGCGCACCGCCGCGGCCGTGTGGACGCCCGTGCCGCCCGGCGCGTCCTTGCGGTTCGGCCCCGTCGAGTTCAGCGTCCGTTTGGAGTAGCGTGTCCGAGGCTCGGCCTCACGGCCCGAGCGACGCTCCCCCATGATGCCCCCGACCGAGTCCTCCCTTCACCTCACGATCGAGTTCGCCCAGGCCAGCGATGCGGGTCGGGATCCGAACAAGCAGATCAACGAGGATGCGTGCGGTTACGCCGAGACCAAGTTCGGTCACCTCTGTGTCCTGTGCGACGGCATGGGCGGGCACTACGGAGGGAGCGAGGCGAGCCGCACCGCGATCAAGACGATCTTCGAGGTGATCGAGCAGACGCCGCCCACGGTGGATCCGAGGGCGGCGCTCAAGGCCGCGATCGAGGAGGCGGGGCGCCGCGTCTACCAGCTCGGCGGGCCGGCGGACAACCGCGTCCGGCCCGGGTCGACCGTCGTGGCGATGGTCCTCCACGACGGCGGCGTCGACATCGCGCACGTGGGCGACAGCCGCGCGTACGTGATCCGGAGCAACCAGATCTACCCCCTCACGCGCGACCACTCGATGGTGCAGGGGATGGTCGACGCGGGCATGATCACGGAGGCGCAGGCGATCGGCCACCCCGACGCGAACAAGATCACGCGCGCCCTCGGGATGAAGCCGGAGGTGGAGGTCGAGGTCCGACCCGAGCCGATGGAGCTGTACCCGGGCGACGTGCTGATCCAGTCGAGCGACGGCCTCACCGACCTCGTGCTCAGCGGGGACATCCTCGGGTGCACGCGACAGGCGCTCGCGTCGGGCTCGGTCGAGCACGCGTGCAGGATGCTCGTCCAGCTCGCGAACCACCGCGGCGGTCACGACAACATCACCGTGCAGATGGCCCGGGTCATCGAGACCGGCGGTCGCTCGCTGACGATCGCGCAGGGGCCGCCGGGCGCAGGTGCCGGGGGCGACGAGCCGCGCCCCTCGGGTCCTCAGGAGACCCTGGCGATGACGCAGCCCGAGGGGACCGCGGGCGGCGCGCCGGGCCCCGCGGAGGCGCCGCCTGCCCGCGCGCACGCGGTCGGCGCGCCGCGCGCGCCGGCTCCGCCAGCCGCCGCGAGCACGCCCATGCCGGGCCTCGCGGCCACCGCCGCCAGCACGCCCCACGCGCCGGCTCCGCCGGCCGCCGCGAGCACGCCCGTGCCGGGCCTCGCGGCCACCGCCGCCAGCACGCCCGTGCCGGGCCTCGCGGCCACCGCCGCCAGCACGCCCGTGCCGGGCCTCGCGGCCACCGCCGCCAGCACGCCCGTGCCGGGCCTCGCGGTCGCGGGCAGCGCGCCCGCGCGGCGTCCGGCGTCGACCAGCAACGCTGCCACCGTGGTCCCGACGGGCAGCGGCAGCACGCCTGCGCCGAGCAGCGATGCGATCACCGTGGTCCCGACGGGCAGCGACCGCAAACCCGCCGCGGTTCCGCAGGCTGCCAGCGGCGCGCCGCAGCTCCATCCGACGACCATCGACAGCGCGACCGCCGTTCCGGCCATCCGTCCGACGGTCACCGACGACCTGCCCCCCGCGGTCTCGCAGGCTGCCAGCAGCGCGCCGAAGCTCCATCCGACCACCATCGACAGCGAGGCTGCGGTCGTCGCGACGGTCACCGACAACCTGCCCCCGGTGGCCCCGCAGGCTGCGAGCGGCGCGCCGAAGCTCCGCCCGACCATCGACAGCGCGCCCGCCGTGCACCCGACGGCCACCGACAGCGCGCCCGCCGTGAGCCCGACAGCCATGGACGCCGCTCTGGCGCTGCCCCCGACCGTGCCGGGAGCGCCTCCGCCGAACGCGCCCGACGCGCCCGCCGTGCTGTCTCCCCTGCCCCTGAGCGCCCCCGCCGTCCCCGCGCCGCCTCCGGGGGCCCAGGGCGCAGCGCCTCACCCGGCCCCCTTCGGCGCGCCACCGCACCCGGGCGCTGCCCCCTACGGCGCGGCGCCTCACCCGGGCCCCTTCGGCGTGGCGCCGCATCCGGGCGCTGCCCCCTACGGCGCGCCACCGCCCCCAGGCGCGGCCCCCTACGGCGCGGCGCCTCCCCCAGGCGCCGTCTTCGGCGCGCCACCGCCCCCAGGCGCTGCTCCCTACGGCGCGGCGCCTCCCCCAGGCCCGCCGGCTCCACCCGGCGCGCCCTACGGCGCGGCGCCTCACCCGGGCGCCGCCTTCGGCGCGCCCCCTCCACCTGGCGCTCCTTACGGCGCAGCCCCTCACCCCGGCCCCTTCGGCGCGGCACCTCACCCCGGCCCCTTCGGCGCGGCACCTCACCCCGGCTCCTTCGGCCCGGCACCTCACGCGAGCGCCGCCCAGGACGCTCCGCCGGTGTCGGTCGGCTTCTCGGGACACCACGCGCCGGCACCGGGCGTTCCCCCTGCCGCCGCCCCGCACCATCACCTCGCGCCCGCCCCGCCCAACGCGCACGGCTACGGCGCGCCCGCGCCCAGCTTCTCTGGACCCGTGTCGTCGTCCGCGTCGCCGAGCGTCCCGACCACCGTGCGCGCCCCGCGCGGCGCCACCATCGCCGCCATCGCCGCGATCTCGGCCGTGATTCTCGTGCTGCTCGCCGTCCTGCTCTGGCAGCTCACCGCCGGCTGAGCGCGACGACGGAACGGCGCCCCACGCGCGCCGTGCGCTCGAGCACGCCCGACAACGTCTCACGACGCTCGATGAAGACGGACGAGCGCCGCACGGCGATCTCGGCCGCGGAATGCAATTGAAGAAGGACCATATTCCGGATTAGCCTAGCTCTCCGGAGGTTCCTCCATGCCTGGAGACCAAGAGCTCGAGTGCGGACACGACATGGACGGCACACCTGCGGACATGGAAGACGAGCCCGAGTCGGCCCGCACGCTCTCCCTCGAGGAGGCCCGCGCCGGCTTCATGCTCCTCGATCTGTGATGCGCTGAGCCGCCCGGCTCCCACCCGTCACGACGCTCCGCTCTAGAAGCTCTGTTCGCCCAGCAGGCGAAACCCTCCCGCCGAGCCCCGCGCACCGCGCTGCGCCCACGAGACAGGCGCTCCTCGCTTCGTCCTCGCCACGTTCCTGGGCATCTCTCCTTCCCGCGCGCCTGCGGACGCTCCGGCACATTCCCACGCACGACCGCGAACGACGACGCGCCTCTTTCCTTGCTCTCCCCAACGGCCTGTGGTGAAACCGGGCCCGCATGATCCCGGGGCTAGGCAAACAAAGCATCACGATCGGCAGCGCTCCCACCTGCGATGTGGTGCTCGTCGCTCCCGGCGTCCTGCCCGAGCACGCGCGCATCATCAACCAGGGCGGCGGCAAGCTGATCTTCGTCTGCGGGCAAGGTCCCGCCGCGGCGAACGGACGGACGCTCGCGCCGGGAGAGCAGCTCCCGTTCGACTTCCGCACCCAGTTCGTCGTCGCGCAGGCGCCCGTACCGCTCAACCATCCGGCGATCACGCTGATGATGGCGTCGCCCGGCACGCTCGCGCCCGCGCCCGGCCAGGTCGTGATCGGGCGAGACCCCGGGCGCGCGTCCCTCGTGCTCCAGCACCCGAGCGTCTCGAGCCAGCACGCGACCGTCACGCTCGATCGCATGATGGTCATCGACCACAACTCGACGAGCGGCACGTACGTGAGCGCGCAGCGCATCGCGCCCGGCACGCCGACGCCCATCGATCCGCAAGGCGCAGTCGCCTTCGGGCCCGTCCCGGTCCAGGTCAGCCTGCTCATCCAGCTCGCCCAGGCGGCCCGGATGTCGGCGCTGCCCGCCGCGCCCGGCGCGAGCGCCCTGCCGCCGCAGCCCTCCCCGGCCGGCTACGCGCCGCAACAGCCCTCCCCCGCCGGCTACGCGCCGCCGCCGCAGCCGCAGCAGCCCGCCGGCGGCTATCCGTCGCAGCAGCCCCCCGCCGGCGGCTACGCGTCGCAGCCCGCGCCCGCCGCGTCGTCCCTGCCTGCCGCCGCGGGCGCGCCCGGCAAGAAGAACAAGACCGTCCTCGGCCAGCTCGACTTCTCCGGCGGCGGGTCGAACGTCAAGAAGATCGGGCGAACCCCCGACAACGACATCGTGCTCGCTCACCCCCAGGTGTCGAGCCACCACGCCCTCCTGCACTCGATCAGCGGGCAGCTCTACGTCGAGGATCGCGGCAGCGCCAACGGCACCTACGTCCGCGGCAACCGCATCGCGCCCGGCCAGAAGATCGCCGTCCAGAGCGGCGAGAAGATCTACATCGGGCCCATGCCCCTCCAGATCGAGATGGGGGGCGCGGGCGCCGTCGAGGTCGTCCAGGAGGAGTACTCCGCCGATCGCTGGGCAGGCCGCCCGCTCTACGAGATCGAGGCGTGGAGCCTCTCGCTCCAGGTCCCCGACCGCGACAACCCCCAGGAGCAGAAGACGCTCCTCGACAACGTGTCGTTCAAGGCGCTGCCGGGCGACATGATCGCGCTCATGGGGCCGTCGGGCGCCGGCAAGACGACGCTCCTGCTCACCCTGAACGGCTACCTGCCGCCCACGAGCGGCGTCGTCCGCATCAACGGCGAGGACCTCTACAACATCTACGACACGCTCCGCGGCTCCATCGGCTACGTGCCGCAGGACGACCTCGTCCACCCGGAGCTCACCGTCTTCGAGGCCGTCCGCTACAGCGCGAAGTTCCGCCTCCCGCCCGACTACACCGAGGCCGAGATCGACGCGCGCGTCGAGCAGACCATCAAGGATCTCGGCCTCGAGGGCGTCAAGAACCTCCAGATCGGCAAGCCCGAGAACAAGATCCTCTCGGGCGGCCAGCGCAAGCGCGTCAACATCGCGCTCGAGCTCGTCACCGACCCCGTCATCCTCTTCCTCGACGAGCCGACCTCGGGCCTCGCCGCCGACGACACGACCGCGCTGATCACCTTGCTGCACGACCTCACGAAGGCGACCGGCAAGACGATCATCATGACGATCCACCAGCCGGCGAAGGACGAGTTCGAGAAGTTCAGCCACGCGCTCATCCTCGGCTACGGCGGCATCCCGACGTTCTTCGGGCCGACCCGGCCCGACGCGTACCGCTTCTTCGGGAGCTGGAAGGAGCGGCACGGCCAGCCCAACGACGTCGACAACCCGCGCGACATGTTCGAGATGCTCGCGCTCCGGGAGCGGCCCATCTTCGACCAGCTCCGCGCGCGCGACCCGAACGTCTCGCGCGGCGAGGCCCGGAAGCTCGCGGCCATCGAGTGGCGCAAGGAGTTCTTCAACGACGCCAACGCGACGTACCGGCGCATGTACTCCGGCCGGCGGGAGATCGGCACCGGGCAGGGGCAGCGCGGCATCCCGGCCGGCCGCGCCACGACGAAGGGGCAGCTCGGCCTGCTCCTGTCGCGCTACTTCAAGGTGAAGAAGCGCGACATCGGCGGCACCCTGATCATGCTGCTCCAGGCCCCGATCATCGGCATCCTGCTCGCCATCGTCTTCGGCGGGCAGGAGAAGGCGATCCCGGCCTGGTGCCTCGGCGCGCTCCAGGAGCTCGGCCGACGCGCCGGCGGCGCGGACCAGAGCGCCGACGTCCTCAAGGGCATGGAGGTCACCACCGACCACACCGCGGCGATCTTCTTCCTCGTCGTCGCCGCGGTCTGGTTCGGCACCTCGAACGCGGCGCGCGAGATCGTCAGCGAGCGGGCCATCTACCTCCGCGAGCGCATGGTCAACCTGGGGCTCGTCAACTACGTGCTCTCCAAGTACCTGCTGCTCGCCGTCTTCTGCGTCATCCAGTGCACGATCCTGCTCGCGATCGTGTTCTTCGCGCTCGGCTTCCACGGCGGCGTGCAGGCGTTCGCCATGCAGCTCGCCGCGCTGACCGCGACCTCGATCAGCGCCGTCGCGACGGGGCTCCTGCTCTCCACGGTGGTCGCCTCGTCCGAGGCGGCGATGGCGCTCACGCCGATCGCGCTCATCCCGCAGGTCGTCCTCGGCGGGCTCATGGTGCCGATGACGACCGTGCCGCACCTCCGGCCGCTCATGTACATGATCCCCGCGCGCTGGGGGTTCGAGGGGGCGATCGCGCCGGAGCGGGCCGCGATCGCCGAGGACCCGGCCTGGGTCATCGATCTGCACCGCACCGACACGATCCCCGCGGAGTTCATCGAGGCGGGCAAGTTCAAGTGCGCCATCGCGCAGATGGCGGCCGACAACTACGCGGGCGCGTGGGGCTTCACCACGTACGACCAGACCTGGCTCCCCTTCGCGGTGCTCGCCGGGATGACCCTGCTCATCCTCGTCACGCTCTGCGCGTTCCTCAAGCGGCGCGATCCGGTGTGACCCCGCGATGACGCAGGAGCCCGCCCCCATCCGCGCCGGAGGCCCGCTCCCGCGCCGCTCCCGCGCGGCCGCGCTGGCGGCGCTGCTGACGGCCGCCGCGCTGCCGCCCTCCCCGGCGCGCGCGCAGCAGCAGGGCCAGCCAGGCCAGGGGGAGCCGCAGGCGCCCGCGGAGCCGCCGAGCGTGCCCCGCGGCGAGGGCGGCGCGATCGTCACGCCCCCTGCCGCCGCGGCCGCGCCCGCGGGGCGCGCGACGCCGCCGCGGGCGCTCAACTACGCGCCGCCGGAGTACCCGCCCGAGGCCGAGAAGCAGGGGCTCGAGGCGTCGGTGACCCTGCAGCTCGACATCGACCGCGACGGACGCGTGAAGCAGGCGGCCGTCGTCGAGAGCGCCGGGCGCGGGTTCGACGAGTCCGCGGTGGCCGCGGCCCAGAAGCTCGAGTTCGAGCCCGCGCGCCGCGCCGACGGCACCCCCGCCGCGGCGCGCATCCTGTACCGCTACACGTTCACGCTGAAGACCGCCGCCGCGGCGCCGCCGCCGGCCGACGGCGCGATCTCGCCGCTCGCCGACAACCTCCGCGGCACCGTGCTCGCGAGCGGCGGCGACGTGCCGCTCGCGGGCGCCACGGTCTCGGTCGCGCGCGCGCCGCAGGCCGCCGGCGGCGCGCCGCCTTCCGCCGCGGCGCCGGAGGTCACCACCGACGAGCGCGGCGGCTTCGCCTTCCTCGACCTGCCGCCGGGGCGCTACCAGGTCACCGTCGCGGCGCCCGGCTTCGAGCCGCTCTCCGTCGAGGAGGACATCGCCGCCGGCGAGCAGCTCGAGGTGAAGTACCGGCTCCTGCCCCGCGGCGACGGCCTCGAGGTCACCGTCCGCGGCGATCGCCCGCCGCGCGAGGTCACGAAGCGCACGCTCGAGCAGCGCGAGATCAACCGTATCCCCGGCACGAACGGCGACGCGCTGCGCTCGCTCCAGAACCTGCCGGGCGTGGCGCGCCCGCCGACGCTCGCCGGCCTGCTGATCGTGCGCGGCTCCGGCCCGCAGGACACGCAGACCTTCGTCGACGGCACGCAGGTGCCGCTCATCTACCACTTCGGCGGCCTCTCCTCGGTGGTGCCGACCGAGATGCTGGAGAAGATCGACTTCTACCCCGGCAACTTCAGCGCCAAGTACGGCCGCGTGCAGGGCGGCATCGTCGACGTCTCCCTGCGCTCGCCGAACGAGGACGGCAAGCTCCACGGCCTCGCGCAGGTGGACCTCATCGACGCGCGCGTCCTGCTCGAGGGGCCGGTGCCGTTCCTCGAGAACACCCGCTTCATGGTGGGAGGCCGGCGGAGCTACATCGGCGACTCCTTCGGCCCGGTGCTCGAGGCCGCGGGCGCCGGGGTGACCCAGGCGCCCGTCTACTACGACTACCAGGTCCTCCTCGAGACAGAGCCGACGCCGTCGTCGCGCCTCCGCCTCACGTTCTTCGGCTCGGACGACGCCCTCGAGCTGCTCCTCGCCGATCCGCAGCCGAGCGAGCCGGCGCTCTCCGGCGACGTCGGTCTACACACCGCGTTTCAGCGGCTGCAGCTCCGCTACGACCACGAGCTCACCGACAAGGACCGGCTCGACGGCGTGCTCGCGATCGCGCGCGACGACGCCGACTTCGGGATCGGGCCGATCTACTTCCAGATCGATCTCAAGACGCTCTCCGGCCGCCTCGAGTACGCGCGGCGCATGTCGAAGGGCGTGGTCTTCAACGCGGGTGTCGACGTCTTCGCCGGCCTGTACGGGGTGAACTTCCGCGGCCCCGCGCCGAACCGCCCCGGCGAGCCGCCGAACCAGCCGTTCTCGACGCGCGCGCTCCAGGAGTTCTCGCGCGAGGGCGAGTTCTTCTACCCCGCGGCCTACGCCGAGCTCGAGCTCGCCCCGAGCCCCCGGGCGAAGATCGTCCCTGGCGTGCGCCTCGACTACCAGGACCTGAACCAGCAGGCGACCGTGAGCCCGCGCGTCAACGGGCGCGTCGACGTGGTCCAGGGGTTCCCGCGGACGACGGTGAAGGGCGGCGTCGGCGTGTTCCACCAGCCGCCGCAGTTCCAGGAGGTGATCCCGCCGCTCGGCAACCCGGGCCTGAAGGCGACGCGGGCGCTGCACTACGCGGCCGGCGTCGAGCAGGACGTGACCCGGAACATCGAGGCGTCGGCCGAGGGGTTCTACAAGCAGCTCGACGAGCTCGTCGTCGGCGTGAACCAGCCCGGAACAGCGCAGCTCGACTACCAGAACATCGGGTCCGGTCGGGTCATCGGGGGCGAGTTCCTCCTCAAGTACAAGCCCGACGACCGCTTCTTCGGCTGGGCCGCGTACACGCTGTCCCGCAGCACGCGGGTGCCCGGGCCCGGCGAGGCGGAGCGGCTCGTCTCGTTCGACCAGACCCACATCCTGACGGTGCTCGGCAGCTACCGCCTCGGCGACGGCTGGGAGTTCGGCGCCCGCTTCCGCCTCGTCTCCGGCAACCTGGTCACGCCCAACGTCTGCAACGTGAACGAGCTGAGCTGCGATCCGTACCGCACCAACGCGCTCTTCTACGCGCCCACGGGGACGTATACGGCGATCCCGTTCTCCACCCCGTTCAGCGAGCGGCTGCCGGCGTTCCATCAGCTCGACGTGCGGCTCGACAAGACGTGGAAGTTCAGGACCTGGAAGCTGTCGGCCTACCTCGACGTGCAGAACGTCTACAACAACGCGAACAGCGAAGCGATCCAGTACAACTACAATTATACGGCCCGCCAGTACGTCACGGGGCTGCCCATCTTGCCGAGCTTCGGGATGCGAGGAGAGTTCTGAGATGCGATCGACGCGATCGACGGGCGGCGCGGCGCGGCACGCCGGCGCGGGTCGCGGGCGGAGGTGGCGCCGCGCGTTGCTCGGGACGCTCGCGCTGAGCGCGGTCGCCGCGCCGGCGATCTCCGCCGGGTGCGTCGCGGGGTTCGACCCGCCGAGCCTCGTGGACGGGCTCCGCGTCTTCGCGGTGGTCGCCGACAAGCCGTACGCCAATCCCGGCGACGAGGTCACCTTCCGGATCCACGTCCAGGACGGGCTCGGCGGCCCCGAGGACGGGTCGCGGCCGGTGACGGTCACCTGGTTCGGCGGGTGCGAGAACCCGATCGGGGACGACTACTACGGCTGCTACCCCGAGTTCGCGGAGCTCGCCGACGCGTTCGAGGCGTGGCAGCAAGCGGGCGATCCGACGGCCCCGCTGCCGGCCCTCAACGGTGTGCGCCCGAGCGTCGGCGACACGTACACGATCACCGTCGGCAAGGACATCCTCGCGGGCCGCAAGCCGCCGGCCTCGGGCCCGGCCTACGGGAGCGCTTACGTCTTCTTCGTCGCCTGCACCGGGAGGCTCGGCCCGGTGGAGGACCAGGGCACCGGGCGCGCCGGGACCTTCCCCGTCGGCTGCTTCGACAGCGAGGGTCGCCGGCTCGGGCCGGACAGCTTCGTCCCCGGCTACACGCAGGTCTACGTCTTTGCCGACGAGCGCCAGAACCCGAACCCCGTGGTGAACGGGCTCGAGCTCGACGGCGCGGAGATGTCGGAAGACTTCGCGATGATCTCCACCGCGACCCCCTGCCCCATCGACGCGGAGGAGCGGCGCGAGGTCGGGTGCAACGCGAGGGATCCGATCGAGGAGTGCCGCACCGTCACGATCGAGGCGATGATCCCGGAGGACGTGGCCGACCCCGATCCCGACGCGAAGCAGAAGGCGCTGAAGGAGATCGTCTGGGTCAACTACTTCGCCGACCTGGGCGACATCGACGGCGGCATCAAGCTCGTGAGCGACGCGTCGAGGGGGTACCTCGGCGACCACGCCGTGACGTGGATCCCGCCCGCCGAGCCGGGCGTCGCCACGATCACCGCGGTCGTGCGCGACGCGCGCGGCGGGTCGTCGGTGGTGCAGCGCCTCGTCCGCGTCGAGTGACGGCGGCCCCCGGGCGCGCGGCCGCGGGGGCCGACCGCGAGAGGGCCGCCCCCGTCAGCCGCAGCCGGCCTCGATCTGCGCGAGCTGGTCGATGAGCTGCACCGGGTCGCGCGCGGCGCAGAGCGCGTCGGCGGCGTTGTGGCTGGCGAGCCTGGCCACCTGGGCGAGCAGCTCGAGGTGCGCGCGGCCGCCCTCGCCGCAGACGAGCACGACGAGCAGCCGGAGCGGGGCGCCGCCCGGCGTGGGCACGGCGAGCGGCTCCGCCAGCGTCGCGAGCACGGCCGCCTGGCAGGCGCCGGGGACGATCGCGTGCGGGACGGCGACGCCGTTGCCGAGCGCGGTGGGCGACTCGCGCTCGCGCCGCAGGATCTCCTGGGCGAGCGCGCTCGCGGACGGCGCGCCGCCCGGGGCGGCGAGCCGGGACGCCGCGACGTCGATGACGTCCTCGATGTGCGCGCACGAGAGGTGCAGCACGATGCGCTCGGGCGTGAGCAGCGCGCTGAGCCGCCGCGCGGGCGCCACGCCGAACGGCGCGCTCACCGGGAACTCGGCGTCGATGAACGCCTTGACGCGCGCGAGCTGCGGGCCGCTCAGGTTGCGGCGCGCGAGCTCGACGAAGAGCGCGTTCGCCGCGGGGACGCGGTCGAGGTAGCGGGAGACGAGCGGCCCGACCTGGTGGCCGAGCTCGAGGAGCAGCGCCGGGGGGAGCTCCAGCGCGCCCGCGATCGCCGTGAGCCGGTCGGGCGTGGGGATGGCGTCGTGCCCGTGCTCGACGCGGCTCAGGTAGGCGCTGGAGACGCCGATGCGGTGCGCGAGCGCCCGCAGGCTCAGGCCCGCCTCGACCCGGAGGAGCCGCAGCGCGGCCCCGAACTCGGCGAGGGCGCGCGCGCGGGACGCGCTGTCAGCGTCGGAGAGCGCTGGCATGGGATGTCAGGTGCGATCGGGACCGGCCGTGAGGGCAGCCGAGAGCATCGGCTGGGAGGGCGCCGGCGCCGGGGCGGGCACCGCCGCGGGCTCGTAGCAGCGCACGACGAGCAGCGAGGTCGGGCACCCCTGGATGATGTGCTCGGCGCGGATGCCGAACCGGCGCTGCGCGAGGCCCCACTCGGACCCGACGCCGACGAGGACGAGGTCGTAGCCGCGCGACGCCTCCTGCAGGGCCGCGTCCGCGGGCGACTCGTGGTGGACGACCTTGAGCGTCACCTTGGCCTTCCGCAGCGCGCCGCCCTCCTCGCCCTCGAACACCTCGTCGACCGTCTCCTGCGCGCCGAGCGCGTCGTCGGCGCGGCGCTTCGGGTTGACGACGTGGAGGATGGTGACGTCGGCGCCGACCTGCTGCGCCAGGCGGCGGGCCAGGGCGAGCGCCGCCTTGTCGTGCGCCGTGCCGTGGAACGGCACGAGCAGCTTGCGGACCGCCGAGAGCCCGCGATCGATGAGCACGCCGACGTCGGTGCGGGCGCCGCGCATGACCTCGTAGACCGTGCCGCCGAGGACCGTCTGGCTGAGCAGCGGCTTGTGCCACCCGACCAGCACGAGGTCGGCCTGCTTCACGTCGGCGACGTTGCAGATGTCGTGGCTCGGCTTGGGCGAGACGAACGACAGCGGCCGGACCTCGACGTCGAGCTCCTTGGCCCGCGAGAGGAGCGGCGAGAGCGCGGCCGTCCCCTGCCGCTCGGGCCCCTGGTCCAGGTAGAACGAGCCGCGGTCGGTGGGCGGGATGAGGCGGAGCGCGTAGAGGCGCCGCGCCTCGGGTCCGCGGCCGGCGAGCGCGCTCGCGAGCGTCACCATGCCGGGGCCGGTGCGCTCGTAGGAGACGCACATGAGCACGGTGAACACCTCGGCCGCCGTGGGCAGCGGCGTCCGGTCCGGGACGTCGGCGAGCTCCTTGGCGAGCTCCTCCGGCGGGTAGATCCAGCGCAGGAGCGGCGAGGTCATGAAGGTGGTGACCAGCGCCATGAGCACCATCATCGTGAACAGCTTGGGCGAGATGATGCCGAGATCGAGCCCGAGGTTCAGGACGATGAGCTCCATCAGCCCGCGGGTGTTCATGAGGATGCCGAGCGCGCTGGCCTCGCGCCAGCGCAGGCCGGTGATGCGGGCGGCCACGGCGCTGCCGCCGAACTTGCCCGCGCAGGCGACCACGATGATGAGGCCGCACATGATCCAGCCGTCGGCCGAGTTGAGCAGGCCGATGTGGGTGCGCAGGCCGCTGTAAGCGAAGAACAGCGGCAGCAGGAAGACCACCGCGAAGTCCTCGAGCTTCTCGGCCAGGCTCCGCGCGAAGCCGGTGCCCTTCGGCATGATCGCGCCGAGCATGAAGGCGCCGAACAGCGGGTGGATGCCGATCATCTCGGTCATCCAGCTCGACACGATGAGCAGGAGGAGCGTGACGGCGACGAGGTCCTGGGAGAGGCCCTCCTTGCTGGCTCCGCGCTCGCCGAGCCGGGCGAGAAAGGGGCGGACCAGGAACAGCATGCCGCCGATGTAGACGAGGGCGAAGACGGTGGTCCACACGGCGCCCACGAGCCCGGTGGCGCGCGCGATCGAGACGACGAAGGCGAGGACGCACCAGGCGGTCACGTCGTCGACGGCGGCGCACGTGATCGTGAGGGCGCCGACCTTCGTGCCCAGCAGGCGCTTTTCGGTGAGGATGCGCGCGAGCACCGGGAAGGCCGTGATGCTCATGGCCACGCCCATGAAGAGCGTGAACGACATGAACGGCACGGAGCTGGTGGAGAGCCGCGGGTACAGGTAGAGCGCGAGCAGGCCGCCCAGCGCGAACGGCACGACGATGCTCGTATGGCTGATGATGACCGAGGCGTGGCCGCGCCCGCGCAGCAGCTTCGGGTCGAGCTCCAGCCCGATCAGGAACATGAAGACGATGAGCCCGACCTCGCTCACCAGCTTGAGGAGCGGCAGCGACTCCTGGGCGAACAGGACCGCCGACGGCCCCGGGAGGAGCCAGCCGAGCAGCGACGGGCCGAGCAGGATGCCCGCCGTGACCTCGGCGATGACCATCGGCTGCTCCAGCTTGCGGGCGATCAGGCCCACGAGGCGCGCGCACGCGATGATCAGGAACGCCTGGATGAGGAAGCGGGTCAGCGGGTTGTGGATCAGGGTCTCCATCGGGAACGCTCCCTCCTGGTAAGTGTTAAGTGAACGCTTATCAGCGGGCTGTCTCGACTGTCAACAAGCAGGATGCACAGCGTCATAGCCGAGCTTGCCGTGGCGCACCGGGGGCGTCGCGGTCGGTGGAGGTGTGCGCATAGCCGACGGGGGCGCGCGAGCGGCGGAGGCACGTGATCGTCGCGTCATGGGCAACGCCCCCGCGACTCGAGGGACGCTCGGGACGTGCGTGGAGCGCGGGCGGCTCCCACGCGGCGCGCCGAGGGAGCCGCCGGGCGGGGGCGCTTACCAGTCGGTCGGCAGGTAGTCTTTGAGGAACTGGCCGTGCATGTGCTGGCCGGTCAGCAGCCCGGAGAAGATCGGGTCGCAGATGCGGGCCGCGCCGTCGACGATGTCGAGCGGCGGGTGGAAGCCGTGCTCCTCCAGCTTGCGGGCGGCGAGGGCCGCGGGGTCCTCGTCCGTGACCCAGCCGGTGTCGACGCTGTTCATGAAGATGCCGTCCTTCGCGTAGTCGGGCGCGGAGGTGCGCGTCATCATGTTGAGGGCGGCCTTTGCCATGTTGGTGTGAGGGTGCCTGTCCGTCTTGTAACGGCGGTAGAACTGCCCCTCCATCGCCGACACGTTGACGATGTGCTTGTCGAAGGTGCGGTGTCGCGCCATGAGCGGCTTGAGCCGGGAGTTCAGCACGAAGGGGGCGACCGCGTTGACGAGCTGGACCTCGAGCATCTCGACGGTCGGGACCTCGGCGAGCGTCAATCGCCAGCTGTTCATCGTGCGGAGATCGACCTGCTGGAGATCGGCGTCGTAGCGGCCCTTCGGGAAGAGCACGTCGTCGAGCGGCTCGTCGCCGGGGGCGGGGATCTGGGAGAGCAGCGCGGGCTCGCGGAGGCCGGCGGAGGGGTCGTCGCCCGCGATGAGGGGGAGCGCGCCGCGCGCGCGGAGCCCGTCGTACTCCTCCAGCAGCGGCCGCGCGGCCTCCGGGAGCGCATGGACGGGCGCGGCCTCGCCCTCGATGAGGTGGCCGTAGAAGCCGGGCGGGCGGCGCACGGTCTGACAGGCGTTGTTGATGATGACGTCGAGGCGATCGAGCGTGTGGAGGAGGTGGCGCGTGAAGCGCTCGACGCTCGGCGTGTGGCGGAGGTCGAGGCCATAGATGGAGAGGCGCGAGCCCCAGACGTCGAAGTCGCGCTCCGCCGAGAAGCGGCGGGAGGCGTCGTGCGGGAAGCGGGTCGTGACGATCACCCGCGCGCCGGCGCGGAGCAGCAGGATCGCCGCCTGGTAGCCGATCTTGACGCGGGCGCCGGTGACCAGCGCGACGCGGCCGTCGAGCGGCGCCGTCTGGCTGCGCTTCGCATGGTTGAAGTCGCCGCAGGCGCCGCACATCGAGTCATAGAAGAAGTGCACCTTGCGGAACTCGGCCTTGCAGACATAGCACTTGCGCGGCTTCGCGAGCTCCGGCGCGCCGCGTTCGCTCGGCGGCGCGGGCTCCCCGGCGGCGGGCGGCGCGGAAGGCGGTGAGTTCAGCGCGGGGGGCGCGGCGACGGACGTGGGGGGAGGAGCGAGCGAGGGGGCTTCCGGCGTGCGGAACACGGGCTCACGGCGGGCGGCGCGGATGCCGACGGCGTCGAGGAGCGCGGTGTCGGCGGACCGCTGCGCGCGCCTGTCGCTTTTGCGAAACGCCCTGGCGAGCTCCCGCTGCTCCGCGCGCTCGGGGCGCGAGACGCGGCCGGCGGCGAGGAGGAGCCGGCGGCGGTCCTCGGCGCTGATCGAGGCGAGCTGCGCGCGATCGTCGACCAGGGACTCGAGCACCCTCAGGCAAGTGTCGAGTTCGGCGGGGGTGAACGGCCGGCCTGCACCGGCGGCGTCGCTCTCGGAGCTCATCGAAGCGGGGGTGCTTAGCACGCGGGCGCCCGGGCGCGAACCGGCGGCCGCGCGCGGCCGCGGAGCGGGCGAGGTGGGGCCTGGAGGCGGGAGGATCAGCGCTGGTACGGGCAGGGCTTGCCGTTCTCGCCCGTCTCGGCGAGCCCGCCCGCCGCGTCGACGGTGAGCGTGGTCGGGAACGGCTGACCGCCCGGCCCCTGCGACGCCTCGGCGACCGAGAGCGAGACGGTGTCGCCGGAGCGCTTGAAGGCCCCCTTGCGGTGGACGATGCCCGACCAGACGCACGCGACCCGCGGCGGGCAGGGAGAGACGCGATCCTCCGCGGCGAAGCTGCCGTCCTTCGTGAACGAGAGCACGCGCTCGTACTTGCGGGGAGCGCACGCGGCGGATCTCCAGGTGCCGAGCAGCGCGTCGCCGCCGGGCGCCGGGGTCGTGGCCTGCGCCGGCGTCGTCGGCCCGGAAGCGGTCGGCGCCGGCGTCGTCGACCCGGAAGCGGTCGGTGCTTGCGTCGTCGGCGCCTGCGTCGTCGGCGCTTGCGTCGTCGGCGCCGACGCGGTCGGTCGCGCGGCGGGCTCCGCAGGCGGGGCGGGCGGAGTCGGCTCGGGCGCCGGCTCGCGCGGGCCGTTGCCGGTGCACGCAGCGAGCGACGTCAGCAGCGCGACGAGGGGGAGCGTGGAGGTTCGCATCACGGCCGCTCATCCCATGGCCGCTCGGTGCCCGCAACCGCGCGCCGCGGCGCCCGACGCGACACGGAGCGCGACGAAGAGGTCGAGAGCGCGAACGCGGCTCGGCCCGCTGGAGGAAAGCGCGTGAGGCGGCCGACGCGGAGCTGCAATGACGTTGACGCGCGCACGCGAGCCGATGCAATGCAGGGAATCGGTCTGACCACCACCAGGAGGCTGAAGTGCTCTCTTCGACGCGCTGTCGCTCGATCGGTATCCTCACCGCCACGTTGAGCCTCGGTTGCTCCACGACGGTACGGGACTTCAGCTCCGGCGCTGGTGGGAGCGGCGGTGACGACGGCGCGTCGTCCTCGTCGGGCATCGAAGCGAGCTCGTCGAGCACCAGCGGCGGCGATGGCGGCGATGGCGGCGATGGCGGCGGCGGTGGGGACGGAGGAGGAGACACCGCGCCCAGGGCCGCGCTGCCGGTGCCTCCTGGCCCGGATCGCTTCATGTGGCAGGGGTCGCAGACCGCGTTCCTCGACCAGGCAGGGGAGCCGTGCGAAGCGCTCGTCGCGATCGCGGTGGGCGACCGGGCGGTCTGCTACGGCGGGCCCGGCGGCGTCCTCCGGTGCGCGGGCAGGATCTACACGCACGTCTTCGGGCCGCAGTTCACGGACGTGTCCGGCGCGCCCGCCGTCGCCCAGATCCTGATATCGCCCACCTTCAACAGCGACGATGGCAACGCGATCTGCGTGAGGACGCGCGGCGGCGAGGCGCAGTGCATGGGCAACGCCAACAGCTGGGGGCAGTTCGGCGGCGGAAGCTCGGACCCGTCGGCCAGCTTCGTGCCCTGGGGAACGGGGGTGCTCGCCGCCGGGATCGCGACGGGGACGTGGGACCAGCTCTGCGCGCTCACGGTCGGCGGAGAGGCGCTCTGCTCCGGTCACGACCACGGAACGAGCCCGGTCCCGATCGGGCCCGCCAGCAGGTCGGTCGCGGTCGATACGTTCGGCATGACGCTGCTCGACGCTCCGGACCTCTTCCGCATGGAAAACGGCCGCGCCGAGTGCCGCGTCGGGCCGGACGGGTTCAGGTGCCGCGAGAGCACGGGCGGCGCGCCCGGCGAGGTGGTCGACGGCACCTATGCCGACCGCGTCGGGCGCTCCTGCTGGCTGACCGCGGCCGGAAAGGTGGAGTGCGCCGTCACCAACACGTTCGAGCCGGGCGTTCCCCCGCAGCCCCTGGCGCCGATCTTCACGCAGCGACCGGTGCTGGCGCTCGCTGGAAATTTCTACACCGACTCGATCTGCGCGGTGTACGACGACGGCTCGATCTCCTGCTTCGGGAGCAACGACCACGGGCAGCTCGGCGTCGCGGACGCGCAGCTCGCCGCCGAGAAGATCGTGCAGCCGCCGGGCTCGATCGACGTGAGCTGCAGGTGAGCGGCAGGCGGCGGCGCGCGTGAACGCCCCTCGCGGAGGGCGCCCGCGCGCTACTGCAGCAGCGCGAGGAGGTCCTCCCGCGTGAGCGACACCGCCCGGTCCGCCTCGCCCAGCGCGGCGCCGGCGATCGCGCGCTTGCGCTCCTGCAGCGCGAGGATCCCCTCCTCCACCGTGTCCTTCGCGACGAGCCGGTGCACCATCACCGGGCGGTGCTGCCCGATGCGGTGGGCGCGATCGGCCGCCTGATCCTCGACCGCCGGGTTCCACCACGGGTCGAGCAGGAAGACGTGATCCGCCGCGGTCAGGTTCAGGCCGGTGCCGCCCGCCTTGAGCGAGATGAGCATCACCGGCGGGCCGCCCGCCGACTGGAACGCCCCGACCACCCCGGCGCGATCGCGCGTCGAGCCGTCCAGCCGGTTGAACGGGATCCCCGCCGCGGTGAGGTGCGGCTCGACGAGGTCGAGCAGCGACGTCCACTGCGAGAAGACGAGCGCCTTGTGGCCGTCCGCCACGCACTCCTCCAGCGCCTCGAGCAGCCGCATCACCTTCGACGACGGCGTCGTCCGCGACGCCGGGCCCGCGTCTCCGCCGCTCGATCCCGGGATCAGCGCCGGATGGCAGGCCGCCTGGCGCAGGCGGAGCAGCGCCTCCAGCGCCGCCATGACGCTCGCCCCCTCCGCGAGCCGCGCCACCACGTCCTTGCGCGTGGCCGCGCGCACGGCCTCGTAGAGCTCGCGCTCGGCCTCCTCGAGCTCGCAGTAGAGCACCATCTCCGAGCGCGGCGGCAGCTCGGGCGCCACCTCGCGCTTCAGGCGCCGCAGCACGAAGGGGCGGATCTTCTGCCGCAGCTCCGCCGCCACGCCGGCCGCGCCCTCGGCGATCGGACGGCCGTAGCGGTCCTGGAAGGCGCTGCGCCCGCCGAGCAGGCCGCGGTTCGTGAAGTGCAGCAGGCTCCAGAGCTCGTCGAGGCGGTTCTCGACCGGCGTGCCGCTCAGCGCCACGCGCAGCTCGGCGCGGAGCGCGAACGCGGCCCGCGCCGCCTGGCTGTCGGGGTTCTTGATCGCCTGCGCCTCGTCCAGCACCACCACGTCCCACGCCTGCGCCGCGAGCAGCTCGACGTCGTTGCGGAGCACGGCGTACGTCGTCAGCGTGATGTCGGCCGCGGGGTCGAGCGCGCGCCGCGCGCCGTGGTAGATCGCGAACCGGAGGCCGGGGCGGAACCGCCGGATCTCGTCGGCCCAGTTGTGGACGACGCTGCGCGGGCACACGACGAGCGTCCGCCCGCGCACCGCGCAGAGCGTCTGCAGCGTCTTGCCGAGCCCCATGTCGTCGGCGAGCACCGCGCCGAGGCCGGCGTCGCGCAGGAACGTCAGCCAGTCGACGCCGCGGCGCTGGTACGGGCGCAGCGTCGCGGTCAGGTCGGCGGGCAGCGGCGCCTCGGGGAGCGACGCGAAGCCGTCGAGCAGCGGCATCAGCTTGTCGAAGCCGGACGGTCGCGGGTGCTCGATCTCGTCGCAGAGCGCGGCGAGCGCCGGGAGGGCCGCGGGCGGCACCTCCTTGTCGTCGCGCCGCGCCGCGAGCAGGTCGGCGACGCGCGCGCCGTACTTCTCGAGCCACGCCGCGGGCAGCGGCGCCCAGCCGCCGCCGAGGAGCGGCACGAGCGGCAGGCCGTCCTGCCACGCCCGGATCACGGCCGCGGCGTCCGCGCGCTTCCGCGGCGCGCCGCCGCCCTCGCCGCCCTCGCCGTCGTCCCGCCCCGTCGCGAGCTCGAAGTCGACGTCGAACGTGCGGTCGTCGATGACGAAGCGCGGCACGAGCTCGGCCCTGCCGAACAGCTCGCCCCGCGCCTCGGCGAAGGCGCGGGCGTCCCAGGCCTCGAGGCGCGTGGCGAAGCGGACCGCCTCGGCGCCGTCGAAATCGACCCGGCGGCCCGGGATGAGGTGCAGCTCGTCGCGCAGCCGGACGAGCAGCACGCGCTCCGCGGCCTCGTCGCGGACCGGCACCGGGCCGGACAGGTGCACGAGCCGGCCGTTCTCGATGCGCGCCTCGGGCGGGTCGCCGTACACGAGGCTGGGCACGACCGAGAGCGTGTGGTCCTTCTGGCTGAGCTCGAGCAGGATCCGCGGCCGCGACGCGCCGCCCGGGCGGGGCAAGCGCTGGCTCTGGACGGTGACCGGGACGCGCTTCGTGAGCTCCGGCAGGACCTGGGTCACGAGCTTGCCGAGATCTCCCCGCGGGAACACCCGCCGGAGCGGGAGGCGCTCGAGCTTCGGGCCGGTGAGGTCCGTCTCGCGGAGCAGGTGCAGCGTGCCGCCGCATCGGACGACGCCCGACGCGATCACCTCGTCGATGCGCGCGTCCCGCTCCACGACGAGCGCGACGCCGTCGTCGTGATCGCGGACCGTGGCGCGGGGGCCGATCGCCTCGCTGGAGACGCGGACGGGCGCGCCGTCGAGCTCCACGTCGGCGACGCCGGCCAGCGCGGCGAAGAGCTCGGGCTGGCGGTCCGAGGGGAAATACCCGTGCTGCTTGGTGCCCACGAGCCGGTCGACCGCGAGGTCCTCGTGCGTCGGGTAGAGCTCGGGCAGCTTCGGCCCGGGCCGGTCGGCGCCCATCGGGGCCCGCGCGACCCGACCCGCGAGGCTGGCGAGCGAGACCCGGAGCGGCTCCTCGGCGCCGCTCGCGTGCACGATCATGCGCTCGAGCGAGAGCACGAGGCCCTTGCGCCGGAGCCGGTACCGCAGCCGCGCTGGCTCGGTCGGCGCCGACGGCCGGGCCTGCGCGGCCGGCGAGGCTGGCGCGGTCGGCTGGCCCGGGACGGGCGGCTGGCCCGGGGCGACCGGCTGGCCTGGAGCGGGCGGCTGGGCCGACGCGGCCGGCTCGCCTGGAGCGGGCGGCTGGGCCGGCGCGGCCGGCTGGGCCGGCGCGGCCGGCTGCGAGAGCGATATGGCCGCCGCGACGGCGTGGGCGCACGGATCGACCTTGCCGCCGCAGTCGCACGTCCACTCGGCGTCCGCGGGGTAGAGGGTGACGGTGGGCGCGACGGGCTGGCCCGCCGCCTTGACGCGGATCACGACGGACTCGCCGCGGTCCTCCCGGCCGAAGGCGGCGCCCTCGCGGGCGAGCTTCACGCCCTGGGACCAGAGGCCCGGAAGACAGGCTTTTCTGATGGCTTCGAGCAGACCCTGCACTGAGACTCCAGACGCCGACGCCAGGTCCACGGCGCGCTCGCGCGCTCTCCCGGACCGGCGCCGCTTCTTGTCGATGTTCACAGGAAGACGAGAGAACGGGAAGGATATCAGGCGTCTCCTGCCGCCGCCTCGTGTTCCAGATCCCGGGAGCTCGCCCGGCGAGCGCGGGGCGCAGCTCTAGCAGGAATTCACGGGCCGCGCGGCCCGGCGCCGCGGGGCTCTACCGGCGCGTCAGGTGCTCGCGGTAACGGGTGGTGAGCTCCATCCATCGCAGCGTGAGCATCGGCTCGCGCTCGAGCCGGTCCTGCCAGCTCCGATCGACCGCCCTCCACAGGTCACGGTCCGCGATGCCGTGGCGCAGGAGCGCCCGGTCGAACGACGAGGCCACCCCGACCGACGACTCGGCGCACAGGGCCGCGTACTGCTGCAAGCTGAGCGAGGGCAGCGCGGGCGGCTTGCCGTGCAGGTCCGGCTCCGGGGACGGCACGGAGGGCACGGCGCCCGACGGCATCGGCGCGGCGCTGCCCTCGCCGGGCTCGCCGGCGGACCGCCGGAGGGTGACCCCCGACCGCGCGCTGCCGCCGTCGAGCTCCAGCAGCTCGGCGTCGCGCGGGAGCTTGATCGTGGGCAGCGGCATGGCCCGCGGCACCTGGATCGCCTCGTCGGCCTCGCCCTCCGACGGGTAGCCCTTCGCGCTCGCGGGGGGGACGATCGCGGACTGCGGCGCCCAGGTCGCCCGCCGCGGCGGCGCGGCGGGCTCGTCCCCCCACGCGCCGGCGCGCTCGCCGCTCGGCGCCGAGAACGACAGCACCGGACCGGCCTCGGTGATCTCCATCTGCAAGACCAGCTCGCCGTCCCTGCCGCGGACGACGAGGCGATCGCCCGACAGGGTCGCCTCGATCTCGTAGCGACGCCCGGACGAGAGCGAGACGGTCGCGGACGGGACCAGCGCGTCGCCCGGCGCCCCCTGCGAGACGGCTTCTTCCTGAGGACGGGGCGCCGGGTGCTGCAGCGCGGGCTCGTTACCGGATGGATCCCCACTCATCTGGATCCGAGCGTAACGCAGCAAGCGCGCCTCGCGAGCGCTTTTCACGGCCGTCAGAGGCGCTCGCGCGCATGGATACAGACCGGCTCGCCTGTCGGAACAGCACGCCGCGCATGCCCCGCGTCCAGGCGGCGAGCGAGCCGGTTGTGCTCCGTTGCGTTCATTTGTGTTCCGTTGCGCTCGCTTGCGTCCCGGCGCGCTCGGCTGCGCACCGCCGCGTTCCGCTGCATCCCCTGCGCTCCACATCACGCCGCGCAGCGCTCCCGTCGCGCTCGACAACAGAGGCATACGCCATGAGGCGAGTCGCCATTTCGAAAAATGAAACAGGGCGCCCGACGTGGCGCTGCGCGGACAAAAGCAGCCTGCCCTCACGATCGGTTAGAATTCACCAGCTCGGACCGCAATGCGCCTCGCGGCGTGATTCGTCGGCGTTTCCGGCGCGTCTTCGCCTGAAACGATCGGATCTGTAGTAAGCCGAGCGCCAGTCGGGGGCCGCGAGCTCTT
Source organism: Sorangium sp. So ce119 (assembly GCF_051524405.1). Lineage (NCBI taxonomy): Bacteria > Pseudomonadati > Myxococcota > Polyangiales > Polyangiaceae > Sorangium > Sorangium sp. So ce119. The sequence continues at coordinate 2,186,908 of NZ_CP150310.1, read as the reverse complement.
CCCGAAGAGGAGATCTCATGAAGAAGACCCGTCTCGCGCTTGCGCTGCTGTTCGCCGCGAGCCTCGGAAGCTGCATCATCGATGGCACCTCGGTTTATCTGACGTGCTCGCAACAGTGCAGCACGGCGCCCGATCCCGATGCGTGCATCGCCGAGTGCGGCACGTGCAGCGGGCAGTGTGTCCACCCGGCTCCGGAGGGCTTCGACGGCCCGGCCCTGCTCTGGGTCGGAAGGACGGTGGATGAGCCGCAGTGCCCTCCATCCGCCCCTGCCACGGTGTACAAGGGGCACCAGTCCCTCGACGACCCCTTCGCGTGCAACCCGTGCCGGTGCAGCGAGCCGGCCTGCGCCCTGCCCGACGGCCTCAGGACGGCCGCGTCGGCGAGGTGCGACGGAGCGGGGCTCCCGCTGCGGGGCGCCCGGGACATCCTGAACGGCGCCTGCGTGCCGAGCGAGGCCCTGGCGAGCGACCACAAGGCGCTCGTGCTCGGCTCGCCGAGGGTCACGCCCTGCGAGCCCAGCGAGGAGCCGCCGCCCGTGCCGCTCATCGTCCCCCCGTTCCCGCGGTGGTATCGCTCCGGCAAGGCGTGCGCCGGCGTGACCCGGGAAGACACCTGCGCCACGCTGGCGAAGACGTGCGTGCCGGCCGAGGAGATGCGGGACTTCTCCCAGTGCATCATGCACCTCGGCGAGGGAGAGGTGACCTGCCCGCCGGAGTACCCGGCGCAGGTCGTGCTCTACGACGACATGAGGGACGAGCGCCGCTGCACGCCGTGCGAGTGCGGCCCCCCGACAGGCAGCGAGTGCTCTCTGACGCTCCTTTCTTACCGGGACGGGGCATGCAGCGTTCTGCTCACCGCCGGCACGGCGTCGGGCAAAGACCCGGGCTGCCTCGCCCCGACGCCCGGGGTCCGGCCCAAGAGCATGAGGGCGGTCTGGCACGTCAACGAGCCCGGGAGGTGCGAGCCGCGCGGCGGAGAGCCGACAGGAGACGTGATCTTCACGGGGCCCAGCACCTTCTGCTGCACGACACGTCCGGGCAGGAACAACGACTGAAGGCCGCCTCGCCACGCGCGCCCAGGAAGAGCCGCCCGAGGGCGCGGAATAAGGTGTTTCCTGAATCGACGTCAGGCATTACCAGAACAGCAGCGACAGAGAGCGGTCTTGCACCTAGGGCCCCATCGCACGACCGGCAGGATGACAAAAATCTCTCGGAGGAGAGAAATCAAAAAACCAAAATACAATGCGCCACGTGCCCTCTTACGCGCACACAAAAGGCTTTACCTGCGCGCCAAAGTCAGTATCTACAAGATCACGACGTGGGAGCGATGAGGCCGAGCCCACCTCCGCCGCGCGGCCGAGGTGCAGTGTCCCACGGGCGCGGGAGACGTTGAGGAGGGGGGCACATGGGGGGGTGTAGCGGCCGGAGGGCAGGCGGCGGGGTGCTTCGGATCGAGGCGTTCACTCCGCCCGGTGCGGTACAGATCCCGCCCTGACCGGGACGCCGATGGTACGCGTCGGTTGCGCCGCCATGCTCGTTGTCTCCATGGCAACGGCCTCGGCGCACGCGGATACGCCTCGGTCTGAATCACCACGGGAGACGCAGCAAGCGCGACGGGAGGCGCAGGAGGAAGATCACATGTTGCGCGGCGAGATCTCCGCTTCCCCGCTGCTCGCGGTGGGGCTCCTTCCCGCGCTCGCCGGAGGCGCGTCGTTCGCGACCACGTTCCGCTGGCCGAGCCTGTCGATCTCCGTCGAGGCGCGCATGCTCACCTCGCTGGCGGACACCTTCGCGGATGGCGTCCTCGTGCATGCGAGCCTCGCGATGCCGGCGCTCGACATCTGCGGTCACCGCGGGGTCCTGTCGGTGTGCGCGGTGTTCGACGCGGGCGAGCTGCAGATCACGAGCGACCCGGATGTCAGCATCCAGGCGCGCAAGCCCTGGGTCAGCTCGGTCGGCCTGCGGGCCGCCGGAGACTGGCCCTTCTCCGCGCACCTGTCGTTGCGCGGCTTCGCGGAGCTGCGCACGAACCATAGCCGTCCATCGCTCTGGGTGAACAACCGGGAGATATGGCAGGTCCCGCCGCTCTCCGCGGTGGTCGGCGTGGGGCTCGCGCTGCCCGTGGACGCCCTGTAGCGGAGCCACCTGGCCGCGCCTCGGGGAGATGCGGCCCTTTCGCACTCGAACCCTGGCCTGAACGAGCGCGTCATCACGCCGCGATGAGCACCATGTCCGCAACGTCAGCGAGGAACACCGGGACCGGCGGAGCGGCGCCGAGGCGGCCGAGGGCCCTCGCGCGGGCGTGCCTCGCCGCCGCGGCCGCGGCCCTGCTCTCGCCCTGGCGCGCCGCGGCCTCGCCGCCGCGGGCGGCGGTGCAGCTCGAGTACCGGCGCGCGCCGGGGGCCGAGCGCTGCCCCGGCGAGGGGCTCCTTCGCGAGGAGATGATCAGGCAGCTCGGCTACGACCCGGTGGAGCCCGCGGCGGCCCTGCAGGCCAGGACCCTCATCTTCCGCGGCCCCGGCCGGGAGATGCACGCCACCATGGATCTCCATGACGCGGACGGCGCCGTCACGTGGTCGCGCCACCTGGTCGCCTACAACGACGACTGCAGAGAGCTCGTCATGAACATGGCGCTCTCGCTGCGCGTCGCGCTCGACCCGAGCCTGCGCGTGCAGCCCGCGCCGCCGCCGCCCCCGCCGCCGGCGCGCCCCGTCGAGGTCGCGGCCGAGCTGCCCGCGCGCCCCGCGGGGCCGGAGCTCAGGGTCGGGTTCACGGGGGCCGCGGTGTTCGGGCTGCTGCAGGACACGAGCCCTGGGACGGTGCTCCACGCCGCGCTCCGCTATCCCTCCTTCTCGCTCGGCCTGGAGGGCCTCGTCCAGTGGCCCGCCGGGATGAGCGTGGACACGGGAATCGTCTCGACCTGGCTCGCGGCGGCGAGCGCTGTGCCGTGCTCGCAGGTGCGTTATCTCTTCGCCTGCGCGTTCGTGTCGCTCGGGGTCGTGACGACCGCCACCCGGGGCGTCGCGCTCGACGAGACATCGACGCTCTGGCTCGCCACGGGGCCGCGCGCCGGCGTCGAGCTGCCGCTCTCCGACTGGTTCGCCGTCCAGATCTACGGAGACATCGTGCTCCGCCTCTCGGAGCTCCGCGTCGAGAGCCCGACCGCCGTCCTCTGGGTCCCGCCGTCTGCCGGCGGGCTCGTCGGCCTCCGGGTCGACTTCGGCCTCGTCGCGGGGCTCGGGGCGCCCGCGCGGCGCGCTCTCCTGGGTTGGGGCCCATGGGCGCGGCATTGACCAGCTCCGCGGCGGCGACGTCGCCGCGATCGAGGGGGAACGAGGGGAACGAGGGGGAACAGATGGGGGCAGCGTCACGCAAGAGCACGTCCGAGGAACCTTCCCACGCCGTGATGGCGGCCATCACCGATGAGCATTTCTCGTTCATCGCCCGCTACCTCGCGCGCCTCGGGGTCCGGGCGCAGGACATCGACGATGTCGCCCAGGAGGTGCTCGCCGGCGCCTACCGCGCGCTGCCGCGCTTCGATCCGAGCCGGGGCAGCGTGCGTTCGTGGCTCATGGGCATCGCGACCCACCAGGCGTCGAACCATTTCCGGCGGGCCCACCGCCGGCGCGAGCGCCTCCGGCCGCTCGACGACCTCGAGGCGCTGCCCGACGCCACCCCCGACTCCGAGCAGCGCGCCATCGCGAGGGACCGGCGCTGCGTGCTCGACAAGCTGCTCGAGGAGGTGCCGCTCGAGCGCCGCTGCGTGTTCGTCGCCCACGAGATCGAGGAGATCGACATGGCCGAGATCGCCCAGCAGCTCTCGATCCCCCTGAGCACCGCGTGGAGCCGCCACCGGCTCGCCTGGATGGACGTCGAGGCGGCGATGCGGCGGTGGCAGGCGCGCCAGCGCGGCCGCGGTCTCGCGCTCATCCCCTTCGGCGCCGGCGCCCTGGTCCAGGAGGCGCGCGCCGATCGCGACGTCGCGGGCACGCTGCTCGCGAGGCTCTACCGCCGCGCCCGCGGCGCGCTGTCGTCACGGAGGCTCCCCTCCACGGGCGTCGTCCCCACGCGGGCCGGCGCGCTCCACGCCGCCGCCGGCGTGGCCGTCCCGCTGGCAGGCGCCGCCGTGTCCTTCGCGATCGTGCTGGGCGCGATGCGCGCCGCCGCGCCCCGCCCCCCCGCCGGACATCCCGCTGCGACCGCGCCCGTCATGGCCGCCGTCGCGCCGCCGCCGCCCGAGGCCGCGCCGCCGCCCGCTGAGGCGGCGCCGCCGCCCACGGACGCAGCCCCGCTGCCGAGCGCCGCTTCAGCGCCGGACGCTCCGCCGGGCGGCGCGGGCGCCTCGACCGCGCCTGCGGGCGCCGAGGCGCTCTCCGGACGAAGAGCCGCGCCCCGTCCCGCCGGCGTCGCGTCCCCGCCCGCCCGCGAGGTCGCGGCGCCAGCCGCCGCGTCGAGGGACCAGGAGATCGCCGCGGAGCGCGCCCTCATCGACAGCGCGATCGCCGCGTTCTCGAGCGGCCGTTACGCGGAGGCGAGCCGCCACCTCGTCGAGCACGAAAAGCGTTTCCCCGCTGGCCGCCTGAGCGCCGAACGAACCGCAGCGCTCCGCGCGCTCCGCGCCAGAGCCGCGCCCCCCAGTCCGCCCTCCCCGGCATTCTAGAGCCGCTCGCCGCCGCGTCCGGCACAGCGATCCAGATCAAAAGGCCCCTTCGAGCGCCACGAGAAGCGCCGAGTTCTCCTCTCGTTCGCCCTCTCCCTCATCCGCGTTGCCGAGCGGACAGAAGGACCTATTTCAGGGGGTGATGACGTTTCTTTGAGATGAGAGATCGGCTCCTCCTAACTAAGCGAGCATGGGACAACCGCACCGCGCCTCCGCTCCGCTGATGCCGCTGGATAGACAGCGCGCCTTCGTACGGCTCTTCCGGGGCAAGACCTACGACTCCGTCTGGAACTGGCTCAAGCGGCTCGGGGTCCCACGCCGCGACCGGCGCGACATCCTCCAGGACGTCTTCCTCGCGGGATACCAGAGCTTCCCCACCTACGATCCGCTCCGCGCGCGGCCGGAGCGGTGGCTCAACCGGATCACCGTCCACGTGGCGGCCCACTACCGCGACCGGGCGCACCACCGGCGCGAGGAGCTGTCCTCCGGTGGGCCGCCGCGCGTCGCCGATGAGCGCCCGAACGCCGAGGAGCAGATCGACGCGGAGCAGACGCGCTCGCTCATCCTGTCGCGGCTCGGCGCCCTCCAGGAGGAGGAGCAGCGGATCCTCATCGAGCACGACATCGAAGGCGTGCCGATGGCGACCGTCGCCGAGCAGCACGGGATCCCCCTGTCGACGGCCTACAAGTGGCGCACGCGCGCGATCGCCTCGCTGCGCGCGCAGCTCGAGGAGCCCCGCCCAGCCCCGAAGCGCCGGCGGCCGCCCAGCCCCGCGGCGCGCGGCGCCGGGGAGCTGGCCGCACCGCCGCCCGCGCCGCCGGAGCGACCCACCCGCGCGATCGGCGCGAGCACGAGGCCGGCTGCAGCGCCCCGCCGACCCCCCCCGGGCGGCAGGCCGCTCCGCCTGAAGCGCGGCGCGGAGCAGGCGCACGCGCCGGCGGACGCGTGAGCAGCGGCGCCGGCCGGCGGACCCAGCGCCCCGGACGCCCTCGGCAGCCCGCGAGCGCCCGCGAGACAAATCTCCAGGTCGAGCGAAACCGACGACGAACCGAGCGACGACCCGAGCGACGAACCGGGCGACGAGGGGAAAGCGCGTCCGTCCAACGTGTGGGTAGTCGGGGCATATCGCAACGCGCTATGCTGGAACCTCAACGATGTACTACTCGACCGACGACCTTCGTATTGCAGGGCTCAGGCCCTTGATCCCCCCCGCGATCCTTATCGAAGAGATCCCCGTCAGCCCCGCGGCTTCCGAGACGGTGGCGTTCGCGCGCAAGGCCGCCGAGCGCATCATCTCGGGCGACGACGACCGGCTCCTCGTGGTGGTGGGCCCCTGCTCGATCCATGACCCCAAGGCCGCCCTGGAGTACGCCGCGCGGCTCCGGGAAGAGCGCGACCGGCTGAGCGACGACCTGCTCGTGGTCATGCGCGTCTACTTCGAGAAGCCGCGCACCACGGTCGGCTGGAAGGGGCTCATCAACGACCCGGACCTCGACGGGAGCTTCTCGATCAACAAGGGGCTCCGCGTCGCCCGCGGGCTGCTCCGCGACATCGCCGAGCTCGGGCTCGCGAGCGCGACGGAGTTCCTCGACACGATCTCGCCGCAGTTCATCGCCGACCTCATCTCCTGGGGGGCGATCGGCGCGCGCACGACCGAGAGCCAGATCCACCGCGAGCTCGCCTCCGGCCTGTCGTGCCCCGTGGGCTTCAAGAACAGCACCGAGGGCGACGTCCAGATCGCCGTCGACGCCGTGCGGGCCGCGCGCGAGGCGCACCATTTCCTGTCCGTGACCAAGCAGGGGATCTCCGCGATCGTGGCGACGCGCGGCAACTCGGCGTGCCACGTGATCCTGCGCGGCTCGCAGCGCGGGCCCAACTACTCGGCCGAGCACGTCCGCGAGGCCGGCGACCGCATGACCAAGGCGGGCCTGCCGCGCCGGATGATGGTCGACTGCAGCCACGGCAACAGCCAGAAGGACCCGGCGCGCCAGCGGGCCGTGGCCGAGAACCTCGCCGACCAGCTCCGCGCCGGCTCGCGCGACATCCTCGGCGTGATGATCGAGAGCCACCTCGTGGGCGGCCGGCAGGATCTCGCGCCGGGCAAGCTCCCCACCTACGGCCAGAGCATCACCGACGCGTGCCTCGGCTGGAGCGACACGGTGCCGGTGCTCGAGCTGCTCGCCCAGGCGGTCCGGGACCGGCGGGCCAGCAAGGCGGCCTGACCCCGCCGCGGCGCGGCGGCCTGACCCCGCCGCGCCGCGCCGCCCCCACGTCGCGGCGTCGCGGCGTCGCGCCGGCCTGCGCGGCCCCCCCGGGTTGCGGCATGATGGGGCATGCGGTTCCCCTGCCCTGACCTCGAGCCCCCCTACTACGCCGTCATCTTCACCTCGCGCCGGACGCCCGGAGACGACGGCTACGGCGCGATGGGCGAGCGCATGGAGGACCTCGCCCGGGAACAGCCCGGCTACCTCGGCATCGAGAGCGTGCGCTCGGCCGACGGCCACGGGATCACGGTCTCCTACTGGCGCGACCTCGAGTCGATCCGCGCCTGGCGACAGCACGAGGAGCACCGCGCCGCGCAGGCGCGCGGGCGCGCGGACTGGTACGACGCATACGAGGTGCGCGTCTGCCGCGTCGAGCGCGCGTACGGCGCCGACCGACAGGGCGCCTGAGCCGGGCTCAGCGCGGCGCGCCGGCCCCGCTCGCCGGCGCGATGCCCCTGCCGCGCCGGCGGCCGACGCGCTATGCACCCGGAGCGCCTCGGAAGGAGCCGTCATTCTCTCGGAGATCCTCGTCATCCTGGCCCTCGTGCTCGTGAACGGCGTCTTCTCGGGCGCCGAGATCGCGGTCGTCGCGATCCGCAAGACGCGGCTCGACCAGCTCGTGCAGTCGGGGAGCCGCCGGGCGCGCGCGGTCAAGCGCCTCCGGGACAACCCGGAGCGCTTCCTCGCCACCGTGCAGATCGGCATCACCGTCGTCGGCGCGACGGCGAGCGCCTTCGGCGGGTCGACCCTGGCGAAGGACCTCGAGCCGGTGCTCCGGGCGGTGCCGTTCATCGGGGACGCGGCCGAGGAGCTCGCGCTCGCCACGGTGGTCGCGCTCGTGTCGTTCCTCTCGCTCGTCCTCGGCGAGCTCGTCCCGAAGTCGCTCGCGCTCCGCACCGCCGAGCGGTACGCGATGCTCGTCGGCCCGCCGCTGCGCGGGCTGTCGTCGCTCGCGCGCCCGCTCGTCTGGCTGCTCACGGCGAGCTCGAACGTGGTGCTGCGGATCTTCGGCGACCGCACGAACTTCGTCGAGGCGCGCATCTCGCCCGAGGAGATCCAGCAGATCGTCGACGAGGCCGCCGAGGCGGGCTCGGTCGACAGGCGCGCCGGCGAGATCGCCTCCCGCGCCCTCGATTTCGCCGGGCTCACCGCGCTCCAGGTGATGCTCCCGCGCGGCCGCGTCGTGGCGCTCCCGCGCGGGGCGACGGCCGAGGAGGTGCGGCGCACCGTGCTGGATCACGGCCACACGCGGATGCCGGTCCACGAGGGGTCGAACGACAACGTGATCGGCTACGTCACGATGCAGGAGGTGCTCGCGCTGCTCTGGGGCGACGGGCAGTTCTCGCTGGAGAGCGTCCTCCGCCCGGCGTACTTCGTCGTCGGGTCGATGCCGGCCGTCGACCTCCTCGCCGAGATGAAGCGGCGGCGGCTCCAGCTCGCCGTCGTGGTCGACGAGCAGGGCGGGATGATCGGCATCGTCACGATGGAGGACCTCGTCGAGGAGCTCGTCGGCGAGATCTTCGCCGAGAACGAGGCGCACGCGCGATCGCAGGAGACGATCCAGCGCGAGCCGGACGGGTCGGCGCTCGTGCCCGGGGACATGCCGGTCCACGAGCTGAGCCGGCAGCTCGCGATCGAGCTGCCGGACGACGTGCGGTGGTCGACGGTCGCCGGCCTCTGCATGGGGCTCGCCCGGCGCATCCCCGCGCCCGGCGACGTCCTGACGACCCCGGGCGGGGCGGAGCTCCACATCGTGGACGCGAGCCCCCGGCAGATCCGCACGGTGCGGGTCCGCGTCCCGCCGCCGGCCGAGGCCGATCTCGACGACGAGGAGCCGCGCCGCGAGGGCTGAGCGCGCGTCAGGAGGCGGGGGCGGGCGCGGCCCCGGCGTGCCTGCGCTGGAAGTAGTCGACCACCACGTAGCGCCGCGCGAGGAGCCCGAAGACGACGGCGGCGATGAAGATGAGCGCCGCGAAGAACAGGTACTGCATCGCGCCCGTGAACACGTTGAGCGCCGCGACGCCGGCGGTGATCAGGTTGCCCACGGTCACGGTGAGGTTCCAGAAGCTCATGATGGTGCTCTTCATCTCGCGCGGCGCCTGGGAATAGGCGAACTCGAGGCCCGTGGTGGACACGAGCACCTCGGCGAACGTGATGAGCAGGTAAGGCCCCGCCTGCCAGAGCACGCTGGGCGCGCTGCCCGACGTCATCGCGAGCTCGATGGCGGCGACCGCGACGAACGACAGCCCCGCGACCGCCATGCCCGCCGTCATGCGGCCGAGCGCCGAGAGCCGGAACCCGCGCCGCTCGAGGGCGGGATAGAGGATCATCGTGTTGAACGGGATGATCAGCATCACCAGGAGCGGGTTGAGCGCCATGAGCTGCGACGGGGCGAGCCGGTGGCCGAGGACCTCGAGGTCCATGCGCGTCGCCTGCACGACCCAGGTCGACCCCTTCTGATCGAACAGCGCCCAGAACACCGGGATCGGGGCGAAGATCGTCATCACCCGCAGGACGGCCTTGGCGCCCTCGATGGCACCCTCGGGGTGGTCGCCGCGCGCCGCGTCGAGGAAGTGCCCGCGCGCGGCGCCGCCACGCCCGCCGCGCCCGCCCCGGAGGGCACCCCAGAGGACGCGAAGGAACGAGTGCGGGTTCTTGCCGGTCGGGGGCACGTGCACGTACCTGTCGCGCCCCATCCAGAACACGAGCGTCGCGATCAGCATGAGAACGCCGGGGATCCCGAACGCTACCCTCGGCCCGAACCACTCGAGCGTCTTCGGGATCAGCGCGGACGCGAAGAACGATCCGAAGTTGATGATCCAGTAAAAGAGGGCGAACACGTGCTTGACGAGGTGCTTGTTCTCCTCCGAGAACTGGTCGCCGACGTGCGCGGAGACACACGGCTTGATCCCGCCCGAGCCGAGGGCGATGAGCGCGAGCCCCGCGTAGAAGCCGGCCGGGGTGCTCTCGAAGAGGGCGAGGCAGGCGTGCCCCGCGCAGTAGACGAGCGAGAGCCAGAGGATCGTCCGGTACTTCCCGAAGAAGCGGTCGGAGAGGAAGCCGCCGAGCAGCGGGAAGAAGTAGCAGGCGCTCACGAACAGGTGGTAGTTGGCCTTGGCCACGTGCTCGTGGATCAACATGTAGTTGATCATGAAGAACGTTAAGATGTTCTTCATGCCGTAGAAGCTGAAGCGCTCGCACCCCTCGTTTCCGATGATGTACTTGATCTGCGGGGGGAACTTGTCCGTGCTCGTAGCGGTTTGCGTCATGACAGGCCCTCGCTCGCGCGCCCTCGCCGTCGTAGACCGCCTCCCGCGCTCCGGCAATCTGCGGCCCCCTGCCGTCCCGAAAAGATCCGCCTGCGCGGCGAGCGCGCGTGGCAAGCCAACGCAGCGCCGGACAGGGCGGCGCGCGCGGGGGCGCGCTCACGGCGCTCCTCGCCTGCCCCGCGGCTCCGTCTCAGGCGCGCTCTCCGGATGTTCCCGCGCCAACAACCCCGCCTCGCGACCCGGTGCGAAATGCCCCGCTGCGGCGCGACGCCGCGGAAAAAAGCGCCCGTGATCCGGCCCGCGGCGCCGTGAACCGCGGTACGCGCATTGCTTTGACTGCCAAAGGATCGTCGAGCAGGCATCGAGAGATTTCATGACCAGCGACCCGGCCACACCGCCCGGCGCGCGGTCGTCGGCGTCTCCCGCTTCGTGACGCGCCGCTCGCGCGCATCCAGCAGGAGCCAGACAGATGAAGTGGTCATTCAAGGTGGCCCGGGTCGCCGGGATCGACGTCAACGTGCACGCGACGTTCGGCCTCATCGTCGCCGTCGGCGCGCTCCAGTGGAGCGGCCGCCACGGCGCCCGGGGGGCGCTGTTCGGCGCCGCGCTGATGCTGGCGCTCTTCGCCTGCGTGGCCCTGCACGAGCTCGGTCACAGCCTCGTGGCCCGGCGCTTCGGGCTCGCGGTGCGCGAGATCCTGCTCCTGCCGATCGGCGGCGTCGCCATGCTCTCGGGCCGCCCGCAGAAGCCGCTCCACGAGCTGCTCATCGCGCTCGCCGGCCCCGCCGTGAACGTCGCCCTCGCCGCGCTGCTCCTGCTCGCGGGCGCCCTCCTCGGCTTCCTCCCGGCGATGACCGAGCTCGGCGCGGCCTCGACCCCGTCGCTGCAGACGGCGCTCCTCTGGCTCCTCGGCGCCAACGTGGCGCTCGCGCTGTTCAACATGATCCCCGCCCTGCCGCTCGACGGCGGGCGCGTGCTCCGGGCGGGGCTGTCGATGGCCGTCGGCCCGGCGCGCGCGACGTCCGCGGCCGCCGCGATCGGGCAGGTGATCGCCGTCGGCCTGTTCGCGGTCGCCCTGCTGTCCGGCCACCTGGTGCTCGCCTTCATCGCGGTGATCGTGTTCCTCGGCGCGTCGCAGGAGCGGGCGGCCGAGCGCGCGAGCTCGGTCCTCGGCGGCGTCCCCGTCGGGCGCGCCTACAACCGCCGCGCGATCGCCCTGTCGCCGTGCGACCGCGTGCACGACGCGGCCGAGCACATCCTCACCACGTACCAGTCCGATTTCGCGGTCCTGCTCGAGGGGGAGCCGATCGGCGTCCTGACGCGCGCCGACGTGATCCGCGCGCTCGCCGAGGGCGCGGGCAGCGCCTACGTCGCCGGGATCATGCGGCGCGACGTCGTCCGCGTGGACGCCGATCGGTCGCTCGACGAGGTGGCGCGGCTCATGTCCGAGAAGAGCGCCCCTGTGGTCGCGGTGTACGACGATGAGAGATACCTGGGCCTCATCGGCCACGACGACGTGGCCGAGGCGCTCACGCTGCTCCAGTTCCTGCCGGCCTCGCGGCTGGGCGGCGCCGCGTCGCCCGCGGCGCCGCGGGCGCATGGGCGCGAGGCAGCCGAGGGGCCGCCGCGGCCCTGACGCACGACAGCGAGCCGCGTGAACGAGCCGTCAGAGCGGGCCCGCGAGCATTGACAGCCTGGAAGGCCATCAGCGTATCCTCCCCGATAGCTGCTCTTACTACCCCCGTCGCCGGCATCTCTGCCGAGGGAAGGCTCATGCAAAAGCTCAGATCGCGCTCCAGGCTCGCGCCGACGTACACCCTGCTCTGGCTCGCCGCGGCGGTGCTCGCCTCCGTGGCGTCGTGCTCGGACGGCGGCACGACCACCCCGCCCACGTGCGTCGCGCCGCTCGCCTCGTGCGACGACGTCTGCGTCGACACCACGTCCAGCCCGGATCACTGCGGCGCCTGCGGCGCCGCCTGCGACGATGGCGAGACGTGCGTGTCGGGCACCTGCGTGGGCTGCGACGAGGGCCAGACGGCGTGCGGCGACGGGTGCTTCGACCTCCAGAGCGACGCGGCGCACTGCGGGAGCTGTAACAGCGCCTGCGACGACGGCGAGACCTGCGAGGACGGCGCCTGCCAGGGCGGCGGCTGCGCCGCGGGGCGCACCGACTGCGACGGCGTCTGCGTCGACATCGCGTCCAGCGCGGAGCACTGCGGCCGCTGCGGCAACGCGTGCGACGAGGGCGAGGTCTGCGAGGACGGCGCCTGCCAGGAGGGCTGCTCCGACGGGCTCACCGACTGCGGCGGCGCGTGCGTGAGCACCGAGACGGACGCGGATCACTGCGGCGAATGCGGCAACGCGTGCGACGAGGACCAGACCTGCGTGGCCGGCACCTGCCAGGACGCGGAGGACTGCGGCTCGGGGCTCACCTCCTGCGGCGACGCCTGCGTCGATGTCCAGACCAGCGCCGCGCACTGCGGCGCGTGCGGCACGGCGTGCAACGACTCGCAGGTCTGCCAGGCCGGGATGTGCGCGTGCACGGTGGGCCCGGGCCAGGACCTCGGCAGCGCCGTGCCGCAGATCGTGAACGGCACGACGGCCGGCGGGTCGAGCACGTACGCCCCCTCGTGCGTGGCGACGAGCGCGAGCGAGCGCATCTACGCGTTCACCGCCGCGACCGCGGGTGTGTACTCCTTCGACAGCGCGGGGTCCGGGTACAACGTCGTCCTCGCCCTGCTCGACGCGGGGGGCTGCGCCGAGATCGCCTGCAACGCCGACCCGGGCGACGCCGTCGTCACGGCCGATCTGGCCACGGGCCAGACCGTCTACGTCGTGGTCGACGGCGCCGACGGCGAGACGGGCACCTTCGAGCTGAGCATCACGCGGCGGAGCGCCCCGAGCTGCCCGGCGGGCACGCTCGGCTCCGCGGTGCCGCAGACGATCACCGGCAGCACGGTCGGGCGGCCCGACAGCGTGAGCGCCACCGTGACGGAGGCGTGCGGCGACGCGGACAGCCCCGACGCGGGATACGCGTTCACGGCGCCGGTCACGGGCGACTACGTGTTCGACACGTTCGGGTCCGAGTTCGACACGATGCTCCACGTGCACGACGGCGTCTGCCGCGGGCCTCAGCTCGGGTGCAGCGACGACACCCTGACCGAGGACTCGGAGGTCACGGTGAGGCTCGAGGCCGGCCAGACCGTCGTGGTCGTGGTCGACGGGGCCCGAGACTCCACGCCGGGCGCGTTCACGCTCCACGTCCGGCGGGCCGTCCCGCCGCCCGTGTGCGACAACTCCGGTGTGTGCGGCGATTCCGTCGAGGGGTGCGTCGCGTGCGCGTTCGAGGGGAACTGCGCCGACGAGCTCAGGAGGTGCACCGACAGCGTGGCCTGCCTCGAGTACGTGAGCTGCATCCGCACGTGCGCAGGAGCGGAATGCGATGAGTGCAGGGCGGCAGCCCCGGAGAGCGCCGCGATCTTCGACGCGGCCCTCACCTGCGCCTTGTGCAACGAGTGCCGGAACGACTGCGCCGGGACCGACGAAGTCGCGTGCCCGTGAGCGCGCGGGCGCGTTAGAAGCGCTGCGCAGGCCGTGGTAGGACCGCCCCGATGCGGCGCATCCTCCACGGCCACTTCTGGACGATCGCTCCCTGGCTCAAGCATCAGCTTCGCGCCCCCGCGCTCCCCCCGTCCTCCCCGTTCTCGGTGCACGTCGACGAGACGCCTGCAGGGCCCGTCCGGCTGCTCGGCAGGATCCGCCACCGGGAGGGCGCGCGCGCGATCCTCGTCATCGTGCACGGGCTCGGCGGCACGGCCGACAGCTACTACGTGGTCTCGGCCGCCGCGCAGGCCGAGCGCGCCGGGCTCGCGTCCCTGCGCGTCAACCTGCGCGGCGCCGGGGGCGACGGGGCCGGCATCTACCATGCCGGCCTGTTCTCCGATCTGCACGCCGCGGTGGCCTCCCCCGAGCTCGCCCGGTACGAGCGCGTGCTCCTCGTCGGCTACTCGATCGGCGGGCACCTCGCGCTCCGCTACGCCGCCTCGGGCTCTCACGATCCGCGGCTCCGCGCCGTGGCGGCCATCTGCCCGCCGCTCGATCTCGCGCGGTCGGTCGCCGCCATCGACCAGCCGGAGCGCTGGCTGTACCGCCGGCACGTGCTGGCGGGGCTGAAGGAGATGTACAGCGCCGTCGCGTCCCGCCGCGACGTGCCGCTGCCCCTGCGCGAGGCGCTCGCGGTCCGCACGATGCGCGAGTGGGATCTCCGCATCATGACGCGCTGGTTCGGGTACCAGAGCCCGGAGGCGTACTACGCGATCGAGAGCGCGGCCCCGCGCCTGCGCGACCTCGGCGTCCCGTCGCTGCTCGTCGCCGCCGAGGCCGACCCGATGGTGCCGCTCGACACGGTGCGGCCGGCGCTCGAGGCCCACCCGCTGTCGCCGCTGCTCGACGTCCAGTGGCTCCAGCTCGGCGGGCACGTCGGCTTCCCGGGGACGCTGAGCCTCGGGTTCGGGGCCGCGCCGGGCCTGGAGTCCCAGGTCATCCACTGGCTCGAGAGGCACTGAGGCGCGCGCACGATCCGTCGACCCCCGCGGCCGCCGGCCTCGCGCAGGCAGCCGCTTCACCCCGGCCGCGCGGCGGGCTCGAGCGCGTAGACGTCGACGTCCACGCCCGGGCTGTAGAGCACGTGCGGCGCCCCCTCGGTGGCGGGCAGGCCGGCCGCGGCCACGACGCTCTCCTCGACGTGGCTCACCTCGGCGCGGTGGAGCGGGTAGGGCGCGTGGTGCACCTGCCCGATCCGGAGCTCGCCCCCGCGCGCGGCGAACAGCAGGTAGCGCTCGGCCAGGAAGTGCTCGAACGTCCCCGGCGCCGCGGGGCCGATCGGCGCGCCGACGCGGTAGCGCGCCTCGAAGCGCGCGGGCACGGGGCCGGGCCAGCGCCGCTCGCTGCGGTAATGGACCTCGCCGTCCCGCGACTCGAGGGCCATCGAGGCGTGGTGATAGGGCAGGTGCCAGCCCGCCCGGGCCACCAGGACCGCGAGGGCCTTGGCCGCATCCAGGCTGAAGAACCACACGCCCGGGTCCCGCCCCTCCCGGTGCACGTAGGTGCGGACGTTGAGCTCGTGAAAGTTCGAGATCCCCGGCACGCTCGGCGACCACCACGGGGTGACGTCGCGCATGGTGAAGGCGACGACGCCGACGTAGGCCCTGCCCTCGAACGTGTCGAGCTCGAGGCCGGGCGGCACCACGGCGCGGAGCGCGGCGGCCGGCGTCTCCCAGTGCAGGAAGAGCAGCTCTCTCCAGCGCTGGAAGCCCGCCGGGCGGCCGCGGGGGCGGAGCGTGGGAGCAAGTCGATCCACGGCCCGGAGGATAGGGCAGCGCGGAGAAAAGATCCCCCCTCGCGGCAGGCGACGCCATGGGGATATCCTGCCCACGGCAGCGCGGTCACGGACGATAGCGGTCGGCAACGGACGGCAACAGACGGCAACAGACGGCAACAGACGGCAACAGACGGCAACAGACGGCGACGGACGCCGACGGAGCGGAGGGCAGGATTGAAGAAGCTCATCAACGCGCCGGAAGATCTCGTCGGCGAGGCGGTCGAGGGCATGGCGCTCGCGCACGCCGATCTGCTCCGGGTGAACACCGCGCCGCTCTTCGTCACGCGCGCGGCGCCGAAGGAGAAGGGCAAGGTCGCCCTCGTCTCGGGCGGCGGCAGCGGGCACGAGCCGCTGCACGCCGGGTTCGTCGGGCGCGGAATGCTCGACGCCGCCTGTCCGGGGGCCGTGTTCACGAGCCCGACGCCGGACCAGATCGCCGAGGCGACGCGGGCGGTCGACGCCGGCGCCGGCGTGCTCCACATCATCAAGAACTACACCGGCGACGTGATGAATTTCGAGATGGCCGCCGAGCTCGCGCGCGAGGCGGGCACCTCGGTCGAGGGCGTGCTCGTGAACGACGACGTGGCGGTCGAGGACAGCCTCTACACGGCCGGACGGCGCGGCGTGGGGACGACCGTGCTCGCCGAGAAGATCTGCGGCGGCGCCGCGGAAGCCGGGCGGCCGCTCGACGAGGTCGCGGCGCTGTGCCGGCGGGTGAACGCGCGCGGCCGCAGCATGGGGATCGCGCTCTCCGCGTGCACCGTGCCGCACGCCGGCAAGCCGTCGTTCGAGCTCGGCCCGGCCGAGATGGAGGTCGGCATCGGCATCCACGGCGAGCCCGGCCGTCGGCGCGCCCCGCTGGAGCCCGCGGACCGGCTGGCCGAGCTCCTGATGCAGCCGATCCTCGAGGACCTGCCGTTCAAGCCGGGCGACGACGTGCTCCTGTTCGTCAACGGCATGGGCGGGACGCCGCTCATCGAGCTCTACGTCGTCTACCGCAGGGCGCACGCGATCGCGCGCGAGCGCGGCCTCAACGTCGCGCGCAGCCTCGTCGGACCGTACATCACGTCGCTCGACATGGCCGGCGTGTCCGCGACCCTGCTCAAGCTCGACGGCGAGATGATCCGCTGGTGGGACGCGCCGGTGCACACCCCGGCCCTCCGCTGGGGGGCCTGAGCCATGCAGACCCTGAGCGGCGACCACATCGCGGCGTGGATCGAGCGCGCGGCCGACGCGCTGGAGCGCGAGAAGACGTACCTGACCGAGCTCGACGCGGCGATCGGCGACAGCGACCACGGGGTCAACATGGCGCGCGGCTTCACGGCGGTGCGCGCCCGGCTCGACACGCTCGATCGCGGCGACATCGGCGCGCTGCTGAAGGGCGTCGGGACGATCTTGCTGTCGACCGTCGGCGGGGCGAGCGGGCCGCTCTACGGCACGATGTTCCGCGACGCGGGGCAGAAGGTGGCCGGCGCCGCGGCGCTCGACCTCGCGGCCCTGACGGGCTCCCTCGAGGCGGGCCTCGAGGGCGTGCGGCGCCGCGGCAAGGCGTCGCCCGGCGAGAAGACGATGGTCGACGCGCTCGTCCCCGCCGTCGACGCGCTCAAGGCGGCCCTGGGCGCGCCGCAGCCCGACGGCGCGGGCGACGGCGGCGCGCCGCTCGCGGCGGCGCTCGCCCGCGCCGCGGAGGCGGCGAAGGCCGGGGCGGAGGCGACCGTGCCGCTGATCGCCCGCAAGGGCCGGGCGAGCTACCTCGGTGAGCGCAGCGCCGGGCACCAGGACCCCGGCGCCACGTCGTGCTGGCTGTTGCTGCGGAGCCTGGCCGCAACGGCAGGCGCATGAGCGGGGCGGCGGGCCGCGTCGGGCTCGTCCTGGTGTCGCACAGCCGTGCGCTCGCCGAGGCCACCGAGACGCTGGCCCGCCAGATGACCGGCGAGTCCGTCGCCATCGCGTGCGCTGCGGGCGCCGGCGAGGGGGGCGTCGAGCTCGGCACCGACGCGACCGCGATCGCCGCGGCGCTCGAGCGCGTCTGCGGGCCCGCCGGCGCCGTCGTGCTGATGGACCTCGGCAGCGCGATCCTGAGCGCCGAGACGGCGCTCGAGCTCGTCGATCCGGAGCTCGGCGCGCGCACCCGCCTGACCGGCGGGCCGATCGTGGAAGGCGCGGTCGCCGCCGCGGTGCGGGCGGCGGCGGGCGGCACGGTCGATCAGGTCGCCGCGGACGCGCGGCAGGCGCTCGCCGCGAAGATCGCGCAGCTCGGCGAGGGCGAGCCCCCTGCCGCGGTGGCGACGAGCGCGGCGAGCGCGTCGGCGACGGGCGCGGCGCCAGCCACAGCGGGCGCGGCGGCGGCCGTCGCGGCCGCCGCCGCGACGGCCGCGATGGCCGAGGTAGCGACCGCCGATCCGAGCGGCCTGCACGCCCGCCCGGCGGCGCACCTCATCGCGCGCGCGGCCGCCTTCGACGCCCGGATCACCCTGGAGAACGTGTCCAACGGCCGCGGCCCGGTCCCGACGGCGAGCCTGATCGCGCTCGCCTCGCTCGGGGCGCGCCGCGGCGACGTGCTGCGCGTGCGCGCGACCGGGCGGCAGGCGGCCGAGGCCGTCGAGGCGCTCGTGGCGCTCCTCCAGCGCGAGGCGGAGGCCGCCGCGCCCGCGGCGATCGCCGTGTCGGGCTTCGCCATCCCTGTCGCGCCGGGCGTCGCGCTCGGCCCGCTGGTCCGGCTGGCGCGATCGCTCCCGGACGTCCCCGAGACCACGGTCGACGACATCGCGGCCGAGGTCGAGCGGCTGCGGCGAGCGCTCGAGCTCGCGGCG
The DNA here is from genome assembly GCF_051524405.1 of Sorangium sp. So ce119. NCBI lineage: Bacteria > Pseudomonadati > Myxococcota > Polyangiales > Polyangiaceae > Sorangium > Sorangium sp. So ce119. Next base: position 2,168,522 of record NZ_CP150310.1, on the reverse strand, counting down.
CAGGACCTCGGCAACGCGCTGCGCGGCAGCGACATCCTCGACGCCCACCAGGCGCTGCTCTGCGATCCGGCGCTCGTCGACGAGGCCCTCGCGCGCATCGAGCGGGAGCGCTGCAACGCCGCGTGGGCCTTCTGTCAGGCGGTCGACGCCGCCGCCGCGATCTACCGGCAGCTCGAGGACCCGTACCTGCGGGCGCGCGAGGCGGACGTCCACGACGTGGGCCACGCCGTGGTGCGCGCCCTGCTCGGCGGCGCCGCGGGCACGGTGCCCGACGGGCCGCCGGCGGTCGTCCTCGTCGACGATCTCACGCCGTCGGAGGCCGCGCGGCTCGACGCGGCGCGCGTGCTCGGCGTCATCGACCGGCGGGGCGGCCCGACCTCGCACGCGGCCATCCTGCTGCGCGCCGCCGGCATCCCCGCGGTGGCCGGGGCCGCGGCGCTCGTGCCGGAGGCGGGCGGCGCGCGCGCCGGCCTCGACGGCGCGACCGGCGAGGTGTGGATCGACCCCGATCCCGAGACCGCGCTCGCGGTCGAGCGGCGGCGGGCGGTCCTGCGCGCGTCGCGGCGGCCGGCGGCCGCGCGCGACGGCCGCCTGCGCCTCGCGTGCGGCCGCGCGGTCGAGCTCTGGGCGAACGTGGCCGGGCCGTCGGACGCGCGCGCCGCGCGCGACGCCGGCGCCCTCGGTATCGGGCTGCTGCGCACCGAGATGCCGTTCCTGGGCCGGCTCGACGAGCCCGGCGAGGCCGAGCAGGCGGCGCTGCTCGCCGAGACGTTCGCTGTGTTCGCCGGCGCGCCGATCGTGGTCCGCACGCTCGACGCGGGCGGCGACAAGGCGCTGCCGTACCTCGCCCTCGAGGCCGAGACGAACCCCAGCCTCGGCGTGCGCGGCGTCCGCCTGTCCCTCGCGCGGCCGGCGCTGCTCGAGGCGCAGCTCCGCGCGATCCTCGTCGCGGGGCGCGGCCACGACGTGCGCGTCCTCATCCCGATGGTCTCGACCGCCGCCGAGGTGAGCGCGGTGCGCGCTGCGCTCGAGCGCGCGCACCGCGCGCTCGCGGCCGCCGGGAGGCCGCACCGCTGGCCCGTGGCCACCGGCATCATGGTCGAGGTGCCGTCGGCGGCGCTGATGGCCGAGCGCCTCGCGCGGCAGGCCGACTTCTTCAGCATCGGCACGAACGACCTCACGCAGCACACGCTCGCGGCCGAGCGCGGCCACGCGCGGCTGCACGCGCTCGCGGATCCGGCGCACCCGGCCGTGCTGCGGCTCGTGCGCGCGGTGGTGGAGGCGGGGCACGCCGCGGGGCGGCCGGTCTCTGTGTGCGGCGAGGCCGCGGGCGATCCCGACGTCGCGCCGCTCCTGGTCGGCCTCGGGGTCACGCAGCTCAGCATGTGCGCCTCGGCGTTCGACGCGGTGGAGGACGCGCTCGCCGGGGCCACGTTCGCGGAGCTCGCGGCCGCCGCCGAGGAGGCGCTCACGGTCGACGAGGCGTCCGCGGCCCGCGCGACCCGCGCGGCGGCGCGGCGGCCGGGCTGAGGGCCGGGCTACCAGGGCTGCCGGCTGCCTCCCGCAGACCGTTTCCGGTGCCACCGGGGCTGGCCGGCTGCCTCCCGCAGACCGTTTCCGGTGCCACCGGGGCTGGCCGGCTGCCTCCCGCAGACCGTTTCCGGTGCCACCGGGGCTGGCCGGCTGCCTCCCGCAGACCGTTTCCGGTGCCACCGGGGCTGGCCGGCTGCCTCCCGCAGACCGTTTCCGGTGCCACCGGGGCTGGCCGGCTGCCTCCCGCAGACCGTTTCCGGTGCCACCGGGGCTGGCCGGCTGCCTCCCGCAGACCGTTTCCGGTGCCACCGGGGCTGGCCGGCTGCCTCCCGCAGACCGTTTCCGGTGCCGCCAGGGCTGCCGGCTGCGCCCCGGCAGACCGTTTCCGGTTCCGCGAGGCTGCCCGGCTCTCTGCCCTTCACGGGTTGCGCGCGCCCTCTCCGCGCTGCAGCCGCGGACACGCCGTTCTCTACAGCGCGTCTGCCGGCGGCACGCCGTCGTGCGTGGCGCGCGCCGTGGCGTCCTGCGCCGGCTGCGGCGCGCGGACCGGGTGTCCGAGCACGCACGCGCCGTCGCCGGGCAGCTCCGTCGCCTCGTCGCACGCGGCCAGCTCCCAGCCGCGCGCCTGGTCGGCGTCCGACCCGGAGAGGTCGGCGCCCCGGAGGTCCGCGTCGCTCAGATCGGCGCCCTCGAAGGTCGACTCCATCAGCGCCGCGCCCGACAGGTTCGCCCCGCCGAGGCGCGCGTTCCGGAAGCTCGTCTGGGTGAAGTCGGCGCTGGAGAGGTCGAGCCCGGACAGGTCCACGCCATCGAACCGGCGGTGGCCGCTCCGCGCGAGCAGGCGCGCTGCGGCGGACCGGCTCTCGGCGTCGCCCGACGAGAGCGTGGCGCGCAGCCGGAAGACCGCGAGGCGGGACGGGTCGATCCCGTGGACGAGCGTCGCGGTGAGCGCGGCGAGCACGAGGCGCGCCCCGAGGGCGCGGGCGGCTCCGCGCTCGGCCCCGAACGGCGGCAGCGCGAAGGTCAGGAGCGCCGCGCCGAGGGCGCCGCCGGCGTGCGCGGCCCAGAGGAGCCCGGGCTGCGGCACCTTCGCCAGCGCGACGGCGGCCGCAAGGACGAGGAGCAGCGCGCCGCCGGCGCTGGCGAGGCGCAGCTCGACCGGCCGCGCGAGCAGGGGCGCCTCCTGCGGCTGGCGCGGGGCGCCGGCCGCGGCCGGGCCGCGGCGCCCCGGCGGCGGCTCGGCCGGATCGGCGGCACGGCGCGGCGCCACCGCGGCAGCGCCGTGGCGGCGCGACTCGGGCGGCGCGGACATCCGCTGCGGCTCGGGCGGCGCGGACATCCGCTGCGACTCGGGCGCTGCGCGCATCCGCTGCGACTCGGGCGGCGCGGACATCCGCTGCGACTCAGGCGCCGCCCCCAGCCGCTGCGACTCAGGCGCCGCCCCCAGCCGCTGCGACTCAGGCGCCGCCCCCAGCCGCTGCGACTCGGGCGCCGCGCCGAGGCGGCGGCTCCTCGCCGCGCTCTCCGGGACCGCCTCGGCGCTGGCGAGCGCCTCGCGCAGCGGCGACGGGAACTCCCCGACGTCGTCGAACGACGCGCCCGCGCCCGCGAGCGCCAGGATCGCCTCCTCATCCAGGCCCGAGCGCGCGCACGCCGACGCGTCGACGCGCGCGTTCGCGAGCGAGCTCGCCGACGAGAACGCGCGCGGCAGCTTCGCGCCGCGCAGGTCGGCGGCCGTGAGCAGCGCCCCGCCCAGCAGCGCCCCCGAGAGGTCGGCCCAGCGCAGGTCCGCGCCGGTGAGGTCGGCGTTCACGAGCGACGCGGCGTCGAGCCGCGCCCCCGCGAGGTTCGCGCCGCCGAGCTTGGCCCCGTCGAGCCGCGCCCCCGCGAGGTTCGCGCCCTGCAGGTCGGCGCACGGCAGGTGCGCCGCCGCGAGATCCGCGCCCGGGAGCTCGATCGCGGCGCCGTCACCGCCGCGCCGCGACGAGAGGGCGCCGAACAGCTTGTGGAGCGCGGCGTGATCCATGGCGCCCCCTACTCGTCCGGGTCGATGGAGCCGATCGCGCTCGCGAACACCACCTGCCCGTCCTTGAGATAGCCGTCCAGCGCGAACCACGCGTGCGTCCCGTCCCTGTCGAGGTCGCCGCGCGCGTAGGCCGCCCACCTGCGGTCCGGCGGCACGTCCGCCGGCCAGTGGGAGGCGGATACCGGCATCGGCGAGCCGCCGAGCCGATATCGATACTGATACGACTGAGGGTGGGTGACCTCGAATCCGAGGCACTTCCACCCCACGGTCGGACTCCCCGTGTTGTAGTCCATGCCCGGCCTGGGATCGGGCTGGTACTTTATCCCTTGCACCCGATAGAACGCGTTGGGCACGGTGACCGCGTCGCTGCACAGCGGGTGGGCCGCCGCGCTACCCGTGTTCGCCTGGAGCCGGTCGGCGGACGCGACGACGGCCCTCGAGATGGCGCCGACCGTCTGCTTGGCCTCGGCCGACGTGGCGAGCACCATGTACTTCGACACACCGTGGGTGGCCAGGGCGGCCAGGATCGTCACGAGCCCGCCCGCGAGCATCACCTCGACGAGCGTGAACCCCCGTCTCCCCCGCCGCCGAGATGCCGAGTCGACTTCAGGTAGGAAATTCCTTGCCACGGTACATGTATAACTGGACTGTTCGTCGATGAACAGACGGAAACCCGATCTCGCGGCGGCAGAGACGCTGTTTGGTCGGGTGCTGTGGGGAGCGCGGTTGTCCGGGCGGGGCGCCTCCCACGTGGGCGGCGCGAGAGGCGGTGTGGCGCGGTGGTGAGCGCGCGTGGCGCGCTCGGCGTGATGGTGAGCGCGCGTGGCGCGCTCGGTGTGATGATGAGCGCGCGCGGCGCGCTCGGGGCTCAGGCGCGCGGGCCGGACGTCTTGGGCGGCGGGTCTCCCGCGAGGAAGGCCTCCAGCGCGTCGGCGATGCGCTCGCCGGTCTTGCCGTCCCACCCTTCGGGCACGGAGCCCCGCTTGCCGCGGCCGTCGAGGATGGCGTCGACCTCGCGGGCGATGAGCGCCGCGTCGAGCCCGACAACGGTGTTGGTGCCCTGGGTCACGGTGATGGGCCGCTCGGTGCCCTGACGCATCGTGAGGCACGGGATCCCGAGCGCGGTCGTCTCTTCCTGGATGCCGCCGGAGTCGGTGGCGACGAGCAGCGCATTGCCCATCACGGTGACGAAGTCGTCGTATCCGAGCGGCTCCATGATCCGGAGCCCCTTCGTCTCGCGCAGGCGCCCCGACAGGCCGAACGACTCTGCGCGCGCGACAGTGCGCGGGTGGACGGGGAACACCGTCGGCAGGCGCTGCGCGATCGCGGTGAGCGCGTCGAGCGTCTCGGCGAGCCGCTCGGCGCTGTCGACGTTGGCCGGGCGGTGGAGCGTCGCGATCGCGTACTTCTTCGGCTCGAGCCCGAAGCGCGACAGCGCGTCGGTCTGCCGCTTCAGGGCGTAATGGACCGAGTCGATCATCACGTTGCCGACGAACCGGACGCGCTCGGGCGGGATGCCCTCGGCGAGCAGGTTCGGGTGGGCGTCGTGCGAGGGCGTGAGCAGGAGATCGGAGAGCTGGTCGGTGAGGACGCGGTTGATCTCCTCGGGCATCGTCCAGTCGCGCGAGCGCAGCCCGGCCTCCACGTGGACGACGGGGATACCGAGCTTGGACGCCGCGAGCGCGCCGGCGAGCGTGCTCGTCACGTCCCCGACGACAACGACCACCTTGGGCCGGTGCTCGATCAGGTCCGCCTCGACGCCGACGAGGACGGCCGCCGTCTGCTGGGCGTGCGAGCCGCCGCCCGCCTTGAGCGTGTGATCGGGCGTGGGCAGGCCGAGGTCGCGGAAGAAGACGTCGCTCATCGTCGGGTCGAAGTGCTGGCCCGTGTGCAGGAGCCGCATCGGCAGGCCGCGCGCCTTGAGGGCGCGGCAGATGGGGGCGAGCTTCATGAAGTTCGGGCGCGTCGCGGCGACGAGGTAGATCATCTCGACCCGCGAGCATGCCGTGGTCCGCGCCGCGCTACCAGCGCGTTGTGTCGAGGTCGCTGGCGCGGCGCTTTACGCGGGCAGTGCCGTCCTGTACACGCGCCCCGTGCGTCTGACCGTGCTCCTCCACGGCGATCCGAAGGCCACGCAGCAGGCCCGCCTCGGCGCCGCGCTCGCCGCCCGGGGCCACCGGGTCATCCTCTGCGACGCGCCCGGGATCGCGGCCTCGATCCGCGGCGAGTACGGGCAGCGCTGCGAGGAGCTGAGGCTCCTCTCCTCCCTGGTCCCACACGCGCTCCGGCGCCTCTGGGCGCGGCGGCGCGTGCGCGAGCTCGGCGTCGACGTGGTGCACCTGAACTTCCTGCGCCCGTGGCACGACCTCTGGTCGAGGATGCAGGGCGGCCCGCCGATCGTCGCCACCGCGTGGGGCTCCGACATCAACCCCGAGGTGTTCCGGCGATCGCCGTGGACGGTCCGCCGGGTCAACCACGTGCTGTCGCGCGCCTCGGCCGTCACGGCGGACAGCGTGCCCCTGCTGGCGAGGGCGCGGGCGCGCATGGGCGAGCGCGCCCTCGCCGTCCCCTGCGAGATCGTGCTCTGGGGCGTGGATCTCGCGACGTTCGCGCGGCAGACGGCGCTCGAGGGGGCGGCGCGCTTCCGGCGGGAGCTCGGGATCGAGCCCGGCAAGCGCGTCCTCCTGAGCCCGCGGCAGACGAAGCCGCACTACCACGTCGATCGCATCCTCCGCGCCTTCGCCGCGAGCCGCTGGGCCAGGGAGGGCGTCTTCGTGATCAAGCTGTACGGCCGGCACGACGAGCCCGCGTACGTGCGGAAGCTCAGGTCGATGGTGCGCGAGCTCGGCGTCGGCGCGAGCGTGAGGTTCGCGGAGCCGTGCCCGTACAGCGAGCTCCCTGGCCTCTACGCGATGGCCGACGCCGCGGTCTCGCTGCTCGAGGTCGACGGCGTGCCGTCCACGTTCTGCGAGCTCGCGGCGCTCGAGGTGCCCATCGTCGCGAGCGACCTGCCGGCCTACGAGGGCGTGCTCGATCGCGAACGCGCGCTCCTGGTGCCGCCCGCCGATCACGCGGCGCTCGTCGCGGCGCTCGACCGGCTGATCGACGAGCCCGACCTCGGGCCGCGCCTCGCGGAGCGCGGGCGCGCGTGGGCCGTGGAGCGCGCCGACTGGCAGCGGTGCGTCGACCAGTTCGAGGCGCTCTACCGCGCCGCGATCGTCGCCTCCGCCGCCACCTCGGGCCGGCGCGCGTAGCGGCCAGCTCGCGCTGCGGTCAGCGCGCGGTGCGGCCAGCTCGCGCGGCGGTCAGCGCCGCGGCTACGCTGCGCCGCGCTCGCCGGCGAGGCGCTCGAACAGCGCGACGATCTCGGCGACCTGCGCCTGCCGCGTGAGCTTCGCGATCTCGTCCTCGCGCCGGGCGGGCAGGTCCCCGCGGCGGAAGCGATCATAGGCGCGCTCGAGCGACAGCGCCCCCAGCTCGACGTCGTCCGCGGGCACCGCCTCCCCTGCCCCCGTCCGCGACAGCACGAGCGCCGCGTCGGTCCCGGGCACCACGAAGGCGATCACCGGCGGGCCGGCGGCGATGTACTCGTAGAGCTTGCCGGGCGTCGAGAGCGGGTCGAGCGCGCACAGCACGAGCGCGTCCGCGTCGCGGTAGCGGGCCACGATCTGGTCGTGCGGCACCGGCTTCTCGACCCGGAGGTGCGGCCGGAGGTGCGGGTACTTCCTGGCCTCCCGCTCGGCCCACGCGCCCGCGGCGCTCACGATGGAGAGCTCGAAGCCGGGCAAGGCGCGCCGCGAGAGGAGCAAATCGGCCGCGCGGAACACCGATGCGAGGTTGTAGTCGCCGTACATGTTGCCCGCGAACAGGAGGCGGAAGCGGCCGCCCGGATCCGGCCGGGGCGCGTACGGCGCGGCGAAGTCCTCCGCATCGAAGCCGTTCCGCACGAGGTGCACCTTGCCCTCCGGCAGGCCGCGCCGCTCGACGAGCAGCGAGCGGAACGGGTCCGCCGTGACCAGCACCGCGTCGGCGCCCGCGAAGATGCGCTCCTCGATCCGCCGGTCCACGCGCTGGCGCATCCGGGCGATCGGGCCCTCACCGCGGTAGAGCGGCAGGAAATTGTTGTCGGTCCACGGGTCCCTGAAATCGGCCACCCAGGGGACGCCGAGCGCGCGCCGCGCGTGGTCCCCGAGGAGGTGGGCCGTGAAGGGCGCCGACGTGCTGAACACGAGATCGAACCGCTCCTCGCGGAGGATCGCGGAGAGCCGCCGCCGGGCGAACGGGAGCCAGCCGAGGTAGGCGTCGACCGGCAGGGCGCCGAAGAGCGTCCCGAAGCCGACCGCGGCGCGCGTGCGCTCGACGCGGACCCCCTCGGGGACCTTGGAGAGGAGCGACCGATCGACCGCGGTCCTGCCGCGCTGGCCGGACGCGAGCACGACCGGCTCCCAGCCGAGGGAGGGCGCGATCCGGCTGAGGTGCAGGGCGCGCTGCACGCCGGCGCCGCCGTGCGGCGGATAGAAGTAGCTGATCAGGAGGAAGCGGCGCTGCGGCATGCGGGGGCCGCGCGCGTGATACCACACGGCCCCGCCCCGGTGGCGCTCCTATCGAGGAGCCCCGCCCCGGCTCAGTGCCCCGCCGTCGCGCCCGCCACGCGCTGCACGCCGGCGTCCGCCGGCTGCCCCTCCGCCGCCGTGCGCCGCGCCTTCCGGAGGCGCCACCACCGCTCGACGCTCATCACCGGCAGGATCGTCAGCGCCACCAGCGTCGAGTTGATCCACGCCCCGAGCGAGAGCGGCGCCGAGCCGAACAGCGTGTGCATGAACGGCGCATAGACGAAGCAGAGCTGCAGGGCGAGGAGCGCGCCGATCCCCACGTAGATCCAGGGGTTCGAGAAGAGCCCGATCTTCAGCATCGAGTCGCGCAACGACCGGCAATTGAGCACGTAGAAGATCTGGAACAGCACGACCGTCGTGACCGCCGCGGTCTGGGCCTCGCGGTAGGCGACCTCCGAGACGACGCCGCCGCGCACCTCCGTGAAGTACTCGTACAGGAAGAGCCCGATCGCCCCCGCCGTCATGAGCACCGCGACGATCGCCGTGCGCACGAGCACGAACCGGCTCAGGATCGGCTCGCTCGGGTCCCGCGGCGGGCGGCCCATCACGTCCTTCTCCATCGCCTCGAACGCGAGCGGCAGGGAGAGCGCCACCGTGGCCACCAGGTTGACCCAGAGGATCTGGACGGCCGTGATCGGCATCAGCGGCGCGCCCCCGAGGATGGGGAAGGTCATCACCGCCACGAGCAGGATCAGCGCCTCGCCCAGGTTCGTCGGCAGCACGAACGCGAGCGCCTTGACCAGGTTGTCGTAGACGCGCCGCCCCTCCTCGACCGCCGCGCGGATGCTCGCGAAGTTGTCGTCGGTCAGCACCACGTCGGCGGACTCCTTCGACACCGCCGTCCCCGTGATCCCCATGGCCACGCCGATGTTCGCCTGCTTCAGCGCCGGCGCGTCGTTCACGCCGTCGCCCGTCATCGCGACGACCTTCCCGTCGGCCTGGAGCGCCCTGACCAGGCGGAGCTTGTGCTCCGGCGCCACGCGCGCGAACACGTTCGTGGACGCCGCCGCCGCGCGCAGCTCCTCGTCCGAGAGCCGCGCGATCTCCGTGCCGTTCATCGCCCGCCCGCCCTCGCGCACGAGCCCGAGCTGCTCGCCGATCGCCCGCGCGGTCGCCAGGTGGTCGCCCGTGATCATCTTCACGGTGATCCCGGCGTCATGGCACGCCTTGATCGCGTCGATCGCCTCCGGCCGCGGCGGGTCGATCATCCCCTCGAGGCCGAGGAGCTCGAACCCCTCCGCGAGGTGCGCCTCGTCGAGCGACGCCGCGTCGCGGCCCTGCGTCCGCGACGCCACGGCGAGCAGGCGCATGCCCTGCGCCGCCATCCGCTCCACCTCCGCGATCACCTGGGCGCGCTCCGCGTCGCCGATCGCGGCGCGCCCGAGCACCACCTCGGGCGCCCCCTTCATGAAGATCACCCGCTCGCCGCCGGGCGCCTCGTGGAGCGTCGCCATGAGCTGCAGCTCCGACGAGAACGGGACGGCGTCGATGCGCGGGTACTCCCGCCGCGTCGCCTCGACGTCCACGCCGAGCTTCTGCGCCGCGACGACGAGCGCGCCCTCGGTGGGGTCGCCCTCGATGCCGCACGCGTCGCCGTCGCGCTTCATGCGCGCGTCATTGCAGAGCAGCCCCGCGCGGAGCAGCGCGCGCACCGGCTCGGGCGCCTCGCCCACCGGCGCGCCGTCGCGGCGGAGCTCGCCCACGGGCGCGTAGCCGACGCCGGTGACCTCGAGCGTCTCCCCGGCGCCGCCCTGCGCGAAGGCCCCGGCCGGCGGCGTCCCCGCGGGCGTCCACAGCGCGCGGACCGTCATCTCGTTGCGCGTCAGCGTGCCGGTCTTGTCGGAGCAGATGACGCCGGTGCTGCCCAGCGTCTCGACCGCGGGCAGCTTCCGGATCACCGCGCGACGCCGCGCCATGCGCTGCACGCCGATGGCGAGCGAGATGGTGATGATCGCCGGCAGCCCCTCCGGGATCGCGGCGACCGCGAGCGAGATCCCCGCGAGCATCGCGTCGACCGGCGGGTAGCCCCGGAGCAGCGCGACCCCGACGATGACCAGCGCGACCGCCACGATCGCGATGGTCAGCACGCGGCCCACCTTGGCCATCGAGCGGGTGAGCGGCGTCTCGATCTCGGTCGCCTCGTGGAGCATCGACGAGATGCGCCCGAGCTCGGTCGCGCCGCCGGTGGCGAAGACCACGGCCGTGGCCGTGCCGCTGGTCACGAGCGTCCCGCCGAACGCGAGGTCCTTGCGGTCGCCGACGCCGGCGTCCTCCGGGACGGCGTCGACGTGCTTGTCGGAGGGCACCGACTCGCCCGTGAGCGCCGACTCATCCACGCGGAGGTTCTTCACCGAGATCAACCGCGCGTCCGCGGGGACCTTGTCGCCCGCCTCGAGCACCACCACGTCGCCGGGGACCACGTCGGCCGCCGGGATCACGCTCCGCTGCCCGCCGCGCACGACCGTGGCCGACTGGGGCACCATGCCGGCGAGCGCCTCGATCGCCTTGCCCGCGCGGAGCTCCTGCACGAACCCGATCGCCGTGTTGAGCACCACGACGGCCAGCACCACCGACCCGTCGATGGCCTCGCCCATGATCATCGCGAGGGCCGCCGACGCGAGCAGCACGTAGATGAGCGGGTCGTTGATCTGGCGGAAGAGCAGCTTGAACGCGCTGTCACCCTTCGCGCGCTGGATCACGTTGGGCCCGACGTCCTTGAGCCTCCGGGCGGCCTCGTCGGCCGTGAGGCCTGTCTCGGCGCTCTCGATCCTGGAGAGCGCCTCCTTGATTGGCAGGTTGTGCCAGGCGGTCCCGGACGTTGAAGGGAGGACGGGTTGCGACATGCAGTGTTCTCCTGCGGAGAGCGGCGCTGTGCGCGTTGCGCTCACCAGCGGTGGCAGCTTCTCACCACGAACTCGGCATGTGCTTGGCACGTGTCATGCCAGTACTGAACCAGGATGTTCACCACTCGAGGTGATGCCAGCGCCGGGGTCGCGCTGGACCTTTTCACCCCGGTGGGGTGTTTTGCCCCACCCCTCGAGCCGGGGCTCAACCGCGCAGGTAGGCGAACGTCCCGTCGATGTTGAACAGCCGGATCGCCTGCACGACCTCGGTCACCGTCACGCCGACGCGCGGCAGGAGCCGCTCCGCGACGCCGCGGCTCAGGAGGTCCTTGCGGAAGTAGCGGAGCTCGCGCGGCGCGACGTACCCCTCGAGCTCCGCGAACGTGAGGCGCTGGTACTCGGGGGTGCCGGGGACGTGGCGCCGCGAGATCACGTCATAGAAGAAGAAGACGCCGCCGGGCTTGAGCTGGGCGAGCGCCTTCTCCATGAGGCGCCGCTTGAGCTCCGCGTTGGTCACCGACGACAGCACGGCGAGCATCATCACCATGTCGAACGGCCCGCCGACGTCGGCCTTCAGGAAGTCGCCTGCCATGAAGCGGATGCCGGCGAAGCGCGATCGCGCGACGGCGGTGCGCTGGGCGATGAGATCGATGCCGGTGAGGCGCGAGGGGTCCGCGCCGAGCTCGACCAGCCACGCCAGGTTGGAGCCCGCCCCGCAGCCCACGTCGAGCACCGACATCTCGCGCAGCGCCTCGGGCGTGCGCACGCCGCACGCGACGAGCGCCTCGCGCATGCGGCGCTGCCGCTGGCGCGCGACGAGGTACGGATACCCGTTGAGCAGGCTCGCCCAGGGGTTCGCCGGCAGGAAGCGCTCGGTGTAGTACCGGTTGATCGCCTCGAGATCCTGCTCGAAGCCCCCCTCGTCCTCGGCCATCAACCAGCCTCCCCTCGGCGCCGGTAGAGCGCGATGATCCAGTAGGGCTGCGCTCGCGCGCCCGAGGCCAGCCGCCACGCCACGGTCGCCCCGTCGAGCGCGAGGCGACCGACGTGCTGCGCGAGCCGGACCCGCGGCGCAGCGAGGTCGGCCTCGCCGCAGCCGGGGCAGGAGACGCGCACGCCCCGCGGGAGGAACCAGCACCCGAGCGCGCGCTGGCGCAGCCGCTCGATCCGCTCGCTCGTGGCCTGCTCCGGAGGGCCGCCGAGCTCGGTCGCGATCCGCTCGAAGCGGGGGAAGAGTCGGTCGAGCGACGCGGCGTCGAACGACTGCAGGTGGCCGTAGATGTTGAACTCCAGCCCGCAGCGCGGGCACCGCGCGAACCTGCGGCGGAGGTTCTCCCGGAAGGGCACCGAGATGAAGAGGTACCGCGCGGCGATCCGGTCGAGCTCGCGGGCCGCGCCGGCGAGCACCGGATCGGGCAGGTGCTCGAGCATCTCGCTCGAGAAGGCGAGGTCCACGGCCCCGTCCGGCAGCGGCAAGGCGTCCGCGCTCGCCTGCAGGGTGCGAACGCGGAGCCGCGCGAGGGCCACGGGGCTGCGGTCGATGGCCAGAACGTCGTAGCGCTCGGCGAGGCGATGCGTGAGGTAGCCGTCGCCGCAGCCCACGTCGGCCACCGTGCGCACCCCCGGCGGCATCATGCGCAGGAGCAGGTCGCCCTTCGCGACGATCGCCGGATCGGCCGCCGTCTCGGTGTGCTGCCAGAGCCGATCGTAGAAGATCTCGCTGTCTTTCGCCTGCTCCGCGCCGCTCATCGCGGGTCGCATGCCACGACGACCGGCTCGCAGGAAGGGCTTCTGCCTGGTTCCTGTGGTACCGAGCCGCCATGCGAGGCGAGCAGCCGCCCCCCCCCGACGCGAGCGCCCCGCCGCGGACACCGGAGACCACGCCGGCGGCGCCCACCGGCGGCGCGGAGGACGGCGCGTCGCTGGCCGACCGGATCGGGATGATCGTCGGAGGGCAGCTCGTCAGCACCCTGATCAACCTCGTGCAGGGCGTCGTCGTGGTGAGGCTGCTCGGCAAGTCGGAGTACGGCGTGCTCGCGTTCGTGACCGTGCTGTTCACGACGGGGCGCGATCTCGCGCAGCTCTACGTCCCGGAGTCGCTCCTCTACTTCACGCCCAAGGTGACCCGCCCCGAGCTCAAGGGGCTCGTGCGGCAGAGCATGCTCCTCCTGCTCGGCCTCGGGACGCTCACGGCGCTCGTCTTCGCCGCGTTCGCCTTCCTCCCCGGCGTCTTCCTCGGCGGCCGGGAGGGGATCACGGCACCCCTGCTGCTCATCGGCCTGACGAGCGTCGTCGGCTTTCCTGCGAGCGTCTTCGGCCCGCTCTTCATCGCCACGAACAACCACCGCAAGTCGGCGGGCGTCGCGCTGCTGGTCACCGTGGCGGGCGCCGCGGGCGCGCTCGTCCCCGCCGCGCTCGGGTGCTCCATCGCGTGGATCCTGGCCGCCCAGTGCGCGGCGCAGGGCCTGAGGCTCTGGCTGTCGTACCGGCTCTACGCGCGGCTGTTCCGCGACGTCCCCGTCGCGCCGTTCCCGGGCGGCGCCAGGGCGCAGCTCGCGTACGCGCTCCCGCTCTCGGTGACCCGCTTCGCCGGCCTCTTCAACCAGAAGCTCGACAAGTTCGTCGTCGGCCTCTTCTTCAGCGCGGGCCTGTTCGCCGAGTTCGCGGTCGGGTCGCAGGAGCTGCCGCTCGTCAGCGTCCTCGCTTACTCCGTCACGTCGACGATGCTCCCCGACCTCGTCGCGCGCGTCGAGGGCGGGCGGACCCGCGAGGAGGGCGCGAGGGCGGCGATCGACCTCTGGCACTCGGGCATCCGCAAGACGACGCTGATCATGCTCCCGGTCGCGGCGTTCCTCCTGCTCTTCGCCGAGCCGCTCATGCGCACGATCTACGGCGACGAGTACGCGGGCGCGGCCGTCCCGTTCCGCATCTACTCCGCGCTCATGCCGCTGCGCGTGACGGCGTATGGCATCATGCTGATGGCGTTCGGCCAGACCGCGATCATCCTGCGGATCCAGGTGCTGGCCATGGTGTTCAACACCGCGGCGAGCCTGGCCCTCCTGCCCACGATCGGCATGATCGGCGCGCCGCTCTCGGCCGTCCTGACGCAGGCGATCATGATCGTCCTGATGGTGGCCCGCATCGCGCGCTTCTCGGGCGTCGGCCTGCGCGGCGTCTTCCCGTGGGGTCATTACGGGCGCGTCGCGGCCAGCGCCCTCGTCGCCGCGGCGCCGCTCAGCGGGCTGCTGGCCTCGAGCGCGATCGACGAGCGCCCCGGGGTCTGCCTCATGCTCAGCGCACCGCTCTACGCGGCGCTCTACCTCGTGGCCGCGCGGGTCACCGGCGTGCTCGCCCCCGAGGACCGGGCGTTCGTCGCGCGCTGGCTCCGCCTCGAGCCGTTGAGAAGCCGCCATGGTTGAGCCGCTTGATCGGCCCGCGCCCGGCCGCTCGAACCACAGCCGCCCACCGTCGCTGTCTCGGGCGGCAGGACATCGGACCCCTGCGCGAATTCCGCGCAAGCTGCTTGAAAGGGCGGGCAAGCTGGAAAGATTGGCAGTCTCCTGGATGCCTCTCTCATGGTTCCCGCCTTCGTGTGGATTTCGCGCCGATCGATGCTCTAGGCTTACTCGCCGGCCTCATCGGCGCCTTGTGCGATGGAGACGACCATGAGCGAAGACCAGGAAGTAGGATTCCTCCTCCAGGTCATCTCGGGCCCCCTGGCCGGACAGACCGCGCGCATTCCAGGCGATCGTCCGCTGCTCGTCGGCCGCGCGCCTGAATCGGATCTCTCGATCGCGGGCGACGGCGAGCTCTCTGCCCTGCATTTCTCGGTGGAGCAGATCGACGGCAGCTACCTGCTCCGCGATCTCGGGAGCCGCAACGGGACGCAGGTCAACCGCGAGCGCGCGCGCGAGGTCTCGCTGCGGGACGGCGACGAGATCCGCGCGGGGGCGACCCTGTTCGCGGTGGTGCGCCGCGAGGCGAACGGCGCGAACGGACGATGCACGCCGACCCGGCCCGCGCCCCCGTCGCGCAGGACGCGGCGGGCCGCGCCCGCCGCGACGGGCGCGCCGTACGCCGCGTCGGCGCGGGCGCGGCTCCGGCAGGAGCGCTCGCCGCTCTTCGCGGTGCTCGACGCCGCGCGCGATCCGCGCATCCGGCTGCTCCTCGTCGAGGCGGGCGAGCAGACCGCGTCGCTCTACGCCGGCTTCCAGGGCGAGCTCCTCGCGGACGTCGGTCCCACGCTGGTGCACCTCCCGCGCGAGTCCACCCTGCTCGACGCGCTGATCGACAGCGGCTGGGGCGACGGCTGGGGCGTCTTCCTGACGAGCAACCGCCCGTTCGGCGACGTGCGGAAGCACCTCCGCCGGTTCCTCCTGGTCGAGAGCGGGACGGGCAAGCAGCAGTATTTCCGGTTCTACGACCCGCGCGTGCTCCGCGGCTTCCTGCCCACGTGCGGTCCGCGGAAGATCGAGGCGCTGTTCGAGGAGATCGAGGCCTTCGCGATGGAGGCCGAGGATCCGGGCAAGCTCCTGCGCTTCACCGCGCAGGGCAGCAAGGCGCTCCGCGAGGAGTCGGCGCTGGAGCGGGCGGGCTGAGGTCGGGCCCGGCGGCCGAGGCGCCGCGCCAGGCGCGCCAGGCGCGCGGCGCGGGACCCGGCAGCTCAGCGCGACGGCGCGCCGGCCCCGCCCGGGTCCGGCGGGGGCAGGTCCCAGGCGATCACGCGCAGGAGCTCCGCCACGCTGAACGCCTGGGCGAAGCAGCCGCCGGGGTGGTGCGGCGGCTCCCCGGACGCGACCTCGGGCACCTGGTTGAGCGCGATCTCGTTCGAGGCTGCGGAGGCCACGAGCCGGTGGAGCAGCGGGATCACGTGCTCGCCGAGCGTGGAGTAGCGCTTCGCGGCGCGCGCGTAGAACCCGAGCAGGAACGGCCACACCGTGCCCTGGTGGTAGGCGCTGTCGCGCGCGTCCGGGCCCCCCTGGTACCGGGGCACGTAGGCGGGATCGGCGGGCGAGAGCGATCGCACGCCGGCGGGGGTGACGAGCTCCAGGCGCGCCCGCTCGAGCAGCGCCGAGGCCTGCTCCGGCGTGAAGCACGCGGGATCCACGGCGACGGCGATCACCGCGTTGGCGCGGACGGTCGCGTCGCGGAACGCGCCTTCCCCCGTCGCGTGCTCCGAGATCACGTCGTAGGGATAACGGGTCTCCTCGCACCAGAAGCGGGCCGCGAAGGCCCGGCGCGCCGCGGCGGCGGCCGCCTCCGCGCGCCCGGCGAGGCGCGCGTCGCCGGCGGCGCGCGCGAGGCGCGCGAGCGTCTCCGAGCCCTTCGCCCACAGCGCCGTGAGCTCGACCGGACAGCCGGCGCGCGGGGTGACCGCGCGGCCCCCGACGCGCGCGT
Source organism: Sorangium sp. So ce119 (assembly GCF_051524405.1). NCBI lineage: Bacteria > Pseudomonadati > Myxococcota > Polyangiales > Polyangiaceae > Sorangium > Sorangium sp. So ce119. Next base: position 2,152,110 of record NZ_CP150310.1, on the reverse strand, counting down.
CCATCCACGTGAGCCCGTCGATCGCGCCCTCGCCGCTGCGGCCCGCGGCGAAGAGGCCGTCGGCCGTGATGTGGATCCCGTTCCTGGTCCCGCGCAGGGCGGCCTCGAACGCGTCGCGCAGCGCGCCGAGGAGCTCGCCCGCGACGAACGGGTGCGCGTCGCCGACGGCGTCGGCGAGCAGCCGGGCCGCCTCGAACAGCCACAGCGTCGCGTCCGCCGTGTGGAACTCGGCGGGCTCGCCCGCGTCGGGGAGCCGGTTCGGCACGAGGCCGTCCTGCATCGCGTCGATCATCGCGCGGAGGACGCGGATGGCCCCCTCGGTCTTGCGCGGCACGAGGTAGAGGCCGGGGAGCGAGATGAGCGCGTCGCGGCCCCACACCTCGAACCACGGATAGCCCGCGATCACGCCGGGCCGCGCGGCCGCGTCCGCGCGGAACGTCTCGGCCGCGATGGTGAGCCGCCGCTCCAGCAGCGGCCGCCGGGGCCCTGGGTCCTCGGCGCGGATCGCCGCGCTCGCCGCCGCGAGCAGGTCCTCCGGCTCGTCCTCGGGCAGCGCGCCCACCGCCACGAGCAGGTGGACGGGCTCGGCGCCGATCACCGTCTCGAAGTGGCCGGGCGTCCAGAGGTCCTCGAGGAAGTCGAGGCCCCGATCCTGCTCGCCGAGGTACTCGAACCGGCGCCACCAGTCCTGCGAGCCCACGAACGTCCCCTGGTAGCGGAAGCAGATCCGCGGCAGCGCGCGGTTCGGCTGCACCCGGACCTCGCCGATCGCGGGGCGGTCCCGGCCCGCGCCGGGCTCTCCGCGCGCCGCGCCGGCGCGCAGCTCGACCTTCTGGGAGATGCCGCCGTTCTCGCGGAGGAGCTGGTGCATGTGGCGCGCCGCGAGGAGCGGGCGCAGCGTCAGCATCACCTGGTCCGCGCCGCTCCAGGTGTAGCGCAGGACGGCCGCGTTCTCGCCGCGCACGAGGCCGAGCGTCACCTCGAGCTCGCCGCCCGGCAGGGCGTACGCCCAGCGCGGGAGCGGGTCCTGATCGAAGCGCTCCAGGTAGAACGAGCTCGCCTCCGGGTCGATGCCCGGGAACTGGTGCTTGGCGAGATCCCATCGCGGCCACGACGCCCGGCGGTCGGTCGGCGAGCTCTGGGGCCGGAGGGGGCGGACGCTGGCGTCGACGTGCGAGAGCATGACGTGCCGGCGCCGCGGAGGGTCCAGCGCCGCGACGAGCAGGCCGTGGTAGCGGCGCGTGTGCATGCACGCGATCGTCGAGCTCGCGTAGGCGCCCGCCCCGTTCGTGTGCAGCCACTCCTTGCGCGCGATGGCGAGCTGGCCGCGCACCTCGACGTGCGGCCACGGCGAGGCGTGCTCCAGCGCCGCGCCCTGGACGCGCGAGGCCGCTGGCGGGGACGAGATCGGGTCGTGAGCCGGAGCGCTCCTCCGGGATCCGTCAGAGCTCATCGACCGCCGGTGGCCTTCCTGAGCGAGTCCTCGGCGGCGGCGCGCATCACGTCGACCGGGGCCGGCAGGCCGGTCCAGAGCGTGAACGACTGCGCCGCCTGGCCGACCAGCATCCCGAGCCCGTCGGACGCGCGGAGCCCCCGCTCGCGCGCGATCCGGAGGAAGGGGGTCACCGGCGGGTTGTAGACGACGTCGTAGAGGCACGCGTCCGGCGAGAGCGAGTCCCACGGGATGATGCTCGTGACCTCCTCGCCCGGCGGCCCGCCGAGCATGCCGGCGCTCGTGGCCTGGATGATCAGGTCGGCCGCGACGGCGAACTCGCTCCAGTTGAGCCGCAGCGCCACCGAGGACTTGCTGCTGATCGACCTGTCGGTCGGGATGGGCCAGGGCGCGGTGAGCGCGCCGAGCTCGGACGCGCGCTGCCCCGCCGGCGACTCCAGCATCGCCTCGGTGCTGGTCCACGACCGGGTGGTCACGCTGATGAGGTGGTATCCGAGCATCTTGCAGGCGGCGATCGCCGCGAACGCCGCGCCGCCGGCCCCGATGATGACCGCGCGCTGCCGCGGGCTCGAGAGCGCGCCGGGCCGCCCGGCCGGATCGTCCCCGCCGGGCGGGGCGGATCGGAGGAGCTGCGCGAGCTCGTCGCGGAGCGCGAGCACGTCGGTGTTGTGCGCGGTAACGCGCCGCGACTCGGTCGCGCAGAGGACGTTGGCGACGCCGACCTCGGCCGCGCTCGAGTCGACGTCGTCGACCATCGACATGATCGCGCGCTTGTGCGGGATCGTGACGTTCGCGCCCGCGATGAGGCCGCTCCGGATGTCGCTGACGAAGCGCGCGAGCTCCGCGCCGGTGGGCACGTCGAACGCGCTGTAGATGTGGGGCAGCTGGTGCGCCCGAAACGCGGCCGAGTGCATCGCCGGCGAGACCGAGTGGCCCACCGGGTGCCCGACCAGACCGAACATTCGCCGCTCAGGGTTCGACATGACGCCTTTCTTCCGGGCCGGCCTCTGCTCCGCCTTGCCCCGCCGAGACCTGCCCGGAGGCGCCCGCGCGACCGAAGGTCGGGGCGCGCTCCTCGGCCACGAAGCCGAGCCCGAGCTGCTCGCACGCGGGCGCGCCGGGCTGCGACCTGCTGCGCCTCGGCGCGCGGCCCGCCCCGGAGGCGCGCGGCCCGCCTTTCTGGCGCGCGGGCGCGGCGGCAGCCGCAGGCGCGGCGGCGCCGGCCGCAGGCGCGGCGGCGGCGGCCGCAGGCGCGGCGCCGCCGGCCGCGGGCGCGCCGGGCTCGACGAGCGGCTCGTCCGGCCCCGCGCTGGCCACGACGCGCGCGAGCAGCGCGCCGTGGTGCACGCGGACCGCGATCGGATCGCCCGGCGCCACCTCGCGGTGATCGCGGACCGCGCGGCCCGACGCGTCCGTCGCGATGGCGTAGCCGCGCGCGAGCACGCGCAGCGGCGACATCGCCTCGAGCCGCGCGACGTCCCTCGCGAAGCCCTCGCGCAGGAGGGCGACGTGGCGGTGAGCGGCCGCGGCGAGGCGCACCGACAGCGGCCGGAGCGCCCCGCGGGCGCCTGCGATCACCGCGCGCGGGTGGCGCGCGGCGAGCCGCCGCTCGAGGCGCTGCAGCCCGGCGCGATCCTCGACGAGGATCCGCTCCATGCGCCGCCGGAGCCGCGCCACCGCGTCGTCGATCCGCTGCTGCGGCTCCGCCAGGATCTGCGCCGGCGAGCCGAGCCGGGCGCGCTGCCGGTCGACGTCGGCGCGCGCGGCCCTGAGCCGGTGGGCCATCGCGCGGCGCATGCGCGCCTCGAGGTGCTCCAGCGCCGCGCGGCGCGCCGCCGCGTCCGCGACGAGCATCTCCGCGGCCTGCGAGGGCGTGGCGGCGCGCGCGTCGGCGGCGAGGTCGGTCAGCGCGACGTCGATCTCGTGCCCGACCGCGCTCACGATCGGCACGCGCGCGGCCGCGACCTTCCGGACGACGATCTCCTCGTTGAACGCGCTGAGGTCGTCGGCCGAGCCGCCCCCGCGCCCCACGATGATCACCTCGATGCCCGGGAACTCCTCGAGCAGCCCGATCGCGCGCACGATCCGCTGCCCCGCCCCCGCGCCCTGCACCGGCGTGCGCGCGAGGATCAGCCGGGCGCCGCCGCGGCGGAACGCGACGGTCACGATGTCGTGGATCGCCGCGCCGTCGCCGCTCGTGACGACGCCGATGATCTGCGGATCGACCGGCAGCCTGCGCTTGCGCTCCGGCGCGAAGAGCCCCTCGGCGGCGAGCTTCTCCTTGAGGCGGAAGAGCGCCTCGAGCAGCGCGCCGCGCCCGGCGAGGCGCGCGTCGTCCGCGCAGAACTGGAGCCGGCCGCGCGGCACGTAGACGGTGGCGCGGCCCGTGAGCACCACGCGCGCGCCGTCGGCGAGCAGCTTGCGCGCGCGCGGCGCCGCGGTCCGGTACATCACGCAGTCGATCGCCGCCTCCTCGCTCTCGTCCTTGAGCGTGAAGTACGCGTGGCCGCTGCCCACGACGCGCAGGCCCGAGATCTCGCCCTCGACGCGCACGTCCGCGGTCGACCCCTCGAGGATCCGCTTGAGCCGACGATCCAGCTCCGCGACCGAGACCACCTCCGGCTCGGCGCCCTTCTGGCGGCGCGAGGGCGGCGGGCTCGCGAGCTCGCGCGGCTCGGCGGCGGGGATGGCCGCGAACGAGAGCTCGGGCGGTAGTTCGCGGCGCTGCACAGGGCAGACCTACCCTTTTGCTCGGCCTGGGGAAAGACTCTCCGGCCTGATCCCGTATCAGGGAAGCCCGCGGTCCGGCCCGCTTCGAGGCTCGGCGCGAGGCCGCTCCGCGACGGCTCCACGCGCGCAGGCGCTTTCGGGTGATAAGGCCGGCTCCTGATCCGCAAGGTCCTCATCGCCAACCGCGGCGAGATCGCCTTCCGAATGCTCCGGTCGTTGCATGAGGCCGGCATCCAGGGCGTCGCCGTCTACATCGACGTGGACCGCGGCAGCCTCCATGTCCGCCTCGCGGACGAGTCGTACCCCATCGGCCCCGCACCTGCGGGCGAGAGCTACCTCCGCATCGATCGCATCCTCGACGTCGCCCGGCGCTCCGGGGCCGAGGACATCCACCCCGAGGACGCGTTCCTCTCGGAAAACAGTGAGTTCGCGGAAGCGTGCGAGCGGGCTGGCATCACCTTCATCGCCCCGCCCGCGAGCGCTCGAGAAGGCGATCCTCCGGCCGCGCCAGGTCGACATCCAGGTGCTCGGCGATCGCGAGGGCAACCTCGTGCACCTCTTGGAGCGCGACGGCTCGATCCAGCGGCGCCGGCCCTGTCCAGCGCCCTCGCACCGGGCGCCCCGCGGTCGCTCGCCCCCGGGTCATCCGCCACAGGGCCTTCCGGTGAAACACGGCGCCTTCAGGTGAGCCCTTCGGGTACCCCCGCGGTCGCTCCTCGCGGCCTCGGGGCGCCCCTTGCCCCGCCCTCCGGAGGGCGCACGGCCGTGCTCTGACGCGCCGGAGCGATACCAGGCGCGAGCGACCGCGCGGCGCCATGCCGCAGCACGCGGCGACGCGCGGCGCATTCCGAGGAGCCCGAAGAGAAAACCGACAGCGCGCCACCTACGCAGCGCGTCGCCCAAAGTCTCCTCTCGCTCTGGTCTCGCTCGATGCTATCCTACCCCGAACTTTTCGGCTGGGGTGGAGGTGCGATGGGACGCGAGGCGAAGGGCCAGAAGGACCCTCTTGAGGCCGTCGCCACGCTCCCACCGATCGAGGCCCGCGCGCACGAGCCTCCGCCCGCGACGGGGTGGCCGGCCGCGCAGCGCGCCGACGAGCCGGTGAGCGATGCAGTCGCCGGATCCTCCACGGATTCCCTGCCTTCCCCGTCGGCGCGGTGGTTCGACGCCACCCCGCCCGACGCGGCGCCGGCGGGGGTCGCGCGCTCGCGGCGGCTCTGGTCGATCCCGCTCCTCGTGGTCGCGCTCGTGCTGGTCGCGACCGCGCGCAGCGTGATGGTCCGCGCGCTCTTGCCGCTCGCCCTCGTCGCGGCGGCGGTGGCGCTCCTCGCGCGGGGGCGGCGGCGCCTCTTGCCCCCCGCGCAGGCGAGCCGGCGCGGGCTGAGCCTCGACGGCGACCAGCTCGTCCTCCAGGGCAAGGGCGGCGCCGCGCAGCACGTGCTGCTCGCGACGCGCGAGCGGTTCGGCGTGACGCTCCTCGCTACCCCGCGCCGCGATCGCGTCGTCGCCCTGCTCAGCTCCGGCGCCGGGATGTCCTCGATCGGCGCCAGCTTCGACGGCCCGTCGCGCCGCACCTTCGCCGCGCTGCTCGACCGCGCGTCCGTCGTGGGCTCCGACGACGTCGGGCTCGACGCGATCGGCCCGGACGGCGAGCCGATCTCGCTCGGCCCCGCGGCGCTCGCCGCGCTCCTCGACGAGCTCACGGCGCGCTCGCCCGGGTGCCTCGATCGCTTCCTCGCGACCGACGCGCGCGGCGCGACGCTCAGCCTCGACAGCCTGGAGCTCCGCGCCGGCGGCCGCATCTTCGATCTGACCGCGCCGCTCGAGTGGCGCGCGTTCGTGTTCCAGGAGGCGCTCGGCCAGGCGCTCGCGGTCTACCAGGGCACCTGGGTGCGGCAGGGGACGAACGAGATCGTCCTGGTCTGCCTGCTCCCTGCGATGACGCCGGCGCTCGACGCGCCGAGCGCGTCGCTCGGCCCGCTGGATCGCGGCGCGCTCCGCGACCTCCGGCTGATGCAGGGCTCGCCGGAAAGCCCGCCGCCCGCGGATCAGCGCGTGGCCATCGATCGCCTGCTGATGGTCCCGATCCGATCCGCGCTGGACAAGGCGCCTCGCCCTGCCGCGCAGGCGCCGCGCGCGCGCGCATGAAGCACGACGGCGCGCGCGCCAGGGTTGTCCTGACGGAACGACCCGGGCGAGCTCCGACGTCGGGCTTCGCTTGACGCGCGCGTTCGGGCGCGGGTAAACCGCGCACAGTACTCGGTCGATTCAAGTCACCACGTCCCACACGAGATCCGGAGGCGATCCATGGCCGTCGATATCCAGAGACTGTTCAACGAGGAGCTCCCTGCTGCCCTGGCGAAGAATTCCGACACGGCCAAGCAGATCGGCGGGAAGTACCAGATCAACGTGACGGGCGACGGCGGCGGCGAGTGGCTGATCGACCTGGCGAGCGCCACGCCCAGCATCGCCCCCGGCAACCCCGGCAACGCGGACGTCACGATCGCGCTGACCGCCGAGGATTTCCAGAAGCTGCACGAGAACCCGCAGGCGAACTCGATGCAGCTCTTCTTCGCGGGCAAGCTCAAGGTCACGGGCAACCAGATGCTCGCGATGAAGCTCCCGAAGCTGTTCCAGCTCAACGCGGGCTGATCCAGGCGCCGGCGGCTCGCAGGGCGCCGCCGCGCGCCGCGACGGGCTGCCGCCGGGGCGCGACCACCGCGGCCACGAGGCGACGGCTGGGCGCCGGGACGTGCTGCACGGCGGACATCATCTCCGTCTCTTTTCCTCCCCACCGCAGCCCGCGCAGGACAAAGAGGTCGCCATGCGCCCGCTCACCGACACGCGCATCCTCGATCTCTCGAGGCTCCTGCCGGGGCCCTTCGCGACCCTCGTGCTCGCGGATCTCGGCGCGACCGTCGACAAGATCGAGGACGTCGCCGGCGGCGACCTCCTGCGCCACATCCCCCCGCAGATCGCCGGCGAATCGGCGGCGTTCCAGCTCCTGAACCGGGGCAAGCGCAGCGCCCTGCTCGACCTCAAGAAGCCCGAGGGGCGCGACGCCTTCCGCCGGCTCGCCGCGACGTACGACGTGCTCGTCGATCAGTTCCGCCCGGGGGTGCTCGATCGGCTCGGGCTCGGCCACGAGGCGCTGCGCGCGGACAACCCGCGGCTCATCGTCTGTGCGCTGACCGGCTACGGCCAGACCGGCGCCCTGGCCGAGCGCGCAGGGCACGATCTGAACTACGTCGCGCGCGCCGGGGTCCTCGGCGCGCAGGGGCCCGCGGAGGGCCCGCCGCAGGTGCCCGGCCTCCAGGTCGCTGACGTGAGCGGCGGCCTGTGGTGCGCCGTCGCCGTCCTCGCCGCGCTGCGGGAGCGCGAGCGCACCGGGCGCGGCGCGGTGCTCGACATCGCCATGACCGACGGCGTGCTCGGCTTCGCCCTCCCGTCGCTCGCCGCCGCGCTCGCGGGCGGCGCTCGCGCGCGCGGGCAGGACGACGGCGACGGCGTGGCCCCGCGCGAGCGCGCCGCGGGCGACGAGCTGCTCACCGGCGGCATCGCGCCGTACAACACCTACCTCTCGAAGGACGGGCACGCGATGGCGCTCGCCGCGCTCGAGCCGAAGTTCTGGGCCTCGTTCTGCGAGGGGGCTGGCCTCGATCCCGACCTGGGCGCGCTGCTCCCCGGGCCGCATCAGATCGAGCTCAAGCGCAAGCTCGCCGCCGTCTTCCGGGGGAGGACGCGCGCCGAATGGGAGGCGTTCTCCGCCGAGCGCGACTGTTGCCTCGAGCCGGTCCTCGAGCCGCGAGGCGTCGCCGCCGATCCCCACCTCGCGTCGCGCGGGCTCCTCTTCGAGATCGCCTCGGCGCGCGGCCCGATCCCGCAGATCAGGACGCCCGTCACGCCGCGCGGGGTCGCGTTCGCGCCGGCGCCCGGCGCCGGAGAGCACACGCGCGCCGTGCTCCGCGACGGGGGCTTCTCGGACGCAGACATCGACGCGCTGATCCACGCCGGCGCGGCGCGCGAGGCGCGCTGAGCGCCGTCAGGGCGCGCTGACGGCGCGCCGGCGAATGGATCGCGAGGCGCGCTGACCGCCGGCGCGTCGCGCCGAGCGCCGCCGCCAGCCCGGCGCTCGGCCTCGCGTCGCTCGCCTCAGATCTTCTTCAGCTCGTCGACGAACTCCCAGTCGGCGATCAGGTGCTTCTTGAGCAGCAGCGACAGGAGCGCCGCGAACATCGCCTCCCAGCGCACGTTGTTCCCGAGGATCTCGCTCGCGTCGGCGCCGTGCGAGACGGCGCGGAGCGCGGAGACCAGGTCGCGCGCGGTGAGGCCCGTATCGTCCGCGGTCGGCGCCGGCGGCGGATCGGACTGGGCTGCGGCCCGGGGGGCGGGGGCCGCCGCCTGGCGCTGCGGCTTGCTCCCGCGCGCGGGGAGCGTGATCGTCGTGCCGTCGAGGAGCGTGAGCGAGACCATCCGGCGCCGGCCGCGGCCCTGCGGCGCGGGGATGTTGCGCACCTCGCGCTCGCTCGGGGGCTCCTCGCCGTAGTCCGCCGGCGCGGGCGGCGGCGGGGGCTCCGGGGGGCTCTCCGGGACGCTGCGCGCCGCGGCGCTCGCGCGCCCGAGCACGGCGCCGAGGAGCGCCGCCGCCGGCGTGCTCGGCGCGGGCGCCATGTCCATGCTCGGCGCGGCCTCGCTGGCGGGCGTCACGGGCCCCGGCGCGGTGCTGGGGCGCAGCGTCTTCCGGCGCTCCGACTGCGTCGTCGGCGCGGACTGCGTCGTCGGCGCGGACTGCGTCGTCGGCGCGGACTGCGTCGTCGGCGCGGACTGCGTCGTCGGCGCGGATTGCGTGGCCGGCGCGGATTGCGCCGACTGCGCGGATTGCGCTGCCTGCGCGGCCGCGAGCAGCTCGGGCGACGGCGCCACCTTCAGCGTCGGCCGCGAGCGCTCGTCGGGGCGCCCGCGGATCTGCCGCTCCTCCGGGCGGCCGCGGACCTCCCGCTCCACAGGCCGCTGCGCGGGGCGCGGCGCCTCCCATCCCAGCTCGTCGTCGAGGACGCCCACGTCGTCGGCGTCGACCTCCGAGGTCTCGATCGCCGGCAGCGCGTCCTCGACGAGCCGGGCCCCGGAGCGGAGCGCGGGCCTCGTCAGCAGCAGGGGCTCCGGCGTCGACGCGACCTCCTCCGAGTGCCTCGCGGTCTCCGGCGCCCTGGCGAGCTCCGAGGACGGCGGCGGATCGACGGGGCGCGCCCGCGACTGCGGCTCGCTCACCTGCGTGCGCTGCGCGGGCGCGGGCGGCGGCGCCGAGCGCGCCCGCGCCCCGTAGTAAACGCGGATCGCGTTACGGATGTCGCTCGGCGGAGCGATCATCGCGCGCACGGGCAGCCCGGAGAACGCCATGCACTCCTTCATGCCGTCCTCGTTCGTCGGATCGTCCATGGCGACGTAGAGCGTCTCGCCCTGGTTGCGGACGTGGCGCACGTAGATCGGCACGAGGCAATACCGCTCGGCCACGTCGTGCGGCACGAGGTTGAGCAGCTGCCGCGAGAACTCGATGTGGAGCAGCGACACCCAGGGAACGGCGAGCTGGTGTGACAGGATCTGCGTCAGCTGGGTCTCGTTGATGAGGCCTTGCTCGACGAGGAGCGTCCCGAGCCGCCGCCCGTCCGTGCGCTGCATGTCCAGGGTGCTCTCGAGGGCCTCCTGGGTGATCATCCGCGCGTCGACCAGGAGCTGACCGAGACGTAGGCGAGGCGTAACCATCGCGCCCGAGGTTACCCCAAGTGGGATCCAGGACCTAACAGACGGCTGGACGAGCCCCCCCGCCCCCCTCCCGGCCGCGCCCCGGGGGCCGGCGCCGACCTCGACCCCAATCGCTATCCCGAACGTGGTAAGGTCCCGCGCGTGTCCACAGTGGTCTGCCCGCAATGCGCGAATCCGTGCGAGCAGGCGCACAAATTCTGCCCGGTGTGCGGCTTCCCGATCTCGGAGTTCAACCGGACGTCCGACGACCCGCTGATCGGCACCACGCTCCCGGGCAACTACGTGATCCTGGAGCTCGTCGGGGTGGGCGGCATGGGGCGCGTGTACCGGGCCGAGCAGAAGGCCCTGGGGCGCACGGTCGCCGTCAAGATCATCCATCCGCACCTGCTCGGCGACGAGAGCGCGTCCGTCCGGTTCATCACCGAGGCGCGCGCCGCGAGCCGCCTGAACCACCCGAACTCCGTCGGGGTCATCGACTTCGGCAAGAACGGCGGCCAGCTCTACCTGGTCATGGAGTTCCTGCGCGGGCGCGACCTCGCCCGCGTCGTCTACGAGGACGGCCCGCTCCCCTTCCGCCGCATCGTCGACATCCTCTGCCAGGTGCTCGCGGCGCTCTTCGAGGCGCACCACCTCGGCATCATCCACCGCGATCTCAAGCCCGAGAACATCGTGCTCGAGCCGATGCGCTCGGGCGGCGACTTCGTGAAGGTCGTCGACTTCGGCCTCGCGAAGATGAAGGCGGAGGTCGCGACGACGAACATCACGAGCCCGGGCATCGTCTGCGGGACCCCGGACTACATGGCCCCGGAGCAGGGCCGCGGCGATCCGATCGACGCGCGGAGCGACCTCTACGCGTGCGGCGTCATCCTGTTCCAGCTCCTCACCGGCCGGCTCCCCTTCGAGGCAGAGTCGCCGACGCAGGTCGTGCTGATGCACCTCTCCCTGCCGCCGCCGGATCCGGCGCTCATCGCGCCCGAGCGCGAGATCCCCGAGCCGCTCGTCGAGGTCACGCTCCGCGCGCTCGAGAAGGAGGCCTCGCGGCGCTACCAGTCCGCGGACGAGTTCGCGGCCGCGCTCCGGTCGGCGGTCGGCACGTTCGACACGCCCTCGGGCCGCTTCTCATTCGCCGAGGCGACGGTCATCTGCGCCGCGTGCCGCGCCATCGTGCCGCGCGGCCAGAAGTTCTGCGGCGAGTGCGGCGCCCGGATCGCGCAGCCGCACGCGCCCGCCCCGGCGCCGCGCGCCGCGCAGGGCGCCGCGCCCCCCACCGCCCGGCGCGATCGCGCGTCCTCGGCGCCCCCGCTCCCGCTCCCGTTCGCGGCGCGCGAGGACGACCTCGCGTGGCTCGACGGCTGCCTCGCGGACGTCGAGGGCTCGGTCGTCGCCGCGCGCATCGTCGGCGAGCACGGCGTCGGCAAGACGCGGCTCCTCCGCGAGTTCCTCGACGTCGCCGCGAGCCGGGGCGACGTCGTGATCCAGACCGGCCCGGATCCGTGGGGCGCCGAGGTCGGCTACTACGCGCTCCGCTGGGCGATCGCCGGGCTCGCCGAGCTCCCGCCCGACGGCGGCAACGCGTCGAACTGGAGCGGCGCGACGCCCGAGGCGCGGCGCGGCCTGCTCGAGATCTTCGGCAAGGGCGACCGCGGCAGCGACGTGCGCAGGCACGCCTGGAACAAGCCCGCCGCCGGGGGCCTGTCGCCCGACGACCGCCGCTTCATCGCCGCGGAGGCGCTGCGCTGGGCGCTCTCGCGCGCGCAGCAGGCCGCCTTCCCGCACCGCGTCCTGCTCGCGGTCGACGATCTGCACGCCGTCGACGGCGCGAGCCGGAACGCGTTCGCCGACGTGATCGCGGAGCCGCCGCTCGCGGCGCTGCTCATCGTCGCCAGCCACACGCCGGGCTTCGATCCCGAGTGGGGCGGGGCCGCGCGCACGCTCGGCGGCCTGCCGAAGGACACCGCGCTCTCGCTCCTCCGGAGCAGCGTGAGCCTGGATCACCGCGGCGCCCGCAAGACACCGCCGAGCACGGGCGGCGCGCGCCTGTCGCCGCGGCGCGACGCCGCGGACGGCGCGACCGATCCGGCCGCGCTGGGCCTGCCGCCGAGCGCGGCGAGCCCGTCCGGACCGGGCGGCGAGGCCGCGACGGTGCCGCCCCTCTACATCGACCAGCTCGTCCGCTACACGCTCGAGGGCGGCAGCGACCCGCCCGCGCGGATGGCCGACCTGGTCGCGGCGCGCATCGAGCGGCTGCCGCAGGACGCGCGCCGCACGCTGCAGGCGCTCGCGGTCATCGGCGACGCGGCCGACCGGCCCACGCTGCAGCGCCTGCTCCCGGACATCCGCGCCTTCGACGACCTGCTCGGCAAGCTGGTCGCGGCGGGCATGATCGAGGAGCACGCGAGCGGCATCCGCACGACGCACCCGCTCCTGCGCGACGTGACGCTCGCGACGATCCCGGCCGGCGTCCGGCGCGACCTGCACGCCAAGGCGACGTTCGACAGCGCGGGCGACCCGCTCGCGCTGCCGATCGAGGTGCAGGCGATCCACGCCTACCACGCGCAGAACGCGTTCGTCGCGCTGATGCTGCTCGAGCAGGCGGCCGATCGCGCCGCCGCGCGCGGGGACAACGCCGGCAGCGTGCTCGCGCTGCGCCGCGGCCTCGACCTGGCGCGGCGGGAGATCTTCCGCGGCGAGCTCGACGACCCGGTGCGCGCGGTCCTGATCTTCAGCCGCAAGCTCGGCGAGGCGCTCGCGCGCGCCGGCGACCTGACCGACGCCGACGGCGTGCTGCGCGAGGCGCTCGACCTCGCCGGCCCCGGCGGCCCCGATCGCGCGCTCGTCCTCGGCGCGCTCGCGCACGTGGCGCACCAGCGCGAGCGCACGGGCGAGGCGTCGATGTACCTGCGGGAGGCGATGGACCTCGCGCGGCAGAGCGCCGACAGCGACGTGGTGCAGTCGCTCGACAAGATGCGGCGCGAGTGGATGTCGCGCTGAGCGGGGCACCGTGAACGGCGAGGAACGAGCGCAAGGGCCCCGATCTCCGGCGAACGCAGCGGCGACGGCCGAGCGCGCGCCGTTCATCGCGCGGTGGGACCTCGACAAGACCTACCTCCGCACGGACTTCGACACGCTGCGCGATCTCGTGCGGACCGCGATCGAGCGGCCGGATCAGAAGCGCACGGTGCCCGGCGCGGGGTCGCTGCTGCGCGAGCTCGGCCGCGCCGGGGTCGAGACGCACATCCTCTCGGGCAGCCCGGAGCAGCTCCGCTCCCGCATCGAGCAGAAGCTGCGGCTCGACGGCGCGCGCTGGGCGTCGCTCACGCTGAAGCCCAACCTGCAGAACATCCTCAGGCTGCGCTTCCGCGCGCTGCGCGGCCAGCTCGGCTACAAGCTGCCCGCGCTGCTCCAGCGGCGCTGCGAGCTCCCGAGCCAGCGCGACCCGAGCGGCGCGCTGATCCGCGAGGTGCTCCTCGGCGACGACGCCGAGGCCGACGCGTTCGTCTACTCCCTGTACGCCGACGTCTGCGAGGGGCGGATCACCCCGCTGGAGCTCGGCGAGGTGATGCGGCTCGGGAACGCCTACGACGACACCATCCTCGATGCGATCCGGTTCGCGAGCTACGTGGAGAAGGGCCCCGTGGTCGAGCGGATCCTCATCCACCTCGACCGGCAGTCCTCCCCCTCGGACTTCCGGATCTTCGGGGACCGGGTGGTCCCCTTCTACAACTACCTGCAGGCGGCCTTCGTGCTGCACGAGGACGGCCGCATCGGCGCGCACGCCGTGCTCCGCGTCGCCCAGGATCTGGTCGTGGCCCACAACTTCGACAGCGCCGCGCTCGCGCGGAGCTACGTCGACCTGTCGCGCCGCGGCCACGTCTCGGGCAAGGGCATTGCGTCGCTCGAGGCCGCCTACGGCGAGCTCGCGCAGCGCAGGGCCGCGGGCGCGAGCGACCTCGGCGCGATGATCGCGGAGCTCACGCGGCTCTGCGGCGACCTGCGCCCCGCGATGAGCCGGCCGCACGCGTCGATCGACTATCGCGCGCTCGCCGTCGGCCACAACCGCCGCTCGAAGCGCCGCCGCTGACGCGCCCTGCCCCCGCTCGACCGATCCGCGCGCCTACAGCCAGGCGTTGTTGAGGATCTCGCCGACGCCGCCGGCGCCCGGCACGATGTACTGGATGTTGTTCAGGCCGCGCTCCTCGTCCCAGTGCGTGCCCGGCTCGGTCTTGAGGACGCGCGCCGGCGAGAGGCCGCGATCGAGGCGCAGCGCGTAGATGATGGCGTCCGGGTGGGCGTCGGTGACGCGGCGGATGTACTCGGGCGTGACGATGAGGTGCATGGTGATGCACTTGGCCGGCCGCCCCTCGAGCGCGGTCTTGTAGTAGGAGAGGGCGCTGACCATGGATGAGCCCGTGGCGCCCATCGGATCCGGGAAGAGCACGTGACGTCCCTCGACGTCGCGGCCGATCTTGGCGTCGTGCCATGTCGCGCCGATGACCTCGCCATGCTCGTTCGTCTGCCGGCTCATGAACAGGTGATCTTGCCGGACCAGCGCGGGGTCGAGGACCTCGTTCAGGAGCTCGTAGACGACCTGCGAGGGCATCGTCCCGGCGCGCGCGATGCCCACCGTGACCACCTTGGTCGCGCGCGAGAGCGCGGCGCCGCGGTAGACCGCCTCCGGATGGGACGAGATCATCCGGGTCGGGACGTCCACGCGCGCGCGCCCCAGCTCGGCGGCGAAGACCGAGCGCGCCAGGATCTGGTAGAGGACGCCGACGAGGCGCCCGACGTCGGGCTGACCCGTCTCCGGGGAGCAGGCTCGAGCCAGCAGCGTCCATGCGAGTGGGTCATCGAGGAGGTGCACGCCCGGACCGTACCGGTGGGCGATTTCGGGGGGCCGGAATCGACTCTCAGCGTACGCAACGTCGACCATCGTTTTTCTGTTACACTACCTGGCCCGGCGCAGGGTATTCCTCCGGGTGCGCGCCGGTGCCTCTCCCCGGGAGCGAAGCGGTTTCGAAGCGATGAGGGCGCCCGCCCCAGCGGGTCGGCCGGTGGACTTGCAAAGGAAGGGATGTTCGGTGGATAGCGACCTTGCCGAGTCGGTTGCGGCGCTCAAGGATGCCTTTGCCCGAAGAGGCATCCCTGCGAGGTTCGGAAAGGCGGCTCCAGCGGTGGTGGAAGAGCTGCGCAGGACGCTGCGGGTGCCCGCCAGGTACCGTGCTTTCCTGCAGGAGGCGGACCCGCTCGACGTCGAGACGGTGACGCCGGTCGAGCGCGTACGCCTCATCCCTTCGGAGAAGCTCGCGGCCGAGCAGCAGGCGAGCGGGGGCGAGAGCTCCCTCGCGGGCTGGCGCAAGAGCTGGATCCTCATCGCGCGCAGCGCCCTGCTGGGAGACCCCTACTTCCTCGATATCTCGAAGCTCGACGCCGAGGGGGACTGTCCCGTGTTCACCTGCATGACCGGGACCGACTCGCTCAAGCCGGAGCTCTGCGCGTCGAGCTTCCAGCAGTTCCTTCGCATCCTCGCGACCTCGATGGAGGTCGCGTCCGGCTTCGGCGAGAGCGGCCTCGACGACGAGGATGAGGCGATCTTCCGCGAGGCGCTCGCGCCGAAGATCAAGACGATCGACTCCGCGGCCCTGCGCGCGGGCCACTGGACGTGACGGAGCGTCCACGGCGCGCTGCTCGCCGGGCGCGCCGTGGCTCGAGCTGACCGTGCCATGGCCAGGTGCCCGGCTTGCAATGCAGAGAACCCGGGTTCCGCCCGGTTCTGCGTGTCGTGCGGCGCGTCGATGGCCGCGCGGGGCGGCGCGACGCCGTCGGCGTCTCCTGCGCCCCACGCGCAGGCGACCGTCCCGGGCCAGCCGCTGACCGAAGCGCTGCTGGCCGAGGATCCAGCGCACCGCGTCAGCCAGGCGGCCTTCGGCGCTGACGGCGCGAAGTTCCCGCCGGCCTTCGGGAGCGCCGTGCTCGTGCCGGCCTCCGGAGGCGGCGCGAGCGCGGCGGCGGCGGCGCCGCACGTCGTCCCGGCGCCGCTGGCGGGCTCGCTCCCGCGGCGGGCTCCAGGGGGTCACCTGCCGGCGGGGACGCTCGTCGATCAGAAGTACGTGGTCGAGCGGGTGCTCGGCGAGGGCGGCATGGGGGTCGTCTACCTCGCGCGGGACGTCCACACCGGGCTGCACGTGGTCCTGAAGGCGGTGCGGCAGGAGCTCGGTCACCGGCCCGACGTGCGCGCGCGGACGCTCGCCGAGGGCCGCGCGCTGGCGCAGATCGATCATCCGAACGTCGTCCACCTGAAGGCCGTGGTCGCGGAGCGGGACGATCTCTGGCTCGTCATGCAGTACATCGACGGCGAGAGCCTGGAGCAGACGCTCGCCAGGTACGCCGAGGAGCGCCGGCCGATGCCGCTGCCCGAGGCGCTCTCGATCTTCCGGCAGCTCGCCTCCGGCATCGCGGCCGCGCACCGCGAGGGGGTGATCCACCGCGATCTCAAGCCTGCGAACGTCCTGATCCGCCGCAAGGACGGCGTCGCGAAGGTCACCGATTTCGGCATCGCCAAGGCCGAGGCCGACGCGCTCGCGGGGCGCGGGATGACCAAGGGGATCATCGGCTCGCTCTATTACATGTCGCCGGAGCAGGTCCTCGGGCGCCGCGACCTCGACAAGCGGGTGGACATCTACGCGCTCGGCGTCGTGCTCTACGAGATGCTGATCGGGCAGGTGCCGTTCGACGCCGAGAGCGACGTCGAGATCATGCGGCTCCACGCGGAGGTGCCGCTCCCCAGCGTCAGCGCGGTGCGGCGCGACGTCCCGCCGGAGCTCGACGCGTTCCTCCGGAAGGCGTGCGCCAAGGACAGGGCGGACCGCTTCTCGAGCTGCGAGGAGATGCTCGCGGCGCTCGACGCGATCGCCCGCCCCGCGACCGCGGCGCCCCTCGGCGCGTCGAGCCGGCCGCCGCCGCCGGCGGCCACGACCGTCGACGAGATCCGCGACGCGGCCACGGGTGGCCCGCTGGCGGGCAGGCCTGCGCGGTCGCATCGCGGCCGCGGGTCGTGGCTCGCGATCGGCGCAGGCGCCCTCGTGATGTTCGGCGGGGCGGCCGCGCTGCTCTGGCTGGGCGTGCTCGACAAGCCGCGCGATGGCCGCCGGAGGGGCGCCGCGCCGCCGCCGGCCCCGGTGGCCAGCGCGAGCTCCGCCGCCCCTGAGGCGAGCGCGCCGCCGCCGGATCCGTCGCCGCTCGCGGGCCTCACCGGCCTGTGGGTCGGCAACGGGCGCGAGCTCGAGGCCGTCCTCGCCGGCGAGACGCTCGAGTTCCGGGTCCGCCACCCCGAGCAGTTCGCGCCGCAGGACTACGTGGAGGGCGAGGCTCGCTTCTCGCTGCGCGAGATCCCCGGGGAGACCGGGGTGTTCGCCGTGGAGGACCGGCTCCGGTTCATCGCGCCCGAGTCGCGCCAGTTCGATCCGTCGCGCTCGCGCGGCACCTGCCAGGACGTCCGCAGCGCCGTGGAGGGCCGCCCCCTGCGCGCGAGCTTCGACGGGACGCGCCTGAGCGTCGAGTTCGCGAAGATCGAGCCGTCCGCGGGCAACTTCGTGATGGATCGCAACAAGGTCGTGAGCTGCGTCGGCCTCAGCGCCCTCCCCGCCACGCGCGTCGTCAGCACGCTGTCGAGGATGTGACGCGACACGCCGCTCCGGAGCGGCGGCCTTCTGGCGCGCGCGCCCCCGCGCGGGGCGCTCCGCTCAGAGGCCGCCGACCGCCGGCACCGGCTGCGGCTTGCCGGCGTGGATGATCGCGCACCGGACGTTGGTCGACGACGTCGGCGCGCTCGCCCTCCCGCCGCCGAGGACGAGCGTGGCGAAGATGTTGCGCGCGGCCGTGTCGACCTCCGCGGCGCCGCGCGGCGGGACCGGGTTCCCGCTGGCGTCGAACACCGTCACCGCCTGCACGACGCCGCGGGCGATCTCGCCCTCCGGGAAGGACATCATCACCGCGATGCGGACGTAGGCCGACGCCCCCTCGACGACCCCGAAGCTGTGCGGCTTCTTGGCGAAGGCGCCGCAGAAGCCGCTCGTGCCCATGCCGCCGTTCGGGCCGTAGTTCGCCGACGCCCACTGCCCGACGTTGACCGTGAGGCCGCCCTCGCCCGACCCCTGCGCGTACTGGACGCACTGGGCGAGCGCGGGATCCCACATCGATCCCGTCGAGCACTGCCCCACCTTGGCGCAAGCCTGACCGGTCCACACCTCGTCGCGCGCGCAGGTCTGCGAGAGCGGGACGCACGCGGCGGTCGGCCCGTCGACGACGAGCTCCTGGCCGGGCGGGCACCCGAGCTCCTGCCCGGCGCCGACGGCGACCCCGATGTTGCTCGCCACCTGCTCGCGCGACACGCAGTAGCCCGTGCTCTGGTCGATCTCGTCGCCCGGCTTGCAGCGGTCGGGGGCGCACCCGCCGGCCTCGTAGTGGCGACCCACGCCGCAGTAGGCGTTCGCCGCCTGAGGCGTGAGGCACTGGCCCGCGACCGAGAGGTAGCCCTTCAGGCAGCGGCAGCGGTTCTGCGTGGTGTCGAAGCCGGCGCCGTCGCTGCACGACGAGATCGAGCAGCGGCAGCTGCTGCCCTGGCAGATCTTGAGGAAGCAGGAGTTCTCTGGGCACCCGACGAGGACCGCGGGCGCGAGCGCGAGGAGCGCGAGCGAGATCGCGGTGGGGGCGACGCCAAACGAGCCGGGCCGCATGGGGGCGACCCTACTCCATCCGGTCGGGCCGGGGAACTTCGCGGCGCCACGCGCGGCCGCGCACGCGCGCGCCGCGCGACCTGCGACGGCGGGCGCGCGGCCGGCGTACCACCGGACGGGGTGCTGTGGTACGGGGTGTCGCCGTCCGGGCGGAGATCCCGCCGCGCCGGTCCCACGTGAAGCCATGCTGCCCATCTACATCGAAGGTTCGCCCGAGTTCGAGTCCACCCTGTCTGCCCTGCGCGCCCGCGGCACGGGCGATCTCGCGAACGTCACGCCTGCGGTGACCGAGATCATCGACGACGTGCGGCGCGGGGGCACGGCCGCCGTGCTCCGCTACATCGAGAAGTTCGAGCGGCGGACGCCGAAGGCGCTCGTCCGCCACGCGGGCCCGGAAGCGGAGGGCGGCTTCGGCGGCGCCGAGGCGCTCGCCCGGCTCTCGCCCGACGTCCGCGCCGCCCTCGAGACCGCGGCCGCGAGGATCGCGCGGTACCATGAGCGGCAGCGCGACGCGGGCGACCTCGGGCCGGCGGACGCAGCGCAGGGCGGGCCCGCGCTGCAGGCCGGGTTCAGCTACGAGGAGGAGGGCGTCCTCCTCGGCATGCGCGTGCGCCCCCTGCGTCGCGTCGGCGTCTACGCGCCGGGCGGCAAGGCGCGCTACCCCTCGAGCGTGCTGATGTCGGCGATCCCCGCGCGCATCGCCGGCGTGCGCGAGATCGTCCTCGCGAGCCCGTCGGCGGACGACGCCACGCTGGCCGCGGCGCACCTCTCTGGCGTGACGACCCTGCTCGACTCGGGCGGCGCGCAGGCGATCGCGGCCATGGCCTACGGGCTCCCGGAGCTCGCGGCGGTCGACAAGATCGTCGGGCCGGGCAACGCGTATGTCGCCTGCGCGAAGCGGCTCGTCTTCGGCGATGTGTCGATCGACGGCATCACCGGCCCGAGCGAGATCCTGGCGCTCGCCGACGACTCCGCGGATCCGCGGCTCGTCGCTGCCGACCTGCTCTCGCAAGCCGAGCACGACGAGGCCTCCTACGCGCTGCTCGCGACGACCTCGGCCAAGCTGGCCGAGGCGGTCGCGCGCGAGCTCGACGCCGCGCTCCCCGAGCTCACGCGGCGCGCGATCGTGGAGCAGTCGCTCTCCCTGCACGCCGCGGCGCTGGTGGTCGGGTCGCGCGCTCGCCTCGCCGAGATCGCCGATCAGCTCGGGGTCGAGCACGTGGCCTTCCACGTGGCCGATCCCGAGGCGCTGTTCTCGGAGATCGGCACGCTCGGCGCCGCGCTGCTCGGCAGCCTCACCCCCGTCGCCGCGGGCGACTACCTGGCCGGGCCGTCGCACGTGCTCCCGACCGGCAACTCGGCCCGCTTCGGATCGCCGCTCGGCGTGTACGACTTCGTGACCCGCGCGAGCCTCATCCGTTACTCCAGCGCGGCGCTGCGCGCGCAGGGCCCGGTCATCGAGAAGCTGGCGCTGGCGGAGGGCCTCCAGGCGCACGCCCGCGCCGTGACGCTCCGCCTCGCGAGCACCGCGCTCGACCCGGCGAAGCGCGACCCCTCGAAGGCCTGACGGTCCCTCGCCGCCGACGGCCCCTCGCCGCCCCGTCGATCGTGCCGCGCCCTCTGGAGCGCGGCGATCGAAGGGGCGGCGCCGACGGCTCGGAAGCGCGCGTTGCCATCGCTGCGCGCCCACCATTCCTCGCAGCGACGAGCGCGCGCGGCGCCTCCGCGCTGAGGCGCGCGTGCGCGGTTCTCACCGGCCACATCGCGGGCGTCACGAGGCGCCGCACGGGCCCACAACGCCCGCGCGGCCTCCCGGCGCCCTGCGCTCAGCTCGGCTTCACTCGACGCGCAGGTAGCCTGCGTTGATCAGCTTCAGCACGGACTGCGCGGTCTCCAGATCCGTCGCGGGGCTCTTGTTGAGGACCATCGCGAGGTGCCCGTGGTTGAAGACGACCTGGAGGACGTCCAGATCGACGGGCGAGAGATCGCGGAGCAGCGGCTTGAGCGGCTGGGGGATGACCAGGCGCGCCGACAGATCCGGGAGCTGGTGCCGGATGTTGTTCAGCTCGTCGATCTGCCGGAGCCCCTCCATGAGGAGCTCCTGCACCGTCGCGCTGATCTCGCCGGTCATCACCCGTTCCTCGGCCGGCTCCAGATCGAACGTCCCGCCGGCCCACGTGAGGATCCGGTAGACGCTCTTGAGCGGCGGGACGTCGGTCAGATCGTTGATCGTCGCAAAGGTCACGATGCCCTTGCGCAGGTAGATCTTGCCGACATCGTCGTCGGAACGGACGACGAGGACTCCGCTCTTCTTCGATGTGCCGAAGAGCTGAAGCAGATCGGGGAGCGGGATCTCGTCGATCGACCCGGACATCGACCGGGTCTGACCGCTCCTGAGCGAGGGCTCGTCCATGCGACGACGCGCCGGGGGCGCGCCGGGATCGGTGGAGACGACCTTGAGGATGCTGGTGCCGATGAGCACCCGATCGCCCTCCTTCAGGGTCGTCTTCTTGATCTTCTCGCCGTTGACGAACGTGCCGTTCGTCGAGCCGAGGTCCTCGATCACGATCTGCTGATCGGTACAGGCAATCCGGGCATGGCGCCGGGAGACCATGTCCTCGACGAGGACCATGTCGAGGTCGCTGGAGCGACCCACGACGATCTCCTGCTGCTCCCCGAGGGGAAATTCGCCGCCTTGGTACTTCCCGGAGATGAAGCGCAACGCCAGTTGCCGCGTTGCCGACACCTTGGGAGCGTGGTTATCCATCGCAGGGAGTAAAAACCTTCGAGCGCTACGCGAGCGCCAGCAGGGGGCAAAGTCTAGTTTCACCGAGCAAAGGTGGTCAAGAGATCCGGTCTGTTCTTTCAAATGAGTTCGACCGCTCGGGTTAACGCAACGCGCCGACCGCCCTCCTCCAGTCCAACCCAGAGCCCACCGCCGCCGGCCATCGGGCTCGCCCAAATGCATCCAATCCGCGAGGAAACCGGCCACTAACCACGGCTGAGACCGCTGGTTTCCACGTCCCGGCCCCTCCGCAGCAGGCGCCCTCCTCCACGGAGATCGCGGCCGCTCGGTTCATAGCCCTTGCTTTCGGCCCCGGCATGTTGAACGGCCTCGGCGTGAGCTCCGAAGCGACGCAACACACCCTCGCCGCAGGCGATCCGCTGGGCACGCACCGCGTGCTCGATCCCCCCGGGGCCCTCCCGCAGCCGGCAGAGCGGCTGGACGCCGACGCCTCGCGCCACTTCGAGACCGAGATCGTCGTGGACGTGGCGACGCTGAACATCGACGCCGCGAGCTTCCGCCAGATGGAGGAGGCTTCCGGCGGCGATCCGGACGGCGTGGCGCGCCTCGTCCTCGAGACGGTGGCGCGCCGGGGAAAGCAGCACAACCCGATCACCGGCTCGGGCGGCATGCTGCTCGGCGTCGTGCGCCGCGTCGGGTCGCTCGCGGAGCACCGCGGTGTCGCCGCCGGCGACCGCATCGCGACGCTCGCGTCGCTCTCGCTCACGCCGCTCTCGCTCCGCCGTATCATCGCCGTGCGCCCTGGTTCCGCGCAGATCGACGTCGAGGGCACCGCGATCGTCTTCGCGTCGGCGCCGCTCGCGCGGATGCCGAGCGACATGCCCGAGCGGCTCGCCCTCGCGCTGCTCGACGTCGCCGGCGCGGCCCCCCAGGTGGCGCGCCTCGCCGGCCCGCGCGACAGCGTCGTGGTGCTCGGCGCGGGCGGGAAGTCCGGCCTGCTGTGCGCGGCCGAGGCGCGGCGCTGCGTCGGCCGGTCCGGCCGCGTGATCGGCGTCGAGGCGTCGCCGGAGTTCGCCGCCGACCTGCGCGCGCTCGCGATCTGCGACCACGTCGCCGTGGTCGACGCGCGCGACCCCATCGCGGTGCGCGACGCCGTGCTGCCGTTCACGGGCGACGCGGGCGCCGACCTCACGCTGTCGTGCGTGAACGTCCCCGGGGTGGAGCTCAGCGCGATCGTCGTGACGCGCGATCGCGGCAAGACGTACTTCTTCGCGATGAGCACGAGCTTCACCGCCGCCGCGCTCGGGGCCGAGGGCATCGGCAAGGACGTCGACCTCTACATCGGCAACGGATACGCGCACGGCCACGCCGAGCACACGCTGGCGCTCGTGCGCGAGCACCCCGCGCTCGAGCGCCTCATGGCGTCGCGCTACGGATGAGCACGCCTCATGGCGTCGCGCTACGGATGAGCACGCCGCGCGGCGCCAGCAGGCCGCGCGCCCCGGCGCCGCGGCTTCGGCCGGGGCGCGCTCGCCGGCCTCACCCGGCCCGCTCCTGAGGAGCCATCTCCGCCCCGGGCAGCGCCGCGGGCGCCGGCCCAGCCGCGGGCGCCGACCCAGCCGCGGGCGCGGCTGTGCCCAGCTTGTCGACCGCGGCGGGGAGGATCACGGCGAAGGTGCTCCCCTTCCCTTCGTAGGAGCGCACCTCGATCCGGCCGCCCGCGCTCTGCGCGATGCGCTGGCTGATCGACAGCCCGAGCCCCGTCCCCTTGTCCTTCGTGGTGAAGAACGGCAGGAAGATGTTCGCGAGCACCTTCTGGGAGATGCCCGGCCCGTTGTCGGTGACGTTGAGCTCGACGAACGGCTCGTCCGAGCCGGAGCCGGGCCGCGTGCCTCGGCCGAAGCGGACGCGCGTGGAGATCACCACCTTGCCCCGGCCCTTCATCGCCTGGACCGCGTTGCGGAACAGGTTCATCAGCACCTGCCGGAGCTGCTCGGGATCGATGGCGACGCGGGGGAGATCGGGATCCAGCGTGACCTCGACCTCGAGGTGATCGTTGCGGCGCTCGATCGAGAGCACCTGCAACGTGCGGCGCACGATCGCGTTCACGTCGGTCGGCACGACCGAGCCCTGCGCCGGTCGCGCGAGATCGAGCACCGAGCCCACGACCCGGTCGAGCCGATCGACCTCCTCGAGGATGATCCCGAGGAACTCCCGCGAGGCCGGGTCGAGCTGCGCCTCCGGCACGGGATCCGCGAGGAGCTGCGCCGCGCCCTTGATCGCGCCGAGCGGGTTCCTGATCTCGTGCGCGAGCCCGGCCGCCATCTGGCCCAGGAGCGCGAGCCGGTCCCGCTCCTTCATCTGCGCGTAGAGGCGCGAGTTCTCGAGCACGACGCCGATCTGCGCGGCGAGCGTCTCGAGCAGCGTCAGCTCCTCGGGCGAGAACGCGTCGCGCACGCGCGCGTCCGCCACGACGAGGAGCCCGATGGGCTCGCCCTGCTCGTCGCGCGCGCAGAGCACGACGCCCGAGCAGAGGCTGCCGAGCACCTCCGCCGCCGCCAGCACCGCGTCCTCCGGGACCTGCGGCCGCACCTCCGTCCGCCGCGCGAAGTTGCCGTCGTCCTCGGCGTCGCTGCGGCTGCGGCGCGCGCGCCGCTCCCGGGCCTCGCGCTCGAGCTCCTCCATCGCGAGCGGCCCGCGCTCGAGGCGATCGAGCATCGCCCTCGCGGTCGCCACCTCGATCCGCTCGGGGACCCGCGGCCCGAGCGAGGCGAGCCGGTCGAAGCCGGTCCCGTCCTGATCGCGCAGGTAGAGCGCCGCCCCCGTGACCCGGCGCGACTGCTCGAGCGCGCTCATCACGATCGCGCCCATCTCCTCGACCTCGAGCGTGTGCACGAGGCGCCGCCGCGCCTCCGCGAGCGATCGGTCGAGATCGAACCGCTCCCGCAAGAAGAGGCGCTGGATCTGCTCCTCGACGCGCTCGCGCAGCGGATCGAACAGCACCAGGATCACGATCGCGGCGAGCACGGCGTTCAGGTACATCGTGTTGAAGCCGCCGATGAACGTGAGCAGCAGGTAGAAGATCAGCGCGATCAGGAACGCGACCGCCGTGGCGACGAGCAGGCGCGCGAGCATCTCGTAGGCATCGAGGAGCCGCTCGTGCCGGAGCGCCTGGGCGAGGACGAACAGGAAGACGATCGAGAGCGCCGCCCCGACCGGCGGCGGCTCCGCGCCGAGGAACCAGGCGAAATCGGCGACGCTGGCGAGCCCCGCGAGCGCGCCGATCACCACGAGGAACCGCACGCGCCGCTGCGTCGCGCGCGAGGAGCTCCGCTTGCCGCGCTGGCCGAGCGTGTACAGCCCCGCGGTGAGCAGCGCGAAGACGTAGGTGAAGATGCAGCCGCGCGTGAGCCAGTCGAGCCACGAGCCAGGCTCCCGGCTCACCAGCACGAGGACGAACAGCGGGATGACGAGCACCCCCGCGAACCGGAGCAGCCGCGAGCGCCGATCCTGGTCGTGGGGGATCATCGCCTCGAAGAGCTGCAGCGCGAACTGCGGCAGCAGCACGGCGAGGATCGCGGTGAAGCGCTCCCAGATGGAGGCCTGGAAGAAGCCGAAGAGCGACTGGGACAGGTACCAGAGCCCGACGTCCGCGGCGAACGCGGCGAAGAACAGGTGGACGCGCCGGACGCGCCCCCGGAGCAGCGTCGAGGCCGCGATCGCGAGGGCTAGGGCCCCGCAGACCAGGGTCGTCCGTGTGCGGAGATCGAACCCGAGCGGCGCCACGCGCGAAGGCTACCGCAGGGCGCCGGGCCGCAACCGCAAAACGCGCCAGGGCGACCGGCCGCGCGGCGCAGGGGCGCGGCCGCGCCGGCCCGGCCCTCGGCTCAGCGCGTCCCGTCGCCGTCGGACGGCGTCTTGTCGTGGCTGTCGGTGCGGCCCGGGGGGCACCAGGGGAGCGGATCGGGCTCCGAGTCGTCGCGCTCCCGCGACCGCACGTAGCTCGTCGCGGGCCACCGCTCGTCGGCGGACGGCAACGCCACGTCGCGCTGCCGGAGCGACCCGGGCGCGACGACGTTGATGACGGGGAGGCCGACGTCGCCGTCCATGTCGTCGGACCTGCCGGACGCCTCGTCGGAGATCATTGGATCGAGATCGCTCCACGGTTCCACGCCCTGCTCATCGTGCTCCGCGGGCGCGATCACGCACCCCACAATCAGCAGCAGAGGCGCCGCGAGGCCCCCGAACAGCCAACTCGTCCAGCAACCTCGCATCAGCTCAATCCTCCGACGTCCCGCCAAAGCCATACTGTTTGACAAGCTGGGAAAGCCGCGGGCGCTTCATGCCCAAGAGCACGGCGGCGCGCGTGATATTCCCACGACTTTCGTCGAGCGCCCTAGCAATGCACTCTCGCTCGATCTCGCGCTTCATGTCGCTGAGGCTGACCCCTCCTCGGACATGCGCGTACGCGAGCTCCAACGGCGTGCGATCCGCGGGCATCGACGGTGGCTGAGACTCCGGCGCCGCCCGCTCGGGCGCCGACGTGTGCGGTGCGCTGGAAGGCTCACCGGAATGGCTAGCAGGCTGCGTGCCAGCCCTCGACGTCATCGGCGTGCTCGTCGGTTCCGCGGCGTCGAGGTCCCGCAGCCCCTCGACGTTCGTGGTGAAGTCCTCCAGCTCGATCACCTCGCCGTCCGCGAAGATCGCCGCAGCGCGCAACGCGTTCTCGAGCTCGCGCACGTTGCCCGGCCACGCGTGCCGCGACAGGGCCGTGATCGCCCTGGCGGAGAGGCGCTTCGGCGCCGTGCCGCGGTCGGCGGCGATCCGCTCCAGGATCGCCGCCGCGATCACCGGCAGGTCGCGCGGGCGCTGCCGGAGCGCGGGGACCTCCAGGACGACCTGCCGCAGGCGATAGTAGAGATCTTCCCGGAACTCGCCGCGCGCGACCATCGCGCGCAGGTCGCGGTGGGTGGCGCAGAGGATGCGGACGTTGGCGCGCAGCGGGGTGACACCGCCGACCCGCTCGAACGTCTTGTCCTGGAGGACGCGGAGCAGCGCGACCTGCGTGCGCGGCGAGATGTCCCCGATCTCGTCGAGGAAGAGCGTCCCGCCCTCGGCGAGCTCGAAGCGCCCGCGGCGGCGCGCCGCCGCGCCGGTGAACGACCCCTTCTCGTGCCCGAACAGCTCCGACAGGAGCAGCGTCTCGACCAGGGCGGCGCAGTTCACCTTGACCAGCGGGCCCATTCGCCGCGCGCTCACCTCGTGGATCGCCTCGGCGACGAGCTCCTTGCCGGTGCCGCTCTCGCCGTGGATCAGCACGGTCGCGTCGCTCGCGCCGACCTTCTCGATCTGGTGGACGAGGCTGAGCAACGCGGGCGTCGTCCCCACCATCCGCTTGAGCGCGGGGGCGACGGCGGACGGCCGCGGGGCGCGCACCGAGACCCGCGCGCACCCGGCGCACGCGACCGATCCGCAGAGCTCGCAGCCCCTCGGCTCGGCCTCCGCGGCGGTGCGCGCGAACGCCTCCAGCCGGGTGAGCTCCGCGAAGCTGCGGCGCGAGAGGAACCGGCGCGAGATTTCGGGCGGGAGCGACTCGGCGATGCGATCGCGGAGCGAGAGCGCCGCGTCGAGGTGCGATCGCGCGGCCGCGGGCTCGTCCTCGGGGGCGTGCGGCGTCCGGTCCACGGACGAGGCGTGGTGGAGCAGCACGTGCGCCTCCAGGGCGCGCTCGCGGTTGTGCGCCTGGCGCGACAGCGCGAGCGCCTCCGCGGCGGCCTGCCCGAACGGCTCCCCCGCGGCGCGGGCGCGCAGCGCCTCGAGGAGCGCGACCTCGGCGCGCAGCCAGTCGGAGCTCGCCTCGGCGCGCGCCCGCTTGATCATGTGCGCCGCCTGCAGGAGGTCGCCGTCGTCCAGCGCGATGCGCGCGGCGATCGCGTAGCACTCGCCGAGCTTCGAGCCGGCGCCGTACGCGAACGCGGCGCTGAGCTCGGACCAGGCGTCGGCCGTGCGGCCGCACGCGAGGTGGATCTGCGCCGCGACGTACGCGACGTGCGTGATCCGCACGCCCGGGATGACGTGACCGCAGACCTTCCGCGCGAACGCGAGCGCCTGCTCGGCCTCCTCGATCAGCCCGAGCTGGAGCCGGATCTCGGCCAGGTTCGCGATGAGGTTCACGAGCGCGACCTTGTCGCCGATCTTCCGGAAGATATCGATCGAGCGCTCGAGGAGGCGCAGGGCCTCCGGGTACTCGTGCTTCAGGTGCGCGATGACCGCGAGGTTCGTGAGCGCGTAGCCGGTCGCGAGGCGCTCGCCGCGCCGCTCGCCGTCCTGGAGCACCCCGGCCAGCATGGAGCGCGCCTCGTCGAGGCGGCCGCTCGAGAGCATCGCGATCGCGCGGTTCAGCCGGGCGCGCAGCTCGCTCACGTGCTCGCCCGCGCACGCCGCCTCCCACGCGTCGGCCGCGAAGTGCACCTCCGCCTCGGCCCAGGCCTGCTGCGCGAGGAGCAGCTTGCCCAGGATGTTGCGCGCCTGCAGGCGGGTCGCGATCTCGCTCGCGCCGGCGAGCCCCTCCTCCGCGTGCCCCCTGGCCGCCGCGAGGTCGCCCGTCTTGCAGCAGAGCTCCGCCATCTCCACGGCGCCGCGCGACCGCTCCGCGGGCGTCGCCGCGCGCGAGAGCGCCCGCGAGAGCACCATCGCGGCCGTCGTCAGGTCGCCGCGCGCGCTCGTCGCGCGGCCGTGCACGAGCAGCGCGGCGAACGACTCGCGCTCGCGCATCGCCGCCGAGGAGAAGTCGATCGCGAACTCGACGTCGCCGAGCCGGAGCGCGAGCTCGGCGGCGCGGAGCAGCCGCTCGCCCGCGGCGGCCCGGTCCCCGTGGAGCGACCGCATCGAGCGCGCCCAGCGCTGCCAGAAATCGGCGCGCGCCGACGGCTCGCCGACCGCGGCGATCGCCTGCGTCGCCGCCGCCTCGGCGCGGTCGTCACGGCCCAGCGCGGCGAAGAGCTCGCTGGCGCGCGAGGCGCTCCACGG
This sequence comes from Sorangium sp. So ce119, assembly GCF_051524405.1. Taxonomy (NCBI): domain Bacteria; kingdom Pseudomonadati; phylum Myxococcota; order Polyangiales; family Polyangiaceae; genus Sorangium; species Sorangium sp. So ce119. The sequence continues at coordinate 2,123,660 of NZ_CP150310.1, read as the reverse complement.
ATCGGACGACTGCGCCTCGAGCGCCTCCGCGACCGCGAGCACGTCCTCGGGATCGACGCCGGCCGGGTCGACGACCGCGCGCCGCGCCGCGATCCACCCGCGATCGTCGACCTCGATCAGGCCGAGGGCGGAGAGCTCCTGGAGGGCGCCGTGGCGCGCCACGTCCCCGAGGCCCTGGTCCGCGATCAGGCCGAGCTGCGCGGACGCCCAGGGCCGCTGGCTGAGCGCCAGGCGATCGAGCAGCCGCCGGGCCGCGCCGCCGGGCGGCTGGCGCGCGGGGCGCTGCTCGGGCGGCGCGGCGAGCACGGCGGTGCACCAGCCCTCGAGCGCGTCGAGCCGCTCGAGCTTCGCGACGACCCGGCGCTCCGCGTCCGCGGCGGCCGCCTCCCAGAAGCGGTGCAGATCGTCCGGCGAGGCGACGGCGTCGATCGTGAGCGCGCTCGTCCACGGCCGGATGGCCGCGTCGCTGCACACGATCACCAGCGCGGCGCTCGAGCCCCCCGCGATGAGGCGCGAGAGCTCCTCGAGCACGAGGCTCCCCCAGCTCGTCGGCTCCCCCTCGGAGACGAGCAGGATCGCGCCCTGCGCGGCGGAGCCGATGCCCTGCGCGGCCGCCGCCGGGTCCGCGGAGACGACCCCGCAGCGCAGCGCGAGGTCGCGCCAGGGATCCCGGTCCGCGGCGTGCGCGGCCGAGATCAGCGAGCGCCCCACGCCCCGCGCGCGACGCGCGAGGTGGGAGCAAACCGCGTCCAGGACCGACCGCTGTCCATGGACGTGGAGCACCCCACGGGACGCGGCGTCGAGGACACGCTCGTCGAGCGCCCGGAAACCTCCGGCGTCGCTCGTCGTGGCGGAAGAAACACTGGCTGCAGCGACTGATCCCAAGGCACCAAAAGCGTACCTTCGCGCTGGACCTCGCATCAACGAATCCCGCGATCGAACATCGATAAGTTCGTGCCGCGTTGGTGGAAAATTCCAGCGCAGCTACTTGCTTCCGTCCAGGGCCTGTTCGATGGCGTCGAACGCATCGGGAGGCGCTTCGCCGAGGGCGCGGGCCAGCGGGAGCTGCGTCGCGGCGGCGGCGACGTAGAAGGGCACGAGGTGCGGCGCGAGCCGGCGGAGCGTCTCGAGGTGCCGCGCGACGCCGGCCGCGTCGCCGCGCCGCACCGGCCCGGTGAGCGCGTCGGGCACGCCGAGCACCTCGACGTTGTCCGCGACCGTGCGGAGCAGCGGGCCGAGCATCTCGGCGGCGGTCTTCCGATGGATGCCCGCGCGCTCGAGCAGGTCGACCCCGGCGGCGGCCAGCGCGGCGGCGCCGTTGGCGACGAGGCCCGCGGCGGCGTGGTAGGCGACGCGGTCGAGGCCGGGGAACGTGCGCGGGGCCATGCCGAGGCGCACCCCGAGCGAGCGCGCGACCCGCATGGCGCCGGGATCGCCGTCGACGTGGAGCTGGCCGCGATCGAGGAACGGCAGGAACGCGGGCGAGGCGAACGAGATCATCGGGTGCATCTGCGCGACCGAGACGCGGTCGCCGCGCACCGCCGCGAGCGCCTCGGGGCCCAGCGCGCCGGCGCAGTGCACCACCGCGACGTCCCTGTGACCGACGAGCCCGCGGTCGCGCAGCGCCTCGGCGCAGGGCGCGATGTCGCGATCGCGCACGGCGAGGATGACGAGGTCCGCCTCGATGCGCTCCGCCGGCAGCCCATCCCGGGCGGGCCTGAGCGTGACAGGCAGCCCCGCGTCGCGGATCGCGCGCGAGAGCCCGCGGCCCACCTTGCCGCCGCCGTAGATGAACACCTCCAGCGGCGCGCCGTCATCGCGGTGCATCGGCGACGGGCGCGTGCTGTCCATATCGTTCATGGCTTGCTCCCGTAGAGGCCGTGCGCGAGCGCGTAGTCCAGCACCGCGCTCGGCACGCGCTGGCGGACGGCCTCCAGATCGCCCGCGGCAAAGGCGCGGCGGACGTCGCTGCTCGAGATCTGCGGGAGCAGCACGTCGGCGGCGCGCAGGGCGGGCCGGGCGACGGCGGCCGCGTCGTCGGGGTGCGCCGCGACGGACGCGACGAAGCCCGAGCGGCCGAGGACGATCGGCGGCGCGATCTGCTCGATGCGATCGAAGCGGTGCCACCGCGGGAGATCGGGCAGCACGTCGGCGCCGACGAGCAGGCGCATCGCCCAGCCCGGGTGCGCCGCGGCGAGGTGCTCCAGCGTGCGCAGCGTGAGGCTGTCGCCGCCCAGCTCGCGCTCGACCGTCGACACCGACACGCCCGGGAGCCAGCCGAGGGCGAGGTGGCACATCGCCAGGCGGTGCTCGAACGGCGCGAGCTCCTTCGAGAACGGGTGGCGGTAGACGGGGACGACGAGCACCTCGTCGATCGGCGCGACGGAGATCGCGTAGGTGGCCGCGAGCACGTGCGCCACGTGCGGCGGGTTGAAGCTGCCGCCGAAGATGGCGACGCGCCGCGCCTCGGACGGGCGCGAGGGCGGCGCGCCCGCGCGCGCCTCAGCCGTGCGAGCCACCTTGAACCCTCAGCCTGGGGCCGGCCGCGGACGGCCCCACGATCTCGCGCGCGGTCACCGCGCCGCTCGCGTTCATCACCTCGATCCGCACCCCGCCCTGCCCGTCGTCGAGGAGCGCCGTGCCGCCCTCGGAGCCGATCGGCCCCGGGGAGAAGAACGTCCGCGGGCCGACCTTCTTGATGAGCGGCCCCGAGCTCTTGCCGAACACGAGCAGGGACGCGGCCACGATGTCCTCCTCGTCGAGCGCCGCCTTGTCGAACACGAAGAGCGCGACGCGCCCGTCCAGGATCTCGATCGTGCGCTGGCCCGGCGGCAGGCTCATCAGCACCTTGAGGCGCAGCCGCGCCCGCTCGGACGCCACGAAGGCGTCGATCGCCTCCGGGGTCGACGTCGCGCACCGCGCCGCCCGCTCGAACAGGGCGCCCTCGGTGGGGTTCGCGCCGACCAGGCTCTGCGCCCAGCCCTCGACGACCCGCTCGAGGGCGTCGTCGTCGGCGACGTAGATGACCCGCTCGGCGTGCCCTTCGTCGAGCAGGTGCTGCGCGCCACGAGCGAGCGCGGGCAGATCACCCTGTGCAGGGCCGAGGACGCCGAGGCGCATCGGCGACAGCATAGATCAGCGCCCCAACCGGGGGACACCTTCTCCGCTTCGCGCGATCGCGCGGCGCCTCCCTCCTCCATGGCGCGCGGGCGTCTGCTAGCGTCCGCGCATGTTTCGGCGAGGTCGCGCGCTCCGGGATCCGGTCACCATCACCCTCGACGGAGCGGCCGTCCCGGCGGAACGGGGGGAGCCGCTGGCCGTGGCGCTGATCGCCTCCGGGCGCGTGACGCTCGCGCGGAGCCCGAAGCTGCACCGCCCCCGGGCGCCGACGTGCCTGCGCGGCGGCTGCGACGGCTGCCTCGCGCGGGTCGACGGCGTGCCCAACGTGATGACGTGCATGCGCCCGGCGGCCGGCGGCGAGCGCGTCGAGGTGCAGAACGTCGTGGGCTCGCGGCAGGCGGACCTGCTCCAGGTGACCGACTGGTTCTTCCCGCAGGGGATCGACCACCACCACCTGATGGCCGGCGTCCCCGGCCTGTCCGCGGTCATGCAGTCGATCGCGCGCAAGCTCGCGGGGCTCGGGCGGCTGCCGAGCGCGGCGCTCGCGGCCGAGCCCGCCGCGCGGCTCGACGTGGACGCGGCGGTGATCGGCGCCGGGCCCGCCGGCGTGGCGGCGGCCTCGGCGCTCGCGTCGCGGGGGCTCCGCGTCGCGCTGATCGACGACGGGCTCGCGCCCGCCGGATCGCTCGCCGGGGCGCCGCGGCGCGCGGCGGAGCTCCTCGCGCGGCACCCGCTCGACGGCGTCCGCGTGCTCTCCAGGCACGTGGCCGCCGGCGTCTACCTCGGCGAGCTGCTGGTCGCCGGCGACGCGGGCGCGACCGTGATCAGGGCGCCCGCCAAGGTCTTCGCCACCGGGGCGCACGACGGCGTCGCGGCGTTCCCGAACAACGATCTGCCCGGCGTCTTCTCGGCGCGCGCGCTCTGCCGGCTGCTCGCCCACGGCGTCGAGCCGACCGGCCCGATCGCCCTCGCCGGCGAGGGGTTCTGGGCCGACGAGCTCGCGGGCGCGCTCGGCGACCGCATCGCGGCGCGGATCCCGCTCGCCGCGCTCGCCGCGGTGAACGGGATCTCGCAGGTGAAGGGCGTGACCGTGCGCGAGGCGCCCTTCGAGGCCGACAGCCTGACGACCGACCTGAAGGTCGTGGCCGTCGCCGTGGACGCGCCGGCCGCGCCCTCGTTCGAGGTCGCCGCGCAGGCAGGCGCGCGCGTCGAGGCCGACCCGCGCTCGGGGTACGCCGTGCGGGTCGACGCGCGCGGCCGCGCGGGCGACGGGGTGTGGGCGCTCGGCGAGTGTACCGGCGCCGCGCTCGACCTCGCCGCCATCGAGCGGGCGGCGGCGACCGTCGCCGACGACGTGCTGGCGGCGCGCGGCGCTGCCGCGTGAGCCTGTGATCCGGTCGGCCCTGGCCGCGCGGCCACAGGAGCCCGCGCTCGACCGGCCCCGGCCGCGCGGGATCGCGGTCGCGCGGCGGGTCAGCCCTCGATCATGAGGTCGAAGAGGCCGACGCCGCCCGCGATGAACACCACGTCGAACACGCCCATGAGCGCGATGTAGTCGGTGAGCTCGCCGATCGACGCGCCGCCGAAGAGCTCCCGCGTGCCCGCGACCGCGGCGAGCAGGGTGGGCGCGAGGAGCGGGAAGAGCACGCTCGCGAGCACGAGGTCGCGGGCGCGGGTGCGCACGGTCATGGCCCCGAACAGGGTGCCGCTCGCGGCGATGCCCGGCGTCGCCGCCAGGCAGAAGAGCGCGAGCCCCGCGCCCGTCTCCACGAGATCCACCGCGAAGAGGAGCGCCGCCACCGGGATGATGATGGCCTCGACCGCGCCCACGAACAGGCAGAGCCCGAGCGCCTTGCCGGCGAACAGGGCGCTCCTCGCGATCGGCAGGACGAGCAGGCCCGCGAGCGCGCCGTCCTCGCGCTCCCGCTGCCAGGTGCGGCTCAGCGCGAGCACCGACGCGAACGCGACGCTCACCCAGATGACGCCGGGCGCGACCCGCTCGGTCGCGTCCTGCCCCGCGTGGAACGCGAGCGACGCGATCACGGCGACGAGCACCGCGAAGAACCCGCTGGTCGTGACGATCTCGCCCGTGGAGAGCTCGATCGAGAGGTCCTTCCCCGCGACGAGCAGCGCCTGGCGCGCCCAGCCCGGCGGGCGGCGCCCGGGGGGCGCCGCGCGGCCCGCGATCACCGTGGTCTCGGGCGCCGTGGTGTCGGAGGGCACGGCGCGGCTCAGAGGCTCAGGTACGTCTGGTCCTTGAGCCCGCGCTCGTAGTCGGCGAGCAGCCGCATGCCCTCGGTCGGCTTGAGGAGATCCTGCTTGATCGCGCCGTCGACCTGCGCCTTCACCTTCCCGACGAGATCGCGGTTGTCGTACTGCGTCAGCGCCAGGACCTCCTGGATCTTGTTCCCGGCGATCGTCTCCTCGATGTAGTACCCGCTGTCCTCGTCCTCATCGAGGAAGACGTGCACCTCGTTGACCCGGCCGAACAGGTTGTGGATGTCGCCCATGATGTCCTGGTACGCGCCGGTCAAGAAGATGCCGACGTAGTACGGCTTGTCGCCCGAGATCGGGTGCAGCGGGAGCGTGTCCTTCACATCGTTGAGATCGATGAACTTGCTCACCTTGCCGTCGGAGTCGCACGTGATGTCGACGAGCGTGCTGTCGGCCGAGGGGCGCTCGTTGAGCCGGTGGATCGGCACGATCGGGAAGAGCGCGCCGAGCGCCCAGTGATCGAGCAGCGACTGGAACACCGAGAAGTTGCAGATGTACTGGTCGGCGAGCTGCTTGCGGAGCTCGCCGAGATCGTCCGGCACCTCCTCCGGGTCGAGCTCCGACGCGATCTTCTGCATGCTCTCGGCGATCTCCCAGAAGAGGATCTCGACCCGGGCCTTCACGTCGAGGTTGAGCAGGCCGAGCTCGAACATCTTCTGCGCCTCCTCCTTGATCTGGAGCAGGTCGTGCCACGACTCGCCGAGGTTCGGCGAGGAGAGGTTGTCCTTGATGTAGAGGAGGTTCTGGATGAGCTTGTGCTCCTCGGTCTGGATGTCGATCGGCGACATCGGCGTCTTCTCGATCGAGCCGAACGCCTGGACGACCAGCACCGAGTGGTGCGCGACGATCGCGCGCCCGGACTCCGAGACGATGTTCGGGTGCGGCACCCGCTCCTCGTCGCAGATATCGGCGATGTTGTGCACGATGTCGCGCGCGTACTCCTCGACCGAGTAGTTCATCGACGAGTGGAACGTCGAGCGCGAGCCGTCGTAGTCGATGGCGAGCCCGCCGCCGACGTCGATGTACTCGATGCGCTGCCCCATCTTGCGGAGCTTCGCGTAGTAGCGCGTCGCCTCGCGCACCGCGCGCTTGATGATCAGGATGTCCGGCACCTGCGAGCCGATGTGGAAGTGGAGGAGCTTGAACGAGGCGCTCATCCCGGCCTCGTCCATGATCCTGATCGCCGCGAGGATCTCGGCCGTGGAGAGGCCGAACTTCGCGTTCTCGCCGCCGGAGGTCTTCCACTTGCCCGCCCCCTCGGTGAGCAGCCGCACGCGCAGCCCGATCATGGGCTCGACGTTCATGTCCTTGGCGACGCGCGTGATCATCCGCACCTCGGAGAGCTTCTCCGCGATGAGGATCACCTTCTTGCCGAGCTTGCGCCCGATGAGCGCCGTCCGGATGAAGTTCTCGTCCTTGTAGCCGTTGCAGACGATCAGCGACTCGGGGTCGGTGTGCACCGACAGGCCGGCGAAGACCTCGGGCTTGGAGCCGACCTCGACGCCGTAGTGGTAGGTCTTGCCCGCGTCGAGGATCTCCTCCACGACCTCCCGGAGCTGGTTCACCTTGATCGGGAACACGCCGCGGTACGTCCCGCGGAACTTGCTCTCGGCGATCGCCTTGTTGAAGGCCTCGTTGAGCGACCGCACCCGGTGATGGAGCAGGTCCTGGAAGCGGATCAGGAGCGGCGTGCGGAGCCCCTGCTCGAGCGCCGCGTCGACGACGTCGCGGATCGCGATCTTGCTGCCGCGCTCCTGGAGCGGCGCGACCGTGAGGTTGCCGTCCGGGCTCACGTCGAAGTAGCCGCGGCCCCAGCGGTCGATCATGTAGAGCGACTTGGCGTCTTCCGTGGTCCAGACGCCGGTCTCGTTCTCGTGCGCGCTGCTCACAGTCGTTCTCCTTGGCGGGGCTCGCCGGGGGCGATACCCGCCTTTCTGGGAGGGCCCAAGAGGGGATTCACGGTCAACGGGGGGACGTCAGATCGTCGGTCCGACGCTGGACGGCTGGACACCGCGCGCTGGCGACGCGGCTCAATTACGATAGGAACGCCGGACCTTCAAGGGCAGGCAGCCCGGTCAGGTCCGACATGGATGGGCGCGGTCGGTGGGCGGGGGGCTCAGGCCTGGGTCTTCGGGGTCGCCGAGGCGGCCTTCGCCCGCTTCGAGGCCGACTGGTAGAGATCGTAGAGGCGCGGGACGGGGTACGCCTCGAGGCGCTTCTTGTACCCCTGGTCCTTCGACCGGTTCAGGACCGTGAGCGTCTCCTCGATGAGGCGCGCCCGCGTCCCGAACTTCTCCTTCACGGCGCTGAACGTCGCGTGAAGACGGAGGAGCTTCGCGTTCGAGACGTGATCGAGCCCCTTGCTGCCGCCCCGATCCGAGCTGACGCGCCCGAGCCAGAGGTCCTCGTTCGCGAAGCCCTTCACGGCCTCGACGAGCTTCGCCTTGTCGCCGAAGCGCTCCTTCACGATCGCAAGCGGATTCTTGATGGCCATCGCTGATACTCCCACGGGCAGGCGAGGCCTGCGCCGGTCATGCGCGAGATGACTCGCGCGGCATTGAAGAGGGAGCGCGATCTAGCAGAGCGGCCCGGGTCACCGCAAGGCCGCGCTGCGGGAGTCGCGGGAGTTCGGCGAAGCGGCGCGGTCGCTCTTCTACGCTGGTCGGGGGCGCTGGTCGGGGGCGCCGGCCGGGCGCGTCGCTCGTCGGCGCTGTGCTGGGCCCGGGATCATGGTACACGCCGCGCCGATGCTCAACCTGGGGAGCTGGCTCGTGGCGAACGTCGACTGGCTCCGACCGCTCCGGCCGCCGCTCCAGGAAGCGGCCTCCCGCCTCGCCGAACCGTCCTCCGCCCTGGCGAGCACGCTCCTCAAGGCCCTGTTCCCGGTCGCCGCGTTCGTCGCGCTCGCGCCCGTCCTCTGGCTCTTCTTCCGGCGCACCTGGCGGGAGCTCGACGTCGAGGCCCACGAGCACCAGCGGCGCACCCTCGCCGCCGGGGGCTACGACCGCCGCCCCGCCGTCCTGTTCACGATCACCGCGCTCGTGCTCATGCTGCAGCAGTACTACGGCGGCCGGGCCGTCTACGACGCGCACATCCGGCCCTGGCTGCGCGAGGTCGAGCTCGCCCAGGCGCTCTCGCCCGCCGGCGCGCTGCTGCCCATCTCGCTCCGCCGCTACGACGAGCTCTACAGCTACGTCTGGTGGTCGTTCACCCGCGTGTTCGGCTACGTGGCCATCCCGATGGTCGCCTGGAAGCTCTGCTTCCCCAGGGACAGCCTTCTCGACATGGGGCTGCGCGTCCGCGGGCTCGCCAGGCACGCGTGGATCTACCTGCTCTGCCTGGCCGTCGTGGTCCCGGCGGTGTTCATCGTCGCGAGCGCGCCCGACTTCGGGACCTATTACCCCTTCTACAAGCAGTCCTCGCGATCCTGGTTCGACCTCATCGCCTGGGAGGCGATGTATTTCGCCCAGTTCTTCGCGCTGGAGATCTTCTTCCGCGGCTTCTGGCTGGCCGGCCTGCGGCACACCATGGGCTCCGGGGCGATCTTCGCGATGATCGTCCCTTATTGCATGATCCACTTCGGCAAGCCGTACCTCGAGGCGGCCGGCGCCGTGGTCGCCGGGATCGCGCTGGGGTCGCTCGCGATGCGCACGAAGAGCATCTACTCGGGCTTCCTCGTGCACGTCACGATCGCGCTGCTCATGGATCTCGTGTCGCTGTCGAACCGCGGCGCGCTGCCGCGGACGTTCTGGGCGACGTGAAGGCCGCGCGGCGGATCAGCCGAACGTCTCGGCCAGCTTGCGCATGATCTCCGCGCGGTTCCGGTCCCGGATCTCGCGCCGGTAGAGCGCCTGAAGCCCGACGGCGGCCGCGCGCGCCGCGTCGCGGTGCTCGCCGTCCCACGGGAGCACCGCGAGCCGCCGCCAGAGGATCTTCTCCAGGAGCCGGGGCCTGCGCCTGGCCAGCGCGCCGCTCGCGAGCTCGATGACGCGGGCCGAGGTGGGGTCGGCACGCATGGCGCGCACGAAGAAGCCCACGGCCGCGGTGACGCGGCGGCCGCCGTGCAGCGCCTGTACTCCCGCGTCGCACAGCGCCTCCGCCCGCTCGCGAGGGGTCGCGGCGCGCCGCGCGCGCTCCCGCGCGGCCTGCACCTCGGCGCTCAGCGCGTCCCGGCGCCGCCGGGCGGGGCGCATCTTGACGATCAGGAACAGCAGAAAGAGGGCCGCAACCCCCACGAGCACGTGTCGCCAGCCGATCTCCATCGCGCCCGCCTTAGTACAGCGCCCGGGACGTGCTCACCAGACAGACCTTCCGCCGCGACGCCCACGAGCACGCACAGGGGCGCCACGGCGCGCTGGCGCTCCCGCGAGGGCGTCCCGGAATGGCGCCGCGGATCGCGGCGTTGCTTCCGCCGTCTCGCTCCGCCGTCCATCCATCAGCTGTTTCCGCCGACTGATTCCGCCGTCTGCTCCTGGTTCCGCCGTCACGGTGCGGTTTGCGCGAGCGGACGATCACAACCTATGCTTCGGCCAGAGATGCCCGTCACATCGACCTCCGGCTCCTCCCTTCGCCTGCCGCTCCGCGCCCTCGCCGCCGCGCTCGGGCTCGCCGCCCTCGCGCTGCACCCGGGCAGCGCGCACGCCGACATCTTCACCTACACCGACGCGGATGGGACGGTGCACTTCTCGAACCGCTCCAGCGGCGACGGGCGGTTCAAGCTGTACATCAAGGGCGACGGCCGCCGATCGCCGGCGCGCGCCGGCGTGAACCCGGTCGCCCCGAGCGACAAATCGCTCGAGCGCTTCAGCCGCTACGACGCGTGGATCCGGCAGGCCGCGGCGCTCTACCAGATCCCCGAGGAGCTCGTTCGCGCCGTGATCAAGTGCGAGAGCGACTACGACCCGCGGGCCGTCTCGCCCGTCGGCGCGCAGGGGCTGATGCAGCTCATGCCCGAGACCGCCCTCCGCATGCAGGTGCGCGACGCGTTCGACGCGCGCGAAAACATCTTCGGCGGAACGCGGTACCTGCGCATCCTGGCCAACCTCTTCAACGGAGATCTCGATCTCACCATCGCCGGGTACAACGCTGGCGAAGGGGCGGTCATGCGGTACGGCGGCATCCCGCCGTACGCGGAAACGCAGGCTTATGTGACGCGCGTGCGGACCTACTATGCGCGCTACCGCACCACGCGGGATACGACGCTGGCTTCCATCGAGCCCTGACCGGCTCGCCCGCCTCGGAGCACCTCCGCCCGCCAGCCGAAGACACGGCGCACACCGCCCCCGACGGGTGTGTACCGCGATGCTACGATCCGATAAACCGCTGCCCCTGCCTCTCCCGGGCGGGCCCCGAGGGGCGCAGGCGCAGGCAGGCGGCCATCCGCTGACGCCCTCTCTTCTCCGCGCGGACAAGGGTCCACGACATGACGACCACCTCGAGCCTCATCGAACTCACCAAGCGAAACAGCGACATCGCGCCCCTCAAGCCGCCGGTCGACCCGGCGTCGCTCGAGCACGCGAAGCTGCTCGAGATGCCCGACTTCCGGAGGATCCCGGCGTACGCCGACGTGACCGACGAGCAGTTCATGGATCACCGGTGGCAGGCGAAGAAGTCGATCACCCGCCCGGACAAGCTGCTCGACACGCTGCGCGGGATGGTGTCGGAGGATTTCATCCGCGACGCGACCGAGGGCTTCGCGCACGCGCCGATGAGCGTCCGGGTCTCGCCGTACATGCTCTCGCTCATCGACTGGAACGATCCGTACAACGATCCGCTCCGGACCCAGTTCATCCCGCTCGCGTCGCGCTTCCTGCCGGACCACCCGAAGCTCGGGCTCGACTCGCTGCACGAGCGCGCGGACGCGCCCGTCCCCGGGCTGACGCACCGGTACGCCGACAAGGCGCTCTTCCTGCCGCTCGACACTTGCCCCGTGTACTGCCGCTTCTGCACGCGCAGCTACGCGGTGGGCATCGACACGGAGGAGGTCGAGAAGACCCACTTCAAGGTCGACGAGGACCGCTGGAAGCGCGCGTACGCGTACATCGCGTCGCGCCCGGAGCTGGAGGACATCGTCGTCTCCGGCGGCGACGCGTACAACCTGCGGCCGGAGCAGCTCGGCGCGATCGGCGAGACGCTCCTCAGGATGCCGAACATCCAGCGCATCCGCCTCGCCACCAAGGGCCCGGCCGTGATGCCGCAGAAGCTCCTCACCGACGACGAGTGGATCGACGCGGTCACGCGGACCGTGGAGCTCGGCCGGAAGCTCCACAAGGAGGTCGTGATCCACACCCACTTCAACCACCCGAACGAGATCACGGGCATCACCCGCGACGCGATGAACAGGCTGTTCGAGCACGGGATCACGGTGAGGAACCAGTCGGTGCTGCAGCGCGGGGTGAACGATACGCCCGAGACGATGAAGCTGCTCGTGAAGCGCCTTGGGCACGTGCACGTGCACCCTTATTACGTCTACATCCACGACCTCGTGCGGGGCGTCGAGGACCTGCGGACCACGCTCGCGACCGGGCTCATGATCGAGAAGCACGTGCGCGGCTCGACCGCCGGGTTCAACACGCCGACGTTCGTCGTCGACGCGCCCGGCGGCGGGGGCAAGCGCGACGCGCACTCGTTCGAGCACTACGACCGCGCGACCGGCATCTCCGTGTTCGAGGCGCCGAGCGTCAAGCCGGGGCAGCGGTACACGTACTTCGATCCGATCGATCAGCTCCCGCCCGAGGGGCGCGCCCGCTGGGCGGACCCGGCGGAGCACCAGAAGATGATCGACGAAGCGCTCCGCGCGTCACGCTGAGGCGGCCCGGCGCAGCGGGCCGAGCGGATCGGCCCGCCGCGGGCAGCGCGCGCGTCGCTCGAAGAAATCGGAATCAGGTCGCCTGCCAGCACGCAACTCCATGGTGTGTCCCGCCGACTCCGGAGGGACCCAGCTGGAGGCTGCTACCATGACCCTGCGCATGCCGTCGAAGAACCCCGCCGCATTTCATCAGGCCCCCGAGGCGACGTCGCCCGCCCAGAAGCTGCCAGGCCACGGCGATCTGCCGCGCGTGGACGAGCGCCTGGTCCAGGTCGAGACCCGCGAGGAGATGATCGGCGGCCGCCGCGTGCTCGCCGCGCCCGCGGCCCCTCCCCACGGCGACGCCCACTGCCAGGTCGACGGCGAGGCGCTCTTCCACGTGCGGCCCGGATACGTGGCCTCGACCGACATGCTGACCCGGACGGATGACGGCTCGGACTTCGCCACCGACACGTCCATCCGCAAGGAAGGCAACGACCCGGCCACCGGCGCCCGCTACCTGGAGGAGGTCGTGTTCGAGGTCGTCCACAAGCAGCCGCTGCGTGACCTCATCGACAGGGCCGAGCGCCTCACGGCGCGGGGCATCCGGCGAATGTTCGCGATCTTCGTCCAGCGGCGCGTCGTGGCCGAGTGGTCGCCGGCCGAGCGCGCGTTCCGGCCGTTGCCCATCGACGCGGAGATCGAGGACGCCTGCCTGATCCGGCCGCTGCCGGTGCGGGCGCTGCTCGACCGCGCCGAGGGGCGCAACGCGGTCGCGCGCGTGCTCCTGGACGAGAAGAACCCCGTCCTCGCCGAGGCCCAGCAAGAGGCCTTCCGCAGCGGTCTCGCCGAGGGATACCGCAAGGCGATCGAGCGCCTCTGCCAGGCGCTCCAGATCGAGCTCACCGGCGAGCGCCGCGCCGCGCTCGCGCGCCTCGACACCGCCGCGCTGGAGGAGATCGCCGCGCGCGTCGCCGCCGAGCGACGCTGGCCTTCCTGAGCGACCGCGCGCAGCCTGGCCGGAGCGCCGGCGAGGTCCGCCGGAGCGCCGGCCAGGTCTATCCGTCGGCGGGCGGCGGCTCCGCGTAGCGCGCGAGCGCGCCGGCCAGCTCGCGCTTCACGCGGTCCACGAGGTCGGGCGGCTCGACAACGCGGGCGGTCTCGCCGAAGCCGAGCACCCACGTCGCGAGCTCGGTCATGTCGCCGATGTGCATCGTGAGCCGCACGCCGCCGGCGGGCAGCGGCGTGATCTCCTGCGACGGGTGCACCTTGCGCGTCCGCACGAACTCGGTCACGCGCTCGTCGAAGTCGATCACCACGCGCCGGGGCTCGCCGCCGCGCCAGATGCCGAACTGGCCCTGGAAGTAGTCGTCGATCGAGAAATCAGGGGGCAGCTCGAACCGCTCGGTGACGGCGCACTCCGTGTCGCGCATGCGATCGAGCAGGAACGTGCGCACCTCGCCGCGGCCGACGTGGAGGCCCACGCAGTAGATCGCGTCCTTGTAGAGGACGAGCGCGTACGGGTGGATGAGCACCCGCTCCTCGCGCCCGTCGCGCGCGCGGCGGTAGCGGCACCGGAGCGGGCGCAGGTCGGCGACGGACTGGAACAGATCGTCGAGCTCCTCGGTGCGCGCGGCGTAGTCCTTGGGGGCGAACGGGAGGTAGAGGAACCGCTCCTCCAGCCGCGCGTCGGCGACGCCGGCGTTCGGCCCGCGCCCCGGCCGGCGCGCGACGCCGAGCAGGCGCTGCGCGGCGAGATCGATCTCCTCGAAGAGGGTCGAGCCGCGCATCGGCTCGAACAGCCGGCGGGCGGCGAGCAGGGCGTACGCCTGCGTCCGCCGCACCTCGACGCGCCGGGGCGCCTCGCTCGGCGACAGCCGCCAGAGGCGCGGGCCGCCAGGGCGCGTGGCGACCGAGACGAGATCGAGCTCGCGCTTGACCTCGACGAGGTAGCGCCGGAGCGACCGCGGCGTGACGTTGAGCTCGCGCGCGAGGTCGTAGATCGTCAGGCCGGCAGGGTGCTTCTGCAGCAAGCTGCGCAGCGAGTCGAGCCGCCGGTGCTGCGTGAACGGGCCGCGCGGCCGGCCGCGCTGCGAGCCGCCCCTGGCCTCTCCGGCGTCGTCGTCGTCCTCGTCCTCGTCCGGCGGAGGAGGCCTCTTCGAGGCGGCCGCGGACGGGCTCGCCTCGGCCCGCGGAGGGGCCACCGGGGGGCGCACGCTCGGCGAAGCCGGGGGGCGCACGCTCGGCGAAGCCGGGGCCGCCGCGCCCGGCCTGACGTCGGGCCCCGCGTCGCCCGTGAGGCGCGGCGCCGCGCCCGCGCGCGGCTTCGACGGCGGCAGCGAGCTGCTGGAGAACGGGTCGGCCGCCTGGCCGACGCGCGCGCGGGGCGCGCCCGCGGACCCGCTCGAGCCGCCGGCACCCCGGCCGCGAGTCGGCGAGGCGGCCGGCGCATGGGCACCCCCGGGGCCTGTGCGAACAGCGCGCGCCATCAGCTCAGCGCTCTATCGCATCACCCCCGCCCGTCCAAGATGTTTTCCCGCGCGACGCCGGCCGAGCGGCGACCGCCGCTCGGCGCGCAGGCGCGAGGCGCGCCGCGCGGCGCCCGCTGGGCTCCGAGGCGCGCGCGGCGGACGGCTCACCAGGGGCGATCGCGCATCGTCTTCTTGTACTGCTCCTTGTAGAGATCGTGGCACTGCTTGCAGCTCGCCTTGGCGCCGTCGATGTCGCCGGCCTTCGCCTTGGCGGCGCCGGCCCTGGAGATCGCGCCCCAGCTCCCCATGCCGGGCGGCGGCTTGCCGGCCACGTACTGCAGCGCCGCCGCGATCTTCGCGCCGTCGCCGCTCGAGGTCGCCGAGGCCATCGTGCTCTTCATCCAGGCCTGCATCGGGCACATCTTCTGGCCCTTCGCGCCGCACTCGACCTTCTTCTCGCCCGCCTGGGCAGCGCCGGTGGCCGCCGGTCCGGCGGCCGCGGCCGCCGACGCCGCGGCGGTCGCCTTCGGCGCGGCCGCGGCCGCCGTCTCCGCCGGCTCGGCCGCAGCGGCGGCCGTCTCCGCGGGCGCGGCCGTCGGCTCGGCGGTCGCAGCGGCCGGCACGGCCGCCGTCGCCGCCGGCGCGGCCGTCGTCGCCGCGGGAGCGGCGCTCTCGGTCGGCTTGTCCTCGGCGACCGCCCCCGGGGTGGTCGCGTCGTTCCCCTTGCTGTCGCAGCCGAGCGTGGCGAAAGACAGGCCCGCGAGCAACAGCGCGAGCGGGGTGATCGTTCTCCTCATGCAGTCTCCTTGGGTGATGAACAGAAGCGCTCCCGTGAGCGCGAGGCCGAGGGATGCGTGCCGCGGTCCCCGGCTTCGTCGCGCAGTGTAAACGGGTCGCCGTCCGTCCGCTGCGTTCGCGCGCGGCACGACGGAGCGCCGCTGGCCCGGGTGCCCGCCCTGATGCGCCTTCACGGACGCCCATTCCGGCAGGTGGTGGCAGGTTGGACCACGGGGACCGGGAAGGCTGGTAGAAAAATTCAGGAATGCATTGGCCTGGCAAGGAGCGCTTTTCCCGGACGCCAGCGACCGCGGGGCCCTTGCTCGCCGGCCATCAGGACCGCCACGCTGGGCGCCTCAATTGCGCGTGCCGGGCGTCGAGGCGAAGCTCGACCACTGGAAGTTGTCGAGGAGGGCGACGGAGTCGTTCCAGGGATCGCCGGTATCCCACAGCACGAACCGCAGCTCCATGATCTCCCCCGGGCTGACATTGCCGTTCATGACCAGCCACCCGGTGCCGCCGCCGGCGAGCTCGCTCGCGCCGCACCAGCCCGGCTCGCCGTCGAACTGGGCAGCCGGCCGCGCGATGTCGAACCCCGTCCCCTGGAGCTGCTCGACGCCCGCGCAGGTCGTCGTCGTGCCGGGGACGGCGCCGCCGCCGCACCCGGTCTGGCCGTTGACGCACTGGGTGAAGAGCCCGGTGCCGCCGAAAGCGAGGTTCACGCCCAGCGGGTAGACGGGCGCCCCGGCGGGCGGAGGGTCGTGGAAGGCGAGGTTCCTGTCCGCGGGGTTCGGCGCCTCCCCCGCGAGGGGCGCGAACGACGAGTCGAGCAGCGCGAGGAAGAAGTCGTTGAACCGGCTGCACACCCACTCGGGGTATTCCGACGAGAGGAAATAGGTCGAGACGCTGAACGAGCTCGCGTTCGTCGGGACGCGGACGCGCAGCCGCAACATCACGGGATCGTGGGCAGTCGACCCGCCCTGCGGCTCCGGACACCCGGGCGCGTTCGGGAGGTTGCCGCCGTTCGCCTCGAGCCAGTCCTCGGGCACGCTGCTCGAGGTCCCCATGTCCCGGCCGCCCTGGAACGGGGCGAAGCTCGGCCTCGTGTTGTTCGGCGCCGCCTGGGCCGCGGCCACGCCGGTCGAGAGCACCGCGAGCCGCGCGCCCCGGAGCGGCGCGATGCCGGAGCCGAAGCCCTGGCGGATCGACCGCTGGGCCGCCGCTGGCGCGCCGGCGGCGTCGGCGCGGTGGAAGCTCGCGGAGACGACGCCCCACGTGCGCGCCGCGGGCGACGACGGGGCCGCCGCCGTCGTGACGCAGAGATCCATCGCCCTGGCGTAATCGAGCGCCGTCGCCGAGTCGCTCGCGAGCCCCGCGTCGCAGGGCGCGGCGTTGTCGACGGCGCCGTCGCAGTCGTCGTCGAGGCCGTTGTCGGCCACCTCGAAGGCGCCGCGGTTCACGAGGGCCGGGGTGCTGCACCCGTCCGACGGGGAGTCGCAGCAATCGCCGTCGCAGGCGGTCCAGCCGTCGCCGTCCTGATCGGGGGTGTTGTCGACCGCGCCGTCGCAGTCGTTGTCGATGCCGTCGGCGCACGCGTCGAGCTCCGGGAGCACCTGGCCCAGGCACGGACCCCACCCGAGGCCGTTCGCCCTGCAGGTGGAGACGCCGGGGGCGCAGGGAGAGACCCCCTCGGTGCCCGGCGGCCCCTGGTAGCACGCCCTGGTCTCGTCCGGCGTGCACGAGCAGGGCCCGCGCGCCGCGACGTCGTGCTCGCACCCGTCCGCCGGGTCCTTGTTGCAGTCGATGAACCCGTCGTCGCAGGCGCTGAGCGCGCAGGCGCCGTCCTCGCAGGCGCTCTCGCCGTGGGCCAGCGACGGACAGGCGCGATCGCAGGCGCCGCAGCTCCGCGCGTCGGTCTGGAGGTCCCGGCAAAGGCCGTCGCAGCACGCGGCGTCGCCCTGGCACGGGTGCGCCGCCGAGCACCCCTCCACGCACTCGCCCTCTCCGGTGCACGCCATGCCCGTCGGGCACTCGTCGCTCGCGGCGCAGCCGACACAGGCGCGCTTCGCGCGATCGCAGGTGAGCGCAGCAGGGCAGTCGGACTCGGATTCACACCCGGCCACGCAGCGCTTCGCCTCGGCGTCGCAGTGCTGGCCGGCCGGGCACGCTGCCGCGCCGGGGAGGCACGCGACGCAGCTCCCCGTCGCCCGGTCGCACAGCGGAGCGCTCGGGTCCGCGGAGCAGTCGATCGGACAGCCGACGGCGTCCTCCCCGCCGCCCCCGAGCGGGACGTCGGGGGGCTCCGCGCTGGCGCAGGACGGCGCCACCCCGGACGCGAGCGCGAGCGCCGCCAGGGCGGCCAGCCCTCCGGTCCAGGCCAGCGGGCGGCGACGGACAGCGCGGGTTCTCTTCGACATCGGCAAGCTGCTCCCCTCCGCGAGGCGGGCACACCCGAGGGGCGCCGGCCGCAAGATCGTAGACTACCCCGCCGCCGGCGAGCGCGACGGCCGATCGCGAGCCGCGTCGCTGCGCGTCGCGGGACGCGCAGCGACGCGGCCGCCGACGACCGCGGCCACGCCGTGACGCGCGCGCCGCGCGGCGCAACGGCTGCGCCGGGGCGGCCGGGGCGGAGGTGCGACCGGGACCGGCGATCAGCGCGCGCGCTCGTACAGCGTGAAGGCGCCCTCGAGAGCGACGCGGCGAAAGGGGGTGCGCGCCGCGGCGAACACCGACCTGTCCGGCCGCTCGTTCCGGAGGATCACGTAGTCGTAGGCGACGCCGTGGACATCCGGGTTGAACCACTCACCGCGGTTCGACGGCGGGGCGGGGAGACGGCGCTTCAGCGTGAAGGGGAAACCCACGTTGTGCCAGCCGTCCGCGCTGAAGCCCCCGCGCATGATCTGCACCCACGAGGAGAAGTGGTTCGTGCCCTCGATGATCAGGGCCTCATCGGTGCGCGGCGGCAGCGACACGAAGAGCACCTCGGCGCGGGGCGGGATCCGCGCCACCATGCGCGCGAACGGCTCGAGTCGCTCGTCGAAGCTCGCGTATTTCTCCGAGAGGTGCAGCGGCAGCACCAGCGCCGCCACCGCCGCGGGCGCCATCAGCAGGCGAGAGAGGCCCCGGAGCGGCGCCGTGATGGCGAGGAAGCCGAAGAAGCAGATGAGCGGCGAGAAGCGCCCGCTCACGAACCACCAGTCGAACGGGCGGGCAAGGTGCAGCGGCACGAGAAAATAACAGGCCACCATCGCCGCGCACAGGGCGAGGGAGCGATGGCGGTGCAGCCGGTCGAAGAGCGAACCGGGAGGCGGAGGAGGCTCCGCGCCCCGGCGCGGGAAGAAGCGCACGGCGGCGCTCCCGAGGGCGAGCAGCGACGCCGTGGCGAGCAGCACCCAGAAGAGCCGGGTGTCGAGATCGCCCGAGACCGAGTCGAGCGTGTACGCGGGGAACGACCTGATCATCTCGTGCCATGGCACCCAGGCGCCCTGGAAGCGCGGGCCGCTCCGCAGGTCGACCATGGGGCTCTTGAAGGCGACGAGCTGCCAGAGGAGGAGCGCGACCGCGGGCGCGAAGAGCGGGAGCGCGCGGGCGATCCGCGACCACCGGGGCAGGTGGCAGAGCATCAGCACGGCGACGCAGACGTAGTAGCCAAAGAGGATGAGCGGATGGCTGAGGCCGCAGCCGACGCTGAGCAGCGCCACCGCGGCGGCGCGCCCGTGGCTCGGCCGCTCGAGGTGGGCGTCGAGCGCGACGACGCCGGCGAGCAGCAGGGCAATGCCGACGAGGAACGGCAGGAAGCCGCACGCCCAGGAGAGGCTGAAGGCGAGCGGGAACGTGAGGACCGAGAGCCACGGGCTGCGCCGCGTCCGGCGCGCCCAGACCAGCGCCGCCGCGGGGATGCCGAGCACATAGCCGGAGAGCACGAGTCGATTCGCGTTCTCCAGACTGACCCCGTGGGCGATGACGTGCGTCAGGATGTGATAGGCGCCATACGGCGCCGGGCGCAGGCTGAGCTCGTAGAAGTCGCGGAATCGAGTCCACGGCGCGTCGAAGTTGTGCCAGATGTGGACGGCCGCGAGGTGGTTCGGCAGGTCGAGCAGGGGCAGGAACCGCACGCGCCATATCGGCACGATGGCCGCGACGGCGAGGAGCGCGAAGGTCGCGGCAAATGCCCTGTCGCCCGGCCATCGTCGTGGCCCCTTCGCCCCGGCGAGGGCGTCCGCCCCGCCGGCGGGGCGGACCGGCGCGTCGTCGGCGAGCTCGGCAGTCGCGGGCGGGAGATCGCTCTCGGGCTGGCTCGATTCGGGCGTTCGCATGAGAAGGGTGGCCCTCCCTGCCCTCCGCGCTGCGGGTGGGCCGATCGAGGCGCTGCGAGCCTTACCACAGGACGCCGCGCCGATTGCAGCGCCGCGCGTCTTCCTCTAGTTTCAGCGGCACCTCGTCGGGCGGACACGGCACGAGATGACACCCCACTGGCCATCCGGAGCGGCGCGGGGCGCTCCGCGCAGCCCTCCAGGAGACCTGAATCCATGAGGCACCTTGCTGGCGTCGCAGGCGGCGCCGCCGTCCTGCTCGCCCTCTCCACGCCGCGCGCGCAGGAGCCTGAGCCCGGAGCCGACGAGCCCGCCGGCGCGAGGCCGGCCGACGCGCAGGGAGGAGCCGTCGAGTCGACCGGCGAGCCGGAGAGCGCGCCGGAGACCGCCGCGCGCCCGGAGGCCCCGGAGCCCCCGCGGGAAAGGCCGGCGCGGGCCGCGGCGGCGGCGGTGCCACCGGCGCCGGCCGCGCCGGGGGCCGCGCGCGACGAGCCCCTCGGGCCGGGATTCCGGGAGCGGATGCGGCTCGCGCTCGGCCCGCTGGAGGTCGCGCCGATCGCGCTGATCGCGCTGCAGGCCGCGCCGTACGTGGGCGACGACGCGCTGAGCCAGGCGGGGGACAGCGCGGAGCAGCCCGGCTTCCGGCTGCGCCGCGTCCGCGCCGGGCTGTACGGCGACGTCGCGGGGCTCGTCCGGTTCGCGATCTCGACGGATCTCGCCGGGGGCGACGAGGGAACAGCGCGCATCCACGAGGCGTGGGGCGGCGTCACGGCGATGCCCGCGCTGGAGGTCTATGCGGGCGCGCGGACCGTCCCCTTCTCGCGCTCCGCGATGACCGGCGCCGGAGACGGGTCCCTCACGGAGCGGCCGCTCGCCGTGCGCGCGATCGCCCCGTTCACGCAGGTCGGGATCCAGGCCGAGGGGCACTTCCAGGACCGCGCCTTCAGCTACCACGCGGGCGTCTACAACGCCTTCCAGCGCTCCGATCAGTTCTACACGGGCCATTCCGAGAGCGTCGCCCCCCTCGGCAACCGCTTCGAGGGGATCGCGGTCGCCGGCAGGATCGCCACCGAGCCGCAGGGCCCGCTCGGCCGCACGATCCAGGACGTCGCCCACTCACCCTTCCGGATGGGGGCGGGCGCCGACGGCTTCTTCAGCGACGGCGGGGCGCGCACGCTCTACGGCGCGAGCGCCGACGTGCTGCTGCACGCCTCGGGGCTGCACGCGCTCGGCGAGGTGCTCTGGACCGGCGCGAGCCCGAAATCGGTGCCCACCCAGCCGATCGCGCAGGTCACGTCGGTCACGTCGCTCGCGCTCGTGCTCGAGGCAGGCTACATGATCGTCGCCCGGAAGCTCGGCGTCTCGGGTCGGGTGGAGTGGATCGACCCCAACGTCGATGTCGAGGACGAGGGGGACAACCTCGTGCTCACGGGCGGCGTGAGCTATCACGCGGTCGATGATCTGGTGAAGGCCCAGCTCGATTACACGCACCGTGAAGAGCTCGGCGGGCTGTCGCTCTCGAACGACGCCCTGATCCTGCAACTCCAGCTCTCGCTGTAGGGGAGATCGCTGTGCGGCGAACACACCGCTGGTTCACGAGGGTCGCCCTCCTCCCGCTCGCCGCCGCCGCGCTCGCCGCGCCCGCGCTCCCGAGCTGCGGAGAACAACGGCTGCTCCGCGCCAAGCAGATCGAGCACCGCGCCGAGCTCGTCGGCGGCCCGGTGGCGATGGCGGACGTCGGCGACTTCCTGCTCGAGAACGACCAGATCCGCGTGGCGATCCTGGGCGGGCGGGACTCGCCAGGCCCCGGGATCTTCGGCGGCGCCATCGTCGACGTCGACAGGCGGCGCGGCCGGATCGGCGAGGAGGGCGGACAGGGGCGAGACCGGTTCGCGGAGATGTTCTCGCTCGCCAACCTGATCGTGCCCGATCCGACGGCGACCGACGTCTCGGTGCTCGCGGACGGATCCGACGGCGCGGAGGCCGGGATCCGCGTCGAGGGAGACGGCGAGTTCCTGTTCGAGGCGATAGGCCTGCTCCGGGCCCAGGAAGATCTGCTCGGCCTCTTCTTTCCCGACGTGCGATCCAGGATCCGCTTCCGGACAGACTACCTCCTTCGCCCGGGCGATCGGTTCGTGACGGTGCGCACCACGCTCCTGCTCGACGACAAGCCGCCGCCCGGCTGCGCGCCGCAGCAGAGCTGCGAGGCGTGCCCGAGCGGGTACCAGCAGGACCCGGGCAGATGCCCGACCTGCGCGTGCAGCGATGTCCTCCCGCTGCACAACGCCACCGCCCCTGTCTCTGTGTTCGGCGGCATCCTCGGGGATCCGCCGGACGAGGCGCAAGAGGCGCCGTCGCGCCGCGCCGGCATCGTCGCCGGAGACTTCGTGTTCTTCGGCAACCAGAACGACGTCTTCGCCCCCGGGGCGGGCTTCGACGAGGACACGGCGGTCCAGGACGCCTGGAACGCGGGGCGGAACTCGTTCCAGGAGCCGCTCACCTTCGATTTCGTGGCCGCGGCCGGCGGGGACGTGAGCTACGGCTACTTCACGAAGGCGCAGGAGGGCGCGGCGCCCTCGGTGGTGAACGTCCCCCTCTTCGCGAGCGCGGCCACGGCGTTCGTGTCCGCCAGCCGATCGTGCCTGTTCGGCGAGGAGGACGACGCGGCGTGCGACGTCCATCGCGCGTTCAGCTACGAGCGCTACCTGGCCGTGGGCGACGGCGACATCGCGAGCGTGACCGACGTGATGCACGCGCTGCGGGGGACGGCGACGGGCACGGTCAGCGGCCACGTGCTGTGGGAGAGCACCCTGGAGGCCGCGCCGAACGCGCGGGTGTTCGTCTTCTCCGATCCCGATCCGTCGCGGCCCTTCGGCTCGCTGGACGAGCTCGTGGCGGCGAACCGGGAGGCGCGCGGCGACGTCGGCCTCGTCAACGAGATCGACGCGGACGTGGGGCTCGACCCGTCCGAGGACGGCGATTTCCGCGGCGCCCTGCCGCCCGGCAGCTACGTGCTCGTGGCGCGCAACGCGGCGGGGACGGCGACCTCGGCGCCCGTCCGGGTGAGCCTCGGGGCCGGGGAGCGCGTCGCGGTCTCGCCGCGCCTGCCCGCGCCGGCGACGGTGCGCTACCGCGTCGCCGACGGGAACGGCCAGCGGATACCGGCCAAGATCGCGTTCGCCTCGCTCGACGCGGCGGGGCGGAGGCTCCCGGGGGACGGCCGGCGCAGGGTGTACCTCGGCGACGGGCGGCTCGGGAACGGCAACCGCGCGATCGAGGTCACGGCCACCGGTGAGGGAGAGGTGGAGATCGAGCCGGGGCGATACCAGATCACGGTGTCGCGGGGCATCGAGTACGGGATCCACGTGGAGCGCGACGTGACGCTCGCGCCGGGCCGCGCGTTCCAGCTCGACGCGACGCTGGTGCGCGAGGTCGACACGGCCGGGTGGATGTCGGCCGACATGCACCTCCACTCCAGGCCGAGCTTCGACAGCGGCATGCCGCTGCCGCGGCGGGTCGCCACGATCGCGGCGGAGGGCGTGGAGCTCGCGGTGTCGACCGATCACGACGTCGAGACCGATTACCACCCGATCGTGCGCGCGCTCGGGCTCGCGCCCCACCTCGCGACGGCGGTCGGGGCGGAGATCACGACGCTGGAGCAGGGGCATTTCATCGGCTTCCCGCTCCGGTACGACGAGCTCGACGTGCCGAGCCACGGCGCGCACGACTGGACCTGCGAGCCCGGCGGGACGATCCTCGACGCGATCCGCGCCTCGGGCGACGGCACCGTCGAGCCGCTGACGATCGTCGCCCACCCGCGCGACGGGTTCTTCGGCTACATCGAGCAGCTCGGCGTCGACACGTACACGATGGATCGGACGCCGACGTTCCTCGAGGAGAACAACCCCGTCTTCCGGACCGCGAGCTGCGAGTTCGACGCGATGGAGCTCATCAACGGCAAGCGGTTCGATCTGGTGCGCACGCCCAGCCTGGCCGAGGTCGTCGACTGGAATCGCTGCCTCGCGCGGCTGAACGCCGCCGGGAGCGCCGCCGAGATCGAGGCGGCGTGCCCCGAGGTGCAGGGCTGGCTGCGCGCGCCCTGCGCGGAGACGCCCGCGCCGGGCGGCGACCCCGGCGCCGCGCCGGGGCCGATCGCGATCGCGGACTGCAGGCGTCGCGCGCGCACGGAGCTCGCGTGGGCGCTCATGAAGCGCGTCCTCGCGCGGACGCCGGACGAGCAGGAGAAGAACTGGGGCTTCGCCGGGACGACCCCGGACAGCCAGGAGCTCTGCGGGCCCGCCGCGCTCGGCGACAAGGCGGTCGACCCGGAGGCGCGCGACGAGCCGTGCACGTACCGGGCGGGCCAGGTGGACGACTACTTCCGCTACCTCGAGCGGGGCTTCGTCCCGGCGCAGATCGCGAGCAGCGACAGCCACGACAGCTCGAAGGAGCCGGGCTATCCGCGGACCTACTTCCGCAGCGCGACCGACTCCCCTGCCGCCCTCGAGACGCCGGCCGCGGTCGAGAGCCTCCGGGGCGCGCACGCCTTGACGACGTACGGGCCGTTCATCCGGGCGACGATCGGCGGCAAGACGTACGGCGAGGTGGCGGCGGGGCGCGCGGGAAGGCCGCTCGAGGTCCTCTTCGATGTCCAGACGGCGAGCTGGTTCGGCGTCGACCGGGTGGAATTTTACCTCAACGGCAGAATGATCCGGCTGCTGGAGCCGGACATGCCGCCGAGCGCGCTCGTGGACGTTCGCGGCAAGGTCACGTTCACGGCGCCAGACCGGGACTCCTGGGTGGTGATCATCGCCATGGGGCTGGAGGACAGGAATCTGATGAGCCCAGTTTCCCTGGACGTCCCGTTCGGGGAGATCCAGCTCTCCCGGCTGGCGAGCGACGCGTTCGGCAGGATCCCCGCGATCAACGCCCTGTTCGCGCCCACGCCGACGGTGCCTGACTGGTCGCCCGTCCCGCCCTACGCGGTCACGAACCCGATATACATCGATGTGGACGGCAACGGCCGTTACGACGCGCCGCTGCCGCTGCCCGACTTCTGCTCTCGCCCGTGCGATCCGGACGTGCTCGATCCGGAGCAGTGCCCCGCGAAGCAGGACTGCCTGACCGAGGAGAAGGTCTGCGGCTTCCCGATCCCCGGCAAGTGCGACCATCGCCGTCCGGCGCTCGGGCATCGCGACGACTGAGGGTCGGGCCGCGGAGCCGCGGGGGCGGTCGTGGCGCGCGGAGCCGCGGGGGCGGTCGTGACGCGCGGAGCCGCGGGGGGCGCGCGCGTGGAGCGCACGCGCGCGCTCCGCGCGGCCAGACCGGCGCCCGGCGGCCGTCGGAGAAGACGGTTTGCGTGCGCGCGGCGAGCCACGCGCACGCAAACCTCGCTGTATTTCGGGGGTGAGCCGGTCAGCCGCTCCGTGCGGAGCTTACCGGCCTTCGATCGCCTGCGACTTGATGTGGAACTCGACGCGCCGGTTGCGCTGCCGGCCTTCCGGCGTGTCGTTGGACACGAGCGGCCGGCGGGAGCCGAAGCCGGCGGAGGTGAGCCGCTCCGACTGGACGCCCTTGTTGATGATGTAGATCCTGACCGCGGTGGCGCGGTTCTGAGCGAGCCTGTCGTTGTAGTCGATGGTGCCCTGGTTGTCGGTGTGCCCCTCGATGCTGAGCAGCTTGATCTCGGGGTTCGCCTTGAGCAGCCGCACGACCTCATCGAGGATCGGATAGCTCTGCGGGAGGATCCTGGAGCTGTCGAACTCGAACTCGACCTGCTTCATGATCTCGATCTCGGCGGAGCCCTGGATCCTGCGGATGTAGTACGGGCAGCCGTTCTTCTCCGGGTCGTCGACGACGACCTGCCCCGGCTCCTTCGGGCACTTGTCGACGGCGTCGGGGATGCCGTCCTGGTCCGCGTCCTCCTCGGGGCAGCCGTCGCGGTCGTCGATGCCGTCCTTGTCCTCGGGGTCGTCCGGGCACTTGTCGACCACGTCGGGGATGCCGTCGCCGTCGCGATCGGGCATGTCCGGGCAGCCGTCGCTCGGCTTCGGCTGCTTGCCGTCCTCCGGGTCCTCCGGGCAGAGGTCGATGACGTCGGGGTAGCCGTCGCCGTCGGCGTCCTTCTCCTGCTCGATCACGAAGTTGAAGCCGGGCGAGCGGGTGTCGGACTCCTCGATGCTGAACGAGCCGCCGACGATGGCGACGCCCCGGAAGTCGGGGGCGTAGCCGCCGCTCATCCGGGTGCCGACGCCGGCGCCGGCGTAGAGCGCCTTGTCCTTGGTGAGGAACATCCGGCTGTTGAGCTGCCACTCGATGGGCGAGGCATCGAGCTCGCCGCGCGTCTCCTTGATGAGGCCGAACGACCCGAAGACCTCGGCCCCGACGCGGATGGTGTCGTCGCGCAGCGGGACGTAGCCGCCGACGCCGTACGTGAGCTCGGTGCCGACGTGGAGCTCGTTGAGCTGCACGTGGGGTCGGATCGCGACGCCGGTGTTGAGGGTGACGATGAAGTCCTTGAAGTCGTACTCGGCGCCGAGGCCGAACGCGCTGCTCACGGTCCTGTCGCCGGCGAACGAGTACGTGTTGCCGAGAGGCACGAAGACCGCGCCGGTGAGCCCGAGCCGGAAGCGGCGCTCATCGAGCTCCAGCGGGACGACGCGCGCGTCGATCCGGAGGTCCATGGGGGCGGCGGTCTTGAGGTCGACGCTCTGGTTGAGGCCGAGGTCGCGGTTGTACGTCTGGTTGCCGTCCTGGAAGAGGATGACGGGGAGCGAGACCTGGAGGGAGCCGCGGCCGAGGATCTCCACGCCCGCGTTCAGGTAGGTGATGAGCTGCGAGGTGACGGGCCCGTCGCCTTGGAGCTGCTCCTCGATGGCGAGGTTGTCGACGTAGTTGTCGTTGCGGAGCGGGTGGACCGACACGCCCAGCCCGAGCTGCCCGAAGAGGCGCGTCCGTTCCCCCATGTGGGGGCGCCAGAGGCCGAACCCGTCGTCGGGGGCGCCGGCCATCCTGAGGCGATCGAGGTAGAAGGTCCGGTCCTGCGCGTGCGCGGCGGAGGGCGCCAGCGCGGCGAGGGCCGGGGCGGCCAGGGCCGCTGCGGTCAACGCGCAGCGAAGGCGCGACCGGCGTCGCGGCTTCCGGCCCGGCAGGTGTCGTCGATCCATCACGGTGAGCTGTCCTCCAAGCAACGCTCGAAAAACGAGGTTGACGCGAGCTTTCCGCCGCATGCGGGCCGGCGTCCGGGCGGGAGACTACTCGGGCCGGGGGAGGATGTCTCCTGGGTCGAGCCAGGAGGTGCGAGGAGGGCGCCAGGGGGGAGGAGCGCGGCGGGGATTGGCGAGAAGCGCGGCGGGCGCAGCGATGAGCGCGGCGGGGGCGAAGCGCGCCGCGGGGTGGGATGAGGAACCACCTGACGAGGTTCAGCGAGGTGGTCCACGTGGACGGCGCGGGTGGACAAGCGGCGAGGACGGAGCGAGTGATGGCCACAGGGCACGAGAAGGCACGTATGCTGCCCGCGTGAGGGTCGACCGAAACGAGCCGCCGAGGCGGGGGTCACCTGGCCGGAACGGGAACCGAAACACAGCGGCCGCGCGGCCCGGCGAACCACCGACGAACGAGCATTCAAGGACAGCGAGTCATAACGCGAATCGAGCGCTCCGGATCCGATGTTCATACAAGCACAAGCAAAGAACAAGACACGTCGTTCAATGGCGCCACGACTGCTGGTTTCCCTTGTCTCAGGCCTGACCACCGCTGGATGTGGGCTCGTTCTGGGGCTCGATGAGTTCGCCGACGCTCCCCCCTCCGGGAGCGGCGGAGGCAGCGCGAGCTCCGCGGCCGGAGGCGCACCCTGCAGCGACGGCGATCGAGACTGCGTGGGCGACGTGCCGCGGCAGTGCGCGTCGGGAGAGTGGGTCGCCCAGCGGTTGTGCAGCGGAGAACGGCCGGTATGTTCACAAGGAAGTTGCGTTGAGTGCCGCGACGGAGAGCGAGATTGCAGCGGCCGTACGCCGCGCCATTGCGTCGACGGCGTCTGGGAAGATGAGACGCCGTGCCGAGCCCCGTTCCCCGGGTGCCGGCTCGGCGTCTGCGTGGCGCCGAGCTGCCAGGGAGGCGGGCCAGGTGCGGGAACGGACTGCGGACCTAGCCCGGGCGCTGACTGCTGCGGTACGGCGAGCATCCCCGGTGGGACCTTTGATCGGATCAATGCTCCGGTGTACCCGGCGAGCGTCAGCGATTTCCGACTGGATATCTACGAGATCACCGTGGGGCGGTTCCGCGCGTTCGTGGAAGCAGGGAAAGGCACGCAAGCCGATCCACCCCTCCCTGATGCGGGCGCGCATCCCAAGATTCGAGAAAGCGGATGGGACTCTGACTGGAACAGCGAGCTGACGGCCGACAAATCGGCCCTGAAGGTCGCGATCAGATGCCCCGATGCGTTCTGGACCGATTTTGCGGAACAGAATGAGAACCATCCCATGACCTGCATGACATGGTTCGAAGCGTTCGCGTTTTGCATATGGGACGGCGGACGCTTACCTACCGAGGCGGAGTGGAACTACGCGGCCGCAGGCGGCGCCGAGCAGAGGCTGTATCCATGGGGAGCATCGATCGACCCTTCGAAAGCAGCCTACGAATGTTATGGCGACGGGGATCGTGCGGCGAAGTGCAGCATGGATGACTTTTTACCGGTAGGATCAAAATCTCCGGACGGCGACGCCAGGTGGGGGATGGCTGACATGGCAGGTAATGCCGGAGAGCTGGTACTGGACATGTACGAAATTGGGTTCCCTACCCCGTGCCACGATTGTGCTCGGCTCGAAGCGAACACAGAAGGTCGTATCGTTCGCGGAGGCACGGCATGGACCGATGATCTCTATGTTGCCACCGATGCCCAGTCAGCGGAAAGCCCGCGCAACAGGAATTCCTTCGTTGGCGCTCGCTGCGCCAGGGACCTCGTAGCCGACATTGATCCATAGGACATCATCGCCCGCCTATCCAGCGAGGTCGCCCGCTGGGTCGGGGCAACCTGAGCGCACACTCAGCCAGTTCAGTGCTCTGGTTGACGCGGGCGATGTGCCGCGAACGATGCAAGGCAAGGAGGCTGGCGCTCAGCCTCCGGCCTCAAAGGTACGGCAATTCAGCTCGGCGATTCGCCGGACAGCGCTCAATTGGCCGTGGGAGGGATCTCGACCTCGTTGATCGGCAGGAACCCAGCGCCGGCAGGATAGGCGTAGGATACACGATAGTTCTGCTGGATCGCCCCCCACCCCCAGACCGTGACGCCGAACGGGAGATCGCTCCGCATCTCGTGTCGGCCATTGGCGCAATCGCCTACGGGTTCGAAGTTTCCCGTCGTGATATCGACGACGGTGTATTCGTAGTCTCCGTCTCCAATAGGCGTCCACCCGCTGAGCTTGCCTGTACAGTCGAGCTCGACGTCGGCAAACTCATCATTCAACTTGGAACGGGTACGAACAACGACAAGGCTCGTCTCAGGGTAGGTCGGATCTGTAAAGAACACATAGTAATCCAGGAACTGCGACGGCGGGACCACATTCACCCAGTCCGGATCACCAATATTCATGAATGCGCTGCCGCCGGTCATGTACTGGCCAACATAGAACGGATGGTTCACATCCTGGCTCTTGACAACGAACGGCTCACCAGTATCGAACTGATACACCTCACCGAGCTTGATGGTATCCGGTGCGCCCTGAGGCTTGGATGGCTCCCAGGTGAGCGTCGTGTCGTCGACCATGCCTACGATCCGCCAGGGCGGCGACTCGTCGCGATCCGCAATTCGATTCCGGTAACGCACCGACACGTACTCGCTGCCGGTAGCCCTGACGGGTGCAATCTGCTGTTGCCCCGAATCACAGTCGGCGACACCGTTCGGCACGACCATGCAAGCATGAGCCCCGAAAAGGCCGATGGGCTTTGTCGATTCGATAGGACTTCCGGTCAACTCATCCTTCTGGGTGATCTGCAGGAATTCACCTGCATTCAGCCTGTAAGTCTTCGCCTCGTTGCTGTTCGCTGCCTCGACGTTAGCACCCGCCTCGACGTCCACCTTCGGCAGGATGGTCACGTCGGTTTCGTCTTGGTGGGCGACGATGGCCAGCGAGGGATGAGCTCCACGGTAGGCGGACGAGGTGGTAGACTCTGATGACGAGTAGCCGTTGATGGCAACGTAGTTGGTGTGCCAGGCACTCGTGGGCAGGAGCAAGGTCGCTGAGGTCATGGCGGCCTGCCCTCCACCGTAGGGTAGCATTTGGTACGCTACGACTGGATAGTCCGTCGTGATGTGAAACGCTGTTCCGCGGCCGGTGCCGTCGACGCCAGTCTCGTCGTCGAGCGCGCCCGGCGCAGGACAATCGACAACGGCCGTCCCGGCAGAGAGCCTCGAAAGGAAGAGGACTGCGACTTGCCCGACGCCCAGCCCTTCATTCAAATTGTATGGTATGTATTCAATATCATCTATGGATCCCTGTCCGACCGGGATGTAGGCAAAATTCTCTACCGGAAGTCGCTGCCCGCCGCGTTCAACATTGATATGGACCGGCAACTCCCAAGTGTTCGCAACTATTGCAGAGAAACACGCACCCTCAGCAGTCGGCCGGAGCGCCGTCTTCAACGCCCAGTAGTCACACCCGTACGAGCTCTTCGATTTCTCCGCAGCCTCGCACGGGTTCGGCTCGCACTTCGCGTTGACGCACCCCTCCTCGGGCTCACACTCCTCGACCGTCACGCCGTTGCAGCTGATCACTTTCTTCAGATCGTTGGAGCACGTGTACTCGCACCGCCCCCCCTCCCCGAAGGTCCCCGCGCTCTCCGTGTCCCCGCCGCCCTGGCCGCCGCCGCCGCCGCTCGTGGCACCGGGGCCCGTGCCGCTGCCGGTGAGCGCGCTACGGTACGAATCCGAGCAGGCGGCGAACGAGCCCGTCACACCGGCTGTCGCTGCAAGAAGACTCACTATCGCGTGTCGACGGTATCTAGCCATGTTCGCCATCTCTACAGGGCTCCTTCCCCCACAAGCATCCTGAAACTCTTGACTGCGAGCCTAACACGGTTCCCTCGCCCTGGGGAGGCCCGCGAAAGCGCTCGCGTTTTTTCACCGGCCTCATGAGAGGGGGTTCCGGGTTTCAGGAATGCAATGCGCGACCAGCCCCGCGCCACGACCGCCTAGCGCCCGGACGGATAGCCGCCCTGTTGAGCGAGCCGACCTCACGCCTCTCCCGCGGGTGGGGCGAGGTGTTCAGACGGTTGCGACCCGCTCACGACCGGTCGCGACCGATTGGGACCGTTCGCGGCCGGTCGCGGCCGACCGCCACGCTTTACGCCCGGTTACGCCCGCTCACGACCGCTCACGACCGATTGCGACCGATTGCGACTTCCACGTACCTCGACCCTACTCCCGCTCATGAACCTCATCGCCGTCACGCGCAGCCCCCGCCCGGCCGCTCCCGAATATCCGGAAAAGGACGTACAGCGATGGGAACAGCAGCACGAATCCGACGCCGAGCACCCAGACCAGCAATCGCAGCGTCCTCGGGTTCGCCGCGGCCCCTGCGAGCGTCACGTCGGGCACGACAAGGAACGGGTACTGAGAGGCCGCCCAGCCCAGCAGGATCAGCGTCACCTGCGCCGCCGCCGCGAGGCGCGCCAGACGGAAGCGGCGGGTCCACAGCGCGAAGAACGCCGCCGTCGCGGCGAGGCCCGTCGTGACGTGAAGCGGCCACGTGATCGGATGATCCGTCAGGCCCTCTCGGATGAGCGGAGCGCCCCGGAACGAGGCCGCGAACGACGCCAGCGCGAGCGCCGCGACCACGCAGCCCGAGAGGAGCGCGCGCCGACGGAAATCGTCGACCAGCGCCGGCTCCGTCGCCTCGTTCGTCAGGTAGACCGCCGCCAGGAACGCGAACAGCGCCAGCGCGAACAGCCCGACCACGAACGGAAACAGCGAGAGCCACGGGGCGAAGAAGCCGCTCGTCACCACCCCGGACGCCACCCGGATCCGACCCGACGCCACCGCGCCGACGATCATGCCGAGCAGCACCGGCGCGATCACGCTCGCCAGCGAGAAGACGAATCCCCAGCGCTTCTGCTGCCTGTCACCCCGCGAGTCGTAGCTGCGGAAGCTGAACGCCGAGCCGCGGAACACGACGCCCACGAGGAACAGCGTGAGGGGGACGTGCAGCGCGATCGAGATCGCCGCGAAGGCCGGCGGAAACGCCGTGAAGAGCAGCACGATGGCCAGGATCAGCCACACGTGGTTGGCCTCCCAGATCGGGCCCATGACCCGCTCGATCAGCGCGCGCTGCTCCTGCTTCCGCGGGCCGGAGGCGAGCAGATCCCAGACGCCGCCGCCGAAGTCGGCCCCGCCGAACAGCGCATACAGGACGAGCGCCGCCACCATCACCCCGCCGAGGAACCACTCAACGTGCATCGGCCGCGCCCCCCTCGAGCGCGCGCGGCGCGCCGCCGCCGGCCGTCACCCCGGGCTCCCCCCCGCCGCCGGCCGTCACCCCGGGCTCCCCGCCGCCGCCGCCGCCGGCGCCCGTCGCGCTCCCGCTCCTCCCCGCGCGCGAGCCGCCGCCCGTCACCCCGAGCGGCGCCGCGCGGAGCTGGCGCACGAGCAGGTACGTCACCATGACGCCCAGGAAGACATAGAGCGCCGTGAACATCCAGAAAGGCGCCGCCAGGTGCGGGAACGGGGTCACCGCGTCGCGCGTGCGCATCGCGCCCCGCACGATCCACGGCTGGCGCCCGAACTCCGTCACCAGCCAGCCCGCCTCCATCGCCACGATGCCGAGCGGGCTCGCCAGCACCGCCGCCCAGAGGAACAGGCGCTGATCCGGGATCCCCCGGCGGCGCCACGCGAGCACCGCCGCGACCAGCGCGAGCAGCGCCATCGCCGAGCCCGCCGCGACCATCACCTGGAACGAGAGGTGCGTCGCCGTGACCGGCGGCCACTCGTCGCGCGGGACAGCGTCGAGCCCAGGCACCACCGCGTCCGGATCGGCGTGCAGGAGCATCGACAGCCCGCCCGGGATCTCGATCGCGTAATCGACCTCGCCCCGCTCCACGTCGGGCAGGCCGCCGATGAGCAGCGGCGCCCGGGCCGAGGTCTCGAAGTGCGCCTCCATCGCCGCGAGCTTCGCCGGCTGCCCGGCCCCGACCTGCACCGCCGCGTAATGGCCGACGAACGGCTGAGCCAGCGCCGTCACCCCGGCGATCGCGAGCGTCACCGCGAACGCCTTCCGGAACAGCGGGCTCCCAGGGTGCCGCAGGAGCACCAGGGCGTGAATCCCCGTCATCACGAACGCCGTCGCCTGATAGCACGCCAGGATGCCGTGCAGCGTCTCGTGCTTCCACGGCGGGCTGAACATCGCCGCGATCGGGTCGATGTCCACCGGGCGGCCGGACGCCATCGTGAAGCCGGCCGGGTCGTTCATGCAGGCGTTCACCAGGATCACGAAGAACGCCGAGAGCGCGCCGCTCAGGGCCACCAGCGCGCCGGAGAGCAGGTGCAGCTTCGGCGGGAGCTTGCCGCGCCCGTAGAGATAGATGCCGAGGAAGATCGCCTCGGTGAAGAACGCGAAGCCCTCGAGCGAGAACGGGAGCCCGATCACCTCGCCGAACGTCCCCATGAAGCTCGGCCAGAGGAGCCCGAGCTCGAACGAGAGCACCGTCCCCGACACGGCGCCGACCGCGAACAGGATCGCCGTCCCCTTCGCCATGCGCTTCGAGAACTCGAGGTAGTCGCGATCGCCCGTCCGATGCCAGAGCGCGTCCGCGATGACCATGATCAGCGGCAGCGCCACCCCGGCGGCGGCGAAGATCATGTGAAATGCCAGCGACAGGCCCATCTGGGCCCGGGCGTAGAGGAGGCTGTCCATGAGGCGCCGTGCGGCTCCCTTCCAGAGCGAACGCGACCGGCACCGGATCCGCTCTCCTGCGGGGGCGGCCCGCGCGCTCCCGGGCACCATAGGGACGACCGCGCCGGGGACAAATAGGGTCGAACCCGGCTAAGCTCGGCGCCGATGCAGACCCTTGTCGAGCTCGTCGCGAAGAAGCGCGACGGCGGGCGGCTGTCCGAGGACGAGATCGCGCGGATCATCCGCGCCCACGGCGAAGGCGAGCTCGCCGACTACCAGATGAGCGCGCTGCTCATGGCCGTCTTCTTCCGCGGCATGGACGACGCCGAGACCGTCGCGCTCACGAAGGCGATGCTCCACTCGGGCGACGTCCTCGACCTGTCGAGCGTGCCCGGGCGGAAGGTCGACAAGCACTCGACCGGCGGCGTCGGGGACAAGGTCTCGATCTGCCTCGCCCCCCTCGTCGCCGCCTGCGGCGTGCCCGTCCCGATGGTGTCCGGCCGCGGGCTCGGCCACACGGGCGGCACGCTCGACAAGCTCGAGGCGATCCCGGGGTTCGACGTCGGGCTCGACACCGCCACGTTCGCGCGCATCGTCCGCGAGGTCGGGACGTGCATGATCGGGCAGACCGAGCGGATCGCGCCGTCGGACAAGCGCATCTACGCGCTGCGCGACGTGACCGCCACGGTCGAGTCGATCCCGCTCATCGTCGCCAGCATCCTCTCGAAGAAGCTCGCGGAGGGCATCGACGCGCTCGTGCTCGACGTCAAGGTCGGGCGGGGCGCGTTCATGAAGACCCTGGACGACGCCCGCGCGCTCGGGACCGCGCTCGTGCGCGTCGGGACCGCGGCCGGCAAGCGCGTCTCCGCGCTGCTCACCGACATGAGCGCGCCCCTCGGGCGCACCGTCGGCAACGCCATCGAGACCCGCGAGGCGATCGAGGTGCTGCACGGCGGGGGCCCGGCCGACCTCGTCGCGTGCACGCTCGCCCTCGCCGAGGAGATGCTGATCGCCGGCGGCGCCGCGGCGAGCGCCGCCGAGGCGCGCGTCAAGCTCGAGGCCGCCATCGCGAGCGGCGCGGCGGCCGAGGTGCTCGCGCGGATGATCGCCGCGCAGAAGGGCGATCCGGCCGTGGTGCGGGATCTGGGCCGGCTCCCCAGCGCCCCCGTCGTGGTCGAGGTCGCGGCCCAGGACGAGGGGTACGTCGTCGCCGTGGATCCGCTGGAGATCGGGCTCTCCGCGGTGGCGCTCGGCGCCGGACGGACGCGCGCCGACCAGCGCGTGGACCCCGCCGTGGGGATCGAGCTCGCCGCCGCGCGCGGCGACCGCGTGGACCGCGGGGCGCCCCTCGCCCGCATCCACGCCCGCCGGACGGAGGACGCGCAGGCCGCGGCCGATCGCGTCCGCGCGGCCTTCCGGCTCGGCCCGGCGCCGGCCGAGGCGCCCGCGCTCGTGCTGGAGCGGATCGAGCCGTAGGCCCGCGCCCGAGGCTGCTCGCGGGCGGCGCGCGGCCCAACTAAGCTGCGGTCATGCGGACCCCGCGGCGCGACCTCACCACGCTCGGTTACCGGCGGATCATCCAGCTCCTCGTCTACCTCGTCATCGTCCCCGGCGTGCTCCTGTCGGGCGTCGGCTTCCTCCTGCTCGTGCTCGGCGAGGCCCAGTACAACCTCATCATGGGCATCCTGGTGCTCACGTTCTGCGGGACGCTCGCGACCGGGGTCATCCTCGTGTGGGTGTTCCTCCGGCGCGAGCGCAACCTGTCCGAGCTCCAGGCCGACTTCGTGTCCAAGGTCTCGCACGAGCTGCGCACGCCGCTCACGTCGATCCGGATGTTCACCGAGACGCTCAAGCTCCGGCGCGGCGACACGGTCAGCGAGGACCGCTGCATCGACGCGCTCACCAAGGAGAGCGCCCGCCTCCAGCAGCTCATCGACCGGCTGCTCGACTGGGGGCGCATGGAGAGCGGCCGGCGCGTCTACGAGCTCTCCGAGCACCGCCTCGAGGATGTCGTCGACGAGGCGGTCCACGCCTTCGAGCCGACCCGCGAGAAGCGCAGCGTCGAGCTCGACATCGACGTCGA
Organism: Sorangium sp. So ce119; assembly: GCF_051524405.1. Taxonomy (NCBI): domain Bacteria; kingdom Pseudomonadati; phylum Myxococcota; order Polyangiales; family Polyangiaceae; genus Sorangium; species Sorangium sp. So ce119. Next base: position 2,087,952 of record NZ_CP150310.1, on the reverse strand, counting down.
CGCGAACCTCCCGCCCGTGCTCTGCGATCGGAGCGCGCTCGTCGACGCGATCGTCAACCTGCTCTCGAACGCCTACAAGTACGGCGGTCAGCCGAGGAAGATCTGCGTCTCCGCCCATGTCGTCAACCGGTCGGCGCTGATCACCGTGCGAGACAACGGCAAGGGCATCGCTCGCAAGGAGCACAAGCGGATCTTCGAGAAGTTCTACCGGGTCGACGATCTCCTGGCCCGGCAGCAGGAGGGCTCCGGGCTCGGGCTGTCGATCGTCAAGCACGTCATCCGCGCGCACCGGGGCAGGATCCTCGTGGACAGCGAGCCGGGGAAGGGCAGCACGTTCACGCTCGTGCTGCCGATCCGGAACGCGCCCAGGACGAGCCCCGCCGGGAAGCGTTCGCCCAACGCGCCGGGCGCGCCGGGCGCCGCGCCCAACGCCGTCCCCGCGCGTGACGCCGTCGCCGTCGCCGCGCCCCCCGAGGCCGCGAAGCACGCCGCCGGAGCGGACGCGCCGCCGTAGGCGCGGCGCCTCCGGTCCGGACATGGACATGCTAGAGGACGTCCCCAGCATGACCCGGAACCCTCAAGCCTCAGCGCGGACCGTCCTGCTCGTGGAGGACGATCCCAGCATCGCGATGGGTCTCGAGATGAACCTGACCGCGGAGGGCTACCGCGTCCTCGTGGCCGAGGACGGCGAGCGCGGCCTCGAGCTCGCCCGCGCCGGCGGGATCGATCTCATCATCATCGACGTGATGCTCCCCCGCCTGAACGGCTTCGAGCTGCTCCGCATCCTGCGGAGCGAGCGGCGCACCCTGCCGGCGATCATGCTGTCCGCGCGCGGCGCCGAGATGGACAAGGTGATGGGCCTCGAGCTCGGCGCCGAGGACTACGTCACGAAGCCGTTCAGCCTGGCCGAGCTGCTCGCCCGGGTGAAGGCGGTGCTCCGGCGCGACGCGATCGCGCGCGCGGACGCGGAGCAGCTCCGCGCCGGCGACATCGTGATCAACGCGGCGACGCGCGAGGTCCGCCGCGGCGACGCGCTGATCGAGCTCACGGCGACCGAGTTCGACGTGCTGCTCTGCCTCGCCGAGGCGTGCGGCCGGGTCCTGTCCAGGGAGCAGATCCAGGCCAAGGTGTGGGGCCCGACGCACCACGGGACCCCGCGCACGATCGACAACTTCATCCTCCAGCTCCGCAACAAGCTCGAGGACGACGCCGCCGCGCCGCGCCACCTCGTGACGGTGCGCGGGGTCGGCTACCGCTTCGTGCCCTGATCACGGGTCGCTAGGCCGTGGACAGGCGCGCGCGTCGTCGCGCCGCGCGAGGCGCGCGCGCCTGCCTGTCCACGACCGGCGCGAGCGCCCCGCCGAGCCCGGCCCCGGTGGGCCGGCCTCTTCAGGGCGCCTGACAGAACTTGTTGATGTTGTCGACGAGCGGATCTTCCTGCTTGATCGCCTTCTCGATCGCGGCCTGAGCGGTGTTGCTCTTCTCCGCGTCGTTCGCGTCGGCCGCGGTCGCGAGGTCGCGCGCGGCCTTGGCGACGTCCTTGGCCATCGCCTGGTACTCGCCCGAGAACTTCTGCAGCTCCGGGGTGGTCAGCTTCACCTGCGCCGCGTCGGCCGCCACCTTGTCCATCGCATCGGCCATCGCCTTCAGCTCGCTCGACCCGCCCTGGTCGGTGCCAGCCTTGGTGCCCTTCTCGATGCTCTGAACGCCCTTGTTGATGACCTCGATGAGCGCGTTGCACTCCGAGACCTTGTTCTGGCCGCAGCCGCCAGCGCCGGCGACGAGCCCGAGCGCGGCGAGCGCCGCGAGGGTGACCTGGGTGCGCATTCTGCTGTGTCTCCTCATGTGGTGAGCGAGGCCGGTCCGCCCATCCCTAAACGCCTGGGCATGAACCCACATTTTGCGGGTATGTTTCAACATGGAATCGGCGATCCGCGTCCGCGGCCGCCCCCAGCGTCACGACCGAACGCGCCAGTTGCCCTGGAAAGTTCGGCCGATGTCGTCTGCCGTCGGGTCCGTGATGATGAGCTCCGGCCGGCCGCCTTGCGCGAAGACGATCGTGTTCTGCCGGAAGACCCGGCCGAAGGCGATCGCCTCGTCGCGGTCCATGCCGTGGACGAGCCAGGCCGGCTCGCGCCAGATGCCCTCCGGCTCGGCCTCGGATCCCACGCACGGCTCCACCCGGTAGCACCCGAGGATCAAGAGATCGCGGAGCACGTGGTGGCGCTGATCGTTCACCCGGCGAGGGATGAGCATCGAGCGCGGGTTGTAGGCGGTGAGCACGGCGAACTTGCGGGTCAGGAGGTCGGGGAGCCCGGCCTGGTCCTGGACGATCTCGCCGTCCAGCGACACGCGCAGCGTGCCCGCCGCCGTGGGGAACTCGTAGATGGTCGAGAAATACGACCGGAGGAGCGTCTGATCCATCGTGAAGCGGTGGGTGTGAGGGGGCCGCGGCGCTCGGCGCACCGGGTGCGTCGCACGGCGGAGGGGCCCGTGGCCTGAGCGCCCGGGCCGCCGGGCACGACGGCGGAGGGTTACCAGAGACGCGCGGCTCTGGCTACTCGGCGGCGATCGACGCGCCCCGCGTCCGCCGCGGCGCCCGGACGCCCGGCGCGCGCTTCCCCTACCCCGCCCGGTGCGCTAAGCGTTCCGCGCGATCGTTCCAGCGTGCGTGCGCGTGCCGGCGCGCGCAGCACGGTTCGCCGCGCCGACGGCCCCGACCCCCCGATGTCCCGATGATCGAGGTCGAGCACCTCTCCAAGTCCTACGGTCCTCACCAGGCGGTGAGCGATCTCTCGTTCCGGGTGAACCAGGGCGAGATCGTCGGCTTTCTCGGCCCGAACGGGGCGGGCAAGAGCACGACCCTGCGCATCCTCGCGGGGTTCCTCGGCGCGACCTCCGGCCGCGTGCGGGTGGCCGGGTACGACATCGCGGAGGAGCCGATGCGCGCGCGGGCCTCGCTCGGGTACATGCCCGAGACCTCGCCGCTCTACCCGGAGATGCGCGTCTCGGAGTACCTCGCCTTCCGCGCGGAGCTGAAGCTCGTGCCCCGGCGCGCGCGCCGCGACGCGGTCGCGCGCGCCCTGCGCGACGCGCGCGTCGAGGACGTGGCGAGCGTCATGATCGGCCACCTCTCGAAGGGCTACCGGCAGCGGGTCGGCCTCGCGGACGCGCTCGTCGGCGACCCGCCGCTGCTCATCCTCGACGAGCCGACGGCGGGCCTCGATCCGAACCAGATCCGCGAGGTGCGCGCGCTCGTGCGCCGGCTCGGGCGCGACCGCACCGTGCTCCTCTCGACGCACATCCTCTCGGAGGTCGAGGCGACCTGCACGCGGGCGGTCGTGATCGCGCGCGGGCGGCTCGTCGCCGAGGGGTCGATCGACGAGCTGCGCGCGATGCGACGCGCCTCGGGCGTTCGCCTGGTCGTGCGCGGCGCGGCGGACGCGGCGCTCGCGGCGGCGCGCGGCGCGGCGGACGTCCGCTCGGCCGAGGCGGAGCCGGCCGGCGAGGCGGCGCGGATCACGGTCGAGTTCGACGCCGCCGCCGACCCTGGCGAGGCCACCGAGCGCCTCGTGCGCGCGCTGGTCGGCGCGGGCATCGGCGTGCGCGAGCTCGTCCCGCACGCCCCCTCGCTGGAGCAGGTCTTCTCCGAGCTGACCGCCGGCGACGACGGCGGCGAGCAGGGCGCCGCCGGGGGGCCGGCCGCCCCCGGGCCGGTCGGCGGCAGCGAGGCGCCCCCGCGGGCGTCCCGGAAGAAGGGCAGCGCGGGGCGCCGCGGCACGGGCGGCACGGAGAAGGAGCGGCGGTGAGGGGCTTCTGGCCGATCTTCAAGCGCGAGCTCTTCTCGCTGTTCGTGACGCCGCTCGCGTGGGTGCTGATCACCACGTTCCTGCTCGTGCAGGGCGTGCACTTCTTCCTGATCGCGACCCAGTTCGCGGGCGAGGTGGAGCTCTCGGCCGACACGGGCCCGGTGCAGGTCTTCTTCGGCCAGACGATCCTGATCTACCTGCCGCTGCTCTTCGTGTGCCCGCTGCTCACGATGCGGCTCTTCGCCGAGGAGCGCAGGAGCGGCACAATCGAGGCGCTGCTGACGGCGCCCGTGGGGTCCACCGGCGTCGTGCTGGCGAAGTACGCCGCGGCGCTCGTGACGTACGTCGCGATGTGGGCGCCGACGCTGCTCTACGTGGTCCTCATCGGGAGGACCGGCGAGCTCGACTGGCGGGTCGTTGGGTCGAGCTACCTCGCCGTGGTCGCGATCGGCGCCGGCTACCTCGCGATCGGGACGATGACGAGCGCGCTCACGAAGAGCCAGCTCATGGCCGCGGTGCTCAGCACGATGGCGGTGATGGGCCTGTTCATCCTCGGCATCGGGGAGTTCATCTTCCCGGACGGCCCGGCGCACGACCTCTGCGCCTACGTCTCGGTGTGGACGCAGATGAACGATTTCTCCCGCGGGATCGTCGACCTGCGCCGGCTCGTGTTCGACGCCACGGTGATCGCGCTCCCGCTGTTCGTGACCGTGCGCGCGGTGGACGCGTGGAGGTGGGGCTGATGGCCGAAGAGCAGCCCCGCCAGGCCCCGCCGTCTCCGCAGGCCGGGACTCCGCCTTCGCGGGTCCCTCCGTCCGCGCAGGTCGGGACTCCGCCTTCGCGGGTCCCTCCGTCCGCGCAGGCCGGGCCCCCGCCTCCGGGCACCTCGCTCGGCGAGAAGCTGTCGGCGAGCGTCGGCATCATCGCCGCGATGGTGCTCGCGGTGCTCGTCAACCTGCTCGTCGCCCGCCACTACAGGCGCTGGGACTGGACGCAGGGCGGCCTGTACACGCTGAGCGACGCGACGGTCTCGACGCTGCGCGCGCTCGAGGAGCCGATCCGCGTCTACGTCCTGCTCTCCGAGGGCGACCCGCTGACGCTCTCGGTGCGGCACCTGCTCGACGCGTACCGCGCCGAGACGTCGCGGATCCAGGTCGAGGTGACCGACCCGGACCGGCGCCCGGCCGAGTTCCTGGCCGTGCAGCAGCGCTACGGCGTCGTGGCGGGCAAGACGGAGGACGGGCGGATCGTCACGGACGCGGCCATCATCGTCGCGCGCGGCGACAGGCCGCACTTCCTGACCGCGAGCGACCTGGTCGAGGTCGAGGAAGAGGACGACCTGCGGGCGCGCCCGCGGCTCGAGCAGGCGCTGACCGGCGCGATCCGCAGCGTCGTGCGCAGCGAGCGGCCGATGGTCTGCTTCGCCGGCGGCCACGGCGAGAAGTCGATCGAGGTCGGCGGCGCCGGCGGGCTCGCCGCGCTCAAGGACCGGCTCAACAAGAACAACTACGAGGTCGTGGAGCTCGACGGCGGCCACGGCGATCACGACCACGACCACGATCACGGCGACGAGCCCGGCGCCGCGCCGAAGGAGCCCGCGCCGGAGGTCGATCTCGGCCGCTGCCGCGTGCTCGTCCTCGCCGAGCCGAGCCAGCCCGTGCCCCCGCGCGACGTGGCCCGCTACCGCGCGTTCGTCGAGGAGGGCGGCAGCGCGCTGCTCGCGCTCGGCCCCGTGCCCGACGAGAGCGACCAGCGCTACGTGGACCTCGGGCTCTCGGGCCTCCTCGCCGTGGCGGGGGTCGAGCTCCGGTCGGACTTCGTGTTCGAGCTCGATCCGAAGCTCCGCTCGACGCAGGGCTTCGGCGAGACCTTCTCGCCGATCGTGAAGCCGCACCCGATCACCGAGGGGCTCGTCAAGGCGGCCGATCTGGGCCTCGGCCCGGTGCTCACGGTGGCGAGCTCGCTCGCGCCCACGAAGGGCGGGCCGATCGCCCCGGCGCCGCTGCTCGTCACGAGCGACCGGGCCTTTGGCATGGTCGATTTCTTCGGCTGGGCCAGGGACCCGTCCGAGCCGAAGCCGCGCGACGGCGATCACCCGGGGCCGCTCACGGTCGCCTACGCCGCCGAGCTGCCGAAGCCCGCCGGGTCGACCGCCGCGCACGGGCCGCGGGTCGTGGTGATCAGCTCGCCGGGCGCGCTCTACGGCGCGAACTGGCAGAGCCCCGAGCTCCGCGGGACGGCCGTGTTCGTCGAGAGCGCGCTGTCCTGGCTCGCCGCGAGCCCGCCCATGCTCGACATCCCCGACAAGCCCGCGGTCACGGCGGGCCTCCGCCTCAGCGAGGACTCGCTCGCCGGCATCTTCCGCTACGTGGTCGTGTACATGCCGCTCGCGGCCGCCTTCTTCGGCCTCGCCGTGCACCTCTCGCGGCGCGGCTCCGAGCGCCGCGCCGGCGACAAGGGCGGCCCCGGCTCGCCCGCCGGGCGCGGCTCGCCGGGCGGATCCGAGCGCGAAGGGGCCCCGTGATGCGGTCCCTCCGCCGGCACGCGACGACGCTGATCCTTGTCGCGCTCGCCGCCGCGGCCGCCGTCGCGCTCCTCGTGCTCGACCGGGGCTCGGTGTCCACGGACGAGGCCGAGCGCCGCCGGAAGAACCTCTTCGAGGCGTGGCGGCCCGACGAGATCACCGAGCTCACCGTGACGATGGCGTCGCCCGGCGCCCCGCAGACCGCGCGGCTCACCCGCGGCGAGGTCGACGACGCGGGCCAGCGCCCCTGGAACGTCGAGATCGACGGGCAGCGCTACCCGGCCGACGAGCCCACGGTCGACCAGCTCCTCGGCACCCTGGAGTTCGCGACGGCGGAGCGCCGCGTCTCCGCGGAGGCGGCCGACGCGGCGGCCCTCGGCCTGGCCTCGCCCCGGCTCACGATCGCGCTCGCGATGGGCCCGCGCCGCGAGCGGCTGCTGCTCGGCGGCAGCGCCCCGACGCCGCCCGGCGCCGTCTACGCCGAGGTCGCCGGCCGGGGCGTCTTCGTCATCACGAAGCAGCTCGCCGCGGCGCTCGACATTCCGCCGGATCGCCTCCGCTCCCGCAGCTTCGTCCCCTACCTCGCCACGGAGCTCTCGGGGCTCACGCTCGACGGCGACGGCGGCCCGCGGCGCTTCTCGCGCGCCCCGTGGGGTGGCGGCCGCGGCGCCGGCTTCCGCTTCGCCGAGGGCGCGCCCGAGGGCAGCGGCGTCCGGGTCAGCGCCGAGGCGATGGACCGCGTGCTCTCGACGCTCGGCCGCCTGCAGGCCGATGGGTTCCTCCCCGACGAGGTGGCGCAGCAGGCCGCGGCCTCCGGCGGCCCCCGGGTCACCCTGACGCTCCTGCCGAGCGACCCCTCGGCGAAGCCCGGCGTGATCGAGCTCGGCGGCGCCTGCCCGGACCGGCCCGACCACGTCGTCGCGGTGCGGCGCGAGCCCACGCGCGCGGCCGCCTGTGTGCACGAGAGCGCGCTCGATCCGCTCACCGAGGACGCGTCCCGCTTCGTCGACCTCGCCCTCGTCGGCGCGCCGCTCGACGAGGTCGCCGAGGTGAAGCTCGCGGTCGGCGACCGCCGCGAGGGCGGCGCGCGCTCGCTGGAGCTCGCGCGCGCCGGCAGCGAGTGGCACCTGCGGGCCCCGGAGGACCGGCCCGTCCCGACCGAGACGGGCCGCGCGCTCGTGCAGGCGATCCTCGACGTGCGCGCGACGCGCCTGCTCCCGACGGCGAGCGACCCCCGCGCGCTCGGCCTCGATCCGCCGCGGGCCACGCTCCGCGTCCTCTCGACGCCGGCGGAGTCCCCGCGCGAGGGCGAGCCGCAGGAGCGGATCGAGACGCTCGAGATCGGCGCCGAGCAGGCCGGCGTGGTGCACGTCCGGCGGCTCGAGGACGGCGCGATCGCCGAGATCCCGGCCGCGGCCGCCGGGGCGCTCCTCCCCTCGGAGGTCTCGCTGCGCTCCATGCAGGTGTTCGATTTCCCGCCCGATCGGATCAGCGCGCTGCGCGTCGAGCGCCCCGGCCTGGTCCAGCGGCTCCGCCGGACGGGCGACGGCGCCTGGCAGCTCGTCGAGCCGAGCGGCGCGGGCCTGGCCGCCGACGACGCGCTCGCGGAGGAGCTCGCCGAGCTGCTCGGCGGCCTCAAGGCCGAGCGCTGGCTCGCGCCGGACCCCGGCCAGGGCTACGGGCTCGCCGCGCCCCGGCTCGTTGTCGAGGCCGAGCTCAGCTCCGCGCCCGACCCTGGCGGCGCCGCGGGCGACGCCGCCGCGCGCGCGGCCCGGGTCGAGATCGGCGCGCGCGCCGGCGCAGGCTCGTTCGCGCGCGCCGGCGCAGGCGCCGCGGTGTTCGTCGCGCCGCCGGCGCTCGAGGCCGCGGCCGGGCGCCTGCTCCTCCGCCGCGACGTCTTCGCCGTCGCGCCCGAGGACGTCGCGCGGGTGACGCTCACCCCGGCCAGCGGCAAGCCGGTCGTGCTCGAGGCCTCCCCGGGCGGCTTCACCGTCGCGGGGGCGGCCGATCAGGCGCGCGCCACCGCCGCCGCCGCGGGCGTCCGCGACGCGCTCGCCGACCTGCGCGCCGAGGGCGCCGTCGCCCTGGGCAAGCCGGAGCAGCACCACGGCCTGACCCCGCCGCGGCTCCGGATCGCCGTCGATCTGGCCCGGCCGGCCTCCGCGCCCGCCGGGGGCGGCGCGGGCGCGCCGCGCCCCCCGGGGGGGTCCTTCACGATCGCGATCGGCGCGGGCGACGCTTTCCGCGGCACGAACGTCGTCTATGCCCGGCGCGACGGCGTGAGCGCTGTCTACGCCATCGCGCAGTCCAGGGTGCGACCGCTCCTCGAGGCGGCCGGCGTCGCGGCGGCCGCAGCGCCCGCGGGTGCTCGCTGAGCGGCCCTGCTCGAACGGACTATTTCGTTCTGGCGGCCCACCTGTGCTAGGCGACGTGCAGGCATGGCGAAGGCGGACATGGCGAAGCGGCAGCGCCCGCTGACGGTCGACATCCCCCGTCCCGGCGATGAGCAGCCGGTCTGGTCACGGGTGGGGGTGATCGCGCTCGTGGGGTTCGTCGTCGGCGTCGCCTGGCCCAGGCTGGCCGGCGTCCGCATCGGCCCGAGCGTCCCTGGCGACCTCAAGCCGACGACGGCCGAGAGCGCGGCCCCCGCGGCGCCCTCCCCCGCTGCCGCCGCGCCCGGCACCGCCGAGCCCGACGCGAAGCCCCCCGAGGCCACCGCGAAGAACCAGCAGCAGATCGTGGTCGGCCCGGGCAGGATCACGCGCTGCTCGGACAAGAAGAACAAGAAGATCGAGGAGTGCGGCGAGCTCCAGTTCGACCCGCTCGCGCTGCCGCGGCTGAAGGAGCTCGCGCAGTGCCCGGCGGCGCTCGGCGTCGAGGGCAAGCTCCCGATCGGCTTCGAGCTCGACTTCGAGAAGAAGGAGGTCCAGGTCGTCAAGGGGAAGAAGACGGGCCTGCCCTCCTCGACGGTCAGCGGCATTCTCCAGTGCGCCGCGCGCGAGTTCTCGAACGTTTCCCTCGAGGAAGTCCCCCACAAGTACCGCCGTTACTCCCTTGTTTACACCGCCACCTTCGTCCCCCCGGGCGCGCAGCCGGAAGCTCCGAAGACCGAGGCGGGCGGCGAGGAGCAGGAGCAGGCTGCCGGCACGACCACGAGCGAGACCGCGGCGAGCGGCCTCGCCACCGTGAGCTGGGATACCGCGCTCGTCCGTGGGGCGCCCAAGGAGGGCGATGTGGTCATGCGCCTCGTGCGCGGGACTCGCGTCAAGCTCGTTGGCCGACAGAACGATTGGTACAAGATCGAGCACCGGGGGAAGACAGGATGGATGTACCGCGGCGCCATCGGCCTCTAGCCGGGTTTGCCGCGGCCGGCGCCGCGCTGACGCGCCGGGGTGGCCGCGCCTGACCAGCCTGGGACCGATCCTCCAGGAGGTGCTCGATGGCTCGGTTGGACCTCGGAGGTTGTGAGCTCTACTACGAGGAGCTCGGGCACGGTCGTCCGATCGTGTTTCTCCACGGCGTCTGCATGAGCGGGCGTTTCTTTCACCGCCAGCTCCCGTACTTCTCCGCCGGCCACCGCGCCGTCGCGCCCGACCTGCGGGCGCACGGCCGCTCGACCCAGGTGCCGTCGGGCCACACCCTCCCCACCTATGCGCGCGATCTCCGCGTGTTCCTGGAGCGGCTCGCGCTCGACGGGGTGGTGCTCGTCGGGTGGTCGATGGGTTGCCTCGTGATCTGGGAGTACGTGAGGCAGTTCGGGACCGCGCGCCTCGCGGCGACCGTGCTCGTCGAGCAGTCTCCCTCCGACTTCAAGTGGCCAGACTGGCCGCTCGGCGCGTTCGACCTCCCGGCGCTGACAGAGGCGATGGAGCAGCTCCAGACGGACCGCGACGCCTTCGCGCGCGAGTTCATCTCTCTCATGTTCAAGGATCCGCCGGGCGAGGCCGACCGGCGGTGGATGTTCGATGAGATCACCCGCATGCAGGAGTCGATCGCCGGGTCGATCCTCTTCGATCAGACGATGCGGGATTATCGTCCGGTCCTCCGTTCGCTCGCGGTTCCATCGCTGGTCGTCATGGGGCGGGACGAGAAGCTGGTCCCGGTCGCGGCCGGCGAGCACCTCGTTCGCCACCTCCCCGACGCGCGGCTCCTCGTCTTCGAGGAGAGCGGCCACTGCCCCTTTCTCGAGGAGCCGGACCGGTTCAACGAAGAGGTCCACCGGTTCATCCGATCGCTGCCGTGACGGGGCGCCCGCAGGCCCCGCGCGCCCGGCTGCGCGCATCGCCCGGGCGGATCCCGGAGCGATTCCAGGACGCGCGCCCGGCTGCGCGCGTCGCCCGGGCGGACCCCGGTGCGATTCCAGGACCGCGCGCCCGGCTGCGCGCATCGCCCGGGCGGATCCCGGAGCGATTCCAGGACCGCGCGCAGGCGGGCGCGCGCCGGTTCGCGTAGAATGGGCCGGTCCGATGTCGCGCAAGCTCTCGCTGCCCCTGGTCAAGCTGGACAAACTCGTTCGCGTCGCGGCGTCCGCCTCCCCGAAGCCGACGGTGGACGCCGTGCGCGAGCGCCTCGGCGGGCGCGCGTCGACCGAGCCGGGCGTGGGCGACCTGGTCACGCTGACCACCGCCGCAGGCAAAGCGCTGCCCGGCGTGGTCCTGTTCAGGCGCGGCGCCACGGTCGACATCTGGATCGACGCCACGGAGACCCAATCTTCCGTCCAAGACGAACAAAGGCGCTCGTTGCTCGCGCACGCCACCACCAGTCGCGGCGTGGTTCACCGCGCGCAGCACGCGGACACCGCGCCGCTGCGCGTCCCCGCGCCGGAGGCGCTCGTCGCGGTCGCGTCCGACGCGCGCGTCTTTGCTGCCCTGAGCGAGGGTCAGCGCATCCGGTTCCAGGACGGCGGCGATCTGGCCGAGGGCACGCTGGTGGAGAAGTGCCGTTTCGGCGGCCTGGTGCAGCGCGACGACGGCGTCCTCCTCGGCGTCGGCTTCCGGCGGCTCTGGCCGGCGCAGCCCGCGGACGCGAAGCGGAACTGAACGAGACCGCGCGAAATCGCGCGTTCTGTGCGATGACGGGTCGAGAACCCCGCATGAGCGGGTATCCATGTCCGACATCGCTCGTCGCCGGCGCGGAGTATCCGCCGTGGAGGCGTCCGATCTCGCTCATGTTGCCTGGCAGCAGCGGAGTCACCGCGGACCCGCGCGGGCCGCGGGAGCGCGACGGGGAGCTCGCGGAGGCCGCGCCGAGCGCCCCGGGACGGCGAACGTGCGGCTTGTACCTCCTCCGCGGACGCGATAGACAAGCCACATCATCGTAGCTCGCGCGCCGCGCGACCAAGTTGGAGGTACACGTTGAAGCTCGCTTGCTCGTTCACGGTCGCCCTTGCGCTCGCCCTGCTCCCGGGCTGTGGGAGCTCGATCTCGAGCCTGTGCGAGGACAGGTGTGATTGCACCGGGGACTGCAGCCCGGATGACGAAGACGACTGCATCGACAACCTGGAAGACGCCGAGCACGAGGCGGAGGCACAGGGCTGCGAGGAGCAGTTCGACGCGGCCATCTCGTGCGTGGAAGACGAGTTCGCGTGCCGGGGTGGGGACGTCGACGTCGACGGGTGCCGTCAGGAGGTCGACAACCTGGGGAGCTGCACCGATCTCCCGACCGGCCTCCTGTTCTGGGCCGCCATCAATGACTGAGGGGTGACCGCGCGCCGCCCGCCTGTTCGTGCGGAGGTCTGGCCCGGCCCCTGGAGCCCCGCCTCCGACGCCCCGACGCGAGCTGCCTATTCGCCGAGGTGGGTGCGGACCTTCGTGAGCAGCGTGTCGCTGTCAAAAGGCTTGATGAGGTAGTCGGTGCATCCGTTGGCGAAGCCGATCTTGATGCTCGTCTGATCGCTCCTCGTCGTCATCATGATGATCGGCACCGTCTTGGTCGCGTCGAACGCGCGGAGCCATCTACAGGCCTGAAAGCCGTCCATGGCGGGCATGACGACATCCATCAGGATGAGATCGGGGCGCTCGGCCACCGCCTTCGCAATGGCCTCCTTGCCGTTGCGCGCGATGACGATGTCGTAATCGTCCACGCCGAGCGTGAGCTGCTGCGACAGCAGGGAAGTCAGCGAGTCGTCGACGACGAGGATCTTCTTCTTCTTCGCTGCCTCGCTGGCCTGGTTAGCTGGCGCGGTCGGCCGGCTCCGCGGCGCCGAGTCGGAAGCGGAGGCCGTTTCCGGAGAGCTCTTTCGCGAGGAGTCGACACGACGATCGGTCATGAGGGAGCCTCCATGAGGAGGCGCCGTTCCCTGGGGCGCCTCCGGAGTGTTCAGGTTGCAACGAGTGGTCCCCCCGCCACCTTATCAGGATCGCTACCGCACCGGAACCAAGTTCCACTGTCACCCGATGTGGGCCAAACCCGCGAAAGTACTCCTGAACAGAGCGTCGCGCCCACGCCGGCGACCCGCTGTTGAGATCGCCTGAGAAAGGCGGAATCAACCTGGATGCAACAACACGAGCGGATCCGGGCGAGGCAGAGGCTCACGCACGAACGTGAGGACGGAGCGGCAGCGCCTGCTCGCCGGCACAAGAAGGAAGGAATAGTGCCCAGGGACGGAATCGAACCGCCCACACGAGGATTTTCAATCCTCTGCTCTACCAACTGAGCTACCTGGGCTTGCTGCGGGCCCCGCGCTTACGCCGAGGCGTCGGTCACGGGCGGGCTACGTTACGCGGATGGGGGGCCATGTCAAGCGATTCTGCATCGTGTTCCGCCCGTTCATGCTTTCAAAGCCCAGGAGCCGCGGCGCGATCGGACAGCCGCAGGGCGGCCGCGAGCCAGGAGGCGCGCAGGTAGGCGGCGACGGCGAGCGCGATGAGCTGCGCGGCGAAGGCGGCGGCGACCCGCGGGCCGGTTCCGACGCCGGCGAGGTGGATACCCCACGCCCCGCAGGCGAGCGCGACGATCGCGAGGGCGCCGCGGGAAGCCCAGGCCCAGGCCGCCGCGAGCGGCGCGGCCTGCAGGGTGGCGAGCCCCCTCGAGGCCGCGGCGTAGAAGCCCCGCTGCTCGTCGACGAGGGCGACGCGCGCGAGATCGTGGAGCAGGCCGATGGCCGCGACCGGCACCAGCGCGGCCGCGGCGACGACGACCGCCGCGATATCGCGGCTGCGCGGCAGGACCAGGAGCTCTGCGCACAGCTGCATCCCGGGGAGCAGGACGAGCGCCGCCGCGGTGACCTGGGCCCCGAGCGCCAGGCCCCAGAGCAGCGCGAGCGGGCCGAGGGCGCGCGCCACGCGGCCTCCGAGGGCCTGCGCGGAGAGCGGCCCGCCCTGGCTCAAGGCGGCGAGGAGCACCGCGAGCGGGACCAGCCCGAGCGCGGCGGCGATCAGGGCGCCCGCGCCGAGCTGGGCGGCCAGCGACGAGGCGGCGACCGCCGCGAGGCGGCCGAGCTCGGTGAGCATCAGCCCGCCGGGGTCGAAGAGGATGGCGTCGCCGCGGGGGTGGTGGCCGACGACCTCGGCCGCGAGGACGGACAGCGGGGTCGCGACGACGACCGAGGCGACCGCCCGGTGGCCGAAGTAGAGCGCGACCGCGCCGAGCCGCTGGTGCGCGGCGGGGCGCCGTGGGGCCGGTGGGGCGCCTGGCAGCTCGGCCCGGGTGACGGCCGGCGAGCTCGGCGTCCTCGTGGCCTCCTCCGCTGCGGCCCCTCCTGCCGCCGGCGCGCCCTCCTCCGTCGCTGCCTGCTCCGCCGGCGCGCTCATGGTCCGAGGAGCGTGAGCGCGAGCCCGACGCCGAAGCTCGCGCGCGAGAGCACCGCGGGCGCGAGGAGGTCTCGGTCCGAGCGGCGCGCGTTGTTCGCGAGGTCGTCGTCGAGCAGCACCCGGCGGTCGGGATCGATCACCACGGCGACGAGCGGCGAGGCGCCGGCGTACGCGATCCTGGCGACGCTCTCGCGCGCCGGCCACCGCGCCCGCTGCACGCCGCCGTCCGCGCCGTGCAGCTCGACGTCGACGGGGAGCACGAGGGAGCCGCGGCGCCGCACGACGGCGTGCCCGCGGTAGGCCGGCGCCTCGCTGCCGCCCTCGGGCGGAGCGTCCGCCCCGGCGTCCGCGGGCGGAGCGTCCGCCCCGGCGTCCGCTGGGGGAGCGTCCGGCGCGGCGTCCGCGGGCCACGACTGGAACGTCGCGACGGCGTAGTCGACCCATGCGCCCTCGAAGAGCCCGGCCCGGAGCGCCTCGGCCGCCTCGTCGCCCGCCTCCCGCCGCATCGCTTCGAGCAGCGCCTCGGGGCCCGGGTGCCGGAAGCGGTTCTCGCGCGCGTAGCGGCCGACGGCGCGGCGCACCACGTCTTCCCCGTACACGCCCGCGAGGGTCGCGAGGAGCACCGCGGGCCGCGTGTACGCGAGCCCGGCGTAGTCCTCGCCGTCGATGAACGCCGTCGCCGGCTGCGCGACGGCGCCGTTGTGGCCCGACGCGATCGCGCCGACGCGGTACTGCGCCAGGAGGTCGAGCTCGATCCCGAGCAGCCGCGCCGCGGAGCCGTCACCGTAGCGCGCGCGCAGCGCGTCGGCCTCGGCGTACGTGGTGAGGCCCTCGTCGAGAAACGGGTGGCGGTGCTCGTTCGTGGCGACCAGGCCGTAGAACCACTGGTGCGCGAGCTCGTGCATCGTGACCGTCTCGACGAAGCGCACGCCCACCGCGGGCCAGAGCCAGCTACCGCCGGTCGTGATGAGCGTCGGGTACTCCATCCCGCCGGCCTCCTCGGCGCCCTCGGGCGGGTGCACGATCGTGAGCGTGCCGTACGGGTAGCGGCCGAACGCCGCGCCGAGGCGCGACAGGCCGAACCGGACCAGGTCGATCTCGAGCGCCGCCTCGCGCTCGTTGCCCGCTGGGAACAGGCACCGGATCGCGACGCCGTCCTCGGTCGTCGCGCGCATCTCGCGGAAGCGGTCCCACGCGGCGAACGCGAAGTCGTGCACGTCGTCCTGCACGAACCGGCGGACCGCCCGCCCGTCGCGCCGCTGCTCCTCGACGAGCCGGCCCGTGGCCCCGACCGTGAAGCCCTCCGGCACGTCGACGGTCACGTCGTACGCGCCGAAGTCCGCGTAGAACTCCGAGAGCCGGTGGTAAGCGAAATGCGCCCAGGTCCCGTCGGGCTCGAGGCGCGCGATCTTCGGGAACCACTGCCCCACCATGTGGAAGCTCCCGTGGTGGCCCGTCCTCAGCGCGAGCGAGGGGAGGTGCGCGTCCCACGCGAGGTCGATCGTGATCGCGTCCCCGGGCGCCACGGGCTGCGGCAGCTCCACGCGGATGTCGGTCTCGTCCTCGGGGTCGCCGGGCGTCGTGGGCTTCCCCCCGGGCCACACGTCCGCGCCTCCCATCTCGCGCACGGCGAATCGCGTTACCTGGATGTGCCCGTAATCATACAAAATTTCGCTGCCGCGAAAGCCGCCGACGGGCGCGCGGAGGAAGGCGGTGCGCGGGTTCTTGAAGCCGTTCAGGTAGAGGTGGACGAACAGCTCGCGCTGCGGCGCGCGCGAGGCGTTGCGCCAGACCAGCGTCCCCTCGCCGCGCATCGTGTGCTGCGCCGGATCGAGGCTCGCCCGCAGCGTGTAGCTCGCGATCGGGTCGGCGCGCGCCGCCAGCGCGGCGTCGGGTGAGGGCGCGGACGCCGAGGGGGCCGGCGCAGGAAGGACGGCAGCGGCAGCGCCTGCCGGGGCGGCAGCAGCGGCAGCAGCGGCAGCGCCCGCGAGGTCGGTCGGCGGCGGCGGCGAAGGGGCGCCGAGCGCGATCGTGGCGAGGAGCGACGCGCCCGCGCGGCCGGCGAGCAGCGCGAGGAGGAGACCGACAGCGGCCTGGAGAGCCGTGCGCACCCGCGCAACCTAGCGAGCCAGGGCCATCGCGGAAAGCTGTGTCGGGGGTCGCCGCGGCCCGCCCGGCGCGATCCGGGGCACGACGCCGCGATCTCAGGCCATCCCGGCGGCTAGGCGCTGCAGACGATCCCCTCCTGCACGAGCTCGTACAGGATCCGGAGGGCCTCGAGCGTCTGCATGCCCGACACGTCGAGGATCTCGTCGATCGAGCTGTACCCATCGATGCACGACAGCAGGAAGCCCGCGCGGTGATCGAGGTTCAACGAGCGGAGCTGGTCCGGCGACACCGCGATGCGGAGCACGCGCGAGCCGTCGCCGAGGCGCGACTGGTACATCTGCCGCAGCATCTCGACGCAGCTATCCGCGTACTGCCGCGCCACCCAGTCCTTCGGGTTCTCCTCGAGCAGGCCCTCCGCGAGCACGAGCGCGCCGCCGAAGTCGCCCTGGTCGAACCGGTGCTGCATCTGCTCCCGCGGCCCCGGGATGCTGAGCTGGGGCGCGGTCGCGCGGGAATGAACCCCCCGGTCACCCCTCGTGGCGGACGCCGGCGAGCGCTCGGTCTCGAGCGGGCGCGGCGCGCGCGGACCGCCCTGCACGTCGCCCGAGACCTGGTACGAGGTGGATCCGGCGAGCGCGCCCGTCCCGCCGCGGAAGGCGGGCTCGTCGTCCTCCACGATCAGGCCGTAACGGAGCGTGCCGGGCGGCGGCGTGATCGGCTGCTCTTCCAGGGGAAGGCCCGGATCCTCGAAGCCGAGCCCGAGGTCGAGGCGGAAATCGATGCCCAGCGGCCCGCCGTCGTCCGGACCGGGCGCGCGGCCCCTCGCGATCGACGGGATGCGAACGTCCCGCGAGTCGACCGGGGGGCCGCCGAAGACGTCGATCTCGCCGAAGCCGTGCGGGTACGGCTCGCCCGGCTCGCGCAGGAGATCGTCGTCGAGGTCCGGCCCGAGCTCGCGCTCGACGTCGAGCGACCCGAACCCCAACCGCCCGCCGGGACGCGACGGCACCCCCGGCTCATCGCACTCCAGGCCGAGCTGCGCGCCCTCCCGGGACGGCGCGCCGTGCTTGCCCGAGAAGGCGCTGCCGGGCGGCGGCTCCCAGGGGATCGTCCTGCGGGCGGGCGGCGGCGGGTACCCCTCCGCCGGGACCTCGGGCGGGCGCGGCCGCTGGGCGGTGATCTCGGAGCTCGAGTGAGAGCGACGGGTCATCATCTTTGCCACGTATTCGCTGACCGGGATCGGCGGCGGAAGGGTGATCTTCCCCTCGGCGTCCGGCTTCAGGGGAACGCCGGACGGCGGGGTCTCCATGCGGGGTGACCCCTGCCCCTCGCGCGCGCGCGCGGCGTGCGCGAGGATCTCCTTGGAGGCGACCGGCTGGGTGTCCTCGAGCTCGTCCACCTCGTCGTGCCCCCAGGAGGCATCCAGGGTCTTGGAGTCAGGCGGCACCGACCGCATTGTCTTCCCTCATCGCGGCCACGGTTCACCCCTGCGGCCGGGCTACGACACCCTTGAACATCCGGTGGGTGCGCGAGAGCGCCTCCATCTGCTCCTTGACCGCGGCCGCGTCGCGCCGGCCGATGGCCTGACGCGAGCGGTCGACGATCCCGCGCGCCTTGCCGATGGCGTCGCGGCCGAAATCGCTCGACGCCACGATCTGCTCGACCTGCGGGAACATGCGCTCGATCTCGGCGATGAGCTTCTCGGCCTCCTGCCGGACGCCCTCGAACTGGTCGCTCGCGCGGCGATCGACGAGGTACTCCTTCGCCGCCTCCATCATCTCGCCGACCTCCTCCTTCGTGAGGCCGCTCGAGGCGGTGACCTGGATCGACTGCTGCTGGCCCGTCTCCAGATCCTTCGCGCTCACGGAGACGATGCCGTCGCTGTTGATCTCGAACGTCACCTCGATCTCGACCTGGCCCTTCGGGGCGCGGCGCAGGCCGGTGAGGATGAACTCGCCGAGCAGCTCGTTGTCGGTCGCCTTCGTGTGCTCGCCCTGCATGACCAGGATCTTGACCGCGGTCTGGTTGTCGCGGCTCGTCGTGAAGATCTTCGACCGGGCCGTGGGCACGGTCGTGTTCTGCGGGATGAGCTCCTCGAAGTTGGACCCGAACGTCATGATGCCGAGCGCGTGCGGCGTGACGTCGAGCAGGATCATCTGCTTCGTCTCGTCCACGAGCGCGGCCCCCTGCACCGCCGCGCCGAGCGCGACCACCTCGTCGGGGTGCACCCCCTTGCACGGCTCGCGCTCGAAGAAGTCGCGCACGGCCTCCTGCACCCGCGGCATGCGGGTCATGCCGCCGACGAGCACCACGTCCTCGATCTCGTCGCGCTCGAGCCGCGCGTCCTCGAGGGTCTGGCTGCAGATCTCGATGCACCGCTCGACGAGGTCCTCGCACAGCCCCTCGAGCTCGGCCCGCGAGAGCGTGCGCTGGAGGTGCAGCGCCTCGTTCCGCGCGCTCGAGATGATGAACGGCAGGTTGATCTCGGTCTCGAGCACGCTGGAGAGCTCGCACTTCGCCTTCTCGGCCGCGTCCTTGAGCCGCTGGAGCGCCATCCTGTCCTGCCGCAGGTCGACGTCGTGCTGCTCCTTGAAGCCCTGCACCAGCCAGTCGATGACGCGCGCGTCGAAATCCTCGCCGCCGAGGAACGTGTCGCCCGCGGTGGCGATGACCTTGAAGACCCCGCCCGCGCCGATCTCGAGCACCGAGATGTCGAAGGTGCCGCCGCCGAGGTCGAACACGGCGATCGTCTTCTCGACGTTCTTGCCGAACCCGTACGCGAGCGCCGCCGCCGTCGGCTCGTTGACGATGCGGATGACGTCGAGCCCCGCGATCTGGCCCGCGTCCTTCGTCGCCTGCCGCTGGTTGTCGTTGAAGTAGGCGGGGACGGTGATCACCGCCTTCGAGATCGGCTCGTTGAGGTAGTCCTCGGCGAACAGCTTCATCTCCTGGAGGACCATCGCGCTGATCTCGGGGACCGAGTACGTCTTGTCGCGCAGCTGGATGCGGACGTCCCCGTGCGGCCCCTCGACGATCTTGTACGAGGCGGTCAGGATCGCGTTCTTCACCTGCGGGGACGACCACTTGCGGCCGATCAGCCGCTTGGCGGCGTAGACCGTGTTCTCGGCGTTGGTGATCGCCTGCCGCTTCGCGATGTGCCCGCAGAGCCGCTTGCCGGCCTCGGTGATCGCGACCATGGACGGCGTCGTCTTGTACCCACCGCGATTCGGGATGACGGTCGGGACGCCCTCCTCGACGATGGCAACACACGAGTTCGTGGTGCCAAGGTCAATGCCGATGACACGCTCCATCGATGCCGCTGCTCCTCTTGTGATCTTCGGCCCGAACGGCCGCCGAGGTCACGATGCTAGAACGTTTCGCGGAGCCGAGCGGGCCAATCGTGCGGTGCCCCCGCGGAAGTCGGCGCCTCCCCGCCCACCCCGGGTCGGCGCGGCGGAGCCATCACGCGACGAGCGGCCACGACGCACACGCGCGCGCACCTGTCGACGCCTGAAGGAAACAGGGCTTCGTCCCTCGCGAAATTCAGCCGCCGGGGAGCCGAAGCGCCGGCGGGATCTGCGGCGGCGGCACTAGACTTGCTTCCCGTATCGCTTCGCCTGCTCGCGCGCTTGCGCGACGAGGCCGCGCAGCCTGGGCTCGTTGCCCGCCAGCTCGGCGGCGCGGTCGAACTCGCCGTTCGCGCTCTTCGCGAGCGCGGCGGCCGAGTACGCCAGCGCCAGCGTCAGCCGGTACTCCACCGACGAGGGCACGAGCTCGACCGCACGCCGCGCGAACTCCACCGCGCGCCGCGTGTTCTCGCCGGTCTGCAGCGTCGCGTAGGCGACCCGCTCGTGCGCGCCGGCGTCGTCGGGGCGACCGTTACACACCTTCGCGTAGCTCAGCGCCGCGTCGAACCAGCGCCCATTCTGCGCCTCGTAGTGGGCCTGCTTGAGGTAGCCGTCCGCCAGCGTCGCCGCCGCGAGGCGCTGCGCGTCGGCCGACGCCTTCTGGAGCGCGACGTCGTCCGGCGCGAGCGACGCGGCGATCCGGTACGCGTTGGCCGCGGCCGCGTAGTCGTTCCGCTCGAGCGCGACCCGGGCCGCCTCGGCGTGCCGGGCGATCTGGTTGCGCAGCGCCTCGCTGCGCGCGGCGTCGTACCGCGCCTTGAGCGACTCGACCGCCCGCATCGACTCGGGCGAGCGGAGGCCGGCCGGGGCCCTCGGCGTGGTCACGACGACGGTCGTCGCGACAGGCGCCGCAGGAGACGCCGCGACCGACGCCGCGGCGGTCGCCGCGGAGGGCGCGCCCGCCGGCCCGCGCCGCAGGCCCCCGGTGAGCTTGCGCGCGAACGTCTCCCGTCGATCCTTCGCGCTCGGCGCGGGCGCGACCGGCGCGCTCGCCGCCGCGGCCCGCGCCGGCGCGCCGCCGTCCGCCGAGCTCCCCTCGTGGGACGGCGGCGCGGGCGTCGCGGCCCAGGCGGACGTCGCGGGCGCGGCCTGCTCCGCGGCGGGCGGGCGCGCAGCCGCCTGCTCCGCGGCGGGCGGGCGCGCAGCGGCCTGCTCCGCGGCGGGCGGGCGCGCAGCGGCCTGCTCCGTGGGCGCGCGGTCGGAGGAGTAGCGCCCGGGAGACGCGGCCACATCGCGCGGATCGGCGAAGGCGGCGCGCACCGAGGCGTCGACGGCGGTGGTGATCGTGGCGATGTCGCGCGGCGTCTGCTCGATGAGCGCCGCCATCGCCCGGTTCTTGTGGGTCTGCTCGAGGTACCCGTCGTACTCGGCGCGCCGCTGCTTCGACGTCAGCGTGTCGTGCGCGAGCGTGACGCGCGTGAAGATGGCCTCGATCTTCTGCTTGTACGAGCCGAGCTGCTTCCGGAAGTAGGTGTCGGGGTGGAACTCCGGCGCGAGCAGGTAATAGGCGCTCTTGATCTGCTTCTTGTCCGCCTGGTCCGAGACGCCGAGCAGCGCATAGTGGCTGAGGTCATCGAGCCGGTAGTAGAGGTCGAGGATCCGCCGCTTCCGCTCGGGGGTGAGCTCGACCGGCTCGTCGAGCTCGGCAGGATCGTAGAGCGGCGGGGATTCCACCTGATGGAGCGCATCCCGGCCGAGCGGCGGGACCGGCTCGCCCCCGGATGACATCGCCCTGTCCGCGTCCGCCGCGCCCCCGCGCCGCCCGGCGTCGGAGGCGCCCCGCGGCGGAGGCTGCCCGGCGACGTCGCCGTCCAGCGTGATCGCGCCGAGGTCGCGCAGGCGTCGCAGCGTCTCCACGGTGTCGGCGTGCGACATGCCCGTGATCAAGGACAGATCCCGATCGGTCAGGACGCCGTCGATCCGGGAGAGGAGAAACGCCTCCGCGGGTTTCAGCGGGAGCGACTTGAGGTCGTACCCGGGCTTAAGCCTTGGAACACGGAACGTCATCGGCTCGGGCAGCGGCCCCTCTCGACGAGTCTAGCGAGGAACGCGCGCGCGTCGCAATTGCAGACCACGGCGGCCGCGCGCTTCCTCGGACGCGCGCTTCAGCGCGGGTTTTCGGGGGCGCTCTTCAGGGCCTCGGTGATAACCTGGTCCTGGATCGAGATCGCGCGCTCCAGCAGCCCGACCGCGCGCTTGCGGACCTGCGCGGCCGCCTCGCGCTCACCCCGCTCGTCCAGCGACTTCGCGCGGCGCTCCTCGACCACGCCCGCCACCTCGTAGAGGTGGCCCTGGAAGTGGGACGGCGCGGGCGCCAGCGCGAGGCCCGCCTCGACGTCGCGCGCCGCGGCGTCGAACTCGCCGGCCTCGCCCCGGATCTCCGCCAGGCGGGCGTAGGTGTCCGCGATCACCTCGGCGACCTCCGGCGGCGTGCCCGGCGGCCTCGGCGCGGCGATGATCCCCTCGAGGGCTCGGATCGCGGCGGCGCGATCCCCGGCGCCGAGCGTCACGTCGGCCGTGTGGTGCGCCGCGCGCGCCCTGGAGAGAAAGGCGAGCAGCGTCGGGTCGACGACCTGCGTCGGGGCGCACGCGCACGCCGACTCGCCCCGGGCGCCGGTGGCGCGCGCCTGCGCGTCGTCGCGCGCGCACCCGACGTGCGCGGCCGCGAGCAACGCCAGGCAGGCGGCGGCGAGGCGAGCGCGCAGCATCAGCGCACCCCCCACGCCGCGTAGCGGTTCTGGCGCAGATCGGACGCGCGCGCGGCGGCGATGCGGTCGATCCGCGCCGTGTGGCCGCCCTCCCTGGGGAACGGCGCGGCCGGATCGAAGAGCGCGGCGGTCGAGCGCGCCTCGATCAGCGGGAGCAGCGGCGCGGCCGCCGCCGCGGCCTCAGCGGCGGGCGGGCGCGCGCCGGGAGCGTGCGCGACGGGGGCGCGCTCTTGCCGGATCTCGCCGAAGAGCAGCGCCGCGGCCGCCGCGGCCGCGGCGAGGGTCGACAGCGCCGCCATCGTGACCGGCGCGATGCGCCTGGCGCGCGGCGCGGGCGCGGCGCGGAGGGCGCCCTCGACGAGCGCGCGACTCCGGAGCTCCGGGAGCTGCGCCGGGCGCCACGCGGCCCGGAGCGCGACGGCGAGCTCCGCGAGCGCGTCGCTCGGGCCGCGAGTCCCCTCGCCTCCGGCGCCGCCCCCGCGCCCCGGCGCGCCCTCGGCCCTCGGCTCGAGCGCCTCCCGCAGGCGCTCGGCGGCGCGCCGCTCGGCCCTGGTCGGCGGCGCGTCCTCGTCGCCGAGCGCGCGCGCGAGCAGCGCCTCGTGGTCCGCCCTGTCGAGCCCGACAGGGCGGGCCGCCGCGCGGAGCGCGTCCGCGAGCGGGACCTCGCCGCGATCGAGCGCCTCGGCGAGCTCGCGCGCCGCGCGCAGCTCGGCGGCTCCCGCGGGCGCGAGCGGATCCTCGTCCGGCGCCGCGACGAGCGCCATGTGCCGGCCGTGATCCGCCCCGGCGCGGCGCTCCAGCGCCTCGTCTCCAGCCGTCGGCGCGCGGGGTCCCGAGGGCAGCCGCGGCTTCATCGCGACCCTTCCTTGGGCTCCGCGCGCGACGCGGCAACCCCCGCGGCGAGCGCCTTTTTCAGCGCGGTCATGGCGCGGTGCAGGACGACATCGAACGTCGCCACGCTGACCCCGAGCGCGAGCGCCACCTCGTCGCGAGAGCGCTCCTCGAGCACCCGGAGCCGGATCGCCTCCGCGTAGCGCGGGTTGAGGCGCCCGAGCGCGTCCTCGACGCGCGCCCGCGCGTCCGCGAGATCGCGCTTCTCGCAGAGCTCGACCTCGCCGCGGGCGGTGAGATCGGTCTCCGCGGCGTCGATCTCGCGCTGCAGATCGTCGGGCTCGAAGAGCGCCTCGCGGCGGCGCGCGCGGAGCATGTCGAGCGCGATGCGCAGCGCGATCACGCGGAGCCAGGGGTAGATGCCGCAGCTCTGCCACTGGAACTGGGAGAAGCGCTCGACGACGCGCGCGTACGTCTCGGCCAGGGCGTCCTGCGCGGCCGCGTCGGAGCCGAGGCGGGGGAGCAGCACCGAGCGGTACAGCGCGGGCCCGTACCGGCGGAGCAATAGGCCGAGCGCGGCGCGATCGCCCTGCGCGGCGCGCTCGCACTGGAGGCGCTCCGCCTCCAGATCCGGCCTCACTGCTGCCACGGCGGTCACGGCCGCGACGATACCCGGACGTCGAGAGGATCGCACCGGTGACCGCCTCGCGCCCGCGGCGGGACAGCGCGCCCGGCGGCCCAGGAGCGTGGGAGCGCCGCCGAGGTGCGGCCGCGCGCCGCCGCGAAGGGGCCATGCGGCGGCGAGGACCGGGCGCGGGAGGGCTGCCGCATTCACACCTCGACAACGGGCCAAACCCGTGGACCTTACGGCCAGGAGCCGCCACAGTGTGCCGGCCTGGGCGGCCGTGCGTCCGCCGTGAAAGGAGCCCTGGTGACCGTCGATACACGATTCACGCTGCGCGCACGCCCCGGGGCTGGGCGGCGGGTCGGGCTCGCCCTGTGACGGCGGGACCGCCTGGCGAGCGGGGGCGCTCGCTGCACTGCGCGCGCTGCAGCGCCCTCAACGGCAGAGATTTCGACCGGTGCATCCGCTGCGGCGCGCCGCTCCTCGCGCCTGCGGTCCACGCGGCGCCGGCGCGAGGGCGCCTCGACGGGCGGAGCCTGCTCGCGACCAAGGTGCTCGTCGGGATCACCGCGTTCGTGTTCGTGGGGCAGATGGTGGCCGCGCACGCCCGCGGCCTCGGCCTGCTCTCGGGGTGGGACGCGTCGAACTACCTCCGCTTCGGCGCGCTCCTGATCCTGCCCGGCGCCTCGTTCGAGCCGTTCCGCCTGCTCTCCGCGGTCTTCGTCCACATGGGCGTCCTCCACTTCGCCATGAACATGATGACGCTCGGCATGCTCGCCCGCGCCGCCGAGCCCGCCGTCGGCTCGGCGCGGTTCGCGATCGCCTACGTCATCACGGGCCTGTTCGGCTTCGCCGCCAGCGCCGGCTGGAACATCCTCGTCCAGCCCGAGGTCGTGTGCACCGCGGGCGCGAGCGGCGCTGTGTTCGGCGTGATGGGCCTGCTGCTGGGCTGGCTCGTCCGCCGCCGCGATCCGCGCTGGAAGGACCTGGCGCTCCAGGCCGTCTTCTACATCGTCCTCTTCGGCTTCGTCGTGAACGCGTCGAACACAGGGATCCGCATCAACAACGCCGCGCACATCGGCGGGCTGATCAGCGGCGCGCTGCTCGGGGCGATCTACGCGGTCCCGGGGCGGCGCCGGTACGAGGGTGTGGTGAACGCCGGCGCGCTCGCCGGCGTGCTCGCCTGCGTCGCCGCGCTCGCCCTCGCCCAGCGCTCGCCGATCTGGCGCGCCGCCGAGTCGCTCGAGGGGCTCTCGGAGCTGGAGCCCCCCGGGATCGAGGAGCGCCTCGAGCAGCCCTGAGACCGGGGCGGCCGGGTCGCGCGCGGGCGGGCTCGGGGCGTGGCGCGACGCTGATTGCCGCGCCCTGCCCGAACGTCTAAGCGGCATCCTCGCATTCACGTGGGGGGCGGGCCCGTGCGTCCGTTCCCTCCCAGGAGACGTCATGGTCCGAACCTCATCGCGCATCGCCTCGTGCGTGCTCGCCGCGTCGCTCCTCGGCGGCTGCCATGTCACCATCCAGAGCGGCGAAGGGCCGGCGGAGGCCTCACGGCCGCCCCCGCCGCCCCCCGCCAAGACGGCCTCCCGGGGGCGCAAGCCGGCGAAGCCCGACCCGGAGCCGGCGCGCCGCAAGCAGCCGAAGTGGCGCCTGCCCGCGAGCAACGCGCCGCGCATCACCGCCCCGAACGCCTTCGGCAACGGGGAGGGCGGCGCCTTCCGGGGGCTCGCGTACGTGATCCCCGAGAACACGAAGAAGGTCCCGAGCTTCGACGGGCTCGTGCCGTTCGCGATGCTCTTCACGGACAAGTTCGAGGTGAAGTCGCAGGCGTTCTCCGGCGGCTTCCCGGGCGCGCTCGTGCAGAACGAGTGGTTCGCCCTCCGGTTCGAGGGCGAGTTCCAGGTGCCGAAGGAGGGCGTGTACCAGTTCCGGCTCACCTCGGACGACGGCGCGATCCTCTACGTGGACGACAAGCGCGTGGTCGCGAACGACGGCATCCACACCGCGAAGACCGAGGACGGAGAGACCCGGCTCGCCGAGGGGACGCACCGGCTGCGGCTCGACTACTTCCAGGCGGCGCGGGGCACTGTCGCGCTGATGCTCCAGATGGGACAGAAGGACAAGTTCGAGCCGCTCGTCGGCCTCCGCTGACGACGCGCGGCGTGCGGCCGCCTGGAGCGTGGATCATGCGGTCCCGGGGGGGGCGCCGCGCTCCGGCGTGCGCGCGCGCACGCTTCGGCGCCCTCGATCCCCTTTTCGTGTATCGTCGCCGCCGCCCATGGCGTCGGTGAACCCACTGTCGCGCGAGCTCGTATTCAAGATCGTCTATTACGGGCCCGGTCTGGGCGGCAAGACGACCACGCTGGAATACCTGCACGCCACGGCGAAGCCGGAGTACCGCGGCAAGCTCGTGTCCCTCGCGACGCCGGTCGACCGGACGCTCTACTTCGACTTCCTGCCGGTCCGGCTCCCCCAGCTCCGCGGGATGAACGTGCGGCTCCAGCTCTTCACGGTGCCGGGGCAGGTCTACTTCAACGCGACCCGCAAGCTGGTGCTCACGGGCGCCGACGGCATCGTCTTCGTGAGCGACTCGCAGGCCGTCCGGGCCGACGCGAACATGGAAAGCCTGGAAAACCTGCGCGACAACCTCGCCGAGCAGGGGCGAGAGCTGCGGCAGGTCCCGCTCATCTTCCAGCACAACAAGCGGGATCTGCCCGAACTCCTCCCGCTGGAGGACCTCGACGCGACGCTGAACCCGTTCCGCGCCTTCTCGCTGGCCACCTCGGCGAAGACGGGGCTCGGCCTGTACGAGGGGCTGGAGGAGATCAGCGCCGCCGTCCTGCGCGCGTTCGAGAGCCGGCTGCCCGACGCGATGGGGAGCGGGCTCGGCGGGTTCGACGCCATCGAGGGCGGGCTCGTCACGGCCCTGCGCGACGCGTCGCCGCCGCCGTCGGCGCCGCTCGACGCGGTGATCTCGCGCCTCGCGCCGCCCAGCAAGCCGTGGTCGACGATGCCCCCGGACTCGACGATCGGCGACCCGAGCGAGGGCGAGGCCGCTCCCGGCGCGACCGGGCTGCCGAGCTTCGGGGCCGCGCAGCGCAGCGCCGGAGGGCCGCGCAGCGCCGGCGTCCGGGAGCCGGCGAGCCGCGAGATACCGTCGTCGCTGCGGCTCGCGGCGCGGCGGCTGGCCGCGTCGGCGGAGGCGCCGGCGACCGCGCGCGCGGACGGCCCGTCCGCGGCGACGAGGCACCTCGCGCAGCCGGGCCTGTCGTTCGTGGCGCTGTGGCCGACCGCCGAGCGCGAGGTGGTCGCGGAGATCGAGGCGGCCATCGCCGCGGAGCGGTACGCCGTGGCGGTCGCGCGCTGCGACGCGATCGTCACCGAGATCTTCGACAGGGCCGCGGAGCTCGCGGGCGCGAGGGAGGCGTCGCGCGACCCCGCGGCCGTGCCGGCGCTGCTCGGCCTCGACGGGCGCCGCTACCTCGGGTTCCGCGCGGCGGTCCGGAGGGCCCGCTCCGGCGGCGAGGTCACCGAGCGCGACGCGCTCAAGGCGTTCGCCTTCGTCATCGACGCGCGCCTCGCCGAGAGCGCGGTCTGACGTGGCCGGGGGGCGCGCCCCCCCGGGACCTCACAGCCGATCGAGCGAGGCGACGCCGGAGTAGCGGCGCATCGATACGCTCATGAGCAGCGCGATCGCGACCATCACCGTGGTGACGCTCGATCCGCCGTAGGAGAACAGGGGCAGCGTGACACCGACGACCGGCAGCACGCCCGACGTCATGCCGAGGTTGATGACCGCGTGCCAGAAGATGATCGCCGCGCAGCCGACCCCGAGCACCGCGCCGAAGCGGTCCTTGGCCATCGACGCGATGCGGATCCCCCACACGACCAGGAACGCGTAGAGGCACACGAGGACCACGCACCCGACGAACCCCCACTCCTCGGCGAAGACGGGGAACGGGAAGTCGGTGAACTGATCCGGCAGGAAGAGGAACTGGTTCTGGGTGCCCCTCAGGTACCCGTTGCCGAACAGGCCGCCGTTGCCGATCGCCACGCGCGAGTGGTGGGCGTGCCAGCCGCGGTGCAGCAGGTCCTCCTCGGGGTGGAGGAACACGAGCACGCGGGCGCGCTGGTAGTCGAGCAGCACGTACTCCCAGACGATCGGGATCGCGATGACGATGGACACGACGAACAGCGCCGCGCTCCGCCAGCGCACGCGCGTGACCGCCGCGATCGTCAGGAAGACGAAGACGAGGATGAGCGCCGTCCCGAGATCGGGCTGCTTGAGCACGAGGAGCGCGGGCACCGCGGTCAGCGCGGCCGGGATCGCCAGGTCGCGCAGGGTGCGGCCCTCGTTGCGCGGGTCGTCGTGCAGGTACTTCGCCAGCGCGATGACCAGGAACACCTTCATGAACTCGCTGGGCTGGAAGCGGAAGGCGCCGAACTCGATCCACCGCGCGGAGCCGCGCACGTCGCGCGCGAGCACGAAGACGAGCGCCAGCGAGAAGACGCCGAACGTGTAGAGCACGTACCCGAGGCGCTCGAGGTGCCGGTAGTCGACCGCGATCAGCACGCCGCCGATGATGCCGCCCATGAACAGCCAGTAGACCTGGCTGATGTAGAGCTCCGCGCGCGACCCCGAGTAGACGCTCGTCGCGCTGTAGAGGTTGACGACGCCGAGCAACGCGATCGACACCGCGGCGATGAAGAGCGGCCAGTCGAAGTGGTCGCGATCGCGCGAGAGAGAGTCGCCCCGGATCATGGCGTGCGCCCCGACGCGGCGGGCGCGCGGCCCGCGCTGCTCTTGCCCGCGCGGGGCCCCTCGTTCGGGCCGCCGCGCCGCTCCTTCGCGAGCTCCTGGTACGCGCGGACGACCTCGAAGGCGACCGGCGCCGCGTGCTTGCCGCCGGCGCCGCCGTGCTCGACCAGCACGACGACGGCCACCTCGGGCGCGCGCGCCGGCGCGTAGCCGGCGAACCAGGCGTGCTCACGGTTGAAGTACCAGACCCGCTCGGCCTCGACGCCGCGGGTGAGCCGGTGCGAGACCTGCGCGGTCCCGGTCTTGCCCGCCATCTCGACGCCGGCGACGCGCGCCTTGAAGGCCGTGCCGCCCTCCTCGTTCACGCCGGCGACCATCGCCTTGTGCACGAGGGTGAGGTTCTCCGGGCGGATGTCGATCTGGCGGCGGACGCGCGGCGTGAACTCCTGCACGACCGTGCCGGCGCTCGTCTCGACGGCCCGCACGATCTGCGGCTGGTAGAGCGTGCCCCCGTTCGCGAGCGCGGCGTACGCGAGCGCGAGCTGGAGCACGGTGACCGTCGTCGCGCCCTGGCCGATCGCCGCGTTCAGGCCGAAGCCGAGGCGGAACTGGCCCTTGTTCCGGAGCGTCATCCACGCCCGGGTCGGCATCCTGCCGCCCGCCTCGGCGTTGATGCCGAGCCCCGTGCGCGCGCCGAGCCCGTAGCGCTGCCCCATCTCGGCGATGACATCCATGCCGACGCCGTACTCCGCCGCGAGCCGGTAGAAGAAGACGTTGCACGACTCGGCGATCGCCTTCTGCATCGCGACCGGGCCGTGGACGTGCGTGCACCGGAAGGTGCGCTTGCCGAACGTGAGGGCGCCGCGGCAGCGCGTGGACTGGCGCGGATCGATGAGCCCCTTCTCGAGCGCCGCCAGCGCGGTGAACGGCTTGAACGTCGAGCCGGGCGGGTACGCGCCGGAGAGCGTCTTGTCGAGCGCGGGCTTCAGCGGATCGGAGTAGAGCCGCCGGAAGGCGTCGCGGATGACCTGCTTGCCCGAGCCGCCCGAGAGGGCGTTCGGGTTGTAGCCGGGCTTCGAGTAGAGCCCGAGGATCCGCCCGGTGCGCACGTCGATGACCGCGACGCCGCCGGCGAGCTCGCCGCGCATCGCCTTGTCGATCGCCTTCTGGATGTCGGCGTCCAGCGTGAGCCGGAGATCGCGCCCGGGGATCGGGTCGACCCGCCGCGGCTCCTCGATGATCCCGTCGCCGCCCGCCCGGCGCCGCCCCTTGGCGTCGACGAGCACCTTCTCCCAGCCGCGCGTGCCGCGGAGGTAGCTCTCCCACGCGCGCTCGATCCCGGTGACGCCGATGCGGTCGCCCTCGATGTAGCCGACGCTCCGGAGCGCCGCGAGCCGCTCGGCGTCCACCTCGGCCATGTAGCCGAGGACGTGCGAGCCGACCTCCTCGTAGGGGTAGTAGCGCACCGGGACCGGCACCACGTCGACGCCCGGCAGCTCGGCGTCGTGCGTCGCCAGCGTCGCCACCGCGTCGCGCGAGATGTCCTCCTTCAGCAGGATCTGCTGGCTCTTGCGCGGGCCGTCGTCGGCGCGGATCGCGGTGATGAGCGCCTCGAGCCGGGCGCGCTCCTCGATCCCGACGCCGAGGTACTCGACGAGCTTCGGCCAGGTCGTCTCCATGTCGAGGCGCCGCGGGACGACGTACACGTTGTACGAGGGACGGCTCGCCGCGAGCACCTTGCCGTTCTTGTCCCGGATGATGCCGCGCGTGGTGGCGAGCGTCACCCGGCGCACGATGTTCTCCCGGGCGACGGCCTTGTTCTCGTCGGCCTCCAGGATCTGGAGGTAGAACATGCGCCCGATGAGCACCATGAAGCCGACGACCATGCCGAGCGCGATCCACCGGAAGCGCCGGCGGAACTCGCTCACGTCGGAGCGCTGGACGAGCAGGCTCACCGCGGGCTCTCCCCCGGCCGCGGGACGTTGATCGTCGCCTGGTGCACGCGCTCGGCCAGCCGGAAGACGAACGGCGCGAAGATCGCCGTCGACACCGCGTGCGGCGCGACGAGCAAGGCGAGCGCGCGCGGGCGCGCCGCGTCGCCCCCGAAGATGGCGGTGAGGATCACGATGAGCACCCCCTCGACGAGGCCGAAGACGAAGGCCAGCGCGATCTTGGTGAGCAGCGTCTGCGCGGCGAGCCGGACGCCGGCCGCCCGCGACACGACGAAGGTCGCGACGGTGATGAAGGTGAACAGGCCGACCGGCGCGCCGGCGAAGAGGTCGAGCAGGTACCCGAGCAGGAACGCGAGCGCGGCGCCGCGCGCGATCGAGTACTCGTGCACCCCCATGAACACGACGAGCGGCAGGAGCAGGCTCGGCGTGGAGCCCGGGATGTTCAGCTTGCCGATCAGCCGGAACAGGTTCGACTGCACGATCAGCAGGGCAGCCCCCATGAACAGGAACGCGGAATTCCTCATCGCGTCACCTGCGCTGCGCCTGCGGCGGCGTCTCCTCCGGCGGCGTCGTCGTCACGATGAGCACCTCCTCCAGCCGGGAGAAATCGACCGCCGGCGCGACGTACACCTGCTGGTAGATGCCGAAGTCGCGGCGGACGACCTGCGTCACGGTCCCGACCGGGATCCCCTTCGGGAAGCGCCGGCCGACGCCGCTCGTCACGAGGAGGTCGCCGACCTCGATCTCGTCGGTGCGCTGCACGTACTCCACGCTGCACGAGTACTTGGTCTCGTCGCCGGTGCCGCGCACGAAGCCGCGCGCGCCGGTGCGCTCGACGACCACGTCGACGCCGCTGCCGCCGTCGACGACGAGCCTCACGTCGACCGTATCGCCGGCGCTCTTCAGCGTCGTGCCGACCACCCCGTCCGCGGAGAGGACCGGCAGGTTGGAGCCGATGTCACGCGCCTCGCGATCGAGCGTGACCCGCACCACGCGGAAGAAATCGTTGGTGCTCTTGCCGACGACCTGCGCGCTCACGACGTCCGTGCGGAGGCTCTGGCGCAGGTCGAGCAGCCTGCGCAGGCGACGGTTCTCCTCCTCGAGCGCCTCGAGCTTGCGCACGCGCTCGCGCATGCGCGCGATCTGGGAGGCCTGCCTGGCGTTGTCCTCCTTGACGTCGACCAGGTAGATGTAATCGCCCCAGAGGTTCGAGATGCCGCGCGCCAGCGTCGCGGCCGCGTACTGGATCGGCGCGGCGATGCCGATGATGATCCGGTCGGCCCCCGTGTTCTGCTTCGGGTCGCGCATGCTGGCGCGCAGGAACCAGAACGGCACCGCGAGCGCCAGCAGCACGATCACGAAGTCGCGGTAGCGTTTGAGGTTCACCGTGGCTCCCGGACCCAGGTAGTACGAGGCGCCCCGCGAGGCCACCCCTGTCGACGCCGCGCGCGGCGCCCGCGCCGAGGAGGCGCGCGCCGCGCGCCCCAAGAGAGCCCCGCCGGCAAGCTCACGGGCGGGGGACGAGACGGACGATCAGCTGATCGTGACCTCTTTCAGGAGCTCGAGGTGATCGAGCGCCTTGCCGCTGCCGAGCACCACGGCGCTGATCGGGTCGTCGCACACCATGACGGGCAGCCCTGTCTCCTCGCGGAGGAGCACGTCGAGGTTCTTGAGGAGCGAGCCGCCGCCGGTGAGCACGATGCCCTTGTCGACGATGTCGGCCGCGAGCTCCGGCGGCGTGCGCTCGAGGGCGATGAGCACGGCGTCCACGATCGCGTTCGTCGGCTCGCTCAGCGAGTCGCGGATC
This sequence comes from Sorangium sp. So ce119, assembly GCF_051524405.1. Classification (NCBI taxonomy): domain Bacteria; kingdom Pseudomonadati; phylum Myxococcota; order Polyangiales; family Polyangiaceae; genus Sorangium; species Sorangium sp. So ce119. The sequence continues at coordinate 2,055,673 of NZ_CP150310.1, read as the reverse complement.
TCGTCGGAGTTGACCACGACCGTCTTGGGGATGCCCGCGACCATGTCGCGCCCCTTGACCTCCATCGTGAGCTGCTGCTCGAGCGGGTACGCGTTGCCGATCGTGATCTTGATGCGCTCGGCGGTCTGCTCGCCGATGGCCATGTTGTACTTGCGCTTCATGTAGGCCATGATCGACTCGTCCATCTTGTCGCCGCCGACGCGCACGCTCTGCGAGTAGACGATGCCGGCGAGGGAGATCACGGCGACCTCGGTCGTGCCGCCGCCGATGTCGACGACCATGTTGCCGCTCGGCTCGGTGATCGGCAGCCCGGCGCCGATCGCCGCCGCCATGGGCTCCTCGATCAGGTAGACCTCGCGGGCGCCGGCGCCCTCGGCGCTCTCCTTCACGGCCCGCTTCTCGACCTCGGTGATGCCGAACGGGACGCAGATGATGATGCGCGGCTTGACGAGCGTGCGGCGGTTGTGCGCGCGCGCGATGAAGTACCGGAGCATCGCCTCGGTGATCTCGAAGTCGGCGATGACGCCGTCGCGCAGCGGCCTCACCGCCTGGATGTTGCCGGGGGTGCGCCCGAGCATCTCCTTCGCCTCGCGGCCGACGGCGAGCACCTTCTTGCCGCCGCGAGCATCGCGCTGCACGGCGACCACGGAGGGCTCGCACGACACGATCCCCTTGCCCTTCACGTAGATGAGCGTGGTGGCGGTGCCGAGATCGATCGCGAGATCGTTCGAGAACAGGCCGTAGAGCCAGTCGAAGATCATCGCTGCGTCCTAGAAATGAACAAGGTCAAGCCGAGCACCGCGGGGTGCGCAGGCGCCTGACCCGAGGCCCACACGCGCGGGCCTCGGCGGCAGCAGCCAGCGGCGCAACGTGGCCTAGCCCTTCGAGATCTTGCCTTCTTTGTGCTCGGTGTGCTTGCGCTCGGTCGGGCAGAACTTCTTGATGACGAACTTGTCCGTCATCGTCCGCTTGTTCTTCGTCGTGTGGTAGTTCGCGCGGCCGCAGGTGCCGCACGTGAGCTTGATGATGTCGCGCATCGGAGGTCTCCGCGGACAGGGCCGGCCTGTTTCCACAGACGGCCCTGGTTGAACCTGGGCGCGGGCAGCACGGGAAGCGCTGACACCGCAACCGAAGGGGCTCCAGAGGACGTGAGCGGGGTCAGCGACGCCCGACCGCCCGTCCGGAGGGCGCCTACCCTACGGGAAACGGTGCAGTTGTCAACCGGGAGAGCTCATTCGTCATCCCAGTCGTCACCGGTGCGGCCGGTGTCCCATTTCTTGTTGTTGCTGCGACGGCCGGCGCCTCCGGCACCACCACCACCGCCGGGAGGGCCGTCGCCGTCGTGAGCGCCGCGCCGCCGGCGATCGTCGAAGGTCTTGCGCGCAGGGGGCGGAGGCGCGCCGCCGCCAGCCCCACCACCACCGAAGCCGCCGCCGCCGCCGGCGAAGCCGCCGCCACCACCGCCGAAGCCGCCGCCGCCACCGGCGAAGCCGCCGCCACCACCGCCGAAGCCGCCGCCGCCACCGGCGAAGCCGCCCGGGCGCTCCGCCGGTCGCTCGCCCTTCGGGTGAGCGAGGTTGACGACCAGCCGCCGACCGCGCACGTCGGCGCCGCGCAGCGCGTCGATCGCGGCGCGCGCCGCCTCGGCGCTGGCCATCGTCACGAAGCCGAACCCGCGCTTGCGACCATCAGGATCCATGGGGAGGTGGACCCGCACCACCGGACCGGCGCCCGTCGCTCCGATGAGCCCCTCGACCTCCTCGACGCTCGCGTCGTAGGGGAGGTTGCCGACGTAGAGGGTGCGATCCGGCGCCGCGGCTGGCCCACCGCCCATACCACCGCCGGGGCCGCCTGGACCGCCGCCCGGACCCCCGCCAGGGCCCATGGGGCGCCCCTCGCGCCGCGGCGGCTCGGCCTGGAAGGGCCGGACCGAGATCGACTTCCCGCCCTGAAATGAGCCGTCGAGCGACTCGCGCGCGGCGTTGGCTTCGCCGGTCGTCGAGAGCGTGACGAAGCCGAACCCGCGCGGACGACCTGTCGCGCGATCTTTCGGAAGACTGACCTCGACGACGTTGCCGCCGGTGGCCTCGAAGAGCTGCCGCAAAACGTCTTCGGTGATGGAGTCGGGCAAGCCCGCCACGAACAACTTACGCGAATCTTCAGCCATTGTAGAAAAACCTGGGGTTGGCCCCTGCGTTCCCTCTTTTTTGGTCCACTCGCTCCGTGATCGATGTCGATGATGCGGAGCCTCTCGCGAGCGCGCCTCGATCGACCCCTCCTTCGGCGGAAGGAGCAACCGAGCTCAATCGAGCGAAGGTCGGCGGGCCGACCCTCTGGTGCAAACTCCACCCCACGATATCTAGTGCCCCAGGCGCGTCAAGGGACCCGCCGCGGGCGAGCGAGCCAAATGCAGGCCCTGACGGAGCGCTCCCGACCCCCGCGCCCCGAGGTGCGGGTCCGCGGGCGGGGGTATCAGGGGGTCTCAGCGTATACCGCCCCGTCGCCTCCGTCGCAGGCGGGCGGCGCGGAACCACGGGCAAACAGCGCGAAAACCTCGCTCGGGAGCCAAGGACGGAGTGGTCCAGCGGTGACCGGCGCATCAGGTCATTACCTGATGTCGAACTACCCGACACGACGGCGGGACGACGGCGCCCCGACCCCGGAAAACCCGGCAGGGCGGGCTACCGTCCAGCCCGGGCGCGGGGCGCACGCGGCTCCTCGGCCCCGTCGTCCGCGTCGTCCGCGTCGTCCGCGTCGTCATCCGCGACGCGCGGACCGCCGCTGAGCGGCCCTGCCCCGGCGCTCGACGCCTCGCCGCGCGCCGCCATCCGCAGGAAATACAGGCCCACCGCGAGCAGCCCGAAGCAGGCCCACTGCGCCGGGGTGAGGCCGCCGTAGCGCGGATCGCCGCCGAGCAGCGTGCCCTCGCGCTCGCGCAGGAAGTCGAGGCCGAACCGCACCGGAGCGTACGCGGTGCACATCACGCCGGTGTAGAACCCGAGCGGGCGATGGGGGTTCCTGCGCCAGAGCACCGCGAACGCGATCGCGAGCGGGATCGTGAGCAAGCACTCGTAGAGGCCGAGATCGAACCGGCCGACGTATCCGTTCCCGAGGGGATATCGGACCGCGAACCACGCGTCGGAGAGGCGGCCCGGGTGATCGTGGACCGACGCGCAGCCGGCGCGCCCGAACACCCACGCGAGCGGGAAGGCGCTGTTCACGACCTCGCAGTACGGCAGGATCTTCTCGCGTCGATAGAAGCGCCACGAGGCAGCGCCGATCAGGGCGCCGGTGAAGCCGCCGAAGCTCGACAGGCCGTCCCAGAGCGCGAAGAGGTAGAGCGGATCGCGCGCGACCCGATGCGGGTGATAGAAGATCGCATCGAAGACGTGACCGCCGATGAAGCCGGCCGCCACGACCCAGAAGATGAACTCGCTCATCTTCTTCTCGTCCAGCCGCCGCTCGCGCGCGTGCCGCGTCGCGACCACGGCGCCGATGTAAACGCCGAGCGCCACCAGCGTGCCGAACGGCTTGATCGAGGGCGGCTTGGCCGGATCGATGTACTGGCCCACGATCGGGATGTGCTCCAGGAACGAGAGCGGGATCTCGGGGAGCTGGATGTAAGGGATCAGGGGGCCGGACACGCCGCTCCCCTAGCGCAGCGGCGCCGCGAAAGCCATCCACCGTCGAGGGCAGCCGCGCCGATCCCCGGTTCGCGGCGCGCCGCTGACGCGTGAACGCGGCCTGCGCTGGCGAGCGCAAGGCCGCGCGCGCCCGCGCGGACGCGGCGCGCGGGCAGGCCAGGCCCGGCGGTCGGGCCGGCGTCATCAAGTGTTCGCCAACGGCCGGCGAGCGGCGTAGATCTCGCCGCATGAGCCGCTCCACCGTGCGCGTCGCGACGCTGACGCTCAGTGATACCCGCACCATAGAGGACGACGAGGGTGGCAAGCTCCTCGGCGCGCTCCTGACGAGCGCCGGCTTCGCCGTGACGTCCCACGCCGTCCTGCGCGAGGAGCCCGAGCTCCTGCGCGCGGCGATCGAGCAGATCGCGAGCGCAGGATCGGCCGACGCGATCGTCACCACCGGCGGCACGGGGATCGCGCCGCGCGACAGGACCTTCGAGGCGCTGGCGCCGCTCTTCGACAAGACGCTCGACGGCTTCGGCGAGGCGTTCCGGCGCCTGAGCTGGGACGCCATCGGGCCGAACGCCATCCTGTCGCGCGCGGCCGCGGGCGTCGTGCGCGGGCTCGTCGTGATCGCGCTGCCGGGCAGCCCGAAGGCGGTGGAGCTCGCGGTGACACAGCTCATCGGCCCCGTCCTCGCGCACGCGGTCGCGCTCGCGTCCGGCAAGGGCGGACACCACCGGCACGCGCAGGAAAGGGAGCAACGCGGATGATCCCCTTCGAAGAGGCGCTCGCTCGGCTGCTCGCGGCCGCGGTCCCGGTCGGCCCCGAGCGGGTGTCGCTCGACGACGCGGTTGGGCGCGTGCTCGCCGAGGACATCGCCGCCGCCGACGCGATGCCCGCGTTCGATTACAGCGCGATGGACGGCTACGCCGTGGCGTCGGCCGATCTCGCGGGCAGCGGGCCGTTCACGCTCCCCGTGCGCGGCGAGAGCGCGGCCGGGCGGCCGCTGCCGGCGCTCGACCCGGGCACGGCGTGCCGGATCTTCACCGGCGCGCGGTTGCCGCCCGGCTCGGACGCGATCGTGCCGCAGGAGGACGTGGCGCGGAGCGGCGACGAGATCACCGTGAGGGAAGCGCCGCGCGCGGGCGCCTGGGTGCGGCGCAGGGGCGCGGACCTCGCGCAGGGCGCCGTCGCGCTGCGCCGCGGCGCGCGCCTCACGCCGGGGAAGGTCGCGCTCGCGGCCGCGCTCGATCGCCCGAGCGTGCTCGTCGCGCGCCGGCCCGTGGTCACGGTGCTCTGCTCCGGTGACGAGCTGCGCGCCCCCGGCTCGCCCGGGCCCGCCGGCACGGTCGCGGAGTCGAACAGCTACTTCGTGGCCGCGACGGCGCGCGCGGCGGGCGCGGCGGTCCGCATCGCGCCCTTCGTCCCGGACGACGCGGAGCGCGCCGCGGAGGCGGTGTCGACGGCGCTGCGCGGGTCGGATCTCGTGGTGACCGTCGGGGGCGTGAGCGTCGGCGACCACGATGTGGTCCGGCCTGCCCTCGAGGCCGCGGGCGTGACGCTCGACTTCTGGCGCGTCGCGATCAAGCCGGGCAAGCCGCTCGCGGTGGGCCGCGCCGAGCTCTCGCGGGGCGGCGCGGTGCACGTGCTCGGCTTGCCGGGCAACCCGGCCTCCGCCTCGCTCACGTTCGTCCTCTTCGGCGTGCCGCTGCTCCGCGCCCTCCAGGACGACGCGGCGCCGCTGCCGCCGCGCGTGGTCGTCCGCGCGGCCGGCGCGCTGCGGCGCCAGACAGGGCGCGCCGAGTTCCTCCGCGCCCGCCTCGAGATCTCCGGCGGCGAGCTCGTCGCGCGCATCTCCGCGAACCAGGCGTCCGGCGCGGTCACGAGCTTCGCCGAGGCCGACGCGCTGATCATCGTACCGGCCGACCAGGATCGCATCGACGACGGCGACCGCCTTCAGGCCATCCGCCTCGCCGAGATCTGACCGCGCGCACGCGCGTTCACACGCGCACGCGCGTTCGCAGGGCCCCGTTGCCTTGCAGGGGAGCGCGCGTTTTTATCTCACGAACTCAGCTTTGATCTTGTTCAGCGCGTCATGCGGGATGGCTGATGACCGCGCGGCGCCCGCGGGAGGGCTCGCCTTGATCTTCGCGCGCGGGCACCAGAAGATGGCCTTCGCATGCTCATCCTCGGGATCAACGCCTACCACGGTGATGCGTCGGCCGCGCTCCTCGTCGACGGGCAGCTCGTCGCGGCGGCGGAGGAGGAGCGGTTCAGCAGGATCAAGCACTGCGCGGGGTTCCCGCGGCTCGCGGTCGAGTACTGCCTCAGCGCCGCCGGCGCGCGCGTCGAGGACATCGACCACATCGCGATCGGCCGCGACACGAGGGCGCACCTCGGCGACAAGCTCCTCTACGCGCTGACGCGGCGCTCCCCCGCCGGGATCCTCAAGGGGTCCTTCAGCGCGAGCGATCCGAAGGTGCACCTCGGCGCCGCGCTCGGCATCGATCCGAAGCGCATCCGCGCCGCGTCGCACAGCGTCGAGCACCACCGCGCGCACCTCGCGTCGGCGTTCTTCCCCTCGGGCTTCGACGACGCGGCGGTCGTGTCGATCGACGCCTTCGGCGACTTCGTCAGCACGATGTGGGCGCGCGGCCGCGGCAACAAGCTGGAGATCCTCCGGCACGTCGGCTTCCCGCACTCGCTCGGGCTGTTCTATTCGGCGCTGACGCAGTACCTCGGGTTCCCCAAGTTCGGCGACGAGTACAAGGTCATGGGGCTGTCGGCCCACGGCCAGCCCGAGCTGCTCGACAAGCTCCGGCAGGTGGTGCGCGTGAAGGAAGGGGCCTTCGAGCTCGGGCTCGAGTACTTCCAGCACCACACGAAGGGCATCGCGATGACGTGGGAGGGCGAGCCCCGCTACGGCGCCATCCACTCCGAGCGCCTGATCGACCTGCTCGGCCCCGCCCGCAGCCCGAAGAGCCGGATGGAGGACCGCTTCAAGGCGATCGCCGCGTCGACGCAGGCGGTGTTCGAGGAGGTCTACTTCGAGCTGCTCGCGACGGCGAAGCACCTCACCGGCTCGCCGCGGCTCGCGCTCGCGGGCGGCTGCGCCTACAACTGCGTGGCCGCCGGGAAGATCCGGCCGAAGGGGCTGTTCGACGACGTCTTCATCCAGCCCGCGGCCGGCGACGCCGGCACCTCGTTCGGCGCGGCGCTGTACGTCTACCACCACACGCTCGACAACCCCCGCCGCTTCCAGCAGACGCACAGCTACTTCGGCCCTGCCTTCTCGCAGGAGGCGATCGAGGAGCTGCTCCGGCAGGAGCAGGTCGCGTTCGAGACGCTCCCCGACGAGGAGCTGATCCCCCGCGTCGCCAGGGCGCTCGGCGACGGCAAGGTGGTCGGCTGGTTCCAGGGGCGGATGGAGTTCGGCCCGCGCGCGCTCGGCAACCGCAGCATCCTCTGCGACCCGCGGCGGCAGGACACCAAGGACATCATGAACGAGCGGATCAAGCGCCGCGAGATGTTCCGCCCGTTCGCGCCGGCGCTCCCCCTCGAGCGCGTCGGCGACTACTTCGAGCAGACCTCGCCCGACCCGTTCATGGTCAAGGTCTCCAGGATCAAGCCCGAGCGCCGCGACGAGATCCCCGCCGTGACCCACGTCGACGGCACCGGCCGGCTCCAGACGGTCACCGCCCAGGAGAACCCGCGCTACCACGCGCTCCTCCACGAGTTCGGCCGGCTGACCGGCACGCCCGTCCTCCTGAACACGTCGTTCAACGCGAGCGAGCCGATCGTTTGTACCCCAAAGGAAGCGCTCGACTGCTTCCTCCGGACGAAGATGGACGTGCTCGTCCTCGAGCGGGCGTACCTCGAGCGCGCGCAGGTCGCCTAGGCGGCGCCGCGCGGGCCGAGGAGCTCGTGAAAATCACTGCGGAAACGGCCGGGAAAGCTCAGGCGATAATTCCTGGTTGACGTGGAGCGAGGGGACGGCAAATGGGCGTCCCCGGCATGTGGAAGAACGGGACGGCGGGCGCCATGCCCACCTCGACGGAATGCCGGAGCGAGCGGGTCCGGCATCCAGGGGTGCTTGAACGCCCAGCCTCGAGCATGATGCCGGCCCGCCGCGCGGCGCGCGCGCGGACCTGCTCACCCACGGGCCCACGGCGCGGCACGCGCCCGAGGCTCCCCCTGCGTAACGGTCCGCGCCGCGGCGGCCGAGGCGGTCAATGAGGATGGATGCGAATCGGATGAAGCTCGTACTCGAAGACGGCACGACCATGACGGGCCGGTGCTTCGGCGCCCCGCGCGCGGTGAGCGGCGAGGTCGTCTTCAACACCGGCATGACGGGGTACGTCGAGACGCTCACGGACCCCTCGTACAGAGGCCAGATCCTCGCGATCACGTACCCGCTCGTGGGCAACTACGGCGTGCCCGCGCCGCGGCAGGCAGGCAGCGTCGACGGGCCCTACGAGGCCGACCGGATCCAGGTGCAAGGGCTCGTCGTGCAGAGCTACGTCGAGCGCTACAGCCACCACGCTGCGGTCCGCTCCCTCGGCGCCTGGCTCGCCAGCGAGGGGATCCCGGCGATCACGGGGATCGACACGCGGACGCTCACGCGGCGGCTCCGCGAGGCCGGCACCATGAAGGGCTGGCTGTTCCCGGCCGAGATGGACCTGGAGCGGGTGAAGCGCTCGGCCGAGGCGGTGGACATGCGCGAGGAGGTGTTCCGCCTCGTGTCGCCCCGCGAGCCGATCACCTACGAGGGCGGCCCCCTGAAGGTGCTGCTGATCGACGCGGGCGCGAAGGACAACATCGTCCGCTCGCTCCTCCAGCGCGGGGTCACCGTCATCCGCGCGCCCTTCCACGCGCCCATCGCCGAGCTCGCCGAGGCCGCCGACGGCGTCCTCATCGGCAACGGTCCGGGCGACCCCAAGGACCTCGGCCAGCTCGTCGCCGCGGTGCGCGGCCTGCTCGGCACGTACACCAAGCCGATCTTCGGCATCTGCCTCGGCAACCAGATCCTGGCGCTCGCGGCCGGCGGCGACACCTACAAGCTGCCGTACGGCCACCGCGGCGTGAACCAGCCGGTGCAGGACCTCCTGAGCCGCCGCTGTTACGTCACGAGCCAGAACCACGGGTACGCGGTGAAGCACGAGTCGCTCCCCGCCGAGTGGGAGCCGTGGTTCATCAACATCAACGACGGCACCAACGAGGGCATCCGCTCGCGGCTGCGCCCCTTCTTCAGCGTCCAGTTCCACCCCGAGGCGACGCCCGGGCCCGAGGACGCCGGGTACCTCTTCGACGACTTCCTGCGCCTCTGCGGCGCGATGAAGGGGTCGGCCGATTCGCGATTCAAGACCGCAGGGACCGCCACCGCAGAGCCCCGCGCCACCCCCACCGCAGGAAGGAGCTGAGCCATGTACGGCGCCTATCTCCCCAAGAAACCCCGGCGCGTCCTCGTGCTCGGCTCCGGCGCGCTCCAGATCGGTCAGGCCGGCGAGTTCGACTACTCGGGGTCGCAGGCGATCAAGGCCCTCAAGGAAGAGGGGATCGCCACCGTCCTCGTGAACCCCAACATCGCGACCATCCAGACGAGCGAGGGGCTCGCCGATCGCATCCACCTCTGCGCGGTCACGCCGGAGTTCGTCGAGCGGATCATCGTGAAGGAGGAGGTCGACGCGATCGCCCTCTCCTTCGGCGGCCAGACGGCGCTCAACTGCGGGCTCGAGCTCCACGACGCCGGGATCCTCGACAAGTACGGCGTGCGGGTGCTCGGGACGCCGATCAAGGCGATCCGCGACACCGAGGACCGGCGCCTCTTCATCGACCGCCTCGACGAGATCGGCGTGAAGACGGCCAGGAGCCGCGCTTGCCGCTCGCCGGCCGAGGCCATGGCCGCGGCGCGCGAGATCGGCTTCCCGGTGATGCTCCGCGGCGGCTACGCGCTCGGCGGCAAGGGCAGCGGCATCGTCGAGAGCGAGCGCGACCTCGACGACGCCGTGCGGCGCGGCTTCGCCGGCGGCGTGCCCCAGGTGCTCGTCGAGGAGTGCCTCCGCGGCTGGAAGGAGATCGAGTACGAGGTCGTCCGCGACGGGCGCGACAACTGCATCACCGTCTGCAACATGGAGAACCTCGACCCGATGGGGATCCATACCGGGGAGTCGATCGTCGTCGCCCCGTCGCAGACGCTGAACGACGAGGAGTACCAGCTCCTCCGCTCCGTGGCGCTGAAGACGATCCGCCATCTCGGCATCGTCGGCGAGTGCAACATCCAGTATGCGCTCAACCCGCACAGCACCGACTACCGGGTCATCGAGGTGAACGCGCGCCTGTCGCGGTCGAGCGCCCTGGCCAGCAAGGCGACCGGCTACCCGCTCGCGTACGTCGCCGCGAAGATCGCCGTCGGCTACACGATGCCGGAGATCGCCAACGCGATCACCCGCAGGACGACCGCGTTCTTCGAGCCGGCGCTCGACTACCTCGTCTGCAAGATGCCGCGCTGGGACCTCGCCAAGTTCCGCGGCGCGTCGACGCGGATCGGCAGCGAGATGAAGAGCGTCGGCGAGGTCATGGCCATCGGCAGGACGTTCCCCGAGGTCATCCAGAAGGCGCTCCGGATGCTCGACATCGGGGTGAAGGGGCTCGACCCCGACGCGTTCACCTTCGAGGACCTCCCCGACGCGCTGAAGAACGCGACGCCGCACCGGATCTTCGCCGTCGCCCGCGCGCTGCAGGAGGGCATGTCGGTCGACGCGATCCACGATCTCACCAAGATCGACCGGTGGTTCCTGAACCAGATCGAGCCGATCGTGCGGATGCAGCGGGACCTGAAGGCGCTCAAGGTCGCCGTCCCGGCGCAGGCCGACAGGGCCGCGCCGGTGCAGGAGCCCGCGATCGACGAGGCGACGCTCCGGGAGGCCAAGCAGCTCGGCTTCAGCGACCGGATGATCGGCACGCTGACCGGCGCGGCGCGCGGCTCGATCCGCGAGCTCAGGAAGCGGCACGGCGTCGTGCCGCACCTCGCCCAGATCGACACGCTCGCGGCCGAGTTCCCCGCCGAGACGAACTACCTCTATTCGAGCTACCACGCGTCGGCCACGGACGTGGCGCCGTCGTGGCGCAAGAAGATCATGGTGCTCGGCTCGGGCGCTTACCGCATCGGCTCGAGCGTCGAGTTCGACTGGTGCTGCGTCAACGCGATCCGCGCGGCCTCGGAGCTCGGCTACGAGACCATGATGCTGAACTACAACCCGGAGACGGTCAGCACCGACTACGACACGTGCGACAAGCTGGTCTTCGACGAGATCAGCTTCGAGACGGTGCTCGACATCTACGAGCGGGAGCAGCCCTACGGCATCGTGGTCAGCATGGGCGGCCAGGTCCCGAACAACCTGGCGCTCCGGCTGCACCAGGCGGGGGCCCGCATCCTCGGCACGAGCGCGGGGAGCATCGACGCCGCCGAGGACCGGAAGAAGTTCAGCGATCTCCTCGACCGGCTCGAGATCGATCAGCCGCGCTGGGCCCACGTCACCGACGCGGCCGAGGCGGGCGAGATCGTGAACAGGCTCGGGGGCTTCCCCGTGCTCGTGCGGCCGAGCTACGTGCTGAGCGGCGCGGCCATGAGCGTGGCGCACGAGCCCAACGAGCTCGATCGCATCCTCGCCCGGGCCAAGGCCGTCTCCCCCGTCTACCCCGTGGTCGTCTCGAAGTTCGAGACCCACGCCCGCGAGGTGGAGATCGACGCGGTCGCCGACCGCGGGGAGATCATCCTCTGGGCGATCAGCGAGCACGTCGAGAACGCCGGCGTCCACAGCGGCGACGCGACGCTCGTCCTGCCCCCGCAGTCGCTCTACATCGCGACGATCCGCAGGATCAAGCAGATCGCCCAGCAGGTGGCGCGGTCGCTCTCGATCACCGGGCCGTTCAACATGCAGTTCCTGGCCAAGCACAACACGGTGAAGGTGATCGAGTGCAACCTGCGCGCGTCCCGGAGCTTCCCGTTCGTGTCCAAGGTCACGGGGAACAACTTCGTCCGGGAGGCGATGCGCAGGATGCTGGGCGTGTCGCAGCCGGTCGAGAACCGCGGGCTCGACCTCGATTACGTGGCCGTGAAGGCGCCGATGTTCTCGTTCTCGCGCCTCGTCGGGGCCGATCCGATGCTCGGCGTGGAGATGGCGAGCACCGGCGAGGTCGGCTGCTTCGGGGACGACATGCACGAGGCGCTGCTCCACGCGCTGCTCGCGACCGGCTTCCGGTTCCCGAAGAAGGGCGTGCTGCTGTCGCTCGGCCCGCTCGAGGACAAGTACTGGTTCGCCGACGAGGCGCGCGTCATCGCCGAGCACCTCAAGCTCCCCATCTTCGCGACGCCCGGCACGGCCGAGGCGCTGCGGGCGCTCGGGCTCGCGTGCACCACCCTCGCGAAGCAGCCCGATGAGGGGGAGACGGCGATGAGCGCGATCGAGCAGGGGAAGGTCGATCTCGTGATCAACATCCCCCGCGAGTACGACCAGCTCGGCCGGCCCGACGGCTACCTGATCCGCCGGCGCGCTGTCGACGCCAACATCCCGCTGATCACGGACCTGCAGCTCGCGCGCGCCGTCATCGGGGCGATGCGCGCGAAGCGCATCGAGGATCTGCGCACCCTCGCCTACGACGAGTACATCGCGCGGAGCCCGGTGGCGCTGCGCTGACGCACGAGCCCGCGCGCCCTCGACAAGGGCGCGCGGGCGCCTCCACGAACAACGAAGCCAGCGCCCGGTGTCGCTCCGCGGCGCCGTGGCGGCGGACGCGCCCAGCGTGCGGCCGGGCGCCATCAGCCCGCTGCCGCGGCCGGGCGCCGTCAGCCCGCTGCCGCGGCCGGCGCCCTCAGCCCGCTGCCGCGGCCGGACGCCCTCAGCCCGCTGCCGCGGCCGGGCGCCGTCAGCCCGCTGCCGCGGCCGGACGCCCTCAGCCCGCTGCCGCGGCCGGCGCCCTCAGTCGTCCCTCGTGACGATGAACCAGCCGTTCACGATCGAGCCGGAGCCCACGATCGGGTTGGCGCCGTCGTTACGAAGGCACATGCCAATGTTCCACGTCCCCTCGCCCAGCACCGTCGTGGCAGACACGGAGTAGGTGGCGCGCGCCGGCGAGAACGGGTGGTGTGCGAAGCCGGCCCCGAAGAAATTGATGAGCTCGGCAGTCGCCCCCCCGACCTGCTGATAGCAGAGGCCCACCATGGAGATCTGGGCGGGGATGCCCGCTTGCAGCCCGAGCGGAGCGGAAGCCGAGCCGGTCACGCGCTGGCTCCCCTCGCGGACGGTCACCAACGCCGGAGGACCGACCCAGTTGTAGACGGCGCTGTTGGCCGTGAAGCTGGGAGCGACGTTGCCCGCCAGCGCGATGGTCGCCAGGACGCCCGACGGACCGACCGGCCCCGGAGGCCCAGGCGGTCCCTCGGGCCCGGTGGCCCCCGGCGGCCCCTCGGGTCCCTCGGGCCCCTCAGGGCCCCGCTCGCCGGGCGGGCCCGCCACGCCAGGCAGCCCCGGTAGCCCCTGGGGCCCCTCGGGCCCCGGAACCCCCTGCGGTCCCTCGGGACCCCGCTCGCCGGGCGAGCCGGGCGGCCCATCGGCCCCCGGCGGCCCCTGACGCCCCTCCGGCCCGGCGATGCCGCTCGGGCTGCCCACCCAGTTGCCGTTCTCGTCGATGACGACCTTGTCGCCGATCTTCACCCGCTTCGGCGTGATCTCGCCGATGGCGTTGTTCGCGACCATCGCATAAGGAACGCTCCCGATCGGCGTGCGAGGCTCCATCTCGGGATCGTTCCCGACCGTGATGCCGAGGTAGCGAACCGACCCGTCGAAGACCTTCGTGGCCTGCTCCTCGCTGAACTCGAGCACCGTGGAGAAGTAGCCGTCGTCGAACGTGATCGCGATCGACTCGCTCCAGAGAGGCTCCTCGCCCTCCTCGGCGTCCGCGGAGGCGTAGACGGTGAACGTCACCGGAAGCGCGTTGTCGACCGGATCGCCGTTGGCCCCGAAGAGCCGCCCCTGATGCGTGATCTGCGCTGGCACCGCGGCGGCCGCGCCGCGCACGAGGCCGAGCGACGCGGCGAGAAGAACACCAACCGCGAGGAGACGCGGTCCCATCCAGTTCATGGCAAGCTCCCGTTCGCCCCCACCAGACCGCCCTGCATGCGGTAGCTCGGTGAGGTCGTCTTTCCCTGATTCTGAGTCGGCTGGCCGAGCGTGAAGACCATGCGATAGCTGGGACTCCTCACGACCTGGCCCGCGCTGACCACATCGCTCGCGGCACGACCCCGGTCCGCGACCTCGGACACCCCACCCTCACCGCCCCCGCCCTGCGCAGCCACCCCAGGGGAGCCACCCGCCCCGTCGCCGCCAGCGCCGCCGGATCCCCCGACGCCCACCGGCACCCGCGCGCCCTCCGAACCGCAGCTGCAGCCGGGCGATACGGCGACCAACACAACGGTCAGCCCGAGCCACGCAGAAAATTGCAATCGCGCCATCAACGGGTTCCCCTCTGCTTCCGGGGCTCACAATCCGGAACACAAGGTACGCGCGCCGGCCACGAGGTTCAATCTCTATCCAGAGCCATCGCGAGGGATCAGGGCGTATGTCGAGGTCAACGGGCGCGACACGAACATGAAAACGCGCCGGCACGCCCCGGCCACGAGGGGATGTCCAGAGGCAGATGGGCGCCGAGAATCATGTCCTCTCCGGCGGAATGCTCTGTCTCCGTCCTTTTCTCCCCGTGTGTCGTCAGGCGGACCCCGTAGTCCCCCTCCCCGAACGCGCTGAGTCGCCCTCGCCGAGCCGAGGGCTGGGCTCCGGATTGGCCTGACTCCGAGGAGCGTTCCGCCGCGGAGCATGCTTTTTCAGGCCAATCGATCCGAGAGGCCTTCTGGCCACCTTCTGGACGTTGTTCCTGCCGAGCTCAGCGACCCGCCCTGGTGCTGATCACGCTCACCACGGTCGCGCTGGCCGAGGTGGTCAACTCGCGCCTCGACCCGCGCTGGACTCAGGGGCTCGCCGGCGCCCTGCTCATCGTGACGGGCGGCATCAACCTGGTTGGCGCGCTCCGTCCGGCCGCGGGCTAGCCCCCGCCGCCGGGGCGCCGACCGCGCCGCCGAGGCACCGACCGCGCCGCCGGGGCGCCGACCACGGCCCGCGCTCGCCGCCGCGCGCCGCGGGGGGCGCTACAGATCGCCGCCGGGCGGGCACGCCTCGCCGCGCTCGCCGTCCTCCCCGTCCTCGCCGCCCGGCGCGCCGCCGGCAGCGTGGCGCAGCTCCTCCGACACGGCCCCCGGGTTGAACGTCATGAACCACCGGAGCGACCACCAGAGCAGGTTGAACCACGCCGGCGCAGGCAGCCGGCGCGTCACGCCGACCTCGGCGAGCCCGGCCGTCGCGAACACGACGGGCAAGAGCGTGCCGAGATCCGCGCGGTAGTCCAGCGCCTCGCGCACGTCCGCGTTGATGCCGGCGAACGCGTGCGCGAGCGCGCGGGCGACGCGCGTCGGGCCGGGGTGGGCGTCGGGCCGGGGCGGGGCGAGCAGGCGGCCGTCGTCGTCCCGCGCCTCGCTCACCAGCTCGGCGAGCCGGCCGCGGAGCCGCTCCGGATCGAGCCCGCCCTCGAAGCGCTCGACGATCACCGAGCCCGTGGCCGGGCGGGCCGTCACGACCTCGCAGCCGGGATCGCCCGCGAGCTGCGCCGCGACGCGCGCGCACGCGCCGCGGTGGCCGGCCAGCGCGGGCGCGCGCAGCCGGACGCGCCGCTCCAGGGCGTGGGCGACGAGCACCGGCGCCCTCATGACGACGGCTCGCCGTGGAGCGCCGAGGCGCCGTTGCTCTTGCGCGAGGCGCGCTCGCGGCGCGCCCCGCCCGCGGCCCGGCGCCGCGCGCGCTCGGCGACCTCGGCCCAGAGATCCTCGGCGTGCTCCCGCTGGCGCTCGACCAGGGCGAGGCCGAGCTTGCCGAGGTGGACCCCGAGCGCCGCGATCTCGACGATCACCGGCCGGAGGTGCTGCTTCTTGCCCATCAGGAGGACGGCGCTGCCGACCCCCAGGGCGAATGACGGCGGATGGAACCTCATCATGCGGTGCCTCCCTCGCGCGCCGCGCACACGCCGCGCGCGCCCTGCTCCGCGCGCCCCATGCGCGCGGCGTCGACGACGATCACGATGTCCCGGCCGGCGCCCGGGAAGAGCCCGAGCCGGCCGCGCAGCAGCGAGGGGAGCGCGCCCGCGGCCACGGCGAGCGCGAGCTCCCCGGCGCGGAGGCGCGTCGCCCCGAGCAGGCCGCCGAGGGAGCGGGAGCCGAGCGCGAGCGCCTGGAGCGCGGCGGTCGCGGCGAGCGCGCGGGCGACGTGCGGGTTGCCCCGGTGGGGGGCGGGCCCCGGCGCGCCATCCGCGGCGACCGCGCCATCCGCGGCGACAGCGCCATCCGCGCCATCCGCGGCGCCGGCGCGGCAGGCGAGGATGTGGAGGAGCTGCGCGGTCACGAGCGCGGTGAACGCCCGCGTGCCCGCGGCGGCGCGGCCGCCGAGCGCGTACGCCGCGAGCGAGGCGCCGGACATCAGGGCCGCGTCCGCGCCCAGCGCGCGGACGTCGCGCGGGCCGAACAGCCGCGCCCGGGGGTCGCGCGGGGGGCGCCGCATGACGCCCGGCTCGGCCGGCTCCAGCGCGAGCGCGAGCGCGGGCGCCACGTCGGTGAGCAGGTTGATCCAGAGGAGCTGCAGCGGCGTGAGCGGCGAGGCGCCGGTCAGGGCGCCCGCCAGCATCGCGAGGACCTCGCTCGCGTTCGTCGCGACGAAGTACGCGATCGCGCGGCGGACGTTGTCGTGCAGCCGCCGGCCCTCGCCGACCGCCTCGGTGAGGCTCGGCAGGTCGTCCTCGGCGAGGACCACGTCGGCCACGGCCCGCGCGATGTCGGTGCCGCGCTTGCCCATGGCCACGCCGACGTCGGCCGCCTTGAGCGCGGGCCCGTCGTTCACGCCGTCGCCGGTCATCGCGACGATCTCGCCGCGCCGCTGGAGCGCCCGCACGATCTCGAGCTTGGCCTCGGGCGTGACCCGGCTGTGCACGGCGTCCTCCGGGATGCCGAGCTCGGCGCCGATCGCGCGCGCGGTCCGCTCCTGGTCGCCCGTGAGCATCAGCGCGCGGATGCCCGCGCCGGAGAGCGCCGCGAGCGCCTCCCGCGCGCCGGGGCGCGGCGGGTCGCGGAGGCCGACGAGGCCCGCGAGCGCGAGCGGGGCGTCGTTGTCGGGGCGGCCGTTCTGCCGCCACGCGAGGGCGAGCACGCGCAGGCCGCGCGAGGCCATCGCCTCGTTGCGCCGGAGCACCTCGCCCCGCGCCGCGCCGAGCGCGTCGCAGCGCGCGACCACCTGCTCGGGCGCGCCCTTCACCAGCTCGATGTGCCCGAGCTCGGGGTGATCGTGGACCGTCACCATGAACGCGCGCTCCGCCGAGCGGCGCTCCTCGCTCACGCGCCGCGCCGCGAGGCGCCGCGCGGACACGGGGTAGCCGGCCGCGAGCGCGAACTCGACGAGGGCGCGCTCGGTGCCGCTGCCCTGGACGACCTTGCCCACCTCGCTCAGCTCGACGTCGGCGTTGAGCGCGGCGATGCGCGCGATCGCGTGCACCGGCGCGGCGCCGACGTCGACCTCGCGCCCGTCCTCGGCGAGCAGCGCGATCTCGCGCCCGGGCGCGGCGCCGGCGGCGTCGGCGCGGGCGCGGCCGCCGCGCTCGACGCGCAGGACGCCCTCGCCGGGGAGGAAGATCTCGGCGACCCGCATCCGGTTCTCGGTGAGCGTGCCGGTCTTGTCGGCGCAGACGACGGTCACCGCGCCCAGCGTCTCGGCCGCGGCGAGGCGGCGGATCACGATGCCGCGGCCGAGCAGGCGGCGGCTCGCGAGCGCGAGCGCGGTGGTGCCCACGGCGGGGAGCCCCTCGGGGATGGCCGCGACGCCGAGCGCGACGGCGCTGCGCGCGAGCGCGCGGATCGGCCGCCGCCGCGCGAGGCCGACCACCACCACCGCCGACGAGCTCGCGAGCGCGAAGGCCGCGAGGCGCCGGCCGATCCAGGCGAGCTCCTGCTCGATCGGCGGGGTGCGCTCGCCCTCGCGGGAGAGCGCGCGCTGGATGTCGCCGAGCGCCGTCCGCCGGCCCGTCGCGACGACGACCGCAGCCCCCTCGCCCGAGGCGACCGTGGTGCCCGCGTAGACCATGCTGCGGCGATCGGCGAGCGGCGCGGCCGCGTCGACCCGCGCGACGCTCTTCTCGGCGGGCTCGCTCTCGCCGGTCAGCGTGCTCTCGTCGGCGGCGAGGTCGCGCGCCGCGACGACGCGCGCGTCCGCCGCGACCGGCTCGCCGGCGCGCAGCGCGAGCACGTCGCCCGGCACGACGTCCGAGGCGGCGAGCCGCTGCTCGCGGCCGTCGCGCACGACGCGCGCCCACCCGACCTGGAGGTCGCCCCACGCGTGCAGGAGCTCCTCGGCCCGGGATTCGGTGTACGTGCCGACCGCGGCGTTCGCGCCGACGACGAGGAGGACGGCGCCCGCGTCGATCACGTCGCCGAGCGCGAGCGACAGGCCCGCCGCGCCGAGGAGCAGCGCGGTGGGCACTGTGAAAATCTGCTGCGCGAGGATGTCGAGCGACGAGCGGGTCGCGACGCCCGCGAGCTCGTTCGGGCCGAGGTCGCGGAGGCGGCGCTGCGCCTCGGCGGCGCCGAGCCCGGCGCGCGGGTCGACGCCGAGGGCGCGGGCGACCTCGCGCGCGTCCTCGGCGTGGGCGTCGTGGACCCTGTCCGGCGCTCGCCGCGCGCGGGGATCGTCCTCGCGCGCCGCGCCGTCGCGGGCGAGCGCGCGGACCGGGCCGCCGCGCGCCGCGCGGACGAGCGCGCCCGCGCCCTCGGCCATGGCGCGCGCGGCGCGGCGCGCGGAGGGCGGCGGCGGGGCGCCCGGCACGGCGTGCGCGCCGAGCACGGCGGCGGCCGCCTCCGCCGCGTCCTCCCGGAGCCGCACGAGCACCCGCCCGGTCCGCGCGCTCGCCCGCGACGACACGACGCCGGGGATCGCGGCGAGATCCCGCTCGATGCGCGCGGCCCGCGCAGGATCCCCGAAGAGGCCGGCGACCTCCGCGCGCACCCGCGCGATCCCGGCGCGCCCGTGCAGATCGCGCCCACGCGCGCCGCGGAGCCACCCGGCGATGCGCCCGCCGCGGCCCCCGCCCTCGCCGGGGTGCCCGATCCAGCCCGTGCCCGAACGCTCCATGATCCTCCGCGCTGGGCCGGAGACCTCTTCAAAGGTCGAGCCAGCGCCGATGTGCGGGCGGGCCACATCGATCGGACGAGCCGCGCCGGGCCGCGC
The DNA here is from genome assembly GCF_051524405.1 of Sorangium sp. So ce119. Lineage (NCBI taxonomy): Bacteria > Pseudomonadati > Myxococcota > Polyangiales > Polyangiaceae > Sorangium > Sorangium sp. So ce119. The sequence continues at coordinate 2,036,679 of NZ_CP150310.1, read as the reverse complement.
CGAGCCGCGCCCAGGCGCGCCGGGCCGCGCCGACCGCGGGGCCAGCGCGGCGGCACGCGCGGGCCGCGTCAGCCGTAGCTCTGCTTGAGCAGCTCGATCTCGCGCTCGAGCTCGACCACCGGCGGCGCGCCCCCGACCGCGGCCCGGAGCGCGGCCAGGGCGCCGCCGAGGTGGCGCGCGACGCGGATCCGCCCGGTCGCCTCGACCCGCTCGCGGAGCAGCTCGGCGACGGCGCGGAGGTCGCGCTCGTCCTCGGCCACGCGGAGCCGCCGCTGCGCCTCGGAGAACGTCCGCGGATCGGCCACCTCGGCGAGCCACGCCCACGGCCACGTGGAGCGGCGGTGCCGCAGATCCTCGAGCCCCTTGTCGGCGCGCGCCCTGGAGGTGATGCCGCCGAGATCGTCGAGCATCTGCAGCCCCACGCCGACGTCGCGGCAGCACCGCGCGACGCGCCGCACGAGCAGCGCCCCCGCGCGCGCCGCGCGGGCGCCGACGTAGCCGCAGAAGCCCATCAGGCTGCCGGTCTTGAGCCGGGTGATGCTCGAGACCACCCCGGGCACGAGCGGCTGCTCGAGGTCCGCGACGCGCACCGTGAGGTCGAGCGCCTGCCCCTCGTGGCAGCGCATCAGGGTGCGGCCGAGGCGGCGGTAGAGCGCGAGCCGGGTCGCGGCGCCGAGGGGGGCGCGGCCGAGCAGGTCGAACGCCCAGAAATACATCCAGTTGCCGGTGTTGATGGCGAGCGGCACCCCGCAGACGCGATGGAGCGCCGGCGCGCCGCGACGCGCCGCCGAGTCGTCCTGGACATCGTCGATGATCAGCGAGCCGGCGTGGAGGATCTCCACGAGGAGCGGCAGCTCGTCGGGGAGCTTGCCCGGGTCGCCGCCGCCGAGCGCCCAGCAGAGCGCCACGAGCCGGGCGCGGAAGTCCTTGCCGGGGCGCTGCAAGAAGTCGCGCGCCGGGCCGATCAGCGCCTCGCCCCACAGCGCGTCCGGCAGCGCCGACGGGAGCGCGCCGGGCGCCGCGCCGAGCGCCCGCTCGAAGGCGCGGCTCAGGGGCGTCTGGCCCTGGTGCGCCTCCGCGGCGTGGCCGTTGACCCGTCGCTCGTCTTCAGGAGGCTCGTCGAGAAGGAGGGTTGCAGGAGGAAGGCTCGACCGCGGCTCGCTCATGGATCCATCGCTCGTGGCGGACCGGGTGACACGGCGTCGCGCCCGCCTCACGCGGCGCCGTCGCGCTCCGAGGACCGCGCGCGCACAGCATCGATCGCATGAACCAGGAGCGCCAGCGCGGCCCCCTGCAGCGCGGGCGCGCGTTCCGGACGCCGACGCCGCGACGTCGCGGCGTCGCGGCGCGCGGGACGCCGGCGCAGCACCCGCGCAGGGACGTGGCCGCGCGCCGCGCGCTTCCGCCTTGACGCCCCGCCGGGGGGCGCCCCATCCTTGGCGGGCATGCTCCGCGTCCGGCACGCGCACCGACGGCGTGGCCCGCTCCTCCGCTGGCTCGGCGCGGTCGTGTCGGTCCTGCTCGTGATCGGCCTGCTCGGCCAGGGCCACACGTTCCAGACGCTCGGCATCGCCGTCGCCTGCACGCACCCGGCGGCGACCGCCCTCGCGGACGCACACGACGACGGCGACGGCGGCTCGCACAGCGACTGCCCCCCCGACTGCCACGATTGCGCCTGCGGTCACGTGCCCATGACGCTGCCGCTCGTCGAGCCGCCAGCCCTGTGCGTGCTGCTCGCCGCCTTCGAGCTCGATGAGCTCGCGCCGCCGGAGACGCCGGGGCGCGCCGCGCTCGGCCGCCTCGAGAGACCGCCCCGCCAGCCGCGCGCCTGAGGCCCCGCGTCAGGAGAGGCGCATCGCCGGGACGCGCGCGCCGCGCGTTCCGCGTGCCTCGCTTCGTGGAGCGCGCGCACGCCGTGCCGCGCGCGCGAAGCGCGGCGAGCGCCCCTCGCCTCGCCTGACGACCGGGATCATCGCGGCTCTTGCACGAGCGCTGTGCGCTCGGGGTTGCCCGGCCATGTCTCTCTCGTTTGCGCGTGCTCTGTCCACCGTCGCTCCGTTGTTCGTCCTCTCCGCCCTCGTCCTCCCCGGGCCGGCCCTCGCGTCCGAGCCGGCGCTCACCCGCGCCCGGGTGATCGAGCTGGCCCGCGCCTCGCCCGCCTCGCGCGTCGCCGCGGCCGAGGTCGCCGTCGCGCGCGCCGCCGCGGGCGCGTCCGGCGCGCTGTCGCTCGAGAACCCGGTCCTCGCCGGCGCGGGCGGCGTCCGCTTCAACCCCGACGGGAGCAGGCCGGCGGCGGCCATGGCGTCGCTCGCGTGGCCCGTCGACCTCGGCGGCCAGCGCGGCGCCCGCGTCGACGCCGCGGAGGCCGAGCTGCGCGCCGCGGAGAGCGCGGCCGAGGACGGCCGGCGCGGCCTGGTGCTCGCGGCGCTGCTCCAGCACGCCCTGGTGATCCGGGACGAGCGGCACGTCGAGCTCGCGCGGGCGCGGCGCGCGCTGGGCGATCGGCTCCTCGCCGCGGCGGAGCGGCGGCGCAAGGCGGGCGAGGCGCCGGAGGTCGACGTCGCCGTGGCGTCGCTGCAGCGCGGCCGCGACGCGGCGGCCGAGGCGGCCGCGCAGGGCGCGCGCGACGCGGATCTGGCGGCGCTGCGTGTCCTGCTGGGGCTGCCCGCCACGGCGGAGCCGGGACGCCGCCTCGAGGGGCCGCTCGTCCCTCCGGACGAGCCGCCGGCGCTCGCGGCGCTCCTCGAGGGGCTCGCGCAGCGCACCGATCTGCGGGCCGCCGCGGCGTCGCTCGACGCGGCGCGGGCGAGGTCGGCGCGCGAGCAGGCCGCGCGCTGGCCCACGGTCACCGTCACCGCCCAGTACGAGCGCGACGACGGCGCCAACATCGGGACGCTCGGGCTCGCCCTGCCGCTGCCCCTCCTCAACGCGAACCGGTCCGGCGCGGCGACGGCGGCCGCCGAGGTGGACGTCGCCGCGGCCCGGAGCGCCGCCGCGCGCGCGGCCGCGGCCGGGAAGATCCAGGAGCTCCACGCGCGCTACCTGGCGACGCGGCGGGCGCTCGAGGCCCTGACCCCGGCGGCCGCCCTGGGCGAGAAGGCCGCCGCGCTCGCGGCGCGCGGCTACGAGCTCGGCGAGAACGACCTGCCGAGCGTCCTGCTCGTGCGCCGCGAGGCGCTCGAGACGCAGGCGGCGCTGCTCGACGCGGAGCACGCCCACGCGGCCGCCAAGATCGAGCTGCTCGTCGCCGCAGGGAGGATGCCCCGATGAGCGCTGACAACGGAAAATTCGAATTCACGCGGAAGCGCGTCGCGGCGCTGGCCGCCGGGGCGCTCGCGCTCGTCGGCGCTGCCGTGGGGGCCACCGTGCTCGTCGAGCACCGCCTGCACGGGCACGGCCACGCGGAGGAGCGCGGCGCGGGAGAGGCGCACGACCACGCCCACGGCGAGGAGGAGCACGACCACGGCGAGCACCGCGGGCACGACCACGGGGACACCGAGGATCGCCCGCGCGCCGCGCACGACGACCACGCGCACGACGACCACGCGCGCGGCGGCGAGGACGAGCACGCCGGGGGGAAGCTCAAGCTCTCGCCGGCGATGATCGAGAACGCCGGGCTCGAGCTCCTGACCGCCGGGCCGGGCAAGGTCGCGGTCACCCTGCGGCTGCCCGGCGAGATCGCGCTCAACGCGGAGGGCGTCGCGCACGTGACGCCGCGCGTGCCCGGCGCGGCGCGGGAGGTGGAGAAGCAGCTCGGCGACGCGGTGAAGAAGGGCGACGTGCTCGCCGTGCTCGACAGCCGCGAGCTGGCCGAGCTGCAGCGGGAGCTGCTCGCGGCAAAGGAGCGGCTCACCCTCGCGGAGGCGAGCTACGCGCGGCAGGAGGCGCTCTGGAAGGAGCAGATCTCCGCCGAGAAGGAGTACCTCGCGGCGAAGCAGGCGGTCGCGGAGGCCCGGATCGAGCACCGGAGCGCGGCGCAGAAGCTCGGCGCCGCCGCGGGCGCAGGCGGCGGCAAGGCCGGCGGGTACGCGCTGATCGCGCCGATCGACGGGACCATCATCGAGAAGCACATCGCGGTCGGAGAGGTGCTCAAGGAGGACACGCAGGTGTTCGTGATCGCGGACCTGTCCACGGTCTGGGTCAACGTGACCGTGTACGCGAAGGATCTCCACCGCGTGCGCGTCGGCCAGACCGCGTGGGTCACGGCCGAGGGGACCCCGGCGGCGGCCCGGGGGACGGTGACGTACCTCGGGCACGTGCTCGACGAGGGGAACCGCTCGGCGAGCGCCCGGGTCGAGCTCCGCGAGCCCGACAAGGGCTTCCGGCCAGGGCTGTTCGCGACCGTGGACGTGAGCGTCGAGGAGGTGGACGCGCCGGTGGTCGTCTCGGACGAGGCGATCCAGCGCGTCGACGGCAAGGAGGTCGTCTTCGTCCAGGAGGGCGACGCCTTCGAGGCGCGGCCCGTGAAGCTCGGGCGCCGGGGGGCCGCGGACCCCGCCGGGCAGGGCGCGCCCGTCGTGGAGATCGAGGCGGGCGTGTCGGCGGGCGACCGCTACGTGGGCAAGAACAGCTTCGTCCTGAAGGCAGAGCTCGGCAAGCCCGAGGGCGGCCACGCGCACTGAGGCGCCGAACGACCATGCTCACGCTCCTCTCGCGCCTCCTCGCCTTCTCGGTCCGGCACCGCTTCCTCGTCGTCGCGCTCACGCTCGCGGCGGGGGCGCTCGGGGCCTACAACTTCACCCGCCTGCCGATCGACGCGGTCCCGGACATCACCAACGTCCAGGTGCAGATCAACACGCAGGTGCAAGCGCTCTCGCCCGTCGAGGTGGAGCGCCGCGTCACCTTCCCCGTCGAGCACGCGATGGGCGGGCTCCCGCGCGTCGAGGAGGTCCGCTCGCTGTCGCGGTACGGCCTCTCGCAGGTCACGGTGATCTTCGAGGACGGCACCGACATCTACTGGGCCCGGCAGCTCGTCGCCGAGCGGCTCGCCGCCGCGCGGGAGAGCCTGCCCGACGGCCTCGGCGCGCCGCAGCTCGGCCCCATCGCGACGGGGCTCGGCGAGATCTACATGTGGACGGTCGAGGCGGCGCCCGACGCGCGGCGGCCCGACGGCGCGCCGTACGATCTGACCGACCTGCGCACGCTCCAGGACTGGGTCGTCCGGCCCCAGCTCCGGTCGGTGCAGGGCGTGACGGAGATCAACTCCATCGGCGGCCACGAGCGGCTCTACCAGATCGCGCCCGACCCGGCGAAGCTCGTCGGCTACGGGCTGTCGTTCCGCGACGTGCTCGACGCCGTGGCGGCGAACAACGCGAACGCGGGCGGCGGCTACATCGAGCACCGGGGCGAGCAGTACCTCATCCGCACGACGGGCCTCGTCGAGGGCGACGACGACCTGCGGGGCATCGTCGTGGGCCACCACGGCGGCGCGCCGATCCGCGTCGAGGACGTCGCCGAGGTCGTCGTCGGCCGGGAGCTGCGCACGGGCGCCGCCACCGAGGACGGCGAGGAGGCGGTGATCGGCACCGCGATCATGCTCCTCGGCGAGAACAGCCGCGCCGTGTCGCGCCGGGTCGACGAGCAGATGGCGACGATCAACCGGTCGCTGCCGCCGGGCGTCTCGGTCAAGACGATCTACGACCGCACCTACCTCGTCGAGGCGACGCTGAGCACGGTGCGCAGCAGCCTGCTCGAGGGCGCCGCGCTCGTCGTGGCGGTGCTGTTCCTGCTGCTCGGCAACTTCCGGGCGGCGCTCATCGCCGCGCTCGCGATCCCGTTCTCGATGCTGATCGCCGTCACCGGCATGGTCGAGGGCAAGATCAGCGGCAACCTGATGAGCCTCGGGGCCATCGACTTCGGCCTCATCGTCGACGGATCCGTGATCATCGTCGAGAACTGCGTGCGGCGCTTCGCCGAGGAGCAGCGCCGGCTCGGGCGGACGCTCACGCGCGACGAGCGGGTCGCCCTCGCCTACGAGGCGTCGCAGGAGGTCCGCAAGGCGACGATCTTCGGCGAGATCATCATCGCGATCGTCTACCTGCCGATCCTGACGCTCACCGGGATCGAGGGGAAGATGTTCCGCCCCATGGCGCAGACCGTCGTGCTCGCGCTCGCGGCCGCCACGATCCTGTCGATGACGTTCATCCCCGCGCTCGTGGCGCTGCTCCTCACGGGCAAGGTGTCCGAGCGGGAGAGCGCGGTCTTCGGCTGGGCGAAGCGCGGCTACGAGCGCGCGCTCCGCTGGGCGCTCGCCCACCGGCGCGCCGTCCTCGCCGCCGCGGGCGTCGCGCTGGCGGCCTCGGGGCTCGTCGCGGCGCGGCTCGGCAGCGAGTTCGCGCCGAAGCTGAGCGAGGGGGCGCTGGCGCTCCAGCCGGCGCGGATCCCGTCGATCAGCCTGACCACGAGCGTCGCGATGCAGGCGCAGCTCGAGCGCATCCTCAAGGCGCGGTTCCCGGACGAGATCGAGCACATCTTCGCCCGGACCGGGACGGCCGAGGTCGCGACCGATCCGATGGGCCCGAACGTCTCCGACACGTACCTGATGCTCAGGCCGCGGAGCGGGTGGACGAAGGCCAAGACGCAGGAGGAGCTCGCCGAGGCCATCGAGCAGGTGCTCCGCGAGGTGCCGGGGCAGAGCTACGAGTTCAGCCAGCCGATCGAGCTGCGCTTCAACGAGCTGATCAGCGGCGTGCGCAGCGACGTCGCGGTGAAGATCTTCGGCGACGACCTCGACGTGATGCTCCGGGAGGCGCGGCGCGTGGGGGCGATCCTCGCGCGGACGCCGGGGGCGGCCGACGTCAAGGTGGAGCAGGTCACCGGGCTGCCCGTGCTCACGATCGACGTGGACCGGCCCGCGGTCGCCCGGTACGGGCTCAACGTCGCCGACGTGCAGGCCGTCGTCGCGACCGCGATCGGCGGCGTGAGCGCGGGCGAGGTGGTCGAGGGGGACCGGCGGTTCGACATCGTCGTGCGCCTGCCCGACGCGGTCCGCCGCGACGTGGACGCGCTGGCGAAGCTGCCGATCCCGCTCCGCGCCGCGCAGGAGCGGCCGGGCGGGCCCACGACCCCGGCCGTCGCCGCCGCGGCGGGGCACCGCGCGGCGTTCGTGCCGCTCGAGGCGGTGGCGAAGATCTCGCTCGAGGAGGGGCCGAACCAGGTGAGCCGCGAGGACGGGAAGCGCCGCGTCGTGGTCCAGTGCAACGTGCGCGGGCGCGACCTCGGCGGCTTCGTCGCCGACGCGCAGGCGCGGATCGACGCGGAGGTGAAGCTGCCCTCGGGCTACTGGCTGGCGTGGGGCGGCCAGTTCGAGAACCTGCTCGCGGCGCGGGAGCGCCTCGCGCTGGTGGTGCCCGTCGCGCTCGGGCTGATCTTCGGGCTGCTGTTCCTGTCGTTCGGCGCGATCAGGAACGCGGCGCTCATCTTCACGGGCGTCCCGCTCGCGCTGACCGGCGGGATCGCGGCCCTGTGGCTGCGGGGGCTCCCGATCTCGATCTCGGCGGCGATCGGGTTCATCGCCCTCTCGGGCGTGGCGGTGCTGAACGGGCTCGTGATGGTGACGTTCATCGAGAACCTGCGGCACGGCGGCGCCTCGCTCGACGACGCCGTGCTCGAGGGGTCGGTGTCGCGGCTCCGCCCGGTGCTGATGACGGCGCTCGTGGCCGCGCTCGGCTTCGTCCCGATGGCGCTCGCCACGGGCACCGGCTCCGAGGTGCAGCGCCCGCTGGCGACGGTCGTCATCGGCGGCGTGCTCTCCTCGACCCTGCTCACGCTGCTCGTGCTGCCGGTGCTCTACCGGCTGTTCCACCGGCAGGGCGAGGCGGAGCGAACGGAAGACGAGGCGGCGAGCCCGTGAGCGCGCCGGCCCGAGGAATGCTCCTGCACGGAAAACGATCACGATAGAAGGAGGCTCGATGTCCCGTCCCTGGATTGCCCTGGTCCTGTTCCTCGTCTACTTCGCGCTCGCGTTCGGGTGGCGCTCGCTGCGGCAGCTCCGGGCCACCGGATCCACGGGGTTCCGCGGCATCTCGGGCGCGCCCGGCTCGGTGGAGTGGACCGGCGGCGTGCTGTTCGTCGCCGCGCTCGTCCTCGCGGCGGTCGCCCCGATCGCCGAGCTGGCGGGGTGGGTCGCGCCGCTGGTCGAGCCCGGCGCGGCCGTCGTGGGGGTCGGGGTCGCGATGGTGCTCGCGGGGGTGGCCGGCACGCTGTGGTCGCAGGTCGCGATGGGCGAGTCGTGGCGCATCGGCGTCGACGCGGCCGAACGCACGCGCCTCGTGACGCGCGGGCCGTTCACGCTGGTCCGCAACCCCATCTTCAGCTTCATGACGCTGACCGCCGCCGGGATGGCGCTCGTCGTGCCCGACGCGATCGCGCTCGCGTCGCTGCTCGCGCTCGTCGCCGCGATCGAGCTGCAGGTCCGCTTCGTGGAAGAGCCGTACCTGCTGCGCGCGCACGGCGACAGCTACGCGGACTACTGCGCTCGCGTCGGGCGCTTCGTTCCAGGGCTCGGCCTCCTGGCCCGCTAGCGTCGCGGCGCGCCGCTCACGCCGGCGGCGTGAGCGAGGCCGGGAGGTCCAGCGGCAGGTGCAGGACCACCTCCGTCCCGTGGCCGATCCCGTGGCTCTCGGCCGAGACCGTGCCGCCGTGGAGCGCGACGATGCCCTTGACGAGCGCCAGGCCGAGCCCGAGCCCGCCGCGGCTGCGCTCCAGGCTGCGCTCGGCCTGGCTGAACGGCTCGAACACGCGCGCCAGCATCGCCGGATCCATGCCGATGCCGGTGTCGCGGACGCGGACCACGGCGGAGCCCTCCGCCGTCGCCGAGAGCGCCACCGTCACCCGGCCGCCAGGGTCGGTGAACTTGCCCGCGTTGTGCAGCACGTTGCTGAGCACCTGCGACAGGCGCGTCGGGTCGCCGTGGACCCAGAGCGGCTCCGGCGGCAGATCGAGCTCGAGCCGCAGCCCGCTCGCCTCCAGCGTGCTGCGGTAGTCCTCGGCCGTCTGCCGCAGGAGCCGCGAGAGCTCGCACCGCTCCTCGCGGAGCTGGACCCTCCCGCGCGCGACGCGCGAGACGTCGAGCAGATCGTCCACCAGCCGGGCCATGTGCGACACCTGCCGGTCGATCACGCCGCACGCGCGGACCAGCGACGGCTGCTGCCCCGCGACGCGCTGCAGGACCTCGACCGCGTTGCGGATGGGCCCGAGCGGGTTGCGCAGCTCGTGCGCGAGCATCGCCAGGAAATCGTCCTTGCGCCGGTCGGCCTCCTGCAGCGCCGCCTCCGCGCGCTTCCGGTCGGTGATGTCGTGGGCGATGCTGATCACGAGGCGCCGGCCCGACGTGTCCTCCCCGAGCGGCGCGGAGCTGAAGACCCACGTGCGCAGCTCGCCGCTCGCCGTGGTGATCGTGAACTCGCGCTCGCCCGAGCTGCGCTGCATGCCGTAGAGCGCGTCGATCACGGAGCGCACGTCGCCCTTGCGCGGCCCGTACGCCCGCTCGGTCCACTCGGCGATCGAGGAGATCTGCTCGACGGTGTACCCGCTGATCTCCGTCCACGCGCGGTTGACGCTGACGACCTGGCCGTCGTCCGCGTGGATCATGATGGGGAACGGGGTGGCCATCACGGCGCGGCGGAACCGCTCCTCGCTCTCCCGCAGCAGGAGCTCCGCCTCCTTGCGCTCGGTGATGTCGATGACCGAGCCGACGTAGCCGAGGAACTCACCGTCCGGGCCGAGCCGCGGGGAGGCCGAGTCGATGCACCAGCGGTAGGCGCCATCGCCGCGGCGCAGGCGGTAATCCAGCCGGAAGGGCTCCCGCCGCTCGTGGGCGCGCCAGAACGTCTCCGCCGCCGCCGCCTTGTCGGCGGGGTGCACCGCCGCGAGCCAGCCGAAGCCGAGCCCCGTCTCCTCCGTCTGGCCCGTGAGCTCGTACCACCGCCGGTTGAGGTACGTGCACGACGCGTCGACGCCCGTGACCCAGATCATCACGGGCGCGTGATCCGCCATGTTGCGGAAGAGCTCCTCGCGATCGCGCAGCGTCAGCTCCGACACCCGGCCGCCCGCGAGCGCGAGCCGGAGCCGCTCCTCGCCGTCGTGGAGGCCCTCGTCGGCGCGCTTCCGGTCGTCGATGTCGGTGAATGTACCGAACCAGCGCGCCGCCCGACCGTGGGTGTCCTGGATGGGCTCAGCCCGGCCGAGGAACCAGCGGTACGCGCCGTCGTGGCGCCGGAGGCGGACCTCCAGCTCGAACGCCGCGCCGCGCGCGAGGGCGGCGTGCCACGCGGCGGCTCCGCGCGCCGCGTCGTCCGGGTGGACGACGGCGTCGAGGCCGGCGTCCCTCGCCTGCTCCGCCGTCAGGCCGGTGTACTCGCGCCAGCGACCGTTGACGTAATCGCACGCGCCGTCGCTGCGCGCGCCCCACACGAGCTGCGGGAGGGCCTCGGCGAGCAGGCGGAACTGCGGATCCACCCCCCGCTCCACGTCGCCGCACCTGCAACCCGGCAAGGCCACGTCCATGTCGATTATCATGAATTCACCGCGATCGAACAGGAGGGCTCGCCCGTCCGCCTCCGGCCGCGAGGGGCGACGCGGACGCTGTTTTCTCGTGCCTCACGCCCCTCGCTGCCTTCCGGTGCAGGGAAGATCGCCAGGGCCAGGTGAAGGGCGCTCAGGGAGGATCGCCCCGGCGCAACGGCGCCGTGTCGATCGGGTTGCTTCCGCCGGAGCGACCAGCGCGCCGCGAGCGTTCTTGTCTGCTTCGCCTCGTGCCGCAAGCGCGCCGCGCAGCGCGGAGGATCATCGAAAGAGCATCGAAAACAGAGAAATTGAGCAATCTGGATGCAAGGGTCACGACATCACGGCATCGGCCGCTCCGCGGATGCCTCGCGTCGGGCGCGGCGGGGACGCGCCGCACAGCGGCAGCCATGGAGCCGGCGAGCCGCCGGGTTCGCGGCGCTAACCGCGGCCGAACCGCTCCACGAACTGCCGGTGCGCCGCGAGCTCGGGCGCCGCTCCGCCCCAGAGCTCCTTCTCCCGGTAGCCGGTCGACACGGACAGCACCTCGATCCGCCGCCCTTCGGCCCTGAACCGCACCCGCCACGAGGTCACGGCGAGGCGCATCGCGTCCCCGTCGGCGCGGATCCGACGGTACGGGTGCGGCTGCGGGCCGAGCGCGAGCACCCGGTCGACGCGATCCCGCAGCGCGATCCCGTGCGCCGCGTCGAGCCACGCGGCCTGCTCGGCCGCCCGCTCGGTCCACGCCACCTCGAAGCCCGGCTCCGGGTCGGCCGGCGCCCCGGCGGACGGCTCGCCCGCGAGCGGCGCGACCCAGCCGGTGCGCGCGTGCGGGTACGCGTCCGCGTACGGCACGTACGGCTTCAGATCGAGCACCGGCGTGCCGTCGATCATGTCCACGCCGCCGACGCGCAGCGAGAGCCCGTCCACGCCGAGGAGCTTGACCACGCTGAGGCCGATCGGGTTCGGGCGGTGCGGCGAGCGCGTCGACAGCACGCCGCGCCGCTTGCCGGCGCTCCGCGGCGGCAGGACCTTCGGGCGCCAGCCCTCGTTGAGGTGGAACCAGAAGACGACCCAGAGGTAGTCCCACCCCTCGATGTCGCAGAGCGCGTGCTCCAGCCCGCGGCCGGGCACGAGCTCGATCGTCCCCTCCGCGCCGGCCGCGGCGTGCGGCTGCCGCGGCGCGCTCACCCGATCGGGGAACGGCGTGCGCACCACGCCGATGGGCGTGAACGTGACCGGCTTCAGCATCACGGGAGCGACGTAATCGATGTGATCGGCGGGGTCGACGCGATCGACCTGGTCGACCCGGCCGGCGCGACCCCCGCGGCGCGCGCGGCCGGCGTCAGGAGCGCGGCACCTCGACGATCAGCACCGCCGGGCCCTCGAACGCCGCCCGGCCGCGCTCGAGCGGGACCCGCTGCGCCGCGCCGCCGAACCGCGGCTCCTCGCTGAACGCGAGCGCCCGCGCCTCCGGGCGCCCGAGGTCGACGTCGAGCGCGCCGCGCAGCGCGACCAGCGCGACCACCGTGGTCTCGCCGCCGCGGCGCTCGATGCGGACCGCGTCCGGCGAGATCGCCTCGACCGAGAAGTCGCCGCGCCCGCGGCGCCGCAGCGCGGGGTGCGCGGCGCGGAGGCCGAGGAGCTCGCGGTACCACGCGAGCACGCCGGCGTGCTCCGGCCGCTGCCGCTCGCTCCAGTCGAGCTTCGAGCGCTGGAACGTCCGCGGATCCTGCGGATCCGGGACCTCGGCGCCGCTGAACGACGTGAAGTACTGGAACTCGCGCCGGCGCCCCTCGGTGACGAGCCGGCCGAGCTCGGCGTTGTGATCGGTGAAGTACTGGAACGGCGTCCGCGCGTTCCACTCCTGCCCCATGAACAGGAGCGGCGTGTACGGCGTGATCAGGAGCAGCGCCGACATCGTCCGGAAGGCCGCCGGGCTCACCGCCGCGCCCAGCCGATCGCCGAGCGCGCGGTTGCCGATCTGGTCGTGGTTCTGGATGCAGTGCACGAAGCACGGCGGCGGCACCGGCTCGGCCGGCGTCCCCCGCGGCTTGCCCGCGTGCTTCGAGACCTGCCCCTCGTAGAGCCACCCCTTGCGGATCGTCGCCGCGATGTCCTCCGCCGTGCCCCGGTGGTCCTCGAAGTAGCCGTCGCGATCGCCGGCGAAGAGGACGCGGAGCTCGTGGTGGAAGTCGTCCGCCCACACGCCGTCGAGGCCGTGGCCGCCCTGCTCCGCGGGCGTCACGAGGCGCGTGTCGTTCAGGCTGTCCTCGGCGATCACCACGACGCGCCGCCCGCCGCCGGCCGCCCGCGCGCGCTCGGCGATCTCGCGGAGGATGTGCGGCTCGGTGTCGTCGAGGATCGCGTGGGTCGCGTCGAGGCGGAGGCCGTCGACGTGGAAGTCGCGGATCCACATCTCGGCGTTCGAGATCGCGAGCGCGCGCACCTGCTCGGCGCCCTCGCCGTCGTAGTTCACCGCGTCGCCCCACGGCGTCTTGTGGCGCTCGGTGAAGTAGCGCTTGGTGTAGGCGCGCAGGTAGTTCCCGTCGGGGCCGAAGTGGTTGTAGACGCAGTCGAGGACGACGCCGAGCCCCGCGGCGTGGGCCGCGTCGACGAGGCGGCGGAGGCCCTCCGGGCCGCCGTAGGCCGCGGACGGCGCGAAGAGATCGACGCCGTCGTACCCCCACCCGCGCTCGCCCGGGAAGCTCGCGACGGGCATGATCTCGAGCGCCGTGATCCCGAGCTCCCGGAGCTCGGCGAGCCGCGGGATGAGCGCGTCGAACGTGCCCTCCTGCGTCGCCGTGCCGACGTGCACCTCGTAGAGGACGAGATCCTCGAGCGCGACGCCCTTCCACCCCGCGTCGGTCCACGCGAACGACGGGTCGTCGACCGCCGACGGGCCGTGCACGCCGAACGGCTGCGCGCGCGCGTAAGGGTCGGGGAACGGCCCCTCGCCGTCGATCCTCACCTTGTAGAGCGCGCCGGCGCCGAGGCCCGGCGCCGTCGCCTCGAAGTAGCCGCCGCCGGTGGGGGCCGCCGGCAGCGCGCCGGTGATCTCCTCGCCGTCCTTGCCGTAGGTGACGATCTCGACGCGATCGTGATCGGGCGCCCAGACGCGGAAGCGGACCGCGCCGCCCTCGATCCACGCGCCCATGGTGCGAATCGCTTTCATGTCACTGACCTCGCTGTGGCGCCCGCAGGAGCAGGGCGACCGGGAAATCGGAGAGCACGCGGTCGAGCGGGAGCGCCGCGCCGCCCTTCGGATCGGACGTCGGGGCCGCGTCGCGCGGCGAGGAAGCGGGCGCCGACGCCTCGATCTCGGCGCCGGTGAAGAGGTCCTTGTAGAGGCCCGGCTCCACGTCGACGGAGGTGCCCGCCCACACCTTGCCGATCGGCGGGGCGACGGCGCCGCCGAGCAGCCGCGCGCTGAACCGGGGCGCGATCACGACGAGCGAGCGCGCGTTCGACGCGTCCGCCTCGGCGCGGCGCGAGAAGGCGACGACGTGGGCCTCGCGCTCGCCGGTCACGGCGCGCGGCGCGTAGGCCCCGTCGGCGCCGAAGAGCGCCGGGTACCGCCGGCGCAGCTCGAGCGCGACGTGCGTGACGAAGAGCTTGATGCGGCCGTCGCGCGCCTCGGCGCAGAGCTCGCGCGCGAGCGCGGCGTCCCCGCCGTTCCACCGCGCGCGGACGTCCGCGAGCGCCTTCTCGCGCGACGCGTAGTCGACCGCGCGGCGGTTGTCGGGGTCGACGAGGCTGAAGTCCCACACCTCGTTGCCCTGGTAGATGTCGGGCACGCCCGGCGACGTGAGCTTCAGGAGCGTCTGCGAGAGCGACCCCCACATGCCGTGGTACGCGACGACGCGCGCGAGCGGCAGGAGCGCGCCGATCACGTCCGCGGACGCGATCGCCTTGCGCACGAACGCCTCGACGGCGGCGTCGTACTCGGGCTGCGCGTCGATCCACGACGTGTTGACCTTCGCCTCCTTCGTGGCCTTGCGCATGTAGTCGACGAGGCGGCCCGTGTAGGCCTCGAGCGCGTCGCCCTCGGGCGCGCGCGGCTCGCCTGCCGCGCCGAGCAGCGGCGCGATCGGCAGGCTCCCGAGGACCGTCTGGTAGAAGAGGTACTCCTCGTTGCTGTCCGGCGCGACGCGCCCCTCGATCTCGGCCTTGAGCGGCGCGGCCGCGGCGGCCGCGCGGTGGAGCGCCTCCTCCCAGGCCGACGGCAGCTCCGAGAGCACGCTGATGCGCGCCCGTACGTCCTCGCTGCGCTTCGTGTCGTGCGTCGACGTGGCGAGCATCGAGCAGGGCCACGTCCTGTGCCGCTGCACGTTGCCGCGGTGGAACGCGAGGACGCTCGCGCCGTAGCGCTCGGGCTCGCCCCCGACCTCGTTGAGCGAGACGAGCCGGTTGTAGATGTAGAACGACGTGTCCTCGAGCCCCTTGGCCATCACCGGCCCGGTGAGCTGCTGGAACTTCATCACGAAGTCGCAGAAGAGGTGCCTGTCCTCCTCGCGGAAGAGGTCCGCGCTGTCGAGCATCAGGACCGAGCGCACGAACGTGAAGATCGAGGCCTCCATCGTCGGGTTGCGCCGGCGCGCGAGCGCGACGGCGCGGCCGATCGCCACCCGGTCGTGATCGGAGATCGTCGGCGTCCGCTCGTTGACGTACGTGCGGTACACCGGGAAGCACGCGATCACCTCGCGCAGCGCCTCGTTGAGCGAGCCGAGGGTGAAGTCGCGGAAGCGGCGGTCGCGCTCGGTGAGCCGGTTCAGGGCGTGGGTGAGCACGTTGAGCTCGCTCGCGAGCGCCGTCCGGAGGATGACCTTCTTCTTCTCGTAGACGAGCGTCTCGAAATCGATCCGGTCGCCCAGGAATCGCTCGTAGATCGAGGTCATCGCCGCCTCGCTCGACGCATCGACGAAGAGCTCGCCCACGGCCGCGGTGAAGTCGTACCCGCTCGTCCCGTGGATGGGCCAGGCCTCGGGCAGCGTCTCGCCGCGGGCGAGGATCTTCTCGACGACGACGTACATCGGCCGCGCGAGCCGCGAGCCGCGCCCTTCGGCGCCCGCCCGCTCCGAGAGCGCCGCGCGGAGCGCCGGCTCCAGCCGGGCGAAGCGCGCGCCGGCCGAGGCGCGGCGGCGCGAGTCCTGGAGGCTCCGCGGCTCCGGCTCCTGCGCGGCCTCGGCGAGGAAGCGGCGGCGGCAGCGCTCGATCAGGTAGCCCTGCTGGAGCTCCTCGAAGTAGCCGATCGGATCCCAGAGGCCGTCGGGGTGGTCGATGCGCAGCCCCGTGACCTGGCCCCGCTCGCAGAGCTCGAAGACGAGCCGGTGCGCCTCGGTGAAGACCGGCCGGTGCTCCATCCGGATCGCCGCGAGGTTGTTGATGTCGAAGAACCGCCGGTAGTTGATCTCCTCGGCGGCGGTGCGCCAGAAGCTCAGCCGGTAGGCCTGCTCCGCGATCAGCGCCTCGAGCGGGTCGAAGCTCCGCGGGTCGCCGACCTTGCCGTTGATGCGCTCGATCCCCTCCTCCACCGCGGCCGCGACCTCCGGTGAGTCCGCCACGAGCGTCGCGAGCCGCCGCTTGAGGACCTCCTTCTCGCGCCGCCGCTCGATCACCTTGGCGCGCTGCGTCTCGGTCCGCGGCGGCAGGTTGCGGAGCCCGGTCAGGATGCTCTGCAGCTCGAGGAGCGCGTCGTGCTCCTCGCCGAGCGCGGCGGTGAGCCCCGGCACCATCGGCCCGATGACCATCCCGTACGTCCGCGGGTTCACCGGGAACACGTGGTCGAAGTAGCGGAGGACGAACGCGCCGTTCTCGAAGGCGATCTTGAGCTCGCCGCGCTCGAGCACGCGCCCGTAGTGATCGCCGAGCACCGGGAGCAGCACCATGTTCCTGAGCTCCGTCTTGAGCGGCGCCCAGTCGATGTCGAAGAACGCCGCGTAGAGCGAGCTCGGGCCGTTCTCGAGGACGTCGTTCCACCAGAGGTTGTCGGAGTTGCCGACGCCCATGTGGTTGGGCACGAAGTCGAGCAGGAGGCCCATGCCGTGCTCGGCGAGCTCGCCCGTGAGGCGGTCGAGGTCGCCGCGGTCGCCGATGGCGGGGTTCAGCGTGTTGTGATCGACGAGGTCGTAGCCGTGCAGGCTCTCGGGGGGCGCCTTGAAGAAGGGCGAGGTGTAGAGATCGCTGACGCCGAGCGCGTCGAGGTAAGCCACGATGCTCCGCGCCTGCTCGAACGTGAAATCCTTGTTGAGCTGCACGCGGTACGTCGCGCGCGGCAGCCGCGGCGCCACGCCCTCGGACGCCGCCTCGACGAGGCGCGCCACCATCGCCTGCTGCGCGGCGCCGTCTGCCTGGCTGCTCCTCTTCTGATCATCCGACGCTTCCGTCATTCGTCGTGTGCCTCCGCGGCAGAATCTACTTCAAACGAGGCTTCGCGAAGGAGGGGATCTGCCAGAATCGCCGCGTGCGCGTGTCGCGCCGACTCGGCATACGAAGGAAGAACCTGAGGCGCATAGGGAACCGCAGCAGAGACGCGCCCCGCGGCGCCCGGACACGCGCTGAGCGCCTGGAGGTCGTAACAGAACATTCAACCCGGTTTGCGGGCGCAGGGCGCCGGCAGGCGTGTGGCTTTTCGTCTCAATGGATACCAGGACTCGGCACGGCGGAGCCCCGCTGAGAGGGCGCGAGTTCCGGCGCGCGAGCATGGCGCGCCCGGCGTGCGCGCGCCATGCTCGCGCGCATGGAACAACAGCAGAGCGCGGCGAGCTGGCAGGAGATCCGGCAGATGGCGCGCGAGCGGTTCGGCGTGAAGACCTTCCGGCCGGGCCAGCGTGAGCTCATCGAGGCGGTGCTCGCCGGGCGCGACGCCCTGGGGCTCCTTCCGACGGGAGCGGGCAAGTCGCTCTGTTATCAGCTCCCGGCGCTGCTCCTGCCCGGCCCGGCCGTGGTGGTCTCACCGCTGATCTCGCTGATGCAGGATCAGCAGGAGAAGCTGGCAGAGGCGGACATCCCCGCCGCGAAGCTCAACTCCACGCTGAGCGCGACGGAGGAGCGGGAGACCGTCGACGGGATACGGCACGGCGATCTCCCGCTCATCTACGTGACGCCCGAGCGGCTCGAGAACCCGGAGTACCTCGATCTCCTCCGGCGGTCGGGCGTGTCGCTCTTCGTGGTCGACGAGGCGCACTGCGTCTCGCAGTGGGGCCACGACTTCCGCCCTGCGTACCTCGGCCTCCGCGACGCGGTCGCCGCCCTCGGTCGGCCGCCGGTGCTGGCGCTCACGGCGACCGCCACGCCCGAGGTGGCGAACGACGTCGTGGAGCAGCTCGGCATGCGGGCCGCCGCGGTCGTGAACACCGGCATCGACCGGCCGCAGCTCTCGCTGGAGGTGATCCGCACCCCGAACGAGGAGCGCAAGCGCGAGCGCCTCGCGCGCCTCCTCGAGGAGGAGAGCGGCGTCGGCATCGCGTACGCGGCGACGGTCCGGATCGCGAACGACCTCCACCGCTGGCTCGAGGGGCGCGGCGTGCCCGTGGGCCGGTACAACGGGCAGATGCGCGCGAAGGAGCGGGAGGAGACGCAGCAGCGGTTCATGAACGACGAGTACCGCATCATCGTGGCCACGAAGGCGTTCGGCCTCGGCATCGACAAGCCCGATATCCGGTTCGTCGTGCACTACAACTTCCCCGACTCGCTGGAGAGCTATTACCAGGAGGCCGGCCGCGCCGGGCGCGACGGCCGCCCGGCGCGGGGGGTCCTCCTCTACCGCGTGGAGGACCGGCGCATCCAGGCGTTCTTCCTCGGGGGCAAGTACCCGCGCCCCGACGAGAGCTACCGTGTCTACGAGACCATCGGCCGCCTCGAGGCGCAGCGGGCCGACGGCAAGCGGCGGGCCGGCATCCCGGTGAAGGCCCTGGCGGAGGTCGCGGACCTGCCCGAGCGCAAGGTGAAGGTCGTGGTCGCGCTGCTCGAGGCGGCCGGGATCATCGACAGGAGCCGCGGCGTGCGCCGCCTGCGCGACTTCGCCGACGAGGCGGAGCTCGACGCGTTCCTGAAGGCCTACGAGGAGCGGCGGGTGAGCGACCGCGAGCGCCTCGAGGCGGTGATGCGCTACGCCGAGAGCCCGGCGTGCCGGATGGCGGTGATGAAGGCGTACTTCGAGGACACCGAGGCGCCCGCGGGGAACGGCGACGCGACAGCGGACGCCTGCGGTCGCTGCGACAACTGCCGCCACACGGAGGACTCGAACCGCGCCGTCGTCGACCGCCTGACGGCCGCGGCGCCGCCCTGAGCGCTCGGCCGCCGCGGCGCGCCGCGCGGCGCCGGCGGGGGGCGCGCTCCTTCATCTCCTCTCATTTATTTCATCTCCTCTGAACTCCTCTCCATCCTCCGGCCAACGGCGTTGTCCGGCGCGCGGCCAATGGCGTTCGGCGTTCTCCGTTATGTTCGCATCGGCTCCGTCCGTGCGGGCGGAGCGGGGCAACAGCGTTCGCCATCAAAGAATCAGGAGACAGAGTGATGACCAGCTCTTGGAGATTCGTCGCGCACTCGGAGGCTCGACGCAGAGCCCTGGAGTTCGCGAAGCAGGCCGCCGCCGCGGACTGCTCGGTCTTGATCGTCGGGCCCACCGGGGCCGGGAAGGACATCCTCGCGCGCGACATCCACCAGCACAGCCGGCGCTCGAAGCACCGGCTCATCACCGTCAACTGCGCCGCCCTGACGCAGACGCTGTTCGAGAGCGAGCTGTTCGGACACGTGCGCGGGGCCTACACGGGGGCGACGGCCTCGAAGCGCGGGCTCGCGGAGCTCGCCTCCGGCGGCAGCCTGTTCCTCGACGAGATCGGGGAGCTGCCGATGGAGGCGCAGGCGAAGCTCCTCCGCTTCCTCGCGGACGGCTCGTTCTGGCCCGTGGGCGGCAGCGAGGAGCGGAGCGCGGACGTCCGCATCCTCGCCGCCACGAACCGGGACCTCGCCGCCGGGCTCGACGCGACCTTCCGGACCGACCTGTTCTTCCGGCTCAGCGTGTTCACGATCGTCGTGCCCCCGCCGAGCCCGGACGATCTGCGCACGCTCGCGCGGGTGCTCGCCCTGGAGATGGGCGAGCGCTACCGCGCGCCGCTGCCCGCGCGCGAGGTGAGCGCCGTCGGCGAGCTGGCCAGCAGCGGGGTGTACCGGGGCAACGTCCGCGAGCTCCGCAACGCCGTCGAGCGGTACTTCCTGGTGCGAGACCCGGCGCGGACCCCCGAGGAGAACTGGACGGCTGCGTGCGGGCTCGACCTGCTCGCCCAGCAGCTCGGGCCCGCGCCGGACGCCGCGGCGGCTCCCCAGCTCCACCTGCGAGGGATCGAGAAGCTCGAAGACCTGCTGTTCCTGAAGTGCGCCAGGGAGACGAGGAGCGCGCGCGAGCTGTCACGGCGGATCAATCGGTCGCTGCCGTACGTGTACAGCCGCCTCGCAAAACTCGGCATCAAGCCGAAAGACCTCCAGTGCACCGAGAGCCTCGAGCGCACCTCGGCGAAGGTCCGCGCGTCGCTCGCCCCCTATCGGTCCTCGTTTCTTCAGCTTCTTAAAGAAGCTTAACAAATAGATCACTCCCTCCCGGTGCCGCCGCCGGAACGACCGCATCGCTCGATGGAACGACCATTGCGAAAGGGCGGAGAGGACGGCGAACGTCCCAACCGAAAGGATGGAGGAGCGCATGCTGACTCTGGGCCTCGCAGGGGGCTTGGACCCTGTCTACGACTGCCGTTACGACGCGCCGCAGTACTTCACGTACGACGCGGCGGCCGTGCTGGTCGAGGACGGGCAGGTCGTGGCCGCGGTCGAGGAAGAGCGGCTGAACCGCGTTCGCCGGACGAACAAGTTCCCGTTCGACGCGCTGCGGGCCTGCCTGAGGCAGCGGGGCGTCGCGCTCGGGGACGTGGACCGGATCGCCTATTATTCGGGCGAGGAGACGGCCAATTTCCTCGTGGGGCGCCTGCGCGCGGCGTTCCCCGAGCTCGCCGGCATCCCGGACGCGCGCGGGCTGCTCCGGGCCGCGATCCAGCGGGAGATGCGGTGTGAGATCGATCCGGAGCGGATCGTCTTCGTGCCGCACCTGCTGACGCACGCGGTGAGCGCCGTCGCGATGTCGGGCTTCGAGCAGGCGCTCGTCTACGTGATCGACAACGAGGGCGGGGTCTTCACCGGGACGTCCGCCGCGGGGAGCCGGTCGTGCCTCACGCAGCTCGCGGCCTTCTCACCGCAGAAGTCGCTCGGGGAGCTGTGCCACCGCGCGATCCGCGCGCTCGGGTACAGCCCCTTCGAGGAGGCGGAGGCGATGGAGCTCGCCCCGCAGGGCGACCCGGCCGCGCTCCGCGCCGCCATGCGCGGCGTGTACAGGCTGCTGCCGGACGGCGACTACGAGCTCGCGTTCCAGGGGCTCCCGGCCGTGCTCGCGAAGGCGCCGGGCAGGCTGCGCGGCGAGCCGGTGGAGCAGGCGCACAAGGACGTGATCGCGGCGCTGGAGGAGGCGATCTCCGAGATCGTGCTGCACGTGCTGCGGCACCACCGCACGAAGAGCGGCGTCCGGCGGCTGTGCCTGGCCGGCGGGGGCGCGCAGATCTGCGCGGTCAACTCCCGTGTCCTCGCGAGCGGCCTGTTCGATGAGGTGTTCGTCCAGCCCGCGGCGCACGACGCCGGGTGCGCCCTCGGCGCGGCGCTCCACGCGGGCGACGCTCCGCCGCGGCGCGCGCCGCTCGATCACGTGAGCTGGGGGACGGACCTCGGCACCGCCGACGCGGTGCTCCCCGCCCTGCGCCGCTGGGGCGCCCTCGTGACCGCCGAGCGCCCCGCGGCGCCGGCCAGGAGCGCCGCCGAGCTCATCGCCGGAGGCGCCGCCCTCGGGTGGGCGAACGGCCGCTCGGAGATGGGGCTCGTCGCGCTCGGGCGCCGCGTGATCGTCGCGGATCCGCGGGACGAGCGGCGGCGGGGGGCGCTGAACGAGATGAAGCGGCGCGCGCCGCACCGGCCGCTCTCGGTCGCGATGCTCGCGGAGGACGCCGGCGAGTGCCTGATGCTGCCGTGCCCGCCCGACCAGCTCCGCTGGAAGAGCTTCGCGCTGCGCGTCCGGCGCGAGCGCGGCGCGGCGCTCGGCGCGGCGCTGCACGCGGACGGCACGGTCCGCGCGCAGGTGGTGCGGAAGGAGGCGGATCCGAGGCTGTTCGCGCTGCTCGGCGCGTTCAAGGAGATCTCCGGGGTCGGCGCGCTGCTCGTGACGTCGCTCGACAACGGCGCGGAGCCGCCCGCCGAGACGGTCGACGACATCGTCGCGCTGCTCCTCACGAGCGGCCTCGAGGCCGCCTTCGTGGACGACGTGCTCGTCCGCAAGCAGCCGGCGCCGCTCGAGGAGAGGCTCCGCCTGGCCGTGGAGGTCCCGCGCTCGACCCAGGTGTGCCGCACGCGCGGCTGGCACGACGGCGCGCGCGCGGGCGACGCCTGGGAGCTGCGGACGAGCTACGACCGCGGGCTCCGCCGCAAGATCTCCGGATCGGCGTACGACCTGCTGGTGAAGGCCGACGGCAGGCGTCCGGCGGCGGCGCTGCTCGACGGCGCGGGGGCCGACGTCGCGGACGAGCTCTGGGCTCTCTGGACAGAGCGGCTCGTCCGGCTCGCGCCGGCCGAGCGCGCATGAGGGGGCCCGCCGGACGGGGCGGCCACGCGGGCGTGGGACACGACGGACGCAAGGAGAAGAGCCGTGAGCTCGAATGACATGACCATGAGCGCTGGACGCAAGGCGCGTATCCGGCTCGATCTCGCGCGGCAAACGCAGCTCGCGGCCGACGCCCTGAAGAAGGCGCTCGCGGAGCGGGATCTCCCGGCCTTTTACCGGGTGTTCCGGTCGACGGATCTGCCGTTCCTGGGGCTCGCCTACGAGGGGGACGCGGCCGGGCTGTTCCGCGCGTGCGCGCACGTGCTGCACCGGCTCGGGGGCATCTCGCCGGCGGTCGCGCTCGCGGTGGAGAACCACTTCTATGTGAGCTCCGCGATCGCCACCTTCCCCATCGGCGATGACGAGCGGCTCGACGCGCGGCGGCGCGCGCTGCTCTCCGAGATCGTCGAGGGGCGCCGGCTCGTCGCCAACACGAACTCGCGGGTTCACGCGGACCGCGTGGGCGCGGTGGGCACGAGGGCCCGGAAGGTCGCCGGCGGCCACGTGGTGAGCGGCGCCGCGTCGTACACGTCCCTCGCGACCGAGGGAGATCTCCTCATCTTCACGACCGCGCTCGAGGAGGGCTTCCCCGCTGTCTTCATGGCGCGCCCGCGGGGCAACCCGGCGGTGGAGATCGGCCCGTACCTGTTCCCGGAGGCGATGATCGACTCCGACACGCGCAAGATCGTGTTTCACGATCTCTTCGTCCCGGACGAGGACTTGCTGCTCGGCGGCCAGGGGCCCGAGGTGATGCAGCTCCTCCTGTTCGAGATGGTGTGGCACCAGGCGCTGATCCCGGCGCTGTACCTGGGCGCCGCGGCCCAGGCGATCGAGGAGTCGCGCCGGTTCCTGCGCGCGGTCCGCGCCCGGGAGGGCGCGCCGCTCGCCGAGCTGGACGGCATGGTCGTCGACGTCGGCCGCCTGGTGATCCGCTACCGCGCCGCGTGCGCGGCGGTCCGCGAGGCGGGCGAGGCGATGGGCGCGATCCGCGGCGCGAAGGACCGCGCCGAGCGGCTCCCGCGGCTCTACGAGCTCGCCGGGGCGGCGAAGTACACAGGCACGCGGTGCGCCGAGGAGATCGTCGCCGCGGCGCGCGGCGTCGTCGGCGCGCGCGCGTTCGCGGGCGACAACGTCCTCGAGCGCCTGTCCAGGGAAGTCGTCTTCGGCCCGCTCGGGCCGGAGGTGAACGCCGTCATCGAGCGCGCCCACGGACGGCGAGCGCTCGGAGAGGGCGAGTTCGACGGCGCGGCGTCGTCGCCGTGGCTCGATGGCGCGATGAGCGCGAGCGGCAAGGAGGAAACATGCTGACGCTGGGGCTTTCTGGCGGGTTGAGCTTCGCCCACGAGGAGATGTACGACATCCCGCAGAGCTTCACGCACGACGGCGCGGCGGTGCTCGTCGACGACGGGGAGATCGTCGCGGGGATCGAGGAGGAGCGGCTCAACCGCATCAAGCACTCCAACAAGTTCCCGATCGAGGCGACGCGCTTCTGCCTCGCCCGGCGCGGCGTGAGCATCGATGAGATCGACCGGATCGCGTTCTACGCGAGCGAGGAGTACTGCAACGCGCTCCTCGGGCGGGTGCGGCTCCTGACCGGCGGCGCGCTGCCGCGGATCGACGCGCGCACGCTGCTCGCGGCGAAGCTCGGCCAGGGGCTGGGGCGCCCGATCGACCGCGACAAGATCGTGTTCGTCCCGCACCACCAGGCGCACGCGGCGAGCACCTACCTGCTGTCCGGCTACGACGACAGCCTCATCGTGGCCATCGACGGCTCGGGAGACTTCCTGTCCGGGCTCGTGGCCGTGGGCTCGGGCGACCGGATCGAGGTCCTCTCGACGATCCCGGAGTCGAAGTCGCTCGGGAACTTCTACGTCTCGGTGATATCGCTCCTCGGCTACGGGGTCTTCGACGAGTACAAGGTGATGGGCCTCGCGCCCTACGGCGATCCAGCGAAGTTCCGCGCGCAGATGAGCGCGCTCTACACGCTGCTGCCGGACGGCGATTACGAGGTTCATCGCGACCGCGTGGGCGCGCTCGCGCAGGTGATCGAGGTGCGCAGGAAGGGCGGTCCCTTCACCCAGCAGCACCGGGACGTCGCGGCGTCGCTGCAAGAGGCGCTGGAGGCGATCGTGCTGCACGTGCTCCGCCACCAGCGCGAGGCGACGGGCAAGACGCGGCTGTGCCTGGCGGGCGGCGTCGCGCACAACTGCACGATGAACGGGAAGATCCTGTATTCCGGGATGTTCGAGCGGGTCTTCGTGCAGCCGGCGGCGCACGACGCGGGCTGCGCGCTCGGGGCCGCGCTGCACGTGACCCTCGCCGAGGGGGCCTTGAAGACGCGGCGTCGGCTCGAGCACGTGTCCTGGGGCAGCGACGTGGGCGGCGAGGCGGAGATCGCCCGCGAGCTCGCCGCCTGGTCCCGCTTCGTGCGCCACGAGCGCGCCGAGGATCTGCCGGCGCGCGTCGCCGACGTGATCGCCGGCGGGGCCGCCGTCGGCTGGGCGCAGGGAGCATCCGAGTTCGGGCCCCGCGCGCTCGGCCAGCGGAGCATCCTGGCCGACCCGAGGCCGGCCGCGAACAAGGACCTCGTCAACGCGATGGTCAAGAAGCGCGAGGCGTACCGGCCGTTCGCCCCCGCCGTCCTCGCGGAGGACGCGCGCGAGTACTTCGAGCTCCCGCCCGGAGAGGACGAGTTCCCGTTCATGATCTTCGTCATGAAGGTGCGTGAGGACAAGCGGGACGTCCTCGGGGCGACGACGCACGTGGACGGCACGGCCCGCGTCCAGACCGTGTCGGAGCGGTCGAGCCCGCGGTTCTGGAGCCTCCTCAAGGCGTTCAAGGACAGGACGGGCGTGCCGGTGCTGCTCAACACCTCGTTCAACAACAACGTGGAGCCGATCGTCGACTCGGCGCACGACGTGGTGACGAGCTTCTTGACGACGGGGCTGCATTACCTCGCGATCGGTGACTTCTTCGTCGAGAAGCGCCCGTGGACGTGGGAGGACCTCGCGACGCTCGCGCTCGAGATCCCGAGGCACGTCCGCGTGGACCAGATCCGCCGCTTCGTGGCGATGGATCGCGCGGCCACGGTGTTCGAGCTGCGGAACACGTACGACGCCGGGGTGCGGGTGGGCGTGTCGCCCGACGTGGGCGAGGCGCTCGTGCGCGCGGACGGCGCGCGCTCGATCGGCGAGCTGCTCGGCGAGGCGGGCGCGGGCGATCCCGCGCGCATGCAGAAGGCGGTCCTCGAGCTCGAGGGGCTCTGGTCGCAGCGGCTCGTCTGCCTGCGCCCGCGGGCGGCCTAGCGCGTCATCGCCTGTCCGTCATCGCCTGTCCGTCATCGCCTGTCCGTCATCGCCTGTCCGCCATCGCCTGTCCATTGCCTTCAGGGTGGTAAAGCTTGCATGCTTAACGAACAGCAACTCCTGGCGCGCGCGGCCGCGCTCGCCAGCATGCTCCGCGGCACGCCGGTCGTGCGGCTCGATCACGAGCACCTCGAGCTCTTCGTCAAGCTCGAGTACTGCAACGCGGTCGGGAGCATCAAGGACCGCCCCGCGCTCTGGATCCTCAAGAAGGCGATCGAGCGCGGCGAGATCGACCCCGGGACGACGGTGGTGGAGTCGTCCTCGGGCAACTTCGCGATCGCCCTCGCCGCGTATTCGCAGCTCCTCGGGCTCGACTGCATCCCGGTGATCGATCCTCACATCGCCGCGGTGAACGAGCACGTGCTCCGCTCGCTCTGCGCGCGGGTCGTGAAGGTCGAGGAGGAGGACGACACGGGGGGCTTCCTCAAGACGAGGCTCGATCGCGTGCAGTCGCTCTGCGCCGCGCTCCCGAGATCGTACTGGCCGAACCAGTACAAGAACCCCGACGGGATGATGGCCCACTTCCACACGACGGGCCGGGAGATCTGCGACGCGTTCCAGGAGCTCGACTTCGCGTTCGTCGCCGTGAGCTCGGCGGGGACCGTCGCGGGCCTGTCGCGGCGGCTGAAGGAGCATTTCCGGGGGATCAAGATCATCGCGGTGGACGCCGAGGGATCGGTGATCTTCGGCGGCCCGCCGCGGCCGCGGCGCATCCCGGGGATCGGCGCGGGGGTCGTGCCGGACCTGCTCCGGGAGGCGCTGATCGATGACGTCGTGATCGTGCCAGAGGTCGAGTCGATCGCCGCCTGCCGGACCCTCCTCGACCGCCACCGGCTGCTCGTCGGCGGCTCGACGGGGACTGTCTACGCGGCGATCCAGCGGTATTTCAGCCGCGCGAGCGGCCTGACGAGGCCGAAGGTCCTTTTCCTCTGCGCCGATCGCGGCGTGCCTTATCTGGACACCGTTTACAACCCCGCGTGGGCGTCGCGTTACGCCGAGGGATGAGCGATGCGCTTTGGTGTGGTCTCTGGCAGTGTCATTCGACGCCTCATCGAGGGTAACCCCGAGGAGTGCGTCAAGGCGGTCGAGGACGTGTACCTCGCGGGCCACCGGGGCGAGGTGGTCTGTCCGAACAGCTATTTCCTCCGCTTCCCTGACCGGCCGGACGCGCGGATCATCGCGCTCCCAGCCCACCTCGGCGGTGGTGAGCCCGTATCGGGGATCAAGTGGATCGCCAGCTATCCGGCGAACATCCGGCAAGGCATCCCGCGGGCGTCCGCGGTGATCGTCCTGAACCGCGCGGACAACGGGTATCCGTTCGCGTGCCTCGAGGGGTCGATCATCTCGGCGGCGCGCACCGCGGCCTCCGCGGTCTCCGCCGCGGCGGCGCTCTCCGGGGGGCGGCGCGCGGGCACGCTGGGCATCGTCGGGACGGGGCTCATCGCCCGGTACGTCGTCTCGCTCCTGTCGCGCCTCGGCTGGGAGATCCCGGAGGTGCTCCTGTACGACACGAACCCCGCCGAGCCCGAGCGGTTCATGGAAGGCGCCTTCGATCCGGCCTGGCGCCGCCGTGTCCGGGTGGCGAAGGACCTGGAGACGGTGGCGCGGCGGAGCGATCTCCTGGTGTTCACGACCTCGGCCGGGGCGCCGCACGTCCACGATCCGAGCTGGTTCTCCCACAGGCCGGTCGTGCTGCACCTGTCGCTCCGCGACCTGTCGCCAAGCATCGTCCTCTCGTCGTTCAACGTGGTGGACAGCGTCGAGCACGTGATGAGCGCCGGGACGTCGCTCCACCTCGCAGAGCAGGAGTCCGGCCGGCGCGACTTCGTGACGGGGACGCTCGCCGAGGTGCTCCTCGGGCAGCGCGCGGTGCCGCGGACGAAGCCCATCGTGTTCTCGCCGTTCGGGATGGGGACGCTCGATCTCGCCGTGGCGAGGTGGGTTTACGCGCGCGCCGAGTCGGCGGGCGACGTGGTGTGGATCGACGACTTCTTCGACATGACGCGCTGACGCCGGGCGGGCCTCGCAGAGCGCGACGGAGCGCGGATGAGCGCGAATGAGCGCTGGAGCTTTTCGATGAACGGTGATGTGCTGCGTGATCTGGGTCGCTGCGCGACCCTGGTGGATCTCCTCCGCTCCCGCGCGGAGGCCCAGGGCGACGCCCTCGCCTTCCGGTTCCTGACGACAGGAGACGTGGACGGCGGGGCGGAGGAGTGGACGTATCGAGATCTCCACGCCCGCGCGATGGCCATCGCCGCGTCGCTGCAGGCGGCGGGGGGCGCCGGGGAGCGCGCGCTGCTGCTGTACGCGCCGGGGCTCGACTTCATCGCGGCGTTCATGGGCTGCGTCTACGCCGGCGTCGTGGCGGTCCCGACCTACCCGCCGAACCCCGCCCAGATGGATCGCACCCTGCCGCGGCTCCGCGCGATCGCGCGCGACGCGGGCGCCAGGTTCGTCCTGTCGACCGCGCAGATCGCCTTCATGGCAGAGGCGCTCGGGCAGCAGGCGCCGGAGCTCGCCGAGCTCCGCTGGATCGCCACGGACGCGATCGAGCCCGGCGCGGCGTCGGCGTGGCGCGCGCCGGCGATCTCGGGAGAGACGCTCGCGTTCCTCCAGTACACGTCGGGCTCCACCGGGCACCCCAAGGGGGTGATGGTGAGCCACGCGAACGTGATGGCCAACGAGCGCGCCATCCTCGCCGGCTTCGAGCACGACGCGGGCTCGTCGGGCGTCGGGTGGCTGCCGCTCTTCCACGACATGGGGCTGATCGGCAAGGTGCTGCAGCCGATCTTCGTCGGCTTTCCCTGCACGCTGATGTCGCCGCTCGCGTTCCTGGAGCGGCCGCTCCGGTGGCTCCAGGCGATCTCGCGCTTCCGGGCCACGACGAGCGGCGGGCCGAACTTCGCGTACGATCTGTGCGCGCGCAAGGCGACCCGCGAGGATCTGGCGGCGCTCGACCTCCGCTCCTGGACGGTGGCGTTCAACGGCGCGGAGCCGGTCCGCGCCGAGACCCTGGACCGGTTCGCGGCGACGTTCGCGCCCTGCGGCTTCCGCCGGGAGGCGTTCTACCCGTGCTACGGGCTCGCGGAGGCGACGCTGCTCGTCTCCGGCGGCCTCCGCGCCGCGCCGCCCGCCTGCGTGAGCGTCGACGCGGGCGCGCTCGCGCGGGGGGTCTCGCTGGAGGTGGACCCGGCCGCCGCGGGCGCGCGGCGGCTCGTGTCGTCGGGGGCGCCGCGGTCGCGCGTCGCCATCGTGTCGCCGGAGGGCGGCGAGCGCCGCCCGGACGGCGAGATCGGCGAGATCTGGGTCGCCGGCCCGAGCGTCGCGGGCGGGTACTGGGGGCGCGCCGAGGAGACGGCGCGCACGTTCGGCGCGCGCCTCGAGGGCGACGACGGCGGGCCGTACCTGCGGACAGGAGATCTCGGCTTCCTCTCGGGAGGGGAGCTGTTCGTCACCGGGCGCATCAAGGACCTCATCGTCATCCGCGGGCGGAACCTGTACCCCGACGACATCGAGCGGACGGCGGAGGCGGCGCACCCGCGCGTTCGCCCCGGCTGCGCCGCGGCGTTCTCGATCGAGGTCGGCGGGGAAGAGCGGCTCGGCGTCGCGGCCGAGCTCGACATGCGCGGCGGGGGCGAGGCGCCGCCGGACGTCGTGGAGGCGCTGCGGTCGGCGATCGCCCGGGAGCACGACGTGCAGCCGCACGCGGTGGTGCTGCTCCGCCCGCGCACCATCCCGAAGACGTCGAGTGGAAAAATCCAGCGACACGCGTGCGCGCAGGGGTTCCGGGACGGGACGCTCGAGACGCTCGCCGTGTCGGTCGCGCCGGAGGCGCCGGCGGGGGCGGAGCGGGCGCGCGCCGCGGCCGATCCGGCGCGGATGATGCGCCTCGCGCTGCGCGCGGTGCCCGCGCCGGAGCGCGCGGGCCTGCTCGTGGAGGTGGCGCGCGAGGAGCTCGCCCGGCTCGCGCGGGTGGACGTCGGGAGCGTCGCCCCGACCTCGAAGCTCATGGCGCTGGGGCTCGACTCGCTCGCGGGCGTCGAGCTGCAGGCGCGCTTCGAGGAGCTGCTCGGCGTCGCGGTGCCGGCGCAGCTCGTCTGGCAGGCCGCGACGGTCGAGGAGCTCGCGGCGGCGCTCGCGGCGACGCTCGACGCGCCGGCGCCCGCGCCAGCCGCCGGGCCCGCCGCGGCGGCGGGGGAGCCGATCGAGCTCTCCTCCCACCAGCTCCGCCTGTGGTTCTTCTGCCGGTTCGCGCCGGAGAGCCCGATCTACCACGTGGTGTTCGGCGCCCGGATCGTCGGGGCGCTCGACGAGGCGAAGCTCGAGGAGAGCCTCGCGGCCGTCGTCCGCCGGCACCCGGCGCTGCGCACGGTGTTCCGCGAGATCGCCGGGGAGCCCCGGCAGATCGTGCTCCCCGAGGCGGCGGTGCCCCTCGCCCGCGCGCGCGTCGAGGGCGCGGGGGCCGAGGAGCGCGAGGAGCGCCTGCGCGCGCTCGCCGCCGCGTGGGGGCAGCGGCCGTTCGCGCTCGAGGAGGGGCCGCTCCTCCGGGTGTGCCTCGCGTCGCTCGGCGAGCGCCACCACGTGCTCCTGTTCGCGCAGCACCACCTCGTGACCGACGGCCGGTCCATCGAGGTGCTCGTGCGCGATCTCGCGGCGGCCTACGCCGCGCGCGCGGCCGGCCGGGCCGACGCGCGGCCGGCACCGCCCCTCGGGTACGCCGACTACGCGCGCGCGCAGCGGGCCGCGCTCGCGCGGATGGACGCGGAGCGCGCCTACTGGAAGGCGAAGCTCGAGGGGCTGCCGCGGCTCGACCTCGGCGCCGAGCGCCGGCGCCCGGCGGCGTCGCCGTTCGCCGGCGGGACGGTGCGCTTCTCGCTGCCCGCGCCGCAGGTCGAGGCGGCGCTCGCCGCCGCGCGCGCGGAGAACGCGACGCTCTTCGTCGCCCTGGCGGCAATCTACGCGGCGCTGCTGCACCGCACCACGGGGCAGGAGGACCTCGGCATCGCCGTCGTCGTCGCCAACCGGAGCCGCCCCGAGCACCAGGAGATCGTCGGCTTCTTCGCGAACACCGTCGTCCTGCGCGTCGATCTCGGCGGGAGCCCGAGCTACCGCGAGCTCGTCCGCCGCGTGCGCCGGACCATGGCCGAGGCGATGGAGCACGCGGAGCTGCCGTTCGACGAGATCGCGCGCGCCGCCGGCTTCCGGCGCGAGGGGGATCGGGACGCGCTGGTCCAGGCGAGCTTCGTGCTGGAGAGCGTGGCGGAGCCGCCCGTGGGCGCCGCCGAGGGGGCGCTGTGGCGGCCCGTGCTCTGGGCCCCCGACGGGGCCGTGGAGGGCACCGCGAAGTTCGATCTGGGGCTCAGCGTGGCGCGCCTCCAGGGAGAGCTGGTCGCCGCGCTCGAGTACCGCGCGGACCGCCTCGCGCGCGACGAGATCGAGCGCATGGCGGGTCACCTGGGCGTGCTCCTCCGCGCCGCCGCGGAGGCGCCGGACCGCCCGATCGACGAGCTCCCGCTGCTCACCCCGGACGAGGAGCGCACCCTGATCGCGGGCTGCAACGACACCGCGGCGCCCCTCCCCGACGCCTGCTTCCACGACCTCTTCCGGGAGCAGGCCGCCCGGACGCCCGCGCAGATCGCCGTCGCCTGCGGCGAGCAGCGGCTCTCGTACGCGGAGCTCGACCGCCTCTCCGACCAGGCGGCGCAGGCGCTCTGCGCGCGCGGCGTCGGCCCGGATCGCCTGGTCGGCCTGCTGACGCGGCGCGATCTCGACTTCGCGGTGCTCGCGCTCGGCGCCCTCAAGGCGGGAGGCGCGTACGTGCCGCTCGACCCCGGGCACCCGGCGCACCGCAACGCCGACATCCTCGCGCGCGCGGGCGCCCCGCTCCTGCTCGTGGGCGACGCGATCCCGGGCGCGCTGCGGGGCGAGATCGCCGCCGCGGGCCCGGCCGCGCCGGAGGCGGTCTCGGCGGGCGAGCTGCTCGCCGCCGGCGCGACGGCGCCCGGCGCCGCCGCGCCTGGCCGCGCGCGCCCGGAGCACCTCGCGTACGTCATCTTCACGTCCGGATCGACCGGCGCGCCCAAGGGGGCGATGGTCGAGCACCGGGGGATGCTCAACCACCTCTTCGCGAAGGTGCGCTCCCTCGGGCTCGGGCCGTCGGACGTCGTCGCGCAGACAGCGCCGATCAGCTTCGACATCTCGGTGTGGCAGCTCCTCTCCGCCCTGCTCGCGGGCGGGGCGTGCCGGCTCGTGCCGGATGAGATCGCGACCGATCCCGTGCGGCTGCTCGACGCCGTGGGGGACCTCGGCATCACCGTCCTCGAGGTCGTCCCGTCGCTGCTTCGCGGCGCGCTCGACGAGCTGGAGTCGCGCCCGGCGTGGCGGCCGCGCCTCGACGGCCTGCGATGGCTCATGCTCACCGGCGAGGCGCTCGCGCCGGATCTCGCGCGCCGGTGGCTCGCGCTCTACCCGCAGATCCCGCTGATGAACGCGTACGGCCCGACGGAGTGCTCGGACGACGTCGCCCAGCACGTCATCGCCGAGCCCCCGCCGGAGGACGCGGCGTACGTGCCGATCGGGCGCCCGATCCAGAACACGCAGCTCTACGTGCTGGATCGGCGGCGTCAGCCCGTGCCGATCGGCGTCGCCGGCGAGCTGTACGTGGGAGGCGACGGCGTCGGCCGGGGGTACCTCCACGACCCGGAGCGCACGGAGGCGGCGTTCCTGCCGGATCCGTTCTCCCGCGCGGCAGGGGCGCGCCTGTACCGGACGGGCGATCTGGTGCGGCGCCTGCCCGGCGGCGAGCTCGTGTTCCTGGGCCGGATCGACCACCAGATCAAGCTCCGCGGCTTCCGCATCGAGCTCGGCGAGATCGAGTCGGTCATCGCGCGGTGCGCGGGGATCCGCGACGTCGTTGTCGTCGCGCGCGAGGACGCGCCGGGGGATCCGCGGCTCGTCGCGTACGTCGTGACCGAGGCACCCGGCTTCGATCCGAGCGCGCTCAAGGAGCAGCTCGCGTCGCGCCTGCCGGGCTACATGGTGCCGGCGGCGATCGTCCCGCTCGACGCCCTCCCGCTGAGCGCGAACGGCAAGGTGGACCGCAAGGCGCTGCCCGCGCCCGCGTGGACCGCCCCCGGGGAGCTCGCGGCGCAGACGGCGCCGCGCACCGGCATCGAGCAGGCGATCAGCGAGGTGTGGCGCGCCGTCCTCGGGGTCGAGCGCGTCGGCGTGCACGACGACTTCTTCGCGATCGGCGGGCACTCGCTCTCGGCCACGCGCGCGGCGGCCCGCCTGCGCGACGTGCTCGGCGTCGACGTCGCGGTCCGGTCGCTCTTCGAGGCGCCGACCGTCGCCCGGCTCGCCGCGGAGCTCGAGCGAGCGACCCGGGGGGAAGCGCGCCCGGCGCCGCGGCCGCTCTCGCCGGCGCCGCGCGGCGCGGAGGCGCCGCTGTCCTTCGCGCAGCAGCGGCTCTGGTTCCTCGATCAGCTCGAGCCGGAGAGCGCCACGTACAACGTGCCCGCGGCGCTCCGGCTGCGCGGCGCGCTCGACGTGGAGGCGCTCGCGGCCGCGATCATGGAGGTGGTCCGGCGGCACGAGGTCCTGCGCGCCACGCTCCACGCCGTCGACGGCCGCCCGGTCCAGCGCTTCCTCACCGCGCCGGACGCGTGGCCCCTCCCCCTCGTCGACCTCGCGGAGCTCCCCGCGCCCGAGCGCGAGGCGGCCCTGCAGCGCCTCTCGTCGGAGGAGGCCGCGAGGCCGTTCCATCTGGAGAAGGGGCCGCTCCTGCGCGCGTCGCTGTTCAGGCTCGCGCCCGACGAGCACGCGCTGCTCGTCACGCTCCACCACATCGCCTCCGACGGGTGGTCGCTCGGCGTGCTCGCGAGCGAGCTCACCGCGGCGTACGCGGCGTTCGCGCGGCGGGAGGCGCCGCGGCTCGCCCCGCTGCCCGTCCAGTACGCCGACTACGCCGCCTGGCAGCGGCAGGAGCTCACCCCGGACGTGCTCCAGGCCGAGCGGGAGGTCTGGCGGCGCAGGCTCGACGGCGCGCCGCCGCTCGAGCTCCCCACGGACCGCCCCCGCCCCGCGGCGCGGTCGGGCCGCGGGCGCACGCACCGGTTCGAGCTGCCGCCCGACCTCGCCGCCGCGCTCCGGCGCCGCAGCCAGGAGCTCGGGGCCACGCTGTTCATGACGCTCCTCGCCGCCTTCGAGGCGCTGCTCCACCGCTACAGCGGCCAGGAGGACTTCTGCGTCGGCACGCCGGTGGCCGGCCGCGGGCGGACCGAGATCGAGCCGCTCATCGGGCTGTTCGTGAACACGCTCGTCCTGCGCGCGCGGCTCGACGGCGAGCCGACCTTCGCGGAGCTGGTCGGCCGCGTGAAGGCCGACGCGCTCGAGGCGTACGCCCACCAGGACCTGCCGTTCGAGGTGGTCGTCGACGCGCTCGCCGTGGAGCGGGACCTCAGCCGGAACCCGCTGTTCCAGGTGATGTTCGCGCTCCAGAACGTGCCCCCGCCCGCGCTCGCGCTGCCGGGTGTCGAGGTGTCGCCCGTCGCGCTGGAGACCGAGCAGGCGCGGTTCGATCTGACGCTCTTCCTCACCGAGTCCGGCGAGGCGATCGAGGGCGCCATCGAGTTCGATCTCGATCTGTTCGACCCCGGGACCGTCGCGCGGCTCGCGGGGCATTACGAGACGATCCTCCGCGCCGCCGCCGCGGATCCGGGCGGCCGCGTCGCCGAGCTCCCGCTCCTCACGCCGCGCGAGCGGCGCGAGGTGCTGATCTCGTGGAACGAGACGAGCACCCCGCCGCCGCCCGCCGCGTGCCTGCACGAGCTGCTCGACGCGCAGGCCGAGCGGTCGCCCGAGGCGGTGGCCGTGGCGTCCGACGACGGCGAGCTCACCTACAGCGAGCTCCGCCGCCGCGCCGACGCGCTCGCCCTGCGGCTGCGCGCGCATGGCGTGCGGCCGGAGACGCGCGTCGGCCTGTGCGTGCGGCGGACGCTCGACATGGTCGTGGCCATCTGGGCCATCTTCAAGGCCGGCGGCGTCCACGTGCCGCTCGACCCGGGCTACCCCGCCCAGCGGCTGGCGCTCATCCTGGAGGACGCGGCCGCGCACCTGCTCATCACCGAGCGCGCGCTCTCGACGCTCGTGCCGACCGGGTCGGCCGAGGTCCTCCTGCTCGACGAGATCGTCGCCGGCGCGGCGCAGGACGAGGCGCGCGCCGCGCTGGAGGCGGGCCGGCCGGACCAGGCGGCGTACCTCATCTACACCTCCGGCTCGACGGGCCGACCCAAGGCCGTCGTGATCGAGCACCGCCAGGCCGTCGCGCTCGCGTGGTGGGCGCGGCGGGCGTTCTCGGACGAGGAGCTCGCCGGCGTCCTCGCGTCGACGTCCACGTGCTTCGATCTCTCGGTCTTCGAGCTGATCGTGCCGCTCTGCTGGGGCGGCAAGGTCGTCCTCGCGGACAACGCGCTCGCGCTGCCCGCCCTCCGGCGCGCCCGCGAGGTCACGCTCCTCAACACGGTCCCGTCCGCCGCGGCGGCGCTCCTCGCGGTCTCCGGCATCCCCGCGTCCGTGCGGACCGTGTGCCTCGCCGGCGAGCCGCTCCGCGCCTCGCTCGCGCGCGACGTGCTCGCGCTCCCGCACGTCGCGCGGCTCCTGAACCTCTACGGCCCCAGCGAGACCACGACGTACTCGACCGAGGCGACCGTGACCGCCGCGGCGCGCCCGACGATCGGCAGGGCCATCGATCACACGCAGGTCTACGTGCTCGACGCGCGGCGCCAGCCGGTGCCCGTCGGCGTGGCCGGCGAGATCTACATCGCCGGCGCGGGCGTCGCGCGCGGCTACCTGGGGCGCGACGAGCTGACGGCCGAGCGGTTCGTCCCCTGCCCCCTCGACGAGGCCAGGGGCGCGCGGATGTACCGCACCGGCGACCGCGCGCGCTGGCTCTCGACCGGCGAGCTCGAGTACCTCGGCCGGCTGGATCACCAGGTGAAGATCCGCGGCTTCCGCGTCGAGCCGGCGGAGACCGAGGCCGCGCTCGCCGCGCACCCCGACGTCCGCGAGGCGCTCGTGCTCGCGCGGGACGACGGCCCGTCCGGCCCCTGGCTCGTCGCCTACCTCCTCGCCCGGCGGCCGCTGGACGCGCAGGCGCTGCGGGCGTTCCTCGCCGAGCGGCTGCCCGAGCCGTTCGTCCCGTCCGCCTTCGTCGAGCTCGACGCCTGGCCGCTCAACGCCAACGGCAAGGTCGACCGCAAGGCGCTCCCGGCGCCCAGCCGGGAGGACGTCGCCGGCGAGGGCCGGCGCGCGCCGTCGACCCCGACCGAGCAGGCCCTCGCGGGCGTGTGGGGCGAGGTCCTTGGCCGCGGCGGGATCGGGGCGACCGACGACTTCTTCGCGCTCGGAGGGCATTCCCTCCTCGCCGTCCAGGTCGTCGCGCGCGCGCGGCGGCTGTTCGGCGTCGAGCTGCCGCTGCGCGCCGCCTTCGACGCGCCGACGGTCGCGGCCCTCGCCGAGCGCATCGATCGCGCGCGGCGGGACGGCGGCCGCGGCGCCCTCCAGCCGCTCTGCCCGGCGCCCCGCGGCGCGGAGGCGCCGCTCTCCCACGCCCAGCAGCGCCTCTGGTTCATCGAGGAGCTCCAGCCCGGCACGGCGGTCTACAACATGCCGATCGGGCTCCTGCTCCGCGGCCCGCTCGACCGCGCCGCGCTGGCGCGGGGCCTCGATCAGCTCGTCGCGCGCCACGAGGCGCTGCGCACCCGGTTCGAGCTGCGCGGCGGCCAGCCGGTGCAGGTCGTGATCCCCGAGGTGCGCCTCGAGCTGCGGCTCGTCGACCTGTCCGGCCTCCCCGAGCGCGAGCGAGAGCGCGCCGCGCGGCGCGCCGCCGAGGACGAGGCGCGCCGGCCGTTCGACCTCGCCTCGGGTCCGCCGATCCGCGCGGCGCTGCTCCGCCTCTCCGACGAGGCGCACGTGCTCCTCGTCACGGCGCACCACATCGCCTGCGACGGCGGCTCGATCCCCGTGCTGTTCCGCGACCTGTCCGCGCTCTACGAGGCGGCGCGCGCGGGCCGCGCGCCGGATCTGCCGCCCCTCCCCGTGCAGTACGCCGACGTCGCGATCTGGCAGCGCGCGCAGGCCGACGCGTGGCGAGGGCAGCTCGAGTACTGGAAGCGCGCGCTGTCCGACCTCGAGCCGCTGGAGCTCCCCACCGACAGGCCGCGCGGGAGCGCCCTCTCCCACCGCGGCGACACAGTCCCCGTGAGCCTGCCCGCGCCGCTCGTCGAGGCGCTCCGCGCGCTCGGCCGGCGCGAGGGGGCGACGATGTTCATGCTGCTCCTCGCCGGCTTCGTCGCCCTGCTGCACCGGTACACGGGCCGCGCCGGCGTCGCCGTCGGCTCGCCGACCGGCGGCCGCACGCAGGTCGAGATGGAGCCGCTCGTCGGCTTCTTCGTCAACATGCTCGTCCTGCGCGTCCGCGTCGACGACAACCCCACCTTCCTCGAGCTCGTGCGGCGCGTCCGGCAGGTCACGCTCGAGGCCCAAGAGCACCAGGACGTCCCGTTCGAGCAGGTGGTGGACGCCTTGCAGGTCAAGCGCGACCTCGGGCGCACGCCGCTCTTCCAGGCGGCCTTCGCGTTCCAGGGCGCCCCGGAGCGGCCTCGGGCGCTCGGGGAGCTCGACGCGTCGCCGTTCGCCGTCGACACAGCGACAGCGAAGTTCGACCTCCTGCTCGCGCTGGAGGAGGGCGACGAGGCCGTCTCCGGCGGGATCGAGTTCAGCGCCGACCTGTTCGACCGCGCCACCATCGAGCGCTGGCGAGGCCACCTCGAGGCCCTGCTCGAGGCGAGCGCCGCGCGGCCGGAGCTGCGGGTCGGCGATCTGCCGCTGCTCGGGCGCGAGGAGCGCGATCTCGTGCTGCGCGCCTTCGGCGCCGGCCCCTCGCAGCCCGCCCCCGGGGCCGCGTGCGCGCACCGCCTGTTCGAGGCGCAGGCCGCGCAGGCCCCCGAGCGGACGGCGCTCCTCTTCGAGGGCGCGCCGGTGAGCTACGGCGAGCTGAACCGGCGCGCCAACCAGCTCGCGCACCACCTCCGCGCCCGCGGCGTGGGGCGCGGCGCGCTGGTCGGCGTGTGCATGCCGCGCTCGCCCAACATGATCGTGGCGCTCCTCGCGGTCCTGAAGGCCGGCGGCGCGTACGTCCCGCTCGACCCGACCTACCCGCGCGACCGGCTCGCCTTCATGATCGAGGACGCGCGCCCCGCGCTGCTCATCGCCCAGGCCGAGCTCCTCGAGGCGCTGCCCGCGGCGCTGCCGCCCGTCGTGCGGCTCGGGGAGAGCGAGCCCGCCTTCGCGCACGAGCGGATCGACGACCCCGACGCCGGGGCGCTCCCCGACGACCTCGCGTACGTCATCTACACCTCCGGCTCGACGGGGCGCCCGAAGGGCGTGCTCATCGAGCACCGCTCGCTCTCCGCGTTCGCCGAGGCGCAGCGCAAGCTGCTCGGCGTGGAGCCGGGGACCCGCGTCCTCCAGTTCACCCGCCTCAGCTTCGACGTCTCCGTGATGGAGATCTTCGTGCCGCTCTTCGCCGGCGCCGTCGTGTGCCTCGCGCGCGCCGAGGCGCTCATGCCCGGCCCCGGGCTCGTCGATCTCCTGCGGCAGCAGCGGATCCAGATGGCGATGCTCACCCCGTCGGCGCTCATGGCGGTGCCGTTCGACGCGCTGCCCGACCTGCGCGTGCTGTGCGTCGCCGGCGAGGTGTGCCCGGCGGAGCTGCCGCGGCGCTGGGCGAGGGGCCGGCGCTTCCTCAACGGCTACGGCCCCACCGAGGCCACGGTGCTCGCGACGTCGGCCGAGTACGCGCCCGACGTCGCGCGGCCCACGATCGGCCGCCCGCTGCCGAACACGCAGGTCTACGTGCTCGACGCCCACGGCCAGCCGGCGCCCATCGGCGTCCCCGGAGAGCTCCACATCGGCGGGATCGGCCTCGCGCGCGGCTACCTGAACCGCGACGACCTGACCGCGTCCCGCTTCGTGCGCGCGGCGTTCCCCGAGGCGCAGGGCGCGCGGCTCTACCGCACCGGCGACCTGGTGCGATGGCTGCCGAACGGCGAGATCGACTTCCTCGGCCGGCTCGACGAGCAGGTCAAGATCCGGGGCTTCCGCATCGAGCTCGGCGAGATCGAGGCCGTGCTCGCGTCGCACCCCGACGTGGCCGAGGCGGCGGTGGTCACCCGGCAGCACGCCCCGGGTGACGTGCGGCTCGCGGCCTTCTTCGTCCCGCGCGGCGGGCGCGCCGACGCCGGCGCGCTGCGCAGGTTCCTGTCCGAGCGGCTGCCCGACTACATGGTCCCGCCGGTCCTCGCGCCGCTCGAGCGGTGGCCGCAGACGCCGAGCGGCAAGATCGATCGTCGAGCGCTCGCGGCGTCGGCGCCCGCGGCGCTCGCGGCGGGGGCGGAGGGCGCGCGCGTCCTGCCGAGGACGCGGATCGAGCTCGAGCTCTGCGCGCTGTTCGAGGAGCTCCTCGGCGCGGGCGGCGTCGGCGTGACCGACGACTTCTTCGCCCTCGGCGGGCACTCGCTCCTCGCCGTGCGGCTCATGGCCGAGATCCGCGGCCGCTTCGGCCGCGATCTCCCGCTCACCAGCCTGTTCCGCGCGCCCACGGCCGAGGGCCTCGCGGCGCTCCTGCGCGAGCAGCAGGGGGCGCCGCCGGGCCGCGCCTCCGTCGTCGTCCCGCTCCACGTCGGCGGCGCGCGCCCGCCGCTCTTCTTCGTGCACCCCGTGGGCGGCAACGTCCTCTGTTACGCCGACCTCGCGCGCGCGCTCGGGCGGGATCGCCCCTTCTACGGCATCCAGTCGTTCGGGCTGGAGACCCCGCCGCGCGCGCTCGGCAGCGTCGGCGAGATGGCCGAGGCCTACTGCGACGAGCTCCGCCGCGTCCAGCCCGAGGGGCCCTACCTCCTCGGCGGCTGGTCGATGGGGGGCGCCGTGGCCTTCGAGATGGCCCGCGTCCTCGAGCGCGGCGGGCGGCGCGTCGCCGCCGTCGTCCTGCTCGACGCGTACCTCCCGCCGTTCGACGAGCCCGGCGACGATCTCCCGCCGATCGCGCAGTTCGCCGCCGATCTCGCGGGCATCTCGGGCGCGTCGGCCGCCGCGGAGCTCGCCGGGCTGGGCGACGGCGCTCTCCATTCCGCGTGGCTGCTGGAGCGCGCGCAGGAGCTCGGCGCGCTGCCCCGCGAGAAGACGCTCGGCGAGCTGGAGGCGCTGCTCGACGTGTTCCAGCGGAACGCCGCGCTGCTCGCGCGCTACGTGCCCGGCGCGGTGCAGGCCCGGGTGGAGCTCTTCCGCGCCGAGGGCTCTCCGCGCAGGGATCCGCGGCCTGCGTGGGCCAGGTGGGCCCCCGGCCTGCGGAGCCACGTCGCGCGCGGCGATCACTACACGCTGCTCCGCAGGCCTCACGTCGAGGCGCTGGCGGAGCGCGTCCGGGCAGCGCTGCTCGAGGCGGACGGCGGCGACGCCGGGAGCGCGCCGCCGCCGGCGTGATCGCCGCGGGCGCCGCCGCGGCTCGTGGCGCCTCGCCGCGCGCCGTCGCGCGCCACCGTCCACCAAGGTTCTTCAGACGACTCGGCTCGATTCCATCAACCGCATCCAAGAGGAATTCCCATGCCCAACATCGCAGTGCTCACCAACGACCTTCAGTACGAGTTCATCGACAAGATGCCTGGAGGTCGCGAGCTCCTCGCCCGGGTGGCGCCGCAGTTCAACATGTTCCTCGGCGCCATCCGCGCCCTGGGGCACACCGTCGTCCACCTGCAGCTCATCAACGATCCGTCGGACCCCCAGATCCAGCGCCGCTTCCGCGGCAAGGAGATCCCCGCGATCAAGGGGACCCCCAACGCCGAGCTGATCACGGATTTCGTCCATCCGTCCGACCTCGTGATGGTCAAGCACCGTGACAGCGGCTTCTACGAGACGCCCCTCGACGACAAGCTGAAGGAGCTCGGCGTCAAGACGGTGCTCGTCACGGGCATCCAGACCCAGATCTGCGTGCAGACCACCGCGGCGGACGCGTTCTTCCGCGGCTACAAGGTGTGGGTCCCCGAGGACTGCGTGTTCTCGCTCAAGGAGGAGGACAAGCAGCGCTCCCTCGAGTGGATGGCGTCGTACTGCGCCGCCATCGCGCCCGGCGCGGAGATCATCAAGCGCCTTCGCCAGAGCGACGACCTGCCGAGCCGGGAAGAGCTGCTGGCCTGACGACCCGGGACGACGAGGCCGAGGAGCCGGGCGGCCTCGTCTCCCTCACCCACCCTCACCGAAGACGCTGCGGAGCCACCCCTGGAGCTTCACATGACAAGAGAGCACGCCAACGAGAATGAAGAGGTCGTCCTCGACCACGGGACCGGCGCCCGCCTGAGCCGGGAGCTCGTCGAGCGCATCGCCGCGACGCTCGGCGACACCTACACCGGCGCGATGGAGGACAGCGCGATCCTGGAGGTGCCCGCGGGCCGGATCGCCGTCACGACGGACTCGTTCGTCGTCACGCCGCTGTTCTTCGGCAACGGCGATATCGGGAAGGTCGCTGTCTGCGGCACGGTCAACGATCTCGCGGTCAGCGGCGCGAGGCCGCTGTACCTGACCCTGGGCCTCATCATCGAGGCGGGCTTCCCGATGTCCTCGCTGATCCGCGTCCTCGAGTCGGCGCGCGACGCGGCGAGGGAGGCCGGCGTGAAGATCGTCGCCGGCGACACGAAGGTCGTCGGCAAGGGCGAGGCCGACCGGCTCTTCCTCAACACGACAGGCGTGGGCGTCTTCGAGCGCCCGCCGCTCGTGAGCCGCGCCGTGCGGCCCGGCAACAAGATCATCGTGAGCGGGTATCTCGGCAACCACTCCATTCACCTGCTGTCGGTGCGCGAGGGGCTCGGCTTCGAGAAGCGGGTGCAGAGCGACTGCGCGCCGCTCAACGGGCTCATCGACGCGGTCCTCCGGGGCGTGCCCGGGGGCGCGGTGACGGCGATCCGCGACGTGACCCGCGGGGGCCTCTGCGCCGTCCTCCACGAGTTCGCCCGCGCGTCCGGCGCGGAGCTCTCCTTCGCGCGCGCGGCGCTGCCCGTGCTGCCGGAGGCCGTCATGGCCGCGGACATGCTCGGCATCAACCTCATCCACCTCGCCAACGAGGGGTGCCTCTGCCTGTTCGTGGACGCAGACAAGGTGGGTGACGTGCTCGGGATCCTCCGCGCGCACCCGTACGGCCGCAACGCGGCGGTCATCGGTGAGGTCAAGAGCGCCCCGGCGCCGGCCGTCTCGATGATCGAGCCCGATGGCACTCAAACCCTGCTCGAGGAGCTCTATGGCGCCGAACTCCCCCGACTCTGCTGAGCCCCGGCCGGCCGTGACCCGCCGCTTCCGGGTCTCGGGCATCGTCCAGGGCGTCGGCTTCCGGCCCTTCGTGCACCGGCTCGCGCGCGCCGTCGGGGCGCGCGGCTGGGTCCTCAACGACTCTCAGGGCGTGCTGCTCGAGCTGCAGGCCGGGGACGAGGAGATCCAGACGTTCCTGCGCGCGCTGGTCGAGTCGCCGCCGCCGCTCGCGCGGATCACGAGCGTCCGCGAGGAGGCGCTCGCCGAGCCCGCCCCCCGCCACGACGACTTCCACATCCGCGGCAGCGTCGATCTCCGCTACACGGACACGCTCATCCCGCCCGACTCGGACGTCTGCGCCGACTGCCTGCGGGAGCTCCGGGACCCGGCGGACCGCCGGCACCGCTACCCGTTCATCAACTGCACGCACTGCGGGCCGC
Source organism: Sorangium sp. So ce119 (assembly GCF_051524405.1). Classification (NCBI taxonomy): domain Bacteria; kingdom Pseudomonadati; phylum Myxococcota; order Polyangiales; family Polyangiaceae; genus Sorangium; species Sorangium sp. So ce119. Next base: position 1,994,329 of record NZ_CP150310.1, on the reverse strand, counting down.
GCTACTCGATCATCTGCGACATGCCGTACGACCGGTCGCAGACCACGATGCGAACCTTCCCGATGTGCCCCGCCTGCGCGGGGGAATACGAGGACATCGAGGATCGGCGCTACCACGCGCAGCCGAACGCGTGCCCCGCGTGCGGCCCCCGGCTCACGCTCACCGATCGGCTCGGCGCGCCCATCGACGCGGGAGATCCGGTCCGCTTCGCGATCGAGCGGCTGCGCGAGGGCGCGCTCTTCGCGGTCAAGAGCCTCGGCGGGTTCCACCTCGTGGCGGACGCCCGCAACGAGGCGGCGGTGAAGGAGCTGCGCCGGCGCAAGCGCCGCGACGCCAAGCCGTTCGCGATCATGGTGGCCGACTGCGAGTCGGCGAGCCGCCATGTCGAGCTCAGCCCCCCCGAGCGCGCGCTGCTCGAGAGCCGGCAGCGCCCGATCGTGCTCCTGCGCCGGCGGCCCGGCGCCCTGCCCGACGCGATCGCCCCCAGGAACCCGAGCTTCGGCGTCATGCTGCCGTCGACGCCGCTGCACCACCTCCTCCTCGAGGACCCGGCGCTCGACGTCCTCGTGATGACGAGCGGCAACCTCTCCGGGCACCCGATCGCGTACGACAACGACACGGCGCTCTCGCAGCTCCGCGACATCGCGGATTACTTCGTGCTGCACGACCGCGATATCCGCACCCGCGTCGACGACTCGGTCGTCCGGCTCACCGAGGCAGAGGGCCTCGACGCGCCGCTCCTCTCGTTCATCCGGCGCTCGCGCGGCTACGCCCCGTACCCGATCCACCTGGCGCAGGGCGTCGGCGCCGTCGTCGCCCTCGGCGGCGAGCTGAAGACCACCGTGGCCGTCGGCAAGGACAACCAGGTGTTCATCAGCCAGCACATCGGCGACCTGAAGAACGACTCGACGTTCAGCGCGCACGTCGACTGCTCGTCGCACGTCCAGCGGCTCCTGTCCGTGCAGACGGACACGGTGGCGTGCGACATGCACCCTGCGTTCCGCTCGACGCGGGCGGCGAAGCACCAGGGCGGCGCGCAGGTCGCCGCGGTGCAGCACCACCACGCCCACATGGCGGCCTGCATGGCGGAGAACGGGCTGAACGAGCGCGTGATCGGCGTCATCTTCGACGGCTCGGGCTACGGCCTCGACAACACGATCTGGGGCGGCGAGTTCCTGGTGGGCGACTACCGCGATTTCGTGCGCGCCGGGCACCTCCGGCCGATGTACCTCCTCGGCGGCGACAAGGCGGTCAAGGAGCCCATCCGCGTCGCCGTCTCGCTGCTCGTCGAGACGTTCGGCGAAGAGCTCGGCGGGCTCCGCGTCCCCGCGCTCGCGGACCTCGCGGACGAGCGCCGCGAGGTGTTCGTGAAGATGGCGCAGCGCCGGCTGAACGCGACGCCCACGACGAGCATGGGACGGCTGTTCGACGGCGTCTCGTCGCTCCTCCGCGTGTGCCACGAGGTCGAGTACGAGGCGCAGGCCGCCATCGAGCTCGAGGCGCTGCTCGAGCGGGACTTCCGCACGGCGCCGCCTCTCCGCTACGGCATCGACGAGCGCGACGGCCGCGTCGTCGTCGACTACCGGCCGCTCGTCCGGGACCTCCTGCGCGCGCTCGACGAGCCGGACGCCACGCCGGCGCACCTCAGCCGCCGGTTCCACTCGACGGTGGTGGACGCGATCGCCGCGGTCTGCCTGCGCCTCGCCGAGCGGTACGACGTGCGCCGCGTCGTCATGAGCGGCGGCGTCTTCATGAACGAGTTCGTCCTGATCAACGCGCTCCGGCGCCTGAAGCAGGAGGGCCTCACGCCGTATTGCCACCGGCTGGTCCCGCCGAACGACGGCGGGATCTCGCTCGGTCAGATCCTCGTCGCGGCCGCCCGCGTCCCCTCGGACCGGGGGCAGCGCCCCGCCACCACCGAGCATCCATGAAGCTGCTCTCCTTCGTCGCCGGCTATTCCCGGCGGATCCTCGTCCTCGCGGTCCTCGCGGGGGCGCTCTGCGGCGCCTGCAACACGGCGGCGCTCGTGCTGATCAACCGGTCGCTGCAGGGCGACCGCGGCGCGGTGATGTGGTCCTTCGCCGCGGTGTGCCTGCTGCTCCCGTTCGCGCGCTACCACTCGGAGGTCCTGCTCACGCGCCTCAGCCAGGGGGCGCTCTTCGATCTCCGGGTGAAGATCTGCCGGAAGATCCTCGGCGCGCCGCTCCGCCAGCTCGAGGAGATCGGCACGCCGCGGATGCTCACGGTGCTCACGGACGACGTCCCCGTCATCACCACGGCGCTCCAGCAGATCCCGATCATCTGCATCAACCTCGTCGTCGTGGTCGGCGGCCTCCTCTACATGGGGTGGCTGTCGCCCGTCATGCTGGCCTCGGTGGTCGCGCTCATCGCCCTCGGCGTCATCGGGTATCAGCTCCCGATGGGCCGGGCGACGCGCCATTTCCGCCGCGCGCGCGAGGCGACCGACGAGCTGATGAAGACCTTCCGCGGGCTCACGCGCGGCGTGAAGGAGCTGAAGCTCCACGCCCGGCGCCGCGAGGCGTTCCTCGCGACGTCGCTCGAGGGGGAGGCCGGGGCCGTCCAGGAGAGCAACGTGCGCGGCATGGTCGCGCTCACCGCCGCGAACGGGTGGGGACAGGGGGTGGTGTTCACCATCATCGGCGTGACGCTCTTCGTCTTGCCGCTCTTCCAGGTGGCGAGCCCCGAGGCGCTGATCGGCTATTCCCTCATCCTCCTCTACCTGATGACGCCCATGCAGGTCCTCATCGGCGCGCTCCCGGCCCTGAGCCGGGCGGGCATCGCCGTGAAGAAGGTCGAGGACCTCGGCGCGAGCCTCAAGGTCGACGCGGGCGAGGCGCAGGCGACGGCCCCGCTCCCCGACAAATGGAAGCGGCTCGAGCTCGCCGGCGTGACGCACGCGTATAGATCCGACGGGAAGGACGACACCTTCACGCTCGGCCCCATCCACCTCGGCGTGCGCCGCGGCGAGATGATCTTCATCGTGGGGGGCAACGGCAGCGGCAAGACGACCCTCGCGAAGCTGATCACCGGCCTTTACGAGCCCGAGGCCGGCGAGATCCGGCTCGACGGCGAGGCGATCACGGACCGGAACCGGCAGGCGTACCGGCAGCTCTTCTCGGTGGTGTTCTTCGACTTCCACCTGTTCGAGCGGCTGATCGGGCTCGACGCTCCCGAGCTCAACGTCCGGGCGCGCGCCTACCTCTCTCGCCTTCAGCTCGATCACAAGGTGTCTGTCGAGGGGGGCGCCCTCTCCACGACGTCGCTGTCGCAAGGCCAGCGGAAGCGCCTCGCGCTGCTCACGGCGTACCTGGAAGACCGGCCGGTCCTGCTGTTCGACGAGTGGGCGGCGGACCAGGATCCCGTCTTCAAGGACGTCTTTTACCGCCAGATCCTCCCGGAGCTCAGGGCCAGCGGCAAGACGATCATCGTCATCAGCCACGATGACAGGTACTTCGGGGTGGCGGATCGCGTCCTCAAGATGGACTTCGGTCAGCTCGTCGGCGAGGCGCCGGTTACAGCGCGAATGGACGAGACACGTGCCAGCGCCTGAACTAGAACCCGGCGCGTTCGTCATCTGACGGCGAGCCCCCGGGAGGTGTGATGGAACCGCTGGTCTTGTATCTAGGTACGAAGACGTACTCGACGTGGTCGCTCCGCGCCTGGCTCGCGCTGAGGCACACCGGCGCTCCGTTCTCCGAGGAGGTCATCGCCCTGTACCAGCCGGGGTCGCGCGAGGCGCTCCTCCGGCGCTCCCCCTCGGGGCGGGTGCCGGCGCTGCGGCACGGCGACCTCGTCCTCTGGGACTCCCTCGCGATCTGCGAGTACGTCGCCGAGCTCTTCCCCGAGGCGCGGCTCTGGCCGGAAGATCGCGCCGCGCGCGCGCTCGCGCGGTCGGTGTCGAGCGAGATGCACTCCGGGTTCACCGCGCTCCGCAACGCGATGTCCATGGATCTGCGCCGGGAGATCGCCCCGATCGCGCCGGACGACGCGGCCGAGGCGGACATCGCCCGCGTGACGGCGATCTGGGCCGAGTGCCGGCGAGCCCACGGCCAGAAGGGCGAGTACCTCTTCGGCCATTTCACGATCGCCGACGCGATGTTCGCGCCGGTGGTCACGCGGTTCCGCACGTACGCGGTCCCGCTCGCGGGCGCCGCGGCGGAGTACGCCGAGGTGATGTGGCGCCACCCGGGCCTCGCGGAGTGGGTCGCCGCGGCGCAGGCGGAGCCGCTGCCCGGCTAGAGCACCCCTCGCTCAGGCTCCTCCCTGCTCCGCGCCGCCGTGGGCCCCCGGGCGAGGGCACCTCGCCGGGGGCCGGGCCGCCCCGGAGGACCCGGGCGACGGCTACAAGGCCTTGCGCGACTTCGGCGCCTTGCTGCTGACCTTCTTCTTCGTGTTCGTGCCCTTCCGATCGAGGAGCCGCAGCACCGCCACGGAGCGATCGACGAGCAGGTAGCGCTCTCCCCCTGCCCTGGCCGGCACCGTGCGCGCCGGCTCCCCGGCGGTGCGCGTGTCGACGAGCACCTCCCAGCGCTCGCCGAGCTCGATCGCGGGCAGCACGAACTCGAGCGGCGAGTGGTTCGCGTTGATGAGGACGAGCAGCGTGTCGCCGGTGATCATCTCGCCGCGCGCGTCGGGCGTGCAGATCGCGTCGCCGCCGAGCAGGTAGCCGATCGCCCGCGCGTTCGGGTGCGTCCAGTCCTCCGCGTTCATCTCGCCGCCGTCGGGGCGGAACCACACGATGTCCTTGAGCCCGCTGCCGTGCACGTAGCCGCCCGAGAAGAACGTCCGCCGGCGCAGGACCGGCTGGCTGCGCCGGAGGGCGATGAGGCGGCACGTGAACTCGAGGAGCTGCTTGCGCCGCTCGTCGAGGTCCCAGTCGTGCCACGACATCTCGTTGTCCTGGCAGTAGGCGTTGTTGTTGCCGTTCTGCGTCTTGCCGATCTCGTCGCCCGCGTTGATCATCGGCACCCCCTGCGAGAGCAGCAGCGTCGCGAGGAGGTTGCGCTTCTGCCGCTCGCGCAGCTCGACCACCGCCGGGTCGCTCGAGGGCCCCTCGACGCCGTGGTTGTAGCTGTGGTTGTTGTTCGTGCCGTCCCGGTTCCCCTCGCCGTTCGCCTCGTTGTGCTTCTCGTTGTACGAGACGAGGTCGTTCAGCGTGAACCCGTCGTGCGCCGTCACGAAGTTGACGCTGGCGTACGGCCTGCGCCCGCTCGACGCGTAGAGATCGCTCGACCCGGTGAGCCGGTAGCCGAGGTCGGCCGCGAGCAGGTCCCCCTTCCAGAAGCGGCGCACCGAGTCGCGGTAGCGATCGTTCCACTCCGTCCAGAGGACGGGGAAGTTGGCGACCTGGTAGCCGCCCTCGCCCACGTCCCACGGCTCCGCGATGAGCTTCGTGCGCGAGAGGACCGGGTCCTGGTGGATGATGTCGAAGAACGAGCTCAGGCGGTCGAAGTCGTGGTGCCCGCGCGCGAGGGCCGACGCGAGGTCGAAGCGGAAGCCGTCGACGTGCATCTCGGTCACCCAGTAGCGCAGGCTGTCCATCACGAGCTGCAGCGTCTGGTAGTGGCGCGTGTTCACCGTGTTCCCGCAGCCCGTGAAGTCCATGTAGTAGCGCGGGTTGTGCGGGACGAGCCGGTAGTAGGTCCAGTTGTCGATCCCCTTCAGCGAGAGCGTCGGGCCGAGGTGGTTCCCCTCCGCGGTGTGGTTGTAGACCACGTCGAGGATCACCTCGATGCCGGCGGCGTGGAGCGCCTTCACCATCGCCTTGAACTCGGTCACCTGCTGGCCGAGCCGCCCGCTCGACGAGTACCGGCCGGCGGGCGCGAAGTACGAGAGCGTGTTGTAGCCCCAGTAGTTGATGTGCCCGCGCTCCCAGATCTCGCGCTCGCTCGCCATCTCGTGCACGGGGAGCAGCTCGAGCGCCGTGACGCCGAGCTTCTTGAAGTGGGCGATCGCCGCCTCGGACGCGAGCCCCGCGTACGTGCCGCGCAGGTTCGCGGGGACGCCCGGGTGCCGCTGGGTGAAGCCCTTGACGTGCACCTCGTAGATGACCGTGTCCTGCCAGCGCGTCGCCGGCGGCCGGTCGCCGTCCCACGCGAAGCGGTGGTCGACGACCACGGACTTCGGCGCGCCCCACGCGCTGTCGTGGTGGCAGATCTCGAGGTCGTCGAGCGCCGCCGGCGGCGGCGGCGCGGGGCACTCCTTCGCGCGCGCGTCCGCGGCGCGGCGGTCGCTCGCCGTCTTGCCCGCGCGCCCGCCGTCGCCCTTCTCGCCCGCCGCGCCGTCGCCCTTCGCGGCCTTGCCCGCGACGCTCTCGGGCGGGTGCTCCCCGCGGTCGTACGCGTAGAGCGGCGCCTTCCAGTTCGGCTCGCTGGAGAGCGCGTACGCGTACGGATCGACGAGCAGCTTCGCCGGGTTGAAGCGGTGCCCCGAGCGCGGGTCGTACGGCCCGTGCACCCGGTAGCCGTAGAGCTGGCCGGGCTTGAGCCCCGGCACGTACCCGTGGAACACGTGGGCCGTGCGCTCGGAGAGCTCGATGCGCACGCGCTCCACGACGTCGTCGACGGCCTCGAAGAGGCAGAGCTCCACCTTCGTGGCGGACTGCGAGAACAGCGCGAAGTTCACCCCTTCGCCGTCATAGGAGGCGCCGAGGGGGGTCGGCGCGCCGGGCCATATGCGTCTGGTCATCGGAAAATCCTGTGGAGCCGCGTATTCGCGAATTTGGCGCCGCTGTCGAGACACAAGCGCGTCCGGCGCGGTTTTTTCGCGCCCTGGGGCGCGTCGAGGCTCGCCCGTCCGCTCGGGTGGCGCCCGGCCGACGGTCGGGCGGCGCCCGTGTGGCCTCCGGTCGCGCTCGGAGCGCGCGCGCGATCGCCACACCGCGCGCGCGGCTCGGAGCGCGATCGCCCCGCGATCGCGGGCGTTTCCGCGATGATCGCGCGGAAGGAGCATCGCGAAGCCGCGCGACCCGGGATAGACTCCGCCCCCGAACGCCTGGAGCCAAGCCAAGAACGCACATGTCTTCCCCCTCTGCTGAAAACCAGTCCCAGGGCTCGTCCCAGAGCTCACCCTCTCCTTCCGGCGCGCGCCGCCGCATCTCCGGCGTGACGGTGCCGCTCTTCTCGCTGCGCAGCGATCGCTCGTGGGGCATCGGCGAGATCGGCGATCTCCCCGAGTTCGCCGCGTGGATGCAGCGCGTGGGGCTGCGCCTCGTGCAGCTCCTGCCGCTCGGCGAGGTGTCGGGCGGCGAGACGTCGCCGTACATGGCGCTCTCCGCCTTCGGGATCGATCCGATGTACATCTCGCTCTCGGCCGTGCCGGAGCTCCCGCCGGAGCTGGTGGGCGAGGCGCTCGGCGAGGACGTGGAGGCGCTCGAGCGCGCGAAGCAGAGCCCGCGGGTCGACTACGATCTCGTGCGCCGCGTGAAGGGGCGGGCGCTCCGCTTCGCCTTCGACAGGTTCGAGCGGGAGCACCACGCGAAGCAGACGCCGCGCGCGGCCGAGCTGGCCGCGTTCGTGAAGCGGCAGTCGGACTGGCTGCCCGACTACGCGCAGTTCCGCGCGTTCAAGGACGGCTTCCAGGGCATCGCGTGGTGGGACTGGCCCGAGGAGATCCGCCAGCGCAGGCCCGAGGCGATGGAGGGGCTGCGGCGCGAGCGCGCGCGCGACATCCTCTATTACGAGTACGTCCAGTGGCTCGCGCACACGCAGTGGGAGGCGGCGCGCGCGGCGCTCCGGGACAAGGGGATGGAGATCATGGGCGATCTCCCGTTCATGGTGTCGCGCGACAGCGCCGACGTGTGGGCGCACCAGGACGAGTTCCGGCACGACATGTCGGTCGGCGCGCCGCCGGACCAGTTCAACACGGAGGGGCAGAACTGGGGTCTCCCGCCATATTTCTGGGCCAGGATGCGGGAGAACGACTTCGCGTGGCTCCGGCGCCGGTGCCGCTACACGGGGCTGCTGTACGATCGGTTCCGGATCGATCACCTGGTCGGCTTCTACCGGACGTACATCTTCCCGGAGAACAAGGGCCAGGGGGGCGAGCGGCCGAAGGCGACGTTCGATCCGGCGGAGGAGCCGGCGCAGCGCGAGCACGGCGATCGCGTGATGCGGGCGATGCTCGAGGGGGCTGCGGAGACGGGGGCGCAGCTCATCGCCGAGGATCTCGGCGCGGTGCCGCCGTGGGTGCGGGCGTCGCTGACGGCGCTCGGCGTGCCGGGCTACAAGGTGCTGATCTGGGAGAAGGACGACGTCGTGTTCCGCGATCCGGCGGAGTACCCGGAGCTGTCGGTGGCGTGCTTCGGGACGCACGACACGGACTCGGTGGTGGTGTGGTGGGAGTCGCGGGACGAGCGGGAGCGCGCGGGGGTGCTCGATCTGCCGCAGCTCGCGCCGCGTCGGCAGGAGTTCGGCCGGGAGTTCACGAACGAGACGCACCGCGCGCTGCTGGACCTGATCCACGGGTCGAAGAGCGAGCTCGTGCTGCTGCTCGTGCAGGACGTGCTCGCGACGCGGGAGCGGGTCAACACGCCGGGGACCGTGGGGCCGGAGAACTGGTCGCTGCGGCTCGCGGCGCCGCCGGCGGAGATGGATCGGGATCCCCAGGTGCAGGGGGCGCTCGAGCGGGTGCGGGAGAGCATCAAGGCCAGCGGGCGCGGCTGAGAACTGCCCGGCCCGAGGCGGGGGGGTCGTGGGGCGGTGCGGGGGCCCCGCCGAACTCGCCTGAGCCATGAGCCATCCGGCTTCGCCGGATAACTCATGGCTCAGGCTCAGACATCGGCCCATCCCCCGCACCGCCCCACGACCCCCCCGCCTCGGGCCTACCGACGTTCCACGTCGGGACGTGAGCTGGCGCGGACATCAATCCACGAATAGCCCACGAATCGGGCTCATCTCGCCCGGACATCGGTCCACGGACACGCTCGCCTCGGGCTTGCGTCGGCGCGCACGTGAAGCTCACCCTCACCCACGACCAGTTCGACGAGGGCAGCAAGGTGCTGCCAGCCATCAGCAACGGATGGCCCGCCATCCTGTCCAGCATGAAGAGCCTCCTCGAGACAGGGAAGGCCCTCTACCCGGAGTGGCGGTGACGTCGCGGTGCCCCGAGCCCGCATCGACATGTAGCTTCACTGCAAATCCGTCGACCCGCTGTAAACCCCGATCCGTGACGCGCTCGGGTGGTTGGCGGGCTCACGGGCGCTGACTCGCCGCGTCGGGTGGCAGATTTCACGAGTTCGTGAAGTACATACCGGCGAAACATTCCGGAAAACTGGCTTCTCTTACCTTCGCGGTCGAGGAGGCCACCAGTGAACGAAATCAACGCCTCGGACACCACCTGGCTCCTGGTCTCGTCGGCAATGGTCCTGCTGATGACGCCAGCGCTGGCCCTGTTTTACGGGGGCATGGTCCGAACAAAGAACACGCTCAGCACTTTCATGCACAGCTTCTTCGCCATGGGTCTCGTGACCCTGGCGTGGGTGACCATCGGATACTCGATGGCGTTCGCCGAATCCAAGGGCGGGTTGATTGGCGGCCTTGATTACGCGTTCCTGAACGGCGTCGGCACCGAGCCGCGCGCCGGGACGACGGTGCCTCACCTCCTGTTCATGGCGTTCCAGATGATGTTCGCCATCATCACGCCGGCGCTGATCTCCGGCGCCTACGCGGAGCGCATCAAGTTCTCGTCGTATGTCGTCTTCACGCTCCTCTGGTCGCTCGCTGTCTACAGCCCCATCTGCCACTGGGTCTGGAACCCGGGCGGGTGGCTCCTCTCGCGCGGCGCGCTCGACTTCGCGGGCGGCACCGTCGTGCACCTCGCCTCGGGCGCGAGCGCGCTCGTGATGGCGATCGTGATCGGCAAGCGCAAGGGGTACCCGACGCGCAAGATCGTCCCGCACAACCTCACCATGACGCTGCTCGGCGCCGGCCTGCTGTGGTTCGGCTGGTTCGGCTTCAACGGCGGCTCGTCGCTCGCCGCGAACGGGCTCGCGTCGGTGGCGTTCGTGAACACGCACATCGCCGCCGCGATCGGCGCGCTCGCGTGGGCGCTCATCGAGGGCGTGCGCTTCGGCAAGCCGTCGCTCCTCGGCGTGGCCTCGGGGCTCGTCGCGGGCCTCGTCGCCATCACGCCGGCCGCGGGCTTCGTCGGGCCGATGGCCTCCGTCGCGATCGGGCTCGCGGCGGGCGCGGTGTGCTACGGCGCCGTGATGCTGAAGGGCAAGCTGGGCTATGACGACAGCCTCGATGCGTTCGGCATCCACGGCGTGGGCGGCCTGCTCGGCGCGCTGCTCACCGGCGTGTTCGCCTCCAAGGTGTGGAATCCGGCCGGCCAGGACGGCCTGATCAAGGGCAACTCGGCGCTGCTCACCGAGCAGGCCATCGCGGCCGGCGTCGCGGCCGCCTACGCGGCGGTGGTCACCCTCGTGCTCGTGAAGGGCATCAACGCGGTGATGGGCTTCCGGGTCAACGACGAGACGGAAGACGAGGGCCTCGACGGCGCCCTCCACGGCGAGGAGGCCTATTCGCTCGGCGAGGGCGGCGCTCACGCCGTCGAGTCGGTGCCCCCGGCCTCGTCCGTGCCCTCTCCGTCGCCGGTCCTCGCGCGCGAGACCGCCTGACCGAGCGCAGCAGCAGCTCGCCCGCGGGGGTCGCCTGGCATGCGCCGGGCGGCCCTCGCCGCTTTTTGTATCCCCTGTGCCTGGGTCGCGTCGGCCCCCGACGACCGAGGGGCGAGCGGCGCCTTGCGCGGGCACCGCTGGAGCGGCGGGCGTGTCGTGTGAGGGCGAGAAGAGAGAATGAACCACAGAGGCACAGAGGGCACAGAGGAAGAGAGGGAGAGAGAGCTCGGAGAAGCTGGGAGAGAGCTCAGACAAGCTCGGAGAGGGCTGAGAATCTTTGTTCTCTCCCCTCTGTGCCCTCTGTGCCTCTGTGGTTCGTCTTCTCTCTCCTCCACGAGCCTCGCGCGCCCCGGCGCGAGCCGCGTCACCTGCACGTGAAAGAAGGCTCGCCGGTCTCCCCGCACCCCTGCTCGCACGCGACCCTGGCGCACCCGCAGCGGCGCAGCGCGCCGCGGTCGTCGGCGCGCTGATCGCAGTCGGCGCCGAGGCTGCGGCAGTCGGCGTTGCAGCGCGCGATCTGCGCAGGCGACGGCGCGCAATCGACGCGATCCGGGACGGCGGGGCCGGCGCCGCTGCACAGGTCGACGGACGCGACCTGCTCGAGCAGCGGAATGCGCCCTCCGCTCAGGCACTGCGCGTGCGGCTCGCAGACGTGATCCCGCAGCACCGCCAGCACGCGGACGCGCTGCCCGCGCAGCGCGCGCCAGTCGGGACCGAGCCAGCGCTCGGCGTCCTCGCGCGACATGATCCTCCCGGCGATCATCGGCTGCGCGCCCTTCGTCAGCTCCAGCGCGCCGACCCACCGCTCGCGCGGAGGCGCCTCGCCCGATCGCCCGGGATCCGCCGGCGGAGACGCGGGCAGCGCGCCTGCAGGCGCGGCGCTCGCCGCCGTCGCCGCCGACGCGCCCCGCCCCGCCGACGCCCCTTGCGCGGTCGGCGCCCCCGGCGCGTCCTGCGCCGCCGACGCGCCCCGCGCCGCGCTCGCCGGCGCAGGGCGCGCGCCCTCCGCGCAGCCCGCCGCCCCGGCGCAGCACGCGCCCGCCAGCGCCGCGCAAAGCCACGACCGAGCTCCCGCCGCGACGAGAGCGCCCCGAGGTGCGCGCACCGTCACGCCCTCCCCTGCCGCCGCCCCGGCCGCGGATCGGGCGGCGGCGAGCCCGCGCCTCCCCGGCCCTCGCGGAGCGCGCGGAGGCCCGCGGGCGCGACCGCTTCGAGCGCCGACGACAGCGATCGATGCGTGGCGAGGTCCCCGAGATCGACGTCGAGCGCCACGAGGCGCGCCGCGATCTCGGGGCGCACGCCGACCAGGACGACGCGCGCGCCGAGCAGGGCCGCCGCGCGGTGGGTCTGCTGCAGCGCGTGGGCCACCTGGGCGTCCACGAGCGGGACGCCCGTGATGTCGAGCAGCACGCAGCGCGCCCGGTTCCGGCTCACCCCCTCGGCCACCGTGTCGAGCACCTGACGGGCGCGGTCGCCGTCGAGCTCGCCGATGAGGGGGACGAGCAGCACGCCCTCGAGCAGCGGGATGAGCGGACAGCCCAGCGCGCGCACGGCCGCCGAGAGCGCCCGCTCGCGCTGATAGGCGTCCTGGAGGCTCGCGTGCTGCTCCGACAGCGACTGCATGAGCGCGTCGCGCTCGAGGGCCGCGCTGAGGAGCGCCCCCCAGATCGCGACCGTGCCCTCGTCGCCGGCGATCTCCAGCGAGCCCGGGCCGACGGTCACGAGCACACCCCAGTCGCGCTGGGGCGTGCGGATCGGCAGCAGGGTCACCATGAACGGACCACCGACGGTCGAGGGCGGCAGCAGCTCGGCGGGCGGGAAGGCCTCCCGCGGAACGACGCTGCCGATGGGGGGAGTCCGGCTGCCATCGCGGCTGTAGGCGCCGGCGATGACGAGGCGCGCGCGCGTCTCCGGATCTTCCCAGAGCCCGAGGCAGCTCCAGATCACGGTGGTCGAGTCGAGCCAGGAGAGCGAGCGCGACGCCTCGTGGGTGCCGCCGAGCAGCGTGAGGCTCACCTCGTGGTCGGACCGGATGAGCTCCCCGAGCTGCGCGACGAACTCCCGCTCTGCGTCGAGCCGGGCCAGCATGAGCGAGAGGCGCAGTCGCTCCAGGAACTCGTCCACGCGGTCCTCGGCCGCGCCGTCGTCGGCCGCCCCCTCGCCCGGCCGCGCGCGGCGCCGCCTGGAGGCTCGGCCGAGCCAGCGGACCATCCCCATCAGGCTCTCCACGTCGGGCGTGAGGCGCACGGCCTGCTGGCAGGCGGCGTCGATCTCCGCCGCGGGAGTGGGCGTCGCGCCCTCGATCGCCGCGGTGAGCCCCTCGATGACGCGGGTGACGCCGGGCCACACGGACGCCGGCGGCGTGCCGGGCGGGAGCGGGGTGAGCAGCTCGACCATCTGCCGGGCCAGGAGGTCGCCGGCGTCGTCCTCGGGCGCCGCGCCTTCCGCGCGGAGGAAGCCCTGGAGCGTGCTGCACCCGCACGTCCGGCGCCGGACGAAGGTGGTCGGCGCGAGCACGGGGCCGGGCGCGACGACCTCGCCGGCGAGCTGCGCCAGCACGAGCTCGTACGCGAGCCTTCCCAGCGCGTCGAACCGCTGGCGCACCGTCGTCAGCGGCGGGGTGGCCCATTGCGCCTCGACGATGTCGTCGAAGCCGGTGATCGCCAGGTCCTCGGGGACGCGGTATCCCGCCGCCTGGAGGGCCGACATCAACCCGAGCGCGTTCTTGTCCGTGGCGACGACCGCCGCCGTGAGCTCTGCCCGCCGCGCGAGGATCGCCTCGGCGACGTTCTGTCCCCCGGAATACCAGTTGTTCTCGGTCTCGAACACGAGCCCTGGATCGAAGGGGATGCCGTGCTCGGCGAGCGTCGCCTTGTAGCCCTCGAAGCGGATGCAGATGTCGTCCTGCTCGATCGAGCCGACGAACGCGATGCGCCGGTGTCCGTGGTCGAGCAGGTGGCGCACAGCGCTCCGGATGCCCGTGGCGTTGTCCGGCATCGCGGTCGGGCAACCCGCCTCGGGCGCGCAGGTGCTGACGGTGACGAGCGGGACCCGCGCCCGCGCGAGCCGCTCGATGCCGTCGGTGGCGAGCACGACGATCCACCCATCCACATGATCCCCGGCGAGCGACGGGGCCTCGACGTCCTCGGGGGTGGCGCGAATCACCACGACACGGTGCCCGCGCTGCTGCGCCGCCTCGTGGACGCCTCGGAGGACGGCGTTGAAGTAGAAGCCGTCCAGGAAGGGCGTGAGGACGCCGATGGTCGTCGGGCGAGAGTGCATGGTGGGCGCGCGCCTCGGGGAAGGGCCGATGCTACCCGAACCGGGCGCCGCGAGGGGGCGCGCGGTCGCCGGGGAACAGGAGCGCGCCGCGCGGCGGGATGGAGGGACACAGGGAGAGCGGCCGCGACGTCACGGATCTCCCGCCCACCCCACGAGGAGAGCCGCCGTGGCCCGCCCCTCGGGGGTCTCACGCTCCCCCGGCGGGCAAGCGGCGCCGCCGCGCTTCAGCTCGCCGCGTGGGCGCTCGCCACGGCCTCGCTGCCGGAGGCGCGATCGTGGCGGGCAGCCTCAGAGAACGCACCCGCGGACCGGATCCCCGGCAGCATGCACCGGATGAGCGAAGGAGCATCCCAGGGGAGCCACGCACCGCAGCTCCCGTCCACCATCAAGGTCCGCTGATGGTTGATGTCGTACACGATCATGTGATCGATGGGCCCGGCGTAGAAATGGAGCGTGACGAGCGGCTCGCGCTCGCCGGCGTCTCCCATGGAGTGGACGAGGCCGGACTTGACCTCGAGCACGTCGCCGGCCTTCACGCGCTCCTCGCGGACGAGGCACAGGCCGTTGTGCCGCACCTGCCATTGCCAGTGGATCGCGGCGCCGCGCACGACGCGCACGGCCCCCTCCGAGCCGCCGTGATCGTGGGGCGCGCACGGCGTCCCGCGCGTCCAGGTCGCCAGCATGACCTCCGCGTGCTCGGTCTGGAGGAGAACCCGACGCCCATAAGGGTGCGTCGGGTCCTCGGTACAGAGCGGGTCCACCTCGTCGCTCGGGAACTCGTCGCCTGTCATGACCCTCCGGAGCAGCTCCATCGGGGGCCGCGTCTTCGCGAGCTCCTGATACCGCGCAACAAAATGCTCGTTCAGCGACATAACAACTCCGTTCACAGTAGACAAGTCAGCCGACCCAAGAATCGCCCCCAACTGCTGCTACGGACGGGACGCCGTGTGCCGCAACTCTCATGCGGCCCGCTGGCGCACGCAACACGGTTAACACTAAAATACGGACGATACTTGTTCGCAGCAGCGCAGCGCCTTCACGATTCTTAACCTTTCGCCATCAACGCACTTTTCAGCCACAAGAAAACGATAGCTTCGAACCTCGCGCGATCAGGCGCGATCACGCGGACATGGCCTCCTGTGACCACAAAAGCGTGGACAAGGGTGGCTGAGCTCAGTAGGGTTCTGTCGCCCTGTCGTGAGGCGCCGTCTCTTCGACGAACGGCCACACGGCGCTTCGGTTCACCATGACTTCCGTGTCGCACCCCTGCGTGTCGCGCGAGGCTGAACAGGAACCTGCCATGTCAGCACCCACCGTCCGACAGCCGGCAGGCGCGAGCGCTCGTCCCCTGATCACCGCGCTCGCGTCGGCGCTCGGTTACGGCCTGTGGGCGGCCGCGTGCAACTGGCCGCACGGCGGGCCTCCGGCGATCCGGGCGGGGCTCACCCAGGCGTGCCTGAGCTTCGCGGCGACGCTCTCGATGGTCCTCCTCCTCGAACGGCTGTTTCGCCTGGGGAGGACCCCGCTGCAGGGCTTCTTCGCGGCGTCCCTCGGCACCACGCTGATCGGCGCCTCGGCCATGTGGGGAGTCCACGCCCTCACGGGGACGCCGAACATCCTCGCGACGGTCGCGCCGTCGGTGTCGATCGGGACGATCTTCTTCGTGTCCTACGCCTGGGGCCTGCTCGTCTCTGCCAGGAGAGAAGCGGCTCCACGGCGGGACCGGCGGGCAGCGTAGCGAAAGGGGGCAGGGACATGGCGATCATCCGGCAAGCGCAGCCAGGCGACGTCGACGCGATGACCGGCATCTACAACGAGGCGATCCGCGCGCGCGAGCTCACCTACCACGCGGGCGAGCAGGCGGCGGAGCAGGTCCGCCGCTGGCTGTTCACGACCGAGGCGTACCCCGCCTACGTCGTCGAGGAAGACGCCCGCGTCGTGGGGTGGTCCGCGCTGGTCCGGTTCCACGAGCGGGCGGCGTACGCGCCGACCGTCGAGATGTTCACGTACGTCGCGCCGGCGCACCGGCGCCGCGGGCACGGGAAGGCGCTCGTCGCGCGGATGATCGACGCCGCGAGGCGCAACGGCTTTCACTCGGTCGTCGCGCTCGCCCTGTCGAGCGATCCCCTCGTCCCCTGCTGGATCGAGCGCGCCGGCTTCACGAAGGCCGGGTACCTGCGGCTCCCGTCAACGTCGTCAGATCGCCTCGCGGAGGTCACGGTACTCCAGGCGATGGTGTCCTGAAGAGGAGCATCGAAGATGATCCGGCAGGCGTCCACGGAAGACGCAGAGGCGATCGCCCGTATCTACAACCAGAACCTCGACGAGCAGGGCTTCGCCAACTGCGATCTGACCCCCCAGACGGCGGAGTACCGGCTCAAGGCGATGAGGGAGAGCGGGGATCGGTACCCCACCTTCGTCTCGACGTCCGACGACGGCCGCGTCCTCGGCTGGTCGTCGCTGAAGCGGTGGTCCACCAGGCCCGATGTCGCCGACGTCGCCGAGATCGCGATCTACGTCGACCGATCGAGGCGCGGGAACATCGTCGGGGCGCAGCTCCTTTGCCACCTGCTGGGCGCGGCGCGCGAGCGCGGCTTCCGCTCGCTCATATCCATCGTGCTCGGCAGGAACGTGACGAGCTTGCGGGGCGTGCTCGCGGCGGGCTTCGCCGAGGTGGCGCGCCTGCGCGAGGCGGCCTTCCTGCGCGAGCAGTGGGTCGACATCGTGTGGCTGGAGAAGGATCTCACGGTCCCCGACAGCGCGGAGCTGGCGCGCCACCTGGCGCGCTTCGCGCCGCGCAAGGGGCAGGAGGGCGGAGGAATCATGATGCAGAATGGCGAGACCGGGTCGTACGAGTTCGGGGCGTTCCGCGACAATGACGTCGAGCTCGGGCGCCTCAAGCATCAGGCGCGCGTGGGGATGGCCCTCGAGCGCGCTGTCTGGGCGAAGCTCGGCATCAAGCCGGGCATGAGGGTGCTCGACCTGGCGTCCGGGCCCGGGGTGGTGAGCTGTGAGCTGGCGAGGGCTGTCGCCCCCGGCCACGTCGTGGGCGTCGACGCGAACGATCGATTCATCGCGATCGCCCGCGCCGTGCAGCAGGAGGAGCAGGTCGAGAACCTCGAGTTCCGCCGGGGGAACGCGTACGAGCTGCACTTCGAGGCCGGCTCGTTCGACGTCGTCTACGCGCGCTTCCTGTTCCAGCACCTCGACCAGCCGCAGCGGGCGCTCTCGGAGATCTTCCGCGTCCTCCGGCCCGGCGGCATGGTGTGCGTGGGAGACATCGACGACGGGTGGCTCATGCTGCACCCGGAGCCGGCGCGGTTCCCGGCCTTCGTCGCGAAGGCCGCCGCCGCGCAGCGCGCCAAGGGAGGAGACCGGGCGATCGGGCGCAAGCTCTACGGCCTCTTCAAGGCCGCCGGGTTCGCGGACGTGCGAAGCAGCGTGCTCCCGGTGACGAGCCAGGATCTCGGGCTCAAGAACCTCCTCGACATCATCACGGGCTTCAAGCGGGAGCTCATCCCCGCGAGCCAGATCGAGGAGGCGGAGCAGGACCTCGCGAACGTGTACGCGGTCGCGAGCGACCCGGATGCGTGGGGCGCCGTGGGCGTGTTCTACGCGGTAGGCAAGAAGCCGTAGAACGGAGCGGCCGGGTGAGGCGCCCCCGAGGGCGAGGCCCGGCGCCGTCACGGCCGATGGCCTCACGGGTCCCCCCGAGAGAAACATCGTGTAAAATTCCAGCGGCCCATCGGCGCGCGGGTTGCGGCGGGGTCCGGGCGTCGGCATCGCCAGCGCCCACCGTGACGCACCTACCCGATGCGACCTCCGCGCGAGGAGCGCGCGCCGAGACGGGATGAGGAGCCCCGCCCGTCGAGCCTTCTCCACCCCGCGCTTCTCGTGTACACGCGAGGAAGGCAGCCAGCAATGGCAGCGTAAATTGGTGTGACTTGTCGCCCCCCCGGGTGTACACGACCGCGCTCCGATTGGCACGTGAGCTAACATCTCCGTCATGACGCGCCGCTCCGCACGAAGTCGCTCCGTCGCCCGAAGGACCCCCGAACAGCCGGCGAGGAGCACGCGATGACGAGCGCGGGGGGCGCGCGCGCGCTGGTCGCGGTCGTCCTCGCGAGCGCGGCGATGGCGCCGGCCGGGGCGCGCGCGGAGGAGTGCGACCTCGCGGCCGCGGACGTGTCGTGGGCGCGCCTCGAGGGGGCAGAGGCCCAGTGCCCCTCGGCGTCCCAGGTCCGCGCCGAGGTCTCGCGCCGGCTCGGGCGGGAGCTCGTCACGACGGGCAAGGTCACCTCGATCGAGGCCGTGGTGCGCGGGCAGCCCGGGGCGTGGTCGGCCCAGGTCCGGACCGAGGGGTGCGACGGCGCCCCCCCGACCGTCCGCACGATCGCCGATCACGGGATGAGCTGCGACGGGATCACGGCCGCGGTGACGCAGATCATCGTCCTCGCTGTCGATCCCGACGCCAAGCTCACCTCCCCCGACCCGCCGCCGCCGCCGTCCACCGAGCCGCCGCCGCGCCCCCCGCCCCCGCCGGCTCCGGCGGCCGCAAAGGCGCCGGAGCCGCCGTTCCCCTGGCCAGCGGAGACCCGGGCCACGCCCCCGCCGCCGCCCCCGCCCCCGCCGCCCGTCGGGGTCTCGATCACCTGGCGCGGGCTCGCGTCCGTCGGCCTCGTCCCCTCGCCCGGCGCCGGCGTCGCCCTGACGGGCGCGTGGTCCGTCCTGCCGCGATGGACGGTGGAGACCGGGGCGCTGTGGCTCCCGGAGCAGCACGCGACCGACGCGACCTTCGCCTTCGGCCTCAGCGCGGGCTGGCTCGGCGCGTGCGTCGAGGCGGTCCACAGCGACGCTGTCGCCCTTGGTCTCTGCGGCCGCGTGCTCGCGGGCGCCGTCTACGCCGTCATCGACGAGGACGAGCGGTATGTCCCGACCGATCCCGGCGCGCGCGGGTGGGTCAGCGCCGGGGCGGGCGCGCGCCTCGGGATCCGCGTGGTCGGGCCGCTGCGGATCGAGACGGGCGTCGACCTCTTCGCCCCCATGACGCGGTACAGCTTCCGGCTCGAGGGCGAGCAGCCGCCGCCCTTCGAGCAGCCGGCCGTCGGCGGCGCGGCGTTCGTGGGGGCCGGCGTCACCTTTTGATGAAGGATCCCCCGCCTGCCCGCATTCATCAAGCCGTGGAGCAATGCATGACCGCGGAGGTCCTCGGCAGCGCCAGGCAGCCGCCGCAGAACCTCGTCGCCCTGCACGCCGAGCACAGCGGCTTCGTGTGGGCCACCCTGCAAAGGTTCGGCATCCAGCAGCCCGACCTGGAAGACGCGTTCCAGGACGTCTTCATCGTCGTCCAGCGGCGGCTCCCCTCGTTCGACTGGGCGTGCCCCGTCACGACCTGGCTGTTCGCCATCTGCCGGCGGGTCGCCGCCTCGCACCGCCGCCGCGCCCACACCCGGCGCGAGCGGCTCGGCGAGGTGGTCGACGACGTGCCGGACTCGGCGAGAGGCCCCGAAGAGATCACCTCCCAACAACAGGCGAGATTGCAGCTCGAGGCGATCCTCGAGGCCATGGATCTCGACCGGCGAGCCGTGTTTGTCATGTTCGAGATCGAAGAGATGCCCTGCAACGAGATCGCGAGCCTGATCGGCGTCCCCGTCGGGACGGTCTACTCGCGGCTCCATGCGGCGCGCAAAGAGTTCGCGAATCTGTTAAAGAAGGTCGAAGCCGAGCGGGCGCGCAGGGGGAGGACATGAGCGATCCGAAGCGATGGATCCTGGACAGTGGGAGCGCCCCCGACGGGGCGCGCGAGCTTCTCCTGGCCGCGTCGCGCCCTCGGCCGATGACGTCCGCCGAGTTCGCGCGCACCGCGGCCCGCGTGGCGCCGCTCGGGACGGCCAGCGCGGGCGCCGGGGCGACGCTGCCGATGTGGGTCAAGGGGATCTTCGTCGCGGTGGGCCTCGGGATCGGCGGCGCCGGGCTCTACCTCGCCCTCGACGACGGCCAGCGCGCCGGCGCCCCGGCGACCGCGGCGCAGCTCGCGGACCTGCCGCTGGAGGAGCTGGTCTCGCGCCGGGGCCGCGGCCTGCCCGCGCCGGCCCCCGCGCCGGCGCCGGAGGCCGCGCCGCCGCCGGAGGCGCCGCGCCCGGCCGCGTCCGTCCCGCGCCGGGAGCTGCCGAAGAACACCCGGCCGGCCGCGCCGGCGCCGGCGGAGGCCGCGGCGATCGACGGCGACGAGCTGCTCCGGGAGTCGAACCTCATCGACAGGGCCAGGGCGGCGGCGGCGCAGGACCCGGACGCCGCGCTCGCGGCGGTGAGCGAGCATCAGCGCGAGTTCCCGGCGGGGCGGCTCGCGGAGGAGCGGGAGTACGTCGCCATCCGCGCGCTGATGCGCCTCGGGCGCGTCGACGAGGCGCGGGCGCGCGCGGGGTCGTTCCTCGCGCGGTACCCGTCGACCTCCTACGCCGATCGGGTGAACCGGGCCGTCAACGCCGCTCCCTGAAGAAAAGATGAGCCCGCCCGCGATCCCGTGAAGGATGGCGGGCTCGGCCGCATTCAGGGAGCGTGAGCCGATCGTCGACGCCCCTGCCCCGGCGCACCGCGCCGCCCGGACGAGGAGGTCCGCCCGCGCTCTGGGTCCTGCTCGCGGCGACGTCGACGCTCCCGTTCGCCGGGTGCTCGACCGACGTGGCCACGATCGGCCGCATCCCGCTCGGGGACGGCCAGCAAGACGGCATGTCGGTCGGCGGCGGCGCCGAGGCCAGCTCCGGGATCGGCAGCGTCGCGCCGAGCTCCGGCGGCGGCGGCGCCGAGGCCAGCTCCGGCGGCGGCGGCGCCGAGGCCAGCTCCGGCGTCAGCGTCGGTGCGACAAGCTCCGGCGTCAGCGTCGCCTCGAGCTCCGGCGGCGGCGGGCGCTGCGAGCGGCGGTTCGAGGGGAGGATCCGCGACTTCAGGAGCGCCGAGCGCGGCGGACACCCGGACTTCGAGGCGTTCGAGGATCGCGGGGGGACGGGCCGGTCCGGCCTGGTCGAGGCGCGGCTCGGCCCCGACAGGAAGCCGGTCTATCGCAGCAACGGCACGCCGGACGTCCTCTCCGGGCCGGAGCGCTTCGATGAATGGTTCCGTGACGTGCCGGGGGTCAACGTCCCGATCCCGTACGCCGCCCCCGTCCAGGTGACGGAGCGCGGGATCGGCGTCCTCAGCGACGAGACGTTCTTCCCCATCGACGGCGAAGGCTGGGACGCGGCGTCGCGCGACGACGCGCGCCACAACTACGGCTTCACGTACGAGCTCCACCTGACGTTCGAGTACCAGGCGGGAGATTTCCTCGTCTTCGCGAGCGACGACGATCTGTGGGTGTTCATCAACGACCGCCTGGTGGTCGACCTCGGCGGGGTCCACGAGCCCACCGGGACCACCCTCATGCTCGACGACCTGGCCAGGAAGCTGGAGCTCGAGATCGGGCAGCAGTACCCGCTCGACGTGTTTCACGCGGAGCGCCGCAGCCCCGTGTCGGCGCTGTCGTTCGCCACGCTGCTCTCGTTCACCAACTGCGATCCTATCGTGATTCCCGGCTGACGCCGCGCCGCCCGGGCTCGTCCCTCGCTCCGTGATGGGAAAGAAGTGAAACCCGATCGAGACCCAGAGGACACACGGCACCTTCGTTCTCTCCGCTGGTGACTCTGTGGTTCCCTCTCTCATGGAGCCGGGGACGAACCCGGGCGGCGCGGCGCGGCGCCGCGGGCGCGCGAGGCGCTTTCGCGCGATTCGCGCGCACGACGCCCCCAGCGCGCGAATCGCGCAAAACGTGCTGGCCGGCGCGCCGCGGGGCGAACCATGAATAGAAAAGTCCAGAGCGCTTGATTTGATCGCAAACCAGACTACCATCGCTGCTCGTGATCGCGCCCGGGGCGTCGCCGAAGAGAACGGCGCGCGGAGAGGCGCTCACCGGATCGTCCATGCCATGAATCGATGAGGCCACGCTGCCACGGCGGCGTGGCCAGCGGCGATGCACGCCCGGATCGGGCGCGCGCGCCTCCTCGCTCCTGGAGCAGGGGCGCGCTCGCGCGCTCGCCGCCATGGACGCCGCTCCTTCGTCGCGCGCGCCGCGCAGCGCGGCTGCGCTCTCATCGTGGTCATTCTCAGGAGGTCTCATGTTCTCCAGGTCGTCGCGTTCGAGCAGTTCAGTGCGCACTCACTCCGATGATGCCTCCGCCGGCGCGTGGCGGAGGTCGCGGCACGCCGCGCTGATCGCGCTCGCGCTCTTGCCCGTCGCGTGCTCGGACGCCGGGCCGGCGGACGGCGGGTCGGCGGATGTCCTGGAGGGCGACACCACCGAGGCCGCCCAGGCGCTCGCGCTGCAGTTCGACATCGATCCGCGGAAGTCGCTCCTCGTCACGGAGACCGACGTCGTGGGCGCGTTCACGCTGGAGGAGGTGCTCCAGCAGCTCATCGATCAGGCGGGCGCGAGCGTCACCACGACGCCGCTCACGCTGTTCCGGCAGCTCATGAACAACCAGCGGCCGGGATCGAGCGACCCGAACAACATCGGCCCGAACTGCGATGATGAGCCGCCGAACGCCGGCGATCTGGAGCCCGTGGACGATCCTCCTGTCGGCTTGCCCCCCCTCGCGCCCGAGGAGAAGACCCAGACCGGCTCGATCAACGGCTGGCCCGTGTTCTGCCCCCGGACCGCGGACGACATCGACAGCGATCCGTTCGCCGATCCGGGCAGCGACAGCGCCTACATGGCCACGACCCTGGCGAACCGCTTCGACCTCGCGCCGCCGGACGGCGCCCATTGCGGCGAGTATCGCATCGTGTTCGCGAAGCGGTCGGGCATCACCAACGGCCTGAACCGCAACTTCATCATCTTCGAGGCCCAGCTCCCCAACCCGAACCCGAGCCAGGGGCGGCTCGGGTGCCTCCCGGTCGTCCAGTTCTGGGCCGACCAGTCGGACCCGGCGAAGAGCCCGGCGGAGAGGGCGGCGGAGCTGCACGACTTCTACTTCGATGGCCTGAGCGGGTTCGAGCCCGTCGTTCACATCGATCACTACGGCCCCGAGGGGGGCCAGATACGCACCAACGAGTTCGTGAGGCCCAATGGCCTCCCGCTGAGCTCCTGGTCGCTCCGGCAGTTCGAGACGGCGCACGCCGGTCCGACCGGCGGCTGGCTGCTCATCGCGCCCTCGTTCGTGTCGGACAACCCGGCCGGGAAGCTCTTCACGAGCGCGTCGGGCGATCAGCGCGTCACCGCCTTCCAGGGCACGTTCTTCCCCGGCGTGGTGGAGCGGCTCGCGGCCGCGGACGACATCAACCGCTTCGCCTACGGGGCGGCCGTGCCCAGCCAGCACGAGGCGGGCGAGAGTCTGATGATCCCGCTCCACAACAACTACCTGAACAAGTTCACCACCGCGCCGGCGGCCTTCAGGAACGGCATCCAGGCGAAGCTCACCGCGATGGGGAGCGGCTTGACCCCGGAGCAGCTCGTGGGCCGCGCGCAGTCGCTCGCCTGCGCGGGGTGCCATGAGCCCGTGAACGTCGACAACGAGTTCTTCAAGACGACGCTGGACGAGAACGGCCAGCCCGTGCCCGACTTCAACGATCCCGAGAGCCCCCTCGATGTCGGCTTGCCCGAGAATCCTCTCCGGACGCTGGGGTTCACCCACACCTCCGAGCAGACCGAGCCGGTCGACGAGACGACGACCCGGGAGCGCTTCCGCATCTCGAAGATGCTCAGCGATGTGTTCCTGCCGTTCCGCAAGAAGGTGATGGAGGAGTTCCTGTTCAATCACCCGATCCTCGGGTTCGAGAAGCCGGGGGCGTGGACCTCGACGCAGGCCCAGCTCTCGGTCCACACGGGCCGGGTCGAGGAGGGCATCGCCTCGCTCCAGGTGAAGACGCCGACCTCGTTCAACGCGATCGTCAGCCCGAGCTTCAGCGCCGCGGGGCTCACGATCGGCAACAAGATCACGGTTGACCTCTTCGTGTCGCCTGCGCAGCCGAACCCGGGCTGGGGGAACCTCGAGGTGCTGATCTCGATCCCGTCGGCCGGGATCAACAACCAGTGGGCCGGCAATGTCGCGCTCGCGTCGATCACGCGGGGGTCGTTCCAGAGGATCCAGTTCGCCTCGCTGCCGACGGCCACCAAGAACGCGCTGATCGCGGGGGCCAGCGACGTGAAGCTGCAGTTCAACTTCAACGTGAGCAGCAATTCGGGGCCGTACTACCTGGACAACGTCCGGTTCGAGAACTGACCGCGGGCGGGCGCTCCTCGGAGCGCGCGCTCATGAAGAGGGCGCCGGCTCCCCCCGGCCGGCGTCCTCTTCTTTTTATTTTGTTCTGCAGGGGATCCCCCTCTCCGGCGTGTGTGCGCCTGGGCTCGGCCGCCCGAGCTGCCTCGGCGATGGCTGCTCCGCACGGTAGGGCCCGGGGAGGCTATACTCCCCCCATGCAACACGCCGCGCACGCGCGTCGTCTCCGTCACGTTCGCGCGCCCTCCCCCCTCCACTTCCCGGAAGAGGCCCTCGTGCCGGAGACCAAGCGCCACCTCGAGATCAGGACCCTGCTCTACGTCGTGCTCAAGACCTTCTCGGATCGAGCGGCGATCGGCTCCGACCAGTTCGTCTACTGGTCCGCCTCGGATCCGAGCCGGTGCCTTGCGCCGGACGCCTTCGTCCGGCTCGGCACCCCGGACACGTCGTTCGGTTCGTGGAAGACCTGGGAGCGCGGGGCCCCCGAGCTCGCCGTCGAGATCGTGAGCGAGCACGACGCGGATCCGCAGACCTGGGCGGAGAAGCTCGGCAAGTACCACGAGCTCGGTGTGCTGGAGCTCGTCGCGTTCGACCCTGAGGCCGTGCCCGGGGAGCGCTTGCGGGTCTGGGATCGCATCGACGGCGATCTGGTCGAGCGGGTCGTCGAGGGGGAGCGCAGCCCGTGCACCGTGCTCGATCTGCACTGGGTCGTCGTCCCGGCCGCAGGCCTGCCGGCCGCGCTCCGTCTCGCCCGCACCCCCGACGGGGCGGAGCTCGTCCTCACCCCCGAGGAGGCCGAGCGTCGGCGCGCAGAGGCCGAGCGCCGGCGCGCAGAGGCCGAGCAGGCCGCCCGCGCGTCGGCGGAGCGGCGCATCGCCGAGCTCGAAGCCGAGCTGCGCCGGCGGGGCGGCTGACATACGACGGCGATGACCTGCCCCACGCCGGGTGCCGTAGGTGGAAGAACGGGGATACAGACGTGAGAAGAAGTAGAACAAGAACGCATCGCTCCTACCAGTTCGCGTTCTATATGGATTCCTTGTTCTTTCCGGGACCGCCGCTCCTGGATCGCCGAAATTGATCCGGTGAGCGGTCGTCTCTCCGCGCGCGAGCTCGCCTCTCGCTGCGCGGCACGTCCGATGTTCGCGCGGTGAGGCGCGGGGGGAGCAGGACCTCTCGCGCGACCTCGGCGCCCGCCAGCCTCTTGAGGAGCAGCCGGACCGCTTCGCGTCCGATCGCGCCGACGTCCTGATCGACGGTCGCGACCGGATAGCGCAAGAGATCGGCCATCAGGATGTCATCGAAGCCGACGACGTCGATCTCGTCGGGCACGGAGAGGCCGGCGGCGCGGATGCCCCGCAGGGTCCCGACCGTGGTGCAGAAATTGGCTGCGTAGACGGCCAGAGGTCCACGCGCCCGCTGGAGAAGCTCGACCATGCGCGCCTCGGCCTCTTCCGGGGTGGCCTCCTTCAACTCCTCGATGGCCGCCGCCTTGGCGCCGCTCCGCGCCAGCTCCGCCCGGAACCCGTCGAGACGATGTCGGTAGGTGGGGATGTCGAGCGGGCCGCCGATGTAGACGAGCGACCGATCCTTGTTTCTGAGAAGGTGGCGGAGCGCCAGCGCCGAACCGGCGGCGTGATCGGTGCGCACGCACGCCACGTCGAGGTCCGGGACCGCCCGGTCGATCTGCACAAAGGGAAGCCCCTGCTCGTGCGCCGCGATGAGATCGCAATCCCCTCCGGAAACCGGGGACACGATGAGCCCATCCACCCGGGACTCGTGCACGAGCTGCAACGCGCGACGCTGGCGCCCCGCGTTGCCGGCCAGGTGGCTCACCACGAGGGTGTAGCCGTGGAGCTCCGCCTCGCGCTCGGCGCCGACGGCTATCCCGGCCCAGACAGGGTTCGACAGGTCCTCGACGGCGAGGGAGATCGCGTACGATTTTTGCTCCCGGAACGCCTGGGCCATGGCGTTGGTCCGATAGCCCAGCTCCTGGGCCAGCACCCGGACCCGCTCCACCGTGGCGGCGCTGATGCGAAATTTCGCATGCTTGCCCGTCAGGACGTGAGACACCGTGGTCTGGGACAACCCCAGGTGTTCGGCGATGTCCTTCATACGGACCGGACGCAGACCGGGCACGTGCGGGGGGGCGGGGTCGGGGGGATCGCTCAAGCTCGGGCTCCCTTCAGCTAATTCGGATTAGCTGTTGACGCTAGCACGGACATGCATAGTCTTGAAGCGGAATACGCGGCCGGTGTTTGCGGTCCCCCGCGCGCGAGGGATCCATGGCATCGATTTCCACGGATCCAGGGGGACCTTTGGCGAGGAGGCGCTCACAGCGTGAGTGAACGCCGATCCGACAACACCTTGACGTTCGCCGGCGGGCTGGAGCGGCAAGGTCATTCTGGCTCGAGCTCGCCTGCTCCAGGAGACAGCGATGGCACGGAGTGAACCGGTGATCTTGGGCTTCATGGGCAACCGAGGTTTCTTTCCGACGGAGTTTGCGGAGGAGGGGGCGAGAGCCACCCAGTCGGCTGTGGGCCATGTGCTCGGCGAGCGCGTGCGCTACGTCGATCTCGGCAACGTCGAGACCTACGCCGACGCGCGCGCGGCCGCGGGCGTCGCCCAGCAGTACCGCCGCGCTCCCGACGGCGGCGGGGCCATCGGCGTCATCTGCTCGATGTACAATTTCTCCGATGAAAATGGGATCCGGGACTTTCTGCGGCTGGCCGACCTCGATGTGCCGGTGCTGCTGCACACCGAGCCTGACGCGCGCGGTCTGGGACGCATGGGACAGAAGGGCCGGCGGGACGGGGCGTGCGGGCGCTTTTCGGCCGCCAACGCGCTCCGCCACATCGGCTACCCGTACACCCTCACGTCCAGGCATTGCGAAGCCGTGCGCTCGGCGGCCTTCGCGGACGATCTCCACGCCTTCTACGCGAGCTGCGTCCTGGCATCGAAGTTCCGCCGCCGGGGCCGCGGCGTGCGCCTCGGGCTGGTGGGCTCGGGGCCCGACGCGTTCCAGACGGTCACCAACGTCTCCACCGAGCTGCTGGGGCACATGGGCCTGAGCACGGTCGGCCTGGAGCTGATCGCGCTCGATCGACAGATGCGCAAGGTCTCGCCGCGCGAGCTATCCGCTCAGCTGGAAGCGGTCTCCGGCTACATGGCAGCGGCTGACGTTCCGCGCGCCTCCCTGGAGGCGATCGCCCGGATGGGCGTCGTCTTCGATCGCTTCGTGAAAGAGAACGACCTCGACGGCATCGCGGTGCGCTGCTGGACGGAGATGCAGAAGTACCAGATCGGCGGTGAGGTGGGCGTGATGCCCTGCACCTGCATGAGCATGCTTTCGGACAAGCTCATCCCCGCCGCCTGCGAGACCGACATCGCGGGCTGGATGGGGATGTACATGCTCCAGTGCGCTTCCGGGCTCGTGCCGCTGCTGGGCGACTGGAACAACATGTACGATGACGAGCGTGAGGAGGTGGATCTCTTCCACTGCGGCGTCTGGGCCAGGAGCGTGATGCGCCCCGGCGCCCGCATCACCCGCCAGGAGATCCTGGCCACCCAGGCCGACATCGGCGCGGAGAACACCTGGGGCGCGGTCGACGGCGAGCTCAAGGCGGGCACCTGCGCTTTTCTGAGACCTTGCACCAACGCGCGAGAAGGCAGCGTGTTCCTCTACGGCGGGGTGGGCCGGGTCAGCGAAGAAGGCATCGACACGTTCGGCACCCGCGGCCGCATCCAGATACCGCGCATTCAGGAGCTCTTTCGCTATTTGACGCAGCCCGAGCGCGCGGTGGAGCACCACACCGCCCTCGTGGTCGGGACGCACAAGAACATCGAGCTGACGATGAAGGCGATCCGAGACGCGGTGCCCTACATCAATGCCCAGGCGGGCCTCAGCCGCAGCGGCCGAGCGCTTGTCGATTTCTACGAGCACAGCCAGGTGGGCGAGCTCTGAGGCCGCGCCGCCCCGCGGCACCCTGCACGCGGCCAGGGCCCAGGAGATGGGCGGGCGCCGGCCCAGGTCAACGTCGATGAACTGCTTCGGCGGTGACGCCCATCCTAGACGCCATAGAACTCATAGAACACCTGAATCGGCGCCTCGACGGTCAGCACCTGGAAGGGAAAGCAGCCTCCGAGGTCAGCGATCGACTCACGCTTGGCGATGGCCTCCAGGAACGCTTGTGTCATCGTGGGCTTCACGTGGCCTGTGTGGTCCAAGAACTGGCCCCATAGCGGCATGGACCGATATAGACCGTGACGCGCCTGGGCCGACGCGGAGTAACTGGCGGGAAAGAGTCTTCGGTAGGCGTCGAGGTTGTACAACCAAGAGACGCCTGCGACGACCAGCCCCTGCGGGAAGTCCGACCTGATCCGAGAGAACAGCTTCGCCAGCTCTGCCCGTCGATGTTCAACGCGCGAGGCTGATAGCGGCGAGCACCCTTCGGGGTCGGTGTTATGAAAGTGCAAGCGGACCACGTCACTGTCCAGTACAGCATAGGAAAAGCAACCGAATGTAGCGCGGACAGCCGGCGCTGTGTTCGCCTCCCCGCCCTCCAGATAGAAGCGATACGTCCATTCACGGCCGTCTGTGGCAGTCTTCAAACCGGCCGAGTAGGCGCGCCACAGCTCGTGCTCACGGTCGAAGGCGCGCCCGAGGCCGAACCGAACATACAGGTTCGTGTACTCGAGCAGGGCCCGATCCATCGAGATTCCGGACAGCCCCGCGATCCGCTCCGCGAAGGTGAACTGGAGATCGAAGAACTCCTTCGCAAAGATCGTCCGACGGCGATGCGGTGTCATGTGGAAGTCCTTCGGGGGTCCCGCCCCGGCGCCGATCATGCGATGCGCTGAGGAGCCCTGGGATCCTCACCTCCCGCCGGGAGCGCCGATCAGGCCGGGGCGGCGCCGGCCCTGGTCAGGTCGCCGCTGCGGCGCCGGCCAGGCGGGGGAGCCCGGCGCACCAGTCGAGCACCTCGGCGAACCGGCGCGTGATGAGGGCGCCGAAGAGCGGATCGCGCGCGAGCTTGGCCTGGGTGGTCGCCGGGCTCGAGAGGCCGCAGAGGAAGCGCGCCGCCTGGCGGGGATGGCCCAGGGCGCCCGCGTGCGCCGCGCGCAGCGCCGTGAACGCGGCGACGTCGAGCCCCACCGGCATCGGCGGCGCGTGCGCCGGCTCCGGCAGCGTCACGGCGACGCCGGTGCGGCAGAAGGTGCAGCGCCCGCACGCGGCGTCGAGGCGCTCGCCGAAGTACGCGGCGAGCGCGGCGGGGTGGCAGCGCTCCGAGGTGAGCAGCTCGATCACCTGCCGCACGCGCCCGATCTCGGCGTCCTCGCGCTTCGCGAAGCGCGCGAGGAGCTCGCCGACGAGGGCGCCCGCGTCGTCCGCCGAGGCGACGCGCACGAAGCGGTGCCGGATGTCCGACGCCTTGAGCTCCGCGAGCCCCTGCCGCTCGAGGTACTCGAGCGCGCGCACCACCCGCTCGCGCGGCTGCTCCAGCGCGGCCGCGGCGGCGGCCGGGTCGACCGAATACAGCACTCGCCCCTTCTTCGCATGGCCGAAGAGCGCCTCGAGGAACCGCGCCGGCTCCCCCTTCGCCGACGCGATGACCTCCTCGAGCCTGCGGTGGAGCCGCACCTCGTAGCCGGCATAGTACGGCGTGAGCTGCCGGATCGCGCCCATCAGCTCGAGGTAGGTCAGCGCGGTGCGGAGCACGAGCGGCCGGACGTCGTGGCGCGTCCCCAGCGTGTGCAGGCCGAGCTCCACCTGGGGCGCGGCGAGCACGGCGCCGACAACCCCGTGGAGCGCGTCCTCGGTCGGCGTGTCGCCGTAGGCGAAGTTCTCGAGGACCGGCAGATCGTCGCCGCACACGAAGACCTCGACAACCGAGTGCGCCTGATCCCTGCCGGCGCGGCCGATCTCCTGACTGTAACTCTCGAGGCTCTTCGGGAGATTGTAATGGTCGACATAACGCACGTCGGGCTTGTCGATCCCCATCCCGAACGCAATGGTGGCGACCACGATGCCGCGGTCGCTCTGCATCCAGTCGTCCTGCACGCGCGCGCGCTCCGCCGCCTCCATCCCGGCGTGGTACGCGCGCGCCGGCAGCCCCGCAGAGGCGAGCTTCTCGGCCACGTGCTCGGCGGTCTTCTGGAGCGTGACATAGACGATGGTGGAGCCGGGCGGCCGGGATCGCAGGCGCTCGATCAGGACCCGGTCGCGCGCGGTCGCGCTCACCGCCGTCGCGCGGAGCTCGAGGTTCGGTCGGTAGAAGCTGGTGATGACCGTGTGCTCCTCGCGGATGCCGAATGTGGCGCAGACGTCGCGCACGACCCCGGGCGTCGCGGTGGCCGTCAACGCGAGCACGCGCGGCACGCCGAGCGCCCGGGCGGTGTCCGCGAGCCTCAGGTAGTCGGGGCGGAAGTTGTGTCCCCACTCGGAGATGCAGTGGGCCTCGTCGACCGCGAAGAGGGCGATCTTGAGCTCTTTCAGCAGCGCCATGAACCGCTCGCTCACGAACCGCTCGGGGGCGACATAGAGCAGCTTCGTCTTGCCCGAGCGCAGATCCCTGTGCGCCTCCGCCGCGTCGTCGGCTGACAGCGACGAGTCGAGCCGGACCGCGGCGATGCCGCGCGCGGTGAGGAAATCGATCTGATCCTTCATCAGCGCGATCAGCGGAGAGATGACGATCGTGACCCCGTCGAGCAGGAGCGCGGGGAGCTGATAGCAGAGCGATTTGCCGCCGCCCGTCGGGAAGACCGCGAGCGCGCTGTGGCCAGAGAGCAAGGCATCCATGACCGCGCGCTGGCCTGCGCGGAGCTCGCGGAAGCCGAACCGCGCCTCGAGGACGTCGAGCAGATCGGGGCCGGATTGTGTGGGCTGGTTCAAGGGGGCATCCTACACCTCGCTCGCGCCGAGGAACACCCCGCCGTCGCGCGCTGCGCGCGACGATCGAGGGGTCCTCGTCACTCCATGGCTTCGAGGAGCTGTCCACGCAGAAAGACCGCGGCGCCGAGTCGATCGGACCGCGTTCGAGGAGGCCGAGGCCGACGCGCGTCAGCCTTCCTGTAGCGACGCCAGCTGTCCCCGGAGGTAATCCTTCACCGCCTCGTCGGTGGTGAGGCCGATGGCGATGGTCAGCGCCTCGGCGGCCGGGGCGGCGTCGCCGGCGCGGGAGAGCAGGTGACCCTTCGCGGCCCAGTAGGGCTGGTAGGAGAGCATGCGTTTGTCGGCATCGAGCGGCGTCAGATCGGCGAGCGCCGCGCGCGGGCCGTCGACCTCGGCGCGCGCGACAGCGCGGTTGAGGATGACGACCGGCGAGCCCGTGCGCGCGAGCAGCTGGTCGTAGAGCGCGACCACCGCCCGCCAGTTGGCGATGCCGGTCAGGCGGCGGGCGACATGCGCGGACTGGATCGCCGCCTCGATCTGGTAGCGGCCGCTCGGGCCCGCCGCGTTCGCGCGACGCATGAGGCTCTCGGCGAGCGCGATCATCGCGTCATCCCAGAGACTCGTGTCCTGGTGTTCGAGCGGCACATAGGCGCGGGCCGCGTCGCGCCGGGCCGCGCGGCGGGCGGTGGTGTAGAGCATCAGCGCCAGCATGCCCTTGGCTTCGGGCTCGTCGGGGAGCAGGGAGACGACCAGCCGGCCCAGCCAGATCGCCTCGTCGGCGAGCTCGGGGACGGCGTCATCGCCCATCTCGTTCCAGCCCTTGGTGTAGGCGGCGTAGATCGCGTCGAGCACCGCGGCGACGCGCTCGGGCAGCTCCTCCGGGTCGGGTACGCGAAAGGGAATGCCCGCGTCGCGGATGCGGGTCTTGGCCCGGACCAGCCGCTGTCCCATCGTCCCGGCCGGGACAAGGAAGGCAGCGGCGATGTCCTCGGCGGTCAGGCCGAGGATGGTCTGGAGGATCAGCGGCGTGCGCATCCCTTGCTCGATCGCCGGGTGCGCGCAGGCGAACATCAGGGCGAGCCGGCGGTCGGGGATCGCGTCCCGCTCGTCTGCCATCGCTTCGAGCTCGTCGCCGATGAGCTGCACCTGCTCGTCCCCGGCCTTGCGGGTCTGCCTTCGGCGGGCGGCGTCGGTCTGCCGCCGGCGCGCCGCGGTCAGCAGCCAGGCATCCGGGTTGTCCGGTACGCCGTCCACCGGCCACATGCGCAGGGCTGCCGCGAAGGCTTCGCTGAGGGCGTCCTCGGCGCCCGCCACATCGCGGGTGCGAGCGGCGAGGAAGGCGACGAGGCGGCCGTAGCTCTCGCGCGCCGCGCGCTCGGCGGCTCGGCCGGCTTCGTCCGCGACCATCAGCGCGTCCAGCCCGCCTGGACGTCCATGATCGGCCGGATCTCGATGGAGCCGTATTCGGCCCCGAGCTCCTTCTGCGGGGCCGCGGCGAGGGCCGCCTCGTCGTGGTGGATCACCATCATGAAGCGCACGTCGTTCGTTCCTTCAAACCGAGCGTCTCCCTTCAGGCGGCGGTCGATGATGCGCCGGGGGCCAGGCTCCAGCGCGGAGCGATCGATGCATCGCGGCAGAGCTTCCGGCTCTCCGGTCGAAGCGCCCACGAGGCGACGGCAAGCGCCGCGAAGCCGAGTGTCACCGCGACGTGCCACGCGGCGCTGTGGCAAACCAGGTGGGACACGGCTGCGCCCGTCATGTTGAAGACGATGCCGGCGTAGGCCCACTCCTTGACCCTCGGCAGTCCAGGCGCCAGCAGCGCCAGCGACCCGAGCAGCTTCCATACGCCGAGGATCATCACGAAGTACACGGGGTAACCGAGCTGCTTCATGCCGTCGATCGTCTCCGGCCGTCGCGCGAGCTCCGAGAGGCCTCCGCTGGACATCGCGAACACGAGGATCCCCGTCGTCATCCAGTACGCGATCGACTTCGCTGTCGCCTTCATGGTTCACCTCTCGTTTGAACGTCGCCGCGCTCGCGCCTCGCGGGGCGCCGCGCGCGCGGCGGAGCTGCCTCGTCCGCGACCATCAGCGCTTCCAGCCCGCCTGGGCGTCCACGATCGGCCGGATCTCGATGGAGCCGTACTTGCTCGAGGGGCAGCGCTTGGCCCAGACGATCGCCTCGTCGAGGCTTGGAGCTTCGATGATGAAGTAGCCGGCGAACTGCTCCTTCGTGTCGGCATAGGGGCCGTCGAGCACCTCGGTCTTGCCGTCGTGCCGGCGCACGGTGGTCGCTGCGGAGCTCGGCTGCAGCCGCTCGCCTGCGGCGCACCCTTCGGCCTTGGCGAGCGCCTCCTTGAACGCACCGTACTCGGCCCCGAGCTCCTTCTGAGGGGCCGCGGCGAGGGCGGCTTCGTCGTGGTGGATCAGCATCATGAACCGCATGTCCTTCGCTCCTCCACGGGACTTCATGTCCCGATGCCCCCATGACGCGCGAGCCTCGACGATTTCTACCGGCCCCCGAAAAAAAATCGCCCGCCGCACCCGGGCCACGCGGGCCCCCCGTTCCGGGCGAGCTCGGGTGCCGTGGGGAGTCCGATGCCGCTGTTGGCTCCGTTACGATGCCATCCTGCCGGTGAGGTCGGGGATCGCGCGGTGACGGTGTGTTCAGAGCGCTCAGGACGTCGGCACGTCCCACGCGACGTTCAGCGCCGTCGGACCGCGGTGCACGAGGTTGGGCACGTACGAGGGCGGCGCGTCGCCGGCGAGGCGCGCGCCCCGCAGGCGTCGCGTCAGCTCGTCGAGCGCGATCGAGCCTTCCATGCGCGCGAGCTGCGCGCCGACGCAGAAGTGCGGGCCGCGCCCGAACGCGAGGTGCGGCCCGGCCGCGCGCTCGAGCTCGAACCGCTCGGGGTCCTTCACCCCGGGCAGGTCCCGGTTGGCCGATCCGAACAGCACGAACACCCGCGCGCCGCGCGGCAGGGCCACCCCGCGGATCCGGCAGTCCTCGCTCACGGTGCGCGTCATTCCCTGCACGGGCGCGTCGAAGCGCATCGCCTCCTCGAGCACGCCGGGGATCACCTCCGGCCGATCGCGCAGCGCCTGCCAGGCGCCGGGCGCGCGCAGGATCGACACGAGCGCGTTGCCGATCATGTTCGTCGTGGTCAGGTGCGCCGCGAAGATCAGCACGCACAGCGTGCCCACCAGCTCCTGCGTGTCGAGCGGGCTCTCGCCCTCCGCGCGCGCCTCGATGAGCTCGGTCACCAGATCGGGGCGAGGGTTCGCCCGGTGGTCCTCGACGAGCGCGCGCAGAAAGTCGCGGTATGCGACGATGCTGCGCGCCAGCTCCGCGCGCTGCTCCTCGGGCAGGAAGCCCATGAGGAACATGGTCTCGTCGTCGCACCACCGCTTGACCTGCTCCATCTCCGAGAGCGGGATCCCGAAGAGCTGGCTGGTCACGCGGATCGGCAGCGGCGTGGCGAG
Organism: Sorangium sp. So ce119; assembly: GCF_051524405.1. Taxonomy (NCBI): domain Bacteria; kingdom Pseudomonadati; phylum Myxococcota; order Polyangiales; family Polyangiaceae; genus Sorangium; species Sorangium sp. So ce119. The sequence continues at coordinate 1,959,790 of NZ_CP150310.1, read as the reverse complement.
GCGCGCCATCAGCTCCGCGTGCCCGTCCTTCTCGAACCCGCCCACCAGCTCGCTCGTGATCGCGCGGATGAACGGCTCCATCCTCGCCGCGAGGCGCGGCCCCGCGAGCGCCTTGCTCACGAGGCCGCGCACCCGCGTGTGGACCGGCGGATCGCTCGACAGGAGCGGATAGACGCCGCTCCGGTCCTCGCCCAGGATCGCCAGCAGCTCGGGCGAGGGCTCCTGCATCGGCGCGAGGACCTGCGCCGAGCTGAAACGCACCGGATCCTTGACCACGGCCGCGACGTCCTCGTGACGCGAGACGAACCACATCCCGAAGCTCGGGTTGAACACCACCGGCGCCTCGCGCCGGAGCTCCTCGAAGAGGGGATAAGGGTCCTCCAGGTGCGGGGGAACGAGGTGGTTGAAGGCGCGGGTGGTCTCGTTCGACATGTCGCGGTGCTCCGGGCAGCGGCTGCCTCTGTCGGCCTGCGTCAAATTACGCTGTATCAGCAATCCAACACCGATACTACCCCGATGGGCGGGCTGCATACTCCGAACGATCGGGCGCGATGGCGACGGCGACTGGACCGCGCGCCGCGGCGGTGTATACCCCCCTCGACATGGTGCATCTGGACGAGAAAGTTGAGCCACTCTTCGCGCAAATCGTTCGCCGCAACCCCGGCGAGTCGGAGTTCCACCAGGCGGTCCGTGAGGTCCTCGAGTCCCTCGGCCCGGTGCTCTCCAAGCATCCCGAGCTGACGCGGCACAAGATCATCGAGCGCATCTGTGAGCCCGAGCGCCAGGTGATCTTCCGCGTGCCGTGGGTCGACGACCGCGGCGAGGTGCAGCTGAACCGCGGCTTCCGTGTGCAGGTGAACAGCGCGCTCGGTCCCTACAAGGGCGGCATCCGCTTCCACCCGACGGTCTACCTCGGGACCATCAAGTTCCTCGGCTTCGAGCAGGTCTTCAAGAACGCGCTCACCGGGATGCCGATCGGCGGCGCCAAGGGCGGCGCGGACTTCGACCCCAAGGGGAAGTCCGAAGGCGAGATCATGCGCTTCTGCCAGAGCTTCATGACCGAGCTCCACCGCCACCTCGGCGAGTACACCGACGTGCCGGCGGGCGACATCGGCGTGGGCGAGCGCGAGCTCGGGTACATGTTCGGGCAGTACAAGCGCCTCACGAACCGCTACGAGTCGGGCGTGCTCACCGGCAAGGGCCTCGCGTGGGGCGGCTCGCTGGTGCGCAAGGAGGCGACCGGCTTTGGCGCCGTCTACTTCGTCGCCGACATGCTGCGGGTGCGCGGCGAGAAGCTCGCGGACAAGACGTGCGTTGTGTCGGGCTCGGGCAACGTCGCGCTCTACGCGGGCCAGAAGCTGGAGCAGCTCGGGGCCCACGTCATTGCCTGCTCGGACTCGAGCGGCTACGTGCACGACCCCGACGGCATCGATCTCGCGCTGCTCAAGCAGGTGAAGGAGGTCGAGCGCGCTCGCATCAGCGAGTACGCGACGCGGCGCGGCCGGCGCTCGCGCTTCGTGCCGGGCGGCAACGTCTGGGAGGTGCCGTGTCAGATCGCCCTCCCCTGCGCGACGCAGAACGAGCTGAACGCGCGCGACGCGGCGACGCTGGTGAAGAACGGATGCCGCGCCGTCGCCGAGGGCGCGAACATGCCCACCACGCCCGAGGGCGTGCGCGTCTTCCTCGAGTCCGGGGTGGCGTTCGGCCCCGGCAAGGCGGCCAACGCCGGCGGCGTGGCGACCTCGGCGCTCGAGATGCAGCAGAACGCGAGCCGCGACTCGTGGTCGTTCGAGCACACCGAAAAGCGGCTCGCCGAGATCATGACGAACATCCATCGCACGTGTTACGACACGGCGGAGGAGCTCGGCGTGCCGGGCAACTACGTGGTGGGCGCGAACGTCGCGGGGTTCCTGCGGGTCGCGCGCGCCATGATCGCGCTCGGCGTGATCTGACGGCGGGCCGCGGAGGCGGCCAGTCGGGATTCCCCACCACCTGCCACTGACGTCCCGTCGACGGCACGCTCGACTGCTCGCCAGGGTCGGCGTGCTCGACCACCTGGCGCCGAGCGAGGACATCCGCTCCGCCGCGTGGCAGAGGGGCAGGCTCTCTGTGACTCCTGGTGCGCGCGGCGGCCGAGCGCTCTCCGGCGAGCGCGCGAGCGGGCGAGCGGCGGGACGGACCTGCGTCCGCCGTGGGCGCCGGAGGCCGGCTGGACCATACTGCGCTCCGAGAAGCAGGTGCGCATGGACTTCGACGTGGACTTCGCGATCGTGGGCTCCGGCTTCGGGGGCAGCGTCTCCGCGCTGCGCCTCACCGAGAAGGGCTACAAGGTCACGGTGCTCGAGTGCGGCAAGCGCTGGAGCAAGGAGGATTTCCCCAGGACCAACTGGAATGTACGGAAGTTCCTCTGGGCGCCCAGGCTGCTGTGTCACGGCATCCAGCGGCTGACCTTGCTCCGGGACACGCTCATCCTGTCGGGCGCGGGCGTGGGCGGCGGGTCGCTCGTCTACGCCAGCACCCTCCTCGTGCCTCCCCTCGAGGCCTTCTCGGGCCCGGGCTGGCCCGCCGGCACGGACTGGCGCGGCGAGCTGATGCCCTTCTACGAGACCGCGAAGCGCATGCTCGGCGTGACAGCGAACCCGAAGCTCTGGCCGGCGGACCGGCAGCTCCGGCAGATCGCCGACGAGATGGGCCGCGGGGACACGTTTCACGTCACGAACGTGGCCGTGCTCTTCGCGAAGGAGGGTGAGCAGGAGGGGCAGCGCGTCCCCGACCCGTTCTTCGGCGGCGAGGGGCCGGAGCGCGCCACGTGCGTCCACTGCGGCGGATGCATGGTGGGCTGCCGCTTCGGCGCCAAGAACACCCTCGATCTCAACTACCTGTATCTGGCCGAGAAGAAGGGCTGCACCATCCAGCCCGAGACCATGGTCACCGCCATCGACGCCCTCCCGGGCGGCGGCTACGAGCTCACCCTGGAGCGCTCCACCGCGCTGCTCCACAAGCGGCGCCGCCGGCTCCGGGCGCGGGGGGTGGTGCTCAGCGCCGGCGTGCTGGGCACGGTGAAGCTCCTGCTCAGGGCGCGCGCCGAGGGTCGTTTACCGCACCTCTCCGCGCAGCTCGGCAATTACGTGCGCACCAACAGCGAGGTCATCCTCGGCGTGACCGCGAGGGACGACCGGATCGACTACTCCCGCGGCATCGCGATCACGAGCGGCATCTACCCGGACGCGCGCACGCACATCGAGCCGGTGCGCTACCCGGCCGGCTCCGACGTGATGGGCGCGCTCGGCACGGTGCTCACCGACGACAGGCCGGGATTGCCGCGCTGGCTGCGCTGGCTGGGCCAACGGCTGCTTCACCCGATCGACCTGATCTTCGGGCTCCTGCCGTTCAAGTTCGCGAGGCGCTCCACGATCCTCCTCGTGATGCAGACGGTGGACAACTACATGCAGCTCGTCTGGAAGCGCGGCGGCATGACAACCCACAGGCCGCCGGGGCAGCCGAAGCCACCGGCGTACATCCCCATCGCCAACGAGGTGGGCAAGCGGCTCGGCGTGCTGATGAACGGCACCCCGCGCAACGCCATCAACGAGGCCGTGCTCAACGTCCCGACCACCGCGCACATCCTCGGCGGCTGCGCCATCGCCGACAGCCCGGAGCGCGGGGTGATCGACCAGCACAACCAGGTGTTCGGCCACGAGAACCTGTATGTGGTCGACGGCTCGATGGTGCCCTCGAACCTGGGCGTGAACCCGTCCCTCACGATCACCGCCATGGCCGAACGGGCGATGAGCAAGATGCCCCCGAGGAGCGACAACCCCGCCTTCACCGGGGCACCCCGGCTGCTCGAGGCGGCGGCGTCCTCGACGCACGTCCACCTCGGAGCGGGCGTCGGGTCTCCCGAGGACGAAGCTCGGGCGCCGGACGTGGTTTGATCGACGCATGAGACCCCGGTCAGGGGCGCCCCGCCGCGACGCGCCGAGCTAGCCGACAGGGGGCCCGGCGCCGGGCGCAGCGCCGGGCCATTTCGGTTGACGCCGGCCATGTGAACGTTCACAATCGGCTCTCTAACGATCCTTCCGCCTTGTCCAGGACAGGCCGCTCAGTGCCTCGACGTCGACCGCGGGCTGACGGCGGACAGCACCGCAATTCTGACCTGGGAGCGCAACGGTCAGCGGGACCAGCAGTGGACCAGGAGGTCATCCCGCGCTCCGGAGCACCACACGCCAGCGTCCGTCGGCGAAGCAACCACGCGCAAGATCGAGGAGCGATATGGCACGTCCGGGGAGCAGATCGAGAGCACGATTCCTTGTGGCGCTCTTGTGGACTTCCGGGTGCAGCGACCCGGGGACGACGACCGGCGGAGACGCAGGACCCGATGCCGAGCCCACCGCGTGCTCCGAGGGCGCCTGGGATCATGATGGCGATAGCGCGACGAGCTGCGTCGCATGGACAGGCTGCGCCGCAGGCACCTTCGCGAGCGCCGAGGGCTCGCCTACGGCGGACCGGCGGTGCACGGCGTGCCCGGAGGACACCTTCAGCGACACGATGAACGCGCCGAGCTGCAGGATGCACACGCCCTGCGCGCCGGGGACGAGGCAGACCGCGCCGGGGACGAGCGCCACGCCCGCGCAGTGTGACGCCTGCTCGCCGGGCGCGTACTGCGCAGGCGGGACCGCCGCGCTCGTCGATTGCGCGGACGGCACCTGGGACGACGACGCCGATCCCACGACGACATGCGTCGCGTGGACCGACTGCGTGCCAGGGGAGCACGTCGGCACGGAGGGGAGCAGCACCACGGACCGCAGCTGCCTCAGGTGTACGAACGGCGAGCACTCGGCCACGAGGAACGCAACCAGCTGCTCCCCGGGTGCCTGGGTGCTGAGCTACTTCGGGCCGCAACAGGACGTGCCGAGCGATTCGCTGCACCTCGCCTACAGCACCGACGGGCTTCGCTGGTCGGCCCTCGCCAATGGACGGCCTGCGTACCAGCTCACCGGGATGGGCACGAATCACATCCGAGATCCGTTCCTGTTCCGCAAGAACGATGGAACGTACGTCTATATCGCCACGGACTGGACGCTCTCGGAGAACGACGCGAACTACTGGAACCACCCGAGCTCCAAGATCTTCGTGGCGGACTCGACCGATCTCATCACCTTCACGAATCCCCGGTTGATCACGCTCACGAACCTCCCGGGCCCTGGGGCCACCCCGATGCACGCCTGGGCCCCGGAGGCTTACTACGACCCCGATCGCAAGCTCTATGCGATCATCTGGTCCGGAAACGACACCACGGGCGCGAACCGCATCTACGTCAGCTACACCGAGGACTTCGTCACCATCGTCAACCCGACGCCCGACGTGCTCTTCGATCCGGGCTACAGCGTCATCGACGCGACGATCACGCAATGGAACGACCGCAACTACCTCTTCTTCAAGGACGAGACGGACAGCAGCGGGAGCGCGCTCACCGGATCGGGCAAGGACATCCAGATCGCGCGCTCCCCGACGCTCGCGCTCGATCCGGCGACGTTCACGCGCTGGAGCCCGGACTACATCACGCGCGGGTCGACCCAGAGCAGGAGACGAGCGACGGAGGGACCGTTCGTCATCAAGGATCCGCGGCAGGATCGATGGTACCTGTTCGCCGACTACTACCTGAACGGCGGTGTGTTCGGGTGCTGGAGCACGACGGATCTCGACACGGATCCGGGCTCGTGGACGGAGCTCCCGAGCGCGCAGTACAGCTTTCCGTCCGGCGTGCGCCACGCGAACGCGGTCCGGGTCACGCAGGCGGAGCTCGACGCGATCATCGCCCACTACTGAACAGGGTCTCACCTTCCATGCGCGTACCGAGCTCTCCCCACCCAGAGTGCACTTCCCTCTCTGCGCGATGCGCTGTGCTCACGGCGGCAGGCTGCGCCTTCGCCGCGCTGCTCGTGGTGGTCGGGTGCTCGGATCCGCCCTCGACCGATGCGCCGGGCGCGTCGACCGGATCACCGAGCAATTCATCGCGGATCGTGACGGCGGCCACGGCGCTCAGCACCTCGGAGTCCGGCGGGCGGGTGACCGTGAGCGTGGCGCTCGACGCCGCGCCGAGCGGGCCTGTCACGGTGCCGGTCTCGAGCTCGGATGCGACCGAAGGATCGGTCTCACCGACGACCGTCTCCTTCACGGCAGAGGACTGGAGCGTCCCTCGAGAGATCACGGTCACGGGCGTGGACGATGCGGAGCGCGACGGGGATCAGATCTTCCGCGTCCGCCTCGGGCCCTCGGTCTCTGCAGACCCGGCGTGGGACGGCCTCGTCGCGGAGTCCGCTGACATCACGAACACGGACGACGACGGTGCAGGGACGGCGGCGATCGTCGTCAGCGACCCGTCGGGGCCCCTCGCCGAGCGCGGCGCGCCCGTGACGTTCACCGTGCGCCTCGCATCGCAGCCGAGCGCGCCCGTGACGATCGCCCTCAGCGTCAGCGACACGACCGAGGCGACGCTGAGCCACGCGGACCTGACGTTCACGGAGGCGAGCTGGAGCACGGCGCAGACCGTGACCTTGAGCAGCGTCGATGACTGGCAGGCCGACGGAGCTCAGCCCGTACGCGTCGTCTTCGGCTCACCGGCCAGCGAGGACCCCGAGTATGCGGCCCTCGCCGCCCCCGCTGATCTCGAGCTCGCCAATCTCGACGACGACGCCGGAGGGGGTTACCAGATTCGCACGACGCACATGGGGGACGCCCCGCTCTACGTCGCGCACTCCTATTATCATGGGATGATCACCGGTCTCGACGACAGGGCGAACAACCAGGTTCCTGCCGACTTCCAGTGGAGGGTGGTGCCCGGCCTCGCGAACCCGGATGATCCGACGCTCGTGTCGTTCGAATCTGTGGGTTTCGGCGGTCGCTACCTGCACGTCGACAGCGTGAATCCGACCCGGTACCCGCCGCAGAACGAGGCGTCCAACCGGGCCAGCGGGCTCTGGCAGACCCCAGCCGAAGAGAGGAGCCACCTTCTGTGGATCGACGTGTTCACGGATACCACCACGTTCCGGAGGGACGCCACGTTCCGGATCGTGCCCGCGCTGAACGGGGATCCGACGATGGTCTCGCTGCAGTGGTACTCGGACGCGACACGTCATCTCCGTCACCTGAACTACCAGATCTATGCGCACGTGCTCGACGGCACGGCGGTCGAGAGCTCGGAGGCGTCGTTCGCGCTCGAACCGCTGGGCTATCTGATCTCGCAGCGCGCCGATCCCCACATCAAGCGGCATACGGACGGTTACTACTACTTCACCGCGAGCGTGCCGACGTACGATCGCATCGAGATCAGGCGCGCGACCACGATACGAGGCCTGGCCAGCGCGACCCCGAAGGTCGTCTGGACGAAGCACGCGACCGGCCCGATGGCGGCGCACATCTGGGCGCCCGAGCTACATTTCATCGACGGCAAGTGGTACATCTACTTCGCCGCCGGAAGCTCGACCGACATCTGGGCCATTCGCATGTATGCGCTCGAGAGCTCATCGGCCAACCCGATGGATGGCACGTGGATCGAGCGAGGGCAGATCGTGACCGACTCGGACACCTTCGCGCTCGACGCGACGACGTTCGAGCACGACGGGAAGCGCTATCTCGTGTGGGCGCAGGAGGACCCCAGGGTCGGGGGCGACAACAGCAGCTTGTTCATCGCGGCCATGGGAAACCCGTGGACGCTGGCCAGCCCCAACGTGCGGATCGCCAGACCCGAGCACGCCTGGGAGACGGCGGGGTTCGCGGTCAACGAAGGCGCTGCCGTGCTCGAGCGGAACGGACGGGTCTTCATCAGCTACTCGGCGAGCGCGACGGACGACCGCTACTGCCTCGGCCTGCTCACGGCGAGCGCGACGGACGACCTGCTGAGCGCAAGCTCGTGGACGAAGAACGAGAGACCGGTGTTCGTCAGCGCAAACGGGCTGTATGGCCCGGGCCACAACTCGTTCACGACCTCGTCGGATGGATCGATCGACGTGCTCGTGTACCACGCGCGCAACTACGAGAAGATCACGGGAGACCCGCTCTACGACCCGAACCGCCACACGCGCGTCCAGCGGCTGGAATGGAACGCAGACGGAACGCCGAGCTTCGGCGTACCGCTCCTGAACGGCGCGAACACGATCGGCGACTGACCGCTTCGCGGAGGGATCGAGCACGCGCGGCGAGGTGAAGGTCGTGCTGGTCCGCTGGTTCATGTCGCCGAGCTGCCCGTTCTGCAGCGCCACCGCCCCGGCGCTCAAGGCGCTGGACGAGCGTCATCGACGAGCCCGCGGGCTGACGCTGACGATCGCGCGGCGCCGCGGGGGTCTACCGTGTGCCTCCGGTCCGGGTGTGGCGGAAGATCGTGCCATCACCACCACCGATGAACGAGCTGCCTGCGTGGCCCCAGACATCGAACAGATCCTCGCTCGTCGTGGAGTTCATCCGCAACCAGGAGACGCCGTCATAACGCACGATCGTGCCGGACCTACCGACGGCGAAGACGTCGTCGGGACCGCTTCCCCAGACACCATGCAGATCTTCCGATGTGCCCGAGGAGGGCACGACCTCCCAGCTCTCGCCGTCGTGATGCACGATCGTGCCGAGCGCACCGACGGCATAGACATCGTCAGGACCGCTTCCCCAGACATCGAACAAAGCTGGCGGTGCACCCGAGTAGGGTACGGGCTTCCAGCTCTCGCCGTCGTAATGCACGATCGTGCCAGACCAACCGACGGCATAGACATCGTCAGGACGGCTTCCCCAGACACCACGCAGATCTTCCGATGTGCCCGGGTCGACCACACGCTCCCAGGTCTCGCCGTCGTAATGCACGATCGTGCCAGACTTACCGACGGCAAAGACATCGCCAGGACCGCTTCCCCAGACACCTGACAGGTCTTTCGATGTACCCGAGTCGGTCATACGCTCCCAGGTCACGCCGTCGTGATGCACGATCGTGCCAGCCCCACCGACGGCGAAGACATCGCCAGGACCGATTCCCCAGACGCCGGACAGATGTTCCGATGTACCCGGGAAGGGCACGGGCTCGAAGCCTTGGCCGTCGTACTGCATGAGCGTGCCAGACAGCCCGACGGCGAAGACATCGCCAGGACCGCTCCCCCAGAAACCGACCAGACGTTGCGATATGCCCGAGGAGGACACTCGCTCGAGGCCCTGGCCGTCGTAATGCACGATCGTGCCAAACAGCCCGACGGCAAAGACATCATCAGGGCCGCTCCCCCAGACACCATTGAGTTCTTCTGATGTACCCGAAGAGCGCATGGGCTCCCAGCTCTTGCCGTCATAATGCAAGATCGTACCCTGTCCACCGACGGCAAAGACATCGTCAGGACCGCTTCCCCAGACATTGACGAAATATGTCGATGGATCCGAGGGGGGCGTAGGCTCCCAGCCATCGCCGTCGTAATGCAGGATCGTGCCAGACCAACCGACGACAAATACATCGTCAGGACCGCTTCCCCAGACACCACCCCAGTCGTCCGATGCGCCCGTGTCGGTCACGCCTTTCCATCTCTCGCCGTCGTAATGCAGGATCGTGCCAGACCAACCGACGGCAAAGACATCGTCAGGACCGCTTCCCCAGACACCATACAGATCTTCCGATGTGCCCGAGTCGTCCACACGCTCCCAGGTCTCGCCGTCGTAATGCACGATCGTGCCAGACTTACCGACGGCAAAGACGTCGTCAGGACCACTTCCCCAGACATCGTACAGATGTTCCGATGTGTCCGAGGAGGGCACGGGCTCCCACTTCTCGCCGTCGTGGTGCCATATCATGCCAGACATACCGACGGCAAAGACATCGTCGGATCCGCTTCCCCAGACACCGATCAAATTCTCCGATATGCCCACCAATGGCACACGCTCCCAGCCCTCACCGTCGTATCGCAACATCGTACCGGACCCACCGACGACGAAGACATTGTCAGGGCCGCTTCCCCAGACATCAAACAAATTCTCCCATGCGCCGGCCTCTTGCTCACGCCAGTTCCAATCGCCGCAGGAGCGCGCCAACAAGCTGTCGCACGAGGCGGAGCAGCCAGGGCGGCCGAAGTCGTAGCGCAGTCTGACGCACGACGGCAGATCAGCGGCTTTCTGCGGATCACACTTCTCCTCCGGGGCCACCACCCCGTCTCCGCAGTGCACCTCGCAATCCTCGCGGCAATAGCCGCCGTCCGCCGAGTTTTGACGTGCGGCGCACTGCCGTTCCTCGGGCTGCGCACCGTCGGCGCCGCAGTCGCAGGCCTCCCCTCTGGCCGCGTCGACGATGCCGTTGCCACAGGTCTCGTTGGACCGGCAATCTGCGCTGCATCCGTCGCCGTCCAGCGTGTTCCCGTCTTCGCATACCTCCTGCTTCGCCCTGTCGACGATACCGTTGCCACAGGACTCGTCGGACCGGCAATCTGCGCTGCATCCGTCGCCGTCCGACGTGTTCCCGTCGTCGCACACCTCCCGCTCCCCCTTCACCGTATCGACGACGTCGTTGCCGCAGGTCTCGCTGGACCGGCAGTCGGCGCTGCATCCGTCGCCGCCCCACGTGTTCCCGTCGTCGCACACCTCCCCGCCGGCGAGGTCGGTGAACCCGTCGCCGCAGGGGATCTCGCAGCGCCCGTCCGCGTTGCACACGTAGCCGCTCGCGCAGTAGCCATCTCCGCAGGGTGGCCCGGCCGGCGTCAGGCACGCTCCGGCGGCGACCACCACGGCGATCGCCAGGAGCATCGCCGCGAAACAACGAACCACGCCGCCCGGCGAGCGACGTCCCGCGCCGCGCCGCCTCGCATGCACAGGTGAACTCCGCTCCGCCATCATCGCCTCACCCTCGTCTCTCGTCGCCTGTCCCGCTCGCGCGCCGCGCGCGTCGCCCCGACCGCCTCAGAACCGGATCCGCGTCGACAGGCCCGCGGCGCTGCCCGACACGGCGGGCGCAACCTCGATCTTGATGTCGCCATGATCCGCGGTCCGGTACGACCGCGGCCGGTTCATGTAGACCAGGACGCCGCCCGTGATCAGGGCCACTCCCCCAGCAACGAACGAGCCTATGGCGATCCCGTTCTCCAGGCGGCCCTCGTCGTACACGCTGCCCTCTCGCGGCGTGCACTCCAGCTCCTGCCGGCAGGCGCGGCGGAAGGCGGCCTGAAATTTCCCGTCCGCCTTGTCGTTGTGCACGTTGGCCTGCCACGTGAGCCCGGCGCCGAGCAGCCCGAGCGCCCCGCCCGCGCCGATCACGGCCCAGGGCACCCACGCCGCCTGCCACCGGCGCTCGGTGATCGTGGCGTCTGCGCTCAGCCGCAGCGTCCCCGAGGCCCGCTTGCCCGCGAGCACGATGACGGGCTTGACCACGGCGTAGTGCCCCTCCTTCCTCGCCGTGACGACGTGCTCGCCGGGGAGGACCAGCCGCCGCTCGGCGCCGGGGCCGACGAACCACCGCCTGCCGTCGAGCAGCACCGCGGCCCCCGGCTCGTCGCAGCGGATCTCGATCACCGCGAGCTCCTGCCGCAGGAGCTCGCTCATCGACGCGCGCGCCTCCGCCTCGAGCTGCGGATCGAGCGCGCCCGGGCCCCACCGCAGCGCGCTCTGCAGGTTCTCGTAGGCCAGGAGCGGCAGCCCGGTGCGCATCAGCACCCTCCCGAGATAGACCCGCAGCTCGGGATGCTCCCAGTAGCGCAACGCCTCTTCGTATTTCGACCTCGCGTCCGCGAGGATCGCGCTCCGGTGCAGCTCCCGCCCCTCCTGGAACAGCTGCTCTGCCTTCTGCTTGCGCTCCTCCGGGACACCCTGGTGCCACGGCAGCATCGGCGGCCCATCGGCGCGCACGGGCGCCACGTGTACCCCGAGCAGCACGGCGCACAGCAGCAGCTTCATGCCGAGCCCGGCGCGTCCACCACGTCGTCTTCTGGTAGCGCTCATCAGCTCGCCTCCCCCGCCACGTTGGCCGGCCTGCCCTCTTCCCGGCCGCGCGCTCGACGAGCGTTTCCCGCGCCGCCCCGCCGCGGCGCTCCTGCTCGGCAGCCCGGCTGGCCCCTGCTCCACCTCACGCACATCCAGCTCGGTTGCAGATGAATCGTCTCGTGCAGGCGAACCAAGGTTGACTCGGCCGTGGAACAGCGGCTCTACCGTCGCCCGGCCACGTTCCGGTGGACTCCGGCGGCCTCAGCAAGAGCGGAGCCAGCGTGCTGGATGGGCCTCCGGGACAGCGCGCTTCGGAGCGCGTCCCTGCCGCCGCGGGCGTCCGCCGCCAGCCGCGCGCGGAGATCGAGGCGTCGCGCGGCGGCGAGGGGCCCCGGCCCGGCCTGTCGTCGGCCGCTGGGCGCGGCGGCCCCATGGCAATCCTTGCCGTCGCGCGGCGGCAAGGATTGCCAGACCGGCAACCCTTGCCAGCCGGTGGTGGAGATCAACAGGCCATCTGCTTCGACAGCGGCCGCAGCCGGCTCCGTGCTAGGCGACGTCGGGCCGTGTCATCAGCGGCGAGCGCAGGTGCAGCTCCAGGTCGGAGGTGGTCAGGGGCAGCGTGACCCAGGTGGCGGTCGCGGTCCCCGCGTCGACGTCGACCGCCACCCGGACCCGGTGCGGGCTGGTGATGACGTGGAGTTCGGCGACGAACGCCGTGCCCTGCCAGGCGCCAGACGCGACGACGGGCCGGCCGAGCGGCGAGCTCTCCCGCCAGGCGCCGTGGCCCACCTCTAGGTCGAGGAGCGACCCGAGTCGCAGGAGCCACCCGGCGTCGGTCGGATCGACGACCACCGTGATCCCGTCGGGCAGGGCCGAGTTCTCGGCGGAGGCGTCGAGCCTCGCCGTGGCCGAGTGCTGCGGGCCGGCCGAACCCCGTACCTGCGCGAGGGACAGCCCTCCCAGCCGGTCGGCGAGGAGCTCGTCGTCGTGCGAGCCGTCCGGATGGCCGACGCCGGGGAGCAGGCACTCCCATACGGCGTCGAGCACGTCTTGAGCGTGCTGGACCTCCTGTTGGGCGCCGGTCACGGCGACCACCAGGTCGTGCGACGGGACGACCACGCAGTGCTGGCCGAATGCGCCCTTGCCGTGATAGCCGTGGCGCGACATCCAGAACTGGTAGCCGTAGCCGCAGAGGAAGTCGGGGCCGTCGTCACCCTCCGCCTGGTGCCGGCCGTCGATCTGCCGGCTTGTCGCGAGCTCCACCCACGCGCGTGGGACGAGCTGCTGCCCGTTCCAGAGACCGCCGCGCAACAGCAGCTCGCCGAAGGCGGCGACGGCTTCGGTCCGCAGGTGCAGACCGTGGAACCCGAAGGCGGCACCGCTCGCGACGCGGTCCCACTCGGCGTCCTCGATTCCCATCGGCTTGAAGAGGCGCTCGTCGAGCAGCGCCGGGAGCCCGACGCCGGTGACCCGCTCCACCATCCGGGCCAGGACGTAGGTGGTGGAGTTGTCGTAGGTATGCCGCGTTCCCTCGGGTGCGTCGAACGGCACGCGCAAGAAGCCCTTCACGAGGTCTTGGGGTTCCAGCCCCCAGGCCTCGGCGAGGCTGTCCGTGTCGTGCCCGGCCGTCATCGACAGCAGGTGGTGAACGGTGATGCGGCGCCCCTGCTCGGAGACATCGGAGGGGACGTGATCGGGCAGGACGTCCACCACCCGGTCGCTCAAGGCGAGCAGCCCGTCGGCGATCGCGAGCCCCACGGCGATCGACGTGAACGACTTGGTCAGCGAGTAGAGAAGGTGCGGGCGCTCGGCCGAGTACGGCGCCCACCACCCTTCGGCGACGATGTGCCCGCGGTGCACGACCATGACGGAGTGGCACTCGACGGAACGGTCCCCGAGGCGGTCCAGCATCGCGGCGATCGAACGGGACGACACCCCCGAGGCGGCCGGGGTCGAACGCGGCAGCAGCGCACGCTGAGACGACATCCCGACACCGTAGCCGCAGGTGGGCGCCATGCTCGAGGATTTGTCGAACGCCTTCACCATCGGGCCTGTCTACCCCGGCGCGGTGACGTTCCTTCGGAGATGCGACTCAGGCGCCGCCTCGCCGTGTCGAACGCTGCCGGAGCCGACGCGTGCTTCGCTCGGTCGCGCGCCGGACGATATCCTGACTGGCCTTCTCGATATCTTGACTCACGCGCTGCAGCATGCCGGCGCGGCCGATCTCCTGACTGTACCTCTCGAGTCTCTTCGGGAGATTGTAATGGTCGTGCAGACCTATGCCTGGCAGCAGAACGTCGACGGCTCGGCCGGCAGCATCTCGCCGACCGGCTCACCGCCGCTCGGGGCGCAGCCGCCGGGGTCGACGGCGACGACCTCGGCCGACTTGCTGCCGAGGGCGACGCCGGGCGGCGTGACCCCGCAGAACGGCGTCGTCGAGCTCACGACGCTGGACGCGAGCAGGTCCGCGCACGCGCCGTCGCTGTAGACCGAGGCCATGATCGTGCACGACGCGCCCTCGGGCTCCCCGCAGCCGCACGCCGAGCAGCCGCGGGTGTCGTCGGCGCCGCCGTAGAAGACGTGCCTGTCCAGGTACGGCTCCTCGCACGTGACATCGCCCTCGTGGAAGATGCACGTCAGGAAGCCGCCGGGCGCCGGGCCCCCGGGCTGGTCCGGCGACGGCATGCAGGTGCTGCGGTCGCCCGGGCACTCGGTGTAGGCGCCGGGCACGCAGGCGAGCGCCCGGGTCTGCCACGGGTCGAGGCGCTGCGGCGGCGGCGGCGGCTCGTCCCCCCGGGGTGTGCACGCGGCGGTCACCAGCACGGCGGGCGCATCGATCGAGAGAGCCTGCACGCAAGGCTGCCCGCCGCAGTCCTGGCCGGCGGGGATGGCGTTCTCGGCGGTGCAGGCGCCGTCCCAGGCCTCGGGCGCCGCGAAGGCGGTCTCGACGGTGCCTGGATCCGTGGCGGGACACGCCGCCGAAGCGTGCGCTGACCATCCCAGCGGGAGCTGGCACGAGGCCGCTGCCGCATCGGGCGGGTCGCACAGGCAGGCGGCGCAGGCGAGCGGCGCGGGCGCGAGGTCGGCGAACCCCTCGTAGCCGACGTTCGGCGCGGCGGCGGGGCAGTCCGGCGCCTGGTCCGGCGGGCCGTACCAGAGGAGCACCGGGCCGAACCAGCCGAGCGGCGCCGGCGGGACGCAGTCGCCGGCGCAGGCCTGCTCTTCGCCGCCGCTGCCGCCGGTCCCCCCTGCCCCGCCGTCACCCCCGTCGCCCCCGTCCCCGGCGTCCCCCGTGCCCGCTTCGGGATAGGGGCAGCCCGGCAAGCCATATTCGCTGGGCTGGCAGGGACCGTAGACGGCCGGAGTGTCGCCGCAGCCGAGGACGAGCAGAAGGCAAACGGGCAGCGAAGAGGGGATGCGCATGCCGAGCAGCCTATAGGGTGTCTCCGCATCCGCACAATCGGCAGTTTCCTTCAAACGGTCAGTTGTACTTGCCATTCCCAAGCCCCTTCAAAGATTCTCTCCAGATGCTCGTTACAGACTCATTGCTCTCAGGTCCGTTCAGTAGCTGGTCGTGACGCCTAATCCCAAGGCAGCGCCGAGCGGCGATGACGCCCAGCGGAGCGGCGCCGGCGTCGCGCTGTCGTGCGTCACGCGCGTGAACGCCGCCTCGTTCACCATCCAGGTCGCCTCGGCGTAGCCCTGCACGGACCACCTGCGGGAGAGGGGCCACTCGGTACCGAGGCGTGCCCCGAGACCGAACACGGAATCGCTGCGCGCAGTCATGGTCCACGGGTCCCGAGCGGAGAACCGGACGGCGCCGAGGGTGGCGAGCCCGCATCCGACGAGCGGGCCGCCGCGATAGCAAGCCAACGTGGCCGCCGTGAAGCCCGTGGTGCCCATGAGGATGCCTTCCACCTCCTGCGCCAGGGAAACGAGCCCTCGCCCTTCGACAGCGATCGACCAGTCGGACCGGCGAACGCCGAAGGACAGCGTCATTCCGGTCGCCACGCCCGGCGTGATCCCGAGGCCCAGGCTCGCTCCGAGCCCGGCTTCCAGGCGCAGCCGCTCCGGCCCGGCCGGCGGTGGCTCTGGCCGCGGCGGCGCCCCGGCCGGCCCGGTCGGCCGGGGCGGCTCCGGCGCGGCGCGCCGCGCCTGCGGGGGCGGCGCCGAGGGCTCGGACGGCGGCGCGGCCCCGGACGGCGCCGAGGGCTCGGGCGGCGAATTCGCCTGCTCCGGCGCGCCGAGGAGCTGCGCCACGATGGCGAGGGCCACGCCGGACAGCAGCTCCTCGCAGCCGCTCCGCGTGCTGAACCCGTCGGCCCATTGGGTTTTCCCTTCGCGGTCACGCAGCGCCAGCGAGGCCGTGAGCTCGGGTCCCTCCCGCGCGATGTGGATCGTGAGCGCCCGCGGCGCGTCGTCCTCGAACGGGTCGGCCCCGAGCCGGCGGGCCACCTCCGAGCCCAGGAACGTCTCGTCGGGGCAGCCTTCGGCGCCGGGCCCTCGCTGGACCTCGATCCGCACCGCAGGCGGCTCCGGCGCGGCATGCGCCTCCGCGGCGCAGAGCAGGACCATGGCGGCCGCGACGGCGGCGCGCGGCGGGCGTCGAGCGCCCGGGAGCGCCCCGGCGGCGCAGCGGAGAGGCCGCGGACCCAGCTCCCGTCGAGCCCTGGGCCTGCTCATCGCGACGGCACCCTTTCTGGCACGCCCTGCTCCGGTGGGGCGGCGAGACGTGTCCGGACGAGCGCGCGGAGCCGCTCCCGTACGGACGTCAGCCGGCCGAGCGGGAACCGCTCCTCGTGCGCGGCGAGCTGCCGGAGCGCCCCGGCAGGGTCGCCGGCGGAGAGGCGCTCCTGCGCTGCGTCCAGCAGCCGGCGTTCCTCCACGAACGCGTCCTTCCGCTCGCCGGCCGGCGGCGACGCCCGCGGAGCGGCACGGCAGGGCCGGTCGAGCGCCTCTGCCGCCGGAGCGACGGTCCGCGGCTCCGGCGCGCGCTGCGGCGCGGCCGCTGCGAGGGAGGCGCCGCGCGCAGGCAGCTCGCGCAGCGCCGCCCCGAAGCGGTGAGCCCAGAGCGGCGGCGGCGGCGTCAGGGCGAGCAGCGCGGCCGCCGTCACGGCCGCGCCCGCCGCGGCCCACCCGAGCGCGCGGGCGATCCGGACCGAGCTGCGTCGCAGGCTCGAGGGAGCAGCCAGCGGCGGTGCTGGCGCAGGGGGTGTCGATGCCGGCGGTCGCGACGCGGGCAGCACGGCGGACGGCGCGGCGGACGGCGGCGCCTGCGCTGGCGATGTCGGTGCCTCCGCGTCGTGGTCCTGCGCCAGGAAGCCCGACGCCAGAGGAAACGGGAGCCAGAAGGCGCGCAGCGCCCGGCGCTGCTCCGGGCGCAGCCGCTTGACGGCGGCGCGGTAGTCCTCGCGGGCGAGGCGAAGCCGGTTGCTGGCGGTGTTGTATTTGAGGCCGAGCTCGCGGGCGATGTCGACGAGCGGCACCTCGTAGGCCTCGTACATGACGAGGAGGACCCGCCGTTCGGGATCGAGCGTGTCGAGCACCTCGGTCGCGAGCTCCAGCCGCTCTCGCCTCGCGAGGCGCTCCTCGCCGCTCGGCGCGGGGTCGACCGCCTGGCGCTGCGACACCAGGTGCAAGCCGGCCGGCACCTCGCGGCGGCGGTGGGCGCGGTGCAGGTGATGGCTGACCTTGTGCAATGCGATCCCGACCACCCATCGGGCTTCAGGGCTGCGCCGCCGGCGCTGGCCCTGCAGGCCTGGCGGCTCGGCGGCGGAGGGAGCCTCGCGATGCGTCGGGGTCCAGTCGGGGTGGAAGCGGTCGAGGCTCTTGTACGCCGCGAGCAGGATCTCCTGCAGCAGGTCATCGACGTCGGCCTCGGCGACACCCAGGAGTCGCAGCAACCCGGGGAGAACCTCCGCCGCGGCAGCGTGAATGGAATTCCAGATGTCGTCGCGGGATCTGCTCATACCTAGAATTGCGTGGAGCTTTCCCGGTCCGTTTGTGGAAACGCACCGCCGACGCACGGGTCGGGGACGCCCCTGCTCGCGCCGCGGTCTGCGCGGGGCGTTCGCCGAGGTGCGGGGGTGGGGCCGCGCCCGCAGCGCCGAGGTGGTCGGCGGCGGCCTGGGTAGGTCGCTCTCCGGTGCGGAGGCGGAGATCCTGCGCTACGACCGGCGCGGCGGCGGCCGCGGGAAGCTGGCGCGCAACCACGCCGCTCCCGGCGCGGCAGCTACGGTCCAGGGGACGCGTGTCAGAAATCCCGCCAGGATTCCGCCACGGGGGCGAACCGTCGCGATCCGTCGCATCTCCAGGGATTTGGGCAGGGCGTGACGACGGATCGCACCCCCTCAGGAGGTATGGACCCAACCCAAGCCCAACCGCCGAGCCCTGGGCCCGGAGAACTCGCGACGGTCGATCCATCGCCCTGAGCCGCCGTGGTTGCGTCGCTCGCCGGCACCCTGAGCCGAGCCGTCGCCGCCGGGGACGCGGAGGCAGCCTGGGTCGTGCACGAGGCGATCGGTCAGCTGCTCGGGCTGCCGGTGGCACCGGAGCGGTGAGCAAGCTTAAGCCGAACGTCGAGCCCGCCGCTCGCGTCGACTCGCCGCCGGAGCCTTGCCGCTCGCCAGTGCCCGCAGGCTCTACTGGGATCGCCCGCGCGCGGCGGTTGCGTGCCGAAGCGCCCCGGAGGCATCCGGAAAGTGATGCCGGCAAGCACCAGGCCTGTGCCGGCAGGCAAGCGCGGCGGCGTGCGCAGGCGACGACCCCCTCGCCGCGATGCTGCATGGCGACGCCATGGCGGAACTGCGGACGCCGCGGGGAGCGGTGGGAAAACGAGCGGCGAACAGGCTCCTGCATGCTGGCACGGAGGCGGCACGCGCACCATGCGCCTCGGCTCCGAGAGCGCAGATTCAAGCACGTGCCTGGCACGCAGCTCATCCATGGTCCCGATGAGAGGCATGACCATCACCTGCTCGGTGATCGGGATCATCGGTGTGGACAGCTCCGCTAGCCGGCTCTGCTGCACCCGGATGATCTCCTCCTGCAACGCTGCGCGCTCGCGCGCTGCGTTCTCGCGCGACGACATATCGAGCGCGAGCCGTGTGCTCGGCGAGCGCCTCCGCCGCCGCGGCAGCGAGCGTCGCGGCCCGCCGGCCCCCGGCCCGCCACTCCGCCATGGCGCCACCATGGGCGATAGCCCGGCGGGTTGTCGAAATTCGCGGCGAAAACGCGCCCTCACCGCGTAGCGTGCGGCGTGCGGTGTCGGCGCCGTGTGGCGAGCGCGGCTCGCACCACGGGCGTCGTCTACGAGCGCCGTCGCCCCGAGAAGACGACGCTCTACGAGATCGTGCGCAACAACGTGGAGACGCTGTACGGGGCCATCGACGACGGCGCCATCGCCCTCCGGATACCCAAGCACGCGAAGAAGGAGCTCGAAGCCTACCTCGACTGCGGGCTGCTCTGCCGCGGGTTCGCGCGGCTCCGGTGCGAGCGCTGCGAAGAGAGTCGGCTGGTGGCCTTCCGCTGTAAAGGACGCGGTTTCTGCCCGTCGTGTCTGGGCCGACGCATGTGCGCCACGGCGAACCTGATCGAGGACGTCCTGCCCGAGGTGGCGCTGTGCTGACCCGCATCTTCGTCGAGAGCGTGGAGCGGTTCTACGAAGAGCGCGAAAAGCGTCGCGGCGTACGCGCGGCAGCCAAGAGCGGCGCGGTGACCGTCGTGCAACGCACCGGCGAGATGCGGCTCAATCCGCACCTGCACGTCGTCTTTCTCGACGGGGCCTATCACGAAGACAGCACAGAGCTGGTATGGAACGAGCTCGACCATCTGCAGACGCGCCAGGTCGGTCAGGTGCTCGAGCACGCCGTCGGGCGGATGATGCGTTACCTCCGCCGGCACGGGCTCTTCGAGCTCGAGCGCGACGTCGACGAGGACGACCAGCCCGAGGCAGCGCTCTATGCCTCCGCCGTCTCCGAGCGAGAGCCGCCCGCTGGACCGCAATGGCTCCGCGGGCTGTTGCCGCCTTCGCCGAGCGCGCTCGCCTACGACAAGCCGCTGTGCGTCTCGCTCGATGGCTTCACCTTGCACGCGGCGCGGCGCGCCGGTGCACACCATACCGCGGCGAGGGAGGCGCTCTTGCGCTACGTGCTGCGGCCCCCGGTCGCCCAGGAGCGCGTCGCGCTGCAGCAGGACGGCCTGGTACGGCTGTCGCTCAAGCGCGCCTTCGCCGACGGGACGGTCGCGGTCGACATGGATCCGCTCTCGCTCTTGTGCCGCCTCGCGGCCAGCGTTCCGCCGCCGCGCTTTCACACCGTCAAGTACGCGGGCGTGCTTGCATCGGCAAGTCGCCCACGTTGGCGCGGAAGCGCATCGGACCTCGCCTTGAGAAGCCACAAGAGCCTGCGAAAGCCGACGATGACGCCGCTCCGAAGCGCAAGCGCGGTGGCTATCGGCCGTGGGCCGAGCTTCCGCGCCGCACATTTGCGCTCGATGTCCTCGAGTGCCCCAGCTGCAAAGGCAGGATGAAGCTCGTCGCCATGGTCACCGAGCCAAGCAACATCGTCCGCTTCCTCTGCTCGCTCGGCGAACCGACCGACGTTCCAGCACGGTCACCCAACCGGGGACCGCCGTACTGGAAGAGCACCGTCCTGCGCCGCAAGGCGCGCGGCGACGCCGCGTAGCCTACCGCAACAACACCAAGGGCCAGACCAACGCCCCGAGGGCGACGTGTACACGCGGCACGCCGATGCGCCACTTTCCGCGCTCTGCGCCGCTCTGCGCCCGCTCTTTCAACCCAGGAACGAGGCTCCGCGACGCTCGCGGGTCCGCCACTTCGGTCGGCCGCGCCACACCTCCTCGCGCTGCGATCCCGCTTCTTCTTCCTACGCGCTGACGCGGACCTCGGCGTATCCTCGCCGCATGGCATCGCCCGTCAGTGTTGTCATCCTGTACGCGGCCGCTGACACCGAGCACCACGACGCCCTCCGGAAACACCTCGCGGGGCTCGAGAGGCGGGGCGTCCTCGCGACGTGGAGCAGCCAGAAGATTGCCCCGGGCGACGACTGGCAGAAGGTCACCCGCGAGCACCTCGCCGCCGCGCACGTCGTCCTGCTCCTCCTGAGCGCCGATTTCATCGCCGGCGACCTCGACGAGATGGTCGCACCGGTCCAGTCGGACCGGCTCCTGCCGATCCGCGTCCGCGACTTCGACTGGGACGCAGCCCCGTTCCGCTATCTCCGTTCGCTCCCTGCCAACGGCAAGCCTGTGACTCAATGGCCGGACAGGGACAAAGCCTGGGCCGAGATCGCGGAGGAGGTCCGCCTCCTCATCGACCCCAGCGCCCCTCGCTTGCCTTCGAGCGCCGCGCCTTTCCACGTCCCCTTCGCGCAGGACAAGATCTTCTTCGGCCGCGAGGACGAGCTGACGAGGCTGCACGCGCTGCTGCAAAAGGGCGGGACCGTCGGCGTGCGGCCCGCCGCGCTCACGGGCATGGGCGGCATCGGCAAGACGCAGCTCGCCGCCATGTACGCTCACCGCTACAGGGACTCATATGCGGGCGGCGTCTACTGGGTGAACGCGGCCGGCGACGACTGGCGGCCCGCGCTCGCCGATCTCGCCGTGAAGCTGGACCTGGAGGCGCGCGACGCGCCGGAGGCGGAGCGCCAGATCCGGCTGATTGCCGCGCTCGACGCGTATCTACGAGCGCGGCCCGACGCCCTTGTGATCTTCGACAACGTCGATCGACCCGCGGACCTCGCCAGTGATCGGAGGGCCGGGCTCGTCCCGATGAGCCTCGGGGTCCACCTGCTCTTCACCTCGCGACGGCGCGACGAAGAGGGGCGCTTCGGGTGCGTCGAGGTCTCGGTGCTGCCGGAGGATGCGGCGCTGGAGCTGCTGCTGTCGTCGACAGCGCGACGGCCGCTCTGGGAGGCGCGCGCGACGCCGGAGGCCGCGGCCGAGATCGCCGCCGCTCGCGCGATCTGCGAGGCGCTCGGTGCGCTCCCATTGGCGGTGGCGCTCGCCGCCGCGTTCCTCGGCAAGAACCCCAAGGTGACGCTCGCCGGCTACAGCGCGCGGATCGCGAAGCACGGGGCGCTGCCCGCGACAGACACAAACAAGGTCGTGCGTGACGAACTCGCGACGCTGCACGAGGCCGGCGTGGAGGCGACGCTCGCCTCGCAATGGGAAGCGCTCCAGAGCGAGGACGCGCGGCTCGCATTGCGGGCGGCGGCGCTGCTCGGCGAGGCGGCGGAGATCCCGAGGGCGCGGCTGTCCTTGCTCACGGGGCTCGAGGCGCGCGCCGACGAGGGGTTCGCAGCAGCACTGGACGGCGCGCTGCAAGAGCTCGCCGAGCTGTCTCTCGCGGAGATGCTGGTCGAGAAAGGGGCGGTGCGGCTTCACCCGCTGGTGCGGGCGTTTGCAATGAAGCGGACGGAGGCGCGAGCGGTGTTTGCCGCGTGGTGCGCGGACCGGCTCGGGAAGTCGCTCCGAGACATGGGGCGGCTGCACGCCGAGGTCGCGGAGCGAGGCATCGACGCGGTGCTCGGGGATCTGCGGGCGGGCGTGTTGCTAGCGGACGCGTCCGGGCGAGAGCGGCTCGACGAGCTGATCCGGCCCCTGGATCGAGAGGCGCACGCGCTGCGCGAATGGGATGCGAAGAAGGAGCCAGTGTTCTTGCTCCAGCAGCTCCGCAATCGATGCTTCGCTACGGGGGTCGAGGAGGTGCAGAAGCGGGCCGAGGCCCGGCTCGCGGAGCAGGGGTGGCCCTGGCTTCGCGAGCGTGTCCGCACTAACAGGGAATCCGATGCCCTTGTCCGCACGCTCGAAGGGCGTCTCGTGGTGATGGGCGTGGCGGTGACCCCGGATGGTCGCGCTGTCATCTCTGCGTCCGCTGATGGCACCTTAAAGATGTGGGACCTGGGCACCGGGCTGCTGGTCCGCACGCTCGAAGGGCATACCGGCCGTGTGGACGGCGTCACGGTGACGGCGGATGGCCGGTTCGCTGTCTCGGCATCCTCAGATAAAACCCTGAAGATATGGGATCTGAGCATTGGACAGGTGGTCCGCACCCTCGCAGGGCATACCGATAATGTGACCGGCGTGGCGGTGACTCCGGATGGCCGGTTCGCTGTCTCGGCATCCGCAGACAAAACCCTGAAGATATGGGATCTGAGCATTGGGCAGGTGGTCCGCACCCTCGAAGGGCATACCGATCAGGTGACCGGTGTGGCGGTGACTCCGGATGGCCTCTTCGCTGTCTCGGTATCCTCAGATGAAACCCTGAAGGTGTGGGATCTGAGCACCGGGCAAGTGGTCCGCACTCTCGGAGGGAATATCGGCTTGGTAGAGGACGTGGCGGTGACCCCGGATGGCTGCTTCGCTGTCTCGGCCTCGTCGCTTGACCTGACGGTGTGGGATCTGCGCACGGGGCGCAAGGTCCGCACCCTCATGGGGCATATCATCAAGGTGACTGCCGTGGCGGTGACCCCGGATGGCGGCTTCGCAGTCTCGGCATCTCGGGATAAAACCCTGAAGGTGTGGGATCTGCGTACCGGGCAGTTCATCCGAACGCTAGAGGGGCATTCCGACTGGGTGCACGACGTGGCGGTGACCCCGGATGGCAGATTCGCTGTCTCGGCTGCCTTAGATGGGATACTGCTGGTGTGGGATCTGCGCACGGCGCAGGCCGTCCGCGTCCGTGAAGGGCATACGAAACCGACGCCCTACACTCTCCGGGACCCATATGAGATAATATGCGATGTAGCTGTAACGCCGGATGGCCACTTTGCTGTCTCGGCATCCTTCGATGAAACACTGAAGGTGTGGGATCTCTCTACGGGGCAGGTAGTTCGCACCCTCGAAGGGCATACTCGCCGCGTGACGGACGTGACGGTGACGGAAAACGGCCTCGCTGTCTCGGCATCCGAAGATAAGACGCTGAAGGTGTGGGACCTCAGCACGGGGAAGCTGGTTTGCACTCTCGAAGGGCACACGGACTCGGTGGAAGGTGTGGCGGTGACGGCGGATGGCTGCCTCGCTGTCTCGGCCTCCCGGGATAAAACGATGAGAGTGTGGGATCTGCGCACGGGGAATCTGTTCCGCACTCTCGAGGAGCACACCGAACCAATGGAAGACGTGGCAGTGACGCTGGATGGCCGCTTCGCTGTCTCCACTCTAAACCCGCGGACTGGTCACAGCGACTGCACATTGAAGGTGTGGGACCTTGGTACCGGGAAGAGGGTCCGCAACCTCGAAGGGCATACCTGGTGGGTGAATAAAGTGCAGGTGACGGCGGATGGCGGCCTCGCTGTCTCGACGTCCGATGATTGTACGCTGAAGGTATGGGAAGTGGACACATGGAAGCTGGTTCGCACCCTGGATAATCCCGGTGGTAATCGCGATGTGGCTGTGACGCCAGATGGCCGCCTCGCCGTCTCCTTTTCCCGCGACAGGATGATCCTCTGGAGCTTTGTCACGGGCGAGATCCTCGGAACGATGGCAATCCTGGTATGCTGCTGCGCTATCGCGCCCGACGGCCGCACTATCATCGCCGGAGATGAGCTGGGAGCGCTGCGCATCCTCGACTGGGTGAACCCTTCACGTCACTGCCGCGCTGAGCACCGCTGAGCGCGCCGCCTATCAATGTACCCGTCGAGCGGTTCTATAGCGAGCGCGAAAAGCGTCGGGGCGTACGCGCGGCCGCCAAGAGCGGCGCGGTGACCGTCGTGCAACGCACGTCCGGCGACATGCGGCTCAATCCGCACCTGCACGTGGTCTTTCTCGACGGGGCCTATCACGAAGACGGCACAGAGCTGGTATGGAACGAGCTCGACCATCTGCAGACGCGCCAGGTCGGTCAGGTGCTCGAGCACGCCGTCGGGCGGATGATGCGTTACCTCCGCCGGCACGGGCTCTTCGAGCTCGAGCGCGACGTCGACGAGGACGACCAGCCCGAGGCAGCGCTCTATGCCTCCGCCGTCTCCGAGCGAGAGCCGCCCGCTGGACCGCAATGGCTCCGCGGGCTGTTGCCGCCTTCGCCGAGCGCGCTCGCCTACGACAAGCCGCTGTGCGTCTCGCTCGATGGCTTCACCTTGCACGCGGCGCGGCGCGCCGGTGCACACCACACCGCGGCGAGGGAGGCGCTCTTGCGCTACGTGCTGCGGCCCCCGGTCGCCCAAGAGCGCGTCGCGCTGCAGCAGGACGGCCTGGTACGGCTGTCGCTCAAGCGCGCCTTCGCCGACGGGACGGTCGCGGTCGACATGGATCCGCTCTCGCTTTTGTGTCGGCTCGCGGCCAGCGTCCCGCCGCCTCGTCCTCCGCCGCTTCCGTCGACACCCCCGACGGCACCAGGAGGCAGGGATGGGACGGAGAAAGAGGAGGGCGTTCACGCCCGAGTTCAAGGCGGAGGCGGTACGGCTGGCGAAGGCGAGCGACCGGAGCATCGGCCAGGTGGCGAAGGACCTCGACCTGACCGAGACGGCGCTGCGCGACTGGATCAAGCGCGCGGACACCGACGCGGTCCACGGCCCGCCGGGGGCGCTGACGACGCCAGAGCGTGAGGAACTGCAGCGGCTGCGCTGCGACGTGAAGCGGCTGGAGATGGAGCGCGAAATCGTACAAAAAGCGGCGGCCTTCTTCGCGAAGGAAAACGAGTGAGGTTCGAGTTCATCGACGCGGAGAAGGCGCACTACCCGGTGCTGGTGCTGTCCGCGGTACTGCTGGTCTCGCGCAGCGGCTACTACGCGTGGGCCAAGCGCTCGGAGTCCGCGCGGGCCAAGTTCGACGCTCAACTGAGCGCCCAGATCAGGGCCGTGCACCACAAGAGCCGTGGCCGCTACGGCAGTCCGCGCATCCACGCGGAGCTGCGTGCTCGCGGCATGCGTGTCGGCAAGTAACGGGTCGAGCGGCTGATGCGCGCTCAGAGGCCCGCGGCCCGGAGGAAGCGGCGCTTCCGCCGCACCACCGACTCGCGGCACAACGGCCCGATCGCTCCGAATGTGATCGAGCGGCAATTCGATGCTCGAGCGCCCAACCAGGTCTGGGTGACCGACGTGACGTACATTCCCACCGGCGAGGGCTGGCTGTACCTGGCCGTGGTCCTGGACCTGTTCTCGCGCCGCGTGGTCGGCTGGGCCGCGAGCGCGTTCAACGATCGCGCCCTGGCGCTCACCGCGCTCGCGTTCGTCTTGGGACCGCGGCGGCCGGCGCCTGGGCTGGTGCACCACTCGGATCGCGGCAGCCCCTACGCCAGCGACGACTACCGGCTCGTGCTCGGGGCCCACGGGCTCATCCCGAGCATGAGCCGCGCTGGCGACTGCTGGGACAACGCTGTGGCCGAGAGCTTCTTCGCGACGCTGAAGGCGGAGCTGGTCGAGCACGAGCGCTACCCGACGCGATCGGCCGCCACCGCCTCGGTCAGAGACTACATCGACAGCTTCTACAAGCTGAAACGCCGGCACTCACGGCTCGCGTACATGAGCCCGATCGAGTTCGAATTGAAGACCTACGTGGCCGCGCGCGCGGCATAGTGAGACTGTCCGCGGAAGCGGGGGAGGACCAAGAACTCGCCCCGGTCGATCCATCGCCCCGAGCCGCCGTGGTTGCGTCGCTCGCCGGCACCCTGAGCCGAGCCGTCGCCCTCGGGGACGCGGAGGCAGCCTGGGTCGTGCACGAGGTAAGACGCCGCTTGACTCGTCGATCCCAAGAGTCAGCGGGCGGCTCGGGCGTACGCCCCCGGCGTCACCCCGGCGATGCGCTTGAAATGCCGGTGGAGCTGGCTCTGGTCGTAGAGCCCCACGCGCGCAGCGACCTCCGCCTGAGGGACTCCCCGGGCGAGCAGCGCCCCTGCGAGGCCGACGCGCCGGTAGGTCACGTACGCGTGCGGGGGAAGCCCGACCTCCTCGCGGAAGGCACGACAGAGGCGGAACTTGTCGAGTCGCGCGTGGGCGGCGAGCTCGTCGAGCGCGATCGATTCGGTGAACCGCGCATCGAGGAGCTCGCGCGCGCGCGTCACCGCGCGAGCCCACGCGCTGCGCGGACGGGGCGGATCTCGGCGCATGGTGGTGAGCTCGCACAGGGCGGCGAGCGCCTCCGACGACACACCCGCGAGCTCGAGAGGCGTCGCGTCGCCGCGAAGCAGCGAGCGATGCAACGCCGCCAGCGGTGCAGCGCGCGGGTCGTGCGCGCAGAGCGCGTTCTCCGTCGGGGGCACCGCGGGAGAGTCCAGCGTCGCGCGCGCCTCGTCGACCATGCGCGCGTCGAAGATCACGACTTGAAACCGCCGCTGGCCTTGGCGGGCGTGCTCTGCGAAGACCTCTCCGGGGACCTTCACGTCGATCGTGCCCGGGCCGCTCGACCAGCGCGAGCCTCGAAGCGACCACTCGGAGCGGCCACTGAGGTGGAGCGCGGTGGCGTAGCGGTCCGTCACGCAGGTGAACAGGGGCCCGTCGCTCCGGAACTGCCCGACGGTGAGGCCGGGGAGCGCAGCCGGGCGTGAGAATGCGATCCGGCTCCGCCCGCGCTGCGCCGCCGAGAGATCCACGCCGAGGACGATACAGCGCGGCCCTCCTCGCCGCCAGGGCGTTCTCGGGCTGCTCCCCAACGACGCGCGTCGAGCCAAGATCGCCCAATCTCCTCTGGAGGCTCGGTCGTAGATGGAGGGCATGAACGTCCAGCGAACAGCGCTCGTCACGGGCGCGAACAAGGGGATCGGCCTCGAGACCGCCCGGCAGCTCGGCCGCGCGAGCATGACGGTGCTCGTCGGAGCACGCGACGAGGAGCGCGGCGCGCGAGCCGCTGCGGCGCTGCGCCGAGAAGGCATCGACGCGCGCTTCATCGCGCTCGACGTGACGGACGCCGCGAGCGTCGCCGAAGCGCCTCGCACGATCGAGCGCGAGGTCGGGCGGCTGGATGTCCTCGTGAACAACGCGGGCATCCTCCTCGGCCGCTCCACGCCGAGCGCGACGCGACTCGACGAGGTGCGCCGCGTGTTCGAGGTCAACGTCTTCGCTGCCGTCGCCGTGACGAATGCGATGCTCCCGCTGCTCCGACGAGCGTCGCCCGCGGCGCGCATCGTCATGGTGTCGAGCGGGCTCGGCGGGCTCGCGAACCACGGCGACCCAGCGTGGGAGTACGCGTCGTTCAACGCCATCGCGTACCCCGCCTCCAAGGCGGCGCTCAACATGGTGACGGTGCAGTATGCGAAGGAGCTCGCCCCGACGGGCATCAAGGTCAACGCCGCGGACCCCGGTTACACCGCGACCGACCTGAATGGCCACCGCGGCACGCAGACCGTCGAGGAAGGCGCCCGCGCGTCCGTGAGGCTCGCGCTCCTCGACGACGCCGGCCCGACCGGCGGGTTCTTCGACGCGCGCGGCCCCGTGCCCTGGTGAAGAGAAGTGAGTGACGAAAGGAGCAGGACAGCATGACGACGATGGTGACGTTTTCGTTGGAGAACGCGGGGCAGATGAAGGGCGCCCTCTCCGAGCCGCCTGGCTCGGGCAAGGTCGGGGGGCTCGTCGTGGTCCACGAGTGGCACGGCCTCAACGAGGTGATGCGAGCGCACTGCCAGCAGTTCGCGCAGGCGGGCTTCCTCGCGCTCGCCCCCGACCTCTATCACGGCAAGCTCGCCGAGAACGACGAGGAGGCGGCGAAGCTGATCGGCGCCTTCGACTTCCAGAAGGCCGTACGTGAGCTCGGCCACGCGGTCGGCTACCTGCGCTCGCATCCCCGGTGCAACGGGAGGGTCGCGGTCGCGGGCTTCTGCTTGGGTGGCGCGCTCACCCTCGCTGCGGCACGTTACGTGCGGCCGGCCCTGGAGGCAGCGGTCCCGTTCTACGGTCTTCCGCGGATCGCACCGGAGGAGTTCGCCGAGGTGAAGACGCCCATCTGCGGGCACTACGCCAAGGTGGACGACTGGGCGAACCCTTCCGTAGCCGAAGAGATCCAGAAGGCGGCGCGCTCCGGTGGAGGCGAGATGGATCTCTATGTCTACGACGCCGGCCACGCGTTCATGCGCTCGACCGATTCGTCCAGGTTCGAGCCAAAGAGCGCCGCGCTCGCGTGGCAGCGCACGGTCGAGTTCCTCCACACGCACATTGGCTGACGCGTCGGGCGGTGCCGGGCCAGGGCTGCGCCGGGTCGGAGCGGCCGGCATCGGGAAGAGCACGCTCATCATCCCGCGCTCCGGGCCGACGCGTCGCACAGGTCGCACATCACTTGCCGGCCGGCGCAGCGCCGGGAGGCCGCCGGACGTCGCGAGCCTGCGCCCGGGCAATTCGGCTGCCCTGCCCGGACCATTTCCGGTGCCCCGAGGGCTGCGCCCTTTGCAGCAAGCGGCAGGCCTGGTTGGCGAGGCTACCTCACAGAGATCGCGGTCCCGTTCTCGCGGAAGGTCGCAGGGGAGATTGGTGAGGACGCCTCCAGGATCCGAAGAGAGTGATCCGATCGCTGACGATTGCATGAAGGAACCGCACGCTCAGGACATCCACTGGACAGGTGGCATGACCGACCCGTACGGAGCAGCGCGAACCAGCGACAGAAACGCTCCCCACGACCGGTCCGCACCATGGAGGGGCATGTGGGCGTAGGCAGCAGGCGCGGCGACGCTCGCTCACGGGACAGCCGCACCGCAAGCGGCCCGGCGCCGGTCCGCTCGGCCTCGTCTCCTATAACGGACGATTCATCCGTTATAATGGACAAAGCGCGCTGGCCCTGTTATGTCGCGCCCATGTCCAACATCGTCATCATCACAGGAAGCGTCTCCCCGCGATCGAAGACGGCGGCGCTCGCGGCCCGCGTCGCGGCGCGGCTCGGGCGTGAAGGGTTTCGCGTCACCACCGTCCATGTTCGTGACCTTCCCGCCGAGGATCTCCTCTTCGGGAGGGTCGATTCGCCCGCCATCGCGGAGGCGACGCGGGTGATCGCCGAGGCGGCCGGGGTCGTCATCGCGACGCCCATCTACAAGGCCGCGTACACGGGCGTGCTCAAGGCGCTGCTCGACCTCTTGCCGCAGTTCGGGCTCGCAGGGAAGGCCGTGCTGCCGCTCGCGACGGGCGGGACGATCGCGCACGTGCTCTCCATCGACTACGGGCTGCGGCCGGTGCTCCAGTCGCTCGGCGCGCGGCACGTGCTCGCAGGGCTGTTCCTCCTCGACAAGGCGCTGCGCCTCGGCGAGGACGGGCTGCTCGAGATCGATGACGAGCTCGGAAACAAGCTGGAAGAGGTCGTGAGGCCCTTCATCGACAGCGTGCTCCGCGAAGGCCTCGCGCTCCCGGCGCGCGAGGTCGCCGCCTGAGGTCCGGCCGGGGAGGAGGGCGACGCCCTTCGCTTCTTTGCACGTGCATTGCAGTACTTGCGCCAGGAAGCTCGCTGGCGCGCCGAGGTGAAACCCATGCGCTTGCTCACCCTCCCCGCCCCGGAATTGACGATGCCCCCGACCGAGCGCGCCAGGGCGCTCGTCTTCGAGGACCCCAGGTCGCACCAGCTCCTCCAGCGCGTGAAGCAGGCCGCGGCGAGCGACGCGGCCGCGCTCCTCAGCGGCGAGACAGGGACCGGCAAGGAGATCCTCGCGCGGCACCTGCACGAGCTCGGCGGGCGCCGCGGCCGGCCGTTCATCGCCGTGAGCTGCGGCGTGCTGTCGCCCTCGCTCGCGGAGAGCGAGCTCTTCGGCCAAGAGCAGGGCGTCGGCGCGCGGAAGCGCGGCCTGATCGACGCGGCCCAGGGCGGCACGCTCTACCTCGACGAGGTCGGAGACCTCCCGCCCGGCGCGCAGGCCCGGCTGCTGCGCGCGCTCCAGGAGCGCGACGTGATCCGGGCCGGCGCGCGGAGGGCGGCGGTCGACGCGCGGGTCATCGCCGCGACGAGCGTGCCGCTCGAGAGCGTGGTCGCCGCCGGCGGGTTCCGCGAGGACCTGCTCGCCAGGCTGAACGGCGCGCACATCGCCGTGCCGCCCCTGCGCGAGAGGCCAGGCGATATCCTGCCGCTCGCGCGCTATTTCGCCGGGCTGTACGGGCGGCGGCTCGGGGCCGCGCCGTGCGCGCTCGCGTCGTCCGCGGTGGAGCTGCTGCTCGCGCACCCGTGGCCAGGCAACATCCGCGAGCTCGAGCAGGTCATTCACCAGGCGTCGCTCGTCTGCCGCGCTGGCCGCGTGACGAGGGATGACCTGCGGTTCACGAGCCTCCAGCCGAAGGCCCCCGCGCTGCCGGGCGCCCCGAGCACCGTCGACGGGCTCATGGCCACGCTCGAGGCCACCATCGCCGCCCTCTTCGAGAGCGGCTGCCCCAACGCGCACGAGCGCGTCGAGGAGATCGTGATCCGCGCGACGTACCGCCGCTGCGAGCGCAACCTGGGGCACACGGCGATCCGGCTCGGCGTCAGCCGCGAGCTCGTGCGCACGCGCCTCTTGCAGTTCGGCGAGATCGGGACGCCGCCCAGCTCGGAGCCCCCAGCCTCGCTCTCGAGGGTCGGAGAGGCGCGCGCGGCGGTGAAAGGGCCCCAGGCGTTCCAGTCCTGAGGCATCCACTCGAATTATCGAGAAAAAATAACAGGGAGGCGGGGAGGCGGGGAGGAAAACATTCAAATCCTCCCCGCCTCCCCGCCTCCCTGTTCAATTTTCTCTTCTGAAAAAGGCCGGCGCGTCGCTGCTGCGGCTCAGCTCTGCGACCGCTGCGGCAGGATGTCGTTGGCGATCACCTCGCCGAACGGGCCGGTGAGGTTCGGGCGGACGTCGGGCCCCTTCTGCCCGATGGAGAGCCGCGGGAACAGCAGCTCGGCGACGCGATAGGCCTCCTCGAGGTGCGGGTAGCCGGACAGGATGAACGTCTCGATCCCGAGCTCCGTGTACTCTCGCATGCGGCGCGCGACCGTCTCCGGATCCCCGACGAGCGCGGTGCCGGCGCCGCCGCGCACGAGCCCGACGCCGGCCCAGAGGTTGGGGCTGATCTCGAGCGCGTCGCGCCGCCCGTTGTGCAGCGCCGCCATGCGCCGCTGCCCCTCGGAGTCGAAGCGCGAGAAGGCCTGCTGCGCCGCGGCGATGGCGCGGTCGTCGAGGTGGCGAATCAGGTCGTTCGCCGCCGCCCACGCCGCCTCGGCGGTCTCGCGGACGATGACGTGCAGCCGGATCCCGAAGCGCACCTCGCGCCCCTCGGCCGCCGCGCGGCGGCGCACGTCCGCGATCTTCTCGGCCACGGCGGCCGGCGGCTCGCCCCAGGTCAGGTACACGTCGTGGTGGCGCGCCGCCAGCGCGTGCGCCGCGGGCGACGAGCCGCCGATGTAGAGCGGCGGGTGCGGCGCCTGGATCGGCGGATAGAGGAGCTTCGCCCCCTTCACGCGCAGGTGCTTGCCCTCGAAGTCGACCGTCTCGCCGGCCATGACACGGCGCCAGATCGTGAGGAACTCGTCGGTCACCGCATACCGCTCGTCGTGCCCGAGGAATACGCCGTCGCCCTCGGACTCCGCGGGGTCGCCGCCGGTCACCACGTTGAGGAGCAGCCGGCCGCCCGACAGGCGGTCGACCGTCGACGCCATGCGGGCGGCCCACGTGGGCGAGACGATGCCCGGCCGCAGCGCGACGAGGAACCGGAGCCGCTGCGTGAGCGGGATCATGGCCGACGCGACCGCCCAGGCGTCCTCGCACGACCTCCCCGTGGGGAGCAGCACGCCGTGATAGCCGAGGTCGTCGGCGGCCTGCGCGATCTGGCGAAGGTACGAGAGCGAGACGGGGCGCGCCCCCTCGGCCGTGCCGAGATAACGGCCGTCGCCATGCGTCGGGAGAAACCAGAGGACGTTCATTGAAAGATGGGCTCCTCGCCCGTGCATCGCCGGGCCGGAGGCCCGTAAGCACGCCCCGCGCCGAGGCCGTGAATCGAGGGATCCGCGCGCGAGCGCAGGCCGCCGCGACAAGGATCCCCCCGCGCGCCGGGTTGCCGTTGCTGCTCCAGCAGCACCTCGCGCGCAGCCGCTGCTGCTGGAGCAGCAGCCGCCAGACGACCCCCCTCGCTCCGCTCAGCGAATGTGCGCGGACAACGCGATGGGACGGCCATGGCACGAGTCGTGCCCAACCGCGCGGTCCAACGACACGTGCTGACGACACGTGCCAAGGACGTGCCACGGACGCGCGGCGTCGCGACGTGGCCTGTCGATCGAGGCCGAGGCATGCAGGGCGAAGCCGCTCACGTTAGCAATGGACAGGCGCACCCGGCGCCGAGCAGCGCGCTGGAGATCGCCGACGAGCTCTCACGCGCCTTCGCCGCGACGGCCGTGGAGCGGGACAGGCGGGGCGGCACCCCCAGGGAGGAGCGCGATCGGCTGCGGCGGAGCGGGCTCCTTTCGCTCTCCGCGCCGGCGGACCTGGGCGGCTGGGGAGCGCCCTGGCCGGTCGTGCTCGAGGTGGTACGGCGCATCGCGCGCGCCGACAGCGCCATCGCCCACGTGTTCGGCTTTCACCACCTGATGCTCGCGACGCTGCGGCTGTTCGGGAGCGCGGGCCAGGCGAGCCGGCTTCAGGCGGACACCGTCGCGAAGCGCTGGTTCTGGGGGAACGCGCTGAACCCGCTCGACACGCGCGCGCGCCTCGTGCGCCGCGGCGACGCCCTCGTCGTGCGCGGCGCGAAGAGCTTCTGCTCCGGGGCGAGCGACTCCGACATGCTCATCGTGTCGGCGATCGACGACGCGACGTCCAGGCTCGTCGTCGCCGCCGTCCCGACCGGGCGGCCAGGGATCCGGGTGCTCGGCGACTGGGACAACATGGGGCAGCGGCAGACCGACAGCGGCACCGTCGAGCTCGACGACGTCGAGGTGCGGGCCGACGAGCTCCTCACGACGCCGGGGCCGCTCGGCTCGACGTTCGCCTCGCTGCGCCCGTGCCTCGCCCAGCTCGTGCTCGTGAACGTGTACCTCGGCATCGCCGAAGGGGCCCTCGAGGAGGCGCGACGGTACACGCGCGCGCGGCGGCGGCCCTGGATCGCGGCCCGGGGGACGCCCGCGACCGAGGATCCCTATGTCCTCCTCCGGTACGGCGACATGTGGCTCGGCCTCGAGGCCGCGCGGCTGCTCGCCGACCGCGCCGGGGCGGCGTTCCAGGCGGCCTGGGAGGAGGGCGACCGGCTGAGCCCCGCGCAGCGCGGCGCGTGCGCGATCGCGATCGCCGCGGCGAAGGTGGCGACGTCGCGCGCGGGGCTGGAGATCACGAATGGCATGTTCGAGGTCATGGGGGCGAGCGCGACGACCGCAGACGCCGGGATGGACCGGTTCTGGCGGAACCTGCGCACGCACACGCTCCACGACCCTGTCGACTACAAATCGCGCGAGCTCGGCGCCTACGCGCTGAACGGCGCGATCCCGGAGCCGAGCTTCTACTCCTGAGGGGGGCGGGACCGCGCCCCGGGCAGGGCGGCGCGCGGGACCTTCCGGAGAGCGACGCGGGCAGGCGGCGCACGTGCGCCGCGGGGGCCCGGCCAGGCCGCGAGATCGCCTGACCGGAGCGAGGCAAGAGCGACCGGCGCGCGTGCGCCGACACGAGGAGATGGAGATGGCCAGACGAGATGAAGCTGCGATCCGCGAGAGCGTGAAGGCGATCGTCGCCGCCGCGATCGCGCCGAACGCCGACCGGGTCGATCGCGAGGGGGTCTTCCCGCGCGAGAACCTCGAAGCGCTCGCGCGCGAGGGGTGGAATGGAGTGCTCCTGCCCGAGGAGCTCGGCGGGCTCGGGCTGGGCCACGGGGCGTTCGCCATAGCGGCCGAGGAGATCGGGCGCGCCTGCGCGTCGACGGCGCTCGTCTATGTCATGCACACAGGGGCGGCGCAGACGATCGCGCTGTACGGCAACGACGACCAGAAGGAGCGGTGGCTCAGGCCCGCGCGGCGCGGGCTCGTCGGCACCTACTCGACGAGCGAGAAGGCCTCGGGCGGCCACTGGTGGTTCAACTTCAGCGAGGCGAAGCGCGACGGGGACGATTACCTGATCTCCGCCGACAAATCGTTCACGACCAGCGCCGGGAAGGCCGACTACTACGTCCTCCAGACGCGCACGCCGGGCGCGAAGGGGCCGACCGACATCACCTTCTTCATCGTCGACGGGACGCGGCCCGGCATCGAGGCGGGCCGCTGGGACGCCCTCGGGGTGCACGGCAACCACAGCGGGCCGATCCGCTACACGAACGTGCCCGTGCCTCGCCGCGACCGGCTCGGCGCGGAGGGCCAGGGCAAGGACATCATCTATCACGGCGTCTCGCCGGTGTACCTCATCGGGCTCGGCGCCGCGTGGCACGGGGTCGCGCGGGGCGCGCTCGCGTCCGTGACCGAGTACGCGCTCGGCACGGTGC
This sequence comes from Sorangium sp. So ce119, assembly GCF_051524405.1. Taxonomy (NCBI): domain Bacteria; kingdom Pseudomonadati; phylum Myxococcota; order Polyangiales; family Polyangiaceae; genus Sorangium; species Sorangium sp. So ce119. Next base: position 1,924,541 of record NZ_CP150310.1, on the reverse strand, counting down.
ACCGCGACTTCGATCGCCGCCTCGCCGACTACCAGGTCCTGCGCCAGCAGCTCGGGGAGGCCAAGGTCCTCGTCGAGAGCCTCCGCCCCTGGCAGGCGGCGCTCGCCGAGCAGCTCGACGCGCTCCAGGCCGCGGGCAAGCCCCAGGGCGAGCTGCTCATGCCGCTCACCGAGTTCAAGGTCCACGCCGCGGAGGTGGCCAACAAGGTGGCGCGCGTCGCGCTCGACGTGAGCGGCGGCTACGGCTACCGCCGCGGTCCGCTCGAGCGCGCCTTCCGCGACGCGCGCGCGGCGATCGGCATGGGGCCGTCCAACAACATCGCGCGCGAGTGGATCGGTAAATCGCTCGTCGGATTGCCGCTCGAGCTCTTCGAGGCCGGCGGAGAGTGAGCCCGCGCGGGCACGGATGGAGGAACCAGATCATGAGCAACAACGAAAGCATCACGCCGCCCACGTCGATCGCGCCCGCCGGGCGCGCCCCGGTGAAGTTCGCGTACTGGGTGCCGAACGTCAGCGGCGGCCTCGTGGTGAGCAAGATCGAGCAGCGGACGCACTGGGGTATCGACTACAACCGGAAGCTCGCGCGGATCGCGGAGGACAGCGGCTTCGAGTACGCGCTCAGCCAGGTCCGCTACATGGCGAGCTACGGCGCCGAGTACCAGCACGAGTCGACGTCGTTCAGCCTCGCGCTGCTGCTCGCGACCGAGCGGCTCCGGGTGATCGCGGCCGTCCACCCGGGGCTGTGGCACCCCGGGGTGCTCGCGAAGCTCGGCGCGACGGCCGACGACCTGTCGGGCGGGCGGTTCGCGGTCAACGTCGTGAGCGGCTGGTTCAAGGGGGAGTTCACGGCGCTCGGCGAGCCGTGGCTCGAGCACGACGAGCGATACCGTCGCTCCGAGGAGTTCATCCGGGCGCTCCGGGGCATCTGGACCGAGGACCACTTCTCGCTGCGGGGCGACTTCTACCGGATCAACGACTTCACGCTGAAGCCGAAGCCGGCGCAGAAGCCGCACCCCGAGATCTTCCAGGGAGGCAACTCCAGGGCGGCGCGGGAGATGGCCGCGCGCGTGTCGGACTGGTACTTCATGAACGGCAACTCCATCGAGGGCGTGCGCGCCCAGGTGACCGAGATCAGCGAGCTCGCCGCGCGCGCGGGGCGCCGCGTGAAGTTCGGCCTGAACGCGTTCGTCATCGCCCGCGACACGGAGGAGGAGGCGCGGCAGGTCCTGCGCGACATCATCGCTCACGCGGACGTGGAGGCGGTGAACGGCTTCGGCGACGCCGTGCGGCAGGCCGGCCGGGCGTCGCCCGAGCGCGAGGGCATGTGGGCCAACTCCAACTTCGAGGACCTCGTGCAGTACAACGACGGGTTCCGCACGGGCCTCATCGGCACGCCCGAGCAGATCGCGCGGCGGATCGTCGCCTATCAGGCGGCCGGGGTCGATCTCGTGCTGACCGGGTTCCTGCATTACCACGAGGAGGTGGAGCAGTTCGGGAAGAAGGTCCTCCCGATCGTCCGCGAGCTCGAGGCCGACGAGGCCCGCAAGGCGGCCTGAGGACATCCGGCGCCCGCGCGTGCGCCGGAGCCACGCGCGGCGCTCGACCACCATCGACCCTTCACACCAACCTCACCATCGAAATCGCGCGCGCGAAGCCGCCCGGCGGCGCCGTTCCGCGCGCGTTCGGCCTACGATGAGCGTATGTCCAGCAATCAACCCGAGCTCCCCTCGCCCGCGCCCGGAGCGCGGCGTGGCCGGGCTGCCCGCGCCCTCGACGCGCTCGAGCGGGCCGGCAACAGGCTCCCCGATCCGGCCGTGCTCTTCGTCCTGCTCGCCGCCGCGGTCATGGTCGTGTCCGCGGCCCTCGCGCCGCTCCAGTTCGGCGAGATCGACCCGCGGACGAAGCAGCCGCTCCAGGTCCAGAGCCAGCTCTCGGGCAAGGCCATCACCGAGTTCCTCTCGAGCATGGTCCCGACCTTCACGGGCTTCCACCCGCTCGGCGTGGTGCTCGTGGCCTTGCTCGGGGTCGGGATCGCCGAGCACTCCGGGTTCATCAACGCCGTCCTGAAGAAGCTCCTCACGATCACGCCGAGAGCGCTGCTCACGCCGATGCTGCTGCTCGTGGCCATCATCAGCCACACGGCGGCCGACGCGGGCTACGTGCTCGTCATCCCGCTCGGCGCGGTCATCTTCCAGGCCGCGGGCCGGCACCCGCTCGCCGGCATCTCCGCCGCGTTCGCGGGGGTCGCGGGGGGCTTCAGCGCCAACTTCGTCCCCTCGAGCCTCGACCCGCTGCTGCAGGGCCTGACGCAGGCCGGCGCCAACATCCTCGACCCGAAGCGCACCGTCAACCCGCTGTGCAACTGGTTCTTCTGCAGCGCCTCGTCGGTCCTGATCATCGGGCTCGGCTGGTACATCACCGACAGGGTGATCGAGCCGCGCCTCGCGCACGTGCCCGTCGACGCCGCGCCCGAGCAGGAGCAGCGCATGGCGGACCTCACGCCGCGCGAGACGCGCGCGCTCTGGACAGGCCTCGGGGCGATGGCGCTCAGCGTCGCCGCGCTCGTCGCCGCGAGCGCGCCGGCGTCGTCGCCGCTGCGCGCGCCGGGCGGCCAGCTCACGGTCAGCGCCGCGCCGCTCATGAGCGCGATCGTGCCGCTCATCTTCCTCTTCTTCCTCATCCCGGGGCTCGTCTACGGCTATGCGTCCGGCACGTTCACGAGCCACCGCGACGTGATCGGCGGCATGAGCAAGACGATGAGCGCGATGGGCTATTACCTGGTCATGGCCTTCTGCGCCGCGCAGTTCATTTACCTGTTCAACAAATCGAACCTCGGCGCGCTCCTGGCGCTCAAGGGCGCCGCGGCGCTGCAGACCCTGGCGCTCCCGAGCAAGGTGACCATCCTGGGCGTCATCCTCCTCAGCGCGGTGGTGGACATCCTCATCGGCTCCGCGTCGGCGAAATGGGCGCTGCTCGCCCCGATCCTGGTGCCCATGCTCATGTCGATCGGCATCTCGCCGGAGCTCACCCAGGCGGCTTACCGCGTCGGCGACTCGACAACGAACATCATCACACCGCTCATGGTGTACTTCCCCCTCGTGGTGGTCTTCTGCCAGAAGTACGTGAAGAGCACCGGTATCGGCACGCTCATGGCGCTGATGATCCCCTACTCCATCACATTCCTCGTCGCGTGGAGCCTCTTTCTGCTCGCCTACTGGCAGCTCGGCCTCCCGCTCGGGCTCGACGCCCCCTACGTCTATCCGTGACAGGCTCGCGGCGCGCGATTTGCCTGGCGCGCCCCGTCTTCGCGGCCCGCGCCGGTCACGCGCCCGCGCACCGGTCACGCGCCCGCGCGCCGGTCACGCGCCCGCGCACGGCCCGGCGAGCGCTGCCCCTCTCCGCGCAGCGCCGCCCGGTGAGCAGGATCGGCGCACGGTTTGCGCGCCAGTCGCAGACCATGCGCCCGTCGCGATGGGCTCAATCAGGTGGCCCGCCCCACGGGTCCACGGCACCGGAGATGCTACAGGCGGTCATGACCTGTGCGCAGGACCACCGGGACCGCGAGCGCAATCGCCGCGTTCGCCGCTGTGACACGGAGTTTTCATCGGGGCGCACCGATTGCGTGTCCGGCGCGAGGGCTGCGCGAGGGATTCTGCCGCGGTCTTCGGAATGACGTCCAGGCGCCGGATCGAGCGATGGCGCGAGGCGTGCAAGCCAGCTGGAGTGTGGGGTCGGACGGCGAACCCAGAAAGGGGCTTGTATGAGCTCAGCACATCTCGGCGTGTCAGGGAGCTGTAGCGGCGCGTCGTCGGGGCCGCTCATGGCACGCGGCGGCGCGCCGGTCGTTGGTGGCACAGCGGCACCCGTGCCTTCCGAGAAGGCGGCCGAGCCGCCACCCGCCGTGGCCAGCGCGCTGGCCCGCGCCGCAGAGGACGTGCGCGGCGAGCGCGGCGAGTCGTGGGGGCTCTGCAGCGCGCTGCTCGCGGTGGCCATCGGGTGGCTCGCCTGGTCGCAGCCGGCGCCGAGCGCCCGCACCGTGCTGTTCGTCGCGCTCTGCCTGATCCTCGTATCGCTCGAGTACCGCCGCGCCGGCGCGCGCTTCCGGAGCGCGATCGCCGCGGCCGGGGTGGCGCACGGCCTGAGCGCCGGCGAGGCCGCGCGGGAGGCGTGGCGCCACGACGCGGCCTTCCGCGAGGCCCGCGCCGCAGGGGAGAGCACGGCGGACGTCGACGCCAAGCGCGGCTGAGCGATCCCCCGGCCGACGGGGGCCCGCGGCCGCCCCTCGCGCGAGCGCAGGAGTTGCGCGCGGGCAAGAGCTCAATCGGTTGCCGGCCCGCACGTGCGCTCTGCCCGGCAATGCGACGAGGACCTACCTTGTGAGCGCCGGCTCAGCTCGTCGCTGACGGACGCGCGCGCATTCCGTGAGATACTCGACCCCATGACGCCGGGGGAGAGGCTGGGGGCGCGTTATCTTATCGAGCGGCAGGCGGGGAAGGGCGGTCTCGGCACCGTCTATCGGGCGCGCGACGTCGAGAGCGGCGCGCCGGTGGCCATCAAGGTCCTGCGGGAGCCGACCGACGACAAGCGCAGCCGGTTCGCCCGCGAGGCGCGCGCGCTGGCCGCCCTCGCGCACCCGTGCATCGTCCGCTACATCGCGCACGGGCAGACGCCGGACGGCGAGCTCTACCTCGCCATGGAGTGGCTCGAGGGCGAGGACCTCGCGGCGCGGCTCGCCCGCGGCCGGCTGGAGCCGGCGGCCGCGATCAAGGTGCTGATCCGGGTCGCCGAGGGGCTCGTGTTCGCGCACGCGCAGGGCATCGTCCACCGCGACATCAAGCCCCAGAACATCTTCCTGCCGGGCGGCGAGCTCGAGCGGGCGACGATCGTCGACCTCGGCCTGGCGCGGCTCGCCGACGCGACGACGGCGCTGACGCGCACCGGGGCGACGGTGGGCACGCCGTCGTTCATGGCGCCGGAGCAGGTGATCGGCGAGGGCGAGGTCGACGCCCGCGCGGACGTCTACGCGCTCGGGTGCGTCCTGTTCGCCTGCCTGGCGGGCCGGCCGCCCTTCGCCGCGGCGCACCCGCTGGCCATGCTGGCCAGGGTGGTCTTCGAGGAGCCCCCGCGGCTCGGCGCGCTCGCGCCCGGGTTGCCCGCGGAGCTCGACGCCTTCGTGGCGCGGCTGCTCGTCAAGCAGCCGGACAGGCGCCCCGACGCGCGGGAGGCGCTCGATGAGCTGCGCGCGCTCGCGACGTTCATCGCGGAGTCGTCCTCGCGCGCGCCCGCCTCGGTGCCCGGCCTGACGCGCCGCGAGCGGCGCCTCGTCAGCGTCATCCTCGCGCACGCGCCCGACGCGGACGCCGGCGCGCCCGCCAGCGCCGACTCGCACGCCGCGACCGCCTCGCTCAGCGACGCCCCGCGGCTCAGCGCGCTCTACAGGACGTCGCAGGCGCTCCGGCAGGTCGCCGCCCGGCACGGCGCGCAGCTCGAGCTGCTGCGGGACGGCTCCCTCGCGGCCGTGATCACCGGCGCAGGCTCGCCGACCGACCTCGCCGTGAACGCGGCCCGCTGCGCCATGGCCCTGCGCGACCTCCTGCCCGGCACGCACGTCGCGCTCTCGACCGGGTGGGACGAGCTCGAGAAGACGCAGCCGATGGGGCAGGTCATCGATCGCGCGAGCGCGCTGCTCGCGGGGAGCACGATCGCGCCCACGGCCGATCGCACGCTGGCCGCCCGCAAGGCCGCCGCCACGATGGCCGCTCGCGCGCCGTCCGATCCCAGGGCCGCCGCCACGCTGGCCGATCGCAAGGCCGCCCGCACCCTGTCCCCGCGCACGCTCTCCGAGCGCGCGGCCGCCGGCGCGCCCGGCTGCGCGGAGCCCACGTCCCCCGTCCTCGTCGACCGGATGACCGCGGACCTCCTGGGCGATCGCTTCGAGGTGTCGCTCGACCGCTCGACGCTCGCGCTCATCGGCGAGCTCGAGCCCGCGGACGAGGCCCGCAAGCTGCTCGGCAAGCCGACGCGGTGCGCCGGGCGGGAGCGCGAGCTGCTCCTCTTGCAGTCGACGTTCGACGAGTGCGTCGCCGAGTCCGAGGCCCGCGCGGTGCTTGTCACGGCGGAGGCGGGCGTCGGCAAATCGCGCCTGCGCCACGAGCTCGCGCGGCGCCTGGCCGCGCGCGGCGGGCCGCTCGATCTCTGGATCGCGCGCGGCGACCCGATGCGGATGGGCGCGCCGTTCGGCATGCTCGGCCAGGTCGTCCGGCGCGCGGCGCGGCTGCTCGACGGCGAGCCGCTCGAGGAGCGGCGGCGGAAGCTCGCGGCGCGCGTGGCGGAGCACGTGGCGGAGCCGCTGCGGCAGGCCGTCACGGAGTTCCTGGGCGAGATGGTGGGCACGCCCTTCCCCGCGGAGGCGAGCGTGCTGCTCCGGGCGGCGCGGCAGGACGCGAAGGTCATGGGCGACCAGATGCAGGCCGCGTGGGTGGAGCTCGCGCGCGCCGAGTGCCGGGCGCGGCCGGTCCTGCTCGTGCTGGAGGATCTGCACTGGGGCGACCGGCCGACGGTCGAGTACGTGGACGCGGCGCTGCGGCTCCTCGAGGGCGAGCGGCTGATGGTGCTCGCGCTCGCCCGCCCCGAGGTGCGCGAGTCGTTCCCGGACCTCTGGAGCAAGCGCGCGCTGACGGATCTGCGGCTCGTCGGGCTGTCGCGCCGCACGTGCGAGAAGCTCGTCGGCGAGGCGCTCGGCGCGGTCGACGCCGGGGTCGTCGCGCAGATCGTCGACCGCGCCGGGGGCAACGCGTTCTTCCTGGAGGAGCTCGTGCGCGCCGCGGCCGAGGGCCACGACGGCGGCGTCCCCGAGACGGTGCTCGCGATGATGCAGGCGCGCCTGGAGGGGCTCGCGCCCGACGCGCGGCGGGTGCTGCGCGCGGGCAGCGTGTTCGGCAGCGTGTTCTGGCGCGGCGCGGCGGGCGCGCTGCTCGGGGCCGAGGCGGACGGGGCGCACCTCGACGCCTGCCTGGCGGAGCTCGCGCGGAGCGAGCTCATCACGCGCCTGCACGAGTCGACGTTCCAGGGCGAGGTGGCGTACGCCTTCCGGCACGCGCTCGTGCGCGACGCGGCCTACGAGATGCTGACCGAGGGGGACCGGCTGCTCGGCCACCGGCTCGCGGGCGCGTGGCTCGCCGACGCCGGCGAGACCGACGCCATGGTCCTCGCCACGCACTTCGAGCGCGGCGGCGACCTCGAGCGCGCGGTCGGCGGCTACCGGCGGGCGGCCGAGCAGGCGCTCGGCGGCAACGACTACGTCGCGGCGATCGAGCGCGCCGAGCGCGCGGTCGCGTGCGGCGCGGCCGGCGAGGCGCTCGGGGAGATCGAGACCGTCGAGGCGGAGGCGTACCGCTTCCGGGGCGAGAGCGCGGCGGCCGAGCTGCACGCGACGAGGGCGATGCTGGCGCTGCCCGAGGGGAGCGCGTCGTGGTTCCGCGCGGCGGGCGTCGCGCTCTGGGCCTCCCACCTCGTGGGGCGCGGGGACGCCGTCGTCGCGCTCTCCAGGACGCTGTGCGCGCGGTGGTCGGCCGAGGCGGTGACCGGGCCCGAGCTCATCGCCATGGCGCAGGCGGCGCTGATCCTGCTCTACATGCAGGGCCAGTGCGACGAGACGGACGCGCTGACGTCGCGCATCGACGCGTCGTTCGGGCGCTTCCAGCACGACCCGACCGTCAGCGCGCCCGTCCTGCGGCTGCGCACGCACCGCGCGATCCTGGCCGGGGACGTCGGCGCCGCCTGGGAGCTCTGCGAGGCGGCGGTGCGCTGCTTCGAGGCGGCGGGCGACGTGCGCGCCGCCTGCGGGGCGCGCATCAACGCCGGTCATTTCTGCAACGAGCTCGGCGCCTACGCCGACGCCGCGCGCCAGCTCCGCGCCGCGCTGGCGGACACGGAGCGGCTCGGCCTGCTGTTCATGGTGGCGGTCGCGAAGGAGAACCTCGGCCGCACGCTCCTCCAGCTCGGCGATCTCGACGAGGCGCGGGCCCTGCTCGACGACGCGCTCCGGTCGTTCGTGGCGTCGGGCGACCGGCGGATGGAGGGCGGCACCTACGTCTACCTCGCGGAGGTGTTCCGGGTCGCGGGGGACCTCGAGCGGGCCGAGGACGTGGCGCGCCGCGGCTGCGAGCTGCTCGCCGACGTCCCGCCGCTCATCCCGTGCGCGCTGGGCATCCTGGCGGGGGTGCTGCTCGCCGCGGGGCGCGCCGCCGAGGCGCTCGAGGTCGCGAACCGGGCCGCGGAGCTCGCCGCCCCGATCATCGCCGCGCAGGGCCACCTCGAGGAGGGCGAGTCGCAGATCTACCTGGTGCGGGCGGAGGCCCTCGAGGCGTGCGGCGCGCACGGGGAGGCCCGCGTCGCGATCGCGACCGCCCGCGAGCGGCTGCTGGAGCGCACGGCGCGGATCGCGAACCCCGCGTGGCGGTCGGGCTTCCTGGAGAACGTGCCCGAGCACGCGCGCACGCTCGCGCTCGCCCGCGCGTGGCTGGGCGAGCGCGACGGCGCGGCGGTCGCGCCCGCAGAGGACGCGCCGTGAGCGCCTGCGCCACGATCGACCTCGCCGGGGGCCGCGCGTCCTACGAGGCCGGCGAGGAGATCGCCGGGGTCGTGCGCCTCACCACGCTCCCGGGCCGCCCGGCGCCCCGGGTCGAGCTGTCGGTCCTCTGGCAGACCGAGGGCAAGGGCAGCACCGACACGGGCATCGCCCACGCCGAGGTGCTCACCGAGGGCCAGCCGGAGGCGCCCGCGGAGGGCTTCCCGTTCCGGGCGCGCCTGCCGCTCCTGCCGCGCAGCTACCGCGGCGACCTGATCGAGATTCGCTGGTCGGTCCGGGTGCGGTGCTCCGCCGGGTTCATGAGGGACGACCTGATCTATGACCAGCCCATCACGGTGCGCTGAGGTTCCCGCCGCCGATGAAGCTGCTCGCCGCCCTCCGTCGCTCGAAGCCGTCACGCTCCGCGGAGCCCGCCGCGCCGCTCGCCGCCCGCGGTCCTTACCGGAGCGGCGGCTCCGGCGGCCCCATCGAGCGCTACCGCGCCGTGCTGGATCGGCTGCCGTTCCCCGACGTGCGCACGGCGCCGGGCGCGCACCTGCCCGTGCGGCTCCTGCCCGACACGACCCCCGTCGGCCCGCCGAGCCATCGCGTCCAGGTGGCGGTCGTCATCGCCGCCGTCTCGCTCTACGTTCTGGTGGCTTCGCTGGCGCGCCCCGGGGGCGTATCGCTGCTCGCGGCGCTCGGCCTTGCCCTCGGCGCGTCGATGGTCTGGTGGTCCCTGGTCGGCCACCTCCGGCTAGCGCGCCGGGACCTCGCCATCGAGCTCGCGGAGGAGCCGCTGTTCCTCGGGGCCCCGCTGCGCGCCCGCCTTGTCCTGCGCGGGCCGCGGCGCGTGCGCCGCGCGCGCGTCACGCTCGTCTGCGAGGAGCGGGTCCAGTACCAGAGCGGCTCCGACCCCGAGTCCGAAACGCACCTCCTCTCGGAGCGGGTGCTGCTCCTGGCGGAGGACCTCGACATCGCGCGGGAGAGCGCCTGGAGCCAGGAGATCACGGCGGACCTGCCCGAGCAGGCGATGCACTCCTTCCTCTCGGCGAGCAACGAGATCCGCTGGGCGCTCCTGGTCGACATCCAGCCCGAGCGCGGGCCGAAGGTGACGCTGGCCTATCCCGTGCGCGTCTTGCCGCCGGCGTGACGTGGGCCCAGCGCGCGGTGACCGGCGGCGAGGGGGAGCGTCGTGTCCAGGACACCGAACACGTTGAAACCCCGAGAAAAAAAAAATGAACCACAGAGGCACAGAGGGCACAGAGGGAAGAGAGAGATAAAGAAATTTCTATCTTCTCTCTCCTCTGTGCCCTCTGTGCCTCTGTGGTTCAAATCTCTTCATTCCTGAGCGTTTCAAGCTCTGTGGTTCAAATCTCTTCATTCCTGAGCGTTTCGAGCTGATCGGCGCTCTCGCTGGAGATGGCCTTCACGGCGCTGTCGTTGCGGACACCGGCGCTTGCACGAGGCCGGCGCCGACATCCGAGGCGGGCGCGTTGAGCTGGCGCGCCGTCGCCAGCATGCGCCGCCATATCTCCGGGGCGCTCGCGTGCGGATCGGCCTCCATGAACAGCGCGAGGACGCCCGCCACGTGCGCTCCCGCCGTGCTGGTGCCGCTGAGGGTTTGGTAGGCTTGCGGCAGCGGCCACGAGGAGAGCACGCCGACGCCCGGCCCCACGATATCGATCTTGCCGCTGGGCGAGAAGTTCGCGATCCGGAGGCTGCTGTCCAGCGCCCCGGCCGAGAGGATCGTCGCGACGTTCATGACGGGCGCCTCGGCCCGAGGTGGGCTCGTGTTCTGGATGGATTACCGGGTGTCGGACGCTCGCGGCGAGGGGATCTGGACTCCACCCCTCTCCATGATGGGGCCCTCGCTCTGCGCGGGCGGCGAGGAGGGGGCCGACGCCTTCTGCTTCCCGATCGGCTCCTCCTGCTCCGTCCTCGCAGACACCGGCGCCTGCACCAGGCCAAAGCCGACATCCGACGCGGGCGCGTTGAGCCTGCGCCCCATCCTCTGCAGGCGCCGCCAGATATCCGGGGCGCTCGCGTGCGGATCCGCCTGCATGAGCAGCGCCAGGACGCCCGCCACGTGCGGGGTCGCCATGCTGGTGCCGCTGATGCTGTTGTAGCCCTGCGGCAGCGGCCACGAGGAGTGCACGTTGACGCCCGGCGCCGCGATGTCGATCTTGCCGCCGTTCGAGAAATCCGCGACCCGCAGGCTGCTGTCGAGCGCCGCGACCGAGAGGATCGTCCCGGAGTTCGCCGGCGCGCCGGTATACTGGATGTCGCCCCGGGAGCGATGGCTGGCGTTGCCCGCGGCGGCGACGATGATCGCGCCCTGGTTCAGGGCCCGCTCGCCGAGCGCCCGGTACGCCTCCACGGGAGGCCGCTGGCTGCCGAGGGACATCGAGATGACCCGGCACCCGTTCACGAGGGCCCAGTTGATCCCGTTCATGATCCAGCCATCCGCGCCGGCGCCCTCCGGGCCGCCCAGGACCTTGCCGATGTACAGGTCGGCCTCGTACGCGACGCCGTAGCGCGGCCCCTGCGCCGAGGCCTGCGGCCCGCAGGCGGTGCCGGCCGTGTGGGTGCCGTGACCGGCCTGGTCCTGGACCGTCTCTCCGGGCACGAAGGACTGATGGACGACCTTACGACCCCTGAAGTCCGGATGGCGCAGATCGAGCCCCGTATCGAGGACGGCGACCCGGATCCCGCGCCCCGTGAACGGCGAGGCCTCGACGCCGATCGCGTTGAGACCCCAGGTCACGTTCCCCTGCCCGAGCGGCCTGGTCCCAGGCTCGTGGAGCTCGTGGCCCGGCCTCTCCTCGCGGACGCCGCTCGGGGACTCGCCGCGCGCGCGGGCCTCTCTCGGGTACCCCTCTGTCGCCGCAGGCGCGCCCCCGGAGAGGAGATGATCGATGAGCCCGTTCACGCCGGCCCGATAGCCATCGAGGTACTCTCGCTGCGAGGACTGCAGGGCGGGCGCGGAGATGGCGTAAACGTACCCCTCGTCCTCCACGGAGAGGATGACGCCGCGCGCCTGGAGCTCCTTCATGACCGCGAGGGCCGCCGGTGACGGGTCGGCGACGACCATCGTCTGGAGCCTGTCGAACACGACCGCGTCGGCCGTGAGCATCTTGTCCGGCGGCACGGCGCCGCCGTACTGGGAGGCCATGACCACCTCCATGCCGACGGCTTCCAGCGCGCTCGCCATGGCGGCGATGTTCACGGTCGGGCTGAGCACGACGAGCTTGCGGCCCGTGGTCCTGTGCTCGTCTCTCGGCGTATGGATGTCTGTCATGGCTCACTTCTCCAGGGTGAATCGACAGTTCGGCAGCACGGAAACCCCATCACGGGGCTCCGCGTGAGTCTATGAAGTCGACCTCTCACCACGGCAAGCTGACCGTCCGAGCTGCTCAGAGCAGACTCCGCGCAATCCAGCGCCGAGCGCGGGCACGCTGGTTTCAGCGGACTCCACGCAATCCAGCGCCGGGAGGTCCAGCCTCTCTCCTTTCGCGGAGAGGGCTGGACCCGAGGCATCCCCTCGAATTCCTCGAAAGAAAATTGAACAGGGAGGCGGGGAGACGGGGAGACGGGGAGACGATCCTCAAATACCCCCTGTCTCCCTGTTCAATTTTCCCGCCGAAAGTGGCTGCAAAAATGAGCGGATTCCTCAGGGGCTGGGCCCGAGAGAGCTGCTCACCCTACGCCGCGAACGCCGCCGCGTGCTCCGCCGCCCACTGCGCGAACGTGCGCGCCGGCCGCCCTGTCACCTGCTCGACCGTCGGGACGACGGTTTTGCCGATCTCCGGCGTGTTCCCGTAGATCTCGACGAAGAACTCGATGGCCTCCGGCGAGAACCCCGCCGCCGCCCACCGCTCCCGCGCCTGCTGCTCGGTCAGCTCGACGAGCTTGATCTCGCGACCTGCGGCGGCGGCGAGGAGCTCGATCTTCCGGCGCAGACTCAGCACTTCCGGCCCGGTGAGGGTGTACGTCTTGCCCGCGTGGCCGCCCTGCGTCAGCGCCGCGACCGCGACCGCGGCGATGTCGGCCTCGTGGACCGCCGCGCTCAGCCGATCGCAGAACGGCTCTCGTACCACCCCCTCGCTGCGGATCGACGCCGCCCATTCGAGGTGATTCGCCATGAACTCCACCGGCTGAAGGAAGGTCGCGTCGACGCCGCTGGACGCCACCGCCGCGTCGAGCGGGGCGGACGATCCGCCGAGCAGCACCGAGATCCGGCGCACCCCCGCTCGCCTGGCGAGCGCGACGATCTGCTCCCCGGTCTGCAGCGGCGCGTAATCGTCGCCGCCGAAGTTGATCAGGTGCAGCGCCTCGACGCCCTCGAAGGCTGCCGCGAACGTCTCCGGCGCGGCCAGATCGCCGGCCACGGCCTCGACGCCCGCGGGGAACTTCACCCTGCCCGGGTTGCGGCTCAGCGCGCGGACATGGTGACCGCCCTCGGCGAGCTGCTTGACGATCTCGCGGCCGACGGTGCCGGTCGCGCCTGTGACAAGGATCTTCATGAATTTTTCCTGTACCTTTGTAAACACCGCCGATGTCCCGGCGGCCTCTCGGCGGTTGTGCTCGACGCCTCGAGGCGCGGATTCAGCGCCTGGAGACGGTGAACGGCGCCCGGAGCGTCGTGGGCTCCCCGGCGGCCGTCGCACCCACCAGCCTGCGCCACCCCTCCTGACAACCCGTGGCAGCAACGCGCGCGACGCGATCGCGCCGCGCCCTCGCCGGCCTCACGCCGGCGCGCCGCCGCCGCGCTCCCAGGCCTGACGCCACTCCTTCGTCAGCGTCCGGCGCGGCTTGCCGTAGGGCTGCGCGGTGAGCGCGAGGCCGGCGATGCGATCGGCGCGAAAATGCCGGAACGACGCGCGCAGGCAGCACCACGCCGCGATGATCTGCTTGCCCTCGTAGTACGCGATCTGCACCGGCCAGACGTCGCGCTCGGTGCTGCTCCCCGACTCGCTCCGATAGCGCATCGCGAGCGCGCGCTCGGTTCGCATCGCCTGCCGCACGAGGCCGAGCACGGGCTGCGGCGCGGCGCCGGACCCCGCGAGCACGACGGGCCAGAGCCCCGTGTCGTCGATGCGGCCGCGGAGGTCGTCGGGAGAGGCGGCCGCGATCTTGGCCACCGCGTTCTGCGCGGCGCCCGCGAGGCCCTCGTCGGCCTGCGAGCCGACCCAGCGCGCGCCGAGCACGAGCGCCTCGAGCTCCTCCGCGGTGAACATCAACGGCGGCAGGAAGAAGCCGGGCCGCAGCACGTAGCCGACGCCCGCCTCGCCGTCGATCGGCGCGCCGAGCCGGATCAGCGTCTGCACGTCGCGGTAGATCGTGCGCACCGAGACGCCCTGCTCCTCGGCGAGCTGCGCCGCGGTGACCGGGCGCCGGTGGCGCCGGAGCGCGTCCATGAGCGCGAAGAGGCGCTCGGTCCTGTCCATCGCCGGCGACGATCGCAGGACGGGCGGCCCGTGTCGAGCGCCGGACCGAGCACGGCGCCCGCGCCGCTCCCGTCGGTTCGCCGGCGGCCGGGCTCGTTCCTGGTTCCAGGAGAGAGGGAACCACAGAGGCACAGAGGGCACAGAGGAGAGAGATACACAACGTGGATCAGGCGCGCCTCCGTGGCCCGGATCGTCGGCGCGCACTGCCCACGACGCGACATCGACGCTCGCGGCGGTCTCGCCCATTGCGGGTCTCCACACCGCGCCCGCGAGCGCCCTACATGCGTTGCTCGCCGGAAGATCTTCACAGCGTCATCGCGCAGTGTTCGAGAACCTCGATGCGAGTCGCCCTCACCGTCGACTCGCGCGCTTGCGTCCGGGAGACGCGCCGCGTATCGTCGGCCGTCGAGAGCCCTCCGCGGCGGTGAAGGCGCGCGGGCCAGTCGAGGTTACGCCGTGCGAACGCCCTGGCCGCTCCCCGTCGTCGCGCTGACGCCGGCCTCTTGCGGGGCCGTGCGGTGGCGCATGCAGGGCGCAGAGCGGCTCACGGTCATCGTCAAGGCCACGTTCGCGCTCGTGCCCGACCGGAGCGCGGAGCTCGCCGCCCCGGCGGACCTCATCGGCTCCGATCGGCCGCGAGACGGGCGCGGCAGCCTCGAGGAGGCGTGTGAGACAGCGCCTTACCTGCCGAGCGCAGGGGTCCTGGTGCGCGGGCACGCGGCCGCGCCCGCGGGCACGACCGCGACGGCGCTGTCGGTGCGGGTCGCGCTCTTCCGCGAGGGTCGCTGGATCCTCGACAAGGTGCTCCACGTCCACGGCGACTGGACCCGAGAGGCCCCGAGCCCGCGTCCCTTCAGCCTCATGCCGCTCGTGTACGAGCGCGCGTACGGCGGGCCGCACATCGACGCGAACCCGGTCGGCGTGGGCGCCGGGGCGGCGCTGCCGAACATCGTCGATCCGACCGATCCGGCGAGGCCGGCGGGCTTCGGGCCGATCGCGAGGCACTGGGCCCCGAGGAGCGGCCTCCTCGCGCGCGATCGGTCGATCGAGCCCTCGGCCCCGGAGCTCGATGGGGGCTTCGACTTTCGCTATTTCCACGCCGCTCCGGCGGACCAGCAGATCGAGTTCCTCCGCGGCGACGAGTGGATCTTCCTCCAGGGGCTGCACCCCCGCTGTCCGTGGATGCGGTCCCGCCTGCCCTCGGCGCGCGGGCTCGCGCGGCTCCATCGGACCGGGGCGGGAGGGGAGGAGCACGCGCAGCCGATCGAGCTCGTCGCGGACACGCTGACCATCGACGCGGACCGCCTGCGCTGCTCGGTGATCTGGCGCGGAAACGTCGCGCTGCTGCCCGACGACGCGCCGGCGCGCATGCGCGTTGTCGCGGGCGTCGAGATGCCGGGGTGGCCCCTCCTCTGGCCCTCGACGGCGGCCCCTGCTCCGCCCCCTTCCTCGAGGGCAGCGCCGGGGCCGCCTCCCTCGGCTCCAGCGCCGGGACCGCCCCCCTCGAGGCCAGCGCCGGGGCCGCCCCCCTCGGCTCCAGCGCCGGGGCCGCCCCCCTCGGCTCCAGCGCCGGGGCTCACCGGGGACGAGCCAGCGACCGAGAACGACGCGCGCGCTGCGATCGAGGGCGAACGTGGGGCCGCGGCCGGGCCTGGTGGGCTCGCGCTGGGCGTCGCTCGGCCGCTCGCGCCCGTCGTGATCGCCGACGCGGCGAGCGCGCCCGTCGACCGGGGCGTGGAGATCCCGGCCGGGCACTGGAGCGTCGTCACGCAGCAGGTGACGCGGCTCCACGCGACGCCTGCCCTGCCCTTCGTGCAGCCCGAGGGGCCGCGACTCGGGCCCGAGGAGCCGCGCCTCGGACTCGAGGTGCCGCGCCTCGGGCCCGAGGAGCCGCACTGGAGCGCCGTCACGCAGCAGGTGCCGCAGCTCCACGCGACGCCTGCCCTGCCCTTCGTGCAGCCGGGGAGCCGCGCCTCGGGCCCGAGGAGCCGCACTGGAGCGCTGTCACGCAGCAGGCGACGTCGCTGGCCTCGGCGCCTCCCCTGCCCTTCTTGCCCGCGCCCGAGCCGCCGCCGCGCCCCGAGCCGCCGCCGGGATCGGTGCCGTTCGCGATGCCCTTTGCGCGCGCCGGGGCCGACGCCTCCTCGCCCGAGCCGCTCCCCGCGGTGCTGGCGCCTCCGCTCGCCGGACTCGACGAGACGCACCCCGTCGTCCAGCCGCCTGCGACGGTGCCGCCGCCGCCCGCGATGCTCGATGACACCAACGCTGCCGCTGCCGCGCCCCAGCCGCCTGCGACGGTGCCGCCGCCGCCCGCGATGCTCGATGACACAGCCGCTGCCGCGGACACAGCCGCTGCCGCGGACACGGCCGCTGCCGCGGACACGGCCGCTGCCGCGCCCCAGCCGCCTGCGACGGTGCCGCCGCCGCCCGCGCCGCTCGACGACACCAACGCTGCCGTGGACGGCCCGCGTTCGCTCGCCGCTGAAAGGCTCGCTCCGGCGCCCGCGAGCGCCGCCACTCCCGCCGTCGCTCCGCCCACCGACGCTCCGCCCACCGACGCTCCGCCCGCCGACGCTGCACTCACGGGCGCCGCCGGCTCCCCTGCGGCCGCGCCCGCCGAGCCGCCCCCGCCGGAGCCGGAGGCCCGCGGCCTGCGCGCGGAGGTGATCGCCCGCCTGAAGAGCGGCCAGCCGCTCTACGACCTGGAGCTCGCGGGCGCTGACCTCGAGGGCGTCGACTGGAGCGGCGCCTCGCTCGAGCGCATGAACCTCGCCGGCGCCACGCTCGCCCGGTGCAACTTCGCCTCGGCGCGCCTGGCGAGAGCCAACCTGAGCGGCGCGGACCTGACCGCCGCCCGTCTCCACGCGGCCGACCTGACGCGCGCCGATCTCTCCCGCGCCACGCTGGACGACGCGCAGCTCTGCTCGGCGAAGCTCGACGGCGCGGACCTCACCTCGGCCAGAGGCGCCAACGCGCGCTTCGACGGCGCGTCGCTGGACGGCGCCGACCTGCGGCGAGCGCGCCTCACCGAGGCCGTCTTCGACCGGGCCAGCCTCGCCGGCGTCAACGGGAGCAAGGCGGACATCCCGCGATCGAGCTTCGCGCGCGCCAACCTCTCCGGCGCCATCCTGCGCGCCGCGAAGCTCAAGGAAGCGCGGCTCCCGTGCGCCAACGTCGACGGCGCCGACCTGCGCGAAGCGGACCTCACGGGCGCCAACGTCTATGGCGTCACGCTCGCGAACGCGAAGTCGGGCGGTGCAATTTTGCGCTCCTTGGTCGAGATCCCGCCTCCTGACGACGAGTTTAACGTTTCTTCACAACGTTGACTCCGTCGCTCACTTCCGCCTAGCTCCATGAGACGCGTCCCCTCGGGACGTCCAGGCGGAGCATTCATCACCTCGCACCCCGGAAGAGACACGGTCATGAGCGATCTCATCACGTTCTCCTCGAGCGTCCTGCAAGGCCCGGCGCGCGTCGTCGGCTTTCGCGGGGTGGAGGCGATCTCGCGCCCGTACAGGCTCGAGATCTTCCTCTCGATCCCGAGCGATGGAGAGGACGACACGAACTTCGCGGAGATGGTCGGAGCGCGAGCGCGCCTCTCGATCGACCGCCAGGATGACGTCGTTCCGCCTCACGTGTTCAGCGGCGTGCTCGCCGGCGTCGATCTCGTGCACGAGTTCGGCGGCCGCGCGCTGCTGCGGGCGGTGCTCGTGCCGCGGCTCTGGGGGCTCACGCTGTCGAAGCACAGCCGCATCTTCACGAAGAAGAGCGTGCCCGACGTGATCAAGCTCGTGCTCGAGGAGAACGGCATCACGAGCGCGGACATCGAGCTCAACCTCGGCAGCTACGAGCCCGAGGAGCACATCTGCCAGTACCGCGAGAGTGACTTCGACTTCATCTCGCGCTGGATGGAGCGAGAAGGAATCTTCTATTATTTCGAGCACACCGAGGACGGCGAGAAGCTCATCCTCTGCGACGACAAGAGCTACCCCGCCGAGGCGCTCGGCGCGCCGGTGCGCTACCACCCGCAGGCCGGCCAGGACCGGAGCGCCTCCGCCTCGTTCCGCACCTTCTCCTGCCAGCACGGGGCGCTGCCGTCGCGGGTGAAGCTCAAGGACTACGACTATGTCCGGCCGCAGTTCCCGCTCGCCGGCGCGGCGCCGGTGTCCCAGTACGGCGCCGGGGAGATCAGCCTCCATGGCGAGCGCTTCTTCAGCGCCGACGCCGGCAAGCGGCTGGCCCAGCTCCGCGCGGAGGAGTACCTCGCCCGCGAGGCGGTCTACCAGGCCACCGGCGCGCGGCTCCACCTGCGCTCGGGGTACACGTTCGAGCTCGAGGACCACCCGCGCGCGCGGTTCAACGCGAGGTACCTCGCGGTCGAGCTGCGCCACCACGGCAACCAGTCCGCCGGGCACAGCGACTTCGAGGAGCTCGTCGGGCTCGCGCACGAGGAGGTCTATCTCGTCGAGGTCTCGGCGATCCCGGCCGCGACGCAGTTCCGGGCCGAGTCGCGGACGCCGTGGCCGCGCATCTACGGGTACGAGAACGGCACGGTCGACGGCTCCGCGTCGAGCGAGTACGCGCAGATCGACGACCACGGGCGCTACCTGGTCAAGCTCAAGTTCGACGAGGCGAGCCCGCGCGACGGCAGCGGCTCGACCTACGTGCGCATGATGCAGCCGCACGGCGGCGGCGTCGAAGGGTTCCACTTCCCGCTGCGCCGGGGGACCGAGGTCGTGCTGAGCTTCCTCGGCGGCGATCCGGACCGCCCCGTGATCTCCGGCGTGGTGCCCAACGTGCTGACGCCGAGCCCGGTGACGAGCGGCAATCACACGAAGAACGTGATCCAGACCGGCGGGAGGAACCGCCTCGAGCTGGAGGACCAGGCCGGGGCGCAGCGCATCACCCTGTCGACGCCGTACGCGAACTCGTACATGCGCATGGGGGCGCCCAACGCCGAGCACGAGCTCATCGGCAAGACGGACGGGAACATCCTGCTCGACAGCGGGGTGAACATGGACTTCGAGGTCGGCGCCGACTGGACGAGCAACGTGGTGACCAACATCACGACCACGGCCGCCGGCGGCAACATCACGACGACGGCCACCGCCGGCGACATCTCGACGACCGCCACCGCCGGCGACATCTCGACGACCGCCACCGCGGGCACGCTCACCGAGAAGGCCAAGGGGGACGTGACGATCACCTCGGAGGCCGGCAGCGTTCACATCAAGTCGCTGGCCGCCGACGTGAACGTCTTCGCCCAGGGTCACTACAACATCGAGGCGAAGGGCAACAAGAACGAGACCATCACGGGCGACCACAACACGACGAGGCACGGCAACTTCAACCTGACCACCCATGGAAGCGTCACATCCATGGTGTTCGGATCGAGCACGTCGATCACCAAGGGGAACGGGTTCGATCTGAAGAACGGCACGTTCGAGTCGCACACGTTCGGCACGACGAAGGAGTTCAAGCACAGCGACGCCGAGACGCACACGGACGGCAGTTCGTACGAGCACAAGAAGGGCACCTTCACGTCGGTCGTCGTGGGCGGGACGCTCGACGCCAAGCTGTCGGGGGCCCTCGAGTTCACGATCGGCGCCAAGCTGTCGATGGCGTGCAGCCTCTCCACGGAGATCATCATGGGGGTCAAGACGTCGATGAACGTCGCGGCCAACATCGACATCAAGAGGGGTACGACGGTGACCGTCAAGTCCGGTCCGGAGCTGGTCCTCCAGAGCGTCGTCTACGAGAACTCGGCTGTCAGGATCAGGAGCAGGGCGGTCTCGCTGGCGCGGACCGCGGCCGAGATCAAGAAGAGCGGCATCTTCATGGTCGCGTGAGCCTCGCCGCGGCTCACCCCCTCCGCCGGCGCGGCGCCGGCGTCCACCCGCGCCGAGGCCCTCGCCAGGCGCTCCGGCAGCGACCCACGAATCGAGCCCCATGCGCGTCATCAAGCCTCTTCGCCTGTCCGTCCTCCAGCGCGTGCTCACGATCAGGCGCAACCATCACCTGAGCGTCGGGATCCTCGTGTTCTTCCCGCTCGACGCCCCGGAGGCGCCGTTGCCGGAGGTCTCGATGTGGCAGCGGGTGATGCCTGCGCTCGGCAAGGAAGCGCTCCTCGACGAGGGCATGCCCAAGCCGCGGGGCGAGGTCCTCGTCTTCGGCAAGGCGTTCTCGCCCGGGGGGGAGCCGCGGCCGGCGTTCGCCGCGGGCGTGACGGTCGGCCCGGCCGACACGCCGCTCATCGACAAGTCCATCGCCGTCGTCGGCAAGCGGCGGTGGCGCCACGGCGCGCCGACCGAGCCGGAGCCGATCACCGAGATGCCGCTCGTCTGGGAGAACGCCTTCGGCGGCCCGGACTACCCGCTGAACCCGAAGGGAATGGGGCTCGGGCCGATCGACGAAGAGGGCGCCAAGGTGCATTACCTGCCCCACCTCGAGGACCCGCGGCGCCTCCTCAAGTCGCCAGGCGACAGGCCGCCGCCCGCGTGCTTCGGGGCGCTCGACCCCACGCTCGCCTCGCGGATTGCCAGGCTGGGCACGTACGGCGCCGAGTGGCTCCAGCAGGATTTCCCCGGCTTCGCCCGGGATCTCGACCCCGAGTACTTCCAGGTGGCCCCGGAGGATCAACGGCTGTCGGAGTACTTCGAGGGAGGAGAGCCGGTCAGCCTCAGGAACCTTCACCCGAGGCGGCCGCACATCGAGACGCACGTCCCGAGGCTCCGCGCCCGGTGCTTCGTGCGGCAGCGGGGCGGGGCGGAGACGGGCGGCGAGGAGGGCCTCCGGGAGGTCGCGACGCGCCTGGAGACGGTGCTCCTCTTCCCCGACCTGGAGCGCGGCGTCGCGATCTTCCGCGGGGTGGTCCCGGTGACAGAGGACGACGCCGACGACGTGCGCCTGCTGGTCGCCGGCCTGGAGCGGGCCGACGCGCCGAGGCCCGTCGAGCACTACCGTGCGGTGGTCGAGAGGCGGCTCGACAAGGACAAGGGGCACCTCCACGCCCTCGATGACAAGGGGCTCCTGCCCGAGCCCGAGCCCGGCGCGCCGTCGTTCCCGGACGAGGTGAGCAGCGACATGGATGCGCTCCTGCAACGCGAGCAGGCCATGGAGCAGCGATCGCTCGCGCGGGCGCAGCGGGAGCTCGACAAGGCGCGGCTCACCCTGCTGATGCTCGGGATCAACCCGGACGACAGGCTCCCGCGGGAGATCGAGCGGCCGGAGGAGCCGAAGCCCGACGAGCTCGCGGAGTACACCGAGCGGATGGAGCTCGAGGCCGAAGGCCTCGAGAAGGAGGCCGAGTCGCAGCGCAGGACCGCCGAGGAGGAGGCGCGGAAGCTCTGCGCGGAGCAGGGCATCGACTTCGACGAGATGGTCGCGAAGGGCAAGCGCGAGGGGGGCGGACCGCCGAAGTTCAGCGCCGACGAGGAGGTGGCCCGCCTGCGCGAGCTCGCCGAGGCGGGGCGCAAGGCGGGCGCGCCGCTCGCGGAGCTCGAGGCGAAGCTCGCGGACCCGGCGTTCGCCGCGAACCTGCGCACGATCGAGGAGGGCGCCCGCTCGACGTACCGCGCCTTCGCGCACTTCCTCCCTCCGGTCGAGCCCGCGGACGAGGGCGCGCGGACCGGGCTCCGCGCCGAGGTGGAGCGGGCGCTCGCCGCCGGCGAGTCGCTCGCCAGGCGCGATCTGACCGGCGCCGACCTCCACGAGCTCGGCCTCGCGGGCGCCGATCTGCGCGAGGCGCTCCTCGAGGGCGCGGACCTGTCGGCCTGCGACCTGACCGGGGCCGATCTGACCGGCGCGGTGCTCACGCGCGCGAAGCTCGAGGGCGCGCGGCTCGGCGGCGCCAAGCTGCGCGGGGCGAACCTCGGCGAGGCGCGCGCCTCCGGCGCGAGCTTCGACGGCGTCGACCTCCGCAAGGCGGTCCTCCACAAGGCGTGGCTCGAGGGGGCGCAGCTCTCTGGGGCCGACCTCGCCGAGGCCGATTTCCTGGAGGCCAGGGTCGCCGGCGCGGACTTCAGCGGCGCCCAGGCGGACGACGTCCTCTTCTTCCAGCTCGACCTCGCGGGCGCGCGCTTCACCAGGGCGAGCCTGCGCAAGGCGACGTTCTTCCAGTGCACGGGCGCCGGCGCGGACTTCGGCGAGGCGCAGCTCGAGGACGCGGCCTTCGTCGACTTCAAGGGCGAGAAGGCCTCGTTCCGGAAGGCGCGGGCCACGGCCCTGCGCGTGGTCTCGGCCTCCGCGCTGCCGGGCGCTGACTTCTCCGGGGCCGAGCTCGCCCGCGCGAACCTCCGCGGGGTCGACCTGGAGGGCGCGACCTTCGAGGGCGCCTCGGCGGACAACGCGGATCTCAGCGAGGCGAACCTCCGGAAGGCGCGCCTCGTGGAGCTCAGCGGCAAGGGCGCGCGGTTCATGCGGTCGGACCTGACCGAGGCGGACCTGACCGGCGCAAATCTCATGGACGCCATGCTGCAGAAGGCGAAGGTGCCCGGCGCCCGCTTCGAGAAGGCGAACCTCTTCCGCGCCACCCTGCTGGACGCGAAGGGCGATCAGCGGACCACCTTCTCCGACGCGCACATCAAGCACGTCGTGTTCACGGGGCAGAACAAGTGACCCGCGACGAGCTGCTCGCGAAGGTGGAGGAGGGCGAGGTCATCGCCGGGGAGGACCTGTCGCAGCTCGACCTCTCGGGGCTCGACCTGTCGGGCGTCGTCTTCGAGAAGACGAGCTTCCGCGGCGCCAGGCTCAAGGACGCGAAGATCAGCGAGTCGATGTTCAACGGCTGCGATCTCTCGGGCGCCGACCTGTCCGGCGCGCGCGCCCGTCACGCCGTGTGGACCCAGTGCGCGCTCCTCCACGCGCGCCTCGACGGCAGCGACCTCGTCTCCGCGAGCTTCGCCGGGTGCGACGTCTCGCGCGCGAGCTTCGAGCGCGTGAACCTCACGATCGGGAGCATGGTCCAGGGGCGCGCCGACGAGGTGAGCTTCCGCGAGGCCAACCTGGACCGGTTCTCGCTCCTGGAGACCGACACGGCGCGCCTCGTGCTCGACGGGGCGAAGCTCAGGCAGACCTGCCTCATCAAGGCGGATCTGTCGACCGCGAGCCTCCGCGGCGCGACGATGCACCTCGCGGCGCTCATCGGCGCCAGCCTGCGAGGTCAGGACCTGTCGGGCATGGACCTCACGCTGACGCAGTTCATCGACGCCGACCTCGCCGGGTGCGACCTGCGGAACGCCAGGCTCGTCCAGGCGAGCTTCAAGGGCGCCGATCTCACCGCCGCGAAGCTCGACGGCGCCGACGCCGAGCGCGGCATCTTCGTCGGCGCGCGGCTCGCCGGCGTCTCCGCGGCCGGCCTCAAGGCGCGGCAGGCGATCTTCTCCGAGGCCGACCTCGAGGCGGCGAACCTCACGGGCGCCGACCTCTACCAGGCCATCTTCCAGCGGGCGTCGTGCCCGCTGGCGAGCTTCCGCGACGCGGACCTGACCTACGCCGACCTCTCGCACGCGAGCGTCGAGAAGGCCGACTTCTCCGGCGCGAGGCTCTTCCGCGCCCGCTTCCACCAGGCGCGCGACGCGGGCGCCGTCTTCACGAGCCGCGCCGCCGCGCTCGGCGACGACCCGGATCTGCTCGAAGCCGAGCGCTGGACACCCTGAGGGGACGCCCCTCCCGACAGCAGGAGAGAGAGACGATGCGAGACAATCTGGCGAGACAGCGGGTGGAGACCTTCGCGATCCAGGAGGTCGGCACGGTCATCGGGTCGGTCGACAGGTCGTTCCAGGTGCGCGTCGGGTCGGGCGACTACGCGGCGAAGCGCGCGGTGAGCTGCCTCGTCGAGCCGGCGCTCGGCGACCGGGTGCTCGTCGCGATGCACGACGCCGGGTGCCACGTGCTCGCGGTGCTCGACCGCGAGGGCGACGCGCCGACGCGCCTCGTCGCCGAGGGGGACCTGGAGGTGAGCGCCCCGGGCGGGCGGTTCACGGTGACCGCGGGCGAGGGCGTGCGCCTCGTCACGCCGGCCGAGGCGACGGTGGCCGCGGGCAAGGTGCGCGTCGCCGCGAGCGAGGGGTCGCTCGCCGTCGGGGCGATGACGTACGTGGGCGAGCGGCTCGTCGCGCAGGTCGACCGCGTGAAGACGGTCGCGCGGTCGGTCGAGTCGATCGCGGACCGCTGGGTGCAGCGGCTCGATCGGGCGTACCGCTTCATCGCCGAGTCCGAGCAGGTGCGGACGCAGTACTACGAGGTCACCGCGAAGGCCGCGGTGAACATCAAGGCGCAGGCGACGCTCGTCTCCAGCGGCGAGCTCACGAAGATCGACGGTGGGCAGATCCACCTCGGCTGACAGGAGGCACCGATGTTCGCGAACACGCAGATGGGAGGCATGGCCCTGGGCGGGCCTGACGTGTGCCTGACGCCGCCGGCGCACCTGCCGGTGCCCTACCCCAACCTGTCGGCGCAGCCGATGGGCGTGCCGGCCGTGTACAACGTCCTGTTCATGTGCACGCCGGCGCACAACATGACGACCCAGGTGCCGCTGACGAACGGCGACAACGCCGGCCTGGAGACGGGCGTCGTCTCGCACACGGTGATGGGCCCCGCGCGCCACGTCACGGCGGCGTTCACCGTGCTCGTGGGCAGCGCGCCCGCCACGCGCATGACGAGCGTCACGCTCCAGAACTCGGTCAACTCGCCGGGCGTCAGCCTGGTGCCGAGCCAGGTCAAGGTGCTGCTCCTCGCCCCCTAGGCAGCACATCGCATTCCGCTCGGTACGCCCGCTCCCGATGGATCCGCTCGAGACGGGGCGGACTCAGCCTTGACGCGCCGGGCCGGCCGCTCGGCGACAGGGGTGGGGTTCGAGGCTATGCTCCGCGGATGAGTACCACAGAGCTCAGCGCGGCGAACTTCGAGCAGACGGTCGACTCGAACGACATCGTCCTCATCGACTGGTGGGCGCCCTGGTGCGGCCCCTGCCGGGTCTTCGCGCCCGTCTTCGAGAAGGCCTCCGAGAAGTACACGGACATCGTGTTCGCGAAGATCAACACCGACGAGCAGCAGGATCTGGCCCAGGCGTTCAACATCCGATCCATCCCGACGCTCTTCATCTTTCGCGAGAAGGTCCTCCTCTTCGCGCAGGCGGGCTCCCTGCCGGCGTCGGCGCTCGATCAGGTGATCGAGAAGGTGCGCTCGCTCGACATGGACGAGGTGCGCACGAAGATCGCCGAGGAAGAGGCCAAGCGGACGGCCGGCGGCGCCGAGGGCGGCGAAGGCGCCTGAGGAGCGCCGGCGCCTCGGCTCGCCGAGGCGCCCGGAGCGCGGAGGCGCGGTGTCAGCTCTGGCTGCCCGTCTTGTTCCCGCGGTAGTCGGCGACCCCCGGGATGGGCGGGAGCCAGGGGACGCGGTGCACGGTCCAGATCTGGAAGGACGGGGGCGGTAGATCGCTGGGCCTGTCCATCGAGCCCAGGAAGATATCGATCTCCCGCGCCCCGTCGCGGCGCCAGAACAGCGCGGATCCGCAGGTCGAGCAGAACTGGCGGACAGCGATGCTGGAGGACCGATAGGTCGCGGGAGAGCCGGAGAGCACCGCGAAGCGCTCGTCAGGGAAGGTGGCGAACGCCGGCATGGGTGAGCCGCTCTGTCGCCGGCACTGGTTGCAGTAGCAGAGGTTGGTGCTCGAGGGCGCGCCGCGCGCCTGGTAGCGGATCGCGCCGCACAGGCAGCCGCCGGTGTGGTGAGCCTCGGTCATGGACGTCGCCTCCGTTCTCCTGGATGGTGCGAGCGCCAGCCTGGCCCCTCCCGGCGCACGTCGCAACCGCGCGCGCGCCGCGACCGCCGCGGTGCGGCGGCTCATGGCGAGGCCCGGAGCGGCCGGCAGAGCGCGTAGCCAAGGGCGCAGCCGAGGCCGTACAGCGGAAAGTCCATCAGGTCGAATCCGCCATTTCCGCCGAGCAGGAGCCGCCCCGGCACGGTGCTGCGCGCGGCCCACAGCCAGGGCGCGTCGCTGAGCTGCAGCAGCTCGATCGCGCACGTGGCGGCGAGCACCGCCAGCGCCAGCCGGTGGGTGCGGGCGGAGATCCACACGAATTGCGCCGCGGCGATCCACACGACCTCGTAGAGCACCGCACCCGCGCTGTTCCGCAGCCACGCCGGACCGCCGTGGAACCGGGCGATGAGGCCGACGGGGACGACTGCCACGATGAGGAGGGCGAGCAGGATGCGCTTGCGCGCGGCGTCCGGCATTCGCGCAGCCTACAGCGCCGCCCGCGTGGAGCGAGCACGACCGTGAAGACGCGTGCGCTCCTCATCGACGGAGCCAGCGCGCAAACCGCCCTCGACCACCACGGCGGCGGACAGACAGAGAGGAAAACTCCTCGCCTGCTTCAACCACGGTGCCGCTTCGACGGCTCTCGCGAGGCAGGAGGGCCAGTCCTGCCGTGGGAGGTAGGGATGGTGCCCCCGCGGAAACACTGGTAAGTTTCAAGGCCTGTGCCGGCTGCGTCGTCCGCGCTCGCCCTCCGCGCTGCCCGAACGGCCGGGAGCGCCGTCGCCTGCGCGCTCCTCGCCCTCCCTGCCGCGGCGGACGAGCCCCGCGCCGCCCGCGGGCCGGTGCTCGTCCTCGCCGCCTCCTCGGGCGCCGACCGCCTCGACACGCGGGCCGTCGACCTTGTCGCGGCCCACATCCGTCCCCTCGGAATTCGCCTCCAGATCGTCCGTTCCGGCGCGCCGCGGCCCGCGCTGCAAAGGCTCCTCCCCGACGCCCGCGCGCTCGCCGACGCGTGGGACGCGCGGGGCGTGCTCTGGGTCGACGCCGGATCGAGGGGCGAGCTCGCCCTGTACGTGGTCGAGCGCGACGGCCATCAGATCTACGGCCGCCGCATCCCGGTCGTGCCCGGGCAGACCGCGACGGCCCTCGAGTCGCTCGCCAACATCGCCGGCGCGGTCGCCGAGGAGCTCCGCGAGGGGCACGTCGCCGCGCTGACCGAGGTGAAGGTCGCCGCGAGCGAGGCGGGAGCAGTGGCTCCGCCCGAGCCGGCGGCTGCGCCCGCGCCGGGCGCGCCCCTCGCCGCGCCGGGCGGGCCCCTCGCTGCGCCGGGCGCGCCCCTCGCCGCCCCCGCCGCGCCGCCGAGCCCGCGACCGCCCGTGGCCCCGCCGGGAGCCCTCCGCGCGCCGGTCCGGCTGCCCGCGGTCGCGGTCCTCGCCGGCTATACCGGCGCGAACTTCAGCAGCGAGGCGCCCTGGCAGAGCGCCGCGGCGATCCGCGCCTCCTGGGCGCCGGTGGACCGCGCCGTCCTCGGCCTGGGCTACGAGCTCATGCCCGCGACCACGATCGGCGACGAGCAGTTCGGGTTCGAGCTCGCGCGCCACCCGGTGACCACCACCGGCCAGATCCGGCTGCGGCTGCCGCTCGGCCTCGACCTGCAGCTCGGGGCGCGCGCCAGCGTCGATATCGTCCAGCGCGTCCCGCAGGGCGGCGCGCCGCCGCCCGCGCGGCAGCCGCAGGCGGCCCCGCCGTGGAAGGGCGATACGCCGCCGCCGTACTACCCGCCGCCGTACTACCCCCCGTGGCCGCCGCCGCCCTCCTACCCCCGGTGGCCGCCGCCGCCGATGACATGGCCGCAGATGGCGCCCGAGGAGCTGCCGCCGCTGGAGACCCAGACCGACGTGCTCGTCAGCGTCGCGCCGGTCGCCGAGCTCGGGTACCCGATCACCGAGCGGCTTCGCCTCAAGGCGATGCTGGGCGTGGACTTCCTCCTGACGCAGCCCGACGCCTCCGTGCACCCGAGCCTCGCGCTCCAGCCCCACCCGGTGCGGGTCGTCGCGGGCCTCGGGCTGGAGCTCGGGCTCGCCCTGCCAGAGCCGCCGGCAGCGGCGGGCGTGGTCGGGCAGTGAGCGCCCGCGCCGCGTGAGCCGACGCAGAAAGAAAATTGACCCGGTTCGGCCGAGGCGCCGCACCAGGTCACGGCGATGGACGCTGAGCACTCACGAGCGCTTCGCGCGAGCCTCGGTCCGGTGCCCGAGCTGCGCCTGGCCAGCGCCATGACGCGCCCCGTCCCTCCCGCGGCCTCCGCCCCCGCGGCGACCGTGCCGCTCGACCTCGAGCGGATGCGCCGCGCCGGCGCGGGAGATCCCGCGGCCCAGGCCTGGCTCATGACGCAGGTGATGTCGCGGGTGCGCCGGATCGCGCGCGCGTTCCTCCGCAGCTCGGCCGACGCCGACGACGCCGCGCAGCTCGCCCTGCTCGCGATCCTCGAGAGCGCCTCGACCTACCGCGGCGAGGCCGCCGTCGAGGCCTGGGCCAGGCGCGTCGCCGTGCGGACCGTCCTCCGGTACGTCAAGCAGCAGCGCCGGGACGGCGTGCCGGTCGCCCCGGAGAGCGCGATCGACGAGGAGGTCGCCCAGGCGCCGCACCAGCCCCCGTTCGAGTCCCTCCCGCGCGAGGCCCGCGCGTACCTCGACGCGCTGCCCGAGGCGCAGCGCGACGTGATCATCCTGCACCACGCGCTCGACTACTCCATCGACGAGATCGCCGGCATGACCGACGTCAGCCCCGACACGGTGAAGAGCAGGCTCCGCCTCGGGATCGGCGCGCTCCGCAAGCAGGTGCGCCAGGACATCGCGGTCGGCCGCAAGAGGACAGCATGACAGGGACGCAGAAGTCCGAGATCGACCTGGACCGCCTGCCCGCCATCCTCGCCGCCGACGCGCGCGGCGAGCCGATCGGCGCGGAGGACGCGGAGCTCCTCCGCCGCGCCGAGCAGGACGACCCCGCGCTGCGCGCCGAGGCGCCGCTCTGGGCCGCGATCGGCGAGCTCGGCGATCCGCGCGCCGACGGCCGCGAGCTCAGCGACGCCGCCATGCTCCAGCGGGTGCTCGCGCGCGCCGCGGCGGAGACGGCGCCCGCGAGCGCGGCGCGGCCCCGCGCGGCGCCGCGGCCGGCGCTGCGACGCGGGTTCGCGGGGTCGATCGCCGGCGTGGCCGCCGCGGCGACCCTCCTGGCCGCGCTCGCGGCGGAGCTGGTCGACGGGCCCGCGCAGGCGCCCCCGCCCGCGCCGGGCGGCGGCGAGGCGCTCGATCCGGGCGGCGCGGGGCGGGAGGTCCCGAGCGTCCCCCCGCCCGCGCCGGGAGCGCCGGCGCTCGACCGGGGCGCGGCGGCGAGCGAGCCGCCGCCCGGCCCGCCGGCGAGCGCGCCCGCGGCCGACGGCGCCCCGGCGAGCGAGCCGCCGCCCGGCCCGCCGGCGAGCGCGCCCGCGGCCGACGGCGCCGCCGAGGCCCAGGGGCGCGCGCCGCAGCCGCCCAGGCCGCGCGCGGAGGAGCCCGCGGTGAGCGCCGAGGCGCTGCTCCTGCGCGCCCAGTCCCGGCTCGCGCAGGGGAAGACCGCCGAGGCGAGCGCCGCGTACCGCGACCTGCTCGCGCAGCACCCGTCCAGCCCCGAGGCGCGGGCGGCGCTGGTGTCGCTCGGGCAGCTCGCGCTGCACCAGGGCAAGGCGGCGGCGGCGCTCGGCTATTTCGAGCGCTACCTCGCCGGCGGCGGCGGCTCCCTCGCCGCCGAGGCCCGCGTCGGGCGGGTGCAGTGCCTGCGCCGGCTCGGGCGCACGGCCGACGAGCGCGCGGCGATCGCCGACTTCCTCGCTCGCCACGCCGCGAGCGTCCACGCGCCGCGGCTGCGCGCGCGCCTGTCAGAGCTCGGCGGCGGGTGAGCGCGAGGGCCCGCGAGGCCCGAGATCCCGAGATCACCGGGGTTCGCGCCGGTGCGCCGCCCGTAAAAAACTTTGACCCGCGATCTCGCATGGCCACCACCTGGCCACCGAGATGTCGCAAAAACTTCTTCGAATCGTAAAATTCCTTTCCCGCGGCGCGTGGCGCGTCAGCGCCCTCGGCGGGGTCTTGAGCCTCCTGACTGCCAGCTGCTCGACCACGACGACGGGCAACAACCCCCCGGACCCCGACGGGGCCGGAGGGTCGGATGGCTCGACCGGGGAGGGGGACTCCACGCTCCTCATCGGCGCCTTTCAGGTGCGCTCGTCGCCTGCCGCGCCCTCGGGGGACGGCGCGCCGGAGGCGGCCGGGACCACCGCGGTGCTCGGCAAGATCTACGACGGGACCACGCCCTCGCAGATCATCTGGGAGCTCGCGGCCGAGGAAGGGAGCTGCCGGCTCCTCACGCCGCGCGTCCCGTTCTGCAACCAGCCCTGCGGCGGGAGCGCCGTCTGCGTGGAGGACGACACGTGCCAGGCCTACCCGGCCGCGCACAGCGCCGGAGACGTGACGGTGCTCGGCCTGAACCTCCAGTCGGGCGAGGCGTCCTTCGTCATGAAGCCCACGGCGAACAACTACCAGCCGCCCGCGGGCGTGAAGCTCGGCTATCCGCCCGCCGACGAGGGACAGACGGTTCGCCTGGACGCGAGCGGCGATTTCTTCAGCGCCTTCTCGGTGGAGTCGAAGGGCGTGAGCCCCCTGGAGCTCCTGAACGACGCGGTCAACCTCGAGCCCGACCAGGCCGTGCAGCTCACCTGGACCCCGCCGGGGCAGGCCGGCATCTCGGAGGTCTACGTGAAGCTCGATATCAGCCATCACGGGGGCACGAAGGGGATGATCGAGTGCTCCGCCGAGGACACCGGCTCGCTCGACCTCCCGGCGTCGCTCGTCACGCAGCTCCTCGACCTCGGCGTCGCGGGCTTCCCGACGATCGTCGTCACACGCAGGGCCGTGGGCTCCACGACGATCCAGCAGGGCCGGGTCGATCTCGTCATCTCGTCCCAGATCGAGCGGTCGGTCGTGATCGCGGGGCTCACCTCGTGCAACGACGACTCGCAGTGCCCCGAGGGCCAGACCTGCCAGAGCGATCTCACCTGCAAGTGAGCCTCACCGGTTCCCGGTGCGACGAACAGTCCAGCTTAATAGAACAAAGGAAACAGAGACCATGACCATCGCTTATCGCTCTCTCTCCCTGCTGCCCCTCGCCCTCGCGCTGTTCTCACCCGTCGTCGGCTGCTCCGGCTCGGACCCGGAGGTCTCGGACAACGGAGCGACCGGCACGTCGTCGAGCGCCGGCGGCGGCACCACGACCACCGGCGGCGGCACCACGACGACCGGCGGCGGCACCACGACGACCGGCGGCGGCGCCACGACCACCACCGGCGGCGGCACCACGACCACCACCGGCGGCGGCACCACGACCGAGAAGTTCAGCTTCTTCGTGACCAGCCTCGTCGCCATGCAGCAGCTGTCGGGCTCGCAGGAAGGCTTCGGGGGCGATCTCCGCTTCGGCGAGACGGGCCCGGGCGCCGGTCTCCGCGGCGCGGACAAGATCTGCGCGGCGATCGCCGAGAAGAGCATGCCGGGCGCGGGGAGCAAGGGGTGGCGCGCGTTCCTGAGCGCCGCGGCAGGCGAGGACGGCAAGCAGGTCGACGCGATCGACCGGATCGGCGAGGGGCCCTGGTACGATCGGCTCGGCCGGCTGGTCGCCAACAACAAGGCGGAGCTGCTCAACGATCGTCCCAGCGCGGCCGACGAGGCGATCATCGACGATC
This sequence comes from Sorangium sp. So ce119, assembly GCF_051524405.1. Taxonomy (NCBI): domain Bacteria; kingdom Pseudomonadati; phylum Myxococcota; order Polyangiales; family Polyangiaceae; genus Sorangium; species Sorangium sp. So ce119. The sequence continues at coordinate 1,892,995 of NZ_CP150310.1, read as the reverse complement.
TGCCGAACGAGGACGGCGTCCCGAACCACCAGCCCGATCCGAGCCAGCCCGAGGTCGACAACCACGATATCCTGACGGGGACCAACGACGAGGGCAAGCTCTACAGCGCGACGGCGACATGCAAGGACTGGACGTCCGCGGAGGGCAACAGGGACACCGAGGGGAGGCCGCGCGTCGGACACTCGTGGCCGAGGGACTTCGGAGGAGGATTCGGAGACGGCGGCGGCCCCGGCTTCCCCGGCGGCGGGCCCGGCGGCCCCGGCGGCCCCGGCGGCGATTTCAACATGGCCAACTGGATGTCGTCCCTCGACGAGTCGGGGTGCGCGCCGGGCGTGAGCCTCGTGGAGATGGGGCCGCCGCAGCTCGACGTGCCCACGGTCGGATCCGGCGGCGGTTACGGCGGGATCTACTGCTTCGCCCTGACGCCCTGACGCCCTGACGCAGGCGTACCGCCGCGCGCCCCCCTCGATCAGCTTACTTGTCTCAGGAGGATTCATGGTTCATCGCAATCGCATCACGTCCATCCTCGCGCTCGCCCTGCTCGCCGCGGCGCTGCCGGGCGCGTGCGGCGGCGGCTCGCCCGACGACGTCGGCGCGACCCCAGAGGTCTGCGAAGGCACGAGCGAGGACGGGTCGACGGAGTTCCTGAAGCGCGTGGGGTGCGCCGCGGACTTCGAGGCGCTCGCGTCGGCGCCCGTCGACGCCAGCCTGCCCGGCGCGCGCTCGGTCAAGGTGGTCCTGGACCGCGCCGATCAAGACGCGCTGTATTTCCAGAACAGCGTGCTTTATCAGATCCACTACGACTTCGTGTCATCGCACCTCTCCGGCGACCCGCTGCCCTACGTCCCTTCCCTCGCCGAGTTCAACGCGACCGAGTACTTCACGCCGGATCGCCGCTTCGTCCTCGGCGCGGTGACGCATTACCAGGGCCCCGACGTGTGGGCGCTCGAGCTCTCGCCCTATGACACCGCGTCTGCGGACATGATCACCGCCCTGTTCAAGGCGGTGAAGGCGGCCTCGTTCTTCGGAACGAAGCTCGCCTTCCACCCCACGTCGGAGGCCGTGGCGGTCGAGGCGCAGAAGCTCCCCGCCGACATCCCCGTGGTCAGCACCGGCGATCTCTACGCCGGGATCGACTACCAGCCGCTCTCGCTGGGCACGGCGGTGGGGCGGCTCCACTTCGCGAAGGCGGCGGATCTCGCCGACGAGTACCTGTCCCACCAGGACATCGTGGTCCTCGACGAGGCGCCCAACGACATCTCGGTCGTCCAGGGGATCATCACCGAGGAGTTCCAGACGCCGCTCTCGCACGTGAACGTGCTCTCACAGAACCGGCGCACGCCCAACATGGGGCTGCGCAACGCGATGAGCAACCCGGAGCTGCTCGCGCTGAAGGACAAGCTGGTCGAGCTCACCGCGGGGCCGTCGTCCTGGAGCGTCCGCGAGGTCACCGAGGCGGAGGCCGAAGCGTTCTGGGAGGCGCACAAGCCCGAGCCCGTCACGCTCCCCGAGCTGGATCTGACGGTCACCGATCTGCGCGACATCGAGGAGGTGACCCCCGACCCGAAGGACGGCGAGCCGCTCCGGGACGCGATCAAGAAGGCCGTCCTCGCCTTCGGCGGCAAGTCGGCCCACTACTCCATCCTGGCGAGGATCCCCGAGGTCCCGATCCAGAAGGCGTTCTCGATCCCTGTCTACTACTACGACCTGTTCATGAAGGAGAACGGCTTCTACGATCAGATCGAGTCGCTGCTCGCCGACCCGCAGTTCAACACCGACGCGGCGGTGCGCGACAAGGCGCTGAAGGCGCTCCGCGACGCCATGAAGACCGCGCCCGTCGACGCCGGGCTCCAGGAGCTCCTCAAGGCGAAGATCGAGGCGGAGTACGCCGGGCACCCGATGCGCTTCCGCACCAGCACGAACAGCGAGGACCTCGACGGGTTCCCGTGCGCCGGCTGCTACGACTCGAACACCGGCGATCCGGCCGACTGGGAGGATGTCCTCGACGCCATCCGCAAGACGTACGCGAGCGCCTGGAAGCTCCGCACCTTCGATGAGCGCACGTATTACGGCATCGATCACCGGACCATCGGGATGGCGTTGCTCGTGCACCACAACTTCCCGGACGAGGAGGCGAACGGCGTGGCGCTGACCAACAACCCGTTCGACCCCACCGGGATCCAGCCCGCCTTCTACGTCAACGTGCAGACGGGCGGCGACGTCGAGGTCGTGGCCCCGCCCGCCGGCGTGACGAACGACGAGATCCTCTATTTCTTCAACCAGCCGAACCAGCCTGTCACGTACCTCACCCACTCGAGCCTCATGCCGGAGGGCCAGACGGTCCTCACGGCGGCGCAGATCCATCAGCTCGGCGTGGCGCTCGACGCCATCCATGAGCGGTTCTCGCCCGCCTACGGCGCCGCGGCGGGCAACAACGGCTGGTACGCGATGGACGTGGAGTTCAAGTTCGACGACGACGCGAACCCGGGCGAGCCGGCGACGCTCTACATCAAGCAAGCGCGCCCCTACCCCGGCCGCGGGGCGGCCGCCGGGGCGCCGTGAGGCGGCTCCGCGCGGCGCTCGCGCTCCAGAAGGCCGGCCCCGCGATCACCCTGGCGCTCACGCTCGGGGCCGCCCTGTGGCTCCACCTGGACATCAGCCCGGGCGGGCAGGTCCTCGGATTCGCGGTCGCCCAGCCGGGCGAGCCCCCGCAGCCCGCGGGCGCGGGCTCGCGCGCGCACGCGGTCGCCTGCGTCCCCGAGCGCGCCTCCCTTGGCTTGCGCGAGGGAGACGCCGCCGAGCTCCGCGTCCATGGCCAGCGCGGCGACTCGATCCCGGGCACGGTCGTGGCGGTGGGCCCGCTCGTCTCCGCGCTCCCGCTGCACTGCTGGCCGACGCCGAAGGTGTCCGCATGGGGCCGCGTGGTCACGATCGCGCTCGACACGCCCGTGGCGCTCGCCCCCGGTCAGGCGCTCGACATCACGCTCGACAGCCCCCGCGGCGACGACGGAGGCCGCCTGGTACGCCGGGAATGATGAGGAAGCAGCTCGCGGTGTCAGAGGGGCAGACCTGCCAGGGCGATCTCACCTGCCGATCAGCCTCGCCGGACACGGCGCGACGAACAACGTGGCTTGATCAGGACAAGGAGACCGACACCATGACCTTCGCTTATCGCTCCCTGTGGCTCCCTCTCACCATCGCGCTGTTCTCGCACGTGCTCGGCTGTTCCAGCGGGGAAATTGGCGCCTCGAGCGACGGCTCGAGCGACGGCGCGACCGACGCGTCGTCGAGCTCCGGCGGCGCTGCGACCACCGGCGGCGGCTCCGCGACCAGCGGCGGCTCCGCGACCAGCGGCGGCGCCGCGACCTCCGGCGGCGGCGCCGCGACCAGCGGCGGCGCCGCGACCTCCGGCGGCGGCTCCGCGACCAGCGGCGGCTCCGCGACGGCCAGCAGCAGCTCCACCGGCGGCGCGACGACGGAGCCGTTCAGCTTCTTCGTGACCAGCCTCGCGGCCATGCGGGAGCTGTCGGGCTCCCAGGACGGCTTCGGGGGCGATCTCCGCTTCGGTGAGACGGGCCAGGGCGCCGGTCTCCGCGGCGCGGACAAGATCTGCGCGACGATCGCCGAGAAGAGCATGCCGGGCGCGGGGAGCAAGACGTGGCGCGCGTTCCTGAGCGCCGCGGCAGGCGAGGACGGCAAGCAGGTCGACGCGATCGACCGGATCGGCGAGGGGCCCTGGTACGATCGGCTCGGCCGGCTGGTCGCCAACAACAAGGGCGAGCTGATCGGCGAGCGTCCCAGCGGGGCCGACGAGGCGATCGGCGATGATCTGCCGAACGAGGACGGCGTCCCGAACCACCAGCCCGAGCCGAGCCAGCCCGAGGTGGACAACCACGACACCATGACCGGGAGCAACCAGCAAGGCCGGCTGTCTGGCCCGACGGCGACGTGCAACGACTGGACGAGCGCGTCGGGCGACATGAACTCCGGGAAGCCGCGCGTCGGACACTCGTGGCCGAGGAACTTCGGCGGCGGGGGCGGCGACTTCAACATGGCCCACTGGATATCGGCCCACGAAGCGCCGGGGTGCTCGCCCAGCGTCAACCTCGTGGACGCGGGGGGACCGGCGCCGGGCGCGACAGGCGTGGGATCCGGCGGCGGTTACGGCGGGATCTACTGCTTCGCCCTGACGCCCTGACGCCCTGACGCCCTGACGCCCTGACGCAGGCGTCCCTCCGCGCGTGGCGCCGACGGAGGCCGCCTGGTAAGCCGGGAATGATGAGAAACCGTGGCACTTTCCCCCTCCTTTCCCTGCCCCTCGTCGTGGCGAGCCAGAGCGGCTGTCCGGTCGACGAGGGGGCCGCGTCCGCGGTGGTGTTCGACCGGTCGGTGCTCCACAGGGTCGAGATCACCGTCGACGACGCGCATCTGAACCAGCTCGCGACGGACCTCGACGAGCGCGTGCCGTGCACCCTGACCTACGACGGCGAGGTCGTCGCCGGCGCCGGCATCCGGCAGAAGGGCAACGCGCTCGTGGATCTCTCGGAGAAGCCGAGCTTCAGCCTCAAGTTCGACGAGTTCGACGAGAAGGCGGATCTGCACGGGCTCAAGAAGCTCCTGCTGAACAGCGCCAAGCAGGACCCGACGTTCATGCGCGAGCAGGTCGGCGAGGAGCTGCACGCCCGCGCCGGGTTGCCCGCGGCGCGCAGCGTGCACGCGGTGGTGACGCTGAACGGCGTCGACAAGGGGATCTACGTCGTCACCGAGGCGATCGACAAGCGGTTCCTGAGGCGCCATTTCGGCGAGGTCAACGACGAGGGGGCGCTCTACGAGGGTCCGTGCTGCGGCGACTTCGTCGAGGATATCGACGCCGTGGAGCTCGACGGCGGGGACGACGACGGCGCGGCCGAGCTCCGCGCGCTCGCCGACGTCATCCGCGACGCGCCGGACGAGCAGCTCGCCGCGCAGGCGAGCCAGCACCTCGACCTGGATCGGTACATCACGACCTACGCCCTCGAGGCGCTGATGGGCCACTGGGACGGCTACGCGTACCGGGCGAACAACTACTATCTTTACGAGAACCCCGTGGACGGGCGCTTCGTGTTCATGCCCCACGGGATGGATCGAATCCTGGAAGACCCGTGGTTCGACACCGAGACGGCGCCCGTCGCCGTGCTCCCGGGCCGGATCCGCGAGATCCCGGCGCTCGACGAGCGCTTCCGCGCGGAGCTCACCCGCCTCGCGAGCGAGGCCTGGGACGAGGGCGCCTTGCTCGCGGTCGTCGATCAGGCGGCGCGGGTGATCGGCAACGCCAGCGCCGGCGAGGCGACCCGCGCCGATCTGCGCGAGTTCACCGCGAACGTGAACGCCCTGCGCGACGACCTGAAGCTGCGCCGCGACCTGATCGATCCCGCGGTCGCGTGCGGCGACGGCGACGTCGGGGGGCTCGAGACGTGCGATGACGGCAACACGACGGGGGGCGACGGGTGCAGCGCGAGGTGCCGCATCGAGCCGTGATCGGCGGCGCCCTCACGCCGCCCCGGGACCGCCGATCACCCCGTGATCCCCAGGACGAGGCGCGCCGGCGCGGGCAGGAGCTCGGCGTCGTCCACGAGGGTTGACGGCATGCCGCGGTGCTCCCGCGCGACGAAGCCGCACTGCAGCGCGCGCCGCGGGGCGCCGCTGCGGTTGCGGGTCCCGGCGTGCCAGAGGTGGCCGTTGAAGATGAGCAACGAGCCCGCCTGGGCCTGGACCGTCGTCTCCTGGGGATGACGGCTCGCGGGATCCGCGAGATCTTTCGGCGGCCTCCGGCGCAGCTTGTGAGACCCCGGCACGAGCCGCGTCGCGCCGTTCTCGGGCACGGCCCTGTCCAGGTAACACAGCGCTGTCACGACGTGGAACAGGCCCGGATCCCCCTGCGCGCCCCAGTCCATGTGCAGGCCCTGCTGCCCAAGGCCGGGCCGCGGGCAGCGCCACGCCACCGCCCCCAGCGCGAACGGCCGGCGGAGCACGTGCCGCGCCGCCGCGAGCAGCCGCGGCCACTGGAGGACGCGGAGGACGGCGCCCTGGCGCTCGCCGAGGCACGCCAGCTGCTGGTTGCCGCCCTGGGCCGTGACGCCCTCGCTCCCGTCGCAGTCCGCGCGCAGCGCCTCGAGCCACGCCGGGTCGATCGCCGCGCGGAACAGGACGTGGCCCGCGTCGTCCAGCGCGCGCTTCTCGTCGGCGGAGAGCGCAGCGGGCCCCGCGCCGAGCGCGGCGAGGGCCTCCTCGAACGCGCCGTCCGGGCCGAGCGTCGGATCTCCCACGGCGCCCAGCATACACCGGCGGCAGCCGGGCCGGACCGCCGAGCCGCCGGCGCGCGGGGCGACATCAGGGCGACGTCACGCGCCGCCGCGCGCGGGGCGGAGCGCGAGCGGCGCGGTGCCGGCGAGCAGCCCCGCCGCGAGGGCGACCACGCCGCCGAAGCCGACGCAGGCGCAGCCGAGCGCGCCCGTCAGCGCGGCGACGCCGCACGCCGACGCCCACGAGGCCCCGAGCCGCTCGGACCGGCGCAGCGCGCGCGAGAGCAGCACGCCCGCGGCGACGCCGCCCGCCAGGCACGCAGGGACGCAGATCGACACGCACCCTTCCGGCGTGCACAGGTGACCGTAGACGCGCGCCGCGTGCGCCGCCGCGAACGGCACGAGCCCCGCCGCCACGCCCGGGAGCACGCCCCGCCCGAGCTGCCGCCCTCGCCAGGAGAGCAGCGCCGCCGCGACGTAGAGCGCCGCGCCGATGACCGCGGTGGCGAGCGGGCGGTCGCTCATCAGCGCCGCCACGAGCGCGATCGCGAGCGTCGGGGACGCCGCCCAGGCGGCCTGTCGCGCCCTCCCGCGCTCGTACGCGCGATAGGCCCTCTCCTTCAAGCCCACGAGCGCCTCAGGTTCCATAGATCCTCCTCCACGCCTCCCGGAGGCGGGCAAATGCGCGCTCGCGGCGCTTGCGGAACGCCGCGCCCGACAGCGAGGGGTCGCGATCGCTCTCCAGCACGGTCGCCCGCAGCGTCTCGCGATCCGCCTCGGCCAGCGTGCCGAGCACCTCGCGCGCCGCGTCGTCGAGATCGCGGGCGATCGCCGCGTCCTCGGGCGTGGGCGCGTCGGCCGCGATCGACGGGACGAGCTCGTCCGGCGCTTCCCTGGACCGCGACCGCCGCCGCCGCGTCGTGCGGCACTCCCACGCCGCGATCGCGAGCGCCCAGGTGAGCGCGTCCGCCTCGGGCTCGAACGAGCTGGCGCGGTCGAAGACCTTGAGGAGCGCCTGCTGCGCCGCGTCCTCGGCGTCCGCCTCGCCCCCGAGCATGCGGCGGCAAAACGCGCTGATCGCCGGCCACAGGGCCGCATAGACAGGATCGAACGCCGCGCGATCGCCGTCAGCAAGGCGTCTCATCGACGCGTTGAGCAGCGATCGCGCGCGCGGTTCCAAGGGCGATGGTCCTCAGCCGCAGGGGCAGTCCGGGCAGGGGCAATCCGCGCACGGACAGCCGCCCGCGAGCTGCGTACCCGCGTAGGCCGCCGTGGGAATTCCGAGGACGGCCGCGATCAGGGTCACCTTGAGCCAACGACGCATGGGCGTTCTCCTTTTCTGCTTCTTGTTCCGGTCCGGCCGGCTGTCGTCGCCTGCCTTCCTCGGCTCTAGGCGCGAGCAGGGCCGAGCGTGACACCCGCGGCGATCGAAATCCTGGCGCGCCCGTCGTCGCAGCCCTGTCGTGCTCGGTTTACCGCCGGCGGCGCTCGCGCGCGTCCGGATTCCAGCTTTGCAGGTCATTCCGCCAGACAGGCTGAACGTGCTAGGGTGGCGCGCCTATGTCCGGCCGCTTGTGCACCGCTGCCCTCGGCGTCCTGTGGCTCGTCGGGTGCACGCCGTCGCGGCGCGACGCCGGATCGAGCGCCGGCCCGGCGGGGAGCACCGGCGTGGCGGTCGCGGAGCCCGCCGGCGCGCCCCCGGCGGACGCCCCCGGCGCCGTCGCGCCGGCCGTCGCTCCGGCGCCCTCGCCGGCGGCTCCGGCCGCCGCGGCCGCGCCCGCCGTGGCCGCAGCGGAGCCGCCGGCGGCGGTCGCCCGCGTGTACGCGAAGAGCCGCGAGGTGATGATCCGGGCGGCCCCGCGGCCGAAGTCCCAGTGGATCGGCCAGCTCACGATCGGCAGCTCGGTCCGGCTGAAGAGCGCCGAGCCCCTCCGGGGCGCGGGCGACTGCCCGGCGTTCTACGCCGTCGAGCCGCGCGGCTACGTCTGCGTCGACGGCGAGCGCGCCACGCTCGACGCGGCCGATCCCATGCTCCAGACGCTGGCCTCCCACGCCCCGCTCGCGGATCAGCCGTTGCCGTACCGCTACGGCGAGTCGCTCGGGCTCAAGCGCCTCTTCCAGGTGGAGGGCATCGAGACCCCGGAGTGGCCCTCGGGGATGCACGATACGCGGCACATGCAGGTCCGCCCGCGGTCGTCGGTCGCGTGGACGAGGGAGGTCGAGGCTGGCGGGGCGACGTGGCTCTGGGCGTCCGATCTCACGTTCGTGCCGAAGGACAAGGTCAAGCCGTACGAGGGCGCCACCTTCCAGGGCGTGCACCTCACCTCCGAGGTCCGCCTCCCCGTCGCGTTCTTCCGCCGCAAGCCGCGCCCCAAGTACCGCCTCACCGAGGGAAACCAGATCGAGAAGACCGACGCCGTGTGGGAGCGCCTCGACAGGGTCGGGCTGACGGGCAAATCGAGGCAGGTCGGCAAGCTCACCTACCTCGAGACCCGCGACGACGGGCACTGGGTGCTCGAGCGCGACGCGGTGGTCGTCAAGCCGCGGAAATCGCGGAACCCGTGGGGGCGCCCCATCCAGCTCGGCGGCGGCGCGCCCGAGGCGGTGGCCGAGGGGCCGAGGAACACGTGGATCGAGATCGCCGCGCTCGAGGGCTGGCTCATCGCCTACGAGGGCGACCGGCCCGTCTTCGCGACGCTGATCTCGGCCGGGCGCAACGGGGCCGAGGATCCGGAGAGGACCGAGGCCGAGCCGTTCGTGCCGCCCTCGACGACCCCGCTCGGCCAGTACCGCATCAACCGCAAGTGGATCACGAAGACGCTGATCACGCCCCACGTCGACGAGGACGACTGGATCGAGGCGGAGGTGCCGTGGAGCCAGCACTTCTTCAGCAAGTACCTCCTGCACGCCGCGTACTGGCACAACAACTGGGGCGATGGGCAGAGCGGCGGGTGCGTGAACCTCTCGCCGGTCGACGCGAAGTGGCTATTTCACTGGACCGAGCCGGCCGTGCCCGAGGGGTGGTACGCCGTCCAGGTCACGCGCAAGGACCCGTCGACCCGCCTCGTGATCCACCGCTGATCCGCGGCCGCACACGCGCTCATCACGCGCTCATTTCGCCGCCGGCGCGCCGCCGCCGCGCTCGCCCGCCGCGGCCATGCGCCGCATGCAGAGCTTCAGGCCGGCGCGCAGGTTGCTCACCGTCGTCACGCTGGACAGGTCGAGCCCGAGCGCGATCATCGTCTGCGCCACGTTCGACCGGATCCCCGTGATGATCCCCTCCGCCCCCAGCAGCCGGATCGCGTTGATCATCTCGATCAGGTAACCGGCTGTCCCCGTGTCCACCGCGTCCACCCCCGTGAGATCCAGGATCGCGAACCGAGCGTCCTTGTTCACGATCGCGTTGAGCAGGTTGTCCATCACCTCGGAGATCCGAAGGCTGTCCACCACCCCCACCATCGGCAGCGTCAGCACCTTGTCCCATACCTCGATGATCGGCGTCGACAGGTCGCGGATGACCCGCTGCTGCTTCTCGATCAGCTCCAGCTTGCTCCGGAGCTCCTGCTCTCGCTGCCCCGCCGCGGTGGCATCCATGGTGATGCTGACCGCGCCGGGCTCCCCGCCGTGGCGCACGGGGATGACCCATGTCTCCCAGTTGATGCCGTGCGCCTCGGTGACCGTGTGCGACGCCTCCCCCTCGATCGCCTGCCGAACGGACTGCACCGCCTCCGGCGCGCCCGCGTAGAGCTCGTAGAAGCTCTTGCCGACGTGCTCTCCCGGCTTGATGCCGGAGACCTCCAGCCCCTTGCCGTCGTGGAACCTGAAGGTGCCCTCGCGATCGTACCGGCACACGGCGATCGGCAGGTTGTCGAGGAGGGTCCGGAGGAGCAGCTCTGCCTCTCCGGGCTCCGCCTCGGGCTCATTGTCGATCTCCGCGCCCGTCAACGGCTTCCCTGCCCCCATGACGCGACCGCTATTTCGCCGCCGGTGCGACGCCGCCCTCGCCCGCCGCGGCCATGCGCCGCATGCAGAGCTTCAGGCCGGCGCGCAGGTTGCCCACCGTCGTCACGCCGGACAGGTCGAGCCCCAGCGCGATCATCGTCTGCGCCACGTTCGACCGGATCCCCGTGATGATCCCCTCCGCCCCCAGCAGCCGGATCGCGTTGATCATCTCGATCAGGTAACCGGCCGTCCGCGTGTCCACCGCGTCCACCCCCGTGAGATCCAGGATCGCGAACCGAGCGTCCTTGTTCACGACCGCGTTGAGCAGGTTGTCCATCACCTCGGAGATCCGCAGGCTGTCCACCACCCCCACCATCGGCAGCGTCAGCACCTTGTCCCATACCTCGATGATCGGCGTCGACAGGTCGCGGATGACCCTCTGCTGCTTCTCGATCAGCTCCAGCTTGCTCCGGAGCTCCTGCTCTCGCTGCCTCGCCGCGGTGGCATCCATGGTGATCGTGACCGCGCCGGGCTCCCCGTTGTAGCGCACGGGGACGAACCATGTCTCCCAGGTGATGCCGTGCGCCTCGGTGACGGTGTGCGTCGCCTTCCCCGCGAGCGCCTGCTGGATGGCCTCCACGGCCCCCGGCGCGCCCGCGTAGAGCTCGTAGACGCTCTTGCCGAGGTGCTCCCCCGGCTTGATGCCGGAGACCTCCAGCCCCTTGCCGTCGTGGAACCTGAAGATGCCCTCGCGATCGTACCTGCACACGGCGACCGGGAGGTTGTCGAGGAGGGTCCGGAGGAGCAGCTCTGCCTCTCCGAGCTTCGCCCCGGCCTCATTCTGGATCTCCGCCCCCGTCAGCGACATCGACGTACCGCCCCCCGTCATGGAAGCCTTCTACCCCGCGCGCGTGCTGCTCGTCGAGGGTCTGTCGACCGCCGCCGGAACGTTTCGTGAACCCGCCGGAGGAAATATCGCACCGCATCGCTGAGCTCGCCTGGCGCTCGCGGCGCGATCAACGCACTCGCCACCTCCGCGGCTCCCGTGCTCGCCAGAGGATCGCCGCGCGCCTTACTATTTCGCCGCCGGCGCGCCGCCGCCGCGCTCGCCCGCCGCGGCCATGCGCCGCATGCAGAGCTTCAGGCCGGCGCGCAGGTTGCCCACCGTCGTCACGCTGGACAGGTCGAGACCGAGCGCGATCATCGTCTGCGCCACGTTCGACCGGATCCCCGTGATGATCCCCTCCGCCCCCAGCAGCCGGATCGCGTTGATCATCTCGATCAGGTAACCGGCTGTCCCCGTGTCCACCGCGTCCACCCCCGTGAGATCCAGGATCGCGAACCGAGCGTCCTTGTTCACGATCGCGTTGAGCAGGTTGTCCATCACCTCGGAGATCCGAAGGCTGTCCACCACCCCCACCATCGGCAGCGTCAGCACCTTGTCCCATACCTCGATGATCGGCGTCGACAGGTCGCGGATGACCCGCTGCTGCTTCTCGATCATCTCGATCTGTATCTGGAGCTCCCGCTCTCGCTGGCTCGCCTCGGTGGCGTCCAGCGTGACGGTGATGAGCCCCTCGGGCTGCCCGCGCTGGTCGCGCACCGGGACTTGCCATGTCTCGAAGACGACGCCGTGCGCCTCGTGGATCCGGTGCGAGGCTTCCCCCGCCAACCCCCGCCGCAGGTCCTCCACGGCCTCCTCGTGATCCGCGTAGAGATCGAGCACGTTCGCGCCGACGAGCTGTCCCGGCTTCATGCCGACGGCCCCGAGCCCCTTGCCGTCCTGGAAGGTGAAGACGCCCTCTCGGTCGTACCTGGCCACGCTGATCGGGAGGTGATCGAGGACGGCGCGGAGCAGCAGCTCCGCCTCTCCGCGGTCCTCCGCGAGCTCATTCTGGATCTCGTCGCCCGCCGTCAGCTCGCCAGCGCCCGTCATGGAAATCTTCTACCGCGAGCGCGCGCCGCGCGTCGAGAGTTTGCCGATCTTCGCGGAGCCTTTCGCGAACGCGCGGAGGGAAACATCGCGCCGCCTCGCGGAGCAAGCCTGAGCCCGCCTGGCTCGCCGACGCGCGCATGAAAAGACCCCCCGGCGCCCGCTCGTCCCCGCGCGCCGCGGATCCGGAAAGTGTACATCGGACACCGATGTTCGTGTACAGGATACACCGATGGAGGATCGCATGTCTGTCTCGTACGAGCACCCGCGGCCGGCGCTGACGGTGGATTGCGTCGTGTTCGGCCTCGACGACGGGGACCTCAAGGTCCTGCTCATCCGGCGGGACCTCGAGCCGTTCCGCGGCAGGTGGGCGCTCCCGGGCGGCTTCGTGCGCGTCGACGAGGCGCTGGACGACGCGGCGCGGCGGGAGCTCGCCGAGGAGACGGGGCTCTCGGGGGTGTTCCTGGAGCAGCTCTACACGTTCGGCGCCCTCGGGCGCGACCCGCGCGAGCGCGTCGTCTCGGTGGCGTACTACGCGCTGGTCAAGCTCGGGGATCACCGGGTCAAGGCGGCGACCGACGCCCGCGAGGCGGCGTGGTTCGCGGTGGACGACACGCCGGCGCTCGCCTTCGATCACGAGGAGATCCTCGCGGCCGCGCTGGAGCGGCTCAAGGGCAAGGTGCGGTACCGGCCGATCGGGTTCGAGCTCCTCCCGCCGAAGTTCACGCTGTCGCAGCTCCAGCGGCTCTACGAGGCGATCCTCGAGCGCCCGCTCGACAAGCGCAACTTCCGGAAGAAGGCGCTCGGCACCGGGCTGCTCGTCGAGCTCGACGAGGTCGAGCAGGACGTCGCGCACCGCGCGGCGCGGCTCTACCGGTTCGACCGGCGGAAGTACGAGCGGCTCGAGAAGGACGGCTTCAGCTTCGAGATCTAGGCGCCCGCCGCGGCCCGGCGGCCCCCGGGCGCCACATCCCTCCGGCCTGCGCCCGCGCAGGGCGCGCTCCGCCCGGCGAGGGCGGCCGGCCCGCCTCCGGCCGGGTTGACAAGTGTACGATCGACACTAAGCTTGGTGTGTAAGCAACACGAACCGCCGGCCGCTCACCGAGCCCGGGCGCAGGAGGGAACACCATGCCTCGCGAGGTCGCTTTCTTGGCTGACATGGGTGGCGACGCGGCCTTCGAGGTCGCCGGCGGCACGGTGACCGGGACCGACCACCTCGCGGCGGGGCGGCCCAACCAGGACGCCTATGCCTTCCGGATCGAGGGCGGCTGCCTGGCCGCGGTGGTGTGCGACGGCTGCGGCAGCGGCGCGCGCAGCGAGGTGGGCGCGGCGCTCGGGGCGAGGATCGTGACCGAGCAGGTGCTCGGCGCGCTCGGGCGGGGCGGAGACATCGAGTCGCCGGAGACGTGGGAAGAGGTGCGGCGCGGCGCGCTCGCGCCGCTCCGGGCGGCGGCCGGCGCCATGGGCGGGCGCCTCGCCGAGGTCGTGTCGACCTTCTTCCTGTTCACCGTGGTCGGCCTCGCGATCTCCGGCGACAGGGCGTGCGTGTTCTCGCTCGGCGACGGCCTCATCGCGCTCGGCGACGACCTCCTGCGGCTCGGCCCGTTCCCGGGGAACGAGCCCCCGTACCTCGGGTATGGCCTGCTCGATCGCCCGCCCGGCGGCGAGGCGCCGCGCTTCACCGTGCACCGCGCGTTCCCGGCGAGCGCGCTCCGGGCTGCCCTGCTCGGGACCGACGGCGCCGTCGATCTGCTGGAGTCGTCGGCGCGGCAGATCCCGGGCGGCGGCGGCGAGGTCGGCCCGCTGTCGAGGTTCTGGGAGGACGATCGGTATTTCCGGAACCCCGACGCGGTGAGGCGGCGGCTCGCGCTCATCAATCGAAACGTGGCGCGGCCGGTGTGGAAGGAAGAGCGCATGGATCGCGAGGGCGGGCTGCTCCGCGACGACACGACGCTGGTGGTGGTGCGGAGATCCCCGCGGCAGCGCGATTGACGCGCGCCGCGCGCGGCTCGGCGGAGGACAGCTCGGCATTTCTTGCGCCCGAAGGAGGCGAAGGTGGACGTGTATCTGGGCACGAAACGGATAAAGCTCGATCCTCGGGCCTCGATCGGCAAGGGCGGGGAGGCGGACGTGTTCGACCTCGGCGACGGCCGCGCGCTCAAGGTCTGGAAGACGCCCGATCACCCGGATTACGCCGGTCAGGACGCCGAGCAGCGCGCCGCCGAGGCCCGCATCGAGCGCCACCAGGACAAGCTGCGCGCGTTCCCGGCGGCGCTGCCCGACCAGGTGATCGCGCCCGCCGAGCTCGCGACCGACAGGTCGAAGAAGCGCATCGTGGGGTACGCCATGCGCCTCGTGCGCGGCGCGGAGCCGCTCCTGCGCTACGGCGAGCCGTCGATGCGCCACGGCGGCCTCTCGGCGGCCGCCGTGTCCGGGGTGCTCGCGCGGCTGCACCGGACGGTGGCGGCGATCCACGACCGGGGCGTGGTGATCGGCGACTTCAACGATCTCAACGTGCTTGTCGCCGGCGGCGAGGCGTTCGTCATCGACGCCGACAGCTTCCAGTTCGGCCCGTTCCTCTGTCAGGTGTTCACCGAGCGCTTCGTCGATCCGCTGCTCTGCGACCCTTCCCTCCCCCGCCCGATGCTGGCGCGGCCTTACGCGCGCGAGTCCGACTGGTACGCGTTCGCCGTCATGGTCATGCAGAGCCTGCTCTGCGTCGGCCCGTATGGCGGCGTCTTCCGGCCGCGGTCCGCGGCGGCGCGGGTGCCCGAGAGCGCGAGGCCGCTCCGCCGCATCACCGTGTTCGATCGCGAGGTGCGGTATCCGAAGCCGGCGATTCCGTACCGGGTCTTGCCCGACGACCTGCTCGACGCGCTGTACCGCGTCTTCGTCAAGGACGAGCGCGGCGTGTTCCCGCGCCGGCTGCTCGACGCGCTCGCCTGGACGAGGTGCCCTTCGTGCGGCGTCGAGCACGCGCGCGCCGCCTGCCCGACCTGCGCTTCCGCCGCGCCGGCGGCCGTGAAGTCGTCCACCGTGGTGCACGGCGAGGTGCTCGCGACGCGGATCCTGAGCACGCGCGGGGTGATCCTTGCCGCGTCCGTCGGCGCCGGCGGGCTCTCTGCCCTGGTGCACGAGGGCGGGCGCTTCGTGCGGGAGGACGGCGCCGTCGTCATGTCCGGCGCGCCCCACCCCGCGATGCGCTTCGCGGTGCAGGGCGGGGCGACGCTGATCGGCCGCGGCGGCGAGCTCGTGGTGCTCTCGCCGGGCGCCGCGCCCGAGCGCATCCAGGTGGATTGCCTCGGGACGAGGCCGATCTTCGCCGTCAACGCGCGGGCCCGTTACTGGGCGCGCGGCGGCCAGCTCCTGCGCAGCGGCAGGCCGGGCGCGGCCGCGCTCTCGGGCGAGGCGGGCTCGGTCGCGATGGGCGATGTCCTCGAGGGGCAGACGATGTTCTGGGTCGGCCCCAGGTTCGGCCTCGGCTTCTACCGCGCCGGGAGCGTCTCGATCGCGTTCGTCTTCGACGCCGAGCGGCCTGGCCTCAAGGACACGGTCAAGCTGCCTTTCCCCGGCGGCAAGCTCACCGCGGCCACGTGCGTGTTCGACGCGGGCGCCGGGCGAAGCGCCGGCGGCGCGCGCTCGCGCGACGACCGCGCGCGCGCGTGGCTGTTCCTCGCCGCCGAGCAGGCGGGGCGCACGGTGCACCGCTGCGTTGTCGTGCGCGAGGACGGCGAGGTCGAGGCCGCCGCCGACGGCGACGCGGGGGGCGGCTCATGGCTCGGGGCGCTCACCGGCAAGTGCGCGGCGTCGGGGTTCCTGCTCTCTGCGACCGACAGCGGCGTCGTCCGCGTCGAGGTCCGCGGGGGAGCGCTCGTCGAGGCGCGGCAGTTCCCCGGCACCGAGCCGTTCGTCAACCAGGCTTCCCGGCTGCTCGTCGGCCCCGAGGGGCTGTTCGTCGTCGACGCGCAGGCGATCACCTTGCTTCGCATCTCGTGAATCCACGGCTGTTCTTCAGGCCCGCGCGCGCGGGCCGTTCGAGAGGAGAGAGACAATGAAAACGACAGAGCTCCCGCTGCCCGCCTTCTATGATCCGAAGAACGCCGAGCGGTGGGGTCATCACCCGGACGAGACGGCGCTGCACGGCGCGGCCGCGGCGTGGAGGAAGGCGCACGGCGTGAAGCCGTCGGCCGCCGACGCGCAGAACGTCCACCTCCTGCTCATCGACGTGCAGAAGGACTTCTGCTTCCCGCAGGGCTCGCTCTACGTCGCCGGCAGGAGCGGCACGGGCGCGGTCGACGACAGCCGCCGCATCGCGGAGTTCATCTACAGGAACCTCGGGTCGATCACGAACGTCACCGTCACGATGGACACCCACTTTGCATACCAGATCTTCTTCCCGGCCTTCTGGGTGGATCGCGAGGACCGTCCGCTCTCCGCGCACCGCGAGATCACGACGGCGCAGATCGACGCGGGCGAGGTGCGGCCGAACCCGGCCGTGGCGCGGTGGCTCTGCGGCGGCAGCTATCCGTGGCTCATGAAGCAGGTCCGGTATTACTGCGAGGAGCTCGAGAAGGCGGGCAAGTACAAGCTCTACCTGTGGCCGCCGCACTGCATCCTCGGCAGCGACGGGCACGCGCTCGCGGGGGTCGTGCACGAGGCGCGGATGTTCCACGCGTTCGCGCGCGGGGTGCAGTCGTGGGTGGAGGTGAAGGGCGGCAACCCGCTCACCGAGAACTATTCGGTGATGCAGCCCGAGGTGCTCACGCGGCACGACGGTCAGCCGCTGGCGCAGCGGAGCACGCTCTTCCTGAAGACGCTGCTCCACGCGGACGCGGTGATCATCGCCGGCCAGGCCGCGAGCCACTGCGTGCGCAGCTCGATCGAGGACATCCTGACGGAGATCGCGCTGACCGATCGCGCGCTCGCGAAGAAGATCTACGTCATGACCGACTGCATGTCGCCGGTCACGGTGCCCGACGGCAAGGGCGGCTTCCTCGCCGACTTCACCGCCGAGGCGGACAAGGCGCTGAGCCGCTTCGCCGCGGCCGGCATGAACCTGGTGAAGAGCACCGACCCCATCGCGCGCTGGCTCGTCTAGCGCGGTGGTGACCGGGCCGGTGAGGTGAAGAAGAGAAGAGAGAATTTGAACCACAGAGGCACAGAGGGCACAGAGGAAGAGAGAAAGAGAGAAAGAGAGAGAGAGAGAGAGAGAGAGAGAGAGAGAGAGAGAGAGAGAGAGAGAGAGAAGAGATAGATAGAGATAAATATTTTCTCTCCTTCTCCCCTCTGTGCCCTCTGTGCCTCTGTGGTTCAAATCTCTTCTCTTCCTCTCATCGAGCCAAGGAAGAGCGCCGGCGAACGCGCGACCAGCGCCGGCCGCCCCTGATTTCGCGCGCTTGAAACGTGTGACCGTGGAGGTTTCGATGAACATGAGCAAGGACGACGGGAACAGGCCGGCTCGCGATGGCTCGCTCGATATCGAGCAGCTCTTCGAGGCGGCGCGGGACGAGGGCGCGCTCTCGCCCGAGGCGATGCAGGCGCTGCACATCACCGACATCGGCGCCCAGATCCAGGCCGGCTTCGGCGTGCAGGTGGACGACGTGGCGTCGTCGGAGGTGGTGCTGGTCACGGTGATGCCCGACGACTCGGGATCCATCAAGTTCGCCGGCAACGCCAAGGCGGTGCGGGACGGGCACAACCTCGTGGTGAGCGCCCTCGCCGACTCCAGGCAGCGCGACTCCATCCTGGCGCACAATCGTTATCTGAACGGGACGGTGCTGTACCCGTATTGCCCGATCGCGCAGGCGGTGAAGATGGACACGAAGAACTACGATCCCCAGCTCGGCACGCCGCTCTACGACCAGACGGTGGTGCTCCTCGGCACGGTGATCGCGAAGGCGCAGGAGTTCGCGCTGAGCGGCGTCCCGGCGCGCACGGTCACGCTGATCATCTCCGACGGCGCCGACGCGGGCTCGACGTGGGCCAAGGCAAAGGACGTGTGCGCGCTCGTCCGCGACATGCGGCGCGCCGAGTCCCACATCGTGGCGGCGATCGGCATCCACGACGGCAACACCGACTTCCACGCCGTCTTCCGCGACATGGGGATCGAGGACCGCTGGATCCTGACGCCGAAGAGCGACGCGGCCGACATCCGCAAGGCGTTCGCGCTGTTCTCCCAGTCGGCGGTGCGCGCCAGCCAGGGCGGCGCGTCATTCTCGAAGACGGCCGCCGGGGGCTTCGGCGGATAAGGCGGATCAGGCCGCGGCCGCCAGGGGGAGCACGCCGTAAAGGCGGCGCAGCTCGTCGAGATCCACCGCCATGACGGACCAGAAGTCCCAGTCATCCATCAGATCGATGTTCATCCTCGTGCCTCGAACGAACGATCGCACGATGTCGTCGGCGAGCCCGGGCGTCGCGAGCATCCCCTGCTGCGCGGGCGCGAGCACCGTGAGCTGGACCCCTTGCTGGAGCTGGACGAGCAGGAACACGAGGATGCCGAACGGGTTCTCGCGGCGATACCCCGCCTGGAAGGCGATCGTCATCGCCTCGCCGCGCAGGTCCGTGCCGTAGCCCGCGAGGATGTGGCTGAGATCGTGGGTGAGCACGCCCTCGGGCACACCGCGCTTCTCGCCGGGAAAAGCGAAGCCGTTCGCTCGATAGAAGGTGAAGAGCGCCTTGCCGAGGGTGCCCTCCCTGTACCCCTCGAGGGAGCGATAGCGCGCGGCGACGGGCTCGTTCTCCGCGAGGCCGGCGAAGCTCGCGAGGTTCCTGGCAAGGCCGTAAACACCGCCCTCGTCCAGCATGCGCCGCACGCTCTTGCCGAGCAGCGCGTTGCGGGCGATGTCGATGCGCAAAAGCAGCAGCCGCCGCTCGTGGAGGCGATGGATCTGGCGGACCGCGTCGGGGCGGGCCCCCAGCGCCGCGGCGAAGCGCTCGACCTCGATCAGCTCGCGCTCGTCGATGCGCTCGCCGCACAGCGTCATGGCGCACAGGCCGTTGACGAGCTGCTCGCGGAGCGCGGGGTCCCCGACCGCGCGCGCGAGCTCCTCGGGCGTGATCGGGGCGAGCGCGTCGATGTCGAGGTCCGTGTGGAGGAGGTGCCGCTGCACGGCGGCGATGGCGGCGCGGCGTGGCTCGTCGAGGGGGCCGGCCGAGGTGAGGACGTCCTTGATGGCGCGCAATCCCGCGTGCGCCTGCGCCTGGCTCGGAATGATGTACGTCATGCCAGCAAGGATGCGGACGAGCGCGCGTCCCGTCCTTGACCGGCGGCGCCAACGTGTTGTCCGGGCGCGCCGTCAGGCCACGGTCAGCACGACGTTCCCCCGATGGTGGCGATGGCGGGCCCGGCGGCTACGGCGGCCCAGGGCGTGGCGGCGACTCGATCGGCGTCGCGCGTCGCCTACCTCGACGAGGACCAGCTCACGCTCGAGGGCGTCACCTTCGAGATCGGACCGGCGGGCCCTGGCGGCACGAGCTGGAATCACGCGACCAGCGCTTCGAGCTCGCGCGCTGCGGCTTCGAGCTCGCGCTTGGAAGCGATGCCGCGTGGAGTCTTCGGCGTTCGTCAACCACCTGGTCGACGAACGGCCAGTCACCAGCGCCCGATGCGTCCCTCGACCTTCACGGCCGGCTCCGCGCACCGGCCAGGCGGACACTGACGGCCCCGAGCCCGGCTCGCGGGCGTCCACCTCGTCCCCGCGGCCGCTCTGCGCTCAGCCTGGCCGCGGCACAGGCCCGCGCTCGAGGACCTCACCGGCGACCTGGCCGAGCTCGGCCGGATCGATGAGCTCGCGCGCCAGGGAGTGGCCGTCCTGGCGCCTGGTAGGACGGGCGCGCGGGGAAGTGCAAAGGATGACCAGTCATCATCGACGGATCCAGACGTACATGGACCTTGAAACGAAATCGCTGCTCGTTGCTGCGGAGCGTGCCCGCGTGCTTGACCACAACGGAAACCGCGGTTCCGACGCAGAGCACGCCAGCAGGGAGTGGCTGCGGCGCCACGTCGAGCCCGAGTACACGGTTTCCTCTGGCGAGATCATCGACGCGTTCTCGACAAATCGGAATCGCTTTGCGCGGACTATCCTCAGCGAGCACCATGCCAGTCCCACCGCACCCGTGAATCGCTCAGCGCGTGAGTTAGCGACGGGAGCTCACCCGGTATTCCCCGGCTCGCGGTGGTGGCCGAGGCTCCGCCGCTCCGATCCTCGCGTGTCGATCGCCTCGTTCCCGAGCCACGATCCCAACCTGGGTCGGAGCGCCGGTCGTCGGGCTGGCGCGTCAACCGCAGGCTGACGCGCCGACGGCCGGCTGACGCGCCAGCGCGCCGGCGTGACAGGCCCCGCGCAGCCGAGAGCGCACCTCGAGGCGCGCGGCCCGCAGGGTGCCCTTCGCGGGCGTGTGGCGCCCCGGGTTGCCCATAGGCCCCCGTCGGCGGGCGGCACGTAGCTTGCGAGTACTGCCAAAGCCCCGGCATGAATTGAGCGCCATGCCCTCGCAGCGCGCCATCGCGCGTCGACCCGTGAAGCGTGCGCGCCGCCCGACGGCGCAGGGGCCCGCAACGACTCGCCCCCGGCCGATCTTCACCTGCGCCCGCCACGGGCCCGTTGCCAGCTCTCATCACAAAGAGGTTCATACTTGTCTATGCTACGCCACCGAACGTTCGCCGCCCTTCCCCTCGCTTTTCTCGCCGGCATCGGCGCGTGCGACGCGCCCGTCGACGACGCCGACGCCACGGCGCCCGAGCCCGTCGACGCGGTCGCCTCGCCCGCCGTGGCAATTGCGTGCGAGACCGGCCTCGAAAGCGAACCGCCCCTCACCTCGTGCGCCCCCCCCGCAAATCAGCAATGCCAATACGTTTCTTGCGGCGGCTACCCCTGGCCGAATGCTCGCATCCCCTTCCGGTTCGAGGGCAACTATTCGTCGCTCGACAAAGCTCGAATTCGTCGCGTCACCGAGCTCTGGGAGCAAGCGACCAGCGGGGCGCTCGACTTCGTCGAGTGCCCCGCCAACAATTGCGCCGGCGAAGCGAGATGGCTGACCATCAACCTGCAGAGAAACAATGGCGGTACCCCGACCGACGCGGGCAACTGGGATATGGGCATCGACGCCAACCAGTCGCCCCAAACCATTGCGCACGAGCTGGGTCACGTTATTGGGCTGCCCCACAACTTCGAGCGCCACGACCGCGATCGGTACGTCCGCCTTTCAAAATCGTATTTCTGTGAAGAGCCCGAGACCGCAGGCGCGCCGCCGCGCGGCTTGCCCTTCAAATGTCGCGCCTGGCCCGCGGCCTCAGCGGGCGACCAGCCGAGCATCACCGGCCTTTTCGGCCCCTTCGACTCGACCTCGGTCATGGGCTACCCAAACTCGACCGATATCTGCGAGCTCGACCATCAAGAGGCCAACCATGATGGCTGGGTCCCCGCCGGCTCGGCCAACGAAGCGCCGAACAACGGGCCCACGGCCGCCGACGGCTCGGCCGTGCTCGAACTCTACCGGTCGTACGCCGGCTGGGTGCCTTTTCACAACCTGGGCAAAGATATGGGCGCCGACCACCCCCTCGAGCACGTGCTCGCCGGCTCGGGCGCGAGCGCCGTGTACATGGCCGGCGACCCCGCGGTCACATCGTGGGGCGCCCCCGACCTGTCTTTCTTCGTTCGCGGCGAAGACGACAAAACCAACCACGTTGGGCGCATTTACCAAAAATACAAGACCTACAACGGGGGCGCGTTTCAATCGTGGTCTGACTGGGTGCAACACCCGCTGACTGGGCTGCCCGCCGGCGTCATGTTCAACAGCGACCCTGCCGTCACGTCGTGGGCCTCGGGCCGCACCGACCTCGTCGCCCGGGCGTCGAACAACAACATTTACATTCGAACCTACTCAGGCACGTGGAGCAACTGGTCGTCGATCGGGGCGCCCGCCGGCGGCGCGGCCTCGGCGCCCGCGATCGCGTCGTGGCTCAACCACCTCGAGGTCTTCGTGCGCGGCAGCGACAACCGGTTTTACGTGCGCACTTTCGACCAGGGCGTCGGCTGGTCGGCCTCGTGGTCGGCGATCAACACGGGCACCTTCGTCGGCAAGCCCGCGGCCGTCTCGGCCGCCGCCGGCATGGTACACGTCGCCGGCCACGGCATCGACGACCGGCCTTGGATCTCGGTCAAGAGTGGCGGCGCATGGGGCGGCCCCCAGCCCCTGGATGGCACCTTGCTTTACCCCGGTTCGGCGCCGGCCATCGCGTCGTGGGGCCCTGACCGCTTCGATGTCTTCGTGCGCGGCCTCGACGGCCGCCTCTGGCACAACCAGTGGACGAGCACCACGAGCTGGTCGGGCGCCGTCCCGCTCGGGGGCATGCTCGGTTCGTCGCCGGCCGCCGTCGCCACCCGCAACGTGCAGCGGCTCGAGCTCGCCGCCCTCACCGAAGACTTCTTTCACAACGACCCGCCCGGCAACCAGAGACACCTCGGCCTTTGGTACAAATACTGGCCTGATTTTACCTTGACAGATCACTATTACGGCATCAACGACCCCGTACATCAAGTCTGCCAATGAACGCGTTGCCATGATTCGCTCCAGACCGTCGAGAAGGCTCGCCGTCACCGCGTCGATCGGGTCGGGCGGGGGCCCACCGCCCTGACCAGCCGGCGGGCGACGTAGCGCGCTCTTCGGGCCCCCTAAACCCGCCTCTGGCGCAAACAGCAGGGACCCCGCCCTCCGAGCGCGACGTCACCGGCCGGCTGGAGGCAACGGCGAGCGACCGCGCTGCGAGACGCATGCCGACAATCGCAGTGGGCAACAGCGCTGCAGTACGCATGCCGATAAGCGCAGCAAGCGACGCCAACGCAAAGCGCATGTCGACAAGCACGGCGAGCAACGTCGCTGCCCCAGGACGCCTGCTGACAAGCGGCGGTTGACGTTGCGCGCCGTCGTGTGTTCCGAGCGCGGGCGGTGCGGGGCCGCCCCCACTGGACGCGCCAGCGCATCGGCCGCTTGTCTCTCGCGTCGTACCAGGCGACCCGATTCTGTGTCTGGAGGCACCTCGACTGCCTTCGGGCGGTCGACCTCGGTGTCGAAGGGGCACGCGAGCTGCCTCGGGAACGAGACATCGATGCCGGGGAGGCACCTCGACTGCCCTTCGGGGGCCGAATTCGATGCCGGGGAGGCACCTCGACTGCCCTTCGGGGGCCGAATTCGATGCCGGGGAGGCACCTCGACTGCCTCTCGGGGGCCGAATTCGATGCCGGAGGGCAGTCGGACTGCCCCAAGGGGGGCCCCTTCCTCCCCCGAGAGGCACCCTGACTGCCCCCTGCCACTGACGACTACCACTCTAATCAAAAAGCCGGTTTCGTGGACCTCAACGACAGCGGTGCGGCAAATGTCACCCGCGACCGCCAGCACCGGCACGGGCGCGCGCCCATGGCACCGTACAGCTCCCCCGGCCTCCCCGCGCTTGCCGCGTAGCGGCCGGGTACAGCAGTCAACATTTCGAAACCATTCAGGATTATTTCTGCATCCATGAATTGTTTTCCCCTTGCACGCCAACGAGGCCTACGCGGCCGCGTTCACCAAGGGGCCGCATGATAACCCTGCCGATCATGCGCACGTTCGCCGTGTCCGACGTTCCCCGTGCAGAGCGCCCCCTCCGGCCCGTCTCCTGACCGACCCCGAGCAGCTCGCGCCCTTCGATGCGCTCGTCAGGCGGAGCGGCGGTACGCGGCGGGGCTGTGCCCGGTCCAGCGGCGGAAGGCGCGCGAGAAGGCGCTCACCTCGGAGAAGCCCAGGAGGAACGCGACCTCGGAGATGGTGCGGCCGCGCTCGCGCATGTGGGCCACGGCGAGCTTGCGGCGCGCCTCGTCGAGGACGCTCTTGTAGCTCTCGCCCTCGTCGCCGAGCCTCCGTTGCAAGGTCCGCGCGCTCATGCCGAGGGCGCGCGCCGCGGCGGCGACGTCGGGGGCGCCGCGCCCGAGCGACTCGATGAGGTGGCGCTCGAGCGCGCTGCGCACGCTGGGGTCTGCCGGGAGGCCGGCGAGCAGCTCGTCGGCGTGCCGGCGGAGGACGGCGCCCAGCGCCGGATCCGCGCGCAGCGTGGGGGCGTCGAGGAACGAGGCGTCGAACAGGACGGCGTTCTCGTCCGCGTCGAAGGCGAGCGGCACGCCGAGGAGACGGTCGTACTCGGCGCGATCCGCCGGGGCGGCGTGGGCGAAGGTGACCCGGTGGGGCGCGAACGGCACGCCGGTGAGGGCGCGCGCGCGCAGGACCCACAGGCCCATGATGAAGCTCGAGAGCTGGGGCGGCGCGACGGCGCCGACGAAGCGCTGCGAGATGCGGGCGCGCGCGCCGTCCACCGTGAGCCGCACGTCCAGGGCATCGTGGATGAGCCGCTGATACCGCAGCACGCAGCCGATCACCTCGCGCACCGTGGCGCACTGGCCGGTGACGAAATCGACGACGTCAAACAGGTGGTCGACGAGCAGCTCGGCCGCGTGCAGGCCGAACGCGGGGTCGCGCGCGAGATCGGGGACGCGGGTCCACGCGCGGACGACCGTGTCGTGCGGAACGCGGGCGGTCGGGTCCTCGAGCAGGGCGGGGTCGACCTCGGCGGCGGCGAGGGCCGCGCGCGGGTCGACGCCCGCGCGCGACGCGGTGAGGACGCAGAGTCGGATGGCCTTGATACAGCCGGTGGGGCCCATGGCGCTCGACTCCCTGTCCTATCCGATCTCCGGCCCGCCATCACGGGTGCGCGCCGCTGCGCGGTGGGCGGGGGCGCCGCGCGCGGCCCCGCGGGACCGGCCCGCGCGACCTGGTGGCCGCGGTCGCCATGGGCTACCCATGCCCCTCCGGGCTCGCCGCGGACGATCCGGAGCGCCCGGGCTCGGAGGTGGTTCTTCATGGCGGTCGTGCGGTGGAAGGCACTGGAGCGGCGCGTGATCCAGCACTCGCCGTGGCGGAGGATCGAGGACGTCACCTTCGAGCTTCCGGACGGGCAGGTGCGCACGTTCTCGCTCAAGAAGGAGGGGCGGGTCGTCTGCATCCTCCCGATTTCACTGGAGAATCGCGTGATCCTGGCGCGCCAGTACAGGCCGGGGCCGGACCGGATCCTCGACGAGCTCCCCGGCGGCGGCGTCGAGCCGGGCGAGACCCCGGAGGACGCAGCGGCGCGCGAGCTGCTCGAGGAGACGGGGTATGTCGCCGGGCGGCTCCTTCCGCTCGGCCGACCGCTCGAGTGCGCCTACTCGACGATCGAGCGGCACGCGTTCCTCGCCGTGGAGTGCGCGCGTCGCGGGGCGCAGTCGCTGGACGAGACCGAGTTCATCGACGTGATCGAGAAGCCGATCGAGGCCTTCGTCGCGCAGCTCAGGGAGGGCGCGTGCACGGACCCGGAGGTCGGGTGGATGGGGCTTCACGAGCTGGGGTATCTGAAGGCGCACGAATGATCCGGCCCGCTCCGGCGTAAGCGCGGCGTCGCGTGCGCCGCCCGCACGTCCATCGCTGCCAGGCGCGCGCGCCGCGCTATGTTGCGGCCGATGCCCAAGCGAGATCGCGCCCCCCTCGCCCCGGGCGTCGACGGCTCCGGTCGCACGCCCAACGCGCCATCGACCTCGGGCGGCAGGGCGCGCGCGCGCCTGCCGCACGTGGACGACCGGCTGGCCCCGCCCGAGACGCGGGTGGAGTACCTCGACGGCGCCGAGCTGTTCGCCGCCCCGGCCGAGCCGCCGCAGGCAACCCAGCACTTCGATCTGACCTACGTGCTCGGCGCCCACGTCGCGAAGGGCTACCGCGGCGCCGTCGACATGCTCACCCGGACCGACGAGGCCAGCGATCACGCGCCCGACGCCAGCGTCTTCGCGCAGAAGCCCGACCGCGGAGGCCGCCGGCGGCTGGAGGAGATGGCGTTCGAGATCTGCGAGAAGCAGGCCCTCGCCGTCCCGACCGATAAGGCGCGCCGGCTCATCGGGCGCGGCGTGCGGCGGGTGTTCTGCATCCTGGTGAAGCAGCGCCGGGTGCTGGAGTGGTCGCGCGAGACCGACGGCTGGCAGCCCCTCCCGAAGAACGCGACCATCGAGGACCCGTGCCTCGTGCGCCCGATGCCGATTCAATCGTTATTCGATGCCGCGTCCTCGGACGACGCCGTGGCCCGGGCGCTGCTTGACAAGCGCGTGCCCGCGCTCGTGGAAGCGCTCGCCGCACGCGTGGCGCGCAGAGTGGCCCACGGCGAGGGCCGCGGCACGGCCGTCGGCGAGGCCGACGGCGAGGCCATCGACGAGGCCCGCGGCGAGGCCATCGGCGAGCTCAGGATGGCGCAGCAGGCCATCACCACCGTGCTGCGGTCGCGCGGAATCGCGATACCGGCCGGGGTGGCGCGCGCGATCGCCGGCTGCAACGACGTGAACAAGCTGCGCCGATGGCTCGCGAAGGCGGCCACCGCGACGACGGCGGCCGCGGTCGTCGCGCGCTCCCGGCGCAAGCGCTGACGGCGAGCGCGGCGCGACCGCGCCCCGCCTCACTCGGCGTGGCCGCCGCGGCGCACCTGCTTCTTCTCGCCCGTCCGCCGCTTCTCGTCGAGCCGCCGTGCCTTCGACGCCCGCGTCGGCCGCGTCGGCCTCCGCAGCACCGGCGGCTCGAGCGCCCGCAGCAGCAGCGCGCGCAGCTTCTCGCGCGCATCGTCCAGGTTGCGCTGCTGATCGCGCGTGAGCTGGCTCACGATCAGCAGGCGTCCCTCGGCGTCGAGCCGCCCGCGGGCGATCTCGCGCAGCCGCGCCTTGGCGTCGGCGGCGAGCTCCGGCCACGCCGCGAAGTCGAGGCGCAGCTCGACCTTCGAGGCGACCTTGTTGACGTTCTGACCGCCGGGGCCCGACGCGCGCACGGCGCTCCAGCTCAGGAGGGCGACGGGGACGGTCAGATCATCCTTGATGACGAGGGGGTGGGACACGGTGGCTCGCTCTGCCCAGCGGAGGCCGCGCGCGACGCGCGGGCGGGCGCCCTGCACCTAGCACATGCCGCGGACGAGCTCGGCGCCTCGCGTGGCGGGTTGCCCCGACCCTCGCCACGATCGGGGCATGAAGCGACACCGCCATCCACCGTGCCGAGGCTGCCGGGCCGGCGCGCAGCCCCTCACCCCGCGGCCATCGCGGGCGCCGGGGCGTCGTCGCGCCGCACGCGGCGGAGGATGAGCTCCTCCAGCCAGCGCTCGAACGCCTTGCCCTCCTGCTCGTCCGGGTCGTCGCGCGTCACCTCGACGCCCTTCTCCGCGCGGCCGCCGCTGCGCTCGATGACCGTCTCGACCAGCGAGGTCCACGTGTACGTCTGGATCGCGCCGCCCAGCGTCTCCATCACCAGCAGATCGGCCAGGGTCGACGCGCGGTTCCACGTCTGCACCTCGAAGCGGACCGCCCCGTCGCCCGCCGGCTCGGCCAGGAAGCGCACGGCGCCCGCGAGCGGGTGGCCCTCGAGCGTCGCGAGGGTGATCGCGCGGGGCGCGACCTCCTCGACGCGCACCTGGACGTGCCCGCGCAGCGGCAAGGCCATCGTGAGCGTCGCGCCCGGCGCGATGCGCTTCGGGCTCGCGGGCTCCGCGCCGACCACGACCGTCTCGCGCGGCGCCAGCGACGGGAACTCGTCGCGCAGCAGCGCGATCAGCCCCTCCGCGTCGAGGCGCGAGCCGCGGATCACCGCGCGGTACAGCTTGCGGTGCATCGGGCCGATCCCCTCGGACGGCAGCCGCTCGGGCAGCGAGTCGCCGAGCTTGCCCAGCGCCTCGTCGAGCGGCGTCGCCTGGACGCCGAGCACGTCGAGGGCGTTCTCGCGGCCCTCGGGGATGACGTTGCCCTCGGTCACCATCGTGATCTGGTCGGCGTTCACCGGCGTCTCGATGCCGAACTTCGCCGCGAGCTTCGCCCCCGTCGACTCGATCCACGCCGGCAGCGGGAGCCGGGTCGGGTGCCTGTCGGTCATGGCCTCGAAGCGGTCGAGCACCTTGTTCATCGACGTCACCTCGGCGCCCGCCAGGTCGAGCTCGCGCCCCGCGAGGTCGGCGCGCTCGGCCGCGGCGGCGAGCGCCTCGCCGCAGTCCTCGCACCAGACCGGCTGGAACGGATCGTCCCCCTTCCCGACGAGGGGCACGACCGGCAGCGTGCGCATCATCTTGAGCAGGAGCGAGATCTGCTCGTCGCCCGGGCCGAACACGTTGCCGGGGCGGACGATGATCCACTCGCGCGAGAAGGTGCGGGCGATGTCCTCGCCCTGCTTCTTCGAGCGGTGGTAGGCCGACTCGCCCCGGTCGGCGCCCAGCGACGAGACGTGGACGAAGCGCAGGACGCGCGCCCGCTCGGCTTCGGCGACGAGGTTGCGCGTGCCCTCGACGTTGACGCGCTCGAACGTGACCTCCGGCGGCCGCTCCGCCACCACCGCCGCGAGGTGGACGACCGCGTCGCACCCCTCGGCGGCGCCGTGCACCGACGCGGCGTCGCCGATGTCGCCGTCGAACGCCTCGACGTCGCCCTCGAACGCCTTGCGATCGTCGCTCGCGTGGCGCGACAGGAGCCGGACGCTGTGCCCCTTCCTCAGGAGTCGCCGCACCACCTCCGGGCCCACCACCCCTGTGCCGCCGGTCACCAGTACCTTCATCGCGCGTTCTCCTTTGCACCCATCGGTGGCCGTCGACAGGCGAACGCCGTGCCAGGCCCGGCCCGCGGCGCGCCCGGGATTTGCTGGAGCGCAGCCGCATGAGCCCCCGCGCGAACGCCTCACGGCGCCCCGCGACCGCCCCGCAGCGCGCCGGAAGCGCCCCGCAGCGCCCCGCGAGCGCCGCGCCGGCGCCGCTCGTGACGCCCGACGGTCGCTACCTGATCGTGCGCGGGCGCCTGTGGCGTCGGACCAACCCCGCGCTGCCGGAGGACGTGCGCGAGCGCCTCGTCGCGGAGCTCATGGCGGCGCGGCGCGAGGTCGGGCGCGCGCTGCGCGCGGGCGACGAGCGGGCGCTGCGGGAGGCGCGCCGCCGCGTGCACGCGGCGAAGATCGCCCTGGGCGAGCGGGGTCCGCCGTGGTGGACGGACGGCGCTCCCGACGAGAACCGGCGCCTCGTCGCGTCCACGGCCTACGCGCGCTGGTACGACGAGCTCCGCAAGGGCGAGGCGCCTGTGCGATAGAGGCGCGCATGCAGCGCCAGCCCGACCCTTCCGCCACGCCGCCGGGCGCGCCGCGCCGCGGCCGCGCGCCCGCTCCCCGCGTGAGCCCGCTGCGCTGGCTCGGCGTCGCGTCGGGCCCGGCCGCCGCCCTCGCGATCGCGCTGATCCCGAGCGGGCTCCACGCCATCCCCGGCCACGGCCACCGCCCCGCGTACGCGGCCGCTGTCGCGGCGTGGATGGCGCTGTGGTGGCTCTTCGAGGTCCTCCCCATCGCGATCACCGCGTGCTTGCCGCTCGTGCTCTTCCCGCTGCTCGGCGTGTTCGGCCGCGGGCCCGCCGGCGACGCGGCCCGCGCCGTCGCGCCGTTCCTCGACGCCTACATCTTCCTGTTCCTGGGCGGCATGGCGATCGGCGCGGCCATGGAGCAGTGGAGCCTGCACCGGCGGGTGGCCCTCCACATCATGCGGGCGATCGGCGCCGATCCGAGGCGGCTCCTGCTCGGCATGCTGGTCGCCACGAGCGCCATCTCCCTCTGGATCTCCAACACCGCGACCGCCGTGATGATGGTCCCGATCGGCCTCGCCCTGCTCGCGCAGCTCGAGTCGGCCGCCGGCGGGCGCCGGCTCTCGCACTTCGGGACGGCGATCATGCTGGCGGTGGCCTACGCCTCCAACGTCGGGGGCATCGGCACGAAGATCGGCACCGGCGTGAACTCGATCTTCTGCGGCTTCCTCGCGGAGAAGCTGCACCGCGACGTCGGCTTCTTGCAGTACATGGCGATCGCCCTGCCGTTCGTGGTCCTGTTCGTCCCGCTGCTCTGGCTCGCCCTGTGGCGCGTGGGCAGGCGGGACGGGCTCGCCGCCGGCCACGCGCGCGACGTGCTCGACCGCGAGCTCGCCGCGATGGGCCCGATGAGCCGCGGCGAGAAGAAGGTCGCCGCGGTCTTCGCGGCGGCCAGCGCGCTCTGGATCCTCGGCGACCCGCTGCGCGCCGCGATCGCGCCGCACCTCCAGGCCGCGCTCCGGGGCCTCGGCGCCGCGACGGGATCGGACGCCGTGGCCACCTTCGCGGTGCGGGGCAAGCACGTCGAGGCGGGCGTGGCGATCCTCGCGGCGTCGAGCCTGCTCGCCATGCGCGCCCTCTCGCTCGCCTCGCTGCGGCGGATGCCCTGGGGCACGCTCGTCCTGCTCGGCGGCAGCTTCGCGATGGCGGCCGGCATCGAGGGGGGCGGCCTGTCCGCGTGGATGGCCGCGCAGCTCGCGGCCGTCGCGGAGGCGCCGCTGCTCGCGCAGATCGGCCTCGCCAGCGCCGGCACCATCGCCCTCTCGGCGCTGGCCTCCAACACGGCGACGGTCAACGTCGCCCTCAACGTGCTCCCCCGCGACCTCGGCGTGCTGTTCGCGGCCACCATCGCGGCGTCGTGCGACTTCATGCTGCCCGCCGGCACGCCGCCCAACGCGATCGTGTTCGGCAGCGGCTACGTGCGCCTCCCGGCGATGATCAGGACGGGCTTCCTGCTCGACGTCGCCGCCGCCCTGCTCATCACCGCGTACGTCTACGGCTATGCGCGGCACCTGTTCGTCGGGTGAGCGCAAGAGGCTTCGCGGCGAGAATTCGTGTATATACGCCAGGAATTGCGTCGATCTGGGCCCGCGGGAGGCAGGACGCCGATGGAGGGAAATGTCATGATCGCGACAGACATCCTGTCGAGCTCGCCAGGCAGCGCGCCGCATCCGGCGGATCGGATCGAGAGCACGGGAGAGCGGGGCACATGAAGATCGCCACCTCGGCGTCCACCGCGGCGGCGGCGAGCACGGCGTTCGGCGAGGCCATGTCCGCGCTCCGCGCGAGCCTCGGCGCGGAGCCCGATCACGTGTTCCTGAGCTACACCGAGCCCTACGACGTCGGCGAGCTCGCGCGCGCCACCGCGGCGCTGCCGCCGTCGGTGCGTGTCCACGGATCGAGCTCGTGCCTGTCCGTCATGACCGGCGCCGGCGTCCATGGCGCGCCCGGCCCCGGCCTCGCCCTGCTCGGGCTCGCCGACGCGGAGGGCGCTTATGGGGTCGCGGCCGAGCGGATCGACGGCGCCCCGCGCGCGGCCGGCGCGCGCGCGGCGCGGCGCGCGATCGAGGACGCGGGGCGCGCAGGCGAGCTCCCGGCCCTGCTCTGGCTCACCGCGCAGACCGGCGCGGAGGAGGACGTCCTGCTCGGCATCGAGGACGTGGTCGGCCCCAACGTGCCTGTGTTCGGCGGCTCGTCGGCGGCGGACTCCCTCGACGGGCGCCAGTCGCAGCTGGAGCGCGGGCGCGCCCACGAGGGCGCCGTGCTGCTGTCCGCGCTCTACCCGTCAGGGGAGATCTCCTATGCATTCAGCAGCGGCTACGTCCCCACCGAGCACCGCTGTCGCGTGAACCGCGCCGAGGGCAGGCGCCTGCCCGAGATCGACGGGCTGCCGGCCGCCGAGGTCTACAACCGCTGGACCGACGGTCTGATCTCCGCGCAGCTCGGCGGCGGATCGATCCTGGAGCAGAGCGCGTTCCACCCGCTCGGGCGGCCCTCGGGCTGGATCGGCAAGGTCCCCCAGTTCCTGCTCATCCACCCGAGCACCGTGGAGAAGGACAACTCCATCACGCTCAGCGCGAACATCCACGACGGGGACGAGCTCGTGCTCATGCACGGATCGCGGGAGAGCCTGATCGGCCGGGTCCGCTCCGTGATCGACGCCGCGCTGGAGGCCGCGCCGCCCTCGTTCCGCGTGCAGGGCGCGCTCGTGATCTTCTGCGCCGGGTGCATGCTCGCCGTGCGCGACGAGATCGAGCGCGTCGCCCAGGGGGTGGTCGCCTCGCTCGGGGCGACGCCGTTCCTCGGCAGGTTCACCTTCGGCGAACAGGGGTGCTTCGCCCGGGGCAAGAACCAGCACGCGAACCTCTCCATCGGCGTCGTCCTGCTCGGCCACTGAGATGTGATGGAGGACGAGGCCGCCCGCGAGACCATCGCCGAGCTGCAGCGCGCGCGTGAGGAGGAACGGGCGCTCCGGCTGGAGGCCGAGGGGCTGGCGGAGGCGCTCCTGCTCTTCACCGAGCCGGGGACCTTCGCGGAGACGCTGGCGCGCGTCGTCGACGCGACCGCGCAGCGGGTCGGCGCCGCCGCCGGGCTGGTGATCGCCTTCGCGGAGGGGCCGGACGGCCACGTCCTCCTCTCGACCGATCCAGGCCTGTCCGGGACCGCGTGGGAGGCCGGGCCCGCGTTCACGCGCGCGCTCGCGGGCCGGCCGGTCGCCAGCTTCGATCTGAGCCAGCTCGTCGAGTGGCAGCGCCAGCCGGAGTCCATCCTCCAGCGCTACGGCTCCGCGCTCCACGCGCCGCTCGAGGCCGGCCCCCTGCGGGCGCTGCTCGTGCTCGTCCATCCGACCCGCGCCTTCTTCGACGCGCGCCACGTCAGCCTCGTGCGCCGCCTCCTGCCCGCGGCGGCGCAGGCGCTCGCGCGCGCCCGCGCCGAGGAGGAGCTCGCCCGGGCGCGCGAGCTCGCGCACGAGCGGGAGATCACCGAGAAGCTGACGCTCATCGAGCACCAGCGCGCCGTGATGCGCGCGCTGTCCATGCCCATCCTCGAGGTCTGGAGCCGGATCCTCTGCGTCCCCGTGATCGGCTCCGTCGACGAGGAGCGGTGCGCGCACCTGATGGAGCGGCTCCTCGCCGCCGTCACGGCCAGGCGGGCGCGCGCGGTGGTCATCGACGTCACCGGGCTCGACCGGATGGAGGCGAGCGCCCTCACGCTCTTCCTGGGCGTGGCGACGGCGGTGCGGCTCCTCGGCAGCGCCTGCGTGCTCGCGGGCATCGGCCCGGAGGTCGCCCGTGATCTCGTGCGGGAGGGCGCGCCGTGGGGCGAGCTCATGACGTACCGCCGCCTGCACGACGCGCTGAAGGCGCTGCTCCCCTCCTCCCGCCGGTGATCCGGGAGCGGACCGCCGGGCTCGGCAGCGGCGCCCGCGCGCGGCTCAGGACGCCTTTCGCCGCGCCGACTCCCAGCCGCGCCGCACGGCGCCCCTGGCCTGGTCCCAGGTGCGCCCGCTCTTCATGTCGTTCCACTCCTCCCGGAGCTTGCTCTCGACCCGGTCGTCCCAGTCGCTGTGCTCGCTGTACTGGCCCGCCGCGCCCCAGCCGTAGCGCAGCCCGGGCTCGACGTCGTCCCAGTTGCTGTTCGGCACGTGGGGCGGCGGGATCGGCTGCTTTCCGAGCGCCTGCTTCACCGTGTCGTCGATGTCCTGGTTGAGCTCCTGCCCCTTGTTGTTGGTGAAGTCCGCCTTGGTCTGCTCCCAGTCGCGGCGCAGCGCTTCCTTCACGCGCTCCCACCCGGACGTCTTGTGCTCATCCCACCACCTCGGATTGCTCGCATGGCTCATCGGTACCTCCTTGGATTCGATCGAAGGGGCGCCGGCCCGGAGGCCGAGCGCGCTGCGAGGAGGCGCTGATACACGAACGGTGCCGTCGCGTTCGAGCGCAGGAGACCTGCACGAATCACCATGTCTGCATGCAGCACGCGCGATCGCGGTCTGCCCTCTCCTCCGCTCCCCGGGGCGCGCCTGCGGCAGGCGGCCACGGGTGGGACAAGCTGCCTCAAACCGTCCCTTCGAGGCTGCTCCGCGCCGCGACGCTCCCCGAGGCGCTTCGATTCAAAC
This sequence comes from Sorangium sp. So ce119, assembly GCF_051524405.1. Taxonomy (NCBI): domain Bacteria; kingdom Pseudomonadati; phylum Myxococcota; order Polyangiales; family Polyangiaceae; genus Sorangium; species Sorangium sp. So ce119. The sequence continues at coordinate 1,859,038 of NZ_CP150310.1, read as the reverse complement.
GAGGCAGGTCGGCCGGTCGTGTACGATGGCCCGCATATGACCGAACGGGCGGGGCGGGACGGGGCGCGGCTTCGCGCAGCACCAAGCTTGTCCTTCTGGGTTGCAGGGCCGCTCGTCTTCGCGCTGCTCGTCTTCGTGGGGCCGGGGCTCTGGATCGCCGCGTGGGCCATCGAGCGCGCGATCCTCACGAACGAGCTCGGGGTCCACACGCGCACGCACGACGAGTGGACCCGCCGCATGAACGACCGCCTGATCGAGGCGGAGGCGAGCGTCGCCCGGTACGCCCGCATCCTCACCATGGCGCTCGAGGAAGACCCGGCGGGCTCGCCGGAGCGGTTCGACGCCCTGGTCGGGCCCGCGCGCGACGGCGGGATGGTGTCGCGCAAGGCGGGCTTCGCGCCCGGGCGAGACGCCGTCGTCTGGCTGCCGGCGGGCTACCCGCTCGACGACAGGGAGAAGCTCTTCCTCCTGGAGGCGAAGCGCGTGACCGAGCTGTACTCGGCGGGAGCTCCGGGGGAGCCCATCAACACGTGGCTCATCCCCAGCCGGAACGGCCTCGTGATGTACTGGCCCAGCTACACGAGCTACATCGACCAGGTCGACACGACCGTCGATTTCGTCAACTCCGAGTGGATGACGCTCGTGCTCCCGGCGAACAACCCCGAGGGGAAGCCGCGCTGGACGCCGACGAGCTACGACCCGGCGGCGCGCGAGTGGATGGTGAGCGTCGTGGCGCCGCTCTTCCGCCGCGGGGTGTTCGCGGGCAGCGCCGGGCACGACGTCACGGTCGACGCGGTGATGGCGAGCTTCCGGGAGCTCTCGCTGTACCCGGGAACGGAGAACGCCCTCGTGAGGGGCGATGGAACGCTGCTCGTGTCGAGCGTCCACCAGCGCGCGATCCACGACAGCAAAGGGACGCTGACGGTCGACTCCGTGGGCGACGCGGAGCTGAAGCGCGCCTTCGAGGCGGCGAAGGTCGCGGGCGCCGGCGCGGCGCGCGTGGTCGGCGGCAACGATCAGCGCGTGATCGTGGCGGCGCGCCTCGCGGCGCCGGACTGGTACCTCCTCACCGACGTGCCCCGCGCGGCGCTCCTCTCGTCGGTGAAGGGGCTGTACTGGAACTACTGGCTGATCGCGGCGGTCTCGATCCTGGCGATCGTGGCGCTGCCCGTGCTCGTGATCATGCGCGTGACCTTGCCTTCCGTGCGGAAGCTTGTCACGGCGGCGGAGCGCATCCGGGGCGGCGATCTCGATCAGCGCTTCGAGGCGTCCGGCACCCGGGAGTTCGTGCACATCGGCGACGCGCTCAACGCCATGGCGCAGCAGCTCCGCGCGTCGTTCGCCGCCCTGGAGAAGACGAACGAGGAGCTCGAGCAGCGCGTCGAGCAGCGCACCGCCGAGCTCAAGGAGGCCACGGTCGCCGCGGACGCGGCCAACCGCGCGAAGAGCGACTTCCTCGCCAACATGAGCCACGAGCTGCGGACGCCGCTGAACGGCATCCTCGGGTACGCCCAGATCCTGAGGCGCTCCACGCGCCTCGGTGAGCAGGACCAGCGCGGCGTCGACGTCATCGCCGAGTCCGGCGCCCACCTGCTGACCCTCATCAACGACGTCCTCGATCTGGCGAAGATCGAGTCGCGGACGATGGAGCTCCACCCCAACGATTTCGACTTTGCGTCGTTCCTGCGCGCGACGGTCGAGATCTGCCGGATCCGCGCGGAGCAGAAGGGGATCGAGTTCGTCTACAAGCCAGGCCCCGCGCTGCCCGCGGGCGTGCGCGCCGACCAGCGGCGCATGCGCCAGATCCTGCTCAACCTGCTCGGCAACGCCATCAAGTTCACCGAGCGGGGCCGCGTCACCTTCACGGTCGCGGTGGTGCAGGACGGCGCGCGCGAGAGCCTCCCGGACGACGGCGCGGGCCGCGAATCGCGGACCGGGAAGCGCACGATTCGCTTCGAGATCGAGGACACGGGCAGCGGGATCAGCGCCGAGCACCTCGACCAGATATTCTTGCCCTTCAAGCAGGTCGGCGACAAGAAGCGTCACAGCGAGGGCACCGGGCTCGGGCTGGCCATCAGCCAGCGGATCGTCGCGCTGATGGGCAGCTCCATCCAGGTCAGGAGCGAGCTCGACAAGGGCAGCGTCTTCTGGATGGACCTGACGCTCGCCGAGGCGCCGAACTGGATCGACAAGGCGCGGCTCACCGAGCAGGGTCGTATCGTCGGCTACGAGGGCGCGCGGCGGAAGCTCCTCGTGGTGGACGACAAGCGCGAGAACCGCGCCGTGATCGTCAACATGCTGGAGCCCCTCGGGTTCGCGGTGACGGAGGCGAGCGACGGCCAGGAGGGCCTGGACAGGATCGCGAACGAGGCGTTCGACTTGATCATCACCGACATCGCGATGCCCGTGCTCGACGGCTGGGAGATGATGCGCCGCGTCCGGAAGATGCCAGAGCGCGCGGGGGCGATCCTCATCGCGTCGTCCGCCAGCGCCTTCATCACCGACCAGGACAAGAGCCTGGAAGCAGGCGCCAACGACTTCATCGCCAAGCCGCTGCAGATGGATGAGCTCCTCGAGAAGGTACAGCGACACCTCTCGCTGGCGTGGATCCACGAGCGGCAGGACGGCGCGCGCGAGGAGGCGGAGCCCAGGCCCGACCCGGGGGCGACCCCGGCGGTCGACCCCGCGGACATCCCCCCGCCCCCCGTCGAGGATCTCAGGGCCTTGCGCGACCTCGCGCACAGGGGGCTCGTCAACCAGATCCAGAAATACGCCGACAGGCTCGATCAGGCGAGCCCCGGGAACGCGCCGTTCACCAGGCACCTGCGCAAGCTCGCCAGGGACTTCCGGCTGGACGCCATTGAAGAATTCCTCGGCCGGCACCTCGACAGCGGCGCCCCGTGAGCGGCGCCACGCGAGCGCGCCTTTTTCATTGTGAAAATTTTCACTTCACGTACGTTCGCAAAATGCTGCCCGCATGCTGCCTGCGCCGCATCCTGGCTGTATGCACCGGTGCTACAGCCGCTCTTCTCGCTGCCGCTCTCCCTGCGGCGGCCGCCACGCCGTTCACGACCTTCGAATCGGGCCAGGTCCGCCCCATGGCCCTGTCGAGGGACGGCAAGCTGCTCTTCGCGGTGAACACGCCCGACAACCGGCTGGAGATCTTCCGCGTCCAGGCGGATCGTCTGCGGCTCAAGGCGTCTGTGCCCGTGGGCCTCGAGCCCGTCGCCGTGGCCGCCCGCGGTGACGATGAAGTCTGGGTGGTGAACCACCTGTCCGACAGCGTGAGCGTCGTCGATGTTCGAGACGAGGAGAAGGCGCGCGTCGTTCGCACGCTGCTCGTCGGCGACGAGCCGCGCGACATCGTGTTCGCCGGGCGGGGGCGCTCGCGGGCCTTCATCACCACGGCCCACCGCGGGCAGAACATCCCCTTCGATCCGCAGCTCACGACGCCAGGCGTCGGGCGCGCGGACGTCTGGGTGTTCGACGCCGACCACCTCGGGACGTCGCTCGGCGGTACGCCGCTCTCCATCGTGACGCTCTTCAGCGATACGCCGCGCGCGCTCGCGGTGACGCCGGACGGCAGCCGCGTCTATGCCGCCGCCTTCCACTCGGGGAACCGCACGACCAGCATCGACGAGAGCCTCGTGCCGAACGGCGGCGAGGCCGAGGGCGGATTGCCCTGGCCCACCACCAATTTCGAGGGCATTCCCCAGCCGGAGGTCGGGCTCATCCTCAAGTTCGACGGGGCCCACTGGGTCGACGAGCTCGGTCGTGACTGGGACAGCGCGGTGCGCTTCTCGCTGCCCGACAAGGACGTCTTCGTCATCGACGCGCTCGCCAATCCGCCGCGCCAGGTGGACGGGCCGGGCGGCTTCTTCACGGGCGTGGGGACGATCCTGTTCAACATGGTCGTGAACCCGGTGAGCGGGAAGGTCTATGTGTCCAACACCGACGCCCGCAACGAGGAGCGGTTCGAGGGGCCGGGCCTCTTCGCCGGCCACAGCGTGCGGGGCCACCTGCACGAGAGCCGGATCACCGTCCTCGGCCCGGGCGGCGTCGTCCCGAGGCACCTCAACAAGCACATCGACTACGACGCCTGCTGCGCGCCGGTCTCGAACGGCGAGAACGCGAAGAGCCTCGCGCAGCCGACGGGAATGGCCGTGACGCGCGACGGCGCGACGCTGTATGTCGCGGCGCTCGGCTCGGACAAGATCGGCGTGTTCGACACCAGGCAGCTCGAGAAGGGCACGTTCGTGCCCAGCACGGCGAGCCAGATCCACGTCCCCGGGGGCGGCCCGACCGGCCTCGTGCTCGACGAGGACAGGCAGCGGCTCTACGTGCTCACGCGCTTCGACAACGCGATCTCGGTCATCAACACGCGGACGCGCCGCGAGGTCGCGCGCGTGCCGATGCACAACCCGGAGCCTCCGAGCGTCGTCCGGGGGCGCCGCTTCCTCTATGACGCGTCGCTGAGCTCGAGCCACGGCGACTCGTCGTGCGCGAGCTGCCATATCTTCGGCGACTTCGACAGCCTCGCGTGGGACCTAGGGAACCCGGACGGCACCGCGCTGGTGAACCCGGGGCCGTTCTGCACCGATCTCTTCGGCCAGGACCCGACCCTCCATCCGATGAAGGGGCCGATGACGACGCAGAGCCTGCGCGGCATGGCCAACCACGGGCCGATGCACTGGCGCGGCGACCGGACCGGCGGCCATGACGCGCCCACCTCGCAGCCGGACAGCGGGGTATTCGACGAGCGGGCGGCGTTCCAGAAGTTCCGGACGTCGTTCGTCGATCTGCTGGGGCGCGACGAGCCAATCTCGGAGGAGGACATGGAGGCCTTCACGGACTTCATCCTCCAGGTCACCTACCCGCCCAACCCCATCCGGGCGCTCGACGACTCGCTCACGCCCGATCAGCGCGCGGGGCGCGACTTCTTCGGGGGGCCTGTCTCGAGCATCCTCGGCGAATCGTGCATCGGGTGCCACGACGTCGACCCCGGCGCCAACCCGGACGACTTCGCGCCTGGCTTCTTCGGCAGCGACGGCGGATCGGCCAACGCCAACGAGTCCCAGGTCTTCAAGGTCCCGCACCTGCGCAATCAGTACCAGAAGATCGGGATGTTCGGCATGGCGGAGTCGTTCGTGTTCCCGTTCGGCGGCTCCAACGCGCACATGGGCGATCAGGTCCGCGGCTTCGGTTTCCTCCACGACGGCGGGGTCGATACGCTCTTCCGCTTCAACTCGTTCTCCGATTTCGTCCAGATCCCGGAGAACCCCGGCGGCTTCCCCATCGGCCCCGAGGGGGACCTCCTGAAGCACCAGGTGGCAGCGTACATGCTCGCGCTGGAATCGAACCTGAAGCCGATCGTCGGCCAGCAGATCACGCTCACGTCATCGAACGCGGCGGTGGCCGGTCCGCGCATCGCGCTGCTCATCGCGCGCGCCAACGCCGGCGACTGCGATCTCGTGGTGAAGGGCTGGTCGCACGGCGAGGAGCTGGGCTTTCTCTACACCGGGAATGGCCGGTTCGAGCCCGACCGCGCGCGCGAGCCGCGGCGTTGGGACACCGAGCTCCGTCAGCTCCCCCGGGGGCACCGCGGCGAGCTGACGTACACGTGCGTGCCGCCCGGATCGGGGGAGCGGATCGGCATCGATCGCGACGGCGACGGCTTCCGCGACGGTGACGAGCGGGACGCGGGCAGCGACCCGGCCGACCCGACGAGCGTTCCGTGACGGAGGGTTGACGGGGGATTGCGGGGCTGGCCCGCGACCCGCCGCCGGACGAGCCGCCGTGGCGATCCGTTGCTTCCCCCGAGAATTCGGAGGGGCGCGGCGACGGATTGCAGCCCCTTGGGGATGGCCCCAGCCCGGACCCGACCGGCGAGCCCGAAGAGAGACCGTGCGCTCCGCCGGCACCGCCCCGCGCCTCGTACCGGAGAACCCGCCCCTCGTCGGGCAAAACCCCTGCCTGGTCATCCGTCGCTCGATCTCGCCACCTCGTCTGGCAACGTGGGTGTCCCATGACGTCCCGTACAAGACGAGATTCTCCGTCGATGGTAGTTGCCCTCACCGCGCTGATGGTTCTGAACACCGCCTGCGGGTCGAGCTCCGGTACGCCGGACGCGCCTGACGACCTCCGCAACGAGCTGAATCGCCGCCTCGATGCCGCGGCGATGGCCGGGTTCTCCGGATCGGTGCTGGTCACGGTGGACGGGGTCACGGTGCTGGCGCGCGGCTACGGCCTCGCGGACCGAGACAATGGCGTGCCCGACGTCGCCGACACGGCGTACGATTTCGGCTCCGTCATGAAGGACCTCACGGCGGCGGCCATCTTCAAGCTCGAAGGCGAGGGCAAGCTCAGCGTGACGGACTCGCTCGCGACCCTCTTCGACGACGTGCCGGCCGACAAAGCCGAGATCACCGTCCTGCAAGTCGTCCAGCACAGCGCCGGGTTCGACGAGTACCACGACACCGAGGGAGACTTCGAGCCCATGGCGCGCCTCGAGGCCCGCCAGCGGATCTTCGCGCAGGAGCTGCGGTTCGAGCCGGGAAGCAGGGTCGACTACTCGAATTCGGGCTATACGTTGCTGGCCGACGTCGTCGAGACCGTTTCGGGGCGAGGGTTCACCGATTACGTGCGCGACGAGCTCCTGACGCCGGCCGGGATGCAACACAGCGGCTTCTTCGGCGACCCGGTGTGGGAACGGGTCGACACCGCCATCGGGTACGGTGACGCGACGTTCGGGAGCAACGACCCGGCCGCGTGGCCGTACACGTGGTCGCTGGTCGGCAACGGCGGGCTGGTCACGACGGTCTCCGATCTGGAGCGTTGGCTGGTCGCCGTCTGGGGCGGGGACGTGCTGGACCCGGCGGCGCTCGACGCCTACCGGACGCTGTACCTTTCGGGCGGAACCTTCGAGGGCAAGACGGTTTACGGCTATGCCGGGGGCAGTGACTACGGCTTCGGGGGATACGCGGTGGACTGCCCGGAGGCGAACAGCCGCGTGATCCTCGGGACGAACGCGAACGACGCGTTCGATATCGAGCCATTCGGGGGCGAGCTGGCCCAATTCGTTCTCTCGGCGAGATAGGACGAGCTCAGCCTGGCTGACGAATGCCCACGGTGTTCTCCAGCAGCTGCTGCCGGACCTCCCGCGCCCGATCGCGCGACACGGGGACGCGGAGCGTGGGGCCGACTTCGACGATCAGCTCTCCCGCGAGCCGGCTCAACCCCTGCGCGTGCGCGGGGGCGATGAGCCAGTTGCGGTGCACGCGTAGAACGCGGCTGCCCAGGGCGGCCCCGAGCGCGTTGAGGGAGAGGTCCATCGAGAATACACCATCGACGTGGTGGACGTAGGTGAGGCGATCCACTGTCTGAAACGCCAGCATGCCATCGAGGTCCAGGAAGACCAGGCTGTTGCTCTTCCGTGCGACCAGACGCCGCCGCGCGGCGCCCTGGGTCGGCGGCCGGCGCCGCTCGAGCAGCCGTGCCGCGCACGTGGTGATGCGATCGAGCGTGAACGGCTTCAGGAGATAGTCGACGACGCCCAGCTCGAACCCGTCGAGCGCATACTGCGCCGAGGCGGTGGCGAGCACCACCGCCGGGGGGCTCGCCAGGCCGGCGAGCGACCGGGCGAAGTCGAGCCCCGAGCGATCCCCGGGCCGATCGACGAGGCGGACGTCGACGAACGCGACCTCGATGCCGAGCTCAGGGCGCGCGAGCACCTCTCGGGCATCCTCGACGCTCGTCACCGCGGCGATGTCCCCGAAGCTTCCAGTGTCGCGCAGCAGCTCTACCAGGAAGTTGCGAGCGGGCCATTCGTCATCGATGATCAGAGCGGACAGGGGCTTCATGCGGTCCTCTTTGGCAACACGATCTCGACGCGTGTCCGGCCGGGCTTCGCGTCGACCCGCAGCGAAGCGTGGGCGGATTCGAGGGCGATGCGGCGCCGCACCAGGTCTAGCCCCCGGCCCCCGGGGCGGGCGGAGCCCGGGTCGAAGCCTGGTCCGTCATCCTCGACGATGCAGCGTAAGCGGTCCGCGTCGTGGGCGATCCGCAGGGCGACACGGCCGCGGTCCGGCCGACGGAGCGCGCCGTGATGAACCGCGTTCTCCAGCAGCGGCTGCAGCAGCAATGCCGGAAGGACGCAGTCCTCCGCCGAGCGGTCCACGTCCCACTCGAACGCGAGCCGCCCGACGTGCCGGGACTCCAGGATCCGAGCGAAGCCCCGGAGCCAGCTCACTTCCTCGCGCACCGTGTGACGGTGGCGTCGCGGCTCCTGCATGGCGTCTCGCAGCAGGTCCCCGAGCGTCGCGATGAGGTTGCGGGCTTCGCGCGGCTCTTCGGTCACGAGGCCTGCGATCGTGTTGAGGGTGTTCAGCACGAAATGAGGTTCGAGCGCGGCGCGGATGCGCGCGAGCTCGGCCTCCTGGCGGAGCGCGTGTCGCTCCTGCTCCAGCCTTCGCTCGGCGCCGATCCGGCGCGGCAGCTCGACGAGCAGGGCCCAGAAGCCGAACAGCGCGTCACCGTCGAAGAACCCGACGACGGCGGTGGCCCCAAACGTCTGCCGCGGGCCTTCGGCGAAGGACTCGGGCAGCGCCATGACGAGCAGGAGGACGGCGAGGTGGGTCAGCGAGCTGGCGATGCCGGCCGTGAGCGCGAGGGCAAGCAGCTGCCGCCAGACCGGCATGCGCTGCGTGTCGAGCCTGTGCGCCACCACCGTGAGCGCGCCGAGAACCGCCGACACCCACGCCGCGATCCCCAGTGCTTCCCGGGCGTCGAACTTGCTGGTGCTGACCCAGTCGAGCAGCCAGAGCACGGCCGTCGTGATCAGCACGGCCTTGCCGAGGTGGGCCTTCCCGTGGCTGGTGGGTTCGTGCGCCGCCGCCGTGACGCCAGCAGTCTGGGCTAGCATCGTCCGGGTTCGGCCATGGGTTCCTGGGGAAAAGACATCACGGGAACGTGGCGTCCGCAACGTCATCGCCGCGCGCCGACCCGGCGGAGGGCCACCGCGACGAGCACCCGCCGAGGGTGGCGCCGGCGAGCGCGGCGAGGGTGAGGCGGAGGCGACGAACGCGCACGATACCAGGGTACACGGCATCGCGCGGCCGAGCGGGACGCTGGCGCCCGCCCGCGCCCATGAGCCCGGGGGTGCATTCCGGGGCCCAATGCCCACATCGAACCACCCGTGAACGACCCGGGCCGCCACCTCATCCCCAAGGGCGACATCGCGGCTCAGGGTGCTGGCGAGCGAGGCGACCACGGCCACCCGAGGCGACGGATCGGTCACGGCGAGCTCCCCAGGACAGGAGAGAGAGAGAGAGCAAGGTGGAGAGGCGAGAGGTGGGGAGCAGCGTTCGAGCCTGCTCGCTTGGGCTCGACTGCTTCCAGGTCGCTCATTTGCATGGCGGCCCCGCCTGGTACGCCGCGGCGCGGAGGCAGTTCGGATCTCCCGATTTCGCATCGAAGACGACCACGCCGGCATCACCAGCCGCCTCGCATCGACGCCGCCCCAGGCAGTCGGCGCCGACCCAGATGGTTTGAACGACAGCTCCCATCTCTCGCCTCCCCGCCTCCCCGCCTCCCTGTGAATCTCTCCTTCTTCCTCTCCGCCCAACTCTCAGTCGATTGGTCAACCGAAGCCGCCGGATCAGGTCACGGCCCCGGCGCCCGCGAGGATGGCCAGCGGAATGCCAGCGGCGAGCGCGCGGCCCTTGATACGAGCCGGCATCTCGAGATCGATAGCCACGATCTTGACCTGCATACCCCTCTCCTATCGATTGCAGGTCGGAGCCTATCGGCCACCCGGGGCCGCCTCCATGGTCATTTTTTCGCGCCGAGGCAGCTTCCGCGCAACGCTAGGGCAGGCGCGCAGCGGCGAGCGCGCGGCGCGAGGGAGCACCGCATTTGTGCAGGACGGCTGCGACCTGGTTCGCCACGGTGCGGATCGAGCGCTCGCGCAGGCGCGCGATCTCGGCGTTCGTCAACCCCCGGCGCAACAGCTCGAGCACGTCGCGCTCCGCGGGCGTCAAGGTCGCGACAGGGGCGTCCGACGAACGCACCCCAAACATGGCCACCGCGACCTCGACGAGCGCGTGTCGCGACCGAAGACCGACCTTCGCCGCAGCGCTGGCCAGCGCGGTCGACACCGAGCTCGGCGGCAGCCCGAGAGCGTAGGTGATGCCCTTGCCCGTGAAGCCTCGCGCCGCCAGACGCAACACGTCGATCTCCCGCGCCGAGAAGCGCGCGTGCGACTCTGCGACGGCGGCGTTGCGGATCAGCAGGTAATGACGTTTTCCATCGGTATCATCGCGCGGGACGACGCTGTAGCGCCCCTCGATGAGGGCTTGCCAGTCGTCGAGGGCGGCGGGGTCCTTGCGGCGGCCGCGCAGCCTCGCGCGCTCGAGCGTGATCACGCGTTCGGTGAGGCGCTCGCGCTGGGCGCTCTCGATGCTCGCGTCGTCGAGGTCGAGGAACCGACCGGAGGGCGAGAGCACGGCGGCGATCGCGAGATCGGGGCGATAACGGAGGCGCAAGGAGCTGTCGAGGTGCCCGGCGACGCGGAGCAAGACGCGCTGCTCGGCGCGGGAGAGGGTGAGGTCGTGATCGACCGGGACGAAGAGCAGGACGGGCAGCCCGGGTCGGGGATAGGCAAAGAGCGCGAGGCCGTCGCGACCGCCCCAGGGATCGCGGGACGCGCAGAAGCAGGCCTTGCCCTCCTCCGTGAGCGTCGCCGCGACCTCGCTGTGCGTGACCACCGGCCGGCCGGGATAGTACGCGGCCCGGAAGACCTCGCGGTTGGCCATGGCGATCTTCGAGCGATCCGAGATCGCCATCAGCGACGGCTCGGACACGGCGGAGAACATGAACGCGGGGTTCTCGTAATCGTCCTCGTGGGCCACCACGCCCATGCACAGCCCCCGCGGTGCCTCCACGACGCCCCCGATCGCGACGAGCAGATCGCCAGCCCACCGGGTTGTATCGGGCTCCGGCTGGTAGAGCGCCTCCAGTACCGAGATGAAATCCGTACCTGCCCGAACGATGGACGGCATGGTCCCCTCACACGTGGAGCGATGGCCTTTGCGGGGCCAGGCATCCTAGGAACGTGGCGTCCGCAAGGTCAACCTGCTGGTGCCCGCACCTCGGCGAAGCGCCTTACCGACGTGCGCAGAGCCAGGCTGTGGGAGTGAAGGCGGCCCCTTCGACGCGTGGATACATCATTGACATAACGTCGCTTTCCAGGCGGGCCGGATCGCATGGAAGGGTATCCTGTCAACCCAGAGCAGGTCCCGCAGCGGGTGCTTGACGCCGCCGAAATCCCGCCAGGATCCACAGCCCGGGCGAGTACGACGCCCTCAAGGCTTGAGCGGCCGCCGCGCTGAAGCATCCCTCAACTTCTTCGGAAAATTGAACAGGGAGGCGGGGAGACGGGGAGGAAAATCTTCAAACACTCCCTGTCTCCCCGCCTCCCTGTTCAATTTTCTGCTGAAAAGGACTGCGATAAGGGGATTCCTTATGTCGCCAAGGTGAGCGCCGAAGGTTCTGCCGGAGCGGCAGTTTTTCTCAATTGGGCGTCTACGCAGGGAGCGTAGGAGATGCTCGGGTATCCGTGATAGGGTCGGCTCGTGATGGCATCGGTCATCGGGGGGAGCCGTGGCGACGGGCGCGGGCATCGGCGCGGGCCGTCCGCGAGCTGGGTCCTCGCGGCGGCGCTCGTGACGGTCGCGTGCGATGGGAGGATCACGCGAGGGACCGAAGAAGACGAGGATGGTCCGGCACCGAGCGCCGGCGCGGACGAGGGCGGGGACACGGCCTTCTTGCTGACTGTTCATCGCGGGCAGCGCCTACGGCGCCGAGGAGAACCCGATGCTCGTCCGCCTCACCGCCGACGGCACGCCGGGCGAACCGGAGGTCTTCAACGCGCCCGGACGCTTCTTCGCCGTCTGCACGGGAGGAGAGCGCTCCGTCTACCTCGCCGGCCAGCTCGACGGTCCCGATGACTTCGGCTTCGGACCTGTCGGCGGGCAGCGCGAAGTCGTCGTGGTGCGGTTGGTCAGATAGCTGTTGACAGAACATTCTTCCACGCGATCCGACTCTCATGAAAAACGACGCTCTATCTACAATCACTCCATGCATCCGACGGACCGCCTCCACGGCACAGCCCGCCGAGCGGCGGCTGCCCCCCCGCGAAGCACCGGCGCCGGCTGCCGGCGAATGTAAGGAAACAGGAGCACTGGTACGACAAAGCGGATTGTCTCCGCCGTGTTTCTTGTCGCTAGGCTCTTGCTTGGTTTCCCCGCACACTCGTACAGTCACCGAACATAGTAAACCTTGCGAGTAGCGTGAATCCTGCGCCGAATGCCTTATCCAGCGCCCCGGCCGAGCTCGGTCCCGGGTCCGTGCTGGGTCGTTACGAGCTGCTGCTGCCGATCGCAGCAGGCGGCATGGCCATGGTGTGGGCGGCGCGGCTGAAGGGGACGCGCGGCTTCCAGAAGATCGTCGCCGTCAAGACGATGCTGCCGCAGCTCTCCGAGGACGACCAGTTCGAGCGCATGTTCCTCCTGGAGGCGTCGCTCGCGTCCCAGATCCGCCACCCGCACGCCGTCGAGATCCTCGATCTCGGCGAGCAGGACGGCGTGCTGTTCCTGGCGATGGAGTGGATCGACGGCGTTCCGCTCAGCCAGGTGATGAAGACCTCGAAGCGGCAGAACGGCATCCCGATCCCGATCGCCGTGCGCATCGTGGTGCAGGCCTGCGCCGGCCTGCACGCCGCGCACGAGCTCAAGGACGCGAGCGGCAAGCTCGTCGGCCTGGTGCACCGCGACATCTCCCCGCAGAACATCCTGGTCACGTACGACGGCATGGCCAAGGTGGTGGACTTCGGCGTCGCCAAGGCCACCGCGTTCAACGACAGCACGACGCGGGCCGGCCAGCTCAAGGGCAAGGTGAGCTACACGGCGCCGGAGGCGGTGCGCGGCGACGCGATCGACCGGCGCGTCGACGTGTTCGCGATGGGCATCTTGCTCTACGTGCTCACCACCGGCGTCCACCCGTTCCGCAGAGAATCCGAGGGCGCGACGCTGTTCGCCATCTCGTCGCCGGACCCGGTGGTGGCGCCGCACACGTTCCAGCCCGGCTACCCGCCGTTGCTCGAGGCCGTGCTGCTGCGCGCGCTCGAAAAAGAGCGCGACCAGCGCTACGACACGGCCAAAGACCTGATGCGCGCGCTCGACAGGGCGCTGCCGCCCAGCCAGCGAGCCACCGACGAGGACGTCGCGAATTTCATCCGCGAGCTGTTCGAGGACCAGCAGCAGCGAACGCGCGCGGCCCTCACCGAAGCGCTGGAGCGCGCCGACCGCAGTCCGGTGAGCGGCAACCTCGGCATCTCCGACGTGACCGGCACGAGTCACTCGACGGTGAGCGCCTTCCACACCGTCGACGTCCGCCGCGCGGCCTCGGGTGAGACCGCGACGAGCACGCCCGACATCGAGATCCCTCCGTTCGCGCGCTCCAGCAGCCGCGTGCTCCCCGCCGTCGTGATCGCCGGTCTCGTCGCCGCCGGCGTGCTCGCCTTCCTTCAGCTCCGAAGCGCCGACGCACCAGCCGCTCTTCCTTCCCTCACCACGCCCGCCGCCCCGGCGCCGGCGCTCCCCAGCACGGAGGCGTCAGCGCCCGCGCCCCCCGAGGCGCAGACGCCCCCTGCGGCCGAGGCGGACGCCGACGGCGTGCCCCCGGTCGCGCCGTCGGCCTCCGCCTCGGCCAGCGCAGCGCCGGCGACGGCTCCGCGCCCGGTGTCACATCCGAGCGGGGCGCCCCGCCGTCAGAACAAGCCCGCCGAGCAAGCCAAGCCGCCGAGCCCGGCGCCAACCCCCGCGCCGCCCAGGTCGTGGAAGCAGGATCCGGGGTTCTAGCTCGACCCGCTCAGAACGCTCCCGAGAGGCTCGCGCCCATCTCGGAGCCGCCCACGATGGGCACGAGCTCGAGCGAGATCTTCTCGGGCTCTTTCGGCTTCTTCCTCTGAAGGAGCAAGATCGCGGTCGCCGTGCCGACCGCGGCGACGCCGACGCCGAGCGCCACCTGCGCGCCGTAGTGATAGAACTTGAGGTCGTCGTAGCGCGACTCCATGGAGGCCGGGCACGACTTGCCGCCCGGACCGCAGGCGTCTTCCAGATCCTTGAGCGCTCCCTGGCGGAGCACGAACAGCACCCCGGAGCCGATCAGGCTCGCGGCGCCGACGCCCCCGATGACGTACGGCACCACCTTGGACGGCGGCTTCTCCGGCGAGGCGCCCGCCTGGATCAGCAACTCTTGCGGCAACGCTTCGAGCGTCACCTCGACGCGCGTCACCCCGCCCTCCTTCAGCTCCACCGTCTCTTGAAACAGCCTGTGATTGGGAGCCTTGGCGGTGAGCGCGTGAGGCCCGGGATCGAGCGGCACCTCGACGCCGATGGACGTACCGCCGAGGGCGACGCCGTCGAGCTCCATGGCCGCAGAGCCCGCCCCTTTGCCGCGCACGATGACGAGCTTCGGGATCCGGGAGCGCAGCCGGCCGATCGCCTGCTCGACCTCGGCACGGAAATCGGACCCGACGGCGTCGGCCTCGGCGAGCGCCAGCTCGTAGCCGCCGAGCGCGGCCACGAGCCGCCCCAGATTCTCCTCGCACACGGCGATGTGGAAGCGGACCTGCGGGGTCATCCGCACCTGGCCGACCTCGCGGAACCGCTGCAGGGCCGCGGCCCAGTTACCCGCCTGCTCGAGCTCGGTCGCCTGCTGGAACTGCGCGCGAGCTCGCTTGAGCTCGTCGGCGTCCTGCGCGAGCGCGGGCGCCTCCAGCAACAGCAGCAGCACCGCTGCGACAGGGAACATTCGTGGAAAATTCCTCACCGCTGCGGCGCGGAACATTCGTAGAAAATTCCTCACCGCTGCGACAGGGAACATTCGTAGAAAATTCCTCATGCGACGCTCACCATCGTGAGTTTACCATAGTGACTTGCCTTCTCCGCCGCTGTCAACGCGGCGTTCGCGGCGCGCGACGCCGCGCCGCGTCGTCGGAGGTGCGAGCGTGCCGGCAGAGCTCCGCGCGCGGATCCTGACGCTGGCTCGATTTATGGCCGCGAAATCCGCCGGAGAATGGTACTTTTGTCGTTGGATGTCGACCCCGACCCTTCTACGTTGCTTCGCGCTGCTCCGCGCGTTCTCGGCCGCCGCGCTGACGGCGGGGATCTCCGCCGTTTCGTGCAGCGTGCCGGACTTCGAGTTCGCGCGTCCCGGCCTGCCGGCGCACTGTACCGACGACGTGCAGTCCGACGGCGAGACGGGCCTGAACTGCGGCGGCGAGTGCGATCCATGCCCGCTCGGCTCCGCCTGCGCCGCGAGCCGCGACTGCGCCGAGGGCGAGTGCATCGACGGGCTTTGCCAGGAAGCGGGTTGCATGAACGGCGCCCGCGACGGCTCGGAGTCGGACGTCGATTGCGGCGGCAGCTGCGACAAGAAGTGCGCGACCGACGAGACCTGCAACGAGGCCAGCGACTGCGAGAGCCTCGTGTGCCGAGAGGGCCTGTGCGTCGGGGCGACCTGCACCGACGGCGTGACCAACGGCGCCGAGAGCGACGTGGACTGCGGCGCCGAGTGCGAGCTCTGCGAGGACGGCGAGACGTGCCGCTCGAGCAGGGACTGCCTGAGCGACGATTGCATCGGCGAGGTGTGCGGCCCCACCTGCCCGGATGGCTACGCCAACTGCGATCGTCTGGTCGAGGGTGAGTGCGAGGTGAACGTGCGCGCCGACGCGGACAACTGCGGCGGCTGCGGCCAGAAGTGCGCGCTGCCGCACGCGACGGCCGACTGCCAGGGCGGCGCCTGCAGGGTCAAGGCGTGCGAAGCGCCTTACGCCGACTGCGACGGTGATCCCGAGAACGGCTGCGAGGTGAACACCTCGACCGACTCGAGCCACTGCGGCGGGTGCGACGAGCTGTGCCCGGCCGCGAACGGCGACGCGTACTGCGAGCAGTCGGAGTGCAAGGTCGAGTGCGACGAGGGCTTCACCGACTGCAACGGCGACATCGACGACGGCTGCGAGAGGGCGACCACCCGCGACGTGTTGCACTGCGGCGGGTGCGGCATGGCGTGCACGCCCACGGAGGGCGGCAGGCCCTGGTGCCGCAACGGCGTGTGCGGCGAGACGGTTTGCCCGGCCGGCAGGGGCGACTGCAACGGCGACCCCGAGGACGGCTGCGAGGTGGACCTGGCCGCCGATCCGGAGAACTGCGGCACGTGCGGCGGCCTGTGCACGGTCGCCAACGGCACCGGCAAATGCACGGCCACCGGCTGCGCCATCGACAGCTGCGCGCCGGGCTTCGCCGACTGCGGCGGCGGCTACGCCGACGGGTGCGAGACCAGCACGGACACGAGCCTCAGCCACTGCGGCGGCTGCGGCGAGGCCTGCACCATCGCCGGCGGCACCCCCAAGTGCGAGGCCGGCGAATGCCAGGTGAGGACCTGCAACAGCGGGATGGGCGACTGCGACGGCAATCCGGACAACGGCTGCGAGACGAACATCAACGTCAACCAGACCCACTGCGGCGCCTGCGCGGCCGCCGGCGGCGTCGACTGCAACACCATCTACGCGAACGCCACCGCGACCTGCCAGGCCGGCACCTGCACCTTCGCCGGATGCAGGGCGGACTACGCCAACTGCAACAGCTCGCTGACCGACGGCTGCGAGGCCAACATCAGGACCGACGAGGGGCACTGCGGCAACTGCAGCACCCAGTGCAACACCCTCCACACCACCAGCAACCAGTGCCTCGACGGCACCTGCAACCCGGTGTGCACGAGCACGCAGTACGACGACTGCGGGGTACCGAAGAACGGCTGCAACATCGACCTGTGGAACGACGAGAGCAACTGCCTCGGCTGCAACCTCGTGTGCCAGAGCGGGTCCAGCGCCCACGTCGTCAGCAACAACTGCAGCGCGTCGGGCTGCAGCCCCGTGTGCAGCGGCCTGTGGCGCGACTGCGACGGCAACGCGATGAACGGCTGCGAGAAGGACACCTCCAGCGACATCAACGCGTGCGGCGCTTGCAACACCCGGTGCCTCCTGGCGCACGCGAGCGCCACCGCCTGCACGGCCGGCACCTGCGTGCCCACCTGCGACCCGGGCTGGAAGGCTTGCGGCGCCCCCAGCGCCGGCTGCACAACCCAGCTCGGCACCGCCAGCAACTGCGGCGACTGCGGCCACGTGTGCTCGGGGACGAGGTCCATCTGCTCGAACGGCAACTGCGTCGTCACGCCGGACATCGTCGTCGTCAACTCGGGCACGACCGGCACCTTGAGCACCATCGGGGACTCGGCGCCCCTCATCAACGTGAACCACGCCCTGCAGACGCCGCGGGACCACGATCGCATGGTCCTTGTCGGGGTCGTCGCCTCCGAGAACTCGCTCGTGCCGGTGAGCGTCACCTACGACGGCACGCCGATGACGCTCTTCAACACGCAGCGGGTGCCGGGCGAGAGCAACGCCGCGGCGCACATCTATTACCTCCTGGACAGCCAGCTTCCGGCCGCCGCCGGCAACCAGCCCGTGGTGGTGCAGATGGCGAACTCGAACACCTGGGGCGTGTACTTCGCCAACGTGGTGGAGCTGAAGGGCGTGCACCAGGCGAACCCGTTCGCGAGCACCACCACGACCGGCATCCACACCAGCGCGACGGACTGCGGCGCCACGGCGATCCGAGGGGTCAGCACCAACTTCAGCGCGAGCGGGTCGTTCGTGTACACGGTGATGGCGGCGCGCAACGCCAACGCCAGCCCCACCATCAGCCCCGGCGCGGCGACCTCCCTCATGAACCGGCGCCTGACCGAGCCGGCGACCATGGTCGCGCTGGCCGGCTACCTCGTGGCCAACTCCAACACAACCATCTCCTGGACGATGGGCGGCTGCTGGAGCACCGCCGGCGTCGGCGTCGCCGTACGGCGCGCCGGCCTCTGAGCACCTCGAGGCGCCGCGCTCGATGTACGCGGCGCAGAGGTCGCGTGCGGGGCGCCTGGGTGCTCGTGGGTCTGCTGCTCGGGTCCGGGGGCGCGTGCGCCGCCGCACCGGATCGCGCCGGCGCCCCACCCGCCCCGCAGGCCGCGGCCGCGCCCGGCGCAGCGCAGCCGCCGCGGCCGGCGCTGCCCACGCCGGCGCGGGGCCGCCTCGACGCGGCCGTGGCCGCGAACCGCGCCTGCGAGGGCTGCCACGACGAGGTGGCGCGGGAGTGGCGCGCCTCGCTGCACCGCAGCGCCGACACCGAGCCGGCCTACCGCCGGGCGTTCGCGATCGAGCCCATGCCCTTCTGCCGCGGCTGCCACGCGCCCGAGGCCGTGCCGGTGGAGCCCGAGACCGAGGCCGTGGGCGCCCTCGGCGTCGGCTGCGTGACCTGCCACGTCACCGCCGCCTCGTCCGCCGACGCCTCGGCCGGCGTGCTCGCCGCGCCCTGGACCCGGCCCGGGCCGCCGCCCGCCGCGCCGCACCCCGTCGTGCGCGACGCCCGCTTCGCCGGCGCGGCCGCCTGCGCCTCCTGCCACGAGTTCTCCTTCCCCACCGCGCGCGGCAGCCGCAGGCCCGAGCACCTCATGCAGTCGACCCTCACCGAGCACCGGCGCTCGCCGGCCGCGGACCGGCCCTGCGCCGACTGCCACATGCCCGCGGGCGCGGCGGGCCGGCGCAGCCACGCCTTCGTGGGATCGCGCGACCCGGCCTTCGTCCGCAGCGCGGTCTCGGTGTCGGCCCGGCGCACCTCGGCCACGGCGGTGGAGATCACCCTCGCGCCCGCGAACGCGGGGCACGCGTTCCCGACCGGGGACCTCTTCCGGCGCCTGGAGATCAGCGCCGAGGCGCTGGGGCCCGACGACATGGTGCTGGGGCAGGCGGACCGATTCCTCGCGCGCCACTTCGCGATCAGGCCGGGCCAGGTCGGGCGGCACCTCGCCGCCGACGACCGCGTGCACGCCGCGCCGGTGACGGTGGCGCTCGAGGTGGGGCCCGCCGGAGAGGGCCGGGAGATCGCCTGGCGGGTCGCGTACCAGCGGGTCGCGCACCCGGGGGGCGTCGGCGAGCGCGACGCCCTCGTGGAGGGCGAGATCACGGTGGCGTCCGGGAGGCTCGCGCCGTGAGCGTGGCGGCTTGCGGGCGAGCGACGAGGAAACGAGCGGAGGAGGCCGAATAGCGATGCGCGGAAGATCGATGGGAGCGGGCGTGCTGTGGATGATCCTCGCGGGCTGCGGCTCCGCGCCGCCGCCGGATCCGGCGGGCCCTGGCGCGGGCGCGCCCCCGTCCGGCGACGCGCCGGCGGCGGCCGGCGACACCGCCCAGGGGGCGCAGCCCGCGCCCGGGGCCTCCGCGCAGGCGGCGCCGGCCTCGCCGTTCATCCCGGTGGCCCGCGCGCCCTTCGACGAGGTGCGCCTCTTGCCCATCGAGGGCGCGATGCTCCTCGCCGGCGGCGTCAGCATCAACGACGAGGCCGACGCCTGGTGGGGCTACCCGCTCGGCGTGCTGCTGCCGGACGGCACGATCGAGGTCCAGAAGTCGCTGCGGCTGCCGTCCGGCCTACGCCAGGTGGCCGGCGTGGTGGGGCGCTGGCCCGACTCCCTCGACGTCATCGCGACCGGGGATACGGGGCGGACCGGCATCGCCGAGCTCTGGACCCTGGGGCCGCGGGGCTGGCAGCAGCGCCACGAGAAGCACGGGAACTCGTTCGTGGGGCTGGCGAAGATGGGGGCCTCGGTGGTCGCGCTGCAGGCCCCGGTGATGGCGCCGTTCTTCGATTCGCAGTTCGTGGCCGTGCGGGGGCCGAAGCCCGGGCTGAAGCTCACCCCCTCGGTGAAGAAGGAGTGCTTGATCGAAGGCTGGGACCACCCCATCCAGCGCACGGCGGTGCTCCCGGTCGCGGTGGGCTCGACCGGCGACGGCAAGGTCCTCAGCTACGGGCGGAGCTGCGCGGGCGACCCGTCGCTGGAGCTATGGCAGCCCGGCGCGACGACCTCGACGATCCTCGGGCTCGATCGCGCGAAGCGCGAGGACCACCAGAGCGCCTCGCCGCAGGTCCTCGCGGGCGCGGCGAACGACGCCTGGATCTTCGACGGGTTCGTATCGCGCTTCGACGGCGCGACATGGAAGGAGGTCGAGGGGCCGAAGCCCGAGGCAGGCGTCGCCGACGCCGCCGTCGCCGGCGACGGGACGCTCTGGGTGCTGAGCGACGGCGCTGTGTTCGCGCGCCGCGGGGAGACGTGGGAGCGCACGCCCCTGCCCGAGGGCGTCAAGGCCCACGACCTGGCGACCGCGAGCGACGGCACCCTGTGGATCGCGGCCGGCGGGGCGCTCCTGCGCCACGGCAAGCCCGGCGAGCGCTCCGGCGCGCCCGGCGGCGCGACCGTGCCGCTCGACAAGGGGCCCGGAGCGGAGCCGAAGTCCCCGCAGCGTCGCCTCGTCAAGCCGGGTGGTCCGGCCTGCCCGCGCAACCTGGTCGTGCTCTACACCTTCAGCAAGGTCACCCCCGACGACTACGACTTCCCGCTCACCCGCAAGGCCCTCAAGGGGCACACCGAGTTCGCGAGCGCGCGCTTCGCGGTGACCCGCGACGGCGGCCAGAGGTTCTTCGCCGCGCTCGTGCCGAGCTTCGACATGGGCCAGAAGCTCTCCGCGCTCATCCGCAAGGAGGTGCAGGGCTCGAGCCCCAACGTCGTCTGCGCCGACCCGGAGGTCCTGCGCGAGCTGAAGCTCGATCTGAAATCGGGCGAGGTGGTGAAGTAGCCCTGAGGGATCCCCTTATTTAGCAGCCCTTTTCAGCGGGGAGCGGGTCAGAAGTCTTGCCAGGGATCTGCCTCGCGAGAGGAGAGATTCAACGCAAAGGCGCAAAGGCGCAAAGGCGCAAAAATGCATGAATTTATTCTTGATCTTGCGTCTTTGCGTCTTTGCGCCTTTGCGTTGAAATCTCTATCCGGATCCATGGCCGGACTCCTGGAGGGCGGAACTGGTCCTTGTCATCCGTGTGATGGGAGGCCGACGCTGGCGAGGTAGCCTTCCAGAGCCGGTGCATGATCGGACGACACGATGGCGCCGATATATCCGTCCGGCCGGACGAGCACCCAGTCGCCGGGCGACACGCCGTAGGCAGCGCGGAGATGACCGCCATCATCAACGATGTCGCCGTGCGGCCCGACGGCGTGGATGTGGAGCCCGGGGCGCGGCTCGACGGCCGAGAGCCGGTCCAGCCCGTAACCCAGCAAGGTCCAGTGCGGCCCCTGGAAGAGCTTGAAGAGCCGTGTCGGCATCCCCGCCACGCCGCGGACGGGGGCGTCCGGCGCTCGGTCGCCCGCGAGGATGCCGCCGCTGCGCTCCGGCGTATTCATGGCCAGCGACGACTCCGGGTATCCCAGATCGAGCTGATGCACCTCGCGCCCGCGGCGCATGACGCCTCGCTTCGCCGCCTCCAGCAGCTTCGTCGCCAGGCCGAGCATCCCCGCGGCGATCGGCCGGCGCTCCTCCTCGTAGGTCGCGAGCAGCGCCTCCGGCGCGCCTCCCAGGACGGCGGCGAGCTTCCAGCCGAGGTTGTAGGCGTCCTGCACGCTCGTATTGAGGCCCTGCCCACCCGTCGGCGGGTGGATATGCGCGGCGTCGCCGGCGAGGAAGACGCGCCCGTCCCGGTAACGGTCGGCGAGGCGCGCGTTCATGGTGTAGGCCGAGGCCCACGAGACCGAGCGGATCACGATGTCGCCCCGGCCCGTGCGGCCCGCGACCATCGAGGTGAGGCCTTCCGCGGAGAGATCGACATCGCCCTCCAGAGGGATCGGCGCCTGCAGCTGGAACATGTCGGTGCCGGCGAGCGGGCACAGCGACATCCGCGTTTCCATCGATGCTGCGTTGAATTGATGCCAGGCGGCCCTGCTGAGCCCATCCAGGACGACGTCGGCGACGACGGCGCGCACCCCCAGGGTCTTGCCGGGAAAGCCGATCGCGAGCGCGTGCCGTACGACGCTGCGGCCGCCGTCCGCTCCGACGAGATAGCGGGCGCGGACGGTCTCCTCGCCCGTCGGGCCTGCGATGCGGGCGTCGACGCCCTCGCCATCCTGCTCGAAGCTCTTCAGCTCGCGGCCGAACTCCGGGTAGCTCCCGAGCTCCGCCAGGCGCTCGCGCATCGCGGCCTCGGTCAGGAACTGGGGCACGAGGAGCGCCAGACGATAGGGCTCGCCTGGCGTCGGGTCCTGAGGCTCCATGATCTGCGACTCCTCGTAGCCTCCGTCGTCGCGATACTCCCGCTGGGGTGGGTACAGGCCGCCGGCCGCGACGACGCGGTCGAGGATGCCCAGATCCTCGAACACCTCCTGGCTGCGCGGCTGGATCCCCTTGCCGCGCGAGCCGGGAAACGGCCCGTCCAGCCTGTCGATGATCCGGAACGCGACGCCCCGGCGGGCGAGCTCGATGGCCAGGGTCAACCCAGCAGCACCTGCGCCAACGATCAGGACGTCGGTCGAAAAATGTGATTCCACGGCGAGCTCCGATATTTCTTGAACTGCGTTTCAGATATGTGTACTATGCATATAGTTACGCCCGCCGAAGCGTCAAGAGAATTTGTGCAAAATACACGGACTACAAAAAAGAAGCTCCGCGAGCTCCACGGAGCCATGGTCGATCTGATGGCGCTCATGAATCAGCCGCAGCGCGATCAGGCGCTGCTCGCGGAGGCGGGCGTCTCCCTGGATCGAGCCCTCTTTCCGCTGCTGGTGGGGATCGAGCGCTACGGGCCGATCGGCGTGGTCGAGCTCTCGGAGCGAGCCGGGCGCGATTACACGACCGTCAGCCGCCAGGTCGCGAAGCTCGAGAGCCTGGGGCTGATCGAACGTCGGCCAAGCCCAACCGATCGTCGCATCCATGAGGCGGTGATCACCGACAAGGGGCGGCAGATGACGGACGCACTGGACGCCGCGCGTCAGAGGATCGCGGCCCCCATCCTCGCCAGGTGGAGTGAGGAAGACTTCAGCGACCTGGTGCGCCTGATGCGCCGGTTCGTGGACGACTTGATGTCGACGTCGAGCGGAACGGACAGGACCTGAGGGGCAGGTCACGCTCCTCCTCGACGGGGTGTCGCCTGGGAGCGGACGCCGGTGGCGGCCAGCGGCCGGCTTGCATTTGCGGGTTCGCGACAGGTAGCTTGATGGAGCCGCGGGCGCCCAACCTGGGTCGGTCTCCCGCGGCCTCGTGCCCAGGAATCGCCTTGCTTTCGATCGTGGCACTGGGTTTGCCTGGGGGCGTTCGCCCGGCCGGCGGGCGAGGAGGTTGTGGACGATGCGCAAGCTGTGGGCGGCTACGGTGATGGCGGCGGTGGCGCTGACGACAGCGCCACGACCCGCCGAGGCGTGCGGCGGATTCTTCTGCGGACGACAGCCGGTGGACCAGACCGCGGAGCGGATCTTGTTCGCGACGAACCAGGACGGCTCGGTCACGATGGTGACGCAGATCCAGTATGCGGGCGCGGCGCCGGACTTCGCCTGGGTGATTCCGCTCGCCGAGGTGCCGGCGGCGGGCAGCCTCGATGTGTTCCCGCAGCTCGCGCTCACCGCCCTCGATGCAGCGACGGGCCCGCAGTTCCAGTGGCCCAACGACCCGAGCTGCTCCCCCCCCGTGTTCGACAGCGCGGGGCCCACCGCCGGCGGCGGCGGCGTCGATGACGGCGGCGTCACGGTGCACCTCCGGGAAGAGGTCGGGCCGTACGACGTGGCCGTGATCGAGTCGACCGATCCCGCGGCGCTCGTCGACTGGCTTCGTGACAACGGGTTCCGCGTCAATGACGCGATGGCGCCGTACATCCGCATCTACACGAGCGAGGGGATGAAGTTCCTCGCGCTGCGGCTCCAGCCGGACGCCGAGGTCAGCGACATCCAGCCGTTCCGCTTCACGCTTCCGTCGGGGTCGCCTTCGATCCCGATCCGGCTGACGGCGATCGCGGCCGAGCCGGAGATGGGCATCACCGTGATGATCCTCGGCGACCGTCGCTACGGGCCGGCCAACTGGCCGGACGTCGAGATCGACGACGACCAGATCGTCTGGAGGCCGTACGAGTGGCCGCTGCAGACGAACTGGACGGCGCTCGTCGCGCGCGGCGTCGACGAGGCCGGCGGCCGCGGCTTCGTCACGGAGATGAGCGGACCGACGGCCAGCATCGCCGAGCAGGTCCGCAACACGATGAGCTCGGACGAGGCGCAGGTGGCCGCGCGCGACGCGCTGCTGCCGCTCCTGGAGGGCAACGCGACGATCACCCGGCTCTATACCCGCCTGTCGCCCGAGGAGATGACCGTCGATCCGATCTTCCGGCGCACCGACGGTCCCGAGGTATCGAACGTCCGCGTGCTCCCGCGGTACGTCGAAGGCCGCGACCTGTGCGTGGCCGCTCCGGGCGGCGAGTCTGCCGCCGCGTCGCCGTGCGACTTCGCGGCGTGCGGCGCAGGCGGCCTGTGCCGCGTCGTCGAGGTGGAAGGCGGCGCCCAGCCTGTGGCCGCCTGCGCGTGCGTGCCGGGGACGACCGCGCGCACCACGTTCGATCCGTCGGGTCGGCCGACGGTGACCTGCCAGGACCTCCGCATGTCGTTCCTCAACCCGGGTGACCGGGCGCTTCCGGACGCGCCGCCGCTCGCGGATCCCTGTGCGACGTTCGATTGCGGTCCGAACGGCGAGTGCGTGCCCATGAACATGACGCCGACCTGCCGCTGTTCGACGGGCTATGTGGCGGTCGGCGCCATCGCCGCCGACGGCAGCCGGGAGACGACCTGCGTGCTCCCCGACGAGCCCGTCCCCGCGTCCTTCTACGACGGGCGCGTCCCGCAGCTGCCCGATTCGCTGCCGGGCGGCCGACCTGTCGACGTGCCGCCGCCCGCCGTCGAGGCCACCTCGGGAGGCTGCAGCGCCGGCGGCCATGCTGGCAGCGCCGGCGGCCTCGGCGGCGCGCTGCTCGGGCTGCTGTTGGCCGTGCGCCGCCGCCGGCGCGCGTAGGAGTCGCCGCCGTGGCCTGCTCGACGTCCGCCGCCGGTCTCGTCGTGCTCCTCGCGCTCGCCCCTGGCTGCGCCGGCGGGGACGAGCCGCCGGCGCCGGGCGTCGCCGAGCTCGGCACCGGCGAGTGGCAGTTCGAGCCGCTGGCCGACGGCCAGGAGGTCGAGCTCGCCCACGGCGCGCAGGGCGGCTGGCACCTGTGGACCAGCGTCCGGACGCTCGGCCTGGAGCCCGAGGGCGTCGAGCTCGAGGTCACGACGACCGTGATCGGCGACCCCTCCTCGGCGACGACCAGCCGGGGGAGGATCGAGCTCACGGAGCTCGAGGACGGCCGGTGCGAGTTCATCGGATGGCCGGCCGTGCTCGGCGAGCCAGCTTGTGCCATCGGCCAAGCGCTCCGGATCAGGGGGGTGGTGACCGACGCGCGAGGCACGGTCGCGATCGGCGAGCGGCAGGTGCGCCCCCGATGGAACAGCGACGAAGCATGTGCTGGGCGGCCGTAGAACATCGATCACGTTGAACGAGCGAGAAATGAACCGCCAAGAACGCCAAGAACGCCAAGAAGAGAACAATATCTTGGCGTCTTTGGCGCCTTGGCGGTTCGAAGCTCTGCTCTTTCGAGCGGTTTCAAGCTGCTTGTCGCTCTAGCGCTGTCGCCGGACATCGCTGCGATTGGGCGCATGGACCGCGCAGGGGTCGTGGTGACCGCGCTCGGCGACGCGCCGTACGATTTCGTCAGCCGCTACTTCGCGCCGGCCAAGGGGATCCCGGAAGATCCCGTCACAGGCGGCGCACATTGTGCACTGACGCCGTACTGGGCTGGGCGACTGAACAAGACGGCATTCTTCGCGTTCCAGGCTTCCAGGCGAGGCGGAGAACTTGTCTGCCGGCTGGTCGACGGCCGTGTCGAGCTGGAGGGCGCGTGTGTCTTTTATCTCGAAGGCAAGGTAGCGATCTGAAACCCATCACCCGCACGATCCTGGACGACGGCGTGCTGTCGCCAGAGGACGTGGGCCGGGCGCTGGGCGGCCCGAGCAGCCGGCCGATCGCCGAAGCGCGCTGTATCAAAAAATACTCGCCACACCACCATCCTGTGGCGTGAGGCGGTCGAGCGGGCGGACGGGGCAGGCCACAACAAATTCATTTGAAGGATCGATCCCCGTCGCGGCATCAAGAGCACCGAACAGAAGCTCCCGCTGCCAGGCAGCCAATGTCGGTCGCACCGCATCGTTGGTCCTCGTCGCCCTGTGTCCGTAGGATCCTCGGCGCGCCCAGCGCTGCACCCGACGTCGGCCGCCTGGCTCCGTCCGGTCTTGTCCGGCGATCCATTTCGACGGAGTTCAATATGAAATTTTACACCATTCTTGCTTCGTCAGTTCTCCTTTCGGCGTGCATGGGACAGATGGATGACGTCTCCACCGATGGGACGGGCGGCAATTCCGCCGCAACCCTCGGAGGCGCTGCCGATGGCGCGCCGCTCTCGGGGGATCGCCCGCCGACGCGCGAGGAGGCGGAAGCGATCCTCGATCGCGTTGTCGCGCTCTACCAGGACCACGCCGCGGCCGCGAATCCGGCGGGTACCCACAAGATCTCGTGGAGACTCGACTGGGACAGCGATGCGGTCAGCGCCCATGTGCTGCTCAAGCCCGGGGAGGACTGGACGATCGAGGTGAGCAAGGGATACCTCACGGTCGCGAGCATGACGACGGAGGTGTTCGCGCTCACGATGTGCCACGAGATGGGGCACTTCATCGGCGGGTTCCCGTTCAAGACCTCCCGCAGCGGGGACAGCACCGGCGCGCTGGGCACGTCGGTCTCCTCCGAGGGGCAGTCCGACTACTTCGCCACAAAGGATTGCTTGCCGCGGCTGTGGGCGAATGAAACCGAGGCCAACGCCGCGGCGTTCGCCGCGCTCGACCCTTCCGCGCGCGAGCGTTGCACCGCGGCCTACAGCGACCTCGCGAGCCAGCAGCTCTGCGGCCGGATCCTGCTCGCCAGCCTGCAGACGGGGCGGTTCTACGAGGAGCAGGACGTGCTGCAGGCTCCCAGGGAGCTCGTCTACCCGCGGTTCGACACACCGGACACGACCGAGGCCGCGGTGACGAAGGAGGGCCATCCTGCGCCCCAGTGCCGCCTCGACACGCTGGTGGCGGGAGCCGTGTGCAGCGTGAAGGCGACGGGGACCGGGATCCCGGGGTTCGTGCCGCCGTACGCCGAGTACAGCGACGCGAGCGAGGAAGCAGCGCGCCCGTTCGCGTGCCAGACCGGCCCCGGGGCTCGACCGAGGTGCTGGTTCCAGCCGGACACCGTGGCCACCGACTGCTCCGAGCTCGGTGAGCACACGTGCGTCGTCAACGACGACGGGGCACATGGGGTCCGGTACTGCGACACGACGTCCGGTGTGGACTACTACTGGTGCTTCGCGGACGAGGTGTGCAAGACGAGCAGAGACGGTTTCTCGGACTGCTATGCTCCCGATGTCGATCCCGACGAGGGATCTCCCTGAAGCGAGGTCGACGCCGCGTGTGAAACGGCGGCGACACTGGGCCTTCTGGCGTATACAATTTGCGTCTTCCGGCGCGAGCCAGGCTGCCGGATAGAGCACCTCGGGCGGCGATGGTGAGCCCACCTGGACGGACGCGCCTCCGGCGGGGCCCGCGAGCACAGGGGTTCCGCCCTCATTTCGAGGAGATCCGTCGTCCGGAGCGCGAGGCCACGACCCGGGCAGCTTCCTTGCATGGCGGCGCCGTCTGCAGGAGGTACGATGAACGCTCGAACCGGGGCGCGGCTCGCCGCGCTCGCCGCCGTGTTTGCGACCGTCGCCGGGTGCACGCTGTACGATTACTCCGACCCCTTGGAAGAATTCGAGTATCCGGAGGGCGGCTCGTGGACAGGTCCGCCCCCCCGTGTCTCTGCGGTGCCGCCTCCCCCGGTGAGCGGCGGAACGCTCCTCGTGACCGCCGACAACACGCTGGCCGTCGCTGCGGATCCGGATCGCGACAGGATATCGATCATCGACCTCTTCGACGACGAGGTCCACATTCTCCCTCTGGAGAAGGGCGACGAGCCAGGGCGCGTGGCCGAGGGGCCCCTTGGCGTCGCTCATGTGGCGCTCCGCCGGGGGGGCGCGGTGGTCACGATCGACCTGGCGACCAGGGAGGTGCACCGCAGGCCCGTCTGCCCCGCGCCTCGCGGGCTCGCCCACGACGCCTCGACAGGCCTGCTCCACGTGGCCTGCGCGGGCGGCGAGCTCGTGACGCTCTCCTCCGACGTCGAGGCCCCGCCCGTCCGCGAGCTTCGCCTGGACCGCGACCTGCGCGACGTCATCGTCCAGGGGGACTCGCTCCTGGTGAGCCGTTTCCGGTCCGCCGAGCTCCTTGTCGTCGCGAAGGACGGGACGGTGGCCGAGCGCATCAAGCCGCCTGTCTTCTTTCATTCCGCCCCCAGGGCGAACAGCGGCGTCGAGCTCGAGTTCATGCCGGGGGTGGCGTGGAGGACGCTCTCGCTGCCCGGGGGCGGCGTCGCCATGGTGCACCAGCGCGGCGTCGTCAACCCCATCGACGATACGCAGCCCGGAAGCTATTACGGCAAGAATTGTCAACAGAGGATACTCCACTCGGCGGTGACCGTGATGCGCCCGCGTCCCGGCGAACCCGGATCGCCGCCCACCCCTTCAAGGTCCGACGTGGGCGGCATCGGGACGGGCGTGCTCCCGGTCGACATCGCTGTATCGCCGGATGGGCTCAACGCCGCGATCCTGCAGGCGGGCAGCAAGAGCGTGCTCGAGACGCCGCTCGTGACGCTCGAGCGGCGCGACGCGTTCGACACCTGCTCGGCCTCCGCTGACCAGCGTGTGCTCGACGTCGAGATGAGCGGCGATCCCATCGCCGTCGGCTACGACGCAGAGGGAAACCTGCTCGTGCAGCTCCGACAGCCGCCGGGCATCGTGCGCCTCTCGGCCCTGAGCGGCAAGCCGATCAACCTGATCGAGATTCCTGGCGAGAGCCGGCTCGACGACGCCCATTACTTCTTTCATCATGGCGACTGGTCGCAGACCTTGACCTTGGCGTGCGCTTCCTGCCACCCGGAGGGGCACGAGGACGGCCGGGGCTGGCACTTCGCGTCCACCGGGTGGCGCCGCACGCAGACGGTCGCAGGCGGCGTGCTCGCGACGGCGCCGCTGCACTGGGGGGGGGAGCTGGCGGACTTCGGCGCCCTCGTCGAGGAGGTGTTCCAGCGACGGATGGGCGGCTTTTCCCAGTTCCCCGAGGAGGTCGCGGCGTACGCGGCGTGGATCGACACAATCGAGCACTTGCCCCGGTCGAAGCCGGCGGACGAGGCCGCCGTCGCGCGCGGCGAGGTGCTCTTCAACGACCCGACCCTGGCGTGCGCCACGTGCCATTCCGGAGAGCGGCTGACGAACGGCGAGACCATGGACGTGGGCACGGGCAAGCCCTACCAGGTGCCGTCGCTGCGCGGGCTCGCGGCGCGGGCCCCCTACATGCACGACGGCTGCGCCGCGACGCTCCACGACCGCTTCGAGCCGTGCGGCGGGGGCGACCTGCACGGCGTCACCTCGGCGCTCACGCCGGCCGACATCGACGATCTGGTCGCGTACCTGGAGACGCTCTGACCTCGAAGCGCACGCGCGCGGCGCCGCCCGGCGACGGCGCCCGTGCGCAAGGCACCTGCCATCGAGCCCGTCAACGCGCGTCGCGACACGCGTCGTCGAGAACGCCAAAGGGACGCATTCACCGAGCCTGCACGTAGAGCGAGAACGGGAAATTGCCCTCCCCGCCGACGAAGGTCGCGTCAGGGACGTCGATCACGAATTCGTGCATGCCGGCGCTCGCGGCCCCCCACGGGACGATCCGGGTGTCGATCACGTCGCCAGGGCACCAGTTGCTGAACGACTGCCACTCCTCGTCCGACCGCGGGGAGAGCCCGTAGATGCCGTTGCTCTGGGTATTGTACTTGCGAAACGGCTCGCACGACGCGCGCCCGGGCTTGTACTGCAAGGCGAGCTTGCCGTCGACGTAGGCGTAATGCTCGCGGCGAACATACTCCTCGCCGCCCTGGTTGGCGCCGTGGTTCGACGTGATCAACACGAGCTGCGCGTTCTGTGTATCTGCCGGCAACGCGAACCTGACGGTCTTGCGGGTCGTGCCGATCTTGTCGCTGGCGCCCATGGCATAATTGTTTAAATCTTCGCCGATCGCCAGCGGCAACAGGACGCTGAAGTCCTGGGCCTCCTGCGTGCTGTCGGTGTACAAAAGCAGCGATCCGAGCTGCGTGTCATTGCGACCAGCGCAACCGGCGACCTCGTCGTTTGCGGCGTAAGGCACGCCGAAGATGCTCAATTCGAACCAGACATCGTGATCGGCCAGGAGGTCGGCGTCTCTCAAGATCGGCACGAGGTTGCTGGCCTCCCATTCGTAGGGGACCGTCGTCGGCTGCCTGTTCATGTCCATGAACGGCGTGACGAACCGAGCGACCTCGATCCGGTCGACCTCGCCGGGATCGTAGGTCTGGGCCCCCTTGGGGACCAGCGCCAGGTTGACCGAGCCGAGTCGGTCGTAGTTGTCGCACAGCGCTCCCACGACCACGCGGATCTTCAGCGCGGTCTGGACCTTGGCGAGCAGCTCGTCGGTCAGCCTGGTCGCAACGAGCGAGTTGTTGTGGCGGATCACGCCGTCCGGGATCGGTTCGTCGACCGTCGCGGCGTAGCCGTCGTAGAATGCGACGTTCTCCAGCACCGGGACCTCCTCGGGTTCCGGGAGCGGCACCTCGCTGCTGCCGTCACCGCCGCCACTGCCGTCACTGCCGCCGGTGCCGCCGGTGCCCGCGCTGGTCCCGCTCACTGCGCTCGTGCTCCCGGTGCTCTCGGAGGTCCCCGTGCCTCCGCCGGCGCCCACGTCAGAGCCCTGTTCCTTCGTGCACGCGGCGAGCAGGGCCAACGGACAGAAGTAGGGGATCGCGCGGCGCAGGTTCATTCGTCGAACCTATCAGATCGCCGACTCGATGTCGCGATGGCGCGGCGGCCCCACCACGCCCAGGTGGGTGGTGTCCTGTTCAGGGCGCTCGGCCTTCACGATAGCTTCCCGGGATCAGCCGCTGCGGGGGGAGCGGGCCAGTGCCAGCCGACCGAGGACCACCCCGATCAGCCCCAGCGCCAGGGCCACGATGGCCCCGCCTCGCCCATTGCCGGTGCCGACACCACCGGTGGAGGTGGCGAGGTGCAGCCCGGCGAGGAGCATGCCGATCACGCCCAGCACCAGGGCCACGATGGCCCCGTCACGCCCGTTGCCGGCGCCGATACGACCGGCGGAGCGGGCCAGCGCCAGCCCACCGACGGCCACGCCGATCAGCGCCACCACCGCGGCCACGGTGGCCCCGGCTCGCCCGGAGCCGGTGCCGATGACCCCTTGCGCGGCCGCCGGCGCGGCAAGCCCGACCCCCCCGAGCAGGGCGGCCGCGGCCGCGAAGCGCTTCCCTGCCCCGTTCACCCTGACGGTGTCGCGCGGCCGTGCGGCCGCCCGCGGGGCTGCTTTGCACTTGTTCCCGGGATCGCCGACCTTCGTGTCAACCTGGAGCGAGCGTTGCGTCATGACCCAGGTGTACGACCGTCGGGCAACCCGGTCTTGGACGAATTGGAAGCGGCCCGGCGCAGAGCCTTCGCGGTCATCGGATCAGGACACCTCGAGGTCGCGCGTGGCGCCGGCCCCTTCCCCGCGCCCCCTCCGGCGCGGCTGACGCGGCGATGGCGATGTGGTGCAACTTGACGCGTTCGCGGGACGACTGGGCGACGAGCGCGGTCGGCGAATCACCGGCGAGGGCCACGAACTCGCGGATGAGGTGCGACTGATCGCAGAACCCCGACGCGGCGGCGAGCCGGGCCCAGTCCGGCTCGCGCTCCCTCTCGGCCCACGAAAGCGCCCGCCGAAAGCGGGTGATCCGGGCGAAGGCCTTCGGGGCGAGGCCGGTCTCGGCGGTGAACACGTCGATGAGCCGGCGGTGGCTGATGCCGAGCGTGGCCGCGACGTCGGCGACGCGCCTCTCGCCTCCCTCGAGCGCCGCGATCGCGTGCGGCACCAGGGGATGACCTGGGCGCGCATGCGCCAGGCGTTCGAGCAGCGCGCGCTCGAGCAGCGCGAAGCGAGCGCGCGGCTCCGGCGCCGCGCACAGGCGCTCGCGGAGCTCCGCCGCTCGGTGCCCCCAGAGCTCCTCGAGGTCGACGTGCGTGTCGGTCAGCGCGCCGGGCGGCGCGCCGAGGAACGGCCACGCGCCGCCGGGGCGGAAGTGGACGCCGACCATCGACGCGTGCTCGCGTGTGTCGACGCCGAAGGCGGACTGGTACGCGCCCGACACGACGGCGCCGGCGTGGCGGCGAACGGCGGGGCCGTCGTGGGTGCGAAGCTCGTCCTGGTCGAGGTTGACGACCAGCTGGAGGGTGCCGGAGGGCAGGATGCGCTCGGCCGCGCGGGGCGGAGCAGCCGAAAGGCACCAGAGCTCGGCGACGTACGCCGAGAGCGGCGGACCCGGCACGTGGCGGACATACAGCACGTGGACATCATGGCCGACGATCACATCGCCGGCCACACCGCTGCGCGGCGCTCGCCCGCGCCGGCGAGCCTCTCGGCCGGGTGGAGCGTCCCGCGGCGGAACGCTCACTTCATGTAGCGTCTGTCGAGCTTGCCGAGCTGGCTGGTGAAGCCGGCTCTCTGCATCTCCGTGGTCTGCGGATCGTGCAACGCGTGAAGCGTCACGGTCATGTGCGCGCCGTGCGGCAGCGGGGTGAAGAGGACCTCGATGTGGCTCTCGTAGGCCTCGACGCCCGGGAGAAAGTCGATGACGCTCGTGATGGTGAGCGCCTTCTGCGGCGAGAAGGCGCTGAAGCGGGCGCGCACCTCGTGGGACGTCGGCTGCCCGCCGCGCTTCATGGCCTCGATCATCTCCTGGGAGTCGGCGATCATCGTGTAATGGAGGAGCCCGTTCTCCTTCGGCTCGATCGCGTGGACCTCGACCCGGAATCCCTCGGGACCCCACCAGGATTCGAAGCCGTCCTTGGTCGCCCAGAGCTCCCAGAGCTCCGAGACCGAGGCCGGGTAGGTGCGTTCGATGAGGATGCTGGCTTTATTGGCTATCGCGTTCATTCACTTCGTCCTTTCTTGGTCCCGCTCTTCCGCGCCGTTCGTCTCGCCTCGAGCGCCTCGCCGAACCGATCCAGGCGCTTCTCCCAGAGCGACCGGTAGCGCCCCACCCAGTCGTCGAGCTGCCGGAAAGGCTCCGGGCGCAGCGAATAGAGGCGCCTCGTGCCCTCCGCCCGCACCGCGACGAACCCGGCCTCCCCGAGGATCCGCAGATGGCGCGAGACGCCGGACTGCTGGATCGAGACGATCTCGACGAGCTCACCGACCGCGCGCTCGCCGTCGAGCAGCGCCTCCACGAGGAGACGCCGCGTCGGGTCGGCCAGCACTTCGAACAACTCCGAGCTGGGCATGGGCGGAGTATGCATGATCGTGTATATTCACGCAAGTGAATATTATCGCGCGCCGGGGCCCTCGGCGCCGCGCCCGGCGGCCTCACCGCCGGCGCTTCGCCACCTCGCTCCTGGAAGCGTCGGGCGAGAGACACGCCTCCAGCGCGTCGCAGATCCTCGACAGCTCCTCGCTCGTGTGGGCCGCGAAGCCGAATCGAAACGCGGGTACGGACCCGGCCGCGACGTGCGCAGACCCCGGCGTGAGGGCCAGGCTGCGCGCGAGCGCGCGCTCGACGAGCTCTTCGGACGTCACGCCGCGCAGGCGCATCCAGAGCGCCAGTCCCCCGCCGGGCGGGTCGCAGGCGATCGCGGCGCGCAAGGGCGACCTCGACGCGAACTGCTCCAACAGGTGGTCACGGCGCTGCCGGTAGAGCTGCCGGGCGCGCCGCGCGTGACGCTGGACCTCGCCGTCCTCGATGAGCTCGGCCACGGCGCGCTCGAGGACGACGTCCCCCTGACGATCGAGCAGCTCGCGCACCGCTCTCAGGCGCGCGACAACGGACCTGTCCGCGATGATGTATCCGAGCCGGATGGCCGGGGCGATGAGCTTCGAGAGCGAGGCGATGTAGATGCAGCGCGACGAGAGGTCCTTGGTCGCGGAGAGGGGCAAGAGCGGCGCGCCCTCGAAGTGATACTCGTAGTCGTAGTCGTCCTCCACGATGTAGAGCCGGAACGACTCGCAGATCCGCCGCAGGTGCATTCGACGCTCGGCGGACATCGCGACGGTCGTGGGGTATTGATGGTGCGGCGTCACGTACACCGCCTTGAGGCGCCCCTTGAGCCTCCTGGCGTGCGCCTCCAGCTCATCCGTCCGAAGGCCGTCGGCGTCGACGGGCACATGGACGACCTCGGCCCGAGCGAGCTGGAACGCGCGCCAGGCTGGCGCGTAGCCGGGGTGCTCCGCGGCGACGACGTCTCCGGGCTCCAGCATCGCCAGCGCGAACAGGCTCAGCGCGCCCTGGCTGCCGCGCGTCAGGACGACCTCCTCCGAGGAGCACGAGAGCCCGCGAGCGTGATTGACGAAGCCCGCAAGGACATCCCTGAGCACGGGATCGCCGGCAGCGTCTCCGTAGCCGAGGCCCGTCCGGGCCAGCGATCGGAGGGCGCGCCGCTGGGCGCGCGCGACAGCGTCCACGGGCGCGATCCGGGCGTCTGGAACCCCGTCGCTCACCGCGATCACGGCGGCGCCCCGCTGGACGAGCGCCGTCTCGACGGAGCGGCGGCCCTCGGCGTCGGCGACAGCGAGCGTCGGCAGGTTGAGCGCGACCCGGGTGCCGCGGGCGGGCAGCGCCTCGAGCCACCCCTGGGCCACCAGGTCGCCGACGGCGGCGACGACGACCTTCCTGTTGACGTTGAGCTGGTCTGCGAGCGTCCGGCTGCCCGGAAGCGTTGAACCCGGCAGGAGTCGTCCGCGCTGGATCTCCTGCACGATCGCGCGGCTCAGCTGCGTTTGCCGCGGCACCGACGCGCCGCCGTCGAGCACCAGATCGAAGCGCCAGGGCCGACCAGCTGGACCCGTCGATATGTTCGTTCTGGAGCCTTTCATGGGTCCAGCTTCGCGCTATTCCTTTTCCTGCGCAAGGCGCTCTTCGCGCCGACAGGGAGCAGAGATGAGCGATCGATTCCATTCAGCAGACTTCGACAAGACGCCGCCGCGGCCTCGCGCGGTGATGCCAGAGAAGCTCGCGCACCCCGCGGTCGAGTCCGCCGGGCATCGCGGCGACTACTCGAGAAAGAGGAAGCACGCGGTCTTCTTCGTGGACGTCCCGTCCCACGCGATCAGCATGACCATCGGCTGGCTCGAGCCGGGGCAATCCTCGAATCGGCATCGGCACACGTACGAGACCATCCTCTACGTCCTCGAGGGAGAGGGCTACTCGTACGTGGGCGGGAAGCGCCTCGACTGGAAGCAGGGGGACGCGATCTACGTCCCGGTGTGGGCCTGGCACAACCACGTCAACACCGGCGCGAGGCGGGCGCGCTACCTCGCCTGCGAGAACGCGCCGATGCTGCAGAACATGGGAGGGGTCGCGCTGCGCGAAGAGGTGCCAGACCGGGGTGACCAGCTCTTCGACAGCGACCACGAGGCGGAAGGCGGCGCGCGATGACCTCCTCTCTCCGTGGGATCGTCGCTTACCCCATCACGCCGTTCACCGAAGCCGGGCGCGTCGACGAACAGCTCCTCGGCCGCATCGTCGACGACATGCTCGCCGCGGGCGTCCATGCGATCGCGCCGCTGGGCAGCACCGGGGTGTTGCCCTACCTGTCGGACGAGGAGCGCGAGGCCGTCACCGATCTCGTCGTCAAGCGCGTGGCGGGCCGGGCTCCGACGCTGGTCGGCGTGTCGAGCCTCACCACGGAGCGGACCGTGCATCACGCGAAGTACGCGGAGAGGGCTGGCGCCACCGCGGTGATGATCCTCCCGATGAGCTACTGGAAGCTCTCGGACAGGGAGATCGTGGCGCATTTCGAGACCGTCGCGAAGGCCATCTCCATCCCCATCGCCGTGTACAACAACCCTGCGACGGGCGGCCTCGACCTGAGCCCCGACACGATCGCGCGGCTGCTGCGCATCCCGAACGTCACGATGGTGAAGGAGAGCACCGGAGACGTGAACCGGATGCACCGGCTCGTGCAGCTCTGCGGTGACCAGGTTGCCTTCTACAACGGAAGCAATCCGCTCGCGCTCGCCGCGCTCGTGGCCGGGGCCCGCGGCTGGTGCACGGCTGCCCCGCACGTCATTCCTCGCCTCAACGTCGAGCTCTACGACGCGGTGACGCGTGGCGACCTCGACGCCGCTCGGCGTTCCTTCTACCGCCAGCTTCCTTTCCTTCAGTTCATCGTCGCGCACGGCCTGCCGCGAGCCATCTCGGCGGCCCTCGAGCTGATGGGCCATCGGGTCGGGCCGCTGCGGGCCCCGCTGCAGCCCCTCGAGAGGGAGCGGGTCGAGGAGCTTCGACGGATCCTCGTCGATCTCGCCGTGCTGCCATCCGCCTGACGCCCTCTTCGCGGTGAGCGCTGCTCGCCGGCGAGGGTCGAGGACGTCGTCAGGCGCCACGCCCGACGTCGCCGACGCGATCGCGGTGTACAGCACCAGCCCGGGCGAGGGCGGGCTCACGGGGGCGCATCGCCGCAATACGTGGCGGTGTAATCGCCATCGATCTCGCCGTTGTCATAGGGCGGCTCCCCCCAGTCGAGCTTCACGGAGACGGAGCTCGCGTCGCTGCTCACGATCTCGAGCGTCTTCTCCCACTTTCCCGACTCGAGGGTAGTGCCGGTGCTCCAGACCTTCCACGCCCCCGAGCCGGGGCTGTCGCCGATGCTCCCGGCGTAGGGGGGCTTCCAGAAGCCGTGATACATGCCGATGCGATCGTCCCTGAGATCGATGAGGCCGGGTTGATTGAGCTCGGGCGGGATGACGAGGATCACCTGCCAGAAATAGCGCGGGTCTGCGCCCGGGTCCGCCGGCAACTCGGTCAAGGGCCGGAGCACCGGCTGGCTGCACTCCTGGACGGATTCGCTGAAGGCGAGCACGAGCGCGTCGGGATGCGGCGGGGGGTCCAAGAGGTACGATGAGAACTCCGTGAAGAATGTTGGAGCGACCACGGGCGGCAGCGGCCAGTCGCCGGCGCGCATTGCGAGGGCGTTGGGGGATGGCGGGGGCGGCTCCTCTTCCGCCGACTGAGGCTCCACGGGAACGAGCACGATCGGGTCGCACCCGCCGTTCATCATCGTCACCGCCCCGATGGCCGTGATCCAGCGCTTCATTCGATTCCCTCCAGGCATGTTCCTGAGGTGAAGTCCTCCGACGGGGCCGCCGCGGCTCATCGAAAACGACCAACCTCGACGCCCGTCGGGCGCCCCGCTGGGCGCGCGCCGGCGGCGTGGGCGCGCGCCGGCGGCGTGGGCGCGCGCCGGCGGCGTAGGCGCGCGCCAGCTGATGCGGAAGATGGTGTCGCGGCGGATCGGGTCGCCGGCGCCGAGCGCCTTCGCGCCGATCGTATCGACGTGCACCTCGCCGCGCCGGCTGACCAGCGTGACCAACCCCGGCACCTCGGCGCGCTCGACATGGCCGGCCATGACGTGGCCGCCTGCCTCGGATGGTGACGCGCAGGGGCTGACAGTCCAGCAGACACAACAGATCCGCGCATCGAAGGGGCCGTCTTCGCTCCGGTGGCGGGCGGGCGGAAAAGATGTAATGTCGCCGGAACATGCATCTCATGCATCCGTCGAGGAAGACACGTCGATCCAGGGCATGCGGGGCGTTTGAGGAGAGGTCGCCCGCGTGCCGCCGCTCCTGATCCTCACCTACGTGGGGTTCGTGAGCCTCGGCCTGCCCGACGCGGTGCTCGGGGTCGCGTGGCCCTCGCTGCGCGCCGCGTTCGCGCTCCCGCAGAGCGCGCTCGGCGCGCTCCTGGTCGGGACGGGCGTCGGGTATTTCTCGTCCAGCGTCGCGGCGGGGAAGCTGGTGGACCGGCTCGGCGTGGGCAAGCTGCTGACGCTCAGCAGCGGGCTCATCACGGTCGCCATGCTCGGTTACGCGACGACGCCGGCCTGGCCGCTGCTGATCCTCTGCGGGCTGATCGCCGGGCTCGGCTCGGGCGCGATCGACGCAGGGCTCAACACCTATGCGGCGAGCAACTTCTCCGCCCGCCACGTGAACTGGCTGCACGCCTGCTACTGCGTCGGCGCGGCGCTCGGGCCGCTCATCGCGACGGCGGCGCTCGCGATCACCGGCTCATGGCGCTCGGGCTACGCGATCATCGGCGCGATCATGCTGCTCCTGACCACGGCCTTTGCCGTGGTCAAGGGAGCGTTCCGCGCGCGGGCGGCGGCCGCCGGAGGCCCGCAGGAGGCGCCGGGCGTCCCCGTCCCGCTCGCCGCGGCGCTGCGGCAGCGCCGCGTGTGGCTGCAGATCGCGGTGTTCTTCCTCTACACGGGCCTCGAGTTGATACTCGGGCAGTGGAGCTTCACGCTCAACACCGAGGCGCGCGGCGTCGCGGCGGAGACGGCCGGGGTGTGGGCGAGCGCCTACTGGGGCAGCATCGGCGTCGGGCGCGTCGTGCTCGGCATGGCGATCGATCGGGTGGGCGCGGACCGGCTCCTGCGCATGGCCACGCTGACGGCGCTGCTCGGAACCGTGCTGTTCGCGGTCGGCCCGGCCTGGCCAGGGGCCGCGGGGCTCATGCTGGCGGGGCTCGGCCTCGCGCCGATCTACCCGACGTTGATGTCCCGCACCCCGGCTCGGCTCGGCCCTCATACCGCGCACGCGATCGGGTTCCAGGCGAGCGCGGCCATGGTCGGCGGCGCGGTCCTGCCGAGCCTCGGCGGCGTGCTCGCCGCGCATGTGGGGCTCCCGTCGATCGGGACGCTCGCGGTGGTCACGGCCGCGGGCCTGTGGCTGCTGCACGAGGTGCTGCTCCGGTCGACGCCCCCTCAGGGCACGAGCGACGTCGCGTAGGCGCTGCGCGAGCGCCACAGAGGCCGCTTGCCACCCAGACGCCGCTCGCCTCACCCGAAAGGGTGGCCGCCGCGCGGCGTGATCCGGGCAGGCCTCGCGCCACGGGGCCGCCGGGCGGCCCGCCTCACCCCATGGATGACCCCGAGCGCAGCGAGCATCCAGCGCGGCGCGCCGCTCGAGGCCCCCGCCGGCCGCGATATGCCACATCCTCCGGCGGGGGCGTCCAGGGCGACCACCTCGACGCTGGCCCGGCCCTCTGCCGTGTTCTCGGCGAAGTCGCGCGCCACGAGTCGAATCTCGTAAGACCCTATCTCGAGATCGAACGGCCCGAACGCGTCAGCTCCGAGGCTGTGGGACTCCCGGGCCCGGGGTCGACCGAGCTCGTCGACGATCGAGAGCTCGGCCTGCCGCACCCCCCATCCTGTATCGCTCACCCGAGCCGCGATCTCGACGCTGGCGGTACCCTGCTCCGAGGCGACCAGCGTCCTGGATCGTGCCTCGATCCGCACCGAGGGAGGCCAGACATCGGCGACGTCACCCCCGAATGGCTCCCCGCACGTGCTCGAGAACGGCCCCGAGACGCGGCCGGCGACGGGATCCTCCGCGGCGGCGCCATCATGGTCGCGGCAATCTGGAGACGGCGCCCACTGGCCGGAGGGCGCTCCGCACGGCGACACGTCACATCTCGTCTGCTGCTCGATCCACTGCACGAAGCCGGCGACCGGAGTGTAGTATGAAGGGCCATCGCCACAATCGTAGGTCTCCCCGGCCGACAGCACCCCCGCGACGCGCCAGGCTCGGCCGTCCACGCGCACGAGCGCCGGTCCGCCCGAGTCGCCCGCGCATGTGCCCACGCCCGCGGAACGAACCACGATCTCCGCCCCGACGTCCTCGATCTTCGCAGGCGCTGCTCTCTTGATCCCGAGGCCGTGATCCTGGTCGTCGTGCGCTCCATACCCGACCATGAGCACGTCGGCACCAGGCGTGATCGCGTCTTCCTCGCACCCCAGCACCGGCGGGATCACCTCGACATCGTCGAACGCCTCGGCGAGGCGACAGATCGCGATGTCCGTCCCGTAGAAGGCCGCTTCAGGGTGCATCCAGCACGCATCCACCGCCCGGGAAGCGCCGGAGGAGGCTCGAGCCGACACGAACCCCGTGCCGCAGTGCGCCGCGTACAGCACGACTTCAGGATGGATCAGAACACCCGTGCAGACCTCGTCGAGCGCGACGACACCCGACCACGCCGAGGTCGGTGCGCCGTTGTAGATCGGCGCAGCATGGGCAACTACGTCGTCGGCGCTGGAGCTCGCGGCTCCAGAGCAGCCGAGCATCGCGACGGCCGCGGCCGTGAGCCCCGCCCGTTGCCCGGCTCGACTCATCGATGGACTTCCGGGGTCGGCTCTTTGATCCCCACCGTGATACGACCGACCGAGCATTCGGGCGGGCAATCCGGACCGTTGGGCCGCTCGACCGCATAGATCGGCGCCGCGCGGGTATCCGAGAGGACCGCCTGGTCACGCACCACGCGGAGCGCGACCACCTTCGGTTGCATTCGGGGGATCGTGATGGCCGCCAGGGAGCCGTCGCCCTGACGGATCAGGCACTCGGGCATCATCTCCTGCTGGCTGGGGTTGGGCAGGGATGCAGAGCAGCGCCGCGTCACGCCGTCCAGATCCACGATGAAATGATAGCGACCGGGCGCTACCAGCTCGGGTTCGAACTTGATCTCGACCTCATCGCCGCAAGCGGCTTCCGTGCACGCCTTGGTGCCTCCGGGCCGGCACGACGCCAGCCCGATGAGGAGGATGGCGGCCGCGGCGCGACCGAGCCTGCGCGACGTGGATGCTGACGACATGCGTGTTCTCCTGATGTTCTGAGCACCGCCTGCAGCAGCGCGGGGTCCCGGAACGCTCATCTAGCACGACTCCAGAAGATATCGCCAGCGCTTCCAGTCGCGCGACGGCGGCGCGGTCGGCGTGGATGGGCGCTAATAGCCGGCAAATTGCTGGAGGAAGGTCACGACCTCGCTGGTGAAGCGCCGCCCTCCGTTGCTCTGCGTGAAGTACCCGGGGTCATAGCCCCAGTGAACGGCGCGCACGTACTGGAGCCCTCCAGACTCTGTCCAGTATGGGGCGCCGCTCTGGCCGCGGTTGCTGTCATTCTGGTGCCAGAGCTGTGTCGGGTACAGGGGGGCGCTCGATGTATAGCCGGAGTTGTTCGTATGCGTGAACATCTCTGCTTCGAGCCAGAGCCCGCCAGGCGCAAAGGACGCCTCCTTGTCGGGGTAGCCGGCTACCGTCCCGGAGAGCCCGGTCACGCCGGAACCGATGGTCTGGTACCCGAAATAGCCAACGTTGTAGGTCGACGAGACGCAGTTGGCGCCCCCGCCACGAAGACCGAGGACGGCGTAATCGTAGGCCTTGTCATTGGATGCGTTCCAGCCAGCGGGGACGGTCCTGAAGTTGCAGGCAGCCGTCGCGAAGCCGGTCGGCGACGGACTCGTGGCGGAGTGGCCGAAGCCGATGGCCCGCGGCGCCAGCCATGAGGTCCCATCATGCTGGGAGTGCGCGGCGCCCATCGCGGTGTAGTGGTTGTGCACCTTGAACACCGTGGCGAAGGCTGCCGTGGCGGACCCGTAAACGCCGATCCACTTCATCGGGGGCAAGAACCAGGGTGAGGGAACGAGCACCCTCTCCTCGAATCCGAAGACCCCTCGGGGCACCCTCACCCCGTTGGTGGCGAGCGGCTCGGGGACGTCGGTGTACACCTGCTCCGGGTCCACTCGCTCTGACGGGCTGCTCTCGTGAAACGCCTGTGCGGCGTCCCTCTTCACCTTTTCTGCGAACCTCCAGAGGCTCGCCTCGTCGAGCGTGTACTCTACACCTTGAAACTCCATCAGCGGCCGCATCTTCTCCGCGATCTCACGGACTGACATGTCTGCGATGTTCGGCTCGTCTTCAGGAGGCCCGATCTCCGGCCCGAGGACGGCTGCAGGGGCTTCGCCGTCCTCCGCGTAGGTGACATCGCGAACCTTCACCCAGCGCATGCCCTGCGGGTCTGTGAAGCTCGATGAGTCCTCGTCGCCATCCACGACGACGGAGTCCGGGTCGGCCAGGCACCCGGTGGCGAGGGTGGCGGCTGTCAGCATGATGGCTATCCGGTGCTTCATGGTGCTCCTCTGTGTTTGTTCGTGTCGACGACCTCGAGCTCCACACCAGGGCGGCTTGGCGCCGTTCATGGATGCCGACAGATCGCAACGTAGGGTGCTCGCCGCGAGGCCCCGCCTCCGCGGACCTGCAGGTATTCAGTCCTGAGGGTGGTCGCAGCCTGAGCAACGTGCGTGCCCGCGGTGTCTTCTCCTCCTCGCCATCTGTCGACGGTCGAGCTTGGCGATTCGCGTGCCGCGGAGATACAGCCGCGCCGGAAGATCGCTGCTGGGATGCGCGCAATGAGAGTTGATGCGCGTCGGAGCCGGCGAAGGCGAGCGGGAACTCGTGACGAGCGGCTCCGGACGACATGCCAGCGTGCCAGCGTGCCAGCGTGCCAGCGTGCCAGCGTGCCAGCGTGCCGGCGCGAGCCCTGACAGACCTTCTGCCCGCGGTACTATCCGACGGAGGGCGCCCCGGCGGGCGGCGCTGCGGCCGGCGGCGCCTGTGTCCCGGCGCCGTTCGGCGCGGCGGCCGGCGCTGCGCCTGCGGCCGGCGCTGCGCCTGCGGCCGGCGCTGCGCCTGCGGCCGGCGCTGCGCCTGCGGCCGGCGCAGGCGCGGACGCGCCGGGGGTGGCGTCGGTGTCCTCGGGTTCGGGCGCGGTGTCGCTGGACGACGCCGCGCGGCCGCCGCGGCCCTTGTAGAGCGACGGCGCGAGCGTCTCGGCGTCTCCCTCGTTCCAGCGCAGGTAGGCCACGGCGCGGCGGGTCTGGTCGTAGGCGTGCACGAGCAGCGCGAACGCGCGCGCCCGCCTGTCTGCGGCCTCGGTCGGCCCGGGCCCCTTGCCGTGCTCCCGCACGCCGAGGGCGGCGAGGAGCTGCGGGCCGATCTCCCCGGCGCGCTTCACCTCCTCTTCCGTCGCCGCCGTCTTGCCGGCGATGGCGGACCAGCTCCCGCCGAAGAGCGCCGAGAGCGCCACGAGATCGTTGGCCAGGTCGATGTGCCCCTGCCCCGCGCGGATCTCCGCGACCGTCGCCGCGTCGAGCAGGCCGCGGCGGGCGAGCGCCTCGGCGTCGCTCAGCAGGTTCTCGCGCAGCGGGGCCGCCTCCGCGAGCAGCGGCTTGAGCGCGTTCTCGGCGCCTCCGCTCGACAGCCACGCGAGGTGCGCGTACCAGGCGGCGAGCGCGTAGGTCTCGAGCCGGTCGAGCAGCGCGACGTCGTGCGTTTGCAGGTGCTCCGCGATGGCGGGCCGCAGCGCGCGCAATCCAGGCAGCACGCCGAGCACCTGGGAGACGGCGCGCGGGATATCGATCTTGATGGAGATGAGCCGATCCGGGCTGAGCGCCTCGATCTCGGGGAGGATGCTGTCGAACGCCGCCGCCGCCTGGGGCGGGGCCGCGGGCTTCCTGGGAGCAGGCTTGTTCTTGATCGGAGCGGAAGGCTTGGCCATGAGGGGAACACCTCTCGTTGAATGTCCTTCGCCGGGTGACGAAGCGACATGATGGCCATGTCCCCTGCCCCCCGCGCCGGACGTGATGTGAGCGTCCGGCGCACACCGGAGTCCGGCCAGGGGTAAGCACCTGTGTCGGTGGGTCAACGAGCCTGGCAAGGTCCTGACGGCGGGTCGCCCGACGTCGTGATCGTGCGCCTGGCCTGAGCCGATCGGCGGCACCGCCGGCGAGGACCGGTTGCGGTGCCCGGGGCAAGCACGGCGAACCCAGGAGGCCGGTGCCGGAGCCGGAGGAGAGCTCAGCTAGCCGGGCAGGACCGCTGCCGGTGCCGGAGGAGAGCTCAGCTAGCCGGGCAGGACCGGTGCCGGTGCCGGAGGCAAAGCTCAGCTAGCCGACCCAGACCGCATCCGGTGCCGAGGGCAAGCTCAGCTACCCCGCCCGGACCGTTACCGGTGCCGGAGGAAAGCTCAGCTACC
Source organism: Sorangium sp. So ce119 (assembly GCF_051524405.1). Taxonomy (NCBI): domain Bacteria; kingdom Pseudomonadati; phylum Myxococcota; order Polyangiales; family Polyangiaceae; genus Sorangium; species Sorangium sp. So ce119. The sequence goes on along the minus strand of NZ_CP150310.1, from coordinate 1,814,938 downwards.
CCGCCCGGACCGTTACCGGTGCCGGAGGAAAGCTCAGCTACCCCCGGGACCGTTTCCGGTCCCCCGAGGGCAGCTCCGCGGGCCCCGGGCAACCGCGGGCGGTGACCGGGAGCGCCTTCGTCGCGTGCACCGGGCGGTGCGTTTTCGAGACGGACCCGGGAAGCTCCGCGCAATTCTGGGTATGAGCACACGCGTCGCTGCCTCCGACGACACCTCCCGCGATCTCACCTGGAACGCTGTTCACGCCGCCGCCCTGAACGTCCTCCCCCGCGCGCTCCGGCTGCTGGGGGTCGACGAGACCGACATCGACGACCTGTACCAGGAGGTCCTGCTCGCGGCGTACGAGAGCCTGGATCGGTTCGATCCCGCCTACCCCGCCTCCGCCTTGCCGTTGCCGCCGCTCGAGACCGCCTCCGCGGGCCATCCGCCGCCGCGGCGGGAGGGATGGCACCCGAGCGGCGGCAGCGCGGAGGCTCGATGGGTCTTCGGGATCGCCTTGCGGAAGGTCAGCCGCTACCTGGACCGCGCCCACCGCCGCCGCGAGGTCCCGAACGGCTTGCACCCCGCGCCGTACGGCCAGCCCGTCGATCCCGTGCCGAGCAGCGAGCAGCGCATCGCGGAGCGAGAGCGGCTCGCGATCGCGCTCGAGGTGCTCGGCACGCTCGCCCCGGAGCGGCGGATCGTCCTCGTCCTGCACGAGGCGTACGAGGTGCCGATCGTCGCGATCGCGCGCGAGCTCGCCATCAACTACAACACCGCCTGCAGCCGGCTGCGCCTCGCCCGCGAGGACTACCGCGCCGCCGTCAAGCGGCTGCGACCGGAGCGGCGACAGGCGCTGCGCGCCTGCTGGCTCGCGTTCCCGCTGACGTCGGACTTCCTGGCGCGCGATGACGGCGCGAGCTCCTCCGCACCGCCCGCCCCTGCGCCGCACGCGCCTGCGCCGCCCGCCCCGGTGCTGCGCGCGCCTGCGCCTGTACCGCACGCGCCCGCGCCGCACGCGCCTGCGCCGCCCGCCCCGGTGCTGCGCGCGCCTGCGCCTGTACCGCACGCGCCCGCGCCGCACGCGCCTGCGCCGCCCGCCCCGGTGCTGCGCGCGCCTGCGCCTGTACCGCACGCGCCCGCGCCTCCGCCGCGCTCGCCTGCGGCCTCGGCCTTGCGGCGGAGGCTCGCCCAGATCGGCCTCTCCTTCGGGTCGGCCGCGGCGGGCGGCGCCGGGACCGTCGCCCTGCTGCTCGCCCTCGCCCCGCCGCCGGTCCTGTGGGCTGGCCGCTTCGGGACGCTGCTGCCCGAGAGCCTGCCCGCGCGCAGCGCCTGCCTCGCAACGGCCCCGCCGCAGCAGGCGCACGAGCTGCCGCCCGTCCCTCCCGCGGCCCAGGCGCCCTCTCGCCCGTGCGCCGCCGCGCCGCGGGCAGCGCCACCCGCCGCCGATCGGGACGGCTCGGAGGACACGTTCCAGGAGGAACGCCGGCTGCTCGCCGCGGCGCACGAGGCGCTCGCCGCCGGCGATCCCGCCGGGGCGCTCCGGCAGCTCGCCGCGCACGAGGCGCGGTTTCCCGCTGGCCGGCTGAAGTCCGTACGGGAGCAGCTACGCACCGTCGCCCGGGCGCGGCTCGCCCATGCCGCGCAGAGCCCGGCAGGAAGCGAGCCGTCGCGATGAGAAGGCGCAGCATCGGACACGCGCGCCACGCGCGCCGGGCCCGCTGCGCCCCCGGACCGCTGCGGCGCGCTCGGCTCCCGGCGCGCGCCGCGGTGGCCGCGGCCATGGGTCTGTTCCGCGTCGTGGACGCGCACGCCGCGCCGGAGCCGCCCCGGCCGGCGATGCGGCTCGAGGTCGTGCAAGGCCCCGGCGCCGAGGAAGCCGCGCCGGAGCCGCCCCGGCCGGCGATGCGGCTCGAGGTCATGCAGGGCCCCGGCGCCGAGGGCTGCCCCGACGCGACGTTCCTGCGCGCGGAGGTGGCGCGCGGGCTCGGCGCCGACCCGTTCCGTGGTGACGCGCCGGAGGTGCTCACGGTCAGCATCGCCCGGGAGGGGCCGGAGCTCACGGCCTCGCTGGCGCTGCGCGACCGCGAGGGAGAGACCCGGTGGGCAGAGGCCTTCAGCACGCAGAGCCGCTGCGACGAGCTGCTCTCCGGCGCGGCGCTCGCGATCGTGGCTCACCTGCTCGGCATGCAGGAGCGCTCACCGCCGCCCGGGCGCTCACCGCCGCCCGGGCGCTCACCGCCGCCCGAGGCTCCGCAGCCCGAGGCTCCGCAGCCCGAGGCTCCGCCGCCCGAGGCTCCGCCGGCCGAGGCTCCGCCGCCCGAGCCCTCGCGGCCCGAGCCCTCCACGCCGCCTCCGCAGGCGAGGCGCGCATCGCCGGAGCCACCTCGCCGGGCCGAGCTGCCGCAGGCGCGATCGCGGCCGGACGCGGCGCCGGCGCCCGCGGAGCGGCCGCGGCTCGAAGCGGGGCTCGGGGCGACCCTGGGCCTGGGGATCACGCCCGGGGCCGCGGCCGGGATGACGCTGTCCCTCGGCGTTCGCCGGTCCGGGTGGTCGATCGCGATCGAGGGCCGAGGGCTCGTGTCCCTCTCGCAGGAGGTGAAAGAGATGGCCATCAGCACGAGGGCCTTCACGGCGACCGGTGTGGGCTGCGTGCACGGCCACCACCTGTTCGGCTGCGGGGTCGCGACCGTCGGCCTCGTCCGGTTCGTCCCCCGGCATCCGTGGGACATGACGTTGCGCGACGACGCGCTGTTCAGCGCTGGAGCGCGGCTCGGCATCGACTGGCCCCTCTCGGACAGGTGGACCGCGCACGCTCACGCCGAGGCCACCGCGATCGTGGCGGACGCGGTGCTCCGGCGCCAGGGCGAGCGGCGCGAAGCCGCTGGATCCCTCACGTGGTCATCCCCTCCGATCGGCGCGGCGCTCGGACTCGGTATCAAGGCGACGTACTGAACGACCTCGTCCACGTCGTGCACTTCGTGCCGTCCTCGCAAGAAGACCCCATCGACTTCATTTTTTGAAACGAAACCACAATGCTCTACGTAACAGGCTATTTCGCGCAGATCGCCCGTTGTCAGCGCGAGGGCTCCTTGAGTACCTTGCTGGGCATGCGAATCGTCCCGTTGCTGCTCGCTGGAATCCTCTTGTTGCCTGGCTGTCCCGGAGATCCGACCGTCTACGGTCCCTGTCAGCCGCAGGAATACGGCAACCCAGGCTGCCCGTGGCCCGAGGAGGGCGGCGGCGGGGCCGGCGGCGAGGGTGGAGGCGGCGGCGGAGGCGGCGGTAGTGACGGCAACGGCGGCGCCGGCGGCGGCGACGAGACCGCCTGCGCCGGCGACTGCATCCCGCCTGCGCCGCTCGGGTGGTTCGGCCCGGCGCTCCTCTGGTACGGCCCGCCGGACCAGGCGCCGGACTGCCCCGCCGCCGCGCCGAACGTCGGCTACGAGGGGTTCGCCGACCTCGCGCCCGCGCCGCTCGCCTGCGCCGCCTGCCTGTGCGACCCGCCCGAGGCGGCAGCGGCTTCATGCCAGCTCCCGCTGGGCTGGTCGGCGCACGCGGCGACGTGTGCCGCGACGGTCCCCGGCACCGCCGAGACCGCCTTCGCGGCGCCCGAGGCCTGGGACGGCGCGTGCACCGCCGTCAACGCGATCCCGGCCGGCCAGGACTGCGGCGGGCAGCCGTGCGTGCAGTCGCTCTCGATCGACGCGCCCGCCGTGCTGGTGACCGCCGCGTGCACCCCCAGGGTGGACGAGCCACCGGCGCCGGAGCGCCTCGATCCGTGGCAGACCCGGGCCCTCGCCTGCGTCCCCGGCGCCTACACCGAGTGCCCCGGCGACCGCAGCACCTGCATGCCGTCGCCGGACCAGCCCGGGGTTCCGCCGCCCGGCGGCTTCCTGACGTGCATCTTCCACGAGGGCGACGTCACGTGCGAGGAGCCGTATCTCGACCGGCACGTCTTCCACGGCGGCGCCGACGACACGCGCGGCTGCTCGGAGTGCGGTTGCGGAGAGCCCGAGGGCGCCTCGTGTACGATCCTGGCGTCGGTCTACAGCGACGGCGCCTGCGCGGACGTGCTTGTGTCGGCCGTCGTGAGCTCGACGACGCCGTTCTGCGGGGTCACGCCGCCCGGTGTCGCCCTCGGCAGCAAGTCCGCGGAGATCGTCGCCGTGGATCCCGGCGGCTGTGCGCCGAGCGGCGGCGAGCCGCTCGGCGACGTGGTGCCGACCGAGCCGTCGACGTTCTGCTGCCTGGCGTAGGCGTCGCGCCCGGCCCTGATGAGGCTACGCAGCGACCGGCGCCTCGAGCGTCAATCGCTTTCCACGCAGATGGCATCACCGAGCGGGCGGGAGTCGGTCGCGCGGACGTTGCAATCGTAACCTGCACCGTCGATGGAGCCCCCTCCACCGATCCTCGCAATGCCCCAGAGCCCGACGTGCGAGCAGATCTCCGCCGAGTTGGCGGAGACGGTGGCGAAATCCGCGAGCTCGAAGCCCTCCAGGCACTGCTCTCCGCCTCTCACGACCGCAAAGGTGGTCCCGCCGATCTCGAACAGCTCGTAGTTGGGCTTGCAGAGGACGTAGTCCAGCTCGCGGGTATCGTCAGCGTGCTGCTGGCAGCCGTTCCACGGGCCATCGATCGAGGACCCGTCTGCGAGGCGAAAGACTCCTGAATAGGGGAGCTCATCGCAACTGAAGACAAACGTCCAGAAGGCGTCGAGCGGGGTCAAGGGCGTGTATCCTGCGGGGCAGGTTTCACCTTCGTAGACTCCGTACTCCACCGCCTGAGCTTCAGCGGGTGCGCTCAGCGAGATGCCTCCGACGACGAGGCTGCAGATCAGGGCGCGCATGGGCGTCATGTGAGAGATGTGTTTCATTTGTTCGCCAATGTTTTGTCAGGATGAGTTATGTTTCCAGACCAGGCGCGTGGCCGGGCGCAGGGACTCCTTGGTGCGTCCGGAGACAGGCGCATCCCGCCCGCCCCGCAACCGCGCCGGGATCACGTCCAGAGTATGCGGCGACACGGTATGCGACGCCAGACAGCGAGATGAAACGGCGGCGTTCGAGGAGTGGAACAGTGCTATCGCTGCTGCGGCTTCATTTTTGCGGCCCTTCTCAGCGGAAAATTGAAGGGATGGCTCGGAAGAGGCACACGAAGGTCACATGGCATGACGAATCCGGGAGGCTGACCGGAACTCTTGGGATGAGAGACGGCTGCTTCGGCCGGTGCGGTACCCGCCGCAGGGGCCAGGCATGTCGCTCGAGGATCCAGAATGCCTGTAACCATCCGAGAGACACCCCGATGCGCTCAGTGACCCATGAAGCCCTGGTGGAGCTGTTCAAGAACCGGCCGAAGCTGGCCGCCGAGATGCTCCAGGACGCGCTCGGCCAGCCGGTACCGCTGCCCGACGTGGCTGCTGGTCGTGGCCATCGACGCAGATGTGGCTCGGTGGTGCGCGCGGCCAATCGACGCGGGCCACCCCGGCTTGCCGCTGACGCCGCTGGTGCTGGGGCCCGAGGGCGTCCCGGTCGTCACCGACGCCGGGCAGGCGAGTGCGGCGCCCGAGGTGGTCGTGCTGTCGGCGATGGCGCACGGGCAGGGAGAGGCGGCGGAGGCGATCGGCGTGGCGTTCCTGGCGGCGGCAGCCGGGCTCGATGAGGAGCGCCGCGCCATGTACGGACTTCTGGTGCTATCCTCGCTGAACGCAGCGGCGAGGCGGACGTTGGAGGCGATGATGAAGGCTGGATACGAGTTTCAGAGCGAATTCGCGCGCAGCTATGTAGCGAAGGGGGAGATCAAGGCTAACGCGCGGGCCGTCCTCGCGGTGCTCGACGCCCACGGGCTCGAGGTCCCCGCCGAGGTGCGGGAGCGCGTCCTCGCGGCCTGCATGTTATTACCCGCCGCCAGGCCCTACGACGCAACTGATTGCGACGTTGGCCGGTCGAAAACCGTCGCAATTGACAGGGCCGTGGCGTGCTGATGTTGATGTGCTCGTTCGGCCAGCGGGTGCGCAGCAAGTGCTTGCCACCTCCCTCCCGTTCGGGTAATTATTCGGCTGGACCATTCCAAATGTGCAAGCAACGAAAACCACAAGGGCGGCGACATGACCAGCAATCCCGCTGACTTGGCGCAGCTCCAGCGCAATCGTCTGCGCGCCCAAGCGGATCTGTTCGCGGCGGTCGCGTCGCATGGCACGATTGTCGGGACGGCACGCGAGATTGCCCTAACCGAGTTCTTCCGAGGGCTGGTGCCTCGACGATTCGAGATACTTTCCGGAGCGATCGCTCTTACCGAGGGCGGCAAGCTCCAGAAGGCTTCGAATCAGCTAGATGTGCTCGTCGTTGATACGTTGGACTATCCGACCGTTTTGCGCACTGGGGACCTCGCAATCACCCTGGCGCCCTCCGTGCGGGTCGTGGTCGAGTCCAAGAGCGATCTCGCGAGGGGCGATAAGTTCCTCGACGCGATGGAGCAGATTGGTCAAGCGCGAAGCTTGACCGGCGGCGGCGCGCTATCCGCGCTGTACTGCTTCGGTGATCCCACCAATGCAAGCACTCTGCGCACCTGGATCGACGATCTTCTCACGCGCAGGAGAGAGCTTGTCAACTGGGCGCGGGACGCCGAGGCGACGCGTCAAAAAAAGTTCAAGTCATGGACCCCGGCGCAGCTGCTGACGGTTGCCGCCACCTATTCGGCAGCGAACTTGCCGGACGTCATTGTTGCCGACTCCGGCGCGATTGCGCTCCGCGTTGATGAGAACGGGAAAACTCGCTTCGAGTTCTATTCACCATTAGATGGCGCGCCCAGCATCGTTGCCCTCGCGGCGAAGGTGCTTGCCCATGTTTCGCAACACGTCGTCTCAGCCGCGGCTCCGGCAGGGCAGACGGGGGGCGCGACGGGTGCATTCCAGCTTCTCGTCACCCATTTCGAGGCATCACTTGAGAAGGCCGATGTCGACCCACTCGACGTGACGGACCCCCAGCCGTCATTGGGAGGATAGTAAGATGTACGCTGTTCAGATCAGCGATCGCGCAACGTTTGTCCATAAATCGAAGGAGCTCGGTGGTCCTGTTGTCGTCGTGCGCACAGCGACCGTAATTCCGGTGCAGCAGGGAAGTGCGGTCCTCATGCACCCAGCCGTTACAATCGAATACGCCATTGAGTTTGAGGACCGCACGATGGGTCCGACGAGGTGGACATTTCGAGAGGTCGTTCTTACCGACAACAGAGGAGAAGCGCTGATCTCTGATTCGCTCTGGGGCATGCTCAGCGAGGAATCGATACCGGTCCGAATCATCCAACGGAGCGGGTCCTTCTAACCGTACGCATGGGCGTGCAGCGCGCACCAAGAGCGAGGGCGCGGGCTCGTCTTGAGCGCGCAGGAATACGGCCCAACCGGACATTGGAGGCGATGTTGAAGGCCGGATACGAGTTTCAGAGTGAATTCGCGCGCAGCTACGTGGCGAAGGGGATGGTGGAGGGCAAGGCGCAGGCCGTGCTCGCCTTGCTCGACGCCCGCGGGCTCAAGGTCCCCGCCGAGGTACGGGAGCGCGTCCTCGCGAGCACGGACCTCGCCGAGCTGGACCGCTGGATCCGCCGGGCCGCCGTGGTCAGCGACGCCAGGGAGCTCCTCACTACCAGCGGCTCCTGAGCCGCGCGGCCGCTCCGAGCGCGCCCGCGGGGGGCCGTAGCACCCGCCCCAGGTCGGCGACCCGACCCAGGGCGCCCCCACCCCGCTTCATCGCAACGCACGTGCCACCATCGTGGAGCGGGGCGCGGTGATCAGCTCGCGCTGGGGTCGGCGATGCGGCCGACGAACAGGACGCTGCCGGTCGCGTTGTCGCGGATGAGGAACAGGAAGGGATTCACGAGCGCGAGCGACGCCGGCGAGGGCGCCGACTCGTCGCCGACGATGACCGCGGTCGCCGCCGCCGCCTCGGTGCCGGCCTCGTTCACGCCGACGAACGCCTTGTGGATGACGTCCTGGATGAAGGGCTTTCCCTGGGCGTTGATCCCGGTGAAGTCGGCGGCGCCGGGCGTGAACGCGACCTCCATCCCCATCGCCTCCAGCGTGTCCTTCAGGCTCAGCTTGTATTCGAATTTGAACTTCGGCATCGTTGTGTCGACCAGGTGCTCGCTCATCGCGCCGACGATGTCGTCGACCTTCGCCGCGTCGAGCGACGCCTCGAACGCGTCGAGCGTGCCCGCCTCCGGCAGGAGGATCACCATCGACAGCTCGTCCCCGTCGTAGGGCATCGCGACCGCCTGGTAGCCGTCGCCCTCGGCGTACGGTATCTCCAGGCTGCCGTGCATCAGGGGCACGGTCACGTCGGTCCCGTCGGCCTTCGTGAACGGGCCGTCCTCCGTCGCGGTGGTCTCGAACGGGGTGCGCCACGCCGCGTTGAAGTAGATGGCGTTCGTGAGGATCAGCACCGTCTCGGGGGTGACCGCCTCGACGGGCACCAGCTTCTCGATCTTGCCCTCGGTCTGTTCGCTGACCCAGCCGTTGACGAGATCGACCGACTCCTGCGGCTGGCCAACGAAGTCGACGACGTGCATTCCGGCGCCGTAGTTCAGCCCGAGCGTGTCCAGGAAGGCAGTCTCGAACGGATAGCCGATCTGCCCCCAGAGCGCGTTCACGACGTTGAGGCGAAAGCCCTTGCCGTCGGCGCCCTGGGCGCCCTGACCGCGGCTCTCGAGCTCCTGGTCGATCCAGTTGAACGCCGGGTGGAGCTCGTCCTGCCCGAGGTCGAAGTGCAGCGTGGCGGCCATGGCCGTCTCGGTGTCGCCCTTCGCGCCGGCCCACGTCATCGCGAGCGCCGTCGAGATGCTGTAGGGCGAGTAGAAGACGTTGCCCGGCTCCTCGCGGAGCTGCTGGTAGAGGTCGAGCGCGAAGGCGGAGTTGCCCGAGACGAGCGCCGCCTGGTCCTCCGCAGGCACGTCCGGGGTCGAGATGCGCTGTTTGTCGGAGGCGACCACACATCCGGGCGTGTCGTGGCACGTCTCGCCTCCCGGGTCGGGGTCCGGGCCCTCGTTCGGCGGATCGGTGGAGGAGGTCTGGCAACCGAGGGTCGCGGCCAGGGACAGGGCGAAGAGCGGAGCGAAGGTTCGAAGGGTTCGCATCATGCCGCTCCGCCGAGCATTCGCCGTGCCGCGCCGGCGCCCGATCGCGGGCTCCTGGGCTCCGAGGCGGCCCGCGCGGCGAGGACGAGCCGCCGCACGCCGCGCGCGGCCGAACCCTGACATCCGGCGAGAGGGCTGGCCCGATCTGGCACACGGAGGGTTCGTGAGCATGCCGGGGAGACCGAGCTGCCCGATCACGGATCGCGGCGGGCGTTGAGCCACCGCAGCTTGTCGGGATTGGCCATCGCCCGGATGGCGCGCACCACGCCGCCGTCGATCTCGAGCGTGATGACGACGCGGATCGCTGCGTCCGTGCGGCCGCGCAGGACGAGCGCCGGCTCACCGTTGATGTCGCCGATCGCCGCGTCGAAGGGGCCGGCCGGGAGCCGCGGGGTCGAGGCGACGAAGCCCGCCACCGCCTCGCGGCCGCGCAACGGCGCCAGGACGGCGCCGGAAAATCGCCCGCCGCTGTCGGCGTCGAGCACGACGTCCTCGGCGAGCAGGTCGATCAGCCCGCGCAGGTCGCCCGAGCCCACGCTGCGGGCGAAGCGCGCGACCAGCGCGCGGTGGGCCTCCGGGGTGGGCGGAAACCGCGGCCGCTGCCGTTCGAGGTGCTCGCGGGCGCGGGACCCGAGCTGGCGGCAGGCGGCGGGCGTGCGCTCGACGATCCGTCCGATCTCGGCGTAGTCGTGGTCGAACACCTCGTGCAGGACGAAGACCGCGCGCTCGAGCGGCGAGAGCTGCTCCAGCGTAGCCGCTCCGCAGACCGCGTCTTTTCCCTGGCCAGCTTCGGTTGCACGCTACGCGGCGTCCGATGAGGGCCGTGCCCTCGTCGAGCGAAGAGGAGCGAGCGATGCCAGGAAGCAGGGAGCTGGTGCAGCTGCGTGCGGAGCTGTCGAGGTATCGAGAGCAGAAGAGCCGTGGGAAGTACCCGGGCGAGCTGCGAGAGCGAGCCGAGGCGTACGCCAGGGAGCGTTCCCGGGCGGGGGCGACGCCGACCGAGATCGCCACGGAGCTCGGTGTCCACAAGATGACGGCCGACCGATGGGTGGCTGGCGGTGAGCGCGCAGATGAGGGGGCGTTGCCAGCGACCATCAAGGCGGCTCAGCATGTTTCGTTCCTACCCGTCGTGGTGCGCCCGGAGCGCCGAGAGGCGCCGCCTTTGCGGCTCAACGTCGCATTTGCCGATGGGACACGGATGCAGGTACGTGGGATAGGCGCGCGCGACCTCGTGGAAGCGATCGAAGCGTTGCGGAGGGGGCAGTGACGCCCGCGACGATAGCCGTGTATCTGGCGGTCGGACCAGTGGACTTGCGTGGCGCGTTCGACCGGCTCGCCGCGATCACCCGGCAGGTGCTGTGCCTGGACCCGGCCAGCGGCGCGCTGTTCTTGTTCCTTAACAAGAGGCGCAACCGGCTGAAGGCACTTTGGTGGGACCGCAACGGATACACAATTCTGTACAAGCGTCTCTCGAAGGGTGCGTTTGCTCTGCCCTCGTTCACCGAGGCCGACGGCAAGTGTATAGAGCTGTCAGCACAGGACTTCGCGCAGCTGCTCGCCGGTCTACCCGTGGAAGAGCTGGCAAGCCGCCGCCGCGTGGTGCACTGAGGTGTCTGCGCCGGCGCTCGTCCACCGCGCTGCCGGACACCGCGCTACGGGCGCCAGCGCGGCCCGATGGCGGCCGGCTCAGCCCGATGCCGAGGTGGAGCAGGGCGCGAGTTGCATCATCCCGAAGACCTCGCGACAGCGCAGCGCCGAGGGCGCATCACGCTTGTTCCGCGTTCCCACTTTCGACAAAATATTCTCATCAAAAAACAGCGGAAAGTGTCTACGTAAGGTACTTGCCAGGAGCAAGCGGAGCGGGCATCCATGGCGCGCTTTGACCTCGACGACACGACCCGGTGGGACCGAGCTGCCGCAGTCGGCGGAGACAGAGCGCCTTGACGGCGCGGCGCTCGTGCTCGGCTATCTCCAGGCCAGGGGACAAGGACAGGGGAGCCCCGCCGACCCCGCGTCGGCGGTCGACGCGCTGCTCCGGCGGGTGCAGGAGCTCGAGGCGAGGCTGACCGAGCTCTCGACGGCGGAGCAGCAGGCCCAAGAGCTCGCTCGCTCCGTCGAGTCGCTCAAGGCGTACAATCGACAGCTGCAGGAGACGATTCGGACGTTGGAGATCGGGTTCCGGCGCCACGTCTCCGAGCAGATCTCGCCTGACCAGCTGCGGCTTTCGCTGGCCGGTGAGCCAGGCGCCTGTCCGGCTCCCGCGTCGCAGGCCGAGAGCCTCGGCACCTCGCCCGAAGCGGACCCGAGCGAGGGCAGCAGCCCGCCGCCGGACCCCGCGAGGCCGCCGGAGCGTGGGGGGACGGCAGAGTCCTCCTCCGGCTCCGATCCCGGAGGTGGCAAGCGAGTTAAGCGCCACGAGCACGGGCGCCGTCGCATCGGTGTCATCCCGAGGGTGATCATCGAGACGCTGCCGCCGGAGGTGCTGCTCCAGGGCATCGAGCGCTTCGAGCGTGTGGGCGTCGAAGACAGCTCGGTTATCGGCCACCGGCGCGGCGGCCCCGTGGAGATCGTCTGGCGTCGACCCAAGTACGTGGCCAAGGCGGAGGTACCGGCGGCGAGCCGCGCAGCGGGCCAGGAGCCTGCTTCTTTGCCAGCCGTAGGGTCGGCCTTCACGCGCGAGCTCGACGAGCCCCTCGTCCTGCGGGAGCACGAGTTCCTGGGGATCCCCACGGACACGGGCTTCAAGCAAAGCCCCTTCGTCGACGGCGTCCTCGTACGCTACACGCCCGAATCGGACGCTGAGGAGGACAGCGGCGGACCGGTGAAGATCGCCTCGCTGCCGGAGCGCCCGATCGACAGGTGCCTTGCCGATCCGAGCCTCTTGGCCCACCTGTTCGTCCACAAGCTCGACTACCACATGCCCTACTACCGGCAAGAGGTGGAGTCGGATCGCCACGGCTTTCGCATCGGCCGCAGCAACATGACACGCTGGCAGTACGATTGCGGCGGCATCGCGATGCGCATTGCCGATGCCATGTGGAGCGACGCGCTTTCGAGGTCGTGGTTCGCCATGGACGCGACGGGCACCGCCATCCGGGCCAAGGAGAAGCACCGCTATGGGCATGTCTTCGTCCTGGTCGCGCCAGGCGATGGCGTGCTGTTCCGCTATACACCGACGTACGACGGCCTCACCGTCGCGAAGCTCTTCGGCGGCTACCAGGGGACGCTCGTCGCCGATGCTTCGGCCAACCACAACGTGCTGTTCGGGCCGGGCAAGGCCCGCGAGGCCGGCTGCTGGAGCCATGCACGGAGGCGCTTCTTCAAGGCGTTCAAGGCCGGGGCGGGCAAGGAGGCGGCGTTCGCGCTCCAGACCCTCCAGGCGCTCTTCCGCGTCGAGGAGGAATGCGCCCTGTGCAGCCCGGACGAGCGCCTCGCGATCCGGCAGCGCGAGTCCGCACCGCTGATCGAGAAGCTCTTCGCCTGGGCCGAGGCGCAGCGGCAGGTCGTCCCGGAGCATTCGCCGTTGCGCGAGGGGCTGGTCTATTTGCACAACCAGAGGGAGGCGCTCTGCGAGTTCCTCTCCAACGGGGAGATCCCCATCCACAACAATGCCAGCGAGAGGGCTCTGCGCCGCGTCGTCAAGGGACGGCGCAACTGGCTGTTCCACGGCAGCGACGAGCATGCTGTCCGGGCGTGTGCCATCACGTCGCTCATCGCGACCTGCCAGATGCACGGGCTCGACCCCGAGCTGTACTTGCAGGAGATCCTGACCGTGGCTCCGAGCTACCCGCTCCGTCGCATCCTCGACCTGAGTCCCAAGAACTGGGTCGCGACGCGACAACGCCTCATCGCCGAGGGGCGGCTCAAGTACCTGGACCTGGCTCGGATCACCGGCTCGCGGCTCGCCTTCCGCGACCGCTGATCGTGCGGCGTTGCCCGCTTCCGTCGCGCCCACAGCGCTCGTCGCGTCCGGAGCGGCCGAGTGGGGCGCGCGTCCTCTCCGCGCCGAGGTGCGTCGGCTCGTCGAGCCGGTGCTGTCGTCGCTTCGCCCCGCCACCGTCGAGTTCGTCTTGGCGGGGCGCCTTCGGGTCGCTTCGCTTCGGCGCGGCTTGTCCGCGCCTCCGGTCGGCGGCCGTTCGCCCACCTCCTCCGCGAACGGCTGGGCGGCGGTCTTGCGGCGCCGCACGCCGGCGGCCTCGGCAACTCCCGCGCGCTCCTGCTGCGAGGCCGCGCGACGCGGGCGCCCCTTCGCGCGGGCGGGGGCGTCCTCGCGGCCCTGCCACGCGACATGCGGCGCCGACAGCTTCAGCACCGCCGTCGTCAGGCTCGGGACTTCGGCGCCTGCGTCCCCGCTCCGTCGCTTCGTCATCGCATCGCGACTCTACGCACGTGGCCGCCCTCCACAAGCACGCTTCAGAACGCGCTCTGCGGAGCGGCTACGCTCCAGCAGCACCAGAAACGCCACCGACACCGACTGCCAGCGGTCCAGGGGGGACGAGGCGTCGAGCGCGTCGGCCTCGCTCCAGACCGGCTCGGGCAGCCAGCTTCCGACGTAGCTCTCGCGCCGGCGGCGCGCCGAGCCCAGCAGGTTGAGGCACAGCCGCGTGACGATGGTGGCGAGCAGGGCCTTCGGCGACTCGACCTCGGTCTCGGGCACGGCCAGGTAGCGGATGTAGGCGTCCTGCACCACGTCCTCGGCGTCGGCCCCGCTGCCGAGCAGGCGGTAGGCGATCGCGAACAGGAAGCGGCGGTGGATCTCGACGTCGGATTTCATGGTCATGGCTTGCCTCGATCCTGAGACAGCGCGGCCGGCGCGGATGTGACATCCGCCCGGATGTCACACGGCGACCCGCTGCGTGGTCTCGCCGGCACCATGCGCAACCTCGTCCTGCTCGTCCTCGTCCCGCTGTTCCCCGCCTGCAATGGATCCTCCTCGCCGCCGTCGGGCTTCGAGGGCACCTGGAACTACGACCTGCCTGACCGCGCCAGCGGCACCAACCTGGCGCACGTGTCCTGTCCGGCCCAGAACGGCGCCCCCGCGGTGGAGCTCGACATCCCGCAGATCGGCAATCTGGTGCTGGCCCGCGACGGCGACGGGACGCTCGCCGGCCGCACCGATCAGGGTTGCTCGTGGACCTTCCACGACGCCGACGACGAGCACGCGAGCTTCGCGTCGGCGGAGGCGACCTGCGATAACCCGGTCATCGGATCGAGCTACACCATCACAAGCTGGACACTGGCCCGCGACGGCGCCGAGGCCACCGAGGTCGTCGACGCCATCAGCCACCGCCCCGGCGGCGCCGACTGCGACTTCGTGCTCGCCGCCGGCAAGCGCACCTGGGTCGACCCCGACGCCGACGACGATCCCGCCGCGGCGTTCGTCGGCTCGTGGGCCTACGCCCCGCCCGACCCGCTCACCCGCACCAACGTCGCCACCGTCGCCTGCGCCGACGCCGAGGGCAACCCGCTGCCGCCGAGCTACGAGCCCCAGGTCGGCAGCATCGCGATCGAGCGCACCGGACCGCACGCCGCCGCCGCCACCGACGGCGACGGCTGCACCTGGACCTTCGCGGTCCACGGCAACACGGCGTTGCTCGACCCGCCGGCGCAGCGCTGCGGCCCGCTCACGCTCCATCACTGGGCCCTTGCCGGCGACGGCGGCCACGCCTTCGAGGTCCGCAGCGGCGAGCGCGCCGGCTGCCGCGTCCTCCTGACCATCGGCGAGCGCGCCCGCCTGCAGGAGATCAGCCCATGATTGCCGCAGCGCCAGGCACGCTCGCGCCGAGCTCGGCGAGGCGACCGCCTGTCCCCCCATCGCTTGGGGCAGCATGGTTGCAGGCGGTCAAGCCTGGGTTGGTGAGCCCACGGCGCTCCCGGCCCAGGCTTCCCGAGGAACATCCGCTGCAAGGCTGGTGCACCAGCTTTACCGTTCACCGGGAGCGTCCGTCAGATCCGCGCACGAGGGCGGGCGGCGCTACCTCCGGGAGTTCGAGTCGCCGGAACGCGGCGGGGTGCAGGCCGACACGCGCTGGATCCGCGCAGGTCGCTGCGCACTGGCGCACGCTCTGGACGGTACGACCTCTGGCCCGTGTAGTGTTCTCGTCTAGATTCTGTTTGACGCCGATCCTGTGATCAGAAGAATGGGCCGCCTCGCCACGCTGCTCGCGTGTTTCGGACGACCGTGAGGGAGACGATGAGCACGACAGACCGGCAGCTCTCATCGTCGGCAGTGTTCGCTCTCCTGCTCAGTGTCGTTCCGACGCAGACAGACGCGTCCGAGCTGAGTGCCGGAATTAGCTTCGGGGGGATCCAGGCTGGCACCGTGACGCACCTGGCGGTGAGCCCACACGCGGGAATATCGTGGCGCATCAACGGCAATACCCTATTCAATGTTCACGACCTGCTCAGCGTCGTGCTTCCAATCCAGACAGGTGGGGCCGGCGTCTACAATAGCACCATCGCCGCTCTCGGATATGGTTGGAAGAACGGCGACTTTAGCGCTGGCCCATCCGTCGCGATCTACTTCATGCCGGCTTGCGGAAGTACATTGTGTGGGCACGTTGCCGGGATGGCGGTAGGCGCGCATGCGCAAACCAACGCATACGTTGCAGGACCGCTCGGCGTGTCGCTGAGCGCCAATGTGGATTGGGTCGACGGGAGCAGCCTCGTGCTCCCAGGTTACGTGTCCGTGCTTGTCGTTGTCGGTCCTGTGCTTCGGTGGAGCATCAGATGAACGCAAAAAGAATTCTGCTGATGATTCTGGGCATTGCCATCTGCATGCTGACGGCATGCAACTGGACGGTAGGGGACTGCTATCCCCGCGAGGAGTGGGTGAAGGGTGAGGGCGCAGGTGGACCAATCGGGCCGCCCGTTCCCATCTTCAGCTCCAGCGCATCGGGGGACTTCGGGGCTGCGCCGCCGGAAGGCCCGCAGGATGGCGACAAGGAGAAGATCCAGTGCAACAAAACGGAGGACGAAGAGGAGGAGGAGGAAGAAACGCACCCGACTCCGAGCCCGGAGAAGCCGGCAGATCCCTGCCAGCAGAGCGGCGCTCCGAGCATGGGGTGCACCGGTACTAAACCGATTGACCCGCGGGCGTTCAATTTTGTTACGATCGTCGCCGACGACGGGACTGTGAGCGGTTGGCAGGAGGCAAAGGCAAATCTGTTTTTTAGTCACAACCAAGAGGGCGACGACGCGTGTGTTATTCGCATCGGGATGCCTATCCGAAGTGAGATCTGGGGCAAGATCTCCCCAGATAGAGCAGCATCCATCAGCGCTGATGTGACGAATGCGTCGGCGAGAGAATTGTACGAGAATCAAGGGGGCGAGGATCTTCCACCTGGCATATTCTGCGATCGGCTCAAAAGCGAGATGAGAATACGGTTTGCAAAAAGATACGATGGTCTCGGCGCTAGGGTAATGAGTCCATGAAACACAACCTGGGCGAGCTGCTAGATCTTGTCTACAGATACTATCCACGCGGGGTTGGGATAACCCATGACGTCGACGAACAGCTCCGCAGCAAAACCGAAGAGCACGCCCGGCTAGTGGCCGCGCGGATCCAGGCTGCAAAGGACGCGCGCTGGCACGCCATGCGGCGTCGCGTCGGAGAACGCTTTCCCGGCATGCTCACGGATCAGTCGCTACATCTCCTCAGCGGTGGCTGCGATGGTTGCTATTCCTTTACGATCAATCTGCCACAGTCTGCCGGCCGAACGCTCTGGTTTGAAGTGAGCTTTCTCGCTCCTTACTACATCATCCACAGTCCTCGCACGATCGAAATAGTGAAGGATCCAAGGGATGCTTTCTCGATCACCTTTCGGGACATGCTGTTCATCGTGTCTCGAAGCCCGCTCGATCCGAGGCTGATCTCAAACCCGGACCATGAACGCCCAAGGACCGTCACCATAACGCGGCAATACGTCACCTTCGATCTGTCGCCTGACGAGCAGCCGTACGCGGACTGGATCGCCCACGAGATCGAAGCAACCTTCGGTTGCGAGCGCATGCCGCCGGAGGTCGGAACCGTCCTCGTGCCGGATGTGACGGCAGGCGTGCGACTTCCCGGTGAGGCCAGACTCTACGACTGCTTGTTCTCGGACCAGCATACATGGGTGAAACCGTCGCCGTCCGAAGAGCCGGCACCCCGGGTAGAGGTCGATGCGAGCAGCCTCACGGAACGGTTTGTCGATGTGCTTACCGTGCTCCGGGCGCACCACCAGATTGGATTGATCCTCAGGTTACCAGCGATTGCTCGAAAGCTGCCGGAGCCAGAACGCCAGTCGCTAGCGGTCTTTTTGTCGGCGTCGACGGATGGATTCCTGCACAAGGATAAGATGCTACAGGAGCTTGCGCGCATGCGTCCGCACGACGAGTCGCCGGAGACTCTCCGCGCCATGGCGGCCAAGCGCGAGCTCGAGGCGCTGGTCGCGTCGTGGGACGGTGAAGGCGAGCCGCCGGCCGCCATGGTAGCCTGGGCCTCCAGCTTCCTGGCGAGCTGGCCCGTGGACTCGGAGTCCGAAGTTTCGTCGTAGCCGTCGTGGAGATCCGCGCCGTCCTCCCCTGACGTGACTGCGGCTATTCGGGGAAGCGAAGCGTCGGGTGAGCGCTCCGTCGTCACCTGGGACCCTCCTCTACGCCTCAGCCTCGTGGGCCGCGCAGGATGCACCAGCGCGATCACGAGCGACGATCCGCGCGATCACGACCGTGATCCCGCTGATCACGATGCTCATCCCGGTGATCACGATGCGCTGATCCGAGCGATCACGATGCGGTAATCTCGGTGATCACGATGGCGTGAAATCCGCACCTACTGCGCTGTCGGTCTGGGCGTTCCGGGGAACATGCGCTGCAACGCAGGTGCACCAGCCTTCCCGTTCACCGTGAGCGTCCCGTCCGCTCCGCGTAGCCGCTCCGCAGACCGCGTCTTTTCCCTGGCCAGCTTCGGTTGCACGCTACGCGGCGTCCGATGAGGGCCGTGCCCTCGTCGAGCGAAGAGGAGCGAGCGATGCCAGGAAGCAGGGAGCTGGTGCAGCTGCGTGCGGAGCTGTCGAGGTATCGAGAGCAGAAGAGCCGTGGGAAGTACCCGGGCGAGCTGCGAGAGCGAGCCGAGGCGTACGCCAGGGAGCGTTCCCGGGCGGGGGCGACGCCGACCGAGATCGCCACGGAGCTCGGTGTCCACAAGATGACGGCCGACCGATGGGTGGCTGGCGGTGAGCGCGCAGATGAGGGGGCGTTGCCAGCGACCATCAAGGCGGCTCAGCATGTTTCGTTCCTACCCGTCGTGGTGCGCCCGGAGCGCCGAGAGGCGCCGCCTTTGCGGCTCAACGTCGCATTTGCCGATGGGACACGGATGCAGGTACGTGGGATAGGCGCGCGCGACCTCGTGGAAGCGATCGAAGCGTTGCGGAGGGGGCAGTGACGCCCGCGACGATAGCCGTGTATCTGGCGGTCGGACCAGTGGACTTGCGTGGCGCGTTCGACCGGCTCGCCGCGATCACCCGGCAGGTGCTGTGCCTGGACCCGGCCAGCGGCGCGCTGTTCTTGTTCCTTAACAAGAGGCGCAACCGGCTGAAGGCACTTTGGTGGGACCGCAACGGATACACAATTCTGTACAAGCGTCTCTCGAAGGGTGCGTTTGCTCTGCCCTCGTTCACCGAGGCCGACGGCAAGTGTATAGAGCTGTGTACGCGTTCTGCGGACCCCATCCTGTCTTCGAGCCTCTGCGCCGCTTAGAAACCGGCGCCGGAGGTATCGATGGACGAGAGCACACGCACCTGGCGCGACCGCGTGGCGCGCTGGCACAAGAGCGGGCACTCCGCCCGCGTGTTCGCGGAGCAGGAGGGGGTCAACGCCGGCACGCTGTACTCGTGGAGCCGCCGACTGGGCATGAAGCGGAGCGACTACCGGCAGCGCTCGGAGAAGGCGACGCTGCCCACGTTGCTCCCGGTGGTGGTCGCCCCGTCGGGCGCTGCGGCCTGCCCTTCGGGCGCGGCGCTGGAGATCGTCTTCCCAGACGGCGCGGTCGTGCGCGTACCACCGACGTTCGACGAGGAGACATTGGCGCGCGTTGTTCGAGCGCTCGGGGGTATGCGATGATCCCGGGCCGCGTCTCGATCTACGTTGCCACCGAGCCGCTCGACCTGCGCCGGTCGTTCGATGGCCTCGCTGCTGTCGTGCGGGAAGTGCTACGGGAGGACCCGCTCTCCGGAGCGCTGTTTCTCTTTTTCAACAGGGCAGCTGACCGCTGCAAGGCCCTGTGGTGGGACCGCAGCGGGTACTGTCTTCTCTACAAAAGGCTAGAGCGCGGAACGTTTCGAGTCCCGCGCGCAATCACACCGGGTGGCACGAGCGTCATCATCGACGCCGCCGAGCTCGCGAAGATCCTGGAGGGCATCGCGCTTGCGCCCTCGAAGCTGCGGCGAGAGGTCCGCCTCGCTGAGGCTGCACCCCCTCCAGCCCCCTGATCCTACCTGATAGCACTGCATTCTCGCGGGCAGCACCCATGGTTGCATTCCCGCGAGACGCTGTAACTTTCCTCAACAAGCCCCTTCAAAAAGCAGGAGCTCACGAGTACTTACCGCCCCGTGAGCAAGCCGGTCGAAGAGCAGATTCGCGAGCTCAAGGACAAACTCGCGCGCGCTGCCCACGAGCGGGACGAGTACCGCAAGCTCTACGAGCTCGCCAGCATCGAGCTGGAGCGGCTTCGCCGGCACATCTTCGGCCAGAAGGCCGAGCACGTCGACCCCGGGCAGATGCAGCTCGCGTTCGACGCGATCGTACAGATGCTCGCGGGCGCCGGTGCGCAGCCGGACGCGGGCGCGACCGGCTCGCCGGAAGGCCGCGATGACGCCACGCCGAACGGCTCTTCCGGCGGCGGGGACAAGGGGCGCCAGGCCCGCCCGCACGGGCGGCAACGCCTGCCCGAGCATCTGCCTGTCGAGCGGATCGAGCTGTTGCCGCCGGAGGCGCAGGATGAGCGCGCGACCGCGCTCGTCCGCGTCGGCGAGGAGGTGTCGGAGACGCTGGAGTGGCGGCCCGCGAGCTTCGTGCGGCTGCAGATCGTGAGGCCGAAGTTCGCGGTCAAAGGTGAGCCCGAGCAAGGCATCACGATCGCCGACGTCCCCGACAGCCCCATCCCGCGCTGTCTCGCCGGTCCGGGTTTGCTCGCGCACGTGCTGGTGAGCAAGTACGCGGATCACTTGCCGCTTCACCGGCAGGAGAAGATGTTCGAGCGCTGGGGCCTTCACCTCTCGCGCTCGACGCTGTGCGGTTGGGTCGAATCGTGCGCCGACAAGCTCGCGATCCTCGTCGGGGCGATGGCCAAGGACGCCCTGAACGCGCACTGCATCGCCATCGATGCCACCGGCGTGCTGGTGCAAGCAAAGGAAAGGTGCCGGCGGGGCCACTTCTGGGTCCTGGTGGCGGACCGAGATCACGTCCTGTTCCGGTTCACGCCCCATCACAACCAGGATGGCCCCAAGGAGTTCCTTCGGGGCTACAAGGGCTATGTCCAGGCCGACGCCTCCAACGTCTACGAGCAGCTCTTCCGCACCGAGCAGGTGACCGAGGTCGGTTGCTGGGCCCATAGCCGGCGGAAGTTCTTCGAAGCGATGACCTCCGACCGGGAGCGCGCGACAGTCGCCATCGGCTTCATTCGCAAGCTCTACGCGATCGACAAGGCGACCAAGGAGCTGCCTCCGAGCCGCCGGACCGAGAAGCGCCGGACGGATGCCGAGCCCGTGCTCGTGGCCTTCCGCGCCTGGCTTGAGACAGAGGACGTGCTCGTCCTGCCGAAAAGCCCCATCGCCGGGGCCATCGGCTACGCGCTCAATCAGTGGACCGCGCTCACTCGCTTCCTTGAGGATGGTCGGCTCCGCCTGGACAACAATCGGAGCGAGCTTGAGCTCCGCCGCGAAGCCGTCGGCAGGAAGAACTGGCTCTTCGTGGGCAGCAAGGACGGCGCCGAGTGGAACGCCACTATCGTGTCGCTCATTGCCTCCTGTGGGCTGAACGGCATCGAGCCCTGGGCCTACCTGCGCGACGTGTTGATCCTGCTGCGAACCTGGCCTCCCGAGCGGCTCATCGAGCTCGCTCCCAAGTCCTGGAAGCAGACCCTCGAGAACACTGACGCTCGGCAGCAGCTCGCGGCCAGTCCGTGGCCTCGGGCGCCGGCCGCGGCCGCCAGCTGATCGCTCCCCGGCCTCGCCGTCCGCTGCCGCAGGCACCGGCGCCCCCTTGCCGGCCGCCGGACTCGCCGCTCGCCGGCGTTGCTGCGCTGGTGCCGCCTCTTCGGCGCTCGCTCGGCCGACGCGTGGCCTCCGGCGCCTCGTCGACGACTCGGGGTCGGCAGTGGCATCGGCGGCACGCGGCTTCGCTGCCGTGCGCCTGCGGGCGACCTGCACGCGGGCGGGGAGATCGGCATCGACCGCCGCTTTACCCGCTCGCTGCTGCGCCCAACCACCCTTCGCCGCAGGCCGCTCTTGCTCTCGCATCGCGTCGCGAATCTACGGCGACGGCACGCACCTCGCGAGGATGGGGTCTACAGGACGGATACGCATTTTGCGTGCGACAATGACTCCATCACCGTCGTTCCGCCATTCTTCTGGCCTGTAGACACCGGTCGTCCCGTCCGGATGCTGGACGATCACAGCCTCGGGATAGCTGTCGAGGAGCTCGCGGTTTCGCCGGATCTCCGCGGCGGTTGGCGTGCCGTGGGGATCGGCAGGATCGAACGCTGGCGTGTTGTGCTCCGTTCGCTCGGGAACGCTGGACGGCTTGGCCTTGTGGACCGGCGCGACGAAGGCCATGCAGATGGCCAGTTGCGCCTTCGTCGAGGCGAGCTCGGTACGTTCGGCCTTGCAGCCGTCTCGGGTAGGCGCCGCGGCGATGGGCGACGATGGCGCAGGGGACGACGAGGTCGATGCGCTCTCGAGCGCCTGGGCGAGCGGTGCGCCGCGCGGCATGGCGCGTCCGATGAAGACGCCGGCGATGCCGGCGACGAGCGCGAACAGAAGGGAGCCGCGCATGGTCATGAGAGGCCTCGCCGCTACAGTGGATAGCCGGGTGGTACAGGCTGTGCGGTACTGGTGAGCTCGGTTCGGCACTCCTGAGGAATGACAATGGCCGCAGGCTTGTTCCCGATGGATGACAGCTCGCGGGGCACCAAGCGCTGGCGGCTATCCTCGAGAACGCGCTGGAGTCTGGCTTCGGCGGCTTGCCTGGGGTCTCCTCCCTCGCTCGGCGGGGGTGGATAGGGCCGGAGGCGGGGATGCGGCGGCGCGGCGGCGGCCGGCGCCATTGATGGGCTTGCCGTTCTGCTCGCGCTCGGCGCGGAGGCGATCGATGAGGACGGAGGCGGGCTCGTCGTTCGGGTCCTGGGGGACGAGCTCGCCGCGGAAGGCTTTGGCGAGGATGGCGCGATTGAAATCGATGAGCCGTCTGTTCGAATCTGCACAAGCTTGTGAAAGGCGAGACAGTCGAGCCTGCACATTCGCTATTCGTCGTACGATCTCAACCTGTTCGTGTGCTGGTGGAAGCGCTACGCGCACCGCAAGAATGTCGTCGAGCCCAAGCCCAGCTTTCGTCATACCGCGGTTCTCTGCGAGAAGTTGTCGTTTTCCTGCGGAGGGCGCCGCCAAGAAGTGCGCCAGATACTCGCTCAACTCGGGTGTAACGAGCCGTGCAAGCGCGATATGCTGGTTTACATAAGCTTCGCCGAGCCCGTCTCGGGCCAGGCCAACCATGCCAAGATCCGCAGTGATAGAGATGAGTATATCGCCGGGTTGCACCCGTGTACGAACTCCTTCTGCTCCATGTGGTGGCTTCACACATTGTATATCCCGAAGATCGAGCTCGATTGTGTGATGCTCGAGGTTGCCAACCCGGATAAATAGAGGCCCTTCTTCCGCGTAAAATTCGGCCCAACCACGTGATCCACTCGTTACAAATTGCAACAGCTCCTCGTTGGTGGCCCACGCCCATCCCTCCGGCAGCTCCGGTAGTTCGCTCGCATCCACTGGTGCCGGCTCTTCGTACTTGTCCTTCCACCGATCGTCCCCCGGTACCTTCCCCTTCGCCCGCATCTTGGCGAGCTCCGCCTCCTCCCACCGCCGCCGCCGCTCGGCGCGGATCCGCTTGAGCAGCTCCTCGGCCGGCTCCACGTCGGGGTTCTTCTCCCGCCAGTCTGCCGTGAGATCGCCGCGGAAGGCGGCTGCGAGCACGGACTGGCGGAAGCGCTCGAGGAGCGCGGGAATGGCATCGAGGGACTCCTTGGCGTGGCGACTCTTGGCCGTGAGGGCGTCGATCTTGGCCACGATGCGGCGCTGCTCTGCGATAGGTGGCAACAGTACGGGCATCTCCAACAGTTGAGTCGTATTGATGCCGTCCCGAGTGGCTCCGTGGTTCACCTCATCTAGGTAATCACGAACGACAGCTGACCCGCGCACATAGTGCATGAAGAGCTGCGGCACACACGCGGAGTCTGCGAGACGGAGCCTCATGATGTGATAATTAAACAGGCTACCATCCAACGCCTTGGGCACAATGCTCGCGCGACCAACGGATGCCATGCGCGAGAACAGGATGTCTCCGTCGCGCAACCTGTACCTATCTAGGCCTTCCGCCTTGTCAGGGCTTACATAATTAGCTTTACCCAGTGAGATTCCAGCGTCCGTTAGGCACCCGATCGTCAGAACCAGCGTACCCTTGCTTACAAAATCCTCGCGACCGAGATTGGTACCAAATGGTCCGGTGAGGACTGGCTGTTCGCCTGGTCTTGCGAGATCTGCGACTCGCGCGGTGCACCAACCTGTGGGGACATCACCATCAGTCACTTCTCCACCCCCAGCTCCGACTGCAGCACCTCTATTTCCGTCGTCGCCACCCGCAGTTTCTCCAGGATCTCCGCCGCGATTTCCTCCGGCTCTGGAAGGTCGTCCACGCCATGGTCGCTCTCGTCCTTGAGCCACGCGATGTCGAGGTTATCTCCCCTCGCCTTGATTTCCTCCCGTGTGAACCTCCGGAACCGCCCCTCCGCCCCCTGGTCCTTCCGCCGGCTCTTCCCGTACGGATCGCTCCCGGACGCCTTCTCGAATTCCGCGAAGTGCTCCTGCCCGAGCCGCGTCCGCTTCCCGAACGACGGCATGTTCGCCCGCAGGTCATAGACCCACACCGCCTTGGTGTTGCCCTTGTCCTTCCGGTCCTCCCCGCGCGTGAAGAACAGCACGTTCGTCTTCACCCCCTGCGCGTAGAAGATCCCCGTCGGCAGCCGCAGGATCGTGTGCAGATCGCACTTGTCCATCAAGTCGGCTCGGATCTGCGCCCCGGTGTTCTCCTCGAAGAGCACGTTGTCCGGCAGCACCACCGCGGCCCGCCCGCCCGGCTTCAGACTGCGGTAGATGTGCTGCAAGAACGCGAGCTGCTTGTTCGAGGTCGGATACGTAAAGTCCTTCCGCGACGGCAGCCCGCCCCCCTTCTTCGTCCCGAAGGGCGGGTTCGTCAGGATCACATCCGCAGGCGCCAGCCGCTCGCCGTCTGACGCGAGCGTGTCGCCGCGCACCAGGTTCGCCTCGATGCCGTGTAGCATCAGGTTCATCAGCGCCAGCCGGTGCGCGTCCTCCACCAGCTCGATGCCGTAGAACGCCTTCGTCCGCTGGAACTCCTGCTCCCGCTGGCTCAGCGCATAGATCTTGTCATCCGCCTTGATGTACCGGTCCGCCGCGATCAGAAACCCCGCCGTCCCCGCCGCCGGATCCTGCACCAGCTCCCCCGCCTTGGGCTGGACCAGCCGCACCATGCAGTCGATCAGCGGCCGCGGCGTGAAGTACTGCCCGGCGCCCGACTTCTTCTCGCTCGCGTTCCGCTGGAGCAGGTCCTCGTACATGTTGCCGAGCCCCTCCTCGCGCGCCGAGTACCAGTCGAGTCGCTCGATCTCCTTCACCAGGGTCTCGAGGTTCCTCGGCTGCTTGATCGACGTCTTGGCGTTGACGAAGATCCCCTGCACGCGCCCCGACGCCTCGGTGCCCAGGTGGAGCAGCGTGGCGCGGTAGAAGTTGAGCAGCCCGATCCCCGTCTTGCCCGAGAGATCGTCCCAGCGATACCCCTTGGGCAGCTCCTTCTCCGTGCTCGTCTCCTTCGCCATCTTGAGGAAGAGCAGGTACGTCAGCTCGGTGAGGTACTCGTGGTAGGTGATGCCGTCGTCCCGGAGGACGTGGCACAGATCCCAGAGCTTGCGGACGATGTCGGCGGTGGTCATGGTCGGCGCGCCCTCCCTATCACAGTCAGCCCGCTGCCCTCTCCCAGATCGCCTCCCTCAGGTCGCCAAGCACCTTCTCGAGCTGGCCGTCGAAGATCTTGTCGATCCGCTGGAAGCCGCCGTCGGCCTGGAACTGCCCGCGATCGAGCGCCGCCCGGTCCACCACCTCGTCGGCCTTGATCTGCTTGCCGATGCGCTCCAGCCAGCGGCGCTGCACCGGCGTCCACGCGCGGCTCTGGACGATCTTCGCCACGGCCCGGTCCACCCGCTCGCCGTAGGGCACGAGCGGATCGCCGAGCGCCGCCCGCCGGATGAAGCCCATGATCGACGCGGCGATGTCGGCGTTCGTCTTGTCCCGCCACGCGGTCCGCAGCACCGACTCGCTGTACCCCGCCCCGTCGAGCGCGAGCTTGAGCTCCCGGAGCTGCTCCCGCGTCAGATCGCGCGGGCGCTGCGTGACCACCATGAGCGCCGGGTGCGTGTTGAGGTGGTCGCGGACGTAGGCAGCAAAGCTCTCCAGGTAGTCGTCCGGCCGCGCCGCCTTGCCATAGCCGCGGCCCACCTCGATCACCCGGTCGGCGTGATCCGAGACGATCAGCGGCCGGCCAGCCTCGAGCCGCTCGTCCAGGACCGCGACGAGATACCCGTGCTGCGCGAAGAACTCCACCGCCGCGTCCGGCGTCCCCGCCTTGAGCCGGCGGGCGACCTCGGCCGGCGACATCCCCGCGACGTTCTCGAACCGGGCGAGGCGCTCGCCCTTCAGCACCTGCCGCTTGCGCTGGAGCTTCGCGATGAGCTGCTCCAGCACCACCGCCCGCACCTCGGCGTCCTTCTCCTCCCGGAGCTCCTTCACGAGCTTCTCGAACGAGAGGCTCACGTCGTTCACCACCGACGTCATCGAGGTGAGCCGCTCGAAGTTCTCGTAGAGCGCCACCGCGTCGAAGATGCGAAAGCTCGCCTTCTCGATCTCCGGGCAAAGACGCGTGGCCCGGCCGAGCATCTGCTCGTACAGGATGCGGCTCTTGACCTGCCGCAGGAAGACCAGGTTGCATATCTTCGGGACGTCGATGCCGGTGGTGAGCAGATCCACGGTGACGGCCACGCTGGGGAGCCGCTCGTTCTTGAAGTGCCGGATGAGCTGGAGCGGGCGATCGACGCTGGGATGGCCGGTGATCTTGGCAACCGTCCCGTCGTCGACGTCGCCGTACAGCTCGCGGAACGCCTTCTCCAGGAGCAAGACGACGAGATCGGCGTGCGCGTCGTTGACGCAGAAGATCAGCGTCTTGCCCGGGAGCGTCGGGTCGATGTGCCGGGCGAGCTCGGCGCACACGGCCTCGTTGAAGCTCCGGGTGATCACCTTGCTGTTGAACCCGTCGATGTCGACCTTCACCTCGTCCTTGACGTCGACGAGCTCCTCGGCCGCGGTGCGCGGGTTGAAGAGGCGCATCGTCTCGCCCTTCTTCCAGAGCATCCCCTTCCTGGCCAGATCGGTGACGATGGTCACCGGCGGCTCGTGGTCGACGAGGCAGCCGTCGATCACCGCCTCCCGGTACGAGTAGAGGAAGACCGGCTCGCCGAAGATATCCTTCGTGTGCGCCGCGGGCGTGGCCGTGAGGCCGATCTTCACTGCGTCGAAGTGATCGAGCACGCGCCGGTACCTGGAGACGTAGTCGTCGTCGCTGCGGAAGCGCAGCTCGACGTCGCTCATCTCCTGATCGAGCGTGTATCCGCGGTGGCACTCGTCGACGACGATGCAGTCGTACTGGTCGACCGACGGCACGTCGCCCTCCACCTTCGGGTCGAGGACGCGCTTGACCATGCCCTGGATTGTCGCGACATGCAGCTTGGTGCCCGCGTCGGGCCGCGCGTCCTCGAGCCCCTTGATATTGTAGATCTCCGCGAACGTCTGCAGGTTCTCGAGCCGTACGTCCTTGAGCGCGTCCACCGTCTGTTCGCCGAGCGCGCTCCGGTCGACGAGGAAGAGGATGCGCCGGAACCGCTGGGCCTTGATCAGCCGGTAGACGAGCCCGATGGCCGTGCGCGTCTTCCCCGTCCCCGTGGCCATCGCCACGAGGCACGCCCGCTGCCCGCCCTCGATCGTCGTCTCCACGGCCCGGATGGCGCGGATCTGGTAATCGCGCAGGTCGAGGTAGCCCGTGGGCTCGCTGTCCAGCCGGGCGTGGGCGGCGGCGATGTCCTGCTTGAAGAGCGCGACGAGCCCCTCGGGCGTGTACCAGCCCTCGAGCGGGCGCGCGAGGTTGGTTGAACGCCGCGCGTCGCGGAACCAGATGCCGCTCTTGGTCTCGATCTGCTTGAGATACGCCCGCCCGTTGGTGGCGAAGAGGAACGGCACCTTGTGCCCCTTGTCCCACGGACCGCCCGCGAACCTGGCCTCACCCTCGAGCGTGAGACCGCGGCTGTAGCGGACCGTCTGCTGTTTGAGGACATTGGCCACGTCCACGCTCATCTTCTTCGCCTCGACGACCGCGAACACCTCGAGCCCGACGAACAGCGCATAGTCGACAGGGCCCGTCTCCGTCGGCCACTCGGCGATGGCGAGGTTCTTCCCCTTCTGCGGCCTCGTCCCCCGCCGGTAGTCCAGGTGCTCGGAGTCGGCCTCCCAGCCCGCGTTGCGGAGCTGCGCGTCGATGATCCGTCGGGTGGCGGCCTCGTCGAGGTGGATCGCCTGCGCCGCCTCGGCGGCCCGCTCGACCACGGCCTGGATGGCGGCGGGCGGTGCCGCCGCGGCCTGCTCCTGGAGGGCCGCGAGCTCGGCCGCGAGCTGCGCCTTCTGGCGCTCGAAGGCCGCGACGTCCTTCGCCCGCTTCTGCTCGGCCTCGGTGGCGAGGGCTTCCCAGAGCGCCCCGTCCTCGGCCGCCTTCCGGGCACGCTCCTCGGCCGTGAGGCGCTTCTTCCCTTCCTCCTCGGCTGCCGCGCGGACGGCCTCGATGTCGACCTTGCTCCTGGCCAGCTCTGCGCGCAGCCGCTCGAGCTCGGTGGCGAGCGCGGCGTCTTCCTTCGCCGGGTCGGGGGGCGGCACGAAGGGGCCGGGGTCGAACTTCCTGTCGTTCCCGAACGAACGCTGGAACCAGACGGCGAGCTCGCGCGCCATCTTGAGCTGGTGCAGCGCCTCGCGGTGGTCGCCGCGGATCTCGTGGGTCGCCTTGTTGCCGGCGACGCGCAGGTCGTGGAAGAGCTGCCGCGTCGTCACGTCGAGCGCGCCCCGCTCGCGGAGGCGGGTGATCAGCGTGGCCTGGTTGTCCTCGGGCGACGCGTAGAGCCCGAGGCGCGCGGCGGCGCGCTGCGCGAGGATCTCGCCGAACTGCCGCAGCTTCACCAGGCAGGTGTTCGGGTCCTCAGCGAAGTAGCGCTCCGCCTGCGTTCCGAGGACGACGAGGCGCGGGTCATGGTGGGCGAGAAAGAAGAAGTTGGGCGATGCAGCAGGGGGCACAGGATCGAGCTCGCGCGTGGGTGGGGGGGACCGTTCCATGGAACACCAGCCCGGGGTGCCGGTGGAAGCGGAACGAAACCAATCTGGACGGCACCACGTAAGGAGCAGGTGCTCAGGGGCACGCGAGCGAAGGGCACCTTTCCGGAAGATGTGCGCAAGGACCGGCGCGGTGCTGGAGGCGCCAGCCTCCACACATGGAGGTCATGGCCCCCAGCGCGCGACGAGGGCGGCCGCGCCCGGGCTTCCGGCATCCTCCGAACACCGCTCCACGCCGGCGCTCGCCCCGCGAGCAAACCCCTTGTTTCCTCGGCCAATATCGATCACCTCGCGCCGATCGCCGTCGCGAGCCGCGCCCTGCCCGGCCCGCCAGCGCGGCTTGCGGAGCATGGACCTGAAGTTGCTATTCGGTAGGTCAAGTCGGTCGCGCTGCTCGCGCTGGTCAGTTCATCGAGCTGCTCGATCCACCTGAGTCGCTGACCCAGCGACTTCCACCACGACCGCAACGGGCGTCGAGGGGGCCCCGTTGACGTCTCGATCTCCCCTCTCCCGGGCGCGCCCCGCGCGCAGGCTTGCCTGCGCGCTGCCGCCGAGGCGCGAGGATCGTCTTCACATGAATGCAACCAGAGGTGAACGCATGAGATTGACATCCAGCAGAGCATCATTGACGCTCGTCTTCCTCTCCTTGCTCGCGGGCTGCGCTGCGCCCGCCGAGCCAGACCCGGCGGAGGACACGGGGGTGGAGTCCCAGTCGCTCGAGTGCGACAGGGACTGCATCCAGGCGATGGTGAACAGGCACCTTTCGCTGATGGGAGAGCTCGGGGACGAGCGCACGTACGAGGTCTCCCTCCGTGAGCTCAGGGCGGTCGGTCCGGAGGTCGTCTCGGGGGCCGTCTCGGCCTACCGCGCCTGGTCGCTGTCGGCACCGCCGGACCCGAAAGAGCCGGCGCGGCCCGGCGAGATGCGGTGGCGCGCGGCGCACCTGCTCGGCGCCCTCGGGTTCCGCGAGGCCATCCGCTCGCTCGACGCGATCGCGCAGTCTCCCCTCCCCGAGCCCGGCGCGGACGAGGAGCTCTTCGCGGACGAGGTCCGCGTGCGCCTGCGCGCGATCGCCGGGCTCGAGAAGCTCGGCGCCGCGGCCGAGCTGCGGGCCATCTACGCGCTCGGCGGCCTCCTGGGCAGGCCGGCGGCGGCGAGCCTCTACGCGCTCGGCATCGACGTCGGCGGCCTCCGGTTCGTCGATGGGCGGACGGCGCTCGCCGAGGACGTCGCCGACTCCACCGACCTGAACCCGAACGCCGGTCGACCGGTGCAGCCGGACACGCCTGGCTCTCGTGAATTCCGTGTGACGCCTCGGATCGACACCCCAGCCACTGATGCTCGATGAGGGATTGACCATGCGAACGACGATCAAAGCGACTCTTGCGCTCTGCCTGCTCCTTGGCCTCTCCTCCGAGGCCCGCGCCCAGACGTGCGACACCATCAGGAACACCGAGCCCGCGGTGCAGAAGAGCTTCTGGTGCACGCAGCCGTGGGTCGACTTCTTCTGGGACGCCTACGATTTCGACAAGGGGGACTGGGACGGCGGCTTCGGCTGGGAGGCCCCGTGCGATCTGAAGAGGCCGCTGGCGCGCACGTTCCAGGCGATCCAGCTCCTCAGCTACGCGTCGCCCAACCAGCCGACCAAGACGAACGATTTCAAGGGGAATATCCTGCGCTGGGGCGGCAACTACGCCATGCGGGAGATCGACGAGCTCGACGGGCGGTGCGGCGACGGGACGGCGCGGGCGCAGACGACCTGGGGCGTGTTCGTCGACAACCGCACCGAGCTCTACATGCCGTTCTTCTTCAACGAGAACGTGGTGGAGCGCGCGGGCACGCTGATCCACGAGGCGCGCCACGCGGACTGGTGCGGTCACAACGGCAACGACGGCAGCAACGCCTGCCCGGCGAAGAGCGACTCGTGCGACGAGAAGTACATGGACGGCTGCTCGGGGGTCGGGTCGCCGAGCGGGAGGGGCGCGGCCGGCTTCCAGGTCCTGTGGCTGTGGTGGTATGCCGCCGAGGCGGACGCGGCGCACAGCTCATCGACGATGAAGGACTTCGCGAGGGACGAGGCGAACCGGATCTTGAACACGATGTTCGACGTCGACCCGTGCTTCAACATCACGAGCAATGGCGGCAAGATCATCACGTGCTAGGAGGGCGGCGCTCGCCGGGTGCCTGTGGGGCGCGCTGTGCGCGGCGGGGTGCGCTGGCCATCGCGGCTCGGACATCCCGCCGGCGCCCTGGGCGCAGCTCGAGGTGAGCCGCGGCGCCGGCGAGCAGACCGTCCTCTGGATCGACCTGAGCGGGACGTTCGAGGGGCACAAGGGGAAGGTGGCGCTCGGCGGCGCGCTGAGCCCGGAGCAGCTCTCGGGCCTCCGCGCGCTGTTCCGGGACGAGCGGGTCGCGATCTACCGGCGCGACGCGCTCCCCACCGACGGGAGCGTCGATCTCGCCGGCAGCGCCGACCGGCCGGTCTTCCGCGTCGTGGTGCGCGAGGAGAGCGCCCGGATCCAGCCGGGCTCGGAGCGGCTGTCGGCGTACTTCGCCGAGCGGTCGCAGCACGCCGAGACGGACGAGATGCTGGCGGAGGTGAAGAAGATCATCGCCGCGGCCACCGAGGCCCGCTAGCGATGCAACCCCGTCGCGCGCGCTGAGCCGACCTACTGCGCCGGGAACCGCTCGGCCATCCAGGCCTGCCACGACGGCTCGGCGCGCGCGGCTGCAGGCTTGGCCTCATCGCCGTAGAGATAGACGCGGATCGGCAGGAAGACCCGCCCCGCCATGGGCAGCGCGAACAGGTGCGCGATGCCGGGCGCCGGCTCCTCGAGGCGGAGGAGCAGCTCCGGGTGTTCGCTCGATCCGACCCGCTCGACCACGCCGGCGAGGGGCGGCGCGCCGGCCGCCGTGCTCACCCGCTGCCCCGCGGCGGCGCTCGCGAGCCCGAGCGGGCCGACAAGCGCGTCCCACGTCGTGGCGACCGGCGCGGCTCCGGCGCCCATCACCTGGAACGGCACGCAAGGGCGGCCGCGGAAATGCGCCAGGTAGAGCCGCAGGAGCCGGAAGAACGCCACCCAGCCGTGCTCGTGCCCCTCGAACTGCTTGTCCCAGTCGTCGGTGCTCGCGAACCAGCTATGCACGACGCGCACGACGCACGTGCCGCCGGACTGCGCCTCGACGATCCACTCGGTCGCGACCGCCGGGGCGCCCGGCCCCATGTCCTCCGGGCTCTCGGCGGTGAACCGGCGAGGCGGATCCCAGGCGGTGATCTTCGCGATCGAGTCCATGCTCGAGCCCGGACCGAAGTGAGAGACGGTGGTGCCGCCCTCGCGCTCCTCCACCTCGCTCGGCACGAACCACGACGAGATCCCGGGCCCTGTCGCGATGGCCTCCCACACCTCCTCGGGGTTGCCCGGGACCTCGACCTCGGCTTGCACGGACCGGCGCCCGGACGCGTCTTTTCTCACTGGCATGCTGGCTCCTTTCTGGGTGTCTCGTTCGGTGTGGGGTGAGCGACGATCACCAGGCGATGCGGCCGCCCGCCGGGCGCTGATTCATCGTGGTAGCGCGCGACGAGCGACGTCACGGCGCGGGTGAGCTCGCCGGTGAAGGCGGCGCGCTCCGCCGGAGACCGGAAGCGGACCTCGGTGTCGATCGCCAGGGAAGCAAGGCGCTTGTCGGCCTCCCGCGACAGCCGCAGGAGGTCGCTGACCTCCCGCACGACACGGGCGCCCAGGGCGATGAGGTAGCTCGCCGAGAGGCGGTCTGCCGTGCGCTGCGGATCCGCAGCGACAGGCCCGAGCGCGCGGGGCGACACGACGTAAGAAGCGGCGCTCGCGACAAGCAGGCGCTCCGTCAGG
Organism: Sorangium sp. So ce119; assembly: GCF_051524405.1. Classification (NCBI taxonomy): domain Bacteria; kingdom Pseudomonadati; phylum Myxococcota; order Polyangiales; family Polyangiaceae; genus Sorangium; species Sorangium sp. So ce119. The sequence continues at coordinate 1,782,225 of NZ_CP150310.1, read as the reverse complement.
CCGCCCCACTTTCGCGTCTCGGCGACCCGCACGAGCCCGTGCGCCTCGAGGGCGCGCAGGTGGTAGTTGATCTTCTGGCGCGCGATCCCGAGGCGCGTGGCGAGCGTGGCGGCGGAGGCCGGCGCGGCCAGCTCCGACAGCAGCCGGTTCCTGACTGGCTCGAGCGCCGCCGTGGCGGCGGCCGGGTCCTCGATGACGTCGACGTCCAGCACCCGACCCTACCTAGCCTTGACAACTTTTCTTGTCAAGCGTCGCCGACCAGGTGGCGCGCCGCGTGGGGCTGACCACGAAGGAGAAGCTCCTGAAGCTGGTGGAAGGGCGGGGGCTCTCCGGCGCGGCGCTGGAGGACCGAGCGCCCTCGCCGGCGTGGCGGCGAGTCGACCCGGCTCCGTGGCCGAGTGAGGCGGCGGTGGGCGAGCGCACAGTCGGGCTTGCTCGGGGACTCGCGCGAGCGGCAGGATCCGCCGGCGCGGCGAGCTTAGAGGCGACCACCGCAGGGGGCGAGTTCGCGTTCAGTTTCCGTACATTGGCGTGCCACTTACACACAAGCTCTACTGAGGAGACATCGATGGCAACAACGCGTCGACCAGCGTCCGAATCAGCGCTACGCCTGTGGAAACCGAGGCGTTCGTCCACGCTGTACGAGCGTGAAGAGGAGCGTCAGCAAACTCTGTTTGTAGGCCGCAAACCAGAAATAGCGCTCCTCCAGCATGCAATGAGAGGGCACGGGGCGAGCGTGTTCTATCTCTATGGGCCCGGTGGCATAGGCAAGACGTCGCTGCTCCAAGCGTTCGCGGCCGAGGCACGGCTCCGTTCTGTAACAACGACGCGGATCGACGCGCGCGATCTTGAGCCGAAGCTACCTGCGGTCTTGGCTGCCCTCGATGGTGCGGCGTTGTCCGCTGCCGAGGACGAGCCGGGCGCCGTCCGACGCATGGTCCAACTCGATACATACGAGCACCTCCGGCTCATCGAGCCGCTTGTCCGCCGCGAGGTGCTTCGTCGAGTCCGAGGCGGGACGATTCTCGTGATCGCCGGGCGGCTACCGCCGAGCGCGGAGTGGCGCTCGCTCTCGCTTTGGGGCAGCGCGATACTACCGATCGCGCTGCGTAATCTCAATCACGCCGAAACCACGGAATACCTCGGACGGCGTGGGATCCGCGATCATGCGCTCGCGACGATGCTCGCGTTCTCCCATGGTCATCCGCTCGCGCTCGCGCTCATCGCCGACGCCTGGCGACACAAGCCAGACATGCCATTCAGCCCCACGAGCGCCACCGACACCATCTCGGCGCTGTACGAGTATTTCGTGCGGGGTGTGTCCGAGCCCGAGCGACGCGCCGCGCTTGAAGTAGCGGCGGTGCTGCATACGACCTCTGAGGCGATGCTCGGCACGATGCTAGAATGCGATCCGTCCAACCTATTTATCTGGCTACGTGAGCTAAATTTCATGGAGATCGGTAGCCGTGGAGTCTTCCCACACGACCTGGCACGAGAGGTCATACTGGCAGATCTGCGGTGGCGCAATCCTGAGCGGCTCGCAGGGCTCGCCTTGCGTGCCCAGCGTCATTACGTCTCCTTGATGTCAACGCGCACCGACACCGATCCGGCGCAGGCCTTCGCTGACTTCAGCTTCGTCGTCGGTCACAACCCGCGGCTACGCATGATGATGTCCCACCCCGACGACAATCTCATGCCAGACGACCTGCGCGACGGGGACGAATCGACCCTCTGCGCGGCGGTGCTGCGCCACGAAGGTGCGACGTCGCTGCGGTGTCTTCAACACTGGCTAGAGTATCAGCCTTCAGCATTCAAGGTGGTACGAAGCGAGGCGGGTTCGGCGGTTGCCTTCGCGGCAAACATCCGACTGGATCTCACCACAGCCCAACAGCGCTCCTGCGACCCGGTGGTGCTCGCGGCATGGGACTACGGGATACGCCTGCTCGGCGGCCCCCCACGAGGACCGCTATCGTACGGCCGGTTCGTGATGGCATGCGACACCTACCAGGATCTGTCGCCTGCGCTAGCGATTTGCTGGCAGTTTGGCGCCGTGCAGTTTTTCCTTCCTGGGTTTACCCTGTCATTCGCACGCCTCCGCGATGCGCAAAAGTGGGAGCAACTCGTCACCTTCAGCGGAGCACATTTTGTGCCGGAACTGCGACATATCGTGGACGGACGCGCGTACGAGGTGACCCTCCAGGATCAACGTGGCCTTTCACCTACCGATTGGCTGAAATCAATGAACGAACGGACCGCAATGGGCGATTGGCGACAACAGACGCCGGTGCGCCCCGACCAACCATCGCTCTCCGCGTTGAGCCGCGAGGACTTCGTGTTGCGTGTGCGCGACGCTCTGCGTATGCTCCATGACCCGATCGCGCTCGCGGAGAACCCGCTCATCCACTCGCATGCGGTGCGTGCCAGGGTGACGCACGGCGCCACTTCGCGAGAGCGTGCAAGCGCGCTCCGGCTCCTGCTGCTAGAGAAGATCGAGGCCCTCCGTGGGACGCGCCGTGGGGACGCGTGGTACCGCGTGCTACATGCGGCGTACCTACAGCCCGTGGGCAAGCACGAGAGCGCAGCAGACGAGCTCGGTATGTCGTACAGCACGTTCCGCAGGCGATTGGACGAAGCGAGCCGGCATCTGGTCTCGGTCCTCTGGGAACGCGAGCTTTCGTAAGTAATCCTGGATCGTGAGCAGCCGCTGAGCACCCGACGGACAGCGCTCGAGTGGCAGCTCTGGCTCCATGAGCAGGGCGACCCGCACGTCGTTGCGGCGATCTGGGCTGAGAGCGCGGAGCCCGGTGCGCATCCTCGAACGGTGAGCAGCTGCTGAGCACCGTTGGGCAGCGGTTGAGCACCGTCTTCCATTGCCCCTTGCTCGGTCCCGTCTACGATTCGTTCGTCACGGGTCGGCCGCGCCTGGTGGCACGCTCATCTGCACCGATTTCCGTCGGAGGAAAGCGCTGTTGATGTGGCGTGGCCCTGGGGGTGTTCATATGCGTGACGACGCCTGGCTGCGCAGTCCATCCGTGAGTCAAACAAGTAGGGATCGTTTGCAACACATGACATGATGTCAACGGAGTGATACAATGATGAAGCACAGAGTCATTTTCCTCGTGGCGCTCGCGCTCATGGTCCTCCCTGGCACCGCTGCCGCCTATCGCTGGACCCCATCAGCGGGGCTTCGAATCGCATCGATCGAGGTTTATCCCAATGCGAACATGGCGGCTGTGAGGTTCGCCGGAAGAACGATTCACAAGGGTGGCCGAACGGAGTGTATGGCTCCGATCGCTGTCGAAGACTACAACGAGTACTCGCGAGTAGGAATCGATCTTAGGACGGAAGGCGGACGTGCGGCGCTGAGCGTGGCGATGGCGGCGTTCCAGGCGGGGCGACCGCTCTACGTGGAGACATCTGATGTGTGTTTGAGCGAGATAGGACTCTTCGCCTGGTCGTTCGGTGCGACGCAGTAATCGCCCAGTCGAGAATGGATCCTGGTGGGATGCGTGGTCGCGGTGAGGACGGCCCTTCGCTCCGTCGAGCTCGGGCCGCCCCCCGCACAGACCCCTGCGAGCAGGGCTACCACGCGGAGACCCCCATCGTGATCACCGGGATCGCGCCATCGTGCTCGCGCCCGGAACGATGCGATGTGGAGTCTGTGAGAAGTTGCTGTCGCTTGCCGAGGTGCTCTCCCCCGGCCCGAGCGCTCGCCAGGTTCTCCGAGTCGCAGTTCAAGACGCTCAAATACCAGCCCCGATTATCCGGAGCTGGAGTAGCCGGGCGCAGCGGTGCTCCACGAGACGCGCTCCGGGCTCCCCCGGGATCGTCCGGGCGGGCCATCCGTGTGGACGCCTGCCCCCGCGCCGCGCTCACACCCCGCCGGCGCCGGGGAGGCCCTGCGCCTCGATCTCCCGGTAGATCGCCGCCAGGCGCTGCGCCCAGGCCTCCACGCCCTCGGCGCTGAGCAGGCCGTCCTGGCGGATCTCGAGGAGCACGCACGGCAGGCCGCGGGCCTCGCCGTGCACGGGGATCCCGTAATCGCCGCCCGCGCTCACGTGGTACGGCTCGTTGTCCCCGACGCAGAGCCCGGGCTCGCGTTGCAGGAGCTCGATGAACGGCGCGGCGAGCCGCCGGTCGCGCCCGTAGAGGACGGCCGCGTGCCACGGCCGGTCCTGGCCGGGCATCGAGGGCGTGAAGCTGTGGACGCTCAGGATCGCCGTGGGATGCCGGCCGTCGCGCCGCGCGTCGAGGAGCGCGGTGATCGCGTCGTGGTAGGGCCAGAAGCACGCGTCGGCCCGCGCCCTGGCCTCGGCGGCGTCGATGGCGTTGGCGGGGATGGGCACGCCGCAGCTCACCTCGGGGATGGAGCTCGGCGCGCCCAGCGGCCGGTTGCAGTCGATGACCAGGCGGGAGTAGCCGGAGAGCACGAGCGGCGCGTCGAGGAGCACGGAAAGGCGGCGCGAGAGGAGCGCCGCGCCGATGTCCCAGCCGGTGTGCTCGCGGAGCGCTTCCTCCTGCAGGGCGAGCTCGGGGAGGCTCCGCGGGACCGCGTTGGAGGCGTGGTCGCAGAGCAGGACCGCGCTGGAGCGGCCCTCGGGGTTGACCACCTCGAACGCGGGCGGCTCGTCGGGCGCAAGGATGCGTGAGGCAGGCGGAGGGGAGCTCATGGCGTCTCGCCCGAGACATAGCAGACCCGGGCGCCCCCCGCGCCGCGCGCTCGAGGCGGCGCCGCGCGCGGTCAGGACGGCGACGTCACGCGGGCGCGCAGCGCGAGCTCGGCGCGGTCAGGACGGCGACGTCACGCAGGCGCGCAGCGCGAGCTCGGCGCGGTCAGGACGGCGACGTCATGCAGGCGCGCAGCGCGAGCTTCGCGCGGTGCAGGAGGACCGCGACGTGGCCGGCGGAGATGCCGAGCGCCCGCGCCACGTCCTCCCCCGGCTGCTCCTCGAGCATGCGCAGCGTCACGACGGCCTTCTGGATCTCGCAGAGCTCCTCGACGCACGCCCGCAGGCGGACGTGCTCCTCGGCGCGCGCGATCGCCTCGTCGGTCGCCGGGAAATCCCCCGCGGCCTCCGGGTGCGCGTCGACGTCCTCGTGCGGCCGGGCGCGGAAGTGACGGCGCCGCCGGTTGCGCGCGGCGTTGCGCACCATCGCGGCCAGCACGCCCCCCCACGCGCCGGCGTCCTCCGGGAGCGCGCCCCGCTGCGCCGAGGTGAGCAGCGTGCAGAGCCCCTCCTGCACGCAGTCGACGGCGTCCTCGGGCGTCACCCCCTCCGCGCGCGCCAGCGCGGCGAGCGCCGAGCGCTCCGAGCGCACAAGGTGCGACACATGGCTCAGAATGTCGTCCGCGTCGTTGATGGCGTCCATGGTCTACGGAGGTCAGGTCTCGAGCCTCGCCCACATTACAGCGCCGAGGGTTGTAATGGATGCCGATCTCGAGACCTGGGCAGGCATGGAGGATCACGCGATGTCCACGAACCCTGTCCACGAGATCGACGAGCTGAGCTTCGACGCCGAGGTGCTGGAGGCCGGGGTGCCTGTCCTCGTCGAATTCACCGCGACGTGGTGCCCGCCGTGCCGCGCGCTCGCGCCCATCCTGCACAAGCTGGCGGAGGAGGGCGCAGGCCGCCTGAAGGTGGTGGCGGTCGACGGCGACCGCTCCCCGGCGCTCGCGCGCCGCTTCAACGTCCGCGCGTTCCCGACGGTCATCGCGCTGGACGCGGGCAAGGAGGTGGCGCGCCACGTGGGGCTGACCACGAAGGAGAAGCTCCTGAAGCTGGTGGAAGGTCGGGGGCGCTCCGGGGCGGCGCCGGGGGACCGAGCGCCCTCGCCGGCGTGACGACGAGCCGGCCGAGCTCCGTGGCCGCGTGAGGCTGCGGCGGGCGAACGCGCGGCCGCGGCGGGCGAGCGCGCAGCCGGGCCAGCTCGGGGGCTCGCGCGGACGGCAGGAGCCGCGGGCGCGCTAGCGCCGTTGTCGGTCGCGGTCGCGCTGCGATTCGCGGTCGCGTTCGCGCTGCGATTCGCGGTCGCGCTGGGCGCCGCGGTCGCGGTGCGTGCCGCGCTCCCGCTGCTGGTCGGCGGCAGGGAAGCTGACCCGGCGCGTCGCCTGCTCCTCCCCGGAGACCTCGAACGGCCCCACCGGGAGCGGGTCGCTGACCGCCTTGCCGTTCCCGTCGAGGAGCGTGATCGTCCCGACGTACTCATCGGCGATGACCTGCACGCTCGTGTCGAACCGCTCGCACGGGACGACCTGCCTCGTGACCTCGTTGTTCTTCGTGTTGATGAGCAACAGCTCGACCGCCTGCGCGCCATACGTCTTGCACTGGTCGGCCTCGGTCCTGTCCTCGATCGCCCACTGGACGGTGACGAACCCCATCTCCTCGGGCTTTGCTTCTCCAGGCTGTGTCTCTCCAGGTTGTGTCCCGTCGGCCCCATGATCCATGCACGCGACCAGCGTCGCTGCACAGACCGCTGCCACAGAGTAGATACTTCGCATTCCTACCTCGCTGTGCTCGGCGCCGATCCGGGCGCCGCGCTCCGCGCCAGCAACACGGGTGCCACACGGGTCCCGCGGCGCGGCGGCGAGCTCGGCGCGCCCCGCGGCGGGGCGGCAAGCGGTGTATCGCCCGTGATCCGGCGCGCCGGCGCGCGCCTGGCATCGACGGCGGGCCGGCGAGCGCTGGGCTCGAGCGACGCGCACGCGCTGCGCGGCGGCGGCCGCGAGCACGGCGCGTATCGGGCGAGCGCGCGAGTCGGCGTATCCGGCGGTGGACGTGGCTCCGGGAGCGACCTCCCGTGGCGCCACCGGAGCTCCCGTGTCGCCGCCGGGACCGCGATCCCGGCCGCCGCGCCCGCGGCGCCGCGCGAAGGAAGAGCTTGAAATCCTCGACAACGTCCGACATCTTCGCCGCCAACCGGACGCGAGCGGCGCCGCGTCACGGCCGCCTCGAGCCGCGAGCATCGCACCTCAGAAGGGCCCCACCGTCGATGCGCACGCCCGAGAACGCTCGCGACAGCCGCCGAGAAGCCGCCCTCGGCGTCGCGTACGGGATCGCGGCGTACAGCTCCTGGGGCATCGTCCCCGTCTTCTGGAAGCAGCTCCGTCACGTCGGTCCGGTCGAGATCCTCGCCCACCGCACGGTGTGGAGCCTGCTCGCCTTCGCGGCCCTCACGCTGGCCACGGGGCAGCTCCGCGCGCTCGGCGCGGCGCTGCGCGACCGGCGCGTCGTCGGGGCCATGGCGGCGACCGGCGCGCTCGTGTCGGCGAACTGGGTCCTGTTCATCTACGCCGTCGCCGTGGGGCGCGTGCTCGACGCGAGCCTCGGCTACTTCATCAACCCGCTGCTCAGCGTCCTGCTCGGCATGGTCTTCCTGCGCGAGCGGCTCCGCCCGGCGCAGTGGATCGCGCTCGGCCTCGCCGCCGCGGGCGTCGTGCACCTCGCCGTGCGCGCGGGCGCGGTCCCCTGGATCGCGCTGGCCCTGGCGGGGACGTTCGGTGTCTATGGCCTCCTGCGGAAGGTCGCCGCCGTCAACTCGCTCCCTGGCTCCACCCTCGAGACGCTGTTCATCGCGCCGCTCGGCGCGGCCTACCTGGCCACCCTCCATGCCCGGGACGCCGGCGCCATGGGCCACGTCGACCTTCGCACCGACGTCCTCCTCGCCGCGACGGGCATCATCACCGCGCTGCCGCTCGTCTGGTTCACGAACGCGGCGCGCCGCCTGTCGCTGACCACCCTCGGCTTTCTCCAGTACCTCGCGCCTAGCGGCCAGTTCCTGCTGGCCGTGCTGGTCTATGGCGAGCCGTTCACGGCCACGCAGGCCGTGAGCTTCGCCTGCATCTGGACCGGGCTCGCTGTGTTCAGCGCGGACGCCGCGCTGCGCGCGTCGGCCGCGCGCGCCGCCTCCGCGCCGACGAGACCGTAGCCCGCCCGGAGCGACGCGCAGGATCACGCCCGGGGTATGCGACGACACCCGGCGCCACGCGGGACGGCGCTCTGGCTGCCCGCGCTCCGCCATGTTCGCTGACGCGCGAGAAGCGGTCGAGGACCGATCGTTCGACTCTTCCCGGAAGACCCCGTATCGCCCTCTCGATCCGACCTGCTGGCAACCCCTCCACGCCAGCGTGGTCGCTTGCGGCCAGCGAAGCTCCAGGCCATCTTGTGGTCAAGGGTCGGCGGCGCGCTCGTCGCAGCAAATGCCGTTTCGTCTACAGTTGCTGACTCGCGCGCCGGCGAGCAGAAGATTCAATGCACGCGGGGGGGGGAACTCACCATGAAAGCTCGCTGGTTCATGTCGATTGTGGCGCTGCTGTCCGCCATGGGGGCGATCGGCGCCGGCAGCGCAGCGCAGGTGGAGGAGACGACGGTGAGCAGCCCGGCAACCGGCGAGGCTCCGGCGAGAGGCGCATCGGCAGAGGCCCTGAGCGATGACGCGCCGATCGAGGCGCCAGAACAGTCGTGCAAGCTGGACAACTGTCTCCGCCCTCATGACCCCTGCACGTGCAGCAACACGGGGTGGGCCGGATATTGTGGCCATGGCCCGCATCACCCTGGGTGCCTCTACTGCCGCTGCGATTGACCGGGGTCGGGCGGCAGGCGCGAGGTGCATCGGGTCGCCTCGTTGATCGCCCCTCGAGCCGCGTCTCCGGCGCGGGCGCCTGGAGGTCCGTCGGCTCCGCACGGGGCCGGTGTCCGGGAACGAGGTGCTAGCCGTCGTCTCGCGCGGAGAGCGCCCGCCGGATCCGGTCGGCGATACCCCGGCTCCGGGCGACGATCGTCACCTGGCTCCTGCTCGTCGCCGAATAGCGCGTCCCGTCGAGGTGCTCGACCACGCCGTTCGCCTCGCGGACGATCAGGGCTCCGGGCGCATGATCCCATGGCAGCATCCGGTAATAGACACAGAAGTCCTTCTCGCCTCGCGCGACGCTCGGGTAATCGACGCAGGAGCTGCCCGCGCCCTGCGCCGGCCGGTAGGCGCCCTCCGCGCGGGCCTCGATCTCCGCGCCCACCTCGCTCGGCATGAAGCGCGTGTAGATCGTCCCCGCCGGCGCCTCCGCCCCGCCCGCGGCGTCGGCGAGGAAGCGCGCGCCGTTCAGGAAGGCGCCGGCCCCCTCCTCGGCGAAGAAGGTCTGTCGCCGCGCCGGCAGGTGAATCCAGGCGGCGCGCGTCTCCGAGGCCCTCAGCAGCGCCACCATGATCCCGAAGCGGTCGTTGCCCTCGACGAAGTTGCGCGTCCCGTCGAGCGGATCGATGAGCCAGCACCAGCCGTCGTCGCCGAGCGCGTCGAGCAGCCGCGGATCGGCGTGCGCGGCCTCCTCGCCGACCGCCGCCGACCCGGGCAGGAGCGCGCAGAGGCCCCGCGACAGGCGCCGCTCCACCGCGAGATCCACGGTCGTCACGACGTCGCCGGGATCCAGGGCCGTCGCCTTCGACGTCACCTCCGCCTGGGCGAGGCGCCGCCAGAACGGCAGCATGTCCTCGCTCGCGACCTCCTCCAGGAGGGCGCCCACGCGCGCCAGATCGGGCATCGACATCGCGGCACCCTACCTCGCCCGGCGCCGCCCGCTCCAGGCAAAGCGGCGCGCGCCTCGCCCCTGCGGCGCCGGCAGCACCGCGCTGCGGATCCGGTGCTCCGGGAGCAGCAGCGCGAGGCGCCGACCCCCGGAAATCCCAGGATCCCGGGCGAGCGGCACGCCCGCTGCATGACGAGCGCTCCATGCATAGACGTCAGTTCTTGGGGGGCGCTGCGGTCGTGGTATCCGGAGCGTTCTTCGCAGGCAGAGCCCACGCTGCTGGGCCGAGTGTGATCCGTGTCGGCGTTCCCGGCGTCGGCGTGGGCAATCGCCCCGTCACCGGCGGCAGCTTCTTCTCCTTGCTGCACCTCCAGGGCAGCCTGGCCGAGGAGTTCAAGAAGGACGGCATCGAGGTCAAGTGGAACTTCTTCCGCGGCGCCGGCCCGGCCGTCAACGAGGCCGTCGCGAATGGCCTGCTCGACATCTGGACGCACGGGCACCTGCCCTCGGTCGTCGGCCGGGCGAGCGGCTTGAAGACACGCCTCCTCGGCAGCGCCAGCCGGCGCGGCCACGCCTACCTGGTGGTGCCCTCCGACTCGCCCATCAACGGGGTCAAGGACCTGCGCGGCAAGAGGGTGGCTTTCCAGAAGGGCACGGCGACGCAGCTCTCCGCGAACCGGATCCTCGAGGGCCACGGGCTGACCGAGCGGGACATCCGCGCCATCAGCATGGACGCGGCCACGGCCAAGGCGGCGATCGCCACGAAGGACATCGACGCGGTGTTCGGCGGCACCGACTACCTCTCCCTGAGGGACCAGGGGATCGCCAAGATCGTCTACTCGACGAAGGGGGACTCGCCGACCTACCCGAGCAACTCGGGCATCGTCGCGCGGGAGGACTTCATCAACGAGCATCCCGACGTCGTGCAGCGGATCATCACGCTCGCGGTCAAGTCCGCGTCGTGGGTGGCCGACGAGAAGAACCGCATCCAGGCCTTCCAGCTCTGGTCGAAGTCGGGCACGCCCTTCGCGAACTACAAGGAAGCCCAGCAGGGCGAGGACATGAAGCAGAACGCGAGCCCCCTGCTCGACGAGTACGTCATCGCTCGTTACAGGTCGGCCGTGGCCGACTCGAAGAAGTTCGGCCTCATCAGGAACACCTTCGAGGTCGAGCCCTGGACCGACAGGCGCTTCCTCAACCGCGCGCTGAAGGACCTCGGCCTCGAGCGCTTCTGGGCGGAGTGGGACGCGAACGGCAAGCCCAAGGGGTGACCGCGCCGGGCCGCGGGCGCGTCCCGCGCGTGCGCCACGGCCCGCGCTGCGATAGACGTGCGCTCCGGCGCGCGCCTCCGGCGGAGACGCCTCGCGCGTCGCGACCGGAGGCGAGACGATGAGCTCCGGCCGCGGCTTCGCCCTGCTCCGCGGCCTGCGCGGACGCTGGCTGGATGGCCCCGATCGCCTCGACGTCCGCGCGGCCGCGATCGCGTTCCTCGGCATCGGCAGCCACCTCGGGAGCGCGCGCTCGCAGAACGCGCGCGGGCACGTCCTCGGTCACGTGAAGGACCTCGGCCTGTCGAGCCAGGACCCGAGCGTGCGCATCTACCAGACGCGCGAGCGGCAGACGTTCCACACCGACTCGTGCGACGTCGTGGCGCTGCTCTGCGGGCGACCGCGGGGGCATCGTGGTGCCCGGCGCGCGCCTCCACGCCCCGCTCGACGCGGCGTGAGCGCCGGGGATCCCGCGCGCGGGCGCCCGCCAGCCCGCAGACAGCACCCGCGCGGGCGCCCGCGGTCGCTCACGGTGGCTCGTACGGATCCGGCGCTCCCCACGTGAGCTCCGGCTCGCCGAGGAACTCGGGCGTCCCGACCACCGAGAGGAGCAGCTCGCGCAGGTTCCGCCCCGAGCTGGCGAAGGCCGCGGCCAGCGCCTCGATGCGGGGCCACAGCCCCGCCGGAGCGCTCTCTCTGGCGGCCGACAGAGGATCGGTCGCGTAGTGCAGCGCCATCCGCGCGATGCAGGCGTGGACCTCCGGGAGCTCCTTCAAGATCTCGAGCAGCTCGCGGACATCCCCGTATCTCGGCTCGCCCGGCACGCCGGTCACCCAGCCGGAGGTGTCGAACGGCTCGCCGCCGTCGTCCGCGAGCTCGCGCCCCATGCTGTCGAACCGGAGAAAGGCGAACCCCGGCGGGTTGAGCAGGCTGTGGCATGTGTCGCAGGTGGCCGGGGCGGTGGCCTCGATCAACTGCTTGCGGATCGAGCGACCGAGCACGGGCTCCTCGGCCGGCGAACCGTCGGGCAGCTCCGTGCAGAGCAGCGCGGAGCGGACGAGCCAGCCCCGCTTCACGGGCCAGGTGACGGGATACTCGCTGCGGAACGTCCGCATGATCGAGGCGCTCGTGAAGAGCCCCATCCGGTTCGGTGAGCCGTACGGCACGCGCGTGGGCTCGTCGCCCTCGACGCCGCTCATCCCGTAGTGCTCCGCGAGCCGCGCGTCGACGAAGGTGTACGGGGCGAACATCAGCGTATCCAGGGTGCCGTCCTCGTCGAGGACGACCGCGCTCCCGTAGGCCGCGACCTCCTTGCGCATCGACGTGAGCAGCGGGTCGTCGACGGGCTCGCCCTCGGGGGTGAAGGCCGTGAGCAGCTTCGAGCGCAGCCACCAGTGGAAGAAGCGCCCCACGCCGCCTCTGGCGCGCGCATCCTCGAGCATCTCGCGCGCGAGGTCCTGGACGGCCTGCGCCTCCACGGGGGCCGCGAGGCGCGCGCTGATCTCGCCGGCGAGCGCCCCGTCGTTCCACAGGAACCTGGTCAGGCGCTGCGCGACGATCTCCGGAGCTGCCGGCGGGATCTCGGGAAGAGCGGTGTCCGCGCCGCCGCCGCCCGACGCGCCGCCGTCCGACGCGCCGCCGCCGCCCGAGCCGCCCCCGCTCGCGGCGCTGCCGCCCGGCGCGCCCTCGTCCGGAGCCGAGCCGCACGCGACCAGGCTGCCCGCGGAGGCGGCGATCAGCAGCGCGGCCAGGGCGCTGAGCCCGGGAAACGCCGACTTCCCACGATGCAACGATTCGACATGCAAGCAAGTCATAGGATGAGCGCAGTCTTCCACGGTTCTCTGTCGAGTTGACCAGGAAGGCATGCTCCTGACATCCCGCCCCCGGCTCCTCCCCTTCGCGCGGCGCGCGGGCGCTGGCCTCGTGGCTCACGGCGGCCGACAGGGGCTCGTCGCGCCATCGCCGCCGCGCGGCACGCCCGGGGCGCGTGCCCAGCGCGAGGCGCGCCCGCCGCATGCGCACGCCGCGCGCACACGGCGCCGGCACGCGCCTCGCAGTGCAGGCCCCTCCCATGGCTGACTTGCCTCCGGCCCGAGCGGCAGAGGGATGCCCCGGCGGCCACGCCGGGCGCCCGGGCGGCGGCGAGGGGGCGCCCTTCACCGCCGCTTCGCCGGCCGCCCGGAGCGACGCTGCCCGCCGCGCGCGGCGCCGCGCGCTGCTCCACGCGGCGCTCGGCGTCGTTGGCCTCGCCGCCCTGGTCGCGCTCATCCGGCACGTCGGCGCGGCGGAGATGCTCGACGCGGTGGCGCGCGCCGCGCCGCTCCTGCCGCTCCTCGCCGCGCTGGAGGCCGCGCGCCTCGGGTGCGAGACGCTCGCGACGGGCGCGCTCTGCCCGCGGCGGAGCGTCCCGCCGGCGGAGCTCGTGCGCATCCACGTCGTCTCCTACCCCGTGATGGCGCTCATGCCGGCCGGCCGCGCCGCGGGCGAGGCGGTCAAGGCGGCGCTGCTCTCTCCCCACGTCGGCGCCCCGCGCGCGGCCGCGATCGCCACGGCGAACCAGTCGCTCGCGCTCCTCTCGGCGAGCCCCCTGTCGCTCCTCGCTGCCCTGGCCCTCTGGCGGATCGGCGGCGGCGCCTCCCCGCTCGCCCTCGGCGTCCTCGCGCACGCCGCGCTCCTGGCCGCGAGCGGCCTCGGCGTCGCCTACGCGGCGCGGCAGCGCGCCGCCTTCGCCTGGTTCGCCCGGCGGTTCGCCCGCGCCGGCCACGCCACGGCCGCCTTCCAGGAGGCCGTCCGCGAGCGCCCGCCCGTGCCGGCCCGCCCCTTCGCCGCCCACGTGGCGAGCCGCGCGCTCCAGGCGGCGCAGTACGCCGTGCTCCTCGCCGCGGTCGGCGCCGAGGGCGGCCCCGTGCGCGCGCTCGCCGCGTACGGCGTGGGCGCGGCCGGCACGGCGGCCGGCGACCTCATCCCGGCCCAGATCGGCGCGACGGACGGCGCCTTCGCGCTCGCCGCCCCGCTGTTCGGGCTCACCGCGAGCTCCGCGATCGCCATCTCGGTGCTGGTCCACCTGCTCCAGGCGACCTTCGCGCTCGCGGGGATCGCCGTGACGTTCGCCTGGCGCCGCGGCCATCCCCGGCCCTGAGCCGCCCCCCGGAGCGCGTGGAGCGCGTCCCCCCTCACCGGGGCTCGTCGCGCTTCCGGAACCACGTGGAGAGGTAGCGCTCCCCGAGGTCGATGAAGGCGTCGCGCATCATGCTCTCGTAGACGATGGCCTCGAGGGCACCAGGGCGCGGGGCGGCGGTCTGCTGCTGGATGAGCCCTGCCGGGACCCGCCGCGCGATCTCGTCGCTCGTGAGCAGCGGCTCCGCGTCTCCGGGCAACATGAACTTCGTCTTGAAGAAGAACTTGAGCCCCATGATGATGATCTGCGGCTTCTTGCTGCCATAGGCGATCCCGGACGACTCTACGCGATAGCTCACCACGAGGGAGGGGGAGGTCACGGAGAGCGGCTCCTCGGCGGCCCCCTCGATGGGCGGGCCCGGCTCGAAGGTGACGAGCTCCGGCTCGAACCCCCGCGCGAGCCCCTCCGCCAGCGCCGACGCGGTCCGCTTCTCCTGGGGATCGAGGCGGGTCGCATCCACGTAGCGCGTCGGCAGGGACGTGACGCCCCTGAACATCGGGCTCTTCATCACGAGATCGTCGGCGCGCTTCAGGTCCTGCGACGGAAGCCGCCGGAAGCGGACCTGGACGGCGGGGCCCCGGAGGCCCTGCGGCGTGCGCTCGGGACCCACGCGCTCCGCGTAGGCGAGGAGCCGCCGCACGAACTCCGCGTTCTGCTCGCTCCCTTCGGGCATCTCGCTCCTGTACCGATCGAGCGCGCGCGCGTAGAGCGCGTGCCTGGCGTCGTTGAACGCCTTGTCCAGCCCGTGCTTCGGGTAGCGCTCCGCGAACGCCAGCAGCGCCGCGAGCGTGCCCACCTCCCGCGCCCGCTCGAGCTCCGCGGCGAGCGCGGCGCGGCGGGCCGCGGCCACCTCGGCCTGGATGCCCGTCCTGGGGTAGGCGCGGATGAAGTCGTCGATGGCCTCCACCGAGCCTTTCGCCACCGCGAGGCGCAGCTCGGCCCGTGGCAGCAGCACCTGCGAGACGACCTCCCCGTGGCCGCGGCCGCGCGTGATGTAGCTCTGGTACGCGGCCACGTCGTCGCGCGCCCGCGCCGCGGCGTACATCCGAGCGTCGCTCATCCGGTTGCGGAGGAAGAAGAGCCCCAGGCCGAGGGTGACGCCGACCGCGGCCGCGAGGAGCCATCGATAGCTTTGCCACCCCGGTACCTCGCGCGAGAGCGGGATCGGCGACGCGAACGGGCTCTCGATGGCAGCCGGCGCGAATGGATCGAGCCGGCGCAGCTCCGCGGCGTCGGGCCTCGCTTTCATGCGGCTCCACGCCGCCTCGATCTCCCGGATCACGTCGTCCGAGCGCGACGGGTCCTCGAGGGGAAACGCGTGCCGCGTGCCGCCGAACGTGAGGACCACGGCGCCCCGAGGGGCCGCCGAGATGCGCGAGAGCTCCGCGAGCGAGAAGACCCGGAGCCTGTGGTCGCGCGCGTCGATCAGGTTCGCGGGGAAGACGAACAGGCCGGGCGTGAACGGCAGCGAGACGAGGTCGGCGTTGTAGGCGAGCGCCTGGAGCACGCCGACGACGGTGGTCGCGGCGAGCAGCACGTACGCGGCGGCCGCCGCCGTCGGGTGGAGCGCGAGGGGGCTGTTGACGTCGCCGAGGCCGGCCGCGCAGAGCGCCGCCAGCAGGAGGCCCGCCGCGGCGCTGACCGCGAGCCAGGCGACGATGATGCGCCGAGTCCCGAGCCGGCTGACGATGGGCGCCGGAGCGAACCGCCCGCGGAACGCCTCGATCAGGCCGTCCTGAATGGCACGCGGAAGCGTGTAAAAATCGATCACGTTCATCGCGCTGCTCCCAGTCGGCGCCGGAGCTCGGCGCCCTTCCGCACCTCGACCTGCCGATCGACGTTAGTGCATTTCGCCCCGAGCTCCGAGACCGGAGATGGCAACTCCGTGCAGCAGGAGCGTGCGACAAGGCGTCGACTTCTGCTCCTCTGGCACTTGTGCAGTCTACTCAGCACCGGCGCGGTCGGCGGCGGCGGCGGCGAGCCCCCGGGAGACGGCTCGAGCGCGCACTTCTTCCCGGTCTCGTACGGCGTTCGGCCAGGCGAGTCCGTGGATCGATTTCAGGGGCCGCGAGGCGACCCCAGGGGCCGACTCCGGCGCCGCCGGAGCAAGAGCAGCAGCCCGATGCCTGCCCACAGCGCCCCTGCCCTCCGAGCGGCGCCCGGAGGCCACGACAAACTAATTTGAAGGATCGATCCCCGTGACGGCATCAAGAGCACGAACAGAAGCTCGCGCCGTCAGACAGCCGATGTCGGTCGCATCGCGTCGTTGCCTCTCGCCGCCCTGGGTCATCAGGGCTCCCCGGCGCGCCTGGCGCTGCGCCCGACGTCGGCCGCCTGGCTCGGTCCGGTCTTGTTCGGCGATCCAGTTCGACGGAGTTCAATATGAAATTTTACACCATTCTTGCTTCGTCAGTTCTCCTTGGTGCGTGCGTGGGACAGATGGATGACGTCTCCTCCGATGGGGCGGACGGCGAATCCGCCGCCGTCATCGAAGGTACCGTCGATGGCGCGCCGTCGGCGGGCACGCGCCCCCCGACGGGCGAGGAGGCGGAGGCGATCCTCGATCGCGTTGTCGCGCTCTACCAGGACCACGCCGCCGCCGCGAATCCGGCGGGTACCCACGATATCTCGTGGAGAATCGACTGGGACAGCGATGCGGTCAGCGCCCATGTGCTGCTCAAGCCCGGGGAGGACTGGACGATCGAGGTGACCAAGGGATACCTCACGGTCTCGAGCATGACGACGGAGGTGTTCGCGCTCACGATGTGCCACGAGATGGGGCACTTCATCGGCGGGTTCCCGTTCAAGACCTCCCGCGGCGGGAACAGCACCGGCGCGCTGGGCACGTCGGTCTCCTCCGAGGGGCAGTCCGACTACTTTGCCACCAAGGATTGCTTGCCGCGGCTGTGGGCGAATGAAACCGAGGCCAACGCCGCGGCGTTCGCCGAGCTCGACCCTTCCGCGCGCGAGCGTTGCACGACGGCGACCAGCGACCTGGCGAGCCAGCAGCTCTGCGGCCGGATCCTGCTCGCCAGCCTGCAGACGGGGCGGTTCTACGAGGAGCAGGCCGTGCTGCAGGCGCCCAGGGAGCTCGTCTACCCGCGATTCGACACACCGGACACGACCGAGGTCGCGGTGACGAAGGAGGGCCATCCTGAGTCCCAGTGCCGCCTCGACACGCTTGTCGCGGGAGCCGTGTGCAGCGTCAAGGCGACGGGGACCGGGATCCCGGGGTTCGTGCCGCCGTACGGCGAGTATAGCGCTGCGAGCGAAGACGCAGCGCGCCCGTTCGCGTGCCAGACCGGCCCCGGGGCTCGACCGAGGTGCTGGTTCCAGCCGGACCCTGTGGTCACCGACTGCTCCGAGCTCGGTGAGGCAGCGTGCGTCGTCGAGGACGGGGTCCATGGGGTCCGGTACTGCGGCACGACGTCCGGTGTGGACTACTACTGGTGCTTCGCGGACGAGGTGTGCAAGACGAGCAGAGACGGTTTCTCCGACTGCTATGCTCCCGACGTCGATCCCGACGAGGGAGCTCCCTGAGCGCGATCGGAGGCTCCGGAAGCCAGCCCACGCGCCGGGCGAGCGGCGCCCGAGGCGGCTCGGTGACCCCTTGACAAGGTGCCGTTCGATCACGCCCACTGATGAGAATCCGCGCCGTCGTCGGGGTGGGTTGCGGGGACGTGAGGCGCATGGTCACCGGTCTCGATCTTCATGCAACCTTGCACGGCATCGTGATGGACGCCGTGGGCGCCGTGCCCTCCGCGCAGCGCGGGAGCCTCGTGGCCCGGGACGGGGAGCAGCTCGTCTACAAGGCCTCTGTCGGCCTCGCTGGCGTGCTGGCGAGCCCGCAGGAGGTCGTCGGCGACGCGGGCCCGGCCACCGTGCTCGCGACGCTCTCCACGCTCTCCACGCCTGATTCGGCGGACAGCACCCGGATCATGGCGGCCGCCGACTGGTACCGCGAGCACCTGCCGGGCGCGTCGGCGCTGCACCTCGTGCCCGCCGGCGCGGTCGTGGTCCTCACCCCGGTGGACGTGCAGGGACAGACGATCGGCGTGCTCGCCGTCGAGCAGCCGGACGGGCAGGCGCCTTCCGCCGAGGCCTCGGCGCGGCTCCGCGCGCTGGCCGCGAGCGCCGGCGCGGCGCTGGAGCGGCGAGAGCTCTACAACGACAAGGCGCGGTCGGCCCAGGAGGTGCGCGTGCTCGAGGAGGTGCTGAACGCGGTGGCCGCGCGGACCAGCACGCATGAGCTCGTCGACATGATCTCGAAGGGCATCAAGAGCGTGCAGCTCGGGCCGCAATGGCGCTCCGTGCACCTCGTCCTGCTGAGCGACGCTCCCTCCGGCGGCGCGCGCGGCGACGCCGCGGCCCGCGAGATCCGCATCTACCACGTCCCGCACCGTTCGCCGCTGTCGTTCTGGAACAACGTCCGTGACGGCGCCCTCACCGCGGGGCGCAGCGTCGGCATCCACGTCGACGTCCGCAACGCCCCCGCCCACAGCGCCGTCGAGCAGCGCGGGATCCTCGAGGACGCCATCGACCGGGGTGTGAACGGCATCGCCGTGGCGCCGATCACCCCGGAGGTCCTCGAGCCGGCGATCCGTCGGGCGGCGGAGGCCGGGATCCCGGTGGTCACCATCGACACGCCGCCCGCCGAGGGCAGCCGCGCTCGGGCCTACATCGGCACCGACAACGTGGCGGCCGGGCGGCTCGCCGCGGAGATGATGGCTCGGCTGCTCCCGGGCGGGGGCAAGATCGGCGCGCAGACGTTCTGGCTCAGCGCCATCAACAGCCGCGAGCGCATCGAGGCGTTCCGCGCGGCGGTCTTGGGCGCGCGCACGCCCCTGGACCTGCAGCCGCCGTCCGAGAGCCGGTTCGACATCGAGCTCGGGATGCAGATCGCCCGGGAGGCCGTGCAGACCGGAGGAATCGCCGGCGCCCTCGGCGTCTGCGCCGTGAACGGCCTGTCGTGGGGCGCGGCCGCGAGGGCGCTGGGGCGGGCGGGGGAGCTCAAGATCGTCGCCTTCGATCTCCTCACGGACACGCTCGAGATGCTCCGGGAAGGGACCATCCACGCAGTCCTGGTCCAGCGCGAGCACGAGATGGGCTACCGCGCGGTGAAGCTGCTCCACGACATGGCATCGAAGGGCGTCGAGGCGGCCCTGGCGGGGCTGCCCACGCGCGCCGGCTCCGGGGGAGGAGCCGCGCTGCGCTTCATCGACACCGGCGTCGACGTCGTGACCATCGAGCGCACGCCCTGGTCGCTCCCCCTCTCCGACTACCTGCCTCTCGACGCGAACCGCAAGGCGGCGAAGCGGAGGGAGCAGCTCCCCTACGAGAGCCGCGACAAGGAGCTCCTCCTCGTCACCGTGGACGCGGGGAACGAGGGGTACCGCGACGAGCGAGCCCCCCTCGACGCGAGGTCGATGGTCGGGCGGGTGCTGAGCACCGCCCGGCCGATCCTCGTCGACACGGACTCGAGCGAGCTCCACGACGCGCCCGATGTCGTCGAGGCGCGCGGGAGGGGGGCACATACCCTGGTCGGCGTCCCGCTGCTCGCCGGCGGGTCCGCCTTCGGCGCCCTGGTCCTGGAGAGCGGGCGCCGGGCGGCGTGCTCGCTCGACGATCTCACGACGATCGAGCGCGTCGTCGACACGATGGCCGTGGCGATCGAGAACGCGCGGCTCGTCCACCGCATCACCGAGCGGACCCATGCGCTCGAGCACGCGAACCGTCACCAGGAGTCGCTGCTCGACACGATCCGCGAGCTCTCGAGCCCGGTGGTGCCCATCGCGCGGAACATCCTCGTGATGCCGATCGTCGGGACGATGAACGCGCAGCGGTCCGGCCGCTTCATCGAGTCGATGTTGCAAGACATCACCGAGCACCACGCGCGCGTGGTGCTCGTCGACGTCACGGGGATGGCGTTCGTCGACGCCGCGTCGGTGGAGCACCTCCTGCGGGCGGCGCGGGCGGCGCGGCTGCTCGGCGCCGAGGTCGTGCTCGTCGGCATCACGCCGGCGGCGGCGCGGCTGATGGTGGAGCAGGGCGTGGACCTCGGGAGCCTCATCACCCGCTCGACCCTGGAGCTCGGGTTCGCTTACGCGCTGTCGAAGACCGGCGGCCAGATCGTCTATCGCCGCGCACCGCACCTCCAGCCCGTCTGAGCCGCCGCGCGGTCGAGGGACGGCTGCCGAGGAGGCCACGCGCGAGGGGAACAGCCTCGTGTCGAGGCACCTGCATGAACGGGCGCTCGAGCGAGGAGAGGCCCTCGCCCGAGCCGCCGGGGGACCGGGCTACTTCTTCATCTCGGCGAGCGTCGCCTTGAACTGCGCGACGTTCTCCTTGTTGATCACGTCGACCCCGGTGTCGATCACCTTGCTCGGGGGGATGGCGGCGATGGCCGCGTCGCCCTTGGTCGCGAGTTCGTGGAGCCACTTGCTCCCCAGGTAACCGAACTGGAACGGCTTCTGCACGACGGTGCAGGCGACGGTGCCGTTCTCGATCCCGGCGAGCGTCGCCGCCTCCTCGTCGAACACGGCCGGGAGGACCTTGCCCTTCTTCCCGAGCGCCTCGACGGCGGCGACGATGGCCGGCCCATTGTACGACCAGAGGCCGGTCGCGACGTCGAGGTCCGGGTGGGCGTTGATGATGTCCTCCACGTTCGTGCGCGCCTTGGCGAGATCGGTGTTGTCCTCCCGCTTGTCGATGAGCTGGATGTTGTGGGGAGTGACGACGTCCTGAATGCCCTTGAGGCGCTGGGCCGCGTTGTCGACCGCGAACATGCCGACGAAGGCGGCCATCTTCCCGCCGTTCGGCAAGAGCTTCACGATCTCGTTGCCCAGCACCTTGCCGGCCTCGTAGTTGTTCGTGCCGATGTAGAGCAGCCGGTTCGATTTCGGGGCGTCGGAGTCGAACGTGATCAGCTTGACCTTCGCCGCGACCTTGTTGAGCACGGTCACCTGATCGTCCGGCGCCAGGACGCTCACGCCGACGGCGTCGTAGCCCTGGCTGGCGAGGCTCTCGAGGATCTGGTTCTGCTCCGTGGGCGTGCTGTTCTGCGGCACCTTGATGTCGACCTGGATCTTGGCCTCTTGCTCGTATTTGTGGACGCCGGCGAAGGCGATCTTCCAGAAGTCGCTGGATCCGTTCGTCACGAACGCGATCTTGACGACCTTGTTCGTGGCTTCTTTGTCGTTGCCTTTGCTGCTGACCTCGCCCCCCTCTCCCTGATCGCAGCCTGCGATCAACGCCATCGACAGCATGGTGAACGCTGCACACGCGAGCTTCCAGAGACCCTTCTGTTGATTCATGGCAGTCCTCCCCGCTTCGTCCGCGCCAGGCGTGCGTCGAGACGACGTCGCGTCTCCGCGACATCGGTGATGCCCCTGAGCGAGGCTAGCGACTCACCTCGCCGATGTCGCGCCTCGCGTGAACGACCCAGGCCGATCATCGAGGTGACGCGCCGGCTCATCGGCTCCGGCATGGTGCGAGCGTGCGCGGTCCCACCAGATCTGGGTGACAAGTGAGGGGAGGCACATGGGATATGCGGTGCGAGTCTCCGGATTGGTGGGGTTGCTGCTGAGGGTGTGTCCGCAAGGCGGCGACGTGGTGCGCGGGAGGCGCATCGAGGTCCGTATCGGGAGCGAGGCCTCGGAGATGTCGGATCGCCCGGCGGCGCGCCCGGAGCTGGCGGCTCGCGTCCCCCGGGAGTGAGCATGAAGAAACATCGAGTCGGGCGGCCGCGAGCCGCCGGTCGTCGCGAGCGTTGGTCCTACGAGCTCAGCTGCGCTCGCGCGTGAGGCGCTCCAGCTCGGCCGAGGACGCGCTGCCGCTCCTCCGGCGTCCTGCGGTCCCAGAGCTCCTGCGGGGGGCTCGCGGATCGTCGGGGTCGGTCACCCAGGACATGGGCGAGCGCTGCATGGTCCGAGCATGGCGAGCCCGCGCGGGCGCGACCACGACGCGCGCACCGCCTCGCCCCCGTGGGGGCGCTCCAGACCGCGCCGCTCAGCGCTGCGCTCCCCCGCTCGCGCCGTCTTGCGCCCGGGAAGCGGGTCGCCGTCCCCGCGCGCCGTGTCTTGCGTCCCCAGAGGGGTCCCGCACCCCCGCAAGCGCTCTTCTCCGCGGTCCAGAGGGGTCCGGACCCCCCATGTGGCACAACTAGCAGGGCGTTTGCGGGGTTGATGGCACAGAAATTCCGTCGGAGGCCGCGTTCTCTGGCACAAATTTGCACTGAAGGATGCTCGGTCGGACGTTCCCGAGGGGTCCGGACCCCGGTGTGTCGCAATGCATTGCGGTTGAGCCAGTGCGGGCCCCCCCTGCCCTGGCACAGCGCAACGCCCGCCTGGCCGCCAGGGCCAACCAACCACGGTCGAGGACCGCGTTCGCGCAGGACGGCGCCCTCGTCCCTCGTTCCCGCATCCCTCGCCCGCTCGCCCGCAAACCGCCCGCCCTCCAGCGCTCCGCGCCCGGGGCGGCGATCGCGACCATGGCACAGATGCGCTGGCCTCCCTCCGGCCGTTCGGCCTAGGGTGTGCACGCATGACGGCGGAGAAGACCGGTGGCCCTGGACGGGACGTGCTCACCCAGCGCGAGGCCGAGGAGCGCGCATCGCGCATCGGCAGCGCGCGCTACGAGCTCTCGCTCGACCTCTCGCGCGGCGGGAGCGGCTACCGCGGCGAGGCGATCGCCTACTTCGACGTCCGCGGCCACGGCGACACCTTCATCGACTTCCGCGGCCGGCGCATCGAGCGGCTCGAGATCAACGGCGTCGAGGTCGAGCCCGACTGGGCGGACTGCCGCATCCGGCTCCCGGGCAAGCTGCTCGACCCGGAGACGCGCGTGCGCGTCGTCTACGAGAACGACTACGACCATACAGGCGACGGCTTCCACCACTTCCGCGACCCCGAGGACGGCGAGGACTACCTCTACACCGACCTCGAGCCGTTCAGCGCGCACCGCCTCTTCCCCTGCTTCGACCAGCCCGACATCAAGGCGAGCTACCGGCTGTCCGTCACCGCGCCCGAGGACTGGGAGATCATCGGCAACGCGCGCGTCACGCGCACGTTCGCCGCGGGCCCGGGGCGCGCGACGCGCGTGTTCGAGGAGACCACGCGGTTCAGCACCTACATCTTCGCGCTGATCGCCGGCCCCTACAGCGGCGTCCGCGACGAGCACCGCGGCATCCCCCTCGGGCTCTACTGTCGCAGGTCGCTCGCGCGGCACCTCGACCCCGAGGAGCTCTTCACGATCACGAAGCAGGGCTTCGACTTCTACCCCGACTTCTTCGACTACCCCTACCCGTTCACCAAGTACGACCAGGTCTTCGTCCCGGAGTTCAACGCCGGCGCCATGGAGAACGTCGGCGCCGTGACCCACAGCGAGCGGATGATCTTCCGGGACCCGCCGACCGACCACCAGCGCCTCACGCGCGCCGAGGTGTTCCTCCACGAGATGGCCCACATGTGGTTCGGCAACCTCGTGACCATGCGGTGGTGGAACGATCTCTGGCTCAACGAGAGCTTCGCCACGTACATGGCCTTCCTCGCCATGGAGCAGGCGACGCGGTTCCAGCCCTCCGCGTGGAAGGCGTTCAACGTCATCAAGAGCTGGGCCTACCGGCAGGACCAGCTCGTGACGACGCACCCCATCGCCGGGGAGCTCGCGGACACCGAGCACACGTTCCTGAACTTCGACGGCATCACGTACGGCAAGGGGGCGGCCGCGATGAAGCAGCTCGTCGCGGCGATCGGCCTGCCGGCCTTCCGCGACGGGATGCGCCGGTACTTCAAGCGCTACCAGTACGGCAACGCGACGCTGCGCGAGTTCCTGTCGGCGCTCGAGGAGGGCTCCGGCCGCGACCTCGGCGCCTGGTCGCGCGTCTGGCTCGAGAAGGCGTCGCTCAACACGCTGACGGCCGAGTGGGAGCCCGACGGCGACCGCATCGGCCGCCTCCGCGTGGTGCAGACGGCGCCCGAGGACTACCCGACCCTGCGGCCGCACCGCATCGACGTCGCGCTCGCGCGCGAGGAGGACGGCGCGCTCGTCGTCGACTCCGTGCCCGCCGAGATCGACGGCGCGGCGACCGAGGTCGCGGCCGCGCGCGGGCAGCGGGCGCCGCTCTTCGTGTTCCCGAACCACAACGACCTCACGTTCGCGAAGATCGCGCTCGACCCGGGCTCGCTCGCGTTCGTGCGCGAGCACATGGGCCGCGTGGACGATCCGCTCCTGCGCCAGCTCCTCTGGGCGTCGCTCTGGAGCATGGTGCGCGACCAGAAGCTCGCCTCGCCCGCCTACCTCGCGCTCGTGAGGGACAAGCTGCCCGCCGAGCCGGACCTGTCGCTGCTCGAGCCGGTGCTCACGAACGCGGTGACGGCGCTCGCGCGCTACGTGCCCGACCCGATGCGCGACGCCGAGGCGAGCGCGTTCACGGGCCTCGCCCTCACGGCGCTCCGGGCGGCGCCGCGCGGCGACGCGCAGATCGTCTGGGCGCGGGCGCTGCTCAACGCGGCCTACTCCGCGTCGGATCTCGCCCTGGCCGCGCGCCTCGTCGACGGCGAGCTCGAGGTGGACGGGCTCGAGATCGACCAGGAGATGCGCTGGACCGTCGCCGTGAAGTGGGTCGCGCGTGGCCTGGAGAGCGCGGGCGAGCGCCTCGCGGCCGAGCGCAAGCGCGACCCGTCCGACCGCGGCCAGCGCGCCGCGCTGCGCGCCGAGACCGCGCGGCCCGATCCCGCGGCGAAGGCCGAGGCGTGGGAGCGCTTCCACGAGGGCGGGTACGGCTCGCTGCACCAGACCAGCGCGGCGATGTCGGGCTTCAACTGGTCGTTCCAGCGCGCGCTGCTCGAGCCCTACGTGGCGGCGTTCTTCGAGCGGGTGCAGCAGGTCTTCGAGACGCGGACGCACGAGCTCGCGTCCGCGTATTTCACGCACCTGTTCCCCTCGTACCGCGTCGATCGGGACATCCTCCGCCTCGCCGAGGCGCAGCTCGCGCTGCTCCTCCCGCAGAGCCCGGGCGGCGCGCCGCGGCTGCCCATGCTGGTCCGGATGCTCCGCGAGGCGAGCGACGACCTCGCGCGGGCGATCGCCTGCCGGGAGCTCGCGGCGGCGAGCGGCCAGGCCGCCGAGGCGCCCGCCCGCGAGGCCGGGGCGCGCTGAGCGGGGCGACCGGGAGGCAGGGAGCGCGGCGCGCGAGGCGACGATGATCGTGCAGCTCGGCAAGGCGTCGCTCGCGTGGACGCGGGCGGATCTCGAGGCGAAGCTCGAGGGGCACGCGCGCGTCCTCATCGACGTGGGCACGGGCGACGGGCGCTTCGTGTACCGGCAGGCGGGCGCGCACCCCGACACGTACTGCATCGGGGTCGACCCCGCGGGCGAGCGGATGCGCGAGGTGTCGTGGCGCGCCGGCCGCAAGCCCTCCCGGGGCGGCCGGCCGAACGCGCTCTTCGTCGTCGCGTCGGTGCAGGCGCTGCCCGAGGAGCTCACCGGGCTCGCGCACACCCTCACGCTGAACTTCCCCTGGGCGTCGCTGCTCTCGGCCCTCGTGCTCCCCGAGGCGCCGGTGCTCGAGGCCCTGCGCCGCCTCGTCCGGCCCGGCGGAGAGCTCATCGCGCTGCTGAACCAGAGCGTCTTCGACGACCGGGCTTACGCGGCGCGGCTCGGGCTCCCCGAGCTGACGGACGCGTGGGTAGAGGACGCGCTGCGCCCCGCCTACCGCGCCGCGGGGTTCGAGATCCGGGCGAGCGAGATCGTGGACGGGGACATGCCGCACCAGACGAGCTGGGGACAGCACCTCACGCTCGCCTCGGGCCGGAGGACGCGCCTGCTCACGGCCGAGGCGATCGGCTGAGGCCGCGCGCGCAAGGGCCGCCCGGAGACATCGCCGCCATCGGGACGTGATCGCGCCGCAGGCATCGATCGGATGCGCCGGCGCGGCTCCGGACTCATCACTTCGGTGGCGCGTCGAAGCTGCTTGCCAGAAACCTGCTTTCGACGACCGACTCAGGCGATCTGCGCGCGCCATGGCCCGATCGACGCCATTCGAGCAATATCAGGTTCGTTGACGAGGCAAGGACGCCTGCTAGCTTGGCGACGGTAATCATCGCCGAGCCGAGCTGAGTAGAACCCATCGCTCGGCCAGCGCGCTTCCCCCGGGGGGGGGCGTCAGCGATGGTTATCCACCAGAACCCACGAACGATGGTCGTGCACCATGCGGCTGCCCTTGAGCGAAGATCAGCGCCGTCTCCTCTATCGCGTGACGGGGGTTGACCTCGAGCGCATCGATCTGGACGAGGATTTCCAGATAGCAAACGTCGTCGCGCGAGGAAGGACGACCGCGCGACGGATACCGCAGTGTCGCTGGGCGAGCGCAAGGCTATGGCGGCCGCGCGACACCATGGGATTCAACGAGGGGCCTACCATGCACCAGGATCGTATCGATGCGGCGATGAGCTTTCCGATGGAGCACGTCGCCTCGAAGTATGCATCGCGGATGGACGTGAGCATCGAGGTAGCCCGCGGAATCGTGGAGGAGCTCCGGCGGTACCTGCTGCTGCTCGCGACTCACGGCGCGGAGAACTACAACATCCCGGCAGGCGACGTCGATGACATGTGGCATATCTTCCTTCTGTTCAGCGCCGACTACCGGGCGTTCTGCGATCGCTTGGGCGCCGGATTCATCGACCACGCGCCGCTCCCGGACGAGGAGATCGACTCGCCGCGCGTCCAGAGCAACTACCGCCGTCTGCTCCTCGATTACGAGGCGACGTTCGGGGAGAAGCCGCCGCGGCACATCTGGCCGACGCCGCGGTAGCGTCGCGCCAGGCGACCATCGCATCCAGCACACCGAACAGGAGACCAACATGGCAGAGCCGAAGCAGGGTCAGGAGAAGTACGTACGCATCGAGCTGACCGAGGAGCAGAAGAAGAACATCAAGGATCTCACCGGCAAGGACGTCAGCACGCTGGACCTGAGCAAGTCGATCATCGTGCAGAAGGCGAGCTCGCACGCGATCATCCTCTGCTGATCGCGACCTCGCCCCCTGTCTCGAGGACGGCCCGGCGCGGTGTCCCTCTCGGATGTCGCACGCTGGACCAGCACACCCACACGGAGTTGACATGGCAGACACAAACCAGGCTCAAGACAAGCGCGTACGCATCGAGCTGACCGAGGAGCAGCAGAAGAGCATCAAGGCGCTCACCGGCAAGGACGTCAAGGTTGTGGAGATCGGCAAGTCGATCATCCAGAAGGGGGGATCCCAGGCGACCATCATCTGCTGAACGGCATCGGTCCCTTTCCTCGCGGGGTCGCCCGGCATGGGCGGCCCCGATTTCATGTGCTCTGCACCGAGGCGCCCTCGCCGGGGCGCGGTCGAGGCGGTATGTGGATCGCGCTTCGTGAGCTGGAAGCCCGGCTGGCTTCCGACCCGGACCTTCGAACGAGCTTCTTGCAGGATCCCGGGGAGCTCCTCCGGGCCGGCGGCGTCCCCGTCGATGACGCAGCCGCGGCGGACCTGCGACGCCTGGCCGCGGAGGCGACGACGCCGTACGAGGCGCCCCTCGGCTCCTGCGTGCGCACCGAGGACGCCTCGGTCTTCTCGTGCCGCCCTGGACCCCGCGCCCCGCGCGCCCGGGAGACAGCAGGCGGGATGGTGCCGGCGACCTCCGACGCCTCCGCTCGCGTGCTCCTCGTCGTGCCGCCGTTTGCCGCCGTGGACCGCCCGTCGATCGCGGCGCACCTGCTGCAGGCGTGCGCGGCGCAGCGCGGGCACCACGTCGATGTGCTGTACGCCAACGTGCTGCTCGCCAGGATCCTCGGAGAGGAGCTCTACAACCGGATCGCGTATGCGCCCTCCGGCCTGCTCCTGGGAGAGCGGATGTTCGCCGCCGCAGCTTACGCGACGGAGCCGCTCGGCCGTCACTTCGGCGATGTCGAGATGCAGGTCCTGGGGTACGACCCCGCGGTCCTCCGCGATGCCGAGCGGAGGTGCTTCGCATGGGCCGGTTCCGCCGCGCGCAGGATCGCCGACCTCGGTTACCCGGTCATCGGCTTCTCGAGCACGTTCGAGCAGACCGCGGCGAGCCTCTCGCTCCTGCGCCGGATCAAGGCGCTCACGCCGAGGACGCTCACGCTGCTGGGCGGCGCGAACTGCGAAGGCCCGATGGGCCCCGCGGTGCGCTCGCTCGCCCCCGATGTCGTCGACTACGTGTTCTCGGGCGAGTGCGAGCAGGCCTTCCCCGATTTCCTCGACCGCATGAAGCGGCGAGACCTGCCTGCCGAGCGGATCATCCAGGGCGCCATTTGTCGCGATCTCGACGCGCTCCCCTCTCCCGTCTTCGACGAGTACTACGATCAGCTCGAGCGCGCGATCCAGGACAACGACGGAGCGATACGGCACGAGAACACCTGGCTTCCCTACGAGAGCAGCCGCGGGTGCTGGTGGGGCGCGAAGCACCACTGCACCTTCTGCGGGCTCAACGCGGACGGGATGCAGTTCCGGGCCAGCTCCCCGGAGCGGGTGCTCCACGATCTCGACCGGCTGTCGAGACGCTATCCCACGAGGAACGTCAGCATGGTCGACAACATCATGCCGCACGGGTTCCACAGGACGCTGATCCCCGCGCTGGCGAGGCAGCGCCACGGCCTGCGCATCTTCTACGAGCAGAAGGCCAACATGAGCCTGAGCCAGGTGGCGGCGCTCCGCGACGCGGGCGTCCACATGATCCAGCCCGGCATCGAGGCGCTGTCCACGCCGCTGCTCCGTCTCATGGACAAGGGGGTAACCGCCAGCCAGAACATCCACCTGCTCCGCTGCACGCGGGCCGTCGACATGAGCGTCAACTGGAACCTCCTCTGGGGCTTCCCCGGCGACAGGATCGACAGCTACACGAGCACCCTGGGCCTGATCGACAAGATCGTGCACCTCCACCCGCCGACGGGGCTCTCTCGCCTGAGCATCGAGCGGTTCAGTCCATACTTCGAGCGCCCGGCCGCGTACGGCGTCGAGAACATCCGGCCGCGGGCATCGTACAGGCACATCCTGCCGCCGGACGCCGACTGCTCGGGCATCGCCTATCACTTCGAAGCCGACTACACGTCCGAGTCACGAGGCAACCCCGAGGTGATCGAGGCGCTCCGCCAGAAGGTCGCCGCCTGGCAGGAACGCTGGATGGACCTCCTGCGTCCGCCGCCGGTCCTCTCGGTGGCTCGCATCGATGCGGAGCGCTATGTCCTTGTCGACACACGCGACCTCGCCGGGTCCAGGCCGATACAGTTTCTCTCCGAGCGGCAAGCTCGAGTCGCGCTCGGCGGGGCGGAGGACGCGCGACAGGAAGACGTCGACTGGGCGGCGGGGCGCGGCCTCCTGGTCGACCTCGATGGCGACTGGTGTCCGCTGGCCGTCGCGGCGCCGGCGCTGCTCGGCGAGATGAGCGCCCGCCCGCACTCGACCCGCGCCGGCGCGCATCGCAGGCTGCCGCTCGCGCCGTGATCGCGGCGCTACGCCGGCACCGCCTCGATCGGCTCGACGCGCACTGGGACGCCGTTCAGCGCCGCGGTGCCCGAGAGCGCGTCGATCGCGAGGTGGTCTGTCAGGTCGTTGACGCTCTCGCCGGCGTGCTGCCTCGCCGTGCCGAGCTGCACGCCGTCGCGGCCGTGCCCCCAGCCGTGCGGGACGCTGACGACGCCGGGCATCACCGCGTCCGTCAGCTCGACGTCGATGTCGATGCTCCCGACCCGCGAGGACACGCGGACCCGCTGCGCGCCCGCGATGCCGCGGCGGGCGGCGTCGTCCGGGTGCATGAGCAGCGTGCACCGGTTTCTCCCCTTCACCAGGCGATGGCTGTTGTGCAGCCACGAGTTGTTGCTCCTGAGCTGGCGCCTGCCGATGAGCTGGAGGTCGTACGCCGCCCCGGCGCGCTGCCCCGGCTCGCCCGCCTCCCCCGCCCCGCCCTCCTCGCGCCCGGCCGCCCCAGCCCGCCCGCGGCCGAGCGCCGCTCGCGCGCGCTCCAGATCGGCGACGAGCACCTCCGGCGCGAGCTCGATCCGGCCGGATCGCGTGAACAGCCGGTCCGGCAGGCACGGCTCGAGCGGCCCGAGATCCACGCCGTGCACCTCGCGCTCGAGCTTGCGCAGCGACAGGCCGCTGGACAGCGGGTTCAGGCGGTCGCCGTACGGCCCGAGGCGGAGCGCCGCGTCGAGCAGCCGCGTCGGCGGGAGCGCCCGCGACACCGCCCGGGCCGCGCGGCCGGCGAGCCCCGCCGCCGGCCCGGGCGCCGCGAGGCGCGCCGCGAGCTCGACGAGGATCTCCCAGTCGTGGCGCGCGTCGTCCGCCGGGGCGAACAGCGCGGGCGCGTACTTGGCGGTGTTCCGGACCGCGAACGCGTGGAACGCCAGGTCGTAATGATCGCGCTCCAGGGGGCCGGGCGGCGGGAGGATCACGTGGGCGTGCCGGGTCGTCTCGTTGATGTAGAAGTCGATGCAGGCCACGAAATCGAGGCTCGCCAGCGCTCCGTCCAGCGCGCGGCCGTTCGGGGTCGACAGCACCGGGTTGCCCGCCATCGTGAGGAGCGCCCGGATCTGCCCCGGCCCTTCCGTGAGGATCTCCTCGGCCAGCGCGGCGGCAGGGTACTCCCCGGCGAACGCGGGCAGCTTGCGCACGCGGGTGCGGCTCCGGCCGAACTCGCCCCGCTGGCCGAGCAGGTCCTGGATCGCGACCACGTCGACGGCCGGCCGGGTGAACATCGCCCCGCCAGGGCGATCCAGGTTGCCCGTGACCGCGTTGAGCACCGCGACCAGCCACGTGGTCAGCGCGCCGAACTCCTGAAGACAGGCGCCGATCCGGCCATAACAGACGGCCGACGGCGCGGCGGCGAACGCGCGCGCGAGCGCACGGATCTCCGCCGCCTCGATGCCGACCTCCTGCGCCACGCGCTCCGGCGAGAACTCCCCGGAGATCCGCTCTATCTCATCGATTCCATTGATAAAACCGCCCAGACGCCCCGGCGCGACGAGGCGCTCGGCGAAGAGGGTCGAGAGGATCCCGAGCACCAGGAAGACGTCGGTCCCGGGCCGGATGAAGTGGTGGCGGTCGGCGATCTCCGCGGTCTCGGTGCGCCGCGGGTCGACGACAACGACGGCGCCGCCCCGCGCGCGGATCGCCTCGATCCGCCGCCGCACGCCGGGGGCCGACATCATGCTGCCGTTCGACACGACCGGGTTGGCCCCGAGGATGAGCAGGAACGAGGTGCGGTCGATGTCGGGCACCGGCACGAGGAGCTGGTGCCCGAAGAGCAGGGTCCCGATGAGGTGGTGCGGGAGCTGATCGACCGAGGTCGAGGAGAAGCAATTCCGTGTCCGCAGCGCCTCCAGAAAGGGGATGAGGTAGAGGAGCGACGCGTAGTTGTGCCCCCTGGGATTGCCCAGGTAGACCGCGACGGCGTCCCGGCCGTGGCGCGCCTGCGTCTCCCTGAGCCGCCCGGCCACCTCGTCGAACGCCTCGTCCCACGAGATGGGCTGGAACCCCGACCCGGCGCGCCGGACGGGGACCCGAAGGCGGTCGCCGTCCTCGTGGAGATCCTGGAGCGCGAGCGCCTTCGGGCAGATGTAGCCGCGGCTGAACGGGTCGCGCTGATCGCCGCGGATCGAGGTGATCCGGTCGCCGTCGACCTCGATCGCGATCCCGCACATCGCCTCGCAGAGGTTGCAGGTGCGGTGGTGCGTACGCGTGGTCCCCTGGCCCGACGAGGCGCTCGACATGGCGCCGGAGCCTACCAGCGCCCCCCGGGGCCCGCGAGCGCGCCGCGGCTACGCCCGGGCCCCGTGGGCGGCCTCCCGCTGCTCTGTCACCCGGCGGACCGTCTGCGCGGTGTTCCTGTCGTCCTCGCGCTGCGCGATGTCCGACAGGCTGATGACGCCCACCAGCCGGCCGTCCGCCTCGGTGCACAGGACGCGCGACTTGTGGTGATGCCCCATGAGCTGCTCCGCGCGCAGCACGTCGTCGTCCGGCCGGCACGCGATCACCTCGGGGGTCATCACGTCACCCGCCCTCGTGCTCAGCGGGCGGTTGTCGGCCAGCACCCGGATGGCGAGGTCGCGATCGGTCAGCGTCCCGAGCACCCGCCAGGCGTCGTCGCAGACAGGGAGGAACCCGACGTTCGCGTCGCGCATCTTGCGCGCGGCCGTCCGGATCGTGTCGTCCGCCATGATGCACTGGACTTCCCTTGTCATGATCTCCCGGCACAGCATGCTTGCCTCCTCAGCTTCGTTTGCGGCATTCGCTTTCGTCGCCGCACACGCGTGGACCTTAGGGGGTCAGCGCCGGCAGGCGAAGGAGCAGCGGGATGAATACGGCGTCGGGCGCCGCTGGACGGACATTCTCGGGCTCACCCCAGCGCGCCGGTCATGCAGGCTCGAGCCGGCGGGCGCGCCGGACCCCACGACGGCATGGCGTCGCGCCGCGGCGCCATGCAACCTGGGGTGCGAGGCACCATGTCGGAGCGGATCACGAGGGCGGTCATCCGCCGGGCGCAGCCGGGAGACGCCGCCACCATCGCGCGCGTCGAGGTCGACTCCTGGCGCGCGGCCTACCTCGGCCTCATACCGGCGTCCGATCTCAACGCCCTCTCCACGCAGGCGCGCGAGGCGATCTGGCGGCGCATCCTGAGCCACGGCGCCGCGACCGGCACGCGCGCCTGGACCCTCCACGCAGAGGACGCCGCGCTCGGGTTCGCGAGCGCCGGACCGACGCGCGACGACGACGAACCGCTCGACGTCGGCGAGCTCTACACCCTCTACCTCCTGCCCGCCGCGTGGGGCCGCGGGCTCGGCGCCGCGCTGCTCGACACCGCGCAGTCCGATCTCGCGCGGCGCCGCCACCGGACCATGACGATCTGGGTCCTCGAGGGGAACACCCGGGCGCGCCGCTTCTACGAGCTCTCCGGCTTCACCCGCGACGGGGCGCGGCGGCCGGCGCGCGTCGGCGCGGGCAGCCTGCCGGAGGTCCGCTACCGCCGGGCGCTGTAGCGCGCCGGGGAGCCCCTCCCGGCGCAGCCCCGGCTCAGCGGGTGGCCTGGACCTCGGCCGGCGGGCCGAAGCGCACGACGATGCTGCTGTAGCCGCCCCGCGGGTCGTACTCGGACGAGATCTTCCCCCACGGGTACTCGTAGGGCGGCGCGCCGAGGATCGACTCCAGCCACGCATCGTGGCTCGCCTTGCGCTCCGCCTCCTCCTTCTCGGACCAGTCGTTCCAGAACGCCTTCGACTCCGCGCCCACCTCGAAGAGCTCGACCGACGCGAGCTTCCCGCTGCAGAAGTGCAGCGTCATCCGGAAGGTCCGGAAGCCGATGCGCTGGCGCGACGTCTTGTATCCGCTCCACGGCTGCGTCTGGCTCAGGGCGTTGGCCATCCGCGCCAGCGGCGACGACAGGAACTGCGCTTCCGAATACGAGGGGCCGATGCGAACCCCGGATGAGAGCTCGATCTCGCCCGTCTGTCGATGGATCATCCAACCCTCCGGCCGGTCGGCGCAGCATACACCACGGCTCCAGGCGCCGTGCGATCAGCCGGACGCCGCCGACGACCGGGCGCGGCGGTAGCATGCGGGCGGACTCCGCCTCTCCGGGGGCGCCAGCGTGGGTGTTCGACCGAACCCCCGGCCCCTGCGCGGCGCCGCGCCGGCCCGCGCGAGGCGATCTCCGCGGCGCGCCGCGCGCACACGAGAGCTGCCGCTATCCTCCTCTGTCGACACGGCGCCCACGATGTCGCGCGCGACCAGCGCGACGCGCTTTTGCTGTGGGCGTAAGTCGATGCGGCACGACGTCGGCTTTTCCCATTCATCATGACCGGAACCCCGGTAATATCGGTCACCTCTCGAGCCGGGCCATCCGAGCCATCAGAGGTCTTCTTGCCGCGCTGCCCATCCTGTCATCGTCGACTTGCAGCCCTCGCCGTCTGCTCAGCGGACGGCGCCACGGCGCCGCGCCACGCCACGCCGCTCGATCTCGACGCCGAGGCGCCGCCGTCCCTCGCGGGCTTCCGCGTCGGCCAGCCGCTCGCGACCGGCGCGTTCTCGGTCCTCTGGGACGCGACGCGGCTCGACGACGGCGCGCCCGCGGTGCTGAAGATCAGCAGGGCCCACGCGCTGCTCGCGCGCGAGCGCTTCCGCTGCGAGACGTGGGCGCTCGAGCAGCTCGGCCCCCCGGTCTCGCCGCGCCTGCTCCAGAACGGCGTGCTCGAGGACGGCCGCGCGTACATCGCCATGGAGCGGCTCCACGGCGAGACGCTGGCGACCCGCCTCGAGAGCCTGCCCGCCGCGCTCGACCTGCGCTTCGCCCTCGACGTCGCGCTCGCCGTCCTGAGCTGCCTCCAGGCGGTGCACGAGCGCGGCCTCGTCCACGTCGACCTCGCGCCCGAGAACGTCTTCCTCGAGCCCGGCGGCGGCGTGCGGCTCCTCGACTTCGGCCTGTCGCAGCGCGAGCGCGGCGTCGTGTGCCACCCCGCGGACAGCGTCCTCACCACGCTCGGCGCCATGCTCGGCGCGCCCGAGTACGCCTCGCCCGAGCGGCTGCGGGCCGAGCCGATCGACGCGCGCGCGGACCTCTACGCCTTCGGCGCGCTCCTCTTCGAGCTGCTCACGCTGCGCGCGCCGTTCTCGGGCGACCGCGCGAGCGTCGCGCAGGGCCACCTGAGCCGGCGGCCGCCCCGGCCGGGCGAGCTCGCGCCCGTCCCCGCGCCCGTCGAGGCCCTCGTCCTCGCCTGCCTCGCCAAGGAGCGGGCGCTCCGCCCGCGCGACGCGGCCTCGCTGCGGGCCGCGCTCGCGTCGGCGGGCGCGGCGGCGCTCGGCCCGCCCGGCGAGGCCGCCGCGCGCGAGGGCGACGACGCGGCCTCGATCTCCTCGGACCGGTACGACACGGTGGTGCTCGCCCTCGAGGCCCGCGGCGCCGAGGCCGAGGTCCGCGCCGCCGTGGCACGGCACGAGGGGCACCTCGCGCGGCAGCGCGGCTACCGCTTCGTCGCGATCTTCCCCGGACCGAAGGAGGCGGCCGCGGAGCGCGCGCTGCTCGCCGGGCGCGAGATCGTCACGTCCGTCGGCGCGCCGCTCGCGATCCACGTCGCGCCGCTGAAGCTCCGGCGCGAGGCGCGCGACGCGGACAGCGTCCAGGTCGTCGCCGGGCTGGCCGTGGAGCGGCCCGAGTCGTGGCTCCCCGCGGAGCCGTGGCGCGGGATCGCGCTCAGCGCCGAGCTGGTGACCGCCCACCCCGGCTTCGACGTCGCCGCGGCGAGCGAGGACGGCCGCTACTTCTTCGCGCAGGAGGCGCCCCTGCCCCCGGGCGATCGCGACGCCGCGCGCGCCGCGCCGCCGCCGCTCGTCGGGCGCGACGCCACCCTGAGCGCCCTCGACGAGAGCCGCGAGCGCGCCCTCGCGGGGCTCGGACCCGGCCTCTGCGCGCTCGTCGGCGAGCGCGGCGCCGGCAAGTCGCGGCTCGCCGAGGAGCTCGCCGAGGGCACCCGCCGCGCGCACCCCGGCGCGCTCGTGATCTCCCTGCGCGCCGAGCCGGAGCTCCCCGCCCGCGCCGCGCCCGCGCCGCCCGGGTGCGGCCGCGCCGCGCAGACCGCGGCCGCCCTGCTCGCCGCGGTGCTCGGCGTCGCGGACGGCCCCCCGCCGGGCGACCCGCGCGCGCTCTGCGTCGAGCGGCTCGGCGATCCGCTCGGCGGCGAGGTGTGGCCCGCCGTGGCCGCCTGCCTGGGCTGGCCCGCGGGCGCCGCCGACCGGCCGCCGCCTGCCGCGCGCCGCGGCAGCGTGATCCGCGCGCTGGCCGAGGGGCTCCGCCGCCGGGCGACGGAGCGGCCGGTCGTCGTGATCCTCGACGACGCGCACCTCGCCGACGGCTTCACGCTCGACGCGCTCGACCTCGCGACGCGCCGCGAGGGACAGCTCCCGCTCTGGGTGCTCCTCGCCGGCGCGCCCGAGCTCGCGGCGCGTCGCCACGCGCTGAGCGCCCGCACGAGCGCGCGCGATCACGTCGCGCTCCTGCCGCTCGACGACGCCGCCGGGCTCCTCCTCTGCGCCGAGCTCCTCCGGCCCGCGGAGCCCCCGCCGAGCGCCGCGCTCCGGCGCATCTGCGCGTGGGCCGGCTACAACCCCCGCTGCCTCGTGGAGCTCACCCGCGCGCTGAAGCGCGGGGGCTTCGTGCGGCTGCGGGCGCGGTCGAACAGCTACCAGCTCGCGACCGCCGACCTCGAGAAGCTCCCGCCGTCGCCCGCCTGGCAGTGGTTCGCGGCGCGGCAGCTCGAGGCGCTCCCGCCGGAGCTCGCCGCGTGCGCGACGCTGTGCGCGGTGCTCGGCTTCGAGCTCTCGGAGGACGTGGCGGCGGCCGCGCAGCGCTCGCTCGAGCGCGAGGACGCGGAGGCGACGCGCGTCGACGTCCCGGCCGGCCTGCGCGCGCTCGCCGCGCGGGGGATCCTCGCGCCGCGCGGCGCGCAGGAGGTCGCGCGGCGCGAGGACACGCCGTGCGGCGGGGCCCGTTACGCGTTCCGGAGCGCGCTCCTGCAGGAGGCGATCTACGCGCTCCTCCCGGAAGAGCAGCGCGCCCGGGTGCACCGGCACGCGCTGGCCGTCTGGGAGTCGCTCGCCGAGGCGCAGCCGAGGGCGCCTGAGCTGCTCGAGCCGATCGCGCGCCACGCCGCGGCCTCCGGGGCCCGCGCGCGCGCGGCGCACGCGTACCTGATCCTCGGCGATCTCCAGCGCGACCGGCACAACAACGCCGTCGCGGAGGGGCACTACTCGTCCGCGCTCCTCTGGGCGGACGGCGACGATCAGCGCCAGCGTTACCTCGCGCTGCTCGGCCGCGCGCGCGTGCGCTACCGCGTCTTGCGCACCGGCGACGCGCTCGACGATCTCCGCTCCGCGGGCGCGCTCGCCCGGACGATGAAGGACCCGCGGATGATCGCGGAGGCGCTGCTCGAGGAGGCGACGGCGCTCGACTGGGCCGGCGCCTGGGAGGAGTCCTCGGCGCGCGTCGAGGAGGTGATCCCGCTGCTCGACCCCCGCGAGGGCCCCGTGGACGCCGCGCTCGCCGCGCGCTTCGAGGTCGCGGCGGGCCGCTCGTCGTTTCGCAAGGGCAACCTGGAGGACGCCCTCGAGCGGCTCTCGCGCGGCGTGGAGACCGTCCGCGAGGCCGACCACGACACGCACGTGACCGGCCTGACGCTCCTCGCCTGCGTCCTCGCGCGGTGCGGCCACCTCGACGAGGCCGAGCAGCGCTTCGACGAGGCGGTGCGCTGCTGCGAGGAGCGCGGCGACCGGGTCCACCTCTGCGCGGCGCTCGTCCGCCGCGCGGAGCTCTGGCCGGCCCTCGACGCGCCGGATCGCGGGATGGCCGATCTCCGGCGCGCCGTCCAGCTCGCCCGCGAGGAGGCCAACACCTGGGCGGAGCGCGAGGCGACGATCAAGCTCGCGGAGCTGCTCTACCTCTGGGGGCGCGAGGACGAGGCGCTGCCGCTCGTGCGGCAGGTGCGCTCGCTCGACGAGCAGTTCAAGGACCGGCCTGTCTACGGCAGCGCGCTCCTGCTCGCGCGGATCCACGCGATGCGCGACGAGCACGCCGAGGCGAGCCGGCAGCTCCGGTGGCTCAGGGCGCAGGGGGCGGTCGCGGATCTCCCGCACTATGCCCAGGCCCTGCTCGGCGTGATGCAGCTCGCCGTGCGCGACCCGAGGCACAGCATGGAGGGCGCGCGCTCGCGGGCGACGCTGCGCGAGGAGGGGGAGCAGGGCGGCGAGATCGGCAGCGGTCTGAGCGCCGACCAGCGGGTCGAGCTGCTCTACTGGCGCGCGCGCGCGCTGCTCGACGCCGGCCGACCCGACGACGTGGCGCTGCTCCTCGCGCGCACCGCGCCGCTGCTCGCCGAGAGCCGGGCCTGGCGCCCGCGCTTCGCGAAGCTCCGGTCGGGCTACGGACAGCTCGCGGGGTAGGCCGGCCGCGCAGCGCCCGCGCGGCCCTGCGCGGCGCGGCGGCGCCCTCGCTGGAGCGTCGCGGCGCGGCGCGGCGGCGTGGCGAGCGCCGGCGCTCGCCGGATCACCTCGGGTCGATGCGGAACACCTCCCCCGTGAGCATGACGACGTGGAGCTCGCCGGCGGCGTCCTCGCCGAAGGACGCCGCCGGAAGGCTCGACGCGAGGTCGTCCGTGATCTCCACGTGATCGCGCACCGTGGCGCCGTCCCACCGCAGCGTCCAGAAGCGGTGCGTCCCGTAGTCGCCGTAGACGTACCTCCCCTGGAGGCACGGGATCGCGGCGCCGCGGTAGACGTATCCGCCGGTGATCGAGCCGCCCTCTCCGCTCGCGTGGCTGTGCTCCACGGCGGGCGCGACGCCGACCCGGGAGCACCCCGCGGCGACGCAGTGGTTGCCCTCCATCGTCGGCCAGCCGTAGTTGCGCCGCCCGGTGCGGGCCGGCTCGATGTTGAGCTCCTCCCACGCGTTCTGCCCCACGTCGGCGATGTAGAGATCGCCCGTGCGCCGGTCGAAGCTGAAGCGCCACGGGTTGCGCAGGCCGTGGTCCCAGACGAGCGGGTTCACGCCGTCGCCGGTGAGGTTGCCGGACGGGCCGAGCCCGGTGTCCACGTCGATCCGCAGGATCTTGCCGAGCGGCGACGAGAGGTCCTTCGCCGGAGAGGTCGAGTACGGGGTGACGGCCGCGTCGCCGACGGAGGCGTAGAGGTGGCCGTCCGGCCCGAAGGCGAGCGTGCCGCCGGCGTGGTTCCAGCCGCCGTGCCGCGCGTCGAGGAGCTTCCGGACAGGCAGGTTCGCCGCCGACGTGTCGGCGACATCGGGGTTCGAGGCCGAGCGGCGGAACTCGGCGATCGTGACGTTGCCCCTGGGCGCGGCGGTGTAGAACAGCCAGAAGCGGCCGTTGCTGGCGTAGCTGGGGTGGAACGCCATCCCGAGCAGCCCGCCCTCCGCGGTCGGGCTGGGCGTGCACACGAGCGGGTGCGCGCTCGCGGGGCGCGACGGCGGGCACGAGGTCCCGCCCCGGATGTCGAGGAACGGCGTGGCCTGGAGGACGCCGTCCTTGATGAGGCGGACGACCCCGTCCTTTTCGAGGACGAACATCCTCGACCTGTCGCCCGGCGGGCTCGTGAGGAAGAGGGGCGCCTCCAGCCCGGACGCGATCTGCGTGAGCTTCAGGCGGGGCACCCCGGCGCACGCGCCGCCGGCGCCGCTGCCGGGGCTCGCGCCGCCCGCGCCGCCCGCGCCGGAGCTCGCGCCGCCGGTGCCAGGGCCCGCGCCGCCCGCGCCGGCGCTGCTGCTCGCGCTCGCGCTGCTCGCGCTGACGCTGCTCGCGCTGCTCATGGCCGCGCCGCTGCTCGCGCCGCTCGCCGCCCCGGCACGCGGCCGCAGCCCGTCGATCCACGCGCGGACCGCCGCGAGCCCCGCCGCGTCGGCGACATCCGACGCGATCGGCGGCATCTGCGCCCGCGTACCGCGGTGCGCCATCCGGCGCACGACAGCGCTCGACTCGGGATCTCCCGCCGTGATCCGGTGGACCACGCCGGCCTCCCAGAAGCTGGGCGTCACGCCCACGCCGGTCGTGTACGTGTCGGTGCTCTCCACCGTGGTGTTCGCGGCGAGCAGGCGTGTCCGCAGCGTCGCGACCCCGGTGCTGTTGTGGCAGTTGCCGCAGTTCGCGTGCAGGTAGCCGAGCGCGGCAGCGGCCTCGGCGTCGCCCGGCGGGCGGAACCCGCGCGGCCTCGGGACGGTGAGCCACCCGGCGCGGCTCAGCGACGCCATGGTCTCGCCCGGCCCGTCATGGCTGAGCTGCAGCGCGCTGAAGCCGAGGATCCGCTCCGGGAGCTTGCCGTGGCACTCCCAGCAGTCCGCGGTCCGCGGGATGTCGTGCCGGGTGCCGCGCGCGTCCTCGACGCCGTCCTCGACCAGGAACGCGTCGTTCCTCGACGGGTCCCACGCGTACGCGGCGAACAGCCAGTCGTCGATCCCGGGCCCGAACCGGTGGATGAGCCGCGTCTCCACGGACACGCCCTCGGCGCGGAACTCCTTCCAGAAGCGCGTCCCCACCGGCAGCGACCAGTGGTCCATGTCGCTCGTGTCGATGGTGGAGCAGCGGGGCAGGTACACGAAGCGCCGCTTGCTCGCCCCGTCCGACCAGAGCTCGTAGGCCGGGCGAAACTCGAGCGTGTTCGCCGCGCGCGACCGGGTCGCGATGTCCGCGTAGAGCCCGGTCTCGGAGAGCCGCGCGGGCGGCGACGGGTCGGGCGGCAGCGCGGCGGGGTCGACGCACGGATCGTCCGCCGCGGCCGAGGCGCCCGTCGAGCTCGACGTCGCGGTGCTCGACGTCGCGGTGCTCGACGCCCCCGTCGTCGCGCCCACGCAGGGCGCGCAGTGCGGCCCTCCGCAGTCGACGCCCGCCTCGTGGCCGTTCAGCACCCCGTCCGCGCAGGTCACGTAGCAGACCTCGAGCCGGGGGCGCTCCTCCGCGCGGTCGATCTCGCTGCTCCTCAGGTTGGTGACGCGCGCGGGCGCCTCGTCGAGGAGCACGCCGTGGTTCTCCGCGGTCCCGAGCACCCACGTCTGCACGAGCGACGACACGTCCGCCGCGCGGGCGCCGACGCCCGCCTCGGCCGCGATCGTCGCCACGCGCTCCGCGTCGAAGCCGCCGGCGCCCAGGCTCTGCCACGTGACGGTCCGCTCGTCCCACGGCGCCGTGACGCGGTGGACGCTGATCGCGCTGCTCTCGAGCTTGTGAGTCTGGTGGAGGCCCAGCGTCGCAGAGACGACCGTCGCGCCGGCGGGCACGCGAGAGAGGTCGAACTGCACGACGGACCGGCGGTGGCCCGCGCGCGCGACGAATCCAGTCGAGAGGTTCGGAGAGGTGGAGTCGTTCCAGGCCGGAGCGTTTTGCCACAGTGTCGCATCTCTCACCGTGCCGAGCGTCCCGCGCCGGAGCGTGACGCACACCGCTCCGTCGCTCGAGAGCGCCAGAGAGGCGCCCCCGAGCGCGGGCGCCTCGCCCGCCTCGACATCGCCGTCGCCGCCGGAACCGCGCGCGAGGCCGCCCTCCGCCTCGGGGCCGCCGCTGCAGCCGAGGGCCGCGGCGGCGGCGGCGCCGGCGAGGACGCCGCGCCTCACGAGGGGATGAACGGCCGAGATCACCGTCGATCGATGGGGGCCGCGGCGCGATCGCCCGGGCGCATGGGACCGTCGTTTCATACAGCGATAACCTCCTTGTGGGGTTGACCACAGGGGATCTCCCCCCGCGGCTGACGGCGGTAATGAGCGAGGCGCTCGGCGCTGCGCCGGATCCACGACACACTTCACCGTCGATGGGCACCGTGATCAGTTCAACGAGCGTGCCACCGAGCTCATCATAACGCGACGCGTCATGCGCTGAGATGCGGACTGAAGCCCGGACTGAAACGCGGAGGACACCCTGCGCTCCTGCGTTGTCGATGGACACCACCCTACATGAGCGCCGAGATCACGCCGTCCGCGGAAGTAGTGGTTGGATCCAGCGCGGGAGCAGCGTAGGATAACAGGTTGTGTCATCTCCCGAACCGACGCAGGGTGCCTCGCTGTTCCTCTGCATCACCTTCTTTCCGAGCGAGCGCCTGGCGACGGCGGTGCTGCGGCTGGTGTCCAGCTTCTGCGGCGCGGTCCTGGACGACGCGAACGTGAGCTCGCGGTTCTACATGGCCGCACACGAGCTCGCCGAGAACATCACCAAGTACTCCACCGGCCCTCGCGTGAGCCTCGAGCTCGCGCTCGAGGAGGACGAGCGGTCGCACATCATGAAGATCCGCGCGCGCAACGAGGCGTCCCCGGAGCGCCTGAGGGAGGTCGAGAAGCGCCTGCTCGACCTCAAGACCGCGAGCGACCCGCTGAAGCACTACGACGAGCTCATCACCGGGACGGCGATGATCGAGGGAGTCTCCGGCCTGGGACTCGCCCGCGTCCGCGCCGAGGGGGGGCTCGACGTCGATTACAAGATCGAGGGCAACGAGCTCACGATCATCGCGCACGCGCCGCTCGAGCGGTGGAGGACGAATGAGCAGCTTAAGGGTTGATCACGTCGTCACGGACAGCTTCGGCATCGAGCCGGCGCTCCTCGGAGACCGCCTCAGCATCAAGCTGACCGGAACCGGCGATATGGCGGCGGCCGCGCCGCTCGGCGGCTATTGCAAGGAGGTCCAGGAGGAGGTGAGGCGCCTCTCCCTGGCCGCCGTCGAGTTCGACATACGGGCCCTCTACTTCCTGAACTCGAGCTGCCTGAAGGCGTTCATCGCCTTCATCTGCGGCGTCGCCGCCCAGGGCCTCAAGTGCGAGATTCGCTTCGTCACGGACGCGCGGCTCGCGTGGCAGCGGCGGAGCCTGACGGCCCTCGAGCGCATGTCCCCGAGCCTTGTGTCGATCGACGAGAAGGTGCGCTGAGAGCGACGCGCATGGCGGCGAAGCGCCCAACGATCGCGCTCTTGGTCGATTATCTCACCGGCGAATACCAGTCCGAGGTGCGCTTCGGGGTCGAGCGGGCCGCCGAGGAGCACGACGTCAACCTGCTCGTCGTCTTCGGGGAGACGCACGCCCGCTCGGGCTACTCGATGATGCCGACGACCAGCATCTACCCGCTCATCAGCGCGGAGACGGTCGACGGCCTGGTGATCCTCTCGTCGGCGCTCACGAACCACCTCGGAACCGAGCGCACCCACGCGTTCT
Organism: Sorangium sp. So ce119; assembly: GCF_051524405.1. Lineage (NCBI taxonomy): Bacteria > Pseudomonadati > Myxococcota > Polyangiales > Polyangiaceae > Sorangium > Sorangium sp. So ce119. The sequence continues at coordinate 1,739,543 of NZ_CP150310.1, read as the reverse complement.
GCCGGTCGTACGCGCCCCTGCCCATGTGCAGCGTGGGGCTCGCGCTCGACGGCGTCCCGAGCGTCATCGTCGACAACGCGCGCGGGGCCGAGACGATCGTCGCGCACATGCTCGACGACCACGCCTGCCAGCGCGTCGCGTACATCAGCGGGCCGCCGAGCAACGAGGAGGCGACGCTGCGCGCCGACGCGTACAGGAGGGCGCTCGCGGCGCGCTCGATCCCCTACGACGAGCGGCTCTTCGTGTCCGGCGATTTCCTGATCGAGGGCGGCCGCCGCGCGATGCGCGAGCTCCTCGCGCGCAGGGTCGACTTCGACGGCGTCATCGCCGGGAACGACAACATGGCCCTCGGCGCGATGGACGAGATCAAGGCGCACGGCCTCGACGTCCCGGGCGACGTCCTCGTGTGCGGGTTCGACGACGTCGCCGTCTCGCGCGTCACGAAGCCGTCGCTCACGACCATCCGCCAGCCGATCAAGCAGCTCGGGGCGCTCGCGGTCGCGAAGGTCGTCCGCATGATCCGCGGCGAGCGCGTCCCGGAGTGCAGCCTCCTCCCGGTCGAGCTCACGCGCCGCGAGTCGTGCGGCTGCGGCTACTACGCGACGGTGCCGCGCACGTCGGCGCGCGCGTTCGCGGCGGCGCCGGCCGCGCACGGGCCGCCCTCGCTGGCCGACCAGCGCGACGCCGTCGAGCGCGCGCTCGCGAGCGCCGTGCTCTTCCCGGGCGCGTTGCGGGGGGCCTGGCCGGGCGAGCTGCTCTCGGCGCTCGAGGAGGAGCTCGCGGGGCAGGAGGGTCGCTTCCTGCAGGCGCTGAAGCGCGTGCTCGACGACGCGACGCGCGAGGGCGTCGCCCTCGACCAGTTCCAGGGCGTGGTCACGCTGCTCCGCGCGCGGCTCCGCCGGGCGTGCGCGGGCGCGCAGCACGAGGACGTCGAGCGGCTCTGGCACGCATGCCGCGCGCTGATCGCCCACGCCTCCACGCGCGCGGAGGCGGAGCGGCGGCTCCACCTGGAGCGCGCCTCGGTCCACCTGAGCTGGACGGGGAGGTGCCTGTCGACGTCCCTGAGCCTGCCCCTGCTCCGGCGCACGCTGGCGGCGGAGCTGCCCGGCCTGTCGCTCACGCGCGCCGCCGTGTCGCTCTACGACGATGCCGGGCGCGCCACCCTGAGGCCGCTCTTCCTGATGGAAGACGGCCGCGAGGTGGAGCCGCCGCGCGGGAGCTTCCCGGCGCGCCGCCTCGCCCCGCCCGGCTTCCTCGGCGCCGCCGAGCGCTGGAGCGTGTTCGCGATGCCGATCACCTTCGGGGAGGCGGAGCACTACGGCATCGCGGCGCTCGGCAGCGGCGCCAACGAGGTGGTCTACGACACCCTGCGCCTCCAGCTCGGCTCCGCGCTGAAGGCCGTGGCGATGCACCGGGAGATCGTCCGGGAGGTGGAGATACGCGAGCGGCTGGAGCAGGAGCAGCGCCGCCAGGAGAGCCTGGTCGCGCAGCACATCCAGACGAAGCTGGTGCCGCCGCGCCTCGCGATCGAGGGGCTCGATCTCTGCGCCTTCATGAGGCCCGCGGCCGAGGTGGGCGGCGACTACTACGACGTCATCGGGACGCCGGAGGGCGGCTGGATCGGGATCGGCGACGTCGCGGGGCACGGCCTCGCGGCCGGCCTGGTCATGCTGATGATCCAGAGCATGGTGGCGGCGATGGCGCGCAGGGCGGAGGCCGTGAGCCCCGCCGAGATCGTCTCGGCGCTCAACCAGGCGCTCCACGACAACATCCGCGGTCGCCTGAAGCGCGACGAGCACGCGACCCTGGTCCTGCTCCGCTACGAGCGCGGCGGGCGCGTGACCTTCGCGGGCGCGCACGACGACCTCATCGTGTGCCGCGCGAGCACGCGGCGCTGCACCTGCATCCCGAGCTCCGGCGTCTGGGTCGGCGTCCTGCCCTCCATCGACGCGATGACGCGCGACGCCGAGCTCGTCCTCGAGGACGGCGACGTCCTCGTGCTCTACAGCGACGGGGTGACGGAGGCGCGCAACGTCCACCGCGAGCAGTTCGGGATCGAGCGGCTCTGCGCCGCCATCGAGGCCACGCAGGCCGAGCCGGTGGACGCCATCCGCGACCGGATCCTGCGGGACGTCGAGGGCTGGTGCCCGAGCCCGGACGACGACATCACGATCGTCGTCGCGCGCTACCACGCGCCTCCGGGCGCCCGGTAGGCCGGCTCAGCGCGGGGCCCGGCGCACGGCGGCCCGCGCCTCGGCGACGGTGCTCTGCACCGCCGACACGAAGCGCGGCGGGAAGAGCTCGGGGTCGGTGAACCACGACGCCACGCTGCTCACGGCGCTGCGGATCCCGGAGCCCTCGTCCGCGACCGCGCCGGCGAGCAGCCACCCGGTGCCGAGGGCGAGCCGCGTCGGCGGCAGCCCCGCCTCGCGGACGAACGACCGGGAGAGCGCGCGGCAGGCCTCGTCGGGCAGGCGCGCGCGCCGCGCCTCGAGCAGCAGCCCGGCCGCCTCCACGAGACGCTCATAGGACGCGGCGCGCCTCGGGATCGCGCGGCACAGCGCGCGGTGCAGCACCCGCAGGTGCTGCTCCAGGAGCACGCTGGGCATGCCGCGGTTGGAGAGCAGGCCAGCGAGCCAGAGGACCTGGCGCTCCACGACGGGGCGCGTATGGGTGGCGAGCGTCACGAGGAACGCGCTGTCGCTCCTCGTGAAGCGCCGCCCGCGCTCGCCGTAGCGAAACCCGTAGTACGGCGTCAGCTCGAGGGAGAGCTCGCCGGCGCGCAGCGCCGCGGCGACCTCGCGCGGATCGTCGGGGACCGGCGTCGATCCGGCCTCGGGGTTGAGGGGGTGTCCCGCCATCGGAGCACGAGGCGCAGCGGACGGGCGAGCCCGTCAGCCGGTGACGCGCCCCTCGATGATGCCGCCGTCCGCCGTGATGGCGACGACGACCTCCGAGTCGACGAACAGCGACACGACCGGGCCGACCCAGGCGTCGTTCTCCCAGACGCACTCCCACGTCCCGGCCATCGGCGGGACGCCGCCGCGCCGCACCCAGATGCGCCCGGCGCTGCCCGCCCAGGCGCGGCCCTCGCTGTCGATCGTCGCCGCCGACAGGGCGCGCCGCGGCTCGATGTTCTCCGTGAAGACGCTCTGCCCGTACCGCCAGACGACGCTCCCCTCCGCGCCGACCGCGATGCCGAGCCCCAGATCGGGCCGCCCCGCGCACGCGACGAACGCGCGCGCCGGCGGCGCCGGGATGCGCTCCAGGTGCCAGTCGAGCGGGGCGTAGAGCGCGACCAGCCCCTCGCCCGTCGTCGACCGACCGACGAGCAGCCACCGCTCGTCCTCGACGCGCGCGACGGCCGCGAGGAGCGCGACGCCCTCGGCCGGCATCGGCCGCAGCCACCGCTTCGCGATGAACGCGTGCAGGAGCGGCCGCGGGTCGTTCTGGGTCGTCGAGATCAGGATGCCCATGTCCTCCAGGTCGCCGCTCAGCGCCACGTGGCTCTGCGGCTCGCCCGGGAGCTGGAACACGCCCGTGACGCCGCCGGTCGTGTACACCGCGAGCGTCGAGGCGTCGCCGCCGAGCAGCCAGCGGCCGGGCCCGATCCGGTGCACGAAGCGCACGCCCTGCGGGCTCGGCAGGCCCCCGGACGACGCCTCGCTCCAGCCCGTCCCGTTCCAGAACAGCAGCCCCCCCGTCGCCGCCGCGAGGCACCGGCCGTAGCCGTCCCAGGCCACGCTCCGGATGACCGAGTCGAGGCTCGGGTGGTGGAGCACGCTCCACGTCCACCGCTCGACGATCGTCGACACCCGCTGCGGCGCCTCCCGCAGCGCGCGCGGCGGCTGCACGCTGACGAGCTCGGCCTCGATCGCGCGGTCCGGGCTCGGGCGGTCGGCGCCCCTCGGCTGGCGCGGCGAGAGCATCGTCTGGCCGAGCTCCCCCGTGAGCTGCACCGGCGACTTCAGGTGCGTGGACGGGATGGTCATGGGGGCCATCTCCTCCGGGGCGCGCGCGCGCTGCTCGCTCGCGTTGGCGACGAGCCGCTGCTCCAGCGCCGAGACCGGCGAGGCGGGGCGGAGGTACGGCGAGAGCATCGCGGCCACGGCCACGGCCTCCTGGAGGCGCTCCTGCGCCTCGCCCGCCGACGCCCAGCGGAGCGCGAAATCGATCGACTTGCACGCCTGGTCGTTGCCGCGCAGCGCGGGGTGCAGCCACCTCGTCTCGAGGATGCTCCGGCGCGTGCGCGCCATCGCCGCCATGAGCGCCTGCGCCTGCGACTCCGCGACGATGTACTCCTCGCCCGTGAGCACGAAGAAGATGACGCACGCGAGGTTGAAGATGTCGGTCCACGGGCCGATGGTGCTCGGATCGGCGGACAGCATCTCCGGCGGCACGACCCCGGCGTTGCCGACGACGCCGGCCATGATCGTCTCGCGGATGCCCCGCGGCCGCGCCAGGCCGAAGTCGCTGATCTTGAACAGCTCCTCGTCGCCCGACCCGCAGCACAGGATGCTCTCCGGCGTGAGCTGCCGGTGGACGACGCCCACGTCGTGCACCGCCGACAGCCCGCTCGAGATGCACTCGATCGCGCGCGTCGCGCGCGCCGGATCGAACGCGTGGCCCGTAGCCTGGATGGTCCCCTGCACCCGCTGGCGGAGCGTCACGCCCTGGACGCCGCCGTGAACGTACTCGATCGTGATCCAGGGGAGATCGAGGGTCTTCGTGCCGCGCCGCACCGCGAACGTGCCGGTGTCGATGAGCCGGACCACGAACGGCGTCGGGGGGACCTGCTCGTTGAGGCGGCCGAGGGACACCGCCTCCTTCTTCACGATCACCGCCGCGGACGGACCTAGCTGCCTGAAGAGCGACGGCCGGAGGATCTTGACCACGACGGGGGTCTCGCCCTCGGGCGCGGTGCGGACCGCATAGTACGAGACGAACATCGCCCCGGACCCGGCGCGCGACACGATCCGATAGCCGATGCTCGACGAGAGGTCGCTGCCGATCGTGGCCCCCTGCAGACCTCCGAGGGCCTCTTCATCGCTGGGTATTGTGAGCACGTGAACGACCATAGCGCACCCGGCGCGCCGTGGCGCAACTTGCCGAGGGCAGCGAGGCGCCCGCCGCGGGCGTCGCGCTGGTCGACCCGCGCCGACCCGCGCCGCGCCCTGTAAGCCGGCGCGGGCGTCGCGCGTTGCACGGGCATGAAGAACCAGAGCTCTCTGTCGCGCCGGCTATGTCTCGCCGGGTTTCTGCTGTCGACCGCGCCCCTGCTCGCCGCCTGCGCGCCTCAGGCGACGCCTCAGGCCGTGAGCCCGGAGGTCAACACCATCACGGTCGTCGGCCGGGGCGAGGTCAGCGCGAAGCCGGACGTCGCCCGCACCCAGCTCGGCATCGAGGTCATGGCGCCCACGGTCGCGGAGGCGACGAAGGCGGCCGCCGCGCGCATGAACGAGATCTTCGTGGCGCTGAGGAAGGCCGGCATCGCGGACAAGGACATCCAGACCAGCAACTACTCCATCCAGCTCGTGCGGCAGCCCGACGTGCCGCCGTGGGCGCCGACCGCCTACGCGCAGCCCATGGCGGCCTCCGCGGCGGCGTCCGCGCCCGCCGCTCAGGCCGCCGCGCCCGCCGCGCCCTCTGCGCCCGCCGGGCGCGGGCCCAAGCCGACGCCGCCGCCCGCGGCGAAGGCCCCGCCGCCGCCCGACCTCGCGCCGCCCCAGCCGGCTCCGCCGGCGCACTTCTACCGGGTGAGCAACACGGTGACGGCCGTGATCCGCAACCTCGACCAGGTCGGGGCGGTGCTCGACGCCGTCACGTCCGCCGGCGCGAACAACGTGTGGGGCGTCTCGTTCGACCTCGACAAGACCGACCCGCTCGAGGCGCAGGCGCGCGAGAAGGCGATCGCCGACGCGCGGGCGCGCGCCGAGGCGCTCGCCAGGCTGCAGGGCGTCGCGCTCGGCCGCGTCGTCGCGATCAGCGAGATCATCGATTCGGGCCCCGTCCACGGCCGCATGGCCATGGCCGCCGCTGCCTACGGCGACGCGGGCACCCCCGTCGCGCCCGGCGAGGTGCAGCTCAGCACGCAGGTGAAGGTCGTCTACGCGCTGGACGGCGCGCCGGCCGCCACGCGCAAGTGACCTCGCGGCGCGACGGGGCCGCGCGTCCTCCGCGCCGCGCACCGCGGCCCCGCGCGCCGCTTCCGCCGAGGCCGTCCAAATGCAGCTAGATGCACCGCGCGCCGCCCGAGCGGATACAGTTCCAGCGTCCGGCTCGGGCCCCGCGCCCTCGGCCCCCTGCACCGCGCCACCATGACCGCTCCGTCCTGCCCTCCTCCCGTCCGCGCCGCCGCCCTCGCGGCGCGCCCGCGCTTCGCCGCCGCCCTCGCGCGCTCGCTCGCGACAGCGGCGCTCGCCGCGTCGGCCGCTGGCTGCCTCGTGATCTCGCCGCCGGAGTACGATCACCCCTCGAAGACCGCGCCGGTGCTCACCGCGATCTTCCCGCCGCAGCACATTCCCATCCACATGGACGATCCGAACTTCGGCAGGGCTTTCACCGCGTCGGTGCTGTCCGAGGACAGCGGCGATCCCGTGTGGGTCGCCCTCTACATCGATTACGGCAGACGCAGCAACGGCGGGAACCCGTATCGAAGGCTCCAGCCCCCGACGTCGGTCGGGGCAGGAACGATCGCCGGCGGACAGCGCTCCTTCACGCTCGCGTGGGATCTCGATACGGCGAGTCTCCCGACCGACGGGGTGACGCCGGAGCGGGAGTGCCACACCGTCACGCTGATGGCGTCGCACGCCTTCCACCCGCCGTGTTATTGCCCGGCCGATCCGGAGGACATGAGCTCGCTCACCTGGCAGATCATCAACTGCGACCCGAACGATCCGGGGTGCCCCGAGTCGTGTCCTCCGCTGGACTGTGAGACCACCCCGTGCCGATTCTGCGATGACCCCGAGTTCCTGGAGGAGTGCAAGAACCCCTGACGCCGCGGCGGCGTGGTACATGGGGTCCGATGATCGCTCCGCCTGACGTGCAGCTCGACGCCCAGCCCCCCTCCGCGCCGCGCGGCGGCGTCGTCCGGCCCGCGCGCCGGCCGCCTGGATGGATCGCCCCCGGGCCGCGGCCCGCGACGCCGCCGGATCGCCCGGAGGTCTGGCCCGGCCCCGGCGAGGACCTCTGCTACCTCTCGGGCGATTTCCGCATCCTCCAGCGGCTCGACGGCCACCGCTGGTCGGCCGACGACCTGGTGACCGCGTGGTTCGCGGCGGAGCGGGTCGCGCACGCGCCCCCGCGCCGCGCTGTCGACCTCGGGTGCGGCATCGGCACGGTGCTGCTGTTCACCGCGTGGCGCTTCCCGGACGCGCGCTGCGCGGGCGTGGAGGCGCAGGAGGTGAGCGCGGCGATGGCGCGGCGCTCGGTCGGGTGGAACGGCCTCGACGCGCGCTGCGAGGTGCGGTGGGGGGACCTGCGCGATCCGGCGTCGGTCGAGGGGCTCGGGCCCGCGGGTCTCGTGACGGGCACGCCGCCGTACCTGCCTGTCGGCACAGGCATCGAGTCCTCTCATCTCCAGCGCGGGCCGTGCCGCTTCGAGCACCGCGGCGGCGTCGAGGACTACTGCCTCACGGCGGCGCGGCTGCTCGCGCCCGGCGCGCCGTTCGTGGCCTGCGCGTCGGCGCGGCAGCGGGGGCGGGTCGAGGCGGCCGCGGCGGCCGCGGGGCTCGCGCTCGAGGCGTGGCGCGATGTCGTCCCGAAGGAGGGCAAGGCGGCGCTGTTCTCTGTCTATGCGCTGCGCCGCGCCGGGGAGGCGGCGCCCCCCTGCGACGAACCGCCGCTCGTGCTGCGCGGCACGAACGGGCGCTTCACGGAGGAGTTCAACGCGCTCTGCCGGACGATGGGAATGCCTGTGTGACGCCTGCCCCCGTGCATCACCGTTCTCGGTGATCTCCAGGCTGCCCGTCGGAGGCCCGCCGCTTCCGCGTGGACTGTGGGGCACGACCGCGGTAGTCGTTCGGCGATGGGCCTTCGGATCACCCAGGTGGATGCGTTCACGGGCAAGCCGTACCGAGGCAACCCGGCGGCCGTGTGCGTCCTGCCCGAGGCGCGCCCCGCGGCGTGGATGCAGGCCGTGGCGCGCGAGATGAACCTCTCGGAGACGGCCTTCCTTGTCGGCCGCGGCGACGGCGGCTACGATCTCCGCTGGTTCAGCCCGGCGGTGGAGATCGCGCTCTGCGGGCACGCCACGCTCGCGAGCGCGCACGTGCTCTGGGAGACAGGCCAGCTCGCGCCGGACGCGCAGGCGCGCTTCTCGACGCAGAGCGGTTTGCTCACCGCATCTCGCCGCGACGACGGGTGGATCGAGCTCGATTTCCCGGCGAAGCGCCAGGAGCGGTCGGAGCCGCCGCCCGGCCTCGAGCAGGCGCTGCGCGTGGAGCCGCTCTACATCGGCAGGAACGCGCTCGACTACCTCATCCTCGTGGGCTCGGAGGACGAGGTCCGCGCCGCCAGGCCCGATTTCGGCCAGCTCGCGACGGTGCCCGCGCGGGGCGTCATCATCACGAGCCGGAGCTCGTCCCGGGACTTCGATTTCGTGTCGCGCTTCTTCGCGCCCGCCGCCGGCGTCAACGAGGATCCGGTCACCGGCTCTGCCCATTGCTGCCTGACGCCGTTCTGGGCGGCGCGCCTCGGCAAGACCGAGATGGTGGCCTATCAGGCCTCTGCGCGCGGCGGCGTGGTGCGCGTGCGCCTGCGCGGCGATCGCGTCGATCTGGCCGGACAGGCCGTCACCATCCTGGAAGGCGAGCTCCGCGCGGAGCCGAACATCCGGCGCGAGAGCTCACCCCCCTCCGACAGCCCCCCTCCCCGCCTGGGATCTACCTGATTCGCCCGTCGTCGCCGGCCGTCAGCTCGGCTGGGACACGAGCGGCAGGGGCACGGTCTGCGCCTGGAACAGCGGCCGTCCTTCGCGCGACGCGAGCGCGCCTTTCCCCGGAGCGCCCGAGTTCGCACGCGGTCGAGCCGGACGAGCGGGCTTGTCCCTGGGCTCGGGCGCCGGCGCCGGCGCGGTCGTCGACCGATGCGCCGGCGCGTCGGAGAGGCGCTCGACCGGGGCCTCCCACGCGTTCCGGGTGCCGCCGGCCTCGTTGGCCTGGAAGAACACGGCGCGGAGCGCGCGCCCCTCGACGTCCGTCTCGATCGCCATCATCCAGAACCACGGGCCGTCCGGCTCGATCTCCTGCCCCATGAACGAGAACGCCATCTGCCGCGGCTCCGAGCGGCGATTGTGCTCGCTGCGGGCGGCCTCGAGGTGCCGCTGCGAGGGCTTGTCGGCCGGGCCGCGGTACACGCGCACCGCCACCCCCTCGATGTGCGGCATCAGGTACAGCCCGTCGCGGTAGACCGTGAGCCAGGGGTGGTTGCCGCTCTCCGAGAGCCGGCAGAGGGCGTGACCGAACCGCTCGTGCGCCTTGCAGCCGATTCCCCAGCTCGTATCCCCCTCTTCGCGGTTCGCCTCGCTGAACGCCTTGTTGCGGACGTCGAACGCGGTCTGCGCCAGGAGCAGGAGCCGGCTCTGGTCGAGGACTGGATTCAGCTCCCACGGCAAGGTCGCATCCATAGGGACTGGCACGGTACGCGCGTTCACTGAAAAGTCAATCGGATCCGGCCCTTGCGCCCGGGCGAGCGCCCGCGCGGCGCGGCGCGGGCGGGCGGCAGATCCGCGCGGCGCCGCCGTGGTAGAGGGCGCTCTCGCGCGCGCGCTTGTTCCGCCGCGCGGGAGGTGTCCTGTGGGAGGAGCGATCGTCGGAGCGAGCGCCGCGGAGCGGCCGCAGGTGGGCGTGGGCGTCATGCTGGTGCGCGACGGCCGCGTGCTGCTCGCGCGGCGGCGCGGCAGCCACGGCGACGGCAGCTACTCCTGGTGCGGAGGCCACCTCGAGCTCGGCGAGTCGTTCGAGGACTGCGCGATCCGCGAGGTGCGCGAGGAGAGCGGCCTTGTCGTCGAGAAGCTCTCCTTCCTGTGCCTCAGCAACATCGTCGCCTACGGCAAGCACTACGTGGACATCCAGCTCCTCGCCGAGGAGTTCGAGGGCGAGCCGGAGGAGCGCGAGCCTCACAAGATCGCCGGCTGGGGCTGGTACCCGCTCGACGCCCTGCCCACACCCCTGTTCCGCCCGGTGGAGCTGGCCGTCGCGAGCTACCGCACCGGCCGCCGCTACAACCCCTGACCCTGCCCGCGCCGCGCCCGCGGCCCCGCCTCTCCCCTCCCCGCGACGCTATTGACCCAGGTTCAACACTATTGACTCTGGTTCAATAACTGGTATGGATGCGCCCGGCGCCCGTGCTCTGGGCGGCGCTCCGGCGCGCCCGGGAAAGGCTCCGCCGGCGTCGCGGAGGGCACCGGAGGCGCCTCGGGAGCAAGCACCTCGGGAAGTAAGGAGAGCACGATGGTCACCGAGCAGCCGTCCCTCAGACCGCGCAAGCCGCCCGTGCAGTTCGAGCAGGGCCTCACGCGTTACTGGCTCGGCGGGGCGGCGGTGCCGACCCACATCGCCAACGCCGTCAACCTCCTGTTCCCCGCGGGCGAGCGCTTCTTCATCCGGAGCGTCGCCCGCTACGCCGACCGGGTCGACGACCCGGCGCTGCGCGCCCAGATGAAGGCGTTCTTCGGCCAGGAGAGCCACCACGCGAAGGCGCACGAGCGGTTCTTCGATCTGCTCCGCGGGCAGGGCTACGCGATCGACGGGTTCCTCCGCGCCTACGAGAAGGTCGCCTACGACGGCATCGAGCGCCTCTGCTCTCACGAGCTGCGGCTCTCGGTCACCGCGGCGCTCGAGCACTACACCGCGATCCTCGCGGAGGACGCGCTCCAGGCGGGGACGCTCGACCTGGCCCACCCGACCGCGCGGGCGCTCCTGCTCTGGCACGCGGCCGAGGAGATCGAGCACAAGACCGTGGCCTTCGACGTGCTCAAGGTGGTCAACCCGAGCTACGCCCTCCGCATGCTCGGCTTCGCGGTCGCCACGATCACGCTCTCGATGTTCTGGCTCGCCGCCCTGCTCGTGCTGCTCTTCCAGGAGATCCCCCGCCGCGACGAGCCGGGGGAGCGCCTCCCCTTCCACAGGCCGCGGGCCATCGTGAAGGACGTGTTCCTCCGCGGAATCCGCGAGTATGTGCGCCGCGACTTCCACCCTTCCCAGAACGACAACATCCACCTCGCGAGGGCGTACCTCGCCGGGATCGGCGCGCCGTGAGCGATGGCGCTGTGACCGATCGAACGCCATGAGCGGCCACGAGCGCGAGCGCGCGCTCATCGGCGCTCCGCCAGGACGCGCGCCAGGTGCTCCGCGCGGCGCGCGTCGGCGCGCGGCGGCTGCCGAGGCTGCCACGGCTGAAGCCGCTCCCGTCGCAAGGGGCCGCGCCGCGCTCGCGAGCGCTGCGCAGCTCACAGAACCAGGCGCGCTGAGCCGCGCGTCCTCCCGACACAATCTCGACATCGCGCTTGACTCCGCGCGGTCGCGTGCTCAGCAGTGCCCGTTCACCGTGACGCTCCTGCGACACGTCCTCCGACAGCCGCGTGCACGATCCTTCGCATCGGCGATGCGTGTCGCTCGTCATTGATAGGCATGAGCAGGGCACGTATCATGCGCTCCATGGCAGACGCGGCGGGCGGCCCGCCCGGCTTCAGCTCCGGAAGCGAGAACGGCGGTGATCCACCGGCGCCGCTCGTGCACGACGTCGCGGATACGCTGCAAGGCGTGGACACGGTGGTGCGCGACCGGTCCCCCGTGCGCGTCGAGCCGCCGGTCGACCGCTACGCCGAGGGCTCGACGCTGAGCGACGAAGACCTGGCCCTGGCCGCCACGCGGTCGAGCATGCACGAGGGTGGAGGCCATGTTCAGGTGCCTCCCGACGGCACAATCCTTGGCGGGGTCTATCGCATTCTCGGACGTCTCGGAGAAGGCGCGATGGGCGTCATCCTGCTGGCGCGCGACGACCAGCTCCAGCGGGACGTGGCCATCAAGCTGCTCCGCCCCGAGCAGCTCGACAACGCGCAGATGCAGGCCCGGCTGCTCGCGGAGGCGCGGGCGATGGCGCGCGTGCACCACCCGAACGTGGTCGAGATCTACGCGTTCGGGGAGTACGAGAACGCGCCGTACTTCGTCATGCAGTACGTGCCCGGCGTCACGCTCGACACCTACGTCCACAGCAAGGGCGGCCGGCTCGGCCTCGACGAGGCGCTGAGCATCCTCGACCAGGCCTGCCTCGGCGTCTCGGCGATCCACGCCTCGGGCATCGCGCACCGCGACGTCAAGCCGAGCAACATCCTGGTCGGCCACGCCCTGCGCGTCGTGGTGGCCGATCTCGGCCTCGCGAAGCGGATCCCGCGCGGCGATCGGATCGAGCTCGCCTTCTCGGGCACCCCGGCGTACCTGGCGCCCGAGGTCGCGCTGGGCCGGCAGCTCGACCCGGCGCTCCTGCCGCGGATCGACGTCTACGCGCTCGGGGTGGTCGCCTACTACCTGCTCGCCGGCCGCCTGCCGTTCCAGAGCACGAGCACGGTCGATCTGGTCATGCAGCACGCCTATCAGCCGCCGATCCCGCCGAGCGAGCTCTGCCTCGACCTCCCGTCGTCGTTCGACGCGCCGGTGCTCGCGGCGCTGGCCAAGGAGCCGGACCAGCGCACGGCGAGCGCCGAGGCGCTGCGCGAGGCGCTGCTCGACGCGCGCAGCGCCATGCCGACGTACGCGCGCTCGACGCGCGTCATGGTCGCGGACGACAGCCCGTCCTTCCGGGCCTTCCTCGTCAGCGTCCTCGCGCAGGCGCTGCCGGGCGCGATCATCGAGACCGCGCCCGACGGCAGCGCGGCGCTGGCCGCGATCCAGGCGAACCCCCCGTCGCTCGGCGTGTTCGACCTCGACATGCCCGGCCTGGATGGCATCGCCCTCACCGCGGCGGTGAGGAAGCTGCCGAAGGGCGGAGATTTTCCGATCATCGTGGCGACCGGGACAGGGGGCGCGGCCGACTGGCAGTGCCTGTCGCGCCTCGGCGCCTCGGCGTTTCTCGTCAAGCCGTTCGACGCGGGGCAGCTCATCACCCTGGCGCGCGCGTTCGTGGGCGTCGCGGACGAGCAGAAGCGCCGGCAATGATTACTAGAGCGAGGACCATGACCACGGCCACGGCCCCGCGGCGGGCGGCGTGGCGCGGGGCGGCACGGCGCGAGAGCGACCGGGCTCCGCGGGGTCGGCGACGTCGAGGCTCCCGATGAGTGACAGCGAGATCAAGGTCCTTCTGGTGGATGACGACGAGGTCGATCATCTCGTCACGCGCCGGCTCCTCCGCGAGATATCCCGGACCCGCTACGACGTGACGTGGCTGAGCACGTCGGACGAGGCGATCGAGGCGCTGCTCGCCGGCGGCTACGACGTCTGCCTCCTCGACTTCCGGCTCGACGCCCGCACCGGGCTCGACGTCGTGCACGAGGCGAACCACTTCGGCTGCGCGATCCCGATCATCATGCTGACCGGCGTCGGCGACGAGGCGATCGACATGGCCGCGATGAGCGCGGGCGCGGCGGATTACCTGGTGAAGGGGCGGTTCGACGCGCAGATCCTCGAGCGCACGATCCGCTACGCCATCGAGCACAAGCGGAGCCAGCTCAAGCTCAAGCAGTACGCCGACACGCTCGAGGAGAGCAACCGGCAGCTCCTCCAGATGCACGAGGAGCTCGCGGCGAAGAACGCGGAGCTGGTGCGGCTGAACGAGGAGAAGAACCGCTTCGTCGGCATGGCGGCCCACGATCTCAGGAATCCGCTCGGCGTCATCCTGGGCTACAGCGACTTCATGCTGATGACACAGCGGCGCGGGGAGCCGTCCTCGCTGCTCCGGGAGGGCGGCGTCGAGATCATCGAGATGATCCGGAGCTCGAGCAAGTTCATGCTCTCGCTCATCAACGACCTGCTCGACGTGTCGATGATCGAGCTCGGCAAGCTGAACCTCGACCGGAAGAGCACGGATATCGTCCAGCTCGTCGAGTCGAACGTGGCGCTCAACATGGTGCTCGCGGGGCAGAAGAGCATGAAGCTCGTCGTCGAGAGCGACGAGAGCGTCCCGCGGGTCGACGTGGACGTCCACAAGCTGGAGCAGGTGCTCAACAACCTCATCAGCAACGCGATCCACTACTCCCCTCCGGGCACGACCATCCGCGTCCGGGTCCAGAGCGCCAGCGCCCCGGACGGCGCGAACGGGGACGGCAGCGAGGTGATCGTGTCGGTCCAGGACGAGGGGCCCGGGATCGCGCCGGAGGACATCGGCAAGCTCTTCCGCCCGTTCGGTCGGGCCAGGACGGTCAGCACCGGCGGCGAGCGCTCGACCGGCCTTGGGCTCGCCATCGCGCAGCGCATCGTCGAGGGCCACGGCGGGCGCATCTGGGTGGAGAGCGTGCTCTCGAAGGGCGCCACGTTCTCCGTGGCGCTCCCGGCGCCGCCGTCGCCGGACGCCGAAGCGGCCTCCTGACGAGGGCGCCAGGCGAGACCGCGACGAGGGCGACGGCGGGTCGAGCAGAGGGCCGCGCTCAGCGGCCCTGCGGGAGCTCCTCGTAGTCGAGGTAGTCGAAGTCGGCGGGCAGGCTCTGGCCCGTGAGGTCGTGCGCGCACAGCGCGGCGAAGGCGCCGGTGAAGCCGATGCCGAGCGAGGCGCGTTCGTCCGACAGGAGCGACGCGTCCACCACCGGCCCGAGCGCGTCGAAGCGCACACCGTCCGGCGAGCACGAGAACTGGAGATCCTTGCCGGAGAGCTCGAAGTGGAGGTGGAGGCGCGGGGCCGAGACGGCGAGCGGCCGCGCGAGCCAGGTCAGCTTCCCGAGCTCGCTGCCCAGGAGCGCGACCGAGCGCCCGACGCGCTCGTCGTGGCTCAGCAGCGCGTAGAAGAAGTTCTCGTCGTCGTACATGCACATGAGCCCGGCCATCTGCTGGAACGAGGTCGGCTCGAACTCGAGGCAGGTCTCGACGCGGCAGCGGATGGACTGGATGCGGCGCCCGACGACGCTCTGCCGGTGCAGCGACTGCGGCGACTCGCGGCCGCGGACGCGCAGGTGGCCGGGGCGCTCGCGCAGCGACACCCAGCTCTCGTCGGGCACGTCGCGCAGCGTCTGGTAGTGGACGCCGAGCGACCCCCTGTCGAAGTCGTCCCGCACCGGCGGCGCCTCGACCGGGTCGGCCGGCAGCCTGGGCGCCGGCACGCGGACGGCGGGCGAGCGCGGGCTGCTTGCCCCGTCGAGCGCGAGCCATCCGTCGTCGGTCCAGCGCACCCGCTGGAGGGCCGTCTCGCGGCCGAGGATGCAGCGGCGCTCGCCCGGGAGCGGCCTCCCGCACAGGTGGACGAGGTACCACTCCCCGGTCGACGTCTCGACGAGGCAGCCGTGTCCAGCCTTCTGCAGCTCGAGGCTCGGGTCGTGGCGAGACGTCAGCAGCGGGGTGTTCGGGTCGACCTCATAGGGCCCCTCGATGCGGCGGGAGCGCGCCAGGGTCACGGCGTGCTCGTAGCTGGTGCCGCCCTGGGCGAGGAGGAGGTAGTAGTGGTCCCCGCGCCGGTAGAGGTGCGGCCCCTCGGTGAGGCCGAGTCCGCTGCCGCGGAAGATCCAGCGGCGCTCGCCGACGAGCCGGCGCTGCTGCAGGTCGAACTCCTGCATCACGATGCCGGGGAACTGGTCGTTGCCGGGGCGGTGGTCCCACACCATGTTGACGAGCCACATCCGTCCGTCGTCGTCGTGGAACAGCGAGGGATCGAAGCCGCCGCGGTTCAGCGCGATGGGCTCGGACCACGGCCCCTCGATGCGGCTGGCGGTGACGACGTAGTTGTGCGCGTCCACGAAGCCGCGGCCCCAGCATTTGACGTCGGTATAGACCAGATAGAACACGCCGCGCGCGTGCGTGAGGCAAGGCGCCCAGACGCCCCCCGAGCGCGGATTCCCGAGCAGATCGAGCTGGGAGCGGCGGTCCAGGGCATGGCCGATGGGCCTCCAGTGGCGGAGATCGCGGCTGTGGTGGAGCCGCACGCCCGGGAACCACTCGAAGGTGGAGGTGGCGATATAGTAGTCCTCCCCCACCCGGAGGATGGAGGGGTCCGGATGAAAGCCCCGGAGCACGGGGTTTTCGATGAAGGTCGGTTCGTTGGTCATCGCTGTCGCCGCTGCCTCCAGAAGTGAAGTTGAACGTCGCGCGCGCTGCCCGGGTGGCGCCGGATGCTGCCTGGAAGGCCACGCCGGGCGGCGCGTGACGTCGTGCGTCCGGGCCATCTTGCAGCGGACTGGCTGGCCCTTGCAACGAAACAGGGCCGGCCGGCGCAGGGGATGCCCCCGAGTCGTCGTCGCTTCGCGTCAGACGGACCCCGGCGCCGCCCGCGCTGTAGGCAGACGGGTCCTCGTGTGAGCCCCCGGCGCTCCGCTCCGACCAGGCGCGACGGCTGTATGTCGCGCGAAGAACCGCGTCTTCTCTCGTTCCTTCAGCGCATTCCGCATTGAGCGGCCCATCCGGAAGGTGGATAATCCGCTCGATGCAACTTCACGGTCCATGGTAGCGCGAACCCGCGAGGACCGACCCGATCGCGGGCTGCGCCGTGCCGGACGCGCCCTCGACCGCTCACCGGAGAGTCGGGGCGCCGTCGTCCTTGGACGGGGACGTTCTGACCGCGGCTGAACCGTGTAGGACACATCGATGTGCGCAGGCTCCGTACCTCGCGCGAGGTACTAGGGAGGAGTGGGCAGTGGCGAAGAGAACGCTAGCGAGAGGCGTGCTGTCAGCGCAGGCCAGCGTGATGGCCGCGCTCCTGTTGCTGTTGGGACAGGGATGCGGGAGCGACGAGAACAAACCCGAGCCCCAGGAGGAGGAGCAGATCCCGCCAAAACCGGGACCAGACGACGAGGAGAACGAAAACCCGCCCGACGAGGAGGAGCCCGACCCCGACCCCGACCCCGACCCTGACCCCGACCCCGACCCCGAGACGCCCGAGGGGCCAACCGAGTTCGTCTCGGCCGACGATCCCTTCACCGAGGGCTACCTCGGCGAGGAGGAGGAAGAAGAAGAGGAAGAGGAGGAGGAAGAAGAGGAGGAGGAAGAGGCCCGCGAGCTCGAGGAGGGCGACATCTACCGCGTCCTCGGCAACGGGCAGCTCCTCAACCTCAACCCCTACCGCGGCCTCCAGGTCATCGACATCCAGGACCCGTCGAGCCCGCAGTTCCTCGGCCAGATGCAGATCGCCGGCACCCCGGTCGAGATGTACGTCGTCGGCGATCGCGCGGTCGTGCTCCTGAACGACTGGGCCGGCTACCAGCTCAAGGCCGACGGCCTCACCGTGGAGCGGCGGACGGGCGCAAACGTCCTGTTCATCGACATCACCGATCGCACCGCGCCCAAGCTCCTGTCGCAATACCCCGTCACCGGGGCCATCTCGACCAGCCGCCTCGCCCGCGGCGAGACAGCGACCTCGCTCTACGTCGCCTCGAACGGATCGGAGCTCGTCGAGATCTCCCCCGGGCACTTCCAGTGGGAGAACAAGACCCTGGTCAGGAGCTTCGATGTCGGCGTCGACGCGCTGATCGAGCGCAACGAGATCGAGCTCGGGGACACGGTGACCGCCATCCACGCCGAGGCGGACGTGCTCCTCGTGGCGCGCAACAACTTCGGCTGGTCCGGAGAGCCCAGCGAGATCTCGATCATCGACATCTCGAACCGCGACGGGTCCATGGTGGAGCGCGGCAGCGTCAATGCGGCGGGCTACGTGCGCTCCCAGTTCCACATGGACTTCCGCGACAACATGCTGCGGGTCTTCTCCGGTCCGAGGTGGGCCGACGGAACGCCCAGCTACCTCGAGACGTGGGACGCGACCGATCCCGAGAACCCCGTGTCGATCGACAGCGAGGACTTCGGCGCCGAGCAGTCGCTCTACGGGGCCGTCTTCCTCGACGACCGCGCGTTCGCGGTCACCTACCGGCGCCAGGACCCGTTCCACGCCTTCTCCATCGATCCGGACGGGAACATCACCGAGGAGAGCGAGTTCATCGTGTCCGGGTGGAACAACTTCTTCCGCCCCGTCCTCGGCGCGACCCGCCTCATCGGGATCGGCGTGGACGACGCGAACGGCCGCCAGCTCGCAGCCAGCCTCTACGACATCACCGACCTCACCAACCCGACGCCCCTGATCGCGCGCGCGAACGTCGACAGCGGCGCCGAGGGCTGGAGCTGGTCCGAGGCCGACTGGGACCACCGCGCGTTCACCGTGCTCGACAACGCCGTGGACGCGGTGGCGCCGACCGGAGAGGCAGAGACAGGCCTCGTGCTGCTCCCGTTCTCCGCGAGCAGGAACGTCGACAACACCTGGCGGCCGTTCTCCGGCGTGCAGATCTTCACTTTCTCGGGCACCACGTTGACCCGCCGCGGCGTGATGGAGCACGGCACCCCCGTGCGCCGCACCTTCCGCGCGGGAGACGAGGCCACGGCGAACGTGTCCGACGAGGAGCTCACCCTCTACGATCAGGACGCGCTCGACACCCCGGACAAGCTCGGGCGGCTCGAGCTCGCCCCCGACTACGTGCGCGTCCTCGCCTTCGGCGATCACCGCGTGCGCATCAAGGTGCCTTACGACCTCTACTGGAACCCGCCCGAGAGCCGGAAGCTCAAGGCGGAGGTCGTCCCGACCACGGGGCTCACCCAGCTCGTGGAGCCGGTGGCCAGCTTCGAGCTGCCGCTCAACGCCCAGATCCACCAGGTAGGGGACCTGCTCGTGTCCCTCACCACCACCTTCGAGAACTGGGTCGGCAAGGTGACGCACGTCGAGGTGATCGACCTGTCCGATCCGACGGCGCCGCGGCGCGCGGGCACGCTCGACACGAGCGATCTCCCCGCGATGTCCGCCTACTACAACGGGTCCCGGTCGTTCCAGACCGTGCACCCCGCGCGCGACGCCCTCGCCTTCCTGCGCGTCATTGGCCACAGCGAGGACCTCGGGGTCGGCTGGGGCTGCCGGACGAGCGCGATCGGCCAGCCGGGCTGCTTCGGGCAGGAGGGCTGCACGTACGTCGCCGGAGAGCGGATGTGCCGCAAGATCGGCGGCGACGAGTACTGCAACGGCGGGTTCGCCGAGTGCACCGACCACCCCGGCGCGGACACGACCTGCACGCCGATCGAGATCGGTCGGGACGACATCCCGAACGTGACCTCGACGTACTGCTACGAGTACGTGCCGCGCCGGAGCTGGGCGCAGATCGAGATCAACGTCGTCGATCTCTCCGACCCGGACAACCCGACGCTCGCGCCGACCGTCGCGCTGCCGGACGACAGCGAGACGGTCAACGTGCTCAACGACAACGGCGAGCTCTACTTCAACATCAAGCGCTCGATCGGGGCGCCGGACGACCCGCGCCCGCACACGCAGTACTTCCTCACGCACCTCGACCTGACCGATCCGTCGCAGCCCGCGATCGATCCGGGGATCAACGTGCCCGGCGAGATCCTCGCGATCCAGGGCACATCGATCTACTCGAACGACCGGGTGTGGGGCGACCAGTTCATCGAGACGGCGATCGCGCGGCTCGAGCTGCACGAGGGGCTCGCATACCTGAAGGAGTACCAGCGCTTCCCGAACCGCCGGGTCAACACGATCTCCATCGACGGGCGCGGGCTGCCCGTCCTGACTCACGGCCTGATCTGGCAGCCGGCGTACGGGTGGTACTACGGCTGGGATCCCAACCAGAAGCTGACGACGCTCGGGCCCTGGGCCGCCGGGGAGACGCCGCCTCCGCCGCCGGAGACGGAGAACGAGGACCCCGCGGTCCCCGAGTTCGAGATGCTCTCGACCGTCCGCATGGCGTCGTGGGCGTCGCTGCGCAACACCGCCGACATGCGCGCCTTCTTCGAGGTGCCTGGCGGCGCGCTGGCGATCTCCCTCGAGCAGCCCGAGGCGCCGAAGGCGCAGGCGTTCTTCTCCCTCTGGGGCTGGCCCGAGCGGTTCGTGGTCAGCGGGGAAGAGGTCATCTTCGCGGCCGGCCGCTACGGCATTCACCAGATCGACCGCGAGACCGTCAACCTCGTCCCCTACCTGGGCGAGTAACCGGATAGCGGGGCAAGCCGGCCAGGGCTGAGCGCCAGGCCGGCTTGCCGGAGCCCCGAGCCGCTCCGGCGTGGCCGACCGGCCACGCCAGCGCGGCAGGGCGATCACCTCCCGGTCGAGAACCCGACCCACAGCGCCTCAGTCCAGCCGTCGCTCGGTCCTCCGCGCCGCGCAGCGCGTCGAGCTCCGGCTCCCCCGCGCAGCGCATTGCTGCGCGCTGCGCGACGAGCTCCGGCCAGCCAACCGCGCAGAAAAGACGCAGGGCTCGCGAGCATTGCGCGCGCGGGGCGGCGCACCGAGGCGGCCACGCGCTGGCCGGCCAGCTGGCCAGTCGGCGGCCACACCGGCGGGCCCACGCCGCGGAAAGCAGCCTTATGTCCCGATATCACCGGGCACGGCAGCAGGCCGAGATCTTGCAATCTTTCCAGCCAGCTCCCGACGCTCGCGGGACGATCAAGGCGAGCTCGGTTCAGTTCTTGGCCCACGCATGTACGCTGATGTAGGCAAACGTGGGAAGAGGTTAACGTGCGAACCCTGGGCTTCACAGTACTAATGACACTGTTTGGCGTCGCGGCCTCGAGCTGCGGCAGCCAGTCGGACACGGAAGACGGCGACACCCGGACCGTCGAGATCCGCGAGGTTCCGGGCGAGATGGCCGGCCCTCGGCAGGTCGCGTCTCCGCAGACGGAGACCGTCGGGCCCCTGGCCGATCCCACGCTGGACGATCCCACCGCAACCGAGGCGCCGGTCGACTTGCCCGGTGCGACCGACGCGCCGGTCGACGTGCCCGGTGCGACCGACGCGCTGGCCACCGCGCCCGGAGCGACCGAGGCGCCGGCCGACTTGCCCGGTGCGACCGAGGGCTGCCCCGGCGGGATGGTGCGGGTGGAAGGCGAGTA
Source organism: Sorangium sp. So ce119 (assembly GCF_051524405.1). NCBI lineage: Bacteria > Pseudomonadati > Myxococcota > Polyangiales > Polyangiaceae > Sorangium > Sorangium sp. So ce119. The sequence continues at coordinate 1,718,535 of NZ_CP150310.1, read as the reverse complement.
TTGCCCCGCCGTGGTGCAAGAATGCCTCGAGTACCACCCCGAATGGACGAAGCGCCACGGCGAGCCGGGCGTGGCCGCGCGGTGCCTGCGCTTCCGTGAGCCGTCGCGGTGCGTCGCCAAGAAGACCGAGAGTCTCTCGTTCTGTATGGACCGGTACGAGTACCCGAACGTTCCGGGCGAGCTGCCGCGCACGCTGACCTCGTGGGAGCAGGCCGCCGACCTCTGTGAGGCGCAGGGCAAGCGGCTGTGCACCGAGGCCGAGTTCAACTTCGCCTGCGAGGGCCCCGAGATGTTGCCGTACGTGTACGGCTACGAGCGGAACGCCGAGACGTGCAATCAGGACCGCGACTACCGCTTTCCGGACCACTCGCAGCGGCTGCTCCACTACGAGGCGTGCCAGCAGAACGAGCGGTGCGCCGCCGAGCTCTCGCGCCTGGACGGCCGCGAGCCGGCCGGCTCGCGCGCGGCGTGCGCCTCGTGGGCAGGCGTCTTCGATCTGAACGGCAACGCCAACGAGTGGGTGGTGCGCACCGACCAGAAGGCCCCCTACCGCAGCGGGCTCAAGGGCGGCTGGTGGGGTCCGATCCGCAGCCAGTGCCGTCCGATGACGACCTTCCACAAGGAAGACGACTACGGCTACGAGGCCGGCTTCCGCTGCTGCGCGGACGCCGAGGCGCAGGCCGCGGAGTGAACGCGGCGGTTCAGCGTCCGTCCTGCCAGAACATCGTTTGACCGGCCCTGGGTGAGGGCTGCGCTCCTCGCCGGCAGGCGCCGTGGGCCCTCGGGGCCGTGATGGCGACCTCGGTCCTCATCCTGACCGCAGAGGAGGACAGCAGTACGCAACCCCAGCAGAGCTCGCCGCCTCTCGTCATCGCGTCGCGCCGCGCGCCTTGCGCGGCCGGCCGCCCTCGGGGCGGAGGCCCGCCGGCCCTTTCTTCGTCCGCTTCTCTCGCTCTTCCCGCTGCGGCAGGCACATCACCCGCACGGCGACGGACATGGCCTCGACGAAATCCTCGCGCGTCGCGGCGCTGTGCTTCAGGCCGCGCGCCGAGGCGTACAGGGTGTCCGCGAGCTGGCGCCCGGTGACGCCCGCGGGCGTGTAGGCGGCCACGAGCCCGGAGGCGCGCAGGGCGTCCGCCACGGCCTCGATGAACTGCCCCTCCCGCTCGGCGGCCAGGGGGCCGACGAGATCCTTCGTAACGGCCGCGAGGTCCGCCGCGTCGGCCCCGAACGCGCCCACGAACCGGCCGGTCCACGTGTCGAACGCGGCCACGAGCCGCTCCTCCAGGGGGCGCTCCGCGGCGGCGAGCGCGGTCGTCACCGCGGCCAGCGAGGAGTCGAGGAAGTACGCCACCGACGCGCGAAAGAGCTCCTCCTTCGTGGCGAAGTGGAGGTAGAGGCCCTGTCGCGAGACGTTCGCGGCGCGCGCGACCTCGTCCATCGACGTCTTCCGGAAGCCGAAGCGCAGGAACACCGTCAGCGCCGCGTCCATCAGCTTGCGGCGGCGCTCGTCGGCGGGCCTGTCGGCGGCGCTCGTCTCGCTCACGATGACCAAAATTGACACGACGGGTCCATCCTGTCAACACGACACTTGACAAACTGGTCACCGGTCGTAAAGCTCGTGCGGTGCGCCCGCCGGATCCTCTGCCCGAACTCGCGCTCCCGCCCGGCGGCGCGGCCGCTTCCCCCGGCGAGCCGGCCGGGACCTCGCCGCCTGCGCCCCTGCCCGGTCCGGCGGCGGCCGGCGGCGCCCTCCGGGGCGCGAAGATCGGCGCTGTCGCCGCGGTGATCGCGCTCCTCGCCGCCGCCCAGCGCGCGGGCCTGCTCGAGATCTTCGGCGAGCCCGCGCGGATCAAGCAGGCGCTCGTGGAGCTCGGGCCGTGGGGGTATGTCGCGTTCGTGGCGGCGTACGCCGCGCTCCAGCCGTTCGGCGTGCCGGGTACGGTGTTCATCCTGGCAGCGCCGCTCATCTGGCCCTGGCCGGTGGCGTTCGCGCTCTCGATGGCGGGCACCATGGCGGCGAGCGTCGTGGGCTTCTCCTTCGCTCGCTTCGTCGCCCGCGACTGGGTATCGAAGCGGGTGCCGGCGCGCTTCCGCGCCTACGACGAGGCGCTCAGGCGGCGGGCGTTCTTCACGGTGTTCATGCTCCGCCTCGTGCTCTGGATGCCGCCCATGCTCCACGTGTTCTTCGGCGTCTCCGGGGTGCGCTTCTCCACCCATTTCTGGGGCTCGCTGGCCGGTTATACCCTTCCCTTGCTGGCCACTGCGTACTTCGGTGAACGTGTCTTCAACGCCCTGCGCGACGCCCCCCCGTCGGCGTGGGTCGGCATGGGCGCCGCTCTGGTCACCGTCACGTTCGGACTCTGGCTCGCCAGGCGCCGCGCCCGGCAGGAGGTCGTCCCCTCATGAACGATTCTCAGCGTCGCAAGGGGCTCCGGATCGAGCGGGCGCGCGCGTCCGCTCAGTTCAGGGGCGGCAGGTTCGAGAACCCGTCCGGCGCCGGACCGGCGATGAAGGGCGGCGCGCTGCCCGTGATCGGCGAGTACTTCTTCGGTCGCGGCCGGCGGTCGCCGCCCGGTCCGCTGCCGCTCGCGCGGCCTCACGAGACCTGGGCGCGGCGGAGCACGACCGGCCTGCGGGTCACGTGGCTCGGCCACAGCACCGTGCTGCTCGAGATCGACGGCCGCCGCGTCCTCACCGATCCGGTGTTCGGCGAGCGCGCCTCCCCCGTCTCGTTCGCAGGCCCGGCGCGCTTCCACCCCGTCCCGGCGACGCTCGGGGAGCTGCCGCCGCTCGACGCCGTCCTGCTGTCGCACGACCATTTCGATCACCTCTGCGCTCCCACCATCGAGGCGCTGGCCCGCACGCGCGTCCCCGTGGTCACGGGGCTCGGCGTGGGGGCGCACCTCGAGGCGCTCGGCGTCGACCCCGCGCGGATCACCGAGCTCGACTGGCACGAGCGCGCGGAGGTGGGCGGCCTTCGCTTCACCGCGACGCCGGCGCAGCACTTCTCGGGTCGCGGGCCGACGAGCGGCAACAAGACGCTCTGGGCCTCCTGGGTCATCGAGGCAGAGCGGCGCAAGGTCTTCTTCTCCGGCGACACCGGGCTGACCCCCGAGTTCGCGGACATCGGCCGGAGACACGGCCCCTTCGACCTGGTGATGCTCGAGGTCGGCGCGTACCACCCCGCGTGGGGGACGATCCACCTCGGCCCCGAGAACGCGCTGATCGCGTTCCAGATGCTCGGCGGCGGCACGCTGCTGCCGGTCCACTGGGGCACGTTCAACCTCGCCCTCCACGACTGGGACGAGCCGGCCGAGACGTTGCTCTCCGTGGCGGCCGAGCGCGGCGCGCGCGTCGTGACGCCGCAGATCGGGGCGGCCATCGAGCCCGAGCACATCGACGCGCCGACCCCCTGGTGGCGCGCCGTCGCCGGCGCGCGCTGAGGGCCAAAGGCGGTCCCGGGCTCACTGTTGCTCGCAGGAACGCGAGAGCTCAGCGGGCGGCGAACTCCCGCTCGTGGATGGATCGCACCTTCTCCAGCACCCTCGGGCCGTGCTCTCGGAACGGGAGATCCATCGCGCGGTCCTTCCTCAGGTAGACGCCCGAGAGCCCCCGGTTCGCGCCGAACGCGCCCTCGTACAGCCGCGAAGCGCCCTGGCTCGGGGGTGGGAAGAAAAACCTCATCAGCGGCTCCACGTAGAACGGCAGCCCCGACCGCTTCCCCTTCCTCAGCGTGTTGTTGGCCCCTGGATCCACGCTCCGGATCTCGATCCCGTCCCCCTCGAGCAGCGGCGCCACCTCACGCGTCCAGAGCGAGAGCGCGAGCTTGGAGGTCGCGTACGGGCCGAAGAGCTGCTTGAACGACGCCGGGCGCTCCAGGGCGTCGGGATCGAAGCGCCTCGTCGTATCGAACGCGTTGGAGGAGGTGTTCACGACCGTCTTCAGGGTCCCCCTCCGCAGCAGATCTCTGAGCTCCATCGCGATGATGTAGGGCACCACCGTCTGGACCTCGAAGTGCAGCTCACGGCCTTGCCTGGAGAAGGTCAGCTCCGGGACGCTGCCGCCGGCGTTGTTGAACAGCACATCGATCTTCTCTTCGGTCGCCCTGATCGCGCCGAGCGCGCGCCCGAGGCCCTCGAAATCGGACAGATCCGCCCTGTGGACACGGAGCCTCCGGCGATCGAGGCTCTCCCGGATCAGCGGATCGTCCTCGGAGAACGCCGACCGGTTCAGCGCGATGACCTGAAAGCCCTCCGACAGCAAACGGCGCGTGAGCTCGAGGCCGATGCCGTGGTTTGCGCCCGTGATGAGCGCGACCTTGTCGTGTTCCCTGGTGTTCATCATGGCTCCTGTGAGGCCGGCTCCCCGCGCGTGTTCGGCGGACAACGGCCCTGGGCGCGCGGATCGCGCGAGCCGACCCGCGCGCGGCGGTGGTGACGTCGGTATCCGCTGCAAAGCGGCCTCCGGCGATGCGCCCGCGCGCGAGGGCCCATGCTCGCGATGGCCGCGCCGAGGCCTCGGCCGCCGCCCGAGGGGACGGCCCTGGATGGACTCCGACCCTGTGAAGCCGCGCTCCCTCGCCCGAGATCGGCAGGAAGCAGCGACAGGGGGAAGAATGTGCCACTGAGTAGCATTTGTCAAGGAGGGGCACCCGGATCCTGCGCGTGGTAGCCTGGCCGCATGGCAGAGGGCCAGGCCCCGGGGCTCCGAGAGCGGAAGAAGGAGCGGACGCGCGCGCAGATCATCGAGACCGCGATCGACCTCTTCCTGAAGAATGGCTACGAGCAGACGACGCTCGACGAGGTGCTCGGAGCGGTCGAGATCTCGCGGAGGACGTTCTTCCGCTACTTCGAGTCGAAGGAAGACCTCCTCATCGCCTGGATGGATCAGCTCATCGAGGTGGCGCGCGCGTCGGTCGGCGCGCGCCCTCCGGGCGAGCCGCCGCTCGTCGCGCTGCGCAACGCGATCCGGGACACGCTCGGCCAGCTCCACGAGGGGAACCTGCCGCGGTTCGTCGCCGTCCAGCGGTTCGTCTCGAAGACGCCGGCGGTCCGCGCGAGGCAGAGCGAGCGGCTCGGCCACTGCGCGGAAGCCATCTGCGAGCCGCTCGCCGCGCGGATGAACCTGGATCCGCAGCGCGACCTCGCGCCGCGGGTGCTGGCCAGCTGCGCGATCGCGGTCATGCAATGTGCGATCGACGCCTGGATCGCCCGCGGCGCGACGGAGGATCTCCTCGATCTCGTGGAGGAGAGCTTCCAGGCGCTCGCGCGCGAGCACGAGCGCCCGTGATGATGGGGATGAGCCGAGAGCACCCCGGGCTCGAGCCGAGCGGGCGAGGGATCCGGTTTCGCGGAGCCCCGGACAACGCTATGGAGCAGGCCCATGGTCGAGCACAACACAGCGGACAACGAGGAGGGGCAGCCGGAACGCGCGGAGCCCGGCGCCGAGCGCGCGCCGCACCAGAGGGCGACGGACGCCGCTGGTGAGGCGGCGGAGGGCGCCGCGGAGGCCTCGTCCAGCGACGCCACGGCGGCGGCCGGGGGCGCAACGGCCGCGGCGACGCCCGCCGGCACGGCGGCTTCCGACGCGGCGCACGCCGCCGCAGCGCCCGCCGGCACGGCGGCTTCCGACGCGGCGCACGCCGCCGCAGCGCCCGCTGGCACGCGGCCGCGGAGGGTCATCGATATGAGGCGGCCGCGCACGCCGCCGCCCGCGCAGGAGGCCCCGGCGCGACGCCCGGCGGCCTCCGGGGAGCGCGGACCGGGCGACCGTGGGGCGCGCGAGCGCGGTCCCGCCGAGCGCGGAGCGAGCGAGCGCCGGACGCGCGACAGCGGCGCTGCCGAGCGCGGAGCGCGCGAGGGACGAGCTGCCGAGCGCGAGGCGCGCGACGGTGGAGCTGCCGAGCGGCGCTCGACGGAACGGACCAGGGCGCCGCGGGAGGGGGCGGCGCAGCACGGCCGGGCAGGCGCCGAGGGCGCCGACGACGCCTCCCAGGCCCGCGCGCCCGGACCGCGTGCCGCGCCGGGATCCGCCTCTCGGGAGCGCCGCGCGCCCGCCGCAGGGGCCGCCGCCCGGAGCGATGCAGGAGGCACCGGTGCGGCGCCCGCCGAGGCGAAGGCCGCCCCTGCCGCCGGAGCGCCCAGCGCCGCCCGCAAGGCGTCCCGACAGCCGCAGCGCGCCGAGGCGCCGGCTCCGCCGCCCCCCCCGGAACCGGAGACGACGGCGGCCCCCGAGCCGCGCCAGCAGACAGCGTGGGTGCCTCCGCCGAGCGCCGCGTTCCCGAAGAAGAAGAAGCCGGCGCTCACCGCCAAGGAGGCGATGAAGGCCAAGGTCCAGGCGCGGTCCGGCAAGAAGGCAGCGAAGCCCGCGCCGGACGGGGCGGCGGAGCGCGCCGCGCATCGAGCCGCAGACGTCGCCCGCGACGCCGCGGACAGCAGGCCTCGCGACGCCGCGGACAGCAGGCCTCGCGACGCCGCGAACAACAGGCCTCGCGGCGCCGCGAACAACAAGCCTTCCGCCGCCGCGAGCAAGCCCCGCGACGCTTCGAACAACAAGCCTTCCGCCACCGCGAGCAAGACCCGCGACGCTGCCGCGGCGGCGCCCGCCGACGCCGCGCCCAGGTCCGCGCGCCGCGGTCAGGAGCAGGCGACGGCGAGCGCTCCGGCCAAGAAACCCGGGCTGCTCCGCCGGCTGCTCAACCTGTTCCGGCGATCCGGATAGCCGCGCCGTCGTCAGCCCCCTCCAGATCACAGGCCTGTCGCGCCCTCGGCGCCTTCCGCCCGGCACACAACAGCTCGACTCCCGCGTACGCCGCTCACGACATCTGGTTGTGCTCGCTCCGCGGCGCCCGCGCAGATTCAGGAACTGCCCGGTAGGCCTCCTCCGCGGCGTGCCTCATCCTGCCTCGCGGGAGGCGCCCGCATGAACAAGACTGCCGTCAACAAGCTGAACGACCTCATCCAGCTCGACGCCGACGCGGTGCTCGCGTACCAGCAGGCGCTCGACGCCTGCGAGGTCTCCGAGATCCGCCGGAAGCTCAAGGGCTTCCAGGACGATCACCAGCAGCACATCAACGATCTCGCCGAGATCGTCCGCGCGAGCGGCGAGGAGCCGAAGATCAAGCGCGATCTGAAGGGGTTCTTGATCGAGGGGTTCACCGCGATCGCGAGCCGAGGCGACAGGAGCGCGCTCCTCTCGATGCTCGGCAACGAGGAGCTGTCGAATCACATGTACGAAGCCGCGCTCAAGATGGAGCTCCCGGGCGAGGCGCGCGCCGTCGTCGAGCGCAATCGCGGAGACGAGGCGCGACACCTCGCGTGGATCAAGGAAGCCATCGCCGCGCGGCTCTGGGAGACGAAGGAGGGCGCGGCCGCCGTCGAGCAGGACGAGCACCGCAAATAGGGCGCACCCGGGCGGCCGTCGCGCTGGCCAGGCACGGGGCTCCGAGCGCCCCGGCGGCCGCGGCGCGCTCAGAGCCGGCGCACCCGGATCGCGTGCGGATCGGCCCGCTCCACGCCGGAGCCATCCTTGTTGGTGATCGGCGTGATGGCCTTGAGCTTGCCGCTGCGCCCGTTCGCGGTCACGTGGATGACGCCGACGCCGGGCGTGCTGCCCACCGAGGCGTGCGGGTCGCCGCTCAGCGGCGTCGGACCGCGCAAGGTCACGAAGATGCGGTTGCCCGAGGGCGACATGTCCATCAGGTCGGGCGCGGGATCGCTCGAGTACGGCCCCTTCAGGTCGACCGTCCCCGTACGCGCGTTCGTCGCGACGTCGAACACCTCGGCCACGCCCCGGATCCGGTCCAGCACCCAGACGGAGCGCGCGTGCTTCGTCAGCAGCGTGCCGTGGGCGTCGCGGTCCGGCGAGGGGTCGGTGAACACCACCTCGGGCGGCGGGGTGTTGGCCGCGTTGGTCGCCGCGTAGCCGGTGAGCGGGAACCGGTACAGGTCGAACTGATCCAGGTTCGCCGCCGTCCCCCCGCCGGAGTCGATGAACATCGAGCCTCCGGCCTCGACGCCGCCGCAGCCGTTGCCGTGCACCGTGGTCGCGTCGTACTCGCCCACGATCTGTATCGGCGTCGCCGCGGGGTCGACGACGAACAGGCCGCCTCCGCGCAGCGTGATGAAGCCGTGGGTGCCGGTGGCGTCGATGATCGGGCAGATGGGCGCGTTGTCGGGCCGGATGTGCGGGAACTGGCAGGGATCCCCGCTGGGCGCGATGCACCTCGTCAGGTCGAGCGTCGCGTCCTGATCCCACGCGAAGGTGCCCGCGGCGTAGTCCGTCGCGATCCGCTCGAGCAGCTTGCCGTTCTGGTTGGCCACGAGGATGTACGAGTCGTCCGGCGCCGGCACCGCGGCGTGGGCCTGCCGCGCCCCGTCCGCGCCCGGCGAGGAGCGGAGGCACGCGACCGGCGCGCGGGTCTCGGCGTCGAAGATCGCGACGTGGCCGCTGGCCACGAAGGACAGCACCGCGTGGGTGTGCGCGGCGTTGAAGAAGAGCATGTGCGGCCGCACCGGATTGGCGCCGGTCTGCGCGAAGCACAGCGCCGCGGTCTCGTCCCCGAGGTCGATGACCTCCGCGGCGGCCGGATTGACCCCGGAGGCGCCCACGAGGCCCTGGCCATTGTAAATGTACACCGTGCCGCCGTACGCCAGTCCGTTCGTGTTGGACTGGTCGATGGCCCAGACCTCGAATGGCTGGTCCTCGGCGGCCGCCCCGAGCTCGCTCTCCGTGGCGGCCTCGCTGGCAGCGAGCCCGGTCGAGCCGACCGGCTCGACACAGGCAGATAGCAGACAAAGACCGACCGTCGCCCCCAGAAAGGGGCCGAGTGACATCCTCATGGCGCGCTCTCCCAGCATTGGTGAAGGCCGAAGCCTCTCGTCGACCAGACCGCGGACGATCGCGGCCAGCAGCGGGCACCGGGCGTCGAGCATTACATGGCGCCCAGTTGCGCCGCAAGGGCGACCTGGCTTGAACGTACGGTGTCACCGCGGTCGCGGTCGGCGGCGTCGCGCTGGCGCTGGCTCTCGCCCTGGGTCCCCTCGCTCCTCTCGCGCTGATTCATCGCGCCGTTTCATCGCGCTTTCATCGCGCTGTTTCATCGCGCTTTCATCGCGCCGTTTCATCGCGCTGTCATCGCGCTGTTTCATCGCGCCGTTTCATCGCGCTGGGCCCTCGCCCTGGTGAAGTGCTCGATCGCCATGCCGGCCGCCATGGCCGCGATGAAGGCGACGACGGCGCGCGAGCCGGTCGCGAGCGAGACGAGCGCCGGCCCGGGGCAATACCCCGCGAGCCCCCAGCCGACGCCGAACAGCGCCGCTCCGGCGAAGAGGCGCGCGTCGAGGTCGGTGCGGGTCGGGACGTCCATGCGGTCAGCCAGCAGGGGAAAGCGCGGCGCGCGGGCGGCCCCGGCGCGCTCTCGACCCTCCTGCCAGCGAAGGACGCGGTAGGCGAGGAAGTGCACCGAGATCGCGCCCACCATCACGAACGCGAGGCTCGGGTCCCAGTCGCCGGCCACGTCGAGGAAGCCGATGACCCTGGACGGCTGGGTCATGCCGGAGACGCCGAGCCCCACGGCGAACAGCGCGCCGGCGAGCAGCGCGAGCGCGACTTGCCTCATCGCGCCGCTCCGAGCACATGCAGGCTGACGTACACGGTGATGGCCGCGGTCGCCATGAACGTCATCGTGGCGCAGAGCGACCGGACCGACAGGCGGCTCAGGCCGCAGACTCCATGGCCGCTCGTGCACCCGTTGCCGAGCCGCGCGCCGTAGCCGACGAGCAGCCCCGCGACGGCCACGAGGCCGATCGAGCGAGCGCCATCGACGGCGGGGAAGGCGCCGCGGTGCGCGGCCGCGAGCGCGAGGCCGCCGAGGAGGAGGCCAGCCAGGAACGCCGCGCGCCAGGCGGCGTCTCCAGGCCTCCGGGACGGGAACAGGAGCCCTCCGAGCACGCCGCTGACGCCGGCGACTCTCCCGTTGAAGAGGAGGAGCAGGGACGCGCTGAGTCCGATGAGGGCGCCGCCGACGAGCGGGCCAGTCGCGGTGAATTCATGCATGATGAGACCTCTCCGAGGGCGGCGCGCCAGCATAGCAACGCGCAGCGGCGCGCGGCGCCCGCCGCGCATCTCCCCTGGGCGCGCGGCGCAAAACTTCGCCTGGCGCGCCGGCCGACTGCGCGGGTGGGGTCGAGAGCGAACATGTCGCACACGGCGCCGGCGCGGGTGGGATCGGGGCGAGATTGTGCCGGAGGGCCGGGGGGGCTGGTGTATACTCATCGGTCGATGGCCCAAGCAGGCTGGGAAGCGGCGGAACCGGCTTCGTGGCGCAGGATTCCGCGCATCGGGGACATCATCGGCGGCAAGTACCGCGTCGAGCGGGTGATCGGGCGCGGCGGCATGGGCCTCGTCGTCGCGGCGCACCACGTCTCGCTGCGCCACCGGGTCGCGCTGAAGTTCCTGCTCCCCGAGGGGCGCACCACCCCCGGCGCCGTCGAGCGCTTCTTCCGCGAGGCGCAGGCCGCGGCCGCCATCGCCAGCGAGCACATCGCGCGCGTCATCGACGTGGGGCACACCGACGACGAGCTGCCGTACTTCGTGATGGAGTACCTGAACGGCATCGACCTCGAGGCGCTCCTGGAGACGCGCGGCCCCCTGCCCCCGGAGCAGGCGGTGAGCTACGTGATCGAGGCCTGCGAGGCCCTCGCCGAGGCGCACGCGCTCGGGATCGTCCACCGCGACCTCAAGCCCGGCAACCTCTTCCTCGCGAGCCGCAAGGACGGCGCGGCCCTGATCAAGGTGCTCGATTTCGGCATCTCGAAGGCGTCGGACGCGGGCGTCCTCGGCGCGAACGCCAAGCTGACCGCGTCGTCGGTGGTGCTCGGCTCGCCCCGCTACATGTCGCCGGAGCACATCCGCAGCACCCGGACGGTGGACGCCCGCAGCGACATCTGGGCGCTCGGCATGACGCTCTACCAGCTCCTGACCGGGCGGCTGCCGTTCGAGACCGAGTCCGTGTCGGCGCTCTTCGTGAGCATCGTGACCGACCCTCCCGTGCCGCCGCGCGCGCACCGGCCCGAGATCCCGGTCGAGCTCGAGTGCGTCATCCTGATGTGCCTGGAGAAGAACCCGGACCGCCGGCCCCAGACGGTCGCGGAGCTGGTCGCGCTGCTCGAGCCGCTGGGGTCGGAGTCCGCGCGCCGGAAGGCGGCCCGCATCCTGCGCAGGGCCATGGGGGGCGAGACCGCGGACGCGCTGCCGCCACCGGACCGCCCGAGGGCCGTCGACGAGGACGCCCAGACCCTGACCGGACCGCGCGACGCCGCGCCGGCCTCCCGGTGCGTCGCGATCGAGCGGCCGAACAGGCCCACGTCGTCGTCGCCGCCCACGCAGGCGTCCGCGGTCGACGTCGCGCCGGCGACGGCGCGGTCGCCGTCGCTGCCGCCCGCGCGGGCGTCCGTCCCGGCGGCGACGGTCGCGCTGGTGACCGCGGCCGCCCCCGCGCCGGCAGCGACGAGCGCGCCAGGGGCGACGCCCGCGCTGGCGCCCGCGGCCGACCCGTTCTCCACGACGGCGACGCGCCCGGACGCGCTGCGGGCGAAGGCCGCCGCGCCGTCCGAGCCCCGCGAGCGCGGCCGCGGCGCAGAGGCGCGCGGGCGGCATGGATGGCGGCACGCGGTCGCGGCAGCGCTCCTCGTGATCGTCGGGGGCGCGGCGGCGCTCGCGTGGCTGGGACGCGCGACGGCGCCGGTCGCGGGCGCGCCGCCCGCCGGCGAGGTGGCCTCGCCGGTCGCGCCGGCGCCGGACCGGCCTGCGGCGCCCGCGGGCGCCGACCCCGGGCCCTCGTTCCTCCCGCCGTCCGCGGCCGTCATGCCCCCCGCGGCCGTCGCGGCGAGCGGGTTCGGCGCGGCCGGCGCGGCGCTCGCGCCCGCGGGGTCGTCGAGGCCGGCCCGCCCGCGCCCGGCGCTGCCGGCGGGCAGCGGCGAGCCCGCGGCCGCCAGCGAGCCCGCGGCCAGCGGCGAGCCGGCGCCGGCGAGGTCGGCGCGCCTGCGCGAGCGCCGCTAGTTCCGCCGGGCAGAAATCCTGCCAGGGATCTGCCTCGCGAGAAGAGAGATTCAATGCCAAGGCGCCAAGGCGCAAAGACGCAAAAATGCATGAAATGATTGATTTTTTTGCGTCTTCGCGCCTTGGCGCCTTGGCGTTAAAATCTCTGCTGATCCCTGGCCGGACTCCTGGCGGGCGGAACTAGCGGCATGCGTCGAGAGCCCTCGAGCACGCGCGCCGGACGGCCCCCGCGCGCCCGCCGGTGGCGGCTCGCCGCGGTGCCCCTGCTCGTGGGCGCCCTGCTGCAGGCCTCCGTCGCCCGCGCCGACGGCGAGGGCCAGGCCGACGAGGCCGATCTCCACTTCGACCTCGCCCGCGATCTCTTCAAGAAGGGGCAGTTCCACGCCGCCCTCGAGCATTTCCTCGCGTCGAACCGGCTCGTGCCGAACCGCAACGTGGTCTTCAACATCGCGCTCACGTACGAGGAGCTGGGCCGCTTCGCGGACGCGCACCGGTACTACGACGACGCGCTCGAGGGCGAGACCGACGCGCAGATCATCGCCGAGGTCCGGGCCGCGCTCGAGCGGATCGCGCCGCGCGTGGCCGTGCTGCACATCGTCACGTCGCCGCCGGACGCCCGGATCTACGTCGACCGCAAGGACCTCGGCGTGCGGGGCAAGACGCCGCGCCGGCTCGCCCTGGCCGAGGGGCGCTACCGGATCCTGGTGGAGCTCGCGGGCCACGAGACCATGACGGTGGACGACCTCGAGGTGAAGCTCGGGCAGACCAAGGAGGTGCTCGTCGTGCTCCGCCGCATCGTCGGCGCGGTGCGGGTGGACGTGCGCGGCGCGAGCGATGCCACGGTGCACGTCGACAGCGAGGGCGCGCCGCCCGCCTGCACCGCCCCCTGCGACATCGACCTTCCGCCGGGCCGCCACGTGCTCTACTTCGCGCGCCCGGGCTACCAGGCGGCGCCGCAGACGCTGACCGTCAACGCGCACGAGACCGTGCCCGTCACGGCGACGCTCAGCCCGCTCACGGGCTCGATCCTCGTGCGCGGCGGCGAGCCCAACGCGCTCGTCGAGATCGACGGCCGGCCCATGGGCTTCACGCCGTCCGTGATCCAGGGCGTCCCGGTGGGCCGGCGCCGCGTCCGCGTCAGCCTGCGTGGCTTCGCGCCCGTCGAGCGGACCATCGAGGTGGCGGCGGGCCAGCAGGCGGAGCTGCGCGACCTCACGATGGAGCCGCTCCGGGAGGTGTCGTCGGCCTCGCGCGTCCTCGAGCGCATGGAGGACGCGCCGGCCTCGGTGAGCGTCATCGATCAGGAGGAGCTGCGCGCCTTCGGGTACCCGACCATCGCCGAGGCGCTGCGCGGCACGCGCGGCGTCTACCTCTCGAACGACCACGTCGTCTACTCGGCCGGGATCCGCGGGCTCGGCGAGCCGCTCGACTACGGCAACCGGCTGCTCGTGCTCTCGGACGGGCACTCGACGAACGACAACACCCTGAACGCCTCGTTCGTGGGCTCGGACGCGCGCGACGACCTGCACGACGTCGATCACATCGAGGTCGTCCGCGGCCCGGGCTCGCTGCTCTACGGCACGGGCGCCCTCTCCGGCATCGTCAACCTCGTCCCGCGCGGGCGCGACGAGCCCACCTCCGCGCACGCGGCGGTCGGCGCCTACTACGACAGCGTGGGGCACGCGCGCGCCGGGTTCCACTACAACGCCGGCAAGGACGCGGGCGTGCGGGCGAGCGTCTCCGCGGCCCGCTCCGACGGGTTCGACGTCCCGGTCGCGCTGCGGGAGCCCGGCGACGGCCCGCGCACGCAGATCGCCGAGCACACCGAGGCCTTCCGGGCCGGCGGCACGTACGGGCGCGCCTGGTACGGGCCGCTGACCGCGCAGTGGATGGCCCACACGCGCGAGCAGCTCGTGCCGATCGGCTACGTGGGCACGCGGCTCAACGATCTCGGGACGAGGTACGAGGACACGCACATGATGGCCGAGGTGCGCTTCGAGCCGCAGCTCACGCCCGATCTGCAGCTCATGGTGCGCGGCCACGTGAACCGCTTCGTCTGGCACGGCCATTACGCGTTCGACGAGCTGGTCTCGGAGAACCAGTACGGCACCTGGATGGGCCTGGAGGCGCGGGCGGCGTGGACGCCGCTCTCCGGGCTCCGGATCACGGCGGGCGGCGAGGTGCAGACGCACCCGGAGGCGACGCTGCACAACGTCCGCCTGGACCCTCCCGCCGTGATCCTGGACAAGCGCGCGACCTACGCCTTCGCGGCCGGCTACCTGATCGCCGACGGCTCGCCCGCCCCGTGGCTGCGCCTGTCGGCGGGCGCGCGCGTGGACGCCTACAGCGACTTCGAGCCCATCGTCGTCCCGCGCGCGGCGATCATCGTCCGGCCCACGCCCGGAGGGGTCCTGAAGATCATGGGCGGGCGTGCCTTCCGCGCCCCGAGCATCTCCGAGCAGTTTTACGCGGACGGCGAGACGCAGGTGGCCGGCGTCGACCCGGATCGGGGCCTCAGGCTCTCCCCGGAGTCGATCCTCTCGGGCGAGATCGAGTACTCGCAGCGCCTCGGCGACGCGTGGGTCGCGCTCGGCGCGATCCACGCGAGCCGCGCCTCGGACCTCATCAGCTTCACCGAGGACAGCCCCGGGGTGGTGCGTTACGCGAACAGCAGGTCGGCGGCGATCGTGGCCGGGGCCGACGTCGAGCTGCGCCGCGAGTGGCGGCAGGGGTGGATGCTGTCGGCGAACTACGGCTACCAGCGCGCGCAGCGCGCGGGCGGGGAGCGGCTCATCAACGTCCCGGAGCACCTCGCGTCGTTCCGCGGCGTCATCCCGGCGGTCGACCGGCTCCTCTCGGCCGGCTTGCGGCTCAACGTGGAGGCCCCGCGGCGGATCCCCCGCGGCGGGGACGCCTCGACGGGGACGGCGATCGTCGCGGATCTCACGATCTCCGGGGAGATCCGCCGCTTTCACACGCGCTACGTGTTCGGCCTCTACAACGCGATGGACGCGCGGTACGACTACCCGGTCGCCGAGACCTACCGCTCGTCCACGAGCCGCCAGAACGGCCGGACCTTCCTCGGCGAGATCACCGTCAGCACCCCGTAGGCCGGGCGCCTCCGGGCGCTCATGGCCGGGGCGATCGGGGAGAAATTGCAACGCAGGAGCGCAGAGGCGCAGGGGCGCAAACAGGGAAATTTCGTTTGATTTCGGACACTTGTGCGCCGATCAGCCCCCGAGCCCTCCCGGCCGCGCGCTCGCGAAGATCGCGATGTTGCGCGGCGTCACCTCGGGCTCGAAGACGACGGCCGCCTCGACCTCGTGGCCCCGCTCGAGGAGGGCCATCGCGCGATCGAGCGAGACCGTGACCTCGGTGAGCCGGGCCAGGAGGTAGCGCGGCAGCGTGAGCCGGCGCATGCGGCCGAACGCCGCGCGCGCCGCCGCCTCGCGCGCGCGGAGCTCGGCCTCGGTCGCCGGGGCCAGGCCGCGCAGCGCGAGCGCCCGCGCGGCGAGCTCGCGCAGGCCGCCGTGCGCGCGCCGCCGGTTGATCCCGCGCATCTCCTCGCCCAGGGCGACGTCGAGCCCGCGGCCGCGGAGCAGCGAGAGCAGCGCGTGCCGCCGCTCGCGCGCCGCGAGCTCCTCGTCCAGGCTGGCCTCGACGCCGGCGCGGCGCGCCGTGAGGTTGGTGAGGCCCAGCGCCTCGCGCCGCAGGACGAGCCCCGCCGCCGAGCCCGCGGCCGAGAGCGGGGCGCGCGCCGGCGCCCCGATCTTCTGCAAGCAGCACGACACCAGCGCGAGGTCGCAGGGCGCCTCGGCCGCCGCGGTCACCATGCGGTCCCCGAGCTCGCCGCACGCGTGCAGGCCGACCGGCAGGTCGTCCGGCGCGAACGCGAGCGCCTCCTGGCACGCGTCGAACGCGACGAAGCGCGCCCGGCCCCCCGCGGCGAGCGCGGAGGCGGTCGCCACGCGATCGGGCTCGCGCTCCAGGCCGATCGCGTCGCGGTCGAAGCGCGCGGCGGCCAGGCGGGTGAAGTGCCCGTGCCCCGCGCCCACGTCCACGAGGCGGCGGGCCCGGGCGGCCATCGGCGCCACGGCGCCGAGCAGGGCCTCGAGCTGGAGCCGCTTGCGCGCCGGGACCGCCCTCAGCTCGTCCAGGGACGCCGGCGGGAGGGGCTGGACCGGGCGCCGGGGCAGCCTCGCGGCCTCGTCCGCGGCACGCGCCAGGGCCACGAGGCTCGGCGGCGCGCCGTCGAGCCCGCCGATGCACGCCGCGAGCCCCTCGGCCTCGCAGCGGGCGAGATCGCCGTCGGACAGCGAGAGGAGGAAGCCCGTCCACCCCCGCGCCTCGCACCAGGCGGGCGGCGCGCCCTCGTCGACGCGCGCCTCGACGATGTCGAGCGCGGGCACCAGCACCTCGAGGGCGCGCTCGAGGCGCTCGGCGACGGACGGAGACCTTGTCGAAAGGGGCATACGCGGGCGGAGCCGGGGCCAGCACTACCGGATCGGCGCGGCGCCCGGAAGGCGCCTCGGCCGCGGCGCCGACAGGGCTGCCGAGGGGCTTGCGGCCCGAAGGGGCGGGACTGATCCCGGCCGGCCGATCGCCTCGCCGTGAGCATCCGGCGAGCGCGGCCTTTCGCCCGGCGGCGCGTGGTAGCGTGGGGACGCCATGCGCCTGCTCGCCTTCGCGCTCCTCGCCCTCTGGACGTGCGGCTGCGCCCCGGCCCTCTCCACGTTCCAGCCAGCCCACGTGGCCGAGAAGGGCCATGTCCAGGCCGAGCTCGGGCTCGACGTCTCGATCCCGACCGGCGCGATCGCCTCGATCATCGACGCCGGCCTCGTGCTGGCGGACGTCGCGGAGTCCCGGGAGCTGTCCGACCGCGAGCGACAGACGCTCTTCGAGGCGGGCGGCGCGCTCGCGCTGAACCCGCCCTCGGTCACGCCGCACCTCGGGATCGGCTATACAGCGCTCGATCGCTGGGAGCTCAACCTCCGCTACACCGGCAGCGCGTTTCGCCTGGGCACCCGCTATCAGCTCCTGAAGCGCGACAAGGATGGCGTCGATCTGACGGCCGGCGTCGGGGTCGGGCGTTACGTGGTGGGGTTCCCGGTCGTGAGCATCCTGGGCATCGTCGAGCTCGAGGACTTCACGCGATGGCAGATCGATCTGCCGGTCCAGATCGGGACGGCGGGCACGTGGTACCGGGTCTGGGGCGGTCCTCGCCTGATGTTCACGACGTTCGACGCCGGCCTCACCGTGGACCTGCCCGCCTTCACCGGTTACCCGGGCGAGCATGAGATCGCCTCGTTCTCCGGCACCGGGCTCTACGTGGGCGGCCAGGCCGGCGTCGCGCTCGGCTACAAGCACGTGTTCTTCGGCTTCGAGCTGACGCTCGCGGAGATCTTCACGGGCGGCGAGCTCTCCGTGCTCGGGGAGCGGGCGGTCGCCGTGGATCTCGACAGCTTCATCATCTATCCGACGGTGGGGCTGATGGTCGAGTTCTAGCGTGGCGCGCTGAGCGACGCGCAGGTCGTCCCTGGCTCCTTGGTGGGCAAGATGAGGGGAGAGAATTTGAACCACAGAGGCACAGAGGGCACAGAGGAGAGAGAGAAGAATTTATTTTTCTCTCCTCTGTGCCCTCTGTGCCCTCTGTGTTTTTTTCTCTCATGAACCAGGAACGAGCCTGGTGACCTTGACAGTGCGCTTCTGGGGAGAGGCACCATGTCCGTTCGCCGACTGACCGACGCAGACGCTTTCCTGCTCCGTGCGCTCAGGCTCCGCGCGCTGCGCGAGGAGCCCGATCCGTTCCTGACCACGTTCGAGGAG
Source organism: Sorangium sp. So ce119 (assembly GCF_051524405.1). Taxonomy (NCBI): domain Bacteria; kingdom Pseudomonadati; phylum Myxococcota; order Polyangiales; family Polyangiaceae; genus Sorangium; species Sorangium sp. So ce119. The sequence goes on along the minus strand of NZ_CP150310.1, from coordinate 1,700,646 downwards.
GAGCAGGCGCGGCCGATCGAGGATCTGGTGGCGCGGCTCCGGCAGCAGAGCGACACCTCGGACAGCGCGGTGCTCGGTGCGTTCGAGGGCGAGGCGCTGGTCGGGATGCTCGGGTTCTACCGGGACGGGCACCGCAAGGCGCGGCACCGCGTCGACCTGTGGGGCATGTACGTCGCGCCCGAGGCGCGGGGGCGCGGGCACGGGCGCGCCCTCATCGACGCGGCGCTGGCCCGGATCGCAGCGGTACCGGGCGTCGAGCAGGTCCACCTCGGCGTCTCCGCGACGAGCGAGGCCGCGCGCGAGCTCTACGTGCGCGCGGGCTTCAAGGCGACAGGCGTCCTCCCGCGCGCGATGAAGGACGGAGACCGGTACATCGACGAAGAGCTCATGATGCGACCGCTGTAGAGCGCGCGCACCCGAGGGACCACGCGCCGGCGCTCGCGCGAGAGGCGCGCCGCTCCCCTCCCCCGGACTCGACGCCATCGCGCATAGATGCATGCGCTGCATGAGGCGCATGCCGCCTATGCACTGGAAGGCGCACACCCGTTCGCTAGATACCGGACGTCGAGCCACGCGAGAGCCCCGCGCGAGCACGCCCGGACGACGCGGCGGAGCGCTGGCCCCCTCGGCTGGCTCGGCGTGCTTCCTCAAACCTCACGCCCGCGTCGCCGCCCCTCGCGCGCGGCGCGGAGCGTCTCTCAGGGAAGGTTCGATGCCGAACGATAGCGCTTTTCAGACACATGCCAGCTCCTTCCGCGCGTCGCGCGCCGCCCGCCTGGGCGCCTCTGCCGCGCTCCTGCTCCTCGGGGCGCTCGGCCCGAGCGGATGCGTCGCCGGGGCGGACGAGGAGCCCCTCGGCGTAGCTACCCTGGCGTGGGGCAGCTACGACCTCACGAGCAGCTACACGGGCAACATCGATGACACGCGCGGCTGGATCATCGAGTGGGAAGTGCCCGAGCTCCTGAACGAGAGCACCGCCTGGACCGCGGTGGGCCAGTGGTACTACAACATCGAGTCGGGCCTCTACCACACGCCGGAGGGCTGGTTCGTCTACTACTTCGGCGACGACAACGGCGTCGTGGGGAACCACCCGAACTGCAACACCCAGTGGGGCTCCGGGGGCACCTGCGGCGGGACCCTCGGCGGCAACCTCGGCTATCTGCAGCCGGGGCAGCAGGTCGTCTTCAAGTACGAGCGGTGCACGCCGGCGCACGTGGCGGACGTGAACGGCACGCGGATCTGCCTCCACGTCGACATGAAGGACGGCACGGGCTGGCAGTTCCTGGCCGAGGACGCGCCCGATACCGTCGAGATGTACACGCACGACGTCGAGCACTGGGGCACGGACGGCTACGTCACGCCGCAGATATCGTGCGACGCGCCGATCAAGATGCTCCGCCAGGAGCGGAAGACGACGGCGGGCGTCTGGCAAACGATGTCGGGCGCGAGCACCTGGTCGTTCAACCAGGTCGCGCCTTACGCCTACCAGAACCGCAACCTCGCCGCGTCGCCCTCGACCTGGGAGGCCTGCACCCCGCCGCCGGACGGCAACGGCACCGGCCTCCGCGGCGAGTACTTCGCCAACACCACCCTGTCGGGCACGCCGGTCGTCCGCACCGACCCGGGGGTGAGCTTCGACTGGGGTGAGGGCTCGCCCGCGAGCGGCATTCCGGCCGACAACTTCTCCGTGCGCTGGACCGGAGAGTTCGAGCCGCGCTACTCGGAGACCTACACGCTCACGACCCGGTCCGACGACGGGGTGCGCGTCTGGGTCGACGGCGCGCTGGTCATCGACAACTGGACCGCCCACAGCCCGACGGACGACAGCGCCACCCTCTCGCTCGTGGCGGGCCAGAGCTACGACCTGAAGGTCGAGTACTTCGACTCCGGCGGGGGCGCGCTGAGCAGGCTGTACTGGTCGAGCCCGAGCCAGGTCCGGGAGGTGATCCCCCAGGGCCGCCTCTATACAACAGGGACCAGCTGCCGCAGCGCTCCGGCGTGGGCGTCGGGGCAGGTGTACTCGCCCGGCGCCCGGGTGGTCCAGGGCGGCCATCTGTGGACGGCGACGCAGCAGATCTGGTGGTCCAACCCGGCCTGCCCGCCCAGCAACCCCGCGTCGTGGTGCCCGGCCGAGTGGGCCGATCTGAGATCGTGCAACTAGCGATCTCGCTCCGCGCGCCGGAGATCCCCTGAGAGAACGAACCACAGAGGACACGGAGGATCAAAGCGTCTTTTTCTCTCCTCTGTGCCCTCTGTGCCTCTGTGGTTCAAATTCTCTCCCTGACGCGCGTCGCCGGCTCGACGAGGCCTGCAGCGCGCAGGTTGGAGCGCAGGAACATCGAGCTTTCGGCGTGCTGGACGAGGAACGCCTCGAGGGCGGCCTCGTCGCCGGGAACGAGGGTGCGGAGGTCCGGCATGACCGCGAGAGCATAGCAAGGCCGACGACCTCACCCGCAACGCCCCTCCCCGTCGAAGCACGAAGCGCACCCTCCGGTCACGCCGCGTGGTTCGCGAAGAGCGGCACCGACGTGCAGCGGGCCCCGGCGGCCCGGTCAGGGCGTTACGACAGCTTCTCGTCCCCGAAATGCGGACGAAACCGGCGCCGGATGACAATGCCCGGGTCCCGCGGCGGCTCGCGCCGCGGGGCGACGTCCTCGTCCACGGAGGCATTCCGCGTGGTGACCTCTGCCGATCTCGCCATCAAGGATCTGGGCCCCTGCCGGTACCCCTCGCCCGTCGCCGAGAAGCTCGGCGAGAAGGCCACGGTGTACGTCGGGGAGGCCGACAAGGTGCTGTTCGACGATCGCCTGTCCGCCGTCCTGGCGGGCGCCTCCGGCCCGCGGCCGCCGGCGTTCGAGCTGGCCGGGCCGCGCAACCGCGTGTTCTGGGATCCGAGGGAGATGCGCGCCGGCATCGTGACCTGCGGCGGGCTGTGCCCCGGCGTGAACAACGTCATCCGCGGGCTCGTGCTCACGATGGCGGACAGCTACGGCGTGCCGGAGATCTTCGGCTTTCGCTACGGCTACGAAGGGCTGATCGCGCGCTTCGGGCACGCCCCCATGCGCCTCGACCCGCGCAGCGTCGAGGAGATCCACCGCATGGGGGGCACCGTCCTCGGCACGTCCCGGGGCAACCAGGACCCGCACCAGATGGCGGACACGCTCGAGGCCATGGGCATCAACGCGCTCTTCGTCGTCGGCGGAGACGGCACCATCCGGGGCGCGATGTCGCTCGTCCGGGCCATCGAGGAGCGCCGCCTGCCCATCGGGGTCATCGGCGTGCCGAAGACCATCGACAACGACATCCAGTTCATCGACCGCAGCTTCGGCTTCGAGAGCGCCTTCGCCGCCGCCGTCGACGTCATCCGCAGCGCGCACGTGGAGGCCTCGGGGGCGAAGAACGGCATCGGGCTCGTCAAGCTGATGGGCCGGCACTCGGGCTTCATCGCGTGCTCGGCGGCGCTCGCGTCGGCGGACGTGGACGTGGTCCTCATCCCCGAGGTCCACGCCGAGATCGACGGCCCGTGCGGCCTGCTCGCGCACCTCGAGCGCCGGCTGGCCCGCCACGGCAACGCCGTGATCGTCGTCGCCGAGGGGGCCCTGCAAGAGCACTGCACCTCGAGCGCCGAGCCGATGGCGACGGATCTCAGCGGCAACGTCCGGCTGAAGGACATCGGCCTCTTCCTGCGCGACCGCATCAACGCCCATTTCAAGGCGCGCGGCGTCGAGGCGACGCTGAAGTACCTGGACCCGAGCTATCATATCCGCAGCGTCCCCGCGTCCCCCTCGGACAGCGTGTATTGCTGGAACATGGCCCGGAACGCGGTCCACGCCGCGATGGCGGGCAACACCGAGATGCTGATCGGCCGGTGGCACGGCCGCTTCGTGCACGTGCCCATGCCCCTCGCCGTCCGCATGCGCAAGCAGGTGGGGCCGACGGACGATCTGTGGATGGCGGTCGTGGAGGCCACGGGACAGCCGCTGTCGTTCTATTAGCCCGCGCACCGCGCCGCGCGCTCCGCGATGAGCACGCCGATGCCGTCGAGCACGCAGCGCAGGCCGAACTCCAGCCCGTCGTCCGCGGGCGGCCCGAAGGCGCCCGACGACATCGCCTCTCTCACCGCCGGGTAGCGGTCGCCGTGCTTCTGCACCAGCTCCGTCATCACGGCCCCCCACGGCTCGCCCGGGATGCCTCCCTGCTGCCGCAGGCGCCTGTCCACCGCGTGGTGCGCCGCGGTCCGGACGTGGCCGAGGACGACGAGGAACGCCTCGAGCCGCTCCCCGCCGGAGAGGCCGGTCCCGGAGAGCGCGTCGAGCGCGGAGTTCAGCCACCCCAGCTCGTTCGGCCCCATGAACCGGGGGTGACCGGTGGCCCCCAGCGCCCAGGGATGCCGGAGGAACACCGCCCAGAGATGCCGTGCCCACGCCTCCAGCTTGTGCCGCCACCCGCCTGACACGCATTCCAGGGCCGGCGGCTCGCCGATCGCCATGTCGATCATGAGCTCGATCAGCTCGGCCTTGCCCGGCACGTAGCGGTACAGCGCCATCGTCGTGAAGCCGAACTCGCTCGCGACCCGCTGCATCGACGCGGCCGAGAGCCCCTCGGCGTCCGCGATCCCGATCGCGGCCCTCGCGATGCGCTCCACGCTGAGGCCGGGCTTGGGCCCGCGGCTCGGCCGCTCGCGCTCCCCCCAGAGCAGCTCGGCGCTGCGCGACGGGCTCCCGAGGATCTCGTCCTCCTTCGCCTCCGCCCGCGCGCGCTCTCCCGTCCCCCGCTCCCGCGACCGCTTCTGACGCCCGTTGACAGCCATCCCGGAACTGTGTATCGCATAAACAAAACAGTGTACGAAACAAACAGTTTTCCGAACGAGGTGACGACGTGATGCACACCCTCCTGGCCGGCGTGGCCGGCGTCCTCGCAGCGCCCGTGCTCGGCGGGCTGGCCTACCGCGCGGTGCGCCAGCGCCGGATCGCGAGGGCGCTGGAGATCCGCGCCCCGAACGCGATCGTCGAGGACAGGTTCGTCCGGCTCGGCGGCATCGACCAGTGGATCGGGATCCGGGGCGAGCACCGGGACAACCCGGTCCTGCTCGTGCTGCACGGCGGGCCGGGCTCGCCGTACTCGATGTTCACGCCGGTCCTGCGGCCGTGGGAGGAGCACTTCACGATCGTCCAGTGGGAACGGCGCGGCGTGGGCAAGACCCTGGGCCGCAACGGCAAGGCAGGCAGCGGGGAGATGACCTTCGACCGCATGGTCGATGACGGGATCGAGCTCGCGGAGCTGCTGCGCGCGCACCTCGGGCAAGACAAGGTGATCCTGCTGGCCAGCTCGATGGGCACGGTGGTGGGCGTGTCGATGGTCCAGCGCCGGCCCGACCTGTTCTCCGCCTATGTCGGCACCGATCAGAACGTGAACATGGCGCGCAGCGAGGCCATGTCCTACGAGGTGACGCTCGAGCGGCTGCGCGCGGCGGGCAACGCCGAGGGAGCCGCGGCCCTCGAGGCGATCGGCGCCGACCCGTCGCGGTGGGACGTGCGCGGCTGGAGCCGGAAGCAGCGGTGGGTCATGAAGATGGATCCAGTGATACGCGACCTGGACAGGAGGCTGCTGCTCCCGCTGATCCTGTCGTCGCCGACCTACACGCTCCGCGACATCGGACACGTGGTCGCCGGCCTCGATTTCGCCGCGGCCAGGCTGTTCGACGAGTTCATGTCCCACGACGCCCGGCGGCTGGGCACCCGCTTCGAGGTGCCGTTCTTCATCTTCCAGGGCGAGGCCGACGTGTTCACCCCCGCCTCCCTGGCCGAGGAGTACTTCGCCGAGGTCGAGGCGCCGCACAAGGCGTTCGCGCTGATCAGGAACGCAGGGCACTTCGCCGCGTTCACCCAGCCAGACCAGTTCCTCACCGAGCTCCTCACCCGGGTACGCCCGCTGGTCACCGCGCCGGGGCAGCGCTCGCTCAAGGCGGCCTGAACTTCGCCCCCTCGTCCCGCCGGGGACAAGAAGACCCTGGTGCGCACGGACCAGGAGTGGGCCACGGCGCGCTCGTGCCATGATGGCCGGCATGAAGACCTCGTCGCGCGCTCTCTCGTTCGTGCTCGTCGCCCTCTCCGTTCTCGCCGGCTGTCGCAGCGAAGCCCCGGCGCAGGCGCCGGCGCCCACGACCACCACGTCGCCCACCTCCATCGCGCCCACGTCCGGCGCCCCGGCGCCGACCGGCTCCGCGGCCCTGGACGGCAGCGGCGCGGCGTCGGAGCCTCGATGCGCCACCGACGCCGACTGCGTGGTGTCCTGCGCTCGCCCCGAGCAGTGCTGCGACCAGCTCTGCCCGCCGTGCAACCAGGCGTTCCACCGCGACGCGCTCGCGGCGCACGAGCAGTGGCGCGCCCGGAGCTGCGCGGCCGAGAGCTGCCCGGTCGCGAAGTGCATGGCGCCGAAGGAGGACACGCTCGCCCGCTGCTCGGCGGGGCAATGCACCGTCGAGCGCGTCCCGCGCGCCGAGCAGTGAGCTCGCGCCGCTGCGCCGGCCCCAAATAGCGGCGACACCGGCCAGCAGCGACCCACGCGGCGTTCTGCCACAGGCCGCCAGCGCGCCACACCGGTCGAGCTCGACGGACGCGGGGAACCGCACAACCAGGAACCAACCTCCTCCGCAGCGCGCCCCCTCGACGAGCTCGCCGCTCATGGCCCTGGCTTTGCAGTGCGCGAGCCCTGGCAGGAAGATCACGATCACGGCGACGCGCGCGCTCCAGCCCACGGCGGGAGCCCGGTTCGAACAGCGGCTCAGCTCTCGCCGGGATCGCAGCGGGAGGTCCCTTGGGCATCGAGATCCAGCAAGATCATTTCAGGACCGTCGATTACGGGCTGTTCAAAGCGCGCCTCCAGCAGAACCTCACGGCGCTCGAGATGGTGCTCAGCCGGCCGGGGTTCGGCCTGGGAGAGACGACGATCGGCACCGAGCTCGAGATGTTCCTCGTCGACCGCGAGGCGCGCCCCGTGCCGATCGGGCCGGAGATCGCCAGCGCGGCGGCGAGCCCGATGATCACGCCCGAGATGGGCGCGTTCGACATCGAGCTCAGCACGCAGGCGGTGCCGCTCGCGGGCCGGCCGTTCTCGGCGCTGCGCGAGCAGATGCGCGCGACAGCCGAGTCGATCCGCCAGCGCGCCGCGGCGCGGGGGGCGCGCGTGGTCCCGGTCAGCATCCTGCCGACGTTCCGGCGGCAGGACTTCAACCCGGGGACGATCACGAACCTGCCCCGGTATCGCGCGCTCGCCGCGGGGCTCACGCGGCTGCGCAAGGCGCCGTTCCACATCCGCATCGACGGGGCCGAGCCGCTCGATCTGATGTCGGACGACCCCGCGATGGAAGCGGCGAACACCGCGTTCCAGGTCCACCTGCGGGCGGCCCCCGACGCCTTCGCGCGGCTGTTCAACGCGGCCATGATGATGACCGCGCCCGTGCTCGCGGCGTCCGGCAACTCGCCCATCTTCCTCGGCCACCGGCTGTGGCACGAGACGCGGGTCGCGGTGTTCAAGCAGGCCGGCGACGACCGCCCGCCGGACCCCGACGCGGACTGGAAGAAGCCGGCCCGCATCGGCTTCGGCACCGGCTGGGTGCGCGACGGCGCCGCGGAGCTGTTCATGGAGAGCGTCGCGCTGCACGAGCCCATCCTCCCCGTGTGCAGCGACGAGGACGTCCTCGCGTGCGCGCGGGCCGGCGGCGTGCCCCAGCTCCACGAGCTCCGCCTGCACCACGGCACGGTCTGGAACTGGAATCGACCGGTCTACGACCCGGCCGGGGACGGCCACCTGCGGATCGAGCTGCGCGCCCTGCCGTCGGGCCCGACCCTCGACGACATGCTCGCGAACGGCAGCTTCCTGCTCGGGGGCATCCTCGCGCTCGCGCCCTCCGTCTCCGAGCTCCTGCCGTCATTCCCCTTCAGCCTGGCCGCCAGGAACTTCTACCATGCAGCGCAGTTCGGCCTCGACGCCGAGCTTGTCTGGCCGACCGCGCCGGGGGCCCCGCCCAGGGGGATCCGCGCGCGCGATCTCCTGCTCTCGCTCCTGCCGCAGGTCGAGGAGGGGCTGCTCACCGCCGGGGTGGACGGGGCAGAGGCCCGCCAGCTCCTGGAGATCTTCGAGCGGCGCGTCGCCAGGGGCGTCACCGGGGCCGTATGGCAGCTCCGCGCGCTGGAGGCGATGGAGGCGCGCGGGGCGCCGCGAGACGAGGCGCTCCGGAGGATGCTGGAGCGGTACATGGCCGAGGTCGACTCCGGACAACCCGTGCACGCCTGGGCGATCCCGGGCGCGGGCGCGGCGTGAGGTGGTCATGAACCGGGACACGAGAGGAGCGCTCGCGGAGCAGCTCGACGCGCAGCTCGCCGCGCCCGGCGCGATGGATGCGGCGCGGTTCGCGTCGTTCCTCGAGGGGCAGCGGGAGCTCGGGCTCGTGCACGGGACGCGCGCGCTGTGCCGCCACCTGCGGCCCTACCTCATCACGGAGCAGGACTACGCCGCGGTCGCCAGCGCCGCCGAGCGGGTCGCCGCCGCGCTCGAGCGCGTCGCGCGGCGCGCGCTCGTGGATCCCGCCCTGGCCGACGAGCTGGGGATGTCGGCGGACGAGCGCGCCCTCGCGGCCCTGGATCCCGGCGAGGGCCCGTTCCTCACGGTCGGGCGCCTCGACATGCTGGTGACCGAGGGTGGCTTTTCCTTCATCGAGCTCAACGCCGACTCCCCCGCTGGCATCACCGATCAGCTCCTCATCGAGCAGACGCTGATGGCCCTCCCCCACATGGCGCCCTTCCGGGGCCGGCCGGGCCTGCGCACGCCCGCGCCGCACCGCGGGCTGATCCGCGCGCTGCGCGAGGGGTACGCCGCGCGGGGCGGGCGCGAGCCGCGGCCCACCGTGGCGATCGTCGACTGGGCCACCGCCGACACGGCGGCCGAGTTCAAGGTGCTCGCGCACCTGCTCTCGGCCGACGGGCACCGGACGATGATCGTCGATCCGGACCAGCTCGAGTACGACGGCGTCCGGCTGTCCGCCGGCGGAGAGCCGATCGATCTCGTCTACCGCCGGGTGATCACGCAGGAGCTCATCGGGCGGCGCGGCGTCGATCACCCGCTCGTCCGCGCGTACCGGGACCGCGCGGCGCATGTCGCGAACTCGTTCCGCACGAAGCCCCTCAACAAGAAGGCGGCGTTCGCGGTCCTCAGCGACCCCGAGTTCTCGGGCCTGTTCTCGCGCGAGCAGCGCGCGGCGATCGCGGCGCACGTCCCCTGGACGCGCCGGGTGAAGGCAGGTCGGACCGAATGGAGGGGCCGCGAGGCAGATCTCGTCGAGCTCGTCCTGGGCGAACAGGAGAGCTTCGTGCTGAAGCCGAACGACGAGTACGGCGGCAAGGGCGTCCTGCTCGGGTGGCAGACGCCGCCCGACGCGTGGAGGGAGGCCGTCCTCGGCGGCGAGGCGCAGCGCGCGATCGTGCAGGAGCGCAGCGCCTCGCGCACCGCGCGCATGCCGACGTTCCGCGACGGCATCGTCGAGGAAGAGGTCTATTTCGATCTCTGCCCCTTCGTGTTCGCAGGCCGCATGGAAGGCGCGATGGTGCGGCTCTCGGCCTCGGCGGTGAGCAACGTCTCCGCGGGCGGCGGCGTCACCGGGCTCTTGATCGTCGACGATGCGCTCGCGCGGCGGGAGGATCCAGGTCATGTGTGAGCTCCTTGGCATGGTCTCGAACGTGCCGACGGACATCGTGTTCTCGTTCACGGGGCTCGCGCTCCGCGGCGGACAGACGGGGCCGCACGCGGACGGCTGGGGCGTCTCGCTGTATGACGGGCTGTTCGCTCGGACGTTCCTCGAGCCTGACCCCGCGTTCTCGAGCCCCCTTGCCCGGTTCATCCGCGAGAACCCGATCCACACGGCGCTCTCCATCGCCCACGTGCGCAAGATGACGCGCGGGGGCGCGGCGCTGAAGAACACGCACCCTTTCATGCGGGTGCTCCACCGGCGCCACATCGTGTTCGCGCACAACGGCACCCTGCCCACGGTCAGGGATCGACAGCTCCACCTCGAGACGCCGATCGGCGACACCGACAGCGAACATGCCTTCTGCGTCATCCTCGAGGAGCTCCGGAGCGCCTACGGCGCGCAGTACCCGACCGACGGGCGGGAGCTCGGGAGAACGCTCTACGAGCTCGGGAACGAGCTCGGCAGCGACGGAGTCTTCAACTTCCTGTTCGCGGACGGCGAGCACCTCTTCGCCCGCTGCGGCGACAACCTGTCCTGCATCCTCCGCCAGGCCCCCTTCGGCGAGGCGACGCTCGTGGACGCGGACCTCAAGGTGAACTTCAACGACGTCCACGGCATGGGCCCCGACGCGCGCATGGCCGTCGTGGCCACCGAGCCGCTCACGCGCGACGAGCTCTGGAACAAGGCGACGCCCGGCACGCTGTGGGTCTTCCGCGCCGGCGAGCTCCTGGCGACGTTCCCCGAGGCCCCCGCCGGACAGGGCTCGTTCGCGGAGATCGCCGAGCGGGCGCCTCCCGGCTGAGCTTCGCCGGCCGGCGTGGGTGCCAGTCCGCAGCGCGGCTGACAGCGCGCGGCGGCGCCCCGTCAGCCGCGCGGCCGCACGAACAGGCTGCGGAAGAAGTCGCCGAGCGTGTGTTCCTTGTAATCGCGGAACTCGCCGGCATCGAGGTAGACGCCGCCGCACACGCTGCAGGTCTCGTACCAGATGTGCGGCTGCTGCGGGTCGACCATGCGCACCATCGGCGTGGTGCAGCGGGGGCACGGCACGCGCCGGATATCGTTGTTCTTCCGCCCCACCGCGGGGTCGCCGGTGTCGATGTGCTGGGAGCCCTCGATCGTCTTGAGCGACTCCTTCTCGTGGCTGTCGAACCAGATACCGCCGCACGCGGTGCATCGGTCGACGTCGATCCCGCCGAAGGTGATGACATCCATCGAGGCGGTGCATTTCGGGCAGTTCACGTCGCGCTCCAGTGCGGCCGGCGCCGCGGTCTGGGGCGAGGCTACCAGACGAGGAGGATCGCGTGAAGCGCGCAGCGGCCGGGGCGCGCGCCGGGCGCCGCCCGCGGGCAGGGCGCCCCGGGCGACGCTCCCCCGTCAAGCGTACGACGCCGGCAGCAGCCGCACCTGCTGGATGAGCTGCGGATCGTGGCCGAGGAGGAGCCTCGCGCCGCGCTCTCGCGCGATCTGCTTGAGGCGGCGGATGCTGGCGAGCGCGGCCTCGTCATCGACGCTCTCCCCGGGGAGGATCTCGTCGGAGAAGTTCTCGACGAGGTCGCCCGCGTCGCCGACGAGCACGACGCTGCCGGTCTCCTTCAGCGTGACGACGACGGATTGATGGCCTGGCGTGTGGCCGCGCGTGAGGACGACCTCGACGCCGGGCAGCGCCTCCCAGTCCCCCTCGACGAGATCCCAGCGCAGGCCAGGAAGGTCGTAGTCGCGCTCGAACCAGGCGGGCCCGTGCGCCGGGCTGAACGCAAACGCGTGCTCCGCGCGCTGCACCGAGATGCGCGCGTGGCGGAACATCCCGAGATTCCCGGCGTGGTCGAGGTGCATGTGCGTCAAGATGACGTGACGGACGTCCTCGGGTCGCACCCCGATCTGCGCGAGCTGCTGGGCGAGCTCGTGCTCCGGGAGGATGACCGGCGGGCGAATCCCCTGCTTCGTGTAGTGCTCCTCGCGCAGCGCCGGGTCGTGGACGATGGCGCTGTTCAGCCCCGCGTCGATGAGCACGTGCCCCCGCGCCGTCTCGAGCAGGTAGGCCGAGACCGGCTCGGCGAGGACGAAGCGCCCCCCGCTGTCGCGCGTCGAGACCGTCTTCTCGAGGATCTCGTAGCCGCAGAGCAGGACATAGAGCCTTCTGACCTCGGTGCTCATGGCGCGACCTCCGCGGGACAGGCGCCTTCGGGGCTCGCGCCCGCGGCGCTAGGCCGCGGGGTGTGCCAGCTTCGAGTACTTCGTGCAAAAGAACATGTACACGCCGTACGCGCACAGGCCCGCGGCGACGAGCACGAGCAACGCCGTCCCGAAGGGCGAGTCGGCCACGGTCGAGAGCGCCTCGCGGACGCCCTTCGACTCGCCCGGATCGTGGGCGATCGCGGCCTTGATCAGCGCGACGCCGATGATGCTGAAGACGACGCCGCGGGAGACGAGCCCGACGCGGGCCATCCGGAACACCCAGGTGCGCTCGGGGGGGCTCATGCCCTGCGTGCTGAGATCCTTCGCGAAGCGGGACTTCATCGCCTTGCGGAACTGCTGGACGGCGACGCCGATCACCGCGAGCCCCGCGATGCCGACGAGGACGCCCCCGAACGGCTGCTCCATCACCTTGCCGACCCAGGTCCTGGCGCCGTCGCCGCCGGTGTCCTGGCCCAGCGCGAGCTGGAACGCCGTCAGCGCGAGCCCCGCCGAGATGACGCCGCTCACGGCCCATCCCACGCGCTCGGCCGTGCCCTTCGCGTCGTTCCCGACGTGGCCCGGGTCCTTGAGGGCGAGGACCTCTCGCCACAGCGCATACCCGAGCAGCCCTATCCCGACGAGGAACAGCAACGCTTGCCCGAACGGCTGCTCGCCGAGGAGCCCGACCGCCTCGCGCCCGCCGGCCGTCCCGCCGCCGCTGAAGGCAGCCTGGAGCGACAGCGCGCCGATCAACACGTAGACGACGCCCTTGGCTGCAAACCCAAACCTGGCCAGGGTGCGCACCCACCCGTTGTTCTCGGGCTGGGTGAACATTTCTCGCTGCACCGGAAATTCCATGGTTTCAGCTCTCCTCGGAGAGGCTGGTGCAGCGGGCATGCCATCGAGCGGGCGCGGCGTTTCGGGCGCGCGGCGCGCAATCGCGCCTGCGGGCTGGGGCGCGCCGCCACGCCTCGTCCCAAGACTGCCTCACCCGCGGGCGTCGCTCGGCCTCGGCGCGATCGACCTCGCGCCGCGGGGCGTCACTTCGACTTCGAGCTCGTCTTCTCTTTCACGATCTGCTGCAGCTGCTCGAAGTACCGGCTCTCGCGCCGGATGGCGATGCCGAACTGCGATGTCCCGAGCTTCTTCTTCGTGTGGACGACATAGCGGGACATCTCCGGGTGGGCCTCCAGATCCTCGATCATCTTCACGTAGTGCGGGTGAGGCATGTAGATGAGATCGGGCTTGTAGGCCGCGAAGAACCTGTCCGCGGAGAACGGCTCGAGCGCGAAGCGCCGGTCGTTCAGGCCGGCCATGTCGATGATCGTCTTCTCGAGGTTCATCGCGCCGAGCATCCCGACCTCGGTCGTGGCGATGACGAGGTCGTCGGGGAGCGTCGAGACGCGATCGATCGCGAACCAGTAACTCTGCGGTCCCGAGGTGTTGCCGTGCTTGACGATGTTGAAGTGTCCGAGCCGGTTCCCCGCAGCGGCGCCCGCGAGGTCCTTGCCCGCCGTGGCGAGCGGCGTGGCGAGGTGGAGCCAGAGGATCGCCAGCGCGGCGACGCCGGCCACGGGCAGGGCGGCCGGCGCGGGCTGCCCGAGCGCGTCGGAGAGCGTCCGCGCGAGCCGGACAGCGCTCCGACATGCGAGGTAGATGAGACCTGGCAGCGGCGCGTAATAGAAGCGCTGCGCAAACCCCATGATCGGGACGACGAACAACCACGAGTAGGCGAGGCACAGGAGCGTCGCGGCGAGGACCCCTTTGTCGAGCGCCGTGGACGCCGCCCACCACGCCCGGGGGCCGGTCCTCTGCCCCTCCCCCGCCGGCGCGCCGGGGGCCGCCTGGCGCGCGCCGAGGCCCACGAGCACGTCGAGGGCGATGACAGCGAAGAGCGGCCAGAAGAAGTCGAGCCAGTCGAGGAGATCGATGGTCGGCCGGCCGCGGTAGGCGCGGAGGATCCCTGACCCGTAGAGGTTCGTCGACTTGGCGTAGAACGGGAGCGGGAGGGGCGAGCCGAAGTACAGCTTGGCGGCCCCGAGATGGAGGGCGAGGACGCCCGCGGTCGCGGCGAGGGCGGCGAGCCCGAAGCGCCGGCGGGCGCGGTCGCGCTCGAGCACGACGAGCGCGAGCGGGACGAGGACGGTGTAGGCCGTGAGCTCCGGCCGCACCGAGAAGGCGAGCCCGCCGAAGGCGCCGAGCGCCACCCCGCCGGTGACCCGGGCCGGGCCGAGCAGCCGCAGCGCGAGGAGCAGGTAGGCGGTGAGGAAGGAGAGGCCGAACGACGTGTCCATGCCGCTCACGAAGTGGTCGGCCAGCGTGGAGCGGGCCACGCAGAACGCGACCAGCGAGAAGCAGGACAGCCGCGCGATCTTCCCGTCGCCCGCCGCGCGCAGGACGAGCAGGACGAGCAGGACGAGCAGCACCGGGCCCCAGATGAAGCTCTGAAGCATCGCGGCGAGGCTCGTGTTGCCGCCGGTGATGAGGTGGAGCGGCACGGCGGCGACGATGAAGGCGAGCGAGGTGAGCCCGTAGGCCGGCGGCCCGCCCGGGTTCCACGAGACGCCGTGCCCGGCGAGGATGTTGTGCGCGTAGCGCTGGAACATGTACGCGTCGTCCCAGAGCGTGGTCAGGTCGAAGCGCGCCGCCGTCTTGCACGCCATCAGCGCGAGGCAGAGCGCCATCGTGATCCAGAAGCACGCCCAGACGAGCCTGCGCACCGCCGTGCGCGGCACGGAAGGGAGGCGCTCCGCCGCGTGCGCCGCCGCGCCCTGCCCTGCAGATGCGTCCGCGGGCAGCTCGGCGGGATCCTCGCCGGGCAACGTGGTTTCTATGTGCGTTGTCATCGTGCCCGGCTCGGTGCCTGGCGCGCTCGATTCGCCGAAAGGTTCGCGCCATCGAGGCGAGCCGCGTGCAGAGGCTCGAGGCGCTCGGATACTCCACGCCGATAGACGCGCTGCGCCGTCCGCGTGGGCCGCTTCATCAGAGGCCGCATGCGGCGAACATAATCGCAACCGCAGCGCGCCGTACATCTGGAACCGGCGTGGTAAAGCTGCCCAGCGGCAGCCCCCCGGAGGCGGAGCCCTCATGGGAGCGCGGCGTCCCGGCAAGGTCGAGGTCGCTGTTCGCGACGCCCGCCGACCGCGGCAGCGCGACCGGACGCGTCGCGATCAGGCGCAGCCTGGCGAGCGAGGTCTCAGGCGAGTCCGGCGGGGTCCCCCGCGCCGCGCGAAGAGCAGGGTCTCCTCGGGCCGGGCAGCTCCGCGAGGCCCGGCTGGCCCGGCTCCGCGAGCCGCGGACAAAAGCAAAAGAGCCCGCATGGCGTCCGCCATGCAGGCTCTCTGTTCGCGGTGATCCTCACCGCGTCGTCGTTCTGAAGCGTCTCTCGCTCGCTGCGTAGCGCTGCTCACACCCGAGCTCCGGGCGCGATGCTCGTCACGTTCCATGGAGTATGGTCAAGCCGCACGACCTATTAGTACCGGTTAGCTCCTCCGATTGCTCGGCTTCCACACCCGGCCTATCAACCTCGTGGTCTACGAGGGGTCTTTAGGGGCCTTGCGGCCCGGGACACCTGGTCTTGAGGCCGGCTTCCCGCTTAGATGCTTTCAGCGGTTATCCGTTCCGTACATGGCTACCCGGCTATGCCCTTGGCAGGACAACCGGAGCACCAGAGGTACGTCCACCCAGGTCCTCTCGTACTATGGGCAGCTCCTCTCAAGTGTCCTA
>NZ_CP150310.1:0-1680000 GCF_051524405.1 Sorangium sp. So ce119 | reverse complement strand
GGTAGCTGACCACCTGGCTGCCGACTCTCCGGAAGAGACCTGATTGCTCAGGTTGCCCGGATTGTACGCGCTCTCCGACTCCGCCGATCCGCGGGGCGAGGACTCTAGTTCCTCGTCGCGAAGCTGTCAACCTTCTCTTTCGAGAGATCGACCGGGCAGTTGAGAGAGCTACGAACTTCCGCCTTGTACTTCGTGTGTACGTTGCGGTTGCTCTCGGGGGCTCTCCGGCTCCGCCGATTCGCGAGGACGCACTCTAGAATCCCGTCGCGAGACTGTCAACCTCCTCTTTCGAGAAGATCGACCACGCCTTTCTAGAATCTCAAACCTCTTGAGACCCCGGGCCGGGAAGCTTCGAGCTGAACAGTTCTTTGTTTCAGCCCGCCGGCTCGCCGACGCCGCGATCCGCGAGGATCACTTTATACCCGGGCCGCGAAGGTGTCAACGCGCTCGCTCGAGAGCGCCGACACGCAGCGACCAGACCGAGCGACCTGAAGAGCGAGCGGCTTGTTCTGTTCACCGTCCTCTCCACGCTCTCCGCACCGCACCGCACCGCACCGCGGCGCGGCCGCACCGCAGCGCGCCAGTCCCGGCGACCGTCCCCGGTTCTGGTTAATGCTTGACACCGGCGTGTCAACCACGGTGCCGCAGCCCGCCCGCGAAACATGCTCGGCCCAGGGGAGAGGAAGAGCCACGGAGCACAGGCGAGCGGGCTGGCGGTCCTGCCGGCGCCGCCGCGGTGGCGCAGCGCGGCGCGGGACCTCCGCGCGCTGCTCGCCGCGCCGGAGGCAGCCCCCGATGCCGCACCGCCTCCGCAACCGCTCGCGTTCGCCGCGGACGACGACGACGCGGACCGGACCGTGGTGCTCGCCGCGGACGACGACGACGTGAAGGACTCCGAGCGTGGCAAGCTCCCCTCGCGGCCCCCTGCCCCGGCGTTCACCTACGTCGGCGCCACCCGTCACAAGACCCGCGAAGCCCTCCCCCGGTCGCCCGATCCGCGGTCGACCGATCCGTGGCTCGCCCTCGCCGCCGTGCTCCCCGGCGCCCCGCGGCGCTCGACCGGCTGAGGCGCATCCGGCTCGTGGAGCGGTAGGGAGACCGCGAGCGCGTCGCGATGCAGCTCCTCGCCGACCGGGTGCGGAACAACCTCCAGTGGACACCGGGCGAGGCGACGCAGCGCCGGGAGCGGCAGATCCGCACGCCGGCGATCGGCGGCTCGATCACGGTGCTGCTCCTCGGCGGCTCGCGCTCTGGTCGCGGCCGCGCGAGGTGGCGTGGGACGCGGGCGGCTGCCGCCACGAGATCGACGATCCAGGGCGCGCGGCGCCCGGGGTCGAGGTCAGGCTCCACGCGTTCCGCACCTGCGCTGGCCCCCCGGGCGATGTGAGGTGCGGCTCCGCGCGCCGGCCTGCGGGGCAGCTTCTCGAATGAGGAGGGGCCGCTGTTCCTGAACATGGCAGCCGCGCTGGTATGTCGAATATCAGGCCAAGTTCAACATGAAGGCGCAGCTCGCTACCGGCGAGATCAAGAAAGAGGCGCCGCCATGAGGCAGCGGACCTATATCCTGCGCCTGCCGAACGCCAGAGAGGCATCCGCGCGCCTGTGGGGCTCGATGAGGCAATTCGCGTTCGCACCCGCGTCGGCGCGGCCCTTGGCGGCGCTCCGGATAGGGCTCGCGTCGGTCCTCTTGATGCAGGCGGCGCTGATCGCGCCGATCGCTTCCGAGCTGTACTCGCGTTCGGGCATCGTTCAGGGACAGCTCCTCGACGGGTCTGGCGCGATCGGTTTCCCCCGGATCGGCCACCTCGTGGACGCATTTTGGCGCTTCGGGGTCGGTGAGAGCTCGGTGATCGCTGGAGTGGGTATTCTCTACGTGCTGTCGCTGGCTGGCCTCCTGCTCAGCTGGAGGACGAGGTTCTCCGCGGCGTGCGCCTGGTTCGTGCATTTCACGTTCATGATGACGGCGGAAAGGACGAACTATGGAGCAGACCAGTTCGCGAACATCTTCCTGCTCTACCTCATCTTCATGCCTTCTGGCGCGGCGCTGTCGCTCGATCGTGTCTTCGGACGAGCGCCGCCCGAGCCGAGCGAGACAGCGCGTCTCGCGTTGCGGGTCATACCGATGCACCTCTGTCTCGTCTACTTTTCGAGTGGCGTGGAAAAGGCGCTGGGCTCAGCGTGGTGGGACGGAGACGCGATGTGGAGCTCGCTCATGCTGCCCGAGTACCGGCGGCTCGATTTTTCGTGGCTCGCTCACCACGCCTGGATCGCCGTGGCCGCGGGGTGGATGGTGCTGCTCGTGGAGATCGGGTACCCGTTCTTCATCTGGCCACGTCGGACCCGGCGACTCTGGGTAGCGGCGACGGTCGGATTGCACATCGGCATCGCGGTCTTCATGAGGCTCGATATCTTCGGTGCCATCATGTCGGTGTTCACCATCGCCGCGTTTGGCGTGAAGGCGGCCCCTCGACAGGCGCGAGCCCCCTCGGCTGTGGGCGCTCTTCACAGCCGAACGGGTTCGGTGCACGACGTCATCGGGTCGTCAGAGCGCTAGCACGCTACCCTCCGCGAGGCGCACCCCAGGTCGAGGCAAGAGGACCGCGTGCTCTTGCGCTTCTCGTCCGTGAGCTGCAGATCCTTCAGAGGACGCCCGATGTAGGGTTGCATGCCATGAGGTGCTCCCCGAACCAGCCGTTCGGCCACTGCGGATAGCGGAACAGAAGATGATGCACACCTTGGGGGAAGCATTTTAGCACGAAAACAGCGACCGGTCACGAAAGCGAGATGACATGAACTCGACACGGAATTGCGCCGACATTCGACCGCTTGCAGAAGCGCTGCCAAGAGTGGACGAAGAGATAGAGGCAGGGAGATTCGGCACGGTGCTCCCCAGGTCACGCGGGTTCACGATCATCGCCAAGGTCATACCAGGACGGGAGGATGTGGTCCGCGCATACGGTAAGACCGTCGAAAAGCTGATAAAGGAGCAACCCCAGGCGCTCGCTCCGCTCGCGCTCCATTTTCTGCGCTGGGCCATGTACAAGGAAGGTGACACCACGTGGTTCCTTTATATCGGCTTCTTCGACACAGACTTCGACAAGTATGTAGAGGACGCGGTGCTGCTCTTCAAACAGGCAGGCCTAAACACGATATTCGAGCAACTCGAAGGCTTTCCGGTAGACTGGAAGGAAAACCCTGCCTCGTTCGCCAAGTTCGCACGTGAGCATGCAGCCCAGCCATTCATGGAATACGCGGAGTATCCGGACGCCACCGGAGTGGAGGTGGTCAAGGCGCTCAAAGTCAAGTGCGCCCTTTCCACGATGCTCGACCTGATGCAGTGAGCTCATTCTCTCGTCGCGAGACACGGAGCAGAACTCCCGTTCCTGTCGCGATCAACCTGGAGACGTTCTGGAGAAACCTCGCGGCCAGATAGAAGCAATCGCGATGGAGGAGACCGATGCCCGAGTCAGTCAGCGGCCTGCTCGAACTGGAGGACATACAGAGCGGGGTCTTGCGCCCACGGCCTTCGCCGTACGTGGCGACGTACCTCTTGCTACGCATCGACGACCGCAAGGCAGGGCGGGAGTTGATGAGGCGGCTCAGCAATGTGGTGGCCTCGGCCGCCCACCGCGAGAGTCCGGAATCCGATACCTGGGTGAGCGCCTCGCTCACCTTCCAGGGCCTCAAGGCGCTCGGCGTGCCGCAGGAGTCGCTCGATAGCTTCGCGTGGGAGTTCCAGCAGGGGATGGCGGCGCGCGCGCGCCACCTGGGAGACACCGGCGATAGCAGCCCTGAGCACTGGGAGGCACCGCTCGGAACTCCAGACGTCCACGTCGTGATCACCGCGCTGTCGCCGGACGCGCACGGCTTGGAGGCGGCGCTTGAGCGCGCTCGAGCAGCGATCCAGGCGTTGCCGGGAGTTGCGTTGATCTGGCGCCAGGATTGTTATGCGCTGCCCGGTCCAAGGGAACACTTCGGGTTCCGGGACGGCATGAGCCATCCCGCGATCGAGGGCAGCGGCATTCCGGGGACCAACCCGGCGCAGCGTCCTCACAAGGCAGGTGAATTCATCCTGGGCTACCCGGACGAGCTGGGCGGCACCGTGATGCCCCAGCCCGAGGCGCTGGGTCGCAACGGGACGTACGTGGCTCTTCGTAAGCTGTACCAACGCGTGGCGCTGTTCCGCCGATACGTGAAGGAGAACTCGCTCAGCCCGGACGACGAGGAGCTCCTGGCGGCAAAGATGATGGGGCGCTGGCGGAGCGGCGCGCCCCTGGCGCTCAGCCCATCCAGCGACAATCCCGAGCTGGGAGACGACCCGCTGCGCAACAACGCATTCCTCTATGGAGACGACCCGACAGGCTTCAAAACTCCTCTCGAATCACACATTCGGCGAGTGAACCCACGAGACTCGAGTGTGGCGGGCATGGTCGGCCTGCACCGGATGATCCGGCGTGGAACGGTCTATGGTCCTCCGCTCGCGGAAGGGGTTCTGGAGGACGATGGCGTCGATAGGGGGCTCATATTTGCCTTCATCGGAGCGCACCTGGGGCGGCAGTTCGAATTCGTGCAAACGGAGTGGGTCAACAGCGGCGTCTTCATCGGGGCGGGCAACGCCAAGGACCCCATCACCGGATCGAACGAGGGAGACGGCGGCTTCACGATTCCACGGCGGCCGATCCCGCGGCGCCTCCACGGATTGCCGCGGTTCGTCGTGACAAGGGGCGGTGAGTACGCGTTCATGCCGGGCCTACGAGCACTGCGCTGGCTCGCTGATCTCCAGACATAGGCTTGAACATCTCGTCTGCCTCGGCCCGTGAAGCCTGGCTCGCTCGCGCCGAGAACTGAGGACCGTGTTTCCAGAGGCACCATGTCGACGGCCTGAATTCATCCAGTATGGCATCGTCGATGTGCGCCGCCGTACCAATGATGCTGGCGTGCGTTTTGCGGATGTTCGCGGATGGATGAGCCCACAAGGTGGCACGGCGCGGTCGCCGTCGGAACGTGCACGAGGAGGCAGACGATGCCAGCCCACGCGATCAGACCAATCGCCGTCTTTTTCTTGGGGTTGCTCTTCTTGGGGATCGGGATCGCGCCGGGGGTACGCGCTGCGACCCTCCAGACCACGTCCGGAGACATCGCCGTCTCCAATCTGGAGAGCTCGCTCCGCGCGGCCTGGAGCGACTATCTCCGATTCGCCCGCAAGAACGGCGCGCCGGATCGCATCGTCCAGATCGAGCAGTTGAACGCGCAGTTCCTGGGCGACATGGAGTCACCGGATCGCCTCGACCACCTGGCCGCAGAGCTTCGTCGCCATGAGCCCGAAGCCGGCGAGACCTACCTGCTATCGGCGAGGATCGCGGCGTACTTGCATCGATTCGAGGAGGCCGAAGCCGACCTCCGCCAAGCCGCGCGCCGCGGCGTCCGGGCGGCCATGACCGAGCCGGTGCGGCTCTCGATCCAGCAAGCGACCGGCAAGGGTTTGGTGGAGGTATTGGCTGTGCGTCGCAGAAGGGCGCAGACCATCTCCGGCATCGACGAGCTCCTTCCCCTCGCGGCCTTGCTCGTGGACCTCGGCGAGTACGAGGAGGCGGACCGTTTGTATGCACGGGCGCTCGCCCAGTACCGCGATGTCTCCCCGTTTCCGCCGGCGTGGGTCTGCTTCCAGCGCGGGGTGCTCTGGGGCGAACGCATACCCGCGCCGGAGCCCGAGAGAGCGCGGCGCTATTACGAAATGGCGCTGGCGTACTTGCCAGCTTACGTTCCGGCGCGCGTCCACCTCGCCGAGCTCTACGCCAGGCGCGGCGCTCTCGCCAAGGCGGAGGCCCTCCTCACACCCGGGGCACGCCGCGGCGACCCGGAGTCCAGGTGGCGCCTCGCCCAGGTCCTGAAGGAGCAGGGCCGCGCGCGGGAAGCGCAGGAACAGTTGCTTGGGGCCAGGGCCTCCTACGATCGGCTCCTCGCGCGGCACGAGCTCGCCTTCGCTGATCACGCCGCCGAATTCTACCTCGGTGACGGCAATGACGTGCTCAAGGCGCTGTCGCTGGCTCGCCGCAACCTGGCCAATCGGCCGACGCTCCGCGCCTTCGAGCTGGCCCACGAGGCCGCCGTCCGCGTCGGTGAACGACGACTCGCCGCCAATCTGCTCGCCGAGGCCCGGGCGCGCCTGGGGAACACGAAGGCCTTTCAGGTGTCTCCTCTCTCGCGCGCGAGAACCGGGCACCCGGCGGAGAAGAACCCCCATGTGCCATAGGCCCACATCGAGTGAAGCGGTCGCCCGCCGCCGGGGGAATACGGTCATGCCGCTCCTCGGTCTCCTGCTCGGGATCCTGGTTCTCGGGCCCCTTGGCGGTCTCCCGGCCGCCGCGTCGGATCACCTCGACGGGCCGCGAGCCATCGGGGATCCGGCGGCGGACCTGACCGATCTGTACGCCTTTCAGAGCCCGGAGCGAGCCGACCGCACGGTGCTCATCGCCGACGTGTTCCCGATCGCGGGCGACGCCGCGTTCTTCTCCGACGCCGTGAACTACATCATCGCGATGCGCCGCGTCCGGGTCGCCGGATCGGGGAACGAAGCCCGCTTTCAGGCCGCCAAGGAGGAGCTGCAGTTCACCTGCAAGTTCGGATCGCTCGAGGCCTCGACGAGCGGCGGCGAACCGCGCCAAAGGGGGGCGTGCACGTTGCCTGGCGGGAGGACCTTGCCGCTGGTCGTCGGCGACGAGCGAGGCGCCGCCACACCCGATGGCGTCTTCCGTGTCTTCGCCGGGCTGAGGTCGGACCCCTTCTTTTCCGGCTGGGAGTGGCCGCCCCGCAACAGGATGCCGAAGGCCATCCCCAACGTCCTCCAGGACAACAACGTCCTGAGCATCGTCATCGAGCTCGACACGACCAAGGTGCTCGAGCCGCGCAGGGGATCGCTGTTCGGGGTCATCGCGAAGACGACGCCCCGCGCTCCACGGGGGGTGTTCGCGGGCAACGTCCCGCGGATCGACCGGATCGGACGGCCCGAGGTGACCAACCTCCACATGCTCATCGATGGCGAGACCGACCTGCGGGACCTGTGGAATCAGGAGGATCCGTTCGCGGTCGACCCGAAGCGCCTGCCGCTATACAGAGATCGCCTGCTCCTCTCACTGGACCTCTGGGACAGGCGGGACGGCAAGGTCGATTGGACAGAGTCCGGGCGCAGGGCCCTTGCGAACGTGCTCCTGGACGATTTCCTCCTGATTGACGTGACCAAGCCGACCACCGACGACAGCCACCGAGAGATCGAGCACAGCACGCTCGAGGGGAAGAAGTACGCCACGGGCGGGGGCAGGACCCTCGACGCCAATATCATGAACATCTTCATCTCGTACGAGTCCAACCGCGGCAGGACGCCTATGCTCCACGGCGGGGCCAAGGGCGCCACGCAGCCGGGGGGCAAGGCGTTCCCCTACGTGCAGCCCCCCAACGTGACGCCGATCGAGATCACCGGCGCAGTCGACCTCGCCGCCGGCAGCAAGGAGGCCTGGAAGGTGATCGGGCGCTTCGACGGGCTGATGGACTGGCACCCCATGGTCGTGCGGTTGGAGACGGTGGGGAGAGGGGTCGGCCAGTTGCGGAAGAGCATCTTGACGGACGGATCCGAAGTCGTCGAACGTCTAGCGGAGCTCGACGACGCCCGGCGGCTCATGCGGTACACGATGGTGAGCGGGTTGCCAGCCTCGGATTACACGGGGGTCATCCAGGTCAGGGACAAGGGTGCGGGCTGCACGGTGGAGTGGCGGGTGAGCTATCGGCTCAAGGGCGCGGGCACCCCGTTCATAGGCGCAACGGTCAACACCATGATCTCCAAGGGCCTCGAAGGCTTGAAGACGCGTTTCGGCGCACTCCAATAAAGCCATCTATCGTCTCCCGAGCTGAGCGAAGCAATCGGCCGGATCGAAGGGGCCGTCCACGAGCTGCGCACGATGAGCTGAACTTGGATGTTCAACGCCCAGCGACGCAATAACCCGCGCTGGCACACCCCTTGATGAGCAGACCCGCTGCGCAGCTGTTGCAGACGTCCACCGGATCAGCTCACCACGACAGCGCGGCCATCGGCGGTGTAAATCACCGCCTTTGCCGCAGCGAGCGCGGCCGCCGGCGGCGTGGGCTCGATCGACGGGCGATGAGCCGGCACCTTCTTCGTCGAGCTCGTCGAGCGCACGAACGGCCAGAAGAGCTGCTCAGGCCAGGGCTCGACCGGTGCGTCGTCGGGTAGCCCGAAGCCCTCCTGCCGCGCGTGCGGGATCATGAGCGTGCCATGGATCACATCGAAGCAGATGAGGGCGACGCCATAGTTCTTCATGGCATTGCCGTAGCGGCCGACGCCGTGGTGGACATGGTGGGTGTCGGGCAGCGAGATGACGCGCTCGATCACCCACATGAAAGGACGCGTGAAGCGGTTGCGCTGAAGCGGCAGATCCCAGCGGAGATCGCTGTGCTCCATCAACACCATCAGGGTCCTGAAGGCCAATCCAGCCGCGTAGGCACCAGGCTGGCCGAGCCAGATGACGGCCGGGCCCAACCACGCGCCCGGCACCAGCACATGCCACAGCCAGTTTTGCCGGTAACCGACGCCGATATTCATGTTGCGCGGGACGTGGTGCGGTTTGTGGATACGCCACAGCCACGGCCATTCATGGCTCTTGCGATGGAACCAGTATACCGCGTACTCGTCGACGAGCACGTAGATCGGGAAGGCGAGCCAGAAGCTCACGCCCGCGAGCGCCCCCTCGGAGCGCGGCCAGAGCGCCTTGAACGCCCAGATCAACGCGGCGAAGGAGGCCCCGCGTACCAGCAGGAAATTACCGAGACTCACGAGGCTCGCACCCATCTCCCGCATGGTGAGCACGCCGGGGCGCCGGTACAGGCCGAACGCGATCTCCAAGGCGGCGAAGATCGCGATGAGAGCGAAGGCGATCAGAGCATTTCCGAGCATGACGCCTCTCCTTCCGCGCGTCGTGTCCGGGCTCGTGCCCCCGCCGAGGTGGCGAGGGCGATCGAGCCACGGTCCAGGAACTTGTCGTGATGCACGTGATCGGCGGCGAAGAGCCAGTCGGTGAAGGCGCCGCCCGGGAGCTCCTCGGGCGTGACGTGGCGATAACTATCCTTTTTGAGACGGACATGCCCCTTGGTGGGTCGGCACTTGCAAGTCCCGCGCTCGCCCACGTTGCACATCCGGGGGAACGGGATATTCGCGCGGGCGGCTGCGCTGAGCAGCGTCTCTCCTGGCTCGATGGTCGCCGCGCGCTCGCTGCCCAGTACACGAAGCGCCCCGCTTCGACCGCGCTTTCGGCGGATCGATGAAAATCCGAGCATGATGTTACCTGTCCTTGTGGATGGCCACCCAGGTCCGCGGCGACTGGACGCGGACTCGGGTCGCTCTTCGCTGGGCCGCGCCTTGCTCGTGCAGCCCTGAGCGCGCGGATTTCATGGGCGGCGACCCACGAAAAGCCCAATCAAGAAACGGTATGACTCAGATAGCCAGCGCGAATGTTCCACAGAGTCCGGGGTCGCGCGCCTCCCCCTGGACCGGCCCGCCCGCCGGCGACAGGTCAGACGCGGCTGCAGAGATCGATGAGGGACCGCCGGAGCCATTGATGGGCCGGGTCGGCCTCCTGGCATACATGCCACATCATGAACACCGGGATCGGGTGGACGGGCAACGGACAGCTCACCACCCGGACGGGGAAGTGCTGCTCGAACAGCCGCGCCAGGGGGAGCGGCAGCGTGCAGACGAGGTTCGACTGCGAGACGATGAAGGGTATCGATAGATAGTGGGGGACCTGCACCTGCACGCGCCGCGATCGCCCCACGATGGCCTGGAGTTGATCGGCCAGGTTGGTCTGGCCCGCGCGCGGCTCGAGGATGACGTGCTCGAGCGCCATGTACTCGTCGAGGCTCAGCGTCGGCCCCACGGTCGGATGATCCCGGCGCACCAGCGACACGAGCTCGACGTCGAGCACGCGCTCTCGCCGGAACCCCTCGCCCGGGATGACGACATGATCCAGGACGAGCTCGACCTTGCCGAGCCGCATCTCATTCTGCAGCGAGGCTCCAGGCTCGCGACAGACGTCGATCCGCACGCGGGCGCCGAGCTGCTCGAGCCATCGGAGAAAACGAGGCAAGAGGATGGCCTCTCCGAGGTCGCTGATCCCCAGCTTGAAGGTGTGGCGCGCCGTGTGATCGAAGACGTCAGGCCGGGCGAGCGAGGCGTGTATCAGGTCGAGCGCCTCCCTGATCGGGCCGGCGAGCGAGAGGGCGCGCGGCGTCGGAGCCATCTCCTTGCCGCAACGCACGAAGAGATCGTCGTCGAACAGCAGCCTCATCCGGGCCAGCGCGCTGCTCACGGCGGGCTGGGTCATGCCGAGGCGCTCGGCGGCCCGCGTCACGTTGCGCTCAGTGAGCATGACATCCAGCACCGTGAGCAGGTTCAGGTCCACGGCGCGCAGGCGAGGAACCGGCGGTGCGCTCATGCGGAGAGGGTAGCGCAGCCCCGCCACGTGCCGCGATCGGCCCGCAGGGGCGAGCTCCTCCGCGCGCGCCCCCTCGAGGTCGACGGCGCGGCTCACGGTGCTGGCCAGCGAGCCGGCCACGGCGGCCGGCGTCGAACGGTCGGTCGGCGCGACCCTTCTAGCCTCTGAGCTGGACCGGCGGGGCCGCGCTCCGGAGCTTACCCGCGCTCCGGAGCGCCCGCCCCTGCGATGGGCGACGCTACTTCTTCGCCTTCTCGTCGAGGAAGCCCGTCACCCACGCGAACGGCGCGTTCCAGTTGATGGTGATCTCGTTGACGCTCCACGCCTCGATGTGATCCACGAAGCACCGCTGGGCGACGCACCCCTTCAGGCCGGCGCTCTGGACATGGGGGTCCTGGAGCGACGAGTTCGGGCCGCCGGAGACGGCGCCGGGCGGCGCCTTCGGGTACTTGCTGTTCGCCTGGTGCGACCAGAACCGGTGGTGCGGGTTCTCGAGCGGTTTGTCGCCGTAGCCGGTCACGTACGACTGCCCGAGCGGGTTGCGCCCGAGGAGGTAGTCCATGCCCAGCACCACGCCGTCGAGGTACTTCGGCTGCTTGGTGAAGTCGTGGGCGAGCGCCACCACGAGCATGTTGTTCAGCACGCCCGAGTTCGAGCCCCAGTCGTACTTGCCTTCAGCCGTCCGAGCGATGAGCGTCCGGTACCCCTCCTTGTCGGCGATGGCGAGGTACTGGTCGGCCGCCTTCGCGATGCGGCCGCGGATCTCCTTCTGCCACGCCGCGTCCACGTGGCCTGGCACGATCGCCATCGAGATCTGGCCGAGCGCGTCGGTGACCCGCCAGTTCATCGACGCCGCGCCCCCTTCGACCTCCGTCGGGAAATGCGCGTTGAGCGGCGAGGCCTGCAGGAACTTCTTGTACTCCGGCTTCCCCGTCGTGACGAAGAGCTCCGCCGCGGCCCAGTAGAACTCGTCCTTGGCGTCCGTGTCGTCGTAGGGCCCGCCGCCCTTGTCGCCGCCGGGAGGCGCGTAGAGGGCCGGGTTCTGCTTCGCCGCCGCCCAGGCGCGCTCGGCGGCCTTCAGGCACTTCGCCGAGAACGCCGCGTCCACCGTCTTCCAGATGCGCGCGCACTGCGCCCCCGTGGCCGCGACGTTGAGCGTCGCCGCGGTGCTCGGCTTGTGGAGGAAGCGCGCGAGCTTGTCCTCGTGCGGCGCGAGGCCGAGGCCGGTCCACGACTCGTCGTGCATCTTGTGGTGGACCATGCCGGCGAGCGGCTTGCCTTCCGGCACCTGCATGCCCATCAGGAACTCGAGCTCCCAGCGCGCCTCGTCGAGGAGGTCGGGCACGCCGTTCTTGCCCTCGGGAATGCTCAGCTTGCCGTCCGCGAAATCGGCGCTCGAGGCGCCGAGGTGCTTCGTGCGCTCGTACCAGTTGAGCAGCGTCCACACCGAGATGCCGCCGTTGACCACGTACTTGCCGTGATCGCCGGCGTCGTACCAGCCGCGGGACGCGTCGAGCGCATAGTCGCAGCCGCTGCCCTGGAGGCACTTCGTGCTCTTGTCCTGGAGGTGCCCGGCCGGGCGCGCGAGCTCGGGCTTGCCCGCATACGGCATCTTGATCTCGATGCCGCTCCGGTTGTGGTAGAAGTACGCGAGCGCGTCGTACTTGAGCTTCTGGTAGATGCCGGCCCCGATGTCGAACGGGAAGCTCTTCTCGTCACCCACCTTGAGCACGTAGCCCTGGCCCGGCGCGTTGAAGGCCGTGAAGTCGACCAGGTGGACGTGATCGCCGGACGCGCCGTCCTTGCCGAACACCCTGGTCTGGCCGCGCGAGACCGCCTTGCCGGAGGCGTCGAGCAGCTCCCACGCGAGCGGCGCGGTCGCCGCGTTGCTCACGCTCGCGATCTTGGCCGCGCCCGGCAGATACCCGACCTGATTCACGGCGATCTTCGGCGCCGCCGCCGCGTCGCCCGCGGGCGCGCTGGACCGGAACTCCGGATCATCGAGGCGGATGTCGTCGATGCAGACCTCGAACGGCTCCTTGGCCGACGCCATCTCGCCGCCGATGTGGAAGGCGAGCTCCGCCGTGGGATCGTCGGCCTTCGCCATCGAGAACTTGCCGGTGTAGGTCTTCGGCGACGTCTCGAGCACCACGGTGTCCGACCAGTACTCCTCGTAAGGAGGCCCGGCCATGCCGACCTTCGGGCGCGCCTTCGTGGGCGAGGACGCCCAGGCCTTGTACTGGAGGGTGTAGCTGTGCCCCTTCTGGATCACCATCTCCCGGTGGCGGAACTGGGCGTCCCAGTTGTTGGACCCCTTGTTCGTCACCGTCACGCAATAGGCGCCGTTCTTCACCTCGGCGCTGCCGGCGCCTGGCGCCGTGAACGACGTGGTCCACGGCAGGCTCTTGTTGTCGTCGAAGTCGGAGGCCTTGAGCAGGTTGGTCTGCGCGGGCTCGGCGCCCGCGCCAGCGCCGGGGCTCGCGCCGGAAGGGGCGGCCTCCGCGCCGGGGCCCTGCGACGTCGCGCATCCGGCGCTCAGCGCGAGCAGGCCGAGCGCGCCGAGCCCGAGCGCGGACACGCGGCCCGTCCGGCGGAGGATCGACTGCTTGAGAAGGGGGTCGTTCATGAGTCCTCGGTTCACGGCTGGGGGCAATCGACGCATAAAAGCGGGACCTACGTGCAGGTTGTCAAGCGCAATCCTCGCCGGCGCGCGAAATCGGGGTGGTTCGAGGCGCCGCCGGCGGTCGTGCGCCGCCCGCGCCGTCGATTCGCGCTGGTGCCGCTGGCGGAGTCGCATTAGGCTCCGCTCAGCCTCGCGTCGCACCAGGATCGCGGCCGAGCACCCCAGGAGACGACATGGCCAAGCACAGCTTCTCGGTCCCCTTCAGCGGTTCCTCTCAAGATATCGTCACGAAAGCCAAGGATGCCATCGAGAAGGCCGGCGGGAAGTTCAGCGGCAACGAGGGCAAGGGCGACTTCTCGGTGCCCACGCCGGCGGGGACCGTGAAGGGGACCTATGCCATCTCCGCGCAGAGCTTCTCGGTCGACATCACGGACAAGCCGTTCCTCGTCCCCGGAAGCGCCATCGAATCCCAGGTCCGCAAGTTCCTCGAGAAGGCCTGAGCCCCTGCCCGCGGCCGCACGCCGGCCCGCGCCCGCCTCCTCGCGCGCCCCCCTCGGCGCGGGATCTCCCCAGAATTGCTCGCTCGCTCAGCGAGCCTGTCACGACAGTCCCTTGCGGATCGGACTTCCGCCAGTGAGTATCCCGGTCTGGAACGCGTGGAGAGCGCGCTCTGTCGCTCGGCGGTCCGCGAAGAGCATCGATGTCCGCGCCGTGAAGGGCGGTGTTGTACGGGGGGATACCTCCCCTCGGAGACGGGGAGGTGCGCGTTGCTGAAGCTGGGAGAGCGGGGCGCGGAGACGTCGCGCCGCGACGGGCTGGTGACGGTGACGCTGAACGTGGCGCTGGACCAGACGCTGGAGTGCCCGGGCTTCGCGGCCGGCGCGGTGAACCGGGTCGCGGCCCAGACGCTCACCGCGGGCGGCAAGGGCATCAACGTCGCCGCGCTGCTCGCGGGGCGCGCGGATCCGGTCACGGCGGCGGGGTTCCTCGGCCGCGACAACGCGGGCCCGTTCGAGGCGCTGTTCCGCGAGCGCGGCATCCAGGACCGCTGCGTGCGGCTGCCCGGCGGGAGCCGGGTCAACATCAAGGTGGTCGATCGACAGGGACCGGAGGGACCGAAGGTCACGGACATCAACCTGCCGGGGCTCGCCGTCCCGCCGGAGGCGCTCTCGCGGCTGGTGGACGAGCTCGACGCGCTGGCCCGGGAGAACCGCTGGTTCGTGCTGGCCGGCAGCGTCCCGGCCGGGGTGCCCGAGGACTTCTACGCGGACATGGTGCGGCGGCTCAGGGCGCGGGGCTGCTCCGTCGCCGTCGACGCGAGCGGCGCGGCGCTGCGCCACGCGGTGGCGGCGGGGCCCGACATGATCAAGCCGAACCAGCACGAGCTGGGCGAGCTGCTCGGCCGGCCGCTCTCCGGAGCGCGCGCGGAGGTCCTGCGCGCGGCGCGCGAGCTCCAGCGATCCGGCATCGGGCTGGTGGTGGTCTCGCTCGGGGCCGACGGCGCCCTCCTCGTGGACGCGGAGCGGGCGCTCCTGGCGGTGCCGCCGCCGATCGAGGTCGCGAGCACGGTCGGCGCAGGAGACGCCATGGTGGCGGGCGTGCTGGCGGCGCGGCTACGAGAGGGCGGCGACCTGGAGGCGTGCGCGCGCCTCGGCACCGCGTTCGCGGCCGGCAAGCTGGCCGAGGTCGGGCCGGTGCTGCCGGCCGACGAGCGCATCGAGGAGCTCCGCGCCGCCACGCGCATCGAGCGTGTCGACCCTGCCTGAGCCAGTCCGGAGAGAGGGTATCCCTGCTGTCGATCGCGCCGGCGGTCACCGCTCGACCAGCAGCACCGGGCTGCCCGAGAGGTCGAGCGTCACCTTGCCGCCGCGCGCGTCCAGGGGCGTCTTCGCGCCGTCCCACGCATGGACCTCGAACCCCGTCGCGGTCGCGAGCACGACGCTCGCGCGCGCCTCCTCCGTGTCGCCCGGCGTCACGGCCCAGAGGGCGATGCGGCGCTCGCCGTCCTTCCGGAAGACGGCGCCCCGCGCGCCCCCGGGCAACGCGAGCTCCCTCGTCGCGCCGTCGTCGTACGACGCCCCGGAGAGCACCTCGGTGAGGATGGTGTAGGCCTCGCCGAGATCGGTCTTGGTCGCCTGATCCACGCTGGTGAGGGCGCCGAGGTCGTCGTAGAGCCCCATGTGCGCGAACACGTCGTCGCTCCCCTCCTCGCCGTTCGACAGGATGAACCAGTCGACGCCGCCGATGCCGCGCGCGTGCGCCATGATCATCACCTTGAGGAGGTAGTTGCGCGCGTACTCCGGGCTCCCCACGTCCGGGTAGTCCGGCGTCGGCGCGAGCGGCGCGCCGCTCTCCGAGACGTTCCACCCTTGCACCTCGACGCCGGCGCCGGCGAGCGCCTCGGCAAAGGCGTCTCTCGTGGCGAGGAGCTCGTCGACGGACGCGTCCGAGCTCTTCGGGCTGAAGATGGGATAATAGTGGAAGTCGACGACGTCGACGTAGGCGCCGCCCTTCTCCGGATACTCCGGCGTGACGGCGCCGCCGTCGGGGTTGTCGGTGTAACGCAGGATCGCGGAGAGGAACGACGGATAGCCGATGCCCCCCGTCGCGATCCGCGCGTCCGGGTCGGCCCGGCGCGCGGCCTCCTTCGTGACGCGCAGCATCCGTACGTAGTCGAAGATCGAGCCGTTGAACCGCGGGAGATCGGCGGCCCTGGGCGGCTCGGTCTCCCACGCTCGCGTGACGCTCCAGTCGGCCACCCAGTCTGGCTCGTTCCACACGTGCCACAGGTGGATCCAGGGCTTGTACGTGTCGACGGTCCGGTACACGTACGACGCCCACGTGTTGCCCGGGTTCACCGTCCCGTCGGGCAAGAAGACCGGCTCGTAAAGGCTCTTCGGGATGTAGTGCTCGTTCTCCCAGTCGGCCGCGCCGGGCGGCGCCACGGTCAAGTCCACCGACTCGGAGCCGATGAGGAACCCGATGTGATCGGCCATCCCCAGGGACGCGTACGTCTGGATGTCGCCGAGCTCGATATCGACTCCCCACGTCGCCAGGTGGGCCGCCGGGAGCTTGACGCGGAGGCTGCGGGCGCCCGCGCGCGCCGCGAGGGTCGCCTCCTTGTCGTCGCCCCAGGCCGCGTTGCGGTGGCCGAGGTTCACGCCGTGGCGAAACGCGCGAGGGAGCCCCGCGCCGCCGGCGCCGCCCCCTCCAGCCCCGGCGCCGCTCCCTCCCCCGCCGGCGCCGCTCCCGCCGCTCCCCGCTCCGCCGGGGCCGTCATCGCCGCCCGGCGCGTCGCCCCCCGAACCACACGCGATGAGCGCGGAAGCGCACAGCAGAACGAACCCTCGGCGCATGAACGAGACCTCCTCCCGGCGGGCGCCGGGCGGCCAGTATAACTGCGCCCGGTCTTCACGCGCCGTCCGCGGCGAGGTGGACCTTGAGGACGCTCTCCTCGGCGGGCACGCCGAGCCGGAGGGGGAAGCCGTAGTGGCCAGTCCCGCGGTGCACGTAGAGCCGGTCCGGGCCGCGGGCCCACAGGCCGTGATCGGGCATCGTCACGAAGAGCCGCATGGCGGTCCAGGTGCCGCCGAGGCTGACGATGCCGACCTGCCCGCCGTGGGTGTGGCCCGACAGCACGAGGTCCCCCTCCCCCTCGCCGAGGTGGCGGAACGCGCCCGGATCGTGGAGCAGGATGAGCCGGAGCGCGCCGGGGACGCGCGGGTGCCGGGCGCAGACCTCGGCCATGCGCTGCGCGCGATCGCGGTAGTGGAAGTCCATCCCGAGGATCTGCACCGGCCCCGCGGCGGTCTCGACGAGCGCGGCGTCGTCCACGAGCAGGCGCGCGCCCGCCCGGGCGAGCGCGGTCGCGACGTGGCGGGGCGCCTCGTGATCATGGTTGCCGTGGCAGGCGAACACCCGGCCCTCGAGGGCGCGGAGCGGCGACAGCGCCTCGGCGAGGTGCTCCGCGGTGCCCTGCGACTCCATGGTCAGGTAATCGCCGGTGAGCACGACGAGGTCGGGATCTCGCGCCACCGCGCGCTCGCAGATGCCGCGGAGCCGCGCGACGGACATGAACGGTCCGAGGTGGGGGTCGGTGATCTGGACAACGCGGAGGGGGCGGCGCGCGTCGGGCGCCTGCTCGCGCGGCAGCGGGTGGCGGCGCAGCCCCTCGACGCGGGCGCGGTCGACGACGAGCTCGACCTCCTCGCGACGCGCGGTGAGCGACTGGAGGATGCCGATGCCCGCCAGAGCGAACGGCGCCCAGAGGCCGTACGGCGTCGCCCCGAGCCCGCCCGCGATGGCCCACGGGAACGACAGAAAGGTCGCCGCGACGAAATAGGACGCGGGGATGCTCACCAGCGCGCGGTAGGCGACCGGGCGCATGCGCGGGCGCGAGAGCAGGAGGAAGTGCAGGTACACCGCGCCGTGGAGGTACGCGAACACCGGCGCGAGCGGGCCGACGTGACGGAAGAGCGCGCACGCGATCAGGGTGTGGATGCCGAGCAGCACGCCGACGAAGCGCGCGTAGAGCCCGCCGCGGCGGCGCCTCGCCGCCGCCACGACGGCGATCCAGGCGAGGACCGAGGCCACCCAGAACAGGACGATGGGGGACGGGAACGTCAAGCTGCAGCTCCAGGCGACTCAGGCGTACAGAGCCACCGTGGTCTGCCCGGCCTGGTCGGACGCCAAGTCTCCCGCGTCCAGGGTGTCCGCGCCAGGATCCCGGGGCCGATCGAGGCGCGGATGAGCCGGCCGCAGCGGAGCGCCGCGCCGCCTGGCCGCGTTGCGGCACAGGAACCTTGCTGGTACGGAGGTGCGATGCTCCTCTCCGTGAGGCGCGCGCTCGATCTCGACCAGCGATGAGGCCCCTTTCCACCACGGCTCCCGCCGCGAGGGACGCGCCCGATGATCCCCTATCCGAGACGCGATTGGCTTCACCTGCTGGTCTCCCCGCACGGCTCCTTGTCGCCGGGCGTGATGCGACGGGTGCTGGTCTTCGGGGCCATCGCCGCGGCGCTCTGGCTCGCGGACAGGTACATCCCGCGCGTGGGCCTGTCGATTGGCTTTTACGAGGTCGCGGGCGCGGTGATCGCGCTCATCCTCGCGTTCCGCACGAACACGGCCTATAACCGCTTCTGGGAGGGTCGGACGCTCTGGGGCTCGATCGTGAACGCGAGCCGCAACATCACGCGCATCGTGAGCACCCATGCGTCGGTGGACCCGGCCGCGGCGCGCGAGGTCGCCGTCTGGGTGGTGGTGTTCGTCCACGCCGCGCGGCGCTCGCTGCGCGGGCAGGCCGAGCGCCCCGAGATCGAGCGGCTCCTCTCCGCGGAGCAGGCCGAGGCGCTGGCGGCGCACGCGCACCCGCCGCTCCACGCCGCACAGCAGATCTCCGCGCGGATCGCGGCCTTCGCGCGGGCCGGGAGCCTCGAGCCCAACATGGCGGTGTGCGCCGAGGAGGAGCTGAACACCCTGGTCAACTGCCTCGGCGGCTGCGAGCGCATCCTCAAGACGCCTACGCCGCTCGGCTACGTGCTGCTCTTGCAGCGCGGCGTGGTGCTTTACCTGGCCACGCTGCCCCTCGCGCTCATCGACGCGATCGGGTTCATGACGCCGATCGTGACGATGATGGTCGCCTACCCCGTCCTGATGATCGAGGCGCTCGGCGGGGAGCTCGACGACCCCTTCGGCCACGAGCCGAACGATCTGCCCCTCACGCGCATCTGCGACACGATCGAGCGCAACCTCCTCGGCTCGTCGCCGCTCGTCCTTGTGATGGCATCGAAGGCCGAGAGCTACGAGGACTGAGCGCCGCATCCCGCGAGATTCGCCCCTGGTCGCGCGCGCGATCGAGGATCATGGATCCTCGATCCGTTCGCGCTCGGCGCCGAGGCCCTGCTCCGCTCACCGGATCGCGAGCGGGATCCCGGGCGATCCGGACGCGCCCCGGAGGGGCAGCGGGCTGTAGACGTAGAAGAACTCGTACGGGCTCCTGTGGCCGCGCGGCCGCTCCTCGAGCTCTGCGGCCAGATCCGCGGCCAGCTCCGAGAGCACCATCGCCTCGTGCATGAAGATTCCGCTCTTCACCAGCAGGTGATGGTGGACCGGGAAGACCACGCCCGGCGCGACAGGAGGCTTCGGCGGGGTGACCTCGATGCCGAAATTGTCCGACCCGACGCAGGCGATTCCCCTGGACGAGAGCCACTTTGCGACCTCGAGCCCGATCCCCGGCTGGGCCAGCCCCACGCCCGGCTGCGTGTAATACCCCTCGGTGCCGAGCTCCCAGTTCTCCTCCCAGCCCGTGAAGATCAGCACGACGTCGCCGGCGCCGATGTCGCGCGCGTCCATCTTCTGCGCGCGCAGCGTCTTCATCACCATGGACAGCGTGATCTCCTGGCCCCACGCGAGCGTCTCCCCGCCGTTCGCGTGGCGCTTCACGTCGAGGAGCACGCCGCGCGTGACGAGGGGCTTCACGTGCTCGACGCCGAGGTGCGCGAGCCCGTCTTCCGTCATGACCTCGGCGCCCGTGAACTGGTTGTAGAACAGCGCGTCGGCGGGGTCGGAGCTCCCGGGCGGGATGTAGCCGAAATGCCCGAGCGCGTCGAACTGCGTCCCCATCTGGCCGAACTCCCCGTGCATCACCTCGGAGTTCGTGACCTGCTGCGCCAGCAGCGTGACCGGCCCGGCATCCACGGAGAGCCCCTGGTTGCCGGGGAACGTCGCCATACCCGGCTCGTAGACGTGGCCCAGGCGATAGACCTTGCCCTCCTTGATCAGGCGCTTGCCGTCGAGGACCTTGTCGGGCGTCTGCGTGTTGGAGGCGCCCGCCTCGTCGTCAGGGCCCCACGGCGAGGGATCGGGCACCGGATCGTACGCCTCCAGCATCGGCACGCCGCGGGCCAGCGCCGCGCCTCCGATCAGGCTGGCGGCCATGGTCACCACGATCGCGCCCCGTAACGGCATCACTCCAGGCTTCATCGACAACCTCCTGGGCTACATCGCACGTTGTACCGACAGCGCCGCACGCGCCCGTCACGGGCGCGGACGCACGTCATTACCATTGTACACCGAAATGGGCGCCAGAGCACCGCTATCCCGCGAACTTCGCGGTCTCCGCCGATTCCGTGGAGCGCTTGTGCGCACGCGCGCACGCGCGTACACCCGGGGTCTTACAGGGGGAGCGCGCGCGGCTATCAGCGGCTACCAGCGGCGTCGGCCTCCGAGCGCGTAGGCAATGCCGCTCTGCAGGGTCCCTTTGGTCACGATGCCGCTCAGATCGGCGCCCAGCGTCGTGAGCGTCTGCGCGATCTGCGGCTTGATCCCGGTGAGCACGACCCGGGTGCCGAGCAGCCCCGCGGCCCGCGCCGCGTCGACGAGCGACCGCGCCACCCGCGCGTCCACGTCCTTCACCCCGGTGATGTCGAGGATCGCGATCCTGGCTTTCTGGACGGCGATCCCTTCGAGCAGCGTCGTCAGGATCTGCTCGGCGCGCGCGGGGTCGACGCTCCCGACGATCGGCATCGCGACGACGCCGCGCGCCAGGGGCAAGAGCGGCGTGATGAGCTCCTGGATCGTCGCCCGCTGCATCTCGATGAGCTGCCGCTGCATCTCCGCGCGCTCGGCCTCGGCCTGCTTGGTCCGGCTGATGTCCACCGAGACAGTCCCGACCGCGTAGAGCTTCCCCTCGGCGTCGCGGATGGGGAACTTGGTCGACAGGTACGTGCGCGGACCGTCGGGGTAGACGAGCACGTGCTCGGACGCGCCGGGCCGCCCGGCGGCCGCGGTCTCTTCATTGGCCTTTCGTATCGAGGCGGACGCCGCCGGCGGGAGGAGGTCATAGACGACCTTTCCGAGCAATTCCTCGCGGCTCATCCTGTAATAGGACTCGATCTCGCGGTTCACGAGCAGGAGCCGGCCCTCGACGTCCACCGCGACCATCATGGATGGCGTGTATTCGAGGAATCCATGGAGCAGGCTCTCGCTCCTCTCGAGCATCTGCTCCGTGTGCTTGCGCGCCGTGATGTCGTGCGCCGATCCCAGCACCCGGCGCCCCCGCCCCTCCGGCCCGCGGTCGAGCGCGACGCCTCGCTCGAGGAACCAGCGCCAGCCGCCGTCGCGGCCGCGCGCGCGGTACTCCACCGTCGCCTGCTCCCCGCTCTCCCCGGCGGCCACGCGAGCCCGGTACTCCTCGATGCGATCGAGTTCGTCTGGATGGAACATCGAGGAGGGGCCGTCGCCGCGGAGCGGGCCCGCCGCCCCGCCGCCCCCTCCGGCGAGCTCGCCGAACTCCCGGTTCCAGTAGATGTACCGCCGCTCGTCGAGATCGAGGACGTAAACGAGGGTGGGCAGCGCGTCGAGCAATCGGTCCGGGATGCTGCGGTCGGCCTCCTCCAGCTCGGCATTGCGGGAGCGCAGGCGCTCCACTTCCTTCCGCAACGCAACCACCTCCGCCTCGAGCGCCACGGTCTTCTGCGGCTCGTTCATCGCCTCCCGGGGGATCTTATCCCAGCTTCGGGCTATGGCGGATCACAATCTTCCTTATCATACAGGATTTCGCGAGCGGCCTTGGCCCGCTCCGCGCACAACCTGGGGAAATTCATTCTCCCCCGCTCAGGCCTGCAGCACCCGCAGCGACCCCCTCACCACTCCATAGCTCCCCTCGGCCCGCAGCCCGCGCGCGACCTCCGCGGGCGCCACCTCCCCGGCGAGCAGCCGCCGGTACGCCTCCACGACCCGCCGCGCCCCCTCGGCGTCCTCGCGCACGAGCTCGATCCGGAACCGCCGCACACCGCTCTTCGCCAGCGTCGGCACGAGGTGCGCCGCGCTCTGCGGCGCCGCGTGAAACACCGTGTTCCGACACCCCACGTCCGCCTCGAGCGGGTGATCCATCCCCGCACGATCCCGCAACGACAGCGCGTGCTCCTCGCACGGCCGGCCGCAGGTGCGGTGATCCTTGCCCTCCGAGAGCGTCGCCGCGATGACGCAGTGCTCCATGTGGAAGAGCGGCATCGGGTGGTGCACCACCACCTCGGCGAACGGCGCGAACGGCGAGTCGAGCAGCCCCTCGAGCTGCGCGGCGTCGAGGTCGAACGACGGCGTGAACGCGGCGAGCCCCCGCGAGAGGACCTCGCGCGCGGCCAGCTTGTTCGTGACGTTCAGCGAGAAATCGCCGATCCGCGGCACGCCCGGCGTCGCGTCGAGCAGCGCGCCGAGGCTGCGGACCAGGATGGCCGACGGCCCGAGCGAGAGCAGGTACCTGTCGATCTTCTCCTCGCCCGGCTTGCGGATCCGCGGCGGCGCGACCGCCACCGAGGCCCCGGCCGCGATGAGCTCGCGCGCCGCGGCGCCGAGGCCGACCATCTCCAGGAAATCGAGGTACACGCCGCTCGCGCCCGCGCCGAGCGCCGCGCGCGCCTGGGCCACGTTGCGGCACAGCACGAAGAGGCCGGGCGGCGGCGGCTCGACCGCCGGGGGGACGGCCCCGGCGACGAGGTCCTCGGCCGGCGCGGCAGCGCTCGGGTGCGCCCGGTGCGACGCCTCGAGGAGCGCCGCGACGAGCGCCCGGCGGGCGCGGTTCAGCGCCGACGGCGGCACGAGCGCCGGCCCGTCGAGCGACAGCCCGACGCCGCGCAGCACGAACGGCGTGTCCCCGAGCCGGTCGAGCTGCTTGCGCAGCGTGGCCTCGTCGAGCGGCGACCGATCGGCGCGGCCGAGCGGGGCGTCGACCTCGACCGCGGCCGCCGCGCCGCCATCGGCCACCGCCGAGAGCCGCGGGCGCTCGCCGAGGCGGCCCTCCAGGCGGACGTCGATCGCCACGCGGCGCGGGGCGCGATCGAGCGCCTCGCGGACCTCGCGCGCCGCGGCGGGGTCGCTCGTGCGGAAGACGCGGCGCCCGCGCAGCGACCGGGCACCGCGCAGCACGTCGTCCGGCAGGCGCTTGTCAGGGCCGAGCCAGACCTCGACGTCGCCGCCCGCCGGCGCGCGCTCGACCTCGCGGCCGTCGATCCACAGCCCCCAGATGCGGCCGCCGATCTCGCCCTCGCCGGCGAAGCCGCCCTCCACGAGGATCCCCTCGCCGCGCGCGAGCGGCCGGGCGGCGCGCACGACAACGACCTCGTGGCCGCGCCGGCGCCCGGCGCCGCGCGCCTCGCCCACCTCGAGGCCGCGGTGGTCGCAGGTGCGGCCGTCGACGAGGCGCTGGTGGTCGACGCCGCGCAGGAAGCCGGGCCCCGAGCCGCGCGAGAACGCCTGGAGCGCCGCCTCGCGATCCGGGGACCCCGGTCCGGCCCCCTCGCCGAGCGCCGCGTCGATCGCGGCCCGGTAGAGCCGCGCGGTGGCGCCGACGTACTCGGGACCCTTCAGGCGCCCCTCGATCTTCACCGAGGCGACGCCGAGGGCGACGAGGTCCGGGATGACGTCGGTGGCGTCGAGGTCCTCCGGCGAGAGCAGGTAGGCCGCGTCGCCGAGGTCGCGGAGCGCGCCGTCCACGACGAGCCGGTACGGCAGGCGGCAGGCCTGGGCGCACGCGCCGCGGTTGGCGCTGCGACCGCCGATGGCCTCGCTCGTCAGGCACTGCCCCGAGTAGGCGATGCAGAGCGCCCCGTGCACGAAGACCTCGAGCTCGACGTCCGTCGCCCGGCGGATGGCCGCGATGTCGTCGAGCGAGAGCTCCCGGGCGAGGATGACGCGCGCGGCGCCGAGCGAGCGCGCGAGCTCGACGCCGGCCGCGTCGGTGCAGGTCATCTGCGTGGAGGCGTGGATCGGGAGCCCGGGCGCGATCGCCCGCGCGAGGCGCATCACCCCGAGGTCCTGGACGATGATCGCGTCGGCGCCGGCCGCGGCGCAGGCCTCGATCGCGGCGCGGACGGCCGGGAGCTCGTCGTCGAACACGAGCGTGTTCAGGGTGACGTAGCCCTTCACGCCGTGGGCGTGGAGGAAGCGCATCGTCTCGGCGAGCTCCGCCGCGTCGAAGTTCGCGGCCCGGGCGCGGGCGTTGAAGGGCGAGGGCGCCGCCGAGGCGCCGGAGGCGCCGCCCCGGAGGCCGAAGTAGACGGCATCGGCGCCGCCGCGCACGGCCGCTTCGAGGGCGGCGCGGTCGCCGGCCGGGGCGAGGACTTCAGGGCGCGCGGACCGCATCATAGGCGGGCGGTTCTAGCAAGGCGCGCAGCGGTTGTCCCCGCGCCGCGAGCAAGAAAGCGTCCCAGTCGGGCTCGCTCCGGCGCGCCCGAGCGCCTTGACCTGCCTTCCCGAGGTGGGGCACGATCCCGCAACAGCCCACCCGACCGAAACGCCCTCTGGCCCTCGCCGGCCGGCGGGGCGAGGCCTGGATGGCCGAGCCGGATGAGCGGCCGTGACGACCTTCCCCATCAACCACCAGCGCGGAACTCGGGAGCTGAACGTCGGAGAGGCGCTTGCATTTCCCGCCCGCCCATGCGTCTTCACGGCGCATGCCGCAAAGGGATGCCATGACGAGAGACGGATTTCGCTTCAGGTACGCGCTCTCACCGGCCGTCTCCTGGCTGCCCGCCGCCGTCCTGGCGGTGACGTCCGCGTGCTCCAGCGAGGTGACGTCGGAGCCGATCTGCGATGCCCCCTACTCGAACTGCGGCGGGGTCTGCGTGGCGCTGCGCTCCGATCGCGACCACTGCGGCGCCTGCGGCAATGAATGTTCGTCCGGCGAGCTGTGCGTCGCCGGCGCCTGCGAGGAGCGGCCGCCGCAGGGAGCCGGGGTCGGCGGCAGCGATGGCGTCCCGCAAGGCGACGGCGGCGGCCCGGAAGACGACGGCGGCGCGGGCGGCGATCCGGTGGCGTGCGACGAGACCCGCTACGTGAAGCGGTGCGACGGCGACTGCGTCGACACGCGCACCGACCCGGACCATTGCGGCAGGTGCGGCCAGGCATGCGACCCGGGCCGCGCGTGCGCCGGCGCGCGGTGCCAGCCGATCTGCCGGGAGGGCTTCACCGAGTGCGCCGACGCCTGCGTCGACCTCGACGCGGATCCGCAGCACTGCGGTCGCTGCGGTCACGCCTGCGATCCCGGGCAACCGTGCGAGGCCGGCTCCTGCGGGTGCAGCACGGAGCCCTCCGAGGACATCGGGTCCACCGTCCCCCAGGAGGTGAGCGGCACCACGCGCGGCGCCGACGACAGCCGCTTGCCGAGCTGCGGGGCGCCGGACACCGCCGATCAAACGTTCCTGTTCACCGCCCCCACGACGGGGACGTACTTCTTCGACACCCTGGAGGCGGCCTTCGACACGACGCTCGCGGCGCTCGCGGCGGGCACCTGCGCCGAGCTGGCCTGCAACGACGACGGCGAGGGCATCCAGTCGCAGATCGCCGTCGATCTCCTCGAGGGGGAGTCCATCCTCGTGGTGGTGAGCGGCGCGAGCGGCGCGGAGGGCGACTTCACCCTCCGCGTGACCCAGCCGGGGCCGGTCCTGTGCACGCCGACCGCCCTCGAGCCCGTGGTACCGCAGACGTTGACGGGCACGACCGTGGGGCTCGAGGATTCGGTGTACTACAACTGTGGTGTCACCTCGATCCCGGACGCCACCTACACGTTCATGGCCCCCGAGGTGGGCGCCTACGTCTTCAGCGCGCGCTTCCCGGAGGAGATCATCATCGACATCCTCGACGGCGGCGCCTGTGACGGCATGTCGCTCGGCTGCCAGTACGGCTACGGCCAGGCGAACACGATCGTGGAGCTCGATGCCGAGCAAACGGTGCTCGTCGCCGTGTCGGGCCCGAGCAGCCCGCTGACCCGCTTCACGCTGGACATCTTCAAGGCCCCTCCGTGCCCGGGCCAGGATCTCGGCTCGACGGTCCCGCAGACGGTGACGGGGAGCAACGAGGGGCTCCCCAACGTGCTGTCGGCCTGCTACGCCTTCTCGACCGGCGGCGAGGCGACCTACGGATTCACCGCGCCGCGCGACGGCGTGTACCTGTTCGACACCGAGGGGTCGACCTTCCCCGTCCTGATGGAGGTGCGCCGCGACTCCTGCGCCGGCGAGGTCCTCACGTGCTCCGACGGCGAGCTCTCCGCTGCCCGGATCACGACCCCTCTCACGGCCGGCGAGACCGTGGTCATCGTGCTGGACACGTACATCGGCACGGGTGATTACCGGCTCGAGATCAGCGAGATAGCGTGCCCCCTGATCGACCTCGGCTCGACGGCCCCGCAGACGGTCACGGGCACGACCGCCGGGTTCACCGACGTGCTCGCGCCGAGCTGCGGCTACTCCGGGGGGCCCGAGGTGACCTATCGCTTCACCGCCCCGGCCGACGGCCTCTACACCTTCGACACGGAGGGCTCGGCGTTCGACACGACCGTGGACGTGCGGGACGGCTCGTGCGCCGGCCGCTCGCTCCGGTGCAACGACAACGTGGATCCGACGGGGGAGCTCACCCACTCGCAGGTGAGCCTGCTCCTCTCCGCCGATCAGACCGTGATCGTCTCCGTGGACAGCAACTACGCGAGCGGCGAGTACACGCTGAACATCACCCAGCAGGAGGCGCCGCCGTGCCCGCTCATCGATCTCGGCAGCGCCGTCCCGCAGACGGTGACGGGCAGCAACGAGGGCTATCCCGATCTGCTCACCCCCGAGTGCGGCTGGGGCGCCGGCGGTGAGGCGACCTATCGATTCACGGCCCCCGCGGAGGGATACTACGTCTTCGACACCGCAGGCTCCACCATCGAGACGGTGCTGTC
Source organism: Sorangium sp. So ce119 (assembly GCF_051524405.1). Lineage (NCBI taxonomy): Bacteria > Pseudomonadati > Myxococcota > Polyangiales > Polyangiaceae > Sorangium > Sorangium sp. So ce119. Next base: position 1,653,164 of record NZ_CP150310.1, on the reverse strand, counting down.
CGTGCGCGAGGACGGCTGCGGAGGCCCCGAGCTCGCCTGCGCCAGCGACGGCGCGCGCTCGCGGACGATCGTCTGGCTCGAGGCGGAGCAGGCCGTCGTGCTCAGCGTCGACAGCAACGGCGACGAGGGCGAGTACATGCTCAACGTGGGCCAGTTCGACGGCTCCGGCACGTGCGAGGCGCCCATCGAGCTCGGGTCCGTCGTCCCGCAGACCGCGACGGGGACGACCCGGGGGAGCCTGGATGAGCGGAGCGCGAGCTGCGGCGGCTCCAGCGCGCCCGAGGTCCTCTATTCGTTCACCGCGCCCGAGGCGGGGACCTACACGATCGACACGCACGACTCCGAGTACGACACGGTCCTCGCCGTCTTCGACGGGGGCTGCTCGGGCGACGAGCTCGCGTGCAGCGACGACGCGCCCCCGGAGGAAGACTGGTTCCCGGTCACGTCGGAGCTCACGGTGTCGCTCGAGGCGGGGCAGACCATCCTTATCCAGGTCGACGGCTACGACCGGGACTCCGGCCCCTACGCGCTCAACATCCGTCGTTGACCCGCCCCGCGCCGCGCCGCCGGGCGGCGCCGCGGAGTCCCGTCCCGACAGGATCTAGAACGAGACGAAGTCCTGATCGCCCGCGGCGTGCGGCACGCGCCCGTTGCTCGATGCGCCGCCGCCCGGGGGGCCCTTGTGCGGCGGCCTCCACAGCGCCCTGCCGCCGCGGCGGTCCGGCAGACGCCCCGGCGCCGCAGGCCCGTGGCCCGGGTCGCCGTCGCTCTCCTGCGCGAGGCGGAACGACGCCATCACGTTCTGGAGCTGCTCTGCCTGCGCCGAGAGCTCGGCCGCCGTGCTGGCGAGCTCCTCCGCGATCGCCGCGTTGCGCTGCGTGGACTGCTCTATCAGCTCCACCGCCCCGCTGATCTGGGCCACGCCGTTCGACTGCTCCTTGGACGCCACGGCGACGCCCTGCACCAGCTCCGCGGTCTCCCGGATCGACGGGACGAGCTCCGCGATGAGCTGTCCCGAGCGCTCCGCGACGACGATGCTCGACGCGGCGAACGAGCCGATCTCCTTCGCCGCGTCGCGGCTTCGCTCGGCCAGCCGCCGCACCTCCGTGGCGACCACGGCGAACCCCTTGCCGTGCTCGCCCGCGCGCGCGGCCTCGATCGCGGCGTTCAAGGCGAGCAGGTTCGTCTGGTACGCGATCTCCTCGATGATCACGATCCGCTGGGTGATCGCCTTCATCGCCTCGACCGTCTCCCGGACCGCCTGACCGCTCTGCTCCGCGTCCCTCGTCCTCCGGTGCGCCGTCTCCTCGACCTGCTTGCAGTTGGCGGCGTTCTTCGCGATCGTGCCGCTCAGCTGCTGCAGGCTGGTCATCGTCTCCTCCACGGACGCCGCCTGCTCGCTGGTGCCCTGCGACAGGCTCTGCGCCGTCGCCGAGAGCTGCACCGAGACCGAGGAGACCGAGACCGCGCCGCCCCGGACCTCGCCGATGAGGCCCGCCAGGCGCTCCGACATGGCCTTCACGGCGCCGAGCATCTGGCCGAACTCGTCGGAGCTCTTCACCGTGACGTCGCCCGTGAAGTCGCCCGCGGCGATGCGCTGGTGGATCGACACGGCCTGGGTGAGGGGCACCAGCATCATCCTGGTGAAGAGGACGGCGAGCACGGCGGCGACGACGAGCGCGAGCAGACCTCCTATCTGCAGCGTCACGTACATCGTCTGGACGAGCGCGTTCGTCGCCGCCTGCCGCTGGCCGAGGAGGGCGATCTCCTCGTCGTCGATCTCCTTGAGCGCCGCGCGCATCTGGTCCATGAGGCTCTTCTCGCGCCCCTTCCTGACCTCCTCGACGGCGCGATCCGCCGACGCCTTTAGATCGTCCGCGCTGCGGCGTTGCTGGATGAGCGGCTCCAGCACGGAGGAGAGCCACTCGTCCTGGAGCTTGTCGACCTTCTCGAGGCGCGCCTGCTGACGCGGGTTGTCCCTGGTGAGCTCCCGGGCACGACTCATGCTTTGCTCGAACCGATCGCGCCCGCGGCGGTACGGCTCCAGGAACGACTCCACCCCGGTGATGATGAAGCCACGCTCCCCTGTCTCGGTGTCGAGCAGCGACTCCATGATATCGCTCGTCGCGAGCATCACCTCGTACGTGTGCTGGTCCCATGAGCGGGCCTCGTCGAGCTCCGCGAACTTCTTGTAGGCCGTGCCCGCCAGTCCGAGGACGATGACGACCATGGCGGCGAAGCCGAGGTAGAGCTTCCGGCCTACTCCGATATGCGCAAGCATGATGCATGCTCCGGGCTGGATGTGTTGCGGCTTCCTTCGAGCCCTGCCGGGGGCTGGAGCCGATAAACGGACGGCGCGACGCACCGCACGCGGTGGTCCGTCCCGTGGAGGCCCTCGGCGTGTCCGAGGAACAGGTACCCTGAAGGCGCGAGGCTGGCGATGAGCCTCGCCACGATCGACGCCTTCGTCGCGGCGTCGAAGTAGATGAGGACGTTCCGGCAGAAGATGAGATCGAACAGGCCGAATCGCTTGGGCGCCGCGTCGAGCAGGTTGAAGCGCCGGAAGGTGATGAGCCTGCGCAGCTCCGGCCGGGCCTTCATGAGGCCCGCGCTCGGGCCCGTCCCCCGGAGCATGTAGGCGCGCAGGCGCTCCTCCGGGATCTCCGAGGCCCGCTCGATCGGCCACACCGCGCGTTGCGCCTGGTCGAGCGCGCGGACGGACAGGTCCGTCGCGAGGATGCAGATCCCCGGAGCGCCGGTCGACGCGGCGCCGGCCCCTGACGGCGCAGCGTCAACCGGCGTGCCGCTGCGAGCCCGGGAGTGCGGGCTGTCGAGCAACGACATCGCGATCGAGTAGGGCTCTTCCCCGGTCGAGCAGGCCGCGCTCCAGGCGCGCAGCGGGCGGCGGACGCGCGCGGAGGGCGCTCCGTGGCCCGCGCTCTCGTGCCACGCCGGGAGGATCTCGCGCTCGAGGAGCTCGAACTGATCGCGCTCCCGGAAGAAATGGGTCTCGTTCGTGCAGATGCAGTCGAGCATGTGCACGAGCTCGCCCTCGCCGCCCGGCGCTGTCACGCGGCGGTAGTACTCGCCGAAGCTGCGGAGCCCGAGCGCGCGGAGCCGGGGCCCGAGGCGGCAGAGCAGGAGCGGCTTCTTCTGCGGGCCGAGCGCGATGCCAGAGGCGCGCTTGACGAGCCTCTGGAACAGCGCGAAATCCTCGTCGCTGAGGGCGCGCGGGCTCAGCTCGGCGAGCGAGATCATGGCCTGTCCCCTTCGCCGGCCGGCGCGCCGTGGCTGCCTGGGAGCGCCGGCGGGGCCCCGGGGGCCGGGGGGCCGGGGGGCCGGGCGAAGAGCTCCGCCGGCGAGAGGATGCGGTCGATGTTGAGCAGCAGCACGAGCTTCTGGCCCACCTTCGCCATCCCGAGCAGCTGATCCACGCGCACCTGCGCGCCGAAGGCCGGCGCGCGCTCGATCTCGTCCTCGGAGAGCGTGAGCACATCGCCCACGCCGTCGATGAGCAGGCCGAGGCGGGTGTTCTCGCCGTCGAGCTCGGTCTCGACGATGAGGACGCACGTCCACCGGCTCACCCTCGTCGGCGGCAGCCCGAGCTTGACCGCGAGATCGATGACCGGCACGACGCGGCCCCGGAGGTTCATGGCGCCGACGATGCACGCTGGCATCATCGGGACCCGCGATGTGACGCAGCGCTCGACGATCTCCCGCGCCCGGAGGATGTTCACCGCGTACTCGTCCCCCGCGATGATGAAGGAGATGTATTGCGACACGGGGCTCGACGCGTCGGAGATCATGACGCCTCCATGGAGAGAGATGGGAAACGCGCCCCCTGCGCGCCGGGGCGCCGGCTCATACCGGGCTGCCTCCAGCGGCCGATGGCGCTGCCCTGCGCTCGTCGGGGGCGTCGGCCGGGCCGAGGTCCCTGAGGACGCCGCCGAGCAACGCGTCGACGTCGAGGATCATCGCCACGCTGCCGTCTCCGAGGATGGTCGAGCCGGAGATGCCCCGGACGCGGCGAAACAGCTGGCCGAGCGGCTTGACCACCGTGCGCCCCTCGCCGTCGAGGAGGTCGACCACGATGCCGGCCTCGGCGCCGTCGTGCGCGACGACGACGACGCGCTCATCCGGCGGGGGAGATCCGCCGAGCCCGAAGAGCGCCCGGAGGCGGACGCACGGCAGCGCGCGTCCGCGCCGGATCATGAGCCCCTGGGCGCCGCCGTGCGCGAGCGCGCCGCGGGGCAGATCGCAGCAGGCGAGCACCGCGCGGAGCGGGATCACGTACCGCTCGCCGCCGATCCCGACGGAGAGCCCCTCGATGGTGGCCAGGGTGAGCGGGAGCTGGATCGACAGCGACGTCCCGTCCCCTTCCCGGCTCTCGATCCGGATCGTGCCCTGGATCGACTCCACGCTTCGCCGCACGACATCCATGCCCATGCCGCGCCCGGCCAGGTGGGACGACTCCACCGCCGTGGAGAACCCGGGCTCGAACACGAGGCTGAAGAGCTCCTGATCGGGGAGCGCCTCGGGCGCCGGGTGCCCCCCCAGCGCGCGGACGCGGGCGGCGATGCGCTCGCGGCTCATCCCCGCGCCGTCGTCGGAGATCCGGAGCGCGATGCCGCCCCGCTCGTGCGCGGCGTGCAGGGTGATCGTGCCGCAGGGGTCCTTGCCCGCGGCGAACCGCGCCTCGGGCGCCTCGATGCCGTGACAGATCGCGTTGCGCAGGAGGTGCGTCAGGGCGTCCCGGAACCGCTCGACCACGGCCGTGTCCACCTCGACGTCGCCGTCCACGACGACGAGGCGCGCCTGCCTGCCTTGCGCGTGGGCGAGATCGCGCACCGTGCGCTCGTAGTGCCGGAACCAGGGGCCGACAGGCACCATGCGCGCGGCGCGCACCGCCTCCTCCAGCTCCTTGCAGAGCCGATCTTGCTCCTCCATCTCGTCGCGCAGCGCAGCGCCGGCCTCCCCGCGCACCGCGCGGAGCGTCCGGGCGATCCTGTTCCGGCCGAGGGTAAGCTCTCCGATGAGATCCGCCATGCGATCGAGCTTCTCGACGGCGACACGGATGCTCTTGATGCTCGTCGCTCCCTCCGCTTCATCCTCGGTCGCGCGGCGCGCGCTCGCCGCCCCCGCGTCCTCTTTCGTCTTCAGCCCTCCGCGCCGCGCTTCCTCCAGGCGCGCGACGACCTCTCTGTACGAGGTGCTGCGCTCGGCCTGCCCCCGCTCGACCTCGGCGACGAGCCCGCGGGCTGCGTCCACCGTCTCGAGCAGCAGCGAGACCACGGGCGTCGAGAGCGGGAGTTCGCCGCGGCAGAGCGCCTCGATGACGTCCTCGGCGGCGTGCCCGAGCTCGCTCAAGCCGCCGAGGCCTACCGAGCCGGCGCTCCCCTTGAGCGTATGGGTGGCGCGGAAGATGCGCTGGAGGACGTCGTGCGCGTCGCGGCCGGTCTCGAGCTGCAGCAGAGCGCGCTCGATCTCGTCGACGATCTCGTGCGCCTCTGGCATGAACGTATGGAGCAGCTCGTCGCGATCGCAGTCCATGCGGCTCACAGGGGCTGGATCGAGATGGCGCCGTCGCTCGTCCGGAAGACGATCTTGCGTCCCCGGTTGCCGCCCGTGTCCTGCTGGGCGATCCGTATCCGCTCCGCGCGCAGGAACGCGAGCCCGGCATCCACGTTCTGGGCGCCGAGGTGGGTGCCGCGCTCCCGGAACGCGGAGATGAGGCAAGCGCCCCCGACGACGCGCGCTTGCAGCGCCCGGCTGGAGGCCCCGAGCTTCACGAGCCGCTCGAGGAGGCGCTGGCACGCGACATCGGCGAAGCGCACCGACGCCACCGACGGGTTCGGACTTTCCGGGAGCACGTAATGGTTCATCCCGCCGACGCCGGTGGTAGCGTCCCAGAGGCAGATCGCCACACAGGAACCGACGATGGTGGTCACCGTGGTCGGCTCGGGCGAGGCGAAGAGCTGGCCTGGCATGACGTGCTGGATCTCGGTCGGCAGCGAGCGCCAGCTCGGCGGTCCGACCGACGCGGAAGGCGCCCTTCGGTCGGACGGACTGGTCCTCTCCTCTCCGCCGACATCGTCGGGCAGGGGTACGGACTCATCGTCGCCGCTGGAAGGGGCGAGACGTCTACCCTCGGATGCCCTCGCCGCCGTGTCAGTCCCCAAGGCAGTTCCTGACCTTTTCCAGGAGCTCCATCGTGTCGATGGGCTTCGTGACGAAATCGGAGCAGCCGCACCGGAACCCCTGTTCCATGTGCGCGACATCGCTCCGGCTGGTGACGAGCAGGATCGGCGTGCTGCGCGTCGCCTCGTCCGCGCGCAGCTGCCGGCAGGCGTCGAACCCGTTCATGTGCGGCATGACGACATCGAGGAGGATGAGATCCGGCCGCTGCTCCAGGGCCACTTCGATCCCCTGGCTACCGTCGTTCGCCGTGATGAGATCGTAGTGCTCGCCCAGCGCCATCTGCTCGATACGCAGGATGGTCTGCGAATCGTCGACCAGCAGAATCTTCTTCCGCGGCATCGTTCCCCCCCTCGATCCGAGTCAGCGGACATGGCGCGGCCGTGCCATCGCGCATGGCCACCATGACTCCCCCTCTTCCACCTGCCTACAGGCCGTCTCCCCCGGCGCGGGATCACCCTATCACGAGGGCAGGCGGAAATTTCAATAGAAAATTGCAACAGGCACGCATCTGGTCCCTGTCGGTCGCGATGATTTGCCGGCGCGCCGGGATCCTCTGTGTGTTCGAACTCTTCCCCATGATGGCGCCAGGGATGAGCTTCGGAAACGCCCTGTTGGGCTCTGCCCGACGGCCGTCAAGCGCCCGGGGAGCGCGCGAGAAGGGGAAACAGCGCCGTTCGAGTCCGGCCGGCGGTCCGGCCGCTCGAGACGTTCGTCAGGCAGAACGTGCGCCGGATCGCCCGGCGCTCGCGTACACTCCCGGCGCTCGGCATGGATCAGCCCGTCTCCGGGGTCAGCAGGGCGCAGCAGGCAGACGTCGCGGGCGCGCTCGCGGAGCGGGCCTTCGGCGCGCTCGGCGTCCTGCTCCGCGGCTTCGAGGAGGCGGCCGAGCGCGACGGGCCGGACGCGCTCGAGGACGCCCTCGCCCGCGGTCCGGAGCACCTCTACGGCGGGCTTCTGACGGCGCTCCTCCGGCTCGTGTTCCTGCTCCACGCGGAGGCTCGCGGGCTCCTGCCGGTCGAGCACCCGCGCTACGCGGCGCACCTCGGCGTGCTCTCGCTGTTCCGGGAGCTCGCGGCGGAGCGCGGCGCGAGCCCGGCCGCGATGCGGCGGCGCTTCGGGGCCTGGGAGCGGCTCGTCGCGCTGTTCCGCGCCGTGTTTCACGGGCTCTGCGGCCCCGAGCTGACCCTGCCGGCGCGGCGAGGGCAGCTCTTCGACCCCGAGCGCTACCCGTTCCTGGAGCGCGCGGGGACCGGCGCAACCCGGGCGAGCGCGGCGAGCGCCCCCGGCAGCGCACGCGCGCGCGCGGCGGCGGAGCGCCGCGAGGCGCCGTGGGGCGGTAGCCGCGGGCAGGCGCCGTCGGTGGACGACGCCACGGTCTACGCCGTGCTCGAGCGGCTCCTCGTGCTCGACGGGCGGCCGATGTCGTACCAGGCCCTCGACGTCGAGCAGATCGGCGGGCTCTACGAGGCGCTCATGGGCTACCGGGTCGAGCGCGCCGCCGGGACGACCGTGTGCCTCCGGCCGGAGAAGGTCTGGGTGAGCGCGGCCGAGGCGCTCGCCCAGCCGAGGGCGCGGCGGGCGGCGTGGGTCGCCGAGCGGGCGGGGCTCTCGCGCCGGGAGGCGCGGGCCCTCGGCGAGGCGCTCGCCGCCGCGAGGACCGAGGGCGACCTCCTCGAGGCGCTCGGGCCGCTGCGCGCGAGGGACGCCGAGGTGCTCGAGGCGGGGCGGCTGTACCTCCAGCCGGGCGCCGAGCGGCGGCGGACGAGCTCCCATTATACCCCGAGGAGCCTGTCGGCGCCGATCGTCGCGCGCACGCTCGAGCCCCTCGTGCGGCAGCTCGGGGAAGAGCCGCCCTCGGAGCGCCTCCTCGGGCTCGCCATCTGCGATCCCGCGATGGGGTCGGGCGCCTTTCTGATGGAGGCGTGCCGGTACCTGGCCGACCGGGTGGTCGCCGCCTGGACCCGCGAGGCCGCGCGCGGCGACGCGGCGGCGGCGCGGCGGCTCGCCGGCGACGCGGCGGGCGGGGACGTCGGCCTGGCGCGGCGGCTCGTGGCGCAGCGCTGCCTGTACGGCGCCGACAAGAACCCGTTCGCGGTGAGCCTGGCGCGGCTGTCGCTCTGGCTCGTGGCGCGCGCCACGGACGAGCCGTTCACGTTCGTCGATCACGCCCTCCGCCACGGCGACTCGCTGGTGGGGCTCGACCTCGCCCAGCTCCGCGCGTTCCACTGGGAGCCCGCCGCGCCGGCGCCGCCGTTCCGCGAGGCCGTCGACGCGGCGGTCGACGCGGCGCTCCGGCTGCGGCGGCAGCTCGCCGACGGCGCCGGCAGCGCGGAGGGTGACGCGGCGCGGAGCGGCGACGCCAGCGCGGCGCGGCTGGTGCAGGAGGCGGAGGAGGCGATCGGCCGGGCGCGGCTCCTCGGCGATCTCGTGGTGGGCGCGTTCTTCGCGCACGAGAGGGACCGGGACCGCCAGCGGGAGCGCGACCGCCGGGCGAGGCTCGCGAGCGCGTGGCTCAGCGGCGGGGGGCCGCCGCCGGAGGAGCTCCTGGCGATGCAGCGGGCGCTCCGGGAGGGCGCGCCCGGGGGATCGCCGCCGCTGCCGGCGTTCCACTGGGCGCTGGAGTTCCCGGAGGTGTTCCAGGAGCCGCGCGCGGCCGACGAGGAGCCGGGCGGCGCTCCGGCGCCGCGCTCGGGGAGGCTCGACGCGTTCGTCGGGAACCCGCCGTTCCTCGGGGGCAAGCGGATCTCGACGGATCACGGCGACGTCTACGCCGCGTGGCTCGAGGCGCTGCACGGCGCCACGAGGAACACCGATCTGGCGGCCCACTTCTTCCGCCGCGCGGCCGCGCTGCTCGGGCGCCGCGGGACGGTGGGGCTCATCGCCACGAACACGATCGCCCAGGGCGACACCCGGCGATCGGGGCTCCAGCCGCTCGTCGAGGGCGGGCGGGCGATCATCTACCACGCGGTCCGCAGCGCCCCGTGGCCCGGGGACGCCGCGGTCCACGTCGCCGTCGTCCACCTCGCGGTGGGCATGTCGCCGCGCGACGGCGTGCCCCCGCCCCGCCTCGACGGCCGCCCCGTGCGCCACATCAACTCCCACCTGCGCGCCATGCCGGAGCGGCCCGACCCGCGCCCGCTGCGGGCGAGCCAGGATCTGTGCTTCATCGGCTGCTTCCTGCGCGGCGGGGGCTTCGTCCTCGCCGAGGGCGAGGGGCGGGCGCTGCGCGCGGCCGATCCGGCGGCGGGCGACGTGCTCCGGCCGTTCCTCGGCGGCGAGGAGGTCAACTCCTCCCCTTCGCACAGCCCGCACCGCTGCGTGATCGACTTCGGCGAGCGCGGGCTCGAGGAGGCCGGCCGGTGGCCCGCGCTCCTGTCGATCGTCCGGAGCCGGGTGAAGCCCGAGCGCGATCGCCTGAGGAGCACGGGGGTGGACGCGGGCCACAAGGCGCGCTGGTGGCAGTTCGCGAACCCGCGCCCGGAGCTCCGGCGCAGGCTGGCGCCGCTCCGGCGGTGCCTCGTCGCGGCGCGGGTGACGAAGCACCTCTGCTTTGCGTTCCAGCCCGTGGACCGGACGTTCTCGGACCAGCTCTGCGTCTTCGCCATCGAGGATCACGCGCGCTTCGCGGTGCTCCAGTCGCGCGCGCACGAGGCGTGGGCGCGCCTGCTCTCCTCGACGATGGGAGAGGGCCTCCGGTACGCGCCGTCGGACTGCGTGGAGACGTTCCCCTTCCCTCGCCCGGAGCACCTCGGCCCTGGCGGCCCCGTCGAGGCCGCCGGCGAGCGCCTCTACGTGGCGCGCGCCCGGTTGATGACCGAGCTGGGAGAGGGCCTGACCGCGATGTACAACCTCCTCAAGGACCCTGCCTGCGCGCGCCCCGGCGTCGTCGAGCTTCGAAGTCTCCACGAGGAGATGGACCGCGCCGTCCTCGCCGCGTACGGGTTCGACGACATCGAGGTCCCCCCGTACGCCGCGCCGTCCACGCCCGGTGAGCGGCAGGCGGCGGGCGCGTTCGAGGACCAGGTGATCGACCGGCTCTTCGCGCTGAACGAGGCGCGCGCTGCGGAGGAAGGTCGGGAGCGCGGAGATCGCTAGTTCCGCCCGCCAGGAGTCGGGCCAGGGATCCGGAGAGAGAGTTCAACGCAAAGGCGCAAAGACGCCAGGGCGCAAAGAAGACAATTCCCATACATTTTTGCGTCTTTGCGCTCTTGGCGCCTTTGCGTTGAACTCTCTCTCTTCTCTCAAGGCAGAGCCCTGGCAGGATTTCTGCCCCGCGGAACTGGCGCCGGGTCGCCCGGGTGAGAACGCGGCGCGCTGAGGCCGGCCCGAGGACGCAGCGTTCGTCGTCCTGCCTTCACTTCGCCCACGCCGCGCCGGTCGGAAACTCGAAGCGATCGAGCGACTCGGGCCGCATGGTGATGCTGTACCCCGGCGCGGCGGGCGGCATGTACCGGCCAGCCTGGAGGACGACCGGATCGACGAAGTGCTCGTGGAGATGGTCGACATACTCCAGGATGCGGTCCTCGAGCGACGCGCTCACGCAGATGTAGTCGAAGAGCGAGATGTGCTGCATGATCTCGGAGAGGCCCACCCCGCCGGTGTGAGGGCAGACCGGGACGCCGAACTTGGCCGCCATGAGCAGCACGGCGAGCACCTCGTTGACGCCGCCCAGCCGGGCGCCGTCCACCTGGCAGAACCGGATCGCGTCCGCCTGGAACATCTGCTTGAACATGACGCGATTGTGGGTGTGCTCCCCCGTCGCCACGCCGATCGGCGCGATCGCCCTGGCGATCGCGGCGTGGCCGAGGATGTCGTCGGGGCTCGTCGGCTCCTCGATCCACCACGGATCGAACGCGGCGAGGCGCTGCATGCTCGCGATGGCCTGGCCCACGTCCCACACCTGGTTCGCATCCATCATGAGCCGGCGCTGCGCCCCGATCTCCTCCCGGACGATCCGCGCCCGGCGGACGTCATCATCGATGCTCGCGCCGACCTTGATCTTGAAATGCGAGAAGCCGCGCGCGAGCGCCTCGCGGCAGAGCTGGCGCAGCTTGTCGTCGGAATAGCCGATCCACCCTGCCGAGGTCGTGTACGCCGGAAAGCCGTGCTGCCGCATCTCATCTTCCCGCGCTGCGCGGGTAGGCGCGCTCCGGCGGAGGATCTCGAGCGCCTCCTCGGGGCTCAGCACATCCGTGATGTAGCGGAAGCTGACGCAGCGGACGAGCTCCTCCGGGGTCATGTCCACGAGCAGCTTCCAGAGCGGCTTGCCCGCGGTCTTCGCCCACAGGTCCCAGGCCGCGTTGACGACGGCGGCCGTCGCCAGGTGGATGATCCCCTTCTCCGGGCCGACCCAGCGGAGCTGGCTGTCGCCGGTGATCTCGTCCCAGAAGGCGCCCATGTCGGCCGTCATGGCGTCGACGCGCCTGCCCACGAGCATCGGGCGGAGCGCGTCGATCGCCGCCACGCACAGCTCGTTGCCACGGCCGATCGTGAAGGTCAGGCCATGCCCCTCGATCCGCTCCGGGCCGTCGGTCTCGAGCACGACGTAGGCCGCCGAGTAGTCCGGCCTCGGGTTCATGGCGTCCGAGCCGGCGAGAGAGCGCGAGGTCGGAAAGCGGATGTCGCGGGCGATGACATCGGTGATGCGCACGGACATGGGGTCCCCCTTCGTGTGGACTACGCCGGACAGCGCGCCGGAGATGTCGATGCGGCAAAGGCTGGATGGAGCGTCGCTGTCGCGGCTAACCGCCGCTGGCCCGCTGCGCCGTCTGCCCTCGCGACAGGAAGGCGCGGACCTCCTCGGCGAGGCGCGCGGGCGGCGCGATGCCGTCCACGCGCGTCCAGCGCCCCTCCGCCTCGCGGCCGATGAGCGTCACCGGGGTGTGCTGCTCCTTGATGGGCGCGCGCCCGCCCAGCGCGTCGAGCACCCGCCTCACGCGCTCGCGGCTGCCCGTCAGGAACACCCAGCCCGGCCGCCGGCCGAACTTGTCCGCATAGCGCTTCAGCCGCTCCGGCGTGTCGGTCGCCGGGTCGAGCGAGATGGAGACGAGCCGCACGTCCCGCTCCAGCGCGTCGCCGAGCTCGCCCTGGAGCCGGCCGAAGATCGCCGCCATCGGCGAGCAGATCGTCGTGCAGGCGGTGAAGATGAAGTTGACGACGAGCACGCGGCCCTTCGCGAGCTCGCGCAGGCGGACCGGCGCGCCGTCCTGGTCCACGAGCTCCTCGTCCGGCACCGCGACGTCCGGCGCCGGCGCCGAGCGCACCGCCGCGGCGGCGCCCGGCCCCGCTGGCGCCGGCGTCCCGCTGGCGTCGCCGTCGCCCGGAGGCCCGCCCCCGCGGCCGCACGAGGCGGCGGCGAGCGCGACGGCGAGGAGCAAAGCGTTCGACACGGAAGACGAGAGAGAGCGCATATCGGCCTCACCGCAGATCCCTGCCCGGCCGCATCGAACGGCTGCCGTCCGAGCGCCACCCTCCGGCTGGTTGATCGGCGCGCGGCGCGCGCCGCACGCCGGCGACGCCGCACGCCGGGACTGGCCAGCAGGCCTGGAGCTTTGTCTGCTCGGTCCCGTCGGGTCAAGAACCTTTGCGCTGCGCCGGAGATGCGGAGTCGAGGCAGGCGGATGCCCCGGGCGTCACCCGTCAGAAATCGATGCAGACGGGCTCGTCGATCCGCAGCACAGACTCCTGGTCGAAGCGCGTCTTGTACTCCTCGCGGATCGCCTCGATGCTGTCGTGGGCGGCCTGACCGCCGTCGTGGAGGAGCATGATCAGCCGGCTGTCCTCCCGGATCAGCTCACCCGTCGACGCGAGGTACTGGCCGTCGACGTCGAACTGCGTCAGCCCGTCCTTGAACCGCGGCGTCACCGCCGTATCGACGAACTCCTGCCACTCCTCCGGCGTGACCGAGGGCTCCTCGAACCGATCCAGACCGAAGAAGAGCTCGGTCCGGATCATGAGATCCCCGCTGTCGCAGGTGACGCCGGCGCCGGGGGCGGGCCCCGCGTCGTCCGCGGCGCTCTCGCACCCCGCGGTCGCGAGGATCACGGCGAGGAGGGGACACGCGAGCGATCGGCTGGGCATGGCGGCTTCCTCCGAGATGAGGGCTGTCGGGCGCTGGGGCAGCGCGCCCGGCAGCCTATCACAGCCGCCCCCGCGCTCAGTACATCAGGTTGCCCTGGCCGAGCACGAACGTGATGTTCTGACCGAACTCGGCCCGGGCGGTCGTCACGCGCGAGATGGCGTTCACGACGCGGTTGCGGCGCTCGCTCGCCGAGCCTGCCGTGAGGCCCTGGGCGATCTCGGCGCGCGCGAGGTCGAGCTGCTGCGACGCGGCGGGATACAGCGTCATCGGCGCCATCACCTCGATGGCGTCGTCGAGCTCGACGCGGGCGAGCTCCAACAGCCGCTGCTGCACGTCGGCGCGCGTGTTCGCGAAGCGGTCGACGAGCACCCGCGCGGCGTCCAGCCGCTGCTTCGCCATGTCGACGTTGAAGGCCGCGTTCAGCGCGCGCAAGAACCGGGAGATGGCGTTCGAGTCGAGCGGCGCGAGGTCGAGCGGCGTCCCGAAGCGCTGCTCGAGCTCCAGGGCGGCGGGAGAGAGGTTGAAGGGCGTCGAGGCGTAGAACGTCACGGCATCGTTGATGCCCGGATCTGCCCTGTCGTTGATCTGCAGGTTGTTGTGGAAGAAGGGCGGCGTGTCCGCGGCCTCGATCAGGGGCGGCGGGTTGAAGGTGCCATTGCCGAACGAATTGGCGAACCCGATGCCCGTGGCGTCGAAGTTGGGCGCAGCGAGGTCTCGCCCCCCGAAGCCGCCGTCCGCGAGGAACTCGTCCCCGAAGGTGCCCCCGTTGAGCGGCGACCCCTTGGTGCGTGTTCCTGTATCGAAGTTGCGGTTGTTGCCGGTGTCCTGGAAGTTCGCGCCGGCGTTGTGGTGGCACACGTTGCAGCGGCCGCGGTTCGGGTCGATGAACGCGAGCCGGCCGTCCTCCGCCTCCGCATCGGACATGCGAACGCGGTCGAGATCGAGCTCGTTCAGCCGGCCCAGGCTGAGCTGGAAGGCCACGGTCACGCTCTCCTCTTCCGGTGTCGGCAAGCGGAAATCGACGCCCGGCTCGCGATCGAGGCGCTTCGGGAAGTGCTGGGTGATCGCGTCCTTGAGGAAGCCGCGCAGCGTGCCGTCGCTCGAGCCGTCTCCACCCCAGCCTGTCCGCTCCGCGGGCGGGTTGGTGGTGCCGTCCCCGGAGTCCGCCCGGATGCTGGTGCTCAAGGAGAGGATGTGGTTCACCCCGCGCGAGACGAACCGATGGCTCGAATCGATGAAGCCGTCCACGTTCTCGAGGATGGCCGCGTCGTCCAGGAGGTCCGAGGTCTCGAGCTCGGCGAGCTCCGGCACCTGCCGGAAGACGAAGAGCGGGTCATCCGGGCTGTTCTGGTCCAGGGCCCTGATGAACTGCACGTCGAGCGTGGTGTTGTTGTCCACGGGGTGGCAGGTGCCGCATGTGCGGCCGTTGCCCTCGAACGTCTCGTGGAAGAAGACGCCCGCGCCCGCGCAGATGTCCTGGGAGACGAGCCCGGCCACGACGCGCGGATCCTGCGCGCACTCGGCGAGCCGATCCGCCAGGGTGACGGCCTGCGACACCGCGTCGAGGTGCGCCGTGGCGCCCTCCTCCGCGTCCGAGCACCCCGCGGCGAACAGGGCCACGCAGCCCCCGAGCGCCATCCATCGCCGAGTAGTCGATCGTACCATCGAGATCTCCTGTGTTGCGAGCGGCAGCCCGGCTCCGAGGGCATCTTCGCGCTTATTAAATAGTATTTACAAACGCGCCCGAAGACAGGCGGCGCGAGGCACCGGCGTGCCTCGACCCTCGAGGCTCGGCTGGCTCCTGCGTCGCCGCTCGACGCTCGCCGGGTGGATGCCGGCCCCCTCGCTCCTCCTTCGCGCAAAGCGCGCCGGACCGCGTCGCTTTCCTGCTGCCTTGACGGCCGTGGTCGATCCCGCCCCGTCGGAGGCTGGTCCTTCGAGCGAGCGCCCCGGCCCTAGCTCATGTTGTACGCGACCATCGCGATCCCCGCCGCGATCATGACGATGCCGCCGATCTGCAGCGTCGTCAGGGTCTCACGCAGGTAGTAGACGGAAAAGACGGAGATGATCAGGAATCCTCCCGACGACATGATCGGGTAGGCGATCGACAGGTTGATGCGCTTCAGGGCGAGCACGTAGAACAGGATGTTCGAGGCGAAGAGCACGAGCCCGAGCATGAGGTGGTAGTTCGTCGCGAGCGCGAGCCCCTTCTGGACGAGCGAGAGCCCTTCCATCGCAGGGACGCGCCGCGACGCCAGCTTCATGAGGATGTTCGCGGTCGCGTTGAACAGGAGGGCGATGATCAGGAAGAGGTAACCTTGAGCCATTGTCTGCTGTGCGGCGGGCGCCGGCGCCCGGACCCGCCATTCCCGGGAGACCTCTGGCGCAGCCGGCGGCACGGATCAACAGCGAATCGCGCGCCTCGCGCGCCTCGCGCGCCTCGCGCACGGGCCTCGGTGAAGCTGCGACGGCGCGCGTGCGCCAGATCGCCGTGGCCGGCCGCATGCCCCGGTGCGAGACTGCCGCCCACCATGAGCCTGGACCCTATGGAGATGCCTTTTTCCCCGACGATCGCGGCGGTGGGAACGGCGCTGCCGCCGCACTACGCGACGCAGGAGGAGACCTGCGCGGGGCTGCGCCGGCTCTGGGCGGGCAAGGGCGATGCGCTCGCGCTCGTGGAGCGGGTCCGGCGATCGATCGAGGTGCGGGGGCGCCACCTCGCGCTGCCGATCGACGATTATTACGCGCCCTCGACGTTCGCCGAGCAGAACCGCCGCTGGAACGAGTGCGCGATCGAGCTCGGCGAGCGCGCCTGCCGCGACGCGCTCGAGCGGGCGGGCCTCGGGCCCGAGGACGTCGACCACATCGTCTTCGTCTCGGTGACCGGCATCTCGGCGCCCAGCCTGGACGCGCGGCTCGTCAACCGGCTCGGCTTCCGGCGCGACATCAAGCGCACCCCGGTCTTCGGCCTCGGGTGCGTGGCCGGCGTGGCCGGGGTCGGGCGCGTCACCGACACGCTGCGCGCCTTCCCGCAGCACACATCGCTCCTGCTCTCGGTCGAGCTCTGCTCGCTCACGCTGCAGCGCGACGACACCTCGGCGGCGAACGTGATCGCCGCGCAGCTCTTCGCCGACGGCGCCGCCGCCGTCGTCGCGCGCGGCGCGCAGGCCGCCCGCAAGAGCGGCCGGACGGGCGGCGCCGCGGTGCTCGACGCGCAGGCCGTCTTCTACCCCGAGACCGAGCACATCATGGGCTGGGACGTCGTCGACACCGGCTTCCGCGTCGTCCTCTCCGCGGGCGTGCCGGCGCTCGTGCGGGAGCACGTGCGGCGCGACGTCGACGCGTTCCTCGCGCGCCACCGCCTGTCGCGGGGCGACATCCGCCACTGGATCGTCCACACCGGCGGGCCGAAGGTGCTCGAGGCGATCACCGAGACGCTCGAGCTGCCCGAGGAGGCGCTCGCCCGCTCGTGGCGCTCGCTGCGCGAGATCGGCAACGTGTCGTCCGCGTCGGTGCTGTTCGTCCTGCGCGACTTCCTCGACGCGGCGGACGCCCGGCCCGGGGACCACGGCGTGATGATGGCGTTCGGCCCCGGCTTCTGCTCGGAGATCGCGCTCCTCCGATGGTGACCTCGGAGCTCCTCTACCTCGCCTTCCTGGGCGCCGTCGGGCTCGAGCGGCTGGCCGAGCTCGTCATCTCGCGCCGCAACGCGCGCCGCGCCTTCGCCAGGGGCGGCGTCGAGGTCGGGCAGCGGCACTTCCGGGTGATGGCGCTGATGCACACCGCCTTCCTCGCGGCGTGCGCGCTCGAGGTCGACGCGCTCGACCGGCCGTTCCCCGGGCTGCTCGGCGTCGCCGCGCTCGCCGCCGCGCTGCTCGCGCAGGCGATGCGGTACTGGGTCATCGCCACGCTCGGGGAGCAGTGGAACGTGCGGATCATCGTCGTGCCGGGCGCGCGGCCGGTGTCCGGCGGGCCCTACCGCTACCTGCGCCACCCGAACTACGCGGCCGTGATCGTCGAGATGGTCGCCCTCCCGCTCATCCACGGCGCCTGGCTGACCGCGCTCGTCTTCAGCGCGCTCAACGCGGCCGTGCTCCGGGTGCGCATCCGCGCCGAGGAGGAGGCGCTCGGGCCCTCGTACGCGGCGCAGATGGGCGGCCTGCCGCGGCTCGTGCCGGGCCGCCGCGCCGCGCCCGAGCGGCCCTCGGCGCCGTGAGCGCGCGGTGCGACATCGCCGTGGTCGGCGGCGGGCCGGCGGGCCTCGCGGTCGCGATCGGCTGCGCGCGGCGGGGCCACGACGTGCTCGTCCTCGACCAGGCGGCGTGGCCGATCGACAAGGCGTGCGGCGAGGGCGTGATGCCCGAGGGCTGCCGCGCGCTCGCGGAGCTCGGCGCGCTGTCCGAGCTCGATCCGGCCGAGCGGGCGCCGATCGAGGGCATCCGGTACCTCCGCGCGGACGGCCTGCGCGTCGAGGCGCCGCTGCCGGCGCCCGGGGGGCTCGGCGTACGCCGTACGGCGCTCTCCGCGGCGCTCGCGGCGCGCGCGCGGGCCGCCGGCGCGCGGCTCTCCGCGGGCGAGCCGGTGCTCCGGATCGAGCGGGCGGACGGCGGCGCGCGGCTCGTCACGCGGCGTCGGGTCGTCGAGGCGCGCTACGTGGTCGGCGCGGACGGGCTCGGCTCCCGCGTGCGCCGCGCGCTCGGCTGGGACGCGCCGCCCTCGGGGCCGCGCCGGCTCGGCCTGCGCCAGCACTTCCGGTGCGCGCCGTGGTCGACGTTCGTCGAGGTGCACCTCGCGGACGGCGTCGAGGCGTACGTCACGCCCGCGGGGCCCGAGCGCGTCGGCGTCGCGTTCCTGTGGGACGGCGACAGGCTCGAGGGCCGCGCGTCGGCCGAGCGCCTCGTGCGCCGCTTCCCGGCGCTGGCCGACCGTGTCGCGGGGGTGCCGGCCGACTCGACGCCGCGGGGCAGCGGCCCGCTCGAGCGGGCGTCGGCGCGGCTGCACGACGACCGCTTCGCGCTGGTCGGCGACGCGGCCGGCTACATCGACGCGATCACCGGCGAGGGGATCTCGCTCGCGCTCGTCAGCGCGGCGGCGCTGTCGACCGCCCTCGACGCGGCGCTGCGCGGCGGCGGCGCGGCCCCGCTCGCCGCGTACGCGCGCGTCTTCCGGCGGGAGTTCCTGCGCTACGCGGTCGCGACGCGCGCGGTGCTCTTCGTGGCCCGGCGCCCGCGCCTCCGCGACGGCCTCCTGACCGCGCTCGCGTCCGCGCCGTGGCTCTTCCGCTGCGCGGTCGGCGCCGTCCTCGGCCCGCGCTGAGCCTGTCCGACCGTGCGGCCATCGCCGGGCGCGCGCCTTGTGGGACCAGGGCCGCTCGGATAGGCTCCCGCCCGCTCAGCGCACCGGCGCGAGCAGGATGGATCCGGATGATCCGGCGAGAAGGAGCCTGCCAAGTGCAATTGCCTGCTTTGGGTGTCGCAGCGGAGCGCGTGAAGGGGAGCGCCCACGTCTCCCCTTCCCTCTCCCGGGTCGCGGGCGTCGGACGCCGCCTGGCCGCGCTGCTCGCGCCCGCGCTCCTCGTCGGGTGCGGTTACACCGAGTTCGAGTGGCAGGCCCAGCTCGACAGGTCCGAGCGCCTCCAGCGCGATCTGCAGACGAGCCAGCAGCGCATTCGCCTGCTCGAGGAGGAGGTCGCGCGCGGGGGCGCCGCGGCGCCGGCGAGGGAGGATCCGCTGGGCGCCGAGGGCCTCGACCTCGGCGCGGGGGTCCCGCGCGGCGACACGGCCGTGGCGCGGCCGGCGCCCGAGCGCGACAGCGGCGTCCTGCGGGCGTTCCTCCCGGTGGCCGCCGGAGAGGTCACGGTCGCCCCGCGCGACGGCCGCGTGGTGATCTCGATCCCGACGCGCGTCCTGTTCAAGGGCAACCGCGACGCGTTCTCCCCGGCGGGAGAGAAGACCCTGCGGGACATCGCCGCGATCATCCGCGGCCAGGAGGCGTTCAAGGGCCTCGGCTATCAGATCGTCGGTCACACGACGAGCGGCGCGCCGAGCGTCGCGTGGCGCAACGGCTGGGACGTGACGGTCGCCCAGGCGCGCGCCGTCCTGCTCTTCCTGGCGCAGCCCAAGGAGGCCGGCCTGCCCGTCGCGCGCCTGAGCCTCGCGGCCTTCGCCGACCTGCCGCCTGCCGACGCGGGCGGCGGTGCGCCCGCGCAGCCGGCGGATCCGCGCCTCGAGATCGTCGTCGAGGGGACGGCGCAGTTCGTGGAAGGCCCGACCGGCGAGGCTCGCCCGGCTGGCGCGGCAACCCCGGCCGGCGCGGCAACCCCGGCCGGCGCGACACGCCCGGCCGGCGCGGCCCCCCCGGCGGCCGGCGCGAAGGGCGCGGACGACACGTACCCCTGAGGGCGACCCGCGCGCCGCCGCGGCCTTCCCGCCGCGGCGAGCCCGTCACGCCCCGCGCAGCGCCTCGACCCTCCTCCTGAGCGCCCCCGCGTCCCCGAGCTCCCCCGCGACCGAGCGCACCGCCTCGGACGCCGCGGCGGACGCGACGTCGTGGATCCGCGCCCGCAGCCGCCGCCCGCTCGCCACCAGGTAGGCCGCCGAGAGCGCCGCGGCCACCTCGCGGTCCGCGCCGCCGCCCTGGAGGAGCGACGCGGCAAGCCCGCAGAGCGCCTCGACCGCCTTGGCCACCTGGGCGCCGTAGATCGGGTGGGCCGAGTCGATGCCCTGCTCATGGCACGCCGCGAGGCACAGCGCCGTGCTGGTGAGCCGCCCGAGATCGGTCGGCTCCCCGCGCTCCCAGAGCCCGGACGCGAGCTGCTCCTCGAAGACGCGCCCCAGGTCAGGCCCCTGGGGCTCGCCCCCTCCGGGGGCAGCGCCAGGCGCCGGCGGCGGGGGCGCTCCCGGCCCGGATCCGTACCGCGCTCCCTCGGGTAGACCCCGCGCGACGGCGCCCGCGGGGGCCGCGGGGGCCGCGACGCGCGCCGATCCGGCGGCGGCGCTCGGCTGAAAGAGCTGCTTGGCGCGCGACAGCAGACCGCCGCGGGCGGCCGGCGCCGGATCGAGGCGGACCGACCGCTCGTCGTCGCCCGCCATGGGAGCGGGCGCGACGGCCCTGGCCCTCATGACGACAGGACCGCCCGTCATCGGACCGCCCACGCTCATCGACATCGCGGCGAACGCGGCGGCCGGCGCCGCCGGGCCACGGTGGCTGGACATCCCCCACCCCGCCGGAGGGCTCACCGGCACGGGCCTCGCCTCGGGCTGCCCGTGGGCCCGCCGGTCGCCCGTCCGCCGCTCGATCACCACGAACGACGCGTGCTTCGAGGCGACCCGGTGCCGGACCGCGAGGTCCACGATGCGCTTGCGCATGGCCTCGGCGCGCTTGCCGGACAGCCCTCGCTCCGACGCCTCGAGCTCCCGCACGCGGGCGCCCGCCCACAGCGCCTCGAGCCCGTGCCGCGACGCCTCCGCCGCGAGCTCGACCGGTACCGTGAGGTGGAAGCGCTCCCCCCGCAGGCTCCCGCGAAGCTCCACGCGCCCCATCCCCGGCTGCTCGTAGCGGCCGTAGAGCACCCACGGCTCGCCGTCGATGAGCGCCGGGAGCTCGGCCGGCGCGAGCTCGCCGACGTCGACGCCCTCGAAGCGCGCCTCGATCCCGGTGACCCGGACCGCCATCGCCCGCGCGAACTGCGCCGTCACCTTCTCGTCGATGCGCTCGCCCGGGTGGATGAACTCCGCGGCGCCCTGCGTCCGGCGCGCGAGGTCGTTCACGAGCAGCTCGCTCACGTTCGTCCCGATCCCGAACGTGTAGACCCGCACCCCCTTGCCCAGCGCGGCGACCCCGTCGACGATCTCGGCCTCGTTCCCCACCTGCCCGTCGGTCAGCAGCACGACCACGCGGTCCCGGTCCGTCTCGCCGAGCATGCCCACGGCGGCGAGCAGCGGATTCAGCATCTCCGTGCCGCCGGACGCGACGAGGCCCGCGACGAACGCGTCCGCGCGCTCGAGGGTCCGCTGCGTGAACGGCGTGAGCGCCGGATCCATCGCGCGGAATTCGTTGGAGAAAGCGATCACCCCGAACCGGTCGCCCTCGGCGAGGTGCCGCAGGCACAGCCGCAGCGCGCGCTTCGCCTGGTCGATCGACTCGCCCTGCATCGACCCCGACACGTCGACGACGAACACCACGTCGCGCCGGGCGGCCGCCCGCTTCGCGTCGAACAGATCCGGCACGACGGTGAGCGCGAAGGTCCCCTCCTCGCCGGGGCGCCTGTCGCAGACGAGCCCTGCCTGCACGCCCGGCGCGCCCGCGGCGAGCAGCACGATGTCCCGGTCCAGCGCCGCCCTGTCGTTCCGCAGCGAGACGCGCTGTCGATGCGCCTCCTCCCGGCGCACCTCGATGGCGTGCGACGGGCTCTCGATCGCGACGTCGCGCCCGAGGTCGAAGACGATGTCCACCGTGATGCCGTAGTCGACCCGCGCGATCTCCGGGGAGATGCGGTCCGCGTCGGGCACCGCGTCCGTCGGCTCCTGGACGCCGTGCCCCGTCCTGTCCCCCTGCGGCGCGCCCGGGATGTACCGGGGCGCGACGAGGGTCGGGACCATGAGCCGCAGCGCCCCCTCGTCGGCCTTCAGCGCCTGCACGAACGCGACCTCCACGACCGTCTCCTCGCCGGGCAGGAGGTTGCCGACGCTCGCCGTGAACACGTTGCGCCGCTCCTCGTCGAGCAGCGCGGCGCCGTGCCCCGTGGAGATCGCCTCGTCGTAGGCCCGGAACGCCTCTTCCCGCTCCTTGACCTCCCCCTCGAGCCTGCGGCCGGCGCACTCCATGGCGAACCCGGCGATGCTCGCCTCGCTCGGCAGCGGGAAGGTGTAGATCGCCTCGATCGGCCGGCGCTCCTCGTTCCGGTAGCGCTGCCGCACGACCAGCCGCGCCGCGCCGCCCAGGACCTCTCCCGACAGCGAGACGCCGAGCAGCGGGACCGGGCGGCCCTCGGAGGAGCACAGACACGACATCGGCGCCGGTAGCGACACATCGGTGGACGGGTTCATCGCGAGCCTTTCGGGGCAAGGGTTGCGTAACGAGACTCGATATCGAGGGCGATGCGCCGCGAGCGCTCCGGCGCGTCGCTCCGCACGTGGAGCTCCACCCCGTCGGCGATCTCGACCCGCTCCCAGCGCTCGCCGCGCGGCGCGCCGGCGACCGGAGCCGGCGGCGCGGCGTCCGGGCCGGGACAGGGCGCCGTCGCCGCGCGGGGCGGCGCCGCCGTGGCGATGCGCTCGATCTCGTCCACGCCCGCGCCCGCGAGGCGCGCCTGGATCTCCTCGAGCGGCAGGTGCGCCTGCTGGAGCACCTTGATGGCGCGGAGCCGGGCGAGGTGCTCGCGCCCGTAGGCGGTGTCCTTCCCGCGGAACTCCGGGGCCGGCAGGAGGCCGCGCTGCACGTAATACCGCACCGTGCGCGGCGCCACGCCCGCCTCGGCCGCGAGCTCGTCGAGCTTGTACGTCGTCACGAGGAGCATCCTGCATCGCGACACAATGACTGTCAAGTAGACACCAAGAAAGCACGTTCTCGTCTCCTCTCGGGCGCCCGTGGCGCGCAGATCGAGCGCCCGCGGCACGTAAGCGGCACGTAGAGTCGATGGAGCGCCAGCGGCATGTCGAGCGCCAGCGGCATGTCGAGCGCCCTCGGCGCGCCGATCAAGCGCCCTCGGCGTGCCGTGGCCCCATGGACAGTACCGGGGACATGTGATGTCCTGAGAAGTTCGGGCGTGCTGGGATCTTTCCGCGAAGGAGCCGGTGCCGTGACGGCATCAAGGGTTCTGAGGCGGAGGACGAGGAGGACTGCGGGTCGCATGAAGCTTACACAGGTTGCGCTCTTTGGAATGATGGCTCTCGTGGGATGTGTGGGGGAAGAGAAGGAGAAGGAGGAGACCGGACAGGTCGAGATGAGCCTCGTGGGCCAGGCGCCCTCGGGCACCATGTACCGGCTGCGCGATGGGGTCGTGATGGTCCAGGGGCCCCAGGACACGCTCTTCTTCAACACCGAGGACGACCCGAACCGGATCCGCATCAGCGCGGACGTGCCGGTCGGCGGCTACTTCGCCTTTTTGCAGGAGGGATGGCGGCTCGAGCGCCTGAACCTGGACGGCGTGGCGCAGCCGGTGCAGGCGCAGCTCATCTCGACGAACCCCCAGTGGTTCGACGTCTACGCGGATCAGCGCACGACGGTCGCGCTGCGCTTCCGCGCCGGGGTGGACGAGGTGAGCCTCGATCAGGGCTCGTTCGACATCGTGATCGAGGTCGAGGAGCAGCCGGCCGCGTCGGCGCTGTGCGCGTCGGACAGCGACTGCGCGGCGGGCGAGACCTGCTGCCTCGGCGGCTTCATGGGCACCTGCGCGCGGCTCGAGCCGGGCGCGACGTGCCCGCTGCCCGACCTGACGGTCTCCGCGGACGTGGCGCAGTTCAGCCTGAACATCGGCCACGAGGTCTTCCCGGCAGACAGCTGCGCGATCGTGGAGGGCTGCGTGGGCTCGGCGGGCGATCGCCGCCTGATGCGCTTCTCGACGGAGACCCCCAACGTCGGCGAGGCGGACATGATCCTCGGCGACCCGACCCTCGTCCCCGGCTTCGAGTTCTCGGCCTGCCACGCTCACTATCACTTCAACGGCTACGCGCTGTACGAGCTCCTCGACGCGACCGGCTCGATCGTCGCGACCGGCCACAAGCAGGCGTTCTGCCTGCTCGACAGCTCGCCCGTGGGCATCCCGGGCGCGCCGACCACGCCGCGCTACCACTGCGGCTTCCAGGGCATCCAGCGCGGCTGGAGCGACGTGTACCACGCCAGCCTCGACTGCCAGTGGGTCGACATCACCGGCGTGGCGGCGGGCGACTACCTGCTCCGCATCGCGATCAACCACGATCGCACGCTGCCGGAGAGCGATTACGACAACAACACGGTGGAGATCCCCGTCACCATCCCGGAGGACGTCCCGACGACCCCCGGGGACCCGCTCGCGGCGTGCCCGGCGTTTTCTGGGGGTCCGGACCGCGACTGCGGCTGGTCGATCGCGCCCGGGTTCGAGGGCGTGTCCTGCACGCCCGGCGCGCCGATCACGGTGGGCTGCGGCTGCGCCTGCGGGAACGATCCGGTGATCCGGGTGTGCGACGGCGTGTCGGGCTGCACCCGCGCCGAGGCGCTCACCTCGGTCGACGACACGTGCGGCCTGTGCCCGCAGGCGCCGTTCGTCTGCCCGGACAGCGGCGTCTACACGGTGCTCGTCGGGTCGTACGACACGTTCTCGCCGTTCACGTGCGACGTGGCCGTGGCCGCTCCGTAGTCCCCTCCCCGGTGGTTCTCCCTCCTCACGGCCCGCCCGCGCGTGCTACGAGAGCGGCGCGCGGGCGGTGACGCGCTCGCTCGGTGACAGGGCGTCCTGTCATCGAGCGCGTCACCCGTCCGGCCGGAGGAGACGCGATGCGCCCCATTCAAGAGAGCGATCTGCCGCCCGTCAAGGAGCTCACCCGGGCGTTCTTCCGGGCGGTGAATCCGCACGTCGAGCCGGTCGAGTTCGACGAGAAATGGAAGTCCGCGCTGCGCTCGCCGATGCGCTTCATGCGGAGCTTCCCGCAGGCGTGGCACGTGGATCTGCTCGACGTGCCGCGGAGCAAGGTGCCTGGCGGCGGTTGCCTGTGCTTCGGCGACGCGCACCCCGACAACTTCGGGCTCATCACGTTCACCGTGGGCCCGCGCTACGTGTTCAACGATCTCGACGACGCGGGCCCCGGCCTCGCCGCCCTGGACGCGCTCCGGTATTTCACCGTGCTCCGGCTCCTGCTCGACGACAGGAAGGCGCTCGGCGAGCTCATGGAGCTCTACGAGGACATGCTGCAGGGCAACGAGCCCCTGCGCGAGCTCCCCGAGCCTCTCTATCCCGACGTCGCGGCCCGCGACGCGCGGCAGCTCGCGAAGTGGACGGAGGGCGAGGCGTTCCGGCTCGACGAGCCCGCGCTGAAGCTGTCGCGCGCGGAGGCCGATCTCGGTGGAAAGCTGCTCGAGGCGCTCGGGCGGCTCGGCGAGCGGGCGGACGTCGAGGTGATCGAGCTCGCGCATCGGGACCGTGACTCCGGGGGCTCCGGCGGGCTCGAGCGGTACCTGCTCCTCGCGCGCGAGCGGGGCGACGGGCGGCGGCTGCGTCTGCTGGAGCTCAAGGAGACGACCCACGCGGCGACGAGCTGGAACAACTTCTTGCACGAGGACGAGGACAGGCTCGATCGGGCGAAGGCGTCGATATGGCGGGGCCTCGAGGTGCCGTTCTATGTCGAGGTCCAGGTCGGCCGGAGCGTCTACCTGCTCCGGGATCGCCTGGGGCGGGCCTCGCTGGACATCGAGGAGCTCAAGAAGAGCGATCTGCGCGCGGTGCTCGAGGTGCAGGTGAGCATCCTCGCGCGCCAGCACGCCGAGGCGTTCGCCGGGCTCGACCTGCGCGATCTCGACGACTGGCTGAGGGAGAGCCTGCAGGTGATGTCGAAGCGGTGGTTCAGGGTGTACGAGCGGGCAAGGAAGGGATGATCCTGCGCCGGCGGAGATCCTCGAAGATCCCCCGGAACATCGCGATGGCTGACCAGCGCCAGGCCTTGGGCGCGGCTCATTCATGAGGGCACGCCAGCAGCTCCGGCGCGCTCGTGGCGCGCCTGCCCACGCCCCAGACGACGTTGTCCTCCGGGTGAAAGAGGACCTGCGCGCCTGTCGGGCCCGACAGCCAGCATTGCTGCTGGATGGAGCTCGACTGCCTCCCGCGCGAGGCGTCACAGCGCGCGACCTCGCCACCGTAGATCGTGACGTCGCTCGCGTCGATCCTGATGCCGGGGTAGGAGCCCGACGTCGCGCGTAGGCTGTTGTCGAAGACGAGCGGCCTCTCCAGGATGACGCTTCCGACGCGGACCGAGCTCGCGGGGAGCGACGTCCCCGAGCTCAGGTACATGCCGTAGAGGCCGTTGCCCCAGGACCAGAGGTCCCGGAGCTGCACGCCGGTGCCTGCCTGGATGTGCACTCCATAGTTCCCGTTGTAGGCAGACCTGATCCTCTCGAGCCGGATCCCCGTCGGGCGATCGTCCTCGACGGCGCTCGCCATGGCGACGCCGGTGCCGCCGTTGTGGTGAAAGTAGCTGTCCTGGACCAGGACGTTCGCCGGCACGGCGCTAGGGATGCCGGGTGCGACGCCGACCTGGGTGGCGATCCACAGGCCGTACCCATTGTGGATCGAGGTGGATCCGTCCCGTGGATGCAAGAGGCTATGGTGGACCTCGCAGTTCCGCACGGTCGCATTGGCGGTGATGATCTTGATCGCGGCGGCCGCGATCGGTCCGTCGATGTTCTTGACCTCGCAGTTCTCCACGAGGACCGGGGGCGTGTCGTGGTATCCGGCGATCGAGGACAGGTAAATGCCGCCCTTCGGTACGCCGTCCACGATCACGTTCCGGATCACGCCCCCGGATCCGAGGGAGAAGGTGATCCCATCCAGGTTGGCCGGCTTGCAAGACGGCAGTTGAGGCGCGAGGGGGGCGTACCGCATGATGACGTTCTCCACCTCGCAGTCCGAGCAGTTGTTGAGCTGGATGCCGCTGTTGGCCGTCTTTCGTGGCCCCTCCGTGAGCTCGATCTGCAGATTGCGGATCCAGAGCCCCCAGACCTCGTCGACGCCGTGACCGCTCCTGGCGGCCTTGTGGACCTGGATCGCCCCGGGGAGCTGCTCCGGGTTGCAGGGGATCGCCACCAGCGTCGCGGTCTCTGGATCGCCCGGGCCGGTGTCCGGAGACAGCTCCGGCCCCTCCAGGGTCAGCGCGTCGTGCTGGGGTCTCAGCGGTGTGCGCAGCACGTACCGCCCGGCAGGGAAGCGCACGGTGCGCCGGTAATATGACAGCGACGCTGCACACTCGATGGCCCTCGCCAGGCCTGGGCTGTCATCGACGTTGGCGCTGTGGTTCACGGAAGCGTCGGCGGAGAACGGCCATTCCGCCGGCCGTTCCAGGTAGGGTACGACATTGACCACGCCATCGACGCCGACGGACCCCGGCAGGCAGCAGCCCTCTCCCTGGCAGGAGTTCAGGTCCTCGTGCAGCACGACGGTTCCATCGCACACGCCGCTGTCGGGGCAGAAAGGTCCCGTGCACCGCGGCGACTCTGTAGCGTAGCTGGGGCAGCTCTTGCCGGTATCCTCGTCTGCCGTGAACGCCGGTTCATTGTAGGGCGCATCGAGGCTGCAGACATCCGGGTACGCGGCGCTCTCCCCTCGGGGAGGGTGATAGCCCCACGCGGACCAGGAATCGCTGAATCCGGCAGGGGGCAAGGCCGCCCAGGCCGGGGCGGCGGCGAGCGCGAGCGAGGCGCCGATCCAGGCTCTTACAAGCCGCTGCGTCGACAGCATACGTTGCTCCTTCTTTGCGAGGGCCGTGCGTTCTTTCTGTCAAACGGGATGAGCAAGCACGGAAGTCGAGCGAAGCATGGCTGGATCGACACGGGAGGATCTCATCGGGGTACCCGCGCCGCGCGGCCGGGGCTCCACGGCCGGCGCCCTGCATGAAGGCTCTTCGCTTGTGGGCGCGACGCGCCGATCCACCCCCAGGCGTTCCATCGTCGCCAGAGAGGGGCTCCATCGGAGAGATGAGCGAGGCAGCGGCGCCGGGAGACGGTGGACTGCTCACGCAGCATGGAAACGACAGCGCGACTAAAAATGTGACGTAGCCAACAGTATCACGCCGGAGGGCCTGGTCGAGGCGGAGCGGTGCCGCCGGTTCCGGCGCGGTCCATTGCACCGGACGTGACCGCGGTCGCCGCCGTGGACGTGCCCGATCGCGGCGCTCGCTCGGATCGACGATGCGGGTCGTGGTGGGGCGCCGGCCCGCCGTCCGCGTGCGCACAGGACGGTCCGGCGATCACGCACCTCCACAGTCCGCGAGTCGCTGCGCTGCTGTTCGCGCTTTGCCCGCCGGGACGATCGCGCGTTACGCGCTCGATGACCGGTGCGAGGAGCTCGGCATCGAGCATGGGGCGACCCCGCGATGCCGGAGGTCGGTGCATTCGAATGGATGCTCGCCCGGTGCGCTGAACACCACTGTCGTGCGCAATGCTTCGTGCAGCGCTCTCTCGAGCGCGACGCGGCGAGCCGTCTGTTCGCGGAACATCGGCGTTCCCGCGCGGCGCGACCTGCAGTCCCATCGGCGCAGGAGGACGTGATCGCCGCTCGGCGGCTGGGCAGCGCTCGCGGGTGGTGAGGCGCGCCGGCGGCAGACGATCGACCATGGCGGCGAGGAAGAGCTTCGCGCTCGTCCGCGCACTTTCCTACCTGCTCGCCGATCTTGCGGTAGCCACCCCGCGGGGAGGACAATCGGGTGCGATGGCGACCTCCTCCTCGTCCGTGACGGTCGAGCTGCTGGAGCGGACGGACGTCTACGTGGTGGCGACCTGGCGGCGGCTCATGCTGCTCGTCTGGCGCGCCCAGGCCAGCGTCGCCGGCGTCGAGCGTTCCCGGGCGCTCTTCCAGTCCTTTGCGGAGCGCCAGCCGGGAGGGGCAGTGTTCCTGGTCGTGGTCCCCAGCCAGCGCACCGGGCCGCCCGACGAGCAGACCCGGGCGGCGATGCAGCGGGCGGCGAGCGCTCCCGGGGGGTACCTGAGGGGCATCGCCACGCTCATCGAGGCCGAGGGGTTCATCGCCGCCTCGGTCCGCGCCCTCATGATGCGGCTGCAGGCCGGCGGGACGCAGGTGCCCGCGCCCAACATCTTCCGGACGCCGGCCGAGGTCGCGACCTGGGCGGCGGCGGTGCTGCAGGACCGGGAGGTCACGCCAGAGAAGCTGGCGGAGGTGATCCGCGTGGCGCGCGAGGGCTGAGCGCGTGACCGCGCCCGCGGCACAGGGAGACGGTCCGCGTAAGCGGGGGAGGCCCCCCCGCCGGGTCCCGTTGCCTCACTGTCGCCACGCCGGGTGGGTCGTCGCGTCCCGTCCGGTAGCCGATGGGGGCTAACCGTGCGGAACGACCTGAGATTTACCAGCACCCCCGGCAAGAATTGAACTTGCGACCTTCGGTTTAGGAAACCGCTGCTCTATCCACTGAGCTACGGGGGCAGGGGCGTACAGCCGCTACGGGCGCCGGACCCTGGCACACCTCGCTTCACGTATCAAGCCAGATCCCCCGCCCTCTCTCGCCGAGCCCACGCTTCCGCCGGCCCGCCCTCCCGCCGGCCGCCGGCAGCCTCGTCGCGCCCCGATCACCGCCACGGCTCCCCCAAGAGCGCCGCCCCGATCGCCAGCGCGATCCCGCCCCGCGCCAGCCCTGCCCGCAGCGCCGCCACGGCGCGCTCGCGGTTGCCCCGCACGATCCGGGCGATCTGCCGCGTTCCCCGGTAGGCATGGGTCGGCCGCACCACCTCGACGAGCACCTCGTCCCCCAGACCGAGGTCGACGCTCTCCCCTCTCCCCACGCCCGTCCCGCTCCGCTGTCCCCCCGCGTCCCCGTCGCTTCGACCTCGACCTCCACCTCCCCCGCGTCGCCCCGCTCTCCCCCCGCTGCTGCCCCCATCGGCCCCCGCGGCAGCCTCAGCACCCGCGCCAGCGCCGCCGCGTCGACCACGAACAGCGCCCCCACCACCGCGAGCCCCATCGCCGCCGCGGCGCGCCCCAGCTCGGGCGCCACCGGCGCCCCGAAGAGCGCCCCCGCGCCCAGCGCGGCCACGGCGATCACCGACGCCGTCGCGGCCCACACGGCGCGCCGGTCGGCGCTCGCCACGATCGAGCCAGCGCGCGCCCTCCCGACGCGGTTCGCTGCGAGCAGCACGACGGCGAGCGCCGGGATGAACGGCAACGAGAAGACGGCGCCGAACGCCGCGCCGATGATCATCCCCGCCGGCCCCACCATGAGCCCGATGGTCATGCCGTTCACGACGCCGGCCACGCCGATGGCCCACACCGCGAGCAGGCTCGCCACGATCGGCCCCCGGCGGGTCCACCGTCCCGGCCCCTCCATCCACCCCGCGCCCACCAGCCTCGCGCCGTCGACGGCTCCCGCGCCGGCGCTCGAGGTCGCCGCTCCCCCGCCCCCGACGCCTCCGATCCGCTTCGTCAGGTAGCTGCCCAGCAGCGCCGCCGTGATGGGCGTCACGCCCGCGAGCAGGAAGCGGGGCGCGTCGTGCGGCGGCTGGAGGTGGAGGCTGTCCGCCGTGAGCCAGCCGCCCACGAGCCCGATGGCCCCGAACGGGAGCGCGAGCGACACAGGAGCATCAGGCGACATGGAATCGGACGTTGAACGCGGCATCTTGAAACCTCCGGCTCGATCGTTCCCCTTCGACGCGCTTGCCCCCCGGGCAGCTTCCAGCGCGCTGGTTCGCCGCCCGACCTTCCATCATCTCACCACCGCGCTCCACGCGCGCTGCACACGCGGGCCGCGCCCCCCGGCCTCGCGTGCGCGCACGCCGGCGCCCCGCCTGCCCCCGGCCACGCGCCGGGCCCCTCAGCCCGCCCCCGCCCGCAGGTGCGGGTAGTGGCTCAGCGCCACCAGGTTGCCCTCGGGATCGCGCGCATACATCGAATAGGCGCTCTCCCGCTCGATGGCCACGCCCCGCGCGGCCAGCCGACGGCGCCACGCCTCCCGCTCGGACGGGGCGATCCCGAGGGCGACGCAGTGCCAGCCTGGCGCCTCGTCCGCGCGCGTCGGCCCGCCGGCCGCTGCCCGTTCCACGGCCAGAAACGCGCCGCCCCCGAGCTCGAGCCACACCGACCGCGGCGCTCCGGCCTCATCCGTCCAGCGCCGCACCACCGGCAACCCGAGGACGCCCGCGTAGAAGGCCTCGGCCCGCCCCAGATCGCGCACGACCACGGCCAGGTGATGGACCGACAGCGACGGCAGCGTCTCGCTCATACGGCGCCCTCATCTCAGCGCCTTTCTCGCGGGGACGCACCTGAAAAGCCCCCTCGCACGCGCCTCGCCGGCGCCAGGCGCTCGACCGCCGGCTCGACCCGTCTTGCCCCGGCAGGGCACCTCGTCTATGGTCCCGCTCGCGGACACCACGCCCGGGGAGTCGCACAGTCCGGTAGTGCACGAGCTTTGGGTGCTCGTTGTCGCGGGTTCAAATCCCGCCTCCCCGACCCTTTTACGACGAACCCCGTCACCCTCGAGCCCGACGAGCCTTCCGGCCGCCGTTCGCTGGCCCTGGCCGCTCGCTCACCGGCCGCGCCGCCCCTCCCACGGGCGCTGCGCGCTCCGCTCACCGGCCCTGCCGCGCGCGTCTCATCGCCCCCGCTTCGCCTGCGTCTTACTTGGCCCCCTCGGGTCCGCCGCGCATAGTCCCCCCGATGTCGACGCACGGAAAGCTCATGCTCGGCGCATGCCTCTCCCTGGCCGTCCTCGCTGGGTGCGGCGGGCAGCAGGCGTCCGGCCCGGCGGCGGCCCCTGCGCCGCCTGCGAGGAGCGCGGCCCCGGCCAGGCAGGCGGCGCCCGCCGGGCAGCTCGCCCGCGCCGACGTGGAGCGGGTGCTGATGCAGGGGCCGCCGTGGATCCTGCGGCGCGTGCCGGTCGAGGAGGTCGTCCGGGCAGGCGCCTTCATCGGCTGGAAGATCCTCGCGCTGCCCCCGGACTGGAGCGCCATCGAGCTCAAGCCCGGCGACGTCGTCACCCAGGTGAACGGCACGCCGCTCGAGCGCCCCGACGACCTGTTCGCGGCCTACCGCGCCCTGGCCAGCGCGAACGAGCTCAAGATCGCTTACGAGCGCGAGGGCACCGCGCGCGAGCTCGTCATGCCCATCTTCGGGCCGCCTTCCCAGGAGACCGTCAAGGCCTTCGACAGCGACAGCCCCCCGCGCCGCCCGGCCACGGCACGACCGCGGGGAACCACCGTCATCGAAGAGGACGACGGCGGGACCTCGCTGGAGAGCGACGAGATGTGAAGCCCAGCCGGGCGCGGCGCGTCCAGCGCCCAGCACCCGGCCTTCACCTTCATCGCCAGCACCGCCCCCGGCGCTCCCATCGCTCGCCGCGCCGACGCCGCTCCTTCCACCGCGCCGGCGCCGCTCGCCATCTCACATATCGAGCGCCAACCCCGCGATCCACGTCGACGTCCCGACGTGCATCTGCGGGCGCGAGCCGAACCCATCCAGGTTCGCGTACATCCACTCGCCGAACAGGTACGTATGGTTGATGCCCGTGGAGTCGTCGAGCTGGGATGACGCGCGGCGATCCAGCCAGTTGAGCGCGAGCATCCCGCCGACCGCGAGGTGCGTGCCCCAGGTGATGCCCTGCGCGCGGACGCCGTCCGGCCTCGCCAGCCGAGGGCCCGACACGGAGTACCAGAGCCCCATGCCGACACCCGCCTTCGCGTAAGGCACGATCGGAATGCCCGTCCGGCGCATCAGCTCATCGATACGGACGACGGCCGACAGGTGCAGGGGCATGATGGTGAGTGAGGTCTCCTCCGCCTCGGCCCTCACGTCGCTGCCCGCCTCGAAGGCGTTCGCCGACGCCGATGTGATCCCCAGGCCGAGCCCCGGTCCGATCACGCCGACGAACGGGATCCGGAGCGGTAGCCAGTCGAACTCCATCCCGAAATAGAACCGCTGGTCGTCCCCGAACGTCTCCTCGAAGGAGCCCCCGCTGGCGGGATCCTCGTCGACCTCCGGAGAGTACGGGCCGAAGCGGAGCTCGAGCGCGAAGCTCTGAGGCGAGGCATAACGCTCTTCCTGCTGGATGCTCGAGCGATCGGACCGCCGCCAGTCGCTCGTCGAGCGGCTGGACTGCGCGCCCGCCACGGAGGCGATGAGGAGCGCCGCGCTGCCGGCGAGGCACGCCGCGGCAGGATGACGGAGATGACGGTTCATGCGCTCTCCTGCGTGACGGGACGCGCGCGGCGCCGGCGGCTCCTGCGCCACAACCCCAGCGCCGCGCCGGCCGTGACGGCGCCGAGCGGCCAGGAGACCCACGAGCCCGCCCCGACCGGCCCCTCGACGCTGCAAAAGCCCCCGCCAGCTTGCCCGCCGGCTTCTCGGTACTTCTCGAAGAAGCCGTCGACCTCGACCGGCGTCCCACAGGCGAGCGCCGAGAGCGGCCCGGCGTTCCCGACGGCGTCATAGGCCGCCACGCCGACGACATAGGAGTTGCCATTCGTGAGGCCCTCTGCCGAGCCACGGTTGGCCTTCCCCACCTTGCCACACGGGGCCACCTCCGGGATCTCCCCCGGGACGAGGCGCGAGGACTGGCACCCCGAGCTGCCCGCTCCTCCCCCCGTGCCCTGGCCACCGCTCCCGCCGTCGCCCCCTCCGCCCGCGCCGGCCGAGGACTGCCCGCCCTCATCACAGTAGAAGTAGTAGCCGAGCACGTCCTCGTCCTCGTTCTGCGTGAAGTCGACGAGGAGCCGCCCATCGCCGGCGCGCGCCTCGATCCCGGTCGGCGGCTTCGGACCCTGAAGATCCATCTTGGTCTGCTCCCACTTCGCGACGTCCGTCGCGTCCGCGTCCAGGGATTCGAGCCGCATGAAGTAGAGGGTCACCGCGACGGCGCCGGTGCTGGCCCTCGTGCTGTCGCAGCCCTCCGCGCCGAGCGCCGCCGCGATCTGCTTCACGGGTAGCGTGATATCCATCGTGTCATCGAGGTTGGAACGACTCAGCACCTCCCGGCACCGCATGCCGGTGTCGCGGTTCGAATACAGGGTGCAGTCCAGCGACTCGCTGACCCAGACGGCCAGCGTGTCGTTGGCCGAGAAGCCCTGCAGCGTCAGCGTGAACGCCAGATCGTTGTCCTCGATGCAGTCCTGGCGGCTGATCCACAGCGGGAACTCCGCGTCCTGCCGCTCGGTCTTGGTGCGCTCCACGTCCTTGCTGATGGTCACCGTCGCCGCGGCCTGGCGCGCGCCTCCGGCGAGCGCCGCGGCCGCGAAGGCCGCCGCGCACAGCCGCGGGAGGAGCCGCCGCCCTCGCGGCCGGAGCCGCACGAGAAACCTTGTCGTGTCCATGTGCGCGTCCTTTCAGCACAGCTCGTACCACGCCGCAAATGCCCCGCACAGCCCTTCAAACAGCCCGGAAACCCGCGCGTGTCCCCGTCGGAGGCCGCGCCGGAGGTCCGTAGAGGTCACCTCGGAGCGGCGCGGCGTGACGACCTGGCCATCGTCGGTGTCCATTCCTGACAAGTTGTCAGCGGCGCCGTGCAGCGCTAGGCGAGCAACCCGGCGCACGGTGCCGCAGGCGTCGGACGCCTCGCGTGGCCTTCGACACGCGCCGGAGGAGAGGGCTCGGCTAGCTTGAGGCAGGTGGATCCAACCGACGCCGCTCCCCTGGAGCCGAGCGCGAAGGAGCGCGCCTCCGCGACGGAGGCGGTGCGCCCCGGGCAGCTCGATCCGCGCAAGGACAGCGCGCCTGCGCCCGGGTCCGCGCCTGCGCCCGGGTCCGCGCCGTCGGTGCGCCCGACCTCGAGCCGGCCGAGCCGGCTGCCGCCGAGCGTCGCCCCACCGGAGGCCGACACCGCCGTCCTCGGCGTCCCCCTCACCCGCGTCGAGCTGCACCGGACCGCGCTGCTCTTCTGCCTCCTCTTCCTCGCCGCGCTCATCTTCGTCGTCGGCCGCTCGGCGCGCGACGCGCTCTTCCTCACCAGGTTCCCCGTCACCTGGATCGCGCCGATGTGGATCGTGTACGGCGCCGCCTCCGCCGTCGCCGCGCTCGCCTACGACCGCGTCGCCCGCCGCATGCCGCGCGCGCAGCTGTGCGTCGCCTTCGCCCTCTTCGGCGCGGTCACCTTCGCGCTGCTGCGCGTCCTCATCGGCCAGGAGATCCGCGCCGCGTACCTCGTCTTCTACATCTGGTCCGAGATCATCGCGAACTTCACCGGCGTCCTCGTCTGGGCCCTCGCCCAGGACCTGCACGACCCCCGCAGCGCCAAGCGCCTCTTCGGCCTGATCGGCAGCGGGCGCGTCGTCGGCACCGTCGCCTGCGGCTTCGCGACCGGCGGCGTCGTCACGTGGATCGGCACCGAGAACCTGCTCTTCGTGCTCATCGCCGCGCTGCTCGCCATGGCCTCGCTCACGACGCGGCTCGCGCGCCGGCACCCGCTGGAGCGGCCCCCGTCCGGCGCCGAGGAGCTCATCGAGGCCCGCCTCCCCCGCATGGAAGTGTGGCGCTCGCGCTACGCCCTCACGGTCGCGCTCCTGACCTTCCTCCTCTTCGGCGTCCTCACGGTCGGCGACTACCAGTTCAAGGCCATCGCCCTCACCGCCTACCCCGACCGCGACGATCTCGCCCGCTTCATGGGCTTCCTCTACGGCGCCGTCGGCGTGCTCGGCCTCGTCCTGCAGCTCGGCGTGACGCCCCGCATCCTGCGGCGCCACGGCGTGCTCGGCGGGCTGCTCGCCATGCCGGCCGCGTTCACCGCGAGCACCGCCGCGCTGCTCGCGAGCCCGACCCTCGTCGTCGCCTCCGTCCTCAAGCTGAGCGACAACGCGCTCCAGTTCACCCTGCACGACGCGACGATGCAGATCCTCTTCTACCCGTTCCCGCCGGCGCTCCGGGAGCGGGTGAGGACGCTCGTCTCCGCGATCGCAAAGCCCCTCGGCTACGGCCTCGGCGCGCTGATCCTGCTCGCCCTACCGCCCACCGCGGCGGCGGGCCCCGCGCTCGTCGACGAGGCCGCGCGGCTCGGCCTCTACTCCCTCCCGCTCTGCGCCGTCACCATCGCCCTCGTCCCGCTCGTGCGGCGCGGCTACTTCGACGCCATGCGCCGGACCTTGATGCGCCGGCAGATCGACCCCGACAGCGTCGTCTACGGCCCCCAGACGCGCACGATCCTCCAGGAGGCGCTCTACAGCCGCGCCATGACGCAGGTGCTCTTCGCGGTCGACCAGCTCCGGCAGCTCGACCCCGCGCTCGTGCGCGACGCCGTCCCCGCGCTCGCGCACCACGGCTCGGCCAGGGTGCGCGCGCTGGCGGTGCGCCTCGCGGCCGAGCTCGGGCACGACGAGGGCCCCGAGATCGCGCGCGCGGCGGTCCACGACCGCAACACAGCCGTCCGCGTCGCCGCCGTCGACACCCTCGCCGCCCTGCTGCGGGAGGACGCGCACGACGAGCTGCTCGCGCTCGCGCGGGAGGGCGCCGCGCCCCGGGCCGCGTCGAGGAAGGCCCCCGGCGACAGCGACGCCCCAGGCGACAGCGACGCCCCGAGCGACAAGGAGGCCGCCGCCGACGAGGAGCTCCGGGTCGCCGCGATCGCCGCCCTCCTGCGCCACTGCGGCCTCGACGGCATGCTCGAGGGCGCGCCGCGGCTCCGCGCGCTCCTCGAGAGCCCGTCCCCCCGCGATCGCGTCGCCGCCGCCCGCGTCCTCGGCCTCGCCGGCCGCGCGTCGCTCCAGCGCGCGCTCGCGCGCCTCCTCGGCGATCCCGACCCCGCCGTCCGCCGCGCGGCCGTGCGCGCGTCCTCGAGCGTCGCCGATCCGCGCCTGCTCCCGCTGCTCGCGGACGCGCTCGCCGAGCGCCCCCTCGCGCCGGCCGCGGCCCGGGCGATCGAGGTGCTCGGCGACGCCGCCATCCCCGAGCTCGCGGCGCGCCTCGACGACGACGGCACGCCGCGCGCCGCGCGCCTCGCGATCCCGCGGGTGCTCGCGCGGCTCTCCAGCCAGGGCGCGCTCGACGCGCTGCTCGCCCACATCGCCCACCCGGACGAGGCCCTCCGCCAGAAGGTGCTCGCGTCCGCCTCGCGCCTGCGCCTCGCGCTGCGCGCGCCGCCGGCCCCCCTCCGGGTCATCCGCGCCTGCATCGACGACGAGACCGTCGATCACGTCCGCACGCGCGAGGCCTACATCGCCGTGCGCCCCCGCGTCGCGAGCCCGCTGCTCGATCAGCACCTGCTCCGCCGGCTGCGGAAGGGGCTGATCCGGGTGCTCCGCCTGTGCGAGCTCGCCTACCCGCGCGAGGTCGTCGCCCTCGTGCGCACCCACGTCTTCGGCCCCGATCCCGCGCTGCGGGCCAACGCCTTCGAGGTGCTCGAGTCGCTCCTCGACCGCCCGCTCCGCGAGCGCCTCGTCGCGCTCGTCGACCGCCTGCTCGAGCTCTCCGTCGCCTTCCCGACGAGGCCCATGCCGCCGGAGGCCGGCGTCGTGGCGTGGCTCCGCCGCGAGATCGCCCGCGGCGAGCCCTACAGCGCCGCGCTCGCGCTCAACGCGGTCGCGCAGCACGCGATCCTCGGCGCCGCCGAGGACGCGCTCGCCGCGACCCACGATCCCGATCCGCTCGTCCGCGAGGCGGCCGCGATCGCGATCTCCGTGACCCGCCCGCCGGGCGCCCGCGAGCGCCTGACCACCTTGCGCGCCGATGTCGATCCCGCGGTGGCGCGTTACGCACGATACTGGGCGGTCACCGGCGGCACCGGCATCGACCCCGAGGACGAGATGTACACCACGATCGAGAAGGTCCTGTTCCTCCAGCGTGTCCCGCTCTTCTCGCGCGTGGCCGGCGACGATCTCGTGGCGCTGGCGCGCGGCTCGCTCGTCGTCTCGCTGCTCCGCGGCGACGTCATCTTCCGCCAGGGGGAGCCCGGCGGCGCGCTCTACTCGATCATCTCGGGCGAGGTGCGGCTCACGCTCGACGGCCGCGAGATCGCCCGCCTCGGCCCGCACGACGTCTTCGGCGAGATGTCGCTGTTCGACAGCGAGCCGCGGGCCTCGACCGCCGTGGTCACCGAGGACGCGGAGCTGCTCCGGGTCTCCGCCGAGGACTTCCACGAGGCGGTGCGGGAGACGGCCGAGATCGCCGACGCGGTGATCCGGGTGCTGAACCGCCGCCTGCGCGAGGCCGATCGCAAGCTGGCCGACGCGCACGCGCGGCTGTCGCTCCTGCCGAAGGCGCCGCCCACGCTGCGCCCGCGGGAGCTGCCCGCGGCGGGAGACGGGGCGCCGAAGCCCGCGCTCGACGACAGCGATCTCGACTGACGGCGCGCGCCGCGCCGCGTAGCGACGGAGCGGAGCACCGGAACGTCGTTTGCATTCCAAAGGAGGCCGGTCGCGCGCGCAGGCTGCACCGCGCGCCGCGAGGCAACGTCTGACGGACGTGCGAGAGCCGTCCCAGGGCGCCCGAGGCCGGCCCGACCTGTCCCTGGCATCCCCCTCGAGAAGGACCCATCATGCTCCCGATGCCGCTTCCGCAGTCCTCTTCTCCGCTGTCCCCCGCGCCCGCCGCGGCGCAGAGCCCGTTCAGGGCCCGGCTCCGCCGGCTAGGAGGCGCGCTGCCGCTGCTCGCCGCGCTGATCGCCGCGCCGTCGACCGCCGCGGCCCAGGGACTGCCGCAGGGCTACACGAGCGACGCCCCTGCCAGCGCCGGTGAGACCGCGCCTTCACAGCCCGCCGAGACCCAGCCGGTCCAGGCGGAGGTCGGCGTGAGCGCCGAGATCGAGGTGGACGCGTACGAGGACACCGACCCGAGCGCCCTGGTCGAGTTCGACGAGCCGCTCGCCCCCTACGGCACCTGGATCGACGACCCGAGCTACGGCAGGGTCTGGGTGCCTTCCGCTGTCGTCGTCGGCCCCGACTTCGCGCCGTACCAGACCGCGGGGCGCTGGTCGCTCACCGAGGACGGCGAGTGGATGTGGGTCAGCGACTACGCGTGGGGCCACATCCCGTTCCACTACGGCCGCTGGGTCTGGATCTCCGCGCACGGCTGGTCGTGGATCCCGGGACGGGTGTACGCCCCGGCGTGGGTCGTGTGGCGCGTCGGCGACCACGGCTACGTCGGCTGGGCGCCGATGCCGCCGACCTACTACTGGACCGGCGGCGTCGCCGTCTCGCTGTGGACCGTTCCCCCGGCGGCGTACGTCTTCTGCCCGACGACGCACGTGTTCCACCGCCACGTCCACACGCACATCGTCCGCGATCGCGGCGTCGTCCGGCGCATCGCCGCGCACTCGCACACGTACAGGCCGGCGCGGCCGACCGCGGGCAGGCCGGGCCACAGCGAGGCCCGCCCGGGCGGCGCGGGTCGCTCGGGCTCGGCCCACGGGATCCGCCCCGGCAGCTACCGCCCCGCGTCGCCCTCGCTCGCCGAGGCCGGCGTTCCCTCCGCGTCCGCGCCGAGGCACCGCGCCCGGCCCGACCCGCGCGCCCTCGCCTACGCGGGCAAGAGCCCGGCATCGAGCGCGCGCCTCGCGCCCCCGTCGGCGCGCCGCCTGACGGCGCCCCCTGCCCCCGCGGCCGGCGACCGGCGCGCGAGGCCCTCGCTGCGCACCCCGAGGTCGCCCGACGGCGAGGCCCCGGTCGCCAGGCCCGCCCTTCCGGAGCGAGGTCTGTCCGGCGCCGGCGCCCTGCCCCGCGCCGGCGCGCGCGAGCCGCACCGCGCCTCGCCGGCGATCCCCGCGCCGCCTTCGCCTTCCCCGGCGCCGCGGATGGCCCCGACGCCGCGCGTCGTCACGACGCCGCACGCCGCGCCCGCGCCGCGCGCCGCCCCGCAGCGGTCGCCGTCGGTCTCGCCGCCGGAGTCCCGGTCGCTGCCGCGGGCCACGCCGGCGCCGCAGCTCGGCGCGCCGCCCTCGAGGCCGCGCGTGGCCCCGAGCGCGCCGTCCGTCCCGTCGCGCCCCAGGATCCACCTCCCGTCGGGCCCGGGCAGGGCGGCGCCGGCGGCGGGCCGGCCACGATCGCGGTAGCGCTTGGCCCACGTCTTGCGACGTCCACGAGCAGGAGCAGATCCGATGACGTTCTCCGCTGACTTTGTGAAGCTTCGTTCACTGGGACCGTGGTCGTCCCTCCTCGTCGCGGCGTCCCTCGCGCTGAGCGGCTGCATCGTCGTCGACGAGGACGGCCACGACCACCACCACGACCACCACGACGACTGGGACGACGGGGACGACGGGGACAGCACCCCCCCGCCGCCTCCCACGAACGATCCGATGCGCGTCTCCATCGACACGGACGCCCTCCTGAGCAGCGAGCCGGGCGAAGGGGTCGGCATCTTCGTCGAGTACGCGGCCGGCGGGACGTGGACGCTCTGGACGACCTGCGACACCAACCAGTCCCAGGTCGCCTGCAGCTTCGATCTCTACGCCTCGGTGGACACGTCGTCCGAGCTCTTCGACATCGAGGGGATCGATGTCGAGAAGACGGACGCGACGCGCCTCGTGGACGAGGGCGTCGCGTACTTCCACGCCGAGACCGGCTCGGACATCGACGCGATGGCGTTCACCACGACCGAGGGCGCCGTCGTCCGGCTGGAGGCCTACCTCGACGGGGCCCAGGAGCCTCGCTACGTGTACTGGTTCGGCGACGGCATCCTGCACGAGGGCGCCCCCACCAACCCGCTCGACTTCAAGCCGACGGTGCCCTGAAGGCGCGGCGCCGGCGGCCGCTCCTCCCGATGCCCGCGCAGCAGGAGGAGCGCGCGGCGCGGGGGCGCGCCGCTCAGGGCGCCCTCTTCACCTGGATCGGCTGCCCCTCGACGTCCCACGCCTCCGGCTCGCCGAGGCCGATCGCCTTGAGCTGCGGCAGGATCTCCTGCTGCGGGCCCACCACCACGATGGTCGCGCTCTTCGGGTCCACCGCCCGCGCGAGCTCCGCGAGCCCCGCGAGCGTGGCCTGCTGTCGCGACTGGCTCGCCGCGGCGTCGAACGTCTCGGGCAGCCCGAGCCGCGCCAGGGTCGCGTAACGGAGGGCGGTGCGGTTCGCGGTCTCGTAGGCCGAGACGAGGTCGGCGCGGTCCTGCGCCTGCACCTTGGCGAGCTCGTCCCGGGTCAGCCCGGAGTCTGCCATCCTGGCGAGCTCGCCGAGCATCTCCTTCAGCGCGGGCCCGGTCGCCTCGGCGACCACGGACGCGCGGGCCACGAAGGCGCCCTGCTGCCGCGCCTCGGTGAACGCCGAGGCCGCGCCGTAGGACCAGCCGTGGTCCTCGCGCAGGTTCTGGTTCAGGCGCGACGTGAACGAGCCGCCGAGCGCTGTGTTGACGAGCTGGAGCAACGGCCGCCGCGGATCGCCCGCGGCGACCCCCTCCCGCACGACGGCGATCACCGACTGCGGCGCGCCCGGGCGGTCGACGAGCACCAGCCGCGGCGGCTTCCACGACGGCGCGGCGGCAGGCGCGCCCTGCCCCGGCTGCGCGCCGGGCGAGGCGCTCTTCGCCGCCGGCGCGGCGCCTGCCGCCGCGCCCTTCGCCGCCGCGGCCGCCGGCGCGCCCTTGGCGGACCACGCGCCGAGGTCGCGCGAGATCGCCTGCATCACCTCGTCCCGGGTGATGTCGCCGACCACGGCGATCACCGCGCGATCCGGGCGCCACGCCGCCTTGTAGAACGCCTTCACGGCCGGGAGCCCGATCGTCTTCGCGTCCGCGAGCAGGCCCTCGACGGGGTGGCCGTACGGCGTCCCCGGCCCGTAGAGCGCCGCCGTCGAGACCAGCGAGGAGACGCGCGTCGGGTCGTCGCCGCGCTTCCTGAGGTCGTTCTGCCAGAGCGCGCTGACGCGCTGCCACTCCTTCGCCTCGAACCGCGGGCGCGCGACAACGTCGGCCAGGATCGAGAACGCCTTGGGGAAGTTCTTCTTCAGCACGGCGAGGGTCGCGACGCTGCCGTCGGCGCGCGCCCCGACCGAGAGCGTCGCGCCGAGGTCGTTGATCGCGCTCGACAGCTCGACCGCGCTCCGCTGCCCGGCGCCCTCGTCGAGCATGCTCGCCGTGATGTGGGCGAGCCCCGCCGCGCCCTTCGGATCGTCCGCCGAGCCCGACGCGACGGTGACGGACACGGACACGATCGGGAGCGTGTGGCGCTCGAGCAGCCACACCTTCGTGCCGTTCGGCCCGTCGATCACCACCGGCGCCGGCGGCGCGAACGGCTTCGGCTTCGGCAGCTCCGGCCGCGGCCCGAGCGGGTCCGCCTGCGGGGCGGCCGCCGCCGGCGCCGTCGGGCGCGGCGCCTCGGTCCGGGCTGTGGGCTGCGCCGGCGCCTTCGGCCCGCAGCCGGCGG
Source organism: Sorangium sp. So ce119 (assembly GCF_051524405.1). Lineage (NCBI taxonomy): Bacteria > Pseudomonadati > Myxococcota > Polyangiales > Polyangiaceae > Sorangium > Sorangium sp. So ce119. The sequence goes on along the minus strand of NZ_CP150310.1, from coordinate 1,610,936 downwards.
CCGCGGCGAGCAGCGCGATGATCGCACCTGCGTGCCTCGCTCTCATTTCGTCACCGCCTTCTTCGTCTCGTCGCTGCCCTTCGGCACGACGCGGAGGATCACCCGCGCGTTCGGGTCGAGCGTGCTCTTCGCCTGGGCCTGGATCGACTCTGCCGTCGCGTCGCGGTAGCGCTTCAGGTCCTGCTCCACGAACCCGGGCTGGCCCGTCCACGTCTCGTACCGGTTGAGCAGCGAGGCCCGCCCGGCGACCGACTCGAGCGCCGTCACGAAGGCGGTCTCGTACTGGTTCTTGGCCCGGTCGAGCTCCTCGCGGCTCACCTTGGCGTCGCGCACCCGCGCGAGCTCGGCGTCGATGGCGGCCTCGAGCTTCTCGAGCGGCACGCCCGGCCGCGCGATCGCCTCGACGGTGAACGTCGAGCCGAGGTCGCCGGAGCTCTGGGTCGCGCTCACCTCCTGCGCGAGCTCCTTGTCGTAGACGAGCGCCTTGTACAGGCGGCTCGCCTTGCCCTGCTCGAGCGTCGTGGCGAGGAGGTCGAGCTCGGCGTCGCCGGGCGCGAAGCGCGCGGGGCTGTGCCAGGCCATCACGACCTTGGGGAGGTTCACGTTGTCCTCGATCGTCTCGCGCACGACCCCGTTCAGCTTCACCGGCGCGGGCGCCGTCGGCGCGGGGACGGGTTGCCCCGGGATGCCGCCGAAGTACCGCTCGATGACGTCGCGCGCCTCCTGCGGATCGAAGTCGCCGGCGACCACGAGGGAGACGTTGTTCGGCACGTACCACCGCCGGAAGAACGCCTTCACATCGTCGACGGTCGCGGCCTGGAGGTCCTCGTGCGAGCCGATCACCGGGTGGTGGTAGGGGTGTCCTTTCGGGTACAGGAGCGAGGGCAGGACGAGGTCGACCTTGCCGTAGGGCTCGTTCTCGCTCGTCTGGCGGCGCTCGTTCCGCACGACGTCGCGCTGCGTGTTGAGCTTCGCGAGGTCCATGCTGTCCGCGAGCGACGAGAACCGGTCGGCCTCGAGCCAGAGCAGGAGCCCGAGCGCGTGGGCCGGCGCCGACTCGTGGTACGCGGTCCGGTCCTCGCTCGTCCACGCGTTGTTCGAGCCGCCCTCGGCCTCCATCCACGCGTCGAACTGCTTCGTGGGGACGCGGCGCGTGCCCATGAACATGAGGTGCTCGAACAGGTGCGCGAACCCGGTGCGCCCCGGCTCCTCGAACCGCGAGCCGACCTTGACCATGAGGTTCAGGGCGACGATCGGCAGGGAGCGGTCCTCGTGGAGGATCACGGTGAGGCCGTTCTTGAGGGCGTACTTGGTGAAGGGGACGTCGAGGTGCGGCGGCGCGGCGGCGGGCGCGGCCTTCGGCGCGGCGGCGGCGGGCGATGCGGGCGATGCGGGCGCGGCCTTGGGAGGCGCGGCGGCAGGCGCGGCGGGCGGGGCCTGCGGAGCCGCCGCCGGCGCGGCCTTTGGTTGAGCGGCGGGCGGCTGGGCGGCGGCGGGCGTGGCGGCCGGCCCGGAGAGAGAGAGCGCCGCCGCTACGGCCGCCACGATCGGCCGGGCGGCGCGCGGGAGCGGCGCGTGACGCGCGTGGGTTTGCATGGAGGCGAGGGTTGCGCCGGCGGCCGACAGGACGCAAGCGGGCTCGACCAGCGAGGGCGCTAGTCTCGCGGCACCCGGCGCGACAGAACGACGCCCGGCAGCGACGCCGCGAAGGCGATCGCGAAGAACGCGGTGAACCCCACGCGGGCGGCCAGGTACCCGCTGACGCTGCCGGCGAACGTCGCGGAGACCGACATGAGCGCCGACCCGATCGCGAAATGCGACGACTTGTACCCGTCCACGCAGCGCCGCATCAGGAACACCACGAGCACCGCCGTGCCGACCCCGGCGACGAACTGCTCGAGCGTGACGAGCGCGACGATCCACGGGAGCGTCGGCCGCGACCACGCCAGCGCCACGTAGAGCAGGATGGCCAGGCTCTGCACGAGCGCGATCGGGAAGATCGTCCGCGCCAGCCCCCACCGCTTGATGAGCACGCCGCCGAGCGTCGAGCCGGCGATCGAGGCGACCGTCCCGACCCCGCCCACGTTGCCCCGCGCCGCCGTGTCGAGGCCGAGGCTCTTGAGCAGCGGCGACGACATCGCGAACATGAGCGCGTCGCCGGCCCGATAGCAGAGGATGAACGCCAGGCTCGACGCGATCCGCGGCTGGCGCAGGAACACCCGGAACGGCTCGACGTAACGCAGCAGACCGGCCGCGCGGGGCGCGGTGGCCCCCGGCGCCGCAGCAGCGCCCGGCGCGCGGTCGACCGGCAGCGCGGCGACCGCTCCGGGCGGGGCCGCCGCCGCAGCGGGCCGCGGCAGCGCCACCGCGTGCGCGCCCGCGAGCAGCGCGAGCCCGACCGCGGCCACCGCGAAGGACGCGCCGAAGCTCGCCCAGCCCGCGAACGCGACCAGCAGCGCGCCCGCGAGCAGCGCGAGCCGGTAGGCCCCGACCCGCAGCCCGGAGAAGGCAGCCTGCGCGTCCTTGTCGAGCGCCTGCAGATAGAAGCCGTCGACCGCGATGTCGTGCGTCGCCGCGGCGACGGCGACCAGGCCGAACAGCGCCGCGACCAGCCCGAGCGCGCCGCTGTCCGCCGCCGCAGCCAGCCCGAGGAGGATCACCGCGAGCGCGATCTCGCACCCCACGAGCCAGCGCCGCGAGCTGCCGTGGAGGTCGACGAGCGGGCTCCAGAGGAACTTGAGGTTCCACGGGAGCCCGTAGAGCGACACGAGGCCGATGATCTCCAGGCTCGCCCCCGCGGCCGTGAAGAACTCCCCCGCCACCTTGTGCGCGATCGCGTAGGGCAGCCCCTCGGCGAAGTAGGTCGACGAGATCCACAGCCCCCGGCTCGCTCCTCGCGCCGCCGCGCCGGGCGCCGCCGCCGCGCCGGGCGCCGCCGCCGCGCCGCGCGTCGCCTCCGGAGCGCCGCGGCTCGCGGCCTCCGCCTGCTCGGGCAGCGCGGCGCGCGCCGGGACAGCGGGTTCGACGGGCTTGTGGGATGTGACGACAGCCTCCACGCCTTCTCCGCGCTTCTCCACGCGTTTACGCGCTCTTACGTGCCTTTACGTGCGTCCACGCACCCTTACACGAAGCGCCCGGGGGCGGAGCAAGTTCCAGGACGCGCGCGCGTCGTGCGTCGTGCGTGGTCAAAGAGAGCTCGCAGACCGCCGCGCCGGGCAGCGTGGACGTGGGCGCGAGGACGCTGCGCGCTCCATCGCGAGCGACCCTGTGGTATCGGTCCGGCATCTGGTTTAACGGTGGACTGCATGCGACGGGCTCGCGCTCTCTCGGTGTCCCCCTGCCGTAACCGCCGCGACGCCGATCGCGGCGCTCCGTGGCGGATCGGCCGTGCGGCCGCGCTCGCGCGCGCCGCCCTCGCGCCGACCTGGCAGGCGGCCTGCCCATCTCCGGTCTTTCCGAGGGAGCGAGCGTGAACGAGTACACCCGGCGCGAGGAGGTCCGCGCCACCTTCATCGCGTCGGCCATCCTCGTCCTGTGCATCGCCGCGGCGGTCCTCCAGCTCGTGACCGTGGAGGGCAGGCTCATCCCCGACCCGAGCGCCCGGCGCCAGGCGGAGGAGTCCGAGGCCCGCATCGCCCCCGCGCGCGCCTGCGCCCTCGCGGGCGAGAAGCTCATCGGCGAGATCGAGGTGTTCAAGAAGCTCGCGGACGCGGCGCGCATGTCCGACCCCGAGAAGCCCGGCGCCGGGGGCGCGCTCAAGAACCTCGAGCCACGCGCGCCCGCAGGCGGGGAGCCCGCAGCGCCGACGACGACCACGAGGACGCGCCCGCTGCGCAACCCGCCGCCGCCGAGGCCCAGCGAGCCCGACAAGCAGCTCGCGTGGGCCTCCGCCCAGCCGGTCTACAAGCAGGCCAAGATCCTGGCGGGCTGCCGCGAGGCGACCGACGCGATCCTGGGGGCGCGGGTGAGCGCGATCCCCGCCTGGGACGCCATCGCCAGGGCGGCCGCGATCACGCCCCCCGGCGCCGCGGAGACCGAGCAGTTCGAGGCGGCGAAGCAGCTCCTGTCGCTGCTCGGCGACATCCCCGCCGACAAGGTGGCGCAGGCCACGAAGGACGCCGAGGCCGCGTACAAGGCGACCGCCGAGCGCGACCGGGAGCGCGCGCTCACCGCGATGGTCCGCGAGCCGCTGCCGCAAGGGGTCTTCTCGCGGCGCGTCGCCGTGAGCGTCGGCGTCGGGCTGACCGTCTGCGCGCTGCTCATCAGCTACCTGGGCGTGCGGGCCGCCTCGATGCGCCGCCTCGCCACCCTGCTGCCGCTGCGCGACGCGGTGCGCAGCGGGCGCCCGGGCATGCAGGCCGCGGAGATCCTGAAGACCGCGGCCGCGCACAACAGCGGCGAGCCCGGCATCGTGATCGGCGCGGCCATCGGCGGGCTCTCCGCCGCCCTCCTCGCCCCCAAGGACGCCGATCTCTTCGTCGCCGGCGTCATGGCCGGCCTCCTCATCGGCCTCGGCGCGCAGTGGGCCTTCCGCCTCGCGCTCGGGGCGAGCCGCTGGCGCGCCCGCGCCACCGAGCTCGCCGACGTCGAGAAGCCCGCCATCCCGATCGTGCTCGTCCTGAGCGGGGTCAAGCCCGGCCTGGAGCCGGAGTTCATCCAGTTCCTGCGCTCGCTGCCCCCCGCCGACGCGGCCGCGGCGGTCGAGAAGCTCGCCTCGCAGGCCGAGGAGCGCATCCTCGCCGCCGCCGACGCGGGCGCCGCCCTCCACCAGGGCAAGCCGCCGCCGCGGTGACGCCGGCCGGCGCGGGGGAGCGCCGCCGGCCCCCTGCGCGCCGCCTGGCTCGCGCGGAGCGCCGCGGCGGACAGGGCGGAGGCGGCGCCCTTGCACCGAGCGCTCGATCCACACGCCGTTCCATGGAATGGAGGCCAACCCGACATGAGACATCCTCTGCAGGCCCGCCGGCCCCTCGGGCGCTGGGCGCTCCTCCCGCTGCTCGCCGCCACCTGGTGGCTCGCCGCGCCCCCTGCAGCGGCGCAGGACCCGGCCGCCCCGCAGGCCAGCGCGCCGCCGGAGCCTCCGCCGGCGGCGCAGGCCGCGCCGCCGGCCAGCCCCCCGCAGGCCGAGAGCCCCCCGCAGGGCGACCAGCCCCAGGCCGAGAGCCCTCAGCAGGTCGAGAGCCCTCAGCAGGTTGACCGCGTGCCGGCGACGGACGCCGCCGGCGCGGAGGCATCGCCCTCCACGGCGGGCGGCGCGGCCGCGGGTGATCGCGCCGAGCGGAGCCCGGCGCGGCGCGAGCGGCCCGGGGCGACGAGCAGCCGCTCCGCCCCTTCGAAGAAGCGCCGCGGCGACATCAACCCGTGCATGACGCCCGACCCGGGCTGGGGCGTCTACGACCGGTGGTCCCGCGCGCCCTCGATCGGGCAGATGATCATGCCGCACCGCGGCGGGGTCACGAAGCGCGGCGGCTTCGACCTCATCATCCACTTCCACGGCCACGAGGCGCTCCGGAAGGAGTTCGTCAAGACGGCCGAGGGCGCCGTCCTCGTCGGCATCGATCTCGGGATCGGCTCCGGCGCCTACACGAGCGCGTTCTCGGCGCCGTACGTCTTCGAGAACCTGCTCGACAGCATCGAGCGCGCCGTGGCGAAGAAGACCGGCAAGAAGAAGGCGTACGTCCGGAAGCTCGGCCTCTCGTCGTGGAGCGCGGGCTACGGCGCCGTCGAGCAGATCCTGCGGCAGCCGGCCGGCAAGCGCGTCGACGCGCTGGTGCTGCTCGACTCGCTGCACGCGGGGTACGTCGACGAGCAGCAGCGCAAGCTCAAGGTCGCGCAGATCGAGCCGTTCATCGCGTTCGCGCGGCGCGCGGCGGCGGGCGAGGCGTTCATGTTCATGAGCCACTCCTCCATCCTGCCGCCCGGTTACGCGTCCACCGCGGAGACGGCGGACTTCATCGTGAAGCAGCTCCGGGGCAAGCCGAGGGGCTCCTCCCGGCGCGACGTGCTCGGCCTCGACATGATCCAGCGCTACGACCGCGGCGACTTCCACGTCCGCGGGTACACGGGCGACGACAAGCCCGACCACTGCGCCCACCTCGGCCTGATGGCGGACGTCATGCGCGTCCACATCAACCCGCGGTGGAAGACGCCGAGAGGACGGCGCTAGATGGGCGGCATCGGCGTCATCATCAACCCCCGCTCGCGCCAGAACCTGAGCGATCCCCGCGCCGCGTTCCGGCTCGCGCGCACGCTCGGGGACCACGGCGTCGTCCGCACCGCGCGCACCCGGGAGGACCTCGCCCGCATCGCCGAGGACTTCCGGAAGCTCGACATCGACGTGCTCGGCATCTCCGGCGGCGACGGCACGAACCACGTCACCATCACCGGCTTCCTCGACGTCTACGAGGACGAGCCGCTGCCGCCGATCGCCTTCCTGCGCGGCGGTACGATGAACACCGTGGCCAACGCCGTCGGCGTCCCGCGCGGGCGCCCCGACGGCCTGCTCGCCGGGCTCATCGCCCGCTACACCGACCGCGGCCGCCACCCGCTGCGCTGCATCGAGCGCCACGTGATGCAGATCGGCGCCCACTACGGCTTCATCTTCGGCACCGGCTGCGTCCACGGGTTCATCGCCGAGTACAACCGCAGCGAGGAGCGGAGCGCGATCTGGGCCGCGAAGGTCCTGGCCCGCGCGAGCGCCGCCGTGCTCCTCAACACCGACACGCAGGTCGCCGCGCGCTGGCAGGGCCGCGTGCACTTCGAGGACGGCTCGGCGTTCCCCGACCGCGACTACCTCGCCGTCGCCGCCGGCACCGTGGACCAGATCGGCCTCGGGTTCCGTCCGTTCCACCGCTACGACGAGCTCCCGGAGAGCTTCCACATGCTGGGCATCCACACCACCGCGCTCGGCTTCGTGAGGAAGCTGCGCGACGTCTGGCGGGCGCGGCCGATGGGCGAGGAGCACACCTTCGAGAAGATCGCGCGGCGCGCGGTGCTCGAGGCCAGGTCAGGCGTGGTCCATTACGTGTGCGACGGCGACGTCCATGAGCACAGGGGTCCGCTCACGGTGCGCATCGGGCCCCGCGTGAGGATCCTCGTGGAGCACAAGGCCGGCCACCGACCCGTCGGAGGTCGTCGCACGTTGCGCGACGTGTGTGCCCCGGGCCACGACGCGCCCGCTCGCGGAGGCCGCGCGCCGTCGGGGTGACCGCGCGCGCCGTTGCGCTGGCCACGTACGTTGAGACCACGCGCGGATCCGCCTCGCGATCGGCCGCGCGAGACCATGGCTGTAGGGAGCGAGCACGGATAGAATACGCTCGCTCCATGCCGCCGCGCTCAACCTCCGCGCCCGCCCCATCGACGGGCTCGACCCTGCGGGCTGAGGACGGGAGCCGCCCCTCCCCTTCTTCGGCGGCGTTCCCGCGCGCGAGCGCCCCCGACTCGAGCGACATGGAGCCGCTCGATGTGTCGCTGCAGTCGCCGCCGCTCCCGTCCTTCGAGCCGTCGCCCTCGCGGTCGACGCGGCGCATCTACCGCGAGGGCGACGTGATCGGCGGCAAGTACCGGCTGCGCTACGTCCTCGGCGAAGGCGGCATGGGCATGGTGTGGCTGGCCCACAACGACGTCCTGCACATCGACGTGGCGATCAAGTTCATCCGCCGCGAGGTCAACTCGACCGAGGCGACGCTGCGCCTCGCGCAGGAGGCGCGCGCGGCCGCGCGCATCGATCACCCGTCGATCGTCCGGGTGCTCGACTTCGGGGAGTCCGATCACCGCGACCCGTACATCGTGATGGAGGTCCTCCGGGGAGAGCAGCTCGTCGAGGCGATCGAGCGCCGGAAGCGCTTCGCGCCCACGGCCGCGCTCCGCATCCTCCTGCCGATCGCGAGCGCCCTCGCCGCCGCGCACGATCGCAGGATCGTCCACCGCGATCTCAAGCCCGAGAACATCTTCCTCGTGAAGAACGACCGCGGCGACATCACCCCCAAGATCGTCGACTTCGGCATCGCGAAGGTGTGGAGCGAGACCGCGGGCGGCGACGTGACCATGGCGGGCACGGTGCTCGGCAGCCCCGACTACATGTCTCCCGAGCAGGCGCGCGGCATCACCGACGTCGACGGGCAGACCGACGTCTGGGCCTTCTCCGTCGTGCTCTACGAGACGATCACGGGCCAGAAGCCGTTCCAGGGCGGCAACTACCACGACCTCGTGGCGGCGATCCTCGTCAAGGACGCGACGCCGATCACCGAGCTCGGCGCCGGCGACGCGGCGCTGTGGAGCATCATCGCGCGCGGGCTCGCGAAGGAGCGCTCCGGTCGCTGGCGGACCATGCGCGACATGGGCGTGGCGCTCGCGCGGTGGGCGACCGAGCAAGGCGTCGAGGAGGACGTGACCGGCACCTCGATCGCCGTGCACTGGCTGAGCGACGGCGGGCAGCGGCCGCTCTCCGAGCGGCCGGCCACGCGGGTGCCGAGGGGCAGCGTGGGCCAGGAGACGCTCGCGAGCGGGGACGTCGCTCACCTCGACGTCGCCCACCTCGACGCCGCGCGCCTGGACGTCGCGCGCCCGAACGGCGGGCGGTGGCTCGTCGCGCTGCTCGCGGTGGCGGCGATCGCGGTGCTCGGCGCGCTCGGCCTCGCGCTCTTCTCCCAGCGCGCCGCGCCCTCGCGCGACAGCGGCGCGGACGCCCCGCCGGCGGCGCAACCCACGGCGCCGCGAGACGCGCCGCCCCCCGCCTCGGCCGCGGCCTCGCCGCCCGTCATCACCCCGGGCGCGGCGCCGCAGCGCGCTGCCGCGCGGCAGCCCGACGGTCCGCAGCGCGCCGCCAGCGAGCCGCGCCGCGATCCGGCGGGCAGCGGCGCCGCGGACGCCGGCGCCAAGGAGGCCGCGACGCCTCCGCGGCCCACCGGCGCGCGGCGCGCCGCGACCCCGCGGACGAGCCCGAAGACATCTGGCGCCGCCCTGCCGGTCCCGGCCCGGCCCAACTTCTGACGTCGATGCCCGCCCAGGAGAGCTCCGCGCGCGGGAGGCGACATGGCGAGGCCACGCTCGGCGCGCGCTGGCCCCTGCTGCTCGCGCTCGCCGTGCTCACCGGCGCCTGCTCGCTGCTCGCGGACAGCGCCCTGTCCGACAAGCCGTCCGAGGCCGCCGGCCCCGGCGGCGGTTGCGCGCCGGACTGCCCGGCCGGCGCCTGCTGCGGCGGCGCGTGCGTCGACCTGAGCGGGGACGCGGCGCACTGCGGCGCCTGCGGCAACGCCTGCGACGCCGGCGAGTCGTGCTGCGGCGGATCGTGCACCGACGTGCTGAACGACCCGTCGCACTGCGGCGCCTGCGGCGCGCCGTGCCTGAACACGCTCTGCGTTGGCGGCCACTGCTCGTCCGAGTGCGTCTTCGGCTTCGACAACTGCGACGGGAACATCGTGACGAACGGCTGCGAGGTCGACCTCACCAGCGATCCCGAGCGCTGCGGCGGCTGCTCCCTCCGGTGCCCCTCGGGCGCCATCTGCGACGCGGGCCAGTGCGCCTGCGCGCCGCCGCTGCTCGACTGCGACGACCGCGACGACACGGGGTGCGAGATCGACGGCTCCTCGAACCCGGAGCACTGCGGCGCGTGCGGCGTCACCTGCGGGCCCAACATGGAGTGCCAGACGAGCGCGTGCGGGTGCAAGCCGGGGTACGGCGACTGCAACGGCTCGCCCGACGACGGCTGCGAGGCCCCGCTCGGCACGAGCGCGCACTGCAGGGGCTGCGACGACGCCTGCGCGGCCGGCATGACCTGCGATCTGCCCGGCGGCTGCGCCTGCGCGGACGGGCTCCTCGACTGCGACGGCGCGCCCGGCTGCGAGTCCAGCAGCACCGACCCGATGACCTGCGGCGCCTGCGGCGCGCCGTGCGATCCGGCGACGCCGTACTGCGACGGGACGAGGTGCGCCGTCGCGTGCGCCGCGCACCTCACGACGTGCGGCTTCTCGTGCGTCGACACGCAGCGCAGCGCGAGCCACTGCGGGGCGTGCGGCGTCGCGGCGGGGCCGCACCAGCACTGCGAGAGCGGCGCGCTGGCCTGCGACGCGGGCTTCGACGACTGCGACCCGGCCGCCCCGGGCTGCGAGACCGAGATCGCCCGCGATCCGCTGCACTGCGGCGGCTGCGGCGTCGCTTGCAAGCCGGGCGCCGCGTGCGTCGAGGGCGCGTGCGCGTGCGAGGGGTTCACGCCGCACGACTGCGGCGACGCCTGCCGCGCCTGCTGCTCGGACGCGGACTGCTCTGACGGCGACGGCTGCACGACGGACGTGTGCGTCGAGGGCGGCGCGGCGTGCCGGAGCACGGGCTGCGCCGCCGGCGAGCAGTGCTGCAGCCTGGTCGCGTGCCGCCAGTGCTGCACCAGCGCCGACTGCAGCGACGGCGAGATCTGCTCCGGCGGCGCGTGCATCCCGCCCTGCGCCACCGGGCTCGTGGCCTGCGACGGGGCGTGCGTCGACCTGGGGTCGACCGACCACTGCGGCGCGTGCGGGAACGCGTGCCTGAGCGGGCGCACCTGCAAGAACGGCGCGTGCACGCCCCAGTGGGTGCCCATGGCGAAGACCGGCGCGCCCGCGCCGCGGCAGCTGGCCGCCGCGACCTGGGTCGGGAGCGCGCTCTTCGTGTGGGGCGGCCGCACGGCGACCGGCGACGTGGACGACGGGGCGATCTACGATCCGGCGCACGACAGGTGGTCGTCGCTCGGCCGCGACGGCGCCCCCACGCCGCGCGTGCTCGCCTCCGCGGCGTGGACCGGCTCCCGGGTGCTCGTGTGGGGCGGCGGCTCGTTCGGGAGCATGTCCGGCCTGTCCACCGGCGGCGCCTACGACCCGGCGGCGGGCGCCTGGCGCGCGATGAGCACCGCAGACGCCCCCGCCCCACGGCGGGCGCCGATCGCCGTGTGGACCGGGACGCGCCTGCTGATCTGGGGAGGGCACGCGGGCGGCTTCCCCGTGGCCGGCGGCGCGCTCTACGACCCGGTCGCCGACGCGTGGACGCCGACAGCGAGCGCCGGCGCGGCCCCTGCGCGCGACGGCGTCGCGTGGGCCTGGTCCGGCACGGAGCTCTACCTGTTCGGCGGGCAGGCCGGCGGCGGCCCGACGAGCGAGGGGCACGCCTACAACCCCACGACCGACGCGTGGCGGGCGCTGCCAGGCGCGGGCGCGCCGAGCGCGCGGCGCGACGCGTTCGCTGTGTGGATGGGCAACCAGCTCCTCGTCTGGGGCGGCGTGGGCGAGCGCGGCGCCGCCCTCGACGACGGCGCGAGCTACGATCCGGCGACCGGCGCGTGGAGCCGGATCACGGAGGCGGGGCAGCCCTCCGAGCGCGGCCGCGTCGAGCGGCTCACCGGCTGGACCGGCTGGACCGGGACGCGCGCGCTCATCGCGGGCGGGTGGAACGGCTCGATGTCCAGGAGAGACGGGAAGCTGTACGACCCGCTGAGCGGGTGGGCCGCGAACATGCCGTCCGCCGACCGGACGCACAGCTACGGCGTGGGGGTCTGGACGGGGACGGAGCTCATCCTCTGGTCCGGGCTGAACGGGCCCGGGCTCACGCCCGACGGGGAGCGGTTCAGGCCGTGACGCCGCGTCGACATCGCCGCGCGCTCGCGGGCGCCCTCGCCCTCCTCGTCGCGGCGGCGGGGGTCCTCTCCGCGCCGGCGCCGGCCGCCGCGCAGAGCGCGGCGGACGTCGCGATCGCGCGCGAGATCTTCATCGAGGGCTCCGAGCTCGCGCGGCAGGGCCGCTGGGAGCAGGCGCGGGAGCGGTACGAGCGCTCCCTCGCCATCAAGCGCGCGCCGATCACGCTCTACAGCCTCGGGGTGGCGCAGCAGCAGACGGGGCAGCTCGTCGAGGCGCTGGAGAGCTTCCGCGCCTTCCTGCTCGAGCCGTCCGCGCCGGCGACGAAGGAGTACGAGCCGCTCGCGCGGCAGGCGGCGCAGGACCTCGAGCGCCAGGTCGCGGCGCTGGACCTCAGGCTGTCCCCAGCCGACGTCGCGGGCCTCGAGGTCAAGATCGACGGCGGCGTCGTGCCCGCGGCGGCGCTCGATCGACCCCGGCCGCTCAACCCGGGGAGCCACACGGTCGCCGTGAGCGCGCCGGGCTACCGCGAGGCGCGCCGCAGCCTCTTCGCGGCGCCGGGGAGCCGCGTCGTCGTCGTGCTGAGCCTGGAGCGCGAGGCCGCGTCGGCGTCCGCGGGGCCGCGGGCGTCGAAGGCGAGCGCGCCGCTCGGCGGCGCCGCCTCGAGCGCCGCGCCCGACGCCGCGACGAGCCGCGTCGTGCCGATCGCGCTGCTCGCCGGCGGTCTGACCACCGTCGCTGCCGGCGTGGCCATCGGGCTGCTCGGGGTCGCGAGCGCGTCGGACGCGCCGACGCGCGACGGGGACGCGGCCGACGCCGCGCGCGCCCAGGCGCTCGCGGGCGACCTCGTCGCGGGCGCGGGCATCCTCGCGGCCGGCGCCGGCGTGCTCGTGCTGCTCCTCGATCGCCACCCCGCCGGCGCGCCGGCCGGGAAGGCCCCGCCGCGCGCCGCGCTCGGCCCGCGCGGCCTCACGGTGCTCTTCTGAGCTTCCGAGCTCCAGCGCGCGGGGGAGATCGCTACGCCTTCGGCATCTCGCTGCGGTCGAGGCTCACAACGACGAACGCGCCGTAGTTGAGGATCGTGAGCGAGTCCTCGTCGAGGATCAGCACGCGGACGCACTGGGGCGGGGACGGGTCGAGCAGGTCGGCGTAGGGATCGCACGGCGCCTCCTCCGCCGGCGGCAGCACGGCGTGCAGGAACGCGTACAGCCGCGCCCGATGGCCGAGGACGATGCTCGCGCCCGGCGGATCCGCGCGGGTCGACGCGGCGCTGCGGAAGAAAAGCCGGCGCGCCGCCGGGGACACGACGAGGATCGCCGCGTCGGTCACGTCGAGCGCGCTGCATGTGCACAGCTCCTCCACGCGATCGCTCACGGCCGTCTCCACCGTCTGGAACAGCCGGAGCCGCCGCCGCTGCCCCTCGGTGAGGCCTGGCTCCTCGAGGTAGGCCTCGAGGCTGCACCCGTGCGTGTTTCGCGCGCACCCGTAGGTCATTCCGCCTGCACCGTGGCTCCGCCTGCTTGCCCGATCCGTCAGCCGGGTCGGACGGCCGTCACGCCTCCCCGCACGGGCGCTCATGCACGGGATTAGCCAACGCGCGCTGCGCGGCCGCGCCGCTCGGGTGCGCGCCGCGGCTGTCCGGATCTTCCAGCCTGGCGACCAGCGACCAGGACGCACGCCCTCGTCGCGGGCAGCGGTGCAGGCGCAGGGGAACGAGATCGAGGGGCGAGCGCCCGCGCCCGGTGCACAGCGGCGAGCGCGGCGCGCTCACACCACCCGATGCGCCGGGCCGCCGGACCGAGCCTGGAGGCGGCGCCGGGGCCGCCCCCGGTCGGCCGGCGCTGCGGGGCTGTCGCCGCCGTCGCGGCGGCCGGCGCTACGGAGCCGCCGGGGCGGCGGCCGGCGCTACGGAGCCGCCGGCCGCGGCGAACTTCGCCGTCAGCTCCACCTGGGCCACGCTGCGCTGGGCGCCCGGCTGGCCGCTGCCGCCGGGCGGCACGAGCAGCGCCTGGAGCCGCTGCGAGGCGTCGGCGGTCCCCGGCGCGAAGGTCGACGGCGACCAGGCGAGCGTGCCCTTGCCCGAGGACTCGAGCCGGTCGATGGTCAGCGTGACCTCGCCGTTCGGGCCCGGCAGCTTGAGATCGGCGCCCTCCGCGTACTGACGCGTGTCGACGCTGATCGAGACGACGTCGCCCTCCACCTTCTCGATCTTGAAGACCCGGTACCGCAGCACGGGGAGCTGCGCGCCCGACGCCACGGCGCGGTCGGTGACCATCCAGTAGGCCCCCGCGCCGACCGGCTTCTCCGGGAGCGGCGGCGTGACGAGCGCGATCGCCTCCCCGAGCGCGGCGAGGAGCGGCTGGAGCCCGGGATCGGCGTCCTTGGCCAGCTCGGGCTTCTGGTTGCTGACCGCGTTCGCCGGCGAGAGGTCGTAGTGCAGCGCGCTCCCCTTCAGCTTCGCGAGCGCGTCCGCGAGCTCCTTCGGCGGGCCGCCGATCGACATCGACGCGAGCGTCGCCGACGTGACCTTCGCGATCACCTTCGTCGGCCCCGCGCTTGCCGCGGGCGCGGCCGCGCCCTCCTTGGGTTTGTCCGCCGGCTTCTCTGCCTTGAGGCTCACGCCGAGGTCGAGGTTCGGCATCCCCTGCGGCCCGCCCATGCGCAGCCCGAGCGTGATGTTGAGCTTTTGCTCGGATTTCGGGTCGATCTTCGGGGCGAGCCTGGCCCTCGGCTCGCTGCCCTCGTCGACGACCTCGATCTTGTAGGGCATGTCCTTCGGGAGCGCGGCGGCCGCGGCCTGCGGCGAGAACACGCCGTTCTCCGGCGGGCCGTCCGTCGGGCCGCCGCCCGGCGCGGGCCGCCCCTCGGCGGGCGCGCCCGACGCCGCCGCCGCGAGCTCCGCGCCGAGCTTGCCGCCGAGCACCGGCTGCGGCGGGCCGGCGTCGAGCGCGTTCGCGTCGGCGGCGACCTGCGCCTTGCTCTTGTCCCCCTCGCACCCCGCGACGAGCCCCGCCAGGGCGACCGCCGCGAACGTCGAAGCCGTGATCCCGCGCCACCGAGTGTGCATGACGGCGGGGTGTAGCCAAATCCCGCGCCATGTTCCAGCGCGCTCTTGCGCCGGCCGGCCGGCCGCGGGTCGCGGCGCCCCTGCCTCAGCCCCGCCGCGCGGCCTTGAGCCCGCCGATGTGCTCCAGGAGCTCGAGGGGCCGGAACGGCTTCGCGTAGTAGGCGGTCGCGCCGAGCTTCTCGGCGCGGGCGCGCGACTCGGCGTCGTCGAGGGCGCTGATCACGATGATCGGCAGGCTGGAGGTGCCGGGATCCGCGCGGAGGCGGGCGCAGACCTCGAAGCCGTCCATGCTCCCGGGGAGCATCAGGTCGAGCAGCAGCACGTCGAACGGCTCCGTCAAGGCGCGCTCGACCGCCTCGGGGCCGGTGCCGACGCCGATGACCTCATGGCCGCTCGCGCCGACCAGCGCCTCGATCATGCGCCGGATCGCGTCCTGATCTTCGCAGAGGAGGATTCGCATGGTCGCGAGCCCAGGGAGGGTCGCACCCGCGCCGCCGCGCGGTCAAGCGGGAACGCCCCCGCCGCGGGCATCGCGCGGGGACGCCCCGCCGCGCTGCCCGCAGCGGGCTACGCGCGGCGAGGAGCGCTCCTCGATCGCGCGTCGCCGGCGGGCGGACGCAGGGCGAGCTCGATGCCCACGCGCGCCCCGCCGCCCTCGCGGCGCTCGGCGAACGCGCGGCCCCCGTGCGCCTCGGCGATGCGCTTGCACAGCGTCAGGCCGAGGCCGAGCGAGCCGCGCTCGGCGCCGCCGTCGCTGCCTTGCGACCGCTCGCGCCGGAAGAACGGCTCGAAGATGCGCGTCTCCTCGCCCTCCGCGAACCCGGGCCCGCGGTCCTCGACCTCGAAGACGACGCTGCGCGGACCGCCGGGACGGACCCGCACCCGATCCGCCCCGCCCCCATGCGCGCGCGCGTTCTCGAGCAGGTTGGCGAGGGCGCGCGCGAGCAGCGTCGCGTCCGCCTGGAACGCCGGCGTCCCCTCGACGACCTCGAGCAGCGTGGGATCCAGCCCGGCGCGCTCCACCGCGCGGACCGCGGTCTCGGCCGGGTCGAGGCGGGTCAGGGTGAGGGCCGCGAAGTCGAGGCGCGAGCTGGCCAGGAGATCGCCGACGAGCGCGTCGATCTCCATGACCTCGCGGTCGAGATCGTCGAGCACGGGGGCGCTCGTCCCGCCACCCCCGCGGGCCATCTCGGTGAGCAGGCGGATCCGCGCGAGCGGCGTGCGGAGCTCGTGCGACACGGCGGCGAGGAGCTCGCGCTGGTCGGCGAGCTGGCGCTCGATGCGCGCAGCCATGTCGTTGACCGCCTCGGCGACCACGCTGACCTCGCCCTGCCCGTGGCGGTCGAGCCGGACGCGGCTCGACAGCTTGCCGGTGCCGATCTCGTGGGCGACGTGGGCCAGATCGACGAGGGGGCGGGCGAGGCGGCGCGAGATGAGGCCGGAGGCCGCCCACAGGACGACGGCCACCGCGAGCAGCGGCAGCGCCAGGCGGAGCGACGCCCCGGAGCGGCCGCGCCCGGGGCAGAGGAGCACGGTGCCGAGCGGACCGCCGTCGCCGCGGACCTGCACGATCATCGCCTGCACCCGGCAGGGCTGGCCGTACCGCGCGAGCCTCCGCCCCGTCGCGTCGAGCAGCTCCAGATCGGTGTCGAAATCCTCGGCGATCACGCGGGCGAGGGCGTCGCGCGCCACGGGATCGCCCCAGACGCGCTGGAACTGGTGGCCCACGAACGACTGGGCGCGGGCGTGCTCGCGCCGCCAGCCGGAGTTGCCGACGCGATCGATGGCGCCGGTCGTCGCGATCGCGGCGACCGCGGTGATGAGGATGGTCGCGCCGAACCACATGAAGATCCGGCGGTGCAGCCGCGCGTTGACGAAGCGGCCGATCGAGACCTTTCGCCGGTTCTCGGAGAGCCAGGACCGGCAACCCTTCACGCGCGGTCCTTGGCGAGCACGTAGCCGACCCCGCGCACGGTCTTGATGAGCTTCGGCGACCTGGGATCGTCGGCGAGCTTCTGCCGCAGGTGCGAGATGTGCACGTCGACCGTCCGCCCACCGACGTTGACGTCGCCGCGGCCAGCCTCCTCGAGGAGCGCCTCGCGGGCGACGACGCGGCCGGCGCGCCGCGCGAGGGCGACGAGGATGTCGAACTCGATGCCGGTGAGATCCGCGGGCTTGCCCGCCACGGTGACCACGCGGCCGGGCACGTCGATCGCGATGTCGCCGGCCACGATCCGCTCGCCGGCGGCGTCGGGCGTGGCGCGGCGGAGCACGGCCCGGAGGCGCGCGAGCAGCTCGCGCGGGCTGAACGGCTTCGCGATGTAGTCGTCCGCGCCGATCTCGAGGCCGACCACGCGGTCGGCCTCGTCGCCGCGGGCGGTGAGCATGAGGATCGGCATCGAGCTCTTCTGCCGGATGCGGCGCACGACCTCGATGCCGTCCATGCCGGGCATCATCACGTCGAGCAGCACGGCGTCGAAGGTGCCCGCGGCGAGGGCCGCGAGGCCGCGCGCGCCGTCGCTCGCGACGGTCACCGTGAAGCCGTTCTGCTCGAGGTAGCTCGCGAGCAAGCCGTGGAGCCTGGTGTCGTCGTCGATGAGCAGGAGCCGCAGCGCCATGGAGGGGACCCGGGTGCAGGGGCGGCAGCGCGCGGCCGCCGCTCCCCGTGTTTATAGCTCAGCGGCCCGCGCCGGTGTCGGCCTCTGACGATCCGGATCGCGCGGGCGAGTCGCCCCGCGGCGGGCGGCGTTCGGCGCGCTCCGAGCGCTCTGCCTGCCGCGCGGCGTCCACGCAGAGGGATGCGACGTGTCGCTGGAAGGCGTCGCGGCGGGCCTCGGTCCGGCAACGGAGCGAGGAGAAGCCGGAGGCGAAGCCGAAGACGGTGCCGAGGACGAGCAGCGTGATGGTGATCTGGCGTCGCATGATGGTCTCGATGCCTCCTTCACGCCCACTCGCCGTGGGTCCTGTAGGGATCGGCGTGATGGCCGCGCCACCCGGCCCTGCCCGACCACAGATCGCGGAACGCGGGCGGCCCGATCTCGATGAGATCGGCGAGCTGCTCGCGCTGGCGGTCGTCGAGCACGGCGTGGATCTTCCCGAGCGCGCCGACCGAGGCCCTGCGCAGGGACTCGATCGCGGCGTCGTGCCGCGCGAAGAGCTCGCCGAGGCGGGTCTCGTCGAAGCTCGGGCTGCGCACCGCGGCGGCGACGTCCACGCGCGTGCCGCGGATCTCGCCCCGCTGCGCGTCGGCGGCGGCGCGGAGCTCGTCGATGGCCGAGACGATCACCTTCTCCTGCGACGGGGTGGTGCCGAGCCGGTCGAAGAGGAACGACAGGAAGAAGCGGCGGCGAAGGCCGAAGCCGCCGAAGCCGCGCCGGCGGTGGACGTGCGGCCCGGCGCCCCAGGGGCCGGCGCCCCAGGGAGCGCCGCCGCAATCGTACCGGCCGCCGCGCCGCAACACCGCGATCAGGCCGATCAGACAGGCCGTTCCAACCAGGAATCCCAACATGATGAATACCCTCCGTGAGCGTCTCCGCTGTCGATCCGTGCACGGGGCAAGTGCGCGCGGCCTCGGTTCCTCGGAACGCGAGCGCGACCCCGGCGGCAGCGCCGGCGCCGCAGACGCGCGGCCCCGGACTGCCAGGGCTCGGGCCGCAGACGCGCGGCCCCGAGCCACGACGAAGCTGCGCAGGGCGTGTGAAGGATGTGCGGGAGCGCGTGTGAAGAAGTGTGAAGCCAGCGGATGCGGCGCGGCGACGGAGCGACACGCCGCGAGCCAGCCAGGTGACGCGGCAGCGAGCGACGCGCGGCGCCCGCGACGGAGCGGCGCGCTACGTCCTGTCGGACGGTTTTCCGCCCTCGGACAGCTCCAGCGCGTCGAGGCCGTCCAGCTCGGCGTCGAGCTTCTTCTCGGCGCCCGCGACCGCCCACGGGTTCGTGCGCTCGCTCTCCGCTCCCGTGTCCTCGTCTCCGTCGCCGTCCTCCGCTTCGAGATCGTCGAGCGACTCGACCCCGGCCGCGGCCGGCGCGGCGCTCGGCGCGGGCGGCGTTGATGCAGGCGGCGTCGACCCGCGCGGCGCCGGCGGCGCGGGCGGCGTCGACCCGCGCGGCGCGGCGGGGGGCGCGGGCGGCGTGGATGCGCGCAGCGCGGGCGGCGGCGGCGGCGTCGACCCGCGCGCTGCCGACAACGCGCCGGGGTCGCTCGGGAGCCTGCCGCGCGCGGGCTCGCCCCCCGGAGAGGCGCCCGCCGCGGCAGCGCCCGGCGCGGACGACGGCCTCGTGACGATCGCGCTCGGCGGCGTGATGTTCCCGGCGGCCCTCGGCGTCGCGGCCGAGCCGCTCGGCGGGCTGCCCACCGAGGCAGCGAGCCCCCCGGGCGGCGAGCTCGCGGCGCCGGACGAAGCCCCGGTCGGAGCGGCGGGCTTGCCAGCCGAGCCGAGGTCGGGCGCCCCGCCCGCCGAGATCGAGATGGGAGCCGACACGGGCGTGCCGCCGGACGAGGCGGGGCCCGACGCCGGCGCCGACACCGGCGCGCCGGCCGCCGTCGCGCCGCCCGGCGACGCGGGAGCCGACGCCGCCGGCTTCGACGCTGTCGCGCTCCCGGGCGACGCGGGGCCCGACACAGGCGCGCCGGCCGCCGTCGCTGTCGACGCGGTCGCGCCGTTGCGACCGGAGGACAGCTCCGCGGGCGCCGCCTTGGGCGCGTCCGCCTTCGGCGCGGCGCGCGACACGTCGAAGCGCATCGCCTTCTGCGCGAGCTGCACCACGGGGAGGATCTCGCGCGGCGGGATGTTCGCGGCGATGACGTCCGGCCCGGCGATCGCGAGCTCGCCGTCGGCGTGGAACGGCACGCCCGGGCGCTCGCGCTCCTGCTTGAGCCGCGCGTTGTCGATCGCGACGCGGACCTCGAGCGGGATCCGGGTCTGCCAGAGCCGGCCGTCGATCGCCGTGCGCACGTCCCACGGCGTCAGGATCGGCGTCCTCCCGATGCCCTCGAACGGGCTCCGGTCCGCGAGCAGCGCCTTGAGCAGCCAGGCGACGATCTCCTGGTGCTGCGGCGTGTCCTCGTCCCACGGCATCGACTCCCGGAAGAACTGCCAGTACGCGCCGGCCGGGCCGTAGACGGCGAGATCGCGCGGGTCGAAGGCGGCCTCGAACGCGCGCGGGGTGATGTCGCCCTCGTCGATGACGGAGTCGATGAGCGCGCCCTGGAAGTCCGGCGTCTTGCGGCGCGCGGCCCGCGGCGAGAGGCCGGTGAGGGACGTCGTGATCTGCTGGCGGATATCGCTCCGCTCGCGGAACCAGCCCATCCGCTCGACCGCGCCGAAGCGCTCGCGCAGCTTGACCGGCGTCCACCAGGGCAGATCGAGCTCCCGCAGCCGCGCCACCAGCTCGGCGACGAGCTGCAGCGCGGGCTCGCTCGCGAGGTGCACGCGCGCCTCTCTCCTCAGCGTCTCGTCGTCTTTGCTGTCAGGATCCCGGTGCTGCAGCGATCGCTCCGCCATCGTTCCTCCGTGTCCCCCTGGCCGCTCTGCTGCATACCAGAACCGGATCCGCGACGGACAGCCCGCGCGCGCCGCCGCGCAGCGCGCTCCCGCGCCGCGCGGGCTCTCCGACGCACTACAGCGAACCGTCAGCGTGTCGTTGTGCAACCACGCGCGAACGTCTCACCGTCGCTTCCGCGGAGCGCGCCCATCACCGTGGCTTCCGCGGAGCGCGCCCGGCGAACGAGGGCGACGGCGCGCCGGGACGCCGAGCGGCGCGCCGGGAGCCGATCCGCAAGGCGCCCCCTCCGCGTGGCCGACGCCAGCGCCCGGGGTCACCCGGCCGCCACGCGCGCTCCGTTGGCGCTCGGCGGCGCTCGGCGCCGGGTCGATTCGGGCTAGGCTCTCGCGGCCATGCAGGACGCGGGTGAGAGCGCGCGCGGGCCCGCCGCGCGAGGGTTCGATCGGCTGGAGCGCCCCGGGCGAGGGCTCGCGCCGTGGACGCGACGCGTCGCGTGGTCCGCGGCCGAGGCGATGCTCTGCGACGAGGACGAGCGCGGAGAGCTCGTCCCGCCCGGCGCCGGCGTCTGCGAGCGCGCGGTCGCGGCGCTGGACCTCTCGCTCGGGCAGGGGAGCCCCGAGACGCGGCGCGGCTTCGCGCTGCTGGCCGTCTGCCTCGAGATCCTGCCGCTCTTCATGATCGGCGCCGTCAGCCGGATGAGCCGGCTCCCGCTCGGCCGGCGGCTCGCCTACCTCGAGGCGCTGGAGTCGAGCCGCTTCGGGCTGCTCGCGATGCTGCTCCTCGCCTTCAAGGTGCCGCTGTGCATCCCGGCGTTCGAGGAGGGAACGGAGCTCGCGCTCACCGGCCTCGACCGCGAGAGCACCGCGGCGCGGCGCAGGCTGCCCGCGCTCCGCGCCGCCGCGGACGCGCCGCTCGCGACGCCGCGCGACGGCGCGCGCGCGCAGCCCGCCGACGCGACGAGCGCGCCGGGCGCAGAGGGGGCGGCGTGAGCGGCGCGATCGCGTCGGGCGAGCCGATCGTCAGCGGGCGCGACCTGCCGGCGGGGTTCGACGAGGCGTGCGACGTCGTCGTGGTCGGCTCCGGCGCCGGCGGCGCTGTCGTCGCGGCGCTGCTCGCCGAGGCCGGGCGCCGCGTGATCGTGCTGGAGGAGGGCCCCTACCACCGCCCCGACGAGTACCAGCGCTGGAAGCCCAGCGAGTCGCTGCGGCGGCTGTTCCGCGACGGCGGCATGCTCACCGCGTTCGGCGTGGGGCAGACGCCGATCATCTCCCTCACCCTGGGGCGCGCCGTCGGCGGATCGTCGGTCGTGACCGGCGGGGTCTGCTTCCGCATCCCGGGGAGCGTCCACGCGCGGTGGGTGCGCGAGCTCGGCCTCGACGAGCTGTCGGAGCGCGCGCTCGAGGCGGCGTACGAGAGCGTCGAGGAGCGGCTCCACGTGCGCGAGGTCCCCGAGGCGCTGCGCTCGGCGTCCACCGCGCGCTTCGTCGAGGGGGCGGCGCGGCTCGGCATCCCGATGCGCCCGCTCCGCCGCAACACCGGCGACGCGTGCGAGGGGAACGGCCGGTGCAACTTCACCTGCCCCGCCGGGGCCAAGCGCTCGGTCGACGTCGCCTACCTGCCGTCGGCCACCGCGCGCGGCGCCCGCGTCGTCGCCGACGCGCTGGTCGAGCGGATCACCGTGGCGCGCGGGCGCGCCGCCGGCGTCGAGGGGCGGCTGCTCGGCGGCGAGCCGGGCGCGCCGCCGCGGCGGTTCCGGGTGCGCGCGAAGGTCGTGGTCGCCGCGTGCGGCACGCTGCACACGCCGCTGCTCCTCGGCGCGGCGGGCGCGTTCCGGTCGAGCGGCGCGCTCGGCCACGACGTGACGCTGCACCCGGCGGTGCGCGTCGTCGCGCGCTTCGACGACGCCCTGAACG
Organism: Sorangium sp. So ce119; assembly: GCF_051524405.1. Taxonomy (NCBI): domain Bacteria; kingdom Pseudomonadati; phylum Myxococcota; order Polyangiales; family Polyangiaceae; genus Sorangium; species Sorangium sp. So ce119. Next base: position 1,588,857 of record NZ_CP150310.1, on the reverse strand, counting down.
GCTGGGACGGCGCGCTCCAGAGCGTGTACTCCGACCACTTCGACGCCGAGGGGATCAAGCTCGTCGGCGTGTACTCGGCGGTCAACGTGCTCGCGGCGGGCCTCCCCGGGGTCGGGCCCGCGCTGCGGCGGCGCGTCCGCGCGCTCCCGCGCTGCGCCGTCTTCGGCGCCATGATCCACGACGAGGGCGGCGGCCGCGTCCGCCGTGGCCTCGGCCGGGAGCCGATCGTCACGTACGCGATGGCGCCGCGGGACCTCGCGCGGCTCCGCCGCGCCATCACGATCCTGAGCGAGATGGCGATCGCCGCCGGCGCGCGCGAGGTCTACACCGCGCTGCTCGGCGCGCCGCCGATCACATCCATGGACGCCGCGCGCTCGGCCGAGCGCGCGCCCGTGGACGCGCGCCGCATCGAGTGCATGGCGTTCCACCCGCTCGGGAGCGCGCGCGTGGCGAACGACCCGCGCCGCGGGATCGTCGACCAGAGCGGCGAGTGCTTCGAGCTGCCGGGGCTGTTCGTGGCGGACGGCTCCATCCTCCCGACGAGCATCGGCGTGAACTCGCAGGTGCCGATCATGGCGATGGCCACGCGCATCGCGTGGCGGATGGCCGAGCGCTTCCCGGCGCTCGCGGCGGCGAGCCCCGCGTAGGGGCGAGGGGCGCGGTGCTAACGTGTCGGCCGGGGCCGACAGCCGAGGTTTCAGCATGCAAACGATGATCGATCTCCGCTCCGACACCGTGACCCGACCGACCGCGGCCATGCGCGCGGCCATGGCGGCGGCCGAGGTCGGCGACGACGTGTACCGCGAGGACCCGACCGTGCGCCGGCTCGAGGAGCGCGCCGCAGAGCTCACGGGCAAGGAGGCCGCGCTGTTCGTGCCGAGCGGGACGATGGGCAACCAGATCGCGCTCCTCTGCCACACGCAGCGCGGCGACGAGGTGATCGCGGGCGAGGGCGCGCACTGCGCCTTCTACGAGAGCGGCGCCGCGCCCGCGTGGAGCGGCGTGCAGTTCGTCTTCGCCGGGCGCGGCGGCCTGTTCACGGCGGCGGACGTGGAGGACGCGATCAAGCCGCCGCAGTACTACCTGCCGCGCACGCGCGTCGTCGCGATCGAGAACACGCACAACCGCGCGGGCGGCCGGGTCTTCCCCCAGGACGACGTGCTCGCGATCGCCGAGGTCGCGCGCGCGCACGGGCTCGCGCTCCACCTCGACGGCGCGCGCATCTGGAACGCGGCGGTCGCCTCCGGCCGGACCGTCGCCGAGCTGGCGGCGCCGTTCGACACGGTGAGCGTCTGCTTCTCGAAGGGGCTCGGCGCCCCGGTCGGCTCCGCGCTGTGCGGCGGCGCCGACGCGGTGCGCGCCGCGCTCCGCTTCCGGAAGATGCTCGGCGGCGGGATGCGGCAGGCCGGCGTGCTCGCGGCCGCCGCGCTGCACGCGCTCGCGCACCACCGCGGCCGCGTCGCCGAGGACCACGAGGCCGCGCGCGCCATCGCGCGGGCCCTGCGCGCGGTCGCGCACGCGGCGCCGCCCGGGCAGGCAGGCGCGCCGGCCGCGGCGATCGAGGAGCCCGAGACGAACATCGTCTACATCGACACGCCCGGCGCCCCGGCCGAGCGGCTCGTCGACGCCGCGCGGCGGCGCGGCGTGCTCGTGAGCGCGTCCGGCAGGAGCACCGTCCGCGCCGTGACCCACCTCGACGTCGCGCCCGAGCAGGTCGCGCCCGCGGCGAGCGCCCTCGCCGAGGCGCTCGCCGAGGTCCTCTCGCAGCCGCGCGGCCGCGCCGGCGCCGGCGCGCGCGCATGAGCCGCGCCGCGAACGCCTCCGCGGCGGCGCTCGCCCTCGCGATCGCCGCGCTGCTCGGCCCCGCGTGCGCGCCGGCGCGCGGCGACGCCTACCTCGCCGCGATGGCCGCGGGCGAGCGCGCCTACCACGCGGGGCGCTACCGCGAGGCGGCCCGCTCGTTCGACGGCGCCGCGGCGCGCGCCGCTCGCGTGAAGGACCGCGACGAGGCGCGGCTCCTGGAGGCGCGCTCCTTCGAGCGCGCGGAGGCCTGGAGCGAGGCGCGCGCGTCGTACGAGCGGCTGCTCGCCGACTCGCCGGACGGGCCGCGCTCCGAGCGCGCGGAGTTCGAGCTCGCCGATCTCGAGATCGAGCACGGGGACGCGGACGCGGGCCACGCGAAGCTGCTCGCGGCGACGCGGCGCCACCCGTCGCACGGGCTCGCGCGCAACGCCCTGAAGCGGCTCATCCGTCGCGAGGAGGAGCGCGCCGGCGCGGGCGGCGCGCTCGCGTGGCTACGGCAGCACGGCCCCGCGTTCCGCGGCACGGCGCTCGATCAGGACGTCGCCTACCACACCGCGCTCCTGCTCGATCGGAGCGGCGATCGCGAGGGCGCGCTGCGCGCGCTCGTCGCCGCCGCGCGCGCGCACCCGTACCCCGCGGGCAACCTGACGGACGACGCGCTCTTCCGCGCGGCGGAGCTCGCGGCCGCGCTCGGCCGCCCCGGGGAGGCGATCGGCTACCTGCGGGAGATGCTCGCGGCGCGCGAGTCCGCCGTCACCGGCAGCTACGACCGCGGGAAGTTCGACGACGCGCAGCTCGAGATCGCGCGCCTCTACCGCGACGCGCTCGGCGATCGCGCGGCCGCGCGCCGCGAGCTGCGCAAGCTCTACACGGACCACCCCGCGTCCATCCTTCGCGACGACGCGCTCTGGGCCGAGGCGAAGCTGTGGCGCGAGGACGGCCGGACCGAGGAGGCGTGCGCCACCGCGGCCCTGATCACCCGGGAGCTCCCCGACTCGCGCTACGCGCGCTGCGCGCGCGCCATCTGCCCGTCGCTCCCCGAGCCGGAAGCGAAGCGCCCGTGCGCCGATTACATCCTCCGCGAGCTCGACGGCGGGAAGGATCCCTGACGCCGGAGCGTCGCGCACGCGTCGCCATGGCGGCGCGTCGCCGCGGCGAGCCCGCCCGCGCTCAGTCGTCCTCGTCGTCCGCGGGCTCGAGCTCGGCGTCGTCGTCGTCGCCCTCCTCGTCGTCGTCGTCGCCGACGTCGTCGTCCTCGGCCTCGTCGAGCTCGTCGTCGTCCTCGCGCGGCTCGTACTTGAGGTCGATGCCGATGTCGCCGAGCTGCGTCTCGAGGAGCTCGAAGAGCTCGTCCACGTCGTCGCCCCCCCACTCGTCGAGCACGTCGGTCAAGAACTCAAAAAAATCACCGCTGTCCAGGCGACGCTCGATCTCTTCGACCTGCTCTTCCGAGAACGCCTCGAGGACGTCCTCGCGCAGCGCTTCGGTGTCGCCTTCCTCAACGGCATCCGCCGCAGAGAGGCGGATCTGCTTTACGGCACGCTTGTCGAGGTGAATCTCCATGAAGGTGGCTTCGTTTAGGCGACCCTCGCATCTGCCGTCAAGCGGCGTATGGGGTCGAGCTTCAAGAGATCGCTCGCCGCCCTTCGACGCCCCCCTCCTCACCCCTTCTTTTCCAAGGGCCTCCCCGACGGCGCCGAGGAGCCCCGGACGGCCGCGCCCGGCCCCGCCGCCCGCGCCGCGAAGGAGCGTTGCCCGCGGCGGATCTCTCGCGTATCTCAACCAACTCGTGCGTTTACGACCTCCGCCCGGCGCGCTCGCGGTCGCGGCCATCGCGGCCGGCGCCCTGCTGTCCTCGGCAGCGGCGGCCGCGCCGCCCGATGGTGAGGTCGAGGGCGCCCTCCCCTCCGCCGCGCCGGACGCCGCGCTGCCAGCGCCGGACGCGGAGGCCGTCTCTGCGCAGCCGCTGGCGCCGGTCAAGCCGCGCGTCGAGCTCGCCACCCGACCGCCGCCGCTGCACGTCGAGTACGCGCAGTATGGCGTTGCGCTCGCGGCGGAGATCAGCCTCGACGCCGGCGCCGCCTGCCCGCGGTCGGGCCCCCTGTACTCGTGCATCCTGGGCAGCGGCGGCGGGCTCGCGATCCGCAGCGGCTACCGCTCGCCGGGCCCCTGGTACTTCGGCGGGGCGTACCAGTTCACCAAGATGGACTCGAGCAACCTCTACCGGCTTGGAATCTTCCAGCAGCTCCGGGCCGAGATGAGGTACCTGCCGGACATCGGCTACCGAGCGGCCCCGTACTTTTCTGCCGGGATCGGCGGCGTCATCTACGGCAACGAGTGGGGCGCCGAGACGGGGGGCGCGCTCATCTTCGGCGGCGTCGGCGTCGAGCTGGAGGTGTCGCGCCGCGCGGTGCTCGGCGTGAGCTGCGTGTACCGGCCGGTGCTGCTCGCGGGCTGGAAGGACACGGCCAACTACGAGCGGGCCACCGCCATCGCGCAGTTCGTCGGGTTCGAGCTCCTGCTCGAGGTGCGGACCGAGCTCGGTCGGCGCTGAGCGGCTCCCCCGCCTGCTCGAGAGAACGCACCGGCTACTTGACTCGACCGTCGCTCCGCGGTCCCCTCGGCAGCGTGATCTGCGATGTGTGCGGTCGCGACAACGCTGGCGATCTGACGTTCTGTCAGGATTGCGGCCGGAGGCTCAAGGCTCGCGAGGCGCGCGTCGCCCCGCCGACGCCTCCGAGCGGCTTGCCGCAGGTGTCGCTCCCGGCCATGTCGGCGCCTGCGCAGACCGACGAGCCGCCGGCGAACGACGCCCGCGTGGCCGGCAGGGCGCCGGGCGCGCGCCACGCCCCGGGGCGGCTTCGCCCGGAGGCGCCGGTGTTCTCGTTCAGCCCGATCAGCTCGGCCAGGACGGAGCCCGCGATGCAGGCGGTGCACGGCCGCGCGGAGGCGACCGCCCGTCCTGCGCGCGACGGCTCGGCCACGGGCGCGCTGGGCAGCGCCATCCAGATGGCGCCGGCCCTGCAAGATCCGCGTGCCGTCGCGGACCGGGTCGGCGCGCCCGTGCCCCCCGCCACGCCGACGATCACCGACGCGCTGGTGGGGGTGCCCTGCGCGAGCTGCGACGCGGACAACCCGCCGGGCTACCGCTTCTGCGTGACGTGCGGCGCGCCGGTCCACAAGAAAGACGGCGCCGCCCCGGCGGGCCCCCCGCCGTCGACGGACCCGGCGCCCAGGAAGGCCAGGGGCAACGAGCCGGAAGCCGCGCTCTCCCCCGGCGCGCCGTACGTGGCGCACCCGCCCATCGAGCAGCTCGGGACGACCGCGCGAGGGCTCCAGGACACCGCGCCCCGCGCCGCGCCCCCTCCCGACGCCGCGCCGCGGTCCGCGCCGATCGAGCAGCCCGGGACGAGCGCGCGAGACCTCCAGGACACCGCGCCCCGGCCGGCGCCCTCGCCGGACGCCGCGCCGCCGCCCGCGCCGCGCGACGATCGCGCCGGCGCCGCGGATGCGCAGCGGCAAGGCGCCGGCGGCGCGCCGGCGGGCAAGCCGGCCCCTGCTCCGCTGCCGCCCGTCGCCTTGCCGCCCCCGCGGCTGCCCCCTGTTACGACCGGCGGGGGCCCCCCCGACAAGATCGTCGGCTCGCCGGTGGTCGACATCGCGTCGTCGCGCCAGGCGCCCGCCCCGCCCGTCGAGTGCGCGCGCTGCCATGGCCAGTGCCTGGCGGGCACGCGGTTCTGCAAGTACTGCGGGGCGCCGCTCGACGCCGAGCGGCCGACCTCCGAGCGCCCCGGGAGGGCCCTCGCCGACCGCCCGTCCGCGCCGTCGAGCGTCCCGGAAGCGGGGCGCGAGCCGCCGCGGCCCCCCCCGGGCGACGGCCCGTGGCCGGGCTCGACCGAGACGGGCAGCACGCCGCCGCCCTCGCCGATACCGCTCGCGCCGCTACGGGCGTCCTACTCGGTCCGGCCGCCCGCGTGGGTTCCCGCCGACACCCGGCCGACCCGGGCGCCCGAGGGCAAGCTCATCGTGATCGTCGAAGACGGGACCGAGGGGAAGAGCTTCCCGCTCTCGGGCCCGCAGATCGACATCGGCCGCAGCGAGGGGGACATCCTCCTCGAGGACGACCTGTACGTCTCGCCGCGGCACGCGCGGATCGTTCCGCAGGCCGGTTCCTGGGTTCTCCGTGACCTGGGCAGCGTCAACCGCATTTACCTGCGCATCAGGAAGACGCACCCCCTCCGAGATGGCGACTTGCTTCTCCTGGGGCTCGAGGTGTTACAGTTTCAGACCGTGAACGACGGGGAGCGAGGCCTCGGCCATGCGATCCAGCATGGAACGTTGCTGTTTGGCTCGCCCGCCATCCACCGGCGGGCGCGACTCTGCCAGCGGACGGTGGAGGGCGTGACGCGGGACGTGTACCACCTCTACCGGGATGAAACGGTGATCGGACGGGAGACGGGAGACATCGTGTTCACGGCCGATCCGTTCCTCTCGCGACGCCACGCAGCCATCCGGAGGAACCCGGCCACCGGCGAGTTCACGCTCACCGACCTGGAGTCGTCGAACGGGACCTACATCGCGATCCGCGAGGAAGTCAGCCTCGTGGATCGCGATTTCGTGCGCATCGGGCAGCACCTGTTCCGCGTGGATCTCGCCCGATGAGCGACCACACCGTCCGCGAAACGCGCGAAACGCCTACCGAGGCGCTGGAAGTCGACGGGCTCCCCGGCGCGGCGTCGGTCGGGGCCGACTCGAGCGGCAACGCGGGCAAGGCCCTTGGTGACTCCCCGCTCGGCGCCGCGTCGCTCGAGTCCGGCAAGGCGGGGTCCGTGGAAGCAGGCAAGCCCGTGAACTGGAAGCCGCCCCCGCCGCCAAAGATGCGTCCGGCCACGAGCGCCGCGCGCGAGCAGAAGGCTGGCATCGCTGTGAAATCCGTGAAGGCGCCCAGCGCCCAGGGCCCCGACAAGGTCGGGAGGAAGCTCCCTCCGCCGCCGCAGGTGCGGCTCACCGCGGGCGGGGTGCGCGGCGAGGACGCGGACGGGCTCGCGACGAGGTCGGACGACCTCGCGGACGCCGTGACGCCCGACGCGCCGGCCGCGTTCGCGCGCGGCGCCGGCGCGGCGACCGCGGCCTCGCACGACGACGGCGCGCTCGACGAGACGCCCGCCGCGGAGGCCGCCCGCAACGGCGGCTCGCCCGCGGCCGCGGGCGACGAGCCAGCGGAGGGCGCGCAGCGCCCCGAGGACATGGACAGCGAGGCTGCAGCGCCGGACGAACCGCGCCGCCCCGAGGTCGTGCTGCGGCTGTTCGGCCGCACCGACGTGGGCCAGGTCCGCGAGCACAACGAGGACAACTTCATCGTCGCGGACCTCACGAATGCGAGCCGCGGCCTGATGGAGATGGACCGCTACCAGGTCGTCGGCGAGCGGGGCGCGCTGCTCGGCGTGTGCGACGGCATGGGCGGCGCCGCGGCCGGCGAGGTCGCGAGCCAGCTCGCCGTCGACATCATCTACCAGCGGATGAGCGCCGGGGGCCCCCCGCAGGACCACGACGAGCTCGCGGCGCGGCTGGTGCAGGCGATCGAGGCCGCCGGGCTCAGGATCTTCAGCGAGGCGAAGCTCGATCGGACCCGGCGCGGGATGGGGACCACGTCGACCATCGCCGCGCTCATGGACGACCACCTGTTCCTCGGCCAGGTCGGCGACAGCCGCGCGTACATCCTGCGCGGCGATCGGCTCGTGCAGGTGACGCGCGACCAGTCGCTCGTGAACCAGCTCATCGAGGCCGGCCAGCTCACCGAGGAGGAGGCCGAGACGTTCGAGCACAACAACATCATCCTCCAGGCGCTCGGCACGGCGGACTCGGTGCAGGTCGATCTCACCTACGTGGAGCTCAAGCGGGGCGACACGCTGATGCTCTGCTCCGACGGGCTCTCCGGCATGGTGCGGAACGAGGAGATCCGCGAGGTGCTGCGGACCGTCGACGATCCGATCGAGGCCTGCAAGGTGCTGACGGATCGGGCCAACCAGGCCGGCGGCCACGACAACATCACCGTGGTGGTCGCGAAGTTCGACGGCGACGGGCTCGCCGCGGCGGAGCTCGAGGACATCGAGGAGCTCCGCTACCAGAAGTACCAGCTGCCCGAGCACCTCCTGGCCCAGAACGCCGCCGCGTCCGAGCCGGCGCGCAAGGTGAAGGAGCTCGACGAGAAGAAGATCTCGCAGCGCCCCCCCTCGCCGAAGTCGTGGATGAGCAGCGCGGACAGCGACATGGACGAGGACGGCGGCGAGTACGACCGCGCCATGTCGGCCCTGACGCCGGACGACGGCCTGGACGAGCGGAGCGCCCGCGCGCCCGTCCAGGGCGACGAGCCGATCATGATCCCGACCGACGGCGCGCCGCAGTGGCTCGTGATCTTGATGATCGTGAGCGCCGTCGCGTGCGTCACCATCGCCGGCTATTACCTGCTTCGCTAGGGCGCGCCCGGCGCACGCGCGCCTTCCATCGCCATGCCGCGCAGCAACGACAAGCGGGGTCCGCAGATCCCGGCCGTCGAGCAGGAAGGGGCGCCGCCGCGCCGCCCGGACGCGGACGGCCGCGTCGACGTCGAGACCGCGCAGCGCATCGTCAGGGATGCGGTGGTGCAGGCGATGCATCGCGAGGAGAAGGCGGTCGCGCTCGTGCGCGCCAAGGCGGACGAGGCGCGGCGCCGGGTGGCGCGCCACAACCTGCTCCTCGGGCTCGGCGTCGCCGCGGCGCTCGTGGCCGTGGCGGTGGCGGGCGTGGTCGCGTACCGGTCGCGCCGGGCGGCGGACGCGCTGGCGGCCGAGGTCGGCCTCGGGCGCGCGCCCGCGGCACGGCCGTCGGGCGCGATCCCCGAGCAGGTGCTCTCGGGCCGCGCCATCTTCGAACAGAACAGGAGCGCGCTCTACGTGATGGGCTACATGGTGGACAACCGCATCGGCGGTTGCTGCTCGGCGTTCGCCGTCGCGCCCGACCTGCTCGCCACGAACGCCCACTGCGTCCGCGACTGCCGCGCGCGCGGCGGCACCTCGATCGCCACGCAGAACGACTCCATGGGGAAGACGCGCTTCCGCATCGTCGCGATGTCGGCCCACCCGGCGTACAGGTCCGGCGAGGGCGGCGCCGGCTCGCCGGACGTCGCCCTGCTGCGCATCGACGGCAAGGCGCCGCGCACCGTGACGCTCGCGAACGAGGCCGAGCTGCGCGCCATCGGTCCGGGCGACGACGCGTACGTCATCGGCTTCCCCGGCCGCCTGATGGATCCGCTGAGCCCCTCGGCGACGTTCCTGGAGGGCCGCATCGGGCGGGTGACCGGCCTCGACGGCGAGGCGACGACGCCGGATCGCGCGGCGCTCATCCAGCACGACGCGGTGACGCGCGGGGGCAACAGCGGCAGCCCCATCTTCAACCAGTACGGGCACGTGATCGGCATCCACGCCGCGCACATCGACGACGAGGACGACGTCACGATCGACGGGCGCAAGACGAAGGTGACGCAGAGCTCACCGTTCCGGATCGGGATGCGCATCGATCTGCTCCAGGGGGTCCCCGCGCCGTGATGCTGCGCGTCGTGCACACGTTCGGGACCAACGCCGGGTCCGTGGCGCTCCATGACAGGCGCGTGGTGCGCTTCGGTCGCGCTCCGGACAACGACGTCGTGTTCGACCCGAACCACGATCGCGACGCGAGCAGCCACCACGCGGAGGCGCGCCTCGAGGCGGCGGGCTGGGTGCTCTACGATCTCGACAGCCGCAACGGGACCTACGCGGGCGGGCAGCGGATCAAGCGGCACCCGATCGTCTCGGGCGACGAGATCACGTTCGGCGCGAAGGGGCCGCGGGTGCGGCTCGAGCTGGTCGAGCGCCGCGCGCCGGGGCCTCCGCAGACGCACGCGGCGCCGGCGCACCCCGCGCCCGGCGCTGCCCATCCCGCGGCGTACCCGGCGTACCCGGCGTCCACCGGCTACCCCGCGCCCGCCGCGTACCCGGCGCCCGCCGCGTACCCGGCGCCCACCGGCTACCCCGCGCACGCCGCGCCTGCCGCGGGCTACCCGGCACACGGCCCCGCGCCCGCCGCTCACGCAGCGGGTTACCCCGCGCCCGCCGTCGCGCCCCCCGGGCACGTGCCGGCGGCGCCGCCGGCCGGCGCGCGGCGGGTCGGCGAGCGGACGATCGCGATGCTGATCTCCTCGGCCGTCTCGGCGGCCACGGGGCGCGCGAAGCCGCGCGGCACCGTCGAGATCAACGCCATGCTCCACAAGGAGGTGCACGCCGCGACCGCCGGCCAGCGTCGCACGACGTACATCCTCGCCCTGCTCCTCGTGGTCGCGCTCGCGAGCCTCGCCGCGCTCATCGTCTACAACCGCTCCTCCCACGACGAGATCGCCCAGCTCCGCGCCGAGCTCGCGCGCCTCCCGCCGGAGGACCCGCGGCGCAAGGAGATCGAGCGGCGCCTCGGGACGCTCCACCCGTCCAACGCCAACTTCGGGCGCAACCTCCACGACCGGTCCCGGAAGGGCATCTTCATGCTCGCGTCCGGGCGCGAGGGGTTCTGCACGGCGTTCGCGGTGCGGCCCTCGGTGCTCGCGACGAACGCGCACTGCATCTCCGCGGCGAAGCGCCGCGGCGGCTCGATCGTGGCGCTCGAGAACGAGGGCCGGGGCCAGGTAAGCTTCGCCGTGACCAGCATGCGGACGCACCCGCAGTACCGCGACAGCGCCGACCAGCTCACCCCGGACATCGGCGTCGTATCGATCACCGGGCGCGCCGCCGCCGTGCTGGAGCTCGCGACCCGGGAGGAGCTCGCCGCCGCCGGCGCCGGCGACGACGTCTACCTGATCGGCTTCCCGGAGCGCCTCACCGACGCCGCGAACCCCGTCGCCACCTTCCTCGCCGCCAACATCGGCCGGATCACCGGCGCGAACGGGCGGCCGGCGGCCTTCGCGGAGGCCTGGCTGATCCAGCACGACGCCCGCAGCACGAGCGGCGTGAACGGGAGCCCCATCTTCAACGGCCAGGGCAAGGTCATCGGCATCAACGCAGGCGGGTACCTCGAGGGCAACGACGAGACGATCTCTGGCCAGAAGACGGAGGTGGTGAAGGCCTCCCCCTACAAGTTCGGGATGCGCATCGACCTGCTCGACGCCATCCTGCGCTGACCCCGGGCGAGTCTAGAGATGCTCCGCCACGCGCTCCGCCGGCTCCTCTGGACGCTGCCCACCCTCGTCGGCGTCTCGCTGCTGACCTTCTTCGTCCTCTCGTTCGTCCCCGATCCCACGGACGACCCGCTGCTCGCGACCTCGCTCTCCAGCGCGGAGCTCGCGCGGCTCCGCCGCGAGCGCTTCCTCGACCTCCCGCGCTTCATCAACCTGGAGCCGCGCGACGTGCGCCTGCGCGCCCTCGAGGCCGCGCAGGCCATCGCGGCCGGCGGCGAGGGCGCGGGCGCCGCGGCCGACGAGCTGCGGCGCCTCGGCGGCGCCGCGCTTCCGCACATCCTGCCGCTCGACGCGCTCGCGCCCGAGCCGCGCACCCGCGTCGCGCTCGCGCTCGCGCCCGTCGCCGCGCGGATGGGCCTGCCGCGGGCCGAGGAGGCCGCCGACCCGGCGCACGCGGTCGCCTTCTGGACGCGCTTCTGGGACGACCGCGGCATCGAGTTCAGGAGCGCGTCGGTCCGGAGCGCGGTGCGGCGCCTCGTCCGCTACGGCTCCTCGTCGCGCGCCGCCGAGCTGCACGAGCTCGACACGTTCGCCCTGCAGCCGGTGATCGCCGCGCTCCAGCCGCCGCGCGACGCCGCGACGCTGGAGCAGGCGCGCGCCCTCGTCGACGTCGCGGCCCACATCGCCGAGATCGACGACCGCATCGCCCCGGGCGAGGACCTCGCGGAGGCGCGCGCGTGCGTCACGCGGTGGAAGTCCTTCTGGAACGTGTACCGCAGCGATTTCGAGGTGTTCACGGGCCCGACGCGGCTCGCCGCCACGGTGCTCGAGACCCGCTACGGCAAGTGGGCGCTCGGCGCGGTCACCCACCGCCTCGGCGTCGCGGCGACCGGCGAGCCGGTGCTCGACGAGCTCGCGCGGCGCGCGCCGGTCACGCTGACGCTCGTCTTCGGCGCGATCGCGCTCGCCTACGCGGTGGCCGTCCCGCTCGGCGCGCTGAGCGCCGCCTCGCGGGGCCGGCGGAGCGACAGCGCGATCGCGGCCGCCGTGCTCACGCTCGCCGTCCTGCCGACCGCCGTCGTCGCCGTGGCCGCCGCGCTCCTCTCGGGCGGCGCGCGGTCGCTGCTCCTGCCGACGTGCCTCATCGCGCTGTCGCTCATCGCGGCGCCCACGCGGCAGCAGCGCGCCGCGCTCGTCGCGGTCCTCACGCAGGACTTCATCCGGGCGGCGCGGGCGCGCGGCGCCGGCGCGGCGCGCGTCATCGCCGTCCACGGGCTGCGCAACGCCGTGCTCCCCGTCGTGACGCTCGCCGTCCTGGAGCCGCCGATGGCGCTCGGCGGCGCGTTCGTCGTCGAGCGCGTCTTCGAGCTGCACGGGCTCGGCGAGCTCACCCTGCTCGCCGTGCAGGCGCGCGACGTGAGCTGGCTCATGGCGATCTCGATCGGCGCGGCGGGCATCGCCGCGCTCGGCGTGATCGCGACCGATCTCGCCTACGTGCTCGTCGACCCGCGGCTCGGCCCGGCGGTGCTCTCCCGGAGGGGCGAGGCGTGACGCACGCAGCGGCGTTCCTCCGCCGGATGGTCGGCAGCAAGCGCGTCGCCGCCGGCACCGTCCTGCTCGGCGTGCTCGCGCTGCTCGCGATCTTCGCCGAGCTGCTCGCCGCGCCCGCGCCGATCGCCCGCTTCGGGCCGGACGGCGCCGAGATCCTCCCGGCCATCACCGAGGCCGGGACGCTCGAGTCGCTCACCGAGACCGAGCTCAGGGCGCGCTTCGACGGGGGCTTCGTGATCTGGCCGCCGATCCGCTACGGCCCGGAGCAGCGCACCGACGCCGGTCCGAACGCGTCGCCCTCGGCCGACCACCCGCTCGGCACCGATTTCGAGAGCCGCGATCTCGCCGCGCGGCTGATCTACGGAGCGCGCACCGCGCTCGGCCTGTCGCTGAGCGCGGTGCTCGTGGGCATGTTCCTCGGCGTCGTGCTCGGCGGGCTCGCCGGCACGCTGCGCGGCTTCTGGAACGACGGCCTCGTCCGCCTCGTCGAGACGGTCGACACCTTCCCGGCGATCCTCGTCGTGGCCATCGTGCGCGCGATCGAGCGCGAGCCGTCCGCGCTGTCGCTGGTGCTCGCGGTCGCCTTCGTCCGCTGGGCGGAGATCGCGCGCCTCGTGCGCGCCGAGGTGCTGCGCGCGTCGAGCGAGGAGTACGTGATGGCCGCGCGCGCGCTCGGCAGCACCCGGCTGCGCGTCTTCTACCGCCACATCCTCCCGAACGCGCTCGGCCCGACGATCGTGAGCTCGGTCCTCGGCGTGGCGTCCGTGGTGCTGCTCGAGGCGGCGATCTCGTTCCTCGGGATGGGCGCGCCCACCCGCGTGGCCTCGTGGGGCGAGACGCTGGGCCAGGCGGCGCGGCACCCGAGCGAGATCCGGCTGCTCGTGTTCCCCGGCCTCCTCCTCCTGGCGACGGTCGGCGGCTCGTACCTCATCGCCGACGCGCTGCGCGACGCCGTCGACGCGCGCACCGTGCGCGCGCGGACGCCGCGCTGAGGGAGCGCGGGCGAGGCGTCCGCCGCCCGGCCGCGGCCGGCGCGGCCTTCGTCGCCCCCGGCGGCCCGAGGTTGTCCCGGGAGCGCCCCGGAAATCCGCCGAAACAGCCCTCGTCCCCGCGATCTGGGCGGCGGGGGCCTCGCGCCACTCGATCTCGATGGGAAGGCCCGCTATGAATTCGGCCGCCATGGCTGTTCCCGAGATCAGCGAGCAGGAGTTCGAGCGCGAGGTGCTCCGCAGCGAGTTGCCTGTGCTCATCGATTTCACCGCCGCCTGGTGCGGGCCGTGCAAAACGGTCGCGCCCGAGGTCGAGGCCATCGCGCGCGAGCTCGAGGGCAAGGCCAAGGTGGTCAAGGTCGACATCGATCGGTCGAAGCGCATCGCCACCACGCTGCGCATCCAGGCCGTCCCGACGTTCATGGTCTTCCACCGGGGCCGCCCGGTGGCCGCGGAGCAGGGCGTCCTCAACCGCAAGCAGTTCCGCGAGATGCTCGAGCCGTTCCTCCCGCGCGCCGAGGGCGCCATCCGGGCGGCCGAGCTGGCGCAGCTCGTCAACGAGGGCCAGGTGGTCGCCGTCGACACGCGCGAGGCCAACGCGTACGGCCGCGCTCACATCCCCGGCGCGGTGCACCTCCCGCTCGAGGAGATCGAGGGGCGGCTCGCCGAGCTCCACATGCTCCCGGGCGCGCCGGTCCTCTACTGTCGCTCCGGCGACAGGTCGAAGGAGATGGCCTCGAAGCTCGCGGAGGAGGGCGTCCCCGTCGCGTTCCTCGAGGGCGGCTTCCTCGCGTGGGAGGCCGAAGCGCTGCCGATCGAGCGCCCGGACTGAGCCTCGGGCGCGCTCGATGCCGTGCGGCGCCGCGAGGCGGGCGCCGCGCGTGAAACGCGGCGCCGCCATGCGGGCGGCGCGCGCCGCGCTCTGACACGAGCGGCGCGCGCGCCTGGCGTCACCCCTTGGCGGCCGCGAGCGCCGCCGAGACGACCTCGCGCACGGGCACGCCGTGCGTCCTCGCCGCCGCGGCGCAGTCGTCGAACTCCGGCTTGATCTGCGGCGGCCCGAACGGCCCCTCGCTGATCTTCACCCGGATGGCGCCGTAGGCCGTCTTCACCGTCGTCATCCGCCGCGGCCGCTCGGTGCGCGCGACAGGGATCTTCCGGAGCCCGATGCTCGTCGTCTCGCGGAGCAGCGCCGTCGCGACCGCGTCGGCCTGGGGCGCCGCCGCGAGCGCCGCGATCGTCAGCGCGGGGCGGCCCTTCTTCATCGTGATCGGCGCCGCCCACGCGTCGAGCGCGCCTGCCGCGAGCAGCGCCTCGATCGCGTGCCCTGCCACCTCGCCCGTGAGGTCGTCGACGTTCGCCTCCACGATCACGTGCGACGCGCTGCCGAGGCTCTCCTCCCCGCCGGAGCGCGTCCCGAGCACGACCCGCAGCAGGTTGGGGCGGTCGGGCAGCTCCCGCGTGCCGGCGCCGAAGCCGATCCGGTCGGGCGCGAACGTCGGCCAGCGCTCGAACCGGCTCGCCAGCGTGGCGATGATCGCCGCGCCCGTGGGCGTGACCAGCTCGGCGTCGATCTCGACGCCGTAGGTCGGGACGCCGCGCAGGCACGCGACCGCGGCGGGCGGCGGCAGCGGGAGGATCCCGTGCCGCGCCTTCACGAACCCGCGCCCCATGGGCAGCGGCGAGCCGACGACCTCCGCCCCGATGTGCACGATGGCCGCGGCGGTGCCCACGATGTCGACGATCGCGTCGACGGCGCCGACCTCGTGGAAGTGCACGTCTTCCAGGCGGATCCGGTGCACGGCGGCCTCCGCCTCGCCGAGGCGCCGGAAGATCCGGCGCGCCAGCGCGGCGACGGGCGGGTCGAGCGGCGCCGCGGCGAGCATGGCGTCGATCGATCCGTAGGTGCGCTCCGGCTGGGGCGCCTCGACGTGGACGTCGAACGACGTCGCCACGATGCCGCTCCGATGCGCGTGCCCGCGGTGGAGGTGGAAGCCGTCGAGGGGCAGCGCGGCGACGGCGCGCTCGATGACGAGGAGGGGCACCCCGAGATCGAGCAGCGCGGCGATCGTCATGTCGCCCGCGATGCCGCTGAACGCATCGAAGAACAGGACCATCCCGGCGCCCGCGCCCTCCTCGAGGAGCGGCGCGCGCGGGTGGTCGTGCCCCTGCGGGTGGTCGTGCCCCTGCCCATGGGAATGGCCGTGCGCGTGGTCGTGCCCGTGGGAATGGCCGTGCGCGTGGTCGTGCCCATGGGAGTGACCATGCGCGTGGTCGTGCCCGTGCGCTTGCGCATGGTCATGCCCATGCGCGTGGTCGTGCCCGTGCGCGTCATGGTCGTGCCCGTGCGCATGCTCGTGATCGTGATCGTGTCCCATGTCTCGCCTGCTCCGTTCAACGGGCGTCGACCCGTCGCGGCGCTCCCGCGGTCGCGCTCGTCCTGCGCTCACGCCTTCGGCAGCATGCGATGGACCACCATCGCCGCGCCGAAGCCGCTGTCGATGTTGACCACGGCGATGCCGGAGGCGCACGACGTGAGCATCGAGAAGAGCGCGGTGAAGCCGCCCAGCGCCGCGCCGTAGCCGACCGCGGTCGGGACCGCCACGACCGGCGCCGCCACGAGCCCGCCGACCACGCTCGGCAGCGCGCCCTCCATGCCCGCGACCACGATCACGGCGGACGCCTGGCGCAGCTCCTCGACGCGATGGAGGAAGCGGTGCAGCCCCGCGACCCCCACGTCGTACATCCGCTTCGATTCGAGCCCAACGGCCCGCAGCGTCTCGATCGCCTCCTCGGCGACCGGGAGATCGCTCGTGCCCGCCGTCACGACGGCGACCGGCCCCGCGGCGCGCTTCGGCGTCGGCGCGACCTCGACGCTCCCGGTCCGCGCGAGGGGAACATAGCGAAACGCGGGCAAGAGCGACGCGACCGCCGCGCCCTTCGCGGCGTCGACCCGGGTCACGAGCACGTTCTGCCCGGCCCCCGAGATCTCCTGGGCGATCAGGGCGATCTGCTCGGGCGTCTTCCCTTCACCGAAGATCACCTCGGGCACGCCCTGCCGGAGCGCGCGGTGGTGATCGACGGTCGCGACGCCCAGGTCCCGGAAAGGCAGCCCCCGGAGCGCCTCGAGCGCCTCCTCGATGGCGGTCTCTCCGTTACGGACGCGCTCCAGCAGCTCTCGGACGAGGCGCGGCTCCATGTGCGCAGCCGCTTAGCGCGGCAGCGACCCCACCGCAAACCTTCCGCCTCGCCCGCCGCCACCGCTGTGGCCGCCAAGGCGGGGCCTCGGCGCGCTTCCGGCGCCCCCCGCGCGCGCCTCCCGACGCGCGTCCCCCCGGCGCGCCCTCGCCGATGCTCCTCCCTCGCCGGCAAGATCGCGCGCGCCGCGCAAACCGGTCCAGGCTCTTTGCGCAGGAGGGGGCGGCGGGGCTACTTTCCGCGCCGCGTGCCCGCCTTCGTCGCTCCCCTCGTCGGCTTTGCCCTCGGCGCGCTGCTCGCCTGGTTCAGCGCCGCAGCCCCTCACCGCCCTGGCGCGCTGCGCGCGACGGAGCCCCGGCTCTCGCCGGGCCCGCGCGATCGGCCGCTCGCCCTCGTCTCGCTGTTCGCCGTCCTCGTCTTCGCGCCGGTCTGCGCCTACTTCCTCGTGTTCGCGCCCGACTGGAGCTTCGCGTACCTCGTCGACACCCGCCGGATCCCGTCCGCGGTCGACCTCCTGCTGCTCCTGCTCGACGCCGCGTCCGTGCCCGCCGGGTTCGCCGCCGCGCACCGCTTCGCCTCGAGCGCCGGCGGCAGGCCCACCGCGCAGGGCGCCGTGCGCGCGCTGGCCGTGTTCGGCGGCGCGCCGATCGCGATCGCGCTCGTCGCGGTCCTCGCCCTCTCGCGGCGCCTCGCGCTCGACGGCACCTACCGGCAGGTCGAGGGCGACTTCGGCGTCCACCCGGTCGCCGGCGGTCCGCTCGGCTACGCGCTCCTCTGGATGTACACCATGCTCGCCGCCGGCTTCGCGGTCACCGTGAGCGCCCTCCTCCGGCGCGATCCGCCGGGCAGCGCGGGCAAGGCCGAGCCCCCCGGCGCCCCGCGCCCCCGCGCCGTCCCGAGCGAGCCGGCGCGGGGGGTCGATCCGCCCCGGCCCGCCTCGACGCGCCCCGAGCGCCGGCTCGGCCTCGGCAAGGGCGGGCGCTCCAACCGACCGGGCTGAGACGCGTCCGGTCGGGCGCCGCGGCTCTCCCGCCGCGTTGACGGAGCCACCGCGCTCCACCACCCTGTCGCCCCATGTCCGAACGAGCCCGCGTGGATCAGCAGATCGAAGAACTGATGGAGCTGGCCGACCAGGTCGTGACGCGCGCCAGGAAGGGAGGCGCCGACGTCGCGGAGGCGATCGCTCGCTCCGGGTCCGAGCTCTCCACGAAGGTGCGGCTCGGCGAGCCCGAGCTCGTCGAGGAGGCCGTCCACAAGAGCCTCGGCATGCGGATCATCAAGAAGCAGCGCGTCGCGCTGACCTCGACGTCCGACCTCACGCCGCGCGGCATCGACCGGTTCGTGGCGGACGCGCTCGAGCTCGCCGACATCTCCCAGGAGGACGAGTTCGCCGGCCCCGCCGATCCCGAGCTCATCTCCAGCGGCCCCTTCCCCGCGCTCGAGCTCTACGATCCGTCCGGCGGCTCGGTCACGGCCGCGCAGGCCATCGACATCGCGCGCCGCGGCGAGCAGGCCGCGCGCGACGCCGATCCTCGCATCACGAACAGCGACGGCGCGACGTTCTCTCGGACCGCGAGCGCCTTCGCCCTGGTCCTGTCCGGCGGCTTCCGCGGCGGCTACGCGGGCTCGTACGCGTCGCTCGTGGTCTCCCCGGTCGCCGACGACAGCGGCGGCAAGAAGCGCCGCGGCTTCCACTTCAGCGCCCGGCGCCACCTCGCCGATCTCGACGCCCCGGACGCCGTCGGCCGCGAGGCAACCCGCCGGACGCTGCGCAAGCTCGGCGCCCGCAAGGTGCCCACCTGCGAGGCGCCTGTCGTGTTCGACCCGGACGCTGCGCGCTCGATGCTGGGGCTGCTCGGCTCCTGTCTCATGGGCAGCTCGATCTGGCGCAAGTCGAGCTACCTCGTCGGCCGCGAGGGGACGCGCGTCGCCAGCGAGCTCATCACGGTGGTCGACGACCCGCTGATCGCGCGCGCGCCCGGCTCGCGCCCTTTCGACGGCGAGGGCCTCCTGGCCCGGCGCAACGTCGTGGTCGAGCAGGGCATCCTGAAGACCTACCTCTGCGATAGCTACAGCGGCCGGAAGCTCAAGCGCGCGTCGACCGGCAGCGCGGCGCGTGGCGCGGGCGGCGGCGTGGGCCCGTCGACGTCGAACTTCATCCTGCAACCCACCGCCACGCCGGCGGAGGAGATCGTCCGCTCCACGCCGCGCGGGCTGTACGTCACCGAGATGATGGGCTTCGGCTTCAACGCCGTGACCGGCGACTTCTCCCGGGGCGCGTCCGGCTTCTGGATCGAGAACGGCCAGCTCACTCACCCCGTGAGCGAGGTCACGATCTCCCTGAACCTCGACGAGCTCCTCCAGCGGATCGACGCCGTCGGCGACGACCTGGATCTCCGGACGGCAACGGCGTCGCCGACCTTCCGCGTCTCCGCCATGACCATCGCTGGAAGCTGAGCTGCTTCGGTCCGAGGAGCCTGCGGTCCTCGGACTCGTACCTTTCCATATATCGGAGGGATGGGCTGGCTGCGGGGGAACGAGCTCAGCAGCGTGGCTGCGAGCGACCTGTCAACCGGCCCCAGGTTGCGCTGCGGGAGGGGGGGACTCCGTCCGCAGCGGGTCGCTCGGCAGTGCTGCGGCTCGTGGCGGATCGCCCCGCAGCCGCCCGCGGCCGTCCTCGCCGGGCCTGTCTGCCGGGCGTGGACGGCCGGGGCCCTCGCTCAGCGCGAGGACCCGCCAGCGGCCAGGCTGCGCGGCGGCTCTTCCGAGCCCGCGCCGGCTGCCGCCTGGAGGGGCGCCCCTGCCTGCGCGGCCGCTTCAGGCATCAGGAACGCCTTGAGCTGCTGCGCGTCGTTGCGCCCGATCCGGCCCACGAAGGTGGGCAGGCTGATGGGCTCGTCCGACAGCGCGACGAACGTCCCCTGCGAGTTCGCTCGGTGGAGCGCCTCGAAGAGGGAGGTGACGTCCACGTCGCTGGACACCGCCCGCACGTCGACGATGTACACGTCCGCGGGGTCCGCCCCCGCGTAGATCAGCGCGTCGTACGGGTGGCTGGCGTGCCGGATGGGCACGCCTTCCCCGAGGGAACGCGCCGCGTGGGTCATCGTGTCCTTGGTGCCGATGACCATCATCGACTTGGAGGTCGCCTTCGCGAGCTCCCGGGGCACCGAATAGCCCCATGCGCGGAGGAACTCGGCCACATCCGCCGCCTTGAAGCGCAAGTGTCTCCCCGGCGTACGGAAATGGGCAATCCTCCCCCGATCTACCCAGTTATGGATTGTCTTCAAGTCGACCTCGCACAAGGCTGCGAGGTCCGATGCCGTCAACAGCTTTTCACGAACACCAGCCATCGCCGAACTCCACGCGAAAGGCACCTGCCGCACAGCTCGCGTTCACAGCGCGGCAGCGTCTCCTCAGGTGGCGGCCCCCCCCACCCGTCTGTCTACTCGATTGAAACCTAGCTCTCACGGACGGGTCCGTCACCCGCTTTGCTCGAATTTTCTCGGCCCCTTGGAGAGAACGCCCCGCGCGGAGGCAGACTCCCCCGTCTTCAGGGGATCTCCTGGTTCATTATGTTCACGCGACCGGGTGTCGGCCACCCGGTCACGAACGAGCCGGCCGAACCATCGGGGGCGCGCGGCCCCACACGAGCCAGGCTCATCCCCGCTTTCGGCTCCGGCAAAGCGGGCGACCTGGACATCACTGCACCTCCTCCATCCTTCAATTTGAGCGGTTCTCCCGAGTTCGACAGCCCATGGTTGCCAAGTTTTGGAACACGGAGCAGCAGCGTATCGGGAGGAGCCGGAGGATCGAGCTCATCTTCAGCGACATAGCCCTCGTTGACGACCAGCGCGTACGTGCCGGGGCTCAGGGAGATGGAGGGCAATTCGGTCTCTCCGCCCACATCTGCGAGCACATACCCTGTGAGGTCGGCTGGGACATCTCCGTCGTTGTAGAGCTCGACCCACTCCTGAGACGGCTCAGCTCCTACAGGATTCGCCAGCACCTCATTGATAACCACGTGGGGCATGGGCGCACGCGTCATGGCTGAGAACGTCCGTCTCTCCACGTGCCCGGCATTGTCGATGGTGGCCACGGCGAGCTGGATGGCCGTGAGAGGCGGCAAGGGGGCGAGGACGAACAGCTCGCCCGGCGGCGCCGCGCGGACTTCATCGAGCCCCTCGCCCGCGACCGCCCAGAGCAGCGGCGCGTCCGCCGAACGGACGCGAATCTGATCGTCGGCGACGTGAGCGCAGCCGGGTCCCATGGGGACCTCGTCCAGCGCGCAGGCGATCGCTGCGGCAGGGAAAGGCTCCGATTCCATCGCAAACGGACGCGGGTCGAGGCTCACGGCTCCTGGCTCATCGGCGAAAGCGATGGGTGGGCCAACGAGGCGCAGCTCGTCCGTCTGGTTGGTCGCCGCGGGCGCCGGCTCCCCTTCGAAGCGCACGCAGCGCGCGCCGATGTCGTCGACGGCCCCGCGGCGCAGCTCGCCCGCCGGTCCGCCGGGGGCCAGCGCCGCTGCGGCGGCCATCTCGGGGAGGGGTGAATCGCCGCACCACACGCCGAAGGTGAGGCTCGCGCCGGCGTCGGGCGGCGGCCACAGCCGTGGGAGCACGGGGGGCGAGCCCTCGGTGGCGACCTGGATGTGGTGCGAGAAGGCGGGGCTGCCGCTGGCCACGGCGTACGTCTCTCCGGGCGCGAGCGGCGCGAGCGGGGCCACGGTGAGCCAGAGATCTCCCGCGGGCGCCTCGTTCAGCCAGGCGATCGACGGGACCACGCGCTCCGCGAGCGCGTTCGACAGATCGCCTTGCTCTATCTGCCGCAGGTGCGCGGCGCCGATCTTCCCCCGGAGGATCAGCGCCCGACCGGGATCGACGCTCCCGGCGGCGGCGGCCGGGAGGCGCACCCGCAGCCGCAGCACCGGGGGCGCGGCATCCAGCGGCGCAGCGGGCTCGATCTGGAGCTCGGGGATCATGTCCGCGTCGCCGGCGGTCGCGGTGACCTCGTCGTCATCGAGGCGAGGGGGAGCCGCGAGCTCCGGCGCGCAGGACAGGGGGGAGGCCACGAGCGGCGCGAGCGCGAGCGGCAGGACGTGGGCAGCGCGCGTCGCGCGCGAGGGGCGAGTCAGGGGACGATGGGTCATGACGCGGAGTTCGGCGGGAGCTCGCCGCCGGTTGCCTCGACGTCGCTTTTTTTTCGGAGGCCGCTACCCTCGCCTCGCATGGCCCCCGAGGACATCAAGAAGCTCCGGCAGGAGCTTGGCTGCACGGCCCGCGAGCTCGCCGGAGCGCTGGGCATCGAGCAGGAGACGGTGCTCGCCTGGGAGCACGGCGATCTCTTTCCGACGAAGCGCTTCGTCGGGATGATGGAGGAGCTGCGGCGCAAGGGTCCGGAGGCGATCCCCCGCAAGAAGAAGAAGCAGGCGAACGCCTCGCCGCTCCAGGTGCTCGCCGACCCCGAGCTCTGGCGGCTCTTTCGCAAGCTCCTCTCCCACCCGGAGCTGAGGAGCGCGGCGCTGAAGCTGGCGGATGCCTATCCGGATCCGACGGACGCGCCGCCGTCATGAACGGGGGATCGACGCGCTTGAAGGTCAGAGGGCGGTGACGACTCAGTCCTCGTCGTCTTCCTCTTCGTCCTCATCCTCATCCTCGTCGTCGTCGTCGTCGTCCTCGTCCTCGTCCTCGTCCTCTTCGTCGTCGTCCTCTTCGTCCTCGTCGCCGCCTTCCTCGTCCTCTTCGTCGTCGTCCTCGTCGTCCTCGTCCTCGTCCTCGTCCTCTTCGTCGTCGTCCTCGTCCTCGTCGCCCTCTTCGTCGTCGTCCTCGTCGCCCTCTTCGTCCTCGTCCTCCGCGCTGCGCACTTCGTCCTCCTCGAGCTCGCTCGAGGGTCCGACGGCGTCCTGCGCGCCAGGTTCGGCATGCACCCCAGGGACCGGACTCTCCACGCGCACCTCGTCTTCCATCATTGCTTCCATGGCAACCTCTCCCTCCCGCGGCGCTGTAGGCGACACGCCGACGTCTTCCGCTGGCTTCTCTCCTGCGCTGGCGACGCTCGTCCTGATCGTACCTTCCGCGCCGGCGAAGCTCTCCTGTTCCGATGTCACCACCGCCGCGTCCGGCGGCTCTTCGCCGAGCTCACGCTCGTAGGCGCGACGAGATTCGTCGGTCAGCTCGGTGAACTCGCGCAAGGTCGGCAGCTCGCCGAGCGCCTTCAGGCCGAAGAACTCGAGGAACTGCGCCGTCGTTCCGTAGAGCATCGGTCGCCCGGGCTCGTCCTTCTTGCCCAGGATCCTCACGAGATCGCGCTCGAGGAGCGACTTGAGCGCGGCGCCGGAGTCGACGCCGCGGATCTCGTCGATCTCGGGCCGCGTGATCGGCTGCCGGTACGCCACGATCGCGAGCGTCTCGGTCTGGGCGCGCGACATCTTGATCGGCTTCTGCTCGGTCACCTCGCGGACGAACGGCGCGAACGCGGGGCTCGTTCGAAAGACGTACCCGCCGGCGACCTCGTCCAGCCGGAACCCCCGCCCGTCGTACTCCGCGACGAGCTCGGCCAGCAGCTCCCGCACGACGCGGTGCTCTGCGTTCGCCGAGCGCGCGAGCTCGCGGGCCGGCACCGGTCGCTCCGCGACGAAGATGAGCGCCTCCAGGACCCCCTTCAGGTGCTTGCGCGCGACCGCGGACAGCCCCGGCACCTGCGCGGCCGCCGTCGCGCTGCGGGCCGGAGCCGCGGCGCGCCGCGCCGGATCACCGAGCTGGGCCCACGCGACGGCGCGGAAGCGAGCGACAGGATCTTGCCGTGCCGCCCTCGATGCGCGCGGCTCCTTTTTCGCCGCCCGCGGCCGCTTCGCCCCGCCCAGCCACGCGTGCGCCGCCGCCCTCAGCCGCGCTGGCGTGCCGCGTCCGCTCGTCCTGGCCGGCGTGCCCTGCCCCGGTGTCCTCGGCGCGCGCGGCTCCTTCTTCGCCGCCTGCGGCCGCTTCGACCCGACCAGCCACGCGTGCGCCGCCGCCCTCAGCCGCGCCGATGCGCGCTGCGCGCTCGCCCTGGCCGGCGTGCCCTGCCCCGGTGTCCTCGGCGCGCGCGGCTCCTTCTTCGCCGCCTGCGGCCGCTTCGACCCGACCAGCCACGCGTGCGCCGCCGCCCTCAGCCGCGCCGATGCGCTCTGTCCTGCCGTCTTCGAAACGCGCCGCCGCTTCGCCGCGGCATCAGCCACCGTCACGGCCACTCCCTGCGTCTACTTCATCCACCGCAGCCGGCGGCGCCGCGACGTCCTCCGGGGCCGACAGGTCGCGCGTCTCCGCGACAGCATCGCGGCTCGGCTCCTCCAGAGGGGCCAGAGCGGCGCCCGCATCCGCTTCCCTCGCTGGATCGTCGCCTGCGATGTCATGCGCGTTGCCCGTCTCCTCCACCGCCTCGGCGAGCTCCGGGGGCGCGGGCCCGCCGCTCGGATCCACGGATGGCTCGGCCAGCTCAGGCTCCGCCGGCTCGCCGCTCTCGGCTTCCGCTTCCGCGGTCTCGGCAGCCTCGGGCGCCGCCGGCGCGCTGCTCTCGGCTTCCGCTTCCGCTGTCTCGGCAACCTCAAGCTCCGCCGGCTCGCTGCTCTCGGCTTCCGCTTCCGCAGCTTCCGCGGTCTCGGCAGCCTCAGGCTCCGCCGGCTCGCCGCTCTCGGCTTCGGCCTCCGCAGCTTCCGCGGTCTCGGCAGCCTCAATCTCCGCCGGCTCGCCGCCTTCTGCTTCCGCTTCCGCAGCTTCCGCTGCCGCGGCAGCCTCAGGCTCCGCCGGCTCGCCGCCTTCTGCTTCCGCTTCCGCAGCTTCCGCTGCCGCGGCAGCCTCAGGCTCCGCCGGCGCGCCGCTCTCCTCTTCGGCCTCCGCAGCTTCCGCTGCCGCGGCAGCCTCAATCTCCGCCGGCTCGCCGCCTTCTGCTTCCGCTTCCGCAGCTTCCGCTGCCGCGGCAGCCTCAGGCTCCGCCGGCGCGCCGCTCTCCTCTTCGGCCTCCGCAGCTTCCGCAGTCTCGGCCACCTCAGGCTCCGCCGGCGCGCCGCTCTCGGCTTCCGCTTCCGCAGCCTCCGCCACCTCAGGCTCCGCCGGCGCGCCGGCAGGCGGCGCTGCCGCCTCATCGCTCCCGGCCGTCTCGCTCCGCTCCGCCGTCGGCGCGCCGTACTCCGGGTCGAAGTCCACCGGGGGCTCGCCCTCCGCCACCGAGAGCAGGATGTGGATCGGCGCCAGCGAGTCCGTCTGGTGGACCCGGATGAGCCTCAGCTTGCACATCTCGAGCACGGCGAGGAACGTGATCACGACCTCGAAGCGAGGGATGACGCCCCCCTTCGAGACGCTGTCGAGCAGCAGATCCTCGAAGCGCATCGCACGCCGCGCCGAGAGCTTCTCGGTGAGCTCGACGATGCGATCCGTGATGCTGATGCGATCGAAGACGACCTCGTGATCGATCTGGACGTTCGTCCGCTTCAGCACCCGCTCGAAGGCGTCCAGCAGGCCGAAGATCGACGTCGACGCGAACGGCGCCGGGCCCTTCGGCACCTCGCTCTCGCTCATGCCGCGCGTGAACACGTCGCGCCCCAGCGTGCCGCGCTCGGCCAGATCGGCCGCGGCGACCTTGTATTTCTGGTACTCCAGGAGCCGCCGGACGAGCTCGGCGCGCGGATCCTCCTCCTCGCCGGGCATCCCGTCGTCGTCCTGCCCCGCAGGCACGCTCGGCAGCAGCATCTTCGACTTGATGTGCGCCAGCGTCGCCGCCATCACGAGGTACTCGCTCGCGAGGTCGATCGACAGCGAGCGCATGATCTTCAGGTACTCGAGGTACTTCTCCGTGACGAAGCTCACGGGGATGTCGAGGATGTCGAGCTCGTGCTGCTGGATGAGGTGGAGCAGCAGGTCGAGCGGCCCCTCGAACGTGGGGAGCGAGACGACGTACTCGCCCTCGCGCGGCCCCGCGTCCGCCGCCTCGCCGGCCGCCGTGGACGCCTCGGCCACCTCGCGGGGCGGCGTGGGCGCCTCGCGCGCCCGGGAGGCCGCCGCCCCGCGGGAAGCGGGCGCAGGAGCGGCGCCCGCGTTGCCGCGCCCTTTGCCGCCGCGCGCCCTTGCTGCGCCCGCCTTGGAACCGCTCACGCGGCGACCGTAATCGCAAGGCGCCGGTCGGTCCATTCCGGAGCGTGCCCCGGCGCCGCGACGCGCCGAAACGCCGCTCCGTCCGACAATTTATGGCGGGAGCGGTGCTAGCATCAGCGCTGTCGATGAAGCCGTCCCCCGCGAAGAGCTGCCCCTCGTGCGGCGAGCGATACGACGCGGGCGTCCTCTATTGCCCCCGCGACGGCACCCCGCTCGCGAGCTCGCGCAAGAGCCCCGCCTTCGGCGCCGCCGAGCGCGATCCCTACGTCGGCCTCACCCTCGGCGGGCAGATCGAGGTCCGCCACCTCATCGGCATCGGGTCGATGGGCCGCGTCTACCGCGCCTTCCAGGCAGGGATCGAGCGCGACGTGGCCGTCAAGATCCTCCACCGCGAGCTGAGCACCAACGCCGAGCTCGTGAGCCGCTTCCACCGCGAGGCCAAGATCGCGAGCCGCCTCGTCCACCCGAACGTCGTCCAGGTGCTCATGACGGGGAGCGTCCCCGCCACGGCCGACCCCCGGATCGGCGGCGAGCTCTACCTCGTCATGGAGCACCTCGACGGCATCTCGCTCCTCTCCGCGCTCGCCGCGGCGGGCGCGGGCGGCGAGAGCGAGGCGCTCCCGCTCCCGAGGGCGCTCCACATCACCCTCCAGGTCTGCGACGCGGTCGGCGAGGCGCACGCGCAGGGCATCGTCCACCGGGATCTCAAGCCCGAGAACATCATGCTCGTCCGCCGCGGCGAGGATCCGGACTACGTGAAGGTCCTCGACTTCGGCATCGCCCGCCTCGACTGGGCCGACAAGGCGATGACCACCCAGGCCGGGCTCATCTTCGGCACCGCCAAGTACATCTCGCCCGAGGGCGCCGAGGGGCACCGCGTCGGGCCGCCGGCGGACGTCTACTCCATCGCGACGATGCTCTACCAGTGCCTCGCGGGGCGCGCGCCGTTCGAGGGCGACTCGCCGGTCGCGCTGCTCGTCCAGCACACGCACGCCCCGCCGGCGGACCTGCGCAGCATCGCGCGCTCGAGCTACGTGCCCGCGCCGATCGCGCAGCTCGTGATGCAGAACCTCGCGAAGAAGCCCTCGGAGCGCGCCCCCGACGCGCGCGCCCTCGGCCGCGACCTCGCCCTCGCCGTGCGCGCGAGCGGCCTCGATCCCGACGAGATCGCCGCCCAGCCCGGGCTCCTGCGCGCCAGCGCGGTCATGAAGCTCGCCTCGAAATCGCGCACCAAATCGCTCGACCTCTCCCCGGCGCTCGCCGCCCAGATCGGCGGCATCCCCGCGCCCACGCTGGAGAGCGCGCACATCAGCGATCTCGGGTCGCTCCCCCCGCACGCCGCGGTCGACCGCTACGGTGACCTGTCGGCGCATGGCCCCGAGGAGGAGCGATCCTCCTCGCCGAGGTCGAGCGGCGTGGAGCGCTCCTCCTTCGGCAGCGCGGAGCGCTCGTCGAGACCCAGCGGCGCGGAGCGCCCCTCCTTCGGCAGCGGAGAGCACGCCTCCTTCCGCAGCGGAGAGCACTCCGCCTCCGGCGCCGCGGAGCGCGCCTCGTTCGGCAGCGGAGAGCACGCCTCCTTCGGCGCCGCGGAGCGCGCCTCCTTCGGCAGCGGAGAGCACTCCGCCTTCCGCAGCGCAGAGCGCCCGTCGGGGGCCAGCGGCGCGGAGCGCTCCTCCTTCGGCAGCGCAGAGCGCGCGTCGAGACCCAGCGGCGCAGCGCCCGGCGGCGCCTCGGCGCCCTCCTGGTCCACCCCCTTGCCCGAACATCCCGCGCGGACGGCGATCGGCCTCGGCATCGAGCCCTCGCGCGACTCCGCGCCGGCGCCGTCGACCATGCACGGCGTCGAGTCCGCCGCGCGGCCGCTCCCGCGCCGCGCCGTGATCGCCCGCGCCGCCGCCCTGCTCGCGTGCGCCGGCGCGCTGGGGCTCGTCGTGTTCCTCGGCGGGCGGCACCTCGGCGCGTTCGGCGGGCCGGCCGCGATCGACTCGCTGGACGCGCACATCGAGCGCGCGCGCGACTGCATGGGCAGGCACGCGTGGGACGCCCCCCCCGGCGAGAACGTGAAGGACATCCTCTCGCAGGCGCTCGCGCGCTGGCCGAGGGACCCGCGGCTCGTCGCGCTCCGGCGCGAGTCGTCCGAGCGCATCGTCACCGACGCCCTCGGGCGCAAGTATGCCGGCGACAGGGCCGGCGCGATCCGGCTGGCGAAGCTCGCCGTCGAGCTGCACCCGGAGCTCACCACCGCCCAGCACCTCGTCCTCGAGCTCTCGAGCGGCCCGCCCGGCGCCCCCCCGGAGCCACCCCCGCAGGTCTCCCCCGAGAGCTCGGCGGCCCCGGCCGCAGGCCCCGACCGCAGGCCGCCGCGCCGGCCCGCGCCGCCCGAGGCCCGCGGCGCGACCCCCGGCGCCGCCGCTGGCCAGCCGCCCGCGCCCAGGGGCGCGCCTGCCACGCCGACGCCGGCGCCCAGGAACGCGCCGGCGCCGCCCGGGGACGCGGGCTCGCCCAGGAGCGGCGCCGCCTCGCCGCCGGCCAGCGCCGCCACCCCCGCGCCCGCCCTGCCCCCCTCGCCGCCGCCGTTGCCCACGGAGTCCCTGTCGCCGCTCCCCTCCTCGACGGGTCCGTGGCTATAATCCATCGAAGGTGAATCCAGGCCGTTCGTACCCCACGTCGCGAGCGCCCACCAACGATCGCGCTGGGGAGGGCGACCGTGCGTCACCGCGCCGCGAGAGAGCCCGACCCGCGTGCGGCGCCGCGTGCGGCGCGGCGGTCGCGGTGCTCCTCATCGCGGCCCCCGGTCGCGCCGACGAGAGCAGGGCCGCCCGCCGGGCCGCCGCCGCGCGCGAGCTGGACCGCCCCTACACCATGGTCGAGGTGAGCGGCGGCGTGATGACGCTCCCCGGCGCCGACGTCTGCCCCGTCTCGCTGTCCCCGGACACGTGCGAGCAGGGCGAGACGAGCGTCTCGTTGGGCATCCACAACCTCTACCGCTGGGGCGACATCGGCTTCGGCGCGGGCATCTTCTGGGCCGCGACGCTGAGCACCGAGGCCGCGCGCGGCGCGCCCGAGCTCGAGCGCGATCACGCGCGCCGCTACTTCATGCTCGACGGGGTGTTTCGCTACTACGGCATCCGCACGGAGACGTGGGAGTGGTGGGGGGGCGCGACGCTCGGCGGCGTCGTCGTCAACGACTCCTGGTCGGTCGAGGCCGACCGCGACCCGTACTCGGACACCGCCTACGTCGGGCCCAGGGCCGCGACGATCGGCACCGAGGGCGTCGCCGTGGGCCTCGCGATCGGCGGCGAGTGGACCTTCGCCGACAACTGGAGCTTCGGGAGCCACATCCGCTACTCGAGCTGGTTCCTCCCGGAGCAGCGCAAGGTCTCGCCGACAGGCGATCGCGCCTCGCTCTCCGAGCGCGTCGACATGTTCAACATCGGCGTCCTGATCGCCTACCGCGTCGCGCTCTGACGCCGCGCGCGCCGCGACGGACGCGCGCCACGCGACCACCGCGGATCGCGCGGTTCGCGACGACCGGGCGGCCAGGGAACGGCCGCCGCCCGCGCGCGGCGCCGGAGCGCGGCAGTTGACGCGACATCGCCAGGTCTGTACGCCTCCTCGGCCGTTCCACCCAGCGAGGAGCCCCCGATGCCGCTGAATCTCTCGAAGGTCGGCCACACGACCCAGCCCAGCGCCTTCACCTTCACCTGGAAGACCCTGGCCACCTACGCGCTCGGCATCGGCGCCCGGCGCGACGAGCTCGAGTACCTCTACGAGGGCACGCCGGGCGGCATGAAGGTCTACCCGACGTTCGGCGTCATCCCGACCCAGGGCACGGTGTTCGAGGCGCTCGAGGTGGCTGGCGCCGAGCTGCCGCTCATCGTGCACGGCGGGCAGACGCTGCGGGTGCACCGCCCGCTCCCGACGAGCGGGACGCTGTTCACGACCGCCACCCTGTCGGGCATCTACGACCTCAAGAAGTTCGCGCAGGTGATCGTCGAGACGAAGACGACGCTCGAGGGCGAGCCGCTCTTCGACACGGTGTGGTCGATCATCGTGCGCGGCGTCGGCGGCTTCGGCGGGCCGCGCCCGCCGCACGCCGAGTCGGAGGCCCCCGTGCCGAAGAACCGCGAGCCCGACTGGGAGGTCGAGCAGGCGACCTCGCCCGAGCAGGCGCTGCTCTACCGGCTCTCGGGCGACGAGAACCCGCTCCACGCCGACCCCGAGGTCGCCGCGAAGGCGAGCTTCGCCCAGGGGCCCATCCTGCACGGCCTCTGCACGTTCGGCTTCGCGGCGCGCGCGATCATCCAGAAGGCGGCCGGCGGCGACGCGAGCAAGCTGCGGGCCTACGGCGCGCAGTTCCGCAAGCCGGTGTGGCCCGGCGACACGCTCGTCACGCGCGGCTACGCGCTGGACGGCGGCAAGGTCGCGGTGGTCACGTCGGTCAAGGAGCGGCCCGACCCGGTGCTCACGAGCGCCTGGGCGGAGATCGGCTGACGGCCGGCGCGGCTGCGTGCTAAGGCCCGAGGCCCGGATCAGGGAAGCGATATGAGCAAGAAGACCGAGAAGGACAGGGCCAGGGACGACGAGGACCTCGAGGACGAGGACGGGTCGACCGACGAGGACAACGACGACGACGGGGAGGAGGAGGCGAAGGCCACCGCGGTCCACGGCCGCGACGACGACGACGACGACGGCGCCGAGCCGGAAGATCCGTACTGGTGGACGCCGCACGCGGTGCTCAGCGCGCTCGTGCTGATCGGGCTCCTCGGCTTCTTCGGCATGTTCAACAAGACGCCGCTCTCTCGCCTCGCGGCCCCTGTCGCTCCGGCGCCGGACGAGCACGAGCACGCCGCCGCGTCGCCCGCGCCCCCGCCGACTCCGACGCCCCGCCCGGCGCAGTCAGCGCAGGCGCCGCGGGAGATGTTCGGCGCGAAGCACCTGCTCGTCATGTACAAGGGGAGCCGCCGCGCGCCCCCGACCATCGAGCGCACGAAGGAAGAGGCCCAGGCCCGCGCGACCGAGGCCATGAAGAAGGCCAAGGCCGACCCGAGCAAGTTCGCGGACATCGTGAAGGAGTACTCGGACGAGCCGGGCGCGGACAAGCGGGGCGGCGACCTCGGCAAGTTCCCGAAGGGCGCGATGGTCCCGGAGTTCCAGGCGGGCCTCGAGACGATCAAGGTCGGCGAGGTGAGCGACCTCGTCGAGACGCCGTTCGGCTTCCACGTCATCCTCCGCACGCAGTGATCGCACGGCGCCTCGCGGCGCGCGCCCGGTGACCGGCGTCCGGTGACCTCGCGGCGCACCGAAGCGCCGCCGCGCGCCCCCGGCGCTCCGCGCGTCCCCCGCGGCGCAGGCGCCGGCGCGGCGACGTTCCGCCGCGCCGCCCCTCTCTCCCCTGGACAGCGACCGCGGCGCTCAGGGCGCCGGCGCGGTGACGAGCTTCTTCAGCCGCGCCGACTTCTCTTCCTTGGTCAGCGTCACCTTGGCGTGCTCGTCGGCGGTCATGCCGCTGCGGAGCACGCGGGCCTCGTCGCCGACGCCGTAGACGGTCTTGTCGGCGCGCGCGAAGATCCACTCGGTGGCGGGGCCGTCGCCCTCCTTGTGCATCAGGCGCACCGCGCCGTCGCCGATGCCCTTCTCCCGGGATGCGCCCGGCTGCTTCGCGAGGGTCGACAGCACGTCCTTGGCCTGGTCGACGTCGCCGCGCACGACCGAGAGCACCCGGTAGCGCTTGTCGACCTCCTTGTAGTAGCCGAACGCGCCTGGCCCCGCGCCGTCGACGCCGAGCACGTCCTTCGTCTCGTAGCGGATCCCGAGCGGGATCATGTTGTCCTTGGGCAGCGTCGCCGCGGCCGGGGGCAGCGTCGCCTCGCCAGGCAGCTTCGCGCCCATCTCCTTCACGAGCCCGGGAAGGACCTTCTCGCTCGACGACTTGAGCGCCGCCTCGGCGAGCGCCTCGTCGTTGTACGTGATCTCGGCGAGGTACTGCCCGCGCCAGAGGTACGCGTTGCCGACCCCCATCGCGGCCGCGCCGCCGCCCTCGATGGGGCGCGGCGTCGCCTCGTCGGCGGGGTCGCCGTCGCCCACGGTGCGCTTCGTGAACATCCCGTAGGCGCCCTCGGTCGACCCGAACTTCGAGAGGTGGACGTCGACGGTCGCGGAGCCGCCGGCGCCGCTCACGTAGCGCGCCTCGACCACCCGCCGCACGCCGAATCCCTTGTAGATCTCGCACTCGCCGTCGAACATGTCGCAGATGCTGTCGAGCGGCAGGGGCGCCGATTCTCCGAACGTCTTCTCGGCGCCGTTCGGGTCGAGGCAGAACCCACCGATCGTGCGCGGGAAGAACGGCGCGCTCGCCGCGTCGCTGATCGTCCCCCCTCCGCCCGAGCACGCCGCCGGCTTGGCGGCCGGCGCAGGCGGGGGCGGCGCGCCCATGCGCTCCTCCTCCTTCTTGCCGCAGCCCACGACCAGCGCGGCCGTGAGCGCCCCGGCGAGCAGCACGCCGAGCGTGCTCCACGCGGGAGACGCGCTGTGGGCCAACAGGACTCTCGATGAACACCTTTCCGGCGGGAATCGCATGGCCCGTCCGCCTTGCACCTTTTTTCATAGCGCCGCAATCGTTAGCGCCCGCCGCGCGGTTCTTTGAGAGATTCCCCATGAAATTCCACAACTTGGCGCGAATCGGACAGGGCACGCGGCTTGCCTTTGCCCGGCATTCGGTGCGTTCTTCCTCCTGGTCGCGACCTGCGCTTGGCGATCCCGGCGGCCCTCGGGCCTGCTCTCCGACGTGGCGCGCGTCGCGCGCGCGGCGCCGGCGCGCGCGCGGCTTCACCCTCCCGGAGCTGCTCGCGGTGGTCGTCCTCATCGGGATCCTCGCGGCCGCGGCGTCGCCGAGCTTCGTCAACGGCATGCGCGATCGCCGCGTCAACCGCACCGCCATGGAGATCAGCGGCATCTACCGCCTCGCGCGCCACCAGGCGATGGGCCGCGGGACGGCGGTCCTCGTGCGGTGGACGGCCTCGACCGGCGAGTTCGAGGTGCGGCAGGCCCGCGTGGAGCCCATCGGCCCGGACGCGATGCTCTCGAAGAACTGCAAGGACGTGGGCAACTGGATCGATCCCGCCGAGACCGAGCCGGTCACGCGGTTCAACGTCACGGGCATCGAGCTCGCCGCGGTGGAGCTCCGCGACCCGACCGACCCCGATGGCGTCGTGCGCGATACCGCCGACGTCTGCTTCACCCCGCGCGGGCGGACCTTCGTCCGCTACGACCTCGGCGCCGAGCTCGTGCCGCTCCTCGGCGCGATCCGCGTCAACGTGACCAACACCGGGACCGGGCTCCTGCGATCGGTCTTCGTCCCGCCGAACGGCGTCGCGAGGCTCGGCCTGTGAGCGCGGCGCGAACAGGGCGGCCGGCGAGCCGCGGCTACACGCTCATCGAGGTCATGGCGGCGCTCGGCGTGCTCGCGATCGGCGCCACGGGGGTGCTCGCGCTGCAGAAGGCGACGCTCATCAGCAACACGAACGCGCGCAACATCGCGATCGCCAACAACATCGCCATGACCTGGGCGGAGCGGCTGCGGGTGGACGCGCTCCAGTGGAACGATCCCAACCGGGTCCCGGACCGTGACAGCGACACCGACTGGCTCAGCCTCATGACCATCGCCCCGTTCCCGGAGAAGCTGACGCCGACGCTGATCCCCGCGCTCGGGGCGCCGAGCGCCGACGTGTTCGGGACCGACATCTACGCGGGCGACGCGTCGCAGCCCGCGTTCTGCACGCACGTCCGCTTCGGCCAGTTCACCGACGCCACGTCGGGCGCGCGGCGCTGGCCGACCCTCATCCGGGCGGAGATCCGCGTCATCTGGGAGCGGAGCGGCAACCCGATCGACTGCGCGGTGGCCCCGGTCGTCGTCGACGCGGAGCCGGAGCGCTTCGGCGCGGTCTACGTCACGACGGCCGTCCGCCGGAACACGACCGAGGAGTGACAGCGATGCGAGAACGACGCACCTCCGCCGCGCGGGCGCGCGCTTCAGGACAGCGAGGCTTCACGCTCGTGGAGCTGCTCGTCGCCATGGCCGCCGGTCTCATCGTGTCGCTGGCGGCCTTCCTGCTGTCGAAGAACGCGACCCGCTTCTTCCAGAACGAGGCGCGGGCCTCCGCCTCGCACCTCGGCGCGACGATCGGGCTGAACCGGCTCGCCGCAGACCTGCAGCGCGCCGCCTACCTGTCGACCGGCAACATCCAGGTCACGGCAGACGCCCAGCGCTGCGGCGCTCCGCCGGTCGCGCCGACCGGCCTCAGGCTCCTCGCGGGCGTCGCGATCCAGCGCCAGGGGTCTGTGTTCCTCCACCCTTCGGAGCTCGGCCAGAGCATCGTCAACGGCATGTGGCCGGACGCGATCGTCATCGGCGGCAGCTTGAACAGCACCGAGGTGTTCGAGGCGCGCGTCGTCAACGACGGCGGCACCTGGTACGCGCTGCTCCTCGACAGCGCCGCCTCGCGGCGCACGAGCGAGCGCGCGCAAGGCGGCGCCGAGAACCTGAGCGGGATCTTCCAGGCGGGGCGCATCCTGCGGATCAGCCGCCCGAATCAGCCGCACCTGTATGCCGTCATCGACCGCATGGAGCCAGGGAACCTCGTTTACCTCAAGTCCCCTCCCGGGGTGACGACGCGGGAGGTCGAGCCCGATTGCGGCCTGCCCCTCAGCGGCGCGCACGCGTGGGTGAGCGTCATCTCCCGCGTCCGCTACGACATCCGGAGCCTCGTCGGAAAGTCGACGTCCTATCGCTCGCTCGTGGCGCCCATCAGCCCGGCGCTCACCGGCGACAACGGGCGCACCGAGCTCGTGCGGGTCGAGCTCGACGACGAGGATCAGGAGAAGCCAGAGACGCTCGAGCTCATCGCGGAGTACGCCGTCGACCTCAAGTTCGGGATCTCCGCCGTGCAGGCGGACAAGGCCCAGCAGAGGACGAACCCGCAGATCACGCGCTATCCGATCACCGCGACCGACAACGCGAACGTGTACACCATCGCCGCCGCGAACAACCAGCCTGGCGCCAGGCCGGAGGACGTGCGGTCGGTCCAGATCCGGCTCTCGACCCGCACCCGGGCGCCCGACCGCGACGTCGGCTTCCCCGTGGGCACCGACGGCCGCAGGCTCAGGTTCCTGATCCCCGGCATCGTCGCCGGGGTCAACACACCGGCAGACACGGTGCCGGCGGGCGCCTCTCCGGTGTTCGCCCGGATGCGCACGCTCTACGCCGATGTCGCGCTCCCGAACCAGGCAGAACCGAGATGAAGAACGCAAGCATCGCCCGGTCCCTCCGGCGCTCCCGCGAGCGGGGCGCCGCCGTGTTCATCGTCGTGCTGGTCATCACGATGCTCACCGCCATCGGCCTGTTCGCGGCCCACGCCGCCACGCTGTCGACCATCGCCAGCGGCCATGCGCGCCGGATGACGCAGACGCACTACCTCACGGAGTACGCGATGCAGCTCGCGCTGGCCGAGATCGAGGAGAAAGGCGGCCTGAACGGCGGGTTCGTCAGGGGGGAGAACTGCCTCGGCACCCCCATCGAATGCTGGACGATCAACTCGAGAGAGCTCCAGCAGCGCGCGGCGGAAGATCTGCTGGAGTCCGACGCGCCCGGCGCGCCAGGGAGCCTCGGCCGCAAGGACCTCCGGTGGAGCTTCAAGGTGGAGATGACGGACAGGATATCGCCCGCGCTCGGGAAGCACGAAGGCTCCTCGGTGGAAGGTGAGTATTGCACGGTCGCCATGAACGGGCGGCTCGTCGCCTGGCCCGACCCGGGCAACCCGGTCGGTGAAGACGAAGTCCTCGCCACGGCGGGCAGCCAGGAAGCGCTGTCCCTCGTGGCCCATGTCCTCTGCAAGTGAACGCGACGAACCGGAGCGCACGATGCGAAACCTGACGAAGGTGCTTGTCACGATGGGCTCCGCGGCGACGGTCGGCCTCCTCGCCCCGCGCGCGCGCGGGCAGGCCATGGATGTCGAGCCGCCGCTCCCCAACGTCCTCCTGCTCGTCGACACGTCGGGATCGATGGAGAAGACGGTGGCGGGCGGCGAGCCGGACTGCAACCCGCTCAACGCCCCTTCCAGCGAGGCCCTGAAGAGCCGCTGGGCGAAGCTCGTCGAGTCGCTCACCGGGCCGATCACGGACTTCTCGTGCTACGCGCAGCCCCGCACGAGCTCCGAGTTCGTCGACGAGTTCAGCCTCGGCACGGAGCCGCCCTACGACAGGAACTACTATATCCCGTTCCATCGCATGCTCTCCCGCGGCTGCACCAAGGGCCCTGGTGCGGACTACAACTCGCTGCGAGAGCACCCCTTCGACGACGCGACCCAGCCCTGCGCGCCAGGGATGGGGTGGGAACAAGCCACCTCCGGGCTGCTCGACGTCTACGGCGACAGGATCCGGTTCTCGCTCATGACGTTCGACACGCTCCCCGACGCGAGGACCGGGCTCAGCGCCGGCACGCCCGATCCCGTGGGCGGCATGGCGGGGATGTGGAGCTACTTCCTCGAGTTCCAGAGCGGCGCAGGGTACCCGGCGCGGGGCAACCCGCCCGACTGCGCCGTCGAGGACATGGAGGTCGGCGCCAAGAACCCGGCCGCGCCGCTGTGGGAGGGGCCGCTCGTCCCGTTCCCGTCCTACACGGCGGACATCACCGAGGTCCGCGCGACGAACCAGCGCATCCAGGACGCGCTGATCGCGACGCGCCCTTACGGCGCGACGCCGCTCGCCGGGATGCTGACCGACGCGCGCGACTACATCCTCAACGAGGCCTCGACCTGGCAAACCCGGCCGCTCGGCCCGCGCGACGATCCGTACATCAGCGGCGGCTGCCGCAAGACCTCGATCGTGCTCATCTCCGACGGCGAGCCCAACCTCGACCTGCGCCCGACGTGCGCGCAGGGGCCGGGCCCCGGCCCGGAAGGGACGGGCTGCCCCTACGAGGAGCCGCACGTCGTCGCGCACTCGCTCAACACCCACGTGAACCCGAACCGGCGCGTGCGGACCTATACCGTCGGGTTCGGCCTCACCACCCAGGCGCGGCAGGAGCTCAACGATCCGACCTTCAACTGCGCGACGATCTCGAGCAGCGACTTCCTGCCCGGCGGGCGCTGCGACAGCGCCTCGAACGCGCTCAAGGCGTGCTGCACGCTGGCGCGCATCGCGATCGAGGGCGGGACGGACCGCGGCTATTTCCCGGACGACGCCAACGAGCTCTCCGCGGTGATGTCGCAGATCTTCGCGCGCATCGCCTCGAACTCGACGAGCCGAACCATCCCCGTCTTCGCCAACGCGGTCACGACCGCGGACACCGGCAGCGACGCCGCGGGCGTCGCCTACCAGTTCGGCTCGTCGTTCAGCCCGCCGCCGGACGGCTCGATGTGGAGCGGCAACCTCGAGCGCAAGCGCTTCGTCTGCGAGGCGGTGAACGGCGTGATGACGACGCAGCTCGAGGACGTCGACCCCGGCAAGGGCGACGACTTCGCGGCCAACGTCAACTCGAACGACTTCTCGCGGCCCCGGAGGTTCTTCACCGTGATCGGCGACGCCGACGCCGCGCAGAACATCTGGTCGCAGCGGAGCATCCGCCCCGCGACCGTGGCCGCGGACGGCCTCGGGAGCTACACGGGCTCGGTGACCGGCGGCGGCGCGCCGGCGCCGGCCTCCTTGTTCGCGAACGAGCTCTCCCAGGCGGCGCGCGCGCTCAACCTCGATCCCGGCGCGGGCACCGTCCCCCCGCAGTGCTCTGGCGGGCTGCGGGTGACCACCGCCGAGCAGTGCGCCGAGCGCCTCGTCGCGTGGGAGATCGGCGAGCCGATGCCCCCGGACGTCCCGTCCCGCGACGGCAACGAGCTCGGCAGCATCTACCACTCGACCCCCGTCATCGTGGGGCCGCCGCGCGACACCATCCCCGACGAGTCCTACAGGCTCTTCGCGGAGCACCCGGATCGGGCGAACCGGCCGCTCGTGCTCTACACCGCCACGACCGACGGGCAGCTCCACGCCTTCCAGGTGACGGCGGCGACCGCGGCCGACCCGCTCAAGGTCGATCGCGTCCAGAACAACGAGCTCTGGTCGTTCCTGCCGCCCCAAGTGCTCCCGCGGCTCCTCCAGACGTTCAACCAGCAATCCATCCTGCTCGACGGCGCGCCCGTCGTGAAGAACGTCGTCTTCGAGCGCACGGGCGCGCAGGCGGCCGCCGGCTCGTCGACCTGGAACACCGTGCTGGTCGCCGGCGGCGGCGGGGGCGGCGGCTTCTACTACGCGCTCGACATCACGAACCCGCGGGAGCCGCGGTTCCTCTGGCAGCTCTCCACGGACGACAGCGGCAACGACCTGTTCGGCGAGACGACGCCGACGCCGGCGATCGCGACCGTGACGCTCGAGGCAGGCAGCGGGTTCCGGGAGGTCGCGGTCGCCATCCTGCCCGGCGGCTCGGCCCCGCTCGACCCGAACCAGAGCGCGTGCCCCCGCAAGAGCGCGACGCACCCGTACTTCCAGCCGACGGGCAGCCTGTCGGTCCGCGACTCGGTCCGGTGCTGGGGCACCGCGAGCACCAACGGCCAGGTCGGCCCGGCGCGCTCGCTCACGATCGTCCGGCTCGACACCGGCGAGGTGCTCCGCACGTTCCGGGGCCACGCCGACGAGGGGCCGGCCGGGCTCACCTCTCGGACCGAGGTGGTCGACTTCGACTCGCCGATCACCGGCGTGCCCGTGCCGTTCCCGTCGGGCGTCGGCGAGGTCGCGGAGCGCATCTACGTCGGCGACGCCGACGGCACGCTCTGGCACGTCCGCCTGGCGAGCCCCAACCCGGACAACTGGACGGTGAGCCTCGCCTGGGACGCGTACTCGTTCGAGAGCGACACCGCGGCGAGCAGCCAGCCGATCCAGACGACGCCGGTCGTGAGCACCGATCCGCTCGGCAACACGGTCGTCCTGTTCTCCACCGGCGATCAGGAGGCGTTCACCGCGGGCACCGTCGAGACGCGGGCCTGGTCGATCACCGAGCGGCCCGCCAACAACGGCCTCCGCTTCACCGAGAACTGGGTCGTCCCCTTCACGAACGGCAAGCGCGTGACCGGGCCGATCTCCCTCTTCAACGGCTGCGCGTACTTCTCGACGTTCACGCCCGCCGCGCCCGGGACCTACGCGTGCGCGGACGGGTTCGGCTCGATCTGGGGCGTCGACTACCTGCTCGGCCAGGCGGGGAACCCGGCCGCGTACCCGAACGCTTGCCTCGTGATCGATCCGCTGGCGCCCCCGCAGCACTTCGAGGATCAGGCGCCGGGCACGGTCGTCTTCGGCGTGGCCGTCACCCAGAAGCCGACGTGCATCGAGACGGAGACCTACTCCGATCCGTACTTCGGCGCGCAGACCGTCGTCAGCCAGTCGAGCCCGCCCGAGTACCAGCTCGTGTTCCACACCGGCGCCGCGGGCCAGGAGGACGCCCAGGGGGCCGAGACGCGCACGAGCACGAGGTCGCTGCAGGCGCCGCGCAGGATCGTTAAGATCGACTCGTGGGCGACGATCATCGAATGAAGCGCGCCGGCCTGCCGCGCGGCGCCGCGGCGCTCGCCGCGTGCGTCGCGTGCGCCTGCGCCGCGCTCGCCTGCCGCAGCGACGCGGGCGCGCCGGCGCCGGCGCCGCCGTCGAGCGAGGCCCCGGCGCCGAGGCCGCCGGTCGACCAGGCGCTGCCGGGCGAGCTCGCCGAGGGCGTCGAGCAGGCGTTCGGGTTGCCCATCCCGCGGCGCATGAAGGTGCGCGCGCGCTTCCCCGACGCGGTCTTCGCGGTCGGGGAAATCCCGGCCGAGCGGGTGGCGAACTACGTGCGCACGCGCGTGCTCGCGGGCAACGTCGAGACGGGACCGGCGAAGACGATCTTCTCGCGCGCGACCGTGAAGAGCGCGCCTCAGCGGACGATCCGGATCGAGGTGGTCTCTCGCGCGCACGTCTCGGAGCTCGTCGTCCGCGACGAGACGCGGCCGCCCCCGGAGCGGGGCCTGTCCGTCGAGGAGCGCTGGCGCCGCAACGGGCTCACGCCGGACGGCAAGGTGCTCGATCCCACCCGCCTCGAGTGAGCGCGACGGCGACGCGCCGCGCGGGCGGCGGGCTCGGCGTCCGGCGCCGCGAGACGAGCCCGCGCCAGTCGACATCCTCGACCTTTCGAAGTAGATCGCGCCCGTGTCGACCAAGCCGCTCCCCACCGCTCCGCTCCGAAGGACCCCGCTCTACGACGAGCACATCAAGCTCGGCGGCCGCATGGTCCCGTTCGCCGGCTGGGAAATGCCGGTCCAGTACAAAGGCGTGACCGAGGAGCACCGGGCCGTGCGCACCGCCGCCGGGCTCTTCGACGTCTCGCACATGGGCGAGATGATCCTGAGCGGCGAGCACGCCGGGCAGGTGGTCGATTACCTCGTCACGAACGACGTCAAGAAGCTGGAGGACGGTCACGCGCTCTACACGTGCGCGTGCAACGAGGCCGGCACGATCCTCGATGATCTCATCGTTTACCGGATCGACGCGCGGCAGTGGCTCATCGTCTGCAACGCGTCGAACCGCGACAAGATCGCCGCCCACCTCCGGAGCGCGGCGCAGAACCACTGCAGCTTCGAGGACGCCTCGGACCGCACCGCGATGATGGCGCTCCAGGGGCCGCGGGCGCTCGACATCGCCGCGCTCGCGGGCGGCGACGGCGCGGCGCTGCGCGAGCTCCCGTCGTTCCACTTCCGCGACGCGACGATCGCGGGCGTCCGCTGCACCGTCGCCCGCACCGGCTACACCGGCGAGGACGGCATCGAGATCTTTTGCTCCCCCTCCGACGCGCAGCGGCTCTGGCGCGCGCTGGTCGAGCTCGGCGGCCCGCTCGGCCTCGAGGCGACGGGCCTCGGCGCGCGCGACACGCTCCGCCTGGAGGCGCGCCTGTCGCTCTACGGCAACGACATCGACGAGACGACGAACCCGATCGAGGCGGGGCTCGGCTGGGTGGTGAAGCTCGACAAGGGCGACTTCGTGGGGCGCGCCGCGCTCCAGCGCGTCAAGGAGGAGGGGCCCTCGCGCAAGCTGATCGGCTTCGAGATGGTGGGGCGCGGCATCGCGCGCCACGGCTACCCGCTCCTCGACGCCGGCGGCGCGAAGGTCGGCGTCTGCACGAGCGGCAGCCCCGGTCCGACGGTCGGCAAGAGCATCGGGCTCGGCTACCTGCCGGCGCCGATGGCCACCGTCGGGACCACGTTCCAGGTCGACTGCCGCGGGCGGTCGGTCGAGGCGGTCGTGGTCAAGACCCCATTCTACAAGCGGGCCTGACCCGCGCGCGCGGCGGCGATCGCGCCGTCGCGCGAGGGTCGGCCGAGCGGCGGCGCGAGACGACCAGAGACCCAGGTTGGCAAAGGGAGAAGAAGTCACATGGCGAGCGATGATGTCCGAACGGACCGGCGGTACACGAAGGACCACGAGTGGGCCAGGCAGGAGAACGACCAGGTCGTCATCGGGATCACCGCCTTCGCGGTCGATCAGCTCGGCGACATCACGCTGGTCAACCTCGACGTGAAGCCCGGCGACACGATCACCGCGGGCAAGGCCTTCGGGACGATCGAGAGCGTCAAGACGCTGAGCGACCTGTTCGCGCCGGTGAGCGGCAAGGTCGCGCGCGTGAACTCCGACCTCGAGAACCGCCCGGAGCTCGTGAACGAGGACTGCTACGGCAAGGCATGGATGATCGAGGTCACGCTCTCGGACCAGGGCGAGCTCGGCGCGCTCCTGGAGCCCGCCGCGTACGCTGAGCTCCTGAAGACCGCGGCGCACTGAGCGCCGCGCGCCTTCGTCACACTTCCCGCATCACCCTTCCCGCTGCACAAGACCATGCGCTACCTGCCCCACACGCCCGAGGAAATCAGCGAGATGCTGCAGGCCGTCGGCCTGTCGTCGCTCGAGGAGCTCTACAGCGCGATCCCGAAGGAGGCGCGCCTCACGCGCCCGCTCTCGATGGATCCGCCCCTGGATGAGGCCTCGCTCATGAGGCACCTCGAGGAGCTCGCGCAGAAGAACCGCGCCGGGCGGATGCTCTCGTTCCTGGGAGCCGGCGCCTACGAGCACCATTTCCCGCCGGCGGCCGATCAGCTCCTGCTCCGCAGCGAGTTCTACACCGCCTACACGCCGTACCAGCCGGAGGTCTCCCAGGGCACGCTCCAGGTGATCTTCGAGTTCCAGACGATCGTGAGCGAGATCCTGGGGCTGCCGGTCGCGAACGCGTCGATGTACGACGGCGCGAGCGCGCTGGCGGAGGCGGTGCTGATGGCGCGCCGCCTGACGGGGCGCGAGCGCACGGTGCTGTCCGGGGGCGTGCACCCGGACTATTTCGGCACGGTCGAGACGTACGTGCACGGCATCGGGACCGGCAAGGCGTCCCTGGTCCGCGTGGACGTCGGCGACGACGGCACGGCGGACGTGGACGCGCTGACGCGGGCGATCGACGAGACCACGGCCTGCGTGGTGGTCGGCTACCCGAATTTCTTCGGGGTGGTCGGCGACATCCGGCGGGTGGCCGAGGCGTGCCACCAGAAGGGCGCGCTGCTGATCACGGTCACGCTCGATCCGTACGCGCTCGCGCTGCTCGAGTCGCCGGGCGCGCTCGGCGCGGACATCGCGGTGGCGGAGGGCCAGCCGCTCGGGCTGCCGCCGCAGTACGGCGGGCCCAACGTCGGGCTGTTCGCGTGCCGGAACGACCGCAAGTACCTGCAGCAGGTGCCGGGCAGGCTGGTGGGCGAGACGGTCGACAAGCACGGGACGCGCGGGTACGTGCTGACGCTCGCGACGCGCGAGCAGCACATCCGGCGCGAGCGCGCGACGAGCAACATCTGCACGAACAGCGGGCTGTGCGCGACGGCGGTCACGATGCGGATGTGCATGCTGGGCAAGCGCGGGTTCGTGGAGGCGGCGAGGCAGTGCCTCGCGAAGACCGAGCACCTCAAGCGGGAGATCGCGCGGCTCGACGGGTACGCGCTGCCGATGGCGGCGCCGACGTTCCACGAGTTCGTCGTCAAGGTCCGCGGGGGGGACGCGGGGAAGCTCACGCGGGCGCTGGCCGAGCAGGGGATCATCGCGGGGCTCGATCTCGGGCGGATCGATCCGCGGCGGAGGGACGAGATCCTCGTCGCGGTGACGGAGCGGCATAGCCGCGCGGACCTCGACCGGCTCGTGGGAGCGCTGGCGGGGTTCACGCCCTGAACTGACGCGGGGGGCGGCGGTTGTGCCGAGCCGCCCGGCCCCCTACCGCCTCCTTCGTGGGCGTACTCGCGCGGCCGAGGCCGGCTCAGCGCGAGGCGACGTCGCGGCCTTGCGCGGGGAACGGGTTCGGCCAGAGCGGCAGGAGCGACTGGCGGTAGACGGTGAGGCGCAGCACGTCGATGCCCGCGATGGCGCCGAACGACATGGCGTTGTCGGTGCCGTAGCTGCCCTGGAGCGACAGGCTGATGCCGAGCGGGCCACCCAGCGTGAGCGCGCCGGCCAGGCCGGTGGAGCCGGGGCCCCAGAACCGATGGTAACCGCCCACGTCGAGGGCGAGACCCAGCGGGCCGGACTGGAAGCCGCGGGTCGCGACGCGGGCGAGCAACGCGAGATCGATCCCGCTGTCGAGGAGCGGCGTCGCGCGCATCAGGCCGCCGACGATGACGGGCGCGTCGGGGGTGGTGCCGACGCCGACGTCGAGCGACAGCGCGCCGTCGTAGACGAGATCGCTGTCCCCCTGCTTCCAGCCGACAGCGCCGGCGCCGAAGAAGGACCACGCGGAGGTGTCCGCGCGCGAG
Organism: Sorangium sp. So ce119; assembly: GCF_051524405.1. Taxonomy (NCBI): domain Bacteria; kingdom Pseudomonadati; phylum Myxococcota; order Polyangiales; family Polyangiaceae; genus Sorangium; species Sorangium sp. So ce119. The sequence continues at coordinate 1,545,182 of NZ_CP150310.1, read as the reverse complement.
GGCGATGACCAGGCAAGCGGGGCGAGCAAACCCGCGAGGGCGACGAGAATGGCGATCGGCGAGCGCACGCGGAGCGAGCTACCACGAAGCGCCGAGCGGGGATAGGTCGGCGCGCGGTCGGCGCGCGGTCAACGTGCGGTCAGCGTACGATGCCCCGCCGCTCGACGATCCGACGCGCCACGAGGGCCGCCACCTCGGGGTCGAAGAGGAGCGTGTTGTGCCCGCGCGCCTCCATCACGCGGACCTCGCCGCCAGGCAGCGCATGCGCGATGGGCGAGCGGACCAGCGTGTCAGCGCCCGCGATGATCGACAGGTGCGGGACGCTCGACCGCGCCGTCCCGAGGAGGACGCGCCGGAGGACCGGGCTCGACGCGTCGAGATCGCGCGCGCCGCCGAAGCCGAGCAGCGCAGCGCGGGGGATGCCGCCGAAGGGGCTCGCCATCGAGATGGTCTGCACGACCCGCGGGTCGCCGACCTCCTGGGCGAAGAAGCGGCACACGATGCCGCCCATGCTGTGGCCGACGAGGTGCAAGCGCACGCCGTCCGGGAGCGTCGAGACCAGGGTCGCGAGGCGCGCGGACAGCGCCTCGACGCCGGGCCCGGGCGCGTACGACATCGTCGCGGTGTGGACCGACCACGCCGGAGGCTCGGCCCGCGGCGAGCCCGGCCGGCCAGGAGACCGGGACGCGCGCGACACGGAAGCGTGACGCTCGATCGCCGTCCGCAACGGCCGGAGGACGCCGGCCGACGCGAACAGCCCGTGCAGGATGATGACGACATCGTCGCCGTCGCGCGCGCCGGCAGGGACCACCGGCGCGAGGGTGTCGTAGGGCAAGAGGACCGCCTGCCTCGCGAACGAGGCCACCTCCCTGCCGGTCGACGCGAAGGCCGCCGCACGCAACCACTTCACCACGCGGTGGCTCTTACCACGGTTCCGTCGCGCGACGTCCTCGCGCCCTCCCGACGCGCTGTGTCGCGGGCGGTGCGGCGGTCAAGGCGCGGAGACCGCGACGGGGACGGAGGCCCGGCGGCCCCGGGCGCAGCATCGCGCGGCGCGGCGCGGCGCAGCTCGGGCGATCACGGCCTCAGCAGCCAGACATGGAAGCTGCGGAACGTGCCCTGAAGCGAGCGGATCCGGACGATCTCTCCCGGCGCGACCCCGCGCAAGGGCACCCGGATCTCGGACCAGCGGTCCGCCGGGCGCTCGGGCACCTCGACGCGCACCTCGCCCTCGGCCGCGCGCCCCACCGCGACGCCGAGCGCGATCGGGCCGCCCCCGTCGGTGCGCAGCGCGAGCACGGCAGGGCCGCGGGCGACCGGCCCGATCGCGAACGACTGCTCGCGCCCCTCCGGGATCAGCCTGCCCGCGTCGAACCGCGCCGCGCCGCCCGCATCGGCCTCGCCGTCCCGCAGCACCGCGCCGATCACCCACCCGCCGCGCGGCGTCGAGAAGGCGTAGCGGTGCGCCCGCTCGTCGACCAGGTCCGCGATGTCCACCTCGTCGATCGCCCCGCCGCGGCGCTCCCCCGGCGGGGCGAGCGCCGACCAGTCCGCCTCGTAGATCACCTTCTCGTCCGCGGCGCACATCACGTTGTCGTCGATCTTCACCGCGTCGACGCGCCTGCCGAAGACGTCCGCGAGCCCGCCCCACCAGGAAGGGTACAGCGCGAAGACGTCAGGCCGATCGGCGGCGTCGAGCCGCTCGATGAGCTCGACCACGGCAGGCACCCCGTGCACCGAGGCCCGCGCGAACGGCATCCCCCTGTAGCCGCCGAGCCCGAGCCCGTCGATGGCCGGGATCCCCGAGAGGTACGGGATCGCGCCCGCGTCGCCGAGGAGCACCCGCCGCGGCCGCGGCGCGCGCGCGGCGAGCCGCCGCGCGACCTCGACGTGCTGCCCGGCGATGTTCGCCGAGGCGCGGGCGAAATGGTCGATCTGCCGCGCGAACGACGCGGACGGCGCGGCGAGGGCCGCGAGCGCGAGCGCCGCGGCGACCCCCGCCGCGAGCCGGCCCCGCCGCGCGAGCGCCTCGGTCCCGAGGGCCGCGGCGACGAGCAGCATCGCGAGCGCCGGGGCCGCGTAGCGGAGGTTCTGGTAACGCGCGGTCGCGTTGAGCGCGACGAGCAGCAGCGAGCCGTAGGCGCCGATGAGGAGCGGCACGGCGAGGCGCCGCGAGCGCCGGTCGAGCGCCGCGACGAGGCCGAGCAGCGGCAGGAGGAGCGCGAAGGACGGGCCGCCGAGCGCGCCCTCCAGCGCCTGCACCCGCAGCGCGGCGAGGTTCTTGATCACCTCCGCCGCCTTCTCGAGCGGCGCGGTGTACGGGTCCGAGAGGATGAGCTTGCGCACGGCCCCCGCGGCGCCCCACTCCCCCGTGAACGCGCGGTTCGCGGCGGCGTGCGCGCCGAGCAGCAGCGCGGTGGGCAGGGACGCGCGCGCGAGCGCCGCGGCCGCGCTGAGCGAGCCCGCCCCGTGGGCCACCGCGACGGCGAGCGGCGCCGCGAGCGCCACGGCCTCGGGGCGCGTCGCGACGAGCAGCGCGGCGAGGAGCCCCGCGCGGCGCTGCTCGGCCGGGCGGCGCGCCGGCGGGGCGAGCTCCGCGCGCCGCGCCGCGACGAGCGCGCGGCCCAGCACGGCGCCGAGCAGCGCGACCTCCATGCCGGAGAACCAGCTCCAGTCGAGCAGCGGCACCGCCACGACGAAGAGCGGCGCGACCCAGCCGACCCAGCGCGACGAGGCGGCGCCAGGGCCGCGCGGCTCGAGGAGCCGCCGGAGCGAGCGGCAGAGGTCGAGGAGCGCAGCGCACGCGATCAGGGCGGCGAAGAGGCCGAGCCAGGGGCCCCGGAAGCCGAGCAGGTACCCGGGCGCGAGGACGAGCGGGTACGTCAGGCTGGTGCCGCCGGACGAGTAGCCGTTGCCCGGTATCCACGAGAGCGGGTGGCCCAGGGCCGCGGCGCGGGCGAACCCGAAGTGGATGTAGACGTCGTCGAGCGGCGCCGGCCAGACGCCGCCCGTCCTGGCCAGCGCGGGGCCGTAGAACGCCGCGGCGGCGCCGAGGACGGGGAGCGCGGCGCTCGCGTGCCACAAGAGCAGCCTGGTCCGCGGCGGGCGCCTCACGGCCCGGCGGTACCACGAAGGGGGCCGGGACGGCGCGCGGATTCTGGTTAGACTGCGGGCCATGGTGCTCAGAGCTGTGGTGGACGAATCGGTGGACGCCGCCCACTGGGAGGCCGTCGAGGAGGCGGCCGAGCTCCTGCAAGAGGAGCAGTTCCAGGCGGCGCTCGTCGCGCTGCGCGACGTGATCAAGACCTCGCCGTCGAACCCGTACGCGTACAACCTGCTGGGTCACGCGCTCTACGAGCTCGACCAGCTCGAGCCGGCGCGCGACGCCTACCGCGCCTCGGTGCGGATCGCGCCGAGCTTCCTCGGGGCGCGGGTGGCGCTGTCGCACACGCTCCGGCGGCTCGGCGACGCCGACGGGGCGATCGCGCAGGCGAAGGAGGCGCTCCGCCGCTTCCCGAAGGACGGCGAGGCGATGCACGCGATGGGGCTCGCCTACGCGGCCCGCGGCAACCGCGCGCTCGCCCGCAAGCACCTCCAGGGCTTCCTCGACGCGGGCCCGGAGGTCGAGGCGGCGATGGAGGTACGCCAGATCCTCGAGATGCTCGGCGTCGGCGACGACGACGAGCCGCTCCAGTTCGAGTAGCCTCCTGCCGGCGCGGGCGACGCGCGCGGCGTTCGCTGGACGTTGGCCGGAGGAGAGACACGCGATGGCGACCACCCCTCACTTCGATCTCATCATCATCGGAACGGGGCCGGGCGGCGAAGGCGCCGCCATGACGGCCGCGAAGAACGGCAAATCGGTCGCGGCCATCGAGCGCTACGCGCGGGTCGGCGGGGGCTGCACCCACTGGGGCACGATCCCGAGCAAGGCGCTCCGCCGCGCGATTTACCACATGAACATGATCAACCAGAGCCCCATCTACAAGCGGATGGATGTGGTCCCGGAGTACCCGTTCGCCGAGCTCCTCGCGACCGCGAACCACGTCATCGACGAGCAGGTCGATCTGCGCGAGGGCTTCTACGATCACAACGATGTCCGGCTCATCCCGGGGCAGGCCAGGTTCGTCGACGCGCACACGATCGAGGTGGAGACCGACGGGACCCAGCGCCGGCGCTTCACGGCCGACAGCTTCGTCGTCGCGACCGGCTCCCGCCCGTACCGGCCGGACGACGTGGACTTCAGCCACCCGCGCATCTTCGACAGCGACACGCTGCTGCGCATGGATCACACCCCCCGGAGCATCACGATCTACGGGGCGGGCGTCATCGGCTGCGAGTACGCCTCGATGCTGCGCAACATGCAGGTCTCGGTGAACCTCGTGAACACGCGCGCCAAGCTGCTGGAGTTCCTCGACGACGAGATCACGGACGCGCTCGGCTACCACTTCTGCGACACCGGCATCCGCGTGCTGAACGGCGAGGAGCACGAGCGGGTCGAGGCCACGAAGGAGGGGGTCGTGGTGTCCCTGAAGAGCGGGAAGAAGCTCAAGAGCGACGTCTTCCTCTGGGCGAACGGCAGGACGGGCAACACCGCCGACCTCGGCCTCGAGAACGTCGGCATCACGGCGAACAAGCGCGGCCAGCTCGAGGTGAACGAGAGCTTCCAGACGAGCCAGCCCCACATCTACGCGGTCGGCGACGTCGTCGGCTTCCCGGCGCTCGCCAGCGCGAGCTACGACCAGGGCCGGTTCGCGGCGAGCCACATCTGCGGCCAGGCCGACTACAAGCTGGTCCGGGACATCCCGACGGGCATCTACACGACGCCGGAGATCTCGTCGCTGGGCAAGAGCGAGCGGGAGCTCACGGAGGAGAAGGTGCCTTATGAAGTGGGCAAGTCGACGTTCAAGACGCTCGCCCGCGCGCAGATCACGGGCCAGCAGGTCGGGATGCTGAAGCTGATCTTCCACCGCGAGACGCTCGCGCTGCTCGGCATCCACTGCTTCGGCGAGAACGCGGCGGAGATCATCCACATCGGGCAGGCGATCATGTCGCAGCCGGCGCCGAACAACACGATTCGCTATTTCGTCAACACGACCTTCAATTACCCCACCATGGCCGAGGCGTACCGCGTCGCGGCGCTCGACGGGCTGGGGCGGGTGTTCTGAGCGGGAGGGCGCGCGGCGTGGAGGTCGAGGACCGGCCGCGCTTCGATCCGGCGCGGCTCGGTGCGCCCTCCTCGGCGGCCTCCGCCGCGCATGGTGCCCGCGCGCGACGCTGCGCAGGGTGCGGGTCAGCGCTTCGGCCAGGAGAGCGGCGTCGGAGGCATCGACCCAAACTTCGCGCCTCGAGCACACCGGAAGCCGACGTCGATGGCCCGCAGCGAGGGCAGGTGCTTGGTGCGAGCAGCAGCCCGCATCCGGGATGCGATGCGCCCCCTGAAGGAGCCGCCTCGGAGCACTCGCTCCGATCCCGCGGGTCCCGAGGGGTCGAGCTCCGGCCCTTTGGCCAGCACGTAGCGATCGTAGTAATCCCAACACCACTCCCAGACGCTGCCTGCCATATCGAGGAGCCCGAACGCCGAAGCTCCTTTGGGGTAGCGGCCTACCGGGCAAGGCCGGGCGCGCTTTTGGATGCCGCTGCTCGCGCCGGACGCGCCGCTCCAGCAGAGCTGCTGCTCGGACGGCTGTGCGGCCGGCGGCTCATCGCCCCAGGGGTAGAGTCTCCCATCGGTCCCCCGTGCGGCGTACTCCCACTCCGCCTCCGTGGGCAGACGGAACCCCTCCGCGGCGCGGAGCCAGCTCACCTCGCCACCCTCGATCCGGTAAGCGGGCGAAATGCCCAGGAGCTGTGACAGCCGATTGCAGAACGCGACAGCGTCGAACCAGCTCATGCCAGTCATTGGCAGTTCGCCGAACGGCTGGCTGTCCTGTCCCATCACCTCCCGGTAGAGGCGCTGCGTCACGGGGCCCTTGGCCATGCTGAAAGAAGAGAGCCACACATGTCGGCGAGGACGCTCGTCGTTCTGTGCGAGCGCGTCGTCGTCGGCGCTCCCCATCCAGAATCGCCCGCTGGGGATGTCGACCATGGTCAGATCGAGCGTCACGGCGTCCATTTGCCGTACACGGCGCGTGAGCCGAGGCAGCGACGTCGGCGCCGTGGCCAACGCCGCCAGCACGTTGTCCGCCGGCGCTGCCTGCCTCTGCTCCGCCGGCGCTGCCTGCCTCTGCTCCGCCGGCGCTGCCTGCCTCTGCTCCGCCGGCGCCGAGGAACGCGACCGGGTCGTGAAAAGGAGCGCCGTGCAGAGCTCCTCCACGCTCGTGAACCGCTGGTCGCACTTCCATGCGACAGCCTTCTCGAGGACGGCCTTGATGCTGTCCGGACACGAGAGCTGCCGCAGGAATGTCTGCCGATCGTGCACGACCTCGGCGGGCAGGGCCGCGCCGTGCAGGCAGAACAGCGCGGTCATGCCGAGACCGTACACGTCGGCGCGAACGTCGGCGTCATGAGGACGATCCAGCACCTCTGGAGCGCTGTACACGAAGGTGCCGAGCGCCCCTGTCCTCGTGCCGCCGGTGGTGTCGGCGGCGGCGACCAGGTCGAAGTCGGTCAGCCGAGGCGCGCCCGCTGCGTCCACCAGGATGTTCGCCGGCTTGACGTCCCGGTGCACGAGGCCCGCCGCGTGCGCCGCCCGGAGCGCGTCGCCGACGCTCAGGATGAGCGGCACCACCTGCTCCGTGGAGACCCGCATCTCCAGCACGGCGCGCTGCAGGTCGCCGCCGGGGATGAGCTCCATCACGAAGTAGTGGAACCCCCCGTCCTCGCCGCACGGCTCGAGCACGCGCACGACCCCGGGGTGACTCAGCGCGGCCATCCGCCGCGCACCTCGGAAGAAGCGCTCCCGCCGGGTGCTGTCCTCCGCGAGGCTCGCGTGGAGCACCTTGATGGCCACGCTCCCGCCTCGACCGTCGTCGTGCGCGCGCCAGACGTTCGCGAACCCGCCGCGCCCCACGCGCTCCAGCAGGAGGTAGCGCCCCTGGCCCAGCCGGTCGCCCGCCCGGAGCTGGCCCCCCTCGCGCATTCGCCGGCGCAGCGCGAGCACCTCTTCCTGGACCTCGGCGTCGTCCATGCCGGCGTCCCTCAGCGCCTTCTGCCGCGCGCGCGCCCGCTCCAGCTCCTCCGCGAGCCGGCGCGTCTCCGCGTCGGGGTAGCTCGGCGTCGGCGAGGCGGTCGGGACGCTCGCGATCCGCTCGATGAGACCGCGGAGCCGGACGGTGACGTCGGCCCAGGCCTCGTCGCGGTCGGGCCAGCTCTGGATGGGCCGCTCGCCGTCCGGCAGCGCGGCGAGCGCCGCGAACGGCGCCGCCTTCCAGTCGCACGCGCGGAGGACGATCGGGACGACCTGCGCCGCCCCGGCCGTGTGCCGCGCCATGGCGCGCGCCATCTCGCGATCCCAGCATGAGGGCGAGGCGAGGAAGTCGGCGCTGACGAGCAGCAGGACGATCCGCGCGGCGTCGAGGCGATCGAGGGTCTCCGCTTCCCAGTCGGCGCCCGCCTCGATCTCGCGATCGTGCCAGGTGCGGACAAGCCCCTGGTGCTTCATCAGCGCGAGGTGCGTGACGAGTTCGCCCAGGAGGGCCGCGTCCTTGCGCGCGTAGGAAATGAACACGTCGATCGGCGTCGGCACGCTGGCTCTCCGTCCATGGCAGGCGGCTGTCGAGCATACACGAGCTCCCGATCGCTCCCGGGACCAGCGCTACCGCCGCTCGCCACGTCGCCGGCGCTCGCCAGGGACGTCCAGCACGGGGCAGATCCGCGCGAGCGCTCGGCTCCGCGATCGCTCGGGCCGGCGGTTGCCAGCGCGGCGTGCGACGGTGATACTCCCTCCGAGGAGCACGCTGTCATGGCCGCCGCTTCACCGCTCATCGCCGCCCCAGCCGAACACGACGGCACGGTGGCCCTAGAGGGCTCGGAAGACCAGCTCTTCGTCGTGCATGACGTCTCGTGGGAGGAGTACGAGGCCCTCCTGGCGGTCCTCGGCGATCGTCCCGGCGTGCGGGTGACCTACTGCGAGGGAGTGCTGGAGCTGATGAGCCCGGGCGGACCGCACGAAGGGCGGAAGAAGATCCTGGCCCGCCTCGTCGAGGCCTACGCCGAGGAGGCGGAGCTGCCGCTCAGCGGGTACGGCAGCATGACCGTCCGGAGCCGACTCGCGAAGCGGGGCGTGGAGCCGGACGAGTGCTTCGTGCTCGGGACCGTGGAGGACGGGGGAATGCCGGAGCTCGCGATCGAGGTCATCGAGAAGAGCGGGACGATCGACAAGCTGTCCGTCTATGCCGGGCTCGGCGTACCCGAGGTCTGGTTTCTGAAGAAGGGGAAACTCTCCGTCCACGTCCTCGGCCCGGATGGCTACGCCGAGGCGGAGCGAAGCCGGTTCTTGCCGGAGCTCGACGTCGCGGCTCTGACGGAGTTCATGGTGCGCAAGGGGGACCAGACGACGGTCGTGCGCGCGTGGCGAGCGAGGCTCCGGGAGCGGGGCGCCAGGTAGCTCGGTCCGACCGCAGATGCGACTCGCCGCGCTGAGCTGGCCAGCGCGATGCGCCTCCACTAGGCTTTGCTGCATATGTCTGCCGTGGTCGCCAAGGTACAGCACGGTCGCATCCAGCTCGATGAATCGACCGATCTCCCCGACGGCACGATGGTCCACCTCTACATCGTCGATCAGGGCGACGAGCTCGACGAGGAGGAGCGGCAGGCGCTGGATGACGCGCTCGAAGACGCCGCCCGAAGCGTCGCGCGCGGTGAAACGATCGCGGCGGAAGACGTGCTGCGCATGCTCGACGACGACGGATGAGTGTGGCGATTCACTTTTCGCCGCAGTCGATCGCGCAGCTCCAGGCTGCCCACACATGGTGGAAGAACAATCGGCCCAGCGCACCGCGACTGCTTCGTGAGGAGCTCGCCGAAGCGCTCGCGCTGCTCCGGACGGCACCGATGGCCGGCGCGCCGTATCCGCATCGGAAGCTGCGGGACGTGCGGCGCATCGTTCTCCAGAAGACCCGTTACTACCTGTATTACGTCATCGGCGCCGACGGCGTGACGGTACTCGCCGTCTGGAGCGCCCTGCGCGGCCGTGCCCCCAAGCTCCGGTGAGTGTCGAAACCTCGGCGCGCCGACGCAGCACCTACACGTCGAGGGCGGGAGCGACGGTGCCGGGAGCCGCCGAAGGGATCTCGAGACCGGAAGCCCAGACGATCCCTATCCCCCGCCCCTCGCCCGCGCCGCGCACGCCGCGGCGATCGCCTCCGCCCCCGCCTGCCGCGCCGCGATCTCGCACGCGCGCCACGCCGCGAGGCGCTCCGGCCCGGCCGCCCCCCGCGGCGCGGCCGCGACCCGCGCCTCGACCGACCGCGCGAAGGCGTCGAGCGCCGCCTCGTCCCCGCGCTCCGACAGCAGCGCGCCCAGCGTGAGCGCCGCGTGCGCCGTCTGCCGCTCCGCGCCCGGGTACATCGCCTCCGCGAGCGCCCCGGCGAGCCCCGGCAGATCGCGGCGCGCCGCCGCCTCGCGCGCCAGCACCTCGGGCGACGCGGGCTCGGCCCCCGCGACGCCGAGGCGCCGCTCCAGGTAGCCGACCACCGTGCGCGCGACGCGCTGGAACGAGGCGAGCCCGTCGGTCGGCACCTCCAGCACGCCGCCCCCGGCGCGCGCGCCCGCGACGTCGAGATCGAGCACGATCACGAGGTCCTCCCGCTCGCCGACGACCACGAGGTCGTGCGGCCAGTCGAGCGAGCGCTCCTCCACGAGCCACGCCGTCGCCCGCGCGACGTCGCCGCGCGGCAGGATCAGCGTGCCGTCCGGGAGCGCGAGGCCGTCCGCCGCCGCGTAGAGCGCCGCGACGTCCGGCGGCTCGGCGAGCTCCGGCGGCCACGCGCCCGCGCCCGTCGACGCGGGCCGCGCCTCCACGCCGTCGCGCGTGAGCAGCGCCGCCACGCGCGACGCGAGATCGCCCCCCGCGCTCATGGCGCCGGCACCCGCCCGCAGGGCGCGGCCGCGAGGCTCTCGAGGAAGCCGTGGGCCTGGGCGGCCGCCGCGGGCACGTCGAAGACCACGAAGTGACCATCGCTCCCCTCGGCGACCGGCCACTGCGCGAGCACGCCGGAGGCGCGGCCGCCGGCGAGGTTGCCAGCGAGCCCCCCGGGCGGCACCTCGACCGGCCGAGGGCCGCCGAAGCCGTACTCCCGGATCGGGCGCTGCGCGGGTGATTGCAGCGGCAAGCCCATCGCCAGCGCGTGCATCTCGATGCCGCGCGGCGGCGCGTAGGAGTCGCCGCTGCCGTCCGGGTTGATGCCCTCGGTCATGTAGATGCTCTTCGGCGCAAAGCCGTCGCGGGGCGCGACGAACAGGCGCGCAGCGTAGTGGATCGGATCGACCACGTCGACGATCGACTGCGCGAGCGAGATCGCCGGGTGGAACTCGTTCACCTCGTGCTCCTCCCCGTCCATCAGCCCGAGGAAGACCGACTTGACGAGCGCCGCGATGCTCGGCGGCGGGTTCGTCTTCTCGAGCAGCGTGACCGACATGACGGCCGACGCCCCGGAGAGCACGCCGCCCCTCGCCGAGTCGTCCGCCGCGAGGTAGAGCGGGCCGTTCAGCCCGCCCTGGGAGTGCCCGAAGAACAGGATCTTCGACGGATCGAACCGGATCTCCGCCCCGGTGCTGGACACGCCGGCGGGCACCGTCATGCGCGACTCGGTGAAGAGGCGCGCCCGCTGCACCTCGTCGAGCGCCGACTGGCGCGCGTTCGTCCGCGCCGCGGCCACGTTCTGCACGTTGTAGAACAGCACCCCGGTCTGCGCCGCGTCCTGCGGCGCCTCCGGGCGCGCGCCGTGGAAGATCTGGTCGACGCCCATGACCGCGAGGCACCGCTGCGCGAGCTGCAGGCCGGTGTGGCTGCGGACGTAGGACCGGTAATCGCCGCCCGTGCCGTGGGCGTAGAGCACGACGGGGTAGCCGGCCTCCGGCATGGGGCACCGGCTCGCGGACGGGACCGTGATCGAGAAGCGCAGGTCGAAGTAGCCGGAGATCACCGGCTCGCCGTTCTTGGTCCCGAAGCCGCCGCCGTCCGCGTGGCTCGCGTACGGCGCCCGGCCCGCCTGGTAGCTCGGCGAGGGCCCGTAGACGCCGGCGTACTCGTCCCACGTCCGCTGGTGGTTCACGAGCCGCCAGAGCGCCGGCCGCGCCTCGGGGGGCGGGACGTTCGCGCGCAGGTGATCGCGCAGCGCGAAGAGCTCCGCGGTCGGGTCGGACGTGGTGAACACCGCGAGGTGGACGATGCGCCCCCGGTCCACGCCCGCGGCCTCGATCTCGTCCACCGCCGCAGCGAGCGCCTCCCGGGCCGCCTCCACCTCGGCGCCGGCCGGGTCGATCCCGAGCGCCTGGCGCAGCGCCGGGCCCGCCTCGACGGGGCCGCCGCCCTCGGCGCGCAGCGCGTCCGTGACCACGAGCGCGTACCGGGTCCGCGGCCGCAGCGGGAAGCCCATCACGGGCATGAAGGCGAGGGTGTTCGCGGGCCAGTACACGCCCGGCTCGCGCCGGAAGTGGACCGAGATCGGGCGCCGCTCTCCGCGCGTCGGCGAGCCCGGATCGACGTCGATGAGCTGCACCGCCCCGAGCGGGCCCATGGCGAGCGCCGGCGTCGACGGGAGCGAGGCGACGTCGATCGGCCCGGCGAAGCGCAGGAACCCCGCCGCCGAGGGGGAGAAGCCGTCGAGGACAGCGTCCATCTCGCGGACGTACTCGTCGAGGATCCTGAGCCGCCGCGGGTTGTGGTAGCCGTCGAGCCGCACCGCGCCTCCCTCGCGGCGCAGATCGCTCGGCCACGGCGCGTCGAAGAACCGCTCTCCGCGGAGCTCGCCCTGCGCAGGCGAGGCCCAGATCGACGCGACGCTCGGCCCCGCGTCGCCGCAGCCGAGCCCCGCGACGAGCGACGATGCCGCGGCCATCCCCGCGGCGAAGGAGGAGCGCATCGCGAGATAGTGGCGCACGCGCGCGCCGAGATCGACACGGAGCGCGCGCGCCGGAGCGGCCGGACAGGCGCGACGCGTCGCTCCGCGCAGGACGGCCGAGCGCGCCCGCCGCGGCGTCCGCTGCGGTGTCCGCTCGCTCGACGGACGCCGCGGCGGGCGCCGTCGAGGGTGACTTCGGCGTGTGCTTCATATATATATGATTTAGGTAATCCACATGTCGCTGGAAGGCAGGACCGCGCTCGTCACGGGCGGAGGCCGCGGCGTCGGCCGTGCGATCGCCGAGCGGCTCGCGCGTGACGGCGCGCGCGTCGCCGTCGCCGGCCGCACGCAGGCCGAGATCGACGAGGCCGCGGCGGCCGTCGGCGGCGTCGCCGTCCGGCTCGACGTGGGCGACCGCGAGGGCGCGCTGGCGGCGCTCGCCGCGCTCGAGGGCCAGATCGGGCACATCGACGTGCTCGTCAACAACGCGGGCGCGGCCGAGAGCGCGCCGTTCGACAGGACCACGGACGCGATGTGGGACCGCATGCTCGCGGTCAACGCGACCGGCCCCTTCGTGCTGTGCCGCGCCCTCGTCCCGAAGATGATCGCGCGCGGGTTCGGGCGCGTCGTCAACGTCGCCTCCACCGCGGGGCTCATCGGGTTCGCCTACTCGGTCGCGTACTGCGCGTCGAAGCACGCCATGATCGGGATGACCCGGACGATCGCGCTGGAGATCGCCCGCACGCCGGTGACGATCAACTGCGTCTGCCCCGGGTGGGTGAACACGCGCATGGCCGACGAGGCGATCGCGCGCATCGCCGAGAAGACGGGGCGGGGCGAGGACGCGGCGCGGCGCTCGCTCGAGGCGATGTCGCCCCAGGGCCGCATGGTCGAGCCCGAGGAGGTCGCGCTCGTCGTGTCGATGCTCTGCAGCGACGAGGCGCGCAGCATCCACGGCCAGGCCATCTCGGTCGACGGCGGGGCGGTGATGCGGTGAGCGGCGGCCTCGAGATCGTCCAGCCTGCCGGGTGGCCGGCGCCGCGCGGCTACGCGAACGGCGTCGTGACGCGCGGCAGGACGCTGCACGTCGCGGGGCAGATCGGGTGGGACACCGCGTCGGGGCAGATCCGGAGCGACGAGCTGGCCGAGCAGTTCGCGCAGGCGCTCGACAACGTGCTCGCGGTCGTCGCCGCCGCGGGCGGCGGGCCGGGCGACGTCGCGCGGATGACGGTCTACGTGACCGATCTCGAGGCGTACCGGGGCGCGCGCCGCGCGATCGGCGCCGCGTGGCGCGCGCGGTTCGGCAAGCACTTCCCGGCGATGGCCCTCGTCGGCGTCGCGGGGCTCCTCGAGCCGCGCGCGCTCGTCGAGATCGAGGCCGTCGCGGCGCTCGACGCGGCCGGCGAGGGCGCGGCGGCGCCCGGGGGCGCGGCGGCGCCCGGCGTGGACGAGGGCGCCCCGTGAGGCGCGGGGCGCCGGCGCGGCGGCCGCTCGCCGTGGCCCCCTCCCCCGAGAGCGCGCGCGGCGATCAGGCGGCCGTCCGCGCCTGGGTGCGCATCCTCGCGGTCCACAAGCGCGCGCTCGCCGCGATCCGCGAGGACCTGGAGCACGAGATGACCCTCCCGCGCTTCGACCTCCTCGCGAACCTCGTGCGCAGCGACGGGCAGACGCTCGCGTCGCTCTCCCGCAGCATGCTCGTCACGGCGGGCAACCTCACCGGGCTCGTCGACCGCGCCGCGCGCGACGGCATGGTCGAGCGGCGGGCCGACCCGAGCGACCGCCGCGCGTGGCGGGTCCACCTGACCGCGAAGGGCCAGCGCGCGTTCCGCGACGCCGAGCGGCGCCACGCCGCGCGCGTCGCCAAGGTGTTCTCCGGGCTGAGCCCGGCCGAGATCTCCACCCTGACGCGGCTGCTCGACAAGCTGCGCACCACGCTGCGCGAGCCGGACATGCCGGCCCCGTCCCGCCCCGGCAGCGCCCGCGCCCACGCGGAGCGCGGCGCGCGCAGCCCGCCGCGGCGCACGCGGACCAAGCCCTGACCGCGCGCGCCACGCCCCCGGGGCGCGTCGATCGAACCAGCACCGCACCGATCCGAGAGGCCCCATGACCCTCACACCCCGCTCGTTCCAGCTCGAGATAAGCCGTGGCGTCGCGGAGATCACGCTGAGCCGCCCCGACCGGCTGAACTCCCTCACCTTCGAGGTCTACGGCGAGCTCACCGCCACCTTCCGCTCGCTCGAGCGCTCCGCCGCGCGCGCGGTCGTGCTCACCGGCCAGGGGCGCGGCTTCTGCTCGGGGGGCGACGTCGAGGGGATCATCGCCGAGCTGTTCGCGCGCGACGCGCGGGGGCTGCTCGAGTTCACCCGCGTCACCGGCGCGCTGATCCAGAGCATCTGCGAGCTGCGGCGCCCGGTCGTCGCCGCCGTCAACGGCGTCGCCGTCGGCGCCGGCGCGGTGATCGCCGCCGCCTGCGACCTGCGCGTCGCCGCGGCGAGCGCCCGCTTCGGGTTCATCTTCCCGAAGGTCGGCCTGTCCGGCGCGGACATGGGGGCCTCCTACCTCCTGCCGCGCATCGTCGGCCACGGGCGCGCCGCCGAGCTGCTCTTCTTCGGCGATCTCGTCGGCGCCGACGAGGCGCTCCGCATCGGCCTCGTGAACCGCGTCGTGCCCGACGGCGAGGCGCTGGAGACCGCGCGCGGGTGGGCCGAGCGCCTCGCGCGCGGGCCGGCGTTCGCGCACTCCATCACCAAGCAGATGCTCGAGAGCGAGCGCACGATGCCGCTCGCCGCCGCGATCGAGGCCGAAGCGCAGGCGCAGGCGCTCTGCATGGCGCACCCCGACTTCCGCGAGGCCTACGAGGCGACCAAGGCGAAGCGCCCGCCGCGCTTCGAGGGCGCCGACCTGGGCGACGCCGCGGCGCCGCCCGCCGCCGTGGCCGACGCGCCCCCCACCCCGCGGTCCACCGGGCCGTCGACGCCCCGCTCATGACGACGCTCGCGCTCTCCTCGGCCGAGCTCCCGGTCTTCTTCGAGGAGCGCCACGCGGCCCTCGCCGCGCGGCTGACGCCCGAGGCGCTCGCGCCGCTCGCCGAAGCGCGGGACGCCGCCGCCGTCGCGCGCTGCCTGGGAGAGCCGCTCGGGCTCTACGCCCACCTCGTCCCCGAGGCGCTCGGCGGCGCGCCCGCAGGCACCGACCGCGCCGCGGACCCGACCGCGATCGACGTGCGCGCGCTGGTGCTCGTCCGCGAGGCGCTCGGCCAGGTCTCCCCGCTCGCCGACGCGATCTTCGCGGTGCAGGGGCTCGGCTCGTACCCGGTCGTGCTGGCCGGCAGCGACGCGCAGCGCCGCGCGATCCTGCCCGAGGTGCTGTCGGGGCGGCGCGTCGGGGCCTTCGCGCTGACCGAGCCCGAGGCGGGCAGCGACGTCGCCTCGCTGAGGACGGAGGCCCGCCGCGACGGCGACGGGTGGGTCCTCGACGGCGAGAAGGTGCTGATCTCGAACGTGCCGCTCGCGCACCACCTCGTGGTCTTCGCGCGCGCGGCCGCCGCCCCCGGCGGCGGCGGCGGAGCAGGCGGGGCGCCGGGCGCGGGGCGCGCCGCGATCACCGCGTTCCTCGTCGACAGCGGCGCGCCCGGCGTCTCCTCGGAGCCGCTGCCGATGTCGGTCCCGCACCCGATCGGCCGGGTCCGCTTCCAGGGCTGCCGCGTGCCGGACAGCGCGCGGCTCGGCGAGGTGGGCGGCGGCTTCAAGCTCGCGATGCAGACGCTCGACGCCTTCCGGATCTCGGTCGGCGCGGCGGCGAACGGCATGGCCGCGCGCGCGCTCCGCGAGGCGATCGCGCACGTCACGCGGCGCAGGCAGTTCGGCGCGCCCCTGTCCGAGCAGCAGATGGTGCGCGCGTACCTCGCCGAGATGGCGACCGAGCTCGACGCGGCGCGCCTCCTCGTCGCCCGCGCGGCCCACAAGCGCGACACGGCGGCCGGCGCGGCGGCGCGCGTGTCGACCGAGGCGGCCATGGCGAAGATGTTCGCCACCGAGGCGGCGCAGCGGATCATCGACCGCGCCGTCCAGCTCCACGGGGGCATGGGCGTCATCGAGGGGACCGAGGTGGAGCGGCTCTACCGCGAGATCCGGCCGCTGCGCATCTACGAGGGGACGACGGAGATCCAGAAGCTCATCATCGCGAAGGGGATCCTCGAGCGCGCGGCCGCGGAGCCCCCGGCGGACGAGCGCGCGCGGGGTGAGGCCCGGTAGCGATGTGGAAGCCCCCGGAGCGGATCCGCCACGCGCCGCCCCGCGACGCGCCCCCGACCGCGGCCGAGGCGGCGCGCGCGCGCCTCTTCTCGCCGCTCCGCCTCGCCTCCGGCCTCGAGCTCGCCGAGCGCTCGTGGGTGCCGGCGATGGTCCCGTGGCGCGCGACGGAGGACGGGCTCGTCACGCAGGACGTGCTCGACTGGTACGGCCGCTTCGCCGACGGCCAGCCCGGCGCCCTCGTGGTCGAGGCGACCGGCATCCGCGACGTGCCGAGCGGGCCGCTGCTCCGCGCCGGCCACGACCGGTTCATCCCGGGGCTCAGCGACCTCGTCCGGGCGGTCCGCGCCCGGAGCGGCGGCCGGACGCGCGTCTTCCTCCAGCTCATCGACTTCCTGCGCATCCGCAGGCGCCCGCCGAGGGACCGGTTCCTCCGGGAGTTCCTGGCGCTCACGGGCGCGCACCGGCGCGCGCTCTCCGAGGCGCTCGGGGAGCCGGGGCTCGTCGGCGCGCCCGAGGTCGAGGTGCGCGAGCGGCTCGTCGCGCTCGACGACGAGCGGCTGTCGGCCGTGCTCGCGCCGCGCGAGCTCGAGGCGCTGCGCTTCGGCGAGCGCGAGCGCGTCACCGACGTCGAGCTCCCCCACGTCCGGGACCTGCCGCGCGCGCTGCCCGGCCTGTTCGCCGCCGCCGCAGCGCGGGCTCGGGAGGCGGGCTTCGACGGCGTCGAGCTCCACTACGCGCACGCCTACACCATGGCGTCGTTCCTCTCCGCGCTGAACACCCGCGCGGACGGCTACGGCGGCGACCGCGAGCGCCGCGCGCGCCTGCCGCTCGATGTCTACGCGGCCGTGCGCGCCGCGGTGTCGCCCCGCTTCACGGTCGGCTGCCGCTTCCTCTGCGACGACGTGATCGCGGGGGGCAGCCGGGTCGACGACGCGGCGTTCTTCGCGCTCGCCTTCGCGCGCGCCGGCATGGATTTCCTCTCGCTCTCGACGGGCGGCAAGTTCGAGGACGCGAAGCAGCCCAAGGTCGGCGAGGCGGCGTACCCCTACACAGGCCCGAGCGGGTACGAGTGCATGCCGACCGCGCTCTCGGACGCGGCGGGGCCGTTCGGGCGGCAGGTCCCGAAGCAGGCGCAGATCCGGCGCGCGGTGCGCGAAGCCGGCCTCGAGACGCCGGTCGTGGTGGCGGGCGGGATCTGCACGTTCGCGCAGGCCGAGGCGATCCTCGCGCGCGGCGACGCCGACCTGATCGGCGCCGCGCGGCAGACGCTGGCCGATCCCGACTGGTTCCTGAAGCTGCGCCTCGGCCGCGGCGGCGAGGTCCGCCGGTGCATCTACTCGAACTACTGCGAGGCGCTCGATCAGCGCCACCGGCCCGTGACGTGCCAGCTCTGGGACCGCCAGGGCCTCGACGAGCCGGGCGTCGCGACGACCGATGGAGGGAGGCGGCGGCTCACGGCGCCGCCGTGGAGGCGAGAGGAAGCGTGACCATGAACCCACCCACATTCCCCGAGGACTTCAACCTCGCCGACTACTACCTGTTCGACCGGCTGCGCGAGGGCCTCGGCGACAAGGTCGCCCTGCTCTTCGGCGATCAGCGGCACACCTACGCCGACGTCGCGGACAAGGTCCGCACGCTGCGCGCGCACCTCGCGCTCGAGGACGTCGCGGCCGAGCAGCGGGTGCTCATCGTCCTGCACGACTCGCCCGCGTTCGTGTGGGCGTTCTTCGCGGCGCTGAGCCACGGCGCCGTCGTGGCGATGGGCAACCCCGAGGCGCCCGCGGCCGACCTCGCGTACCTCGTCGAGTACACGCGCGCCGCGGCGGTCGTCACCATCCCGCGCGTGGCCGAGTCGATCACCGACGCGCTCGCCGCCGCGGATCTCCGGACCCTCGTGCTCGTCCCGGAGGTCCCGACCGGCGGCGACCTCGAGGCCGAGCTCCCCGTCCCGCCGGCCCTCGACCCGGTGCGGGGCATCTCGCTCCGCGACGCGCTCGCGCAGGGCCGCATCGCGCTCGCGCCGAAGAGCGCGCTGCAGGGCCCCCGCCCCACCCGGCGCGACGACGTCGCCATCTGGCTGTTCACGTCCGGCTCGACCGGCAGGAGCAAGGCGGCGATCCATACGCACCGCGACTTCGCCTTCAACACCGAGCGTTACGCCAAGGCGACCGTGGGCTACCGCAGCGACGACGTCACCGTCTCGGTGCCGCGCCTCTTCTTCGGCTACGCCACCGGCACCAACCTGATGTTCCCCTTCGCCGTCGGCGCCACGGCCGGCCTCTTCGTCGAGCGGCCGACGCCGGAGACGCTCGCGCAGTACATCGAGCGCTACCGCCCCACGGTGGTCACGAACGTCCCGACCATGATGGGCAAGCTGCTCGACCACGACGACGCCCTCGCGGCGCGGGGCGAGCCGCGCCTGGACCTCTCCAGCGTCCGCTTCCACCTCTCCGCCGGCGAGGCGCTCCCGTCGCCGCTCCTCGAGCGCTTCCGCGCGCGGTTCCACGCCGACGTCTACGACGGCATCGGCTCCGCCGAGATGTTCCACATCTACTGCACGAACCGCCCCGGCGACGTGCGCCCCGGGTCGCTCGGCCGCGCCGTGGAGGGGTACACGCTCAAGATCCTCCCCTCCGACGCGGCCGGCGCGGGCGCGCCCGAGCTCGCTCCCGGCGAGACCGGCGTGCTGTGGGTGAAGGGCGACTCGGTCGCGATCGGCTACTTCCAGGATCGCGAGAAGAGCTGGGGCACCTTCCACGGCCACTGGTGCCGCACCGGGGACCTCTTCCGCATGGACGCCGAGGGCTACCTCTGGTTCAGCGGGCGCGCCGACGAGCTGCTCAAGGTGGGCGGCGTCTGGGTCGCGCCGGTCGAGGTCGAGGAGTGCCTGGCCGGGCACCCGGCGGTCGGCCTCGCCGCGGTGATCGGCGCCGAGGAGACGGGCCTCGTGAAGCCAAAGGCGTTCGTCGTCGTGCGCGACGACGCGCGCGGCCGCGTCGCCACCGAGGAGGGGCGGGCCGCGCTCGCCGCGGAGCTGAAGGCGTTCGTGAAGGACCGGCTGAGCAAGCACAAGTACCCGCGGTGGATCGTCTTCGTCGACGACGTCCCCAGGAACGACCGCGGGAAGGTCGACCGCAAGGTCCTCCGGCAGCGCGAGGCCGCCGGCGACAACCCGGCGGGGCTGTAGAGGACGCGGACGTGCCGGCCGCGCCCCGCCTCGCCGAGCTCACGACGGCAGAGCTCGCCGCGCTCCTGTCTGCCGGCGCGCCGTGCGTCGCGCTCGTGCCGGTCGGGTCGGTGGAGCCGCACGGCCCGCACCTGCCGCTCGGCACGGACACGCTCATCGGCGAGGCCGCGGCCGAGCTGGCAGGCCGGCGGCTGTGGGAGCGGGGCGTCGCCGCGCTCCTCGCGCCGTCCGTCGGCTATGGCGTGACCGACTTCGCCGCGGGCTTCGCGGGCGCGATCTCGATCCCGGCGCCCGCGCTCACCGCCTTCCTGCGCGCCGTCGCCGAGGCGTACCTGTCGGCGGGCCTGTCGCACGTCTGCTTCATCAACAACCACCTCGAGCCGGAGCACGACCGCGCGGTGCGCGCCGCCATCGGCGACCTGCCCCCGGGCCGCGCCTCCGTGGCCTGCCCGCTCGCGCGCCGCTGGGCGCGGACCCTCTCCGCCGAGTTCCGGAGCGGCGCCTGCCACGCGGGACGTTACGAGACCTCCCTCGTCCTCGCCGCGGCCTCCGCGCTCGTCCGGAAGGACATCGCCCTCGGCCTGCCAGACCTCGGCGTGAGCCTGTCGGAGGGCATCCGGGCGGGGGCGAAGAGCTTCCGCGCACTCGGCATGACCGATGCCTACACCGGCGCTCCGCGCGAGGCCTCCGAGGACGAGGGCCGCGCGCTGCTCGATCTCCTCGCGACGATGATCGTCACGGAGGTCGAAGAGGGCCTCTCCCGAACCGTCGTTCCGGACTCCCCTTCTGGACAGGGCACCGGCAGGTAATCCAGCCGACCGAGCAGGCCAGAAAAGCTGCGCAGACGATGACACCTGCGCAGGCAGAGCGGGCCGAGCCAGGCTGAGAAGCTGAGTGGGCGTGGTGGTCGGGCAAGCAGTCAGGTAGGCGGAATCAAGCGATTCTGCTCCGTCACCCCCGCTCACGCGCAGCCAGTCGGCAAATATCCGCCAGCGCGCCGCGCCGCGAGAGCGCGACATCGCAAACAGCGCAGGACGAGCGCGCAGGGGCTAGACAACCGCCGGCGAAGCGCGCAATACTGATCAGTTTGCGCTGACTCACAACTCAGCACCACGAGACTTTTCACAACAATTTTCGGTTCGCGATTGACGTATTCCGTTTGAAGACGTAAAACGGTATCGTTTTCCTCGCGTGCCGATCGAAGCCAAGACGATCCGACCGCTGACCTGTTGAGAGGTGAGGCGGCGCGCAGGTGGATGATGGGTTTGGCAGGAGCGCGCTTTGGCGCTCCTGCACAGGGGCATCACATGTGGCCTCGCGGGCGGTGCTCGCCTGGCGACGCGGATCGGAGAGTATCATGAGGAATCGCACTGTCGTTGGCGGGTCTCGGCATCTTCTCCTGGCCTCCCTCGTCGCCGCTTCCGGCGCGGCGCTCGCCGGGTGCGTCGGCGCGTACGAGGCGGGGGACGAGCAGATCGGTGATGCGCAGCAGGCGGTGACGACCTGTGTTCATATCCAGCGCGGCGTGGGGACGAGCGTCGTCAAAGACGTCTTGATCTACGAATACACCGACACTTCGCACAACGGCACCGACGCGTATGCGGGCGTGAAGGATGTCAGCGGGACCCTGTACAAGCAGCGTTCCTTGCTGCAGTTCGACCTCTCCTCGATCCCCGCCAACGCCACCATCGTGTCGGCGGACGTCACCGTGTTCATCGGCTCCGGCGGTCCCGGGGCGGTCAACGTACACCGGGTACAACCGCCCGCCGGGGCCAGCCCCACGTGGACGTGGAAGGAGGCCGATGCCTCGGGTCAGTGGAGTGCTCTCTCGACGGCGTTCAGCCCTACGGTCGAGGCCTTCTTCACGCCTGGCGCCACCAGCGTTTATAACGTCTCTCGCACGTTCAGCGTCACGGGGCTCGTGCAGAACTGGGTGAACGGTGTCTATCCGAACCTCGGGATGATGTTCGTGCAGTCCTCGGGCCGCACCCACATCAGGACGAGCGAGATGCCGGAAGAGGCGAAGGAGAAGCGACCGGACCTCTACGTCTGCTACGACAGCGCGACGGGCTCCGGCTCGGCCACCTCGACGAGCGGCAGCACGTCGGCGTCGAGCACCAGCTCCACGTCGGCGTCGAGCACCTCCAGCTCCACGTCGGCGTCGAGCACCTCCAGCGCCACCACGACAGCCTCGAGCTCAAGCGCCACCACGACAGCCTCGAGTTCGAGCGCCACCACGACAGCCTCGAGTTCGAGCGCCACCACGACGAGCACCTCGACGTCGGGCTCCGGCGGCGCGGGCGGCGCGGGCGGCGCGGGCGGCTCAGGCGGCGCGGGCGGCGCGGGCGGAGGCGGTGGCGGCGGCGTGCCTGGCCTGCCGATCAGCTGCAGCACCAACACGCCGGGCGCAGGCGCCAACTGCGGCGTGAACGGGAGCGATGACTGCTGCTCGACCCTTCCGGTGCCCGGCGGCACGTTCAACCGGCTCAACCTCCCGAGCCTGCCGGCGACGGTCAGCGACTTCTCTCTCGACAAGTACATGGTCACGGTGGGGCGCTTCCGGCAGTACATCGAGCGGACCGGCGGCCCGACGCAGGCCAACCCGCCGCCCGCCGGCGCGGGCGCCCACCCGAAGATCCCGAACAGCGGCTGGGACCCGTCGTGGAACTCGAAGCTCACGGCCGACTCGAGCGCGCTCAAGACAGCGCTCATCTGCGAGCAGTGGGACTGGCCGTCGTGGAGCAACACCCCGGGATCCGAGGAGAAGAAGCCGATCGTCTGCGCGACGTGGTACGAGCTGTTCGCGTTCTGCGCG
The DNA here is from genome assembly GCF_051524405.1 of Sorangium sp. So ce119. Taxonomy (NCBI): domain Bacteria; kingdom Pseudomonadati; phylum Myxococcota; order Polyangiales; family Polyangiaceae; genus Sorangium; species Sorangium sp. So ce119. The sequence goes on along the minus strand of NZ_CP150310.1, from coordinate 1,522,925 downwards.
TGGGATGGCGGCCGGCTGCCGACCCAGGCGGAGATCAACTACGTGTCTGCCGGCGGCAACCAGCAGCGCATCTACCCCTGGGGCGGCGCGAGCGTCGAGGACATCGAGCTCGACGACGCCTCGTGGTGCTGCCAGGGCGACGGCACCGTCGCGGGCGCCTGCAAGACGGGGTATCCCTCGCTCTACCCGTGCAGCCCGTCGGACCTGACCGAAGTCGGCAAATTCCCGAACGGCGCCGGGCGCTGGGGCCACATGGACCTGGCCGGCAACGCGTACAAGGCCACCCGCGACGGCTCGGACATCTATCAGCTGCTGGTGCCCTGCAACGACTGCTCGCGGCTCGACAACAGCTCCAACGCGCGCTTCATGCACGGCGGCAGCTTCCTGGCCGCCGGGTACAAGCAGACGACGGACTTCCAAGCCTCCTACAAGGGCGACGATCGCCGCTACTACGTCACCGCGATGTGCGCGCGCGATCTGTGAGCTGAAGCGGGGAAAGCGCGCTGGACCGAGCTCTTCAGCTCGCGTCCGGCGCCGCCGGCCCCGGCCATCGCCGGGCCGAATCGTGGTCAAGCCGAGGTCCCGTGCTTCCTGAGCACCGCGCCGAGGACGCCGCCCGTTGCGAGGCGCTGCTCCAGGCGCACGATCGGGGGTCGACTGTGCAGCGTTCCTGCGCAGCGACGGGGTGGTACTGGATCTCCGGCGACGCGAAGCCAGGCGCGCAGACAATCATGTAGGCCAAAGCAGGCATCTCTGCTCGGGCGCCATCCATCCATCCCTCCCTCCAGGATTTGATTGAGTGACAAAATGCACCACCGCTCCGCGCGCTCCGCGTGAACGGCGGACGCGGACGCGGAAACGTGGAGCGACATCGCCAGACATCCCGCCACGGCGCTCGATTTGCACTGACACCGCAAACAGAACCAACAGGTCCCTGACAGCAAACATCAATCCTCGATTGACGCGCTCCGTTCGAAGCCGTAGAACGATATCGTTTGGCTCGCGCGCTGCTGCGCGGCTCTGACGACAGAACGATCCGACGGCTGACCTGATGAGGATGATGCTTCACGCTGTGCAGGCAGGTGTGGCTCTTTGCAGGCGCGCATCCTGGCGCTCCTGCGCGACGGCATCACGGGCGCCCTCGCGGGCTGAGCTCGCCGGCGAGGCGGATCGGAGAGCGTCATGAGCAGTCGGACGTTCGTGAGAGGGTCTCGGCATCTGCTCCTCGCCTCGCTCGCCGCCTCCGGCGCGGCGCTCGCCGGGTGCGTCGACGCGCAGGACGCGGGTGGCGAGCTCATCACCGAGGCGGAGCAGGCGGCGACGGTCTGCGTGACGCTACAGCGCACCGGGGATACGGGCGTGGTCAGGGATGCGCTCATCCATACCAGCCACGCCGACGCCACGCTCAGCGGAGGCGACATGTACGCCGGCGAGAGCAACGGGGCGCGCATGCACGCGCTGATCGCGTTCGATCTCTCGTCGATCCCCGGAGACGCCATCGTCGTCTCCGCGGACCTCTCCCTTCACATGGGCGCCGCGGTCCCCGAGGTGATGCGCGCACACCGGGTCACGACGGCGTGGGATGAGAGCAGGGTGACGTGGAACTCGCACTCAGCGGCCTGGGATCCCGAGGTCGTGGGGACCCTCAAGGCGAGCGAGGGGTACATCTACGGTGAGCACACGCTCAGCCTCACGGCGCTCGTGCAGAGCTGGGTGAGCGGCGCCGTGCCGAACAACGGGGTGCTTTTCGAGCAGACCGCGAATCGCACGCACATCCGGACGAGCGAGAACTCGCAGGAGAAGCGTCCGTCTCTCCGCGTTTGCTATGACAGCGCCGCGGGGGCCGGCTCGACGAGCACGACGAGCAACTCCAGCACCAGCTCCACCACCGCCTCCAGCACCAGCTCCACCACCGCCTCCAGCACCAGCTCCACCACCGTCTCCAGCACCAGCTCCACCACCGTCTCCAGCACCAGCTCCACGACCACGACGACGAGCGCTGGCGGAGAGGGGGGCGCCGGGGGCGAGGGCGGCGGAAGTGGAGGCGGGGTGTCTGGCCTGCCGATAAGCTGCAACAGCAACGCGCCGGGCGCCGGCGCCAGCTGCGGCGTCGATGGGAACGACGACTGCTGCGCGACGCTCCGGGTGCCCGGCGGCACGTTCAACCGGCTCAACAACCCGGGGCTTCCGGCGACGATCAGCGATTTCCACCTCGACAAGTACACGATCACGGTCGGGCGCTTCCGTCAGTACATCGAGCAGACCGGCGGCCCGACGCAGGCGAACCCGCCGGCGGCCGGTTCGGGCGCTCACCCGAAGATCCCCAACAGCGGCTGGGACCCGTCGTGGAACTCGCAGCTCGCCGCCGACACGGGCGCGCTCCGGACTGCGCTCATCTGCGATCCGTACGGCTGGCCGACCTGGAGCGACACCCCGGGAGCCAAGGAGAAGAAGCCCATCGTCTGCGCGACGTGGTTCGAGCTGTTCGGGTTCTGCGCGTGGGACGGCGGCCGGCTGCCCACCCAGGCGGAGATGAACTACGCCTCTGCCGGCGGCGACGAGCAGCGCATCTATCCGTGGGGCGGCTCCAGCGTCTCCGACATCACGCTCCAGGACGGGTCCTGGTGCTGCCAGGGCGACGGAACCCCGGCGGGCGACGGAACCCCGGGGAATAGCTGTATCACGAACTACCCCACGGACTCGCGGCAGTATCCCTGCGCGCACACGGACATCACGGACGTCGGCAGCTTCCCCCACGGCGCCGGGCGCTGGGGTCACCTGGATCTCGCCGGCAACGCGTACAAGTCCACCCGCGACGGCGCCGACATCTATCAGCTTCTGACGCCCTGCAACGACTGCTCGCGGCTCGACAACCGCTCCAGCACGCGCTTCATGCACGGCGGCAGCTTCCTGGCCGCCGCGTTCAAGCAGACGACGGACTATCAGGTTGCCTACGCGAACACCACGCGGCGCTACTACGTCACCGCCATGTGCGCGCGCGACCTCTGAGCTGCAGCAGGGCCCGCGGTCGCTTTCACCGGTCGCGCGCTGCCCGACGCCGCACGGCGGCGCGCTGGCGCGAGCTGGCGGCGGTCGCCGGCTGAAGGCGGAGGACACCGGCGCTGAGAGCAGGACGACGAACAGGAGGCCTCCTCGAACTTGGCCCTCGTCTGCGCCTCCTGTTACGCGCGTCCGTATGCGCGTGCGAGGCTTTCTCCTGCTGCCGACGATTGCGCTCTCCGCGCTCAACGTGAGCTGCCCGCGCCCTGCGTCCGAGCCGACCGCGACGTCCCCGGCCCCTGCTCCTGCCTCGGCCGTCACCGCGCCGGCAAGCGCGGCGGTGCCCCCCCTCGCGGCCCCTGCTCCCTCGCTGGCAGTCCCGGCGGCCGCCGCGGATCCTGCAGGGCCCGCGGCGCCCCCCGGCGCGGGTGCCGCGATGGATCCGACGGCGAGCGCCACGACGGATCCAGCCGCGGATCTCGCGGCGCCAGGCGTCGACCCGCTCGCTTTGCCGGTGCTGCCGCCGCAGCTCGTCGACGACGGCTCCGACGAGCTCCCCCGGCTCGATCCGCCCCCGACCGCCCCGCTGACGCCGAAAGAGGAGGTGCACGAGCTCGCGAGCATCGCCAGGGAGACCTGGGTGTTCGCCGAGCCGCGCTGGACCAGCCGGCGCATCGGCTACCTGCGCGCCGGCGCCGTGGTCGCGCGCCGGCCGGAGCCGTCCGGCAGGGAGTCGTGCGCCGGGGGCTGGTACCGCATCGAGCCGAGCGGCTACGTCTGCATCGGCGCCAGCGCCACGCTCAACATCCACGACCTCGCGGTGGAAGCCTCGTCGCGCCGCCCCATCCGCCGTTTCTTCGCCCAGCCCGCCTCGCCCGCGCCGTCGGCCCCCCGCGGCGAGGCCGCGGCCCCGCGCGCCGCGCTCGCCTCGCTGGATCTCCGCGGCGAGGCCGCGCCCGCAGCCCCGCACGCGCGCCTCGGAGCGGTCCCCGCTGCGACAGACGCGGCGCCCGCGGCCCTCCACGCCGCGACAGACGCAGCGCCCGCGCCCCTCCCCGCCGGGGCAGACGCAGCGCCCCCGGCCCTCCACGCCGCGGCAGACGCAGCGCCCCCGGCCCTCCACGCCGCGCCGGGCGCCGAGCTCGCCGCCTGGCTCAACGGCCTGCCCTACACGTACGTGATGTCGCGCTCCCCCACCCCGCCGCTCTACGCGCGCCTGCCGAGCGATGACGAGCAGCGCGCCGCCGAGCCCGACCTCGGCCCGCACCTGCTGCGCGCCGCCACCGCCGCGCGCGCGCCCGACTTCGTCGCGCCGCCGCCCCCCGACGCGACCCCCTCGGTCCTGCTCTATGGCCGGCCGGCGCCCGGGCTCGCCGGCGATCGCCGCGCGCCCGACGCGCTCGTCCTCGGCCGCGCCCGCACGCGCTCCGGCTTCGCGCTGCTCTCGACCTTCGATCACGACGGGCGCCGCTTCGGCCTGACCACCGACCTCACCGTCCTGCCGCTCGACCGCACCCGCGTCATCCGGCCGAGCGCGTTCTCGGGGCTCCGGCTCGCCGAGGACGTCGCGCTCCCCGTGGCCTTCGCGAAGCGCCGCCACGCCTCGCGCCTCGTCCCGGGCGAGCGCGGCGGCCTCACCCGCGCCCCGCTCCGCTTCCGCGAGGCGATCCCGCTGTCCGGCGCCTCCCGGCGCGTCGGCGGCGTCGATCACCTCGAGGCGCGCGACGGCTCGCTCGTCCGCGCCGACGACGTCGTGCGCGTCGATCCGCTCCCCAGGGCGCCCGCGTGGGCGGTGCGCGGGCGGAAGTGGATCGACGTCTCGATCAACCAGCAGAGCCTCGTCGCCTACGAGGGCTCGCGCCCTGTCTACGTGACCCTGGTCTCGACGGGCGCGGACGGCCTCGGCGACCCCGCGACCACGCGCTCGACCATCCAGGGGCTGTTCCGCATCCACACGAAGCACGTCACGGTCACGATGGACGGCGACGAGGAGGACGAGGATCCGTTCGACTTCCGCGACGTGCCGTTCGTCCAGTACTTCACCGAGGGGTTCGCGTTCCACGCCGCGTACTGGCACGACGACTTCGGCACCCCGCGCAGCCACGGCTGCGTGAACCTCGCGCCGCTCGACGCCGCCTGGCTGTTCGAGTGGACGACGCCCGAGGTGCCGGCCGCCTGGCACGGCGCGCTCTCGCTAAGGAAGGGCACGCTCGTCTCGATCCGACCGTGAGCTGGCCGCCCGTGAGCCGGCCGCGCCCGCCGGCGCTGCCCCTTCCGCGCCGCGCGAAGGCACGCTAGAGGCTCTGCCCATGGCCGCTGCGCAGGAGCCCGTCTCGCTCGATCAGCTCATGGCGATCGACCCGCTGCTCTCCGACGAGGAGCGCATGGTCCGCGACTCCGTCCGTCGCTTCGTGCGCGAGCGCTACCTGCCGCGCGCCGCGGACCTGTTCGCCCGCGAGGAGTTCGCGACCGACCTGATCCCCGAGATCGCCGCGCTCGGCCTGCTCGGGGGCTCGCTGACCGGCTACGGCTGCGCCGGCATGAACTCGGTCGCTTACGGCCTCGCGCTGCAGGAGCTCGAGTACGGCGACAGCGGCCTGCGCAGCTTCGTCAGCGTGCAGGGCTCGCTGGCGATGTTCCCGATCTGGAAGTACGGCTCCGAGGCGCAGAAGCAGCGCTGGCTGCCGCGGATGGCCGCGGCCGAGCTGATCGGCTGCTTCGGGCTGACGGAGCCCGACAGCGGCTCGGATCCGAGCTCGATGAAGACGCGCGCCCGCAAGGACGGGAGCTCGTATGTGCTCACGGGCACGAAGATGTGGATCACGAGCGCGCCGATCGCGGACCTCTGCGTGGTGTGGGCCAAGGTGGATGACGGAGGGCCCGAGTCGATCCGCGGCTTCGTGGTGGAGCGGGGGATGAAGGGGCTGGAGACGCCGCTCATCCACGGCAAGATGAGCCTGCGCGCGAGCCCGACCGGCGAGATCGTCCTGAACGAGGTGCGCGTCCCCGAGGAGAACATGCTGCCCGGGGTGGTCGGCCTGAAGGGCCCGCTCGGCTGCCTGACCCAGGCGCGCTTCGGCATCGCGTGGGGCGCGCTCGGCGCCGCTCGCGCCTGCTACGAGACCGCGGTCTCCTATGCGCGCGAGCGGACGCAGTTCGGCCAGCCGATCGCGTCGCGGCAGCTCATCCAGGCCGAGCTCGTCGAGATGGCGACGGAGATCGCGAAGGGGCAGATCATGGCGCTGCACTTCGCGCGGCTGAAGGACGCCGGCGGCATCAGCCCGGTGCAGGTCTCGCTGTGCAAGCGGAACAACGTCGGCTGGGCGCTCAAGATCGCGAGGACCGCGCGCGGCGTGCTCGGCGCGAACGGGATCTTGCTCGATTACCCGGTCGTCCGGCACATGCTCAACCTCGAGAGCGTGTACACGTACGAGGGCACCGACGAGGTGCATTGCCTGATCCTCGGGAACGCGCTCACGGGGCACAACGCGTTCTGAGGCGGTATTCGAGGCAGCCCCGCGCGCCTATCCCGTCTTCCCCGCTGCCTTCCGCCGCAGCCCCACCAGGAACAGCTCCACGCTGTTCGCGCGCGTCCCCTCGGGCCGGATGCTCCGGACCTCCTCGCAGAGGTTCCGCAGCGCGTCGCGGGCCTTCACGAAGTCCTCGCTCATGAAGATCTTGCCGACGAACGCGCCGCCCGGCGCGAGCAGCGCCTCGGCCACGGCCACGGCGCGCATGAACAGCTCGTAGCTCCGCGCCTGGTCGGCGATCTTGCTGCCGCTCGTCGCGGGCGCCATGTCCGACAGCACCACGTCGTACGGGGCGAACTGCGCGAGCGCCTCGTTCGTCAGCGAGAGCGCGTCCCCCTGCACCACCGTCGCCTGCGGGCCGAACGCCGCCGTGATCGGCGAGAGATCGACAGCGAGCAGCTTGCCCGACGCGCCGATCCGCTGCGCGGCGTACATCGACCACGAGCCGGGCGCGGCGCCCAGATCGAGCACGCGCTGGCCAGGGCGGAGCAGCCGCACCCGGCGATCGATCTCCTCGAGCTTGAAGACGCTGCGCGCCGGATAGCCCTGCGCCTTCGCCGCCTTCGTGAAGGCGTCCGGGCGCTTGTAGGGGTTCCTGGGCTTCTGCGGCACGGTTTACCGGAGGGCGTGCCGGCAGGGCGCGCGCGCGCGTTCGTCTTCCTACGCGCGCGCTCCGCCGGACGGGCGGCTCAGCCGCCCTTCTTCTTGGTCGGCTGCTGCGCCGGCGTGGGGAGCCCCTTGCCGCCGCGCTTCTTCACGGCGCCGCGGATCGTGACGACCTGGTTCTTCGGGCCGGGGACCGGGCCCTCGATGAGGATCAGGTTGTCCTCGGGGAGGAGCTTCGCGATCTTGAGGTTGAGCGCGCTCACCGTCTCGTCGCCGTAGTGGCCGGGCATCTTCAGGCCGGGCAGCGTGCGACCGGGGGTCATGTTGGTACCGATCGAGCCGCCGTGGCGGAAGTACTCGTGGGTGCCGTGCGAGCTCACCGCGCCGGCGAAGCTCCACCGGCGGATGACGCCGCTGAAGCCGCGGCCGCGCGAGCGGCCCTGCGCGTCGACGCGCTGGCCGACCTCGAAGATCTCGTCGACCTTGAGCGTCTGCCCGAGCTCGTACTTCGCCGCGTGCTCGGGGCTGCAGCGCAGCTCGCGCACGATGCGCTTCGGCGTCTGCCCCGACTTCTTGAACGCGCCCGCGAGCGGCTTGGTCGTGTGCCGCTCGGCGCGCTCGCCGAGGCCGAGGATGAGGGCGCTGTAGCCGTCCTTCTCGAGGGTGCGCTTGCCGATGACGACGCAGCCCGCCTGCACGACCGTGCAACGCAGGACCTCGCCCGTCTCGCTGAAGATCTGCGTCATGCCGATCTTCTTGCCGATGATGCCGGGATGCTGATTCATGATGCGACTGCCTTCTCGCTCCGTCTGGGGGTGGCTCGGACTGGTACCGCGCGGCGCGCCGCGCGGGCGATCCCCTCGGCGCGCCTCGATGAGAGCCGGTTCGGAGCGAAGAACCGGGGCGTTTTCCGCCGGGCGGGTTGGGGGGCGCAGAGCTTACTCACGGAGCCCCCAAAGGGAAGCGAAACTTACCGCTTGCCTCGTGATCCAGCTCACACTGCCGCGACGTTCCTGCGCCTCCCCTGACAGCCTCGAGGCGACGCCGAGACCGCGCCGCGCCGCGGCAGAGGCCGCCCGGACATTGTCCGTCTGGGAGGACATTTCCTGACTCTCCATGGCGTCGCCGGACCCGGGACAAGGTCTCACATTGAGACCTCGGAGGTCATGGATGACAGACATCATCGCTCACGGTGAGCCGCGCGACGTCGAGCGCCTCATGGAACGTTACTGGTTTCTGCTGCGGGGCGGGGCGGCCGACGGCGGCGAGGACAGCGCGAGCGCGGCCGCGACGCAGGTGGTCCGTGACGGCGAGTTCGTCGTGGTGAGCATCGAGGCGACGGCGCTCGGGTGGCCCGAGGGGACGCTGCTCTTCCGGTTCAGGTCCGAGGCGGCGCCCTGCGTCGAGTGCGTCGACCGCGCGGCCGCGATCGCGCGCCACCGCACGAGCGGCATGCTCACCGCGAGCGACGTGCGCGAGATGCTCCGCTTCGCCGTGGCCCGCTGCGCGGCCTCGGGCATCGACGTGCCCCACGCCGGCGCGCCGCCCACGCGGCCGCCCGGCGAGCCGGCCAGCGCGGCGGCGCCCGCCTCGGGGACGCGCCGCGGGGCGCGGGACGCGAAGCGCTACGACGCCGAGCTCTGGCTCATCCTCTGACAGCGTCGCGCCCCGCACGAAGGCGCGACGGCGTCACGAGCCGACCACGTTGATGGTCGCCTTGATCATCGCCATCCAGCACTGAAGCACCATCTTCCCCTCCTTCTCCGGGGTGACGGCCACCTCGACCGGCGTGTTCAGCGGCAGGTCCTTCTCGATCTTCAGATCGGGAATCGCGATCGCCTTCAGACACTCGCTCTTCGTCGTCCGCGTGAAGCGGAGCACGACCGGCTCTCCCTTCTTCAGCTCGATCGTCGACGGGGAGAAGCCGCTGTCGTTGACGGCGATGTCCACCCGCTTGACGTTCGCCGGCGCGGCGAGCTCGACGGGCTCCGCCGCTGCCGCCGGCGTCCCCTCGGCGGGCTTGCTGCAAGAGACGGTGAAAGAGACGGTGAAAAAGACGCTGACGAGCGGCGACAGGGAGACGGCAAGCGCAGCGACGCGGAGCGGGCGACTCATGGTCGGCCCGTTCTTACCCACCGGAAAAGGGGCGTCAAGCTGCCCACCAGCGTCCGCCCCGGGCGAGAGAGGAGCCCGGAGGCGGTCAGGTGCACGAGCGCGCGCGATTCAGAAGTGGCGGCCCGAGAGGATCTGCAGGATCGACGAGAAGAGGTTGATGAAGTTGAGGTAGAGGTCGAGCGCGCCGCCGACCGGGTCCTCCTCGCCCGAGTGGAGGAGGCGCGAGGTGTTGTACAGGACGTACCCCCCGAACACGAGCACGGAGACGCTGGCGATCGCCAGTCCGAGGAGCGTGCTCCCGAGAACGACGTTGAGCAGCATGGCGCCGAGGACGACCATGGCGCCCATCACCAGCCCGCTGGCCAGGAACGACAGGTCCTCCTTCGTGAGCAGGACGCCCAGCGTGAGGCTGCCGAACGTGAGGACCGTCAGGATGAACGTGTCCCGCACCGGCGCCGACGACAGGGTGCCGCCGAGGCCCGCGGCGACCTGGGCCATGTAGAGCGCCGGCGCCGTGGTGACGCCGAGGATCGCCGCCATCCCGAAGAGCGCGAGGACGTTGACGCCGGGGACGCGGCGCACCGCGCGGGCGCCGAACATCACGCCGAACACGATCCCGATCGAGAGGATCGGGTGAGCCGCGAAGAGCTCGACCAGCGGCGGCATCGCGCCCCCCTCCTCCACGTCCGGCGCCCCGATGTAGAGCGCGCACATCGCGCCGATGGAGGAAAGGACCAGGCTCGCCGTGAAGAGCCCATACACCTTCTTGAGATAGTCGATCCGCAGGGCCGCTTTCGGGTTGGCCGGCGCGCTCGCCACGTACGAACTCGGCTGGCGTGAACTCATCTGCTGCGATCCTCCTCCGGGGCGACCCGCTGCGGCCGCGAGCTGGCGTCCGTAGTCGTGCATCATCCACCAGCGGCGCGCAACATCGCCGCGGCGCGGCGCGCGGGCGTCCTCCGCTCTCGAAAAGTCACGCTACCACGGGACCATGCCCGGCAGGGGTCGATGGCGTCGATGACGTCGACGGCGCCGCCGGCGTCGACGGCGCGCGTTCCACCCCGCGCCACCGGGATCGGCGGCCCGGCGCCGCTGGTTGTCGCGCGCGGCACGCTCGTGTACGAAGGACGGCGCCCTGTCACGAGGGCGCCGCGGCGGGCCAGGAGGGCCAGGGGTCATGAACGTTAGGACGATCGTCGTTGCTGATGTCGAGCCCGCGACGGCGCCGTTGCCGGAATTCCAGAGCGAGGCCGCGATACAGAGCCTGCTGGTCGCGCCGATCGAGGCCACCTACCGCCACCGCCTGCCGCTCGTGGGGCGCACCGACCTGCACCCGCTCGTCCAGGCCGCCTATACCGCCTTCACCCAGCGCTATCCCCTCGTCCTCTCGCCCGACGTGATCTGGTTCTGCCTGGCGCGCGGCTTCACGCTCCACCTCGCCGCGAGCGAGGAGCAGCGGCGCCGCTTCCTCCCCGAGGATCACGAGTTCGAGCTCGTCGTCGAGCGGCCCGACTTCACCCTGGGCGACGTGAACCCGTGGCCCGCATTGTTTCCGGATTTTTCCAGGCAGGTTTCGGCGCGTATCGGCAGGCTGCGAGAGCTCGTGACAGCCAATTTCTCCACCACCGGGCCGGTCGAGCGGGTCGCGTCGGAGCTCACCGTCACAACGCCGCTCGCGCCGCACCACGACTGGGAGCCGCCGTTCCCGGGCGACATGGTGTACCCGCGGCGCGGCATCCCGCGCATCTACCTGCTCGGCACGTCCGACGACTGGCGCTGGGTGCGCCAGCGCGCGGCGACCCTCGGCTCCTTCGGGCAGGATCGCTGGACGCGCGCGCTCCTGCCCGTGCTCGACCAGATCGCCGCGTCGGCGGAGGGGCGCGCCGATCCGAAGTTCTGGCGCGCCTTTTTCAGGTACGAGAACCCGGCCGATGAGCTCACCGGGTGGATCCACGTGCTGTTTCCCTACCTGCGCGCCTGGCCCAACGACTACTTCGCCCCGAACCCCTATATCGAGACGTGGCACGAGCGCTACCTGGCCGCGGAGGCCCGGAGCGACGCGCTCGGAGGGCTCGGAAACCCGCAGGGGCCCGGCCTCTCCGAGATCCCGCCCGGGCTGACGAGCGCCCAGCTCCGCTTCATCGACAGGGGCCGCCGCGAGCACCCGCTGGAGTTCATCAGCGGCCTGATCGGCGTCACGCAGGACCCGCACTCCCTCGCGCTCCTGCCGGAATTCGTGTGGGCCGTCGCGCACCGAGCGGCCGAGTCGGCCAGCCAGATCCCCGCCGAGGCCTCGTGAGGCGCGCGCTCCCGCGATCGCTCACGCCCGCGAGGCGAGCGAGACGCGCGGTTTTCTGCTTGGACGGCCACCTCTCGGTGACCTAGGATAGGGCGACAGCGACGGGGCGACGCCTTGCGTCGTTGTCCTCGCTCGATACGGAGGCACTGTGTCCGGAGGCAAGTTCGCGCTCCTCGAAGTACCGGATCTCAATGGTGGGGAACCGTCCTACCTGCGCCTCGGGGCCGCTGCGCCCCTCGGCGAGAACCCGGGTGACGACCTCGCCGAGCGGATTCAGACCTTCACCGACGACGACCGCAAGCGGGACGGCTCGCCGAATTTCGTGCCCGTGGGCGAGCGGAAGGCCGAGACCGCGAAGCTGCACACGAAGGGCGGCTGGCGCGATCACACCGACGGAAACCGCATCTCGACCACCAAGGGCGACAAGGTCGAGGTGATCGGGGGGAACTACCGCCTGCTCATCCTCGGCCGCGGGGAGCACCAGGCGGGCTGGGACGTGTCGGGAGGGCACGTCACCGAGGTCAGCGAGACCTTCGGCGGCGGCACCACCATCGAGTGGGTGCAGAACTACGGCGGGACGTGGAAGGTGGTCGAGACGACCATCAAGGGCGAGGTGCACACCCTCTACCACGGCGACGTCTACGACTATTACTACGGGAAGATCAAGGAGAGCCAGACAGGCACGGACACGTTCCCCACGCTGAATGTCACCGACGACTTCATCGATGACAAGAATCCGCCCTCGCCCCAGGCGATCCCGACGGAGAACCCCACGATCGTCGACAGGACGTGGGCCAAGAGCATCTCGTCCTATACCGGCTCGGAGAAGCTGCCGGTGCCCTCGATCTCGGACGAGACCTGGGCGGAAGTGATGGTGACGAAGACGAACGCCACCTCGATGACCGACGAGACGACGGTCAAGGGGGAGTCGAAGTCCACCATGAAGGCCGGGTCGATCACGTCCTCCACCAAGGTCGACGGGACGATGGAGGACACCACCGAGGCCGACATCATCAAGAGCTATACGAAGGCGACCAAGATCATCTCCGAGACCCGCGCCGACACCAAGGACGAGATGTACGGGGACGCGGACTCGTACACGAAGGGCGACAGCAAGACGGTCGTCGAAGGGATCGAGACGACGATCAACCTCGGCATGGTCAACGAGGTGGTCCTCGGGGCGATGGTCGAGACGACGCTCGGCGGGGAGGTGACCTGCACGGTCGGCGGCACGGTGGACGTGACCATCGGGGCCAAGGTGGATCTCAGCATGACCGCGAGCATCGACGTCTCCGTCGGCCCCACGATCAAGATCAGCCCGGCGGGCGTCGAGCTCCACGGGAGCAAGACGGAGATCGCGCTCGCGAGCAAGATCATCTCGGCGTTCAACCTCTTCGTGTGAGGGCGCGAGCAGCACGCTCCACGCGCCACCGGATACGGAGCTCCCATGGCCGGCGATGGCAAGTACGGTATCCTCCATGTGCCTGATTTCGGCGAAGGCATGTCGTCCTTCCTGCGCGTCGGCGCGGCCGAGGAGGACGACTACACCTGGCGCGACCACACCGACGGCAACCGGGTCACGACCACGCGGGGCGACAAGGTCGAGGTCATCGGGGGCACCTACAAGATGACCGTCCTCGGACGGCGCGAGTTCGAGAGCGGCTGGAAGGCGGAGGACGGGCAGATCAACGAGAAGAGCATCACCTTCCAGGGGTCGGGCGAGTTCGACTTCATCCAGGGCCCCCGCGGCGAGAAGCGCCTGCGCGAGAAGACCGTGAAGGGCGAGGTGCACACCACCTACCACGGCGATGCCTTCGAGTTCCATCACGGCAGCAAGCTGGAGAGCCGCACCGGACACGACAGCCCGCCGCGCGACCTGGACGAGATCACGGACCCCTGGGGGCTCCCTCCGTCGGGCGTCCTCGGCGAGAACCCCACGATCGTCGACAGGACGTGGGCCAAGAGCATCTCGTCCTATACCGGATCGGCGAAGCTGCCGGTGCCCTCGATCTCCAACGAGACCTGGGCGGACACGATGGTGTCGACGACCCACGCCACGTCGATGACCGACGAGACGACGGTCAAGGGGGAGTCGAAGTCCACCATGAAGGCCGGGTCGATCACGACCTCGACCAGGGTCGACGGGAAGATCGAGGACACCACCGAGGCCGACATCATCAAGAACAAGACGAAGGCGACCAAGATCATCTCCGAGACGCACGCCGACACCGAGAGCGATATGTACGGGGACGCGGACTCGTACACGAAGGGCGACAGCAAGACCGTGGTCGAAGGGATCGAGACGACGATCAACCTCGGCATGGTCAACGAGGTCGTCCTGGGGGCGATGGTCGAGGCGACGCTCGGCGGGGAGGTGACCTGCACGGTCGGCGGCACGGTCAGCGCCACGGTCGGCCTGAAGGCGTCCGTCACCGTCGCCGCGACGCTCGAGGCCAGCATCGGCCCCACGCTCTCGATGGCGCCGGAGAAGATGAAGATCACGCTGGACCGGAGCAAGGTCGTGCCCGTCCGCACGGACATCGCGGCATTCCACCTCATGGTGTGACGCGCACGCGCGGCGAACCCCACGGATGGCGAACAAGAACCTCACCCCGTTTCTCTTCGGCAGCAAGGTCACCTCGCGGAGGCCGCCCCAGCCGGAGATGACCCTGATCGTCCGGGCGAAATTCGTCCTCGAGCCCGGAGCGCCGCTCGCCTTGCCCGAGGGCCACCCGGTGCTCGCGCAGGAGACGCTGCGCGGCGACGTGTTCCACGACGACGATCACGACCAGACCGGCGAGTGCCTGTACCCGAGCGATCTCGTGGACTTCAAGCCGCACGCCGACGTGATGCTGCTGGGCACGTGCCACACGCCGGGCAAGGCGCGCATGACCGAGTGCCCGGTGCGGTTCGGCGTCGGGTCCTGGTCGAAGATCCTGCGCGTGGTCGGCGACCGCGTGTGGATGGATGGCCTGCTCGGGCCCGCCATGAGCGACGCGGTGCCGTTCGACCGGATGCCCCTCGGCGACCGGCGCAGCTTCGGCGGGCCCGGGCACCCGCTGAACCCGGTGGGCAGGGGCCACGGGACGCGCGAGCTCCCCAACGTCGAGGGCGCGGACGATCTGCTGCTGTCGCGCTCGGATCGGCCGGCGCCCGCGGGGTTCGGGCCCCTGTCGCCGAACCGGCCCGATCGGCGCGCGAGGGTCGGGAAGAACTACGGCAAGGCGTACCGCGAGAAGCGCGCGCCGTACTACGCCGACGACTTCGACTGGACGTTCTTCAACGCGGCCCGGCCCGACCAGTGGCTCCCGTACCTGCGCGGCGACGAGGATCTCCTGTTCCAGAACCTCCACCCCGACGCGGAGGTCTTCCGGTCGAAGCTGCCGGGCCTCCGGATCCGCGTGTTCGCGAACGACGCGGAGCGCGGGTTCCGGGAGGTGCCGATGCACCTCGACACGCTGCTCGCCGACCTCGACAAGGGGGCCCTGTTCCTCACGTGGCGCGGCCTCACGGAGGTGACCGACGACGACCTCTCGCGCGTCACCACGCTCGTCGCCTCCGAGCCGCTCGACGGGCCGGCGCTGCCCGAGGCGCACTACCGCGAGATCCTCGCGCGGTTCGAGGCCGATCCGCTCGAGATCGAGGAGCAGCTCACGCCGGAGCTCAAGGAGGAATGGCGGGCGCTGCAGGCGTTGCAGAAGAAGGGCGACGACGCGGCGCCGCCGGCCGGCGCGGAGGGGCTCGACCCGCTGTCGGCGCTGCTCAAGGCGCGGCTCGGCGACGTCGCGAAGCCGCAGCAGGACAGGATCCGTCGGGCGATGGCGGCGCTCGCGGGCGTCGCGGTGCCGGGGGGGAAGGTCCTCGGCGGCGTCATCGCCGAGGCGCTGCGCCACCTGCCGAAGGCGTCGCAGGCCCTGGCGCCGATGAGCGCCGAGGCGTCGCCCATGGTGACGGACGCGGCGCTCCGGACGGCCTTCCGCCGCGTCGCGCGGGCCGTGGAGGAGGCGAAGTCGCTCGCTGTCGCGCGCGGGGCGCAGGTCCCGGGGCTCGCGGCGTGGGACAAGCTCGCCGGGGATCCGAAGCTCGCGTCGCTGGGCCTCTCCACGGCCCCGCCGCGGCCGCCCGGGCAGATCGGGCCGGGGAGCGATCTCAGCGACCAGGACCTCAGCGAGCAGGACCTGAGCGGCCGCGACCTGACCGGCGCGAACCTCACCGGCGCCATCCTCACGGGCGCCAACCTCCGGGGCGCCAGGCTCACGCGCGCCATCCTGAAGCAGGCCGTGCTGTTCGACGCCGACGTGCGGGAGGCGGACTTCACGGACGCGGACCTGAGCCTCGCCACACTGCAAAGCGCGTGGGCAGAGCGCGCCGTCTTCCGCGGCGCCACGCTGGAGAGCACCTCGTTCGACGGCGCGCGGCTCATGGAGGCCGATCTCTCGAACACGCAGGGGTCGCAGCTCATCTTCTCGAGGGCGGACATGACGGGGGCCATCGCGCGCGGGGCGACGTGGACGGTGGCCTTCCTGGAGGGCACGGTGCTGGAGCGCGCGGACCTGTCGCAGGCCTCGCTCACGCGGTGCTTCGTGTCGAAGGTCAGGGCGACCTCCGCCACGTTCGCGGGCGCCACCCTCGACGGCACGAGCTTCGCCGGCTCCGACCTGACCCAGGCGGTGTTCGCGCGCGCGCGGGGCGAAGGGAGCGTGTGGCTGGGCGCGACCCTCACCGGCGCGGATCTCAGCCTCGCCGTGCTGACGGGCGCCCACTTCACGGAGGCCACGGCCGAGGGCGCGAGCTTCTTCGGGGCCAACATGCGGGGCGCCCGGTTCGACCGGGCCGACCTCACGCGCGCCGACTTCACGCGGGCGAACCTGTTCGACGCGGACCTGCTCAGGGCGCGGGTCCCGGAGGCGAAGTTCGTCGACGCGAACCTCTACGATGCAAAATTCTACGAGACCTCGGGATCCGGCTGTGATTTCCGGGGGGCGAACCTGAAGAAGTCGACCCTGGAGCGGGATCGATGACCCCGGACGAGCTGAAGGCGCTGGTCGAGGCGGGCGAGCCGCTCGACGGCAGGACGATCGGCGAGATGGACCTGCGGGGCGCCGGCCTCCGCAAGGCCCGGCTGCGCGGCGCGAAGCTCGGCCGGCTGCTGCTGGACGGCGCGGATCTGTCGGGCGCCGATCTCCGCGGCGCGGAGCTCGCCTGGTGCGCGCTCGGCGGCGCGGATCTTTCGGGCGCCGACCTGGAGGGGGCCGTCGTCGTCGAGAGCGATCTCTCGGGCGCGAACCTGTCCGGCGCGAACCTCGCTGGCGCCAGCCTGGTGCGGGGCCGGCTCGCCGGCGCGAACCTGACCGGCGCGCAGATCCAGGGGGCGAACCTCGCCGAGTCGCGGCTGGCCGGCGCGGAGCTCTCCGGGGCGGTCATCGCCGGCGCGCGGCTCGACCTCGCCGACATGTCGGGCGCGGCGCTCGACGGCGCGACCGTGTCGCAGAGCTCGTTCACGCGGGCGAACCTCGAGGGCGCGTCGCTCTCGGGGGCGCGGATCGAGGGCTCGTCGTTCGCCGAGGCGGACCTCCGGCGGGCCGATCTCTCGGGCGCCGAGCTCGACACGGTGGTGCTCCTGAAGGCCGATCTCCGCGACGCCGTGCTCCCGAAGAAGCTGAAGAAGACGGTGTTCGACGGCGCGCGGCTCGGCCGGCTCGACCTCTCCGGGGCGAACCTCGAGGGCGCGGCGCTGGAGGAGATGGACTTCGCGGGGGTGAGCTTCGAGAACGCGAACCTCACGCTGTCGTCGCTCCAGGGCGCGAACCTCCGGGGCGCGAGCTTCCGGGGGGCGACGCTCGACCAGACGACGCTCGCGAACTGCGATCTCACCGGCGCGGACTTCCGGGGCGCGACGCTGAAGTCGTGCATGCTGTACAGGGCGCGGCTGCCGGGCGCGGATCTGTCGGGCAAGGACCTCGAGATGGTGGTCTTCACCGAGGCCGATCTCTCCGGCGCCAACCTGTCCGGGTCGAGGATCGTGCGCTGCGTGCTGGAGGGGGCGAACCTGGCGGGCGCCGACCTGACGCGCGCGCTCGTCTCGCAGGCGACGCTCAGGTCCGCGCGCGTGGAGGGCATCCGCTTCGACAAGGCGATCTTCGATTGCGTGGACTTCTCCGGCGTGGACCTGACCCGCACGTCGCTCGCCGGACTGACCATCTCGCGGTGCTTCTTCGCGCTCGGGGACCTCTCGGGGATGGACCTGTCGGGGTGCAACCTGTCGAACTGCGACTTCACCGAGTGCAACCTGGAGCGGACGCGGCTCGACGGCGCCATCCTGACGAACTCGAACTTCAGGCGCGCGAACCTGCGGCAGGCCTCGCTGTCGGGCGCGATGGCGAAGACCGCCTTCTTCGGCGAGGCCGTGCTCGCCGGCGCCGGGCTGACGAAGGCGATGCTCCGCAACGCGCTCTTCATGAAGGCCGATCTCACCGGAACGAACCTCGCGGGGGCCGACATCCGGGAGACGGTGATGCACGAGATCCGCGCGGCCGGGGCGCTGTTCGTGGGCGTGAAGGCGCATTACGCCGATCTGTCTCACGCGGACATCTCGGGCGCCGACTTCAGCGGCGCGGACCTCACCTGGGCGAACCTGCACCACGTCCGCGACGAGAAGACACGATATCTCGACGCCAACCTCGCCACGGCGAGGCGCACGGACGTCGATCGGCTGGAGGCCGAGGCCTGGATGCCGCCCGAGCGGCGCTCGTAGAGGAGGAGCCATGTCGATGGGAGCCATGAAGGAGAGCGATCGCGGGGCCGCCGTGCGGGTGGACGCGCCGGGCGACGAGGATCTCGAGAGGCGAGCGCGCGGCGCGGACGTGCCCAGGATCGGCCTGGCGAGGGCCGAGGCGCCGGGCGGCGCGGGCCAGGCCGGCGACGTCGCCGCGCTGCCGGGGGAGTACCTGGGCCCGGCCCGCGTCACCGCGCTGGAAGCGGGCGCTGTCGCCGTGGAGCTGCCGGGCGGCCAGCCGGTCGCCGTCGCGATGGCGCTCGCGCTGCCGTACGAGCCTGCGCTCGGGGACACGCTGCTCGTGATCGGCCGCGGGGAGAGCTACTATGGAATCGGCGTGCTGCACGGGCGGGGGCGGACGGTCCTGTCGCTCCAGGGCGACGTGGCGGTGCACGCCAGGGAGGGCGCGCTCTCGCTGTCCGGAGACCGGGGGGTCGAGATCCGGGGGCCGGAGCTCGAGGTGCAGGCGGGCAAGATCCGGATGGTGGCCGACGCCGTGGTCCAGAAGTTCACGTCGGTGTACCAGCGGGTGAGCGCGCTCCTGAGCGTGCAGGCCAGCGAGTCGCACACGGTCGTGGAGAAGACCGCGTTCACGAAGGCGAAGAACGCCACGATCCTGACCGAGGAGACGGTCACGGTGAACGGCAAGCAGATCCTCTTGGGCTAGGAGGCCAGCGCGATGCTCCCTGCGAACAACAAGGGTGCCGGCCTGAGCGCCGGTTTTCCGGACGTGTGCCTGTCTCCTGTGTTCGGGCTGTTCCCCTTCCCGAACATGCACCCGAACGGGATGAATTTCCCTTTCTCGTTCAACGTGTGGTTCTCGATGATGGCCGCGCTGTTCGTGGCGTCGTTCTCGTTCCTGACGACGGGCGATCAGGCGGGCACGCTGCACCCGACGTTCATGGGGCAAGGGCGGTACATCTTCGGCAACGTGCGGGTCTTCATCAACTTCTTCGCCGCGGTATCGCTCCTCTGTCCGAGGGTCGGCAACAACTTCAACTGCTTCATCGGCATCCAGGTGCTGCCGAGCGTGACGAACGTCTTCATCATGTACAACGCGGGGAGCGCGGCCGGCGCCCGGCCCGTCGGCGCCCCGGCGCTGGCCGACGTCGACGCGCTGCTCGCGTCGCTCCACCCCTGCGGGAGCACGTCGCCCGTCGAGAGCGCCTTGCTCGCGCCGGGGGT
Organism: Sorangium sp. So ce119; assembly: GCF_051524405.1. Lineage (NCBI taxonomy): Bacteria > Pseudomonadati > Myxococcota > Polyangiales > Polyangiaceae > Sorangium > Sorangium sp. So ce119. The sequence continues at coordinate 1,503,415 of NZ_CP150310.1, read as the reverse complement.
CGGGTACATGCGCATCCAGAGGTTCTCGCTGGACGTGCCGGCCCGGGTCCACACGGCGCTGCGCGCGCTCGAGGCGGAAGGGCTGGAGACGCTCGTCCTGGATCTGCGCGGCAACCCCGGCGGGGAGCTCACCGCGTGCCTCGAGCTCGCGGGCGACTTCCTGGAGCCGGGGAGCGTGCTCGCGCGGGCGATCGACGCGGACGGCGACGAGACCGTGTACCGGTCGAGCCACCGGGATCCGTGCCGCGCGCCGCTGTGGGTCCTTGTGGATCGCGGCACGGCGTCGGCGGCGGAGCTGTTCGCCGGCTGCCTGCAGTGGCACGGGCGGGCGCTCGTCGCCGGGGAGCGCACCTACGGCAAGGGGATGGCGCTGAAGGTCACGGCGGATCCCGACGACGGACGCGCGGTGCTCGCAGGGGCGGCCATGGTGCTCCTGCCGGGCGGAGAGTCGATCCAGGCGACGGGGGTGCGGCCGGACGTCGCGCTGGGGGGGAGCGAGGAGATCGAGGCCGACGGGGAGCAGCCGTCGCTGGCGGCGTTCTTCGCCAGGAGAAGCGCGGAGCGCCACCGCGCCTCGGCAGGGGCGCCCGGATGAACGGTTGATGGCCGTCGCCGGAGACGGGCTACGCGACAGAGGCCTTCCGTCGACACCCTGGTTCCCCGGCGCGCGCGTCGCCCGCGAGCGCGCGGCATCCTGGCGATCCGAGCTCGCTCGCCGCGGGATCACGCATTCACCGACAGCGTGGGCGATTGTCGCACGCAGCGCGAAAGGCTCAACTGCGCTACGACTGCGGGATGTTCGGTCCCGGGCATCCTCAGTACCGTCCCCCGCCGCCGCATCACACTCCTCAGCAGCCGCCGCCTTACTACTACCCTCCGCCGCCGCCCCCTCCGCCGCGCCCGAAGCCGGGCGTGTCGCCGCTCGTGATCGTGCTCGCCGTCGTGGGCGGGATGTTCGCGCTCGGCGTGGGCGCCCTCGTCGTGCTCGGCGGCGTCGCGTACCTGATGGCGAGCGCGACGCCGGAGCACGCCGTCGTCGAGGCCGAGGAGAGCGAGCCTTCCGGCGTGAAGACGGCGAACGGCGCCTCGCCCGCGCCCCCGCCGCTGCAGACGAATACCCCGCTTCGCCCCGACCTGGAGGCCGACGAGGTGGCGGGCGCTGACCCGTCGAGCGGCGACCGCGCTGCGGGCGATGCCCTGTCGCCCGACAGCGACGACCGGACCGGCGAGGCGCCCGCCGCCGCGCCGGGCGGACGGCGGACCTCCCCGGGCGACGGCGCCGCGGCCGAAGGTTCCAGCAGCGGAAGCGCGACGGGCGGAGCGTCCTGGTGGTGCACGGCGAGCGCTTCCGTGCGCGTCTGCGGCTTCGCGGGCGCCTGCAACTACCAGATGGTGTTCGGCAACGGCGGAGGGAAAGACCGCTTCATGGCATCACAGCAAGCGAAGCGCTCGTGCGAGGCGAGCGCGCGCGCGAAGGGCGCCTCGGCCATCTGCGTCGTGCAGTGCAGCCCTCGCTGACGAGGACGACCCGCTGGCTCGACGGGCAAGAGAGCTCGGATCTCGTGGCCGTGAGAGGATTCAAGGCGGCGAGAGAGGTCCGAAGAACCCTGCGATCGACGTGAGAGCGCCCGCTCCATCGACGAAGCCCACATCCATCCCGTCGAGCGGCGGCATGCCAGCGCCCTCGATGCGCCAGAGAAAGTGCACGAGGCCGTGCGCCTCGAGCGCCCCGCTGGTCGGTACGAGGGTCGCCCCCGGTAGAGCCGACTGGAACGCCGCGATGGTCCCGTCGAGGCCGGGCCGCCCCGTGACGTCGGCGGTCGGATCGACGTAGCGCGCGCCGTCCGCCCAGCACTGCTCGAGCAGCGCCGCGCGCTCCTCCTCCTCCCCTTCCATCCACGCTTGCTGGTACGCACGGATCACCGGTGAGGTCGACGCCGGATCGGAGGGCGGCGGAGCGGCGAGCGCGAGCCAGGAGGCCAGTCCATCGTCCCCGACGGCGCCGAAGAGCACGCTCGTCTCGTCGTTTCGCCGCACCTGCACGCGGAACACGTCGTGGTGTGAGTCGACCCTGGATTCGATGATCCAGGGCCCGCCGTCGAGCAGCGCTCGGGGCGCGTCGGCCGCGTCGCTCCGCCCCTGCGCGTCGACGTAGAACGCCTCCGGCCCGAGGTGCGCCGCCAGCGTCGCTTCGTCGCCGTCGGACAGCGCCCGCGTCAGCGAGTCGACCAGCGGCGCCGCCAAGGGGTTCGGCTCCGAGGCGGGCGCGCCACCCCCCTGCCCCGCCGAGCCGCCCGAGCCGCCCGAGCCGCCGGAGCCGCCCGAGCCGTCTTGGGCTCCTCCGCCACCCGCCGTGCCGACGCTGGTGCCGCTCGCCGCGCCTGCGCCGCTCGCGTCGCCGTCGTCGCCGCACGCGGGCTGCAACCCCAGAAGGGCGAGCGCGCCGAGCGCGGCAGCGCGCGAGCATCCTGTCCAGAACCAGGGACTCCTCTGCTTGTTCTTCACGACGTGCATCTCCATGCCCCTCGCCGCGGGCGCTCCGTGCGCGCCGCCGTGGGGGGCGACGCTCAACCCGTGCCACCGGCGCGCGGCGCGCGCCCTCGCCATCGGCCGGGCGGGGCGATCGCCGCGACGAACGGTAGGTACGGCGGCGTGAGCGGCAGCGCGATCGCAACGGAGCCCGCCGGCGACGCTCGTCAGAGCTCAGCTATGTTCCCGCGAAGTACGTGCCGTGCTCGAGGTCGGCGAGCAGGCCCGCCTGCTCGGGCTTCCAGCCGAACCGCGCCTGCGTGAGCGCGCTCGACGCGGGGGTGTCGAGCGCGAAGAACGCGCCGAGCCAGCCGAAGTGCTCCGTCGGGACCGACTCGACCGGCAGGCCCAGCTTGCGGCCGATCGCGCCGGCGATGTCGCGGGTCGGGATCCCCTCGTCGCCGACCGCGTGGAGCCGCGCGCCGGCCGGCGCCTTCTCGAGCGCGAGGACGAACAGCCGCGCGGCGTCGAGCCGATGCACCGCGGGCCACCGGTTCTCGCCGTCACCGATGTACCCGGAGCGCCCGGTCTTGCGCGCGATGTCGATCAGCATCGGGACGAACCCGTGGTCGCCATCGCCGTGGACCGAGGGCGGCAGCCGCAGCGAGGACACGCGCACGCCGCGGCTCGCGAACGAGAAGGCGAGTTGCTCGGAGGCGGCCCGCGGGCCAGCGGTCGACGCGTCGGCCGTCTCGTCCTCGGTGAGGACGCGGCCCGGCGTGAAGCGAGCGGAGCCGGAGGTGATGACGAGCGGGCGTTCGGATCCTGCGAGCGCGCTGCCGAGCGCCTCGATCGCGCCGCGGTCCTTCTCGCAATTGCCGGCGTAGTCGTTGAAGTCGTCGTGGGAGAACGCGCAATGGATCACCCCATCGCAGGCGGCGGCGCCGCGGCGCAGGCTGTCGAGATCCGTGAGCGAGCCGCGTTGCACGTCGACGCCGGCGGCGGCGAGCCTCTCGGCGGACCTGTCCGAGCGCGCGAGGCCGAGCACGCGGTGGCCGGCGCGGACGAGCTCGGGGACGATGGCAGAGCCGATGAAGCCGCTGGCTCCCGTGAGGAAGATACGCATGGAAAACCTCTCCTTGGTTCGCGATCCACTCCTTGGTTCGCGATCCACTCCTTGGTTCGCGATCCACCATGGCACCGCCGCGGCGGACGCGAAATACACGGCCGTCTCCAGTTCTTGCCCGATCGTCTACACGGGGCTAGGCTGCCACCGTGATCCCCGGGCGCGACAAACTGAAGGACCTCATCGCGCGGTGGTGCCCCAGCGACGGCGTGAACGCCTCGCCGGTGCCCGGAATTTCTTGCATCAAAGTATCGCGCCCGCAGCAACGCGCGAAGCGGCACTGGCGCGCGTCGTTCTGCATCGTCGTACAGGGCACGAAGGAGATCCTTCTCGAGGGGCAGGTCTATCGCGAGCGCGAGCCGCACTACATCGTCAGCCCGATCGACCTGCCGGTCACGAGCCGGGTCGCGGGCGTGTCGCCGGCGCAGCCGCTCTTGTGCCTGAAGATGGACTTCGATGCGGTCGCGCTGCGCGAGGTCGCGGCGCAGCTCGACCGCGCGCGGCCGGATCCCCTCGAGCACCCGGGGCGCGCCATCTTCATCGGCAAGGCGAGCGACCGTATGCTCGACGCGGCGACCCGGCTCGCCGCGCTGCTCGTGACGCCCGACGACGCGACCGTGCTCGCGCCGCTCGTGAGGAAGGAGCTGATCTTTCACCTGCTGAAAGGCCCCGACGGCCCGGCGATCCGCCAGCTCGTGCGCGCGGGCAGCCAGGCGCACCGCATCGCCGAGGCGGTCCATCACCTGCAGGCGTCGCTCGCCGAGGACGTCGATATCGCCGCGCTCGCGCGCGCCGCAGGGATGAGCCGGGCGGCGTTCTTCAAGCGGTTCAAGGAGGCCACCGCGATGAGCCCGCTTCAGTACCAGAAGCGCCTGCGCCTGCTCGAGGCGCGCCGCCTGATGGTCGAAGAGGGCGCGGGCGCCGAGGCCTCGGCGTTCCGCGTCGGCTACACGAGCGCCTCGCAGTTCAGCCGCGAGTATTCGCGCATGTTCGGCGATTCGCCGCTGCGCGACACCCGCGCGCTGAAGCAGACGGCCGCGGTCGTTCAGGACATGTAGCCGGCGTGCGCGCGCGGCGGACCCGGGTGCGGCGGCCGCCGCGCGACGTGCTACACCGCGGGCTCACGCCGGCCCTCCGGGACGATCCCCCCAGAGCATCGATATGACCCAGCACCAGCCCAACAATCCTCTTCACGGCGTCACGCTCCAGATGATCCTCGAGCACCTGGTCGCGCAGCACGGCTGGGAGCAGCTCGGGCGCATGATCGACATTCGCTGCTTCAAGTACGATCCCAGCATCAAATCGAGCCTGCAATTCCTGCGACGGACCCCGTGGGCCCGGCAGCAGGTGGAGGCGCTTTACCTGCGGGACAGAGCCAAGCCCGGCCCGTGACCCCGGCGTCGACCCCCGGAGGACAACGGCCTTGACGCGCCGCAGCGATCGTCGAGCCCCTTCCTCCCGGGAAAGTGACGCTGTATCAACGACCTGTCCAGGCAACGAAGGGACCGCGTTCACGCCACAGCTCGCGGGGCTCGCAGGCATGGTCCTCGACATGTTCCACCTCGCTCCCGCGCAGGGTACACCGCACGATGGGATCGACCACGCCGCGTCGACGGAAAGGGATCTACAAGCTCGGGGGCGCGGCGCTCGTCGCCAGCGGCCTTCTGTCTCTCCTGAGGGGCTGCCTCGACCTCGTCGCGGGTCCGCCTCCCTCGAGCGGCGCGGAGATCCTCGCATGGATCGCCTCGCGGTCGACCCTCCTCGCCATCGCCAACGAGGCGCTGTTCTTCGCGGGGATGCTCATGGTGCCGGCCGCCATCGCCCTGTACACGAGCCTCGCTGACACCGACAAGGCCGCCGCGGGCGCGGCCTGCGGGCTCATGGCGGTGGCGGCGCCGGTCATGGCCGTCCTGTGCATCGTTCACGGTCGCCTGGTCTACCCTGTTTACGGCATACGCATCGGCACGCCGGACGTGGCGGCGCTCGTCATCGCCGTCTACTACGGTGGCCTGCACGCGACCGGTATCCTGCTCGGAGCCGCGACGCTCGTGCTCAGCCTGGTGATGAGGCGCGGGGGCTACGGGCGGTGGGTCGCGTATCTCGGGATCGCGACGAGCGTGGCCGATGTCGTTGGCGCGTATCCATACCTCATCGGGCCCGTCCCCGTGCTCTTCTGCCATGTGCTGTTCACCGCATGGTTCGTGGCCGTGGGCTCGGCGCTCTACAAGATGCGCTGATGCGCCTGACTCGGCGATGGCTGTGTCGAGCCGACCGCCGCGAGGTGCGCCTCGATCCACGCTGGCACAGACGACGCGGATCCAGGAGCGTGTGCCAGGCTCTGATCCCCGTGTCATGACGGGCGCCGACCGCGAGTCCGCGCTCCGGGGGGCGAGAGGGGTGAGCTCCTCACGATCTCACCGGGCCTGCACGGCGGATCGGGCGCCAGGACATCGGCGCGGCGGCAGTTTAGATTTCTGACGTGGACGGTACGATTTTTGCAGTGGGCGTGTCGCGGAAAGGTCACGCGCATGTCCAATCAGCTACCGTCTCCTCGTTCTCTTCGGCTCTGGTCGTCCCGCACGCGAGCGGTCTCCCTGCTCGCCCTCCTCGCCGTCCCGTCTGCCGCCTTCCTGGCGGGCTGCGCCGACGCGCCGGACAACCACTATAATTATTATTACACGATCGGGGACGGCGGTGCCGGGGGGGCCGGCGACACCAGCGGGACTGGCGGGACCGGCGGGACCGGCGGAGACGGCGGCGCCGGCGGAGACGGCGGCGCGCCTGCAGAAGAGTACCCGGGAGCGCCCGTTGCGGACACCGAGGTGGCCGAGCTCGCGCTCGACGTCTTCGGTACCGTCGGTAACCGCTACTGGTTCGCTGTGTCGGACGAGCAGCTCGAGCTCATGAACGAAGGGAACGGCGGCGTCGGGATCCCCATACGAGAGTTCGGCGACATCTACTCACCGACCGGGGAGGACGCGTCCTATGTGGATCATCTGTGGGTGACGACGGCCGGCCCCGAGGGCAAGACGGCCGACTACGGCAAGGTCCAGGTGGGGGTCGTCGGACAGTCGACGCACCGGCCCTGGACGAAGCGCACCATCCCCAACCTCAACATCGACGCGGACGAGTTCGTCGAGAAGCAGCGGCTCGGCGGCTTCGAGCACGTGCGCTTCAACAACGGCCAGGTCGGCAGCATCTTCCGCGAGCGCCTCACGCTCGAGCTCTATGATCGCCTCGGTTATCCGGCCCCCCTGACCAGCTACGCCTGGGTATCGAGCAACGTGTGGGGCGCGGACGTGTCCATTCCCTACATCGTGGTCGAGCGCTACAAGAAGGCGTTCTGCAAGCGCAGCGAGAGCAGGCTCGGCGGCGGCTGCGCCAACATGTGGGAGTTCGTCGGAGATTTCGCCGGCGACATGCCGGGGGGCGGGATCCCGCGCCCGATCGACGTGATCCCGATGGGCGTCAGCGTCTTCGACGACCCAGGGAGCTGCCAGCTCAAGGAGTGCGACAACACCCGCGCCAAGGAGCTCGAGGAGGCGGTCATCGAGACGCCGCACGGCGAGGGCTTCAAGGCGGCGCTCACGGGCTGGATCGACTGGCCCGCCTTCCACCGGTTTCAGTGCCTGTCGTGGGTGCTCGGCACCGGAGACGACGCGCTTCACAACAGCAACAATGTCGTGCTGGTCGAGCGGGCCGACGGCCTGTTCCAGTACCTGCCGTACTCGGTCGACATCAGCCTCGGGCAGAGCTGGTATCCGCAGGTCCCGCTGCCCGGCTCGAACTCGCTGGCGCGCGGATGCCAGAGCGACCCGGCCTGCTGGGCCGACACGATCGCGGCGTGCGAGGACGTGATCGAGGACTTCGCCGCGGTGGACCCGAACGCGGTGCTGAAGGAGATCTACGAGCAGCTGTCGGACGAGGGCATGCTCCGTCCGGGCGACGAGGAGCGATACGAGCTGCTGGACGCCTGGATCACCGAGCACCTCGAGGTCCTGCCGGTGGAGCTGGAGATGAACCGTGAGCAGCCGCAGCTCTGCATGCCCCCCACGGTCGATTGCGGTGGCTGGTGCGGCTATCCCCAGGACTGCGGCTGGGGCGGCGTTGGCGTGGGCGGAGCCGGTGTGGGCGGTGGAGCCCCGGGCGGCGGAGGCGGAGCTGGCGCCGGCGGGGACCCGGGCGGGGCCGGCGCAGGCGGCGGAGACGCGGGCGGCGGCGCCGCCGGTGCGGGCGGTGGAGCCGCGGGCGGCGGAGGCGCGGGCGGCGCCGGTGTCGGCGGTGCCCCGGAGGACTGACAGCTAGAGCGCCGATCAGCTCGAAGCGCTCAGGAATGAAGAGATTCGAACCACAGAGGCACAGAGGACACAGAGGAACAACAAAGAGAAACTCTGTGCCCTCTGTGCCCTCTGTGCCCTCTGTGGTTCGTTTTCTCGGGGTTTCGACCTGTTCTGTGTCCCAGCTGCGGGCGCGCGCGCGGCGACGCCGGGATGCCGGCGAGGTCGATCCGTCGGCGCCGCGCGGCCGCGCCCCCGGGCACGGAGATCTCCCGGTCAGCGCTCGTCGGCGCCGATGTCGATGCGCGCGCCGCGCGTCCGCGGGTCGCCGTCGATGTCGGACGCTCCGCTCTTGTCGCCCAGATCGACGCCTGCCTCGATGGCCGGTGAGCCGCTCGCCAGGTGGAGGTCGGACGGGGGCCCGACCAGCCGCGGGTCGACGAACCTCGCGCGCTGGTCGGTGAAGTCGCCTGCCGAGCGCGAGCTCGCGCCGAAGTAGATGTTGTTGTCGAGGCGCACGTTCCTGTTGTTGCTGCCGCTGCTCACGTAGTCGTTGCCCGCCGTGGCGTACAGGATGTTGTTCTGGATGACGACGCCGTCCGAGTTGTTCTGGAGGATGATCTCGCCGCCGGCGGCCTGGTAAAGCGTGTTGTTGAGCACCGAGATGTTGGCGGCGTTGCCCACGTTGGTGGCGTAGCCGCCGATCATGATGTTGCCCTGGTAGCTCCGCGACACGAAGTTGTTCCGCACGGTGATGTTGCTGGTGGTCCTGCCCCGGTTCTCGCTGGCGACTTCGATCCCGATGTCGCTGCTGTCGACCTTGTTCCGTTCGATGACGATGTCCCTGCCCCCGTCGACGTAGATGCCGTCGGCCGACCGCTCGCCGTCGTACGCGGGGTTCCGCGCCGAGGTGATGTTGTAGACGATGTTGTCCACGCAGACGCCGTTCCGCGCCTGATCCGAGCCCGCCGGGCCGTGGCCCTCGAAGCCGATGAAGTCGATGCCGATGTTGTCGTTGTCGTGGATCGTGTTGCGCGAGACCACGAAGTTCGTGACGTTGCCGTTGAGGACCAGCGACTCGCTCGAGCCGAGCTTGCAGTCCCGGATCTCGTTGCCGTCGATGAGGATGTCCGTCATCGGCGTCGAGGACGTGCCATAGAGGGCGATGCCGTGGGCGTCCTCGGCGCTCTCGATGTGGTGCACGACGTTGTCGCGGATCTCGAGGAAGCTCGAGCTCCCGCTCACGCCGATGCCGATCGGCGTGTCAGCGCCCTTGAAGTTCTGCACCGTCATGCCGGCGACCCGGATGTAGTTCTTGCTGGCGATGTCGATCCCGACGCCGTCCTTGCCGGCCCCGTCGAGGATCGCGCCTTCCTCGCCCTGCAGGGAGAGGCAACCGGCCGCGGCCGTGCCGCCCCTCCTGAAGGAGACCTTCTCGTTGTAGGTGCCCGCCTTCACGAGCACGGTGTCGCCCGCGGCCGCCGCGTCGAGGCCGGCCTGGATCGTCCGGTGATCGCCGCCCGAGGGAGCGACGGTGATGATCTTGCCGCTCGAGCGCTCACCGCACGGCCCGACCACCGCGGCGAGTTCGGACCGCAGCGCGTCCGCGCCGGACTCGTCGGGAACGGGTTGCGCGGCGCACGCGGGAGAGAGCCCGACGGCGAGCAGCAGGATGCCGCTGGGAGCGAGGCGATGCGTCGTGTGCGGCGTCTTGTGTCCATGCGATCGGTTCATGAGTCGTTGTCCTCGATGTGGCCTGTCACGTTGAAGTCGCGTCCCCGGCGGGCGCCGGGTGCTTCCACGCGAGGACATTGCAAGCTGGCGGCCATGCAGGCCGTCGCGAGAGGACGCCGAGGCGATGGCCGCAAAGGCACCTCGCCGGCTCGGGCCGATCACCGGATCTTGCGCAAGGATCGTACAGCTGCGCAGCGTACGGACGGCAGCTCGCCGTCCGGCGCGAGGCGGCGTCCCCCGCGAGCCTGCCCCCGCGGGCGCTTCAGGGGGCCCGGCGCGGGCGCGCCTTCGCGGCCCCGGCGGTGCGCGCGGCGCCCGCGCCGGGGCGCGGCGCGGCGCTCGCCGGGGCGGCTCCGGGCCCGGGCGGGGCCTGCATGCGGGCGATCTCCTCGGCCATCAGCGCTGTCGCCTGCTCGAAGAAGTCGCAGATGAGCCGCAGCTCGGCGAGCGAGTAGCGCGCGCAGAGCACCGCCCAGCGCTCGCGGAACGGCGCGAAGAGCGCGCCGATCTCGGCGTAGCGCTCGGTGACCGGCTCGATCACGAGCTGCCGCCGATCGCTCGGGTGCTTCACGCGGCGCACGAACCCCGCCGCCTCCAGCCGGTCGAGCACCCCCGTCACCCCCCCCGAGGTCAGCCCCGTGAGCTGCACCAGGTCGCCCGGCGTGACCGGCCCCGCCTCCGCCGCGCGCCGGAGGACGTCGAGGTACTTGTGGTCGGTGCCCTTCAGCCCCAGCCGCTCGGCGATCGCCTGGTGAAAGAGCACCGACTGGGTGCTCAGCTCGCGGCCCAGCCGGTCGCCCAGGCTGTCGACCAGCTCGCTCACCTCCTTCGCGCTCGCTCGTTTCCCGGCCATCGCCTCTCGCCTCGACCCGCCCGCACTCTAGCCGAGCCGCCGCCGGCTTGACAAGCCGCAGTAATTATCTTACTCACTAACAGAGTTACTTACCAGGAGGGTTACCATGGATCGTTCGACCGACGAGGCGGCCATTCGGCGCATGTTCGAGGCCCTGTGCGAGGCGTGGGCGCGCGAGGGCGCGAGCGCCGTCGACGCGTTTTACACGCCCGACTCCGATTACGTGACGTTCGACGGCTCGTGGCTGCGCGGCCGCGAGGAGAACCGCAGGGTGCACGAGGAGCTCTTCGCCGGCGTGCTCGCCGGCACCCGCCTGGTCGGCGAGGTCGAGCGCGTGCGCTTCCTCGGCCCCGACACGGCCGTGGTCGTCAGCACCGGCGCGGTGCTGTGGCCCTGGCAGAAGCTGGCGCCCGCGAGCCGTCGGTCGCGGCAAACGCTGGTGGTGGTGCGGGGCGACGACGGGCGCTGGCGCGTGGCGTCGTTCCAGAACACCCGGGTGCAGCCCCTGCCCCCGGCCGACAGCCTGGCCATGCGCCTCTTCGCGGCCGTGACGCGCCTTCGCCTCGCCTGGTGGCGAAGGCGCCACCCCGAGGCCCTCCCGGCGTGACGAGGCGCTAGCGCGGCGAGATCCCCGCGATCCCGCAGGCGAGCTCGGAGAGCACCGTCACCGCCGCGCCGTAGCCGCCCGCGTCGTCCGAGCTCGCGTTGCCCTGCAGGCTGCGCCTGTAGACGCCCTGAGCGATCGCGGCGAGGCGGAAGATGCCGAACGCCATGAAGTACGGCCACGCCTCGATGTCGTCGCGGCCGGTGAGCTCGCAGTAAGAGGCGACCATCTCGTCCTCGGTCGGGATCCCGAGCGGCGCGACGTCGACCCCGGCGAGGCCGCCGCGGCCGGGGAGGTTGATGCGGTAGCCCATGCAGGCGTACGCGAGATCGCTCAACGGATGTCCGAGCGTCGAGAGCTCCCAGTCGAGCGTGGCGACCGCCGCGGGCCGAGGGCCGGACGAGAAGACGAGGTTGTCGATCCGGTAGTCGCCGTGGACGAGCGTCGTCTCGTCCCGCGCCGGGACGTTCGCGGACAGCCAGCGCATGAGCGCCTCCATCGCCGGCACCTCGCCCGTGCGCGAGGCCTCGTACTGCTTCGACCAGCGCTCGACCTGCCGCGCGACGAAGCCGCCGATCTTGCCGTAGTCCGCGAGCCCCACCGCGGCGTGATCGACGCGATGGAGCGCCGCGAGGACACGGACGTACTCTGCATAGGCCGCGCGGCGATCCTCGGGCGTCCCGAGCTCGGGCAGGGTCGGATCCCAGAAGATCCGCCCGGCGGCATACCGCATGATGAAGAACGGCGTGCCGATCACCGCGCCGTCCTCGCAGAGGGCGAGCGCATCCGGAACGGGCACCTCCGTGGCGCGGAGGGCGCGCAGGATCCGGTACTCGCGCTCGACGGCGTGCGCGGACGGAAGGAGCTGGCCGGGCGGCTTCTTTCGCAGGACGAGCTCGAGATCTCCGCCCGCCCCGCCCTCGACGCCCAGCCAGTACGTCGGGTTCGACTGACCGCCCTTGAACTGGGCGACCGTCACCGTGGCTCCAGCGCAGCCCTCGACGTGCTCGGCGAGCCAGCGACCGAGGGCCGCCTCGTCGATCCGGTGCGCCTCGCGGGGCGCGCGTGCGTTCGTCGGCGGGGACAGGGCCATCGCGCGTCCGACGCTATCACGCGCCCCTCCGGCCTCCTATACTGCGGCCGTGACGATCTCCTTCGATCTGCCTCCCGATCTGGCCGAGCTCCGCGGCCGCGTGCGCGCGTTCGTCGACGCGCACGTGATCCCGAGCGAGGCGTCGATCCTCGAGGAGGATCGCGGGCGACGGAAGGACACGCTGACGGCGCTCCGCGAGCGCGCGCGGGCCGAGGGGCTGTTCGTCCCGCACCTGCCCGTGGAGCACGGCGGGCTGGGGCTCGGGATCATGGGCATGTGCGCGCTCTTCCGCGAGATGGGCCGCTCCCCGGTCGGCGCGGCCTGCTTCAACTGCGACGCGCCGGATCAGGGCAACATGGATCTGCTGCTCAAGGCGGGCTCGCCCGCGATCCGCGCGAGGTACCTCGCGCCGCTCGCCCGGGCCGAGATCACGAGCGGCTTCTCGATGACCGAGCCCGCCCCCGGCGCCGGCGCCGATCCGTCGAACCTGCGCACGAAGGCGGCCCGGGTCGACGGCGGGTGGGTGATCGACGGCCACAAGTGGTACACGACCGGCGGCGGCGACGCGGCGTTCCTCATCGTGATGGCGCGGACGTCCGACGATCCGCGCACCGGCGCGACGATGTTCGTCGTCGATCGCCACGCCGAGGGCGTCGAGCACGTGCGCGATGTCCCCGTGATGAGCCCGCCGATGCTCGCGCACCGCGAGGCCGAGCTCCGCTTCCACGCGGTGCGCGTCGGCGACGACGCGGTGCTCGGCGGCGTCGGCGAGGGCTTCCTCCTCGCGCAGCGGCGCCTCGTGCCGGCGCGCCTCACGCACTGCATGCGCTGGCTCGGCTGGGCCGACCGCGCGCTCGCGATGTGCCGCGACTACGTCCTCACGCGGGAGAGCTTCGGCAAGCCGCTCGCGCACCACCAGATGATCCAGAAGAAGATCGCCGACGCGGCGTCCAGCATCCACGCCGGCAACCTGATGACGCTGCACTGCGCGGCGATGCTCGAGCAAGGCAAGGAGAAGGAGGCGCGCCCCTACTCCTCGATGGCGAAGAACCACGTCGCGCGGCTCCTCTGCCAGGTGCTCGACGACGCGATCCAGATGCACGGCGCGCTCGGGTACAGCGAGGATATGCCGTTCTCGCTCTGGTACCGCTTCGCCCGGGCCGCGCGCATCGCCGACGGCCCGGACGAGGTCCACGACGTCGTCGTCGCGCGCGACTTCCTGCGCGGCGCGCTGACGACGCTGATCTGAGGGGGCGCCCGCCGGCGCCGCGAGCGCGCGGCCCCGGCGACGCGGCGGGCGGCACGCAAGCCCGCTCGCCCGCTCACCGCCCGGGCGCGCCCCTCACGGCCGCACCGCGAGGTACACCGTGCTCCAGAGCTGCACCGCGTTCGACTCGTCGTGGTGCGACCTCGCGGCGCCGAACGGCACCAGCTTGTAGCGCCCGCCCTCGACGGCCCAGCTCCAGAGCTCCTGCGTGCTCGCCTCGCGCGACGCCTGGATCACCTCCCGGAGCGCGCGCCGCGCCTGCTCCAGCGCCGCCCGCGCGCGGGTCGACGACAGATCGCCGCGCGCGAGCTGCCGGTCGATGCCGGCGGCGAGCATCGCCTGCTGCCACGACCAGGTGACCGTGCCGTGGTAATGGCCGGCCGTGAACAGCCGCTGGATCGCCGGGTCCGGCGCGAACGCGGGGTTCGCCACCAGGACGCCCACCGGCGTCCGCAGGCCGGCCGGGAACGGGCGGATCAGGCGGCCGGCGATCTCCTCGAGGGCGCCCGGCGGCGGATCCGTGAAGAGCAGGACGAAGCTGTCGTCGGAGTGCATGACCGGGATGGGCCTGCCCTCCCCGTCGAGCGCGAGCGCCGGAAACGAGAGCGTCCCCGCGAGCGACGCGAGCGCCGGCGCCGGGTCGACGCCCACCGACGCCGCATAGGCGGAGACGCGCCGCCGCGCCTCGCCCTCCGGCAGCTCCACCCGGAAGAACACGCCGGCGTCCTTCCACGCGCGCGCGAGCCGCTCTGCCCGACGGGCGCCCTCCTCGTCCGCGCCGAGCAGCGGGCTCGCGAGCAGCCGCGCCGACGCGCGCAGGGCGGCGGGCACGAGCGCGACGTTCACGTCGTACGGGATGCGGCCGAACGCGAGCCCCTCCTCGCTGTCGCGCCACTCGCCCACCGACTCGCCCGGCTTGAGCGCGATCAGCGCCCTCGGATCCCCCGTCTCGGCGAACGGGGCGGCGAGGCGGAGCACGAGCGACACGTTCCGCGCGAGCGCCTCGGCGTACGTCTCGCCGCGCGGCGTGCGGCGCGCGAGGAAGGCCGCGGCGCGCTCGCGGCCGGGCGCGCCGAGGAGGTACTCGGCGGCGACCGGCGCGAGGAGGAAATCGTCGTCGATCATCTTGTAATCGTGGATGGGCTCGCGCAGCGCCCCGCCGCTGCCCTGGGCCGCGTGCCCGCCGCCGTCCGCGGCCAGGCGAAGGAGCGCCGCGTACTCGCCGATCGCCTCCTCGTGCGCGACCTCCCCCGCCGGGCTCAGGCGATCGAGGACCGAGCCAATCCCCGCCTCGACGACGTCCGGCTCCAGGACGGGCAGGAGCATCCGGACCGCGAGCAGCGTGTCCCGGCCGAAGTACGTGAGGAATCGCCACGACCCGGCGAGCAGCTTCTCGCGGTACGTGAGAAAGGCGAGCGCCTGCCGGTGGCGCGGCTCGTCGGCGGCGCGCTCGTTCACGATCGCGTCGAGGGGCACCGGCGTGAGCGGCGCCTCGTCCGAGAGCGCCGTCACCCGGACGCGCAGGCCCCGCGGCCCCGCCGCGAGCTCGATCTGCCCGTCGGCCCCGAGCGTGACCGTCGTGCCGTCCTCGGCCTCGACGAGCAGCTCGAGGTGGTGCTCGCCGTCCACCGTCGTGCGCCGCGCGGCGATCGACCCGCCGCCCGGAGCGGCGCCGGCCTCGACGTCGCTGCGCAGCCAGGCCGGAAGCTCGGCGTCGCGGCCCACGTCGCGGAGCGTGCGGACGCTCCCGAGCACCAGCCGGCGCGCGCGCAGCGCCGGCGCCGCGCTCACGAGGAGCGCCGAGACCCCGCGCATCCCGTCGGGCCGCTCCACGCCCGAGAGGCCCCCCTCGACCGCGAGATCGACAGGCGCCGGCGGCGCGTCGAACCACACCGCGATCCCCATGTTCCCCGCCGGAAAAGCGACGATCAGCCGCGGCAACGCCCCCGAGGTCACCAGGAGATGAGCGGCGATATGGCCACGACGGAAGAAGTGGTTGCGAATGTCGCCTTCATGCAGCTCGAAGGCCAGGAGCTCATGAGCCCGCGGCGCGGGCGGCGCCTTGTCGCGCGGCGCGCTGGAGGCGCAGGAGGCGGCCAGGATCGTTGACAAGGTGGCTCCCATGATGAATCGCGCGGTCCTCGTGGGCCTCGCGGGCACCGCGAGACCGTAGCCAGCCGGGACGCGCCTGCCAAGGACTAAGGATCTTCCTGCGGCAGCTAGCTTACCCCACCGACGCGAAGGCCGTTTATCGCGCGCTTTCACTGGAAGTTGGCAGATTCAGCAGCACGCCCCGGCGGGCAGCGACCAAAGGGCCCTCGCGCGGGGGGACTCCTGAGAGCTGGAGAAACGGGCGCGCGCACAAAGAAAGGGTTCACGCTTTTGTTGCCCTGTGATAACCGATCCGAGACGTCGGTTGTTGATAGTGAGTTCGTAGCAGGCGAGTTGCCTGCCAACAACGGTGGAAGAAGGGGGTTCGAGATGGACGAGAGCATCTCCGGCCAGGGCATGGCCGGCAGCAACGGTTCCGCTCGCGAGCAGATCAGCAACCCGCGAGAAGGCCTGATCTACACCTGGGTAGACGGAAGCCTCGGGGTCGTCGAGGAGGTGGTGCGCGCGAGCTTCGGCTTCCTCGAGGACGTGCGCACCGAGACGCAGGAGCGGCTCGGCGCCACGCTCGACCTGATCGAGGGCATCGACCGCAGCATGTTCCGGGTCGCCCGCAAGGCGCTGACCCGCATGGACGGTATCGGCGCGCGCGCCCTCACGACCAGCGAGCACGGCTGGATTGCGCTGCTCGGTACGCTCCGCCGCACGTCGCAGGGCGCGGCGGGGCTCGCCTCGGAGACGGCTGTCTCCATCGTGGGCGAGCGCAGGTCGACGCAGCAGCTCATCATCCAGCAATCGTCCTGAGCTCCGCGCTCACGAACTGCCGCTCGACCAGCCGGCGATAGAGACCGTCCTGGGCGATGAGCGCCGCGTGCGCCCCGCTCTGCACGATCGTACCCCCGTCCATCACGAGCACGCGGTCGGCGCCCATCACCGTCGAGAGCCGGTGGGCGATGATCAACGTCGTCCTCCCCTTCATCAGCGCGTCGAGCGCCCCCTTCACGAGGTGCTCGCTCTCGGCGTCGAGCGCGCTCGTCGCCTCGTCGAGCACGAGGATCCTGGGGTCCTTGAGCATCGCGCGGGCGATCGCCACGCGCTGCTTCTGTCCGCCGGAGAGCTGCACCCCGCGCTCGCCGACGAGCGTCTGATACCCCGCCGGGAACCTCAGGATGAAATCGTGCGCGTTGGCCGCGCGCGCGGCGGCCTCGACCTCCTCGTCCGTCGCGTTCTCCCGTCCATAACGGATGTTATCGGCCACGCTCGTGGCGAAGAGGAGGGGCTCTTGCGCGACGATGCCAATCTGCCGGCGGAGCCATGTCGGCGCCAGCTCACGGAGGTCGCGACCGTCGAGGAGAATGCGCCCGTCGTCGGGGTCGTAGAGCCGCAGGAGCAGCGAGGCGATCGTCGATTTGCCCGCCCCGGACGGGCCGACCAGGGCAATGACCTCTCCGGGGCGCACGGAGAGGTCGATGCCCTTGAGCACGGGCACGTCCCGGCGGGTCGGGTAGCTGAACCGCACGCGCTGGAGATCGAGGCTCCCCTGGACGGCGTGGGGCTGGACGCCGCCGGCGTCGACCATGGCGGGCTCGCGGTCGAGGAGGTCGAAGATGCGCTCGGCGGCGCCGGCGGCCTTCATGAAGTCGGCCCAGAGGTCGCTGAGGCCGCCGAGCGCGAAGGCGACGACGATCGTGTAGACGAGGAACGAGGTGAGCCCGCCGAGGGTCATGCGGCCGGCGACGACGAGGTGGCCGCCGTACCAGAGCACGAGGGCGGCGGCGCTGTAGCCCGCGAAGGTCACGATGCCCATGAAGCTCGCCGACGCGCGGATGCGCCTCCGGGCGAGCTCGAACGACGCGGAGACGCGGCCGGCGTAGCGCTCGACCTCGCGCTTCTCGCCGGCGAAGGCGCGGACGGTGCGGACGCCGGAGAGCGCCTCCTCGGCGACCTCGCTGGCGCGGGCGAGCGCGTCCTGCACGCTGCGGGAGAGCCGGCGGACCCTGCGGCCGTAGGCGACCGAGCCGATCGCCACGACGGGCACCACGGCGAGCATGAGCAGGGTGAGCCGCGGCGACGTGTAGAAGAGGAACGCGACGCCGCCGATCACGGACGCGGCGTAGCGCAGGGCCATCGAGACGTTGACGCTGACGGCGCTCTGCAGGACGGTCGTGTCCGACGCGAGGCGGTTCGTCAGCTCGCCGGTCCTGTGGTCGTCGAAGAACGCGACCTCCTGCCGGAGCAGGTGCTCGAAGAGCTGCGCCCGCAGCCGGGCCACGACGCGCTCGCCGGCGGTCGAGAAGAGGACGTACCGGAGCGCGACGGCCACGGCCTGGACCACGATGAGCAGCGCCAGCCAGAGCGCCGCGCCGTCGATCGCGTCGACGCTGCTGCCGGGGCCGAGGGCGTCGTCGATGATCTTCCGGATCGCCTGGGGGACGAGGAGGCTGATGCCGCTGCCGATGGCCAGGAACAGGGTGCCGAGCGCGAGCTTGCCGACCTCCGGGCGGGCGAGGCTGAGGAGGCGTCGGAGGTGCGCTCGGCCGGGGCGCCGGCCGTCGGGTGAGCTCTGCATGGCGGGCGCGAGCGTAGCAGGCGCCCGGGAGGCGGGTCGGTGGCCCGGCTCAGCGCCCCTCCGCCCCGCGCCCCCGCCTCCGCCGACGGTAGAGCGCGAGCGCGAGGGCGGCCGCCGCGGCGCCGAGCGCGGCCACGGCGAGGAGCAGCCCCGTCCGGCGCCACCGGCCCAGCGGCCCGGGCTCGGCGGGCCCGGGGCCGTCCGCCGGGCGACCGTCGCGCCCGTCGGACGAGCCCTGCGCGCCCGCGAGCGGGACGAGCGCGCGCCGCGCCACCGCCGCCTCGGCGAGCACGCGGCGCACGCCGGCGGGGTCGAGCGACGCGCCCGCGGGGATCAGGGCGCGCAGCGCGGCCCGGCCCCGGAAGAACGGGGCGCCCTCGCTGCTCCACGCGGCGGGCGACGTGTCGCGCGCCTCGTCGAGCGCGGCCGGGATCACCTCCTTCACGATCGCGTCCGCGGCGTCGGGCGACGCCGACCTCGCCAGCGCGATGTAACCGGCGTCCTGGATGCCGCGGCGCAGGCTCTTCAGGCGCATCGAGGGGAGCACGCCGGCGAAGCCGAGGGAGCGGGAGGCGAACTTCCCGCGCTGCGTCCCGGGATAGAGCAGCATGCCGTCGCCCAGGCAGGCGTCGCCGTCCTGGTTGTGGAAGTTCTCGGCGACCGTGAACGGGTCGACCGGCCCTTTGCCGCCGCGGTTGCCGTCGTGCCAGAACGCCGTCTCCCAGAGGAACCAGCGGCCCACCTCGTGCGAGGCCGCGATCCAGCCGTCGGCCATGAGCCCCGTGAGCGGCGCGTCGATCATGAAGGTGCCGGCCCGCGGCAGCGCGCCGTTGTACACCCAGAGCCGCTTGCCGGCCTCGCGCGCGGCCCGCGCCCACACGGAGTCGAAGCGGTTGGCCGGCGTGAGCACGAGGTCGACGTCCTGCTTCACGGGGTCGACCTCGCCGCACGAGTGCCCCACGAGGATGCGCGACGACAGGCGCGAGCCGCGGACCAGCCGGCGCCACCCGGGCCCGCGGGGGCTCTCGCACTGCTCGTCGACCGCGTACAGCATCACGTCGTCCACCGCCGGCGGGAGGAGCTCGGCGACGGCCTCGACGCGGCGGAGGGTCTCCTCCCTGGGATCGCCGAAGCCGCCGTACGCGCCGAGCGCCACCGCGGCGGGCGGGACGCCCTGGCCCGGCCCGCGGTAGCCGCGCGCCTCCGTGTAGAGCGAGCCGTCGATCGCGGTGCGCAGCCGCTCCACCTCGGCGGGGCTCCGGACCGACGCGAAGCCGTCGACGTGGTGCTCGTGGAGGAGCTGCCAGAGCTGCTGCTCGACCGCGGGGCCGTCGCCGACCCGCTCGGCGACCTTGTCGGCCTCGTAGAACGCGATGAAGTCGACGGCGCTGTACGGCAGCGTCGCCGGCGCGACGTCGAGCCGCAGATCGAGCGACGCGAGCGCGCCGTGCGAGGCCGAGCCGACGACCACCTTGCCCTCGAGCGCGCCGGGGGCGGCGCCCTCCGGGACGTGGAGGTCGATCCAGACGGCCCGGGCCTCGCGGGCGCCCACCTCGAGCGGATAGGGCGCCCACGGCGGCGCGAGCTCGACCGGGATGAGCGCGTCGGGGAGGAGGCCGAGGTGCCCGTCGTCGGGCGGCCGCGCCGCCGGGCTCCACCCGAGCGACTCCATGGGCCTGCGATCGTTGCGCGAGCGCAGCTTGATCTCGACGTGGTGCTCGACGAAGCGGTCGATCCGGATCGCCTGCGCGGGCGGCTCTCCGGGCGCCTGCGGCTGCTGCGCCGGCGCCGCGGGCTCCTTCGCGGGCTCCTTCGCGGGCGTGCCTGCGCCGGCCGCGGGGCCGAGGCTCACGACCTCGACCGTGACGCCGCGCACGGGCTCCGCGCCGGCCTCGACGATCACCTGGAACGCGACGACCTCCCCGCGCAGCGCGCCGAGCCGGATCGGCTCGCCGGGCCGGAAGAGCGCGTTCCCCTCGCCGCGCGAGAGCGGCAGGCCGACGTCCTCCCTGCGCACGCGGGTGCCGTCGTCGGCCACCCAGACGTGCGCGCGATCCGGCTGGCCCTCGCCGGCGGCCGCCCCCGGGGGGACCGCGACGAGCGACAGCGCCGAGAGCAGCGCGGCGGGGAGGAGCGGGAGAGATCGCGGCATGGCGCTCGGCTTTCCAGGGAGAAGCGACCGCCGAGATCGGCGGCACGGCCATCGTAGGAGCGCGGCGCCTCCGCCCTCAAGCGCGGCGTGGCCCGCGGTTGACAGCGCCCCCGCGCTCGGGCCATGTCGCGCGCCGTGGATCTGACGAGCGCAGCGCTCCTCGCCGGCGGCGCCGCCGTGGCCGGCGTCATCAACGCGGTGGCCGGGGGCGGGACGCTGGTGTCCTTCCCCGCGGCGATCGCGGCCGGGCTGGCCCCGCTCCCGGCGAACGCGACGAACGCCGTGGCGCTCACGCCCGCGTCGCTCGCGTCGGCGTGGGCGTACCGCCGCGAGCTCTCCCGGGACTACCGCGTGCTCCGCGTGCTGCTGTTGCCGTCGCTGCTCGGCGGCATGGTCGGCTCGGCGCTCCTGCTCGTGACGCCGCAGCGCGTGTTCGACGCCGCGGTGCCCGGGCTCGTGCTCCTGGCGACGCTGCTCCTGTTCTGGCAGAACCTGCGCCCGGCGAGGCCCTCGACGCAGGCCGACGCGGGCGTGACGGCCGACGCGGGCGTGATGGAAGAGTTCGCCCTGCCCTCGCGGCCGTGGCTCGTGTTCCTGCTCCAGTTCCTCGTGAGCGTCTACGGCGGCTATTTCGGCGCGGGCATCGGCATCATGATGCTGGCGCTCCTGTCCTCGTTCGCGGGCAACGTGGACATCCACCGGATGAACGCGATCAAGACGGTGCTCGCCAGCCTGATCAACGGCGTCGCCGCGATCGCCTTCGTGTTCGCCGGCGCCGTCGACGGGGTCGCCACGGCGATCATGATGGCGGCGGCGGTGGTCGGCTCGTTCGTCGGCGCCGTGGTCGCCCGGCGCATCGCGCCGAAGAAGGTGCGCTGGTTCGTGGTCGTGCTCGGGCTCGTGCTCACGGCCAAGCTCGCGTGGGACCGGCTCGGCCCGGAGGCCGAGCCCTCACGCGCGGCCCGCCCTCAGACGGTGGAGCGCGGCACGGCGACGGCGCGGGTCGGCCTCGCGCCCACGAGGATCGGGTAGAGCACCCCCGCGAGCGCGCCGCCGAGGAGCGGGGCGAGCCAGAACAGCCAGAGCTGCGCCAGCGCCCACCCGCCGACGAACAGGGCGGGGCCGGTCGAGCGCGCCGGGTTCACCGAGACGTTCGTGACCGGGATCCCGATGAGGTGAACGAGCGTGAGCGCGAGCCCGATGGCGATCGGCGCGAACCCGATCGGGGCGCGGAGATCTGTCGCGCCGAGGACGACCATCACGAAGCCGAACGTCAGGACGATCTCGGCCACGAGGCTCGCGAAGAGCGAGTAGCCGCCGGGCGAGCGCGCGCCGTAGCCGTTCGAGGCAAAGCCGTCGGTCACCGTGAAACCGGCGGCGCCGCTGGCGATGGTGTAGATGATCCCCGCGGCGACGATGGCGCCGCCGACCTGGGCGAGGAGGTACGGCAGGACGTCTCTCGCGGGGAAGCGCCCGCCGGCGAGCAGGCCGATCGTGACGGCGGGGTTGAAGTGAGCGCCCGAGATGTGGCCCACCGCGTACGCCATCGTCAGCATGGCGAGCCCGAACGCGAGCGCCACGCCCAGGAAGCCGATCCCCAGCCCGGGATAAGCGGCCGCCAGCACGGCGCTGCCGCAGCCGCCGAGCACGAGCCAGAACGTCCCGAGAAACTCCGCGGCCGTACGCTTGGACAACGACATCTCCATGTTCACTCCCCCTGTGCCGGCTCCCTCCGCGCGGCGCGAAGCGCGGCAGCGGCCGCGCCCAGCGGCGGAGTCCCCGCCCGGCGGGCTGCCGCCGGACGACGCTCCACCTGCGCTTCGTCGACGTTGGATGAGCCGCGGCGCGCCGCGTTGCGGGACATCGCCGCGCGCCGCTCGACGGGGGTGGGGTCGCCTCAGAGCAGGCCGACGAGCTGGGGAGGGCAGCTGTACGTGTTGCCCATGTGGGTGACGTCGGTCTGCTCGCCGGAGATGCTGTCTCGATCGCCCGAGATGGTGTTCCCGGCGTTCGTGTTCTCCAGCACCACATAGTTGCCGCCCAGATCGTGGGCCTTGTTCTTCATGTCGTTCACCGCCCCCTCCTGCAGGTTGGCGTTGCTGGTGAACTTGCCGGACAACGAGCCGCCCTGCTCACCGATCACCGTCCCGAGGAACCGGCACCCCTGGGGGGCAGGCTGCTTGGTGACGATGACCTTCTCCGCACCGGGGTTGAGCTCCACGGCGGCGCAGGCGGGCAGGATCGACGAGGACAGGAGGAGCAGGGCAAACGCGCGGCAGATCGGGGTTTTCATGTCAAGTACCTTCTGCCTGTTGCTACGGACGCGCGGCAGCGCTTCTTCCTCGCCGCGCCGGGGGTGCGGCAGGATCTCGACATCGCGATTTGCCGGCGGGGCGACCCGGGCGGGTGCGTTGCCGTTTACGCGGGCCCTGTGCCTTCATGATGAAGAGGAGAAGACGAACCACAGAGGCACAGAGGGCACAGAGGGGAGAGGGAGAGAGGGACGAGAGAGAGAGCCTCACCTCCCTCTCTCTTTCTCTCCCTCTGTGCCCTCTGTGCCTCTGTGGTTCGTCCCTCTCCCTCTCGCGGCGTCAGGAGACAGTCGAGAGGGACCTCACCAAGGGTCGAGCCTCCGCAGCCGGTACGCCCGCCCGTCCCACAGCGCGAACGGCTGCTCACCGCTCACCAGCACGTCGAACCCGTGGCGCGCCGCGAGCCGCGCGACGTCGGCCGCGTCGCGCGCGGCGTCGCCGCGGTACGAGTAGTTCAGGACGACGAGCTCCCCGCCCGGGCGCAGCACCCGGCGCGCCTCCGCGAGGTGACGATCCACGACCGCGTCGCCCGCCGCGACGAGGTACGGGAACGAGTCGACCGCGTACACGAGGTCGAAGCGGGCATTCGGCGCGTCGCCGAGATCGACGCCCGACGAGACCGCGAGCACGACGTTCGAGAGCCCCGCGCACCGGCGCCGCGCGGCCTCGATCATGCGCGGCGCGACGTCGAGCCCCCAGGCCTCGCGCACCCGCGGCGCGAGCGCCGCCTCGAAGCGGCCGATCCCGCAGCCGATCTGCAGGATCGCGCGGTCCTCCCCGAGCAAGCCCCACCGCTCGAGGAGCTCGACCACCTCCCGCGTCGCCCGCTCGAGGATCTCCGGATCGCCGAGCGAGTACGCCGCGACGCTCGCCTCCTCCGAGCGCGCGCAGAGGTCGTCGAACAGCCGCGCGGTACGCGCCGGGGCGGCCGCCCCGGCGCCACCGCCCACCTCCCGGTGCGCGCCGAGGATCTCCACCACGGTCGCGCACGCGGCGCGCCGCGCCTCCAGGCAGCGGCGCAGCGCCTCGAGGCGCGCCGCCGGCTCGCCCGTCCCCGCGCTCCCCTCACCCCCCTGCCCCGCCGCCGGCCATGCGGCCTCGATCGCGCGCTCCGCCGCCGCGAGATCCCCCGCGGCGCCGAGCAGCCGCACGAGGCCGACCTCCGGCGACACCTCTCCGGACATCACGGCCCTCACCGCGCCATCGAGCTCGCCCTGCTCGACCTCCTGCCCGTCCTCGCGCGCCCCCTGGTGCCGCAGCCGCCGGCGGTACGTCCAGCGGTCGACGGCGCCCCACTCGTACTTGTACGCCTCGCGACCGCGGAGGAAGTCCACCGTCCGCGCGCCCTCGCGCGCCGCGCCCTCGATCGCGCTGGCGAACATCGCGAGCCCGGGGCTCAGGACGGCGAAATCCGGATGGAATCCGCTGAGATACCACGCGAGCCGGTCTCGCTCGGCGAACCCGTAGAACGACGCGATGATCCGCCCGTCGAGCCGCAGCCCGTACAGCCGCAGCGCGCCCCGCGCGCACATGCCCCTGGCGACCGCGCGGTGAAACGGCCGGAGCGACTCGTCGAGCACCCCGCCCTCGCCGCGCGACGTCCAGCGCGCCCGGTGGGTCGCGAACAGCGCGTCGAGCAGCTCGTCCACGCTCGCCGCGTCGGCCATGTCGACGCGCACGGCCCCGGCCTTCGCGAGCCGCTTCCGCGCCCGGGCGACGCGCGCGCGGATCCCCGGAAAGAGCACCTCGTCCGGCCCGGCGCCCTCCGGGATGGTCGCCATCGGACACGCCTCGTGCTTCTCGACCTCATCCGACCAGCCGGGTGGCGCCTCGACCCCGAGCAAGGGCGACGAGGCGCGCAGATCCCCGAGCTCCACGACATCCCACGCATCGGCCCGCTCGCGCAGGCAGGTGAACACCGCCTCTGCGACCATCCGCTCGTACCCGGGCGCGGCCAGCACATCGAGGTAATCGGTGATCCCCGCGCCGAGCAGCGCGACGAGGCGCTCCCCGCGGTAGTGGTGGATCGCGAGCGGCGCCAGGCCGACGAGCTCCTGCCCCGACCAGAAGGCCAGGGTGAGCACCTCCTCGGGCCCGAGCTCGCGGCACCACGGGATCAGCCACTCCGGCCGCTGGAACGTCGACGCCGCCGGACAGCGCTGCCACAGCGTGTTCCATGGCTCCCGCAGCGCCTCGAGGTCCCCGCGGCGGTACAGCACCTGGATTTCGACCTGTTCGCTCACCTGCCCTCCGAGCGGCCGGCGGCGAACCTAGCACGGCCGCCCTCAGGCGTGCCCGAGCGCCGGGCTCGGCGGAGCATCGCCGAGGACCCGCCGCCCGGGGTGCCCCTCGGAGTGAGCCGCGTCGATCCGCGCGGCCGGTCAGCCGTCCGCGCGCGCCACGGCGAAGATCAGGTGACGTTGCAGCCGGATCCCCTCCGGCGTGCGGCGGCGCTCGAGCTCGGCCTCGAGCGCTGCCCTGACCCGCTCGGCGTCGGCAGGGGCGAAGTTGGACAGGAAGTTGCCGAACGAGCTGGCCAGGTTGAACGCCATCACGTCGTCCGTGTCCGTGAAGTGATCCGTGAAGGTGCGGATCTGGAGCTTCGACTGCGGAAAGCCGGCCTGCGCGAGGAGGCTCGTCAGCTCGTCGGAGGTCACCTTGTGGGGCGTGCTGCCGGACGCCTCCGCGGTGCGGTTCAGGCCGAGAGAGGACAGCACGTCCTCGAGCACCCGCTCGACGTCGTGCGGGCGCTCCTTGGCGGCCGAGCTGATGCCGAGTCGCCCTCCCCGCTCGAGCACGCGGCGCGCCTCGCGGAGCGGGCCGAGCTTCTCCGGCAGCCAGTGGAGCACGCTGTTCAGGAAGACGACATCGAAGCTCCCGTCGGCGAACTGCGAGAGATCCTCGGCCCGGCCCACGGTGGCGCGGAAGCTCGACCCGCGCTTGCTGTTCGCCAGCGCGACGCGGAGCGGCAGCGGATCGACGCCGACCACCTCGCCCGAGGGGCCGACCAGCTCGGCCACATGGGCCCCGAGCCGGCCGGTCCCGCACCCGACGTCGAGGACGCGCTCACCCGGGGATACCTGGAGATCTTCGATCAGCAGCTTTCCATGGTTGAACTGCCGATCGCTGACGCGATCGTACGTCTCCGCCAGAGCGGCTGAATCGAGCGCAAGGCTGACCATCATGGCTCCTTCCATGAGAGGAGGTGGAGCTCGGCCAGGACGTCTCCGCAAGGGAGATCTCCCCTCGAGCACCACGCGTCTGCTATCGAGGACAATAGTCCGCCATAGCGGCAGGAGCAAGCGCGATCTCGGCCGCTGCGCGCGATCGCGGCGGTACGTCTGCGTCGCCCGGAGCGCGCGGCGGCGCGCGAGCGCAGGCTCGCCGCGGCCGCGTCGGCGGCCCGCCGCGATCGACCCGCACGCACGCGCGTGGTAGGGTGCGCGCCGCCCTTCAAGCGAGGATCGACTCATGAGCTGGATCGAGCAATACCGCGCAATGGCTCGCTACAATCGGTGGATGAACGACAAGATCTTCGATGCCGTCGGCAAGCTCGACGACGCCGAGCGCAAGCGCGATCGCGGGGCCTTTTTCAAGTCGATCCACGGCACGCTGAATCACATCCTGCTCGCCGACCGGACGTGGATGGGGCGCTTCACCGGCGACGCGGCGCGCTTCACCTCGCGGGACGCGGGCGGCAAGGCCGTCGGGATCACCTCGCTCGCGCAGGAGCTCTACGCGGACTTCGCCGATCTCGCCCGCGAGCGCGCCGCGACCGACGCAGACATCCTCGCGTGGATACACCAGATCGACGAGCGCGCGCTCTCGAGCGACCTGACCTTCAACATGCGGAACGGGGCGGCCGTCACGTATCCGCTCTGGGGGCTCGTGGGCCATTTCTTCAACCACCAGACCCACCACCGCGGCCAGGTGACCACGCTGCTCACGCAGGTGGGGATCGACCCCGGCGTGACGGACCTGTTCGCGATGCTGCGGGACGAGGCCAGCGCGTCGTGAAGCGCGCGGGCGCGCGGCGCGACGTGCGCTCGCGTGCTCGCGCGCCCGCTCACTCCGCGGCGAAGCAGTAGACGCGGCCGTTGCCGCCCGCCGGGGCCGTGTCGGCGCAGCTGCCATTGGCGTGCACCGAGTTCCACGGTCGGTACATCTCGGCCGTGCTTTGCATGGGGCCCATCCCGTCGGAATGGCCGACCCAGGCGGTCAGGCTCGCGGACTCGGAGGTCCAATCCTCGCAGGTCTGGCCGACCCTGAGGGTGCCGTCCCGGTTGGTGCCAGTGAGGATATCGTGCTGGTTCGGTGTGGGGGAGTCCGGCCACTGGCCCGGCACCATCTCGCCCTTCTCGTCGAGGAACGCTGTGTGATCGCCGAACCTTGTGTGCAGCTCCTCGAGGTTCGCCGCCACCAGCTCGAGCTTCGCGTTGTACCAGGGGCCCGCGCCGATCCGGTCTCTGGCGTGCACCGGCTGGTCATCGGGGCCCTTCTCGACGCTGAGGTAGGCGCGCCATGTCCGCGCGCCGGCGCCGACCGCGGCGGCCAGCTCCTGGCACCTGCGATCCGCTCCCGCGAGCCCGCCGAGGTTCGCGGTCGTGCTCCCGGTGCTCGACACGAAGAAGCTGAGCGACGGCGTCGCGCTGCTGTCGCCGCCGCCGCCTCCGGTGCCGCCGCCCGCGCCCCCCGCGCCGCCGTTGCCGTCGCTGCCCCCCGTGCCGCCGCCGCCGCTGCTGCTGCTGCTGCCGCCCCCGCTGCTGCTGCTGCTGGCGCTGGTGGTGCTGACGGAGCTGCTGCTGGTCGCGCCGCTGCTGCCGCCGGTGTCATCGTCGCCGCAGCCGGCGGCGGCGAGCGACAGGCCGAGGCCGACGAAGATGCCGACGTCGCGAAGATTCGCTGAACGTGATCGTTTCATGAATGACTCCCACATGGTTCCGTGACGGGCGCGCAGGATAGCCCGGTTGAGCCGTCTCGACCGCGAGAGTTTGTTCTCGTGGGCGCCTTCCGCCGCGACGCCGGTGATCGCGTCCGGCGGGCTCGACCCTCGACCGGCGCCGGACGCCTGGAGACGCGCTTCTCTGGATCGGGTACACTGAGGCCCGGAAAGGACTGGCGCGCGAGGGTGTTCCGCTTCATCGGCGCGATCGTGGGTCGCGCGCAGCATCGAGAGCCAATGCGAGCATCACAGCCGATCTCCTCTGCTTCACGCGCGGCGGCAGACACAGGCCCGCGGACGCGCGTGAAGGCGCTCCTCCTTCTCCCGGCGCTCGCCGCCGGCGCCTCGATGTGCGGAGGCCGGAGCGACATCCTCGAGGAGGCCGGCGCCGAGGAGGTGGCCGTCGACTGCGTGCCTGCGCCGGAGGTCTGCGACGGCCGCGACAACGACTGCGACCGTATCGCCGACGAAGGGTGCGCGTGCGTGGAGGGGCAGGAACGGAGCTGCTACTCGGGCCCCCCGGGCACCGAGGACGTCGGCGCGTGCCAGGCCGGCGTGCAGGTCTGCTCCCGGGAGGCCTGGGGTCCGTGCACCGGCGACAGGACGCCGGCGCCCGAGGCGTGCGACCTCGTCGACAACGACTGCAATGGGCAGATCGACGAGGGCACGTGCCCGGCGGGGACCGCGTGCGCGGCGAGCCTCACCGCGGACATGACCTCGCCGCCGGAGGGATGGTCCCTCAACGGGACTGCCCTCTGGGATCCGGACGCGCTGACGGCCGTGCTCACCGAGGCCACGACCCAGCAGGCCGGCACCGTCGTCTACCGGAATCCCCTCGCCGCCGACGCCTTCATCGCCACGTTCGAGTTCCGCCTCGGCCGCGGCGACGGCGTGGGCTTCATGCTCCAGACGTCGGGACAGACAGCCGTCGGCGAGCCCGGCGGCGGCCTCGGCCTGGCCGGGCTCGACGGCTACGGCGTCGAGTTCGATACCTACAACAACTTCGATTGCGCAGATCCGAGCGACAACCACGTGGGCGTGGACGATCTCGCCCGGCCGTGCGAGGAGGGCGTCCTCAGCTCGCTGGGCCAGGCGGAGAGCAGCGTCGCGCTCGGCGACGGCGCGTTCCATACGGCGCAGATCGAGTTCGACGCGGGCGAGGTGCGCGTGAGCGTCGACGGCGAGCTCCAGATCCAGCGGTTCGCCATCAGCGGCTTCCCCGTCGGGTCGACGTTCTTCTATGGATTCGGCGCCGCCACGGGGGCGGCGGTCGCGCGCCAGGAGATCCGGAATGTGAGGATCACCTTCCCCGCCCCCCGCTGCCTCTGAGCGCTCGTCGATCTCCTTCCCCGCCGCCCCCTCCCGATCGCTCGAAGAGGAAACGATGTCCACGCAGCACCCCCTGGCGGCGTTCTCGATCTACCTGTCCGGCCGACACCAGGTCCTGCTGTCGATCGCGCACGAGATCCACGAGAAGCTCGACGCGTGCGCCTCCAGCGAAGGCGGCTTCTCCCACGAGGCAAGGACGCGCGCCTCGGATCTGATGTGGCTGTGGACGCTGGGAGCCTACGAGGTGGTCAGGACCATGTGCCAGGCCCAGAGGTGCTTCTCGGAGCGCTCCTACAGGGAGATATCGAGCCTGAAGGTCGATCTGGAGAGGGTCAGGGTGCCAAACACCAAGCTGGAACGGATCAAGTACAACCGGCGGGAGAGGAGCATCCCGGTGGCCTCGGATCGAGGCCCTGACGTGTGGGACGACGCCAGCAAGGACCTCCTGGTCGGAGATCCGGCGGACGCCGTCTCGGGCCGCATGCTGCTCAGGAGCTACGAGAGCGTCATGGCTTCCCTGACCCCGGACGACGTGACGATGAGCCACGAGGAATCGTTCGAGAGGAAGTAGATATCCCCCGGAAGAGCTCGCCATCGCGGACCGGCGAGGCGCAGCGAGCACGCGACGCGCGGCGCCGCACGGCAGGCGGCGCCCTGGCGTGGAGCCGACCCACCACTTCCGTCCACGCAGCAAATATTCCACCGAGCTGCATCGAGACAGCCCCCTCACACCACGACGCCGTGCGGACGACCGAGGAGCTCGAGGGGGCGTCCGCAAAATAATTCGAAGGATCGCTCCGGTGGTCGCATCAAGTCCGTGAGCGGCTCGGATCCGGGCGGCGAGCGGTCACTTGTGTGCTCCGGGTGGAGGTGCGCCTCCCTCGTGTCCGATGGCGACACGCGGGATATCGCCTTTGCCCTGCCGTCACATCACGCGCTGGTGGCGCCTGATCGTGAACAGGAGGCGGAGCGCGCTGTCGATGACGCCCTGCCCGCGCGCGTCGTCGCGTGCTCAGCGGGCGGCGAGGGTGTCGCCTGTGCAAAGCAGCGCTCGCCCAGCGCCGTTACGATGCGTAACAACCGGCGCGAGCAGCGGTGTTGGCATGCCCCACAGCGGCGCTCCGAAGAGAATTTCATCTCGGGGCATGAACGATCCTCACGAGTCCGGGAACAGAGGTCCGAAATCAAGCAGCGTTCTCCGGTCCACGTGACGGCGCCTGGCGGCGCGATTCGCCGGCTCGCGGGCGTGATCGGAGGCCCCCTGCACACCACCAGGAGCTGTTCATGAAAACTCTGCACCATGGCTTCACCTCTCCGAGGACACGGCTCGCCGGCGCGGCAGCGACGAGCTCGCGAAGCGCCCTGTCGATGGTCCTTGTCTCGATGCTGCTCGGGTCATCGGCCCTGCTCGCGGGCTGCCCCGACGACGCCGAGGCGCCGGCGAACACGGCCACCAGCAGCGGCGTCGGCGGCGGCGATGACGCGAGCGTCGGCGGCGGCGATGACGCGAGCGGCGGCGGCGGCGATGACGCGAGCGGCGTGGGCGGCGGCGATGACGCGAGCGGCGGTGGCGACGCGAGCGATCCGGCGGCAGGGTGCACCGGCTCCACGGAGCGCGCCAACACCGATCCCGACGACCCCGTGCAGCAGGGCGCGGACCACCTGGTGGGCGACCTCAAGTTCCCCGCGGTCCTCGCCGCCGTCCAGGATGTCGACGGGGAGACGCGCCATTACGTTGCCGGCGTCGCCGACCTGGAGACCCAGGCGAAGGTGCCTGTCGACGGGCAGGTGCGCATCGGGAGCAACACCAAGCCGTTCACCGCCGTGGTGGTCCTCCAGCTCGTCGGCGAGGGCAAGGTCGACCTCGACGCGCCCATCGAGACGTACCTGCCGAACCTGGTCCGCGGCGACGGAATCGACGGCAACGACATCACGGTGCGTCAGCTCCTCCAGCACACGAGCGGGCTGCCCGACTTCGTGGGCGTGCTCCTGGGCGACGGGCTCGCCAGGGTCCAGCACACCTATTTCGACCCCCGCACGTTGCTCGATCTGGCGCTGACGCAGGCGGAGGACTTCCCCCCCGGCGACCGGTGGGCCTACAGCAACACCAATTACATCGTCGCCGGCCTGATCGTCGAGAAGGTCACCGGCCGCCCGCTGGCCGAGGAGATCACCGAACGCGTCATCCAGCGCATCGGGCTGCGCCGCACCTACGTCCCCCGCGTCGGCGATCAGAGCATCCGGGAGTGCCATCCCAGGGGCTATCACGCGGACGGCTTCGGAGATCCGCTGTACGACGTCACCGAGCTCGACCCGTCCATCGCCGGCGCCTCCGGCGACATGATCTCCACCCCGGGCGACCTCAACCGCTTCTTCTCCGCCCTGCTCGGCGGCGAGCTCCTCGGGCCGGCGCAGCTCGAGGAGATGCGCGCGACCGTCGACGCTTCGAGCATGTGGCCCGGCTACGAGTACGGGCTCGGTCTGAGCAGCACCCCGCTGAGCTGCGGAGGCGTCGTCTGGGGCCACGGCGGCGACATCTTCGGCTACGAGACCGCCGGCGGCGTCACCGAGGACGGCCGCGCCGTCACCGTCGCCGTCACGGCGCTGCCCTCCGCCGTGCCCGGCGTCCAGACCAGGGAGCAGGCCTATGAGGCCTACGCCGGCGTCCTCGCCCTCGTCGATACCGCCCTGTGCCCGTGAAGCCCCGGGCGCGTCCTCGCGGGCGGCGATCGCGACAGCGGTGCTCGCGTGGTTCGCAACAGCGGTTCGAAGAGAAGATCATCTGAAGGGTTGAACGATCCTCACGAGTCCGGGAACAGAGTCACGAACCAGCGGCGCTCTCCAGACCGCGCGACGATGCCTGGCGCCGCGAGTCGCCGGCGCGAAGCGGTGAGCCGAGGGCGCGCGCGCACCATCAGGAGCCGATCATGACCTCTCTGCACCACCGTTTCACCTCTCCGAGAACACGAATCGCCCGCGCGGCCGCCACGGGCTTGCGCAACGTCGTCTCGACGATCCTCTTCTCGGCGCTGCTCGGATCCTCGGCCCTGCTCACAGGCTGCCCGGACGACGACGAGGCGCCGGCGAACACCGACGCCGGCAGCGGCGGCGGCGTCGAGAGCGGCGACGGAGGCGGCGGAGGCGGCGGCGACGACGACGGCAGCGGCGGCAAGGACGAGGGCGGCGGCGGCGGCGAGGGCGGCAGCGGCGGCGGGGTCGGTGGCAGTCCGCCGGGAGAGTGCGCCGGTTCCACGGAGGAGGCCAACACCGATCCGGACGACCCCATCCAGCAGGCCGCCGACCGTCTGGTGCGCGACGACAGGTTCCCCGCCGTCCTTGCCGCCGTCCAGGAGGTCGACGGCCAGACGCGCCACTACACCGCCGGTTTCGGCGACGTCGAGACCAAGGCGGAGGTGCCGGTCGATGGGCTCGTGCGCATCGGGAGCAACAGCAAGGCGTACACCGCGGTTGTCGTCCTGCAGCTCGTCGGCGAGGGCAAGGTCGATCTCGACGCGCCCATCGAGACGTACCTGCCGAACCTGGTCCGCGGCGAGGGCATCGACGGCAACGACATCACGGTGCGGCAGCTCCTGCAGCACACCAGCGGGCTCGTCGATTACGACGGCTTGATCCTGCAGGAGGGCTTCCTCCCGGTCCGGCACAGGCACTTCAGCCCCCGCGATCTGCTCGACCTCGCGCTGGCCGAGGGGACGGAGTTCCCCCCCGGGGATCGGTGGGACTACAGCAACACCAACTACACGCTCGCCGGCATGCTCATCGAGAAGGTCACCGGACGCCCCCTGAACGAGGAGATCACGCGCCGGATCATCGACCGCCTCGAGCTGCGCAACACCTACCTCCCCGACGTCGGCGAGGAGGGCATCCGGGGGTGCCACCCCAGGGGCTATCACGCGGACGGGCCGGATCAGCCGCTGTACGACGCCACCGAGCTCGACCCGTCCTGGGGATGGGCCGCCGGTGAGATCATCGCGACCCCGAGCGATCTCAACCGCTTCTTCACCGCGCTGTTCGGCGGCGAGCTCCTCGAGCCGGCGCAGCTCGAGGCGATGCGCACCACCGTCGAGGCCCCCGGCATGTGGCCCGGCGCCCGGTACGGGCTCGGCCTGTTCACCACCCCGCTGAGCTGCGGCGGCCTCGTCTGGGGGCACGGCGGCGACATCTTCGGCTACCACACCCGCGGCGGCGTCTCCGACGACGGCCGCGCCGTCACCGTCGCCATCACGGTCCTGCCGGGCGCCGTCCACGGCGAGGAGACCGCCGAGAAGGCCTACATGGACGTCCTCGAGCTCGTCGACACCGCCCTGTGCGAGTGAGCCCCGGGGGGCGCTGGCGCGCCGACCGTCGCCGCGCGCTCACCCCTGCTTGATGAGCTGGATATCGAGGGTGATCGCGATCTCGTCACCCACGAGGACGCCTCCTGTCTCGAGGACGGCGTTGAAGCTCATCCCGAAATCGCTGCGGCGGATCTTCGTCGTGGCGGTCGCGCCGAGCCGGCGGTTGCCGTGAGGGTCCGTGTGCTCGCCCGACAGCTCGCTGACCGCGAGCGTCACCTCCCGCGAGACGCCGCGGATCGTCAGGTCGCCGACGATGTCGAGCCCGTCGCCGCGGCGGCGGACGCCCGTGGCGACGAAGGTGATCGTCGGGTGCCGCGCGACGTCGAGGAAGTCGGCGCTCCGGAGGTGCGCGTCGCGGCTCTCCTCGCGCGTGTGGATGGACGCCGCGTCGATCGTGGCGGAGAGCGTCGACGCCTCGGGGCGCCGCGGATCGTAGGTGACCTCGCCGGCGACGCCCCCGAGCTCGCCGCGCACGTTCGAGATCATCATGTGACGTACGGAGAACGAGACGCTCGAGTGCGTCGCGTCGATCGTCCACCGGGCGGCCTGGGAGGGGATCGCGCTCGGGGAGGTGGTGCTGGTCGTGGTGTTCATGGCGGATCGTCCTTTCTCGACGAAGGTTGGAGACCGCCGCGCCTCGGGCTTCCCGGGCGCGCCGGCCGTGTGTCACACGGAGACCATGCATCGTTGCTCGCGGACGCACTAGACAGCCATCCGCGAACGGGTTGTTCTCCTGGGACGAACAATGGACCTCAACCGGATCGCCGTCTTCGTGCGCGTCGTCGACGAGCAGGGCTTCACCGCGGCGGCGCGGGTCCTGGGGCTGCCGAAGTCCTCGGTCAGCCGATCGGTCGCGCTCCTCGAGGAGGCGCTCGGGGCGCGCCTGCTGCACCGCTCGACGCGCAGCGTGCGGCTCACGGAGGCGGGCGCGGCGTTCTACGAGCGGGCGTCGCGCGGCGTCGCGAGCCTCGAGGAGGCCGCGGCGATGGTGGCCGATCTGGAGGCCGTGGTGCGCGGCACCGTCCGCATCACGGCGCCCGTCGACGTCGGGATCGCGATGCTCGAGCCGGCGGTCGCGCGGTTCGTGCGGCGCCACCCCGCCGTCCGCGTCGACGTCGCGCTCACGGGCCGCGTCGTGGATCTCGTGGAGGAGGGCTTCGATCTGGCGCTGCGGGCCGGGCCGCTCCGCGACGGCTCCCTGATCGCGCGGAGGATCGGGCAGGTGGAGGACGCGCTGTACGCCTCGCCCCGCTACCTCGAGCGCGCCGGGGTCCCCGCGCGCCTCGGAGACCTCGCGGCGCACCGGTGCGTCCTCTTTCGCGAGCGG
This sequence comes from Sorangium sp. So ce119, assembly GCF_051524405.1. NCBI lineage: Bacteria > Pseudomonadati > Myxococcota > Polyangiales > Polyangiaceae > Sorangium > Sorangium sp. So ce119. The sequence continues at coordinate 1,468,897 of NZ_CP150310.1, read as the reverse complement.
CCCGACCGCGCCGCGTGGACGCTGCGAGGGCCCGCGGGGGACGAGACGGTGGAGGTCCAGGGCCCGCTCGCGGTCGACGAGCTGAGCTTCGCGCGGCGCGCGGTGCTGGCGGGCGTCGGCGTCGGCCTCCTCCCGAGCGTCATGTGCGCGCGCGAGGTCGCGCGCGGTCGCCTCGTGCGCGTGTTGCCGTCGCACGTGGCCTCGGGGGCGCCGCTGCACCTCGTCTATCCCTCCGCGCGCTACCTGCCCCACCGCGTCGCGGCGTTTCGCGACTTCGTCGTCGCGGCGCTCACGCGGCGGCTCCAGCGATCGCCGTGACCGCGGGCGCGCCGCCGCGCGGGCGCGGCACGGGCGCGCCGCCGCATGTCGCCCCGGCGCGGAGGCCAGGGGTCAGCGCGCGGCGCGCCGCCGGGTGTCCTGCCGCGCCTGGCTCGCCGCCCTGGCCTCGACGAGCGGATTGCGCGCCTCCGCGGCGCGCAGCCGCTCGAAGCGCTCGATCCGCGCGCGGTCGCCGCTCTGCCGCAGCGTCCTCGCCAGCACCACGCTCTTGGCGAGCCGGATGAACCTCAGGCGGTGCGCCGAGGTCACGTCCTCGACGTCCCGCCTGCCCGATCCGGGCCCGAACTCGAGGTCGTACGCCGCGCGCAGCCGGTGCTCGCCGCGCAGGCCCAGCGCGTCCGAGAGCCCCTCGAGGGCGGCCCGCTCGGCCGGGGTCGCCCAGGAGAGGATCCTGGCGTAGGGCGTCGCCATGGTCTCGTGATCCGGCTTGTTCACGAACCGCCGCAGGAACACATCGGACGTCGCGACCGGCACGTCGCTCGTCGCCTGGTGGAGGAGGGCGTACGCGTACGCCTCGTTCATGCCCACGAACCGGTTCTGATCATAATCGGCGCCGTCCACGCGCTTGCCGAGGCGATCGACGCCCGAGAGGGCGGCGAAGAAGAAGCTGCTGAAGTCGGTGTAGTCGGCCTCGTTGATCTCGGGCGTGCAGCCCGACGCGGGGCGGTCCCTTGTCGCCGCGAAGAACCCCACGACGTCGCGATCCACGAGCTCGCCGTCGGGCCTGCCGCCCTCGAAGAGGAGGTTCGCGAACGATCCGGAGAAGCACTGGGCCATCACGAGGACGACGGGCGTCTCGTCGGGCAGGTCGTCCATGCGCGCGGCGAGATCGCGCACGGACAGCCCGCCGCCGCCCCAGAGGTCGAACACGTTGTTGTCGAGGTCGCGCCGCGGATCCGGGCTCCCGTGGCCGGCGAAGTACAGCAGCAGCGGGTCGCCCGGGCGCGCGGCGGCGAATCTTCGCCAGACCGCATCGAGGCCGGCGCGGGTGGTCGCCCCGTCGATGCGCGGCAGCTTCGGCGCGCGGTAGCGCATGCGGAATCCGTCGAGGAACTGCACGCTCCGCGTGCCCCGGCGCCCGTCGGCGAAGAGGACCCGCCGCTCCACCGCGGCCGGGAGCAGCGACTGGAAGTACCGGATGTGTCCTTCGATGGCCACCTGGTTCATCGGCGGCCGCGGTCCGCCCCCGACGACGAGCGCGCGCCAGGACGCGGGCTCGGGCAAGGCCGCGGGAGGCGGGGTGGGCGCTGGCTGAGGCGAGCGCGCGGAAGGGACCGCGGGCGCTGGCTGAGACGAGCGCGCGGAAGGGACCGCGGGCGCTGGCTGAGACGAGCGCGCGGAGGAGACCGCGGGCGCTGCGCGAGACGAGCGCGCGGGGGAGACCGCGGGCGCTGACGCGAGCGCCTCCGAGGCGGCGGGCGCGGACCGGGGGGAGCGCGCGGCCGCCGCTGTGGTGGTCGCCGTGGCGGCGGCGAGCACGGCAACTCGGAGGAGCAGAGGGTACGCCACGGTCTCGTCTCGGCCTCGGCAGCGGGATCGCTGCGCTCGATTCTAGGTAGCACCCGCCCGGCGATCGCGCAGCGAATGGCCGCCCTGGCGCGCTGCGCCGCCGCCATCCGCTGCGCCCGGCCGCGCCGCGCCGCGAGAGGGGGCCGCGCTGCCCCTCGGTTCATCGGCTCTCTCCAGCGCTCGCGGCGCGCCTACTTGGCGAGCTTCATCACGAGGCCGCTCCGATCCGTCCAGTAGATGCTGGCGCCGTCGACGGCCAGATCGTTCGGCGCGACGCCCGAGATCACCACCGCCGACGCACCGCCGCCGACTGGCACTCTCCTGATCTCGCCTGCGCTCACGTTGACCCAGTACACATGCGTCTCGTCGACCGCGATGTAGTACGGCGACGGCTGATCCGTCGCGAGCGCCACGGGGGTGCCCCCCTCTTTCGGCACCTTGTTCACGGAGCCCACGCTCGGGCCCTCGCCGGGGGTGGTCCAGTACACGTGGGTCGCGTCGAGCGCGACCTCGTGGGACTCGAAGTATCCGGTGGCGAGCGCCACGGACGCGCCCCCCGCGATCGGCGCCTTCCGGATGGAGCTCGCGTCCGCGTTGGTCCAGTAGACGTGCGTCTCGTCGACCCGGACGCGGCGGGCGCCGCTGCCCGGGGCGAGCTCTTCCGCGGCCCCTCCGTGGATCGGAAGCTTCATCACCGCGTAGTTGTCGCCCACGTAGATGCTTGTCGCGTCCAGCGCGAGGCCCACCGGATCTTCCAGCCCTGCGGTGGAGAGCAGCGTCGGCGTCCCACCGCCCAGGGGCGCGCTGTAGACCCCGGTGGGCACGTCGTGCTCGACGCCTGTAGAAGGGGAGCAGGTCCAGTAAACGCCCGTCGCGCTCACCGCGATCCCGGGCGTCGGGCAGCTCTCGGCGACGATGACCGGCGCCCCTCCCGCGATGGGCGCTCTCATGATCTCGCCCGTGTCCTCGTGCGTCCAGTAGACGTGGGTCGCGTCCACCGCGAGGGCGAGCGGATTGCCGGCCGCCTCGGCCAGCACGACCGGCTCGCACGCGGCGTCGCTGCGCGCGCCATCGCAGTCCGTCGCCCCGTCGACGCAGACGCCGCTCGCGATCTCGCTGCTCCCGGCGCCGCCGCTCGCCGTCGCGCCTGGGGCGCTGAGCTCCAGCACGCACCCGAGCGCGAGCACCGAAGCGCTCGAGGCGAGCGCCGCGCGCGCGACGGCGACCGCAGCGGTTCCCCGCCCGCGGCGCAGCGAACGAGCGTGCCCCCGTGAGGGGGTGGCCTGTAGTGTGTCTGGTTGCATGGTCATTGCGCTCTGCGCATCGCGCAGCCTCCCGCAAGCGAGGGGGCAACGAGAGGGCCAGCGGTCGCCCTCGACGAGGATCTGGCTCAGGCCGGCAGCATTTCGCCGCAGACGAGGCAGATTGCCTCAGCGCGCCTGTCCTCGACCACAGCAGAGCTCCCTTCTCTCCACCTCGGTCATGACCCCACTGTCGGGGCTCACGCGCAGGTAGCGCGCAGATCGCGCGCAGCCGCGGTGACCGCCGACGGAACAGCCTCACCCGGCGCTGTAGTCGCTGTCCGTGAAACACCCCTCATCGCTGAGCTCGACCATCTTCTGCCCGCATCGTCGCAGGCCCTCTGGCACGCGGGTTGCCGCTCCCCGCGCAATCGACGCACGAGCACAGGAGAGTGACCATGTCGGCCAGTTCATCGAAGACGACCATCGATCATGACGAGATCCGCCAGTGGGCCGAGTCGCGCGGAGGCCGCCCGGCGACGGTGAAGAGCACCGAGAAGAACGGGGAGCCCGGGATCCTGCGCGTTGATTTCCCGGGGTACAGCGGGGAAGGCAGCCTCGAGGAGATCTCGTGGGACGACTTCTTCGCCAAGTTCGAGGAGTCGAACCTCGCCTTCGTGTACCAGGAGAAGACGGCGGACGGGCAGCCGAGCAACTTCTCCAAGCTGGTGAGCCGCCCCGACGACATGGTCCAGAAGGCCAGGCCCAGATCGGACGCGGCGAAGGGCAACAAGGCCAGGTCGAGCAGCGCGAAGGGCGCGACGTCGAAAGGCGGTGAGGGCGAGCTGGACGTCGAGATCGAGGTCCAGATCGACCTCGACGACGAGGAGTCCGGCGAATCTGGCGGAGGCGCGCGGAAGAAGTCCAGCGGGAAGCAGGCCAGCGCGAAGGGCGCCGGCGACGACCACTCGTCCCACATGACGATCGATCACGACGAGATCCGCGAATGGGTGGAGGCGCGCGGCGGCCACCCGGCGACGGTGAAGCGCACCGAGAAGGGCGGAGAGCCCGGCGTGCTCCGGATCGACTTCCCGGGGTTCAGCGGGGAGGATACCCTCGAGGAGATCTCGTGGGACGACTTCTTCGCCAAGTTCGAGGAGTCGAACCTCGCCTTCGTGTACCAGCAGGCCAAGGCGAGCGGCGAGCCGAGCTACTTCTCCAAGCTGGTGAGCCGCCCCGACGACATGGGCGGCAGCAAGGCGAAGCAGGGCAAGTCGAAGTCCAGGAAGGCGGCCTGAGCCGCTGAAGCCCCGAGCAGGGGCCCGGCGGCGATGGTCGGAGTCGACCACGAAGAAGGCGGGAGGCGGGAGCGAAGATCTAAGGATCTTCCCGCTTCCCGTCTTCGTTCCTTGTGAGCTCTCCTGTGGACGATCGAGACCGCGACCGGCTCCGCTGCCAGGCCGCGCCGTGCGCGAGCAGCGTGTCGCGGAGCTCCGCGGGCGCTCCCTGGAGCGCGCCCCCGCGGCGGCGGACGATATAGAAGACTTTTCGCGGCAGCTCGGGCATCGGGCGCGCGACGAGGCCGCGCGGGAGGCGGCAGCAGGCGTTGACCACCGCGACGCCGACGCCGAGCCGGACGAAGTGGAGCATCAGCTCCCAGCCGTTCGCCTCGACGGCCGGCTCCCAGCGGACGCCCGCCGAGAGCAGCGCCTGCGCGAGCAGCGCCCGGTGGGGCCGAGAGGGGCCGGGGACCACGAGCCGCGCGCCCTCGAGGTCGCGCAGCCTGATCCGGCGCTTGCGGGCGAGCGGGTGCGCGTCGGGGACCACCAGGACCTGCTCGACCTCGGTGAGGCGGTCGGCGGCGAGCCCGTCCGGTGTGCCCTCGAGCGGCGCGACGCCGAGGTGCGCCTCGCCCGTCGCAACCGCGTCGAGCGTGGCCTCGCGGTCGCGCGTGAGCAGCCGGAGCGGGGCGGCGGCGCGCGCGGTGAAGGCGCGGATCCCCTCGCCGAGCAGGTAGAGGTACGAGCCCTCGCCGGCGCAGAGCACCACGGGCTCGCGGCTCTCGCCGTTGCGGAGCACGCCGAGGAACGACCGCGTCCGCTCGCCCACCTCGCGCCCGAAGGCGGCCACGCGCTTGCCGTCGGCCGTGAGCTCGATCCGCTGCCCGCGCCGCTGGTAGAGCGTGACGCCGAGCGCCTCGCCGAGCTTGCCGATCTGGCCGTGGAGCGCCGGCTGCGAGATGTGGAGCGCCCGCGCCGCGCGCGTGAAGTTGAGGTGCTCGGTGAAGACCACGAAGGCGCCGAGCCAGTCGAGGTTGAGCATGGCGGGAGGCAGGCTATCGCGAAACGCGATAGCCTATCCAGAAATACCGCTTCCGGATGATAGCGCCGTGTCTATGCTCTCCGTGCGGTGGCTCCGGGCTTACGGGGTCCCAGCGAGAAGGAATGGAGCTTGACGATGGGCCGCGATCGCATGACCGAAACGAGCAAGAAGCTCTCCTGGCTGCTCCGCCACGGGGCGCCCTCGATGGGCATCGCCATGGACGACGCCGGCTGGGTGGCCGTGGACGACGTGCTCAGGGCGCTCGGGCTGCCGCGCTCGCGGCTGGACGAGGCGGTGGAGAACAACACGAAGAACCGCCTCGAGATCCGGGGCGACAGGATGCGCGCGTCTCAGGGACACTCGCGCGAGGGGATGCCGGTGACGCTCGCCGGCCTCGAGGCGTCGTGGGAGGAGGTCCTCGGCGACGCGCCGATCTGGCACGGCACGAGCGTCGACGCGGTCCGGGGCATCGCGCGCGAGGGGATCCGGCCGGCGGCGCGCACGCACGTGCATTGCACCGACGCGCTCGACAGCGCGGTCGGCAAGCGGGCGAAGGTCGACGTGATGCTCGAGATCAGCCCGGCGCGGCTGAGGGCGCGGGGGATCGGCGTGTTCCGCAGCCAGAACGGGGTGATCCTCGCGCGGGAGGTGCCGGTCGGGTGCATCGTGGGGCTCGTGCCGATCGTCGCGCGGGCGCGGGGAGAGGCGGCGGCGCTGCGGGCGCTCCTCCTCGGGGCATAGCGGCGGAGCTAGAGAGGAGGCGGCGAGCGCAGGAAGCCTCGCGGCAGGCAGGATCCAGGCGACCAACCTACGTCCATAGCGGAACAATCCAGAGATCGCTTGGCGGGAGCGCGGTGGCTGCCGGAGGCACCGTGGTGACCCCTCCTCCTGAGACCGAACGGCATCTCGGAGTGACTCACGTGGGCGAGCAGCCACGTTGTGTTCGGCCGCGCCAAACCATGCTACATTTCGGCCATGTACCGCATTGGCATCTTGTATGCGCCCGCCGACGAGCCATACATGCTACAGCTCCACAAGCATCTTACGCCGCTGATCCGGGATGGCGTCGACGTGTGGCACGCGGGACAGATCGCCGCCGGCAGCGACCGCAGCGCAGCGCTCAGAGCGGCGATACACCATGCCGATATACTGCTTGTGCTGGTCAGCGCAGACTACATCTCCACGAACGAATGCTACAGCAACGAGATCTATGGCGCGCTGGCGAGCCACACAAAGATCCTCGTCGCCGTCGTCCGCTCCTGCGACTGGCGACACGCCCCGTTCGGGCATCTCCCTCACGCCCTGCACAAGGAGTCTGACAACCCCATCTCCGCCTGGACGAACCCGGACGACGCATGGGCCAAGCTGGCGGCCATCATCCGCAGTACGCTCGAAGAGGACACCACGGACCTCACCCCGACGTTCATCGACAAGTACGACAACAGGTCCGAGCGATGTCGACCTCACGAACGTGCAGCTCTCGAGATAGCGAACCACCACAGACCGAGAGCCATCCAGCTAAGAGAGTTCAACACCATCGGCCGCTCGAGCAGGAGCAACATCACGCTGATTCACCCGAGCGTGTCAAGGCTTCATTGCATCATATTCCTGCACGAGGGCGGCTTCTTTGTACACGATCTACGCTCGCGACACGGGACGACCATCAACGGGCGTAAAGTGAAGCTCGCAGATGGCTTGCGGCATGGCGATGAGCTGCGGATCGGGAACGTGGAGGCGCGCTTCCTGATCTTCAACGACCAGTCGGCATTGTCTGCCGCAGTCGAACCGACCAACGAGTCCTCGATCGAGGTCGTCTGGGACGACGCAACGCAACCATCGGGTTGAATCCCCCAGCGCGCTGACGACGAGTCAGCCACCAGGAGATCGATACAGAGGCATCGGCCCCGATGCCAACGCTCGCTCGCATCCGGCAGGCGCCCGCGGCGTCGGGAGAGCCCTGAAAGCAGGGTCCTGAGCGCCATCCCGGGACTCCTGACTACGTCGCATACCTGCTCGCGGTCGATGATCTGGCCGGGAAGGATCGTCAATCCTCGGTCGTCTTGCACAGAAGGAGGGGAGATGTCCGCCACATCAATGACCGGGGAGCCGCTCCGTCGATTCCCTGCGCAGTCGATCACGTTCGCGGGACGCCCAGCGATGAGCAGCGACTGGCGCAACGACGCAGCCTACGCGAACACGGCGCCTGCCGCCGCGGCGCCCTCGGGCGCCACGCGGCCCCACGGGGTGATGGTCAAGGCCGGCGGCGTGGCCACGGGCGCTCGCGAGGAGACGAGTCGCTCGACGACCGCGACGGCCGCCCCGCCGTCGCTCGTGCAGCCGCAGGCAAGGCCGGCGCCGTCGGCCGGCACCCGCATCGGCCACTACGAGCTCCTGCGCGAGCTCGGCCAGGGCGGAATGGGCGTTGTGTTCCTCGCCCGCGATACGCGGCTCGCCCGCCTCGTCGCGATCAAGCTCCTCACCCGGCTGAGCAGCCTCGGGGTGCATCGCTTCCTGGTCGAGGCGCAGACCACCGCGCGCTGCAAGCACGAACACATCGTGACGATTTACGAGGTCAACGAGCACGACGGATACCCGTACATGGTGCTCGAGTACATCGAGGGTCAGAGCCTCCGCAGCTGGATGGAGCAGCGCAGGCCCGTGGGCGCCGGCGGGGAGGTGTCGACGGCGCCGCTCCCGCCCAGCCTGGCGGTCGACATGATCGTCCCCGTCGTGCGCGCGCTCGCGAGAGCGCACGCGTCCGGCATCGTCCATCGCGATCTCAAGCCCGAGAACATCATGCTGGAGGCGGCCGGCGCGATCAAAGTGGTCGATTTCGGCATCGCCAAGCTGCGCGACGACGAGGCGAGGCTCGCGGCCGAGGGCTCCGGCGCGGGTGACACGCGCCTCACCCGCGACGGAGGGATGGTCGGCACGCTGCCGTACATGTCCCCGGAGCAGTGGCGAGGGAGGGAGATCGACCCGTCCAGCGACATCTGGGCGGTGGGCATCATGCTGCACGAGCTCGTGCTCGGCGCGCACCCGCTCGCGCCGTGCAGCAGGATGGACCTCCTCGGCGTGCCGGCCCTCGACGAGCCCATGCCCGAGGTCGGCGCGCGCCACCCCGAGCTCGGCGCGCTCGGCGCGATCATCGATCGCTGCCTGCGGAAGAGCAAAGCCGAGCGCTACGCCTCCGCCGAGGAGCTGCTGGCCGAGCTCTTGCCCCTCCTGCCCGGGCGCCGGGAGATCCACCTCGGCGCCGACGAGTGCCCGTTCGCCGGCCTCTCCTCCTTCCAGGAGACCGACGCCGACCGCTTCTTCGGCCGCGCGCAGGATCTGGCGGGCGTTGTCGCGCGCCTCCGCAACCAGCCGCTGCTCGCGATCGCGGGCTCGTCGGGCGTGGGGAAGTCATCGCTCGTGCGGGCCGGGGTGATCCCGGCGCTCAAGCGCTCCGGCGAGGGCTGGGAGGCGCTCGTCGTGCGGCCCGGGCGCGAGCCGATGGCGGCGCTCGCGGACCTGCTGAGCCACCCCACCGTGACCGTGAGCATGGACCTCCAGGCGCTCGTCCCGCACGGCGGTCCGTCGACGCGAGCGGACTGGATCGCGCGGCTTCGCGTCGAGCCCGGCCTGCTCGGCGCCGCGCTCCGCGGGTGGTCGGGCCGGGCGCAGCGGCGCCTGCTCGTGGTCATCGATCAGTTCGAGGAGCTGTTCACGCTCGGCGCCCCGGCCGGCGAGCGCGCGGCGTTCCTCGCGTGCCTCGAGGGCATCGCCGACGACGCGTCGTCGCCGCTCCGGGTCGTGGTGTCGGTGCGGTCGGATTTCATCGAGCGGCTGGCCGGGCACGAGCGCTTCATGGCGGCGATGATCCGCGGCCTCGTGTTCCTCCAGCCGATGGGGCGCGAGGGGCTGCGGGAGGCGCTGGTGAGGCCGATCGAGGCGGCTCGGCACGAGATCGAGGCTCCGACGATGGTCGAAGGCATGCTCGACGCGCTGGAGAGGACGCACGGCGCGCTGCCGCTGCTCCAGTTCACGGCGGCCAGGCTGTGGGAGATGCGCGATCGCGAGCGGCGGATGCTCACCCGGGCGAGCTACGAGGCGCTCGGCGGCGTGGCCGGCGCGCTGGCCAGCCACGCCGACACGCTCCTGGCCGGGATGAGCGGGCGCCAGGCGAAGCTGGCGCGGGCGGTCCTGGAGCGCCTGGTGACGCCGGAGCGGACGTGCGCCGTGGCCAGCCTGGGCGAGCTCCGTGAGCTCCCCGGGGGTCCAGGCGAGATCGAGCGCGTGGTGGGCCTCCTCGCCGACGGTCGGCTCCTGGCCATCGAGCCGGGGAGCGACCGCGCGGGCAGCACGGTGGAGATCATGCACGAGTCGCTGATCGAGCGGTGGCCGACGCTCAAGCGCTGGCTCGACGAGAGCGAGGAGGACGCGGTGTTCCTGGACCGGCTGCGCGCGGCGGCGAGGCTGTGGGACGCCAGCGAGCGCACCGCGGACATGCTCTGGCGCGGCAAGGTGGCCGAGGAGGCGCGCGGCTTTCGCAAGCGCTACCGGGGGGAGCTGCCGGAGCGGGAGCGGCTCTTCCTGGAGGAGGTGCTCCGGCTGGCCGACCACAAGCAGCGCCGGCGGCGGCGGTTCTTCACCGGGGTCATCGCGGCGCTGGCGCTGGTGGTGGTCTCGGGGACGGGGTACGCCCAGGTGACGGGGGAGTACTGGGAGATCGCGCAGCAGCTCTACGATCAGCTGCGGGCGCAGGCCTCGCTGGAGAGCGCGCTCGCGAGCGCAGAGGCGGCGAAGGACGCGGCGGAGAAGGCGTGGAAGGACATCGAGGAGCAGCGCATCCGGGCCGAGCGGATGCGTGACGACGCGGTGAAGGCCCAGCAGCGCGCCGAGGCCGAGGTCGAGGGCGCCCGCGTGCGGGCGGCCAGGGCGAGGAAGGCGCTGGAGGAGGCGCAGAAGAACAAGCCCAGACCGGCAGAATCGACCGGTGAGATCCTGCCATCTCGGTAGAATGACCCTGCTCGTCATCGAGAGCGGACCGAGCACCGGCGCGCGTTGGGATAGAATTGTATTCCTACGTGTTCGTCGGGTATCGATCCGTCACACGGTTCAACAGGTACCAGGCATCCTGAGAACAGCGACAGGCGTGCAGGCCTCGAGTTGACGCACGCGCGCGGCGCCACCGAGCGGCGCACCGCGATCGAGCGGCCTCCCCGCCCGCCAGCCCACGCCACGCCCGCCCGGCCAGCGCCACGTCCGCCCCCCGCGCCGCCTCGCCCGCGCGCTCCCTGTGGTACCCTCCCCCGCATGGGTACCGCGAACGCCCCCTCCCTCCGACGGCGCTCTGCCCTGCGCTGCGCGCCCTGCGCGGCCCTCCTGCTGGCTGCCTGCGGCCCTGCGCCCGGCCTCGGCGAGCCGCGCGCCCCGGAGTCGCCGGCCGCCGCCGAGACGGTCTACATCGTCCTCCACGATCCGCCCCCGGCGGCCCCCGTCGCGACCGACGGCTGGGTGCCTGACGAGCCGCGCGGCGACAGCCCGTTCGAGCGGACGCGGACCTGGATCGGCGATTACGACTGTCCGCAGGGCACGACCCAGATGACGTTCCGGATCCTCCGGGTCAAGGACGACAGGATCAAGGCCATCTTCGACTTCCATCATGCCGAGTCCGGCGTCTCCGGCAAATACCTCATGCTCGGCCGCTACGACGCCGAGACGCGGACCGCCTCGTTCTCTCCCGGCGCCTGGATCGAGCGTCCTCCCAACTACGTCATGGTGAGCATGAAGGGCGACCTCGCGCTCGACGGCTCGCTCTTCGCCGGCCGCATCGAGCACCCCGAATGCGGCGCGTTCCGGCTCCGGCCGGCAGGGTAACGCCCTTCATCGGAGAACCCGGCTGACGCCCCGCGGTGCCGCCGCCCCCCGCGCCCGGCAGGGCGCCGCGCGCGGGGCGCAGATCCCTGCCCGATCCGTCACATCACGTCACGGCGTGCTCGCCGGATCGAGGTTTCCTCGTTGCTCGGCATCGCTCCTCACGCACCTTACATTTGCACCAGATCACCCACATGTGGTCTCACGAGTGATCGGGTGCCCGGTCGTGCGGAGCGGTCTACCGGCCCCGTTGTGACGTTCCGGTCGTACGGCGTCGCGGCGCGCGCGGGGTTCATGGTATGCTGCCCAACATGGAGGAGACTCGCCGTCGGACCTTCACCGCGCCGCTGACCAGCGGCGCACGGTGATCCGCGATGTGCAGAGGCTCCCTGAGACGCCATGACGACCTCGGCTGTGGTGGAGGTGCGTGCACGCGCGTCCTGGAGGATGGATGATGGATGCCAGTGAAGCCGGAACGATACTGATCGTGGATGACAACCCGAGGAACCTCGGGCTCCTGTCCGACACCCTGACGGGCTCGGGCTTCGAGGTCGCGGTGGCGGTGGACGGCGTGCGTGCGATCCGGCTCGCGAAGGAAGGGACTCCCGATCTCATCCTGCTCGACGTGAAGATGGAAGGGATCGATGGATTCGAGACCTGCCGCCGGCTGAAGGGCGATCCTGCCACGAGCGCGATCCCGGTCATCTTCATGACGGCGAGCACCGACCTGTCCTCGGACCGGGTGAAGGGCCTGAACCTGGGCGCCGTCGACTACCTCGCCAAGCCGTTCCTGGACGAGGAGCTGCTCGCGCGCGTCCGGGTGCACACGAAGCTGAGGAAGCTCACGAAGAGCCTCGCGGCGCAGGTGGAGGAGCGCCTCGCGGCGGAGTCGGCGCTGCAGCAGCTCACGCACGACCTGGAGCGCCGCGTCGCGGAGCGCACGGCCCAGCTCGAGCGCGCGCTCGCGGGGCTCACGCAGGCGCAGGCCCAGATGGCGACGGTCATCCGCGCCGCCCAGGCGGTCTCGAGCGAGGTCGTCCTCGACGGCGTGCTCGACCGGCTGCTGCGGATCACGCTCGAGCACGCCAGCGCGCAGCGGTGCGTCCTCGTCCTCTCGCGCGACTCCGGGCTGGTCGTCGAGGCGTCGATCACGCGGGATCCGGACGCCGTCCGGCTGGGGCTCGCGACGCCGGTCCGCCCGGACGCCGACCTCGCTGTGTCGGTCGTGGAGGAGGTCGCGAGGACGCGGGAGTCCGTCTTCCTCGGGGACACGAGCCGCGAGGCGCGCCTCGCGGGCGCGCGCTACCTCGAGGGGAAGGCGCCGCGGTCGATCCTCGGCCTCGCCATGATGTGCCAGGGCGAGCTCATCGGGGTGCTCTACATCGAGGGCGACGCGACGCCGGAGCCGCTGCTCCCGGCGCAGCTCGAGACGCTCGGGCTCCTCGCCTCCCAGGCGGCGATCGCCGTGAAGAACGCCCTGCTCTACGCGCAGCAGGCGGAGATGGCGTCCGCGCTGCGCAGGTCGAACGAGCGCCTGGAGACCGAGGTCGCGCGCCAGACCGAGGAGCTCCGCCGGACGAACGAGCGCCTGGAGACGGAGCTCGCGGAGCGGGCGCGGGCCGAGGAGGCGCGCGCGGCGCTCCAGGCGGAGATCATCCAGGCGCAGGACGCCCGGCTGGCGGAGCTCTCCACGCCGCTCATCCCGATCACCGATCACATCATGGTGATGCCGCTCATCGGCACGATCGACTCCACCCGGGCGCAGCAGGCGCTCGAGGCGGCGCTGCACGGCGTCCAGGCGAACCGCGCGCAGGTGGTCATCCTCGACGTCACCGGCGTGACGGTGCTCGACTCCGAGGTCGCGAGCACGCTGATGAGCACGGCGGCGGCGCTGCGCCTGCTCGGGGCGAGGACGGTGATCACCGGCATCCGCGCCGAGCTGGCGCAGACGCTCATCGATCTGGGCGTCGATCTCGGCGCCGTCGTGACGAAGGGGACGCTCAAGAGCGGCATCGGCTACGCGCTGAAGCAGGCCGGCGACGGCGCGCCGCGCCTCTGATCCTGCGCGGGTCGCCTCGGCGCGCGTCAACGCGCTTCAACGCGCTTCAACGCCCGGCCGACCGCTGCGCGACCGCGGGGGGACCGGGGAGCTGCGCCCGGTACCCGAGGTAGCGTCCGAACGCGCGCATCGCCTGGTTCCAGTGCTTGGGCTGCTTCACCCACATCGCCTCCACGCCGGCGTCGGCGAGCGCGTCGCCCACGGCGATCCACCGCGGATCGCGCGTCAGCGCGTAGGCGGCGCCGAACACGGGCACGATCAGCAGGTTGAGGTCGGCGGTGCCGCTGTCGTCGTACGCGTCGGTCTCGCAGCCCCAGAGGTAGCGGAAGGCGCGCCGGTCCGAGGTGATCGCGCGCTCTTCCAGCCAGCCCGCCGCGCGCGCCACGACGTTGCGGACGCGCGGATCGCCGGTGAGTGCGTGGTACTCCATGAGCGCGTCGACGAGCAGCGCGGACATGAACGGCGAGCCGCCGCGGGGCCCGCGCTCGCACTCCGACGGATCGGCGCGGTGGAGGTCGTGCTCGAACGCGCCGGACGCGCCCTGCTGCTGCCACGCCACGGTGCGATCCGCGAGCCCGCGCAGCGCCGCGAGCACGTCCGGCCTGGGCTCGAGCGCGTAGGTGCTCGCCAGGGTCATCATGGCCCAGGCCATGTTGCGCTCGGTCGCGCGCAGCGCGTCCTCCTTCCCGCCCGTGAGCGTGGCGAGGTTCAGCCGGAGCGCCTCGCCCATCGCGAGGACCGCCTCCTTCGCCGCCGGGTCGCCGGTGAGCAGGTAGTCGTCGAGCATCCCCTGGCCGAGCATGCGCCGGAGGGTGTGCCAGGACAGGGGTCTCGCCGGGCTCCAGTCCTCCTTCTCGCACACGTGGATCGCGAGCCGGCGGTCGGGCGAGAACCTCAGCTCGTTCTGCCGGTACCAGGCGGCCTCGGCGCGCGCGCGCCGGTAGCGCGCGGCGTCCCCGTTCCGGAGGAAGCGCTGGTAGAGCGCGTGCGGGCCGTCGTAGTACGTGCGGTGCGCGCCCGAGCAGCTCACGCCGTACGAGTCGTACGCGGGCGTCATGCGGGCGAGCCCGCGCTCGATGCCGGTCTCGAACGCGGGGAACCGGCGGTCGTCCATGGCGGGCAGCTGCGGCCCGCACACCTGGCTCGCCGCGTACCACGACGGCGGCAGCACGGCGGCGATCGGGCCGTCGGGGTTGGGGAGGAGCGCCTCGTCGAGCGTGGCGCCGGGGGCGACCGGCGCGCCCTGCGCGACCGGCGTGCCCTGGGCGACCGGCGCGTCGGCGCGCTGCCCCGGCAGGTCGGCGGGTTGCCCTGGCGGATCGGCGCGCTGCCCCGGCGGGCCTGGTGAGGCCGGGGCGCCGTACTCCAGCGTGTAGATCGCGCGCTCGCCCGGCGAGAGCGCGGCGCGGAAGGCGACGAGCGCGCTGCGGATCGAGCGGCCCTGGGGCCACACCGCGAGCGGCTTCGCGCGGAGCGGGACCGCCGCGCCGCGCCCGTCGCGCAGGCGGATGAGCCGCGCGTCGCGCAGCTCGCCCGGCGCGAACGGCACGGCCGTCGACACGACGACCTCTGCCGGCGCGGCGCTCCCCCCCGGCGGGCGCTTCTCGGGCGCGGGCGCGCTGCCGCCGCCGTCGGCGACGAGCAGCAGCGGCACCGAGCCCGCGCGCGGCGGCGCCGGCCGCGCGGCGGCGTGCGCCTCCAGGACGGCGCGGACGCTCGGCTCCGCCCGGCGCGCGACGGCCATCCGGGCAGGCAGCCGGCCGCAGCTCGCCCAGAAGAGCGGCGCTGCGAGGAGCAGCGCCACGAGCGGGCGGCGGGCGCCGGCCCTCGTCCTTGCTCGCTGCACATCCATGCCGGATGTGATGCCCAGCGCCGCCGCGCATCGCGGCCGAGCCCGCCAGCCGGAACAGGGCCGCGATGACCCGCGGCCGTCCAGCTGCGGAGCGCCGCCTGGTCGCGCCCGCCAGCTCCCCGCGCCCGCCGCGGCCCTCGCTCGGCTGGATTGCCCCGTCAGCTCCTGTTGACACGCGGCCACGCTGCCCGGAATCCGGATTCGGCGCCAACTGACCGAGACGTTATCCGTACACAGAGCGCATATTCTGCGGAGCAGCCAGAATTCAAAGCAAACGCGCAAAACAACGGAGGGGGAACGAACGAGTCATGAGGTGGCTGGGATCGTTGTCGACGCGGCGATCGAGGTGCAGCGCAGCCTTGGAGGTCCGGGGCTGCTCGACACCGTCTACGAAGAGGCGCTTGCCTTCGAACGTGAGTCGCGAGGGCTGGACGTCGTGCGCCAGAAGACGGTGCCGCTCGTGTACAAGGCAAGCGTCTTGCGTCGGACTTGCGCCTCGATCTGCTCGTGGACAAGTCATCGTCGAGTGCAAGGCCACGGTCGCATACAACAGAGTATTCGAAGCGCAGGCCCTCGCCCACCTGCGGCTCTCGAATCTCTAGCTCGCGATCGTCATCAACGTTGGCGAGGTGAGTGAGGCAGGGTATCCATCGCGTGGTCAACGAATCGCAGGAGTGACTTCACCCCTCTCCCTTGCCTTTTTGCGCCTTTGCGCCTTTGCGCCTTTGCGTTAAATTCCGGCTTCCCGCTGCGAATGGACGGGCTTCGTCACCGCTTCAGCGACCAGGGTGCTGAAGTAGACGGCCCAACCAGCGGATGCACCCGACGCTGCGTCCAGCCGCGTAGCGGGACTGGACGGCTGGGCACTCCCGGGCTGATTCGCACGTCGTTGTGCCCTTGCTCGAACCATGCACCCACAGATTCTACGGAGGAGCCGTTGATGGCGCCCGCGGAAAGAACGTGGTCCAAACCGCCTCCGCGCTGCCCGAACCGCGTCCGCGCTGCCCCGAACCGCTCCAGCGCTGCCCCGAACCGCGTCCGCGCTGCCCCGAACCGCTCCAGCGCTGCCCCGAACCGCTCCAGCGCTGCCCCGAACCGCTCCAGCGCTGCCCCGAGCCGCTCCAGCGCTGCCCGAACCGCCTCCGCGCTGCCCGAACCGCCTCCGCGCTGCCCGAACCGCTCCGTGGTGCCCCCAGGCGCCACGGACCCCCCGGTACCCCCCGGCGTGGAGCCCCGATCGCCTCGAACCCCGGGGGTCCTCGACCGTCATCGTGATAAGCGTCGCCGCACCATGCAGGCGCCCGACACCGACCCCCCCGCGCCCCCAGCTCCGCTCCACGCCAGCGCCCCGCAGGCCGCGGACCCCCCCGCGCCCGCCGCCCGCGCCGCCGCCTCTCCGGCCGCGCCGCCCCGCCGCTGGGCCGTCGGCCTCCTCGGCGCCCTCCACGCGCCC
This sequence comes from Sorangium sp. So ce119, assembly GCF_051524405.1. NCBI lineage: Bacteria > Pseudomonadati > Myxococcota > Polyangiales > Polyangiaceae > Sorangium > Sorangium sp. So ce119. The sequence goes on along the minus strand of NZ_CP150310.1, from coordinate 1,452,263 downwards.
CTCTTCGCCTGGGCCGCGCTCTCCCTCCCGTTCCGGCCGTGGACGCTCTTCGCCGTCGTCACCGCCGCGCTCGCGCTGCTCCACGCCGCGACCGCCGTCCTCTCGCTCCTCCCCCACCCGCTCGCGCCGCGCGCGTTCCGGCTCACGTCGCTCGTCTCGCTCGGCTACCTCGCGCTCCTGAGCTACGGGCTCCTCTCCTCGGCCGTCTACGTCGCCTCGCTGAACCGCGGCCTCGGCGCCGGCATCGCGGCCGCGCTGCTCGCCGTCTGGGGGGTCGTCGCGCTCCTCACCCTGCCCTTCGCGTGCTGGGGCGTCGCCTCGACCGGCGGCCTCGCGCCCCTCGGGCGGCGCTCGTCCCCGCGCGCCGCCCTCGCCGCGCTCTCCGCGCTGGTCGTGCTCGCCGCGCTCGCGCTGCTCTTCCGCCACCGCACCGCCAAGGCCGACGTCCTGCCCGTGCCGGGCGGCGCGCCATCCGGCACCGGGGCCGCGCTGCGCGAGGCGCTCTCGTCCTTCGAGGAGCTCCCCGCGGCGCCGGCCAAGGCGCCGCCGCTCATGACCACGGCGCCGGCCGCGTGCGCCGCGCCCCCGGCGCCCGGCCGCCCCACCCTCGTCGTCACGCACCTCGCCCGCGCGAAGGAGCGCGGTCGCGCCGGCGTCGCCACCCGCTGCCTCCAGCCCCCGCCCGGCGAGGACGCCGCGGCCGCGCTGCGCGGCGCGCTCGCCGACGCGCTGCGCGGCCCCCTCAAGATCGACGTCGTCTCGGCCGTCCAGCCGCTCGGCTCTCCCGGGCCGGGCCTCGTCGGGCTGTCGCTGCGCCCCGGGCTCGACGGCCTCTGCCTCGACGAGCGCTGCCTCATGCCCTGGCAGCTCATCGCGATCGACGCGTTCAACACGAACGCGCCGATCGCCGGCGTCCCCGACTTCCGCTTCGGCGTGGACCTCGCGGTCCTGCGCCGCGCCCTCGGCGAGCCCGCGCCGCCCGGCGGCCCTGCCGGCGCGGACGACAGCGCGCCGAGGAGCGGCCTCCTCCGCATCGAGACGCTGAGCTACACGGTCGACCGCGCGGGCGCGCTCCACCTCCTGTCCCGGATCGGCGAGCCCGGGGTGGAGCTCACCGACGCGACCCTCCAGCAGGCGGCGGCCGCGGCCCAGCGCTACATCCTCGGCGCGCAGCGGAAGGACGGCATGTTCCGCTACATCGTCGACCCGTTCACCGGGCGCGCCTCGTTCGACGGCTTCTCGATCGCGCGGCAGGCCGGCACCACGCTCGCGCTCTGCGAGCTCGGCGCCGGCGCCGAGGGCGCCGCGGCGCCGCCGGAGCTCACGACGACGGTGCAGCGCTCGCTCGCGCTGCTCGCGAAGCTCGAGCGCCGGTCCGGCGAGGGCGGCCCTGTCGGCGCGCTCTTCTACCCGCCGGACACCCGCGGGACGATCGCGAACCTCAACCCCACGGCGCTGAGCCTGGTCGCGTTCCTCTCGTGCCGCGACGTCGTCCACGACCCGCGCGACACGTCCGAGGCGCGCGCGGCGCACGACGCGCTCATCGGCCGGCTCGCCCGCATGGTGCTCGCGACGCAGCGGGACGACGGCGGCTTCGCGCCGCAGCTCGATCTCGCGCGCGTCGCGCCCGTCCTCGGCCCGACGCAGCTCTACGAGGGCGGCCAGTCGGTGCTCGCGCTGGCGCTGCTCGAGGACCTCGCCGCCCGCGACCCGCGGCCCGAGCTCCCGCCCGCCGCCGAGGTGCGCGCCGCCGTCGACCGGGCGATGGACTACTACGCGAACCGTTACTGGGACCATTTCGCCAGTGATTTCGTGTATATGGAAGAGAACTGGCACTGCCTCGCGGCGCGCGCGGCGCTCGGCCGTCACCGCCGCGACGACTACGAGCGGTTCTGCCTCGACTACGTGGCGTTCAAGTCGCGGCTCGTGCTCGACGAGGACAGCGAGGTCGCGCCCGACCTCGTGGGCGGCTACGGGTTCGGCAACGTCCTCCCCCCGCACAACACCGCGACGGCGGGGTTCGGCGAGGCGCTGGCGGCGGCGATGGCGGTCAAGGCGGCGCGCGGCGAGGATCTCGCGCGCGACCGGGCGCTGATGGAGCGGGTGCTCGGGTTCCTGGTGCGGCAGCAGTGGTCGCCCGCGACCTGCTTCGCCTGCAGCCGCGACGAGATCATCGAGGGCGGCTTCAGCGAGAGCATGGCGTCGCCGCGGATCCGCATCGACTACGTGCAGCACGCGTGGGCCGCGCTCGGCCACGGCGGCAGGATGCTGGGGCTCTTGCCCGGGCGGAGCGCCCCGGTGGCGGGGCCGCTGTGAGCGCCGGCGAGGGCGGCAGGACGGGCCCCGGCGCGGTCGCCGGCGGCGGCGCGGGCCCGAGCGGCGGCGCGGGCCCCAGCGCGGGCGCTCGCTGGGTCGACCGCAGGGCGTACGCGTACGCCGTGACCGCGGGGCTCTTGCTCCTCATGCTCGCCCCGCTGTTTCGCCGGCCGCCCGTGGACAGCTTCCCGCTGTCGACCTACCCGATGTTCTCGTGGGGCCGCCACGACGCCCGCACCACGGTCGAGCGCGCCGTCGGCGTGGACTCCCGCGGCGGGCGGCGGCCGATCCCGCCGCGCCTCGTGGGCAGCGAGGAGGTCCTGCAGGCCAGGGCCACGCTGGCGCAGAGCATCCGTCAGGGCGCCCGCGCGGCGCGCGCGCTCTGCCGCGGCATCGCGGCGCGCGTCGCCGAGCAGGCCGGCCACGCCGACATCGTCTCCGTGGAGATCCGGACCGACACCTTCGACGCGATCGCGTTCTTCGACGGGCAGGAGACCCCGCTCGACTCGAAGCTCCACGCGACCTGCAAGGTGGGCGCGCGATGAGGCGCCTCCTCGATCGCCTCGACCGCGCCTTCTTCGCCGAGGCGCCTGCCGAGCGGCTCGCGATCGTGCGGCTCCTGGTCGGCGGCTTCGCGCTCGTGTACCTGTGCGTCCGCGCGGTGCACCTCCAGCGGGTGGGCCACCTGCCGCCGGAGGGCTTCAGGCCGATCGGCGTCGTCTCGGTGCTCTCCGCGCCGCTCCCGCTCTGGGCGGTGCGCGGCCTGATCGGCGCCGCGATCGCGGCCGGCGCCGCCTTCGTGGCCGGCTTCAAGTTCCGCGTCGCCGGTCCGCTCTTCGGCGCGCTGCTGCTCTGGGTGCTGAGCTACCGCAACTCGTGGGGCATGGTGTTCCACACCGAGAACCTGCTCGTGCTCCACGTCATCGCGCTCGGCCTCGCGGCGGCGGCCGACGCGTACTCGCTCGACGCGCGCGCGGCCGCCGGCGCGCCGTCGGCCTCATCGGCGCCCGCGCCCCACGGCCGCTATGGCTGGCCGCTCCGGCTGCTCTGCGCGATCACGGTGACCTCCTATTTCATCGCCGGGGTCACCAAGCTCCGGAACAGCGGCCTCGACTGGGCGTTGAGCGACATCCTCCGCAACTACATCGCCTACGACAACGTGCGAAAGATCGCGCTCGGCGACACGCACTCTCCGCTCGGCGGCGCGCTGGTCCGCTACGGGTTCCTGTTCCCGCCGCTCGCGCTCGCGAGCCTCGCCATGGAGCTCGGCGCGCCGCTCGCCCTGTTCAGCCGGCGCATCGCCGTCGTCTTCTGCGGCGCCGCCTGGCTCTTCCACCTCGGCGTGCTCCTCACGATGGCGATCCTGTTCCCCTACCCGCTGCTCGGCATCGCCTTCGCCGGGTTCTTCGAGCTGGAGAGGATGCGCGACCTGAGGCGCCCGCGCCGCGCGGGGCCGACCTGAGCGTCGCGCCCAGGAGACATCGATTCCGTCTTCGATCTGAATCCCAGCGTCACATCGCTGCAAACCATACCGAACTACCGGGCGGACGCCTTCGCGAGCCGTCTGTTCGCGGGGAACCCGCGCGCGGGGCTGTTCCCGGAGCGGCGGCTCGTCTCGTTCGCATCCGCGCGGGGATCCGGGTATGGAGGAGCATGCCGCGCATCCTCTCCCCGGGTCGGAACGTCTGGTGCGAGCGGCCGGTGCGAAACGCCGGGCTGCTCATCGACGGCTCCGATTACTACCGTGCCTTCTACGATGCGGCGCGACGGGCGCGTCGTTACATCCTGCTCTCGGGCTGGCAGTTCGACAGCGACGCCTGCCTGCTCCGCGGGGAGGACGCGGAGGGCGCGCCCGCGCCGGTCACGCTGCTCAAGTTCCTGGACAGCCTCTGCGCGCGCACGCCCGAGCTCCAGATCTACATCCTCGCATGGGACTTCCACGTGGTCTTCGCGATCGAGCGCGAGTGGCTCCAGAAGATCGTCTTCGAGTGGACGACGAGCGAGCGGCTGCGCTTCCGCTTCGACAGCAACCATGTCGACAAGGGCTGTCATCACCAGAAGTTCGCCGTCATCGACGGCGAGCTCTCGTTCCTCGGGGGGCTCGACCTCTGCAACGATCGCTGGGACACGCGGCGCCACCTGGAGAAGAACCCGCTCCGCCTCAGCCGCGGCGAGCCGCACAAGCCCTTTCACGACGTACAGGCCTACCTCCACGGCCGCGAGGTGAGCGAGAGCCTCGCGGACCTCTTCACGGCGCGCTGGAGCGCCGCCTGCGGTGAGCCGATCGAGCTCCCCGCGGCCGAGGGCGCGACGTTCGGCGACGACCACGCGCCGGAGAGCGCGGTCCCGCTCGCCTCCGGGCGGGTGGCGCTGAGCCGGACGGACCCGCGCGGCGCCCCCACCGGAACGGAGGGCTGCCGCGAGATATGCGACCTCTACCTCGACGCGATCGCCCGCGCCGAGCGGTCGATCTACATCGAGACCCAGTACTTCAGCTCGCGCGAGGTGAGCGAGGCCCTGATCCAGCGCCTGCGCCGGGCCGGCGGCTCCCCGCTGCAGGTCGTCGTCGTGCTCAACATGCGCGCCGAGACGATGAAAGAAGAGGTCGCGGTCGGGCTCGCGCAGGCCAAGGTCATCGACGACCTCCGCAAGGCGGCGGAGGGGACCGGCCACGCGCTCGGCATCTATTACACGGTACCGGCCCACGAGGGCGAGGGCGAGCCCCCGCGCGCCACCTACATCCACTCCAAGGTGATGATCGTCGACGACCGCTTCTTCACCGTGGGCTCGGCCAACCTCACGAACCGGAGCTGCGCTGTGGACACCGAGCTCAACGCGTCCTTCGAGACGGACGATCCAGGCGACGCGCTCGGCCGCTCGATCTGCGCGGCGAGGCTCGGCCTGATGGCCGAGCACCTCGGGGTCGACGATCTCTCCTGCGGAGCGGATCTGGTAGCCGAGCTCGACGACCGCGCGATCCGGCGCGACGGGCGGCTCCGGATCCACCCGTCTCCGGACGAGACGCAGCGCGCGGCCCTGGCGGTCGTCGATCCGCAGGCGTTGCCGTTCGATCCGGACGCCATCGAGGACGAGGAGGACGACCGCACGATCTTCGCCCACGGCCTCGGCGCCCTGTGGCGGCGGCTCGTGAGCCACCGCGACGACAGGAGATAGCCCGCGGCGACGATCGTCCGGTCCGCTCGGTCGCCCGGCGTCGCGGACGAGCCAGAGGGTCGCGGTGGGGTATGCCTCCGCCAGCGTCTTGGCGAAGTGGTCGCCGGGCCCCACGCCTCCGTTGCAGATGTGGAGGGGCGGAGACGCCGTGTACCAGGCGCGTCGCTACGCGTCTTCGCCCGGCGTCTCGGCGAACGGCTCGCACACGACATAGACCTTCTTCCCGGTCGGGTGGATCGCGAGCGTCCCGAAGCGCTTGCAGGCGAAGCACGCGTGGGTGTCGGTCATCTCATCTTCCTTCCGCGGACAGCGCACCTGCCGCGGCCCGACGCCATCGCCCTCGACCTCCAGCCACGCCAACCGCTCCGGTGCATCCAGACGACTACACATCGCGTCCTCCTCCCCCGGCCCTCGGCCGATGCGAGGTGCGACTGCAATCACCAAGCCAGACGAGAGCCAACCGCGGCAGAGCCCGGGCAAGCCGTCCGGGCCGCAAACGGCATGGATCTTCCACCCATGGCATGCGCCTCCACCCGTTCTTCTCTCACGGCGTGTCCGCGCCAGGCCCGGGCGCCAGCGGCTGGTCGAGCTCCAGCCGCGCATGCTCTGCGCCGGAGACGCACGCGCTGCACCTGCGATGGCCGTGTCTCCCGCGCGCCTGCCCCTCTCTCGGCGCTCCCGATGGCGCGCCCTTTGCCGCGGTCCTCGGAAGGGGGGTTTACCATGGCAGACTGGCTCATCATGCTGCTGGCGGCCGGCGGGGGCGCCCTCGCGCTGGTCGTCTCCACGAGACGTCTGCTCGCCCGGCGGCATCACCGCGTCTCGGAGGTCACCCTGGTGTGTCCGCGGACCGGTTCCCCGGTGCGGTGCCTGCTGGTCACCGACGGGCGCTCGGAGGAGCACGTCGAGGTCGCACGGTGCTCGCGGCTCCCCGGCGGGCGGCCCACGTGCGACCAGGATTGCGTGAAGCTCCTGAACCTCGGCATCAGGCTCGCGCCCTTCGAGCCGGGACGCCCCGGCGAGCGCCCCACCGAGCCGCCGGGCGGCCCTCCTGCGCCCTGACGGCGCCCCGTCGCGCGGCACGCGCAGCGCATGCGCCGCCGCGCAACCCCTGCGTCAGGCGGCGCGCCCGTCGGCCGTGGGCGCCGGGATCCGCCGCCGGCACAAGCCGTGCTCTCGGGCCGGATCATGGCTTTGCAAACCCAGAAGACGACGCTCCGCTCCTCCGGCAATCTGCCGATCGCGCTTGTCCTGCTGGTGGGCGGCGCCCTGCTGTGGCTGCGCGCCGCGCAGCGCACCCCGAGCGCGCTCGCGCTGCTCCCCGGCGTCGACGGCTGCCTGACCGCCGGGATCGTCGGCGTGCTGCTCGCGCTGCTGCACGGCATTCCCTACCGGACAGCGCTGCTGACGGTCGCGTTCCCGATCGCCCTCGTGCAGCTCCTCGCCAGCGAGCTCGCGGGGTTCTCGTTTCTGCCCGTGCTCGGCATCGAGCTCACCGCCTTCGGGCTCTTCGGACTGCCGCTCTCCCGGCTCCCCCGTCGCCGCCGCGCGGCGACGGCGGCGGCCCGCTCGCTTCACGCCGCGCACTCGTCGCCTTCGTGAGCCAGCGCCGCGAGCGGCAAGGCAGCTCGCGCGCGGGAGCGGGTCGCGCCGGCGCCGCCCGGAGGGGCGGGCCGGCGCTCTCGCCGTGATCAGAAGTCGAACTTGTCGAACGAGTTCAGGTCCTTGCACGCCTCGACGAGGCGCGCTGCCACGCCCTTCTCGCCGAGGTGGAGCCAGCCGCGCGGGTCGATGTACTTCTTGTTGGGCTTGTCCTCGCCCTCGGGGTTGCCGAGCTGCGACTTCAGGTAGGCGCCCTTGTCGTCCATGTACTTCTTGATGGGCTGCGTGAAGGCCCACTGCGTGTCCGTGTCGATGTTCATCTTGATGACGCCGTAGGACACCGCCTCGCGGATCTCCTCGCGCGTCGAGCCGGAGCCGCCGTGGAACACGAAGTCGACCGGCTTCGCGCCCGTCTTGCGCTCCTTCTGGATCGCGTCCTGCGAGTTCTTGAGGATGGGCGGGCGGAGCTGCACGTTGCCCGGCTTGTAGACGCCGTGCGTGTTGCCGAACGAGGCGGCGACCGTGAAGTTGCCGATCGGCTTCAGCGCGTCGTAGGCCGCGAGGACCTCGGCCGGCTGGGTGTACAGCTTGGAATTGTCGATGCCGCTGTTGTCGACGCCGTCCTCCTCGCCACCCGTGACGCCGAGCTCGATCTCGAGCGTCATCTTGAGGGCCGCCATCTGCCGCAGGTACTTCTGGCAGATCTCGAGGTTCTCGTGGAGCGGCTCCTCGGAGAGATCGAGCATGTGCGAGGAGAACAGGGGCTCTCCGTTCTTCTCGAAGAACTTCTTGCCGTACTCCAGCATGCCGTCGACCCACGGCAGCAGCTTCTTCGCGGCGTGGTCCGTGTGCAGGATGACCGGCACGCCGTAGGCCTCGGCCAGGTTCCGCACGTAGTGCGCGCCCGCGATCGCGCCCGCGACGGCGGCCTTCTCGCCCTTGTTGTCCAGGAACTTGCCGGCGAAGAAGTGGGCGCCGCCGTTCGAGAACTGGATGATGATGGGGCTCTTGGCCTCCCTGGCCGCCTGGAGGGCGGCGGTCGTGCTGTGCGAGCCGATCACGTTCACGGCCGGCAGCGCGCACTCGACGCTCTTCATGTACTCGAACAGTTCCTGAAGAGCGGAACCAGTGATCACGCCGGGCTTGAGCTTCATCTTGGACATGGCAGTTTGAATCCTTGTTCCTTGCTCGGGTTTCCGCCGAGCATGCAACGCGGCAACGGAAAGCGGAAGGGTGGATCGGCCACCAGGGGCAGGCGCGTCCGGTACCATCGCCAAAGCCCCGGGAGCAAGCGGATTCTCCCGTTCGCAAGCAGGCAGATTGAAGCGTCGCGTCACCGCCGATCATGCGCTCCGGGAAGAGGCAGCTCCGAAACGTCCCTGAGATGTCAAGCGCAACCTGTGCGGCGGGGTCCTGGCAGCACAAAACCATTGTAGATTCAACAAGTTAACATCGCCCAAGCGGGCGGCACACGATTGACGCCGCCCGGGAGGTACGCCATGTCGCACGGACGCCCCATGACCATCGAATGCTCAACGATCGCGAAAAGGGTTCGCACTCGGGTCGCCTGGCTCGGCCTGGTCGCGTCGCTCTTCCCGTTGACAGCCGGCTGTGGTGACGACGAGCACAGTCCTCCCGCTGGCACCGGGGGCGGTCAGAACGCCGGAGGCGGCGGCCTCGGCGGCGCAGGCGGCCTCGGCGGCGAAGGTGGTTTGGGTGGCGACGGCGCAGGCGGCGGTGGTGGCCTCGGCGGCGGCGCAGGTGGCCTCGGCGGCGGCGGTGGGGAGCCAGGCGCGGAGCAGCGTGTCACGTCTCCGGGCGGCGAGATCGTCGTGACGTTCGACGTGCAGGACGGCGTGCCCTCCTATTCGGTCGAGCGCGCGGGCAGGGCCATCCTTGCCGACTCCGCGCTCGGCCTCGACCTCGGCGACCTCGGGCCGCTCGGCCGCGGCGTGCGCGTCGCCGGCGCCGATCGTCGGACCGAGGATTCGACATGGAACCCGGTGTGGGGCGCCGCCTCCGAGATTCGCGAGCATTACAACGAGCTCACGGTCCACCTCGAATCGGACGCCCCGGCGAGGCGCCTCGACGTCGTCTTCCGCGTCTTCGACGACGGGCTGGGCCTCCGCTACGTCATCCCGGAGCAGGACGGCCTCGGCGAGCTCACGATCACCTCCGAGGACACCGAGTTTCGCTTCGCCTCGGACGGCACCACCTGGTGGACGCGCGCCGATTTCGAGGGCGACGAGTCGCTGTACAACCGGGGCGCCCTCAGCACGGTCGCCAACGCCAATACGCCCATGACGGTCCAGCTGGCGGAGGACCTCTATGTGGCGCTGCACGAGGCCGATCTCGACGATTACGCCGCCATGACCCTGGAGGCGCTGCCGGGCGTCCCCCACGCGTTCCGGAGCGCGCTCGTTCCGGCGCGGAGCGGCCTGGAGAGCACCGCCGTCAAGGCGCGGGTCGCGCTGCCCTTCGAGACGCCGTGGCGCACGCTGACCATCGGCACCGGCGCCGGGCGCCTCCTCGAGTCGCACCTGATCCTCAACCTCAACGATCCGTGCGCCATCTGCGACGGCGATCTGTCGTGGCTGCGGCCGGGCAAGTACATGGGCGTCTGGTGGGAGATCCACAAGGGACTGTCGACGTGGGAGCCCGGCGAGCACGTCGGCGCCACCACCGAGAACACGCAACGCACCATGGACTTCGCGGGCGAGCACGGGATCCCGTTCGTGCTCGCCGAGGGCTGGAACCAGGGCTGGGACGGCGCGTGGACCGACATGGATTACACCGCGTCCAACGACCGCTTCGATCTCGAGGAGGTCGTCGCGTACGGGGCGGAGCGCGGTGTCGGCTTCGTCGCCCACATCGAGACAGGCGCCAACGTCGATGGCTTCGAGGCCCAGCTCGACGAGGCGTTCACGCTGTACGAATCGCTCGGCATCCACGCCATCAAGACGGGGTATGTCGGGAACATCCCGGGCTATCACCATTACAGCCAGCGCATGGTGAACCATTACGCCGAGGTGGCGAGGCGGGCCGCGGAGCACCAGATCATGGTCGACGCGCACGAGCCCATCAAGCCCACGGGCGAGGAGCGCACGTATCCCAACTTCATGAGCCGCGAGGGGCTGCGCGGCATGGAGTACGAGGCCTGGAGCGACGGCAACCCCGCCTCGCACACGCTGACGCTGCCGTTCACCCGGATGCTCGGGGGCCCGGTCGACTACAACCCCGGGATCTTCGAGGTCCTCTGGGCGCCGGAGAAGATCCCCGAGAGCCCCTTTGCCGGGAACCCGCCCGCCCGGGTGCACACGACGCGCGCGCACCAGCTCGCGCTCTACGTCATCCTGCTGAGCGGGCTCCAGATGGTGACCGACATCCCCGAGCACTACGAGGGGCGCCCCGAGTTCGCGTTCATCGAGCAGGTGCCGGTGACCTGGGACGAGACCCGCGTGCTGAACGCCTCGATCGGCGAGCACATGACGATCGCGCGCCGGAGCGACAGCGCGTGGTACCTCGGGAGCGGCACGGACGGCACCGCCCGGGCGCTCCGGATCCCGCTCGATTTCCTCGGCGAGGGGTCGTTCGTCGCCGAGACGTACACGGACGACGCCGAGGCCGACTACGACACGCGCCCCGAGCTGGTCGCCCGCAGCCGGTTCCTGGTCACGTCCGCCGACACGCTGATCGCGGCCATGGAGTCGAGCGGCGGCCAGGCCGTCCGCATCCGCCCGGCGACGCCGGACGACACGGCGAGCGTCGAGGACTACCGGCCGCCGAGCTACACGGTCGAGAGCGTCACGGTGCCGGCGCAGGTCGCGCAGGGCGACTTCGTCCTGGTGACGGCCGAGGTGACCAACACCGGGAACCTCGTCGGCGGCGAGACGATCGGCATCACGGTGGAGGGCACCCCGGTCGACGCGCGCCTCGTGCGGATCAACGCCGACGCGACGGTCACGGTGGCCTTCGAGATCCAGATCTCCCAGCTCGGCGAGGTCAGCGTGGCCGTCGGCGACGCGGCGCCGGTGCTCGTGACGGTCGTCCCGCCGGTCGACGCGCCGGCCGACCTTCGCGCCACGGGCACGAGCGCCGACACCATCGAGCTCGCCTGGGAGCCCGTGCCCGAGGCGGTCGCCTACCGCGTGTACCGGCACCTCCCGGGCGGGCTGTACGGCGACGCGGCGCACGCGGAGGTGGACGGCGCCCTCACGACGTTCTCGGACACCGGCCTCACCGCCAACCAGACCTATTCCTACATCGTCCGGGCCGTCTACGCGGACGGCACCGAGTCGCCGGCGTCGAACGAGATCGTCCAGGCGGCGACCCCCCGGACGGTGGCCGTGACGTTCCGCGTCTCGGCGCCGCTCGAGACGCCGGCCATGTCCGCGATCTACGTGCCCGGCAGCATCGACGCGCTCGGCCCGTGGAACCCGGGCCTCGTCGCGATGACGCACACGGGCGGCGGGCTCTGGCAGACCACGGTCGACATCCCGGAGGGGACGGAGCTCCAGTACAAGTACGCCCGCGGCACCTGGGAGCGCGTGGAGTGGTGGGGCAGCATCACCGGCACGAACAACCGGGCCGTCTCGATCCCGATCGGCAGCAGCGGGCAGGTCGTCGACGACACCTCCACGGCGTGGGACGACGGCTCGATCCCCGACACGCAGAAGGGGATCCGGACCTGGCGCGATCCGCTGGTGGCCGGCACCGCCCCGGCGGATGGGACCATCGTGGCCGGGTCGCCCGCGATCGAGATCAGCTTCTCGCGCGACGTCGATCCGCCGGACGCGGGCGGCTACGACGCCGCGGTGCAGGTGGCGCGCGACGGCGAGCCGGTCGCCGGCGCCGTGGACGAGATCGCGCCGGGCAGCCTGATCTTCACGCCGGCGGAGCCGCTCGCGCCGGGCGCCTACGAGGTGATGGTCTCCCAGGTGAAGAGCGCCCTCGGCGCGGACAGCGTGCCCATGCAGGCGCCGTACACCTTCGGCTTCACGGTGGAATGACCCGCGCCGCGGTGGAACCATCGTCCAGCTTCACGACAAAACAACCACCTCACAGCAGGCACGGGCTCGCCCGTGCAGCCCGCCCGGAGATCCCGCATGCAGGCCCAACCCGCGTCGCCTGAAGAGCTCCTCGCCTCCCTGCAGGAGGCCGCGCAGGGCCTGCTGTTCCCCAGCGAGTCCGATCACCCTCTCCACCCGACCCGGTGGGACGTCGATGCGTCCTCGCCGGCCGCGCTGCTCGCGGCCGAGGAGCTCGCCGCGGACACGGCGGTCGAGGTCACGACCGTGGGCGACTTCTTCGCGCCCGTGCTCGCTCCGCCCGAGGAGTCGGGCGAGGCGGCGCAGACCGAGGCGGCGCGGTACCGGCGCCTCGTGGACCTGCTGGAGCGCGAGCTGACCGACCTCCGTGTCTACCGCGTGGGGCGCGTCGCGATCGACGTCTACGCTCTCGGCCGGCACCCGTCGGGCGCGTGGATCGGCGTGAAGACGAAGGTCGTCGAGACGTGAGCGACGGAGGGCGCGCCGCTCAGCGGCCGCCGGTGGGCCCGTCGTCGGTGCGCGCCTCGAGCGCTCGCTGCACCGCCTCGGGGACGGCCGTCAGGACGTCGTAGCCCGCGCGCCGCTCGATCTCATCGACCGTCGTCCGGTACTGCCCCCAGCCCTCCTCCAGGATCCCTGTCGCGTTCGGCATCACCGCCGCGATGATCCGCGTCGACGGCCCGATGTCCTCCGGCCCCTGCCCCGGCTCGAGGACCACGGCGATCTTGAAGAAGGCGTCCGGCACGGCGACGCCCTTGCCGATCGTCGGCGAGGGCCCGCGCTCATCGAAGAGGCCGCCGGAGATCACGAACAGCACGCGCCGCTCCTTCTGCGCGAGCTCCTGGCACGCGTCCTCGAGCCGGAGCCACGGACCGGCGTTGAGGTCGTGCCGCTGCGGCAGGATGTTGGTGAGGAGGAACGTCGCCTTGTTGTCGTCGGGGGTCCGCGTGCGCTCCTCGGAGCGGACCATGTGGCCGCGATCGAAGCCCGAGCCGGTGTAGTCGTCGTGCTGCACGCGGTACCATCCGTCCGGCAGCGCGCTGTCCGCGAGGAACTTCCCCCGATGCCGGGGTGCGTCGCCGAACGAGGCCGCGTCGAGCCGCCAGCTCACCCAGTTCGCCACGTTCTTCGACCGGTTGTAGGAGAGGGCGTACTGGGGCTTGATCATCAGGTGATCGTCGGACGCCCCCGCCTCGGTCCGCGCGGCCCGGGCTCCTGTGCGGGCCGGCACGCCGAGCTCGAGGTGGACGCTCAGCGCGGGCGGCCGCGCGGTGGGCGCCCCCTTCGGGGGGGCGCTCTTCGCCGGCGGGGGGCTGCTGGACGACCGGCCGGGCGAGGGCGACGGCCTGGAGGGGCGATCCTCGCCGTGGTCCAGGCCGAGCTCCTTGAGCCCGCGCTCGAGGCCGCACTTGACCCCCGCTGCGCTGAGCCCGGTCACGGCGAGCGCGATGAGCGCCTGGGCACCCCAGGACCTGCGTTTTCGCTTCTTCGAGGCCACGTCAGCGCGTCCAGCCCTCTACCTACGGCAGCGATGGCACGATCGTCCAGCGCGACGTCGCCAGGGCGGAGGGAGCCGGCGCGCCTGTTCCACGGCGAGGGCAACATCCGCCTGTTCGACGCGGGCGCCCTGGTCGAGGCGCCCTGGGCCGACGGCCGCGGCACGGCGCTCGTCGGCGGGCGGAGCTGCGCGCGACCGGCGGCCCCCACGGGCTGGAGATCTACGCGCATCGCAGCCTGTCCAGGCGGCTGGGCGGGTTCGTGTCCTACACCCTCTCGCGCGCGGTCCGCCATGTCGGCCGGGAGAGCTTCGACTCCGCCTTCGATCGCCGCCACGTGCTCGACATGGCCGCCGCGGTCGACCTGGGCCGGGGCTGGAAGCTCGGGGGAAGGGCGGTGTTCTACAGCGGCATTCCCATGACGGTCGATGACGACCTCTGGGGGGACGACGACCCGAACCGGCCGCGGCCCGGCAACGACGACAAGGATCGCCCTGACACGGAGGAAGACATCCGCCGCCGCGAGCAGCTACGCGAGCAGGTCGCCCGGTACGTACGCGGGCTGAACCTGCCGGCGTGCTTCCGGCTGGACGTGCGCCTCGAGAAGCGCTGAGTTTACTGGGGCGGCCGGTGGATCTCCCTCACGATCGAGGCGCTCGACGCGACCGCCGGGAAAGAGACGCTGCAATACGAATGCTCGATCGTGAGCGGCTGTGAGCCGGAGGAGCTCGGGCCGATCGTGATCCCCAGCATCGGCGGCGAAGCGAGCTTCCGAGCGGCATCGCCCTTGCTCCTTGCTCGGCGCCTGGTGCGCGCCGGGAAGCCGAGGCGACGCGCCCGCGCCGCGCCGCGGCTCGCCGGGACCGCCCGCCGGGACGCGACCAACGCCGGGGCCACGAGTACAGCTCGACCGTGAAAATCGCACGTTGATACACGAGCGCATGTCCGGGCTGCGGTGACGGCTGCTTGCGATGATGGATCGCAAGGCGTCGTGAAGCGCAGCGAGATTTTGACACCATCACAGCAATGCAACGAGCGCGGCTGTCCGGGGATCCACGCGGGCGGCTGCGGCATCCGGCGTTCCATCTACGCAAACCATTGCGGCACAACGCAACGATTCGCGGAGCGTCCACGCTGCGCGACGGTCTGCGCGGGTCCGATCGTTCACACGGATGGCGCGCTGGAGGCCAAGAGCATTCCCGGGTGCCGTGATTCGGCCGCGCGCCGCGAACGTGCGCTGTTTCAAATGATGTCTATACTTACTGGTCCGATGCTTGCGAACACTGTGAAGCGGTGCTGGGGCGAAGAGGCCACGCGCATCGCACCTCGAGAGCCGTTGCCTCACCTCCAATCACCTACCGCAACCATGAGGGTCAAGTGATGAATCTGTATTCTCGCACACTCAGCACGGTTCTCTTCTCGGCGACGCTCGCGGCCACCGCGCTCCCCGCGAGCCAGGCCGAGGCGTCCTCGTCGAAGCACCAGCCCACGAAGGTCGAGCGCCTCGTCTTCCCGGTGACCCTCTCCGATGGCAACACGTACGACGTCGTCGGCTACCTCTACTATCGCGGCAGCTACAAGCACCGCCCGCTCCAGGTGCTTGTCCACGGCCTCACCTACACGCACGAGTACTGGGACATCCCGTCGTTCGGCGGACGCAAATACTCCTATGCCGAGTACATGGCCAAGGAGGGGTATGCCGTCCTCGCGCTCGACGTGCTCGGCGCCGGAGAGAGCAGCCGGCCGGACGGCGACTTCCTCGACCTCGCCGAGACCGCCGAGAGCGTGCATCAGGTCATCACGGAGATGCGTACCAGCGGAGGGGTCTTCAAGACGCCTTTCCGGAAGATCGCCCTCGTCGGCCACTCGAACGGCGCCATCATCAGCACGTACGTTCAGAGCACCTACAATGACGCGGATGTCCTCGTCAACACCGGCTTCGCCTTCACGCCTCACCCGATCCCGGTGCCCCCCGAGGCGATCTCCGCGCTGCTGCAGACCCCCTATATCGCGATCCCGACGGAGATCCGCACCGACGTCTTCTACGACGCCGCGAACGCGGATCCTGCGGTGATCGACTTCGACAACGCCACGATCGCCGACACGTACACGCGGGGTCAGTTCCTGAGCCTGCTCGCGGTCTCCGGGAACCCCTCGCTGTCCGGGATCGAGGGCGTGACGAGCCCGGTGCTCATCCAGTTCGGAGAGACGGACGAGCTGCAGCCGGCGGCGTATGTGGACTCCGACGCGGCCCTCTACACCAGCGCCGAGAGCGTCACGACCGCGATCGTCCCCGACACCGGCCACATCCTGAACGGCCACTTCGGCGCGCCGGCCGGCTGGGAGCAGATCGACTGCTGGATTCACCACAACATGGGCTGGTAGAGCCCCGCGCCGCTCACCCGGCCAGCCCTGCGCCGCGCGCCTCGGCGCGCGGCACCTCGACCTCCTCGATAAGAAGAATCAAGATCGGCTCGGCCCGCGCGAGGCGAGCGGCCACCTGCCCCGCGCCGCGCGGGCGACGCGGGCTGCCGTCGCGCCGCCTGGACCGCCGAGGCAGGCGGCCGCTGCCCTCGCCGGACCGAGCGGCGCGTCGCCACCTTGGCGGCCGCCGCCCGGGGTCTATGCTGCGCCCATGCGCGAACGGCTCGCCAACACGCTCGGGGAGGTCTTCTGGACCGACCTCCGCGCCCACGCAGCGCGCGATGCGGTCATCCTCGTCGACGCCGATCTCGATCTCCTGGACGTGGGCGAGGCCGTGGCCTCGAACGACGCGGCCGCGGTCCAGGCCTGGATCGCGAGCGGCAAGCTGACCAAGCCCACGGCCGAGGACCTCGCGCGCTGGCCCCTCCAGATCGAGCTGCGCTTCCTGTCGCTCGTGGTCGCCCCCTACGTGCTGGTGCGCCGGCCGCCCGCGCCGCCGCTCTCCTGAGGCTGTCCGACCATCTCGGCCCCCGCACGAGCGCGCGCCCCGCTCGTTCGGGCGCGCACGCAGCAGCGCGGGGGCGCGCCGCTGCCGCGTCGTGATATCGTCGCCAGCATGCGCCGGTTCGAGTTCGTGCAGGGAACGAGCGCCAAGTTCTGGATGGCCGACGTGGACGACAGGACGTTCATCGTCGTCTACGGCCGGCTCGGCACCGCCGGCCAGCGCAAGGAGAAGGCGTTCCCCACGGCGGACGCGGCGTCGCGCGAGCTCGAGAAGAAGGTCGCCGAGAAGCTCAGGGAGGGCTACCAGGAAGTGGCCGCCGCCTCTGGCGGCGCGCCCGCCGGCAACGCGCCCGCGGCCAGCGCCGAGCAGGCCGCGCCCCCGCCGCCGAAGCTCGATCTGCCGCCGCGCGTGCGGCGCGGCGAGGCCACGGAGGCGCAGCGAAAGGCCGCTGTCCACGCGCTCGCGGCGCTCGCGGCGGCGCGCGGCCGGCGGAGCTGGGCCCTCGGTCGCGCTGTCCGCCGCGCCCGGCGCGCGCTCGAGGCGCTCGGCGGGCTCGACCCCGCGACCGACATGGCGCTGTCGGCCGCGCTGGACGCGCTCATGGCCCGCGTCGTCGCGCCGAACGCGCCCGACCGGCTGCCGCTCGTGCGCGCGATCGAGCTGCTCTCGGAGCTCGACGCCGCGGCGTTCGCGCGCGCGGTGGGCGAGACCTGGAAGGCCCCGCCCGCGACCTCGCCGGCAGCCGGAGCGCTCGCCCTCCTGAAGCGGCAGCTCGAGGAGCTCGGCGACCCGGAGCTCGGCCTCCGGCTCGGCGCGCTGCTCGTGGATCGGCCGCACCACGGCTCGATGAGCGCGGAGGCCGGATGGACGCTGCGCTGGAAGGCGCTCTCGCCGCACCTCGAGGCGCACCTCGCCCGCAGCGGGCGGTCGCTGAAGGACTACCTCGCGAGCCTCGACGCGGGCGGCGACCCGCACATCGCGCGGCGCGTTCAGCGGATGCGCGCGGCGTGAGCTGACCGCCGAGCGCGCGCCCGAGGAGACGCCGCGCCAGGCAGGTGCGCGGCGCGGCGTCTCCTCGGGCGCGGACGTGGGCGAATGAGCGACACGTAGATACGCCACGCGAGGGGATGCTTCCGCCGTGACCCGAGCGACTCTGCTTGACCTGTTCTGCTGAGATCGCGATTCTCTCAGGCCATCCGCCGCGGGAGGCGCCTTGGCGAGCTCACCGAACCCGATCGACATCGCGAACGTCAAGCAGCTCGCCGCGAGCGGATCACCTTCCCTCGCCGAGACCATCGAGGCCTACCTCGATCAGCCGGAGCCCACCCCGGAGGCGCCGCCCCGCGAGGGCGCGCTGACCTTCCCGGCGTTCCTGGGGCTGCTCTCGAGCGCGCAGGGCATGCGCACCCCCGAGCAGCGGCGCGAGCGGGCCACCGACGCGTGGAAGCGCTTCCTCGCGCAGCTCGACCCCGCCCCGCCGCCGCGGCTCGAGCTCGCCGACCTGCTCGTGCGCATCTACGAGGAGGGCACGGACGCGGGGCGCAGCGCGCTGTGCGACGTCGCCACGAGCGCGCCGCTTGTCTTCGGCGCGTGGGGCGGGCTCAAGCGCATCTACAAGCTGGCCGAGGCGCGCCTCGACGCGGTGCTCTTCGGGGCGCTCGCGTTCCGCTTCGACACCGAGGTGGCGCGCGGCGGGCGGCGCGAGGTCTCCCGCGGGACGCTCATCTACATGCGACGCCGCGCGTGGCGCTTCCTCCGCGAGCTCGGCCGCAGCGTGCCAGAGCTCTACCCGCAGTTCGCGGTCGAGGTGCTCCGCCACTACACGCCGGACACGAGGTTCGGCGACCTCTGGGTCGCGAACCACGTCTGGGCGCACCGCGCGGGCAAGTACGACGGGCGCTCGTTCCACGGCGGCGTCCCGCCGAGCGACATGGTGAAGCACCGCGCCTTCGACGAGGCGTGGAGGCGATCGCCCGACCCGCTGATGCTCCTCCTCTCGACCTGCGAGGCCGATCCGCCGGCCAGGTTCGCGATCCAGGGGCTCAGGAAGGACTTCCCCGAGGCGCTGCGGAGCGTCACGCCCGCGTGGCTCGCGCGACTCGCCTTCCGGCCGCTCGCGAGCGCGCACGACTTCCTGATCGAGACGCTGCTCGGCTCGCCGGAGCTCCACCAGAGCAAGCTGCGGGGCCTCGGGCTGCACGACGCCGCGCTCGCGCTGCTCGACTCTCCGAGCCCCAAGGCGCGCGCGTTCGCGATCGAGTACGCCCGCGCCCACGCGGCGGATCTCGACCCGGAGCGCCTCGCCGGCCTGCTCGCCTCCGCGCACAAGGACACGCGCGCGTTCGCGGCGGCGGCGCTGCAGGGCAGGAGCCCGCGCGCGCTCGGCCACGAGCTCCTGGGGCGGCTGCTCACGCGCGGCGAGACCGAGGCCTGGGCCGCCAAGGCGCTGAGCGAGAGCTTCGACCGCGCGGAGCTGC
Source organism: Sorangium sp. So ce119 (assembly GCF_051524405.1). NCBI lineage: Bacteria > Pseudomonadati > Myxococcota > Polyangiales > Polyangiaceae > Sorangium > Sorangium sp. So ce119. Next base: position 1,433,221 of record NZ_CP150310.1, on the reverse strand, counting down.
CCGAGCGCTTCCTCATCGACATGATCTACGGCGAGCCCGCGCAGAAGCGGTGGGCGGCCGCGCACTTCAAGGCCAGGTACCGCCCCGGCGAGCTCGGGACGGGGTTCTGGGTGCGCGTGCTCGACGACCCGCGCCACGAGGAGGACGACCGCGCGACGGAGACCGCGCTGGACGCGCTCGGCAAGTACCCGGTCGCGGCGATCGGGACGCCGTGGCTGCTCGACGCGCTCACGCGGAAGAGCATCGGGCGCACCGTCGCGACCTGGCTCCAGAAGGCCGACGCCCTGCCCGACCTGACGGCCGAGAGCGTGGAGCGCCTGAAGGGGCTCGTCTTCAGCGCCGAGACGCGCGCTGTCGCGCTGGAGGTGCTCGGCAACCCGAAGATCGTGACGCCGCGGCAGCTCACCCTCCCCTGGCTGCTCGCGCTCGCGCGGCGCGCCGATCCCACGCTGAACGGCTTCGCGCGCCGGTACCTCCTCGCGTACATGAAGCCGCAGGACTTCGACCCGGGGCAGGACCCGAGCGGCCGCGGCGACCGCGAGGCGGGCACCGCGAAGCTGTTCGCGCTCGCGCTCGGCGAGAAGGAGCCCGAGCCGATGCGCGCGTTCGCGCAGACCTACCTGCGCTGCCACCACCCGGTCCTCGGGCCGGAGCAGAGCGAGGCCAAGGAGCTCGAGCTCAAGCCCGCGCTGAAGCGCGCGGCGTTCACCGCCGAGCGGATCTGGCCCGCGCTCCTCGACCCGCGCGAGGACGTCCGGCGCTTCGCCGCGCTCGTCACGCGCGCGGAGCTCCGGGCGTGGGGCTACCAGACCCGCGTCTACGAGCTCGCCCACAGCGACGCGAAGGAGGTGCGCAACATCGCCTTCGACGCGCTCCGCAAGGCCGGCGATCCGTCGGCCGATCCGGCGATGACGCTCACGGTCGAGGAGCTCGATCCAGCGCAGGTCTTCGCGCTGACGGAGAGCCTGAAGAAGAGCGCGCGCGAGCTCGGCCTGTCGCTCATCCTGAAGCACTACGCGCGCCTCGGCGGCCCGGAGCGCCTCGGCTGGCTGATGCAGAGCGCCGACCGCGAGGTGCGCCTCTTCGCGGTGCGCATGCTCTGGGAGAAGCACCGGCCGCGCGATCTGCCGCCGGGCTGGCGGCCGCGCGCGGCGCGCGGGGAGGCCGGCCCGACGACGGAGCCGCCGGAGGACGCAGGGCGGTTCGAGGACGTCGAGGCGCTCCGGCGCTTCCTGCGGTACGTGCTCTCCGGCATCCCCGCGGGGCGCTCGCCCGATCCAGGCGACGGCGCGGGCCCGCGGCGGCGCCTCTCCGCGAGCGAAGCCAAGCGGCGCGTGATCGAGATCGTGCGCGACCTCGCGGTCGAGGACGCCGCGTTCGCGGCGCTCGTCGCCCCCGTCATCGCCGAGTTCACCGGATCGATCGCGAAGGGCGAGTGGCAGGCGTGCCTGGCGGCGCTCCTGCACCTCCGGCGCGCGCACCCGGGGCTCGAGATCGAGGGGCTCGCCGCCCCCAGCGTCGGACAGGAGCGCGCATGAGCCACGCGATCGGCCACTACGAGAAGGTCCGCGCGCTCGCGGTCGGCCCGCGTCTCCTCGCCGTCGGCGGGGTGCGCGCGCCGGCGAGCGGAGGCGGCGCGCGCGGGACGTCTGCCGCGCGATCTCCCGCCGGCGCGAGCCAGGTGACGCTGTTCGATCACGCGGCGAACAAGCCGGTGCGCTCGATCGACGTGCCGGCGCACGTGCTGGGGCTCGCGTTCGCGGGCGACCTGCTCGCCGCGGCCTGCTCCGACGGCGCGCTGCGGCTCGTCGCGGGCGCCGGGGCCGAGGCGCGGGCGATCGACGCGCACCCGGGCGGCGTCACGGCGGTCGCGGCGGCGCCGGACGGCGCGCGCCTCGCGACCGTGGGCGTCGACGGCGCGCTGCGCGTCTGGCGCGTCGGCGGGGGCGCCGGATCCCCTGCACCGCCGCCGGGGACCGCCGTCGAGGTCTCGTCCTTCGCGCTCTCGACAGCGCCGCTCCGCGCCGTCGCCTTCGATCCTGCCGGCGAGCTGGTCGCGGCCGCGGGCGACGACGGCATCGTCCGCGTGATCACGCTGTCGACCGGCGCGCAGCGCGACATGCCCGGCCACGAGGGGCCGGTCGCGGCGCTCGCGTTCACGCCGCGCGACGGGCGGCTCGCGTCGGGCGGCGACGACGGCACCGTGCGCCTCTGGTACCTCGTCGGCGACGTGGAGTGCGAGGTCCGGGGCGCGGACGGGAGCGGACACGCGGGCGGGGTCCGCGCGCTCCTGTGCCTCCCCACCCCGCCGCCGCAGGAGGACGGCAAGGAGGCCGGCGACCGCCTGGTGTCCGCGGGCGTGGACGGCGCGATCCGCATCCACCGGCTCGAGGACCGGCGCAAGCCGCGCACGCTGGAGACGAGCGCGCTGCCGCTCCACGCGCTCGCGCTCGCGCCGCCCGCGGACGGCGGCTCCGCGCGCAAAGGATCGCGAGGGCACGCCGGGCGCGGCGCCACGGACGCGAAGGACGGGCTCGGCGCCGTCCTCGCCGCGGGGGACCGGCGCACGGTGTGGCGCTTCCCGATCGACGCGACCGGCGCGCCCGCGGACGGCGCCGTCGAGCTCGCGCACGGCTTCGATGTCCTCGCCCAGGCGCTCTCCGGGGCGCGGCCGGCGCGCGAGAGCGCCGTCAAGACGCTCGCGGCGCTCGACGAGCCCGAGGCGCTCGAGGCCGCGCTGCGCGCGCTCCGGTCGGACCGCGACGCCGAGGTGCGCGCGCTCGCCGCCCGCGAGCTCGGGGCGCACGCGCGCCGCGGCGCGCGCGTGAAGCTCCGCGAGGCGCTCGACGACGAGCACGCGACCGTCCGCCTGGCCGCGCTCGAGGCGCTCCGCGCGATCGAGCGCGACGCGCCGCTCACCCCGCTCCGGGCAGGCCTCGAGGCGCGCGCCGCGGACGTGCAGCGCCGGGCGCTCGTCGAGATCGGCAAGCTCCACGGCAGCTCGCCGCTCATCCCGGGGCTCATCGCCGACAAGCTCGCCGCCCGCGACGCGTCGGTGCGGCTCACGGCGCTCGACCAGCTCCAGAAGCTCCACCCGGACGGCCCGGAGCCGCTCCGGGCCGCGTTCGAGCGCGGCCCGGCCGACCTCCGGGTCGAGGCGCTCGTCCGCGCCGCGCTGAGGGGCTGGCTCTCGCTGCCGGCGTTCGCGCCGATCGCGGCGCGCGCGCTCGACGACGACGACGCCGAGGTGCGCCGCATCGCCTTCGCGGCGAAGGTGCTGGAGCGGCGGGCGCTCGCCCACGCGCTCGAGGCGCGCGACGAGGATCTCGGCCGCGCGGCGCTCGACATCGCCCGGCGCGCGGCCGAGGTGCTGCGGCGCGCCAGCGCCGGCGGCGACGAGCAGCCCGCGCCCGAGGCGAAGGCCAAGGCGAAGGCGGCCGACGAGGCGCTCCTCCAGGCCACGCGCGCCCGGATCCCCGGGGTGGGGAGCCCCGGGGCCGAGCCCGCCGAGGCCGACCTCGAGCCGCTGCTCGCGGCCGTCGCGTGCCGCACGCCGGACACGGCGGTGCGCGGCGCCCGCGGGCTCGCGCAGCTCGGCGACACGCGCGCCCTCGGCGCGCTGCTGCAGCTCACGCGCGAGCAGGATCCGTCGCTGCGCCGGCAGGCGGCGACCGCGCTCGCCGAGCTCAGGGATACGCGCGCCGAGAAGCGGCTCATCTGGATGCTCGACGACGCGGACGGGTCGGTGCGCGCCGCCGCGCTCGACGCCTACGCGCGGCTCGAGTCGTCGGCCCCGCTCGCCGTGGCCGAGGCGTCGCTCCGCTCCTCGCAGGAGGACATCCGCGTCCGCGGGCTCGACCGGCTCGTGGCGCTCGCCGGCGAGGGCAAGGGCCCGCGGCCCCCCGAGGCCGAGGCGCTGCTCGCCGACGCGATCGAGGACGAGTCGCCCAAGGTCCGCGGCGAGGCGTTCCGGACGCTCTGGTCGTGGCACACCTCGGACCCGCAGAAGGCGCTCGACCGCGCCCAGCTCGCGCGCTTCCCCGATCTGCGCCTGCGCGCCGTCGAGGAGCTCAAGGCGCACGGCGAAGCGCCGTGGGCCGCGGAGCGGCTGCACGCGGCGATCGGCGACCGCGACGCCGGCGTCGCGCAAGCCGCGTACGACGCGGTCGTGAAGCTCCGCGGCAAGGCCGCCGTGGAGCCGCACCTCGCCGCCATGGCGTCGATCCACGCATCGGTCCGGGAGAGCAGCGCGCGCGGGGCCACGCACGCGCCGGTGAGCGAGGCCGCGCGCAGCGCCCTCATCCGGCTGCTCGAGGACGACCACGCGGGGCCGCGTACCGCCGCGATCGAGGCGCTCGACAAGCTCCTGCCCGGCGAGGCGGGGCCGCTCCACATCGGTCTCCAGTCGAGCCACCTCGATCTGAGGGTGCGCGCGGCCGAGCTCTGCGCCGCGCGGCGCGACGAGCAGCTCGTGAACCCGATGCGGGCGCTCCTCGCCGACAAGTCGCTCTTCAAAGAGCTGCCGATCCAGATCCTCGGCCCCCTGCGCGCCCGCGCCGCGACCGCGCTGGCGACGCTCGGCTCGCCGCGCCTCGTCAAGTACTTCGCCACCGAGCTGCTCAAGGACGACTATCCCGACGTGCGCGAGCAGGCGGCGCGCGGGCTGGCGATGGCCGCCCGCCGCGGCGAGGAGGGCTACCTGCTCGACGCCATGGGCCACGCCGACGTCGCGGTGCGCTCGTGGGCCGCCGACGGGCTCGCGCGCCTCGGCGACGTGCGCGCGCTGCCGGTGCTCACGGGCACGCTGCGCCACGAGCACCCGCCCATCCGCGTCGCGACCATCATGTCGTTCGCGGCGCTCGGGCCCGAGGGCTACGGGGGCATGCTGCAGGGCCTCGAGGACAGCGCGCGCGAGGTCCAGGAGATCGTCTTCGCGATCGTGCTGGCGCGCGACCTGAGGGCCTTCCGCCGCGGCGATCCGCCGGATCTCCTGACCAGCGCGCTCTCGTCGCAGCGCTCCGACGTGCGCTTCGCCGCGGCGCGCGCGCTGGAGCTCCGCGCCGACCCGGAGGCGTACCTCGCCCACCTCATCGAGGCGCTGATGCCGCCGCGCCCCGACGCCGCCGCGCAGGCCGACCGCGACCGCGCGGCCGACGGCGAGAAGCCCTCCGGCATGAAGGAGTGGCCGCCCGAGGTCGCGCGCGGCCGTATCCTCGTCGGCCTCGCCGAGGCGCTCGCCAGCGACAACCCGGAGCAGCGCTACGCGGCCGCGCAGGTGCTCCGCCTCCGGCGCAAGCCCGTCGAGTACTTCCGCGAGGCGAAGCGGGTGGCCGCGCTGCGCCCCGCGGGCGCGCCCGTCATGGCGGACACGACGCCGCGCGCGTCCGAGGACACCGACACGGCGCCCAGGAAGGGGTGGCTCCGCCGCCTCTTCGCGCAGCCCGGTCAGAAGCAGGGCGACAAGGCGGGCGCCGACGCTGTCCCGGAGGGCGAGCAGCGGCGGCTGCGCTGGCTCGCGTTCGGCGCGTACATGGGGCTCCTCCGGCAGGTCGCGCCGGGCGACGACGAGGCGCACCGCACCCGCCGGGACGCCATCGACCGGATCGTCGACGTCTGCGTGAGGGGGCACGTCAGCAGCACGGCGGCGATCCCGCCGCTCGTCCGGGCGCTCGACGACCCGCACCACCTCGTCCGCAAGGCGGCCTTCGCCGGGCTCAAGGCGCTCTTCCCGGCAGGGGCGCGCGAGCCGCTCGCGCTCGGGCTCGCGTCCGCGTCCGCCGACGTGGCGCGCGCGGCGCTCGACGAGATCGCGGCGCGCGGCGAGGACGCCCGCCCCGAGATCGTCCGCGCGCTGAGCTCGCCGCTGCCCGACGTGCGCCGCTACGCCTTCGAGCTCCTCGAGCGGCTCTGCCCGAAGGGGAGCCTCGAGCCGCTCCTCGCGGCGCTCGGCAGCGAGCACGCCGACCTGCGCCTCGGCGTGCTGGAGCGCCTCGCGTCGTCGAGCGATCCCCGCATCGTGCCGGCCCTCTGCCGCGCGATGGAGAGCGACCACGACGACCTCCGCCTGCGCGCGGCGGAGCTCCTCGCCCGCCGCCGCGACGATCGCGCCGTCGACGTGCTGGCGGCGTTCCTGCGCGACGCCGCGGCCGCGACGTCGACGCGCGCCCGCGAGGCGCTCGTCGCGCTCGCGAGCGACGCGGCGGTGCGCGCGCTCGCGGCGCACATGGACGAGGCGGCCGCGCCGGCGGACCGCGCGGCGCTGGCGCGCGCCCTCGGGAGCACGCGGAACCACGAGGCGACGGGCGCCCTCGCGGCGCGCTTCGACGACGACGCCGCCGAGGTCCGGAGCGCGGCGTTCAAGGCGTGCCTCGAGATCGTCGACCGGGGGCGCGAGCGCGAGAAGCGCGACGCGGCGCGCGCGCTCGGGTTCCTCGCCGCCGCCGCGCGCGCGAAGGACCCGGCGCTCCGCCTCGGCGCGGCGCGCGAGCTCGATCTCGGCGACGATCCCGCGCAGAACGACCTCCTCGCCGCGCTCTTCGCGGATCGCGACCTCCCCACGCGCGTCGCGGCCGTCACGTCGTACGCGAAGCGCGTGAAGGACAGGGGCGCGCCCTCGGGGCCGCTCGAGGCGGTGCTGCGCGCGGGCGCGCGCGAGCTCGTGCTGCCGGCCGCGGAGGGCGTGGCCGCGAGGGGCCTCGCCGCGGCGCTCCGGCCACTCCTGCTCGTCGCGCGCGCGGGCGAGCCCGGAGAGCGGGAGCGGGCGCTGCTCGCGCTCGGCACGCTGGGCGACGCCCGCGCGCTGGACGAGCTCGAGGCGATGGCCGCCGGCGGGACCAAGGATGCGCCCGTCGAGCCGAGCATGCAGGCCGCCGCCACCGAGGCGCTCGGCCGCATCGCCCCGAAGCTCGCGAGCGCCGAGCTCCGCCGGCGCGCCTCGGAGCGCGTCGAGCAGGCGCTCAACGCGGACGCGATCGATCTCCGCGAGTCGGCGGCGCGGGGCGCGCGCTGGATGGGCGGCGAGCGCGCCCGCGTGCTGCTCGAGGAGCTCGTGCGCGCCGGTGACACGCCCGACCGGCTCCGCGTCGTCGCGGTGAACGAGCTCGGCCTGCTCGGCGACCCCGCGGCCGAGCCCGCGCTCGCCCGCGCGCTCGACGCGCGGAGCGCCGAGGTCCGCAAGGGCGCGCGCAAGGCGCTGGAGAAGCTCTTCCCGGACCAGCGCACGCGCGTCGAGCTCCTCGCCGTCGGCAGCGAGTACGACGACATCGCAAGCCCGGCGGCGAGCTACCTCGCCGCGGAGGCGGATCCGGCCGAGCTCCTGCCGCGGCTCCCGTCGCTCAAGGACGAGGACCTCCGGCAGCGGCTCGCCATGGGCCTGCTCCGCCGTGGCCCCCTGCCGGCGGCCGCGCTCGAGCGCATGCTCGCGGACGAGCGCGCCCCGGCGCGGCAGGAGGCCGCGCGGCTCATCGCCGCCGGCACGGTGGAGGGCGATCGCGGGGCCCTCGCCGGCGCGCTCGCCGCCGCGGCGCAGCGCACGGCGGAGCGCTGGTCGGCGGCGCACGGCGACGAGCGCGACGCCGAGGCCGCCGCGTGGCGCGAGCTCCTCTGGGCGGCGGCGCGCGCCGGCGCGACCGCGATGGCGCCCGCGCTGCGCGCGCTGCTCCTCTCCAGCGGCGCCCCGGGCGTCGTCCGCCGCGAGGCCGCGCGCGCGCTGGGCACGCTCGCCGCGCTCGAGTCGGCCGAGGCGGCCGCAGGCGGCGCGCGGGATACCGTGGAGGCGCTCGCGGCCGCCCTGGCGGACATGGACGCCGGCGTCCGGACCGCCGCGGCGGCCGCGCTCGCCGCGCTGGCGCCGGACGGCTCGGCCACGCGCGCGGCGTCGGTGCGTCCCTTCGACCCTGTCGCCTTCGAGGCGACCGCGCGCGCGGCCTCGCCCGAGGCGCTCTCTGCGCTCGCCGCGAGCGAGCCGGGCAGGCGCCTCGCGCTGCCGGCGATGCTCGCGCGCGGCGCGCTCGCCCCGCTGATCTCGCTCGCGCAGGGCGCGGGCGGCGACGCCGCGGCGCGCCTCGACGCGATCGCGGCGCTCGGCCGCGCCGGCGGCGAGCGCGCGATCGAGGCGCTGGCCGCGATGGCGTTCGACAAGGCGGCGGCCGACGTCGCGGCGCGGAAGGCCGCGTACCGCGCTTACCGCCGCGCGAAGCGCAAGGCGGCGGTCGATCGCCGCACGAGCAGCGCCCGCGCCCCCGTAGAACCCGAGACCCCCGACGGAGTCAACGCATGACGGCGGCCCTCGCACGCCCCATCCACCTCCGGTACGCCGCGCCGAGCGAGCTCGCCGCTGCCCCGCTCCACTCGAGCGTGCGCCTCTCCCTCGACAGCACCCGCGGCCCGGTCGGCGTGCGCGGCACCCTCCGCGACGCGGCGCTCTTCCGCGACGCCATGGCCGCGCTGGCGACCATCCTGGAGAGCGACCTCCGGTACAAGGGCAGGGACCGCGCCGCGTACCTCGCCTACCTGATGAAGCAGGGCAAGAAGGCGACCGCGGCGATCTGGGAGGCGCAGAAGGCCTTCCTGGAGAGCGCCTTCGCCGACGACGCCGCGAGCGCCAGGAAGGGCGACGGCTCGCCGGCGAAGGCGTCCGGCGCGCTCGATCCGGTACTCACGGTGCACCCGGACGAGGTCTCGATCGAGGTCTTCTCGCGCGACGAGAGCGCCTACGCCCGGCTCGCCTTCTCCAGCGACCTCTTCGAGGGCCGCGAGGCGGCGCACGGCACCGCGTTCGTCGATCTCTCGCCGCGCATCGTCGAGCAGATCGACCGCCTGCGCGTCTACACGAAGGTGGAGCTCGACGCCGGCGCGTCGCGCGCCGCCGGCACGACCGGCGCCGGCGCGCGCGGGGCGGGCGGAGCGTCGATCGAGCGCTCGCTCGAGGTCCCGGCGACGTGGCTCCGCGGCTTCCTCCAGGTGCAGTCGGCGGCCACGCTCCCCGCGGTCTCCTGCGAGCTCGCCCCGATCGACCTCTACAACGCGCTCTTCGTGCTCCGCACCCGCAAGGCGAAGAAGCCCCCGCGCGGCCTGCGCTTCGAGCTCGTCCCCGGCAAGCCGCCGCGCCTCATCCTGGAGCCCTGGGAGATCCTCCTCGAGGGCCACGGCCCGCCGTACGAGGGCCCGCCGCGCGTCGTCCGGACGTTCGGCCGGCAGCGGCTGCTCGCGCTGTCGCGCCTCCTGCCGCACGTGCGGAGCGCGCGCGCCGAGCTCCGCGGCCCCGGGCTGCCGGTCTTCTGGGTGCTCGATCTCGGCCGCGCGACGCTGACCGTCGCGCTCACGGGCTGGACCGACAGCAGCTGGGCCAGCGCCGCCTCGTTCGACGCGCTGATGCCGCGCGAGGGCGGCGCCCGCGCGGCGCTCGACGCGGTCGCCGGGCGGCAGCTCGCCCTGCTCCGCGAGCGCGGTCCGCTCCCGCTCGCCGCCCTCGCGGCCGGCGGCAGCGCCGAGGACGCCCGCGCGGCGCTCCAGCTCGAGTGCCTGCGCGGCCGGGTGCTCTACGACGTCGCGCGCCGCGTCTACCGCCCGCGCGAGCTGTTCCCCGAGCCGGTCGACGAGCGCGAGATCCGCTTCAGCTCGCCCCGCGAGGCCGCGGCGCACCGCCTGCTGGGCGCGCCCGGCGCGGTGAGGCCGACCAAGGTGCACGAGATCGCCGGCGAGGGCACCGAGATCCACGGGCAGGTCGCGGACCGGGAGGCGCACCGCGATTTCTCGCCGCGGTTCACGATGGACCTCGAGGGCCGCGTGTCCGACGCCTGGTGCAGCTGCCCGACGTTCCGGCGCAGCGGGCTGCGGGAGGGGCCGTGCGAGCACATGATCGCGCTCCGCGTCGCCTACGCCCGCGAGCGCGCCGAGAAGGACGCCCTGCGCCAGACGGCCGAGGGCCGATCGCTCATCCGCGCCGAGACGCGCACGTATGTGCGCCGCGAGGCCTCGGGCGCCGAGGTGGTCTATCGTGTCTCGCTGGACGACCGTGTCGTGCACCTGTCGTGGGCCCCGCGCGGCGGGGAGCCTCGGCACCAGCGCATTTGGTTTGACACGGACGGCGAAGCGCGCGACGCGTATTTCAAGCGCCTCGATGCGTTAACATCGTCTGGATTCGTCGACGCCGACGCGTCGTCTGCGTGAAGCAGGGGGAGGAGGTCAAGGGTCAGATACTCGTCGTGTTGCCAGGAGAGGTTCTGAACGCACCAGCCTCCGCGCCTTGAGCGTAGGAGCGGCGTCGCGCCGCTCTGGAGGAACCGCCAGTCACTCTCCGCAAGGTAGCCTGTTCTTGGTTCTCTTCGGCTAGACCAGCGCTACGGCGCGGGGAGAGCTGAGACAACCTCGCGAACGCCGTTTCTCCCCGCGCCGTAGCGCTGGTCTAGCCGGAGAACCGGTGAGGCTACCGTGCCCCATGAGAAGAAGGTGATGCGCTCGGGGCCTCTCTTGGCGACATGAGATCGTATGCAGCGACAGGCATCCCGGCCTCGCCGGGGGACCGGCCGCGCTCGTCGTGATGCACAGCCACGCCTCCACCGAGACATGACCGCGAAGATCGACGCGACCGTCCAGGCCCGAGCCCCCGTCGTCCTCCCCCTCACGGCCTCGCCCGCCGCCGGCGGCGCGGCGGCCGGCGGCGGCAGCGCCGAGGAGCGCCAGCGCGCCCACGAGGCGCGCGTCGCCCGCTGGAAGGCGATCGCCGAGGCGGGCGGGATCGACGCGTGGGTGATCGCGGAGCTCACCGCCCGCGGCGCCCTCGCGACGGGCGACCCGAAGGCGATGTCGGACCGGGAGCGCGCCCAGTGGAAGGAGCGCAAGAAGGTCGAGGCGAAGGAGCGCCGCGCGCTGCGCCGCCTCGCCTGGGAAGCCTACCTCGCGACGCACATCAACCACCTCGGCGCCGGCGTGCACTGGGGAGATCGCCCGAAGCCGGACAGGCTCGACGTCCCCGGCATGAGCGAGCGCGCCCGGTCGCACGGCCTCCCCGAGCTCCCCGGCGCGGGAGAGCTCGCGACGGCGCTCGGGCTGTCGATCCCGCGGCTCCGCTGGCTCGCCTACCACCGCGAGGTCGACACGGGCACGCATTACCGGCGGTGGCTCATCCCGAAGCGCGACGGCAGCGCGCGCACCATCGCGTCCCCGAAGCGGGAGCTGAAGCGCGCGCAGCGCTGGGCGCTCCGCAACCTGTTCGAGAAGCTCCCGGTCCACTCCGCGGCGCACGGCTTCCTCGCGAGCCGCTCCATCGTCACGAACGCCGCCGCGCACGCGGGCGCGGACACGATCGTCAAGGTGGACATCAAGGACTTCTTTCCGACGATCACGTGGCGCCGCGTGCGCGGGCTGCTCCGCAAGGCGGGCGTGGCCGAGGGGCCGGCGACGCTCGTGGCGCTCCTCTCGACCGAGGCGCCGCGCGAGGTCGTGCAGTTCCGCGGGCAGACGCTGTACGTGGCCACCGGCCCGCGCGTGCTCCCGCAGGGCGCGCCGACCTCCCCGGCGATCACGAACGCGATCTGCCTGCGCCTCGACCGGCGCGTGTCCGGCCTCGCGCGCAAGCTGGGGTTTCGCTACACGCGGTATGCCGACGATCTCACGCTCTCCTGGCGCGCGCCCGACCCGCCCGACGCGCCGGGAACGGCGGAGACGGGCAGCGCGCCGCGAGCCAGCGCGCCGCGCGCGCCGGTGGGCGCGCTGCTCCGGGGGATTCGAGAGATCCTGAGCTCGGAGGGATTCCGGCTTCACCCGAGCAAGACCGTGGTGATGCGCAAGGGCAGCCGTCAGAAGGTGACAGGCCTCGTCGTCAACCGCGCGGGCGACGCCGCCCCGGCGGCGCGTGTCCCCCGCGAGCGGGTGCGGGCGCTGCGCGCGGCGATCCGCAACCGGGAGCTCGGACGGCCCGGGAAGGGCGAGACGCTGGCGCAGCTCAAGGGGCTCGCCGCCTTCGTGTACATGACGGATCCGGTCAGGGGGCGCGCGTTCATCGAGCGCATCGAGGCGCTCGAGCGGAATCAGCCTGCATCGGCCGGCGAGGCGGGCTGACGCCGGCCGCGCGCGCGGGCGCCGCGCGCCGGCGCAGGACTACTGTCGTTCCATCCTGAGCAGCGTGACGTCCCCCGGGTCCCGGCTGATCGCCGTACCCCGCTGCCCCTTGGCCGTGAGCACCCAGTCGAAGACGCTGACGCCGCCGGCCGAGTCGATCGTGGTGAACGTGCCCGTGCCGTCCTCGCCCAGCGACCAGCTGCCCGTGAAGGTGTCCGTGAATACTCGCCCTCGAGGCTCCCCGACTCCGTGGCGGTCAGCGTCCCATCACGGTGGAACACGACCACGCCGTTCGCCACGAAGTTGCCGAGCCCCACGAGCGAGCCGGCGGCGTCCCACCCGTACCGTCCATGGAAGTCTCCGCCCCTGCGCGCGGACTCCGAGGCTTCCTCGGCATGGGCGATCCCGGCGCCGCCTCGATCCGCGTCGACGAAGCACGCGATCGTCATCAGACCAACGACAGCCATCCTTTACAGTGTCTTCTTCATGGCGCACCTCCAGCTCCAGCGGTCGCGGCTCGTGGCGTGGTGCTGACGAGAGGCATGGGCTCTTCCGGCCCAGCCGCCCGCCTCACCGCGCCTGCTACGCGCCCGGAAATCGTGACCCTGCCGATGCCTCGCGCATCGCACACCCAGGCGTCGACATTCGATTCACCTTACAGGCGCATCAACAGCGCTGTCAACGCGGCGCGCCCGCGCCGATCTCGTGTTCTGGCCATCCGGCTCGCGACGCGGGGCATCTGGCCATCCGGCCGCCTGGCTTGTCGGTTCGTGGCCTGAAGCAGAAAGGACTGCTCGAGGCGAGCCTGCTGGCGCACGTGCGTAGCGCATGTAGCAGCCGCGACGACGCGATGCGCTGCTCGCGGCTCGTCGGCGGCGCCCCCGGGCATACCAGGCAACCTTCCCTTGAGAGCATCAATCCAGCATCCACTGGGCAACATGAAGGTCTGCTGCTGTAAAGCTGCTACACCGAGCGGCGTCTGGACATCCGGAGTGCAGCCTGGATAGGATGATCGGCTATGCAAAAGCCATCTGCTCGTGTCCTCGCGCTTCCGGCCGTCCTGCTCGTTGGCTCCTTGCTCTGCGGGTGCCCCAACCCGAACTCTTACGGGACACCGCGGACCGTTGCGCCTGGCAAGGTCGCGCACTCGGTGTCGCTCGAGAGCCTCGGGTATATCGCGCCGGTCGATGACATCGAGGTTGATCCGAACACCGGCGAGACCACGCCGAGGCGGAGGACGGCCAGCGGGTTCCTGCCGACGCTGCCCTCATACCAGCTCCGGGCCGGCTTGACGGACATGCTCGACATCGGCGCTCACCTCCACAACCTCAGCTCGTTCGGCGTCGATCTCAAGGTGAACCCGGTCCGCGGCGTCTTCGACCTCGCCGTCGATCCCGGGTTGCAGTACTTCTACGTGGCGTCCAACGATGCCTCCGTGCATGTCCTTTACCTGCACGCGCCGGTGATGCTCGGCGTGAACCCGGCGGACTGGTTCTCCATCGTGGTGACCCCCGGGGTCACGTACGCGCTCGCCTCGGGCGACATCGTGGGCGACGACGAGGCGGCGGCGGCCGCGGACGGCCTCCTCCTCCGCGGCGGCCTCGGCTTCCAGTTCCGGACCTCCGACAGCTTCGCGATCCACCCCGAGATCACGATGATGAAGAGCATCGATGGCCCGGGGCTCGTCTACAACTTCGGTATCGGGTTCAACTTCGGCGCGCTGCCGAGCTACAAGGACCTTCAAGAGCCGATGTGACGCGGCCGTCGCGGCGGCCCGTCCGTCTCGGGGAGACGCTCGGTCGGCGTGGCGGTCCGCTCCTCAGCCGTGACGCCGACGAGCGGCACGCCGATGATGCCCTCGCCGGCCTCCAGGATCCGTTGTCCGCGACGCATTCCGGTGTCCGCAGCAACAGCCATCGCCCCTGTGGCCGCGCCTCTCGTGAGGTGAACGAGGTGTGTGGTGAGAGAGGCGATGGGCGCCCTTCGAATTGAGCGTACATCGGAAGTCGAACGCGAACAGGCGAGCTCGTTCGGCATGGCAAACTGCCCTTCTTCCTCGCTGCCGGGAGCGCCTCAGCGAGCGCGCTCGCGCGTCCGCTTCAGCGCCGCCTTGAGGACGTGCTCCGCGATGAGGTAGCCGAACCCCTCCCCGTCGATCCGCCGGAGGAGCTGGTCGCGCGCGATCCGGAGCGCCGCCGCGGTGGCGTCCAGGTTCCACCCGTGCGCGGCGAACTGCTGGAGCAGCCGCGCGCGCCGCACCTGCCCCGCGGAGAGCCGGTAGGTCTTCGCGTACTCCAGCGTGCCGTCGTCGCGCACGATCGCCTCGCCGATGTGGTTGTCCAGCGCCGGATCGAGCTCCGTCATGAACCGCTGGAGCGAGAACGGCCCCGCCCTGTACACGCGCTCCGCCGTGATCGGCCGGCCGAGGAGGCCCGCGGCCGTGTCCACGTGCAGCGCGCCGGCCTCCGCCCGCGCCCGGTCGAGCGCGGCCCGCAGGTCGTCGAGCGAGCCGATCTGCGCCGCGTCGAACGTGTGAACGAACGCCTGGCTGTCGCCGTTGTGGCGGGCCGCGTGGAGCAGCGTCTGCTCGAAGAAATCCTCGATCAGCGTGCGGTGCAGCGCGCGGTAGTCGTCGGGGTGCGACACGACGAACACCGACGCGAGCAGCTCGCCAATGAAGAGCAGGAGGCCGCACTGACCCTCGTGGATCTCGAAGACGCGCAGCGCGTCCTCGAGGCTCGGGATCGCCCGGCCGGAGAGCGACACCTCGGCGCGCGGGTCGAGACCGCGCGAGATCGCCCGCCGCGAGTACTCGGACCAGGCGATCTCGGGGGCGTTGAAGTGCAGGGCGAGGAAGCCCTCCATGGCGAGGTGCTGCGGCAGGAGACGCAGGCGGTTCCGCTCGGCCGGATCCTCGCCGCGCGCCTCGCGCCGGGCCATGCGGTGGAGCAGGTTGACGCCCCAGCCCAGCCTGGCGAGCGGGTTGCGCTCGCCAGGTCCCGCGAGCGCCGCGCCGTACGACGCGACGGGCGAGCCGTCGTCGGTCCACCCGACCACGAGCGCGTGCGGCACGTAGTTCGAGCAGTAAAGCGAGCCTTCGCCCGCATCGACGAGCGCCATGGGGTCGTCGTACCCGCGGCGGGCGATGCGCAGGTCGCCCCGCGGGGCGGCCCGGAGGAGCGGGACGAGGCGCACGCCCGCGAAGACCTGGGCGTGCGTGGCCGTGAGACCCCGGAGCGCGAGAGACCGGAGCAGGGCGGGCGCCTTGGCCATCAGGGCGCTCCCGGCGCCGCGGCGAGCGCCTCCACGGCCTCCTCGCCCGAGGCGGCGAGCGCCTCCACGGCCTCCTCGCCCGGGGCGGCGAGCGCCTCCACGGCCTCCTCGCCCGAGGCGGTCGCCCCGGCCGTCTCCGCGGCGACCGAGGGCCGGCCGTGCCGCGACAGCAACGCGGCCGCGCGCTGCGCGAGGTAGCGCTCGAGCTCCGCGAGAGGCGCCGTGCCCTCGGCGAAGCGGGCGAAGCCGAGGACCGTGGGCAGGTCCTCCGCGTCGCGCAGGCCGACCGTCGGGATCGACGGGCCGAGCCCGCGGGGCGCGTAGCGCTCGCTGTCGAACACGGGGTTGATGTGGACGATGGAGGTGCGCTGCCCCGGGTCGAGCCGCGCGCGGAAGCAGCGCGCGACCTCCGCGGCGGCGCCCGGCGGGTCGTTCTCGAAGCCGTCCGAGAGGACGACAACGACGTCGGGGCGGCACGCGAGCGCGTCGAGCAGCGGCGTGGCGAGATCGGTCTGGCCGCGCGCGTCGACGAGGATCTCGTCGGGCGTCGGCGCGGTCCAGAACGCGCGGTACTCGCGGGCGGCGGCGCGCAGCAGGTAGCTCACCCCGAGCGCGACGGCGAGCGGGCGGCGGCGCTTCTCGCTCGATCCGGACGCCGAGTAGCTCCGGTCGAGCACGGCGGCCACGCGCCCGAGCGCGGCGGGGCTCTTGCGGAGCGCCCGGGCGGCGGCGCGCTCGAGCGCGGCGTGGAGCTCCTCGCGGCGATCGCGCCGCGCCTCCTCGGGCAGGGAGAGGGCGTACAGGGCGACGCGGGTGAGCGGGGCGCGGCCGAGGTCGACGGCGAGGTCCACGTCCTCGCGCCCGGCGGCGCGCTGGAGCCGCAGGCGCTCGCCCTCGGTCATGCGCGGGGCGGCGCGGCGCAGGAGCTCGTCGCGCGAGACGCCGCGGGCCGCGGCGAGCCCCTCGGCGACGGTCAGCGGCAGGTCGAAGATCGCCTCCTTCGCATAGCGGGCCTGCCGCGCGCGCTCGAGGAGCGGCGCCTCGAACGGCGCGCGACGATCGGGCTCGAAGAGGAACGGCCCGAGCTCGCCGGGGAGCCGGAGGTGGGCGTGCGTCGCGAGCGCGCGGACGTGGGCGCGGTACTTGACCGCGTCGAACGCCGGATCCGGCCGGCCGGCGAGGTAGTCGCGGATGACGGCGCGCGCGCGGCGGTTGTTCACGCGGCGCTCCCGGAGGGCGCGGAGCGCCCGGAGCGCGCGCTGCGGCGGGAGCTCCCGGAGCGCCGCCGCGATGAGCAACCCCTCCTCTCGCCGATCGGCGGGGGGCGTCTCGGCGCCGGTCGCGAGGAGGTTCACGGCGATCAGGGCCTGGTTGAAGTGGTTGATGCCGGCGGCGAGCGTGCGCGCGTAGAGGCGACGGTAGTTGCCGAGGATGTATTCGTGGAGGAACTCGACGGAGACCACCTGTCCGCCGGAGGATCCGTAGAACTCGGCCTGCCCGGTGCACGCGAAGCAGGCGTTGATGAACATGACGAGGTCCTCGCGCTCGACGCGCTCGGTATGGAAGCAGGCGGAAAGCGCGGGCCGCGAGGGGGACATGCGAAGAGCCGCCCGGGGAATGGTGGGGCGAGTTACCTAAACAGTTACCAGACTGGGCTCGGGAATCGCCCCGGAGTCCCACGGGCGGCAAGAGGCAGGATACACCGGGACCGGCGCCTCGCAGAACCGGCCGAGCAGGTTTGCATCACCGGTGCGGGGCTCCGGGGTAGCGGGCGCGCGCAGCGCTCCCGTCTCGGCAACGCTCATCGGCGGATCTGGCCGGCTGATCTGGCCGACGATGTGACCGGCTACTCTGGCCAGACCTCGATCCAGACGAACAGCACCTGCCCGGCGGCCTGGTTGTCGACCGCGACCGGATAGACGGTGCGCGCCCGCAGCGCCGCGACGAGGTGATCGTGGTGGATCGCGAACCTGCCGATGAAGTCGTCGCTCACGAGGTCCCTGTCGATGAGCTCACCGCTCAGGCGAAGGTCCGGCGTGAGCGGCACGCCGCGCCACGTCGGCGGGCCGTTCCATCCTGGCGTGCACGTGTCGCGCTGCCCCGATCGATCGAGCGCGCGCCTCCCGAGCGAGCGCGCGCCCGCGAACAGCTCCGCCGAGCCGAAGGGCTCCGGCGGCTCGGTCCCTGCCCCCGCCGCCTCCGCGGCGAACCCCGCCACGCTGGCGGCCGCAGCCGCCGGGTGCTCCGTGCGGAGGAGGCCGCCGATGGCGGTGAGCGCCCCCGGCGCGACCGCGCCCATGCCGTCCCATTGACGCCCGTCCGCCTTGGCCGGGCTGATGACGGCGCCGTCGATGGAGATGCGGACACGGGCCGGCAGCGGCTCCGCCGCCGGCTTGCACGCAGCGAAGGCGAGGGCGAGCCCACACAGCGAGGCCGCCCCGAGGGGAGGACATGACGCCATGCCTCGAGAGCGTATCCCGGCGGGCGCGGATCACCAACGCGGAAGAGCGGGTGACAGCGTATTACTTCGTCCGCGCGACCTTCTGCGCCCGCGCAAGGTCGTCCTTCAGGCGCGCGATCACGGCGACGATGCGGTCACGCGGCGCGGCGTCGAGCGACATCGTCAGCCCGTGGCTGCGCGCAAAGTCGATGAGCGCGGGGAGCACGCGACCCGGCTCGCCGGTGATCACCGTGGCGCGTGGGTGAATCCATTCCTGGTCGGTCGCGAGCTCGTCCTCCGCGGTCAGAGAGGGCCGCAACGCCACCTTGAGCGCCGCGGGCTCCATGCACGCGGTTCCCTGCTGAGAACGCCGCCAGAACGTGGCGGAGAGCCGGACAGACCCGCCGTCCATCCACTCCGCGTTCCCGCCGGCGCGCTGGATCAGGAAGCCGTAGCGCGGCGGGATGCGCGACGACGTGGCGATGAGGTAGCGGTCCGCGATCACCGCCCTGCCGTCGAGCGAATCGGCCGTGGAGGCGGCCGTCGCGGCGTCCGGGAACGAGGCCCAGAGCCGCGCGCGATCGGCGCGCGGGGAGCGGGCGGCGAGCATTTCAGGCCAGTGGGCCTCACCGGGAACCGGGGCCAGCTCGGCGGCCAGGACGGCACCGTGCCTCACTGCGATCGCCTCGATCTGCGAGAGGGTGCCGTGGAGCGCTCCCCGATCCGGTGTTCCGGAGGGGAGCGCACCACCGCGGAGCGGGATGGGGCCGTACAGGTCGAGGCCGCGCCTCTCGAGGACGGCGATGTCGTCCACCGCCAGCGCGACCTCCGCCGCCTCCAGCGACGCCGCGTCCCCGAACCGCAGGCCCGCCACGATCTCCACCGGATCGTGCTCATGGACGCCCGAATAGACGGCTCGTCCGCCCCGCTTCCACAGGAGCGCTCGCAGCGAAGGGAAGTCGTCGTCCACGGCCATATCGGTGTGCAACATCACGCTCCCCCCGACGCGCGCGATCGAGCCCGGCGCCACCTCTCCGTCGTCCAGGCGGATCCCCTCGCGCTCCAGGAGCGATCGCCACTCATTCCCGTACGGCTCGCCCGGAGTCCATCCCGGCAAGAGATCTTCGATATAGCGACGGGCGTCATCGAGCTCCTCGAAGCGCCCGACGAGCACGCAGTCGCCGCTGTTGTTGCCGGAGAACCCCTGCCAGATACGGATACCGTCGGAGAGCTGTGCCTTGCGCCGCGCGGGCCTGGCGCAGCCCGGGAGCGGCGCGGGCCCGAGGAGCCGCTCTCGCTCGGCAGACCAGGCGGCGAGCACGTCGTCCGCCGACCGGACGGGCGCTCCCCGCTCCTGGAACGAACAGGCCTTGAGCGTGCGATCCGAGGTGATCGTCACGAAGTCCAGGCCGGCCCCGCAGTCGCCGTCCACCCCGTCGAAGAGGCGCGGCACGGGTTCCAACCTGTCCCCGAAGCAGACCGAGAGCCGCGCTCGAACAGGGCTGTCGGCGATGATCTCGGCGAGGCGGCGCTCGCCGTCCCGGTCAAGGTGGTTGTCCGGGTCGAGCCCTACATACCGTAGCAGCGCCACGTCGCGGCACCCGAGCCGGGCGAGCCGCGCGAGGAGCGCAGGCAACGACGGGAGCTGCGCAGGCGTCGCGAGCACGTTCACGCCGAACGTCACGCCCGCCGCCGCGAGCAGCTCCAGCCGGTCGTCCCAGGGCGTGTCTTGATACACGGAGACCCGGATCTCTCCGACGTGCGGCGCGAGCGCACGGAGCCTCCGCTCCGTGAGCAACGTGCCGTTCGTGGTGACGTGGAGAGCGAGCCCGGTCCGCTCGGCGAGGCGCGTCAAGAGCTCGTCGAAGCCGGCGAACGCCAGCGGCTCTCCTCCGCCGAAAGCCACCTCCAGGAGGCCGCGGCGCGCGAGGCCCGAGAGCACGTCGAAGGCCCCGTCCACCGTCCACGCGCTCCCCGCGTCCCGGTCCCGCGAGCAGAAAGAGCACGCGAGGTTGCAGCGGTTGGTGATGCCGAACAGCGCGACGCGCGGGGCCCGCCTCGTCAGCCGGCGCGTCGCGGGCCCGTCCCAGCGCACGTTCGTCCCCGTTCGCGGATGGAACCAGAGGAGCGCCCCGTCGAGCGCGTGGGGCCGAAACACATCGCGGGACGGCAGGGGGATCGCGTCTTCCATGGCGCGGGAAGTCTACCCTTGCTGCGGCTCTGGATCATCGGGGGAGGGCTCTCGGCGAGGTCCATCCTTTCAGTACAAGGTACTCAGCGGCTGACGACCATGCGATCGACGAGCTGCTGCGCGAGGACGAGGACCCCCAGGTATCCGTCTTCGGCATTCTCGATGACCCACGCCGTGAGCTCGTCCGCCGCGGCCGCGGCGCGGCGCTGGAGGTCAGTCCGCGCGCGGACACCAGCGAGCAGGCCGAGCGTGGTGGCCGTCACGAGCCGGGCGAGCAGCTCCCGTAGCGCGTCAGGGAGCTCCTCGACAGTCCACTCGACGATGAGCCGCACATCGTAGCCGACGAACAACCCCGCATGTGCCGCGCAGGCGGGCACGAGCGCAACGCCGGTGTTGCACGCCATGGCGTGGGCCCATCGGGGACCGACGCGCGCCGCATTCGTGGCGTCCAGGGCCTCGCGTGCGTCCGAGCCCATGACCGCGTGGGCCAGCCCGTGGCCGAAGAGCGCCACGCCCTCGAGCGCGCTGTCCTCCAGCGCGGACTCCAGCATCTCGCGGACGGCATGGTCGCCCTTCACGGCGACCGCCTCGGCCTCCGCGGCAAGGCGGATCGTCTGCTCGGCCATCCAGCGGCTGTTCCACAGCGCGGCGTCCTCCGGGGTCCATGCCGCGAAGACAAGGAAGCGCGCCATCAGCCCGCCTGACGCATCTTCGCCTGGACCTTGACCATGCGCACGGCGGCGCCGTGGATGTCTTGCAGGAAGTGCAGGGCCACCGCGTCGTCCTCCTGAAGCAGCTGCAGCATCTCCTTGGCCGTGACGCCCGCGCCATCGGGGCGCCGGAAGACGACCTCGTCTTCCGGCGCGTACTGGAGGAGGTGCTCCAGCGCGCGCTTCGCGGGGCCTGGCTCGTAGAGGTGCTCGCGATCGATACGCGTGAGGTCCGCGCGCTCGATGACAGTGCAGCCGTCGTGGAGCGAGACGTCGTAATACCCCGTAGGGTCGAGGTCGAACAGGTTGGAGTGGGTCGCGATGAAGAGCTGATCGATGTGCCGCTCCTCGACGAGCCGGACGAGCAACTGGCGCAGCGCACGGCCGCTCGTCGGGGCGTGGAGGTGGGCCTCCGGCTCCTCGATGCCGACGGCGCGGGCGCCGAGCAGCATGGCGCCCGCCAGGATCGTGTAGACCTGCGCGACGCCGAGGCCGACGAGATCGATGGAGACGTCGCGGCCGTCGGGGTTGGGCTCCGGGAGGAGCTCGCGCAGGTCGATCTCGCCAGTGCGCGGGTCCTGAACCGGGGCGAAGGGCGGGCGATGAAGCGGCTCGCCCGCGAGCAACGCGCGGAACGCGGCGAGCTTGTGGCGGACCTCGTGGCTCGGGCTGAGCTGGGCGGCGAGCAGTGCGCTCTTGAGGCGGCCAGCACGGAGGTGCCATGCAACGACGTCTTGGCCCTCGGGCGGCGCAGCGGTCTCTTCATGCCGAGGCTGGCGGTCCGCGCTTACGAGCGTGTAAGCGCTGGCGCCGAGTTCGATCAGCAGCCCCCGCAGCTGGTCGCGCTGATGCCGCCGATAACCGTTCACCTGACCGTGTCCTGGCGGCGGTTCGGGCGGCGCCCAAAGAGACTGGAGATCCGAGCCCCCCGATTCGAGGACCGAGAACGAGAGGTTCGGCGCGTGCTCGAGAGTCCAATCGAGGGTCACCTCGAGGATGAGATCCGCCGCGGGAAGCGGCCCGGCGGGCTCCAGGGCCTCGGCTTGCAGCCCCACGAGCCGAGCTCCCAGCACGACGTGCCTCGAGGTGTCACGAGCGCAGACGTCGCGCCGGTGAATCAAGCCTGCGTGGATCGCCTTCACGGCGTCCGTGACGCTCGCGAGCTCCTCCGTCATCGCGAGCGCGGCGGCCAGCCGAAAGAGCGTCCGCAGGCCTTCGAGAAGGTTGGACTTGCCGCTCCCGTTCGGACCGTAGAGGACGTTGAATGCGCCGAGGTCGTCGACGCGGACATCCCGGAGGCTGCGGTAGCCTTTGGCCCAGAACGACGCGATCCGCATGGCGGCGCGATGCTACACACCGCCACCCGCCCGGGCCAGCGCAGCGACGACCGCGCAGGCTGGGCGGACCGCGCAGCGCAAGCGACGCCGCGCCGTCGAGGCGGGCTGGCCTGTTCCCGCGCACATCACCAGCTCCGTTAGCTCACGCGCCGCTCACCCCCGGCTCATCCGCGCGATCGCCTCGGCCAGCGCGCCGTCGTCCGCGCCCTCGGCGTCGCTCGCGAGCGCCTCCTCGGCGGCGGCGAGCGCCGCGTCGCGGAGGCGGTAGAGCTCGGGCTCGGGGATGCGCTCGCGGGCGGCGAGGACGCCCGGCGGGACGCCGCGCAGCATCTCCAGGACGAGCCCGAGGCGGCGGCGGGCCTCGGGCGGCGGCGGCGCGCCGAGGCCGAGCCGCCGGCGCGTGGCCTCTGGCGCGGCCGCGAGGCGGCGCGAGGCGGCCTCGGCGACCTGGGCGGCGAGCGCGTGGTACGCGCGCGGCGACGGGAGCTTCGCCTCCGTCCAGACGAGGAGCCGGACGAACTCGCGCGCCCCGCCCTCGAACGCCCGCCGCCCGTGGAGCATGCGCCGGTTGTCGACCACCAGGATGTCCCCCGCGCCGAGCGAGAGCTCGATCACCTCGCGCCGCGACGCCTCGACGAAGCGCGCGAGCCGCGCGGCGATCGCGTCCCCCGGCGGCACGATCGGCGCGTGCGTGAGCGCCAGCGCGCCGCCGCGGAGCGACACGGTGGGCCCGAAGAAGTCGCCGAAGACGAAGGGGATGCGCCTGTACACCGTGAAGAGCGCGCGGAAGAGCTCGGGATCGTCGCGCTCGATCGTCGCGAGCAGCGCCCAGCCGTCGAGCAGGAGGCAGCCCCCGCCGCGCTCCGCGGGCCTGACGCAGGCCATGATCTGCACCGCCGGCGGCGCGCCCGCGAAGCACTGGCTGTCCGTGTGGAGCGGCGCCGCCGCGGAGCTCGCGGCGAACGACCTCCCCCCCGGCACCGCCTTGATCGGCTGCCGCTCGACCAGGAGCGGCCTCGCCCCGAGCAGCCGCTCCGCGAACCCCCACGGCGCCCGCGCCGCCTCCTCCGGAGGCAGCGCCCCCTCGTCCCCGCGCAGGACCGAGAAGCCGCGCGCCGCGAGCTCGTCGAGGAGCCTCATCTCTCTTCCTCTGTGCCCTCTGTGCCCTCTGTGCCTCTGTGGTTCAAATTCTCTTCTCCCCCCGCCCCCGCTCCTCCATCGAGGAAGCGGGCCTCCCGGAAACCGGCGCGGAGCAGGTCGCGCGGAACAGGCAGGATCCGGAGCAGCGGCGCGCCCTCAGGCACCTCGATCGCCGCGCCGATGCGGCGCACGTGGAACACCGCCGGGGTCGCGAAGAAGACGTCGGTCGCGACCACCCCGCGCATCACGTCGTAGCCCTCGCCGTGGATGCCCTCGAGCAGGCTCGACCAGCCGGGCGGGGTCGTGGTGAAGGCCCACGGCTTCACGAAGAAGTGCGGCTCGCCCGGCGGATGGGGCGTGAAGTACTTCGTCAGGTACCAGAGCGCCCCGCGGTTCGCGGCGACGAAATCCTCCCCGAAGACCCGGGCGAAGGTGCGCTCCACCGCGGCCGCCCCCTCGGCGAGGCGCGGCGCCTCCGGCGCGACCGCGAGCGTGTGCCCGTCGAACGTCGCGCGGAACGGCACCGCGTTCCTCACCACGATGGACTGGAGCCGCCGAGCTCCCCCGCGCCAGGGGACCGGATCCGGCCCCGCCGCGGTCGTGACCTCGGTGACCTCGGCGATCTCGGGCGCCCCCGGCCCGGCCACGACCAGCCGCGCGCGCGCCGGCCCCGCGCGCTTCACTCCCGCGCTCCCTTCCTCCGCGCTCCCCCCTGCCGCGCTCCCTTCCGCCACGCTCCCCTCGGCCGCGCCACCCGCCCCCGCGCGCCCCTCCCCCGCCCTCGCCTGTCCCGCCACGAGGCGCCGGTACTTGCGCGTCACCTCGCCCTTCTTCACCGCGAAGTATTTCGCGTCGTAGAACGCCGCGTGCGCCCGCCCCACCTCGGGGGCGTCCGCGAGCGCGCAGGCCTCGATCCGCACGTCGGGGCGCACCGGCGCGACGCAGCCGATCTCGCCCTCGAGCCGGAGCACCCGGGGCGCCTCGTCGCGGACGCGCAGCTCGACCACCAGCGGCACGAAGGCGCCGTCGTCGGCGAGGTACGCCTCGCTCACGTCGATCAGCACGTTCCGGCGGTTCGCCGCGCCCGCGACCCGCAACCAGAGGCCCGGATCCGGGCGCACCAGGAGCCCGGTCCACAGCCGCAGGCGCGGCGGGCCGAGCCCCGTCCGGCACGTCCAGGCGATGCCGCCGCGCAGCGCCCGGTGCCACGCCCCCTCGGGCGCCAGGAAGCCCTGCGTGACCAGCCGGGGCAGCGCGGCGCGGTGCGCGCGGAGCAGCGCCTCGCGGTGCTCCCCCGCGGGCTCGGCGCGCAGCGAGCCGAGCCGCCGCTGCACCTCGATCGGACGCCCCAGGGTGATCTGAAGCCCGAACGCGTTGCCCTCGAGGAGCGGCACGCACGCCTTCGCCACCCGGAGCGGCACCGCGCCGTCGAGGTCGCCGGTGCGCCGGGTGAGCCGGCAGAGGCCGAGGGCGTCGAGCACCTCGAAGCAGGCGTCACCCGCCGCAGCCACCACCACCGCCGCAGCCGCCGCCGCCACCGCAGCCGCCGCCGCCGCCGCAGCTCGACGAGCTGCAGCTCGATCCGCCCGACGAGCCGCCGCCCGTCGAGACCGCCACGGGCGGGCCCATCGCGTAGACCATCGGCGCGAAGAGCGGCGACATCGCGAGCATCGCCGCGCCGCCCGCGGCCACCGTCAGGCCGATGTCCACCGCCTCCCGGCGGCGACCGCTGGCGACGTCCGAGCGCAGCGAGACGGTCGAGTCGTCGAGCCACGCGAGGTAGCTCGCCCTCAGGCTGCTGTACTTGCTCGTGGCCATCGCCACGAGCCACGTGGCGAACAGGAGCGCGATCATCTCCATCACGAGGAACGTGTGGGGACGGTTGAGCTCCTCCGCGCGAAGGACGCGGATCAACCCGACCCCGAGGAGCGCGAGGCCGACAGCCCAGACCACGGCCGAGAGCGTCTTCAGCGTCCCCGGCGTGCGGAGCATCCCGGCGGCCGCGAGCTCGCCGCGGAGCTCCTGCTCGAACCGCTGCGCGATCTGATCGGCGGAGGCGCGCAGCTGCGCCACCGAGAGCGTCGCGCCCGCGGCCCCCCTCGAGGAGAGCGCGCTGTGGAACGCCGCGAGCACCCGGTCCCGCGGCGGCGCGCCGCCCATGACCTGGAACGCCTGCGGCGCGTCCTTCGCGTCGCCCGCGGGGACGAGCCAGCCCGCGGCCATCGCGACCGCGATCAGCGTCTCGGCGACGCCCTTGCTCTGGTCCCGGAGGTACGCGATCGCCCAGTACTCGTCCGGCTGGGGGATCCAGCCCGCCGAGAGCCGCTGCCGCTGCGGCGGCTGCGCGTGGAACCGGTACGGCGTGCCCGCCGCGGCCGCGGCGGCCGCCGGCGCGCCGACGGGCTGCGCCGACCGGTCGAGGGAGGCGCCGATCGCGTTGCGCAGCAGGATGGCGAAGAGGAGGCCGGAGACCGACAGCGCGCCGTAGAAGAGCAGGAACGCCGGCCCCGACTCCATGTTGAACGGGAAGAAGTCGAAGATCTCGTGGATCACGGCGACCCCTGGTGCTCGAGCCCATCGACGTCGTCGACCGCGCGCGCGAGCAGCGCGGCGAGCGCCTCGTAGGCAGCGCCCGGCGCCTCGTGGACCCGCTGGAGCGGGGCCACGTCGACGCCGAGGTGCTTGCCCGCCCCGGCGAGCACGGTCGCGAGGTCGTCGTCCCCGCCGTCCCCGTTGATCCCGTGCAGGCCGAGCAAGGCGTGCAGCGGGCCGCGGATCTGCTTCACCTTGCGGAAGACGGCGCCCCGCAGCGCCTCGTCCGAGCCCATCCCGTCCACCACCGCGCGGCGGAGCCGGATCTGCGCCTCGCGGAGCTCCTGCTCGACGCGCAGGCGGCGGTTCTTGCCGTCGATCACCAGCGCCGAGAACGGGTCGCGCCCGGAGAGGAGCACGTGGCACCGGCGGATGTCGTCGTAGAGCAGCGGGAACACGTCCGCGGCGCGCGGGATCTCGGCGACGGTGAGGATCATCGCCTCGATCCGGGCCGCGTAGCGCGCGATCCTGAGCGCGTTGGCGATCGCGTCGAGGCCCTCGCGGGAAGCCTCGTTGAGCACCACCATCAGATCGACGTCGCTCTGCCCCTCGCGGTAACCGCCGCGCGCCGCGCTGCCGTAGACGAGCAGGCACGCGAGCTCGTCGCCGAGCGTCCGCTCGAGGCTCTCCTTGAGCTCGACGAGCCGCGCCTGCACCTGCGCCGGCAGCCTGGAGACGGCGCTCCCCTGGGCGATCGTTCCTTCTTTCATGCGCACTCCTCACGACCCGAAGAGCCGGACGTCGGCGCTCGAGCCAATCCCCTTGATCGCCCAGATTACCCGACCTCCGGGGAGCCGTTCTCGCCGAATGAACGGCAGGAGCCGGGGCCGCACGCTCCCGTCGCCCGCGGGCCCGACGAAGCGGGCGCGGAGGAGCAGGCGATCCACGGCCGCCTCGGGCGCGAGCCGCGCGTCGGCCTCGGCGGCGGCGGCGATCCGGAGCGCGTCGGCCACCGCGGCGAGGCGCGGGGCCCGCGGCGACGCCTCGACGCACCGGGCAGCGAGGCGCGCGGCGGCCTCGCGGTGCGACGCGAGCCGCGGCAGCAGCGGGAGCGCGTCGTCCACGCGCTTGCGCTGGAGGATCGCGCGCGAGCGGGCGACCTCCGCGGCGTCGAACGGCCGCACGCCGTCCGGCGATGGATCCAGCGGCGCGGTGAGCAGCTCGGCCACGTGCGCCTGGACCGCAGCGAGCGCCGGGGCCCCGGCGGGCGGATCCGGATCGGAGGTGGAAATTTGCAGTGCTGATGCGCGTCCGGCCGTCGGCGGGGGGCGGGGCGGCGCGGATCGGGCGAGGACGCGGAGGGTCGCGATCTCGGCCGCGAGCGACGCGAACGGGGGGAAGTCGCCGTCGCGCTCGAGGAGGATCGGGACCGGCCCGGTGCGCTCGAGGACCGCGGCGAGGAGCGCGAAGACAGGCTCGGGGACGGGGTGGGCGTGCGTGTCGAAGTAGAAGCCGTGCTCGCGGGCGCCGCCGGCGATGTGGATCATCGCGACGCGATCGAGCGGGTAGGAGCGGACGAGCGTGGCGGGATCGGCGCCGGCGTTGACGGCGTTCGCGTAGACGTTGCCGACGTCGAGGAGGAGGTCGCAGCCGGTGCGGGCGACGACCTCGGCGTAGAAGCGCCCCTCGTCGAGGTCGTCGTCGGGGAAGCGCAGCGTGCGCGCGGCGTTCTCGAGCAGCAGCGGGATGTCCGGGAGCGCACGCCGGGCCGCGGCGACGTTCCGCGCGACGACGCGGGCCGCCTCGACCGTGTACGGCAGCGCGGTGAGGTGGCCGATCTCCCGGCCGCCGCCGCGGACGAAGGCGACGTGCTCGCTCACGACGGGGGCGGCGAGCTCCCGGCAGAGCGCCCCGAGGCGGCGGGCGCGATCGAGGTCGATGCCCGAGGCGCTGCCGAGCGAGAGCTTCACGCCGTGCGGCACCACCGGCCAGATGCGGGCGATCGCGGCCGCCTCGCGCCGCGCGGCCGGGCTCGCGAAGCAGGCCTCGGCCACGACCTCGACGAAGTCGACGGCGTCGGGAGCGGACAGCAGATCGGCGGCGAGCTCGGGGCGGAATCCGACGCCGACGCTGCCGACGCCGCCGTCGACGCCGGAGAGCGGTGCGCTGGGGAGGCGAGCAAGCACGCGGGGACCTCGCCCAGTTTGCCCCAGCGGAGCGGTTCGCGACAGGGGGCGAGCGGGTCGCGCCTGCGGGAGGCCGCGGGAGAGGCAGAGGATCGCGTTGCCAGGACGCCAGGAGGGGGGAACTCACCTCTTCGGCCAGAAGCGGAGATCTCGAGTTGCGCATGGCAACGAGGAGGGCGACGACATTGCAATGGGAAAGCGACCGATCCAGATGCCGGCGCCTCGCCATTCACGGCCGCTCCCGCGGCGCGGACACACTATGTCCGCGCAGCCGCCTTCGGCATTGCGCGCCTCCGCGCCGCGCGCGAGGCTCGGCGCCGAATGAAGATCCTCGCCATTGCGCTCGCGCGTCATAGCCAGTTCTCCGGTATCTTCGATGTGCTCCGCCGCAAACACGAGATCACGCTCGTCGCGCCGGACGGCACCGGCGAGGCGCCCGGGCTCCGCGTGATCCCCTTCACGCCGGCCCGCGTCAGCTCGGGCAGCCGGGCCGAGCGCGCGGTCGGGTCGTTCCTGGGCACGGGCCGGGCGGTCGCCAGCGCGATCGAGCCGCTCCGGGGCGAGCGCTTCGACGTGGTGTTCGGACAGGTGAGCTTCGGCTGCACCCACGAGATCCGGCGCGTCCTCGGCGCGCCCGTCGTCTCCCATGTCGAGCTGCCCGGCCGGGAGATGGCCACGGCGCGCCCGGAGTTCCCGCCCTCGCGCGAGGACATCGAGGCCGGCGAGGCGCACCGCGCCCTCGTCGACCAGAGCCTGCGCGCGTCCGATCTCATCATCACGCCGTCCCGCCACGCCGCGGGGCTGCTCCCGCGCGACGTCGCGCCGCGCGTGCGGGTGAGCATGGAGGGCTTCCGCGTCGGGCCGCTCAGGGACGCCGCCGAGCGGAGGGCCCTGCGGCAGCGGCACGGGCTGCCAGCCGACGCGCCGCTGCTCGGCTACTTCGGGAGGACGCTCGAGGCCATGCGCGGCTTCGACGTCTTCGTCCAGGCGGCGCGCGAGGTCCGCCGCGCGCTGCCCGGGGCGGCGTTCCTCGTCGTCGGCGAGCCGGTCACGCACTACGGCAGCGAGCAGGCCGCGCTCGGCGGCGAGAGCTTCAAGGACTTCGCCCTCCGGACCGCCGGCGTCGCCGAGCGCGAGCTGATGTTCCGGAGGATCCAGCCGTTTCCCGTCTACCGCGAGCTCCTCGCCGCCGTGGACGCCGCGGTGTTTCCGATCTTCGAGAGCGCGGGGCACTGGAGCTTCTTCGACAGCCTCGCCGAGGGCACGCCCGCCGTCGCGGCGCGCCGGGCCTTCTTCCCCGAGGTCATCAGGGACGGGCACAACGGCCTCCTCTGCGACGTGCGCGACGTCGCGAACTTCGCCGCGCGCAGCGTCGCCCTGCTGACGATCCCGGGGCTGCGGGCGCGGATCGGGCGCGCCGCGTGGGAGACGGCGCGCCGCGACTTCACCGAGGAGCGCGCGGCCGCGCGGTACGAGGCCGTCTTCGAGGAGGCAGCGCGGCTGCCCGCACGCGCGCTGACGGCGTGCGCGCCGGGCTGAGCGCCCGCCGCGCAGCGCCGGCGTCGCGTCAGCCGCGCAGCGACGCGGCCGCGTCGAGCGCGCGCGCGGCGGCGAGATCGGCCGGGGTGTTGATGTTGATGTACCGGCCCTCGAACCGCAGCGCCGAGAAGCGGACGCCCCGGCGCATCGCGAAGCGGAGGGCCTCGGTGATCTCCCGCTCGTTCCGGGACGGGTCGATCGGCGCGAGCGCGAACAGATCGAGGACCTCGGGGGTGAGCAGGTAGAGGCCGAGACCGCAGGCGAGATCGCCGGGATCCGGCGGCTTCTCGGCGAGCTCCTCCACGAGCTCGCCGCGCATCCGGACGCCGTAGTTGCGCCGCACGCTCGCGCCGTCGCCGCCGGACCAGACCGCCAGCGCGGGCGCGGCCGGCCACGGCTCCACGAGGCGCCCGTCGAGCACCAGGTCGCCGAGGACGACCAGCGCCGGCCCGCGCACGAGGGGCCGCGCGCAGAGCGCCGCGCTGGCGACGCCGTCCGGCGCTGGCTGGCGCACGATCGCCGCCCCGGGGCACCGCGACCGCGCGAAGCGCGCGACGTGCTCGTCGTCGCCCGCGACCACGAAGACCGGGGGCGCGCGCGACGCATGGTAAGGCAGGAGCTGGCGCATGAGCCGGCCGACGAGCGGCTCGGCGCCGAGCGCGATCATCGATTTGGGCACCCCGGCCGGCTTGTGATCGCCGAGCCGCGTGCCCCGCCCGCCGCAGATGAAGACAAGCTGCATGGCGGCTCCGTTCATCCGATCGGGTGCGGGGTCGGATCGCCGTCGAGGCGCGGCCTCAGCGCGTCGCAGTCGAGCGGCGCGAGGTCGGGCGTGATCACGCGCGCGACCCGCAGGCCGGCCCGCGCGACGTCCGGCGTGGTGAGGTCGACGAAGCACGCGTCCGGGATCCGCGCCGCGATCTGCCGCCATCCGGGCGCCGGCGGGCGGGGTCGCGCGACGCCGTCCGGGCGCAGCCAGCGCTGGCGGCTGGCGATCAGATCCCGCCGGACCGCGTGCGCGCGCGGGTGGTCGCTCAGCGTGCGGGGCGGGTACGCGGGCGGCGGCTCGCCGCGGGCGAGCCATCCTCGCAGCCAGATGTCGACCACCACCGTCTCCAGCGACGCGGCGCGCGCCGCTTCCTCGAGCGATCGGCGCGCCGCGAGGCCGGTCGCGGCGTACGGCGGCTCAGGCCGCTCGAGGAGCGAGACGACGACCTCGAGGCCGCTCTCGCACGGCAGCCGGCAGAGGTGGAGCCCCTCGATCGGGACGGGGCGCACGTCGACGCGCTCGACCGGCAGGTGGAGGCGCCACGCGCGCATCACGCTGTCGCGCTCGATGCGCTCCTCCAGCGCGTGCTGGATCGCGTCGTCGAGCGTGCGGCCGAGCGCGAGGCCGCAGGTCGTCTGCACGCCGAGCGAGGGCTCGCCCTCCGCGCGGTGGTACGGGAAATAGACGAGCGCCGCCGGTACCCAGACGGGCGCGTCGTCGACGAGCGACGTGGCGCGCGCCCAGCGCAGCGGCGCGTCGGCGTCGAAGGGCTCCCCCGGGGCGAGGCGGCGCGGGTCGAGCCACCGTCCGTCGAGATCGCGCGCGCGCGCCAGCGGGAGATCGTCGGGCGCGAACGCGGGACAGTAGCGCTCGACGCTCTCTCCGCTGGCCCGGGCGCGGGCCGACGCCCTCGTCGTGTCGGCCGCGATGCCGTCGTTGAGCCCCCGGACGCCCAGCTTCCACCCGAGCGGCTCGGTGCAGCAGCCGACCGCCAGGGCCGCCACGATCCCCGGGAAACCGCTGGCGATCTCGTCGACCCGCGTCACGACGCCGAGCCGCTCGCTCACGAGCGCGTCGATGCCGCTCGCCTCCGCGGGCAGGGGCGCCTCTCGACACCGCGGGCACCCGGGGACCGGGACGAAGTCGTGGCGGCGCGTCCCGCCCTCCGGAAGCAGCTCGATCTGGGCTGCGCCGGCCGCGCCGTCGTCGTCGCCGTCAAGAAAGCGCCGCACCGCCGCGGCGACGCGCGCCACGAGCGCGTCGGGCGCCTCCTCGACCGGCCGGCACGCCCTCGCCCCGTTCGATCGGCGGCGCGCGGTGAAGCACGCGAGGCAGCCGGACCCGCCGGCGCCCAGCGTCGGCCCGACGAGCACCTGCCCCTCGTCGCCGGCCTCGATCAGGATCCACGGCGACTGCGCGTGGCCGTCGAACGCTCGCAGCGCGGCGAGGTCGTCCCAGTGGCACGCGAGGACGACGGTGGACGACGCCGCGCCGCGCGGCGCGCTCGCCCCGGAGAGCGCGCTCCGGAGCGCCCTCGAGAACGGGGTGTGTCCCAGGATCTGGATCTCTTTCTTCATGGCTCATCCCCCCGCGCTCGACGATGGATGTCCTCCGGCAGGCCCCCGGCCCGTTCCAGCGCGCGCCGCGATCTGCGCGTAGGTCTCGTCGGGCAAGCCCAGCGTCCCCCGGATCTGCCGGACATCCTCGATGGGGCGGTGCGCGACGAGGATCCTCGCGGTCATGCGCGGAATGCCGAAGCGCGCCGCCAGTTCCTCGGGATCGCTCTCGTTCAGGGCGGCGAGCACCCCGTCGCGCTCGGCGCGATCCGGCGCGGGGCGCGGCGCGGCCGGCGCCGCGGGCTGCTGCGGGCGCCCGCCGCGCGCGGCGGCCGCGCGCACGGCGGCGCAGCCATCGATCAGACCGGCGCCGAGCCCGGGGTCGCGCGCCGGTGTCGCCGCCGCCGCCATGATCGCGCGCACCTCGGCGGGAGACAGCGTGGGATCCTGGGACAGGATGAGCGCCGCCACGCCGGCGACGTGCGGCGTCGCGAAGGAGGTCCCGAAATCGGACCGCGCGCCCCCGCCTATCGCCGCGGAGAGGATGTTCTCGGCAGGATCGTGCGAGCCCGAGCCTCCGGGCGCCCCGAAATCGACCTCCTTGCCATGGAACGAATACCTGCACCGGGCGCGATCGGGCCCGACGGCGCCCACCGAGATCACCGAAGGGTAATCGGACGGGTAATGCGGCTGATCGGCCTGATCGGGCCAGTTGCCCGCGGAGCAGACGACGACGGCGCCGCGCTCGACGGCCGTCGCGAGGGCGTCCCGGATGAGGCCGATATCGCCGCTGGTCTTCCAGCTCAGGCTGATGACGAGCCGCTTCCCCGCCGGGACGCGGCTCAGCGCATAGAGGATCGCGTCGCGCCGCCGCGCATAGCTCGCCGTCTCGCCCGAGAGCGGCACCTTGAGCGGCAGCAGCCGGCACCCGCGGCAAACCCCCTGGATCGACTGCGCGCCGCTGCCCACCAGGATGCCGGCGATGAACGTCCCGTGCCCGACCTCGTCGTCGGGGACGAGAACCCCGTCGCTCGCGAAGTTCCAGTCGTCGTCGTCCCCGCGCGGCAGGATCGCGTCCTTCAGCGCCGGGTGCGACGTGTCGACCCCGGAGTCGATCACGGCGACGATCACGTCCGGCGAGCCCTCGCCGTAGCCCCACGCGTCCGGGGCGCGGAGCAGCGCGAGGTTCCAGGCCGCCGCGGGCCCGCCGCTCGCCGG
The DNA here is from genome assembly GCF_051524405.1 of Sorangium sp. So ce119. Taxonomy (NCBI): domain Bacteria; kingdom Pseudomonadati; phylum Myxococcota; order Polyangiales; family Polyangiaceae; genus Sorangium; species Sorangium sp. So ce119. The sequence continues at coordinate 1,400,270 of NZ_CP150310.1, read as the reverse complement.
CGCGCCCGCCCCGCCGCCCTCGAGATCGTCGAAGCCGATGAAGTTGGGCTCGGCGAACTTCACCTCGCTCCGGCGGTTCAGGCCCTCGATCGCGCGCGTGAGCCGCGCCGGCTCCCGCTTTCCGTCGACGAGGCGCAGGGTGAGCAGCCCCGGGGTGCGGTGGCGCTCCGCGATCTCGAACCCCGCAGCGGCGATGATCTCCGCCTGCCGCGCCTCGGGGACGCCGTCCGCGAACTGCACGGCGCACAGCTCGGGATCCATGTACCGGCGGCTCGCCGACGGATCGCGGAACGCGGGCGTCACCTTCTCCACGTCGGGCGCGCGCTTGAGATCGGCCAGGATCTGCGGCGCCGACTCGGTCTCCGGGACGCGGAAGAGCCGGTGGCTCGCGCGCGGCCCCGAGCGCGCGTCCTCCCGGAGCCTCAGCGCCATGGGGCTCGGCGCGCGCGCGGCGGCCTCGCTCTCCCGGAAGGTCACCACGACCTCGGACGCGTCCGGCGCGAGCGCGACGCGGCTCCCGGTGAGCTTGTCGCGATAAGCCAGCTCGGGGACGTCGAAGATCGCCGCGACAGCGTCGAACGCGGCGGCGTCGATCTCCGGGAGGCCGCGCAGCTCGGAGAGGAAATAGAGCGGCCGCGCCGCGAGGATCGCGCGGGCGGCCGCCGCCGGGATCCCCGCCTTCTTCGCGAGCTCCTCCTCGCTCGCGGCGTTGATGTCGAGCTTCGGGATCTCGAACGCGCGCACGCCCCGCGCCACCCGGAACGGCAGGGCGCGGCGGAGCTCCGCGAGCCCCGGGAACGGGCGCGCCCGCACGAGCGCCTCGACCTCCTCCGGCCTCAGATCGAGCAGCGCGGCGAGCTGCTCCCTGGAAGCCTCATTGACGTGGACCGTTCGCATGGATCGCCTCCTCCTCCAGCACCTGAAACAGCTCGGAGAGACCGCAGCACGAGGGGTCGTGTCCCGGGTCGTGGCGCTCGGCGACGTAGCGCTCGTGCGGGCACCAGCCGCGGCAGTACTTGAAATACCGACACCCCCGCTGCTGCTCCTGCGCGGCGCGGTTATCCGCCGCGAGCGCCTGCGCGCGCTGGCCGGCGCGCATCTCGTCGAAGCTCTGGGTGAGCACGTTGCCGAGCGTGTAATCGGGGTCGCCGACGAACTTGTCGCAATGGCCGACGCTGCCGTCGGGCTCTATCGAGAAGAACGCCCCGACGCAGCTGCCGAGCAGCTCGCAATGGCCCGCCACCTCCCCTCGCGCGGCGCGGGCGGCGCTGTCGAGCTCGCGCACATGGATCCACGGCTCGGGCTGCGCCTTGCGCGCCCGGTCGAGCTCCAGCAGGAAGCGCACGTACGTCGCCCGATCGACCCATTCCACGCCGGGCCGCCCCGCGCCATCGCCATTGCCGGGGCGGGTCGGGAGCACGCCGACCCGGGTGAGCCCCTCTTCCTGCAGGAACCGGACGATCCGCGCCGCGCCCGCGGCGAGCGTCGCGCCGCCGATCACGAGGTAGACGTGCTTGAGCAGGCCGGCGTCGCGCAGCAGGCGCAGGCCACGGCGCACGTCCGCGAACGTCGACCGGCCGCTCACGTGCAGGCGCGTGCGATCGTGGAGCTCCGGCGGCCCGTCGATGCTGACCCCGACGTGCATTCCGTAGCGAAGGAAGAACCGCACCCAGGCGTCATCCATCGTGGTGGCGTTCGTCTGGATGCGATTGAAGATCTGCTGTCCGGGGCGCTGGAACCAGCGCTCCAGCGCGAGCGTCCTCAGGAAGGCCTTCTGACCGAGCAGCGTGGGCTCCCCGCCGTGCCACACGACCTCGATCGTGCCGTGCTGTCCGGACCCGACGAGCTCCTGGAAGAGCCGGGCCTGCACGGGGAACGTCATGATCTGGTCCGTCTCTGCCCGCCAATCGTGGCAATACGTGCAGCGCAGGTTGCAGAGGCGGGTGATCTTGACGATCGCGCAGGCATAGCCCGCGTAGCTCATGTCCTGCCCCGGCGCCCAGCGGAGCCGCGTGGGCGCCGCCGGCGCCTGGCTCGGCCGTGCGGCCTGGAGCCACGCCGCCTCGTCGGCGGTGAACAGCGTCTCCAGCGGCCAGGTCGCCAGCGCCTCGACCGGATCGAGGGCGCGCCGGAGCAGGACGTCGAGCGCGGCGCGCCCGGCCTCGTCGAGGCCATCGGCGGCCGCCCACAGCGCGGCCGCGCGCGCCTCCGAGCCGAGCGCCCGCGCGGCGCTCGCCTGGCTCCGGAGCACGACGGGGCGGCCGGCCACCGCGACGTCCTCGGGCAGCCCGGGCGACGCCGCCCGCTCCAGGAGATCGCCAGGGCTCCCGGGCCCGTCCTGCGCCTCGGCGAGGCGCGCGAGGGCGTCGCGGGCGCGGCCGAGCGCCGCGGGCGACAGCGATTCTTCCACGTGCACGCTCATCGTCGGCTCCTCATCTCCCCGGGCTCGCCGGCAGCGCGAGCGCCAGGAAGCTCCGGCCCTCTCGCATCATCAGCCCCCTCGCGCAGAACTCGACCAGCGCGGCCTCGACCTCGTCCGGCGGCGCGGAGACCCCGGCCCTGGCGGCGATGCTCTCGACCGCCAGCGGGCGATCGCTCGCCGCGAGGTACAGCGAGGCCAGCGGCCCCTCGAACGTGTACGTGCCGGCGCGCTCCGGATCGCGCAGGTCCTCGATCTGGAGCAGCTCCGGAGAGGACCAGTAGGTGAGCGACGGCCGCGGCGCCCGCTTCCACGCCTCGATCCAGGCGGTCACCGCCCTCGACAGCCCCTCGTACGCGGACGCCCCCAGCGTGTTCTCGAGCTGGTAGTCGAAGAAATAAGCCACCCTGTCGAGCGCGACGTGCCGCGGATAGACATACGCGTAGCTCTTCTCCGGCCGCACGTAGGCGGCGGGGAACGACGCGCGATCCGCGTAGATCGGGCTGAACCGCTCCATCCAGATGGGGCCCGCGCCCCCGGGCGGCTCCAGGTGGGTGAGCTGCGCGATGAGCTCCGTTTGCTCCCGGTAGTCCTCCGCGGTCTCGCCAGGGAAACCCCAGATGAGGTTCCAGCCGACCCCGATGCCATGGTACCTGGACCAGCGCATCGTGTTCACGTTCTGGATCCCGGTCACCCCCTTGCGCATCAGCTTGAGCACGTGGCTGCTCAGCGACTCGATCCCCGGCTGGATGCGCCGCACGCCGGCCTCGCCGAGCGTCTTGAGCTGCTCCCGGGTGAGGTTCGATTTCACCTCGTAGAAGAACTCGTAATCGGTCCGCTCCTCGGCGAGGCGCGTGAAGAGCGTCTTCAGGTACGCGTTCGAGACGATGTTGTCGACCGCCTCGAACTGGAAGCTCCTGTGGCGCCGCGCGAGCTCGGCCAGCTCCTTCGCGACCCGCTCCGGCGATTTGGCGCGGAACGCCATGGTCGAGCCGTTCAGCCCGCAGAACGTGCAATGGTGCTTCTCCCCCCACCAGCAGCCCCTGGCGCTCTCGAACGGGATGTCGACGACGCGCCGGCCCGCGCGGGGGAGGAGACCGAGCGCCTCGGCCCGCTCGAAATACTCGCTGTACTCGGGCACCGGCAGCTCGTCGAGCCGCTCGAACGGCGGGCGCGGCCGCGGGCTCACCACCTCGCCGCCCCGCCGGCACGCGACGCTCGGCACTCCGGCCGGATCGCGCCCCTCGTGCAGCGCGAGGAGCAGCTCGGGGAAGGCCTGATCGCCCTCGCCGCACACGGCGTAATCGACGCAATCGATCGACCGGCAGAGCTCGACCCCCATGTCGCCCTCGAAGTTCGAGCCCCCGAAGATCAGCGTCACGCCCGGGTGGCGCTCCTTGATGCGCCTCGCCAGGGCGAACGACGCCGTGTTCTGCTGGAACGTCGACGTGAAGCCGACCACCCGGAAATCCCCCCATGGGATCGCGTCGATGAGGCGATCGAGATAGCGGGGCACCACCTCGCGGCGGATCGCCCGCAGCCGCTCGGGCGACTCGGGCGAGTCCGCGGGCTGGCCGGCGCCGGGCAGGAGGTCCTCGAGGAAGCGATCCTCGAGATCGGGCGCCCGGTCGTCGAAGGCCGCCAGGGAGAACAGCCATTCGCCGACCAGGCGCCCTCGATGCCGGCAGAGGTGCTCGTACACGGCCGGGCCGACCTGGACCGCGAAATCCAGGTTCAGGTGGTGGGTCGTCACCGGGAACCCGTGGGACTCCCCGATGGCCTTGAGGAGCCCGAGCTGGATGGATGGCCTCGTCATCGACACGAACGGCATCGTCACGAGCGCGACCCGAAACGACGCGCGCGATCTCCGTGTCGCTGCGTCCAGCCTGGTCACGTCGCCCCGGACCCCCGGTGACCCGGGCCGGACCTCTCCCTGCCCCGGCTCGGTCGCGTCGAGCAGCGATAGACGTCGCCTGTTGTCAGGCGCCGGTTCGCGCGCGATGTCCCTGGGCGACGAGCTCATGGGCTAGTTAGTCCAGGTGACGGTCGCGCCGCCGACGGAGACCTCCCTGGCGGCGGCCTCGCCCTCGAACTCGTACCTGGCCGCGACGCCCGCCTTGAACGCCGATTTGAAGGCGTCCGACAGCCTGGGCAGGCTCGTCGGGCCGGTCGGCTCCGCCGGCTTCGCCTTCGCCTTCTCCGCGATCGACTGGCCCGCGATGCTGATGATGGCGAGCAGGAGGCCTCGCTCGGTCTCGGTGAGCACCTCCGAGAGCTCATCCAGCTTGGTCGCGAGCTTGTCGATCTCTGCCTGCGTGGGTTTGATTTCCATCTGTTTTCACCTTCCGTGAATGGTTGCCTCAGAATCCGGCGGCGCCATGGCGGGCGCCGCCGGAGCTTGCGGGGCTCCGGCGCGAGCGCGCGTGTCGGCGCGCCGCTGCGCGCCAGATGCGCGCCCGGCGCGCCCGGCGCGCGCCGGCACGCGTGCTCGCGCGTGCGCGCGTGCGCCGCGCTGGCTGCCCGCGGGAGCTTGCCTTGCTCGAGCCCCTGAAACCGTTGCTTCTGTGGTGCGGCCCCTACCGCTCTACCGTCTCCACCGTCGCTCGAAGCGAGGTGCGGTCACGCCGGAAGCACTCGACCGTCCTACAATGATTTCTGGCTCACGCACGGTCAAGGCGCGGACCACGAGGTCGGCTGGCCATCCATGCCGGCGCGCGGGCATATTGGCTCAATGGCTCGCTTCATCCATCGATGTCGGCCGCAACCGCGGCGCGGGCGCTGAGCCCGCCGCCGCGGCGCGGCAATGCCCGCGGGCGCCGTCGCGCGGGCATTGCCGCAGCGACGGCTCGATCGAGCTATCGCGGGCTTTCGCGCGGCTCGCCGGGCCGCGCGACGCGAGCGCCGAGCTCGCCGCCGCGGCGGTCAGCGTGGATTGGAGTCACGCCCTCGCCCCGCGTGGCTCAGAGGAACTGGCTGCTCCACTTGCGGAACGTCATGATGCTCTTCTCGCCGGCGCACAGGACGGGCTGAGGGCGATAGATCTTGTTCTCCCAGATCGGGATATCCTCCTCGATCTGCCGGCAGACCTCCGCGGCCAGGGCCTGGCCCAGGCGCTGCGCGCCGTCCTTGCGCAGCCAGAACGCGACACGCACGTCGACGAGCTCGTCGTCCACCGGGGTGACGGTGTTCACGAAGAGGAGCTCGACGATGCCGGTGAAGCGGATCGTCCCGTAGCCCATGCCGTGGCCTTCCCAGGTGATCGTGCCGTCGACCACCCGCCCGCCCGGGCCTCGCTGCTTCACCGCCGACCGGGATCGAATGATATGGCCCTCGACCTCGACCTCCGTGCGAGGCGGCTCCGGCATGCTGTGTACGGTGACGAAATGGGCCGGATCCACGATGTTCTCGAGCGTCTCCTGGACGTGCGTCCGGATCCTCCAGCGCCGGGTCGTGTCCATCGACCACTCGGTCGAGCGCGCCTCGGCGAGCGGCGGTATCTCGAAGGCGGGGGGCTCGCCGCCGATCGCGTGGTGGACCAGGATCGCGCCGTCGAGCTCCCGCGTCTCCCAGGCGCGGACCCTCGCCTTCGGAGGGATCGTGTCCGCGTACGGGATGTGCACGCACGCGCCCTCGCCGGAGATCACCCATCCGTGGAACGGACACCGGAGGCCGCCCTGCTCGACGCGGCCTCCGATCCCGAGGTGGGCGCCCATGTGCGGGCAGTGGGCGTCGAGGACGCGGGCCTGGCCGTCCTGGGTGCGGAACAGCACCAGATCCCGCCCGAAGCAGCGGAGCGGGAGCGGGCCGCCCGTGGACAGCTCCTCCGAGGAGGCCACCTGGAACCAGCCTCTGGGGAAAGGCGGAAGCGGGATGCGAGCGCTCACGTGGGTCTCCTCGGCTCAGCGCCTGTCGGGGTCGGCCGGGCGCTCGTCTGGCGCCCGGGGGAAGCGGCTACGTCATGCCGGCGATCGCGGCATGAGCTCACCACTTTACCAGCAGCGTGGCAGACGTGCGCGCGCCGAGACACGCCACGAAGCCGCCGCGCGTGCCCCTGCCCACGTCGAGCGCGGCGCGCGACACGCGAGCGGGCGGCCGCGCTCCAGCGGATACCGTCGCTGTGCGCCGCCAGGCCGCCTGGCCGCGGGCTCCCTGTCAGCGCGCCGCCGAGAGCGCCGCCAAGCCCTCGTCCACGCCGAGGACGGGGGCATACCCGAGCTCGGCGCGGGCGCGGTCGGTCCGCACGGTCACGGTGCGCGACATCATGGCGACGGCGAAGCGGGTCATCGGCGGCGCCCGGCGGACGCCGAGGAGGCGCCACGCCCCCTCGAGCGCCGTCGCGAGCGGGAGGGCGACGGCGCTCGGCACGCTGCGCCCGGGCAGCTCCACGCCCTGCGTGCGCGCCAGCGCGCTCAGGAACTCGCGCATCGAGCGCGCACCGTCGTCCGCGACGAAATACGCGCGCCCGCCCTGGCCGCGCTCCAGCGCGAGCAGCAGCGCGTGCACCAGGTTCGCGACGTGGGTGGTCGACGTCCGCGCGCGTCCGCCGTCGATCCAGGCGAAGCTCCCCTCCCGCGCCATGCGCAGCACCAGGGGCAGCACGGTCGCGTCCCGCGGGCCCCAGACGAGGCGCGGGCGGATGGACACGGTGGTCATGCCGCCGGGGTCGTTCGCGGCGAGCGCGCGCCGCTCCGCCTCGGCCTTCGTCTCCGGGTACAGGAAGCGCGGCTTCTCCGGGTACGGGTGCGTCTCGTCGACCTCGACGAGATCGTGGCCGTCGAAGAGCGCCGCCTCGGTGCCGACGTGGACGAGCCGGCGCACCCCGGCCGCGCGCGCCGCCTCGATCACACGCGCCGTGCCCTCCACGTTGGCCTCCCAGAACTGCGCGCGCGTCCCCCACTCCTCGACGTACGCGGCGCAATGCACCGCGGCCTCGGCGCCCGCCAGGTCCTCGGCCTTGAGCGTCCCGAGGTCGGCGGCGACCGGCGTCGCGCCGTACCGCCGCGCCACGTCGGCGCTCTTCGCGGAGCGAGCCAGCGCGCTCACCTCGTGGCCGGCGCGCACGAGCCCCTCGATGAGGTGGCCTCCGATGAACCCCGAGCCCCCTGTGACGAAGACCTTCATGGCGGCACGGTGCCCGCTGTCCCACCGGATGTCCAATGCGGCCGGCGGCGGCGCCCGGGGCCGGACGGGCCCACGGTTCGACGCAGTCGCCGGCGGCGCCGGTCAAGGCACCGGCTCGTACTCGAAGGTGGCTGTCGCACCACCGGTCGCGTCATACGAATCCCCCAGCACCCGGAGCCGGTAGAGCGCAGCGTGCTCGGCGTCCCACACCAGCAGCCCCAGCCCGATGCTGTTCGCCTCGTCGCTCTCATGGATCGTTGTCCCGCTCAGGTAGGCGATCGGGGCCCAGCTCGAGCAGCCATCCACGTCGGTCGGGATGTCCGCCAGCGCCGCGAAGGACGTTCCTCTCTCACAGATCGACTCGGCCGCGGCCGACCGGAGAGAGATCACCATCGCCCACTGGACACCGAGGTCTCCCGAATCCGACACGGTCCCGTCGGCAAGGCGCACGTGATCGCCGGTCCCGACGGTCAGCGACGTCAAGGTGACCGTCCTTGGCCACGCGCCTGGCTCGGACGATGCTGCCGAGCCCGGGCCGTCCCCTGCGATCGCGGGCTCTCCGCACCCCACCGTCATCGCCACGAGCGCGACGCACGCTCCAGCGCACAGCCGCCCAGCGTATGCCGCCACCCAAGGTCTCATCGCGGGAACGTAGCGTAGCCGACGGCCAACCCGCCATGTCAAGGATCCGGCACGAACGAACAGGCGACTCGAGGAGCGCGCTGGCAGCGCCGCCGCGCAGGCCCGCGCGACGGCTGCTCGGGGGCGGCGTGGATCAGCCGAGGAAGCTGAGGACGTCGTCGTTGAACTTCTCCGGGTTCTCCAGCCACATGAAGTGGCTGCCCCCCTCTTCTGCGCTGAAGACGATGAGCTCGGCGCCGGGGATCTGGTCGGCGACCCACTCCTGGGAGATGGGGCTGAAGAGGCTCGCCTCGCCTCCGACGACGAGGGTGGGCACGTCGATCCGCGGGATCACGTCCCTCCAGTCCTGCGAGGCCTGGTTCACGAGCAGCGTGGCGGCGTGCTCGCGCGGGAGCTTCAGGTTCTGCTCGATGACCGCGGCGAGCTTGTCTGCCGGGTAGCCGGGGCTGAAGAGGCTGGCCACGAGGCCCTGGGTCGTGGCGAGCCCGCCCGGCCCGCGCAGCGCGGCGGCCGTGTCGTGGAGCGACTGCGGGGTGAAGATCGCCCCCGCCTCGAGCTTCTCCTCGTCGGACCAGTCGGGCCAGGCCGTCATCGCGGGCCCCACGTCGACCAGGATCAGGCGATCCAGATAGCGTCCCCCGTAGCTGTCCCAGTAGCTGTAAAGCGCGCCGCACCCCATCGAGTGCCCGAGGGCGGTGACGTGCTTGAGCCTCATCCCGCGGAGGAACTCGAAGAGATCCCTGCTGAATCGCGCGATGCGGTAGCCGTGGTCGACCTTCTCCGAGTCGCCGTGCCCTCGCCAGTCGAGCACGAAGACGTGATGATGTCGCGCGAAGGCGAGGATCTGCGCCCTGTACATCGCCGCCGACTGGGACCACCCCGGCAAGAGGAGCAGCGGCCTGCCTCTCCCCGCCTCCAGGTAATTGAGCGCGACCCCGTCCGTCGTCGTGAACGTCCCGGAGCGAATGCGCGGCGCGGCAGACGCCTCTCCACCGAGCAAATGCGCGGCGGCCAGCCCCGCGCCGAGGCCCACGGCCTGCTTCAACACCTGGCGACGGGTACGGCTCGCGCTGGACGGATGTGCTCCTTGCTTCTTGTCGCTCATGACTCTCGATCTCCACTGCATGCCGCGCGAGCGTGAGGTTGCCCTCGGACGCAGCGCGGCAACTGCCAAAAGGAAGCGTCTCGACGCGACCGCATTGGCCGTCGTAAGTGACGTCGACCCCTCGCGCCTGCGCGGGTCAGTGCACGTCAGTCCACGTCAGTTCACGTCAACGTAGAAGTCGAGGCTCTTCAGGTTCGTGATCGGGCCTTCCCAGATCTCGAAGCCGACGGCGACCGCGTTCACCTGGTCGCCGGGCACGCTGAGGCCGCGCGTCTGCGCGTCGCGCACGAAGTCCATCACGTCGAACTCGATCTCGTAGCTGTCGTTCCCCTCGGCGCGCACCCAGTTCACGATCGGCAGGCCGTTCACCATGCCGTTCCAGATGTTCCACGTGCCGGGGACGTTCGCGACCGTCACGCCCTGATGCGCGGGGTTCGGCTGCCCGGCGGGCTGGTAGCTCGGCGGATCGCGCAGCCACACCATGAGGTAGCCCTGGAGCCGCGTGCCGTTGCCCATCCAGATGTCGTACGCGGCGTTGTACTCGCCCTCGTTGCCGTTCTTGGCCCAGCGCCAGCCGGTGCGCAGGCTCGTGATCGATCCGCTCGGCGCCGGCAGGCCGCAGTCTGGCACCTCCATCACCGAGTAGCGGCCGCAAAAGACGGTCGGGTACGAGGCGGGCTGCCCCATCGAGCCGGCCGCGCCGCTCATGCTCTCCACCGTGAACGACGTGCCTTCCCACGAGACGGTGTGGCTGTCGAAGCCGGGGCCCCAGCCGTTGGTGATGAGCACGTACGGCGTGTCGTCGCGCGAGACGAGGCCCGTCTCGTACCGCTCGCTCGATCTGCCGGAGCCCTCCATGGTGCCATTGCCGAGCTCGGAGCCCGGGTTCGCGGTCCCACCGGTGCCGCTGCTGCTGCTCGCGCTGCCGCCGCCCGTTCCTGCCGTGGTGCTGGTGCTGCTGCTCGCGCCGCTGGTGCTGCCGCTGGTCGCGCCGGTGCCGCCCGTGGTCGAGCCGCCGCTGCTGGCCGCGCCGCCGCCCGTCGAGCTGCTCGCGCTCGGCAGCCCGCCGGATCCCCCCGAACCGCCGGTGCCGGCGTCGTCGGAAGATCCAGAGCAACCGGCGGCGAGGGTCGCCGTCAACGTGAGCAGTGCCAAGGACCCGGGCAAGGAAAGCGCTCTCATGGGGGGAACATACCACCTGGACACCGGCGCACGGCGGCGCGTGGTGCCGCCGTGCGCGAGAAAACAGCGCGCGAGTTGAACAATTGAAGCAACAGCGATGGCGTCACAGCTCGGCTCCAAAAGTGTGGCACGCGCCGAATCGCGAGCTTCACGGACTGGACGTCGCTCGTCAGAGAGGCGCTCGATCGGTGGCTCACCGATCTTCATCGATGCCCCGAGCCGCAGACTCCCGGGCTCGCCACCGAGGACGTGACATGACGGCTACGCCAGCGCGCGGTACGCCCGGATGGCCGCCTCGAGCCCCGGACGTGGGCTGCTGAAGACGGGGACAGGCAGGTCGAGGCACGAGGCGGCGGCGTCGGCCATGGAGGCCTGCGCCAGGACGATCGCGTCGGCCGTCGGCGCCGCCTCGCGCAGCCTCGCGGCGATCGCCCGGCGATAGCCCGCGTGATCGCCGCGCTCGAAGTGCGGCCATGCGTCCTCGAAGAGCGCCTCGGTGATCGCGAGGGTCCTCCCGGCCTGATGGGCCACCTCGAGGAGGAGCTCGCGCGTCGGGGCGATGGTGCTGGCCAGCGTCGCGGCGACGAGGATGCGCCCCCCTGCGGCGACGGCGCGCTCCGCCATCGCGCGATCGACGCGGAGGACCGGATGGCCGGCCGACCGGCCGGCGCGCTCGGCGCACCCGCCGATCGTCGAGCAGGTGCAGAGGACCACGGCGGAGCCACCGGCCATGGCGCTCAGGATCGCCTGATCGATGCGGCGAGTCACCTCGGGGGTGAGGCCCGAGGCGCGGGCGTCGCGCAGGAGGTCCTCGTCCACCACGTGCCTCGCGGGGATCGTCGGGGCCATCTCGGCCAGCAGCCCATCGAAGGTGGCGATGTGCACGGGCGATGTGTGCAAGAAGGTGAGCGTCTTCGTCATGGGCAGGCTCTCTGCGCGGCGCGCATCCTTCTATTTCCCCTGATCTCCTGGCGCCCTCGGCGCCATGGCGGTTCGCTCACCGGACTGACCTCCCGCAGCAGGGCTCGTATGCGCCGGCGGGCGGCTGGGCGTGATCACGAGGGGCGGTGGGCCTGCGCGCCGAGGAGGCTCCGGGTGAGCGGCCCGCCGTCGACGAGGAGCTCGTGCAGCGCCTCCTTGAGGTCCTCCTCGCCGACCGCCGTGCCGCGCCCCGCGTCGGCCGCGAACAGCGCCGCCCGCCTCAGGAGCTCGCGGATGAACGCCGCGCTCACCCCCTCGGTCCGCGCGATGAGCGGCGCGAGGTCGTCGCCCCTGAGCGAGAGGCCGCGGCCGTAGAGCGCGAGCAGCCGCCGCCGGCAGTCGGCGTCCGGCAGCGGGACCTCCACGGCGAGATCGATCCGCCCCGGCCGCGCCGCCAGCGCCGGCTCCAGGGCCTGCGGGCGGTTGGTGGTCAAGAGGAAGATCACGTCGGTGTCCTCGGCGAGGCCGTCCATCTGGTTCAGGAGATCGAAGAGCAGCGGCGAGCGACAGCTCGAGTCCGTGCTCTCGCGGTCCTGGGCGATGATATCGACGTCCTCGAGCACCAGGAGCGACGGCTGGAGCGACCGCGCCATCGCGCAGGCCTCCTTGAGGAGCTTCACCCCGAGGCCGGTGAGGAGCAGGGTGGTGCGCTCCTGCATCTGGCTCGCCAGGTACATCGCGGTGAGGGTCTTGCCGGTGCCCGGGGGCCCGTAGAGGAGCAGCCCGCGCTTCAGGTGTCGCCCCGAGGCGAGCAGGGACTCTCTGTGCCGGGAGAAGCCGATGGTCGACCGCTCGAGCCGCGCGAGCAGCGCCTCGGGCAGGATGAGCGATTCGCGCGCGATCCGCGGGAGGCTCTGGAGCTCGATCTTGGTCGCGGCCGGGAACATGTCGGTGGCCTCGCTCAGGGTGACCACGCGGCCGCGGTAGACGTTGAGCCGGCGCATCGAGACGCGGAGCTCGGCGAGGAGGCGCTGGGCGCGCTCGTTGTCCCTCGCCATCACCTCGACGGTGAGCTGCTGGCGCCGGAACCCGGCGTCGTTCGGGCCGCGCACCAGCAGCGCGAAGCGCTCGTCCCCGTGGCCGAGGAGGTAGATGCCGCCGGCGACGCAGGCGAGGACGCGCTCCTCGTCGAGGCGGACGTTGCGGTACTGCACGGGCCCCAGCGAGGGCGGCGCCCCGCCGACACCGGGTATCGCCGGAGGCGGCGAGACGAGATCGGGGAGGCTCACCCCGCGGAACATGTCGCCGCCGGAGACGCCGAGCAGCTCGGAGGTGAACCCGCCGTCGCGGAGGTGGGTCTCGATGGCGAGCTGGAAGTTCGGGTGGTCCGAGGGCGGGAACTCCTCGGCGACGACCGGGAGGGCGCGGGGATCGGCGCCGAAGTGCCCGCGGAGGCGGCCGAGGAAGAACGGCTCCTGTACCGCCTGGGCCGCGGCCAGCGCGCCCATCAGATCCGTGAGGGAAGGAGTGGGGTTCTGGGGCTTGTCGTTTTCCATGATCTTGTCGCCAGCGTGGGGTGGACAATACCAGACGAGCGGGTGAGCTCGTTGGACTTGTTGGTTCTGGTCAGTGATCTGGGAATTGTACTTTGGACGTCATGAAAGCCGCGAGTCATCCCGGAACCGAGCAGTGTTCCAGGCGCGCCGAGGAGCCCTGCTGTTGCAGGGACACGAGGAGCAACGACGCGATGCGACCGACATCGGCTGCCTGGCGGCGGGAGCTTCTGTTCGGTGCTCTTGATGCCGCCACGGGGATCGATCCTTCAAACAAACTGCCCGCTCGACCACCTCATGCCGAATGATGGTGGTGTGGCGAATATTTCTCATACGGCGCGGTCGGAGGCCACGGACGCCGCCCTCCGTGCTACCCTCCAGCGCCCGAGCGACGGCCACCATGCCCGACGAGATCTGCCCTCGGAGCTGCGCCGGTGGATCTCGCGCCTCATCCCAGCATACTCGCCTATCTTCAGCGCATCGGTGCGCGGCCCGCGTATCGGCGGGCGATGGCCAAAGGCACCCGGACCTGACGCCCATGCTCACCTGAAGCCGGGTCGACGCCCGCTCGCTGACGACGAGGTCGCGTCCCTCTTCGAGCCGACGAAGGTCTCCTCGGATCCGGCTCGGGCGTATCGCCTCGGGGAGATGCCCATGACGCGCTTGAACGCCGTGTTGAACGCGTGCTCGGATTCATAGCCGAGCGACCCCGCGATTCGCGCCAGCGTGTCACGACCGTGGATGAGCTTTTCTCCCGCCAGCATCATCCTCCAGCGCGTGAGATAGGCGATCGGCGTCTCCCCGACCCGCTCGCGAAAGCGCTCGGCGAAGATCGAACGCGACATACCGGCCCGCGCGGCCAGCTCCTGCAAGGTCCATGGAAACGCTGGATCCGCGTGTATCGCCCCGAGCGCCGCGCTCAGCTGAGGATCGGCGAGGGCGGCAAACCATCCAACGTCGTCGTGGGAACGCTCGGACAGATACAGGCGAAGCGCTTGCACCAGCATCATGTGGGCAAGCTGTTGCGCCACCAGCGACGAGCCTGGCCGGGCCTCCCGCAGCTCCTCCATCATGAGCTCGATGGACCATCTCAGCCTGGCGCGATCGCCCGAAGTCTCGACGTGCATGAGAGGTGGCATCGTCTGGAGCAGCACCTCGGCGTGCCGGCCGTTCACTTCGAAGCGACTGCCGACCAGAAACACGTCGCCGCCGCCGTTGTAGGTGACGACCTCGCCGCTGCGGTTGGGGTCGAGCACCTCGCTCGCCCGTTTCGGCTCGACGCCCAGATCGCTGCCGATGGTCACGGGCCGTCCGCTGGGCAGGACGAAGCAGTCTCCTGACTGGAGCCGCACTGGCGCGTCCATGCCTTGCATGGCCAGCCAGCAGGTGCCCTTGATGACGGCATAGCACTTGATGCGGCCAGCCAGGTCATCGAGCGTGAGCGCCCATGCCCCGCCGGCGTCAAAGCCCGCAGTGATGTAGCTGTGAGGCTTCAGCAGGGAGAGAACCTCGGAAAGCGGATCCATGCACTCCTTGGACGATCGCTGGACGATCGCGAACAAAATGCCGACTTTCTAGCATGGATCGTCCCGATCACCCGGTCTACACAAAAGTGACAGGTCTCCGCGAGGGGATCCCCAGGACATCTCTCTGGAGTGAAACAGCATGAAAGCTGCAGTCGTGAATTCATTCGGCGTTCCGCCATCGTTCCAGGATTTTCGTGAGCCAGAGGCCGGCGACGGCGAAGCCGTGGTCACGGTGCACGCCGCCGCGCTCAGCCCGATCGTGAAGGGCCTGGCCTCGGGCAGGCACTATGCGAGCGGCGCGTCCGCTGGATTCGTGCCGGGAGTCGACGGCGTCGGGATCGACGGAGCGGGGCGCCGCGTCTACTTCCTGTTCCCGAAGGCGCCCTTCGGCTCCATGGCGGAGAAGTCGCTCGTCGCGAGCCACATGATGGTGCCGGTACCCGAGAATCTGTCCAGCGAGCGCGCGGCGGCCGTCGCCACGGCGGGGCTGGCGTCGTGGATCGCGCTTTCAAGGCGGGCCAGGCTTCAGGCGGGTGAAACGGTGCTGGTCATCGGCGCGACAGGCTCTGCGGGAAGCATGGCGCTCCAGACCGCCCGATACCTCGGCGCGAGCAAGGTCATCGCGGTCGGTCGTGATGAGGCGAAGCTCGAGCGTCTGACCGCAGACGTGAAGGTCGCCCTGAACGATGACGCGGACAGCGCGTTACGCGCGCAGTTCGACCAAGGGGTCGACGTCGTGCTCGACTTCGTCTGGGGCGAGCCCGCCCTTCGCGTCCTGAGGGCTGCGACCAAGGACCGCGGCTCTCGAGCCGGCGAGCCGCGCTTACGCTACGTGCAGCTCGGCACCGTGGCAGGCGATGAGATCCCTGTCCGCGGCGACATGCTGCGCAGCACGGGTCTGGAGCTGATCGGAAGCGGCATCGGCAGCGTGGCCGTCAAAGAACTCCTGGCCGGCGCTGGCGAATTGCTTGCAGCCGCTCCTGCTGCCGGGTTCGACGCGTCGTTCACCCGCTTGCCGCTGCGAGCCGTGGTCGATGCCTGGAACGGGGCCCCCGACGTTCGCTACATCCTCGTGCCCTGACATCGAGTCGTCGGGGGCGCATGCTCGGCGCGGGGGAGCTGCGCCGGGCTGCGCGGCCGACCTTGCGCCCTCGTGGAACGGCCCTGGCCGCGCGCCGCGATCGCGCTGCGCAGCTACGGCGACACCGCCGAGCCGAATTTCTCGGTGCTGTCGCCGCCTGCGCC
This sequence comes from Sorangium sp. So ce119, assembly GCF_051524405.1. NCBI lineage: Bacteria > Pseudomonadati > Myxococcota > Polyangiales > Polyangiaceae > Sorangium > Sorangium sp. So ce119. The sequence goes on along the minus strand of NZ_CP150310.1, from coordinate 1,384,556 downwards.
GGCGAGGGAGGCCTGCGGGTCATCGCTGAGGTTGCCGCCGAGGAACACGCGCATGCTCGGGCCCCTGGCGAACCCCACGACGATGTCACCGAGCCCATCGCGGTTGAAGTCGCCGGCGCGCGAGATGCGCGTCCCCGCCTTGTCGCCGGACCGCCCGATGCTCGCGGCGTCCGGCTCCGCGTCGGGGCGCGCGCTGCCGCGGTACACATACAACTTGCCGCCCGGGTAGATCTCGGGCGCGCCCACGAGCATCTCGGCGAAGCCATCGCCGTCCAGGTCCCCCGAGGACACCGCCTGTCCGAAACGATCGGACGAACCTTCCCCCTGGAGCATCAGATCGGCCGTCGTCTCGAACGCCCCTCCCGGTCCGCCGAGAAACAGGGAGGCCGTGCTGCTCGTCGGATCGCCCACGAGCAAGTCGGCGAACCCGTCTCCGTCGACGTCCCCCGCGCTCACCGATCGTCCGAACTCGCCCTCGCCGACGAGCAGGCCCTCAGGTACGGTATCGATCGGGCCGGACGAGCCGAAATGCACGTAGACGCGGTGGCCGCCAGGCGCTCCGACAGCGATGTCCGAGAAGCCGTCACCATTGAAGTCTGCCGACGCGAGCGATGCGCCGAACGCGCTCGAGTCTTGCACCCCCACGAATTTGGCGTCTGCAGCGGGATCGAGGCTCCCGGCTCCGCCCAGCAGCACGTAGGCGCTCCCGGGCTCGCCCCCGTCGTACCCGCTTCCTGGCGTGCCGATCACCAGATCGGCGTAGCCATCTGCATTGATGTCGCCCGAGGTCAGCGCGGCGCCAAACAGGCGGTCTTTCATCCTGACAGGCTCGTTGATCGGCTGGACCGGGGGCCACGTCCCTGGATCGGCCGAGCTCCCGGGCATCACGAGGACCAGGCCTCTGAAATCGGCGTGAGACGACCCCCCGAGCACGGCGTCGGCGAAGCCATCCCCGTTCACGTCGGCGGTCGCAAGGGCGTCTCCCACGTGGGCCGTCTCGATGGGCCGACGTTCCAGGTTGAGACCGACCAGCACGCCATCCGCCTTCGCGTCGAAGCCGTCGCCCATTCCACCCAGAAAGACGTAAGCGCCTCCGCAAGGGTAGTAGCCCTCGAACTCCGGGGGCAGGAAATCGCTCGCCCCCACGAGGACGTCGTCGGCCCCGTCGCCGTTCAGGTCGTGGTGACCCCGCCCCACGTTGATCCATCGCACGGCCGACGGCTCGGAGCAGGCGCCCTCGGCGCACGCGCGGACTCGCCAGTAGACGCGGCTGCCCACGGGGGGCGCCGCGGAGCCTTCGAGGTCGGCGTCCGGCTGCCAGCGCGTCGCCGCCGTCGTCGCCGCGTCGACGCCCGCGGCGAACGACGGGTCCTGGCTGAGCTCGATGGTGTACTCGACGCCGCCTCCGTCAGGCGCTCTCGACGGCTCCCAGACGAAGGTGGGTCTCCGGGAGCCGGGCACGAGCATGGATCCGACAGCGCTGTCCTGCACCGGCAACCGCGGCACCGGCGTCGTGGGCGCGTTCGGGTCGCCGGCGCCGCCGCTGCCGCCGCTGCCGCCGGCTCCGCCGCTGCCGCCGGCTCCACCGCTCCCGCCGGCTCCCCCGTTGCCGCCCACTCCACCGCTGCCGCCGGCGCCGCCGCTGCCGCCGGCTCCACCGCTCCCGCCGGTGCCCGACCCCGGGTCCAGGGTCACGTCCTCGATCCCGAGGAGATCGGCACAGCCGAGAAAGAGCGTCGCGAGCGCGACGGCCGGGAGGAAAGAGCTCCGCATTCCATGAATTCTAAGCGAACGGCGAAACGCTCACAAGGCGAGCGCAGCGGGCCGAGCGCGGCGGGCCCGGCAGCGTCACGCGCGAGGCGCCACGGCTCGCCAGCAAGATCGCGCCGCGACTGGCGCGCTTCGCCCTTGCCTGACGCGCGACGCTAGCACTCCGGCAGGTGGACCCCGACCTCGAGCGGCACCTCGACCACGTTCACCGCGAGACCGCCGCGCGCCGTCTCCTTGTACTTCGACTCCATGTCTGCCCCGGTGTCGCGCATCGTCTTGATCACCTTGTCGAGGCTCACGAAGTGCGCCCCGTCCCCGTGCAGCGCCATGCGCGCGGCGCTGATCGCCTTGATCGCCGCCATCGCGTTGCGCTCGATGCACGGCACCTGGACGAGCCCGCCCACCGGATCGCACGTGAGCCCGAGGTTGTGCTCCATCGCGATCTCGGCCGCGTTCTCCACCTGCGCCGGCGTGCCGCCCAGCCCCTCGGCCAGCGCGCCCGCGGCCATCGAGCACGCGGAGCCCACCTCGCCCTGACACCCCACCTCCGCGCCGCTGATCGACGCGTTCTCCTTGTAAAGAATGCCTATCGCGCCCGCCGTCAGCAGGAACCGGAGGACGCCCTCGTCCGTCGACGTCGGCACGAAGCGCCGGTAATAGTGCAGGACCGCCGGGATGATGCCCGCCGCGCCGTTGGTCGGCGCCGTCACGACGCGGCCCCCGGCGGCGTTCTCCTCGCTCACCGCGAGCGCGTAGAGGCTCACCCAGTCGATCGCCGTCAGCGGATCCCGCAGGCCCGCCTCGGGGCTCTCGATGAGCTTGCGGTACAGGGCCGGGGCGCGGCGCGTCACCTTGAGGCCGCCGGGCAGCACGCCCTCGGTCCGGAAGCCGCGCTGCACGCACGCCTGCATCACCTCCCAGATCCGCAGGAGCCCCGCCCGGATCTCCGCCTCGGGGCGGAAGACCTTCTCGTTCTCCAGCATGACCTGGCTGATCGACAGGCCGCTCGCCGCGCACACCGCGAGCAGCTCCGCCGCGCTGTGGAACGGATACGGCAGCGGCGTCCTGTCCTCCCCGATCGGACTCTCGCCCTTCGCCGCGGCCTCGTTCACCACGAAGCCGCCGCCCACCGAGTAATACACGCGCGCCCGCAGCGGCGCGCCCTCCTGGTCGAGCGCCGTGAAGCGCATGCCGTTTGGGTGAAACGGCAGACTCCGGTGCAGGAACGCGAGGTGCCCTTTCACCTCGAAGCCGATCTCGCGCCGGGAGAGCAGGGAGAGGCGGCCGCTCCGCCGCACGCCGTCGACGATCTCGCCCGCGCGCTCGACGTCCACGCCGTCCGGCGTCTCGCCCAGGAGCCCGAGGATCACCGCCTTGTCGCTGCCGTGGCCGCGGCCGGTCGCGCCGAGCGAGCCGAACAGCTCCACCTGGACCGCCGCGACGCGGTCGAGCAGCCCCGCCTCGTCGAGATCCACCGCGAACATGCGCGCCGCGCGCATCGGACCGACCGTGTGCGAGCTGCTCGGGCCGATGCCGATCTTGAAGAGATCGAAAATGGTAACCGCCATGTGCCCTGGAGCGCCGTGATTCCCGTGTGATTCCCGCGTGATTCCCGCCGGATGACCCCTCGACGCCCGCGGACACTACGGGATCCCGCGCGCGCCCGCCACCGCGGCACGCGTCGCTGTGACGCCGGTCGCCCGGTGGTATACTCGTCCCTGTCTTCCCTCACTTCCCTCCCCTCCCGCGATGAGGTCCTCCATGCGCCATCTCCCGGCCCTGCTCCTCGCCGCCTCCCTGCTCGCCCCCGCCGCCGCGCGGGGCGACGGCCCCGCGCCCGCGCCGGGCGCCCAGGCCAGGCCCGCGCTGGAGGTGACCATCGATCGCTCCAGGGTCGACCTCAAGGGCCGCCAGATCGAGGTCAAGCTGTCGCGCGCCGCGAGCAAGGTGCGCATCAAGGTCCTCGGCCAGTCGGGCGCCGTCCTCGCCGAGGAGGAGAAGCCGTTCAGCGGGGCCGCCGCCGGCACGCCGCTCGTCGTGACGTGGTCGCCGTCGAGCGACGAGACCGTCGGGCGCATCGAGGTGTACGGCCACGACACCGAGGGCTACTGGGCCGGGATCGCGATCATCCCGTGGAACGTGAGCATCCCCCACGAGGAGGTGCAGTTCGAGACCAACTCCGACGTCATCCGCGCCCCCGAGGTGCCCAAGCTGGAGGCGAGCCTCCAGCGCATCTCCGAGGTGGCGGCGAAGGCCCGGGAGCTCGGCAAGATCACCCTGTTCATCGTCGGCCACACGGACACGGTCGGCGGCGTCGAGCACAACCTCGCGCTCTCGCGGCGGCGCGCCCGCTCCATCGCCGCGTGGTTCAAGGGCCGCGGCCTGAAGCTCCCCGTCGCGTACGAGGGGCTCGGCGAGTCGTCGCCGATCGTGAAGACCGCCGACCAGGTGGACGAGCCGCGCAACCGCCGCGTCGATTACATCCTGTCGATCGAGCCGCCGAAGCTGCCGTCGGGCGAGGCGTCCTGGAAATCGCTCTGACTCCCGACGAGACGCTCTCCAGAGCCCTCGCCGCCAGGCAGCGCGGCGGCTTGCACGCGGGGCCCGGCGGCGCAAGAGGACATCGACGATGGAGCAAGAGAAGGCGTTCGCTCTCTGGCTCGTCCCCGGCGGAGAGCCGCGCGCGCGGCTGCAGGAGCTCATCGAGGCGCTCGCCCGGGAGACCGGCGGGCCGGCGTTCGCGCCGCACCTCACCCTGCTCGGCGGGCTGCGCGGCGACGGCGGCGACCTCGCCGCGAAGCTCCGCAGCCTCGGCGCGCACCATCCGATCGCGCTGGAGGCGCGGGACCCGGCGACCGGGAGCGCCTACCACCAGTGCGTGTTCGTCGACGTCGCGCCGACCGAGCCGCTCGCGGCCCTGCGCCGCGCGGCCGCGACCGCGCTCGGCGCGCGCGAGACCGCCTTTCGCCCGCACGTGAGCCTCGTGTACGGCGACATGCCGGCCGATCGCCGAGAGGCGCTCGCCGCCGACCCGCGGGTCCTCGCGCTCGCGGGCGAGGCGTGGCGGGCAGAGCGGCTCGAGCTGTGGGCCGTGGAGGGCGAGGCCGAGCGCTGGCGCTGCATCGACGGCATCGCGCTGGTGAGCCCGTGAGCACGCCGCCAGCACCAGCGCCAGGCTCGCCCACGATGTGTCCAGCGACACGGTTTGGTCGTGGCAGAAAAATCCACAGGCCTCTTACGTCCGGATCGCAGGATGCCGCTCTCCGAAGTAGGTGCGCCCCCGGATCTCGGCTAGCCTAGGACCATGGCGGCTCCCGTTGCTGTGGGCGATGTGCTGGCGGGCAAGTACCGCGTGGAGCAGATCGTGGGCGCAGGTGCGATGGGCATGATCGTCGCCGCGTGGCACCTGGAGCTCGATCAGCGCGTCGCGATGAAGTTCCTGCACTCGCCCGGCACCGACACCGGCGGCGGCGACCCTGCGGAGCGGTTCCGGCGCGAGGCGCGGGCGCTGGCCAGGATCAAGAGCGAGCACGTGGCGCGCGTCCTCGACGTCGGCTCGCTCCAGGCCGGGCTGCCCTACATGGTGATGGAGTTCCTGGACGGGAACAACCTCTCGGACGAGATCCGCGCGCGGGGCCAGCTGCCCGTGATGGAGTCGGTCGGGTACATGCTCCAGGCGATCGAGGCGATGGCCGAGGCGCACGCCGCCGGCATCGTCCACCGCGATCTCAAGCCGGCGAACCTGTTCCTCGCGCGCCGACCCGACGGGGAGCGGATCATCAAGGTCCTCGATTTCGGGATCTCCAAGGCGCTGCTCGGCATCTCGCGCGAAGAGCTGTCTTTGACCAAGACAGCGACCCTCCTCGGCTCGCCGCTCTACATGTCTCCCGAGCAGGTGCGCTCTGCCCGGGAGGTCGACGCCCGCGCGGACATCTGGTCTCTCGGCGTCATCTTCTACGAGATGCTGACCGGGCGGACTCCGTACAACGGCGACTCCGTTCCTCAGCTCTTCTCCGCGCTGCTCTACGAGTCGCCCTTCACGGTCGCCCAGATCCGCCCCGACGTCCCGCACGACCTCGACGCCGCGGTGATGCACTGCCTCGCCAAGGAGCGCGAGCAGCGGTGGAGGAACGTCGGAGACCTCGCCGCCGCGCTGCTCGCGTTCGGCCCCCCCGGGAGCCACGTGCACGCCGAGCGGGCGCGCCGCGTGCTCGGGCTCCAGGACGCCGGCGGGTCGCGGCCGAGCCTCCAGAGCCAGCCCAGCCTGCCGCCCGGCGCGATGCACGGGAGCGCGCACGCCGCCGGAGCGCGCCTGTCCGCGCCGCACATCCAGTCGCACGGGGGCCCGCACACCGCCGGAGCGCGCGTGTCCATGGCGCCCGGCGGGACGCAGGGGGGCGCGCACGCCGCCGCCGCCGGAGCGCGCCCGTCCGTGCCGCACGGCGCGCCGTCGCCCGCTTCGGCCGCGGAGACGGGCCCCACGGTCAACTCGTGGAGCAACACGGGCCAGCTCCCGCGCGCAGGACGCAAGGGCGCGGCGATCGGGATCGCCCTCGCCGGCAGCGCCACCCTCGCCGCCGTCGCGATCGCCGCCGTGCTCCTCCTGCGCTCCGGGCCGCCGGCCGGCGGCGAACAGCCCGCGGCGCCCGCGGCGGAGCTGCCCCCCGGGACCGCGGCGCCGGGCCCGGCGCGCGGGGCTGCTCCCGAGCCTGAGAAGCCCGCTGCGGCCGAACCGACCGCGCCCGCAGCGACCGCCGGCGCGAGCGCGCCCGAGGCGACCGCCGGCGCGACCGCGGCCGAGGCGACCGGCGGCGCGACCGCGGCGCCGCCCGCGGCATCGAGCGCGAGCGCGCGGCCGCCGGCCGCGTCAGCGACCCCGGGCGCGGCGCCCGCGGGCCAGCCGGGCACGCCGGCGACGCGGCCCGCCGAGCGCCCGCAGCCGGGCCCGGCAGCGCGCCCGGAGCCGCGTCGAGACAACGAGATCAGCGACTTCGGCGGGCGGCGCTGAGCGAGGCGCGCGCGACGCCGATCAACAGCACGAGGGCAACGGCCCTCGGGCCCTGTCGTGGCCAGCTTGGAGGAGAGTACGGGACGAATGAAACGTCATCAGCGATGCATCGCACGCCGCGCCAGCCTGGGGCTGTGCGCGGCGTTGATCTCCGGGGCGATCCCCGCGTGGGCGGAGCCGAGCGCCGCCGAGAAGGCCACGGCAGAGGCGCTCTTCGACGCGGCGCTCGATCTGATGAAGAAAGGGCGCAACGAGGAGGCGTGCCCGAGGCTGGAGCAGAGCCACCGCATCGATCCGGGCATAGGCACGCTCCTCTACCTGGCCGAGTGTTACGAGAAGACAGGCCGCACCGCGAGCGCCTGGGCGACGTTCCGGCAGGCGATGTCGGAGTCGCAGGCCGCCGGACAGGGCGATCGCGCCCGCAAGGCGCAGGCGCGCGCGGCCCGGCTGGAGCCGGGCCTGTCGAAGCTCACCATCGACGTCGGGCCGGAGGCGCTGGCCATCGAGGGGCTCACGGTGAGCGTCGCCGGCAAGGCCCTCGAGCGGCCGCTGTTCGGGATCGCGATCCCGCGGGATCCGGGCGAGATCGCGATCGAGGCGAGCGCCCCGGGCCACGAGACATGGAAGACGACCGTGAAGCTCGGGGCCACCGGCGCCGCGGAGAGCGTCAAGGTACCGCCGCTCACGCGGCTCAGCGTGGCGTCGAGCGAGCCCGGCGCGCCGGCGCCCAGCGCCGAGGAGGGCCCCGCGCCGGCGCCCGCGCCCGCGCGAGGCGCCGCGGCGCCGGCGGAGTCCGGCGGCGACACGACGCGCCTGATCGGCCTCGTCGTGGGCGGCGCGGGCGTTGTGGGGCTCGGCGTCGGGACGTTCTTCGGGGTGAGGGCGATCTCGAAGAACGGCGAGGCGGAGGACTACTGCAAGGGCGGCGCGACGTGCGAGGATCCGCGCGGCGTCACGCTGACCAACGAGGCCAGCAGCGCCGCCACCGCCTCGAACATCGCGTTCGGGCTCGGGACGGCCGCCGTGATCGGCGGCGCCGTCCTGTACTTCGTCGTCGCCCCCAGGCAGACCTCGCGCGTCCAGGTGGGGCCGATGGTGGACGGGCGCAACGTCGGGCTGCTCGTGGGAGGGACGTTCGAATGAGGCGCATGACAGGGCTCCTGTCGCTGATCCTGCTCGCTCCGCTGACGGCCGCGACGTGGCTCGGCTGCCACGCGATCGCGGGCATCGAGGACCGCACCTACGTCGATCCAGGGCAGGAGCCGGAGCCCACCGAGGTGAGCGAGCAGTGCGCGGCGTACTGCGCCGCCGTGATGGAGAACTGCACCGCCGAGCACCAGGTCTACTCGACGGTGGACACCTGCCACGGCGTGTGCGCCCTGCTGGAGCCGGGCGACCCGCTCGAGCCGGTGGACAACACGGTCGCCTGCCGCGCCCACCAGGCGGAGCTCGCGGGGCGCACCGGCGAGGTCGCTGTGCACTGCCCGCCGGCGGGCCCGGGCGGCGCCGGCGTCTGCGGGAGCAACTGCGAGAGCTACTGCACGCTGCGGGCCGGCGCGTGCACGGCCGAGCTCGACTCGCACGAGCAGTGCGTCGCCATGTGCGCGGGGCTCACGGACGCCGACATGTTCGACGTCATCGAGAACCACGAGGGCGACACGCTGCAGTGCCGCCTCGTGCACGTGAGCTCCGCGAGCGTGGACCCGGAGGAGCACTGCAAGCACTCGAGCCTGATGCCGGTGGAGCCGTGCGTCGAGCCGGCGGGGACCGAGCCGGACTGCGAGGGCTTCTGCCAGGTCGTGATGACCTCGTGCACGGCCGAGCTGGCCGTCTACGAGTCCGAGGCGCAGTGCCTCGCCGTCTGCGGTGCGCTCCCCCCCGGCGGCGTGGAGGACCGGGAAGAGAACACCGTGGGCTGCCGCAAGTACCACGCCTACAGCGCGATGCTGGCGCCGACCGCCCACTGCCCGCACACGGGGCCGGGCGGCGACGGCCATTGCGGGTCCGCCGACGAGCCGGACACGGGCCTGACGGGCAACTGCGAGTCGTACTGCATGCTGCTCACCACGGCCTGCAGCGAGTACCTCGGCGAGTCGTTCCCGGACCCGGCCACGTGCGAGTCCGAGTGCACCTTGCTGCCGGGAGCGGCCCGCGACTCCGGCTACTCCGTCGCGAGCGCCGAGGAGGGGGGCAACACGCTCGCCTGCCGGCTGTTCCACGTCAGCCGTGCGCTCGAGCTCGCCGACCCGGAGGAGTGCCTCGCCGCGATCGGCGAGAGCCCGTGCCAGTGAAGGTCCGATCCCCCGCCGCGCGCCGCCTCACGGCGGCGTGACGAACGACGCCGGCCCCGCCACGGCGGGGGACGGGTCCTTCCGGTAGCGCTCGGCGAGCAGCGCGCGGCGCTCCGCCGTCCAGCCGTTCTTCGGGGACGCCGCCTGCACGAGCGCCTCCAGCGCGAGCCGCCGCAGCCGCGGATCCTTGCTCTCCCGCAGCTCCTGCTCGAGCAGCGACGGGTGCACGCAGGCGTGCACCGCGGCCATCGCCGCGACCATCGCGTCGTGGTGCAGCAGGTCCCGCCGCCCGAGCTCGGTGAGCGCCTGCCCGAGCTCGCGCCACTGGAGCAGACGCGCCGCGAGCCCGAGGTACTGCGGCACGGCCAGGGCGTCCTGCTTCAGCGCGGCGAGCAGCCCCTGGCCGACGGCCAGGTGGTGCTGCGGGGCATACGCGCCGAGGCGCGCCGAGAGCACGGGCAGGAACGCCACGAGGTGGCGGCGCCTCGGCGAGAGCTCCTCGAGGCGCTGGACGACGCGGCGCACCTCGCCCGGCTGCATCCGGGCGAGCGCGGCGGCGAGCGCCTCGGCCGCCTCCTCCGGCGCGGCCGCGCCCATGTGCCCGAGCAGCCTGTCGAAGAGCGCGCGCTTCTCGTCCCGGAGCGGCAGGTGCGCGGCGCGCCGCAGCAGATCCAGCCGCGCCTCGGGCTCCGCCCGGCCGAGGATCGCGGCGAGCAGCCCGACCACGCGCTGCTCGGCCTCGGCCGACAGCCTGCCGAGCGGGATGTCCGCGAGCTTCGAGGCGACGATCCAGTCGGGATCCTCGACGGCGCGCGCGAAGACGTCCCAGGTCTCGGGCCGGTCGAGGTGGTCCCAGAGCGCGCGGAGCAGCGCGATCCGCACGTCGCGGTGGGCCTTCGGGGTGTCGAGCCGGAGCAGGTCCCGGTAGGCGTCCTCGCCGCCCATCTCGCCGAGCAGGCGCACGACCTCCTTGGCCACGGTCACCTTCGTTGTCGGCACCGCCCGGAGCTCCGCGAGCACCCGCTGCCGCGTCATCTCGGCGAACACCTTCCGGAGCGCGTAGATGGCCCACCGCGCGCGATCGTCGCCCAGGCACTCGATCAGCACGGGCACGCCCTGGCCGGCGTCGAGCCACGGCAGGCCGCGGACGGCCATCTCGCGCACGGGCTGCCGCGGGTCCGAGGCGAACGGGGTGAACGCGGACGCGTCGGCGTAGGCGAGCCGGATCAGCGTCGAGACCGCGAACCGCTGCGTGGGGACGTCGCACGTCTCGTCCTCGAGCAGCGCGCGGAGGCTGGCCGCGTACCGCTCTTGCTGCCTCGCCGTCCAGCGGCCGTGGCCCGCGCCGAAATCGACGACCCAGTGGGTCCGGCCGGTCGCGAACCTGCCGGTCATGGGCTGGGCCTCCAGGAGCGGATCCAGGAGGTCCTGGCGCTTCCGGCTCACGTGCCGGGCGACGACGCCGACAAGGACGAAGCTCCTGTCGTCGCGCAGGAGCGCGGGCACGAGCCGGGCGAACCGCGGCCGATCGTGGAGGCTCAGCAGGCCCAGCGCCGCGATCGCGACGCCGAGGAACGGGAGCTCGCGGGAGAGCCGCTCCAGCGCCTCGAGCAGCGGCGGCACGACCTTGAGGCGGACGCCGAGGCTCTGCGCGAGCAGGAGCACCGCCGCGGCGCGCTCGCGGGTGCACCAGAGATCCGCGAGCTGCGCGAGCGCCGGGGTGAGCCGCTCGGCCTCCGCCCGCGTCAGCCCGTCCCCGAGCCCCGCCGTCGAGACGGCGCCGCGCGCGGCGAGGATCTTCGCGAGCCAGCGCGCCCCCCACGCCCCGTCGAGGCGGAACAGCTTCACCACGAGCCGCTCCACGGCCGAGGCCGTGGCCTGCGACAGGTCCGCGGCGTCGAGCGCGTCCTGCACGACGGCGCCCGCGGCCTCGAGGTGCTCCGGCCCGAACCGGGCGACGGGCAGCGCGGCGAGGGCGCCGATCATCGCCCGCCGCACCGGATCCTGCTCGAACTTGCGGGCGCGCACGGCCGCGAGGGCGTCCGGGAGCGCCCCCCGGTCGTGCGCGACGGTCGCGAGGAGCAGCGCCTGCGCCTTCGCCCGCTCGTCGCCCTCGGGGTGCCCGAGGAACGGCGCGAGCACCTGCCTGGCCTCGGCGAACCCGAGGAGGCGCGCGTAGGTCATCCGCCGCTCCGGCTTGGCGGCGAGCGCGGGGCACTCGGTGAGGTGCCGCCGCGCCTCGCGCTCGCGCAGGTCGCGCGGCAGGACCTCGATCACGTCGGGCGCGATGGTGCCGTCGGAGGCCTGGGCGGCGCAGGACCAGCGCGCGAAGGCCCGCTCGCGGATCGCGTGCTCCCCGGGCGACTCGGCCTTCACGTAGCGGAACAGGAACGCGCCGAACCCCCCGCGCCCGCCGTCGAGGAAGGCCCGCAGGACGGCCTTCTGGTCGTCGGCGCGGAGCCGCAGGAACCACCGCGCGCCCCGCTTGCCGTCGCTCAGCGTGCCCCAGGCGTGGCGGATGAGGTAATCGAGGCGCTCGGCGCCGAGGCCGCGCACCCCCTTGTCGAAGCGCACGACCGCGAAGGCGCCGGGCGGCCGCGCGGGGAGGCCGCTCTCGTGGCGGGCCCGGAGGAGATCGAACGTGGCGGCGGGGCGCGCGCGGGCCAGCACGCGGAGGGGGTCGGCGAGGAACGAGGGCTCCTCGCCGAGCGCAAAGAGGGCCTGGATCAGCGCGACCGCCGCGTCGGGGGCGCGCCGGGCCAGGGAAACGAGCAGCGGGGCGAGGCGGTAGCGCTGCCGGACGTCGAGCGAGCGGGCGCGCGCGATCGCCTCCCCGAACCAGCGCGCCGCGGCCGCGGGGTGCATCGCGGCGAGCCGCGCGAGGCAGCGCGGGCCGCCCGCCTCGTCGATGTCGCGCCGGTGCGACGACGCGAGCTTCTCGGTGCCGAAGGGGAGCAGATCGACGATCGCCGGATCGCGCCCCTGCTGCATGCGCGCAGCGAGGAAGGCGTCCACGACCCCGCGGCGCTTCCGCCGCGCGAGCTGGGCCACGGTGCGCACGAGGGTGCGCCGCGAGAGGAGGGCGCCGAGCGCCTCCAGCGCCTGCGCGTCGTCGCAGAAGCGGGCGACCATGCGGCTCGCGCGCTGCCGCACGGCGCGGGACGGGTCCGAGAGGGCGGCGACGACGCGCGCGCCGTCCCCCGACCCGTACACGGCCATGAGCGCGAGGAGGCGCTCGTACGGCTGAGCGCCGCGCGAGAGCGCGCCGAGGAGGGCCGCGGCGCCGGCGTCGCCGCCCGCGGCGGCGCGGCCCAGCTCCACGGCGCGGCGGACGCGGTCGTGGTGCGTCAGCGGCTCGATCTGGTCGAGGAAGGAAGCGGTGTCCATGGGCGGCGATCATACCGCCCCGGGGCGCGGGGCTCGCAAGGCGGGAGCACCGCGCCTGCGGCGCGCCGGCAGGGTCGCTTGAGCCAGCCGCCGCGGGGCTCTATCGTGGTTCCAGGCGATGCTGCTGGGACACGTGGCGCTGAGGAACCTCTGCCGGGCGCGGGATCTGCTGTCCGACGTGCGCGAATCGAGGCTGTCGATCGAGGAGGTGGCGAGGGAGGTGGCGATCTCGCCTTATCACTTCATCCGGCAGTTCGAGGCCGTGTTCGGCGCGACCCCGCACCAGTATCGCATCCAGCGGCGCCTCGATCTGGCGAAGCAGCTCCTGGCGGCCGGGCACCACTCGGTGACCGACGTGTGCATGGAGGTCGGGTTCTCGAGCCTCGGCAGCTTCAGCGCGCTGTTCGCGCAGCGGATCGGCATGCCGCCGTCGGCGTACCGGCGGCGCGCGCGCGCGCTGGTCCAGGTGCCGGGGAGGCTCCCGTGGGAGCTCGTGCCCGGTTGTCTCACCCTGATGGGCCGGCTGCCGCCCGGTGCGTTTCGCAGTTTTCGAGAAGCGTGAGCCGGGCGCTCCTGGCAGAGTCGGCCTCGGACCATTCACCCAGCGAGGCGATCGTCGATGAGGATCAAGCTCAACAGCATCATGGTCGAGGACCAGGACCGAGCGCTCAAGTTCTACACGGAGGTGCTCGGTTTCAAGAAGAAGCACGACATCCCGCTCGGAGAGTACCGCTGGATCACGGTGGTCTCGCCGGAGGGCCCTGATGACGTGGAGCTCGTGCTGGAGCCGAACGCCAACCCGGCGTCGAAGACGTACCAGCAGGCGTTGTTCGCGCAGGGGATCCCGCTCACGGCGTTCGAGGTGGAGGATCTCAAGGCCGAGTTCGCGCGCCTCAAGGAGCGTCAGGTCGCGTTCACCAAGGAGCCCACGCCGATGGGCCCGGTGATGATAGCGGTGCTCTCGGACACCTGTGGGAACCTGATCCAGCTTTATCAGCCGCTCTGATACCGCCTCTCCCCCCTTTCGTCTCCCTTCCTATCTGCACCACCTCTAGCTGCTCCACGCGGTCGAACCGCCCCCGGGGCATCGATCTCGCCCGTGGGAGGGCGGTCGAACCGCCCCCGGGGCATCGATCTCGCCCGTGGGAGGGCGGTCGAACCGCCCCAGCGGCACCGAGCTCGCTCGTGGAAGGCGGGTCGAACTGCAGCTGATGCTCGCGGAGAGCACTCACAGATATCGCCGGACTCCGGTCCGGAGACAGCGGCAATGTCGACCTTGCCGCTTACCCGCTCTTCGTTCCAGCTCGGATTCACGCTGTATTCCTCCACCGAATCGACGTCAGGGGTCCTGAGTTCCCGCAAGCGCCTCGCTTGACTACCCACACGTGTCGCGGCCCCCGAACGCCCCGGTCCGGCGGAGCAGCTCGGCGCGGACGCCCTCGGCGGTGAGCCATCCGAGCCCGCACCGGGCGAGCTGCTCGAGGAAGCCCGCGAGCTCCACCTCACCCCACACCGGCGCGCCGGAGCGCGTGACCTTGTCGGGGCCGAGCGGCACGTGGCGCGCGAGGAAAGCGTCCGCCAGGCCGTCAGCGTCCGGGGACCACAGAGCTGGAGCCGCCGGCTCCTGCGCCCAGTCGAGCTCCAGTATCTGGACGAATCCGCCGTCTCCGGCGACGATCCCTGTCCGCGCGTCCGCCGATACCGCGACCGCGGTCGGGACCCCAGGATGGCGCAACGAGCCTACCTCGCGCGCGGATCGCAGATCCCAGAGCTGGACTTCGCCCCCCGCGCGGCAGGAGACAGCGAGCGCGCCGTCCAGTGTCATAGCGACATCGCGAACGGCGTCCCCTGATCCCGCGAGGGTCGCGCGCTTCTCCGCGCGAAGGACATCCCAGATCACGAGCGCTCCGGATGAATGACCCGTCAACAACCGGCTGCCGTCCGGTGACAGCGCAAGGACGCTCAGCTCGCATTCCAGATCGAGCCTGCGCACATCCCATCGAGGGACATGCCAGACCAGCGCCACATGGCCCTTGCCCGTCGCCAGGAGCTGCCCATCTTCGCTGAAGCTCGGCCGGACCCGCGCGTCGATGGACGTGTCGCGGAGCTCGCGCCGCACGAACCCGGGCAGGACGTTCATGAGGCGGACAGCCCCGGGCGATGCGACCGCGACAAGGCGGGCGTCGGGCGTCATCGCCAGCGCGCCTGCCGAGCTCCGCTCGGAGCCGGCGTGCTCGCCGGTCACGGTGTTCCACCATGTGATTCCATCGGCCGCCAGCACGCCGTCGGCCGACAGCGCGATGCCGCCGCCGCAGGAGCCCGCCACGGGCAGGGTCCGGAGAGGGGCGCCGGAGCTCGGACAGAAGACCTCGATCGGGCCGTCGGAGCCGCGGACGAGCGCCACACGCCCGTCGCGGCCGATCGCAGCGTGATGCACCGGCGCACCTGTTCTGAGCACATGCGCTTCCCGGATCTGCCGGAGCTCTCCGCGGCGCGGGTGTGTGCCCGCACGGGAGAGCGGGGCGAGCACCTGGGCGCGGAGCGCGGCGATCTCGGCTTCATGAGCGGGCAGGGCGGGATCTGCCCGGCTCGCAGCGTGCTCGAGGTGAACCTGCATTGCCGCAAGGGCACGCGGCAGAGCGCCGAGCTCCCTGTGAACACGACCCAGCTCGAGGCTGCCCAGCGCCTCTTCCTCGCGGTCTCCATCTGCGCGCGCCAGGGCGACCCGCTGTTCGAACGCAGAGATGGCCTCATGCAACCTGCCCTGTCCAGCCAGGAAGAGCCCGAGATGGCCGAGCGCGCGGGCCTTGACCCCGGAAGCTCCAAGCCCGCCTGCGACCTGCGTCTGTTCCCGGAGGAGCGCTTCCCACTCGGCTTCGTGTTGCGGCGTGAGCGCATCCGGCGGAATCGCCTCGTAGACGGCGACGGCGCGCGCGATCGCATCCGACCAGCGTGTCCAGTCGCCGCTCCGCTGCGCCGCGACGACCCCGAGCAACCCCTCGACGATCGCGCGCTCGTGGGGGAGCAGGCGCGCCGTCGCGAAGGCGCGTGCGAGAGGGTGTAAACAATAGCTCTGCCCGTCCGCGATCAGGCCGAGCGTTCGAAGCACCTCCGTGCCGCCGGCACCTCCGAGCGCCGTCGCGCGGGCGTCGGAGCGGGCCAAGCGCACGAGGCTCCAGGCCTCGTCGTCGTCGGCGCTGGCCGGGAGCGCGCCGAGACGACACCAGAGATCGCGGATGGACGGCGGGAGGAGATCGAACACGGTCGTCATCACGGCGTCCTCGGGCGTTCGGCTCTCCTGCGCCGCAGAGCGCAACCGGACGAGGAAGTTGCGGGGATTGCCGAGGACGCCCACCTGAAGCACGCTGCGAGCGACACAGAGCGCGAAGGGAGAGCAACCACAGAGCTCGGCCACGCGCTCTACGAGCGACGCGCCGACGTACGGCACGGCCGCCCGCAACAGCGCCGCTGCGTCGCCGAGCGCGAGCGGGCCGAGCTCTCGCTCGTGGGCGCCGGACAGCCCGAGCGACCGCGGAGCGGTGATCAACACGACACCGTCGGTGTCCACCACGAGCGACTCGACCTGAGCGCGATCGCGGGCGTCGTCGAGGAGCAGGACCGGGCGCTCCTCGGTGAGCGCAGCGCGGTAAGCCGTGCTCAGCGCTCGATCGTCGCCGGACCAGCCGACCTCGCGGTCGAGCGCGCGGAGCACGAGCCGCATCGCGTCGAGGGGGGCGAGCGGCGCATCGGTCGATCCCTGGAGGCCGAGCTCGACGTACGGCCCGTGATGGGGCGCGAGCTCCTCGGCGACGCGGCGGGCGAGCGCGGTCTTGCCGACTCCATCCGGTCCGCACAGCACCACCGGCCCGCGTTCGAGGTGCTGGAGCACGTCGAGGAGCTCGGTCTCGCGGCCGATCAGGCCCACGTCGATCTCCAGCCGCGACGACCGCGCCTCGGGACCGGAGGCGGTGCGCTCCAGGTCGGCGGGATCGCTGCGCGACCCGCCCAACCTCATGGCACGGAGGTACTCACCCTCTGCAGGGCCGAGCGCGTCGGAGAAACCGCCGCGCCGGTCCCTGTTGAGGTCATGCATCGAGGGGACGAGTCTCCGCTCGTACTCCGCCTTGAAAGCACGCCCGCCGCGCGGCCGCTCGGCGTCGGGGAGGGAGAGGAGCTCGACCGCGGCCCGGATCCCGCGCGCCACGCTGGCCCACGCCTCGTTCCGGTTGCGCCAGCTCGTGACCGGCTCGCGTCGGAACGGGAGCGGCGTGAGGCCCGCGAAAGGTGCGCTCTCCCAGTCACACGCGTGCACGAGGACAGGGAGCACGACGGCATCGCCGGCGGCGTGCCGCGCGAGCGAGCGCCTCATGTCGCGCTCATAACAGGCCTCGTGCGCCAGGTAGTCGGCGCTCACGAGCAACAGCACGAGCCTCGCGGCGCCCAGGAGCGCGGCGATCTTCGCCGTCTCCTCTCCGGGCTCGACGTGCGCCTGGTGCCACGTCCGGATCAGCCCCTGCCGCTTCATGAGGCTGATGTGCACCTCCAGCCGGGCCCGCTGCCGTTCGTCGGGAGGGGCATAGGAGATGAATACATCGATGGGCGCGGGATCCGCCGAGACGGCCGGCGTTGCAGGATCGCTCTTCGGTGTCACGTCGGGTGTCCCTGCCGGTGTCCGGCCCGCCGCGGCGCCAGACGTCCGCCAGTATCTCGCGCGGGATGTTCCACGGGCAAGGGAGGCAACGGGGCGCCCGGCGCCGGGTCCAACAGCCGGCCGCGGCGCCTCGCCTTCTCGGGCGCCGCTCCCGAGGAGCGGCGCGCCCGTCACCGCCAGGGGCGGAGGCCGCCCGGCTCGAGGACGGAGGCGATGTCCCCGATCGCGAGCGGCGGCCGTGGCGCCGGCGGCTCGTCCCGCACGGGCGTGCCGAGGTGGATCCAGCCGAGCATCTCCTCGTCGTCGCGGAGGCCGAGCGCCTCCGCGAGCGCGCGCCCCTTCGTGAACGGCACGCTCTTCCACACGGCGCCGACGCCGAGCGCGTGCGCCGCGAGGACGATCGCGTACCCGGCGCAGGCCGCCGTCGCGCTCTGCTCCCACAGCGCGATCTTGCCGGGCTTCGGCGACGCGATGAGCGCCACGACCGTCGGGGATCGGAACGCCTTTGCGCGGACCGATTCGAGCTTCTTCTCCGGCATCCCCGGCGCGTGCTCGGCGGCGCTCGCCGCGAGCGCGTCGCCGAAGCGCGCGCGGCCGTCCCCCTCGGCGACGACGAAGCGGAAAGGCCGGAGCAAGCCGTGGTCGGGCACCGCGCCGGCGGCGAGCAAGATCCGCTCGAGCTGCTCGGCGGACGGACCGGGCTCGGCGAGCGCCCCAGCGCTGCGGCGGCCGACCACAAGATCGAGGAGGTCCGGGGATTCGTTCATGAGCGCAGCTTAATCGATCGCCCGGGCGGCGGGTACGCCGCGGACGACGAGACGCGGGGAAGCGCTCCGGTGTTCCACGAGGCGGTCCTCGCTCTGCCACTTTTGCAGATGAGAGAACAGCTCTTCCCGGGGCCCCTCATCGAAACGGCGGAGAGACAGGCGCTATCCCTACCGGCGCCAGCGGGTTCCTCGCCCTCTCCGCGGCCTGCTCTGCGGCGAGCTGCACCGGCATGGCCGTCTCCAGGAAATTGGCCTGCAACGAGCGAGACATCACCCGATACCCGGCCTTGAACAGGATCTCTTTCTCGAGCGGCGACAGGCGGAACTTGAAGATGGGCACAGCCTCCGTGTTGACCTCGATGACCCTGGCCCACTTGAGCAGATCCACGGCCTTCGACGTGTCGGTGAAGTCGTGCGCCTCGATGGCCGTGGAGATAAGGGCATAGGCAGCGCGGGTCACCATCGGGAAACCGATACTGTGGTATCGATCACGCAGGATGCGAATCCCGACGGTCAGCGTATCTCTGCGTGACGTCCCGGCGGCGTCAAAGAGGCGAACAGGGAAGTTGCTCAGCAGCCCTCCGTCGACGATATAGCTATCGACCCCGTTGTCTCCCGTGAGCCGCACTGGACGGAAGACGAAGGGGACGCTGATGCTCATCCTCACCGCCAAGGCGACGTCGAGGTCGTCCGGATCCACCCCGTATTCTTCGGCGTTGATGTCATCGGGCAGGACGAGCATGCGCCCGCGCGTGATGTCGGAGGCGACCAGGTGCACCCTGTACCTGCGAGACGCCTCCGTCTCCCGCTCGCAGCCGGGCATGATCAGATCTCCGAACGTCCTCACACCCTTGGCGCGCAGCTTGCTCCGAACGTCATGGCTCCACCTTTCAGGCAAGGGGTGGCCTCTCCGCGCACGAGCGCTGCAGGGGTACACCGAGCACGTAAGGCCGGTCGCCGTTGAGCGTCAACGCCGCTCGACGAGGAGCGACAGCGCGTTGACCTGGATTAGCTGTTGTTCAACGGATCTCACCTCTCCGGGTGTCTGCAGCGAAAGGCGGCCTGGGAGAAGAAGAAGCAAATCGATGTACAGAGTTCATGGAAGAGCCGCGGCGCCAGGGTCGCGCTGAGCTCTGCTGATCGAGCGTACGAAGGGCTGGCGCAGCGGCGGCGCGCGCCGGCCCCTGACCCGTCGCCCGCGCTCGCCGAGGCGCGCGGGCGGCTCGAACGCTTCCCCTTGACGTCCCTCTTCGCCGGTCTAAAGTAAACGGTACGGTTTTGTTTACTTCTTGGAGAGCGCCATGGCGACCATCGAGCAGCGCAAGGCGGCGAAGCGGGCGCAGATCAGGGCGGCGGCGCGGCGGTTGTTCCTCGATCGCGGCCTGGGCGCGACGAGCACCGACGCGGTCGCCGCGGAGGCGGGCGTCTCGAAGCGGACGCTCTACGCCCACTACCCGAGCAAGGAGCTGCTCCTGCAGAGCGTCATCGAGGAGCTCCTCGCCGGGCCCGGCCAGCGGGGGCTCGCCATGGTCGCCCCGCTGCCCGAGGACGCGCCGGCGTTCCGCGACGCGCTCGCGGGCTTCCTGCGCGCGGTGCTCGCCACCCTGATGCAGCCCGATTACATCGGCCTGGTCCGGGTGGTCGTCGCCGAGATCCCCCGGATGCCCGGGCTCGGGGCGATGCTCCGCGAAACCGTGCCGACGCGGATCCTGGGAGGCCTCGGGCGGCTGCTCGAGCACGGGCAGGCGCACGGGCTCGTGTCGTTCCCGAGCCCGGACGCGGCGGCGCGCATGGCGATCGGCGGGCTGCTCACGCACGTCCTGATGGAAGGGCTGCTCGTCGGCGACGGCCCGCCGCGCCCCCCGCCCCCGGAGCGCGTCGACGAGATCGTGGCGCTGCTCCTGCAAGCCGGTCGGCCGAGCCTGGCGCAGCAGCGCTGAGAGGAGGCCCAGCGCTCCAGGGAAGGAATCCTGGATTCATGTCGAGTCCGTGGTCGTGCGCGTGTCTCGTTGTCTACGTGGGTCGTTGTCTGCGTGCGTCGTTGTCTGCGTGTCTCGTCGTCTGCGTGCGTCGTCGCGCACGCGCCCGCGGTGAACTCGGCGCCGATGACCGGCGTCAGGAAGGGTGGAGGAGATCATGAATGCAGCGCGTTCGGTACCGATGGAACCCTCCGCGACGCCCCGCTCCGGCCAGCACGGCGCCGGCTGGACGATCCCCTTCGAGGAAATACGCGCGCGCGACCTGCCGCGCGTCGGCGGCAAGGGGGCCAACCTCGGCGAGCTGGCGAGCGCCGGATTCCCCGTGCCGGCCGGGTTCTGCGTCACGACCGGCGCCTATGCCCGCTTCCTCGAGGCCTCCGGGGACGCCGCCTGGCTCTGGGAGCAGCTCGAGGGGCTCGATCCGCACGACCTGCCGCGCGTCCAGGCGGCGGGCGCGCGCGTGCGCGGGCGGCTGCTCGATGTCGCGATCCCGGCCGAGATCGAGGCCGCCATCCTCCGCGCCTGGGAGGCGGCGGGCGCCGCGCACGCCTACGCGGTGCGCTCCTCGGCGACCGCCGAGGATCTGCCCGGAGCCTCCTTCGCCGGCCAGCAGGACACCTTCCTGAACGTGCGCGGCCGGGACGCGCTCCTCCAGGCGGTGCGGGCGTGCTGGGTCTCGCTCTTCACCGACCGCGCCATCCTCTACCGGATCCAGGGCGGCTTCTCGCACCGCGCGGTGATGCTCTCGGTCGTGGTCCAGCGCATGGTGATGCCGGACGTCTCCGGCATCCTGTTCACCGCCGACCCGGTGACAGGACATCGCCACCGGATGGCCATCGAGGCGAGCTTCGGGCTCGGCGAGGCGCTCGTCTCCGGCCTGGTAAGCCCCGACCGCTACCAGCTCGACAAGCGGCGCCCGGGCGAGGTCGAGATCGTGGTCGCGGACAAGCAGCGCGCGATCCGGCCGCTCCCGGAGGGGGGCACGCGCGAGGAGCCGCTCGAGGGGCCGGCGCGCCGCGCCCGCGCGCTCAGCGACGCGCAGATCCAGGAGCTCGCGCGCCTCGGGGCGGCGATCGAGCGGCACTACGGCGCGCCCCAGGACATCGAGTGGTGCCTCGAGGGCGGCGCGTTCAGCGTCGTCCAGTCGCGGCCCATCACGTCGCTCTACCCGCTCCCGCGGCCGGAGCGCGGCGGCGAACGCGGCCGGCTGCGCGTCTACGTCTGCTTCAGCCACCTGCAGGTCATGACCGACCCGATGCCCCCGCTGGCCGCGGCGGTGTGGCGGCGCCTGTTCCCCTTCGGCAAGCAGGGCGACCTCGCCGCCCCGAACCCCCACATGGTCGAGGCGGGCGGCCGGCTCTACATCGACATGACGCCGCTCCTGCTCCACCCGGCGGCGGGCAAGGTGCTGCCGCGGCTCCTGTCGGCCGCCGACGCCCTCGCCGCCCGCATCCTCCGCGAGCTGGCGGCGCGGCCCGAGCTCCGGGCCTCTGCCCGGGATCCCGGGCTCGCGGCCCGCACCAGCGCCGTGCTGCGCTGGGCGGCGCCCATCGTCGGCAGGATGGCCGGCTGGCTGCTGTTCGGCCGCCCGGAGGCGGCGCGCCCCCGGATGGAGGCGCTGATCGACCGCGCGGTCCAGGACGCGGCCAGCCGGCTCGCCGCGGCCCCCGCGGGGCCGGCGCGGCTGCGATGCGCCTTCGGCGAGGTGCTGGGGGTCGTGCCGCCGCCGTGCTTCCGGCGGGCCATGCCGATGGTCGGCGCGGGGGCCGTGGCGTTCCTGGCGCTCGGGCGGCTGCTCCGGGAGCAGGCCCAGCCCGGCGACCTCGAGGCGCTCGGCCGCGGCCTCGTGGGCAACGTGACGACCGAGATGGACCACGCCGTCGGGGACCTCGCGGACGTGGCCCGGCCCCATCCGGCGCTGGTCGAGGCGCTGCGCGCGGTGGCGGCCGGGGCGCCGCTCGACGGGCTGCGCGCGCGGGACGGGGGGCCGGAGTTCCTCCGGGCGCTCGAGGGCTTCCTCGCGCGCTACGGGATGCGCGGGCCCGGGGAGATCGACATCCGCCGCAAGCGCTACCGGGACGACCCGCGCCTCATCCTGCACGCCGTGGTCGGGAACCTGGCGCACGGCGAGGTCGGCGAGGAGCGGCGGCGCCACGCGCGGCTCGGCGAGCAGGCCGAGGCCGCGGCGGCGCGGCTCCTCGCGGCGGCGCGGCGGGGGCGCTTCGGGGGCGTCCGCGCGCTCGTGGCGGCGCGGCTGATCCGGGTGGCGCGGCACCAGATGGCGCTGCGGGAGCACCCGAAGTTCCTGATGATGCAGCTCTTCGATCTGGTCCGGCGCGAGGTGATGGCCGCGGGCGAGGAGCTCGCGCGGGCCGGGCGGCTCGACGCCGTGGAGGACGTGTTCTTCCTCGGCGACGAGGAGCTCGTCCGGGGGCTGGAGGATCCCGCGATGGACCTGAGAGGCCCTGTCGCGAGGGCGCGCGCGGAGCTGGCGCGGTTCGAGCGGATGGCCGCGCCCAAGGTGATGACGTCCGAGGGCGAGTGCCCGCCGGCAGCGCACGACGCGGCCGGGTTTCCGGCCGGCGCGATCGTGGGGACCGCGGCGTCGGCGGGCGTCGTGGAGGGGCGCGCGCGCGTGGTGCTGGACCCGACGCGCGAGACGCTCCTGCGCGGGGAGATCCTGGTGGCGCCGTTCACGGATCCGGGGTGGACGCCGCTGTTCATCAACGCCGCGGGGCTCGTCATGGAGGTCGGCGGGATGATGACGCACGGGTCGGTGGTGGCCCGCGAGTACGGGATACCGGCGGTGGTGAGCGCGACCGAGGCGACGAAGCGGATCCGGACCGGGCAGCGGGTGCGGGTCAACGGGGCGCTCGGGGTCGTGGAGATCCTCGAGGAGGATCAGGGGCGGGAGGCGCGCGCGTGATGACACGGCATCATCGCGCCGCTCGTGCCGGGCGAGGCCAGATCGCGGCGGCTCGGCCCCCCCAGCTCGTCCGTGGGCGACGAGGTGTCAGTCCCACCGCCCGGAGAGGACCGCCCTCATCCGGTCGATCCGCAGCGCCCGATCGAGCGCGCGCCCCTCGAAGGCGCTGAGCAGCGCGGGCAGCGCCTGCCGCGCCAGCGCCAGCAGCGCGCGGCGGCGGACCTCGGCGTCGAGCCTGCCCTCGGTGACGATCTGGCTGAAGGCGAGCGCGAGGATCGCCTCGTCGCGCGTGAGCAGGCTGTACTCGTCCTCCTCGCCGAGGGCCTGGACCTCGGCCGCGTCCACGGCGTTCCAGTGGTCATTACCCACCTCCCAGCGGGCGAGGAGCGCGTCGAGGAGCTCGAGGGGGCTGCCGTTCGGCTGCTCGTCGCGGAAGTCGCGGAACGCGGTGAGGGTCTCGTGCGCTGTCTCGTTGCCGAACGGGGCGGTCTCGTCGGTGAGCGACCAGAAGAACGGGTCGGTGAGGGCAGCGGCCGCCCGGGGGTGGCAGTCGTCGGGCGAGAGATCGGGGAGCTCGGGCGCTTCGGTCATGAGGTGAGGGCCTTCCGTCGGGTGAGGCGCGGGCGCGCAGCGCCGCTACCTTACCCCGCCCGGACGCGACGTCAGACCGCGGCGCGCGCGCCCCTCGTCACTTTCAGTGCCAGTGTCCCTTGTGCTTGTGCTTGTGCTTGTGCTTGCCCTTGTGGAGGATGATGACCCGGCCGTCGTCGTCATCGTCGTCGTGCACGATCACGGTCGGCTTGACGTCGACCTTCACGGCCCACCCGGTGGCCACCAGGATGGCGATCGCGGGCGCGCTCGGGCCGACCACGATCACCGAGCCCGGATGGTAGCCGCAGAGGACCACGTGCGTGTGCCCGCCCTCCTTGACCACCACCGTGATCTTGGTCGGGTTGACCTTCACCTTCAGCTTGCCCGTGAAGAAGAGCCGATCGGGCCCGGGCGCGAGCACGATGACGTCCGGCCCCGACGGCGTGTGGACGGCCAGCTTGATCTCGCGCTCGCCGATCGGGACGGGCTTGAGGTTGAGATCCAGCACGTACACGCGCATCTCGCCCGAGTCCTTGTCGGCGACGATCTCCACGATGTCGTCTCCGACCGGCTGGAGCACGCCCCCGTTCGGGCCCTTCATCCCATCGAGCTTGTGCGCCTCGTTCTCCTTGGCGCTCTCCTGGAGCTCCCGGGTCCCGCCGCGCGGCACGTGCAGCACCCCCTTGAACGGCTCGCCCTTGACCTTGAACTCGTAGTTCACCTCGGTCAGGTCGTCCTCGAGCGGCGGGATCTTGGCGAGCAGGACTCCGCCCGATTTCGGCTCGGGCACGAGCTCCGCCGTCACGGGGGCGCCTTCCTTGCCGGGCACCTTCACCGTGACGTTGCCCGACACGCCCTCCTCGATGGGCTTGCCGTCGCGGTCCTTCACGAGCGCCGTCACCCGCCCGTCCTGCGCCACGGTCACGACGACCGAGCCGGGCTCGTGCTGCTCCGTCAGCGCCCAGTTGTCCTCGATGCTCTCCGCCGTGATCTGCGGCGACTTGCTGCAGGCAGGCGAGACGAGCGCGGTGGAGGCGACCGCGAGCGCGACGAGCATGGATCGGAGACATCCCTGGATTCGCATACATCCCTCTCTGGAAGAGCCTTGAAGCCTCGTGGCGAGCGTTCGGGCCACGGGGTCAACTCACGGCGTCCGGCCGAGCCGGCCGCCATCGTAACAGAGCGGCCGCGGCGCGGGGTCGGCCGCGCGCGCTCGAGGCGCCGCGGCGCCCGTGGACCTGTCCTGATGTGTTCACGACCGACATGCTGTGCGCCTCATACCTGCTTGCGGGTCACAGACCAGATGAAGCCGTCGTACCAGAAGTGCATCAGGGCGACGGTCTGCGTGATCGACCACAGCGCCCGGTCGTCCGCCGGCGCGAGCTCCGCCCAGACGCCGTAGGCGAGGACACCGACGAGGAACACGGCCGCGGCGATCGGCTTGCCGGCCCGGCGCGCGTCGAGGCGCAGCCGGCGGCGGAGGCGGCCGCCCTCCGACCACCAGACGAGCGCCAGGTACTGCACGGCGTGGAACAGGTTCATGATGAAGAAGGCCTGTCCCCAGGGGTTGAACCCCCACGTATAGATGGAGCAGAGCCCCGTGCTCACGAACAGCCACACCTTGGGGAACGACACCCGATAGCCCTGCCGGTGCATCGCGCGGTAAGCGAGCGCGTAATAGAGCAGGAACAAGGTGCCTGCCGCGATGACGGTCCAGGTGATGGCGCGGTGGTTCGACGCCATCAGCGCCGGGACGGCGGTGAAGAAGGCGGCGTTCACGTCGTCGAAGGCGTCGAAGCTCTGGAAGTGGAGGAGCATCGTCGCGCCGGCCAGGACCGGGCCGGCATAGAGGAGCAGGTTGAGCCAGAGGTCCAGCTTGCGGCCGAGCGCCGGCGCGTTCCCCGCGCGCGCGTCGTAGATGCGCCCGAGCCCGAACGTCTGGAGCGCCGAGTGGTAGACGTCCCAGAACACCACGAGGACCGACACGATGGCGACGGCCCACAGGGAGAGCATCATCGCGGCGAACACGGCGACCGGCGCGACGACGAAGCGGAGCCGGTATTGCCGGAAGATGTCGGCGTTGCCGTGGCTCCGGAGCAGCACCGCGGCGAGGTGGCCGTGGATGAGCGTGCCGATGAAGAGCCCCGCCCACGTGACCTTCTCCCCGTGGAGCCTGAACCTCGAGTCGGTGAACGGCGTCCCGGCGATCAGGGCGCCGACGGCGAGCGCGGCGACCGGCGGAAGCAGGAAGAAGGCCCAGTCGTACGAGGGGCTGACGATGTACGCCGCCCTGCCCGCCGCGGCGAGGAGCCCAGGGGGCGCCGTCTCGGCCCGCGCGCTCATGCGGAGCGCTCGACCGCCGCGGGCCGCGGCTCCGGAGCTGCTGGCGAGAAGCCGATCGTCCAACCCTGCGCACCGAGATGGTCGACGAGCGAGAGCAGGAAGAGATTCACGCCGAGCATCTCCATCGACTCCTCGACGAAATCGATGAGCCCATACACGAGGTTGTCGCTCCCGGCCTGCTCGGTCCAGTACCCGAGCGGCAGCTCGAGGACGAGCGCGCCGGTGACATAGATGCCGCCCGAGAGGAGGAAGCGATTGCGGGTGCCCCGCGGCAGGTGCGCGAGGAACCGGAGGTACGCGAGCGCGAACACGGCCACCGCCACGGCCGCCGGGATCACCCAGCTGAAATACAGGACCCCGCCCAGCTCGATCCAGGAGCTCGCCGCCTCGTGGATCTCGACGACCTCGTCGATCGAGATGTAGAGAAACGCCGCACAGAGCCCCCACCAGTGCTTCACGAACCCACCCGCGCGGCGGGCGCCGGCGGCGATGACCGCCAGGGTGAGCGCGCAGGCGAGGAGCAGCGACGATGTGTACCACGTGGGCACATTCTGCTCGTAGCTCAGCGAGAGCAGCGGGACGACGCCGCTGCGGTTGTTCAGATGCAAGATGGGCTGGAGCACCTCGACGGCGAGCCCGGCGCCCGCGACCACCGCCAGCGCGGCGAACAGCGCGCTCCGCAGCCTGGCTCGCGCGAGGGTGATCTGCATCGAACATGAACAGATACGCGAGGACGTCTCACGCCGTCAATGCGCCCAGCCCCCGGGCCGCGCGGCGCGCCCTGGCGAGCGACCTCAGGAGAGCTCGCGATGCGATCTCAGAGGCCGCCCGGGGGCGGAATGCGGTGAGAACGAACAGGCACCGTTCGTCGCGTTCACCCGTGCGGTCGCGCGCTCGCGGCCGCGGACGGGGCGCGGGCGCTCAAGGAGCCTTGTAGAACGCGACCTGGCCCTGGTAGCGGTAATCGCCGGCGTTGGACCACAACAGGCCCTCACCTTCGGGGGCGA
This sequence comes from Sorangium sp. So ce119, assembly GCF_051524405.1. Taxonomy (NCBI): domain Bacteria; kingdom Pseudomonadati; phylum Myxococcota; order Polyangiales; family Polyangiaceae; genus Sorangium; species Sorangium sp. So ce119. The sequence goes on along the minus strand of NZ_CP150310.1, from coordinate 1,357,836 downwards.
GGACGCGCCAGGGGACGGGCTGGCCGAACGCGAGCACGACGGTCCTGTTGCTCTGGAGATCGTGCGCATTGATGCTGCGGTTCCCGCCGGTGTCCGTCGAGAACAGCGTCGAGCCGCGGAGGGAGAGCCCCGACATCGAGACCCCCTGATGGACCAGGGTCTTCTGCCCTCCGGCGATGGGCGCCTTGAACACGCCGCCGTCGCCGACGTTGGCCCAGTACACGAACTCCGCGTCCACCGCGATCCCGGCCGGCTCGGCCTCGTTCTCGGCGATGACGGTCACGTCCCCGCCCGACTTCGCCACCTTGTAGACCTTGTTGGTCGCCGCGCCGCCGGTCCAGTAGATGTTCTCTGCGTCCTGCGCCAGGTATGCGGGCCTGCCGGCGTCGGGCGCGAGGACGACCGCCTCGCCGCCGTCGAGCGGGACCGTGTAGAGGTTCTCTCCGGCGCCGTCGCCGAAGTAGAGGGCCGACGCGTCGCCGATGACGCTCACGACATAGCCGACCTCGACCAGCGTCTCCACCTCCAGGGTCGCCTTGTCGACGCGCCGGATCGCCGAGGGGATCACCGGATCATCGTCGCCGCCGCTCGCCCAGTACACGTGGGATTCATTGACCCACAGCGACTTGGGGTCGGGATCGGCGGGGATGATCGCCTCCGCCTCGGTGGCGTCCGACTTCGCGCGGAAGACATAGCCGTCGTTGTTGTCCCCGGTCGCGGCGTCCTCGGTGCCGCCGCTCGCAAAGTAGAGGAAGGACCCGTCGGCGGCCAGCGCGCTCGGGTAGCGGTGCTGGCTCGCCAGGAGGGTCGGCAAGATCATCCCGGGATAGACGCTGGACAGGCGGTCGGTCTCGGTGACGACGCTCTCCCTGGAGACGTCGTGTCGCGCGAGCGGCGCGAAATCGTCCGAGCCCTCCTGCGCGGCGAAGCCATGGGCGCCGAGCACGGTGTTCTCGCCGAGCTCTGCCTTGAGCTGGACGGTGATCGGCAGCGTGAGCGTGATCGGCTTGGCGAACGTCAGGCCCTCCGGGCCGAGGATGTACATGGGCCCCACCGCGCCCTCGGGGGCGTCGTCCACGCGCTCGATGGTGATCTCGGTCTCCTCGCTCACCGCGCCCGGCGGCACCTCGATCGAGAAGCCGTCCTCCGCGGTGAAGGTCCCGCCCTGCGCGTCGACCGAGAACTCGCCGGAGCCCGACGGCGAGCCGGTCCCCGACGGTTCGCCCCCGCCGCCCGTACCTCCGCCGCCCGTGCCGCCGTCGCTCGCGCCGCCGCCCTTGTCCGAACCCCCGCACGACGCGCTGCCCAGCGCAGCCGCGGCACACGCCACCATCACCAGGAAGGATCGTTTCATCGTCTTGCTTCTCCGCGGGCGGTCATCGCCGCCCTGTCATCGCAGACCATGGATTGTGTTGAGCTCGCTTGAGGCGAGGCCGCGACGTCTCCGTCGCGCGCAGACGATAGCGAAGCACCAGATTCGCTATCGGCAAGGTCGAGGCTGGCCGCAAGGCCGAGCCAGATCACGTGAGGACACACACCCTTGCACACCAGGGTTGCCCCAGGTGTGCAGTTGCACCATCACGCGACGGCGGCTCATGAATCTTTGCGATGGGCCACGGCGCCGCGCGCGGAGCGCTCCTGCCGGAAATCACAGTGGCGCACCGCGCGGAGGCTTCACCCTAATGGGGATTACGCCCGTTTCCGGTACGATCGATACGGCTGCACCTGACACGCCCTCAGGTGGAGCAAGGGATTGTCCACTGGCCTGACACGCCCCAGGGCGTTACACGCCACGTTGAAACGCAGAGAAGACGAACCACAGAGGCACAGAGGGCACAGAGTTTTTTGTTGTTCCTCTGTGCCCTCTGTGCCTCTGTGGTTCAAATCTCTTCATTCATGGGTGTTTCAGCGGATCGGCGCTCCAGGGTCGGGCGGCCGCGCGCCACACGAGCGTGCGCCACGTGTCGCGCTCGAAGACCTCCGGCCTGCGCCCGCCGAGGAGCGGCGCATAGCGCGCGACGATCTCCGGGACGTCGGTGGACACGAGCCCCGAGAGGATCAACGTCCCCGGCGGGGCCAGTCGATCCACGATCAGGGGGGCCAGCGCCGTGAGCACATCGCGAAGGATGTTGGCCACGACGATGTCGAACACCCCGTCCGGCCACGTCGTCGCGAAGCTCACGTGAGCTTCCACCGCGCTCCGCCGCGCGTTGTCCGCCGCGATCGCGACCGCGGCGGCGTCGATGTCGATCCCGATCGCCTCGCCGCCGAGCTTCGCGGCGCCGATCGAGAGGATCCCCGTGCCGCTCCCGACGTCGAGGAGGCGGAAGCCGCCGCGCGGCGCGAACGACGCGAGCGCCTGGAGGCACATCCGCGTGCTCTCGTGCCGGCCGTCGCCGAAGGCGTGGCCTGGACCGAGGACGATGGTGCGCTCGTCGACCTCCGCGTCCCACGGGCCGGTGACCACGCGAAAGCGAGGCGGCACGTCGACGACGGTGGGACGGCCGCTCATGCGCTGCAGGACGCCTGCCACCGCGCGTCGCGGCCCTCAGCGCCCGGGGAGCGGCAGCCCGGCCTGCGAGAGGCGGGCCATCGCGAGCTTCGCGGCGACGAGCGCCTCCTCCGGCGTGCGGCCGGTGGCCGAGAGGTGGCCCATCTTGCGGCCAGGGCGCGCGACCCGCTTGCCGTAGAGGTGGAGCCGGACGCCGGGGATCTCCAGCGCCGCCTCGAAGGCCGGCGTCGCGCCGCCCTCCCACGCGTCGCCGAGCAGGTTGACGATCGCCGCCGGGCGGACGATCTCGACCGAGCCGAGCGGGAGGTCGCACACGGCGCGCACCGCCTGCTCGAACTGGCTCGTCGCGCAGGCGACCTCGGACGCGTGGTAGCTGTTGTGGGGGCGCGGGGCGAGCTCGTTGATGAGCAGGCGGCCGTCCTTGAGGAGGAAGAGCTCGACCACGAGCAGGCCCTCCACGCGCAGGCCGACCGCGAGATCGAGCGCGATCTGCACCGCCTGTCCCGTCACCGAGGCCGAGAGCGGGCCCGGCAGCAGCGACCAGTCGAGGATCTGGTTCTGGTGGTGGTTCAACGCCGGCGGGTAGACCGCCAGCTTGCCGCTCGGGCTCCGCGCGACGAGGACCGACAGCTCGGCCTCGAGATCGAGCGCCTGCTCGACCACGCAGCGCTGGCCGCCCAGCGACCCGAAGAGCGCCGCGGCCTCGCGCCCGGCGTCGCCCTCGCTCTTCCCCATGTCGCGCGCGCCCGCCGACAGCCGGAGCTGCCCCCGGCCGTCGTACCCACCGACGCACGACTTCACGAAGCACGCCCCGCCCATCGCGCGCGTCGCCTCGAGGAGCTGCTCGCTCGTCGCGACCTCGCGGAACGGGCCCACCGGGAAGCCGTTGCGCGACAGCCAGCTCTTCTGCACGCCGCGGTCCTGCACCATGGCCAGCACGTCGGCCGACGGGCGCACCGGCGCGAACCGCGCGGCGGCCGCGAGGCCGTCCGTGGCGATCTTCTCGATCTCGAGGGTCACGACGTCGCACTGCGACGCGAGCTCGGCCGCCTGCGCGACGTCGTCGAACGACGCGACGATGCAACGGTCGAGCACCGAGCGGGCCGGGCAGTCCGGGTCGGGGTCGAGGGCGTGGACCTTGTACCCGAGGGTGCGGGCGGCGAGCGCCGTCATGCGGCCGAGCTGGCCGCCGCCGAGGATTCCGAGGGTGGAGCCGGGGGCGATGGGCATTGCTGGAGGACCTATACGAGGATCGCGTCGCGGAGCACCGCCGCTTCCTGCGCGCTGCGGAAGGCGGCGAGGCGCTCGCGGAGCTCGGGGTGTTTGCCGGACAGGACCGCCGCCGCGAACAGGGCTGCGTTCGCCGCGCCGGGCTTGCCGATCGCCATCGTGGCGACGGGGACGCCCTTCGGCATCTGGACGATCGAGAGCAGCGCGTCCATCCCGTTCAGCGCCGTGGCGGGGATGGGCACGCCGATGACCGGCAGCACCGTCTTCGCCGCGACCATGCCGGGCAGGTGGGCTGCGCCGCCCGCGGCCGCGATGATCACCTCGATCCCGCGGTCAGCGGCCGTCGTCGCGTACTCGAACATCCGGTCCGGCGTGCGGTGCGCCGAGACGACGCGCACCTCGTGCGGGATGCCCAGCTGCGTGAGCAGCTCGCTCGTCACCGCGAGGTGCTCGTAGTCGCTCTTGCCGCCCATGATCACGCCGACCCAGGGCCTCTCGGTCGAGCTCGCTCCCATCTCCGTCGGGGCCCGGCCCTCGCCGGCCCCTCCCTGCGCCATCGTGCTCATCGTCCTCTACCCATCACCCGATCATCGGTCACCGCGTCGCCGCGTCGCGTCTTGATCCATCCAGCCGTCGAGCGCACCGCGCCCGGATCAGCGCGTGAGCTGCTCGAGCAGGCTCAGGCTCTCGCGCTCCTCCTCGCCGATCTCGCCGTCGGACGAGATCATCTCGCGCGCGGCGGCCAGGAAGAGCTGCCGGTGCGCGCGGGGGATCTTCATCGGATCCAGGTCGTCGGCCGTCGGCGGCACGTCGAGCCAGCCGCGCACCTCCTTGGCCTCCTCCTCGTCGAGCTGGAGCCGCAGGATCATCTTGCGCACGAACTCGCGCTCCTGCTCGCGCACCTGGAGGTCGGCCCAGGCGAACGAACAGATGAACCGCATCAGCTGGAGGCGTTCTTGGCGAGAGAGCTTGTCGAGCATGGGAGGGGACTCTAGCCCGGATCAGCCGGCGTTTTGTGTGGAAATTTGCGCGCAAACGAGCGCCGCGCGGCGTAAGGAGATTCCCGGCGCCTCCCCGCGCTCGCGCACCTCGCCCCTCTCGCCCCTCCCGCGCTTCCAGCATCTCCCGCGCGTACGGCGCGTCTCGCATCCCATCCCATCCCATCCAATCCATCCCGCGCGCGCGGCTCAGCGGTACGGGCCGGCGACGCGCGGGCCGCGCAGGAGCGCCGCCAGGTGGAGCTGCGCGCCGAGCAGGTCGCGCAGGGTCGCGGGGTCCTCGAGCGGCGCCGGCACCGTGACCACGATCGCGTGCGGGGCGATGCGGAGCGCGCGCGCGCGGGCCCGCAGGCGCTTGACCGCCTCGCGCACCCCGGGCGAGGCCGCGCGCAGCAGCTCGGGGTCGTCGTGATCGAGCGCGGCGTCGAGCGGCGGGTCGAGCACCAGCGTGACCTCGGAGCACTCGGGGTGCGGGCCGCGCTCGAAGCACGTGTCGATGTGGAACGTGGCGCCGTCGAGCTGCGCGTCGCGGATGCGCATGCGGCCTACCTCGAAGCGGCCGTGGAGCTCGGCCGCGAACCGCTCCCACGCCGGGCGCATCCCCGCCATCGGCGTGGGCGGCGGGATGCGGCCGGCCGCGGCGCTGATCTCGGCCGCCAGCGCGGCCAGGTGCTCGAGGAACGCGCCGAGCCAGGGCTGGTCGTGGCCCGGCGTGCGGGACCGGACCGCCGCGCGCTCGTCGTCGAGCCGGACGTCGTCGAAGGCGAGCAGCGCCCGGCGCAGCGGCCCCGCGATGACGGCGCGAACCTGGCCCGGGTCGCGCCCACGCACGCGGTAGCGGCGGCCGAAGCCCTCCTCGTCCTCGGACGAGAGCGCGAGCAAAAACCGCTTCACGCCGACGTCCAGGTCGAGCCCCCACGATGGCCAGCGCAGCTCGCCCACGAGCGCGCCGCTCGACGAGGAGCCCGCGTCGATCCACACGGACGCCGCGCAGCCGGAGAGCGCGCCCGAGAGGCGCAGCTCCAGCGGGTCGAGCGAGAGCCCGTGGCGCGCGCCGACCGCCTCCCAGACCGCGCGCCACCTCCCCGAGCCGATCTGCCGGCGCATCGCGCCGAGGCCGGGCGGCCGATCGAAGACGCCGAGGACGAGCGGGGTCGTGTGGACGATGCCGCCCCCGCGCGCGAGCTCGACGCGCACCTCGATCCCCCAGACGAGCGCGACCCAGCCGGCGTCGAACGAGGGCGCGACCGATCGAGGGATCCGGAACCGGAACGGCAGCTCGCGCCCCTCGTCGCGGCTGTCCGCGCGGCGGAAGGCGGTGAAGCGGTGCGCCTCGGTCGCGCGGTTCGACGCGGCGGGGTCGGCGCTGAGGAGGCGCTCGACGCCGACCAGCGAGATCTCGATCCCGCGCACGCCGCGCCCCTGCACGTTGCCGAGCGCCACCGCCCCGGAGATCTCGTCGCCGGGCGCGAAGACCTGATCGTCGAGCGAGACCTCGATGAAGGGGCTGTCGCCGCGCGCCGTGGTCCCCGCGGTCGGCGCCCGGGCCGGGCGCGTCACGGGGCGCGGCGTGACGAGCACCTCGTACGACTCCTGGACGTCGAGCCACCACGGGATCGCGATGGTGAGCGTGATGCCGTAGCGGATCTCGGCGCGCGTGCCGAGGTACGAGCAGGGCGCGTCGGCGGGGAGCGGGAAGCTCGCGCGGTAGCGCTGCTCGCCGTCCGGGAGCGTCGTCTCCCCGGAGACGCGGGCGACGAGCGAGAGGAAGTGGGGGGGCACGAGCACGCGCTCCTCGACGCGGGCGACCTGCATGCCCTCCAGGTGGAGCTCGATCGAGTCGACCGGCGTCCTGCCGCGGCTGCGGAGCACGAGCTCGACCAGGATGACGTCGCCCGGGTGGACGGTCCTGGACATCCGGAGCTCGACGTCGGGTCGGCTGCGCATGGCGAACGGCTCAGCGCGGCGGGCGCGGGCTCACTTCACGAGCGGCGCCGGGACGGCGAGGCGGATCGGCCCGCGGGGCGCGCCGCGCTCGAAGAGCTCGCCGCGGCGGTCGGCGACGCCGAGGCGCATGAGGCCGTCCGCGCGCACGAGCGCGAACGGGGCGCGCGGGGCCGGCGCGTCGCGGGCGACGCCGTCGCGGCCGGCGTCGAAGGGGACGACGAAGACCACGACGTCCTCGGCGCCCGAGGCGGGCGCACGCGGCGGGGCGGCGTGCGCGCAGCGCACGGCCACGGTGGCGTTCCTGTCCTCGCTGGCGCAGCGGGCGAGCGCGCGCCGGTCGGCGTCGGCGCCGCCCTGCGCGAGGTGGTCGGCGGCGGCGAGGCGCACCGCCTCGGCGGGGTCGCGCGCGAGCAGGTCGCGGGCCGCGGCGCCGTCGCAGCGCGCCCGGGCGACGGTGAGGCCCGCGAGCGCGTTGGCGCGCACGTACGGGCGCGCGTCGGAGAGCGCCCCGCAGAGCGCCGCGGCCGCGCGGGCGGGCTGGCCGGCGCGGGCGGCGATGCGGCCGATCGCGCCGGCCGCGTTGCCCGCGACGGCGGCGTCGGGGTCCTCGAGGAGGGGCGGGAGCAGCGGCAGCGCGTCGCCCTCGCCCACGGCGCCCAGCGACCAGATCGCGTTGGCGCGGACGCCCGGATCCGCGTCGCCCGCGAGCTTGCGGAGGGCGGCGGCGGCGCCGGCGTGCGCGGCGTGGCCCGCGAGCGACTCGGCGATCTTGCGGCGGTCGTCGATGGGCGCGGCCGCGGCCATCCCGGCGAGCGCGGCGCCCGCGGCCTGCCCGGGCATGCGGCCGAGCCCCTCGATCAGCGCGTCGCGCGCGGCGTCCGGGGCGCTGGCGATCGCCGCCGCGACGTCCTGCACGAGGCCCTTGTCGCGCCCGTCCTTCGCGTCGTCCGCCACGCGGGAGAGCGCGCCCGAGAGGGCGATGCCGAGCGCGCCGCGGTCCTGCTCGGCGGCGACGGTGAGGCGCTGGAGCAGCGCGCGCGCGCTCCCCGGGCCGGCGACGCGGGAGAGCGAGACCGCCGCGCGGAGGCGCACGTCGGCCGACTCGTCGTCGAGCGCCTCGAGCAGCGCGGCGTCGACGGACGCGCCGAGCTTGCCGGCGGCGCGCGCGGCCCCGAGCGCCTCGATGACCGCGAGGCGGAGCGGCGCGGAGCGGGCCTTCGCGAGCGGCAGCAGCACCTCCTGCGCGCGCGGCGAGCCGGTGCGCCCGAGGAGCTGGACGAGGGCGAGCTTCTCGTCGTGCGGCGTGGCCGGGTCGACCAGCAGGGCGCGCGCGGGGTCGACCGCGCGCCCGTCGGGCCGCGCTGGATCGAGCAGCGCGGTCGCGGCGCGGATCGCCTCGCGGCGGACCGAGGGGTCGGCGTCGCCGAGCAGCTCGAGCACGCTGGGCAGCGCCGCGGGGTCGCCGAGCGCCCCGAGGGCGCGGAGCCCGTGCCGGAGCGGGACGACGCCGCGCTGCATGCCGCGGACGATCGCGGGGAGCCCTCCGTCGGCCTTGAGCTCCCCGAGCACGAGGGCGGCGCCCGCCGCTGTGTTCGCCGACGGCGCGGCCGCGAGCGCGGCGATGAGCGCCGGGACGGTCGCGCTCTGCTTCCCGGCGCTGACCAGCGCGTCGCGGACCGCCGATCGCGGCGCCGCGGGGTCGTCCTTCGCGAGCGCCGCGAGCAGCACCCTCACCGCCGCGTCGGAGCCGATGCGGCCGAGCGCGCGGAGCGCCGCCTCCCGCACATCGTTGCTCGAGGTGCCGCTGTCGGCCGGGCGCGACCCGGGGAACGCCCCCGGCGACGCCGCGACGACATCGGCGATCGCGGACGTCGCGTCGTCCGAGCGCAGCCGGCCGAGCGCGGTCACCGCCTCGACGCGGACGTCCGGGGACGCGTCCTGCAGCGCCAGGATGAGCGCGCTGACCGCACGCGCGTCGCCGAGCTCCCCGAGCGCCCGCGCCGTGGCCCTGCGGACCTCCGGGACCGAGTCCTGGACCTTGCCGATGAGCGGCACGACCGCGCGCGTGTCGCCGATGCGGCCGAGCGCGCGCGCGACCTCCGCGCGCACCTCCGGCGCTGTATCGTCGAGGTGGCCGAGCAGCGGCGAGACAGCGTCCGGGAGCCCCGCTGCGCCCATCGCGGCCGCCGCGGCGAGGCGGACGTGCGGATCGGGATCGCCGAGCACCCGCCCGAGCGCCACGACGGATCGGTCCGTGGGCGCCGCGCGGATCACGTCGCAGGCCGCGAGCCGCAGGCGCGCGTCGCCCTCGCCGAGCCACTCGATCACGAGGTCCCCCGCGCGGGGCATCCGGAAGCGCACGGCCGCCCCGGCGAGGTGCAGCCGCACCTCGACGTCCGGGTCGCTCATGCCCTTCTGGATGAGCTGGATCGCCGTCTCCGGGGCGAGCTCCCCGACGCGGGTCGCGGCGAGCCGGCGCTCCGACACGTCGCCGGACGTGAGCGCCCGCGCGATCTGCTCCGGCACGTTGGGCCAGAGGAACGCGGCCGCGTCGCCGGGCGGCGCGAGCGCGGCGGCCGAGGCGGCGACGACGACGAGGACCTGCGGGAGGCGGCGCAGCGGCGAGACGGAACGGCGCACTCGAGGAGCGTAGTACAGCGGGCGCGGCCGCGTCATGACCGTTCCAGGCGGCTCGACCGCCGCGGGCCGGGGCGCCGGACGGACGGGAGCGCTGGACGGCGGGGCGTTCACGCCCCGGGGCAGCGCCGCTCCCCCGGCGCTCCCGCGACCGTCCTTGTCGTGCAACAGTCGAGCGAGGTGTCCGACATGATCCCCTTTTCCGTTCTCGACCTATCTCCGATTGTCCAGGGCGGAGACGCCGCCCAGGCCTTCCGCAACACGCTCGACCTTGCCCGGCACGCCGAGCGGCTCGGCTACCGCCGCTACTGGCTGGCCGAGCACCACAACATGGGCGGCGTGGCCAGCGCGGCGACCTCGATCGTGATCGCGCACGTGGCCAGCGGCACCTCGACGATCCGCGTCGGCGCGGGCGGGATCATGCTGCCGAACCACGCGCCGCTCGTGATCGCCGAGCAGTTCGGCACGCTGGCGTCGCTCTTTCCTGGGCGCATCGATCTCGGCCTCGGGCGCGCGCCCGGCTCCGATCCGGTCACCGCCCGCGCGCTGCGGCGCACCCTGGCCGGCGACGTCGACGGCTTCCCCCAGGACGTCCTCGAGCTGATGGGCTACTTCCGCCCGGTGGAGCCGGATCAGCTCGTGCGGGCCGTGCCCGGGGCCGGCCTGGACGTGCCGATCTGGATCCTCGGCTCCAGCCTCTTCGGCGCGCAGCTCGCGGCGGCGCTGGGCCTCCCGTACGCGTTCGCCTCGCACTTCGCGCCCGGCCAGATGATGCAGGCGATCGCGCTGTACCGCAGGGAGTTCCGCCCGTCGGACCAGCTCGCGCAGCCGTACGTCATGCTCGGGTTCAACGTGTTCGCGGCCGACACCGACGAGGAGGCCCGCCTGCTGTGGACGTCGCTCCTGCAGGCCTTCGTCAACCTGCGCCGCGGCCGTCCGGGGCCCTTGCCGCCGCCGGTCGACGGCTTCGAGCGCGAGCTGGGCCCCCTGGAGCGCGCCGGCATCGAGCAGGCGCTCTCCTGCTCGGTCGTGGGCTCGCCGGAGACGGTGCGGCGCGGCCTGGAGGCCTTCATCGCCCGCACCCGCGCCGATGAGCTCATGGTGACCTCGCAGATCTTCGACCACGCCGCGCGCGTGCGCTCGTTCGAGCTCACGGCGCAGGCCCGCGACGACCTCGCGCGCGCCGGCTGAGGCGCCTCGCCGGGCCGGTCGCCCTGAAGTTCAGCAACTTCGGTCAGGCACGACGGACAGCCCCTCGCTACGTTGCCCCTCGCCGAGGAGGATGCCGCGTTGACCGCAGCCGCCGAGAACGCCTACATCGTCAGGTTCCGCAGGGTGCTCGATCACATCGACGCGCACCTGGACGAGGACCTGACGCTCGATCGGCTGAGCGGCGTCGCCGCCCTTGCCCTGCTCTCCCCGTCACCCTCCGGAGAAACGCGCATGAATCGATCCGTGGGCAGCCGCAGCCTGGTCGTGCGAGACGCGACGAAGGACCTCTCGTTCCCCGTCCTGCTGATGTACCCGACGCACGTCCCCGCCGAGGTCGTCGCGATGGGGCCTTACTCGCTCGAGGTCGCTCCGAACGCGCCCCTTCCCGGTGGCCCTTCGCCCCTCGTCGTCATCTCGCACGGCAGCGGGGGCACGCCCCTCGCTTACCGGACGCTCGCGTCCCACCTGGCGCGGAGCGGGTACATCGTCGCCATGCCGGAGCACCCCGGGGACAATCGCAACGATCGGTCCCTGTCCGAGACGGTCGAGAACCTCGAGAATCGACCTCGCCACGTCCGGCTGACGATGGATGCCCTCTGTGCCGACGCGGAGATCGGGCCTCACCTGCAGCGCGACAACGTCGCGATCGTCGGACACTCCATGGGCGGCTACACCGCGCTCGCCGTGGCGGGCGGGCAGCCCTGGACAGGGCCAGGGCAGAGGGTCGCGGTCACGAGAGACCCGCGCGTCAAGGCGCTGGTCCTGATGGCCCCCGCGGCGAGCTGGTTCGTCCCCAACGACGCCTTGCAGGACGTGCGGGTACCCATCCTCTTGCTCGTGGCGGAGCACGACCGCATCACGCCGAGGTGGCAAGGGCAGCTCGTCCTCGACCTCGTCCCCGACCGGGCTCAGGTCACCTGCACGATCGTCGAGAACGCGGGCCACTTCTCCTTCCTGAGCCCGTTTCCTCCCGCCATGCGCAACCCGGGCTTCCTGCCCGCCACCGATCCCCCCGGCTTCGATCGAGAGGCGTTTCAGCGCCAGCTCCAGCGAGACGTCCTCGACTTCCTCGATACGTCGCTGCGTGACCTCAACCCGGATCGATCCGATAGATCCGCCCCGTGTTGAACATCACCACATAGATCTCCCCGGCCGCGTCCTCGCCGAACGAGGACGGGAGTCCGTTCGGGCTCAGGGCGGAGGTGAGCTCGACGCGGTCGGTCGCGGCCTTGCCGTCCCATACGAACGAGAAGAAGCGGCCTGTCACGTAATCGCCGTAGAGATAGCGGCCGCGCAGGCACGGGATCTTCGCGCCGCGATAGACATAGCCGCCGACGATCGAGCCCGCCTCGCTCCGCGGGTGCTCGACCGCGGGCGGGACCCCGCGCGGCTTGCACGTGGAGCCCGGAGGATAGCAATGGCTGCCCTCCATCGCCTCCCAGCCGTAATCGTTCCTCCCCTGGCCAGGGCGCTCCACGAGGATCTCCTCCCAGCTCTTCTGGCCGACATCACCGATGTACAGATCCCCGGTGAGCCGGTCGAAGCTGAAGCGCCACGGGTTCCGGAGCCCGTAATCCCAGACCATCGGATCGCCGCTCGTCATGTTGCCCGCCGGCGCCCTGCCCGGTTGATCGACGTCCATGCGGAGGATCTTGCCGAGCTTCGAGGTGAGATCCGCCGCCGGGCTCGGCGATCGCGCGGAGTCGCCGATGGCGGCGTAGAGAAAGCCGTCCTTGCCGAAGGCCAGCATGCCGCCGACGTGGTTCCAGGCGCCGTGCTTCACGTCGACGAGGGAGCGGACCGGCTCGGGGTGGGCGGCGTCGCCGCCCTGCGCCCCGCGCTTCCACTCCTCGATCACGACGTTGCCGCGAGGGGCCGACGAGTAGTGGATCCAGAAGCGCCCGTTCTTCGCGTAGTCCGGGTGGAACGCGAGCCCGAGCAGCCCGCCCTCCGCGTTCGGCGCCGGGAAGAACACGCGCGATCGCGCGTCGAGGAACGGCGCCGGCTGGATGGCGCCGTCCTTGAGGAGCCGGATGGTCCCCGTCTTCTCGAGCACCAGGAGGCGCGCCGGATCGCCGGGCGGCGCGGCCACGTACGTCGGCTGATCGAGCCCGCTCGCGACCAGCGTGAGCTTCAGCGGCGGAACGCCGCCGCACTTCGCCGGGCGAGCGAGCTCCGCGCCGGACGCGGCCAGCGCCGCGGGCGCGCCGCCCGTCGCCGCGGGCGCCGCAGGCCCACCTTCCGGCGCCGCGGGCGCCGCGCCGGTCGTCGCGGCGCCCGCCCTGGCCGGCGACGCCGCGCCCCCTGCCGCGACCTGGCCGGTGGGGCCGCCCTCGCGCGATGCGTCGGGCGGCCCCGCGACCTGCACGCGTCGCTCGCAGGCGGCTACACTGCCCGCGAGCAGGAGGCAGCAGGCGGCCCGATGGAACGCGCACGCTCTCGTCACGCAGGCAGCGCGCCCGACGGCGCGCCGCGGAATCCGTCTCTCGATCAAGCGGACACCTCCGTCTCCTCCTCCATCACGAGCGGCCGGCTCTGGCAAGCCGCCATCGCGGCGCTGCTGCTCGCGAGCGGCGGCTGCAGCGCGAAGGAGACGCCCCGGACCGAGCCCGTCCCCGCGCCCGACCGGCTCGACATGACGGCGCCCGCGGCCGCGCGCGGCGCCCGCGCGAGCGAGCGCCCCGGCGCCGGCCCGGCCGAGGCCCCCCCGGAGCTTCCGCCCTGCAAGGACGGCGACACCGATCCTCACGATCTCCGCTGCACCGGCCTGTACAGCGACTTCGGCGCGCGCACGCTCGCGGAGGGCGTCCGCGAGTTCAAGCCGGCCTTCGAGCTCTGGAGCGACGGCGCCGAGAAGACGCGCTGGATCTACCTCCCTCCTGGCTCGACCATCGATGTCTCCCGGATGAACGACTGGAGCTTCCCCGTCGGCACCAGGCTGTGGAAGGAGTTCCGGGTGCCCGTCGCCGGCGCGGTCCGCCGGATCGAGACGAGGCTCCTCTGGAAGACCGCGGAGGATCGCTGGACGCGCGCCACCTACGCCTGGTCGGAGGACGGCGCGCGCGCGCTCCAGGTGAAGGCCGGCGTCCCCCAGGTGCCCGGCACCGACGGCTACGCGATCCCCGCGCAGGTCGACTGCATCCGCTGCCATGCGGGCAAGACCGACAACCCGCTCGGCTTCGAGGCGATCCAGCTCGCCGCGCCGGAGGCCAGCGGCCTCACCTACGCCGAGCTCGTCCAGCGCGGCCTGCTCTCGACGACCTCCGGCGGCGCGCTCCCCGACCCGGCCGCGCTCGACGTGCCCGGGAGCGCGACGGAGCGGCGCGCCCTCGGCCTGCTCCACGCCAACTGCGGTGTGTCGTGCCACCACCCGCTCGGCGTCGCGACGCACTTCGAGATGCGCCTCGACATCGACGCTGCCGGCCGGGTCGGCGACGCGCGCGGGACGCGCGTCTACCAGACGGCGATCAACCAGCCATCGAAGGTCCGCCCGCCCGGGGCGCCACCAGAAGCGCGCTATTACCGGATAAGGCCCCTCGATCCGGATCGCAGCACCTTGCTCCGCGCCATGTCCCGGCGCGACGCGCCCGGCGCGCCGCCCGAGCAGATGCCGCCGATCGCGACCCGCCGCGTCGACGAGGCGGGCGTCGCCGCCATCCGCGCGTGGATCGAGGCCATGACCCCCGCCGCCGGCTACCCGCCGGCCGCGCCCTGAAGACCCTGCCGCGCGCTGCGCCTCGCGCCCTACCGCCGCCGTCCGAGGCGCCGGGCTGAAGGGCGCGCAGGAAGCCGGCGAAGGGCGCGCGCGGGAAACGCCGTCGCGCGCGCGCCGCGCCGTGGTGATCACGCTCGCCTGGCCTCATGCTCCCGGCGGTCGCAGCGCCGCGCGACCGCGGCCGACGTCGCTCGCCGGGCGCACGGCACCGGCGGATGCGCCGCCTTGCCCGAGGAGCGCCCACGACCGCGACCGGGGGGGAACACGTCACGTGAAGCAGCCGAAAGAGATCAAGAAGGCGGAGGGCAAGCTCGGGGTCCTGCTGCCGGGCCTGGGCGCCGTCGCCACGACGACCATCGCGGGCACCCTGCTCGCGCGTCGCGGCCTCGCGGCGCCGATCGGGTCGCTCACGCAGCTCGGCACGATCCGGCTCGGCCGGCGGACCGACGACCGCGCGCCCAGGATCAAGGATTTCCTGCCGCTCGCGACGCTCGATCAGCTCGTGTTCGGCGGGTGGGACATCTTCCCCGACAACGCCTACGAGTCGGCGCGCCACGCGGACGTGCTCGAGCGACGCCACCTCGACGCCGTCCGCGACGAGCTCGAGCGGATCCGGCCGATGCCCGCGGTGTTCTACCCGCAGTACGTGCGGCGGCTCCACGGCAACCACGTGAAGAAGGGCGCGAGCAAGGCCGAGATGGTCGAGCAGGTCCGGGAGGATCTCCGCGCCTTCCTGCGCGAAAGCGGCGCGGCGCGCGCCGTCGCCGTCTGGTGCGGCTCGACCGAGGTGCACCTCGCGCCGGCCGAGGTCCACGCCTCGATCGCGCGCTTCGAGGCGGGCCTCGCCGAGGATCACCCGGCGATCTCGAGCTCCCAGATCTACGCCTGGGCGTGCCTCAAGGAGCGCATCCCGTTCGCGAACGGCGCCCCGAACCTGACGGTCGACTTCCCGGCCGCCTGGGAGCTCGCGAGGAAGCAGGAGGTGCCGATCGCCGGCAAGGACTTCAAGACCGGCCAGACGCTCATGAAGACGGTGATCGCCCCGGGGCTCAAGGCGAGGATGCTCGGCGTCGCCGGGTGGTTCTCGACGAACATCCTCGGCAACCGCGACGGCGAGGTGCTCGACGACCCGGAGTCGTTCAAGTCCAAGGAGGTCTCGAAGCTCGGGGTGCTCGAGCACATCCTCCAGCCGCACGCGCACGGCGAGCTCTATGGCAAGCTCTTTCACAAGGTGCGGATCGAGTACTACCCTCCTCGGGGCGACGCCAAGGAGGGCTGGGACAACATCGATCTCGTCGGTTGGCTCGGCTACCCGATGCAGATGAAGATCAACTTCCTCTGCCGCGACTCGATCCTCGCCGCGCCCATCGTGCTCGACCTGGCGCTCCTCCTGGATCTCGCGCAGCGCGCCGGGCTGCGCGGCACGCAGGAGTGGCTGAGCTTCTACTGGAAGAGCCCGATGACGGCGCCGGAGCTGTACCCGGAGCACGACCTCTTCATCCAGTCGATGAAGCTCAAGAACACGATGCGCTGGCTCATGGGGGAGGACCTCATCACCCACCTGGGCAACGAGTATTACGACTGATCGCGGGGCGACCGGGACCTCACGCCCCGCCGCGAGGCCGCGTGTCGCGCAGGCGGGGTGGGATACCGGCGCTCGCGCCCGCGCTCACGGCTCGAAGGAGACGTCGAGCGTGTACGGGCCGGCGTCGGCCAGGGACCAGAAGCCGTCGACGAAG
Organism: Sorangium sp. So ce119; assembly: GCF_051524405.1. Classification (NCBI taxonomy): domain Bacteria; kingdom Pseudomonadati; phylum Myxococcota; order Polyangiales; family Polyangiaceae; genus Sorangium; species Sorangium sp. So ce119. The sequence continues at coordinate 1,341,846 of NZ_CP150310.1, read as the reverse complement.
ATGAACAGCGGGACGCCGCCGGTCACGTCGAGCACGAGCCGCTCGTCGACGCCGCCGGATTGGCGGTCCACGCACGCGAGCTCGGTGGTCGTGTCCAGGCAGCTCGACCGCACGTACAGGGCCTGGTCGGTGGCGGACGACAGCACCAGCGTGAGCGTGCCATCGGCCGGGGGCGTGAACCGGTAGACGTCCTCGCGCGCGTCCGGCTCGAGGCACTCGCCCCTGAAGGCGACCGTCCCTGTCAGCGTGTCGCCCGTGTTCACGCCGAGGACCGCCTCCCGCGCGCCCTCGCAGAACGCGGCGCAGTCGCTGGCGCAGCCGTAGGGCTCCTCGACCGCGTTGCACTGCTCGGGCCGGGTGAGGACGCCGTCGCCGCAGACCGCCTGCGTGAACGTGGAGCGCAGGGTGTACGGGCCCTCGTCCCCCGCCTCCGCGGCGTCGACGACGAGGCCGACCGACTCGCCCGCGCCCAGGACGACCTCGATCGACTCGGGGAGCCCGCCGGGGCTGTCGTTCGCGCAGGCGATCTCGGCTCCCGGATCCGCGCACGCGCTGCGCGCGTGGAGCCCGTGGTTCGAGTCCGACTCGAGCACGACCGAGAGCGTGCCCGACTGTCCTTCGGGCGGCGTGAACAGGTACACGTCCTCGCGGCCGGCGCCCGTGCAGTCGCCCTCGAACGCGCTCGTCCCGAGCGAGGAGTCGCCCGAGACCTCCGGCAGCGCGGGCGGCGCTGCCGCGCACGCGGCTGCGGCGAGCGCCGTGCAGGTCTCACGGCAATCGTCGTCGCTGCAATCGATGGCGGCGTCGCGGTCGTTGTCCTCGCCGTCCTCGCAGCTCGCCTCGTAGATCCTGCACAGGCCGGTGCGCAGGTTGCACCTGCCGCGCGTCGGGCACTGCGCGTCCTCGGTGCACGCCGGGCGGCAGCTCAGCGTCCCGTCGGCGGCGGGGGCGCAGGCATAGCCGGGCCGGCAATCGCTCGACGTGCTGCACCCTCCGTAGCAGAGGTCGCCGTTGCTGCCGGTCGCGATGCAGACCCCATCGCCGGGGCAGACGCCGCCGGTGTGCGCGCACGAGCTGATGCAGTAGCCGCCGGGCCACCCGTTCGTGGCCTCCCGGTTGCAGAAGTTGCCCGCGCACTGAGCGTCCTCGGTGCACGCCGCGCCGTCGGGCCGGTCGGTGCTTGCGCCCGCGCCCCCGGAGCCGCCCGAGCCTCCGGTGCCGCCCGCGCTCGCTGAACCGCCGACGCCCTCCGAGCCGCCGACGCCGCCCGAGGCGCCAGCGTCGCTCGTGCCGCCCGCGCCCCCTGAGCCGCCGACTCCACCCGTACCGCCTGAGCCGCCGACTCCACCCGTACCGCCTGAGCCGCCGACTCCACCTGTACCGCCTGAGCCGCCGACTCCACCTGTACCGCCTGAGCCGCCGATTCCACCCGTACCGCCTGAGCCATCGACGCCGCCGGATCCACCACTGCCGCCCGCGCCCCCCGCGCCGCCGCTGCCGCCCGCGCCCCCGGCACCACCCGTGCCCCCGGCACCACCCGCCCCCCCGACGCCGCTCGTCCCACCGCCGCCGCCGCCCGTCGCGCCGGCGTCGCCTCCCTGCCCTCCTCCCCCTGTCGCGTCCGCGCCGCCGTTGCCGCCCGTCCCTGTGCTCGCGCTCGGGGCGCCGTCGTCATCTCCGCATGCCGCGGCGCTCGCCGTCAGCCCCAGCATGAGAAGGCAGGTCATCCATCGCAGGTTCATCCGTCACTCCAGGCAAAAGGGGAGACTCGAATGTCGAGGGCGCAGAATGGTTGACCCCCTGCGCGGCGACATCTTCCGTGCAATTGCCTTTCGTGTGAACCCCCACCTCCGTCTTATTCCAGCTCCGTGGGGCCCTCACGGCGTCGCCCCCCCCGGGGCCGCCGCCTCACTGCCACCGCAGGTGCACGTCCACGACCGCGCCGGTCCGCGTCACCGCGCCGTCCGAGAACGTGAACGCGGCGCGCTCGACCTCGCAGTTGCCGCGCCCGTCGCAGCGCCGCTCGCGCCCGTACGAGAGCTCGATGGCGACGAGCCCGCGCGACGCGATCGGCTCGAGCTCGCCGGTGCTCGAGGCGCGGTTCGCGTCGCGGTCGCTCCAGAGCACGAGCCGCGACCATGCCTCGTCCCGCGCCGTGATCCGGCCGTCGCCGTCGGTGTCGAGCTCGCGCAGCGCGGTGAACCCGTTGTCCGCGCGGGCGCCGCTCGAGAGCACCGTCGCCGAGCCGAACAGCTCCTCACCGCCGTCGATCGCGCCGTTGCCGTCCCGATCGATCGCGAGCCACGGCGTCGCCGCGGTGGGCCAGTCGGTGGCGACCGTGGCCCCGAGCCCGGTCAGATCGAACGCGCCCGTCATCGCGGTCAGGTACTCGATCGGCCGCTGATCGAACGAGAGCACGAGCGGCGTGCTGCTGCTGCTCGACTGACACCCGGTCCAGGTCGGCACCCCCTCGACGTCCTCGCACTGCTCGAAGCCGCCCCCCCCGTTCATCTCGCAGCTCCGGCTGTCGCCGATCGTGCACGCCGGCTCGGCCTCTTCCTCGCCCTCCTCGCCCTCGGCCGCGCCCTCCTCGCCTTCGAGCGCGCTTCCATCCGTCCCTTCGCCCGGCACGGAGGTCACTTCTGCGACGCACCCGCCACCGAAGGACACCGCCGCCAGGAGCAGCGAGAAGGAAAGAGTTCTCACGGAAACAGAATGAGCCATCAAGGATGTCGTGTTCATGGCACATCCCTTTGGCAAGCCGCACGCCAGCCGCTCGGTGACGGCTAACTCGTTGGAAACACGTCAAAGCGTCGATGGTGACCGCCTGCCCACATCGACAGTCCGTGCCACTATGTGCCGACCGTGCCGAGACCACGGGTCATGGTGGCTCATGAGCGTCAGATCGTGCCACTGGCCGCTGAGCCAGGCGAGCTCGCCGCTACCCCCGCGGCGGCGCGTAGAAATCCACGATCCGTATCGGCTCGGTCAGCCGCACCCGCACGCGCGAGCGCTCCCCGCGGACGTCGCCGCCGATCTGGAAGCTCGTCGCCGGGTCCATCTCGATCGTGACCTCGTCGACGAAGTAGTCGAACACCGTCTCCAGGTCGTCGAACTCCCCGTTCCAGATGCTCGAGAAGTTCCGCACGAACGTGAACGGCGAGATCATCGACACGCGGAGCTGCATCCGGTCCTGGCGGTCGTCCGCGTAGGGGAACATCCGGAATCCGAAGCCGTAATAAGGGATCGTCGACAGCGCCGCGATCTTCGCCGGCCCCTCGTAGATGACGCCGCCCTTCTTGATCGGCGCGCCGAGGATCGCCCCCTTCTCGCCGACGCGGATCGCGTCATTGCCCTCGTTGATGATGCGGCAGTGCGGCGTGCGCCGCACGAGGTAGCTCGGGATCGTCCGCGTCGTCGCCGCGACCGCGTACGCCACCGGCCCCGGCGCGAGCCGCTTCAGCGGGCCCCGCGCGAGCGCCGACTTCACCGCGTTGTAGTCGCGCAGCATCACCGCGTCGATCCCGAAGCCGCAGAACGGAGACAGGATGTCCTCGGCCTCCACGAGCCGCAGGTTCCGGCTGCCGGCCTCGGCGCGCAGCCGCTGGAGGTCCACCGCGAGCCCGGGCTTCGCGCCCGCGCCCCCCGACGCGCCGAGCACCCACGCCAGCGAGTTGCCCGTCCCGAGGCGCAGCAGCCCGAACCGCGGCAGCGGCAGCCCGCGCCGCTTCGCCTCGTTCACGACCGCCGTCACCACCACCGTGAACGTCCCGTCGCCGCCGCCCGTGAGGATCGTGCCGTAGCCCCGGTCGACAAGGATCCGCGCGATGCCCTCGCTCTCCTCCACCCGCCGCGACACGAACAGGTCGCCCGTGTCGAGGATCTGGTCGAGCGTCTCGATCACCTCCGCCGTCACGCTCTTGGCGTTGCCGTTCACCACCACAGCAATCCGGCTGCTCGCCAGGCCCCGCGGGATCTCGCTCGCTCGACGCGGCGCATCAGCAGGCGCGGCCTTGGGTACGTCATCGGGGCCGCGATCGGCGGGCGGAGAGCTCATGGACCGCGATCTACCACGACCGCCCCCCGCGCTTGGAGACCGCGCGGCAGGGGCGCGCGCCGGCGAGGGGACGCCGCGAACGACGGGGACGACTGCCCGGCGGCCGACGGGGCCGCACGCGGCCCTCACGGGACCACCGCGTCAGCCCCCGACGGGCCCTCGCTGTGGGCAAACCTGCTCCGTGCACCGCTCGTCCGGTGACCCACTTTTCGAGAGACCCCATAGCGTGCGATGCTCGCTGGTTTTGGCTCTCGGACCGATCTTGGGTCATGCTGGCATCGGGAAAGCGAAAAGCCTCCCCGAAACTTAGTGGACGGGGAGGTCGATTTTTTGGTAAGGCGACGACCTGTCGATCCAATTGGACTTGACAGCCGTGCGGGTCTTCCCCCGCGCGGGCGGCGCGCGCTTGTGGCGAAGGGCCGCGATGATCTCGTACCCAGCGGGGGACGCAGCGACATGCCGAAGATCACAAAGCAGGGCAGCTCCGACAAGGCGACGGGCACGAAGAAGAAGTCCTCTTCGAGCGCCAAGGGGGGCGCAGAAGCTCAGCTTGCGAAACCCGTGAATCCGGTAATCAAGGAAGACTCGAAATCTTCGTCAAGCGCCTCCAAGCGTAAGCTCGGCCTCCGCGGCGCCGCGCCGTGGGCGGCCCGGCACGCCGCGAAGCACGCCGCCGAGGCCCGGGCTCGGGCCGCCGAGCCGGCGCCCCCCGGCAGCGCGCGCGCGACCATCCGGGTGCCGAGCGGCGCGGAGGAGATCAAGGCGAAGATCGCCGAGCTCCACAACCAGACCCAGAAGATCCGCACGCTGCGCAAGCGGCTCGACAAGGGGTTCTTCGATATCGGGGTGGTGCTCGCCGAGATCCAGCAGCAGGAGCTGTATCAGGCGAAGGGGTACGGCTCGTTCGAGGCGTTCCTCGAGCGCGAGATCGATCTCGGCAAGCAGACGTCGTTGCGCCTCATCAAGGTCGCCCACGTCTTCCAGCGCGAGGTGGCGCTCGACTACGGCATGGACCGCCTCTTCGTCGCGCTCGCCGCCCTCGAGGGCGAGGCGGCGCCGAAGCCCGCGCCCTCCGCCATCCCCTCCGCCCCCGGCTCCAAGCCCCCCCTCCCCCTCAAGCCCCCGATGCGCATCGTCGGCTGAGCGGCGCTCACCCGCTGCGGATACGGGCCCACCTCGACGTTTTCGGTGCTCGGCGTACATGAGTACGCCTGCGCGCCGAAAACGCCGATCTGGGCCCGTCTCCTGTGCGGGTGAACGCCGCTCGGTACGGCGCGTCATGCCCGCTGACGTCGCCCATCAGATTCCAGCGCCGCGCGGCGGCGAGGTGGAGGTCGGGCGGGAGACGGGCTCGGCGATGAAGCGGGGGAGCCGCACGCGGACCGTGGTGCCCTCGGCCGCGCGCGTGTTCACCTCCACCCGACCCGCGTGCTGGTCGACGATCTTCCGGACGATCGCGAGCCCGAGGCCGGTGCCCGCCGCCTTCGTGGTGAAGAACGGATCGAAGATCTCGGCGAGGATCGTCGGATCGATCCCGGGGCCCGTGTCCGAGATCGACAGCCACACCTCGGTCGCGTCCCCCGACGCGCACGCGCGCAGGACCCCGCCGTCGGACATGACGTCCAGCGCGTTGACGACGAGGTTCAGGACCACCTGCTTGAGCTTCTCCACGTCGCCGAGCGCGAAGCAGTCGTCCCCGAGGTCGCGGACGACCTCGACGCGGTGGCTCGCGAGCGTCTCCTCCTCCAGGTCGAGCACGTCGCGCACGACGCGGGACAGGTCGACGGGCTCGCGGTGGGGGGCGCGCGGGCGGGCGAGCTCGAGGAACTCGCCGAGGAGGCGGCCCAGGCGGGCGATCTCGGCCTCGACGATGCCGACGCGCCGCTTCATGGGCTCGCGGATCGCCTCGTCGGAGAGGCGGTCGATGCCGCGGCTGAGCAGGTGGAGCTCCAGGACCGCAGCGTTGAGGGGGTTCCTGATCTCGTGCGCGAGCCCGAGGGCGAGCGGGGCCATGGCGTTCAGGGCCTCGGCGTCGGCGGCGCGCCGCTCGAGGGCGCGGCGCTCGGTCACGTCGATGCCGATGCCGTACACGAGGTCGGTCCTGCCGCCGCGCCCGCCGCTGCGGACGCCGGAGAGGTGCCAGCGGACCCGGCGGATCGCGCCCACCGCGTCCCGGACGCCGACCTCCACCTCGGCGGCGGCGTCGCCCTCGACCACGCCCAGGAACGACTGGTTGAACCGGCGCTGCTCGGACTCGTCGACGAGCGTCTCGCAGAACGGCATGCCGAGCGCGGCGTCGCCGCCCACGCCGGTCAGCGCGGAAAGGCGCGGGTTGAAGAGGGCGACGCGGCCCTCGGCGTTCAGGCCGAGGATGAGCACGTCCGCCGCGTCGACGATCGCCCGGTAGCGCCGCTCGAGCTCCTCGCGCTCCCGCTTCAGCGAGATCTTCTCGATCGCCTGGGCCACCGTGGAGATGAGCTCCTCCGGGCGGAACGACTTGAGGATGAACGCGAAGGCGCCGGCGCGGAGCGCGGCCATGGCGGTGTCGACCGTGGCGAAGCCGGTGACGAGGACGATCTCGCCGTGGGGGGCGGCGGCGCGGAGGGGGGCGATCAGCTCGAGGCCGCTCGCGTCCGGGAGCTTGACGTCGACGACCGCCACGTCGAAGCCGTCGCGGCGGGCGGCCGCGAGCCCCTGCTTGCCCGTGGGCGCGAGGGCGACCTCGACGTCGAGCTCGCGCGCGCCCTCGAGGACGTCGCGCAGATTTGCGGCCAGGCTCGTGTTGTCGTCGACGATCAGGATTCGAGCGCGCACCTGGGATCTCCTGGTCGAGCGGTCCGGCGGCCGACCCGACGCGAGGGGCGGCCTTCCGCTGTGGGGTCTTTTCTGAATTTTATGCTATGAGCCGCCGTCATGCGGTTCGTCGATCGGTGCCGTCTGAAGGTGATCGCCGGGGATGGCGGCAATGGAGCGATCGCGTTCCGCCGCGAGAAGTACATCCCGTTCGGCGGCCCCGCGGGCGGCGACGGCGGCCGCGGCGGGGATGTCGTCTTCGTGGGCGACGAAGGCCTGTCCACGCTACTCGACTTCACGTACGCGCGCACGCTCGAGGCGGATCGCGGCGAGCACGGGATGGGCAGCGACTGCCACGGGCGCGCCGGCGCCGACCGCGTCGAGAAGCTCCCCGTGGGGACGCAGATCTTCGACGCCGAGAGCGGCGAGCTGCTCGCCGACCTGACCGAGCACGGCCAGCGGGTCGTTGTCGCCCGCGGCGGCAAGGGGGGCCGGGGCAACCTGCACTTCAAGTCGCCGCACGACCGGGCGCCCCGGCGCTCCGAGCCGGGGGAGCCCGGGGAGGCGCGCGAGCTGCGCCTCGAGCTGAAGGTGCTCGCCGACGTCGGCCTGCTCGGCTTCCCCAACGCCGGCAAGAGCACGTTCGTCGCGGCGGTCTCCGCGGCCCGGCCGAAGATCGGCGACTACCCGTTCACGACCCTCACCCCGACCCTGGGCATGGTCGAGATCGGCGGCGGCGTGCGGTCGGGCGGGTCGAGCTTCGTGATCGCGGACATCCCGGGGCTGATCCCGGGCGCGAGCGAGGGGGTGGGGCTCGGCATGCAGTTCCTGAGGCACGTGGAGCGGACGCGCGTGCTCCTCCACCTCGTGACGATCGATCCCGGCGAGGACCGCGAGCCGCTCGCGGACTACCGGGCGCTCCGCAAGGAGCTCAAGAAGTTCAGCCCGGCGCTCGCGGAGCGCCCCGAGATCGTGGCGCTGACGAAGGCCGACCTGACCGACGTGCGCGAGGCCTACCCGAAGCTCAAGGCGCGGTTCGCGAAGGCGAAGGTGAAGCTCCACCTGGTCAGCGCCGCGACGGGCGAGGGCGTCCCCGAGCTGATCAACGAGCTCGCGGCGATCGTGCGCAAGCGCGAGGCGTGAGCGCCTGAAGGGCTCGGCCGGACGCCCGGCCCCTGGATCCCTGGAGGCCTCGGCCGGACGCCCGGCCCGCGGCGAGGGGGTTCTCCGCGCGGGGTGGGGGCCCCGCCGAACTCGCCTGAGCCCTCACACCTCCGGCAGAGCCGGAGGCGTGAGGGCTCAGGCTCAAACATCGGCCCATCCCCCACCCCGCGCGGAGAACCCCCTCGCCGCGGGCCTACCGATCTAGCTCGTCGTTCGATTCCATACGACATCGGCGAGATATCCATCTGACATCGGCCCATCTCCCCCGCGCGGAGGCAGACACAGTGTTGTCTCGTAAGCGGACAGCCCACATTACCTTGGCTTTTGCAGCCGAGAGGGCGCTCGCGCTGCCTGGACAAGCGAGGGAAGTTCGCGTCCACTTTTCCTTTCGGACTCTCGCGTCCTGTCAGGAGAGGAAGCCCCGATGCGCTGGTCGATCTTCAGCAAACCGTCTGCTCTCGCGTGGTGGTTGGCCCTGTCGGCGGTGCTCGGCGCCAGCGGGGCGGCGCGCGCCGACGTCGTGCAACCGAACGGCACCGTCGTCCCCGTGGTCCGTGAACGGTTGAGCGACCTGCTCAACGGATCGGCGAACAACGACGACATCGACGAGGGGATCGACGTCGTCGCCGACGCCGCGGTGGAGCCCCAGGTGTTCTCGCCGCTCTGCGAGTTCAGCGGCAGGTACATCGCCAAGGGCGGCGGCGCCAACTTCGCCGTCGGCTGGTACAACGTCGACGATGCCCGCGGCAGCGACGACCCGCCGCTGTACAAGTCCGTGGACAACGGGGCCAACCTCAACACGGCGGCGCCGGAGAGCGACATCCAGATCCTCTTTCCGTTCTCGACCTCTCTGCCGCCCGCCGAGACGCGCGAGCTGACGGCCGTGTCGATCCGGGAGAGCCCCGCGTACGCCGGCGGTCTGATCGGCTTCGTGCTGATCCCCAACCCGAACGGCACCGGCAACGGGAACGCCACGCAGTACCACTACACCGAGCACCGGTTCAACGTGATGTGCACGGCGTGCGAGACCCCGGGACCCTGGTACTCCGATCTCATCTACCGGTCGAATGAGCTGCTCAACACCTTCTATCTCGGGTTCGAGGATCTCGACTTCCAGAACGCGGCGGGCGCCGCGGGGGTCAACGGCAACGATCTCGATTACGAGGACTTCCTGTTCCGCTTCTCGGGAATCACCTGCCCCGAGGCCGGCCAGCCGTGCGAGGTCGACGAGAACGTGGGCGCTTGCCGCCTCGGGATCTCCGATTGCGACGCGCAGGGCGCGGTGATCTGCACGCCGTTCGTGCTGCCCGGAAGCCAGGCAGAGCAGTGCGACGGCCTCGACAACGACTGCGATGACGTGATCGACGAGGAGGCGCCCTGTCCGGAGAGCCAGGTGTGCAGCCGCGGCCGCTGCGTGGACCGCTGCGGCTCCGCGGAGTTCCCCTGCGAGGACGGGCTCGTGTGCGTCGAGGGCCTGTGCGTCGAGCGGGCGTGCGTGGACGTGGTGTGCGAGGCAGGCGAGGTGTGCCATCAGGGCGAGTGCCGCGGCGCGTGCGACGGCGTGGTGTGCCCGCACGATCAGGTGTGCCGCGGCGGGCGCTGCCTCGATCCGTGCGAGGGCGTCCAGTGCAACGACGGCCAGGTGTGCGAGGGTGGCGTCTGCGTGATCGAGTGCAACTGCCGCGGGTGTCCCACGAACGAGGGCTGTGACATGGAGTCCGGCCGGTGCGTCGAGACCGCGTGCGTGGGCGTCGCGTGCGAGGCCGGCACCTACTGCCGCGACGGGAGCTGCGTCGACGCCTGCGATGGGGTCGCGTGCCCCGCGGGCGAGCGGTGCGAGGCGGGCGCGTGCGTCGCCGAGCCGCCGGCGCCCACCACCGCCACGTCGGTCGGCGCGGGGCTCGACACCGTCACGTCGTCCGGCGCGGGCAACGCCCCGTCGGGCGCGGGCGGGGGCTCCGCGTCGGGCGCGGGCGGGGCGCCGGCCACGGGGTCCGGGGCAGGCGGCGGGGGCGAGGGCAGCGGCGAGTCGTCGGGCTGCGGCTGCCGCCTCGGCGCCGACACGCCCTCCGCGGGCGGCCTCACCGCGCTGCTCCTCGCCGCCGGCCTCGGGTTCCGCCGCGGGGCACGCCGCCGGCCGGCTCGCGGGCAGCGCCGCGCGCCCGGCGGTGGTGAGATGCGCTGAGGAGCTGCCAAGGCGCGCGCGCGCGGGACAGCGAGCCGCACGCGCGCGCTCGCTCCTACGGGCGCTCGACGGCGAGGCTCCGGGCCTTGTCGTCGAAGCCGCTGGGAGCGAGGTTCGCGTCTGCCGTGAAGACGCGCGACTCGGCCGAGTACCGCCAGAGCCCGTCGTAGAGCGTCAGCTTGAAGCCGGGGGGGACGCGGACGGAGCTGACCCTCTGGTCCCACGGGCTGCTGTACAAGAGGGAGGAGCCGACGCCGTACAGGACCGAGGCGCCCGAGAGCCCGGCGTGCTCGTACAAGGTGACCGCGTCCAGCTGCGGGTCCGAGGCGTGCGCGACGACGAGGCTCGAGATGGTGTTGTCGAAGCCCGCGGCCACGAGATTCGTGTCCGAGGTGAAGACGCGCGCCTCGCGCCCGAACTCGTGGTCGATGAAGACCGTGACGCGGAGCCCGGCGGGGACCCTGATGGCGCTCGCGCGGTCGTCACCGATGATCGTCGAGTTCGGGAGGTTGTGGCGGCCGAGCCCGAAGCCCTGCGAGATGCCGGAGAAGTTCGAGAGATCGTGGAGCACGACCTGGTTGCTGGGGTGGACGGTGGGGCCGCCGGCGATCGTGGCGTCGATCCACGCCCGGTGGCGCGCCACGTCGACGCCGGTGACCGTCGCGTGCAGGTTCGTGCCGTTCTGTCCGTTCGAGGCCGAGAACACGGCGACCTGGCGCCCGTCGACGAACCACGGGCCGCCGGAGTCGCCGCTCCAGCCCGCGCCCGTCACGCCGGTCGCCTTGAGCTCCTCGTCGGAGTGCCAGCCATTGATGTGGATGGTCGCCTTCTTGAGCGACGGCGCCATCACGAGCGGCGTGCCCTCGCTCCCCCAGCCGTAGGCCGTCGCGTCCCTGCCGATCCAGGTCGATGTCGCCTCGGCGAGCTGGACGAACGGTCCATCGGCGTCCTCGGTCAGGTGGAGCAGCGCGATGTCGGCCGCGGCCGAGGGCACCTCGACGGCGTCGACCGCGATGCGCCGGCCCTCGCGGTACGTGTTGCTGCCGACGCGAACCGCCGACGTCTCGCCTTCGTCCGCGATGCAGTGCTGCGCCGTGAGCACCCAGCGCGGCGCGACGAGGGTGCCGGTGCACTGGTAGAAGTCGCCCGTGCTCCCGCGCACGTCGAAGACCTGGACGGCCCAGAGGCTCGCCTCGGCGAGCTCGCCGCCGACGATCTCGGACGCGTGCGACGCGACCGGCTCGCCCGGCTCGTCGGCGCCCGAGCAGGCCGTGGAGAGGCTGAACGCGACGCCGGCGCAGACCGCGAGACGCAATTGATGATTGATGAGCGCTTTTTTATTCATCGTATCTCCGCGTCGTGACGTCCGGAGTGTGCGCGATGCCTGGGGCGATACAAGACGGCGTTCTGGAACGGCCGCGTTCGAGGAGTGGAACATCGAGAGGGCTCGATGCTCTGTTTGATGTATCGGTACTTGTGCACCCGCCGTGGCGGCGCGCGCCGGTGAGGTCGCCCGGGCGGAGATAGAAGCTCACGCGCGCTGACCGTCTCGGTCCCTCGGGACGCTCGTCCCGTGCACGCGCGTCAGCCGGTCACGGGTCGCCGGACGTCGGTCCGAAGAGCTCGACGTCGTCGATCTCGATGGTGCCCGAGTCGACCTCGCCCTGGCCGAGGAAGCCGTTCGCGCCGACGCCGTTCATCTGCGGGCCAAAGGAGAGGCCGATGATCGACCTGAGCACGTCGTTCACGTCATCGCCCGGGTCGCGGCCGTCGTCGATGGCCCAGCCGGGGAGCGCCATGTCGGCGAACTTCAGCTCGATGAGCTGAGGCTCGGCGCTGAGCCGCACGTCCCACCCGTGACGGACGCCGGAGATCCCCTCGCTCTGCGCGGGGCTCTCGACGTCGAAGCGCAGCCAGCGCGCCCCGTCGGCGCGCGCCCGGAAGCGGACGCCCTCGAGCGACGTCACGTCGAGGGGGCTCTCGGCGAGGGGCACCGCGAAGTACACGTACTGCCCCCAGGCGTGCCCCTCGTCGCGGAAGTCGAAGCGGAGGAGCAGGCTCTGCGCGCCGTTCAGCGGATCTTCCTGCGTCAGCGACTGCACGGCGCCGGACGCGTTGTTGGTGGCGAGCAGCGTCCCGACGTACAGCCCGAGCGTGTCCGCGGCCTCGAAATCGCTGATCCCCGTCGCGGTGAACGAGAAGGGCACGAGGGGCGTGCCGCTGGCGAAGCGCGCCAGGCGCTCTCGCAGGATCGGCACCTCCTGCCTGAGCCGCTCGACCGCCGGCTCCCAGCCGGCGAGGCCCGGCCCGAGCGGGTCTTCCTCGACGGCATCGCGGATCAGCGCGGCGTACCTGTCGACCTGCTCCTCGATCTGCCCCTCGCTGAACGGCCCCTCGAGCAGCTCCTGGAGCGCAGCCCGATATCCCGCCGAGTCCTGGAGCAAGGCGCTGAACAGCGGGTCGCAGCTCGGCTGGCGCACCTTCTCGTTGCCCATGAACACCAGGAGGTCCGTGGGGCAGGTCGCCGGCGCCTCCGTCCAGCGCGGCACCTGGCCGAAATAGGTGCTGGGGCTGAGGGTCTGGTCGAGATCCCACGGGATGAGGCGGAATTTGCCCGAGGAGGGATCGTCGTAGATGAAGAAGTTGTGGTTGCCCGCGCCGCCCGCGTCGTCGACATAGAAGGTGGTGACGCCGTCCCAGTTCACGATCGCCTCGTCGACGGCCATGTACCGCTGCAGTTGCTCGATGTCCGCCCACTGCGACAGCGCGGCGAGGCGCTCCGCGCCCTCGGCGGACGCGAGGTCGCTCGCGAACGCCACGAAGCGCTCGTGCGTCGCCTCGTCCTCGTTCGTCTCGAGGCGCTCCGCGTAGTAGCTGGCGTCGTCCGTGACGGGCCACGCCTCCTTGTAGAGAGCGCCCTCCGACCCCTCGGGGAAGTTGCTCTCGAGGAAGGGGCCGTCGACCTCCTCGACCATCGAGAAGAGCCCTTGCGACTCGCCGTTCACGTGCAGCGTGGCCCACGAGCTCCTCGGGGCCGGAACGCCCATCTCCCGGTACAGGCCGTAGGCGATCCGCTCGTGCAGCCTGGTGGGGTCCCAGGTCATGGAATGGAAGTTCAGGCGCTTCTGCTCGTGGAAGCGCTGCCCGTCGACGTACTCGTCGAACTTCACCTTCATGCTGAGCTTCGGGCAGGTGAGCCTTCCCTGCTCGTCGAAGCACAGCTGCAGGGTGCCGTAACCGCCCTTGAAGCGCAGGCCAACGACGCCCAGGCTCTTGCCCTTGTAGCAGGCCTCGGCCTCCACGTACTCCTCGTCGCGGGCGTTCGCCTTGAGCTCCGCCCAGCGCTCTTCCGGAAGGTGGAAGTCGAAGCGCGGGATCTCGTCCGCCGCGTACAGCTCGTCCGCGTCGCGGTCGGCCAGCGTGGGGTCCGCCGGCTCGCACGGCGGCGTCGAGACCTGCCCGCCGGCCCCGCCTTCGCCCGCGCCACCTTCCCCGCCAGCCCCGGCCCCCCCGGCGCTTTGTCCGCCAGCCCCGTCCCCGCCCGAGCCTCCCGTCCCAGCACCGCCGCCGGCGCCCTCGTCATCCCCGCAGCCCGCGCCCACCGCGGCAGCCGCCAGCAAAAGCAACGTCCAAGTACCAAGCCTCATGCAATGCTCCTTCACCAGCCGCGACAGTAGTCGTGTCGTTCGCGCGCGTCGACGCTCGACATGCGCGCACGCGCCGACGCGCCGCCGCAGCGTCGCTTTCGTGCGCCGTCCGTGACATCGGCCCGGGGATGCGCGGCCCGCGCCCTCGCCGCGCCGTGGAGGAAAGTCCGAGCAGCGCCGCGCGATCCGGTTGACAAAACGGCGCGGAATGGCGTGTTGCGCTCGGGCATTTCGCTTTCGATGACAGACAGCAAGGGGCGCCTCCGCGGGAGGCTGAAGCGTGTGAGTGTCGGGCTCGCGGCGACAGCCGCGCTCCTCATGGTCGTCCGGACCGGGGCGTCGGGTTGGGGTCAGTCCCGGCTCCGGGAGTACCTGGATGCCACCCAGGCCGAATGGGACGCCGAGCGCGCGCAGATCCGCGAGCGCTCGCGGCCCGCCGGCGAGGGCGGCGCGCAGCAACGTTGCGGGGCGAGCTACGCGAGCCTGTCGGGCATCGAGATGCAGGCCCATCCCGAGAAGATAAAGCGAGCGATCGAGGCTGGACCGGGCGCGCGGCCGTCCCCCGAGCTCCTCGCCGAGATCGAGCGGCACCGTCCGGAGATGGACGCATTCCGGCAGGCGGCGAGGTGCTCTCACTACGAGCTGACGGAGGACAGCGCGTGGGTCGAGTACGGCCCGGTGTGGCGGTTCATGTCCGTGAGCCGACTGGCCCTGATCGAGGGGCACGAGCTCGCGGCCAAGGGGGATGTGCGCGGCGCGCTGGACCGTTATCTCACCGTGGCCAAGGTCGGCGCGGACATGTCCGCGGGGTCGCTCATCGATGGCCTGGTCGGCATGCAAAACGCGACGCACGCCTACCGCGCCACCGCCGCGCTCGTGGCCGGCGCGCCCCGGCTCCACGCGGCGGAGCTCGCCGATCTGGATCAGGCGCTCGCGGAGCGAGGGCGCGACCTGCCGCTCCTCGCCGACGCGCTCCGGAAGGAGCGCCTGCGCCTCCGAAGAGCGGTGATGAGCCTGATCGATACGGGCGCCCTCCCCGAGCAGCTTCCTCCCGAGGTGCGGCGACCCATCGGCACGATCGCGCTCACGACGGTGCTCCCGGAGAGCGCCCTGGTAGGTCATGCCCTTCCCCGGATGGACGCGTGGCTGCGCGGCGCGGAGCAGATCGCGCGCGACGCGCAGCGTGATGTCTCCCAGTCCGCGCGGTTTCAGGAGATCGCGATCGACTCCCTCGTCCTCCACGCGACGGAGCTCAACCCCACGATGAGCGTCGACGTTCTCCAGGACTTCGCGGGGCGCGATTGCGCCTTGCGGGCGTCGTATCTCCTGGCGCGCGCGACCGTCGAGGCAGAGCGGGCGTATGCGGACGGCGTCTATCCGGAGGCGCTGCGGTCGCTCGCGCAGGATCCTTGTGGGACAGGGCCTCTCGTGTACCGCAGGAGCTCGAACGGCGAGGGCTACACGCTGTCCAGCGTCGGCGGCAACGGCAACGCGGACGGCCCGCGCGCCGCCGGCGGCACCCCCCACGCGAGCGGCGGCATCGTGATCACCCGACGGGGAGCCAGCGTCCTGTAGCGCGCGACCCGGGCGGCATCCGGGCGCCGGTCGGCGCGTCCTGCGCGTCGGGTCGGCGCGTGGGCGCGGCACCCCGGCGCCTCCTGCCAGGGTGAGCCGACGCGCCCTCTCCTGACCAGGCGCAGGGCGCGCGGCGGTGGTACCCTCCCGGCGTGAGCCAGCGCCCGTACCCGGAACCCCAGGCAGCGCGCCTCCTGTCCGTCGCGGAGTGGGCAGCGCTGCCGGAAGACGAGGCCGGTGAGCTCATCGATGGCCGGCTCGTCGAGGAAGAGATGCCCGATTGCGTCCATGAGCTGGCCGTCGCCTGGCTCATCCACGCCCTGCGGGCATGGCTGTTCCCGCGCGGCGGCTTCGTCTTCGGCTCCGAGGTGAAGTACGCGCTCAAGCCGCGGCGCGGGCGCAAATCCGACGTGTCGGCGTTCCTCCCAACCTCCCGGAAGCCCCCGGCCCGCGGCGCCGTGGCGATCCCGCCGGACATCATGGTCGAGATCGTCTCGCCCTCGCCGCGGGACGGCCGTCGCGACCGCATCGAGAAGCTGGAGGAGTACGCGGCGTTCGGGGTGCGCTGGTACTGGCTGCTCGATCCGCAGCTCCGCACCCTGGAGATCTTCGAGCTCACGCGCGACGGGGTCTACGCGCCTCGCCTCGGCGTGAACGGGGGTCTGCTCCAGGAGGTGCCGGGCTGCGACGGGCTGACGCTCGACCTCGACGCGCTCTTCCGCGAGATCGATCAGCTCGACGCGGCCGAGGAGCAGGAGCCGCCGCAGGTCATCGTCGAGCGCGGGGAGTAGCAGCGAGGGCGGCGATGGGCGCTGCGCGGGCGGCGCGCACCTCACCCGTGCGTCAGCCGCGCTCGCGCGGGGCGCGCGCCGCCGCGATCAGGGACGGCGCCTGGGCCTCGACGGCCAGGCACGCCTCGAACCCCTCGCGGTAGCTCGGATAGAGCAGCGCCATGCCCAGGGCGCGCTTGATCTTCGCGTTGTCCACGGCGCGGTCGTGGCGGAGCGTCTCGTGCAGGTCCTCCCGCGGCGCGCCCGCCGGCAGCTCCAGGCCGAGCCGCGCGCACAGCCAGCGGACGACCTCGATCTGCGGCACGGGCGCGTCGTCCGCGACCAGGAAGGCCTCGCCGGGCGCGGCGCGCTCCAGGGCCGCGAGCGCGAGGCGCGCGAGGTCCTCGACGTGGATGCGCGAGACGACGTTCCTGCCCTGCTGGTCGCCCTCGCCCGACATGCGGAAGTCGCCGCGCAGCAGCCGCTGGTGCAGGCCGCGGCCGGGACCATAGATGCCCGCCGCGCGCAGCACCACCGCGCCGCGCTCGCGGTACACGGCCTCGGCGGCGAGGCGCGCCGCGGCGCGGGGACCGTCGGCCGAGGTGGGCGTCGCCTCGTCGATGCGCCCGGTCGCACCGCCGTAGACGGCGGTCGACGAGACGTACGCGACGGCGCGCGCCCGGCCGAGCGACGGCGCGATCGCGGCGTCCGTGGCGCCGTCGGGGGGGAAGGCGACGAGCACGTCCGCGCCGTCGGGCACGAGCCGGTCGACGGCCTCCGCCGTGAGCGCTGGCAGGACGCGCACGTCGATGCCCGCCTGCGCGAGCTCGGCCGCGCGCTCGGAGGAGCGCGTCGTCGCGACGACCCGGCCGCCGGACGCCCTCCGCAGGCCGGCGACCACCGCGCCGGTGAAGCCGCAGCCGAGGACGAGGAGCGGGGGAGTGGCGTCGCGCATGATCTGGACGACCCTTCTACCAGCAAGCAAGAGAGAGGGAGCGCCTCACGCGCGCGAAGCGCAGCCGGCCGCGCTCGAGGCGCGCGGATGGGTTCGCGATGACGTGGACTGCCCTGGCCGCTGCCACGGCCAGGAGGGCGCGGATCCCGAGGACGGTCGAGCATCAGCGCCGCCTCTGATAGCCTGGTCGGCGCGGAGCGGGCGGCCGAGACGCAGCGAGCTCGCCGCCGCAGCGACGCCCTCAGCGCATGGCGGTCAACGTCTTCATCTCCTACGCCCCCGCGGATCGATCGCACCTCGAAGCGCTCGAGGCGCACCTCGCCGCCCTCAAGCGGCAGGGCCTGGTGAGCACGTGGCACCGCGGGCGGATCGGCGCCGGCGCGGCGCGCGACGAGGCGATCGCGGCGGAGCTCTCCGCCGCCGAGGTGGTGGTGCTGCTGGTGAGCGAGGCGTTCCTCGCCTCCGATAGCTGCTACGAGCGGGAGCTCGGTGCGGCGCTGGAGCGGCATCGCCGGGGGGCGGCGCGCGTGGTGCCGATCCTGGTGCGCGCGTGCGACCGGGAGGGCACCGCCCTGGCGGAGCTCCAGGCGCTGCCGCAGAGCGGCGGGGCGGTGACGAGCTGGGCCAACCCGGATGAAGCCTGGAGGGACGTGGTCCGGGGCATCCGCGCGGCGGTGGAGGAGGCCGCCGTGAGCGCGCGGCCGGAGGCGGAGCCCGCCAGGGCGGCGCTGACGAGCGCGCTCGCGGCGACCCTGCGCGAGGCCGAGGAGGCGATCCGCGCGATCGACAGGCAGATCGCGGCGGCGCAGAAGCGGCGGGTGCGGCTGCAGGCCGCCGGCGCGAGCACCGCGGAGGTGGACCAGGAGCTCGTCGATCTCCGGCGCAAGCGCCGGGAAGGCGGCCAGCTCCACGTGGGCGAGGAGCTCAGCGAGGGCCGGTACCTGCTGCTGGAGCGGATCGGCCGCGGGGGGTTCGCGACCGTGTGGCGCGCGCTCGACGCGGGGCGGGGCGACCAGCCGGTGGCGATCAAGGTGCTGCACCCGAACCTCGCGGGCGACGAGGGGCGGCGGGAGCGGTTCTTCCGGGGGGCGCGCGCGATGGCGGAGCTCGATCACCCCGGCGTGGTGCGCATCCTGGAGCCGAAGGGCGAGGACGGCGGCTGGCACTACTTCGTGATGGAGCTCGTCCATGGCGAGGACGTGCACAGCGCGGTCATCGGGAAGCGGCTGCCGGCGGAGCGGGTGATTCCGATGCTCCTCCGCGCGGGCGAGGCGATCTCGTTCGCCCACGGGCGGGGGCTGGTGCACCGGGACGTGAAGCCGGCGAACATCCTGCTCGATCCGGAGGGGCTGCCGCGGATCACGGACTTCGATCTGGTCTGGGCGCGCGACACGACGGGCGGCACGAGGAGCGGCGCGCTCGGGACGTTCCTGTATGCGGCGCCGGAGCTGATGCACCGGCCGCAGGACGCGGACGCGCGCGCGGACGTGTACGGGCTCGGCATGACGGCGGTGTTCTGCCTGCACGGCGCGGAGCTGCCGCCGATCATGATGCGGTATCCGGGACGGGTGCTCGAGCGGCTGCCGTGCAGCGACGCGGTGCGGAAGGTGCTGGAGCGGGCGATCGAGTTCGAGGCGTCGGAGCGATTCCCGGATGTGGCGGCGTTCTGCGAGGCGCTGGGAGCAGCGGCGGGGGGCGGGGGCGGGGCGGAGCGGGAGGGTTCGAGCGGCGCAGGCGTGTCCCAGGGCGAGACAAAGCCACAGGCGCATGAGGGCTTGCGGCGGGTAGCGGGCAGCGCAAAAAGAACAATTCGTTTTTTGCGTCTTGGCGTCGAGCTCTCTCTCCTCTCGCGAGGCAGATCCCTGGCAGGGTGTCTGCCCCGCGGAACCAAGTTTGGCGTTAGCCCGCCTCACCCCCCGGCTTGCGCGTATACCGGTGCTTCACCCCGAGCGGGAAGTACTCCGCATCCCCCGCCGCCCTCAGCGTCACCCGCGGCGCGCGCTTCCCCGCCGGCACGTAGCTCCTGAACTCGCTGTTCAGCCGGACGAGGTGCTCCTCGATCGACCGCGCCGCCGCCTCGCGCCGCGCCTCGCTCTCCGCCTCGCCGGGCGCGAGCTCGACCACCACCGAGAGGTACGCATCCCTGTCCGCCCCCTCGCGGACCTCCAGCACGAACTTCCCGGTCACCCACTCCTTCACGCCGGGCTGCTCGATGCCCACGACCACGTTCTCCGGATAGATGTTGGCGCCGAAATACGACACCGTGAAATCCGAGCGCCCGAACACGTAGACGAACGGCAGCTCGCGGGCGCCGCGCTCCCCGTCGAGCTCCCGCCGCGGGTCGAAGCCGAAGCGCGCGAGCGCCGCCATCATGTCCGCGTGCGCGTACACGCCCCCGCTGTCCAGGATCGAATAGCGGATGAGCGGGACGCCGTTCTCGCCCGAGAAGAGGAGCATCCCCTCGCGCTGCTCGAAGAACCGCACCGCCGGGTCGTACTGCACCAGCGTCGGCAGCCGGTCCTGACCGAAGAGGGCGCGCGCGGCGTCCGGCCTGCCCGCGAGGAACCTGCGGATCGCGATGCTCAGCGGCGTCTCGTTGCCCAGCACGCCGGCGTCCGCCGTCCCGTAAAGAGAAGCCGAGTCGTGGCAGGGCGAGGTCGACCCGACGCGCTCGCCGACCAGGGTCCGCCACTCCTCGCTGAACACCTCCCCGGCCATCACGAGCTTGATCCGCAGCGGCGCCCAGTCGATCCCCCGCGCCCGGCCCGTGTCGATCACGTCCTTCAGGAAGGGCGGATAGCCGAGCAGGACGACCTGCTCGAACGCCGGCCCCAGATCGAGGACGACACGGTAGATCTCGTCCTTGTTGTTGCCCGGCGTGACGACCGTGATCGGATATCCCTTCGCCGCGAGGTGACGGCAGCAAGCGGCCGTGTACATGCCGCCGACCCATGAGCCGAGCGCGAAGCACACGACAGCGAGCGTGCGGCGCGCGTCCGCCCGGAAGCTGTCGTGAAACACCTGCTCGAAGCGCCGCGCGACCGGGAGCTCGTCCGTGACGGAGCGAGGCCAGAACGTCGGCTTGCCCGTCGACCCCGACGAGACGGCGACCATGTCGCAGGACTCGACGCGCCCGCCGCGGCACAGGTCCGCGATCGGATGCCGGAGCACGTAGTTCTGCTTCGTGATCACCGGGAGCGCCGCGAAGTCCGCGGGAGTCCGGACAGCCGCCGGATCGACGCCGTGCTCGTCGAGGAAGCGGCGGTACGCAGGGACGGTCGCGGCGACATCGTGGAACAACGCGAGCGCGCCGGCCGCCGGATCCGCCTCGCGGTACCGCGTGAGCGCCGCGTCGAGCGGCGTGCTCAGGAAGGCGTCCATGGCCGCCAGGACCCGCCTGGGCTCTACATCCTGCATCGCGAGCTCTCCCCTCCTCCGGATGGTTGACGGCGAAGCGCGAGGACGGCGCGCGACCTCCCGGCCCTCCCGCCTTCCCGCGCGCCCAGCTTACCTCACGCCGGGTCGGCGTCCCCCACCCTGGCCGCACCGGGCAGCGCCGCCGCGAGCGAGCGCTCCTCGGCGCGCCGGTCGTAGCCCGGCGGCGGATCGGACGGCGGGTTCGCGAGCAGCGACGTGATCACCGTCTCCAGCCAGCGCCGGAGCGGCGTGTGCTGGAAGCCGAGCTCCGCCCTCGCCTTCGCGGGATCCAGCATCGACATCCAGGGGTCGCTGAACGGCGACATCGCGACCGGGTCGATGCCGCGCGCCCGGAGCGCGGCCCGGTCGACCCGCGCGAGCCGCGCCGGCGCGCCGAGCAGCTCGGCGACGAGCGCGAGCAGCTCCGGGAGCGTCGGCGTCTCCTCCATGCAGAGGTTGTACGCCTGGCCGAACGTCGAGGGCACGAGCAGGAGCTTCACGATCGCCCTCACGACGTCGCCGCTGTACACGTGCCGCACGGGGTGCTCGCCGCCGTCCGGGACGAGCAGCGGGCCGCCGTCGAGCACGCGCGCGATGTACCGCTCGAGGCGGCGGTGGGGGTCGCGCTCCCCGTTCACCATCGGGATGCGCAGCACGGTCGCGGGGAAGCCGTCGTCCCGCCACGCGGCCGCGAGGGCCTCCTCGCAGCCGCGCTTGTTCATGCCGTAGGCCCACGACGCGCGATCTTCCTCGTCCGTCGGCTCCGGGAGCAGCGGGCCGTCGTAGTCGCGCTCGCGCGACGGCCGCGGGCACCCCTCGCGGACGAGGTACACCGAGCCGGTGCTGATCATGACGTAGTGGCCGACGCGCCCGCCGCCGAGCGCCCCCACCGCGGCGCGGCCGTCCGCGGCCGTGTACGCGGTGAAGTCCACCGCGGCGTCGAACTCGCGGCCCCCGAGCGCCTGCTCGAGACCGCCGGCCGTGCGGTCGCACCGGATCCGCGCGACGCGATCGCCGAACAGGTCGGGCGTCACGCCGCGGTTCAGGAGCGTGACCTGATGGCCCGCCGCGAGCAGGCGATAGACCAGGAAATGACCCATGAATCGAGTGCCGCCGAGCACGAGGACGCGCATGCGCGGCAACCTATCACCGCCGCCCGCAATGAGGGCATTGCGAGCGCGCGGATCGCGCCGCCTGCGGCGCCGAGCGGCCTCGCGCGCAGCGCGATCCGGGACCAGGTTGCGCCCCGATCGTGCTAGATAGCGGGCCGTGCCGTTCTCCCACATCCTCGGCCAGGACACCGCGGTCGGCACCCTCGCACGCGCGCTCCAGACGGGCCGCGTTCACCACGCCTACCGCTTCGAGGGCCCGCCCGGCGTCGGCAAGGAGCTCGCGGCCGTCGCGCTCTCGCAGGCGCTCGTGTGCACCGCGGGCGACCCGCTCGGCTGCGGCCGGTGCGACGCGTGCCGGCGCGCGGCCGGGCGCTCCCCGGGGCGCCCCGCGTCGCCGCTCCACCCCGACGTGCAGTTCGTCGCGAAGAACTTCTACCCCGCGGCCGTCATCGGCCGGAGCCGCGACGAGCTGACCGAGATCTCGGTCGACCAGGTCCGCTCCATCGTGCTCGCCCACGCCTCCTACCCGCCCCACGAGGGGCGCGCGCGTGTCTTCATCGTCCGCGACGCCGAGGACCTCAGCGTCGGCGCCGCGAACGCGTTCCTCAAGACGCTCGAGGAGCCGCGGCCCGGCACGCACTTCATCCTGCTCACCTCCCGCGGCGACCGGCTGCTCAACACGATCCGCTCGCGCACCCTCCCCGTGCGCTTCGCCCCGCTCTCCGAGCCGATCGTGCGCGGCATCCTCCGCGATCACGGCGTTCCGGAGGAGCGGCACGACCTCGCGGTGGAGCTCGCCGCCGGCAGCGCCTCCGCGGCGCTCGAGCTCGCGGACGAGGAGCAGACCGCCTCGCGCGACGCCTTCGTGAAGAGCGTCCTCGCGGCCGCCGCCGCCCGGGACCTCGGGCCCGCCGTGGCGTTCGCGGAGTCGGTGGACCGCGACAAGGGCGCCCTCAAGGACGACCTGCGCGCGCTCAACGCCGCGCTCGCCCGCGAGGCGCGCGCCGCCGTCGCGGCCGATCCGCGCCGCGCCGGCCTCTCGGCCAAGCGCTACGCCGCGGTCTCCCGCGCCGTGGCGCAGCTCGAGCGCAACGCCTCGCCGAGCCTGGCGATGGCGTCGCTCATCGCGGAGCTGCGCGGCGTCATCGGCTGACGGGCGCCGCGAGGCCGCGAGGGCGGGCGTCAGCCCTCGCCGCCGCCGCCCAGCCGCTCGTAGCCGCCGTCCTCGATGCGCCGCCCGGCCCAGGCGTGGATGCGCCCCTCGCTCGCGAGCACCACGGCCGCGTCGTGCCCGCCGCCCTCGTACAGCGCGATGATCCCTGCGCCGCCCACGCGAGGCGCGCCCCGCCCCAGCCGCGCGAGCGCCGCCGGCAGCCGCGCCCGCCGGCGCAGGGTCATGCCGGCGATCTCGAGCGTCGCCGGCGGCTCCTCCGGCGAGTCGACCGCCGCGGGCGCGAGCCACAGGATCTCGCGCCGCGGCGCCGGGAAGGCCGCCACCGCCCGCTGCGCCGCCCCCTCGGGCGCGAGGAACACCACGGCCACGAGCTCGCCTCGCTCCCGCGCGACGATCGCGCCCGAGAGCCAGCGCTCCTCGCTCCCGGCCAGCACCACGTCGCCGAGCGCGAGCGGCAGCTCGTCCCAGAGCGCGTCCTCGGGCGACCGCGCGGGCGCCTCGGGCTCCTCCTCGCCGCCCCTCCCCACCTGCGCCTCACGCTCGCGGCGCGCCGCCATGTAGCCCAACGTCGCCGCCACCGCCGCGGCGGCCGCCGCGAGCAGCGTGAGGCTCATCGCGCGCCCCCTCCGGGCGGCGCCGCCGGCGTGCCGGCCTGCGCGAGCGCCTCCTTGAGCGCCCTCGCGCGCGCGCTCACTTGCTCGAGGGCGCGCGACGCGGTCGCGCCCTCCTCGGGCAGCAGCGCGGCGATGATCGCCGCGGCGGAGCAGAGCGGGGCCACCTCGCGCGCCCTCTCCAGCGAGATGCCGCCGATCGCCACGAGCGGCAGCCCGGGCCGCGTCCGCTCGACCATGTCGCGCAGCGACGCGAGCCCATCGAGGCCGACGACGGCGTCCGGGCGCTCCTTGCTCGAGGTCGCGAAGATCGGCCCGACCGCGACGTAGTCGAGGTCGTCGAGGTCATCGCGCCGCCCCCGCAGCGCGGCCTCGAGCTGCGCGGGCGTGTGGGTCGAGAGCCCGACGCG
Organism: Sorangium sp. So ce119; assembly: GCF_051524405.1. Taxonomy (NCBI): domain Bacteria; kingdom Pseudomonadati; phylum Myxococcota; order Polyangiales; family Polyangiaceae; genus Sorangium; species Sorangium sp. So ce119. The sequence goes on along the minus strand of NZ_CP150310.1, from coordinate 1,317,976 downwards.
CAGCGACGCGCCGGCGCGCAGCGCCAGCCTGCGCACCGCCGGCACGGGGAGATCGTCCTGGCCGACGTGCACGCCGTCGCAGCGCGCGAGCACCGCGAGATCGGCCCGGTCGTTCGCGAACAGGGGCACGCCCGCGCGCGCCGCGAGCGGCTGGATGGCGCGCAGGAGCGCGAGCGTGCGCCCCGCCCCGCCCCGCTTGTCGCGGAGCTGGATGGCCGCCGGCCGCGCGTCGAGGACGGCCTCGGCGAACGCCGCGGGCTCCAGCCCGTGGCGCGAGAGCGAGTCGGTGTCGACGATGGCGTACAGGCCGCGCATGACCACGCTTCGAGCGATGGGAGAGCGCCCGGGCGCCCACGAGGGGGCCAGGCTCGCTGGCTACGCTAAGGTTGACGCCCCCAGAAAGAAAGCGGAAGCGTTCGCTCCCGAACGGATCCTCCATGCGCATACGTCTCGTCCGGATCGCCAGTCTGTTCACGTCGACCGCGTCGATCGCAGCGGCCGCGCTCGGGCTCGCGTCGCGCCCCGCGCTCGCGCAAGAGGGGTCGGGCCCCGCGCAGCAGGCAGAGGAGCCGAGCTCCGCCGCGCCGCCGGGGAAGCCGAAGGCCGGCGCTGCTTCGCCGCCTGGAGGCGCCAGCGTCGCGGCGCCCAAGTCCAGCGCGCCGGCATCCAGGGCGGGCGCGAAGAAGAAGGCGCCCGAGCCGCCGCCCCTTGCGCCCGCGCCGGCGCGCGTGTGGCTCATCGCGCCGTCGCCGCAGGGACCGTGGACGCTGCGGATCGACAACCAAGGGGAGCGCCCGATGCGCATCCCGGCGGACGTCCGTCTGCTCCGCCTGGAGGTCGACACGCTGAACAAGCGCACGAAGAAGACGGTGCGCTGCGCTGCGCCCGCGGGGCTCAAGCCGAGCGGCTTCCCGGAGCGGCGCGCGCTCCTGCTGGCGCCCGGCCAGTCGTACATGGAGCATTTCGATCCGCGCCTGCTCTGCTTCGGCAAGGACGAAGCCGCGCTCGCCGGCGGCTCGGTGGTGAGGACCTGGTACGGCTGGGGCCCGCCGCCGAAGTGGTCGAGAAAGGCGCCCGCGCCCCCGTTCGCCGCGGAGTCGACGGACGCTCCGCCGGCGTTCGCCCCGGCGCCCGGGCTCGCCGCGCCGACGATCGTGCTGAGCTACGACCTTCCCTCGAAGAAAGAGGCCGCCGGAGACCAGCCGGACGGCGCCGAGCCGCCCCAGCGCTCGGGCGGCGAGCAGGCGCAGCCCTCGGCTGCAGCGGCTCAGCCTTCAGGAGACAAGGCAGCTCAGCCCCAGGGCGACAAGCAGGCGCAGCCCTCGGGCGACAAGGCAGCTCAGCCCCAGGGCGACAAGGCAGCTCAGCCCTCGGGCGACAAGGCAGCTCAGCCCCAGGGCGACAAGGCAGCTCAGCCCCCCGGCGGCGCCGGCTCGTCGGCCGAGCCCATCGTCGACGCCAACGCGCCTCGGTTGGAGCTCAAGAGCGAACCCTGGTCCGACGCGGCGAGCCCTCGCTCGATCGTCGTCCGGGTGAGCGCGAGGAACGCCGGCAAGCGCCCCATGACCGTCGCCATCCGGCCGCGGATGCTCGAGTTCCACGTCGCCGGTCCGAACGGCACGACCGTGTGCGAGGCGTCCCCGCCGACCGGAGCGATCCCGCGCGACCTGTACAGGACGTTGAAGCCTGGCGCGTCGGCCGACGTCTCGCTCCTCCTCCGGGAGGTCTGCCCTGCCGACACGTTCGCCCGCGAGGGCCTCTACGAGGTCACGGCCACGCTGCACGCGAACGAGCCTGGCACCGGCCTCGGCATCGACGCCTACACCGCCACGGTCGCCGCCGACACGCCGACGCTCCTCCGCGTGAAGAGCGCGCCGGAGCCGTTCTACGCCGCCGCCCCGCGCGCCGTGCCGACGCCGAAGCCCGAGCCAGCGGCGCAAGACGCAGACGCGGACTGACTACACCGGGACGATCCCCCGCTTCTTCTCCGGCCGCTCCACGCGCTTCTTCCGCGCGAGCTCGAGCCCCCACGCGATGACCCTGCGCGTGTCCCGCGGATCGATCACGTCGTCGATGAGCCCCCACCCCGCGACCTTCATCACGTCGATGTTCTTCTGGATCATGTCCACGATGCCCTGCTTCACCTCCGCGGGCGGCGGCGCGTCCCCGAACATCTTCCTCGCCGCGATCCCGAGCATCCCCTCCGGCCCCATCACGCTGATCTCCGCGCTCGGCCAGCCGACGATGAGGTCCGGCTCGTACGCGCGCCCGCACATCACGTAATACCCGGCGCCATACGCCTTCCGCACGACCACCGTGATCTTGGGCACCGTGGCCGCGGCCATCACGTGCAGCATCTTCGCCCCGTGGCGGATGATCCCCTCGTGCTCGACCTTCGAGCCGATCATGAACCCCGGCACGTCCTGCAGGAACACGAGCGGGATGTTGAACGCGTCGCAGATCTGCATGAAGCGCGCGGCCTTGTCGGACGCGTCCACGTCGAGGATGCCGCCCATGTGGCCCGGCTGGTTCGCCACGATGCCGACCGGCTGGCCGCCGATTCGGGCGAGGCAGGTGATGATCGAGCGCGCCCACCGCGGCTTCAGGTCGAGCCGCTCGCCGTGATCGACGATGGCGTCGATCAGCTTCAGCATGTCGTAGGCGCGCCGCGGGTTCTCCGGCAGCAGATCGAGCAGCGACTCCTCCCGCCGCTCGATCGGATCGGTCACCGGCAGGCGCGGCGGATCCTCGTCGCAGCTCGACGGGAAGAACGAGAGGTACCGCTTCACCGCGGCGAGGCACTCCGCGTCGCTCGCGTACTCCGCGTCGCCCACGCCGCTCTTCGTCGTGTGCACCTTGCTGCCGCCGAGCTCCTGCTCGGAGATGTCCTCGCCCGTCATCGCGCGCACGAGCGGAGGACCGCCGAGCGCCAGCGACCCCACGTCCTTGACCATCGGCACGAAGTCCGCGAGCCCCGGGATGTACGCGGTGCCCGCGGCGCCCGGCCCCACCATCGCGGCGACCTGCGGCACCACGCCGCTCATGTGCACCTGCTCGCGGAACAGGTGCCCCGAGCCCGCGAACAGCGAGATGCTGTCCGGGTGCATCGATCCTGGGTCGATGCGCGCCCCGCCCGAGTCGATGAACCACACCATCGGCCAGCGGCCGCGCAGCGCCATCTGCCGCAGGCGGGTCACCTTCTCCTCGCCCGTCTGCCCGATGCTGCCGCCCTTCACGGTGAAGTCGTACGCCGCCGCGCACACCATCCGCCCGTCGACCTTGCCGAACGCGCACACCACCGCGTCGGCCGGCGGCCGATCGCCCCCGTCCGGCCCGGCCGCGAGCCCCATCTGCGTGCCGTGCATCCCGACCTCGAAATGCACGCCGTCGTCGAAGAACGCCGCAATCCGCTCCCGCGCCGTCATCTTCCCGCGGGCGTGCTGCTTCGCCACCCGCTCCTCGCCGCCCATCCGCCGCACTTGCTCCCGGCGGGCCTCGAGGTCCTTCACGAGCTCTCGCATGTTCACGGGCCACCTCATCCTGCGCGCCTCGCCGGCGCCTACTTGCCCGACCAGCGGGGCTGCCGCTTCTCCAGGAAGGCCATCAGCCCCTCGCGCGCGTCGTCCGTCGCCAGGCACCCGGCGAGCCGCTCGCGCAGGAGCGGCAGCGCCGACTCCAGATCGAGATCGTCCTGCGCCGCGAACGCCTCCAGGCCGAGCCGCACCGCGATCGGGCTCTTCGCCGCGATCGTGGACGTCACCTCGTCGACCGCCGCGTCGAGCGCGCCCGGCTCCACCGCCCTGTTGAGGAGGCCGCACTGCGCGGCCTCATCGGCGTCGAGGCGCTGCCCGAGGAGCATCATCTCCAGCAGCTTGCGGCGGCTCACGTGCCGCTGCAGCACCGCCATGATCATCATCGGGAACAGGCCGACGTTGATCTCGGGCGTCCCGAGCTTCGCGCCGCGCGCCCCGACGGCGAAGTGCGACGCCGCGACGAGCCCGAGCCCGCCGCCGAGCGCGTGCCCGTTCACCCGCGCCACGATCGGCTTGCTCGAGTTCGCGAAGGCGAGCAGCAGATCCGCGTAGTCGCCCTTCGGCGCGACCTGCGGCGCCCCCTCGGCGCCCGCCATCTGCGCGAAGTCGCCGCCCGCGCAGAACGCGTCCCCCGCGCCGGTCAGCACCACGCAGCGCACCGCCTCGTCCGCCATGCCGGCCTCGAGGGCGTCGAGCAGCTCGTTCACCATCACCGGCCCGATCGCGTTCTTGCGCCACGGGTTGTTCAGCGTGAGCCGCAGGATGCCCCCCGCGGACGCCGCCTGGATGACCGTGTACGCGCGCGCCGTCACGACGCCGCCCCTTCCGCCGCGCCGGGCGCGTCGTCCCGCCGCAGCCCGAGGATCTGCCGCGCTTCCTCGACGGTCGCCGGCCTGCGCCCCACGTCGCGCACCATGCGCACCGCGACCTCGCACAGCTCGCCGTTGCTGCGCGCCATCTCCCCGCTCGGCAGGTAGAAATGGTCCTCGAGCCCGCACCGCACGTTGCCGCCGAGGACGAGCGCCGCCGCCAGCATCCTCCACTGCCCGTGGCTGATCCCGATCACCTCCCACTCCGAGCCGGCGGGCATGATCTTGGTCTGGAGCTGGAGCGACTCCACGTGCGCCGGGATGCCGCCCAGCACGTTGACGATGAACGAGAACTGCAGCGGCGGCTTGAGGAGGCCCATGTCGATGAGCGGCCACACGCCCTGCGTGTGCCCGGTGTCGAAGCACTCGAGCTCGGGCTTCACCCCGGCCTCGTTCATGGCGGACAGGAGCTTGCCGATCTTCGCGTACGTGTTGGGAAACACCATGTCGAAGTCGAAGCTCTTCCGGGCGCGCGAGTACTTCGAGTAGTTCATCGTGCCCATGTTGAGGGCCGCGATCTCCGGCCGGCTCTCGCGGACATAGGCGCACTGCTCGCTGACATCCTCGAGGATGGTGCCGGTAGAAAAATTCAGGATGATCGGACAGCGCCGCCGCACCTCCTCCTTGATGCTGGCGAACACGGCCGGCGAGAACGTCGGCGAGCCGTCGTCGTTGCGCGCGTGGATGTGCACCGCCGCCGCCCCTGCCTCGTAGGCCCGCCTCGCCTCCTCGGCGATCTCGACCGGCGTGTACGGGATCGCGGCGCACTGCTTGCGGCTGGCGAGCACCCCTGAGAGCGCGCAGGTCACCACGCAGATATCGGGATCTCGCTCGTTCGGATTCCTCGGCTCCCCCGTGAACGTCGGCTTCTCTCTCATGGCCTCGGCCTCCCTTGTCACGTCCCGTCGCCGTCGATCTTCCTCTGTCCGCCCTGCCCCACCCGCGCGACCACCTGCTTCTGCAGCTTGGTCAGGATCCGGAGCAGGTCGCGCAGATCGTTCGAGCTCAGGCTGAGCAGCGCGCTCCGGAAGATCTCCATCGGCTCGACCTGGATCTCGCGGGCGAGCCGCGCCCCCTTCTCGCTGAGGCGGATGTGCACGACCCGCCGGTCGGCCTTCGAGCGCTCGCGCCGGACGAGCCCTTCCCGCTCCATCCGGTCGACGATCCCGGTCACCGTGCTGTTCTGCGCGCGGATCCGCTCCGAGAGCGTGGACAGCGAGAGATCCTGAAACGACTCGAGCAGCTTGAGGATGGTGAGCTGCGGCCCGGTGAGGCCGAACCCGCTCGCCATCCCTTTCGTGAGCCGCCGCGACTCCGTGTAGAGATAGATGATCATCTCCACGATCGCGTCGATCTCCGGCCTGTCTGGCGTCGGCAGGGTCGCTGTCACGATGCTTCGTGTACGAAATATTCTCTCCTCAAGGTCCCGTCAAGCGCGAGCGGTCGGGCCCCCGCGAGTACCGAGCGGACACAACCACCCTTGATCACAGGCCCCGGGGAGGGGGCTCGTCGCGCGGCGCCGGGAGGGCTGTTGTCGGAGCCCAGATAACGATGCGTCTCCGGCGTGCCACGCACGCCGGAGACGCATCGTTCAAGGCGAGTTCAGCCCTCCCGGCGCCGCGCGACGAGCCCCCTCCCCGGGGGCCGATCCCCTCGGAACCGGCTGCTTACCGCCGCCCCCGCCGCCGCTTCCCCTGCCGCCCGTCCGCCCGGATCTCCCGGATGCACCACCGCAGCGCCTCCTGAAGGTCCCGGTGCACCTGGACCGACGAGAGATCGATCCCGAGCGACGACGCCGTCTGCGCCACCTGGGGCTGCACTCCGGCCACCACCCCCTGCGCGCCCAGGAGCTCGATCGTCTGCAGCATGCTGATGAGGTGCTGCGCCGTCGTGGAGTCGACCTCCTCGACCCCCGTCACCTCGACGATGGCATAGCGCGACTTCGTCTCGACGATCGTGCGCAGCAGCTTCTCCGTGATCTCGGAGGCCCGGTGTCGATCGATGCTGCCCACGAGCGGCAGCACGAGCACGCTGTTCCAGACCTGGATGATCGGGGTCGACAGCGTCTCGATCGCGGACTCCTGCCGCTCGATCACCGCGCGCAGCGACTCCTGCTGCTCGACCACGGCGCGCAGCGACTCCTCGGCGCGCATCCGCTCCAGCGTGATCGCGAACATCTCGCCGACGACCTGCAGCAGCGCCCGGACGCCCTTGTCCCAGGCCCGGATCGACCGCACCGCGTCGATCCCCACGACGCCCACGAGCCGGCCCGCGTACGCCGCCGGCATCCGCACCAGCGAGGCGATCCCGAGCTCCGTGAACGCCCGCTTCTCGCTCGCGGCCTCCTCCGGCAGGTCGGCCACGCGCGGCACGTCGCACACCTCGAGGCGGAACAGCCGCTCGACCAGCCACGGATACTCGTCCCTGGAGACGACGGCCCGCTCCGCGAGCAGCGACGGCACCCCGTCAGCGCACCACTCGTGCGTCTTCAAGAACCGCCGCCCGTCCTCCGACAGCAGGAACAGGCTCGTCCTGTCGGCGCGCAGCGCCCTGCCGAGCTCCGCGAGCGCCGACTGGAAGCCGCGGTCGATGTCCGCGAGCTTCACGTTGATGAAGTGGGCCGAGATCGACGCGACGAGCATCTTCGTCTCGATCCGCTGCATCAGCGCCCGCTCGACGCGCTTCTGCTTCCCCACGTTGCGCGCCCAGGCGTAGATGAGCCCCTCGCCCGGCACCGACAGCAGCGACCACGACAGCCAGACGTAGAGGCCGCTCCTGCTCCGGCACCGGTTCTCCAGCCCGAGCGTCACGGGCCCCAGCCGGAGCCGATCCATCTGCTCCCGCGTCGCGGCGAGGTCGTCCTGATGCACCAGATCCAGGAGGTTCTTGCCGATCAGCTCCTCGGTCCCCAGGCCGAGCGTGCTCTCCCAGGCGCCGCTCACGCGCAGGAACGATCCGTCGATCCGCAGAACGCAGAGCGGATCGGGACAGACAGCGAAGAACCTCTCCACGTCCGCTTCGTTCGCAGGTGCCTCCATCGCTGGTCGCCTTGCGCAGCCTCCGCTCCACCGTCACGGCGTCACGGCTCTTTGACGTCCTCGAACGTCGTCCGCGCGGCCACGTGCTCCTCGTTCAGGTTGAGCAGGATCGGCAGGGTCTCGTGCTGCCAGTCGTCGTCGAGGATCCGACGCACGGTCACCCGCCCGGGCACCAGGTTGTACACGGCGTCCACGATGTCCATGATGACGTAGAAGCCGTTCGAGTTGCAGAACCGCATCTTCACGAAGTCCATCACCGTGGACGTGATCGGATGCTGCGGGAGGACCCGCGCCAGCTCGTCGAGGTAGCTGGAGAGGTACCGGTACGGGTTGTCGATCCGGATAGCGCCCTCGAAGGTCAGGACGAGGCGGTTGTCGTCATCGAGCCGGGCGACCGACTGAAAGACGCTCAGCCCGCCATCCGTGATTTCTCCATAGCTGAGAGCCTTCATACGCGACCTTTCGTGGAAAACATACGCAGCCTTTTCAAGGGAAAGTAGCCTGGACGACGAGGATTCCATCGACGTACTGCGTCGAGAGATGGAATTTGTTCTCAGCAGTCAGCCGAATGAGGCCTAGGCCGCCCCTGCGCCGGTCGTTGCGCCGCTCGCGCACCGTCCTGGCGAAGAGCTCCCTCGGGTCCTCCGCGGCGAAGATCTCGTCGAATACCGCCTTGACGGTTCGGTACTCCTCCGGCGTGACGCGGTTGGAAACCTTGATGAGCAGCCGGTCCGGGTCGATGCTCAGGTCGAGTCGCACCTCGCTCTCGCGCTCGGTCCCGTGCTGGATCACGTTGGTGACCAGCTCGGTGACCACCACGTTGACCTTCTGGCATATCCGTCTGGGATAGAACCTCACCAGAAGCGCGTCCAAAAAGTTCGCAAGCAGGCCGGCCACGTCGCCCGTGATGTGATCGATCGGAGAGATGTATATCGATGCACCGACCGACGTCTGCGAATGATTCTTCTCGGGCTTCATCAGGCGCACCTTCGCAGGATGATCAGTGTGATGTCGTCGGCGTCCGCCACTCGGAACCGCGTGTAGTCCTCGATGCACCGATCGAGGATGACCTGCACCGGCTCCTCGCTGTGCTTGACGACGATTTCGTTGAGACGTTGCACGGAATATATCTCCCCGCTCGCGTCCTGCGCCTCGAACATCCCGTCTGTGTACAAGGCGAGGACGTCATCCTCCTCGAACGGCAGCTCGAACTCGTGAAACGGCTTGATGCGCAGACCGATGAAGTTGCTCACCCGGTTGAACGAGCGAGGCGTCCCTCGACGGACCAGGAGTCCGTAGCCTCCGCCCGACACGTAGCGGAGGAATCGGTCCGTAAACATGACGAAGTTCACCGTCGCGTACCGGCGGACCTCCCGCAAGAACGAGTAGGCGCTCCGGTTCACCCAGTCCACGATCGCCCCCGGGCTGTCGAGCCGTTTGGTGGCGTGTGCGAACTGGGCTTTCAGAAACGCCATGATGAGCGCCGACGATACTCCGTGGCCCGATATATCGTAAACACCGATCGCGTGGCGCTCGCCGGGAAGATAGAAGAAGTCGTAGTAGTCCCCTCCTACCTGCGCGAGCTGCTTGTGGAAGATGGCCATGTCGAACGCCGACGCGATGGCCCCGCTCGCCTCTGGCAGCAGCGCGCGCTGTACCTGCCGCGCCACCGCGAGGTCGTCGTCGATGGCCCGGTTGTACCCTTCAAGCTCGTTCTCGATGCTGGTCGCGTGCTCCAGGATCGCCTCATGCACCAGGGAGAGGTCGTCGAAATCCAGCTTCAGCTTATCGACGTACTCCAGGAGTGCGTTGCAGCGCTCCATGAAGTCTGTGAAGTTCCCCTCATCGCGTAGCAGTGTGTTCCACGCTTGCCGCTCCTTCACGATCGCCCTGATGGCATCCAGATTGTTCTGCTTCTGTATGAAGCCTCTGGAGTGCATCGAGCTGAGGTCCTTGGGTGCAGTCATGGATCGACCTGGACGCGATTCGGGTTGGACGGAAGATCCCATCCGATCTCAATCACAGAGTATCATCTCGAAGTTCTGGTTGAACTTCTTCAGGTTGGGCAGCGACTTCCCCTGCCACGGGATGGACTTCGACCCGCGGACGATGAGCTGGAGCTCGCCCTTCTTCCGGGTGGCGATCGCGAACTTGTAGAGGACGTTGATCCCCGAGCTGTTCAGGAAGTTCAGCGCCCTGACGTCGAGGGTGATGGTGGGCGGATTCGTGGCGAGGACCTTGTCGAGCAGCTCCTCGATGGGGGCGTACTCCGTGGTGCCGCCAAGACGAAGGATGCCCTCCAGGTACACCACCACCTCAGAGGGATCGTACCAAACCCGGTAGTTGCCACCTTTGATTTCCATTCTCGACCTTTCGTTCAAAATAGGAATCCTGGCCATCGTCTTGATGCTGAAGCTGTTGACCGAGATCGGGTCCAGCTTCCACCCAAGACTGACACCGTAGTCATTCATGATGATCAGATAGCCGAGCCCCGATCCGGCGTTCTCCGCGTCCTCGGCGTTCGCCTCGGCCTGCCTGCGCAGGAGCTCCCCGGGATCCTCCTGCGTCAGCTCGAGGAGCTTCTCGCGCAACGAGGGGACAGCGGCGTTCGTGATCTGGTTGCTGACGAGGCACACCAGGTCCTCACGCCCGATGCCGACGGTCACGGTGATATCACCGTGCTGATTGAACTTGACGGCGTTCTCGACCAGCTCGTTCAGGACGTAACCGATGGCGCCTGAGACTTCGTCGCGGCTGATGAGCCTGTCCTCCCCGTCGATCTCCGGGAAGAGCTCGCCGAAGTACTCGGCCATGAAGTTTGCCGTCAGGTTACAGAGGCTCCATCTCACCGCGAACGAGTCGGGGTACAACGTCAGCGACATGTGCTCGCTGAACGAATCGTCTAAAGAGTAGACGCCGATGATTTCGCTCATGGTAATGCCCAGTCTCCCCCTTGCTCATACCCTCTTAATGACAAGTACCGTAATGTCATCATGGATCTTGTTGTAGCCAACGTGCGCCAAGACGTCCTCGATGATAGCGTCCTTGATCTCCTTGGAGTTTCTCTCGTGGTTCCGCGAGATCACCTGACACAGCCGGTCGATGCCGTACTGCTCCTCTTCTGAGTCCTCCGCCTCGGTGATGCCGTCGCTGAAGAGCGTCACGACGTCCCCAGCCTCCAGCGCCACCTCGATGCTGCCGATGAAATCGCTGATATCCAGATCGATGCCGATCGGCAACCCGAGCCCCATGGTCTCGACGCGATCGAGGGTCCCGTCCTTCCGGACGATGATCAGGTCCTCGTGCTGTCCCGTGAGCTGGAGCTTGCCGTCGCTGTAGTCGAGCAGGGTCAAGGACAGGTTCTTGTCCGAGCGGATGCGCTGGATGTTCTGGTAGATGACCTTGTTGACGATGCTCAGGAACTTCTTCGGATCCCGCTCGTTGCTCGCGAGCAGGGTCCGCACCGCCGTCTGGACCATCAGCATCAGAACGCCGCTCTCCAGCCCGTGGCCGGTGACGTCGCCGATGCCGATCTTGCCGAGCCCGTCGCTCCGGAGCACGTCGTAGTAGTCCCCTCCGACCTCGTCGGCCGGGGCCATGTAGCCGGCGATGTCGAGGCCCGGGATCTCCTGGAGCTCGCTCGGCGCCGGGAGCACCATGAGCTGGAGCTGTCGCGCGACGTTCAGCTCCGCGCCGAGGCGGATGTTCTCCTGCGCGAGCTTCGCGTTCAGGTCGCTGATCTCCGCGTTCGCCTTCTCGAGCGCCCGCGTCCTCTCACCGACGAGCTCCTCGAGGTTGTTGGTGTAGGCCTCGATCTCGCTCGCCATATCGTTGAAGGCGACGCCGAGCTGCCCGATCTCGTCCGCGGAGTTCACGTCGATGCGAACGCCGTAATCACCCTCCCGCATCCGCGTCGCGCCGCTCGAGAGCGCGACGAGCGCGCCCGTCATCTTGCGAGAGACGAGGTAGACGCCGAGCATCAGCACGAGGAACGAGGCTATCGTGACGAGGATCTGCTTCGTGACGATGCTGGTCCGGCTCTCCTCGATGGCGCGCTGGGACGCGAGGAGCGACGCGTACAGCTCCTTCTTCGGCACGACGAACCCGAGCGTCCATTGCTGCGACTCGATCCGCGCGCCCGGACCGGCCCAGCTATTCACGGGGGCGAGCCGCTGGAGAGCAATGATGTACGCCTCGCCGGCGATCATCCGTTCATGGTAGTCCACGTTGTCGTCGCTGGGCAGCGCGATCATCGCGACGGCGGGATCGCTGCTGTCCTTGAGACGGCGCTGGAGGACACCCACCCCTTCGCTCTGCCCCGCTCCGCCTTCGGCCCGGAGGTGCAGCGTCTTGACGCCGAGATCGTTCACGGCGAGCACGTTGCCGTCCGCCTGGGTCAGGAAGGCGAAGCCGGCGTTCGCCAGGCGGACGTCCTTGATCGACTCGACGAGCTGCGCGAGGGTCAGGTCCAGCCCGAGCGCGCCTGCGAACTTGTCGCGCTCCTTGCTCCAGATCGGATGGAACGCGGTCATGATCATGCCGCCGCCGCCCGCGTCGTCGTAGGGCGCGGTGACCGTCGTCTGGATGGGACGGCTCTGAAGCCCATTTGGCTCCTTCAGCCACTCGCTCCAGCTCTCGACGAGGCCCGGATAGAAGAAGTCGTACCACCTCTTCTCGTTGTGCCCGGGATAGAGCTTGTCGAACGTCCCTCCCATGTCGAGGTAGGGCGCCACCCGGACAAACGGCTGCTCCGCGCTGCCGGCATAATATACCTGGAGCTTGTCGGCGCCGTACTTCTGGAACGACGGGAGGATGAGGTCGAGCAGCGCTGTCTTGTCCACCGCGCGCTGCGCCTCCGGCAGGATCTGGCCGTCCTTGCCGAGGTAGCCCCAGACCCCGACCACGGTCGGCTCGTCCGGGCCGTTCTGCCACCAGTTGCCCTTCTCGTTGTAGACGAGCTTGTCGCGGAACAAATCCATGCTGGCGACCTTCGCGTGCAGCTCATCGAGCTGGTCGCCTTGGTCCACCATCGTCTGCACGATGGCGGCCAGCATCCTGAGATCGGCGTAGGCGTGGCCCAGCCGCAGGTTGACCTGCTGCGCCGTGTCGCCGAGGTGGTTCGTCAGATACTCGCGGTTCGCCTCGTTCAGCCCGCCTTCTATCTCGCGGGCGGACTTCTGGCTGAGCTCATGCAGACCTTGCCGAGCGACGAGGACGTTCAGGAGGGCACCGAGCAGCACGCTGAACCCGGTGACCAGCATGAACTTCGTATTGAATTTCTTGAGCCCAATGAAGAAGCCGCGCCGCCGCGACTCCTTCAGTGTCTCATGAGCAGGCGAGGTCACGTATGAGTATCTCCCACCGAAACGACTGCGGTTCTCACGAAACCACCTACATCATCTTCACTGGCTTGCGCCCGGAGCCCGCGTAGATGGGCCACGACGCCAGTCCCTTCGGGTTCGTGATGGTCGCCATGTGGACCTTGAGGCCAGCAGAGATCTCCTGATGAAACTCTGGAAGGGTGCCGGCCGTGGCCGCCATCTGGCTCGTCCCGTTGATCCAGCTCTCCACGACCCGGGCGAAGTCGTAGCAGTCCGTGTTCATGTTGGTGATGTCGATGAGGTTGATCTTGAGATCTTCGAGGCCGGCGTCGGTCAGCACCTGCCGCGTCTTCATGCCTATATCGAGATCCATGCCGACCATCTTGCCGAGCTCGAGGATGCGCTGGTAAGTCGCGCGTATGAGCTCGTGGTCGGGCCACCCGTAGTTGCACGACATCATCTCGTTCGTGATATAGATGCGCCCGCCCGGCTTGCAGATGCGATAGAGCTCCTGCATGATCATCTCGGGCTGGTGAAAGACCTGAAGCGCGAGTCGGCAGGCCACGAAATCGAACGAGTTGTCGGGCAGGAGGAGGGTCGCGGCATCCCCGTACTGGTACTCCACATCCTCCATCCCGAGCCGCTTCGCCATCTCCTGGGCGTAGCGGAGCGATGGGCGGGAGTGGTCGACGCCGACCAGGTACTCCGGCTTGAAGTCCTTCTGGAGCATCACGGCGAAGTATCCTAGCCCGCAGGCGATGTCCGCGATCCTCATCCCTGGCATGAGGCCGTGGTGCGGCAATATCTTCCGCTCGTGCTCCCAGATGATCCGCTCTTGCAGGCGAAGCACGTCGATGAACTCGGCGTCCTCCAGCATCCGCTGGATCGGATAGAACGCCATGTCGTAGATCTCGACCGAGACGTTGGAGTAGATCTCCGCGATCACCTGGAACTTGCGGATGGCCCAGGGGATGACGCTCGAAATGATGAGCTTTATCTTGAGGTTAGGCCGCGCCTCGACCGCCCAGCGAACGAACCTGTTGATCTCGAGAAAAGCGACGTTGTTCATGTACTTGAGACGCTTGAAGTCCAAGCACAGCTCGCCCCGCGCGCTCTTCGCTGCCGTCTCCAGCGTGCTGCGGATGGCCCTCATCTGATCGGCGCCAAAAGGTCGCAGCATGCCCGACAGCGCGACCTCCTGATCCGTCTGGTCGACGCGCATGCTGAACGTGACCTGCGAGCGCCACGATGGAAGGCCGCTCGAGGAGGAAGGCGGCACGACGGATTCGCGACCGATCGAAGCAGTCATAATTCGTCTACCTCAGTGAACGGGAACTGAATGGCCAGCAGAAGCTGGCCCCCGCCCGCGGGTTCGGTGATGCTGAGTTTGGAGCCGTATACAACCGCGAGTTCCAGTAGCCCAAGCGCCTGCGCGTCGTCGTCCGGAACGTCGTTCTCGAGCTGTTCTCGATACCAGGACATCGGATCGGGCTGATTCACCAGCTGGACGGCGTGGTTGTAGAACTGCGCGCTCTGTTCGTTTACCGGGACCTCGGCCTCGACGAAAATATGACTCTGACTCTTCCGGAACCGTATCTGTATTTCGCCGCTTGGCCCGTGATTTCGATAGACGGCTTCGAGCAGCTCATTGAAGAACGTCGACAACAGGGTGGCATGGCGCTCGGGGTCGTCCTCGTTTGCACTGGCATATCGCGCAAGAAAGTTGGCCAGCTGATGACAGTGGTTCCAACGTTTGCTAAAACCACCCACGGAGAAGTTCGCAGAGATGACCATACCGTCCGCCAGAGGAGCCGGCGGCGGTCGCAACGTCGGGGCTATGTCGGCCTGCTTGGAAACGGACATCAAAGCCTCGGGGGTTGGTTGACGAGTGAGGCACGAACGAGGTTACCCGGGTTCGGGGTGCCCCGTCGAGTGCATCGCGCGGTTTCCGGAGAGCCCCATCCGGGAGTTCAGACGGCAGAAACGTCAGCGGCCGCCCGACCAGCTGCACAAGGTGTGCCACCCGTCCTCAACAATTTTGTAATACGAATCGCACTTCTCGGAGAGTACTGGACGCCTGATCAGCGACTCGAATGGGAAGCGACCTCGTCCAGCCGACCGTACCGCGCGACGGTTTCGCGCTTATCCGGGCGAAACGGGCTCAGCTTCTACCCGATGCGACACCATGAGTCGTCACGGCTGTCAGACATTTTGTCCACAGAGCACCCGCGGCACACCCAAGGGTCTGTGGTACATATTACATATCTCTCTCGGGATCATCTCCGCCGATCGCACGCTGGTTGACCATCAGGTCATTTGGAACGGCTGGAGAGAGGTAATCGAAAGTTCATCGCTGCTGTCAACCCCTGCCGCGCGGCGAGGTGCGCTCAGGCATCGTGTGGTCCCGAGCGGCGCCGCCGGAGTACGGGGCGATGCGTGCGCTTACCTACCCGCCTGCCGGTCGGGCACCGGACTCCAGTGCGCCTCTCGGACGCGGATGAGGTATGCGGCCCTCTCGCGCGGGAGTCGGCATCTCGGGGGCGCGCGGCGCCGCGCAAGCGCCCGCCGCTGGGGCGCCGGGTGTCGTCTCGCATCCGGGATCGCTCACGACAACGATGGTCCTGCAGCCCCCGTCCTCCTTCTGGCTGCCCCTCGATCGAGGGGGCGAGCTTGCCTTCGGCGGGAGCGGCCAGGTGGTGGTATGCAAGGTCGGACGCCGCGACGATTGAGCTTGACAAACAGCCACGCAGACGACGTGGGTAGTCAGCATTGCGGTACCTGGGCGCGTCTGCTCATGGCCGCCGCGCACAGCGCCCGGCGCGGCTTGGCCGCGCGCTCGCGCTGCACGCGGCGCAGAGGCGGCTCGCGCAGCCGCCGCCTCCGCGTCACCTCGGCGCGGCGCCGCGCCGCTCGATCGCGTCGAGCTCCTCCATCACGGCCTTCACGCGCGGATCGGTGGGATCGGCGGCGCGCGCCTTCTCGTACGCCTCGCGCGCGTCCCTGAGCTGTCCCGCCTGCGCCAGCGCGTTGCCCAGGTTGATCCAGGCGCTGCCGAGCTTGTCATCCAGCTTCAGCGCCTCGCGGTAGAGCGCCGTCGCCTTCTGCAGGTCGCCGCGGAGGTGGTGCGCATACCCGAGGTTCGATCGGTACGTGGCGCGGCTCGGGTCGCGCGCCACGGCGGCCTCGAGGTACGGGATCGCGCGCGCAGGATCGTTCGCTGCGAGCAGCGCCGTCCCGAGATCGTTTTGCAGGCGCGCGTCCGCCGGCGACAGCCGCGCGGCGCGCTCGTAGGCGCGGATCGCGTCGGCCGTCTTGCCCGCGGCGAGCAGCGCTGTCCCGAGGTTCGTCTGCCGCTCGGCGTCCCCGGGCGCGAGCTCGGCGGAGCGCGCGAGCTCGCGGACGGCGTCCTGCAGGTTTCCGAGCGCGAGGTGCGCGACGCCGAGCGCCGAGCGCGCCTCGGCGTCGCTCGGGGCGAGCTCCGCCGCCCGCGCGAGCTCGCCGAGCGCCGCCTCGGCGCGGCCGAGGACGAGGTACGCGCGGCCGAGCTCGAGGTGCGCCGGCGCGTAGCCCGGCTCGAGCTTCACCGCGCGCTTCAGCTCCGGAATCGCGGCGAGCAGCGTCCTGTCGTTCGGCGCGCCGCTGAACTCCGCGGACACTCCCGCCCTGGCGATCGCCGCGCGCTGCGCGCCGACGATCGCCGCGGCGTCTCGCCTGTCGAGCTGCGCCGCCGCGCGATAGGCCTTCTCCGCGGCGGCGAAGTCGCCCGTCGCGTAGGCGGCGTCGCCCTCCTCGAGCTTCCTGTCCGCCGCCGTCCCGGTGCCGCGCGCGACGCGCGGCGGCGGGCTCGCCGCGGCGGCCTCGCTGGTCGACGGCGCGTCGAGCGGGACGCCCGAGCCGGCCAGCGCTCCCGCCGCTGCCCCGCTCCCCGCCGGCTGCGCGGCGGCGCTCCCCGCCGGCTGCGCGGCGGGCGCCGCCGCCGCGGGCGCCGCCGCCAGCGCTGGCGGCGGCGCGCCGAGCGGAGCAGACCGCGCGGGCGCCTCCGAGGGCGGCGGCGCGGCGGCGCAGCCGGCGAGCGCGAGGAGCGCCGCGAGCCGGCCGATCGATCCGTTGGAGCTCACAATTTGTACGGCGTCATCGCGTGCTCCTTGCCATCGTACCGGAGCAGCACAGGCTTGTTATCCATCCTGGTCGCGACGCCGACGGGCCGCTTCCAGCACCGTACCAGCGCGACGAGCGTCTCGCGCGCGTAGTCGGCGCGCAGATCGAAGCCGCCGTGCACGTGCTCGAGGAGGAGCTCCCCGCGGTTGCCGTAGTTGGCGTCGACCACGCGGATGTAGGGATCGCCGAAATTCGTGAGCTGGAAGAGGAGCTTCTCCTTCACCTCCTTGAACTCGCGGCTCTCGATCTCGAACCTGTCGTTCCGCCCGGAGAAGCCGAACGTGTACATCTTCTGGTCGATCACGAACTCCGGCGTCAGGAACTCGTCGATGAAGGTCACGTCGTTGTAGAGCGCGCGCACCTGGAAGATCTTCTCGCGGCCGAGGCCGAGCCGCATGTCCCAGGTGCGCTTCGCGTCGAGGTCGGTGCACTCCTCCCACTCGCGGCCGAAGCGGCCCTTGTTCCACCGGTCCTCGATGTAGCGATAGAGCTCCACGCCGACCTTGTACGGGTTGAAGCGCCCCGGCGCCGTCGCCATGACGCCGGCGTTGTTCTCGGCGTAATCGATGATCTCCGAGGCATCGAGGACCTTCTCGGTCATCATCTTCGAGTGCCAGTACGAGGCCCACCCCTCGTTCATGATCTTCGTCTGCCGCTGGGGTACGAAGTAGTAGGTCTCCTCGCGGATGATCTCGAGCACGTCGCGCTCCCACCGGTCGAGCGGCGCGTGGTCGAGCAGGAACTTGAGCACGTCCCGCTCGGGGCGCTCCGGGACCTTGCGCTCGGGCTTCTTCGCGTCCTGCCGCTTCTTCCGCTGCGCCTCGAGGATCTCCTCCGGGTTGATGAAGGAGTCCATGTACTCCTTCGCCCGGAGCTTGTACGTGTCCATCGGCTCTTCCGTGGGCTCCTCATCCTCCCTGGGCGCCGGGCGGCCGGTGAAGGGGGCCCACGGGTCGATGAGGTTCTCGAGCGAGAGGCAGTGGTCGATGAACGCCTCGACCTTGTTGATGCCGTGGCGCTCGATGTGGCGCGCCACGCGCGCGCCGTGGTTCGCCATCTTGTCGATCCACTTGCGGTCGGGATCGTAGTTCTCGGTCTTCCGCACGGGGTCGACGAGCGGGCCGCGGTGGTCGAGGTCGGTGGACCGGAAGCAGAAGTTGTTCTTGAAGAAGTCGACGTGCGCGTACACGTGCGCCATCACGAGCTTCTGATCGGTGAGCGAGTTGCCCTCGAGCAGGTAGGCATACGAGGGGTTGTTGTTGATGACCATCTCGTAGATCTTGGAGAGGCCATACTCGTAGCTCTTCGAGAGCTGCTCGTACTCCATGCCGAACCGCCAGTGCGGGTAGCGGCTCGGGAAGCCGCCGTACGCGGCGATCTCGTTCATCTGGTCGTACGTGAGCATCTCGAAGATGACCGGGAAGAAGTCGAGCCCGTAGTCCCGGGCGATCTTCTCGATGCGCTCCTTCTCGGTGCGCAGGTAACGGGGGAGCGCGGTGTTCAGCGCGAACTTGCTCATACCGCTCTACTTCCCCTTCCCCAGGAAATCCTTGATGCTGCCCACGATCGCGTCCTTGTCCCTGATCTCGCTCACCACGACCCGGTCGTCCTGCGAGAAGTGCTCTTTCAGGTCCTTGATGAACTGGCCCGACCCGTAAGGGCTCTCGACCTGCCCGTAGGCGAACATGTTGACCCGCGGCAGGATCTGCGTCTTCAGCACGTCCACGCAGGAGAGCGTGTCGTCCATCGACCAGTTGTCGCCGTCCGAGAAGTGGAACGGGTAGATGTTCCACTCGTCCGGCGGGTAGTCGTTGTCGATGATCTGCGAGCAGAGCTTGTACGCGCTCGAGATCATCGTGCCACCGGACTCGCGCGTGTGGAAGAACGTGTCCCGGTCGACCTCGCGGGCGATCGCGTCGTGGATGATGAAGCGCGACTCGAGGCCCTTGTACTGGCGGGTCAGCCACGCGTCGATCCAGAACGACTCGATGCGCACGATCTCCTTCTGCTCGTCGCCCATCGATCCGGATACGTCCATCATGTAGATGATGACGGCGTTCGCGACGGGCTCGGTGATCGTCTTCCACGAGCGGTACCGCTTGTCGTCCGGGATCGGGACGACGACGGGCGCCGTCGGGCGGAACGTCCCGCTCGAGATCATCCGCTTCAGCGCCTCGCGGTACGTTCGCTTGAAGTGGCGCAGCGACTCGGGGCCGACGCGGCGGATGCCCGAGTAGCGGTCGTGGGCGTTCGAGATCTTGCTCTTGCCCTTGTCCTGGATGTCGGGCAGCTCGAGCTCCTCGCCGAGGATGCTGGCGAGCTCCTCCAGCGTGACGTCGACCTCGAGGAGGTGGTCGCCCTCGCCGCTGCCCGCCTGCCCTTGCCCGGGCTGCTTGTCGTCCGAGCCCCCCACGGGATCGCCGGGGTTGCCGTCGCCCTGCCCGACGCCGCCGCGCTGCTTGTCGCCGAAGCGGAAGCGCGGGATGTCGATCTGGGGGATGGGAATCGAGACGAGGTCCTTCCCCTTCCGCCCGATGAGCTCGCCTTGCGAGATGTACTTGCGGAGGTTCTCGCGGATGCGGCCGCGAACGATCTGACGGAAGCGCCCGTGATCCTGGTCGATCTTCAACGACACGCTGGCGAGTGTAGCATCGGAAGCGGTCTCCGGTCCGCACGTTCGGCGGGTCGCGCCGTCCCCGCGACGTCCGCCGTCCCACCGTCACGCCCGCCCGTCGCGGACTGCGCCCGTGGTAGCCTCCTGGACGTGCTTCCCCGAGCGGTCGATCTCCCACCCCCGAGGCACCCGTGAGCCCGGCGACGCCGCTCCTCGGCCGCGCGCTGCACGGGGCGCCGTGCGCCGCCCCGGGCGACCGCTGCGCCGGGCCGTGCACCGGGCGGGTCGGCCGCGGGAGCGGCCGGGACGGGGACGCGCGCGGCGCGGCCGACGGCGGCGGCACCCGCTCCTGACCGACGATGCGCGGCGCGATCGTGCGAGGCTCGATGGGAAACGGCTGCGCGATGGCGCGGGGCGCCGCGCTCGCCGCGCTCGTCGCGATGACCGCAGCGCCGTCCGCGCAGGCCGCGCCGCCGGGGGCGCCGGCCGAGGGGGCGCCGCCGCGTGATCTCGCGGTGGCCGGCCTGCTCGTCGATCTCGAGAAGATGGTCGAGGTGCAGCAGTCGCTCGGCTGGACGATCGACAGGT
The DNA here is from genome assembly GCF_051524405.1 of Sorangium sp. So ce119. NCBI lineage: Bacteria > Pseudomonadati > Myxococcota > Polyangiales > Polyangiaceae > Sorangium > Sorangium sp. So ce119. The sequence continues at coordinate 1,297,855 of NZ_CP150310.1, read as the reverse complement.
ACGAGCTCGACGAGATCATGTCGCCCGCGCTGATGAGCGTGTGCTCGGCGACCCCGGAGACACGCGTCGCCGCGCTCGCCGCGCTCGACCGGCGGATCCTCGAGCTCGGCGGGCCCGTGGAGGAGGCGTTCCGGCGCCGCGGGGGCGACCTCGACGAGGTCGCGGATCTCCTGTTCGCGACCCGGGTGCGCGCGCTCCTCGACGAGGCGATGCGCCGCGCGGGGCACGGCCGCGACGCGCGCGAGGCGCGCGCGACGTACGAGACATCGACCGAGTGCCCGTTCTGGCTCCGCCCCTCGCCGGCGTTCCGGGGGCGCGAGACCGACGCCTACCGGACGACGCTCAACCTGGAGGGCGGCGGCCTCGGGGCGCTCGAGGCCGCGCAAGGCAGGGTCCTGCTCGGCGCGGGCGGGTCGGCGCGGCTGCTGCTCGGCCGCGGGCTCGACGAGCGCTGGACGTTCCTGGCCGGCGGCGAGTTCGGCGGCACGGCGCAGTTCGAGCAGACAGAGACGAAGACCCGCTTCCCCATCAGCTTCACCGCCGCGCTGCCGATGGTGCTGCGGTATCACGCCCGCACATGGCACTACGAGGGCGAGCTCGCCTCGCTCGCGTACTTCACCCAGGACGACCTCCGCGTGAGCCCGGGGCTGCGGCTCGGCGCGCTGGTCGGCGTCTCTGCCCTGCGGGTGCGCGGCATCATGCCGTGGGCCGGCCTCGGGATCGCGGTCGAGCACGTGCTGGAGACCCACCGGCGCCCCGCCCAGTGGAACCTCAAGACCGGCGCTCGCCTCGGCTTCGACTGGGGTTTCTGAGCGCGCCGGCGCGGCCTTCAGAGGCGATGTGCGGGGAGCCGGACGCGCAATAGGCGCATCCGCCCGGGTGGGCTACAGCGGCTCCTGATTTCGATTCCGGTACTTCCCGCCGACTTTCCGACCGGGAAAGAGGAAACGCTGTGGCACCATGAGTCCACGAGCGAGCTCATGTCGAGAGAGCTCGGGGGAGGGCTCAATGCCGAGAGGCGAGACAACGAAGGATACGTCCAAGCAGAGCAAGCGGATCGGGAGCGGCGAGCGGGAGCAGGCTTCGACCGCGACGTCCCAGGGCGAGGTCGGTCGGACGGCGTCGGGCCGACGGACCCGGTCTGCGGCCGGGGGCGCGAGGAAGACCGCGGGCCCGATGCGGCGAGGGACCCAGGCCAAGAAGGGAGCGCGCAAGGCCGGCGCAGGCGTCGCGGCGCGGCCGAGCGGGCCGCGGCGCGCCGCGGGGACGGCGAAGAAGGCGGGCGGCACGGCGAAGAAGGCGGGCGCCGGGCAGGCGAGCCGGCAGCGGAGCGCCGCCGCGAAGAAGGCGGCCGCGACGAGGAAGCGCAACGCCGCCGGCGGGGCGGCGGGGCGCGCGCGCGCCAAGGCGGGGCCGGCGGCCGGCGGCGCGCGGCAGACGGCGCGCAAGGCGGCGGGCGCGAAGCGGGCGACGACGCAGCGCGCGGGCGCGACGAAGCCGCGGACCTCCGCCGCCCGCACCGGGCGCGGCGGAGCGCAGCGGACGAGGGCAGCGCAGCCGGGCGCGCAGCGGGCGGGCCAGAAGCGCGCGACCGCCGGAAGGCGGTCGGCGGCCCGCTGAGCCGCAGCGTCGGGCGCGCCGCGCGTCGCGGAGCGCCCACCGCAACCTTTCCTATCTCCCATCCCAGGATGATCCAGCCGCTCGTCGGCGAGCGCCGTCGCGCCGGGGCTCGATCAGAGCGACTCGTCAGCAGCCGTCGCCGCGCCCGGGCTCGCTCAGCGCGGCGACGGCGCCGGCGAGGACATGGGCTCGCCCACCGTGAGGATCACCCACGTGGCGGTGAGGAAGTGATACGAGGTCCCTCCGAGGCCCGCCATCGCCGACCGCGCGCGGGCGCGCCTCGCGCAGAGCGGGCAGCCCGCGTCGCCGCGCCGACCGATCAGGTACCGGCGCGACGACGGCGGCGGTGACGCAGGACAGACCTGAACTTCATCGCCCTCCATCACTCCGCACTTTCCCCCCATCCTGCTCTGCAGCGGAGGCGCCTCCGTGCGCCCGGTGATCTGCGACGCCCCGCGGGACCGGAGCGCACGACCCTCCTCGCCAGGCCAGCCCTCGAGGACCCGACATGCGGCCGCTGACGTAGGGGGATGCTGGACCATCGTAGGCATGCTCCTTCGGACGAGCCGAGAGCCAACGACCCAGGCGCGGGATGTGGCGCCGCACTGCGGCCGAGATTCATCCTAGCAGGATCCCGCGGCCACGCATGGATGACATTCCGTATCTGCGTGGTGCTTCCCACCGCGACAGCCTCTTGTCTTCGCTGTCGTGCCCCTGTGTATCTTGTGCATTTCCTCTGCTCTATCGATATCGCAACGAGGTGCGCGGGAGCAGAGCGTCAATTGCGCTGGCAGCGTCAATCTAAAGTACAGCGCGTACGATGGCGAGCGCTGGCGATCCGCGCCTCACGCGCGGCGCGCGCGAGCCGCGCCGGACAAAGGCGGGATCTTCCGGAGCGATGTTAGGGCATGTCCTGATGAACTCCGGCGCTCACCGCGCCGGTGGGGCGGGGCCCGCTCCCGCCCTCAGAGCGAGCGTCATTTCCAGGAGGACTCGGGGAAGAGACGATGGTTATCAGGAGAAGTCTGATGGCCGTCCTGCAACCGCGGGACACCGCTCGGGAGCCGACGCGCGGGCATCAGCGATCCGGCGCTCGCGGGGCGCGTCAGCGCGGGATGGGCTCCGGCACCGGCGGCGGCTCGTCGTCGGGCACGATGCACGCCGACAGGTCAAACAGCATGAAGAGCAGCGCCTTCTCCTGAGGGGTCAGCTCCTCCGTGGAGCAGCCCTCCGGGAAAGGCGGGCCCGTGAGATCGCCCGCGGAGACGTGGATGTCGGTGAACACGAGACGGCCGCACTGCTGGTCTTCCGGGACGCCGATGGGCGTGTTGAACGTGAAGTACTGGATCCCCGCCGGCTCGGGTTGATCGTAATAGATCCACCGGGTCGAGATCTCGTCGTTCACGTCGTTCACCGTGTGCTGAGCTCCGTTGATCACGATCTGGCCGTGCACGTCCGACGCGCCGACGTTGACGAGCCAGTCCGCCAGGGCTTGCCCCTTCGGGAGCGTGGTGTCCACGAGCGCCGTGAGCGGGCTCTCCGGGTCCTCGTTGAAGTTGTCCCAGACCGCCGTGTCCGGGAACGGCGCCGGCCCGCGCTTCAGCCAGACGTTGTGCCAGTGGGACGCGAACACGCGCCCGCCGAGCGACGTGTAATCGAACAGGGCCTGGCGCGCCGTCTCGGGCTTGTCGTCAGCGTACGGATCGCCCTCGCAGGCGAGGATCACCATGTCGTACTGGCGCAGGCTGTCCACGGTCCCCCAGAGGCTCGTGGCCGGCGTGAACGCCGCGCCTTGATTCAGGCCGTCCGCATACTGCGTGGTCACGGGGTGCCCGGCGTCGCCGCGGCCCGCAAACAGGTTGATCCGGCCGGTCCCCGTCTCGGGCGTGAACTCGCTCTCCGAGATCCCGAGCTTGTGCAGCAAGCATTCGAGCGGATCGGCGCCGCCCGTGGTGAGGGCGATCTTCGGGAGGTGCCCCTCCGCTTGATTGCGCGGCAGCCGGATGGTCCCGGCGTCGGTCGGTGTGTCCTTGCACCCCTCGACCGCCGGGAGGATGATCTCGCGCCGCCACTTGCCGACCTGAACGACGAGCGGGATGTTCTCGCCGGCCGGCACGTCCTCCAGGACGAAGTTTCCCTTGGTGTCGGTCAGCGCGGTCACGATCGGGGAGCCCGAGAGCGTCGCGCTGCATTGGTCGCAGGTCGCGCCGTCCGTGATCTCGTCGAGCGGCGCATTGGGCACGTAGACGATCACGTTATAGAGGGGCAATTTGCCAGAGGGGTCGTAGACCGTGCCGCTCACGGTGGTCTTCGCCTCGCCCTCGCAGTCGACCTGCTGGCATTCGAGGCCCTCGCACGGGCCTTCGCCGCCCGTGCCGGTCACCCCGACGTTCACCAGGACCCCACCACCGATGCCGAAATCGCTGCCGCCAGTCCCATGCCCACCGCCAGGCCCCGCGCCGCCGGATGCCGTGGTCGCCGTGCCCCCCGTGTCGCCGCAGGAGCAGCCAGCCATGACGCCCGGCGCTACAGCGATCGCAGCCATCAAGACTCCCGCCTTGCCCGACCAAGTCAACATTTCGAGCCTCCCGGGCGCTGCCGGCAAACGTGCCCTGCTGCCGCCCAGTGTCCATCGTAGGCCAGTGCCTAGAAATCGGGAAGTATGTCCGGCGAGGAGCAGGAATGAAGCGATGGTAGATCAGGGTAAGCTCTGATACCCAAAACTACCGACGCCGCGCAGGACGCACGCGTCGCGAGGTCGGACGAACGGACAGCGGATCTCCGCGCGTGCGACATGGTGTGAGCGACGATGACAGAGGGCTCGGCGCACCGGCGGCGGCGGGCGCGCGGACGCGACGGCTGCGCCGCGCAAAGGCGCGCCGCGAGCGAGGGAGAGGGCGAGCGCGGCGGCCGCCCTGCTCCTCCGGAACGGAGCCGCCGGGCGATTGGCTACTGCGGATTCGCGCGCGACAGACCGAACCAGAGCACGGCGTGCCAGCGCTCGTTCCATCTCAGCAGCATCGGCCCGATCGCAAACCCGGGCCCCGCGGCGCGCAGCTCGTCCTTGAGGGCGCTCACGGGCCACGGGTTGCCGAACGCCTTCTCGCCATAGGTCAGCGCCAGCGTCGGCGCGCCGTCGAGCTCCGACGGCAGGAGCTGCGCCTTGAAGCGCCACACCTTGCTCCCGAGGACCACGTTCGTGCCGGAGTTGCCCCCGTGGTCGAACTCATTGCCTGTCCAGGGCATCCAGCGCGACGCGATCGCCGTGATCAGCGGGCGCGTCGCCATGTGAACTCCGGCCGTCGGGTGCAGGGCGAGCAGGCGCCCTCGCGGCGCGTCGCCGAGCTCCGCGGGATCGGCCGGCTTCCCCGCCTCGTAGAGCTGCTGCAGCGCCTCCGGGTGCGCGCCGACGAGGCTGTCGAGGGAGGCTGCCTGGATGTTGCAGCGGCGCGCGACCGCCGACGCTGCGTGCTGCTCGCTCTGGGTGGTCATCGTCTGGCGCCTGGCATTCCACCGCGCCCCGCGAGGGTCAACGGCAACCGTCAGCGCGCCTCGCCGGACGCGCTCGACTCCGGCGCCGCCTCGCTCCCGACGATGGCCTCGTACGCCGCGCGGACGCGCCCGGTGATGGCGCCGTAGCGCGCGAGCAGCTCCCGCGCCGACTCGGCCGCGGTGCGGCCCCGGATGCCCGTCCGCCGCGCGAGGAGCGGGACCCCGGGCGCGTTCTCCTCGAGGAGCTGCGAGGCGTCCGCGTGCACGATGCGGATCCGCTGCTCCAGCTTGCGCAGGAAGGCGTGGCCGTCCCGGAAGACCTCGGCGTGCTTGGGCGACAGGTACCCGGCCGAGGCGAGCGCGTCGATCGCCGCGAGCGTCTCGGTGGTCCTCACGCGCGGGTCGGCGCCGTGGCGCATCTGCAGGAGCTGCACCGAGAACTCGATGTCCGCGAGGCCGCCCCGCCCGAGCTTGAAGTCGCGCCGGCCGCGGCGCTCGTGCGAGAGCTCGCGCTCCATGCGGAGCCGCAGCCGGTGGATCTCCTCGGCGATCGGGTCGAAGTCGTCCGCGTGGAGGTACGCGGCCTCGTGCGCGATCGCGATCGCCTCCGCCCCGAGCTCGGGATCGCCCGCCGCCGCGCGCGCCCGGATCAGCGCGAGCCGCTCCCAGGTCGCCGCGCGGATGTGCCGCGCCCCGGGCGACGAGTCGGGCTCCGCGGACGCCGACGCCGTCGCGCCCGCGCGGCGGATGCCGTGATAGCGCGCGAACGAGTCGATCGACGTGACGAGCAGCCCCTGGCTGCCCGACGGGCGCAGGCGCGTGTCGAGCTCGTAGCCCGGTCCGGCCGCGTGCGACATGGAGATGAGCCGGATGATCTGCCGGGCGCGCCGCGCGTAGTACGTGCCCGGGTCCGAGCCGGGCCCGTGATCGCCGGCCGACGCGCGCGCCGGGTCGAACAGGAAGAAGACGTCCAGATCGGACCCGTAGCCGATCTCGCGGCCGCCGAGCTTGCCCATCGCGATCACGGCGAGCCCCCGCACCGGCTCCCCCGGCGGCGTCCCCAGCGCGAAGCGCGTCGCGGCCTCCAGCGACGCGTCGGCGAGATCCGAGAGCGCGAGCGTCGCCTCGCGCGTGCCGACCTCGCCGCTGAGGTCGGCGAGGCCGACCTCGATCGTGACGCGCGCCTTGGCGCGTCGGAGCGCGGCGATCAGCGCCTCCTCGGGATCGTCGTCCGGCGCGGCCTCGCTGAGGCTCTCCTCGATGGTGTGCCTGATGACGTCGGCGCCCGGCGCGCCGCGCGCGAACAGGACGACGTCGACGAGCTCGGGGTACCTGACCATGGCGTCGCCGATGAACGCGCTCGACCCGAGCGCCTCGACGAGCCTGCGGAGCGCGCGCGGATCGTCGCCGAGCATGCGCGCGTAGACCGACGAGTGCCGGATGCGGGAGAAGCACAGCCGGAGGAAGCGCGCCGCTTGCTCGGGATCGGCGGCGTCGACGACCGCGGCGAGCAGCGTCTCCGCGAGCGACGAGGACGCCTCGCGGCTGCGCGCGCCGAGCAGGCCGTCCGGGTGCCGCGAGAGCTCGAAGAGGTCGTCGGCGACGTCGCGGAAGCGCGCGGAGAGCGAGGCGTGCGCCCCCGGCTCGAGCGGCGCGGCGCCGGGCTGCGCGGCGAGCTCCGCCGCGGCGCCCGCGTCCGCCGCGGCGCCCGCGTCCGCCGCGGCGCTGGCGGCGGCCTCCGGCTCGCCCGCCGGGCCGCCGAGGACGAGCACCGCGTGCTTCGCGAGCGCCTCGGCGAAGGCGTCGCGATCGCCGCGGTCGAGCGCGGCCATCGCCTCGATCCACCGCGATGGCCGGGAGCTCCCCTTCGGCAGGAGCGACAGGAGCCGGGCCTTGATCCGGCTCCGGCGCTGCTCGGTGTCGGCGAGGAACGCCGCGGCGTCCTTGAAGCGCAGCGTCCGGGCGAGGCGCTCCATCTCGGCCTCGCTCTCGGGGAGCAGGTGCGTCTGCACGCCGGTCGCGGACTGGACGGCGTGCTCCGCGCGCCGGAGCGCGAGGTAGCCCTCCACGAGCTCCCGCCCCTCGCGATCGGTCACGTACCCGAGCGTGCGCAGGCGCCGCAGGCCGTCGAGCATGCCCTGCGCGCGCGCCCGCGGCTCGCGCCCGCCCCAGATGAGCTGCAGCGCCTGCACGAAGAACTCCGCCTCGCGGATGCCTCCGGGGCCGAGCTTCAGGTCGCGCGAGGCGTCGTGCGAGAGCTCGACGCGGGCGCGCTCGACGAGCTCGATCATGTCGACCGCGAGCTGGGGGTCGACCCGGCGCCGCCAGACGAACGGGGCGAGCACCCCGAGCGCCTCGGCGCCGAAGTCGAGATCGCCCGCGATCTCGCGGGCGCGGAGCAGCGCGGCGCGCTCCCAGAGGCGGCCGAACGACTCGTAGTAGCGCTCTGCCGCGGCCAGCGAGTTGACGATCGGGCCGCTGCGCCCCTCGGGGCGCAGCCGGAGGTCGACGCGCCAGACGAAGCCGTCCTCCGTGACCTCCTCGAGCGTCGACGTGAGGCGGCGCGCGACGCGCGCCCAGAAGTCGTGCAGGGTGACCGAGACGGCGCGATCGCCGGAGGGGCCGACCTGCCCCTCGTCGGTGTCGTAGAGGTAGATGAGGTCCACGTCGGAGCCCGCGTTGAGCTCGTCGCCGCCGAGCTTGCCCATCCCGAGGACGACGAACTTCGACCGCGCGCCCGTCGCCGTGCGCGGCTCCCCGAACCGCGCGGTCACGGCCGAGACGGCCTCCGCGAGCGCTACCTCGATCGTGGCCTCGGCGAGCGCGGTGAGCTCGCGCGCGGTGTCGTCGACGTCCGCGCCGCCCGCCGAGGGCGGGAGCAGCTCGCGCAGCGCGATGCGGATCCGCTCGTCGCGCGCCGCGCGCCGGAGCTCGCGGCGGACACGGTCGGCGTCCGAGACGTCGCCGACGCGGGCCCGGAGCCGCGCGAGGTACGTGGCGCGGTCGCGGGCGGTCTGGTGGCCCTCGGCCGCGAGCCGCTCCGCGATGTCCGGATTTGCCTCGATGACCGCGCCGATCGCGGGGTAGGCGGCCGTGAGGAGCGCCGCGATCGCGAAGGCCATCGTCCCGGGGCGCAGGCGAGGCGTCAGCCGCGCCGCGCGCTCCTTCACGCGTTGCTCATCGATCGCGTTCGCGATCTCCAGGAGCCTCGAGACCTGTTGCATGGCCGGAGGCTAGCAAGACCGTGGGGTCGCGAACGTCGGTTCCGCAGCGCCCGACCGCCAGTTTATCGCGCCCCGACCTCACCTCGCGCCTTGGCGGAGCCGCTCCCAGATCCTATGCTCGCCGGGTGCGATTGCTCTGCGTCTCGGATATCCACGGCCACGCCGACGCGCTCGCGGCGGTCCTGGCCACCGCCGAGCGCCGAGGCTACACCCAGCTCCTGGTCGCCGGAGATCTCTGCTTTCCCGGCCCGAAGCCGCTCGAGACCTGGCGACGGCTCACCCAGGCCAAGGCGGTGTGCGTACAGGGCGTATCCGACCGCGCCCTGGCGACGCTGGACATCCACAACGTCAGGCCACGGAGCGAGCACGAACGGGCGCGGCTCGACCGCCTGGCCCAGACGCGCACCGAGCTCGGCGAGCTGATCCTTGCCCGGCTGGCGCGGCTCGCCCCGACGTACCGCCTGCCGCTCGAGGACGGCGGCGAGCTCGTCCTGGTGCACGGCTCCCCTGCGGACCCGCTGGAGCCGATCTCCCACGACATGACGGACGAGGAGGTGCTCTCCCTCCTCGGCGACGATCCGGCGGACGTCGTGATCTGCGGCGGCTCGCATGTCCCGTTCGACCGCATGGTGGGCGGCGTGCGCATCATCAACGTCGGCTCGGTGGGCGAGGCGCCGTGCTCGATGCGGGGGGACGTGCGAGACGTGCGGGACATGGATCGCGTGCGCGTGGGCGCGCGCCCTTCGGGCGAGCTTGTGCGCAGCGGGGCCGTCTCCACCTTTGGCACGGGGCACGCCGACGCGACGTTCGTCGAGATCCGGGCGGGCGAGCTCTGGGTCGAGCAGCTCGTGGTGCCGCTCGGCAGAGCGGCGTGAAGGCGCCTGCGCGCGGCAAGGCACCCCTGTGCGGGGAGGCGCCCGCGCGCGGGCGAGAGAGGCGCGCGCGGCGCGCGTGATGCGCGCAGACGCACGTTGCGCATCCTACCCGACACGGAACATCGCCTGCGCCATGCCCTCGCGCTTGAACCTGTTTCAAGGATTGAGGATCATCCTCAGGGAGCATGGGCAGCCACCACCCCGACGATGACTTCGAGGCCACGCGGGTGGCCAACGTTGGGGAACTCCAGAAGGAGCTCCCGGCGCGCTCGCCGAAGGACCGCGCCTACCTCATCGTGCTCGCCGGCTCGAACGTCGGCGAGATGTACCGGGTCGAGGGCGCCGAGATCGTGATCGGCCGGGCGTCCGGGGCGACCATCCGGCTGAACGACGACGGCATCTCGAGGCGCCACGCCCGCCTCCTCCAGATGGACAGCCAGGTGCTCATCGAGGATCTCAACAGCTCCAACGGGACGCTGGTGAACGGCGAGCACGTGACGCGCGTCGCCCTGCACGACGGCGACAAGATCCGCCTGGGTTCGACGACCGTCCTCAAGTTCACCTACCACGACTACCTGGACGAGTCGTTCCAGCAGCAGATGTACGATGCCGCGCTGCGCGACGCCCTCACGAAGGCCTTCAACAAGAAGTACTTCCTGGATCGGCTCGAGACCGAGGTCTCCTATGCGCGGCGGCACAGCGCGCACCTGTCGCTGCTCATGTTCGACGTCGATCATTTCAAGAGGATCAACGACACGTTCGGGCACCTCGCCGGCGACTACGTCCTCGCGAGGATCGCCAAGATCGCGAGCAACACGGTCCGGACGGAGGACGTGTTCGCGCGCTACGGCGGTGAGGAGTTCGGCATCCTGTGCCGCGGCGTGGCGCTCGAGAACGCGGGCATCCTCGGCGAGCGGCTGCGGCTCCTCGTCGAGGGGTCGGTCTTCGAGCACGAGGGCGTCCGCGTGCCGACGACGATCAGCGTCGGCGTCGCGGCGCACCCCGACATCCCGGTGCAGAGCGGCCAGGAGCTCATCGCGGCGGCCGACGAGGCGCTCTACGAGGCGAAGCGCACCGGCCGGAACCGCGTGCTCCTGAAGTTCGGCCAGAAGACCTGAGCCCGGGGCTCGTTCCGGAGCACAGCGGACATCGCGCGGAGCTCGACGCTGAGTGACGCGGCGGAGGCGCGCGTCCACGACGCCTCCCCGAGCAGGCCGCGCGGGCGCTGCTCGGGCGGCCGGTCCGCGCGCGCCCGCCGGCGCGGCGCGTGCCTCAGTCGATCTTGAGGAGCTCCTTCACCTTGGCGATGACCTGCGGCGCCTGGATGGGCTTCGTGATGTACGCGTTCGCGCCGAGCTGCAGCGCGCGCTGACGATCCTCCTGAGACCCCTCGGTGGTGATGATGATGATGGGGGTGTCCTTGTGGACCGGATCCGTGCGCACGCGCTTGACGAGCTTGAGCCCGTCCATGATCGGCATGTTGATGTCGGTGATGATCACGTCGTACTTGGTCGAGGCGAGCTTGCGGAGACCGTCGACGCCATCATCCGCCTCGGTGACGCGGAGGTTCTTCACGCGCGCCAGCGCGAAGACCAAGAGCTGCCGCATCATGGGCGAGTCTTCAACGATCAGACACGAGTACTCGGCCATGATCAGTCCTCCAGGTCCAGGAATGCCTGGACGCCGGGCACCTTCCGGCCGGCGTCGGTGAAGAGCCGCGCGTTGATGAGGGCGGGGGCGGCCTGGGCCCCGAGGAGCTTGAAGAGCTCGGTGTCCACGTTCACGAACTCCGTCTTTTGCGGGAGCGTGCTGAAGATCGCGATGACACCCACGGTGCGCCCGTTGAAGTCGAGCGGGATCACTGCGGCGGGGTCCTCGATGCTCCCCTGGGAGACGTCCTTGGTCTCGTCGAAGAAGATTTCCCCCTTCGAGAATGCCTGGCCGATCGCGCCTTCGGTCACCGGCATGCGCGTGATCTCGTCCACGGCGACGCCTTCGCTCGCGATCGAGACAAGCTCCTTACCATCAGGAGACGCCAGGTACACGGAGAAGGCGCCCGCCCCGAGGAACTGCGCGAGCAGCTCCTTCAGGTTCCGCAGGACGTGGCGCACGTTGCGCGCCGCGTGGAGCTGCGACAGCGCGACGTACAGGTTCGCGAGGTTCGCGAGCTCCCCCTCCGCCTCCGAGTAGCGGCTGTTGAAGCGGTCGGAGGCCGCCACCATCCGCACCGACTGCGTCACGAGGTCGCGCTTCTCCTGCTCGAGCTCCTCGATCTTGCGGAGCAGATCGCGGATGGCCGAATCGCTGGCGAGGTGCGCGCGGAGCTTGCCGTTCTCCGACTCGAGCTCGGTGATCTTGTCGCGAAGGCGCTCGTTCTCGCGGAGGAGCTCCTCGGTCAGCTGCGCCCCCTTTCGGAAGAACTGCTGAATGAAGGCATCGCGCTCCTTCTTCAGGTCCTCGGGGGGACGATCGCTCTGACGCCCTTTTTTCTCCGTCATTTTATCCCGGGGTTCTCCAGAGCTTCGGACCGTATCATGCGGGGCTGACCGGACGGAAGCGTCGAGCGCGGGCCGCAGCCGCGCCCGGACTCTGCGCCGGAAGGGCCCGGAAGGGCGAGCGCCCGGCGCACCGCGGCCGTCACAGACGTCGGGGTGGGCCCGCTGGCCCTACCTCGGGGACGGGCTCCCCGCCTCCCCGGCCCACCTCCCCCCCTCTCCACTGCTTACGCCTTCTCCATCTGCTTCAGCAGCTTGGCCCACTGGCGCAGCTCTCGCCCGAGCAGCACCGGCATCTTCCGGAGCGACGCGACGTCGCGCGCCCCGACGAGCAGCATGACCGCCCGGAGCTCCGCCTCGATGTTCTCGAGGTACCGCACCGCGGCGTCCCTCCCCCCCGAGACGAAGGCCTGCAGCACCGGCCGCGCGATCCCGGCCGCATGCGCGCCGAGCGTGAGCGCGCGGGCGATGTCAAGGCCGCTGGTGATTCCCCCGGTCGCGATGATGGTCTTGAAGCGCGGACGGATGGCGCGGGCGATGAGCACCGAGGCGGCGGTCGGGACGCCCCACTCGCGCAGCGCCTCGCCGAGCGAGCGGGCCGCGCCGTCGGCGCGCGCCGTCTCCACCGCGACCCAGGACGTGCCGCCGGCGCCGGAGACATCGAGGTTGCGGACGCCCGCCCGGACCAGGCGGTACGCCGTCCCCGGACCGATCCCGCAGCCGGTCTCCTTTGCGACGACCGGGACGCTGAGGCCGTTCGCCAGCCGGCTGATCGCCTCCAGCGCGCCGGCGAAGTCTCGATCGCCGCCTGGCTGGACCAGCTCCATCGCGGGGTTCAGGTGAACGCAGAGCGCGTCGGCGCCGACCTGGGCGACGAGCTCGGCGACCGCCTCGGTCGAGAGGGATCGCGCCTGCACGGCGCCGATGTTCCCGAGGAGCAGGGCGGTCGGCGCGCGCTCGCGGACCTCGTACGTGGCCGAGGCGTCGCCGTTCAGCATCGCCCGCTGGCTCCCCAGCCCGAAGCCGTACCCGCGCTCCTCGGCGATCTGCGACAGCTCCCGGTTGATCGCCTGCGCGCGCTCTGTCCCGCCGGTCATGGCCGCGATCACGAGCGGCGCGCGGAGCCGCTTGCCGAGCAGCAGCACCGAGGTGTCGATGGCGTCGAGGGACAGCTCCGGCAGCGCGTCGTGGATCAGCTCGACCTGCTCCAGAAGCGTCGTCTTGGCCCGGAAGCCGACGTCACCCGTCGCGCAGAGCTCGATGTGATCGGCCTTCCTCCCGGAGATGTCCTTCGCCTCTTCCGTCATGGGGGCACAACTTTACGCGGTCGCCGACCGCCGTCGAAAAGGAAGTGCCATGGACGAAAAATCGCAACGAAAGGTCGAGGCCAGGCGCTCCGGGGGCTGGTAAGGAGCCGGCGAGGGGCAAAACCCTTCGCCAGGCGCCCCTCGTCGCTGAAGCTACTGCGCGACCGGCGCGCGCCCGTGGCATAAAGTAACCTCATGGACCTCCCGGACGAACCCCAGATCCGCTGGATCCTTCGGACGACCGCCGCCCTCCTCCAGCACGGCGCAGAGCCGGTCCGCGGCCTGGTGCAGCCGACGGCCGAGTTCTTCCCGGATCCGTACGACGGCTCGCCGAAGACGGTGGCCGCCCTGATGGTGCGGGTGCAGGAGCACGCCGGGCTCCAGGATCTTCCGGTGGAGCTCGCGGTGGTCACCCCGGAGGGGCAGGCCAGCACCGTGAGCTGCTCGAGCGGCGCGTGCGGCGGGATGGCGCTGGACACGAAGCTCGAGCGGGTCGCCCGGCGCCCCGACGGCGGGTACCGGGTCGCCGTTTCCGCGGGCGAGCTCCGCAACCCCACGGTGCTCACGACCGCGTTCGTGCGCGCCGTGTCGTTCATGTTCCTGAGCGAGGCGGACGTCTTCGACGCGCTCGTGCCGCCGGACCGCGAGCCCGCCGTGGACCTCGCCGCCGTGCTGCTCGGCTTCGGCGTCCTCACGACCAACGGCTCGTACCTGTACGCGAAGGGGTGCGGCGGCGTGCAGGTGCACTCCGCGACCAAGATGCCGGTCGACGAGCTCGCGCTCGCGCTCGCCGTCTACTGCCGGCTGCACGACGTGCCCGACCGGACCGCCGCGCGGCACCTCGACGTGACGCCGCGCGCCCACTTCGACGAGTCCGCCGTCTGGGCCAGCTCCAACATCGCGCTCGTCCGCATGCTGCGGGCCGCGCCGGACCGGATCGCCGCGGACGACTACGCCATCGGCGAGGCGAGGAGCTGGCTGGCCCGCGCGCTCGGCTTCGGCAAGCGCCGGCCGGCGCGGACGGCGGAGGACGAGCTGCGAGAGCTCGAGCGAGCGCTCGCTGCCGGCGCGGCGAAGCCGCGATCCCTGGATGAGGGCAAGGCGAAGAAGCTTGCCGAGATCCGCGCTCTCGTCGACGAGAGCCTTGAGCGCTGAGAGAGCTGAGAGACCTGAATGAGCGTACGACTCTGGGACAAAGGGGGCGCGACCGACGCCCAAATGCTCCGTTACACCTCGCGCGACGACTGGCAGCTCGATCAGCGCCTGCTCGCCTACGACCTGCGGGCGACGATCGCGCATGTCCGCGGGCTCGCGCGCATCGGCGTGCTCAGCGAGGCGGAGCGCGACGCGCTCGTCCGGGAGCTCGAGGTGCTCGCGGCGCAGAACGAGGCCGGCGAGCTGCGGCTCACCGAGGACGACGAGGACGGCCACAGCGCGATCGAGGCCGCGCTGGTCGCCCGCATCGGCGACGCAGGCAAGAAGGTGCACACGGGCCGGAGCCGCAACGACCAGGTGCTCGTCGCGATGCGCCTCTACGAGCGCGACGCCCTGGACGAGCTCGCCGAGCACGCGACGGCTGGCGCCCGCGCGTTGCTCGAGCTCGCCCGGCGCGAGGCGGACACGCCGATGCCCGGCTACACGCACCTGCAGCGGGCAGTGCCGTCCTCGGTCGGCTACTGGGCCGCGTCGTTCGTCGAGGGGCTCACCGACGCGGTCGACGTCGTGCGGGCGACCCGGGCGCTCGTCGACCGGTGCCCGCTCGGCGGCGCCGCCGGGTTCGGCGTGAACCTGCCGCTCGATCGCGTCGGCGTCGCGCGCGAGCTCGGGTTCTCGGGCGTGGCCTTGAACCCGCTGGCCTCCCAGACGTCGCGCGGCATCATCGAGGCGCAGATCCTCGCGGCCGCGTGGCAGGTGGTCGCGGTGAGCCGCCGGCTCGCGTGGGATCTCAGCCTGTTCGCGATGAGCGAGCTCGCGTTCATCCGGCTCCCGGAGGCGTTCACCACCGGCTCCTCGATCATGCCGCAGAAGCGCAACCCCGACGTGGTCGAGCTCATGCGCGCGGCCTGCTCCGTCGTCCAGGGGGCGCTCGCCGAGGTGCAGTCGCTCGTGGCGCTCCCGTCCGGCTACCACCGCGATCTGCAGCTCACGAAGGGCCCCACGATGCGCGGCCTCGACGAGGCGCTCGCGACGTCGCGCCTCTTGCCGCGGCTCGTCGAGGGGCTCGCGTTCGACCGCGAGCGCATGGCCCGGGCGATCACGCCGGAGTGCTTCGCGACCGATCGCGCCGTCGAGCTCGCCGTGCAGGGCGTCCCGTTCCGCGAGGCGTACCGCAAGGTCGCGGCCGAGATCGCGGCGCTCCCCGCCGGCGATTCCGCGGCGAGCCTCCGCGCCCGCGTGTCGCTCGGCGCGCCGGGCAACCTCGCCCTGGACGACCTGGCCCGGCGGCTGGAGCGGCACGAGCGCTGACGCCGCGACCCTAGCGCCGCGGGCCTGCCCTCTCGGCGGAGGGGGCCCGCAGGTCGCTAGCTAGCGCTGCCGGCGAAGCTCGCGGACCGCGCCAGCGTCGGCCACCAGCACGTCGGTCGCCATGTCGAGGAACAGGCCCGTGTCGACGACGCCGGGGATCTTGCGGATGCGCGCGTCGAGCGCCGCCGGCGCGTCGAGCGGGTCGAACGCGGTGTGGAGGATCCAGTTGTGGTTGTCGGTCTGGAAGGGGTACCCGTCCGCGTTCTTGCGGATCTCCGGCTTGCCCCCGAGCGCGGTCAGGTGACGCGCGGCCGACGAGCTCGCGAAGGGCACCACCTCGATCGGGATGGGCACGCGCGAGCCGAGCTTCTCGACGAGCTTCTCGGGGGTCACGAGGATGATGAAGCGCGCGGCCTCGTAGGCCACCACGCGCTCGCGGAGGAGCGCGCCGCCGAGGCCCTTGATGAGTCCTAGATCGGGCGCGACCTCGTCGGCGCCGTCGACCGCGACGTCGAGGCGCTCGACCTCCTCGAACGGCACGATCGGGATGTTCTCGCGCCGGGCGAGCGCCGCGGAGCGCTCCGACGTGGCGACGCCCCGGATCTGCAGGCCGCCGCGGACGCGCTCCCCGAGGCGCCGGATGAAGGCCTCGGCCGTGCGCCCGGTTCCGAGCCCGAGCAACATCCCGTTGTCGATGCGCGCGAGCGCAGCGACGGCGACACGATCGAGATCAGCGGGGTCCAGCGCCGCGGTGCTCATGCGCAGCTCATCGGCCATCACGGCCGCTAGCGCAACGGGATTTTTCGATCTGATCGAGCGGTCCGGGGCAAAGCGGCCGCAACCGGCAGCCCTTGCATTCGGCGCCGGTCCAGATGCCGTCGAACGTCGCCTGCATCTCGTCGAGCAGGAGGTCGTCGTCGGTGAGCACGCCCGCCTCGAAGTTGCGCCGCCCCTCGCCCTTCGCCCCGAGCCCGGCGCCGGTGAGGTTCGCCGAGCCGAGGTACAGGAGCGCGCCGTCGACGGCGATCATCTTCAGGTGGACCCGCGGGCAGCGCCGCATCTCGATCGGCGGCCGGGGGCGGCGGCGGAGCTCGGCGCGGAAGGCGCGCGACGGGACGCCAGCGTGCAGCAGGCGCAGCTCGACCCCCCGGGCGGCGAGCGCGTCGAGCAGATCGAGGAACGACATGTACCGGCCGCGCGCCCGCGCCCGCGAGCCGACGGGCGCCTCGACGCGCAGCTCCTTCACGTTGGCGGTCGCGATCCACACGGAGACGCGCGCCTTCGCGACGGCGCCCATCACCAGGGTGTCGTAGTGCGCCCGGTCGCGCAGGAGGGTCAGGTCGACCCGCCGCGCGAGCTGGGAGCGCGGCTTTGGATCGTCGGCGGGACGCGGGCGCGGCGGCGGCCGCGCGCTCACACCGGGCGACCGGCGCTGGCAGGCGCCTGCTCGGGATCGAGGTGGGCGCCGAGCAGGGCGCGGACGTCCTCCGGCATCGGGACGGACGCGAGCTGCACGAGATCGGTGGTCACCACCGTGTGGCGGAGCTCGGCCGACAGCACGCCGTCATGGGCGCGGATCATGCGGTACCTGAGCGTGGCGCTCCGCCGGCCGATGTGGACGACCGACGTCTCGATCCGGAGCGCCTCGCCGTAACGCGCCGGCGCCGCGTAGTCAGCCTCGACCCGCACCGCGGGCAGCCCGATACGACGCACGAGGATGAGCCCGGCGTAGCCCCCCTCGAGCGGCGCGAAGAACCGCTCCATCGCCTCGTGCGCGTAGTTGAGGAAGCGCGCGAAGAAGACGATGCCCGCGGCGTCGACGTCCTCGAACTTGATCGGGCGCTCGAGGGAGACCATCGCGGCCTAGGAGAGATCCTCGGCGAGCCTGTCCAGGGTCGCCCTCCCGAGCGGCGCCTTCACCGTGTAGCGCGGGTGCGCGACGACGATCGACGCCGCCGCCTTCCGCGCCTTGATCGCGGCCTGCGCTTCGGCCACGAGGTCCACCTTGAGGTAGTGCACCGCCGTCGTGCGGTCCTCCATCGAGCCGTCGCGCTTGCCGATCGCCCGCGCGGTCACCCCGTCGACCTCGAGCGACACGGTGTCCTCGAGCCCGACGAGCTCGACGAGCATCTTGTCGCGCAGCGCCCGCTCCGGGATCTCCACGAAGAGCGTCAGGCTGAGCTGCCCCGGCCCCGGGATGAGATCGTTGTACGTCTCGATCTCGTGGAGGATGCCGCTCTCGCTCGTGATGCGCTCGGTGCGGAGCATCTCCTGGATCTGGAACAGCACCGAGTCCCGGTTCTCGAACACCGCGGTCAGGTGGTCGCCGATCCGCACCCGGCGTGGCCGCTTCTCCTCGATGATCCGGCTGCGGAACCGCTCGCGAATCACCTCGTATTCGCCGATCCCGAGCACCTCGTTGCGATCGATGGGACGCATGACGGCTCTTCTCCTTGACAACGACGGTCACGATTTCGGCGCGATGTACGAGGTCGGTCCGAGCCCGTACGCGTGGGCGAGCGCCTCGACCGGGTGCAGCACCTTCGCGCCGTTCTCCTTCACCATCCTGAGGCCCGCGAGGGTGCAGTCGCTGACGATGACGTCCGCGTCCGCGACGCCGCGCACGAGCTTCGACGCGTACTTGCGGCCTGTCTCGTAGTGGGCCGCCTTCATCCCCCACGTGCCGTCCACGGCCGAGCACTGCTCGACCACGCGCACCTCGGTGTCGGGGACGACGCCGAGCACCCTGGCGCCCGGGAAGCCGATCTTCTGCGCGCGCAGGTGGCACGCGGCGTGGTACGCGATCGTGCCGAGGCCCCTCTTGAACTCGCGGTTCAGCTTCTTCTCGCGCCCGAGCTGGACGAGGAACTCCATCATGTCGAGCGTCGCGGCCGCGACCTCGCGCGCCTCCGTCGTCTGCAGGTACTCGGGCCACTCCTTCTTCATCGTGTAGCCGCACGTCGGGCCGATCACGATGATCTTCCGCCCCATGCGCACGTGCGGGTGAAGGAGCGCGACGTTCTGCTTCACCTTGGCCATGAAGGCGTCGAGATCGCCGCCGTCGAGGTTCGGCATCCCGCAGCACGTCAGCGCGCCGTCGGGCGCGTCCTCCGGCTCGTCCGCGGAGGGGCATCCGGGCACGTGCACCGCGTAGCCGTTGTGCTCGAGCACGCGGACAGCCGCCTCGGGGACGCCGGGCGTGTTGTACTCGCCGTAGCAGGTCGCGAAGAGCACCACGGATCCCTGCTTGCCGGCGTCCGCCGCGGCGCTGTGCTCGGCGAACCAGGACGAGAACGGCTTGCGCGCCATCTCCGGCAGCGGGAACTCCGACGAGATCCCGGTCACCTTCTCCTGCACCTTGCGCAGCAGGCGGCTCGCCTGCACGAGGTTCGAGAGCGGCGCGACGGCGCCGGAGCCCAGCTCGCCGATGAGCTGCGGCTCGCCGAGGATCCTGTCCACCAGCGGGATGCCCTCCCGCTGGGCGCGCACCGCGCGCTCGCGCGCGAGCACGCGCGGGTAATCCAGGAGCTCGTACGCGTGCTCGTCCGCGGTGTACGGGCACTTGATGTAACAGAGCTTGCACTGCCAGCACTCGTCGCCGATCGCCTTGAAGTCCCCGTAGGTGAGGGCCTCGGCCCCCTCGGCGACGCCGGCCTCGATGTCCCTGTCGACCCGCGCGAAGAGCTCGGGGAACGAGCCGCAGTACCCGACGCACATGCGGCATTCGTGGCAGATCTGGAACGTCCGCCGCAGCTCTGCCTCGAGGTCGCGGGGGTCGAGATATCGCTCGTCGTTCGGCGATGTCGCCGGTGGACGGTCTGGTGCACGTCGGATGACGCTCACGGGTCGGTTCCTCTCAACAGCACGTGGGGTTCGTGGCGAACGGGCGGCTCACCGCGCCGCCCGGCGCCTCACGGCGACGGCGCGTGCGCCCCGGATCGAGCCGCCGGCGGCTCGGCGCGATCCGGGACGCTCGCGCTATCTCCTCGGGCAAAGATCAGAAATCGAGCGACTGCAGCGCCTTCTGGAAGCGCCCCGCGTGGGACTTCTCGGCCTTGGCGAGCGTCTCGAACCACTCGGCGATGTCGTCGAAGCCCTCCTCGCGGGCCTCCTTGGCGAACCCCGGGTACATCGTCTCGTACTCGTGGGTCTCGCCGGCGACGGCGGCCTTCAGGTTCTTCTCCGTGCTGCCGATCGGCAAGCCGGTCGCCGGGTCCCCCGCCTGCTTCAGGTAATCGAGGTGGCCGTGCGCGTGGCCCGTCTCGCCGTCCGCCGTGTCCTTGAAGAGGCCCGCGACGTCGGGGCGACCTTCCACGTCGGCGACCTTTGCGAAGTACAGGTAGCGGCGGTTCGCCTGGGACTCCCCGGCGAACGCGTCCTTCAGGTTCTGGTGCGTCTTCGTGCCCGTGAGCTGCTTGTTGGCCATGATGTTCGCTCTCCTTGGTTGAACGGCTGGGACGATGAATCCCTGGTGGCCGCGCAGGTCAGCGCGCCGGCGCGGCGGTCCGGCTAGACATGTTCCGGGCGCCGCGCCCTGCGAGCCCCTGCACGGCGGAGTCGACTGGTCGCGTCGACGCGCCCGGCGTCTCGCGCCTTCGGCTGCGCGGCGGCGTCTCCCTGGCTGCCCTTCGCGCACGAAGCGCAGATTCCCCGGTAGATCCGCTCGACGGCGCGGACCTCGAAGCCCGGCGCGGCCGGGAGCTGCGCGGGGACGCTCTCTCCCGATCGCTCGGCCGACGACGCGCCCGGATCGCGCGGCTCGCACGGCACGTCGCGGACGAGCCCGCAGCGATCGCAGACCGCGTGGTGATGCGCCGCCATGTTCGGATCGAACCGCGACGCGCCGGGGGACAGCGACAGCGCGACGCAGAGCCCCGCGGACGCGAGCGCGTCCAGCGTGTTGTAGACGGTCGCGAAGCTCATCGTCGGCAGCGCCGGCCGGAGCCGCTCGAACAGCTCCTGCGCCGTCGGATGGGTCGGATCGGCCGCGAGCTCGCGCACGATCGCCAGGCGCTGCGGCGTCAGCTTGAGCCCCGACGACCTCACGCAGGCGAGCATCGAGGCGACCCTGGCGTCCTCCGCCACCCCGTCGCCGCCGAAGCCGGCCGCACGTCCCCGGGGAGGACGGGACGCAGACCCCTTCGCGGCAGGTGTTCGCGCGGCGGCCACGGCGAGATAGATACTTAGAAAGTTTCTCAAGTGCAAGTCCTGATAATCGAGTCCTCAGACCGGACGGACCGGCAAAACCAGGCCGATCGGCGGGCGCCCCGGGCCGCAGCACCCCGCTCCGTCCTGCGGGGATGACTCTTGCGAGGCTGGGGGGGCTCTGCCATAGTGCGCGCCCCGCGCTGCCGGCCCCCCGCCGGCTTGCATTTCCGCCCGCCACCTGGGCAAGTTTTTATCCCAGCAAGAGGACGCTTCGAGACATGCCGACAGACGCCATTCAGTGCAAACCGCTCGAGGTCGCCGTGGGCGACAAGGGCATCGAGCGCGCCATCAAACACCTCAAGAGGAAGATGGCTGCCGAGGGGATCCTCCGCGAGCTGAAGCGGCGTCGGCACTACATGAAGCCGTCCGTGAAGCGGCGGAAGAAGGCCTCCGAGGCCGCGCGCCGCCGCCGGAAGCGGTCCAAGATGGACATGGTCGCCTAGGACGACCGTCCCTCTCCCGAGCGCAACGGCCAAGACGCAGAAGACGCGCGAGGACGCTGGATCAAGCGTCCGCGGCGTGCTCAGCGTCTTGTCATTTTGTTCACGCTGTTCGAGCTGCTCGATCCGCCGCGCGGCGGCGTGATGCGTCCCTGGCCCCGCGTCCGAGCGACGCGGGCGCGGCGCTCCCGATGCGCCCCGACCTCTGAGGTCCCCGATGCGCGCCGTCGTGGTCACGACGTCCTATCCGATCAGCGACGAGGATCCTTCGGGCCACTTCGTGCGGTCGTCGGCGCAGGAGCTCGCGCGCAGCGGGGCCGAGGTCCACGTGATCGCCGCCGGGGGCTCGGTCCTCGACGCGCCGTCGCGGGACGGCGAGCTGGTCGTCCATCGGGCGGGCGGCGGCGCGCTGTTCGGGTGGCCGGGCGCCGTGGCGCGCGCGCGCGAATCGCCGCTCCGGCTGCTCTCCGCGGGCCCGTTCGCGCTCTCGGTGCTCGCGCGGCTCCGCCAGATCGGGCCTGTCGATCGCGCGGTGGCGCACTGGATCGTCCCCTGCGCGTGGCCGCTCCTGGTCGCCTCGCCCCGCGCGCCGCTCGAGGTGCGCGCGCACGGCGCCGACGTGCGGCTGCTCCTCCGCGCGCCGCGCGCGGCGCGTGCGTCGATCGTCGGCGCGCTGCTCCGTCGCGAAGCGCGCTTCGTCTTCGCCGCCGGCGCGCTCCGCGACGTGCTCGCGGGCGCGCTCGCGCCGGAACAGGCGCGCGCGCTGCTCGGCGCCTCGCGCGTCGAGCCGCCCGCGTTCGACCTGCCGCCCGTCGCCGAGCGCGCGGACATGCTCCGGCGCGAGCTCTTGCAGGGCCCGGGCGAGCGCGTCGCCGTCGTGGCGTGCCGGCTGATCCCGACGAAGCGGGTCGAGCTCGCGATCGCGGCCGCGCGCGCGGCGGGCCCCGGGTTGCGGCTCGTCGTGGTCGGCGATGGCCCGGAGCGCGCCGCGCTCGAGCGCCTCGCGCGGCGCGGCGGCCCCGCCGACGGCGTGAGCAGCGCAAGCGGCGGGGCGGTGCGCTTCACGGGCGCGCTGCCGCGGCGCGAGGCGCTCGCGTGGATCGGCGCGGCGGACGTGCTGCTGCACCCCTCGTCGCACGAGGCCGCCCCCACGGTGATCCGCGAGGCGCGCGCGCTCGGGGTGCCCGTCATCGCATGCGACGCGGGCGATGTGGTCGCGTGGGCCAGGGACGACGACGGGATCGTCGTCGCCGAGGGCACCGCGGAGAGCCTCGCGGCCGCGCTCCGCGCCATCCCGTCGCGCCGCTCGGATCGCGCGCCCGCGCCGTTGCCCTGAGGATCGCGGCTCCTCGCAGGGCGATCCGCGGCGCTCGCATGCCCCTGCTCAAGGCGGGACGCCCCCGTCCGGAGCGGGTCTTCGATGCGCGACGCGAAACCCTTGCAATTGGCAGGGCTTCGACTACGGTGCGCCTCGCTCCGCACCGAAACGAGGCGGCGGAGTGGCTCGGGGCGTAGCGCAGCCTGGTTAGCGCACTTGACTGGGGGTCAAGGGGTCGGTGGTTCGAATCCACTCGCCCCGACTGGTCCGGCGGAGAGATTCTCCGGCGGACCTTTCGGCTTTGTAGGGCGTCCGTGCTCGTGACTGCGGTCGCGCCGGGGAACGGCGCGGCGGCGCTGTCGTGGCCTCACCGTGTCGCCGGCGCCGCGCGACGCCCGGACGTCACCGCGTCATCCGGCGAGCGAGGGCGGTGCGACCGGCGTGGTGGGCCGGTCCGGCTCGCCGGCGAGCTCGTCCTCGATGGCGATCATGGCGGCCAGCACCAGGTGCTCGCTGTAGGGGAAGCCGACGACCTGCACCCCGACGGGCAGCCCCTCGCTCTTCGCATCGACCTCGGCGGCCCGCTTCTCCAGGCGGTCGCGCGGCCGCTCGCGGCGCGCCTCCTCGGCCCGCACGCGGGTCACGGGGACGACGCCGGCCGGGAACTGCGTGAGGTTCCAGAGCATCGCGGGGCTGCCCGCGAGCACGAAGTCGCGCGACGCGGTGTGCGGCAGCGCCGGCGTCGCGTACGGCGGGCAGAGCAGCACGTCGAGCGCCTCGGCGCGCATCGCCGACGCGATCGCGGCGCGCGCCTCGCGCAGGGCGTGCGTGGCGCGCCAGAACTCGGAGACGGACTTCGGCCCGGTGACCTCGAGCAGGCGCTGGAGCCGCCGCTCGCCCGCGAGCCCGGCGACGCGCGCGGCGGCGCGCCGCGCGAACGGCGGGAGCGTGGCCATCGTGCGGAGCGAGCGGAGCGAGACGTCGAGCTCCGCCCCCTCGCCGCCCTCCGCGAGCGCGAGCGCCGTCGCGCCGCCGTCCGCCGAGAGCGCCGCGAAGTACCCGTAGACCGCGTCGACCATGCCGGGCGGCGTGAACGGCACGACGGTCGCGCCCCGCGCGCGCAGCGCCGACGCCGCCTTCAGGACGGCGCGGGTGACGGCGGTCGACGAGGGGACCACGCCGTCGTCGCAGTAGAACCCGACGCGCAGCCGCGCCACCTCGACGCTCGCCGGCTCGACGATCGGGAAGGGCGGCACGCGCACGTCGAGCTCGGCCATGGCCGCGGGATCGAGCTCGGAGACGACGAGCGCCAGGTCGCGGGCGCTCCTGGCCATCGGCCCGACCTGCGCGCGGATCGCCTCCTGCCCGAGCAGCGCCGAGTTGCTCCCCTGGTTGGTCCAGCGGTCGAGCGTGGGCTTCAGGCCTGCGATCCCGCAGCAATGCGCGGGGACGCGGATGCTGCCGCCGATGTCCGTGCCGATGCCGAGCGGCGACATCCCCGCCGCGATGGCCGCGGCCTCGCCGCCGGACGAGCCGCCCGAGCTATGGTCGAGGCTCCACGGGTTCGCGGTCTGGCCGAACAGGGGATTGCGCGACTCGTTGTACAGGAGGAGCTGCGAGACGTTCGTGCGCCCCAGGATCACGGCCCCCGCGCGGCGGAGCAGCGCGGTGACGGCCGCGTCGCCCTTCGCCCGATGGCCCCTGCGGGACGCGACGCCCAGCGTGGAGGCCATCCCGGCCATGTCGAGCGACTCCTTCACGGTGACCGGGAGCCCGTGGAGCGGGCCGCGGACGTCCCCGCGGCGGCGCTCGTCGTCGAGGCTGCGTGCAGCCGCGAGCGCCTCGTCGTGCAGCACCTGGGTGAAGGCGTGGAGCCGCGGGTCGAGCGCGTCGATGCGCGCGAGGTGCGCCCGCGTCAGCTCCTCCGAGCTGATCTCGCGCGCGGCCAGGAGCGCGGAGAGCACGGTCGCGGAGAGCTGGGTCGGATCGGTCGAGGCGCTCACGGTACCCGACGACTATCACAGGTCCCCGCGCGCGAAGGATTGCTAGGCTCCGGGGCCGCTCCTCCGCGGAAGAGCACCGAAGCCATGCAGCCGCTGCCGATCGATCCGATTCTCCCCGATCTCTGCGCCACCCTGCGCGCGCGCCCGAGCGTGGTGCTCGAGGCGCCGCCCGGCGCGGGCAAGACGACGCGCGTGCCCCGCGCCCTGCTCGACGCGGGCTTCGCCGAGCGCGGCGAGATCCTGGTGCTCGAGCCGCGGCGGCTCGCGGCGCGCCTGTCCGCGCGCCGCGTCGCGGAAGAGCTCGGTGAGCGCGTCGGCGAGACCGTGGGCTACACGATGCGATTCGAGGAGGCCGCCGGCCCGGCCACGCGGATCCGGTTCGTGACCGAGGGCGTGCTGACGCGTCGGCTCCTTGTCGATCGCGAGCTCCGGGGCGTCAGCGCCGTGGTGCTCGACGAGTTCCACGAGCGGCACCTCACGGGCGACGTCGCGCTCGCGCTGCTCCGGCGCCTGCAGCGCTGCGCGCGCCCCGATCTCCGCCTCGTCGTGATGTCCGCCACGCTCGACGCCGGTCCGATCGCGGCGTTCCTCGGCGGGCAGGCCGCGCAGGACGCTGCGGCGAGCGAGGCAGGAGGCGAGCGCGGCGCGCCGGCGACCGAGGCTACGCCGGCCCCGATCCTGCGCGCCGAGGGGCGGATGTTCGACGTCGCGATCGAGTACCTGCCGGCGGCCCGGGTGAGCGCGTCGACGCACGCCGCCGGCGATCGTCGCGCGCCGGCGCACTGGGGCGACCGGACGCTCGAGAGCCTCGTCGCCTCGTCGGTGCGGCAGCTCATCGAGGATGGGCTCGACGGCGACGTGCTGGTGTTCCTGCCGGGCTCCGCGGAGATCCGGCGGTCGATGGAGGCGTGCGCGGCCCTGGCGAAGAGCGAGGACCTGCTGCTCCTGCCGCTCCACGGCTCGCTGTCACCGGCGGAGCAGGACCGCGCGGTGCGCCCCGCCGATCGGCGCAAGGTCATCCTCTCGACCAACGTGGCGGAGACCTCCGTCACCATCGACGGCGTCGTCGCGGTCGTCGACAGCGGCCTCGCGCGCGTAGCCGCGCACGCTCCCTGGTCGGGCTTGCCGACGCTCCGCGTCGCGCCGATCGCCCGCGCCGCCGCGGCGCAGCGCGCGGGGCGCGCGGGGCGCACGCGACCCGGCCGCTGCCTCCGGCTCTACACCCGCGGAGATCTCACCGCGCGGCCGGAGCACGAGGCGCCCGAGATCCGACGGCTCGACCTCGCGGAGACGGTGATCGAGCTCTGCGCCGCGGGCGTCACGGATCTCGAGGGCTTCGGGTGGCTGGAGGCGCCGCCTGCCGCTGCGCTCGCCGCGGCCGAGGCGCTGCTCGTGCGGCTCGGCGCGCTCGACGAGGGGCGGCGCGTGACGCCGACGGGGCGGCGGATGCTGCGCTTCCCTGCGCACCCGCGGCAGGCGCGGATGCTCGTCGAGGCCGAGCGGCGCGGCATCGCCGGCGACGGGTGCACCCTCGCGGCGCTCGTCGCGGAGCGCGACCTCGGTGGGCCCGCGGGCCCGCGGGACGGCCACGGGCGGCGGAGCGACGCGCGGCACAGCTCCGATCTGCTCGCCGCGCTGCAGACGTTCGACGAGGCGGATCGCGCGCGCTTCGCGGCGGACCGGCTGCGGTGGCTCGGCATCGACCCGGCGCGCGCGCTCGCGGTGGAGCGGACGCGCAAGCAGCTCGCGCGGCTCGCCGACCACCGGAGCGCGGCGCCGCCGGAGACCGCGGAGGCGCGCGAGATCGCGCAGCGCATCGCGATCCTCGCCGGCTACCCCGACCGGGTGGGGCGCCTCCGCCGCCCGGCCAACGCCTCGGGGCGGAGCGGGCGAGAGGTCGTGCTCGCCGCCGGCGGGACGGCCGCGCTCTCCGAGGCGAGCGTGATCGAGGACGTCGACCTCGTGGTCGCCGTCGACATCGAGGAGCGCAGCGAGGGGCGCTCGGCGCGCACGATCGTCCGGGCGGCGAGCACGATCGAGGCCGACTGGCTGCTCGACCTCTTCACGGACGCGATCCGCGACACGACGGAGGCGACGTGGAACGCCGCCGCGGAGCGCGTCGAGGTCGTGCGCCGGCTCTCGTACGACGCCCTGGTGCTCGACGAGGCGCGGCCGACCACGGGCGCGGGCGGTCCGCTGTCGGAGGCGGCGGCCCGCGAGCTCGCCGCGCAGGCGAGGGCGAAGGGGTGGCGGGCGTTCGTGAAGGGCGACGCGCTCGAGGGCTGGCTCCTGCGGGTCGCGTTCGTTCGCGCGCACTGCCCGGACGCCAGGCTGCCCGACATCGGCGAGGAGGCGGTGCTCGCCGCGCTCGACGCGCTCTGCGCCGGGCGGAAGAGCTTCGCCGAGCTCCGCGACGCGGACCTGGCGAGCGCCGTGCAGGGGTCGCTGAGCCCCGCGCAGGCGCGCGCGCTCGCCGAGCTCGCCCCCGAGTCGATCGTCCTGCCCGGCGGCCGGCGGGCGCGCCTCGAGTACACGGCGGACGCGCCGCCGTCGCTCGCGTCCCGGCTGCAGGACTTCTTCGGCATGGCGGAGGGGCCGCGCGTCGCCGGCGGGCGGGTGCCCGTGGTGCTGCACCTGTGCGCGCCGAACCAGCGCCCCGTGCAGGTCACGACCGACCTGTCCGGGTTCTGGGCGCGTCATTATCCGGCGATCGCCAAGGAGCTCCGTCGCCGCTACCCGAAGCACGCGTGGCCGGACGACCCCGCGCGCGCCGCGCCGCCCACGCGCGGGGCTCCCCGCAAAGCCTGAGTCAGCGCACGAGCGCCGCGCTCCTCGCCGTCTCGGCGGCGGTGCGGAGGAGCATGCGCACGATCCCCTCGCCGAGCGGCAGCGTGAACGCGACGTCGCTCTCGCGCTGCGCGACCTGCATCGGGGGGACGGAGCCGTAGCCGAAGCCCCACGACGAGAGCAGGGTCGCGATCCGGGCGATCTGCTCGAGGTTGCGGAGCGCGACGGCGCCGTTCGCGGCGCTCTGCGGGTCCGTGTACGTGAGCGCGCCGGCGAAGTTGACGCCAGGCGGCTGGAAATTGCCGATGACGCGCACGTACTGGAGTCCCGAGAGGAACGGGAGCTGCCCTGCCGCGGACGCGACCGCGGGCTGGCTCGTGAGATCGCCGGCCACGGCGAACGACGCGTTCTTCGTGTTCAGGAGCTCGACCATCCACGACGGCACGGAGCGCTGCAGCTTGCTGAAGCGGAGCCGGTCGAGGGCCCGACGCATGCCGGTCTCGTTGCCCGTGAGGATCGTGTGCGGCGTCAGCACGACGAAGCCGACGTTGCCGGCCGTGAAGAGGTCGTTGTCGGCGTAGCGCGTCTTCACGAGCGGCGCCCCGATGACGGTCACGGTCCGGGCATCGGCGGCGCGGCGGATCGCGTCGACGTCGAAGTTGCCCTGCATGACCGCGCAGAAGTCGGCGCCCTGCATCGCGTACAGACCGCCGTAGACCTTCACGACGTCACGCGAGGGGACGAAGTTCGACTCCGGACCGAGCGGGAGCAGGCTCGCGACGATCTGGTTGACCTCGGCCCCCAGGCCGGAGGCGAACAGCGCCGCCGCGTCGAGGTAGCCGAGCATCACCGCGCCGCTCGGCAGGACGGCCAGCGGGTCGCGATCGATCGCGGTCGCGTCGATCTTCTCTCCACCCACCAGGGCGAGGCTGTCGTCCGCGCCGCCGCAGCCGACGAGCGTCGATGTACCAGCGAGCGCCGCGATCGCGATCGCGCCCGCCGCGCGGCGCAGGGCGCCAGTTATCCGGGAATGCAGCAGCATCCGCACCATCTCGCTCGTCATCCAGCGCGCTCGTGCGGCGGGTCGGGGCGCTCCAGGGGGAAGGAGCCGATGATCTTCAGCATCTTGGTCTCGCGCTTCACGCCCTCGAGCGCCGCGACGAGCGCCCGATCGGTCGTGTGGCCGCTGACCTCGACGTAGAAGACATAGTCCCAGCCCTCGCCGGGGACGGGGCGGGAGTGGACGCGCCGGAGGTTGCAGCTCCGCTCCTTGAAGTGCTGGAGGATGTCGTGGAGCGCGCCGGGCCGGTCGTGGACGCTGAAGAGGATCGCCGTGGCGTCGTGGCCCGAGCGCGGCGCGGGGAGCCGCGAGAGCACCGCGTAGCGGATCCGGAGCTCCCCCTCGTCGCCGACGTTCTCGCGGGCGACGCGGAGCTCCTGCCCGCCGGTGAAGCCGCGGGGGACGATGGCGGCGCTGCCCTCGTTCTCGGCCGCGAGATCCCAGGCGACCTGAGGGCACCGCACGTCGAGCACCAGGGCGCGCGGGTGCTGGAGCTCGAGGTAGTTCACGCAGGCCACGTGGTCCTGCGGCGAGCAGTAGACCCGCTCGACGTCGGCGAGGTTGCCGCTCCGGTTCACGAGGTCGAGCGCCTGCGCGAGCTGGCGCTCGCCGACCACCTTGAGATCGGCGCCGCCGATCGCCTGGATCGTCGGGAAGATCGGCCCTTCCTTGAACGACTCGTACGGGATCACGGCGAAATCCGCGCGCGAGCGCGCGACCTCCTCGATGGCCGTGGCGGCGCTGTCCGCGCGCACGAACTCGCCGCCGACCCCGAAGTGATCGTGCGCCGCGGTCCAGCCGTAGTCGCCCTCGGCGCCCAGGTACGCGACCCGGGGAGCGACATCGTACGCGCGCGAGGCCGCGTCGATGGCGACGAAGATCGGCCGGACGGCGCGGAGCGGGAACGGCGGCGTCACGGCGCGCTCGAGCGCCTGGACGTGGGCGGCGTCGGCCGTGGGGGCGAACCGTGCCGTGCCCGTCCTCAGCTTGGCCAGCTCGTGCGCGATGCGCGCGCGGCGCTCGACGCTTCGCAGGATTTCTTGATCCAGCTCCGTGAGCTGCCGGCGGAGCTCCTCAAGTCGCTTTCTCTCATCCATCCCGGCCACCCTAGCACCGCCCCCGGCACAGGTGGACACGCAGCACTCCCGGCGCGAGCGCAGGACTCTCCCCGCGCGGCGCCGCGCCGCGCAGGGATGTCTACACCGCCGTCGCCGATCGCCGAGACGGCGTCAGGCCGCCGCGGGGGCGGACGACGCGCCGGCGTCGCTCTTGGTGCTGCTCGTCGACGAGGAGCCGCTCGAGCCGGCGTCGGAGCTCGTCCCCTCCGACCCCGAGGAGCTGCCCGACCCGCCGTCCGACTTCGCGGGCGGCTTGTTCGAGCCGGAGGCGTAGAGGTCGGAGTACCAGCCGCCGCCCTTGAGGATGAAGCCCGTGCCGCGCGAGATCTGCCGCCGGGCCGTCGCGCTGTGACACGACGGGCACTCCGTCAGCGGTGCCTCCTTGATGGACTGCTCGGCCTCCCATTCATGCGCGCAGGATGTGCAGGCGTACTCGTAAGTGGGCATGGCATTTCTACTCCTCGAAACAACGCGAGGGATATGGCCACGTTAGCCACCTGTCAAGGCGGCTGCCAGGAGCGCGGGTTGCGCCACGGACATCGCTCGTTCTCGATCGACGCGCGCCGCCTCGCTGTCGCGTCACGCAAGACCTGGTCCTCGATGCTCGCGTGAGGAGACGGGTTTCCGGTCTTGCCGCGCGACGCCAGCGCACGTAGACCCCGGGATACCAGTCGTGACGGTACGTGGCGTGCTGTGACGATACGTTTAAGCTCGCCTGGCCGGTCCCGGGGACGTCATGCGCATTCGGAAGCTCGAGATCAGCGGGTTCAAGTCGTTCGTCGACCGGACGGTGGTCCATTTCGACACCGACGTGGTGGGCATCGTCGGTCCGAACGGCTGCGGCAAGTCGAACATCGTCGACGCGATCCGGTGGGCCATCGGCGAGCAGAGCGCGAAGCACCTCCGCGGTAAGTCGATGTCGGACGTCATCTTCAACGGCTCCGAGACCCGCGCCCAGCACGGGATGGCCGAGGTGACGCTCACCTTCGATAACAGCGAGCCCACGGCGGCGTCGCAGCTCCCGCTCGAGTACCGGGACTACGCGGAGATCGCGGTGACGCGGCGGCTCTTCCGCGACGGGACGAGCGAGTACCTCATCAACAAGACCCAGGTCCGGCTCAAGGACGTGACCGACCTGTTCCTCGGCACCGGCGTCGGCACGAAGGCCTACTCGATCGTCGAGCAGGGCAAGATCGGGCTCATCGTCTCGGCGCGGCCGGAGGACCGGCGGATGCTCATCGAGGAGGCCGCCGGCATCACGAAGTACAAGGCCAGGAAGAAGCAGGCCGAGCAGAAGATGGACCAGACGCGGCAGAACCTGCTCCGCGTGGGGGACATCGTCTCCGAGATCCAGCGGAACCTCGCGTCCCTGAAGCGCCAGGCGGCCAAGGCCGAGCGGTACGTGAACTACCGCAAGGAGCTGGAGGACCTCGTGCTCCACGAGGCGTCGCACAAGCTCCTCGAGATCACGGTGCTCACGCAGCGCGAGTCGATCGGCAGGGCCGAGCACGCCGAGCGCGCGCAGGTGGCGCAGACGGCGCTCGCCGCGCGCGAGGCCGAGATCGAGGTCACCCGGCTCGAGGCCCTCGCCTGCGAGGAGCGGGCCGAGAAGGCGCAGAACGAGGCGTTCGCGGCCGACAACCAGGTGCGCACCCACGAGGCGGAGATCGCGCGGGCGCGCGACCGCCTGCGGCACCTGGAAGAGCGGCTCGTCACCGCGGCCAAGGAGCAGGGCGAGCTCGAGAAGACGGTCGACGAGCTCACGAACGAGAAGGCGCAGCTCGAGGCGCAGCTCGCCGGCGTCGAGGAAGAGGAGGCGCGGGAGAGCGAGCTCGCGCTCGAGCAGCACGAGCGGCTCGAGGAGCTGCGCCACGGCGAGCGCACGGCCGAGCACGAGGTCGCGGCGCTGAGGCGGCGGGCCGGCGAGGCCACCGCGGCGGTCGCGGCCGCCGAGGCGTCGCTCGCCGGGTTCGACCGGCGAATGACCGAGATGAGCCAGCGGCGGGCGAAGCACGAGGACGAGCTCGGGCGGCTCATGTACGAGTCCGAGGAGCTCGAGCGGCGTCGCTCGTCGCTGACGCGGAACGTGGCGGAGCTCGCGGACGGGAAGCGGATCTCCGCGGAGGAGCGGACGCGGCTCGACGCCGAGATGAAGGCGCTGCGGGAGCAGGCGGTCGCGAGCGACCGCACCGTGGAGCACGCGAAGAACGAGCTCGGGCAGCGGCGCAACCGGCTCCGCGCGCTCGAGGAGCTGCACGCCCGGCTGGAGGGCGTGGGCGCCGGGGTGAAGAACCTCCTCAAGACGAAGGACCCGGCGCTGCTCGGGCTCGTGGCCGACCGGATCGAGGCTCCGGCCGATCTGACCGCGGCGTTCGCGGGGCTGCTCGGGGATCGGCTGCAGTGCGCGGTGGTGAGCGACGTCGAGCGCGGGATCGCGCTGCTCGCGGACCTGTCGAAGAACAACCGCGGGCGGGCCAGCGTGATCGCGGCGCGGCCGGCGTTCGTGGCCGGCGCCGCGCGTCGGCCGCCGCGCGGCGAGGGCGTGCTCGGGCCGCTCGTGGACCGGCTCGTGTTCGCGCCGGAGGACGAGGCGCTGGCGCGGGCGCTCGTGGGGGACGCGGTGGTCGTCGAGTCGGCCGCGGTCGCGGCGCGGCTCGCGGCGGCGGGCGCGGGGTGCACGCTCGTGGCGCTCGACGGCACGGTGGTCCGCGAGGACGGCGTGGTGAGCGGCGGCTCGGGCGACGCGGTCGCGGCGGGCATGATCGAGCAAAAGCGCGAGATGCGCGCGCTGCACGAGTTCGTCGCGGCCAAATCGGAGGAGGTGACGGCGCTGCTCGACGCGCAGCAGAAGCTCCGCCTGCGGATCACCGAGGTGGGGACGGCGCTGGAGCGGGCGCGCAGCGAGGCGCACGAGGGGGAGCTCGCGCTGGTGACGGCCGAGAAGGACCTGCGCCGCGCGGAGGAGCAGCTCGCCGCGGCGCAGAAGCGCGAGGGCGTGGTGCGCTCCGAGCTCGAGGACCTCGCCGACAACCTCGACGCCGGCGGGAGCGAGCAGCAGGCGGCGCGGGACAAGCTCGCGGCAGGGCGCGCGGCGCGCGAGGCGGCGGCGGCGGGCCTCGATCACGCCGAGCAGGTCGCGGCCGAGTGGCGCGAGCGGGTGCTCGGGCAGCAGTCGGTCGTGACCGAGCGCAAGGTGAAGCTCGCGCGCGTGCGCGAGCGCGCGGCGGCCGCGCGGGGCACGGTCGAGCGGCTCGCGCGGTCGTGCAACGAGCTCCGCGGCCGCATCGCCCGGCTCGATCAGGAGAGGACCGAGAGCGCGGTCGGCGCCGGGAAGGCCGCGGCCACGATCGTGATCGCGCGCGAGGCGCTCGTCCGCGCCGTGGCCGAGGCGCACGCGGCGCAGGCCACGCTGACCGAGGCGCGGCGCGCGCTGGACGAGGCGCGGCAGGCGCACGCGGCGCGCGAGGCCGACCTGCGCGGGCTGCGCCAGGAGCTCGCCGAGGTGACGGAGCAGCTCCGCAAGCACGAGCTCGCGCTGGAGCGGCTGCGGGTCGAGCACAACCACCTCATCGAGGGGGTGCGCGAGCGCTTCCGCGGGCTGGAGCTCGCCCGCGTGGTCGGCGACTACCACAAGCGGCCGCCGGTCGACGCCTCGCACCGCGCGCGCATCCAGGAGCTGACGGAGCTGCTCGACCGCATGGGCCCCGTCAACCTGGACGCCGTGCGCGAGCACGCCGAGGCCGAGGAGCGGTACACGTACTACTCGGGCCAGAAGGCCGACCTCGAGAAGGCGCTCGACGACCTCGAGAAGGCGATCGCCCAGATGAACCGCGAGTCGAAGCGGCTCTTCAAGACGACGTACGACGGCATCAACGCGCGCTTCAAGACGCTCTTCCCGAAGATGTTCCGCGGCGGTCAGGCGGAGCTCAGGCTGACCAACCCCGACGACATGCTGGAGACGGGGATCGAGATCCTGGCGCAGCCGCCGGGCAAGAAGCTCGGGAACATCGAGCTCATGAGCGGCGGCGAGAAGGCCCTCACCGCCGTGTCGCTCATCTTCGCGATCTTCCAGTTCAAGCCGTCGCCGTTCTGCATCCTCGACGAGGTCGACGCGCCGCTCGATGAGGCGAACGTGGCCCGCTACAACGAGGCGATCCGGAGCATGACGAGCCACTCGCAGTTCATCCTGATCACGCACATCAAGCGCACGATGCAGTCGGTCGACGTGCTCTACGGCGTGACGATGCAGGAGCCCGGCGTCTCGAAGCTCGTGAGCGTGCGGATCAACGAGATGGCGAAGCGCCCGGAGCGCGAGGCGGCGCCGGCGGCGGCGGTGGCGTGAGCGCCGGATCGGGCGCGGAGCGGGCGGCCAGGCGGCGTCTGTCCCGCGGCGCCTCGGGGTTGCGGCACCTCCGCTGGGCCCGCGAGGTGCTGGCCACGCTCGAGGCGCACGTCGAGCGCAACCCGTCGCTCGCCGACGCCGATCGCGAGGCGCTCCGGGGCGAGGCGCGCGCGCTCGCGGCGTCCGTGCAGGCGCTCAGCGGGGCGGTGAAGCCGTACCGGGATTTCCTCGAGCGGACGCGGGTGCGCTACCGCGGGCACGTGCGCGTCGCGGAGCACCTGGTCCGGGAGGCCGACGCGGACGGCGCAGGCGGCGCGGCCGAGGCGGCGCGCGAGCGCCTCGGGGAGGCGCTGACGGAGCTCGCCGGGATGGAGGAGACGCAGCGCCGGCCGCTCAAGGAGGCCCTGTCGGCGGAGATCGACCGGCTCCGCGAGGCGATGGCGCAGATGGACGCGCGCCTCGGGGAGCGGGTCTCCGCGGCGCTCGTCGAGAGCCTGTACCCGCCGCTCACGGACGACGCGTCGAGGGTCGCCGACGACTGCGATCCGGACGACGACGCGACGGCGAGCCCGCGCTAGCCGCGCGACGAGCGAGCGGCTGGCGACGTCGGCGACGCGGCGAGGCGCGGGCATTCGCGCGGCGACGGATCACCTGCCTGCACGCCGGGGTGGAGATGCGGTAAAGAGGCTGCGAACCCACGTTGAGAGGACGTCGATGGGCTGCGCGGAATCGGCCGCTATCCTGCTCCTCCGCGGGCGCGCCGCGGCGAGCGAGCGACTCGAGGCGCTCATCCGACGCCATGTGCCGGACGTGGGCGTCACCTCGGACCCGGAGCGCGCGCTCGAGCAGTGCCTGCGCGAGCCGCCGCCGGTGCTCGCCGTCGACTGGAGCGACCCGGCCGGCGCCGCGGCGCTCTGCGGCCGCGTGCGGGCGCAGCCCGGCGGCGAGGCGGTGATCGTCCTCGCGCTCACCGAGCGCGACGCGGACATCGACGGCATCCTGGCGGCGGGCGCGAGCGACGTCCTGCTCGTGGGCGTCGAGGGGGACGGCGCGGGCGCTCGGGCGCGGCTCCGCGTCGCCCGCGCGCGCGCCGCGCGCGAGGCCGCCGCGCGCCACGCGCTCGCGCAGACGCAGGCCCGCCTCGTCCTCGCCGGCCGCATGGCGAGCGTCGGCACGCTGGCCGCAGGCGTCGCCCACGAGATCAACAACCCCCTCGCCTTCGTCATCACGAACGTCGACGCGGCCATCCGGCGCATCGCCTCGCTCGATCGACGGAGCAGCGCCTCGCGCAGCGGCCCCTGGGGGCGCGCTCACGGCGAAGGTCGCGCGCCGTCGAGCGAGCTCTCCGAGGTGCTGAACCTCCTGGAGGACGCGCGCGAGGGCGCGGAGCGCGTGCGGCTCATCGTGCGCGACCTCCACACCTTCTCGCGCGCCGAGGACGACCGCCGAGGGCCGGTCGATGTCCGGCGGGTGCTCGACTCCTGCGTCCACATGGCGATGAACGAGATCCGGCACCGCGCCCGCGTCGTCCGGAGCTTCGACGAGGTGCCGCCGGTCGAGGCGAACGAGCCGCGGCTCGCGCAGGTCTTCCTGAACCTCATCGTGAACGCCGCGCAGGCCATCCCCGAGGGGCTCGCCGAGCAGAACGAGATCGAGCTCTCGACGCGCCGCGACGCCGCGGGGCAGGTCGTCGTCGCGGTGCGCGACACGGGCACCGGGATCGCATCCGAGGCGCTCGGGCGCATCTTCGACCCGTTCTACACGAGCAAGGAAGAGGGCGAAGGGCTGGGGCTGGGGCTCGCGATCTGCCACTCCATCGTCACGGCGCTCGGGGGGCAGATCGAGGTGGAGAGCCGCCCCGGCGAGGGGAGCACGTTCCGCGTCGTCCTCCCCGCCGCCGGGACCGGCGAGGCGCGCGCCCCGGCTGCGCCCGGTGACGACGCGCCGCGCTGGTCGCGCGAGGGCGGCAGGCTCGCCGCGGCCGAGCTGCAGGCGGCGCCGCGGCAGCGGATCCTCATCATCGACGACGAGCCGCTGCTCACGCGGGCGATCGCGGGCACGCTCGAGCCACGGCACGAGACGACCGCGACCGCGAGCGCCCGCGACGCGCTCGCCCGGATCCGCGCCGGCGAGCGCTACGACGCCATCCTGTGCGACCTCATGATGCCCGATATGACAGGGATGGATTTTTACGCTTCGCTCGCGGAGCTCGCGCCCGAGCAGCAGCGCCGGGTCGTGTTCCTGACCGGCGGCGCCTTCACCGAGCGCAGCAAGGCGTTCCTGCAGCAGGTCGACGCCCGGCTGCTCATGAAGCCGTTCGACGCGGCGACGCTGCTCTCGCTGGTCGACGAGGTCGTCGCGTCGCGCTGACGCGCGCGCTCTTCGACGAGGTCCTCCGCGCCCTGCGCCCCCGAGGGCGAGCTCGCTCAGTGATAGTCGCGCGACTTGAGCGCGACGTCTTGCCCGCTCGGCAGCTCCAGCCGCTCGAGCTCGCGCGCGACCACGTGGATCACCTCGCCCTGCCGCTCGACCCGCCCGGCGACGAGAAGGAGCGCGGCGTGCCGCGCCACCTGGTAGTGATCCGCGAAGACCTGCTTCTGGACGATGACGTTGACCACGCCGGTCTCGTCCTCGAGCGTCACGAACGTCACGCCGCTCGCCGTCGCCGGGCGCTGGCGACCGACGACCATCCCGGCGACGCGCACGCTCTCTCCGTTGCGCGCCGCCTTGATCTCCTCGGCGGTCCGCACGCGCGCGCCTCCGCGGCGCCGCTTCAGCGCCGGCCTCAGGTGCCGCATCGGGTGGTCGTGCAGCGACAGGCCCACGCGCCCGTAGTCCAGCGCGAGCTGCTCCAGCGGCCTGAGCGGGGGGAGCCCCACGTCCCTGTCCTTCTCGATCGGCACGTTCTCGAAGAGCCCCTCCACACGGGGGGCGCGCGCCCGCCAGAGCGCCTCCCGCCGCGCGGGCACCAGCGTCGCCAGGGCGCCCGCCTCGGCGAGCGCCTCCACCTCGTTCTTCTTCAGCTCCGCGCGCCGCACGAGATCCGGGAGGCTCTTGAACGGCGCGTCCTCGCGCGCCGCCACGATCGCCGCCACGGCCGCCTCGCCGAGCCCCTTCACGAGGCGCATGCCGAGCCGCAGCGCAGGGCCCGCCGAGGGCTCGGCGCCGGGCTCGAGGGCCGCGTCCCACGCGCTCTGCACCACGCACACCGGCCGCACCTCCACGCCGTGCCGCTGCGCGTCCTGCACCAGCGCCGACGGGCTGTAGAACCCCATCGGCTGGGCGTTGAGCAGCGCGCAGGTGAACGCCGCCGGGTGGTGGACCTTGAGCCAGGCCGACGCGTACACGAGCAGCGCGAAGCTCGCCGCGTGCGACTCCGGGAAGCCGTACTCGCCGAAGCCCTGGATCTGCTGGTAGAGCATCTCCCCGAACTTCGCCGAGATCCCGCGCTCGGCGAAGCCCTGGATGAGCCGCCCGCGGTGCCGCTCCAGGCGCCCGTGCTTCTTCCACGCCGCCATGTCGCGGCGGAGCTGATCGGCCTCGCCTGGCGTGTAGCCGGCGCCCACCATGGCGATCTGCATCACCTGCTCCTGGAAGAGCGGCACGCCGAGCGTCCGCTCCAGGATCGGATCCAGGCACGGGTGCGGCGACACCGGCGGCTCCTGCCCCGTGCGCCGGCGCAGGTAGGGGTGCACCATCCCGCCCTGGATGGGCCCGGGGCGCACGATGGCCACCTCGATCACCAGATCGTAGAACTTGCTCGGCTTGAGCCGCGGAAGCATCGCCATCTGCGCGCGGCTCTCGATCTGGAACACCCCGACCGTGTCGGCCCGGCCGATCGCCTCGTAGACCGCAGGGTCCTCCGGCGGGATCTGCGCGAGCGCCGCGATCGGATCGAACGCGGCGCCCCGGCCAGCGTGACCCCACGGCCCCGCGGACGAGCCGCCCCGCTCCGCGTCGGCCGCGACGACCGCGGGCGCGGCGTCCCGCTCCGCATCGCCCGAGGGCCCCTCGGGCGTGCCGTCCTGCTCCGCGCGCCCCGCGTGGACCACCGGCCCCCCGAGCGCCGCGTACCGATCCGAATGGATCAACGCGAGCGCCTTGCGGATCGCCGTCAGCATGCCGAGCGCCAGGACGTCGATCTTGAAGAAGCCGAGATCGTCGAGGTCGTCCTTGTCCCACGGGATCACCGTGCGACCCTCCATCCGCGCGGGCTCGACCGGGGCCACCCTGTGCAGCGGCTCCGACGACAGCACGAAGCCGCCGACGTGGATCGAGAGGTGGCGCGGGAAGCCCTCCAGCGCGCTCGCCATCATCACCGCCTGCCGGACGCGCACGTCGTCCGGATCGAGGCCGGCCTCGCTCACCCGCTGCTCGGTGATGTCCGCCTCGTGGTGGAGCACGAGGCCGCTCAGCCTGTCGACCTGGTCCGGCGAGAAGCCGAACGCCTTGCCCACCTCGCGGAGCGCGCTCTTCCCGCGGTAGGCGATCACCTCCGAGACCATCGCCGCCCGGTCGCGGCCGTACATCTCGTAGATCGCCTGGATCACCTCCTCCCGGCGCTCGTGCTCGAAATCGACGTCGATGTCCGGCGGCTCGTTGCGCTCCTCCGACAGGAAGCGCTCGAAGAGCAGGTTGGAACGGGCCGGGTCGACGGCGGTCACGCCGAGCGCGAAGCACACCGCGCTGTTCGCCGCGCTCCCGCGGCCCTGGCAGAGGATCTGCCGCGCGCGGGCGATCTTCACGACCTGCTGCACGCTGAGGAAGTAGGGGGCCACGTCGAGCTTCGCGATCAGGGCGAGCTCCTTCTCGATCTGCGCGCGCACCTGGGGCGGCGTCCCCGCGGGGTAGCGGTCGCGGCAGCCCTCCTCGGTGAGGCGGCGCAGCGCCTGGTCCGACGTCTCGCCCGGCATGCAGAGCGCGTCGCTCGGGAAGCTGTAGCGGAGCTCGGACAGCGAGAAGCGGCAGCGGGACGCGACCTCCACCGTGCGCGCGATCCACGCCGGATGATCGCGGAACAGCGCCGCCATCTGCGCGCCGGACCGCACGTACGCCTCGGCGTTCGGCGCGATCCGCGTCCCGGCTTGATCGAGCGTGGCCTTGGTCCGGATGCACGTGAGCACGTCGGCGAGCGGCTTGCGCGACGGGTGGTGGTAGAGCGG
Organism: Sorangium sp. So ce119; assembly: GCF_051524405.1. NCBI lineage: Bacteria > Pseudomonadati > Myxococcota > Polyangiales > Polyangiaceae > Sorangium > Sorangium sp. So ce119. The sequence continues at coordinate 1,258,938 of NZ_CP150310.1, read as the reverse complement.
GCGCGCGGTCGCCACCGCGCAGGCGCCGTAGCGCCGCTCCGCCGCGAGCGCCGCCGCGACCCGCTCGCCGTCGCGGCGGTCGAGGTGCTTCCAGGTCGCGACGAGCGCGCGCTCGCCGAACGCGTCGCGCAGCGCGCCGAGCAGCGGGCCGCTGACGGCCGCCGGCACGAGCGGATCGAGCGGCACGATCGCGGTGAGGCCCCGCGGCGCCGCCGCGATCGCCTCCGCCGAGATGCTCGCCGTCCCCTTCTCGCAATCGGCGTGCGCGATCGTGAGCAGGCGGCAGAGGTTCGCGTAGCCCTCGCTGTCCTCGACCAGCAGGACCACCGACGGCTGGACCTCCGGCGCGCGCGGCGCGACGCGCTCGGCAGCCGCGCGCGGCGCGCCGATCGTCAGCTCGGCCCCGACGATCACCCGCTGCTCGATCTTCTTCGCCGCCGTGTGCGCGCGGACGCTGCCGTAGATACCGTCGCGGTCGCAGAGCGCGAGCCCCTCGAGGCCGAGCTCCTTGGCGCGGTGCACGAGCTCCTCGGGGTGCGAGGCGCCCTCGAGGAAGGAGAAGCAGGAGCGGCCGCAGAGCTCCACGAACGGCACCGACGCGCCGGCGCTCACGCGCACCACCCTTGCAGGAAGGCCTCGCCCGTCGCGCGGTCGACGTAGATCCACGCCTCGCCGCAGGAGCTCGAGCTCGCGCCGTCTCGGGGCCGAAGCTCACCGAGCCGCCCCGGGGCCCTGCCGGAGGGCGCTCCAGAGACCAGCCAGGCGCGCGCGTAGTCGCGCGAGGCCGGCGTGGGCGTCCACCACTCCACCGCGTCGATCCGCATCACGAAGGAGAGCCGCTCGATCGCGTAGAGGTGGCGATCGACCGCCACGATCGCCCCGCGCCCCACGCGGCCGAGCGGGATCGGCTGCGCGAGGAGCCGCGCGGGCTCCGGCGCCGGCTGCTCGGCGCCCTCCGCGCTCCCCCCCTGCTCCGCCGCGGACCGCTCCGCCGCGCCGCGCGCGCGGGACGCGGCGGACGGTCGCGCCGTCGCCGCGTCGTCCTCGACCGGCACGAGCCGCGAGCGCGCCTCGGGGCGGTGCGCGTCGGCGATCTCCAGGACGCCCACCCGCTCGGCGCCGATCTCCGCCGAGAGCTCGGCCAGGAGCGCCGGCAGGCTGTCGGGATCGACCGAGCGGTCGCGCGACAGATCGAGCTGCACCTGGCGGGCGCGCGCGATCCGGGAGGCGATGAGGTGGACGCCCACCGCGGGCGCCGCGAGCTCGATCCGCTCGAGCTTCGCCTTGATGGGCCGGAGCAGGTCGCCCGCGTCCGAGAGGGGCACCGGCATGTCGACGTGGAAGCGCAGCGAGGGGCCGCGCTCGTCGTCCTCGAGGAGCGCGGCGTCGTCGTCCTCGCGATCGCCGAGCCGGAGCCGCGCGATCGAGCGATCGTAGGCGATCGCCACGTTGAGCCGCCCGCACGCCTCGCCGCGCGCGGCGAGCCGCGACGCGATCCGCGACGTCATGCCGCGCAGCACGAACAGGAGCGACTCGGCGTTCTCGACCGGCTCGTCGAAGAGCACCTCCTCCTCGATCAGCCGGGGCACCTCGTAGGGGAGGAGCGGCACGGGATCGCGGCCGGCGAGGAGCTCCATCACCTCGGTCGTCCGCGGACCGAGCCGCGCCGCCACCTGCGCGCGCGGCAGGCGCGCGAGGTCCTCGACGCGGAGCACGCCGAGCCGGACGAGGAAGCTCGCCACCTCGCGCTCGACCGGGAGCGCCTGCACCGGCAGCGGCCCGATCGCCTGCGCCCCCTTCCCTGGCGGCGCGATCGGGGCCTCGGCCCCGCGACCGCCGTCCGACGCGTGCGCGCCGAACCGCGCGAGCGCCTGCGCGAGCCGCGGCCCGTCCGCGATCGCGAGCCGCGCCCGGTGGCCGAGCGCCGCCACGCGCTCGCCGAGCTCGTCGAGCAGCGCTTCCTCGCCGCCGACGAGGTGCGACGCCCCGGTGATGTCGAGCCACACCGTGTCGTACGGACCGTCGCCCCAGGGGCTCCGCGCCGCGCTCGCGGCGCGCTCTCCGGCGCGGCCCGCCCGCGACGGCCGCGGCGCACCGGCGCGCTGCGTCGCGCCCTGCTCGCCGAGCTGGATCGACGCCGTCGCCCCGAGCCCAAGCGCCACCTCGGCGACCCGGCCGAGCGCCGCGTCGATCTCGGCGAACGTCACCCGGTGGATCGCCAGGTGCGCGACCAGCGCCGCCGCCTCGACGACCTTCTGCCCCGGCCTCACCCCGTACCGCCGCGCCTCGTCGTCGACCACGTCGATCACCGCCACCGGGGCCGGAGGCTCGCGCTCGGACCGCGCGGCGAGCGCCGCCCGGCGCTCCTCTTCGCCCCCGATGATCACCGCGAGCGGCGCCTTCCCGCTCGGCGAGACCGGTCCGCGCTGCTTCACCAGCTCGCACGCGAGCTGCGGGAGCACGATCGCCACAATGCGCCTCACCGCCATCGCTCCTCCTCCCTCACACCCGCGACAGGGCGGGCCGGGGCTCGCTGCCCGTCGTCCGCTCGGCCTTCACCTTCGATCCCAGCATCACCGTCGTCGGCGAGGTCACGCGCCCGCGGCGGTCCTTGGCGACGCGGACCGTCAGCCGGTCCTCGGCGACCTGCTCGAGCTCCAGCCGCATCGCGACCGGCAAAGGCATCGGCCGTGCCGCCTGGCGGTCGGTGAGGAGCAGGACCGTCCCGTCGCTCCCCTCGGTCGCGAGGGCGAGCTTGCGCACCACGTTGACCCAGCGCGCGAGGTCCTCCTCGCGACGCCCCGCCGCGGGCGCGCCCCGCTCCCCCTTCGCCGCGCCCTGGCCGAAGGCCCCGGGGACCCCGGCCACGTCGATCACGAGCACCGCGAACGCCCGGCTCATCGCCATCCGGACCGCGACCTTCGCGAGCATCTCCACGGGGGGCCGCGCCACGAGCAGCCGGCTCAGGTCGACCCCCGCCCGCGCGACCGCCGGCGCGAACAGCGAGCCGCTCGGGTCGATCCAGGCGCACCACGCCCCCGCCGTCGCGCTCGTCCCGCGCAGCCGCGCCTCCGCCTGCGCCGAGGCGCACGCGGAGAGGGCGACCGAGGTGGAACGCCCGAGCCCCCGCGGTGTGGCGAGCTCGACCACGCCCCCGCGCGGGAGCCCCCCTTCCGGGAGCGCGTCGTTGATTTCCTGTAAAGTGAGCGGGAGCGTCTTGGCGCGCGCTTCGAACTCGGGGAGGGTGTGGCGCAGGAGGTCCCGGGCGAGAGGAGCGGCAAGAGCGACGGGCGACATACTGAACACGATAACAGTACCCTCGCGAAGCTGCCAACTTTGCCGGACGAACAACGTCCTACCCGCGCGCGGCGCATTCTTCTTTCGCCTTCCTCGGGCGGAGGAACGATCGTGCCGGTGATCTGAGCTCGGAAGGGATGGCAGGGTGACGTGGTTGAGGGTAATGCCCGCCGTCCTGCTTCAATAAGTCTGCCCCGCGGCGTGTCGACCTGGGACCGGCATCCTCCTGAAGTGGACGGCGAGGGCCATCGCCAGGACCACCGGGATACAGGCCAGGACGGCCGAGGCCGTCACCAGGACGGCGGGGCCATGGCCAGGACGGCCACGACCTTTCGCAGTCACCGCGGCGGAGCGGCCGCCCCGGGGACGCCCCCGATGTAGCGGGAGCTCGGCCGGATCAGCCGCCCCACGCGCCGCTGCTCGTCGATGTGCGCGCACCAGCCGGCGGACCTGCCCACCGCGAAGGTCGGCGCGAACAGCGCGCGCGGCAGCCCGAGCGCGTCGAGCAGCACCGCCGTGTAGAACTCGACGTTCGCGCGCAGCGGCCGGTCCGGGTGCCGCGCGCGGAGCGCCGCCTCCGCCGCCCGCTCGACCGCGCGCGCCAGCGCGAGCCGGGCGCCCCGCGCTCCGCCGGCCGTCCGCGCGAGCCGCTCGATCGCCCGCTCGAGCACCGCCGCCCGTGGATCCCGCACCCGGTAGATGCGGTGCCCCATGCCCATGATCCGCCGGCCCGCCGCGAGCTCCGCCTGGATCCACCGCTCCGCGCTCCCGGGCGACGGCGCGCCGCCCTCGCCCGCCGCCGCGCCGATCGCGTCCAGCATGTCGAGGACCGGCCCCGGCGCGCCGCCGTGGAGCGGCCCCTTCAGCGCGCCGATCGCGGCGACCACAGCCGAGATCGCGTCCGACCCCGTCGAGGTGACCACGCGCGCGGCGAAGGTCGACGCGTTCATGCCGTGGTCCGAGACCGTCACGAGGTACGTGTCGAGCTCGCGCGCCTCGGCCTCGCTCGCCGCCGCGCCCCGCGCCATCCGCAGGTAGTCGGCCGAGAGCCGGAGCGCCGGATCCGGCGCGACCGGCGCCTCGCCCGCCGCGCGCCGCGCCCACGCCGCCGCGAACGTCGCGATCGCCCCGGCGATCGCCGCCGGCGGCGCGTCGCTCCCGAGGTGCGCGACCGCGGCGCGGAGCGCGTCCATGCCGTCGCGCGCCTCCAGCGCGCCCCCGAGCCGGCCGAGGAGCGCGAACGCCCGCACCCTGCCCTCGCCGAGCGCTCCGCGGAGCGCCTCCCGCTCCGCCGCCGCGGGCAACGCGCCGCCCCAGAGCAGCCCGCACACGTCCTCGAAGGTCACCCCGCCGTCGCCGGCCAGCGCCTCGACGTCGTGTCCGGCGAGGGTGAGCCTCCCCCGCTCCCCCTCGACCTCCGAGAGCCGCGTCTCCGCCACCACCACGCCCTCCAGGCCGCTCGCGAGCGGCGCCGCCACGTCCTTCATCCCGATCACCTCCACCGAGGACATGTTGGGCATCGTGAATGGTTGATCAATCTTGATTGTACAATCAACCATGCACGCTATCGAAGCGCGTCGAGGGCGCCCCGGGCAGGCGGTCGTGAGGCCAGCCCCTCCCGGGCTCACGTCGAGGGGAACGGAGGGGCGCCTCGGACAGCGGCCGAGGGGCGCGCCGCGCCAAAAATCCCGAGATGGACCGAGGAGCGCGGTGCTAGGAGGGACAGAGGTCGTCCGGCGATCCTCGACCCACGACGCCTCGATGGTGGACAGGATGGATCTGACGTTGATGGGCTTTCATGGTTGATCTACCTGGCCCGGAGCAGCGGCCCTCGGCGTACGTGACCGGCGCCGAGGCCGCGGAGCTGCTCGGCGTGAAGCGGGAGACGCTCTATGCGTACGCGAGCCGGGGCGTGCTCCGGGGCGTGCCCGGCGGGCGAGGGCGCGCGCGGCTCTATCTCAGGGCGGACATCGAGCGGCTCAAGGCGCGGCACGACGCGCGCGCGGGCCATGGCCCCGTCGCCGCCGAGGCGCTCCGGTGGGGCGAGCCGGTGCTCGAGTCGGCGCTCACCGCGATCGGGCCGCGCGGCCCCGTCTACAGGGGCAAGGAGGCGGTCGCGCTGGCGCTCGCGGACGTGCCGTTCGAGGACGTGGCCGAGCTCCTGTGGACCGGCGAGCTGCCCGCGGGGGGCGCGCCGGCCGCGCGGCCGGGCCGGCTGAGCGTCCGGCCGGCGAAGCTCGCGGCGCTCCTGCCGGAAGGCGCGCCGCCGTTCACCGCGCTCGCGCTCGCGGTGCCCGCGATCGGCGCGCACGACGCGACCCGCCACGTGGGCGCGCCGTCGGGCGACGGGCGCATCCCCACGAGCGACGCGGAGCGGGCCCGGGCGCGTGCGCTGGTGCGATCGTCCGCGGCGCTCGTCGGCCTGGGGCGCGACGCGAGCAAGGTGACCGCCGCCCTCGAGGCCGAGGGGACGGCGCGGCGCCTGCTCGTCGCCCTCGGCGCGAACCCGTCGAAGAAGGCCGAGCGCGCCGTGAACCGGGCGCTCCTCGTGTCGGCCGATCACGAGCTGAACGCCTCGACGTTCGCGGTCCGCGTGGCCGCCTCCACCGGCGCCGACCTCTACGCCTGCGTCAGCGCGGGGCTCGCGGCGCTCTCCGGCCCGCGTCACGGCGGCTCCGCCGACCGGGTGGAGGCGCTTGTCGCCGAGGCGGGCCGACCCGAGCGCGCCGCCGCCGCGGTCCACGAGCGGCTGCGCCGCGGCGAGCCCATCGCGGGCTTCGGCCACCGGCTGTACCCGGACGGCGACCCCCGCGCCCAGGTGCTGCTCGACACGGCGCGCGCGCTCGCGCCGCAGAGCGCGGCGCTGCGCACCGTGCTCGCGCTGGTCGACGCGCTGCGCGACGCCGGCCACGATCCGCCGTCGCTCGACGTGGGCCTCGTCGCGATCGCGGCCGCGCTCGGCTTGCCGGCCGGCGCGGCGGCGGCGCTCTTCGCGGTGGGGCGCGCCGCGGGGTGGATCGCCCACGCGTTCGAGCAGCGGGAGGCGGGCTACATGCTGCGGCCGCGCGCCCGGTACACCGGCCCGTGATCGCCGCCGGCCGCGCTCGACCTAGAAATTGACCTGCATGCCGAGCTCGACGACCCGGTTCGGCGGCAGCCCGAAATAGGCCGTCGCCGGCCGCGCGTTCCGCGAGATGAACGCGAACAACGCCTTTCGCCACCGGGACATCTTCGAGCTGCCCGTCGTCAGCAGCGTCTCCCTGCCGAGGTAGTAGCTCGTCCTCCCGAGATCGATGATGAGCCCGTGCCGCTTGCACCCCTCCAGCACCGACGGGGCGTTCGGCGTCTGCATGAAGCCGTAACACGCCGTGACCTGGTAGATGCCCTCGCCCCGCGGGATCACCGTCGTGCGCCGCTCCGCCGGCACCTCGGGCACGTTCAGCACCTGGATCGAGAGGAGCACCACCTGCTCGTGCAGCACCTGGTTGTGCTTCACGTGGTGCAGCAGGATCGGCGGCGTGCCCTCCGGGCTCGACGCCATGAAGACCGCCGTCCCGCGCACCCGGTGCGGCTTCGTGCGCTTCACGTCCTCGAGGAACACGTCGAGCGGCAAGATCGCCGACTTGATCGCGGCCGCGAGGTGCTTGCGCCCCGTCTTCCAGGTCGTCATCACCGTGAAGGTCGCCGCCCCCATCACGATGGGCACCCAGCCCCCGTGGAAGAACTTGGCGCTGTTCGCCGCGAAGAACGCGAGATCGATCACCAGGAAGAGCCCGGCGAGGGGGAGCGACTTCCAGACCGGCCACCCCCACGTCTTCCGGGTGACCACGTAATAGACCACGGTCGTGATCCCCATCGTCCCCGTGACGGCGATGCCATACGCGGCCGCGAGCGCGCTCGAGTTCTTGAAGGTGATCACGAGCACGAGGCACGAGACCAGGAGCCCGCTGTTCACCTCGGGGATGTAGATCTGCCCCGCCTCGTCCTTCGACGTGTGGACCACCGTGACGCGCGGGAAATAGCCGAGCTGCACCGCCTGCTGCGTCAGCGAGAACGCCCCGGAGATGAGCGCCTGGGACGCGACGACGGTCGCCGCTGTCGCGATCGCCACCGTGGGGTAGAGCGCCCACGACGGGACCAGCGCGTAGAACGGGCTCGCCGCGGCGGTCGGGTCCTCGAGGAGCTTCGCGCCCTGGCCGAAGTAGTTGATGAGCAGCCCTGGCCAGACGATCGTGTACCAGGTGTACTTGATCGGCTCGCGGCCGAAATGGCCCATGTCGGCGTAGAGCGCCTCGCCGCCGGTGATGCAGAGGACGACCGCGCCGAGGATGAGGAAGCCGTGCACCTTGTTCTCGACGAAGAAGCTCACCGCGTACTCCGGTGAGACGGCCCGGAGCACGCCCGGGCTGTGGACGATCTCCTTCGCTCCCAGCAGCACGAGCGCGACGAACCAGACGAGCGTCACCGGCCCGAAGACCGTCCCTATCCCGGCCGTGCCGCGCTTCTGCACGAGGAACAGGGCGAGCAGCAAGGCGCACGTGATCGGCACGACCGCGGGCTTCAGGGTCGACGTCGCGACCTCGAGGCCCTCCACCGCCGACAGCACCGAGATCGCGGGCGTGATCACGCCGTCGCCGTAGAGGAGCGAGGCGCCGAAGAGGACGAGGAGCACGAGCAGGCCGCGGCCGTCGCCCTTGCGCTCGCTGTTCGGCACGAGCGCGAGGAGCGCGAGGATGCCGCCCGCCCCCTCGTTGTCGGCCCGCGTGATGAACGTCACGTACTTGATGGTCACCACCAGCATCAGCGACCAGAACATGAGCGAGAGCACGCCGAGCACGTTGGCCGGCGTCAGCGCGACGTGGTGCGGGCTGGCGGGGCTGAAGCACTCCTTCATCGCATAGAGAGGGCTCGTCCCGATGTCGCCGTAGACGACCCCGAGCGCCGCGAGCATCAGCGGCCACATCTTCTTCGTGCCGTGGGCGTGCGCGGCCGAGGGGGTCGGCGCGCGTTGCTCTGCGCCCGGGACCGGCTGTGGGCTTGTGGTCATCGGGGCGAATCCTACTCCATCGCGAGCGCGCGCCGCGAGGAGGCGGAGCGCGCCGGGCGGCGACCGCTCAGCCGAGCGCGCGCGCCACCGCGGTGAGATCCTCGATGAAGCGGGAGAGCTCGGCTTGCCTGGAGGCCTCGTCCGGCATGCGGAGGATCGACGCCGGGTGCACGGTCGCGAGCGTGCGCGGCGCGAGCGGCGAGGTGACGATCCGGCCGCGATCGCGCGTGACCCGGAACGAGCTCCCGAGCAGCGCCTGCGCCGCCGTCGCGCCGAGGCACACCACGATCTGCGGCTCCACCACCGCGATCTCTGCCGCGAGCCAGGGGAGGCACGCGCGGATCTCGCGCGCGTCGGGCTTCTTGTGGATGCGCCGCTTGCCGCGCGGCTCCCACTTGAAGTGCTTGACCACGTTGGTCACGTACGCCCGGCGTCGATCGATCCCCGCCTCCTCGAGCGCGCGATCGAGGAGCTGCCCCGCCGGGCCAACGAACGGCTTGCCGGCCAGGTCCTCCTTGTCGCCCGGCTGCTCGCCGAGGAGGAGCACGTCGGATCGCGCCGCGCCCTCGCCGAACACCGTCTGCGTGCCGCGCTCCCACAGCGGGCACGCCCGGCAGCCCGCGGCGGCCTCGCGCAGGCCCGGCAAGGAAGGGTGGCTCGGTACGAGCGCCGCCGCCGTCGGCGCTCCCGCCACGGCGTCACGCCCTGCTGCATTTCGCCTCGCCACGGTCACCATGGTCTCCTCGAGCTCTCCGGGAGCATCGCTCATGCCAGCAGCGCGAGCGTGTTCGAACGCGGCGCGTCGCGAGGCGCACGGCCGAGCCGGCTTGACGGCCCATGACGGTCTTCCCATAGTGGCTCAGTCCCCGGACGTTGACCGACCAGTCAGAATGCCCCGCCTCGCCGATCGCCGCGCCAGGATCGAGTTGCTCCGCGCCGCCGAGGCAGCGTTCACCGAGCGCGGCCTCGCGGCGGCGCGGGTCGAGGACATCACCGAGCGGGCCGGCGTCTCGAAGGGCGCCTTCTACCTGCATTTCCAGAGCAAGGACGATTGCTTCAAGCAGATCGTCGAGACCTTCATCGCGCGCCTGGCCGGGTGCGTGGAGCCGCCGCCCATCGTCTTCCAGAGCGAGCGGGCGTCGATCAACGAGTACCTGAAGCGGGTCCTCGCGCACGACGTCGAGGTGCTCGAGTTCTGCTGGCAGAACCGGGCGCTGCTCAAGATGATGCTCGCGGGCGGCGGCGGAGCCCCCTACGCCTACCTGATCGACGAGTTCGCCCAGCGCGTCGCGCGCCAGGTGGAGAGCCGCGTCCGGTACGCGATGGATATCGGGCTCTACCGGCGCGATCTCGAGCCCAGCGTCATCGCCGCCCTCGTCTCCGGCGCCTTCGACCGCCTGGTGCGCAAGCTGATCGACGCGCCGTCGAGGCCAGACATCGGCGCCTGGTGCGCGCAGGTGCTCCAGCTCTTCACGCACGGCCTGCTCGCCCCGGAGGTGCGCGCCGTCGCTGACCCGTCGGTCATGGAGGCGCCGCCGCGCAGCGCGCCGCAGACCGCCGGCGCCGCGCCGGCCGCTGGCGGCGAACGCGGCGGCGGTGAGCGCAGGCGCTCCAGGGCCAAGGCGACCTGACGCGCGCGCCGGCTCACCCATGCGGCCGGCGTCGGCGGCCCTGGGCGAGTCGCTGCTGTCGAATCAGCGCTCGCGGCACCAGGATCTTCCCGACTCAGGCTGGGAGTGCCCAGCGCAGAACGAGGGCTTTTGTACAGGAAATCCCTGATGCTTGATTCCTCATCACCCTAGCGGCCGGTCGGGCGCCATCTGAGGTACAGCTAGCCGTCAACGGATTCCAGCTTCGGGACAGCCAGGGGGTGGGGTCGGGGAAGCGGAGGGAGCCGCTCGGGCGATCTCCGGAGGAGCGCAGCTTTGGGGGCGGTCCTGATCGTTCAGCCGCGTCATGTCGGCCGCCGCGCGCTCCGGCCGATGGCGGGCGCTCGCTGGGCGGTTCTCCGCCGGGGAACGGGCGCTGTCGAGGGGGGCTGCATGAGCACACGGTTCGGTTGCGATAGACGGTTGTTCCAGGAGCTGCTCCGGCAGACGTGCCGCTCGATTCAATGGAGCGCCGACGCCGAGCGGTCGATCGCGGAGCGGATCGAGATCGCCCTCGAAGAGCACGCGCTCCACGTCTGCACGCCGGACGTCGATCTGCGCGTCCGGCTGACCAACGACTTCGCGCTCGCCATCGCGATACGCGTGCTCTCCTTCGGGGACGACGCCGAGGAGTCGCTGAGCAAAGCCCTCTGTGACGACAGATCGCTGATGGCGGAGCTCGTGAAGGCGGAGTGGCAGCTCGTGCGCACCGCGTGCAGGACGGCCGAGCGGACCGCCGGGAGCCTGGTGTTGCTGACGACGGTGCCGGAGGCGTGAGCCCAGAGCAGGACGCGCCGAGGCTGCGCTCCACGCGCGCTCGACGAGGGATCAGCAGGAACGAGGACGCGGGTCGACCGCCTGCTCGACCCGATGTCATGGGCGAGCTGAGCCTGAACGTTGATCGCTCAAGAGGAACGCTGAACACGGCATGACGCGACCGGGCCCACGAGGCGAAGCAGATGGCGCCCCAGATCAGCTACAGCATCTACGTTCGTTTCAGGGGCAGGCGACTCGCGCTCATGAAGCACATCCGCTCGCTCGATGCGGCGCGCTCCGCGCTGCTGGCGCTGCGGGCAGAGCGGTTCCACGACGCCGATCAGGTGTTCCTCGTCAACGACGCGACGAAACAGATCGTGGAGGAGGGGGGATGGGAGGGCGGCCCGGAGCCGGCGGCGAACCGGGAGATCAGCGTCAGCATCCGAGTTCGCGCGGACGACCCGCGCAGGGAGCGAGCGCACGGCGCGGGGAGCGAGGCGGTCCGCGCGCTGCGGGGGGGCAAGGCGCCCGCGCTGCTCGAAGCGCACGAGGCCCCGGCGGCGCCCGACGATCCCGAGGCCCGCGCGGACGACGAACCCCGGCGCGACGGGACAGAGCGGAGGTGGTCCAGGATCGAGAGCCTGGAGCCCCCGCGCACACGCCTGCGCCGCGCGATGGCGGCAGCCCGGGTCGCCCGAGCGCGCCACGACGCCGCGCTGGAAGCCCTGAGCAGACTCCAGCCCGGCGGGAGGATGGACGAGATGAGGCTGGTCGGGATCAGCGATTCCGCCCGCGCGGTGTCGGAGCAATCGACGCACATCCTGGAGCAGCTCGAACGGCTCCTCGCGCGCCTCGAAGGCGCGAGTTGACGGGAGCGAGGTGCGTACAACGCCACTCCGCTCCTCTTCCTGCGCCCTCCCGGCCTCATGAAAGGTGGTTGAGGCCGTCGGACGCCATGACCAGCGCTCAGCGCGCACGAGAACAGCCGATGATCGTCCCGTTGACCGATCGCGCACCGCAACCATAGCTTCGTCATCATCAGGTCCCCGCGGCTCCAAGGCACCTGAGAAGGAGCCAACCTTTCCAGCCACAATGCCCGAACACAAGAAGTCACGCCGGACGCAACTCAGGGCAACGGCCCAGAGCGACGCCGCGCACCTGCCGGGCAGGGCGGCGGCGCCGAGGCGCGCGATCGAGCCGTCCCGGGGCGCCGGCGCGTCGTCCAGGGCGGGCGAGCAGCACCTTGGGGGCGAGCTGCGCTGTCTCGTCGTCGGCGTCGTCGCAGCGGCCGGCGGGCGCGGCGCCGTCGCGGAGCTCCTCCGGCGGCTGCCGAGCCGAGATACGGGCCTCTCCCTCGTGCTGATCTACACCGCGGATCCCGGGGAGACTCCGCTCCTCGAGCTCGCCATGCAGAGCAGCCCGCTGCCGGTGGCCGAGCTTCGATCCGGGACGAGGCTCATGCCTGGTCACGTCCAGGTCCTCCCGCCGGACGCGCGAGCGACGCTGGACGGCGTGACCGTCGACGTCGCGCCGCGGGGCGACGGCGGCCCGAGCCCCGCAGACATCTTCCTGCGCTCGCTCGCGAGCGAGCTGGGCTCGAGCGCGGTCGCGGTCGCGCTATCCGGCGCCGGGAGCGACGGCGCCGTCGGCATGAAGGACGTGAAGGCAGAGGGCGGGGTCACGTTCGCGGAGGACCCGCGCTCGGCCGACCGACCGGCGCTCCCGCGCAACGCCATCGCCGCCGGGGGCATCGATTTCATCCTCGGCGTCGAGGAGATCGCGGCGGAGCTCGCGAGGATGGGCCGCCCCGGACACGTGCTCGCGCCGTGGCTCGCGCAGGGCCCGTCCCTCGGCGTCGACCCGGTCCTCGGCAAGCTCTTCAGGTTGCTGCACGCGACAGCGGGCGTGGATTTCAGCCACTACAAGAAGAACACGCTGAAGCGCCGCATCCAGCGGCGGATGACGCTCCACAGGATCGGGAGCCTCCAGGAGTACCTGGATCATTTGCAGGCGAACCCGGGCGAGATCGAGGCGCTCTACCAGGATCTCCTGATCAAGGTCACGACGTTCTTCCGCGATCCGGGGGCGTTCGCCGCGGTGAAGACCCACGTGCTCCCGGTGCTCATGCACAACAGGCCACAGGACTCCCCTGTTCGCGTCTGGGTGCCGGGCTGCTCGACGGGCGAGGAGGTCTACTCCCTCGCGATCTCGCTGCTCGAGTTCCTCGAAGCCGACGCGAGCGACCACGCCGTCCAGATCTTCGGCACCGACCTGAGCGAGGCCGCCATCCAGCAGGCGAGGGCCGGGATCTACGTCGAGGGCCTGTCGGTCGACGTGTCGCCCAGCCGGCTGCGCCGCTTCTTCGTCCGGGTGCAAGGCGGCTTCCAGGTCAACAAATCGGTCCGCGATCTCTGCGTCTTCTCGCGCCACGACGCCACGACCGCCCCGCCCCTCTCGAAGCTCGATCTGATCAGCTGTCGCAACCTGATGATCTACCTGGAGCCGAGCTTGCAGCGCCGGCTGCTGCACACGTTCCACCACGCCCTCAAGCCGACGGGCTTCCTGCTCCTCGGCTCGTCCGAGAGCATCAGCACGGTGCCCGACCTGTTCGGGATCGTGGACAGGACCCACAGGATCTTCTGCAAGCGCGCCGCGCCCGACGCGGCCTACTCCCTCGGGCCCGCCGCGCCCGCCCTGCCGAGCGCTCCCGCGCCGAGGGCGGAGAAGGAGCGGTATCCCGAGGGGCTCGGCATGGACGCGGTGCGCAGGGAGGCGGACGCCATCGTCATGACGCACTACGCCCCTGCCGGCGTGGTGGTCGACGAGGACATGCAGATCGTCCAGTTCCGGGGCAAGACAGGGCCCTACCTCGAGCCAGCGCCGGGCGACGCCAGCCTGCACCTCTTCAAGATGGCCCGGGAGGGGCTCCTGCTCGGCCTCCGGGCCGCCATCGACGCGGCGATGAGCTCGTGGACGATGGCGCGGAAGGAGCAGATCAAGGTCAGGCTGGGAGAGAAGCTCCGGTACGTCGACATCGAGGTGTGGCCGCTCAAGGTGCGGCTCCCGCAGGGGCGCTGCTTTCTCGTCGTCTTCTCCGAATCGGGCGTGGCCAGGCTCGACGCGGGCAGCGACCCGCCCCAGGGCGCCCCCCAGAAGGACCTGGAGGTCGTCCAGCTCCGGAGGGAGCTCGTCGCCACGAGGGAGTACCTCCAGTCGATCATCGATGAGCTCGAGGCGACGAACGAGGAGCTCCTCTGCGCGAACGAGGAGCTCTTCGCGAGCAACGACGAGCTGCACAGGATGAACGACGCGCTCGATGCTTCGCGGGAGGAGCTCCGGTCGGCGAACCAGGAGCTGGCGACGATCAACGAGGAGCTCCACAGCAGCAACGTCGCGCTCGGGCTCGCGAACGACGACCTGCAGGACCTCCTCGACAGCGTCCACGTCCCGATGGTGATGCTCGACGCGGACCTCAGGATCCGCCGCTTCACCGGCGCCGCGGACAGGCTGCTCGGCCTCGCCGCGAACGACGTGGGCAGGTCCATCCTCGACGTGAAGCCGAGGGGCTGGGCCGACGTCGCGCCCGTGGTCGCCGAGGCGCTCGACACGAGGAGCACCGTCGAACGACAGGTCGAGGATCGCGACGGCCGCACCTACGTGATGCGGGTGCGCCCCTCCAGGACCGCCGGGGACGAGGTCGACGGCGCGGTGATCTGCTGGCTGGAGGGCGACGCGCTGAGGCGCGCCGCGCGCGAGATCGCCGGCGCGCGCGATCGCATCTCCGCGGTCTTCGAGGTCCTGCGCCACCCGTTCCTCCTGCTCGACGGCGAGCTCCGGATCCGAACGGCCACCCGGCGCTACTGCGAGCTGTTCATGATCTCGCTGGGGGACATTGAGGGGCGGCCGCTCTCGGCCATCGACGCGGGCTGGAACACCCCGCAGCTCGAGCAGCGCCTCCGGGACGTGCTCCACCGCAGCGCCTCGCTGGTCGACTTCCGCTTCGAGGCCGTGCTCGCGCGCGTCGGGCGAAAGACGCTGTCGATCTCTGCCTTTCGGCTCCAGGCCGACGAGGGCGAGCTCCCGGCCCTGCTGCTCGTCGTCGAGGACAGGACGGGCGTCGAAAAGGACGACGCCGCGCCTCCGGGGCTACGTCCAGCGCGCCGCGCCGGCGCCGACTGACGCGCTCATCGCTGCTGCCGTGTCCGCCAGTCCCCGGAGGCGATCCGGGGACACCCGCGCGCCTGGCTCGCGCGCATCAGGTACGCCTCGCACCGCGCGCCTCCGTCGAGCTCGATCGACTCCCGCTGGAAGAGGTCGGGGCACCCCTCGTAGAGGTCGAGCGAGGCGAGCGTCTCCGGGTCAGGCTCATAGAGCTCACCGAGGACCGCGGTCGAGCCCCCGCGCACGAGCGCCGGATAGGCGCCGAGATCGGCGAGCTCGAACGATCGGGCGGTGCGGGCGGACCCGAGGCGACGCGCGCGCCCGAGCAGCTCGTGCGAGCGCTCGCCGCGCATCAACGTGCCATAGACGAACAGCGGCATTGCCTCGTCACCGGCAGTGCTGTTCGACCGCGGCGAGGAGCTGATCGAGGTTGATCGGCTTCTTCAGGAACTGCGCCGCGCCGAGCGAGGACACGAACTCGTCGCGCCCTGTCGCCGAGATGATCACCACCGGGATCGAGGCGAGCTCCGGGTCTTTCTTCTGCTCCGCCCTGAACTGCCAGCCATCCATGATGGGCATCATGAGGTCAAGCAGGATGAGATCAGGCCTCGGATCCGTTCGGAGCGCGCTGAGCGCCTCGCCGCCGTGGGCGGCCGAGGAGACGGCGTACCCCTCCTCCTGCAGGAGCTCGGCGAGGGTCTCTCGAATATCCGGATCATCATCGACAACGAGGATCCTCTTCAAGGGAGTGGCAGGCACGGTGCATCAACCACTATGCGAAAGCCTGACGTCACGGCGAAACAGGGAAAGCCCTGAATCCCTGCTCGGGGGGCGCTTGATCGAGCTCGTTCTGCGAGGAAGGAGGCGCATGGAGGTCTCTCTGCGGTGATGGGCGCCGCGAAGGCGCGTCGGAGCGGGGCCCGCTCGTTCGTCGATGACAGCGCGCCGCCGACGCCCCAGATCCGCGCGGGGGGCGGAGACGTTCGGGCCGGACGGCGGTCGCAGGAGGAGTTCGGGCGTACGCATCGCGGTGGTCGATCGTCGGCAGCAAGCCCGATGTTACAGCAGGGGAGCGCTCCAGCGAAGCCGCTCTCTTTGATCTGCGGCCAGCCAGGGTGAGCATGGCGCGGCGCGGCCGCGCTCACCACGTCACGCCCTGTGATCGTACCACCGTCGCGCTGAGGCGCAGCAGCGCAGCGCCCGCCGGAAGGGCGCTCCGGGCGCCGCCGGCGCGGGTCGAGCGGGCAGCGTCAACGCCCCTCTCCCGTGGCGGCGAGCACCACCCTCGCGAGGGTGCTCAGCAGCACATCGATGTCCACCGGCTTCGGGATGAGCGCGGCCGCATTCAGCCGCTCGGCCATCACCTGGATCTCATGCGGCAGGCGGGCCGAGAAGATCATGAGCGGAGAGGGCGTACCGAGCTGCGCGAGCTCGGCGACGAACCGGTCCGTGGTCATGCCCGGCATGGTCAGGTCGAGCAGGACCGCATGGAAGCGCCGGTCCGCGAGCGCGTCCAGCGCCGCGCGCGCGGTCGCGGTCATCTCGACCTCGTACCCTTCCAGCGTCAGGAGCTCCTCCAGCATCGCCGCAGTGTCAACGTCGTCCTCTGCAACCAGGATCACGTGCTTGCCAGGCATGGCTCCCCTCGCCTCTCCTGGGCAGCAGCGCCGTTCCCAGGACGGCGCGCCGCTCTCTCCCATGCCGGGGAGGAGCGACGTCGATGCGACGCGCCCCGCCAGCGACCCGCACAGCGCGGGGTTTCTCATCATGCGCCCGGCGTGACGATCACCGGGCGAACCGATCCGCGCGCGCGCCGGAGCGCTCGCCGCGGCGCGCCACGTCGACGATCGCCGACGAAGCGCGCAGCAGGGCAGACCGCCGCTTCCGCCGGTCCGGCACGTCCCATTTCCCCGCTCCGCCCCTGGCAGTATGAAAGCCCGATCGCGCTCCGGATGCAAGGAGGGCGGACCGGAAGCGCGAGCAAATAGAGAGCGCGAACGGACTCCCCGACAGGGGAGACACCCTGGTAGACTCCCATGGATGCCTGGCGAACGCCGCGTCGCGCTGCTCGCGATGGAGCCAACCATGCCGGACGGAGGGGGAGCGCCGTTCAGCCATGGAATCCGTCGTGTCGAAGCCTCATTGCTCACCGATCCGGAGCTCGCCGGCGTACCGATCCACGTGATCGAAGCGCAGACGAGGGATCTCGACGCGTGGGTCGCCGAGGTCGAGACCGTGGACGCCGATGTGGTCGGCCTCGCCGCGCACGTCTGGTCCTTTCCCACGTTCATCGAGGTCGCGCGCCACCTGCAGCGCAACCGGCCAGGGCGCACGATCGTCCTCTGCGGCCCCCTCGCGCGCCCAGCGCTGTTCGCGCTCGCGCCCTGGCGCGACGCCGCCGCCAGCATCGACGCCCTCGTGCACGGCAACGAGCTCACGTTCCGGAACATCGTCCGCCTGAGCGATCGCTCCCCCGAGGCGCTGCGCGCCTTGCCGGGGCTGCACGTCCCCACCGCCGACGGCTGGGTCTCGACGGGCGAAGCGCCGTACGTGGCGCCCGACGAGCTCCCGTCGCCGATCCGGATGAAGCTGCTCCCGACCGATCGCATCGTCCCGCTCGAGCTCAGCCGCGGCGGCGTCATGAGCTGCCTGACCTGCGGCGTCTCGACGGGCGACGCCGGCGCCGGCGTCTTCTCGGAGGCCTACCTCGTCGAGGAGCTGAGCGCGCTGCTCGCCGCGGGCGCCCCGGGCGTCCAGATCGTGGACGCCCCGCTCAACCTGAACGCGGAGGCGTTCCGGAACCTCGTGGCCGCGGAGAAGAAGGTCGGCTTCTTCAAGCAGGCGGCGCTGATGGCGTCGATCGATCCGGAGCACGCGCACGACGAGCACCTCGAGTTCCTCCGCGGCGTCGCGCGCGTGTCGCTCGGCGCGCGGCTGCCGCCGCTCACCAAGGACACCGGCGACGGCACGCAGCGCCCCTTCCGCGAGTCGAAGTTCGCGAAGGTGATCGAGGAGCTCTCGACGTTCACGGACATCGAGGTGGACATCCTCCTCGGCCTCCCGGGCGACGGTCCCGTCACGTTCCGGCGCACGCTCGAGCGCGCGCGCGAGCTCCCGTGCAAGGTCCGCATCCTGCACAGCCTCGTCCTCCCGGACGACCTCATGACCCGCGCGCCCGCGTCGTTCGAGCTCCGCTTCGACCCGTTCAACTTGATGATGCGCTCCTGCCTCGGCTGGTCCGAGGACGCGCTGTCCCGCGAGCGCAGCCGCCTGATCGAGATGGCGTACCGCGAGGGCGGGGAGATCACGCCGGACATGTGGTCGTTCCCCGGGCCGCGCGAGATGCGGCGGCCGGCGATGCCGCTCGGGAGCGGCGTGGTCCCGCCGGGCGGGGAGATCCGGGTGGAGGGCGCGACGACGCTCGCGCCGGCGGGGCAGGACCTGCAGCGCGTGCTCGAGCTCGGGATCAAGGAGGCGACCTCCGGCGGGTGGACCTTCGTCGAGGCCTCGGCGCGCCCGGGCGAGATCGTCGTCATCATGAAGACGCGCGACGGCGCGCTGGTCGTCGAGATGCGCCCCGCCTCGCCCACGGAGAACGCCTACAAGGTCGTGGACGGCGTCGCGTTCGGCTACCGCTCGCCGCGCGGCGTGAAGATGAGCGACGGCGCGCTCCGCCTGCTCGATCGCGTCCTCCAGCGCCTCCACGCGCCCGCGCGCACGGCGCTCGGCCTGTCGACCCAGGACGGCGGCCCCGGCTCGGCGCGGGTGCGGCGCTTCCGCGCGACCCCCTCGTGACGCGCCGCCGGCCAGGGACCTCCCCGGGCTACTGAGCGCCTTCGCGATCCGTGCTGCGCCACGCGGCCGGCGCGCGCGCGGCCTCGGCCCGCGGCGGTATCGACTCCATGGGGCGGGGCGCCCGGAGGAACTCTCGCCGGAGCTCCTCGATGCGCTGCGGCGAGATCTCCTGGTGGTCCACGATGTAGGGGTGGACCTGGCGGCTCTTGCCGCGGATGCTCAGGGCGCCGGTCGGCTGCGCCGGGATGCAGTCGTCGAGCGTCGCGTACGTCGCCTGGCAGATGATGATCTTGGAGCCGAGCTCCTTGTTGAACTGCTCGAGGCGCGAGGCCGTGTTCACCGTATCCCCGATGCAGGTGTACTCCATGCGCTGGAGCGATCCGATGTTGCCTGAGATGACGGTGCCGGTCGCGATCCCGACGCCCATCTTGATCTCCCCGCAGCCGAGGATCTGCCGCTGGTTCATGCGCTCGAGGGCCTGCACCATCTCGATGGCCGCGACCACGGCGCGCTTCGGCGCGTCCTCGACCGACAGCGGCGCGCCGAACACCGCCATCAGGCCGTCGCCGATGTACTTGTCGAGCGTGCCCCCGTAGCGGAACACGATCTCGACCATCTCCGTGAAGTACTCGTTCAGGAACGAGACCACGACCTCCGGCTCGACCGACTCGGTGAGCGGGGTGAAGTTGCGGATGTCGGTGAACATCACCGACACGTGCCGGCGCGTCCCGCCCAGCTTGAGCCGCCCCGGATCGGAGAGGACGAAGTCGACGAGGTCCTTCGAGAGGTACCTGCCGAGCTCCTGCTTCTCGCGCTCGAGCCGGACGCGGGCCAGGGACTCCACCTCGGCGCGGAGGAGCAGGTTGCGCGAGATGCGGGCGATGATGCCGGCGACGACGCCCGGGAGCGCGATGAAGAGGATCTGCTGGCACTGGTCCGCGATGTTGATGGCGTTCTGGCCGTAGACGGACACCGCGCTGATCGGGATCGCGCCCGTCCAGACCGTGGCCGCGAGCACGACCGCGTTGAAGAGGGCCGACAGCCCCGCCGAGTACAGGCACGCCGCGAGGCTGTAGCGGAAGCCCGACATCAGGTTCCAGAGCACGTAGACCGTCGCCAGGTAGCTCGAGAAGTACTCGATCATCCCGGAGTGGTTCCGCGCCGTCGCCAGCGCCGTGAGCGTCAGGAGCGCGAGGTCGACGAAGATGCTCACGTACTTGAGCCAGCTCACGTAGACGTCGGGGCGCAGGCGGAAGAACGCGTAGAGCAGGAGCGAGTAGGCGAGGTAGCCGCCGATCTGGATCGCGAAGACCTGGTTCGCGGCCGGCGTGTTGACCGTCCACACGTGCGTGAACGTGTAGACGCTGAGCAGCGCGAACACGAACCGGACGTGGTTCACGATCTGCTCGCCGCGCATCTCCTGCGCCTGGATGATCCGCACGATCTCGGGCGATTTCTCGATGCTCATGCGCGCCGCTCCCCTCCGCGCCGCAGCCGAGACCGGGCCGCAGCGAACCCGCGCGCGCAGAGCGCGGTCGTCAGCGCCCTGCCCTGGTGGTGCCCCTCGCGGCCGTGCTTCATCGGCGTCCGGTAGAGCGGCTCGGCCGGCCAGGAGCCGTCCACGAGCTGGCGCTCGCCGAGGTTGCGCAGCCCCCGCTCGATCAGCAGCGGGTCCGGCGCCGCGGTCATCGCGGCCCCCTCGAGGCACGCAGCCGTGCAGAGCGGCGTCCCGAAGCCGCCGTCGAGCCGCTGCGAGCCGAGCATGCGCGACAGGACCGCGGCCTCGACCGCGGCGATCTCGGCCGTGCGCGGCGCGTCCGCTGCCCTCTCCTGGTGCTGCCGGTAGAGGCGCGCGAAGCGGAGGAACGCGAGGTCCGTGTACGAGTCGTCATAGAAGCAGGCGCCCTGGATGCCGTCCGGCGAGGCGGCGTCGAGCACGCGCCGCGCGTTCGCGTCGATGAGCCACGCGAACCGCGTCGCGTCGAACGAGAGCAGCCCCGCGAGCAGGTTCAGCCGCACCGCCGAGCAGTCGTCGCCGGCCCACGCCGCGCCCGGCGTGGTCGGCCCCGCGGGCCCGCGGTAGAACCAGGTCGGGACGACGCCATCGTCGCCCACGTTGGCCAGCATGACCTCGATCCACGTCTCCGCCCGCTCCCGGGCGGCGCCCGTCGCCGCGATGAGCTGGAGGAGGATCGCGAGGTCGTCCGCGTCCGGCGGGAGCTCGCGGAAGTCGCCGAAGTAGCGGAGCTCGCCGGCCGGGATCTCGTCGAGCAGCGCCGCGGCGTCGGCGCGGACGTCGCGCCCGGCCTCCCCGATCTCGATCAGCGCCATCAGGATCGTCGCCCGCACGAACCAGTGCCCCACGGGCTGCTCGCGCGATCCGAGCACGCCGAAGCGCTGCACTTCCCAGGACTCTTGCCACGGCGCCGCTTCCAGGAGGAACGCGACCGCCGCCCGCAGGTCCGCGTCGTCGTCCGGCGCGAGGTCGCCCTGCGCGCGCGGCGGCCCGAGCGCCGCGCCGGCGCCGATGACGTCGCGGAAGGACATCAGCCCTTCGAAGAAGCGGAGGCGCTCTCCGAGCGCGTCGACGAACTCGCGCTGCGCCTCGGCGAGGGCACGCTCGCTCGGGCGCGCGCGAGGAGCGCTGGCCGCGAGCTCGCGCGCCGACGCGAGCGCGCCCCGCGCCCGCGCGGCGAGGGCGGCCCGGTAGGGGCGACCCGCGAGCAGGCCGCGGATCTCGCGCCGGCGCACCGGGGACGCGCGCTCGCCCGCGAGGGCGCGGAGCAGCGGCGGGGCGAGCTCCGGGTCGCGGAGCCAGAGCGCGAGGAGCGGCGTGAGCGTCGGCGCCGCGAGGTCCGGCACCGCCGGGTCGAGCCAGAGGCGCACGAGCCCGTCGAGCAGCCAGAGCGGCGCTGTCACCGCCTCTCCGAAGCGGCGGGCGGGCGCGGGATCGTCGCCTGCCAGGAGCGCAGCCGCCGTCCACAGGGCGACTGCCTCGCGCGCGCCGCCCGCGTCGCTGCGCGCGACCGCGGCGCCCGCGGCCACCACCGGGTTGTGCTCCCACGACGCTTCCGCGAGCTCGGCCAGACCGAGGAGCCAGCGGTGGACGCGCGCCTCCTCCACGTGCTGCGCCAGCAGGCGCCCGGCGAGCGCGCCGCGCGCGAGCGCGTCGGGCGCGCCGTCGACGCCGCCGGCAGCCACGAGCGCGACGGCGACGGCCGCATCACCCGCCGCCACGGGCGACGACACACGCCCGCAGATCCGCAGGGCCCAGCCAGCCCAGGGGATGCTGCGCCCCGACGGTGCGCCCACGCCGCGCTCGATCGCGAGCGCTCCCCACGCCGCGTCGCCGCGCCAGAGGGCTCCCGCGCGCAGCAACGCTGACCAGGAGCGCTCGCACACCCCCTTGTCGGCGGGGTCGAGCCAGGGCCAGGCGGCGGTCGCCCCTGCGTCGGCGGCCAGCGTCACATACCGACTCCACCCTCGCGCGCCGCGGTCGCGATGGCCGCATCGACCGCTTCGGGCGTCGAGGTCGCGGCGTCCCGGATGCGCTGGAGCGTCTCCGGTGCGACCTCGTACCCCTCCGCCTCGATGGTGCGCTCAGGGCTCGCGAGGAGCTGCTGACGGAAGCTCGAATCCACAACGGCACGACCGATGAGCTCTGCCTCTGTTTTCTTCGCTGTCACGACTCCTCGCTTTCTCGCTCCGGAGGCTAGGAGACCTCCAAACGGCTAGCAAGTGGAAGCAGGCGCATCCTCGCGCGTTGATCAGGTCGCTGCGACGGCGCGCGGGTTCGCGTCCCACCGCCTCGGCTCAGCGCGGCGCGCCGACGCTCGCGACCGGCTCGCCGGCGAGCGCGCTGAAAAACGCGAGGAATACCCGCCGCTGGATCTCGGCCATGTACCGCGCGCGCTCCTTGCAGAAACGCACGGCCTCCGGTAGCTCGAGCGCCCCGGCGGCATCCTCGGCGCGAGCGAGCTCACAACGCGCCTCCTCCAGGATGGCGTCGAAGCCGCCGCGCGCGAACAGCGCCACGCGCAGCGCCGTCGCGCCGCGCCCGTCCGTAGTGCGCCGGGGTTCGTCGTCAGCTCGCGCGGCCCCGCCCGGCCGCGGCGGCCCATCGCCGCTCGGCTCGACCTGCGCGCCGAGCCGGGAGAGCACGTACGTCGCGTTCCCGATCGCGCGATCCTTCTCGGCGTGCAGCAGATCCGCGAAGAGCTGGTGCGCCGCGGCGAGCGCGGAGACGAACGTCTCGAGGGAGGCGAGGCGCTCGGGCCGCGACAGCGCGAACAGCGCCGCGGCCGCCGGGAGCACGAGCGGGCGAGAGCGGGCGAGCACCCGGCGGAAGGTGTCGGCGTCGCGCGCGCCGCCGCCCCGGTGCAGCCGCCGTTCGAGGAGCATCGCCTCGCCGTACCCGAACCACACCTCCTCGAAGAGATCCCAGAAGGCGCTCCCGCCGGGGAGCGAGCGAGCGAGCAGCGCCTGATGTCGGGCGAACAGCGCCCCGGACAGGAGCACCGCGGCGCCGGGCTCGCCGACCCCTTCGTCGAGCAGATCGTCCTCGATCCGGACGTGCAGGTACCCGACCGCCGCCGCCTCGGCGAGATCGACGGCGAGCGGCGGAAGCCCTCGCGGTCCAGCTCCCGGCGCTGGCGCGCCGAACCCCGTCGCGACCCAGAGCGGCAGCTCGAGCACCGGGAGCGCCATGGGGTGCGAGAAGTACCCCTCGCCCGGCTCGCCCTCGAAGAGCCTGAGGCGCGCGGCGAGCTCGTCGAACAGCGCGCCGAGCTCGCCTCCGAGCCGGCGTCGGAACTCCGCGATCCGCCGCAGCACCTCGGCCTCGAGCGACGCCTCGACGTCGCCCTTCGCGCCCTCGCCCCCTCCCGCTGCGCCTCCGTGTTCGCTCATCCCACCTCCGGCCGGCGCGAACGGCGCCGCCTCGCGCGACGCTACCACGAGCAGCCTCGTCCGCAGCGCAGGCGCCGCCGACTTTGCCATGAGCGAAGGCCGTGCGACACTCGGCGACTTCACGAGACGGAAAAACCATGATCGATTCCGAGCGTTTCTCCGAGCGTTACGGAGACATCACGACCGACGCTCGCGCCGACGTCCTCGATTTTCGGGACACCCTCTATCGCCCCACGATGGTGGAGGTGCCTCCGGTCATGCCGCCCGAGCGCTTCATGGACCACGGCGTGCCCGTGCTCGATCAGGGCAGGAACAACGGGTGCACCGGCTTCACGGTCGCCACCGTGGCCCACTATCTCCTGCGCAAGCGCAAGGTGTCCCCGGACTACGGGCTCGTGAGCCAGAACATGGTGTACACGATGGCGCGCCGTTACGACGAGTACCCGGGCGAGGACGACGCGCGGGGCTCCAGCCTGAGGGGCGCCATGAAGGGCTGGCACAAACACGGTATCTGCGCCTACGAGCACTGGCCGTGGGACCCGAACGATCTGCACGGGACGCTCACGCCGGAGCGCGCGTCCGACGCGATGCTACGCCCGCTCGGCCTGTATCAGCGCGTGAACCACAAGGACCTCCCGGCGATGCACAACGCCCTCGCGGAGGTCGGGGTCGTCGCGGCCTCGGCGCTCATCCCGTTCAGCGGCTGGTACTACGGCACCCAGAAGAACGGCATCATCCCGGCGGTCGACAAGACGAACCCCTTCATCGCCCCCTGGGGAGGCCATGCCTTCGCGATCGTCGGGTATGACGCGGAGGGCTTCTGGCTCCAGAACTCCTGGGGACTCGGCTGGGGCAAGAGCGGCTTCGGGCGGCTCTGTTACGACGACTGGCTCCAGTACGGCTTCGACGCGTGGGTCGGTCGCCTCGGCGTCCCCATCCGCCTGAGCCAGCCGCGATCGCTGCGCCCGCTCACGTCGGCGAGCCGGACGTTCGCGAGCCTGCGGCCGCACCTCATCAGCGTCGACATGCACGGGCAGCTCCAGCAGCGCGGCGCCTACGGCACGTCCTCGGAGGACGTCCGCATCATCATGGAAGAAGACTTCATGAGCGCGACCGAGAGCTGGAGGCGCCGCCGCCTCGTGCTCATCGCGGGCGGCGGGCTGCGCCGGCAGATCGACGCGATCAACCGGATGTCGCGGCTCCGGCCGAAGCTGCTCGGGCACGAGATCTACCCCCTCGAGCTCCTCTGGGAGACCGACCACTACCCGCGCCTGCTCGAGATCCTCCACCGCGCCACGGAAGGCCGACGCCACGACGGCTACGATCCCCGGGCGTTCGGCTTCATGATCGACCGGCGCGACGACGCCCTGGAGCCGCTCGTCCGCCGCATGGGCGGCAAGGCCGAGTGGGATCGCATGAAGCTCGCCGCGGGCGACGCGACGATGGACGCCGATCACGGCGGGCTCCGCGAGATGATCGGCCGCCTCGCGTCGCTGATGGACAGGGATCCGAGGATCGAGCTCCACCTGGTCGCCCACTCCAGCGGCACGTTCCTGCTCGCGCCGCTGGTGCAGCTCGCCACCTCGGAGAAGGGCAAGCGGATCGAGGGGGGCCCGATGCGAGGCCAGCTCGGGCTCGGGCTCCCCATCGAGTCGCTCTCGCTGCTCGCGCCGGCGAGCGCCATCGACGCGTTCCGCGACACGTACATGCCCTCGATCAAGAGCGGCATGGTCCGCCGCTTCGCCCTGTTCACGCTCACGGACGAGGCGGAGCTCCAGGACCACTGCGAGGTGTACGGAAGGTCGCTCCTCTACCTGGTCTCGAACGCGCTCGAGCGGCGCCCGCGGGTGCCCGGGACGAGCGGCGTCTCGCTGCTCGGCATGGAGGCGGGGCTCCTCGATCCGGAGAACGCCGACGTCCTCGCGCTCCTCACGGAGGACAGGGAGGAGCGGCACACCGTGTTCCCGAGGGCGGAGTGGATCAAGGGGCCCAACACGAGGCCTCCTCCCCACGGCTCCGAGGCGCGGCGGCACGAGGACTTCGACAACGACGCGACCACGTGGAAGTCCGTGATCGCCCGCATCCTCAACCAGCCCTTCGCGGATGGCCTGCCGCCGATGTCGGCGCGGGATCCGTGGTGATGACGCCCTTCTCACCCCTCCGAGCTGCGCGGCTCCACGGAGGTCACCTCGCGGAGGACCGGGGCGCCGAGCCGCTCGGACACGGGGGGCGGCGGCGCGATCGCTCCGCTGAGGAGGATCGCGAACGAGGCCCGGATCTCCTCGCCGAAGTCGATCCGGAAGAGGCTCATCTCCGGCCGGCTGCGGATGTCGCGAATCACGTCGCTGGGATCGCAGACCTGGCGCATCCCGATGAGCAGGGCGTACATGCGGATGAGGAGCGGACCGCCCTGCCCGGGGGCGAGCGACGGCAGGCATCGCTCGAGCAGCGCCCCGGTGCGCTCGACATGCGCGAGCAGGGAGAGCTTGAAGCGTAGGGCGGCCTCGTAGCTGACGTTCTGCTCGAGGACGCTGTGCAGGATGGAGAGCAGCCGCGTCATCGCGCCGCGCGCGACGAGGGTCGTCGACATGATCGAGGCGATGCTGGCGGCCGCGTCCTCTCCGGACGCCGAGGAGCCGCCGCGGCGCCCCCGCGAGGGCCGAGCGTGCGGCGCGCCCGCGACCCCCTGGGAGTCGCCGAGATGCGCGAGATGGATATTCACATCATCAAACCATTTCGCGAGCTCTTGATCAACGACGGCGAGGAACAGCTCTTCTTTGGTCGTGAAATACAGGTAGAGCGTACCTTTTGCGAGCCTGGTACGCTCGGCGACCTGCGCCATGGTGACCTCGGGATACGGGGTCTCCTGGAACAGCCGCCAGGCTGCGTCGATGATGAACCTCCGACGCTCCTCTTTCTGTTCCTCCTTTCTCGCTCTTCGCGTTGAGCTCATAGACAGACCGGTTTACGCCGTCTGCAGAAGATAAGCAATCCACACAATGCATCACACCGCATGTATACAAACTGACCAGCGCGTGTCGGTCGCGCGTGTCGGTGTCGCTTGCCCCGCGCGTGTTCGCTCCGCCGAACCGCCGTTATCGTAGAAGTAACCGCCCTCATCACATTTCACCGGCCGCGGTCACACCGATGCCGTGTACCCCGGCTGTCGCAGGCGCATGTCGTGGCGACAGAGCAGTAAAATAACGTCATTGCTGCTCGGCGCTCGAGGCTCGACATGGAGAGTCGCTCTCTCGGCGCCACATCCCGCGTCCGCGCGGGCTGCGCCTGGTCGCGCTCTTCCCGAGTCGCGCTGTCTCAGCCCGCGGCTGCCATCGCCAGGGCCCGGTGGATCACGCGGAGCGCGACGTCGGTGAGGCCATAGGCCGGCAGCTCGGCGGCAGGCACGAGGGCCACCTCGGAGGCGTCGTCGCCTGGAGAGAGGACGCCTCCGGTCGACTCGCAGAGGTAATCGAGGATCACGTAATGATAAGGAGTCGCCACGATCTCCACGACGTCCACGAGCGGGCCGACGCGGATCTCGAGGCCCGTCTCCTCGCGGATCTCGCGGGCGAGGGCGTCGGCGAGCCGCTCGCCGGGCTCGACGCGGCCGCCGGGGAGCGACCAGGAGCCCTCGAGCGGAGGGCGCGCGCGCCGGATGAGGACCACGCCGGGCGCGCCGGACGCGTCCGCGCGGCGCTCGAGCACGACGGCGCCGACGGCCACGCGCGGGGGCTCCGGAGGGCGGCTCGGCGCGTCGCTCACGGAGCGGCCGTACCCGTGCGGCCCGCCTTGCAGCGGGCGTCGCCGGGCGTCGCCACCACGAGGTCGTACTCGCCGAGCGCGACGTCGCGCGGAACGATGACGGCGTCGTCGTAGCGGCCCCGATCGTCCGTTGACAGCGAGCCGACCGTCACGCCCTGCGGCGCCGAGCTCCCCGTCAGGATCACGTCGACGCGGACGTGGGCGCACGGCGCGCCATTGCTGCTGATCTGCCCCTGGAGGCGGAGCGGGAAGCCGCGGCGGATGTCCTTGTCCAGCGCCGTCACGACCACGTCGGTGCGCTCGGCCGCGCGCTCGTTCGGATCGCTCGTGGGGGTCGGCGCCGGCGGCGCTGACGGCGGCGGCGCGGCCGGGCTGCTGCCGCTGCCGGCCGGGCCCGCGGGCCCCTGCTGCGCCTGGTCGGCGCGTGTCCTGTCCGCGAGGTCCTGGCCCGAGTCGCGCTGCTCCGGCCAGCTGTAGGGATCCGGCGGCGGCACATAGGGCGGGCGGCTCGGATCGACCTCCTGGTCCATGTTGAGGGCGGCTCCCCCGAGATCGACGCGGTGCCAGAGCGAGCCGTCGAAGACCTCGACCCAGGCGTGCGCCTCGTTGACGACCATCCGCGAGGGGAGCCCGATGTGCAGGGCCGTGACGAGGAACGCGAAGGCGCGATGACGGCAGACGCCCTTCCGTGAGAGCGCGAGATCGAGGTAGATGTCGCCGTGCCCCTTGGGCGGGTCGTCCGACGGGGCGAACGACCGGAAGTACTCGACCATCTTCTGCACGACGTCGCGCGGCCGCATCGCGGTCGAGATGCCGATCGCCTGCGCGACCTGCCGGAACGCCGCCTCGTGCGACGCCTCCTGCGGCGCGCGGTAGCGCTCGAGCTTGGCCCAGTCGACGTCGGCGAACTCGCTGCCGAACGTCGCGCGGGCGATCGCGAGCTGCACGACGAGCCGGACGCGCGCGCTCTTCGTGCCGCGCGCGAACCAGTTGTCGGCCCCGTCGCGCAGCACGACGACCGGGGTATCGGGGTTCACGTGCATCCGCACGAGCCGCGTATCCGGGCCGACCGTCGGGATCCGGACCGGCTCATTCGGCACGAGGTCGACCGCGATGTCCCCGTAGAACGCCTCGTCCCCGGCCGCGACCGTCGCGTCCGCCTTCACCGTCTTCAGGCCCCGATCGCGGACGACGAGCGAGTAGTCCGCCCTCACCGCGTCGTAGGCCTGGAGCCGCTTGAACGGCGCGGTCGCGGGGGAGAACGGATCGTCGTAGCGCTCGACGTTCGGTCGGCGGGTGTCTCGATCCGGCTCGTACGACGCCTCGGGTCCCGCGTCGGATCCGACGTTGCTGTAGACCTGCTGCTGGGGCGACGGCGGTCGCTGCGGATCCGGCGCGGTGGCCAGGCCGCTCGGCGTCTGGATCGCCGCCGGGAGCCCTCCGTCGAGCGTCGTCGTGGCGAGCGACACGTCCTCCGCGGGATCGGGCGCGATGAACTCGTGCAGGAGCGACCCCTGCGCGTCGGCGAGCGGCGATACGGCGCACGCGAGCGCGAACACGAGCGCGCTGCGCGCCCAGCCGCCCCGCCGGCGCCCGGACGCGGAGACATCGGGCGGAGGAGCGGGGAGCAGGCGCGCGGCCGGAGGGGACATCAGGGTTCTTTATGAAACCAGAAACCCCGGCGATGTTCCACGCCGGCCGGTCGATCGCCGTGGTTGGCGGTCATCCGCCGTCATGCATCGTCGCCACCGTCCATCACCGGTCAGCGCCGGTACTGCGGGGCGTCGGCGTGGTGGCGCCGCGGCTGCGGGCTCGAGCGTAGCCGGTCGATCGCCTCGGTGGACTCGCCGCGGGCGGTCAGCTCGGCCGCGAGCACGTCGAGGGCGGGCTGGAAGATGTCCGTCCGCGCGAAGCGGCCGGCGCGGCCGCCGGCCAACCTCGGCAGGACGGCGACGATGCGCCGCATGCCGTCGGCGTAGCGACGGGAGATGGCCAGCCGGTCGATGAGCGGCTCGAGGAAGTCGGCCACGGCCGCAGCGCGATCGCGGACGCCGTCGCAGGCCTCCTTCATCGGCTCGAGGAGCAGGAGCGTCCAGAGGACCGTGTCGTCGAGCGGCCGGTCCGCGGCGGTGCGCCGGTCGACGTAGTCGAGCACGCGC
Organism: Sorangium sp. So ce119; assembly: GCF_051524405.1. NCBI lineage: Bacteria > Pseudomonadati > Myxococcota > Polyangiales > Polyangiaceae > Sorangium > Sorangium sp. So ce119. Next base: position 1,229,404 of record NZ_CP150310.1, on the reverse strand, counting down.
CAGAGGCGCTGGCCCGGGCCGTCGTCGCCTCGATCGTCGTAGAGCAACGCCGAGACCTCCGGCAAGAGCACGTCGAGCACGCCGGTCTCCCACGCGAGGTAGATGGTGCGGCGCGCCTGGCCGCCGCGCAGGAGGCGCAGGATCTCCTCGGAGAGGCGCGGGCGCGCCGCGAGGGCGAGCGCGTCGCGGCAGTACACGACCGCGTCGTAGACGTCGGGGGTGATCGCGAGGCCCAGTCGGCCCGCGAATTTGAGCGCGCGCAGGATGCGGATCGGATCCTCGCGGAAGCGCGTCTCCGGGTCGCCGATCGTGTGGACCACCTGGCGGCGCACGTCATCCATGCCGCCGACCCAGTCGAGGATCTGCCGCGCCTCCACGTCGTAGAAGAGCGCGTTGATCCGGAAGTCGCGGCGGAGGGCGTCCTCGTGCGCGACGCCGAACGCGTTGTCGCTCCGGATGAGCAGCTCGCTCCCGTCGTCGGAGTCCTCCTTCGGGTTGCGGCGGAAGGTCGCCACCTCGATGACCTTCCCGCCCTGGAAGAGGACGTGCACCAGGCGAAACCGCCGACCGATGATGCGCGAGTTGCGGAAGAGCTCGCGGACCTCCTCCGGCCGGGCGCTCGTGGCGACGTCGAAGTCCTTCGGGCGCCGGTCGAGCAGCAGATCTCGTACGCAGCCGCCGACCAGATAGGCCTGGAAGCCGTGGCGGACGAGGCGTCGAACGACTTTCTGGACGTCCGGATCGATCCGCGCCTCGTCGAAGACCACCTGGTAGCGACGCGGGGTAGGGATGTCCTCAGCGACGAGCTCGATCCGGAACGGATCCTCGTCGAGGGCGCCAGGGTCCGTCGGCATGAGCTCGCCCTCGGGCGGAGCGCGTAGCCCGGGGGCGCTGCGGCTCTCGTAAATCGGGAGTTCGGCGTCTTGGAACGCCGCTGTGCCGTTGTCAGGAGATGGGGTCGCGCGACCCATAATCAGAACCGAAAAAGCGGCCAGGCTGAGCCTGGAGGGAGTGGAGGACGACTGGCGCGCGATTCTGGGATTCCAGTTTCCCCTGGAGAACCGACCCGCGCTGATGAGGCCCGCGCCCGCGGACCCCCGAACCGTGCCGGCTCGCTCCCCTCGGCCTGGAGCGGCCTGACGAGCGGATCCGGCTGTCGCCCGGAACAAGAGATGGTAACGGCCGTCTAGCAGGGCTTCGCCGCGAGAGCAAAGCCGAGGCGCACGGAGGTCGACGGAAGCCTCCGGAGCGAGCGGGCTTCACGGCTTGGTGCCCCAGTGCCCGATCCCGGAGGTCGGCGGCGCGGCGGCGTCCGGCTGGGCAGCGAACGGCGCCCCGGCGCCCGCCTCCGGCGTCGCGAGCAGCGCCTGCCGCAGCTCCGCCATCGACGGGAACCTGCCCCGTGGATCCTTCACCAGCGCCTTGCGCACGACCGCGTCGAGCTCGCGCGACATGAGGAGCCCCGGGTGCAACCGGTGCAGCGGCGGCGGCGGCTCGCGCCCGTGCTTCGCCGCGATCGCAGGGTACGGACCCTGGAACGGAACACGGCCCGCGAGCATCTCGTAGAGCACGATGCCCAGGGAGTAGACGTCGGCGGTGGGCGCCGCCGGAGCGCCGTGCGCCAGCTCGGGCGCCATGTACTCGGGCGTCCCGACGACGCGGGAGAGCAGCGAGGCGTCGGCGCCCTGGTCCTGGATGAACGAGAGCCCGAAGTCGAGCAGCTTGACGATCTCGCGCCCGTCGGCCGCGTGCACGAGGAACACGTTCTCGGGCTTCACGTCACGATGGATCACGCCGGCGCGGTGCGCAGCCTCGAGGCCCGCCGCGAGATCGGCGGCGACCCGGACCGCGCGCGCGGGGACGAGCGAGCGGGCGAAGGTCAGCGTATCGGCGAGATCGAGGCCCACGAGCAACTCCATCGCGAAGCACGGCGTATCGCCCCCGCGATCGAGCGCCTCGACGCAGAGGACGTTGGGGTGCCGGACGCGCGAGGCCGCGGCGGCCTCCCGCTCGAACCGCGCGACGAGCAGCGGGTCGTCGCGGAGCTCTGCCCGCAGGACCTTGATCGCGACGCGCGCGGGCGCGGCGTCGTGCGTCCTGCCGATGCGCTCCGCGAGGTAGACGTGCCCGACCCCGCCGCTGCCCAGGAGCTGCACGACGCGGTACCTGTTGCAGAGGACTTTGCCCACGAGCGCTTCGGCGGCGACGCGAGCAGGAGGCATGGATCGATCGTAGCGCAGTCGCGCCCGCCGAAGGGCAAAGGCGCGCAGCAGCGCCGATGAAGAGAGCGCCGGCCGTCGTGACGCGGGCGCACGACCGAAAGGTTTGCGGCCGCACTGCCAGACGAACGCGGCGCGCGATGTCTCGCGAGGATGAGCCCAGCCGCCGCGTCGACTCCGGTCGGATCGCCTGGCTCCTCCACGGTCGCGGTGAACGGGATGACGCGCAAAGTCATCCATGCCCGCACACGGTCTGGCCAGGCCGCCCGTGCGCCGTCGTGGGCCGCGGAGCAGGACCGATCGGCGTGCCGCCGGCGTCTGCGCGCGGCGCGCTCCGGCGGCGCGACGAGCGGCGGGCGACCGGAACGAGCGCAGGTATATCGCTTGAGCGGTGGCGAGGAGACGGCCACGCTTAGCGACGCATGACCGACGATCGTCGATTCTCCTCCCCGAGCACGCTCGACCTCGATGTAGAGCTCGCTCCCGCGGCGACGAGCTCCGCGGGGCCGAGCGCCAGGCCCGTGTCGCGGCCGGCTCCGCTCCGCTGGAAGAAGAACCTCGCGCTCTTCTGCCTGACGGTCGTCTCGGTGTTCGTCGCCGGCACCCTCTGGGCTCCGATCACGCCAGAGGACGACAGCGTGCTCTCCCTCGTGAAGGCGCTGCCGCAGACGTGGCCGTTCGCCGTGCCGTTCCTGGCGATCCTGCTGGCGCACGAGTTCGGGCACTACTTCGCGGCGCGCGCGCACGGGGTCGAGGCGTCGCTCCCCTACTTCATCCCGCTCCCTGTCGTGAGCCCGCTCGGCACGATGGGCGCGGTGATCTCGATGAAGGGCACGATCAAGTCGCGCAACGCGCTGCTCGACATCGGCGCCTCCGGGCCGCTGGCCGGCCTCGCGGTCGCGCTCCCGGTCCTCTTCGTGGGCCTGACGCACTCCGAGGTGCACGCGACGTCGGGCCCCGCGCTGCAGGAGGGGCGGAGCCTGCTCTATCTCCTGCTGAGGTGGCTCGCGGTCGGCGCGATCCCGGAGGGCCACGACGTCTTCCTCGGCCCCACGGCGATGGCCGGCTGGGCCGGGCTGCTGATCACGGCGCTCAACCTGTTCCCGGTCGGCCAGCTCGACGGGGGGCACGTCGCGTACGCGCTGTTCGGCAGGAGGCAGGACCGCTACAGCCGCGCCGCGCACTACCTGATGCTCGCGCTCTTCCTCGGCAACGTCGCCTACTTCACGCGGCACTTCATCGCCGAGGGATTGCCCGACGCGCTCCGCGCCGCGGTCGCGAACGGGATGCCGTGGCTCACGTGGTTCGGCGTCGTCTACGCGATGCTGCGCGTGGGCGGCCGGGAGCACCCCCCGACAGAGCCCGGCGAGCTGTCGCCGGCGCGCAAGGCGATCGCCGTGGTGACGCTGCTCTTCTTCGTGCTGCTGCTGATGCCGACCCCGTTCGGGACCTACTGAGACGACGGCCGCCTCTCAGGGTCTCGCGGCGGCGAACTTCGCCCGGAGCGCGTCGCAGACGACGGCTGGCGCGTAGTGGCTGACGTCACCCCCGTGGCTCGCGATCTCGCGCACGAGCGATGCCGAGACGAAGCCGTAGTGGGTGCGCGTCGGCAGGAAGACGGTATCGACGCCGGGGAGCATGTCCGCGTTCGCGTGGGCGATCTGCAGCTCGTACTCGAAGTCGGTCGCCGCGCGCAGGCCGCGGACGATCACGCGCGCGCCGACCCGCTGGCAGTACTGGATGAGCAGCCCCTCGAACGAGTCGATCCGCGCGTTCGTCACCTCGCTCGTGGTCTGGCGCAGGAGCTCCAGCCGCTCCGAGTAGGTGAAGAGCGGGTGCTTGGTCGGGTGCCGGCCGACGGCGATGATCACCTGATCGAACAGCTGCGACGCCCGCTGGATCAGGTCGAGGTGGCCGAACGTGATCGGATCGAAGCTCCCCGCATAGACCGCCAGCAGTTCCTTGGACATGGCGCTCACCGATCCGGCGTCCGCCGGGGCGCGCCCGCGGGCGGCGCCGCTCCCGGAGCAGCTGCCGGCGGCGACGGCGCGGTCTGGGGCGCGGGCGCCTGCGGCGGAGGCGCCTGGGGCGCCGGTGAGCCGGTCTCGCCCGCCGGGGCGGGCGCCTGCCCTTCGTTGGCGGGCGCCGGCTCGCTGCCCCGAAGCACCTTGTTCATGGCGACGTCATCCTCGATCCACATGAGCCGACCGCCGTCGCCGAAGGTGATGCGGAAGTAGGCGAGCAGCCCCGCGCCGATCACCCCGTCCAGATCGAGCTGGAGCTGCTTCTCGACCGCCTGGAGCGGCGCCCCGTACACGCCCGGCACCTTCGGGATCTCCAGCGCGCCCAGCCGCAGCATCGGCACGACGCCCTGCTTCAGCTTCTGCTCCGGATCCTGCTCGACCCGCTTCAGCCCGTCGGCCTCGAAGCCAGCCTTCTTCCAGCCCTCCTTGTCGAGCGCGATCGGGAACGTCATCGACGTGTCGATGAGCATCGGCCCCTGCAGCATCTTGTCGGGGCCCACGCTGCTCCGCAGCACCATGCCGCCGCCCTTGATGAAGGCGAGGTCGACGCGCGTCGCGTCGGGCGGCGCCGGGGGGGAGAAGCTGCGCACCACGAACTGCCGGCCGCTGTAGTCGATGGTCGCGTTGAGGTGGCGGAGCAGGTTCACCCCGAGCAGCGCCTTCACCGGCGCGCCCATCTGCTTCGAGATGCCCGACAGGTCCTGCGTGAGCGCGGGCACGTCGTTGACCTGGAGCTTCTTGCCGAAGCGGAGCGAGACCCAGCTCGGCTCCTTGCGCGTGCTGCTGTCGAGGACCACCTCGCCCGTGCCGGTCGACACCATCGCGAGCGCCGACTCGCCGTCGATCTCGACCTCGACGACGAAGAAGGGCGCCGCCGGGCTGACGTGGGGCATCTCGATCGCCGCCAGGAGCGCGCCCGAGATCGTGAACGGCGCGCGCCCCGCCCCGCGCCGCGCCAGCTTGGCGATCGACTTCGCCCAGTCGTCGACCACATCGGGATCGTCGAGCATCGCTTCGAGCTCGTCCGCGGCGGCGTCGAGGTCGCCCTTGTACCAGAGCGCGCGCCCGCGGAGCCCGGCCGCCTCGGAGCCGGCGACCCCCTGGAGGAGGCGCAGCGCCTCGGCGTAGTCGAGCCGCGCCAGCGCGATGCGCCCCGCGAGCAGCCGCGCCTCGGTGTCGGTCGGGACGATCGTCAGCGCCTTCGCGACCGCGTCGCGCGCGTTGTCGACGTCGGCGGACTGGAACTCCTGCCGAGCGCGGGCGAGCCACTTCTCCGCCGCCGGCGGGCGGGCGGTCTCCGGGCCCATCATGGTCGAGCACGAGGCGAGGAGTGTCGCGGCAAGCAGGCCACCGAGGCGAACAGCAAGAGGGGAGCGTCGCGTCGGCGCGGTACGGTTCGAGTGGATTCGCACGTGGATCTCAGGCCCTTCGCGCCGTGCCGTCCGGGGCGAGCTCTCCCGGCGAGATCGGCTCGATCGCCAGGATGCGATCGGCCCGTAGCTCACGACGGCTGCGCGACGGGAGCAGATAGCCGAGAACCCGGGGTGGGTCGAGGTCCGTTCGCACCCCCGTTACCCGTACCACGAGCTCCTCCGGCCCCCGGCGCGCCGGGCGGTACCTCATCCGCACGGTGGCGGAATGCTCGGCCGCGCGCACCGCCGCAGCGACCAGCGCCGGACGGGCGTGGCGCTCGCCGATCCGGACGTGCCACAGGTCGCGCGGCGTCCGAGGGGCGAGGACCTCCACGATCTTGCGGAACACGGCGCGCAGCGCGTGGACGTCGTCCTCGGCGCGGTGGGCGCGCTCGCGGTGCACGCCGAGCTCCCGGCACAGCGAGGCGAGGCTGTGGCTCGGCAGGGCGAAGGCCCGGCGCGAGAGGACCAGCGTGTCGAGGTAGTACGGGATGCGCCTCGCCTTGCCCGCCCGCGCGAGCTCGGCCTCGAGGAACGCGACGTCCCATGCGGCCGCGTGGGCGACGATCACCGCGCCCTCCATCACCTGCTCGATGCGATCGCAGAGCTCGGGGAACGTGCGCGCGCCCACGAGCTCCCGCGGATCGATGCCGTGCACGTGCGCGTTGCCGAACACGTCCGGCTCGGGCCGCACGAGCGACGTGATCGCGTCCTCGCACGTATCCCCCCGCATCCGCTCGGCGCAGACCTCGATGACCCGGTCGCTCTCGGGGCGGAGCCCCGTCATCTCGAGATCGAGGAACACGAGCGGCGCGCGCTCGATCGGATCATCCCAGGGCGACCCGGCGGGGGGCTCTGCGCCGGTCGTCCGCTCTGCCTCCGGTCCTTCGCGCTGCTCTGTCATCCGCTCGGTTCCCCCCGCGACGGCGCGCCCCGGGGGGGCAGCCGTCCCTCGACATGGACGCGTCTTAGCGAAACCCGCGCCCGACCGAAAGCGCTCGCCGCGCAACGTCGGACGGCGCCCCTCCCCGCGGCGGGCGCCGGCCTCATCTCGCCGGCCGCGCGCCGCGGAGGCGCGCCGGTCGCGCGAAGGGCCCCGCGTTTGCGGCGAGCCCCTAGGGGCGCAACGGGCGCGCCCCGCGCGGTCCCCACGCCGCGCCCACACACAGCACAGCAGGATTTCTGCCGCCAAGCGCCGGATGTTCACGGGAGCTTTCGTTGCTACACTCCCGGGCGTGCCGGACGGGGTAGCCACAGTCCCGGGGGGCTCTCCTCATGAGGAGCTCGATCTCGGCGACGAGTTTTCTGGGTTCCGCCGCGACCGCAAGGCCGAGCCGCTCGACCTCCCCGTCCTCGTGGTGAACCGCTTCTTCCAGCCTGTTCAGATCACGACGGCGCGCCGCGCCTTCCTGCTGCTCTTCGGCGGCGCGGCCCTCGCCATCGACGAGGCCGGCGAGCTCCACGATTTCTCGGCCTGGCGGAGCTTGCCGGTGCGGGACAAGGACGACGGCCTCCCTGTGGTCGGCGGCTCGCTCCGCGTCCCGCGCGTCCTGCACCTCCGCCGCTACGATCGCATGCGGCGACCGACGATCCGACTCACGCGGAAGAACGTGATGCTCCGCGACGCGCACCAGTGTCAGTACTGCGCGCGCCGCCCGCCTGTCCGCGACCTCAACATCGACCACGTGCTCCCCCGGTCGCGCGGCGGCGAGGACTCCTGGGAGAACCTCGTGACCGCCTGCCGCACGTGCAACCTCCGCAAGGGCTGGCGCACGCCCGACGAGGCCAGCATGCGGCTCATCCGCCAGCCGGTGCCGCCGCGGTGGTCGGCGACCATGCAGATCCTGCTCGGGCTGCCGCACTCGTTCGACGAGTGGAGCCCCTTCCTCAAGACCGGCTGACGCCCCCCTCGCCAGGCGCGCCGCGGCGCCGCCCGGAGCCGTCGGAGGCCGACGTCGACAGGGAGGCGCTCACGGCGTCACGGTGATTCGCCCCTGCTCGTCGCAGTACGCGACCGCACTCCACCCCTCCTCGGTGCAGAGGAAGAAGTCGCCGCAGCCGGTCCGGCACGCTGCCTCCGCGCACGTCTCGGCGGCGTCGGCCGGGCAGTCCGGCTCCTGAAGCGCGGGCGCGCAGCCCGACGCCTCGCCGCTGCGATCGAGCGTCACGACCTCGCAGCCGTCGCCCGGCGAGCCCGCGCCCGCGTCCGCGTCCGGTTCGGGCTCGCCGGGCCGGTCGCAGCGCGCGGCCATCGTCCACGCCCCCTCGCGACAATCGTACAGAGCGCGACACACGTCATCGTCGCATGTCCCCCCCCGGCCGAGCGGGCACCCTCCGTCGGGGATCTCCCCGCAAAGCAGCGGCTCGGCGATGGGATCGCAGCCTGCCGGCGCGAGGGCGGCGAGGGCGGCTCCGGCCATGAAAAGCAGCGGGATCTTCACGACAGCCGTGAGGAGAGCTCGGATCGTCGGCGCGAGGGAGAGAAAAACACGAGGCACCTCGCCTCCGCTCTGCCGAACCGTTTAGTATGCGCGCCATGCGTCCCTGCGCCACTGCCAGCGCCGTGTTCACCGGAGTCCTCGTCGCCGCGACCCTGTTCGTGGCCTGCTCGAGCGGCACCGCCCCCCCCTCGCCGCCGGAGAGCGCGCCGCCCGGCGCTTCGCCCCCACCCGCGTCGCAGCCGGCCGCCGCCGATCCGGCCGTCGCCGATCCGGGCGCCGCCAGCCCGGGCGCTCCCGCGCCGGCCCACGCGGACAAACCCGCGGGCCGCGGGAAGACGCCGGAGACGGTCGAGGACTGCAAGGCGATCGCCTCCGAGATCACGAACGAGCCGCCGGACGGCGGGGTCGTGATGAACAACGCCATGACCTCCGCCGACGCGGGCTCGAGCGATCGTCTGCAGCCGCTCGTCGACGCGATCAAGGCGCGGCGCGACGGCTTCCGCTGCTGCTTCGACCTCTACGCGCGCAAGCACCCGGGCGCGCAGGGCAGGATCACATGGCAGCTCAAGCTGAAGCCCGACGGGACCTTCGAGGAGGCCACCATCGTGCGCGACAAGAGCGACGTGACCGCGCCGCAGATCGAGTCCTGCATGGAGGAGCTCGCGAAGTCGATCACGTGGGCGCGCTCGCCGGGCGGCAAGGAGACGGTGCTGACCTACCCCTTCGATTTCAAGAGACGCAACTAGCAGCGCATCGCCGGCGAGGAGCACGTCTGTGTCGAGCGACGCTTCGGGGATCCTGCGCGGCTCGGGCTACCCCGGCCGCAACGCCTACGCCGAGCTGCTCCGCGACACGCGCGGCCTGCGGCGGGAGCAGCAGCAAGCCCGCGAGGCGTGGTTCGCGCGGCTCGCGGCCGACAAGAAGGACGAGACGCTCTTCGAGCTCGAGATCCTCCTGAAGGGCGTCGCCTGCTTCGCGAACCCGCGGAACCACCCTGGCGCCGGGCGGCGCCAGACGATCGTCAGCCACGACTTCCACGAGCACCTCCAGCACGCCCGCGACGGCATGGCGCGCGTCGTCCAGCTCACGCGCACCATGCTCGGCGATCGCGACCGCGCCTTCGTCTTCCAGCGCTACCTGGAGACGGTGCTGCCGGAGGACACCGCGCGCACGCGCCTCCTGCACGCGACCATGGCGCAGGAGTCGCCGGAGTCGAGCCTCTTCGTGCTGCGGCACGGGTTCACGAACCTCATCGAGGTCGCGGGCGGGCTGCTCCGGCTGCCGCGGGTCAACTTCAGGCTCTTCTACGCGCACCTCGCGACGGCCATGCGCGAGATCGCGCAGAGCACGTTCTTCAACCCGCTCCACGCGCTCGAGTTTCGCCCGGAGTTCGACCGCATCGCGTCGACGCAGGTGCTCGAGCTGATCCACCGCGTGCCCGGCGAGCAGGCGCACCGCCTCGTGGCGCTCACGTTCCTCGCGCTGTTCCGGATGCTCCGCTACCTCCGGCTGCTCGACGCCATCGCGCTCGACCACTCGGATCACCGCGTCGCCGGGCGCGGCTACCTGGTGCTCGCCGTCCTGCGCAGCGACGCGCGCGCGCTCTCGAACTACCTCCGCCGCCGCGCGGGCGCGCTGCTCGCGGACAGCTTCGAGCGCGATCTGCTGCGCGTGCCCGCGAGCGAGCTCGTCGCGCGCCACGACGAGCTCGCCGCCGAGGGCCACCGCCTCCTCTCGACGAAGGCCGCGCTGACCGGGCTCGCCGCGAACCTGCGGCTCGAGATGCGCCGCGCCTTCGAGCACGACCTCCCGCCCGCCGACGCGCTGGTGAGCGAGTCCGAGTACCGCCTCCGCCTCCGCGCCGTGTCGCACGGCCTCCGCCCCGCGCTGCAGAACGCGATCCTGTTCCTCGGCAGATCGCTCGGCGCGAAGCTCGAGGAGGGCCGCGTCTTCGACGACCACGCGGCGCGCCGCGCGACGAGCGATCGCCTCCGTCGCGACGTGTGGATGTTCGCCCAGATCGCCCGCGCGTTCGCGAGCAAGGCGCGCACCACCGGCCCCGCGCCCGATCGGTGGACGGGCATCGCGAGCTTCGCGTTCGTCCGCGAGTTCCTCTCGTACTTCCGGGCGATGGGCTACCCGCTGCTCCGCGTCGGCGACTACCCCCGCGTCGACGCGTTCGTCTCGGCGATGACGGCGCTCGAGGACAGCGACCTGCTCGACCCCCAGCGGCTCGACGCCGCCATCCGCGAGTGCGAGGCGTTCTTCGAGTTCCTGATGAAGCTGTTCGAGCAGATCTCGAAGCGCGAGGACCTCGTGGGCGTCCCGTTCGATCGCAAGGGCGCCGCGCGCGCCCTCCGGCTCTACCTCGGCGAGCGCACCTGAGCGCCCCTCTCGGCGCCGCGCCGCAGCTCCACCACCGAGGCACCGAGGGCACGGGCACGGCTCCCGGCGCGCGCCGTCCGGCGCCGCGGAGCAGGTGAACGTCCGCGCCGCGCGGCGGTCCAGCGCCGCGCCGGTCCGGCACCGCGCCCTGCGCGCACGCGCCGGTCGCGGTCGTCACGCGGCGGCGCCGTCGCGGGGACATCATCAACCCGCGCGCGCCCCCGGCCTGGACCAGCACGCCGGCTCCGCGGCGTGCTCACCCTCGGGCGTCCTGTAGAAGCGACCTGTAGAACAGAGTTTCTCGTCGCGGCCGGCGGGCCCCCTCGCGGCGCCTCACCGGGTGGACGGCGCGAGGCGCGCCTCTTGCGCCTTATTCCGATTCGTCGGACGGCCCGGTGCTCGCAGGCGCCGGGGCCGGCGTGCTCTTGCGCGCGCCGCGGGAGCCCGCGCCCTTGGCCGGCGCGCGCTTGGCAGCCGCGCGTCCGCCTCGAGGCGCCGCCGCCTTCTTCGGCGCAGCCGCGCGCTTGCCGGCAGCCTTCGCCTTGCGCTTCGGAGCCGCCTTCTTGGCGGCGGGCTTCTTGGCGGCGGCGCGCTTCGGGGTCTTCTTGGCGGCGGCGCGCTTCGGGGCGGCCTTCTTCGCTGCCTTCCGCGCCGGCTTCTTCGCGACCTTACCGGCCTTCGCGGCGGCCGGCTTCTTGGCCGACTTCGTCACCTTCTTCGCAGGCTTCTTCGCGGTCTTCTTAGCAGCCATTGGAAATCCTCCTGCATTCGCCCCGGCCCGGCGGACATCGCTCGACGTCCTCGCCACTACAATTTCCTCACCGAGGCAACAGATGTTGCACGACGTATATTGCCACGCATGGTGATGGTCAAGGAAAATCTTGCAGGCCCTAAACCGATGTATCCCGTGTGTTCCAGGCAAACTGGTCCGCAAGCGTTGCGAGGGTAAACGCCGGATCAGGCCATGGTGAAAAGAACCAGACCGCGCCGGACGCCGAATTTCGTTGACAAGCTCCAGGATGTCTGTCTTGGCCCTCTTCGCTTCTCTCCGGCGACCGCGCGCCTGCAAGGCGCGGCAAACCGCGCCGTGGAGCTCATGGTCGCACGGAGCACCAGCGTTGCGCAGGCTCTAGAGAGCCTTGTGCGGCGCCATTCGCCTCGCTACCGTCGCGCCGCCTGCGCGGCGGTCGCCCCTCATGGGCCGGCGCCGCGCCGCTCTAGGAGGAAAGGTATGTTGGTTCGTCGCTCGACGTCGTGGTTGTTGCTGGGCGCAACGCTCCTTGCCGGCTCGGGGGCGCTCGGATGCGGCTACTCGGAGGAGGAGATGCAGGCCAAGGTCCGCGAGATCGAGGGCCTGAAGACCCAGCTGAGCGCCGAGCAGGCGCAGAACAAGAAGGCCAGGAGCGAGCTCGATGAGGCGGCCGCCCGGATCGAGCAGCTCAAGTCCCAGCTCAAGGCCGCGGGCGTGGACATCTCCAACCTGAACGCGAACCTCGAGCAGCAGGCCCGCGCGCTCGAGGACTTCCGCCGCCGCGCCCAGCAGCTCGAGGACATCAAGAAGCGCTTCGAGGTGCTGCGGGACAAGCTCCAGGCCCTCACCAAGCTCGGGCTCAACGTGACCGTCCGGAACAACAGGATGGTCATCCAGCTCCCCGGCGACGTGCTCTTCGACTCGGGCCGGGAGACGCTGAAGAAGGAGGGCCAGGACATCCTGCTCAAGGTGGCCGAGGTCATCCGCAACGACGCCGGGCTGTCGACGCGCTCGTTCCAGGTCGCCGGGCACACGGACAACGCGCCGCTCGCCGGCGGTCGCTTCAAGGACAACTGGGGGCTCAGCGTCATGCGCGCCCGCGAGGTGCTCGCGTTCCTGCTCCAGCCCCAGGACAAGGGCGGCGGCGGCCTCAAGCCCGAGCGGTGGAGCGCCTCCGGCTACGGCGACACCGACCCGGTGAAGGCCAACGACACCCCGGAGAACAAGCAGGCGAACCGGCGCTGCGAGCTCGTGGTGCTGCCGAACGTCGAGGAGATGCTCGACCTGAAGACGCTCACCCAGTGAGGCCTTCCGCATGAGCGTCGCGGCCATCGACATCGGGACGAACTCGGTCCTCCTGCTCGTCGCGGAGCGCCGAGGGGGTGAGCTCGTCGCGCTCGCCGAGCGCGCGACGATCACCCGCCTCGGCCAGGGGGTCGACGCGGCCCGCGCGCTCGCCCCGGAGGCCGTGGAGCGGACGCTCGCCTGCCTCGCCCGCTACGGCGAGGAGCTCAGGTCCCTGGGCGTCGAGCGGGTGGACGCCGTCGGGACCAGCGCCATGCGCGACGCCGCCGGCGGGGAGGCGTTCATCGCCCGCGCCCGCGACCTCATCGGCGTGGCGCCGCGTGTGATCTCCGGGCCGGAGGAGGCGGAGCTCACGTACGCCGGGGCGCTGACAGGGCTCGACCTGCCGGCCCGAGGTCCCAGGATCGTGTTCGACCTGGGGGGCGGCAGCACGGAGATCATCGTCGGCGACGCCGGCGGCACGGTGGAGCGGGCGGTGAGCCTCGACGTCGGCAGCGTCCGGCTGACCGAGCGTCACATCCGCGCCGACCCACCGACCGAGCCCGAGCTCGAGGCCGTCCGCGCGGACGCCCGGGCCGCCCTGGCGACGGTCCCGGCCGGGCCTGTGTCGGGCGCGCCCACCCTGGTCGGCGTCGCGGGGACGGTGACGACCCTCGCCGCGCTCGTGCGCGACGTCGTCCCCTACGACGGCGCCCGCGTGCACGGCGCGCGGGTCTCCGGGGCCGAGGTCGTCGCCATCACGTCCCGGCTCGCCTCCCTGCCGCTCGCCGCGCGAAGGAAGCTACCTGCGCTGGATCCGGCGCGCGCCGACGTCATCGTCGCCGGCAGCGTGCTGATCGAGGAGCTCCTCGCGTGGGCCTCGAGGGTCGCCGGGGCGCCTGTCGATCTCATCGCCTCGGACCGCGGGGTCCGCTGGGGGCTGGCCGAGCGGCTCTGCCCTGCCTGAGCCCAGCGGCTCGCTTGAACAGGGACGGACGCAGCCCCTCCTGGCCGTTGTGTCCGCCACATTTTCGCCTCATCCCACCCAGCTCAGGTCCGCCACCTCTCCCGGAGAGGCCTGCTCTGCCCTAAACTAGAGCGGCGGGCCAGCGTGCATTCACGCTGGTGCCTCCACTGGCACACACTGTGACCCCGCCCGATCCTGAGAAAAAAACCAGAATGATCACGCGACGATGGGTCAGCCTCGGGGATTTTCGTTGACGGTTCTGTGCTGGCTCACTAGAGTGCGCGCGCCTGGCGCAAACCGGCCCTTTTTCGAGAGGGCCGTTCCCCCAACCTCAATCCCTTCCGCCCGAAACCGTCCGCTTTCACCGCCGCTGCTCGAGATTTCACTGTGCACGCCTGAGCACCGACCCCTCGCGGGTCTTGGCGGTGGTGCTCGCGCTTGTGCTCGCACAGCGGTCTCGAGACGCGGTTCATGGTTTTTTTCTCGGAATGCGCGACGGTGTGTGTCGGTTCTGCGGGTCCAGGTTCAACCGCATGTGCAACGGCCGCTTCCCGGAGAGGATTTCGGGAAGCAGACGAAAAAATAAAGAGACGGCGGGGTGGAAGGCAAAGGAGACGATATGCAGGCTCGTTCGGAGATCCAGTTCAAGGTGGGCGACAAAGCCGTCTACCCGGCCCAGGGCGTGGCCGAGGTGGTCAACATTGAGGAGAAGGACATCGCTGGCAACCGTCAGCGATTCTATGTTCTCCGCATCTTGGACACGGATCGAAAGATCATGGTTCCAGTCAGCAACGCGAGCGCGGTCGGCCTTCGCCAGGTCATTTCTGAACAGGAAATTCGAGAAATCTTCGACATCCTCCGCGAGCGCACCATCGCGTTCGACAACCAGACATGGAACCGTCGCTACCGCGGCTTCATGGACAAGATCAAGACGGGTTCGATTTACGACGTCGCGGAGGTGCTCCGCGACCTGTACCGCCTGAAGACGGACAAGCAACTCTCGTTCGGTGAGCGCCGCATGCTCGACACCGCCCGGACGCTGATCGTCAAGGAGATCGCGATCGCCCGGGGCCAGACGGAAGAGCAGGTGAAGACCGAGATCGAGGCGATCTTTCTCGCCAACTGAGGCGTTACCTCATGGCTAGCGGCCCTGCGGCCGCTGCCGATGGAGGCCGGCACTGCCGGCCTCCGGGCTTTTGTGGCTCCGATCTCCGGAGCCCACGGCGGGCTCGCGGCGTCGAGGCCTCGGCCGGCGTCCTACCCGGGGGGGCGGCCGCCGGTGGCTCCGCTCAGAGCTCGCTGCCGGGCCGCTTCTGTACGGGAGGGAGCGGCGGTAGCGCGAGATCGACGCGCCAGCCGGCGTCCTCGTAGACGCAGGGCACCTGGACGCGCTCTCCCGGGAGCAGGCCGGCGACGTCCACGAGGGCATGGGCGCCGGCGATCTGGGCGACGTACCGCTGCGGCTCGAAGCGCAGGAGGAAGCGGGAAGGCGTGATCATCGCTTCGGGGGCGATCGCCTTGCCGGTCGCCGCGCTGTAGCGCTGCGCGCGCGCCGCCAGGTTGTCCCGCGCGCGGCGGGACAGGAGCTCGAAGGCGGCCTTGGCGTCGGCCGGATCGCCGTGGAGCTGGCGCAGCCGCGCGACCAGCTCCCGGACGGCGCCGTCCGGCGTGCCGTTGGGCGGGCGCCTGCTGCACCCCGACGAGGCGAGCGCCGCGGAGAGCGCGGCCACCGCGACGGCGCAGCGCAGGCGGGCGGCCGCCCGTCCGCTGTGCCGCGCGCGCTGCCGGTGCGTCGTCATGCCGCCGGTCCCTTAGAACGACGCCCCGCCGGAGTCCACAGCGCGCGGCCGCCGGCGTCCGCCGCACCTCGCGGAGGAGCGCGCCTTCACGCCGGCGCTGCGCCCGCGAGCGCGCCCACCTGGCGGAGCGCCTCGTAGAGAACGATCGACACGGCGTTGGCCAGGTTGAGCGAGCGCACGGGGCCCAGCGTGGGGATGCCGAAGACGTCGTCCGGCATGCGGGCGAGGAGGTCGGGGTCGAGGCCCACGCTCTCTTTGCCGAAGACGAGGGCGTCGCCCGGCCGGAAGTCCGCGTCGAGGTAGCTCCGCGACGCCACCGCGCTGAACAGGCGCAGCCGCGCGTTCGGGTGCCGGTGGCGGAAGTGGGCGAGGTCGAGGTGCTGCTCGAGCGTCACCAGGTGCCAGTAGTCGAGCCCCGCGCGGCGGACGCTCCGCTCGTCGATGCGGAACCCCAGCCTCCCGAGCAGGTGCAAGGGGCTCTGCGTCGCAGCCGCGAGCCGCGCGATGTTGCCTGTGTTCTGCGGGATCTCGGGCTCCACCAGCACGATCCGGAACGGCGGATCGAGCGGCGCCGCGCGGAGCCGGGGGCGACCATCCTTGAGCACGCCCTCTCTTTCGGCGACGCGCCCTCGCGGTGCAACCCCCTTCCGCGACGCAAGCCCCGAGGAGGGGCCGCGCGCGGCCTGGCCCACCGGCGCGCGCGGCGCGGCCCGGTCGGGCAGCCGGCCCACGCGGCGCGACGCAAAACGTGGTCGGAGCTGACGGAGGTGCCTCTGTTCGCTTGACGGCTGTACGAGCGGACACGTAGCCTCCCGCCTCGGAGACACGGAATGCGCGCATCGTGCTGGATTGCCTCGGCAATTGCCCTCGCGGGGGTGGCGTCATCCTCGCTGGCGTCTGCAGACTCCATGGATCCCGCGCTCGCGCGGCTGGTGCGCGAGCCGGTCCCTGGCGTCGGTGACGCTGCGGTGCCCTGCCGCATCACGGGGCCGGACAACGGCCTCTACTACAACCCCGCGTCGCGCTATCAGCGCTGCCAGACCGACGACGCCGCGTTCGCGAAGCTCATCGCGCAGTACGGCTTCGCGATCGCGCCGTCGGCGATGCACTCGGCGCGGACCACGGGCTACGGCGGGTTCGAGATCGGCATCGAGGCCGCTTACACGAAGATTGACAGCGAAGCGGACTACTGGCAGCGCGGCACGCAGGGGCCGCAGGATCCGGCGTCCGGGAACTTCTCCATCGAGAACCGGAGCCCGGACTCCTTCCTGCAGCACTACTCGCTCAAGGTGCGCAAGGGCTTCCCGTTCGGCTTCGAGCTCACCGGCGCCGTCGGGTTCCTCGCCAACACCAACATCGTCAGCGGGGGCGCCGACGTACGCTGGGCGCTCTTCGAGGGGTTCCGCCGAGGGATCCCCGCGATCTTCCCGGAGGTCGCCGTGGGCGGCAGCGTCAGGACGATCACCGGGACCGAGGAGTTCCAGCTCACGGTCGCCGGCGTCGACGCGCAGATCTCGAAGCCTCTGCCGATCGGCGGCGCGGTGGTCGTCACCCCGTACGCCGGGTACCAGTGGATCCACATCTTCGGCGACTCGGGGCTGATCGATCTCACCCCGAACACCGACGCCGTGAACTACTGCAACTTTCGCGGGTTGAACTCGCCGGCGAACCCCGTGCAAGGGGCGGACGGCCAGACGCTCCCCCACGACGGCCAGCCCGTGTGCGCGGGCGGATCCCAGGCCGACTTCAACAACACCGTCGTGTTCGACGCCGTGCGCATGTCGCGCCACCGGCTCCATTTCGGAGCGCAGCTGCGCTTCCAGATGGTGAAGCTCGGCGCCCACTTCATCACCGACATCGTGGGCCCCGAGGACGCGAACCAGGGTGCGGACTACGAGATCAACGGCGAGAACAAGTTCGCCGGGCTCGGGTCGCAGTGGACCCTCGCGCTCGATCTCGGCGCCGTGTTCTGAGGCGCGCGGCGCCCGGAGCCCGCGCGCTCGGCGCCGTGTTCTGAGGCGCGCGGCGCCGCGAGCCCGCGCGCGGCCCGGGTCGCGTCAGCGCTTCGGGCCCAGATCGGGCAGCGCGTAGCCGAGCTCGGCGAGGATGGCGCGGAACGCGCGATCCTCGTTCCGCGCCACGGTGAGGTGCTCCATGAACTTCTTGAAGTTGCCCTGAGCGGCCGCGTCGGCGGCGCGCTCGCTGTTCGCGAGCACGAGCAGGAGGTGCGGGTGCGCCCTGGAGACGGAGGCAGGGCACTCCATCTTGCCCGCCACGTTGGCGCGCGCCTCGGCGAGCGCGTGCACCACCATGATGAGCTCCTTGTCGTGCGTGCGCGGCAGGAGCATGTCGCCCTCCCGGCGCGCCTCGTCGAGCAGCAGGCTCGCCCTGTCCAGGTAACTCCCGGCCCAGGCGGGCAGCGCGACGAAGAGCGAGCAGAGCGCGAAGGAGAAGGCAATCAACAGGTGACGGATCATCGACTGGGTCCTCGGTCGTTCATGGGTGGCTCGGAGGGCGCCGCGCCGCCCGGCGCGGCGCCCGTGCCCCCGGGCGCGCCTTCCAGGGCCTCGGCGGTCGCCCGTTCATCGGATGGGGTCGCAGGCTCCGGCGCGGCGCACGCCACGAGGGCGGCGCGCGCGGCCGCCTGCTCGGCCAGCTTCTTCGATCGGCCCCGGCCGGTGCCGATGACCTTGCCCTCGACCTCGACGGCGACGAGGAACGCGCGGTCGTGGTCCGGCCCCTCCGTGCCCATCAGCCGGTAGCGCGGCGACGCGGCGCCGCGCGCCTGCACGCGCTCCTGCAGCTCGCTCTTCGCGTCGCGCCCGAGCATGCTGCCGCTCGCGAGCTGGGCGAGCGGGCTCGCGACGATCTTCCGGCTCAGCGCGCGCGCGCTCTCGAAGCCGCGATCGAGGTACAGCGCCGCGACGAGCGCCTCGGTCGCGTCGGCGAGCACGTTGGTCTGGTCGCGCTCCCCGGCGACCTCCGCGCCCCGCCCGACCCGGAGCGCCGCGCCCAGCTCGACCCCGCGCGCCCAGGCCGCGAGCGCGTCCGTGTTGACCAGCGCCGAGCGCATCATCGAGAGCTCCCCCTCCCGGGCCCCCGGGAAGCGCTCCATGAGGAGCTCCGTCACGCACAGGCCGAGCACGGCGTCGCCCAGGAACTCGAGGCGCTGGTTGTCCACGCGCCGACCGCCGCGCTGCTCGTTCGAGAAGCTCGGGTGCGTCAGCGCCTCCTCGAGGTGCGGCAGGTCGCCCTCCACGCCGAGATCCAGACGCAGCAGCAGCTCGCTCGGGAGCATCCCCAGCACCTTGCCCACGCGCGACGTCTCAGCCCGTGTTGAGGCGGTCGGTCAGCTCCGCCATCTCGAGGTCGAGCGCCGTCAGACCGCCGGCGTCATGCGTGGACCACGCGACGCGCACCTTGCCCCACGACAGCAGGATGTCCGGGTGGTGATCGCGGCGCTCGGCGAGGAGGGCGAGCCGCATCGCGAAGCCCACGCCGGTCCCGTAATCCGGAAACGAGTAGCTCCGCTCGATCCGCTCGCCCGCTCGCACCCAGCCCGGGTGAGCAGCGACGAAACCGGCGATCTCATCGTCCGGGAGCCGATCACGCTTGCCCATGGGGAGCAACTATGAGCTAAGCCCCGCCTCGGTGGAACCCCGAGTTGCGTCCCCGGGCCCCGCGCGCCGCTCGCCGCGCGCTCGTCCGCCGTGCGCTATCCTCCCGCGGCGATGACCGGGCTCACCGCCTGCCCCTTCTGCCGGGAGATGTTCGAGGCGAAAGAGGCCCGTACATGCCCCGCCTGCGGCCTCCGACTGGAGGAGCTCTCGAAGCTCCCTCCCTCGTACGACGCGCTCCACGAGGAGCCCGACGAGCCGCTCCCGCCGCACATGGAGCCGCTCCCGTGGATCTACGCCGGTCGCTGCCGGGGGGCCCTCCTCGCGCTCGCGGTCGCCGGCCTCGCGGCGTTCTTCGCGCCCTGGGTCCACGAGACCGCGCCCGAGATCCGCGATCTCAGCGGCCTCGGTCTCGCGCGCAGGCTCGGGTGGATGTGGGCCCCCGCGGTCGCGTTCTTCGTGATGATCCCGCTCGTGCTGACGCGGAGATCGATCCACAAGATGCGCGGCGCCCGCGTGGCCGTCGCGTTCCTCGCGGCGATCGCCCTCACCACCGTGGCGATGCGCCTGCTGTTCACGCCGGCCAGCACGCTGCTCCGTCCAGTCCGCTTCACGTGGGGCTACGGGCTCTACGCGACCGGGGCGATCGCGCTCGCCGCGCTGATCGCGGCTGCGTTCTTCGGGGGAAGGATCGACGACCTCCCCACGGGACAGCGGCGACGGGGCGACGAGGTGCTGCACTGACCGCGCTGCCCGACGGCCGCCTTCCGGCATCGTGAAACGATCGGCGCCAGGGCTGACACCGATGCCATACCTGCCAGGACGAAGCGCCGCCTCGCGCGCGGGAGGGATCGGGATGTGGAGGACGACGCTGAACGAACGACGCGACGAGGCGATGAACGACGCGACGCGAACGACGGACGATGTACGCGCGCGCTTGGAGGCATCCCGGGTCGACAGGCCCGCTGGTGCGACGTAACCTTGGTAGGAGTGGCCTTTGTCCGCTGCTCGGAGGTGCGCGATGGCCAAGAGATCTGCCAGCGTACGCCGTGAGCCGGTGCGGGACGACGAGGCGTTCGATGTTCCCGCGGCGGTCCTCTGCGCGTGCTGCGGCCAGCCGGATTGCGCCGGCTGCGCCGCGGCGACCGACGAGGGCTCGGGGGTCGTCGCGATCATCCCGTGGGAGCGCCCGTTCGGCGGCGTCTGGTCGCGGCTCTGGGCCACCTCGAAGGCCACCACGCTGGGGGCCGAGACCTTCTTCGCGGCGCTGCCCGACGGCGCATTCCCGGCGGCCATGCGGTTCGCCCTGCTGGCGGAGACGCTCGCGATCCTCTCGATGGTCGTCGCGCTCCTGCCCATCGTGGCGCTCGCGCTGCCGGGCCTGACGCTGGAGCTCGCGCGGAACCCGGCCGCGCGCGCGAGCGCTCTCCAGTGGCTCGCGATCGGCGTTCCAGGGCTCACCGTGTGGATGGTGCTCGCCCACGCGGTGCACGGGGCCGCCCTCGAGCTCGGCGCGCGCCGCCAGGGCGCGCGGCCGGAGCGCCGGCGCGCGCTCCGCTTTGGGCTCTACGCGTGCGGGTGGGACCTCATGGCCGGGCCGCTCGGCGCGCTGGTCATGCTCATCACGGGCGGCATCAAGGGCGCCGAGCAGATCCTGTCGGCGTCGCTCCGGGTACCGGGCAGGGCCTCCACGGCGCTGCTGCTGGGCGTCTACGCGCTCCCGCCCGAAGCTGCAGAGCGCGCTCGCCGCGCCGGGAGCATCGCCGCGCTCGTGGTCACCATCGCCTCCGGCTTCGCCGCCATCGCGATCGTCGTCGCGCTGAGCTGACCGCGCCAGCGGCGCTGGCGAGGCGCCCGGCGGCTCGAGGACATCGGTCGCACCGATGCCGAGACGTCGGACGGGCTCAGCGCATGTCCTGGCGCGGCACGGGCGAAGGCGGAGGCGTGCCCGGGCGGCGGCCGCTCGCCAGGGTGCCCGGGCGCCGCAGGGGCTGCAGATCGCCCGTCGAGGTGATGTCGATCAGGTCGACGAGCTCGGGCGCATGGCCCGATACGTCCTGCGCCCGCAGGCGCTCGAGGAGCTGCTTCACCTGCGCCTCGGCCTTGCCGTGCGCGAGGATCTGGCGGATGGACGGCGCCTCCTGCTCCAGCGAGCGGCTCACCGGCCTGCGGCTCTGGCGTCGCCACAGCACCGCGAAGCGATCGCCCTCCGCCACCGGCTCGGGCACGAGCTCCCCGTCCTTCACCCGGGCGGCAGCCTCGATGAGCCCCGCGGGGAGCTTCAGCCCCGGCTCCGCGGTGCTGCCGTCGGGCGCCACGAACCCGAGATCGCCGCCGCGCAGGCTGGTCGCCTTGTCGAGCGATCTGTCGCGCGCGATGTCCTTGAAGCGCTGGGGCGACGGGTCCTTCTTGAGCTCGGCCAGGATCGCCTCGGCCTCCTCGCGCGTCGCGACGAGGACGCGCCAGAGCGCCACCATCGACGGCGCGCTGAACTTGTCCCGGTTCGCTTCGTAGTAGGCGCGGACCTCCTCGTCGGTCACCGGCGAGCTCGCCGCCGCCTCCGCCTGGATCCGCTGCAGCAGGGCGGCGCGAAGGACGCCGCGGATGCGGTCCTGCACGTCGGCCCGCTCGGTGAGCTTCTGCGCGGCCGCCCCCTGGGCGAGGAGCAGCTCGCGCACGAGGACCTGGCTCACGAAGTTCCTCCGGATCTCGTCCGGGGTGCGGCCGAAGCTCTGGAGCTGAAACGGCGGGATCTGCGCGATCCTCCGCTCGACCTCCGCCGCCGTGATGACCTTGTCGCCGACGCGCGCCACCACCGCGTCCGCCGCGGCCGACGGCTGGGCCTCAGCGCGGAGCGACAGGCCGGTCGACGCCGCGCACACGGCTGCGGTCGCGGCCGCTGCGAGGAGGAGCTTCACCGTTCTCGCGCGCATCGGAGCGGGTTATCCCCGCGCCGGCAGGCAAGGTCAAGCTGCGCCGCGGCGCGCCGTCTCGGCCGGCGCGCCGGTCGGGGCTCCCCGGTCGCCGCCCCGCAGCACGCCCGCCTTGCGCAGGGCGTGCGCGTCGAGCCCGACGAACCGGTACACGTCCGCGGAGAAGCCGTAGGCGCGGTGGAGGTGCCTCAGCCCCTCGACGAGCTCGGCGGTCACCTCGACCGTGGGCGGAGGCGGGTACGCCTTGCGGATCGAGGCGAGCGGCTCGCCCAGCTCGAGGAGCTCCTCGACGCGCGACAGCACGTCGATCGGCTTGAGCGCGCGCTTGCCGCGCCGCGAGACGCCCTCGGCCAGCTCCGCGAGCAAGCGCCGGCGCCGGCGCTCGGTACGGCCATCCCCGGCGCGGCCACCGCCGCCCAGGAGCAGCTCGTTGAACCGACGCGCGGCCCGGCGCTTCTCGACCGCATCCGGACTTCCCCGGCGGTTCTGCGCATCGCCGTCCCGCTTGGCTGGACGTGGCGCTTTGGTGGATCCGGCCCTGGAGGCCGGCGATCTCTTCGTCTTCACGATCCTCGGCAGGAGCACAGCGGCGCTCGAGGAGCCGGTATTCCCCGGCACATCTTCTGGCTGTCCCCGGAGTATAGACAGCTCATCCTCTCGCTTCGAAGAAAGCGGCGAGCGCACGTCGCGCTCGCGCCGCGCGCGCCGGACCTCAACGTCCGCCCTCACACCACGCCAGGGCCGTCCCCACGGCCGCGATCAGCCAGGCCGGCCACGTCGCGCGGAGGAAGCCGGCCACGTCGGCCAAGGCGCCGCGCCGCGCGCGCCGTGCAGCCTCGGCGTGGCCGATCCGCCGCAGGTTCTCGCGCTCGATCTGCTCGTGCTCCTCGTCGTCGAGGGGATCGCTCCCGGCGAGGTGGTGCAGGTGGTGCGTCACCTCGTGGTCGATCGTCTCGTCGATCTCCGCGTCGACGTCGAAGCCGGGGTCCTCGCGGGCCTCTGTTCGAAACGTCCGATAGAAGATCCGGATCTCCGGAGGACGCGCGATCCCGAGCTCGTCCGCGGGCGTCCCGGGCGTGTAGCAGCCCAGCAGCGGCTCGCCTCCGTCGTCGCAGGCCGGCACGCCCGCGTCGATGAAGAGGTCGATGTTCCGCACGCCGCGGGCCTCGTAGACGCGCTCCGCCGCCGCGCGGACGCGCGCCTCGAAGGCGTCGAGATCGGGGAAGGCGCGCCCCTCCCCGGCCGCGGAGGTCGCCTCTCCGGGGACGTCCGGATCCGCTTCGGGGGCGCGGAGAGGCGCGCGCGCGAGCTCCCGCTCGAGCGGCACATCGAGGTCGTTCCGGGCGCCGCAGGCCTGACAGCGGTGAACCGCGAGGAGCCGCGCGGGGTAGCGCGCCTCGTGGTAGAGGTCGACGATCGCCGCCCAGGATTCGTCCGGCGCCCTGGCGAGCGCGTCGGCGATCACCGAGGCGCGCCGCTCGCGGCCGAGCGCAGCGATGCCCATGGCCACGACAAGCGACGGCGTGACGCGGAGCGCGCCGTCGCTGGACAGGCGGAGCAGCGGCATCGCCTCCTCGACGGTCCGCTCCACGAGCCGCACGCCGCGGCACACGGCGCGCCCGACGCGCAGCGCCGGGATCGGGTGCAAGGCGCCGAAATGGAACGGGCGATCGAGCTCGGGGTCGTCGAGCTCTCCGTCGGTGAACGGCCCGATCTCCAGCAGGCTCGACGGAGCGACCTCGAACGGGGCGCCGCAGTTCTCGCACGTGTACGCGCCAGGCTCCTCCGGCGTGACGCCGGCGAACGCGAGGAGCGCGCGCAGGACGTGGGCGTCTGCGAGCGGGAGGCCGCGCGGATCCAGCGGCGCGCCGCGCGCGTCGGCCAGGACCGACGGGCCTGCGAGGATCTGCACGTCGCGCGCGCACCTGCCGGCCGGGGCGGGCGCGTCGCCGCCGCGGCTTCCGGGGGCGCCCAGGACGGCCGGCGCGTGGGCGCGCGCGGCAGCGTCCGACAGGCGCACCACGTTGCCGGAGGGGAGGTGGACCTGCGCGGGGAGCAGGCGTTGCGCGGGCGCAGGATTCGGCATCGCTCGGCGGCCTATAAGGGCACGGGCGCGCGCCTTCCAGCGCGGCGCCTCCTCACCTCGCCTGTCGCCTCGCCGCGGCGAGATCCTCCCGTCAGGGGTCCTCGGGGGCCGGCGAGCCGCTGGAGGCGCCGTCGTCGGCCGGCGCAGACGAGCCCCAGGCATCGCGGTCCCTGTCCGCGCCAGAGGGCTCCCGCCCCGCGCGGCCGACGTCGAGCCCAGCGGCGTTGGCCAGCTCGGCCGCCACCACGGCGGAGAGGGAGCCTCCGCCGAGCGGAGCCATCCGCGGCGCGACGGTCGACGAGGGCGACGGCTCCGAGGACGTGCGATCGCGGCGGCGACCTCGGCCCACCACGGGCGCGCGCTCGCCGTCGCCGGCGGGATCCGGCGCGGCGGCGCCCTCGCGATGCAGGGTCGCGCGGAGCTGCATGCGCCCGAGCGACAGGCTCGCCGCGCTGGCGGGCGGCACGCTCGACGAGGGCTCCGCGCCGAGCGGCACGCCTTTCCCGAAATCGAGGTAGCGCGTAATGGCCAGGGCGTAGATGAGCTTGCGCACGATCGGCTCCGGCGCGACCCCGGACCTGATGAGCGCCGGGAGCGTGGGCATGGAGCTCTGGACCACGTCGATCACGGCGAGCTCGCCCTCGGAGAGGCCGAGACGACCCGGCTCGAGGGCAGGGTGCAGCCGGAGGGGAACCGCCTCGATCCGCTCGAGCGTCCGCTGGAGCCGCGTCGAGCGCTCGCCATGCTCGCGCAGCCCCGCCCAGAGCAGCGCGAGCGGATCGACCTTCGCGGGGTCACCGCCCCAGTCGGCCAGCACGTCGAGGCCGTCGAAGTAGCGGTACGTCGTCTCCGGCGGCAGATCGAAGAGCCGCACCATCCGCCGCACGAACTGGACCTGCGCGAGCGAGTCGAGCGTCGGGGCGTCGAGGCACCCCGAGAGCAGCAGCACATCGCCGAGGAGGCCCCTCGTCGCGAGCGCGTCCGCCAGGATCTCGGCGGAGATCGCCCCCTCTTCGAGCAGGATCTCTCCGAACCGCGCGTAGCCGTCGCTCGGACGGATCTTGACGGGGGCCCCCCGGACGATCCGCACCGTGTGCTCGGCGCCCGTGGGCTCCACCAGGATGAGCGCGCCGGTCAGCCGGTGCTCGACGGCATACACAAAGAGATGGGCGAACGGCGTGCGCTCCAGATCTCCTTCCGCCGTCGCGGGGCCGTCGGCAGACATCCCACGCCAAGCTATCATAGCGTCCGCGGGCCGGAGCCCCTTTCTCCGCGCACAGAGGCGCCGAGGCGGCGCAGATGTCGCGCTCGTCCTCATGGAGCCGGCGGCGCTTCGGCGGCGGTTGTCGCCTTCGTTTCTTGCCGGTTCCGACGCGCGCTCGACGCATTCCCTTCACCTCCGGGTGCGCGCGGCGGCGTCGGGGCGGGGCGCGCGTACCCGGGCCAGCGCCCCTCCGCCGCGGCGGTTCCGCGCTACGGTGGCAGACATGCCGCGCGGACATGTGCTGGTGCTCGACGACGAGCGGGCGATCTTGACGACCCTGCAGAAGGCCCTGTCGCTGGAGGGCTACACGGTCGACGTCGCCGGCGGCGTCGGGGTGGCCGAGGAGAAGCTCGCGAAGCGGAGCTACGACATCGCGCTCTTCGACGTCTCGTTGCCCGACGGCGACGGCGTCGAGCTGCTCCAGCGGATACGCACCGCGGGGTCGGAGCTGCCGGTCGTCATGATGAGCGGCCACGCGACGATCGACGCCGCCGTCCGCGCGACGCGGCTCGGCGCGATCGACTTCCTGGAGAAGCCGCTCTCGACCGATCGGCTGCTGCTCGTGCTCGACAACACGCTGCGCCTCGTCCGGGCGGAGGCCGAGGCGAAGGCGCTGCGGACGCAGACCGGTCAGGTCGGCGAGCTCATCGGGGAGAGCCGGGCGATGCTCGATTTGCGCGAGCAGATCGCGCGCGCGGCGAGGGCGACCGCGACGGTGTTCGTGACGGGCGAGCGCGGCACCGGCAAGGAGCTCGTCGCGCGCGCGATCCACGGCGCGTCGAAGCGGGCGCGCGGGCCGCTGGAGAAGATGAACTGCGCCGCGGTGCCGAGCGAGCTCATCGAGAGCGAGATGTTCGGCCACGAGGCGGGCGCGTTCACCGGCGCGACGAAGCAGCGACGGGGGAAGTTCGAGCGCGCGAGCGGCGGCACGCTGTTCCTCGACGAGGTCGGGGACATGCCGCTCGCGATGCAGGCGAAGCTGCTCCGGGTGCTGCAGGAGCGGGAGATCGAGCGCGTGGGCGGGCACGAGACGATCAAGGTCGACGTGCGCGTCGTGGCGGCGACGAACCGCGACATCGAGGCGGCGTGCCGCGAGGGGCAGTTCCGGCCGGACCTCCACGACCGGCTCAACGTGCTGCCGCTGTCGCTGCCGCCGCTCCGGGCGCGGCGCGAGGACATCCCGCTGCTCGCGCGGCACTTCCTCGCGCTCGCGACGCAGGCGAACGACAGGCCGGGGATGGCGTTTACGAGCGGCGGGATGGGGATGCTCGTCGCTTACAGCTTTCCGGGCAACGTGCGGGAGCTGCGCAACATCATCGAGCGGCTGGTGATCCTGACGCCGGACGACACGATCGACGAGGGCGACGTGAAGGTGTGCCTCGGCGGGCAGCAGGCCTCGATGAAGGGGGGGCTCTTCCGTCCGGGCGTGCCGTTCCGGGTGCTCGCCGAGGAGGCGGAGCGGGCCATCCTGGAGGAGGCGCTCGGCCATCACGGAGGGCAGATGGCCGCGACGGCGCGGGGGCTCGGGCTCGAGCGGAGCCACCTCTACAAGAAGTGCAAGGCGCTCGGGTTGCGCGGGGACAAGGGGGAGGCGGAGGACGAGTAGCCGGAGAGGAGGCCCTGCCGGGGGCCGCGCCGAGGGGAGGGTCTGCGCGGCGGCCGCGGGTGGGCGCTCGGCCATCCGCCGAGGCGGGAGCGTGGAGCTTGCGCATGCACCACCGCCCGGCATGTCTCCCTTCGGGCCTTGCCACCTGGGACGTTTCGTCGCGCGCCACAAAGGCGCGCCTGAGACGTGGAGCCCCCTGGGACCTCATGGCACCTCGGTCGGTGCTCGCCGCGCCCACCCGCGGCCGCCGCGCAGACCCTCCCCTCGGCGCTTCGGGTGTCGAACGACAGGCGTACCGGCAGCGCGATACATGCCAGGTACTGGCAACCGCTTCCGGTCCCTCGAGGGCTCCCGGGTGCCTCCCTCGGACCGTTTCCGGTCTGCCGGCGGGGCGGGGACCACGAACCTCCAGCCTATCGCGCGGCGAATTGACCTGACACCACGCGAGCGCCGGAGGGGGTCTCCGCGTCCTCCCCTCGCCCCGAGCCCCGAGCCTCAGTCCGGCATGGCCCGCGGGGCTGGCGGCGACGCCCCCCGCATCGCCTTCTGGTACTCCAGCGCCTGCTTCGCGTAGTCGTCCCGCTTCATCTTCGCGTACGCCTTGGCGAGCTCCCCGTAGATCTCCGCCGCGTCCGCGGGCCTCGCCCCGGACAGCAGCGCGCTGTTCAGCTCGTAGATCGCCGACACGTGCCGCCCCGTGCGCGCCAGCGCCCGCGCGTAGAGCCGGTGGATCTCCGGGTTGGCCACGTCGACGTAGATCGCGCTCTCGCCGACCTTGCGCGCCTCGTCCCACGCGCCGCGCCCCACGAGCAGCCGGAGGAGCCGCCGCCACACACGGCGATCGTGCTGGTCGAGCAGCGCGAGCCGGCGCAGCGCCGAGAGCTCCCCCGCGGCGTCCTTCTGCCGGCGCGCGAGATCGTAGAGCCCCTGGAGCGGCTCGGCTTGCGACGGATCCAGGCGGGACGCCGCCTCGAGGTTCGCCTTCATCCGCGCCGCGTCCTTCTTCAACTCGGCGAGATCCGCGAGCTTCATCCGCACGACGTAGCCGTCGTGGCCGTCGGCGATCATCTTGCTGAGGAGCCTCGCCGCCTCGTCAGGCTTCTTCTCGGCGAACGCCGCCCGCACCTTGAGGTACGCGGCGTCCGGCTGCTTCGGGTCGACCCGGAGCGCCTCGGCGAGCACCGCCTCGCCCTCCTGCCGCTGCCCGTCCTCGAACAGCGCGAGCGCGAGCTCGACGAGCCGCTTCGCGTCCTTCGGGGCGCGCGCCGCCGCCTTGCGCGCCTCGTCGAGCGGCGGCGCGTGCAGGTCGGGCACGTACTGCTTCTCGTAGCGCTCGAGGCGGGGCTTCAGCCACGCGCGGAAGCGCCGATCCAGCTCCTCGGTGCCGATGGCGAGGGACTCCTTCACGACCTCCGGCGTCCGCTTGCCAGCGGCCCACCGGGGCAGCATCGACACCACCTTCGGGAAGCCGAACTCCTCGACCATGAAGACCACGATCTGGCTCGCCGCGAAGTAGGCCATCGTCACGTCCTCGATGCTGTCGACGTGCGTGAAGGCCCGGTTGAACCCCTCGACCGCCGGGACCCTCCCGCCCTTCAGGGCGGCGAACAGCGCGGGATCTTCCTCGCGGTGCCACTCGGGCCGCCGCACGATCGTCTCGTACTCGCTGAGCCCCTCGGTGAACCAGCGCGGGACGTGGTTCTTCGAGAGCTGGATCGCGAAGACGTGCCCGAGCTCGTGCCACAGCACGTTCCCCCAGTTGAACTCCGCCGCCGCCGGGCTCAGCGCCGCCAGCGTCTGGCCGAAACAGACGCCCTGGATGCCCACGTTCGGCAGGCCGCTCGTCCTCACGCTGAAGTTCTCCGTCGACGCGTAGAGCTCGATCGAGACCGGCACCTTCGGCGTGAAGCCGTAACGCTTCACCATCGAGCCCCACGCCTCCTCGAGCATGCGCGGCACGTACCGCTCGAGGATCGGCTTCTCCTGCTTGTGATAGCGGACGCGGAACGTCTGCCCCTCCACGGTCACGTACTGGGTGGCGATGTCCTTCTCGTAGAGGTTCAGGGTGTTGAACACCCGCACGTTGAAGCGGTCCTTGTCCCACGCCTTCTGGAGCGCGACGAGACCGCTCTTCTCGTCGCCGGCGCGGATCAGGTTCAGCCCGAGCGTGGCGTACGCCTTGGCGTCGTTGGGATCGACCTTCGTCGCCTCCTCCATCATCTTGACGATGTCGTCGTAGCGGTGCTCCCACTCCGCGAACTCGCCGACGATCTGGAAGAACCGCGAGAACTCCGGGTTCAGGCCGAGCACCTTCGCCTTGAGGGCGTCGAAGCCCGCCGCGTCGTCGGCGAGGAAGCGGGCCGCCGCCTTGATCGAGAGCAGCTCGAGGTCGTTCGGGTTGACCTTGAGCCCGCGGTCCGCCGCGGCGTCCGCGGCGTCGATGTCCATGTCGCGGAGCGCGAGCCCGGCCCGCACGAAATAGGCCTCGGCGAGGTTCGGGTTCACGGAGAGCGCCTGCGCGATCTCGCTGTCGGCGCCGCCGAAATCCATCGCGCTGTCGAGCTTGACGCGCGCCATGGCGACGCGGACCAGCGGGTCCTTCGGGGCGAGCTTGAGCGCCTCCTTCACGACCTGCCCGCCGTGGCCGGGGTCGTACTTGTCGAGGAACAGCTCGGATCGCCAGAGCAACGTCTCCACCCGCTGCTTGCCGCCGACCTTCTCCGCCGCGTTGAACGCGTCGTTCGCGTCGCGCGCGCTCCGGAGCAGGTGCGCCGCGCGCCCGACCAGCGACATCCCCTCCGCGTCGCTCCCGGTGATCTTGTCGTCGTTGTAGTCGTCGATGATCGTCATCAGCGGCGCGCGCGCCTCGCCGCGCTTGCCCGACTGGATCAGGAGCTCGCCGAGCACGAGCCGCGCGCGGCGCGCCTCGTCTTCCCGCTCGACCTCGCGCGCGGCCGCGATCGCCTCGGCCATCTTCCCGCGGCGCGCGAGCGCCTCGGCCCGGAGCGGCGCGGCGGCGATCCTCGCCTCCTTGCCGATCGCGGCGGCCGCCTTCGCCGTCTTCGCGGCCTCGTCGTAGCGCCCCGTGAGCAGCTCGATCCGCGCCTTCGCGATCAGCGCCGGGGCGCGCTCCGCGCCCCCCTGGAGGGCGGTGAGCACCTTCTCGGCGCCGGCGTAGTCGCCTTGCGTGAGGAGCGCCTCCGCGCGCGCGAGCGAGGCGGGCGGCTCGGCGGAAGCGGGCGCCTGGGCCGCGCAGGCGGCGGCGACGAGGAGAGCGGAGAGAGAGCGGCGGATCGAGTGGCTTCGCATGACACCCCGTACGCGACCGCACGTAACCGTGCGTAACCCTGCGTAACTACGCGTGACTGTTGCGTGACAGCGCTGATGAAGAGCGGCGCCCGGCGAGGCCGGGCAAGCCGATCCTAGCCGAGAGAGGAAGGGCCGAGCATGAGCGAGCGCCCGAGGGCGCGCCAGGCCTGGCCCCCGCGCGATCGTGGTATGCGGGGGTCCATGGAAAGCGGGCTCGCAGGAAAGGTCGTGCTGATCACGGGCGCGTCGTCGGGCATCGGCGAGGCGCTCGCCCGGGAGGTCGCCCGGCGCGGCGGCCGGAGCGTCCTCGCGGCGCGGCGGACCGAGCGGCTCGAGGCGCTCGCGGCGGAGGTCCGCGCGTCAGGCGGCGAGGCGATCGCGGTCCAGTGCGACGTCACGCGCGACGGCGACGTGGAGCGCGCCGTCGAGGAGGCGCGCAAGACGTTCGGCGGCCTCGACATCGCCATCGCGAACGCGGGGTTCGGCGTGGCGGGGCGCGTCGAGGAGCTCTCGCTCGACGATTTCCGCCGGCAGCTCGAGACGAACGTCTTCGGCGCGCTGCGCACCGTCAAGGCCGCGCTGCCGGAGCTCAAGCGATCGCGCGGCGGCGTCGCGCTGATGGGCAGCGCGAGCGGCTACCTCGCGTTTCCCGGGATGGGCGCCTACAGCATGAGCAAGTTCGCGGTGCGCGCCCTCGCCGAGACGCTGCGCGGCGAGCTCCACGCCGATGGCGTCGCGGTCACGCACGTCGCCCCGGGGTTCGTGGCGAGCGAGATCCGTCGGATCGACAACCTGGGCACGCTGCGCGACGACGCCCGGGAGCCGGTGCCTCCCTGGCTCGTCATGCCGACGCCCAAGGCGGCGCGGCAGATCATGGACGCCATCGCCGAGCGCCGCGCCGAGGCCATCATCACCGGGCACGCGAAGCTCGGGGTGTCGCTCGCGA
This sequence comes from Sorangium sp. So ce119, assembly GCF_051524405.1. Classification (NCBI taxonomy): domain Bacteria; kingdom Pseudomonadati; phylum Myxococcota; order Polyangiales; family Polyangiaceae; genus Sorangium; species Sorangium sp. So ce119. The sequence goes on along the minus strand of NZ_CP150310.1, from coordinate 1,198,361 downwards.
GGCACGCTCCCGGGCTCCTCAACGCAGCCTTCTCGCGGCTCGGGGGCAGGAGCAGGGGCGTTCGCCGCTGAGCCGGTCCGCCTACGGCGCGTCCGCCCCGAGCTCGCGCCGGACGAGCGCCTCCAGGGCGTCGATGAAGCGACGGCGCGTGTTCACGGCCGGCGCCCGCTCCAGCCGAGCGAGGCCCGCGTCCCGGGCCAGGACGTGCGCCTCCACGTCGAGATCGTAGAGGGTCTCGACGTGGTCCGCGACGAAGCCGATCGGCGCGATCAGCGCCTCGCGCGCGCCGCCCGCGGCGAGCCGCTCGAACGTCGACCGGAGATCCGGGCCGAGCCACGCATCGCCGGTCATGCCCTGGCTCTGGAAGGCGACGAGCACGGGGTTCCCCCGCGGCGCGACGCGGCGCTCCACCTCGGCGGCCATCGCGCGGAACTGGCGCTCGTAGGGATCGCCCGCTTCGATGATCCGCTGCGGCAGGCTGTGGGCCGAGAGGATGACCGTCACCTTCGCCCGGCTCTCCTCGGGGAAGCGCGCGAGCGCCTCGTCGATCACCTCGACGAAGGCGTCGATCAGCGCCGGCTCTAGCCCCCACGCCGGCGCGCACCGGACCTCCATGCCGTCCAGCCTGGCGGCCGCGTCGCGCACGACGGCGTGGTAGACGTCGACGGACTGCGGCGCGAGCGGCAGCGAGACGACGCGCCGCACGCCGCGCGCGTGGAGCGCGCCGAGCACCTCCGCCGGATACGGGTGCCAGAGCCGCCCCGCGATCGCGACCGGGAGACCGAGCCGCTCGGCGAGCGCGTCCGCCTGGGCCCGCGTGATGCGCAGGAGCGGCGAGCCGCCGATCGTCTCGAAGCGGCGCCGCACCTCCTCGACCAGCTCCGGCGGGGCGGGCCTGCCGCGGCGAATGTTGGACAGGAAGGCGGGCAGATCGTCGAGCCGCTCGACGGTGCCGTGGCAGCTCAGGAGGACGGCGGTGGTCACGGCGCCACTCTACATCGCCTGCGCGCGAGCAGCGCGGCCGTCGCCAGCGCGCGGCCACGGCGCGGCCGCTCGCCGGCGAAGGCTCACTTCGCGTCCCAGACGACCACGACGCGGTCGTGGCCGATGAGGCCCCCCTTCTTGCGAGCCAGGTGCTGGGCGACCACCCGATCACCCGCGGCGTAGACCCGCACCTCCATGAACGCCAGCCCCTCGTCGGTCTCGATGCCGTCCACGATCTCCGTGGCGTCGAGCTGGCGCGACCACCCCGAGACGGGATCGTGGAAGAGCTCGTTCTTGAGGTGCTCCAGGATGGCCTGCCTTCCGCTGGTGACGCTGGGGTGGGCCGGAGGATTGCGGTTGCTCACCACCTCGATGACGGCGTCGTCGGCGTAGATCCGGGACAGCGCCTCGATGTCCTGGCCCCGCAGGGCGCGCTCGATCTCCGCGAGCAGTCCATCGCGCACCCGGTGAGCCAGAGGTCGCGTCCGTGCCGAGCCTTCCATACATGCTTGCATGGGACGCAGCGGCGCGGTCGTCGAGCCCGGACAGCGGCGCGCTCGCGGCGATCGCGGCGCACAAGGGCCGAACTCGGCGGGCTGCCACCCTCCGCCCCCGACGTCGCACGGCGGGTGGCGAGTTGCAGCGCCCGGACGGACGTGATGAATATGGTGGGTTATGACGCAGCGCCGCACGGTCGTTCTCGCCGATCTCCACCTCGTGCGCCAGACGCCGCGCGACGTGACCGCCGACCTCGCGCGGTTCGTGGCAGCCCACCGGGGAGCGCGCATCGTCGTGGCGGGCGATCTGTTCGACCTCTCGTCCGAGTCGCCGCGGATGCCCCGGCCGCTCGCGCTGCGCGAGGCGCTGTTCGCTCACCCGACCGCGCGGGCGGCGCTCGCCGAGCACCTCGACCGGGACGGCGAGCTCTGGCTCTCGGGAGGCAACCACGACGCCGAGGTCGGCGCGCCCGATTTCCCCGAGGCGCTGGCGGAGGCGCTCGGCGTGGGCGGCGAGGCCCGGGCCCGGATCCGGACGACGCCCTGGTTCTTCCGCGACGGGGCGATCCACATCGAGCACGGGCACCTGTACGATCCGGACAACGCGCCGGCTCACCCGCTCGTGGTCGGCGAGCGCAGCCTCGGCGTCCACTTCGTCGAGGAGTTCATCGCGCCGACCGGCGCGCACCGCTACCTGCAGGCGAACGACCAGACGCCGCTCCACCTGTTCCTGTCCGCGTTCACCTGGTACGGCCCCCGGGCCCCCTACGTCATCTACCGCTACTTCCACGCGGCGATCGGCGCGATGCTGAAGAGCGGGCCCCTCTACCGCGCGCGAGGCGAGGCGACGGTCGGCGCCGCGGTCATCGAGCGTTTTGCGCACGAGCTCGAGGTGCCCCGCGCGATGGCCGACGAGCTCCTCGGCCTCGCGGCCACGCCGACGCTCGAGAGCGCGGCGAGCACGTTCACGCGGCTGTACTTCGACCGCGTGATCGCGACCTTGTCGATGGGGGCGGGGATCGCGGCGCTCGGGCTCGGCGCGCGGGAGACCGGCGCCGCGGCGCTGGGGCTCGGCGCGCTGCTGATGGGCGTGAGCTGGGCGAACGGCCACAACCGGTACGCCGGCACGGTCGCGGAGCGGCTGGCCGAGAGCGCCGGCCACGTGGCGAAGGCGACCGGCGCGAAGCTCGTCGTGTTCGGCCACACGCACCGGGAGGCGCTCGGCGACGGCTACGCGAACACCGGTAGCTTCTCGTTCCCACGCAACGCGCCCGGCAGGCCGTATGTGGAGATCGAGGGGTCTCCGGAGGCGCCGCGCGCGGTGAGCCGCTTCTGGAGAGCCGTGGCGTGAGGTGACGCGCGGGATCTGCTGGCGCTAGCTCCCGCTCGCGTGCGCGGTGAGCGCGCCCTCGACGAGATCGAGCGCGATCGGGGCGTCCTCTTCCGGGATCTCGGGGGCGTCGCCGAGCATCGCGGCGAGCAGGCGCTCTCGCGGCTCCGGCCGCAACAAGAGGGGCCCTCCCCCGCACGCCCGGCACACGAGGCCGCCCCGCGCCGGGTCGACCTGGGCCGACTGCGTCGCGTCACAGGCGCGCCCGCACCGGACGCACTGCGTGAGCTCGAGGCCCCAGCCGAAGGCGACCAGCAGCCGCAGGCCGGTCTCCGCGAGCAGCGCCTGCGGGGACGCCGTCGAGGCGCCGTCGAGGCGGTCGAGGAGCCCGTTCAGCTCGCTCCAGGCCGCCTGCTCGGCCGTGTGCGCCGGAGCGATCTCGCGCACCCAGCGCAGCGCGCGCCCGGCGACCTCGAGGCGCGCGAGATCCCCCGCGAGCCGCAGGCGCGGGCGCTCGATCGCGGCCTCGGTGAGCTGGGCGAGCTCGGCGCCGGGCCGCATCTCCAGCGTCACGCGGAGCAGGTGCATCGGCTCGAGCGACGGGAATCGCTTCGCCGAGCGGCGCGCGCCGCGCGCGGTCGCGGAGAGGAGACCACCCTGCTCGGTGAAGAGCCCGACCAGCAGATCGGCCTCACCGAAAGGGATACGTCGGACCAGGAGCGCCTCGGTGCGGAGCCGCTCCGTCCGCGGACGAACGGATCGAGGCATGGCGGGTTCGAGGGTGACAGCGCGCGCCGCGACGAGCACGCGGCGAAAATTTGGCCCTCAGGTCGAGAGGGAGGTACGAGCCCTCGAAAGGGTGCCCTCCGACAGCTCCGGCGGCATGTCGTGGCCGCGCGGCCGGAGCACGATGCTGAGCGCCAGCGTGAACAGGATGAGCAGCAGCACGAACGCGATCGCGACCCCGAAGCGCCTGCTCTGCGTGCGGCGCGCGGGCGCTGCGATGGGCAGCGGCGTCACCAGCGCGATCCGGCGGCTGGCCGTGTACCGGGCCAGCACCTCCTCCATCGGAAGCGAGACGGCGCGAGCATACGCCTTCAAGAACCCGCGGACGAACACCTCGCCCGGCAGGTCATCGAAATGATCGGCCTCGATCCGTTCGATGGAGATCACGGGGATGCGCGTGGCGCGGGCGACCTCCTCCACGCTCATGGCCCGGGCCTCACGCGTGCGTCTCAGGTAGCGTCCGATCGACTCCATCCCATTCCACCCATCGTCATTCGGTCGTCACTCTACTCACCCCGAGAACCGTTGCTCAAGCCCTAGCGCGCCCCGAAGTTCCTCTCGGAGGGAGAGGCGCCGCGAGCCTATTGCAACGTCTGTAACTGTGCAGCGCAGCGCTGCCCGACCGGCGTCGTCGCGGCGATCTCGCGGCACCGCTCGAGGTCGGCGCGCGCTTCGTCCAGGAGCCCTCTCTTCTCGGCGACGCGGGCGCGCGCATCGAACGCGTCCTGAAGCCGCTTGCACTCCGGCTGGTCGGTCTCGACCGCCCTGGTGAACGCCTCGCGCGCGAGATCGAGCTCGCCTCGCTTCTCGTAGGCGAGGCCGAGGCGGTACTGCCCCACGCAGAAGAGGGGCTGCGCGGCGACGGCGCGGCGGAGCGCGTCGATCGCCTCGTCGTTGCTGCCCTTGAGCAGGTACGCCCAGCCCAGGTTACCCCACGACTTCTCCGGCGAGGCGTAGAGGATATCCTCGGTGAGCGGCCTGAGCACCGCGATCGCCTCGTCGTAGCGCCCCTGATGCACGAGGACGACCCCGAGCGTGTTCTTCGCGTCCCGCATCTCCGGGTTCGCCTCGAGGGCACGCCGCGCCATCTTCTCGGCGCTGTCGAAGCGGCAGTCGCTCGAGCGCGCGTCGCTCGCGCAGAAGCCGAGCAGGATCACCGCACCGAGATAGGCCGCCTCCGCGTTGTCCTCGTCGAGCGAGAGCGCCTCCTCGATGTGGCCCAGCGCCTCGCGCAGCCGGCCGTGCTGGAAGGCGTCGCGCGCGAGATCGTACTCCGCGACCGATCGCGCCTCGCTCGCCTGCGCCGCAGGCTGCGCGCCGCCGCACGCGGCGAGCGAGAGCGACGCGAACGGCAGCAGAGACCCGAGCGACAGGACAACAGCCGCGCCGCGGATGCACCCCGCGCGGGTCGCTGCTGTCATGTGTCGCTGCGATGTCATGTGCGATTGGAGTCCGCTGCTGAGCAATGCCGCAGCGCGGCAACACGTCAGGACGGGATGTCACCTGCCCTGCGGGGACCCCTGAGTAAACCAGGCCGCTGGTCACGTCAACCCGCGAATCCGCCCTGAAGACGCAGCGCGTTCTCGGGATCTCGATTCGGCTTCCCGCAAGCATCAGGTCGGCCTAGGATGGAGAGCAAGGGGGCTCCCGCTCGTCACTGTTCGCCGCGGATCTCGTCCTTGAGTCCAAGGAGGCTGAACAACCTCCGCAGCGCGTCGATGTCGGGGATCTCGAGGCGCTCGTCGGCGACGCGCAGGTACTGCCCCTCGCGGAGCTGCTGCACGGCGCGCTTCACGGTGTCGACGTCGAGGCCGACGCGGGTCGAGAGCTCCATCGGCGAGATCGCGAACGAGGCGCCGTTCGAGGAGGAGCCGCTCGCGGCGCGCGACTGCTGCGCGAGCTTGAGCAGCGCGTTCACCACCTTCGACTGCGTGTCGGTGAGCATCATGATCTCGATCTGGTCCTCCGCGTCGCGGAGCCGACCCACGAGCTGCTTGATGATGCGCAGGGCGACGGCCGGGTTGCGCTCGACGAGGTTCTGCAGCGTGCCCTGGTCGAGCGCGAGCGCGACGCCGCGGGACAGCGCGATCGCCGTCGACCAGCGCGCAGCGCCGCCGAGGAGCGCGGACTCGCCGAACAGATCGCCCGGCTTGAGGACCATCAGGCTGCGCTCGGCGCCGCGGACCTTCTTGATGAGGCGGACCCGCCCCTCCTCGAGGAGGTACGCCTCCGTCCCGGGCTCGCCCTCGCGGAAGATGACGTCGCCCGCCTCGAAGGGGCGGCCGAACCGGGCACGGAGCCGCTCGGGATCTGGCACCGACTCGGCCGGCTCGGCGCGGCCAGCGACGTCGTCGGGCTCCTCGGGCGCTCCGGCGACGTCGGGAGAGCGCGCGGCGTCCGCGGCCGCGGCGGGCTCCGCGTCGCTGGAGGCCTCGCGCTCCGCGTCGGGTGCGACGCCGTCCCCTTCAGGCGAGCTGGTCATCGGGGCGGAGTGTATCCCAGCTCGGCTGGCTTCGCGTCCGGCGCGCGCACGTAGAGCGGCTCGAGGAGCGCCGCATCGTGCTCGGTGACCGCTCGCCCGCGCTCGCCGCCCGCGGCGGCGGTCCGGAGCCGACCGATCGCGATGCGCCCGATCCAGACCGCGTCGGGAAAATCCAGCGCCTCGCCGCGGGCGGCGAGCGGCCGGAGCGCCTCGATCTCCTCGGCGACCGCGCCGACGACGACGATCCGGCGCCCGGCGGCGAGCGCGGCGATGGCGTCGAAGGCCGCGTCGCGAGGCAGGTGACGCGGCGGGCCCTCGGGCGGCGCCGAGGGCCGGTCGAACGCGGCGAGGAAGACCTCTCCCTTCTTGGCGTCGATCAACGGGACCAGCAGATCCCCGGGGCTCGCCGCGCCTGCGGCGAAGGCGGCGGCGGCCATCGCCTCGAGCGAGGTGACGCCGGCCGTCGGGACGTCCAGCGCGAGCGCCACGCCCTTGGCCGCCGCGACCGCCACCCGGACCCCGGTGAACGAGCCGGGCCCCACGTCGCAACCGAGCGCTCCCACGGCCGCGGCCGGCACGCCCGCGGCGGCGAGCACCTCGTCGATGGCCCCGAAGATGCGCTCTGCGTGCCCGTGCAGCTCGGCGTAGGTCGTCGCCGCGAGCACGCGCGCGCCTGCGTCCGGCGCCGACGCGAGGCCGGCGGAGGAACCGCCGCTCGGGGGCGCGGCGGTCGAGGCCGGGCCGTCCAGGTCCGCGGCGTCGAGGAGCGCCGCGCTGCCGCGCGGGGTCGAGGTCGAGAGGGCGAGGAGCTTCAAGGCGCGCTCGGGAACGTTGCAGCCGCGGTGCTGTCTGGCAGAACCTCGAGCCACGGGCAACGAGCTTCAGCGAAATGAACGGGGCCGCGGCCCCTTCGTGTAACCCGAGGGCGGAGTGCGAGCCGATGCGCGATCAACGAGCGATGCTGCCGGCGCTCCTCGTCTCGGCGCTCGTCCACCTGGGCGCATGGGAGTCCGCGGGGCTGTCGCGGAGAGAGGCAGCGGCCCCGCCCGCGTCGCCGCCGGAGGAGCGCGATCCCATCGACATCTGGACGGGGACCACCGCCGCCCTGCCAGGCAGCGGCGATTCCTCGCGTCCGGTCGACAACCCCAGCCGGCCGGACGGCGCCCCGGCCACGCGCGCTCCGGCCGATGCCGCCCAGCCGTCCGCGGAGCGCCGCGCAGAAGCCGACCGCGAGCCGGCGCCGCCCGCGACCGCCGCGCCGCGTAGCCAGGCAGCGCCGCGGCCCAGAGCGGCGCCCCGGCGCGAAGAAAAGCGCGAAGCGCGCGCGGCCGACGAGCAGGCCGGCGCCCCGTCGCGCTCCACGACCGTGCGGACGAGCCCTGGCGCGGGCGAGGGCGGCGAGGGCGATTTCGGGGCAGCCGGCAGCAGCGCGGTGCGCAGCCTCGGGCGCGCCTTCACGAGGGCCATTCCGCCTGCATGCCAGGCGGATCCGATCTGGGCGACGCTGCCGCTGGGCAGCGCCGGCAAGGCGCGCATCGTGATCGACATCGACGACGCCGGGCACATCGCGTCGTGGCGTCCAGAGGGGGAAGAGCCGCTCGCTCGGCACCTCGGCAACCTGGCGAAGCGGACGATCGCGTTGCTCGGGAGCGGGACGTTCGCCGTGGCGCGCGGGGCCGTGACGGCGGGGAAGCAGACCCTGGAGGTCAGCGCCGTCATCCGCGCCGGGGCGGAAGACGGGGAGACGGGCGCTCCGGCCGATCTGGCGTGGCGCTTCGAAGGCGGCCGCGGCAAGGCGTCGTTCGCCCAGTCCGGCGGCCGCGTCGTGGAGGTCGTCGTCCTGGTGGTGCGCACGGAGGTCGCGCGACGCGCGCCGCCCGGCTGATCGCCCGGCGCCCCGCGCCGTGCAGGCGGACCGTCGTGTCACCCGCCCGCCCGCGAGGCGCCTTCCAGCGCGGGTCCTGGCGCTCCTTGCGGTCGCGCATCGAGGCTCTACGTCCGGCGCGTGGGACGGCTCCGCGCTGCCGCATGGGCGTGTGTCGGGTTCCTCGGGGCCGCACCGCTCGCCGCCTGTGGCGACCGGGCGGCCGCGCTCTCACCGCCTGCAGCGCCACACCGCGAGGCGAGCGCGCCGTGCTCGATCCTCCGCGCGGAGGCGCCGCTGGCCGCGGCAGCCGCGCCGACCCTGCCCGCGCTGATCGAGCAGGTGCGGCCCGTGGTGGTGACGGTCGCCACCCTGCGCGTCTCCTCGCTGCCGGACGGGCGCGCGACCCCGAGGTTTCCCTTCCGGGGCGGGGCGTCGCGGGTGGAGCGGGCGATCGGATCCGGGCTCGTGATCGCCGCGGAGGGGCTCGTGCTGACGAGCGATCACGTGATCGGCGACGCGCTCGCCATCGAGGTGCAGCTCTCAGATGAACGCGCCTTCGAGGCGAGCGTGGTCGGGCGGGATCCGACGCTCGACGTGGCGCTGCTGAAGCTGCTCGGGGCGGAGTCGCTGAGCGTCGCGTCGCTCGGATCGAGCGCTCCGGTCCGGCCCGGCGACGACGTCATCGTCCTCGGCAACCCGTTCGGGCTCGGGCCGACGGTGACCCGGGGCATCATCAGCGCGACCTCGAGGCCGATGGGCACGGGGAGCCTCGACGGCTTCCTCCAGACGGACGCCGCCATCAACCCGGGGAACAGCGGCGGGCCGCTCTTCAACGCGGCGGGGCAGGTGATCGGCATCGCGACCGCGATCCACGCCGACGGCCGCGGCATCAGCTTCGCCCTGCCGATCGACGAGGTCGTGGAGATCCTCCCCGAGCTGCGCGAGACGGGCCGCGTGGACCGCGGGCGCATCGGGATCACCTTCCAGGAGGTGAGCTCGCCGCTCGCGCGGGTGCTCCGGCTGCCAGGCCGGATGGGCGCGCTGATCACGGAGGTCGAGCCGGAGAGCCCCGGGTCGCGGCTGGGCTTCCAGCCCGGCGACGTGATCACCTCGCTCGAGGGGCGCCGGGTCGAGCACGCGCGCGAGCTCGCGCGCGCGCTCCGCCGCTCGAAGCCCGGAGACGAGGTGAAGCTCACGTACAAGCGCGGCGGCGCCGATCGGCGGGCCACCGTGAGGCTCGAGCGATCGGCAGCACAAGAGCGTCCGAGGCCGCTCTTGCGAGGCGATGGCGCGGAGAGGGACGCCGAACAGCCGCCGCTCGGCGTGCTCGCGAGCGACGCGCCGGAAGGAGCGCGCATCGAGTCGATCGCGCCGCAGAGCCCGGCGGCGGGCCACCTCGATGTGGGCGACGTGGTGCTCGACCTGAACGGCGTGCCGGTGCGCGGCGGCGCCGATCTGGCCGAGCGCCTGCGCGCCGCGGGGCGCCAGGACCTGCTGTTCCGGGTGCGGCGCAACGGATCGGCCCGGTACGTCGCTGTCCCGGCGCGCTGAGCGAACGTCGCTCCCACGCGCTCGGCTCGGCGCGCCGAGCGCGGGCTACATGCCCGCGATGGACGCTGCTACGTTACGCCGCATGGGAGCTTCGGCAGGCGCAAGGTGCCCGATTTGCCGCAAGTCGGCGGGGCCCAGGCCCGAGAACCCGGCCTTTCCGTTCTGCTCGCCGCAGTGCAAGCTGGTGGACCTCGGCCGCTGGCTCGAGGGCAGCTACCGGGTGCCTGGCCCACCCGTCTCCTCGTCAGAGGATGCCGAGCTCCTGGAGTCGAGGGGACGGATGGACGGGCTCGACGGGAACATTCAGGAAGAGGACGAATGATCGCTCGCCGCGCGCTTTGTCTCCTCACGGTTCTCACGGCAGCCACCACGGCGTCCCTCGCCGCGGCGCAACAGGGCCAGCCGGCCCCGGGGACGACGCCCTACGGCGCCGCCTCGACCCCCGGCGCCGCGCCTGCCCAGCCGAACCCCTACGACCCGTCGATGCAAGCCGGAGGGCTGGCGCCGCCTCCCCCGATGACGACGCTCGAGCCGGAGCCCGTGCCGCCCGACGGCGGCACGGCGCGGCGCCTCGACGAGGCGAAGGAAGAGGACTCGGGGCGCGGTCTCGAGATCGTCTGGTTGAACTTCGAGGGAGGCTACGAGAACGTCGGCCTCCAGACGTTCAACATCGACGAGGACGAGTTCACGGCCGGGTTCATCTCGAGCGCGGCGAACGGCGGGGTCATCGGGGCCGGGGTCGGCGTCCGGCTCCTCTACTTCACGCTGGGCGCGCGCGGGCGGGTCGGGCTCTTCAACGACTGGCAGCTCTTCAGCGCCGGCGGCGAGGTCGGCATGCACCTGCCGCTCGGCAGGCTCGATCCGCACGTCGACCTGGGCTTCGGGTACGCGGGCCTCGGCAGCTTCAAGAGCGCGGTGCGCGGCGCGGCCGACGCCATCGCGATCCGCGGCTTCTACGGGAGGATCTCCGGCGGGCTCGACGTGTACCTGTCGCCGGTCTTCTCGATCGGCGCGAACGCGAGCTGGGAGCTCCTGGCGCTCACCAGGCCGGGGCTCACCTCCGCGCAGATCGATCGCATCAGGAGCGAAGCCGCCACCACGCCCCAGCAGGCCAAGGCCGATCTGCTCGCGGCCGAGGGCTCGAGCGTCGGCTCGGCGCTCGCCCTGACCGCGGTCGCCGGGCTCCACTTCTAGCGGCCGCCGAGCGAGCGTCGCCTCCCCTGCCCTCCCGCCCATGACCGCAGTCGACGCGCTCATCTGGCTCGCCACCGTCGCCGCGCCGCTCGGAGGACTGGCCGCGCTCCTCCTCGGGACCCAGCGGCTCTATGGCAGGCGCCGGTTCGTGGTGGGGACCGCGCTGCTCGGCGCGATCGCGTTCGTGCCAGCGCTGCTGCTCGAGGGCTTCCTCCAGCGCTGGCAAGGGCTCGACAAGGCCGCCGGCACGCTCGACGCCGTCACGCTGATCTACCTCTTCGTGGTCGTGGCGCCGCTGGAGCAGGGGCTCAAGGTGGCGGCGGTCGCGCCGATGGCCCGGCTGCGCACCGTCGACGAGCCGTTCGACGGGCTGGTCTACGCCGCCGCCGCGGCGCTAGGGTTCGTGTCGGCCCACAACGCCGTGTACCTCTGGGGCCGGCCGCTGTCGTCGATCGACGTCGTGCGGGCCGCGCTCGCCGTGCCGGCGCACCTCTTCTTCGCGTCGCTCTGGGGTTACGCGCTCGGTCGCGAGCGCAAGCGGCCGCTGGGAGGCCGCCGCTTCAACGCGGCGTGGCTCGCCGCGATGCTGCTCAACGGCGCCTACGACTACATCGTCTTCGCGTGCCGGCCGGTCGCGCTCTTCATCGCGGCGCCGATCCTCCTCGGCATCGGCTTCGTGACGTTCCTGGCCGCGCGCGATCTGCTCCGCCGGAGCGCGTCACCGCACAGCTCGCAGCGGCGGGAGCGCCGCTTCCTCCCGCACCTCTCGCCGCCGTCGCTCGGCACGATGCGCGAGGCGCTGCGGCGCACCGAGCGGCCGCTGATGCTGAGCTGGATCGCCTTCGGCGCGCTCGTCACGGTCGGGGTGATGACCACCGCGCTCGCCCTCGCCGTCGCGCTCGGCCATCGCTTCGGCGTCGATTTCGCCGCGGTGGATCGGGGGGACGCCTCGACCGCCGCGGCAGCGCCGCTCCTGCTGCTCGTCGCGGCGGCGATCACGGCATTCCCTGTTGCCGGCTACCTCGTCGCCCGAGCCTCCTCGACGGGCAGCGTCCTGGAGCCGGCCGCCTCCGCGGCGCTCGCCATCCTGGGCTCGCTGGTGCTGCTCGGCCTCGCCGCGCCCGTCGCCGTCGTGTTCGCGACCGCGCTCGCCCCCATCGCCTTCAGCCTCGCGTGCGCGGGCGCCTGGATCGGCACCACGCGCTGAGCGCGATCGGCACGACGCGCTCAGCGCGCCGGTCACCCGACGCCGCGCCGCGGCGCACCAGCTGGACGCTCCGCGCCACGCGGCGTGATGCGCGCGGCCCCTGTTCTCGCCGGTGCTGGACCTCGTCCCGAGCCCGGCGATCGCTACGCCGTCGCCGCCTTTGCCGCGGGCTGGTGCTTCGCGACCTCGTCCTGGAACCTGCGGAGCAGCTCCTGCGCCGCGGGCGAGAGGTTCCTCGGCACCTCGACCTGGACGATCACCTGGAGCGCGCCGCGACCGCGGCCATCGATCCGGGGCGCCCCCTTGCCCTTCACCGAGATCACCTCGCCAGGCTGCACGCCCGCCGGGATCTCGACGTCGACCGCCGTGTCGTCCGGCAGGTCGATCTTCACCGTGCTGCCGAGCGCCGCGTCGACGAAGGAGACGGGCGCTCGCGTGATGAGGTCGAGGCCGTCGCGCTCGAAGCGCTCGTCGGCGGCGAGATCGACGTCGACGTACAGATCACCAGGCGGCGCGCCCTGGGCGCCCGGCATCCCCTGGCCGGGCACCCGCAGCCGCTGGCCGCCGTCGATGCCGGCCGGGAAGTTGACAACGACCTTCCGCGTCTTCTCGACCGCGCCGAACCCCTTGCAGGCGGCGCACGGCGTCTTGATGACCGACCCCTCACCCGAGCACTCGGGGCAGGTCTGGGTGAACATCACGAAGCCGCGCGAGGTCGAGACCTGACCGGCGCCGCCGCACGTGCCGCACGGCTTGCGCTTCGTCCCCGGCTTCGCGCCCGAGCCGGAGCACTCCTCGCACGCGACCGGCGTGCGAAGGACGACCTCCCGCTTGCAGCCGAGCAGGGCGTCGCGCAGCGAGAGCCGCTGCTGAACCCGGATGTCCTGGCCGCGCGCCGGGCCGCGCCGCCGGCGCTGCCCGCCGCCGAAGCCGCCGAAGAACTCCGAGAAGATGTCCTGGAAGTGAGAGAAGATGTCGCTGTCGACCCCGGCGCCCATCCCCTCGAGCCCGGCGTGCCCGAACTGATCATACCGCCGGCGCTTCTCCTCGTCGGAGAGGACCTGGTACGCCTCGGTGGCCTCCTTGAAGCGCGACTCCGCCGACGCATCACCGGGGTTTCGGTCCGGGTGGTACTTCAACGCAGCCTGACGATAGGCCTTGCGAATGTCGTCAGGCGTCGCGTCTCGCGCGAGGCCAAGAACTTCGTAGAAGTCGCGCTTTTCACTCATGAATGGTGGACCGCCGCGTCGATCCTGCCCGACAGGGGGCATAGGCGCCGGCTGACCATAAGTCCTCGCCCGCGCCTGTCAACGCGCAATACAGCGTGAACGCCCAGGATGGGCCGTGGCTTCGCGAGGTCTTCCGTGCGGGCCGAGACGCTGCTACTGGCCCCGGCGCTGGAACGCGGGCGTGTCCCAGTCGGAGTCGAGCGGGGGGACGAAGCTCGCGCGATCGCGCGGGCCGCCGCCTGCCGACTGGACCTGCGGCGCGGGCCGGCGGGTGGTCGGGTACGCGACCTCTTCATGACGGTGCGGCTGGCGCTGCGTCATGGGAGGAGCGCTCGGGGCGGAGCGCGCCGACATCGGGCCGGCCGCGGCGGCGAGCGACGCGCCGATCGAGTGCGCGGTCGCGCGGGGCTGCGCGGCGCTCGCGAGCTGGTGGGGGACCTCGGCGACGAGGTGATCGAAGCCGGTCGCGATGACCGTGACCTTGATCATCTCGCCCATGTTCTCGTCGATCGTCGCGCCGAAGATGATGTTCGCGTCCTCGTGCGCCTGCTCCTGCACGAGCGTCGCGGCCTCCTCGATCTCGCGCATCCGCATGTCGGGTCCGCCGACGATATTGATGAGCACGCCCGTCGCGCCCTCGACCGAGATGTCGTCGAGCAGCGGCGAGCTGACGGCCATCTCCGCGGCGAGGCGGGCGCGGCCCTGCCCCTTCGCGCAGCCGGTGCCCATGAGCGCGCGGCCCATGTTCGACATGACCGTCTTCACGTCCGCGAAGTCGACGTTCACGATCCCGTTCTGCGTGATGAGATCGCTGATGCCCTTGATCGCCTGATAGAGGACCTCGTCCGCCTTGCGGAACGCCTCGACGAACGAGAGGTCCTCGTCGCCCAGCGAGAGGAGCTTCTGGTTCGGGATCGTGATGAGCGTGTCGACGTGCTCCGCGAGCATCGCCAGGCCGAGCTCGGCGCGGCGCGAGCGCTGCTTGCCCTCGAAGAAGAACGGCTTCGTCACGACGCCGACGGTGAGGCAGCCCTCCTCGCGCGCGAGCTGCGCGATGACCGGCGCGGCGCCCGTGCCGGTGCCGCCGCCCATCCCCGCGGTGACGAACACCATGTCCGCGCCCTGGATGCACTCCTTCACGCGGGTCACGTCCTCGAGCGCCGCCTTGCGCCCCTTCTCGGGATCGGCGCCGGCGCCGAGACCGCGCGTGACGCTCGCCCCGATGTGGAGCTTGGTCGGAGCGAGGCTCGCGCCCAGCGCCTGGGCGTCCGTGTTGACGACGATGAACTCCACGCCCTCGAGGCCGAAGTTGATCATCGTGTTGACTGCATTGCCGCCAGAACCGCCACAACCGATGACCTTGATCCGGGCGTCGTACCCGGTGTGTTCGTCGGCAAACTCGATGGAGAAACTCATGAACTCCTCCCGGGGATGTACAGCTAGCCGCTCGGCCCGGCGCCGACCCCCGCGAAGGTCGAGCGGCACGGAACCCTAATGCGCGAGGACGTCCTCGCTCCGGACGGTGCTCAGAGGGGCGCCTCTTCCCCTGTGAACGCCGTTTTTCAAACCCTCTTGACTTCGTCTTCAAGAGGGATCGCCGGTGCGCTCTTCGACCCTCTCAAACCCAATTCTCTAACAACTTTCTCTTGCTACGTCATGCCTAGAATGCAGCTCGGAGCCAGTTCCAGAACCTCCCGCTCGACCTCTTTTCAATCGGCATTTCTTCGACGATTTCTCGGCGCGACTCGCGCTCACGGACCTTCTCGCGGCGGCCCTCGCCGCGCCCAGCGTGACCGATGTGGCCGACGTCGAGCGCCACCGGCGTGAGCGCGCGCGCCTGCGCGAGCGCGTTGGCGCCGTACTGCACGAGGCCCACGCCGGTCGCGTACTGCGGGCCGGCCACGAGCTGCGTGATGCCACGCACGCCGACCGGTACACCGAGGCGCACCGGCATCCCTAGGATCTCCTCGGCGAACTCCGTCATGCCCTCCATGAGGACGCCGCCGCCGGTGAGCACCGCGCCGGCCGAGAGCTGCTCGAGCATCCCGGTGTCCTCGATCCGCTTGCGGATGACCGCGAAGATCTCCTCGACGCGCGGCTCGATGATGTCCGACAGGACGCGGCGCGCCGCCTTGCGCGGCATGTGCCCGCCGACGCCGGGGACCTCGATCTCCTCCTCGTCGCCGACCATGCGGCCGAGGGCGCAGCCGGCGTTGCGCTTCAGGCGCTCGGCCTCGCCCATCGGCGTGCGCAGCCCGGCGGCGATGTCCGCGGTCACGTTGTTGCCGCCCGCCGGGATCACGCTGGCGTGCGCGATGCCGCCGTCGACGTAAAGAAGCAGGTCGGTCGTGCCGCCGCCGATGTCGATGATGGCGACGCCGATCTCCTTCTCGTCCTCCGAGAGCACCGCCTCGGCGCTGGCGAGCGGCTCGAGTACCACGTCGGCCACGGTGAGGCCGCAGCGCTCCGCGCAGCGGACGACGTTCTGCACGCACGAGGTCGCGGCGGTGATCAGGTTCACCTTCACGCCGAGACGGACGCCGCTCATGCCGACCGGGTCGCGGATGCCGTCCTGGTTGTCGACCGTGAACTCGCGCGGCAGGACGTGGAGGATCTGACGATCGGCGTCGACGGGGATCGCCCGCGCGCCCTCGAGGACGCGCTCGACGTCCACCCGCGTGACCTCGCCGCCCGAGACCGCGGCGACGCCGTCCGACTGCTGGCAGCGGATGTGGCTGCCAGCGACGCCGGCGTAGACGGTGCGGATCTCGACGCCGGCCATCGTCTGCGCGGCCTCGATGGCCTCGGCGATGGAGCGCACCGTCCAGTCGATGTTGCTCACCACGCCCTTTCGCAGGCCGCGGCACGGGACGTTGCCCACCCCGAGGATGGTGATCCCATCAGCGTCGATCTCGCCCACGACCGCCGAGACCTTGGTCGTCCCGATG
Organism: Sorangium sp. So ce119; assembly: GCF_051524405.1. Classification (NCBI taxonomy): domain Bacteria; kingdom Pseudomonadati; phylum Myxococcota; order Polyangiales; family Polyangiaceae; genus Sorangium; species Sorangium sp. So ce119. The sequence goes on along the minus strand of NZ_CP150310.1, from coordinate 1,182,286 downwards.
TCCAGGCCGACGACGATCTCAGAAGTCTCCATCCGGCTCTTCATTGCGTGCACCACCTCATGCGGGGACGAGCCCCCTGCGCGTGTCAGGCGGGCACGACGCTGCCATGAGCCAGCGGAACCGGCCAAGTTTTGCTCGGCGAACGCCGGCGACGGTGACGAGGGCGGCGGCGCTCATTTCATCCTCACCACGACGCGCTCGGGGTGCGCGTCGTTGTCCAGGAAGATGACCGACGCGCTCGCCTTCCGCTGGGCGAGCTCGGTGAGCACCCGCGACGCCTGGCCGACCTTGTCGCGGTAGGGCGGCTGCCCGAGGTGGAGCGCGATCCCCTCCTTGCCGATGGTGACGACCACCGACCCGTCCCGTTCGATGTGGAGCTCCTGGATCGGGTAGCGGCGGGCGACGCCGGCGCGCGCCATGTCCTCGACCACGTCGAGCAGGCGCCGGACCGCGATGACGACGCCGGCGCGATCCCGCGCCACCTGCTCGCCGGTGATCCCCGTGACGACGGGGAGGTCGACCGGATCGTCCTCGGCGAGCTCCTTGAAGAGCTCGCCGTCGCGCGTCGCGAGGTAAAGGTCGCCGCCGATCGCGACCAGGGCCTGCGCGTCCCGCTCGACCACGTTGACGTGGACGGTCGAGGGGAGCGTGCGGGTGACGGTCGCCTTCTCGATCCAGGGATCGGCGGCGATCGAGGCGCTGGCGAGCTCGAGATCGAGCGTGAAGATGTTCTTGCCCACCTCGATGCCGCCGGAGCTCGCCACCTGCTCGGCCGTGCGGCGCTGGACGCCGTCGACGAGCACCGTGCGGACGGCGAAGCGCGGGCTCGACACGATGTAGCGACGCGCGCCCCACGCGACCGCGGTCGAGGCGACGAGCACGACGGCGGCGCCGGCGAGGAGCTGCAGCGCGCGGAAATGGCGCGACAGCGGCCGCGCGGAGCGCGCCGCCCCCGGCGAGCCGCCCTTGCCAGGCGGGCGCGGGGGGCGCACCGAGACGCTCGTCGCGGGCGGGGCAGGCGACTCGTGCGGCGGGGTCGTCGCGCGCACGCGCTCGTTCTTCGGCGCCGGCGCCGCGGCCACGGGCTCCGGCTTCGAAGCGCGCGCGGGCGCCGCGCGGTTGGGCGGCGCCGCGGCGGACGGCGACGACGCGCGGCGGCGGTTCGGCGGCGGCGGGGCGCTGGGGCGCTCGGTCATGAGCTGCCCTCCTCGGGCGGCAGCCCCTTGGCCTCGAGCCGCGCCTTGAGATCCCGCACGCACGCGTTCACGTCGCCCGCGCCGAGCGCGATGACCACGTCGCCCGGCCGCACGATCTGCTCGAGCGCCTCGGGGAGGTCGGCCTTGTCCGCGACGAAGCGCGCGTCGTGGTGGCCGTGCTCGCGGATCGACTGGACGAGGCGCTCGGCGGTGACGCCGGGGATCGGCGGCTCGCCCGCCGCGTAGATGTCGGTGACGAGCAGCACGTCGGCCTGATTGAAGGCGCGCGTGAACTCGTCGAAGAGATCGCGCGTGCGGGTATGGCGGTGCGGCTGGAACGCCACGACGATCCGGTGATCCTCGCCGGGGAACGCGCGCCTGGCGGCGTCGACGGTGGCGCGGATCTCGGCCGGGTGATGGCCGTAATCGTCGACCAGCGTGATGCCGCCGATCGAGCCGACGACGGTGAAGCGGCGCGCGACGCCGCCGAACGTGGCCAGCGCCTGCTTCGTGACGTCGAGCGGGACCTCGAGCTCGTCCGCCACCGCGATCGTGGCGAGGCAGTTCAGGACGTTGTGCGCGCCGGGCATCCTCACCGTGAAGCCGCCGAGCGGCTCGCCCCGGCGGTAGGCGTTGAAGCTCGTCTCGAGGCCGCGGAACTGGATGCCGCGCGCGGAGTAGTCGGACTGCGGCGAGACGCCGTAGGTCACGTGGCGGCGCGGGATGCGCGGGAGCAGGTCCTGGACGTGCGGGTGGTCGAGGCAGAGCACGGCGAGCCCGTAGAACGGGACGCGCGCGGCGAACTCGACGAAGGCGTCCTTGATGCGCTCGTGCGTCCCGTAGTGATCGAGGTGCTCGGGATCGATGTTGGTGACCACCGCGATCGTCGGCGTGAGCCGCAGGAACGATCCGTCGCTCTCGTCGGCCTCGGCGACGAGCAGATCGCCGGCGCCGAGCCGGGCGTTCGTGCCGAGGGCCGCCATCTTGCCGCCGACGACGACGGTGGGATCGAGGCCGGCGGCGCGCAGGACCGTGGCGACCAGGGAGGTCGTGGTGGTCTTGCCGTGCGAGCCCGCGATCGCGACGCCGTATTTCACGCGCATCAGCTCGGCGAGCATCTCCGCGCGCCCGATCGCCGGGATCCCGAGCGCGCGCGCCTCGGTGAGCTCGGGATTGTCGGGCCGGATGGCGCTCGAGTAGACGACGACGTCCACGCCGCGGACGTTCTCGGCGCGGTGGCCGATGTCGATCCGGACGCCGAGCGACGTGAGCCGCCGCGTCGTCGAGCTCTCCTTGAGGTCCGAGCCGGAGACCTCGAACTCGAGCGAGCGCAAGATCTCGGCGAGGCCGCTCATCCCGACGCCCCCGACGCCGACGAAATGGACGTGGCGAACGCGACCGCGGAACATCAGCCTGCCTCCTCCCAGCCGAGGGGAGCGCCCGGCGGCGCGGCCCCTCTCATCGCGGCGCGACGCGGCGCCTCCTCTGCTGCGCGCTTCGCGCGAGCGCCGCCGATGGGGAAGCGCAGCGCGCGGTGGCGCGGAGCGCGCGCGAGCTCGAGCAGATCGGCGGCGACGCGCGCGGCGGCGTCCGGCGTGCCGAACGCCGCCGCGGCGTCCGCCATGCGGGCGCGGAGCGCCGGGGCCGCCGCGAGGCGGGCGAGCTCGCCCGCGATGCGCGCCTCGGTGGCGTCGGCCTGGGCGATGGCCACCGCGGCGGAAGCCCGCTCGAGGGACTGCGCGTTCTTCATCTGGTGATCGTCGGCCGCGAACGGGTACGGAATCAGGATTGAGGGGCGGCCCACGGCGCAGAGCTCGGCGAGCGTCGACGCGCCCGCGCGGGCGATCACCACGTCGGCCGCCGCGAGCGCCTCCGCCACGTCATCGATGAACGGGACGACGCGAGCGTGTTCGGAGAGGCCGAGCTCGGCGTAGAGCGACCGCACGGCGGGCTCGCGATCCCTGCCCGTCTGGTGCACCACGACGAGATCGAGGCCGCGCTCGCGTCCCTGCGCGATGGCGCGAGGCACGACGTCGTTCAGCGCCAGCGCGCCCTGGCTGCCGCCGAGCACGAGCAGGCTGAGCCTGCCCTCGCGCGGAGCGTACGGCGCGCGGGCGAACGCGCGCCGGAGCGGGACGCCGAAGAGGCGCACCGTGCTCGGGCGCAGCGCGCGCCCCGCCTCCGGGAACGCGACGTACGCCCGATCGACGAGGGGCGAGAGGAGCCGGTTCGACAGCCCGAGGACGCTGTTCGGCTCCAGGATCGCGACCGGCACGCCGAGCGAGCGCGCCGCGAGGGACACCGGGCCGCCGGCGTAGCCTCCGAGCGAGAGCACCACGCGGGCGTCGAGCCGCTCGACCAGCCGCCTCGCCTCCGGGAGGACGCGGCCCGCGCGGGCAGCGCCGCGCACGAAGCCGGAGAGCCCACCCCCGCGGAGCGGCAGGACGTGGAGCAGCTCGAGGTCGTCGCCGCGCTCGCCCATCACGCGCACCTCGATGCCGCGCGCGGTGCCGACGTAGACCACGCGCGCCTCGGGCGCGGCGGCGCGGACGGCGTCGCCCACCGCGACCATCGGGAAGACATGGCCGCCAGTGCCGCCTCCTGCGATCAGCACGGTCGTCACGCGCCGCCCTCCTCGGCCGACGCGGCCACCAGGGCCGACGCGCTCGGCGCGTGCGGGACGGGCGCCCCTCGCCCCTCGCCCCTCGGATCGGGAGCGACCACGGTCCGCGATCGGCTGATGCTCAGCAGGATGCCCGCGGCCGCGGCGTTCACGAGCAGCGACGAGCCGCCGTAGCTGAGGAACGGCAGCGTGAGCCCCTTCGTCGGGAGGATCGCCATCGCGACCGCGAGGTTCGTCATCGCCTGCACGCCGAAGAGCGTCGCGATGCCGAAGGCCATGAAGCTGCCGTAGTCGTCGGCGGCCTCGAGGGCGATCTTCACGCCGCGCGAGACGATGACGAGGTACGCCGCGCAGAGGCCGACGATGCCGACGAAGCCGAGCTCCTCGCCGACGATCGCGGACACGAAGTCGGTGTGCGCCTCCGGCAGGTAGAGCACCTGCAGCCCACGCCCGAGGCCCAGGCCGAACACGCCGCCGGAGCCGAAGCTCATGACCGACTGGAACGGCTGGTAGGCGAGGTCGGCGCGGTTGTTGTCCATGTCGATCCACGCGAGGTAGCGCGCGTAGCGGTAGCCGCTGAAGCGCACGAGCGCGGCGCCGGCGAGCGCCAGCAGCATGGAGAACGCGGCGATGTACGGGACGCGCGCGCCCGCGACGAACAGCAGCGTGAAGGTCAGGAAGAGCAGCACGACGGCGCTGCCGAAGTCGGGCTGCTTGAGGCAGAGGAGCATCAGGAGCCCGACCACGATGAGGTGCGGGAGGAAGCCGACCGAGAACGACTTGATGCGATCGGCCTTCTTGGAGAGCGAGTACGCGAGCCAGAGCACGATACCGAGCTTCGCCATCTCGGCCGGCTGCACGTGGACCGGGCCGAGCGCGATCCACCGGTAGGCGTTGCCCGCCCTGTGGCCGAGGCCCGCCACGCACGCGACGAGCATCCCCGTCACGGTGATGAGCACCGGGTACGTGAGGACCTTGAGCCGCCGGTAATCGATGCGGCTCGTGATCCACATCGTGGCGATCGAGAGGACGGCGTAGGCGGCCTGGCGCTTGAGGAAGAACTGGGCGTCCTTGTAGCGGACCGTCGCCTCGACCGCGCTCGCGCTGTAGACCATCACCACGCCGAAGCCGATGAGCGCCGTGACGACCGCCGCGAGGAGGGCGTCGACCGGGCCCGAGGGGCTCGATCGCACCTTCCAGAACGCCTCGGCCGCCGCCGCGACCCCGCCCGGCTCGGCCTTTTCCTGCTCCGGGGGACCGATGTGCCGGTTCCTGGGTGCATCGGCGCGCGCGCCGAACCCTCCGCGCCACGACATCACGACGCCACCTCCCCGGCGACCCCGCCGGTCGACCTCTGGAGCTCGCGGACCGCGCGGACGAAGGCGTCGCCGCGGTCCTTGTAGTCGCGGAACATGTCGAAGCTGGAGCACGCGGGGCTGAGCAGCACCGCGTCGCCGGGCTGCGCGAGCGAGCGCGCGGCGAGCACCGCCTCGTCCATCGAGCTCGCCCGCGCGATCGGCAGGACGCCGCTCGCCGCGGCCGCGATGCGCTCCGCGGCCTCGCCGAGCACGACGAGCGCGCGGCCCCGGTCGCGCAGCGCCACCACGAGCGGCGCGTAGTCGCCGAGCTTGTCGCGCCCACCCGCGATCAGGACGGCCTTCTGCTCGCGCAGGCCGGAGAGCGCGGCGACGGAGGCGCCGACGTTCGTCCCCTTGGAGTCGTCGTAGTAGCGGACGCCGTCGACGTCGGCGACGAGCGCGGTCCGGTGCTCGAGCCCCTCGAACCGCGCGAGCGCCTCCGCGATCGCCTCGGCGGGAGCGCCGAGCCCGGCGGCCAGCGCCACCGAGGCGCAGGCGTTCGCGAGGTTGTGCGCGCCCGTGAGCCGGACGCGCTCCAGCGGGTAGCTCGCGCCCGCGACGCGATCGACGATCGCGCCGCCCGCCACGGCCACGTCGGCGCGGGGGTCGCTCGCGCTGAACGTCACGACACGGGCGCGCCCCCGCGCCGCCTGCCGCGCCACGAGCTCGTCGCCGAGCGGGACGACCGCGACGTCCTCCGGCGTCATGCGCACGAACGGGTTGCCCTTCGCGTCCGCGTACGCCGCGAAGCTCGGGTAGCGGTCGAGGTGATCGTCGGTGATGTTCAGCAGGGCATGCGCGCGGGCGTGCAGCGTCGGGACGCGCTCCGCCTGGAAGCTCGAGATCTCCAGGACGAGGACATCCCACGCCTCGCCCACGACCTCGGCGAGCGGGGTCCCGAAGTTGCCGCCGACGAAGGTGCGGAGGCCGGCGCGCTCGAGCATCGCGCCCGTGAGCGCCGTCGTCGTGCTCTTGCCGTTGGTCCCCCCGACTAGCACGATGGGCGCCGACACGAAGCGCGACGCGAGCTCGAGCTCGCCGATGACCTCGCGCCCGGAGCGCTCGACGGCGTCGAGCGCGGGGAACGACGGCACGCCCGGCGAGACCACCACGAGATCGGCGCCCTCGAACAGCGCCGGGTCGTGCCCGCCCGGCGCGAGCACGACGCCCTCCGCCTCGAGCGACGCAGCCGCTGCGGAGAGCCGCTCGCGCGGCGCGCCGTCGTTCGCGATGACGCGCGCGCCGCGCTCCATCAGGAGGCGCGCGGCCGCGACACCGCTCCGGCCGAGACCGACGACGATCACTGTTCGCCCGCGGACGTCCATCATGCCCTCAGCGCAGCTTCATCGACGCCAGGGAGACCAGCGCCAGGAGGATGGAGATGATCCAGAAGCGGACGATGATCTTGGGCTCCGCCCACCCCTTCTTCTCGTAGTGGTGGTGGATCGGCGCCATCAAGAAGACGCGCTTGCCGGTCAGCTTGAACGAGAGGACCTGCGTGATGACGCTGACCGTCTCGATGAAGAAGATCCCCCCGAGGATGATCGACAGGAGCTCGTTCTTGGTGAAGACGGCGAGCATCCCGAGCCCGCCGCCGAGGGCGAGCGAGCCGACGTCCCCCATGAAGACCTGCGCGGGGTACGTGTTGTACCAGAGGAAGCCGATCCCGGCGCCGATGACCGAGCCGCAGTACACCGAGAGCTCGCCGGCGGACGCGATCGCCGGGATGTCGAGGTAGGTCGCGAGCGAGAAGTTCGCGATCGACGCGCCGACGATGTACGCGAGGATGAGGTACGTCCCCGCGTTGATGATCACCGGGCCGATCGCGAGGCCGTCGAGGCCGTCGGTGAGGTTCACGGCGTTCGACGTCGCGACGACGACGAACACGGCGAACGGGACGTAGGCGTAGAGCGGCAGCTCGATCGGGTACTTCGAGAACGCGACGAACGGGATCGAGAGCCGCGTCCTGATCTCCGCCCAGTCCGGCGGGAGCTTCGAGGCGATCAGGAACGTGTAGGACACGGCCGCGCCGCCGATGAGCACCTGGCCGATGAGCTTGTAGCGGCCGGGCAGGCCGCCGCTGTTCCGCCGCTTGATCTTGAGGAAGTCGTCCAGGTAGCCGATGACGCCGTAGCCCGCGGTGACGGCCGTCGTCGCGAGGACGAAGGGGTTCCTGAGATCGGCCCACAGCACGGTGGGGAGCAGCAGCGAGAGCAGGATGAGCGCTCCGCCCATCGTCGGCGTGCCCGCCTTGATCTTGTGCGTCTCCGGCCCCTCGGCGCGGACCACCTGCCCGATCTGCTTGCGCCGGAGCTCGCGGATGAACCACGGCGCGAGCACGAACGTCAGCACCATGGCGGTGATCGTCGCCATGATCGTGCGGAACGGGATGTAACGCAGGACGTTGAGCCAGCTCAGCCAGCCGTAGTGGAACTTGAGCGGGTAGAAGAGCTCGTAGATCACGCCGCACCTCCGCGCGACTGCCGCGCGGCCATGGACCGGTCGCGGCGGGCCGCGAGCGCGCGGCGCGCCTCGTCGCGGTCGTCGAACGGCAGCGTGACGCCGCCGATGATCTGGTACGGCTCGTGGCCCTTGCCGGCGATGAGGACGAGGTCCCCGGGCTCCGCCTCGAGCACCGCGCGCTCGATCGCGCGCGCCCGGTCGAGCTCCACGACGACGCGCGCGCGCCCGGCCGCGAGGCCCGGCAGGATGGCGTCGGCGATCGCGCGCGGGTCCTCGCTTCGTGGATTGTCGTTGGTCACGACGGCGACGTCGGCGCCGCGGCCGACGGCCTCGCCCATCCGCGGCCGCTTCAGCGGATCGCGGTCGCCGCCGCACCCGAAGACGCAGAGGACGCGCCCCTCGCTGAGGGCGCGGACGCTCGCGAGCACCCGCGCGAGGGCGTCCGGCGTGTGGGCGTAGTCGACGAGCACGATCACGTCATCGGCGCCCGGCGTGTCGCAGCGCTCCAGGCGACCCGCGACCTGGATCGGCGACGAGAGCGCCGCGGCGGCGTCCTCGACGTCGAACCCGAGCAGGTACGCCACGGCGAGCGCGGCGAGCAGGTTCGACGCGTTGTGCGCGCCGAGCAGGTGGGAACGGATGGCGACCTCGCCGGCGGGCGTGCGCGCGCGGAGGAAGATGCCGCTCGCGGTATGCGCGAGCTCGACGGGGGCGATCTCCGCCGTGTCCGGGCCCGCGCCCACCTCGGTCGAGTAGCGCGCGAGCGTCGACGCGGCCGGCCGCGAGAGCCCGCCCGGCGCGATCATCTCGACGAGCTTCCGACCGAACGGATCGTCGACGTTGATGACGGCGGCGCCGGGGCCGAGATCCACGAACAGGCGCGCCTTCGCCGCCGCGTACACGTCCATCGTGCCGTGGTAGTCGAGGTGATCCTGCGTGAGGTTCGTGAAGACGGCGATCCGGAAGCGGGTCGCGTCCGCGCGCTTCGCCGCGAGCGCGATCGACGACACCTCCATCACGAGGTGCGTCGCGCCGCGATCGACCATCCCGGCGGCGACGCGGGCGAGCTCGTCCGCCTCGGGGCTCGTGTGCGACGCGGGGACGTCGAGATCGCCGAAGCGGTAGCCGAGCGTCCCGACGATCCCGGCCCGCCCGCCGCACCGATCGATGCAGGCCTGGACGAGGTGGGCGGTCGTGGTCTTGCCGTTGGTGCCGGTGATGCCGACGACCTCGAGCGTGAAGGTCGGGTGCCCGTAGACGACCGCCGCGGCCTGGGCGAGCGCGAGCGGCACGTCGGGCACCTCGACGCGGGCGGCGCCGAGCGTGTCGGCCGCGCTCCCGCGGGCGAGGATGACCGCCCGCGCGCCGCGCGCGACCGCCTCGGCGATGAACTGCTCGCCGTGCGCGCGCGCCCCCGCCCGCGCGACGAAGATGTCCCCCTCCGCCACCTTGCGCGAGTCGAGGTGCACGCCCGTCACGAGCAGGCCCGCGGCCTCCGCCGGCGAGAGCGCGGCGCCCGGGGTCTCGCGCAGCACGTCGCCGAGACAGAGCGCGAGCTCGGTCTCGGCGACGGCGGCGTCTCTGGGGTCGCGCTCTGTCATGTGGGGGGCTCGAAGATGAGCTTCAGGGGCGATCCTTTGGGCAGCACGGTCCCCGGCGGAGGCTCCTGGCGCGTGAGCCTGCCCGTGCCCTCGACGCTCGGGTCGAGCCCGAGCGTCGCGGCGCTCTTCACCGCCTCGCGCTGCGGCAGCCCGGTGAGATCCGGGACGCGCAGCTCCCCCGTCTTCAGCGGCGCGGAAGGCGTGACCACCGCGGTCGAGATCGGCGCCGCCGCGGATCGCGCCTCGTTGAGCACCTGGTAGGTGTTCGCCGCGATGTCCTCCCCCGACTGCTCGCCGATCTCCGACAGCTTCATCGGCACGCTCCCGCGCGGGGTGACGCCCAGGTAGCGCAGCGCCATCTCGCCGACCCGCCGGAAGATCGGCGCGGCGACGGAGCCGCCGGCGTAGGTGCCGCCCATCGGCTCGTCGAGCACCACCGCGATGACGAGACGCGGCTTCTCGGCCGGGATGAACCCGACGAACGACGCCACGTAGTGGGTGTCGGTGTACTTGCCCGTCGCGGGGTCGATCTTCTGCGCCGTGGCCGTCTTGCCCGCCACGCGGAACCCCGGGATGGCCGCCTCGACGCCGGTCCCGTCCCCCTCGGTCACCGCGACGAGCATCTCCGACAGCATCCGGGCGATCTGCGCGGGCACCGCGTCGCGGCGCACGCGCGGCGAGGGCTCCGACAGCGTGACGCCCGTGCCGTCGGTGATCCGCTTGACCAGGATCGGCTCGAGCAGCCGCCCGCGGTTGGCGATCGACGCCGTGGCCATCGCGAGCTGCAGCGTGGTCACGCTGATCCCCTGACCGAACGACGCCGCCGCCGTCTCGACCTGGACCCACGGGCGGCCGCGCGGCCTGAGCACGCCCACCGACTCGCCCGGCAGCGGCACGCCGGTCAGATCGCCGAAGCCGAACCGACGGAAGCCCTCGTAGAGCCGCTGCTCGCCGAGCCCGAGCGCGATCTTCGCCGTGCCGATGTTCGATGACTGGCCGAGGATCTGCGGGATCGTCAGCCACTTGTGCACGTGCGTGTCGTGGATCACGACGTTGTCGATCGCCATGTTCCCCTCCTCGCAGTAGATGGTCGCGCTCGGGGAGACGCTCTTCGCCGCGAGCGCGCTCGCGATGGCGAACACCTTCATCGTGGACCCGGGCTCGAAGCGATCGACGACGCAGCGGTTGCGCCGGGAGCCGGGGTCGCTCTGCGAGTAGTCGTTCGGGTTGAACCCCGGCGCGCTCGCCATGGCGAGGATCTCGCCGTTCTCGGGATCGACGACGACGATCGATCCGCCGAGCGCCTCGTACGTCTTCATCGCCGCCTCGAGCTCGCGCTCGGCGGTGAACTGGATGCCCTTGTCGATCGTCAGGTGGACGTTGTGCCCGGCGAGCGCCTGCTCGTCCGCGATCCCCTCGGAGAAGATGAGCCGGCCCGATCGATCGCGGAGCCCGCGCACCTCGGACGCGTTGCCGCGGAGCTCGTGCTCGAGGCTGAGCTCGATCCCCTCCTTGCCCTCGCCGTCGGTGGCGACGAAGCCGAGCAGCGGGCCGGCGAGCTCGCGGTTCGGGTAGAAGCGGCGCCCCTCGCCCTCGATCACGAGCCCGCGCACCGGGTAGCGCTGCCGCCGCTCCGAGAGCGCGCGGATGTTCTCGACCTCCTGCTCGGAGATGCGGCGCTTCAGCCACGCGAAGCGGCGCCGCCGGCCGAGCTTCTCGGCGACCTCCTCGACGGGCAGCGAGAGCGCCTGCGCGATGCGCTCGGCGTACTGCTGGATCTGCGTCGGGATGTACTTCTCCTCGATGCCGCGGAGCATCTCGACCGCGTCCACCGAGACGCTGGGCACCTCCACGCTCTCCGCGAGCGGCGCGCCGTTCCGGTCGTAGATCGTGCCGCGCTTCGGCGTGATGTGGAGCCGCCGCTGGCGCTGCCGCTCCGCGAGGTCGTACCAGGCGTCGCCGTCCTCGACCTCGATGCGGTACGCGCCGGACACGACGCCGCCGAGGCCGAGCGCCATCAGGCCGCAGAGCAGGCCCATGCGGATGCGGATCCACCGCGCGCGCCGGGGGTCGAGGTTCTTCATTCCTGCCGCCCCTCGCCCGGCGCCGCGCTGCCCGTCTCCCCGCTCGCCGCCTCGCGATCGCCGGAGGGCGCCGCGTAGCCCCGCACCGGGATGACCCGCTCGGGCGGCGGCGGCGTCATGCCGAGCAGCGTTCGGGCGACCATCTCCACGCGCTGCGGGGTCTCGTAGCTGGCCGCCTCGAGCGACAGCACCCGCTTGACCTCGCGCAGCCGCGCCTGCTCGGCGCGCGCCCGCCCGAGCCGGTAGCCGAGGTCGACCGTGCGCCCCCGCAAGGCGAGGTGCACGACGAACGCCGCCACCGTCGCGGCCACCGCGAGCGTCCAGAGCGCGAGGAACGGGCGCTGCGTCACGCGTGCGCCTCCGGGGGGCCGACGCGCCGCGCGGCGCGGAGCTTCGCGCTGCGGGCCCTCGGGTTGTCGGCGATCTCGTCGTCGCCCGCGGTCACCGGCTTCTTCGTGAGCGGCTGCCACACGTCCGGCTCGCGCAGCGCGCGCTTGACGATGCGATCCTCGAGCGAGTGGAAGGCGATGACGGCGAGCACGCCGCCGGGCGCGATGATCCGGGGCGCCGCCGCGAGCAGCGCCTCGAGCTCGTCGAGCTCTCCGTTCACGGCGATGCGCAGCGCCTGGAACGTGCGCGTCGCCGGATCGACGCCGCCGATGCGCGCCGGCCCCACGGCGCGCACCACGGCGCGCCGCAGGTCGAGCGTCGTCTCGAGCTCGCCGCTCTCGGCCGCCTGCTTGATGCAGCGGGCGACCCTGCGGCTGCGGCGCTCCTCGCCGTAGCGGTAGATCAGATCCGCGAGCTCCTCGTCGCTGAGCCGCTCGATCAGCTCGAGCGCCGTCTCGCCGCGGCTCGAATCCATCCGCATGTCGAGCGGCCCCTCGGCGCGGAAGCTCATGCCGCGGGCCGGATCGTCGAGCTGCATGGAGCTCACGCCGACGTCGGCCACGAGGCCGTCCACCTGCGCGACGCCGAGGGCCGCGAGGTGCCGCTCGATCTCGGAGAACTCGCCGTGAACGTAGGTCACCCGCTCCCCCATCCGGGCGAGCCGGGCGCGCGCGATGGCGAGGGCGCGCTCGTCGCGGTCGATCCCGATGACCCGGGTGCCGGGCGTCTCGAGGATCGTCTCGGCGTGGCCGCCGGCGCCAAGGGTTGCGTCGACGTAGATGCCCTCGCTGACCGGCGAGATCGCGGCGAGCACCTCGCGGCCGAGGACGGTGACGTGCGGCTCGCCGCGCGGGCGGGGCGGCGGAGGGGGAAGGTGCATGGGGACTACATTGACGACGTTCATAGGCGGAACTGCTCCGCGATTGCGGTCTTGAAGCTCTGGAGCTCGACCTCGCTCATCTGCTGAGCGGCCTGCCACCGCTCCTTCGACCAGAGCTCGATCGTCTGTCCCATGCCCGCCCACAGCACGTCCTTGGTGAGGCTGGCGTGCTCGCGGAGGGACGGCGGGATGAGGATCCGGCCCTGCTTGTCGAGGTCGCACTCGACGGCCGCGGACAGGTAGCGGCGCCGGAACGCGACCACGTTGGAATCAAATTGCGGCAATGCTGCAATTTTGGCCTCCAGCTCCTCCCAGGCCTTCATCGGGTAGGCATGTAGGCAAGGGTCGAAGAGGGCCGGTGTGATGACCATGCGCAGGTCGTTCGCGGCCGCGAGCACGTCGCGAAAACGCGAAGGGAGGCTCGTGCGCCCCTTCGCGTCGATCGCGTGCTCGAAGTGACCGCGAAACATCGTGCTCATCGACCCCAGCTGCGGCTGGCCTGTCCCGCCGAGGGCTTGCTGACGCGTTGCTGCACCGGGCGCGCACCGCGTCGTGACATTCTCTGCCACTTCTTCCCACGAAGCTCCGCCACGCTACGGAGGGAGGCGCCGAGTGTCAACAGATTGGGAGATTTCTGGACCCCGATGGCCACCTATGTAGGACATTCACCTCCAGGGTCGCACCCGTAAAAACCGCGGGGAATACCGCAACTTCCCGGGCCAGCGGGGTCCGTGGGAGGAAGTGGGGAGTGTCTCGGGGGTGGTGCGGGCACGTCAGGCGAAGGTCTGGCAAGTTCGAAATGAAGCAAGGCGGATCGCTGCCCACGGAGGCGGCCTTTCGCGCCCCGAACGGCGGAGGAACCCGCGCAAACCGGACGGGCTCAGCGGCTCAGCGGCCGGGGGAGGTCCGGTGGGAGCGGCGGGTGGTGGAGGAGAGTGGGGAGACCCCCGGCGCCGGCGGTCAGCTCGGGGAAGCCCGGCCGGGGAGGCGGGCGGTGGGGGAGAGTGGGGAGACCCGTTGCCCCGGCGGTCAGCCGTGGGGGGTCACATTGGTCTGGACCCACTCCACGATGCTCTTCAGGGTGGTCCCGGGGGTGAAGACGCCCTTCACGCCGGCGTTCTGGAGGCGCGCGATGTCCTCGTCCGGGATGATGCCCCCACCGAACACCACGATGTCCTCGGCGCCGTGCTTGCGGAGGGCCTCGATGACGGCGGGGAAGAGGGTGTTGTGCGCTCCGGACATGATCGACAGCCCCACGGCGTCGACGTCCTCCTGCACCGCGGCGGAGGCGATCATGTCCGGCGTCTGGTGCAGGCCCGTGTAGACCACCTCGAAGCCCGCGTCGCGGAGGGCCCGGGCGACCACCTTGGCGCCGCGGTCGTGGCCGTCGAGGCCGGGCTTCGCCACGAGGATGCGGACTTTGCGCTCTGCCATGATCGCGTCGATTACCGCCTGCCCGGGCAGGCGTAAAGCGCAGCGCCCCGGCGATGCGGCCTCCCCTCCCCTGCGCCGGCGCCGCAGGGGGCGCGCTTACTGGGCGGCGAACACGAACGGGATGGTCACCGGCGTGGAGCCCGACGAAGGGGGGAACCGCCAGGACTTGATCCGCGAGGCGATACAGCTCGACAGGCCGGGGTAATCCTTCTCCGACCCGGCGGCCGAGGCCGACTGGACGGCGCCCGAGGCGCCGATGACCACCGAGGCCGAGACGCGGGCCGTGGTGGACGCATTGCGATCGCGCGCGTCGAGGGCGGGCTGCCAGCAATGGCGCCGGACGCTGGGGCGGTTCCCCTCGACGACGCTGGAGATCTCCCCTTGAGAGAGCTGGCTCAGGCCAGCGCCGGCGCCCTGGCTGCCCGGCCCCGACGAGGGACCGGGGACCCCCGCGCCGAACCCGGACCGGTCGAACGGCGCAGGGCTCGCCGAGGCGACCGGCTTTTCGGGCTGGGGGCGCTGGCTCGCGGCGCCGCCTGGCTTGCCCGGCGAGGCGACCTCGGGTTTGGCCGACGCGGTGTCGGCCGGCGGAGGTGCGTCCGGCTCCACGCTCGGCGGAGGCGGAGGGGCCGCTGTCGGCAGCAGGTCGGCCGGCTGGAGCTGCGGGACGGTCACGACCTGCACGGGCTGCGGCTTGGGAGAAAGGAGGACGTACGCGGAGACGCCGCCGAACGCCGCTGCCATGGCGATGAAGGCATAGGCGAGCGGGCTCATGCCCGACCGGCGCCTCGGCGCGACCGTCTCCACGAGGCTGCCAGGCGTGGCCACCAAAGGGGCGGGCTCCGCAGAAGCGAGCGCGCTCGCCGGCGCCGCCGCCTGCGGTGAGGCGACCGCGGCCAGGCCGCCCGTGCGAGCCGCGCCGGAGGGCGGTCCGCCCACCGCCAGGCCGGCAGCGGACGCCGTCGCAGGCGGCGAGCCGCCCGCGGCCAGGCCACCCGCGGCAAGACCGGCGCTCGCCGAGAAGGGCGCCGCCAGCTCGGGCTGCGGCGCGGAGGCGACGTGGGCCGCCGGCGCGGTCGAGAAGGGATCGGCGAGCACCGCGATCGGCGCGCCGCCCGCGGCATGGGCCGCCGCGGCGCCCCCCGAGGCGCCCGGCCACGCGCCCGGCGCGCTGCCGGTCGGCGTGGCCGGCGTGACGCGCCCAGGGGACGCGGCCGGTGAGGTCGATGTGGCGGGCGTCCCCGCCGCCGTGAAGGCGGCGACCGAGCCGGCGACCGCCGGGGGCTGCTCCCTCACGCCGGGAGGCTCGGGCTCGCGCACCGCCGGGCGCGCTGGCGCGGCCCCGGCCAACGGGGGGACCCTCGCCGAGGAGGGGACCTTCGTCGAGGGCGGGACCTGCGCCTGAGCGACCGAGAAGCCCGTGCTGCTGGTCCGGCGCGCGGGCGTGGACACCCGGGTGGACTGGGCCTGGGTGACGATCTCGAGCAGCTCCGGGAAGTTCTTGAGCGGCAGCCACTCGTCGAACCCCTCGCGCCAGACGAGCGAGTCGCCATCCACGGCGCCCACCTGCGCCTTCTCGCGGATGACGGAGAGCCGCACCGGGCCGAGCGGGACACCGCCGACCCCGACGTACCAGTCCTCGCTCGACGCGGCGCGCGCGGTCGGCGCCTTGGCGAGCGGGCGGTCATCGGACATCGTCCGCTTGAACGCGCCGGCGACCCCGGACGGCGACGGCGTGGGATCCGCTCCCCTGGCGGCGGACGTGGCGGGCACCGCCGGCCTCGCGGGCGCCGGCTGGGCGGGGCGCGCCTCCGGCGGCGGCTGCGGCGCGGTCGCAGGGCGCGGGCTCGACGCGGGCGACGCGCTCGACGCCGGCCGCGCGACGGGCGCGGGCACGGCGCGCGGCGCGACCGGAGGTCGAGGCGCTCCCCCGGGGCGCGGGAGGGGCTGCGACGCCGGCCGGGGCGGCGACGGCGCGGCGCCCTGGGCCGAGGCCGGCGGCCTCACGGGGCTCGCGGCGCGGGCGGCCGGCGCGCCTGTCCCGGCGGACGGCGCCTCCTCGCTCGAAGGGGCGAGGTGCGCGTCGTCGCCCGCCGCGCGCGGCGGCTCGACGGGGAGCGCCTGCGCCACGGAGCTCTCGGTGACGCTCGCGCTGACCTGAATCAGGTGCCCGCAGCGCCGGCACTGCATCCGTACCGACTTGCCGGCGACCTTCTCGTCGCCGATCTGGTACTTGGCCTTGCAGTTATCGCAGATGAATTTCATCCAGGAACGCGCCTGCGGGTTGGAATCCGCGCACTCTACGACAGCTTGACCCCAAACGACATGGGGTAGGCGCGGTCAGAGCAACCCGAGCAGGTGTTCCTTGATGGATTGCCGCGTCGGGTCATCGGGCGCGACGCCCAGGGCGCGCTCCCACGTCTCGATCGCTTTGTTGCGGAACCCGGCCTTCTGGTACAGCACGGCGAGGTTTTTCAGCGCCGGGAAGTGCTTGCCGTTGATGTGCAGGGCGGTCTCCAGCTCCTGGATGGCGTCGTAGAGCTGGCCCTGCTTGCCGTAGAGCAGGCCGAGGTGGAAGTGCAGCCGGTACGCGAGCGGGTCGATGGCCGTGCCCTCGCGCAGGTGCCGCACGGCCTTGTCGAAATCGCCGGCGCGGTACGCCGCGATCCCCGCGGCGAGGAGGCGCTCCGCCTCGGCCGAGATCCGGTCCTGATCGCCGCGGATCGAGCGCGCCTGCAGGGCGTTCTCCACGGCGGCGACGACGTCCGCGACGCGGAAGGGCTTCTCGATGTAGGCCTCGACGCCGTAGCTCGACTTCAGGTCCTCGGCGAACCGCCACCCGCGGTACACGGCCGAGATCATGATGATCGGGATGTGGCCGTAGCGCTGCGTGCCCTTCATGCGGCGGGCGATGTCGAAGCCGTGCACCTCGGGCAGCATGGCGTCCAGGATCATCACGTCGGGCGGATTCTCCTTGACCATGCGCAGGGCGAGGAGCCCGCGGTCGGCCTCCTCGACGCGGTACCCGCGCTCCTCGAAGATGCGGCGGAGCAGCTTCCGGATCTCGGGCTCGTCGTCGACGACAAGGATCGTGGTCTGATCGCCCTGCGGCGCCTTGCCCGCGCCCGGGAGCGACTCGACGACGGACAGATCGCGATCGGCGGTGCCGAAATCCGTGTCCGTGAGCTCGTCGGCCGCCGCCGCCCTCCGCATGGCGTCGTCGACGACGAGCGGCGGGCCCGCCGAGGAGATGCGCGCCGGCGAAGGGGCCGCGGGCGGGCTCGGCTCGTCGGTGAGATCGGCGAACGAGATCTCCGCGTCGTCGCGCGGGCGCTCCGGCGCGCGCGCTGGCGGGGCGGCGCTGGGCGCAGGCGGAGCAGGCGCAGGCGCCTGGGCCACCGTCGACGGGGGCACGGCGGACGGCGGACGGCGCGCCGGCTGCGCAGGAGCAGGCGCGGGCGCGGGCGGCGCCTCGGTCGTCGACGCGGCGGCGCCGAGGCCGGCGCGCTTCAGCACCTCGGGCGGGCACTTCGCGCCGACGTAGAACGGCTCGCCCTGCTCCTTCATGTCGTAGGCGGCCGCGATGGTCCGCACGAGAGGGCCCGCGAGCGCGATGTACGGGAAGACGCGCTTGCCGGTCACGAACTCGAGCTCGTCGATCACCTTCTTGTCGGCGGGCGCGGCCATGGCCACGAGGATGCGGTCCTCGCGCACGAGCACGGGCAAGAGCTTGTGCTTCGCGGCGATCTCGCGGGGCAGGATCGAGAGGTCGCTCAGCTTGATGCAGACCTGGTTGAGGTCGATGCCAGGAACGCCGCTCTGCTCGGAGAGGGCCTTCAGCGCAGCGACCTCGGAGACGGTGCCGCTCTCGATGAGGTTCGTGGCGAGGGGGACCCCCTTCGCACGCGCCTCGAGGAGCGCCTGTTCGAGCTGGGGCTGGGTGACCGCCCTTTGCTGCAGGAGGATGCGTCCGAGCGGCTTCTTGTTGGCGTCTTGCGTCATTCCGCGGGCCGACTCCGAAGGCTAATGGACGAGGAATGCGCGGGCAAGCACGCGACCCGCGCGCAGAGACGGCCGTTCGGCTGGCACCACCGGCTCGGGCTCCTGGACCGGCGGCTCGAGCCCACGGCCTGGTCGAGCGCCCCCGAAGCACCGCTGGTGGCGCGCGGATGCCGGCGCGCGGCGCGAGGCGAACGGCCAGATATCACCATCCGCTCATCGTACCCCGGAACCCTCGGGACAGCGCGGACGTTGCGCTCGCCGGCGCGCGTGCCACGGCGCCTGCGCCGGGCGCCGTGGAGGAGCCCATGGCGACGATGTAGGGTCACTCGCTCGCGTCGGGCGCGCCGAGCCACCCGCGGGCGAACGCCGCATACCGCCCCTCGGCGATGGCCGCGCGCGCCTCGCGCATGAGGCGGCCGTAGAGGTGCAGGTTGTGCTCGGTGAGCAGGCGCAGCACGAGGATCTCGCCCGCCATGTAGAGGTGCCTCAGGTACGCGCGGCTGTAGCCCCCGGCGCAGGTCGGGCAGGCGCACGTCGGGTCGAGCGGCGACGGGTCTTCCTTGTAGCGCGCCTGCTTGATGACGATCTTGCCGTGCTGCGTGAGCGCCTGCCCGTTGCGGGCGTTCCGCGTGGGGAGCACGCAGTCGAACATGTCGACCCCGGCGCCGATCGCGTGGACGAGGTCGAGCGGCGTGCCCACGCCCATGAGGTAGCGCGGGCGCGCAGGGTCGAGGCGCGGCGCGATCTGCGCGACGACCTCGTGCATCATCGCGATCGGCTCGCCCACGGAGAAGCCGCCCAGGGCGAGCCCGTCGAACGGAAGGGCGCCGAGCTCCTCCGCGTGCGCCGTGCGCAGGGCGACCGAGGTGCCGCCCTGCACGATGCCGAAGAGCGCCTGCGTGGGGCGCTTGGCGGCGAGGCAGCGCTGCCCCCAGCGCGTCGTCAGGCGGCACGCCTCCTCGACCTCGGGGAGCGGCGCGCCGCCGGGCGGGCACACGTCGAGCTGCATCGCGATGTCGGCCCCGAGCAGCCCCTGCACCTCCATCGCGACCTCGGGCGTGAGCGCCTTGCGGGCGCCGTCGAGGTGCGACCGGAACACGAAGCCGTCCTCGACGAGGGTGCGCCGCTCGGCGAGCGAGAAGGCCTGGAAGCCCCCGGAGTCGGTGAGCATCGCGTGCGGCCACCGGGAGAACGCGTGCAGGCCGCCGAGCTGCGCGACGAGCTCGGGCCCCGGGCGGAGCCACAGGTGGTACGTGTTGCCGAGGACGATCCTCGCGCCGGTCGCGGCCACCTCGGCGGGGGTCAGCGTCTTCACGCTGCCCTGGGTGCCGACCGGCATGAACGTCGGCGTCGGAACCTCGCCGTGCGGCGTGGAGAGCACGCCCGTGCGGGCATGACCGTCCCGCGCGAGCTCCGTGAACGAGAAGCCAGGCGTGCGGCTCATGGCGCGCTCGCCCCGCGGATCAGCATGGCGTCACCGTAGGAATAGAAGCGGTAGCTGGCGTCGATCGCCGCGCGGTAGGCGCGCAGCGTGCGCTCGCGGCCGGCGAAGGCGAACACCAGCGCGAGCAGCGTCGATCGCGGCAGGTGGAAGTTCGTCAGCAGCGCGTCGATGACGCGGAACTGATAGCCGGGCTGGATGAGGAGGCGCGTCTCCCCGGACTGCGCCCGCACGAGGCCGGCGCGCGCCGGATCCGCGGCCGTCTCCAGCGCGCGCACGACGGTCGTGCCGATCGCGACAACCGGCGCGCCGCGCTCGCGCGCCCCCGCGACCGCGGCGGCTGTCGCTTCCGGGACGGAGTAGACCTCGGCGTGCATGGCGTGCACGTCGAGGTCGTCGACCGTGACCGGCTGGAACGTGCCGAGGCCGACGTGCAGCGTGACGCTCGCGATCTCGACCCCGTTCGCGCGGAGCCGCTCGACGAGGGCGGGCGAGAGGTGCAGGCCCGCGGTGGGCGCGGCGACGGCGCCCGGGACGCGCGCGAAGATGGTCTGGTACCGCTCGCGATCGGACGCGTCGTCGCCGCGGCCCAGGTAGGGAGGGAGCGGGATGTGCCCGTACGCGTCGATCGCAGCGGCGACGGACAGCCCTGCGGGCGACGAGAGCTGCACCGTGAGCACGCCGTCCTCCGCGCGCTCCAGCACCTCCGCCACCAGCGCCCCGTCGCGCTCGAGATCGAGCACGGCGCCCGGGCGGATCGGCTTCGACGCGCGGCCCATGGCCCGCCAGCGCTCGGGCCGCGCCGCGCCCTCCGGAGGGCCGGCGAGGTCGTCCCCGCCGGCCGGCGCCTCGTCCAGCCGGTGCAACAGGAAGAGCTCCACCTGCCCGCCCGTGCCGCGCTTGTTGCCGAACAGGCGCGCGGGGACGACCCTCGTGTCGTTGACGACCACGAGCGCGCCGCGCTCGACGTACCGGTCGAGATCGCGGATCGCGGCGTGCTCGATCTCGCGGTCGCTGCGGCCGCGATCGACCAGGAGGAGCCTCGCGCCGTCCCGCTCCTCGGGGGGCCGCGACGCGATGAGCGCTTCAGGGAGTTCGTAGTCGAGCAGCTCGCAGCGCACGCCGCGCTACTAGCACGACGCGGGCGAGAGCACGCTCGTCTTGGCGCGGAGGAAACGACAGATCTCCCCCACCTTGTAAGGCTTGGGGACGAAGGCCACGGCGCCGCAGTCGGCGCGCTCGACCTGGCGCGCGGAGAGGTGATACGCGCTGGAAAGCACGACGCGCACCCTCGGGAAGGCTTGCCGGATATGGCGGGCCAGCTCGAGGCCGTTCAGGTCCGGCATCATCAGGTCGATCATCGCGACGTCGATCGAAGACGAGCCGAGGATGCGCAGCGCATCCTGGAACGAGGCCGCGAACGCGACCTCGAACCCCTCGACGCTCAGCCCGGCCGAAAGAGCGCGACGCTGGGAATTCTCACCGTCCACGATCAGCATGCGGGCCATTAAGCGTCCTCCTGCGGCGGTCGCCGCCATCCATTACGCCTACCGGTTTAGCAATCGCCGGGCCAAGTTACCGAATCGTCGAGTTGCGGTTTCCGACGCCGGAGTGAAACGGAAGAACACAGTCTACATCAGCCGCCCCATTGCACTAAGGCAAATCCCGACGCTCCTACATTGCAGGGATGCAATCCATCGTGGGCTAGCTGCCCTGAATTGCTGCTGAGTCAGGTGGTTTGCTCTGTCCGGCCGTATGTGCCGGATGAACCCGGGTCGGTGGGCAGTTGCTGAGCCTGGTGGGCAGCAGGTAGCTCGGCCGGCGAGCACCGGCGCGCTGAGCAGGTTGGTTCGCGCTGCTGTACCCCGCGGATACGCGCTGCTGAGATTGCCTGACAGGCCGGTCGCGCTGCCCGGCACGGGCGGTCCGCTGCCCGGCGGAGCGCGTCGCGCTGCCCGGCACAGGAGAGAGCTGGCTCAGCCCGGCGGGTAGGTGATGGCCAGGCGGGTCATCTTGCGCCACAGCGTGGTCGCGCTGATGCCGAGCACCTCGGCGGCGCGCTCGCGGCTGCCGTCGCACTCCCGCAGCGCGGCCTCGATCGCCTGGCGCTCGGCGCAGTCGACCACGTCGGCGAGCAGCCTGCCGCCGCCCTCGGGCGGACGCTTCGGCTGCACCGCGGCGGGGAGCACGTCGTCGACGCTGATGACGCCACCGCCCGAGAGGGCGACCGCCTGCTCCACCATGTTCTCGAGCTCGCGGATGTTGCCGGGGAAGTCGTACTGCGTCAGCGCCTCGACGACGCCGTCGGCGGCGCGCGCGCGGCAGCTCATCTTGCGATTGTACTTCTCCAGGAAGAACTCCCACAGGATCGGGATGTCCTCGCGCCGCGAGCGGAGCGGCGGGAGCACGAAGCGCGCGACGTTCAGCCGGTAGTAGAGGTCCTGGCGGAACCGCTTCTCCGCGACCGCGGTCAGGAGCTCCTGGTTCGTCGCGGCGATGATGCGCACGTCGACCTGGATCGGCTTGTTCTCGCCCACCCTGCGGATCTCGTTCTCCTGGATCGCGCGGAGCAGCTTCGCCTGGAAGGTGAGCGGGGTCTCCGCGATCTCGTCGAAGAAGAACGTGCCCCCGTCGGCCTCCTCGAACAGCCCCTTTCGCGCCGCGACCGCGCCCGTGAACGAGCCGCGCGCGTGGCCGAACAGCTCGCTCTCGAGGAGCGTCTCGCTGATGGCGGCGCAGTTCACCGGCACGAACGGGCGGTCCGCGCGCTTGCTGTTGGCGTGGATGGCCTTGGCGACCAGCTCCTTGCCGGTGCCGCTCTCGCCCGTGATGAGCACCGTCGCGTCGGTGGGGGCGACCTTCACGATCCGGCCCAGCACCTCGCGGACGGCCTGCGAGCGGCCCACGATGTTCTCGAACCGGTAGCGCTCCTTGAACTCGCTGGCGAGCAGCTGCACCTCGCCGGTGAGCTTCCGGTTCTGGATCGCGCGCTCCACCTTCACGAGGAGCTCCTGCTCCGAGAACGGCTTCTGGATGTAGTCGAAGGCGCCGAGCCGCATCGCCTCGACCGCGCTCTCGATGGTGCCGTACGCGGTCATCACGATGACCTCGGTGTTCGCGTTCGACTCCTTCACCGCGCGCAGCACGCCGATGCCGTCGAAGCCGCCCATCCGGAGGTCGGTGAGCACGGCGTCGTACGCGCCCTTGGCGCCCAGGTCGGCCCCCTGGCTGCCGTCCGCCGCTTCATCGACGTCGTACCCGGCGCCACGCAGCATCATCGCGAGCGTGGTCCGCATGTTCCGCTGGTCATCGACGACAAGAATCTTCGACATGGATTTCCCCCGCCGTCCTCATCCCCCTGGTGGGACGAGGGCGGCGCGACGATCACGACCGACGCGCGCCGAGCTGGCGCAACACCGCACGAGCGCGGTCGTCCGCGGCGTCTTGGACATGCGTCCAGCGTATCGTACGTCAAGCACGGCCCCCGCCGCCAGGAGGCACGCGGGGCGCCGGCGCAGCGGGGGCGAGCCCTACCCTGCCCTACTCGCGGATCTGCTGGGACAGGTAGGCCGTCTCCCCAAGCTTCTCGATCAGCCCGATTTGCGTCTCGAGCCAGTCGATGTGCTCCTCCTCGGACTCGAGGATCTTGGCCAGGAGCTCCTCGGTCGTGCGATCGCCCTTGTCGCGGCAGAGGGCGATCGCCGTGTTGAGCCGCTTGACCGCCTGGTACTCGAGCTCGAGATCGCTCTTGAGCTGCTCCGGCACGCTCTGCCCGATGCGAAGCGTGTCCAGGCGCTGGAGGTTCGGCAGCCCCTCCAGGAAGAGGATGCGGTCGATGATCGCGTCGGCGTGCTTCATCTCGTCGATCGACTCGGCCCGCCCGTGCGCGGCGAGGGTGACGAACCCCCAGTGCTGGCACATCTTCGCGTGCAGGAAGTACTGGTTGATCGCGACGAGCTCCCCCGCGAGCACCTCGTTCAACGCGTCGACGATATCTTTCGCACCCTTCATCGGATCCTCTCGCGCTCGTGCCTGTCGTGCTCGCCCCGCCTCTCGGGGCGAGGGCGCGCCGGCTGGAGCGCCAGCGCCCAGGTCAAATGCGCAAGGTCGACGGAGGTGCGCAAGAAATTTCGAAGGAAACACGCGGCGACATCGGTCGCCTCACACGGGAAACCAGGGCGACGCCGGGTAACCCCCGGAGAATCAGGCTGCGCTGGAGACCGGCGCCATCGTCAGGCGGCGCGGCGTGGGAGCGGACTCACCATCGCCGCCGACGAGCTTGGCGATCGTCGGCCGGCAGGAGCCGCACCGCGTACCGGCGCCCGTGCATTCCATCACCTCCGAAACGGAGCAGGCCCCCTCGTTCATCGCTTCGCGAATCTCTCGGTCACAGACGCCCATACAGAGGCAGACGTACATGCAGACCCCCGGCTACGTTGACGGCCACGGTTGATATTGAACATAGCTTTCAATATCGACGCGTCAAGCACGAACGTCCTGCGGACGGATCGTCGGGCTGCCTCGCGGTCAGGAGCACGCTCGGATCGAGCGCGTCGGCGGCGCTGGGGAAGCGCCGGGGAGAGGGGCGGGCGGCAGGGCCGCCGGCGGCGTCACATCGTCAGGCCGCCGTCGACGTCGATGCAGCGGCCGTTGAAGTACTCGCACTCGATCACGAAGCGCACCGCCTGCCAGATGTCCTCGGGCACGCCGATGCGGCCGACGGGGATCATGGCGACCAGGGCGTCGCGGGCCTTCTGGTGCATGCCCTGGGTCATGGGCGTCTCGATCATGCCGGGGGCGACAGCGCCGACGCGGATGCCGAACGGCGCGAACTCGAGCGCCCAGGTCTTCGTGTTCGCCGCGAGGGCGCTCTTCGCGGCGGTGTAGTTCGACTGGCCGCGGTTGCCGTGGCGCGCGATGGAGCTGATGTTGACGATGACGCCCTTCTGCTCGGTCTCGACCATCTTCGCGACGACCTCGCGGACCATGAGCGTGGCGCCCGTCAGGTTGACGTCGATGACCGCCTGCCACTGCGCGGCGCTCAGCTTGACGACCGCGCCCGTCTGGCGGTCCTTCTTGACGAGCAGGCCGTCCCGCAGGATGCCGGCGTTGTTCACGAGGCCGTTCAGGCCGCCCATCGCGTCGTACGCGAAGCGGACGAACGCCTCGACCTCCGCCTCCACCGCCACGTTGAACGGGCGGGCGTGGATCTTCCCGGGGAGCCCCTGGGCCGCCTCGATCAGCGAGGCGAGCCCCTCCTCGTTCACGTCGCCCGCGGCGACCTGGCCCCCGAACTCCGCGAGCCGCAGCGCATAGTGGCGACCCAGCCCCTGGGCGGCGCCTGTGACGACAAACTTCGTGTCCTCGAGTCGCATGATCGCATTCCTCCAGGGATCGCTCCCGACCGCTGTCTCGGAGGCGCCGTCTACCACGAGGCAGCGCGGCGGCGGGAGGCGTTGCGGAGCGGAGATCCGCGCCGCCGCGGCGAGGCGCTTGCGCGGGGTCGCAGCGATGTTATTCAGCGCCCATGAGGTCGATCGCGCTCGCCGCCGCCGTGTGCGCCGGCACCCTGACGCTCGCGCCGGCCTGCGACCGCGCGCCCCCTGTTCCCGAAACCTCGGACCCGACGGGCAAGGATCTCGTCATAGGCGCCGTCGTGGCGGCCGCCGAGAAGAGCGGAGGCATCCGCCTCTACAAGATCGTCGAGGTGGAAGACCTGCCCCCGCCGTTCGGACGTGATCTGCACATGATCGCCTACGATCCCAAGGTGCAGACCTTCCAGGAAGCCGCGGAGCTCCGCCGCAAGGGGAACATGACCGTCGCGAAGGACCACATGACGGTCCGGCTCGTGAACTTCATGCCGCGCGATCACCGGGTGCTCAGCAACGAGCCGGTCAGCGACGAGGAGCGGGCCCCGTACATCCGCTCGTACCAGAGCCGGCAGCGCTAGCCGTCATCGCGGGTGGGACGTCGGCGCGGGCGGCGCGCCCGCGGCGCGATCAGCGCGCCGCGCGGAGCCGCTCGCCGAGGCGCTCGATGGCCTGGCTGTGCAGCCGGCTCGCCCAGCTCTTGCTGATCCCGAGATCCTGCGCGATCTGGTCGAAGCGCTCGCCGTCGAAGTAGTGGCGCTCCACGAGGGCGCGCTCGCGCTCGGGGAGCTCGCGGACGGCGTCGCGCACGACCTGCGCGAGCTGGGCGCGCGAGGCGCACTCCTCGGGGCTGTCCGCGGCGTCGGGGACGGCGGCGACGTCGCCGTGGGCCGAGACCAGGCCGAGCGCCATCGCGGCGGCGTGCCCAGCCAGCAGGCCGCTGAGCCGCGCGGCGTAGGCCTCCTGCGTGGCGGGCACGTCGGCGTCGTCGTCCGGGCCGCGCCCCTCCGCGAACCGCGCCGACGCGGCGAGCGCGCTCGCGCGCGCGGCCGCGGAGCGCCAGCGCGTCTCCCGCCGGATGCCGTCGAAGATCGCCCACCGGATCTTCCGCTTGGCGTACGCCTCGAACGTGGACCGGCTCGGGTCGTACGTCCGCGCCACATCGAGCAGCGCCGGGTGCCCGAGCGCGACGAGGTCCTCGACCGGGATGCGGCGACCCAGGCGGCGCGCGATGCGCTTCGCGACAAGGTCGAGGAGGTGGATCCCCTCGGCGACCAGCCGGTCTTCCGGAGCGCGCACGCTATCCCGCCTTCGTCGCCCTGGCGCGGCCCGCGGCGCCGAGCACCCCGAAGGCGCGCTCGCCGCTCTCGTCGACCTCGCGCGGATGCGCGCGCCGGAGCAGGCGGCTCGCCTCCTCGTCGTGCACCAGGACCTCCGCGAGCTGCTCGCGCATCCACGCGACCTCATGCGCCGGCAGGCGGCCCACGTAAGGCGCCACGGCGGCGTCGACCTGAGCGGCGATCCAGGGGTCATCGAGGAGCGAGGCGTCCATGCTGGCGGCCATTATATCTGCACCGGGCGCGCCGTCATCTCGCGCGCAGCCGGCGCGCGTTCGACGCGCGCCGGCGCGGGGGACTCACCTGGCCGGCGGCGACGCGTTGAGGCAGTCCTCGAACGCCTTGACGGTCCGCGCGTCGAAGGCGCACTTGAGCGACCTGGGATCGACGTGCTTGCCGACGTTCTGCTCGCACATCTGCGAGTACTGCTCGCCGAGCTTGGCCGCGACCGCGTCGATCTTCTTCTCGGTCTCGCCGCGCTGCTCCGCCGTGAGCTTGGCGCTCAGCGCCGCGACCTGCTCCGTGCGCGTGAGCACCGTGAGCTGCTTGCCGAGCTCCACGCAATCGCCGTGCATGAGCGCATAGTCGTCGGGCACGGAGTCGTCGCGCCGCGGCGCCGCCGGCGTCGCCGCGGCGGGCTCCGCTCCCGGCGCCTCGTCGCTCAGGGCGGCCGCTGGCGTGGGCTCCACGGGCGGCGCGGGCTCCTCCTGCGGCGCGGGCTCGGGCTGCTCGGCCGGAGGCGGCGGAGCCCCCGCGCACCCGAGCAGCACCATCGATACAGGACCAGTGATCAAGACAAGAGCTCTCCCCATGCGCCGAGACTTGATCGGTTCGCGCCGGGCGTCCATGCCGCGCCGGGCGCGCTCGGCGCTGTGGAGCTGTGAATGTGAAGCTGTGAAGACGAGCGTACCGCCGCCTGCTCGCCCTGCTCCGGAGTTGCCCCGGAGGTGCACGAACCGCCTTGGCAGGCTCCGTGCAGGGCGAACGAAGGCGGCAGGCCCGGCTTGCCGGCGAGGTCGCCTGTCCACGCGGAGGCGGGCACATGCGGTCGCTCTGGATTGTTCTCGTCCTGGTGCTCGGCGCGGCGCTGCTGCTTCAGGTGGTGGTCGCGGCCGACAGGCGCATTCCGTACGCGCGCTTTCGCGCGCTCGCGGAGAGCGGAGAGCTCGCCGAGGTCGAGATCGAGGGCGACGTGTACATCGGGCGAACGGTGCCCGGCCTGAGCACGCACGCGCAGCGGAGCTACCGCACGGGGCGCATCGAGCAGACCGAGAAGGATCTGCTCGCCGACCTCGACCGGCGCCGCGTCCCGTACACGCGCGTCGCGGACGAACGAGGGCTCTTGCCGCACCTCTGGCTCGTGCTGCCGCTCGCCGGCCTGATCGCGCTGATCCACCTCGCGTCCCGCCGGGCGACCGCGGCGGGGAACATCCCGACCGCCGCGACGACGTTCGGCAAGAACAGGGCGCGGCTCCACGAGGAGCGGGGGTCGACGGCGACGTTCCGCGACGTCGCCGGCAGCGCCGAGGCGAAGGCCGAGCTCGGCGAGGTCGTCGACTTCCTCAAGGCGCCCGAGCGCTACGAGAAGCTCGGCGGCCGGATGCCGAGGGGGGTGCTCCTCGTGGGCCTGCCCGGCACCGGCAAGACGCTGCTCGCGCGGGCGATCGCGGGAGAGGCGGGCGTCCCCTTCTTCAGCGCGTGCGGGTCGGAGTTCGTGGAGATGTTCGTCGGCGTCGGCGCCGCGCGCGTCCGCGATCTCTTCGCCCAGGCGCGCGAGCGGGGGCCATGCATCGTGTTCATCGACGAGCTCGACGCGGTCGGAAAGGCCCGGGGGCCGGGCGGCTCGGTCGGCGGCAATGACGAGCGCGAGCAGACGCTCAACCAGCTCCTGACCGAGATGGACGGGTTCGACGCGCGCGCCGCCATCGTCGTGATCGCCGCGACGAACCGCGCCGAGATCCTCGATCCGGCGCTGCTCAGGGCGGGGCGGTTCGACCGCCGGGTGCACATCGACAGGCCCGATCTCACCGAACGGAGGGAGATCCTCGCGGTGCACGGGAGGAAGGTGGTCCTCGATCCGGGCGTGGATCTGGACGCCATGGCCGCGCAGACCGCCGGGCTCGTCGGCGCCGATCTCGCGAACATCGTCAACGAGGCGGCGCTGCTCGCGGCGCGGCGCAGGGCGAGCGCGGTGGCGCAGGGCGACCTGGAGGCCGCGATCGAGCGTGGGATCGCGGGGCTCGAGCGGCGCGGGAGGCGGCTCGGCGCGCGCGAGAAGCGGGTGGTCGCCTACCACGAGGTGGGGCACGCGCTGACGGCCACGCTGCTGCCGACGCAGGACCCGGTGCGCAAGGTGTCCGTGGTGCCGCGCGGGCCGGGGGCGCTCGGGTACACGATGCAGCAGCCGCGCGAGGACCGCTACCTGTGGAGCCGGCAGGAGATCCTCGACCGGCTGGTGGTGCTGCTCGGGGGGCGCGTCGCCGAGGAAGAGGCCGTCGGGGATCTGTCGACCGGCGCGCAGGACGACCTCATGAACGCGATGGATCTCGCGCGGCGCATGGTGCGCGAGCTCGGGATGGGCCGCGGGGTGGGGCTCTCGGCGCTGGACCCGCGCCGGCCGCTGTCGTTCCTCGACGAGGCGCGCGGCGCGCCGCCCGGCGCGGGGGCGCGGGAGTGC
Source organism: Sorangium sp. So ce119 (assembly GCF_051524405.1). Taxonomy (NCBI): domain Bacteria; kingdom Pseudomonadati; phylum Myxococcota; order Polyangiales; family Polyangiaceae; genus Sorangium; species Sorangium sp. So ce119. The sequence continues at coordinate 1,153,431 of NZ_CP150310.1, read as the reverse complement.
AGCGACGCGACCGCGCGCGAGGTCGACGCGGAGGTCGCGCGCATCCTCGCGGACGCGGAGGCGCGGGCGCGGGCGATGATCCACGGGCACCGCGCGACGCTCGAGCGCATCGCCGCGCGGCTCCACGAGGTCGAGACGCTGAGCGGCGACGAGCTCAGGGCGATGATGGCGAACGGCGGTGCGTAGCGCGGGCGGGCGCTCAGTCGACGCTCAGTCGACGCTCAGCAGGGCGCGGGACAGATCGAAGCCCGCGGCGTCGTGGTGGTAGACGACCCGGAGCACGCGGCCGCGGAGGAGCTCCCGCGGCACCGCGCCCATCACCCGGCTGTCGAGCGACGCGGCGCGGTTGTCGCCCATCACGAAGAGGTGGTCCGCTGGCACCACGACCGGGCCGAACGCGGCGAAGTCGGGCTCGCCCGCGGCGTGCGTGACCCCGCCGAGGTGCTCCACCCGCGTGCCGTCCCCGAGCTGCTCGATCGGCTGCGCCGCGCCGTCGACGTACAGCACGCCTGCCCGGAGCATCACCGTCTGGCCGGGGAGCGCGATCACCCGCTTGACGAGGAGGGTGGAGCCGCCGCGCGGATCCGCGAAGAGCACGACGTCGCCGGCGCGGGGCCCGCTGCGCTCAAGCACGTAGCCATCCACGAGCGGGACGCGGAGCCCGTAGGCGACCTTGTCGACCAGGATGCGGTCGCCCGGCGCGATCGTCGGCCACATCGAGCCGGTGGGCACGTGGTACTGGTCCGCGAGCGTCGAGCGGCCCATCGTGAGGATCACGAGCGCCGCGACGACCTTGAGGAGGCTGCGCGCGAGCGGCGCGACCGTCTGGTAGGCGCGCCGGGTGAACGCGCGATCGGATCGAGGAATGAACAGATCGGCCTTGTCGGGCTGGAGGCACGCTGTCGCGACCTCCGCCGCGGGCCGGGGGGAGCCGGGCTCGCTCATCTCCGGCGGGGCTAGCATCCGCGCTCGAGACAGGCCAGCTTCGCCGCATGCACCGCTGTACTTCATCGACTGCACCATTCTCCCAGGCTCTGGGCCGCCTCACACTCTGCGGATCAATGTCGCGTCATCCGGTATCGACAGGGGCCGCGATGCACCTCGCCGGCTACCGCGCGCTGGGGCTCGATTTTACCTATATCCCTTTTGCGGTGACCGATGTTGAAGGCGCGACGCGCGGGATGCGGGCGCTCGGAATCCGCGGCCTCGGTGTGTCGATGCCCTACAAGCAGGCGGTAATTCCGCTCCTTGACGAGATCGACCCCGTGGCCGCGCGGATCGGCGCGGTGAACACCATCGTGAACGACGAGGGGCGGCTCCGGGGCTACAACACCGACTGGATCGGCGCGGTGCGGGCGCTCGAGGAGGTGACGCAGCTCGAGGGCGCGCGGGTGCTGCTCCTCGGGGCCGGCGGCGCGGCGCGCGCGGTCGCGTTCGGGCTCGCGGAGCGCGGCGCGGCGGTCACGATCGCGAACCGCGACGTCGAGAAGGCGCGGCAGCTCGCCGCGGCGGTCGGCGGGACGGCGGCGCCCCTCGACGGCGCGGCGCTCTCGCCCGAGCACGGCATCCTCGTCAACGCCACCTCGCGCGGCATGGCCGAGGTCGACCCGCGGAGCCCTGTCCCGGAGGAGGCGCTGCGGGAGGATCTGCTGGTCATGGACATCGTGTACAAGCCGATGATCACGGAGCTCGTGGAGGCGGCGCGGCGGCGCGGCGCGACCGCGGTTCACGGCGGGAGGATGCTCCTCCACCAGGCGGCGGAGCAGTTCCGGCTGTACACGGGGCGGGAGCCGCCGCTCGACGCCATGGACGAGGCGCTGCGCGCTCAGCTCGGCTGATTCACGCGCCTGCGGCCGCGACGCGCTGTCCGAGGCAGCTCCGCGGCCGGCGAGCGCGAGGCGACCTCTGTTGTACGCCGCGCGCGCCCCGCGCGCCGCCCCGGGTAATGGCCAACCGCGTGCGCCACGCGTAGGCTTCTGCCGATGATCTCGTTCGAAATTCGCGCAGCCGTGACCGGCGACGAGGAGCAGCTCCTCGATGTCGCGCGCCACCTGAACTCGGTCAACCTGCCGAACAACCGTGACGCAATCCACGAGATCGTCGCCGAGAGCTACAAGAGCTTCAGCGGGGCGATCCAGGACCCGCGCCTGCGCCAATACGTCTTCGTGCTCGTCGACCTGACGAAGGGGGGCAAGGGGACGATCGTCGGGACGTCGATGATCATCGCGCAGCTCGGGCGGCGCGGCGTCCCTTACATCTTCTTCGACGTGCTCGACGAGGAGAAGTACTCGGGCACGATCGACAAGCACTTCCATCACACCGTGCTGCGCATCGGCTACTCCTACAACGGCCCCACGGAGATCGGCGGACTCGTGCTGATGCCGGGCTACCGGCAGGGGCCGGAGCGGCTCGGCACGATGATCTCCTATGTTCGCTTCCTCTACATGGCCGCGCGTCCGGAGCTCTTCCAGGAAGAGATCCTCGCAGAGCTGATGCCCCCGCTCGAGCCGGACGGGACAAGCCACCTCTGGGAGGCGCTCGGACGCAAGTTCACCGACATGAGCTATGCCGACGCAGACCTGCTCTCGAAGAAGAACAAGGAGTTCATCAAGGGGCTCTTCCCGGAGGGGACCCTCTACGCCTCGCTGCTGCCCGAGGACGCGCAGCGCGTGATCGGGAAGGTGGGCGCGCAGACTCGAGGGGTCGAGAAGCTCCTGCGCCGCATCGGCTTCCGCTATGCCCACCGGGTCGATCCGTTCGACGGCGGGCCGCACTTCACCGCCCGCATGGACGAGATCTCGCTCGTGAGCGACACGCGCCGGGCGAAGGCGGGACGCCCGTTCGCGCCGGGCCCGTCGGACCCGAAGGGCATCGTCGCGCTCGAGCGCCCCGACGCCCCCTATTTCCGCGCGGTCACCGCGACCTTCCGCGATGAGGGCGCGCGCGGCCTGGCGATCGCCGAGGACGCCTGGCAGCACCTCGACCTGCAACCCCTCGCTTCGATCTGGGTCCTGCCCATGCCGTGACCACGGCCGGGGACGCCCGCGCGCTTCGTCCGGAACGCGCGGCGCCAGTGGCTCAGGCCGCCTTGCATTGTAACGATTCTGTTGCTACAGAATTAACAGAAGTCTCGAAGGAGGTTCGAACGGCGATGGCCCTGGGACTGGACCTCGATTTCAGGCGCTTGCCCGCGCTGGAGCGAAGGGAGCTCCGGGCCGGGGCGGCGAAGCACGACGAGCGCGGCGACGAGGGCGCGCCGGTGGCAGCGGGCGGCGCGGGCGCGGAGCCAGGGCTCTCGGAGCGGGAGAGGCGCATCGCCGCCGCGCTCGCCGAGGCGGCCATGCCGCCCGGGCGCTTCCTCGAGGGCGCGGGCGCGGCCACCGCCAGCCGCCTCGCGGGCTGGCTCGGGTCGATCCCGCCGCACCTCGCGCAGGGGCTGCGCGCGGCGCTGTGGGCCATGGAGCTCGCCCCGGTGCCGACGCGGCTCAGGCCGCTGTCGGCGCTGCCGCTGGAGGAGCGGATGGAGGTGCTCCGCGGCTTCGAGCTGAGCCGCGCGCGGGCCCTGCGCTCGCTGCTCCGCGCGGTGCTCACGCCGCTCCGGTTCCTCCACTACGACCGGCCCGAGATGTTCCAGCACGTCGGCTGCCGCTACGAGCTGCCCACGGTGCGCAACGAGGAGCCCCGCTGGCTGGCGCAGGTGACGAACGGCCGCGAGGTCGAGGAGGACCTGGAGCTCGAGTGCGAGGTGCTCGTGATCGGCACCGGGGCCGGCGGGGCGGCCGCCGCCTACGAGCTCGCGTCGCGGGGGCACGCGGTGCTCATGCTCGAGGAGGGCGACTACCACCGGCGGGCGAGCTTCACCGGACGGCCCGCGCGCGCGTACCGGGACATGTACCGCGATCACGGGCTCGACATGGCGGTCGGCAACGTGAGCATCCCGGTGTTCGCGGGGCGGGCCGTCGGCGGGAGCACGGTGATCAACTCCGGCACGTGCTACCGGGCTCCGGAGACCACCTTCGCGTCGTGGCGAGACGGGATGGGGATGCCCGCGGAGTTCTCGTCCGGTGGGCTCGCGCCGTACTACGAGCGCGTCGAGCGCATGCTCCAGGTCGCCCCGGCCGACCCGCTGCACCTCGGGGCGATCGGGCCGATCGTCCGGCGCGGCGCGGAGCGGCTCGGCCTGCGGCACGGGCCGCTCCAGCGGAACGCGCCGGACTGCGACGGCCAGGGGATCTGCTGCTTCGGCTGCCCCACCGGGGCGAAGCGCTCGACCGACGTGAGCTACGTGCCCGAGGCGCTGAAGCGCGGGGCGCAGCTGATCACGGCGGCGCGCGTCAGGACGATCGACATCGTGGCCGGGCGGGCGCGGGGGGCGACGGCGGTCCTCGGCGGCGACACGCGGGCCGGGAGCGGCGGCGGGCGGGCCAGGCCGGGACGGCGGCGGCCGCGGCTCGTGGTCAGGGCGGAGGCCGTCGTCGTGGCGGGGGGCGCGCTCATGACGCCGCTGCTCCTGCGCCGGAGCGGCGCGTGCCTGTCGAGCGGGATGCTCGGGAAGAACCTGTCGATCCACCCGGCCTCGAAGGTGATGGCGCTCTTCGACGAGCGGATCGACCAGTGGCAGGGCATCCCGCAGGGCTACCAGATCGATCACTTCGCCGACGAAGGGCTGATGTTCGAGGGAGGCTCGCTCCCGTTCGACGTCGCCGCGCTCGCCGTGCCGTGGACGGGGCACCGCTACACCGAGCTGATGGAGCAGTATCCGCACCTCGCGACGTTCGGGTTCATGATCAAGGACACGAGCCGCGGAGAGGTGAGGCCCGGGATCGGGGGCACGCCGCTCGTGCTCTACACGATGAACCAGGAGGACGTCGCGAGGATGCAGCGCGGGATCGAGCTGCTCTGTGAGGTGTTCCTGGCCGCGGGGGCGCGGCGGGTCCTGCCGCTCGTCGCCGGCTGCGACGAGGTGAACGGCCCGGGTGACCTGGAGCGGCTGAGGGCGCAGCCGATCAAGGCGGGGGACCTCGACATCGCGGCGTTCCACCCGCTCGGGACGTGCCGGATCGGGGTGGATCCGCGCTCGTCGTGCCTCGGGCCGGACCACCAGGCGCACGACGTCGCCGGGCTCTACGTGTGCGACGGGAGCGCGATCCCCTCGTCGCTCGGCGTGAACCCGCAGATGACCATCATGGCGATGTCGCTGCGCGCGGCCGAGCTCCTGAGCGAGCGGCTATCCGGCTGAGCCGGCGCGGTAGCCGATGGCCGCGGCGCGCTCGTTGCCGATGCGGTCGCTCTCGACGGCGCCGTCGCGCATGGTCACCACGCGCGGCATCGACTCGGCGAAGCTGAGGTTGTGCGTCACCACGACGATCGTGGTGCCGTGCTTGCGGTTCATCTCGAAGAAGAGCTGGTGGATCGAGTCGCTCGTCGCGGTGTCGAGGTTCCCCGTCGGCTCGTCGGCGAGGAGGAGCTTCGGCGACAGGACGAGCGCCCGCGCCAGGGCGACCCGCTGCTGCTCGCCGCCGGAGAGCTCCCCAGGGCGGTGCGTGGCGCGCTCGGCGAGCCCGACCTCGGCGAGGAGCGAGCGCGCGAGCGGCTCCATGTCGCGGCGGGTCTTCCCCTGGATGAGGCCCGGCATCATCACGTTCTCGACCGCGTTGAACTCGGGGAGCAGGTGGTGGAACTGGAAGACGAAGCCGATCGTCCGGTTCCGGATCGCCGCGAGGCGCGAGCTCGGGAGGCCGGTGAGCTCGTCGTTGCCGAGGCGGATGCGGCCGCTCGTCGGGAGGTCCAGCGTGCCGATGCAGTGGAGGAACGTGCTCTTGCCGGCGCCGGAGGGGCCCACGAACGCCACGACCTCGCCCTGGTTGATGACGATGTCGATGCCGCAGAGCACGTGGAGCTCGCGCCCCATGTGGACGAACGTCTTGCGGAGATCTTCGACGACGACGAGCGGAGTGGACATGGGATTGATTACTCGTAACGAAGCCCGTCGACCGGGGAGAGCTTCGAGGCGGCGCGGGCCGGGTAGAGGGTGGCGATGGTGCAGATGATCAGCGCCGCCACCGCGACCATCGCATAGTCGGAGCCGTTCACGTTCACGGGCAGCCGGTCGATGTAATACACGTCCGGATCGAGCCGGACGCCGAACCAGGACAGGCCCGTGCAGCACGCGAGCGCGGTGCCGACGCCGAAGACCGTGCCGATGGCGCCGATGATGATGCCCTCGAGCATGAACACGCGCATCACGGCGTTGTCGGAGGCCCCGAGCGCCTTCAGGATCGCGATCTCCTTGCCCTTCTCCGTCACCATGAGGAGCAGCGTGCAGACGATGCAGAAGCTCGCGACGGCGATGGCGATGGACAGGATGATGAACGTCGCGATCTTCTCGAGCTTGAGCGCGCTGAAGAGGTTCCTGTTCATCTCCATCCAGTCGCGGACGCGGAGCACCGGGGGCGGCTTGCCGCCGTCGGGCACCTCGTCCGCCGCCGGCGCGCTCGCGGCGACAGCGGCCTCGACGGCCGGGCGCACCTCCTGCACCCGCTCGGGATCCGGGACCCGGATGTCGATGTGCGTGATCTTGCCCTCGAGGCTGAAGAACCTCTGCGCCTCGTCCATCAGCACGTAGGCGTGCGTGACGTCGTACTCGTACATGCCGCTGTAGAAGATCGCCGCCACGCGGAACCTGCGGGAGCGCGGCATCACGCCGGTGGGGCCGAGCTCGCCCATGGGCGAGAGGAGCGTGATCTCGTCCCCTACGAGCACGTGGAGCGACTTCGCGAGCTCGCGGCCGATGATGACGCCCGGGTACACGCGGGTCTGCTGCTTGAGGTACTCGCGCACGGACGGGTCGACGTCCGTCGGCTGGCGGAAATCGGGCCCCTTGAAGTACGGCTCCCCGCCGGGCCCCCGGCCGATGATCTCCTCGGGGGGCAAGCTCGTCAGCTTCTCGGGATTGCGCAGGTACTCGAACTTGCCGACCTCGATGTTGTTGACGAGATCGATGACCTGGCTGATCGAGTCGGGATCGATGCCGCGCACGAGCGAGCCGGCCGTGTTCGAGGCGCTGGAGCCCATCGCCTCGCCCGCGACGACGGGCGTCGCGGCGCCGCCGCGCGAGGCGAGCGCGACGCGGACCCCCGTGAGCGTGTCCTCCCAGTCGCCGAACCCGCCGGGGCGGGTCGCGTCGATGACGATGTGCGCGTTGTTCCCCAGGATCTTGCGCTTCAGGTCGGCGCCGAAGCCGCCCATGATGCTCGTCACCGAGCAGAGCGCGCACGAGCTCACCGCCACGCCGGCCATCGAGAGCACCGAGATGACCGTGAGGAAGCCGCTCTTCGTGGCGCGGACGTGGCGCGCGCCCACGTAGGAGACGAAGCTCCGCCGCTCCAGGGCGTCGAGGATGACCGGGAGCAGCGCCGCGAGCGAGATGAGCAGGAAGATGACCCCGGTGCCGAGCGCGCCGAAGCGGACGAGCTCGTTCCGGAGGACGAACGGCGTGGAGCCGCGGGTCACCGGGAGGCGGGCCGCCATCGTCGAGAGGACGCCGAACGAGACGCCCAGCAGGCCGCCGAACCACCAGAACAGCGCGCGCGGCAGGCTCGTCTTCATGCGGCGGACGCCGCGGATGACGAGCAGCACGCTCACCACGGCCACCGCGACGAGGAAGGCGATGTAGACGGGCTTAGGTATCAGCGGCACTCGCTTCAGGCCTCAGGAGGGGGAACAGGATGACGTCACGGATGGACGTCGCGCCGGTGAGGAGCATCGTCAGGCGATCGATCCCCATGCCGAAGCCCGCCGTCGGCGGGAGGCCGTGCTCCAGGGCGCGGACGTAGTCGGCGTCGTAATCCATCGTCTCCTCCTCGCCCCGCGACTTCTTGGCGACCTGCGCGCGGAAGCGCTCGTCCTGGTCCTCGGGATCATTGAGCTCGCTGAAGGCGTTGCAGAGCTCGCGCCCGTCGATGAAAAGCTCGAAGCGATCGACCAGCGCAGGGTCGCTGTCCTTCTTGCGGGCGAGCGGGGAGACCTCGAAGGGATAGTCGATGATGAAGACGGGGACGCTCCTGTCGCCCGACTCGGTGCGGTAGTCCCTCGTCAGGAACGGCTCGACCACGTACTCGTAGGCGCAGAAGACGAGCTCGCCGGGCGACTCGCACTTCTTCGCGCCCGCGCGGAAGTTCGCCCAGTCGATCTCGCGCCCGCTCGCCTTCGCGGCCTTCGCCCACTCCTTGATCGGAGCGTCGTCCGCGGCGACGCGCTGCGGGACGTCCGCCGGGAGGCCCGACTTCGCGAGGGCGCTGGCGATCCCCTCGGCCATGGGGACGCGCGCGAAGCGCTCGAGCGAGAACGGGCGCTGCGCGGCCCAGGCCGCGTGCTCGGCCGGGAGCCGCTCGGCGAGGCGGGCGTCGACGTGGCGGAGCATCGCCTCGGTCGCGTCCATCAAGGTCTCGTACGTCGCGTACGCCTGGTAATACTCGATCATCGTGAACTCGGGGTTGTGCCGCGTCGACAGCCCCTCGTTCCGGTAACAGCGCGCGATCTCGTACACGCGCTCGAAGCCGCCGACCACGAGCCGCTTCAGGAAGAGCTCGGGCGCGATGCGCATGAAGAGCTCGAGATCGAGCGCGTTGTGGTGGGTCTTGAACGGCTTCGCTGTCGCGCCGCCGACGAGCGTGTGCATCGTCGGGGTCTCGACCTCGAGGAAGCCGCGCGCGTCGAGGAACTCGCGGAGCGCGGCGACGATCGCGGTGCGGGCGCGGAAGACCCCCGCGACGTGCGGGTTGGCCACGAGATCGACGTACCGCATGCGGTAGCGCGACTCGACGTCCTTGAAGCTCGTCTTGGTCGGCAGCGGGCGGTAGGCCTTCGTGAGCAGCCGGAGGCGCTCGGCGCGGATCGAGAGCTCGCCCTTCTGCGTCGCCATCGCGACGCCGTGGGCCTCGACGAAGTCGCCGAGATCCACGTCCTCGAGCCGCTCGAAGTCGGCGAGGCTCCCCTGCTCGCAGTAGAGCTGGAGCTCGCCGGTGCGGTCGCGCAGCCGGACGAAGGTGACGCCTCCGAACGAGCGCACGAAGAGGACCCGGCCCGCGACGCGGAACGGGATCGGCTCGACGCGCGCCGGATCGTAGCGGTCCGCCGTCGGCGCGGCTGTCCGCTCCGGCGCCGCGCCCTCCGGCCTGGGCTCGGCCGCGGCGCGCGCGCCGTCGAAGCGGGCGCGGACGGCCGCGAGCTCGGTGAGCGGCTCGCCCGCGGTGACGTCGTTGGCGAACGGGTTCTCGCCGCGGGCGCGGAGGCGCGCCGCCTTCGCCTTGCGGGTGGCGATCAGCGTCTCCTCCGCGCGCGCGGCCTCGGCGGCCTCCTTCATGAGCCGCTCGGTCTTCCTGTCGTTCGGCTTGTCTTTTTGCTGGCTCACGGAGCGTCGTCCTCCGCGACGGCGCCGCCCTTCCGGAGCGAGCCGCCCGCCGCGGCGAGCAAGTAGGCCTCGATGAATCGATCGAGATCGCCGTCGAGGACGGCGTCCACGTCGGTGGCGTCGGTGGAGGTGCGGACGTCCTTGACGAGCCGGTAGGGCGCGAGGACGTAGTTCCTGATCTGGCTGCCGAAGTTGATGGCGCTCTTCGAGGCGTTGTAGGCCTGGACCTCGGCCTCCCGCTTCTGGAGCTCCATCTCGTAGAGCTTCGCCTTGAGGACCTTCATCGCCATCGCGCGGTTCTGGTGCTGGCTGCGCTCGGCGCGGCACACGATGTTGAGGCCGGTCGGGATGTGCCGCAGGCGAACGGCTGTCTCGACCTTGTTCACGTTCTGCCCGCCCTTGCCGCCGGCGCGCATCGTCGTGATCTCGATGTCCTTCTCGTTCACCTGGATGTTGATCTCGTCGTCGCTGTCCGGGGTGACCTCGACGGCGGCGAACGCTGTCTGACGCGTATGATCGGCGTTGAACGGGCTCATCCGGACGAGGCGGTGGACGCCGGCCTCGGAGCGGAGATAGCCGTAGGCGGCGTCGCCGCTCACCGTGAAGGTGACGGCGTCGATGCCGGCCTCGTCGCCGTCCTGGTAGTCGATGATCTCCGTCTTGTAGCCCCGGCGCTCGCAGAAGCGCAGGTACATGCGGAGGAGCATCGACGCCCAGTCCTTCGCGTCGGTGCCGCCGGCGCCCGGGTGGATGCTGACGATGGCGTTGCCGCGGTCGGCGGGGCCGGACAGCATGCGATCGAGCTCGGCCTTGCGAAGGCGCGCGGCGATGGCATCGGCCTGCGCGTCGGCGTCGGCGATGACGCCCTCGTCACCCTCGGCGGCGCCGAGCTCGAGGTACTCCGCGAGATCCTCGATCTCGCGACCGAGCTTCTGCGCCATCTCGAGCTTCGCCTCGACCTGGGCGCGCTTGCGGAGGACGACTTGGGCTTTTTCCTGATCGTTCCAGAACCCCGGCGACAGCGTCGTCTGGGTCAGGTCCTGAAGCATCCGTTCGAGCTTAGGGACGTCAAAGATGCCCCCTTAGCGCCTCAAAGCGCCGTTTGATGTCCAGGACTTTCTCGCGGGTCTCGGAGAGCATGGCCGGGGATCTATTCGATCCGGGCGGCGATCGCCAGGAGAGACAGCCGCGCGCTCACGGGGACGGCGGGGGCCCCGCCGCGGCGCCGGCGGCGCCCTGCGACGCGGCGCGCGACGTGCCCGGCCCGCGTCGAGCGCTCCCCGCGCGCAGCGGTGTGGCGCGCATGACCCGGCGCCGCCGATTCCCTGGGCCCTGGTCCCGTCACCGCTGGACGCGGCGAGGCGGCGCGAGCTCCGCGCTGCCCATCAGCGGGACAGGGCCCCTCAACCCGCAGGAGCTGACACAGGGGCTGTTCTCCGGAGAACACGACGGATCCCGGACCAGACTCCGCGGAGCTCTCCACGCCGGAGCGGCCCTTCGACGGCGTCCCTGATGGTCCTCACGGAGACCGCGGGCGGTGACGCAGGGGTGCTCAGCGCGCCGTCGAGGTAGCGGGCCAGGAGCTCGGTCAGGGCGACGGCCGTGATCGCATTGGAGAAGAGACCGGCGACCGGGACGAGGCCGAGCGTGAAGTTGGCGAAGAGCCGCACGGCCGCTCCGCCCCAGATGATCTTGCTGACCTGGAGCCACGGGGCGGCGAGGAGCGGCACGCCCCGGTGCCGCGTCAGCGATACGGCAAAGTGGTAATGAATGGGAACCACGATCAGCTCATCTGCGCCGGGAATGGGCTGCGTGATGAAGCTCGTCACCGCGGCCACGGCAGAATACTTGTTGGTCATCCGGCGGATCTTCGGTTCCATCAGCCAACTATACGGCGCGTAGCCAGCCGCCGGGAGGCCGGGAGGAGCCTGTCGATGCGAGGCGCGAGGCGCCAGATCGAGGACGGATCACGCTTGCCCCGGACGAAGCACAGGAGTTCCGTGCACCGCCTCGTCGTGCAGGATCTACCGGTTCGCACGGGAGAGGGGCGATGGGAGATCTCCGCGAAGAGCGCTGATGAGATCCGTGAATCGATCCCATCGCGAGGAGACAGGAAACACCGCTCCCGATCTCCAGCCTCCTTGTTTCGGCGGCCTCCCGGGGCCCCCGGGTATCTACGGATCGAGCCCTTCCCTGCACGCGCCCCTGAGCTCATCGAGCGCGGCGACGAGCGAGGCCCGCTCGCTCCGCCATGCCGGCGACGCGTCCTCGGCGTCACGCCGGCGGAGGTGCTCGCGGGCCTCGTCCCAGAGCGGACGGGGAGGCTCCAGCGTGGGCACGCGCTGGCGCACGGCGTCCGCGAGGCGGACCACGCGCTCGACGCGGGACAGCGCCTCGCCGAGCGGCACCTCGCCCGCCTTGCAGCGCCGGAGCAGGCCGCACTCATAGCTGCTGCACACCGAGAAGCGCGTCTCGTAGACGGTGCACTTGCGGTCGAGATGGCAAGGGCACGGCAGCCTGAAGGCGTCGTGGTACTGGTTGCACGCGAGCGGCAGGCGCAGCTTCTCGGCGAGCGGAAGCTCGTGCTCCTCGAGCGGCGCGATGTCGAAGAGCAGCCCCGTGCAGCACAGGCCGCACGCGGTGCAGAGGTCCGAGCCGCTCGGCTGCGCCTCGGGGGCGTCGCTCGCTGCGCTCGCTGGAGGAGAGCTCACCCGCCTCGATTGGCACGCGCATGGCCCGGCGTCGAGCCATGAGGGCCGGCCAGGGCCACCCGGCGCCCCGGAACGAAGGCACGGCCGTGGAGCCGGGCGAAGCGCCGCTCAGGGCGCGGCGTCGTCCGCGTCGTCGCCGAGGACGATCTCGCGCAGGTGGTCGAGTCCGACCGATCCGGAGCCGATCACCCTCGCGTGGAACGCCTTCAGATCGAAGGCCTCGCCCTGCCGGCGCCGCAGCTCCTCGCGCAGCTCCAGGACGACCCGCTCGCCGACCTTGTAGCAGATCGCTTGCCCAGGCCAGCCGAGGTAGCGCGTCGCCTCGCTGTGCGCGTGCTCCGGCGTGAGGAAAGCCCGGCGGTGCATGTACTCGACGGCGGTCTCGTAGCGCCACGGCTCCCCGGCGTGGAGCGGGGCGCGCTCCGGGATCGGCAGATCGAGGTGCATGCCGATGTCGAGGACGACGCGGTAGGCGCGCGCGAGCTTGCCCGCGAGCATCCCGAGCACGTAATCGGGGCGTTCGAAGTAGCCGAGCTCGTACATCAGCTGCTCGGCGTAGAGCGCCCACCCCTCGGCATGACCGGAGTTCACCACCAGGAAGCGGTGGAGCCGGCTCAGCCGATCATCGAGGTACACCTGGAGCCCGCACTGCAGGTGATGGCCGGGAAAGCCCTCGTGGTACGCCGTGGTGATCTCCTCGTAGAGCGGGAACACGCGCTTCGAGCCAGGGGCATACCAGATGGTGCCGGGCCGCTTGAAACCGTCGCTCGGGGGCACGTAGTACGCGCCGAGCGCGCCGCCCGGCGGGGCCATCTTCACCTCGATATGGCGGATGGGCGCGGGGATGTCGAAATGGACGCCGTCGAGCTCGGCGAGCGCCTTGCGCTGGCGCTCGGACATGGTGCGGAGGAACTCATCGGGGCCTGGCGCGCACCGGGCCGGGTCGGTCTCGAGCACCTGGATCACCTCGGGCAGCGACGCGCCCGGAAGGATCTCGGCAGCGAGGCGGGCCATCCGGGCCTCGATCGCGTGCACCTCGGACCACCCCCAGGCGTAGGTCTCGATCGGGTCGATGTTCGCGCCGAGGAAGCGGCGCGCGTGGCGCAGGTAGCGCTCCTCTCCCACAGCGTCCTCGGCGCGGGCGCTGGGCAGGTACGTCTGCTCCAGGTAGCCGGCAAAGGCGCTGAACGCGGCCCGCGCCCGCTCGGCGCCGGCGGCGAGGCGCGCGCGGCCGGCGCCCGTGGCGAGCCCGGACGCCTCATAGGCGGCCGGCAGCGTGAGGAAGAACGACGCCTCGCCCGCCTGGTAGCGCGCCTGCTCGATGACGGCGCACACCTGGCGACGCGCGACGACCTTCCCCGTCCGGCGCCCCTCCTCCAGCGACGCACGGTAGCTGTCGCAGGCCTGCGGCAGGCCTTCCAGGCGCGACGCAACGGCGTCCCAGCCAGCGGCGCTCTGGAGGTCCATGAGGTCGAAGACCATCCGGAGGTGCTGGAACGCTGACTCGATGTTGTTGAGGTCGCGCAGGTGCTCGTCGTGGCGGAAATCGTCGAGCCGCTCGTCCAGGTATTCGGCCATGACACGGCGTGCGAGGCGGCCCCACCGCGCCTCCGGTCCGCGAGGAGGCGGCAGCGCCCGGAGCCGCTCCTGGAAGGACGCGATCGTGGAGGCCCAGGACGCCGCGCCGCTCGGGCTCCAGTCGTTCCACGCGCCGTCGTCGCACGGGAGGCCCGCCAGGGTGGCATGGGCAGGGCACTGGGCGGCAAAGGCTGCGACGAACTCGTCGCTGAGGGCGAAGATCGGATCGCGCGCGTCGTGGTTCTGGCTCACCGCGACAGCATATGCGGTCACGCCTCAATTTTCTCCGGGCGCGCGAGACGATCCGACGGGTCTTCGTTACGCTTGGTGGTGGGTGACCGTTCCTGAGCGGCGCCCCGGGGAGCGACATGAATCACCGCAGCCTGCCAGGCGAGCTCCATGACGACGACCGGCGCCCCTGCGCCGCTCCTCCCTCCCGCCACCGGCCCCCGCGACGACCCGGCTGGCCCCGGCTCTCCGGGCTCGTCGCCGCGGCGGCGCTCGCGGCGCTCGGCTGCGGCGCGGGCTCATCCGGCCAGCCGGCGGCTTCCGCGTCGCAGCCCGCCGCCGTGATGACGCCCGCCCAGATCGCGGCGCGCGCCACGCCGGCGGTCGTCACGATCCGCGGCGACGGCTCGCTGGGGGCGGGCTTCCTCATCCGCGAGGACGGCTGGATCGCGACGAATTTCCACGTCATCGCCGGGATCCCGGATCTCAAGGTCGTCCTCTGGGACGAGAGCGAGCACCCGGTGCTCGAGGTGCTCGCGTTCGACGAGGAGCGCGACCTCGCGATCGTCCGGATCCACGCGCCGCGGAAGCTCCCGCTGCTGCCCCTCGGCGACAGCCTCGCGGTCCGCCCGGGCGATCCGGTCGTCGCGATCGGCCATCCGCTCGGCCTCGCCGACACCGTGTCGAACGGCCTCGTGAGCGCGGTCCGCGTGGTCGATCCCGCGCTGACGCTGCTGCAGATCTCCGCGCCGATCGCGCCGGGCTCGTCGGGCGGACCGCTGTTCAACGAGCGCGGCGAGGTGATCGGCGTCGCCGCCGCGGTCGCGACGCAGGGGCAGAACCTCAACTTCGGCGTGCCCGCGGACTACCTCAAGAAGCTGCTCGTGCGCCCCGATCCCGTCCCGCTGTCGACGTTCGCGGCCGAGACGGCCGAGGAGGAGAGCGCGCTCCCGGCGGTCAAGCGGTCGGTCCCCCACCACGCCCTCACGGTGCTCCGCGGCTGCACGGAGGGCGATCTCCTCGTGCTGGCGCGGACGATGGACGGCGCGATCCAGGTCGGCTCGCCGCTCTACAACGAGGGAGATTTCGCGTCCTGCTATCACATCTACGAGGGAGCCGCGCTCGACATGGAGCGCCGGCTCGGCCGCGCGTGCAGGGGCCCGAAGCAGGCGCTCGCCGAGGGCCGCCGCAAGGCCGCCGGGCTCGACGACAACGCCGCCCAGGCCTGGGCGATGCGCGACGCGTTCGACGGTCTGCTGGATGTGATCTTGCGCAAGGTCCACGGCGACGCCGAGTGAGCGTCGCCGCGCCGCGGTCGCTCCGGGGGCCGGGCGCGGCGCGCCGCGGCCCCGGAGCGCAGCCGGCCGGCGCGGTCAGTCGAGGTGGGCCTGCGCCGGGCGGCCTCCCTCGTGCGCGACCGCGACGCGCGCCGCGGCGCCGTGAGGCTCCGCTGCGACGGGCCCCGCGCCGGGCGGCGCAGCGCCGCCCGCCCCGCGCGGGTCCCCCTGGTCGTCGCTGCCCCGCATGAAGGGCAGGACCCGCTTCAGCCACGACGAGGCGTCGTCGAAGAGCGAGTAGGCGACCGGGGTCGCGAGCAGCGTCAGGAGGAGCGCCAGCGTCTGCCCGCCGATGATCACGAACCCGGTCGCGCGGTTCGTCCCCGAGCCGGCGCCGCTCGAGGCGACCAGCGGGATCATGCCGGCCACGAACGCGAGCGTGGTCATGAGGATCGGCCGGAGCCTGTCGCGGTTCGCCTCCAGGATGGCCTGCGCCCGCGGCAGGCCGTGCTCGCGCAGCTTGATGGTGTGGTCGATCTGGAGGATCGAGTTCTTCTTCACGACGCCGAACAGCACGACGATGCCGAGCAGCGAGAAGATGTTGAGCGACTGCCGGAAGATGATGACCGCGATGAACGCGAACGGCACCGTGAGCGGCAGCGACAGGAGGATCGTGATCGGGTGCAGCCACGACTCGAACTGCGCGGCGAGCACCAGGTACATGAAGACGAGCGACAGGAGGAGGGCGACCAGGAAGCTCCTCATCATCTTGACGAGCTCCTTCGACGCGCCGACCGGACCGGCGGAGTAGCCGGACGCGAGGTTCATCTGCGACACGGCCTTGTCGAGCTCCTGGACGACGGTCTGCTGCGAGTAGCCCGCCTCCAGGTTGGCCGTGAGCATGACCTGCCGCTGGCGGTTGTAGCGCTCGATGCGCGACGGGCCGGTCCCCTCCGCGAACGTCACCACGTTGTCGAGCGTGACGGCGCCGAGCTTGGTCGAGGGCACCGTGATCTTCGCGAGGCCCTCCTTGTCGGAGCGGAAGCTCGACAGCGCGCGCGCGCGCACCTCGTACTGCTCGCCGCCCTCGTTGTAGGTCGACACCTTGTACCCGCCCACGAGCAGGCGCAGGGTGCTGGCCACGTCGCCGACCTGCACGCCGAGATCGGCGGCCTTCTTGCGGTCGATGATCACCCGGATCTCCGGCTTGCCGACGAGCAGCGACGTGTCCGGGTCGACGACGCCCGGCATCGCCTTGAGCTTCTCCAGGAGCGCGTCGGAGTACTGGCCGATCCGCTGCAGGTCGGGGCCCTGCACCTGGTAGGCGATCTGGGCGCTCTGGCCGCCGGAGAACGCGGGCACGGGGCCGATGTTCGCCCGGAGCTTCTCCGCGTCGAACTTCGGCTTGAGCTCGCGCCGGGCGCGGTCGATGAGGTCCTGCTGGGACAGATCGCGCTCGCCCGCGGGCTTGAGCTTCACGTAGATGTTGGCGAGGTTCGGCGTCTTCTGCGGGTCGTCGCCGATCGTCGTCAGCGTGTAGAGCACCCCCGGGATCTTCTCCAGGTCCGACGCGAGCCGCGTGGCGATGACGCGGGTGCCGTCGAGGCTCACGCCCTCGGGGGCGCGGATGCTGACCTGGAACTGCGACTCGTCCTCGACCGGGAGGAAGTTGAACTTCGCGAGGCCGCCCAGCACCGGGATCGAGAAGAGCGCCAGGAGCGAGGCGAGCACGATCACCCAGCGGTGCGCCATCGACCAGCGGAGCAGCGCCATGTAGCCGCGCTCGATGGGCCCGTAGAAGCGCGACTCCTTGGAGCTGTGGCCGGCGTGCTTCTCCGGCTTCTTCAGCCACCGCGCCGACAGCATCGGCGTCAGGGTGAAGCTCACGATCAGCGACACCAGGATCGAGAACGCCATCGTCAGGCCGAACGAGTTCAGGAAGCGGCCGACGATGCCGCTCATGAACGCGACCGGGACGAACACCGCGATCAGCGAGAGCGTCGTCGCGAGCACCGCGGGGCCGATCTCCCGCGTGCCCTGGAGCGCCGCCTCCCACGGGCTCACGCCCTTCTCCTCGATCCAGCGGTAGCAGTTCTCGAGGACGACGATCGCGTCGTCGATCACGATGCCGACCGCCAGGGTCAGCGCGAGGAGCGTGATCCCGTTGAGCGTGAAGCCCGCCACCTTCATCAGCGCGAACGTGGAGATGATGCTCGTCGGGATGGCGATCGCGGAGATCATCGTGCTGCGGGCGTTCGCGAGGAACAGCGCGACGATGATCGCGGCGAGCAGCGCGCCGAGCACGAGGTGCTCCTTCACGGCGTTGACGGAGTTCTTGATGAACTCCGACTGATCGCGCGCGATGACGATCTGGTAGCCCGCGGGGAGCCGCTTCTCGACCTCGCTGATGCGCGCCTTGAGCCCGTCGATGACCTGGACGGTGTTCGTCCCGCTCTGCTTGCGGATGCTGAGGAGCACGGCCGGGTCGAGGCCGCGGAAGCCGGCCGACTCCTGCTCTGCCATGCCGTCCTGGACCTCCGCGACGTCGCCGAGCCGGACGGAGTAGCCGTCGCGGTTCGCGAGCACGATGTCCGCCATCTGCTCGACCGACTGCACGCGGCCGCGCGTCCGCAGCGTGAGCGCCCTGCCCCCTTGCTCGATGCGGCCGGCCGGGATCTCGACGTTCTGGCTCGCCAGCGCCTGGGCCACGACGCCGCCCGTCAGCGAGTACTTCTCGAGCCTCTCCGGATCGATCCAGATGTTGATCTGGCGGCTGCGGCCGCCGATGACCAGCACCTGGCCGACACCGGGGAGCGACTCCAGCTCGCGCCGCAGCGTCTTGTCGGCGAACTCGGTCACCTCGCGGACGTTCGCCTTCGGGGACGAGATGGCGAGCGTGAGGATCGGAGCGGCGTCCGGATCCAGCTTGCCGACGACCGGCGGCTCGATGCCCTCCGGGAGCTCCGCGAGGACGCCCTCGACCTTGTCCCGGACCTCCTGCGCGGCCACGTCGACGTCCTTTTCGAGCTGGAAGGAGATCATGACCTGGCTCAGCCCCTCGACCGAGACCGAGCGCAGCTCGTCGATGCCGCTGATGGTGTTGACCGCGGACTCGAGCTTGTCAGAGATCTCTGTCTCCACCTCCTCGGGCGCCGCGCCGGGGAGGATCGTCGTCACGACGATGAACGGGAACTCGACCTTGGGGAACCGGTCCACGCCGAGGCCGAAGTAGGAGAACGCCCCGAGCACCGTGAGGAGCAGGACGATCACCGAGGCGAACACCGGCCTACGGATGCAGATTGCCGCGAGCCATTGCATGGTCGCTACCTTTCTTCAGTAATGAGACGCCGGTGCGCTCGGCTCACTGCGCCGCAGCGACCTCGATGCCGTCCGCGAGCTGGTCCACCTTGTCGATCGCGACCTCTTCACCCTCGGTGAGCGGGCCGATGACCTCGACGAGGCCCTCGATCTTGCGGCCCGTCTTGACCAGCCGCTCGGTCACGCGATCGCCCGACCGCACGAACACGCGCGCGCTCGTCCCGGAGGAGCCGACCGCCGCCTCGGGCACGAGGAGCGCCGTTCTTGACTCGCCGGTCAGCGCGAGCTGGCCTTGCGCGAAGAGCCCCGGGCGGAGCTTCCCCTCGCTGTTGTCGAACTCGGCCTCGACCGGGAGCGTGCGCGACGCCTCCTTGAGGCTCGCGCCGATCCGCTTCACGACGCCCGGGAACAGGCGGCCCGGGAAGGCGGCGACAGAGACGCTGACGGGCTTGCCCACCTCGATCTGCGCGATGTCCGACTCGGGCACGTCGATGCGGAGCCGCAGCGGGTTGTCGCGGACCACGACCGCGACGACGCGGCCCGGGCCCGCGAACTCGCCGACGCTGATCCGCTTCTCGGCGACGGCGCCGTCGAACGGCGCCCGGACCGTCGTGTCGGCGACCGACTTCGAGGCGAGCCCCGCCTGCGCCTGCGCGGACGTGAGCGCGGCGACCGTCGCGCGGATGCCGTTGACCGCGGCGTCGTACTGCGCGGCCGCGTTCTGCGCCTGCGTGCGCGCCGCGTCCCAGGTCGACTGCGCGACGGCGCCCTGGTCATAGAGCTGCTTCACGCGCTCCGCCTCGGACTTCGCGAGCTCCATGCTCTGCTTCGCGGCGCGGACCTCGGGCACCTGGTCGGGATCGATCCCCTTCGGCGACGCCCCTTCCTGCAGCGCGAGCCTTGCGCGGGCCTGCGCGACGGCGGCGGAGGCCGCCTGCGACTGGAGCGCGGCGTTGCGCGCGTCGAGCACGACGAGCGGGTCGCCCTTCTTGACCCGGGAGCCCACGTCGACCGCGACGCTCAGGACCGAGCCGGCCACCTGCGTGGCCACCTCGCTCGTCTCGTCGGCGACGAGCGTGCCGCTGATGTCGAGCGTCTGCGCGAGCGGGCGCGCGGTGACCTTCCCGAAGCGCACGGCGGGCTTCTCGCGCGGCGCCGCGGTGTCGCGCGCCGGCGACGCCTGAGTGCCAGCGTCCGAGTTGCGGCAGGCGGTCAACGTGGGCACCGCGAGGGCCGCGAGCAGCGCCGCGACGAGGGCGGCGCGGGAGTGATTCGAGGCGACGCTACGAGCGCCGAAAACCCGTCGAGCGATGGGGCGCTCGGGTCCGCAAGAAGGATGTGTCATGGGGAGTTCGCCCGGTTTCTTGCCAGCGCCTGCCGGTGCGGTCCAGGAGCAAAGCTGGCGGGCACCACAGTAGGGTGCTGACCGGCCAGTCATCAAGGGGGTGCTCCGGACCATGTCTACGTCCGCCTCGCACTTCATGCCGCCCCGCCCGAGGAAAATGTGCTGCGCGGCGTTCTCAGGGTTGCGTCGGCCCGCGTTCGGCAATGGGACGGGAAAGTGAATGGCCGGTCATGTTCCCGAAAAACAGCGCCGGAGGCGCTGAAAAGACGGGCAGAGAGGCGCCGGAGGGCCGACGGACGAACCGCCCGCGACCGCCACGGATCCGGCGATCGCTGCGCCCTGGAGCCTGTGGTCAGCCGCCACGGCGAGAATACCGCCACAGAATAATTCAACTCAGGTGGAATATCGATTCCCGGGGAGAGGCTCTGTGCGTGGGCCGCGCGTGCAGGGGTGAGGCGGGGCGAAGGAGAGCGACTCAGCGCCACGGATCGAAGGCGTCGCGGAGCGCGGGGCCCGTGAGCTCGGCGAGGAAGGGGTCGAGCGCGCAGACGGCGTCGAGCCAGGCGACATCGGCGGCCGAGTCCGAGGGCTGCAGGGCGAGGCCCGCGAGCCGGCGCGATCGGGCCGCGTGGGCGCGCGCGCGCGCTTCTGCGTAAGAGACCATCTCGCCCGCGGACATCATGAAGGCCCAGTCGCTCGACTGAAGGAGGAGGAGCTCGCGGATCGCTTGATCCAGCGCGCGCCCGGGCAGGCCTCCCGCGTCGCGGCGACGCGAGAGCGCGTCCAGCACCGCGCGCTCGGCGTGGTGGGCGTGACGCCACAGGCGCGCCGCGCTCGGGCCGGTCCAGAACGCGCCGAACCCGCCCTCGCCCCACGTCGAGGCGGCAGGCTCGACGACCTCCGCGGGCGGGTGGCGCTCGAGGTAGGCGCCGAGCGCGATCGGGACAGCGCGCGCCGAGGCCGCGAGGCCGCGCAGGGCGTGCTCGAGGAACTCGGGGCCCTCCAGCCACCAGTGGCCGAAGAGCTCGGCGTCGTACGGGGCGACAAGGATGGGCGGGGCGGCGGCGCCGCGGATCGACGCGAGCGCGGCCTCGCGGCGGGCCACGAACTCCGCGGCGTGCGCGCGCGCCTGCGCGGACGCGCGGCCCGGGTCGTAGGGCGCCTTGTCGGGGCCGGGCCCGGTCACGCGGTGGAGCTTGAGGCCGGTCATGAGCCGGACGCCATCGGGGCCGATCTCGCCTTCGAGCTCGCGCTCGGGCAGGTCGAGCCCGACGTCGCGGTAGAACTCGCGGTAGGCGGGGTGGCCCGGGTAGCCGGCGTCGCGCGACCAGACCTCGCGGGCGCTGTCGCGGTCGCGCCCGAAGCACGCGACGCCCGACGGCGAGAGGACGGGGACGGCGGCGCCGGCGGACGCGGGCGGCGCGGCGAGCGTCAGGGCGTGGGCGTCGAGCACGGTGAAGCGGACGCCGGCCGCGGCGAGCTCGGCGTCGATGGGCGGCGCGTAGGCGCACTCGGGCAGCCAGAAGCCGCGGGGCTCGGGCGCGCCGGTGAGGGCCGCGAAGGCGCGGCGGCCGAGCCGGAGCTGAGCCCGGATCGACGCCGGCGTGGGGAGCAGGCCGGGCAGGTAGGCGTGCGTCGCGGCCGTGGTGAGGAGCTCGACGCGGCCGGCCCGGGCGTGACGGACCAGGGCGCCCGGGACGTCGCCGCCCAGCGCGGCCCAGGCGCTCGCCGCGTCGGCGAGCCGCGCGCTGTAGAACGCGGCGGCGTGCGCGAGGGCGCTGCCGGCGAAGCGGACCTCGACCCGGGCGGCGAGCGCGGTGAGCCGGCGGAGGTGATCCTCGAACCGGCGCAGGAGCAGCTCGTCGCGCAGCATCGCGAGGAGCGACGGCGAGACGGAGACGGTCAGCGGGGCGACGACGCGATCGGCGGCGAGGCGATCGAGGACCCCGAGCAAGGGGAGGTAGCACTCCCAGAGCGCCTCGAAGAGCCAGCGCTCCTCGAGCGAACGGGCGTGCTCGGGGTGCCGCACGTACGGCAGGTGGGCGTGGAGGACGAGGGCGACGTAGCCCGGCATGGAGCGCTGGGCGGCGGGAGACCGCCGGCAGGCCCTCGTCTCGCATGGAGACGCCGGCGTGGAAAGCGCGGGGCGCTCCGGAGGCCGGGGCTCCGGGGCTCGGCTGGGCGCCTCAGCCCTGCTTGAGCTCCGCCCCGAGGTCCTCGCCGAGGCGCGCTGCCTCGCGCAGGTCGCCGGGCCACGCGACGCGACGCGCTGCCCGGCGCAGGCGGGAGCCGTCGGGCTCGGCGAGGAACGCGCGCAGCCAGAGCGCGTCGCCGTCTCGCACCGCGTAGGCGGCCACCGGGGTCCGGCAGCTGCCTTCCACGGCGGCCATCACGGCGCGCTCCGCCGTGACGCAGGTCGTGGTCTCGCGGTCCGCGAGCGCCGCCAGGATGTCGCGCACGGTGCTGTCGTCCGTGCGGCACTCGATGCCGAGCGCCCCCTGGCCGATCGCCGGCAGCGACACCTCGGGCGACAGCACCTCCGTGGCGCGGTCCGCGAGGCCGAGCCGCTTCAGGCCGGCGAGCGCCAGCACGATCGCGTCGAAGGCGCCGTCGACCACCTTGCGCAGCCGGGTGTCGACGTTGCCGCGGACCGGCTCGATCTGGAGGTCCGGGCGCGCCTCCCGCAGCGCGACAGCGCGGCGGAGGCTCGACGTGCCGACCCGGGCGCCCGCCGGCAGCTCCGCGAGCGGGGCGCCGCTCCGGGTGACGAGCGCGTCGCGCGGATCCTCCCGCGCGGGGATGCACGCGAGGCACAGCGACGGGGCGATCTCGGCGGGGACGTCCTTGATCGAGTGGACCGCGAAGTCGGCGCGCCGATCCAGCAGCGCCTCCTCGAGCTCCTTGATGAACAGCCCCTTGCCGCCGATGTCCTGGAGCGATCGATCCTGGGTCCTGTCGCCCGAGGTCACCACCTCGAGCTCGCGGAGGGTGAGGCCGGGCACCGCCGCCTCGAGGGAGCGAGCGAAGGCGCGGGACTGGGCGAGGGCGAGCGCCGAGCGGCGCGTGGCGAGGGTGAGCTCCATGTAGGTCACGCTCCTTTTAACCCAGCCGCGCGCACGGCCGCGGCTGGATTCGCGACGGCCAGGACGCTGGCCTCGCAGGGCTGGGGGCGCCCGCCGGGCTGCCGGGCATAGTGGCCGTTGTCCTCCGCGGCATGGGGGCGCGGCCCGGCCTGCCGGAGCGCCGGGTCGCCGCTGCGGTCGCCGGAGGCGGGCGGCTCCGCCCCGCGGGCGGACACCGGCGTGCGCCGATCGTCCGCGGCGTCGCGCAGCTCCCCCTCGGCGATCGCCCGGGCGACGCCGCTGTCGATCGGGGCGTCGTCGACGTCGAACAGCTCCCGGAGCGAGTCGACGTGCTCGGCGACGCGGGGATCGCCGGCCATCGCGCGGAGGCGGGTGGTGGGCACGTGGAGCAGCTTGTTCGTGGCGGCGTCGACCATGAGCGCGAGCGCCTGGCGCTCGGCCGGGCCGAGGTGCCGGAGCTTGCCGGAGAGGCTGCGCTCGACCTCGGCGGCGAGGATGGAGCGCGTGCGGGACCGCAGGCCCACGATCGTGGGCGTCAGGGCGCGCTCGAGCGTCCACGCCTCGAACGCCTGCGCCTCGTCCACGACGATCGCCTCGGCCCGCGCGGCCTCGGCGGCGCGCCCCTCGACGGACTGCGCCACGATCTGCGAGAGGTCGTCGACGTCGTACAGGTAGACGTTGTCGAGCTTGTTGACGGCCGGGTCGATGTCGCGCGGGACCGCGATGTCGATGAGGAAGAGGCTCCTGCCCTTCCTGGCCTTGCGGGCCCGGCGGACGAGATCGAGCGTGACCACGTAGCTCGGGCTCGAGGTCGACGAGACGACGATGTCGGCCTCGACGACGGCGCGCTCGAGCTCGGCCCAGGGGCGGGGCTCGCCGCCGACCTCGCGGGCGAGCGCGGCGGCGCGCTCCGGGCTCCGGTTGACGACGACGAGGCGGGCGCCGGCGCGGACGAGGAGCTTCGAGGCGGCCTCGGCCATCTCGCCGGCGCCGATGAGCAGCGCCGTGTGGCCGGCGAGATCCGTGAAGATCTGACGGGCGAGATCGATGGCGACGCTCGAGACCGAGACCTGGCCGGCGCCGATCGCCGTCTCGGTGCGCACGCGCTTGCCGACCTTGATCGCGCGGTGGGCCGCGCGGCCGAGCCGGGCGCCGAGGGTCTTCGCGCCGCGGGCGATCTCGATGGCCTCCTTCATCTGGCCGAGGATCTGCGGCTCGCCGACGACCATCGAGTCGAGCGAGGCGGCGACGCGGAAGAGGTGGACGACGGCATCGCTGCCGACCCGGCCGGCGAGGTGGCCGCGGACGGCGTCCCCGCCGATGCCGACGAGGACCGAGACGGCGGCGCGGAGCGCCTCGTTGTCGAGCGAGAGCTCGTCTTCAGGCGACGGCGGCGCGCCCCCGGCGCGGGTGAGGCCCGGCGCCGGCTGCCGCGGTGAGGCGTAGACCTCGACGCGGTTGCAGGTGGAGAGCACGAGCGCCTCCGCGATGGCGGGGTGTCCGGTGAGGCGCTCGAGCACCTCGGGGAGCTGGTTCCGCCCGATCGCGAGCCGCTCGCGCACCTCGATGGGCGCGGTCTTGTGGGAGAGCCCGACGAAGATCAACTGCCGCTAGCCTCCGAGCCCCGCGGCGGGGCGGACGAGATAGATGACGAGCACCGCCGCGGCGCAGGCGAGCCCCGCGATGGTGCCGTACGCCGCGCGCCGGCCGCGCCAGCCCGCGGCGGCGCGCAGGAGCAGCACGAGCGCGATGAGGAGCCAGGTGGCGTAGCCGAAGATGGCGCGCATCACCTCCTCGGTGTTGCCCATCTCGAGCTGGTGCGCCCAGTACGTGCCCGTGACGATGCCGAGCGTCAGCAACGGGAAGCCGGCGATCAGGAAGCGGTGGACGGCGCGGTCGAGGGTGTCGAGCGGCGGGAGGCTCCCCATGCGCTCGACGTGCCGCTTCTTCTTGAGCCGCTTCTCCTGGACGAGGTAGAGCGCGGCGGAGGCGCCGGCGAGCAGGAAGAGGGCGATGCCGAGCAGGTTCGCCATGACGTGGGCCGCGATGAACAGCGGGCTGAGCTTCGGCTCCGGGTGCGGCTTTCCGAGGAAGAAGGTGCCGAGCAGGAAGGCGAGCCCGAGCGGCCCGATGAGCAGCCCGAGCGCGTCGATGCGGAAGCGACGGCGGGCGACGAGGTAGACGGCGATCGCGAGGAGGGACGCGACCGAGAGCATGAAGTGAACGGAGTGGACCGGGCAGACGCGCGCGACGAAGCTGGCGAACGTGACGTAGGTCGCGTGCCCGAGGGCGCCGAGGCCGAGCAGCAGGGGCGCGTGCCGCGAGGGAGGCGCGGCCGCGGCGCTCGGCCGCGCGGCGGGATCATGGTGGTGCCCCGCGCCGAGCCCCGCGAGATCGGTCGCGGAGGGGAGCCGCGCGCGGCTGCGGGCGACGTCGAGGAAGAAGAGGGCGCTCGCGGCGCCGTAGAACAGCAGCGCGAGCACAAAGCTGATCCCGGAGAGGACCTCGGGCATGGCCCCCGTTATAGCCTGCCTCACCGGGGATGGCCCGCCGGCCGCAGAGGCGGCGGCTTACTCTCGTAAGAACGGGCCCGACAGCGCAGAAGAGCCGGGCCGAGCGCCCTGGAGCTTCCGCTGCCCCGACCCGCGCCAGCAGCGGCGCCGCCGGGGCGCGATGCGACACGGCTACATGTCGCTCGTCAGGAACGCGGCGAGGAGCTCCTCGTCGGTGGTCAAGCTGCTGTTGGTCGCGGTCGCCGCCGGCGCGGCCTTGCGGTGCTCGGCGAACGTGCCCACCGGCGCGCCGATGAACCCCGGGATCACGTCGTAGGCGTTGTCGCCGATGATCATGGATCCCTCGAGGATCTCCGCGCCGAGCTCCCGGAGGAAGGCGCGCGTCTTGACCCTGCCGAGGACCTCGTGGATGTCGGCCGAGCCGGTCACCTCGCGGAGCACGCGGATCGCCTCGATGATCTTGTAGCGGCGCCCCTCGGTCTTGATCAGAAGCTCGTCGTTGTTCAGATCGACGCGGTCGCTCGCGATCCAGTCGTCGAGCGCGGCCTGCGGAAAGAACACGCGGTTCTTCATCGCGCCCAGTCTACTCAAAAACAGGCCCGAGCGGTGGGGCCGCGACGGGCGGGCCGGAGAAGACGGGCGTCAGGCCGCCGGGGGCACCCTGGGCGGAGGCGCCGAGTCCCGCGGCAGGCCGCGGAGGCGCGCCGGCAGGTGCCAGAGCGACTCGAAGATCCCGAGCAGCACGTAGAAGCCGAGCAGCCACACGAGCACGAACGCCGGCTGGAGCTGCGTCGAGATCACCGCGCTCGACCCGATCGCGAACGCGACGAAGAGCACCGTCCGGACGTTGAGGCGGAGATCCTTGAACGAGCGGAACCGGATCGTCGAGACCATCAGCAGCGACAGGATCGTCGTGGTGGCGAGGATCGCCGACGCGTAGCGCTCGCCGCCGATCGCGCCGGCGGCGGCGTGGTTCGCGACCACGATCGAGACCAGGATCCCCGCCGCGCCCGGGATGGGCAGGCCGACGATGTACTTGGAGGGCTTCGTGGGCTTGCCCGCCTCGCCCATCGAGAGGACGTTGAAGCGAGCCAGCCGGACCGCGCCGCACGCGGTGAAGAAGAACGAGACGAGCAGCCCCGCGAGGTCGAAGCGGTGCAGCGTCCACTGGTACACGAGCATCGACGGCGCCACGCCGAACGAGACGATGTCGGCCAGCGAGTCGATCTGCAGGCCGAAGGCGCTCTGGGTCTTCGTCATCCGCGCGACACGCCCGTCGAGCGTGTCGAAGAACATCGCGAAGACGATCAGCAGCGCGGCGCGGTAGAAATCGTCCTCCGACTGCGCGGTCGCCGAGCGCCGGATCGAGTCAAAGCCGCAGAATATCGATGAGAGCGTGATCAGGTTCGGAAGCAGGAACAGCGTCTTCCTGAGCTCGAACCGCCGTCGCTTCCGGATCATGCCGCCTCCCTTTCAGGCAGGCGAGGCTATCGCCGTGGAGACCACGAACGCAAGCACCGCGGCATGGACGAGAGCCGTTGGAAGCTTACCGCGAGCTCGGATTCGAGAGCGTTTCATCGCACCCTCTGCTGCATTTCATTCATCGCGTCGGATCGGTCTGCGGCCGAGCGCCGCATCGACCGCTCCGCGGCATGCTCATCGGCTCGACCGCTCAGCGGCCCCATCACCGCCGACCGCTCAGCGGTCGGGGCGCGCGGTGGCAGGCTCGTTCCATACCGCCTCCGGCACCCTGGCGCCCGGATCGAAGCGGCACGCCATCGGGCGCACCTCGACGGCCACGCCGCTCGCCTCGGACGGGCCCGCGGCGGCCCGGAACAGCCACGAACGCGCGAGATCGCCCGGGACAATCGCCGAAAGAGGAGCCCGCCCGATCGATCTCGCCTCCCAGCCGGCCACGCACGGCGCGGCAGGCGTGCCGTGGAGCACCGCGGACGAGGTCAGGAGCACCATCACCTCGGCCGCGCCAGAAGAACCGGCGGCGTCGGTGACCAGGACGGGGTGGCGCGTGCCCGGGAACAGCGCCTCGCTCCCGAGGAAGAGCGGCGCCTCATGGCGCGCTGTCGCGGCGCGCTCGGCGGCAGAGCAAGGGCGCGGTACATCGCCGAGGTCGAGCGGCGTCGGGATCGGCTGCGCCGGGCCGAGCGTTCCATCCCCGCGGAACGGCTGGAAGATCCCCCACGCCGCCCCGTGCCCCGGATCCGCGACGAGCGTCGTGACGCCGATCGATTTGCCGGCGTAGGTCCAGTCCGTGTGCACGACGCGATCGCGCCCCGGCGGCGGCGCGACCGTCACGGCGTCGATCACCCACGCGGCGCCGGGATCGGGCGGGGTGGCCCCGCCGGGGGACGCCGGCGCCGAGCGGTGCGCGAGCAGCATCGTGGTCACCGGGCCGTTCGACGCCTGCCGGACCATGCCCACGCCGACAGGCTGGCCGTCCGCGAAGACGGCGTCGGCGCGCACGTCGAGGCTGCCGCGGGGGCCCGACTCGGGCCAGGGCGGGAACTCGAAGCGCTGGAGCCTGCCGGAGGGCTCGTAGAAGAACGTGAGCGCCGAGTGCGCGCTGCCGGAGTGCGGGCGGACGAAGAGCCCGCGCATCGAGACGGAGAGGAGCGCGGGATCGAAGAAATCGTCGGGGGGCGGCGCGGGCGCGCGGCGCGGGGGCGCGCCGGGCTGAGGGCGCGCGCCGGACGACGGCTGGCGCGCCGCGTCCGGGACGACCTTCACGTCGCCGAGCTCGAACGGGCCGGCGTCGGGGATCACGCCGCGCCCCGAGGTGCCATCCATCCAGTTCTCCCAGGCGACCTCGACGTTGCGCATCGGCGTGCCCGGCTTCGCCGCGCCGCCGGGGAGCCGCACGCGGGCCGCGGCGTAGCCTTCCATCTGGGTGGTGACGTTGGTCGCGACGCGCGCCCTGCCGAGCCCCGACGGCACGGCGGGCAGGAGCGAGCGCGTGACGACGCGCGCCTCGCCGGCGCCCGACTCGGGGAGCATCGCGGAGACGACGTCGACGGCGCCGCTCGGCGCGCGCGTGAGCAGCGACCAGACCGACCGGCCGCGCAGGAGCTCGTCGGCGTCGGGGAGGCCGAGGCCGCTCGAGTCGACGTGGTCGATGCGCGTCCACTTCGAGGACGGCAGCGTCTCGCAGACGATGGGCGTGCGCGCCGCGGGCTGGGCGCGCGGCGCGAGGTCCGGCGCGCGCGGCGGCGCGCCCTCGGCCTGGCCGCCCCAGCCGACGCGGGTCGCCACGTCGCCGAAGAGGCAGCCGCTGGCGCCGCACGCGATCGCGACAGGGGCCTGCGCGAGTTCGCGCGAGAGCGCCAGCATCTCCGGGAGCTCCGCCCAGCTCACGCCGCCGTCGAGCGACTCCCAGAGCACCGCGACGTCCTCCGCGCCGGCGCGCGGGGCGCGGGTCGCGAGCGCGACGACGCGCCGACCGAAGCCGGCGAGCGCCGCGCCCTCGGCCGGCGGGGCCGCCGCCGTGAGCACCCGGCCGTCCTCGTCGGCGGTCAGGTACGTGAGCGCGCCGCGGTCCGAGAGCAGGAGGCCGACGGCGCCGTCGTCCGCGGGGCGCAGCGCGCTCTCCTCGACGATCTCGAGCCCCTCGGACGAGGGGCCGTCGCCCGGCCCGCCCTCGGCGTCCTCGGCCTCGGCGTCCTCTTCGGGCGGCGCCGGCGCCGTCGCGGCGGTCGCGTCGAGCGATCGCGGCGCGAACGTCTCGCCGCCGTCGTGCGAGACGAACAGCGCGAGGCGCTCGTCCTTGCCGCGGTAGCCGAGGAAGTAGGCGGAGCGCCCGTCCGCCGAGAACGCGGGCAGCGCGGCCGGGGCGCTGAGCGTGGGGGCCGCCGTGAGGGCGACCGTCGCGCGGGCGTCGTCCCCGGCGCCGTCGTGGGTCAGGAGCAGCGGCGCTGTCGGCTTGCAGCCGCCGGCGCCGTCGCTCGGCTTGCAGACGCCGGTCAGGAGCGCCGCGCCCTCGGGCGCCACCGCGACGCCGACCTGGTCGATGTCCGGCGTCTCGAGCGTGGCGGCGGGCGACCACGTGCCGCCGCCGTCCTCGCTGCGGAGCACCCGCGCGAGGATGCGGTCGCCGTCCGGCTCGGAGCACACCGCGACGATGCGCCGGCCGTTCGCGCCGTTCGCGCCGAGCTTGATGCTCCCGCACTCGCCGGTGCCCGGCAGGGGCGCCTCCCTGAGCGGGCCCTCGATGGGGCCGCTCGCGAAGCGCCACGGCGCGCCGGCGTCGTCGGGCCGGACCGCCTCGAGGTAGCGACCGCCGGTCATCGCCGCCCGCCCGAGCCACACCGAGGAGGCGGACGGGGCGCGCGGGGCCGCGACGGCGAGCTCGACGTCGGCGCGCGGGAGCACCGCGGCGCTGCGCGAGAACGCGGGCGCGCGCCGCGGATCCCAGGTCGCGGATGCGAGGAGGCCCTCGGCGAGGAGCTCGCCGCCGAGGACGCCGACCCGCGAGAGGCCCATGGCCGGGAGCGGCGCGCGCGACCAGGTCGCGCCGCCGTCCTCGCTCGCGAACAGCGCCTCGGGCAGCGCGAGCGCGAGCGCCCGGCCGCCCTCGGCCATCGCGACGCCGAACGCGCGCGGCGGCGGGGAGCCGCCCTGCCCCGCGGCGCCGTCGAGCGGGACCGGCTTCCAGCCGAGATCCTCGCGCCAGCGGAGCACGCCGCCGCCCCGGGTCACCCCGAGCAGCGCGCCGCCGGCGCCCGCGACCTGCGCGAGCGGCTCGGGCGGCGTGAGCGTGCGCGTGAACTGGCCGAGCGGCGAGGAGGCCTCGTAGATCGCCCCGCTGGCGCCGACGAACATCCACGAGGCCGGCGAGCGCCGCACGATCGCGGTGAGCTCCTCGGGCGCAGGCGAGGCGCTGGTCCTGCCCTGGCCCGCGCAGCGCGCGGCCGGCGCGGCGGCGGGCGCCTGAGGGTCGGGCGTGACCGTCCAGCGCTGGCCCCCCTGAGCGACGACGACGCAGCCGGCGCCCGCGGGCGCCCACGCGACGGCGG
Source organism: Sorangium sp. So ce119 (assembly GCF_051524405.1). Taxonomy (NCBI): domain Bacteria; kingdom Pseudomonadati; phylum Myxococcota; order Polyangiales; family Polyangiaceae; genus Sorangium; species Sorangium sp. So ce119. The sequence continues at coordinate 1,122,939 of NZ_CP150310.1, read as the reverse complement.
CGTCGGGCGCCGCGGGGTGGTAGCTCCAGCGCGCCGGCGAGGTGTAGGCAGCGCCCGCGATGTCCGCCGACGGGACGGCGGCCTCGGCCGGGCGGGGCGGCTGGGCCGGGGCGCCGGAGCAGCCGGCGAGCGCGCACGCCGACGCGAGGGCGACCGGCGCGCGGGTCCGCGACGGCGGCGCGGTCATTCGACCCAGCGGGCCACGAACAGGTTGGTCTCGCCCGGCTTCTCGCCGTACCGGTTCGAGGCGAAGACGACGTGCTCGCCGGTCGGCGAGAACATCGGGAAGCTGTCGAAGCCCTCGTAGAAGGTCACGCGCTCGACGGGCGGCACGCCGTCCGCCGACGGGGGCGCCTCGGAGTCGACCAGGTAGAGGTCGAAGTTCGGCATGCCGCGCGCGCCCTGCGGGGTGCTGAAATCCGAGGCGAAGAGGATGCGCCGCGAGTCCGGCAGGAAGTAGGGCGCGAAGTTGGCGCGGCCGTTCCTCGTCACCGCGCGCGGGTTCTGCCCGTCGGCGCTGGCGACGAAGATCTCGAGCGCGCTCGGGCGCACGAGCCCCTTGGCGAGCAGCGCGCGGTAGTCGTCGAGCGCCGCGCCGGTCGGGCGGCTCGCCCGCCACACGAGCTTGGTGCCGTCAGGAGAGAAAAATGCACCACCATCGTAACCAGGCGTGCTCGTGATGCGCCGGACGTCGGAGCCGTCGAGCTTCGCGGTGTAGAGCTCGATGTCCCCGTCGCGGTTGCTCGTGAACACGAGGCGCGAGCCGTCGAACGCGACGGTGGCCTCGGCGTCGTAGCCCTTGCCCTGGATGAGGGGGCGGAGGTCCGAGCCGTCGACCTTGGCCGTGTAGATGTCGAACTCGTCGAGCGGCCAGACGTACCCCTGCGAATGATCGGGCTTCGGCGGGCACGCCTCGCCGGCGGCGTGGGTGGAGGCGAAGAGGACGCGCGCGTCGGCCGGGGCCGCGGGCGCGGGGAACAGGAAATAGCCGCAGGTCGTCTTGCCCTGGCCGTTCGAGACCCGGCGGACGTCGCCGCTCTCCAGGTCGATGACGTACTGCTGGTCGCACTTGTTGCCGTCGCGGGTCGACTGGAACACGAGCTTCTTGCCGTCGGGCGACCAGTACGCCTCGGCGTTCTCGCCGCCGAAGGTGAGCTGCCGGAGATCGGCGAGGTGCTTCTCGCGCGGGTCGGCGGCGACGCTCTTGCCGGCGCGGACGCGGAACGGGAGCCACTCGGGCTTCGCGGTGGTCGTCGCCTCGGGGATCTGGCCGAGGGGCTCCTTCGGCCGGGGTTCCGGGGAGGCGCAGGCGGCGAGGAGCAGACAGGCGAGGGCGGCGGTCGGCCTTCGGTTCATGGCCGCGCGACTCTAGTACGAAAGCGGGGAGACGTCGCGCGCGCCGCTACGGGCGGGAGATCACTGCCGGAAGATCGTCACCGTCGTCGGAATCGTATGGCCACCACCGACGCAGTTGGGGAAGCTGCCGTCCTCCGTCGGTCTGCCGCAGAGATCATCGCATTCACCGAGGACGTCGATGATGCAGCCCGACGCGTCGACCCCCGTCCCGCCGCAGACGCGGGAGATGAGCGTCGACCCGGGCGACCTGCACGCGAACCGGAGCGGCTCCGGGGCGAAGAGATCGCCGAAATAGGCACCCTCGCGGTGAGGGAAGCTCTCCCGCTCCGCGGCGTCCGCCTCGAGGGCCTTGTTCCTGCCCCGCATCGAGATAGGGATGCTCTCCCCGAGGTAGTTGACCCTGGCCAGCATGCAGGCCGACACCCATCCTTGGCAGTGCGCGTTGCATTGTCCATGGGCGCGGCCCCACTCGGGCGCGAGGCCGACATCCCCCTTGAACACATGCTCCTGGCCGTCGAGCGACACCTGCACGGCTTGCCCCGCCGGGAGCGCGCAGCCCGCCACGTAGGTCAAGAACTCGCGCGCCAGAGGGTCCCGCAGCGCGCTCAGGACATGGCTGCTACCCGCGACGCCATCGTTCGTCAGCGGGTTGCCCGTGAGCGCCTCGGTCGCGAGCCGGTCTGTCGTGAGGGCGCTGGCCTTCAGCGCGTTCTTCGTGAACGCGTTCTTCGTGAACGCCTCTTGCGCAATCTCATCGACATACTCCTCCGGAGACTCAGCGTCGCCGACACAGGCCGGCAAACAGACGCTCAGCAGGCCCAGGATCGAGGTCGCCAGTTCGAGTTGATTTCGCATAGCCCCCTCAACACGAATGAAACATGCATCAGGAGTTTCCTCAATCAATTTTCAGGCAGAATCTGAGAATTCTGCGCCTCCGGTGACGTCGTGAGGACAGCGCAAGAGCGGTAGGACAGGCGCGCTCGTGGGCCTCATGCGGACTCCTGGAGAGCCGCAAGCAGGGAATCCTACGTACGGCCGATCACCGAATTACGGCGATTCGTGATCGCCGAGCCACCGCGCCGCGAGCGCGAGCGTCTCGCCGTTGTCGAGCGCGGAGAGGAACCGGTCCCGGTAGCGAGGATTCGAGATCTGCGCGGCGCGGGAGAGCACGCTGCGGCGCGCCTTCGCGATCGCGGCGAGCGCCTCGGCCTGCTGGCCGCTCGCGAAGAGGGCCTCGGCCCGGACGAGCCGGATCAGCGACTCGCCCTCCTCCACGGCGCCGAGCGACTCGAGCAGGGAGAGCGCCTCGCCGGACAGCGCGAGCGCCTCGTCGGCGCGGCCCTTCCGGAGCAGCACGCGCGCGGAGAGGGCCCACGCCGCGGCGCGCAGCGGCGGCGCGCTCTGCAGGAGCTCCGCCGCGGCGCGGGCCTCGGCCTCGGCGGCGGCGAGATCCCCGGCGAGCAGCGCCGCCTTCGCCAGGTAGGCGCGGGCGACCCCCTCGGCCCTCGGATCGCCCAGCCGCTGGAACGTCGCGATCGCCTCCGCCTCCAGCCGGCGCGCCTCGTCGAGATCGCCGCGGGCGATCATCACGCTCCCCAGGTTGCTGCGGGTGAACGCGGCGAGGTCCGTGAGCTCCATCTGCTCCGCCGCGCGCAGCGCGGAGCGAAGCGCGGCCTCGGCCCCGTCGTAGTCGCCGAGCTCCATGGTGATGGCGCCGAGGTTCACCCGCAGCGAGCAGGCGTTGCGGCGATCGCCGCTCCGCTCGAACACAGCGAGCGCCGCCTCGACGCCCTCGAGGCAGGCGCCGGGGTCGCCGGAGGTCATCGCGCGGATGGCGCGCGCCTCGTAGAGCCTGGCGAGCACCTCGACGTCGAGCAACCGGCCCTCCGCCTCGCTGCGCTCGAGCGCCTCGATGATCCCGTCCGCCGCGGCGTAGCGGCCGCCGAAGACGAGCCAGTGGGCCCCCTCGACGAGGCAGATGTCCCTCCTGGTCAGCGCGCCGCCCTGGGGCGACGCGCCGCGCGCCGTCGTCACCCAGGACTCGACGCGGTCGAGGGCGCCCTGCTTGCCGGCGGCCATGATCACCTCGGTGACCGCGGAGTACCAGGACGGCGAGCCGGGCTCGAAGAGCGCGGCCGCCTCGAGCGCGCGCTGCTCGGCCGCCGCGAAATCGCCGCGCCAGACGCGGGCCTCGGCCTCGACGAGGAGCAGCCCGCCCGCCTCGACGCCGGACGCGCCGCACGCGAGGCCGCGCCCGGCGTGGCCGATCGCGGCGAGGAGATCGTTGCCGCGCAGCGCCTGCTCGGCCGCGCGCCGGTACCACGCCGCCGCCCGCCCGGGCTCGGCGCCGCGCTCGAAGTGCTCCGCGAGCTCCGCCGCGTCGCCCTTCCCCTCCCCCTCCAGCCACTCGCCCGCGAGCCGGTGGCCGAGCTTCCGGTCGTAGTCGGTGAGCGCCCCGTACGCCGCCTCGCGGACGAGCCCGTGCCGGAAGCTGTACTCGGGCTCGTCCGCGCCCGCCTCGCTCGGCGGACCCTGCTCGATCGCGTCGCCGTCGCTGACCGGCGGCGCCTCGCGGGCCTCGGCGTCGGCGGCCATCCCGCGCGCGGACGTCGACGAGAGGAGGCCGGCGCCGCGCGCGCCGCCCCGGCCGGGCTGTCGCCGCGGGACGATGACCTCGCGCTCGACGAGCTCGGCGAGCCGGTCGGCCACCTCGGCGTCGGCGCCGCCGAGCAGCGCGGCGACGCCGCGCGAGCGGAAGCTCTGGCCGAAGACGCTCGCCGCCCGGAGGACGCGCCGCGCCTCGGGATCGAGCGCCTCGAGCCGCGCCTGCACCATCGCGAGCACCGTCTCCGGCAGCGCGGCGCCCCGGCCCTCGGCGGCCGCGCGGATCTGCTCCTCCAGGAAGAAGGCGTTGCCGTCGGCGCGCTCGACCAGCGTGGCGACGACGTCCTCGGAGACGGCGCTGCCGAGCGCCTGGCGCACGAGCCGCTCGCTCGCGCGGCGCGAGAGCCCCGTGAGCTCGACCTCCTGCACGCCGCGGCCGGCCCACAGCTTCGGGAACATCTCGCGCACCTCGGGCCGGCCGAGCGCCAGCACCATGAACGGCGCGTCGCGCAGGTTGCGGAGGGCGCTGTTGATCATGGCGACCGTGGGCAGGTCGCCCCAGTGCATGTCCTCGAGGACGAGCAGCACCGGCTGCGCGGCGCACTCGGCCCGCAGGAACTCCTCCCAGACGAGGTGGAGCTGGTCGCCCATGAGCATGGAGCTCCGGCGCGCCGCCCGGAGCGCCTCGCTCGCCTCGTCCGGGAAGGGCGCCCCCACGATCTCGCCGAGGAACGGCGCCATGCGCTCGCCGTCCTCGCCGTGGCGGGCGAGGCGCTCGCGGATCCTGCGCTGCACCGCCGCGGCGGGCGCGCCGTCGGCGACGCCGAGCGCGCGCCGGAGCACCTGCGCCAGCAGGCCGAAGGCGGCGCCGGCGCTCATCGGGTCGCCGCGCGCGATCCAGACCTCCATCGGCTCGCCGCGGGCCCGGAGGCGCCGGAGCAGCTCGCTCCGCAGGCGGGATTTGCCCAGGCCGGCGGGGGCCGTGACCAGCACCGCGGAGGGCGTCTGCTCCTCGATGCACTGGACGAACGTCGCCTCGAGGAGGGACAGCTCGCGGTCGCGGCCGACGCACGGCGTGGGCTTGCCGAGCAGGCGCGGCACGGCCTCGAGGTCGTCGCGCTCGCCGCGCAGGAGGTGGCCGGCGTGGTCGGCGCCGACGTCGAACCGCGCGCCGAGCAGGCCGGCCGTGACCTCGTCGATGCGGACGACGCCGGGCCGCGCCGCGTCGCCGGCGAGGAGCGCGGCGGCCTGATCGATGAGCTTGCCGATCGGCGAGCGGGCGGAGATCTCGGTGCGCCCCGCGACAAGCGCGACGGGCGCGCCGCCGAGCAGCACCTGCATGGCCAGCGCGCAGCGCGCGCCGCGGGCGGCGAGATCGGTCGGCGCGACGGCGCCGGACAGCACGACGACGGGCGAGCGCGACTCGATGATCTCGAGGCGGCCCTGGTGGCGCTCGGCGAGGGCGCTGAGCGCGCGCACCCGGAGCGCGTCCTCGCCCTCGGACCGGGTCGCGTCGCTGTCGAGCGCGCCGTCGCGGGCGAGGAGGAGGCAGATCATCCGGCGCTCGCCGGTCGTGAGCTCGGGGGTCGGGCCGCCGAGGGGCAAGGGCACGCGCCGCGAGCCGGGCGCGAGATCGCCGAGCGACGAGAGCTCGACGGCCACGGCCGCGCCGTCGCGGGGGCGGTCGCGCGGCGCCTTCGCGAGCATGCGGAAGACCAGGTCGTCGATCGCGGCGGGGATCTCGCCACGGAGCTCCCGGAGCCGCGGGGGCTCCTCGAGGAGGACCTTCACGAGCACGGAGAGGCTGTCGTTGCCGACGAACGGGGGCCGGCCGGTGAGGCAGCGGTAGAGGACGCAGCCGAGGGCGAAGACGTCGGCGCGGGCGTCGATGGCGACCTCGCCGCGCGCCTGCTCGGGGGCCATGTAGCCGGGGGTGCCGAGCATCACGCCGGGCATGGTGAGCTCCTGGCCGGCCTCGGCGACGTGCGCGACGCCGAAGTCGAGGAGGGTGACCTCGTCGACGGAGCCGCCGACGAGCAGGAGGTTGCTCGGCTTGAGGTCGCGGTGGACGATGCCGAGCCGGTGGAGGGCGCCGAGGGTGGACGCGACGCGCACGCCGAGCGCGAGGCTCTCGGGGACGGTGAGCGGCTCGCGGAGGAAGCGCTCGGCGAGGGTCTCGCCGGAGAGCCACTGCATGGCGAGGTAGGGGTCGCCGCCCTCGGTCGTGCCGTGGGCGACGTACCCGACGATGCCGGGGTGACGGAGCGCGGCGAGCGCGTGGGCCTCCCGGAGGAAGCGGTGCGTCTCCTGGGGGCCCCTGCGCTGGAGGACCTTGAGCGCCACCGGCTCGCCCGTGAGGCGATCGCGGGCGCGGAAGATCTGCGCCATGCCGCCGGCGGTGGCGTGCCCCTCGATCTCGAAGCGGTTGCCGACGAGGTCCCCTGCAAGCATCAGCACCACCCCCGCCGCGGCTCAGGGAGCCGCATCGCTCGCCTGTGCAGCGCGTCGCGAGCCCATCGCAGTGGCCCAGGATAGCCAGAACCCGGAGCTTTCCAGACAGCAAATGTTGCTGTGAGCGGGGCAACGACGACAGGCTCTGTGGAACGTCTGTCGAACGCCTCGCAGGAGCAGGTCTTGCGTTCGTCGAACCTGAGAGCACAGGCGACTGTCCCTGGCCGCATTCTGCGCCTCAAGCGCTCCGCCGGGATGGCAGGAGCCACCTGCCGAGCTTACCCGCCTGGCGACCGCCCCCCGGATCGCGCGACCGGTCGAGCCCCCGCCCCCGCTCCGCGTGGCCCCCCGCGCACCGTCGATCTACCCTACCCCGGTGCGTTCCCACGTTCTGGCCGGCTGCCTCGCGGTCCTGATCCCCGCGGCCGCGACGCTCGCGATCCCGCACGCCGAGGCCGCGGACTTCGATCCGTCCGGCCGCGGCAAGCGGCCCAAGCCGAAGCCCCCGAAGGCCGGCGGCAGCAAGCCGGGCGCCGCCGCCAGGCCGCAGCCCGGACCGCGGCCGCAGCCCGGACCGCGGCCGCAGCCCGCCGAGCAGCCGCAGACGAAGCCCGACGCGGCCGAGGCCGGCGATGGGAAGCGGAGCGGCCCGTCGAACGACGCGCTGATCGCCCGCTACACGGCGATCGTCATGAGCCAGCCGAGCGCGCCGTTCCCGCTCCAGCGCCTCGCCCAGCTCTACCGCGAGCGCGACGGGAACCTGAAGAAGCTCGTCGAGGAGTTCGAGCGCCGCGCGGCGCAGCCCGGCGCCGACGCCTGGGCCTCCAAGGTCGTGCTCGCCGGCATCTACAAGCAGGACGGGCGCTACGACGACGCCATCAAGACGTACGAGGCCGCCATCGCCGACCGGCCGCAGGATCCGGCGGCGATGATGGCGCTCGCCCAGCTCGAGGCCGACCGCGGCGACAAGGCCCGCGCGCGGGCGCACTACGAGAAGGCGCTGCCGCTGCTCAAGGTGCCCGCGGACGTCGAGCAGACCCGGCGCACGCTGCTCGCGCTCTGCCTCGACCTCTCGGATTTCCAGGGGGCCAAGGCGCAGCACGACGCGCTCGTGAAGAACGCGCAGGGCTCGCTCTTCGTGAAGGCGGAGCTCGGGCGCGAGCTCGCCGCGCGCGGGCACCACGCGCGCGCCGAGGCCGAGTTCCGCGAGCTCGTGAAGGCCGCGGCCGGCGACAACCGCGCGCTCGCGCCGGCGCTCCGCGACCTCGGGCAGTCGCTCGCCCGGCAGAAGAAGATGGACGAGGCGATGGCCGTGCTGAAGCGGGCGTTCGCCATCGCCGGCAGCGCCGCGGGCGTGCGGGCCGAGATCCTGCTCATCATGACCGACGCGTTCCGCGCCGAGGGGAAGCTCGCGGAGCTCATCGCGATCCTCGAGGCCGAGCGGGGGCAGGACTTCCAGCGGCTCGCCACCCTGGGCGCGCTGTACGAGGAGACCGGCGACGTCGAGAAGGCGATCGGCATCTACAGGAGGGCGCTCGCGCTCGACGGCAAGCACATCGACACGCGGCTCCGGCTCGTGCACCTGCTCCAGACCGCCGGCGACCTCGACACGGCGATCCGCGAGTACGAGCTGCTGATCAAGGCGGCCCCGAGCAACGCGGACTTCGTGTTCGAGCTGTGCGAGACGCTCATCCAGCGGGGCGACCGGCCCAAGGCGCTCGCCCTGCTCACCCAGCTCGAGGGGCGCGTCGCGAACGAGCCCGAGACGCTCGCGGCCGTCGCCGACTTCTACGAGCGGGTCGAGGAGAAGGACCGGGCCCTGCGGGTGCTCCAGCGGCTCGCGGCCGCCGGGGGCGGCGATCCGAGCCACCTCGTCGACCTCGGCGACAGGTACTTCCAGGCGGGGGACAAGAAGAAGGCGCTCGAGACGTGGGCGCGCATCAAGCAGGTGGTGCCGAACCGGGCGCGCGCCGCGGCCACCCTCGGCGAGGTGTACCTCGACCACGACATGGTGGCGGAGGCGCTCGCCTCGCTCCGGGAGGCCGCGCAGCTCGAGCCCGCGAACAGCCGATACAAGAAGGCGCTGGCGATCGCGCTGGAGCGCACGGCGAGCTCGCTCGGCAACGCGGGGCCGCGCTACGTCGAGGCGCGCGAGCTCTGGGAGCAGCTCCTCGCGGGCGCGGGCAACGACAAGCTGCTCGCGCGCGAGGCGCGGGCGCACATCGTCGGCCTGTGGTCGCTCACCCGCGAGCTGCCGAGCCGCGTCGCGCCGCTCGCCGCGCGGTTCAACGCGACCCCGCCCGATCTGGACGCGGGGCGGCTGCTCGCCGAGGTGCAGCGCAAGCTGCACCGGCTGCCCGACGCCGAGGCCACGCTCCGGAAGCTCGTCCAGGCCGCGCCCGGCGACGAGGACTCGCTGCTCGCGCTGGAGCGCGTGCTCGTGCTCCAGCAGAACCTCCTCGGCGCCATCGACGTGCTCGGCAAGCTCGTCGAGGTGAACCCGAAGCGCGCCCGCGAGTTCTACCAGCGCATGGCGCAGTACGCCGCGGAGCTCTACCGCGACGACGACGCGATCCGGTACGCCGCGCGGGCCGTCGAGCTGTCGCCCGAGGACGCGAGCGGCCACCAGAAGCTCGGCGACATGTACCGGCGGCGGCAGGACTTCCCGCGCGCCATCGCGGAGTACCGGCAGGCGCTCGCGAAGAACGACCGGCTGTTCCCGGTGTACTTCGACCTGGCCGAGCTGCTGCTCACGGCGGGGCAGTCCGACGAGGCCGACCGGCTCTTCCGGCGGGTGGTGCGGGCGTCGAACGACGAGGAGCTCGTCGCGCGCGCGGCGCGGATGTCGATGCAGGTGAACCTCGGCCGGGGCTCGCTCGAGGTGCTCGAGCGCGAGCTCTTGCCGGTCGCGGTCGGCAACCCGCAGAAGCCGCTCTACCGGCGGCTGCTCGTGGAGCTGTACGGGGCGATGACCTTGCCGCTGATGCAGAAGGCCCGCGCCGAGGGCCGCGGGGCGAGCGCGGGCGCGCGGGCGGAGCTCGCGAAGATCGGCGCGCGCGCCGTGAAGCCGCTGCTCGACGCGCTCGCCGACGAGAAGGAGTCGCAGCAGAAGATCGCGATCGAGGTGCTGGCCTACGTCGAGAACAAGAGCGCCGGGCCGGCGCTCTACAACTTCGCGATCGGGCAGGCGGACAAGGGCCTGCGCGCCCGCGCGATGATCGCGTGCGGCGCGCTGCGCGACCCGGCGATGCTGGAGCGCTACGAGCAGATGCTCGCGCCGAGGGACGCGGCGGCGAGCGTGCTGCCGAACGACGCGGTCGCCGTCGCGGCGACCTGGGGCGTGGCGCGGCTCGCGGCGGGCGGCGGCCGGCCCGCGGCGAGGGCGGAGGCGCTGCTCGCGCGGCTGCTGTCGTCGCCGGCGCCGGAGGTGCGGGCGCTCGCCGCGGTCGGCCTCGGGCTGACGCACGACCGCAAGCACGCCGCGGCGCTGTCCGCTGTCGCGAGGGCGCCCGAGGCCGGCTCGGTCCCCCGCGCGGCGGCGGTGAGAGCGCTGGGCGAGCTCGGGGGCGGCGGCGAGGGGCCCGCGCTGTTCATGTCGCTCGCCGACTCGAGCGAGCCGGAGCTCCGCCGCGCGGCGCTGATCACGCTCGCGCGCCTGGGCAGCGGCAGCGGCGCCGGGCCGAAGGGCGGCGGCGGTGCGGGCGAAGCCGAGGCGTTCGCCGCGGGAGGGGCCGCGCAGGCGATCGCGGCCGGCGCGTTCTCGTCGGACGAGGGGCTGCGCGCGGCCGCGGTGTCGGCGGCGGTCGCGCTCACGCGGCGGGTGTACCCGCGCACGCGCGAGCCGCTGCCCGTGCCGGACGGGGCGCTGACGGTGAAGGACGTGCTCGCGGGGCTCGATCCGGACCCGTTCGGCCCCGAGGACCGCGCGGCGGCGCTCGTGGCGCTCGGCCCGGCGCTCCAGAGGGCCGCGGTCGCCGCGGTGGCGACGTCGCCCGAGCGGGCGCTGGTCGTCGCCGACGCGATCCTGTCGCGCGGCGCGCGCCACGTTCCCGACCTCGCGCGCGGCGCGGGCGCGACCGGGGCGGGAGGCGAGCGCGCCGGAGGCGGCGTGGCGCTCGGGCTCGCGCCGTTCACGGACGGGCGGGCAGAGCTCGCCCCGGAGCTGAAGAAGCAGGTGGAGGCCGCCGTGGAGGGGATCGCTGCCGCGGTCGTGGGCGGGTTCGTGGCGCTCGTGCGGCACCCGGCGATCGAGGTGCGCACGCGCGCTGTCGAGCTGCTCGCGACCCGGCCCGAGCCGGAAGCGCAGGCCGCGGTGGTCGACGCGCTCGGCGATCCGGAGGAGAGCGTGCGGCGGGCGGCGCTGTCGGCGCTCGGCGCGGTGAGGCACGGGCCGACGATCGCGGCGGTCTCGGGGCTCCTGCGGAGCTCGTCGAGCTGGCCGCTCCGCGTGCGCGCGGCCGAGGCGCTGGGCCGGCTCGGCGCGCCGGGCGCGGGCGGGGCCAGCGCGGGCGCGGGCAGGCCGAGCCAGGTCGCCGAGACGCTCGGCGCGGCCGCGCGCTCGGACGCGTACGCCCTGGTCCGCGAGGCGGCGGCGCGCGCCCTGGCCTCGGCGGACCGCGCGGCGGCGGCGCCGGTGCTCAAGCAGCTCGCGGCGCGCGACCCCGAGCCGCGCGTGCGCCAGGCCGCGGTCGAGCTGATGCGGAGCGCCGCGCCTTGAGCAGCGGCGCCCTGCCCGGGCCGCGGCGCGTCGCGCTGCGGCGCGCGCCCCGCTTCCTCGTCCTCGCCGGCGCGATCGCCGCGGGCGGGGCGGCCGGCTGCGACGACGTGAGCCGGTTCTCGACGGCCGAGGGCGAGTCCTACTGCGGCGCGGTCACGCTGGGCGGCGCGTTCCGCGCCGGCCTGAGCCCCCGGGTGCAGATGCGGCTGTCGCTCGACGCGGACGCGCTCGACGGCCCGGAGCCGCCGGGCGCGCTGTGGACCTACGAGGCGCCCGACGCCGCGGTGCCCGAGCGGCGCCTCCTCGACGGCGCGCCGCTCCGGCCGATCGGCGCGCTCGCGCACGATCCGCTGTCGCGGCTGGAGTTCGGGGAGGGCCGGGAGCGCAACGCGATCTACGCGGTCAGCGCGTCGGATCCGGAGGCGGAGTCGCTGCTGGCGATCCTGTCGCTGCGCACGGACGAGTCGGTCGAGGTCCGGCTGCTCCGGCCGGGCCAGGCGCCGCTCCCTTCGGGCGAGGCGCCCGCGGCGGGGCAGCGGCAGGTGTTCGGCAACTTCAGGCTGACGCGGCGGACGGGGACATGCGGGTTCTAGGGATCGAGACATCGTGCGATGAGACGGCGGCGGCGGTGGTGACCGAGGGCGGCGACGTCCTCTCGGACGTCGTGCGCAGCCAGGTGGCGCTGCACGCGCCGTACGGGGGTGTCGTGCCCGAGGTCGCGGCGCGCGATCATGCGCGCGCGGTGGTCCCGGTCGTGCGCGAGGCGCTGGCGCGCGCGGGCGTGGCGGCGGCGGACCTCGACGGCGTGGCGGTGACGTCGCGGCCGGGGCTCGCGGGGGCGCTGCTCGTCGGCCTGCAGGCCGCGAAGGGGCTGGCGTGGGCGGCGGGCAAGCCGCTGGTCGGCGTGGATCACCTCGTCGGGCACCTGCTCGCGGTGTTCCTGCGGCGGGACGGCGCGCCCGCGCCGCCGGCGCCGCCAGCGTCCGATGAGCGGCCGGCGTTCCCGTACGTGGCGCTGCTCGCCTCGGGCGGGCACACGGCGATCTACCGGGTGGACGGGCCTTCGCTCGGCGCGATCCGGGAGCTCGGCGCGACGCGCGACGACGCGGCGGGCGAGGCGTTCGACAAGGTGGCGAAGCTGCTCGGCCTCGGGTATCCGGGCGGCCCGGTGGTCGACCGGCTCGCGGCCGAGGGGGACGCGGCGGCCGCGGCGGAGGCGGTGCCCGCGGTGATGGCGCGCAAGGAGTCGCTGGAGTTCAGCTTCTCGGGCATCAAGAGCGCGGTGGCGCGCCACGTGGCGAAGCGGGGGCGGCCGGAGGGGCAGGCGCTGAACGACCTGTGCGCGGCGTTCCAGGGGGCGGTGGTCGACGCGCTCGTGCAGAAGACGGTGCGGGCGGCGCGGTCCGAGGGGGTGGAGCGGGTGGTGCTGGCGGGGGGCGTCGCCGCGAACCGGGGGCTCCGGGCGAAGATGGCGGCGGCGTGCGCGCGGCGGGGGCTCGCGCTGTTCGTCCCGCCGTTCGCGAGCTGCACGGACAACGGGGCGATGATCGCGTATGCGGGCGCGCTGCGGCTCGCGGCCGGGGAGCGGGACACGCTGGATCTCGCGCCGGAGACGAGGACGGCGCTGCCGCGGGTGACCCGCAAGGGCGGCGGCCCGCGGTGAGCGGGAGAGGCCGGTAGCGGGGCTTGGCGGAGAGGCGGCGTGGGCCGGAGAGGCGGCGTGGGCTGCGGGGCTGCGATCCTCGCGGGTTCTGCGCGGGTTCTGGGGGATGGGAGCTCTGCGAGGCTGCGGTGTGTGGGGCCATGCGGGGCGGTGCAGGGATGGCTCGTGGCGGGGATTACCTCGGACTTGTACGCTGCGGCGAGCCGTGGTCTGATGAGATCTCAGGATACAGGTCGGCCCGCGCTGGCCGTTCTTCCGGCCGCACGGGACAGGCCAGCTTGGGAGAGCCGCCCGGCGGGGCGCGAGGATTGTAAGCCATGCAGGTTGTTCTACCGATCGTGCTCGGGTTGATTGCGGTGGCGTGCGGCGCAGGCGCCGTGTTCCTGCTGATGCAGGCCACGCAGCTCAGGCGGCAGCTCCAGGACGCGAACCAGCACATCGAGGCGCTCCGGCAGGCCAAGAGCCAGCTCGATCAGATGCGGGCGCAGTTCGGGCAGGTCCAGCAGGCGCTCGACATCGCGAGGAGCGAGGACCGGCAGAAGGTCGACTGGCTCGACGCCCAGCAGAAGGAGATCGACTGGTACAAGGCCGAGCTCGAGAGCCGGCCGAAGATCACGCAGAAGCGGTACAAGATCCTGACGCTCGGCATCAAGTGGACCGGCAAGACGTCGCTCACGCTCAAGTGGGCGAATCCGCTCGTGGATCTCGGCACGCTGCAGGGGACGAAGATCGAGCGTTACGAGCGGACGGTGAGCCATGTGCTCACGAAAGAGGTGCTGACGGAGCACGTGTTCGAGATCGGCGACTGGGGCGGCGAGCACATCGTGGACGCCCAGCAGGAGCTCATCATGGAGGAGATCCATGGGCTCTTGATGGTCGTGGATCTGGCGGGCAAGGACGGGCAGAAGCTCGAGCCGGCGCGGATCCAGGAGCAGCTCCGGGAGTTCCAGGCGCAGTCGCTGCAGTTCTTCTTCAGCCCGAAGACGCTGGCGTCGTGCAAGGCGGTCGTGCTGTTCATCAACAAGTCCGATGTTCTGTCGGGGACGCCGGCCGAGGTGGAGAAGGAGGCGCGCGGGTATTACAAGCCGCTCATCGACAGCCTGGAGCGGTACAAGAACAACATCGATATTCGCGTGCTGGTCGGGTCGGCGAGCTACGGGCACAGCACGCATCACCTGTTCTCGCACTTCGTGGAGCGGATCCTCCCGAAGAACGCGTATGACCCGCAGCTCTTGCAGCGGATGAAGCAGGACATGGGCCCGAACCCGGCGCTGGCGCGGACCGCGCAGCTCCCTTCCCCGCAGCTCCCGCAGCCGCTCCCGCAGCAGGTCAGGCCCAATGTACGGTAGCGAGGGCGCCTCGGGGTATGTGATCCCGCGGTACCGCGCTCCCGGGGACGCGCCGTGGTATCACGTGCTGCACGGGAACATCCCGGGGCATCAGATCGACTTCATGTACTGCCCGGAGGTGCCGCAAGGGCCCCTCACGACGACGCACTTCAGCCACCTGGCGCGGCTGATGAAGTACATCGAGCCTGCGACGGGGGCGACGCACGCGTTCGCGATCGGGAACCTGTCGCGCGACGACACGCAGCACGAGCCCGGGCATGGGGCGGTGGGTCTCATCTTCGGGTTCCGGATCGGCGGGACGCTCGACCACGCCGGGCGGGGTAATCCGCCGTTCGCGCACGGGCTCGTCGCGGTGGATCGGGACCTCGGGTATGCGACGCTGCTGGAGGCTTCGGCGACGTTCTACCGGCACGTGATGAACGCCACGGAGGTCAACTCGTCGGCCGGCATGTTCTACCGCGAGTACGTGGCCGCTGTGCGGGACGCGCCGGAGCGGGTGGCGCACGTGCTGGAGCGGTACGTCGAGGAGTACGGGGACCTGCCGTACCTGCGGCGGAGCGGCGCGACGTGGGACTGGAAGGTCGACGACGGGGCGGCGCCGAAGCGGGTGGTGATCGTGCACAAGCACGATGAGCCGTTCGGAGCGATCGCGCATGCCGCGGCGAGGATCGCGTCGGTGCTGTACCGATCGAACATCAAGTGGACGTCGATCACGAGCGGGCGCGAGGCGGACATTCCGGGTGGGGTGTCGGTGCGGTTCGTGAGGGAGCGCGACGTCACGATGGAGGACCACCGGCACGGGGTGATGCTCCGGATCGAGGATGTCGCGGAGGACGAGGGGGAGATCGCGCGGGGGATGTTCGGGGCGCGGCCGCAGGGCGAGCTGGAGGAGAAGCCGCAGTTCGGCGGGTGGCGCGAGCGGTTCGCGGCGCAGCAGGGCGGGACGGCCCCGCTGGGGGCGCCGGCGCGGTACGGCGGGGCTGCGAGCGCTGGCCCGACGATACCGGCACCGGCGGGGGCGCTGCAGGAGCTGGATCGGCGGGCTGCGGGGGGTGCGCCGCCGTCGCAGCGGGCCGTGGGGCTCCGGTGGAATGACGCGCCCGGCAGGGCGGGCGGCGGGTTGGCGGAGGCGGGCGCCGGCGCCGCGGCGGGGCTTGGGGTGACGGGGGCGGCGGGCGGGCCGGCGTCGGTGTCGGCGGCGCAGCAGGTCGGGCCGAAGGGGACGCTGGTCATCGACACGGAGAAGCTCCTGGGGGGCGCGGCGCTGTCGGCGGGGGTGGAGGCAGGGAGCACGGGGCCCGTGCGGATGGGCCAGGCGGGCCTGGGGAACGCCGTTCCTGGGCAGCCGGCGGGCGGCGCAGCGGGGCTGGCGGCGAGCGGGGCGTGGGGGGCGTGGGGGGCGCCGGCGGCGGGGGCGCCGCTGCCGGCCGGCGGCGCGGGGGAGGAGCGCGACGAGATCCCGGTCATCGTGGAGAAGCCGGCGGCGTCGCGGAAGTGGATGTGGGCCGTCGCGGGGCTCGGCTTCGCGGCGGTGGCGGGCGTGGTGGCGGTGCTGGTGACGCAGAGGGTCCCCGGGGTGGGGTCTGCCGTGCCCGACGCGACGGGAGCGGGCGTGACGCCGCCGTCCTCGGGGAGCACAGCACCGCCGGAGCCGAGCGGCGAGGCCAGCGCGGCGGCGACCGGCGCGGCGGCGACCGGCGCGCCCTCCGCGACGGCGCTGCCGTCGCCGTGGGCGCTGCCGGCAGAGACAGCGAAGCCGCAGGCGGGGCAAGAGCAGCCGCAGCAGGACGAGCCGCAGCCGAAGACGCAGTCATCGGGGCGGACCAGGAATACCAAGGCGGGTGGGGCCGCGACGGGGCGCTTTGAACCAAAACCCCGAGGGGGTAAGGTGCCCGCGTCGAGCACCGCCGAGCCGCCTCTCCCCGAAGGGAAGCCAGACTTCTGATGACTCTGACGATGAAGAAGCGTCCGCTGCTGTGGGGCTTGGGCGTGGCCGTGGCGTTGACGGCGCCGGCGGCCGGCGCACAGCAGGCGGCCACGCCGGCCGTCTCTGAGGAGACTGACGCGCTGACGGACAAGGCGCGGCAGCTCTATGAAGAGGGGAGACAGGCGGCGGCGGCAGGGAAATGGGCCGATGCGCACGCGTCGTTCCTCGCGGCGTGGGCGATCAAGCCGCATTACCAGATCGCGTCGAACCTGGGGGTGACCTGCCTGAAGCTGGGCCGGAACCGCGAGGCGGCAGAGTACCTGACGCGGTATCTTCGCGAGGCGCCTGCCACCAAGGTGAAAGAGCGGCAGAGCGCGGAAGCCTCGTTGAAGGAGGCGCTCGCGAAGGTCGCGTCCGTCACGGTGCAGGCGGCGCCGGCAGGGGCCATGGTGACGGTCGACGGGACGGCCGTGGGGAAGGCGCCGCTCGCGGATCCTCTGTTCCTCGACCCGGGGAGGCACGAGGTCGGCGCGAGGCTCGACGGGCACGTGTCTGTCACACGACCTATTGTCGCCGCAGCGGGCGGGACCGAGAAGGTGGTGCTCCAGCTCGAGCGCACGCCGGCACCTCAGGTGGTGATGGGTCCCGGCCCAGTGGGGACGACGGCGCCAATCCAGCGGCAGGACAACGTGCGGACGGTGGTGCTCGTCGGGGGTGGCGTCGTGGCCGGCATCGGCGTGGGTGCAGGCGTGCTCTTCACGGTGCTCGCCAACGGGCGGGCCAGCGACGCCAGGCGACTGAGGGCCGAGTTGGTCGCCGAAGATGAACGAGGGGAGAAGTGCCCCACGGTGAATCAGACGAAGTGCGCAGATCTGAGCAACGCGGTGGACGCCAGGATAGACCACAGCAACTCGGCGTTCTGGAGCTTTGTGGCGGGCGGAGCGGTCGGAATTGGCACGCTCATCTATGGCCTCGTGACGATGGAATCTACCGGGCCGAGCCGGAGCGTACAGGTGACGCCCCTCTGGGGGCCGCACACGGCCGGGGTGTCTGCCAGCGGATCTTTTTGACCTCACCAGAGTCGACAGGGAGAAGACTGCACCATGCGCCGCCGTGCCCACCTCGCTTCCATTGTCTTTCTAACAGCGATGGCCATGGGCGCCAGTCACGCTGGATGCATCGACTTTCCGTTCCCGCAGGGCGACTCGAACGAGAAGTACTCTGGGGCTCCTGTCGAGAATCCAACGCCTGAGGGGTGTGACCCCAGCGACCCCGCGACCTGGACCGCAGCAGAGACCTGCGGCGTGTTCGTATCGGACGGGCAGGGTGACGACGACAACGACGGCACGTCTCAGATGCCGGTGAAATCTCTTGCGAGAGCGCTCATCCTCGCAGAGGCCAGGTCGAAGCCCGTGTACGCATGCCGCGAGGAGTTTGATGGGGCGGTCGAGGTCCCAGCCGGAACAACGCTGTACGGTGGCCTCACCTGCGACAAAGGCGAGGATGGCCTCGTCTGGCAATGGGTGGACGACAAGACACGAACGACCATCACGGCGCCAGCGGGGACGATCCCGCTGAAGATCACAGGAGGGAATAGCCAGAAAGTCGTTCACCTGGAGAATGTCGATGTCATAGCAAGGTCGATCCCGCAAGATGACTCGGCGGAGCCAGGGATGTCATCGATCGCCGCAGTGGCAGAATCCGTGAGCCGGGTAGAGCTGAGGCACTGCACGCTTGAAGCCGGGGATGCGGCACCTGGCTTCGATGGGGAGGCCTACGAGAAGCTTGCCAGCGCGGGTGCAAACGGTAACCCAGGGAAGAATGCGTGCGAAGGGAGCACCGTTGTCGGCGGCGACGCGGCGATCAATGATTGTGGCACCCCCGAGGACACCGATGACTCCATCGGCGGCGCCGGGGGGGCGGGTCGGCATGCCAGTGGTGATCCTGGAGTATCAGGGTATCCCGAAGTAGCGATGAACGGCGGTCTCGGGCAAGTAGGCGCGGCCTCCTGTGCGCCCGGTATCGCGGGAGAAAACGGCAGCGACGGCCAGCCGGGCAGCGGTGCCAAAGACGACGGCAGCATCTCATCCGAGGGCTACATCGGTGTATCCGGCGGTCCCGGTGCTCCCGGAACCACGGCGCAAGGTGGCGGGGGCGGGGGCGGCGCGCGCGGCGTTCCGACGACGCCAACCAGTCCGCCGCGTTCGTGCGCAGATGGCACGCCGCCGCTCGGTGGAGCCAGCGGCGGTTCTGGCGGCGCGGGCGGCTGTGGCGGGGCCGGCGGCAGAGGAGGCGGCCCGGGCGGCGCCAGCATTGCTCTCATCAGCATCCGCTCCGGGCTGTCCTTCGATGACGTCACGATCAAGACGGGCAACGGGGGCAAGGGCGGCGACGGCGGCCCTGGACAGGACGGCGGAATGGGGGGAATGGGTGGCCCGCGCGGGGAAGCCCCTCGTGACAGCACGAGCAACCTGCTGCACGGATGCGACGGGGGTCCGGGCGGCACGGGCGGCAAGGGCGGCCCTGGTGGCGGAGGACGCGGCGGTCACTCCATCGGGATCGCATTTCAGGGCGCGGCGCCCGTTCTGCAGGGGGTGACGTTCGAGCTGGGCGCGGCCGGCCTCGGCGGTTCCATCGAGGAAGCTCACGCCGGCGCGAACGGGGAGAAGGCTGACAGACTCCCGTTGTAGAGCAGGGTTATCCTGCGCCAGCGATCCGCTCGAAGATTGGGACAAGTCTGCGCTGCGAGAATGATGCCGTGCCATGCCATCGCGATGCGATAACGACACCCGGTGCTCCGGTCGTCATGCATGAGCCCTTCCTACAATCGAGGTTGAGATGAGGCATGGTTCGGTAGGATTCTACCTGCTCCTCGCCGGCATGCTTTGCGCATCCTCTGCGGCGGCGCAAACGGCGCAGACCTCGTCGCAGCAGGACAAGGCAGTCGCCGTCGCGCTCGCCGAGCGGGGCTGGGAACATTACGAGGCTCACCGCTACACAGAGGCGCTCCGCGCCTTTCGTGAGGCCGAGGCGAAAACCCATGCGCCCGCGTTCCTGCTCATGATGGCCCGCTGCCACGTCAAGCTGGGACGCTTGCTCGACGCCCGAGCCGCATATCAACTCGTCGTGAATGAGAAGATTGCCACCGGCGTGCCCCCCGAGTTCATAGAAGCCAAGACGGATGCCAAGAAGGAGCTCGCTGCCTTGGAGCCGCGCATACCGACCGTGGAGGTCGTGTTAACTGGGGCCGCGCTTCAGGCATTAGACATAACGCTTGACGAGGAACTAGTCTCGCTTTCAGGTCCCGTGCAACGTGATCCAGGCCGACACACCTTGGTTGTTCGTGTGCCCAGGCGTACCCCGCTAACAAGAGTAATTTTCTTAGTGGAAGGGGCACGAGAACGAGTTGAGATCAACGAAGCGGAGGTAGATGCGCTGCCACTAGTAGCGGCACCGCATGCCGATGCTGGACAGAATTTTCATCTCGACGACAAGAAGAACGGTCGGTCCGGTGGGGGACCTCATGGTGCAGCTATATCGCACGAGGCCGCGTTGCCTAGGACTGCGGTACTTATCGGCGGTGGCGCAGCTGCTGGGCTCGGGATTGCGACAGGAGTCGTCCTCACCCTTATAGCCAATGAACGAGCGAGCGACGCCGAGAAATTGAGGCATGAACTCATCGCGCAAGGCGATGGTTTTGCGATATGCCCCAATATAGATCCATCAAAATGCGCAGAGCTAAAGAGCACTGTGCTCACCAAAGTCGAACTCACAAATTCGGCATTTTGGAGCTTCGTAGCGGCGGGCGCGATCGGCGCAAGCACACTGATCTATGGAATTGCAACATCCGGAACTCCGACAACAATCTCCGGCGTAAAGGTGGCACCGCTTTGGCAAGAGAACGCAACCGGGCTCTCGCTGAGTGGAACATTTTGATCTTGCGAGCACGCAATCCTGGGGAGTCACGATGCGTCATCGTCGCCATCTAGCTTCTGTGTTCTTTATAGCCACGGTATCAGTGGTCACAAACGGGGCCGGATGCATACCCGACCGCTATGAGCTAGGCGACACCTGTGAGAGCGATAGTTGCACCTGGCATTGCGAGCCAAGCGAAAACGGCGAATCTCCAGACGACAGATGTGGCATCTTCGTAAATCCCAATGCCGCCCTTGGCGGAACAGGAACAAAAGCGCAACCTTTCCAGCGCTTCGCCGAGGCGGCCACAGCAAGCCCGAAGCGAGTCTATGCATGCGCGAAGCTATACACCGAGGACGCTGGCGTAGTCTTCAGGGATGGAGTTAAGATCTACGCTGGCTTCACGGACTGCGAGAACACCTGGAGCTGGTCATCACGGACGAACGCGGAACTCAAGGGACCACCCGACACAATTCCTCTGACACTAAACGGCGGCGAGAGCCGGATCGAGAATCTCCATATCACCGCAGAGAACGCCAGCGCTACAGACGACAATTCCCCAGGGAAGTCGTCGATCGCGCTATTGGTGAATGGGGGGAATGTCACCATCGTCAATGGAACTGTCATCGCGGGTGATGCGACAAGCGGAGCGCAGGCGGGGACCATGGCGAAGGATCCGATGCTCGACGGCATCGATGGCAAGGCAGGCCTGGCGGCATGCAGCCCAGGAGTTACGCACGAGGGTCCAGCAGGTCCAGCCATACGGTGCGCTGGCGGGCAATCCGAAGGAGGGAAAGGGGGCGATGGCGGGCAGGCGACGGGCACTGTCGAAAATCCCATACTCTCCGCTGCCAGCAACGGCTCGTCTGGGAAGCCGGCCACATCACAGCCGGCCCAAGGAACAGGCGGCACCGGCGAAAAAGCTGGCCAGGCGTGCACCGGTGGGGCCGCGGGAGCGCCAGGTGCTCCCGGTGAACCAGCCGTTCCTTCCGAAGGCCTGGGCACCATCGACGCGAATGGCTACACCGGAGCGCCCGCAGAGCGAGGTGGCGCTGGCAAGCCCGGTCAAGGCGGGGGCGGCGGAGGTGGCGCCAGGGGCGGAGCAGCGACGTGCGGGGGCAGCAACGAGGTTCTGCTGCCTGGCGCCAGCGGCGGCTCGGGCGGCAGCGGGGGCTGTGGGGGTCAAGGGGGCCACGGGGGACATCCCGGGGGCTCCAGCATCGCGTTGGTTGTCGTCGACGCTACGGTCTCCCTCGAAGGAGTAAGCCTTGTTGCTCGCAACGCTGGGGACGGCGGTCCCGGAGGAGGAGGCCAGCCAGGCGGAGAGGGGAGCGCGGGCGGCGAACCGGGGGCCCCTGCAGGTGATGCCAAGATCGGTTGCGCGGGCGGGCGCGGCGGCGCAGGCGGCAATGGCGGCCCGGGTGGCGGTGGCCACGGTGGTCACTCGCTCGGCATCGCCTTTCGTGGGGGAGAGTTGCGGAAAATCAGCAACAGCTCATTCACGCTCGGCAATGCAGGTACAGGCGCCCCGGGAGGAGGCACCGCACCGGACAACGGGGCAAGTGGTGCCGACGGCCTTGTCGCCCAATGTTGGAACTTTGCCGAGAGCACGGCTTGCCCGATGACAGCTCAGCCGTGATCGGTATTCATGACGCATGAGTGATGCAGAACCGATCGGGTCGTCTCAGTTCGACGCCCGTGGCGCGTACCACCTCATCGTACACGAGAAACGATCGCAGGATGCGCCATCGGCATTTGGACAATGCCGAAGCGTACATCGCGAAAGCTCCGTCAGCTTCGGAGTTCCGTGCACATGCCGTGAAGATCACGGTCCCGGCGACGGCTCTCATCAACCCCAAAACCGGTCTGCTTCGACGACGTCACGCTCAAGAACTGCGCCTGCGGCAGATCCGGTAACGGCGGCCTCCACAAGCCGCCGAAGTGACACAGGGGGATAGAGTAGCAGCGTCCCAGACGGACGACTCGACCAACTCCTCTACCGACGTCTGCTATGGCGGTTCCGAGCGCACAGGCAGCGATGGCGGAAACGACGACGGACTCAGCGGGAACCGAAGTGGATTGGCGTTCCACGGAACCGAGCTCTCGCTGCACGGCGTGACCATCGCTGCCGGAGCCCCGACAGAGGCGGCTCCGGCAGCGGCCGCGACAGGGTCAATAGACCGCCCTCCTCGAATGCCGGCGCCAGGCCCCCCGCCCTCCCTCACACCAAAATTCCCCCCGCCCATCCCCATCCCCTCCTCCCCCGCCCCCGGATCCGCTAGGCTGCTCCCGCCCTCTCCTCCCGCCTCCCTATGCACCTCGGCGCCGGCTCCGTCCTCATCGGCAAGTATCGCCTCGAGCGCCCGCTCTCTCGCGGCGGCATGGGCTCGGTCTGGGTCGCGCACCATCTGCAGCTCGGCACGCCGGTCGCCGTCAAGTTCATGGACCCGGCCTACGCCAGCTCCCCCGCGTTCCGCACCCGCTTCGAGCGCGAGGCGCGCGCGGCGGCGCAGCTCAAGACGCCGCACGTCGTGCAGGTGCACGACTTCGGCATCCACGAGAGCGTCCCCTACCTCGTCATGGAGCTCCTTCAGGGCGAGGACCTCAACACGCGCCTCCAGCGGCGCCGCCGCCTCCCGCTCCTCGAAGCGCATCGCATCCTCGCCCAGACCGGCAAGGCCCTGCGCAGCGCGCACGACGCTGGCCTCGTCCACCGCGATCTGAAGCCCGCCAACCTCTTCCTCGCGCGCGTCGACGGCGAGGACGAGGATATGGTGAAGCTCCTGGACTTCGGCATCGCCAAGGAGACGACCTCCAAGCTCGTGGCCGATGCCTCGACGACCGGCGAGGTGATGGGCTCTCCCCACTACATGAGCCCGGAACAGCTGCGCGCCGAGCGCGACCTCGACGCGCGCAGCGACCTCTGGGCCCTCGGGGTCATCCTGTTTCGCATGGTCACGGGATACCTCCCCTTCCCGGGCGACGTGCTCGCGCATGTCATGACCAGGATCCTCGTCGACCCGATCCCCTCCGCGACCCAGCTCGCCCCCGACCTGCCCCCGGCCATCGACGCCTTCTTCCACCGGGCGCTGGCGCGCGACCGGACCCACCGGTTCCAGACCGTCCGCGAGATGGTCGCCGAGTTCGCGCGCATCGCGGGCGTAGCCGCTCCGCAGACCGCGTCTTTTCCCTGGCCAGCTTCGGTTGCACGCTACGCGGCGTCCGATGAGGGCCGTGCCCTCGTCGAGCGAAGAGGAGCGAGCGATGCCAGGAAGCAGGGAGCTGGTGCAGCTGCGTGCGGAGCTGTCGAGGTATCGAGAGCAGAAGAGCCGTGGGAAGTACCCGGGCGAGCTGCGAGAGCGAGCCGAGGCGTACGCCAGGGAGCGTTCCCGGGCGGGGGCGACGCCGACCGAGATCGCCACGGAGCTCGGTGTCCACAAGATGACGGCCGACCGATGGGTGGCTGGCGGTGAGCGCGCAGATGAGGGGGCGTTGCCAGCGACCATCAAGGCGGCTCAGCATGTTTCGTTCCTACCCGTCGTGGTGCGCCCGGAGCGCCGAGAGGCGCCGCCTTTGCGGCTCAACGTCGCATTTGCCGATGGGACACGGATGCAGGTACGTGGGATAGGCGCGCGCGACCTCGTGGAAGCGATCGAAGCGTTGCGGAGGGGGCAGTGACGCCCGCGACGATAGCCGTGTATCTGGCGGTCGGACCAGTGGACTTGCGTGGCGCGTTCGACCGGCTCGCCGCGATCACCCGGCAGGTGCTGTGCCTGGACCCGGCCAGCGGCGCGCTGTTCTTGTTCCTTAACAAGAGGCGCAACCGGCTGAAGGCACTTTGGTGGGACCGCAACGGATACACAATTCTGTACAAGCGTCTCTCGAAGGGTGCGTTTGCTCTGCCCTCGTTCACCGAGGCCGACGGCAAGTGTATAGAGCTGTCAGCACAGGACTTCGCGCAGCTGCTCGCCGGTCTACCCGTGGAAGAGCTGGCAAGCCGCCGCCGCGTGGTGCACTGAGGTGTCTGCGCCGGCGCTCGTCCACCGCGCTGCCGGACACCGCGCTACGGGCGCCAGCGCGGCCCGATGGCGGCCGGCTCAGCCCGATGCCGAGGTGGAGCAGGGCGCGAGTTGCATCATCCCGAAGACCTCGCGACAGCGCAGCGCCGAGGGCGCATCACGCTTGTTCCGCGTTCCCACTTTCGACAAAATATTCTCATCAAAAAACAGCGGAAAGTGTCTACGTAAGGTACTTGCCAGGAGCAAGCGGAGCGGGCATCCATGGCGCGCTTTGACCTCGACGACACGACCCGGTGGGACCGAGCTGCCGCAGTCGGCGGAGACAGAGCGCCTTGACGGCGCGGCGCTCGTGCTCGGCTATCTCCAGGCCAGGGGACAAGGACAGGGGAGCCCCGCCGACCCCGCGTCGGCGGTCGACGCGCTGCTCCGGCGGGTGCAGGAGCTCGAGGCGAGGCTGACCGAGCTCTCGACGGCGGAGCAGCAGGCCCAAGAGCTCGCTCGCTCCGTCGAGTCGCTCAAGGCGTACAATCGACAGCTGCAGGAGACGATTCGGACGTTGGAGATCGGGTTCCGGCGCCACGTCTCCGAGCAGATCTCGCCTGACCAGCTGCGGCTTTCGCTGGCCGGTGAGCCAGGCGCCTGTCCGGCTCCCGCGTCGCAGGCCGAGAGCCTCGGCACCTCGCCCGAAGCGGACCCGAGCGAGGGCAGCAGCCCGCCGCCGGACCCCGCGAGGCCGCCGGAGCGTGGGGGGACGGCAGAGTCCTCCTCCGGCTCCGATCCCGGAGGTGGCAAGCGAGTTAAGCGCCACGAGCACGGGCGCCGTCGCATCGGTGTCATCCCGAGGGTGATCATCGAGACGCTGCCGCCGGAGGTGCTGCTCCAGGGCATCGAGCGCTTCGAGCGTGTGGGCGTCGAAGACAGCTCGGTTATCGGCCACCGGCGCGGCGGCCCCGTGGAGATCGTCTGGCGTCGACCCAAGTACGTGGCCAAGGCGGAGGTACCGGCGGCGAGCCGCGCAGCGGGCCAGGAGCCTGCTTCTTTGCCAGCCGTAGGGTCGGCCTTCACGCGCGAGCTCGACGAGCCCCTCGTCCTGCGGGAGCACGAGTTCCTGGGGATCCCCACGGACACGGGCTTCAAGCAAAGCCCCTTCGTCGACGGCGTCCTCGTACGCTACACGCCCGAATCGGACGCTGAGGAGGACAGCGGCGGACCGGTGAAGATCGCCTCGCTGCCGGAGCGCCCGATCGACAGGTGCCTTGCCGATCCGAGCCTCTTGGCCCACCTGTTCGTCCACAAGCTCGACTACCACATGCCCTACTACCGGCAAGAGGTGGAGTCGGATCGCCACGGCTTTCGCATCGGCCGCAGCAACATGACACGCTGGCAGTACGATTGCGGCGGCATCGCGATGCGCATTGCCGATGCCATGTGGAGCGACGCGCTTTCGAGGTCGTGGTTCGCCATGGACGCGACGGGCACCGCCATCCGGGCCAAGGAGAAGCACCGCTATGGGCATGTCTTCGTCCTGGTCGCGCCAGGCGATGGCGTGCTGTTCCGCTATACACCGACGTACGACGGCCTCACCGTCGCGAAGCTCTTCGGCGGCTACCAGGGGACGCTCGTCGCCGATGCTTCGGCCAACCACAACGTGCTGTTCGGGCCGGGCAAGGCCCGCGAGGCCGGCTGCTGGAGCCATGCACGGAGGCGCTTCTTCAAGGCGTTCAAGGCCGGGGCGGGCAAGGAGGCGGCGTTCGCGCTCCAGACCCTCCAGGCGCTCTTCCGCGTCGAGGAGGAATGCGCCCTGTGCAGCCCGGACGAGCGCCTCGCGATCCGGCAGCGCGAGTCCGCACCGCTGATCGAGAAGCTCTTCGCCTGGGCCGAGGCGCAGCGGCAGGTCGTCCCGGAGCATTCGCCGTTGCGCGAGGGGCTGGTCTATTTGCACAACCAGAGGGAGGCGCTCTGCGAGTTCCTCTCCAACGGGGAGATCCCCATCCACAACAATGCCAGCGAGAGGGCTCTGCGCCGCGTCGTCAAGGGACGGCGCAACTGGCTGTTCCACGGCAGCGACGAGCATGCTGTCCGGGCGTGTGCCATCACGTCGCTCATCGCGACCTGCCAGATGCACGGGCTCGACCCCGAGCTGTACTTGCAGGAGATCCTGACCGTGGCTCCGAGCTACCCGCTCCGTCGCATCCTCGACCTGAGTCCCAAGAACTGGGTCGCGACGCGACAACGCCTCATCGCCGAGGGGCGGCTCAAGTACCTGGACCTGGCTCGGATCACCGGCTCGCGGCTCGCCTTCCGCGACCGCTGATCGTGCGGCGTTGCCCGCTTCCGTCGCGCCCACAGCGCTCGTCGCGTCCGGAGCGGCCGAGTGGGGCGCGCGTCCTCTCCGCGCCGAGGTGCGTCGGCTCGTCGAGCCGGTGCTGTCGTCGCTTCGCCCCGCCACCGTCGAGTTCGTCTTGGCGGGGCGCCTTCGGGTCGCTTCGCTTCGGCGCGGCTTGTCCGCGCCTCCGGTCGGCGGCCGTTCGCCCACCTCCTCCGCGAACGGCTGGGCGGCGGTCTTGCGGCGCCGCACGCCGGCGGCCTCGGCAACTCCCGCGCGCTCCTGCTGCGAGGCCGCGCGACGCGGGCGCCCCTTCGCGCGGGCGGGGGCGTCCTCGCGGCCCTGCCACGCGACATGCGGCGCCGACAGCTTCAGCACCGCCGTCGTCAGGCTCGGGACTTCGGCGCCTGCGTCCCCGCTCCGTCGCTTCGTCATCGCATCGCGACTCTACGCACGTGGCCGCCCTCCACAAGCACGCTTCAGAACGCGCTCTGCGGAGCGGCTACGCTTCACGTGACTCGCGCTCGGACAGGCGCAACTGCCACGTCAAATCTCCCATGCGCAGGCCGTTTACCGCGATGACGCCGCCCTTCCCCGATTCGTCGCCGGTGCGTAAGTTGAAAACGAGGTTGTCGCCTTCGGGCAGCATCAGCTCGGTGATGCTCGTCACCTCCGTGAGGCCTCCATCGACCGCGACGAGCAGGTCGCCCGTCTTCACGCCCTTTGCCTGGATCATCTTCCTGGACCCATCACGCACGACGAGCACTGGATGCTTGGTCGTGAGCGTCACTTGCTTGCCCAGCGAGGTCGCGATCCGCAGAACCGGGACCTTCTCCGGCCCCTGGGTGAAGTTATGCGGCTGGCGCGGCGCTGAGAGTCGTCCCTCGCCGAGCTCGGGCAAGACGACGCGCACGTCTGCTCGCGTCGTGTGCTCGAGCACGGTCTGGATCTCACGCCAGCCTTGATTTGTGAGGATTTCCGTCTCGCCGGCGAAGCAGCCGCAGGTACAGCGGATCATCCGGGTGTTGTTGATTCCCGGGTAGGCGAACCAGTAGATGCCGCCATTCGGCACGTCGGCGGGCTTCGTGATAGATCGCACCTGGTTCTCGCAGAACACGGCTTGCGCGTCTGCGCAACGCGATTCCGTGACGTTGGCGGCTTTGGCCGTCGGGAGCTGGCATATCTCGTTGAACTCCGGATCCGGCTCGCCACCGTCAGTGACGGCGTAAGCCGTAGGACCTTCTCCGACACAGCGGGTGTAGGCCGTATTTCGCTCGCCCCAGCGGGCGATCGCGGCCCCAGGCAGAAGTGGCACGACAATAGCAAAAAGCGCCGCTCGGCTCATCTTTTTCATGACACCACCTCATTCATCGCTGTCGTACCCGGGCAACGCCTCGATACTGAATATGGTTTTACGAAGGACCTTGGAGTACACGCTACGCCCTTTCACATCGATCGGTCGGAATGGGTTCAGCGAGCTTGTGTTCGTGTACACCGTGATCAGCGCGCACTTGCCGCTGAACGTATTTTGCAGCTTGCCCACCAGAACGCTCTGCGCGCTGAGCGCGCCGATCACGTTGTGTATATGGTAAAGCAGCTTCTTGCGCCTGTTCGGCGAGCGGATCGACTGTAGTTGCTCCTCCGGCGCGTTGGTCTCATGGAGCTTCTCCTTGGCAACATCGCAGTCTGTGGCGTCATAGAGCCCGAAACCGAACCAGCGCTCATTCCCCCTCGGCTCGACGAGACCCCAGCCGCCCTGCACGATGTAGAGGGGCAGGCCAAGCTCTTCGCCCTCGATGACGCGCATGTCGTTCAAGCTACCTTGCGAGTCAGCCGGAAAACTCAGCGTGTAAGGACCGGCATGTAGCTCATTCCAACCGACCGGTCGCGCATTGTAGGTCGGTCTCTCGCCGGGCGTCCGCGCTCCGCTCAGGTTCAGACCGGTCGCGGGAGCATCCTCGCCTGGAGCCTTCCAGTGCTCGGAGCCGCATGCGACGGTGCAAGTCGTGAGCCCGGCTGCCAAGAAGACTCGTTTCACTGTGCGCTGCATCTTGTGACTCTCTTTCTCACGGTTCGTTGCTCACGCGAACGCACGTCGCTCAAGCAAGAGATGTTCCACACGATCGTGCGGAAGCACTGGTCCGTGCTTCGTTCATCGAGTGCACGTGCGCAGTGCACGTGCGTGGCCGACGTACGTCACGGTCGTGCGCGCCAGGAAGCGCTGCGGCACGGTCGTCCTCGTGGTCGCGCCGGACGCGGGCGTGGCGGCCTGGGCGGCGGAGAACATCGACCTCGGCCTGGGCCTCGGCAACGTCGCGCCGCTGGTGCTCGGTCCGGCCGTCGTCCCCGAGATCACCGATGCAGCCGACGCGGAGATGGAGACCGATCTCGCCGTCCTCTCGGCGGTGGCGCACGGCAACGGACCGAACGGGCTCACCGTGATCCAGGCGGCGCTCGTTGCCCTGGGCCGGCTCGACCAGGGGCACGCCAGGGTCTACTTTCAGCTCATCTGGAACGGGTTGCGCGAGCCCATGCGTCAGGCTCTGGAGGCATTGGTCATGGAACGGCAGATCGAAGACGAGGCGACCTTTCCCCCGTTCGTGCAGAAGCTCATCGATCGCGGCAAGCTCGAGGGCATGCGTGAGGGCAAGAGGGACACGCTGCTCCGGCTGCTCGCGCGCGCGGGGATCGCGCTCACCGAGGACGAGAGCGCGCGACTCCAGGCATGCACGGACATCGCGACCCTCGACCGCTGGATCGATAACGTCCTCGGGGCGAAGACTGCCACCGAAGTGCTCTCCTGACGGACGACGATGCGGCCCGACGAGACGATGAATCCGACCGGCCTTAACCGCTGATCATCGCCCGGGCGTCCCCCCGCGCTCCCGCCCATCACCCCGCGCTCCCGCCCATCACCCCGCGCTCCCGGCTCATCCCCCCGCGCGCCCGGCCGCGAGCGCGCCGTCCTCTCGCCGCCTCGCCTGCCGGTACGCGGCGGGGCTCACGCCGTGGGCGCGGGCGAAGGCGCGCGCGAACGCGGGCTCGCTGTCGTAGCCGACGCGGGCGGCGACGACCTTCACCGGGAGCGTCGTCTCGCCGAGCAGCACCGCGGCGCGCGAGAGGCGCAGCCGGCGCAGGTGATGGCCGAGCGGCTCGCCGAGGAGCGCCGTCGCGCGCGCCGCGAACGCCGAGCGCGAGAGCCCGGCCTGGCGCGCGAGGTCCGCGAGCTCCCACGCGCGCTCGGGCGAGGCGCGCACCCGCGCGAGCGTGGCCGCGATCGGCTCGTCCCGTAGCGCCTCCCGCCGCGGCAGCGCCGCCTCGGGGTCGCGCAGCGCGCTCGCGAACAGCGCGTGCCCCCACGCCTCGCCGACCGCGCGGCGCAGCGCCGGCGACAGATCCGGCGCCCCGGCGAGCAGCGCCAGCGTCTCGTTGAGCCAGCGCGCCAGCCCCGGCGTCTCCCCCGTGACATGCACCGCCGGCGGCAGCAGCGCGAGCCACGGCGCGCCCGCCGCGTCGAGGTGCAGGTCGACGATCACGAGGCGCGTCTCCGGCTCGGCCGCCGTCTCCAGGGCGCCGTCGCCGACCGCGCGCATCCCGACGCAGACGGCCTCCGGGTGCGCGAGCGACGTCGACGGCCGATCGCGGATGGCGTGCTCATCGGCGCGCGGCAGGAACACGAGCTCTCCCGGGCCCAGCGCGAGCCGCCGGCCCGTCACGTCGACCCAGCAGCCGCCGTCGGTCGCCGCGTACACCCGGGCGCACGCGCGCTGCGCCGGCCGCCGCTTGCCCCAGCGGTCGCCGAGCGCGAAGCGCAGCACCTCGGTCTCACGGACCACGACGCTCCGGGCCAGCTCGTCGAAGGCGGCGGACATGGCGCCATCGACTCTACTGCGCGCGGCGGCCGGCGCCAGCCCTGGACGCGCGGATCGCGGAGCCGGACTCGCGGCAATCGCGGCGTCCCTACGCTGGGCCTCGTCACCACGAACGATGGCGTCACCACGCACGATGGCGTCACCACCCACGATGGCCTCGCCGCCACGAAAGGAAGGATCCCGATGGACCACCTCGGCCCGCAATCCCCGCCGCATGCCTCACCGGAGGCCCCGCCGCTCACCGCCGCGCAGGCGCTCGACGCGCTCCTCGCCCTCGTCGGCCGCGACATGGAGCGCTGGCTCGACCTCTTCGCCGACGACGCGACCGTGGAGTTCCCGTATGCGCCCGCGCTCGGCGCCCCGGCCGTGCTCGAGGGCAAAGCGGCCATCCGGGGCCACTTCGAGGGCATCCTGGAGCGCTTTCGCGACCTCTCGTTCCGGGACGTGCGCCGTTACGCGACGACCGATCCCGACGTCGCGCTCGCCGAGGTGCACGGCTCGGCGATCATCCTGCCCGCGGGCAGGCGGTACGAGCAGGACTACGTGATGCTCGTCGCCACGAGGAACGGCAAGGTCGCGCGGTACCGCGAGTACTGGAATCCGGCGCCCGTGCTCGAGGCCTTCGGCGACGCCAACGCGCCCTCCGGCGCGGCCTCCGACGCGGTGACGCCGTGAGCGCGCGCGCTGACAGCGGCGCTCCGCGCGTCCTCTTGACCGGCGGGACCGGCACCACCGGGCGCGCCATCGCCGCGCGGCTCGAGGCCGCCGGCGCGCGCGTCCGCGTCGCGAGCCGCTCGGCGCCTGCCCCGCGCGAGGGCGTGGAGCACGCGCGCTTCGACTGGGCCGACCCCGCGACGCACGACGCCGCGCTCGGCGGCGTCGACCGCGCGTACCTCGTCGCGCCCGCGGTCGTCGAGGACCCCTCGACGCTCATGCTGCCCTTCATCGACCGCGCGCTCGCCGCCGGGGTTCGCCGCCTCGTGCTGCTCAGCGCGTCGGCCGTGCCGGAGGGGGCCCCCGGGGTCGGCGTCGTCCACCGCGCGCTGCGCGAGCGCGCGCCGGAGTGGACCGTCCTGCGCCCCTCGTGGTTCATGCAGAACTTCGTCGACCCGCGCCACCCGCACTTCGCCGC
The DNA here is from genome assembly GCF_051524405.1 of Sorangium sp. So ce119. NCBI lineage: Bacteria > Pseudomonadati > Myxococcota > Polyangiales > Polyangiaceae > Sorangium > Sorangium sp. So ce119. The sequence continues at coordinate 1,091,608 of NZ_CP150310.1, read as the reverse complement.
GATCGCCGCGCGCGGCGAGATCACGACCGCGACCGGCGGCGGCCGCGTCGGCTTCGTCGACGCCGATGACATCGCGGAGGTCGCCGCGCGCGCGCTCCTCGACGACACACCGCATGACACGGCGCACGTCATCACCGGTCCGGAGGCGCTCAGCTACGATGACGTGGCGGCCATCCTCTCGGAGGTCGCCGGCCGCGCGATACGCCACGTCCGCGCCGACGAGGACGCCGCCCGCGCGCACCTCGTCCAGGGGGGCATCCCCGCGCCCTACGCCGCTTTCCTCGTGCGGCTCGATCTCGCCATCCGCAATGGGGCGGAGGACCGCGTGACCGACACCGTCCATCGCGTGACCGGCCGCCCGCCGCGCGCCTTCCGCGACATCGCGCGCGCCCACGCGCATGTCTTCCGCGATCTGCCCGCCGCGCGCCGCGGCGGCGCGACGGCGTGAACGCCCCGGTCAGCCGAGCCGGGGCGTGCGCCATGGGCGCGCTGCGCGCCCCGCGAAGCAGCCTTGCGGGCTCCGCAGGACAATCGTCCTCGCGCCGTGGATCACACCTCTCGTCCGCATAGCCGATCTCTTGTAATGTGGTCCGGTGCTGGCTGGACGGCGGCTCTCCGGAGGCCGACCGGCCTCACGGGATCGAGGGGAAGCACCGCCCGGGGAGGTGAGCGATGGGCACGACACGGAACCGCTTCGAGGACTGGCAGGAGTTCCTGGACAACGCCTCACTGGGCGTCCACCTCGTCGACGCGAACGGCAAGATCCTGTGGGCGAACAAGCTCGAGCTGGAGCTGCTCGGCTACCGGCCCGAGGAGTACATCGACCGGCATGTCGCGGATTTCCATGTCGACCAGGACGTGGTCGACCAGATCCTCTGCACCCTCTGCGGCACTGGCAAGCTGCTCTCGTACCCGGCCCGCCTCCGCGCGAAGGACGGCAGCGTCAAGCACGTGCTGATCAACTCCAACGTCTACAAGCGAGACGGTCGGTTCGTTCACACGCGGTGTTTCACGAGCTGTATCTCGGAGCTCGTGTATGAGCAGCTCAGGAGCGAGCTGCTCCGGGGGCGCCGCGCCGGGTGAGCGCGTCCGCTGCGGAGCTCCCTCGGGTAGGCGCCGCGCCGCCCAGGTTCGTCCTGGTGCGGAGGAATTCTCTCTCTTTCTCTCTTCTTCCCTCTGTGACTCATTCTCTCCTGAGACCACGAGATCCACTGGCCCGGATCGCTCAGTCGAGCCGCACGGGCCAGAAGGCCGAATCGACCAGGTAATCGCGCGCATCGACACCCCGCTCGCGCGCGAGGGCCAGCGGGATTGGGCGGTAGAGCAGCGTGGCCGTGACGTTCGCCACGTCGCAGCCCGCGGGGATCGCGAAGCCGTGCGAGGTCACCGCGAAGCCCCCGGGCGCGATGCGGTTGTCGCTGGCGATGTCGACGGCGCGGTGCTGCGGCGCGTGCCGCGCGCCCGCCGGATCGACCAGCACCTTCGCGAAGGTGTAGCCCGCGGCCCCGGCGAACGCGGCCGCGGGCTGGCCGTCCTCGTGCGCCGCGGGGAGCGGCGCGCCGAGGTAGACGATATCCCCGTCCTGCGCCGGGATCTCCCCGCTCAGCGTGATCGAGCCGCCGCCCGCGGAGACCACCCGCGCCTCGCCGACCGGCGCGCGGATCTCGAGCCCCTTGTCCGCCGGGTCGAGCGACGGATCCGCGAAGCGGCCAACGCCGCTGTAGTCGTCGTAATCGCCGGTCGGCCGGACGACGCGCACCACGTCCCCCGCCCTCGCGCTCGCCGCCCCCGCCGGCCAGGTGAGCGCGGCGCCCGCGAGGCGCGCGTCGCCGCCCACGCGCCCCTCCGCGAGCGCGCCGCCCGTGTCGTTCACCGTCATGCCGCGCGACGGCGCCATGGGCGCGCCGCACGCCTCCGCGGTCACGAGCAGCACCACCGCCCGCATCGGCTCCCCGGTCGGGACCGCGTGGCCCGCGAGCTCGCTGACCACGGCGACCTCGACCGCGAGCTCGCCCGACGCCGCCGTCGCGGCGGCGACGCGCACCTCGAGCGCCTCCCCGAGGAGCCGCGGCGTGCCCTCGAGCGGCCCGAGGAAGGCGTGCGAGAGCACCGTCCCCGGCGGGCGGACGAAGCCGAGCTCGACGCTCGCGTTCGTCTCGTCGGTCAGGTCCACGCTGCTCTTCAGCGAGGACACCTCCGGCATGTGGCACGACTGGCACTGCGTCGCCCGGCGGTTCCACGAGCTCCCGGCCCACTCGGAGAACGTCTCGTGGATCGGCAGCCCGTCGGGCCAGCGCGCCGGGTCGAGCGCCGCGCCCGGCAGGAGCGCCGCCTGCTTCTGCTCGTGGCAGCCGCCGCAGAACTCCGAGGCCGAGAACTTCGGCTGGTAGCTCCCGCCCATGAACTTGCTCGGCACGTCCGGCCGCTGCCCGAACATCACCTGCACGAGCTTCGCGCCGGGGTCGGCCGAGATCCGCTCCTGCGGCCGCTGGATCATCAGCGCCCCGGCGACCCCGGGCGGCTTGCTCAGGTCGACGTCGCGGACCTTGTGGCAGGCGTCGCAGTGGTTCCCCTTCTCGAACGCGATGCCGGTCGCCTCGAGGAGATCGCGCCCGCCCGCGGGCCCGTCCATCCCCGCCGCGTGGCAGTCGGCGCACCCGCCGAACGCCGCCGGCCGCTCCGCCGCCGGCAGCGCGGGGTCGTCGCACGAGGGCCGCGCCTCGCCGCCGCAGGACGGGTTGAGGTCCGGCAGCACGCCGCTGCCGAGATAGCACCGCATCGCGGCCTCCCCCTCGCTCCCGGGCACGCGGCCCGCCTTCCAGCGCCCGCCCGCGGCCGCGCACGAGGCCTCGTCGTCGTGGGCCATCGAGACCCCCGCGTAGACGGCCTGGAGGAGCGGGCCCCTGGCCGACCGCGCGTGCCCCGACCCGAGGAACTGGGTCACGAGCGTCGTGTGGCAGTGGTCGCAGAACCGCGTCGAGTTGTGCGGGTCGCCGTCGCCCGGGTCCCCGTAGCTGTAGCCGAGCGCGTTGTCCGGCGGCGACACGTACCGCAGCGCGAGCTCCACCGGCCCGTCGGGGAGGCGCTCGAACTCGATGCCCTCCGTCCGGTACCCCACCTTCGCGGCCACCAGGGTCGGCTTCCCCGGGATGCCGCGCGTGATCTCGATGGAGAACGCGCCGTCCGGCCCGGTCTCCGTCTCCGGCTCCCCGCCGGCCTGCATCACCAGGGCGCCCTCCAGCGGCGCCGCGCCGTCCGTGACCACCCCGGTCACGAGGAACGTGCGCGGCAGCTCCTCCGGGGCGCCCCCGAAGCCCGTGACCGCGCTCATGTACGTTGTCGTCGTCACCGGGTGGGCGCCCGCGCCCTGGCCGGAGCCACCGTCGCCTCCCGTGGCGGGCGGCTCCCCCGCGCAGGCGCCGCCGAGCAGGCCGGCGGCGAGCACCGCCGGGGACAGGGAGGCTCCGAGCCGCCCCGCGGCGCGCGCCGCGCGGCGAGCCCGGCGGCCGGCGGAGGCGCTGCGGGGCGGGTGCGGAAGACGCAGGCGGCGCATCGCCGACATCCTGGGACATCCTGCCGGCCCCTCGCAAGCGCGCGCGGACGGGGTGCTCGGCAGCACAGCCGCCCGCGGCGCCGCGACGTCGGCCCGGTCCGCGTTCCGCCCCGATGGCCACGCGACCGGCGCCGGCACGCGTCCGGACGACGCGGCCAGTCTCGACCTGGGCACATCGGCGCCGGAGGCGACCTCGCCGCGCGACGGCGCGCGCGACTCCAGCTTCCGCAGGACCATCGACGGGCGCGCGAGCACGCCGAAGGCCACGATCAGCATGATCACCACGACGTGGGCCGCGCTCTGCTCGCCGTCTCGAGCCTCGTCGCGCTTGCTTGTTCCACCCACGGGGCACGCCTCCGGCGGCGGCTGCCAGGCCTGCGGGGATCGCGATGCGCTGTATCGACGTCAAGAGCCGGTCAAGGCGCTCGTCTTTGAGTGTTGCGCTTTGGAGTAGGCGAAGCAGCTGCCTTTGGTTTCGTCGGCTTCTTCGGGACGTCAGGGGCGATACCGCCAGCGACAGCGTTCCACTCCGAGAGCCGCACCACGACGGACTCGGGCACGGGCTCATCGAGTTTGAAGCGGATGATTCCCTTGCTCGCCTCGCGGCCTTCAAGATCCTTTGTGATAGCTTCAAAGAGCGTAGACGAGACGATGTAGAGAGCGTAATGGTCCTTCCATCCCGCGAAGGATGCAACGGCGCGGCCATCAACGAGGTACGCCGGCATTCCGTACTTGATGGCCTCAACGGAAGTTGGGAGAGCACGGCGCATCGCGGCTCGGACTTTGACGAGGGCGGCGCGGGCTTCGGGAGGTTGGGCAGCGAGGTACGCATCGACATCAGCGGGCTTGGGGGTCGGCATACGCGAAGGCTTAGCACGTCCGGCGATGGCGCGCGTAGCTGACCTTGCCCTTGCCCGTCGTCGCCCAACTCGCGCCGGCTTGCGCGAGCCGTGCGAGACCATTGGCCGGGATGCCGTCCGTAAACCATGTGCAACCCGGGCAAATGTGTTCCGGACCCGTGTCCATGAACTGGTAAATTAGCCCCCTCAGAAGAATTTGTGGGTGAGCCATTCGGGCTCCGGCAGGTTCCCGAGCGCGTGGTAGAGGGCGATCTCCGCGTGTTCGTAGGTCCGAAACCCATACGCTCTTCTGGTCGTAATCCTCGCTTTATTGTTGAATCCCTCGGTGGCGCCATGGGCGAAGGCGCTCCGTGCGCGGAACCAGTTGAGCAGGAGCTCTCGATGGCCACGGAGGGTCCGTGCGAACTTCTGGAACGGCGGAATCCTGGAACCCATGGCCAGACGTGTCCAGTCGTCCAGGAACCATCCAGCCCACACGGGAGACTTGTACTTCCAGAAACGCTGGAACTGCTCCTTCAGCAGGTAGGCGCGAACGCTACGAACCCTGCAGTCGACCCGGCGCATCGAGTAGACGAGATGGACCATCAGACCCCAGAACGGGACGAACGCGAACCGCGCAGCGGGCCGGAGCGCAGCGGAGGACCTGGACGCGAGCGAGCACGGCGCGACCCGTCTCACGCGACGGCGGACACGCGACCGCGCTGTGCAGTGAATGCAGGTCGTCACCGTATGAACGCACCGTCGCGCAGCTTCCCGCCCAGCTGACCATGAAGTCACGTTGACGGAGGGCGTCAAACCGCAGCTTGTCAGATCGCTGGGTGCCTCATCGTGACTGGAGCTGACGTCGTCGACGAATCTCGGATTTCAACGCAAAGGCGCAAAGGCGCCAAGGCGCAAAAAGGCGGAGAGAATGACCGAGAATGAGATAGCCAAGGTCGTCGTCGACGCAGCGATCGAGGTGCATCGTACCCTTGGAGGCCCAGGGCTGCTCGAGACAGTCTACGAAGAGGCGCTTGCCTTCGAGCAGGCCCTCACCTACCTGCGGCTGTCCGATCTCAAGCTCGCGATTGGTATCAACTTCGGCGAAGTGAAGGTGAGGCAGGGCATCCATCGCATCGTCAATGGATTGCAAGAATGACCTTCCTCTCTCTTGCTTTTTTGCGCCTTGGCGCCTGGCGCCTTGGCGTTGAGTTCTCCGGTCTCCCGCTACGATACGAGTAGACACGCCCATGCACCGCCTCTGCGACCACGGTCTGCGAGCAGGCGACGCATCCCACGGATGCCCGCGACGCATCGCCCAGCCATGCGCTGCGGCAGGGCGCCCCGCGGATGCCCGCAAGTCGTTCTGCCCTTGCTCGGCTCATGCGCCCACAGATCCTGCGGAGGAGCCGCCAATAGAGTATCGCTGCGCGATACAATGCGCGCATCGCGTGCCCGCGCCGGCGCCAGGGCGACGCCCGGGAGCGCCGCTGCGCCGCCTGTCAGACTGCGGTCGTGAGCCTCTCCGGGAAGGCCGAAGTTTCCTGACACCCACAGAAGCGCCTGGACTCCCTCCCCGCCCGGATTGTGCCGTGGCACACGCCATCGAGCGCCTTCCGTTCACGCCGGGGGAGCCCCATGACAGGCGAGTAGCCGCGCGATGCGCCCGCGTCGCCGGCGAGGACGAGCACGCGCGCGATGGAGGCAACATGAAGACGAACCGGCTCCGTCTGGGGATCTCTGCGCTCCTTGCCATGGCTTCCTTCTCGCTCGCGATCGCGGGCTTCACCGACACGATGGAACCAGCGGAGTACGAGCGAAGTGTGGACTGGAGGGCCTGTGAGCAGCGGCGTGCCCACGCATCCAGCCAGGTGGAGCGCGTCCGGGCCGCTTACCGGGCATGCGCGACCAGCGCCGATTGCACCCTTGTCGATACGAGCACCGACTGCGGCGGCACCTGCGGTGAGGTGGTCAGCAGGGCGGGCGTGCAGCCGATGAGGCGCGTCATCTCCCACCTCAACGCGACCGTATGTCGCGAGCATCGGAGGATGGACTGCCCGTACGGCGCGCCTGCGTGCCTCGCGATCAGGGCCGTCTGCGCCGGCGGTGCGTGCACGTTCGCCCCGCTGTAGGCGACGTCGCGCGACCTCGGCGGTGAGGTGCACGCCCTGAAGGGGCCGCACGCCGGGCTGGAGTTCCTGTTCGGCCCGAGCGCGGGGTTCTAAAGTGGGAGGCCGCGAGGAGCGTCAGAACGCCGGCACCACCGCGCCACCGTAGGTGGACTCGATGAAGCGCCGCACTTCCTCGGAGTGCAGCGCCTTGATCAACGCCTGCACCTCGGGCCGCGCCTCATCGCCCTTCCGCACCGCCAGCACGTTCGCGTACGGGTTGCCCTTGGCGGACTCGCGGGCGAGCACCTTCGCGTCCAGCTTCAGGCTCTTCTGCGCCTCGAGGAAGTAATTGCCGTTGATGACGGCGGCGTCCACGTCCGCCAGCGTGCGCGGCTGCTGCTCGGCGTCGATCTCCCGCAGCGCGAGCTTGCGCGGGCTGTCGACGACGTCCTTCACGGTCGCGGCGATCCCCACGCCCTCGCGCAGGCGCAGGAGCCCGTGCTGGGCCAGGAGCTGGAGCGCCCGGCTCCCGTTGGTCGGGTCGGCCGGGATGGTCACCTGCGCGGCCTCGGGCAGATCCTCGAGGCGAGCGTGCTTCGTGGAATAGAGGGCCAGCGGCTCGAGGTGCACCGCCGCCGCGCTGGTCAGCGACAGGCGGCGATCGGCGCTGAAGCGCTCCAGGTAGGGCACGTGCTGGAAGTAGTTGGCGCCGAGCTGGCCGTCCGAGAGCGCGATGTTCGGCTGCACGTAGTCGGTGAACTCGACCACCTCGATCTTCACCCCCTCCCGCTCGGCCAGCGGGGCGGCCGCCCGGAGGATCTCGGCGTGCGGCACGGGGGTGGCGCCGACCTTCAAGGTGCGGCCGCCGCCGGCGGGCTCGTCCGGCTTCCCGCAGCCGGAGAGCAGCGCCACCACGGAGAGCACGAGAGCGGAGACGACGATCGCAGGGGTTCGCTTCATGGTCAGTCCTCTGGAGGGTTCAGGTTGGCGAGGCGGCGCGCGCCAGGCCCCTGGAACAGGGTCAGTCGCGCGCGCCGGCGCTCCGGGTGCCGGTGCGGTCGAAGCGGGCGGCGAGCCCGTCCCCGAGCCGCTGGACGGCCTGCACCAGGACGAGGAGCACGACGAGACAGCCCAGCATCACGTCGGTGCGAAAGCGCATGTAGCCGTATTTCACGGCCAGGTCGCCGAGGCCGCCGCCGCCCACGGCGCCCGCCATGGCGCTGTACCCGAGCAGGCTGATCACCATGAGCGCCGTGCCGCGCACGAGGGACGGCAGCGCCTCGGGCAGCAGCACGCGGACGATCACCTGCCGCTGCGTGGAGCCCATCGCCACCGCCGCCTCCACCAGCCCAGGGTCCACCTCCCGCAGGCTCTGCTCCACGACGCGCCCCATGAACGGGATCGCCGCCACGACCAGCGGCACGATGGCGGCCGTCGTGCCGATGGTGGTGCCCACGAGCAGCCGCGTGAGCGGCACGATGGCCACCATCAGGATGATGAACGGCACCGAGCGCCCCACGTTCACGAGCGTGCCGAGCGCGCGGTTCAAGAGCGGCCGCTCCCACAGGCCGCCCCGGTCGGTGATCACCAGGAGCACGCCCAGCGGCAGCCCCGCGAGCAGGACCAGGACCGCGGCGACCGCCGCCATGTAGAGCGTCTCCAGGGTGGCCACCCACAGCGACGCCAAAAGCTCGCTAGGCATGCGCCACGAGCTCCGGCAAACAACGCTGCTCGCGCAGGTGACGCAGCGCCTGCTCCAGCGCCTCGGGGGAGCCGGTGAGCTCGACCAGCAGCCGGCCCACGGGGACGCCCCCCACCCGCTCCAGCGTGCCCTCGATCAGGGTCGCGTCGACGCCGAAGCGGCGCGCCAGCACGGCGAGCACCGGCTGCGCCGCGGCGTCCCCCGCGAGGGACAGGCTGACGAGGCGGCCTCCGGGGCGGACGGGCCAGCCGCCCGCGGCGAGCGGCGGGTAGCACAGCGCGCTCAGCCGGGTGCCGGGGCGCGCGAGCAGATCGACGACCTTGCCCTGCTCGACCACCTGGCCCCGCTCCAGCACCGCCGCCGCGTGGCAGATCTCCTTGAGCACCTCCATCTGGTGGGTGATGAGCAGGATGGTGAGCCCGAGCTGCCGGTTGATGTCCCGCAGCAGGCCGAGCACCGCGCGCGTCGTCTCCGGGTCGAGGGCGGAGGTCGCCTCGTCGGACAGCAGCACGCGCGGCCGCGGCGCGAGCGCCCGGGCGATCCCCACCCGCTGCTTCTGGCCGCCCGAGAGCTGGGCCGGGTACGCCTGCGCCTTGTCCGAGAGGTCGACCAGCGACAGGAGCTCCTCCACCCGCTCGCGGACGCGGGCCCGCGGCCAGCCCGCGATCGCCAGCGGATAGGCGATGTTCTCCGCGACGGTCTGCGAGGAGAAGAGGTTGAAGTGCTGGAAGATCATCCCGATGCCCTGGCGGGCCTGCCGGAGCTCCCGCGGGCCGAGCGCCAGCATGTCGCGGCCGTCGACGCGCACCTCGCCCGCGCTGGGCCGCTCGAGCAGGTTGACGCAGCGGATGAGCGTGGATTTGCCCGCGCCGCTATGCCCCAGCACCCCGAGCACCTCGCCCGGGGCCACGCGCAAGGAGACGCCGTCGAGCGCCGCCAGCTCGCGCTTCCCTTGCCGGTACACCTTGCTGACGCCACGCAGCTCGATCACGGCCGACGACCACCCTCGCACCCGCCCCGCGCCAGGCGCCGGGATCGGGCTGGAGGCGGAGCGCGACCCCGTGCCGCTCGCGCGGGCGCCGCGGGCCAGCTTGTAGCGGCGAGCTCACGCCGGGGCAACGCGGCGCCCCTAGATTGCTGCCCACGCAGCAGCGCGCTCGGCCCCGTGGCCCCTCCCCCGAGGAACCAGCGGCTCACCTGGGCGACGCGGCGCTAGAGACCGCAGTCCGGCCAGCCTTCCTCATCCACCCCGCAGGGGAAATCCGGCAGGCAAACGAACGTCTGAATGCCTCTCTCCGGGGTGCACTGGATCAGCACGGATTGCCCATCGATCACGTCGCACATCCCCAGCTCCGGGATGCCGGTGCAGTCGGGCTCCGTGGCGTTCGGCGCGAACCAGCAGCGGGGGCGCGAGCCCGTCCCCTCGGTGCACGAGTCGGGCGCCGCGGCCGCCTCCACCTCGGGGCTGTACGTCAGCACCTGCTCGTAGGGCTGGATGAGGCCGGGGATGGCGGTGCCGCGGAACTTCGTCGGGCAGAGCGCCCCCTGGAGCAGGGTGTCGACCCTGCACTGCAGCGGCGGGTTGTTCGCTTCGGTCAACGTGACCTCGTCGGTGTGGGGCGTGCTCAGATCGGGGACAGGACGGGAGTCACCCGGCCTCCGCGCCCAGCGACCGAAGCCCTCGGCGACCGCGGCGATCCGGTAGCACAGGTCCTGCGCGTCGACGCCCTCCCACGCCGCGTCGCAGCGCGCCTTCGCGTACTCGGTCACCGTCCCGCGGAACAGGGCGTTCACCTCGCGCTCGGCGGACCAGAGCCGCGGGAGACACTCCTTGGTCGCGAAGTAATCCGCCTGGCCTTCCGCGCTGCTCACCGTTCCGTACTGCCCCGCCGCCAGCCCTTCGACCTGCCTGTGCTGGGCAGGCGATCGCTTGAAGGGGAAGCCCCCGAGCGCGTGGCCGATCTCGTGGCACGCGATGAACGAGGCGACGTCGGGCGACGACACGCCCTCCTTGCGGAAGTCGAAGCCCAGGTGGATGTACCATGTGCGATCGGCCGCGATCTCCAGCCTGGTGTCGGTCGTGGTCCCCGCGGTCACCGCGAAGCGGGCCTGGTGATCCCGCATGTGGTCCCGATAAGCGTCCACCGCCCGGTTCGCGAGGTCGAACGCCTGCTCCGTCGTGACGTCGCCCGCGTCGGGGCCTGATTCGACGCTGGCGGCCTCACGGACCTTCTTGAGGATCACGGTCGGGTGATCCGTCGACTGCCACGCTGCGCCGCCGACGTCGCCCGAGCCGGTCAGGACGCACAGGGCATACAGGCCTTCCTCCGCGGGCACGGGGAGCTTCGCGAGGCGCTGATCCTCGATCGCGATCGGGTCGGAGTATCCCTCCGCCGCGCGGCAGTCGACGCTCGCTACCGGGCCCACCTTGTAGCGGTAGTGCGTATCCGCCGTCGAGGAGAGGCGGACGTCCCAGCCGCTCGGCTCGGGCGGCTCGCCGAGCGTCGGCGTGGTGACGCGCGACGGCGCCCTGATCGGGGAGGCATGGCCCCCCGGATCCAGCGCGCAGCCGGCGGCCGACAGATCGAAGCGGCCGTCGGCGTCGAAGCACCCGGCGATCGCCGTGACATCCGCGACGTAGCCGGCGCCCTCGACGCTGCGCTCGGGCTTGCCGTCGCCGACCTCGCACGGGTAGTCCAGGTAGCAAGGGTCCACCCGCCCGGCCGACTTGAAATGCGTGGTGAAGACCCCGAAGACCCTCCCGCGCCGGTCGAGCGCCGGGCCGCCCGAGGCGCCGACGCCCAGGCCGCGGCAGTCGTTCACGTGCATGTCGTACCAGTGCCACTGGTGCTCGATCACGTCGGGTCGTCTGCCGCCCTCCGCGCAGCGCGCGCGGCGCACGTACGGCTCGGTGGTGTAATCGCCCCCGTCGTGCTGCAGGGGTACCACGGCGAGCTCGATCGGCTCTCCCGCCGCCGGGGGCGCGTCGGCCAGCGGGAGCGGCTCGATGCCGAGCGCCTGGAGCTCACCGACGGTGCGGTCGAGCTCGACCAGCGCCAGGTCGGTCCCCTTCATCGTGACGTACGCGAGCCGGATCCCCATCGCATGGACCAGCTCGGCGTCGGGCGTATCGTTGAAATAGTTGAACGTGAAGATCAGGGCGCTGTCGGGGTCCTCGTCGACGCCCACGTCGAAATACATCGGCGTATCCAGAGGAAATTTGACGCAGCGACCTGCGGTGAGCGCGAGGGCGGGCGCGTCGACGTCGTCGCCGGTCTTGATGAGGAAACCGGTGCAGTCGTGGTACAGCGACCCGACGGCCCGGAGGTAGGCGTTCCTCGGGTCCTGGCCGGTGACCAGCGCCGTCGTCGGGACCGCGCCCTCCCATGCCCGGGGCGGCTCCTCCCCGATCAGGGGCGGCCTCTCCCCCAGGAAGGGCGGCTCCTCGCCGGTCAGCGGCGGTTCTCGCGACGTCGCGGGCGGCGGACCGGATCCTCGAGGGTCTTCCGGGGCAGAGAGATCCGCGCAAGCAACGCAGGTCAACGCGGCCACGCCGGCGAGCGATGCTGCCGCCGTGCCGCGCCGCCGATGCCTCCTGATGCCCTGGTTCGTGTGCACGTGCAGACCTTCGTCGGGGAGAGTTGGATGGCCGCCCGGCAGACCCCGGGGAGGCGCGCCTCGACCCGGAGCATACAGGTGACCGCTCGCCGCCAGGACCCGGGCAGCACACAGGGCTTGATGCCGCCTCGGGGCGCGCCCCTTCAGATTATTTCCGCGGCGTTCCCGACCCGCCCGCCGCCCGGCGAGGTCGTCGTGGTGCACCGTCGAACGCCCGAAGCCGCGGGCCCTGGCGTCCGCGCGCGGCTAGACTCGGACAGAGATCTCATGTCGATCCGCCAGCGCGATTACCTCCTCCGCATGATCGAGCAGCTCGCCGAGGCCGTCGGCCGGATCGCCGGGCTCCGGCGCGCCGGCCAGCTCGACGAGGCGGAGCTGCTCGTCCGCACCACCGCCGACGGGCTCTTCGGCCCGATGCGGGACATGCTCGACCGGCTCGACGCCGCGGGCGCGGCGACCCTGCTCGGCGACCACGAGAAGATCGGCGCGTACGCGGCGCTCTGCGCGGAGCAGGCCGAGATCCTCGAGCTCCGGGGCCGGGCCGCGCAGGCGCCCGCGGAGCGCCGGCGCGCGCTCGAGCTCTACCTGGAGGCGGCGAACCGCGCGCCCGAGGGCAACCCGCGCGCGCGGGATGGCGCGCGCGCGCTCCTCGGCCGGGTGGACGCCGCGCGCTTGCCGGAGAGGTACCGCGCCCTGGCCGCGAAGCTCGGCTGACGGATTGCCATGACGCCGGCGCGAACCCATGAGACGGGGAGCCCCGTGGAACCGATCACTTCGTCTGTCAGCTTCGCCGCGCTCGGCATCGGCCCTGCGCTCCTCGGCGTGCTCACCGAGCTCGGCTATGAAGAGCCCACCCCCATCCAGCGCGAGGCGATCCCGCACCTCCTGACCGGGCGCGATCTGCTCGGGCAGGCCGCCACCGGCACCGGGAAGACGGCCGCCTTCGCGCTGCCGCTCCTCCAGCGGCTCGAGATCGGAGGCGAGCCGCCCAGCCGCCCCGTGGCCCTCGTGCTCGTGCCCACGCGCGAGCTCGCCATGCAGGTGGCCGAGGCGATGCACCGCTACGGCCGCCGCCTCGGCGTGCAGGTGCTGTCGGTCTACGGCGGCCAGCCGTTCGGGCAGCAGCTCCGCGCGCTGCGCCGCGGGGTGCACGTCGTCGTGGCCACGCCGGGCCGCGCGCTCGACCACATCGGCCGCGGGACGCTGCAGCTCGACGGCATCCGCACGGTCGTGCTCGACGAGGCCGACGAGATGCTCGACATGGGCTTCGCCGAGGCGCTCGAGGCGATCCTCTCGGCCACGCCGGCCGAGCGGCAGACCGTGCTCTTCTCCGCGACGCTGCCCCCGCGCATCGCCGCGATCGCCGGCCGGCACCTCCGCGAGCCGGTGCGGGTCAAGATCGCGGCCGAGAAGGCGGCCCCCGGCGAGCTCCCCCGCGTCCGCCAGACGGCGTACATCGTGCCGCGGGCGCACAAGCCCGCCGCCCTGACGCGGGTGCTCGACGTGGAGGACCCGTCGTCGGCGATCATCTTCTGCCGCACCCGCAACGAGGTCGATGAGCTGACCGAGGCGCTGCGCGCGCGCGGCCACGACGCCCAGGCGCTCCACGGCGGCTTCTCGCAGGAGCACCGCGACCGCGTGATGGCCCGCTTCCGCGCCGGCACGGCCGACCTGCTCGTCGCGACCGACGTGGCCGCGCGGGGGCTCGACATCGAGCACGTCTCGCACGTCATCAACTACGACGTCCCCTGCGCCGCCGAGGTGTACGTCCACCGCATCGGCCGCACGGGCCGCGCCGGCCGCGAGGGCGCGGCGATCACGCTGGTGGAGCCGCGCGAGCACTACCTGATCCGCAACGTCGAGCGGCTCACGGGCCAGCGCATCGAGGCCGCCACCCTCCCGACCGTGGCCGACCTGCGCGCCCGCCGCCTCGAGCTGACGCGCGCCTCGCTGCGCGAGGCGCTCCTCGAGGGCGGCGCCGAGCAGTTCCGGGTCGTCGTCGAGCAGCTCGCCGAGGAGTTCGACGTCATGGACATCGCCGCCGCTGCGGTGAAGCTCGCCCACCACGCGACGGAGGGGGAGCGGCAGGAGGACGAGGCGGAGATCCCGTCGTTCCGGCCGCCTCCGCCGGGGCCGGGGCGCGCCTACGACGACCGCGCGCGGCGCGGCCCGCCGGGCGCGCGCGGTCGCCCGGGCGAGGGGCAGGCCCGGCCGCGGCGCGAGGGAGGGGAGGCCGACGGCAACGTCGCGCGGCTCTACATCGGCGCGGGGCGGGCCGCGGGCATCCGCCCGGCGGATCTCGTCGGCGCGATCGCGAACGAGGCGTCGCTGAGCTCCCGCGACATCGGCGCGATCCAGATCGCCGACGGCTTCTCCGTGGTGGAGGTCCCGGCCGGCGCCGCGGACACGGTCATCGAGGCGCTGCGCGCCACCCGCATCAAGGGCCGCAAGGTCCAGGTCCGCCGCGACCACCACGACGCCCCGGGCGAGGCGCGGGGCGGCGCGGACGAGGCCCGCGGCGGTGGCGGCGGCGCGGACGAGGCCCGCGGCGGTGGCGGCGGCGCGGACGAGGCCCGCGGCGGCGGCGGCGGCGCGGACGACGAAGCCAGGCCGCGGCGCAGCGCGGCTGGAGCCCGACCGCGGGCCAGCGCGGCCGACGAGGCCAGGCCGCGGAGCAGCGCGGCCGACGAGATCAGGCCGCGGGTCATCGCGGCCGGCGCCCGAGCGCGGGCCAGCACGGCCGACGAGGCGCGCGGCGGCGCCGCCAAGCCCCGGGTCCGCGGCGCTGCCGTCGAGGCCCGGGACGGCGCGGCGGAGGCCCGCGGCGGCGGGGCGGGCCTGGCGCCCCCGCGGCGTCGCCCCCGGACCTGAGCTCCGCGGCGGAGCGCGCCCGCGCTCGGTCCGCCGCGCGATGAGGTCGCCGGCGGCTCGACAGCCGATCGTGGCTCAGGTCATCCGCCCCCCGCCGCCCGCCCCCGCGCGCCCTCCCGCCCCTCCGGCCCCGGCTGGATGTCCCAGGCGAGCCCCAGCGCCGCGAGCGCCCGGATGAACAGGAACGCGAGGTCGTGCTGCCCCGGCGCCATCCCGTAGCGGGCGGCGCGCGGGAAGGCGTGGTGGTTGTTGTGCCAGCCCTCGCCGAAGGTCAGCACCGCCACCCAGCCCACGTTGCGGCTCCCGTCGCGGGTGTCGAACGCGCGGCCGCCGAAGCCGGGCGCGTGACAGGCCGAGTTCACCAGGTAGGTCGCGTGCATCCAGCCCACGAGCGGCAGGAAGAACACGAACGGCACCGCGCCCCAGCCCAGCGCGAGGCCCACGAGCAGCACCGCCGCCACCTGCGGCGCGAACCGGAACCGGAGCAGCCACCGGTAATACGGATCCCCGGCCAGATCGCGGCAGTACTTCTCCGGATCGCGCGCGTCGGTCGAGCCCTCGTCGATGATCCACCCCATGTGCGCGTACCAGAGGCCGCGCCGCGGCGAGTGCACGTCGCCCTCGCGATCGGTGTGCGCGTGGTGCCGCCGGTGCGTCGCCACCCACGCGATCGGGCTGCCCTGCCCGCTGATCATCGCCACCGACACCAGCGCGTACTCGACCCACCTCGGGCAGCGGAACGCGCGGTGCGACAGCAGCCGGTGCAGGCCGACGATGGTCGAGAGGTGGAGCGCCGCGTACAGCGCGGCCGCGAGGGCGACGAAGCTCGCCCGGATCGGCAGCAGCAGCCCGAGGGCCGCCAGCGCGTGCACCAGGGCGAAGTAGGCGATCGCGGCGCCGTTCGCGCGGCCCTTCATCGCGGCCCTCCTCCCCTGCCCCGACCGCCGCGGCGCCACGTCACGCGACCACCTCGGAGCCGCTCGCCCGCCGCGGCCGGATCCGCGCCAGCCCCCGCGGATCCGCCCGGCAGGACGAGGCGTCGATGCGCTGCGGCTCGAGGTCGAGCTCCCGCATCCTCGCCGCGTCCCACGCCTCGATCGGGTCGCGCCCGGCGATGTAGCTGCGCGCGCGGTTGGCGAGCGGCGCGCGCAGGCTCAGCACCTCGGGCGCCGACATCACGACGCACGCCTTGTAGCGGGGTAGATCGCTCGTCATCAGCCGGCCCCACAGGTGGCGGCCCACGCTGGGCAGGCTCCCCAGGGCGCGGCTCAGGCGCTGGAAGTGCTCGATCGTCTCGGAGGGGTGCAGCCTGGTCGGGCGGTGACAGAGGGTGTACCCGTCGAGGTCCCGGCTGGTCACCCCGGGCAGGAGCCGGCCCTCGGCCGCGACCTGCGCGAAGAAGGGCGTCTCCGGGTAGGGGCAGACGATCCCGAGGAAGGTCGGGCAGTGATCCCCGAGGTCGTGGAGGTACTCGGGCACCCGCGCGAGGTACTCGTTGGTGTCCCCGTCCGCGCCGACGAGCAGCCCGAAGGAGAGGACGATCCCGCTCGCGGACGCCCGCTGGAGGACCTCGCGCACCTCGCTCAGCTTGTTCTGGGCCTTGTTCATCGAGCTGATCGACTCGGGGTTGAGCGACTCCAGCCCCGTGTAGGCGTAACGGCACCCCGCCCGCCCCATGAGGCGGACCAGCTCCGGATCGCGCAGCACGTTGAAGGTGAGCGCGCAGCCCCAGATCTTCTTGAGCGGCATCAACGCCTCGCAGAGCTCCCGCAGGTACTTCGGCGAGCCCCCGAGGTTGTTGTCGAGGAAGGCGAACGTATCGCCGGTGACCCCCGGAATGCGCTGGTTGAAGGTCATCCGTTCGCGGATGTCGCGGATCACGTGATCGATGGGCCGATAACGGTACTGCTCGTGCCCGGTCAGCACGCAGAAGTTGCAGGAGAAGGGGCAGCCGCGCGACGCCTCGATGCCCGGCAGGCGAACGATGTTGTTCCGGTAATCGATGAGATCGTAGCGGTAGGTGGGGATACGGTCGGGCGGCACCGGCGGGAGCGCGTAGACGGGCTGGAGCTCGCGCCGCTGGAAGTCCGCGATGAGCGCCGGGACGTTCGACTCCGGGTCGCCCGCGACCACCGCGTCGAAGTGCTGGAGCGCGTCCTCGCGGAAGTGGCTCGCGTGCCGGCCGCCGGCCACGGTGGTGATTCCGCGCCGCCGGAACAGCGCGGAGAGCACCTTGGTGTGCTCGTAATAGGCGTGCAGGTACGAGAAGAACACGAGGTCCCAGCCGCGATCGAGGGGGATATCCGTCTCTTTCTCGTTGTAGAGCTCGATCTCGGCGCCCGGCGGGCACAGGGCCGCGATGAGCTCGGGCACGGAAGACTGCATGATCGAGCGCTCCTTGCGGTGAAGGCGGCTCGGGTGCGTGTAGGTCGAGATGATCGCGATGCGCATCGAGGGGGCTCCCGGTTCAGTTGAGGCCGACGGCGACGCTCGCGAGGCCCAGGGCGGCGTGCGCAAGGGTCACCCCGACCAGGGTGCGGTGCCGCGCGTAGAGCGCGCCGAAGAGAAGGCCGATGGCGAAGGTGAGGAAGGCGAAGCCGAGCGAGACATGGAGGTGGTAGACGCCGAAGAACGCCGAGGTGAGCGCGAGGTGGACGGCCCGGCCCGAGCGCGGCAGGAAGCGCTCCAGGGAGGTCTGGATCACGCCGCGCGCCACGAACTCCTGGAGCAGGCAATGGGGCGCGTAGAGGACGACGAAGAGCGCCGTCCAGGTCGCGTCGTAACCGGCGATCGATCCCCAGGTGACCAGGGGCTCGCCGCGGGTCCACGCGCCGAGCCGCAGCGCGAAGCAGGCGGCCGTGAGGGCGAGCGCGACGACCAGCGACTCCGCGAGGCTGCGGCGCACGCCGGCGGTGGTCACGCCCATCCGCGCGAGCGGCAGCGACTGGCGGCGCACGTACCACGCCACGGGGACGAGGAGGACGAGCAGAAGCCCCCAGGAATACGCCATGTGCAGCGCAGGGGATAGCCCCGGGACCACCGTCTGCTGGACCACACGCGACATGACGAGCAGCGCCGCGGCGAGGCCGATGAAGGAGAAGATCTCACCGCGGAGCTGGGGCGCGGCGGCCCCGCCGGCGGGATCGAGGCTGCGCGCGCGCGCCTCGGGCGCGGTGATCGCCGGAGCGTTCATGGTCATACCGGCGCTCTGAGCAGTCGATATGCCACGAGACGCCCCGCGGACGGCGCGCGGCGCGCGCGGGAGATCCGCGGCTGGTGAGAGAGTGGGGTGCGACGCGGACTACCTTCCACGGACGGTCGCCATGCGCGGAGGCAGCGCCGATTGCGCGAACACGGCGCAACCCGGACGGATGTCAGCCTGCCGTGGTGAGGCGCTGGAGGCTCCCTGACGCTCGGTCGACGCTGCGGTCAGGCTGGGATCCGTTGTGGGATCTCCCCACACCTACGCTCAGCCTGCCGGGGAGAGCCGCCAGGGACAGGCGATGGCGCGCCAGGGACAGGCGATGGCGCGCCGGGGTGTCCCTGGCAACCATCTCCGTGTCCCTGACATGGTCGCCTCGTGACCCTGGCGACCTCCTCCGTGTCCCTGACGCGGTTGCCGCTTGTCCCTGGCAGCGAGGTCCGTGTCCCTGCCACGGTTGCCGCCTGTCCCTGGCAACCTTCTCCGTGTCCCTGCCAAGGTTGCCACCTGTCCCTGGCAGCCTTCTCCGTGTCCCTGACAGGTCGCCGCCGGTCCCTGGCAACCTTCTCCGTGTCCCTGGCAGGTCGCCGCCTGTCCCTGACAACCTTCTCCGTGTCCCTGACACGGTCGCTGCTGTCCTGTCAGCGGGGTCCGTGTCGCTGACACGGTCGCCGCCTGTCCCCGTCAGCGGGGTCCGTGTCGCGGAAGGCAACGACGACCTGACCCATGGGGGACTGGCTCGTGGACGGGGAGCTGGGGCCCCCTCCGGCGCGCTGCTCAGATGCCCGAGGCCGACCCGAGGCAGGCGTCGAGCTCGGGGGTGTCCCGCCAGCCGCACTGGCCGGACGCGTCGCGCTCGCAGACGCCGTGCCTGCCGTAGCACGCGTACTCCTCGCGCCACTCGCACGTCGTGAACACCTCCTCGTCCGCGCAGACCTGCCCGCTGCAGCCGGTGACAACGCAGCGCCCGAGCTCGCCGCCAGGCGGCACCTCCCCCCCGCCGCCGAGGCACGCAACGAGCTCCGGCGTCTGTCGCCAGCCGCACTGGCCGGACGCGTCGCGCTCACAGATGCCGTGGTCGCCGTAGCACGCGTACTCCTCGCGCCACTCGCACGTCGTGTACACGGTCTGGTCCGCGCAGACCTGCCCGCTACAGCCGGTCGGCCTGCAGCGGCCGGGCTTGTTCCCCTTGATCCCTCCGGCCGCCGCAGAGACGAGCCCGGCGGTCTCGCTGTCCACGGCGTCGATCTCGGGACCAGCCTCGCCGCACGCCCCGGCGAGCAGCGGGGCGCACAGGAGGAGCACCGTGGAGACAAACCGATGACGCGTGGTGAAAGAATTCATCAAGGACCTCCTTAACAAACAAAAACAAAGTATGGAGTGCCCGGAAGGGGCGAGTCCCTGTCCTTACATCCCGCGGCGGCCCCACGCAACCCGCGGCGTCGTTCTCGCGACCCAGCGTTTCGGGCTCAGCGGCGGCACGAGATCCGTACTGCCTCCTTGACGGCGCAATCCGATCGTGCCGCGTGTTGCCAGGCTGTGTATTTCTTCTTCACCACGCCGCCGTGCAGCCGTACGGCTGGACGGCGCGAATGACCGGACGGCCGGAAAACGGCGAGGTGACGGTGTTACGCACGGCCATCCTTTCCTCGCCGAATCGGCAGAATCCGGACCCGTGACGTTGTCCCGTCGAGGGTGACAATCGCACCTCGGTCGAGCTCGTCCGCGTGCTCGCGAAGCACGCGGACGACAACGTCCCCCATCGCGCCGGGGAGAGGATCCAGGGTTCGAACCTGCAGGACGCTCGGACCGCTGGCGCCCGTCGTCGCGATGAGAATGCTGAAGTCGAGGTCGTGCGTGAAGACGATGTACCCGCCCTGGCGTGCCCAGGCCATCAGCTCTCGATCCTGTGCTCGAGCGTCGCCGATGGTAGACCAGTGAACGGCCTCTATCCCCTCGCCTTTCAGGAACGGTGCCCAGGTCGGCGAGAGGTTCATGTCCACCAGAACCTTCATGATGCCTTCAGCGGGAGCTCGACCTCCTCGGCGCGCCATGCCGCATAGGAGAGCGCCGCCATCACGTCATCCCTCTCGAGGTAGGGATAGAGATCGAGCACCTCCTCGATGGAGTGCCCCGCAGCCAGCAAGCCCACGATGGTACCCACCGTCACCCTCATCCCTCGGATACAGGGCCGCCCCCCCATCACGGCGGGGTCATGTGTGATCCTTGCCAGCAGCTCGGTCGCCATGCTGGAAGGCTACCTCATTGCGGGCTCCTCGGCTTGCCCTGAGCCGCTCTCTCGGGGAACGCGCGACGGCATCGGCCGGCGGCGCGGCCATACCCGAGCCGCCGCAACCGTCGCCGGACCCGCGCGACCCGCGGCCGCAACGGCGGCGGACGCCCCGTGGCAGCGCGGCGGGCACGTCCTCGCCCTGCAGCGCCGCGCTCGGACCTGAGCCCCACCGCCGCCCGGAAAGCTCAGCTCAATCGGCGGTGGTCTTCCGCCTCTGGAACTGGGCGAACAGCGCGGCGCGGACCTCGTCGTGCAGCGGCTCGCCCGGGATCCCCTTCAGCGCGTCGATCGTCAGATCCATCTGCCGCAGGTACGTGCGGCACCGCTCGCACCACGAGAGGTGCTGCGCGCAGCCCTCCTCCTGCTCGGAGGAGAGCGCCCCCTCTCTCCTGTCGGTGATCATCTCCGTCAACTGACAGCACGTGACGAGCATGCGCGCTCACCCCCTCGCCATGGTTCGCTCCAGGGCGGCCCTGAGCTTCGATCGGCCACGGTGCAGGAGGACCCGCTGGTTCGCCTCGCTGATGCCGAGGATCTCGCAGACCTCGTCGGAGGGACAACCCTCCACGTCCCGCAGCTGGACAACCGCGCGCTGTCCAGGCACCAGGGCCTCGAGCTCCCGCTGGAGCACGACGGCGATCTCCTTGCGCAACAAGAGGCCTTCCGGGCTCTGCTCCGTCCACGGGGCGGGCGGATTCACCCAGTCGCCCGTGCCGTCGAACCGGGCCGGGTCGACCGCCGTCTCGCTGCCCTGATCCCCGTCCTCCGTCCAGGAGACAGGGACCGTGCGTTTCTCCCGCGTACCCCACGTCCTGGCGCGGTTCGTCAGGATCCGGAACACCCATGTCTTCAGCGACGAGCGCCCCTCGAAGCGGACGAGCCCGTCGAAGACCGCCGCCCAGGTCTCCTGGACGACCTCCTGCGCGCCAGCGGGGCCGGCGAGGGTCCGGGCCAGCCGGAGCATGGGTGTGTGGAGCCCGGTCACGAGCTGCTCGAAGGCCTGCTCGTCGCCCGCGAGCAGCCGGCGGACGAGCGCGGCATCATCCGCGGACGCCGCGGCGGAGGCCATCATCGCGGTGCCCGCGGGCGCCGCGGAGGAGGCCGCGCCGTCCAGCGCGCCCCCCGCGAGGAGCGGGCCCGGGTCGGCCGGCGCGCGCTGCGCCGAGGGGGCCGCAGCGCCGTCGCTGGCCGAGGGGTCGTGGGACACGCGGAGCACGGTATCACGCCGCGCGGCCGCGCATCAATCGACGCCGGGGCGGCGCGCCCCGCGGGGCCCGTCGAAGTCGGCGGACGCCGCCAGGGTCACAGCGATCGCAGCGCGTCCGCGACTTCCTTCGGCTTCGTCAGGAAGGGAGCGTGGCCGGCGTCGATCGAGATGACCTTCTCGCAAGGCAAGGCCGTGTACTGCTGCTTCTGCTCGGCAGGGCTGATGGCGAGATCCTGGAGCGCCTCGATGTAGACCCGGGGGACGCTCCCCCACCGCTCCTGCGTGACGTGAATGGGCTCGCCGAACGGCTTCGCGGGCTCCTCGCGCAGGTGGCTCTCGAGCCGCGCGATGTCCTCCGGAGAGCAATCCTGGCAGAAGGCGTCCGCGGCCCACCCCTCCTTGAACGAGAGCGAGGTGCCGTCGCTCGACGGGACGGCGTACGCCTTGATCTCCGCCCCCTCGTCGTCGGCCCACTCCTCGTTCAGCGACTGACCGTCCTTCATCAGGAACGCTGTCAGATAGACCAGCGTCTTCACCTTGTCGGGCCGCTGCTCGGCGGCCTGGCTCACCACGATGCCGCCCATGCTGTGGCCGACCAGGACCACCGGGCGCGAGGCGCCGTCGATGGCCTCCACGACGGCATCGGTATAGCCCTGCAGGCCGGCGTCCGCGAGCGGCGTCTGGTCGTCGCCGTGCGCGGGAAGATCGAGGGCGATCACCTCGTTTCCGCCCGCCTCGAGGAGCGGCACCACCTTGTCCCACGCCCAGCCGCCAACGAAGGCGCCGTGGACAAGGACATACGTGTTCTTGTCCGAGCCCTGGGGGCCCTCGCCCCCCGCCCCGCTGTCCGTATCCCCGCCCCCGCAGCCGGGCAGCGCGGACGACAGCAGCGCCGCGGCCGAGATCATGGTGCCAAACCGCAAGACCTTGCGAAGCAGACCGTTCATGGATGTCTCCTCATCGTCGCAGGCTCTCCTCGAGCGCGACGTCACCGGTGTTCCGGCGTGCGACGGACACGCGCGCCCCTGCGCCCGGGCGTGTTCCCGGCGCCGCGGCGGCTCATCCCGCTACGAGCACAGTCTCGGAGGGGGCCAAAACGTTACGGCCCGATCGCGAAATCGTACGGAGGGGGCCGCGGCCACTCCTCCCCGCGCGGCGGCCGGGCCCACCGGGCCCCGCCGGGCACGGCGACGGCGCGCCCGACAGAGCCTGGTGGCGCTGCGCGTTCTGGGCTAGACGCGTCGCGATGCCCGAGAGCTCCGCGGCCAGTCGAGACGACCTCGTCGCGCGCGACCGCCGCTGCGTGATTCACCCCTACGCCGCGCCCATCTCCAGCGCGCCGCTGTTCGCCGTCGAGCGCGCGGAGGGCGTCCGACTCACGCTGACCGACGGCCGCGAGCTCGTCGACGGCATGTCGTCGTGGTGGGCCGCCATCCACGGCTACGCACACCCGGCGCTGACGGCGGCCGTCCGCGACCAGCTCGGGCGGATGAGCCACGTCATGTTCGGGGGGCTCACCCACGAGCCCGCGGTCGCGCTGTGCGAGACGCTCGTGGCGATCACGCCCGAGCCGCTGACGCGCGTCTTCCTCGCCGACTCCGGGTCCGTGTCGGTCGAGGTGGCCATCAAGCTCGCCCTGCAGTTCTTCCTGGCGCAGGGGCGGCCCGAGAAGCGCCGCCTGATCAGCGCGCTCGGCGGCTACCACGGCGACACGTTCGGCGCGATGGCGGTCACCGATCCCGTGGGCGGCATGCACCACCTCTTCCGCGGCGCGCTCGCGCAGCACCTCTTTGCGCCGGCGCCCGGGCCGGCGTTCGACGCGCCCTGGTCGCCGGACGCCCTGGGCAGCATGGCCGCGCTGCTCGAGCAGCACGCGCGCGAGGTCGCGGCCGTCATCCTCGAGCCGATCGCGCAGAACGCCGGCGGGATGCGCTTCTACCACCCGCAGTACCTGCGCCAGCTGCGCGCGCTCTGCGACCGCCACGGCGTGCTGCTCATCCTCGACGAGATCGCGACCAACTTCGGCCGCACCGGGGAGCTGTTCGCCTGCCACCACGCTGGTGTCGCGCCGGACATCATGTGCCTCGGCAAGGCCCTCACCGGCGGCACCATGACCCTGGCCGCCGCGCTCTGCACGGAGCGGGTGGCCGAGACGATCGCCGGGAGCGCGCCGCACGCGTTCATGCACGGCCCGACGTACATGGCCAATCCGCTCGCCTGCAGCGCCGCGCTGGCCAGCGTCCGCCTGCTGCTCGGCTCGCCGTGGCGCGCGCGCGTCTCGGCCATCGAGGCGCAGCTCCGCCGCGAGCTCGCCCCCTGCCGCGCGCTCGATGCGGTCGCCGACGTCCGCGTGCTCGGCGCCATCGGCGTGGTCGAGCTCAAGCAGCCCGTCGACATGGCGCGCGTCCAGCCGGCCTTCGTGGAGCGCGGCGTCTGGCTGCGGCCGTTCGGGAAGCTGGTCTACACCATGCCTCCCTACATCATCGATCCAGAAGACCTGTCGCGCATCACCGGGGCCATCGTGAACGTGGTGTCCGAGCTCTGAGCCGCACGCGCAGGTCCCGTCGCAGCCAGCACTGAAGAGGATCGCCACAGACGGCCTCGCTGGTTTCGTGCGTCAGGAATCCTGGCAGGAACTAGCCCGCCGAGGCGCGGATCTTCGGCGAGCCACGAGGGCCGTGACCACCGCGGCCGAGCGCGTCGCCGAGCGCCTCGAGGAAGACACGCACGCGCGGGACGGACGCCCGGCGCGCCGGCGTGAGCGCGTGCAGCGGTGGGCCCTCGGTCGCGAACGGCGCCAGCACCTCCACGACGAGCCCCGCTTCGAGCAGCGGAGCGGCCATGAAATCGAGGACTTGCGCCACCCCGATCGCCTGCACCACCGCGTCCATGAGCAGATCGCTTTGATCGAGCACGATGCGCGAGGGCGTCGCGACGTCGACGCCGCCATCGCCCGCACGAAAGCGCCAATCGACGACCTTGCCGCGCAGCACGAACTTGATGCACTCGTGCCGCGCGAGGTCGGCCGGCGACGTCGGGACCCCCCGGCTCGCGAGGTAGGCAGGCGCGGCGACGGTGATCCAGCGCGGCGTGCGCAGAGCGCGCGCGACGAGGGATGAGCTCTCGAGCGATCCCATGCGCAGCGCGACGTCGATCTCCTCCTGCGCGAGCGGCAGGAGGCGATTCGTGGCGATGAGCCGGATCGCCAGCCGCGGGTAACGCGCCGACAGCCGCGCGACGACCGGCAGGACGCTTCGACCGAGCACCGGCGGTAAGGTCACGCGCAAGGTGCCGTGCGGCTCTCTCTGTGCCCCGGCGACCTGCTCGCGCCCCGCCTTCAGCTGCGCGATGGCCGCACGACAGCGCTCGAGGAACACGGCGCCCTCAGGCGTGAGCGCGACATGGCGCGACGTGCGCTCCAGGAGCACGACCCCGAGCTCGGCCTCCAGCCTGGCCACGGACTTGCTCACGGCGGCGGCCGTGACCCCGAGGCGCGCGGCCGCGGCGCGGAACCCCCCCGCCTCCGCCACGCAGACGAACGGCAGTACGCCGGAGAAGAGGTCCACGCGGCGAGGGTAGGTCGTTAACCTGCGGTTGACAATGCTTTGCCCGCGCTCCGGATGGTCATCCACGCGCCCGTGCGTATCGTGTCCATCGAGGAACGGAGAACGCGCAACCCCATGTACTTCAACCGAAGTTCGGCGCTCGCCGGGACGGCGTCCTGGGCCCTGTCGGTCCTGTGGCTCACGCTGCTGTCGGGCTGCGCCGCCTCATCAAGCACGTCATCGCGAGGAGAACTGAGGCCCATGAGCACGGTCAGCGTCCGCTACATGATCGACGACGTCGACGCCGCCATTGCCTTCTACACGACGCACCTGGGCTTCGCGCTCGAATCGGACGCCCGCCCCGCGTTCGCCGCCGTCACCCGCGGCGACCTGCGGCTCCTGCTCAGCGGTAAGGCCAGCTCGGGCGCGCGGCCGATGCCCGACGGGCGCCAGCCTGTCCCCGGCGGCTGGAGCCGCATTCAGCTGCCCGTGGCCGATCTCGCCGCCGAGGTGGCCCGGCTCCGCGCGGCCGGGCTGCGGTTCCGCAACGACATCGTGAGCGGAGTCGGTGGCTCCCAGATTCTGCTCGATGACCCGTCCGGCAACCCCATCGAGCTCTGGCAACCTGCCCGTTGAGGGCTCCTCCGCCGGGCACGTCGCCTCGGACGCGCTCGCCGAATGGCCGCCCCCGGCCAGGCGCCGGGGCCTGCGCTCGTGCATGGGGGCGGCGCTCGAGCGCAGGCCTGCGCGGGCGCGGTGGCTAGAGCACCGAGGCGATGCTGTCGGTGATGTACTCGAGGTTGCCCTCGTTCATCGCCGCGACGCAGATCCGCCCGCTGTCGACGATGTACAGGCCGAACTCCGAGCGCAGCCGGCGCACGCGCTCGAGCTCGATGCCCGAGTACGAGAACATGCCCTTCTGCCGCGTGATGAAGGAGAAGTCGCGCCCCGCGCCCTTCTTCGCCAGGAGCTCCACGAAGCGGCCGCGCATCGCGCGGATGCGGTCGCGCATCTCGCCGAGCTCGCCCTCCCACTGCCGGCGCAGCTCCGGGTCGCCCAGCACCAGCGCGACCAGCTGCGCGCCGTGGGAGGCGGGGTTCGAGTAGTTGGTCCGGATCACGCGCTTCAACTGCGAGGCGACCCGCTTCGCCTCATCGCTGCTGGCGGTGACCAGGCTGACCGCGCCCACCCGCTCGCGGTAGAGCGAGAACGACTTGGAGAACGAGCTCGCGATGACGCAGGGCAGGTCCGCGCGGGCGAAGGCGCGCACGGCGGCGGCGTCCTGCTCGATCCCGTCACCGAAGCCCTGGTAGGCGAAGTCGATGAACGGCACGAGATCGCGCTCGCGCACGATGCGGACGACCTCGTCCCACTGCTGCGCGTCGAGGTCCACCCCGGTCGGGTTGTGGCAGCAGGCGTGGAGCAAGATCACCGTGCGCGCCGGCGCCTCGAGCAGCGCGCGGCGCATGCCCGCGAAGTCGAGCCCGTGCGTGGTCGGGTCGTAGTAGGGGTACTCGCTCACCTTGAAGCCGGCGGCCTCGAAGAGCGCGCGGTGGTTCTCCCAGCTCGGCGCGCTGATCCAGAGCGCCGAGTCCGGCAGGAAACGGCGCAGGAAGTCGGCGCCGAGCTTGAGCGCGCCCGTGCCGCCGAGCGCTTGCGCGGTGACCACGCGCCCGTCACGGACCGGCGCGGAGCCTTCGCCGAGCAGCAGCTCCTGGACCGCGCGCGTGTACGCCGGGGCGCCGTCGATCGGCAGGTAAGACTTGGAGTCCTCCTTCTCGTACCAGCGCTTCTCGGCCTCCCGGATGACCTTGAGTACGGGCACCTTGCCCTGCGCGTTCTGGTAGACGCCCACGCCGAGGTTGACCTTGCGCGGGTTCTGGTCCTTCTGGAAAGCGTCGGTCAGGCCGAGGATCGGGTCAGCGGGGGCGAGCGGGATGTCGGAGAAGATGGATGCCATGGTTTACCTCACACCGCCGCGCGGGCGGTCGGCACCGCTCCTTACCCCGGCCTGAGGCGGCGCGCGAGCAGGAGCTGGGTCGTGAAGCGCGGGCCGGCTCCGGGGCCGCGCCGGAGGCCGCCGAGGTGGGCCAGCTCCCCGCTGGAGCTCGCGTGCTTCGTGATGCCGGCGCGGCGCTTCGGCCCCGACGCCTGTCGAACGCTGGCATCGACGAGGAAGCGACCTTCGAGCAGCCCCCGCCGTGCTAACGTGCGCGCCCGGGTCATCGCTCCGGCGCACACGGATCACGCACGAGAACGGGAGGTACGGCCATGACCAGGGGCGCGTGTCTATGCGGAACGGTCCACTACGAGATCGACGGTCCGTTCCACGCCATGCTGCACTGCCACTGCTCGATGTGCCGCAAGTTCCACGGCTCGGCGTTCGCCACGGCCGCTGTCGCGCCGCTCTCGGGCTTTCGCTGGCTCGCCGGCGAGCACGCGATCCGCGCGTCGTGCGCGAGCCGTCATCGGTCCTTCTGCGCCACGTGCGGCTCGGCCACCCCGCTGCTCGCCCCCGAGCGGCGGCTCGCCCTGGTCCATGCCGGCAACCTCGAGGGTGATCTCGGCATCGCGCCAGAGTTCCACCAGTTCGTCCGCTCCAGGGCGCCCTGGTACACGATCACGGATTCCTTGCCGCAGTTCGAGGAATGGCCGCCCCCGAGCCAGGCGCCGGTCGTCTCGCGCCCCGCGGTCGCGCCCAGAGAGGGCGTCACCCAGGGGAGCTGCCTGTGCGGCGACGTGGCCTTCGAGTTCGACGGCGCGCCCCTCCGCATGATGAACTGCCACTGCTCGCGCTGCCGCCGCGGGCGCAGCGCCGCGCACGCGACCAACGTCTTCGTCGCGCTGGACGCGTTCCGCTGGGTCCGCGGTGACGCGCAGGTCGCGAGCTACAAGGTGCCCGAGGCGCGTTTCTTCGCCGTGGCGTTCTGCACGCGCTGCGGCGGCGCGGCGCCGCGGCTGTCGCCCGAGCGCGGCTTCGCCGTGGTGCCCGCGGGCACGCTCGACACCGATCCCGGCATCCGCCCTGCAGCCCACATCTTCACCGCCTCCAGGGCGAGCTGGTTCCCGATCACGGGCGACCTGCCGCAGTTCGCCGAGCTCCCGCCCCAGGCCTGACGACGAAGAGAGACGGCGCGCAAGGAGAAGAATTCGAACCGCAGAGGCACAGAGGGCGCAGAGGGGAGAGATAGAGAAGAAGAGAGATGAATCTCTATTTCTCTCCTCTCTCGCCTCTGTGCCCTCTGTGCCTCTGTGGTTCCTTCTCTCTCTCTCGTGAACCAGAGGACTCAGCCCGTCACTTGGCGCCCGCGAGCTTCAGCACCGCGGCCCGCTCGACGTCGGTCGGGTCGCGCTGGCAGTCCTTGCCGACGCCCTGCAGGGCGTCGAGCTGGCGGACGAGATCCCCGGGGTCCACGCTCAAGCAGCCCTCCTCGAACTCCGAACACTCGGCGACGGAGAGCGCGGTCCCCGCGACGTAGCGGCAATCAGGGTCCTCGGGCGGGTACCTCAGGAAGGTGGAGGCTTGGTCCAGGAGGCACGCGGCGTCCGACGGCGTGTTCGCCTTCTTGCAGCGCGCGGCGGCGATGCGCGCCATCCGCTCGAGGTCGGCGGCCGGGTACGTGCGGACCCGAGGGGGAGCGGGCTGCGCGCTCGCGTCGCCGGCGGTCCGCGGGCCCGCGGCGGGCTGCGCCGCCTCGGAGCACGCGCTCGCGAGGAGGGCGCACGCGACGACGAGGACGAGCAAGGAGGTTCCCCCGGGCCTCATGCAGCGACACGTACCACGCCCCCTCCAGCGCCCGCAATCCAGCGCGCCCCCCTCCGGCTCCCGCGGGCCAGCTCCGGCGCGCAGGTTCGGCTATCCTGGCGACCTGATGCGTATGCGCCGCTCCGATGCCGCCGATCCCCCCGGCGCCCACCACCACCGCCTGGATGCTCCCCTGGAGCTCACGGTGTTCGCCGGGGGCCGCGTGACCCGGCACCCGCTGCCGGCCGAGGGAAGGGTGTCGCTCGGCCGATCCAAGGAGAACGACGTCCCGATCGACGACAGCTCCGTCTCGCGCCGGCACGCGATCATCCACCTCGGTCCGACGATCGCGATCGAGGACCTCGGGAGCGCGAACGGCACCCGCCTGCGCCGCGAGCGCAGCGCCGGGCCGACGACCAAGCTGCTCGAGCTCCAGCTCGAGCCGGGCAAGACCATGGAGCTCTCCGTCGGCGACGCGGTCAACCTCGGCTCGGCGCTGATCGTGATCGTGCCGCGCGAGGGCGCGACGAGCGCGGCGCCGGTCCAGGGGCCGGGCGAGCCCATCGTGATCGACCCGGCGATGCAGAAGCTCTACGCGCTCGCCGAGCGCGTGGCAGGCTCGCCGATCACCGTGCTCCTGCTCGGCGAGACGGGCGCCGGCAAGGAGGTGCTGGCCGAGCACATCCACCGGCGGTCGCCGCGCGCGCCGGGGCCGTTCCTGCGGCTCAACTGCGCGGCGCTGTCCGAGTCGCTCCTCGAGAGCGAGCTCTTCGGCCACGAGAAGGGCGCCTTCACGAGCGCCGGCCAGGCGAAGCCCGGCCTGCTCGAGACCGCCGAGAAGGGCACCGTGCTGCTCGACGAGGTGGGCGAGCTGCCGCCCTCCATCCAGGTGAAGCTGCTGCGCGTGCTCGAGGACCGGAAGGTGATGCGCGTCGGAGGCCTGAGCCCGCGGCCCATCGACGTCCGCTTCCTCTCGGCCACGAACCGCGACCTCGCCGCCGAGGTGAAGCGCGGCGCGTTCCGGGAAGACCTGTTCTTCCGGCTGAACGGCATCGCGCTGACCATCCCGCCGCTCCGCGCGCGCGTCGCCGAGATCGCGCCGCTCGCGCGCGCGATCGCCGAGCGGACCGCCGGCGCGCTCGGGCGCCGGGCGCCCGCGTTCGCCCCCGAGACGATCGCCGCCCTGGAGGCGCACCCGTGGCCCGGCAACATCCGCGAGCTGCGCAACGTGATCGAGCGCGCGGTCGTGCTCTCCGGCGGCGACACGGTGCTCCCGGAGCACCTCCTGCTCGACGCGGCCGCCACGCCGCCCGCGGCGGCTCCCCTGGCGCCGCCCCTGGACACGAGCGTCGCGCCCGCCGGCGCGACCTTGGCGCCCGCCACGCCCGCGAAGGCGGCCGACGAGGACGCCGGCGCCGCGCGGTCGGGCCAGAGCGCGGGCGACCTGCGGCGCGAGCTCGACGCGATCGAGCGGCGCCGGATCGTGGACGCGCTGGAGCAGTGCGCGGGCAACCAGACGCAGGCCGCGGCGCTCCTCGGCATGCCCCGCCGCACCTTCGTGGCCCGGCTGGACGCCTACGGGATCCCGCGGCCGCGCAAGCGCAAGAGCAACGACTGACCCGGATTGTCCCGGCCGCGCCGCCCGGAGCGACGCGCGCCGGAACACGCCGGCGCGGCGCCGGAATGCCCGCGCGCCGGGGAGCCCGCGCCGCGATCTCCCTCCCCTCATTACCTGGCAGGTAATCGACCGCCGCCCTCGCCGTGGTTCAACTCCACCTCGCGACGCACAGCGCGCAACGAGGAAGGAGACCCACGATGAATGAACAGAGCATCGACACGCCGTCGGCAGCACCGGTGAAGCCGGAGGTCGGCCCGTCGGCGAGCCCGGGGCAGCCGCCCGCGCCCGCGGCGCGAAACCGCCCGCAGCACGCCGCCGGCCCGTTCGTCGAGGCGCAGGACGGCGCGCTGCTCTTCTACCGCGACTGGGGCGCGGGGAAGCCCGTGCTGTTCCTCTCGGGATGGGCGCTGAGCAGCGACATGTGGGGCTACCAGATGATCGACCTCGTCGACCACGGCCTGCGCTGCGTCGCCTACGACCGGCGCGGCCACGGCCGCTCGAGCGATCCGGGGCAGGGCTACGAGTACGACACGCTCGCCGACGACCTCGCCGCCGTCCTGGAGCAGCTCGACCTGCGCGAGGTCACGCTGGTGGGCCACTCGATGAGCGGCGGCGAGATCGCCCGCTACCTCTCACGCCACGGCGATCGTCGAATCGCCCGGGCCGTGTTCCTGGCGCCGACCACGCCGATGATCCTCAGGGCGGCCGACAACCCCGACGGGATCGATCGGCACCTCATCGAGCACGTACGCGCGGCGATCCGCGCCGATTACCCGCGATGGCTGGACGACAACACGCCGCCGTTCTTCGTGGACGAGACGCCGCCCGCGACGAGGGAATGGGTGCGCTCTCTGATGCTCCAGTGCTCGATGAAGGCGGCGATCGACTGCAACCACGCCATGGCCGAGGCCGACTTCCGCGACGAGCTGCGCCGGATCCGGGTGCCGACCCTCGTCCTCCAGGGCGACCGCGACGCGTCGGCGCCGCTCGCGCTCACCGGCCAGAAGACGGCGGCGCTCGTCCCGGGCAGCCGCCTCGTCGTGTACGAGGGCGCGCCGCACGGGCTGTTCGTCACCCACCGCGAGCGGCTCGGCCGCGATCTGCTCGCCTTCGCGCGAGGCTGAGCGGCCACGGCCCGGGACCGAGCCGCGCCCGCTGCCCGCGCTCAACCGCACTTGCAGACCGGATCGCCGCCCGCATCACAGTAACACTGGCACGACCCATCCGGGCACGAGACCTCCTTATCGCCCCCCGGGCAGGTCACGACGCACGAAGCGATCGAGTCCTCCTCGACGCCCGCCACGGCACCATCTCCGCTCGCGCTCGAGAAACCGCGCTCCTCCGCGCCGTTCGACGCCCCCGCCGCGTCGCCCACAGACCCGCCGCCCGGGCTCGCCTGGAGCTCCGTGGAAGCGGGCAGCACTGACATCACGAACAATGACAAAAGCGTAGCAACCATCTTCACTCCTCCTGGTCAGCGATGCGCTCGTGGACGGACATCGTTGATCGCCGCGACGTGAAGCACGCGGCGTGCCGGATCTCGCGGTCCTCGGCCGACATCGCGGCTCCGCGGCGCGCGCCGGAGCGCTGCCCCGCGCGCATTCATGGGCTCGGACGGCGGAGCCAGGTCGGCTGCGCGGGTCGAGCTCGCCTGTCACGCCGCATCACCGCCGCGAGCGGCGAGATCCCATGGAGAGGCGCGTCGCGCCGGATCGATCGTTGCGCGTAACGGATTGCTCGAATGAGCAAGACGCGTCGGGCCCAGCGCGCCGCCCTGAGGGGGTACGGCCCGCGCATCGGCCCGGGCCGGCGGCGGAGCGCGCGCGCGGCGGGCGGAGGGAGAGATCGGCACGAGTCGTGCTCTCTCGGTGACGCTGAGTCCTGACATCACCCGCGAACTCGATTCCTGCGCGGAGCGCCGCCGAGCCCCTGTTCGTGTGGGGGAGCCGCGCTCGAACAGCGCGGGTGGCATGTCGGGCCGCTGCAACCACCACACGATCGAACAGAAAGAGAAGAACATGGCACGCAAGATCATCACAGCAGTCACCGGGATGTCGTTGTTCATTGGCGTGGCGATGGCGCACGCGGCGACGCCCGCCGCCTCGAGCCTGAAGGCCCGCTCCGGCCTGCGCGCCGAGGCGAGCGCCGCGACGCCCGAGAGGGTGGCGTACTACGGCTTCCCCGCGGCCAACGTGGCCACCACGACGCAGGTGGGCATCGCGGGCATCGCGATCGGGACCTCCGGGGCCGTGTCCCAGTCGGCGGTCGCCCAGGCCGGCGGGATCGGCAACTTTGGCCTCGCGGCGGCCAACGCGGGGGGATACCGCGGCTACGGAGGCTGGAGGAGGGTCGCGATGAACGACGCGCCGGCGCCCGGTCAGGCGGACGTCCTCTTCGACAACTAGCCTGCTGCGAGCGGCCCCGCCGGGGCCGCTCGCAGCCATCTACCGCCTCGCGCGGCGCTCCTGCCGCGCGGGGCTCTCTCTCCGACGACCCTGAACCCGGGATGGACGAATCCATGCGCCGTTTCCTCCGCGTGCTCTCGACGTCCGCGCCCGCGCTGCTCGGCGCGGCGCTCTGTTTTCATTTCGCGATGACGCTGGCGTACCTGACGCCGCAGAACCCGCTCAAGCTCCGCTTCGCGCGGTTCATCGACGGGTACATGAACCCTCTCCTGCAGCAGAACTGGCACCTCTTCGCGCCCGACCCCATCACCGACACCCGCCTCCTGATGGTCGCCTGCCGCCTGCGCGCGCCGGACGGGAGCACGACCGAGACCGGGTGGACCGACATCACGACCCCCTACTGGGAAGCCCACCTGGAGAACCGGCTCGGGCCCGCGACGCGCGTCGGGCGATCGGTGACGGGCGCGGCGCGCCTGATCTACAGCGCCGATCCGGCGTCGCTGCAGATGGCGAAGAAGCTCGACGAGCGTCGCGCCCGCGCGCTGCCCGGCGGAGGGGGCGCGGGCGCGCCGGAGGAGCAGGAGGTCGACAGGCTCCGGGACCAGGTGAAGAGGGAGCAGGACGCCGGCTCTCGGCTGGGCCAGATCGTCCTGACGCGGGCCGGCTCCGCGCACTGCGACAGCCTCCATGGCCCGAACCGCACCACCGCCGTGCGGATGCGCATGGCGGTGCTGAGATTCCCGCGCTTCTCCCGGCGCGGCCTGCCCGACGCCGGGGGCGAGATGGCGTATTACGATCTCGACTGGGCTCCGTATCAACCGGTGGCGCCGCTCGAGGTGGCGTTGGAGGGCGGCCCCGAGCCGCCCGCGGCCGACCGGACAGCCGCCCTGGAGGAGAGGTAAACCCATGCTGAGCAAGCTGAACGCGCGCTGGCATCGCGTCGTGGAGCTCGCGAGCCAGGAGCGCTGCCTGATCGGTGCCAGCCTCTTCCGGATCGCCGCCGGGCTGACGATCCTCCACCTCTACCTGGCCAACTACCACCAGCGCCATTACCTCTACGGCCCCGAGGGGGTATGGCCGTTCGCGCGCTCGCTCGAGGAGGCCCACAGCGCCGGCGCGTTCTCGATCTACGTGCTCAGCCGATCGCCGCTCTACTTCGAGGTCATCTTCCACCTCGGTATCCTGTTCGCGGCGCTGTGGGTGGTCGGCTTCCGCACGCGGCTCATGTCCCTTCTCACGTACGTGGGGCTCTGGTCGTTGCACCAGCGGAACCCGGTCCTGCTCGACGGCGGCGACAACGTGGTCCGGCTCGCGCTCCTCTACGGCATCTTCGCCGAGCTCGGCGCCCACTTCTCGCTCGACGCCGACCGCCTGCGCGCGCAGCGGGAGCGCGGCGGGGAGCTCGTGCGCATCAAGGCGATGATGCACAACGCGGCGATCCTCGCCTGCGCCGTCCAGGTGTGCCTCGTCTACGGGGTCGCCGGGCTGTACAAGGTGCAGGGCGAGCTCTGGCAGAACGGGACGGCCCTTTACTACATCACCCGCGTCGGCGAGTTCACGTGGCCCGGGCACAGCGAGGGCCTCTACCGCAGCGTGGCGCTGGTGACGGCGATGACCTACGCGACGGTCGCGTTCCAGCTCAGCTTCCCGTTCCTGTTCGTCCTGAACCGACACACACGGAGGCTCGCGCTCGCCGGTGCGTTCCTGTTCCATTCCGGCATCGCGATCATGATGGGCCTCGTGACGTTCGCCGCGTTCATGATCAGCGTCGAGCTGGCGCTCGTCTCGGACAGGGAGTATCGGGCGATCGGCGCCCTCGCCAGGCGGCTGCTGCCCCTCGAGGCGCCGTCGCTCCGGCGCCTCCTGCCCGGGCGCCGGGTCCGTGCGAAGTAGCAGCGCTGCGCGCGGCGGGCGCGCTCAAGCCCCGGGCGCGAGGGGGCGCGCCGCCTCGCGCCCGGCTGGACAGGGCCTCACTTCGAGCCGAGGAGCCTCAGCAGCTCTTCGCGCTCGTAATCGGTCGGCTCGCGATTGCAATCCTTGCCGGCGCTCTGCAGGGCCTCGATCTGGTGAGCGAGGTCCTTCGGGTCCACGCTCTGGCACCCCTCATTGAAATCGGAGCACTCGGCGACGGAGATGGCCGTCCCGGACACGTAACGGCAATCCGGATCCTCGGGACGGAACTTGAGGAACGGGGCGGCCTCGTTGAGGAGACACGCCGAGTCCGAGGGCGCATTCGCCTTCTTGCAGCGCGCGGACGCGACGCGGGCCACCCGCTGCAGCTCCTCCTTCGGGTAGCTGCGGGCCCGGGGACGAGCAGGGGCCGCCGCGGCGGCGGCCGGAGCCGGCGCACCAGCAGCCATCTCGGACCCGCCCATCGAGGACGAGCGCTCCCCCAGGCCTTCCGGCGTCGAGGGAGACAGCGGTGAAGAGGACGCGCACCCACAGGCGAGGAGCGCGGTGACTGTGATGAGAAAGCTTCCCCCAACCTTCATAGGCGACACATATCACACCCTGGCTCGCGCCCGCAATGCATAGCTCGCGCGCCGCGCGGTGGTTCATCGCTATCCGCCTGCATCCGCCTGCGCCCGGGGGGGGTGAAGAATTGCAGTGCGAGCACCCGCAGGTCGCCCTCGCGCCCGACGCGCGACGTCCACCACGACCCCGCTCCGGCCACGCGCGTCCCGGCGGTGCGCCGTCCCCGACCAGCGCGCCTCGCGCTGGAAGCGCGGCGCGTCGGCGCGTCGGCGCGTCGGCGCGTCGGCGCGTCGGCGCACCGGCGCTCGAGCGCTCGCGCAGGACCTCACGCCGCTTGCGCAGGTCCTGCTCAACTCGCGCGGGGGCTACTCGAACCGCGGCGCCGCGGCGCGATCACGCCCCGGATCCGGCCTGGATCCCGGTATCCTCGCGGTGGCACAGCGCCTGCAAAGCCCCGGTCGCCGCGCGCAACGGCCGCCGTCACGGCAGGAGAGCGCGCAGGCAACCCTCGAAAGGAAGCCCTCCATGGTACGTGCATTGTTTGCTTCGGTGGCCGTCTCGTTGATCGCTGGTTGTGTCGCGGAGTCCGCAGGAGAGATCGCCCAGCAAGACCTCCTGCCCGCGGACGCGTGGGTGTCGGACGCGGAGCTGTCCGGCTGTCCGCAGGAGCAATGCCAGGTGGACGAACCGGTCACCATCCCGGACGTGCCACCGACCGACCAGGGAGATGAGCACGACATGAGCAATGAATCGGACACGGGTGAGCCGGAGAACACCATAGGAGACCTCCTGCCGGACGGCACGCAGGTGCCGATCGAGACACAGATTCCCGTCGACTCGAAGCTTCGCTTCCTGGATCCCAGGACCAACACTCCGCTCCTCCACGTGGCGGTGACGGGCTCGAACCCTCCCCCCAACTTCGCGGCGAAGGTCGAGTACTGGTCGAGGCTCAGCCCCTTGAAGACGCCCACGCTCACCATGGAGTCGTTCGGGTTCACGAACCGCCCGGGCGCGCCGGGGTACCCCACGGAGTTCCAGAGCTGGCTCGCCGGGGGCAGCGTCATCGCGACGGCCCAGGAGGTGACGTCGCAGCAGTGGAGCAAGGGCGTCTACGCGCCGGAGTCTCCGAACAGCGCGCTCTACTGGGCGGTCGATCCGGACCAGCCGTCCACGCACCGGATCGGCCTGCTCGTGGAGCGCGGGAGCGCCGACGAGCTGCTCAGCATGACCTGGTACAAGATGAAGCAGCCCCTCAACGGGCTGATCTTCCAGAAGGTCCCGACCAAGCTGACCTTCACGCAGGTGTTCTCGGGCGACGACCCGTCGATCGATCCGAGGCTCATCAACCCGCAGGCCACCTGGTACCACTACCATTGCATCACGAGGTAGGCGCGAGCGCCCCGCGCGCCTGAAGCCGCGGGGCGCGCCCGGACAGGCCTCCTGCGCCGGGCGCCGGCCGGCCGCTCAGTCGAGCAGCGAGCGCGCCAGCCGGAACCCCATCCCCCCGAAGCGATCCCCGGGCTTGCTCGCGAAGCGCCCCGCCGCGCGGCAGAAGTTCGGCGACGTCGACCACGCGCCGCCCCGCAACGCGCGGAAGTCCGGGTCGGCGTCGTCGGCCGGGTCGAGCAGCACGACGCCGCCCTCGGTCCGCGGCCCCTCGCGCTTCCACGCGTTGATGCACCAGTCCCGCACGTTGCCCGCCGCGCCGCGCAGCCCGTAGGGGCTCTCGTCGAGCGGGAACTCGTCGACGGGGCGGCGGCCGGCGACGCCCTCGTGGCTGCCCAGCATGCACGCCCAGGTCGGCTCGAGGAAGTCGCCCCAGGGCATGCAGCGGCCGTCGACGCCCCGCGCCGCCTTCTCCCGTTCGAGCTCGTTCAGGAGGCGCCACGGCGCGCCCGTCTCGGCGGCGTACCACGCGGCGTAGCGCATCGCCGCGCGCCAGTGGACGAAGGCGACAGGCATCCTCGGCTCCTCCTGGACGTCGGTCGGGATGCAGCCGAGCCGGAAGCGCCCGTCGTCGCACCGCTCGAAGCGGAGCGAGTCCGGGCCCGCGCCCGGGACGGCGCGGCCCAGCGCGAGGCGCGGACAGCACTCGAGCGCCTCGCCTTCCCGCCCGGCCTCGACGAGCGCGTTGAGGAAGTCGAGGTACTCGGCGTTGGTCACGGGGTGCCTGCGGACGACGAAGCCGTCGCACCAGAGCCGCCGCCGCGGGAGGCTGTCCCCGGCGTCCGGATCGCCGCCGGCGAGGAACCAGCCGGCCGGCACGTAGACGTCGTCCTCGCCGAGCTCGCCGAGCCGGAGCAGGCGGACCGGGCGCGGCGCCGCCTCGCCGGGCCGGACGCCGTCCCAGCGCCGCCCGCGCTCGATGAGCACGGGGTACGAGGCGTCGTGGTGCCCCGGCGCGCGCAGCTTCAGGAGGTAGCTGCCGCGCGGGAGCGTCACCTCGAGGGGCGCGGGGCCGAGCTCGCGCGCGGGCTCGGGCACGAGCCTGCGGTCGCGCTCGACGTAGCGGTGGAGGGAGACCTCGGCGCCCGCGGGGGCGGTCGCCAGCGCGAGCGCGCCGTCGCCCGCGAGCAGCACCGCGTGGCGGCCGCGGTCGTGCTGCCGGAGCAGCGCCTCGGCGCGCGCGGCGGCCCGCGCGTCGCGCGCCTCCTCGGCCTCGACGAGCTCCTCGGCGTAGTGGTCGGCCAGCGCCTCGTGCGCCTCGCGGAGGTCCGGCGCCTCGTTCAGCGCCGAGCGGAGGATCTGCATCCACTCGAGCTCGCCGAGCGACGCCGCCCGATCGAGGCGCTCCGCCTCGTCCTCGAGCCGCCAGCCGCGCGCCTTCTGCTCGGCGGGGTCGAACGAGCTCAGGCCGTCGAGGATCGCCCGCGCCTCGTCGCGCAGCGCGCGCGCCCGCGCCCGGGTCGCCGCGAGCTCCGGCTGGATCGCGCGCGCCTTCTCCACGGTCGCGAGCGCGCGCTCGCGCCGCCGCGCGCCGTCGAGCCAGCTCCGGACGTCGGCCGCGAGCGCGCCCGCGTCGGGGTACCGGGCCTCCGGGGCGAGCGCCATCGCGCGGGCGCAGAGGGCCGCGAGCTCCGCGGGGACCTCGTGGGGGGCGAGCGCCTCGACCGGCCGGAGCCCGCCGGAGAGGAGCGCGCTCCAGACGGCCGCGAGGTGGCCGTCGTAGGGGTGGCGGCCGGCGAGGATCTCGTACAGCACGACGCCGAGCGCGTAGACGTCGGTGGCGGCGCCGAGGCGGTCGCCCTCGCCGCGCGCCTGCTCCGGGGCCATGTAGAGCAGCGTGCCGAGCACCTCGCCGGGCTGCGTGAGCGGGGCCGCCTCGATGACGTCCGCCCCGCCGGCTTCCGCGGGCGACCCGAGCGGCGGCGCGGCGGGGCGCCCGAGGCCCCAGTCCATCACGAGGACCTCGCCGAACTCGCCGATCATGACGTTGGCCGGCTTGAGATCGCGGTGGATCACGCCGCGGCTGTGCGCGTAGGCCACGGCCTCGCAGACGCGGAGGAACGTGTCGATCGCCCGCCGCAGCGCGACGGGCGAGAGGCTCCCGCCGCCGGCCGCGTACATCTCGGCGATGACGTCGCCGAGCGTGCGCCCGCGCACCTCCTTCATCGTGAACCACAGCCGCCCGTCGGCGAGCGCGCCGCAGTCGTGCACCGGCACGATCCCCGGGTGCTGGAGGGCCGCGGTCAGGCGCGCCTCGGCGAGGAAGCGGGCGCGATCGGGCGTGGCGTCGCACGCCTCGGTCGACTGGACCTTCATCGCGAGGACGCGCCCCATGATGCGATCGCGCACGCGGCGCACCTCGCCCATGCCCCCGCGCCCGATGCAGCCGAGGTCCTCGTAGCGCTCCTCGGCGGTGAGGCGCTCGGGCGCCGTGACCGAGATGGGCGGCGGCTCGCGCGACGACGGGCTCGCGGGGGTCACGCGCAGCCGGAACGTGACGTCCGTCGGGGCGTCCGCCGGCGGCGCGCCGCCGGGATCGGCCGCGGCCGGCGCGCACGCGGTCTGCGTCCGCTCCATCTCCTCGCGCTGGCTGCGGTTCATGGGCCGTCGACTCCGCGGATCGCGCCCCGGAAGCTCCCCGGGACGAGATCCGCGCCGACTCTATCGTCCGGTCGCGCAGGCCTCAACCCGACCCGCGCACGCGAGGACGCGCGCCGCCCACAGCGCCCCACGCGAGGAGCAAGCGCGCTCGCGCCCCGTGCGCCCCCGGCATCCTGTGGCGAGTTTCTGTCCAGCCCGAGCGACGCATCAGGGGTTCAGCAGGACGCCGAGCCCTCCGGTGAGGCCGAGCTCGACCGAGTCGTTGTTCTGGAGAACCGCGCCGCGCGATCCCCTGAGGCTGGCGACCCTCAGGACGAGCTCCGGGGAGACGTGCAGATAAACGTGCTCCGTGGGCCGGTAGACGAGCCCGAGGTCGACGACGCCGATCCACGCGCGCATCGACTGCAGCGTCTCCGCCGTCCAGACCGCGTCGGCGCGCGCGCCGCTGTACCCGACGCCCGCGCGCGGCCAGAGCGTGAGCGGCTCGCTCAGCGCGATGGCGTAGCCGACGCGCGGCACGACGGAGATCGCCAGGGCGTCGCCCTCCATGACGTCATCGCCGGGCAGGCGGACCTTCTCGCTGGTGTACGAGACGCCGACGGTGCCCCCGAGGGAGATCTGGTCGGTCACGAACACGTCGACGGAGGGCGAGGCCCAGGCGGTGCGCGACCTGGCCGCGTACGTGCCCGCGCTGCCCGGCGCTCCGCCGCGGGTGTCCGAGAACGTATAGCCGACGATCCCCGTGTACCCCGTGGCGCCCCACGAGCTCCCGGCAGCCCCCCCGGCGACCATGTTCGGCCCGAGGTGGCCGCCCTCGGTCGTGACGCCGACGACGTTGTCGAGCGCGACTCGCCCGCGCCCGCCGAAGCGGGATTTGCTGGGATCGATAGCGCGCTCGCCGGCGCCCTCGGCGCGCGCGGCGCCGGCCGCGGAGAACGTCGCGAGTGAGAGGATCAGGAAGGCGAGGCGAATACGACGGATTCGGTGGTTGGACAGCATGACTCCCCTCTCGATGTGCAGGCCCGCGATCGCGGACCCGCCATAAGGACGAGCGCGGTTCGGCGCGCTCCGCCGGAGACCCCAGGCGCGACGGCTCCGCGTCTCCCGCCCTCGGTCCGCGGCAGTGAACGTCGCACAGGCGCGCTGTCTTTCTGCCATGTTGTCAATCGCGCTCCATGGCTGGAATCCGACGAGTCACGACCGGGACGCGCGCGCGCGTCGAGAACAGGCAGCGCGCTCCTCGATCGACCTGCGCCTCGCCGCCGTCGGGCGCCGGCTCGCCGACAGCGCCACCGCGGGCCGCCCTCCGGATCGGCCCGGGCGAGGCGACGGCGCGTCGCCCGCTCGCGCGCCGAGCGCTCGCGGATTCACGCGGACACCTACAGACACGCACTTGGAACCGAACGGGACCAAACGACGCTGCCTGGAGCCGTCGTGTAGCGCCGGAGGGCGCTCTACATCTCGACACTGGCCGCTTGACCGATGTACTCTGCCAAGTCGGACATGGCCCAGCCAGACAGCGCGACCAGCACGATCGACGACTTCTTCTCGCATTGCACGGAGCTGGTCTTCATTGCCGGCGAGGGCGGCAGGCTCCTCCGGATGAGCCGCGCGCTCACCGAGGAGATGAGCCCCGAGCTCCTCGACGCGGGCTCGCGGGCGGAGATCGGCCTCCTGGTTCACCCGGAGGACAGGCCCGCGTTCGACGCGGCGTGGGGGCGCCTGCGCGCCGCGGTGAAGCCGGTCGACATCGTCCTGAGGCTGAAGACGGCGGACGGATCGTTCAAGTGCTTCCAGTGCACCGCGCGGTGGGTGCCCGAGAAGGAAGAGGTCTATGGATCGCTCCGCGACGCGGAGGAGCGGATCAAGAGCGAGATCCAGCTCAAGCTCCTCCGGGCGCTCAACGACCATCTCCCTGTCTGCTTGTGGGCGATCGACCGGAAGGGGGTCTTCGTCCTCCACGACGGGAAGGGGCTCGAGTCCGCCGGGCTCAAGCCCGGGCAGTTCATCGGGCTCAACGTGTTCGACCTCTACCCGGAGTCGGGCACGGCGGTGCTGCGCAAGGCGATCGACGGCACGATGTCCTACTTCGTGAACGAGATCGACGGCGTCCACTGGGAGGCCTGGTACCTGCCCATCCTGAACGATCGCGGCGAGGTCACCCACGTCGCGGGGGTCACGCTCGACATCACGCCCGCGAAGCGCACCGAGCAGGAGCTCCGCGCGAAGCTCGATCTCATCGAGCGGCAGCGGCAGGTCATCCGTTCGCTCTCGACGCCGATCATCCAGGTGTGGGACCGCGTGCTCACGCTGCCCCTCGTCGGCATGTTCGACAGCGCGCGCGCCGCCGACGTGATGGAAGGGGTCCTCCGCGAGGTCGTCCGGACGCAGGCGCGCTACACCATCCTGGATCTCACCGGGATCGAGGCGATGGACACGGAGACGGCGAACCACCTCATGAAGCTCACCGCGGCCATCAAGCTCCTCGGAGCCGAGGGGATCATCACGGGGATCCACCCCGCGATCGCCCAGACCATCGTCGGGCTGGGCGTGGATCTCTCGTCGATCGAGACGCGCTCGACGCTGCGGCAGGGGCTCGAGTACTGCATTCGAAGGATGGGCCGCGAGCGCTGAACCCGCCGCTCGCCCTGGCCGCCCGCAGGTGGTGAGCTCGCCCACCGGATCATCACGATAGGATCCGTGAGCTCGCCCACCGGATCATCGAGAGAGAGACCGAGCCCCGCGTCCGCGGCGAGCCGGGCGCAGAGCGCGCCGCGGCACGGACGGTCTGACAGCGTGCGCCGACGTCGCCGGGGAGCGCCTTTAGGCGATGGACCCGCACGTGCGCTGGAGCTGTGGAGTTCGGACATCAGGAGTGCGACATGAGCCCTGGCGCCAGAACACCGAAGAACACCGAAACGCGCGCCGGACGCGAACTTGGCTTGACGGATTTGTTAACACATTTGTACAATCAATCTTTGATTCTCGGCGACGTGGGGGCATTCAACGAATGGAGTGAGTTCCATGAGCACGAACAGCGGTGGTTTCAGCGGTTTTCTGCGTCGTGGCTTTCCTGTCGTCTCCACGCTCGCGCTGGCGGGCGCCGTCACCTTGACGCTCGCGAGGCCCGCGGAGGGTACGCGCTCGAACGGCCTCCCGGAGCTCAAGGCGCTGCAGGAGATCGAGCAGCTCGAGTACTGCTACGCGGCCGGGACCGACGCGATCGGCGGCGGCGATCTGGAGAAGGGCAAGCAGATCTTCGCGAGGTGCTTCACGCCGAACGCCCCCGTCTTGATCTGGGAAGCCGGCGCCGCTGCGGATGATCCGCCGGTCGTGTCGGTGCCCAGCGCCGAGGCCTGGGCCGACTTCATGGGCGTCCTGTTCGCAGAATCCGGCTACGTCGACACGCAGCACCTGATCAGCAACATCCGTATCGACATCCTCCCTGGCGGCAACCGCGCGAAGATCACCTCGTACCTGATCGCGACGCACGTCGTCGACCCGCTGGGCAGCGTCCAGGTGGCGCACGGCACGTACGAGAACGAGGCGGTCTGGACGCCCTCGGGCTGGAAGCTCAGCAAGCGTACGTTCCGCACCAAGGCGTTCATGCCCCTCGAGGCGCCGGCCCCCTGAGCGGCGCCGCGAGCGCCCGCTCGCGCGCGAGGGCGCGCCGCGGCCCGCTCAGCGTCTCCTCCATTTCGAGCATCAGCAGTCTCCTCGGATGAGGGCCTGCGATGTACAAGAGACATGGCGGCTTCGCGGACTGCGGTCTCTAGCTGGGAGTCACCAGGTTCCGCGCCTCCGTGCGCAGCACGACGGCCTGCCCGAGGCTCTGGATGGCCTCGGCCGGCACGTCGAGGAACCCCGCGTGGAAGAGGCCGTGTTGCACCCCGAGCACGTCGGCCGCCTCGTCCCGGAGCTTGACCCGCACCCCCGCCAGCTTGAACGAGTCGCTGTCGAGGTAAAGCTGCTCCACCTCGCCGATCACGCTCCCCTCGGCGTCGACCACCGAGTGCCCCCGCACGTCCTGCTCGTACGTCAATCGCATGGCGCTTGCTCCGCGCCGGGGGCGAAAGCACGACGC
This sequence comes from Sorangium sp. So ce119, assembly GCF_051524405.1. Classification (NCBI taxonomy): domain Bacteria; kingdom Pseudomonadati; phylum Myxococcota; order Polyangiales; family Polyangiaceae; genus Sorangium; species Sorangium sp. So ce119. The sequence continues at coordinate 1,048,293 of NZ_CP150310.1, read as the reverse complement.
AGGCCACCCGGCCGCCGCCGCGCCGTGTCCCCCGCGCGCACCGCCGCGATCAGCCCGGTTGCTGGTAGGGCCGCGCGTCGAGCGGCAACTCGAGGGTGAAGGTGGTCCCGCGCTCCGCGCTGCTCTCCAGCGTCATTCTTCCTCCGTGCGCCTCGGCGCACCCGTGCACGAACGTCAGGCCGAGCCCCTGCCGGTCTGCCGCGCTCCGGGCGCGCGGCGCGAGCAGGCGCGCCTGCTCCTCGGCCGGGATCGGCGGCCCCTGGTTGTGCACCGCCACGGCGGCCCCCTCCGAGGTCCTCTCGACAGCGACGACGACCGGCGCGCCTGTCTCTCCGTACCTGAGCGCGTTGCTCGCCAGGCTCCCGATCGCGCGGCGCAGCTCCTCCGCGCCCCATATCCCCTCGACGCGCGCCTCCCCCCGGAGGTCGATGCGCTGATCGTGGAAGAACGCGAGCTCGTCGGTCACGTCGCGGGCGATCGCCACGAGATCGCACGCGCCGAGCAGCAGCGGGAGCCGCTCGCCCGCGTGGAGCCGCTGCACGTCGGTCAGCGTGCAGATCATCTCGTTCATGCGGCCCAGGCAGCGGACGATCCGGCCGGCGAGCGCCTGCGGGTCGCACGCTGCCCGGCTCATCATGACGATCTCGGCGGAGTACATCGCTGCGGCCATCGAGCTCCGCAGGTCATGGGTGATGAGCGACAGGCACTGTTCGCGGACCAGCTCGAGCTGGCGCACCCGCTCGCCGGCCTCGCTGAGCTCCCGGGCGGCCTGCGCCTCGCGAGCGCGCGCCGCGACCTGCTCCGTCGTGTCGAGGATCTGCACGATGAGGCCCCGCTGGCAGGCCCGCTCGTCGAGGAGCGGCGCCACGATCGCGGTGCCGTGGAAGGCCCTCCCCTCCCGGCACGCGAGCGCGACGTCCGCCGCCACGTCGGTGACCCCGTCCCGATAGACGCGCTCGAGCAGCGCCTCCAGCGCCTCCGCGCGCCGGAAGAGGTCGGGCACGCGGGCCCCCACGAGCGCGCCCGACGGGCGCCCGGCCAGCGCGCAGAACGCGGGGTTCGCGTGACGAATGGTGTGCTCTTCCGTGACGGTCAGGAGGGTCGGAAGCGGCGACCGCTCGACCGATGGCCGGTGCAGCCGGATGGGGTCGTCGCTGGCGTCAGGCGCCTGCGCACCCTCGCTGCTGCGCGACGGGTACATCATCCAGGTCCTTCCTTGATGGGTCGTCGCAGCGGGCCCACGACGTGCTGTATAGCACGGCGCCCCCCTCGACCGGGGCGCCTGGCGGCCTGTTCATGTCCGAGGATGGCAATCCGCCATCCTCTCTTCCGTAGAGCTCGCCAGAGCGCGCCGGGCGCGAGCCCTGGCCGGCGATGCGTCCAGCGCGCCTGTCGCTAGCCGCGCAGGGCGGCGGTCGCCTGGGGTCGCAGCGCCGGGCGCGGCCGCTTGGCCACCTCGGCCTTCCTGGGCACGGACGGCGTGGCGTCGGCCCTCCAGGGCTGGAATCGCGCGTCCTTCCACATCACGAGTCCGCCGAGGAGGGGCTCCTCGGGGGCAGCTCCATCCTCGGAGCGCAGCCAGACGAGCGGGCGCGCCTCGAAGACGGGCTTCGTGCACGCGATGTCCTCGAACGCCGCGGACCAGGAGCCGGTGTTGCCGAAGAACACCCCGTCTTCCCAGCTCCCTTCCGGGTTGTGGGTGTGCCCGAAGATGACCGCCTTCGCGCCGTGCGCCCTGGCCACGAGCCGCGCCGCGCGGTTCACGCCCTGCCAGACCGCATCGAGCGTCGGCTTCGGCACCGCGCACTCGTACGCGACGAGGAGCGTCGGTGCGAGCAGCGCCGCGGCCGCGAGCCCCCCGGGCATCCAGCACAGGCACGCGAGCGCGGCGAGGATCCCCACCAGCGCGAGCCCGAGGCGGTCGAGCCAGAGCTCGCGCGCCACCCGGCCGAGGCAGTCCTCGGCGGGCCGCGCGAACAGCCGCGCGTGCTTCGCCACCGCGGGCAGCGGCGCCCCCGTCTCGCGGGCCGCCGCGCGGAGGCCAGCGCGCCGGAGCGCGCGGCGGCACGGGTCGCGCCGGCGCACGAGCTCGATCATCGTGCGGAGCGCGCCCACGGCGAACGCGAGCACGAGAGACCGGCCCGAGAACAGGTAATACCGCGCCCAGTGCGCGAGGTAGCCGAGGCCGGAGAGCATGAACGACGAGTCGACGTGCGGGTTGAAGTACCCCATGCGCGACACGAGCAGCCGGCTCACCAGCGAGCCCATGGTCGGCTGGATCTCGCCCGGCTTCCGGCCGAACGGCGCCATCGGGTAGCGATAGCTGCAGTACGAGTCGTACTGATTGCCGTGCTCGACGATGACCCCGTCCTTCGTGCGGTGGAACCAGGCGCGGAAGACCACCCGCGCCTCGATCGCCGCGCGGCGCGCTTCGCCCAGCGCGTCGGCCGAGCGATCGGGAGAACCGCTGCCCTGGGCGGAGAGCGCGAGGAGGGCCGCGTCGACGATGCGCCGCCTCACCGCGTCGCGCACCTCGGGCAGCGTGAGCTGGATGTCGTGGTTGCCTGCCACGAAGACCACGGTGTGCCCGTCCGCGACGACGCGGCCGACCGCGTCGACGAAGATCGGGTGATCGCGCAGGATGGCCTCCATCGCCGGCACCGCGTGCTCGGCGGTGCGCGGCAGGTCGTGGACCACGCTCTCGTTGTCGATCACCCGCGGCGCATCCAGGTCGAAGATGTCGCCGTTCAGGACCAGCGTGAGCTCGTCACGCTCCGAGCTGAGCCCCCCGGGGCCGCCCGCCCCCTTCCGCACCTCGCCCCGGAGCGCGTCGAGCATCGCCGCGATCTCCCCGTCCGGGGAGTACGGCGCCTGTCGATAGCGCATCCAGAGGCCGGCGGTCGGCTCGAGCTCACATAGATGGATGTCTGAAATAGCCACCGTGTGATGCATCGGCGGGGAAACTGACATGTCCTCGATTCCACGCCAGCCACGGGACCGTCAAGACTTGGTGTCACGCGCCGTCGTGGCCGCCCTGAAGCGGTGCGCCCCGAGCGTGTTTCGCGGCGCGAACACGCCTCGCACACGCGTTCGCCACCGTGCATTCCTGTGAATGTCGCGAGTTCGCCACGAGCGTTGTCCGCGCGCCCGGCGCAGGGGGCATTGAGCCCTTCCTTCGAGGATTCTCATCGAGCGAGCCCTCGAGTGCGCTGCCCACCATCGGTTGGGGGTCAATCGAACCAGCACACACGCCGTTGGGGTCGCCCCCGGCGCGTCGCGGGTGTCCCGCACGTCCGTCGAGCGCCCCAGCGGCCTCGGCGGTGACCTCTGGTCGCGTCGGTCCTCCGCGCCGCCTTGTGGTCCCGCGTCGCCTCGGTCGCCGCGTCGTCTCGGCCGCCGCGTCGCCCCGGTCACGTCTGGTACTTTCCGCGGGAGGGTCGCGAGCGTGCTGTTCTGTCTGGGGGCGGCCTGCGCTCGCTGCGCTGGGCTCTGGTACGATGCACAGTGTGGGGGCAAGATCGGAGCAGGCCGGCGAGGCTGGACGGACTGCTGAGCCCGTGTGGTGTTCCGCGAGGGAGAAGGATCATGTCGACGCATTTCATCGGCGGCAGCTGGGTGGCCGGCGCGGGGGAGCCGTTTGCGAGCCGGAACCCGGTGACGCAGGAGGTCGTCTTCGAGGGGCGCGCCGCTGCGCAGGAGCAGGTGGACGCGGCCGTCGAGGCGGCGCGCGGCGCCTTCACGGCGTGGCGCGATCGCGGCTTCGAGGAGCGGATGGCGCTGGTGAAGCGGTTCGCGGGCCTGCTCGGCGAGCACAAGGCGCGGCTCGCCGACGTGATCGGCCGCGAGACCGGCAAGCCGCGCTGGGAGGCGCTCACCGAGGTCCAGACGATGATCGGCAAGGTCGACGTGTCGCTCATGGCCCACCGGGAGCGGACGGGCGAGCGGCAGGCCGAGGCGGGCGACGCGACGGCCGTGGTGCGGCACCGGCCGCACGGGGTCGTCGCGGTGTTCGGTCCTTACAACTTCCCGGGCCACCTGCCGAACGGCCACATCGTCCCGGCGCTGATCGCGGGCAACTGCGTGATCTACAAGCCGTCCGAGCTCACGCCGAGGGTCGCGGAGGAGACCGTGCGGCTCTGGCAGGAGGCCGGCGTCCCGCCGGGCGTGCTCAACCTGGTTCAGGGGGCGAAGGGCACCGGCGTCGCGCTCGCCGGTCACCCCGGCATCGACGGCCTCTTCTTCACGGGGAGCTCCGCGACGGGCAGCGCCCTGCACCGCCAGCTCGCGGGCCATCCGGACAGGATCCTCGCCCTGGAGATGGGCGGGAACAACCCATTGATCGTCCAGGGCGTCTCGAACACGGACGCGGCGATTCACCACATCCTTCAGTCGTCGTTCATCTCGGCGGGCCAGCGGTGCACGTGTGCCCGGCGTCTGCTCTTGCCGTCGACGCCGGAGGGCGACGCGCTGTTGCAGCGCCTGGCCGACGCGGCGAGCCGGCTCAAGGTGGGCCGGTACGACGACGCGGAGCAGCCGTTCATGGGCGCGGTGATCTCGCTCGCCGCCGCGGACCAGCTCCTCCGGGCGCAGGCGCGGCTGATCTCGCTCGGCGGCAAGGTGATCCTCGAGATGCGCCGCATCGAGGAGGGGACGGCGCTCCTCTCGCCGGGCATCATCGATGTCTCCAGCATCGACGATCTCCCCGACGAGGAGTACTTCGGCCCGATCCTGCAGGTCCAGCGCTATGGCAGCTTCGACGAGGCCATCTCGCTGGCGAACCGCACGCGTTACGGCCTCGCGGCGGGGTTGTTCTCCGACAGCAAGGACCTTTACGAGCAGTTCTGGCGTGAGGCCCGTGCTGGCATCGTCAACTGGAACAAGCCGCTGACGGGCGCGTCGAGCGCCGCGCCCTTCGGCGGCATCGGCAGCAGCGGCAACCACCGCCCGAGCGCGTATTACGCCGCCGACTACTGCGCCTATCCCGTCGCCGGCCTGGAGGCGTCCACCGTCAGCCTCCCCGCCCAGCTCGCCCCGGGAATGAAGCCCAACCCATAACCCCCCACGGCCAGCCGGCCGGCGGCGGGAGGGGAGGGTGCGCGGGGGGGCCGAGGGGGAAGGGCCCCGCGGATCCGAGCGCCGGCCCGCATCGGAGCGAGTCGCCCCCAGACCCACCCCTCCCGTTCATCCGGCCATTGCCTCCACAAGGCGCGAGTCCGCGGGAAGGGCCCCCCTCGGCCCCCCGCGCACCCTCCCCTCCCGCCGCCGGCTCGATCTGGACCCCCCCGGTCGAGACAGGAATTACGTCGACGCCTTCTCCTTCCCCAGCTCCACCGGAATCGCCGTCAGCCCCCGCACCCCCGGGTTCATCCGCCAGGTCAGCCCCCCGGAAGCGAGCTCCGCGTTCGGGAACCGCCGCAGGAACGTGGCGATCGCCGCCTGCGCCTCCACCCGGGCCAGCGCCGCGCCCGCGCAGTAATGGACGCCCAGCCCGAAGGAGATGTGGCGGATGTCCGTGCGGTGGAAGTCGAGCCGATCCGGCTCGGGGAACTGCGCCGGATCGCGGTTCGCCGCCCCGAGCACCAGGAAGGCGCGATCGCCCTTCGGGATCGTCACGCCGTCGAGCTCGATGTCCTCCAGCGCTATCCGGCTCATCCACTGGACCGGGGAGTCGTACCGGAGCAGCTCCTCCACCGCCGGCCCGATCAGCATCGGCGACCCGCGGAGCTCGTCGCGCGCGGACCGGTGGAGCAGCAGCGCGAGCAGGCCATTGCCGATCAGGTTCTTCGTCGTCTCGTGGCCGCCGAAGAGCAGCATGCAGCACGTCGACAGCAGCTCCTGCTCGCCGAGGATCATCCCCTGCTCCTCCGCGAGGATGAGCTGGCTGAGCAGGTCGCTCCCGGGGCTCTGCCGCCGGGACGCGATCACGCCGCGGAAATAGTCCTCCAGCTCGGCCACGGCGGTCAGCGCGCCGCCCGCGATCTCGAGCGTCGGCCGGCCCGCGCCGAGGAACCCGCCGAGCGCGTTGGACCAGCCCTTCAGCTTGTGGCGGTCCTCGGTCGGCACGCCGAGCACCTCGCCGATCACGAGCAGCGGCAGGAGGTCGCCGAGGTCGCGCAGCACGTCCATCTGCCCCGCCGGCGCTACCGCGTCGAGCAGACCGTCGACCAGCGCCTCCACCCGGGGGCGCAGCCCCTCGACGAGCCGCGGCACGAACGCCTTGTTGATGAGCGAGCGAATGCGCGTGTGCTCCGGCGGATCGAGCAGCAAGGCCCACGACGCCAGGTTGCGGCGCAGCGGCTCGAGCCGCTGGCGCACCTCCTCGGGTAGCTTCGTCACGAAGGCGCTCGAGCGCTTCGCCGACAGGCGCGGGTCGCGGAAGCCCGCGGCCACGTGGTCGTACCGGGTGACGAGCCAGCCGTTATAGCCTGCGCTGAAGTACACCGGCGCTTCCTGGCGCAGCCTGGCGTACACGGGGTACGGGTTCGCGAGGGTCTCCGGCGATTGAAGGCGGAAGGGGTCGAGATCGGCGTCCGTCGCCGGAGTGGCCGCGGGCGTTGCGTCGGGCTTCGGTGCGTCGGGCGAGTTCATCGGGCCAGGGTACGACGGTCGCGGCCGCTTGGGAACCGGCGCCGCCACCCCCGCGGTCGTCTGACACCGCGCACCGCGCGCCGCGGGACGGGTCCGCGCCCCGCGGCCCGCGCGGGGTGGCTATGCCCAGAGCTTGATGCCGCCGAGCAGGCCGGCGACGTTGTCCACCACGACAACGTTCTCGGGCAGGCGCGAGGCGTCGAGCAGGCGCGCATTGCCGCCGCCGAGGTAGAGCTTGCGGTAATTGAAGATCGGCTCGATCTGCGCGATCATCTGGCGCACGCGCTTGTTCCAGCGCTTCGGGCCGATGCGCTTGCACTCGGCGTCGAAGACGCGGTCCTCGTACTTGAGGTCCCGCTTGCCATAGGGGTGGTGGCCGAGCTCGAGGTTCGGCACGTAGTGGCCGTCGATGTACAGGGCGCAGCCGAGCCCGGTGCCGAAGGTGAGCACCATCTCGAGCCCCTTGCCCTCGATGACGGCGAGCCCCTGGATGCCCGCGTCGTTGGCGACGCGCGCCGGCCTCCCGAGGCGGCGCTCCACGGCCTCGGCGAGCGGGTATCCCTTCCATCCCTCGTTGTCGAGGTGCGGCGCCGTCTTGGTCACGTTGTCCATCACCACCCCGGGGAAGCCGATCGAGACACGGTCGAACTCCCCCTGCGCGCGGGCGAGGTCCGCGATGACGTCGAGGATGGGCTCCGGCGAGGCCGGCTGAGGCGTCGGCACGCGCACGGGATCCGTCATCGGAGTCCCCTGCTCGTTGAGGATGGTGGCCTTGATCCCCGTCCCGCCGATATCGATGCAAAGCGTGCGCATGGATTCCTCTGTCTCCTCCCGGAGAACTGCCTCCGGGGCTGCCGCGGGCGTCTGCGCACCCGCGATCGCGGCGGCCATCATCTTGAGCTCCGGCGGAGTGTCAACTGGAGCCGCACCGCGCCCCCCGGCGCGGCGCTCCGCCCCTCTGCTCCGGCCGCCGGCGCGCCCCCCCCGAGCGCGCCCGAGGCGCCCTCGCCGGCGCCCTCGAGCCCCGGGCTCCCGCGCTCCCGGCGCGCCGCTCAGCAGCCGTCGCAGGCGACGTTCGGCGGCTGCGCGCCGTTCACGAGGTCGTCGAGCCACCTCACGAGCCGCGTCCCGCTCGACTCGACGGTGTAAAATTCCGGCCGCCAGAGGATGCAGTGCGCGCTGCCCGGCGCGAGGAACGAGCTGAAGTTCGCCGTCGACGCCTCGATACGGGCGATGGACGCCTTCATGGCGTCCGACCAGGCCTGGTCGCCGCCGCCGCCCATCGCCTTGAAGAAGAAGATCTGGTCGTCGTCGAGGACGGTGTTGTACTGCGACAGGCGCATGTCGGGGTAGTGGCCGCCGATCACCTCGTAGAGCGAGGACAGCCGCTCGAGCTCGGCCGGATCGAAGCCGGGTATCCATGTGGGATAAACGCCCTCCGGCTTCCAGGACGGGAGGCTGTCCCGGAAGAAGCTCTCGGTGATGATCCCGGCGCCGCTGTCGCCGAACTGGATCACCGAAGCGCCCTTGTAGTGCTCCCGCACGTGCGCGGACCACATGATCGAGCCGTACGCGCCCGCGCTGCAGCCGGTCACGAAGACCTTCTCGGGCGCGGGGACGTTCTCGTACACCCAGTCGAGCGCCGCGCGGACGTTGACGGCGCCCTTGTGCCGGATGGTGACGGCCTGGCTCCCCTCGCCATAGGTGGCCACGTTGTCGCCCCAGTGGATATCCCCGGTGCAGTACGGGATATAGACATGGTGCCAGTCCCTGAAGGGGTTGTCCGGGTTCTCATGATCGTAGATCCCGGTCGCGCCCTGCTGGCTGACGACGTTCACCTCGTCGGTCACCGTCTCCTGGAAGAGCGAGCCCGCGACGGAGCACGTGGTGGCGTTCCAGCACGCGCCGCCCCCGCGGAACTCGACGATGACGCGATTGACGGTGCCCGGGCGGACGAAGTACTTGAACGGATCGCCGCGCGAGCACGTGGTCTCGCCGCCCGGCTCGATGGTGTTCCATCCGGGCGCCAGGCTCAGGATTCCAGCCTTCGGCGCGCCGTTCGGGCTTTCGTCCTTGGCGGACGGTCCGCCGCAGCCGACGAGGGCGAACAGGCACAGCGGTAGTTGAGCAGGAAGAAACGAGAGGGCCTTGATTCGCATGATTGTGGAGAATAGCACTCCACGAATCCAGGGCTTCTCCGCCGGAGCTGTCCCTCGCGGAATGATGCCCTGCGCTACGGCGGCGGAGCGGGCTCTGCCCAGAGCTGGGCCGCGGCCGCGCTGACGGCGCGCCGGATCGACCCCTCGTCGAGGCGGGCCCTGTCGCGCGGCGCGAGCACGGCGCAGATGGCGAGCGCGGCGATGTAGAGGGCGCCGATGAGCCCGATCCAGCGCAGACCGGACGCGCCCAGCCGCGAGATGATCTCGATGGGCACGATCTGCGCGCGGATCTGGACCGGCCCGATCACGAGCACGGCGCGGTCCCCCTCCTGGAGCTCGATGTCGGCGGGGCCTGTCAGCAGGCGTCCGAGCCCGTCGGACCCGTGGACGCGCGCCCGTGTCCGGCGCGGCACGTGCAGCACGTAGCGGGCGCCGGTCACCTCCGCGATGACCGGGGCTGCTCTGTCGAGCTCTGCGAACGGCACGCGCGCGATGGAGGAGGGCGTGTCGCCGATGTGGGCGCGCCCCTCGGCGAGCATGTGCCGGACGCCGATCACGTCCTTGCCTCGGACGGCGACGAGCTCCAGCGCGCGCCGCGCGGCGGCGCTCGTCGCGGGCGGCCGCGATCTCCGGTCGCTCGCAGGTTCGGCCCTGGTTGCCTCATTAGGCCCTTTCGCCATGTTCTACAGCCCCCCTCATCGACCACTGCTGACAGGGTTCGACTCAGCATGTCACCCGGAGACCTGCCCTCGGCGGCGCCGCCCTGCGCGCTCGCGCATCACTCCCCTTCACCGGCTACCCTCAGGTTCCCTGGCACGGAGCGTTCCGCGGCCAAGCGCGCAAAGACGTGGCGCCCCGGCGGTCTCGTCCAGCACGCGGGTCGGGCCGAGGCGCCGTGTGCCCGGCGGGGCGGAGGCTTGACGAGGGCGTCCCGACGGCCGGAAGGTGGACCGACCGGAGCTCGCGCTCGACCTTGACGTCCGGCGCGAGCGCGTCGCGCGCTGCGAGGGGTGTGGTGGCGTGGAGGGGGCGCGCGCTGCGCGGGGGCGCAGCGGCGCGCTGGACTGCCTAGCTGCTCACGGCGTCACGTAGCAGACATCGAGGCGCGGCCGCTCGGCGGCGCTGGATTCCTCGCTCGACCGGAGGGTCCGCTTGCCCGGGCCGACCTCGCGCAGGAGCACGCCGTGGTTGTCGAGCGCGCCCGAGACCCAGTCCTGGACGAGGGCCGTCACGTCGCACGACACGGTGGCGGTCCGGTTGGCCGGCACCGCGAGCGAGGCCTCGACGGCCGCGTCGAAGGCGCCGTTCAGCGTGTTGTACGTGACGGTGGCCTCGGACCACGGCGCCGTGATCGCGTGGACCTCCAGCGTCGCCGCGGTGGCGGCGTACTGCGCCCTCACCGAGAACGTCGCGCCCTCGATGGTCGCGTCCCCCGGGATCGCGCCGAGGTCGAAGGCGACGAGGCCCATCTTCACGCCGCCGCCCGAGGTGCCGGTGAAGATGCCGGGGTACGAGCCCGAGCTCGTGTTCGGCTCGGAGGACGAGATGAAGGAGTCGGCGGCGCCGCCCACCCCGCCGCGGTGGATCGCGACGCAGATCGGATCGCAGGCGTTCCCGTCGCCGTCGCCGTCGTCGTCGCCCTGCCCCGGGTTCGCGTCGCCAGGGCAGTTGTCGCACAGGTCGCCGGCTCCATCGGCGTCCGCGTCCGCCTGATCGGCGTTCGCCGCGGCGAGGCAGTTGTCGCACGCGTCGCCGGCGCCATCCGCGTCCGCGTCCGCCTGGTGGGTGTTCGCCGCGAGGGGGCAGTTGTCGAGGCTGTCGCTCACCGCGTCGCCGTCGGTGTCGACCCACGCGGGGATCTCGACCTCGAACGAGGCGCTCGCCGTGTTGCCCGCCGCGTCCGTCGCGCTGCAGGTGACGGTGGTGAGGCCGACCGGCAGGACGTCGCCCGGCGCCGGCGAGCAGCTCACGTCGACGGGGCCGCTCACCGCGTCGATCGCGACGGCGGTGAAGGCGAGCTGGGCGCCCCACGGGCCCTCCGGCTGCACGGTCATCGAGCCGGGGATGGAGAGCACCGGCGCCCGCGTGTCCTCGACGACGACGGCGAAGGTGCCGTAATCGAGGTTGCCGGTGGCGTCGAGCGCGTAGCAATGGACGATGGTCACGCCGATCGGCAGGGTGGTGCCCTCGGGCGTCGTGCAGATCACGGGGACGGCGCCGTCGACGTCATCGATGGCGGAGACCGTGAAGGTGGCCGCCGCGCCGCTCGCGCCGGTCGCCTCGATCACGAGGTCTTCCGGCACGGAGAGCGTCGGCTCGGTCGTGTCGCCGACCGCGCCGGTGCCGCAATCGAGCCGCAGATCCAGGTCGAAGACCGGCGGCGGGATGAGCATGACGGCGCTCTCGACGTACGGCAGCTCGGTGTTGTCGGGCGCGTGGCAGCCGGGCTTCTCGGCGCGGACCTTGTAATAGCCGGTGAGGACATCCCACCCGAAGTGCCCCTCCGCGTCGGAGATGCTCGGGTTGGCGCGGTTCATCGGCGACATGATCGCGCTGCCGTCGGGCACGACGGTGAACGAGCCCGGAGCGCCGGTGTCGGAGCGGAGGAGCGTGACCGTGGCCCCCTCGACCGGCGCGCCGCCCACGGTGCGGATCCACCCGCTCGGGTCGATGTAGATCGGGAAGCTGAAGCTCGAGGCCGTCGGGCCGCACTGCGTGCGGATGAGGACGGTGGCGGCGCCGTGGTTGGGATAGAAGGGCGGGATCACCGCGCGGAACTGGCCCGCCTGGTCGAGCTGCATCGGGCCCGCGGCGAAGGTGAGGGCGCCGAACTTCACGTCGTAGCTCGCCGTCCCGCCGGCGCAGCCGGGCGCGGTCAGGGTGGTGGGATCGTGCCAGTAGACGACGGGGACGTCGCCGCCGCCCACGGAGGAGGGCTGGAGATCGACGCCCGCCGGCGGCGCGCTCGGCCTGCCGAGCCGGAGCGACAGATCCTCGTAGTCGATGACCTCCAGCGGCAGGTCGGTTTGAGCCTGGATCAGGTTCGACCCCGTCGGCGGGAACGCGGTGATCGTCAACCTGGTCCCGCTCGCCGTTTCCCCGTCGAGCGGGATGCGGTCCGCCAGGAAGAAGCCTGCGTCATCGGTCGTCCCGTACCACGGGCAACGGCGCTGCTGCTGCTGCGGTGTGCTCTCGCAGATCTGCACGGGCGCGCCCGCCGCCGTCACCTCTTGCCCCATGTCGTTCAGCGCCGTGACCTTCACACGGATGCTCGCGCTCCCGGTGTCCAGGGTGCCGTTCCTGACCTGGTGCGTGTAGCGCCCCGCTTGCTCGATGCCTCCCACCGATCTCGACACGAGCGGGTACGAGGCGTCCGAATCGACGAAGATGTCACCGACGTCATTGTCCGTGTCACGCTGCGCCGTGACCTTGTCGAGCTCGTAGGGCCTTGCGCCGGGGGGCGTGGTGCCGTCCGGGAGTATCCCGGGAGCATAGCCGATGCGCGCGGTCTCCCCCCCGAGCCCTCCGATGCCGCCGCTCGCAGAGCCGGCGTTCCACTGGATCTGGTCGTAGTTGAAGATGATGTCGAAGTCCCCCTTGGCGCGATAGGACTTGTTTTCCACCGGAACGCAGCCCTGGTCGGCGGGGTCGCAGACCACGGGCGGAGTGCACTCCGGCGATGTGGGATTGCACCTCTGACAGGCCGGGTCGCCGGGGTCGCAGATCACGTCGGTGCACGGCGGCTCGCCGGCGTCGCAGGTGTGAGCGTCCACGAGCAGGAGCTGGAAGAGGTTCAGTCGGTCGGTGCTGGCCGAGAAGTAACCGACGCCCGCGGCGCTCCCCGAGCTCGGGTCGTAGCTCGCCCACACCGCGCAGAAGGCCGGCCGGTCGTCGCCGGGGAGCTTCTCCACCACGCCCCAGTGAACGACCCCCGAGCCAGGGCCCGTCGTGTCGACGTCGGCGAAGAAGGGCGCGATGATGGCGCGGTTCGTGCTCTCGAGCGGGAACGGCGTATAGGCGTTGAGCGGCCCGTCGAAGGTGATGTTGCCGTTGTTGTTGACGTAAACGCTGTTGTAACGGATATCGTAGAAATTGACTTCGAACGGAAGCCCCTGCACGCCGCTCGACCCATCGTCGTTTGGTGGCAGCGTGTTCTCGAAGCAGCCCTCGTCATAGATCACCGCGTTCGGCCCGACGGCGAGCGCCTCGCTGGGTAGACACCAGCAAAGCACCACAGCGCCGGCGGTCCCCCACCGACCAACATTGCGCGTCATCCTGTCCTCGCTTCGCCTCACACACAAAGAGGCGCGATGATAATGCATGCTCCCGGGGGTCGATGGAATCCTTTTTTGTCTCCGGGACAACGTTCATTCGCAGCGCGCAGCTACGCGGGAGTCGCGCAGAGCTCGTTTGAAGGACAATGGAATTCGCTGTCACATGAACAAGCGAATCGGCACTCTCCGCCTCGGCGTACTCCGCTCACGATGGAATCGCGCGGGAGGCGCCTGCCCCCTGAGGAACCCCTCGTATTGCAGCCATTTTCAGCGGAAAATTGAACAGGGAGACGGGGAGACGGGGAGTATTTGAAGATTCCCCTCCCCGCCTCCCCGCCTCCCTGTGAATTTTCCGAAAAATTCGAGGGGATGCCTCAGGCCTGCACCTTGACGCGGTTTCGAGCGCCTGGCTCTCATGGCGGCATGAGGCGCGTGCCCATTTCGCCGTGCGAGACCGTGTCAGCCCGTACTGGCCTCCTCATGGGCTCGGCGCTCGCGGCGCTCGCCGCCGCGTGCTCGCCTCCGGAGCCGCCGGCGGTCGAGGTGCTCTCGGCGCGGTTTCCCGCCGTGGCAGCGCGCATCGTCGATCGAGGTGACGAGCTGGTGGCGCGGGGCGCCGTCTTCACCCTGGCGGAGGATCGCGCCGCGGGGCGCCTCGCCGTCGAGGTGCCCCACGACGCGGCCGATCCGGTCCGCTTTCGGCTCCCCGGCGCCGACGGGTGCGCCGGCCCAGCGGCGATGTGCCCCGACGTTCTGGACATCCGGGTGCGCGAGGCGGGCGCGCGAGGAAAGGTGACGCGCGCGGGCCGCGCGCTCGCCCTCCAGCGGCCTGGAGGGACCTCGTTCTGGACCGTTGAGCCCGGCGCAGCCGAGGAGTGGCTGCTGCTCGAGGCGGACGCTGTCCGGCGCGGCGCCCCCGTGGCCTCATGGCATGTCGAGGGGGCGACGCTGCGCCAGACGGGCGACGTGGTGCTCGCGGTGGACGCATCCGGCGTCCCGCGGCTGCGCGTGACCGCGCCGGAGGCCTACGCCAGCGGGGGCGAGCGTCCCGTCGGCGCGCGCTTGTCGGTGGACGGCGCGACGCTCGCGCTGCACGTCGACGCGGACGGAGAGGCGGTGCTCGTCGACCCCCTCTGGGAGCAAGTCCCCGCCACGATGAGCGCGGGGCGCCGGGAGCACACCGCGACCCTGATCGAGGACGGCGCGAGGGCCGGCCAGGTCCTCATCGTGGGCGGGTACAACGGGGCAGCCGCGCTGAACACCGCGGAGCTGTATGACCCGCTGACGAACAGGTGGTCGACCACGGCCACGATGGGCGCCACGGGACGGTACCAGCACACAGCGACGCTGCTGGGCGACGGGCGCCGGGTGCTCGTCGCGGGCGGGCGCGCCGGAGCGAGCGTCGTGGGGACGGCGCAGATCTACGATCCCGACGCCAATACATGGACGAGCGCCGGGGAGATGGGCAATCGCGCGTCCCACACCGCGACGCGCCTCGACGACGGCGACGTGCTCGTCGCAGGCGGGATCGACGGAACCAACGTGATCGGCGACGCGCGGCGCTACGACGTCGAGAGGGGCGCCTGGTCGGCCGCGGGGACGATGAGCGCGCGCTACACGCACGTCGCCGTCGGGCTGACCGATGGAACGGTGCTGGTCGCGGGCGGGTACTCCACCGATTACCTGGCCACCGCGGAGATCTACGACCCGGCCGCCAACGCGTGGTCGCGGACGGGCAGCCTGACCACGGCGCGGCGGTCGCACAGCGCGACGCTCCTGCCGGACGGCGACGTCCTGGTGGCCGGCGGCAACAACGGGGCGCACCTGACGAGCGCGGAGCGGTACGACGCCGTGACGCGGACATGGCTGGCCGCCGGCGACATGCCTGTTGCGCGCAGCAACCACGCCGCGGCGCTGCTCCTCTCGAACAGCGCGGTCCTGGTCACCGGCGGCTTCAACGGCAGTTATCTCTCCTCGACAGCGCGGTACGACGTCGCGCGCGGGGCGTGGTCGGCGGCCGAGGACATGCGGGCCGCCCGCGGCTACCACACGCTGGTGACGCTCGACGACGGTCGGCTCCTGGCCGCGGGAGGGCGGAGCACCACGGCCGCCCTGGCGAGCGCCGAGCTCTATCTCCCCCAGTCCGCCGACGGCGCGTCCTGCCTCGCCGACGGCGAGTGTCTGAGCGGCCACTGCGTCGATGGGGTCTGCTGCAACAACGCATGTGGCAGGGGCGATCCCGGCGACTGTCAGGCCTGCAGCGCCGCGGCCGGCGCGGCGGTGAACGGCGTGTGCGGGCCGCGCGCCTCGGGCCAGGTGTGCCGCGCCTCGGCCGGGAGCTGCGACGCCGAGGAGCGCTGCAACGGCAGCGCCACCGCGTGCCCCGACGACGCTTTCGCGCCAGCGAGCCAGGTCTGCCGGCCGGCGGAGGGCCCCTGCGACGCGGCCGAGCGCTGCACCGGCAGCTCCACCGCGTGCCCCGCCGACGCCTTCGCGTCCGCCGCCACCGTGTGCAGGCGAGCGGCGGGCCCCTGCGACGCGACCGAGAACTGCACCGGCAGCTCCACCGCGTGCCCCGCCGACGCCTTCGCGTCGGCCGCCACCGTGTGCAGGCGGGCGGCGGGCCCCTGCGACGCGACAGAGACCTGCACCGGCGCCGCCGCCGACTGCCCCGCCGACGCCTTCGCGCCGGCGACCCAGGTCTGCCGGCCGGCGGACGGCCCCTGCGACGCGGCCGAGAACTGCACCGGCAGCAGCGGCGCGTGCCCCGACGACGCCTTCGCGTCGGCCGCCACCGTGTGCAGGCGGGCGGCGGGCCCCTGCGACGCGACAGAGACCTGCACCGGCGCCGCCGCCGGCTGCCCCGCGGACGCCCTCGCGCCGGCGACCCAGGTCTGCCGGCCGGCGGAGGGCCCCTGCGATGCGGCCGAGCGCTGCACGGGCAGCAGCGGCACGTGCCCCGACGACGCGCTCGCGGCGCCGGAGACCGCGTGCGCGCCCGGCGCCTGCACCGACGACGCGACCTCCAGCGTTCCGCCGAGCGTCTGCACCGCCGAGGGCGCCTGCGTCGCGCGCGCCGCCGTGGACTGCGGGCTCTACGTCTGCGCCGGCGGCGCGTGCCTGACCGGGTGCTCGAACCACGAGCAATGCGACGCCGGCGCCTACTGCGACGCCCCGGTCTGCCGGGCGAAGAAGCCGATCGGCGCGCCGTGCGCGGCGGCCGTCGAGTGCGCCGAGGGCGCCTGCGTCGGCGGCGCCTGCTCGCTCGACAGCGACCGCGACGGCGTCGTCGACGCGGCCGACAACTGCGTCGATACGCCGAACACCACGCAGACCAACAGCGACGACGACCGCGAGGGCAACGCGTGCGACGACGACGACGACGACGACGGCAAGCTGGACCCGGACGACGCCTGCCCCACGGTCGCGGACCCGGGCAGCACGACGGACCAGGCCTGCGGCTGCGACAGGCCCAAGCAGGACGGCGACGCCTGTGACGACGCCGATCCCTGCACCCAGGTGGACACCTGCCGCGAGGGGCGCTGCGTCGGCGGCGACCCGTTCGTCTGCGAGCAGCCCGACCCGAGCACGTGCCGGTTCACGGCCTGCGACAGCCAGAACGGCGCGTGCGTCGAGCGCAACAAGCTCGAGCGGTCGCCGTGCCCCGGCGGGATCTGCATCGCCGGCGGCTGCTTGCTCGAGACCCCTCCGGGCGGCGGAGGCGCCGGCGAGGGCGGTGGCCCGGGAAGCGGCGGCGGCGGGGGGCTGGGCGGGGTCGAGCCAGGGGCGGGCGGAGCCGCTGGCGGCGCAGGCGGGGCCGGCGCCGAGCCTGGCACCGGGCCGGACGGCGCGGCGACCGGCGGCGCTGGAGGCAGCTCAGCCGGCGCCGGGGAGGCCTCCGGCGAGGCCGGCAGAGGCCCGCTGCGGCTCCGCGGCGGCGGCTGCGCCAGCAGCGCCGGCGCGAGCGGCGGCGGCGGGTACGGCCCGCTGTGGCTCGCCGCGGGGCTGCTCGTCACGCGTCTTCGACGCCGCGCGTCCGGCGCGGCGCCGCGCCGCGCTCAGGCCCGCGCCTCGTGAGCCGGACGACCTCCGCCCCACGGATCCCAGCCTGAGCGGCCGCCGGCCGTAAGACGCGGCCCGGCGCCCTATTTCGTGGCGCCCCTCCCGCGCTGGTGTAGATCGCCGCCCGTGAGGAAGCGCCCCCTCGGCAAGACATCCCTCGAGGTCTCGGAGCTCGCCCTGGGCACCTGGGGCCTCTCCGGCGACGGCTACGGCCCGGTCTCCGAGGCCGAGGTCGATCGCGTCATCGACCGCGCGCTCGCGGTCGGCATCGACCTCTTCGACACGGCCGACGTCTACGGCCGCGGCGAGATGGAGCGCCGCCTCGGCAAGCGGCTGAAGGGCGCCGGCCCGACGTTCGTCGTCACCAAGATCGGCACCGATCTCGACGAGCTCCCCCCGAAGAAGCGCTTCGATCCGGCGCACCTCCGCACCGCGTTCGAGCGGTCGCAGGAGCGGCTCGACCGCGACGTGGTCGACGTCGTCCTGCTCCACAACCCCACCGTGGCCGCGATGCGCTCGAAGGAGCCCCTCGCCTTCCTGAGGGACCTCAAGCAGGCGGGGAAGATCCGCGCCTTCGGCGTGAGCGCCGGCTCCGCGGACGTCGCCCGCTCCGCGCTGCGCGACGAGGTCGACCTCATCGAGATCGCCTACAACGCCTTCCTCCCCGGCGACCTCCACGAGGTCGCGAGCGACGTCTCCGAGAGCGGCGCCGGCGTCCTCGCGCGCTCGGTGCTCGCGCACGGGCTCCTCGCCGGCCAGTGGAGCGCCGACCGCGAGTTCTACGCCGACGATCACCGCATGCACCGGTGGAACCGGGACGAGCTCAGGACCCGCATCCGCCAGCTCGACGCGCTCCGGCCGCTGGTCAGCGGCCCCGTCGTCTCGCTCCGCTCGGTCGCGCTGCGCTTCGTGCTGGCGAACAACATCGTCTCGTCCGCCGTGCTCGGCCCCCGCTCGGTCGCCCAGCTCGACCAGCTCGTGCGCGAGGCCGGGATGCCACCCTACCTCCACTTCACGACGCTCGCGGAGCTCTCCGGGCGCCTCAAGCACGCCGGCATCGAGGTGTCAGCAGGATGAACCAGAACGACAGGGAGCTCGACGAGCTCGTCCGCATCGCGCGCGCGGCGGCGGCGGTGGTGATGGACGTGTACGCGACGCCGTTCACCGTCGAGATGAAGGGCCCGGGCGACCCGGTGACCCGGGCCGACCGCGAGGCGAACACGCTCATCTGCGGCGCGCTCGAGGCCGCGTTCCCCGGCGAGGCGATCCTCGCCGAGGAGAGCGTCCCCGCCGCCGAGGAGCTCGCCGCGCGGTTCCAGCGGGAGCGGGTGTTCTTCGTCGACCCGCTCGACGGCACGCGCGAGTTCGCGGACAGGAACGGCGAGTTCGCCGTGATGATCGGCCTCTCCGTGCGCGGCCGCGCGTCGCTCGGCGTCGTGGTGATGCCCACGACCGGCGAGGCGCTGGCCGGCCGCGCCGGCGGCGACGACGGCGACGGGGCCTTCGCCTTCCTCGAGGCGAACGACGGCAGCCGCCGCCCCCTCCGGGTCTCTTCCGTCAGCTCGCCGGCCGACGCGTCGCTCATCGTCTCGCGGTCGCACCGGCCGAAGGAGCTCGAGCCGCTCCTCGCGCGGCTCGGCGTCACGCGGGTCGTCCCCTGCGGCTCGGTCGGCGTGAAGATCGCGCGGATCGCGACCGCCGAGGTCGACCTCTACCTTCACGGCGGCGGCGGCGCCAAGCTCTGGGACAGCTGCGCGCCCGAGGCGGTGCTCCGCGGGGCCGGCGGCCGCTTCACCGACCTCTCCGGCGCGCCCATCGACTACACCGGCCCCGGGCTCAAGCTCGCCCGCGGCATCATCGCCTCGAACGGCGTCCTCCAGGACGCCGTCGTCGCCGCGGCGAGGTCGGAGCTCGGCTGAGGCGCGATGCGGTCCGAGGCGGAGATCGTCGTCGTCGGCGCGGGGATCATGGGCCTCGCGATCGCCTACAACCTCGCGCGGCACCACGGCATCACGGACGTCGTCGTGGTCGACCGGGGCTACCTCTGCGGCGGCGCCAGCGGCCGCAACGGCGGCGGGGTGCGGGCGCAGTTCTCGAGCGAGGGCAACATCCGGCTCATGCAGGAGAGCATCCGCATCTGCCGTGATTTCGCCCGCGAGATGAAGATCAACGTCTGGTTCCGGCAGGGCGGCTACCTCTTCCTCGTGCGCAGCGAGGCCGGCCGCCGGACGCTCGAGAAGAGCGTCGCCGTGCAGAACGCGTGCGGCCTCGGCACGCGGATGCTCACCACCAACGAGGCGCGCGCCATCGTGCCGGAGCTCTCGACCGAGGGCGTGGTCGCGGCGAGCTACAACCCGGACGACGGCGTCGTCTTCCCCTGGCCGTTCGTCTGGGGTTACGCCGAGCGCGCGCAGAAGCTCGGCGTCGACATCGCCACCTTCACGAACGTCCTCGGCTTCCGCACGCGCGGCGCGCGCATCGACGCCGTGGTGACCGACCGCGGCGAGATCCGGACGCACAAGGTCGTCAACGCCGCCGGCGCGTGGAGCCCCGAGGTCGCGCGCCTCCTCGGCGTGGAGCTGCCGAACCGCCCGCACCGCCACGAGATCTGCTCGACCGAGCCGCTCAAGCCCTGGCTCGGCCCGCTGGTCGCGGACCTCTCGAACGGCCTCTATTTCTCGCAGTCGATGCGCGGCGAGATCGTCGGCGGCGTCTCGAACGAGGACGTCCCCGAGGGCCTCGACATGGGGTCGAGCCACAAGTTCCTCGCGCTGTACGCGCGGGCGCTCGTCACCGCGTGCCCGATCCTCGGCAGCGTGAAGGTGCTGCGCCAGTGGGCCGGCTGTTACGATCTCACCCCGGATCAGAACCCGATCGTCGGCGGCGTCGACGAGGTGGAGCACTTCTACCAGGCGTCCGGCTTCATGGGCCACGGCTTCATGATCGCGCCCGTGATGGGCAAGCTCATCGCGCAGCACATCGCCGAGGGCACCTCCCTCCCGCTGTTCGACCGCTGGAACCTGCGCCGCTTCAAGGAAGGCCGGCTCCTCAGCGAGGCGATGATCATCGGCTGAGCGGCGCCCTGCCGCCTGCCGGCGCCCGCCGCGCGAGCCGCGCCCTCCGCGCCAGCCGCGCCCGCCGCGCATCGCCTATACTCGCCCCCTCCCATGGGTCACCTCATCCTCGTCACGGGATCCTCGAGCGGCATCGGCCTCGCGACCGCGGTCGCCTGCGCGGCCGCGGGCCACCGGGTCGTCGCCACGATGCGCCGCCCCGAGAAGGCCGCCGCGCTCCTCGCCGCGGCCACCGCGCGCGGCGCCTCGCTCGAGGTCGAGCAGCTCGACGTCGCCGCGGAGAACGCGGCCGACAGGGTCCGGGAGATCCTCCAGAAGCACGGCCCCGCTTACGCCCTCGTGAACAACGCCGGCATCGCCGTCGGCGGCGCCTTCGAGGAGCAGGCCGACGACGACGTCCGGGCGCAGTTCGAGACCAACGTCTTCGGCCTCATGGCCGCGACGCGCGCGGTGCTCCCGGCGATGCGCGACGCCGGGCGCGGCCGCATCATCAACGTCTCGAGCGTCTCCGGGCTCGTCGGCCTCCCCGGCGTGAGCGTCTACGCGGCCACCAAGCACGCCATCGAGGGCTTCAGCGAGGCCCTGCGCTGGGAGGTCGCCCCCTTCGGCGTCCACGTCTGCCTGGTCGAGCCCGGCACCTTCAAGACCGAGATCTTCTTCGAGAACCAGCGCCGCGGCGCGCACATCTCTCCCGACGGGCCCTACGCCGCCATGACCAAGACGCTCGAGCGGCTCGTCCTCGAGGACGCCGCCAGGGCGCCGGCGCCCACGCCGGTCGCGGCCGCGATCCTCCGCCTCATCGAGGCCCCCTCGCCGCCGTTCCGGACCCTCATCGGCCGGGACGCACGCGCGCTCGTCGCGCTGCGCCGTGTCATCCCCGACCGGCTGTTCGCCACGGGGATCCGCCGGCTGGTCCAGGTACCCCGCTCGCGTTGACACGTTCTCTGACGACGAATAGCTTCGGCTCCGCCGCTTCCGTCACGGGGCGGCGACACGTCGTGGCCGAAGGGGGGCCGCGCCCCCTGCCGCGCGCTGTAGTTGCCCGCTGTCGTCCCCTCAGGCTAACGAAGGCTCGTTGCTGACCGCCTCCCCTGCTGCGCGCGCCGCGCGGCGGCGAGGTCAGGCCGGCAGCATCACCGAGGTCCCGGAGGAAACACCATGTCCCGCTCAGCACGCAGCATCCTGCCGCTCGTTCGCTCGCTCCTCCTGGGGGCCGCCACCGCGTCGTCGATGGCGCTCTCCGCAGGCATCGTCGCCGGGTGCGCCGACGAGAACGACCCCGAGACGCACGTCAAGCGGCTCGACGACCCGGCGACGCTCACCCCCTCGGTCAACCGCCTCGTCCAGTTCTTCGAGGACGCGATGACGCGCGACAACAAGGACCGGACCGGGCCGACGGTCAAGCCGCTCCTCGACAAGATCATCGAGCCGATGACGCAGAAGTGCGTGGGCGGCGACCTCGACGAGCGCACGCGATCGAAGCTCATCAAGTTCATCTCCGACACGCGGGACCCGCGCGGCGAGGCCTGCCTCATCAAGGCGCTGAAGGACTACAAGCCCGAGTCGACCGAGGAGGACGTCCGCTGGGCCGTCCGCGGCCTCGGGGCCATGAAGTCGAAGGCCGCCGCCGGCCCGCTCATGGAGGTCTTCGTCAAGCTCCAGCACGGCAAGCCGAAGGGCTCCACGATCTCGCGCGACGTCCACGACGCGATGGTCGACATCAACGACCCGTCCTGGGAAGGGCAGCTCATCACCATGGTCGAGCGCCCGATCAGCGATCCCAAGGACGTCGCCACGATGCGGAACGAGCTGTTCTGGCAGATCACCGCGGCGGAGCTCCTCGGGTGGCAGCGCAGCGAGAAGGCGGTCGTGCCGCTGCTCAAGGTGGTGCTCTCGCCGGTCAAGGCGGACGCCGCCACCACGGCCATCCTCGCCCTCACCAAGATCGGCAAGCCCGCCATCCAGCCGGCGATCGCGCTGCTCCAGGGCGAGCAGAAGGAGCTCATCGAGTACTCGAAGGTCGAGAACCTGAAGGGCGCCGGCGACAAGGCGAGCGCGGAGCAGAAGAAGGCCGCGGAGACCGCCCACGTCGCGGCCGCCGCGCTCGTCCTCGCGACCATCGGCCGGGAAGAGTCGGTGAAGCCGCTGCTCGCGGCGCTCGACAAGGCCGAGGACGTCCCGCGCGCCATCATCGCGCGCGAGCTCACCAAGGTGCCCAAGACCCCGGAGACGATCGCGGCCTTCCAGGCGGCCTACGAGAAGACGCCCGCGGGGCTCGAGATCCCGCCGGCGGGCATCAACGCGCGCGTGATGCTGGCGGAGGCGGCGAGCAACTTCTTCGACGCCAGCATGGTGCCGTGGATCGTGAAGACGGCCGTCGAGTCGCGCGGCGAGGAGGACGACGTCGCGCAGATCCGCGACGTCTCCCTGCAGACGGCGCTCAAGCTGATGAAGCCCGATCAGGTCGCCGACGTCGACCGGCTCGCGAACACGCGCACGAGCGGCGGCGGCACGGTCGGCAAGTCGATGGAGAAGGAGATCAAGCTCGCGAAGGACCTGCTGGGCGCCTGCGGCGCCAAGGTCGAGTGTTACATCGGCAAGCTCAGCGACCCGGCGTCGCAGGCGAAGGAGACGCAGTTCCAGGGGATCAAGTCCGCCTACATGGTCGGCGTCCTCGGCTCCCCCGATGTCCGGCAGCAGATCATCGACGCCATGCCGAAGATCTCGAACGCGGCCGTGCGCTTCGTGTCGGTCTCGGTCATCGACGCCCTCTCGCCGAAGGGCGACGCCGACGTCGCGACCAAGCTGCAGAAGATCGTCGACGAGGGCGAGGCCTCGAAGGACGCCGAGAAGATCTCCGGCAACGCGCCCTTCAAGACCGTCATCTACCGCCTGACCGCCCGCGCCCAGTGACCGCGGCGGCCCCGCGCCCCGTCCCGGCGGCCAGCCAGGGGCGGGGCGCCTCGCCCATCACCCCGCGATTTTTGTAGTATCACAAGAACCCGTGCTGCCCGGACCGCGGATCCGCCGGGGAGGCGGGCTCCCCGGTTTTTCCTGGCATCTCCACCGTCTTGACGGTTTACTCCGGCCCCTCTTCACGGGTCTTCCTGGCTGAACGAACCATGATCGTGCTCGAGGTAACCCAGGGTCTCGCTGCCGGGCGCACCTTCGAGCTCCAGGGCGAGCTGATCACGCTCGGACGCTCGCCGGACAACCGGGTCGTGCTGGACGACCGCCACGTCTCCGGGGCGCACGCGCGCATCGTGAGCAGCGCCGAGGGGGTGATCCTCGAGGACCTGCGCTCGACGAACGGGACGAGCGTGACGCGGCGGGGCGAGCGGCTCGAGCTCGGCCCGGGGCGCAGCGCGGTCGCGCTCCAGACGGGGGACGTCATCGAGCTCGGCTCGGGCGACGCGGTCACGCGGATGGTCGTGACCATCCCCGAGGAGGCCGACGAGGCGCGGGTCGTCTCGATCCGGCGCCTCGACGAGATCGAGCCCGCCCAGGCGAAGATCGAGCGCGATCCGAGCGCGCTCTCGGCCATGTACGCGGCGCAGAAGCGCATCGGCGCCGCGAACGATCTCGACCAGGTGCTCGCGGAGATCGCCGACGCGGTGCTCGCGCTGGTGCCGAGCTCGACGCACGTCACCGTGGTGCTGCGCGACGACGACCAGGAGCCGGGGGCGGCGCCGGCGGCGTTCGTCCCGGTGCTGACGCGCGTCCGCTCCGAGTCCGGCCGCGGGGCGCCGCCGGCGGGGCCGGTCCCGATCACGCGCAGCGTGTACCGGAAGGTGATCAAGGAGCGGGCGGCGGTGCTCGCGGCCGACGCGCCGATCGAGGTCGGCCAGACCGAGTCGCTGATGGGCGCCTCGATCCGCAGCACCCTCGCCGTGCCGCTCTGGAAGGGCGAGGAGATCATCGGCGTGCTCCAGGCCGACAACCGGAGCGTGCCCGGGATGCTGAACGCGGGCGACCTGGAGACGCTGCTCGTGCTGGCGGCCAACGCGTCGCTCGCGGTGGCGAACGCCCGGCTCATCAAGCGGCTCGTGCTCGCGGAGGAGCGGCTCCAGAAGGAGAACAGCTTCCTGAAGGGGCGCGAGGAGAAGCGCCGGGGCGGGGGCGCGGTCGACATCATCGGCAAGAGCGAGGCGATGCGCCGGGTGATCACGCAGCTCGACAAGGTGGTCGACACGCGCGTCACGGTGCTGATCGAGGGCGAGACGGGCACGGGCAAGGAGCTCATCGCCGCCGCCGTGCACTACCGCTCGCGCCGCCGCGACAAGCTGTTCGTCGCGCAGAACTGCGCGGCGCTCGCCGAGAGCCTGCTGGAGAGCGAGCTGTTCGGCCACAAGAAGGGCTCGTTCACGGGCGCGACCGAGGAGAAGAAGGGCCTGTTCGAGATCGCCGACGGGGGCACGCTCTTCCTCGACGAGATCACCGAGACCCCGCTGTCGCTCCAGTCGAAGCTCCTGCGGGCGCTCCAGGAGGGCGAGATCCGCCCCGTGGGCGCGACGAGCCCGAAGCACGTCAACGTGCGCATCGTGGCGGCGACGAACCGGAACCTCGAGGACGAGGTGGCCCGGGGGCGGTTCCGCGAGGACCTCTACTACCGGCTCAAGGTCTTCCCGATCCGCCTGCCGCCGCTGCGCGAGCGGCGCGACGACATCCCGGTGCTCGCGGGGCACTTCCTGGAGCGGTACGCGGACGAGATCGGCAAGCCGTGCGGGGGGTTCAGCCAGCAGGCGATGGAGCTCATGGTGGCGTACGACTGGCCGGGCAACGTCCGGGAGCTCCAGAACGAGGTGCAGCGGATCGTCATCCAGCTCGATCCGGGGTCGTTCGCGACGCCGGAGCTGCTCTCGCCGCGGATCCGGCAGGTCGAGGGGCTCGTGGCGCGGGCGGGGACGCCGAAGGGGTCGCTCAAGGAGATGATGGACGCCGTCGAGAAGTACTTCCTCCTCGAGGCGCTGCGGGGGCACAACAACAACAAGACCAACGCGGCGAAGTCGCTCGGGATCACGCGCGAGGGGCTCCACAAGAAGCTCCGGCAATACGGGATCTGATCCCGGGGGGCGACGGAGCCAGCGGGAGGGGGTGGTGCGCGCGGGGCGGGCGGGGGGCCCTTCCCACGAACTCGCGCCTCGTGGTGGCTATTGCCACGTGAACGGGTGAATAGAGCCAGGGGCGACTCGCTTCGATGCGGGCCGGCGCTCGGGTTCGTGGGGCCCTTCCCCCGCCCGCCCCGCGCGCACCACCCCCTCCCGCTGGCTCTTCCTGTTGGGGGAAATGCAGGCTTGATACCGCGGGTCTTTTCGGGCGCGTTGCGTTGGCGGGCGGGGGGCGGACGGGGCATGAGACTTCGATGTTCCGGAGCGCGGGGTGGATCGGGGGCGCCGTGGCGGGGGTGCTCGTCGGACTGAGCAGCACGGCGAACGCGTGGTATTTTCCGGAGCACGTCGTGCTCGCCGAGGAGGGGCTGGCGTGGCTGCCGGGGGGCGCCAAGGGGGCGCTCGAGGAGGCGGTGAGGGACGTGGCCGCGAGCTCGCTCGTGTGCGAGCGGCTCGATGAGCCGTTCCATGTCGCGACCGCGCTGAAGCGGGACGCGTGTATCCCCTATGCCACGCTCGCGGCGCTCGCGGGGGACCACGCGAGCACCGCGGGGGAGCTGTGGAGTCTCGTGCGAAGAGACGGAGCGGGGGAGACGGGACAGCGGCTCCAGTTCGGCGCTCGGACCCAGTGGCGCGACTTCCTCCGCAAGCTGCGGCAGGACGATGACGCGGCGGCGCTCTCGGACCGGACCGACCTCGTCCGAGACCTCGATATCTATCTGCTCGGCGTCGACGGCGATTACGTGGCTCGCGCCAAGCAGAACATCACCCACTTCCAGGCGGCGGGGGAGCCCCTCACCCGGGTCACCGAGGACGTCGCGCGGAGAGGGCGAGTCGACAACGCGCTCGGCCAGTTCATCGGCCACCACCTGCGCTCGCTGCAGCTCGCGACGCGCGCGAGGGAGGCGCCGGGCGGCGCTGCGGCGCGACGCGCTCCTCGAGC
Source organism: Sorangium sp. So ce119 (assembly GCF_051524405.1). Classification (NCBI taxonomy): domain Bacteria; kingdom Pseudomonadati; phylum Myxococcota; order Polyangiales; family Polyangiaceae; genus Sorangium; species Sorangium sp. So ce119. The sequence goes on along the minus strand of NZ_CP150310.1, from coordinate 1,022,085 downwards.
ACGCCTATGCGCTCCACTTCCTCCAGGACGCGTTCGCCGCGGGTCACGCGGTGATCACCGCGCAGCAGCGGAGAGCGCCGGAGGATCGCATCGGCACGCACGATCACTTCAACCGCATCGGCGTGTCGGTGACCCGCGTGCTCAACGCCGCGCCCTGCCCGCTCCTGCGCGCCGGCGTGGACGACGCGCGCTCCCCCGGACTGCCCGCCTGCTGGGAGACGACAGGCGACGGCTTCCTCGGCACCTCGCCCGCCAGCCAGGACCGGCTCCACGCCGCCGAGGCGACCGCGCGCGCGCAGGTCCAGCTCGCCATGGCGCTCGATCCCCGCTGGGTCGAGCGGCTGCTCGAGCCGGCCGCGTGCGGGCAGGTCTGGCTCTCCGCGCCCCTCGCCCTCCGCGGCGCCTCCGACGAGCAGCCAATGCAGGTCTCGTGGAACCCCTCGTTCCTCATGGGCATCTCGTACCGCTGGCAATACGTCCTGTCCGGCCGCCCCAACGCCGCGCTCTTCGAGGCCAACGTCGGTCTCCAGACCACCGTGCGCAGCGGCGGCCGCTCCCACTTCGGGTCCTCCGCCCTCACGGAGCTCAGGACGCCTGTCCTCTCCATGATGTTCTGGGCCATGGCCAACGGCGTCACAAGGGCCTTCGACGGCGGCCGCGGCCTCGCCGACACCGCCGACGTCATCGAGCTCATGCCCTGCGGAGCGCGCTTCTATTTCGATCTGACCAGCTCCGACAGGCCGTTCTTCGACGGCTTCGACGTCGAGGGGCCCGCGCTCCTCCTGCCGCTCGAGCGCGACCTGCTCGGCACCCAGGGCGTCTCGCGCATGCCCCTCGAGATCCGATCGCGCTTCGGCTGCGCGCAGCGGTGCCAGGCGTTCTCCGTGTCCCTCGAGCTCGCGACGGGCGTCTCCAGGCTGTTCTAGCGCTCACGATGCGACGCACGCACCCCCGCCAAGGCCTTGGACTTCGGGCGGCCGTTGGTGTTACAACCGAATTGTCTCAGGGGGGGATGGGATGCGCGCATCGTGGACGGCTGTGCGTGCCGGGCGACCGAGGGGGGCGAAGCGCGCGGCCGCGCGCCGCTCCGGCCGGCAAGCGAGCACGAGGGGGGAGGCGGGAACGTGAACGAGCTCGGAGACGAGCGTCTGAGGACGCGAACCGGGGAGTTCTCTTTTGACAAGGAGAACAGGATCATTCGCTTTGACCTCCACGAAGGCGCCGTCCAGACGCTCGCCGACGCGCAGGAGAACGTCGCTGGGCTCAAGCGATTCAGCAAGGGCACGCCGTACGCGTTCCTGTGCGATCTCACGAGATGCAAGGCCACGGACCTCGACGCGCGCAACTACTACGGCACGGACGAGGGCAGGCAGGCATACCTCGCGATGGCGCTCGTGGGCGGGCGGCCGATCGGGCGGATGATCGGCAACGTCTTCCTCGCTGTTTACGGGAACCGTGACAGGCCCATCCGGCTCTTCTCGGACGAGCGGGAAGCGACCCGGTGGTTGAAAGGATTCGCTGGCTGATGGCCTCCGACCCCCGAGACGATCCGCGCGTCGCGGAGCTCTGCGAGCTCGCCATGAGCCTCGTCCCGGCCGGAGGGCGCGGCGAGCTCGCGGCGGTCCCCGGGGCGGATGCGCTCGACGTGGCCCTCTCCGCGCTGAGGTCGCTCGCGGCGGGGCGCTCGGACGCGCGCGCTCTCGACGACCGCAGCGAGCGGCTGGAAGGGCTCCTCGAGGTGATCGTCGCGCTCGTCGGGTTCGACTACGCCAAGAAGGCGCCCATCAGCGACAGGAACGATCTCATCGACGGCATGGCGGCCGGCCTGAACATGCTCGGCGAGGAGCTCGCCTGCTCGACGGTCTCCAAGACCTATATGACGAGCATCATCGAGTCGATGATCGATGTGCTCATCGTGGCCGACCGGGATCGCGGGATCCGCAGCGTGAACCAGGCGGCGTGCGACCTGTCGGGCTATCCCCGGGACGAGCTCATCGACAGCCCGATCGACCTCGTGTTCCCCGGGCTCTCGGCCGGCGCGCTGATCGACGCGGGCGGCGCGCGCGACGAGCGGGTCTGTCGGCGGAAGGACGGGCGCACCGTCCCGGTGTCGTTCCTCGCCTCGGTCATGCGCACCGACGGCGGGCAGGTCCACGGCATCGTCTGCGTGGCGCGGGACCTCAGCGAGAGCAAGCGGGCCGAGGAGGAGCGCTGGCGCCTCCGCGAGGCCATCCATCGCCAGGCGATCCTCGTGGAGGAGCTCTCCACGCCGATCATCCCCATCACCGACGAGATCCTGGTGATCCCGCTCGTCGGCACGCTGGACGAGCAGCGGCTGTCGCGGATGACGGAGGCGCTGCTGCAGGCGCTCTCGACCCGGGGAGCCAGCGTGGTCATCCTCGACATCACCGGGGTGCGCACGATGGACCAGCAGGCCGTGTACGGGCTCACCCGCTCGGTCGGCGCCGCGCGGCTCCTCGGCGCGCAGGTGCTGCTCAGCGGCGTCCGCGCGGATGTGGCGCGGGCGCTGGTCGAGATCGGCGCGGAGCTCGACGGCGTCGCGACGTTCGGGTCGCTGCAAGGCGGGATCGTCCACGCGCTGCGGGGCGTCGCGCGGCGGGGCCAGCTCGGCCCCGCCGCGCGTCCCGCCTAGCGGCGGCGCGGTCGAGGGGTCGCGCTACCGCTTCGGGTTGGCGCGCATCTGCTTCGATATCTGCTTCCAGCGCCGCTTCTCCTCGCTCCGGGCGCGCGCGTCCTGCTGCAGCGCCACGTGGCGCCGCTCCGCCCCGAGCTTGCGGTAGGCGCCGAGGCGGTCCGGGTCGAGGTCGCCCGCCTCCACGGCGCGGAGCACCGCGCACCCGGGCTCACCTTCGTGCGCGCAGTCACGGAAGCGGCAGGTCCCGGCGAGGGCCTCGACGTCGTCGAAGCCCGCCGGGCCCGCCCCGTCCGCGGACCAGAGGCCGAGCTCCCGCACCCCCGGCGTGTCGATGAGGAAGCCGCCGCCGGGCAACGGGAAGAGCTCCCGGTGGGCGGTCGTGTGGCGGCCCCGCTCGTCCGACGCCCGGATCGCCCCCTCGCGCTGGATCTCCGCGCCGAGCAGGCGGTTGCTCAGCGCCGATTTCCCCACGCCGGACGAGCCGACCAGGGCGATCGTCTCCCCTGCCCCGATCTCGGCGCGGAGCGCGTCGAGGCCCGCGCCGGAAAGAGCGCTGACCAGCGCGACCGGCGCCGCGGGGGCGACCTCCCGCGCCGCCTCGATGAACCGCCCCGGATCGGGGCAGACATCCGCCTTGTTGAGCACGAGCACCGGACGCGCGCCGCCGTCGAGGACCGCGTCGATGTACCGCTCCAGGCGGCGCAGGTTGAAGTCGGCGTTCAGCGACGTGACGATGAACACCTTGTCGATGTTGGCCGCGATCACCTGGGCCTCCACCGTGGTCCCCGCGGCCTTGCGGCGCAGGCAGGTGCTCCGCGCGAACGTGTGCACGATGTAGGCGGGCCCGGCGCCGTCGCCGGGCCTGAGCCCCACCCAGTCGCCGACGGTGGGGAGCGCCGCGCGGTCCGCGGCCTCGTGGGCGAGCCGCCCGCTGACGACCGCGACGCGCGGGCCGTCCGCGGTCTGCACGTGGTGCCGCGCGGCGGAGGCGAGGAGGACGCGCGCGGGCTGCACGGCGTCCTCCAGACTGGCGAGCTGCCTCGCGAAGAAGGGAGTCCATCCGAGCCCGATCAGGCCGGGCTGCGGTTCGTGGTGAGAAGACGGATCAACGAGAGAGTCGGAGTTGATGGACATGACGGGACGAGCGCTCCATGGCGTTCGGCCGCGCGCAGCTGTGGCGCGCGGCGGTCGACGGACAAGGGCGCGGAGGCGCGCGAGCGCGCCCGCGCCGGCCAATCACGCGCGGGGCCGCCGCGGCGCGGAGGCTCGTCGACCGATCAGGACGTCACGCCAGAGAGGGCTCGCCCGGCCAGGGCGGATGCCCTGCTGGACGAGCGAAAGCGCGAGGCGCGCGCGGGCAGGAGAGGGCGCGCGCGCGGCCAGGCGACGGCGTGGGGACGAGCTTCAGCGAACCGCGGCGGACACGACGGCGGCGGCGGGGAGATGTGTGTGCTGTGTCTTGCCACTCATGACCTGACCTCCGTTCGGCGTGCGTCACAACGACGCGGCGCCACCTAGAATCCGCCAGCGCGGCGCCGCCGTCAAGCACCGCCGCGCCCACCATGCCCACCATGCCCGCGATGCCCGGGACCTGACCTGAGACCGCGAGGCCGGCGCCCGGCGGCGTCGGGCCCTCCCCGGCCGGCGCGGCGGCGGGAGGTTGCGAGGAGCCCCTGGCCGCACTAGGGTCCTCCGCTCCATGCCCACACACTTCGAGCTCGTCTCCGAATTCAAGCCGTGCGGTGACCAGCCTCGCGCGCTCCAGGAGATCTGCTCCGCGTACGAGCAGGGCGAGGCCTTCCAGGTCCTCCTCGGCGTCACGGGCAGCGGCAAGACGTTCACCGCCGCCAAGGTGATCGAGAAGCTGCAGAAGCCGACGCTCATCATGGCGCCGAACAAGACGCTGGCGGCCCAGCTCTACGGCGAGATGAGGGAGCTCTTCCCCAACAACGCCGTCCACTACTTCGTCAGCTACTACGATTACTACCAGCCCGAGGCCTACGTCCCGACGAGCGACACGTACATCGAGAAGGACGCGATCATCAACGACGCGATCGACCGCATGCGCCACGCGGCGACGCACGCGCTGCTCTCGCGCCCGGACGTGATCATCGTCGCCTCGGTGAGCTGTATCTACGGCATCGGCTCGGCCGAGAGCTACCACGGCCTGCTCATCAAGCTCGAGCGCGGCACCGAGATCCGCCGCGACGAGCTCCTGCGGCGGCTCGTCGACATCCAGTACACGCGCAACGACGTCGATTTCCACCGCGGCACGTTCCGCGTCCGCGGCGACGTGGTCGAGATCTTCCCCGCCTACGAGGAGTCGCTGGCGATCCGGGTCGAGTTCTTCGGCGACGAGATCGAGGCGATCAAGGAGGTCGACCCGGTCCGCGGCAAGGTGGTGGGCCAGCTCGACCGCTACGCCGTCTTCCCCGGCTCCCATTACGTCACCGAGCAGCAGCAGCTCCGGCTCGCGATCCACGCGATCCGCGAGGAGCTGCGCGAGCGCATCGATTACTACGACAAGGCCGTCCGCTTCCTCGAGAAGCAGCGCATCGAGCAGCGCACGATGTACGACCTCGAGATGCTCGAGCAGATGGGGTTCTGCAACGGCATCGAGAACTACTCGCGCCACCTCTCCGGCCGGAAGCCGGGCGAGCCGCCGCCGACCCTGATCGACTATTTCCCCAAGGATTTCCTGCTGATCATCGACGAGTCGCACCAGACCATCCCGCAGGTAGGGGCGATGTTCCGGGGCGATCGGGCGCGGAAGGAGACGCTGGTCGAGTACGGGTTCCGGCTCCCCAGCGCGCTCGACAACCGGCCGCTGAAGTTCGAGGAGTTCGAGCAGCACTACGCGCAGGTGCTCTTCGTGAGCGCGACGCCCGGCGATTACGAGCTGCAGAAGTCGGCCGGCGCGGTGGTCGAGCAGATCATCCGGCCGACCGGGCTCATCGATCCGCAGATCCAGATCCGGCCGGTGTCCGGGCAGGTCGACGACCTGCTCGCGCGCATCCGGGAGCGGGTGGCCCGCGGCGATCGCGTGCTCGTCACGACGTTGACCAAGCGGATGGCCGAGGATCTGACCGAGTACTACACGGAGCTCGGCATCCGCGTCCGTTACCTCCACTCGGACGTCGACACGCTCCAGCGCGTGGAGATCCTCCGCGATCTGCGGCGCGGCGAGTTCGACGTGCTGGTCGGCATCAACCTGCTGCGCGAGGGGCTCGACCTGCCCGAGGTGTCGCTGGTCGCCATCCTCGACGCCGACAAGGAGGGCTTCCTCCGGAGCCCCCGCTCGCTGATCCAGACGATCGGCCGCGCCGCCCGCAACGTGAACGGCGAGGTCGTGATGTACGCCGACCGCATCACCGAGGCGATGAAGCGCGCGATGGACGAGACGAACCGGCGTCGCGCGATCCAGGAGGCGTACAACAAGGAGCACGGGATCACGCCGGCGACGGTGAAGAAGGCGATCCTCGATCTGTCGCCCACGTCGGGCACGCGCGACTACTACGCCGTGCCGAAGGGGCCGGCGAAGCCGGCGGAGGCGGCGCGCGCGGCGATGGATCTGGTCGACCAGATCGACGCGATCCGGCAGGAGATGTTCGCGGCGGCGGAGAACCTCGAGTTCGAGAAGGCGGCGCGGCTGCGCGACCAGCTCCGCCAGCTCAAGGCGCAGCAGGGCGACGGCGAGGCCGGCGCCGCGCGCGAGGTGGCCGAGGAGAAGCCGGCGCGCTCCGGGCGGGGGGCGAGCCGGCGCGGCGCGGCGGCGGGCCCGGCGGCGGCCAAGGGCGGCGGCGGCGGCGGACGCGCGGCGGCGGGGACGAAGAGCGGCGGGCGAGCGGCGGCGGGGCGCGGGCGTTACCGGTAGCGACGGAGCCCGCGGCGGAACTGAGGCTCTCATGATGCCGATCAGGGCGTCGGACACTCGAGCTCATGAGAGAGCCCTGCCGGGGGTACGTGATAGCGAATCGGCTTCCGCCCTGTTTCGCGCGATCGGTGGATGCGATGGGCGTCGACCCGGGGACACGGGCCTGTTAAGGGGCCTGCGATGGCCGTGCCCTCCGATCCTATCCTCGTCACCGTCTCGGGCAGGGACTACCCTGGCATCACCGCTCGGCTCACCGGTATCCTCAGCGACATCGGCGCCACGCTGCTCGATATCGAGCAGGTGGTGGTGCACGGGAACCTGAACCTCGCGCTGCTCGTGCTCTTCCCGGAGACGCGCAGCGGGCTCAAGGAGCTGCTGTTCGCCGCGAAGGAGCTCGGCGTGGCGCTCGACTTCAAGCCGCTCGACGGGGGCGCCCCGACGCGGACGCCCGGGAGCCGCTACGTGGTGACGGCGATCGGGAGGGAGCTCGGCGCCAAGCAGCTCCACGACGTCGCCGCGACCCTGGCGGCGCACGACGCGAACATCGAGAAGATCGCGCGGCTGTCGGTCGAGCGGCTCTCGTCGGTGGAGATCCAGGTGCTGCTCCGGCGCGAGGAGGAGGCCGACGCGCTGAAGCAGGCCCTCCTGGCGCTCGCGATGCAGAACAGCTTCGATCTCGCCCTGCAACGCGAGGGGCTCTTCCGGAGGAGCAAGCGGCTCGTCGTCATGGACATGGACTCGACCCTCATCCGCATCGAGGTGATCGACGAGCTCGCGCGGGCCAAAGGGGTCGTGGAGCAGGTCGCGAAGATCACCGAGCGGGCCATGCAGGGGGAGATGGATTACGACGAGTCGCTCCGCCAGCGGCTCGCGCTGCTCCGCGGCCTCGACATCGGCGTGCTCCGGAAGCTCGCCGCAGAGCTCCCCATCACCGAGGGCGCCGAGACGCTCATCCGGGTGCTGAAGCGGCTCGGCTACCGGACCGCGGTGATCTCGGGCGGGTTCTCGATCGCAGCAGAGGCGCTGAAGGTCCGGCTCGGGATCGACTACGCCTACTCGAACGCCCTCGAGGTCGAGGGCGGCAAGCTGACCGGACGGGTCACAGGCCCCATCGTCAACGCGCAACGCAAGGCGGAGCTGCTCGAGACCATCGCCCAGGCAGAGGGCGTGCTCCTCGATCAGACCATCGCCGTGGGCGACGGCGCCAACGACCTCCTCATGCTCCAGCGCGCCGGGCTCGGGGTCGCGTTCCGCGCGAAACCCAAGCTCCGGGAAGCGGCAGACACCTCCCTGTCCGCGAGCGGCCTCGACGCCATCCTCTTCCTCCTCGGCATCACCGAGCGCGAGCTCCTCGAAGTGACGTGAGCGGCGCGAGGCCTCGAGTCTCGACCAGGGACAGAAGAGACGTGTCCGGCGGACGCAGAGCCCCGCGACGGGAGCGAGCGGCGCCTGAGCCAGGGCGGCGCGGATCCTCGACAGCCGCGCCGAGTCACCGCCTTAACCGTTTCAGTTCTGGGATGGCCGGTCGGCCATGGGCTGGTGATCCCGGCGCGCCGGCCAGACCTCGCGCGCGACCGGCGCGGCCGCTCGCCGGCCGCGTCCACGGGCGCCGGGATGGATGTGGGAGCGCCTGCGCAGACCCGGCGGTCTCCGGCGGCGCTCGGCGCCTGTGCGAGCGTCGGCTCGCCTCGGGGCCGCCGTGCTATCCAGACGAGGCCTGGCGATGGAGCCGGTTCACCCGGCAGGCTCGATCCGCCGCCCGGCAGCGGAGGTGAGGCGTGAAGCGTCCGACGATCACGGACATCGCGTGGCGTGCAGGGGTATCCAAGGGAGCGGTCTCCTATGCGCTCAACGGCAGGCCCGGCGTGTCGGAGCCGACGCGCGAGCGCATCCTCGCGATCGCGGCCGAGATGGGCTGGCAGCCGAGCAACGCCGCGCGGGCGCTCTCCGACGGGCGGGCGAGCGCGGTCGGCCTGGTCATCGATCGGCCCGCGCACACGCTCGGCATCGAGCCGTTCTTCATGCAGCTCATCTCGGGCATCGAGGCGGAGCTGTCCGAGAAGGCGGAGGCGCTGCTGCTCAAGGTGACGGAGGATCGCGCGGCCGAGGTGGAGACCTACCGCCGCTGGTGGGCCGAGCGGCGGGTCGACGGGGTGATCCTGGTCGACCTGCGCGAGGACGATCCGCGCGTGAAGCTGGTCGAGGAGCTGAAGCTCCCCGCCGTCGTGATCGGCGGGCCGGCGGGCAAGGGGCAGCTCTCGGGCGTGTGGAGCGACGACGGCGGCGCCATGAAGGCGGTCGTCGACTACCTCGCCGCGCTCGGCCACCGGTCGATCGCGCGGGTCGCCGGCCCCGCGGAGTTCGTGCACACCGCGATCCGCACGAAGGCGTTCAACGCCGCCGCCCGCCAGAGGCGCCTCGAGCGGGCGGTGACGGTCCACGCCGACTACACGGGCGAGGCGGGCGGCCAGGCCACGCGCCGGCTGCTCGCGGAGGCGACGCCGCCGACGGCGATCGTCTACGACAACGACGTCATGGCCGTGGCCGCGCTCGCGGTCGCGCACGAGATGCGCGTCCCCGTGCCCGAGCGCCTCTCGATCGTGGCGTGGGACGACTCGGCGCTGTGCCAGCTCGTGCACCCCGCCCTGACCGCCGTGCGCCGCAACATCGCCGAGCACGGCTCCCGCGCCGCCGCGCTGCTCCTCCGCCTCGTCGCGGGCGAGCCGATCGACGACGCCGAGTGCAGCGCGCCGACCCTCGCGACGCGGGGCAGCACCGCGCCGCCCGCGCCCCCCTGAGCCGAGCCCGTCGCCCGCGAGGCGACGCGGCCCTCCCTCGAGGCCGTGGACACTGAACCGATTAAGTGCTCTTCTGCCGCGCGCAGCAGGGGCGCGAGCAGACCAGCACGAGAGGGAGCATGCACCGCAATTTCGCCAAAGTCGCTGTCCGCAATCGAGCGGTCGCCTGGCTCGGGGCCAATTTCTGGTCGAGGCGCGGCGGCCCGCTCATGTGGACGAGCTACGATCCGGCCCTGATCCGCGAGGAGCTCCGGGTGCTCGCCGACCACGGCCTCACCATGACCCGGTCGTTCTTCTACTGGCCGCACTTCATGCCCGAGCCGGACCGGGTCGACGAGGAGTGCGCCGCGCGGTACGACGATTTCCTCGAGGCCCACACCGAGGCGGGGCTGACCACGATCCCGACGCTCCTCGTCGGCCACATGTCCGGCGAGAACTGGGATCCGGTCTGGCGGCGCGGGCGCGACCTCTATGGGGACGTGTGGATGGTCGCCCGGCAGGCGTGGTTCGCGGAGCAGATGGCGCGGCGCTTCTCGGGCCACCCGGCGGTGGCCGGCTGGCTCATCTCGAACGAGATGCCGATCTACGGCGAGCGCGAGCGGTCCGTGCGCGAGGCCGTCACGAGCTGGGCGAGCCTGCTCGTGCAGGGGCTGCGGGCGGGCGGCGCGAGCCAGCCGATCTCGATCGGCGACGGCGCGTGGGGCATCGAGGTCACGGGCAACGACAACGGGTTCTCCGTCCGCGATCTCGGCGCGATCGTCGATTTCCTCGGTCCTCACGTGTACCGGATGGAGAACGACATGGTCCGCCAGCACTATGGCGCCGCGTTCATCTGCGAGCTCACGGGCTTCCTGGGCAAGCCGGTCGTGCTGGAGGAGTTCGGGGTCTCCTCGGACTTCGTGTCGGACGAGAACGCCGCGCACTATTACCGGCAGGTCCTCCACAACACGTTGCTGGCCGGCGCCACCGGCTGGATCGGCTGGAACAACACCGATTTCGATCTCATCCACCAGGACCCTTATCGGCATCACCCCTTCGAGCTCCATTTCGGGCTGACGACCACCGACGGTCGCCCCAAGCCGCAGCTCGCGGAGATGGCACGTTTCGCGAAGGTGCTGGCCGACATCGACGTCCTCGGCTGCGAGCGCGAGCCGGCCGACGCGGCGCTGATCGTGCCGTCGTACCTGGAGGGCGCGTTTCCGTTCACCGAGGCCGAGGACCGCAGCTATCTGTTCACCATGCTGCGACAGGCCTACATCGCGGCGAAGGAGGCGGACGTCCCGATCGGGCTGACCCGGGAGCGGGACGGGATCGCGGAGGACTGCCGGCTGTATCTCCTGCCGTCCACCAAGCAGCTCACCGCGCCGACCTGGCATCTCCTCGAGCGGCTCGCCTCGGAGGGCGCGGTCGTCTACGCGTCGTACTGCCACGGCACGCACGGCTCGCAGCGCGGTCCGTGGTACGCGCACCTCAACGCGATGTTCGGCGTCGAGCATCAGCTCCGCTACGGGATGGTCGACCCGATCGAGGACGCGCAGGCGACGCTCACCTTTCAGCGCCCGTTCGGCACGATCGCGGAGGGCACCACGCTCGCGTTCCCGGTGGCCGGCACCGAGCACAGCCGCGCTTACCTGCCGGTGCGCCCCCGGGGCGCGGAGGTCGTGGCGGTCGACCAGCGCGGCCGGCCGGCGCTGCTGCGGCGCCAGGTCGGCCGCGGCAGCATCGTGCTCTGCACCTATCCGGTCGAGCACTTCGCCGCGGCGACCCCGCGGGTCAACCCGGAGCCGACCTACCGGCTCTACGACGCGCTCGCCGCGCTCGCCGGCGTGCGGCGGCCGGTGACCGTGGACGACCCGCGCGTCGCGGCCGACACCCTGCGCCACCGCGACGGACGTCGCTTCGTGTTCCTGGTGAGCCAGTCGGATCAGCCGCTCTCGGTCAAGCCGGTCGCGGCCTCGGGGCACCTCGTCGAGCGGGGCGGCGAGACCCCGGTCCACACGGTCGAGCTCGCGCCGTACGACGTGCAGATCCTCGAGCTGCGCGCGCAGTAAGCGGCTCAGTACCAGCGGGGCGTCCCGCAATCGACGTGCAGGTGGTCCCGGTGGCTCGCGTCGAAGTCCGGCCCGAGGACGCGCGACGCGGCCCCATCCGCGCGCAGCCGCCGGGTCACGCTCCTCAGGAAATGCCCCTCCCGGGTGCTCGGGTCATTGCCATACAGCACGTAATCGCGGAGCACGCTGATCGCGCGCCCGCGCTTCGGGGTGAAGCGCGCGATATCGAACGCATTGCCGAACGAGTGCTCGCTCAGGCCCTCGCTCCATTTGCGCATCCTGCCGACCACTTCCCGGCAGGCGTAGCTCCCCAGCGTGCTGACGCGGGTGATCGGCGAGCCCAGGTGCGCTTCTGCCTCTTCCTGGATGACGCGCTCGATATCGACCAGCCGCAAGGCCAGGGAGCAGTCGATCTGCAGCGGCGGCGAATACACGATGCCGGTCGGGCCGCGCGTCAGCAGCACGCCGCGCGGGATGCCGCACCCCTTCTTGTTGGGTTTTTGGGCGTCGGGGATCGGCTGGAACCGCGCGCCCGTGCTCTTCAGCGCGTCGCGGCAGTCCGCGCCCGCGGCCGCGGCGATGTGGTTCCACTGCCGCTGCGCGCGCGGCGGCCGCTCGCGCTGGCCGGTGGCGTCAGCGAGGTGATCGACCCAGGCGCCCGCCCATCCGGACGACGCAGGCGCCGACGCCGCGGGCTCTCCCCCGGCGACCGGCGGCGTCGCGACGCCGGGCGCCGTCGCCAGCGAGGCCGACGCACCGCCGGCGACGGCAGACGTCGCGCCAGGCAGGGCCGGCGCCGGGGGCGCGATCAGCGCGGCTCCACCGAGCTCGGAGAGCGTCGGGCTCCCGTGGGAACAGGACAGCACCGAGATCACCGCCGCCGCGGCGAGCCCCGGAAGCAAGCGTGCGTGCACACCGATCTCCGTACCTCAGAGGGCGAACCGCGCAAGACAAGCGATCTGCCCATCTCCGCATCGCGGCTCACACCGCGCACCGGTTCGCCCGTGTCAGGCCGCTGTCGCGCCGCCTCCGTCCGCCTCGCCCCCGTCGCGCGCCGCTTCTCCCGACTCGTCCGGCGTCCGCGTCCCCCGCAGCAGGAGCAGCCCGGCGAGGCTCACCACGACGCCGGCGGCCGTGAGGCTCCACGGCACCACCTCTCCCTCGATGACGCCCTGCGTCCACGGCGGCTTGAAGTAGAGCAGCGACACCGCGATCCCGTTGTTCAGGGCGTGCAGGAGCGCCCCGGCCAGCACCGAGCCGGTGCGGTGGCGCGCGTAGCCGAGCGCGAGCCCGAGCGAGAACGTCGGCAGGAGCCGGTACACCGAGCCGTGGGCGAGCCCGAAGAGGAGCGCCGACACCCCGATCGCCACCGCGGGTCCGGCGCGGCGCAGCCCCGCGTAGACGAGGCCGCGGAACAGGAGCTCCTCGCAGACGGCCGGCGTCACGGCGACGAGCAGCAGCACGACCAGGTACGGCTGCCCGCCGAGCAGCACGAGATCGCCGAGCTCGCGGGCGAAGCGCTCCGGCGCGGGGAACCATCGGAGGACGGTGCCGCCGAGCGCGATCCACGCCGACACCCCGAGGAGCAGCGCCCCGGCGAGGCCCCGCGCCGAGGGCGACCGGAGGCCCAGCGTCGCCCGCGGCGCGTAGCCGAAGCCGGCGACCAGCGCGAGCGTCGGCAGAAGGAAGAAGCCGACCTGCGAGACCGCGAGCTGGACCGCCACGCTGGCGCGCTCGATGAGCAGGCTGCCGTAGAAGAAGAGCACCTGCACGCCCGCGAACGCCGCGAGCGAGAAGCCGACCGTCGGCGTCCCGCCGGCCCGGCGCCCGAGGCCCAGCACGGCGCTCGCCGACTCGTGGCCTCCGAGGAGCACGCTCTCGCGCGCGAAGACGCGCGCGGCGAAGAGGAGCGCGAGGCAGGCGTACAGCGCCGAGGAGATGAGCGCCGCGAAGAGGAGATCGACCGGCGCCTCCCCGAGGAACAGCGCCTTGATCAGCACCGCGATGTTGAGCACCGGCGCGTAGGCCGTCCACGGGTTGAGCTCGACCACCGGCAGGGCCGTGATGCCGGCGAGCAGCGAGAGCGGCAGGTACGCCGGCATGAGCGCGTTCTGGCCGTCCTTGAAGTCCTTCGCGAACACGGCGAGCGCGAGGAACAGCGCCGAGAACAGGAGCGTGACCGGCACGAGCAGCACGAACGTCAGCGCGAAGATCCAGGGATCGACGACCATCACGTCGGGCAGCATCCGGCTGACGGTGAGCGACAGGCTCACCACGTTGCCGAGCGCCGTGAGCAGGGAGATGACCCACACGGCCAGGAACTTGCCCGAGATGATCTCGATCGAGCGCACCGGCGCGCACAGGAGCGTCTGCATCGTGCCGCGCTCCTTCTCGCCCGCCGTCAGATCGATCGCCGGCAGGAAGCTGCCGAGGAGCGACATCAGGATCAGCATCATCGGCATCATCGAGCCGAGGATCTGGCCGACCTTGCGGCTGTCCGGCGCGACGTCGCGCGGCACGACGTCGTAGGCGCTCGAGAACCCCGCGGGCAGCCCGCGCGCCGCCTCGCGATCCGCGACGATCGCCCTGCGCGCGCGCCGCAGCGCGTCCTCGAGGCGCGCCTCCGCCATGGCCGAGTCGGCGCGGACCGAGTCGAAGTAGATCGCGACGGCGCCCTTCCCGCCGCGCTCCAGCTCGGCCCGCAGCGTCGGCCACGGGATGAGCACCGCGTCGACCTTGCGCTCGCTCACCGCGGCGCGCGCCGCGGCGAGCACGCGGTTCTCCGGCTCGGTCCACCGCGGCCGCGCGTCTTCCCCCTCCTCCTTGCCTGGCTCCGGCTCCGCCCCGGCCTCCGGGCCCGCGGGCGGCGCGAGCGCCCCCGAGGCGAGCCCCTCGCGCACGTCGGCGGGCGCGCCGTCCCACGGCGCGAGCTCGATCTTGCCCGCCGACTCCAGCCGCTTGCGCAGGTCCTCGGCGAGCTCTCCCCACACCGCGATCCTCGACGAGCGCGCCTCGCGCGCCGCCGCCTCGGAGCCGATGAGCTTGCTCATCCCGAGCGCGAACAGCGGATAGAGCAGGACCGGGACGACGAGGAGGCGCACGAGCGTGCGTCGATCCCGGAGCGACTCGACGAGCTCCTTGCGCAGGATGGTCCAGACGATGGCGAGCCTCACGGCGCCTCCCCTCCCCCGGCCGGCGCGCCGGCGCGCTCTGCCGCCTCGCCCGCCCCGCGCGAGCGGCTCCGCGCCGCGTGATGGAGAAAGGCGTCGGTCAGGTTCGTGGTGGCCGTGCGCTCGAGCAGCTCCGGCAGCGCGCCGGTGTCGGCGATGCGCCCCTCGTGCAGGAGGGCGACGCGATCGCAGAGGTACTCGGCCTCGCCCATGATGTGCGTCGAGAAGAGGACGGCCTTACCCGCGGCGCGCTCGCGCCGGATCGACTCGACGATGAAGCGGCCGCTGAGGACGTCGAGCGCGGTCGTCGGCTCATCGAGGATGAGCACCTCGGGCTCGTGGAGGAAGGCCCGCGCGATGTTGGCGCGCTGCTTCTGCCCCGCGGACAGCGTGCTGCACGGCCGCGACGCGAACGCGTCCATCTCGAGGTCGGCCACCAGCGCGTCGATGCGGCGCGAGAGCGCTGCCTCGCTCATGCCGTACAGCCTGCCGAAGTAGCAGAGCACCTCGCGCGGCGTGAGGCGCTGGTAGAGCTGGGTGTCGCC
This sequence comes from Sorangium sp. So ce119, assembly GCF_051524405.1. NCBI lineage: Bacteria > Pseudomonadati > Myxococcota > Polyangiales > Polyangiaceae > Sorangium > Sorangium sp. So ce119. Next base: position 1,006,991 of record NZ_CP150310.1, on the reverse strand, counting down.
GGAGAGAAAGCCGATGCGCTGCTTCGCCTCGAGCGGCCTCGCCGCGAGGTCGACGCCGCCGATGAGGACGCGCCCCGCGGTCGGCGACAGGATGCCGGCGAGCATCCGCAGCGTCGTCGTCTTGCCCGCGCCGTTCGGCCCCAGCAGGCCGACGACCTCCCCGGGGCGCACGGCGAGGTCGATCCCGTCCACGGCCGTGAAGTCGCCGAACCGCTTCACCAGACGCTCGGCGAGGAGTGCGGGGCGCATGGCGGCATGTCCTATCCGGTCCGCAGCAGCGCGCAAAGCGCCGGTCCCGCCGTCGTCCGCGGGACCTCGGAGGAGCGCCCCGGCGCGCCGGCCCCCGGCTCACGCCGCCCGGTCGTCCTCCGGGCGGCCGCTTCACGGCACGCGCACCTCGACGTGCGCCGCGGACTCCCTACACTACCCGTCTGGCCCTCATGGATCCGAGCACCTCTTCCATGCCCTACCGCAATCGCACCACGACGGAGCGGGTCCAGTGTCCCTGCGGGCACGGCCGTGATCACTACATGGTGAGCGCCGAGGCGGAGTATCGCATCCTCGGCTACATCCAGCTCGCCTTCGGGATCTCGGCCCGCCCGACCAAGGTGAAGTACAGGTGCCGGCGCTGTGACACCGTCTTCTCGACGACCACCGATCCTGCGGTCCTCGACAAGCACTACTGACGCCGGGCAGCGGATGATCGACATCGACACCTCGCCGGCGGCCTCCTGCGGTAGAGGAGATCCATGAAGGGTCGCGTGCTCATCGTCGCCGGGTCCGACTCGGGCGGCGGCGCCGGCATCCAGGCGGATCTCAAGGCGGTCACCGCGCTCGACGCGTTCGCCGCGACGGCGATCACCGCGCTCACCGCCCAGAATACCCGCGGCGTCGCCGCCGTGTTCCCGGTCCCGCCCGACTTCATCGGCCGCCAGATGGAGCTCGTGCTCGACGACATCGGCGCGGACGCGATCAAGACCGGCATGCTCCACTCGGCCGAGGTCATCGACGAGGTCGCGCGCGTCTACGAGCGCATCGGCCGCGGCGCGCCGCTCGTGGTCGACCCCGTGATGGTCGCCAAGGGGGGCGCGCGGCTGCTGGAGCCCGAGGCGGAGGGCGCCCTGCGCCGGCGCCTCCTGCCGCTCGCCGCGCTGCTCACGCCGAACATCCCCGAGGCCGAGGCGCTGACCGGCACGGTCATCGACAGCGTGGAGGCCATGCGCCGCGCCGCCGCGCAGCTGCTCGCCATGGGCCCGCGCGCCGTGCTGCTCAAGGGAGGCCACCTCCCGGGCGCGACGGTCGTCGACGTCCTCCAGATCGCGCCGGAGCCCGGCGCCGTCGGGGCCGCGGCGGGCGAGCGGCTGTTCGAGGACGCGCGCATCGAGACGCGCGCGACCCACGGCACGGGCTGCACGCTCGCCTCGGCCATCGCGGCCGGCCTCGCCCAGGGCCTCGCCCTCGTCCCCGCGATCGCGCGCGCGCGCCGCTACCTCCGCGAGGCGATGCTCGCCGCCCCCGGGCTCGGCCACGGCCACGGCCCGCTGAACCACGCCCACACGGTGCGGCCGTTCTCCTGAACACGGCGCGGCGAGCCCCACGCCCCTGTGGAGGACCGCGCGGCGCGGCCCCTCGCGGCCCGCGCCGCGCGCGCTTCCCCGCGGCGCCCGCGCCTTCTGCGCCGCCCGCGCGGCGTCCCCGTGGCGCGCCGGAGGGGCCAGCCGCAGCGTCCGTGCAACGACTCGTTGCGCCCGGGGCTCGAATGGACGACCCTGCGCGCAGTCCGTATCGGCGTGCCGGCGCCTCAGCTTCGGCGCCGGCGCGGAGCTCTTCCTCACCCTTTGTGCGCCCGTGGCCGTGACCAAAGATCCCCTCCCTCCCATCGACGTCGGCACGGTCATCAACGACCGGTACGAGGTCCTGAAGAGCATCGGCAAAGGCGGCATGGGCGAGGTGTTCTTGGCCTTCGATCGCCTGACGCAGCAGCAGGTTGCGCTCAAGGTGGTGCCCGAGGCCTCCGCCATGCCGGGCGACGACGAGGCCCTGCGGCAGGAGGTGATCCTCGCGCAGAAGGCTCGCCACCCGAACGTCTGCCGCGTGCACGACCTCGCGCCGAGCCCGTGGGGGCCCATCCTCGTGATGGAGTACATCCCCGGGCAGACGCTCCACAACCACATCCGCAAGCGCAAGGCGGCCGGCGGCTTCAGCGCCGACGAGTTCCGGAAGATCTCGACCGACGTCTGCGCGGGCCTCGCCGCCATCCACCAGCAGGGGCTCGTGCACGGCGATCTGAAGCCCGGCAACGTGATGGTCGCCGACGATCGCGCCGTCATCCTGGACTTCGGCTTCGCGAAGGAGCGCGCGCGCGCGGCCGTGCGCAAGCCGGGCGCGCCGCCGGACGGCGGCACGCCTCACTACATGTCGCCGGAGCGGCTGCGCAACGGCGGCGCGAGCCCCGAGGACGACGTCTACGCCGCGGCGCTGACGCTCTGGGAGATGTGGACCTGCCGCGTCCCCGAGCCCGGCTACAAACCGCGGCTCAAGACGATGAAGCAGCAGATCACCTTCGACGTGCCTGCCGCGCTCACCAACGACGAGATCAGGCAGATCTTCCGCGCGCTGAACCCGGATCCGCAGATGCGCCCGCAGGCGCGGCACATGCGGTTCTTCAACCCGACGCAGACCACGACCGCGCCGATCCAGCTCCCGCGCGAGCGCATCGACCCCGGCCCCGCGCCCGGTCGGGCCATCAAGACGCAGTTCACCCCCGGCGCGCAGTCGCTGCTCATCACGTACGCCACGAACGCGCCCGACAGCGTCTCGACCCTGTTCCCCCTGCAGAAGCCGGTGCTCTCGATCGGCCGCCGCAGCGATCAGGATCTCGTCCTGGCCGAGGCGACGGTCTCCGGCTCGCACGCGCTGCTCCGGTGGCAGACGGGCTCCTGGCTGGTCGAGGATCTGAACAGCACGAACGGCACGTACGCGGACTTCCCCTTCGAGCGCAAGGCGCAGGTGTCGCTGCTCCACGGGGCCGAGGTGCAGCTCGGCGAGTGCCGCCTCATGGTGGTCACGTTCGGACCGGACTCCCCGCACCACGACAAGGCGAAGCGCTACCTCGCGCGGCGCGACGGCCTCACGGGGCTGCTCGTGCGCGAGCACCTGATGAAGGCCATCGACGAGGACGGCTTCTTCGCCGAGTGGGCCGAGGTGCCGATGCAGATCGCGCGCTTCGAGCTCCGCGGCCAGAACGGCCTCGTGAGCCTGCGGCCGACGATCCTCGAGATGCTCGCGCTGCGCAAGGCCGCGCTCCAGGTCGTCGACCTGACGCAGACGCTGCTCTTGAGCCTGACGCCGGCCGCGGCCGGCCGCACCGGCCCGCTCACGTTCGTCGTCTCGATCGTGGGGCCGAACCTCGACGAGGCGCAGCACGTGGTCGAGCAGGTCGTCGCGCAGGTGCAAGGCACGCTGCCCGAGACGCTCGAGCTGACCGCGACGCTCGTGAAGTGCGAACCCGGCCGCCCCGCTCGCACGCTGATCGACTGAGGGCCCGCCCCGCAGCGCGGGGGCTATCGCGCTGAGGGGGCCATCGCGCCGGGCCGTCGCGCAGCCGCGCGAGCGCCCACGCGCAAGGGACCGCTCCGACCCCGGAGCGGCAGCGCCCCTACTGGGACGAACCGGCGCAGGCGTCGCTCGATGCGGCGGCGCGATCGATCACCACCTGGCCGACCGACTTCCGGACGTCGATCTCCCCCTGCCAGATGAGCTCCGCGCTGCCCTGCGCGTCGACAACGTCGCGCAGCAGCCGCACGAAGACCTTCCCCGGGACGACCTCCGGAATCGCCACCGTGAAGTCGAACGCGCAGACCGCGTCGCACCGCGGGTTCGCCGCGTCGGGCTCGTCCCGCTCGGTGATCTCGTAGATGCTGTCGATCCGCTCGACGTGCATCGCGCGCTGGCCGCAGCAGTTGAGCAGCAGGCGGCTGTCCGCGATCGTCAGGGCTCCGCTCGACCGGTCGTAGCGCCAGCGCAGCACCTCGCTGCTGCAATAGCTCTCGTCCCCCTCGACCGCGAGCCTTCGCTCCGGATCGACGAATCCGCCGGCCTCGCTCACGACCCCCACCTGCGCGGGCTCCGTCTCCAGGCACGCGCCGAGAAGAAGCAGCGATCCCACCGTTGCAAGCGCCGTACAGACCCCCACGTAGCTCATGCCCAGACTTCCTTGCTGTCCCGCCACACTGTCAAAATACGCCCAAAATGAACTGCCAAGGGCTTTAAATAAGGACGTCCGGCGCGCTCTCCACGGCGACGCCTCGGACTCAGCCTCAGGCCATCGAACGCACGGGCCGCGCGCGCACCGCACCCCGGAGCAGCCGCACGCACATTCGCACGTGTTGTACTCGTTTCTCTTCTGACTGTCCAGGCACTCGTGGTAGAGTGCGCTCGGTTCTCCGACCATCAACGTCATGGTCGGTCGACGTGTTCGGTCATCCTACCGTGCGTCGGTGCCCGCAGATGTGCCCGCGACCCCTTGCCGGTCGCGTCGGACTCAGCACCTGACGAGGGGCGCGGGAGCCGCGGTCATCGTGCGGCGACGGTCGTGGGGCGACGGCGCGGCGGGCTCTGCTCCTGGCAGCCGGCATCGGCGGGGGAGTCGTCGAGGACCACCGCCCCCGCGGCCACATCGAGATCGAGAGAGCCGCTCCAGACCACGGCGGGGCCACCCTGCTGATCGACGACGTCGCGCAGCAGCTTCACGTAGACCTCGCCCCTCGGGACGTCCTGCACGCCGACGGAGAGGTCGAATGCGCACTGCTCCTGGCAACGCCCCTCGCCGCCGTCCGGCTCGTCGCGCTCGGTGATCTCGTAGAGGCTGTCGATCCTCTCGACGTGGATCGCGCGTTTGCCGCAGCAATCGAGCATCAGCCGGGAATCCGCGAGCCGCAGCGTCGAAGCGGCCTCGTCGTATTGCCAGCGCAGCACCTCGGCGCCGCAATAGCCCCCGTCCTCGACCGAGGCGAGCCGGAGCTCCGGGTCCCGGAACCCCCCCTGCTCGCTGATCCTGGTTTCTTGAACCGCCGCTTCCGAGCTGCAGCCACCGACGCAGCAAGCTCCCGCGATCGCAAGGGCGGTCCAGATGCGGCTCGACACCATGCTCTTCTCCATTTCTGTTTCGCTCGCTGACCGGGGCGGCTTGCTGCAATTTTCCAGCCAACTCCCCCGTGAGCAGTCCGGAGGCTAACCGCGACCGACGCAGCGGGCCAAAGAAGCGGAATGGCGACCGCGGCATCGCCTCGCCTCGCGCTCCGCACCGGCCCGCAGCAGCGCGCAGGAACTGCCCACCTGAAAGACGTGTCCAGGCAGCAGAAGTTGCTGGGAAACAGGACGGTCGTGGCGCCAGCGGTGCGGGCGCTCACCGGCGCGGAGCGCGCCGGATGTCCACGCCTCGCCTTCGGCCAGCGTGGCTTTCGAGGAACAGGAGCGCTCGGCAGATCGAGCGTGCCGGACGCCTCGATGCGGCGTGCAGCGGCGGCGCGCCGTGCGCCGCGCCTGCGCACCACCGGCGGGCTCGACGTCGGTCGACGGCCGCGGACAGCGCCGCCGGTCGGGTCAGTTCTTCGCCTCGACGGCCTTGCCGGGCGGCAGCGGGTCCCAGCGGAGCGAGTCGCCCAGCAGGTTGGAGATCCGCTTCGGGCGCTGCCCATCGACGCGCATGATGTAGAGACCTGGCCCCTCCCCGGATGTGCGCGTGGAGAAAAACGCCACAAGTCGCCCGTCGGGGCTGCAGGCCGGGTATCCGTTCCGACCCTGATTCTGGGTCAGCCGCGCGAGGCCGCCGCCCGTCTCCCCCGAAACGACGAGGTCGGTGTTCTTTCCGACGCCCACGGCATAGACCGCCTTCACCCCGTCGGGGTGGTTGCAGAACGTCGGCGCCGACGCGAAGAGCCCGTCCGGCGAGATCGCCTTGCCGCCCACGTAGATGCGCTGTCCGTACCTGCCCTCGCCGGAGAAGGCGAGCTTGCCGGTCGGCGAGAACGCCGGGTGGAGCGCCATCCCCACGTCGGACACCGGCTTGATGCTCTGGAAATCGGGGCCCGAGAACAGCTTGATCGTCGAGCCCACCCCGATGCTGAGCGCCACCTGCGCCCGGTCCTTCGAGAACGCGATGCCATAGACCGATCCCTTCACGGGCAGCGAGATCGGGCCGCCCGCCGGCGTGAAGATCTTGTACTCATCGCCCTTCACGCTCGCCGCGTAGTGCAGCTGCTCGTTCTTCCCGAACGCGGGGGCGATGGCGGTCTGATCGGGCGGCGAGATGGCCCTGGCGTCGTGGCCGTCGGCGTCGATGGTGAAGACGCGGCGCAGCGAGCCGGAGCCCGAGGCGAACGTCATGTGGCTGGCGAAGCCGCCGTTCTGGCCGGTGAGGGCGCCGATGAGCTGGTCCGCCACCCGGTGCGACTCGAACCGCACGTCGCGGAGGGGCACGATGAACCTCTTGTCGAACACCGGGGCCTGCCCGCGGTTCACGAGGAACGCCTGGCCGACGAGCTCGGCCTTGTCGGGGCCGACCTTCTTGCCACGCACGCTCACGACCGCCTCGACCCCCTTCCCGGACCACGCCTTCACGTCCACGGGGCTGTCGGAGAGGTAGAGGCCGTCCGGCGCGGCGCTGTCGGGCAGCACCTCGAACTCGCCGCACAGCTCGAGATCGCGCCGGACCACGCTGTGGAGCGTCACGTCCTCGGGGTCGGAGACGAGCGACGGCAGGACGCCGATCTTCGGGAGCGGGCGCGACGCGCCGGCAACGACCGTGATGTGGCCGAGCAGCTCGTCCGGGTTGGGCGGGGCCGTCGAGGCAGGCGCCTGCGCCGGAGCAGGCGCTTGCGCCGGAGCAGGCGCCTGCGCCGGAGCAGGGGGGGCAGCGAGCGCGGCGGCGGCGAGCGCCAGGGCGCCGAGGGCGTATCGAGCTAGTCGCATGTGTTCTCCCTACAGACGAACGTGACGCTCACCTGCTTCTGCCCGAGATCGGGATAGTTCTCCGGCGGCGGCGGCAGCGCCTGCCCCTTCGCCCCCTCGAGCGTCGCCTGCGCGGCCGCGTCGAACACGGGGTTCCCGCTCGGCGTCAGCGTGTAGCTCACCATCTGCCCGTCCGACAGGACGATCACCGCGCGCGGCCGGTGCTTCGTGAGCTCCTCCGGCGGGAGCCCCGAGCCGCTCACGCGGAACCTGCTCGAGAACCAGCCCGCGATGCGCGCCAGGTACAGGTCCACCGCGCGCGCCTTGAGGGGGTCGGTCTCCGTCCCCTCCTTCACGCCGTCCGCGTGCCCCTCCTGGTCGACGTTCGGGGCCGGGGCGGCGTCGGTCTTCTGATCGAGCTCGATGTCGACCTGCTTGGCGATCTCGGCGTCGGGCGGCGGCGGCGCGGTGCCCGCGTCGGCGACCTTGACCTCCGGGGGCGGGATGTCCTCCGCGGTCTTGCCCGCGTCCGGCGACACGAACGCCTTCTGCTCGACACGCGGCTTGGGCGTCTGGCGCACCCACCGGTCCGGCAGCTTCATCCGGTCGCGCTTGCCGCCCAGCTTGAGCAGCGGCGTGTCCATGTCGAGCACCGGGATGACCTTCACCGGAACGCTCGGGCCCTTGTCGATCTCGGGCGCGGCCGCGGTCTGCGAGAGATCCGCCAGGCTGATCGCGACGGCCGCGCCCGCCTGCACGGCGACCGCGACCGCGACCGCGATCGCGATGTCCCGCGGGCGGAAGTCGCTCCTCGGCCGGCGCTGCCCTGACGGCATCCGCGGTCCTGGCGCGCGCGCCGCGGCCGCGCTCACGGCGCCGCCCCGCCCGGCCGCGCCGCCCCCTTGGCGTTGCCCGTCGCCGCACCGCCGGGCTGCGGCGACGCGCCCTCGGGCTCGAGCTCCGGCTGGACGAGGAGGTTCAGCCCCTCGACCCCGGCGGCCCGGGCGGCGGCGACGACCCGCGCCACGGCGCCGTAGCGGGCGTCCTTGTCGGCGCGGATGTAGAGCTCCTTCTCCTTCTGCACGCGGCCGTTCGAGGCGAGCACGCCCTCGATGTCGGCGGTCGCGTCGTCCTCGCCGAAGAGGATCTTCTCTTCCTTCGTGATGGTCACGACGAGCTTCGTGTCCTTGGTCGGCGCCTCCTCGGCGGAGACGTTGGGCAGCTCGACCCGGAGCCCGGCCGTGAGCAGCGGGGCGGTCACCATGAACACCACGAGGAGCACGAGCATCACGTCCACGAGCGGCGTGACGTTGATCTCGCTGAAGCCGCCGCCGCGCCGCCTGCGCCCCCCTCCGACCGACATCGCCATGATCGGCCCCGCCCCTCAGCTCTTCGGCATCACCGGCGTGGGCCGGTCGCTCGACCGCTGGAGCGCCAGCGGGATGGACTCCTGCATCCCCCGCGCGACGGCGGAGAGCGACGCGATCTCCACCCAGCCCTCGCTGGCGGCCTCCAGCGCGGAGAGCAGGTCGTCGATGCGCTTGTTGATCGCGTTGTAGGCGATGACCGCGGGGATCGCGGCGAACAGCCCGATCGCGGTCGCGATGAGCGCCTCGCCGATGGCCGGGGCGACGACGGGCAGCGACGCGCTCTTCTGCTGCCCGATGCGGAGGAACGCGTCCATGATCCCGTAGACGGTGCCGAACAGGCCGATGAACGGCGACGCGGCCGCGATCGACGAGAGCGTCGGCATGAGCGAGCTCGCCCGCTGCGTCTCGGTCACGATCGCGCGCTTCGCGATGGAGTCGAGCAGCTTGCTGGTCCCGACGCGGCGGCTGAGCTCCAGCACCACGCGGGCGCCCGGCGCGTCGGCGTGCCGCTGCGCGAGCGCGAAGAGCTGATCGGGCGAGTGGGCCTGGGCCGACTCCTGCTCGAACCGCGCCTGCTGCGAGGACAGCCGGGCGAGCTGGAGGACCTTGAGGACGGCGATCACCCACACGAGGATGGCCGCGAAGATCAGCAGCCAGACGACCAGGAAGACGGGACCGGAGGCGTGGAGGATCAGGGAGACGGGGTCGAGCTTGATCGGGACCGCCGTCGCCGCCTCGGGGACGCTTTGCTGGAAGGCCATATCGATCTCTTCGGTCAGGGAATCGGCTCGTCAGGGGATCCGCGGGCGGCCCCGTTCAGTGCGGTTTGCGGCCGCGGCCCCCTCTGTCGCCCGGGAGCGCGGCCGCGGCCCTCTCTTCAACGTCGTCAATCGACGCCGCGCGGCCGCGCGCTGAGGCAGCGCCGCGCGCACCGCGCCGGGCTCACTCCGCCAGCAGGATGTCGACTTTTCGGTCGCGCGCCCAGCCCTCTTCGTCCGTGCCGGTCGCCTCGAACTCGCCCTTCGACGAGGTCGCGATGCGGCCCTGCTCGACGCCCTTCGTGCTGAGGTACTCCGCGACGCTGCCGGCGCGCTTCTGGCCGAGGCCGAGGTTGTACTCCGTCTCACCCCGGGGATCGGCGTGGCCGATGAGCTTCATCCCCTTGCCCTTGAGCGGACCCGAGGCGAAGCAGCGCGCGAGCGCGTCGAGCGCGCTCGCCGCCTCGCCCTCGATCTGCGTCGAGTCGAACGCGAAGCGGGCGGTCGGCAGATCGCCGCAGGCCTTCAGGATCTTGTCGTCGATACGGATCGACCCGCTCGTCGGCTTCGCGGTGTCCTGCTTCGGGGCAGGCGCTGCGGGCTGCGCCGGCGGGGGAGGCGCGACGTCGCCGCCGACGTTCGGCGGCGGCTGCGGATCGGAGCCACAGCCGGCCGCCAGCGCTGCAAGCGGCGCCAAGACCACGAGGATCAACGCAGGCAGTTTTGTCATGGGCATGCCGTTACCACGCCGCGGAGCGCGTTGCAGCATTTTGAGCGGTCGCTGGCGGGCCGGCGCGCCGGGATGTTGAGCATTCCTGTAAAGTGCCGCGATGCATCGCCCGGACCTCGCACGGGAATATTTGGACCACCAACGATCTGAACGGCCTCGCGCCCCGGGAATCCGGGGCGCCGCGGCCCTCTTGCTCGGCGTCGCGGCGGCGGCGGCGGTCGCGCTCGCCGCGCCCGCCGCGGCGCGGGCCGAGGCGCCGGTGAAGCGCACGTTCTTCAAGCTGCCGTCGTCGAACGGGTTCGGCGCGGTGCTCCTCGACCTCGGCCAGGCGCGGCTCACCCACTTCCGCGAGCACCTGTTCGGCACCGAGGAGCCGCTCCTCGACGAGCGCGGCGAGGAGGTCTGGGTCGGCAATCAGCCGCAGGTCGTGCCCACGCGCGATCTGCTCTACGACGCGTACTTCGGGCTGCGCTCCGAGGGGAAGCAGCGGTGGCTCACCGAGGTCCCGGTCGACCTCGACGCGAGCGGCTACGCCGGCTGGACCGAGGGCCAGCGCGGCGGCACCGGCGTCGTCACGATGGTGCAGCGGGTCGGCAACCTCGAGTGCGCGCAGTTCTTCTTCGCGCCGCAGGGCCTCGAGCAGGCCGGCTTCGTGATGGCGATGCGGGTCCAGAACCTGGGCGACGCGGCGGCAGAGGACGTGGCGGCCTTCTCGCTGCACAACCTCCACCTCGGCTTCGGGCGCCCGGGCGTGATGGCCGACATCGGCGATTCGGGCGAGACCGTCGCCTACGATGGGGGCGAGGGCCGGCGCGACTTCCTCGAGCGCGCCTTTGCGGGCGTGGTCGTCGCGCGCGCGCTCGAGCCGGCCGCGCGCCACGGCGCCTCCAGCGCGAGCAGCCCGCCGGACCTCGACGTCTACCGGATCGTCGAGGCCGGCGCCGTCGCCGACCTGCCGGACCTCGACGGGGCCGCGCCCACCGCGGACGGCTCCGTGAGCGCGTTCCAGTGGGACCTCGGCAGCATCGGCCCCGGCGAGGCGCGGTGGGTCGGCGTCGTGTTCGCGCACCACGGCGACCCCTCGGGCGCGGCGGACCCGATCGTGCAGGGCGCCCTCGACGCGTACCTCGGCGCGAAGGGCGCGGCGGAGGTGGTGGCGGACGAGATCGCGGCGTACCGCGCGTTCCAGGGCGCGATCCAGGTGCCGCCCACGACGACGGCCGAGGAGGAGGTCCTGCTCCGGCAGTCGGCCGTGATGCTCCGGATGGCGCAGTCCCGCGAGAGCCACGCGTTCCTGCGCGAGCACCTGACGCGGGACTTCGAGCCGCGCACCACGCGCTTCGGCGCGACGCTCGGCGGCCAGCCCGCCGCGCTGCCGGCGACGGTCGCCCACCGCGGCCGCGGCGCCGTGCTCGCGAGCCTCCCGCCCGGCGAGTGGACGGTCGCCTGGATCCGCGACGGCGCCTACGCCACCGTCGCGATGGCCGCCCTCGGCATGAAGGCAGAGGCGCGCGACGCGCTGGGCTACTACCTCGGCGCGGAGGCGGGGCGGTTCCAGGACTGGAACGAACTCGCGCCGTACGACATGCCGCCGTACCAGATCAGCCTCGTGCGCTACCACGGCTTCGGGGTCGAGGAGACGGACTTCAACGGCTTCGGCCCGAACCTGGAGTTCGATGGGTTCGGCCTGTTCCTCTGGGCGCTGCGCCAGTACGAGGAGCTCACCGGAGACACGGCGTTCGTGGACGAGCACTGGGCCACCGCGTCGGGGAAGGTCGCGGACGCGCTCGTCGCGCTGCTCGATCCGGAGACCGGTCTCATCCGGAAGGACTCGTCGATCTGGGAGACGCACTGGAACGGGCGCGAGCGCTCGTTCGCGTACACCAGCATCACCGCGGCGCGCGGGCTGTGCGACGCGGCGGCCATCGCGGAGCGCCGCGGGGAGGCCGACCGGGCCGCCGGGTACCGCGACGCCGCGAACAAGCTGCGCGCCGCGATCGCCGCGCGGCTCACGGACGCCTCGGGCGCGCTCGGCGCGAGCCTGGAGGAGGTCGTGTCCGGCGCGGGCTACTGGGACGCGGCGGTGCTCGACGGGATCGCGATGGGCCTGTTCGATCCGCGGGGGCGCATCGCCGCCGCCACGCTCGCCGGGCTCGACGAGCACCTGCGCGCCCCCGCGGGCGCGGGGTGGTCGCGGAACGACGATCGCACGGATCACGCCGGCGCGGACGACCTGAGCCCCTGGGGCAGCGAGTACGACAGCGCCGAGTGGGTCGTGACCGATCTGCGCGGCGCGGTCGCCGCGCGGCTCATGGGGGACGACGCGCGCTCGGACCGGCTGCTCCGGTGGGTGCTCGATCAGTCGGCCGCGAACTACCTCGCCATCGCGGAGACGTACGACGAGACGAGCGGCGCCTACAAGTTCAACGCGCCGATGATCGGGTTCGGCGCGGGCGTCTATGCGCTCGCGCTCGCGGCGCGCGACGGGCTGGTCGTCGGGCCGGCCTGCGGCGCGTACTTCGACGAGGGCGACGCGAGCGGCAGCGGCGCCGGGGGCGGCGGCGCAGGAGGGGGCCCCGCGAGCGGCAGCGGCGGGGCCGGCGGCGCGGGCGGAGCAGGCGGCAGCGGCGTGCTGGACGACGCCGGCTGCGGGTGCCGGCTCGCGCCCGCCGAGGGCGCGGGGCGGTGGCCGCTGCTCGCGGCGGCCGCCGCCGCGGTGGGCCTCGCGCGGCGGAGGCGCGCGGGGGCGCGGGGCTGACGTCGGCCGAGCGCGCGGCGCTGACGTGGGCCGACCGCGCGCTACTCGTCGGCGTCTTCCTTCGGCTGCGCCTCTGCGGCGGCGGGGGGCGGCGGGTCGGCGACCGCGGCGGCCATCGCGTCCGCGAGCGAGACCGGCGGCGCGGGGCGCGGCGCCTCCTCGGACGCAGGCGCCGACGCGGGCTGGCGCGCGGGCGTCCCCTTCCCCGAGGCCGCGCCGGCGCCGGCAGCAGAGGTCGCGCCGGCTCCAGCGGCGGGGGTCGCGCGAGCGCCGCCAGCGGACGCCGCGCCGGCGCTCGCCTTCACGGCGGCGCGCGGCTGCGGCGCCGCGCCGGGCGCGACGGCGCTGGCCTCGCCGTCGCCCGCCGCAGGCCCCCGCGTCTCCGGCGCGCGCGGCGCTCTCCTGACGTGGGCGGGCGCCTCGACCGACGCGCTCACCGCGCGCGCGACCTCCCCTGCCCGGGAGACGCCGCGCTGCGCCCCGAGCGGCAGCGCTGCTCCCGGCGCGCGCGACCTCTGGCCGACGACCAGCGCGAGCACGACCGCGATCGCCAGGGCGCAGGCGAGCGACGCCGCCACGATCGCGCGCACGCGGGCGCGATCCCACGCCCGCGCGCGCGGCGCGACGGGCACGAGCGCGTCGTGGAGCCGCAGCACGTCGCGCATGCTCGGCGGCGCGTCGACCACCGGGCTCTCGGCCAACCCCGTCGAGCTCGCCCCCGGCGCCCCCGGGCTCGCGCCTGGCGCGACCGACGCAGCCGCCGGCGCGATCGCCGTCCTCGCGGCGGGATGGGCCGCGACGAACGACTTCAGGGCGAGCGATCGGAGATCCATGATGGTGGGGTCGTCGTCGTCCCGCGGCACCGAGGGCGCGCTCGACCGCCGGAGCGGAGGAGGAGGCCGGACCGAGCGCTCCGACGCCGGCGGCGCCCCCGTGATCCTCCCCTGCGCGCGGAACATCGCGCCGCCGCAGACCCAGCACTCGAGCGCGGACCCGCCGCGCGCGTCGCTCGAAACCGTGGTGACGATCCCGCAGACTTCGCAGTAGACGTCCATGAGCCCCCCGCGGGCCCCGCCACATGACAGCGGCGAGCGCCCACCACACCGAAACTGTGATTTAGATTACATACCGAGTATGGCGTGCCCGCGGTGGCCGTGCATGCGGTCTCGGCGCTCGCGCACCGGAGGATCGCGCGCGGGCCAGCGCTTCGCGGCCATCCCGGACGGCCGAGGAGGCGCGAGGGCCGTCCAGGGCCGAAGGATTCCCGTGCGGGCGCTTGCGATGCCTCCCCCTGAGAGGCTGTGGTAAGAGCCGCGCTTCGATGTGGTCGGGAGCGGGCCGCCGGTCCGCCCGACGGGTCGGGGCTCCCTGCCGGGGGTCACGCGGACAAGGGTTGGGGGGCCACGTCTGGCCCCGAAGCGCCCGGAGGATATCGAGAATGGGTCTCAGCGAAGCGCTGCTCGACGCGAACAAGAAATCCCAGGTCATCGCCGACTGCTGCACGCTGGTCGACGAGGAGGTGGCCTCGAAGGGCGGACTCTCCGGCCTCGCCGTCAAGGCCGGCTACGCGGCCGTGAAGGGCATCAAGCCCGGCTTCATCGCCCAGGTGGTCGAGAAGCTCCTGCCCGAGTTCGCCAAGAAGCTCGACCCCCTCTGGACCGAGGCCACGGGCAGCGGGAACGCGAGCTCGTACCTGACCACGAACCGCTCGCGCGTCGCCGACGCGCTCCTCAGCGTCACCGACGACAAGGCGAAGACGTCGACGAGCGGCGTGGTGCGCGGCACCTACGAGAAGCTGCGCGGCTCGGCGAAGAAGAACGTCGAAGACGCCGTCCCCCGCCTCGCCCAGCTCATCCAGAAGCACGCGTCCTGAGCGACCCGGCGCAGCAGGTCGGCGCCGGCCTGCTGCGCGTCCCGCGGCGACATCACCGGCACGGCCGCACAAGCGAGCTGCGCCTCCGCGCGCGAGGTCACCGGCTCGACCGCGACATGGAGAGGAAACGCCCCTCGCGCGCGGCGGACGCCACGCGCGAGGGAGAGATCACGCGCGGGCGGGGTGCCCGCGCGCCTCGGTTCAGCCAGGGTCGCCGAAGCTCCGCGCGAAGAGATCGCGGATCGCGTCGCGGCCGGCGTCGTTCAGGTCCTGCGTGCCGATGCCGGCGAAGTTCTCGCTGGTGATGCTCGGCTGCCGCGCGATCTCCCACGCGGAGCCGCTCCAGCGAAACCAGCCGCGCTTCTCCTGATCGTAGACGAACAGCGGCTTCTTCCAGAGCCGCGCGAGCTCCGCGCCCCAGCCGGTGCCGCCGCGCACGGTGCCGTCGTCCTGGAGCGTCCCCACGACGAAGACCTGGCTGGCCGCGTTGATCTGGTGCCAGATCGTCTGGAGGATGTTGCGCACGAGCGGGATCTCGCTCAGCACGCGGCCGAGGCGCCGCGACACGTAGACGAGGCTGAAGTCGCCCTTGCGCAGCTCGTCGTCCCCGAGGACGACCACGCCCCGCTGCCGCTCGAGGAGCCGGTGGCCCTCGAAGCTGTAGTTCATCTCCTGCACGCCGTACCGCTCGGCGCACGCGCCGAACTCGGCCTCCGCCCCCTTGGCGCCGCCCGAGTGCAGGCGGAACTGCCGCGGGTCCTTCGGCCGCTCCGAGGGAGGGCGCACGTCCTCGTCCACGACCCGCATCGAGTGCGGATCGAGGCGCAGGTGGAGATCGGCGAGGTCCTTGTTGCCGTGGTCCTTGAGCAGCCGGAGGCGAACCACGTCGCGCTCCGGCTGCAGGTAGACGACCACGCCGACGTGGCGCTCGACCTTCTCGAGGGCGGCCGGCAGCTTGCCCGGGGCGCCCGGCTCGTCGATCTGGGCCGCGACCCACACCTCGGCCGAGCGCTCCTTCGCGAGCCGCGCGAGCGTCTCCATCGCCGCCTCCGACGCGACCGCCACGTCGAAGCCGTCGACGATGATCACGTCGGGCTCGAAGTGGGCGACGCCGCGCGCGAAGCCCACCGTCTCGAGCACCTTCTCCACCCACAGCCGCGCCGCCTCCTCGGTCGAGTCGGTCGAGGCCTTCACATGTCCGAGGTGCGAGTAGATCTGCCGGTGCCGCTCGACCTCGAGCCGGACGGCCTCCGGCTCCGCCAGACGCATCGACTGCGCGAGATCGTGGAAGATCTCGTCGTAGTACGCGCGCACGTGATCGACCGCGTTCTCGTGCGAGATGTGCAGCACCCGGCGATCCCGGAGCAGGTCGTCGAGCGCGATCTGCACGAGCAACGCCGTCTTGCCCACGCCGGGCCGAGAGACGATGACGCCGACGTTCCCGCGACCGAGCCCGCCGTGCATCGACCCCTCGAAGACCCGCATGGGGCTCCGCTCGTTCACCTCTTTGCGGTACATGCCGCCCCCCTCACTTGGCCTTCTTGGCCTGCTCTTCCCGGTACTTCTTGATGAGCTCCTCAGAGAGAGCCGTCGGAAGGGGAGCATAGCGCGAGAACTCCATCGTGAACTCGGCTTTGCCCTGGGTGGCAGAACGAAGGACCGTCGAGAACCCGAACATGTCGGAAAGCGGGACCTCCGCCTCGACCCGGCAGAACGCGTCCGCCTCGGTCGAACCGATGATGATGCCGCGGCGCTGCATGAGGATGCCGACGATGCCGCCCTGGTACTCGCTCGGCCCCTCGACCGC
Organism: Sorangium sp. So ce119; assembly: GCF_051524405.1. NCBI lineage: Bacteria > Pseudomonadati > Myxococcota > Polyangiales > Polyangiaceae > Sorangium > Sorangium sp. So ce119. The sequence continues at coordinate 990,744 of NZ_CP150310.1, read as the reverse complement.
GACCTTCATCAGCGGCTCGAGGATCTGCGGGCCCGCCTTCGGGTACGTCTCGCGCCAGGCGCCGCGCGCGGCCTCCTGGAAGGCGATGTCCGAGGAGTCGACCGAGTGGGCCGCGCCGTCGTTCAGCGTGACGGACACGCCGGTGACCGGCGCCCCGATGAGCTGCCCCTTGGCGAGCATCGACACGAAGCCCTTCTCGACCGCGGGGATGAACTCGCGCGGGATCGCGCCGCCGACGACCTGGTCGTCGAACCGGAACGGCGCCTCTTCCCACGGCTCGATGTAGCCGCCGACCTTGCCGTACTGGCCCGAGCCGCCGGTCTGCTTCTTGTGCGTGTAGTTGTAGTCCACGCGGCGCGTGATCGTCTCGCGGTAGGCGACGCGCGGCGGGCTCGTGACGACCTCCGCCGAGTACTCGCGCTTCATGCGCTCGATGTAGACGTCCAGGTGGAGCTCGCCCATGCCCTGGATGATCGTCTCGCCGCTCTCCGGATCCGCGCCGACGCGGAAGGTCGGGTCCTCCTTGGTGAAGCGGCGCAGCGCCTTCGACATGTTCGCCTGGGCCTTGTTGTCCTTGGGCGTCACCGTCAGCGAGATGACCGGGTCGGGCACGTGCATCGACGTCATCGCGACGCTCACGCTGCCGTCCGTGAACGTGTCCCCGGAGTTGCAGTCGATGCCGAAGATCGCGACGATGTCGCCCGCGCTCGCGCCCTCGATGTCCTCCATCTCGTCCGCGTGCATGCGGACGAGCCGGCCGACCTTGTGGCGCTTGCCCGTGCGGATGTTCGTGACCTCTTTGCCGCGGCTCAGGTTGCCCTGGTAGAGGCGGATGTACGTGAGCTGGCCGAAGCGGCCGTCCTCGAGCTTGAACGCGAGCATCACGAGCGGCGCTTCCGGGTCGCTCGACAGCGTGACCTCGGCCTCGTTCTTCTCGACGTCCACGGCCTTGTTGGTGATGTCCGCCGGGGTCGGCAGGTAGCGGGTCACCGCGTCGAGCAGGACCTGCACGGCCTTGTTCTTGTAGGCCGATCCCATCATCACCGGGACGATCTGGAGCTTCACGGTCGCCGCGCGGATCGTCTTGTTGAGCAGCTCCTCGGTGACGCGCTCCTCGAGGATCGCCTCCGTGAGCTCGTCCGAGTACATCGACAGCGCGTCGAGCATCTCCTCGCGCGCCGCCTTCACCTCGTCGGCCATGTCGGCCGGGATCTCGCCGACGAGGATCTTCTCGCCGTTCGCCCCCTCGAACCGGTAGGCCTTCATCGCGACGAGGTCGACGACGCCCTCGAACTTGTCCTCGAGCCCGATCGGGAGCTGCAGCAGCACCGGGTTCAGGTTGAGCTTCTCGCGCAGCTGCTGGCGCACCCGCAGCGGGTTCGCGCCCGCGCGGTCGCACTTGTTCACGAACGCGATGCGCGGCACGCCGTAGCGGCGCATCTGGCGGTCGACGGTGAGCGACTGGCTCTGCACGCCGGCGACGGCGCAGAGGACCAGGATCGCCCCGTCGAGCACGCGCATCGCGCGCTCGACCTCGATCGTGAAGTCCACGTGCCCGGGCGTGTCGATCACGTTGATCTGGTGCCCGTTCCAGAAGCAGTGCGTGGCGGCGGACTGGATGGTGATCCCGCGCTCGCGCTCGAGATCCATCGAGTCCATCTTCGCGCCGACGCCGTCCTTGCCCTTGACGTCGTGGATGGCGTGAATTCGCTTGGTGTAGAAGAGGATGCGCTCGGTCAGCGTCGTCTTGCCCGAATCGATGTGGGCGCTGATCCCGATATTGCGCAGCTTGGACAGATCGCTGATCACAGAAGGCTCCCCGCCGCGCACCCGTGAGGGCGTGCCCGTGGAGGGCGTGCGGCACGCTTTGAACCTCAGCCGGGCGGACGCACTCTTGCGATCGCCCAGTCAGAAATTCGGCGCGGCTCTTAATTCGGCATCATCCCCAGCGCCAGGGGGAAAATGATTCTTCGCGATAAATTCAACTACTTGGCCTGAATCCTGGAAAGTCCGACCGTCTCGTCCCACTCCGGGCCGTAGCCGTCGTAGTGGATGCGGTAGCGCTCCTGCCCCACGATCCCGGTGACGACCGCGGGGTACATCTGCCCGTGCCACTCGACGCGCACCCTGTCGCCGATCTTGTAGACGTTCGTCTGCGACGCCTGTAGCCCCTTGCTCCGGACCTTCGGCGGCGGCGGGGGGTGGACCACGTTGCCCTCGACCAGGCCGCGGATCCGTTCACGGGGTACAACTTCATCCCAGATGTCGTCGTATCCCTGGTAGTGAACCTTGAATTTGGTCGGGCTCACCACCTCGATGATCTGGGCCGGGTAGACGTTCCCCTCCCACATCACGAGGACGGGATCGCCGATGGCGTATTGGCGCTTGCAGCCCCCCAGAACCAGGGCCAGGGCCAGGAGGAGGGCCGCAGCGTGAGCGCGCGCTGCGGGCATACGTCCCGCCCGCCTTACCGTCCCCGCCGGCGCCCTGCAAGTGGGTTCGCCCCGGGGTCGCGCCGAGCCCTTCGAGGGGGGCCGCGCGCGGCGGCGCCGCCGGCGCCGGGGCGCTGCACCGCGGCACGAACCCGTGTAGAGAACGCCCATGACCCGAGATGCTCGTCCTGGCCAGGGCACCCTCTCCCGCCCCTGCCCGTGCGGCACGGGGCGCTCGTACCGCGATTGCTGCGCCCCGTTCCATCTGGGGGATCGCGAGGCCCCCGACGCCGTGGCGCTGATGCGCTCGCGGTACGCCGCGTTCGCGGTCGGGGACGCCGCGTACCTGTGGCACACGCTGCACATGGGCCACATCGACCGCGGGCGCGACAGGGACGAGGTGCTCCGCGAGCTGAAGGTGACGATGCACCACCTCCGGTACCGGGGCCTGAAGATCCTCGACAGCACGCAGGGCGGCAGCTCCGCGTCGGTGCTGTTCCTCGCCCAGATCTTCGAGGCGGGCGCGGATCGCTCGTTCATCGAGCTCTCCGACTTCCTCCACGACGGCGAGGGCTGGCGCTACCTACACGGCGTCGCGGTCCCCCGGGCCCGCGTCAACGTCCCGGCCGAAACGCTGACGATCGCCCTGTTCTCGTCGCTCGCCGGCTGAGGCGTCCCCGGCCGGCTGCGTCGGCCTCAGCCGGCGGACGGGCTCGATGTCCGGGCCTCGTGCCAGCCCATCGCCTCGACGACGGCGCGGTTCTTCTCCATCCACAGCGCGATGCGCTCGCGCGTCGTGCGGTAGGCGTACTCCAGGATGGCGCGCCGCGCGCGCAGGTTGGCCGGGTTGTGGAGGAACAGCATCGCGTCGTTCGGCGCGGGCTCGAGCACGAGGACCTGCATCCTGCCCTCGGCGAGCGTCTGCCCGACCGCCTGGTGGAGCCGGGTGTGCGCGCCGATGCGCATCGCCTGGTTGAAGATCCAGAGCATGCCCTTGTCGCGCACGCTCTCGCGCACGCCGTGCCCGGTCGGGACGGGGCGGTGCGCGGTGGAGACGGGCACGAGCGGGCTCACGACGATCGTGAGATCCGCGCCGGCGTCCTGCGCGAGATCGAGGTGCGCCACGTGCCCGAGCCCGCCGTCGAGGTAGTGGCGATGGTCGATGCGCACCGGCGAGAAGAACAGCGGGAGCGCGAGCGACGCCGCGCAGGCGAGCGACACGGGGACGTCGTCGAGCCCCTCGGCGCCGAAGACCACGCGCTCGCCCGAGTCGAGGTCGTGCGTCGGGATGCGCAGCGTCCGCGGCATCGCGCGGAACGAGTTCGGGATGCCGCGCCGCAGGAAGAACTCGGCGAGGAACCGCTCGTAGCGATCGAGCCGGAAGAGGCCAGCGGGGAGCGAGTCGTTGAAGCGATCGAGCTGCTCGAAGAGGTACTGCTGCGCCGGCGCGTTCGGCGTCGCGTCGCCCCGGGTCGTGAGCCGGACGATCGCGTGGCGGAGCGCGACCATGCTGGTGCTGAGCGCGCGCCGCCACTCGCCGACGTCGATCTGGAGCAGGTGGCCACGCTCCAGCGGGAAGAAGTTGTCGACCGGATCGAGCAGCGCGCGGTACAGCCGCTCGGTCGGGATGCCGCCGGCCAGGGCCGACGCCACCGCGGCGCCGCTGCCGTGCCCGATGTAGAGCGAGAAGCTCTGGTTGTCGATCCCCTCGACCCCGTCCTCGAGCGCCGCGAGCGCGCCGATCTGGTAGAGCGCGCCCGTCAGGCCGCCCCCCGGCAGGCAGAGGCTGACGCGGGCCCGCCGCGCCCCGCCGCGCGGGGCGGCGCGCCCCTCGCCGTTGCCCTCCACGGTCACGGTCTGCGGGGCGCGGCCGTCGCCGTCCCCCGCTGCGATCTGCGCGGTTCGGCTCGCGCCGCCGCCTTGGCTCTCGACAGCCGGCATCATGAGAGGTCCTTTTCCCTCGCGCGCGCTGCCCCCTCGGCGCGGTTGCCGAGGGCGCAGGCGAGCGCGATCAACACGAGCGCGCAGGCGGAGCTCGCCGCCACGAGCCACCCCGGCATCGCCGTGGTCTCGGGCAGCGCCGCGCCTGCGGCGGCGGGCACTTCGTTGACGGAGCCCGCGTCCGCCGCGGTGAGGAGCGCGAAGCACTGGATGGCGTTGTAGGTCGCGTGCAGCAGGATGGACGGCGCGAGCGAGCCGCTCGCGACCCGGAGGACGCCGAGGGCGACGCCGAAGATCCCGATCGGCAGGAACTTCTGCCACTCGACGTGGGCCACCGCGAAGAGCGCGGCCGTTGTCGCGATGACGAGCGGGGCGCCGTGCTTCCAGCGCATCGGGCGGGCGAGCGCGCCGCGGAAGAAGACCTCCTCCAGCGCCGGGCCGAGCGCGATGAAGATGAGGCCGAGGGCGGCGCGCTCGACCGCGCTCGCCTCGACGAAGACCCGGACGAGCTCCGCGTCGTTGATCCCCGACGGCCAGCGCCGCTCGATCAGCTCGTAGAGGGCGGCGATCGGCCCCTCGAGCGCGAAGCCGAGCGCGACCGCGAGCGGGTAGAACGCCGCGTGCGTCCTGCGCAGCCCGACGAACTCGCGGATCGACGCGCGCGGCGCGTGGAGCTGGAGCACGCCGAAGAGCCCGAGCAGGTACGCCGCGGCCTGGCACGCGAAGCTGCTGACGACGTCGAGCTCCGGCGCCGGGCGGAACGAGGCGATGACGCCGAGCAGCCACAGGAACAGGAAGGTGACGCCCGCGACCCAGCCGACGGCCGCGACGACCGACATCGGTCGCTCCGCGTCGCCTCTCTGGAAGATCGGGCCGGGCCCTCCGTCGCCGGGCGGAGGCTCGGGGGAGCCGCGCGATGGATCGGTCATCGTCCTCGCAGATAAGGCAGGACGCCCCGCTTCACGACCGTGTCCGTGGAGAGGCGGTCGTCCGTCCCCGGGTAGTCGATGGTCGTGTGCAGCCCGCGGCTCTCGTGCCGGGCGGAGGCGCAGCCGACGATGAGCTCGGCGATGGTCGCGATGTTGCGCAGCTCGAGCAGGTCCCGGGTGACCAGGTGCTTCCAGTAGTACTCGCGGATCTCCTCCTGGAGCAGGGAGATGCGCCGGGCGGCGCGCCGGAGGCGGGCGTCGGACCGGACGATGCCGACGTAGTTCCACATGGTCCGGCGCAGCTCGTCCCAGTTGTGGGCGACGACGACCTCCTCGTCGCTCGCGACCGCGTTGCCGACCTGCCACTCGGGCACCTGGGGGAACGGGCTCTGCCGGAGCTCGTCGATCTGGGTCGAGAGGCGCGCGGCCGCGCGGTGGCCGAAGACGAGCCCCTCGAGCAGCGAGTTCGAGGCGAGCCGGTTCGCGCCGTGGAGCCCCGTGCACGTGCACTCGCCGATCGCCCAGAGCCCGGGGATGGTCGTCCTGCCGTAGAGGTCGGTGGTGATGCCGCCGCACATGTAGTGGGCGGCCGGCACGACGGGGATCGGCTGCGTGGTGATGTCGATGCCGTAGCGGAGGCACTGCGCGTGGATGGTCGGGAAGTGCTCGCGGACGAAGCTCGCCGGCCGGTGGGTGATGTCGAGCAGCACGTAGTCCGAGCCGGTGCGCTTCATCTCGAAGTCGATCGCGCGCGCCACGATGTCGCGCGGCGCGAGGTCCTTGCGCGGGTCGTGGTCGGCCATGAAGGCCGTGCCGTCCGGCAGCCGGAGGATGGCGCCCTCGCCGCGCAGCGCCTCGCTGACGAGGAAGCTCTTCGCTTCCGGGTGGAACAGGCAGGTCGGGTGGAACTGGTAGAACTCCATGTTCGCGATCTCGGCGCCGGCCCGGTAGGCCATGGCGACGCCGTCGCCGGTCGCGACGTCGGGGTTCGTCGTGTAGAGGTAGACCTTGCCGGCGCCGCCGGTCGCGAGCACGGTCGCCCGGGCGAGGTAGGTCTCGACGACGTGCGGCTTCGAGGCCGGGCGGTGGCGGGTCGCGGGCCGCTCCGACTCGGGCGGCCGCGGCGCTCCGCGGTTGAGCGCGGCGTCGGTCTCGTCGAGCACGTAGGCGCCGGCGCAGATGTCCGGCCCGCCGAAGCGGGAGAGCGGGATCAGGTCGATGGCGGTGTGGTGCTCGGCGAAGCGGATGTTCGGGTTCTGCCGGGCCTGCTCGAGGAGCGCGCGCTCGATCTCGAGGCCGGTGGCGTCCGCGGCGTGCACGATGCGGCGCGCGGAGTGCCCTCCCTCGCGGCCGAGGCGCACCTGGCCGTTCTCGTGATCGAACTGGGCGCCCCGCGCGATGAGCTCGCGCACCCGCTCGGGCCCTTCCCGCGCGCAGATCTCGACGACCACCTCGTGACAGAGGCCCGCGCCCGCCTCGAGCGTGTCGGCGATGTGCGCCTCGGCGCTGTCATCCGGGGCGAAGACCGCGGCGATGCCGCCTTGCGCGTACTTCGTGTTGGATTCGTCGCGCGACCGCTTGGTGACGACGATCACCTCACCGTGCTCGGCCGCCTCCAGGGCGAATGTAAGGCCCGCTACACCGCTGCCGATGACGAGGAAATCGGTCGTTATCGCCACGGCCCGGAGGGTAGCAGGAGCGAGGCGCATGAAGGTAGGCCGTGGTGGGCCTCCTGCGCGTGACGGCGCCGGAGCGCGACGGCGCAGCCGCCGCCGGGCGCTCGGGCGGGCGGGCGCCGCGCTCGGGGTGGAGCGCCGGCGACCTGGCGCGAGGGCGTCGGCGGCGCGCTGGGTCCTCTCATGGCGGGGCGCACACCGGAGGCCCGGTATGGATGGCCGGCGCGGGCTCATCGCGAGCACAACGTCGGCGATGGGGGGTCGCGAGCAGCACGCGGTCAGCGCGCGCGTGGGCTGGCCGCGGAGCAGGGCGCTTCGCTCACGGATCGTCGAGCCCGAGGCGAGATGGTCGCACGAGCTTCAAGTGCGTGGGCTTGCCGTGGTGGGAGTCCTTGCGCCGCTGTTCATCCGTCGAGGAGGTGTCCTTCGCTCGGTCGAGGCCGAGCAGGAACCTGGGGCGTACCCCGGAGGGCGGCGCGAGCTCTTCCACCGTCTCGCCGCGAGCGGCGCGCCCGGCCATGCACTGCTCGCAACACCGCTCCGGGTCCCAGTCGATGTCCTCGAGGCCAAACTCCCGTACCCAGGCCCGCTCCCACTTCCCCATCTGGCGGAGACAGGGGCGCACGCGAGAGGGAGGACTCTCATCTCGGCGGGATTTCCGGCGCATCGGCGAGGGTGCTCCTTGGCAGCGGATATCGCTGATTCTGCCAATCAAGGAGGAGCTCGCCAAGCGCTTTCTCGCAGCCCCCGTCCGGCGAGCGTCGCCCAGCCTTCATAGGTTACGTCCACCAGAGTCAGATTATCACCAAATCATCGGAGCCGTCGCTGTCCGCGATGTGCGACGCCGCACGCGCGTGCGGCGGTGGCGCTGCCCCCGGCGCGCGCCAGCACGCATGTCACGAGCTGGGCTTCGCCGCTCTCCCGGGCGCAGTCCGTCAGCAGACTCGCGGCGAGGCGCAGATCACGATGGGCGGCGAGGATCCCTGCCATGCGGTGCTCCGGGACAGCACGCCAGAGCTCCTCCGAGCACACGAGGAAGAGATCACCTGGCGCGGTGCTTTCGATCTGGGTCTTCATCCCCACGGCGGCCTCGCAGCCGAGCGCACGCGCCGCCGTTGTCGCATGCTGCGCCAAGGCGGCCTGTGCATCCGCCGAGCAGCCTCCGGCGCACGCGAGCTCGTCGAGCGGCCCGACATCCCGCGCTCGTCGCTCCAGCTTTCCGCCTCGCAACCTGTACACGCGCCAACCGGCGGCGTACGCGGCGTAGACCGCGCCGGGCGCGAGCAGCACCCCAGCGAAGCTCGAAGATCCGCTGGGCTGTCCTGCACCTATGGCAGCGCCGTCGTGGCGGCCAGGGTCCGCCCGCCGCACGCTCGTGAGCAGCCGTACCTCATCATGTTCTTGGGGCGGAGGCGCTTCGTCAGGCCGCCCGTCCCTTGCATTCACCACGTCGCTGCACGCAGACACCGTCTCGATGGCCGTGCGGCACGCGGCCTCTCCGGCGACGCCACAGGTCACCAGGAACAGCCCCAGACAAGGCAGTGCGCCGGAGCGCTCCTCATTGCTCGTACGACGCATCGACACAGGGGCTTCCGCTCCTGCCTCGATGGCGAACGTTGGACACACCATCATCCACCTCGCACGCTCGTCCCAGGGGCGAGCCGAGTCAGGGCACACCACGGCAGCGGTGCACCGGATCCTACTCTGTAGCGCCGCACACGACCCAGGCGCCGTGCGTCGTCAGCGCGCCAGGGCCATCAACGCCTCTTCGATCGCTCCGGCACCTGGGCGTGTCGCTCACACGCTCAAGATTCCTCGCGTTCGACACACGGCGAGCGCACGAGTTTCAGCCGCGTCACCTTGCCGCCGCGCTGGCTCCGCCTCGCCGGACCACCCGCCCTGGATGAAGCCCTCGCCCAGCCAGGGCTCAGCATCGGCTTCGGTCGGCTCCCCGACGGCGGCACAGGCTCCTCCACCGCCTCTCCACGAGCCGCTCGCTTCGCGAGGCAGTGCTCGCAACACTGCTCAGGATCCGACGGGAGGTCATCGAGGCCGAGCTTCCGTACCCGCATCCGCTCCCACTCGCTCAGCCCACGCAGGCTTGGGCGCCGGCGAGTAGGGTGGGAGGTCGTCTCGGCGGGACTTCCGGCGCGTCGGCATGGCTGCTCCTTCGGATCGGGCAGCGCTGATTCTGCCAACGCCGGAAGAGCCCGCCAAGGGGTCTCTTCCAGTAATCGTTGCTCTTTCGTTGGTTTACGACCAGTCCTGTCGACTTGTCACCAGATCGTACGGTGGCGCTCCCTTTCCGCGATTCTCGCCAGGATCGAACTTCCTGCTAACCCCGCTCGATCCGATTGACACCTCGCCCCCTCTCTCCCGACGCGCCTCATCCACCTGCGATCGCACCTCGCGCGATCGGCAGCACCTCCTCCTGTCTCGTCCGCCGCGCGGGCGACGCCCTCCACGGCGCCGCCCGCTGCTTCACCCGTCGCTTACTCAAACTGCTGCTCCTCCGCCGCCACGCCCTCGGCGCCTGCATTCTCCGCCACGTTGCTGCTTCCGCCGGGCCCTCCCGCGCCCGCCGTGCCGGGCGTCAGCGTCGTCTGCCCTTCCTGCTTCACCACCTCGCCCCGGTACGCAATTGCAAGCGACGGCCCGCCGAGACCCCCTCCTCCGGGGCCGCCGTTGCCTCCCTGGCCTCCCTTCCCTCCATCGCACGCAGCTTTGGAGCCGCCCATCCCCGTGCCTCCGACTCCGCCTGGACCTCCGAGCCCGCCCGGCTGCAGGTCACCGCCTGCACCCCCCTTGCCTCCGTTGCCCGCCTTCAGGACGCAGTCCTTCAGCGTCACCTTCGCTTCCGCGCTCGCCAGCGCGATGCTCGCGCCGCCGGCTCCGCCGCCCTGGCCAGGCAGCCCGCCGCAGCCGCCAGGTCCGCCACTGCCCCCGCTCGCTCCGGCGCCCGCTACGCCGCCTCGGCAGATCGCCGCGCCCCCCTTCGCGCCTCCGCCGCCGCCGCCGCCTTGCCCAGGCTTGCCCGCTTCACCGGCCCCGCCGCTCACGCCCGTGTAGCCGGATGAGCTCAGCGCGCCGAGGCCGCTCGCGGCGAGGCCGGCTTCGCCGGGGGCGCCGTTGTCGCCGCCTTGGCCTGTGCCACCAGCGGCGCAGCTCCATTCGCCTGCAGCGGGCTCGCCAGCGCCTGCTGCGCCGAGCCCGCCTGGCTCTCCGATCTGTCCACTGCCACCGTTGTTCACCCTGCCATCGCCCCCCTCTCCGCCGATGGACAAGGCGCCGCCACACGCGTTCTCGACCTGTGCACCACCCGGTAGCGCCTCATCGGGCGCTCCTGACGTATCCAGATCGCTGCACGCGTTCGTTCCGGCATTCCCAGGCGACGCCTGCGCCGGCACTTCGCTCGGCGCATCCTCTCCCTCCGCGCCGTCTGCCCCATCGCCGGCGATCAGCTCGCACCGCACCAGCTCCGCCTCCGCGCCGTCCACCACCACCGCAATCGACGACGCTCCGGGCGCCTGCGCATCCGCCGCGTGCACCGACACGTCCTCGATCCTCACCGTGCCCTCGCCCTGCATCACTTGGAGCGCGATCGCCTCCTCGCCGGGCGCCACGACCGTCTTCGCCGTCTCACCGATCCAGCGCCACCCGTTCGCGCAGTCGAGCCCACCGAAGAGCTCGATGCCGACTGGCACTTCGATCGCCTCCTCGAACATTTCGGCGCACGCATAGGCCGCCGTCCCCTTGTCCGCGGCGCGCCGGAGCGCCTCGGCAAGCGTCGCGACCGGCTCGGCCCGGGTACCTGCATTGTCGTCATTGCCAGCCGACGCCACGAACACGCCGCACGTGTCATCGACAGCGCCGTCGATCTCGCTCGGCACGCACCCCGAAGGCACGACCTCGCTGCCTCTTCCCCGGTATTTCTCGCACGTGAGCATGATCTCGCAGTCGTTCTCGATGTGGTACCAAAGCCCGTCGCAGCCGCTGGCGATCAACGCGACAACGACAGTTGACCCCAGCAGCATTCGCCTGAACGTTCTCATGGGTCGGTTTACGGATCGGCTCACCATGCGCTCACCATCACAAAGCCGACGCCGTCGACGCGCGGCTCCGGAACCACAAACAGTGCTGTAGCCTTCTCCGCGTTTCTCGTTGGCCACAGGGCATACGTCAGGGCGGCCGTCGCGAGCACCCCCGACGCGATGTAGCTGCCCAACGCGACGTCCCCCAGGCGCCCGGCGCGCTCCCCTGTGCGATGGAGCTCAGCGCATTGTCCTGCGAACGACGGCGACGCCAAGCACCCCCCGCCTGCGGCGAAGATCTTGCCCTGTTGGGCGCGCGCCTCCGAGTTCGCGTTGTTCGACGCAACCGTCATCCCGATCCCCACCCCGAGCCCCACGGCGCTCGCCGCCCCCAGCGCGATCACCGGCACCCAGTTCCTCTTCTCCGGCAGCGGCTGCGGCTCTACCGGGCCCGCCGGCTGCCCCGCCACGGGCCCTCCGGCCCCCGCCCCCGTCGCGCTCCCGCCCCCCACCGGCGTCGTTCCTGCCGCCGTCGGCCCCTCGCTCTTCGCCAGCGCCAGCGCCAGCTTCACCTCGGCCGTCCCGCCCTTCGCCACCGCCACTGTCTGGCTCGCCGGTGCATACCCCGCCTGCCGCGCCTCCACCCGGTGCTCGCCTGGCTCCACGAACACCTCTCCTTCCAGCGGCGCCCGGCCCACCGCCTTGCCGTCCACCACCACCTCCGCTCCCGCGACTCCCACCGTCACCGCAACGCCACCCACCTGCGCTCGCGACTCCGCAAATCGCTGCTCCGCCGTCGGCTTCAGCTTCGCCACCGTCTTGACCAGCGGCCAGTGCCTCAGCGCAAACGAGAGATACTGCGCCGCTTCCCGGTGCTTCTTCAGCTGGTACTTCGTGTTCCCGAGGTTGTACGCCACGTCGAACGTCGGGTTCAGCTCCCACGCTGACTCGAGCTCCGCCTCCATATACGGATCGGACACCGTCGCAACCGACGAGCTGCGCTCAGCGCCCCACGCAACGCCCACAGGTGTGCAGCACAGGACGACAGCGACAAGCAAGCTGCCCACCCCCGGCCCGTGCTCGGCGCTTCGCGCCTGCGCGCGGTCCGCCCCTCCCAAGTCCCGCGCTACGCGCGGGACGGGAGGGGTTCCAGGATCACCGGCCGCTCCCGAGCATGCGCTGCGGCGCATCCGCCCGGTCACGGCCACGGCTCGCGGGCTCGTCGCCACGAAAGAGCGATCTGCTGCTGGGCTGCCTTCAGCAAGCGTCGGATAACATCCGCGCTCGCGGCCCGACTGCAGAAGGGTTCAGCAGATCTACGGCCCATCCGCCCGCGCCTTGGGCATTCCACTCTGGGGTGGCGAGGTTGTCAGCGCCGGGCAGCCCCCCGTGCCGCGTTTCCGCGACAAAAGAATCCCTACCACCCCGGCGCGGGGTGCGTCCAAGCATTTCTTGTCTCCTCCTTCAGCTCAGCCTCTCGCGGAGCACAGCACTCGTCCGTTGCCCCTCCGCATTGCGCTCAGCTATCAATAATTCTCAATCATCCTCACGGCACTGCTTACTTCACTGGCCGCAGCTCGCATTACCCGTGAAGTCCCAACATTCTCCGCTCACGCCCACCTCGCCGGCATTTCCACCCGGCGCCGTGCCTCCGCCCTCGCCCGCTGTGCCCCCCATGAAGTTCGCCAGCGTTACCGCAGCTCCCGGCGCCGCCGCGTACGCGAGCCCCACCGCATGACCGCCTCGGCCACCGGCTCCGGCGCCGCCCATGCCTCCCTGACCGCCATCGCCGCCTCGGCAGCCGATGGATCCACCAAGGGGCGAAGCGGTACCTCCGGTCGCGCCGCTGCCTCCAGCGGCTCCGCCTCTCCCGCCGGCTCCGTTGCCCCCGTTGCCCGCCTTGCCCACCGCGACCGTCACCTCTGTCAGCACCAGCTTCGTCCCAAGGCTCACGATACCGAGGCTTGACCCCCCGGCCTTCCCGCCTCCGCCTCCCTTGCCGCCGCAACCGCCGGCGCCGCCTCCGCCGCCGCTCGCGCCAACGCCATCGACGAGAGTTGGACCGAGCGAGCAGAACATTCCCGCCTTGGCCCCACCGCCGCCACCGCCCCCCTGACCCTTCTTCCCCGTTGTGCCTGTTCCACCGTCGCCGCCCGTGACGCCGGCCAGCGTCAGCGTCGTGTCGCTGCCGGCGATTCCGGCGTCGCCTGAAGCTCCAGGCGCACCGGGCTCTCCCTGCCGGCAATTGCCACCGGTCTGTCCAATTCCTCCGATCCCGTACCCATCGGGGTTCGGCTCCGGCAACGGCGCACCGTCCTCCCCGCGCGCCCCGTTGCCCTCCTCCGTCCCCGTGATCCCCCCGGTCCCGCCGTCTCCCCCGCGCGTCTCGCCGTCCTCACATATCGTCGTGCCTGCGGTCCCGCCGATGACCAGGTTCGGCGCCGCGCACGCATTCGACGGCCGCGTCTGCTCCGTGTCTGGTGCGCTGGCTCCCGCCTGCGGCGCCTGCGTCGGTGTCTCGCCGCTTGCACCGTCCATCGCATCGCCAGCCGTCACGTCCACCTGCGCAAGCTCCGCCTCGACGTCCGCCACCGTTACGCCGATTGACGACCCGCCAGGCTCCGTCGCGCTCGCCGCGCGGATCGAAAAGCTCCTCAGCTTCGCCCCGCTCGCGCCTTCCGTCATCGTAAGCGCCACCGCGCCCGCCGGTCCCTCGATGGCGCTACGCGCCTCTTCGCTCCACGTCCACTCCGCCTTGCAGTCGAAGCCCCCAATCACCTCGACTCCAGCCTCGATCGTCACGCTCTCCCCGAACGCCCCGCTCGCGCACGCCAGCACCCGCTTGCCGTTCGCCTTCGCAACCGCCTCCGCGAGCGACGCGTACGGCTTCGCCTTCGTCCCGTCTCCCCCCGCTTCCGCCATCGCGCTCGCGAACACCGCGCACTCGTCCGTCACCGTGCCAGCGTTTTGCGTTGGGTCCGCGTCGCACTCGGGGTTCGGTACACTGCCGCCTGTGCCATCCCACAACCCGCGGTGGTGTTCACACATCAGGGTGAACTCGCAGTCCTCCGCGACGTTGCTCCACACCGTATCGCAACCGGCGGAGCAAACGACAAACCCCAAGGAGCACAGCTGCAAGCGCAATCGATTCCTCTTCATCGCACCCTCGCGTCGGCTCTTCACCATGCCCCCTGCACCACAATTCCCCCGTAACCGACCTGCGTTTCGGGCAGGACACGTACCTTGCCTGACGCCTTCGTCCCCGGGCGCGGCCACAGCGCGTAGGTCACGGCAGCAATGGCCAGCACTCCCGACGCCGTGTACGCCACGGTGGCTGCACGCCCGAACGTGTCGACACGCGAAGCCGTCGATCGGAGATCAGCGCACGCTTGACTGTATGCAGCCGGTGCATCCGGGCAGCCACCACCCGCCTTGAGGATCGCATCCGCTTGCGCGTGCCCATCGGCGCTCGCGTTGTTCGACGCCACCGTCATCCCGATCCCCACGCCGAGCCCCACCGCGCTCGCCGCTCCCAGCGCGATCACCGGCACCCAGCTCCTCTTCTCCGGCACCGGCTGCGGCTCCACTGGCCTCGCAGGCGGCTGCCCCACCACCGGCCCTCCGGCACCCGCCCCCGTCGCGCTCCCGCCCCCCACCGGCGTCGCTCCGGCCGCCGTCGGCCCCTCGCTCTTCGCCAGCGCCAGCGCCAGCTTCACCTCGGCCGTCCCGCCCTTCGCCACCTGCACCGTCTGGCTCGCCGGTGCATACCCCGCCTGCCGCGCCTCCACCTCGTGCTCGCCTGGCTCCACGAACACCTCTCCTCCCAGCGGCGCCCGGCCCACCGACTTGCCGTCCACCAGCACCTCCGCTCCCGCGACACCCACCGTCACCGCAACACCACCCACCTGCGCCCGCGACTCCGCAAACCGCTGCTCTGCTGTCGGCTTCAGCTTCGCCACGCCCTTCAGCAGCGGCCAGTGTCTCAGCGCGAACGACAGGTACTGCGCTGCTTCTCGGTACTTCTTCAGCTTGTATTCCGTGTTCCCGAGGTTGTACGCCACATCGAACGTAGGGTTCAGCTCCCACGCCGACTCAAGCTCCGCCTCCGCATACGGATCTGACACCGTGGCAGACGACGAGCTGCGCTCAGCGCCCCACGCAACGAGCATCGGTGTGCAGCACAGGACGACAGCGACAAGCAAGCTGCCCACCCCCGGCCCGTGCTCGGCGCTTCGCGCCTGCGCGCGGTCCGCCCCTCCCAAGTCCCGCGCTACGCGCGGGACGGGAGGGGTCCCCGAAGCGCCGCTGGCTCTCGAGCCAGCGAGGCCGCGTATCCGCTCGTCCGCGGCCACCGCTCGCCACCTCTTCGCCGCGTAAAAGCGATCTGCTGCCGGGCTGCCTTCAGCGACCGTCGGATAACATCCGTGCTCGCGGCCCGACGCAGAAGGGTTCAGCAGATCTCCGGTCCGTCCGCCCGCGCCTTGGGCATTCCACGCTCTGGTGGCGAGGTTGTCAGCGCCGGGCAGCCCACCGTGCCGCGTTTCCGCGACAAAGCAGCCCCTATCACCCCGGCGCGGGGTGCGTCCAATCATTTGTTGTTGTCTCCTTCAGCTCAGCAGCTCACGAGCCGTGGACCTCGTACTTGACCAAGTACATTCCGCTAAGTGCATCGGAATTGTCACACAACCTCATCGCCCTGCTGACTGCCCGCAGCTCTCGTTGGTCGCAAAGCTCCAGCAGACACCGCTCGCACCTTGGGCGCCGTTGTTCTCGTTGCTCTGCTCCGAGCCTCCAGGTCCAGCGCTGCCACCGTCGCCGGCTGTGCCCATGGTGAACTCCATCACCATCAGCTCCACTGCGGCGGTCGGCGCCGCCGCGTACGCGAGCCCCACCGCATGACCGCCTCGGCCGCCGGCTCCGGGGCCGCCCATGCCTCCTTGACCCCCTCGTCCGCCATCGCAGCCGGCCGAGCCGCCATTGGGCGACGGCGTTCCGCCCGTCGCGCCGCTGCCGCCGAGCGCTCCGCCTCGACCGCCGGCTCCGTTGCCCCCCTTGCCCGCCTTGCCCACTGCGACGGTCACCTCCGTCAGCACAAGCTTCGTCCCAAGGCTCACGATCCCGATGCTCGACCCGCCGGCCTTCCCGCCTCCGCCTCCCTTGCCGCCGCACCCGCCCGCACCGCCTCCGCCTCCGCTCGCGCCGGGGCCCGCCACGGTGTTCGCGCCCGCCACGCAGAACAGGCCAGCCTTCGCACCGCCGCCGCCACCTCCCCCTTGACCTCGCTTCCCGGTTGTGCCGCTGCCTCCGTCGCCGCCCTCGATACCGGCCAGTGTCAGCAGCGTACCATTGCCGGGGTCACCGGCTTTACCAGCATCGCCGCTCTTGCCGTTCGCACCGGCCTCGCATTCGCCAGCGGCATCCGTTTGCCCCGTGCCTCCGATCCCCCTGTTGTTCGGGTTCGGCTCCGGCATCGGCGCACCATCTGCTCCCTTCAGCCCGTTGCCCTCCTCAGTCCCCGTGATCCCGCCGAGCCCTCCGGCGCCCCCGCGTGTCTCGCCGTCCTCGCACGCCGTCACGCCGGGATCGCCACCGTATACGAGCTCGTCCCGTGCACACGCCGCCGATGCACTCGTCATCGGCGCGCCCGCCCCGACCTGCGGTGCCTCCGTCGGCGTCTCGCCGTTCACGCCGGCCATTCCATCGCCCGCGGTCACATCCACCTGCGTCAGCTCCGCCTCGACGTCCGCGACTGCCACGCCGATCGACGACCCGCCCGGGTCCGTTGCGCTCGCCGCGGTCACCGCGAAGCTCCTCACCTTCGCTCCGCTCGCAGCTTCGCCTAGCGTGAGCGCGATCTGGTTCGCGGGCGCCTCGATCCCGCTCCGCGCCTCCTCGCTCCACGTCCACTCCGCCCCGCAGTCGAAGCCGCCGATCACCTCGATTCCCGCGGCAATCGTCACGCTCTCCGCGAACGGCTCGGTCGCGCACGCAAGCACCCTCTTACCGTTCGCGTTCGCCACCGCCTCCCCGAGCGACGCGTACGGCTTCGCCTTCGTCCCGTCTCCCCCCGCTTCCGCCGTCGCGCTCGCGAACACCGCGCACTCGTCCGTCACCGTGCTCGCGTTCTTCGTCGGATCTGCCTCGCATGCGGGGTTCGGCGTGCTGCCACCTGTACCGTCGAGAAAATGAGGACACGTGAGCAGGAACTCGCAGTCGTTGTCGAGCCCGATCGATAGATAGTCGCAGCCGCTCGCAATCACCGATGCGGCGCTCCAGCTCATCAACCACGTCAGCCGCCTGTTCTTCATTGTGCTCACCATCACCCCGCTCACCACGCTCCCACAACGACGACACCGCCCCCGCCGACGTTCGTCTGGGGCAACACGCGCACCCCGTGCGCCGCCGGAGCGGCACGTCGAGGCCAGAGCGCATAGGTGACCGCAGCGACCGCCAGCGCCCCCGACGCCGCGTAGCCGACAACCGACACGGTGCCGAATCGCGCTGCGCTCACCGCCTCGCTCTCCACGTCGCGGCACGTGCCGATCAATTCGATCGGCGGCTCGATGCACCGTCCGTTCGCCTGCCGGATCTGCTCTCGATATCCCTCCGCGTCGCTCCGCGCATTTCTCGACAGCACCGTCGACGTGATGCCCACCGCCAACCCCACCGCGCTCGCCGCCCCCAGCGCGATCACAGGCACCCAGCTCCTCTTCTCCGGCAGCGGCTGCGGCTCAACCGGCCCCTCAGGCGGCTGCCCCACCACCGGCCCACCGGCACCCGCCCCCGCCGCGCTCCCGCCCCCCTCCGCCGTCGTTCCTGCCGCCGTCGGCCCCTCGCTCTTCGCCAGCGCCAGCGCCAGCTTCACCTCCACCGCCCCGCCCTTCGCCACCGTCACCGTCTGGCTCGCCGGTGCATACCCCGCCTGCCGCGCCTCCAGCTCGTGCTCGCCTGGCTCCACGAACACCTCTCCTCCCAGCGGCGCCCGGCCCACCGACTTGCCGTCCACCAGCACCTCCGCTCCCGCGACTCCCACCGTCACCGCAACGCCACCCACCTGCGCTCGCGACTCCGCAAACCGCTGCTCTGCTGTCGGCTTCAGCTTCGCCACCGTCTTCACGAGCGGCCAGTTCCTCAGCGCGAACGAAAGGTACGTCGCTGCTTCCCGGTGCTTCTTCAGCTGGTACTTCGTGTTCCCCAGGTTGTACGCCACGTCGAACGTCGGGTTCAGCTCCCACGCCGACTCGAGCTCCTTCTCCGCCTCCACGTACTTCTTGTCCGAGTAGAGGCGCAGCCCGTGTCGATAGAACGCATCAGCGCGCGTCACCGCATCGCCGGCGCTGGCGGGCGCTTCCTGCGGCGCGGCGGGCTGCGCGCTGGCGACATCCGCGGCGGCCATCACGGTCGCGGCAGTGAACAACACAGCAAGGCTTCGGCAGTTCATCATCATGGCTCCACGCGGTTTCACTCCATCACGTCATCGGCGAGCTGATTCTGGTGGGTGGGCGCAGGCGCCACCGGCGTCTGCGGTCGATGCGGCGCAGGGCGTGCCGGCCGCGCGGGCGCCTGCGGCGCCGGGGCATGCGGCGCCGTGGCCTCGGGCGCGGGCGGCTCTCTCTCGGCCGCGGTGTCGTCGAGGCTCGGCTCGACCGCCTCCGGCGGCGCCGGCGCCACCGGCGGCAACCGCTCCGAGGCCTCCGGCGGCGCCTGCGTGCTCCCTGTCGGCGTCCCGCTCGACGGCGGCGCCGGCTCCGGCGCTTTCGGCGGCGTCTCTCGCCGCAGGATCGTCGACAGCACGAACGGGCTGCTCACCGCGACGAGCGCGAGCAGCACGATCAGCCACGTCGGCATCCACGGCCGGCGCTGTCCAGTCGCCGGCGTGGCTGCCGGCGCCTTCGGCACGGCGACCGGCGGCGGCGTCACCGGCAGCAGCGACGACGGCAGCAGCGCCTTGTCGATCGGCGGCAGCGCACGGTCCGCCCACTGGCTCGGCGCCATCGCCCCCGGCTGCGCCGGCGCGCCCTGCTGCTCGACCGGCGCGCGCTGCGGCGCCGCCGCGCCCGCGTACACCGGCACACGCTGCGTCGTCGTCGCGCCCGGATGCACCGGCGCGGCTGGATGCCGCGGCGCGCCCTGCTGCTGCACCGGCGCCCCCGGCGGCGCCGCCTCGCCCGCGTACACCGGCACTCGCTGCGTCGCCATCGCGCCGTGTTGCTGCGCCGCCGCCCCCGGCGGCGCCACCGCGCCGTGCTGCGCCGCCGTCCCCGGATACGGCGGCGGCGCCGCTTGCGCCGGATACGGCGGCGGCACCGCCTGCGCCGGATACGGCGGCGGTCCCGTTCGCTCCTTGGCCAGCGCCGGCACCACCGGGAACTGGAACAGCGGCTGCCCCGTCGGCTTTTGCTGCTGCATCTCCGACAGCGCACGGTCCAGCTCCGGGTTGTTCTGCGCCTGCCGCAGCTTCCGCTCCGCCACCTCCGGGTCCGCCTCGCGCCGGATGCTCTCAAGGTCCGGCAGGTACTGCCGGATGTCGTCGCTGTCCTTGTTGCTGCCCATCGGAAGACCTCTCTCCTCAGCGACTAGAACGGCCTGCATCCCGCCGCAGGGCACGGCTTGGCTGGCTTCGCGGCCCCTTGTTGCGCTGGCGCTGCCGTCTTCGCCGGCCCCGCCTTCTTCCGCTCCTCGAGCACCCTCACAAACGACGGCTTCTGCCGCTTCGGCGTCGCGTAGATATCCTCGTCGTCCTCCGCCGCCGCCGGCGCTGCCTTCGCCGGCGCTGCCTTCGCCGCTGCCGGCGCCTTCGTCGCCTGCTCCCTCGCCGCCGCCGGTTGCTCCTTCGGAGCAGGCGCCGCGGCCTCCTCTGCCGCCGCCCCCTTCTCCGCTGCTCCGGCTTCCGCCGCCGCCTCGGCCGTGCTCGCCGCCGCGGCGCTCGCCGTCGTCGCCGGCGCGGGCGCCGCCGGGATCGCCTCGGGCGGCGGTGCCGGCGCGACCGCTGCCGGCACCGCGCTCGCCGCCGCGCCCTCGGCCGGCGCCGCCGTTGCCACCGGCTCTCCGCTCACCGCCGCCGGCGCCGTCTCGCGCGCCAAGCGGAGCCCCAGCACCGCGCCCACGCCCCCCAACGTCAGCGCCAGCGCCACCAGCGGCGCCAGCACGTACGCTCTCGGCGCGCGCCGCGGCTGCGTCAGCAGCGCCGCCGGCGCCGCCGTCCTCGGCGTCTCGTTCCGCGACGACGCCACCGGTCCGGCGCTCGGCGCCGTCACCGAGCTCGGCGCCGCTGGCCGCGCCGCCACCGGCGGCGCCGCTCCCGCTCGCTGCGTCTCCATCAACGCCAGCGGCGGCGTCGCGTACGGCACCGAAACCTCCGGCCGCGCCGGCGGCGGCGGCGCTGCTGGCGGCAGCGCCATCACCGGCCGCGGCGGCGGCGCTGCTGGCGGTGGCGGCGCTTCGGCAAACGGCGGCGTCACGTAGGGCGGCTCGACCTCTGGCCGCGACGGCGCCGCCGCGCGGTGCACCTCTCTCCACGACGGCTGCGGCGGCGCGACGTGCTGCGACTCCATCGGCCGCACCGGCAGCGGCCCCGCATACCCCTGCGCCCTCACCTCTGCCGGCGGCGGCGGCCCCGCATACCCCTGCGCCCTCACCTCTGCCGGCGGCGGCGGCCCCGCATACCCCTGCGGCATCGCCGGCGGCCCCGTCCGCTGCGCCATCTTCTCCGCCCACTTCCCTGACAGCTTCGCGGTCGACTCCAGCGGCTTCAGCGCCGGCAGCGGCTCCGTGTACCCCACCCCCCGCCCCCGCGGCACACGCGACGCCGGCGCGAACGGCAGCGCGCTCGCCGGCGCCACGAACTGCTCCAGCGGCGCCGTCTCCCCGTGCACCACCCGCCGCGCCCTCTCCTCCCCCTCCGCGCCCGCTCGCTCCATCCCGCCCTCCGGCCGCGCCTCCTCCGTCTCCTCCTCCCCCGCCACCGGCGCGCTGTCCTCCAGCTCCACCCCCGCGAACGCCGCCTGACGCTCCGCCTTCATCCGCTCCTGCGCCAGCCGCCGCGCCAGCACGTGCCCCGCCGGCACCGTGTCCCTCAGCAGCGCGCGCAGGTCGCTCGCCACATCATCGAACCTCGAATACCGCTCTTCCCGGTCGATCGCGATGCACCGCGACACGACAGGCCACACGAACTCAGGACAATCCGGCACGATCTCGTGCACAGGCTCCGGCGCCGCCACGAGGTGCCCCGTCAGCGTCTCCTCTGCCGTCGCTGCCTCGCCGTCGTCCAGGAACAGGTGCTTCCCCGTCAGCACCTCGTAAAAAATCGCTCCGAACGCGTAGATGTCCGTCCGACCGTCCGGCCTCGCCCGCTCCCCGCGCTCGGCCTTCTTCGACGTCGCGTACAGCATCTTCACCTGCTCCGGCGAGATGTACCTCACCGTCCCCACGTCCGGCAGATCATCGGTGTTCATCCCCCCGTCCGCGAACTTCGCTATCCCGAAGTCCAGCAGCCACACGTGACCCTTCGCGTCCTCCTTCGCACCCACCATGATGTTCTCGGGCTTCAGGTCACGGTGCCATATCCCCTTCGAGTGCACGAACGTCATCGCGTCCGCCACCTGCAGCATCACGTGCATCGCGCTCAAAAAATCCAGCCGGTAGGCCTTGTTCAGTAGCTTCCTCAGCGTCCTCCCCTCGAGGTAGTCCATCACGATGTACGCCACGTGCTCCGGCGACACACCCGCCTTCCTCATCCTCACGATGTTCGGGTGCTTCAGCTTCGGATAGAACTTGCACTCCTGACGGAACCGCCTCGCGAAGTCTTCTCTCTTCAGGTGTCGTGGCAGCATGCACTTGATCGCCACCACATCCTCAGAGTACTCCTCCACCGCCTTGTACACTTCGCCCATCCCGCCCGCGTCGATCACCTCCGTGATCCGGTAGTCCAGGAACACGTCCCCGGCCTTCAGCGCCTCCCGCCCCATCATCACCACGCCCCCAGCCCGCGCAGCACGAGCGCCGCGATCGCCGAGAACACCACCGTGCTCGCAAGCGTCAGCCCCGCGAACAGCCGCGCGTCCACCGGCACCGCCCCCGCCTCCGCCCTCTCGCCCCCGCCGGCTCCCGCCCCGCTGCTCCCCTCCGGCGTCGCCTCGAACCACGCCCTGCTCTGCGGCCCCCGCCCCGCCTCCGTCTCCGGCACCCGCGCCGTTCCCCACGCCCCCGCCCCGCCCGGCCCTTCCGCAAACGCCAGCTCCGCCCCGATCCGCCCGAGCTCCTCCCCGAACGCCTCCGCGCTCTGGAACCGCTCCTCCGGCCGTTTCGCCAGCGCCTTCAACACAGCGCGATCCAGCGCTGCCGGGATCCGCTGCGCCGCGCACCGCGACGGCAGGGCCGGCGTCTCCATGACGTGCGCCCGCAGCACCCCCAGCGCGTCCTCGACATGGGCGAACGGACCGTGCCCCACGACCAGCGTATACATCAGCAGCCCGACGGCATACACGTCCGCCCGCCCGTCGACCGGCTGGCACCGCGCCTGCTCCGGCGACGCCGTCCGAGGGGTCCCGACGAGCAAGCCGGCCTCGGTCGGATACGCTGGCCCGTCCAAGGGAAGGGGCGTCGGCACCCCCGCGGCGGCGCCGCCATCGAGCACCTTCGCGACCCCGAAGTCGAGCAGCTTCACGACGCGGCCGCCGCCCGGCGCCGCCCCCGGCGCGCACAGGAACACGTTGTCGAGCTTCACGTCGCGGTGAACGAGCCCGACCCGGTGCGCCGCCGACAGCCCGGCCAGCACCTGCCGCACCACGTCGATCGCCTCGGCCACCGGCAACGCGCCGCGCCGCCCGAGCTCCTCGCCGAGCGTCCTCCCTTCGAGCCGCTCCATCACGAAGTAGGGGCGGCCCGCCGGCGTCTGCCCGAGATCGAGGACCGCCACCACGTGCGGCGACGACACCGCCGCCAGCGCCTGCGCCTCGACCCGCAGCCGATCGGCGAACCGCGGGTCGTGCGCGAACGCGCGGCGGACCAGCTTCACCACGACCCGCTTCCGGAGGGCAAGGTGCTCCGCCTCGATCACCTCCCCCATGCCCCCGCGCCCGAGCGCCCGGAGCGCCCGGTACGGCGTTCCTTCCAGCGCGTCCCCGGCGACGGCGGAGGGCCCTGAGCTGTCTGACGTGCGGCGTGCCACCGGCGCGGTCTCCTGAAGTGGAAATCACGAGCGCGGGGCCGGTTCGGACAGGGAAAATGCACCGACGCTGTCGATTGTTGAAAAGCGGCGTCGATTCACGTAGTTGCCTGGCCACGAGGGCCCGGATCTCCGCCCCGGCCCGCGCCCGCCGCGGCCGCGGCCGCGGCCGCCCGGGCGGCGCAGAAAACGGCGGGGGCGTCGCTTTCCCTGTCCGAACCGGTCCGCCGATGGTGATTTGAGAAGAGGAAGGACGAAGGGCGCCGCACCGCACGCGGGGCCCGCCACGCGAGGCCCCATGACGCACGAAGCTCCCGAGCACGACCTGGACAGGACGGGCGACGTCGATCCCCTCGTCGATGCCTGTGTCGCCGACGCGCTGAGCCCCTACCTCGGGGCGCTCTCGCCCGAGGAGATCGAGGACTACCGCAGGCTCCTCGCGGTCTTCATCACGACGCACCCGGCAGCGGCGCCGCTCCACGATCGCTTGCGAGCGAGGCCTCCTGTCCTGTCCGAGAGCGGCACGGTGGCCCGTGACGGAGCGGGCGAGGGCCAGCCGGCGGCGGAGCCCGGCGACGGCACCTTCGGTGGGCGGCGGTGACAGGCAGCCAGCGTCCGCCTCCATCTCCTCCGGATCATGAGCGCGTGCTCGAGGCGCTGCCCATGGCCCGCCACGTCGCGCGGACGACCGCGCGGGTCTACGGCGTGCGCACGCGACAGGGCCTGGAGGACTGCGAGCAGGCGGCCTATCAGGCGCTCCTCGAGGCGAGCCCTGGATACGACCCGGCGCGCGGCGTCCCCTTCGGCGTCTATGCCTGGAAGAGGGTCGCGGGCGCCGTCATCCGGCTGGTCACCCGCGAGGCGTCGTTCCGGCGCGCCGGCCTCGACGCCGCGCTCGATGCGGCCGAGTCGATGCGCGACGCGAGCGACCCGTTCGGCGACGACGATACCGACGCACTGAACCAGCTCAAGGACCAGTGTCGCGCGCTCGTCTTCGCGCGCTTCGTCGCGGATACGGGCGAGCGGCTCAGGGCGCACCCGGAGGACGCCCTGACGCGCACCCGTGCCCTCGAGGCGCTCAGGACGGCGCTGCGCGGCCTCGACGAGCGGGAGGCGCGCCTCATCGAGCTCCGGTACTGGCAGGACCTCTCCTGGGCCAAGGTCGCCGCGGCGCTCGGCGTGCACGAGAAGTACGCCCTGCGCATGGACGAGCAGCTACGGAGGCGGCTCCGGTGCGATCTGCGGGCCAGCGAGGTCGATGAGCCGCCGCCGAGCGAGGAGGCCTGATCGGCGCTCAGGCCGAGCGCCCCCCGCCGGGGGCGATCATGTGCTCGAGCAAATCGCGGATTTCCGGTGGAATCAACACCTCGGGATCGCCCAGCTTATCCACCGAGGCGGCATCGATCAGGCTGGTGATGCTCCCCCGGACCTGGTTCTTGAGCGAGTTTGTCGTCAGCCGCTCGCGCACCTCCCGGAGCACGACGCGCGCGCGATCCCGGCCCTTCTGCCAGATCTCTGGCTCCGCCCGAGCCTGCGCCTTTGCGGCGTCGATGGCGTCGGCGAGCTTCATCTGATCGATCCGGATCTTGGCGAGCTGCAGGTTCTTCTCCGCGTCGTCGAGCAGCTTTTGATCCTGGTTCGCCACCTTGATGGCCTCGCTCACGTGCCGCTCGAGCTCGTCCCTGGCGACCGCCCCCTGCGCCAGCACAGCCGCGATCCATGCCGCCAGGCGCGCAGGCTCGATGAACATCGACTCGATGCTGTAGCGCGGCCAGACCAGCTCGTAGGCCTCGAAGTGGCCGCGGGTGAGCGCGTCGATCTGCCGGAACCCAGATTCTCGCTCCGTATCCCGATCCAGCACGCAGATCGCGCGCACTGGCTCCTTGGCGTCGAGAGCAGGGAACAGCGAGGGCGTGAGCACGGCCTTCAGCACCCCTTGGGCCTTCACATTGCCCACGCCCCCCAGCGATACGAGCGTCCAGCGCTTGAAGGCGGCGAGGTCCGCAGGCCGGTTCCGGAAGTAGATGGCCGCGCAGCCGGTGAGGATCTCGGCGTCGCTTGGACCCTCGTGGAACAGGATCCGGCGTGAGGCGAGGAAGTTCAGGCTGGTGAACGGCGTGAGATCGCACCACGCGGAGAGCTCCCGCACGAGCGCCGCCTCCGAGGCCAGCTCGACGGCGCGGGACGATGCCCTGTCCACCGCGAGCAGCAGCGCATCCCGCCGCTGGCCGAGCCGGTTGATCATCTCGATCGAGTGTGTGGCGATGACGAGCTGCGCCCCGAACTCGGCCGCGAGCGCGGCGAGCGCCTCGCCGATGTCTCCCTGCAGCTTCGGGTGAAGGTGAGCTTCCGGCTCGTCGAGGAGATACACGACCGGCCGGCTCCCGAGCTCGCCCTGACGCCTGTCGGAGCGGAAGTGGTACATGATCGCATAGAGCGCGATCATGTTGACCAGCCCCGCCCCTGCGGACCCGAGCTCCAGCTCGCCGTTCGTATCCTGGAAGTACACCGCGAGGTGCCGGGCGTCGTCCGCATCCTGTGCCGTCGTCCTGCGGACCAGCGTCGCGCCGATGCTGTAGCGAAGGAAGTCGCTCAGCCGGTTGAACGCATCGCTGCTCAGCCGGGCGATGAAATTGCGCACGATCCGGCTCTGGTCTCCGCCGCCGAGCAGGCGGCTGACGACCGCGCTCGTCCGGTATTCCTCCCCGTTGGTGACGCCGTAGAACGCCGGCACGAAGACCGCCTTGGGCGCGCCGCGCCGCAGCACCTCGGCGAGGCGCACGCTTCGGAATTTGGATTTCTTCGGTAGCTCCGCCGCCTCCTCGGCGGCTCGATCGCTCCGCACGCGCACGCGCAGCCTGAGCTGGTCATTGCGCGCGTACGATAGCGTCACTCCGAGCGCCTGGATCAGGTCGCTCTCCTCAAAACCGAGCTCGATCGTCATGGAGATCCCCTCCCCGACCTCCTTGTCGGTGAACAGCTCGGTCCAGTCGTCCACCGGGTGCAGCCGCGCGTGATCCCACACCAGGCCCTCGAAGACGGTGATCCACAGATCGCTGTCCAGGTGCGGCCCGCCCTCCTCGAGGCCGATGGCGAGCCCCTCCAGCGCCATCCGGATGGCGTGGAGCACCGAGGTCTTGCCCGAGCTGTTGCGCCCCACGATCGCCGTGATCTGTCGGGCGTCTACCGTGAGGCTGCGGAAGCCGCGGAAGCGGTCGAGGGTCACCTTGGTCAGCATCGGACGTTGCGAGGCTACCCAAAGCGCTCCCCGCGCGCACGCCGGATGTGAGGCGCACACGGCGCCGCCCATCCCTGCCGCGAGCGGCCGGGCGCCCCCGGCGAAGCGCGGTCCTTCCCAGCCCCCCGGCTCGCCCGTTCCCGCGCCAGCGCGAGCCCTCCGTTCATCCACGCGCGCCTGCCTGCCGCAGCGTCTCGTAGACGCCCCCGCCACGACCCCTGCTCGGTGACTCGTGCGCCGTACGCACGTCCAGGCGTGTCATGGAAGCCAGCGCTGCCTCGGCGTCGCTGCACAGCGCCGCGCCGCCCCTGCTTCGACGACCGTGGCCGGCGCGAGCGCAATGGCGCCGCAGGATCGCTGGCGTAGAAACTGTGCTCTCCCCACGAGGAGGCCTTTACGACGACTCGCCTCCTCTGAGAGCCTGCCCGGTGGTGCATTCCCCGGCGACCGTCGCCGGAGGACAACCAAGGAGGCACCATGGCGCTCAAAGACCTCTCTCCTCGTCAGATGGTTCAGATCACGGCCGCGTGGCTCGACCCGGAGCGCGAAAGACCGCGCCTCCTGTCGCTGAAGCGGTGCGCCCCGCTCCTCGACGACATCGAGGCCGCGCACGACGGTATCTTGAAGTCGCACCGCAGGCAGAAGAAGTCGAACGACGAGCTCTCCGAGATCCAGCAAAAGCAGGTAGCGACAGACCAGCTCCACGACCGCAAGGCGCGCGGCGCCCACGCCGTGCTGACCGGCTTCGCCGACCTCGCCGACGATCCCGACGACGCGGCGATCTACCTCGAGATCCGCGATCAGCTCTTCGCGGATGGACTCAAGTTCATCTCGGCGAGCTACAGCGATGAGGCGGGCGAGGTGAAGCTCGCGCGCGATCGGCTGACGCCGGAGTCGAAGGCGGCGCTCAGGGCGCTGCCGACGCCGGGAGGCAACCTGCTCAAGGCGGTGCAGGCGTGGTTCGCCGCGGGCGACGAGCTCGGCAGGCTCGACGCGCAGCGCGTCCACCTGGAGGCACAGGACAGGCCGGACATGGCCGACTCGCGCGGCGGACAGCTCCGGGCGCGCAACCGCTGGATCAAGGTGGTTCGCAGCGTCCTCCAGATGCTGGAGCTCGAGGCGGCCGACGCGGAGACGACGCGCCGCTTGCTCGCGCCGCTGCAGCGGGAGGCGGCCAAGGCCGAGCGCCGGCGCTCGAGCGGCAAGGAAGAGGCCGAGGCGGAAGGCAGCGCGCCGCCGGCCGCCGGCGGCGCGGGCGGCCCCGCCATCGAGGAGGAAGCGCCGGAGGTCGGCGTGGATTGACGTGGCAGCCTCCGCCGCCAGGCCCGCGTGACGGACTCGATCCGTCACGCCCCCCCGCCGGCAGCCCTCGTGACGGACTCGATCCGTTACGCGCCCCCCGCCGGCAGCCCTCGTGACGGACTCGATCCGTTACGCCCCCCCTCGGCCACCCCCCTCTCAACGGTTCGCATCCGTCACGGACCCCCTCGGCCACCCCCCTCTCAACGGTTCGCATCCGTCACGGACCCCCTCGGCCACCCCCCTCTCAACGGTTCGCATCCGTCACGGACCCCCTCGGCCACCCCCCTCTCAACGGTTCGCATCCGTCACGCCCCCCCGCCGCCACCCCCTCTCACACCGGATCACCCCCATCCCTCCCCTCCCGCGAGCCCCCTCACAACGCCTCGCATCTATCCCAGCAGACCCGCCGCGCCCGCTTGACGCATCACGTCGGGGCTGCCATGACCGCTTCCCTCCGCCTCGGGCGTGCTATTCCAGTCGGGCTCGCCGGGCCCCCGCTTGGGTCCGCCGGCCCGTCTGTCGCGTAGCGCGCACCCGCCTGGGCGGACTACGCTCTGCGTTACCACACAGCAACAGGAGCCAGCCGAGCCGTGAAGATCCTCGTTCCGCTCAAGCGCGTCGCCGATCCGGACAACGCGAACAAGGTGAAGATCCCCGCGTCAGGGGACAAAATCGAGACGACCGGGCTCGAGTGGAAGCCGAACCCGTTCGACGAGTACGCCCTGGAAGCAGCGCTGCGGCTGACCGAGGACGGCAAGGCGCCGAAGACGCGGGCGGGCGAGGTCGTCGTCGTCACCTTCGGGCCGAAGGAGACCGAGCAGACCCTCCGCGCCGCGCTCGCGACCGGCGCCGACCGCGCCATCCGCGTCGACGTCACCGACGACAAGCTCGACGGCGACCTCGTGGCGCGCGCGCTCAAGACGCTCGTCGAGCGCGAGAAGCCGGACGTCGTGGTCATGGGCAAGCAGGCCGTCGACGGCGACTCGAACCAGGTCGGCCAGATCCTCGCCGAGCTGCTCGAGTGGCCGCTCGCCACGTTCGCCGCGACCATCAAGGAAGAGAAGGGCGCGCTGCTCGTCGGCCGCGAGGTCGACGGCGGCGTCGCCACGCTCCGCGTCCGCCTGCCGGCCGTCGTCACGGTCGACCTCCGCATCGTCGCGCCGACCAGCGTCTACTCGGTGAAGACCGCGCCCGCGTTCAAGTACAACGACGGCGTGCGCTTCGCGGCGCTCCCCGCGATCATGGCCGCCAAGAAGAAGCCGCTCGTCGAGGTGAAGCTCGCCGATCTCGCCGCGGACCAGGGGCTCAAGGTCCAGTACCACGCGTTCCAGCCGCCCCCGGCGCGCAAGGCGGGCATCAAGGTGAAGGACGTCGGTGAGCTCGTCACCCGCCTCAAGAACGAGGCGAAGGTCCTCTGACGGGACCGCGAGGGCAGTGGTGGAGACATCGAGGGGGCCGCGGACGCGGACCCCGACACATGTCGACGGGTTGAGGAGGTCCAGGAGGGATCATGGCTGACGTTCTCGTGGTGGCCGAGGCCGCCGAAGGAAAGCTGAAGAAGACGACCCACTCCGCCGTGACGTTCGCCAGGCAGGCGGCGGCGGCGCTCGGCGGGACGTACTCGATCCTCGTGATCGGCGACGCGCTCGGCGAGGCGGCCGCCGAGGCGGCGGCGCTCGGCGCGGCCAAGGTGCTCGTCGCCGAGTCGAGCGCGCTGAAGGACTACGTCGCGGAGCGCTACGTTCCGACCGTCGTCGCGGCCGCGAAGGGCTATACGGTCGTCGTGGGCACCGCGAGCGCCTACGGCAAGGACCTGCTCCCGCGCGTCGCTGCGCGGCTCTCGGCAGGGTTCGCGAGCGACATCTCGGAGCTGATCGCCGAGGGCTCGACCCTCAAGTACAAGCGCCCGATGTACGCCGGCAACGCGTACGGGATCTGCACCGTCTCGACCCCCGTCCAGGTCGTGAGCGTCCGGCAGAGCGCGTTCGCCGCCGCGGAGCCCGCCGGCGGGAAGGCGGCGATCGAGCAGGTCGCCGTCGTGCCGCCGAGCGCCGCCGCGGAGCGCGTGGAGTTCATCTCGTTCGACCAGGTGAAGAGCGAGCGCCCGGAGCTCGCCGAGGCGAAGGTCGTCGTCTCCGGCGGCCGCGCCCTGAAGGAGCGCTTCAACGAGATCCTCGACCCGCTCGCCGACCTCCTCGGCGCCGCCGTCGGCGCGAGCCGCGCCGCGTGCGACGCCGGCTACGCCGCCAGCGACCTGCAGGTCGGCCAGACCGGCAAGGTCGTCGCGCCGTCGCTCTACGTCGCCGTCGGCATCTCGGGGGCGATCCAGCACCTCGCCGGCATGAAGGGGTCGAAGGTCATCGTCGCCATCAACAAGGACGCCGACGCGCCGATCTTCCAGGTCGCCGACTACGGCCTGGTCGCGGACCTCTTCACGACCGTGCCCGAGCTCGTGAAGCAGATCCAGGCGGCCCGGAGCTGATCGCCCCGCGATCTTCCCCCGGGGCGCGCCCACGGCGCCCCCGGGGGGCGCGGGTCCCCGGGCGACCCGGGGTACCCCGGCCCACTGGAAGAGTCCGTCCAACAAGAAGTCCACGTCGTTCGACGTAATTTCCGTGTCAGTTCGCTCGCATAGCATCTTGTTCGCGTCCGGCGGCCGTGGGATCCCTTGAGAGCCATGCCCGAACGTTCGGACATCCCGATCGTCACGGCGCTCGCTCAGGCCCGGGCATTGCTGTACGAGGCGGCCAGCACCGCCGAGCAGCGACGGCTCATCGGCCCGGCGGTCGTCGAGATCGATCGCGTCATCGCGAGCCTCGATCCGACCGCGAGCGCCTCCTTCGAGCTCACGCCGCTCGCGGCGTCGGTGCCTCCCATCGACACCGAGGTCGAGGCGCTGCGCCGCGAGGTCGAGCGGCTGCGCGCGATCACGCGGCACGAGCGCGGGCTGCTCGACGCGCTCCTCAGCGAGAGCCCGCACGGCATCATCGTCTCCGACGCCCAGGGCAAGCTGATCCTCCAGAACCGCGCGTCCGAGCGGATCTGGGCCGGCAGCTCCACCGCCGAGAACGTCGAGGGCTGGGGGCGCTACCGCGCGTTCCACGCCGACGGGCGGCCGTTCGCCGCCGAGGACTGGTCGATGGCGCGGTGCCTCACGCGCAGGGAGACCGTGCCCGCGGAGGAGCTCCACTTCCAGCGGTTCGACGGCACCCACGGGATGATGCTCGGGAGCTGCGCGCCGCTCCTCTCGCCGGAGGGCGAGCTGCTCGGCGCGGTCTCCATCTTCGCCGACATCACCCAGTTCAAGCAGCTCGAGGCGGACCTGCGGGTCAGCAGGACAAAGTTCTCCACGACGCTGAAGAGCATCGGCGACGCGGTGATCTCGACCGACGGCTCGGGGCGGATCGACTTCATGAACGCCGTGGCCGAGAAGCTGACCGGCTGGGCGCTCGAGGAGGCGCGGGACCGCCGGCTGTCGGAGGTGTTCCGGGTCATCTCCGAGCAGACGCGCGACGACCTCGACAACCCGGTCACCGAGGTGCTGCGCCACGGCGGCATCATCGGGCTCGACGACACCACGCTGCTGCTGCGCCGCGACGGCTCGGAGCTCGCGATCGACTCGAGCGGGGCGCCGATCCGGAGCGACGAGGGCGATCTCGTCGGGCTCGTGCTGGTCTTCCGCGACGTCACCGAGAAGCGGCTCGCCGACAAGCGGCGGTACTTCATCGGCGAGGCGAGCCGGCAGCTCGCGCTGTCGGGCCTCGAGTACGACACCACCCTGGCCAACGTCGCGCGCCTCGCGGTGCCGCACATCGCCGACGCGACCGTGGTGGACATCGTCGAGCCCGACGGATCGCTGACGCGGCTCGCGGCCGTGCACGCGAGCAACGCGAAGCAGACGCTGGGGAAGGACCTGTCGGTCCGCTACCCGACCGAGCCGGAGGTGCCGCGCGCGGTGCACGCGGTGCTCCGGCGCGGCGAGTCGCTCCTCGTCTCGGAGGTCGAGAGCATGGCGTGGCAGCGCGCCGCGTCGCCGGAGCCCGACAGCGAGAGCTGGTCCGGCGCGCACGACCCGGCCTACCTCGCGCTGCTGCGCGAGCTCGGCGTCCGCTCGGCCATGATCGTGCCGCTGCGCGCCCGCGGCCGGACGCGCGGCGCGATCACGCTGCTCACGACCGAGTCGGGCCGGCGCTACGGCGTCGACGATCTCGCGCTCGCCGAGGAGCTCTGCAACTTCGCCGCGCTCGCGCTCGACAACGCCCAGCTCTACCGCGAGTCGCAGCAGGTGAACCGCGCGAAGGACGAGTTCCTCGCCACGCTCTCCCACGAGCTCAGGACGCCGCTCACCGCGATCCTCGGCTGGGCGCGCATGCTCCGGCAGGGCTCGCTGAAGCCGGACACGCACGTCCGCGCGCTCGAGGCGATCGAGCGCAACGGCACGCTCCAGGCGCAGCTCGTCGAGGATCTGCTCGACGCGTCGCGCATCATCACCGGCAAGCTGCGGCTCGACGTGATGCTGATCGACCTGCCGCCGATCATCAACGCCGCGATCGACGCGGTCCGCCACGGCGCGGACGCGAAGGGGATCGAGCTCGGGGTGCAGCTCGACGCGGGCGCGGGGCCGATCTCGGGCGACCAGACGCGGCTGCAGCAGGTGGTGTGGAACCTCCTGTCGAACGCGATCAAGTTCACGCCGCGCGGCGGCAAGGTGGCGATCCAGCTCAGCCGGGTCGAGGGCGTGGCCCGCATCCAGGTGACGGACAACGGCCAGGGCATCGTCCCGGAGTTCCTGCCGTACGTGTTCGATCGCTTCCGGCAGGCCGACAGCACGAGCACGCGGCCGCACAGCGGGCTCGGGCTGGGCCTCGCGATCGCGCGCCACCTCGTCGAGCTCCACGGGGGCACGGTGAAGGCGGAGAGCGCGGGGGAGGGCAAGGGAGCGACCTTCTCGGTGGACATCCCGCTGGCGCCGCGCGGCGCGATCGCGGCGCTGCGGAAGGTCGACGGGCTCAGCAACCTGGCGGCCGACTCGGAGCCGACGCTGCAGGGCGTGCGCGTGCTGATGGTCGACGACGAGCCGGACGCGCGGGAGCTCGTGACGACGGTGCTGGAGCGCAAGGGGGCGACCATCACCGCGGTCGCCACCGTCGAGGAGGCGCTGTCGGCGATCGCGCGCGAGAAGCCCGACGTGATCCTGAGCGATCTCGGGATGCCCGGAGAGGACGGCTACAGCCTGATCCGGCGGCTGCGCGCGCAGAGCCCGGAGCACGGGGGGCGGATCCCGGCGGCGGCGCTGACGGCGTACGCGAGCGCGCAGGACCGGACGCGCGCGCTCCTGGCGGGGTTCCAGT
The DNA here is from genome assembly GCF_051524405.1 of Sorangium sp. So ce119. Lineage (NCBI taxonomy): Bacteria > Pseudomonadati > Myxococcota > Polyangiales > Polyangiaceae > Sorangium > Sorangium sp. So ce119. The sequence goes on along the minus strand of NZ_CP150310.1, from coordinate 957,678 downwards.
CGCACGTGCCCAAGCCGATCGAGGCGTCGGAGCTCGCGGCGGTGATCGCCAACCTGGCGGGGCGCACGGGGTAATCCCGCGCCGTCCAGGCTGGTCCCAGGTGGCGCGGGAGGCGGTGCCGAGCTGCACAGCCCCCGCGCTCGCGTGAGGTCCTGCCGAGCTGCACGGCCCGCTCGGCGCGAGCGCCCCAGCGCGAACGCGTACCGGGCAGCCCACGGCTGCCCCGACGCCAGCCAGCAGGCGCCTACGCCCTGGCAGCCGGTACGTCTCCGAGCAGGTCATGGCGCATGCGCCAGAGGCCTGCAGCGGCAGCGAGGCGGCCGTTCCCGGCGGCGCCCGTCCATGGCGTGGACTGGCCGAAGTGTCGTTCAGGTGACCAGGAGGTCACCGGGGACGGCAGCGGCCGTCCGGCGACGGCTCCACCTGCCTGCGTGTCGAAGAAGTAGTCGGGGCGAGAGGATTTGAACCTCCGACTCCTCGGTCCCGAACCGAGTGCGCTACCAGGCTGCGCTACGCCCCGTACGCTGCTGCGAAAGCAACGCCCGCTGAACAGCGGGCGCGCAACATCGCCAAGAGCGAGCCTCTTGTCAATACGAATTTGCGAACGGTGCGCCGGAACACCCCGCGTTCGCCCCGCACCTACACGCCCCCCAGGTCACCGCACGTCGATAAACCGCGGGAATTCGACGACATCTGCCTCCGGCTGACCCCGGCGCCCCGGACGTTTCACGAAGCCAAGAATCGGTGGAGCGCAAGAAAAAACTCCCGCGACGACCTTGCCCGAGCCGTGTTAAAGTGTCACTGGAATCCCGATGTTGCCGAGACATTACAGAGAGCGAGGCTGCTGTGGCGCCGGTGAGGACCTCGCCCCCTGCTCGCGCAACGTTGAGCAAGGGACCGCCTGTGCGGCCCCTTCCAGAACGGATCAGGACGAACCGGCTCGGCCGGTCGTGAGAGGAGGAACAGGTGGCAATTGAGCTTCCCGCTGTACGCATCCTGATCGTCGACGACGACCGGGCGATCTGTGACTACATGCAGACGCTGCTCGAGCGCGACGGCTATCAGGTCAAGACGCTGGGCGACCCAACGACGGTCGAGGAGGAGGTGCGCGCGGGCGGCTACCACCTCATCATCCTCGACCTGATGATGCCGAAGCTCGACGGCATCGAGGTCCTCAAGCGCATCCGCAAGGTCGACAACGACATCGCGGTCGTCATCTTCACCGGCTTCCCCAACCTCGAGAGCGCCGTCGCGTCTATGAAGCTCGACGCGGTCGATTACATCAAGAAGCCGTTCAACGTCGACGAGTTCCGCGAGGTGCTCGCCCGCGTGATGCGCAAGAAGGGCCTCGCGCGGACGCCGGAGGAGCAGCTCCACCGCGTCATCGGCGACACGATCCGGAACCTCCGCAAGGACAAGGACCTCACCCTCAAGCAGATGGCGCGCCGCACCGGGCTCAGCGTGTCGCTGCTCTCGCAGATCGAGCGCGCCGAGTCCTCAGCGTCCATCTCGTCGCTCTACAAGATCGCGGTCGCGCTCGAGTCGCGCATCCAGGATCTCTTCGGCCACTACTGACCCGATCGGCGCGTCGGCCGAGCGGCGCGTCGCCCGATCGGCGCGTCGGCCGATCGGCGCGTCGCCCGATCGGCGCGTCGATCGAGCGCGCGGGCCGCCGGGCTCAGCGGCGCGCGCCGCGCTCGATCGCCGCGTCGAGCCGCTCGATCTCGAGGCCCGCGAACGCGTCCACCTGCGCGCCGCTCGTGTCGTAGACGATCACGTAAGGCAGCTTCGAGACCTGCTTCAGGTAACGCCGGGCGAGCGGCGTGTCCCAGTCGCCGACGTCGAGCCGGCGGTACGCGACGTCCCGCCGGGCCTCGAGCACCGCGGCCATGTGCGCGTCCATCTTGCGGCACGGCAGGCACCAGCTCGCGGCGAAATCGAGCACCGTGACCTTGCCGGGGACGACCTGCGCGCGGAGATCGGGGACGTCCGCGCCGCCCTCCGCGATCGTCCGGGCGTCCGCGCCCTCGGGGAACGTGGCCCAGCCGAGGTACTGCCCCTTGCCGCCGCCGAGCACCGCCTCGAACCCCTCGTCGGCGGCGAGCTGCTTGACCGTCCCGGTGACGTCGAACGACGGCGACGCGGTCACGGCGAGCTCGGCGCGGCGCCTGTCGAACGACGCCGCGTAGACGCCGGGGCGCTCGCGGAGATCGGTGACGAGCTCGGCGCCGCACTCCTCGCAGTCGATCTTCCGCAGCGAGATGACCGTGGTGCGCGCGCCCTCCGGGACAGGCTCGGCGCCGCCGCAGGCGGCCAGGCACAGGAGAGACGAGAGAGCCAGCGCGCTTCGCATCGTGATCTCCCGCGTACCTTGGCCTCCTTCGCCGGGGGGCGCAACGTCGTGTAGGCTGGGCCGCGATGAGCCCCCTCGTGATCCGTACTCTCCCGGCCGATCACATCACGCCGGTCCGCGCGTACGCGGCGCTCCGCGCCCAGTCGCCGGGCCGCTCGTCGTTCATGTTCGAGTCCGCCGTCTCCGGCGAGCGCTGGGGTCGCCACGCGATCCTCGGCTACCGGGCGCGCTCCGAGAGCATCCTCCCGAGCGGGTTCGACCCGTTCGCGACGCTGAACGAGGGGCTCGGGCAGCCAGCGCCGGCGGACACATCGAGAGAGCTGGCGGCCCGCGTCTGCCAGTCGTGGGTCGGCTTCCTCTCCTACGATACGGTGCACCAGCTCCTGGGAATCGAGCCATGGCCCGAGGAGATGTACCTCGGGCGCGTCATGAAGGACGCGACGGTGGTCGTGTTCGACAGCGTGGCGCAGACGATGACCATCGCCGGCCGGTCGCAGGGCGCCGTGAACCGCTGCGCCTGGGAGCTGTCGCACGGGCCGGAGCAGCAGAGCCTGCCCGCGCTCGATCCGGAGGCGATGCCCGAGCACCTCGAGACGCCGGTGAGCGACGAGGACTACGCCGCGAAGGTGGCCGCGGCGCGCCAGCGCATCGCCGCCGGCGAGGCGGAGGAGGTCGTGCTCGCGCGCAGGTTCAGGGCCCCGCTGCGGGGCGCGGATCCCTTCGACGTGTACCGCGCGCTGCGGCTGCTCGCGCCGTCGACGCACCACTACTTCCTCGACTTCGCGGAGTCGCCGTTCGCGCCGGGGCTCGCGATCGCGGGCGCGTCGGGCGAGACGCTCGTCCGCGTCGAGCAGGATCCGTCGGCAGCGCCGCGCGCCGGCGACGCGTCGCCGGTCGAGGCGCTGCGCGCCGCCTTCTCGATCGGCAGCGCCGTCGGCGCGCCCGCGGCGCGCGCGAGCGAGATCAGCCGCGCGCTCGAGGTCGGGCCGCGGCGCGTCTACGGCGGCGCGATCGGGTACTTCGGGCCGGAGGACGCGGAGATCGCGCACGCGCTCGGCGCCGTGTGGATCGAGGCGGGGCACTTCGAGCTGATGACCGGCGCGCGCGTCGGGAACGGAAGCGAGCCCCACGCCGAAGCCGCACGGACGCACCGCGATGCGCGCGGCCCGCTGTCGGCGATCCGCGCGGCGCAGGAGGCGCGCAAGGCGCACGACCTCGCCGAGGAGAAGAGGGCGGCCGCCGAGAAGGCCGCCGCCGAGAAGGCCGCCGCCGAGAAGGCCGCCGCCGAGAAGGCCGCCGCCGAGGACGACGCGTCCCGCGGAGCGTAGAGCGGCCGGCCGCCGGGCAGGACGACGGACACGCGAGCGCGCGCCGCGCCCGCTCGATCGCGCGCGAGGCGCTCGCGCTCTCTCAGTCGCGCACGAGGCCCTGGCGCACGCGGCCGCTCGCGGCGGCGGGCTCCGCGGGAGCGCCCACGCGCACAGGACGAGGCTGCACCGCGGAGGCCGGCGAGGAGCCCGGCGGCGCGGCCACCGTCGCGCGCGCGCTGCGCTGGGGAGGCGCGAGGGGCGCTCGCCGGAAGGGCGCCGAGGACGCAGCGCCGGGCGCGGGCTGCGGCGCCTCGACGCGGCCGGCGACGACGGCGGCCGAGAGCACGGCGGCGCGGGCGCCGGTCGCGGCCGTCGCCGCGAGCGTCGGGCGCTCGATCCGCGACGTCGTCACGAGCATCGCCAGGCCGAGCACCGCGAGCAGGGCGGCCAGGAGGGTCCACCGCCCGCGCGCGGGCGGCGCGTCGCTCCCGCGCGGAAAGGCGGAGCTCGCCGCGCTGAGCAGCGTGTCGGGCGGCATCCTGCGGTCCGCGCCCGGCGGATCGAAAACGGGCTCGGGCGGCGGAGGAGGGCCGGCAGCCGCGGCCTTTGCGCGCGCGAACGCCGCGACGAGCGCGCGCGCCGGAGCAGCGCGCGCCACGCGCGCAGCGGCGGGCGGGCGCAGCAGACCGGACGACGGCGGCGGCGCGAGATCCGCGATGCAGACGAACGACTCGACGAGCTCCTCCACCGACCGGAAGCGCCGGGCACGATCGCGCGCGAACGCCTTCTCGAAGAAGCCGTCGAGCGCGGGCGGCAGGCTCGGCACGAGCTGCGTCGCCGCGGGGGCCGGGGCGAGCAGGATCTTCGAGGCGACGACGCTGGCGATGTCGCCAGGGAACGGGAGGTGGCCGGTCACCGCGTGGAAGAGGACCGCGGCCAGCGACCAGAGATCGGTCTGCGCATCGAGGGACCGTTCCGACCGGATCTGCTCGGGGCTGAGGTAGTGGAGCGAGCTCGCGCTCGTATCGGCCGTGACCTCGCAGACGAGCCGCGGCGTGACCGTCCTCGGCAGCGCGAAGTCGAGCACCTTCACGATCTCCTCGCCGCCTTCCTGCGCGAGGAAGAAGCTCTCCGGACGGAGGCACTGGTGGAGGAGGCCCGCGGCGTGTGCGCGCCGCAGCGCCTCTCCGCCGTGCGCGGCGATGCGCGCGGCTTCCTGGAGCGACAGCCGGCTGCGCCGCTGCAGGCGCGCCGCGAGATCCTCGCCGGAGAGCAGGTCCATCGCCAGGTAGACCGCGCCGTCCTCGACGCCGTGATCGCGCACGCGCGCGACGTGCCGCGACGAGAGCCCGGCGGCAGCGCCGAGCCAGCGCTCGATGCGGAGGAGCTCCCCCGTGGCGCCCACCTGGTCGGGGTAGAAGAGCTTGAGCGCGACGCGCGCGCCGAGCTGCCGATCACGCGCGACCCAGACCGAACCTCGGTCGCGCGTGACCCGCGCGCCAGGACGCACGAGCTGCCGCTCCAGCAGATAATTCCCCCCAATGATGGTGCCCGGTGAGAGATCCATGTACCTGAGCCTCCTCCCCCATAGAAAAGTTGCACAACCACCCGGGCGCGCAATTTCTCGCTGCACAGTTCGCTTGCGCGGCCGCCTTGGCCATGCTTGCGCTGTGAGCGTTCGCACGCGGGGAGCGCGCCGGACGAGCGGGGCCTGTGAGGCAGCTAGCGTCCAGGGCTCTGCGGGTCGGGCGAAAGCCGGAGCGGCACGACGACCCGCAGGTCGCCGCCCTCCGGCGCCGGGAACGTGAGCGCGCGCGCGCGCCGGAGCACGCAGCGCGTGAGCCGTTCGTCCGGGAAGCGCGACTCGACCTCGAAGGCCTCGTCGACGGCGCCGCTGTCCGTCACGTGGAAGCGGATCGCGAGGCGGCCCCAGAGCGCCGGCGCGCCCGCGAGCGCCGCCTCGTAGCAGCTCCGCCACGCGGGCAACGCCTCGGCTGCAGCGGCCGCGATCGCCTCGGGCTGGAGCTCGCCGGTGCCAGGAGCGAGGACGGACGGCGGGGGCTCGACCGGGTCGTCGCCCGGATAGACCTGCAGCGTGGCCACCACCGTGGAGCCCGCCTTGGCCCTGGGCAGCGAGAGCGATCGCGCCCGCTCGGCGAGGCACGAGACGACGTCCGGCGCGGAGAGCGTGGAGGCCGTCGCGCGCGCGCCCGTCACCTTGCCGCTGCGGCTCACCGTGAGCCGCACGGTCGTCTTGCCGTGCAGCGACGGGTCCCGGTACGCGCGCAGCCGGTAGCACGAGTACACGTGGATCCAGAGCTGCCGCCGCGCGGCGCGCTCCACCTCGCGCGCCTTGAGCGGCCCCTTCACCTTGTCGATGTCCACGATGATCCGCGGCAGCGGGTGCCCCTCGGCCGGAGGCGGCGGCGCCGGAGGATCTCCCCTGCCCCCGGCGTTCCAGCGATCGCGCTCGGCAGCCTCGGCCTGGCCGCGAGGCACGGGGTGGCGGCCGAGCTTGTAGGGCGGCTCGATGGCGATCGAGGGCCCCTGCGAGTCGGCGCGCGCGTCGCCCTCGGCGGCCGCCGCGGACGGGTCCTCGAGGGAGGCGCCCGGCGCCGCAGGCGAGACCGCCGGAGGCGCGGCCGGGGCGGGCGGCTCAGTGGAGGAGGCGGCAGGCGCCAGGGCGTCCACCCGCCCGAGCGGACCGGCGGCCGGGGCGGAGAGGCCAGCGGCGCGCGGGGCTGGGCGCGGCGGCGCCGGCGAGGCGCACGCGGCGAGCGCCAAGACCGCCGCGAGGGATCCGGAGAGAGAGCTCAACGCAAAGACGCAAAGACGCAAAGGCGCAAAAATGCACGACATTTGTTCTCTCTTGCGCCTTTGCGCCTTTGCGTTGAAGTCTCCACCCGCGAGGCAGATCCCTGGCAGAATTTCTGACCCGCGATACCAGCACCGCGCTCACCCGGGACAATGCGCGCCGTGTGCGAGGCCCGCGCCGCGCCGGGAGGCCGCGCTCAGAACCTGAGGTCGCCGCGCGGCGCCTCGACCTTGCCGTCGAGCGCGTCGATCGCCTTCGCGACCTCGGGGTCGTCGACGGTGGGGACGTGCACCACGAACTTCACGTAGAGATCCCCGGGCTCCTTCGCCTTGCGGGCGATGCCCTTGCCGCGCAGCCGGATCACCTGGCCGGTCTGGGTGCGCGGCGGGATCTTGAGCGTGACCTCGCCGTCGGGCGTGGGGATGCGGATCTTCTCCCCCCGGTACGCCTCGCCGAGGGTGACGGGCACGTCGAGGTGGAGGTCGTCGCCCTCGCGCTTGAAGAACGGGTGCGGCGTGACGTGGATGTTGAGCAGCAGATCGCCGGGCTCGCCGCCGCCCACGCCCGGTCCGCCCTGACCGCGGATGCGCAGGCGGCTCCCCTCGGCGGCGCCGGGCGGGACGCGCACCGTCACCGGCTCCGGGTCGTCGGCGCGCTGGAGCTGGAGCGTCGTGCCCCGCACCGCGGAGACGAAATCGATGGTGAGGTCCTGCTCGACGTCGCCGCCGCGGCTGCGCATCGGGTGGGCGCGGCGGCCCGCGCCGGCGCCGCCGGCGCGGGCGCGGCCGAAGAGGTCGCCGAGGATGTCGCTGAAATCGCCGCCGCCGCCGCCGGGGTTGTTGCCGAAGATCTCCTGCACGTCGAAGCCGCCGGGGCCGCCGCGGCCGCCGCCCGCCGCCCGGGCGTTGGCGTAGCGGCGGTAGGCGCGGGCGCGCTCGGGATCGAAGTTCTGCGAGAGGCTCTCCTCGCCGAACTCGTCGTAGAGCGCGCGCTTCGTCTTGTCGCTCAGCACCTCGTGCGCCTGGTTGATCTCCTTGAACTTCTGCTCGTTGGCCTTCCCCGGGCTCTTGTCCGGGTGGTACTTCATCGCGAGCTTGCGGAACGCCTTCTTGATGGTGTCCTCGTCCGCATCGCGCGAGACGCCGAGCACGGAGTAGAGATCACGAGCCATGGTCGTCCGTCATCGTTCCTGGCTGCAGGAGCTGCAGGGGACGCGGGCCGCAGCCGGCCCGCATCGGGCGGAAACCTAGATCCCCCTGCCGTTTTCGTCCACTGGTGCAGAGTCCAGCGGCGGCCGGGGAGCGCGTCGCGGCAGGGAGCCTCAAACGCCCACCCGGAATGTCGTACCGGTAGGAGAGTCGGCAACCTCGATGCCGTCGCTCTCGAGCTCCCGCCGGAGGGCGTCGCTCCGCGCGAAGTCCTTCGCGGCGCGCGCCTCGGCGCGCTCGGCGAGCTTCGCCTCGATCGCCTGCCGGGTCTTGCCGAGGAGCCCGAGGCGCCGCTCCTGCGTGCGGGCCTGGTAGACCGACGGCGGCGTCTGCAGCAGGCCGAGGGCGTCGAGCGACGACCGCAGCGCCGCGTGGAGGCGGCGCGCGAGCGGCGGCGCGGCGCGGGCGACGTCCTGGTCCTTCCGCCGCCGCTGCGCGACGTCGGCGAGCTCGTTGGCCGCCTTGGCGACCTCGGCGATGACCGAGAGCGCGACGGGGGTGTTGAGGTCGTCGTCCAGCGCCGCAGCGGCGCGGCCCGGGGCGCTGTCCGCGATCGCGAGGAGCGCCGCGAACCCCTTGGGGAGCCTCTCCGGGACTCCCGGCGAGGCGCCCTCGCCGGACGGGCCGATGAGCGCGGAGAGTCGATCGAGCGTCGCGTAGAGGTAGTCGACGCGGCGCTCGGCCTCGACCACGCCGGGGAAGACGACGCGGCCGTCGTCGCGCCGCTCGGTGTCGAACTCGATCGGGCCCCGGTAGTGGACCGTGAGCAGGAAGTAGCGGAGCGCCTCCGGGTCGTTGCGGGCGTAGACGTCGCGGAGCTTGACGAAGTTGCCGAGCGACTTCGCCATCTTCTCCTTGTCGACGTTGACGAAGCCGTTGTGGATCCAGATCGAGGCGAGCGGCGCCTCGTCCGGATGGGCGGCCTCGCTCTGGGCGATCTCGTTCTCGTGGTGGGGAAAGACGAGATCCATGCCGCCGCAGTGGACGTCGAAGCCGGCCCCGAGGTAGCGGCTCGACATGGCGGAGCACTCGATGTGCCACCCGGGTCGCCCCTTGCCCCACGGGCTGTCCCAGCCCCACCCGCCGGAGGCGACGCCCTTCCAGAGCGCGAAGTCGAGCGGATCGCGCTTGTCCTCGCACGGCCCGACGCGGGCGCCGACCCGGAGATCATCGAGGTTGCGCTTCGAGAGCTTGCCGTACGAGGGGAAGCTGCGGACGGCGTAGTAGACGTCGCGCACGTCCCCGGGCCGCTCGACCACGTAGGCCGCGCCCCGCTCGATCAGCCGCTCGATGAGCGCGACGACCTCCGGGATGTGCTCCGAGACCTTCGGCTCGACGTCGGGCTCGAGGCAGCCGAGGGCGGCGACGTCGTCGCGGTAGAGGCAAGCCATGCGGGCCGACAGATCCATCGGGGGCTCGCCGGACTCGGCCGCTCGCTGGAGGATCTTGTCGTCGACGTCCGTGATATTGCGGACGTAGACGACGCGGAGGCCGCGGGCCCTCAGGTGGCGGACGAGGACGTCCGGGGTGAGCGCGGCGCGGCCGTGACCGACGTGCGCGACGTCGTAGGTCGTCGGGCCGCAGCAGTACATGCGGACCTCGCCGGGCCGCCGCGGGACGAGCGGGGCGAGCTTCTGGGTCAGCGAGTCGTGGAGGCGCAGCTCGGACATCGCCCCGGGTCTATCAAGGCAGACGGATGCTGTCACGGGCCCGCGTGCTTAAGTAAAACGCGATGCTGCCCGTCCGAGACCAACTGCCGACCCGCAAGGTGCCGGTCGTCAACTACCTGCTGATCGCGCTGAACCTCCTCGGCTTCTTCTGGATGCGGTCGATGATCGCGGCCGGGCTCTCGCCCGAGCGGGTGCTCTCCGTGTGGGGCCTCGTGCCGCTGCACCTGCTCCGGGAGCCGACCGACACGTGGTGGACGGTCTTCAGCAGCATGTTCATGCACGATCCGACGGGGTGGGCGCACCTCGGGGGGAACATGCTGTTCCTCTGGATCTTCGGCGACAACGTCGAGGACGCGCTCGGCAGCCTCCGCTACGCGGCGTTCTATGTGCTGTCGGGCATCGCCGCCGCGGGCGCGCAGATCTGGATCGATCCCGGCTCGCTGATCCCGATGGTGGGGGCCTCGGGCGCCATCTCGGGCGTGCTGGCGGCGTACGCGTCGCTGTACCCGCGCTCGCCGATCACGGTGCTGAACCCGATCTTCCTCCTGTGGTTCATCTTCGGCCTGTTCCTGGAGCTCCCGGCGTGGCTGGTCATCCTCGAGTACTTCGTGGTGAACCTGCTGAACGGGCTCGGCTCGATCGGCGTGCGCGGCGGCGGGGTGGCGTTCTTCGCGCACCTCGGGGGGTTCGTCGCCGGGCTCTTCCTCGTGCGCCTCTTCATGGTGGGGCGCGCCCCGCGCCAGCACGAGCGCTGGCAGCACTGGCGCGCGACACCCCGCCGCGCCGCGCCGCGCCGCGACGCGCCGTGGGACGCGCCGCGACGGCGAGATCCCTGGGGCTGGTAAGGGGCGCGCCGACACGGCGCGCGGCGCGCGCCGGACGGCCGGGGATGGGCGAGCGATCCGGAGGACCGCGCCGGAACGGCCAGGGCGCTCGCGGTTCGCCCATGATGCAAAAGCGTGATAGCGTCGGCCCGCAGCGATGCGACGACCCCTCCGAAGGCGCCCCACCGCCGCCGGCCCTGCGACCGCGACAGCGGCCCCCGGGGCCATGCTCCTCGCGCTCGCGCTCGCGCTCGCCGGCTGCGGAGGCCCGTCGTTCGACGGGACGATCTACCGCGGCCCGGACGTGGCGTTCCGCGTGCCGCCGGCGCCGGCGAGCTGGCGGCAGATCTCGGTGTCGGACGCGGCGGTGGCGTACCGCGACGACGCGAACGGGGCGACGATCGCGCTGAACGGGCGCTGCAAGAACGAGGAGGACGTCCCGCTCATCTCGCTCACCAACCACCTGTTCCTGCACTTCACCGAGCGCGAGGTGCTGAAGCAGGAGGTCGTCCCGTTCGACGGGCGCGAGGCGCTGCACACCGTGATCTCGGCGAAGCTCGACGGGGTGCCGAAGGTGTTCGACGTCTGGGTGCTCAAGAAGAACGGGTGCGTGTACGACATGCTCCTCATTGCAGATCCCGCCCGCTACGCCGCGGGCGAACCTGCGTTCACGCGGATGGTCCGCGGCTTCTCGACCCTGCCCGCCGATGACGACTGAGCCCAAACGGACCACGGAGGCGCCGCCCTCCTCGATCAACCCGGCTCCCTCCAGCGTGGGCCCGAGCAGCCTGCCGCCGAACAGCCTGGCTCCGCCGCCCCTCCCTCCCCTGCTGGCCAAGATCAACGATACGGCCGTCGGGTTCGTGGAGCACCTCGGGCAGTTCGGGCGGATGACCTGGGGGGCGATCAAGGCCATCTTCGATCGGCCGCTCGAGATCCGCTCGACCATCTATCAGATGGAATCGCTGGGCGTACGCTCGGCCGCCATCGCGTCCGTGACGGCGCTGTTCGTCGGGATGGTCATGGCGGTCCAGTTCGCCATCGGCCTCCAGAAGTTCGGCGGCATGGAGTACACGGGGCGCATCATCGGCCTGTCCTTCTCGCGCGAGCTCGCGCCGACGCTGACGGCCGTCATCGTCGGCGGCCGCATCGGCGCCGGCATCGCGGCCGAGGTCGGGTCGATGGCCGTCACCGAGCAGATCGACGCCATCCGGGCCCTCGGCGCCAACCCGCTGAAGAAGCTCGTGCTGCCCCGGCTCCTCGCGAGCATCGTGGTGATGCCCGTGCTCGGCGCGTTCGCGCTCGTGATGGGCTTCGGCGGCGCGATGCTGATCTCCGCGACCGAGTTCGGCATCCCCGCCGGCTTCTTCCTGAGGACGGCGCTCAGCTCCGTCACGTTCATGGATTACTTCAGCGGGATGTACAAGACGCCCGTCTTCGGGGCGATCATCGCGCTCGTCGGGTGCCACTTCGGGCTGATCACGCGGGGTGGGACCGAGGGCGTCGGCCACTCGACGACCCGCACGGTCGTGGTGACGTCGATCACCATCCTGATCGCCGACTTCTTCCTCACGAAGATGGCCATCATGTTCTTCCCGAGCCGCTGATCGCGGCCGGTCCGGAGGGCGCTCCCATGCCGCCGCCGACATCGCAGCGCCGACCGGGCCGGATGCTCGTGGCCGCGCTCCTCGCCGGGACCGCGGCGTGCCAGGGCGACGCGGGGAGCCAGGGCGCGGGGACGCCGAGCAGCGATGCGGGCGCGGCGCTCGCGGCAGAAGGCACGCCCGCGCCGCGGCGACCGACGCGGTACTACCACCTGCGGCGGACGGACGACGGGTGCGAGCTGTTCTGGATCGACGGCGACCTCGTCTCGGCCTCCCAGGCGATCGTGTGCCCGCCCGACCTCCAGGTGGGCGAGCGCGTCCGCCTGACGGGCAAGACGTGCATGCGCGAGTCGGCGCAGACGCCCGCGCGCGCCGTGCCGGTCGTGTGCCCGCTGCCGCTCATGAACATGGAGAAGGCAGACAGGACGCCGCCGGACGCCGGGGCGCCGACGGACGGCGGCAAGTGAGCTGAACCGCGGGCGCAGCTGGACAGGAGTCCTGGCGGCGCGGGGGATGGATGCCATGGCGCGCAGCCGGGATCCTCCCCGGAGCATCGGAGTCCCAGGGGGACGCAGGATGCACGCGGATACCGTCGTGATCGGATCAGGCCCCGGCGGGCTCACCGCCGCGCTCGCGCTCGCGCGTGCGGGGCAGAAGGTGATCGTCGTCGAGCAACATTACCTCCCCGGGGGGTGGACCCACAGCTTCTCGCTGAATGGATATCTGTTCAGCCCGGGCGTGCACTACATCGGCGAGCTGGGGCCCGGAGGCGCCGTGAGGCGGCTCTACGAGGGGCTCGGCCTCTCGCGAGATCTGGAGTTCTGCGAGCTCAACCCGGACGGGCTCGATCACCTGATCATCGGCGACGAGCGGTTCGACGTGCCGAAGGGGTTCGAGCGGCTGCTCGCCCGGCTCACGGCGCGGTTCCCCCACGAGGCCGCGGGGCTGGAGAGGTACTTCCGCGTCGTCCGCGGGCTGAGCGGCGACCTCGCGCGGCTCGACACGATGCTCGAGTTCCCGAAGGCGCTGCTCCTGCCGTTCAAGGCGCCGAACCTCGTGCGCTGGGGGCTCCGCACCCAGGAGGACCTGCTGGACGCGACGATCCGCGATCCGCTGCTGCGCGCGATCCTGGCCGCGCAGGGGGGCGACCACGGCCTCGCGCCGTCGCGCGTGGCGCTGCCGATCCACGCGAGCATCGTTTGCCATTATCTCAACGGTGGGTATTACCCGCGCGGCGGCGCCAAGCGCATCCCGCTCGCGATGGTCAGGGCGCTGCGGCGGCTCGGGGGGCAGGTCCGGATGCGCGCGCGGGTGAGGCGCATCCTCGTCGAGCGGGGGCGCGCGGCGGGCGTGGAGCTGGAAGGCGGCGAGATCCTCCGGGCGGCGAGCGTCGTCTCGAACGCGGACCCGGCGATCACCTACGGGGAGCTGCTCCCGCCGGAGCTGACCGCCCGAGAGCGCCGCAAGATCCGGCGGATGGAGTACTCCACCAGCCTGCTCAGCGTGTTCTGCGCCGTCGACATGGACCTCAGGGGCATGGGCTACGACTCAGGCAACTACTGGTGGTACCGCGGTAAGGACGTGGGCCGGATCTACGAGCGGATGGAGTACCAGCTCCCGCGCGGCGAGGTGGACGGCCTGTTCCTGACCATCACGACGCTGAAGGACCCGGGCCACCCGACGCGGGGAGATCACCACACGGTCGAGATGTTCACGTTCGTGCCCCACGGCCCCTTCACGCGCTGGAAGGAGACGCGCACGGGCGAGCGGGGGGCAGACTACGAGGCGCTGAAGGAGTCGCTCGGAGATCAGGTGATCGCCGCGGCGGAGAACATCATCCCCGGCATCTCCCGCGCGATCGTGTTTCGCTCGGTGGCGACGCCGCTGACGAACGACTTCTACTGCGCCTCGCACCGGGGCGCCGCCTACGGCACCGCCAAGACGCCGTGGCAGCTCGGGCCGCTGTCGTTCTCGATCGGGACGAGGATCCCGGGGCTGTACCAGTGCGGCGCGAGCACCCTGAGCCACGGGGTGGCCGGCGCCTCGATCTCTGGCCTGATGGCGGCGCAGCGGATCACGGGCGTGGCGCGCATGGACGATCTGCTCGGCCCGGCGGACGGGTCGCTGCGGGTCTACCCCGCCGACCGGCCGGAAGAGTGGCTGCACGAGCGAGCGACGGCGGGCGTCGCGGCGCAAGCGGACGTAACGGACATGGCCGACATGGCCGACGTGGCCGACGAGCTCAACGAGATGGCGTGAAGCCCGCGTCCTGAACGAGCTAGCCCGCCGGCGTCCTCGAGCGGAACGTGATCTGCACGAGCGGCATCACGTTGGGGTCGTCCTGCGTCTCCCGTTCGAACTGGAGCATGTCGTAGTAGCCGCACCGCGGCCTGCCGGGGTAATCGCGGCAGACCTCGGGGCGCGCCTCGTAGATCGTGCAGCCGCGCGTCGTGAGGTCGAGGAAACGGCAAACACGGCCGAGCAGCGGATCGGACTGCCGCCGGAGGATGCGCTCGTCGTTGTAGCGCTTCGTGAAGCGCTTCTCGGCGGCCTCGACCGTGAGGCCGAAATAGCGGGCGAGCCGCCGCAGGTCGCGGGGCGTCACCTCGACCCGCTCGTAGATGGAGCAGCAGTAGGCCGGGCACTTCGAGCAGTCGTAGGAGACGCGGCGCTTGGCCTTGAGGGTCGTGGTCATGGGTCGTGAGGAGTGGACAGCCGACGCTGGATGAGAGCGGCGAAGCGCTCGCTGGCGGGCGGCGGAGCATACGCGGCCAAGCGAGCCCCCGCGACGGCGAAGTGATCGCGAGACGCGCGCTCAACATAGCGCGACGGCGCCCGACGAGGAGCGCCCGCGCCGCGTCACTCGTTGAACCCGAGATGCTCCCGCGCCTCGGCCAGGCCGTCGCTCACGGCGAAGACGATGAGGTCGCGCGCCTCCGCGTTGCGCCCGATCCAGGTGATGCGGTCCTTGCCCGCGGCGGGCGGGGCGTTCGCGTGGCCGCCCGCCCAGGCGATGCCCGTGAGCGCAATGTTGAGATCGCCCACCGCGAGGAAGGCGGCTCGGTTGCCCCAGCCGTTGATCGCCGTGTTGAGGGTCGAGGCGCGGTTGCCGATCGAGCCGATGACGTCCGCGGCGAGGATGCCCAGCTTCGGATCCGCGCCGCCCGACATCGCGCGATCGATGCGGCCCTGGTACTCGCGGAGGCGCCCGGCGTCCGCGCCCTGCGGCGACCACGACGGGGAGAAGGCCTTCAGGTAGGCCGCGAGCAGCGGCCAGAGATCGATCGGCGCCGTCCGCGAGAAGGCCGAGGCGTTGGTCTGGAGGATCTTGACCGCGCGGTGGATGAGGAAGAGCCGGACGTCCTCGCGCGGCGAGGTGACGAGCGACTGGCCGAGGACGATCCTGGGCGGGCTCGTGGACGCCGGCACGCAGACGGCGCCGAGCGCGGCCGTCATGTAGACCTGCAGGTTGGGGAGGCCGTACGCCGCCCCGACGCCGCGGGCCAGGTCGGTGATGTCGGCGTGCTGCGGCGGCAGCGGCGTCGCGCGGATCGAGTCGAGATCGAACGCCACCGCGGTGTCGAGCAGCGGGCCCGTCTTCAGCAGGAGCTCGCGGAACGCCGGGGTCATGAGCTCCGGCGCGAGGTGGGCGTCGAGGCGGGCGGCGCCGGCGGCGTTGCCCGCGCCGCCCATCGCGGCGTCGCGGCCGTCGAGCGCGGCGACCGTCGCGCGCGCGATCCGCGACGCGCCGGCGCGGCCGCGGAGCTCGGCGACCGTGGCGACCGTCGAGAACAGGTACGGCTCGAAGCGGCCGGTGTTGAGCGCGCGCCGCGCGTCGGCGAGGGCGCGGTCGAGCAGGACGTTCGCCGCGGCGGTCTGCTCGGTGCGCTGGTAGAAGCGGGCCAGCGCGCCGAGCGCGAAGTCGTCCTTCGGCCACGTCTTGCGCGCGGTGAGCAGCGTGGCCTCGGCCTTCTTCATCTCGCCCATCGACTCGTGGATCTCGGCGAGCTCCGCGGTGCGGCGGCACTTCAGCTCGGGCGCCTCCGCGGCGTTGATGAGGAGGTTCTGCTGCTCCAGCGCGCGGGCGCCGTCGCCGGCGCGCTTGTAGAGCGCGACGAGGCGCTCGCGCGCGCCCACGTCGCCCGGCGCGCGCTTCAGGATCTCCTGGTACGCGAGCTCGGCGCGCTCGGCGTTCGGGAGGTGCTCGTCGTAGAGCTCGCCGAGGCGGAGGTAGATCGCGGCCTGCTTCTCGGGATCGGGGACGAGGCGCGCGAGGCGGATCCACGCCTGCTCGGCGCCGGTCCAGTCGCCCTCGCCGGCGCAGACGTCGGCGAACGCGGACAGGGCCTCCACGTGGTCGGGGTTCGCGTCGAGCGCGGCGGCGAGCGCCCGCTTGGCGGCGGCCGCGTCGCCCACGTCGGCGAGCGCCCGGCCGCGGAGGACCTCCATCTCGACGCGCTCCGTCGGATCGGTCACCGCGTCGAGGCGGCGCTCGAGCAGCGCGGCCAGCTCGGCGCGCGCGCCCTCGGCGACGTAGATCGCCTTGAGCCGCGAGAAGACGTCGGCGTACGACGGGTCGACCGTGGCGACCGCCTCGAGGACGTCGCGGGCCCGCGCGGCGTTCTGGACCTTGTCCTGCCAGAGCACGGCCGCGGCGTAGAGCGAGTGCGCGCGCCCCTCGGAGCCGACGCTGGCGCCCGCCGCGGACTCGAGCGCCGCGGCGGCGGCCGCCGCGTCGCCGCCGCGCTCGAGCGCGTCGGCGAGATCGAGGTGCGCGACGAGGTAGTGCGGGACGAGCGTGATCGCGTGCCGGAAGAAGGCGACGGCGTCCTCGATCGAGCCGGCGAGGAGGGCGTCCTTGGCGGCGCGCACCGACAGGGCGGCGGCCTCGGACGGGCGATCGGTGCGCTCGATGAGCTGGCGCTCCGCCTCGATCGCGAGGGCGTGATCCGCCTTCGCGCGGGCGTGGGCGGCCATCTGGCGCAGCGCCCAGATGCCCCGCGGCTCGTTCCGGTACGCGATCTGGACCGGCTCGAACGTCTCCTCCCACGGGAGCACGCGCATCCGCAGCCGCGCCGACAGGAGCGCGTGCGCGATCGCCTCCGGGCCGTCGAGGACGCGCGCGACCTCGAGGGCGATCGGCTCGAGCTCCTCGTCGCGCCCCTCGCCGATGAGGTAGGAGGCGACCTTGCGGAGCGTCGGGAGGTGGTGCGGCGTCTCCTCGAGGATCGAGCGGCGCCAGAGCAGCGCGCTGCCGGCGTCCCTGCGCCCGAGCTCGTCGAGCTCCGCGAGCCGCTCGTAGATCTCGAGGCGCTCGGCGACGTCCGTCGCCTCGCGGGCGCGCGGGATCAGCGCGTCGACGAGCTCGCCGGTGCCGTGGCCGGCGGCGGCGGCGCGGTGGAGGGCGATCGGCGCCAGCGCCTCGTCGCCCGCGGTGATCGCCTGGCGGGCGCACGCGGCGGCCTGGCCGAGATCGCCGGCGCGCTCGTACTCGAGGGCGGCCTCGAGCGCGAGGCGGGCGGCCTCGATGCCGGCCGCGGCGATGTCGTCGCCGCCGGCGTGGAGCGCGCGCATCAGCTCGGTCGCGCGCTCGGCGCGCCAGGCGGCGCGGTCGGCCGGGGGCTCCGGCGCGAGCCGCTCGAAGAGCTCGCGCAGGCCGATGTCCTGCGGGCGCGAGCGGTGCGCCGACTCGAGGAGCGACGCGGCCGACGCGGGATCCGCCTCGGCGACGAGGAGCGCCTCGCGGACGAGGTCGTGGGACCGCTCCAGCGGATCGGCCGCGCTCTCGCGGCGGGTCCTGAGCCACTCGAGGAGGCCGTCGCGATCGACGCGGGCGCGCGCGCTGCGCTCGCCGAGGTGGAGCGCGACGGGGAGCTTCGCGTCGATCTGCGCGGCGCGCGAGAGCAGGCGCTCGCCCTCCTCGTTGTCGCCGCCGTCGAGCAGGCGGATCGCGGCCTCGGTGACGAGCACCGCGGCCCGCGGGCCCTCCTCGAGCGTGAGCGCGTGCTCCGCGAGGATGCGCGCCGCGCCGACGCCGCTCTCCTGCGCGGCGCGGGCGCGCGCGGCGCCCTCGTGCTGCGGATCCGCGGCGCGGGCGCGATCGAGGTCGCTCATCGCGGCGCGCTGGTCCCCCGCGAGCTCGGCGATGACGGCGGCGGCGAGCGCGCTGTCGCGATCGGACGCGACCTCGCGGAGCGCGGCCACGCTCCTGGCGACGCGGGCGCCCCGGTCGCCGTCGAGGTCGAGCTCGAGCGCGAGGGCGCGGAAGAGCGGGCTCTCGGGCGCGTTGTCGCCGTAGGTGAGCACCGCGCGGGAGAAGGCGTCGCTCGCGTCGATGCCCTCGGAGGCGATCGCCTCGCGCGAGAGCGCGCGGCCGAGGATCGCGGCGGCGCGGGCGCTCGCGCCGCCGATGGCGCGCACGCCCCTCGACGCGGGGGCGCCGTCCGCGAGCGCCCCGTCGGCCGCGGCGCTCGGGTCGCTCAGGGCGGCGCTCGCGGCGGCGCAGAGCGGCGCGAACTCGGGATCGCCGGCGAGGGCGTCGAGCCACGGCTCGATCTCGCCGGCGGATCCGCCGGCGAGCGCCGAGAGGACGACGTGATCGGCCGGCGAGAACGCGCCGCCGGCGCCGCCGTCCTCGAGCGTGGCGCCGCGGGCCGCGGCGGCGTCGCCGAGCTCGATCGCCTGGGCGGCGAGGGCGCGGCGCGCCTGGCCGCCGTGGGAGCCCGACGTGACGCTGCGGAGCGCGGCGAGCGCCGCCGGGCGGGTCTCCGTGCGCGCGGCGCCCAGCGCCGCGGTGAGCCATGCGACCGCGGGCGCGAGCGAGGTGTCCCCCAGCGGCTCGAGGCTCGCGAGGCCCTCGGCGAGATCGCCGGCGCGCAGCAGGGCGCGGGCGCGGAGCAGCGCCTCGTACGGGGTGGCCGGCGCGGTGCGGGCGCGGCGCGGCGCGCCTCGGTGCGCGGCGACCTGGGCGCACGCCGCGGCGAGCGGAGCGAGCTCGGGCGCGTCGGGGAGGCGGAACTTGGCGAGGGTGGCGGAGGCCGCCGCGTCCGTGTCCGGCGCCGCGAGCGCCTCGCAGAAGCGCTGCACGTGCGCGCGCGGGTCGACGGGGTGGATCCGGGCCGCGAGCTCCAGGCGCTTGTGCGCGCCCTCGGGGTCGGCGAGCGAGATGCGGGAGAGCTCGGCGCCGAGCACCAGGTTGTGGCAGCGCGCGGCCGGCGTGCCGAGGATGCGGGTCTCGGCCTCGAGCGCGTCGAGCGCGCCGGGCAGATCCCCCTCGCGCATCAGGAGCCCGCGGTGCTGCCGGTGCGCGAAGACGAGGCCCGGGGAGAGGTCGCGCGCCTCGGCGGCGACGGCGCGGGCGGTCGCGTCCTCGCCGGCCATCACGTAGAGCTCGGCGACCGGCAGGAGGGCGCGCGACCTGGCCGTCGGGTCCTCGATGAGCTCGGCCTCGGCGCGGAGCCACGCGGCGCGCGCCGCCCAGACGTCGCGCTGCTGCGACTGGACGAGGATCGCGCTCGCGTCCTGCTCGCCGGGGAACACGGACGCGGGCGGCGGGATGGAGGGCAGCGGCGGCAGGCTCTCGGGCTCGCGTGCAGGCGCGACCGAGCGCGGCGGCTCGAACGCCGCGCGGAACGACGGCCGCCGGTCCGCGACGCGCGTCTTCGCGAGATCGTCGTCGGCGTCGGCGTCGACCTGCCCGTGGATCAGGCTCGACTCGTCGACGAGCTCGCCGGGATCGCTCTCGATCGCGGCCTTGTCCCAGAGGTCGGCGGGGGCAGACGGCTCGCCGGCGTACGGCCGGGTCGTCGGCCCGGGCTCGTCGAGGGCCTTGGTCTCCTCGTCGTCGAAGCCCGTCGTGTCCTCGTCCTCGATGCCGGCCGCGAGATCGTCCTCGAAGCCCCTCGTCGGCGCGGGGCGCCTGCTGCTGACGACGCTGGGCGGCGCGAACTCGAACGGGGGATCGCCGCCGTCGGGGATCGGCGTCGCGCGGTCGCCCGGCTCGGCGGTGTCCTCGTCGTGCACGGGCTCCGATCGCCTGGACGGCGGAGGCAGCGGCGGCGGCGCGACGGCGGCGGACGGCGGCCGCGGCGCCGTGAACCGCGCGGACGCGGCGGGCGGCGGGACCCTCGGCGTGCGATCGCTGGGCGTGAGATCGCCGCCGAGCGACGCCTTCACGTCGCCCGGCCTGCCCGAGCGGGGTGGGACCGCGGGGCGGGGCAGCGACGCGGGGCGCGGCGGCGCGGACGACGTCGGCCGCGGCGGCGTGGGCGTCGACACGGGCGGACGCGGCGGCGCGGGCGGCGCGGGCGGCGGCGCGGCGTTGCGGCGCGCGCCGGTCAGCGCGGGCGCCGAGGTCACGACGCCGTCGTCGGCGTCGTCCACGCGCTGGTCCTCGAAGAGCATGTCGATCAGCGCGTCGCTCTCTCCGGCGCTCTGCGGGGGCCGCGCGGGCACCGGCACCGGCTCGCGGGAGAAGAGCTGCTTCAGGCCGCCCTCGCCGACGCGCTCCCCCTCCTCGGCGGCGCGGATCGATTTGATGAGCTCGTCGGGGATCTTGGCGAGGAGCGTGGCCTCCTCGACGTCGCCCTCGGACACCGCCGCGCCGTACATCGCCGGCGGCGGTACGGTGATCTTCTCCTGCGACGGGGTGCCCTCCTCGCCGCCGTTGCCAGAGGAGCTCTTGGATTGCGGATTCTTGCTCACCGGACCCCCATCCCGAGCTTCTTCCGGAGCTCGAGGTAGCTCTGCGACAGGACGAACGCGACGAGCTGGCGCGCCCGCTCGCTCTCGGCGACGACGCCGCCGAGCTGCTCGCGCGGGGTACCGAGGATGTCCGAGAGCACCAGCGAGACGTCGCCGGCGGCGATGACGGCCATGCGATCGATGCTCCTGCGGGCAGCCTGCGCCCAGCGGTGCGGGTCCTGCTGGCTCGAGACGATGCGCTGGCACACCTCGGCGATGACCTTCCGGGTCGCGCGCGACATCTCCCTGTGGATGGCCCGCGAGACCTCGCCGAAGACGGCGTAGGGCGGGTGCGGGACCGCGAGGCCCGACTCGATGCAGGCGGCCGCGACGAGCGAGGCGACGGTGTTGTCGTCCCGGGTCCTGAGCGACGTGATGCCCCGGCGCAGCGCGAACGCCTCGCGCGCGATCGCCGAGCGCGAGGCGGCGTCGAGCGGCGTCGTGATCTCGGGGCCGAGCACGAGCGCGGGGAGCTGGCCATAGACGCCGGTGGCGCCGCGCGGGCTCGGGCCGCCGACGTAGAGCTCGAAGTCGGTCTCGAAGCTCAGCGCGCCCATCCACTCGGCGACCGCGACGCGCAGCGGATGACCGCCGCGCGAGTCGATGCGGTCCTTCTTGCCCACGCCGAGCGACACGAGCGAGGGGCCGAGCGCCATGGTGATCGTCTCGGCCATCTTCGCGAACAGCTCGCCGACCGGCCCGGTGTCGAGGGGATCGGCGATCTCGGCCATGGCCTTGGCGTCGAGGGCGATCTGCGGGCGCGCCGGGACGCGGGCGTCGATCTTCCTGAGCTCCGCGCTGATCCCCTCGTCGACCCGGCCGAGCGCGACGAGCGCGCCCAGCGTGGCCTGCCGGAGCGCCGCGTCCTGGCCGGCGCCCGCGATCTTCGCGAGGAGCGCGACCCGGTCGGCGTCGATCGGGTCGGACGCGAGCGCGTGGATCAGCGTCGACTTGGCGCGGCCGAGCACGCGGGTGCGGAACGCGGGCTCGTAGTCCGTCGTGAGGACGAGATCGATCGCCTCGCCGTCGTCCGGCGCCTCCTCGAGGAGCTTCGCGGCCGCCTTCTCGGCGCGGCGCGGGGCGCGGAGCTGGTCGCGGTA
The DNA here is from genome assembly GCF_051524405.1 of Sorangium sp. So ce119. Classification (NCBI taxonomy): domain Bacteria; kingdom Pseudomonadati; phylum Myxococcota; order Polyangiales; family Polyangiaceae; genus Sorangium; species Sorangium sp. So ce119. Next base: position 936,052 of record NZ_CP150310.1, on the reverse strand, counting down.
GATCGCCATCGCGAGCCGCGCCGCCTCGACGCGGCCGGCGGGGGTGTCGCGCTCGACCATGAGCTCCTCGAGCAGGCGCGTGGCCTCGTCCCAGGAGCCGACCCGGGCGGCGACCCGGACGAGGCGCTCGCGGACGGGGAGCGTCGACAGGCCGGCCCGGTGCAGGCCGACCAGCACCTCGAGCGCCCTGTCGTGTTCGCCCAGCTTCTCGTACGCGTCGACCGCGGTGATGCCGGACATGAGGCGCTGCTCCCCCGGCGCCTTCGCGACACGCGAGAGCTCGGCGTAGAAGGCCGCCGCCTGGCCGAGATCGCCCTGCGCCTTGGAGATGTCGGCCGAGAGCGCCAGCGCGCCGATGTGGTCCGGCTCGAGCAGCGTCACGTTCTCGAGCGCGGCGAGCGCCTCGTCGAGCTTGCCCTTCTTGCGGAGCACGCGCGCGCGCTCCCAGAACAGCTTGCAGATCTCGAGGTCGCTCTCCGCCACGCCGAGCCGCCGCTCGATGATGTCGAGCAGGCGGTCGTCCTCGTTGCGCGCGCGGACCCGGCGGAACAGCCGATCGAAGGCGACGCCGCGCCGCGGGTCGCGCCCGAAGGCGCGATCGAACGCGATCTCCGCGTCGTCGTGGGCGTCGGTGTGCTCGAGGAGCAGGAGCCCGGCGCTCTCCCAGAACTCCGCGCCGCGCGCGTCGTCCTTGCAGAGCGCGCCGAGCTGCGCCGCGGCGAGCGCCGTCGACACGGGGTCGCGGAGCGCCTCCGACGTGGCGCGGACGCCCTCCCAGGCGGCGATGTCGTCGGGCCGCCGCTCGACCACGGTGCGGAACGCGGCGAGCGCCCGCTCGTGATCGCCGGCGGCGAAGTCCGACCAGCCCGCGAGGCCGAGCGCGGTGAGCTGCGCGTCCTCGCCGAGCGCGTCGCCGAGCCCGTGCAGCGCCGCCGCGCGGCGCCGCGGATCGCAGCCGGGGAGCGCGAGCTCGAGGTTGGCGAGCTGCGCCGGCGCGTGCTCGCCCGAGAGGAACGGCCGCGGCAGGTTCGGCTGGTCGAGCGCGCCGACGATCGCGGCCGAGGCCTCCATCGCGGCGCGGGCCTCGCCCTCCAGGTGCCGCGCGAGGGCGCTGCGCGCGGCGACCTCCGCCTCGCGGTCCTCGGCGCCGAGCGCCGCGCCGAGCCACTCGAGGTCGGCGTGCGGGCTCGGGTCGGCCGCGGCCCACGCGGCGGCGCGCGCCGCGGTGCGCGCGCGGTCCTGGTCGAGGGTGCGCGTGAGGCGGAAGCGCTCGGCGTGCGCGATGGACGCGGCGCCGTCGCCCCGCTCCTCGATGTAGTCGAGCGCGCGCTCGACGGCGCTCCGCTGCTCGAGGGCGGGCTGCCAGAGGAGCCTCCCGAGCGCGGCCGCCAGGGCGAGATCGTCGCTCGCCTGCGACTCCAGCGCCTCGAGCGTCGCGAGCGCCTCGTCCGGGTCGCCGCCCTCGGCGGCGCCGACCTCGAGGCCGAACCGCGAGAGCGCGAGCGCCGCGGGGTCCTCGCCCGCCTCGCCCGCGACCTCGAGGGCGCGGCGCCGGCTCTGGAGGTCGTTCGCCTCGTGGCCGCGGAGCGCCCAGGTGAGCATCGTCGCGCCCGCCCGCGCCGCCTTGCCGCGCGCCGCCTCGAGCTCGTCGACAGCGCGGCCGCGCTCGCCGGCGCGCCAGAGCAGGATGCCCGCCTCGATGTGCAGCGCCGCGGAGAGATCGGCGTCGTCGATCGCCGCGGCGCAGGTCGAGAGCGTGGCGGCCGCGGAGGCGGGGCTGCCGGCGCGCCGGTCCAGCTCGGCCAGGAACACCGCGACGACCTGGTCGTCCGCGGAGCGCTCGAAGAGCGCGCGGAGCCGGGTGCGCGCGCGATCCAGCTCGCCGTCGCGGGCGCTGCGCAGGGCCGCGACGAGCCAGAGCCCGCGCGCGGTGTCCTCGCCCTCGACCTCGGCGAGCGCCTCGATCACCGTCGGCGAGCGCCGCGGGGCGGCGCCGACCTCGTCGCCGGGCTCGCGCCGGCTGCGCACGAGGTCGACGGCGAAGGCGCCGAGCGCCCTCCCGAGCCACGCGTTCGGGGCGGCGCCGTCGTCCGCGCCGGCGGCGGCGAGCTCGGCGAAGGCGCCCTCGGCGCCGTCCGCGTCGCCCCGGAGCAGGCGGCTCCGGCCGATCTCGAACCACAGGCTCGCCTTCTCCGCCGGGTCGACGCCGGTCGAGAGCAGCCGCTTCGTCGACTCCTCGTACCAGGCCGCGTCGCCGCGCAGCGCCGCGAACGACCGCCCGAAGCGCGCGAGCACGCCCGGGTGGACGCCGGCCATGCCGGCCTGCGACAGCGCCGCCTTCGCCGCGCCGACGTCGTCGGTCCGCACCGCCCAGACGTACGCCGCGAGGAGCAGCGCGCGCCCGCGCGCCTCGTCGCTGCCGTACGACGCCGCGGTCGCCTCGAGCGACGCGGCGAACGCGGACGGATCCTGGCCGTCGCCGAGCAGGTCGATCTCCAGCGCGCGCGCCGGGATGCACTGCGGGTCGGCCGCGAGCGCGCTCCGGAGCGCCGCGAGCGCGGCCTCGCGATCGCTCGCGAGCGCCGCCGCCTCGGCGATGCGCAGCCACAGCGCCGCGGCGCCGGGCCCGCTCGCGCCGCGCGCGATCTCCTGCTTCGCCAGGCCGGCGGCGGCCTCCGCCTCGCCGGCGGCCTCGAGCGCGGCGATGCGCGCCCGCCCGAGCAGCGCCGACTGGGGCAGCCGCTCGGCGGCGCGCTCGAGGAGCGACGCGAAGCCGCCCGTCCCCGCGCGCTGCGTCAGCTCGGCGGCGCGGAGCCACGCGTCGGCCGCGTACTCCGGCCTGCGCATGTGGCGCGGGACGCCGTTGGCCTCGCCGCTCGCCTCGTCGTCGAGCGCGTCGGCGATGAGCTCGGCCTGCCCCTCGAGGGCGCGCGCGAGCGCGCCGAGGTCCTCCTCGCGGCGCGCGATGGCCTCGAGGGCGAGCTGCGACCTGAAGCGCGCCCGGCCCTCGAGCGCCGCGGCCGCGTCGAGCAGCTCGTAGGCGCGCTCGACGTTCTCGGTCGCCGCGGCGAGGTCGGCGAGCTCGATGAAGAGCAGCCCCTTCCACGTCGGGTCGGTCGCGAGCTCGGCGCGGGCCTCGATCGCGCGCATCCGGCCGGCGAGGTCGCCCTCCTTGGCCGCGATGAGCTCGAGCTCGAGCCACGGCGTCGCGTCCTCCGGGTTGCTGAGCGCCGCCTCCTCGAGCGCCTCCTTGGCCGCCGAGAGGTTCTGCTCGTGGTCCTGGAGGTACGCGGCGCGCTCCCAGAACGCGCGCGCCCGCTCCTCGGGCGTGGCCGCGGCGCGCGTGAGCGCGTCGAGCAGCTTGCCGAGGTTCTTGATCGATTTGCGCCGCGTGAGGATGCGGACGAGCGCCTCGAGCGGCTCGCGGAACTGCGGATCCGCGTTGAACGCAGCGAGGTAGTCGCGCGCCGCCGTGGGCTCCTCGCCGAGCGCCTCCTCGAGCGCGCCGAGCTCATGCAGCAGCAGCGCCTGGAGCTGTCGCTCCGGTTGGTCGCCTTGCTCCGCGCGAAGACGCGCGATCAGGGCCGTCATGCTTTCCACCTGCCCTTCGGGTGCCTGAACCGTCATCTCGCCTGCGACGCCTCCGAAGGGGGTCTCATCTGTGCGCAACGCATGACGATGGCGGAGAGTAGCGAACCGAAGCGCGCGGAGTAAAGCGCGCCGGGCAGGGGGTGGGCTCGGGCAGCGCCATGCGGCGCTCGCGCGCCCGCGGTCGAGGCGCGGCCGGCGCGCGCGCGGAGCGCGCTTCCTCGGAACCTTCGGAAGACGAGGAACGCGGTGCGCTGCCGCGCGCAGGTGCGCGAGGCGATCGAGGTGGAGGTCGCTCGCTGGCGAGCGGAGGGCGTCGAGATGAGGAGGAGGGAGCGCGGGACGACGGTGCGCGGCGAGCGGCCAGGCGGCTCGCCGCCGAGGCGCCGGTCCATCGAGGCGCCCGGCGCGCCCGGGACGCTGAGGCCGGCTGTCCTCGCTAGGCTTTGCCGAGGACGGCCTCGAGCTTCTCGTTGACCTTCGACTCGATCGTGCCCTTCATCGCCTTCAACAGGAACGGGAGATCGATCTCGACCTGCACCGCCGACGCCTCGACGCGCACGAGGCCCTTCGTTCCCTTGGCGGCGCCGCCCGGGGCCTCGAAGCGGATGAGATCGCCATCCCATCGCCACTGGAGGCCGAGCTTGTCCTCCATGCCCCGCGCGAGCACCTCCGCGCGCTGCCGGGCCTCTTCCTTGGTGAGCGAGTGCTGCCGGCGGATGTCGATCGTCGCCATACGGTATCTCCCCTCGTTCGCGCCTGCGGCGACGCGCCGCGCGCGGTACGCTTTCTTACTCGATCCGCCGCGTGATCCAAAAGCCGCGCGGCGTGTCGACCGGGCCGCTCACCCCCCCCTTGGGGAGGCTGAAGAGCTCGTACTCGGGCGCGGGCTCGAGCACGCCGCGCGGGATGAAGCCGAGGTCGTCGGTCGATCCCTTGTCGCCCTTGTCGACGGCGGCCTTGAAGTCCGTCTTGGCGACCTCGGCGAGCTCCCTGGCGAGCGCCAGCGCGGCGTCCTTCGACCGCGCGTTCGGCGTCGCGCCCTGCGCGCCGCGGTACTGGACCAGCACAACGCCGAAGCGCACCTTCTTCGGGGCCTCGGTGGGCAGGCCGGGCGGAGCCTCTCCCGAGAGGAGCGTGATGCCCGCGTCGGATCGCGCCGCCTGCTCCGGACCGCTCCCCGGGGCGCCCTCGACGCCGGCGTCGGTGCCTGCGTCGCCGTCGTCCGCCGCCGTCGGCGCCGTCGCCATGGGCGAGCCGGCGTCGACGCTCGCGCCGGCGTCGGCGGGCGCGCTGGCCGCCCCGCGGCCCTTGGGGCCGCTCTGCGCGATGACGAACGCCACGGCGCCCGCGAAGAAGAGCGTGTAGATGACCGCCGTCGACCGCTGCATGGGCGGCAGCGCGTTAGCACAGGTGGAGGACGCTTGGCGAGGCCGCGTTGTCGGCACGCCCCGCGTCGCCGGCCCCTCGCGCCCCCTCCGGCGCCCTCTGGTCGCGGCCGTCTCGCCGCCGCTGGCGTTCCGGCTCTGCTCCGGGCGTAGGGCGCGCGGCCTGCCGCGCGACGCGGAGCGAGGTGAGGACGAGGCGCGCGCGGGATCCGCGCGGGACGCGGACGCCGGGGCCGATTTGAGGAGGGCCCGTAGAAGAGGCGATCCAAGGACCACAAGCCCTGCTAGTAAGGAGAGCGGATGTCGGGGCATCCCGGCCTGTCGCAGGCCGAACGAGCGTGACGGGGCCTGCGGAGGCAGTCGCAGCGCCCGCATCGGGTCGGGGAGCATGATCAAGGTCGAGTGCGACGGATGTAAATCGCCGTACCAGGTCGACGAGAAGCGCGTTCCCCCAGCGGGGCTCAAAATGCGCTGTCCGAAGTGCGGCACGAGCCTGCTGGTAACGAAGGGGGGCGCTGCGCCCGCGGCGACACCTGCGCCGACGCCCGCGCCTGCGCCGCCGCCCACGCCCGCGCCGCGGGCTGGCGCGGGGGGCCTTCAGCTCTCGGAGCGGAGCGCACCGGCGATGCACGACGACGCCGATCTGCCCGTGGCAGCGCCGGAGGACGTCGCGTTCCCCGCGGTCGCGCCGCCCCGGCGCCCCGGGCCAGCGCCGGTGCCGACCCCGCCGCGCCGCGGGGCGCAGACGGCGCCCGCCGCGCCGGCGCCGATCGCCGCCGCAGCGCCCGCGCCGCGCGCCGAGCCGCCGGGACCGGAGGTCTTCGGCGAGATCGGCCTGCCCGACGTGCCGGATCGCCCGGCGCCCTCCGATCGCCGCAACGCCAAGACGGTGCCGCAGCGCCGCGGCTTCGGCGAGATCGACCTGATGGTCGAGCTCCCGAGCCCGGCGGACGTCGAGGCGCAAGGGCTCGACCCCGACGACCTGCCGGTCGTGTACGGCAACATGCCCGCCGCGCCGGCGCCGCTCCCGGCGCGATCGCGCGCGGAGTCGCGCACCGCCCCGGCGACGCCCACGGCGTTCGCCGACACCGATCTGCCAGCGCGGGTCGATCCGCTTCCCCCGAGCAGCCGGCGGACGCTCGGGTTCGGCCCGCGCGACTCGGCGTTCGGCGCGCGCGACTCGGCGCCCGGCTCCCGCGACCCGGCGTTCGGCGCGCGCGACTCGGCGCCCGGCTCCCGCGACCCGGCGTTCGGCGCGCGCGACTCGGCGCCCGGCGCGCGCGACTCGGGTCCCGGCGGCCGCGCCGGGGCCGCCACGCAGCCGCTCGGCCGCGGGCGCACCCGCGGCATGGGAGAGGCCGCGCCCCCGCGCGTGGCGCCGGAGTACGACTTCGGAGACCTCGACGACGACGTGCCCCCGGCTCCGCCGGCGCGCTCCAGCAGCGGCTCGATGTCGTTCGGCTTCGGTGAGCTCGAGCTGCCCCTCGAGGGCGACAGCGACCCCGAGCTGCCCTCGCCGGCGTCGGGCGATCTGCCGATCGTCTCCGGCGATCTTCCCAGCTCGGTCCCGGGCGTCATCGGCATGCCCGCGCCGTTCCCGGGCGCGGGCCTGCCCGTGCCGGCCTCCGCGCCGCTCCCGTCGCCGGTCCGCGCCGGGCTCCCGGCCCCGACCGCGGCAGGCCTCCCCGCCCCCGCATCCGCGGGCTTCCCCGCCACGGCGCCCGTGGGCTACCCCGTCGCCGCGTCCGCGGGCTTCCCCGCCACGGCGCCCGCAGGCTACCCCGCGCCGGCCACCGCGGGCTTCCCCGCCCATGCGCCCGTCGGCGTCCCCGCGAAGGCCACCGGCCCCGCGCTTCCCACGAAGGCCACCGGACCCGGCTTGCCCGCCGGACCGGGCACCATCGTCGGCGCCGAGCTCTTCGATGAGGCCCCGCCGGACTACGACGACTCGCGCGTCGGCGCCGCGTTCCAGGCGCCCGGGCCGCGCCCGCTCCCGCCGACGGCGCCCGAGCCCCCCAGCGGCGGCGGGATGCCGCCGGCGGACTTCGGCGACGAGATCGCGCTCGGCGAGAGCGTCGCGAGCCTCCCCACGGGCGCCGCGCCCGCCGCGTACGATCCGTCCGACCGCTCCGCGAACTTCACGCAGACCCCGGTGGACGACGACGATCGCGGCATCGAGCTCAGCGAGCCGCACCCCAGCGTCGGCGACGAGGTCGATCTCACGGGCGCCGGCACGGAGATCGGCGACCTGAGCGCCGGGCCGGAGGCGCAGGTCGAGAAGGCCGCGCCCGCCCAGGAAGCCCCGCAGCAGAAGACGAAGATCAAGCGCTACGTCGTCGCGGCCCTCGCCGTCGCCGCCGTCGGCGGCGGCGCGCTCGCGCTCGTGCCGGACGTCGGCGCCTTCGGCGTGAACCTGATCAGCGACCGGCTCAACGCCTCCGCGCACGAGGCCGCGCTCGCCGACCTGAGGAAGCGCACCCAGGCCGCCCTCGCCCAGGACACCGCCTCGGCCGCGAACGGCGCGCTGAACGACGCGAAGACCGTGCGCGGCGGCGCGCCGCGACACCGGGCGACCATGGCCTACGCCGGGTACGTCGCCTTCGCGCGCAGCGTCCGCTTCGGGCACCGGACCGTCGACGACGCCTTCGGCAAGGAGATGGTCGCGCTCGCGAGCTCCGAGCCGAGCGACCTGCTCGCGCTGGCGGTCGCGGCGCAGGACGCGGCCACCGGCCAGCTCCCGCGCGCGCGAGAGGGCGCGCAGGCGCTCGGCGCCCGGCTCAAGGACGACATCGACGTCGCCGTCCTCGCCGCCGAGCTCGAGCTCCTCGCGAACGACGCGCCCAGGGCCGTCGCGGCGTGGCAGCGCGCGAACGATCTCCAGAAGAGCGCGCGCACGCTGTTCGGCCTGGCGCGGGCGCAGCGCCTCGCGGGCGACGCCGCGGCCGCCGAGGCGAGCGCCAGGGCCGCGCTGGAGGCCTCGCCGAACCACGTCGGGGCCCGCACCCTGATCGCGTCGCTCCTCTGGCAGACGCCGGCGCGCGAGCAGGAGGCGCTCGATCTGCTGGGCAAGGTCACGGGCGACGGCCCGGTGCGGGCCGCCGCGAGCGACCCCGAGATCGTCGAGGCGTACACGCTGCTCGGCACCGTCCACCTCACGAAGTCCCGCATGAGCGCGGCCGAGCAGGCGTTCGCCGCCGCGGTGAAGATCGATCCGCAGGCGGTGCGCGCGCTGATCGGCAACGGCGAGGTCCTCTACCGGTCGGGCCGCTACTCCGAGGCGCAGGCGCGCTTCGAGGCCGCGGCCCGCGCCGACGCGCAGAAGCTCGCCGCGCACATCGGCAAGGCGAAGACGTGGCTGGCCCAGGAGCGCATGAAGGAGGCGAAGGACCTCCTCAAGGGGCTGCAGAAGACGCACGCGGCGGACCCGCAGGTCGCCTACTGGCTCGGGCGCACCGAGCTCGCGCTCGGCAACAAGAAGGAAGCGGAGCAGGCGTACCTCGACGCCGTGAAGTCGAGCGAGAACCGCCCCGAGGTCGTCGACGCCTACGTCGCGCTGGCCTCGCTGCTCTCGAGCCTGGGCCGCAACGAGGAGGCGGCGGCGAGGCTGTCGGAGGCGACCGCGAAGTTCCCGGACCTGCCCGCGCTCCACAAGGCCAAGGCCGAGGTCGCGCTCCAGACCGGGAGGTACGACGAGGCGCGGCAGGAGCTCGAGCTGGCGCTCGCCAAGGAGGACGATCTCGGCAGCCAGTTCAAGCTGGGCGAGGCCTACCGCCGCCTGCGCCGCTTCGACGACGCGGCGAGGGTCTTCGACAAGGTCACGGCGGCCGACAAGGACTACCCGGGCCTCGCCCTGGAGCGCGGGCTCCTGTTCGAGGAGACGGGCCAGAGCGAGCGCGCGCTGGAGATGTACGCGGACGCGCTCCGCAAGGCGCCGAACGACATCGATCTGAAGCTGCGCGTCGGCTCGACGCAGGTCATGGCGGGCCACGCGAGCCAGGCCGAGCCGATGCTGCGCGACGTGCTCAAGGATCGCCCGAACTCCGCCGAGGCTCACCACTTCCTCGGCCGCGCGCTCCTCGTGCGCGGCACGAACATGGCCGAGGCGCTGCGCTTGCTGGAGCGCGCAGCGGAGCTCGACCCGAACCGCGCGGAGTACCACCTCTACGTCGGCTGGGGCGCCAACGAGACGGGCCAGACGGCGCGCGCGGAGGTGGCGTTGCGGCGCGCGCTGGAGCTCGACGCGGAGCTCGGCGACGCGTACTGGCAGCGCGGCGTCCTCCTGCAGAAGCAGGGGGCGAGCCGCGACGCGCTGGCGGATCTGCAGATCGCGCTGGAGAAGCGGCCGTCCCGCTACGAGGCCTACGCCACGATGGCGCTCTGCTACCAGGACCAGGGCAACTGGGCGGCCGCGGAGGAGGCCTGGCGCAAGGCGATCGCGTCGAACGACAAGGTCCCCGAGTGGCACTACCGCCTCGGCAAGATCTACGCGTCGCGCGGCAACCGCGCCGGGGCCGCGGCCGAGCTGGAGCAGGCGGTCGCCCTCGGCGAGGCGCCGGAGCGCTCGGCGCCCCCGTGGCTGTTCGACGCGCACTTCCTCCTGGCCGAGGCGCTCCGCGCGACGAACGACCGCGAGAAGGCGATCCGCCACTACCAGCGCTTCCTGGAGACGGCGCCGACCGACAACGCTTACCGGCGGGACGCGCAGCAGGCGCTGGAGAGCCTCGGGGCGGGCAAGGGGCGGTGAGCGCCGAGGCCGAGCGCTGAGCGCAGAGGTCCATCGCGGAGCGCCGCGGCCGGGCGAGCGGCGTTCGCTCGGCTATCCTGGCGGATGCCCCCCACCCTCAAGGCCCGCCCGGCGGAGCGCGCCGACATGCCCGCGGTGGCGCGCTTCGCGGCGCAGCTCGTCCGCCTGCACCACGCCCTGGATCCGCACCGCTTCCTGTGCCTGGAGCCGATCGAGCCCGGGTACGAGCGGTGGCTCACCAGCGAGCTCGCCAACCCCGACGCGGCGATCGTCGTCGCCGAGCGGGGCGGCGCCGAGCCGGCGCTGGTCGGCTACGCCTACGGGCGCCGGGAGCCGCGCGACTGGAACAGCCTGCTCGACGCGTGCGGCGTGCTCCACGACGTCTACGTGGCCGAGCCTGCGCGCCGGCTCGGCGCGGGCGCCGTCCTGCTCGACGCCGTGATCGCGCGCCTCCGGGCCCTCGGGGCGCCGCGCGTCGTGCTCCACACCGCGACGCAGAACGCCGCCGCGCAGCGCCTGTTCGAGCGGTTCGGCTTCCGCCGCACGATGATCGAGATGACGCGCGAGCTCTGATCGGCGCACCTCGTGCCCGCCGGTCGCTGGCCCCCTCCCGCAGGCGCACCGGGCCGCGCGGCCACGATGCCCCCGGGTCGAGCGCGTGGGCGGTCGGAGGGGCGAGCGCTGGCGGAACCGGGCAGCGCACGACGCTGCCCATCCGGCTCACGGCGTGATCTTGTAGATGTGGTACGTGTACTCGGCCGCGAACGAGTCCGTGAACACGCCGCCGTCGATGGCGATGGTGCGGTTCTCGTAGAGCACCTGGACGGTGGAGCCCGTGAGGCCGGGCGGCAGCGTCAGCGTGTAGCTCCCGGTCGGCTTCGCGCGCCCGAGCATCGCGAAGAGGTAATAGGAGCCGTTGTGCTCCTTGAGCATCGTGTCGAGGTTCGCGTTGAAGGAGTACGCGTACGACTGCGTGTTGAGCACGGGCGCGAGGTCCTTGATGCGCAGGTTGGTCTCCTTGACCTTGGCGCGCTGCGCGGCGTAGCAGGGCTCGCGGAGCGCGTGCTGGGTCTCGCACGGGCCTCCGAAGCTGTGGTTGAAGTAGATGATCCCCCGGGCCTCGTGGATCAGGGACGACATCACCGCGCCGGCGATCTGGTCCGGCGTGATGCTCGGAGCCCAGTCCTCCGTGAACGGGTGACCGACCTCGATGAACGCCCAGATCGGCTGGCGCCTGCCGTCCATCCCGTCGAGGTGTCGCATCCTGTCCATGGTCACCCCGTAGTTCGCGGCGAGCCGGCACGTGGACGACGGGAGGCCGAGGAACGTCTGCATCTCGCCGCAGATGTTGGGATCGGTGTACCAGTAGAGGTCATTGGACACGACGTGCGTATAAGCATTGACGAACTGCTGCGCCTCGCTGTCGCTCTGCCAGAGCATCACGCCCTTGCCGAAGTTCGCATAACGCGCGCGCCCGTCCGATGGCGTGTTGTTCACCAGCGTCTGCATGACGGTATAGCCGCACGATGCGCTCGAGGGGTTGCAGATGGAGCCCTCGCCTGGATAGTTGCCCGTCCACGCGGCGGAGCCCGCCCCGGCCCACATGTCCGCCTCGTCCGTCAGCATATGGCCGACCGTCTCGCTGCTCTTTCCGCTGACCCCCGCGATGGCGAACATCCCGTTCTGCTGGATCAGCGGCATGTTACTCGCGCTGGTCAGCTCGACATAGGTGTTGATCCCGGCGTCCTTGTCGAGATCGATGTCGCTCTGGCCGTAGACGCCCTCGAACCAGACGCCGAGCGGGAAGAACACCGCGTTGTCCCAGGCCGCGGCATCGGTGTACGAATACGCGCTGTAGTAGGAGGGCCCGCCCTCCCACGCCACGCGCGGCAGGTTCAGGCTCCCGCCCTCGCCGGAGGGGTTGTTGACCGTCACGGCGCGCGAGACGCTCGTGGTGTTGCCTGACGTGTCCGTGGCGCGCACGGTCAGCGTGTGGCCCCCGTTGGTCAGCGGCAGGGTGTTCAGCGTATACGTCCAGCTGCTCGTGCCGGTGACCGTGGTGAAGCTCCCGGCGTCCACCTGGAGCTCGACCTTCGAGAGCCCCGCGTTGTCGGAGGCGGTGCCCGTGACCTGCGCCGTGCCGGTGAGCGTGGCGTTCGCCGCCGGGGAGGAGATGGCGACGGCCGGCAGCGTCGCGTCGCTCGAGGCCTGGAAGAGCACGTCGACCCAGTAGTTCGAGCCTCGCCACGTGCTCGTCGGGAACCCGGAGGTGCCGTATTTGTAGACGCCGTTGCCGCCGGCCTCGCCGTCCCTGAAGGCGTAGAGAGGGCCGCTCGCGCGGCCGGCGCTGGAGAAGTAGCTGTTGCTCGCCGAGTATCGCCCGTTCGGCGCGTGATAGCTCACGACGTAGGTCTGGTTCGCCTGGATCGGGACGGGCGCGTCGAAATAGGCCACCTGCCAGCCGGTCGCGCTCTCGTTCATGAACGTGACGGACCCGAGCTCCTGCCCCGCTGCGCTCCAGAGGCGCCCGGTGTGCGTCCCGGTGTTGCTGCTGCTCTTGTAGAAGCGAACCCCGGTGACCTGACCGGCGACGCTCGAGCGGAACTTCACGCCGAGCTCGACGGCCTGGGTGTCGCTGTCTGCCAGGATGGCCGGCACGTCCGCGTCCGACCACAGGCTGATCACCGAGCCGAGCACCTGCGCGGCGGCCGTCTTGTCGGCCGGATCGAGCGTGGTCTCGGCGCGGTCATCCCCGACGACGCAGCCGCTGGACATCAAGAGCAGCGCCATCATCGAGGCTCCCAGTGCGGTGGTCAGCCTGTTTCGCGCGAACAGATCGATACGTCGAGCCATGATGAGCTCCTTCCGGTTTGGTTGCGTGGTCTCGCCCTGGCAGGCAGAGCTCCGCCTGGAGCGCAGCGCCGGCGCTTTGCGGTTACTTCACGAGCTCGGGGCCGACCTCGGGGTCAGGGCCCCCAGAGCTTCTGGTAAAGGGCCGAAGCCATGGGCGCTTCGACCGGATCGTGCAGGGACGTGCAGAACTCGCCCGCGTTCGGGTCGTTGTAGTACGTCTCGTACGCCATCACGTCGGCGTTGGCCGCCAACGTGTCGTGCATCTTCTGGATGAAGAATGGGTTATCGCCGCCGGCGTCGCCGAAGCCGTTGCACGTGACGACCGCCCACTGGCCCACGCCCACGCGCTTCCCGTGAGCGCGCGCGAACTCGATGACCGCGCACAGGCCGTCAGGGCCGTTGCACTGCTGGGTCCATGCAGCCTCGTCGGGTGACGAGGGCGTCATGTCGAAGGTGTCGATGCCGATGACGTCGACGTACTCGTCGCCCGGGTACGCCTCGGAAGCGTCGCCGCTCGCGGGGTTCCGCGTGCCGTGCGCGCTCCTCGACCAGTCGAAGAGCGCCTCGGGGGCCGCCTCGCGGACGGCCGTGACGACATGCTGATAGCAGGACACCCACGCGACCGGGTCGCTCGCGCTCCACTCGACGTCGTTCCCGTTGAACTGCCAGGCAAGGCGGATGATCGAGCCAGCGCGATCGTGAGCGACCAGCGTCGCTCCGAGGGTGCGCCAGTGTTCGTCGTACTCGCCTTGCGCGCACGCCGCGAGGCTCCCGCCGGTGCCGATCGGCCAGAAAGGGAGCGCGATGACGAGCTTGCCCGTGAAGCCTGCGAGCCCCTCGAGGACGCCGTCCGGCTGGGTGATGCCCGGCCAGCTCGTGTAATCGGTGATCACGAGCGCGACGTCCGCGGGGCGACCGCGGTACGACGCCCACGCGGCGATCCGATCAAGGTCTTGCGCGTTGGTGCCCGAGGGCCAGGGCAAGCCGGAGAGCGCGCCTCCCGGCTGTGCGCCGGGCTCATTCCCATCGAGGCCCACGCCGTTCTTGCCGAGCGACGAGGTTCCTCCCGCTTCACACCCGAGGCCGAGCAAGAGCGACGCCGCTGCCCCGAACAGGGGGCGGAGGTCGGCGGGCCGCGTGGAAGCTCGCCGCCGGTTCATTCGCGCTCCCCCTTTGCCTGCGCCGGGGCCGGTGGGGCATCCCCCGCGCACGCGCGCCGGATCCGTTCACCGAGCGGAGAGCGCGGGTGCTGGCGCAGAAAGCGCTCGGACGCGGCCCGCGCCTCGGCCGTGCGGCCGAGCCGGCACAGGGTGAGGATGCGCGCCGCCGCCCGCTCCTGGCCGAGGATGCCCTCGGTCGGGTTCGCGCGGCGCGCCTCGAGCATCTTGAGGGCCTCCTCGTCCTTGCCTGCTCCCAGCGCGGCACGCACGTCGCGCAGGAGCTTCGCGTCCTCCTGGAAGCCGTTGTCCAGCGCTCCGGAGGCCGGGCTCGCGCTCCTCGAGGGCGCGGCCGCCCTGGGCGAGGGCGCCGGCCGCTCCTCGCGCTCCTCCGCGGGCCCGGGCGCGACGGGCGCCTCGTGCGTCGCGCGCTCGGCCTCGGCGAGCGAGTCCTTCATCTGCGCCACGATCGCGGCGCTCGTGGTCACGACGGCGCTCGTGGACAGGCGCGCCTCCAGCGTGTCGCGCTGCGCGGAGCCGCGCGTGAAGAGGTGCGCTGTCGCGGCGACGGCCGCGAGGGTCACCCCCATCACGATCTTGCCGCCGAGCGTCCCCAGCCCGAAGCTCACGCCCGCCTTCACGGCGGTCGCGGCGATCGCAGGCGCGGCCGCGCCTGCGCTGGCCGACGTCGCGGCGGCGTCCGCCGTCGCAGCGGCCTTGGCCGGGGCCAGGGAGGCGGCGCCCGCGACCCCCGCGGCGATGCCCAGCCGCTGGAGGAGCTGCGCGCGGTATCGCGCGTGCTCTTCCGGCGTGAGGCCCTCTTCGTGGCGGGCCGACGCGATCAACGAACGCGCCTCGCGGCTCAGCTCGCTCATCGGGGTCTCCCCATGTTCTGCTGCGCGCGGCAGCGCGAGAGGGCACGCTCGAAGGCCTGGCGCGCGGCGCGCAGGCGCGAATAGACCGTGTTCACGTTCAGCGAGAGCGTGTCGGCGATCTCCGGCACGCTCATCTGCTCGAGCTCGGCGAGCACGAAGACCTCGCGCTTGTCGTCGTCGAGCGTCTCGAGCAGGGAGTAGAAGAGGCGGATCTCCTCGGCCTGCGCGGCGCGCTCGAACGGCCCGTCCGAGCGCTCGGCGGCGAGGCTGTCCGGATCCACGCCCGCCGCGAGGGCCTCGCGCTCCGGCTTCCTGCGGACGAGCGTGCGCCGGTAGTTCCGGGCGATGCGGAGCGCGATCACGAAGAGCCACTGCTTGACGTACGCATGCGCGTGGAACTCGCCGAGCCGCCGGTGGACGACGACGAAGACCTCTTGCAGCGCGTCAGGGAGGTTCGCCTCGACGACGCCGAGGCGGCGCAGCGACCGGTACACGTAGTCGGCGTAGGCGTCGTAGAGCGCCTCGACCGTGAGCTCGCCCGGGGCCCGCTCGCTCACCGGCGGCGGGCTCGATGAAGCGCGAGACACGGGCGCCTCCGCGGGTTGACCGGCAGCGAACGAGAAGACCACGTGGAGCTAACTGTCCGCCCCCGTCCGGATCCGTGACGAAAAGGCGAGGGGGAGGGAAACATCGTTCGGGCTTCTCGTGCTGTCGCAAGAATGCAGCGAGCGTGAGAGGCTGTTCGGCTCAGAACGAAAGTTCCAGCCCCAGGCTCGCGCGCCCTGCGACCGCCGAGGGTCGGTGCACGAGGCCCACGTCGTCGATGCCGAAGCGCTCTCGCCGCGTCGGGATCAGGAGCGCGGCGTGGGCGGCCACGCCGAGCGGGCCGAGGATCGAGAAGCGCGCGTCGAGCCCTGGGGAGAAGGACAGCCACGTCGCCGATGCGCTCGCGGGGAAGCGCACGCCGAGCCCGGTGCCTGTGAGGTGATCGAGCTCGAGGCCGCCGCAGAGCGCGACGGGGAGCGCCGCTGGCTCGCCGCAGCCCTCGACGCCGACGACGGTGAGCCCGAAGGAGCCCCCGATGGGCGTGCCCTCGGGGCCCGACGCGATCGTCGTCGAACGACCCGGCCAGAGCGCTCCATGGAGGCCGAGGCGCACGCGGCGATAACCGAGCGCGACGCGGGCGCCCACGCCGAGCGACGCGCCGGGCAACGTGCCCAGGTCGCCGGCGGCCGCGAGGCGCGCCGTGAGGGTGATGCGATCGCCGGGGTCCGCCTCGCTTCGCTTCCTGGAAGGCGCCGGGACGGGAGCAGGCGAGGCGCTGGCTGCGGCTGCGTCGGGGGCTCGGGGCGGAGGAGGTGGTCCGGGCGTCGCAGGGCCGGCGCCCGTCGCGCTCTCGCGAGCGGCCATGGCTTCGGGGTCGATCATCCACGCGAGGATCACCACCGTCGCCTCGGCCATCGCGCGGCACGATCGCTCCTCGATGACACGGACGCCCTGGGAGGAGCCCATCCAGGTGACGAGCTCGACACGCCAGCGCCCGTCCGCGTCGCGATGGACCTCGGCGCTCGCGCGGACAGGCGCTTGCTCTCGCGTGGGGGCGGGCCCCACGAGGCGCTGCACCTGCGCGATCACCTCGTCCCTGGACGGGCAGTCGCTGCCCTCCGGCGTGCGCCAGACCAGCGACACGCGCGCGCCATCGTCCCCGGCGCTCGCCGCCGCGGGCGCGGCGAGCACGGCGAGGGCGATGCAGGGGTGCGCCACACGGCTCCACGAGCGGCTCATCGTGGCGGCTACGCTTCGATCAGGGGCTCGGGCTCGTCCAGCGCATTCGTCAGCGAGCGCCTCCGCTCAACTCCGGCCTTCCCCGCCGCGCCCCGCGGTCTGCGCCCACACCATGGTGTCGCGCGGCTCGCCCGCGGGCGTGAGGGCGTTGGCCTCGAGCGTCTCCACGTGTCGATACCCGAGCCGCCGGGGCACGGCGGCGCTCGCGCTGTTGCGGGGATCGCAGCGGATCTCGACGCGGCTCAGCCCGAGATCCTCGAGCGCGACCCGGGTCAGCGCCTCCACCGCCTCCGTGGCGTACCCGCGTCGCGTCGCCGTCTCCCGGAGCCAGTATCCGATCTCGATCGCGTCCGGGCCGATCCGCGGGTGCAGCCCCGTGCCCCCGAGCACCTCGCGCGCGTCGCGCGTGAAGATGCCGTAATGAAAGTCGCGTCCTGCCGCGAAATCGTCCCGGAACCTCTCCAGCAGCGCGATCGTGGCCTCCAGCGCCAATGGCTCGTGCACGGCCCACGGCATCCAGGGGCGCAGGTGCGCAAGGCTTTCGTCGATCGCCTCCCTCATCAAAGAGGCATCCTCGGGCTGCCACGCGCGCAGCACCAGCCGAGCGGTCACGAGCTGGGCCGGAGGGCGCTCACCCGCCATGGCCCCGCTCCATGCCTGCCGCCGTCGCGCATCGGGCAACGATGTCAATCCCCTGTCGAGCGCAGCAGACCACGCGATCGCGATGTCCGGAGCCACCGAGATCTCCGCAGCCGACGCGAGCGATCATCACGCTGCAGAGCTTACGACGAAAGCCTCTCCTGAACATCCTTGCTCCTCCGGCGCGATGCCCTCCCGGCAGCGCTGTCCCGCCGCAGACGCGTTGCGCACCCCCGATCGAGCTCGTCGCCGACCCGAGGAGCGGCTTGACATATCCACTATAACAGACTAACGTCCGTCATAGAAGAGTAAGACGGAAAACAGCGGCGGTCCCCCGGTGCGTCGGGAGGAGACCCGCGTGTGGACGATCCGCGCGCGCAGAGGTGCCGCTCGACGGGGTGGCGGACTGCGGCGCTGTCTGTCGCATCCGCGACCAGCAATCCACGAGGAGGAAGTCAGGATGAAGATCTGAACAACCCCATCCCGCGAGGCGCGACGTCTCCCGGGTATCTGCCGCATTGACCCTTCGATCAGCAGCGACCCCTCCCGGCGCCCGGCGCTCAGCGGAGCGCCGGGCGAGCAAACCGACCCGCAGACACCGCCGCGACGCGCCCACCGGGCCAGCCAGGGAGCCCGCGCAGCATCGCCGGCCTCCGACACGATCACCACCGCACGCCGGATTGACTGCTGCCGCAGCAGCACATCGCCAGCAATCGCTGCTCCGGTCGCAGCAAGTTCATGTCCGTCATGACGGATCGCGATCCGTTCCCGCGACAGCGCTCTGGCACGTTATCTGCTCGACCTGCAACGCGTGAGCTGACGCGAACGCGATCGACGACCGCCGCCGACGCCGGCGCGCGCTCCGAGCCTGGACCAGCGCGGCGCAACCTGGAGGGAGTTCCGATGGATCCGGGTGCTCGTCCTTCTGCTCCGCGCGGCAAGAAAGCATCTGGCGTGGCCGGAGCCACGAAGGAGAACAGGATGACGAAGCTGCGACTCTACAGCGCGAAGGCGTGCCCCTTCGCTCACCGCACCCGGCTCGTGCTTCAGGAGAAGGCGATCGATCACGAGCTGACGGAGGTCGATCTTCAGAACAAGCCGCGGGCGTTCGTCGACGCCTCGCTCTACGGCAAGGTCCCGGCCATCGAGCACGACGGCCACCGCATCTGGGAGTCGGCGATCATCAACGAGTACCTGGAGGAGGTCTTCCCCGATCCCCCGCTCCTGCCCCGGGAGCCCGGCAGGCGCGCCCTGGCGAGGATCTGGATCGATCATGCGAACACGCGCCTCGTGCCCGCGTTCGGTCAGCTCCTCAGGGCCGAGACGCCGGAACAGGAGGCGGAGGGGCGCAAGACGCTCGGCGACGTGCTCGCGTTCATCGAGCGCGAGGCGCTGGCGAAGTCGAGCGGGCCTTACTGGCTGGGCGCCGAGATCAGCCTCGTCGATCTCGCCTTCTATCCGTGGTTCGAGCGGCTGCCGGCGGTGGGCCGCCTGCGCGGGTTCTCCATCCCGGCGGAGCTCACCCGGCTCCAGGCGTGGCTCGACGCCGTGCAGGCGCGCGACGCGGTCCGCGCCCACCTGAACCCGGTCGATTTCTACGTGGAGCGTTACGCGAAGTTCGTGAAGCCGGCCGCGGCGACGGCCGCCTGAGCGGCACCGAAGACGAGGACATCATGCTGAAGCTCTGGGGTCACAAGAACTCTTCCAACGTACAGAAGGTCCTCTGGGCGCTCGACGAGCTCAGGCTCGATTTCGAGCGCGTCGACGCCGGCGGGCCGTTCGGCCGCGTCAAGGACGCGGACTATCTCACCCTCAACCCGAACGGGCTGGTCCCGACGCTCGAGGACGGGCCCCTGGTGCTCTGGGAGTCGCACGCGATCGTGCGGTATCTGTTCACCCGCTACGGCTCGCCGCCCCTCCAGCCGAGCGACCTCGCGGACAGGGCGCGCGCCGACGCCTGGACAGACTGGCAGTTCGGGACGCTGTGGCCCCCGGTGCGGACGCTCCTCGTCCAGCTCCTGCGCACGCCGGAGGAGCGCCGCGATCAGGGCGCGATCGACGGCGCGCGCAAGGCGGCGCTCGCCGCCCTGGGGATCCTCGACAAGGAGCTGTCACGGCACCCGTGGACCGCAGGGGAGTACTTCACGCTCGCCGATATCCCCCTCGGGGTGGCGGCGCAGCGGTGGTACAACCTCCCGATCGAGCGGCCCGCGCTCCAGCACGTGGACGCATGGTACGGCCGCGTCAGGCGCCGGCCGGGCTTCGAGCGCTGGGTGGACCTCCCGCTGAAATGAAACGCGCGCGCTCATGACGTGAGGCGCGCGCCCGCGCGGGCTCATGACGGATGGCCGGTATTGCCGGCCGTCTCCTCCTCTCCGCTCGCGGACGGCCCTTCAAAACATCGGCAGCTCGGTGTCCAGCCCGAGGAGCACGCGGCCCTGGACCTCGCGCGTCTGCGGCGCGACGAGGGCGTGCTGCGTGACGGCGTGAACGTCGCGGAAGCAGCGCTGAAGAGGGCTCTCCGCGTAGAGCGCCGTGGCGCCGCCCGCCGTGAAGGCCAGATCGACGGCGCGGGCCGCGCCGAGCGCGGCGTTCGTCGCGGCGAGGCGGACGCGCGCCCGCTCCCGTAGCGAGATCGGCGCGCCCGCCAGCGCGGCATCCCAGACGGCGCCGACCGCCTCGACGAGGTACGCCCTGGCCGCGCCCAGCGTGGCCTCGGCCTCGGCCACGACGAGCGCCGTCGACGGCCGCGCGGCGAGCGACGTCATCGCGCCGGCCGGCCTCTTGGTCGCCGCGAGCCGGATGAGCTCATCGAGGGCTTCACGCGCGATCCCGAGCGCGGTCGACGCGACAGCGCTCGCGAGGAAGCCGAAGAGAGGGAACATGAAGCGAGGCCCCGGATGCGTCGGCGCGGTCATCGGGAGACGGATGCACCGGCGACTCGGCACGAAGACGTCCGCGACCTCGAAATCGTGGCTCCCGGTGCCGGCGAGGCCGGAGACGCGCCACGTATCCAGGATCTTGCACTCGGAGGCGCGGATCATCGGCACGACGGCCTCGGGCACGCCCGCCGGCGACATGCGCGGGGCTGCCCCGTCGAACACCACCGCGGTGCCGCCCAGCCAGTCGCAATGCTGACAGGCGCTCGCCATCGCCCACCTCCCCGTGATGCGATACCCTCCCTCGACCTCGACGGCGCGCCCGCTCGGCGCGAAGACGCCCGCGGTGACGGCATCGGGGATCGCGACCATCTCTTGACCCCCCTCCGCGGGGAGGTACGCCTCGAACGCGCCGGTCGTACCGCAGATCATCGCACACCACCCCGCCGCGCCGTCGGCGCGCGAGAGCTCCTCGATCACGCGCAGGGTCGTGAGGGGGTCGGCCTCGAGGCCGCCGAACGCGCGCGGACGACACATGCGGAAGATCCCCGACTCCCTGAACGCCCTCGCGACGGGATCGGGCAGACGGCGCTCGCGCTCTCCCTGCTGCGCGTGCTCCTTGACGAGCGGAACGAGGCTGCGCGCCACGTCGAGGAGCGACTGGGGCTCGGCGGAGGACATCGTGACCATGGTGAACTCACCCCTTCTCGGGCGGCGGCTGCGCGTACCGCGCCTCTTCCGCGTAATAGTCAGGGAAGCCGACGACCTCCTGGAGCGCCCCGAAGCTCATGCGAGGGTCCGGGTGCCGGCCGGCGCGCAAAGCCGCGAGCGCCTCGCGCATGGCGGCGGCGGCGACCGAGAGCAGGGTGAGCGGATAGGCCGCGATCTTGTAGCCGATCGCCTCGAGCTCCGCCGGCGGCAGCACCGGCGTCCTGCCGTGATCCACCATGTTCGCCATCGTCGGCGCGCGCACCTCGCGGCAGAACGCGCGCATCTCCTCCACGCTCTCGGGCGCCTCGAGGAACACGATGTCTGCCCCGAGGTCGGCGAACGCCCGGGCCCGCGCCAGCGCCTCGTCGAAGCCGTGCGTCTGCCGGGCGTCCGTGCGGGCCATGACGAGCACGCCGGCCCCCTCGTCGCGCGCGTCCACCGCGGCGCGGACGCGGGTGAACGCCTCGTCGCGGGGCACCACCTGCTTGCCGCGCGTGTGGCCGCAGCGCTTCGGGGCCACCTGGTCCTCGATCATCACGCAGGCGAGCCCGGCCTTCGCATAGCCGCGCACCGTGCGCTTCACGTTCATCGCGTTGCCGTAGCCTGTGTCGCCGTCGCCGATCACCGGGATCGACACAGCGCCGCAGATCGCGCGCGCCTGGTCGACCATCTCTCCGTACGAGATGAGCCCCGTGTCCGGGGCGCCGAGGCGCGCGGCGGAGACCGCGAAGCCGCTCATGAACGTCAGCGCGAAGCCGGCCTGCTCGATGAGGCGCGCCGACAGCGCGTCGAAGCAGCAAGGCATCACCAGGAGGCCGGGCGTCGCGAGGAGCTCTCGGAGCTGCTGAGCAGAGGACACGGCCGCGACGATAGCCCGACCGGCCGCCCTCCGCGCAAGCGGAAGACGCGCAGCGCGGCGTTCGTCGCGGGCGCTCCCGCGGCCTTCCATCGGCGCGCCGGGAGGCCCCGGCAGCGCGGCGCTCCCTGGGTTTCTGTTGCCGGGTCCGGCGCTCGAGAGGCAGGATGCGGCCGCGATGGATCCGCACAGGAGAGACGCATGAGCACGGTTTCATTGAGGGAAATCGCGATCGACGGCCAGCCCGCCAGCGTCCACGTCGGCGGCCGTGGAGAGCCGCTGCTGCTGGTGCACGGCGCCTGGGGCGGCGCGTCGATGTACTGGTCGTCCGTCTGGGAGCAATTCGCGGAGCGCTTCCAGGTGATCGCGCCCGACCTGCCGGGCGTGGGCCGCACGGACACCCCGGCGCTCGGCTCGATCGGCGCCTACGCGCGCTGGCTCGAGCGGCTCCTCGACGACCTCGGCGTCGCCAGCGCGTGGTGCGTCGGCAACTCCTTCGGCGCAGGGGTGGCGTCGTGCTTCGCGGCGCAGCACGCGGCCCGCTGCCGGGGGCTCGTGCTGGTCAACGGCACGCCCGTCCCCGCGCTGCCGCGGGCCGTCGGCTGGCTGCTGGCGCGGCCGCTGCCCCGGCAGATGCTGCGCGCGCTCGCGCTGAAGCACGGCTACAACCCGTCGATCCTGACCCGCGCCTTCGCCGACCCCGGCCGCGCCCCCGCCGCGCTGCGGGACGACCTGGAGCGCGGCAGCTCGCCGCAGATGGATGCGGTGCTCGACGCCGTGCTCCAAGGGGGCCCCAGGGCGCCGCTCGGCGTGACCCCGCTGATCGTCTGGGGCGAGGCGGACCGGCTCGCGGGCAGCTCCGCGCGCGCCGCGATGAAGCTCCACGCCTCGCTGCCGGGCTCGCAGCTCACGCTCATCCCGGCGACAGGGCACATGCCGCAGCTCGAGAACCCCGAGGCGTTCGTCGACGCGGTGTCGCGCTTCATCGAGGCGCGCTCGGCCGCCGCCCGCCCCCGCGGCCTCGGCGGGCGGGTCGACGCCGGCGCGTAGGCGCTCACACCCCCGTCGGGTACGTCTCCGCCTCTGGCTCGCGCCGCTCGGCCGTCCACTCCAGCGGCCTCACCGCGCTCGTCTCGTCGATGTGGATGACCGCGTCGAACTGCTCGCTGAGCCGCGCGTGGAAGTAGTGGCTCGCCCGCTCGGTCTCCGGCAGGTAGAGGACGCCGATGGCGCGCTCGAGGGAGCGCTCGCGCAGCGCCTCCACGAGCTCGCGCCGCGCGCCCGCCTCCGGCCGCAGGTCGAGCCAGAAGCGCGGCAGCTCCGTGTCGTGGAAGAGCCGCTCGTAGCTGTTCGGCAGCGACGGCCGGACGCGCTTGATCTCGGCGGGAGCGCCCCACGCCGAGGCGGCCATCACCGTCCCTGTGTGCGTGGAGAAGCCGACGAGGAACGTGTCGTCGCCGAAGCGCTCGCGCAGGAGCTGGCCGACGTTCCACTCGCCGCCCTCGCCCATCTGCGTCGCGCGCGCGTCGCCCAGGTGCGAGTTGTGGGCCCAGAGGACGGCCCTCGTCGGCGCGTGGAGCCGGTCGAGGTGCGCGACCAGCGCCGCGACGGTGTCGACCATGTACCGGTCGCGGAGGTTCCACGACGACACAGCGCCGCGGAACATCGTGCGGTAGTACTCCTCGGCGCTCTGCACGAGCCGCGCGTTCTGCTCGACCTGGAAGTACTCGTCCTCGGCGACGCGCCCGTCGCGCTTCGCGTACTCGGCCTGCTTCTTCATCAGCTCCATGAGCTGCTCGACGACCTCGCGCTCGCACGACCCGCTCAGCTCGAAGCCGGCCGCATAGCCGTACACCTGCGGATCGTCGCTGAACCGGTCGAAGCACCCGTAGCGGCGCCGCGCCCGCCGGGCGGCCTCCGGATCGACGCGGTCGAGGTAGGCGAGGACCGCCTCCATCGAGGCATGCAAGCTGTACAGATCCATGCCGTAGAAGCCCGCCTTCGGGCGCCCGCGCGCGACGCCGGCGTTGTGCTCGCGGAGCCACCGGACGAGCCCGAGGACGTCCTGGTTGCGCCACATCCACTGCGGGAACCGCTTGAAGCCGCCGAGCGCCTCGTCGGCGCTGCCGTCGTCGTCCGTCCCACGGACATAGCGGTTCACGCGGTACGCGTCCGGCCAGTCGGCCTCGACGATGACGGCGGTGAAGCCCTTCTCGGCGATGAGCCGCCGCGTGATCTGGGCGCGGGCCTCGTAGAACTCGTGCGTGCCGTGCGTGGCCTCTCCGAGCAGGACGAACCGGCGGTCGCCGATGGCGTCGAGCAGGGCGTCGTGGTCGCGCGCGGCGCCCCGCAGCGGGCGGGCGGCGTCGCGGACGAGGGCTATCGCGGGTTCTCGAGAGCTCGGCATGGTGTCACTCCTTGCGGCCGTCGCGGCTGCGGCCTCATCCACGGTATTGCCACCGTGACTGGACACGTCGCGTCCGCCGGAGATCGACGCCTCTGGCGAACGGCGAACACCCTCGTTGGCCGCTGAGCTCGCTGTTCCATGGTTCCGGATCGGGTCTCTGGACAGGCGCCAGGAGTTGCAAGACCCGCGCCGGAATACACCACGACCTCGGGAGCTGCCCTGTTCTCAGGGGCTCCGGATCGCGTGCTCCGGATCGCCTCGGCGCGCGCCGGGCGCCACGTCGAGCGATGTCGGGCACGGCATCACGGCATCGTGGTGACCCGCGTGCGCTTGCTGAGCTGGGCCGTTGCGTAGAGGAGATAGAGCCCGGCGAGCCCGACGAGCACGTAGACGATGCGGCTGATCGCGCTGTCGCGGCCGAAGATGGCGGCGACCACGTTGAACTCGAACAGCCCAACGAGCCCCCAGTTGATGGCGCCGATCACGACGAGCGCGATCGCGGCCCACGTTAGCCCTGAAATCCCACGGTTGACCTGTTCCATACCCCCCGCGGAAGCACGCGCCGCGCCGCGCGATGCGTGCACCGCGCGCCCGCTGCGGCGCGCCGCCGACGCCGCCGGCCCGCGCCGGAAGAGGCCGCTCGACGGCGCGCGCTCTCTCTTTCTACGGCGCCGGTTCCGGCGCGACGTCGAGCAGCGACGGCAAGATCTCCCCCGCGCCGCCGGTGAACACGACGTCGCAGAGGCCGGTGATCGCGCTGGGCTCGACGTTGACCTCGGCGATGAGGGCGCCGTGGCGCCTGGCCATCGGGACGAAGCCCGCGGCCGGGTACACCACGGCCGAGGTGCCGACCACGAGCAGGAGATCGCAGCCGTCGACGCCGGCGGCCGCCGCGGCGAGATCGCGCTCCTGGAGCGCCTCGCCGAACCAGACCACGTGCGGGCGCTGCACGCCGCCGCAGCGGCAGTGAGGCAGCTCTGCGGCCGTGAAGCGCCGGGCGCGGGTGTCCGGATCGGGGGAGCCGCTGCCCGCGAACGCGGGCGTGATGGGCACGTCGCGGTTCTCTGTCACGCTCCCGCACGAGAGGCAGCGCACCTGCCACAGCGAGCCGTGGAGCCGCACCGGATCCCGGGAGCCGGCCTGCTCGTGCAGCCCGTCGATGTTCTGGGTGATGAGGGTGAACGTGCGGCCGGCGCCCCGCCACCGCGCCTCCAGCTGCGCCAGCGCGCGATGGCCCGGGTTCGGCGCGCAGCCGAGGGCGCGCTCGCGGCGGTGGTTGTAGAACTCCCACACGAGGCCGGGGTCGCGCTGCCACGCCTCGGGCGAGGCGAGGCTCGTCGCCTCGTAGCGCCGCCACAGCCCGCCGGCGCCGCGGAAGGTGGGGATCCCCGACTCCGCCGAGACGCCGGCGCCGGTCAGGACGGCGATCTTCCTGGCGCGGCATAGACTGGACTGGAACCGCTCGCGGCTGGCTGCGCTCATCGCGGACCTCCTGAGGAGAGAGGGAGCAGACGGCGGGAGAGCGGAGGACGGTCGTCCCTGCGCCGTCGTCCCCACCTCCTGCGCAACGTAGCGCACCGCGCAGGGCGGCGCCTGCAGCAGGCGCCGCGCGGTCCCCCATTTCGGGTGTAAGCCCGCCGCGGCGACCACGTTTCCCTGACACCTGGACGCGCCGAGCCCGCCACCGCGGGCCCCGGCCGCGAGCGTCCCATCGCCTGCTCGCCGGAGGACCGGCGACATGCGGCCTTCGATCCGCGAGCGCGGCGAGGGGACGTGTCCTGTCCTGGAGATGCCCTTTGGGGCCGCGCGTGCGGCCCTCCCGAAGACCTGCACGGGGCCCGGCGATCAGGGCCCCTCGACAACGCACTGCGGGGATCCGCGCTCGCGATCCCCTTCAAGGAGGACACCTCATGCGCACCCTGCCGTTCGCCGTCGTCGCCCCGTCTCTCGTCGCTGCGTTGCTCCTCGGCTGCGGCGCGTCGGGCCCTGCCCCGGCCGCGCCGCAGCCGTCGATGGGCGCCGCGGCCGCGCAGCCCATGCAGCCGGAGTACGACGCGCCGGAAGGCAAAGGCCGCGCGTCGGCCGCGCACGAGAAAGCCGAGGACGCCGCGCCAGGGGCCTCGCCCGCCGCGCCCGAGGCGGCTGCCCCTGCCCCGCCCGCGCCCGCCGCGCCCCCGCCGGCGGTCGCGGTCGCGGCCCCGTCGTCCAGGGCCGCGCTGACGAGCAAGCCGGAAGCGCGCCGCGCCCAGGCGGGCGCCGCGCCCAAGAAAGCGCCCCCCCAGCCGGTGGCCGCGGCGCCGCGCCCCGCGCCCGCGCCGGTCGCCGTCGCCGCGCCCGAGCCCCAGGGCAGCGAGACGTACCGCGACTACGGCGTGAACCCGGTGGAGGACCCCGCGAAGGACCGGCTCTCCACGTTCGCGATCGACGTCGACACGGCCTCTTACGCCATCGCGCGCCGCAAGATCCTCGAGGGCGCGCTGCCGCCGTATCAGGCCGTCCGCGCCGAGGAGTTCCTCAACTACTTCGACTATGGCTATGCGCCCCCCGCGACGGGCCCGTTCGCCGTGCACCTCGCGGCCGCGCCCTCGCCGTTCACGGTGGGCCACCACCTCGTCCGCGTCGCCGTCCAGGGCAAGCGCGTGCCGGTCAAGGACCGGACGCCGGTGCACCTCGTGTACCTCGTCGACACGAGCGGTTCCATGCAGTCGCCCGACAAGATCGAGCTCGCGAAGAAGAGCCTCCGGATGCTCACCGAGTCGCTCAAGCCCGGGGACACCGTCGCCCTCTGCACCTACGCGGGCAGCGTGCGCGAGGTGCTCGCGCCGACCGGCGTCGAGAGCAAGGGGAAGATCCTCGCCGCCATCGCGGACCTCGCCGCGGGCGGCTCCACCGCCATGGCGAGCGGGATCGACCTCGCCTACGACCTGGCCGAGCGGACGCTCGTGAAGGGGCACGTCAACCGCGTCGTCGTGCTCTCCGACGGCGACGCGAACGTCGGCCCGACCTCCCACGACGAGATCCTGAAGACGATCAAGCGCGCGAGGGACAAGGGCATCACGCTGTCCACCATCGGGTTCGGCCAGGGCAACTACAAGGATCTGATGATGGAGCAGCTCGCCAACCAGGGCGACGGGAACTACGCCTACATCGACAGCGAGGCGCAGGCGCGGCGCGTCTTCTCCGAGCAGGTCGGCGGGATGCTCCAGGTCATCGCCCGCGACGTGAAGATCCAGGTCGAGTTCGATCCGGAGCTCGTCAAGACCTACCGGCTCATCGGCTACGAGAACCGCAATGTCGCCGACCGGGACTTCCGGAACGACAAGGTCGACGCCGGCGAGATCGGCGCGGGGCACAGCGTGACGGCCCTCTACGACGTCGAGCTCAAGCCCGCCGCGCTGCGGGGCGGCGGCGCGACGCCGGTCGTCGTGCGCCTCCGCCACAAGGCGCCGCTCGGCTCGAACGCGGCCGAAGAGACGGTGGTCCGGATGGCCCCGGGCGCCATCGCGCCCACCTTCGACGCGGCGCCGGCCGACCTCCGCTTCGCGTCCGCCGTGGCCGGCTTCTCCGAGATCCTGCGCCACAGCCCGCACGCGCGCTCGTGGAGGCTCTCCGACGTCGAGAAGATCGCGCGGGGCGCCGCGTCCAGCAAGGGCGATCAGCAGGAGTTCATCGGCGTCGTCCGCCGCGCCGGCGCGCTCGCCGGCGGCAGGACAGACGCCGTGGTCGCGAAGGCCGCCGACTGACCCGCGCGCGCCCCGGCGCGGGCCCCAGGGTCTCCGTCGCGCGCACCGATCCGCACACGCCGGCTCCGGCGCGCGCGGAGCGGACGACGCCAGCGCGGCGCCCCTGTCCACGTCGACGCGCTCCAAGTCGATCCGAGATCCGCGGGACCGTGTATAAGCTCTCTCACGGCAGGTCGTCATGGACAGCCTTCGAGGAGCCACGTCAATCCCATGCACATGAAGCGCGGCCGCTGGGCCGCTTCGCTGCTCGCGCTCTCCGGCGCGCTCGCGTCCACCCCGGCGTTCGCGGCCGGCTCCGCCGTCCTCACGGGGACGGTCATCGACGCGGCGACGAACAAGCCGGCTCCGGACGTCGTGGTCACCGTCACGTCCCCCGCCCTCCAGGGGGAGCAGATCGTGGTGACCGATGCCGCCGGTCAATACCGCATCCCGAACCTCCCGCCAGGCACGTACACCCTGCGGCTCGACAAGGAGGCCTACAGGCCTTATTCGCGCGGCGGCGTCGAGCTGCGGCTCGACAGCACGATCCGGGTGAACACCCAGCTCCTCCCCGAGGCCCTCCAGGCCCAGGAGATCGTCGTCGTCGGCGCCCCGCCGACGGTCGATGTCGGCTCGAGCGCGACGGGCGTCAACGTGAGCTCCGAGTTCGTGAGCCGCGTCCCGCTCAACCGACCGAGCGCGAAGGGGGCGGCCACCCGATCGTTCGAGTCCCTCGCCGAGGTCGCGCCGGGCGCGTTCGCCGACCGGTACGGCGTCTCGATCAGCGGGACGACCTCGCCGGAGAACCAGTTCGTGATCGACGGCCTCTCGGTGAACAACCCGGGGTTCGGCATCCTCGGGACGCCGCTCTCGGTCGAGTTCGTCGACGAGCTCAACGTGATCACCGGCGGCTACATGCCGGAATACGGCCGCTCGACGGGCGGCTACTACAACGTCGCCACCAAGTCCGGATCCAACGAGTACCACGGCTCGGTCTTCTTCAGCATCACGCCCGGCCTCTTCGAGGGGTCGCGCGCCGCCGTTGTCACGCAGGAGAGCGCGATCGCCACCGACGTCACGCTGTCCTCGCTGCGCGACTTCGGCGCCGAGATCGGCGGCCCGATCCTGAAGGACAGGCTGTGGTTCTACGCCGGCCTCTCGCCCTCGTTCGCGACCTACCGCCTGGAGCGCAACCTGAACATCCTCCAGCCGGGCGACCAGCCCGGCGGCGTCGCGCGGAGCCGCCTGCCGGGGTCGACGGACGTCTACTACGCCACGCAGCAGAGCCTCCAGTACCTCGGCAAGCTGACGCTGCTCATCGATCCGGACAACACCCTGGCGCTCTCCGTCCACGGCACCCCGACCCTGTCGGGCGGAGACGGCGCCTTCGGGTTGAACCCGCGCGACGGCAGGATCGAGTTCGACAACCCCTACAACGGCGGGATCATCAACGGCAGCTACGGCGCGATCGCGCACCAGTACGTGACCACCGCGACCGACGCCTCGCTGAAGTGGTCCTCTGCGTTCCAGAACAAGACCCACCTGCTCGACGTGACGCTCGGCATCCACCACGAGCTCAACGCCATCCGCGCCTCGGACGGCGAGAAGATCGGGAGCGGAAAGGGGCTGTCCGACGTCGTCCAGGTGCTCTGGCAGAGGTCCCCGCCGCGCTCCATCGGCGAGTTCGAGCCGGGGGACGCCACGCGGCGGTGCGCGGAGGAGGACGCCGCGGGCGGCGAGCCGTGCCCGGTGCCCGGCTACTACTACACGGGCGGCCCCGGGGTGCTGAGCGAGTCGGTCTTCGACCGCTACCAGGGCAAGGCCATGCTGACGAGCCTGTTCTCGGCCCTGGGCCATCACGTCGTCAAGGCCGGCGTCGACGTCGAGGTGATGCGCTACAGCAGCCAGCGCGGCGAGTCGGGCGGCACGATCCTGACCGAGTTCCCCGACGGATCGGTGGTCTACGATTACCGCCGCCACGGGTTCCTGAGCGGCCCCGACGACCCGGTTCATCTCACGAACTACGAGGCGGTGTCGACGTCGCTCACGCTCGGCGGCTTCGTGCAGGACAGCTGGAGCATCGCCGACCGCGTCACCCTGAACGCCGGCGTGCGCTACGACGCGCAGCTCCTCTACGGCTACGACGGCGCGCTCGGCCTGAGCCTGCCGAACCAGTGGTCGCCGCGCGCCGGCGTCATCTACGACATCACGCAGTCCGGCAGGTCCAAGCTCTACGCGAACTATGGCCGGTACTACGAGAGCGTCCCGCTCAACATCGCCGATCGCCTGCTCCCCGGCGAGCGCATGCTCTACTCCTTCCGCGACCCGTCGACGTGCGACCCGAGGAACGAGGAGGACACCCAGGGCGCGTGCGAGGACGACGACGGGCGCCTCACGGCCGACGGCCCCCACGCGCCGAACCAGAAATGGGGCGTCATCGGGAGCGACAAGACGCCCGTCGATCCGGACCTCGAGCCGCAGTCGTCCGACGAGATCGTCCTCGGCGGCGAGTACGAGATCGCGCCCAAGGTGCGGGTCGGCGCCGAGTACACGAAGCGCTGGCAGAACCGGATCATCGAGGACCTGAGCCGCGACGAGGCGAAGTCCTATTTCATCGCCAACCCCGGCTACGGCGCGGCCAGGGACTTCACGAAGGCGAAGCGCGATTACGACGCGTTCACCGTGTATGCAGAGAAGGTGTTCGCGGGCGGCTGGCTCGCGCAGGCGAGCTACCGCATCGCGTACCTGCGCGGCAACTGGTCCGGGCTGTTCAAGCCGGAGACGACGCAGATCGATCCCAACATGAACACGGACTTCGATCTGCAGTCGCTGCTCCCGAACCGGGAAGGCGCCTTGCCGGGGGACCACCGGCACCAGATCAAGCTCTACGGCGCGAAGGATTTCGTCTTCAAGAACGGGCTCGTGGTGAACCTCGGCGGCGCCTACCGCGCCCGCTCCGGCGCGGCGACGTCGTACCTCGGGGCCCACCTCCTCTACGGCCCCGACGAGGTCTTCATCCTGCCGCGCGGGAGCGGCGAGCGCCTGCCCTGGGTGCACGACGTCGACGTCCACGTCGGCGTCGGCGTGCAGCTCGCGAAGGACAGCGCGCTGCTCGTGGCGGTCGACTCGTTCAACCTCTTCAACTTCCAGGCCGTGACCGCGGTCGACGAGCGGTACACGTCGGCGCAGGTGCTGCCCATCTCCGGGGGCACGGAGGCGAGCCTCGCCGGGCTGCAGAACGCCGACGGGAGCGCGTTCGACCCGGTGAACAAGAACCCGAACTTCGGCAATCCGGTGGCGTACCAGGCGCCGCGCACGTTCCGGATCAGCGCCAAGGTGACCTTCTAGGGCTGCGCCGCGCGCGGCAGAGACGCCATGAAACGAACCCACGGAATGCAAGCCGGTCTGATGGTCGTCCTCGCATCGCTGGTCGCCTCCTGCGAGCAGCCGAGGATGCAGTGCATGACCGGTCACGGCGGCTTCGCCGCGACCTACACGCTGAAGCCCGGCTCGAAGCAGGGCGAAGGCGACTGCGACGCGCTGCGGGGCGAGACCATCGGCCTCGAGAAGTACAACCCCTCCCGGCCGGACAACGAGAAAGAGCAGGATCTGTCGAGGGCGCTGCTCGCCATCCGCGCGACCGAGCTCGGCGCGCTCGCCGCCGAGGCCGAGGGCGCCGGTGTCTCGATCGACGGCGGCGCGGTCACCTCGATGGGCGAGTTCGCCTCGGCGGAGCCGGACGAGAGCGACGTCTGCACGGTCGCGTCGCTCAGCGTCGCGGAGCTGGATCTCCCCGCCTTCGGCGAGCGCCCCGCGACGCGGCTCCGCTACGAGTGGAGCAACGTCCGTGTCCATGTCACACCGACGTTCCCTGGAACGCTGATGACGGCGGATCTGACCTACACGAAGGACGGTTGCACCGCGTCCTACAGCGTCGTGGGCCTGTGGCCGTCGGTCTCGTGCGCCGCGCCGGCCATGGAAGGCTCGGAGGAGATCGCGACGGACCCGGGCCTCTGCGACCCGCAGGCAGACATCGCGGCCGGCAGGCTCACCGGGTCCGGGATCAACCCCGATCTCGAGGAGCAGGTCACCTGCGATCCCGAGCTCGCGCTCTGCGTGCTCAAGGAGCCGCCGCAAGCGCTTCGCTGAGGCCGCTCAGCGGCACGCCACCCCGGCGACCGCCGCGCTTCGTACGTCCAGCGTCAACACCGCGTCACCCAGCTGGATCCCTGGTTCCACGACCACGGATGATTTCGCCGCGGCAGGAAACACCACGCCTCGGTGCATGGATGACCCGTTCGTGACCGCATCATCACGCGGCGGACGAGCGAACGGGCGAAACAGCTCCTGATCAAATAATCTGAAGGGCTGGTCCCCGTCGCGCCATCAAGTCCATGAGCTGCCCGGATCCGGGAGGCGAGCTGTCACGTGCGCTCTTAACCGATGTGCGAAAAGGGTCCTACCATGCTTTATAATTCTATCTTCACTGCCACCAGGACGTCGTTTCTCCTTGTCGCCATCGCCGCGGGCGGAACCGGATGCCTCGATTCCGGTGCGTCGCAGGGCGAGGCCGATATCGGTCACAACGAATCTGCCGCGTGCGCCGGCGCTCCGGAATGGCAGGAAGGCCAATGGTACGGCGAGGGTACCATCGTGAACTACCAGGGATCGGCCTACATCGCCGAGCACGACAATCCCGGCTACATCCCGACCGTCAGCACCTACTTCTGGGAGCCTTACTCCGCCTGCGCCGACACCCCTGCTCCCCCCGTGGACGAGTGCAGTTATCCGCCGTGGCAGGAGGGCCAGTGGTACAACGAGGGCGCCGTCGTGATCTACGAGGGGTCGGCCTACGTCGCCGAGCACGACAATCCCGGCTACATCCCGACGGTCAGCACGTACTACTGGGACCCGCACCCCGGCTGCACCGACACCCCCGACCCCGAGCCCGGCCCGGTCGGCGCGCTCCCCGCGAAGGTCGTCGCCGGCTACTACCCCAACTGGACGCCGTCGCCCGTCCGCATCCGCGACATCGACAGCAATTACAACCTCATCTACCTCTTCGCCGCGCATCCCGTGGGCGGGCCGCCCGGCACCACCGGCGCGGTCACCTGGACGCCGCCGGGCGACGGCAGGGGAGCAGCGACGCACCTCAGGGAAGACATCCAGTACGCCCGGACGACCCAGGATCGCAGGATCATCCTCTCCATCGGCGGCGCCGGCCAGGGCATGAGCTTCCCGGACCGCGGGAAGTCGCAGACGTTCGTCGACAGCGTTGTCGACATCTACAACGACCTCGGCGGGTTCGACGGCATCGACTGGAACACCTTCGAGGCCAACCAGAACCCCGACACCGAGGAGATGATCTGGATCAGCCTCGAGCTGAAGCGGCGCTTCCCCGGCTTCATCATCACCGCGCCCCCGGCGCCCTGGAACCCGCGCGACAAGAACTTCTGCAAGGCGATGGTGGACGCCGGCGCCATGGACTACGCCGCCCCGCAGTACTACGATGGCCCCGACCTCGACCAGCAGTCCTACATCGTGAACAACGTGGGTCAGTGGGTCGACCTGCTCGGTCCCACGCACGTCGTCGTGGGCTTCGGGATCGCGGACGATCAGTACTACATGTCGATCGACGAGGCGATCCCCACGTGGAACGAGGTCGAGGGCAACCACCCGGCGCTCCGCGGGGTGTTCGACTGGCAGATCCACAACGACGAGAGCCAGGGGTGGCCGTTCGCCGACCGCATCGGGCCGCTGGTCACGGACTGAAGCGACGCCGCGCGGCCCTCCCCCGGGGGGCCGCGGCGCCGCTACTGGATCGAGCCGATCGATACGAGGAAGTCGTTGTAGGCGTCGATCTTGTCCGACGGGACCACGTCGATGCCGATGTTGATCTTGCTCACGTCGTCCTCGATCAGCGGGGTGAGGATCTCCCGGGTCGCGTCGAGGCCGATGCTCTTCATGCCGTAGAGGATGTACGGCACGAGGTACCCCTCGTAATACTGCCGCTGGGTGTGCGTGGCCTTGATGCGCCCCTGGCGCATGAAGTCGACGGTCCTCGGATCGAAGTCGAACGCGACGATGGGGAGTTCCGGCATGCCCGCGGCGTCCGCGGCCAGCACCAACCGATACGAGATGTTGAACAGGCCGAGCATCCCCGCGATGGGCGGGTCCGCGGCCACCATCTGGCTTCGCATCCACTCGACGTCGAAGGCCTCGTTGGTGTCGCCGAACACGGCCTGGCTCACCAGGGGCGTGTAGCCGGCGTCCGCGAGCGCCTCCTGGGCGCCCAGCGTTCGATCGTATCCGTCGGCCCAATCTGCTGTGACGTTGCCGTGGATCAGCACCGTACCTGGCGGCGGCGGCAGCATCGCGATCAGGGTCTTCGCCGACGTGGCGCCGGCAGGCTTGTTGAGCGCTCCGACGTAGAGCGAGCGCTTCGAGTCTGGCAGGTCGCTGTCGAGCGTCACCACGGGGACCCCGTTCGCGACGGCATCGTCGACGGCGGCGGCGTTGGCGATGTCGAACGGCGAGACGCCGATCCCGTCGGCGCCGTCCGCGACCGCCTGCGCGATCTGTTCATTCTGCAGATCCTGCGATGAGGGGCCATCGGTCGTCACGACGTTTGGCCCGATCACGTTGCCGATGACCCCGAGCTCGCCCATGGCGCGGTTCGCGCCCGTGGCGATCGGGGCGAAGAAGTCGTCGAGGTTCTTCAGCAGAACCACCATCTGCGCCTCATCGAGCGGACTCTCGTTCATCACGGCGACGAGGGCGTCGACCGTCGCCTCGAGCTGCAGGGGAGTGAACTCGTTCTGTGGGGTCTCCGCTCGCTTGATGGGCGTGACCTGCTCGCCCGACTCGGAGGTCTCGCTCGAGCCGCAGGCCGCCGTCATCAGCGCGAGCCCGAAGACCGTCATCCGATATCGCCTCATCATCGTCATGAGACACCTCCTCGTCCGTGGTCAGCTCGGTCACGCGCCGTACGCGGTAAACGAACCGCGCGGCGGTTCCACGGGAGCAACGCGCAGCGGCAAGCTTCAAACAGGTCCATGCTCGATCTTCCACGCTACGCGGCCGGAGATCGCGCTGTCAAGCAGCGTTGAGGCGAACAGTGATAACTGAAATGGGGGGCCCTGGTGAAGCTCACGCCGCGGTCTGCAATGCAGTGTACAGCAGCAGCGGCTGTTGTTCGTCCGCGTCGTCCGCTTCGTCCGCGTCGTCCGCTTCGTCCGCCGATCTCTGGTCTCGCTGTTCTCGCTCTCGTTGCCGCATACCAGGATCGGTGTCCGTGGATCGAGGTCTTCAGGCCGAGATGTGGGTATCACCGCGAGAGTGGAGATAGCCCTGCCCGGGGAGCCGCGCCGCCGCCTCATCCCCGGGCGCCCGCGCGACCGCCGCGGCGCCGCCCGTGGTATGCGGCGGACATGGGGTTGCTCGCGATCTGCGGCTCGATCACCGCCGATCTCATCGGCTATGGCCCGCGGCTGCCGCGCCCGGGCGAGTCGGTGCTGGGCCGCGCCTTCCTCGTCGCGCCGGGCGGCAAGGGCGCGAACCAGGCGGTCGCCGCGGCGCGCGCCGGCGCGCGCGTGCGGCTCGCTGGCGCGCGCGGCGACGACGCCCACGGCGAGCTCTGCGCCGCGGTGCTCGCCGCCGACGGGGTGGAGCTCTCCGCCGTGGTGGTCCACCGCGGCGCGACGACGGGCGTCGCCCTGATCTGCGTCGACGCCTCCGGAGAGAACCAGATCCTCGCGATCCCCGGCGCCAACGCGCTCGTCGCGCCGCCCGCGCCGTGCGGGGCCGCGGTCTGGCTCTGTCAGGGCGAGATCCCGACCGAGGCGATCGACGGCGTGCTCTCGGCCGCGCGGGCCGACGGCGCGCTGGCGATCTGCAATCCATCGCCCGTCAACGCCATCGATCCTGCGCTCGTCGGCCGGTTCGATCTGGCGGTCGTCAACGAGCTCGAGCACGAGGCGCTGCGCGGCCACCTGCCGGAGCGCGTTGTGCTCACGCGGGGCGCGCGCGGCGCCGTCCTGCTGCCCTCGGGCGAGGAGCTCCCCGCCCTGCCCGCGCGCGCCGTCGACACGACGGGCGCGGGGGACGCCCTCGCCGGCGTGCTCGCCGGGGGCCTCGCCTCCGGGATGGCGATCGAGGACGCGCTCCGGCTCGCGATCGCGGCGGCGGGCATCTCGGTCGAGCGCGAGGGGTGTCAGCCCTCGTATCCGACGCGCGCCGAGATCGAGCGCCGCCTCAGCTCGCCGCCGCCGGCGCCGGATGCTCCGCGATCCATCGGTTGAGGAACGCCGCGCTGTCGTCCCACCCCGCGCGCATCTCCTTCTCCATCATGCCCTCGAGCATCTTGCCGAAGCCGAAGATCCTCACCTCGATCGTCGCGCTGGCCACCCGCGTCACCTGCCCCGGGCCCGACGGCTCGACCCGCAGCGCCCCCGCGTTGCGCAGCCGGTCGCCGAGCAGGCTCGGCGCCATCGTGAAGCTCCATCGCCGCGTCGTCTTGTCGAAGACGCTGTCCTCGATGTAACCGAAGTTCGGGCCGAGCATCGACTGGATGGCGCCGGGGAGCGCGTGGATGCGGGGTTGAACGGACGCCTTGCGCACCATGGTGCGCTCGTCCTCTCGCTGCTCCAGCACCTCGAACGAGGGGAACTTGAGGACGTCGCGGTAGATCTGCTCGTTGACCTCGGGGCTGAAGAAGAGCGCCCAGAAGGTGTCCTCGTCGCAGTGAATCAGGTGCCTCGCCTCGATCTGAATCATGCGCTCGCCTTCTCCTGCGCGAACCTTGCAGCCGGACGCGCCGCCTGACAACCGTCGAGGGGGGCGCGGCGGTCGGATCCGCTCCGTCGCTGCTGGAGATCGGCTGCCGGGCTGAGCCGTTGTGGGCCCGCGCCCGGCGCGGAGGACGTCTATTGCGCGACGACGTCCAGGTTGTCGATTCCCCAGCTCTCGTCGCCGATCCACTGGAGCCCGCTGCCGGAGAAGCGGAGCTCGATGTCGGAGGTGCTGTGAGGGAGCTCGTAGGAGAGCCGGTAGACCGCGTCGCCGTAGAAGTCGTATCCGAGCGAGTTCGACTCGGCCGCGCCGGTGCGCGGCGGGTGGCTGCCCGCGCCGCGCAGGTCGGGGAACGACTGGGGCGCCCAGGTCGTGTTCGTGAACGTCATCTGGAGCGTGCGCGGGCTCCCCGACGCGCCGAGCGAGAAGACGTCCCCATCTTCGCCGTCCCACGAGCGGATCACGTAGAGATCGAACGAGACCTTCACCCGGGAGTGGGGCGCGAGCCCGGCGAGCCGGAGCGTCACCGTCTCGTTGTTGAACTCGCCCAGGAACCGCCGCCCGCCGATCGGGGTCACGCTCGTCGTGCTCGACGACCACTCGGGGCCGACCGGCCCTTCGAAGTCGCTCCGGTAGAGCTCGCGCAGGCCTTCTGCCGGCGGCACGGCGCCCGCGGCGGAGTCGGCGAACGCCGGATCGCCCGAGTGGCCGACGTCGAGGACGCACGCCTCGAGGAGGAAAGGATCGGTGACCCCGGCCGCGGCGCACGCCGCGGAGGCCGCCGCGCGCGCTGCCTCGGAGAGATCCGAGACCGACGCCGATCGCGCGGGGAAGCCGGGGACGGTGAACGTGTCGACGCTCTCTCCGGGCGCGTAGTCGAAGAGCGACTCGGCGGCGGAGATCCGGTAGCTGTCGCCGAAGACGTCGTAGAGCGCGTCCCGCGAGAGCGGCGGCGCGAGGGCGACGCCCGCGCGCGGGGTGAAGTCGTCGTCCGTCGCGCCGTTGCCGTTCCCGAGCAGCCCGCGGAGCAGCCCCGCGCGCCCGGGCGCCGGATAGACGAGCACGTCCACGTGCGCGGCGCGCACGGCCACCTCCACGTGATCGCCCGCCGCCGAGGTGATCACATAGCGGCCCTCCGCGGAAGGCGCGTGGTAGACGGCGTGCCCGCCTGGCAGATCGAGCTTGCCCGCGACCTCGACCGGCGCCCCGTCGACGCGCAAGGCGGGCGAGGCGCCCGCGTAGAACGCGAGCCGCGAGGCGCCGACGCGCACCGCCACCGCGGTGTTCACCGCGATCGCGTCGCTCGCGCCGAGCGGCTGCTCGCGCACCTGGACGGCGAAGTCGCTCCCGCCGTCCACGAGCACGTACTCGCCCGCGCCCTGGAAGTCGTAGAAGACGCCGTCGAACGTCCGGAGGTGCGGATCGCCGTGCGATCCCCCGGGCGGCGTCCCCGGCGGGGCCGGCGGCGCGGCGGCGCGGCAATCGAGGCGCACCGGGAGGCTCCTCTCGCGGACACGGTAACGGTCCTTGAACGAGATCGTGAGGGCGCCCGTGGCCGTCGACGGCTCGGCGCCGCACCTGGCGCGCACCGCGAGCGCGACCGACTCGCTCGGCGCGAGCGCCCCCTCCGCGCCCGACTCGATCGTGAGCCACGGGACGCTCGACGCGATCGCGTAGCTGATCTCGCTGCCGCGGTTGATCAGCTTGATCGCGCGCAGCACGTCCTCGCCCGCCTGCCCGCCGAGCTCCGCGCCTTCCAGCGCCGGATCGCCCGGCGGGGCCCTCGTCACCGCGAGGCAGTTCGCGCCGTACTCCTGGTAGAGCGCGGTGTCCCGGAGGTCATCGAACGCCTGCTTCAGATTGCACGGCTGCGGCTGCGGCTCGGGCTCCCCGGGGAGGGGCACTCTTCCGTCTCTCGGCGGCGCCATGCACTCCCAGTCGGTCAGGTTGAGACCTGCGAACGTCGGGTTCTGGTAAGCGAACCAGATCAGCGACTGGATCCGGCAGTTGTTGTTGTCGTTGTACGCCGCGACGTCCTGGTAGGCCTTCTGGATGAAGCCGCTCTGGTACGGCTGCTCCGCGTAATGCTCTCCCTCGTGCTCGTAGAGGTCTCCGGCGTGATTGAACTCGGTGATGTGGATCGGCAGCGCCGCCCCGCCGGCGGCGTCGACGATGTCGAGCTGCAGCTTGTAGTTCTGGAAGCCGTCACGCCGGTCGTCGCTGCGCGGATCGGGGTCCCCGCCGCGCCCTCCGTAGGCGTGGAGCGCGAGGCCGTCGGCGTGGTCCTTCGTCTCGCGGACCAGGCAGTGCTGGTACTTCTTGTAGTCCATGTCGTAGGCCTCGGCGCCCGGGCAGCTCGCGGTCGTGTCGGCGTTGAGCGGGCCGACGGCGCCGACGAGCAGCTTGGCCGACACGCCCTCTTCCTTCATCAGGCGGCGGACGTCGCGGAAGCAGCTCGCGTACTGCGCGACCGTGATCCCGCCCTTCCCCTCCGGGTCCTCGCGGTTCTCGAAGGCCGCGTTCATCTCGTTGCCGAGGATGAACGTCGTGGAGCAAGGGCCCTTGCAGACCTCGTTGTCGACGATCCGCTTCATCGTGTCGACCACCTCCCCGGGCCAGGCGGGGTCGCAGGCGTCGCTGCTCGCCGGAGGGAGGGTCTGACCGTAGTTGTAGTCGAACCGCACGATCGGGCTGAACCCGGCGTCGATCATGCGCTTGTACCGCTGGTAGTCGATCTCGCCGCGGCTCGGCTTCGTGTAGTGGACGAAGACGGTCCAGCTGCTCCGCGCCGAGCCCTCGGGTGGCGTGATGAGGTTCGCGGCCGCCCGCTCGTCCGTCCTGTCCTCGATGCTGTGGACGCCGAAGAGGTAGCTGGCCTCGACCTGCACGGTCGCATCTTCCGCCGGCGGCAGCCGTGGTATCCGCATCGCGAGGTCCGCCGCCGAGGTCTCGTCCGGCGCCGGCGCGTCGGCGCCGCACCGCGGGAGAGCGAGGAGCGTCATGAGGAGGACCGAGCCGTTCACGAGTCGAGATCTCAAGGGGACTCCTTTTGCCTGAGGACCCCCGCGCTCACGCAACCGGCGTGCCCTCGCGCCGCGCCGCGATGTCGCGCGTCGCCTCGCCGGCGGCCGCGGCGAACGCGGGTATCCAGGGCGCGCCGTCCGGGCCCGGCAAAGCAACGATTGCCGACCCGGCAAAAGCTGCCTTCACGGGCGGGGCGGGTACGCAACCGTTGCTCGACCGTCGCGCTGCTTGACCGACGTTGCCCGCCAGCCAATGATGGCCCGGTGAAGCTTCTTCACGGGATCGCGGCCGTCGCGCTCGCGGCGACCGGCTGCGCCGAGCCCGCCGCGGTCCGCCCCGCGCCGGCCTCGCCGCGCGCGGCGCCGGCCGTCGCCGCCCTCGACGCGCCCTCGCCCGCCGGGATCGCGGGCGCGGGCCCGGCGGGTCCCGCGAAGCCCGCCGAGCGCCGGGCAAGCCTCCAGTTCCACGTCGGCGACCGGCCGTTCCCCTCGCCGCTCCTCGACGCCGTCGTCGCGGGCCAGCCCACCGTGCTGCTCGTCGACACCGGCGCCTCTCACCACGTCCTCGCCCGCTGGCTCGCCGACGAGCTCGCGCTCCCCCTGTCGACGGCCGGCGACGTCGCCGTCGACCACGCGGGCAGGCCGCTGCCGGTCTCCCGGATCGAGGACGCGAGCCTCGCGCTCTCCGGGTGGGGCCGCGTCGAGGCCCCCGCGCTGCTCGTCGTCCCCGTGCCCGACGTCCTCCAGCGCCTCGGCATCGGCGGCGTCATCGCGCCGCAGGCGCTCGCGGCGCCGGGCCGCGCCGTCGTGCTCGACCTGCGCGACGGCCGGATGACCGAGGCGCCCAGCGGCGAGGCCGCCCGCGCGCTCCGGGCGCGGTTCGGCGACGCCGCCGTCGCGGAGCTCGCCCGCTGCGGCGGACCGAACCAGGGCAGCGAGCTCACCGCGAAGGCGACCGTCGAGGGCATCGCCGTCACGCTGAAGATCGACTCGGGTGCGTCGCAGAGCTCGCTCTTCGCCGTCTCCCCCGCGGGCAAGCGGCTGTCGCGCCGGGCGACCGGCGACAGGAGCGCCTACGCCGCCTCAGGCAAGCACACCGTTCCCGTCCTTTCCGGCGCTCGCCTCCGGCTGGCGGGGTTCGACGCCGCCGCCGATATCGATTTCCTTCCCGGCGCGCGGCGGGCGGCCTGTCCGTCGGACGGATTTGCCGGCATGGATGTGCTCCGCACCTGTGTGCTGGTGCTCTCCGAGGACGGCGGCCTCGCCGGCTGCGCTCCGCGGTGACGCCGTCGACGCGCCGCGCGCCGCCGCGCTGAGCGGCGCGGCGCGCGGCACCGCCGGGCGGAGCGCCATGCGCCAGCGGGGGCGCGAGGCGTCGTGGTAGAAGGGGCGCACGCGTGGACGTCCCCGTCGCCGCGCCGGGGGAGGGACCCGGTTCCCCGCGACGTCGACGCGCCCGCGTGGGGTCGGAGGCATCATGACGACAGGTTTCGAGTTCTTGACCCAGGATGACGAGCGCTTGCTGCTGGAGAAGTCGACCTGCGTCACCTACCGGCCAGGCGAGCAGATCCTCGAGGAGGGCTCGCGCCGGCAGGGCATCTTCATCGTGCGCAGCGGCCTGGTCGGCGTCGAGGTCGCCCACCTCGGGCGCGGCGTCGCGCTCCGCCAGCTCGGCCCCGGCGCCATCTTCGGCGAGATGTCGTTCCTCGAGAGCGCCGCCGCGAGCGCCTCCGTCGTCGCCCGCGAGGAGTGCACGCTCGACGTCATCGAGGGCCCCTATGTGCACTCCCTCCTTGCCTCCGTCCCCGGCCTCGCCGCGCGCTTCTACCAGTCGCTCGCGATCATGCTCGCCCAGCGCCTGCGCGAGAACACCGCGATGCTCCCGCCGCTGCTCGTCGAGGACGTGCCGCAGGTCAACCGCTTTCACGCGGCGAGGACGGGTCAGGCCGGCACCAACAACATCCCTCCCAAGCTCATCGACACCGTCGAACAGTTCAAGTTCGAGATGATGATCGCCGACAGGATGGTGAAGGAGGGCAAGCACCCCGAGGCGGAGATCCAGGAGAAGGTGAGCGCCGCGTGCCAGACCATCGTGTCCGCGCTCCGCGAGCACATCGAGCGCGAGCGCCACCTCGAGAAGGGCATCGGCGCCTACGTGTTCCGCGAGACCTTCTCGCTCTTCATGCTGAGCCGCACCGTCGACCGCTGCTACACGAAGCCGCGCGGCTACGCGGGCGATTTCTACACCATCGAGATGATGTACAACGACGAGCCCGCGGGCGACGGCCGACTCGGCCGCTTCATCGACCAGTGGGGGCTCGCGCTCGAGGCCTGCCGCGCCGTCAAGAACCGGAGAGGCGTGCTGAGCCGCGCCATCCGCGACGCCTGCCGCGCGCACTCGTCCGGCCAGGTCCTCATCACGAGCCTCGCGAGCGGCCCCGCCCGGGAGCTCTTCGACCTGTTCGCGGACGGGAGCGAGCCGCCCGACGTCAAGGCGACGTGCATCGATATCGACAACCAGGCCCTCGCCTACGCCGCCGGCATCGCCGATCAGCTCGGCGTCATGGACCGATTCAGCTTCGCCCAGGACAACGTCGTGCGGCTCGCCCACGGCCGCGGCAGGACGGTGCTCAAGCCCCAGCACATGATCTACAGCATCGGGCTCACCGACTACCTGCGCGACGACCTCGTCGTGAGCCTCCTCAACTGCATGTACGACAAGCTCCTCCCCGGGGGCATCGGGCTCATCGGGAATTTCGGGGCGAACAACCCGAGCAAGGCCTTCATGGACCACGTGCTCGAGTGGGAGTTGATCCACCGCAGCGCCGACGATCTCAGGACCCTGTTCGCCCGCTCCAAGTTCGGGAACACCCCCGTGGAGGTGCGCGCCGAGGAGGCCCAGGTCAACCTGTTCGCGTTCTGCACCAGGTCGTGACGCGCGCGCGCGACGCGGCCGCCGCCGGGGTCAGCGGAGCCAGCGCACCTCGTACTCGCACGTGGGGTGTCCCTCGAAGCGGCACCTCGTGTGCAAGCTCTGCCCGCCGCGCGCGCCCGAGAGCCGGAGCGCGTTCTCCTGCCAGGCCGGCACCGCGTCCCTGCAGGTCTGGCGCCCCGGGTCGGCCTGCGGGTCGACGCCGAGATAGAGTATCAGGCGGAAGAACCGCTCGCCCTCCGCCAGGGGGGCGAGCCGGCCTCCGTTGAAATACATGCCCCACATCACGCCGGCCTGCCGCATGACGAGCGCGGGCGTGCCGAGCTTGAGGAGCACCTTGTGCGCGAGCGTCAGATCCTGCTCGGCCACGTAGGCCGCGAGATCGCGGATGACCCCCGACTTGTTGGGCCAGCGCGAGATCTCGTCCGCGATCGCGTTCCAGATCGAGACGGGATACCAGCTATGCGCCACGAGATCGGGCGACGAGAAGACCGCGCGGACGCTGGCCGGCAGCTTCGCGTCGAGGACCGAGATCGCCTGGCTCCCCCACCGCGTCAGCAGGTAGGCCCTCGTGTGCATGAGCGCTGAGCCCCGGATCTTCATCGCGAAAGCCGCTCGTCCAGGATAGAGGCTCCCCCGCCGCCGGGGCCAGCGTCGCGCGCGGCGGCCGACCGCGGCCGCCGCGCAGTCCGAGCGCTCACCCCGGCGCCGCCGCTGCCACGCGCGCGCCGTCGACCCCACACGAGCGCGCTCACTGCAGGCGCTCGGCGGCCTCGGCCGGCGGGGGCGCGTCGCCGGAGCCCTGCGCCCGCCGCGCCTGCGTCGACGCGTCGAGCACGGCGCGCACCGCCTGCGCGAGCTGCGTCGGCGTGTACGGCTTCGCGAGGAAGTGCACGGCGCCCTCGACGAGCTCGCCCGGCACGGCGGAGTCCTCGATGTAGCCGGAGGTGTAGAGGACGGGCAGCGCGGCGCGCGCGCGGGCGAGCGCCGCCACGACCTCGGGGCCGCGCGCGTCCGGGAGCACCATGTCGCTCACGAGCAGGTGGATGGCGCCGGGGTAGGCGGCCGCGAGCGCGACCGCCTCCTTGCCGCTGCGCGCCGCGAGGACCGAGTACCCGAACGAGCGCAGCGCCGCGACGCAGAGCTCGCGCACCTGCGCCTCGTCCTCCATCACGAGCACCGTCTCCGCGCCGCCGACCACGGCGGAGGTCGCGCGCGCGGGCTGCTCGCACGGCGCGCCGCGCACGCGCGGGAACCAGATCGTGAAGCGCGTCCCCTGGCCGGAGGCGCTGGAGAACCAGATGTGGCCGCCGTGCTGCTTGACGATGCCGTGGCACGTCGCGAGCCCGAGCCCCGACCCCTTGCCGGGCTCCTTCGTCGTGAAGAACGGCTCGAACACGTACTGCTGGATCGCGTCCTCCATGCCCTGCCCGGTGTCGGTGACCGTCAGCGCCACGTAGTCGCCGGGCTCGATCTCGGGCCTCTGCTCCGCGTCGTCCGGGCTGACGTGCGTGTTCGCCGTCTCGATCGTCAGCCGCCCCCCGCCGGGCATCGCGTCGCGCGCGTTCACGGCGAGGTTCATGAGGAGCTGCTCGAACTGCCCCCGATCGATGCGGATGGGCCAGATCTGGCTGCCCGGCAGCACGTCGAGCTCCACGTCCTCGCCGACGAGCGGGCGCAGGAGCGACTCCACCCCGAGGATGAGCGCGTTCGGATCGACGACGGTCGGCTGGATGATCTGCTTGCGCGCGAAGGCGAGGAGCTGCCGCGTGAGCGCCGCGGCGCGCTCCGCGGCGGTGCCGATCTGCGCGAGGTGCTCGACGACGGGCGACGGCGGCGGCGACTTGCGCGCCGCGAGCTCCTTGTGGCCGAAGATCGCGGTGAGCATGTTGTTGAAGTCGTGCGCG
This sequence comes from Sorangium sp. So ce119, assembly GCF_051524405.1. NCBI lineage: Bacteria > Pseudomonadati > Myxococcota > Polyangiales > Polyangiaceae > Sorangium > Sorangium sp. So ce119. The sequence goes on along the minus strand of NZ_CP150310.1, from coordinate 891,796 downwards.
ACGCCGCCGGCGAGGCGGCCGATCGCCTCGAGCTTCTGGCTGTGCAGGAGCGCCTCCTCGAGGCGCCGGCGCTCGGTGATGTCGAGGCTCGTGCCGACCAGCCCGGTGATCGCCCCGGACTCGTCGGTGAGGAGCTGCGCCGCCATCTGCACGTGGCGCAGCTCGCCGGTCGACGGGCGCACGACGCGGCACTCGACGGGGCCCGCGATGCCGAGCGGCGACGCGCTCTCCGCGCCGCCGAAGACCCGGTGGCGGTCCTCGGGGTGGATGACGCTCGCGAGGAGCTCGAACGTCGGGCGCGTCGACGGGGCGACGCCGAGGATCTGGTAGAGCTGCTCGGACCAGCGGACGGCGCGCGACGCGAGATCGTAGGACCAGCTCCCCACGTGCGCGATGCGCTGCGCCTCGTTCAGCATGCGCTCGCTGCGGCGGAGCTCCTGCTCGGCGCGGCGCCGCTCGGTGAGATCGACGACCACGCCGAAGAAGCGCGACGGCGGGCCCGCCCCGTCGACGATGGGCAGGCTGCTCAGCAGGCACTCCCGCACCGCGCCGTCCCGGCGGAGCACGCGGAACGCCATCGCGCCCGATCCCTCCCGGGTCTCGATCGCCCGCTGCAGGAGGGTCGTCATCCGCTCCCGGTCGTCGGGGTGGACGGCCGCGAGGAAGACCTCCGTCGACGCCGTGTCCTTCGCGGGATCGCAGCCCAGGATCCGGAAGAGCTGCCGCGACCAGGTGAGGTGGCTCTGGTCGCGGTCCCAGATCCAGTTGCCCATCTGGGCCACCTCCTCGGCCTCGTCGAGCTGCGCCTCCCATCCGGCGGTGCCGGACGTCAGCGCCGTGCCACCCGGGGCGGAGGCCGGCGCGCCCGGGCTCTGCGTGGAGGCGGGCTGCCCCGACGCGCAGACGCGGGCCAGCTCCCGCTCCAGCTCGGCGACGCGCGCGCGCAGGGCGTCCAGCTCACGGCTCGCCGCCGCGCTCATGGCCGTCCTGCTCCTCGACGTCGCGCGGCGGTGCTCATGGGGGCGCATTGTATGCTGCGGCGGGCCCCGCGGGGGGCTCCTCTTCTGCGGCGCCGGCCGCGGTCGCGCCTAGCCCCGCCGGCGCACGAGCAGCGTTCGCGTGATCTCCACGACCTTTTCCTTGACCCTGCCGTCGGTCTTGCCGAGCTCCGGGGTGAACAGGTCGGCCCCCTGATCGAGCAGCGCGCGCGGCGGGGTGTTCTTCACGCCGACGACGCGGAAGGTGACGCTCCCCGCGCCCGCGCCTGCCTCCTCGCGGGCGATCACCCTCGACGCCGCGAAGAGCGTGTCGCCCGCGAGCACGCCGCTCGGGTGCGCCCCGTCGTCGAGGCCGAGGTCCCAGACGGCGCACCCGGCCGTGTCCCTGCTCGAGAGCGCGAGCACCCAGGACAGCACGAGCCCCCCGTGGACGACGCGCGTCTTCGCGAAGGAGCTCGACCGGGAGTACTGCTCGTCGAGGTGGAGCGGGTGGGAGTTGCGCAGCAGGGTCGAGAGCTGCATGTGCTCGCTGTTGCCGACGGTCCTGCCGACCTCGTGGGTGATCACGTCGCCCACCTCGAAGTCGTCCCAGAAGCAGGAGAAGCCGCCGTGGCGCGGCGCCGCCGGCAGCGGCCCCTCGAGCTCCTTCGGCAGGCGCGCCGGCGGCGCGGCGGGCTGCACGACCGCGTGCGGCGCGTCCGCGGAGCGCTCCGCGACGCTGCCGCAGGGCACGAGCGCCTTGCGCTCGAACGAGCAGACGAGGAGCCCGTCCTGGTTCACCACCTGCGTCCGGACGTGCACGACGCCCTTGTCGCCCGTGGAGACGGGCTTCTTGCCGATCACCATCGAGCTCGCGCGCAGCGTGTCGCCCGGATAGCACGCGTCAGGGAACCGCACGTCGATGTACGCGAGGTGCGCGATCGCCTGCTCGCTGACGTCGTGGACGCTGAACGAGATCCCGAGGTTGAGGAGCAGCAGCGGGCTCACCGGCCTGTCCTTGAGCCCCGCCGATCGGGCCGCGACGCGGCTCGCGTACGTCGGGATCGCGTCCTGGAAGGAGGCCGCGAAGAGCGCGAGCATCCCCTCGTCGACGGTGACGTCCCAGGGGTGCGCGTACACCGCGCCGACCGTGAAATCATCGAGCTTGCGGCCGTAGCGAGGGGAGCGGACGCGGACCATCGGTCCGCGCGATCATGTCACAGGCGCGCTCCGCTGACGACAGCGCCCGGCGGCAGCGCCGCCCGCGCTCGCCCGCCCGCGAGCGCTCAGGGGAGCGCCCCCTCGAGCAGGGCGCGCGCGACGCCCTGCGCCAGCACCTCGCGCGTGCCCAGGTGGAAGGAGAGGCTGCGGGCGTCGAGCAGGAGCCTCGCCGGGACCGACCCCTCGGCGTAGCCGTTCGCCCCGTGGATCTGCACGCAGGCGTCGGCGGCGTCCCAGGCCGCGCGGCTCGCGAACAGCATCGCCATCGCCGAGGTGACCTCGCACGGCTTGCCGCTGTCGGCCGCCTGCGCGGCGGCGCGCGCGAGCTGGCGCGCGGCCGCGACGCGGGTGATGAGCCCGCCGATCCGGTGCGCCACGCGCGGGAAGGAGAGGAGCTGCGACCCGAACTGCACGCGCGTCTTCGCCCGCTCGAGCGCGAGTTCCAGGGCGGCCTGGGCCACCCCGACGCTGCACGCGGCCGCGTAGATGCGGCCGACCACGAGCGCCCGGTGGATCTGGCTGATCCCCTCGCCCTCGCGCTCGCCGAGGAGCGCCTCGCGGCCGACGTGGAGCCCCTCGATCCGGAGCTCGTAGTGCCCCATGCCCCGCTGTCCGAGCGCCCGCACCTCGGCCCCGGCGATCCCCGCGTCCGGGAAGTCGGCGCCCGGCGCGCCGCGCCGCTTCGCGATCGCGAACAGGCTCGGCCCGAGCGGCTGCTGCCCCTGTCCGCCCGGCGTCGTGGTCCTCGCCAGCGTGAGCACGAGGTCGGCGCGCGACGCGCCGGTGACCCACGCCTTCTTGCCGGTGATGACGTAGCTCCCGTCGGTCTGGCGCTCGGCGCGCGTGGCGATGCGGGCCAGGTCCGAGCCGTAGGCGGGCTCCGAGAGCGCGAGGGCGCAGCGCGCCTCGCCGGCGGCGATGCGCGGCAGCCAGGTCCGTCGCTGCGGCTCGGTGCCGGATCGGGCGAGGAGGTCTGCGGCGATCGAGGCGGTCGTGGTGAGCACGCCGAACCCGAGCGAGCCGCGCGCGAGCTCCTCGATCGCGGCGACCATGGCGGCCACGCCGAGCCCGTCGCCCCCGTTCTCGGGCGCGATGGCCAGCCGGAACACCCCGAACTCCCCCATGCGGCGGATGATCGACTCCGGGATGAGCCCGTTGCGCCGGTGGATCTCCGGCGCGAGCGGCTCGACGAGCCGCTCGACGAAGTCGCGCATGTTGTGCCGTATCCACCCGACGCGCTCGTCCTCTGCGCCCCCGACGCCCTGGATCCCCTGCTCCGCCGCCGCGCGCGCGAGCGACGCGACGGCCGCGCCCGATCCCGCGTCGCGCGCCCACGCCGCCACGGCGGGGTGCCCGATCGCCTTCGCGACCTCGTCCTCGCGGAGCTCGAGCTCCCCGAGCGGCGCGACCTCTCCGCCGCCCAGGTCGACGCCCCCGCGCAGCGCGAGCAGCAGCGCCCCCGTGTGCGCCTCCGCGACGGCCCTCGCCTCTCCGCCGCCCACCTCGCACGCCCACCCGGCGAGCGCGCGGCACGCCTCGATCTCCGCGTAGAGGTGGGCGAGCGCGTGGGCCGCGATCTGGTGTCGATCGAGCAGCATCCGCGACACGTGCAGCGGCACGGCGCTGCTCGCCCGGGCGAGGCTCGCGCTCCTCGGCGCGCTCCGGAGCCCCGTCGTCGCCGGCCCTCCCACGTCCACGACGCGGTCCCGCAACCGTCCTCGCGCCACCCGCGCGAGCTGCTCGACGGAGCTCAACGCCTCGCGCATCCCCCCCGGGCTATCGGCCTCGAGCTTGCGAGATACGATGGTGGAGTGCTGCTCCCGTATCGCCCTCATCCCCAGTCCCCCCGATCGGACGAAAAGCCATTCTGGCGGATGCAGGGCATAGCACCTCTGCGCTCCACGGCATCGCGCCCGCAGGCGCATCAAGCCCCGCCGAGGATGTCACCCTGAAGTGCGTTCGTCGAGCCAGGGCGCAGCCCCGCTGCCCCCGATTGACGCGCTTTTAAGGCCCTTCCCGAACCCTCATCACCGTTCCGTCCGACGACACATCAACCAGCGTGTCCCCCCGGGAAATCCCGAGTCTCGGACGGACGCTCGAGCCGTTGCCAGCAACTCACCCCCACCCGTTCACCGCAGGCCCCCGGGCTACGCGGAGCTGACCGCCGCGACCCCCGCCCCGCGCCCCCTGCAAGCCCGGAGCAGCCGCTCCCCCAGCTCGACGGCCCACGCCCGCACGTCGTCGGCCCGCGGGCATTGCGGCACCGCGTCGATCGCGTCCTGGATGAGCCGCTGCAGCAGCCGGGTCGTCCCCGAGAGCCCGAGCTCCAGCGCCGTGTTGGGTCGCCCGAGCGTCCCGTCGCGCCCCGCCGGCTTGCCCATGTCCTCCGGCTGGCCGATCAGGTCGAGCACGTCGTCCGCGACCTGGTACGCCTCGCCGATGCGCTGCCCGAGGTCGCCCCAGGCGGCCCCGTCCTGCCCCGCCGAGAGCGCGCCGAGCGCCGCCGCCGCCTCGAACAGCGCGCCCGTCTTCGCGCGCCGGTAGGTCGACAGCGGCACCTTCCCTTCCGACTCCCACGCCTGCCCGGCGATGATCCCCTGCGGCATCCCGACGCCGGCCGCGAGCACCTCGAAGAACCGCACCCCCCGCCTGGCGTCGGTCACGCCGCTCGCCACCGCGTGGAACGCGCCGCGCGCCAGCGCCTCGAACGCGAGCACGATGAGCTGGTCGCCGGTGAGCACCGCGACCGGCTCGCCGAAGGCCCGGTGGACCGACGGCTGGCCGCGCCGGATCGGCGCGTCGTCGAAGCAGGGGAGGTCGTCGTGGACCAGCGAGGCGCAGTGGATGAGCTCCACCGCCGCCGCCGCCGCGTCGGCGACCTCCGGCGCAGGATCGCCGTACGCGGAGGCGACCGCCAGGCAGAGCCGCGGCCTCACGCGGGCGCCCCCGGGGAAGACGGCGTGGTGCGTCGCGGCCAGGAGCCCGGGCGGCGACGCGGAAGAAGAGAGCGACTCGATCGCAACGAGGAGGACCCGCTCGATCCGGCGGTCGAAATCCATGGAGGGCAGTTTTGAGGACGTCCGAGGGATTGTCAATGGTTTGCACAACACTTCAACAAAGCATAGACAAAGCAGGCGCGACGAGTACACTCCGGAGCCATGGCGGACACGAGAGATCGCGTCGTGGTGATCGGCGGGGGCATCGGCGGGCTGACCGCGGCGGCGCTCCTTGCATCGAGCGGGCTCGAGGTCGTGTTACTCGAGCGGGCGGCGCGCGTCGGCGGAAAGATGCGCGAGGTGGTCATCGAGGGCCGCCGCGTCGACGTGGGCCCCACGGTGCTCACGATGCGGTGGGTCTTCGACGAGATCTTCGCGTCGGTCGGGCTCCGCTTCGAGGACCACGTGCGGCTCCGCCCGGCCGAGACGCTCGCGCGCCACGCGTGGCCGGGCGGCGCGACGCTCGACCTCTTCGCCGACGTCGAGCGCACCGCCGACGCCATCGGCGCGCTCGCGGGGCCGCGGGAGGCGGACGGGTACCGCCGGTTCTGCCGGTACGCGCGCGAGATCTTCGACGTGGTGGAGGCGCCCTTCCTGCGCGCGGAGCGGCCCACCCTGAGGACGATCCTCAGCACGGCGGGCAGCCTGGGCGTCGGCGGGCTCATGAAGATCGACGGGCACCGCACCCTCTACCGCGCGCTCTCCGACTTCTTCGCGGACGAGCGGCTGCGGCAGCTCTTCGGGCGCTACGCCACCTACTGCGGCTCGTCCCCGTACCACGCGCCGGCGACGCTGAGCGTGATCGCGCACGTGGAGCGCGAGGGCGTGTGGTTCCCCGAGGGCGGGATGTACCAGGTGGCCGAGGCGCTCGCCGCGGCCGCGACCCGCGCCGGCGCCACCCTGCGCTGCGGCGCGCACGTCGCCGCCATCGAGGACGGCCGCGGCCGCGCCCGGGGGGTGGTGCTCGAGGGGGGCGAGCGCATCGAGGCCGACGCGGTCGTGATGAACGCCGACCCGGCGGCGCTGCGGAGCGGCCTCTTCGGCCAGCGCGCCGCCCGCAAGGCGCCCGCGAGCGCGCCGCGGTCGCTCTCGGCGGTCACCTGGGCGCTCGTGGCCGAGGCGAGCGGCTTCCCGCTCCTCCGGCACAACGTCTTCTTCTCCGGCGACTACGAGGCCGAGTTCCGCGACCTCTTCGAGCGCGGCGCCCTCCCGCGCGACGCCACCGTCTACGTCTGCGCCGAGGACCGCTGGAACGCGCCCTCGCCCGAGCTCGGCGGCGCCGGGCCCGGCGCGCCCCCGGAGGCGCCCGTGCCCGTCGGCGAGCGCCTGTTCTTCATCGTCAACGCCCCTGCCACCGGTGATACCCACCCCCCCTCATCCTCGGAGATCCACGCATGCGAGCAGCGCGTCTTCCATCAACTGCAGCGGTTCGGGCTCTCGCTGAAGAGCCTCGGTCCCTCTCCGGTGGTGACCACGCCGGCGGACTTCGAGCGCCTGTTCCCGGCGACCGGGGGGGCGCTCTACGGGCCGGCGTCTCACGGATGGAACTCCCCCTTCGCGCGGGCGGCCTCGCGCTCGAAGCTCCGGGGCCTGTACTTCGCGGGCGGGAGCGTGCACCCGGGGGCGGGCGTGCCGATGGCGGCGCTGAGCGGCCGGCTCGCGGCGCAGAGCGTGATGGAGGACCTCGCTTCGACCTCGAGATCCCGCACGGCGGCTATGCCTGGTGGTACCTGGATGCGGTGAGCGACGATCGCCGGTGCGCGATCACGATCATCGCGCTGCTCGGCAGCGTCTTCTCGCCGTACTACGCCCGGGCGCGCGCGCGCGGCGCCGCGGACCCGCTCATGCACTGCTCGATGAACGTCGCGCTGTACGGGCCGCGCGCCGATCGCTGGGCCCTGACCGAGCGGCCGCGGGACGCCGTGTTCCGGTCGCCGCGCTCGCTCGCCATCGGCCCGAGCCTGATGGAGTGGTCCGGGGGCGAGCTCCGCGTCGCGTTCGACGAGATCACCGCGCCGATCCCCTCGCGGCTCTCCGGGACGGTGCGCCTCCGCCCGGCCGCGCCGGCGCCGGGCGCGCGCGGCGCGCGGGACGGGGTCGCGCTCGACCGGTCGGGGCGGCACCGGTGGGCGCCGATCGCGCCGATCGCGCGCGCCGAGGTCGAGCTCGAGCACCCGTCGCTGCGCTTCACCGGCAGCGCCTACCTCGACACGAACTCCGGCGACGAGCCGCTCGACCGCGCCTTCGAGCGCTGGACCTGGTCGCGCGCGCTCGGGGCGGACGGGGTCGCCCTCACCTACGACGTCCAGCGCCGCGACGGCACGCGGCTGCTCGTCGGGCGGGCGTTCGACGCGGCCGGCGGCGCGCGCGAGCTCCCGCCGCTCTTCCCGCGGCCGCTCGGCGGCACGCGCTGGGGCATGGATCGGAGCATCGCGGCCGACCTGGGCTCGTCGCCGCGGCTCCTGCGCACCTACGAGGACACGCCGTTCTACGCGCGCTCGCTCGCGGCGGCGACGTTCGCCGGCAAGCCGGCGACTGTCGTCCACGAGGCGCTCTCGCTCGATCGGTTCGTCAGCCCCTGGGTGCAGTTCCTCCTGCCCTTCCGCATGCGGAGGGAGGCGTGAGCGCGCTGCTCCACGCGGCCGCCTGCCTGCCCCTCGCCTGGGCGTTCGCGGTCGCGAGCGTCTCCGCCGAGGCGATCCGGCGCGCCGCGCGGCGGCGCGCGCCGGCCGCGTTGCCCTCCGGCGAGGCGCGCGCGGCTGCGTCGCCCTCCGGCGAGGCGACCGCGGCTGCGTCGCCCTCCGGCGAGGCGCCCGCGGCCGCGGCGATCGACCCGCGCGCGCCGCGCGTCCTCGTCGTGCGCCCCTGCGCCGGCCCGGAGCCGCACCTTGAACGAACCCTCGGCTCGCTCGCCGGCGCGCGCCTGTCCGCGGCGGCGCGCTGCGTCTTCGCGGTGGCGGACGCGGGCGACGGCGCGTTCCCCGTGGCGTCGGCCGCGGCCGCGGCGCTCCGCGCGGCCGGGATCCCCGCCGAGGTCGCGCTCACCGCGGCCGCCGGCCCGAACCGGAAGGCGGCCCAGCTCGCCGCGGTCGTCGCCCGGGAGACCGCCCCGTTCGACGTCGTCCTCGTCGCGGACAGCGACGTCGACCTCGCCGGCGTCGACCTCGACGCCCTCGTTCATCCCCTCCGCGACGGCGCGCGCCCCGCGCCGCTCGACGCGGTGTGGGCGCCCCCCGTCGAGGTCGCGCCGGCGGCCTCGCTCGGCGACCGCGCCTCGGCCGCGGTCCTCGGCGGGTCGCTCCACGCCTTCCCGCTGCTCGCGGGGCTCGATCCGCGCGGGCTCGTCGGCAAGCTCTTCGCCGTCCGCGCCCCCTCGCTCGCCGCCGCGGGCGGGTTCGCGGCGCTCACCGCGCACCTCGGCGAGGACATGGAGCTCTCGCGCCGCCTCCTCGCGCGGCGCGGCGCGCGCGGGTCGATCGCCGCGGCGCCGTTCGTCGCCCCCTCGCTCGCCGCGGGCCGGGCGCTCCGCGACGTCATCGCCCGCTACGCGCGCTGGATCACCGTCATCCGCGCGCAGCGCCCCGCGCTCCTCGCGAGCTACCCGGCGCTCTTCTTCGCCACGCCGCTCATCGCCGCGCTCGCCCTGCTCGCCGCCCCGATCGCGCCGGCGCCGGCGGCGGCCGCGATCGCGATCGCCGTCGCGAGCCGCGTCGCGGTCGCCGCGTTCGCCGCGCGGATGGCCGGCCGGCGCGCGTCGCTCCTCGCCGCGGCCGCCGACGCGTGCCTCGCCGACCTCGTCCTCGGCGCCGCGTTCCTCCGGGCGCTGTCGACCCGCACCGTCGTCTGGCGGAGCGGCCGGTTCACGATCGATCGCCGCGGCCTCCTCCGGGAAGCCGAGGCGTGAGCGGCTCGCGGGGGCGCGTCCAGTGAGCGAGCAGCCGCTCCGCCGCCTGCCCGACGACCGAGGGCTTCGCCCGGTGGATGTACTGGAAGCCGTCGACGTCGAGGGGCAGGTCCTTCGCCCCGGCCACCTTGCGGATCGCCCGCTGGATGCGGTCGAGCTCCGCGGTGACGGCGACCTCCTGGGCCGCGCTCGCCGCCTCGGTGTCGCGCGCCCCGCGCCCCGCCTCCGGCTCCCGCGGCCCGGGCCCCGCCTCGCCCGGCCCCCGCTCCGCCTCGCCCGGCCCGAGCGGCGCGGCCACGGGCTCGCCGATCGCCAGGTAGAGCCGCGGCCGCTCCTCGCCGGCGAACTCGTACCGCAGCGCCACGGGCAGCACCCTGGCCCGCCGCGCGACGCGCGCGATCTGGGCCGCGCCGGCGCGGAACCCGAGCGGCCGCTCGTCCGAGGGCCGCTCCCGCCCCTGGGCGAAGATCCACACGGCGCGGCCGGGGCGATCGAGGAGCCGGGCCGCGTACCGGATCGCGGCCGTGCCGTCCGAGGGCAGGTCGAGGTCGACCCCGAACGCCCCGACCAGCGCGAAGAACGGCAGCCGGCGGAGGTTGTCCGCGTCCATCATCGCGTGGCCGTCGACGCCGAGCAGGTGCTGCGACGCGTGCAGGACGACCAGCGGATCCCACCACGAGCAGTGGTTCACGACGAGCAGGAGCGGCGCCTCGGCCGCGAGGGCGCGCGCCGCGTCGACCCCCCGCGCGAGGACCGCGCCGAACGTGCCGTGGATCCGCGCGCGCGCGTGCGCCGCGAACCAGGCGTTGAACCACCGATGTTTGCGCGCTGGAATCATCCGGGCTCCCGGCGCGGAGCCTACACCGCCCCTGCCCGCGCTTTCGCTTCTTGAGGAGACCGCGCGATGACGCTTTCGCTCGCCATCTGGATCGTCACGGCCCTCGCCGCCTTCGCTGCCATGGAGGGGTGGGCCGCTTTCCTCCACGGCAAGGTCTGGCACCACGCCCTCTGGAGCGTCCACCGCTCCCACCACGCGAAGCGGCGCGGCCTGTTCGAGCGGAACGACGCGCTCTCGTTCCTCCACGCCCCGGTCGCCACCGGGCTCATCCTGTACGGCTGCATGGGCGCGCCGGGCCCGCTGCGCGAGGCCGCCTTCGGCTTCGGCCTCGGCATGACCGCCTTCGGCGTCGCCTACGTCCTCGTCCACGACGGGCTCGTCCACCGGCGGCTCCCGGTCTCCGGCCTCGCGCGCATCCCCTACCTCGCGCGCGTCCGCGACGCGCACCGCGTCCACCACAGCACCGGCGGCCCGCCGTACGGCCTGTTCCTCGGGCCCCTCGTCCTCGCGCGCCGCGCGGCCGGCGCGGAGCCCGCCGCCTCGCTCGACGCCGCGCCCGCCTCGCCCGCCCGCGCGGCGACCGCCGCGGCCCGTCAGCGGGCCCGGTAGAGCTCCCGCGCGAGCCCCGCTCCCCAGCGGCCGATGGCCCGGAGCGGCAGCGCGCTCACGACCTCGCGGTACACCTCGGGCCGCCGCGCCGCCGTCTCCCTCAGGAACCTCACGAAATCGGCCGGCTGCATCTCGTCGCGCAGCAGCGCCGCGTAGGCGTCGTTGCCCATCGCGTGGAGCACGGCGAACGCCGTGTTGAGCAGCGCGTTCATCTCCCCTGCCCTCGCCCCGCCCGCGGGCCTCGCCATGAGCGCCGCGAGCGCGCCCGTGCCCGAGTGCACCGGCGCGTCGTGCGCCGCGCTCGGCGCGCCCGGGTCCTCGACCGCCCGCGCCAGGTCCGCGGCCGTCGCCGCGAGCTCGCGCACGTTCGCGCCGAAGCCGCAGAACGTCAGCGGCGAGTGCCGCGCCGCCGCGTCCCCCACGAGCCGCACCCGCCGCCCCGGCGCGCGCGGCGCCGCCGACAGCCGCGACCAGCCCGGGATGAACCCGAACGTCGGCCGGACGAGCCGCGCGTCGCCGTCCTTGTACCGCGAGAGCAGCCGGAAGAACCGCGCGTAGAGCGACAGGAGCGCGCCCGGCCCGACGTCCCCGGAGCGCGCGTAATAGAAGAGGTAGACCGTCGTCTCGCCCCGCCGCCCCGGGAACGCCTCCCAGAGGTGCTGCCTGCCCTCCTCGACGTCCTCCGTTGTCGCGAGGATCTCGCCGACGTCCGGCCGGATCTGCCGCTCGCCGTCGCCCTCCTCGAGCCCCGTGAGCACGCCGCCGACCGTGGGGCAGACGAGGTCCGCTGTCGCGTACGGGCTCGCCGCGCCCCGCGCGTCGACGAGGATCCGCGCGGACAGCGCGCGCGGCGCGGCGCCCGGCCGCGCCTCGGCCACGGCGAGCCCGACAGCGTCCGGCCCCTCCGCGTGCCCGACGAGCGCGTGCCCGTCGAGCAGCGCGACCCCGAGCGCCTCGGCCCGGGCCCGCGCCGCCGCGAGCAGCGCGCCCGCGTCGATCGCGTGATCGAGCACGCCGCGCACCGGGTACGTCCCGCCGCCGTGCCAGCGGCACAGCCCCTCGGTGTAGCGGGCGACGACGAGCCGCTCGACCTCGTCCCGCGCGAAGAGCCCCGACGCCGACAGCGCGTCCACCTCGGCCGTCCCGGCGTTCCACTCGCGGTGCGCCGCGCCGATCCGCGCCCGGTCGAGCACCGCGACCCGCAGCCCCGTCGACGCGAGCAGCGGCGCGAGCAGCAGCGACAGCCCGCCGCCCGCGATCACCACGTCGTGGTCGACGGCCGCTCCACGATCGGGCGCATCGGGCGCCCGCACCGCCGCGCCCTGCGGCGGCGCGCTCGGCCCGAGCGGCGCGGCCCGCGCCGCGTCGAGGTGCTCCAGCCGCGCGAGCAGCGCCTCGCCGCCCGCCTCGCGCACGCGCGCGCGCGCCGCGTCGAGCTCCCGCGCCGAGGCGGCCTGCGGGCTGACGGCCCCGGCCCTCATCGCGCCGCCTCCAGGAGGAAGCGGACCTCGTCGAGCGGCGGCGCCGCGCCGTGCTCGCGCTCCTCCGCCGGCGCCGCGGGCCTGCCGATGAGCGCCCGCAGCACGAGCCACGCCTTGCGGCCGGGCGACACCACCGCGCGCGTCGACACGGAGTCGAAGCCGCGGCGCGCGATCACGCGCCCGATGTCCGCGTAGATGAGCCGCGCCGCCTGGATCGCGGCGCGGCAGTCGCGCGGCAGCATCGGGATGCCGGCGCCCGCGCGGCGGTAGAGCACCTCCGCCTCGGCGAGCAGCCGCGCCACGATCCGCCCCAGCCGGTCGTCGAACACCGGCCGCTCGAGCCAGCGGTCCGGATCGATCCCCGCCTCGCGCATCCACGCGAGCGGCAGGTAGACCCGCCCGCGCCGCGCGTCCTCCCCGATGTCGCGCGCGATGTTCGTGAGCTGCATGGCGACGCCCAGGTCGCACGCCCGCGCGAGCGCCTCGGGCCCCCGCGCGCCCATGAGCGCCGACATCGTCGCGCCGACGGCGCCCGCGACGCGCGCCGCGTAGGCGTTCAGCTCCGGGAGCGTCTCGTAGCGGCGCCCCTCCGCGTCCCACGCGAACCCCTCGAGCAGCGCCTCGATGAACGCGCGCGGCAGCGCGTGCTCCGCCATGACGTGCGCGAGCGCCCGGTCGACGGGGCTGTCGTCCGGGGTGCCCGCCGCCGCGCGCGCGAGCCGCTCGCGCAGCGCCGCGACCGCCGCCTCGGCCGCGGCCGGCGGGGCGTGCTCGCCGAGCTCGTCGACAGCGTCGTCGGCGACCCGGCAGAACGCGTAGAACGCCGACGCCGGCTCCCGCACGCGCGCCGGCAAGAGGAGCGCCGCGGCGGCGAAGCTCTTCGACCCCTTGCGCAGGAGGGCCTTGCACGCGGCGATGTCCGCCGCCGACACCTCAGAGGAACTTCGATGCATCCGGGACCACCTGATCCAGCACGCGGGCCGACGAGAGCACGCCGGGCAGACCGGCCCCCGGGTGCGTCCCGGCCCCCACGAGGTAGAGGTGCTCGACGTCCTCGCTCGCGTTGTGCGGCCGGAAGAAGGCGCTCTGCGTGAGCACCGGCTCCGGCCCGAACGCCGCGCCGCGGAACGACAGCAGCCGGTCCTGGAAGTCCTGCGGCGTGAGCAGCCGCGAGCTCGCCAGCGCGCCCTCGAGCCCCGGCAGGAGCGTCGCCTCGAGCAGCGCCGAGATCGAGCGCCGGTAGCGCTCCTGGGTCGCGGGCCAGTCCGTGCCGCTGAGGAGGTTCGGCACCGGCGACAGCACGTAGAACGCGTCGCAGCCGGGCGGCGCGAGGGCCGGATCGGTCGCGGTCGGGCGGTGCAGGTACAGGCTGAAGTCGTCCGCGAGCACGTGCCTCTGGAAGATGTCCTCGAGCAGCGCCTTGTACCGCGGGCCGAGGAGGATCGTGTGGTGCGCGACGTCCGGGTACTGCCGGCGCGTCCCGAAGTACCACACGAAGAGGCTCATCGAGTAGCGCTGCCGCTCGATGCGCCTGTCGGTCCAGCGCTTGCGCGCCTCCGGCGGCACGAGGTGCCGGTACGTCCACGCCGAGTCCGCGTTCGACACGACGACGTCCGCCGCGAGCCGCTCCCCCGACGCGAGCTCCACGCCGCGGGCGCGGCCGCCCTCGACGGCGATGCGCCGCACCTCGGCGCCGCACCGGACCGATCCGCCGAGCCCCTCGATGAGCGACACCAGCCCGCGCACAAGGGCGCCCGTGCCGCCGATCGGGAAGTGCACGCCCCAGTTGCGCTCGAGGAACGCGATCAGGCTGTAGATCGAGGTGGTCGAGAACGGGTTCCCGCCCACGAGCAGCGGGTGGAAGCTCAGCACCTGGCGCAGGCGGTCGTCTTTCACGTGCTTCGCGACGAGCCCGTACACGGTCCGGTAGCTCTCGAGCCGCACCATGTCCGGCACGATGCGCGCCATGTCCGTCCACGACCCGAACGGCACGTGCGCGAGCTCCTCGAACCCCACGCGGAAGATCGCCTCGCTCGTCTTGACGAAGCGCTCGTAGCCCTCGACGTCGCCGGGTGACAGGCGCGCGACCTCGGCGCGCATCGCGGCGGCGTCCCCCGTGTAGTCGAAGGTCGCGCCGTCGTGGAAGCGGATCCGGTAGAACGGCGTCACCGGCCGCAGGTCGACGTCGTCGGCCAGGCTGCGCCCGCAGAGCTGCCAGAGCTCCTCGAAGAGGAACGGCGCCGTGATCACGGTCGGCCCCGCGTCGAAGGTGAAGCCGTCCTGGCGGTGCACGTACGCGCGCCCGCCCGGCTCATCGAGCTTCTCGACGACGGTGACCTCGTAGCCCCGCACCCCGAGCCGCACGGCCGCCGCGAGCCCCCCGAAGCCGCTGCCGATCACGACGGCGCGCGGCCTCCCCTGGCGACCGCCCGCCGCCCGCCGCGCGGGCAGGGAAGCGGCCCCGTCGCCTCCCGCCGGAGATCCGGGCCGCTCTGGATGCGCCGAAGAAGCGCTGGTGTTCTGCATGGCGCCGAGTATAATGTTTGTCCCAGCCTTTGACAAAGGCGAAAATGTCGTCCCAAGCTGGTCTACCTGGGCCTCGCTGCCCGTCGGTTCGGCGCTTCGATCCGGCGGGGTCGGCTGGGGCTCGGCGACCTCTACCAAGGTTGTCCAGTTGAGCCGCTACAGAATCCATGCCGTCTCGAAGATGTGTGGCGTCTCGTCGGCGACGCTGCGCGCCTGGGAGCGCCGTTACGGCGTGCCGTCTCCGGCGCGCACGGCGTCGGCGTACCGCCTCTACAGCGAGGAGGACGTCGCGCTGATCAAGAAGATGCGCGACTACGTGAACGGCGGCATGGCGGCCGCCGAGGCGGCGCGCATGGTGATCGAGACGGCGGCGCCTCAGCCGCCGGTGTACACGAACGGCGGCGACGCCTTCGCGGGCGCGAGCGAGCGCATCGTCGACGCCGCGCTCCGGTTCGATCCGGACGGCCTCGAGGCCGAGGTGAACCGCGCGCTCTCGCTGGGCCCTGCGGTGACGATCTTCGAGCGCACGCTCGGCCCGGCGCTCGAGCGCATCGGCGATCTCTGGCACGAGGGGAAGATCACGGTCGCGCAGGAGCACCTCGCGTCGCAGGTGCTCGGCGCCACGCTGCTGCACCTGCTGCGGCTGGCGCAGCCGGGCGAGAGCGGGCGGCGCGTCCTGCTCGCCGCCTTCGCCGACGAGGACCACGTGCTCGGGCTGTTCGGCATCGGCCTGCGCTTCTGCGCGTGGGGTTTCCGCTCGGTCGTGCTCGGCCCGCGGACCCCGCCGGCGGCGATCGCGCGCGCGGTCGAGTCGCTGTCGCCGGACATCGTCGCGTTGACGGTGGCGATCCCGCCGCCGCCGCCGACCGCGCGCGAGCTGGTCGACGCGTACGCGGACGCGTGCCGGGACGCCGCGTGGATCGTGGGCGGCGCGGGCGCGGAGGCGCTCCGGCCGTTCATCGAGGCGCGCGGCGGCCTGGTGGCGTCCACCGACGTCTCCGAGGTGCGCGCGCAGGTCGAGTCCGCGCTGCTCTCGCGCCGGCGCCGCAAGGACGCGAGCTGAGCGCGGGCGCGCGCGGCGCCGACCGCGCGTGGCGCCGACCGCGCGCCGGGGGAGCGCGCCCGGCGCCGTCAGGCCGCGGGCGTGGCGGTCAGCCCTCGACTTCCTTGCGGAGCAGCTCGAGCACCCGGCTCTGCGCCTCGGGCTTGAGCTTGCCCTCGGCCGCGAAGAGCACCTGGCCGTTCTTGCCGACGAGGATGATGTTGCTGATGCCGCGGCGGAGCCGGTAGGCCTGGCGGAAGGCGCCGTCCCAGTCGCAGTAGATGGTCGCGCCGACCTTCCTCGACTCCTCGCGGATGGCGTCCTTCACGAACCCCTTCACCGGCCAGAAGTCGTACGAGCTCACGTCGGCGACCGCCGCGAGGGCGATGGTCTTGCGGTAGCGGTCGCCCTTCGCGAGCTTGGCGAGCGCGTCCTTGAACGCCTGGTTCTGCGTCGCCGAGTCCTTGTCCTCGTACACGATGAGGATCGGCTTGCCCCGGAGGGCCTTGAGCTGGAGCTCGCGGCCGTCGGCGTCCTCGAGGCGCGCGTTCGGCGCCCGGTCGCCCTCGGACGGCAGCGCCAGCGCGGCCCCCGAGATCAGCGCCACGGACAGCGCTGCGGCGGAGGCGGCCGAGAGGAGGCGGGCGGGCCACGAGCGGCGGGAGACGGACGGACGGTTCTGCATGTCCATGGTTTGTACCATATTTAAGAAAATCATCCCAGGGTTGTTCAACGTGGATCGTACCATCCGGCGGGCGCGGCTGTAGAGCTCGTTGGGCGCTCCTGTGGCGGGGGTGTCCCTGGGAGCTCTCGGGGTGTCGTCGGGGGCTCTCCGGATGAGGTCGCCGGGGCTGCCTTGGCGGCACACCCGGGGGGGTGTTTCCGGCCGGTCTGCCGCGTGGGGAGGCGGCTGGCCCGGCTCTTGACACCCCGGGCGCCGTGCAAAGATTGGGCGGTGCGAAGAGACCGGCTCCCGGAGCCAAGGTCCCGTAACGCTACAACAAATCGGCCGTCGCGAGCAGGTTGACGGCGCCGTGGGCGAGGCCCCGGCGCGCGCCGCGCGCGGGGGTCACGGAGGAGTCGCCATGCTGAACCGTTACACGGATTTCGATCGCACGTTCGCCATGATGGATGAGCTTCGCCGGCGCATGGACCGGGTGTTCGAGGACTACGACGCCCCGCGCGCGTCGCTCCGCGGCGAGTTCGACCAGTCGCCCCGGTACACGCCTGGCCCGCGGATTCACCTGTACGACACGGGCAGCGCCCTTGTCATCAAGGCCGATCTCCCTGGCCTGACGGAGAAGGATGTCCAGATCTCGCTCAACCAGGACGTCCTGACGGTGAGCGGCGAGCGCAGGTCGGACGCGCCGGAGGGTTACCTCGTTCACCGCAAGGAGCGGGGCGCGGTGCGCTTCAGCCGGAGCTTCACGTTGCCGAGCAAGGTCGACCCCGAGAAGACCTCTGCGGTGCTCAAGAATGGCGTGCTGACGCTCACGCTGAGCAAGGCCGCCGAGGCGCAGCCGCGGCAGATCACGGTAAGTGCTCGCTGAGGGGTCGAGGGTTCGACGGAGTCCTGAGGAGAAGAGAAGCGTAGCGATACCGCGAGAAGCGGATCTGGAATGTACCGAGGAACGTACCGAGGAAGGAGCGATGAAGATGAGCACCGATCGCAACTTGACCAACCGTGCAGAGAGCAACCCTGAGAAGATCCAGCAGCGCCCTGCGGTGCCCCCGGCGGTCGACATCTACGAGAACGCCGAGGAGCTCCTGGTCGTGGCGGATCTCCCGGGTGTGACGCAGGATCGCCTGGCGATCCGGCTGGAGAAGGGTGAGCTGAGCTTCGAGGGCCGGCGCACCGACGCGGCCGAGCGCGAGCAGGGCGCGGACAACCTGCCTGACTTTCGTCGGAGCTTCGTGGTCCCGCAGGGCATCGACTCGGACAAGATCTCCGCGGAGCTCCAGGCTGGCGTCCTGCGGATCCACCTGCCGAAGAGCGCCTCGCTCAAGCCCCGTCAGATCCCGATCAGCGCGGGCTGATGTGGCGGGCCAGAGACCGAGGCACCGCGTCGCGGGCGACCGACGGCCCTCCGCCCGGCGCAGCGCGCGGTGCCTGACGCGTGATCGACGAGCCCTCTGGGCTCGAGGGGCCGGCTTCGGCTACCGTTGCTGCGTGCCTCTCCTGCGTCGTCCTCTCCCCTCCATCCCATCCATCGCCATGACCGCGCTGCTCGTCTCCGGGTGCGGCACGCTGCTCGGCCTCGACGAGTTCACCGATGCCCCGCCCACGGGCTCCGGGGAGGCCGGGGGCGGCGACGCGGCGCCTTGCGAGCGGGGCGACACGCGGCCGTGCTACGAGGGCGAGAGCGAGACCGAGGGCGTAGGCCTCTGCGCGCCCGGCACGCAGACCTGCGACGCGGATGGGAGCTGGGGGGCCTGCGAGAAGCAGGTGCTCCCGGGCGAGGAGGACTGCAACCAGCGGGGCGACGAGGACTGCGACGGCGTGGGGTGCAGCGACGTCCTGTGGGCGCGGATCTTCGGCGGGGGGTCCTTCCAGATGGCCATGTCGGTGGCGATCAGCCCGAGGGGCGATCGCATCGCGATGGCCGGCGTTTATCGAGGCGAGCTCAACTTCGGCCCGGATGCGATGACGGCCCTGCCCGAACAGCCTCGTGGCGGCGCCTTCCTCGCCGTGTTCGATGGCGAAGGCAACCATGTGTACAGTCGCGGGGTGCCGACCGGAGGGGACAGCGCTGCCATGGTGGCGCTGGATGCGGAGAGCAATGTGCTGTTCGCGACCAGGTACGCGGGCACCGTGAACCTCGGCGGCGACGATCTCCCGGCCGAGGGTACGAGTGACATGCTGATCGCCAAGCTCGACGCGGACGGCAGGCACGTTTGGAGCAGGCAGTTCGGCGACCCGGAGGGCTCCATAACACCGGTCGACGTGACCGTGACACCGGACGGCGACGCCGTGATTGCCGGGATCTTCCGCGGCGCCGTGACCTTCGGCGGCACGACGCTCGAGACCGCCGAGGACCCGGATATGGATGGCTTTCTGGTGCGATTGAGCCGTGAGGACGGCGACCCTGTATACAGCATTCGTATCGGGGACCGCGCGGGCGATCCTCCAGGCCAACAGTGGTGTAAAGGTGTGGGGGTTGATGCGATGGGTCGTGTGGTGGTCGCCGGCACATTCGTGAGCTCGGTCGACTTCGGCGCTGGCCATGCCCATGAGTCGTCCAGCTTGGGACCGTCCGGCTGGGTGGCCCAGTACGACGCGGAGGGAGCATTGGTCTGGAACACGGCCTTCATCCACGGTGATGACGGTACGGTCGAGATCGGTGGCGTCGACGTGGATCCTTCTGGCAATGCCGGTGTTGTCGGACTCTTCTCCGGCACGGTCCGATTCCTGGGCGCGAACGGCTCAGTGGATGTGACGCGCGCGACGACCCGCGCTGACGATATCGATCTGTTCGTCGTCCGCCTGACAGCAACCGGTGCCCACTCGTGGTCGAAACAGCTCGGAGACGCCACCGATCAGAGCTGGAATATGCCGTTTCATGGCATCGCGCTCGACACCGAGGGCGAGATCGTCTTCGCCGGTGGTTTCCGCGGCAAGGTGGATTTCGGCGGCGGGGAGCTGACCGCCAACGACACCGACTGGTTCGTCGCGAAGTTCGATGCATCGGGAACTCACCGGTGGAGTCACCGTTACGGAAGCGGTGCAGCGTTCCAAGGGGCGATGTCCGCGGCGATCCATCCGAAAACGCGCGAGATCGTCGTCGCAGGCACGAGCGACGGCGCGATCGACATGGTGGACCCCCCACTGATGGCCGACCGTACCAGCGTGGTATTGGCGCGGATGTCCCCCTGAGCGTCGCCCGGACGCCGATGGGATTCCAGCAGCGCGCCGATCCGTCCAAGAGCAGCCCCGGGCAGATCATTGTTGGCATTTCCGCCGCAGTTCCGCGGTCCTGCAGGGCATCGGCTTGGACGAGAGCGCTGCGGAGCTCCAGGCTGGCGTCCTGCGGATCCACCTGCCGAAGAGCGCCTCGCTCAAGCCCCGTCAGATTCCGATCAGCGGGGGCTGATGTGGCGGGCCGGCGACCGAGGCACCGCGTCGCGGGCGACCGACGGCCCCTCCGAAGGGGCTCGGTGCGGCGCGCGGCCAGACGCGTGATCGACGAGCCCTCTGGGCTGGAGGGGCCGGCATCGGTTACCGTTGCCGCGTGCCTCTCCTGCGTCATCCTCTCCCCTCCATCCCATCCATCGCCATGGCCGCGCTGCTCGTCTCCGGCTGCGGCGCGCTGCTCGGCCTCGACGAGTTCACCGACGCCCGGCCGACGGGCTCCGGGGGGACCGGGGGCGACGACGCGGCGCCTTGCGAGCGGGGCGAGACGCGACCGTGTTACGAGGGCGAGAGCGAGACCGAGGGCGTCGGCGTCTGCGCCCCCGGCACGCAGACCTGCGACGCGGATGGGACGTGGGGCGCGTGCGAGAAGCAGGTGCTCCCGAGCGAGGAGGACTGCAACCAGCGGGGCGACGAGGACTGCGACGGCGTGGGGTGCAGCGACGTCCTGTGGGCGAGGATGTCCAGCGCTGGGGCCGATCGGTTTGCATCGTCGGTGGCGATCAGCCCGAAGGGAGATCGCATCGCGATGGCGGGCATCTACCGAGGCGAGATCAACTTCGGCCCGGATGCCATGACAGTCTTGCCGGAGCATCCTCACGGTGGCGCTTTCCTCGCCGTGTTCGACGGCGAGGGCAACCATGTGTACAGCCGGGCAGTGCCGCTCCCGGGGGAGAGCCATGCCGTGGTGGCGCTTGACGCCGAGAGCAACGTGCTGTTCGCGGCGAAGTACGCCGGGACCGTGAACCTCGGCGGCGACGATCTCCCGGCCAGCGGTAGCAGCGACCTGCTGGTCGCCAAGCTCGACGCGGACGGCGGGTACGTGTGGAGCAAGCGGTTCGGCGGCTTGGAGAGCGAGATCACGCCGTGGGACATGGCCGTGGCGCCGGACGGCGACGCCGTCATTACAGGGAGCTTCAACCAGGCGGTGGACTTCGGCGGCTCGACGCTCGAGACCTCAGAGACGTCGGACAGGGACGGCTTTCTGGTGCGCTTACGCGGAGAGGACGGCGGCCACGTCTACAGCGTCCAGATCGGGGATAGCGAGGGCTCCACCCCGGGCGACCAATACGGGAAAGGTGTCGGGGTGGATGCGATGGGACGTGCCGTCGTCGCCGGCACGTTCGTGACCTCGGTCGACTTCGGTGCTGGCCATACCCGTCATTCCGACAGCATGGAGAAGTCTGGCTGGGTGGCTCAGTACGATCCGGAGGGAGCGCTGCTCTGGAATACGTATTTCCACCATCGAGACGGCAGCACGTTCGAGATCGGCGGCGTCGGCGTCGACGCTGCGGGCAATGCTGGCATTGTCGGGCTCTTCTCCGGCAGGGTCACGTTCCACGGCACGAGCTCGGTGGACGTGATACGCGAGACGACCGGCGCAGACGATGACGACCTGTTCGTGGTCCGCCTCTCCGCGACCGGTACCCACTCGTGGTCGAAGCAGCTCGGAGACGCGAACAAGCAGAACTGGATCTTACCGGTTCAGGGCGTGGCGCTCGACAACGAGGGTGAGCTCGTCTTCACCGGCAGCTTTCTCGGGAAGGTCGATTTCGGCGGCGGGGAGCTGATCGCAAATGACGCCGATTGGTTCGTCGCCAAGTTCGACGCTGCGGGGACACATCGGTGGAGTCATCGCTACGGCAGCGGCGCGGCCGCCCAGGCGGCGACCGCCGCGGCAATTCATCCGGAGACGCGCGAGATCGTCGTGGCGGGCGTGAGCGACGGCGCGCTGGACCTGGTGGACCCGCCGCTGATGATGGACAACTTCAGCGTGATAATGGCACGGATGTCGCCCTGAGCGCGGCGTAGCGACATCGAGGAGCGTTTCGTTTGTGGCGCACCGGCTCGGACAAGCTCTTTGCGGAGCTCCAGAACAGCATGCTGCGTCTACACCTCACGACGAGCTCGTAGCTCAAGTCCATCGGACACCAAGGGGGCGGGCTGCCATGGCAACGGCTGTTCAGTCGACATTGCCCTTAACCTCCAGCTCCCATCTCGCATCCTCGCCGCACATGGTGCCATCGACGTGCCGCACCTCGATCACGAACCAGAGGTCGTCAGACGGCCCCCCCCGGTCATCCCAGATGGCCGTGAACGACTCAGGCGTGCCTTGCCCCCTCACACCGGACCGGAAGCAGTCGGGCGCATTAATTTCGAGATCTCCTTGATAGACGATCAGATCGAAGTTCATCCCCGGCGGGGAGGTGAGCGTGGCCCTGAAGCTCTCGGTGCTGGTAAACAAGAACTGTTCGTCGTCGACGACATACACTTTGAACCACTCCGACGTGGTTCCCGTCACCGTCCACGAATCGGCGCCCTCGTCGCCCGATACCGAACCGAGATCCTCCGCGCCAGCGCAGGTGTTCGGCGCTGCATAGTCGCATTCGGCCACCGCTCCCCCGCCGCCGCCCTCGCCGCCAAGGCCTTCGCCGCTCCCGTCCTCGCCACCCTCGCCCCCGGCCCCGGACGAGCTCGCGCTCGAGCTGGAACTCGAGCTCGCGCTGGAGCTCGAGCTCGCCGACGCGTCCCTCCCTCCGGCGCCGCCCTCTCCCCCACCGGCGCTTCCGCCTCCGCCGGCCTGCTCCTCGTACCCGGGCAGCAGATCGTCGGTGCCGTTGGCGCACGCAGCGAGCGTGAGCAGGAGCGCGGGAACGAGAAGGTGCCGTCCGGGCGTGTGCATTGACAGGATTCTATCTGGTCTCGCGAGAGCGGTCCAAGGAAGCCACGTGGGCTGCGTGCGATGTCGTGGCGATCTACATCACGACCACGTAATGCCCAGGCCAGCCGAGTTTTGCCCATTACGATAAGCCTGGATTTCCGAAGAGGCGACCGGACACAGCGCTGCCCAGCGCGACCGACGGCAACGTCATCGACACACGTCTGGAACTCGGTGCCTCCCGCTCCCGGCGATCGACATGCCGTCTCGCCTCCAGGCTCACGTCAGCCCGCCCGGCGAGCACCGGCTTCCCGCGGCCCATCCTGCACCGCGTCGCCGCCCCCTCCCCCTGCCCCGCGCGCCGCCTCGCCCGCCGCACCAGCCCGCTCCGGCGCTTCCGCGCCGTGCCGCATTCCGATAGGCTCGCCGTCGCTGACGCTCAAGCCCGCCCTCGACGCCCTGCTCTCGCTGCGCGCGAAGACGCTGCTGGCGATCGCCGCCACGCTGCTCGGGCTCAGCTTTGCCCTGTACGGCGTGTCCTCGCGAGCGCTCCTCGCCAACTCGATGGCCGCCGAGGCCCAGGACACGCGCCGCACCGCGCAGGTCGCGCTCAACCTCTTCCACCAGGCCAGCCGCGACTTCAACGCCCGCTGGACCGACTGGAGCCAGTGGGACGACGCGTACGCGTTCGTGCAGGACGGTAATCAGGACTTCGTCCGCTCGAACCTCGTCGCCGAGCTCTTCGATATCACCCGCATCGACCTCGCCATCTTCGCGGACGCGGACGGAACGCCCGTGTACAGCACGGGGTACGATCACGCCCAGAAGCGCTGGGCGCCGGTCCCGCGGGGCGTCGCGGAGCGCCTCCGCATCGGCGATCTCCTGTTCGCGCGGGACGCGCCGGCCAGCGCCGTCCGCGGCGGCATCGTCCTCCTGCCGGACGGGCCGATGCTCCTCTGCTCCCAGCCGAGCGTCGGCAGCGCCGGGCGCGGCCCGGTCGCCGGGACGGTCACGTTCGGTCGCTTCCTCACCGACGCCGAGATCCAGCGGCTCGCCGAGCCGGCCGGCCTCTCGCTCGCCGTGCGCCGCCTCGACGACCCCGACCTGCCCGCCGACTTCCGCGAGGCGCGCGCCGCCCTGTCCGGCAGCGACCCCACGGTCGTCCGGCCCCTCAGCGAGGACCGGATCGCCGGCTACACCCTCCTTGGCGATCTCGACGGCCAACCGGCGCTGATCGTGCGCGTCGACAACGACCGGGCGATCCTCAGGATGGGCAACGACACGCTGCGCTATCTCGTCCTCGTGACGGTGCTCGTCGGCCTTGTCTTCGGCGGCGTCACGCTGCTGCTCCTCGAGAAGCTGGTCCTCTACCGGCTCGCCCGCCTCAGCAGGGAGGTCACGGCGATCGGCGGGGTCGGCGACCTCTCCGCGCGGGTCGCCATGCCGGGGAACGACGAGCTGTCGCGCCTCACCGGGTCGATCAACGGCATGCTCACTGCGCTCGAGGTGAACGCCCGTCGGCAGAGCCAGCAGAAGGCGGCGCTCGAGCAGGCGAAGGCGGCGGCGGAGCAGGCCCACGAGCGCTCGGACCGGCTCCTCCTCAACATCCTGCCGAGATCGATCGCCGAGCAGCTCAAGGAGCACGAGCGGCTCATCGCCGAGCACTTCGAGGAGGTGACCATCCTCTTCGCGGACATCGCGAACTTCACCCCGCTCGCCGCGCGGCTCAACCCGACGGAGCTCGTCGGCCTGCTCAACCGGATGTTCTCGTCGTTCGATCAGCTCGCGGAGCAGCACGGCCTCGAGAAGATCAAGACCATCGGAGACGCCTACATGGTCGTCGGCGGGCTGCCGGTGCAGCGCGCCGACCACGCGCGGGCGATCGCGCAGATGGCCCTCGCGATGACGGACACCGTGCGCCGGTTCCTGGCCGACGACGGCGCGCCTTTCCGGCTCAGGATCGGCATCAACACCGGGCCTGTCATCGCCGGCGTGATCGGCAAGAAGAAGTTCAGCTACGATCTCTGGGGCGACGCGGTGAACGTGGCGAGCCGCATGGAGTCGAGCGGAGAGCCGGGGCGCATCCAGGTGAGCGAGGCGAGCTATGCCCTGCTCGAGCGGGACTTCGTCCTCGAGGAGCGAGGCCTCGTGGCGATCAAGGGCAAGGGCGCGATGAAGACCTATTGGCTCATCGGCGAGAAGACACCGCAGTAGCGCGGCCCGGCGCGGCGTCAGCGCGGCGCGGCGTCAGCGCGGCTAGGCGCCCGGCCCGCGCCCGAGGCCATGATTGACAAGGCCAGGCGGGCGTGCAATGGCTGCGCCCCCGCCCGATGTCAGACCAGGAGCGACGCGCCCTCATGGACAAGCAGGCCTCGACCGAGACGACGCTTCTTCCCGTCACCGTCCGCGAACCGGGGCCCGGAGAGGACCGCGACGAGCTCGTGCGCCTCCTGTTCGGCGACGCCGCCGCGTCGGCCAGGCGGCCCGAGGAGTACGAGGCGCGCTATCCCCGGCGCGCGCTGCCCAAGGGCGCGATGGTCACCCGGTTCGCGCCGAGCCCCACCGGGTTCATGCACATCGGCGGCGTCTTCGTGTCGCTCATCAACAAGCGGCTCGCCGTCCAGAGCGAGGGCGTCTTCTTCCTCCGCCTCGAGGACACCGACGTGAAGCGCGCCATCCCCGGCGCCATCGACACCATCGTCGACTCGCTCGCTCGCTACGACCTCTCCCCGCACGAGGGCGTGCTCCGCGCACCGGCGAAGGGTGGAGAGCGCGGAGACGGGTCGCGGGGCGAGTTCGTGCAGCAGGGCGACTACGGCCCTTATATCCAGACGGAGCGGGTCGCCATCTACCGGGATTACGCGATCGACCTCATCCGCCGCGGCTTCGCCTACCCCTGCTTCTGCACGGTCGAGGAGCTCGACGCCATCCGGCAGGAGCAGGAAGCGCTCCAGAAGAAGGCCGTCCAGGAGCAGAAGGCGCTCCAGGAGAAGGGCGTACAGGACCAGAGGGCAGTCGCGATCAAGACCGGTTACTACGGCCGCTGGGCGAAGTGGCGCGACGCGCCGCTCGCCCGGGTGAAGGAGGCGCTCGCGGGCGGCACCCCGTTCGTGCTCCGCCTGCGCGCCCCGGACGACGTCTCCGGCCGGGTCGAGTGGAAGGACGGCGTGAAGGGCGTCATCTCGATGCCCGTCAACGATCTCGACACCATCCTCCTCAAGTCGGACGGCATCCCGACCTACCACTTCGCCCACGCCGTCGACGATCACCTGATGCGGACGACGCACGTCATCCGCGGCGACGAGTGGATCTCGTCGATGCCCCTCCACCTGCAGCTCTTCCGCGTGCTCGGCTTCAGGCCGGTCGAGTACGCCCACGTCCCGCCGATCCAGAAGCTCGATCGCGTGGAGGAGGCGGACCCGGAGACGGGCGAGACGAAGGTCTCGGACGCGCGGCGCAAGCTGAGCAAGCGCAAGGACCCCGAGGCGAACATCGAGTATTACCGGGAGATCGGCGTCCCGGAGACGGCCACGATCGAGTACCTGCTCAACATCGCCAACTCCGCGTTCGAGGACTGGCGCAAGGCGAACCCCGACAAGCCCTATACCGCCTTCCCCCTCAAGCTGAACAAGCTCGCCCCCGGGGGCGCCCTGAGCGACCTGGTCAAGCTGAAGAGCGTCAGCCAGGCGGTCGTGAGCCGGATGAGCGCCGAGGACGTCTACGCCCAGGGCCTCGAGTGGGCGAGGGCGTACGACGCCGAGCTCGCCGCGCTGATGGAGCGAGATCCGGAGTACACGAAGCGCGCGCTCGGCATCGAGCGGGGCGGCAAGAAGTCGAACAAGCGCATCGTCACGTGGCCCGACCTGCGCCCCCAGCTCTTCTTCTTCTTCGACGAGCTCTATGGCCACGTCGAGACGTTCGATTTCCCCGAGAACGTCCCGGAGGGCGACCGCAAGCCGCTGCTCCGGCAGATGCTCGACACCTTCGATCCGGCCGACGCGAAGGAGGCGTGGTTCGAGAAGATCCGGCAGGTCGCCGTGGCCTCCGGCTACGCCGGCGAGGTGAAGCAGTACAAGGCGTCTCCCGAGGCCTTCAAGGGCCATGTCGGCGACGTCTCGATGCTGCTCCGGGTCGCTGTCTGCGGGACGCGCAACAGCCCCGATCTGACCGAGGTCATGGCGGTGCTCGGTGAACCGCGCGTGCGGGCGCGCATCGCGCGCTTCCTCTGAGCCGGGGCGCGGCGTGACGGGCCCGGAGGCCGCGCGCCCAGGGCGCTGGCCGCGGCGGCTCCCCGGCCCGCGGCGACGGCGGCAGGAGGCGCGATGACCGAGGTGTGCCGGTTCGCGCCCTCGACGACGGGGCCTGCCCACCTCGGCACGCTCGCCGCGGCGCTGCTCTGCTGGCTCGACGCGCGGTCGCGCGGCGCGCGGCTCGTCCTGCGGCTGGAGGACCTCGACCCCGACCGTTGCCGGCCCGAGTTCGCGCGCGCCATCGAGGAGGATCTCGCGTGGCTGGGGCTCGATTTCGACGAGCGCGTCGAGCAGCACGCCCGGCGGGCGCACCACGAGGCGGCCATGGACCGGCTGGAGGCGCTCGGCGCGCTGTACCCCTGCGCCGCGACGCGCGAGGAGGTGCGCGCGATCGGCCGGCGCGCGCCCGACGGCGGCTGGGCGTACGACAACCGCGGCCGCGGCCGCGCGCTGCCGCCCGGCGGGTGGCGCGCGAGCGTCGAGCCGATCCGGGCGCGGCTGCCCGGCGGCGTGTTCCGGCCCGTGGACGAGGGCGGGCTCGACCTCTCGCAGGATCCGGCGCTCGCGATGGGCGACCCCGTGGTGCGCCGGCGCGACGGGGCGTTCTCGTACCAGCTCGCGGTCGTGGTCGACGACGGCGCGGCCGGCGTCACGCGCGTCGTCCGGGGGCGCGACATCGCGCCGAGCACCGCGACGCAGGCGGCGCTCCAGGCGCTGCTCGGGCTGCCTGCGCCGGTCTACCGGCACCACCTGCTCCTCCTGGAAGAGCGCGGCGGCAAGCTCGCAAAGACGCACGGGTCGGCGCGCGGGGCGGCGCTCGCCCGGAGCGCGGAGGCGCTCTGCGGGGCGCTCGCGTGCTGCGTCGGCCTGCGGGATCGGCCGGAGCCGTGCACGCCGGCGGAGCTGCTCCGGGAGTTCGGGTGGGCGAAGGTCGCGACGGCGGACCGGGTCGTGCGATGGGACGTGCAACGGAGCGACGGGGCGCTCGCGGTGACGCCGGTCCCCTGAGACGAGGAACCGAAGAGGAATCGAAGAGGAACAGCGAGGAGCCGAGACGCCAGCTCCGCCCCGCGCGGGGCGCGGATCAGGCGAGGAGCGGCGAGGTGCCGAGTCCCAGCAGCGGAAACAGCGTCACGATCGCGCTCGGCCGCGGCAGATCGTCGTCATCGTCATCGTCGTCGCGCCGACCGTCACGCCCGCGGCGGGAGCGGGCTCCGAACATCGTCCAGGCGCGCCGCGCCTGCTCGGCGAGCTCGCGCGCTCGTCCCGGAGTGGTGTCGCTTCCAAGGGGCATCATGTGGGGCCGCCGCTTACCACGAGAGCGGGCCGGCGCGCCAGCATTCTGCGCGAGGCCGCGCGAACATCACGGCTCGGAAGCACCGTTCGCCGCGAAACGCTCTTCCCATGGATCGAAACAGTCCCACTGATTTCAAACACACCAGGTGGAACTGCGTCCCTGGCGGCCCGCGCTGGAATGCGCCATGAACGGTCCCCGGACTTGTTCATGGTGAACGCCCCCAGCGCTCTGGAACCGTCGTCGCCCATCGTCGCCTTCAAGTCCCGCGACTTTCGCGTCTACGCTGCGGCCCGCCTGCTCGCCACGACGGCGTACCAGATGCAGTCGGTCGCGGTGGGGTTCCAGGTCTACGACCTCACGCGCGATCCGCTCGCGCTCGGCTACGTGGGGCTCGCGCAGTTCCTCCCGATCGCGGGGCTGTCCCTCGCCGCGGGGCACACGGCCGATCGCTTCGATCGGCGCGGGATCCTCGCCATCTGCTATCTCACCTCGTCCCTCGCGGCGCTGGCGCTCTTCCTCCTCGCGCGCTCGCCGACCCCGGACCTGCCGGCCATCTATGCCGTCCTCGTGCTCCTCGGCACGGTGCGCGCCTTCCAGGGGCCGGCGGGCGCGTCGCTCCTGCCCGCGCTCGTGCCGGCGGCGCACTTCCAGAACGCGGCGACGTGGCAGTCGACGCTCTGGCAGGTCGGGGCGATCGGCGGGCCGAGCCTGGGCGGGCTGCTCTACGGCGTCTGGCGAGCGCCCGCGCCCGTCTACCTGGCCGCGAGCCTCGCGCTCGCCGCCGCGTGCGCCAGCCTCCTGGCCGTGCAGGCGCGCACCGGCCGCATGGAGAAGCGGCCGCCGTCGCTCTCCACGGCGCTCGCCGGGCTGCGCTACGTCTACCGGAAGAAGATCCTCCTCGCGTCGATCTCGCTCGATTTCGTGGCCGTCTTCCTGGGCGGCGCGGTCGCCCTGCTGCCCATCTACGCGACCGACGTGCTGCGCGTCGGCCCGCAGGGGTTCGGCCTGCTGCGCGCCGCGCCCGCCGCGGGGGCGGGGCTCATGGCCGTGCTCCTCGCGTTCCGGCCGATCCGGCGCCGCGCCGGGCGGAAGATGCTCTTCTGCGTCGGGCTGTTCGGGCTCGCCACGGTCGTGTTCGGCCTCTCGCACAGCTTCCCGCTCTCGCTCATCGCCCTCACCGTGATCGGCGCCACCGACATGGTGAGCGTCGTCGTGCGAATGACCCTGGAGCAGCTCGCCACCCCGCCGGAGATGCGCGGCCGCGTGAGCGCCGTCAACATGGTGTTCGTCGGCGCCTCGAACGAGCTCGGAGAGCTCGAGTCAGGCACCCTCGCAAGGCTCGTCGGGACTGTCCCTACCGTGGTCATCGGCGGCCTGGGGACGATGGCCGTCGTGCTGCTCTGGGGGTGGCTGTTCCCCGAGCTGCGCGAGGTGGACCGGCTCGAGGACACGCGCGCGACCACCGAGGAAGACGCCGCCGAGAAGGCGTGATGAGCGCGGCGCCGGGGCGGCCCGCCTGTCCGGAGCGCGCAGCGACCGCTCCGAGCGCGATGACCGCGAGTCGCCCCGGGAGCTCCGAGGCAACGAATCCATGTGCGATCCCTCGCAAAGAGCGCGCGAGACGACTCGAGCGCGAACTCGAGTGCGAACTCGAGTGCGAAAATGATTGCGCACCGCGTACCATCGTCCGCACGATTGGCAGTTTGACGAGGACGTTATAATGCACGCTGGGCGTGCGCACATCGCACAATGCACGACGATAATCCAGTCAAGCTGTCTGAATCGCTTGACGCAGGGAGAGACCGGGACCTTCCATAAGCCATGGATTCACTCATCGCGTGGGCTGTCGGCATCATGGTTACATGGGCCCCGCCCGGAACGAGCCTAATCAAGGACGCGATCGAGACGCCCGAAGCCGGCCGCGCGCGCTATCAGGAGATCGCGAGCGCGGCGGCGAAGGTGGCGTATGATCCCGAGTCGAAGCCGCTCTTCGGCGGCCCGCGCGGGCGAGCAGAGACGATGGCGCTGCTCCTGTCGATCGCCTATTACGAGAGCGGCTACCGGCGCGACGTCGATCTCGGCCTCGGCAAGCTCTCGCGCGGCTCGGGGGTCGACTCCTGCCTGCTCCAGGTGCGCGTCGGCGCCGGCAAGACCCGGGAGGGTTGGTCGCACGAAGACCTCGTCGGGGACCGCGAGAAATGCTTCCGCGCCGGGCTCGCGCTGATCAGGAAATCGTTCGGGGCGTGCCGCAAGCAGGACGCGCGCGACCGGCTCAGCGCATACACGCGCGGCAGGTGTATCGTCAACGACAAGCACTCGAGAGCACGCATTGGACGCGCCCTGAACGTCCCCCGCGCGCCGATGACGGACGAGGAGGTGCACGCCTCGATGGTCAAACGCGCCCCCGCCCCCGCCGCTCCGCAGCGCGCGCCCTCGTCAGCAGGAAACGACAGCTAGGACACCAGACAGGCTGAAACCCCGAGAAAACGAACCACAGAGGCACAGAGGGCACAGAGTTTTTTGTTGTTCCTCTGTGCCCTCTGTGCCTCTGTGGTTCAACTCTCTTCATTCCTGGGTGTTTCAACCAGATCGGCGCTGTAGCACTGCTGCGGGAAGTTGCCCCGGATCAGCGGAAGAACCGTCAACGCGCCAAGTCCGCCAAGAGGATCGTCGGTTGGACATGGAGGCGAGTTGCTGTAGAGTCCGCGCGACCACCGGAGGACGAGGATGAAGCTCATCTATTTTGCAGTGCGCGGGAGAGCGGAGATCGCCAGGCTCATGATGGAGCTCTGCGGCGTGCCCTATGAGGACGAGCGCGTGGCTCTGGAGAGCTGGGTTCGGCCGGACACCCAGGAGCGCTTCCTGCACTGTACGCCGTTCGGGCAGCTCCCCGTGCTGCACGACGGGAAGTTCACCCTCTGCCAGTCGCAGGCGATCAACCGCTACCTGGCCCGCAAGCTGAAGCTCGACGGCGACACGCCCGAGGAGGCCGCGCGCATCGACGAGGTCGTCGAGACCGCGTCCGAGCTGATCATGGACGTCGGCGCGCTCTTCTGGAACCCGCGTTTCCACGAGATCCGCGCCGACCACCGCGCCGCCACGGTGAAGAAGCTGGACCGGCTGGAGGCCTATTTCGTCCGGACGCGCGCCGACGACGAGCACTGGATCGCCCCGGGGCGCTACACCCTGGCCGACGTCACCATGGCCTTCGCCCTCGAGACCATCCTGCCCGTGCACACCGGCCTCGTGAAGGAGTTCCCGGAGCTCTACCGCGCGATGACCGCGTTCTTCGGGGCCGGCCGCGTGCGCGAGTACGTGCGCAGCGCCCGACGCCCCCCCACGTGGACCATCGCCATGGCCACGTTCGGCGGGAAGCCGGAAGAGACGCACCAGTGGACCGACTGACGACCGGCGAGCCGCGCAGGAGAGCGCGCAGGAGAGGCCCCGGGAGCGCGCCCGGGGCTCACCGCCTGCCCGACAGGCCGGCTGGCGAAGGGGCGCGGCTCAGCCGCGGATGAGGGTCATGGCCGCCTCGGCGGTGAGATAGCTCTTGTTCTTCATCCCGAGGCGGATGGATGAAAGGCTGACCTCGCTCTCGCCCTGGATCGCGGCGATCGTCAGCGCGTTGTGACAGAAGATGTTGATGAGCTTCGGGCTGCCGCCGCTCCTCGCGTGCAGGAGCTGCTGTGACGCGATGTCGAGGTTGATCCCCCGCCCGCTCCCCCCGACCGAACGCATCCTGAAGTCGATGTACTCGATCATCTCCTGCTGCGTCATGCCGGGGAGCAAGAGAGATTGCGCGCCCGAGTAGAGCTCGCGCGGCACGCCGTTCGACGCGAGGACCGCCGGCAGATCGGGGGCGCCCACCAGGATCATCGACAGCCTGCCCGGGGGGGCGGTGCGCAGGATGTCATGGAGCTCCATCAGGAGATCGTGATCGTCCGGGTCGACGCCGTCGACGACGAGGACGGCGATCGCGTCCAGCCCGGCGCGCTGGAGCACCTGCCCGAGGAACGTGTCGAGGAGCTCCTGCTGGGTCATGGTGGGCGACACGTTCCCCACCCCGAGCTGCCGGCACAGCGCGACGAGCGGCCGCGTCCCGAAGAGGAGCTGCGGCTCGATCGAGGAGACCTGGATGCGAGGCACCTTGTTCTTGATCATCTCGCACACGAACGTCCGGCCGCTCCCCGGCTCGCCCACGAGGATCGCCGGGCGCTGCCCGGCCACGATCTGCGACGCCAGCGTCCGGAGCACCCAGGCATACGGGCCCGCGTCCCAGAAGAAGCTCGGCTGCCGGATGTCGCTGAACGGATACCCGGTCAGCCCGAAGTGGTTGCGGTAGCTGTACTGGCCGGTGAAATGCCCGATCGCGGTCGAGCTGCTCACCAGGATCGTGCCCGTCGGCGTGGCGGCCGCGCTCCTGGTCGGCAGCGAGACGTGGCTTATCCGCGTATCGGAGAGATCCATCGTGGAGGAGCCCAGGCTCGGTCGGTGCGCCTCCGGCAGCTCCCGCGGCCGGACGCTGCTGCGCCGGAGCATGAGCATGTCCTCGAGGAACGCCACGATGTGGGCGGCGGACGGCCGCTCCTGGGGCCGCTTCGACATGCAGCGGCGCAGGAGCTCCGCGAGGAGCGGATCGATGTCCGGCATCGACAGCTTCGGATCCGGGACGGGCGAGTGGCAGTGCGCCTGGAAGCAGCCGGCGAGGTCCCTCGCCGAGTACGGCGTCCTGCCCACGAGCAGGTGATAGAAGGTGCAGCCGAGGCTGTAGATGTCGGACGGGGGCGCGATCTCCTGCCCGGTCCACTGCTCCGGGCTCATGTAGAAGGGGGTGCCCTCCAGCGTGCGGGCGGCGGCGCTGCTCCCGAGCGGGCCGCTCCCCGTCCCCGGGTGGGATGCCAGGCCGAAGTCGGCGATCTTGAGCGTCCCCGAGGCGTTGAGCAGGAGGTTCGCGGGCTTGATGTCGCGGTGGGAGATGCCGAACGACGCCGCGAGCTCCAGCGCCGCCGCGGCCTCGCGCATCTTCTCGATCCCGAACTGCTCCGGCAGGCGGCCGCCGTGCTGCTTGGCCGCCTGGGCCATGGTCAGGCCGTGGACGTACTCCATGGCGATGTAGCGGACGTCCTCGTCCTCGCCGACCTGGAAGATCTGCACCACGTTCGGGTGGAGCAGGCGCGCCGCCGCGCGCGCCTCGCGCAGGAAGCGGTCGCGCCGATCGAGATCGGTGTCCGCGCTCCCCTTCGCGATCAGCTTCACGGCGACGTCGCGCTGGAGGACGCTGTCCCTGGCGAGGTACACGGCGCCCATCGCGCCGATCCCGAGCAGCTGCACGAGCTGGAATGGTCCCAGCCATTGTCCCGCCAGGTGGGTCAGCGTCGGCGCAGGATCCGCGATCATCGGATTTTCATTCCCATGGTGCCATCAAACCCTTGCGCTCGCCGGGCGCATCTGTCCACCCGAGGTCACGTCACGCGCGTCACCCGCGTCACCTCATTCCGCCGTCGCCCCGCGCCCGACCCCGCCCCAGGATGTGGCCCATGGTGAAGGCGGAGAGGACGAGGACCGTGACGATGATCGGCACGGCGTAGGTGGCGAGGGACGCGACGTTCTGGGAGGCCCTGTCCGCCGCGGCGCCCGCCCCGGCCGCGGCGCGGTCCGGCCCGCCCACCGTGAGCAGGATGGCCGTGGCCATCGAGGCGGCGATGGAGAGCAGGGCGATCGCGAGCCCCGCGACGAGGCCGCTCGGCCCGGTCGGCTCCGTCGCCGCCGGCGCGGCGAGCGCCGGGGCAGCGGGCGCCGCGGCCGGGACCGTCACGAGCGGGCCGTCCAGCTTGACGTGCACGTTGACGACCATGTCCTGCCCCGCCCACGGGATGACGATCCCCTGCGGGCTCGCCACCGGCGCCGGGGCGCCGGCCGCGGGCCGCGGCGCGTCGA
The DNA here is from genome assembly GCF_051524405.1 of Sorangium sp. So ce119. Classification (NCBI taxonomy): domain Bacteria; kingdom Pseudomonadati; phylum Myxococcota; order Polyangiales; family Polyangiaceae; genus Sorangium; species Sorangium sp. So ce119. The sequence continues at coordinate 857,930 of NZ_CP150310.1, read as the reverse complement.
GGCTCGATCCGCTGACCTCATGCGCCGGGTTCGTCTGGTAGTGCAGCGTGTCGGCGTCCTCGTCGAGCGGGCTCTTCTGCCGCTTCTTCGGCGGCATCACCTCCGTGACGCTCTGAGGCGCCGGCGCCCGCGGCTCGGACATGGGCGGCCGCTGCGGGCGCTCGCGCGCGGGCGGCGGTGCGTCGGCCACGGGGCCCCCGCGGCCGACGTGCTCGGCGGCCGCCTTCTTCATGACGTCGGCGACGAGCCCGTAGACCTCTTTCCACGCGGTCTCCACGTCGCGCGTGAAGCCGTCGCCCAGCCCTTCGCGCAGCGTCCAGAGCAGCGCCTCGCCCACCACGTCGTAGTGGCGATCCTCGACCATGTAGCCGTGGTGGCGCACGCCGAGCGCCTGGAGCACGGGCACGAGCTTCTGCAGGTTGTTCAGCCCGTCGACGGCCACGGAGAGCGTCTGCATGAGCTTCCGCTTCTGCTCGTTCATGTCGTTCTTGAAGAGCGGCCGCGTCGACGGATCGAGCTCGAAGAGGCGCTCGTAGAAGAGCGCCGACGCGGCGTCCGAGATGGGCATCACCTTCGCCCACGAGCGCTGCACGAGCTCGATGGTGCGCGGGCTGATCGGCGCGCCCGCGTTCGCGGGCGCCGGCGGCGGAGGCGGCTCGTTCTGCTGCCAGGGGGGAACGACCCCGACGAGCGTCCGCGCGGCGACCTGGTGGGCGGAGGACGGGGGCGGCACCGACTTGGGCCGATCGGCGGCGCCCGGCCGCGCGGCGGGGCCATGCGCCGGCTGCGGGGGGCTCGACCGGGCGCCGAGCGCCGGCTGCATCGCGGCCGGGGGGAGCGCCTGCGTGGTGCCCACGGCCGCGTGAGACGCGGCGGCCTTCTTCATGACGTCGGCGATGACGCCGTAGACCTCTTTCCACGCGGCCTCGACGTCGCTCGAGAAGGCGTCGCCGAGCCCCTCGCGCAGCGTCCAGAGCAGCGCCTCGCCCACGAGATCGTAATGGTGCTCGGCCACCATGTACCCCTGGTGTCGAACGCCCAGCGACTGGAGCACGGGCACGAGCTTGGGCAGGTTGCTCAGCCCGTCGACGGCGACGGAGAGCGTCTGCATGAGCTTCTTCTTCTGCTCGGTGATATCGCTCTTGAAGAGCGGCCGCACCGACGGGTCGAGCGTGAACAGCCGCTCATAGAACAGCGCCGACGCGGCGTCCGAGATGGGCATCACCTTCGCCCACGACGACTGGACGAGCTCGATCGTCCGCGGGCTCACGAGGTCGGACGGCTGCGCGCGCGCGGCCTTGCTCAGGAAGTCGGGCGCGCCGTACGCCCCCGGCCCTCGCTGGGTGGCGGGCCCCGCCGTGGCCGGCACCGCGCGCGCGGGCGCAGGCGCGCTGACGCCGCGCTGCGGCCGCGCGCCGTCCCCCGGGGTCGCGGAGCTGCGCGTATTGGTGGGGGGCGCAAAGGGATCGTTCGGTTTGGCCATCGTGGGTTGTCCGCTGGAGGTTTCCGGGATTGCTTCGGTGAGGTGCGCGCCGTGAGGCGCGTGTTCAGAGCACAGGAGCCGCCGCTACATCCATCCTACATCAGGGAGCCGGCGTCTGCCTACGGCGCGGCGAGAGGGTCGCGGCCGCACGACGCCCGGCGGAAGCGAGCACACCGCGGCGGGGACCTGACCGGTGCGCGACGGCAGGGCGAGCGGCGGCGCGCCAGGGTGTCGTGCGTCCCGAAGCGGCCCCCTGCAGCGGCGCGGCGCGCGCTCCCGGGCGACGCTGCCCTGGCAAGCCTCACTTATGCAACCGTCACCGACGCGGCGGCTGCGACCGCGGAGCCCGAGGCGGCGGGTGGCACGTCCGCCGAGGGTTCCGTGGGACTGGATTCCCGGGGGTACCCGGCGCGACGCCGCTCCAGAGAGCGCGCGCCATGACCCCTATCGAGGCGGGCCGCCGCATTCCCCTCGCGGTGATTGGCCTGCTCTGCCGCGAGCTCGCCCTCACCCAGGTGAGCGCGCCACGCCCACGCAGCAGGCGTGTTCAATGACAGAGAGGGGGGGACCTCTCCTCTTCTTCCTATCTCCGCAGAGGATGACTTCCTGTGCGGAGGCCCCGGCGGCTCGCCCGATCGTGGGTGAGGATACCGACGGAGGCGAAGCGGCCGGCGCCGCGCTCAAGCATCCCTGCACAGGACCTCGCGCCCGCTGCCATGGTGAAGCAACAGGCCGGTTTCCTTGACCATGCCCCCGGCGCCGGCGCCTGGTTCACCCTCGTGGACCATGGCCCGCGGAAGCGTCATCGAGGCCAGAGGTGCTCCGAGCTCACGATACGTGCCGGCGCAGCCCGGCAAGGTCAGCCTTCCGCACCGTGGTCCGCAGCTCCGGAGCCCCCGGCGCCGGCCGGCCAGGAGACCAGGGACCAGAGACCAGGCACCAGAGACCAGAGACCAGAGACCAGAGACCAGAGACCAGAAACGAAAAACGCGAGGTGGCCAGATTCGGCCAATCCTCGCGTCCTCATTGCTGCTTACTGCTTGGGTCGTGGTTGCGCGGGCGGGATTTGAACCCACGACCTTCGGGTTATGAGCCCGACGAGCTACCAGGCTGCTCCACCGCGCGAGAGGGAATCTACTCACGGCCCCCCGTTGGTCAAGGATTCTCTCACGGCCCCCTGTCGATTGTGTCCATCTGCCTTGCCGGGCTTGCCGAGCGCCTGCCGAGGGCGGCGGGCCTCGGTTCAGCCCGGCCGCCGCCCTCCCCCGGAGCCTTCAGCCCAGCCAGTCCGGCACGAGCGGCGACGGCGCCGACGTGGAGATCACCCAGAGCTGGTGCGCGGCGCGCGTCGCGCCGATGTGCAGCAGGTGCCGCGACTCGTCGTCCGCCGAGTAGGTCGACGCGTTCACGTCGACCAGCACCACGTAGTCGTACTCCAGGCCCTTCACCTGCCGGATCTCCGTCACCTCGACGCCGGGGCGGAACGCGAACTCGTAGGCGCGGATGCGCCGGAGGTTCGGGATCTCCGCCATCTTCAGGGCGTCGTAGTACACGTCCGCCTGCTCGGGGTGGCGCGCCAGGATCGCCAGGGTGGCGCGAGGCTCGCGGGCGAACAGCGGGCGGATCGCGTCGGCCAGGAACGCGACCGCGGCGCCGGCGCTCGGGAAATGGTGGTGCTCGACCGGCGCGCCGCTGCGCGGCGCGAGCGGCGGCGTCGGATCGGCCAGCGGGCCCAGCACCGCGCGGGCGAACGCGAGCACCTCGCGCGTCGAGCGGTACGCGATGCGCAGCGGCTCGACGTCGACCCGCGACAGGCCGAGGTCGTCGAGCGTCGCGCGCCAGTCGCGGAAGCCGGAGTCCATGAAGAGCCGCTGCGCCGTGTCGCCCGCCAGCGTCACGCTGCGCGGCTCGGCCACCACGCCGAGCAGCACCGCGAGGTCGATCGGCGCCAGATCCTGCGCCTCGTCCACGAAGAGGTGCTCGTAGACGAGCACGTTCTTCCCCTTGCGGAGCTCGCCCCGGAGGAGCTGGTACGCCCGCAAGAGGAGCGCGTCGTCCTCGGGGTCGAGCACGGCGCGGTCGTCGTTCGAGACCTCGCCCCTGTCCGCGCCGCGCTCGTCGTCGTCGTCCGCGGGCTCGTCGGCCATCGCCGCCTTGCGCTCGGCGCGATCGCCGGGGTCGAGATCGAGCACCGCGGGGCAGCGGTCCGCGCACCAGCGCCACGCCCGCTTCACCTGCTCGGGGCCGAACTCGGGGTCGCCCGCGGCCTCGAAGGCGGCCGTCACCCGGTCGAGATCGGTGAGCACGTCGGCCCAGAAGGCGAGCGTGCCGCGCGAGTCGCGCCGCGCCCGCGCGTCGTCCTTGAGCTCCGCCGCGCGCTGCTCGAGCAGGTGGAGCATCGCCGGGTGGGTCTTGTAGCGGGTCACCACCGAGGGCGTGTTCTCCTCGACCGGCGCCTCGAGCCACGGGAACGCGCGCTTGCGGGCCGCGCGCGCCCACTCGGAGAACGTCTCCACTGCGATGCCGGCCAGGCCGAGCGCGGGGAGCGCCTCGCTGATGTACGCGCGGAGCGCGGGGCTGCCGACGATGACGAGCATCTTGTCGGCCGTGAAGCGGCGGCCGCCGTTGTAGGCGAGGAAGGCGAGCCGGTGGACGCCGATCGTCGTCTTGCCGCTGCCGGCGCCGCCCTGGATGACCACGATGCCCGAGTCCGGCTTCGAGATGAGCTCGAACTGCCGCGGGTCGAGCAGCGCGGCGATCTCGGGCAGGTGCCGGTCCTCGCGCGCGTGGAACGTCGCCCCGGTCCCGAGCCCGCCGCGCGCGGCCGCCGCGCCGGCGAGCGCGATGTCGCGCATGTCCTCGGGGCGGACGGCGCTGCCCTGGCCTCCGGAGAGCTCGGTCGCCCGCGTCGCGATCTCGCGGAAGCTCCCCGAGGGCGCGCGCACGAACGTCCCTTGCGGCGCCGAGATGCGGTAGAGCTCGCCGTCGTCGATGGTGACGGTGCGCCGCACGAGCACAGTGCCCTCGACCTCGCGCTCGCCGAAGGTCTCCTCGTACTCCGCGCCTTCCTCGTAGCGGTAGTAGATCTGGCTGACGGGCGCGTGGCGCCAGTCGACGATGCGCACGCCGGCGCTCGCGTCGACGAGCGTCGTGCGGCCGATGAGCACGTCGCGCTCTGGACGGCCCTTCTCCCGCAGGCGCAGGTGGCCGAAGTAGGGCGACTTCGGATCGACGGGCTCGACGACGTTCTCGTTCCGCCGCGCGGCGATCCCCTGCAGGCGCTCCATCTGCTGCACCAGCGCCGGCACGTCCTCGAGCCGCGCCGCCGCGATCTGGTCGCGCAGCGAGAGGAGCTGCTCCTCGTAGTTCTCGATGGGCGGCGGCCGCGACGGCTTGTTCGCCGCGGCGGCGAGGTGCGCGCACACGCGGGCGAGCACGGCTTCCTCCTCGCGCACGATCGCCTCGCCTCGCTCGCTCAGCCCGGCGCCGGGCGCGCCGTCCTTGGGCGCAGGTGGGCTGACCTGGCTGATCGCGGCGGCGCTCGCGACGGTGGCCGAGGTGGGCTCGGTGGACTGCTCTTCGGTGGGCGTGGGGCTCGTGGGACGATTCGCGGTCACGGGAATGCCGATGCGATGATCAGGTGACAGGCCGATCAGGGAGCACCGGCGCGCGCGACATCCGTCGCGGCCCGCCGGCGCAGGAGGGTCGGACCTATTGACCGATCCCGCACAGCTCCGCAACCGTCGCGTGGGGTCCCCCACCTCGCCGGCGCCTCGGCGGGGCGAGGCGCCACGCGGGCGCCCGCGATGCGTAACGCACCCCGCGCTCGCCGGTCGATCCGCCGCGGGCGGTGGCGTTCTGGATTGAGGTCCCGTGGGGGAACGCCGTAAAAGGCGGCGATGCAAAATTGCGCGACCCGGTCCGACCGGCTCCTCGAGCTGATCCTCTACTCGCTGCGTGACCGCGGGGCGCTCTGCGCGCTGGTGCTCGCGACCTACCGCGTCGAGCTCACCGGCCTGCTCGACCGCGTCTCTTCGGGATCGATCGGCGATGGTGACGACGAGCGCGAGGTCGCCGCGCTCGTCCGTGAGGACGGCGCGGGCGGCACCCCGGCGCGCGCCGGGGCGCGCCGCGGGCGCCGCGCGGAGCCCCGGATCAGTGAGGAGGACGCGTTCCTCGTCTACGATCTCGCCGGGTGCATCGCCGAGGCGGCGGCCGCCGCCCGGCTCCCGGTCGTCCGCCGCGACGCGCTCACCCTCCGCGAGAAGGCGGCCGAGGTGCACGCGGGGGGCGAGCGCGCCGAGCGGGACATGCTCGCGGCCGGGCTCAGGGTGATCGACAGGATCCTCGACGCGGCGCGCGCGCAACCCGCGCCGCGGAACGAGCCGACGAGCAAGGACCTGAACTGAACGCGGCCCGCGGGCGGCGCGGAGCTCGCGGCGCGCGGCGGGCGCGTGATCTCCGTCCGCAACTCAATTGCAAGGAAGGACGCGCGGCGCGCGTGCGCCTGCGGAGGACGGCGCTGGGAGCCGCGGTTCGGGCGCTGTTCGGGGGCGGGCGTGCGTGCACGCCGGGCGCTCCATGACTGGCTCGCTCCCTGCACGAGGTGCCGCCGCGGGCGCTCCGCGTCGGTCCCTGGGATTCCTCCTCTGCCGGCGGGTCGCGCCCGCGCGGGAGCGTTGAGGCGTTGAAGAGGCGTTGAAGACGACATGAGCACCCCCTGCGCCGGCTCTCTCCTCGCGTCGCGAACGCTGCGAAGCCCGCTCTGGCGCGCGGCCGCGAGCGCCCCGATGCGCGTCTCCTTCGCCGGAGGAGGCAGCGACCTGCCCGGCGTCGCCCGGCACGACGGCGGTCGCGTCGTGGGCGCGGCGATCGATCTGCGCGTCCGCGTGGTCGTGGAGCCGTTCGATCGAGGCTGGGTGCGGCTGGAGCTCGCCTCGCGCGGGCGCGGTCGGGAGCAGCCGGGCGGGAGCGCCGAGGCCGTGGAGGCCACCGAGGCCAGCGCGCCGCGCGTGCTCACGCGGCGCCGCGGGGATCCGCCGCGCGACGACCTCGCGTTCCGGCTGATCGAGGCGACGCTCGCCGCGGCGGGCGTGGGCGACGGGGTCGCGCTCCGGGTCGAGGCCGAGACGTCGCCCGGCGCTGGCCTCGGCGGCAGCGCGTCCGCGGCGGTGGCGGCGCTGTTCGCGCTGCGCGCCTCGGTGGGTGAGGTCGCGTCGCCGGAGGAGCTGGCGCGCGAGGCGGTCGCGATAGAGCGCGAGCGCCTGGGCAACGCGTGCGGCGCGCAGGATCAGGTGTTCGCCGCCTTCGGCGGGCTGCTCGATCTCGCCTTCGACGCGCGGGGCTGCTCGGGGGTGCGGCCGCTCTCGATCGGCTGCCCGGAGCTCGTGCCGGCGCTCTCGGCGGGGCTCTTGCTGGTGGACACGGCGCTGCGGCGCGTGTCCGGTGACGTGCTGGACCGGGTGGACGCCGGCGCGGCGCGCGAGGCGAAGGGCGAGCTCGTGGCGGCGGCCGGCGACGTGGCGCGCGGGTTCGAGATCGGCTCGCTCGCGCTGGTGCTCTCGGGCATGCGCCGCGGGGCGGCCGCCAAGGTGCGGCTCTCGGAGGCGGCGAGCGCGATCGCGCTGTCCATGCAGCAGCGGCTCGACGGGATCGGGGTCGAGGTGCTCCGGATGTGCGGCGCGGGCGGGGGCGGGCACATCCTCGTGTGGGCGCCTCCCGAGCGCCACGCGCGCCTCCTCGACGCGCTCGGCCCCTGCGTCGTGCGGCGGCCATCGCTCGGCGCGCCCGGGGTGCGGCTCGAGCCGGCGTGAGGCCCAAAGCGGAAGCGGAGGCCTCGCCGAGCTGCCCGGCCCGCGGAGGGACGCAGCTCGCGAGGCCAGCGGGGCCGCCTACCTCCAACGCGGCCGCCGAGCTGCGCCTCGACGCGCGCGAGGACCGATGCGGTCCGCGCGCGCGGCTCGGCTGGGGTCGTTCATGGTGCAAAGACCGTCGTCCAGGCGGAGACGAGTCTGTGTTCGTTCGCTATCGGCGGTCGAAGGTCCGCGTCTCTTGATAATTCGTGCTGAGCTCGCACCGTCCGTCGGTGCCTATGATCACCGCTCTCGCCGTGTTCTCCTGGATCAGCTCCCAATAGCCATACATGACCGTGACGCAGCCGTCGCTGGTGTTTCTCCTGTTGACCTGCATGGTGACCTTGGTCGCGGTGTCGTGCGTACCACTGAGGGTATGCTCGAAATGGCCGGCGTTGAGCGTGCCCGACACCGAGAATCCGGTGTCGCTCAGGTTGACGACGACCCCGTCCGGTTCTCGCGACTTCCACACGCCGCTGAAGTTTGCGGCGAACGCCACGCTCGGGATGACGAGGCAGCACAGCGCTGCGAGCAGAGAAAAACCCTTCATGTAACCCCCCACAGACAATCCTCGGAAGAGCATGACGCTCGGAGAGCGCACCACGCTCGGAGTCCGTAGAGACGCATAGGGTGACAGCCTTGATACCGCAAGCCGCGAGGAATCCGTGGTCTGGTGTCGTGAGCGAGGACTAGCCGCCACGCTCCGCGTTCAGGCAGGGGGGGCAGATCCGCGGGCCGGTGATGGGGAAGGGCTCCGCATCCCGGTGAACGGCCCGCCGCTCAGCGCCCAGACCAGCGCGTCCGGCGCCCGGCAGCGCGTCCGACGCCTGGCAGCGCGTCCGGCGCTGGCAGCGGAGGCGCAGATCGACGTGGGGGATGCAGGCGTAGGCGGCTAGGGTGCGCCCGTGCGATGCACGGTGAGGGACCTCGATATCCAGGTCGAGGCGATCGGCTCCGGGACACCCATCCTGATGCTCCACGGCTGGGGGCCCGACCACAGGCTGATGAAGGGGTGCATGGAGCCGGTGTTCCGGTCGGCGCCGGGGAGCTGGAGGCGCATCTACTTCGACCTGCCGGGCATGGGACGGACCCCGGGGCGACCTTGGATCGACGGGTCGGACCGCATGCTGGAGGTGGTGCTCGGGATCGTCGATCAGATGCTATCCGGCGAGCGGTTCCTGGTCGCCGGCGAGTCCTACGGCGGCTACCTGGCCCGGGGTGTGGTCCACGAGCGGCCGCGGAGCGTCGCGGGCCTGCTGCTCGTGTGCCCGGTGGCCGTGCAGGAGACGCGGGAGGCCAACGCGCCCCCGCTGCGGGTGCTGGAGCGCGACGAGGCGTTCCTCGCGACCCTTCCCGATGAGGACCGGCGCGCGTTCGAGGCGATCCACGTGCGCCAGGTGCCCGCCGTCTGGGAGCGGTTCCGGGACGAGATCCTCCCCGGGCTGCGCGCGGCGGACACGGTCTTCCTGGAGCAGCACCTCGGCCGGAAGGTCCCCTTCAGCTTTGAGGTCGACGACCTGGAGGCGCCGTTCCCTGGGCCGGCCCTGATGCTGGTGGGACGCCAGGACAGCGTGGTCGGCTACCGCGATCTCTGGGGCATCCTCGAGACGTACCCGCGGGCGTCGTTCGTGCTGCTCGACCGGGCCGGCCACAACCTGCAGACCGAGCAACCGGCGCTGTTCGAGGCAGCCGTGAAGGAGTGGCTGGAACGGGTGGCCGCTACCCGTTCGCCTCCCTGACGGGGACGGCCCGGGCGCGCGCCTTCGCCCCTGCTGGGCGCGCGCGTGCCGGGCGCGATGGCCGCGGGGTGGCGGGTTTGGAACCGCCTGGCGGCCGCCAGGTCCCGGAGCGCGGGGAGGGTCATAAAACCCGGCAAAATAGCCGCGGCACACCGCTCGCAAAGCGTGCCCACCGGAGCGCCGCGAGGTCCGACCTCGCGCTGGCCTCGCCGTTGCGAGGCAGCGCGGGGACCCGGACACGGCGCGCTAGCTCGAGCCGGCGCCGCGCGCCGCGCTCGGATGGAGGCACCTATGTTGGCTCGTCATTCCATGTCCATGCTCCTCCCTGTCCTCGCGCTCGCGTGCTCTGCCGCGCAAGGCGCCGCCCCGGAGCGACCGGATAGCGCCGCTCCGCAGCACGACGACGCAGCGGCCCCGGTCGGCTCGACCAGCGCCAGGAGCTTCGTCGAGGCCGGGTCGTACTTCACGAGCTCGGACGCGATCGACGCCTGGTACGGGCTGCTTCGCGCGCTGGACGACGACTTCGACGCCGTGTGCGGCGACACGTTCTGCGAAGGCGATTACAGCAACTACGAGTCGCTTCGATTCCGTTGCTCCGTCGAGGAGCACACCGGGACGATAGGCCGCTGCGTCTGGATCTTCGCCGCGAGCAGCGAGGAGATCCTGCCCTCCACGGGCGCCGTGGAGGTGGACGCCAGGACCTTCGTCTGCGACATGCCCATCGCCCCGAACACCGCGGTGGTCGACCTCGTCGAGGCGCTCTCGGCGCCGGCAGATCGGGCGATCGACGCCGCGCTCCCCGGAACGGAGAGATCGCTCTACGACGGCCTCGTCGATTGCTTATGAGAGCGCGCCGGCCCTGACCCGCAGGCTCGTCGAGCCGCGCTGGCGCCAGCAGACCCCGCTGCGCGCCGGCGCGGAGGACGAGGCCGGCGACGTGCGCGCGGCTGGTCGTCCCTGGACGACGCGGTGCTAGGCGCTCGTCCGGAGGCGGGCCTTCCGCGCGCCCCGCTCGAGCGCGAGGTCGATCAGCCGCGCGATGAGCTCGCGCGCGGGGATGCCGCTCGCCTCCCAGAGCTTCGGGTACATCGAGATCGCCGTGAAGCCGGGGATGGTGTTGATCTCGTTCACATAGAGCGAGCGGTCCGGGGCGAGGAAGAGGTCGACGCGGGCCATCCCCGACGCCTCCAGCGCGCGGAACGTGCGGAGCGCGAGGAGCTGCACGGCGTTCGCCTCGGCCGGGGAGAGGTCGGCCGGGATGCGGATCGTGGCGCCCTCGGCGTCGATGTACTTCGCGGCGTAGGAGTAGAAGCCGTCGGCGTGCCCGACCACGATCTCGCCGGGCACGGAGGCGATCGGGTCGTCGTCGCCGAGCACGGAGCACTCGATCTCGCGCACGCCCTCGATGCCCTGCTCGCAGACGATCTTCAGGTCGAACTCGAAGGCGTGCTCGACGGCCGCCTCGATCTCGGAGCGCGTCGTCACGCGCCGGACGCCGACGGACGATCCGAGGTTCGCGGGCTTGACGAAGATCGGGCCGAAGCCGCTCCCGGCCGGGGACAGGGCGGCGATCTGCTCGAGGCACGCGCCGCGGTCGCGGTCCCACGCGGCCCGGCGGAGCGACACGTGGGGCACGATGGGGATCTCCGCCTCGCGGAGCAGGCGCTTCATGACGTCCTTGTCCATCCCCACGGCGGAGCCGAGGACGCCGGAGCCGACGTACGGGACGCCGGCGAGCTCGAGCAGGCCCTGGACGCACCCGTCCTCGCCCGTGGGCCCGTGCAGGACGGGGAAGACGACGTCGATCGGGGAGCGCGCGCCGCCGGGCACGGTCAGCGTGGCCTCGCCGGCGGGGCCCGGGTGGGCGTCGAGCGCGATCTCCGGCATCGCGTCGTTGAGCCGGGCGAGGCGGGGGTCGCGGGCCGCGCTGAGGAGCAGCGCCTCGTCCTGGAGCAGCCAGCGGCCGGACTTGTCGATGCCGATGAGCACCGGCTCGAAGCGATCGCGGTCGAGCGCCTCGACGACGAAGCGCGCGGAGAGGAGGGAGATCTCGTGCTCGGCCGAGCGCCCGCCGAACAGCACGGCGACGCGCACCTTCGCGGAGTTCCGCATGGCGGCACCCTAGCCGCGTTCGGGCGCGGGGGCGAAGAAGCGGCGATCGGCTACTCGGAGAGGGTCGGCTACTCGGAGAGGACGCGGAACGACGCGCGGACGGTCGCCATGGCCACGCGCGCGATGTGGCCGTCGGCGAGCTCGACGTCGACGGCGGTGACCCGGCCCTGCCGCTCGATGAGCCTGGCGACGCTCACCGTGGAGCCCCGGGCGACCTCGGCCCGCGCGACCTTGACGTCCGCGACCGCCTCCAGCCGAACGCCGACGGCGATGTCGGTCGCCACCTTGGCGGGCGCCTCGTCGGACGCCGGCGCCTCGTCGGCCGTCGGCGCCTCGTCGGCCGTCGGCGCCTCGTCGGACGCCCCCGCCGCTCCGCCGGGGACGATGGCGGCGAGCGCCGCGACGACCGCAACGATGAGGCTGCCAGGCATGCTCCTTCGACCGCGGATGAGCATCGGGGGGTGATTCTACGCGGAATGTGGGCGATGTCACCCGCGTTGTCGCGCGATCCGGCGCTCCGTCCAGGAGGCGCCTCGCGACGACATCGAGCGCGGCTGTCCGCAGAGGGGCGCGTCGCTCCCCTCCCCCGGAGCGAGCAGGGCGGGCCCTCGACGCGAGAGGCTCGAGACGGGCGATCCGATCGCAGCGACCGCGCAGGCGTGCGCCGGGCTCCATCATCGGGGTCAGCAAAAGATGCCCAATGCGCGGTCCTCGCTCGTGTCCGATGAGAGCGAGGAGGCTTGATGAAATCGCGATCGCTCTTTTCGGCCAAGGCCGCGCTGCTGGTCCTCTGCGTCTCGATCCCCGAGGCCGCTGCGCAGGACAGGACCTCGATCAAGGACGAGAATTACAGCTATACCTTCGTGGACGACCTTCTCGATGCGTCGAATCGCGACGCGGGGGGCGCCGTGCTCCAGGTCCGTCAGCCCGGGCGTCGCGACAGGCTGCTCCGGCCGAGGCTCCACTTCGTCCCGGAGATGCTCAAGTCGGTCGAATCGATGTGATGGGCCGTCTCGCCCCCCCGGCGTCCGTGCAAGCCGCAGTCCCTGCGACGCCGGGAATCATTCACGACGGGACGAGTTCCTGCCTGGAGCGGCGCTGCGAGCCAGAACACGACCATGGCGTGGCTGGCACACCCGGCGAACTTCAGGGTGCGATGCTGCTCGACAAGCGCGGTGTTGACAGGCCCATCGCATTCTGTGATTGTGGGCTATCGTGAGCGACACGAGCTCCACGGACAGGCCTGCCGGTGACCCGCGCCGCCGCAAGCTGATGAGGCGGGTCACCGGGCGCCGGCCCGAGATCCATGCGGGCACACGCGACGTGTCCAGCAGGGGATTTTCATGCAAATCGCTTCTACGCTGCTCGTCCTCCTGGTTGCCATCGAGCATATCTACATCCTCGTTCTGGAGATGTTCCTCTGGACCACGCCGCGCGGCCTGCGCACCTTCGGAATGACGCAGGAGCTCGCCGACACCACGGCGACGCTGGCGAAGAACCAGGGGCTCTACAACGGCTTCCTCGCCGCCGGGCTCTTCTGGTCGCTCCTCTCGCACGACGCGGGTGACGCGCTCGCTCGAAAGACGTTCTTCCTCGTCTGCGTCGTCGTCGCTGGCGTCTACGGGGGCCTGACCGTGGGGCGCAGGATCTTCTTCGTGCAGGGCGCGCCCGCGCTGCTCGCGCTCGCGCTCGTGTGGCTCTCGCGGGGCGCCTGAGCGCTGGCATCGTCGTCCTGCGGCTCGTGGGGAATCGAGGAGGCGGGCCGCCTCGCCTCCTCGACCGCGGACGGGTCGAGGCGGCGAGGAACGCGCGGCGGGCTCCTCCCGCCCTCCCCGAGGCTTACGCCTCGTCGGCGACAGGCAGCGGAGCCGCTGCCGGAGCCGCCTTGCGGCTCTTCCGCGTCGCGGCCCCCGCGGCGGTGTTCTTCCGCATGAAGTCGATGACCGGGGCCAGGACATCCATGACCTTCCGATCCGTCTGCGCGTGCGCCTTGGCGATCCGGTAGGCCGCATAGAGCGTCTCGCGGAACTTGATGGCCGTGTAGAGCGCCGAGTCGCCGAGCTCTCCGCCGACCGGCGCGAGGCTCTCCGCGACCTTGCTGAAGAGCAGGTGCTTCTCGACCCGCTCCCGGAGCAGCGCGGTCTCGAAGCGGTTCGGATCCATGCCTTCGTCCTGGTCCGCGAGCGACTCGAACAGAACCGGCTTCATTTCCACAACATCGAGCACCTTGTGCAGCATCGCGTGCTCGCCGTCGCGCAGCCGCGGCGCGGTTTGTCGCTGTTCCTTCGTCAGCGTCACGAGACCCGGGAAGAGGTCATCGAGCTCCTCGACGAACTCAGCGGCCATCGCTTTGGCCTTCTCGGCGCGCGATCGGAACTCGTCGATCGGCATGTCTTCCCAGGTGGTCCAGTTCGAATCCTTCTTCTTCGAGGGCATTGATATATCCTCCCGTGATGCCGTTGCGAGCGGGTACGTTAAGATCTCATGGAAGCGCTCACAAGCATGCCTGTTTGCCAGAGCAAGAACACCGCGCTTCAGGAAGCGATGAGATCCCCGCCAGGCGCACCTCAATCGCAGCAGCAAGGGTTCCAAGTACGCTACAAGAAACAACGAACGACCGCCTCATGCCCGCGGTGCCATCCCTCCGGCGCGGCGGCGACCCCTGCGCCGAACCCTGATGGCCGTACCCGACGCGGCCATCCACCTCGTCATCGCCCGACGCGGACGCAGCCCAACGAGCTCACTCGGCCGCGTGCCACTGTCTACACCACGCTGGCTCATAACGGCCAGCGCTCGAGGCTCGTCTGCACGTGTGGTCTCGAGGGGCGCAGGACGGCCGGGGCCGGCTTCCTGGACGCAGGCGCCGGGAGCTCGCGTGCAGCTTGACCCGACGGGAACCACGTCTTCACCACGGACCTCGGGCCAAAGAAATACGAGTCGCACTGGGGCCCTCCCGCGTAGCGGGCGTTGTTGAGCAGGATCCGGTGCGCCTTGGACAGGTTCACCATCGGGACCTTGGGGATGAGATGGTGAACCAGGTGGTAGTTGTCGTTGAACGGGTGCAGGAGCCAGGAGAGAGCGTTCTTGGGCATATTGCGCGTGTAAGCGATGATGGACGTGGTCGGGAGCCGCGCGTGGTCGCAGAGCTCGCAGAACGCCTGGACGCAATGGTAGGTGGTGGCCTTCGACAGCATCCAGAGCCCGAGGAAGCAACCGACCGCCGCAGCGCTGGTCACGACCCCGAGGACGGCGGAGAACGTCGCCCACCAGCCCACGATGTAGAGCCGCTGCTTGCCGTTCAGCCTGGGGAGGCTCTCGCCGACGGAGAACTTCCACATCGACCAGCTGAGCAGCATCTTGAGGTACAGGCGCCACGCGCTGCCGTTGGTGCCTCGGTCGTCCGGCGGCATGAAGTCCGGATCCTTCGCCGAGCCCAGGTGGGCGTGGTGGAGCATGTGCTTCTCGCGGTAGACGTCGAAGTCCTCGAAGGTCAGCGGCGCAAGCAGGTACCTCGCGAGCAGGTCGTTCCACCTCACGCTGCGGGAAAGGTTCCGGTGAGAGGCGTCGTGAACGAAGTTCTTCAGCGCTCGCTGCTGCGACGCCACGACGATGATGCTGACCGGGATGAACCACCACGACACGTACAGCACGACGGCCGTGGCGCCGGCGACGAGCGCCCCGATCAGGGACAGATTCATCAGCAAGATCCCGTCGCGCGGGCGGTACAGGCGGGTGATCGCCTCGAGCAGCCCATCCCGACTCAGCTCGCTGCGGAAATCCTGGCACTCCTTTGCAGGGCGAATGGTGCTCACCTTCATGTCTCCCATGTGTAAGAATTTCGAGAACAACGCGCGGCTTGGTCCGCTCGGGTCGCCTTCGCGGTCAGGGCCGCTGCCTGCTGCCGTTGCGGATCAGCCGATCATGTGGATGCGCGAGATGCCAAGTGATGAGACGCGCAATCCGGCGCACTCCTCGACGTTCAGGTGTCCTGGGTGTCAGCGCGAAACGGCCGTCGAGCACGCAGCACGCATCCGCCGCGCGTGCCATCGAGAAGGCAGTCGAAGCTCCTCTGGCGGCACGCGTCCGTCATGGACCGTGTTGGCGGACTCAGGCGTTCCTCGATTCCCCGCTGTCCGTGACCCCAGCACCCCTCCCGTCGACGGGCGCCCCATAGCAATCGATGTGCCGAACGTACCAGACCTGGAAATTGACAATTGTCGTACTCACCGTCAGGTACGGGGTTGCGTGATCACGCAACCTGTTGCGCACCAACCCTCGTGGCTGCCCTGCCAGCGCGCTGCTGCGCAGCAGGAATTCACCCTGTCACGGCGGCGTAGATGCTTGGGATGTCACGGTGTCACGACACCGAGGTCATGGCGGAGTGGCGTCGAATTCTTGGCGTCACGCCGCCAGGGTCACGGTGACACCGTGCCAGGGTCACGGTGGCACCGTGCCAGGGTCACGGTGACACCGTGCCAGGGTCACGGTGACACCGTGCCAGGGTCAGGGTGTCACGCTGCCAAGGTCACGCCTCGAAGGTGAGACCAGCGGAAGTTGCCTTGCTTTGAGTCGCGAGATGCGGGTTGCAGGGGCGGCTGCGACCGGGTACGACGCTCCTCTTACTGTTACTGGAGAGACAGGTATGGGATCGCAAATTATCGTCGCTCTGCTGGAAGGACTGGCCCTCGGCGCGAGCCTGATCATCGCCATCGGACCGCAGAACGCCTTCGTGCTGCGCCAGGGGCTTGTGCGGCGGCACGTCGGTCCGCTCGTCGCCATCTGCGCCCTCAGCGATGCTGCCCTGATCCTGGCCGGCGTGGCGGGCGTCGGCTCGCTCGTGAACTCCTCGTCGAGCCTGTTCACCGCGCTCGCCTTGGGCGGAGCGGCCTTCCTCGCGTGGTACGGGGTCTCCGCGGTGCGCCGGGCGCTCTCGCCGTCGAGCCTCGGCACGGAGCGAGGCGAGGGAGGGTCGCTGCGCCAGGCGATCACGACGGTCCTGGCGCTCACGTGGCTCAATCCCCACGTCTACCTCGACACGGTGGTGCTCCTCGGCGGCATCTCCGGTCGCTATCCGGTCGAGACCCGCGCCTTCTTCGCGGGCGGCGCGATGCTCGCCTCCGTCCTCTGGTTCACGGCGCTCGGGTACGGCGCGCGGCTCCTGGCGCCCGTATTCCGGCGGCCGTTCGCCTGGAGAGTCCTCGACAGCATCATCGCCCTCGTCATGTTCGCCATCTCCGCGCGTCTGTTCGTCGAGGGCATCACGCTGCTCAGCGCGAGGCTGAACGCCTGACCGCGGAGGGGCGCGGCGCTCGTCGGGGCCCTCAGCTCGACGCCGCGCGCCGCGCTGGTCGTGAGTGCCCGACGCGCGTCGCCAGCACGAAGCCCGCGAGGGCGAGAGGGAGCATCGCCCGCGGCGATTGCATCCAGTTTCCCGGGCGAGGTTTGCCCGCGCAAAGCCATCCGTCGATTCGGTGTAACAAAACGCCTCGCCTCCTCGGCCGCGAACGGGCCAAGGAGGCGAGAAACGCGCGGCGGGATCCCCCGCCCTCTCCGAGGCTACGCCTCGCCGGCGACGGCGTCCGGGCTCGGGCTCGGCGCCGCCTTGCGGTTCTTCTTCGTCGCGGCCCCCGCGGCGGTGTTCTTCCGCATGAAGTCGATGACCGGGGCCAGGACATCCATGACCTTCCGATCCGTCTGCGCGTGCGTCTTGGCGATGCGGTAGGCCGCATAGAGCGTCTCGCGGAACTTGATGGCGGTGTAGAGCGTCGAGTCGCCGAGCTCTCCGCCGACAGGCGCGAGGCTCTCCGCGACCTTGCTGAAGAGCAGGTGCTTCTCGATCCGCTCCCGGAGCAGCGCTGTCTCGAAGCGGTTCGGGTCCATCCCTTCGTCCTGATCGGCGAGCGACTCGAACAGCGCAGGCTTCATGTCCACCACGTCGAGCACCTTGTGCAGCATCGCGTGCTCGCCGTCGCGCAGCCGAGGCGCGGTCTGCCGCTGCTCCTTCGTCATCGTCACGAGCCCCGGGAAGAGGCCGTCGAGCTTCTCAGCGAGCTCCGCGGCCATCGCCTCGGCCTTCTCGGCGCGCGACCGGAACTCGTCGATCGGCATGTCTTCCCAGGTGGTCCAATTCGAATCCTTCTTCTTCGAGGGCATTGATTTCTCCTCCCGTACTGCGGTTGCGAGCGCACACCGTAAGATGGCGTGTCTGCACTGGCAAGCATGGCAGGTCGCCGGAGCAAGAACTCCGCGCCGCGGGGAAGGCGACCTGAGGTACAGGAGTTCACGAGCGCCGCGACGTCACGCGGGCGGCCGGCAGCAATACCTCACAAGGCCTACCGGCCTGATCTCGCCGCTCTGCTCGCCGCCTTTGGGCGCGCACTCGGCGATGCTCTCGAGGGTGTACGTCGCGCTGACGCTGCGCGGAGAAGCGCCGGGCGGCAGGTCGTGGCATCGACCGTCACCCCAGGTATCGGTGCTCGGCATCGGCTCCGTACAGTGCTCGTCGGCGTAGAAGGTGAGCGCCTGCTGGCGCTCCCAGGACCCGTTTATCCGATCGGCATCGCACGGGGAGCACCCGGCCACGCCGAGGTAGGCCTGCACGAGCTCCGGGTGGCTGCGGGGACACGCCTCGAGCTCGCCATCCGCGCGGTATTCAAGGCACTCACGGAAGCCTGGCGCCATGTCCGGGATGCAGAGGGCGTCAAGGTCCTCGCAGTCCTGGTCGAGCCTCCAGGAGCGGCTGCACGTCCGGACCATCTTTCCCCAGAGGGCGTCCACGTCGTCGAGGGAGAGCGACGTCCGGCAGGCATAGCCTACAGGCTCGGTGCTGCCCATGGCGAGATCGAAGTCCTCCGGTGGGGGCGACATGTCCGACCTCTGGGACACGCAGCTTCCGTCCCACCCGGCCGGAACGACGAACGCGCCGGCGACGAGGGCATCGTTGTAGGTGCCATCGCCACAGTGGCCACCCTTGCGGAGATCGACCCTCTCGTACCGCTCGTCCCTGTGCGGCTCGGCGATGCAGCGGGGGCAGCGGTCGATGGACTTCGGCTCTTGATAGTGGTCTCCCGAAGGAAAGTAGTTGGACGATTCACAGCTCGGCGCGTCGCGCGGCCTGCCCACCCAGAGGGCGAAGACCACGCCGTTGCTGAAGCCGTCGACGGAGTAGCTGGTGCCGTCCCACACGGGCTCTGCGCAATGCCAGGGACACGTGCCGGTGCGGGGACCAGGGCAACCCGGGCCGCGACACTGGCCGTAGTGGCACGACGCCCCGAGCAGCGCCGCTCCGGCGCCGAGCGCGACGATCGCCGCCGCCATCGATGTCACCCGGTTCCTCGTCGTCTTGATCGCGCGCGTCATGTTCCCTCCGGCAAACAGCAGGCTGTCACCTGGCCGCTCAAGCTCAGCTCGCCCACGAGCTCCCCGCCGCTCGGCGCGCAGCTCCCCGGCGCGTCGACGAGCCACGCCGCGCTCACGCTCCCGAGCGCCGAGCCCGGCTCGGCGTCGTGGCAGACGCCGTTCCCGGCGACGACGGCGGCGGCGACGAGATCGCGGCAGGCGCCGTCCTCGAACGTCGACACGAGCGCCTCGCACGTGCTCGGCGCGGTCTCGGTGCACGCGCACGGCGTGCACGCGCGGCTGTCCTCGACCTCCTCCCAGAAGGTGAGCTTCTCCGAGAAGTGGAGGCCCGCGGTCCTGTCGCTGGAGGGACACTCGGCGTCCTCGTCCTCCGCGAGGAGGCACCGGCGCCAGCCCGGGCGGAGCTCCGCCGCGCCGAGGACACAGGAGTACCCGACGGCCGGGCAGCCGTCTTCTCGCCGCGCGTAGCAGGTGGTGACGGCCTGCCCTCCTGCGTGCGCATCGCCGTCGCGCGGCACCGGGGACGTCACGACCTCGCAGGCGCGCGCGGTGACGGGCGCGATCCGGAACGAGCCGAACGCCTCGGCCCCGACCGCGCCGGGCGCGACGCACGCGCCGTCCCAGCCGGCCGGCGCGTCGAACGGGGTCAGCGTCACGCCGGGGCTGTCGTCGCACATCCAGCCGGAGCTCACCGTGAGCCCGGCCGGGAAGGCGCACGCGGGCGCGGTGCACGCGCACGGCGCGCACCCCGGATGCGCTCCCGGCGCGACGAAGAAGTCCCTGTGGGGCGGCGGGCTCATCGCCTTGCGCTGCTTCAGGTCCAGCCCCTCGGTCTGCAGAAGCGCGTCGGCGCACTCCAGGTCGTCGAGCCCTGCCTTCCTGCCGACGAGGTACACGCCCGCTCGAAAACCATAGACCTCGGTGGGGACACAGTTCCCCTCGCAGCCGCCGTTGCTGCTCCCGTCTGGGTTGATGACCTCGCACGCCAGGTACTCGTCGCAGTCGTACCCGTCGACGGCCCCGCAGCCGCTCGCCGCCGCGACCGCCGCGCCGCCCGCGCTCGCCAGCGCCGCCAGGACCCGCCCGGCCTCCCATCGCCTCATCGCCGCTCCTCCTTCTGCCCGCCGGGCCTCACCACGCCCCCCCGATCCGGACGCCGCCGCCGTGCGCCGTCACGCGCGGGACGACGCGGACGCCGCGCTGGTCCGGCGAAGGCGCCCACCAGAACGACGAGAGCGCCGCCGCGCCGACCACACCGCTCGCCACAAAGCTCGCGACCGCGATCAGGCCCAGGGCGTCGCGGGCATCGACCGCGTCCCGCAGATGGGCGCATCGCGTGTCGGGGATCGCCTTGCTCGGGCCGCACGCGTGCGCCCCGCTCTCGCCGCGTATCTGCTCGCGCAGCGTCCCGGCCTCGCCGTCCTTCACCGCCCAGGCGATCGCGAACCCCGCGCCGACCACGACGCCCGCCGACGCGAGCGCGAGCCCCCCGACCCGGACCGCCGGGCCGATCGCCGTCCCCTCGGCCCCGGGCCGCAACGCCGCCGGCCCCACCGCAGCCGCCGCGGCGCGCGGCGGTACCTCTGGCACCGACGCCGGCGGCTTCTCCTTCAAGGCCAGGCCGATCGCCGGCGTGTCCCCGCGCTGCGCCTCGAAGCGCCCCACCCCGTCCTCGTGGCCTGCGAGCGTCGCCCGCGCCTCGTGGCTGCCGGGCTCGACATAGACAACGTACGTGGCGAGCCCCTGGCCGACGCGCCGGCCGTCCATGAACAGCTCGGCCTCGGGCTCGCCCACCACGATCGCGACCGCGGCGACCTCCCGCGCGGCGCGCTGGAGCCCCTGCTGAAACCGGGCCCGCGCCCCGGCCGCGAGCGCGTCCGCCGCGTCGAGCGCCCGACGCAGGTGCTCCGCGGCGTCGCGGTATCGACGCAGCGAGAGCTCCGCCAGCCCGAGCTCCCCGGCCCAGCGAGGGTCGCCGGTCGACTCCCACGCCGCTCGATACGCCGCCGCCGCGTCCTCCCATCGCCCGGCGCGCCGCGCCTGCTCCGCGCGGCGGAGCGTCTCCGCGAGCGCCGCGGGCGAGACGCCTGGGGACGAAGCTGTCGCACGCGCGGCTCCTGAGGACGAGTCCGCCGAAGGCGAGCGCCCCGCCCCCGTTCCAGGCAACGGCGGCGCCTCGGCAAGCGCGCCGCGGCTCCAGCCTGAAGCGCACAACACGAGCGTAAGCCCCAGGCCCCTCGTCCAGCGCATGGGCGGCGAGCCTATTCAGCTCACCGATCGCCCGCAAGCACGCATCCCGGGCGCCGCGCGTGCGAGATTTTTCATGGCGAATCAGAAGATACCCACGTAATGCAGCCAGAAACCGCCCTGCCGTCGCACCTCGCCACGTCGGTTCAGCGCCTGGTGGGATCCGGAATCCACCAGGAACGCAACCTCGGCACCCCGGCGGCGCGGGAACGATTTCGAGCACCATCGAGTAACCGGCGGCTAATGAAACGGGCATGGATGCAAAGGATCCGCGCGGCGTATCCGCCGGAGCGCCGCCCACCTGGGAGACCGTCGTCCGCGAGCACCTCCGCTACCTGCGCGGCTGCGTGGCATCGGAGAGGATCCCGGAGGCCGACAGGGAGGATGTGCTTCAGGAGGTGCTGCACAGCATCTCGCGGGCCCTCAGCACCTTTGATCCGGCGCGTGGCGAGCTGCGTGCCTGGTTGAAGGCCATCGTCCACAACCATGCATCCAACTACCGGCGCCGCGCCTACCGGCGGCGCGAGCAGCCGTGGCCGGACGGGCCGCTGGAGGTCGCCGACGAGGCGCCGAGCTCCGAGGAGCGCCAGATGGAGCACGAGCGGCGGCAGCTCCTGTCGGCGCTGCTCCTCGAGTTACCGCCGGAGCGGCGCCAGGCGGTGATAGCCCACGAGCTCGACGAGGCGGGCATTCCGCGTGTCGCGGAGCAGCTCTCGATACCCGCCACCACCGCGAAGAGCCGGGTCCGCCACGGCCGCGCGGAGCTCAAGGCGGCGGCGCGCCGCTGGCAGGCGCGCCATCACCGCCGCCTCGCCGCGCTGCTGCCGATGCGCGCGACCGGTTGCTCGGGGGAGCGTTCCCGGCGCGCCGCATCGCGGGAGCACCTGCTGCAGCGCGCCCGGCGCGCGCTCCGGGATGCGGTGCGCGGCGCGCGGGCCTCGCGGATACGGACGGTCGCTCACGCCTGCACCTCGCTCGCGGTGAGCGCCTGGAGCGTTGTCCTGGCCGCAGGAATCCTGCTCGCCGGGCACGGCGGTTTTCGCTCCGGGGGCGCGGCGCTGTCGGGCTCTTCTCTCGCGGCGCGCGCTCACGCCCCATCGAGCGCGGCGCCGGCGGTGGAAGCGCGCGAGCTATCGTATCTATCCGCGGACGACAAGCTACCTTCGCCAGGAACCATGGCGGCATCGAAAGTCAGCGACAGCGCGCCTCGTCGTCCTCGAGACATGTCGCGCCCGCCGCAGCGCTGGCCCGTCGCGCCGGGCGACGAGCAGGAGCGCCTGAGGATGGCCGCCGCCGCGCGCGCCATCGGGAACGACGCGCTGGCGCGTGCGCTGCTGGAGCGGACCCGCCGCGACGTGCCGGGCGTCGCTCCCGGGTCCGACCGCGACGAGTCCCTGGCTTTCGCGACTCCCGCAGCGCGCGTTCGCTGAAGACAAGCGCCTCCACCGCGGCGACTCACGAGCATCGTCAACCGAGGGCCTCGACGCTGGTCGGCTCGACCCGCGAGCTGCGGTGTCGGCCGGCGCGCACGGCCGCCGCGTGGTTTTCACGGGCGCGCGATGGCGTCGAGGGCTCTTCGACAGACACGACTTGCCGAGGTCCGGTATGCAGACTCGACGCCGCACGACCACCGCTGTCCACGAGCGCAGCGCTCCCCGGCGGCGCCGTCCGTCGTTCGCCAGCCACCCCGCGATCCGCATTCCTGTGGAGCGCATCATCGCCGAGCGCCCCTGGATCGCCGCGCTCGTCACCGCCGGCGGTGTATCGCCCCGCGACCGAGAGGACGTGGTGCAGGCCGTGGTCATGGCCGCATGGATGGCCGTCGAGGAGGGCCGGTACCGCCCGGACCCGTCCGTCGATCCGCGGCGAGCGCTCCTCGGCTGGCTCCATGGCATCGTCTGGCGCAAGGTGGGGCACCACTGCCAGCGCGCCTGGGTCCGCCGGGAGATCCCGGTGGCGGACCCGTGGCGCGTGCAGCCGGAGCCGCCGCGGGACGACGAGCTCCGCGTCGCGGCGCGCGAGCGCCTCCTCGCCGTACGCCTGGCCCTCTCCAGGCTGCCGCAGCGCGACCGGCAGATGCTCGCCCTCTGCGCGGCCGGCCATGGCGTCTGCGAGGTCGCCCGCACACGCGACATGCCGAACTCGGCGGCGGTGCAAGAGATCGGCCGAGCTCGAAGAAGGCTGCGCGTTCTCCTCGGCCGTTGAATACCAGCGACTGGCAGCCGAGGAGGTGAGCTGCCCGGGCCGGTCCAGTCGCCCTGGAGGTGGCGACCATCAATCGCTCCACGGTTGCCCCGAACCGCTTCATCGCTGCCCCGAACCGCTTCATCGCTGCCCCGAACCGCTTCATCGCTGCCCCGAACCGCTTCATCGCTGCCCCGAACCGCTCCACCGTCGCCCTTTTCGCCTCACACCCCGGGTGGCCCCCCCCCTGGAGCCGCAAGGGCAGCATGACGCCTGGCAGGAGCCACCGCGCGAGTTCGTCGTGCAGGCGAACGTCCGCGGCCGCGACGTGAGCACCTGCGTCAACGAGGCGAGAGCGAGGCTCGATCTGGAGGTCGAGCTCCCGCCGGGCTACCATGACACGAGAGACGTCATGACAAGCAACGCAACGGCCAGACTGCTCGACAAGAGGCACTCCCACGATCGCGGCACCGAGATGCCCTCCCCCGAGGCGAAGACGCGCCGAGGCGTCGCGCTCACGTTCGTGATGACGGTCGTCGAGCTCGCCGCTGCACGCGCGGCGCACTCGAGCTCGCTCGCCCTGGACACCGATGGCCCGGCGGCGGGGGTATCGTGAGCTTCGGCGCCATCTTGCTCCTCGCTCTCGGCCTCGCCATGGATGCGACGGCGGTCTCGGCCGCGCGGGGGCTGGCAGTCCCCGAGATCCGCGCACGGCACGTCGCGCTCGTCGCGGGTTTCTTCGGCGGGTTCCAGGCGCTCATGCCCTTGATCGGGTGGCTCCTCGGCGCACGTGTCGGGCCCCTCGTGCAAGCGTGGGATCACTGGATCGCCTTCGGGCTCCTCGGAGCCATCGGCGGCAAGATGCTGTGGGAAGCGCGGGCCAGCGCTGACGACAAGGACGATGACGCCCCGAAGGACCTGTTCGCCCTGAAGGTCATGTTCGTCCTGGCCGTGGCGACCAGCATCGACGCGCTCGCGATCGGCTTCACCCTTCCGATGTTGAATGCGCCTCTCGCGCTCTCCCTCGTCACCATCGGGATCACGACAGCGGTCCTGAGCGCGATCGGCCTCTACGCCGGCAGGCGCTTCGGAGCGATGCTCGGCAAGCGGCTCGACGCGGCTGGCGGCGTCGTGCTCATCGGCCTTGGCGTGAAGATCCTGATCGAGCACCTGCAGGCGACTTGAGCGCTGTCCCCTGGCTTCGGCGTGGCCGGCCTCGCAACGGGCGGGCAAGTCCTCCCCCCTCGAGGCGCTCGCTGGCGTCGCGCTGGTAGCAAAAAAATCCAGCGAATCTAACCGGTTGCACGCCGGTGCTGGCGGTGGTCGCCGTCCGCCGCCTGGGCTGCGCCGGGTTCGGCGCAGGGAGCTTGCTCGCGGTGCTCGGCGCGCTGGCGGCCGGCGCCGTCGTGGCCGTGCCGCTGGCGGTATGCCTGATCCGGAGCGGCGGAGCGGCGCCACCCGAGGGCCTCGACGTCGGCCGCCGCCGCTCCGCGGAGCGTGCGGCCAAGACCGCCGTGATCGCCGTTCTACGGCGCCCAGAGCACGGAGAGGTCGAGCTCGATGGCCTCGAAGGGCGCGAGGCGGACGCGCGCGGCGTCGCGGTGGACCGGGCCGCGCTCCCACCCCGGGCCAGGGACGAGAGAGAAGGTCTCGAGCGTACGCTTGACCGGATCAACGAGCCAGGCGTGCCGCACGCCTTCGCGTGCGTACACGGGCATCTTCTCCTCGCGATCGACCCGCTCCGTCGACGGGCTCAGGACCTCGCAGATCCCAATCCGGGGCGAGTGGGAAGTAGGCCGTCTCCATCGAGGCCAGCCTCCGTGCCGCGCGACGCGGAGAGCGACGCCTTCCATCAAAGAAGCATACGTTCCCAGATATCAATCATCCTGTTCTCTGCCGGTCTTCCATCACTCCCCCCTGCCACGCCCACCGCTGCCGCCGGATCCCCCCATTCATCTCTTCAACGGACGTCCAGGCGTGAGCGCCGGGGTGGGGCTGTGCGCGGCAGCGCGCGGGGGGCGCGGTGGAGCACCGAACGAGGTGCAATAAGGTCTCCGCGGGCTCCACGTCTCAGGCGCGCCTTGTGTGGCGCGCGACGAAACGTCTCAGATGGCATGGCCCGAAGTGAGACATGCCGGGCGGTGTTCCCATGCGCAAGCTCTCCCGCCGCCCGTCTTGGCGGATGGCCGAGCGCCCCCCGCGCGCTGCCGCGCACAGCCCCACCCCGGCGCGTGCCCCCTGGAACCTCCGTCACTCCTCCCGGGACCACGGCAGCAGCCCCGTCGCGAGGCTCTTCACCGCCGCCGCCAGTTCGATCGGCTCGATCGGCTTGGGCACGTGCATCTGGTAGCCCGCCGCGAGCGCCCGCACCCGGTCCTCGGTCCGCGCGTACGGCGTCAGCGCCAGGGCCGGCGTGCGCCCCACCTTGCGCGGCAGCAGGTCCCGCACCTTCCGGATCAGCGAGTAGCCGTCCTCCCCGGGCATCCCGATGTCGACCACGAGCAGCGCCGGCTCCGACGTCTCCAGCAGCTTCAGCGCCTCGGTGCTCGACGTCGCCGTGCTGACCTCGGCACCGCAGCGCCGCAGCACCGACGAGAGCATCGCCAGCGTGTCGGGATCGTCGTCCGCGATGAGCACGCGCACGCCGGTGAGCCGCGGGAACGGGTTGCGCGGGTCGGGCGCGATGCCGGCGCTCGTCAGCGCCGTCGCCGTCGCGCCCGTCGACAGCGGGAGCTGCACCGCGCACGTCGTCCCGCGCCCGGGGCCGGCGCTCGTCATGCGCACCGTGCCGCCGTGCAGCCCGACCACGTGCCGCACGATCGACAGGCCCAGCCCGAGACCGCCGTGCCGGCGACCGCTGGGGTTGTCCTCGTGCCGGAAGCGCTCGAAGACGTGCGGGAGCTGATCCGCCGAGATGCCCTCCCCGTCGTCGATCACCTTGACCTCGGCGAAGCGCTCGTCCTGCGAGAGCTGCACCTGAACCAGGCCGCCCGGCCGCGCGAACTTCACCGCGTTCGAGAGCAGGTGCCACACCACCTGCTGGAGCCGCGCAGGATCGCCCTCCACGAACACGCCCTCCGGGTCGAGCCGCGTCTCGATCGCCACCCCCTTGCCCGCCGCGGAGGGCAGGATCGACTCGACCGCGGTCTGCACCGGCAACGTCAGCTCCACCGCCAGCCGCTCGATCTTCAGCGTGCCCGTCACCACCTGCGAGGCGTCGAGCAGCTCGTCGATGAGCGTCACCTGGTGCTCGGCGTTGCGCTCGATCGCCGACAGCGCCCGCGTCTCCGCCACCCGGTCGAGCGAGCCCGCCTGCATCATCCTCGCCCAGCCGAGGATCGCGTTGAGCGGCGTGCGCAGCTCGTGCGACACGGTCCCGAGGAACTCGTCCTTCAGCCGGTTGGCGTCCTGCACCTCGCGGTAAAGACGCGCGTTGTCGAGCGCGAGCGCGGCGCGGTGCGCGACCTCCTCCGCGAACGCGACGTCCGCCCGCTCGAAGAACCGGCCGGACTCGGACGACACGAGCGAGATCGCCCCGAGGATGCGCCCGCGCGCCCGGAGCGCCACCACGAGGTACGAGAGCGGCGCGAGCGCGCGGTTCGCCGCGGCCTCCTCCGTCGTCAACGCCTCGTGCAGCAGCACGTCGCCGCGCACGTCCGCGTAGAGCTCCGACCGGCCCGTGCGCAGCACGCGCGCCACCGGGCCGGGCTCGCCGTCGACGCGGCTCGGGTGGAAGTAACGGAGCAGCGGCTCCTTCAGCGGGCTCACGTGCGCGACCGCGACGTGGCGCAGGCCGAGGCCGTCGTCGATGTCGACCAGGCAGAAGTCGGCCAGCATCGGGAGCACGAGCCGCGCGAGCGACTGGAGCGTGGCCGTGAAGTCCAGCGACGCGGCGAGCGCCGTGCTGACCTCCGCGAGGAACGCGAAGCGGCGCGCCGCCTCCTCGGCCTCGGCCCGCGCCGCCTGCACGCGGATGAGCCGCGCCCGCTCCTCCTCGGCCCGCTTGCGATCGGTGATGTCGCGGTGGATGCCGACAAGGAACAGCGGCCGGCCCTCCTGATCGTGCACGGCGTAGGCCGTGACCTCGATCGGCACCTCGGAGCCGTCCCGCCGCACGCACGGGACCTCGCCGACGAACGTGCGCGAGTCCTCGATCTGCTGGAGGATCCGGCCCGTGGTCTCCTCCCGGACGTCCTCGCGGTGGAGGAGCGCCATGCTCTTGCCGACGATCTCCTCGGAGAGGTAGCCGAAGATCGACTCGGCCTCGCCCATCCAGTAGCGGATGTTGCCCTCGACGTCCGTCACCAGGATCGCCTCGGGCATCTGCTTGAGCACCTCGTGCGAGAGGTGCATCGCCTCCTCCGTCTGCAGCGCGGAGAGGCGCGCCCGCTCGAGCGCCTGCGCGCTCTGCTGGACCAGCGCGAGCATGAACGCCCGGTCGTCCTCGGTGAACGACTGCGGCGTCGGGAAGCCGAAGCCCACCGCGCCGAGCACGCGCCCCTCGAGGAAGAGCGGGATCGCGGCGTACGCGTGCTCGCCCGTCGTGGCGCAGCACGCCGCGAAGCCGGGATCGAAGTCGCCGAAGCGCTCGTCCGAGCCGAGGAAGATCGGCTGCCGCTCGCGGACGGCGCGCGCGAGCGGCAGCTCCGCGTTGAGATCGTAGCTCTTGAAGCGCGCGACCTGCGCCTCGAGGTAGCCCGTCGAGCGCACGGTCTCGAGCTCGCCGCCGAGCCCGGCGCGCAGCGCCACCATGCCCGTCATCGCGCCGGCCGCCGCGACGACGTCGCTCGCGAGCACGCGGAGCACCGCGGGCGGCGTGATCGCGTCGGACAGCGCGGCCGTGACCGCGAAGAGCCACGCGGCCCGGTCGGCGCTCCGCTCCGCGGACTGCCGCGCCTCCTCCGCCTTCCGGTAGAGGTAGGCGTTGTCGAGCGCCAGCGCCACGCGGTGCGCGAGCTCGGCCGCGAGCACGAGGTCGTCGGCGGAGTAGACGCGGTTCGACTCGGAGACGCCGAACGAGAGCACGCCGAGCTTGCGGCCGCGCGCGATGAGCGGCACCGCCATCGCGGAGCGCGTGCCGAGCTGCTCGAGCGCGGCGGCGCGCTCGGCGGCCTCCTCGCTCTGGCCGCCGTCGAGCTCGTGGAGCAGCTCGGACTCGCCGCTGTGCAGCACCTTCGCGATGCCGAGGCGCTCCTCGGCGTCGGGCGCGATCGCGCGCAGGAGCCCCTCGCGCTCGGGGTTCACGTGCTTCGCCGCGACCCGGCAGAACCGGCTCCTCGACGCGCCCGGCGGGCCCGGGCGATCGGAGCCCGCGGCGTCGGCCGCGGCGCGCTGGCGCCGCGCGGCGTAGATGCCCTGCGGGGGCGCCGCGTCGCCCGCGTGCGCCCCGGGCGCGAACGGCAGCGCGTCGCCGTCCGACGGCGGCGGCACGGAGCCGACGAGGCCCATGGTGTCCGCGGCGCCGCGTTCGATCAGGTCGACCGTGCACCAGTCCGCGAGGAACGGCACCGACAGGCGCGCGAGCCGCTCGAGGATCGTGTGCGGATCGAGGGATCCGGTGAGCTGCTCGCTCGCGTCCGCCAGGAACATCAGCTCATTATGGATCGCTCCACCGCGGGGCTGCTTCAGGACCTGCCACACCGTGGCGGCCTCGCTGGGGTTGCCTTCACGCTCCATGATGGTCGACGGCCGGCCGCATGGTAGCGAGGCGCGATCGCAGAAGCCAGCGGCGCAGGCGCGCGATCGGCGCGCGGCGCGCTTATGCGTCGGACACGTCGGAGCCGAGCCGCGCGCGGGCGCGCCGGACCAGCGCCTGGACGGTCCGATGCGCTTCGTCGCGGACCGCGTCGACGTCCTGGCCCGCCGTGGCGATGGGCTCGCCGACCTCGAGCGCCACGGGGATACGTCGCGCACGGCTCACCCGGGCCATGTGCGCCGCGAACGACTCGTCCACATAGGAAGATTCGGCGCCGCCGTACACGAGGCCGACGGGGACGATCTCCGCGCCGACGCGGCACGCCGCGGTGAACGCGCCCGCGCGGAACGGCCGCACCTCGTCCCCCGAGAACGTGGTCCCCTCGGGGTAGACCATCACACCACGGCCGCGCTTGAGCGCGGCGCACATCGCCTGCACGACCGCGGAGCCGCTGCGCTTGCTCGATCGGTCGACGAAGAGCGTGCCGACGCGGCGCGCCGCCATGCCGACCACCGGCCAGCCGGCGAGGTCGGCGCGGCTCACGACCGTCGCCTCGAAAAATGCGAGCGTCACCATGATGTCGAGCGCGGAGCGGTGGTTCATCACGAACACGCGCCCGACGCCGGAGGCGGCGCGGCCGGGGTAGTACGCCGCGCCGGGTCGATCGCCGCCTGCGCCGGGACCCGACGCGGGCTCGCCGTGGACGAGGCCGCCCACGCGCGCGTCGAGGCCGTACAGCTTGAGGAGCGCGCGACCGTACCGGCGCATCCATGTATGCAGGACCACCTCGCGATCGGCCGCGCTGGAGATCGCTGTGTCGACCTCGAGCAGGCCGTACATGCCGAAGGTGAGGCCGACGAAGCCGGCGGCGCGAAGGGGGAAGCGGAGGACGTCGAGGGGGTGAGCGCTGGGCATGCTCCGGGTGTCCTGGCAGGATTTCTGACCCGCGGTCGCAGCCGCCGGAGGGCCGGGACCGCGCGGGCCGCCGAAGAGCGGCTACCCTATTTCACGCCCGGGCGCGGAGAAAGCTCCTTCACGCGCCCGCGACAGGAGCGCCCTCGAGCAGCCGCTTGAGCACCTCGTTCACGACCGCCGGGTTCGCGCTGCCCCCCGTCTGCTTCATGATCTGCCCGACGAAGTAGCCGAGCAGCGCGGTCTTGCCGGCGCGGTACGCCGCGGCCTGCTTCGCGTTCGCGGCGATGACCGACGCGGCGATCGCCTCGATCGCGGACGCGTCGCTCATCACGGCCATCCCCTTGTCGCGGACGATGTCGCCGGGCGCCCGGTCGGTGCCGGCCATCTCCGTGTACACCTCCTTCGCCTGCTTGCCGCTGATCGCGCCCTCGTCGACGAGGCGCAGCAGCGCGGCCACCTGCGCCGGGGAGACAGGGAACGCCGCCGACAGGCCCGTCGTGCGGGCGTCGCGCAGCACCTCGCTCTGGACGAAGTTCGCGACCTTCACCGCGTCGCCGTGCAGGCGCGCCGCCTCCTCGAAGAACGCCGCGATCTGCGGGTGGCCCGTCAGGACCGACGCCGCGTACGGCGTGAGCCCGAGCGACTCGGTGAGGCGGCGCCGCTTGTCGACCGGCGGCTCCGGGAGCGCGGCGCGCACCTCGGCGAGGAACGCCTCGTCCACGACGAGCGGCGGGAGATCCGGCTCGGGGAAGTAGCGGTAGCCGGACTCGTTCTCCTTGTCGCGGAGGAGGTACGTCTCCTTCTTCTCCGCGTTGTACCCGCGCGTCTGCTGGCGCACCCGGCCGCCCTGCTCGATGAGCGCGATCTGCCGCCGGATCTCGAGGTCGATCGCCTCGGCGACGAAGCGGAACGAGTTGATGTTCTTGAGCTCCGTCCGCGTGCCGAGCTTCGTCTCCCCCGCCCTGCGGACCGAGACGTTGGCGTCGCAGCGGAAGCTGCCCTGCTCGAGGTTGCCGTCGTTCACGCCGATGAACATCAGGATCTCGCGCAGCCGCTTCAGGTACTCGGCCGCCTCGATTCCCGAGCTCAGGTCGGGCTCGCCGACGATCTCGATGAGCGGGGTCCCGGCGCGGTTGAGATCGACGACCGACAGGCCCCCGATGCCGTGGAGGTTCTTGCCGGCGTCCTCCTCCATGTGGACGCGCGTGATCCCCGCCCGCTTCTTCCCCGCCTCGGTCTCGATCTCGAGCGCGCCCTTCAGCGCGAGCGGCCGGTCGTACTGGCTGAGCTGGAAGCCCTTCGGCAGGTCAGGATAGAAGTAGTTCTTCCGCGCGAAGATGCTGCTCTCCTGGATGGCGCAGCCGAGCGCGAGCGCGGCGCTCACCGCCATCCGGACCGCCTCGCGGTTCAGCACCGGGAGCGACCCCGGGAGCCCGAGGCACACAGGGCACGTGTGCGTGTTCGGCGGGTCGCCGAAGCTGGTCGCGCAGCCGCAGAACGCCTTGGTGCGGGTGAGGAGCTGCGCGTGGACCTCGAGCCCGATGACCGCCTCGAAGGAGCCGTACGTCGTCGCCATGGCAGGCTCTTCTAGCAGAACCTCGCCCGGGCGAGGGGCCCCCGGCTCCGCCGGCGGCGGGCCAGGGCGCGCGCCGGGCGAGCCGGCTCAGTGATCGGCGTGGTCGCGGGTCAGGCCGGGGTGCGTCGGATCACCCGGCTCGTGGCGCTTGTTCGCGGTCAGGCGCGAGCCCGTGCGATCCGCGAGGCTCATGAGGAGGTCGCGCCGGTAGATGAACTGCTCGCGGGAGTCGTAGGGCACCGCGTGCAGGCCCGTGTCCATCCGGATGGCGTCGACGGGGCACGCCTCGACGCAGTAACCGCAGAACACGCAGCGGAGCTCGTCGATGACGAAGCTGCTCGGGAACCGCTCGTAGCCCTGCCGGCGATCGCCCTCGGGGTACTCGGCCGGATCGATCGCGATGCACTGCGCCGGGCACGCCGTCGAGCAGCAGAGGCACGCGACGCAGCGGGGCGAGCCGTCCTCGCGCAGCGTGAGCCGGTGGATGCCCCGGAAGCGCTCCGGGTAGGGGCGCTTCTCCTCCGGATAGCTGATCGTCGTGACGCCGGGCCCGAGCGAGTCGAGCACCGGGTCCGGCTTCTGGCCGAGCACCATCTCCTTCGTGTTCTTGAAGAAGTGCTTCATCGTGATGCCCAGCCCCTTGACCATCTCGGGGATGTAGGCCTGCACGTCGGCGCTCCGGGAGGGGCGCGGGATCGGCTTGCCGGCGACGGGCCGGCCGGCCGGCTTCGTCCAGGGGTTGCTGGGGGTAGCTCTCGCCATGGGACTCTCTCCTCTTCGCCTGATCACGCCTGCTGCGGCGCGGCCTTGGTGCCCCCCGCCGCAGCGGCGAAGCGGGCCGAGGTGGAATTGAGGATGCGGTGCCGCTCGACCGGCTCGAGGAGCCCCGCGATCATCGCCACGACCGCGGCGAACCCGCCGAGGGCCACGACGCCGTGGGTGATGTCGGCCGCGACCTGGAGGCCGCCGCGGACCCCCGCGGGCGCCGCGTCGACCGCCAGGATCACCACGCCGGTCACCATCATGTTCACGAGCGTGAGCGGCAGGAGCTTCGTCCACCCGAGCCGCATCACCTGATCGTACCGGAAGCGCGGCAGCGTCCAGCGGAAGAAGACCTGCACCCACGTCATGAGGATCGTCTTCCCGAAGAACGCGAGGAAGTACGTCAGGCTCACGGCGAAGTGGGTCATCTTGTACTGGAACAGCGTCGTGTCGCCGAAGGCGATGTTGATGCCGTCGCGGTCCAGGAACGGCAGGTGGTAGCCGCCGAAGAAGAGCGTCACGAGGAGCGCGCTCGACGTGATGAGCTCCACGTACTCGCCCGTCATGAACATGCCGAACTTCATCCCGGAGTACTCGACGAAGTAGCCGGCGACGATCTCGCTCTCCCCCTCGGGCTGATCGAACGGGATGCGCTTCGTCTCGGCCGCGAGCGCCGCGAGGAACAGGAAGAACGCGACCGGCTGGACGAAGATCCCCCACGCGTGCTCGGCCTGCCACTGCACCATGTCGCCGAGCCGGACGCTGCTGTAGATCATGAAGAGCCCGACGACGCTGAGGCCCATCGCGACCTCGTAGCTGACCATCTGACTCGCGGCGCGCAGGCCGCCGAGCAGCGAGAACTTGTTGTCGCTCGACCAGCCCGCGAGCGCGGCGCCGATGATGCCCGTGCCGGCCATCGCGAAGATGTAGAGGATGCCGACGTTGAGGTCGGCGACCTGCAGGTTCACGACGTGGCCGTTGCACGAGAACGCCTGGTCCATCGTGCGCTTGAGGAGCGGGAGGTCGCCGAAGCCGAAGACCCGGTCGCCGTTGTCCTCGAAGCAGAGCTTGTCGCCGAAGGGGATGACCGCGAACGTCACCAGCGCCGGGAACATCGCGAGCAGCGGCGCGAGCGAGTGGAGGAGCCGGTCGGCGTTCTTCGGGATGAAGTCCTCCTTCCAGATCATCTTGATCGCGTCCGCGGCCGCGTGGAGCGTGCCGAGGAGGCGCAGCGGCACCTTGCCCTCGGGCACGCGCAGCGCCGTGTAGCCGCCCGCGAGGACGAGCAGCGCGCCGAGCAGCACGCACGCGACCCGCGCGGCGGTGGGCGCCGCCGAGAGCGGGACCGCCTGCGTGACGAAGAAGGCGAGCACGTGGGCCATGACGCCGGCGTAGAAGACGCTCCGGGGGTCGAACCTGGCGAGCAGCTCCTCGAGCGCGTTGCTCGGGCCGCCGCGGCGGGCCGACGCGCAGATCACGAGCAGGCTGAGCCAGGCCACGAAGACGGCGAACTGCGCGCTGATCACCAGCGTCTCGACGGCGCCCGGCCCGGACATCGGGCGGGTCGCCGTGAACACGGCGAGCGCGCCGAGCGCCGCCGGGGGCAGGAACACGACGCCGCGCGCGAGCATCGACGGCAGGTAGACGACCGCGCGGTTCGGGCCGACGCGGTCCTGCACCATCGCGCCCTGGCGCCGGTCGGCCCAGGTCGCGATCGCCGCCATGTTCAGCAGGAACATGACGACGATGAGGATCTTCACGATCGCGAGAACGAGCTCGACGAGTGTCATGCCGTGGCCTCCGTCTTCTTCGGCTCAACCCGCGACCCGTCGGCGATCGCCGTCGCCGCCGCGGCGTGCGCGGGCGGCGCGGCGCCGATCACCGCCTCGGGCGCGGCGGCCCCGCCGGCGACCGCGCCGGGCGGCATCGCGCGGCGGAGCTCGGCGAGGGTCTTCCACCCGGTCGCGTACCCGAGCGTGCGCCCGAGCCGGCCGATGAGCTCCCAGGCCGGGCGCGCGT
Organism: Sorangium sp. So ce119; assembly: GCF_051524405.1. Lineage (NCBI taxonomy): Bacteria > Pseudomonadati > Myxococcota > Polyangiales > Polyangiaceae > Sorangium > Sorangium sp. So ce119. The sequence continues at coordinate 823,987 of NZ_CP150310.1, read as the reverse complement.
CGCCGTGCGGGAGCAGCGCCCGCTCGCTCCGCTGCGCCAGGCCCTTGCGGTTCACGTACGTCCCCTCGGCCTCGGCCCACGAGCACGCCGGCAGGGACACGCGCGCGGCCTTCGCCAGCGGCCCCTCGTGGGCGGCGATCGTCACCACCCCCTTGAGCCGCGACAGCGCCCGCTGCGCCTCGACCGCGTCGACCTCGAGGTCCGACCCGAGCGCGACCACGTACGCGTACTGCCCCGACGCGATCCCCTGGAGCAGCTCCGCGACCGGGCGCGGCGGGGTCGCCGCCGCGATCTGCACGGCGCCGCGGGTGTTCGGGTTCTTGTCCTCGCTGATCAGGATGTCGTCGCCCTGGCCGAGCGGCTTGCCCGACACGAAGAAGTCGGTCGCGCCGAGGTACGTCGTCGCGAGGTGGTAGAGCGCGAAGTTGTCCTCGTTCGAGTGCTGGGCCGACAGGACGATCGCCACCTTCGACGGGTCGTCGGCGTGGCCGCCGAGCTGCTCCTTCGCCGCGGCGAGCGCGTCCTCGACGCTCGCGTCGTCGTTGCCGACGAGCGCCGTGAGCAGCCGCCCCTCGACCGCGCGGCGGTACGAGAGCATCCCCTCGTCGCACATCCAGTACGTGTTGACCGCCATGTTCTCGCGCGGGCGGTGCCGGTACGGCGTGTTGTTGCGCGGGTCGTAGTCGAGGTACGCGTTGCACCCCGTCGCGCAGCCCTGGCAGACCGTGCGGGCGCTGCGGAGGAACCAGACGCGCGCCTTGAACCGGAAGTCGCGCGAGGTGAGCGCGCCGACCGGGCAGACGTGCTCGGTCATCAGCGTGTAGTTGTGGTCGAGCTCGCGCCCCGGCGAGACCGTGATCTCCCCGAGGTTGCCGCGCTCGCGGACGGAGAGCACCGGGTCGCGGGCGAGCTCGTTGCAGACGCGGATGCAGCGCGTGCAGACGATGCAGCGCTCGGCGTCGTAGACGATGGTCGGCCCGAAGGTGACCGCCTTCGGCTTGTGCACCGGCTCCTGCCGCATGCGCTTGCCCTTGCGCTGGTGCTCGAGCCAGTAGTCCTGGAGGCGGCACTCGCCGGCCTGGTCGCAGATCGGGCAGTCGACCGGGTGGTTCAGGAGCAGGAGCTCCTGCACCGCCGAGCGCGCCTCGGACACGTGGTCGCTGCTCTCGGACAGCACCTCCATGCCGCTCGCGCACGCCATCTGGCAGGCCGGCTGGAGCTTCGGCTTGGCCGCCGGCACGTAGTCCTGCTTGGCCGGGTCCCAGCGGAGGATGTCGAGGCTCATCGCCGGGCGACCCGGCGGCGGGAGCACCTCGACCAGGCACATCCGGCAGTTGGCGGCGACGCTGAGGCCGGGGTGCCAGCAGTAGTGGGGGATGTCGATCCCGGCGCGGTGCGCCGCCCGGATGATCGTGTCACCGCTCTCGAAGGGGATCTCCCTTCCGTCGATCTTGATCGTAGGCATCGTGATCTCGATTCCAGGCGGGGCCGCGCAGGGCCCCCGCTTCCTTAGCTCGATGACGGGAGCGCTCCGCTCGTCGTCGCTAGTGGTCGCACTCCCCGCCGATCATGTTGAGGGAGCCGAACGTCGGCACGACGTCCGGGATCATCAGCCCGGTGATGAGCTGGGAGAGCCCCTGCGTGGTGGCGAAGCACGGCGGGCGGATGCGGACGCGGTAGGGCGTGCCGCTGCCGTCGGACACCAGGTAGAAGCCGAGCTCGCCGTTGCCGGCCTCGGTGTACGAGTAGCACTCGCCGGCGGGCACCTTGATGCCCTCCATGACGATCTTGAAGTGCTGGATGGTCGCCTCGATGGTCGTGTAGACCTCCTCCTTCGGCGGCAGCACGATGCGCGGATCGTCGATGTTGATCGGCCCCTCGTCGGGCATCTGGTCGAGCGCCTGCTCGATGATCCTCGCCGCCTGGCGGATCTCCTCCTGGCGGCACATGAACCGATCGTAGTTGTCGCCCCGCGTGCCGACCGGCACGTCGAACTCGAACCGGTCGTAGACCATGTACGGGTTCGCGCGGCGCACGTCGTACGCCACGCCGGAGGCCCGGAGGACGACGCCGGTCCAGCCGAGCGCGAGCGCGTCCTCCTTCGAGATCACGCCGACCCCGTCGAGGCGATCGAGGAAGATGCGGTTCTTGAGGATGAGCTTCTCGGAGTCGTTCACGAGCGTGAGCACGCGCGCGAGGCCCGACCGCACCATCGACTTGAAGTCGGCCGTGGGCGGCCGCGCCATGCCGCCGACGCGGCCGAAGCTGTGCGTCAGGCGCGCGCCGGTCTCCTCCTCGAAGATCTCCCAGAAGATCTCGCGCGCGCGGCACAGGTAGAGGAACGGCGTGAACGCGCCGAGCTCCATGCTCATGGCGCCGCTGCAGATCATGTGATCGCAGATGCGCGCCATCTCGCCGAGGATCACGCGGTAGTACTGGCAGCGCTCGGGCACCGTGACGCCGAGCATCTTCTCGACCGCCAGCGCGAAGCCGACGTTGTTGAGCATCGGCGAGACGTAGTTGAGCCGGTCGACGTACGGGAACACCTGCGTCCACGTGCCGCGCTCGCACATCTTCTCGAAGCCGCGGTGCAGGTAGCCGATCTGCACGTCGGCCTTGTTGATCGTCTCGCCCGAGAGCTCGAGCACGATCCTCACCGTGCCGTGCATCGCCGGGTGCGAGGGCCCCATGTTGAGGAGCATCGGCTCGCTCGGCAGGTCGAGGTGGGCCTCGTCGAGATCGCGATCCAGGGGTTCCATCGTTCAGCTTCGCTCCTGCAGCGCACCCACGCCGATGCCCTGCGGTTTGCCCTTGTCCGAGGCCTCGTCCCCGCCGGTCGACTCGAGCGACGTCCCCGTGCCGGCGTTGAGCAGCGCGAAGTCGTGCGTCTGGCGGCCGAAGCTCATGCCCTCGTCGGGGCCGAACGGCGGCAGCTTGCCGATGTTCGGCACCTCCCGGAACGGGATGAGCGGCTGGATCCGGTTGGCCGGGTAGTCCTTGCGCAGCGGGTGCCCCTCGAACTCCGGGTACATCAGGATGCGCCGGAGATCGGGGTGCCCACGGAAGACGATGCCGAGCAGGTCGTAGCACTCGCGCTCGAACCAGTTCGCGCCCTTCCACACCGGGACGATCGAGTCGATCTCGGCGCCGTTGCCCTCCTCGTCGCCCACGCGCGCCTTGATGCGGATGCGGTGGTTCCGCTCGAACGAGCGCAGGTGGCAGACGACCTCGAAGCGGGGCACGTCGCCGCGCCAGAGGTAGTCGACCGCCGTGAGGTCGACGAACATGTTCATCAGCGTCCGCGGGTCGTTGCGGAGGAACAGGGCGACGTCGCGCCACGCGGCCGGGTCGATCACCGCCGTGTCGTCGCCGAACTGCGAGTGCGTCTCCAGGACGGCGCCCGGGAACTGCGCCGTGAGGATCTCGAGGACCTTCTTGCTCATGGCTGGCTCCGCTCCTTGCGCTGGAGGGTGACGAGGCGCTCCGCGGTCTGCGCGGGGTCCTCGCGCGGCTTGACGATCGCCGGCGTGCGGTCGCCGCGCGCGATCTTGTCCTGGAGCAGCATGAGGCCGTCGAGCACCGCCTCGGGGCGCGGCGGACAGCCGGGCACGTAGACGTCGCAGGGGATGATCTTGTCGATGCCGGCGACGGTCGTGTAGTTGTCGTAGAAGCCGCCGCACGAGGCGCACGTGCCGAAGGCGAGCACCCACTTCGGGTCCGCCATCTGCTCGTAGATGCGCCGGAGCGCGGGCGCCTGGCGCTGGCTGATGGTCCCCACGACCCAGAGCAGGTCGGCCTGGCGCGGCGAGAAGCGCGGCACCTCGGCGCCGAACCGCGCCATGTCGTAGCGCGGGCTCGCCATGGCCATGTATTCCATGCCGCAGCAGGCCGTCACGAACGGGTACTGGAACAGGGAGTACTTCTTCGCCCAGTTGAGCAGCGCGTCGAAGCGCGTGGTCGCGAACCCGTGCTCGGAGCCCTCCATCACCCGCGTCGAGGGGCCTCCGCCCATCATTTCTCCCATTCCAGAGCTCCCTTCTTCCACACGTACACGAGCACGACGACGAGCATCGCGACGAACGAGCTCATCGTCGCGAGGCCCGTCCACCCGAGGGAGCGGAACTGGACCGTCCACGGGTAGATGAGGACCGCCTCGATGTCGAACACGACAAAGAGGATCGCCGTCAGGTAGAACTTCACGCTCGGCTTGACGAACCGCCCGCCCGTGGAGTCGCTGCCGCACTCGTACGGCATCATCTTCTCGGGCGTCGGGTTCCTCGGGCCGAGCAGCGACGTCAGCGTGAACATGGCGAGCGCGATGACCGCGGCCACGAGAAACAGCAGGAACAAGGGGATGTAGGTGGCCATCGAGAGAGCACTCCTACGGGTCGGACCCCTGGAGGGTCGACCGTCTCGCCGCAGCGCGCGGCTTCTCGGGCGAGACCTCAGGGCCCGCGGCCCCGAACCATGCAGTCCAAAAAGGTGAGAGCGACGCGGCGATGCTGGGTTGAAACAGCAAAAATCCGAGCGATCCCGGCTTAATCCGCGCCGGATCTAGTCGGCCGCCGCGGGGGTGTCAATGGAGGCGGTCCGTCAACCGGCGGGCAACCAGCGGGCCGCAATCCTAGGAGCGGTTCGCCACGAGGACCAGCCCTCGCCACGCGGTGAGCGCCGTCCCCAGGCTGGCCTCGATCTCCCGGATCTCCTCCACCATCTCGGCGTCCGGCACGCCGGCGCTCCGCGCCTCGCGGACGCAGGCGAGCGCGGCGACGAACTTCTTGCGGTGCACGAACGCCCGCGCGAGGAGCGGCCAGATCTGCTTCGGCGGGGCGCCGAGGTTGGCGGCGCGCCGGAGGGGGCCGATGGCCTCGCCCGACCGCCCGTCTTCGAGCATGGCCTCGCCCAGCCGGCGGAAGATGTCGCCCGCCGCGGCCCCGTCGTGCGCGTACTGGACCGCGAGGCGCATGACCTCCTCGCCCTGGTGCTCCTCGCCGAGCTTGACGCACGCGGTGCCGAGCAGGCCGAGCCCCTTGGCGATGAGGCTGCGGGCGTCCGGGGTGAGCATCTGCCCCTCGGGCGTGCGCAGGAAGATCGCGAGCGGCGCCGGCCAGGTGCCGAGGAGCTGGATCACCTTGGGGTAGTCGCCGCGCTGCGAGGCGACCTCGGCCTCGGCGACCTTGGTGAGGTCGATGGCGGAGCGCGCGCCGGCGGAGGCGCGCTCGAGCTCGTCGCGCACGTGCGAGCGGATCCGGGCGCGGAACTCGTTGAGCTCGTGGGTCTCCTCGATGCCGTCGCGCAGGAGCAGGAGGCGCGAGGTCTTCCCCTCGACGGAGAGCTTGCGGAGGCTGTAGCCGTAGAGCGGGGCGAGCAGCAGGTAGCGGACGCCGATGTGGAGCTGGATACCCTCGAGGTCGGTGTCGCGCTCGGGGGCCGCGGGCGTCGTGTCCTCGGTGAGGAGCGCGCCGACGAGCCGGTGGCGGAAGTCCGCGAGCGTGAGGCGCTGGACGTCGCCGTCGATCTCCTCCTCGCCCGGCGGCGCGATAACGAAGTCGACCAGCGTGTTGTCCGGGTTGCGGCGGTCGACGGTGAGCGCCGTGATGCGGGCGCCCGTAATCATCGAGAAGGCAAAGAACGCCTCGCCCACGATCTCGCAGAGCGCCTGGAAGCTGCCGATGCCGTCGCCTATGCGCTCGAACCAGCCGTCGGTCCGAACGGCATCGAGGGAGAACACGCGTTCCTTTGGCATGGTTCGACCCGGATCACAGGGCCGCGTCCCGGTGGAAGGACGCGTAGCCCAGGGGGTGCGAGACTCGCACGGGCGCGCGCCGCCCTCAAGAAAACTCCTAGCCAGCGCGCGTCGAAGCTCGAGCGCGCCGGCCGTCCCGTCCCCTGGCGCCGCCCGCCATCCATCGCTCCACGCGCGTCCACCTGCCCCCACGCACCCCGCCGCCGCCCCGCCCTCGCCGAGGCCGCAGCGGCCGACCCGACACAGCCCGGCGTCGCGCGCCCAGGACCGAGCCGCCGGCGCTGGCGCTGTCGCGACACGCGCAGCAGCGCCGCACTTCTACACGCGCACCAGGCCGAGCGCACACCAGAGCGCCCCCCTCTCTGCGCGCAGCGGCGGGCCCTCCCGCACAGGAGACGGGCCCAGATCGGCGTTTTCGGCGCGGAGGCGTACTCCAGTACGCCGAGCACCGAAAACGTCGAGGTGGGCCCGTCTCCGAAGCGGGAGGGCCCGCCGCTAGGGGGCGGCGGTGATGTGGAGGGTCAGGTTGCCGGAGGAGGACGGCTTGCTGTCGCCGACGATCGTGATCACCTGCCCTGCAGTCAGGGTCACGCTCACCCGCGAGCTGACGCCGCTCGCGTTGTCGTTGCACGCGAGCTCCGCGCCGGCGCAGCTCTCGCCGTCGTGCACGTGGAGGACCGTGTCGAAGGTGGAGGACAGCGTGTCGATGATGTAGGTGCCGTCCGCGGGCGCGGTGAAGCGATAGACCCTGTCGTTGCCGCTCGACGCCGTGCAGCTCGGCGCGCCCGAGTTCGGCTGGAGCAGCGTGGGGCCCGTCGCCGTCTGCGGGACCGTCGAGCCGAGGTCGATGGGGTTGTCGCAGGTGGCGTTGCCCTCGAACAGGGTGATGTTGAGGTGGAACGCGCCCGAGGCGGCGGCCCCGGCGCCGTCGACCACGGCGACGACCGCCTGCCCCGCGACGAGCGGCACCGCGACCCGCGACTGGAGGCCGGCGGTGTTGTCGTTGCAGCCGAGCGACGCGCCGCCGCAGGTGCCGTCGTGCACGTGAACCACCGTGTCGAAGCTCGATCCGAACGTGTCGAAGATGTACACGCCGTCGGACGGCGCCGTGAAGCTGTAGGTCTGCTCCGCGCCGCCGGCGGCGCCGCACGGCGCGCTCACGAAGTCGCCGAGGCCGGCCGTCGTCCCCGTCACCGCCTGCGGGACGGCCGACTCGAGGGTGTTCGCCGGGCAGGCGGGCGCGGCGATGCCGCTCACGTTGAGCGTGTAGGCGCCCGAGGACGAGTACGCGCCGTCCACGGCCACGTACACCGTCTGCCCCTCCGCGAGCGGCGTGACGACCCGCGACTTGGACGAGGGCGCCCCGTTGTCGTCGCAGGCCAGCGACGGGCCGTCGCAGCTCCCCTCGTGGACGTGGAGCACCGTGTCGAAGGTCGAGCCGATCGTATCGAAGGTGTAGCGGCCGGCGACGGGCGCCGTGAAGCTGTAGGTGACCTCGGGGGCGCTGTCCGTGGCGCAGGGCGCCACGAGGTAGTTGTCGAGGCCCGACGTGTTGCCCGTCACCGTCTGCGGGTAGGTGGTGCCGAGATCCACCGTGGGGCACTCGGGCGGCGCCCACTCGGAGACGTGCAGCGTGTAGGGCCCGCCCGCGCCCTCGAAGCCGTCGACGATGACGACGACCGTCTGACCGGCGGTGAGCTCCGCCGTGATGCGCGACTGCGCTCCTCCGCGCGAGTCGTCGTTGCAGGCGATCACGTCGCCGTTGCAGTCGCCGTCCCGCAGCTCCAGGACGGTGTTGTACCCGGAGTCGAACGTATCGAAGACATACTTCCCGTCCGCGGGGGCCGTGAAGGTATAGCTCACGTCGGGCCCGCCCGGCTGGCCGCAGCTCGGCGTGATCGCGTCGCCGAGCAGCGCGGTGTCGCCGGTGAAGGTCTGCGGGAGCGTGTCGCCGACGTCGCCCGAGGGGCAGATGGGCGGCCCGGCCTTCGCCAGGTTGAGCGTGAAGTCGCCTTCCGCGCCGTCGAAGCCGGTCACGACGATGAGGACCGACTGGCCCGCATCGATGACCGCGCGGACCCTGGATTGCGCGGTGTCGGTGTCGATGTCGTCATTGCAAGCGAGCTGATCGCAGGTGGCCGCCCCCACCACGCCAAGGGCCGTATCGAACATGGACCCTGAGGTGTCCATCGTGTAGGTCCCCGCCTCGGAGGGCGTGAAGAGATAGACCCGCTCCGACGCGCCGGCGGCCACGCACGCGAGACCGTAGTTCGACTCGCCCGCGACCGTGGTCCCCGTCACGACCTGCGGGAACGTGTCGCCGAGCTCCTCGTGGGTGCCGACGACGCAGGTGCACGCGCCCGCCTGGCAGAACGCCCCCCGCCCGCACGCGTTCCCGCAGCTACCGCAGTGGAGCTCGCTCGTCTGCAGGTTGGCGCACGCGCCGTCGCAGTCCGTGAGCTCGGCGGAGCAGGAGCAGGCGCCCTCGACGCAGAGCTGCGTGGGCGCGCAGGAAGACCCGCAGCCGCCGCAGTGCGCCCGGTCGCTCTGCACGTCGACGCACGCGCCGTCGCACTCCATCAGCCCGTCGGCGCAGGCGCAGTCCCCCTCCACGCACTCCTTCCCCGCATCGCACTGGACGTCGCAGTCGCCGCAGTTCCGCGCGTCCGTCTCGACGTTCACGCAGCGCTCGCCGCAGGCGGTCTCCTCCTCGCTGCACTCCTCGGGCCCGCCCATATCGACGCCGCCCTCGCCGCCGCCGCCGGCGCCCCCCGCGCCGCCGCTGCCGCCCGCGCCGCCGCCCCCCTCGCAGCGTCCGTCCGTGCATTGCTGCCCCTCCGCGCAGGCGTCGCCGCACGCGCCGCAGTGCTCGGCGTTCGTCTGGGTGTCGACGCACTGGCCATCGCACGGCGACTGCCCGTCCGTGCACGCGCTCGGCTGGCTGTCGCCCTCGGCGCAGGACGCCGCGAGGACAACCCCTGCGACGAGGAGCAGCGCGGCGGACGAGAGGGTGGGCCTGAGGCGCAATCCGGATTTGTTCATAGCCATCCTTGGGGGTACCTGGCCGTTTGAGGCGGAGCGGATAACGAGTCGCGCGCCAGGATACGCGCACGTCCGAGGGTATCGCAACCGGCGGGGGCGCTGGAGGTGTGCCGGGTTCGCCCCGGGAGCGCGCGCCGCGCCGCTGCCGGGACGGCGCCGGCGGCGCCTCGCGAGGGCGTCGCCGGCGCCCTCAGCAGAGCGGATCGCAGCATCGTCGGCCGGACTTCAGGGCGCACGCGGCGCGGGCTCAGGGAGCGGCGATGTTCAGGGTGAAGCTGCCCGACGCGCTACCGTAACCGTCGACAACGATGGTGATGACCTGACCGGCGGTGAGCGTCACCGTCGCCCGCGACGTCGAGCCGACCGAATCGTCGTTGCAAGCGACCGAGGTGCCGCTGCAGCCGTCCGTGTGGACGTGAAGGACGGTATCGTAGGACGAGCCGATCGTGTCGATGACGTAGCGGCCTTCGGCCGGCGCCGTGTAGGTGAACACCATCTCCGAGGCGGTCGACGCGGCGGCGCAGCTCGGCGTGACGGAGTTGGGCTGCCCCGCCGTGGAGCCGGTCCTGGTGAGCGGCAGCTCCGAGCCGAGATCGATCGCCGTCGAGCAGGTCCCCTCGCCGTCGAACTTGTCGACCTGGAGCACGTAGTCGCCGCTGCTCGTGTTGCGGCCGTCGATGGCGACGAGGGCGGTCTGACCGGCCACCAGGTCGACGGTGAGGCGCGACTGCGGGCCGCCCGCATCATCGTTGCACCGGAGCGCCGTCCCCGCGCAGCTCCGATCGAAGACCTGGAGGATCGTGTCGAAGCTCGATCCGAGCGTGTTGAAGATGTAGGTTCCGTTCTCCGGCGCGGTGAAGCTATAGATCATGTCGGGAGCGTTGGAGGATCCGCACGTCGGGGTGACGGACTCGGGCTGTTCGGCGGTGCTCCCGGTGACGACCTGCGGGACGGTGGAGCCGAGATCGATCGGAGTCGAGCAGGTCCCGCCGCCTTCGTACTGCTGGACGTTGAGCGTGAACTCGCCCGACGCGCCCGCGGAGCTGCCGTCGACGACGAGGAGGATCGTCTGGCCCTCGTCGAGGTCCATCGTCAGCCGCGACTGCACGCCTCCGGCCGCGTCGCCGTTGCATTTGAGCACGGCCCCGGAGCAGTCGCCGTCGCGCGCGGAGAGGACCGTGTTGAAGCTCGATCCGAACGTATCGAAGATGTACGTACCGACGGCGGGCGCGGTGAAGCTGTAGGTCGCCTCGTTGCCGCCGGTGCCGCCGCAGGTCGAGCTCATGATGTCGACCGCGCCCGCGGTCGTCCCGGTCACCGTCTGGGGCACCGTCGATCCGAGATCGATCTCCGGGCACGGGGGGATGATGGTCTCCTTGACATTGAGCGTGTAGGCGCCGGAGCTCGACGTGGTGTAGCCGTCCACGACGACGACGACGGTCTGCCCCCGCTGGAGCCGCACCTTCACCTGCGATTGAACGCCAGACGTGTCGTCGTTGCACCCCAGGTTCGGTCCGCTGCACGTCGCGTCGTGGACATGGAGGACCGTGTCGAACGCGGTGCCGAAGGTGTCGAAGGTATAGAGCGCGTCCGCGGGCGCGGTGAACGCATAGGTGGCCTCAGGGCCGCTGCCACCCGCGCAGGGCGCCGAGATCGCGCTCACGCGATCCATGATCGCGGTCGTGCCCGTCACCGTTTGCGGGAAGGTCGAGCCGAGGGTGTGCTCCGGGCACGGCGGCGGCACGTACTCGGTGACGTTGAGCGTGAATGGCCCGGAGTCGCCGTCGAAGCCGTCGACGATGGCGACCACCGTCTGGCCCGCCGAGAGGCTCGTGATGACGCGGGACTGCTCCGTGTCCGCGGTGTTGTCGCTGCAGGAGATCACCGAGCCAGCGCACGTGCCGCTGCGCAGCTCGAGGATGGTATTGTACGAGGAGCCGGCCGTATCGAAGATGTACCTGCCGGCGCGCGGCGCGGTGAACGTGTAGCTCGCGTCGGGGGTATCGACCGACCCGCAGCTCGGCGCCACGGCGTCGCCGAGGAGCGTCGTGTCGCCGGTGATGCGCTGCGGGAGCGTCGGCTCGATGTTGCCCGACGGGCACACCGGCGGCACCGTCTTGTCGATGCTCAGGGCGAAGTCGCCCTGCGCGCCGTTGTAGCCCGACACGACGACGAGGATCGCCTCGCCCTCCTCGAGGAGCACCGAGGCGCTCGCCTCGGGCCCGCCGCGATCGTCATTGCACGCGCGCTCGTCGCACAGGTCGAAGCTGAGCAGGCCGATGGCGGTGTCGTAGCTCGATCCCGCGGTATCGAACCTGTAGCTGCCGGCCTCGTCCGCCGTGAACCTGTAGACGACCTCGGTCGATCCGATCGCCACGCAGGCGAGCCCGAAATACGTCTCTGCGCCGAGCGTGGTGCCCGTCACGACCTGCGGGACCGCCCCGCCGATGTCCTCGTAGTCGCCGACGATGCAGGCGCACGTGCCCTCCTGGCAGACCAGCCCCGGGCCGCACGCCGCGCCGCATTCGCCGCAATGCTCCGGGCTGTGCATCAGATCGGCGCACTTTCCGCCGCAGTCGGTGAGGCCCTCGTTGCAGACGCACGCCCCGTCCGTGCACGTCTGGTTGTGGGCGCACCGCGCCTCGCAGCTCCCGCAGTGCTGTGGATCGCTCGCGAGGTCGACGCAGGCGCCGTCGCACGCCTCGAGGCCGGCGTCGCAGACGCAGGCGCCGTCCTCGCAGCGCTCCTCGGCCGCGCACACGTTGCCGCAGCGCCCGCAATGCCGGCGGTTGGCGTCGAGATCGACGCAGCCCCCATCGCACGCCTCGAGGCCGGGGGCGCAGGCCGCGCCGCCGGTGCCGCTGGCGGCGTCGGTGTCGTCCTCCCCTTGGCTCGCGCCGTCGCCGCCGCTGCCGCCGACGCCACGATCGCTGACGCACTCGCCCGCCTCGCAGCGCTCCCCGCTCGCGCAGACGCTGCCGCACTCGCCGCAGTGGTCGGCGTCGGTCTGCGTGTCGACGCACGCGCTCGCGCACAGCGCCAGGCCTTCATCGCACGTCATGCCCGAGTCGTCACCGTGCGCACAGGACGCGGAGGAGACGAGGAGGGCGGCCGCCGTCAGCCAGCGCGCCCTCGACGACAGAGGGGACGACAGGTCGAATCGGGAGCGCAATCCGGGTTGACTCATGAACATCCTTTGGCGGACACGCCGGCCACCGCGTGGCGCGAGAAACCCGTCCGCGAGAGTACGCCTGTTCGCTTTCGCTCTGCAATCGCAGACCCGCGCGCCGCGACGCGCGATCGTCCGATTTCGTTGCGGCTTTCACTTCCACGTCCACTTCCACGTACGCGATGAGTCTGGATGATATGGAAGGCGCGGAGCCGAGCGCGCCGGGGCGGCCCGGACGAAGCACCGGTGAGCCGAGCGCGCGAGCGTCGGTCAGGCGGCGGGGAGATCCGGCAGCGGATCGGCCTCCTCGGAGGTGGGCTGACGCGCCTGGATGGACTCCAGCGCCGGTGCGCCGGTCTCCGGCCCCGGCGCGCCCTCGGGCTGCGGATCCGGGCCGAGGAAGCGCGCGATCGGCTCGAAGAGCTCGGCGCCGGTATACGCGCCGACCGCCAGGTCGCCGTGGCCGTAATCTTCGCGCGCCCCGAAGTCGCGCCCGAGGACGAGAAAGCGCTTCGGGGTCTCGGGGTGATCGCGCCCCCACGCGTCGAACGCCGCGCGCACCGACGAGACGGGGGCTATCCGGTCGGCGCTGCCCGCGATGAACAGGGCCGGCGCCGCGACGGACGCGAGGCCGTCGAGGACCCTCTCTCCGTCCACACGGATCTCCCCGTCGCCCGTCATCCACGCGGCGAAGTCGGCGTTGAGCGCAGCGGGGATGTCCTCGATGCAGTTGACGAGCGCGAGCCGCGTGACGCCCGGAGGCACGTTGCGCGGGTTGGCCACGGCGTGATGGAGCGGCGTGGGCAGCCACTCCGAGGCGAACGCGACGCTGCGCGCCATGAGGCGCAACGGCACGCCCGGGAGCAGCCGGCCCGGCAGGAACCGCATGAGGCGCGCCGGCGCGGTGAAGCGGCCTGGGGAGCCGACGATGACGACGCGGCGAACCTGAGGCTCCGGCACGCTCCGCCCCAGCGCCGCATAGAGGAGCATGCCGCCCATGGAGAAGCCGACGTAATCGAGCGATCGGGCGCCGGTGCGCTTCAGGATCGCCCCGAAGGCGCAGGGGAGATCGTACCGGACCATGGCCGAGAAGCGGACGCTGCGCCGCTCCAGGCGGGTGAGGAGGCGGCCGCTCCGCAACGTCAGCAGCCACACGTCGCGTCCGAGCGCGGCGAGGTGGCGCGCCAGCGAGTAATCGGGGTGGATGTCCTGGTTTCTGTGGTTCGCGGCGATGCCATGGACGAGGACGATGGGCGGCAGGTCCGGCTGCGCGGACGCTCCGGGCGGGAACGGGACGCGGCGGAGCTCGATCTGCGCGCCGTCCTCGGTCCGCAGCACCTCTTCCACGCTGTACTCGAGCGGCAGGGTCAGCCGTTTGACCCAGTAAAAGAGGTGCGCCCACAGCCCGATCGCGCCCAGCACCGCGAGCGCCAGCGCGACCAGGAGGTAAGCCCCGAATGTCCAGACCATACGCCCAATCTACCCGCCGGAGCCATTTCCGCATGCGAGCAGTCTCGACATCATGGCGCAGGGACGGAGCGAGAGCCAGTTACCGCTGAGGCCGCTTCCCGGCTCGCTCGCCCGGATGATCATCAATGATGCGAAGAATGCAAACAGCACGTTTCGCGATCATTTCCACGAGCGCGCGAGAAAGGCACACAGCGCCCGGGAAGGACATCGCCCTCACGCATCGGACTGCGCGCCTCGGGAACTGCCGTTGACGGACACGCATGTCGGCGCTGGCTCGTTTTCACCTGCGCCGCGTCTGGCCGCGACATTGCCGTGTGACCAGCCCCACTGCGATGCGATGCGGGGAGCCTCCAGCCCGGGCGTGCACAAAGGTTCCACCGCGCGGCGCGAGCGACGTGGCATGCGGGTCGCAACGAGGTGGGCGAGAGAAGCGGTGAGGATCCCGCAAGAACCCCGGTGACCCCGGGGTACGCACACCAGGGCGCCGCGGCGGAGCTCGGGGGGGCTCCGCTGCGGCGCTCTTCTTGTGCCGTACCCGGTGCGCCGTGCCGGACGTACGCGCACAGGCGCGCTCGCAGGAGACAACGGCGACAAAATGAAAAAAGCGCCTCGCGGACCTGGGGGGGGGAAGGTCTCCGCGACGGCGCTCGATGACCAGTAGAGCAGGCTCTGTGCCGACCTATCTGAAACAAGATTTCAGATAGTTATCGACCGGGGATCCAGCGACTATTGCATCCTTGAAAATCAGATTTGAAATCGGCTGCAGATCCGAAGGGAGTTCTGTTCCGGTCGGACAGACACGACGGCTGTTCCGGACGGACGAGGCCGTACACGACGTGCTCACCCTTCCCAGTACCGGCAGACGGCCTTCACGCCACAGCCCTCGCAGCGGACCGGATCGCGCCGCGACGGGCACTGCTGGAGCATGCCGAGGTGGCAGAGGGCGAAGTCGTACTTGACCGGGTCCGCCGGATCGAAGCCGCGGAGCGCGGCGGTGATCTCCTCGGCGGTCTTCCAGGTGGCTCCCCTGCGGTCGGTGAGGCCGATGTTGTAGCCGAGCTTCTCGATGTGGGTGTCGACCGGGATCAGGAGGGCGGACGGGGGTACCGGCCACAGGCCGAGATCCACGCCGTCGGCGGGGCGGATCATCCAGCGCAGCAGGAGCATGAGCCGCTTGGCGGCGCTGCCCTTCTCGGGGTCCGGGAGGATGTGCGCTGCCCCGCGGTCGCCCGGGCGGCGGTCGAGGCCGCCCGCGCGCCGGATCGCCCGCACCCACGCGCCCAGCGCCTGGCGCAGGTCGCCGGTGCGCGCGAGCTCGGCCGCGAACGCGGCGCCGAGCGAGCCCGAGGCGCGCTGCACCCGCCGCGCGCCGACGAGGAGCGCGGCGACGTCGCGATCGCGGTAGACCCGGTGCCGGAAGCCGCGCAGCCGCGCCGAGACGGCCCGGGGGTCGTCCGCCGTGAGGGCGATGTCCGGCCCGAGCCGATCGAGCGCCTCGGCGATCTTGGCGCGCAGCGCCTTCACGTTGCCGAAGGCGAGCGACGCGGCGATGACCGCCACGAGCTCCTGGTCGGCCGGGTTCGTGTAGCGATGGACGAACGAGACCGGGTCCTGCGCGCGGCGCTCCGCGACGGCGCACCGCGCGCGCACCTCGTCGAGCGCGGCCAGCAGGGCGGCGCGCCGCGAGGCGTCGCGCCGGGGCGCCGCCTCACCAGCGTCGCGCCGGGGCGCCGCCTCACCAGCGTCGCGCCGGGGCGCCGCCTCATCAGCGCCGCGCCGGGGCGCCGCCTCGCCAGCGCCGCGCCGGGGCGCCGTCACGTCGCCCCCGCGCCCGGCGCCTCGTCGGCCGCGCTCGAGGCGAGCTGCGCCTCGCGCTCCGACGCCTCCCGGCCGTGCTCCAGCGCGGGGAGCGACACCACGAAGGCGCTGCCGTGCCCGTCCTCCGTGAGCGGGCTCTCGACCCGCACGGAGCCGCCGTGGCTCTCGGCGATGTGCTTCACGAGCGCGAGCCCGATCCCGCTGCCGCGCACCTGCCGCTCGCTCGCCCGCCGCCCGCGCGCGAAGCGCTCGAAGATGTGCTTCTGCTCGTCCGGGTCGATGCCCGGCCCCCTGTCGCTCACCCGGATGGCGACGCGCCTCGCCGGGCGCGTCAGCGCCGAGAGGCGCCCGCCGCCGCCGCCCTCGGCGACGACCGCGACGTCGACGCGCCCGCCCTCCTTCGCGTACTTGAGCGCGTTGTCGAGCAGGTTCACGATCGCGAGCTCGAGCGCGCGCGCGTCGATGAGCGCCTCGGGCAGCTCCTCGGCGATCGTGAGCTCGACGCTCATCTCCTCGCGCTCGGCGCGGTAGCGGTACATGTCGACGGCGCGCGTCGCCACCTCGGCCACGCTCCCGCGCGCGAACTCGTAGGCGGCCTTGCCCCGCTCGACCCGGGCGAAGTCGAGGACGTTCTCGATCAGCGCGGTGAGCCGCTCGCTCTCGCTCACGATGATCTGCAGGTACTGGCGGCGCTTCGCGTCGTTGGGGACGCGGTCGCCGAGGAGGAGCTCGCCGAACATGCGGACCAGCGAGAGCGGCGTCTTGAGCTCGTGGGACACGTTGGCGACGAAGTCGCTCTTCAGCGCCGCGAGCCGCCGCTCGTTCACGGAGGCGACCACCACGATCGCCAGCCCGGCCAGGGCGACCAGGGCGGAGAAGCCGACCATCAGCAGCTCGATCAGCCGCTGCCGCTCCACCTTCTCCCCGAGCTCCTCGGCCGTGGTGAGCGCCATCTGGAGGCGCCAGTTGTAGAGCGTGGTCGGGAACGGGCGCCCGACGGTGAACTCGCCGCCGATGATGGGCGGGCCGAACACGATGCGGCCCTCCTCGTCGATGACGTTCATGCGGCTCTTCTCTCGATCGAGGTCGCGGAAGAGGCGGGGCATCACCTCGTGCACCAGGCGCGGGACCTCGTGCCACGCGATCACCAGGAACCGGCGGCCCATGTGCTCGCGCTGCCAGTAGCTCACGAGCAGGCTCTGCTGGTCGATGACGTGGTGGAGGTGCCGGAGCTCGCTCGCGTCCCCCGAGAAGTTCATCTGCGGCAGCAGGCGCGCGAGCAGGAGCTTGCGGAACGCGTCGTCCTCCCGCCCGGACGCGCCGCGCGAGGCGAACGCGAGCACGTCGTGCGCCTCGTGGTCCATGTCGAGGACGAGGATGGCGCGCACGGTCGGCGTCTCGCGGGCCGCGGTGGGGAGCCACCGGCGCGCGATGACCGAGAGGTTCGCGACGTCGACGTGCGCGGCGACGACGTTGTCCTGCGCGATGATCAGCTTGTCGAGCCGGTCGACGCGCTCGTCGGCGAGGGTGAGCGTCGCGTCGAAGACGGTCTGCTGGCGGGCCTTCTCGATCTGCAGCGTCGTGCGCAGGGCGATCCCGCCGAGCACGAGCACGGCCACGACGATGGCCGGCACGAGGGCGAAGTACGGGACGCGATGGCGCTGCCCGACCGAGGGGAGGAGGTCCATCGCTGCGCGCCGCTAGCGGGCGGCCCTCCTGGTGGCCGCGGTGACGAGGCCCGGCTCGGTGACCACGCCGCGCGCCCCGACGAACTCGGCGAACTGCTGGCCGATGTAGGTGAGCGCGTTGCCGTCGCTCTCGGAGAAGGGCTTGCCGTCGAGCGGGTTGGCGATCTCGAGGAGGCCGAGGTAGCGGCCCGCGAGCTCCACCGGCGCGCAGACGACGCTGCGGAGCTCGACGCCGGTGGCCTTCCAGCGTTCGTCCATGACGCGCTCGTCGCTGGACACGTCGGGCACCACGACGGCGCGCCTCGACCGCATCGCGGCCAGCGCGAGCGGCGCCCGCTCGGACAGCCTGGTGAGGAGCGCGGTCTTGCCGCCGTGCTGCCGGACGACGACGAACTCGCCCCGGTTGATGTCGAACAGCGACACGAGCCCGAGGGCGCACGGGATCTTGTCGAGCGTGAGCGAGAGGATGAAGTCCGCGCCGGCGAGGGTGTCCTGGAGGAAGTGCAGCTCGCTGCACGCCTCGAACAGCTCGGCGATCAGGTCGTCGCCGGAGAGGCGCCCGTTCCTGGGAGGGTAGGACGACCGCCTCCGCGGCGGGGGGCTCGGCGCGGGGGGAGCGGCCTCGGCGGCCGGCGACGCGGCCGGCAGCGGCGTCGCGGTGGCGGCGGGCGGCGCCGCGGCGGCCGGCAGCGGCGTCGCGGTGGCGGCAGGGAGCGGCGCGGCGCCCGGCAGCGGCGTCGCGGTGATGGCAGGGAGCGGCGCGGCGCCCGGCAGCGGCGTCGCGGTGGCCGACGGCCCCGCGGCCGGCGGCGGCGTGGTGCCGCTGGTGCGCGGACGGAACTGGATCTCGGGCTCCCCTGAGCGCCAGTCCTTCCAGGCCAGGGTCGCGAGCGGGCTGCGCTGAGGTCGGCCCTGGAAGACGTGGTCGAACACGGCGATGTGAATGAACTTGCCCGGACGGGCGTCGTCGATGAGCTTCCGTGCCACATCGAGCCGGTCGAGCAGCAGCGCATTGACGAGCTCGCGCGGGGTGCCGGTCGCGACCGCATAGACGAGCTCTCGGTACGTGAGCGGCGAGCGCTCGGACGGGTCCTCCGCGCGCTGCGACACGAGCTCGAACGCCGGCAGCGCGCCGGGCGCCGGCGCCGGCTCGGCCGCCACCTGCGCAGCGCCCGCGGGTTGCGCCGCGCCGTCCGCCGGCGGCGCCGCGCCGTCCGCCGGCGGCGCCGCGCCGTCCGCCGGCGGCGCCGCGCCGTCCGCCGGCGGCGCCGCGCCGGCGGCCGGCGGCGCCGCGCCGCTCGCCGGCTGCGTCACCACGAGCGCGGTCCCCAGCGAGATGAACGGGACCGTGGGCGCCGGCGCGCGCCTCGCCGGAGGGCGCACCTCCGGGGACGCCGCCGCGGCCGGCGGAGCGCCCGCGTCGTCCGTCAGCGCCGCGTCGTCCGGCGCGCGCTGCACGACGTACCGCACGCGCGTCGCCGGATCGATCGCCCGGTAGCCGGTCTCCAGCAGATCCACGGAGAAATTGTTGAGCGGCCCGTCGTCTCCGCGGAGCGCCCGGGCCTTCTGCAGCGCGGGCTGCCACTGCGCGGCCTCGACGCACACCTTCCTGCTCGGCGGTGCGTTCTGGCCTAACGACGAGATCTCGACGAACCAACGCATCGTTTGCGGTTCCCATCCGCGCTGGCGCTGACCGGGTCGCGCGCTCTGGCGCGAGGATCTTTCTACTCGACGCGCGCGAGATGGGTCAACGCGCAGGCCGCACGGAGAGAGCGCGCCGACGCGCGGGCACACTTGCGAGGAAGGCCTGAAATATTCTCAGAGCGAGGCCGGCAAGGAGAATCGGGCCTGTCCTGAGATCGCGCCGCCCGCGCGGCGAGGCGCCGCAGCCGCTCGGCCACTGAACGGCCGCCGGGTACTCCCTGCCGCTCACGGCGACACGAGCAGACCGGTGAACGCGTAATCCAGGCCGATCAGGGGGGTGGTCGGCGCGCGGCCCGGGGAACGATCCGTGAGCCCCGACTCTGCATCATGTCCACTCGTGCGCTGATCCACCCCTGTCGGGTCCGGCGACGAGCGCTATTGCGTCCGCAGGATGACGTGGAAGCCGAACGGCGTCTCCACGACCCCGCTCAGCGCGCCGACAGCGACGCTCTCCAGCGCCTGCTCGAACTCCCGCACCATCGCCCCCTTCGGGAACTTGCCGAGATCGCCGCCGCGCGCGGTGGCCCCCGGCTCGTCGCTGTACCGGGCCACGAGGTCCTCGAACCTCGCCCCCTGCTGCGCTGCCTTGAGCGCCTGCTCGGCGAGCGCGCGCGCCTCGTCCCGGCTGCGGGTCACGTGCGACGGGGCGCGACGTGAGCCAGCATACATCACGAGCAGGTGCCTGGCCCCCATGAGCCCCGGGTTCGCGGGCGGCTGCGCCGCGGCCGGCTGCGGCGGTGCAGCCGGATGCGCTGCGGGCGGCTTCACGCCGTGCAGCGACTCCATCGTGGGGGGATCGGGCGGGCCGAGCGCCTTGTCCACGAGCCGCTTGAAGCGCGCGGTCGCCTGCGCGCCGCTGAGGAAGTAGTCGTTGATCGCGAAGGCCGGCGTGCCGGTGATGTGGAGGCTCGCGGCGAGCTTGCTGTCCGCCTCGACCGCCGCGCGGTGCGCGCCCGAGTCGAGCGCGGCGCGGAGCTTCGTCGCGTCGAGGCCGATCGCGGCCGCGTGACGCTCGATGGCCTCGCGGCTGAGCCCGGTCTCGGACTGGTCCTCCCACAGGCGCTGCGCCATCGCCCAGAAGCCGGCGTCGCCCTTCTGCCGGAACGCCTCGATCGACGCCTCGGCGGCGAGGGGCGCCTGCTTGTGGAAGGGGAGCGGCAGGTGCCGGAAGACGACGCGGACCTTGCCCGGATAGGCGGCGATGATCTCGTCGAGCGTGGGCTGGACGCGCTTGCAGAACGGACACTGGAAGTCGGCGAACATCTGGATCGTCACCTTCGCGCCGGGCTTCGCCCCCTTGCCGGGGTTGTCCCTGGTCGGCGCGGGGGCGAGGACCCGCTCGAGGGGCGCGCCGGCCTTCGCGTCCTTCTGCAGCGCGTCGTAGACCTTCGCGGGCGGCGTGCCCGCGGCGACGAGCTTCGCGGCGCGCGCGAGCTGCTCGTCGATGAGGGCCTCGAACTTCTCCGCCGGCTGGGCCCCGAGCAGCCGCCTGCCGTTGATGAAGAAGTGGGGCGTGCCTTGCGCGTTGAGGGCTTCGGCGAGGCGCTGATCGCGCTCGATGCGCGCCGCGTGGCGACGGGCAGCGATCGCCTTCTGCGCGCGCGGCACGTCGAGGCCCAGGGTCT
The DNA here is from genome assembly GCF_051524405.1 of Sorangium sp. So ce119. Lineage (NCBI taxonomy): Bacteria > Pseudomonadati > Myxococcota > Polyangiales > Polyangiaceae > Sorangium > Sorangium sp. So ce119. The sequence continues at coordinate 803,725 of NZ_CP150310.1, read as the reverse complement.
TCGCGTGCGCCGCGAGGTCCGCGTCCTCGAGGGTGCCCTGCCGCAGGAGCTCGTACGCCTGCCAGAACGCCGCGTCGCCCTTCTGCGCGCTGGCCTCGAGCGCGAGCTCCGCGGCGGGCTCGGCCCGGCGGTGGAAGGGCAGCGGGTTGTGCTTGAAGACGAGGCGGAGCTGCTGGCCGTACTTCTTTTCGAGGGCGTCGATGGTCGGGGCGACCTTGCGACAGAACGGACACTCGAGGTCCGAGAACATGACCAGCGTGACCGGAGCGCTCGGGTTACCCCGGGTCGGCGAGCCGTCGACAGGCACCTTCCAGTCGGTCGGGTCGTCCTCGGTCGGGGTCGACGACCGCGCCGGGGCCGGCGCGCGCGCCCTGTTCTGCGCGGACAGGGCGGCGTAGAGGCGCTCCCGCGGGACGCCGGATCGCCGGAGCTCCTCGGCCGCCCGGAGCTGCTCGTCGATGACGTCCCGGAACCTGTCGATGGGGTGCGCGCCGCTGACGAGCACGCCGTTGATGAGCGACGCGGGCGTCCCCGTGACCCCCGCGGCCTTGCCCGCCTGGAGGTCCTTGTCGATCTTCGGCGCGTGCTGCTGCCCCGCGAAGGACGCGCGGAACGCCGCCCGATCGACGCCCGCCTCGGCGGCCCACGCCTCGAGCGACTCCGGCGTGAGCGCGCGCTGGTTGGCGAACGCGAGCCCATGGAACCTCCAGAACGCCTCGGTCCCGCCGAGCCGGAACACCGTCTCTGCGGCGAGGTGCGCGGGGCGCGCGTTCCTGTGGAACGGCAGCGGGTTGTGCTTCCAGACGACGCGCAGCCGATCGGGCCCGTAGGCCTGCTTGAGCTGCTCCAGCGTCGCCATGTGCCTGCTCGTGAAGGGGCACTCGTAGTCCCCCCACACCACGACGGTCACCGGCGCGAGCGGATCGCCCCACCACGGATCGGCGCGGGTGACGGGCACGGCCGTGCCGGGGTCGGGCTCGGGCTCGGCCACCCTGACGGCGGCCGGCGCGGCGGCCGGCGCGGGAGGAGGCGGAAGCTCGACCGTCTTCGCGGGCTCGACCGCCGGCGGCGTCGTCGCGCTCGGCGCGCACGCGGCGAGCCAGATCCAGAGGAACAGCAGGATAGATGGGCGAAAGAGCGGCGCTGGCGCTGGCATGGTCCCCCTCGTGTGGCGTGGTCCCGCCCGCGAATCCTACACGGACAGCGGATGCTCAGGTCGCCTGGCGGCGCGCCGCGCTCGCCGGCCCGGCGGCTTCCCCTCGGACGGGGTTCCACGGGCTCGGATCGCGCGAAAGTCGTGTAAAAGGGCCGCGTGTCACCGTCCAGCGCCGACCCCGTGCCCTCCGCGCCGCCTGGAGGAGCTGCGCCCCCGTCCCGGCCGAGCAGCGCCTCTCCGGGCGAGCCAGAGGACGCGGCCGCCGGCGACGCGAGCCCCGGAGCGCGCGCCGGCCGGCTCGACCGCCTGGTGGCCGCCTGGCCGCGCGTCGATCCGGTCCTGTTCGCCGTCTATGCGGGGGCCTGCGTGCTCTACGCCGCGGTCGCGTTCTACGGGGCGATGCACCGGCAGACGGGCGGCATGTGGTCGGCGCCGCTCGACGACGTCTTCATCCACTTCGATTACGCCCGCGCCACCGCGCGCGGGTACCCGTTCGAGTGGTCCGAGGGCAACGGGTTCTCGAGCGGGAACACCAGCCTGAGCTACCCCTTCGTCCTCGCGCTCGGCTACCTCATCGGGTTCCGCGGCCTGCTGCTGATGCAGTGGGCCGCGATCATCGCGTGCGCCTCGACGCTCGGCTTCCTGCTCGTGGGCGCGCGGCTCCTGGAGCCGATCGGGCGCTGGGCCAAGTACCTGCTGCCGCCCGTGGCGCTCTGCATCGGCGCGCTCGACTGGTCGCTGTTCAGCGGGATGGAGAACGCCTTCCACCTCGGCGCCTGGGCCCTCGCCACGCTCGCCGCGCTCGAGGTCGCCCGCGCCGCCAGCGCCCCGCGCGCGCCGCGCGATCCGGGCGGCGCAGGGGACCGCGCCGCGGCGCCAGCGAAGCGCCTCGCCCGCCTGGGCTGGCTCGCCGGCCTCGCGGGCGCGCTCCTCTACGTCACCCGGCCGGAGTCGGTCGTCTGCGTCGCGGCGCTGGGCGTGTACGCCGCGATCGCCGTGGGGCGCGCCCACGGCGCGCGCGCCGCGATCGCGACCCTGCTGCGGACGTCGGTGCCGGGCGCGCTCGCGTTCGTCGCCCAGGCGATCGCCAACCGCGTGTTCACCGGCGAGTGGGCGGCGAGCGGCGCCATCGCCAAGCTCGCGCTGAACAACCCGTACATGACGTCCGAGGAGAAGTGGAACACCTACGAGTTCCTCGCGACCTACGTCATCACCCGCAACACCAACCACCACTTCTCGGACGCCCTCCCCTGGGGATGGCTCGTCCCCGCCCTCGCGCTCGTCCCGCTCGCCTCGCGCAAGACCCGCGGGATCGCGTCGCTGCTCTGGATCCAGGTCGTCGGCTGGCTCGCGCTCGTCGCGCTGAACGGCCAGGTGCGCTGGCAGAACGAGCGCTACACGATGCCGGCGGTCGCCTGGCTCCTGGTCCTCGCGGCGATGGGGCTCGCCCTGCTCGTCGCGCGGGCCGCATGGAGCGCGCCGGACAGCGCCGACGGCCGCCCCGCGCGGCGCGAGGGCGCCCCGGCCGGGCTCTGGGCGCGGCTCGCCGCCGTACCGGCGCGCGCCCTCGGCGCCCGCGGCGGCCTCGCCGGAAAGGGTGGCCTGGCCGCCAGCGGCCTCTGGGTCGCGCGCGTCGCGCTCGCGCTCGCCCTCGCCGCGGTCTTCTGGGCCCACCAGCTCCCGAGGATGCGCGACCAGATCTGGTTCTTCGGCCGCGCCAGCCGGAACATCCGCGACCAGCACCTCGTCGCCGGCAAGGTGCTCGCCCAGCTCGACGTGCGCCGCGTCCTCGTCGGCGACGCGGGCGCGCTCCTCTACGCCTCGGACCGGCCCGGGCTCGACCTCATCGGGCTCGGCGGCTACCACGACCTCCCGTTCGCGCGCGCGGGCGTCCACGGCCTGGGCGCCTCGCTGGAGCTCGTCGAGCGCATCCCGCCCGACGACCGCCCCGACGCGATGGCCATCTACCCGGGCTGGTGGGGCGAGCTCCCGGCCATCTTCGGCAAGCAGATCGTCTCGGTCCCCGTCGTCGGGAACGTGATCTGCGGCGGCGCCGAGAAGGTCATCTACAGGGCCGACTGGAGCCCGTTCGCGCACGGCGAGGCGCCCGCGTCGATGCGCGCGGACGAGCAGGTCCTCGACGAGCTCGACGTCGCCGACCTCGTGAGCGAGCGGGAGCACGGCTACACGTTCCCGAGGCCGCAGGCCGGCTTCGTCGGCTTCAACGTCCTCCCCGACCCGCGCGGGTCCGGGCGCGATCGGTTCGACGCGGGCCGCGTCATCCCGGGCGGCAGGAGCGAGACCGCCCGCCTGCGCGCCCCGCGCAACGGCCCGGGCAGGCTCGTGCTCCGCACCGCCGCGACCCGCCCCGCCGTGATCCGCGCGACCGCGGACGGCCGGGAGCTCGGCCAGGTCGCCGTCCGCGCGAGCGACGGCTGGACCGAGGCCTCGATCGCGCTGCCCGAGGGCCTGGCCGAGACGTTCACGCTCACGCTCACGCCGGTCGAGGGGGAGTGGATCGACCACCACGTCTGGGTCCTCGAGCGCGCCGCGCGCCCCGAGGCGCGCCCGCTCGCCGGGCCGTGACGTGCGCGCCGGACTGCCCCGCGACCCGGCGCAGTGGGTCGCGCTCGCGCTCTCCCTGGCCGCGCTGCTCGCGGGCGCCTGGCTCCTCCGCCGCGGCCGCTCGCCCGCGGCCTCGCGCCCGGGCCCGGCGCCCCGCGCGGGCGCGGCCCCGGGCCTCGCGATCGCCGCGGCCCTCGCGGTCGTCGCGGCGCTGATCTCGGCCGCGTACGTCGCGGTCTACCTCCGGGGCGGCCCCCGGATCATCGACGCCACGAGCTACTGGCTCGAGGCGCGCGCGATGGCGGCGGGGTACCTCGCGTGGCCGCTCGACGAGCCCGCGGCCTCGGTGCTCGGCCGCTTCCTCGTCCGCAGCGACGCGGCGGCCCACGGCGCCGCGGCCCTGAGCGCCGCGTCTCCGGGCGGCGCCGCCCCGGGCGACGTCGACCGCGTCGCGGTGCTCTTCCCCCCGGGCTACCCGGCCCTCCTCGCGCTGGGCTTCCTCGCGGGAGCGCCGCTCGCGGTCGGCCCCCTGCTCGCCGCCGCGCTCGCGATCGCGACCTACGACCTCGCCGCGCGGTTCGCGCCGGAGGACCCGGCCGCCGCCGGGGGCGCCGCGCGGATCCCCTTCGTGCCGGTCGTCGCCGCGCTCTTCTCGGCGCTCTGCGCCGCGCTCCGCTACCACACGGCCGACACGATGTCGCACGGGCTCGCGGCCCTCTGCTTCACGGTCGCGCTATCGTCGGCGCGGCGCGCGCTCGACGAGGCCCGCGACGCCCCGACGCGCGCTCGGCGGGCGCGTCGCCTCGCCCCGGCCGTGCGCGCGGCCGCCCTCGCCGGGCTCGCGGCCGGCTGGCTCGCGGCGACGCGCCCGCCGAGCGCGCTCGCCCTCGCCGCGGCGCTGCTCCTCGTGCTGCTGCCGGGGAGCGCGCGCGGGCCCGCCGCGGCCGCCCGTCGCGAGGGCGGCCCAGGGCCCCGCCCTGCGCCGCGGCTCGGCGGGCTCGCCGCGGCGATGGTGATCGGCGCGCTCCCCGGCCTCGCCCTGCTCGCGGCGCACCAGCGCGCGGCGACGGGCGGCCTCGCCTCGTCGCAGGCCGCCTACTACGCCGTCTCCGATGGCCCGCCCGGCTGCTTCCGCTACGGCTTCGGCGCCGGGGTCGGCTGCCTCGGCGAGCACGGCGATTTCGTCCGCCACAACCTCGCGGAAGGATACGGCTTTCTGGCGGCCGCCGGCACGACGCTGCGCCGCCTGAAGCTCCACCTCGTCGACGCGCTCAACGCCGAGCCGCTCGCGCTCCTCGTGATCGTCGGCGCCGCGATCGCGCTCCGGCGCCCGCGCTCGCGCCCCCTCGCGATCGCCCCGCTCCTCCAGATCGCCGCCTACGCCCCGTTCTATTTCGACGGCAACTACCCCGGCGGCGGCGCGCGCTTCTTCGCCGATGTCCTGCCGATCGAGCACGTCCTCGCGGCGATGGCCGCCCTCGCCGTCGTGGAGCGCGGCGTGGTCGAACCCCGCGCGCGCGAGGGCCGCGGCCGCGAGGGCCGCGGCCGCGAGGGCCGCGGCCCCGCGGGCCGGCCGCGCGCGCAGCTCGCGGCGGCGCTCGTCGCGGCGGCGCTCGCGCTCGCGGGCTTCGCCTTCCGCGCGGGGTTCGATCACGCCGCGCTGCGCGATCGCGAGGGCGGCCTGCCGATGTTCGACCCCGCCGCGGTCGCGCGGGCGGGCGTCGCGCGCGGCCTCGTGTTCGTCGACACGGATCACGGGTTCAACCTCGGCTTCGACCCCGCCCCGGGCGACGTCGCGGTGCTGCGCTACCGCGGCGACGCGCTCGACCGCATGGCCTGGGAGGCCCGCGGCCGTCCGCCCGCCTACCGCTATCGCTTCGCGATCCCGGACGACGGCGGCCTCGCCGCCGTCTCGATCGCGCCGCTCGTCTTCGACGGCGTCGACGGCCCCGGCGACACGGTGCCCGGCAACGCCCAGCGCGACGCCGTCATCGAGGGCGAGTCGCTGTGGCCGCCGCGCGCCCAGCGCGACGCCTGGGCGCTGCCCGAGCACGCCGGCGGCACCTGCGCTTCCGGAGGGCGCCTCCTCGCGGTGCACGCGGCGGCGGGCGGCGGCGCCGCCACGGCGAGCGGCGCCTCCGTCGTGCGCGTCGGCCTGCCCGCCCCGTGGCTCCGCGGCGCCCGGATCAGCCCGCGCATGGCGGTCTCGGGCGACGGCGCGGGCGAGGTGCGCCTCCTCGTCGACGGCGCCCTGCTCCACGTATGGCGGGTCGAGCCCGCCGCGCCGGGCGCCTCCGCAGCGCCGGGCTCCGCCGCGCCGCTCACCTGCGCCGAGCTCCCGCCGCACCCGATCCCCGAGCGCGCCGTCGAAATCGAGCTCTCCCTTGCGCGCAGGAGCGCCGCCGGCGCCGGCGCCGGCGCCGCGAGCCCGCCAGAAAGCCCAGAAAGCCCGCGCCGCCGCGCCGGAACCGACGGATCCGAAGGCGGAGCCGAGGGCCTCTTCGCGCTCGACGCGGTCCGGGTCGCGGGCGGAAATTCGATTGACCGCTAGTCCCGTAACATGCGAGCTTTTCTTAGGATTCTGTTGTCATGCGGCCCCTGGACCGGCGCATCCTCCGGGGCCCTGCGGTGAAGGCGGTAAGCCGAGCGCCGGCGGTGGTCCGCTCGGGTGGGGGAGGTGGACCATGACGAAAAGCGAGCTCATCGACGCGATCGCGGGACGGGGGGAGCTCACCAAAGCTCGCGCCGAGCTCGTGGTGAACTGCGTCTTCGACGCGATGACGCAGGCGCTGCAGCGCAACGAGGGCATCGAGATCCGCGGGTTCGGCAGCTTCACGGTCAGACCGTACAAGCCCTACAGCGGCAGGAACCCGCGCACGGGCCAGCCGGTGCCCGTGCCGGCCAAGCGGCTCCCGTTCTTCAAGGTCGGCAAGGAGCTCAAGGAGCTCGTCAACGCCAGCCGCGCCTACGCCATCTCGGGCGACGACGACGACGAGGATGACGACGACGAGGACACCGACGACGAATGAGGTGACGCGCCCCCTGCCCTGCCGGCGCGCGCGCGACGTCGGGGACGTCGCGCGCGGCGCGGGGGCCTTCGCCCCTCTGGCGGGCGGTTGCGCTGCGCGGTAGAAGCGGGCCCCCATGGTCCCCGCCGAACGTCAGCTCGAGATTCTCTGCAAGGGTGCCGTCGACCTCCACGTCCGCGCCGAGCTCGAGGAGCGGCTCCGCGAGGGCAAGCCGCTGCGCGTGAAGGCCGGCTTCGACCCGACCCGCCCCGATCTCCACCTCGGCCACACGGTCGTGATGCAGAAGATGAGGGAGTTCCAGGACTTCGGGCACACGGTCATCTTCGTCGTGGGCGACTTCACGGCCATGGTCGGCGACCCGACCGGCAAGAACGAGCTGCGCCCGCGGCTCTCGCGCGAGGAGGTCGTCGCCGCGGCGGAGACCTACCAGGCGCAGGCGTTCAAGGTCCTCGACCGCGACAGGACCGAGGTCCGTTACAACTCCGAGTGGCTGAACAAGCTCGATCCGACGCAGATGATCGAGCTCTGCGCGAAGTACACGGTCGCCCGCATGCTCGAGCGCGACGACTTCAAGAAGCGCTACGAGGAGGCGCGGCCCATCTACGTGCACGAGTTCATGTACCCGCTGCTCCAGGCCTACGACTCGGTCGAGCTCGAGGCCGACATCGAGCTCGGCGGCACCGACCAGCTCTTCAACCTGCTCGTGGCGCGCGACCTGATGCCCCGCTACGGCAAGCGCGCCCAGATGGTGATGACGATGCCGCTGCTGGAGGGCACGAACGCGCGGATCGAGGACGGCAAGGTGGTCGGCGCCAAGATGTCGAAGAGCGCGGACAACTACGTCGGCATCACCGAGCCGCCGTTCGACATGCTGCAGAAGCTCATGCTCGTCGATGACGGCGTGATCTGGCGGTACATGGAGCTCCTGTCGTCGCGCCCCCCCGAGGAGGTCGCCCGCCTGCGGGAGGCCGTCGTCCGCGGCGAGCAGGGCGTCATCGCGGTGAAGGAGCTCTTCGCGCAGGAGATCGTCGCCCGCTTCCACTCGGCCGAGGACGCGCGCGCGGCCCTCGAGCGGCGCCGCAGCGTCGCGGCCGGCGGCCTGCCGGACGTCATCGAGGAGATCCGCGTGGCGAGCGACCGCGACACGATCCCGATCGGCAACGCGCTCGCGCTGGCGGGGCTCGCCGAGTCGACCTCCGCGGCGCGGCGCCTCGTGAAGGGCGGCGCGGTGCACCTCGACGGCGAGGTGGTGAAGGACGAGCAGCTCAAGCTCGAGCGTGGGAAGCGATTCCTGGTCCGCGTCGGCTCGAAGAACCGCCGCTTCGCCTACCTCGTCGTTGGCTGACGCGCCCGGGCCGAGGCTGCGCCGGCGCAGCGTGATCGGCGGCGTCCTGGGCTGCGTCTTCGGCCTCGCGCTGCCCGCGTGCGGCGGCGCGCCGAGGCCGCCCGCCCGCCCGGCCCCGCCGCTGCCGCCGCTCGCCACGGCGGACCTGACGCGCCTCCTGCCGCAGGCGGGGCTCCGGTGGCTGGTCCTCGCCCGGCCCCGCGAGATCGCGGCGGTGCCGTGGCTCATCCCGTCGATCGCGATCGTGGCGCCCGAGGAGAACCTCGCCCGGCACGCCGGCGCGACCGGCGTGGATCTGCGGCAGGTGCGCGAGGCGGCGATCGCGTCGTACGTGTCCGACGAGGGCGAGGCCCGGCTCTACGTGGCGCGCCACAGCGGCGACCCGCGGACCATCGAGCGGCTGTTCCGGCGGCGGCTCACGGGCAAGGAGCGGCGCGCGCTCGATCGACCGGACGTCGTGCGCGTGACGGGCGACATCGGCAGGGCGCCGCACGCGCTCGTGCTCCTCGGCCCGGACGTTGTCGGCGTGCAGGACGGCGGCAGCCCGCTGCGCGGGCCGGCGCGCGTGGCGTCGCTGTACGCGCTCGGGCGCCTCAAGCGCTCGCCCACGGCGCTCTCGGAGGGGCCGCTGGCCGCGCTGGCGGCCCGGTTCGGCCCGGCGCCCGTGCGCGCGTTCGCGCCGGGGCCGTTCGACGGGGAGCTGGCCCGCGGCGCGCGGGGGCTGCTCGCGGCGGCGACCGCGGTGGGCGCGGCCGCGAGGCCGAGCGCGCGCGAGGGGATCGCGCTCGCGATCGCGGTGGCGGGCGATTTCTCGACGAGCGGGGAGGCCGCCTCGGAGGAGCTGCTGCTCGCGTGGAACGAGCTCGCGCGCGGGTCGTTCGGCCACCTGCTCGGGCTGGACGCGCCGGTCGAGCCGCCGCTCGCCACGCACGCGCCGGACGCCGTGGCCATCGCGGTCGAGCTGAACCCGCGGGCGCTCGCCCGGGGGCTCGCGGCGGCGACGGGCGAGCGGATCGAGGAGATGCTGCGGTAGGCGCGGCCGCGCCTCGCCGGTAAACCTGATCAGAGACATGCCCACCACGATCAGCGGCTCCTTCCTGCAATGCGCCACGAGCGGCGCGCTCGAGCTCGTCCTGCCGGCCGCCGATGCGCCGTTCGGCGTCGAGCACCACCGCCGCGAGGACGCCGCCGGGCCGTGGCGCCACGTGGCGACGTTCGCGAGGGAGCTCGGCCAGGTCGGCGCGGTGTCGATGATCCAGAGCAATTTCGGCGATCTGGGCAACCTCGAGGCGGTGGCGCGCGCGGGGGATCGGCTGGCCGCGTTCTGGTGCGCGCCCGCGGGCGAGCCGTCGTGGAGCGAGCCGCGCTTCTTCGCGGAGGGCGCGGCCGGCGACCCGGCGCTGATCCAGGGCGCCTCCGGGGGACGCGGCAACTTCGAGCTCGTGGTCCCTCACGTGAGCGGCGGGATCGCGCACTACCACCGCGACAACGACACCGCGGAGCTCGTCTGGCGCGGGCCGACGATCTTCGGCGCAGACCTCGGGCGGTTCGAGGCGGCCGCGATGATCCAGCGCGCGGGCGACCTCGAGGTCGTCGCGCGGGCCGGCGATCGCCTGCTGATGTTCTGGCGCTCTCCCGGGGCCGGGGCGGCGTGGCAGGGCCCCGAGGAGGTGGTCTCCGGGGTCCGGGGGACGCCGGCGCTCTTCCGGAGCGGGTCCGGCGGAGAGGGCGCGCTCGAGCTGTTCTCGCCGCTCGCGGGCGTGGGGCTGGCGCGGTGGTGCCGCAGCGACGGCGCCCGCGGGGCGCGCTTCCGCGGACCGACGGTGTTCGCCACCGAGCTGGGCCGGTGCGAGACGGTGTCCGCGATCGAGAGCCGCCCGCTCGGGCGGCTCGAGCTCGCCGTGCGCGCAGAGGGGCAGATCGCCCATCTCGTGCGCGACGGGGTCATCTGGTCGCGGCGCGCGGTGCTCCGCGGCGGGTCGTCATCCCCGTCGGCCGCTCCCTCCCCGGAGACGTCACGCCCGCCCTCGCCGCCTCCGCCTACTGCCGCGCCGCCTCCGCCCTCTGCCGCGCCGCCTCCGCCTGCTGCCGCGCCGCCTCCGCCCTCTGCCGCGCCGCCTCCGCCCTCCTCGCCATCGCGCCCGCCGTCCTCGCCATCGCGCCCGCCGTCCTCGCCATCGCGCCCGCCTGCGCCGCTCCCCACCAGCGCGGCGCCACGGCTGCGTCTCGGGCCACACCGGGCAGGGTTCCGCCGCATCGGCGCGCTCTCGCTGTCGGCAGACGCCTGTTACCCGGAGATCTGGGCGTTCCAGGGCGCGATCTACCGCTCTCCCGCGCGCGGCGCCGCGCTGCTCTACTACCCTGCGTCGGCGGACGGCGAGGAGGCGCCGCTCTCGCCGGGAAGCCCATTCCCCGTCCTCGCGATCGCACACGAGCGGCGCCTCGCCGCGAGCGCGGCCGCCGCCGGGTCGGCTGCGGGTCTCGGCCAGGACTACCGCCAGCTCGCCGGCGTCATGGCGCACCTCGCGCGCTGGGGCTTCGTCGTCGTCGCGCCGGACCTCTCGTGGCTCACGCCCGACGACGCGCCCCAGCGCCGCGCCGCGGTGCTCCGGGACGCGCTCTCGCACCTCCGGGCCGGCTCGCGGGGCCCGCTCCTCGCCGACTTCGATCGGGTGGGGCTCCTCGGCCATGGGCTCGGCGCGCAGGCCGCGCTCGCGCTCGCGCTCGACGCGGCTTGCCCGTTCGACATCCGCGCCCTCGCGCTGCTCGCGCCGGCGGGCGAGCCCGAGCGCGCCTCGCCCATCGACGCGCTCGCGCCGCGACCGGTGCTCCTCGTCCGCGGCACCGCCGACCCCATCGCCGCCGCCGTCCCGGCGGCGCTCTACCAGCGCGCGCGCGCGCCCAAGCACCTCGTGACCCTGCCCGGCGCAAACCACTTCGGCTACACGACCTCGCTCGGCCCGGCCGAGCCGCACGACGGCCCTGCCGAGCTCCCGCGGCGCGAACAGCAGGCGATCGCGATGGGCTACATCGCCGCGTTCTTCAATGGCTACCTCCGGGACGCGCGCGGGTGCCTCGACGCGCTCTCGGGCAAGGAGTCGATCGAGGGGCTCGAGGCGAGAGAGATCCCGGTCCGCGCGGAGCTGCCTGGCGGCGACGCTTGACCCTGGCGCTGGCCGCACGCCACACGGCCGGCGCAGCGGGTCTCCTCGACGGGACGTGCACCGGAGGCGCGGTGTTCGAGCGGCCGACGCGGCCGGACGGGCGAGCGACGCGATGCTACTTTCCGGCGGGTGTTCCAGCTCGGCGGCCTGGTCGTCACGCTCGTCAACGGGCTCCTCGGTCTCATCCTCTGGCGGCGGCTCCGCGCGGCGTTCCCGCGGCACGGAGCGCTGATCGACGGGGCGTGCGCCGCGGCGCTGCTGCTGCTCGGGCACCCGGCGCTGCTCTTTGCCGTGGCGAGCTTCTCGGGGCTGCGGGCGACCCAGCGCTACCTGCCCGATCCGCTGTCGATGATCGCGCTGGGCGCCCAGGTGGGCCTGCTCCTGTACGGGGTGCTCCTCGGTGTGGCCGCGGTCGCGCGCGCCGTCCTGCGGGCGCTTCGCAAGGCACGATCAGCGACGGACGCCAGGGCCATCACGCACGCCCAGGCCGGCATCGACTCCCGGGCTGGCGCGGACGCCCAGGCCGCTGCCACGGACGCTCGGGCCGCCTCGGATGCCGGGACCATCGACGCGCCAGGCGGCGGTGCGATCCGGCCGGAGGCCGTCGACGAGACCCGCCGCCGGCTGATCGTCGGCGCGACCTGGGCGCTGCCCGCGGCGGCGGTCGCTGTGTCGATGGGCGGCGTGCTCGCCTCGCGACAGCGCCCGGTCGTGGTGAGGGTCGCGCTGCCCGTGCGGCGCGAGCTGACGAGCCTGCACGGCATCACCATCGCGCAGCTCAGCGACGTGCACGTCGGCAGCTTCATGGACGCCGAACGACTCGACGAGCTCCGCGACGCCATCAACGCGGTCCGCGCCGACATCCACGTCATCACGGGCGATCTGCTCGATCACCACGTCTCCCAGCTCGAGCTCTCCACTCGGCTGCTCCGGGGCCTGCGCCCCACCCGGGGGCAGCTCTTCTTCTGCATGGGCAACCACGAGTACATCGCCGCGCGGTCGGCCAGCATCCCGGCGATCATGAAGGGCCTCGAAGAAGCGGGCGCCCAGGTGCTCGTCGACGAGGCGCGCGAGGTCCGCCTCGGCGGCGACCGCCTGTGGATGGGCGCCATCGACTACCCGAGCCGCGCGCGCCCGGGCGAGCCAGCCCGGCGCCCGACGGTCGACGGGCTGGCTCGAGCGCTCGGCCAGATGCAGGACGACGGCGCGCCGCGCGTCCTGCTCAGCCACCACCCGGGCACGTTCCGCGCGGCGCGCGAGCTGCCGTTCGATCTCATGCTGTCCGGCCACACGCACGGCGGGCAGATCTCGCTGGGCCGGATCGGCGATTACGCGCTCACACCGATGTTGCCCGCCGGGCTCTATCACAACGGCTCTTACGAGCACCGCGGCCGGCGACTCCACGTCAACGCGGGCGCCGGCGGGTGGCTGCCCGTGCGCATCAACTGCCCGCCGGAGATCACGCTGGTCGAGCTCGTGCCCGCCTGACGCCCCCTGAGTACGGGCTCTCGCCGCCTCCCCTACCTCGTGCGTTCGCTCTGCGGTGCGGCCCGGAGGGATCCCGCCCCCCTGCACGCGCTCCGCACTCCGCTCCGGAGGGGGTGCCGGACCCGGCCGTGCGCTCCGCACTGCGCTCCGGAGGGGTCCTGACCCCCTGTTGGCACAAGATCGAGCCCCTTCACCGGGGAGATGGCACAAAATGCCGCTCCACGGACCGAATTTTGGCACAGGTCCGCGCCGAAGAACGCTCCATGACGCGTCGGGGAGGGGGTCCGGACCCCGGTGTGTCGCAAGGCACTGCGGTTGAGCCAGTGTCCGACCCCCTCGAGTGGCACAGATTTTGTGAGGTTAGGCACACCCGGGCGCTGGCGACCGGACAGGATTGGCCCCCGGGAACGTCCTGTGGCGGGGAGCCGCTTCGCCGGTAGGGCCGAGGTGGCTGCAATCACGTCGGCGCCCGCCGCGCCCGCGCGGGCGCGGCGTCGCGCCGCCGCGTGGACGCGCTCCTCCCGATGGGTGAAGCTGCAGGCCATGGCACAAGCCGCGGTGCGCACCGGCCTTTCGCCGCAGGAATACCTGGACTTCGAGCGATCGTCGCCGCTCCGCCACGAGTACGCGGACGGCGAGATCTTCGCCATGGCGGGTCGCACGCTCGAGCACAGCGCTGTCGCCACCAGTGTCATCGGGGAGCTGCGGAGCGCGCTCCAGGGGCGAGGATGCCGGGTGCTCACCTCCGACATGCGCATCAAGATCGCCGCGACGCGCCGCTACGTGTACCCCGACGGCGCCGTCGTCTGCTCGCGTCCCGAGTTCGAGGACGAGCAACGCGATACGCTCCTGAACCCGCGCCTCGTCGTCGAGGTGCTCTCCGAGTCGAGCGAAGCCTACGATCGAGGGGAAAAGTTCGCCCAGTACCGGACGGTGCCGTCGCTCGAGGAGTACGTGCTCGCGTCGCAGAAGGCGCCGCGAATCGAGGTCTTCACGCGGCAGCCAGACGGGGCCTGGCTGCTCCGGATCCACGGTCCGGGCGAGCGGGCGGAGCTCTCGTCCCTCGGCTGCGCGCTCGACGTCGACCGGGTGTACCTGGACGTCTTCGAACAGGGTGCGACAAGCGATGAGCCGCCGGCCGCGCCCTGACCGCGGCGGAGCGCCCCCGCGCCCGGCCGCGGCGGTTACAGCGTCACCTCGAACGGCGCGCGCGCGAGCTCCTCGCCCGTCTCCGACCGCACCACCGCCGTCCACTCCCCTGCCCTGCGCACCCCGCGCGTGAACGCCCACGTGCGCCACCGCGGCGAGGGGCCGACCCCGAGCGTGACGTTGCCGACCGGCGCCCCGCCGTCCGGCGGGACGAACGACACGGTCACCTCCCCTTCCACGTCACCCCGGTTCTCGAGCTCCACGAACGCATAGAGCCGCTCCGTCTCCGGCGCGCGGAACGTTGTCCCCGGCGCCACCGGCTCTCGGTCCTTCACGCCCTCCGCGATCACGAACCGCTTCACCTTGAGCTCCGCTGCCCCTGTCGCCTTCTCCTTGCGCTCCTTGCCCCCGGCGACGCTCGGCGCCGGCGCCGGCACGGGCGCCGTCATCGTCGCGGCCGGCGGGCTCGCGGGCGCTGCCGCCGCGGCGACCGGCTCGGGGCACTGCGTCGCCGCGGGGGTCGCGGCGGCGGACGGCGCAGGAGGGCGCGCGTCGTGCCGCTCACCGCAGCCAGCGAGCGAAACCGTGCCGAGCGCCAGAAACATCATCCGTCGAGCCATCTTCGTCGCCATGGAAGTACTCCTCCGTGTTCCGGGGCGTCCCCGTCTCGGCGCTCGATATGGCAAGGCGCGGACCGCTCCTGGGCCCTTGAAATCATTGAGGATTCCTGGTGGGCGTGTGGTCGCCCGACCGCGCCCTGTGTGTCCAGCGCGACGGCCGACCCGCGCCGGCGTCATCGGCATCCCGGCGGCTCGCGGGAGCAGGGAGGCGGCGAGCGCCCCGTTCAGGCGGCGTCGTCCATGCTCATCCCCGACGCCGTGATGGGGAAGAGATTGAACCACAGAGGCACAGAGGGCACAGAGGGGAGAACAGAGAGAGCGTGTTCCCCGTGCCTCTCTGCCGCCATGCCGCTGGGGTTTCTCCCATCACGGACCAGGGGCGAACTTGGGAGATGCGGCGGTCGGCTTGTACGTGGCAATCCACCAGATGTTGCCGAACGAGTCCTTCACCCCGGCGGCGCGCTCGTCATAGGGCTTGTCCTCGGGCGCCGAGATCGACACCGCGCCGAGCTCGAGGGCCCGGGCGTAGGCAGCGTCGACGTCGTCCACGTAGACATAGACCGAGGCCACCGTCGCGTCCGCCGGGCGCGGCTCGCCCGTCTCCAGCACCACGACCGAGTCGGCGATCTGGAGCTCGACGTGGAAGGACTCGGGACCCATCTGCTGACGCTCGAGCTCCACGGCGCCAAAAGCCTTCTTGACGAGATCCGTGAGATCGAGATGGCCGAACACATAGGGTCTGACAGCCCCTATGCCATGACGGATATGGCCGCGATGAGTCATCCTGCGCTCCCTCGGCGTCGCTGCCCGACCAGCCATCAACCGTCATGAGACTGCCGCTGGTCAGCGATGAGTCCGGTCAGAGTATCCGACCGAACTGCACCTCGGTCAACCCGATTCCCTGCCATACTTGACAGGACACGCTCAGGAAACACCCGATCGTCAGGAGCGGAACACGTCGAGAAACGTACCCACGAGCACCGGTGAACTGCACCTCCGTCGGCCCGATTCCCTACCATCTCCAACGGGATCTACTGGACACGTTCAGGAAACACCCGATTGCCATGTTCCGCCCCCGTCGAGAAACTCATCCGCCAGGTTTGGTAGAATTCCCCCCTGCGGCCGGGTCGATCCCGTCCGCGCGCATCCGATCCGCGCTCGCCGGTCCGGCCACGGTGCCGGCCGGGTGCGTGTACCAGCCGTTGGGGTCGGCCTTGTCCGGCTCGTCGCGGACCTTGAGGATCGTGAACATGCCGCCCATGTCGATGTACGAGAACGGCCCGGCGCCGCCGCGCATCGGCAGGCTGTTCGCGGGCATCGGCATCTGCATCTCGCCCATGCCGCCCATCCCCGTGGTCCCCATCGTCATGTAGCCGGGCATCACGCGGCTCATCCGACGATCGAGCGTGCGGGTGTCGGCGCCGACCATGTTCGGCAGACCATGGCCCATCTGCATCATCGTGTGGTGCGTCATGTGGCAATGCACCGCCCAGTCGCCCGGCTCCTCGGGGACGAACTCGATCACCCGCGTGCTGCCGACCGGCACGAGGACCGTCGTCTCCGGGTACTGCGCCGACTCGGGGACATACCCGCCGTCCGTCGCCGTGACGTTGAACGCCAGGCCGTGCAGGTGGATCGGGTGGTGATCCATCGGGCCGAGGTTCCCGAGGCGGATGCGCACGCGCTCGCCGCGGCCGACGACGAGCGGCGCCGTCGCGGGGAACGCCTTGCCGTTGAACGTGAGGACGTTGAAGTCGCTCATCGCGTTCGGGTCCGGCCGGCGCGCCCCCGCGTTGATCTTCCACTCGTGCGTCATCAGCACGAAATCCCGGTCCACGCGCGGACCGCGAGGCCGCTTCGGGTGCACGACGAACATGCCCACCGCGCCCAGCGCGATCTGGGTCATCTCGTCGAAATGCGAGTGATACATGTACGTCCCCGGATACCGGACGATGAACTCGTAAACATACGTCTCGCCGGGCGGGATCGGGCGCTGGTTGAGCCCGGAGACTCCATCCATGCCGTTCGGCAGCACGAGGCCGTGCCAGTGGACCGTCGTGGCCTCGGGCAGGGAGTTCGTCACGTAGATGCGCAGGCGATCGCCCTCGACCGCCTCGATGGTCGGGCCCGGGGAGCCGCCGTTGTAGCCCCACACCTCGCACTTCAGGCCGGGCGCGAACTCGTGCTCGAGCGGGCCCGCGACGAGGTGGCCGACCTTCACGCCGTCCACCACCCGGAGCGGGAGCGTGCTGCCGTTCGGTGTCACCACGGCGGGCTGCGCCCCGGGCGCCGCGGTCCGGCGCGGCGGCGCGCCCGGGCGCTCCTGCGCGTGCGCGACGCCGCGCGAGATCAGGGCAGCGCCGGCCGCCAGGCCGCCCACGTGAATGAACGAACGTCGATCCATGTCAGTGCCCTCCTTCGCCGGCGCCCGAGGCCCTCGGCATCGCAGCGGGGGCGTCCGCCCCCCCAGAGTCGACGAGGCGCCCCGCAAGGAGCGCGTCGAACGCGGCCTTCGCCGTCCAGTACTCGCGCAGCGCCTCGACCGCCGCGAGCTCGGCGTCGAGCTGCCCGCGCTGCGCGTCGAGGAGCTGGAAGACCCCGACCTGCATCGCGTTGTACTGGAGCAGCGTCTGCTCCAGCACCCGCTTGCGCGCGGGGACGACGACCCCCTCCTGGTGCCGCGCCCGCGCGTGCGCGGACACGAGCCGGTTGCGCGCCTCGCGCAGCGCCGATCGGAGGTCGATCGCGCGCCCGTGGTAGCGCTCGAGCAGGCCGTCGAACTCCGCCGCCTGCGCCGCCTGGGCGCCGCTCCGCCGGTCGAAGAGCGGGAGCGCGACGCGGAGACCGGCGCCGATGACCCACGGGTGGGCGTCCGCCTCGCCGCTCTCGGGGAGCTCCCGCTCGCCGCGCACGCCGACCGACATGTCCGGCACCCAGCCCTCGGCGCGCAGGGCGCCGGCGCGGCCGGCCGCCGCGTCGAGCCGGCTGCGCAGCTCCGCGAGCTCAAGGCTCGCCCGCACGGCCTGCGTCTCCGCGCGCGGCGGCGTCGTGACCGCCGCGGGCGCCTTCGGGATCGCGCCGGCGAGCGTCCAGGTGGTCGCCGCGCCGGAGAGGCCGAGCAGCCGGTGCAGCCGCTCGCGCCGCGAGAGGAGCTCCAGCTCGAGCTGCGCGGCCGTGACGCGGGCCTCCTCGTAGCCCGCCTCCTGCGTGGCCACGTCGAGCTCCGGGATGTTGCCCGCCGCGAACAGCGCGCGGGCGGCGTCGCGGGCGGCGGCGAGCGCGTCGAGCGCGCGGTTCGCGACGCCGAGGCGCTGCTCCGCGGCCTGCGCGGCGTAGAACGCGGCGCGCACCTGGTAGCCGAGCTCGACGACCGCGCCGGCGGCGCGGAAGCGCGCGGCCAGGTGCTCCGATCGCGCCGCCCGCGCGCGGAGCGGCGCCAGCAGCGCCGCGGTCAGGTCGATCTCCACCGCGAGCTCGACGTGCGTGTGCTCGTTCCCCTCCTGCCGCGGCGTCACCTCGACCTCGATCTCCGGGTTCGGCAGCGCGCCCGCCTGATCGAGGTTGCCGCGCGCGATGCCGACCTCCTTGAGCGCGGCGCGCAGCTCGCGGTTGTTGATCAGCGCGACGCGCACCGCGGCGTCCGCGGTGAGCGGCCGCCCCTCGAGCGCCCGCGCGTCGCCGGCCGGCTCGGGGTCGACCTCGTCCGACGCGGCGCTCGGCGGGAGCGCCGCGCCGGAGAGCTCGCGGATCCGCGTCATGTCGGCGGTCGCCGAGGGGGCGGCGCAGCCGGCGGCAGAGAGCAGCGCGAGGCCCGCCGCGAGCGGGAGGAGGCGCGCGGCCAGCGAGCGCGCGCGCGGGCGCTCGCCGCGCAGGGGACGGCTCGGATCAGTGCGCATGGGACGGCTCCGGGGTCGAGGGCGGCGCGCTGGCGGGCGGCGCGCTGGAAGGCGGCGCGCTGGCGGGCGGCGCGCTGGCGGGCGGCGCGCTGGCGGGCGGCGCGCTGCCGTGCTGATGGTGGTGGTGATGCTGGTGAGGATCGGCACCGGCGCCCGGCGCCCTCGCCGGCTCGAGGCCGACCCAGCCCGTGGTGGGCGCGCCCGGCAGAGGGGGGTCCTCCGCGAGGGCGACGCCGATCCGCGGCGGGGGAGCCTCCGCGGCCTGCGGCGACGCGGCGGACGAGGCGGGGAAGCTCGCGGGGCGGCTGCGCGGGGCGCAGCCGGCGAGCGCAGCGACGAGGATCAGCAGGGCGTTCAGCCCGGCGCGATGAGGTGCATTCATGGAAGCCGCTCCAGCATGGGCGAGTGCGATCACTTGCGAGGCTCGACGACGATCACGCCCCGCAGCATGTTCATGCCGCATTTGAACTCGATCTCTCCAGGGCTCAGCGAGGGCAGGTCGATCACCACCGGCACGTCGGTCGGCAGCTCGCGCCGGATGCCGAGCGAGGCGAACACGATCTCGCGCGTGCAGGGCGAGTAGTCCCGCCGGACGAGCTTCAGGCGGATCCGCTCGCCCTCGGTGACGACGATGCGGCTCGGCTTGTAACCGCCGTCCACCACGATCTCGATCTCCCGGACGGCCTGCGGCGAAGGGGCCGGCGCCTGCTCGGCCGCGGCGCGCGAGACGAGCAGCGAGGGGGCGAGCAGCGAGGCAGCGAAGAGACCGGAGACGACGAAGAGACGCTCCATGAGCATCGGGCACCTTCCAGTGGGGGTTCTGCACGGCCGACGCGCGCGGTCCGGCGGCATTACAGGCCCTCGCGGGGCGCCGGGCGGCTCGCCGGGCGATGGCGAGGGCCCGGCTCGCTCGGCGGCTCGGCCTGACCCCTGTCGAGCCGGTCAGCGCCGCTCGCCGTGCGAGCAGCCGCCGGCAGGCCCGGGCGCCCCGGCCGGCGGGCGCGTGCCGCAGGAGCAGTCGAGGCACCCCTCGGCGGCGCAGGCCCCGCACGTGGCGGCCACGCGCTTGCGGAGCGCCTCGCGCGCGCGGAAGAGCCGCACCGCCGCGTTGTTCGGGGTGATCGACGCCTCCTCGGCGAACGCCTGGACCGAGAGCCCGTCGATCTCCACGCGCTGCAGGGCGGCGGCGTACTCGGGCTTCAGCACGCCGGCGAGCCCCCGGACGCACTGGCACACGGCGCGGTGCATCTCGACGTCGGGCTCGACCGCCTCGTCGAGCTCGGCCGCCAGCGCGGCCATCGCGCGCTCCGACGCCCCGCGGCGCCGGTAGTGGTCGACCACGGCGTTGCGGAGCGTGCGGTAGAACCAGGCCGTGACGGACTCGTCGCTGCGCAGCTCGCCGATGCGGTCGATGCCGCGCGCGAACGCCTCCTGGAGGATGTCCTCGGCGACGGCCTCGCTGCCCACCCGGCGCTCCAGGAAGCGGCGAAAGTCGCGGTACCCCCCGACGAGGGTCGCGATGGCTTCGTCTGTCGTCGCGCGCTCGACGTCGCTGCCGGGACGCTCCGGGTCGCTCATGGCCCGAAGCTAACCTCGCTCCCCACCCGGCGCTACACGTCCCGGGCCGCGACGTCGACCACCTCTCGAGCTCCGCGGACGCGCACCGCGCACCGCGCCCGCCGCCGTGACGCGAGATCGCCGGTGGGGCTCCACGAGCGGGCGGGTCGGTCAGGCGTGGATGAAGACGAGCGTCCCGCCCTTGTCGTTGAACGCGGCGTGCCAGCCGTCAGGGACGGGGGGATCGGTCCACTCGAACAGCCACGCGGCGTCCGCGGGCGCGAGGTTGACGCAGCCGCTGCTCCGCACCTTGCCGAACGCGTCGTGCCAGTAGACGCCGTGCAGCGCGTAGCTGTTGTGGAAGTACTGGACGTAGGGCACGTCGCGCAGATCGACGGACGTCTCGCTGAGATCGTCGCCGTCCATCGTCGCGGTGACGTGCTTCTCGCGGACGAAGAACGTGCCCTGCACGGTGGCGCTCGTGGTCGCGGGGTCGCCGAGCTCGCCGCGGCCCGTCGAGACGAGGGTCGCGAACACGGGGCGCGTGCCCTCGTAGGCGACAAGCATCTGGAGCTCGATCGAGATGTCGATCCACTTCCTGCCGCGCGCCGCGTGCCCCCAGAAGTCGCGGCCCAACCGCGCGACGCGCAGCGCGGACGCGGGGATCCACGCGCCCGCGTCCGTCTCGACATAGGCCCCGCCGGCGGCCGTCTTGCCGGTGAGCACCCAGCCGGAGCGGTGCGCGGCCCAGCCGTCCGGCTTGAGCTCGCCCGAGGCGTCCGGCTTCAGCGTGCGCACGCCGTGGTGCATGACGAACGCGGGCGTCCCCTCGGTCTTCACCTCCACGCCGCGCATCGCGGTGGGGACGACGGCCGAGGTGCGATCGATCGGGATGAGGTCGAGCTCGGTCGTCAGGCCGAAGCGCCGGCCGTTCCACGCGAACGTGGAGATGAGCCCGAACGCCGAGTCGGCCCGCGCGCGGCCGCGGTGCGCCGGGAAGCGGACCTTCTCGGCGGCGCCGAACGGCTTCGGCAGGTCGCGGCGGCTCTCGAAGAAGGGCGTGAGCGGGTCGGGCTCGCCGAGGAGCGCCTCGTCGCGGCGGGACCAGGCCGGGGTGCCCTGGCTGCGCGAGCGCCCCTCGACGCGCCGCTGCTCCGCCTCGCTCGGCAGGTGGACATAGAGGTGCGGCGGCGGCTTGCGCGAGACGACGTAGCGGTACGGGTACGGCTCGCCGCGGCGGGGGCCGGCCGGCGTGGCGGCGACCACGTCGTGGCCGAGCTCGAGCGAGGCGCCCCGGCCGACGCACACGAAGCCGCGCGGGTGCACGGCGTACCAGCCGCCGGGGCACCCGTCGTCGCCCGACGGCGCCGCGGCGCGCTCGACGATCGCGCCGGCCCGCAGGTAGCCGAGCTTCGCCGCGCGGCGCTCGGGCGCGGCGTACACGAACGTGCGCATCGCGATGCTCGCGAGCTTGTCGCCGCGCCCGGGGCGCCGCGCCTCCCGCGTCGCCGCGGGATCGGCCTCGCCGGCGGTCCCGCCGTCCGGCGCGGGCAGCAGATCGGCGGCGCCGGCGGCGGCCAGCGCTGGATCGGCGACGGCGGGCTGCGCGGCGGCGGAGCGCCCGGGCGGCTCCTCGCCGGGGCCGCAGGACGCCGCGAGCGCGGACGCCGCGAGCGCCAGCGCGCGGAGCGAGCGCCCCGGGCCGCCGCGACACCGCGCGCGCGCTTCCGGGAAAGGACAAGCCATCATCGACAAGGGCCCTCGTCTAGCTCAGAGGCCGCCCGCCGACCAGACCGCCCGCGCGCCGCGACGTGCCTCCCCCCCGAGCAGACCCGGCAGTTCGCCCCCTCCCCCTAGCGTCGCCGAGCGGCGCTCACCCGCACAGGAGACGGGCCCAGATCGGCGTTTTCGGCGCGCAGGCGCACTCCAGTGCGCCGAGCACCGAAAACGTCGAGATGGGCCCGTATCCGCAGCGGGTGAGCGCCGCTCACCAGCGGGCGTCGGCCTCGAGCACCCAGCCGAGCGCGCGCCGGGTCTCCTCGGCGACCGGCCCGTCGTAGCGGTGGCCGGCCTCCTTGCCGCGCACCACGCGCGTGAGCACCCCCGCCTTCTCGAGGCGCGCGGCGGCCGCGGCCGCGGCGGCGCCGCAGCCGGCCTGCGCGCAGACGAAGAGGACGCGCTGCCCGCCGCCGTCCGCGAACGCCTTCGCCGCCGCCGGGGTCCACTTGTCGTGTCCACCCTCGACCAGCACGAGGCGCGGGAAGAGCGACGCCCGGCGCGCGGCGATCGCGGAGCCCATGATCGCGCCCAGCGAGAAGCCGGTGTAGAGCGCCGGCCCGGGGTCCACGTGCTCGGGGAAGCGCGCCCGCAGCGCCGCCAGGCCCGCGTCGATCTCCTGCTCGAGGCGCGCATTGCTCTCGTACGTGAAGCGCACATCGCTCGCCGACGGCGAGTCGGATCGCGCGACGCCGCGCGGGCACAGGATGAAGGCGTCGCCCCCCGCGATGCCGCGCCACACCTCGCACTGCCACTCGGGCCGATCGTAGTTGCCGTGCGACGCGATGAGCACCGGGCGCCGCGCCGTGGCGCCGATCGGCACCGACACCACCGCGCTCGGGAACCCCTCGACGGCGAGCTCCACGAGCGGCGCCTCCGCGCGCAGCGGCGCGACCCTCGCCGCCATGGCCGCGGCGTCCGCCGCAGGGGCCGCGGCATCTGCGCCGGCCGCCGGCGTCGCGCCGCCGTCAGCGGCCTGCTCCGCGCCGCTCGCGGTCGGCGCGGGCGTGACGCCGGCCGGCGCGGGCGCCGCGCCGGCGGCGCGGCCCGGGCGATCGCAGCCGAGCGCCGCCGCCGCGAGGAGCGAGATGCATGCGATGGATCGAGAGAGGATCGCGGCGGGGAGCGTCATCGAACGCAGGATGACGTATCCGCGCTGCAGAGACGACGATCAGGCCGCGGCGCCCCGCCCGGCGCTCCTACGGGAGCGCCTCCGCGAGCTTGTCCGCGAGCGGCGCGCCCCAGCCGGTCGGGTAGTCCCATCCGGGCCCCGCGCTGAACCCCGGGGTGTACTCGTCGCCGGTGGTCTTCCCCTCGGTGATGTCGCGGAACGCGGCCTGCACCTCTTTCCGCTCGTAGAGGGTCTTGTTCAGCCATCCCGCGACCGGCTTGCCCTGGGCGAGCCGGTAGCTGTTCACCGACGCCATGATCCCGGCGAACACCGGCGCGGCGAACGACGTGCCGCCGCGCCGCTCCCACTCGCCGAGGTAGTAGAGCCAGTACGTGGCTTCCGGCGAGGCGTTCAGCGCCACATCGGAGACGGCGCGGGTGCCCTGCGCGTCGGTGACCACGGCCTCCTGCCAGGAGGGCGTCGTGAAGGAGCGCGATCGGCCCGACCCCGAGCGGTCCCACGCCACCTCGCGCGCGACCTCGCCGTCCGCGCCGAGCTCGAGCAAGGTCCCTCCGACGCTCGTCACGTACGGGCTCGACGACGGCACGTCGGGCCTGCCCGAGTCGCCGCCCGCGACGACGATCGTCATCCCGAGCGCCGCGCCCATCCGCGACGCCGCGTGGTACTGCTGCTGGATCGGCCCCGCCTCCGTCTCCTCGCGGTGCGCGAACGACGTCGAGAGCACCGACACCTCGCCGGCGCCGATCGCCTCGTTCCACGCGTAGAGGATGGAGATGGTGCGCGCGTCCGGCCCCTCGTATGCAATCAACTCGGACTCGGGCGCCATCACGCCCGACCACTGCGTGTCCAGCGTCGTCTCGACGTAGCGCGTCGAGATCGGATCCGCCGTGACCACGACCTCGGGGTTGTCGCGCGAGACGCCGAACGTCCGCCAGAACGACTGGAGATCCCTGGTCTTGAACGTCGCCCCGACCACGACGCCGAGCTTGACGCCCTGCCCGAGGTGCCCGCCCTCGTGCAGCTTGTCGAGCCCGTACGCGTGCGCGATCTGCGCGGGCGTGAACCCCTGCTCCTGCTGCTCCGGCGGCGCCGTCTCGATCGAGCCGCCCTCCGCCGCGAGCGGCTGGGTGTCCGCCGGGACGTCGACCGCGATCACGCCCGACGTCAGATCGATGATGTTCTGCGGCGGCCTCAGCGGTTCGAGCGCGCCGAAGGTGCGGAGCGGCCTGCCGCCGGCCGACGGGTTCTCGCGCTCGAAGTCACGGAGCTCGACGTCGAAGGCGGTGTTGAACTGCTCGACCGTGCCCGCGAACTCGATCAGGAGCCGGTTCCGGGACCGGCGCCTGATCTCCATCTTGTGCCCGATGAGCCACGCCTCGACGGCGGCGATGTCGCTCTCGGATGGGGCATGCCGCTCCATCCAGGTCTCCACCGACATGTACTTCCGGAACGTGTCCGGGTTGCCGGGATCGTACATGGCGTCGATCGCGGCCTCGAGCCCGGGGACATCCCGGGTCGGGAACCCGATCAGCGCGCGGAAACGATCGTCCTCCGGCGCCGGGCCGAAGTCCATGTAGACCCCCGCCATCGGCCCCGGGAGGCCGCTCGGGAGCACCGGTCCATCGTCTCCGCACGCCGCGCTCGCCAGGGCGAGCGACGCAACGCACCAAACCGAGAGCGATCGCATCAGAGATGCCTTGCGGGAGAGAGGGTGAGCTTCAGGCCAGGCTCAGCACCACACGTGCTCGATGTAGTAGCAGGTGTACGTCCCCGGATACCAGGTCTCGGGCCACCCGCCGGTCTCGTTGTCGACGCAGACCTCGCAGTACGCGTGGATGCACTCGGGATCGGTGGTCTGCGGGCCGGCGTTCGGGGCCTTCACCGGCACCTCGGAGTAGAAGAACCCGTCGGTCCGGAGCTGGTCGAGCTCGCTGTCCGAGAGCTTGCCGAAGGCGGCCTCATCCGAGGCGACGCTGAACCGCTGGTCCGAGGCGTCGGTCAGCTTGGGCGCCGGGAGATCGCCGTAATCGGCGTTCTCGATGGCGGCCATCTGGTCCGCGAGCAGGACCTCCTTGCCGTTGGGGGTGGAGAGCTTGATACGGCTGTAGTCGATGGGCGCCGCCGAGTAGTCGAGGGCGTACACGGTGTCCCGGCTCATGTCGAGGCTGAGGAGCTCGCCGGCCGGGAGGGCGGAGACCTCGGCCTGGGTGATCCGCTCGTGCTCCACCACCGGTCCCTGGTCAACGGGCTCCGACGCGGTGCATCCGGTGAAACCGGCCGCTGCGATGACGCCGAGCGCAACACTGAGAGCGAGCGACTTGGATGAACGGATCATGTTGGCATTCCTTTCTATTGGCTCACTGACGGAGGTCATCTGGCCTCGGGCTGGCCAGAGGGAGCTCCACCCCTTTCGGTCCTTCGAGCGATCGCTGCTTGTTGGACCCCACGACTCCCGCGAGTTGAGTGGAATGAGGGGAGATGATTTCATTTCAAACGGTGCCCCAACCCCCCCATATCTGGCAAGTAAATTCCCGGCGGGGAAGAGAATTCCATCGTTCTTTCTGCGGCGCAGTGGTCTGGACGGTGCGCTGTGCGGGTGCCGCTCACATGCGACGATACAGCGGGGCCAGGGTCTCAATCAGGGGTTGCCTTGAGCGCCGCTCACGGACATACCGGAGCCTACATGGAGGACGTGCCGAGACAGCCGTCCGGGCCAGTCGCCGTGGCCTCGGGGGCTGACATCGTGATCCTCGACGGCCCGCTCGGGACCGAGCTCGCCGCGCGGGGGATCGAGACGCCGGCGCCGCTCTGGAGCGCCGCGGCGCTGCTCGACGCGCGCGGCTGCGAGGTCGTCCGCGCGATCCACCGGGATCACGCGCGCGCGGGCGCGACGGTGCACACGGCGAACACGTTCCGCACCAGGCGGCGTCAGGCGGGCGCCGCGTGGGCCGAGCTCGCGGCGCGCGCTGTGTCGCTCGCGCGCGAGGCCGTCCCCCCGGGGCACCGGGTCGCCGGGAGCATCGCGCCGCTCGAGGACTGCTACCGCCCGGATCTGAGCCCGGCCGACGCGCGGGCGGAGCACCGCGAGCTCGCGCGGGCGCTCGCGTCGGCGGGCGTCGACGTCCTCCTCTGCGAGACGTTCCCGCACGTCGGCGAGGCGCTCGTGGCGCTCGAGGAGGCGGTCGCCACGGGCGTCGAGGCGTGGGCGTCGTTCACGGCGGGTCCGGAGGCGGATCTCCTCTCGCCGGAGGACGTCGAGGTCGCCGCGCGAGAGGCCGCCGCGCGCGGCGCGCGCGCGGTGCTCGTCAACTGCACCCCCGCCGCGCGCACGCTCGCGTACGTCGAGCGGCTCGCGGCGTGCGGCGCCCCGTTCGGCGCCTACGCGAACGCGGGCGCGCCGGGCGAGGGGCTCGGCTGGCGCGCGGCGCCTGGCGGCTCGGCGGCCGCGCGCTACGCGGACCTCGCGCGCGGCTGGATCGAGGCGGGCGCCACGATCGTGGGCGGGTGCTGCGGGACGGGGCCCGAGCACGTCGCGGCGCTGCGCGCGCTCGTCGACGACGGCGCGCGGGCGCCCGCGCGCCGTCGTCGACGAGCGGCGGGCTCGCCGCGCTGAGGCGTCGATCGCCGGTTGCTCTTCGCGGGGCGACGTGCCACCGATGCTCCCGGAGCAGGGCGACGCCGCGCGGCAGCGCCACGACCCCTGCCGGACGATCCCGAGAGACAGCACGCCGTCGCGATCGGCGAACCATCACTGGAACCACTGGAGGCGGAGCGCACGATGATCGATCTCTATTACTGGCCCACCCCGAACGGCTGGAAGATCAGCATAATGCTCGAGGAGACGGGCCTCCCGTACAAGCTCATCCCGGTCAACATCGGGAAGGGCGATCAGTTCAAGCCGGAGTTCCTCGCGATCAGCCCCAACAACCGGATGCCCGCGATCGTGGATCACGATCCGCCGGGCGGCGGCGCGCCGATCTCGGTGTTCGAGTCGGGCGCGATCCTGCTTTACCTCGCGGAGAAGACGGGCCAGCTCATGCCCTCGGATCTCCGCGGTCGTCACGAGGTGACTCAATGGCTCATGTGGCAGATGGGCGGCCTTGGCCCGATGAGCGGCCAGGCGGGCCACTTCGGCCAGTACGCGCCCGAGAAGATCCCTTATGCGATCGAGCGCTACACGAACGAGGTGCGCCGGCTCTACGGCGTGATGGACAAGCGCCTCGCGGACCGGGCCTACCTCGCGGGCGAGTACTCGATCGCCGACGTCGCGAGCTTCCCCTGGGTGACGCTGTACGATCGGTACGGTATCGCGCTCGACGCGCTCCCGAACCTCAAGCGGTGGATCGAGGCGCTGCGCGCGAGGCCGGCAGTCCAGCGCGGGCTCGCGGCCGGGAGCGAGCTGCGGAATCAGAGCCAGCCGATGGACGACGAGGCGAAGAAGTGGCTCTTCGGGAAGAAGCCCGAGGCGTGAGCCGTCCGTCCACGGAGCGCGCGCGGCGCGCCGCCCCGGCGCCCACGCCGGAGCGCCCTTGCGCCACGCGCAACCGATGAAGCGCTGACCGCGCTACGCCGCGGACGGGCGGAGGTCGTCCCGGTGAGAACCGTCCGTTCCGGCGCTCCGGTGCTGCACACGCGATTCGACACGCGGCGTCCTGAGCAGGGCGGGGCCATCAGGTCGATGCGCCCTGCGGGCAGGGCTTTGCCCGGCGCCCCGGGTCCGCTGGGTGCGCCCACGCCGGACTCGAGATGCCTTGTTCCGTCTGTCGTGCAGCGCGCCCCGTCTGTTCCGGTCGTGTGACGCGCGCGGAGCGCGACGGCCGCGGTCGGCACGGGGCGCCTTGGCGCGACGAAACGCCGGCTCCGGCCAGGCGCGGAGACGGTCGCGGGGGGCGTGGACGCTGCCCGGGAGGAGCGCCCTTCGGAGGTCCGCTTTCCCCGGATCGGGAGAACTCCCGCGCGGGTTCGGATCGAGCAACTACGCTCGATCGTCGCCCGCGCGGCCGTCAAGCACCCTGTGAGCGGAAACGTATGCACACGCCTACCAGGCACACAGTCTGCTCTGCGGTGAACCCGAGATGTCCGGGCCTCGTGGCCCTCGCGGACATCAGGGGGACCAATCATGTCGATGCGTAGCAAGATGCTGGTGCCTGCGTTTCTCTTTGCCGCGCTGGCCGCCGGTTGCGCGGTGGGCGCGGACGAGGCGGACTTCGATCAAACCGAGCTTGATGACGAGGCGGTCGAGTCGGCCGAGCAGGCGCTCGAGGAGGCGAGGGGCGGATACAGTCAGCTCGGCCCCAGCAAGGGCGCTTTCACCCCCAGCAAGGGCGAGATTGGCCCCAGCAAGCTCGGGTATGGCCCTGGCAAGGGTCAGCTCGGCCCCAGCAAGGGTGCTTTCGCCCCGAGCAAGGGCGAGCTCGGCCCCAGCAAGCTCGGCCCCAGCAAGGGTGAGCTCGGCCCCAGCAAGGGCTCTTTCGGTCCCAGCAAGGGCGAGTTCCCGTCGAAGACCGGGGCGGGCGGTTACGCCGGCCAGCACTCGGGTCAACAGGCCGGTTATGGCCAGTCGACCGTGGGCCAGACCGCCGCCATCGGCCAGCTCGGCGTCGGCCAGCAGGGCGCCATGGTCGGCCAGTCGACCGTGGGCCAGACCGCCGCCATCGGCCAGCTCGGCGTCGGCCAGCAGGGCGCCATGGTCGGCCAGTCGACCGTGGGCCAGAGCGCCGCCATCGGCCAGCTCGGCGTCGGGCAGGCGGGGTCCTTCGCGCCCGGCCAGACCGCGGCGCTCGGCCAGCAGGACCACCCGTAACACCCCGCCAACGCGCTCTCCCCGGGCTCCCGGGGAGAGCGCGCCCCGCAGTCTCCGACCGCCGCTGACACGGGCGATCCATCACAGAGCGGCGATCACCCGCACAGGAGACGGGTCCAGATCGGCGTTTTCGGCGCGGAAGCGCACTCCAGTGCGCTGAGCACCGAAAACGTCGAGATGGGCCCGTATCCGAAGCGGGTGACCGCCGCTCTAGAAGACGATCGTCCGGCGGCCTTCGACGATCACCCGCCGCTCGAGGTGCGCCCGCACGGCGCGCGAGAGGACGATGCGTTCCACGTCGCGCCCCACCCGCGTCATCTCCTCGGGTCCCATCTGGTGGCTCACGCGCGCGACGTCCTGCTCGATGATCGGCCCCTGATCCAGATCCCGGGTGGCATAGTGCGCCGTCGCGCCGATGAGCTTCACGCCGCGCGCGTGCGCCTGATGGTAGGGCTTCGCCCCCTGGAAGGCGGGGAGGAACCCGTGGTGGATGTTGATGACCGGCGGGCCGTCATCGAGCATCTGCTCGGAGAGGATCTGCATGTAACGCGCGAGCACCACGAGATCGACATGGTGCTTCTTCAGCAGGTGCAGCACCTGGCCCTCCTGCTCGCGCTTCGTCTCCGGGGTGAGCGGGAGACAGAAGAACGGGATCCTGAAGCTCTCGGCCACCGCCTCGAGCGTGGGATGATTGGAGATGACGAGCGGTATCTCGCAGCGGAGCTCGCCCGCGCGCTGCCGGAGCACGAGGTCGTAAAGGCACGCAGGATCCCTCGTGACCAGGATCGCCATCTTGGGGACGTGATCGCTGTAGTCCACCGACCATCGCGCCGAGAGCGACGTGGCGAGCTCGCGAAACGCAGCCTCGATCGCGCTGCGGGTGGCCGACCCGCCCAGGGCGGTGACCGCGGCCGGCGAGGAGAGGCCCGCCAGATCGACGACGAGGCGCATGAAGAAGCGGGGTCCCTCGTCCGTGAACGCATCCGTGTGGTTGCTCGCGTCGATGATGTTCAGGCCGATGTCGTAGAAGAACCCCGCGAGCCGCGCCACGAGACCGGGCTGATCGGGAGCGGCGATGAGGAAGGTTGCGTGAACGGGACCCATCATGCGGGTCATGTAGCTCGCCCGGCGTCGGCGGTGCAAGCCGCGCAAGGCGACGGGCCGCCGCCGACCGTCGCGGGCGCGCGCCGGTGCGCCTCGGACGCAGGGCCCCGCCGGCGCGCGGGAGCTCCGCGCGCGCCGCCTGGGACGCGGCGAGACGAAGGCCCCCTCGCGTCCCCGGTGCGCGCTAGACGCCCTCGCCGCTCTCCGAGGACGGGGGCCCTGCGTCATCGACCATCCTGGGAGCCAGCGTGGAGAGCTCCGCCCAGGGGATGCGCACAGTCCGCTCGACGTCGCGCAGGTGAGCGCTGTCGTTGTAATAGACGAGGTGCCAGGCCTCGTTTCGACCCCAGCGCCGCCGTCGCTGCCAGTGGGTGAGCGAGGTGTGGCGCGTCGCGAAGTGCGCGACAGGGAACGCGAGCGCGTTCATCTTGAAGAAATGGAGGAACGCGACGTCGATGAAGCCGCCGTGCGTCACGACCGCGATCGTCCGGCCCTCGTGCTCGCGGGTGATGCGGTCGAGGGCGACGGAGACCCGGAGCATGAACTGAGCCCAGCTCTCTCCGCCGGGGCTGGCCGGGCGGTACGGCTCGCGCTCGAAATCGATCGCGTAGCGCACCATCGCCTCTCCGACCGGCATGCCGTCCGCCTCGCCGGGGCGGAGCTCCTGCACGTCGTCGTCGAGCGTGAGGGGCAAGCCCAGGGCGGGCGCGACGATCTCGGCGGTCTGCTGCGCCCGGCGGAAGGTGCTGGCGATCAGGACATCGGCGGAGATCTCGCGCGTCGCGGCCAGCCGGTCGCGCAGCCGCTCCGCCTGGAGCACGCCGAGCTGCGTCAGCCCGGTGTCCCCCCGCATCCCGCCCACGATATGGTTCACGTTGACGAGCGCTTCTCCGTGCCGGATGAGGTAGAGGTTCGTCACGATGGAAGCCTCCGAGGCGCGCAACCTGGCGAAGGGAAGGGCCGCGAGGGCGGTCCGCGCACGCTAGGAAGAGCAAGGCGCCTCTCGGATGTCAAGCCTTTGTACCCTCGCCGCGCAGGCCCGCTCAGGGACACCCCTGGAGCAACGCGAAGAACGCCGCGCTCTCGGAGCAGACTTGCTCGCCGCGCAGGGCGCTGCAGTACGCGTCCTCCGTGCTGAAGGCCTTCCTCCCCGTGCTGCCCTCGATGCACGAGATCGAATAAACGTACCGCGGAGCGCTCTCGCCGGCGCTCCCCGGATCGGCGGCGCTGCCCTCCTGAGGGCCGCTGCCGGCGTTCCCCGGCGGGTCGACCTCGATCACGGGAACCACGACGAACGGCCAGAGGCCGAAGAGACCAGCCACGAAATGCGGGATCATGTGCTCACCTCCACCATCGATGGAACATCCATCGATCGTCCGAGATGTCCATTGCATCTCACAGGCCAGCTCGGGTCATGTCCGCCCATTGCACAGGGGCGCGCCGGCCCGCGCCGCGCTCCCGCCCTCGCGTGAAGGGCCGCCCGCCCGGGTCGGAGCGCGCCCGCGCGGCTGCCGGCCCGCCTGCGGCCGCGCCGCGCCGGGCGGCCCTTGCCAGGGCGCGCGGACATGGCCTACAAGGCGGGCCCCCTGAAGGAGCCCCTCATGCACCGTCGCAGCTTCATCGCGGCCACGCTGGTCGGCGCCGCGGCCCTCGCCGGGTGCGCGCCGCGCTGGCGCGTCGTGACCCAGGCGAACCCCGATCCGTTCGTGGGCCAGCGGTATTTCGCCCTCTTGCCCATCGACTTCGTGAACCTCCGCATCCTCGACGAGCCGGAGGACAGGTTCCTCGCCAGCAGGGACGCGGACGAGCACCGGAGCTTCGTGAGCGACAAGGCGTCCATCGACGAGGAGTTCGCGAAGGAGCTCATCGCCGGCGCCAGGGACCACGGCATCGAGGTCGCGCAGGTCAGCAACCCCACGTCGGGTCCGTTCGTGCTCAGGCCCTATGTCAGCTACATGAACCCCGGCTATTACGCGGTCGTCTCCTCGTCCCCCAGCCAGATCATCCTGACGCTCCGGATCACGACGCTGGACGGCAAGGTGCTCGATGAGGTCGAGCTCTCGAGCCGCACGGCGTCGCCCAACCCGAAGACGTCGCTGAGCCGGGCCGACGCGGACAAGCTGACGAGCGGCGGCCGCTGGCGCGAGGACGCGCGCATCATCGGCGAGGCCGCGTCCAATTACCTCGCGTCGCGCGTGAGCCCGTAGCGCGGCGGCGCGCCCGCCTCACAGCAGCACGCCCCGGAGCAGCAGCTCGGCCGCGCTGAAGTAGATCACGAGGCCGGAGACGTCGACGAGGGTCGCGACGAACGGGGCCGAGGCGCTCGCCGGGTCGAAGCGGAGCGCCCGGAGCACGAACGGCAGGAGCGCGCCCGAGAGCGTGCCCCACGTCACGACGCCGATCAGGCTGATCGCGACGGTCAGCGCGATCAGCCGGTAGTGCTGGCCATAGGACCCGAACAGCTTCTCCCAGGCCACGACGCGCGCGAAGCCGATCGCGCCGAGGATCCCGCCGAGCGCCAGGCCCGACGCGAGCTCCCGGCGGCAGACGCGCCAGAAGTCGGCCAGCCGGATCTCGCCGAGCGCCATCGCGCGGATGACCAGCGTCGTCGCCTGAGAGCCCGAGTTGCCCCCGCTCGAGATGATGAGCGGCACGAACAGGGCCAGCACGACGGCGCGGGCGATCTCGTCCTCGTAATGCCCCATCGCCGTGGCGGTGAGCAGCTCGCCCAGGAAGAGCGCCGAGAGCCAGCCGGCGCGCTTGCCGAGCATCCTCAGCAGCGGTGTCCGCAGGTACGGCGCGTCGAGCGCCTGCATGCCGCCGAGCTTCTGGATGTCCTCGGTCGCCTCCTCCTCCACGACGTCCACGATGTCGTCGGCGGTGACGATCCCCTTCATGCGCCCCTCGCCGTCGACGACGGGTATCGCCACGAGGTCGTGCTCCGCGAAGCGCCGCGCGACGGCCTCCTGGTCGACGTCCTCGGTCACCGACACGACGTCGGTCTTCATGACGTCGCTCACGCGCCGGCGGCCCGGCGCGATCATGAGCTGCCGCAGCGACACCACCCCGAGCAGCCGCTGCTCGGCGTCGAGCACGTAGCCGTAGTAGATGGTCTCCAGGTGATCCCGCGCCTGCCGCTTGAGGTAGGAGATCGCCTCGTCGACGGTGGCCTCCGGCCGCACGCGCGCGAACCACGGGCTCATGAGCCCGCCGGCCTCGTCCTCCGCGTACGCGAGGAGCGCGCTCACCTCCCGCCTCGTCGGCTCGTCGAGCAGCGAGAGGAGCTCTTCCTGCTCGCCCGGCGGCGCCTCGTGGAGGATGTCGGCCACGTCGTCGGGCGCGAGCAGGCGGAGCCACAGCCTGCGCTCGCCCTTCGTGAGCGCGGCGAGGAGCGCGGCCTGGTCGGCGGACGAGAGACCCTGGAAGAAGTCCTCCGCGTCCTCGCGCCGGAGGCGGCGATAGGCCTGCGCGCGCTCCTCGCTCCCGAGGTCCGGCCACGACATGGACAGCTCGGCTGCCGTCATCGTCTCGGCCCCCCTGAAAGGCGGGCGTTCCACCATGGCCTCACCTCATCGAGCGCCTGGCCCGCCGCGTGGGCGTCGCCCGGCAGAAGGTGCTCAGTCGGAAGGGCCTCGTGTCAGGCTCGAACGACGATCCACAGCGGTAGCAACGTGCGCGCCACCGCGTTACTCGAACTTTTCCCTGACAGCCGAACTGTACCGACGTGCCGTGAACCGGTTTGACAGGAATCGCCCGCGCGCCCTAGGATGCAAGCGCTTGCCTTCAGGTTGGCTTGTTGATGTACATGAAATCTTCGTCTGAGGCGGTCACGACGAGCGCCGGCCCACGGCCGTCGGTGCGCATGGAGGACGTGGCCCGTCACGCCGGGGTCTCTCCGGCGACGGTCAGCAGGGTCCTCAACGATCGTGGCAAGTGCAGCGCGGAGACCCGCGAGCGGGTGCTCGCGGCGATACGCGATCTCGGCTACGTGGTGAACGCGGCGGCGCGGAGCCTCGCGCAGGGCAAGACAGGGGCTCTCGGCCTGCTCCTGCCCGCCGTGAGCACCGATTTCATGTCGAGCTTCCTCCAGATCGTCGCGGGCGCGGCGACGGACGAGGGATATGATCTCCTGATCGCGCTGCGGTCGGAGGGCTCGCAGCGGCGGATGCTCGGGCGGCACAACACCGATGGCGTCCTGATCTTCGGCGGCGCCATGGGGGATCCGAGCCTGAGGAGGCTCTCGTCCGAGGGGTTCCCGGCGCTATTGCTGTATCGATCCTCGCCGCAGGGCCTGTCGCTGCCGAGCGTCGTCATCGACAACGAGGCCGGCGTGCGGGCGGCGGTCGATCACCTGATCGAGGCGCACGGCCGGCGGCGCATCGCCTTCCTGCGGGGCCGGCCCGGCAGCGAGGACGCGGCGCGGCGCGAGGAGGCCTACCGGGAGTCGCTGGCGCGCCACGGCGTCCCGGTCGACCCGCAGCTCTGCCGCGCCGGGCTCAGCGCCGAGGAGGCGCGCGCCTCGACGGTCGCGCTCCTCCGCGAGCGGGCGGCGTTCGACGCGGTCGTCGGCTGGTGCGACGGCGCCGCGATCGGCGCGATCGACGCGCTGCGGAGCGAGGGCATGCGCGTGCCCGCCGACGTGTCCGTCGTCGGGTTCGACGACATCAGCCCCGCGCGGCACCTCGATCCGGCGCTCACGACCGTCCGCGCGCCGACGGAGCTCGTCGGGCGCCTCGCCGTCCGGGAGCTCGTGCAGCTCATCCAGCGCGGCGTCGCGGAGCCGCAGGCGCGGCTGCCGGTCGAGCTCATCGTCCGCCGCTCCTGCGGCTGCGCGCGCTGAGCGGGCGCGCCGTCCAGCGGCGCGCGCTTACACCCCGGGAGGCGCGTCGAGCGGGTCGACCCCGAAGCGGCGCAGCAGGCGGCAGAGCGGGACGAGCGGCAGCCCCACGATGGCCGTCTCGTCGGCGTGGCGCACGTCGTCGAACAGCCACGGACCGCGCTTCTCGAAGAGGTACCCGCCGGCGCTGCCGATCGGCCGATCCAGCTCGACGTAGCGCCGGATCTGCGCGCGGCCGAGCGGGCGCACGCGCAGCTCCACGGTCGCGATCTCGGTCATCAGGGTCCGCTCGACGCCGGGCGCGGGCGGCACGCCCGGCGGCGCGTGCACCGCGACGGCGGTGTGGAGCGCGTGGACGCGCCCCGCGAGCCGCCCGAGCTGGTCGGCCGCCTCGTCGAGCGTGGCCGGCTTGCGCAGGAGCTCGCCGTCGAGCTCGAGCGCCTGATCGGCGCCGATGATCAGGGCGTCGGGGCGCGCCGGCGCGAGGCTCAGCGCCTTCCCCTCCGCGAACAGGCGGGCGCACGCGGCGGGCGGCAGCCCCTCGGGCGCGATCTCGTCGAACGCCGGCGCGACCGCCTCGTACGCGAGCCCGAGGCGATCGAGGAGCGCCCGCCGGAAGGGAGACGTGGAGGCGAGGACAATCCGGGACATGCCCGGCTCCATGGCACGGAACGACGCGCGTGCCGAGGGGAACCGCCGGCGCCGCGCGGCGCTCTTCCACGCTCTTCCGCGCTCCTCAATTACCGTGCCGAACGCCTCTCGAATGCGACTGGCGCTCTTCGTGCTACCGCGGCGATTCGCTTCGTTTTACCCGCATTCCCTCGACAATGGCCGCGCACAGGGAGAGTCGGCAATGGGGAGAACGCCGGGCGACATCGAAGGACCGGCAGAGACTCCTGTCGTCAGGCGTATCCCTAATTACCCATCGTGCATTTCATTAAAAAGCTGCTTGCGCCATGACTCCACAGCACGCGAGATTGGGGCGATGCAGCAACTCAACACAAGGCACCTCCTCACCCTCTCTCTCGTCGCGCCGGCCCTCGGGCTCTCGGCGCTGCTCACCGCCTCCCCGGCGAGCGCGGCGACGTACGAGGTGGGCCGAGGCAAGCCTTATTCGAGCCTCGCGGAGGTCGCCCCCCGCCTCGCTGCCGGCGACGTGGTCGAGGTCGAGGGTAACGCCACCTACCCCGGCGACGTGTTCTTCAAGAAATCGGGCACCGAGTCGCAGAAGATCACGATTCGCGGCGTCCGCGTGAACGGCCGCCGCCCCGTGCTATCCGGGGGTTCGAACACGGTGATCTTCGGCGGCAATCATTATGTCTTCGAGGGCTTCGAGGTCACCGGGGGCTCTGGCCGCTGCGTGTTCAACAAGGCGCACGACGTCACGATCCGCGACGCGGTGGTGCACGACTGCCCCGGTCACGGCATCCTCGGGGCCGACTCCGAGTCGGGCTCGCTCACGCTGGAATACGTGGAGGTCTACGCCTGCGGCTCCGGCGACACGAGGCACCCGATCTACATCGCGACCGACGAGGAGACGCGCCTCGGCTCGGTGTTCCGCATGCGGCATTGCTACGTGCACGACAGCAACGGCGGCAACAACGTGAAGAGCCGCGCCGAGCGGAACGAGATCTATTACAACTGGATCGAGGGCGCGAAGTACCACGAGATCGAGCTGATCGGGCCCGACGGCCAGGACGAGGGGCTCGCCCGCGAGGACTCCGACGTGGTCGGCAACGTCTTCCGCAAGACCGGCAAGCACTTCGTCGCGCGCGTCGGCGGCGACGGGACGGGGCAGACGTTCGGCCGCTTCCGGTTCGTCAACAACACGTTCCTGCTCGCCCCCGGCTCCAACGCGGCGATCCGGATGTTCGACGGCATCGAGAGCGTCGAGATGAGCAACAACGTGTTCTATCGGTCCGGCGGCGGCGGCGTGGAGGTCT
Source organism: Sorangium sp. So ce119 (assembly GCF_051524405.1). Taxonomy (NCBI): domain Bacteria; kingdom Pseudomonadati; phylum Myxococcota; order Polyangiales; family Polyangiaceae; genus Sorangium; species Sorangium sp. So ce119. The sequence continues at coordinate 767,161 of NZ_CP150310.1, read as the reverse complement.
ACGTGGATCGGTCGGCGAGCTGGGCGACGGGCAAGGCCCTGATCGCGGGCGCGAACAACTGGGTTCCGAGCGGCTCCTCGTCGATCCCCGCCGGGTGGACAGGCACGCTCCAGGGCGCCGACCCCGGCTTCGCGAACGTCGGCGCGCTCGACCTCCGCCCGTCGGCGACCAGCCCGCTCGTCAACGCCGGCGCCGGCTGGACGCCGAGCCCGGCCGGGCACCCCTTCCCGCGGCCGCTCGCCGCGCCGCGGTTCGCGCCGACGCGCTCGGCGCGCGCGGCCAGCGGCGCGCTGTCGCGGCCGGCCACGGGCGCCATCGACATCGGCGCCTACGAGCACGGGGTCGGCCCCGCGGCGCTCGTGAGCGCGATGCGCGCCGACGCGCGCGAGCTCGGCCTCGACGACGTCGACCTCGAGCGCGACGTCGCCGAGGGCGACGCGGACCCCGCCGGCTGCGACGCGGCCGCGGAGGAGCACGCCGGCGCGGACGCGGCGGACGCGGACGCCCCCTGCGCCGCCCACGCGGGCTCGTGCAGCGTCGGCGGGGCGCTCGCCGGCGGCGCCGGCGGCGCGGGCGCCGCCCTCGCCGCGGCGACGGCGCTCCTCGGGGCCGCCCTCCGGCGCGGCCGCCGCCCGAGGGCGTGAGCTCCGGCGCACGCGCGCGCGCTCACGAACGCGCGCGCCCTCACGAGCGCGCGCGCGCTCACGCGACGAGCGCGCGCAGCAGGCGCCGCGCCGAGGCCGGGTCCGGCAGCTGAAACGCCGCGGAGCTCTCCCCGCCGCCCACGTGCACCGTGAGCGCCGTCGGGGGGAGCGCCGCGAACAGATCCTCGTCGGTCCTGTCGTCGCCGAGCGCGACCACCATCGCGTCGGGCGGCACCGTCGACAGCGCGCGCGGCACGATCACCCCCTTGTTGACCCCGCGCAGCCGCACCTCCAGCACCTTCCGTCCAGGGATCAGCTCGAGATCGTGCTCGCGCAGCAGCTCCTCGAGCCGCGCGGGCACCTCGCGGGCCATCTGGCTGGCGAGCTCCGGATCCGCGCTCCGGTAGTGCCACGCGATCGACACCACCTTCTCCTCGATGAAGCTGCCCGCCGTGCGGTCCACGAAGCTCTGCAAGACGTCGCGGACCTTCGGCTTCCAGTCGAGCGAGGCCTCGCGGAGCGCGACCCACGGCTCGCCGGGCGCGGCGCGCGAGAAGAACCCGTGCTCCGCGTGGAGGCAGATCGGCAGCTCGCCCAGCCACCGCTCGAGGTCCTCGCGCGGCCGGCCGCTCACCACGTGCACCTGCGTCCGCGGGCGCGCCGCGAGGCCGCGCAGATCGGCGATGAGCTCCTCGTCCGGCGGCGCGAGCTCGGGCATCGCCGCGAGCGGGACGAGCGTGCCGTCGTAGTCGAGCATCACGACCAGCGACGGCGCGCTGCGCGCGCTCGCGATCGTGTTGAGCTGGGGCGCGTCCGTGCGCCGCCGCGCCGCGCCCACCGCGGGCGCCGCGGCGCTCGCGCGCTCGAGGTCGCTCAGGAAGCAGTGCGACCAGCGGTGCGCGTCGTGCGTCACCACGCGGCGCCGGAGCGCCTGCATCCTGACGCGCTGCTCGGACCGCGGCATGACGAGCGCCCGCTTGATCGTCGCGGCCACCGAGTCGATGTCGTACGGGTTGACCGGGAGCGCCTCGATCAGCTCGGCGGCCGCGCCCGCGAACTCGCTCAGCACGAGCGCGCCGGTGTCGTCGAGCCGCGAGGCCACGTACTCCTTGCAGACGAGGTTCATCCCGTCGCGCAGCGGCGTCACCATCATCACGTCGGCCGCGAGGTAGAGCGCGACCACCTCGGCCATCGGCATCGACCGGTGCAGGAAGTGGATCGGGACGTCGTCGAGCGTCGCGTAGGCGCCGTTGATCTGGCCGACGAGCTCGTTCACGACCCGCCGGAAGTCGGCGTACGCGTCGACCTTCTCGCGCGTGGGCACCGCGAGCTGGATGAACCGGACCTTGCTCCGCAGCTCGGGCTCGCGCTCGAGGAAGCGCTCGATGGCGAGCATGCGCCGCGGGATCCCCTTCGTGTAGTCGAGCCGGTCGATGCCGAGCACGATCTTCCGCCCCTGGGCGCGCTCGCGGAGGCGCTGCGCCTCGGCGCGGACGTCCTCGTCCCGGGCGAGCCGCACGAACTCGTCGACGTCGATGCTGACCGGGTAGACGCCGAGCCGCACCTTCCGCCCCTCGTACGCGAGCGTCTCGAGGTCGGGATCGAGGCCGAGCACGCGCGCGGCGGAGTAGACGAAGTGGTACCGATACGACGTCGTGTGAAACCCGACGACGTCGGCGCCGAGCATGCCGCGCAGCACCTGCTCCCGCCACGGCAGGATCCGGAAGACCTCGGCCGCGGGGAACGGGATGTGCAAAAAGAAGCCGATCCGCGCGTCGGGGATGCGCTGGCGCAGCATCGCCGGCACCAGCGTGAGCTGGTAGTCGTGGATCCAGACCCTGTCCCCCGGCCTGTACCGGGCGGCGACCGCGTCGGCGAAGCGCTCGTTCACCGCGCGGTAGCTCTCCCAGTCGCGCCGCGCGTCGAGGTGCACCTTCTCGACCAGGTAGTGGAACAGCGGCCACAGGACGCCGTTCGAGAAGCCGTCGTAGTAGTGGCTGATCTCGGTCGGGGTGAGGTGGACCGGGACGGTGCCGAGCTGCTCGAGCTGCGCCTCGAGCTCCTGGCGCTGCTCCGCGCCGAGGCGCGAGACGTCGCCCGGCCAGCCGAGCCAGAGCCCACCGTGGCGCTCGTGCGGGCCCCGGATCGCGGTGACGAGGCCGCCCGTCGAGGGCACGACGGACACGTCGCCCTGCTCGGCGCGGACGGTCACGGGGAGGCGGTTCGAGACGATGAGCAGGCGGGACATGCGCAGCCACGAAGCTAGCGCATCGCCCCTTCGCCGCGCCGCCCGGCACGGCGAAATCAGGGGCGCGCCGCGCTGGACGGCGCGGCGCGATCAGGGCGCGCCGTTGCTCCGTGTCGGGCGCGTCCTGATCGTTACCGGTCGATCCGGATCGACGGCGCCGAGGGCTCGGTCGCGGTCGGCTTCGACGTGGGCGGGGGCGGCGTCGGCGCGCGGGGGCGTCCCCAGTTCCGCTTGCTGCCGCCCGAGCCCTGCGACGGCTGCTCCTCGACCTTCGCCGGCGCCGACGCCTGCGCGAGGCGCGCGACGGTCTGCACCGACATCTCGGACGGCCCCTGCACGATGGAGTAGGGCTGGAAGCCCTCCTTCTGCAGCGTCAGCCGGCGAGGCGCCGCGCGCACCTGATCGTTCTCGATCGAGAGCTGGAGCGGCGTCTGGCCGAGCGACTTGCCGTCCTCGAGGACCTCGGCGCCCGGCGGGATCGACTCGATGATGAGCATGAACGAGGGCGCGCCCTTCTGCTCGTTGGCCGCGGCGGTCGGCGCCGGCCCCGGCGCGGGCGTGGGCGTCGTCGTCGCCTCGCTCTGCGCGGGGTTGCGGGTGAGCACGAAGACGACCGCGGCCACGATGATGGCGCCGATCGCGGCGAGGATCGCCGCCTTGCGCCCGCCGCCGGGTCGCGCGTCCTGCGCGCCCACGCCGCTCTTCCCCGGGTCCGTCGCCGCCGCCGCCACGCCGCCCGGGCCCGTGCCGACGCCCGAGGTGCGGCCGCTCGCGTCGTCGTCCGGCGCCGGGAGCGTGACCGCCTCCTTGAGCGCTTGCACCGTGGACGAACGCGACGAGATCTGCACGCCGGGCAGCGACTCGAACGAGGTGATCTGCGTGCCGCCGAACGCGGTGGTCACGCCCATGCCGCGCGCGCACTCGCCGAGGCCCTGGATGAGCGCGTCCATCGTCGCGGGCCGGCCGTCCGGATCCTTCGCGAGGCAGCGCATCACGAGCGCCTCGAGCGGCTCCGGGATGTCGACGTCCGGGTTCCGATCCTTCATGCGCGGCACCGGCTGCTGCAGGTGCGCCATCAGGATCTGGATCGACTTCTCGGACTCGAACGGGACCTTCCCGCAGAGCATCTGGTAGAGGATCACGCCCAGCGAGTAGATGTCGGTCCTGAGATCGACCTTGCCGTGCGAGATCTGCTCGGGCGACATGAAGCGCGGCGAGCCGAGGAACGCGCCCTGCTGCGTGAGCTCCTCCGAGTCGTCGCCGAGCTGCTTCACGAGGCCGAAGTCGAGGATCTTGACCGCCTCCTCCGCGTCCTCGTTGGAGACGAGCATGACGTTCGACGGCTTGAGGTCGCGGTGGACGACGCCGTGCTTGTGCGCCTCGCGCAGCCCGCGCGCGATCTGCCGCGCGATGCGCATCGCCTCGGGCGGCGGGAGGCGCCCCTGCCGGCGCACGCGCCGGAAGAGCGTCTCGCCCTCGAGGAACTCCATCGCCATGAAGAACCGCTCTTGATCGTCGGCCTCGATCTTGCCGTAGTCGAAGACGGTGACGATGTTCGGGTGCTGGAGGCGCGCGAGGATGCTCGCCTCGAGGAAGAAGCGCTTGTGGAAGTTCGGGTCGAGTTGCCGCGAGGCCTGGTTCGGGATCAAGACCTTGATCGCCACCGGGCGCCCGAGCGGGATCTGCTCGCCGCGATAGATCGTGCCCATGCCGCCGGTCGCGAGCTGGGACAGGATCTTGAACTTGCCGTTGAGCACCTTTCCGAGCAACGGATCGATCGGCTCGCTGCGCGCTACTTCATCGACGACGTTTTCGTTGGCACTCATATGAACTCCGTCGCCTTCCCCGTGCGGGCGCGGGCGAGCCCTCCCCTCGGTATCGATGCCTCGCGATGCGTGAGCCTGGACCTCATGATCGTGGGGGACGTCGACGCGTGGGGCCGTCGAGGCAGTCTAAACGGAAGAAAAGTCCTTGGCGACCTTTCCTCGATCGCCCCGTTCGCGAGGCCGGTTCCCCCCTCCCAGAGGCCCGGCGGCACGCCATGCGGGAGGCGCTGCACCATGCGTCGTGCGCCATAGCCCCGATCCACGGGAGCCGCCAGTTGCTGGCATCGAGCGTCCGCATCCCACCTTCGTGCCACGAGATCCTGCGAGCAGATTACACCGCTCCGCGTCCGCGCGATGCCCTTCTACGACCGTCCGTGCATCGTCCCGCCGCCGCGGTCGCCGGACGTCCCCGCCCCCACAGCGCGCGCTCGCCCCGACGGTCGGGGGCGAGGTAGTAGAGGGGGCATGCGACCCGATCGCGCCGTGCGGCGCTGGTGGAGGGGGAGAGAGTACCGGAGCCTACTCGACGAGGCGGCGTCGGCGCTGGCCGCCTCCCGCCACGCCGAGGCGGAGGCGACGTGCGCGCGGGCGCTCGGGATCGCCGAGGAGATCTACGGCCCGGCGGACGCCGAGCTCACGGGGCCGCTCTACGCGCTGAGCTCGGCGCAGCTCGCGCAGGGCCGGCTCGAGGAGGCGCGGGCGAGCTCCGCGCGGGCGATCTCCATCGCGGAGGCGGCCGGGGCGAGCGCCGACCCGCCGCTGCCGAGGCTGCTCGAGCAGCTCGCCGCCATCCTCGAGCGGCAGGGCAAGGCCGAGGACGTGGAGGCGCTGTTCCGCCGGATGCTCGCGGGGTACGACCGGATGCGCGACCCGGATCCGGTCGAGCTGTCGGCGCTGCTGAACCGGCTCGGCCTGCTGCTCGGCCGCCGGGGGGCGCGCGCCGAGGCGGCGCCGCTCTTCCAGCGGGCGCTCTCGCTGCGCGAGGGGGCGCTCGGCGACGATCACCCGCTCGTCGCGGAGGCGCTCTACAACGCGGCGACGTTCCTCGAGGAGGATCGCCCGGCCGCCGAACGGGAGGCGATGCTCCGGCGGGCGCTCGGCATCGCCGAGGCGAACCCGGCCGTCGAGGGGGCCCTCCTCGCGTCGATCCTCCACAACCTCGGGGCCGCGCGGGAGGCGCTCGGCGATCCGGCCGAGGCGGCGGCGCTGTACGAGCGCGCGCTCGCCGCCCGCGAGGCGCTCGGCGGGGCCTCCCACCCGTCGCTCCGGCCGACCCTGGTCCGGCTCGCGCAGGTCCACCACGCCGCCGGGCGGGTCTCCGCGGCGCTGCCGCTGTACGAGCGGGCGCTCGCGCTGGCCGAGGCGGATCTCGGGGCAGATCACCCGGTGACGGCGGCGATCAATGCCTGGATCGACGAGGCGCGGAGCCGGAGCTGAAGCGCGGCGGACGGCTGGCCGGCGGGCGCGCGCTCGTACGGCGCCGCCGGTCAGCGGGGAGGCGGCCTCAGGGGTCGAGGGGGCGGGGGTCGCCGCCCTCGCTCCAGCGCTCGACGAGCTCGGGGAGCACGGTCGACGCCATCTGGAGCAGGTGCGCCATGTGGTGCTCGGGGGTGTTGCCCCGGAAACCGCGGACGTGGAGCTCGCCCACGTGCGCTTCCGTGGTCGGGATCATCTGCTTCTCGAGCTTCCTCGAGACGGCGCCCTCGGCCGCGCGCAGCCGGAGGTGCGGCGGCGCGTCGAGCGCGATCGCGCGCTCGACGGGGTAGCCGGCGGCCGCGTCGAGCAGGTAGCTGGCCGTCGCGCTGGAGCTCGCGTACGCGATCGGGTCGATCTCCGAGTGCGTGATCGTGAACAGCAGCTGCCCCTCGGCGGCGCGCTGCGCCGCGCGCGCGAACGAGGCGAGCTGCAGCGTGTTGAGCCCGCTCGGCTGGTCGGGGACGAAGCCGCAGTGGATGCCGTCGGTGACCAGGATCGCGTCGAGCGTCTCGGTGCCGCGGCGGAGCTCCAGGATCTTGGCGACGGCGCCGTAGCCCGCGCTCCACGAGGAGAGCGCGACCCGGCGGAGCCGCGGGGTCGGCAGCCCGCGCTGCGCGAGCGCCCTGTCGATGTCCGCGAGCAGGCTCTCGTACGCGCCCCACTGCGCGTAGAGGTCCTCGTAGGCCCCGGAGCCGATGCCGAGGTTGATGACGGCGACCGCGGCGTTCAGCCCGGCGACCTCGGCGCTCTCGCGGACGAGCTGGGTGTTGCCGTGGAAGTGCAGCAGGAGGTCGTAGCTCGACCCGGCGGGCCTGAACGACTCGGGCGTGAACAGCACGCCGCCGCGGATCGACGCGTACCCGTCGTGCCGGATCGCGGGCGGCGGGGTCGCGCCCTGCCAGCGGGCGAACACCTCGGGCGCGACGAGCACCCGGGCCGCGGCGCCGTCGCGCGCGGCGCGCGACGCGACGAGGAGCGCGCGGCTGACGGGCGTCATGCCGCGGAAGGCCTCGGCGGAGACGCCCGGCATCCGCGCGGCGATCCCGCGCGCGGTGAGCACGACGACGAAGATCACGGTCGCCGCGGCCAGGACGAACGCCCCGAGGGCGCGCCACCGGCGGGCGCGGCGCTCGTCCGGGGAGGGCGCGGACCAGCTCCCGTACGGCGCGACCCCGGCCAGGTGGAGCGGCGAGGGGCCCGGCGCCGGGTCGAGGCCCGGGGGAAACCCCTGGTCCTGCAGCGCAGGCGCCGCGCCGAGGGGCGGCGGCTCGAAGAGGAACCCTGGCTCCTCCGGAGCGGGCGTCGCGCCGAAGGACGGCGGTTCGAGGGGGGGACCGCCCTCCAGGGGCTCCTGGATCACGGTCACGGGCGGCGGCGTGGGCGTCATCGAGAGGTCCGCAGGCGACCTGTCAGCGCGCACGTTTCCCTTCATGCGATACCCCTCCTCAACAACGGGGACGTAGCGCTCGGCCTTCTCCGGCCGGGCGCTGGTTCGTGTGCTGGAGCGCGTTGCACTGACGGCGCCGCGCTGCGTCTCTGCTCCTGCCGCCGAGCCCGGAAGGCGCCGTGGCAGCGGGAGCATCGACCAGCACGGTAATAAGCTCAAGCGGCAACCGTGCCGTGCGCGCATATTCAAGGGAGATCGGAATACTGTGTGCCCTGCTGGATCACGCGTAGGCGAGCGCGTCCGCCCGGCGAAGCGGGGGAGCGCGCGGGATCTGCGCGCGGCGTGCAGGTGAGGTGCGAGCGCCTGGGCGAGCACGGCGGCGATGAAACGCGCACTTGCACCCCCCTCGCGCCCCCACCAAGGTGCTCCGCGCTTGCTCCCCCGTGAGGTCCGCTTCCTGCTCGCAGCGACGCTGCTCCACGCCGCCATCCCGGGGCTGGCGCGCATCGCGGGCGGCGCGGCGCCGGCGCTCGTGGCCCGCTCGAGCGGCGCGGGCCGCGAGGTGGAGATCGAGGTGCAGCAGGTCGAGCCGCTGCGGCCGACGCAGGACGAGGCGCGCGCCGCGCCGCCGGACGCGGCACGGCCGCGCGAGGAGGCGGAGCCGCCGGTGCTCGGGCGGACGGCGCGCCGCGATCGGCGCGACCTTCCGTCGGCGGAGGCCGCGGCCCCGCCGCCGGAAGGCCCCGCGGCGCCGCCCGTCACGGCGCCGTCCACCGAGTACGGCGGTCCGCCGAGCGCGGAAGGTCCGCCGCGCGTGGCGGGGCTCGACGGCGTGCCGGTGTGGCAGCTCCGCGGCGTGCTGCCGGATCAGGCGCCGCCGGCCGCGGCGCCGACCGCGCCGCCCGCGCGGCGCGAGACCTCGATGGACAGGGCCGGCGAGGTGCTGCGCGAGACGATGCGCGATCGCGACAAGACGCTCGGGCTGGATCTGCCCGCCGCCGGCACGATCGCGTCCGTGATCGCGGAGGCGGTGCGCTCCTCCGAGACGCCCGGGACGGCGCGCGCGGTGTTCGAGGTGCAGCTCAGCGGCGCCGGCCTGGTGCTCGGGGTGCGCGCGCTGTCGTCGACGGCCGGGGCCACCGCGCTCTGGGCGCTGGTGGCGCGCGAGGCCGCGGCGCGGCTCGCCGGGCGCGCGCTCGCGATGACCGCCGCGTTCGCCAAGGGCGCGAAGGTCTACGTCACGGTGAGCTCGTCGGTGAAGATGCCGAGCGGCGCGACGTCGGGCGGGATTCACCAGCAGGGCGCGGGCTTCGGGTTCGACGTCGCCGACCTCGGCGCCCGGCCGCACCGCCTGGTCCAGTCGAGCTTCCGCGTCGAGGCGCTCGACTGAGGCGCGCGAGCGCGGGAGCTCGGTCGCGGCGCGCGGGCGCGAGCGCCCGGTCGATCAGCGGCCCCGGCGCTCCGTCCAGCGCCGGTAGCGCGCGGCGCTCGCGACGAGGCCGAGGCCGAGCAGCGCGAGCAGGCTCAGCGCGGCGGGGACGCCGGTGAGCCACACGAGGAGCGGCGGCCACGGGCGCGTCGGGCAGGAGCGCCGCAAGGCGAAGCGGCAGGCGTGGCGCAGCTCGAGCTCCTCGGCGGCGGCGCGGACCTCGGGCGCGTCCTGGGGCATGCCGCGCAGGGCCGCCGAGGCCATCATGTAGGCCGCGGAGGCCGCGCGGTCGTGCGCCGGGTCCGCCGGCACGCGGTCGCGCACGAGCTCGACCAGCCGGGCGGCGCGCGGCGCCGTCTCCTGCTCGGCCAGCGCGCCGGCGAGGTGGCGCGCGAGCGGCTCGTCGAACTGGAGCGCGCAGGCGACGGCGCGGTCTTCGCCGAGCGTGAGGTAGACCGTCTCGCCCGACGCGGTCTGGCGGGGCTCGGTGCCGGACACCGCGACCGGCCTGCGCAGCGCGACCCGCGCCCCGCGGACGCAGCTCGGCACCTTCGGCAGCGCGCGCAGGTGCACCGCGGCGTAGCGCTGGAACGCGATCCCGGCGACCGCGCCGAGCGAGAGCGCGAGCGCGAGGAGCGCGAGGGCTGCGCGCGCCCTGACGCCGGAGCGCGCGCTGGCGCTGGCGCGGGCGGCGCGGCCCTCGGGCGCGCTGGCGCTGGCGCTGGCGCGCGCGGCGCGGTCCTCGCCGGCCTCCGCGTCGGGAGCCGGCTCGCCGGAGGGCGCTCGGGACGACATGGCCGCGGGTATGGACAGCCGCGACGATGCTGTCAATGCGCCGTCACGAGGGGGGCGCCGCGCCGGCGAGGCGCGCCACGTGCGCCCACGTGCGGGCCGCGTCCTCGTGCCCGGTCGCGGCCGCGAGGCGCGCCAGGAACTGCGCGCAGGCCTGCTCGCCGCGGCGATCCTCGGCCTCGCGGGCGCGCGCGAGGGCGCTCAGCCCCTCGAGCAGGGCGCCCTCCGTCCGGCCCGCGGCCGCCAGCGCGACGCCGTAGGCGAGCAGCGCCCGCGCCCGCTGCGCGGGCGGCGCCTCGGCCTCGGCGGCGATCCGGAAGCGACGGAGCGCCTCGTCCTTCGCGCCGCGCCCGAGCGAGATGAGGCCGCTCATGCGCTCGACGAGGTCGGCGTGCTCGCCGGTGCGGCGGAGCTCGCCCACGAGCCGCTCCAGCGTCCGGAGATCGCCCTGCACGAGCGCCTGCCTGGCGAGCTCGGCGAGGCGGACCGCGATGTCGTTCATCGACAGGACGGGCGACTCCGAGGTCTTCGCGAGCGGATCCCCCGAGGCGTCGCCGGGCGGGAGCTCCATTTCCAGGGCGGTCACGTCGGCGAAGTCCGCGGGCGCCTCGTCCAGGAGCCCAGCGCGGCGGTCGTCCAGCCACGGCGCCCGGGGCACGCCGCTCGCCGACGAGGCGTCCGCGCTGTCGGCCCCCGCGGGGAGCGTGGAGCCCCGCCGGCGCGCGGCGCTGTCGGCGGCCTCGCGGCGCGCCTCGATGTCGGCGAGCTCCCCGGCGGAGAGCGCGCGCTGCGGATCCGGCGCGTCGCCGACCACCTCGATCGGCGTGCGGAAGGTGGGCGGCTGGCTCGAGCTGCTGTCCGGCGCCTCGTCGAGCCGGTGGTCCCGCGCGGTCTCCTGCTCGTCGGCGAACGCGAGCAGCTCGGCGGCCGAGGACTCGAGCAGCGCCTCGCCGGCGGCGCGCGCGGCGCGCGCGGCGAGATCGGCCGCGGAGCGCCGGTCGCCCGCCCTCGCGGCGTGCCACGCGGCGTCCGCGAGGCCGAGCACGCCGGCGTGATCCTCGACGACGCGCGCCGCGGCGAGGTGCCACGCGGCGCGCTCGCCGGGCGGGACGGCGGCGAGCACGGCGTCGCGCAGCGTGCGCGAGGAGAGCTTCAGCCAGCCGGGCTCCGGCCGGAACGCCCAGCCGGCGCCGAGCAGCGCCGCCTCGATCGAGGCGACCTTCGGGGCGCCGGTGCCGTCGCACAGGGCGTCGATCGCCGCGTCCGACGCGTCGCCGCCGAGCGTCGCGAGCGCGGTGAGGATCGTGCGGTGCCCGACCGCGAGCAGGCGCAGCCGGCCCTCGATCGGCCGGACGGCGGGCGGCGCCGCGAGCTCGGCCCCGGTCATCGTGCGCGCGGGCCGGCCCCGCCCGGCGCTGCGCCGGCGCGGCCCGACGCTCCTGCCGATCCAGCGCAGCGCGCCGGTCTCCAGGGCCTCGCAGAGGAGCTCGCGCAGGGCCAGCGGGAAGGCCGGCACGCGCGCGGCCCACCGGCGCGCGGCCGCCTCGTCGATGCAGCCGTCGAGGAGGCGGCGGACGAGGTCCTGGGCGATCGGGGCGGAGAGCGGGCCGAGCGTGACGGAGGCGGCGGGGGGGATCGCGGCGAGCGGCGCGGGGAGCGGGTCCGCGCGCCCGAGCCGGACGACGGCGCGCAGGCCGCTGCCCATCTCCATGGCGATCGCGATCGCGTCGAGGCTCGCGGCGTCGACCTCGGCCGCGTCGTCGACGGCGAGCAGGCCGAAGCGGGCGTCCGACGGCGCGAGCCACGCGGCGAGCACCTCGGCGGCCGTCCACGGCTCGACGCCCTCGCCGGCGAGGATCCGCGCGAGCGCGGGCGTCAGCCGGTCCGGGAGCGCCGGCGCGCGGGCGCGCGCCTTCTCGGTGCGGGGCGCCGCGCGCGCGAGCGCGCGCCGGAGCGCGCCGAACGGCTCGCGCGAGGCCCCGATGGGCGCGACGAAGAGGCTCCGCGACGGGGACAGGAGCCGGAGCAGCTCGAGGAGCAGCCGCGAGCCGCCGGCGCCGGCGTCGGCGCGGACGATCGCGAGGGCGCCGGGGGGCACGGCGAGCTCGGCGAGCTCGCCTTCGCGGCCGAGCAGCGGCGGGTCGCACACGCGCGCCACGCTCTCGACGACCTGCCTGCGCAGCGGCTGCTGCGCGTCGAGGCGCAGGCCGCGCACGCGGCGCGCGCCGTCGATGCCGCGGTGGAGGCCGAGGGTCATGAGCTCGCCCGACAGCACGGCGGGGAGCGCGGGATCGAGGAGCACGTCGCCCGGGAGCGCGACGCGGGCGAGCGTGACGGCGACGAGCAGCGGCTGCCCCCAGGAGAGCGCGGTGAAGCGCCCCGCCTCGCCGACGTAGGTCATCTCCCCCTGCGCGATGCCCGCGGCGAAGCGCGCGTCGGGGTGCACGGACGCGTCCTCGGCGGCGAGCGCGGCGAGCAGCACGGCCTCCTCGATGTCGTCGGCGGTGAACTCGAACGAGAAGGTCTGCGCGCTCCAGGCGCACAGCGTCGCGCCGAGCGCCTCGGCGCGCTTCTTCAGCGCGAGCGCCCTCGCGAGGTAGCTCTCCTCGCCGCGCGCCGCCCCGCCCGCGTCGTGCGGCGCGCTCCGGTGGCGCGACGGCGGCCCCGCCGCCCGCGGCCGGGACGCCGCCGCGCGGCCGGGCCCCGGCACGACCGCGTCCGTGCTGCCCGGCTGCGAGAGGGCCGCGGTACCTCGAAAGGACACGACGATGCGCTCCGGCATTGCGGCGAGTCTAGCGGGGCGCCGAGGGCACGTGGGCGCTTCTTGGCGAGCGCGAGGCGCGGGTCGGCGGGCGCGAGCGCGCGGCGCGGGTCGGCGGGCGCGAGCGCGGCGCGGGTCGGCGGGCGCGAGCGCGAGGCGCGGGTGGCCCGCGATAGGATGGATCCTCGATGCCATCTGCTTCCATGCCCGCTTCCGTGCCCGCCCCCGTGTCTGCTCCTGTGTCAGCCTCCGTTCCTGCTTCCGCGCCTGTCCGCCGGCCGAGGTCTCGCCCGGCGCGCGCCGCGCTGCTGCTCGCTGCGGCGCTCGCGGCGCTGCCCTCCCCTGCTGCCGCGAACGGCGTCTTTCCCTCCGCGGACCAGATCGTCTTCGACCCGGCGGACCCGGCGCGCGCCGTGGCCCGGATGACGTACGGCCTGCTCACGACGCGGGACGGCGGCGCGAGCTGGCGCTGGATCTGCGAGGGCGCGGTCGGATACGACGACACGGGCGGCCAGGCTCCCCCCATCGCGGCCGCGGCGGGCGGCAGGGTGCTCGCCGCGCTGGGCGACGGGCTCGCGGTCGGCGCCGAGGGCGGCTGCGCCTGGACGGGCGCGGCAGAGCTCGCCGGGCGACCGATGGTCGATCTCTCGGTCCGGCAGGGCGACCCGTCGCACGCCGTCGCTGTCGCCGCGGGCGACAGACCCGGGCTCTGGGCGTCGCGCGACGGCGGCGCGCGCTGGGAGAGCGCGGGGACGCCGCTCCCGGCCGGCTTTCAGGCGCGCACGGTCGACATCGCCCCGTCGGATCCGCGGCGCGTCTATGTGAGCGGCCTCTCGAGCGGCGGCGGATCGGCCAAGGGGGTGCTCGCGCGGTCGGTCGACGGCGGGGAGACGTGGGAGACCGCGGCCGTCCCGGGGAGCACGACCGCGCGCGAGCCGTACATCGCGGGGGTCGATCCGCGCGACGCCGACGTGCTCTACGTGCGCGTCGCGAGCGCGCCGGGGCGGCTGTTCGTGTCGAGGGACGGCGGCGCGACGTTCGAGCCGGTGTTCGAGACGGAGGGCTTCGTGCGCGCGTTCGCGATCTCGCCCGACGGCGCCACGGTGGCGGTGGGCAGCGACATCGACGGCGTCTTCCGCGCGCCCTCGTCGACGCTCGCCTTCGAGCGGGTCTCCACGATCGCGCCGCGCTGCTTCACCTGGACCGAGACGGGCCTGTACGCGTGCGCGAGCGAGTTCCTGGACGGCTTCACGATCGGCCGCTCGCTCGACGGCGGCGCGACGTTCGAGCCGCTGCTCCACCAGGCGTGCCTCCTCGGCCCGCTCGAGTGCGGCGCGAGCACGCCGGTCGGGGCCCTCTGCCCGGCGGACTGGCCGCGCATCGCGCTGATGACGGGCCACAAGGACTGCACGCCGGACGCCGGCTCACCCGACGCCGGCAGCGGCGCAGGCGGCGCCGGCGCGAGCGGGGCCGGCGGAGCGACGGCGGCGAGCGGAGGAGGCGCAAGCGCAGGCATCGGCGCGGGCACGGGCGGAGCCGTGCCCGGAGGAGACACCGGGCCGGGCGCCGACGGCGGTTGCGGGTGCCGCGCCGGCGACGCTGGCGCGGGCTGGGCCGGCGTGATGGCCGTGGCGGGCCTCGCGGCGACCGCGGCGGCGCGACGTCGCAAGCGGGGTGAGCCGGCGGCCCCGGGAGGCCGCGACGTGCCCGCGCCGCCTCGCGAGGGGCGGTGAGTCGATCCGCGACTGAAACCGGCAGCCTCGGCAGGTCGCGACCTGCCCGCGCCGCCTCGCGAGGGGGCGGCTCTCGTCACGGCGCGATGACGATCCGCTGCGCCGCGGTCGCGACGTCGCCGTTCGGGTCCTCCAGGACGATCTCGGCGTCGAGCGCTCGACCCCGCACGGACTCCACCGGGAGGCCCCGGTCCACCTGAAAGCGGATTCCGTAGATCTCGCAGCCGGCGTCCCCTGCCCTGCGCAGCGTGACCAGCGAGGTGAAGGAAGGTAGCTCGAACGCGAGATCGGGGTAGTGCCCACCCACCGTCAGGCGCGAGCCCATCTGCCGGAGTCCCGTGACGCGCAGCGCGAGCCAGACGTGGTGGCCCCCTTGAGGGCCCGGTTCGATCGTCACCACATCGCCGCGCTCCAGCGGAGCGAACGCGCGCTCCCCCTGGCCGATCACGACCGTCGGGTCGCCCGATGAAGGCATCTTGCACGCGTCGCTCGCCGACGCGATCCACGCCGGATCGTGGTCCGCGAGCGTCGACGGCTCGATGAAAGGATCGACGCACGCCCCCGCCGCGCACGTCGCGCCGGCCGCGCAGGAGATCGCGGAGCACGCCGCGTCGAGCGAGACGGGCAGGAACAGCGCTCGCCCGCTGACCGCGCGGGTCGCGGCCGTCCGCGTCACGACGGGCGCCCCCTCGCCGTCGCGGAACGCCGCGATCGTCAGCGCGACCTCCGCGCCGCCATGCGCTGGCTCGACCGCGAGCTCCGACGGGAGCGACAGCTCGCCCCTCCCATACGAGAGGCTCTCGGCGCGCGTGATGACGCCATCCACCTGGGTGGTGCGCTCGACGCGGTCGATCTCGAAGCCGACCGCCATGTCCGTCGTGAGGCCGACCACCACGAGCGCGTCGGCGTCCTCGCTCCCGCACCCCGCGGAGCACAGGAAGAGCAGCGCGATCAGCGCCCGGGGGGTCGGCCGCACGATCATCGGGAGACGGTCAGCGCGAGGAGCGACGGCGGCGCCGCGCGAGCCAGCCGGCCGCCGCGGCGAGCGCGGCGAACGGCGCGCCCAGGGAGACCTTGCTTCCCGCGGGGCTGAAGGCGCACATGCCGGCGGCGATGTCTCCGTTGATGCCGTCTGGACCGATGGTGACCTCGGCCTTGGCCTCCACCTCGATGCCCTGCTCGAGCAGCGCGTTCACGCAGGCCGGGATCTGAGAGCCGGAGATGATGTACTTGCCGTCGCAGAAGAGCGCGCCGTCACCGCTGCAGGAAGCGTCGCAGTTCGCACGGAACTCGTGCTCGCACTCCTCGAAGATCTCGTCCTGGCAGGTGGTCTGACAGTCCATGTTCGCGTCGGCCGTGCACGAGCCCCCGCAGCACTCGACGCAGTGCTGATAGCAGCCGCCGTCCACCGTCACGCACTGGGCGTCGCACTCGGCGTCGCAGTTCGCGTCCCACGTCGCGGCGCACTGCGAGGCGTCGGTCGCGCCGGCGCACTCGACGTCCCGCGTCGTGGTGCACTCGGCGAAGCAGTTATGAGAGCAGATGACGTTGACGCCCCTGTCGCAGTCCGCCGTGCACTGCGTCGTGCAGCTGTCCGTACAGGTCGCCTCCGCCGAGAGGGTGCACTCCGACTTGCACACCGGCACGAGCTTCGTGGCGCACGCCGTCTTGTAGATCCCGAGCTCGGTGCAGCTCGCGGCGCACTCCGCCGTGACGCGCACCTCACAGCTCGACAGCGCGTCGAACCGGATATTGCCGCACTCCTCGACACCCGCGCTCACCGGGAGAGCGGCCGTCAGACAGGCGGTGATCGCCGCCAACCCAAGAAAACCAGTTCTTCGCATGAGCAAACTTCCTTCCTCGCGACGGTAAACCAAGCATTCTACACAGGGCGCTTTCCGAGGGAAGCGCCATCTCCTCCGCGCACGCGCGTTGCACACGCGCGTGCGGGCGCATCCTGGGACTCTCCCGTCTCCCCCCCTCCCCACTCCTGCCTCCCCCGTCCTGCCTCCCCCCTCCTGCCTCCCCCCTCCTGCCTCCCCCCTCCTGCCTCCCCCCTCCTCCCTCCCCCCTCCTCCCTCCCCCCTCCTCCCTCCCCCCTCCTGCCTCCCCCCTCCTCCCTCCCCCCTCCTGCCTCCCCCCTCCTCCCTCCCCCCTTGCGCGGTTCCACATCGATGGATACGCGCGGCCGAGGAGCGATCTCCCGCGATCAGTCGGCGGGCCAGGGGTTCGGCGGATCGGCCGGCGTGTAGGGCTGCACGTTCGCCTCCGCCTCGATGAGGTTCTCGATGAACAGGTCGACGTAGCGCAGGTCGTCCTCCACGTCCGGATCCGGGCTCTCCTCGAGCCACGCCTCCACGTTCGGGCGCAGCGCCTCCAGCGTGCGGCGCGCGGTGCGCGGATCGGCGTCCGCGGCGAGCTGGGCGGCGAGCTTGAACCCGGCGAAGAGGTTCAACATCACGAAGCCCTTCTCGACCGTGGCGTCGGAGAAATAACCGGCCCTGGGCGGCGCGTCGGGCGTGCTCGGCGCCTCGACGTCGACCTGCTGCGAGCGCGCCTCGCCGGTCAGCGGGTGCTTCCAGGACAGCTCGAGGCTGCCGACGGCGTGCGGATCCTCGACGCGGCTCTGGTCCTCCCTCGGCACGAGCTCGAGCAGGATCGCGCCGCCGCCGCCGCGCCGACCGGCGCCGATCGGCTCCGCGGCGCTGGTCCGCCCGGCGAGGAACAGGCTCGGGATGTGCACCGTGCCGCCGCCCTCGCCGACGCGCCAGCCGTTCGTGCCGTACGCGCCGCGCACGACGTAGCCGTCGCCGAGCGTGACGTCGAGATCGACGTCGAGCGCCAGGGGCACGAGGAACGTCTTCACCTCCTCCGTGAAGACCTCCTCGACCGCCTTCGGGTCCTCCAGGAAGTAGAAGTTGCCCGCGCCGACCTCGCTGATCCCGCGCATCGCGTCGACGTCGAACTGGCTTCCGACGCCGACGGCGGTGACGCCGATCCCCATCTCCGCGTAGCCCGCCGCGAGCGTCTTGAGCCGCTCGGGCGACGTGAGCCCGACGGTGGCCACGCCGTCGGACAGGAAGATCACGCGGTTCTGCCACGCCGGATCGAGGTGCCGCTCGGCGAGCGCGAACGCGGTGAAGAGCCCGCCGTACAGGTTGGTGGACCCGTCCGCGACCAGGCTCTCGAACGCCTCCGTCAGCGCGTCCCGATCCGAGGCCTCTGCCCGCTCGAGGACGACCTCGGCGGCGTCCGCGTAGCGGACGAGCGAGATCCGATCGGTCGGCTCGAGGGCGTCGATCATCTCGACGAGCCCCGCCTTCACGTAGGTGATCGGGTCGCCTTCCATCGAGCCGCTCGTGTCGACCGCGACGACGAGGTGCAGCGGCGGCCGCTCGAGCGCGCCGAGGTCCACCGGCGAGTTCATCCCGATCTGGATGAGCGTGCAGGGCGACCCGCTGATCATGTTGCCCATGATCCCGAGCAGGCCGTGCATGCACACGTCCTCGCCGCAGGTCGCGGCCGGGTAGTCGAGCTTGTGCTCGGCGAAGAAGCCGACGTCGTCGAGCGTGTCGGGCCCCGGGATCTCGCCGTCCTCGAGGATCTGGCGGAACAGGCCGAAGTCCTGCGAGCCGCTCTGGGAAACACCCACGCTGCCGGTGGGCCCGGGCACCCCGGGCGCCGTGGGCGGGGCGGCGCCGTACGCGTCGTCCGCGTCGCCCGCGTCCATGCTGCATCCGGACGCGCCGAGCAGGGAAGCGGCGCCGAGCGCGAGAACATCAAGGATTCGAAGCTTCATGGCGTGACCTCCTACGGGGCCGCGGGGGCGGCGACGAAGACCGACTCGAGCAGGCGGGTTTGATCGATGGGGGCGGAGAAGCACTCCGTGTCGCGGACGGGCATGTCCTCCGCGCGCACGAGGTGGAGCGTCCCGACGCCCTCCTTGAGCACCTCGCTCTCCCCGGCGCGCAGCGAGACGACCCCGGAGATGCCGTCCCCGAGGAGCGACACCTCGAGCGGCGCGACAAGGCTGCCGCACGCGTCGTGGAACCCGTCGCAGCCCGCGATCGGCGAGAGTTCGACCGTGAAATCGCGGGCTGTCGCGCCCCGGTCGAGCATCCACGGGCGGGCGAGCACGTTGCCTTGCAGCGCGACGACGGCGTACGCCTCGCTCTCGATGGCGACGCCGCGCGCGTGCGCCTGCTCGCCCTGCCGGAGCTCCGGGTAGGGCCCGCCGACGATCCCGGTGATCATGACGGAGCGCAGGCTGACCATGTCGCCGGCCTTGACCGGCAGCGCCTCGGCGGGCAGGCAGAGATAGAAGACCCTCTTGTCGGGCTCGAGCGCGATCGCGTGGCACCCGTCCGGCGACGACGTGACGCTGGCCACGACCGCGGTCACCTCGTCGCGCACCGTCCAGTCGAGCCGGCTCCCCTCGGTGGAGGGGCTGCACGCCTCGGCGGGCGGCGGAGATTCGGCCGGCGGCGCATCGAACACCGCGGGGTGCTCGGCGAGCTCGAGCCGCGCCCCGGCGCGCTGGAGCGCGATCACCCGCGCCGGCTGCGGGTTCTGCGTCGACGTGGTGAGGATCTGCTCCGGGAACTGCAGCGCGGACCACGCGAGCAGCGTGAGCGGCAGCCCGTCGGCGTCGATCAGGTAGGCGTCGCACCCCGCGTTCCCCAGCGGCAGCGCGCGGCCCGGCTGGATGAGCCAGGTCTCGGCGTCGGCGAACAGCTCGCGCGAGAGGGCGCCCGTCGGATCGCCGAGCAGGACGCGGCAGTCGACCCGCACCGACTCGCGCAGCCGGCGCACGCGGATGAGCTGCTCGGTCTCGGTCGAGTTGCCGATCACGAGCGACGCGAGCTCCTGCGGCTGCTGCGGCAGGCACCCGTTCGTCCCGCCGCACGGCTCCGGCTCCGGCGCGCGGCTCGTGGCCACGCACGCGAGGCTGCCCGCCATCAGCGCCAGCCGGTGCGCGACCGGCTGCCGCGCGGGCTCGGGCCCCTGCGCGGCCTCGCCGAGCGCGCGGTACGAGAGGAAGAGCATCGGCAACGCGATGAGGTCCGTCGGATCGACGGTGATGCGCCACGGGATCGGCGTGAGCGCCATGAGCGCCTCGACCGCGTGGGCGGCCTCCGGAGCGAGCTTGATGGCCGAGAAGACGGCGCCGGTGGCGAGGTGGGCGCCGAGGAAGCCGCGGCGCGAGGAGACGCGGAGCAGCGCGGCGAGGACCGCGGGCGCGACCAGCAGCCCGGCGAGGTCGCTGAGCTTTCCGGTCAGCCATCCGGGGAGGAGGCCAGAACCTTTGAGGGCGTGATCGTTGAGGACAAGGAGCGCCAGGGCGCCGAACCACAAGGGGTGAAGGAGCGATCGATGCGGGCGCAGAGGTCGAACCATCAGAGCTATCCCTCCGTGCGATGACGGGCCGGCACGGGTGCCCAGGCAAGCGGGCGGCCTGCCGAGGCCGGCGCTGAGCAAGCGACATACCCGGAAGGAAGCTGTGTGTTTTCGATGACTTACAACGCAGCGTCGCGGGGCGCCCCTGACGCCGGTGTCAGCCGGCGCGCGCTGTCGAGCGTGGCCGAGCGCGCGCCGGGCGATCGGAGGGCGGGGCGTCAGGGTTGGAGGACGACCTTGACGCAGTCTTCGAGCTTCTTGTTGAAGACCTCGTAGCCGTGCGGAGCGCGCGAGAGCGGGAGACGGTGGCTGATGATGTCGTCCGCCCGGAGGTGGCCGTCCTGGATGTGCTTGAGGATCTGATCGATGTAGTTCTGCGCCGGAGCCTGGCCGGCCCGCATCCTGAGGCCCTTGTCGAAGAACTGGCCCAGCGGGAAGTTGTCGTATGGCACGCCGTAGACGCCCACGACCGGCACGACGCCGCCCCGGCGCACGGCGCTGAAGGCGAGCTTGAGCGCCGATATCGTCCCGACCTGGCCATGGATGACGTTGGCGGCCTTCTCGAGGACGGTGCGGTGCGCCTCCATCCCGACAGCGTCGACGCACACGTCGGCGCCGCGCCCGTCCGTCATCGAGCGGATCGCCTCGACGGCGTTCACCTGGTCGACGTTGATCGTCTCGGCCTGGGCGACGTCGCGGGCCTTCTTCAGGCGGTACTCCTCCCGGTCGACGCCGATGACGCGCCCCGCGCCGCGGAGCCAGGCGATCTTCATGGTCGCGAGGCCGACCGGCCCACAGCCGAACACCGCCACCGTCTCTCCGCCCTTGAGCTCGGCCCACTCGATCGCCGTCCACCCGGTGGGGAGGATGTCGGTCGCGAAGAGGACCTGCTCGTCGGTGAGCCCGTCGGGCACCTTCCGCGGCCCGACGTCGGCGTAGGGGACGCGCACGAGCTCGGCCTGGCCGCCGTTGTAGCCGCCGTAGAGGTCCGTGTACCCGAAGAGGGCGGCGCCCTTGCTCTCGATCACGCCGCCCTCGGGGCCGTAGTGCTTGGGGTTCGAGCGCTCGCAGTGGACGGGGAACTCCGCCTGACAGAAGAAGCAATGCCCGCACGCGATCGGGAACGGGACGACCACCCGGTCGCCCTTCTTCAGCTTCGTGACCTGCGGGCCGACCTCCTCGACGATGCCCATGAACTCGTGGCCGAGCACCATCGGCCGCGGCTGGGGGAAGAAGCCGTTGTAGATATGGAGATCGGAGCCGCAGATCGCGGTCGCGGTGACACGCACGATGGCGTCGGTGGGCTCTTCAATCCTGGGATCCGGAACGTTATCGACGCGGACGTCGGAAGGTTTGTGGAAAACAAGGGCCTTCACGATACCTCCTCTTCAGGTGAAACATCGGTATCGGGCGATCGACGGCTCTACCCGGTCGAGCCCACTCACGAACTGCTGGACCGCTGCGCCGGTCGCATAAAGCGAGCCATGGAGGAAGCTGCGCCCGTGGACGGAAAATGAACGGCGGCAGCGAAAGCGGATGTGGCGCGGTGCCCCAGGGTGGCGGTTTGTCTCGGAGTCGCACGGCAGCGGCGAGCCGAGCCGGTCCGCCGCTCGTTCACGGCCTCTCGGGCCGCACTCCACCCGTCCGCCGCTCGTCTCTGCCCGTCCGCCGCCGTCTCTGCCCGTCTCGCGCGCGAGCGGCCCTCCCCCGCGACCCCGCTGGCACCGCCGGCCACAACGATGTCTACTCCTCCCCGATGCTCCCCTCCTCTCCCGAGCCGCTCCTCGGCGCGAGCTTCGTCCGCGAGCTCGAGGTCCTGCGGCGGCGGCTCGAGATCCGCGCCCGGTCCGGCGGGACCGGCGAGCACCTCGCGCGGCGCCGCGGCGGGTCGGCCGAGTTCAAGGAGCACCGGGCCTACGCGCCCGGCGACGACATGCGGCGCATCGACTGGGCCGCCTACGCGCGCACCGGCGAGCCGGTGCTCAAGCTGTTCCGCGCCGAGGAGGACGTCATCGCCCGGATCGTCTGCGACGCGTCGGCGTCCCTCGATTTCGGCGAGCCCACGAAGCTCGACGCCGCCCGGCGGCTCGCGGCCGCGATCGGCTACATGACGCTCGCGCGCTCCGAGCGCGCGCAGCTCTTCGTGGCGGGCGACGGCATCGCCCGCGAGCACGCGCCGGTGCGCGGGCGCGCCGGGCTCGCCGCGCTGCTCCGCGCCCTCGACGGCGTGAGGGCGTCCGGCGGGACCCACCTCGCGCGGGCGATCGACGCCGTCGTGCGGCAGAGCGCCCGGCCCGGCATGCTGTGCGTGCTCTCCGATTTCTTCGACCCGGGCCCCGTCACCGCCGCGCTCGGGCGCGCGGCGCAGGCGGGCCACGACGTCGCCGTCGTCCAGGTCGTCGCCGCCGAGGAGCTCGCGCCGAGCTTCGAGGGCGACCTGACGCTGGAGGACGCC
Source organism: Sorangium sp. So ce119 (assembly GCF_051524405.1). Lineage (NCBI taxonomy): Bacteria > Pseudomonadati > Myxococcota > Polyangiales > Polyangiaceae > Sorangium > Sorangium sp. So ce119. Next base: position 745,013 of record NZ_CP150310.1, on the reverse strand, counting down.
GAGACGGGGGCGCTCGTCGACGTGACCATGGACGCCGCGGCCCTCGCCGCGTACGCCGCGCGCCTCGCCGGCCTGTGCGAGGCGCTGCGCGCCTGGGCGCGCCGGCACCGGGCGACGTACGTGCGCGCGCGGAGCGACGAGCCGCTCGAGGGCGCCGTCCGCCGCTTCGTCTCGAGGAGCGTCGACTGAGGTGGCCGCGCCGCTCGCACAGGCCTCGGCGGGCTCTCCGCTCTCGCTGCTCGCCCCCGGCGGCCTGTGGCTGCTCGCGCTGCTCGGCCCGCTCGTCCTCCTCTACATCCTCAAGATCAAGCGGAGCCGCCGCCGCGTCCCCTCGACGTGGCTCTGGGCCGCGGCGCAGCGCGACCTCATGGCGCGCGCGCCCTTCCGCAGGCTCATCGCCCAGCTCCCGCTCGTCCTGCAGGTGCTCGCGATCGCGCTGCTCGCGCTCGCCCTCGCCCGCCCCGCCTCGCGCGGGCGCGCGTTCACCGGCGACCACGTGGCGATCATCCTGGACACGAGCGCCTCGATGTCCGCGGCCGCGCGGTCGCCGTCCGGCGAGGCGACCACGCGCATCGAGCTCGGAAAGCGGCTCGCCAGGGATCTCCTCTCGGGCCTCACGCCGGGCAGCGACGCGCTGATCCTGGAGGCGGGGCGCGACGCGCGCCTCGTCGCGGCGCTCGATCGTGATCTCGTCCGGCTCAAGGCGGCGGTGGACACCGTCGCCGCGCGCGAGGTCGAGGGCGACCTCGGGGCCGCGGTGGCGCTCGCGGTCGACCGGCTCCGGCAGCTCGGCGGCGCCCGCCGGATCGTCGTGATCACCGACGGCAACCTGGCCCGCCCCGCCGCGCTGCGCGGGGTGTCGCTCCCGCTCGAGGTCATCACCGTCGGCGCCCCGGTGGACAACGCCGCCATCGTCCGCGTCGACGTGCGCTCCGGGAGCGGCTCAGCGAGCGCGAGCGGCGCGAGCGGCGCGGACGCTCCGCGGCCCGACGATCGCGAGGAGGTGCAGGCCTTCCTCGTGGTCGCGAACCTCGGGGCGCAGCCGCGCGATCTCTACGTGACGATGCGGCAGGACAACGCCTCCGACGTGCTCAGCTCTCGGCGCGTGCTGGTGAAGCCGGGCGAGCGCCTGCCCGTTGTGCTCACGTTCCGCCCGTCCCCCGGCGACTACCGCAAGGGGCTGCTCTTCGAGCTCTCACCGCGGGACGCGATGCCGATCGACGACGTCGCGTACGGCCGCGTGCCGGCGGGCGACAGGCTCCCGGTGTTCCTCGCGTCGGGCGGCGGGGGCGAGGCGGGGCCGGGTCAGGGCGGCGCCGGCAAGCCCGGGCTCGTCGCCCCGAGCGGGCCGGCGGGGGCGACGACCTCCAGCGGCTCTCCGTGGCTCGCGCGGGCGCTCGCGTCGGACCCGATGACCTCGGTGACGTCGGGCTCGCTCGCGGAGCTCCTCGGCGCGCCCGCGCTCGATCCCGACACGTTCGTGGTGGTCGACGGCGCGTGCCCGCCCGACGTGCCGGGCGGCGACCTGCTCCTCGTGAACCCGCCGCCCGGGCGCTGCTTCGGCACGGTCGTCGGCCCGACGATCGTTCGGCCCACGCTCACGTCGTGGGACACGGCCGATCCGCGGCTGCGCTTCCTCACGCTCGACGGCGTGCACCTGCGCGCCGCCTCGTCGCTCGCGCCCGAGTCCGCGACGAGGGCGCTGATCCGCGCCCAGGAGGGCACGGTGGCGACCGACATCTCCACCGCCTCGCGGACCGGCACGCTGCTCGGCTTCGACGTGGGCGAGAGCGACTGGCCGCTCAAGGCGTCCTTCGTGCTCTTCGTGCGCAACCTGCTCGAGCAGGCGCGCGCCCACCGCGCGAACGGCATCACCGGCCCCGCGCGCACCGGCGAGCCGCTGCGCGTGAGCGTCCCCGCGACCGCGCGCGATCTCCAGGCCATCGGCCCTGCCGGCGAGCGGCTCGACGTCGCGCAGCGCGGCGGCGTCGCCGTGATCGCCGAGACGCCGCGCGCCGGCTTCTACCGCCTCTCCTGGCAGGGGCCGCAGGCCGGCTCCGTCCTGGTGCCGGCCAACCTGACGAGCGTCGCCGAGAGCGACCTCACGCCGAGGCCGCTCGTCGCCGAGGGCGGCGGCGAGGTCGCCGTCTCGAGCGCGTCGAGCGAGCCGGACGCCCACACCGAGTGGACCTGGCTGCTCGCGCTCGCGGCGCTCGCCTTCGTTGTGTTCGACGTCTGGTATTTCACGCGCGTGCCCCGGCGGCTGCAGGGCCACGACAGCCCTGCCGCCTAGCGCCTCGGGTCAGACACCCTGCCTGGGCTCAGCCTCACCAGAGAGGAGACATTTCAACGCAGCGGCGCAAAGGCGCATGGGGACTCGCTCCCCGGCCCGACGCCCCGCGGCAGCGCCAGGATCCTACACGATCACGCTGGCTGATATGGTCTTCGTCTCGATATCGACCCACAACCGAGATCTTCGAGCTTCGAGCTCCTTCGCGTAGAAGATCTTCGGGTAGAGCTGACCGTTGAGCATCACCCCTTGTTTGCAGGTGGCCGCGATCGCCGCCTTCGTTGCGGCGAACAACCTGGCCACGTGGGTCTCCTTGGCCAGAGGGCGAATGGTGACCTGCTCGAGATCCTCACCGCGCTGACGCGCACCGGCGAACTCGAGCAGATCGGCGGCCTCACGGTCGACGAAGCTCCAGTCCTGCTCGCTCGCGGGCGCCTTCCGCAGCGCCAGATACGCCAGCTCGTAGCCGCCGCTCAGGTACTCGTCAGCCGCGAGAGGGGTTGCTTCGACGACGGAGAGCGCCGCGCCGTGATGAGCGGTCTCGAAACGCTGGAGCACGAGGCGCGCCTTGTGGGGACGAGCGACGTCGGCGATCATCTGAAAGAGCATCGCTGTCGGAACAAACGCCTCTATCCTGGCCATGCGGTGTTCTAGGCCTCCTCGTCCTCGTCGAGCCCCTCCCACCACTCGGCCAGGTCGATCTCCACGTCCTCGAACGGCGCCGCGCGCACCTGCTCGTCTCGACCGTGGAGCCCCAGCTCGATCCACCGCCCGTTCTCGAGCTGGCTGACCAGCAGCGTCCGCCGGGCGGGATCCACGTACCAGAGGTGAGGCACGCCGATCTCGGCATAGAAGCGGCGCTTGACGAGGTTGTCGTAGCCCGCGGTGCGCGGCGAGAGGATCTCGCAGGCCCAGTCGGGGACCAGGTTGATCGGCTCCCTGGACCGCGGCGGCCTCGGCATGCGATCCCGGCGCCAGCCGGCGACGTCGGGCGAGATCTCGGGCGCGCGATCGAGCTGAATTCCCGGTTCGGAGAGAATCCACCATCCGCCAGGGCCGCCCCTGCCCCGCTGAAAGGGGTTCTTGAGGTCGGCCGTGATCAGGTCCTCGATGTTCGCGTGAACGAAGCGCGGACGAGGAAAGGCGTACAGCGTGCCGTCGATGATCTCGCCCCGCCAGTCGGACGGAAGCTCGTCGAGGTCGGCGAGCGTGGCGGGCTGGACGACCTTCTCGGCGAGGTTCATGCGCGACCTGTCGCGAGCATACCCCGCGGCGGCCGCGACGGCTGGGGTCCCGGGCGCCCCCCTGCCCTCAGTGGCAGGCCGCCTGCTCACCCGCCGGCCGGACCCGGTTCAGCCGGTGCCCCCGCCGACGCGACGACCAGCGGCGGCTTGGCCGGCCCCGCTCTTCCACCCATGAAAGGCGTGGCGTTACGCCACAGTTGGCCGGCACACAGACCTCCTCGCAGGGGATCCACTCTCCCTGGAGCGACACCCCGCGCGCGTCCTCGCGGACGCCCCGCGACCAGAGCCACGCGGCGAGCGCCTCGCCGAGCTCGCGCAGGCTCGACCAGCGCGCCGTCGGCTCCTTCTGCAGCCCGCGCTCCAGGATCGCCCAGAGATCCGCGTCGAGGTTGCACGTGTCGACCAGCGACGGCACCGCGTCCTGCAGGACCGCCCGCAGGCCGTCCAGCGCGTTCCTCGACGAGAACGGGGGACGGCCCGACAGGAGCTCGTACAGCATCGCGCAGAACGACCAGACGTCGGCCCGGCGATCGACGGTGGGCGCCGCGAGCGCCTGCTCCGGCGGCATGTAGTCCGGGGTCCCGAAGACCTCGAAGCTCGCCGACGCCGGGCTCTCCTCGCGCTCGGAAAGGAGCTTGGCGACGCCGAAATCGATGATCTTCGGCTGCATCCGGCCGCCGGCGCGGCGGACCAGCATCACGTTGTCCGGCTTGAGATCGCGGTGGACGACCCCCTTGTCGTGCGCGGCGTGCATCGCGCCCGCCACCGGCAGGAGCAGCGCGATCGCCCGCTCCGGCGTCATCCATCCCTCGCGCGCCAGCACGCTCCGCAGCGACTCGCCCTCGATGAGCTCCATCACCAGGTACGGATCGCCCGCGGCGGTCTCGCCGAGGTCGAACACCCGCACGATCTCCCCGTGGTTCATCCGGCCCGCGGCCCGCGCCTCGCGCTGGAAGTACTCCACGAGCTCCGGCGACCGCAGCTCGGGCCGCATCAGCTTGATCGCGACCGTCGACTCGACCGCGACGTTCGTCGCGACCCAGACCGTGCCCATCGCCCCCTCGCCGATCTTGCGGAGCAGCCGGTACTTGCCCGCGATGAGATCACCCTCCTGGTAGTGCACGCTACAGGGCGACTCGCCGAACCCCTCGCCGAGGTCCCATGAGCTGTCGTCCGTGCTGCTCCAGGCGTCCGTGGTCTCGATGCGCGACATGATCTCTCCTGCCCCCTGCCACGCGGCCCCGCCGCGGTCGTGACCGGTTCGTGAACAGTGGGAAGCAGACGGCGTGCCATCCCTGGCAAAACTGGAAAGCTTTCCAGGAACGGCCGAAATGCCGCATGAAACACGCAAGACACCGACAGCGGCGCCGCACGGTTGCCCCGATGGGGCAGTCGGCCACACCCCGCCGAAGCGGCGTGCCCCGACGCGCCCCAAAGGTGGTTTACTGCGGCACCCCCGCATGCGGATCGAACGGAGGCCTTCCTGATCCCGGCGGCCGCGCTGCGCGCCCTGCCCTTTGCCGCCACGGCGGCCGGCGCGCTCGCCTTCGCCGTGCTGCTGCGCCTCGCCCTCCGCCGCGGCGCGCTCCGCCGCCCGATCCTGCTCGCGTGGATGCTCGCGGGCGCGCTGCCGGCGCTCCACGTCGGCCTGGTCTGGTGCGGCCTGCTGCCGGACGTCTACCTGCGGCTCGCGCGCCCCTGGGGCGCCGTGCTCGCGCTGGGCGCGACGTCGTTCGTCGCGCTCCGGTACCTCGCGCTCTCGCTCGCGTCGCCGCGCGTCCGCGCGCAGGGGGCGTGGCGCGCGCGGCTCGGCGATCTCCTCGCCCCCTTCGCCGCGTTCGCCGCGGCCATGGCCGTGGCCGGGCCGGAGATCGGCCGGCCACTCGATCGGCTCACCGTCCTGGTCGCCGTCGATCGCAGCCGCTCCATCGATCTCGTCCCGAACGCCGACAAGCGCGTCGCGCACGAGCTCTCCATCGCCGAGCTCGGCATGCGCGACGACGACCGGATCGCCACGATCGCGTTCGCCGCCGGCGCGGCCACCGAGGACCCGCCGCGCCCGCGATCGCAGCTCCCGGCCCCGCAGCGGGTCGCGCTCGGCCGCGACGGGACGGACCTCGCCGCGGGCATCCGGCGCGCGCTCGCCGAGGTGCCGCCCGACTCCGCGGCGCGCGTCGTGCTCGTCACCGACGGCGTCGCGACCCGCGGCGACACGATGGCCGCGGCCGCGGCCGCCGTGGCGGCCGGCCTCCCGGTCGACGTGATCCCGCTGGAGCAGCGGGCGGTCCCCGACATCCGCGTGGTCGCCCTTCGCGCGCCCGCGCGGGCCGACGAGGGCGAGGCGCTCGACCTGCGGCTCGTCACGTCGTCGCCGTCGCCGGCCGAGGTCGAGATCCGCCTCCGCCGCGACGGCGAGCTCATCGCCCGCGCCGACGCCTCGATCGCCGCGGGCGAGGACGTGCTGCGCATCCGCGAGAAGGCGCCGGGACCGGGGCTGCACCGCTACGACGTCGAGATCACCGCGAAGGATCCGCGGCTCGACGAGGCCGCCGAGGACAACGCGGCGAGCGCGTTCCTGCGCGTCCGCGGCGCCGCCGCGGCGCTCGTGCTGGAGGGCGACGCCGGGCAGGGCGCCTTCGTCGCGCGGGCGCTCGAGGGCGGCGCGTTCCGGGTGGCCGAGGGCGGCCTCGACCGCGTCCCCGCCGACCTCGGGGGGCTCGCGGGCTACGACGTCGTGGTGCTCAGCGACATCCGCGCCTCGGATCTCTCGCCGGGGCAGATCGACGCGCTCGCGAGCTACGTCCGCGACCTCGGCGGCGGCCTCGTCCTGATGGGCGGCGACCGGAGCATGGGGCCCGGCGGCTACGCGCGGACGCCGATCGAGGAGGTCTCGCCCGTCTCGTTCGATCTGAAGCAGGAGCGCCGTCGGGGGAGCCTGGCCGAGGTGATCGGCATCGACATCTCCGGCTCCATGGCGGCGAGCGCCGGCGCCCACACGAAGCTCGAGCTCGCCAACGAGGCCGCCGCCCGGTCGGCGGCGCTGCTCGGCCCCGGCGACCGGCTCGGCGTCGCGCACGTCGACACGGCGGTGCGGTGGAGCGTGCCGCTCGGGCCGGTCGTGGACAACGCCGCGATCGACAGGGCGATCCGCGCGGTGGGCCCGGGCGGCGGCGGCATCTACGTCGACATCACGCTCGAGGCGGCCTACCGCGCGCTCGACCAGGACGCCTCGAACCTGAAGCACGTGCTGCTCTTCGCCGACGGCTCGGACGCGGAGAACATGGGCCCTTGCCGCGCGATGGTGGAGGCGGCGGTGCGCCGCGGGATCACGACGAGCGTCGTGGCGCTCGGCCAGGGCAGCGACGTACCGGAGCTCGAGACGCTGTCGCGCCTGGGCAACGGCCGCTTCTACCTGGTCGAGGACGCCACGCGCCTACCGGCGGTGTTCACGCAGGAGACGATCCTCGCGGCGAGGAGCGCGCTCGTGGAGGAGCCGTTCCACGTCGCGCTGGGCGCGCCCTCGTCGATCACGGCCGGCGTGCCGTTCGGCGAGGCGCCGCCGCTCGCGGGGTACGTGGTGACGATCCCGAAGAGCCGGGCGACCGTGCTGCTGTCGGGGCCGGAGGGCGATCCGGTGCTCGCGGTGTGGTCGGCCGGGCTCGGCCGGGCCGCGGCGTTCACGAGCGATCTGAAGGGCCGCTGGGGCGCGGCGTGGACGCGGTGGCCCGGCGCGGCGCGGATGATCGCGCAGGCCGCGCGCGACGTGACGCGCAAGGCCGAGGATCCGCGGGTGCGCCTCGAGGCGGACGCGTCGGGCGGCGAGCTGTCGGTGCGCGCGAGCGTTGTCGGCGACGACGGGCGGGCGCAGTCGTTCCGCCGGCTGGTGGTGCACGTCGCGGGGCCGGACGGCTTCGCGCGCGAGCTGCCGCTCGAGGCGACGGGCGCGGGGTCGTACACGGCGACGCTGCCGCTGTCGCGGCCGGGGACGTATGTCGCGGTGGCCCGGGACGAGCTCACGGGCGAGGCCGTCGGGACCACGGGCGCGGCGATGACGGCCGGCGAGGAGCTGCGCCCGACGGGCAGCGATCTGTCGCTGCTCGGGCGGATCGCGGAGTTCACCGGGGGCAAGCGGCGCGACACGCTCGCGGGCATCTTCGAGGACCGGGCGTCGCGGCGCTTCGCGTACCGGGACGCGACGCCCCCGCTCGTGCTCTTCGCCGCGCTCGCGCTGCTGCTCGCCGTGGCGGCGCGGCGCCTCGCGCTGCCCGAGGCTGCGGCGGCGTGGGCCGCGCGCGCGGCGGAGCGGCTGCGGGCGCGCCGGTGGGGCGCTGCGGCCGAGGCGGCCGGCGCGGGAGCGACGGTGGGGGCGCTGCTGTCGGCGAGGGAGCGCGGGCGCGAGCGGCGCGGGAGCGCGCCGGAGAGGCCGGGGACGCAGGTCGAGGGGCGCGGCGAGCGCGATGGGCCTGGCGAGCGCGGGCCGGCCTTGGCGGCGCCTCCCGGGAGGCCGGCGCCGCCGGCGTGGACGCCGCCGCCCCCGGAGGCGGCGCAGCCGGCGTGGACGGCGGAGCAGGCGGCCGCGCGACCGGATCAGCGCGGAGCGGCCGGAGCGCCGGAGGCGGGGCGGAGCGCGCGCGGGACGGCGGCTCCGGGAGCCCACGAGCCCGCGCGCGCGGAGCGGCCGCTCACCGCCGCCGAGAAGATCCTGGCGAGGCGCCGCGGTCGCCTGTGACATGGCCAGTCGGCCATCGTGAGCGCGCTCGACGGTGCGCGAGGAGCGGCGGTATCCGCAAGGCGCCGTCGATCCGCGCCGCGTCGCCCGACTTCATCCCCGGTTCATGAGAGAGAGGGAACCACAGAGGCACAGAGGGAGAGAGAGAGAAAAAAATCTCTTCCTCTCTCCTTCTCTCCCTCTGTGCCCTCTGTGCCCCTGTGGTTCAAATTCTTCCCATCATGCCCCCAGGAACGAGCTTGGCATCCGGCAGGGCGCCGACGTTCGCGGTCGAGCGCTCGCCGGCGCGAGAGGAGCGCGTGGCCAGCGAGGGCCGCTATTGACGTACCTCGCTGGCCAGGGAGCGCCGCCGATCACAGCGGGACTTCGATCACGTCCTCGCAGGTGAACTCGACGCTCAGCGACGCCGCGGGGTCGGCTTGCACCGTGGCGCACGCGCTGGCGCAGAGCTCGATCGACGTCGGATTCGCGGGGTCGTCGTAGCGCCATGCGCTCTCGACCGCGCAGTCCTGATCATACAGGAGGTTCGTCGGGGTGTTGCCCGTGCCGCTCGTGTACGTCACGTTGACCTTCTGCTTGTCGAACGTCCTGCCATCGGGCGCCGACGGGATCGCGATCGTGCACGAGATCGCGGTCCCGCGGATCTGGTCGATGGCCGCCTTGAACGTGGCCGTGGTCTGCGCCGGGTCGCCGGTGTCGATGATGAACGCCTCGCCCGTGCCGCCCGCCTCGGCGATGTCCTGCAGGTTCTCGACGTTCTCCGGCGCGTCCGGCACCGGCGGGTTCGCGACGCCGACCACGTAGGTCGCGATGCCGTTCTCGCGCGCCGCCCGGACATGCCGCACGACCGCCTCGATCGAGTCCGACCCCTCGCAGAGCTGCGGGTAGCCGTCGGTCACGAGCACGACCGCGTATTTCCCGGGGCTCTGCTGTCGCTCTTCCTCGATGAAGCCGACCGTGCCTTCCACCACGAACGCCGTCGGCGTGCCCATGCGCCAGTCGTCATCGCGCCTCGGCGTGACGTCATCGATCGCCTCGCCGAACGCCTGCGAGGGCAGCGACGTCATCGGGACATCCGGGCTCTCGTACGTGCCGGCCCTGCACATCCGCCGCCGATCGGGGCCGGGGAAGAACGTGAGCGACGCCATGAGCCCGGTGGACCCGGGATCCGAGAAGAACTGCTTCGTGGCGGCGACGACGGGATCCCACTTGAGCGCCTTGTCGTGCCACTCCTCGTTGTTCGCGCCCATGCTGCCCGACACGTCGAACGCAAAGGCAAGATACACCTGTTGAAGACCGGTCTGCGCAGACTGCGCGGCGCACGCCTGCCCTGCGCCCGTCGAGCCGACAGCGCCGCTGCCTGAGCCGGAGTTCCCGCCCGGGCCAGCGCCGGCGCCCACCCCGAAGTCGCCGGTGCTCGCCGAGCCGGTCGGCGAGCCGCCGCTCTGCGAGCTACCGCCGCCCGAGCTACCGCCGCCGTCGCTGCTGTTCGAGGCACCTCCGCACGCAGCGCCGGCCAGAGCCACCATCGACAAAGCAATGGTCATCGTAAGCAATCGCATGGTCCAACTCCTCTTAAGCACGTGCCAGCGCCGTCGACGGCGCTGTAGCAACTAGAAGCGAGGAGGCCTCCGGAGACGGCACCCTGCCGGACCACATCGTGAAACTCCGGGACCAGTGTGGAGTATAACCGAGAACGCTGCACCGTGCGTGACAACTGCATGAAAAAGAGATCGCGACGATCACAGCGCAAGATATTCATGCGCGTGCAACGCGCCTGTGTGCTCGTGTGACCGAGGGTCTCACACAGAAGGGTGATGGGAGCTCAGCGCGCGTTCCGTGAGCGTGAGGCCGTGAGCGTGAGGCGCGCCGCCGTGTTGCACATCCGGCGGCGAGCCGAAGGATGGAAGGTCTTATCGGTGCTACGCGAGCGCTCCCCCGGCGTGCGCCTGCGCTCCCGGGTGCCCGGGCGACAGCCCGAGGCGCTGCCGCACCTGCGCGAGGCCGACGCCGACGCCCCCCGCGGCGAGCGCGAGCGGCCACGGGCGGCCTGTCTTCTGCCCGATGAACGCGCGCACCCGCCCCACGTCCTCGAGGATCGGCGTCAGCTGGGCCGGGTCGGCGAAGTTGTTCACGAACGCGTTCGCGAGCGCCTGTTGCCTGCTCGTGTTGTCCGCCCGCCCGTCGCTGCCGTATTGCGCGAAGAGGAGGTGAAACACGCCGGCCGAGGCCGCGAGGAGGAGGTTGTTGAACCTGTCCGTGGGCCCGCCGTGGCGGGCATAGAAGCGATCGAAGGTGCGCGTCATCCATCCGGCGTCGAAGGGGCCGTCGCCGTGCTGCGCGACGCACTCGACCAGGTTGCGCACCATCTTGTTGCCGCTGTTGGCGCCCTGGCCGCCGATCGGATCGAGCGAGAGCGCCGTGTCGCCGAGCGGCGTCACGATCCGGCCGGAGGGCAGCCTTCCGACGGGCTTGCGCACCGCCGGGACGACGCGCCCCACCTGCCATCCATGCCTGTCCGACAGCTCGGCTGACCTGAACCATTCATGGTCCCAGGGGATGAACTCCTTCACCAGCCGCTTCGTGATCGCGACGGCCTCCTCCCCCGTCTTGACGCCCTGGAACCGGTCCAGCGGCCCTCCGGGGATCGCCTCGATGATACAGTTCCAGCTCGGTCCCACGTCCTTGTGGTGGTAGGGCACCCAGAACGCCTCCCCGACGCCCGCGAACAGGTTGAACTTGACCGGGAGCAGCGGGACGCCGTCGAACCCGAGCTTCGGGCCGGTCACGCAGACCATGGCGAGGTTGCGCTGCGCGTCGGTGTGGACGCTGCGCGCCGGGTCGCGCTCGAACAGGCTGCACAGGTCGCCTCGCCCTGCAGCGACGATGGTGAGGTCGTTCTCCGCCGCGATCTGGTCGAGCCGCGCGACCGAGACGGGCTCGATGGCGATCTTGCCGCCGCGCGCCTCGAGCTCGAGCATCCACCGGTGGCTCTGGAGCCGGAGATCGATCGCCATGAACGGGCGCTCCAGGCGGCCCGCCAGCGTCAGGAGGCGGTTGCCCGGGGCGGCGCACGCGGTGAGCTGGGCGCCCTCGCCCCTGGGCGCGGCGTCCTCCCAGAAGGCCAGGCCGAGCTCGCGCTCGAACGCGAGGGCCATGTCGAACCGGGCGGCGGTGCCGGTCGGCTTCGACTCATTCAGCCACTGCTCGGGCGTGCGATCCGAGTAGAGCGTCACGTCATGGCCGGCCTTCACCAGGCCGTGCGCCGCGAGCAGGCCAGCCTGTCCGGACCCCACGATAGCTATCTTCCGCATAGGACACCCCCAGGTTGCGTTCGTCCGCGTTCGCCTCACGACGACGCGCGCCGAGCCGTCCAAGTCGCTTCATCGTCCGGCGCGCCGGGCGCGTCGCGCGCATGGAAAGCCCAGTCAAATCGCACCCTATCACCAGAGCCAGCCCCTCAGGAAGCCTCCCGCAGCGCCCCGAGTCCCCCGCTGCCGATCTGAACCACCCCCCATTCACCAGAGAGAGCGCGGGAGGGGTGGGGTGTCGCGCGGGGGGCCGAGGGGGAGGGCCCCACGAACCCGAGCGCCGGCCCGCACCGCAGCGGGTCGCCCCCGGACTCGACACTTCCGCGCAGCGGGCAACAGCCACCACGAGGCGCGAGTTCGTGGGAGGGCCCCCCTCGGCCCCCCGCGCGACACCCCACCCCTCCCGCGCTCTCCGTTGCCCGCGCGACACCCCACCCCTCCCGCGCTCTCCGTCGCCTCGTCGCCTGGTTGCGAGGCGCGACGCCTTGGAGTAGCGTCCGCGCCGCCGCGGGGCCTGGGCGACGTCGCTCGCCCAGCTCCAGCGGACGAGCCGGGCTTCTGGTGCGCGCCCCGGCTCACGCGGCCCCCACCGCGCACGGGAGACGAGAATGGCCCGAGGCTCGACAACCACGCGCAGCGAATCGGACGCTGCCGAATCGCTCATCGGCCGGGGCGCCCGCATCCGCGGGCGGGTCCACGGCGACGGCTCGCTCCGGGTCGAGGGGAGCGTCGAGGGGGACATCCGCCTGGCCGGCGACCTCGAGATCGAGGACGGCGCGTCGGTCACCGGGGACGTCGAGGCGAGCTCGCTCGTCGTCGCCGGGCAGCTCACGGGAGACGTGGCGTCGCGCGGCCCCGTCACCATCCGGGCGACCGCGCAGTACGCCGGCAACCTGGGGGGCAGCGAGGTGATCCTCGAGGAAGGCGCGGCGTTCGCCGGCCGCATCGAGGCGGAGTTCGACCTCCCGGCCGAGCTCTCGGAGCGGACCGGCGGGCGCGGTCAGGGCACCCGGCAAGCGGCGGGGCGGTAGCGCGCGTCGGGCGGCAGCGCGCGTTGACGGACGAAGCATCGCGCCCCGAGGGCGCGACGAGGAGCACGAACGTGGCGGGTACGATCATCGGAAACGGGCTCACGATCGAGGGCGAGATCACCTCCGACGAGGAGGTGATCGTCGCCGGGACGGTGCGCGGGCGGCTCACCGTCGAGGGGCCTCTGACCATCGACGCTGGGGCGCTGGTCGAAGCGGACATCGGGGCGGCGTCGCTCCAGGTGGGCGGCAACGTGACCGGCAACGTCACGGCGGCCGACCGCGTGGACCTCCTCGCGGGCGGTCGCCTGGTCGGCGACGTGAAGGCGTCGCGGCTCACCATCGCGGACGGAGCCTCGTTCAAGGGCAACGTCGACATGGACGTGTAGCCGATGGCCTCCCAGTCCTCGATCGGGCCGACGACGGCCATCCGCGGCAACGTGCAAGGCGACGGGGATCTCGAGATCCTCGGGCGCGTCGAGGGGAGCGTCGTCATGACCGGCGACGTGACCATCGGCGAAGGCGCGCTCATCCAGAGCGACGTGCGCGGGCGGCGCGTGGTCGTCCGCGGCGCGGTCGCCGGCAACATCTCCGGGGAAGAGGCCGTGATCCTCGAGCCCGGCGCGCGCGTCGTCGGCGACCTCGGCGCGCCGCAGATCGGCATCCACGCGGGCGCGCTGGTGCGCGGCAACGTCACGACCGGCGCGCCGCTCGCCGCGCAGCCGGCCCCGGCGCGCGCCGCAGCGGCAGAAGCCGCGCCGCGCGCCGCCGCGCCCGCGGCCGCGCGGCCGGCCCGCGCGCCGGCCCCGGCGCCGGCAGCCCGGCCTGCGCCCCGCGTCGCGCCTGCGGCGGCGCGCCCCGCGCCGGCAGCGCGCCCCGCGCCGGCGGCGCGCCCCGCGCCGGCAGCGCGCCCCGCGCCGGTCGAGGCGGCGCCCGAGCCGCGCCTCGCGGCGTCGCACGACGAGGACGACGCCGATCTGGCGGCCTCGGCGGGCGGCGAGGGCGACGAGCTCGAGGCGGCCGAGGGCGCCGGCGGGCCGCCGCCGCCCGTCGTCCCTGCGCTCCGGAAGGGGGCCGCGAAGGCCTCGCTCCGCAAGCGGGGCGGGCGGTGAGCGCCCTCGGCACCTCGGAGCGGGAGCGGCTCGTCGCGCTGCTGCGCGAGCGGTCGTTCGAGCAGAAGCGCGTCGTGCTCGCGTCCGGGCGCGAGAGCGACTTCTTCATCGACTGCAAGCAGTCGGTGCTGACCGCCGAGGGGCACGCGCTCGTCGGCGCGCTGATGTTCGAGGCGCTCGACGCGCTCCCCCGGTGCGAGGCCGTCGCCGGCGTCGAGCTCGGGGGGTGCCCCCTCGCGAGCGCGGTGTCGCTCACGAGCTTCCTGCGCGGCCGCCCCCTCCCCGCGCTCTACGTGCGCAAGGAGGTCAAGGACCACGGCTCGCGCCGCCTGGTCGAGGGCGATCGCGGGCTCGTGCCCGGGATGCCGGTCGCGATCCTCGAGGACGTGATCACGACCGGCGGCTCGACGCTGAAGGCGGTCGAGAAGCTGCGCGCCGCGGGCGCCTCGGTGGTCGGCGTGGTCGCCCTCGTCGACCGCCTCGAGGGCGGCGCGGAGGCGATCCGCGCGGCGGGGCTGCCGGTCGTCGCGATCTGCACGCGGCGGGATTTCCTGCCGGACAGCCCGCCCGGCTGAGGCGCCCCGCGCTCTCGCGCCCCCCTCGGGGCGCGGGCTCGGCCGGTCGGCGGCGGCGCGCTGCTCGACCGACCTCGCGGCGCGCGCTGCTCCGCGACCCTCGCCAGCGCGCGCCGCTCCGCGACCCTCGCCAGCGCGCGCTGCTCCGTCGCGTGCGGCGCTACTCCGCCGCCTTCGCCTGCTGCTCGCCGAGGAGCGGGAAGCCGAGCGCCTCGCGCTGCGCGAGGTACGTCTCGGCGACCGACCGCGCCAGCGCGCGGACCCGGCCGATGAAGCGCTGCCGCTCGGTCACGCTGATCGCGCCGCGCGCGTCGAGGACGTTGAAGCGGTGCGCCGCCTTCACGACGAAGTCGTAGGCCGGCAGCACCAGCGCCTTGCGCGGATCGATCGCCGCCCCCTTCGCCGCCGGATCCGCGCCCCGGTACAGGAGCCGCTTCACCTCGGCCTCGCACACGTCGAACGCCGCGAAGTGCTCGGCGACGTCGGCCTCCTCGAAGTTGTAGGTCGACCACTCCCACTCCGCGCGCTGGTAGAGATCCCCGTACCGCACGACCTTCCCGCCGGCGTCGGAGTAGACGACGTCGTAGATGCTGTCCTTGTCCTGCAGGTACATCGCGATCCGCTCGAGGCCGTACGTGAGCTCGCCGGACACGGGGCGGCAGTCGATGCCGCCGATCTGCTGGAAGTAGGTGAACTGCGAGATCTCGAGCCCGTCGAGCCACACCTGCCAGCCGAGCCCCCACGCGCCGAGGGTCGGCGACTCCCAGTCGTCCTCGAGGAACCGGACGTCGTGCTCGAGCGGGTTCGTGCCGATCGCGCGCAGCGACTCCAGGTAGAGATCCTGGATGTCGATCGGGCTCGGCTTGAGGATCACCTGGAACTGGTGGAACTGCTGAAGACGATTCGGGTTTTCGCCGTAGCGACCGTCCGACGGCCGACGGGAAGGCTCGACGAAGGCCACGTTCCAGGGCTCGGGGCCGAGCGCACGCAGGAACGTCGCCGGGTTGAAGGTGCCGGCGCCGACCTCCGAGTTGTACGGCTGCACGACGAGGCAGCCGCGCTCGGCCCAGAACTTCTGCAGTGCGAGGATGAGGTTTTGGAAGGTCATGGGAGGGCCGGTTCTTAGCGTGAATCTCGCGCGCGGGCGATATGCAGCCCGGCGCCGCGCGAAAAGCAGCCGACGACCGACCATCCCGTCGAGGACGACGCGGGCCCCGGGTCCCCCTCCAGCGCAGAGGGGCGCTCCCCCTTCCCGCGCGGGCGCAGGGGGGCGTGGGTCAGGGCGGGGGGCTGCACGACGGGTAAAGCGCGGTGAAGCCCGTCTCGTCGAGGAACGTCGAGATCGCCTCCGCGTACACGGTGTTGCCCGGCGTCCTGCAGACCGGGTTGCCAAGGCTGTTGAGCGAGCAGTCGGCGCCCGCCTCGTCCTGGCACGCGCCGAGGAGGGTGATGCCGCAGAGCGACGAGCCGTCGCAGATGCGCAGGTCCGCGAAGGCGCTCCAGCTCAGGCCGCACGCCGCAGCGGCGGCGGCGTCCGCGCAGGCGAAGACCTCCACCTTGGCGGGGTCGAAGATGTTGCCGAACATCGTGGCGTCCGGAATGGAGTAGTTCACGGCGTCCTGCGCCGAGGCGTCCGTGAGCCCCCCGTGGCTGCCCACCATGCGGATCGGCACCTTCGCGCCGATCCCGTTGAGGGTCTGGAGCAGACATGCCGTCACCCAGCGCTGCGACGACAGGGCGCCCAGCTTCCCCGTCTTCCACGTCGGCGCGAGGCCGATCGCGCCCTTGAAGGAGACCGCTGGCAT
Source organism: Sorangium sp. So ce119 (assembly GCF_051524405.1). Lineage (NCBI taxonomy): Bacteria > Pseudomonadati > Myxococcota > Polyangiales > Polyangiaceae > Sorangium > Sorangium sp. So ce119. The sequence continues at coordinate 728,919 of NZ_CP150310.1, read as the reverse complement.
CGACGTGTTCACCGTGGTGCCGCGAGGGAGCGCGCAGCCCACGACGTAGTGGAGAACCTTGCGCCCCGCGTCGCTGGCCAGGAGCCGCGTGGGCGTGAGCAGGCCGGTCGCGGGGTCGACGAGCGGAGACAGCGCGAGCCGCTGCAACAGCTGCTGCGTGGTGGTCTGCCAGAAGAACGACGGCCCGTCGCCGTTGGTCCAGATGATCGCGTCCTCCGCGACCGCGAGCTCGTCGTCTGCGCCGTCCTGCGGCGCCGCGACGCAACCGGACGCGAAGAGGAGAGAACCGGCAACGACAGCAAGGGACGATCGGGCGTTGAACATGCTCTTCCTTCCGCCGCTGGCGCGGCATGCGACGCGCTCGCTCAGTCCATGGATCGTGCCAGCGACGCGCGGCGCCGCCGCCGTCGACCGGACCGCCGCTTCCGGCCCGAACAGCGCCGTGTCTCGACCCGCGAGGCCGGCGGCGCCCGGGCGGCGCCATGGCCGACCGGAGGCGCTGGCCTTCAGCCCATGGAGGCTCGCGCCTCCACCTCCCGGAAGCGGCGCCACAGGTCGTCGAAGCGAGGCTGCCAGATCGGACACGCGACGAGGAGCGCCCCGGCCTGCGCGAGCGCGCCGGACGCCTCGTCCCGCTCGCCGCGCCGGATGGCCATCGCCGCGCGCCAGTGGAGGAGCTCCAGGAGCTCGAACGGGAGCAGCCCACCGCTGGCCTCGTCGAGCAGCGCGGCCCAGCGACGCCCCAGCGCGCCGGCGTCGGGCGGCCCCGCGCCGAGCTGCTCCAGGACGAGCGCGAGCATCCGGAAGAGCGCGGACAGCGAGGGGGCCGTCGCGGCGTCCGGCGGGCAGCGCCGGGCTATCCAGTCGACGAGGCGCGCCGCCTCGTCGCGGCCGCCGCGCGCGATCAGGATCCGGGCGAGCAGCAGCGAGCTCTCCGGCACCGGGACCTCCACGAACCGCTCCTCGAGGACGAGGGCGCGCCGCGCGAGCGGGAGGGCCTCCTCGTCCTGGTGGTTGGCGTGGAGCAGCTCGGCGACGTTGTGCGTCGCCATCCGCTCGAAGAGCGGATTGCCGATCTCCCGCGCCAGGGCGATCGTCCGGCGCATGTCGTCGATCGCGAGGAGCAGCTCGTTCCTGGTCGTCCACAGCAAGGCGCGGTTGACGTACAGCGCGCAGACGTGGGGCCAGTCCTCGACCTGCGCCGCCAGCGCGATGCCCGTCTGGAACGTCGCCTCCGCCTCCTCCAGCCGCCCGGCGAACACGAGCGCCGCCGACCGCAGGACGAGCGCCACGACGCGCGCCTCGTAGTCGCGCGCGACCTCTGCGGCCGCGACGCCCTGGCCCAGGAGGTCGGCCGCCTCCGCCATGCGCCCCTGCCGCATGCAGGTCCGCCCGAGCCCCACCACGAGCCGGGCGGCGAGGCCCGGCGATCCGGCGCGCTCGACGAGCGGGCGCGCCTCCTCCACCCGCCTGGCCGACGTCTCGAAATCGTTGGCCCAGTCGAGGACGGTCGCCTCGACGAGGAGGGCGTCGGCCAGGAACGCGGCGTCCCCGAGCTGCTCCGCGAGCGCCCGCGCGGCGGCGAGATCCTCCAGCGCCTCGCGCGGGCGGTGGACGCCGTAGCGGCTCTTGCCGCGCCCGAGGCGCGCGAGCGCGCGCGAGCGCGGCTCGCCCTCCGCCGCGAACGAGAGGCACGCGGTGTAGTGCTGGTCCGCCTCGACGTGTCGGTGCCGCGAGAGCGCGGCGTCGCCGAGCCGGAGGCACGCGTCCGCCGCCTCCTCCAGCGCCCCGCACCCGCCGGCGTGCCGCGCGAGCGGCTCGAGGAGCTCGGGGCGGGGCCCCTCCGCCTCGACCCTGGACCGGAAGTACGCGAGCGCGTGCCGATGGATCTGCGCGCGCTGCGCCGGGTCGAGCAGCTCGTAGACCGCGTCCTGGAACACCGCGCTCTGGAACGAGCAACGCTCGCCCGCGCCGCGCTGGAGGATCCGCCGCTCCGCGAGCGCGCTCAGGCCGTAGCCCGCGTCGATCGGCGTGCCGGCGCCGCCCGCGCGGTCGATCGCGTCCTGGACCTGCTCGAGCTCCGCCCGGCCGAACGAGACGCCCAGCACCGAGCAGAGCCTGACGCAGGCCGCGAGCTCCGGCGGCAGGGCGTCGATCTGCCGCTCCGCGAGCCACTGCCACGCCGGCGAGGGAGGCAACGCGTCGAGCTCCGCCGTCGCGACGTAGTGGCTGCCGGAGCCCGCGCGGCGCCGCACGATGCCGGCCCGCTTCAGCGAGCGCACGAGCTCCGAGAGGCAGGCGGGGTTCCCGCCCGCCCAGCCCGCGAGCCGGCGCAGCGTGGCGGCGGGCGGGTACTCGGCCGGCCGCAGGAGCTCGGCGGCGAGCGCCATCCCGGCCTCCTCGTCGAGGGGCGCGAGCGCCGCCCGGCGGTGGCGCTGCGTGCGCGCGCCCCACGCGCGGCGCACCTGCTCGAAGCGGGGGTGCGCGGCGACAACGACCCAGAGCGCGACGCCCGCGCCGTCGAGCGTCGCGTACTCGAGCGCGTCGACCAGCGCGTCGTCGGCCCGGTGCGCGTCGTCGAGGAGCACCGCCACCGGGCCGCGGCGCGCGAGCCGGCGCAGCCCCTCCCCGAGCGCCTGCACCACGCCGAGGTGGAGCGACGCGGGCGCGCCGCCGCCGCCCGCCGGGGGCGACCAGCCCAGCGCCGCGGCCACCGCCGGCCACGTCGCCGAGCCGAGCGCGTCGCCGAGGCGCTCGCGGCAGAACGCGGCGGGATCCGCCGGCGGGTCCGCGGGCGCCTCGAGCACCTGGCGCAGGAGCTCCGCCGCGTCGCGCGCCGGCTCCCCGGGCAGCGGCTGCGCGGCGCGCAGGGAGATCACCCGCGCCGCGGGCGCCCGGGCCGTCAGGCGGCGCGCCACGGCGGCGGCCTCCGCCACGAGGCGGCTCTTGCCGAGCCCCGGCTCGCCGACGAGCGTGAACAGGCCCGGGCACGTCCCGTCGAAGGCCGCCCCGGCGCTCGCGGAGAGCGCCGCGACGACGTCGTCGCGGCCGGCGAGCGGCGCCTCGAGCTCGGCCGAGGGCGCGGCGCGCGACGAGGCGGGGCCCGGGTCGTCGCGCGCCGGCAGGGCGCGCTCGAGCTCCTCGGTGAGCGCGACGCCCGACCAGGGCTCCGGGGGCAGCCAGGTCTCCGGGCGCTCGACGGCGGCGCCGTACGCCGCGGCGCTCCGCGCCTTGCGGCGGAGCGTGACGGAGGCCAGGTGGAGCGCCGCCCGCGCGCCGTGCCGCTCGGCGAGCTCGCGCGCGGCGGCGAGCGCGGCCTCGGCCGGGTGATCGGCGCTCCGGCCGGAGAACACGGCCACGTAGCGGCTGCCGCGCTGCCGCGCGATGAACCCGTTGCGGCCGGTCACGGCGGCGATGACCGGCGCCGCCGGGGCGACCGTGTCGGCGACGAGCAGGACGACCGGGTGCCCCCCCTCGGCGATCAGCCTGGCCGGCGCGGCGGCCGCCCGCGTGGCGACGGCGCGCGCCGCCTCGGCGCGCGCCGCCGCGAGCGCGCTTCGCAGCGCCGAGGCGCTCGCGGGGCGGCGGTCGCGGTCCTTGGCGAGGCACGCGAGCGTCAGCGCCTCCAGCGCGGCGGGCACGGGGGCGAGCTCGCCCGGACGCCGCGGGCGCAGCGCGAGGTGGCCGTGCTCGACGGCGCCGCCGTCGCCCGCGAACGGCAGCTCCAGCGTGAGCAGCTCGAACAGGACGACGCCGAACGCGTAGAGGTCGGCGCGCTCGTCGATCGCCTCGCCCCGGATCTGCTCGGGGGCCATGTAGTCGGGGGTCCCGAGGACCGCGCCGGTGCGGGTGAGCTGCGCCTCCTCGCCGGGGGCGCCCGCGGCGCGCTTCGCGAGGCCGAAGTCGAGCAGCACGACGCGCGCTCCGGGGGCGGAGGGCGCGCCCCCGGAGCGCGCGATGAAGAGGTTCTCCGGCTTGAGATCCCTGTGGATCACGCCCTCGGCGTGCGCGGCCTCGAGCGCGGCGAGCACGGCGTCGGCCCGCGCGGCGGCCCAGTCCGGGCCGGGCGGCTCGGCGAGCGAGGCGAGCTCCGAGGCGAGCGTGCGGCCGGAGAGCCGCTCCATCACGAGGTAGGGGCGGCCGTCGTCGAGCCGACCGCGCCCGTGGAGCCGCGGAGCGTGCGGAGGGCCGATGCGCTGGAGCGCCTCCGCCTCGCGGCGGAAGCGCTCCTCGAGCAGCGGGGTGGCGGAGAAGCCGACCTTGACGGCGACCTCGGCGCCGTCGCTGCCCGAGATCCCCGCCCACACCGCGGCGAACCCGCCTTGCCCGAGGCGCTCGCCCAGCGAGATGCCGTCGACGCGCGGCGGCGCGGCCGCCGGACGCTCGCTCGCCGGCGGGGGCGTCCACCCGTCGAGGGGGCACGGAGAGCCGCCTTCGCGGCGCCGGTGACAGGAGGGGCAGCGATGCACTCGATGATGGCTCCGGCGGAGGGACGCGCGCGAGCGCCGACCTTCCCTGTGATACTCTCGCGCCCGCTGGCAGATGGCACGCGCCGAAGATCGTACCCTCCAGAGCGCGCTGCCCGAGGTCACGGGGCTCGCCGGCGAGACGACGGTCGCCCTCCCCGCGGGCGAGGGGCAGGCGGCAGTCGCCGGGGGCGAGCCCACGCGCGAGGCGCCGGATCGTGCGGGCGATTACCGGATCGGGCGCGCCCTCGCCGCGGGGGGCTTCGGCGTCGTCTACCGCGGGGAGCACGCGGAGCGCGGCACGCCGGCGGCGGTGAAGGTGCTTCACCCCGAGCTCGCCCTGCACCCCGACCTGCTCGTCCGCTTCGAGCGCGAGATCGAGGCGACGCGGCGGGTGCGGCACCCGGGCGTGGTCGAGATCTTCGACGTCGGCCGGCTCGCGGACGGGCGCCCCTACCTCGTCATGGAGCTGCTCGAGGGCGCCGACCTCGCGCAGCTCCTGCGCGACCGCGGCCGGCTGCCGCCGGAGGAGGCGCTCGCCGTGCTCGAGCCGCTGTGCAGCGCGCTCGAGGCGGCGCACGCGCAGGCGATCGTGCACCGCGACGTCAAGCCGTCGAACGTCTTCCTGTGCGCCGGGGGCGACCGCCCGCGCGTGGTGCTGCTCGACTTCGGGGTGGCGAAGCTGCTCGACGCGCCCGGGCCCGCGCTCACGACGTCGCGGCACGTCGTGGGCTCGCCCTCGTGCATGTCCCCCGAGCAGCTCATGAGCCGCCCGGTCGACGCGCGGTCGGACATCTACGCGCTCGGCGCGCTGACGTACACGATGCTCGTCGGGGAGCCGCCGTTCTCGGGCACGTCGCTCGTCGTGCTGCGCCAGCTCCACCTGTTCGCGAGCCCGCCCCGCCCGAGCGCGCGGGCGCGCGTGAGCCCGTCGCTCGACCGCGTGGTGCTGCAGGCGCTCAGCAAGGACCCCGCGGAGCGCCAGGCGTCGGTGGGCGAGTTCATCGCCGGCCTGCGCGCGGCGATCGCGGCGCCCGAGGCGCGCGGCGCCGCCGAGCGGCGCTCCGCGGTGGGCATCCACGTCGAGGTGCAGGCCGACCCCGGCGCCCTCGAGGAGCCGGACGCGGAGCTGCTCGACGATTTCGAGGCGGTCCTGCCGCTCGCGCTCGGCGCGCTCGCGGACGCGGGGTTCGCGGCGGCCGTCGAGGCGGGCACGGCCGCGCTGGTCACCGCCGACCGGCCGCTGGATCCGGCGGGAGACCAGGCGGCGCGGCGCCGCGCGGTGGACGCGGCGCTGTCGCTGATGCGGCGGCTCGACGCGCGCGCCGGGCGCGACCCGAGGGTCCACGTCCGCCTCTGCGTGCACGCCGGCGAGCTCGTCGCGGGCACGGACGGCGCGCTGACGGGCGGCGACCTGCTGGAGCTCGCCGCCTGGCTTCCCGAGGGGACGGCCCACGGCGTGTTCGCCTCGCCGGCGGTGCTCGACGGGCTCGGCATCGCCGCGCAGCCCGCGCCGACGTCGCGGCGCTCGAGCGCGCTGCTGCGCGTGATCGACGTGGATCGGCGGTAGCGGGATCCCCCCGCCGGCGGGAGCCCGGGCGGGCTCGCGCCTCGAGCGCGCCGCGCAGAACGACGCGGCCTGCGCCGTTCTGCGCGGCGCGGCAGAGGCGGCTTGCGCCTGCCCGGCCGGCGGCGTAGCTTCCGGCGCGATTGTATGGGGTCCCATGCATCACCACCCGGGCGGCGAAAGACCGCCGCGCAGCGGGCGCCCGGCGGGCCGGACGCGCAGCGGGTCATGGACGCGATCCGCGCCATCGTGCAGCGCCTGCGCGTCTCCTCGCGCGCGTGCGAGCGGCAGCTCGGCGTGAGCAGCGCGCAGCTCTTCGTGCTGCAGCAGCTCGACCAGGCGGCGGCCGCGTCGATCGCCGAGCTCGCGCAGCGCACGCTGACGCACCAGAGCTCGGTGTCGGTCGTGGTGACGCGCCTCGCGGAGCGCGGGCTTGTCGCCCGGCGCGCCTCACCCGAGGACGCGCGCCGGACCGAGATCGCGCTCACCCCGGCCGGTCGCGCGCTGCTCCGCCGCGCGCCGCGCACCGTTCAGGCCGAGCTCATCGCCGCCGTGGACGGCCTGCCGGCCGACGAGCGCCGCGGGCTCGCGCAGAGCCTCACCACCCTCGCCCGGGCGCTCGGCGCCGGGGACGAGGCGCCCCCCCTGTTGTTCGATGGCGACGAAGCCCGCTCCGGTCCCGGGGCGGGAGATCACGAGGAGAGCTGACATGTCGAGCGCGAACGCCCCACATACCACCGCGGCCGCCGGGAGCCTCCCGGTCGCCCCCTCGATGGGCCCGGCCCTCGAGGACCTCCGCGTCCCCGCCCCCGCGGCCGCCGTCGACCGGCGGGTCGTCCTCGTGAGCGGCCTCGCGATCGCGATCGCCGGCGTCGCGTTCCTCGCGGCGGAGCTGCTCACCGCGCTCATCGCCGTCATCACGAACCTCGCGTTCTTCGGCCGGCTCTCCGCCGCGCCCGCGTCGCCCGCCGAGCACCAGGTGGGCCCGTTCGTGCTCGTCGTGCCGATCGTCGGCGCGCTCGTCGTCGGCGTGATGGCGCGCTACGGCTCGCAGGCGATCCGCGGCCACGGGATCCCGGAGGCGATGGAGCAGGTGCTCTTCAACCAGAGCCGCATCCCGCCCCGGATGACGCTGCTCAAGCCGCTCTCCGCCGCGATCGCGATCGGCACCGGCGGGCCGTTCGGCGCGGAGGGGCCGATCATCGCGACCGGCGGCGCGCTCGGCTCGCTGGTCGGGCAGGTGCTCCGGATCACCGCGGACGAGCGCAAGACGCTGCTCGCCGCGGGCGCGGCGGCGGGCATGTCGGCGACGTTCGGGAGCCCGGTGGCCGCCGTGCTGCTCGCGATCGAGCTCCTGCTCTTCGAGTACCGGCCGCGCTCGGTGATCCCCGTCGCCCTCGCCGCCGCCACGGCGGCCGCCGCGCGCCTGGCCGCCGGCCAGACCGCGCCGGCGTTCGAGATGCCGGCCGTGGCGCCCTCGACCGGCCCCGCGCTCGCCTTCTACATCGCGCTCGGCGCCGTCCTCGGCGTCGCGGCGATGGGCGCGACCCGCGCGATCTACGCGATCGAGGAGGCGTTCGAGCGGCTGCCGCTGCACTGGATGTGGTGGCCGGCGATCGGCGCCGTCGCGATCGGCGCGGTGGGCTACTTCGCGCCGCAGACGCTGGGCGTCGGGTACGACAACATCGACGACATCCTGAGCGGCCGGCTGGCGCTCGCCGCGCTCGTGTCGCTCTCGGTGCTGAAGTTCGTCTCCTGGTCGATCGCGCTCGGCAGCGGCACCTCGGGCGGGACGCTCGCGCCGCTCTTCACCATCGGCGGCGGGCTCGGCGCGGCCCTCGGCCTCGCCGCCAGCGCGCTCTTCCCCTGGCTCAACGCGGACGCGCGCGTCGCCGCGCTCGTCGGCATGGCGGCGATCTTCGCGGGCGCCTCCCGCGCGCTGCTCGCCTCGGTGGTCTTCGCCTTCGAGACGACCCGGCAGCCGATGGGGCTCCTGCCGCTGCTCGGCGGCTGCAGCGCGGCCTTCCTCGTCTCGAGCCTGCTGATGCGGCACTCCATCATGACGGAGAAGCTCGCCCGCCGCGGCGCGCGCGTGATGGTGGAGTACGCGGCCGATCACCTGGCCCAGATCACCGTGCGCGAGGCCGCCTCCTGCCCCGCCGTGACGCTCGCCGCCGACGAGACGGTCGAGGCGGCCCGCGCCTTCCTGCTGTCGCAGGGCAAGGGTTCGCGCCACCAGGGCTTCCCGGTCGTGGACGGCCGAGGAGAGCTCATCGGCGTGGTCACCATGCGCGACGTGCTCGCCCAGCAGGCCGGCGATCTGCCGATCCGCGACCTCGTCCGGCGGCCGCCCGCCGTCGTGTTCGAGGACAGCTCCCTGCGGGAGGCCGCCGATCACATGGTCACCGAGGGGGTGGGCAGGCTCCCGGTCGTGTCGAGGGAGGCGCCCCGCAAGGTGCTCGGGATGCTGACGCGCAGCGACCTGCTCGACGCGCACAGGAGCCGGATCGACGCCGGGCAGCGCCGCGAGCAGGCGCTCGCCCGGCGGGGCAGCGCGCCGCCCGAGCGCCGGCGAGGCGCCGCGAGCGAGGAGCTCCCGTCCTGAGGGGCCAGTCGACGAGTCAGTCGACGAAGTAGTCGCGGTCGCCGGCGAGCCCCTGCTCGAGCGCGGCCATGCCCTTGGCGACGTCGAGCTTCACGCCTTCGCGCCGGAAGCTCATCCCCATGGCGTAGAGCGTCTTGAACAGGTTGTGCGAGCGGCACTGCTCGCCCATCTGGCCGACGCGCACGATGTTGAGGCCGAAGGCGCCCGAGATCTCGACGCGGAAGGCCTTGGTCATGTACTCGCGGATGCGCGCGCTGTCGACGCCGCTCGGCAGCTTGATGGCGAGCACGCTGTTGAGGCGCACGTCCTTCGCCGCGAACAGCTCGAGCCCCATCGCCTCGACGCCCGCCTGCATGGCCAGAGAGCTCATCTCGTGGCGGCGGAAGCGCCGCTCGAGCGTCTCCTCGCAGACGAGGCGCAGCGCCTCGTGCAGCGCGAGCACGCCGGGCACGGGCGCCGTGTAGTGGTATTGCTGGTAGCCCCAGAACCGCTGCGCGCGCGTGGCGTCGTAGCACCAGTGCGGGCGCGGCGAGGGGCGCTCCTCGACCACCTTCCACGCGTCCTGCGAGAACGCGCAGGCCGAGACGCCCGGGATCGACGACAGCGCCTTCTGCCCGCCGACGATGCCGACGTCGATGCCCCACTCGTCCATGTGCACCGGCATGGCCGTGAGCGTGACCACCGCGTCCACGATGGTGAGCGCGCCGTGCGCCTTCGCGAGCTTGCAGATCTCCGGCAGCTCCACCATGCGGACGCCGCAGGACGTCTCGCCGTGCGCCATCGTGATCACGTCGTAGCGCTGCTTCTTCAGCGCCTCACGCACCTCCGCGAGGGTGACGGGCCGCCCGGGTGGCCCCTCGAGGAAGGTCACGTCGGCGCCGACGCCGAGCGCCATCTCGCCGAGGCGGCCGCTGAACGTCCCCACCTTCAGGCAGAGGACCTTGCGCCCGGGCCAGCACAGGTTCGCCACGGCCATCTCCATGGCCGCGGACGCGGGCCCGGCGATGCCGAGGATCTTGTCGCTGCGCGTCTGGAACGCGTAGGCCGCCATGTACTTCACGTTCTGGATGACGCGGTCCATGGTGGGGCCGAGGTGATTGATGATGACCCCGTTCGCCTGCGCCACCGCCTGCGGGATGGGCACCGGACCGGCGCCCATGAGGAGCAGCGGCTCGGACGGCAGTATCGCGGCGAGGGGCGTGATCGGCGGGGGCAGGATGGAGAACGACATGGCCAGGACCTTGGGCAAAAGCGCGGAGCGCGCTAGCAAGCCCAATGCATCCTGCCGCGTCAAGTTTTACCCGGCAAGCGGGCGCGACACCTGACGGACGCGGGCGGCCGGCGGACGCCGGCGTGCGTTGATCCCGATTGCCGACGGCGTCGTTCTCGGGATCTCCGGCGCCGGCGCGGGCTGCCGGCCAGGAGAGGCCCTGCTCGTCGCACGACCCTTTGGGGGGGGTGAGCCATGCGACGAGCGGGACCTCCGCTGCCCCTGCTCCGAGGAGGCCCTGCTCGTCGCACGACCCTGGGGGGGGTGAGTCATGCGACGAGCGGGACCTCCGCTGCCCCTGCTCCGAGGAGGCCCTGCTCGTCGCACGACCCTGGGGGGGGTGAGTCATGCGACGAACAGGGCCCCCTCTGGCCTACCGTGACGCGTGGAAGCGAGCGCTGCGTCGGCTGAACCCGAGTCGGGCTCATGAACAGCAAGGCTTCCTCCACGCCGCGTACGATAGACCCAAGGTGATCCCCGACGTCACAGGGCGCAGCAGCGGAACAGGAGCTCCTCCATGTCGCGCCCTGTGACGGTATCGGGCGTAGCGCCTCGGCAGAGGGTCAATCGACCCGTTCATACCACCGAGCGACGCCGCGTGATCGCCTGATAGCCCGCGGTGAGCAGGATGGCGCCGATGAGGGACATGAAGAACCCCGCCGGCTCGCCCTCCCGGTACATGAACAGCATGCGGCCGAGCAGCCCGCCGACGAACGAGCCGACGACGCCGATGATCATCGAGATGACCCACCCGCCCGGCTCACGGCCCGGGACAATAAGACGCGCCAGAGCACCGACGACGAGGCCAAACAGGAGAAAGAGAATGAACGACATGATGAACCTCCCAGGAAGGAGCGAAGTGCTCCTCGTTGCTTGCAGACTGTTCAGCAAGCGCCGCGCCATGTCGCGAAGTCCGCGCTCTCCACGGCCGCCCGGGCGGACAGGACGTCCCTGACAGAGCTCGAGGGGCACCGTTTCACCGCAGAATCCGCCTGCAGCACGGAATGCGACCGGGAGAGCCGGGACGGCCAGCTCGCCCGGCGGGGACGCTTCCGCCGTATCTGCGTGGCGTATTGCCTCAAACGAGCTGAAAAGGAGAGCGCGGGCGAGGTAGCCTGCCTCAATGTCCCTTCCGCCCTCCCGATCGGGTGGGTTCGCGCCGTCATGGCGTGGCGGTTGCACGTGGTGGACAGTGATGGCGCGCCGCAGAAAGGCGTGGCCGACGTCCAGTCAAGAGGAGGGTACGATGAGCAACGAAAGCGACCGTAACGAAGGAGCCGCCGAGGAGCTGGGCGGCAAGCTCAAGAAGGGGCTCGGCAAGCTGATCGGCGACGAGCAGATGGAAGCGGAGGGCCGGGCCAAGGAGGTCAGGGGTAAGGTCCAGCAGGAGGACGCCAAGGCAGAGGAACGCGCGAAGGGCGCGCTCGAGGAGGCCGCCGGCGCCATCAAGAACCGGGTCGGCAAGCTGGTCGACAACGAGCAGATGGCCGCCGAGGGGAAGGCCAAGGAGCTCCAGGGCGAGAACCGGCAGAGGGCCAATCAGTAGGTAGAGCTCACGCCCGGAACGGGGCGCTGCCCCCGGACAGCACGCTGCCTGCGGCGCTGTTCGAGGGCAGCGTCCGGCCGACCCACTGCCGAGCTCAGCAGCTCCGCAGGACCATCATCGTAAGACGCCCTACAGTCAAGCCGATGCGCGCACTACTCCGCCGACTCGACAGACGGTCGCGGTGGTTCGGAGGTTTGCGCCTCGGCGGACGTCCCGCGCCGGAGCTGATCCAGCAGGAGCGGCATCGCGCCGAACCCGGCGTTGACGAGGCGCTCGTCGAGCCTGGCCAGGCCGCAGCGGAACTCATACGCCCTGAGGTGCGCCTCGTTGTGAAAGTACCTGAGGTTCACGCCGGGGCCGACGGCGGCGTCGATCTCCATGGCCACGATCCGGAATCCCGCCTTCAGCTTGGCGATGAGCACCGCGTTGTTGCACGGGGCGTGCTCGCTGACCACGTAGTCGAAGCCGAGCTCGCGCGTGTAGGCGAGGATCCGCCGGACGATCTCCGCATAGATGCCGCGCCGGCGGTAAGCGGGGTGGACGTTCGAGTGCCACATCCGGTAGGTCTCGTCATCCTTCTGATGGCCAGAGAACATGGCCACGATCGCCTCGCCGTCGCGCGCTACCCAGAAGTCCGCGAGGCGATGGGCCCCCTCCGACGCCGCGAGCAACGCGCGGGCGCGCTGGCCCTCCCCGCCCGACAGCGCCCGGAGGTCGAAGAAGACCTCGGCAGGGAAATGACGGCGCAGCTCGGCGTCGTGCAGCGCCCAGTACGCCTCCGCGCCGGCGAGCCGCTCGACCGGATAGAGGCCGGCGAGCGGCTCACCAAAGTGCTTCTGGCGAATCGGAGTGACCCAGTCCCAGGCGTCGCTCATGCGGAGAGCCTACCATGGCGGGTCGCTTCACCCCGAGTTTCCGCAGCCGGGAGGTGGATCGACTCCCCACCTCCCGGGCGCGCCGTCACGCCGTCGCGTGGTAGCGCTGTCGCGCCGTCACGCCTCGGTCGCCGACACGGCGTGCCGCTGGAGCAGCTCGCGCAGGTGGCTCCGGTCCATCCGGGCGGCGCGCGCGGCGCGCGAGAGGTTGCCGCCGTTCGCGCGCACGAGCGCCGTCAGGTACGCCCGCTCCCAGCGCGCCACGGCGCGCTCCTTCGCCTCGCGGAACGACAGGCTGAGATCGTCCTCGCGGAGCGCCTCCAGCGCGGGGGGAGTGCCCTCCCTGCCCTCCGAGCCCATCACGGCCTCGCGAAAGAGCGCCGGATCGATCATCAGCACCGCCCGCTCCACCGCGCCGCGCAGCTCGCGGACGTTGCCCGGCCAGTCCTGGCGCATGAAGGTCTCGAGGAGCTCGCCGGGCGGGCTCTGGTCCTGCCCCTGCGCGAACTGCCGGTAGAAGTGCGCCGTGAGCAGCGCGATGTCGTCCGGGCGCTCGCGCAGCGCCGGCACGCGGAGGCGGACGATGTTCAGCCGGTAGTAGAGGTCCGACCGGAAATTGCCGCGGTTCACCTCCTGGCGGAGATCGCGGTTGGTCGTCGCGATGACGCGGATGTCGAGCTTGGTCGGCTCGACCGTGCCGATGCGCCGGATCTGCCGCTCCTCGAGCACGCGCAGGAGCTTCGGCTGCATGTCGAGCGGGAGCTCGCCCATCTCGTCGAGCAGCACCGTGCCGCCCCGCGCCGCCTCGAAGGCGCCGACGCGCGCCGCCTGCGCGCCCGTGAACGCCCCCTTCGCGTGCCCGAAGAGCTCGGCCTCGATCAGCGTCGGCGGGATCGAGCCGCAGTCGATCACGACGAACGGCCCGCCCGCGCGCGGGCTGCTCTCGTGGATGGCCTCGGCGAGCAGGCCCTTGCCCGTGCCCGTCTCGCCCTCGATCAGCACCGTCGAGTCCGACGCCGCGATGCGCGGCAGCGCCGCGAAGATCCGGCGCATCGCGGCGCTCTGCCCGAGCACCCGGCCGTACCGGTCCTCGTCGCCGAGCGGCTCGCGGATCTCCTCGGCCAGCGGCTCGAAGCGGAGCGTCGACTGCCCGAGGCCGAGCGCGGCGCCCGGCTGGAGGTAGGCTGCCTCGATGCGGAAGCCGGACAGGGTCGTGCCGTTCTTGCTGCCGAGGTCGCGGAGCAAGAAGCCCCGCGGGGTGACGGTGATCACGCAATGGTGCCGCGACACCGCGCGGTCGCTCAGGATGAGCTGGTTGCCGGGCGCCGTGCCGATCACGAACTCGGCCGCGTCCGACACCTGGGCCGCCCCGGCGTCGGGCCCGGCCGTGACCTGCACGCGGAAGCGGCTGAACGCGATCTCCTTGGAGCGGACCTTGAGGAGCGCCGTCTCGGCGCTCGCGTGACCTTTCGGCTCGGAGCCCATCGCGCCAGCGTACCACGCCGCCGCGCAGGGCCGGGGCCGGTCGGTGACCTCCCCGGGGGCGCGCCGGCGCGTCGCGGGCGCCCCCGCCTGTCGCGGGCGCACCGGCTTCCCGGGAGCGCACCGGCGCCCTACAGGGAGCTGCCATGACCCCGGCCAGCCCAGGCGCGCGGCGCGGCGCTGACGCGGACGTCCTCGTGATCGGCGCCGGCTTCGGCGGCCTCGGCGCGGCGCTCTCCCTCGCGGAGCGGGGGGCGAAGGTGGTCCTGTGCGAGGCGCTCAGGTACCCCGGCGGCTGCGCCAGCACCTTCGAGCGCGGCGGCTACCGCTTCGAGTCGGGGGCCACGCTGTTCTCCGGGCTCGCCCCGGAGCAGCTCTTCGGCCGGTGGATCGCGCGCCACGGCCTCGACGTCGCGGTCGACTGGATCGACCCGCTGGTCGAGCTGCGGACGCCCTCGCTCCGCCTCGCGATCGGGCGCGACCGCGGCGCGCTCGTGGACGCGCTCGCCGGCCTGCCGGGCGCCCCGGCGCGCGGGATCCGCGGCTTCTTCGCCTACCAGGCGCGGATCGCCGACACCCTGTGGGCGCTCTTCGACGACCCCGCGCTGCTGCCGCCGCTCGGCGTCCGCGCGCTCGTGCGCCACGCGGCGAGCACGCCCCGCTACGCCGCGCTGCTGCCGGTGCTCGGGCGGCCGCTCGAGAGCGTGCTCGCGCGGTTCGGCGTGGCCGGCTTCGCCCCGCTCCGGCAGTACCTCGACGGGCTCTGCCAGATCACGGTGCAGTGCGGGGTCGCCGAGGCCGAGGCGCCCTTCGCGATGGCGACGATGGACTACTACTTCCGCGGCACCGGCCATGTCCGCGGCGGCATCGGCGCGCTCGCGTGGGCGCTCGTCCGGGCCGTCGAGCGGCTCGGCGGCGAGGCGCGCATGGCGAGCCGCGTGCGCTCGCTCGAGCCGGTCCCTGGCGGGTTCCGCGCCGCGACGCGCTCGGGCGAGATCCGCGCGCGCCACGTCATCGCGAACCTGCTCCCGCAGGACCTCCGCGCGCTGCTCGGCGCCGCGCCGGGCGCGCTGCCGCGGCTCGACCGGCTCGCGCGCGACGTCGAGGGGGGCTGGGGCGCGGCGATGCTCTACCTCGTGGCGCGCGCGCCCGAGGGCGCGTCGGCCGCGGCGCACCACCTGGAGCTGGTGCAGGACCCGCGCGCGCCGTTCACGGAGGGCAACCACCTGTTCGTGTCGGTGAGCGGCGCCGCCGACGAGGGCCGCGCGCCGCCGGGGCACCGCACGCTGACCGTGTCGACGCACGTCCCGCTCGCGAAGCTCCGCGCGATCCCGCCCGCGCAGCAGGGCGAAGCCATCGGCGCGATCCAGGCGCGGATGCGCGAGGGGCTCGCGGCGCTCGCGCCCGAATGGAGCGAGAACATCGTGCACGCGCTGACGGCCTCGCCGCGGACGTTCGCGCGCTTCACCGGGCGCGCGGGCGGCGCCGTCGGCGGCGTGCCGCGGCGCGCGGGGCTCGGGCACTACCTGTCGGTCTGGCCGCGCCCGGTGCAGGACGGGCTCTGGATGGTGGGCGACTCGGTCTTTCCCGGGCAGAGCACGCTGGCGACGGCGGTAGGCGGCGTGCGCACCGCGGAGAGCGTCGCGCGGCGGCTCGGGCTCGCGCCCGGCGGGGGGTGAGCGGCCCCCGGTGACCCGGGAGCGCCGGAGAGCGCGACGCGGAATCGCGTCGTCGGTGGCTCATCCCGGAGCGCCGAGCAGCTCCGCGTCCCACCCCTCGGCCCCGGGCCCGAGCGGCTGGCCGTAGGAGAACTCGACATAATTGCCGTCCGGATCCCTGAGCGCGCAGAAATAGGCGACGGGATAGGGTAGCTCCCTGGGAGGCCAGACGAGGTGTGCTCGGCCGCGACTCGCCACCTCGTCGACGGCGGCGCGGCTCTCGAGCGCGAACCCGAAGTGGCTCATGTCCTCCGGAGCCTGCGGCGCGCGGCGGCCCCCCTCGATCATCACCAGGACGAACGTCCGCTCTTTCCCCTCCTCGGCCAGCCATGCGACCCGCGTGCCGGCGTCGTTGCGCTCGTGAACCACCTTGAGCCCGCAGAACTCGCGATAAAAGGCGATCGTCGCGTCGAGGTTGCCGACGTGGAGCGCGACGTGGGTCATCATGGGCTTCATTGTAAATGCTACTTCCTTTTCCTCGCAGGCGAGTATGGACGGGCGGACCGGCTCGACAGCAACGGGAATCGCGGCCCGACCGGCCGCGGCGAGGGCCCTGTCCTCGCTAGGCGGGATCGAGCGCCTTGCTCGCCGCGTACCTGCGCGCGGAGGCCCGGATCTTCTCGATCTGCGCCGCGTCGAAGGAGACGGGCGCTCCGGTGCGCGTGTAGCTCATCACGTTGTCGTCCGTGCCGCTGTGGCCGAGCCCGAAGAAGTGACCGAGCTCGTGCGCGAGCACGGTGGGCCGCGCGTTCGCCGCCAGGATGACGAACCGGCGCTCGGGCGTCGCCCGGCGGCGCCAGTGCACGCCCATCCGGAACCGCCGCGGATCGTCGACGTCCCGCAGCGACGCGACGACCATCACGTTGATCCGGCGCGCCTCGATGGCCGAGGCGAGGGCGTCGCGGTCCTCGCGCGTCTCGATCCGCGAGGAGCCCGGGGACAGCGCGCGCGATCCGGCCTTGCGCAGCGCCACGCCGGCGGGCTCGAACAGCCGGACCGCCTCGGCGATCTGCGCGTCGACCCAGGCCTCGTCGCGCACCGGCTGCCCCGCCTCGCCCTCCGCCACGGCGATCGACAGGGGAAACGCATGGACGGGCGAGGCCGCGGGCCCCGCGGCGCGGGCCAGCCTCGAGGCGAGCGCGCCGGCGGAGAGCAGGCCGGCTGTGGCGAGCAAGGCGCGGCGGGAGACCATGGATAAGGCACTGTACCATGCGCTCTCCAACCACCGCGAGAGCGCCTGTGGAGCCGAGAACCACCGACGCGCGGGGCGATGTAACGCGGCCCGCCGCGGCCGCTTGCTCCCCTTGTCGCTGCGGCGCGCGGCGGGTAAGAGGTCCCCCCATGATGCGAGGCGCGCTCAGCGACATCACGAGGGCGGTCGGCAACACGCCGATCGTCAAGCTGAACCGGGTCACCGAGGGGCTCCAGAGCGACATCTACGTCAAATGCGAGTACCTGAACCCGGGCGGCAGCCACAAGGATCGGGTCGCGCTGAACATGATCCGCGACGCCGAGGCGCACGGGCTCAGGGCGGGCGGCACCATCGTCGAGGCGACCAGCGGCAATACGGGCGCCGCCCTCGCCATGGTCGCCGCCATCCGCGGATACAAGTGCGTCTTCGTCATGCCAGACAAGATGTCGCAGGAGAAGATCGCGACCCTGCGCGCCTACGGCGCCCGCGTCGTGGTCTGTCCGACCGCCGTCGAGCCCGACGACCCGCGCAGCTATTACCAGGTCGCGAAGCGCATCGCCGACGAGACGCCGAACTGCTTCTACGCGAACCAGTACCACAACCCGTCGAACCCCGAGGCCCACGTCGGCTCCACCGGCCCCGAGATATGGCAGCAGTGCGGGGACGAGCTCGACGTCTTCGTCGCCGGCATGGGGACGGGCGGCACCATCAGCGGCGTCGGCAAGTTCCTCAAGCAGAGGAAGCCCGAACTCAAGATGGTCGGCGTCGACCCGGTGGGCTCGCTCTATTACGACTACGTGAAGACCCAGCGGATCACGAAGCCCTTCGCGTACAAGGTCGAGGGGATCGGCGAGGACTTCTTCCCGAGCACGATGAACCTCGAGATCATCGACGAGATCATCCGGGTCGACGACAAGGAGTGCTTCCTCATGACGCGCGATCTCGTGCGGCTCGAGGGCCTCTTCGTGGGCGGCTCCGCGGGCGCGGCGGTCGCCGGCGCGATCAAGTATGCGCGCCAGAGCGGGAAGAAGGAGAACATCCTCGTCCTCTTGCCCGACGGCGCGTCCAAGTACATCTCGAAGATCTTCAATGACGACTGGATGCGGGAGAACGGCTTCCTCGAGGAGGAGAAGAGCCTCGGGACGGTGCGCGACCTGCTCGCCGGCAAGCCCAGCGCGTCGGTGGTCATCGCCGACGCGAACGCGCGCGTCCGCGACGTCATCGACATGATGAAGTCGCACGGGATAAGCCAGCTCCCGGTCATCCAGGACGGCAAGCTGCGCGGGCTGGTCCACGAGGTCGACCTGCTGCGGCACCTCGTGGAGGGGAGCGGCACGCTCGACTCGAGCGTCAGCGGGCTCGTCGAGAGCGACTATGCGACCGTGACGCCGGCGACGAAGGTCGAGCTCCTGAAGGGCGTCCTGAGCGACGCGAGGATCGCGCTCGTCGTCGACGAGGACACGGTGCTCGGCGTCGTGTCCAAGATCGATCTCATCGATTACCTCGCTCGCAAGGCGACGCCGGCGGCCAGCTAGCGTCTGGACAGGAAAGGAAGTTCGCGTGACGGTCGATATCGACACGGTGCGGCGCGCGCTGCACGACCATATCGTCAAGGAGATATTGCTCCGCAAGGCGCCGCTCGCGCCGGACGAGGATCTCTTCGCCGGCGGGTCCGGGTTCGATTCGATGTCGCTGACGCGGGTGCTCGTGTTCATCGAGCAGCGCTTCGGCGTGAAGATCCCGGACGAGGAGGTGGACCTCGACGAGGTGTCGACGGTCGACAGGATGGCGCGCTTCGTCGCCGGCCGCATCGCGGCCGCGCAGGGCTAGCCGGGCCGCCATGGCCGGCCCCTACCGGCTGCGCGCCGAGGACCTGGCCGCGCGCGGCGACGCCATCGCGCTCGCGGCGCGCGGCGCCGCGGTGACCTACGCCGAGCTCGCGGCGCGCGCGGCCGCCGTGGGCGCGGCGCTCGCCGGGGCGGGCGCGCGCCCGGGCGACCCGGTGGCGCTGCTCTCGTCGGGCCGCGCGCACGACGAGCCGGCGGCGCTCGCCGGGGTGCTCGCCGCCGGCGCCGTGGCCGTCCCGCTCGACGCGACCGCGCCGCCCGCGCGGCTCGGCCGGATCGCCCGGGCCCGCGGCTGCCGGGCGCTCGTGCTCGACACGGCGGCCACCGGCCTCGCGGACGGCATCGACGTCGCGCTCGGCGCAGGCCTGCCGCGCGTGGAGCTCGACGCCGAGGGCCGGGTGGTGCGCGCGACGGCGTCCTCCGACGCAGGCGGCGAGCGACACGCAGGCGGCACGGGCGGCGCGGGCGGCGGGGCGCAGGACGTCGCGTGCATCCTGCACACCTCGGGCAGCACCGGGGAGCCGAAGCCGGTCCCCATCACCTGGGCCGGGCTCGACGCGTTCACGGCCTTCTGCGTCGATCTCATCGGCCTCTCGCCGGCGGACCGGGTCCTCCGCGTGGCCGAGCTCGTCTTCGATCTCGCCTGGTTCGACCACCTCGCGACGTTCCGGGCCGGCGCGACGCTCACGACGATGACGCGGCGCGATCTCGCCTCGGGCCGGGCGCTCCGCGACGCGGTCTTCGCGCTCGCGCCGACGGTCATCTACGGCGTGCCGTCGATGTTCATGAAGCTCGTCGCGGCGCTCCCCGCGGGCGGCGCGAGCGCGCCCGCGGCGGCGCTCTCCCCGCCGGTGCGCGCGATCCTGTTTGCCGGCGAGGTGTTCCCGCCGCGCGAGCTCGCCGCGCTGGCGGCGCGCGCGCCCGGCGCGGCGCTCTACAACCTGTACGGCCCGACCGAGACGAACGTCTGCACGTTCCACCGCGTCGACAGCGCGGCGCTCGACGGGGCGAGCGAGATCCCGATCGGCGTCGCGTGCCCCTACGCCGCCTGCGCGCTGATCGCCGAGGACGAGGGCGGCCGCGTCATCGAGGGCCCCGGCACGGGCGAGCTCGTCGTCTCGGGGCCGACCACCGTGAACGGCGGCCCCTACCGGACGCGCGACAGGGTGGAGCGCAAGGCCGACGGGCTGTTCTACTTCCGCGGCCGCATCGACCGGATGGTGAAGATCCGGGGTTACCGCGTCGAGCCGGGCGAGGTCGAGGCGGCGCTCGCGTCGCACCCCGCGGTGCGCCAGGCCGCCGTGATCGCCGTCGAGGACCCGCGCCTCGGCAAGACGCTCCGCGGCTTCGTCGCGCTCACGGCCGACAGCGGCGACGCGGACGACCGCGCGCTCAGGATGTACCTCGCGGAGCGGCTGCCCCCGTACATGGTCCCCGAGAAGATCGTCGCGCTGGACGAGCTGCCGCGGACCTCGACAGGGAAGATCGATTACCGCGCGTTGCCCGGGTGAGCGTTCGCCCGCTCCCCGACCTCGTAGGAGCCGGGGACCTTCCGGAGCGCGATGGCCATCCGGTTCCACGCGTTGATCGTCGCCACGAGCCAGGTGAGATCCGTGAGCTCCCGCTCCGAGAAGTGCGGGCGCACGGCGTCATGGACGCGATCGGGCACCTGCTCCTCGGCCACGAGGGTCACCGCCTCTGTCCACTCCAGCGCGGCCCGCTCACGCTCGCTGTAATAAGGCGCCTCGCGCCACGCGCTCAGCCCGTAGAGCCGCTGCTCGCCCTCCCCCGCGGCCCGCGCGTCCTTCCAGTGCATGTCGATGCAGAACCCGCAACCGTTGATCTGCGAGGCGCGGAGCAACACCAGGTGCTTCAGCGCCTCCTCCAGCGCGCAGCGGTTCGCGCAGGCGCTGAGCCCGAGCATCGCTCTGTACGGTTCGGGGGCGACGCTGGCGTAATCGATACGTGGCTGCATGCTCACCTCGTCCTCCTTGGAATCCCTTCCCGCGCCGGCCACGCCGCGCGCGACAGCCCACCCTCTAGATGGCGCGCGGCGCCGCGACGAGAGCCACTTCGCCCCGATCGACTGGATCCACCGCGCGCGGAGCGCTCGCGCCGCGCGCCAGGTCTCCCGATCCGACGCCGGCGAGTGAGGTGCTGCGTCAGGACACCGATCCCGATGAGCAAGCGAGAAATGATCCGCCAGGACACCATGGACGCCAAGATGGTCCTCCGTTCTTGGCGTTCCTGTCGCCATGGCGGCGAGAAATTCTGCGCTTTTCAGGCAGCTTCAACCCGTTTGTCGCTCCAGGACACCGACGATGAGGCAGCCCTGAGAAAACGAACCACAGAGGCACAGAGAGCACAGAGTTTTTTTGGTTATTCCTCTGTGCCCTCTGTGCCTCTGTGGTTCAAATCTCTTCATTCCTGCGTGTTTCAAGCCGATCGGCGCTCTAGCGCAAGGCCGTCCTGAGCCGCCGGACGCCCTCGTCGATCTCGTCCTCCGGCACCGCGGCATAGCCGAGCAGCAGGGCGCCGCGGCCGGCGGTGTCGACGCGGAGCTCGGACAGCGCGACGCACCGCACGCCGTTCGCGGCCGCGCGCTCCGCCGCGACGCCGTCGGCGCGCCCGGCCGGCAGCCACCCGAGGAGGTGCATGCCGGCGGGCGCCGGGGGGACCTCGAGGAGCCCCGCGAGCTCCCGCCCCGCCGCCGCGACGAGCGCGGCCTGGCGCCGCTCGTACAGCACGCGCATGCGGCGCACGTGGCGCGCGAAGTACCCCTCGGCCATGAAGTCGGCCAGGACCGCCTGCTCCAGCGGGGGCGACGACACGTCGGCCAGCACCTTGGCCGCGACGAACGCGTCGACCAGCGCCTCCGGGACGACGAGGTAGCCGAGCCGCAGCGACGGCGAGAGCACCTTGCTGAACGTGCCCGCGTAGATCACCCGCGCGTCGGGCGACAGGCCCTGAAGCGCGGCGAGCGGCCGGCCCGCGTAGCGGAACTCGCTATCGTAATCGTCCTCGAAGACCCAGCCGCCCGACGACCGCGCCCAGTCGAGGAGCGCGAGCCGGCGTCCGGGGCTCATCGTCACGCCCAGCGGGAACTGGTGCGACGGCGTCACGACGGCGAGCCGGGCCGGCGCCGAGGCCCGAGCGCCCGCCGCCACGTCGAGCCCCTCCCCGTCCACCGGGACCGGGACCGGGATCGCCCCGGCCGCGACGAGGGCGCTGCGCGCCGCTGTGTAGCCCGGATCCTCGACCCAGACCGGATCGCCTGGATCGAGCAGCACCTCGGCCGCGAGCGAGATCGCCTGCTGGGCGCCGCTCACCACGATGACCTGGTCCGGCGTGCACCGCACGCCCCTCGCCGTGACGAGGTAGTCGGCGATCGCCCGGCGCAGCGGCGCGTACCCCTGCGGCTCGTGGCGCGGCAAGAGCGCCCGCCACGAGCGGTCCCAGCGCCGGCTCATCAGCCGGCCCCAGGCGGCGGCGGGATAGGCGTCGTACGCGGGCGCGCCCACCTGGAACGCCAGGCCAGCAGGCCCGGGCGGCGAGGAGGCGCGCCGGAACGGCGACGCCGCGCTCGCCACGAGGGCGCCGCGCCTCGACAGGGCAGCGCCGCCCGGCGGGGGCGCCGGCCGCGGCGCGGGCTCGCGCCCGGCGAGCAGGAGGTGCTCCGGGAGCGCGTCGGCGACGTACGTCCCGGAGCCGATCCGGCCGCGCAGGTACCCCTCCGCGAGGAGCTGCGCGTACGCGCCCAGCACCGTGTTGCGCGACAGGCCGAGGTGCGCGGCGAGGGCCCGGGTCGACGGCAGCTTGCTCCCGGACCGCAGCCGCCCGGCGAAGATCGCGCCGCGCAGCGCCTCGTAGACCTGCCGGTGGAGCGGGGCGCTCGATGCAGGATCGAGCACCACGGCCGTCACCGCGCCCGCGGGCGCAGCGGCCCGCCCCGGGCGCCTCGCCGAGGTCTTCCGCATCAACGGTGCGCTCTCCGAAGTGGATCTATCGTGGATCCATCCGCTCGACCAGGGCGGCCTCGGAGGTCGGTCTCCTCCGCGCCCCGGGAGCGTCTCGGGAAGGGCCCGCCGGGCGACGCGCGCCGCCCGGCCCCCTCCCCCGCAGGCGTCAGCGCGTCCCGACCTTCGCGCCCGCGCTCGCGCGGGCCGACGCCGACGCCTTGAAGGTCGGCTTGGGGATCGAGATGCTGGGCGCCTTGATCTGCACGTTCACGCTCGGCGGCGTCACGCGGACGCTCGGCGCCTTGACGTGCACGTTGGCCTTCGCGTTGGCCCTGGCGGCGGCGCCGGACGCCGCGTGGACGTGGACCTTCGGGTCGATGTCGGCCTTCGCCTTCAGGTCGGCGTGCGCGTGGGCGTGCGCGTGCCAGTCGGTCTTCATGCGCACCTTCACGCGCGGGGCGTGCGCGTGGACGGCGAACGCCGCCCCGGCCCGGTAGCCGCAGAGGGCCACCGCCGAGCGGCCCGCGTTGCGCACCGCGATCGTCACCTTCAACGGATCGGCGGCGAGCGCGAGCTTGCCGGTCAGGTACGCGCCCGCGGCCACGCCCGCGGTCGCGGTCGCCGCCACCGGCGCGAGGACGACCACCTGCGGCGCGTCGGCGACCACGCCGAGCGTGATCTTGCGCTCGCCGATGTCGACGGGCTTCAGGTCGACGTCGAGCACGTAGACGCGGACCTCGCCGGTCGCCTCGTCGACCAGGAGCTCCAGGCGGTCGTCGCCCACGATCTCGATGCGCCCGCCGTGCGGGCCGAGCTTCCCCTCCGGGAGCCCGAGATCCGCCGCCCCCTTGGCGTTGGCGTGGAGCTCGGCGGTGCCGCCGGCGGGGACGTGCAGCGTGCCGCTCCACGGCTTGCCGGCGACGTTCAGCGTGTAGCCGATCTGCGTGAGGTCCGCCTCGAGCTTGGGTCCGGCGGCGACCAGCAGGCCGGTCTTCGCGTCGAGCGTCAGGGGCACGGTCTTCTCCTCGCCGGACGCGTCCTTCCACAGCAGCGTGCCGCCGACGTCCTCCCGGATCGGCTTGCCGTCCGGCCCGGTCACGGCCGCCTTGACGTTCCCGTCCGCGGCGACGTTGAAGGCGGCCTTGCCGCTCTCGTGCTCCTCGACATAGGCGCCTTCGCCGATCGCCGACTCGGCGGTGGCGGTCACCTCGGCCGTCGCGTTCGCCTCGACCTGCTGCTCGCCCTTGCCGCATCCAGCCGCGGCGGCGATCAGCAGCATGGCAAACACTCCGGAAAGCTTGGTGATCTTCATGAAATCCTCCTCGGTTCGAGCGAACCCTCGGCGGGAGCCGCGACTTCGCTCGAGCCGGCGCGCCGAGGCCGAAACCTCCCCGGGCGCCCCGGCTTCGGAGCCCATCATACGACGAGATGCCGCCGGAGGCGCGGACGAGCGCGAATATCGGTGGGAATCGAAAGATCCAGGCGAACGGAGGTGGGACAATGGGGCTCACGGCCGCTGAGCGGCCGTGACGCGCCTACCCGCAATTCGTTCAGGCGGCGATCCGCCGGCGCTCCGTCGGCGTTCCCCGCGCCGATTCCATCAGCCGCGCCGCAGCGCCGCGATCAAGGATTCTCGGTGCCCTGCCCCTCGCCTTCGTCGTCCGTGGCGATGATCTGCGGGCACTTCCGCGCCACCGTGTCGCAATCCGGAGGAGCGTTGTCCAGCGAGGTCAGGGTCGAGTCGCACGTGAGCGCCCGGATCATCTGGGTCTGGGCCAGCAGGCAGACCTCATACTCGGCCAGCGTGGCGGTGCAGCCCGCGCGCTGCTCGTCCGGAGGCAAGCAGTCACCGTCGACGGCCTGCCCCTGGGCCGACTCGTCGGACGCGGAGATGCACTCGTCCTTCAGCGTGCCGCACGGCTTCCCGAGGGCGGGAGCCGCCATGAGGCCGAGGTATTCACAGGCGTCTTCCTTGGAGAGCTTCACCCTCGCCTCGAGCGACTCGCACGTGGACCGGACGTCATCGGCCGTCAGATCCTTGAGCTGCTTGCTGCTCATGGCGGTGTCCGTCGGGGCGGAGTCTGCACCTTCGCCGCCGCACGCGGCGAGGGACAGGACGGTCACAAGGGCCCCGAGATGAATCGTACGCTTCATTCGTTGTCTCCCTTTCTAAGTCCGGCCGCGTGCGCGGCCGTGGCGGCACTCGGGAGCAAGGCATGTACCGCGAGCACAGGTGTGCACGATCGGACCGCGCGGCGGCGCCGCGCGCCCGGCGAAGCAGGACAATCCCATCGGAGATGCCGGATCCAGCAAGCGGGGAAAGAAAACCTTTCTTGGCGCGCCGAGCGCGCCGACGAATCGAGACGTTCTGGCCCGAGCGCCGCGCCGCCAGCCTCGCCGTGAATTCGCGGCTCGCCGCCCGCCGCCGGCGGCGGCGCACGCTGGCGGCGGAGCGGCGCTCCGCCGAGTCCCGGCTCCGCCGCGCCTCGCGCCACGGAACGCCCGAGGCGCGCTCTCCGCCGGGGGCTCGCTCCCGTGCACGCGCCGCCCGCGCCGCGCGCCGGCGCGCCGTCTGCGGGGCAATCACGGCAAGGAGCGCGCGCGGCGCAGGCGGGGCCAGGCGATGGAGACAGGCACTCTCACGCCGCGTCGCGTGTGGTCCCCTGTCGGTGCAAGAGCCCTTCACGCGGCGTCCGTGCGATGACCGGGGCTCGATACAGACTTGTTGTACGGTCGGCCGCTCCGTGACATCATGGCAGGCCGTCGGGTGGATGTACTCAGCCTCAGCGGCGATGTGGGGAGCTCGCCTCGGGGCTACCACCTGGAGCGGATCCCGGCCCAGGCCAGGGACGCCTCGGTCCCCAGATGATCACGACGCCGAGCTCGTCACAGGCCAGGCCCTCCCCGGACGTCCCGGCTTCCGTCGGGCCGTGGCGGGTGCTCGAGCCGCTCGGCCGCGGCGGGATGGGGGTCGTCTACCGCGCCCAGCACAGCGCCACGGGCGCGCTCGCGGCGCTGAAGACCGTCTCCGTGGGCGACGAGAGCCTCGTCTCGAGCATCCGCCGCGAGATCCACGCGCTCCGCGGCGTCGAGCACCCGGGCGTCGTGCGGATCCTCGACGAGGGCATCCAGGGCGGGATCCCGTGGTACGCGATGGAGCTGCTCGAGGGGCGCACGCTCCGCGACCACAACCAGGAGCGCTGGCGCGGCCGGGCGAGCATGAACAGCGAGCCCACCGTGAGCGTGTCCGAGGGCTACGAGGCGCAGACCATCGCCGCGACCGCGACGGCCGAGATGGCCCCCGTCTCGATCGTCCCGCGCTCGTACCAGCCGTTCGCGCCGCGCCCGTTCCACCGCGCGGCCGGCGGGGCGCTCCGGCAGACGCTGACGCTCCTGCGCGCGATCTGCCGGCCGCTCGCGTACGTCCACGGCCGCGGCCTCGTTCACCGCGACCTCAAGCCGGACAACGTCTTCATCCGCGAGGACGGCGCCCCGGTGCTCTTCGACTTCGGCCTCGCCTTCCAGTTCGAGGGCCACAAGGGGCGCGACGAGCTCCAGCCGGGCGGCCGGCTGATGGGCAGCCCCGACTACATGTCCCCCGAGCAGATCCGCGGCGACCTCGTCGACGCGCGCGCGGACCTCTACGCGCTCGGCTGCATGCTCTACGAGGCCGTGACCGGGGCGGTCCCGTTCCTCGGCGACTCGAGCTCGGTCGTGCTGTCGATGCACCTCTACGCCGAGCCGCTCCCGGCCTCCGAGCTCGTCGCCGACGTGCCCCCCGAGCTCGACGCCCTCATCGCGCGGCTCCTGAAGAAGCGCCCCGAGGAGCGGCTCGGCTACGCCGACGACGTCGCGACCGCCCTGGCCAGGCTGGGCGCGGACGACGCGCCGCCGCGCCACGAGGCGCGCGCGCCCGCGGCGCAGCCGTACCTCTACCGGCCGCGGCTCGCGGGGCGCGGCGAGGCGCTCCGGCAGCTCAGCGAGGCGCTCGAGCGCGCCCAGGAGCGCCGGCAGGGCGGCCTCGTCTTCGTGGGCGGCGAGAGCGGCGTCGGCAAGACGCGCCTCGCGGTCGAGGCGGCGCACCAGGCGGCGCTCATCCACATGACCGTGGTCGCGGGCGCGTGCGCGGCCGTGTCGGCGGCGGCCGGGCGCGCGGGCGCGGTCAAGGCCGCGCCGCTGCACCCGTTCCGCCCGCTCCTGCTCGCGGTGGCCGACCGGTGCCACGAGCTCGGGCCCGGCGGCTACGACGCGCTGCTCGGCCCGCGCGGCAGGGTCCTCGCGCCGTACGAGCCGTCGCTCGCCCAGCTCCGCGGCCACGAGCGCGACCCCGAGCCGCCCGAGCTGCCCCCGGACGCGGCCCGCTACCGGCTGCGGACCGCGCTCGCCGACACGCTCGCCGCGTTCGCGGCCACGCGGCCCGTCCTGCTCGTGCTCGACGACCTCCAGTGGGCCGACGAGAACTCGCGCGGCGTCCTCGAGCACCTCGACGCCGATTACTTCGCCGCCCACCCCGTCGTCCTGCTCGGCACCTACCGCACCGAGGAGACGTCCCCCGCCCTCGCGTCGCTCCTCGCGGCGCCGTGGGCCTCGCGCATCGCGCTCGGGCGGCTCGACCGGCCGTCGGTCGGACGGATGGTGCGCGACATGCTCGCCCTCGACGAGCCGCCCGAGGCGTTCGTGCGGTACCTCTTCGAGCAGTCGGAGGGGAACCCGTTCGTCGTCGCCGAGTACCTCCGGGCCGCGATCCAGGAGCGGATGATCTACCGCGACGAGGCCTACGTGTGGCGGATCCGCGCGGGCGCCGAGGGCGCCGCCGCGGAGCTCGCCCGCGCCGCGCGCGCGAGCCAGCCCCCCGCGGCGCTGCCGCTGCCGGGCTCGCTGCGCGAGCTCGTCGCGCGCCGGCTGTCGGGCCTGAGCCAGGGGGCGCTCGCGCTCGCGCGGCTCGCGTCGGTGCTCGGCCGCGAGCTCGAGGAGCGCCTGCTGCTCGGCGCCGCCGGCCTCGCCGAGGTCGAGGCCATGGACGCGCTCGCGGAGCTCGCCGCCCGCTGCGTGCTCGAGGCGACCGAGCCGGGGCAGCTCCGCTTCGTGCACGACAAGCTGCGCGAGACCGTCTACGCGGGCATCCCCGAGCCGGAGCGGCGCGCCCTGCACGCCGCGGCCGCGCGCGCCATCGAGCAGCGGCACCGCGACGCGCCGGATCTCGCGCTGTCGTACCCGATGCTCGCCCACCACTACGCGATCGCGGGCGTCGTGGAGAAGACGCTCGAGTACCTCGACAAGGCGGGCGCCCAGGCGCTCGCGACCGGCGCGTCCGGCGACGCGGTGGATTTTTACAGGAGGGCGCTCGACCTCGACGGCGCGCTCCCGCCGGAGCAGCGCGCGCCGCCGCTCCGGCGCGCGCGCTGGGAGCGGCGGCTCGGCCAGGCCCACTACAACCTCGGCGACCTGCTCGGCGCGGAGCGGCACTGCGCCGCGGCGCTCGATCGGCTCTCCCGCGACGACGCGGCGTGGCTCCGCGCGGCGGGCCGCGGCGCGCCGCTCCGGGAGCGGCTCCGCCCGATGACGGCGTCGCTGCGGCAGCTCGGCCTGCAGCTCGCGCACGTCGCGGGCGTGCCGATCATCCCGCCCGCGCGGGATGAAGGCGAGCGCGAGCGCCTCGCCGAGGCGTCGCTCGCGGCGGAGAAGCTGTCGGAGACGTACCTGTTCCGCAACGAGCCGACGCGCGCGTTCCTCGCCGCGCTGACCGCGACGAACGCCGCGGCGCGCCTCGGCCCGTCGCTCGCGCTCGCGCGCGGCTACGCGACCCTGAGCGTCGCGTTCGGGTACGTCCCGTGGAAGGCCGTCGTGGACGCCTACGCCGCCCGCGCGACGGAGGCGGCGGCGGCGCTCGACGATCCGCGGGGCGTCGCCTTCGTGTCGTGCCTGCGCGGGCTGACCGCGCTCGGCGAGGGCCGGTGCCGGGACGCGCGCGCGCTGCTCACGGAGGCGGAGCGGCTGGCGGAGGCGCTGCAGGATCGCCGCCGCAGGGAGGAGTGCATCGCGCTGCTCGCCAGCGTGGCGCACACCGAGGGCCGCTGGATGGAGGCGCTCGACCGCTACGGCGCGCTCTCGGTCGCGGCGCGGCGGAGCGACAACGCGCAGGGCCACGTCTGGGCGGAGAGCGGCCGCGCGCAGTGCCGGCTGCTGCTCGGCGACGGCGAGGGCGCGGTCGCGATCTTCGACGAGCTGGCCGCCGAGGTGCAGCGGCTCGGCGACCACTCGCAGCAGATCACGCACGGCCAGGTCGCGCTGGGGCACCTGCTCTGCGGCGCGCGCGACGAGGCGCGCGCGGCCGCCGAGCGGACGCTCCGCCTGATCTGCGGCGGGCAGCCGGCCGGCTATCACTGCCTGTACGGCTACGCGGCGACGTGCGAGGTGCTGCTCTCGCTGCTCGAGGACGCCGGGAGCCCGGCCGAGCGGCGCGAGCTGTCGCGGCTCTCGGCGCAGGCGTGCCGCGCGCTGGGCCGGTACGCGCGCATCTTCCCGCTCGGCCGCTCGACGTCGCTCCGCCTGCGGGGGCTCGCCGCGTGGCTCGCCGGCCGCCGCGCGCGCGGCAGGCGGCTCTGGGCCGCGGCGATCGGCGAGGCCCTCGCGCGCGGGCTGCCCGTCGACGAGGCGCGCGCCCGCTTCGAGCTCGCGCGGCACCTCGCGCGCCGCGATCCGGAGCGCGGGCGCCACATCGCGCGCGCCGCCGCGCTCTTCTCGACGCTCGATCTCCAGTACTGGCGCGACCGCGTGGAGCGCCTGCGCGAGCGGTAGCCCGGGTCGGCGCCGCGCGGCGCGTCGTCCGGCGCCCGCGTGGTGCTGCTCACGTCCGGGCGCGTCCGCGTCCGCCCGCGCGAGAGCGCCGGGCGCAGCTCGCCAGGGCATCTCCTTCATCTCCTGTGTCTGGAGCGGATATCCCGTGGACGCGCCGAGCGTGGATGGCGGTTTCAGGTGGTGATCACAGCCACAGATTCGCCGCGTTCACCACGGCATGACGACAAGCGCTGAATCATTCAGCGCGCGAGATCGTCTAGCATCGCGCCGATCGCCGCTCGGAGCGCCCGAATCGCGCCGCGCGCCCTGGAACACTGCGCGCGAGAAGGACGAGAAACAGCGATTCGCCGGGCGGCGTTCACGCGGCGTCGCGCGGCCTGGCGCGCCGGCACCGCCGCGGCGCTGCGGTATCCACCAGGAACTCCGGAAAACCCATCTGCCCAGGACACCAGAGGGAGCGCAGCGACAGATCAGGAAGCGGCAAAAACGCCGGGGCAGCCCCGGTTTTATCCGTTGGACAACGTATCAGCCCGGGGTATACACCGACGCTCATTGACGGCGTGGCCGCAGCGCACCGGCAAATCACGCAAGGAATCCATGCATTGTCCGCGGCGCCCGTGCCCTGGACGACGAATTTCCGCGTCGACTGGGAGACTATAAGGTCTCATAAAGGAAGGCGAGCGGGCGTCAGCTTGCATCTCGGGGAGGAGCGGAAAGTTCTACCGGACCGCGGACAACGCGTCGTCGCCTGCACAGGCGATCCGGATCCTCGGGATGGGCAACAGCCATCATTGCCAATGACCGCACGCGAGCGCAGGGCGACACCAGCGACAGGCACAATCAACGGCGGCACGCGACCTCGTGAAACCTACTCAACCCACCTCCCCTCGACTGCCTTGCGTACCCGCCGCGGCGCCGGTGTCGGAGAGGAGTGCTTACCAGCCCATCTCAGCGGTCGTCGGCTCATCGCACTATCGCGCCCTGTCGGACGACGCCTTGAAGGACGAGGACAACGCCGCCTGGGTGCTCGGCCTCGACCCCGACGTGAAGCAGGCGTGGCTCGACCGCATCCGCTGGATCCGCATCGTCGACCGTCTGGCCGAGAACGAGCGCATCGAGCCTCACGAGCGGCGTTTCAGCCGGTTCATGGAGGCGTGGAGGCTGCTCCGTTCACGCGGCTTCGTCGATCCGAGCTGCCCCTTCGCGAGCGAGCTCTCGGCCATCCGCGCGCTGTGGCTCCGCGACTCGAGCGCACCAGGTCAAGGCGCCGCGCGCGAGCCACGTGAGGCAGACGACATCCAGAGGCGCTCGCTTGCCGCCTGGGACGCTTACCTGCTCGCCCTCGCCGACTACCACGCCCCCGGCCTCCTCATCCGCACGATGAAGGAGCACGACACGATGCTGATGCGGCTGTCAGGCCACATCTTCCAGCTCGTTCCGTTCCTGACGATGGAGCACTGGGACGCAGCCGGGGAGTTCGGCCGGCTCGATCAGTTCTTCAACAACCTCAGGGACATGCAGGAGGACGCCGATCGCGGCCTCTGCTACCTGCCCGAGGAGGAGCTCGCGCGCCATGGCGTCACGCGCGCTCAGGTGATCTCCGGGCGCTGCGTCGGTACGTCCGGATACGAGCGCCTGATGCGGTCGTGGCTCGATGAGGTCATGCCGGCGCTCTACGCGCGGGCAGCGCCGTTCATCGAGGCGCGGGGCCTCCATCCCTCGCTCGAGATCATGAGAGCATGGAGCCTGCGCCGATATGCCCGCATCACCCGCGTGTTTCGCGCGACCGGCTTCGATCACCGGCGGTTCCCCGCGCGGTACTGGGCCGAGGTGCGGCGCGACCTCGCCGGACGCCGGCAGCTCCCGCGCGCTCACCCTGTGTAACGCCTCACCGTCGAGAGCAGCGCGTCCGGGTCGAACGGCTTGCCCAGCCACGCGTCCGCGCCGACCTCGGCCGCCCGCCGGTGCGCGTCCGCCGCGGCGGTGAGCACGATGATGGGCGCCTGCCGCCCGTGCCGGACCTCGAGCTCGCGCGCGAACTCCGGGCCGTTCATCACCGGCATCTTCATGTCGAGCAGGATGAGATCGGGGATGTCGTTCTCCAGCTTGGCGAGCGCCTCGCGGCCGTTGCACGCGATCTTCACCCGGTAGCCGTCTTCCTGGAGCACGAGGGAGACCAGCGCCACGAGGTCCGCGTCGTCCTCCACCAGGAGCACCGTCTTTCCATGTCTGTCGCTCATCGTCGGTCGACCGCGGGGGCCTCGCTGCGGAGTGGAACGGTGAAATAGAACGTGCTGCCCTTGTCCTCCTCGCTCTCGAACCACATGCGACCGCCGTGGCGGGCGATCATGTCCTTCGCAAGGAACAGCCCGATCCCCATGCCGCCGTAGTCGTGCCGGGTGTCCGTGTGCGCCCGGAAGAAGCGCTCGAAGATCCGCGCCTGCTTGTGCGCCGGGATGCCGACGCCCTGGTCGCGCACGGACACGACCGCCTCGAAGCCCGGCGACGAGCCGTGGCGCTGCGAGAAGAGCGCGGCGTCGCAGAGCGACTGCGAGGACGCCGGCGCGCGCTCGGCCACGGCGACGCGGACGTCGATGTCGCCGCCGTCCGGCGAGTACTTCACCGCGTTGTCGAGCAGGCTCGCGAGCACCTGGCGCAGCCGCTCCGGGTCCGCGCGCACCACGGTCGGCCGCTCGGCGTCGACCGACAGCCGCACGCGGTGGCGGCTCGCCGACTTCGCGACGCAGTCGACCGCCTGCTTCACGAGCTCCTTCAGGTCGACGTCCTCCTCGGAGACGTGGAGGACGTCGAGCGAGACCTGCGAGATGGCGAGCAGGTCGTCGACGATGCGGTTGATCCTGTCCGCGCCGCGGTCGATCGCCTCCAGCATCTTGCGGCGGGGCGCCGGCAGGTCGTTCGTGTTGCGCAGCAGGGCGAGCGCGTAGCCCTTCATGATCGCGACCGGCGTCTTGAGCTCGTGCGCGCCGACGCGGATGAACTGGTCCTTGACGAGGTCGAGCTCCATGAGCTCCGTCACGTCGCGGGCCACCGTGACCGCGCCGAGGATCGCCCCGTTCTCGCTGCGGATCGGCGCGGCGCTGGTGCGCAGGAAGACGTCCCGGCCCGCGCGGCCGTTCGCGAGCACCTGCTCCTCCTGCACGATGGTCTCGCCGGCGAGCGCCCGCACCATGGGCAGCTCGTCGCGCGTGAACGGCCGGCCGTCGGTGTGGCGCATGCGGCTGAGGTCCATCACCTCCTCGACCATGCGGCCGACCTGCCCGGAGCGGCCCGACAGGCCGAGCAGCCTGAGCCCCGAGGCGTTGAGCATCGTCAGCCGCCCCTGGCGGTCGCACGCGAACACCCCCTCGACGAGGTTGTCCAGCACGGCCCCGAGCTGCGCCGCGCGCTGCGCCGCGTCCTGCAGCAGGCGCTCGCGCTCCGCCAGGTAGCTGCGCATGCGCCGGGACGACTCCTCGAGGCGATCGACCATGGCGTTGACGCCGCCCGCCAGGGCGCCGATCTCGTCCTTGAAGTACACGGGGATGCGCTCCAGCCGGTCGACCTCGCCGCGCTGGACGATGGTCTGGATGACCGCGGCGACCTGCTGGAACGGGCCGGCCAGGGCGCCCGCGAGGAAGCCCGCGCAGACGGGGGCCCAGGTGACGGCGACCATCGAGAAGATCGCCAGCGTGAGGTTCAGGCCGGGCCTGGCCGGCACCGCCGTCTCGCCGAGCACCATCGCCGCCATCCAGCTCGTCGGCGCGATGGCGAGGCAGGCGCCGAGGATCACGAGGCGGACCGCGAGCGAGTAGCCCTTGCCGGGCACGGTGAGGCCGCGCTCGCGGGCGAGGAGCGAGATGACGCCGGCGGCGGGCGAGAGCAGGCGGCCGAGGATGCTGTAGGCGAGCGGCAGCGCGGCCGCGAAGAGCGCCAGCGCGAAGAGGGCCAGCGCGACGCCGCGCTGGACGCCGATCGGGGCCTGGTCGGGCGCGATGAAGTAGAACGCCACGGTGACGGGCAGGTACAGGAGCGCCCAGGAGACCGACCAGACCGTCGCGAACGAGAGCGGCGTGTCGTAGGCGGCGTTCGCCGCGGCGAGGATGAGATCCTCCGGGGGCGCCGCGCCGCCGCCGGTCTCCTCGAAGGCCGCGCCGCTGCGGAGGGGGTGGCCCACGGCGTACCGCCGCAGGCGCTCGATCGGGCGCAGCATGTGGACGAGCAGCGCGATCAGGCCCGCTGTCTTGACGATGTACAGGAGCCCGATCAGCCCGAGCATGCGCGCCTGGACATGCGAGTCCACGACGCCGAGCAGCCGCAGGTGAGCGACCGGGACAAGCAGGCTATACGGCAGCTCGATGCCGAACGCATAGGCCACGACCCGGGGCGTGAAGGAGGGAGTCCGCGCCCTCCCCAGATTCCAGACTCTGAACCAGGCGGCTCGGCTGATCGCCACGTCCGTCACCCCCACCGGTTGAAGCATGGCCCTGGGGTCCGCGCCTGCGGGGCCCTCGGCGACGAGTCGATGAGTCAGGTCGCCAGGCCAGCCTTGCTATGGAACCAACCCGCGAGTTGGTCGACCGATTTGCGTGGCCCCTCGTGTCGATTCGTTCGACTGACACATTCCGTCCTGGCCTGGTCAGCCTGCATTTCCCGGCTCAACTCAGGCGCTGCCTTAGGACGTTCCCGGCGATGACCAAGAGTGGTCAGCCAGTGTTTCCTGGCTCAACTCAGGCGCTGCCTGAGGACGCTCCTGGAGAGGAGGAAGAGAATGGTGAGCACGTGGCGCGCGCGCAGGCCGCTCGCCTCGCCGCGGTAGACGGGGCGCACGCTGACCTCGCGGACGCGGAGGCGGCGCGCCGCGAGGGCGGCGAGCAGGTCGTTCGGGTAGCCGTAGCGGGGCCAGAGCCCGTCGAGATCGAGCGCGTCGAGCGCGCGCGCCGAGATGGCGGTGTATCCGCACTGGCTGTCGGAGAGGGCGTCGAGCCCCGCCGCGCGGCGGGTGAGCGCGGCGAGCGCCGCCGTCGCGGCGAGCCGCTGGAGGGGCATGACGCGCCACACGTCCGGGTGCCGCAGGCGATCGCCCTTCACGTAATCGGCCTCGCCGGAGGTGATCGGGGCGACGACGCGCGGGAGGTCGCGCGGGTCCATCTGCCCGTCGCCGGCCATGACGGCGACGGCGGCCGCGCCGAGGGCGCGAGCGCGCCGGTAGCCGGCGACGATCGCCGCGCCGACGCCGCGGCACGCGGGGTGCGTGACCACCTCGAGGCGCTCGTCGCCGGCCGCGCGCGCGAGGTCGGCGGTGCCGTCCCGGCTGGCATCGTCCACGACGATCACGTGGTCGACGAAGGCGGGGACCGCCCCCACCGCCTCGGCGATCCAGCGCGCCTCGTTCCGCGCGGGGATGACCACTGCGACACGCGCACCGTGGAGCACGCCGGTTCGTAGCGGAAGGCGCGGCTGTCGGCAATGCGCTGAGGGCTACGGCAATGCACTCGGGGCTGTCGGCAATGCGCTCAGGGTTGTCGGCAATGCGCTCAGGGCTGTCGGCGATGCGCTCAGGGCTGTCGGCGATGCGCTCAGGGCTGCGGCAATGCGCTCAGGGCTGCGGCAGCGCACTCGGGGCCACGGCCACATGCGCCCGGCGCTGCCTCGCGACCCCTGCGGGCCCGACGCGTCGCCTGCTGCTGCCCGGTGGGTCGCTTTACGCGATGGGTCGCTTTACCTGCCGGCCTTCTGCCGGAGCTCGGCGTACGACGCGCCGGGCGTGGTCGTCTCGACCGGCAGTCCGGCCGGCCCCCATCCCCGCTCGGTCAGCGCGCCGAACGCGTCGCGCGGGCCGTCGAAGCCGGCGCGCTGGTCGATGACGGCCGTGTAGCCGGCCGACACCATGGCCTCGGCCGCGCGCATCGAGCGCTGCCCGGACCGACAGCCCACGACGATCTTCGCGTCCTTGGGGTAGAGGGCGCAGACCACGTCGAGGAAGTCCGGGTTGGGCTTCATGCCGCCCGCGCCGGCGTGCAGGAGCGGTACGTTGTGGGCGCCGCTCGGGTGGCCAGCCGCGTATTCGGGCTCGCTCCGGACGTCGAGATAGAGATACCCCTCCTCCTCGATGAGCTTCTTTGCCTGTTCGGGTGATACGCGCTTGATGTCCGCCATGCGCGCAGTCTACCCCCGGCGGGGCGCGCTGGTCAGAACGTATGCACGAAGAGCCCGCTGCGGAGCTTCGGCTCGAACCACGTGCTCTTCGGCGGCATGAGCAGCCCCGCGTCGCTGACCGCGAACAGCTCGCCGATCTGCGTCGGGTAGAGGAGGATCGCCACCGTGAACGCGCCCGAGTCGACGCGCCGCTCGAGCTCGGCGATGCCGCGGATGCCCCCGACGAAATCGACGTGCTTGTCCCGCCGTGGGTCGCTGACGCTGAAGATCGGACCGAGGATCTGGTCCTGGCATATCGAGCAATCGAGCGAGGCCACCGGGTCCTTCGCGTCGAACGACCCCGGGCGCACCCGGGCGGTGTACCAGCGGCCGCCGAGGTAGAGCCCGAAGGCCTTGGGACCTGCCGGGGTCGCGGCCGCGCCGTCCTGGACCGGCGCGAGCTCGAGCCGCTCGCCGAGCGCGGCGACGAGCGCCTCCGCGCTGCGGCCGGCGAGGTCTCGCACCACGCGGTTGTACGGCATGATGTTCATCTGGTCGTGCGGGAAGACCACGGCCAGGAACACGTCGTGCTCGCCGCCGTCGCCGCGCAGCTTCCGGTGCACGCGCGCCGCCGCGGCGCTGCGGTGGTGGCCATCGGCGACGTAGAGCGTCGGGATCTGCCGAAAGCGCTCCTCGAGGTCGGCGGTCGACGCGCGGCCGAGGACCCAGAGCTTGTGCTCGACGCCGTCGGCCGTCGTGAAATCGTAGATGGGCGGCGACTGCGTGGCCTGCGCGACCACGCCGTCGATGCTCGGGTCGGCGCGGTACGTGAGGAAGACCGGCTCGTCGTGGGCGCCCAGCTCCTCGATGTGGCGGGTGCGGTCGTCCTCCTTGTCGGGGCGCGTCTTCTCGTGCTTCTTGATGACGTCCTGCTCGTACTCCGCGACCGAGGCGCAGCCGACGACGCCGATCTGCCGGTGATCCCCCATCTTCTGGGCGTAGAGGTAGAGGTGCGGCTCCGGGTCCTGCGCGAGATCGCCGCTGGCGATGAGGTCGGCGAGGTTCTGCGCGCCGCGTGCGTAGACCGCGTCGTCGTGCTCGTCGGTCCCCTCGGGCAGGTCGATCTCGGGGCGGGAGACGCGCAGGAAGCTGTGCAGCCCCCCCGCCGCGAGGGCGCGCGCCTCGGCCGTGGAGATCACGTCGTACGGCGGGCTGGCGACGCGGGCCGCATGAGCCTGGGGAGGTCGGTAAGCGCGGAAGGGTCGGACGGTGGCCACGGCGGAGCGCCTACCCCAGCGGCCGGGGCGCGTCGAGGCGGCTCTGGCGGCAGGCGGCCGCGCGCCGGCCAGCGCGGGGCCGCGGCGACGGCGACGCTGATGGCGGCGCGCGGCGCGTGCTAGGAGGGACGCGCCCGCTCCCACGAGGCATGCAGCTCGCCGCGCCGCGTCTCGAGACCGCACACCGCACACCGCATCACGAGGAACCTTGTCCAGCTCCGGTGAGTCCTACCCGCCGTCCCGCTATTCGACGCTCCCGCCTGGCTCGTCGGACGACGACCTCGCCTTGCCGGGCGAGGTCCCCTCGTTCTCCACGTCGCGCTCCCGCCGCGTGATCGCCGTCGGGGGTGGCCGCGGGGGCGTCGGGAAGGCGACGCTCGCGGTCAACCTGGGGGTGTACTTCGCGCAGCTCGGCCGCGACGTGATCATCATCGACACCGACGCCTACAGCCCGGGGCTGCACGCGGCGCTCGGGATCGAGGCGCCGCCGCTCGTCACGCGCGAGGACATCGAGGAGGGCAAGGCCGAGCCGATCGCGACCACGGTGCCCGGGCTCCGGCTCGTCCCGACCGCGTACGACCCGATGACCGCCACGCCGCTCCGGCCGAGCCGCGCCGCCTACTGGATGAAGATGATCCAGGAGCTCGACGTCGACTACGTGATCGTCAGCCTCGGCGCGGCGACCGGCTCCTCGACGCTCGACCTCTTCCTGCACGCCGACGTCGGCATCTGCGTCACCACGCCCGAGCCGCTCGCCGTCGAGCACGCCTACCGCTTCTGCCGCGCGCTCTACCAGCGCACCCTGCGCCGCGCGCTCATGAAGGAGCGCTTCAAGATCCGCCTCGTGGAGAAGGTGGCCGCGTCGCTCCCGGCGCTCGCGACGCCGCGCGACTTCATCATGGAGGTGAAGCGGTTCGACGAGGGGGTCGCGTCGCTCGCGGCCGCGCAGCTCCCGCGGGTGACGCCGCACCTCGTGGTCAGCCAGACGCGGCACCGCTCCGACCTCGAGCTCGGCCCGGCGATGAGCGCCGTGTCGCAGCGCTTCCTCGGCATCTCCCTCGACTACCTCGGGCACATCGAGCACGACGACGCGGTGTGGCTGACCGCGCGGCGGCGCCAGCCGCTCCTCATCGACAGCCCGACGTCGAAGAGCGCGCGCAACCTCGAGCGCGTGGCCCGGCGCATCCTCGCGCTGCTCGCCGCGCGCGACTCGCGCCCGGCCGAGGCGCACGCGCGCGCCCTCGCCGCCGCCGCGAAGAGCGCCGCGCCGGCCACCCTCTACGAGGCGCTCGGCCTCGCGCGGACGGCCGCCGACGACGAGATCCGGCGCGCCTACAAGCGGCAGCGCGACATCTACCGCGAGGGGAGCCTGCCGGTGGTCAGCGTGCTCAGCCCCGCGGTGCTCCAGAAGGAGCAGGCGCGCATCGAGGAGGCGCACGACACGCTCCTCGATCCGGTGCGCCGCCGCGCCTACGACCTGTCGACCTACCCCGACGATCCGCGCACGCCGCTCGGCCCGGCGCGGGCCGAGAACTCCGCGGCCGCGGCCGAGCTCGCCATGCTCCAGGCCGAGCTCGCGCGCGAGATCAACGCCGAGACGCAGTTCAGCGGCGCGCTGCTGCGCAAGGTGCGCGAGTCGCAGGGGGTCGAGCTCACCGACATCTCGCAGCGGACGAAGATCTCGCTGGCGCACCTCCAGGCGATCGAGAACGAGTCGATGGGCGACCTGCCCGCGTCCGTCTACGTACAGGGATTCGTTCAGGAAATTGCCAAGTACCTGCGGCTCGATCCGGCCCAGGTCGCGAAGACCTACATGCGCCGCCTGCGCGAGATCTCCGCCGGCACGCGCGCGAAGCAGCATGGCTGAGGCGGCGCCGGCCGGCGCCGAGGCGGCGCGCGCCGGCCGCGACCCGGCGAGCCGCGGCGGGGATCTCGGGTTCTCGGCGATCGCGTTCGTGCTCGCGCTGCTGCCGCGGCTCTACGTGGCGCTCGCGTGGGCGCGCGAGCCGGTGTGGGACGGCCATTACTACGACTTCGGCGCGCGCCGGATCGCCGCCGGCCTCGGCTACTCGGACGATCTCGTCGTCGGCGGGCAGCCGGTGTGGCACCCGTGGTGCCACTACCCGGTCGGCTACAGCGGCTTCCTGGGCCTCGTCTACAGGCTGTTCGGCGCCGGGCCGCACGTGGCGACGGTCGCGAACGCGGTGGCCGGCGCGCTGCTCGTCGTCGTTGTCCATCGCCTCGCGCGGCACGCGACCACGCCGGCGCGCGCCCGCGTCGCGGCGCTCCTCGCGGCGCTGTCGCCGGGGCTCATCGTGTACGCGGCGCTGCTCATGACCGAGCCGCTCGCGGCGCTCGGCCTGGTGACGGCGCCGTGGCTGCTCGCGCGCGACGCCGCGCGCGGCCGCCTGGTCCGCGGCGCGCTCCTCGCGGGCGCGGCGCTCGGCCTGACGGCGCTGGTGCGGCCGCAGAGCTTGCTCTGCGCGCCGGCGCTCGCGCTGCTGGCGCTGCGAGGCCCGCGCAGCGCCGGCGCGCGGGCCGGCCACGCGGCGGCCTCCGGGCTCGGCGCGTGGAGGCGCGGCGCCCTGGCCGTGGCGCTCTCGGTCGCCGCGGCCCTCGCCGTCGTGGCCCCGTGGACGATCCGGAACTGCCGGGTGATGGACGGCTGCGCGCTCGTCTCGACGAACGGCGGCTGGAACCTCGCCATCGGCGCGTTCCCGCGCGCGACGGGGCGCTTCGAGACGCTGCGCGCGGGCGACGGCTGTCCGATCACGCGCGGGCAGGTCGCCCAGGACCGGTGCTGGATGGCCGAGGGGCTGAAGTGGATCAAGGCCGATCCCGCCCGCTGGCTGGCGCTGATCCCGAAGAAGCTGAGCTTCACCTTCGATCACGAGTCGTTCCCCATCGGCTACCTGGGCGAGGCGAACCCCGCGGCGTGGCCCGAGGAGCGGCGCGCGGCCGGGCGCCGGGTGCTCACGGCGTCGCACCTCGGCCTGCTTTCGGTCGCGGCGCTCGGCGTCGTGGCGCTCCCGCGGCGGCGCCCGTGGCGGGCGCTCGTCGCGCAGCTCGCGGCGCTCGCCGCGGTGCTCGGGCTCGTCACGTGGGGCGTGCTCGGCGACGATCACGCCTTCTGGCCGCTCGCCGTGGCGATCCCCGTCATCGCCGCGCTGCCGCTGCCGGGCCGCCCCGCGAACGGGGGGGTCGTCGGCTATCTCGCGTTCGCGGTCGCCTCGGTCGCGCTGACACACGCGGTGTTCTTCGGCGAGGACCGCTATCACATGGTCGTCACGCCCGCGCTGTGCGTCCTCGCGGCGTGCGCGCTGCGGCGAGGGGAGACCGCCGGCGAAGCGGCACGGTAGAGCGCTCCGTGAGTCGGCGAGGCGGTTCTAGAGGGCGCGAGCGAGCCAGTACAGCGGGCGGCGCTTTGCATGCGCGATCGCCAGCACGAGCACGCGCTCGGCGTGCGCCTCGAACGCGATCACATAGGGGAAACGGCCGAGAACCGCCCTGCGGATGTGCACCGAA
Source organism: Sorangium sp. So ce119 (assembly GCF_051524405.1). Lineage (NCBI taxonomy): Bacteria > Pseudomonadati > Myxococcota > Polyangiales > Polyangiaceae > Sorangium > Sorangium sp. So ce119. The sequence goes on along the minus strand of NZ_CP150310.1, from coordinate 688,657 downwards.
GCGGGGGACGTCGTGGGCCACCTCGGAAAAGTCCCGGGGGCTTCTCCGATCCTGGCGATGATCGACGATACCTCGTCCACGAACTCGTCGCCGGAGCCCGGGGCGCCGCTCATCGTACCAGACAGCGACGGCGCGAAGCTCTGCGCGCGCCTCAGGATGCAGCTCGACGCGCACGACGCACCTCGAGCTCCATCAAGAGCTCCGTTCGCGCGGAGCCCCAGTCCACCGTCTGGACGTTGCCCTCCGCGACCTCGCGCGATCGGCGCTCCAGCTCACTCGCCCACGCCGCCGCAACTTCCTCGTCGTCCGTCTCCTCCAGGCTGGAAAGCAGCTCCTCTGCGAGCCGAGCTCGCTCGTGGCGGGGTAGTCGGAGGATCTGCGCCAGGAGCTCTTCGGTGGACATCCGCGGAGCATACCACGGCCAGGGCTCACCACCTTCGCTGGCCGCCGAGCCTCCCCGCTCACCAGGGCGGCGAGGAGTTTCCGCATTCACGCACGTCGTCTGTGCTGACGGTGATTCAATGCACCTGCCAGCGCCCGACCGAGCACCAGGCCAGGAAGGATGTCTGTCGGGCGCATTGTCGTGCTGGCCAGCGCTGATTCCGTTTCCCCCGAAGCGCCGCCCGCCGGACTCGTGCCCTTCACGGCGCCGCCGCCGCCCCCGCCTCGCCGGGCGCCTTCCCCGTCTTCCCCGCCTCTTGCGGCTCCGCCAACAACACGATTTCGATACGCCGGTTCCTCGCCCGCCCCGCCTCCGCGGCGTTCGACACGACCGGCGCGAACTCCCCGTGTCCGGCCGCGGAAAGGCGCTGTGGCGATATCCCGCGCTCGATGAGCACCTCGACGACCGCCACCGCGCGCGCCGCCGAGACGTCCCAGTTCGACGCGAACCTCGCGTTCTTCTTCAGCTTTTTGTCGTCCGTGTGCCCGGCGACCTGGAACCTGTGATCCGGTATCGTCCGGAGCACCCCCGCGATCTCGGCCAGCGTCTTCCGGCCGGCCGGCTTGACCTCGGCCTTCCCGGCGTCGAACAGCGCGTCGCTCGAGATCTCGAGCAGCGGCAGCCCGCCGCGGATCTCGACGCGGACCTTCCCGCCGTCGACCATCGCCTGGAACCGGCTCGCGAGGTCGCGCATCTGCGCCGCCCGCGCCTCGGCCGCCGCCTGCTGGCGGCGCAGCTCGTCGACCTTGGCCCGCGCCTCGGCGAGCTCGGCCGACAGGCTGCCGCGCTCGTTCGCGAGCTGGCCCACGCTCTGCCCGGCGCTCCGGAGCCGCGCCGACAGCTCCTCGTTCATCGCGGCGAGCTCGTCCAGCCGCCGCACGAGCCCGGCCTCCGCCGTGGTCGCCTCGGACAGCGTGAGGTCGCGCGCCCGGAGGTCGTCCTCGAGGCGCCCGAGCTCTGCCTCGAGCGCGGCGACCTGCGCCGACCGCTGCACCGCCTCGGCGCGGGCGGTCTGGGCCTCGGCCCTGGCCTTGTTTCCTTCCTCACGCTCTCTCTGGATCTCGGCGCGCGCCTGGTCGTAGAGCTCCTGCCGGACGAGGCAGCCCGGCGTCGCCAGCCCGAGCAAGCCCACCGCGAGCAGCCGCGCCGCGGCGGGCGAGCGCCGCGAGAACCACGCCGGGATCGTGCCGGCCATCGTCGTGTGTCTCATGAATCCCGCCGACTCTGGCACGAAACCGCGGGCAGGACGAAATTGCGGGCGCGCCCCGCTCTCGCTGCGCCGCGCGAGCCCATCGCGCAGCGCCACGAACCCCTGGTACCCTCGGCCCGTGAGCTCTGGGCGAACCTGGTTTTCCGCGGGCGCGCTGGCCGCGATAACGCTGGCGGGCAGCGCCGCGGCGGCGTTCCCGCACGTGGTCCGCGAGGGCGAGACGCTCGCGCAGATCGCGGAGCGCACCTACGGGCGCGTGCAGATGGAGCAGGTGCTCGTCGCAGCCAACGCGCTCGACGCGGGCGCCGGCGTCCCGATCATCCCCGGCCTCCGGCTGGAGGTGCCCGCGCTCGGCCACCACCGCGTCACCGCCGGCGAGACCTGGGCGAACCTCGCGGAGCGGCTGCTCGGCGCCGCCGACCGGAGCGACGTCCTCGCGCTCTCGAACGACACCATGCCCTGGATCGAGCCGACCGACGGGATGGAGATCATCGTGCCGTACAACCTGCGGTACGTCGTCGGCCAGAACGACAACCTGCTCACCATCGCCTACCGCTTCCTCGGCAAGCGGGACAAGGCGTGGATGCTCCACAAGTACAACCACCTCAAGAAGGACAACCTGCACCGCGGCATGGTGATCCTCGTGCCGCTCACCGACCTGCCGCTCACGACGCAGGGCAAGGCCGAGGCCGCGAGCGCCGGCGCCCTGGTGCGCTCCGAGGGCGCCGGCCGCGCGCGCGAGGCCCAGCGCCGCGTCGACGCCGAGCTGCCGCAGCTCGCCGGCGACGTGCGGAGCGGCCGCTACATCGACGCCGTGGCGCGGGCGAACCGCCTGCTCGGCTACGGCGACCTCGCCCGGATGCAGACCGCCACGGTGCACCGGCACCTGCTCGAGGCGTACGTCGCGCTCGACGCGACCGGGCTCGCCGAGACCGCCTGCGCCGCGTGGCGCGAGTCCGATCCGACCGCGCGGCTCGACCCCATCGAGCTGAGCCCCAAGATCGTGAGCGCGTGCACCTCGTCGACGGAGCTGCACCTCGGCCCCCCGCCCCCGGACCCCGCGCCGCCGCCCCCCGCGGACGCGGGGATCGCGCGGTGATCTCCCCGGAGCCGGCGCCCGAGCGCCTGCCCGCCGGGCACCGCGTCGCCTCGCGGTACACGGTGGAGTCGGTCATCGGCGAGGGCGCGTCCGGCGTCGTGTACCGCGCCGCCCGCGACGAGGACGGCCGGCGCGTCGCGCTCAAGGTGATCCACAAGCACCTCTCCGGCACGCCCCAGATCTTCCGGCGCTACCACCGCGAGGCCGCCATCCTGAGGCGGGTCGAGGGGCCCCACGTCGTCCGGATGCTCGACTTCGTCGAGGAGGACGGGCTCCTCGCGATCGCGCTGGAGCACATCGACGGGAGCTCCCTCGAGGAGCTCTTGCAGGAGCGCGCGCCGATCGCGGTCGACCTCGCGATCGAGATCGCCGTGCAGATCTGCGCCGCGCTGGAGACAGCGCACGCGGCGGGCGTGATCCACCGCGACCTCAAGCCGGCCAACGTGCTCATCGATCGCCCGGCGGCGCCGCCGGACGGGCCCTACGGCGCCGCGCCGTCGCCGCTCGCCGGCCGCGTCCGCGTTGTCGATTTCGGGCTCGCGAAGGTCGTGCACGGCGAGCTGATGACGACCGGGCTCACCGAGCAGGACATGATCTTCGGCACGCCCGAGTACATGGCGCCGGAGCAGGTGCGCGGAGAGGACGTCGACCCGCGCTGCGATGTCTACGCGCTCGGCTGCATCCTCTACGAGATGGTCGTCGGCGCCGTGCCGTTCAGCAAGCGGACGCCCATCGCCGTCATGACGGCGCAAATCGCCGAGCAGCCGCTGCCGCCGCGGTCCAGCGAGCACGGCGGGCTCATCTCGGCCGGCCTGGAGGCGGTCATCCTGAGGGCCCTCGCCAAGGACCCGGCCGAACGGCACCCGAGCGCCCGCGCCTTCGCCGACGCCCTGCGCGCGTGCCGCGAGCGGCGCTTCATCGGCCATTCCCGCGCCAGCCTCGCCAGCCTCCACGACGCGGACTCGATCACCGAGCTGGAGCTCGAGCAAACGGGCCTGGACCACGCCGCCGCCCAGAACGACGTTTCCATTCCGGACGTCGCGCTCCTCCCCCCGTCGCGAGAGAGCGCGGTGGTCCAGGTGCTGCCCGAGGCCAGCGCTGCGGTGTTCACCGAGGCGTCCGGCAACGGCGCGGCGAGGGCGGGCGCCTCCTCGCGCGAGCGCATTCTATGGACCCTGGTGGCCATTCTCTGCGCGGCCGCCGGAATCGCGGTCGGCACGCTGATCGGGGCACGTTGAGGCCGCCCCGCCCTGGAATGCGGTGATGACGTGGAGCGCGCGGATCGCGATAATCGCGATCATGCGCTCCCTGCTGTTCGGCGACGCTGTCCTCGCGGCCTTCTCCTCGGCTCGGCGCCGTCGGGCGCGCGCTCTCCGCGGCACCGCCGCGGCGCTCACCCTCCTCGCCCCCGCCGCGGCCTCGGCCTACGACTCGCTCGCCGCGCCGTGCCCCGACGACCCGCTGTTCTGCAGGCGGGGACCGGTCGCCTTCCAGCGCAGAGACGCCATCCCGCTCGAGCTCGATTTCGAGACGGGCTGGATTCCGCCGAGCTCACCGCTGCAGCTGAGCTTACGGGCCGCGGTCTACGCGAATACCGAGGTGTCCCTGAGCGGCGCGCTCGAGGCGTCGTGGCCAGAGGCGCTCTCGCTCGCCGCCCCCGGCGACCCGGGCGGAGGTGTGTTTGCCTGCGATTACGGGCTCGACGTCAGCGCCCAGGGGCGCGTCAGCATCTCCGTCCTGGGCCAGGACTTCGACTGGACAGGCGATATCCCCTACGTCCCGCAGATCGACTTCCAGGTGCACACCCGCGACAAGTTCGACGCCTGGGGCTGGGATCCGGGCGTCACGCTGGCGAGCTCGACGGACGTGCAGCGGCTCGCGTCCGTCTCCCTCGCCGACATCATCGGATCGATCCCCGGCATCGACGGCAGGTTCGAGCTCGACGTCGCCATGGATGTCACCGCGCGTTACGCGACACACCGCGTGGCCGTCGAGACGCTCGATCAGGCGACGGTGAGCGGGGGCGACATCACCCCGGAGCAGCGCGCGTCCTCGACGGAGTACCTGGGCGGCCCGTCGGTCGAGCTCAACGTGCGCCCGGAGGGCTCGGTGCGCTACGAGGGCACGCTCCACCTCATCCCCGCGTTCGGCGTCAGCCTGCTGGGCCGCGAGTGGTCGATCCCGATCGCCGACATCCCGCTCGCCTTCCCGCTCACCGAGCAGGCCTGGCGCTTCGAGAGCGAGCGCGTCCACGTGCCGCTCCCGGACCTCGCGCTGGACAAGCAGGAGATCGATTTCGGCACGGTGGAGGTGGGGCAGGCCAACGCGGAGCTCGTCACGCTGTCCAACGTCGGGGAGGCGCTGCTCGACGTCGCCGTGACGGCGGGCGACGCGGAGAGCTTCGAGCTCGCGGACGCCGCGCTCGAGATCGACGGCGAGACGGCGACCGACTTCGCGATCCGCTTCGCCCCGAAGGCCGCCGGCGAGTTCACCGCGACGGTCCTCCTCGCGTCGAACGATCCGGACGCCCCGGAGCAGGCGATCTTCGTGAGGGGCGTCGGCGTCGACAGGCCGGAAGAGCCGCCGGACAGCGGTGAGCCCGCGGCGCAGGACGGCGGCTGCGCTTGCCGCGCGGCCGCCGGCGCGCAGGGCGGCGGGGCCTGGGCCGCCGCCGGGCTGTCGCTCGCCGCGCTCGCGGGCGGCCTCCGGCGCCGGCGCCGCGTGGCCTGAGCCTCAGGCGGCGCTCGGCGACCCCACGGAGATCTTCCGCCGCGTCGACACCGCCGCGATCCGCTCCAGCTCCTCGCCGCGCAGGGTCTCCTTGAGCACGAGCGCCTCCGCGGCCGCCTCGAGGCCCTCGCGGCGGTCGACGAGGAGCTGCTTGGCCTTCAGGTACATCTCGCCGAGCCGCTCCCTCACCTCCTCGTCCACCTCGCGCGCGGTCTCCTCGCTGCAGGTGCGCTCTTCCTGGATCACGCCGAGCATCGGCGCGCCGACGTTGCGCGACAGCGCGGGCAGCCCGAGGCGCCGGCTCATCCCGAGGCGGGTCACCATCTCGCGGACGAGCGCCGTGGCCCGCCCGAGGTCGTCGTGCGCGCCGCTCGACACCTGGCCCAGCGCGATCTCCTCTGCCGCCCTGCCGCCGAGCATCACCGTGACGCGCGACTCGATCTCCTGCTCCGTGATGAGCTGGCGCTCGTCGCGGGGCACCTGGATCGTGACGCCGAGCGCGCCGATCGTCCGCGCCACGATCGACACCCGCTCCACCGGATCGGCGGCCGGCAGCGCGAGCGCGACGAGCGCGTGCCCGGCCTCGTGGTAGGCCACGCGCCGCCGCTCCTCCGCGGTCATGATCTGCCCGCGGCGCCGGAGCCCGAGCTGCGAGCGATCGAGCGCCTCGTCGAAGTCGGCCTGCCCGATCTCCTTGGCGCCGCGCCGCGCCCCGGCGAGCGCCGCCTCGTTGACGATCTTGGCCAGGTCGGCCCCCACCATGCCCGGCGTGCGCCGCGCCACGAGCCCGAGGTCGACGTCGCTCGCGAGCGGCACCCGGCGCGCGTGCACGGCGAGGATCGCCTCGCGGCCCCGCAGGTCGGGCCGGTCCACGATGACCTGCCGGTCGAAGCGCCCGGGCCGCAGCAGGGCAGGATCGAGCACCTCGGGCCGGTTGGTAGCGGCCATCAGGATCACGGTGGTGCGCGCGTCGAAGCCGTCGAGCTCGGCGAGGAGCTGGTGGAGCGTCTGCTCCCGCTCGTCGTGGGTCGAGATCGCGCTGAGGCCGCCGCGCGTCCTGCCCACGGCGTCGATCTCGTCGATGAACACGATGCTGGGCGCGCTCTTGCGCGCCTCCTCGAAGAGCTCGCGCACCCGCGCGGCCCCGAGCCCCACGAACATCTCGACGAACTCGCTCGCGTTGAGCGAGAAGAACGGCACGTTCGCCTCGCCCGCCACCGCGCGCGCGAGCAGGGTCTTGCCCGTGCCGGGCGGCCCGATGAGCAGCAGGCCGCGCGGGATCCGCCCGCCGAGCGACCGGTACCGCGACGGCTCCCGGAGGAAGTCGACGACCTCGACGAGCTCGTCCTTGGCCTCGTCGACCCCCGCCACGTCCGAGAAGCGCACCGGCTCCTGCTTCGACCGGTCGTAGATCTTCGCCTTGCTGCGCAGGAACCCGAGCGGCCCGCCGGCCCCCTGCCCCGCCCGGCGCAGCATCATGAAGAACGCCGCGTTGATGAGGACGAGCGGCACGAGCCAGATCGCCGCCTGCATCCACGCCGAGGACGAGGCGCTCTTCGCCTCGATGCGGACCCCCTGGTCGAGCAGCGCCCTCACGAGCGGCTCGTCCTCGACGCCGGGCAGCCGCGTCACGCGGACGCGCTCCCCGGGCCGCTGCGCCTCCCCCCGGCGGCTCAGCTCGATCTCGTCGGGCTTCACCACCGCCGCGGCGACCTCCCCGCGCCGCACCTCGGCCACCGCCTCGTCGTAGGGCACGAGCGGCCGCCCCAGCGGCCCGAGGATCCCGGAAAAGACCAGGATCGCGGCGGCGATCAGCAGGTACCCGAGCCACGCGCGCGACACCGGTCTCCTCTCGTCAGCCATTCCATGGAGCTGATGTGTGGTGGGCGTCGCCACGGCAAGCCCTCGGCCCCGGAGGAACGGGAAAGCCAGCGGTAAAGCCGCGCCGCCGAGGGAGCCCAGCGCCGGCCGCGCGCGGCCCGGCGCGCCCGCGCGGCGAGGTGATCGCCCCGGGGATCCACGCTAAAGAAGCGCCCCTGTGCCGCCCTCTCCCGATCGCGCCTCGCTCGCCGCATTTCCCATCGACTGGGGCGGGCTCGCCCCGCTCCGCCTCAAATCGCGGGCCGTCGCCGAGGGCGTCTACGCCGGAATGCACCGCAGCATCCGCAAGGGCGCCGGCGTCGAGTTCGGCGGGCAGCGTCCCTACGTGCCCGGCGACGATCTCCGCTTCTTCGATCGCCGCGCGCTGCTCCGCCACGACCGCCTGATGGTGCGCGAGTTCGAGACCGAGACCGATCGCGCCCTCTGGCTGTGCGTCGACGCGACCGCCTCGATGTCGTACCGCGGCCGGCGCGCGCCCGGCGCCAAGCTCGCCTACGCGGCGCTCATCGCCGCGGCCATGGCCCGCGTCGCGCTCGCCACCGGCGATCCGGTGGGGCTCGCCTGGCTGGGCGGGGCCGGCACCCACGGCCTGCCCGCCATGGCGGGGCGCGAGGCGTTCGAGCGGATCGTCGGCGCCCTGGAGGCCACGTCCGCGGCCCAGGACTGGAGCGGCGACGCGAGCGCCATCGAGCGCGCGCTCGCGCCGGTCGCGAAGAAGGCGCGCCGCGGCGCCGTGGTGCTGCTCATCTCGGATCTCCTCGATCTTGCTGGTGAATCCGGCGCGGAGGGTGCGCTCTCCGCGTTCACGCCGCTCAGCACGGGCGGCCGCACGCTGATCGCCCTCCAGGTCCTCGATCCCAGCGAGGCGGAGCTCGACTTCGAGGGCAACGTGCGCCTCCGCGCCCTGGAGGGCGGCGCCGTGGTCGAGGCCGACGCGGGCGCGGTCCGCGCGCAGTACCAGGCGCGCCTCGCCGATCTCACCGACGCCTGGTCGCGCGCGCTCGCCTCGCGCGGCGGCCGCGTGCTCCGCGCGACGACCGCCGAGCCCCCGACCGACGTCGTCCGCGCGCTCGTGCAGGCGATCGCCGAGGTGCGCCGATGAGCTTCGTCACGCTCGGCGCGCTCTTGGTCGCGCTGCTCGTCGGCGCGCCGATCGCCGCGCACCTCCTGCGCCGCCGCCGCGCCGAGGAGCGGCCGTTCCCGCCGGCGCGCCTGGTCCCGGCCACGCCGCCGACGGCGCGGCGCCGGAGCCTCCTCGAGGACCGCGCCCTCTTCGCCACCCGGGCCCTCTCGGTGCTCGCGCTCGCGGTGCTCGGCGCGACGCCGCTCCTGCGCTGCTCGCACCTGTCGCTCAGCCGCAGGGCCGGCGCGTCCGTCGCCCTCGCGATCGTCGTCGACGACTCGCTGAGCATGCGGGCGCGGTCCCGCGCCGGCGACGCCGCGGGCGACGCGCGGCCGAGCGACGCGGCCTCGCGGTTCGAGCGCGCGCTGACGGCCGCGCGCGAGCTCGCCGGCGGGCTCGCGCCGGGCGACGCCGCGGCGATCGTCCTCGCGGGCGCGCCGGCCCGCGTCGCCCTCGCGTCGACGACCAACCTGGCCGCCGTCACCGAGGCGCTCGCCACGGTGACGCCGTCGGACCGCGCCACCGACCTCGACGGCGCCCTGGATCTCGCCCGCGATCTGCTCCGGGGGCTACCCCAGAGCGACAAGCGGATCGTGCTCCTCAGCGATCTCGCGGACGGCGCGCCCGGCGCCCCGCCCATCTCGGGCACGCCCGACATCGCCACGTGGGTGCCGCTCGAGGAGCTCGAGGCGGGCGGAGAGGACTGCGGGATCGTGCGCGCCGATCGATCCGGCCAGAAGGCGCGCGTCCGCGTCGTCTGCACCGCCGCGTCGGCCGCCGCGTCGGCCGCCGCGCCCGGGCCCGACCTCGCCGCAGCGGAGCGCGACGGCGGCGCAGCGGCGCCGCCCGCCGCGGGCGCCTCCGCCGCCGCGGGGCGCTCACTCGAGGTGCGCGCCGGCGACGCCGTGCTCGGCAAGGTCGCGCTCCCTCCGGCGCTGCGCGCCGAGGAGATCTCGATCGACCTGCCCTCCGGGACGCCCGAGATCCTGATCGCCGCGCTCACCGGCGGCGACGCGATCGCCGAGGACGATCGCGCGCCGATCATCCCTGCCGGCGGCCCGCTCTCGATCGCGGTCGTCGTCGACCCCGCCACCACGCACGTCGAGACGGGCGGCCCTCCGCCGCTCGAGCAGGCGCTCTCGGCGCTCGACCTCGACGCGCAGATCAGGCCCCTGCCCTCCGTCCCGGAGCACGCGGACGAGCTGGCCGCGCACGCGGGGCTCATCGTCGACGACGCGCCCGGGTTCACGCCGGAGGTGCGCCGCTCGCTCGCCGCGTGGGTGGAGCGCGGCGGCGTCGCGCTCCTGACGCTCGGCCAGCGGGCGGCCGCGGCGCCGCTCGGGGCCGGGTTCGAGCCGCTGGTGCCCGGGGTCGTCCGCTGGTCGTCGTCCCCGGTGCCCGGCGTGGATCCCGCCACGGCGGGCTGGCTCGGCCCGCCCGCGGCCGGCCTCGCCGACGTCGCCCCGCGCGGCCGGGCCACGCTCGGCCCGGAGGCCTCCGAGGGCGCCGAGGTGCTCGCCCGGTGGAAGGACGGCGCCCCGTTCCTGGTGCGCCGCCCGCTCGGGCGCGGCGTCGTGCTGTTCATGACGTTGCCGCTCAGCACGGAGGAGAGCGACGTCTCCCTGCGGCCGGCGTTCCTGTCGCTGCTCGACGGGTTCGTGGGCGCCGCGCGCGCGCGGGGCGGAGCGCGCCGCCTCGCTGCCGGCGAGATGTGGACGTTCGACGGCTACCGCGACGTGAAGGTCGAGCGCGTGCGGGTCGACGGCAGCGAGGGCTCCGCGGGGCGCGAGCCGCTCCCCGTCGCGGAGGTCGAGCGGCGGCTGCGCGTGTCGCCCCCGCTCGCCGGCCTCTACGAGCTCACCCTCGACGGCGAGCGCTCGACGCGCGTCGTCTCGGTCCCCGAGCGCGAGATCGACCTGCGCCCTCGCCGCGTCACCGAGGGCGCCCGCGCCGCGGAGCTGGGCGGCATGTCCGCGTCGATCGACGCTTCGCCCTATGTGGCGCTGCTGCTGCTGGTGCTGCTCGCGGCCGAGCTCCTGCTGCGCGCCCTCGGCGCGCGGCGGGAGCCCGCGGAGGCCCGGGCCGGCTGAAGCCGGCCGAGGCTTTCAGTGCGTCTGCCAGTGCGCGGGGATCTCGTCCGCCGGCGGGAACTCCGGCTTGGCCGGCGCCGCGGCGACGGCCGGGGCCCGGCGCGGCCCGTTCGGCTTGAAGCTGTGCTCCGCGGCCGGGAACGTGCGCGACTGCACCTCGTCCACGTAGGCGCGCGTCGCCTCCACGATCTGGTCGCCGACCTCGGCGAAGCGCTTCGCGAACTTCGGGGTCAGCTCGCGGAACATCCCGAGCAGGTCGTAACAGACGAGGACCTGCCCGTCGCACCCGGCCCCGGCGCCGATGCCGATCGTCGGGACGGAGACCGCCGCCGTCACCTCCTGCGCGAGGTCCGGCGGGATGGCCTCGAGGACGATCGCGTAGACGCCCGCCTCGTCGAGGATGCGCGCGTCGGCGATGAGGCGCTCGGCCGCCTCGTCGCCCTTGCCCTGCACCTTGAAGCCGCCCATCGCGTGCACGGACTGCGGCGTGAGCCCGAGGTGGCCCATCACCGGGATGCCCGCGGCGACGATCCGGCGCACGTGCTCGGCGATCTCCGCGCCCCCCTCGAGCTTGATGCTCTCGAAGCTGCCCTCCTTCATCATCCGCCCGGCGTTCTCGAGCGCGTGCACAGGGGAGAGCTGGAAGCTCATGAACGGCATGTCGCCCACGACGTGGGCGCGCCGCGCGCCGCGCGTCACCGCGCGCCCGTGGTAGCAGATCTCCTCGACCGTCACGGGGAGCGTGGTCGTGTGCCCCTGCACGACCATCCCGAGCGAGTCGCCGACGAGCAGCAGATCGGCGCCGCCCTCGTCGAGCAGCCGCGCCATCGTGAAGTCGTAGGCCGTCACCATCGCGATCGGCGAGACCCCTTTGCGGGAGCGGATCTCGGGGACAGTGACCTTCGCCGAGCGCTGCGCCTGTCTGCGCGCGCCGCCGCCACCATTGCCTTGCGGACCGTACATTGTGCCTCCGGGTCGCGGCCGCACCTGCGGTCCACGCCTCCGGAGAGGCTAGAGCGGCGCCCGCTCACCGGCAAGACGCGGCGCGCGGGCCGCCGCGACGGCCGCGGTCAACCGGCCGTAATCTCCAGCGATCTCCCGTGCTTGCGAGCCGCGAGGGGCGTCGCGCCGCCGCGCAGCCAGGTCATCCGCGGCGCTGGCCGGCGCTCCCCGACGGGAGACCCGCCGCCGGCGCTCGCGAGGCGCCCGGTGGCGCGGCGCGGGGGTTCGTCAGCGCGGTCAGGACGTGGTCGCGCCAGGCGCCGTCGATGTAGAGGTAATCGCGGGCGTACCCCTCGACGACGAAGCCGAGGCGCCGGAGCAGCCGGCCGCTGCGCTCGTTGTGCGGCAGGTAATTCGCCATCACCCGGTGGAAGCCGAGCGTGTCGAACATGTACGCGAGCGCCGCCTGGATCGCCTCGGACATGACCCCCGAGCCCACGGCGCGCTGGTCGAGCGAGTAGCCGAGGGTCGCGGCCTGGAAGGCGCCGCGGACGAACTGGTTGAAGTTGCAGACCCCGATCACCTCGCCCTCGGCAGCGCCGCGCCACTGGAGCGCGAGCCGGAGCGCCCGGTCCGCGGCGAGGTCGTCGCGATCGCGGAGGACGCGCTCGCGCCAGAACGCCTCGGTGTAGAAGCCCTCGGGGCGCGGCGGATCCCACCGGGCCAGGTGGTCGCGGTTGCGCTCGAAGTAGCCGAGGTAGCGGCCGGCGAGCTCGGGGGGCGGGATCGAGAGGCGCAGCCGCGGGGTCTCGATGCAGACGGCGCTCTTCAACCCGGCCTCCACGCGCGCGGCGCGTCTACGACAGGGTCCCTTCGTCGAGGCGGCGCATCCCTTCGAGGAGCAGCGCCTCGGGCGAGGCGGTGATGCTGCGGGTGCTGGGCGAGAAGCTCGGGTCGAGGCGGAAGTCCCCCTCGCGGAGCGTGAGCATCCGGTAGAACGCGTCCTCGCCCTGCGCGCCGGCCCAGAGCGCGTGGACGACCTGCCCGTCGGCGAAGTGGATCTCGCCGGCCATCGAGTTCGCCTGGATCTTGAGCGCGCACGTCTTCCGGCCATGCCAGAGGATCTGGATCATGTCCGGCAGGCCCATCTCGGCGAGCGAGCCGGACACGCCGCGGGGGACGGCGGTCGAGGAGCGCCGCTCGATGAGCTGGCGGAGCTTGGCGGCCATGACGTCGGTCGACGCGGGCTTCGAGACGAAGTCGTCGACGCCGAGATCGAAGGCGCGCTGCGCGGTCTGCCGGTCCGTCTTCGCGGTGAGGATGACCCACGTCTTGTCGCGGCCGAAGCCGAGCTTCAGCGCGTCGGCCCGGAGCGCGAGGCCGGCGTCGGGCTCCTCGAGATCGATCTCGCTGACGACCACCTCGATGTCCTTCGTCTCGAGCTCGCGCCGCGCCTGCGCCACGTTGCGCGCGATCGAGACCTCGAATCCCTGCTCGAGGAGCCGCAGCTCGAGCACCGTCGTCTCCTCGGGGTCCGGGTCGACGATGAGCGCCTGGTGCCGGTCGGACAGGAGCTTCGCGCGCATGTCGTCGCCGGTCATGACCTGGCGGAAGAGGTCGACGATGTTCGGATCGAAGATGGTGCCGCGGTACTGGGCGAGCACGTCGCAGGCCTCGGGCGGGCGGAGCGCCTTGCGGTAGGGGTTGCGCGGGTTCTGCGTCAGGTCCGCGTAGGTGTCAGCGACCGCGAGGATCCGCGCCCCGAGCGGGATCTCCTTGCCGGACAGGCCGTCGGGGAAGCCGCTGCCGTCGTAGCGCTCGTACATCAGGTTGATCGCCGAGACGACGTCCTGCGGCAGGCCCACCGACTCCATGAGGTGCGCCGGGAGGTCGACGCTCTTCGTCGCGGCGAGCCGGTGCCCCTCGTACTCGGCGACGTTGAGCGCGGTGAGGTGGTACGGGCCGTTCTTGCCGAGGTCGTGCAGGTAAGCCGACGCCACGTAGCTCGCGACCGTGGTCGGCGGCAGGCCGATGCGCTCACAGAGCTTCCGGACGATGCGCGCGACCGTGGAGGAGTGGCCCCGCAGGTCCTGCCGGTTGTTCTCGAGCAGGCTGACGAGGACGTTGAGCGTCTCGACGTACGCGTGGCTGGTGGTCGGGTGCGGCGGCGGCGGGACCGGCGCGGACACCGGAGCGATCTGCTGCGGCTGGGCGGGAGGCGACGGCGGCACCGGCGTCGGCGGAGGGCCAGCCGTGGCCCCCCGGGGCGGGGCCGAGGGCGCCCGCATGACGGCCGGAGCCAGCGGCGTCGTGACGAGCGGCACGGGCACGGGCGCGAGCGCCGGCGTCGCGTGCGCCGGCACTCCGTGCATCGTCTGCGTGTGCATCGGCTGGGCATGCGGAGGCGTCACGTGCGCGGGCTGCCCGTGCATCGTCTGCCCGTGCATCGTCTGCGGATGCGCCGCGGGCACGTGGGTCATGGAGGCCCGATCGTGCATCATCGGCGCGCGCTCATGCGTCATGGACGCGCGCTCGTGGGCCGTCGACGTGCGCTCGAAGGGGTTGTTGTTGGCGTTGTTGTAGAGGACCTCGTCGAACGAGCTCACCGGCCGGAGCAGCGAGTTGAACGCGGTCGTGTCGCCCCGGTAGTGGTACGCGATGGCCGCGCGCACGGCCGCCGGCCGGGCGACGATGGCGCGAACGTCCCGCACGCCCGCAGCCAGACGGATCTCGTGCAGCGCGACGTCGTTGTCCGGGTCCGCGGTCGCGACGGAGAGCGTCGTGTTCCGTTCGTCGAGCAGGACCGGGAAGACGCCGTGCAGCGTCGCGGTGATCGCCGAGACCTTGGCGAGCACGCGCGGCTCGATGATCGCCTTCGAGAGCTTCTCGGTCGAGACGAAGCGGGTGTTGTGGACGGTCGCGATGAACTTCAGGAGCTCGGCCTCGTTGACGATATCGAGCTCGATGATGGCGTCCTCGATGCGGCCGCGCGTACGCATGGCGTACTCCACGGCGCGACGATGATCGTCCGGGGTGATGCGCCCCTCGAGGACGAGGCGATCGGCAATCCGCTGGTTCAATCCGTGAACGGAAGCCATCGAAACCCTGATTCTACTCAAAAATTGGGGGTGGGCGCGCGCCGGAGAACCCTCGCGGACGGGAGCACGCGGGGAGAGCTGGCCTGCCGCTCGCGGCGTATGCAGCCATGGGGTGCGTTCTATGAATGAGAGCAGAGCTGGGGGCTCCGCGCGAGCCCCGTGAACATCCGGGCGAACGCCGGTTGAATCCCGTGACCCCGCTCGACCGATGCGCTGCTACGTGAGGTGAAGACTGACCCCGGGTGGGCGTGCGCGCCACGTCTGGCGCGGTTCGCCAGACCGGGAGGCCCGAGGCTGCGGGCGGGAAAGCGGTCTCCTGACCGGCGCGAGAGCGCCTCGCAGGAGGCGGGCGCGCTCAGGGGCGAAGCTGACCCCGCCCCTGGCGCGCCGCGTGGCCGCTACTCCTCGTTCACGGCGGTGAGCGTCTCCTCGGGACGCGGCCGCGGGGCGACGTACGGGGCCTGAACCACCGGCTCGCCCTCGACCACGACCTGGAGGCGCTTGTAGGCGGGCAGCCCCGTCCCGGCCGGGATCAGGCGGCCCATGATGACGTTCTCCTTGAGACCGCGGAGATCGTCCGTCTTGCCGTTGATCGCGGCCTCGGTGAGCACCTTGGTCGTCTCCTGGAACGACGAGGCGCTGATGAACGACTCGGTCGACAGGCTGGCCTTGGTGATGCCGAGGAGGAGCGCCTCGGCGATGGCGGGCTTGCCGCCGCGCTCGAGGACGGTCTCGTTCTCCTTCTCGAAGATGTGCTTCTCCACCTGCTCGTCGACCAGGAAGTTGGTGTCGCCGACCTCGCGCACGCGGACCCGCCGGAGCATCTGCCGGACGATGACCTCGATGTGCTTGTCGTTGATACCGACGCCCTGGAGCCGGTAGACCTGCTGGATCTCGTTCACGAGCCAGGCCGACAGCTCCTTCTCGCCCTTCACCCGGAGGATGTCGTGCGGGTTCGGCGGGCCGTCCTGGAGGGGGTCACCCGCGCGCACCCGGTCACCCGGCTGCACCTGGATGTGCTTGCCCTTCGGGATCAGGTACTCGCGCGCCTGATCGCCGAGCGCGTGCCCGTCCGGCGAGTACGGCGTGATGATGACCTTCCGCTTGCCCTTCGTGTCCTTGCCGAACGTGACCTCGCCGTCGATCTCGCTGATGATCGCGTGATCCTTCGGCTTTCGGGCCTCGAACAGCTCGGCGACGCGGGGCAGACCGCCGGTGATGTCCTGCACCTTCGTCGTATCGCGCGGGATCTTCGCGATGACCTCGCCGGCCTCGATGAGATCCCCCTCCTGGGCGACGATGTGCGCGCCGACAGGCAGCAGGTAGCGCGCCTCGAGCTCGCTGTTCGGGAGCTTCAGCGTCCTGCCGGACTCGGGGTCCTTCAGCGAGATGCGCGGGCGGACGTCGGCCGCCTTCGACTCGATGACGACCTTCCGGGAGAGGCCCGTCACCTCGTCGAGGCGATCCTGCACGCTGACGCCCTCGATGAGGTCGCCGAACTTCACCACGCCGGAGACCTCGGTGAGGATCGGCGTCGCGAACTGGTCCCACTCGGCGAGCAGCTCGCCGGGCTTGGTGCGCTCGCCGTCGGCCTTCTTGAGGATGGCGCCGTAGACGAGGCGGTTGTGCTCGCGCTCGCGGCCCGTCTCGTCGACGACCACGATCTCGCCGTGGCGGTTCATGACCACCATGGTGCCGTCCTTCTTCTTCTGGACGACCGCGCGACGCAGGCGGACGGTGCCCTCGGTGCGGGCCTCGAGGTAGCTCGCCTCGATCTTGCCGCGCGCCGCGGTGCCGCCGATGTGGAAGGTGCGCATCGTGAGCTGCGTGCCGGGCTCGCCGATCGACTGGGCGGCGATGATGCCGACCGCCTCGCCGATGTTGACCCGGTAGCCGCGCGCGAGGTCGCGCCCGTAGCACAGCGCGCAGACCCCGCGGCGGAGCTGGCACGTGAGCACCGAGCGGATGACGACCTCCTCGATGCCGGCGTCCTCGATGGACCGCACCGCCTGCTCGTCGAGCTCGGTGTTCGCCGTGATGAGCACCTCCCCGGTGAGCGGGTCGACGACGTCCTCCAGCGCCACGCGGCCGAGGATGCGGTCGCCGAGCGGCTGGATGACCTCGCCGGCCTCCTCGAGCTTCGCCACGCGGATACCGTCGAGCGTGCCGCAGTCGAACTCGGAGATGACCGCGTCCTGCGCCACGTCGACGAGCCGCCGGGTGAGGTAACCCGAGTTCGCCGTCTTGAGCGCCGTGTCCGCGAGGCCCTTCCGCGCGCCGTGCGTCGAGATGAAGTACTGGAGCACGCTGAGACCCTCGCGGAAGTTCGCGGTGATCGGCGTCTCGATGATCTCGCCGGACGGCTTGGCCATCAGGCCGCGCATCGCGGCCAGCTGCCGGATCTGCTGCGTGGAGCCGCGCGCGCCGGAGTCGGCCATGATGTAGATGGGATTGAAGCTCGGCTCGATCGAGGACTTGCCCGTCTCGTGGTCGACGATCGTCTCCTTGCCGATGCCGCCCATCATCTCGGTCGTGACCTGGTCGGCGATGCTCGCCCAGATATCGACGATCTTGTTGTACCGCTCGCCGTCGGTGATGAGCCCCTCCTGGTACTGCTCGACGACGCGCTCGACCTCCTTCTGCGCCTCGCCAAGGAGGACCTTCTTGGCCGCGGGGATCACCATGTGATCCATGCAGATGGAGATGCCCGCCCGCATCGCATGGTCGAAGCCGAGCGTGCGGAGCCGGTCCGCGAGGAGGACCGTCTCCTTGTTGCGGTGGATGCGGTAGCAGACGTCGATGAGCGCCGAGAGCGCCTTCTTGTCGAGGGTCTTGTTCGCGTACTCGAACGCGACCCCCTTCGGGAGGACCTCGGAGATGATGACGCGGCCGACCGTGGTCTCGACGATCCGGCGCTTCACGTGGCCGAACTCGTCGAGCTGCGGGTTGCCGTCGTCGTCGATGATCGGCACGCGGACGCGGACGCCGGCGTGCAGCGCGACCTCGCCGTTGTCGTAGGCCATCCGCACCTCCTCGGGGGAGGCGTAGATGCCCCGCAGGTAGCCCTGCGCCACGCCGTCCTCGCCGAAGGAGAGCGTGTCGGCGCGGTAGGATCCCTTCTCGAACTTCCGCTCGCGGGTCGCGTAGTAGAGCCCGAGCACGATGTCCTGCGTCGGGTTGATGATCGGCTTGCCGCTCGCGGGCGAGAGGATGTTGTTCGTGCTCATCATGAGCACGCGCGCCTCCATCTGCGCCTCGACCGACAGCGGCACGTGGACCGCCATCTGGTCGCCGTCGAAGTCGGCGTTGAACGCCGCGCAGACCAGCGGGTGGAGCTGGATCGCCTTGCCCTCGATGAGGACCGGCTCGAACGCCTGGATGCCGAGGCGGTGCAGCGTCGGGGCGCGGTTCAGGAGCACCGGGTGCTCGCTGATGACCTCCTCGAGGATGTCCCAGACCTCCGGGCGCTCCTTCTCCACCATCTTCTTCGCGCTCTTGATGGTGTTGACGTAGCCGCGCTCTTCCAGCTTGTTGTAGATGAACGGCTTGAAGAGCTCGAGCGCCATCTTCTTGGGCAGACCGCACTGGTGCAGGCGCAGCGTCGGGCCCACGACGATGACGGAGCGACCCGAGTAATCGACGCGCTTGCCGAGCAGGTTCTGGCGGAACCGGCCCTGCTTGCCCTTCAGCATGTCGGAGAGCGACTTGAGCGGGCGCTTGTTCGGGCCGGTGATCGTCTTGCCGCGGCGGCCGTTGTCGAACAGCGCGTCGACCGCCTCCTGCAGCATCCGCCGCTCGTTCCGGATGATGATCTCCGGCGCGTTCAGCTCGAGGAGCCGCTTCAGACGGTTGTTGCGGTTGATGACGCGCCGGTAGAGGTCGTTCAGATCGCTGGTGGCGAAGCGGCCGCCGTCCAGGGGGACGAGCGGGCGCAGATCCGGCGGCAGCACCGGGATCACGGTCAGCATCATCCACTCCGGCCGGTTGCCGCTCTCGCGGAAGGCCTCGACGACCTTCAGCCGCTTGGCGAGCTTCTTCCGCTTCGCCTCGCTGGTCGCGGCGCGCATCTCGGTCCTGAGCAGCTCGGCCAGGCCGTGGACGTCGACCTGCTTGAGCATCTCGAGGATCGCCTCGCCGCCCATCCCGGCGCTGAACTTGTCGTCACCGTACTCGTCGAGGAGCTGCAGATAGCGCTCCTCGCTCAGGAGATCGCCCCGCATGAGGCCGGTCTCCTTCGGGTCGATGACGATGTAGGCCTCGCAATAGAGCACCTTCTCCAGGTCCTTGAGCGTGATGTCGAGCATGTTGCCGATGCGCGACGGGAGGCTCTTCAGGAACCAGATGTGGGCCACCGGCGTGGCCAGCGAGATGTGCCCGAGCCGCTCGCGGCGGACCTTGGACTGGATGACCTCGACGCCGCACTTCTCGCACACGATCCCACGGTGCTTCATGCGCTTGTACTTGCCGCAGTTGCACTCGTAGTCCTTCACCGGCCCGAATATCTTGGCGCAGAACAGACCATCCCGCTCCGGCTTGAACGTCCGGTAGTTGATGGTCTCCGGCTTCTTGACCTCGCCGTGCGACCACTCGCGGATCTTCTCCGGGCTCGCGAGCGAGATGCGGATAGCGCTGAACGACAGCGGGTCTTTGGGCTTCTCGAAGAAGCTGAAGATGTCACGCATGGAGACCTCCGGAGACGGAAACGAAACCGATGAACCTGTCCGCGCCCACTGTGTCAGCGCTCGGGGGCGCGCCGCCCTCGCCGCGCGCCTCCCCTGTCATCACCGACCAGGCGCGCGGCGCTCGTGACGTGACGAACTGCATCACTCCTCTTCCTCCGCGGCCGAGGCCTCCACGCCTCCGCTCGTCTCGACCAGCTCGACGTTCAGGCAGAGCGACTGGAGCTCCTTGATGAGCACGTTGAAGCTCTCCGGCAGCCCCGCCTCCAGGGTGTAATCCCCCTTCACGATGGCCTCGTACATCCGGGTGCGGCCCATCACGTCGTCGCTCTTCACGGTGAGGAACTCCTGCAGCGCATACGCGGCGCCGTAGGCTTCCATCGCCCAGACCTCCATCTCGCCGAGCCGCTGCCCGCCGAACTGCGCCTTGCCGCCGAGGGGCTGCTGCGTGACCAGCGAGTACGGCCCGATCGAGCGAGCGTGGATCTTGTCGTCGACCAGGTGGTGGAGCTTCAGCATGTACATGATGCCCACCGTGACGTTCTGGTCGAACGCGTCGCCCGTCCGGCCGTCGAAGAGGATCGCCTGACCCGAGGTCGGGAGTCCGGCGAGCTCGAGGGCGCCCTTGATGTCGGACTCGTGCGCGCCGTCGAACACCGGCGATCCCATGAAGACGCCCTCATCGACCGTCTTGACGAAGCGCTTGACGTCGGCGTCGTCGAGGTTGTCGAAGAAGCCATCCATCGACTCGTCGCCGGCGTAGATGGCCTTCAGGTGCTCCTTGACCTCGGCCGTCGCCCGCTGCTGCTCCAGCATGCGCTGGAGCTGATTGCCGAGCTCGAAGGCGCCCCACCCGAGGTGGATCTCGAGGATCTGCCCGACGTTCATGCGGCTCGGGACGCCGAGCGGGTTGAGCACGAGGTCGACCGGCCTGCCGTCCTGGAGATACGGCATGTCCTCCTCGGGGAGGATCCGGCTGATGACACCCTTGTTGCCGTGGCGGCCCGCCATCTTGTCGCCGACCTGGAGCTTGCGCTTGATGGCGATATAGACCTTCACCATCTTGATGACGCCAGGCGGCAGCTCATCGCCCTTGGAGAGGCGATCGATCTTGTCGCGGAAGTGCTCCTCGCGCGTGCGGACGAGCTCCTCGAGGTCGCGCAGGATCTGCTGGACGCGCTCGGCGTCGTCGACGGGGATCTCGCCCCAGTACTTGCGCGGGATGTCGACGAGCGACGCCTCATCGATGATGGCGCCCTTCTGGAAGAGCACCTTGCCCTTGTCGTCGACGAGCTTGCCCGTCGTCTCCCTGCCGAGGAGGATCTCGCGGATGCGGCGGAAGAACGAGTCGCGGAGGATCTTGATCTCCTCGTCGCGCGTCCGCTCGATCCGGGCCCGCTCCTGATCCTCGATGTCCCGCGCGCGGTCGTCCTTCTCGGTCCCCTTGCGCGAGAACACCCGGGCGTTGATGACGATCCCGCCGACGCCGGGCGGCACCTTCAGCGAGCTGTCGCGGACGTCGCCGGCCTTCTCGCCGAAGATCGCCCTGAGCAGCTTCTCCTCGGGCGAGAGCTGGGTCTCCCCCTTCGGGGTGATCTTGCCGACCAGGATGTCGCCCGGACGCACCTCGGCCCCGATGCGCACGATGCCGGAGTCGTCGAGGTCCTTGAGCGCCTCCTCGCCGACGTTCGGGATGTCGCGGGTGATCTCTTCCTTGCCGAGCTTCGTGTCGCGGGCGACGCACTCGAACTCCTCGATGTGGATCGAGGTGAACACGTCGTCCTTGGCGATGCGCTCGGAGACCAGGATCGAGTCCTCGAAGTTGTAGCCCTGCCACGGCATGAACGCGACGAGCACGTTCTGGCCGAGCGCGAGCTCGCCCATGTCCGTCGACGGCCCGTCGGCGAGCACGTCGCCCTTCTTCACCACCTCGCCCGTCCTGACGACCGGCTTCTGCGTGTAGCAGGTCGACTGGTTCGAGCGCTGGAACTTCATGAGGTGGTAGATATCGGGCACCTCGGCGCCCTCGCCCTCGGCCCGGACGACGATGCGCGTCGCGTCCACGCTCTCGACGACGCCAGGGCGCCGCGCGATGACGCAGACGCCGGAGTCGCGGGCGAGCCGCTCCTCCATGCCGGTGCCCACGAGCGGGGCGTGCGACTGGACCAGCGGCACGGCCTGGCGCTGCATGTTGGCGCCCATGAGCGCGCGGTTCGCGTCGTCGTGCTCGAGGAAGGGCACGAGCGCGGCGGCGACCGACACCATCTGGTTCGGCGCGACGTCCATCAGCTCGACCATCTCGGGCGTGACGATCTTGAACTCGCCGTTGTAGCGGGCCGAGACGAGGGACTCCTTGAAGCGCCCGCCCTCATCGAGGTTCACGGTCGCCTGCGCGATGTACTTGCCCTCCTCCTCGAGCGCGGAGAGCCAGATCACGTCCTCGGTCACTCGACCGTTCTCGACCTTGCGGTACGGCGTCTCGACGAAGCCGAACTCGTTCACGCGGGCGAACGTCGACAGCGACGCGATGAGGCCGATGTTCGGGCCTTCCGGCGTCTCGATCGGGCAGATGCGGCCGTAGTGCGTCGCATGGACGTCGCGCACCTCGAAGCCGGCGCGCTCACGGGTGAGGCCGCCCGGCCCGAGCGCCGACAGGCGGCGCTTGTGGGTGACCTCCGAGAGCGGGTTGGTCTGGTCCATGAACTGCGAGAGCTGAGAGCTCCCGAAGTACTCCTTGACCACCGCGCTGACCGGCTTCGCGTTGATCAGGTCGTGCGGCATGAGCGTGTCGATCTCCTGCGACATGCTCATGCGCTCCTTGATCGCGCGCTCCATGCGGACGAGGCCGATGCGGTACTGATTCTCCATCAGCTCACCGACCGCGCGCACGCGGCGGTTGCCGAGGTGGTCGATGTCGTCGACCGAGCCGCGGCCGTTCTTGAGCTCGATGAGGTGCCGCACCGTCTCGAGGATGTCCTGCGGGGTGAGCACGGTGAGGTCGAGCCCCGGCCGCTCCTCCTCGGGGACGTCCCGGTAGAACTTGTAGTTCAGCTTCAACCGGCCGACCTTCGACAGGTCGTAGCGCTCGGCGTTGAAGAACAGGTTGTGGAACAGGGTCTTGGCGGTCTCGAGCGTGGGCGGATCGCCCGGCCGCAGGCGCCGGTAGATCTCCAGGATCGAGTCCTCCATCGTCTTCACCTTGTCGGTGAGCAGCGTGTCGCGGAGGTACGAGCCCACGTTCAGGCCGTCGATGAAGAGGATGCGGAACTGCTCGATGTTCGCGTCGCGCAGCCGCTCGAGCTTCGCCTCGGTGAGCTCCTCGTTCACCTCGACCACGACCTCGCCCGTCTCCGGGTCGACGATGTCGTGCGCAGCCACCTTCCCGACGAGCTCCTCCGGCTCGAGGCTGAGCCGCTCGAGCTTCGCCTCCTTCATCTTCCGGATGGCAGCGCGCGTGAACTTGGTGTTCTTCTTGACGATGACGTCGTTGCCGATCTTGATGTCGCGCGTCGTCCGCTGGCCGGCCAGGAGGTCGTACTCGATGCTCTTCGCGTACTTGCCGCCCTTCTCGAGGTACACGGTCTCCGTCGAGTAGAAGTAGTTCAGCAGGTCCTGCGTCGAGTAGCCGAGCGCGCGCAGCAGCACGGTCGCGTGCATCTTCCGCCGGCGGTCGATGCGAACGTAGATGATGTCCTTCGGGTCGAACTCGAAGTCGAGCCACGAGCCGCGGTAGGGGATGACGCGCGCGGAATAGAGCAGCTTGCCGCTCGAGTGCGTCTTGCCCTTGTCGTGGTCGAAGAAGACGCCGGGGCTGCGGTGGAGCTGGCTGACGACGACGCGCTCGGTGCCGTTGATGATGAACGTGCCCGTCTCGGTCATCAGCGGCAGCTCGCCGAAGTAGACCTCCTGCTCCTTGATGTCGCGCACGATCCGCTCCCCGCCGTCGCGGGTGTCGTAGATCATGAGCTGGTTCGTGACCTTGATCGGCGCCGAGTAGGTCATACCGCGCTGGCGACACTCATCGACGTCGTACTTCGGCGGCTCGAGGTTGTACGAGACGAAGACGAGCTCGCTCGTGCCGTTGAAGTCTTTGATCGGGAAGACCGAGCGGAACACCGCCTGCAGCCCGACTTCCTCCCGCTCGTTCGGCGGAACGCTCATCTGGAGGAATTTGTCGTAGCTCGACTTCTGGATGTCGATCAGGTTGGGGACGTCGATGATGCGACGAACGCGACCCAGGTTCTTACGGACGCGGAAGTTGGATTGGACGACCGACGGCATCGATTTCCTCCGGCTCACACGAGGCGTGCGGGGCGGGCGCACGGCTCGAACCGAGCAACGAACACGAAGCTACGCACCAATGGCGAGCGAGCGTCCCCAGGGTGTGAGGACCCAGAACATCTTGGCTGTGGGGGCAGAGCGGACCGCGTGGCGACCCATTGAGCTCCGGCATTGGTCGAGGACCCGCACCCGCGGTCCTCTTCAGAGTTGACCGAGGACCCGTACCTGCGGTCCTCTTCTTCAGCAGCGGTCGAGGACCCGTACCCGTGGTCCTCGTCGGAGGGCCCGCACGCGCGGCCCCTTTCTTCAGACAAAAGCGGGACGTGCGGCAGGGACGACCGCCCCTGCCGCCGTCCTCCGGCGGATCCCGATTTCCCTAGCAGGGAGCGGTGATCGTTACTTGAGCTCGACGGTAGCACCTGCCTCGACGAGCTTCTTCTTCATCTCCTCCGCGTCCGCCTTGGAAACCTGCTCCTTGACGGTCTTCGGCGCGGCCTCGACCAGGTCCTTCGCCTCCTTCAGGCCCAGACCGGTGATCTCGCGGATCGCCTTGATGACGCCGATCTTGTTGCTGCCCGAGTTCGCGAGGATGACGTCGAACTCGGTCTGCTCCGGGGCCTTCTCGGCCGGAGCGGCGCCGGCA
The DNA here is from genome assembly GCF_051524405.1 of Sorangium sp. So ce119. Taxonomy (NCBI): domain Bacteria; kingdom Pseudomonadati; phylum Myxococcota; order Polyangiales; family Polyangiaceae; genus Sorangium; species Sorangium sp. So ce119. The sequence continues at coordinate 664,439 of NZ_CP150310.1, read as the reverse complement.
GCGGGGCCAGCGGCGACGGCGACGGCCGCGGGGGCAGCCTTGACGCCCCACTTGTTCTCGAGGTCCTTGATGAGCTCGGCGATCTGGATGACAGGGAGGTTGGAGAGGTAATCGACGACCTGCTCGCGCGTGATCTCAGCCATTGCAAGACTCCTTCAAACTCTTCTGCGCGCCCCGGGGAGGGGGCCATGTAAACCAAAACCAGACGGGCGCAAGGCCCAATTGATACGAAAGCGCCCGCTCAACCGGACGAGCCCGCGTCTTCCTTCGCCTTCAGGAGATAAGCGAAATTCTGGAGAGGCGCGTTGAGCTGCTGCACGAACTGCTGGAGCGGCGCCTGGAGCGTCGCGAGCAGGGTGGCACGGAGCTCATCCTTGCCGGGCATCGTCGCGAGTTGCGTCTCGACGGCGTCGCCCGAGAGGATCTGCCCCTCGATGAGCCCGGCCTTGATCTGGAGCTTCTGGTTGTCCTTGCGGAACGCCTTGACGACCTTGGCTGCCGCGCTCGGATCCTCGTAGCTCCAGGCCACACCGGTCATGCCGGCCAGGCTCTTCACGAGGGTGTTCGCCCAGGGGTGCTCCTTGATGGCGTGGCGGACGAGCGTGTTCTTCACGACCCGGTACTCCACGCCGGACTTCCGGAACTCATCGCGAAGCTTGGTGACCGCCTCGACGTTCATTCCCTTGAAATCCAGGAAGACCGCGGAAGACATCCGCTCGAACTTCTGCCGGACTGAGCCGACAACCGCTTCCTTCTGGGACCGTTCCATGGGCTACGCCTCCTCTGCCTTGCCGATGAAGTGGACCGGGTCGATGCGAACCCCCGGGCCCATCGTCGAGGACATCGTGATGCTCCGGAGGTAGATGCCCTTCGCCGTCGCCGGCTTGGCCCGGACGAGCGCCTGGATCAGCGCGTCCGCGTTCACGTGGAGCGCGTTCTCCGCGAAGGAGACCTTGCCGATGCGGGCGTGCACGATGCCCGCCTTCTCGACGCGGTACTCGACCTTGCCGGCCTTGGCCTCCGAGATGGCCGTCTTCACGTCGAACGTCACGGTCCCGACCTTCGGGTTCGGCATCAGGCCGCGCGGACCGAGGATACGGCCGAGCTTGCCGACCAGACCCATCATGTCGGGCGTGGCGATCACGCGGTCAAAGTCCATGAAGCCTTCCTGGACCTTGTTCACGAGATCCGCCTCACCGACAAAGTCGGCGCCGGCAGCCTCGGCCTCCCTGGCCTTCTCGCCCTTGGCGAACACCAACACCCGGAGCGACTGCCCCGTGCCATGCGGGAGCACCACGGCGCCGCGGACCATCTGGTCAGCGTGCCGCGGGTTGACCCCCAGCCGGACCGCGAGGTCCACGGTTTCGTCGAACTTGGCGGGTGCGGCTTGCTTCACGAGCGCGCACGCCTCCTGCAACGTGTACTTTCGAGCGCGATCGACGACTGCTCGCGCTGCGACCTTCTTCTTGGCGACTTTCGGCACATGCCCTCCTTCTTAACGGCTCTCGCCTCCCACGGTGCGCCTAAAACTACCGTGGTAAGTCCTTACTCTGCCCGCCGTGGCCCCCTCGTTCGAGGGCCGCCTGGGCGGGCGCGCGCCCCGATCGCGGGGCGCGGCTGCGACCAACCTCAGTCGACGATGTCGATGCCCATCGAGCGGGCGGTGCCCGCCATGCTGCGCATCGCGGACTCGAGGTTCGTCGTGTTCATGTCCTGCATCTTGAGCTGGGCAAGCTCCTGCAGTTGCTTCTGCGTCACCTTGCCCACCTTGACCTTGTTGGGCTCCTTGGAGCCCGCGCCCGGCTTCTTCTTCGTCTCAAGCCCCGCCGCCTTCTTGAGGAGCACGGAGGCCGGCGGCGTCTTGAGGATGAACGTGAACGAGCGGTCCGAGAAGACCGTGATCACCACCGGGATGATCATGTCTCCCTGCGCCGCCGTCCGCGAGTTGAAGTCCTTGCAGAACGCCATGATGTTGACGCCGTGCTGGCCGAGCGCCGGACCGACGGGGGGCGACGGGTTGGCCTTGCCCGCCGGAAGCTGCAGCTTCACGTACCCAGTGACTTTCTTCGCCATGATGAATCTCGCACCCTATCGAACCGCCGCCCGACGGGCGGTCTACTTTCAGAGAAACAGTGAAGTACCGCGGAGGCGCGGTCCTCGCCCGCAGGTTTGCAGCCGTTCGTCCCTGGCTAGCGCTTCTCCACGGCAGAGAAGTCGAGCTCGACGCTGGTGGGCCGGCCGAAGATGCTGACCTTCACCTTGAGCTTCTGCTTATCCATCTTCACGTCGTCGACCGTGCCGGTGAAGTTCGCGAAGGCCCCGTCGAGCACCCGCACCTCCTCACCCACCTCGAACGTGAGCCGGGGCTTCGGCTTGACCGCTCCCTCGACGATCCCCCGCCGGAGATTGTCGATCTGAACGATCGGGACCTCCTGCGGCGTCTGGTTGCCGATGAAGCCGGTCACCTTGGGTGTGTCCTTGACCAGGTGCCAGACCTGCTCGTTCATGTCCATCTCGACGAAGATGTAACCGGGCAGGCTGAGCTTCTGGCGAACGCGAGTCTTGCCACCAGGACGGTTCTCCGTGACCGTCTCGCTCGGGATGAGGATCTCGCCGAACCGATCTTCCAGTCCGTACTGCTTCACGCGCTGCTGGAGCGCGTCGCGCACCTTCGCCTCGTATCCCGAGTAGGTATGGATGACGTACCACTTCTTGGCCATGGCGCTTGATTCCCTCAGGATCTCCCTGCTTCAGCTTCCATCGCCGTAAACGATGTTGGTCACGAATGCCCAGAAGCGGTCGAGCAGCGCCAGGTAGAGGGTCGCTACGGTGGTCGTCGCGATCACGACGAACGTCGCGTTCGTCACCTCTTTCTTGGTCGGCCACTTCACCTTGGCCAGCTCGGCAGCGACCTCGTCGCTCCAGGTGCGGAGCTCCGCGTTGCGGAACGAGCGCACCACGACCACGAGCGCGACGATGCCGCCGACGACCATCCCGTAGGTCGCCTTGTCGTCGTCGCCCACCGCCGACAACGCCGGGAGCGTCCGGCTGAACCAGTCCTTGTTGGAGAGGGTCGCCCAGACGCCGTGGACGATCTTGCCGAGCAGGTAGGCGAGCAGCATCCCGGCCGCGAAGAAGCCGGCAAGCACGTAACGCTCGGTCCCGAGCTGAGCGGCAGCGGCCTCTTCCTCCGCCTCTTCCGGCTCGCCGGCGCCGTCTGCGTCAGCCGCCTCCGGCTCGTCGCTCCGCGTCGCGAGGGACGACGTCTCGGCGGGCACGATCGGTCCGGATTCCTCCGGCTCCCCATCCTCCGCGACCTTCGGCGTCTGCTTGTCTTTTTGACCCTTCGCCATAACCACACCAAACGCGCCGACCCGCGGCAGGCAGAAACCTGCTCGATGGGGCTCCGAGGGCCGCCCCTGGGCGCCCGCATTCCCCGGCAGGGGCAGAGAGGCTCGAACTCCCGACCTGCGGATTTGGAATCCGCTGCTCTACCAACTGAGCTATACCCCTAGAACCGCTGCGCCTTCCTGAGCACCCGTTCACTTCGTCTCGTTGTGAACCGTGTGCTTTTTGCACTGCTTGCAGAACTTCTTGAGCGAAACCACCTGGTCGGGCGACTTCGTCGTCTTGTAGTTCCGCGACTTGCACTCGCTGCAGGCCAGTGAGACGGCGATGCGCGCCGCACGCCACCCACCGGCCTGCTCGCCCACGTCGGCCTCCTACGCGAGGATCTTGGTGACGACGCCGGCGCCCACCGTCTTGCCGCCCTCGCGGATGGCGAAGCGCATCTGCTCCTCCAGCGCGACCGGGGCGATGAGCTCGATCGTCATCGTGATGTTGTCACCCGGCATCACCATCTTCACCCCCTCGGGGAGGTTCACCGTGCCGGTCACGTCCGTCGTCCGGATGTAGAACTGCGGCCGGTAGTTGGTGAAGAACGGCGTGTGGCGCCCGCCCTCCTCCTTCTTGAGGACGTACACCTCACCGGTGAACTTCGTGTGCGGCGTGATCGACCCGGGCTTCGCGAGCACCTGGCCGCGCTCGATCTCTTCCTTCTCCACGCCGCGGAGGAGGCAGCCGACGTTGTCGCCCGCCTGACCCTGATCGAGCAGCTTCCGGAACATCTCGACGCCGGTCACGACCGACTTCTTCGTGTCCTTGAAGCCGATGATCTGGACCTCGTCGCCGACCTTGATGATGCCGCGCTCGATGCGGCCCGTGGCCACCGTGCCGCGGCCCTTGATCGAGAACACGTCCTCGATCGCCATCAGGAACGGCTTGTCGATGTCGCGCACCGGCTCGGGGATGTAGCTGTCGAGCGCGTTGAGGAGCTGCTGGATCGTCTCCTCCCACTTCGGGTCGCCCTGAAGCGCCGGCAGCGACGCGCCCCGGATGACCGGCGCGTTGTCGCCGTCGAACTTGTACTTCGACAGGAGCTCGCGGACCTCCATCTCGACAAGGTCGAGCATCTCCGGGTCGTCCACGGCGTCACACTTGTTGAGGAACACGACGATGTGGTTCAGGCCGACCTGGCGGGCGAGGAGCACGTGCTCGCGCGTCTGCGGCATCACGCTGTCGAGCGACGACACGACGAGGATCGCCCCGTCCATCTGCGCCGCGCCGGTGATCATGTTCTTGATGTAGTCGGCGTGCCCGGGACAGTCGACGTGCGCGTAGTGGCGGTTGACCGACTCGTACTCCACGTGCGCCGCCGCGATGGTCACCGTCTTGGTCTCGTCACGGACCGTCCCGCCCTTGGCGATGTCGGCGTACGAGATCGCCTTCGCCAGCTGGCGCTTCGACTGCACCTTGACGAGCGCCGCGGTGAGCGTGGTCTTGCCGTGGTCGATGTGGCCGATGGTGCCCACGTTCACGTGCGGCTTCGTACGAGTGAATTTCTCCTTGGCCATCGAGATGTCTCCTGCCGGAATGAAGTTCGCGGATGCGTTGCGCTGTCCTCGCTGGAGCCCACCATCGGGATTGAACCGACGACCTCGTCCTTACCAAGGACGTGCTCTGCCAACTGAGCTAGGTGGGCAAACGACCGACCACAGAGCGGGCGACCGGGTTCGAACCGGCGACGTTCAGCTTGGAAGGCTGACGCTCTACCAACTGAGCTACGCCCGCGGGCGCCCGCCGGGAATGGTCCCGGCGGATGTGTATCTTGGTCGGATCGCTGTCGGAGCGAAAGACCGCCCCGGTGGAGGGTGATGGATTCGAACCATCGTAGGCATTGCCGGCAGATTTACAGTCTGCTCCCTTTGGCCGCTCGGGCAACCCTCCAGAATTCTTCTACTATCCGATCTTACCGGATCTTCTCCCTACCGTGACCTCCAGAACCGTCGACCTGCTGCCTTGCATCGGAGCTGGCGAGGGGACTTGAACCCCTAACCCCCTGCTTACAAGGCAGGTGCTCTACCGATTGAGCTACGCCAGCGACATCGACCCGCTGCTCGCCCCCGAGGCTCCGGGAGGCGTGCGTGCTGACCTAGCGAACTGTCCCAAGACCGATCACTTCTGTGCGAGCAATCTACTCCCGGCCCTGCTGGACCGTCTGCCTGCGCCGTTCGGAGTGTCCCGATCGGGCTGGACCGCAGCGAGGTGAAGCCGTTGGTACCGCTCACGTCGCTCCGAAGGTAGACGAGTCCCGCGAAGGGAGGAGGCTCTTAGCCCCCTGCAAGAGACGTGTCAAGCGGTGTGCATCGTTTTCGTCCGTTTCGCTGGAATCCGCGCCGGGAGCGCGGTCCGTCGCGTCGGGCGGCGGGAGCGCCCGCCCCGTCCGGCGGCGCGTATCTCGCTCGAGAGCTGCCCGCTTTCAAGATGAACGTCACACGTTCGGCGAAACCTGCGTCGAATCTCGCGTCGCAGCGCGCGCCGACCCGCGCGCTCCCGCGCCGTCCAGTCGTGCGCGGCGAGGCCCGCGCCGCAGCGCCTGACCCGGCCCGCGACGGCGCGCGGCGCTGCCGCGAGCGCGCCGCGCGCCGTCACGGCGGCACCGCGAGAGCTCCCTTGCGCTCGGCGCGCGGCTGCTGCGATCCTGCCCCGCGCACCTTCGCCCGGGCGCGCAGCAGCGCGGCCCGAGACGACGGGCGCGTCTCGTCATGCTTCGGGGGTAGAGGTTCGATCGCATGGACTGTCCCGCTTGCCATCAGCCAAACATCGATGGGGCGCGCTTCTGCGCCACGTGCGGCGCGCTCCTCCCTGTCGCGCCGGTGGAAGCAGATCCGCTCATCGGCACGATCGTCGGCGGCCGGTTCCGGATCGTCGGGGTGCTCGGCGAGGGCGGGATGGGCCGCGTCTACAACGGCGAGCAGCCGATGGGGACGTCGGTGCGGAAGGTCGCCGTCAAGACGCTGCTCTCGCAGCACGCGAAGGACCCGCAGGTGGTCGCGCGCTTCATGCGGGAGTGCGGCACGGTCAGCGAGCTCGAGCACCCGAACACGATCAAGGTCTACGACTTCGGTCAGACGAACACCGGGGAGCTCTACATCGCGATGGAACTCCTCAACGGGCAGTCGCTCGAGGAGGCGCTCGAGAGGGGCGGCGCGCTCTCTCCCGAGCGGGTCGATCGCATCGTCGCGCAGGCGTGCGGGTCGCTCCAGGAGGCGCACGAGAAGGGGATCGTGCACCGCGATCTGAAGCCCGCCAACATCTTCTTGACCAGGCGCGCCGGCGAGGAGGACTACGTCAAGGTCCTCGACTTCGGCATCGCCAAGCGCGACGACCGCAGCGCCAAGGCCGAGCAGAAGCTGACGCAGCAGGGAATGGTGCTCGGCACGCCGCCGTACATGAGCCCCGAGCAGTTCACGGGGACGGAGCTCGACGCGAGGAGCGACATCTACTCGCTCGGCGTGCTGACCTACGAGATGCTCACCGGGCGCCTGCCGTTCGAGGCCGACACGCCGTGGGCGTGGGCGACGCAGCACATGACAGCGCAGCCGTTCCCGTTCGAGGCCGTGCCGATGGGCGCCGCGGCGCCGCCGAAGATGAAGGCCGCCGTCATGAGGGCCCTCAGCAAGAAGCGCGAGGACCGCCAGCAGTCGGCGCGGGAGTTCTACGAGGAGCTCACGATCGGCGCAGGGCCCCGCCTCTCGGTGCTCGGGGCGGCGCCGCGCACCCAGGTCGGCCTCGAGGCCCCGACCAGCGGGACCGCGCTGATGCCGTCGCGCTCGAGTCAGACCCAGATCGGCGAGCCGCTCTTCGTCGCGGGACCGCCCACGGGGGCCGGCAGGACCGTCGTCAACCCCCAGGCCGGCCATCACGCGGCCACCGTCATGGATCAGGCGGCGATGCCGTCGGGCGCGGTGCCTGCGCACCCGCCCGTGCACACGGGCAGCGGCCAGGTGTTCCCCGCGCCGCCGCCCCCACCCGCGCAGAAGAACAAGACCGCCCCGATCCTCGCGGCCGTCGCGGCCGCCGCGGTGCTCGGCGTCGTGGGCATCATCATGATGACGAGGGGGGGCAGCGGGAATGCGACCGACGAGAGCGCCTCGAACCTGATCCCGCTGCCGAGCGCGCCGTCGGTCACCGTGACCTCGGACCCCACCGTGGCCGTGCCCACGAGCGAGCCCTCCGCCCCCGAGCCCCCGCCCGACAAGGAAGAGCCCGTCAAGGCGTCCCCGGGCGAAGGTCCGAAGGGCACGCCGACGGCGACCGCCGGGCCCAAGGCCGCGCCCGCTGGCAACGAGAAGGCCGAGCAGGAGTGCAGGGCCGCGATCAACCTGGCGAACGGCGGCAACACGGACCTCGCGGTGAAGCGCTACGCGGGCTGCGACGGACCCAGGAAGGCCGAGGCGCGATCCGCGATCGGCGCGAGCGCCAAGCGAGCCGTGGCGTCCAAGGGATGTGGGGCCAAATCCCACGCGCTGGCCGCCGCGCGGATCGGGGCGAGCGAAGCGATGTCCCAGCTACCGGCGCGCTGCCAGTGACGACGTAACGTCGTGAGGGGCTGGGTACAACGCCCAGGGGGTCCCAGCTGTTCCAGGCTTGCCTTGACGCCCGATTTTGACAGGTGCTAGATCCCGCCCTGAGGTTCTGAAAGCTCATTGGACGCCGCACCCTGGCTTGTTAGGTCGGCTCTTGACTTTGGAACATGGGGGAGAAGGTCGCTCACGGGAAATGGGCAGTAAGATTCGTTTGGCCGCGCCTCGAATGACATGGCGCGACATATGTCGTTCTGAAGAGTTCGCTGGGCGATGGGTCGCCCTTGACAATGTCAGGTACGTTCAGGGCGCTCCCCAGCCGGCCGAGGCCGACGTTGTGGACGCCGATGACGACCTGGCCGACTTATGCGCGAGGATGCGCGAAGCCGACCGCACGGCTTGCGCGATCCTCTTCGTCGAGGACGAAGGCGCGGTCCCCTCGCGGGTCCAGCGCCTGCCGCAGCTCTGGCGTCGCGTCGCACATCACTGACCTGCCAGAACATCGCCACCCACCCAGCCACCAGACGTAGCGAGCGCCCTTTAGGAGCGCAGCGAGCCGAGCATTGCGCGGCGAGCTCAGCCTCCTGGCGCTCGCGGCGTCGGGTTCTGTCCGTGCGTCATGACGCTGCGACGCCGGCCTTGACCGGTCGCGTCCGTGCTCGCTGATGGCGTCGGCCCTTCGGCTGCCGGTTACTTGAGGATCGGCTTCAGCAGCGTCTTGCCGTCCTTGACGACGACGTCGTAGTCGACGGACCTGGCCGGGTTCGTCGCGCGCAGCTTCGCGGCCTGCGCGCGGAGGCTCTCGGCCAGGCGCTCGTAGGTGACGCCGGCCGTCGACTCGCGCGCCGCGCGCTTGGTCTCGACGTACTTCGCGTAAATCTGACGCAGCCGCTGCTCCGGGAGATCGTCGTCGCGCGCGGCGGGCCGCTGCGGGGGCGGCGCGGGTCGTGCGCGCACGCCAGCGTCGAGGCCCGCGCGCGCGGCCTCCGGGGGGCGCGACGACGCGCGCTGTGCCGCATGCCGAGCTCCGCTCGTCGTGCCGGCGTCCGCGGCAGGCGGCACGGTGGAGCGACGGCGCCGGGTCGACGGCGGGCGGTCCGAGTGCACGCGCTCCTGCCGCCTCGCTCCAGCGCCCGTCGCCGCGGGCGCCACGGCGGGGGCGGCCGCTGGCGTCGGCGCGGGAGGGGCCGGCGGCGGTCTGACGGGGGGCGGCGGCGGTCGCTTCGGCGGGGGCGGGGGTTCAGGCGCGACGTCCGCCTGGAGGACCGGCGGTGCGGCCGCGACCTTCGTCGCGTCGCCGACCGGGCCGCTCTGCGCGCGCTGAGCGCGCATCTCCGCCGCGAGCTCGGCCAGCCGTTGACGGCTCGTGGTGCCCGCCGCCGCGGGCTGGCTCCGGTCGGCTGCGGGGCGCGCGGACGTCCTGCCGCCTGTGGGGGAGGCCTCCGACGGCTTTGCCTCCGCGGGCTTGATCGCCGCGGGCTTCTGCTGAGGCCTGGTGAGGCCGAGCCCGCGAGGCAACCCTCCGAGCGGGGCGGGCTTCACGGCGGCCGTGGCCTGGGGTGGAGCAGGCGGCACGAGCGCGACGAGCGGGCGTACCTGCGGGCCTGCGGGCGCGGCGCTCGATGCCTCCGGCGCGATCGGCTGCGCGGGGGCGTCGCGCAGAGCGGCGCCCTCGACGGCGAGCGCTTGCTTTCGCGCCGGCGGCGCGGGGGGCAACGGCGGAGGCGCCAGCGTGACCGCCTCGTCGTCGACGTCGATCTCCTCGTGATCCTCGGCGTCATCGCCGCGGCGGGGCTCCTCGCGCGCCGTCGCCTGCTGCTCGGCGAGGCCCGCGTAGCGCTCCGCCCGCTTGCGCCCGACGATCGTGAGCGCTTCCTTCGCCCCGACCCGCTTCGCCGCGCGGATGACGTCGCGGCGGTACGTCCCGTTCTCGATCTCGCGCGCGATGCGGCCCCAGTACTGCTGGAACGTGTTGTAGCGCTGGAACAGCATCTGGAACTTGAACCGGAGCCCGGTGTTCCTGATCTGCTCGCGCCGCATCACCCAGATGCGACGGTCGACGTCCTTGCGCGGGATGAGCGGCTCCAGACGCTCGATCCCCATGAAGTACTGCTCGTACAGCGCGCGCAGCCGCTCGATGCGCGTCTCCAGCTCCTCAAGCTCCCGCTCGATCTCGCTCGATTCCATCGCGGCTAGACGGGCGTGATCCGCAGGTTGTCGAAGCAGACCGGCGCATCCCATTCGTTGAAGCCCAGGTGCTCGTGCCCCGGTCCGGAGAGCGGCTCGGGATCGCTGAGCTCCAGGTACTCGACGCCGTTCACCGACCAGGAGAGCGTCTTTCCGTCGTGGCGCTCGATCCGGAAGCGGTACGGCTGCCCCGGCGCGACCGGGCGCGCTCGCTCGTCATCGCTGTCCGGATCGACGTCGATCTCCAGTCGATCTTCGCCGTGCTCGTCGAGCCGGGCGAGCACGTGCTTCGTGTTCTTCCACCCGCCGAGGATCACGAGGTAGCTCGTCGCGTTCGTGTAGCTCGCCGCCGTCGCACCGCTCCGTCCATCTCCCCAGAGCTCCGCCTTCAGATCGCCGTCGGGGGCCTCGGCGATGGCGTCGAACTCGATCCGCGCGTTCACCGGCAGCGGCCGCTTCAGCCACACGCCGCGGTTCCTCGCGGCGCGCGCGCAGAGCCGGCCATCTTCGATCTTCCACGCGGGGCTGAGCGCGTTCCAGTCGGCGCCAAGCGCCGACCGGTTGAAGTCGTCCTCGAACACACCCGCGCCCTTCGCGCCCTGAACCGCCCCCGCCGCCGCGGAGGACGCCGACGTGGCGACCGCCCCGGCCGGCCGCGCGCTCGCGTCGCCTGTGGCCGGCCCTTCGGGGACGCACGACGCGCTCGCGAGCAGCCCGGGGACTGCGAAGACGCTGACGGCGGCACGGCCAGAGAGCACGGAATCGATGCTAGCAGCGGCGCGCGCGGACTTCGAGGGCCGCTCGCGGACGTCATCGTCAGAAGGGGGACGACGCTGCGCTGTCAGCCCGGGCGCATCGCGTTCGCCCGATGCGGCCGGACAAGCGTCTACGAGCGCCTTGGCCCGCTGCGTCATGCCCGAGAGACGGCGCTTGATGGTGCCCAATCCCAGGCGTAAGGAGAGGCGCCATGCATCCCATCCTGTTTCGCGTCCCGCTGCCCGTGTGGACCGTGCCCCTGCTCTGGGTCTTCCTGATCGCTGCGGGCATCGCTTTCGCGGGCGCGATCGGGCTGTTCCTCGCGAAGAACAAACCGGCCGCCACCGCGGCGGGCATCGCGGGCGTCGCGCTCGCCGCCCTCGCCTCCCAGTTCAAGGGGCAGACCTACACCCTGGGTCCGCTGCCCATCTACAGCTACGGCGTCATGCTCGGCCTCTCGCTCGTCGTGGGCTGGTACCTGACGCTCGGGCTCGCGGAGCGCGACGGCCTGCCGAAGGAGACGATGGCCAACTGCTACGTCGTCACCGCGCTCGCAGCGGTCGTCGGCTCGCGCGTGCTCTACATCCTCACGAACCTCGACGAGTTCGACTCGCTCGGCGCGATGTTCGACATCCGCCGCGGCGGGCTCGTGGCGTACGGCGGGTTCCTGGGCGGCTTCGTCGGCTCCTACCTGTTCCTGCGCTCTCATCGCATCCCGCTGCTCCCGTGGGCCGACGTCGCCGTCCCGAGCCTCGCCTCGGGGCTCATGATCACGCGCGTCGGGTGCTACCTCTTCGGCTGCGATTTCGGCCGGCCGCTCGGCGAGACGGCGCCGGCCTGGCTCAAGAAGCTCGGCACCTTCCCGCACTGGCCCGAGGGTACGCTGGACCACGGCAGCGGGTCCCCGGCGTGGGTGCAGCACGTCAAGGAGCGCGGGCTGGATCCGACCGCCGAGGCGTCGCTCGCCGTGCACCCGACGCAGATCTACGAGTCGCTCGTCGGCGCGGGGCTGCTCACGCTCCTGCTCCTCGCGCGAAGGCGGCAGAAGTTCCGCGGAGAGATCTTCCTCCTGTTCACGTTCTCGTACGGCGTCTGCCGCTACCTGCTCGAGCTCCTGCGCGACGACGCGGAGCGCGGCTCGATCCCGCCCTCGCTCCCGGAGCACGTGCTGCTCCCCGCCGGCCTCGTCATCTTCGCCGTGGGGTACGCGATCGGGTTCTCCCACGTGGTCCGCGACAGCGTGGCGCGGAAGGTGACGCAGGCGCTCGCCTTCGTCCCGGCGATCGCCCTGTACGTGGTCCTCAAGCCCGAGACGTTCGGTGCGTCCGCGACGATCCAGTATTCGACCTCCCAGGCCGTCGCGCTGGCGACCGGGCTGGCCGCGTCGATCGCGTTCGCGATCTACTACAAGGCCGCCCTCGACCACCCGGAGCAGGCGATGGCGCTCAACCTCCCGGACAGCCCCGCCGCCGCCGCGGACAGGGCCGCAGACGACGACGAGGACGAGGACGACGAGCCGGGCGACGACGAGGACGAGGACGACAAGGCGGGCGAGAAGCGAAGCTCGCCGGCGAAGGCCAGCGACAAGCCGTCGCGGGGCAAGCGCGGCATCGTGAAGGACGAGGGCCGGGCGACGGCCCGCGAACCCGGCGCCGCCGCCGAGGCGCCCGACACCACCGGAGAGGCATAGGCTGTGAAGATCGCATTCGGAGAGGGCAAGCTCATACCGGCCGTCGTGCAGGATCGGCTCACAGGACAGGTCCGGATGCTCGCGTACATGACGCGGGAGTCGCTCGCCCGGACGCTGGAGACGGGGCGCGCGACCTTCTTCAGCCGATCGCGCGGCGAGCTCTGGGAGAAGGGGGCGACGAGCGGCAACACGCTGGCGGTGACGAGCGTCCACGCCGACTGCGATGGGGACGCGCTCCTGATCCTCGCCGAGCCCCGCGGCCCGACATGCCACACGGGGAGCTCGAGCTGCTTCTTCCGGCAGGTCGACGCCCGCGGCGACGACGAGCCGGAGGCCGCCGACGAGGGGCAGGACGCGACCGCGCTGCTCGAGGCGCTCGAGCGGGAGATCGAGGCGCGCAAGGCGTCCTCGGCGACGAAGAGCTACACCCGGAAGCTGCTCGACGGCGGCGCGCCGCTCATCGGCGCGAAGCTCCGCGAGGAGGCCGGCGAGCTCGCGCAGGCGATCGCCGGGGAGACCGACGAACGCGTGGCGTCCGAGGCGGCCGATGTGATCTACCACCTCCTGGTCGGCCTCGCGTCGCGCGGCGTCCCGCTGCGCGCGGTCCTCTCGGCGCTCGCGTCGCGCATGGGCACGAGCGGCCTCGTCGAGAAGGCGCAGCGCGCGCAGAAGCGAACGTCGGAGGACCCGTGACCGGCCGCGCACCGCCGCGTCAGCGCGTCGGCTCGTGCTCCGCGCACCGCTGGAAACAGTCGATGAGCCGCCGAGAGCTGTCGGACCGCACCTCGTCACAGCTCGCGTCGGCATAGCAGGCGACCCTGCACCGCGATGCGCCCTCGCACGCGTTGGCTTCGAGCTCCGTGCCCCGACACTCCCAGTGCCTCTGCACGCCCCGCTCGCACAGGGGGCCGAGCACAGGCACCCTGACGCCGCACACGGCCAGCGCCTGCTGCTCGCGCTCGCAGCTCGTGGGCTCGGCGGCGTCCCTGTCCGCCGCGCATTCCAAGCCCGCGCTGACGCAACGCGCGAGGCCGTCCGCCGCCTCTGGGCAGCCCCTCCGCTCGGCGCTCTGGACGGTGTCATCCATGCTGTCCAGGCACTCTTCGTACTCAGCGGCGCTGCATTCCCAGCAGTCGCAGAGCCCATCGCAGACCGAGGAGGTTGAGTCCCTGCAGCCGGGGCTGCCGATCAGGAGGCCCCCGATCGCCGTGGCGCCGGCGAGAGCGAGGCCACCGACGGCGATGCTTCTCACACGCCGAGGGTATCGACCGTGCGCAGCTGGCGCAATCCGTCCGCTGCCGTCCGACAGGCCGCGAGCCGCAAGCCGGCCGCATGGTGCTCACCGCGCGCCTGGACGGAGCGCTTCCGCGGCCGCCGCGACGCTGCGCGCTGTGCGGCGACGGTCGCGCCGGCGTGCTTCGCGCCGGCGAGGGATGGGCTATCCTGGATGCGTGAGCCCGTTCCGTGAGCCGCCCGGCATCGAGCTCGGCCCGCTGGAGGTCGGCCTCGGGCGCGCGGCGCGGCGAGCCATGGTGGGCCTCATCCCGAGCGGCGGCCGGCTGATCGCGCCCGACAGCTACGCGCGGATCCTCCAGGGCGAAGGCGAGCCGTGGCGCGGCCGGTCGCATGCGGCGGGCGCGCTCGGCTCGCTGGGGCTCTTGCTGGTCGCCGGCTGCGCCTTCGTCGCGGCGACCGGCGGCTGGGAGCTGCGCGGCGCCGGCGCCACCGCCGCGACGGTGGCGCTCGTCATCGCCGGAGGGCTCTCGCTGGCCGCGGTGCTGCACGCCGTCGACGCGCCGCGCGCGCGGCTCACCGTGCGCGGCGCCGTGGTCGGCAGGGCCGCGCGGCGCGCGCTCCGCAGGGCATTGCGCCTCGCGCGTCACGCGGCGCGCGCGCCGGATCAGTTCGGCCCGCGCCGCGTCGCCGCGCTACGCAGGACGCTGACCATGCTCGCGGATCCGCTCATCGCCGACTGGATCCCCGCGGACGTGCGCGGACGCGCGGAGCTCCTCCTCGCCCGCGCCATCGCCGCGAGCGTCGGCGCGCGCTGGACGCGCGACGCCAGCGTCCGGACCGAGGTCCAGGGGCTGCTGCTCGCAGCGGCCGATCACCTGGTCGAGCCGACGCCAGCCCGGCTGGACCTGCGCGCGCTGACGGAGCACACGGACGCCGCGCGCGCGGTCGAGCCCGACGCGGCGGACCCCTGCGGCGAGGGGATCGATCATGCTACGGTGCGCCGCTGAGATCTCCGGAGGCTCTGGCGGTCTCGCGGAGATCCGGCGGCTCCTCGTCGATCCCGGAGTCCCTCACGCGCCCCGGCCATCCCCCTGCCCCCCGTGCTCAGCCGCGCACTCCTCGCGCTCTGTAGCGCGCTGCTCGTAGGGTCGTGCCCAGGGCGCGCCTTCGGGCAACGCGCCGGGACCGCCGCCGGCGCTGCGCCCCCGGCGGCGGCGCAGCAACCTCACGCGGCCGCGCGCCTCCACGCGACCGGGCTGTCCGCCGGCGCGGCCCTCCAGGCGAGGCATCGTGTCCGGTACGTCCTCGATGGGGTCGAGATCCGCGGGAACGCGCGGACCGCCGCGCGCGTGCTCCTCCGCTACGTCAGGTTCCGCGCGGGGGACGTGCTCGACGTCGAGGATCCGGAGATCGAGCTCACCCGTTATCGCCTCCTCGGGACCGGGTTCTTCGCCTCGGTCGGGCTCTCGCTCCGCAAAGGGGTCGAGCGCGGCAGCGCGACGCTCGTGATCGACGTGGTCGAGCGCAACACGTTCGTCGTCCAGGACCTCTGGCTGGGCATCGCGGCCGACGAGGACACGGCCGGCAACGCGCGGCCGCTCTCCGCGTTCACGGGCGTGCAGGTCGCCGAGACCAACCTCGCCGGCACCGGCATCACGCTCGGCGCCGGCGTCGGGCTCGCCGCGGACCAGCTCGCGCTGAGGACCCGCTTCGTCGACCCCGCGTTCGTGGGGACCCGCTGGTCGGCCGCGGTGACCTTGCTCTACAACGACGCCCGCGACTTCTTCGGCAACCGGGACGTCTCGTTCGAGTCCCCGCTGCTCGAACAGCGCGAAGTCACGGGCTACGCCGTCGTCGCCTACAAGCGGTTCGGCGCGACGCTCGGCACGGGTCACGACGTCTCGTCGTCCTCGCAGCTCTCGCTCGACTACCACCTGGAGCAGATCGACGCGACCGTGCCCACGGTCGCGTCGCACATGCGCGGCGACAGCCGCGAGCCCATCGATTTCGACATCCTGGGCGGCAGGACGGTGCTCTCGTCGCTGCGCGCCGCGATCGACCATGACACGCGCGACGCGCCCTTCCTGACGACGCAGGGCACGCTCGCCTCCGTCGCGGTCACGGTGGGGGTGCCGCCGCTCGGCAGCGATTACGGCTACCAGAAGTTCGAGTTCGGCGCGCAGCGGTGGTTCCGCCTGCCGCTGCGGCACGTGCTCCGCGTCGAGGCGTTCGCCGGCGCTGTCGCGGGGGACGCGCCGTTCTTCGAGAAGTTCTATGTCGGCGACCTCACCGACCTCTTGCCGGACCGGCTGCTCGACCTCGCTCCGGATCGGCGGCAGCCGCCGAACTTCCTCAGCACGGACATCATCGAGGTCCGGTACGGCGACTTCGCCGCGAAGATCGAGGCGGAGTACCGCATCCCGGTCTATGCCGGACGCGGCTCCATCTACGGCGTCGATCTCTTCGCCGCCGCGGGAGTGTACGGGCTCGCGACCCGCCGCGAGTTCACCGACGCGCCGACCGGGTACGAGGGCTTCTCCCGCGTGCCCGTGGACATCACCTACAACCTCGGTCTGCGGGTCGACACGGCGGTCGGCGGCGTGACGCTCGCCTTCTCGAACCTGCTCGGGATGATCCCGGCGCGGCGCGGTGAGCGGAAATGACCTGCTCGGACGCCGGCCGCGGGCCGAGACGCGCGGCGCGCGGCGCGCGGCGCGCGGCGGAAATCCGGCGGCGCGCGCGGCGAGCGCTCGCGGCGCTCAGATGGCGCGCGGCGCGGTGGATCGAGGTGGCGCTGCTCGCGGCGCTCTGCCTCGGCGCGCGCCGGTCCCTGGCCCAGGAGCGGCCCGGCGCGGCGGAGGGCCGGCAGCCGTCGAAGGAGATCGCGGACGCCGACGCGCAGCAGGCGCTCGGCGCGCCGGCCGCGCTGCCCACGCGGGCGGCGAGCCTGACGCTCGACCGGACGATCGTGCAGCTCACCGTGAGCTTCCGCGACGTCGTCGACGGCGAGATCTCGAAGAAGCTGCTCAGCGGGCTCCCCACCGTCATCACGATGCGCGGCTACCTCTTCCACGAGAGCGGGGGCACCCCTCTGGCGCTCGCCGCCAAGAGCTGCCGCGTCGTCTATGATCTCTGGGACG
The DNA here is from genome assembly GCF_051524405.1 of Sorangium sp. So ce119. Taxonomy (NCBI): domain Bacteria; kingdom Pseudomonadati; phylum Myxococcota; order Polyangiales; family Polyangiaceae; genus Sorangium; species Sorangium sp. So ce119. Next base: position 647,505 of record NZ_CP150310.1, on the reverse strand, counting down.
AGGTGTTCCGGATCCAGCTCATCCAGGCGGGAGGCCAGTCGAGCACGGTCGCGGTCAATGTCGAGGGCGTGCTCCGCAACTGCGCCGAGGCCCGGAGGCTGCCTCTCGCGGAGCGCTCCCTGCTCCGTGACGGCAGCCGCTATTTCGTCGCCGTCCTCGTCGAGGTGAACCCGATGAGCGCCGAGATGCTCGACCGCATCAAGCGCTGGGTCACCCGCCCGCCCGGCTCCACCGCGATCGGCCCGGGCGACTCGCTGTTCGGCTCCTTCGTCGGCCTGTTCGTGACCCGCATCGGGAACGCCGACCGGAAGCTCGCATTTCGAACGCAGCCGTTCCTTCCCCCGACCCCCCCGCCGCCCCAGAGCCCGCCCAGCCGTTGACCCGCTCGCGGCGCGGACGGGCAGCGAGCTCGCCGCGGTCCTCCGCCTCCCCCGCCGGGCGTCGTGCCGGTCGACGAGCGCTGCGCGGACGCTCGCGTTCGTGTCTACTCCCTTCATGCGCCTCTTCCCCATCGCGCTCGATCTCAACGGCCGGCGGGCCCTCGTCATCGGCGGCGACGGCGAGGCGCCGTACACCGTGGAGCGGCTCCTCGCCGCCGGCGCCCGCGTCTCGGTCATCGCCCCAGGGCAGGTAGACGGGGCGATCGAGCGAGCCAGCCGGGAGGGGCTGCTCGAGCTGCACCGGCGCGCGTACGTCGACGACGATCTCGCCGGCGCGGCGATCGTGTTCCTCGCCCCGGGCGACGACGCGCTCTCGCGGCGCCTCCATCGCGAGCTCACGGACGCCGGGCGCCTCGTCTGCACGCTCGACCGTCCGGAGGTATCGAATTTCGTCAATCCCTCGGTCGTCGCTGCCCCCGGACTGACCATGAGCTTCAGCAGCCATGGCGTCAGCCCGGGAACGATACGGCGCATCCGGGAGGACCTCAGCGCGCTGTTCTCGGATCCTCGGTTCACGCGCTACATCGAGGCGCTCCGGCGGCTCCGCGAGAGCCTCCCTCGGGGCGCCGAGCGGACCGCGCGCATGCGCAAGGCGACCCTGGGCTTTGGCGTCGAGGCGAGGCTTCGCTTCCCTTCATGGCTGGAGCGAGGCGACGAGCCTTGATGTCCTGAGGCGCCGCGGGCGAACCTGGCGCCACGCGCGCCACGAACCGTCAATTCGAGGGCGCGCGCGACCAAACGAACGCGAAAACCCTTGTGTAAAGCGGCCTTCAAGGCTTAAGTGGGCGCCCACGCGACACTATCCGCGGAGGAGGGCTTACGGTATGCGTTCACGATCGGGCCGGCTGACGATGTTGACCTCGGCGGCGATGGTCTCTGGGCTCCTGACGCTGACGAACGTCAGCCCGGCATCCGCGCAGACGGATGCCAAGCCGGCGGCGCCGCCGGCGGCCAAGCCGGCCGCGCAGGCGCCCGCCGGGGCCGCGCCGACGATGGCCCCGGCAAAGCCCGCCGCCCCCGCGGCGCAGGCGGCCCCCACCGCGCCCGCGGCGCCCGCGACCGGGACGACGCCGCCCGCGGCCGGCACGCCCGCGGCCGCGGCCCCGGGGAAGGCCGCGGAGCCCGCGGCCACGGTGACCACCACGAAGCCGAAGAAGCCGCTGACCGAGAAGCAGAAGAAGGACGAGGCGAAGAAGCTCTACAAGGAGGCCGAGACCAGGTTCGACAAGGGCGAGTACGCCGTCGCGGCCGACCTCTATCGCCAGGCCGACGAGCACGTCCCCGGCGCCGCGCCGAAGTACAAGCTCGCGCTCTCGCTCGACAAGCAGGGGCTCGCGGCCGAGGCGGTCGCGGCGTGGCAGTCGTTCCTCGACTCGAAGCCGGACGCCGAGAAGTTCAAGGACAAGATCACCGAGGCGCAGGGGCGCATCGAGGCGCTGAAGAAGACGCCGGCGAAGGTTCGCGTGGCGACCACGCCGGAGACGCCGCAGGGCCTCAAGGTCGCGATCGACGGCGTGGCGCAGACGGGCACGGAGCTCTCCGTGCCGCCCGGCAAGCACACGCTGACCGTCTCGGCCGAGGGGTTCGCGGACGCGAGCCAGGAGATCGAGGTCAGCTTCGCCGAGACGCGCGACGTCAGCGTCACGCTGACGCCGCAGGCGCCGCCGCCGGTCGCCGCGACGCCGGCGCAGCCCCCGGCCCCGCCGCCGGCCACCACCCCGCCGCCGGCCCAGCCGCCGCCGCCCGCAGCGCCCGTCGAGCCGCGCTCCCCGGTGCCGGCCTACGTCACGCTCGGCCTCGCCGGCGCTGGCGTCGTGGTCGGGACGATCTTCGGCATCCAGGCGCTCAGCGCGAAGAGCGACTTCGACAAGGATCCGACGACGAAGACGGCGGACCGCGTCGACCGCAACGCGCTCATCGCGGACATGTCCTTCGCCGTGGCGCTCACGTTCGGCGTCACCGGGGCGGTCCTGCTCCTCAGCGACGACACGTCGGCCGAGACGAAGACCGCGGCTTCGAGCATGAAGAAGAAGGCGTTCGTCGCTCCGTTCGTCAGCCCGACCGGCGGCGGCGCCGCTGCGCGGTTTACCTTCTAAGGGGACTACTATGTGGAAGAACCAGCACCTTCTCGCGATAGCGCTCTGCGCCGGCACGATCTCGATTCTCGGGATGGGCTGCGAGCTCATCGCCACGGTCGATCGTTCGCGCATCCCGGGGGACGAAGGCGTCACCGATCCCTGTGCTGACGGCACGAAGAACGGCGAGGAGACCGACGTCGACTGCGGCGGCCCCACCTGCCCGCAGTGCGCGGCGGCCAAGGCGTGCGCGGAGGCGGACGACTGTACGAGCGGCTTCTGCGCGGACAGCGTCTGCTGCGACACCGCCTGCGACGAGGACTGCGACTCCTGTGCCGCGGAGCTCAAGGAGTCGGGCGACGAGAGCGGCACGTGCGGCCCCACCAAGGCCGAGGCGGCGTGCGGCGAGGCGACGTGCTCCGACGGCGTCGAGACGGGCCGCGGCACCTGCGACGGGACGAGCGTGGAGTGCGAGCCCGGCGAGGAGAAGGACTGCGAGACGTTCGCCTGCGATCCGGAGGAGAACGCGTGCTTCACCAAGTGCACGGAGGACGCGCACTGCACGCTCTGTCATGTCTGCGGTGAGGAGGGCGAGTGCGTGCTGGCCGAGGCGGGCACGACGGGCCGGGGCTGCGAGGCGGACCAGGCGTGCGACGCCGCGGGCGCGTGCAAGGCCGCGAACGGTCAGGAGTGCACGGAAGCGGAGACGTGCGGAAGCGGTAGCTGCGTCGACGGCGTCTGCTGCGACACCGGGTGCGACTCGGCGTGCCAGGCCTGCAACATCGAGGGCTCGGAGGGCACGTGCTCGAACGTCGCGGCCGGCGGCGAGGACGGGACGGACTGCAGCGGCGCCAACGTCTGCAACGGCGAGGGCGCCTGCGGGCTGGCGCCTACCGAGGACTGCACCACGGACGAGCAGTGCGCGAGCGGGAACTGCCTCAACTCTCCCGGCGGCACGTTCGTCTGCGCCGACTTCCCGGCGGAGGAGGAGCCCTGAGCTCCCCCTGAGCGCCCGCCGGGCTCCGCAGGGAGCCCGGCGGAGCGCTGTCCATCATGTGAGCTGAACCGGGCAAACCGGGCTCGGCACCGAGCCCGGCCGACGCTCACGCCCCGAACGTCCCCCTCACCCGCGAGCCGACACCTTCGGCGCTGGAACCCGAAGGCGGACCGAGCACCGTCATCGACTCGGCCTCGCCGTCGAACAATCCGCCGTCATCCAGCTCGCCGTCCGCAACCTCCACCTCGTAGGCGGGCACCGTCGCGGCCTCTTCCCAGCGGCTCTTCAGCCGATCCGCCAGCTTCGCGAGCAGCTCCCGCGTCGTCTCCCTGTCGGTCGCGGACAGGAGCACCGCGTCGGGGTGCCCGAGGAGCAGCCGCCGCCCCTCCTCCGGCGCGATGAGGTCCGCCTTGTTGAACACGAGGATGCGGGGGATGCCGATGAGGTCGAGCTCGGTCAGCAGCGCCTCGGTCGTCTCGATGTGCTGGTCGCGCGCGGGATCGCTCGCGTCCACGACGTGGAGCAGGAGGTCGGCGTCGGCGGCCTCCTCGAACGTCGCCCGGAAGGCGGCGAACAGGTCCTTCGGGAGCTCGCGGATGAAGCCGACGGTGTCGGTGATGACCACCTCGCGCTCCTCGGGGAAGCGCAGCCGACGCGAGCGCGTGTCGAGCGTCGCGAACAGCTTGTTCTCCGCGAGCACGTCGGCGCCGGTCAGCGTGTTCAGCAGCGTGCTCTTGCCGGCGTTCGTGTAGCCCACGATCGAGACGACCGGCACGCCGAGCCGGGCGCGGCGGCGGCGGCGCTGCTCGCGCTGCCTGGAGAGCCGCTTGAGCTGCCCCTCCAGGAAGGAGACGCGCTCCTTCGCGCGGCGTCGCCCGATCTCGAGCTTCGTCTCGCCAGGACCGCGCCCGCCGATGCCGCCGGTCAGGCGTGACAGCGAGTCGTCCTTCTGCCCGAGCCGAGGGAGCGTGTACTTGAGCTGGGCCAGCTCGACCTGGAGCTTGCCGTCCGACGACTCGGCCCGCTGGGCGAAGATGTCGAGGATGAGCTGCGTCCGGTCGAGCACCTTGAGGTCGGTGTGCTTCGCGATCGCCGACGCCTGCGACGGGGTGAGATCCCGGTCGAAGACGAGCGTCTCCGCGTCGAGCTCCGAGGCCCGCAGCACGACCTCATCCAGCTTGCCCCTGCCGAGCACGAGCCGCGGGTCGATGCGGTCGCGGAGCTGGAGGACCGTGTCCGCGACGTCGACGCCCGCGGTCCCGGCGAGCTCGGTCAGCTCGCGCAGGCTCTCCTCGGCCCGCGCGAGCGCGCCCACCTTGGATTTCTCGGCGACGTGGACGAGGATCGCCCGGCCGTCCTTGGCCGCGACCGACCGGGTGCGCGAGCGCTTCGTGAACTCGTCCTCGAGCGCCTGGATGAGCGCGCCGAAATCGACGTCGACGCGGCCGATCGCGACGGGGCCCACGGTCCGGTACGGCAGCTCCGCCTGCCGGCGGCCGTCGCCGTCGCCGTCGCCCGCGGCGCCCTCCACGGTGACCGTGACCTCGTCCTTCCCGTGGACCGGCACGTTGTACGCGTACTGGATCGTACGCGGCTCGCCCTGCGGGGTGAGCTGCACGGCCGCGACCAGGTCGAGCCGGAGGCGGACGAGGTCGACGAGGTCGTCTCGCGTGAGCGGCTCGTTGAAGAGGTGCGTGTGGACGAGCCGGAGCGCCCTGAAGCGCCCCTGCGCGGCGCGGAGGCGCCCGATGTCCGGCAGCATCAGCCGGGTCGCGTCGCCGACGACGACGTAGTCGATCTCGCCTGAGCGGTGGACGAGCGCGCCGACCTGGCGCCCTGTCTCATGCGACGCCTCGGCGAGCGCCTTGATGAGCTCGGGCGTGGCGATGGTGGCGAGCGGGACCTTGCGGCGGTAGATGCGCTCGAGGGTCTTGGTGGCTAGGGGGCTGAGTCCGGTGGTGTTTCCGTAGAGTGTGGGCATTCGATAGCGGAAGGGTATGTTGCTCCCACTCATTCATAATGCACCCGGGTCCGGTCCGCGAGCAGGGCCCCTGCAGATCGTGGCGCGGAGCCTCCATTTTCTCGCTGCGCGTCGCCGTCTCCCATCCGTCTCGCATCCGTTTGCCGCCGTTTCCCCCAACCCTCCTCACCTGCTCGGCGCGCCCCAGATTGCCGGCGGTCGCCCGTGTTCCCTGGTAGCCACCAACTTCCTGTGGAGGCTCCGCGCGCGTCGAGGCTACCCTGCGCGCGATGGCTATCCTGACCCCGCTCTCGCTCGCGGATGCCCGCCGCATCGGCGCGCTCTACGGCCTGGAGATCGCCGACGTGCGCGGCCTCCTCGCCGGGAGCGTGAACTCCAACTTCGCGCTGACGCTCGCCGACGGCCGCGGTCAGGTGTTCCTGCGCGTGTACGAGGAGCAGCAGCTCGCCGCGGCCTCCCGCGAAGCGCGCATGCTGGAGCACCTCGCGGCCGGAGGCGTCGCCACGCCGCAGCCGCTCCGGCGCCGGGACACGGCGCCCGGGTCGGAGGGCGCCGCGTTCATCGCAGAGCACGCTGGGAAGCCCGTCGCGCTGTTCCCGTGGGTCGCCGGCGATTCGCTGTGCCAGGCGCGCGTCACGCCGGACGCGACCCGTCGCGTCGGCTCGGCGCTGGCGCGGGTGCACCTCGTCGGCGCCTCGTTCGAGGGAGCGAGCGCGAGCCGGTTCGACCTCGACGGCCTCGACCAGCGGCTCCGAGGTCTGCGCGCGCACGCGGGCGGCGCGCCTGCCCTCCCGCCCGAGGTCGCTGCAGCCGTGGAAGAGCTCACCGGCCGGCTCGAACGGATCCGCGCCGCCACGCCGCGGACGCCCGGGCCCGAGACGCTGATCCACGGCGATCTCTTCCGCGACAACGTGCTCTGGCACGGCGGCGAGATCTCCGCCCTGCTCGACTTCGAGAGCGCCTCGCGCGGGAGCGCCGCGTTCGACCTCGCCGTCACGATGCTCGCGTGGTGCTTCGGCGACGACCTCGACCCCGCGCTCGCGGCCGCGCTCGCCGCCGGCTACACGTCGGTGCGGCCGCTCTCCGCCGAGGAGCGCGGCCGGCTCTTCCACGAGAGCCTGGTGGCCGCGCTGCGCTTCTCGATCACGCGGATCACCGACTTCGAGCTCCGCCCCAAGGGCAGCGGCGTCTACAAGGACTTCCGGCGCTTCCTCGCGCGGCAGCGGACGCTCGAGCGCCTCGGCCCGGAGGGGTTGCTCGCGCTCCTCGGCCTCTGAGGCGCGCCTGATGCGCCGCGCCTGATGCGCGTCCGCTCCGCCTCGACTCGAGTTCGGGTGGGAGCGAACGTCGGCCCGTGATTTTGCGTTAAGTTCGCGGCGCCGGTCGAGGGTGGCGTTGCGCGGCCGCTGCCCGACCGTTACCTTCGCCGGATGGCACAGGTCGGATCGCTCGATTTCAAGGGCTTCATCGAGAGACGGAAAGGCCAGCGCGCGGGCGGCGGCGATGGCGCTGGCAACGCGTATGCCTACGTGTCCGATAAGAACACGCGGCTCGCGTTCGAGAAGATGCGTCCGGTCGAGCTCGCCGTGACCGCCGCGGTCAGGCTGTTCAAGACGGTCGGCAAGAACGAGCTCCTCGGCCACGCCGTCAAGGTCGGGCCCGCGCAGTTCCCCCGCGTCCACAACCTCGCGGTCCACTGCGCCGAGACGCTCGGGATCGCGACCCCGACGATCTACATCGTCAACAGCCCCACCCTCAACGCCGCGACCTACGGCACGAACGACGACTCGTTCATCATGGTGCACTCGGCGCTCGTGGACCATTTCACCGACGACGAGCTGCTCAGCGTCATCGGCCACGAGTGCGGCCACATCCACAACAGCCACGTCGTCTACCTGACCGCGATGCACTACCTGACGCGGATGGCGTCGGTGTTCGTGAAGTGGATCGTCGGCCCGGCGATGCTCGCGCTCTCCGGCTGGTCGCGCCGCGCCGAGGTCACCTGCGACCGCGCCGGGCTCCTCTGCGCGAAGAGCCTCGACGTCTCGACGCGCGCGCTCACCAAGCTCGCGCTCGGATCGACCAAGCTCTACGAGGAGCTGAACCTCGAGGCGTTCATCGCCCAGCACGACGAGGGCAAGGGCGGGATCGGCAGGTTCGCCGAGTTCACGGCGAGCCACCCGTGGCTGCCGAAGCGCGTCCTGGCGCTCCGGGCCTTCGCCGAGAGCGATCTCTACAAGCGCCACGCCGGGCTCGGCTCGGGCGGCCTCTCCATGGAGGAGGTCGACGAGAAGGTGCACGAAGTCATCAAGATCTGGGGCTGAGGGGCACCCTTCTCACCAGCTCCCCGACCAAGGCCGAGGTCCAACGCACATGCTCGAATCCTTCCACAGCCGCAAAGACGACGTGACCGGGGCGCTCCGGGATCTCGTGGTGTTCGCCGAGTCCCTCGGCGCCAGGAGCGTCGCCACGCGCATCACGAACGATCTCGTGAAGAAGCTCGACGCCGACCGGTTCCACCTCGTCGTGGTCGGCGAGTTCAACCACGGCAAGACGACCTTCGTGAACGCCCTGCTCGGCGCCTCGATCCTCCCCGTCGGCGTGACGCCCACCACGGCGGTCATCCACCACCTCGAGTACGCGGCCGACCCGCGCGCCGAGGTGGTCTACGCGTCGGGCGAGCGCACGTCCCTGCCCTTCGAGGACGTGCGGGCGTTCACCGTCGGGGGCGAGCGCTCGTCGAGCGCCGGCGAGGTGCAGTTCCTCGAGGTCGGCTACCCGGCCGAGCTCCTGCGCGAGCGCGTGGTCCTCGTCGACACCCCCGGGGTGAACGACCTCTCGCTCCAGCGCGCCGACATCACCTACAGCTACATCCCGCGGTCGGACGCCGTGCTGTTCCTCATCGACGCCGGCCAGCCGCTCAAGGAGAGCGAGCGGGTCTTCCTCCAGGACAAGCTGCTCGGGCAGTCGCGCGACAAGATCCTCTTCGTCGTCACGAAGCGCGACATCTGGAGCCAGGACGAGGAGGTCGAGGCGCTCGCCTACATCCGGAGCGAGCTCGGCAAGCTCGTGAAGGGCCCGGTGGTCTTCCCGGTCTCGAGCGAGCGGGCGCTGGAGGGCGATCGGCCCGGCAGCGGGATGCCGGAGCTGCTCGATCACCTGACCCGGTTCCTCGCCGAGGAGCGCGGGCGCATCCTCCTCGACAACGCGCTCGGCGAGGGCCTCGAGGCCGCGCGCCTGCTCGTCAAGGGCGTCGACGCGCGGCGGCGGGCGACCGCGATGTCGCGCGACGAGCTCAGCCGCCGCATCGAGATGATCGAGAAGGATCTCGCCGGCCAGTCGCGCACGATCGAGGAGCGGCGCGCGGGCATCCGCGAGGAGGTGAGCGCCATCCGGGCGTGGGTGCGCCGCGACCTCGATCGCTTCGTCGACGACGTGCTCCGGCAGCTGCCGGCGATCATCGACGAGGCCAACACCGACGAGATCAAGGTCTACCTCGGCGCCTTCCTGGAGCGCACCTTCGCCGAGTGGGCGCAGGCCGAGACGAAGGAGATCGCCACGGCGCTCGAGACGCTCGCCGAGAAGACGATCGCGCTCGTCCGGGAGGACGCGCACGACGTGGCCAAGCGGGTCAGCGAGGCGCTCGGGGGCGACGTGAAGCCGCCGAACGTCGAGGTCGACACCTTCGGCTACGATGTCGGTGTCTTCGCGCTCTTCACGATCGGGCTCGGCGTGATGTTCACGAACGCCCTGCTCGGCGGGATCCTGGCGCTCGCCGCCCCGGTCCTGGCCGTCTACGTGAAGGAGAAGGTCGAGGCCGAGACGCGCAAGAAGGCGAAGGAGATGGCGCCCGTCGCGCTGCGCGAGGCGGCCGTCCGGATCGGGCCGAAGCTCGACGAGATGATCCAGGAGTTCGCGAGCCGGCTCGACGCGTGGGTGGTCACGGCCGGCCAGGAGCTGCACCGGGAGGTCATCGAGGTGCTCAAGGCGGCCCGCGAGGAGCGGGCGCGGGTCGAGCCGAGCAGCGAGACCCAGCTCAAGGCGTGCGACGCGCAGGCCGAGACGCTCCAGGGGCTGACGGCGCGCCTGGAGGGGCTCCGGAGCGCGCTCTGGACTGTCGAGAACGGCGAGAGCAAGCCGATCCCCCCGCCCGTCTCCAGCGTCCCCAACGCGCCCGGCGGCTCGGCCTGAGCGCCGCGCACGCCTCCTGACACAGGGGAGGAGACGGCGCCCGAGCCGGGCTCCTCGTCCGCGCCGCCGTGGCCGTATCCAATCGTCCGGCGCTCATGCGAGAATGCGGCCGTGCAGCTCGATTTCGCAGCCCGTGAAGTGACGATCAAGCTCGTCTATTACGGCCCCGCGCTCAGCGGCAAGACGACGAACCTCGTCTCGCTGCACGGCCTCGCCGGGTCGGACGCTCGCGGACGGCTGATGACGCTCGAGACGCAGGACGATCGCACGCTGTTCTTCGATCTCCTGCCGCTCACCTTCCGCGCGAAGGACGGCGACGTCTCGCTCCGCATCAAGCTGTTCACCGTGCCGGGGCAGCCGATGCACGCCGCCACGCGGCGGCTCGTGCTCCAGGGCGCTGACGGGGTCGCGCTGATCGCGGACTCGCAGACCTCCGAGACGCAGCGCAACGCCGAGGCGTTCTTCGATCTCCGCCAGAACCTGCGCGAGAACGGCCTCGATCTCGCGCGGATGCCGCTCGTCATCCAGTTCAACAAGCGCGACCTCCCCGACATCCGGAGCGACGAGGAGCTCGCGCGGCTCGCCACGCGCGGCAAGGAGCCGGTGTACCGGGCGATCGCGACCCGCGGCGTGGGCACGGTGGAGACGTTCATGGGGCTCCTCCACCTCACGTGGGAGACGCTGGATCAGACGCACCAGCTCTCGAAGCGCCTGTCGATCAGCGGCGAGGAGCTCCTGAACAGCGCGGCGCGCCAGCTCGGGGTGACGGGCTCGGTGAACGACCTCCTGGCGAGGCGAATGGGCGGCAGCCCATGAAGCCCGACGCCCACAAGGGGACGCCGGCGGACTTCGGCCTCGACGACGAGGATCTCCTCAACATGCCGAGCTCCGCGCCGGTCCCGTCGGCCCGCGTCGCGGACGCGCCCAGCTCCTCGAAGCGCGACGGGGCGCCGAGCGAGCCGGAGCCCTCGACGCTGCCGCCCCCTGCGGCCGCGCCGGTGGTCGATCTGGTCGGCATCGGCCCGCTCTCGCTCGAGGATCTCGTGGATCGCCAGGCCCTCGGCGAGATGACGGCGTCGTTCCACAAGCTGTTCGGGCTGCCGATCCGGATCCAGTCGACGGGCGGCGCGACGCTCGCGGAGTCCGGCGGTGAGCTCGCGGACGCGCCCTTCGCCGGCGCGCTCCACCAGGTGTTCCCGATCGAGTACGACGGCCGCACGATCGGCCGCTCGGTCCTCGGGCCGTACCTGCCGGAGGACGCCGATGCCGCGGCGCAGACCGGGGCGGCGGCGCAGGCCGAAGCTCCCCGCGCGGCGGAGGGGCTCCCGCGCGTGGCGCGGCTCCGGCCAGAGCGGCTCGGCGAGATCGCGGACCACCTCCGCTCCGTCCTCGACCTGATCCTGTTCAGCGGGCACAAGTCGCTGCTCACGTCGACGATGCACGTCGCGTCGATCCGCGAGAGCTTCCGCGAGCTCTCGCAGAAGAACGCCGAGCTGCAGCAGGCGTACGAGCGGCTGAAGGAGCTCGACCGGCTCAAGTCGAACTTCCTGGCCACGGTGTCGCACGAGCTCCGGACGCCGCTCACGTCGATCATGGGCTACAGCGAGATGCTCGCCGAGGGCATCGGCGGGCCGCTGACCGGTGAGCAGCGCGAGTTCATCGAGACGATCCGGTCGAAGAGCGAGCAGCTCCTCGGGCTCATCATGAGCCTCCTGGATCTCTCGAAGCTCGAGAGCGGCACGCTCATCGTGCACCGCAGCGAGGTGGCCGTCGGCCCGGTGCTCTTCGAGGCGGCGTCGACCATCGCGCCGGCGGCCGCGAAGAAGGGGGTCGAGCTCCGGATCCAGGCCGAGACCGATCTCCCGCCGGTGCTCGGGGACGGCGACAGGCTGCGGCAGGTGTTCATCAACCTCGTCGAGAACGCGGTGAAGTTCACCGAGCCGGGCGGCGAGGTGATGCTCGTCGCGCGCGCCGTGAGCGACGACATGGACGACCTGCCCGGGCTGGTGCTCGTCGCGCCGCTCCAGCAGGCGGTCGAGATCCGCGTCGTGGACACGGGCGTCGGCATCCCTCCAGGCGAGCGCTTGAAGGTGTTCGACCCGTTCTACCAGATCGATCAGAGCTCGACGCGGGAGCACGGCGGCACGGGCCTCGGTCTCTCGATCGTCAAGCGCCTGGTCGAGGCGCACAGCGGCACCGTGCGCATCGAGCCGAACGAGCCGCGCGGCACCGTGTTCGTGGTCAAGCTGCCCACGGTCGCGGGCTCGCCGGCGAACAGCGTCGTGCCGCCCATCTTCCAATGACCGCGCGCTCCGAGTGGAAGCGCATCGAGATGCTGCGCGCCGTGCTCGGGGCCGCGGCCGGCGAGCACGTGCTCTGCGGCATCGGCGACGACGCAGCGATCCTCGCGCCCGCGGCGCCGCCGGGCGGGGCGCTGGCCGGGGCCGCGGAGCCGCTCGTCTGGACGGTGGACAGCGCGGTCGAGGGCGTTCATTTCCGGCGCGATCTGATGAGCTTCGAGGATCTCGGCTACCGGGCGACGATGGCCGCGGCGAGCGATCTCGCGGCGATGGGGGCGCGCCCCGTCGGCCTGCTCGCCGCGCTGGTGCTGCCCCTCGACGTGAGCGACGACGAGCTCGGCGCCCTCGCCCGCGGCCAGCGCGCCGCGTGCGACGAGATCGGCACGGCGATCATCGGGGGGAACCTCTCCCGGGGCGGCGAGATCTCGATCACGACGACCGCGCTCGGCGTCGCGGCCACGCCGCTCCGGCGCGACGGCGCGCGGCCCGGGGACGCGCTCGCGCTGGCGGGCCCGGTCGGCCTCGCCGCGGCGGGCTTCGCGCTGCTCGACCGCGGCATGTCGCCGCCCGGCGCGGCGGCCGAGCGGGCGATCCGGGCGTTTCGCCGACCGGCTGCGCGCATCGACGCGGGCCTCCGCGCTTCCGCGGTCGCCCGTGCGGCGATCGACATCTCCGACGGCCTCGCCGCCGACCTGGCGCACCTCGCGCGCGCGAGCGGCGTGCGCGTGCTGCTCGATCCTGCGGCGCTCGTGAGCGCCGACCTGCGCGACGCCGCCGCATGGCTCGGCGCGGATGCGCTGGAGCTCGCGCTGCACGGCGGTGAGGACTACGCGGTCGCGGTCGCGGGCCCCGACGTCGGATCGCTCCCGGGCTTCGTGGCGATCGGCCGCTGCGCGCCGCTCGAGGAGGGCGCGAGCGACGTGGCGCTGCTCGGGCCGGAGGGGCAGGTGACGAGCGTCGCGGCGCGGGGGTACGACCACTTCGCCTGAAGGCGCGGGGAGGGCCTCGTGCGACCGCGCCTCGCGCCTCGGTCATCGCCTACGGACCCGGGCGACCGCGCCCGGCGCCCTGGCCTCGCGGTCGCGCAAGCACGACCTCGCGGCCCGCCGCGGCGCTCACCCGTCCTCGGGCGCGGGGCCCCTGCGCCTCCCCGGCGCGACGCTGGTGGGAGCCGCCGACGGCGCGTCGGCCTCGGTCAGCCCGGACCGGCGCGACGACGGGCGCACCTGGTTCGCCAGGTCTGCGTGGCCTGCCAGCCGGAAGAGCCCTCCCAGGAACGTCGCGATGCGGCCGAACCGCTCGTCGAACAGCGCGATGGCCGTGCTCTTGGCCATCCGCGTCGCCTCGGCCTCGCGCGCCTCGCGCGCCACGTCCTTCAAGTGGCTGAGGAGCGCGTCTCGCCGGCGCTCGATCCGGAGCACCGCGTCGTCGACGTCCCAGCGAACCCCGTCCCGGCGCGGCTTCGGCAGCTCCTTGCTGCTGAGCGCGCGCGTCACCTCGCCGGCGAAGCGCTCGAGCTGCACCGGATCGTGCGGCGTGGCCCCGGCGAAGCCGAGCTGCTCGGGCGCTGCAGCGCCGTACAGGCTGGTGAGCCAGTCGCGGAGGTCCGTGAGCTCGTCGTGGAGCTCGTGGGCGACCTCGTCGCGGCCCTCCCGCGGCGGTCCATCGTCGGCGAGCTCGTCCGCGAGGGCCTCATCGGCCGTCACCATCCGCTCGCGCGCATCGGCGAGGGCGCGGGTGACGAGGTGCGCGAGGAGAGCAATGTTCGGCATCTTCTCTCCCTTGTGGAGGTAGGGAGAGAGCAGCGCCTCGATCTCCGTGGCGACCCGGTCCGCGTGGGTCTCCCCCGCTGCGATGACCGAGCTGGCGCTCTTCTGACGATCGGTAACCCGCTTGGAGGGCATGGCAGGCTCCTGGGCGCGGCCTCCCGGCGCCGTTTGGCGTCGCGGCTCAGTTGCACTCGGCGGGCGGCGTGGTCCCGGTGAGGCTCGCTCGGATCTGGGTGAGCGCCTTGGCGCGCGGGGTCTTCCCGCTCTTCACGAGCTTCTCGATCCCGGCGCAGAGGTGGGATGCCGTCGCCGCCTTCGACTTGGCCTCCTCCGACTTCCCCGACTTGGTGGCGACCGCGTGGAGCGCCGTGCAGCACGCCTGGATGGAGGCACCTCCCCCGCGGCCCGCCGTCGTCCCCGTCGCCCCCGCCCCCACATTTGCATCTGCCGCTGCTGGTTCAGCAGACCCCGCAGCGGCGGGCTCCTGCGCCGCCGCGGGCTCCTGCGCCGCCGCGGGCTCCTGGGTCGCAACGGGCGTCGGGGTCGCGGTGGGCACGGGATCGGCGGCCACCGGCGCGACGGATGGCGTGGGCGCGGCGATCGTCTCCGGCTCTGCTTCTTCTTTCTGACAGGCGCCGGACAGGATGCCGCAGGAGAGAACGATGAAGGCAATGGACGAACGCGACCGGATCATGCGTCGTCTTTTACAGAGCTCCGCGAAGCACAGCCATCCGGCTGGCCCGGTACAAGCACGTCCGGACGTCCCCGCAGCACTCCCGCGCAGCACGAGGTCCCCTCTCCCACCGCCCGCGCTCACCGCTCCCCGCCCTGCCGCCCGCGATCCGCATCACCGCCTGCGGTCACCGCTCCCCGTTCCGCCGTCCGCGATCTCCCAGGCGATCGCCCCCCGCCCCCCTTTTCCCCCCGGGCTGGCGGGGGTGGCGGTGATGCGGGAGGGGCGGGCGGGGGTAGGGCCCCACGAATCCGAGCGCCGGCCCGCAGCGCAGCGACGCGCTTCAGTCCCGGCACCCCCGTTCACGAGGCACTAGCCGCCAAGAGGCGCGAGTTCGTGGGAGGGGCCCCCCGCCCGCCCCTCCCGCATCACCCCCACCCCCGCCCGTCGCCTAGCTGCATCCCATGCTGTTGCCGCAGTTGAGGCACTTGTAGCAGGCCCCGTTGCGCACGGTGATGTGCCCGCACCCGTCGCAGACCGGCGCGTCGCCCATCATGTCCTCGAGCTGCGCGTCGAGCGCGCTCGCCGCCCGCCCCCCGCCCTCGAGCAGCACGGCTGCCGGCGAGGCCTGCGAGAACGACGCCACGCCGCTCTCCTGGGCCCGCGACTCGACCGGGTCCTCCATGGCCGAGGTGACCGGCTGCACGTGGGCGAGGTCGTAGCGGTTCAGGTACTCGACCCCGAGCACGCGGAAGAGGTAGTCCACGATCGACGTCGAGAACTTCACGTAGTCGTGACCCTCGACGACGCCCTGCGGCTCGAACCGGGTGAAGGTGTACTGCTCGACGAACGTCTCGAGCGGCACGCCGTACTGGAGCCCGATCGACACCGCCATCGCGAAGCAGTTCATCATCGACCGGAACGCGGCCCCCTCCTTGTGGAGGTCGATGAAGATCTCGCCGAGCGTCCCGTCGTCGTACTCGCCGGTGCGGAGGTAGATCTTGTGCCCGCCGACGCGCGCCTCCTGCGTGAAGCCCTTGCGCTTCCTGGGCAGGCGGAACCGCTCCGGCGCCGCCGCCGAGGGCGAGCGCGGGCGCGGCTGGAGCGCGGCCGCCGCCTGGAGCACGGGCCCGGCGATCTCGGCCTTGTCCGCCTTGTCGGCCTTGCTCTTCGCGTCCTTGCTCTCGCTCGTGCTCGAGGTCGACGAGAGCGGCTGTGACGCCTTGCAGCCGTCGCGGTAGAGCGCGACCGCCTTGAGCCCGAGCCGCCACCCCTCCTCGTAGATCCGCTGCACCTCCTCGACCGTCGCGTCGTTCGGCAGGTTCACGGTCTTCGAGATGGCGCCGGACAGGAACGGCTGCGCCGCGGCCATCATCCGGACGTGCGACATCGGCGCGAGGTACCGCCGGCCCTTCTTGCCGCAGCGGTTGGCGCAGTCGAACACCGCGTAGTGCTCCTCGCGCAGGTGCGGCGCGCCCTCCACCGTCATGCGGCCGACGATCGTCTCGTTCGCCTCCTCGATCTCCGCGGGCGAGAAGCCGAGGTGCTGGAGCAGCGAGAACCCGAAGCGCGCCCGCGACTCCTTGGAGACGCCGAGCCGGTCGTACGCCTCCTCGCCGAGGATCCAGGGGCCGAAGGCGAGATCCAGATCGAACACGCCCGGGATGGCGGCCTCGACCTTCGCGAGGTCGTCGTTCGTGAGCCCCTTGGCCTTGAGCGACGCCCGGTTCACGTGCGGCGCCGCGAGGAGGGTGTTCGTGCCGGAGACGTAGGCGACGATCTCCTGCACCTCGGCCTCGGGGTAGCCGAGCCGCCGGAGCGCCTCGGGCACCGACTGGTTCACGATCTTGAAGTAGCCGCCGCCCGCGAGCTTCTTGAACTTCACGAGCGAGAAGTCGGGCTCGATGCCCGTCGTGTCGCAGTCCATCAGCAGGCCGATGGTGCCGGTGGGCGCGAGCACCGTCGCCTGGGCGTTGCGGTAGCCGTGCTCCTGCCCGAGCCGCACCGCCTCGTCCCAGTCGGCGCACGCCGCCCGCCAGAGCGACTCCGGGCAGCGGTCGCGGTCGATCGCGTACGCGGCGTCGCGGTGCATGCCCATCACCCGGAGCATCGGCTCGCGGTTCCGCGGGAAGCCGGCGAACGGCCCCTTCGCGGCGGCCATCTCGGCCGAGACCCGGTAGGCGTGGCCGCAGAGGATCGCGGTGAGCGCGCCGGCGACCGAGCGCCCCTGGTCGGAGTCGTACGGGATGCCCTGCAGCATGAGCAGGGTGCCCAGGTTGGCGTAGCCGAGCCCGAGCGGCCGGTAGTCGTGCGAGTTCTTCGCGATGTTCCGGGTCGGGTAGGCCGAGAAATCGACGAGGATCTCCTGCGCGACGAAGAACACCCGGACGGCGTGGCGGTAGCCCTCGATGTCGAACGAGCCGTCCTCGCGGAGGAACCGGGTGAGGTTCAGGCTCGACAGGTTGCAGGCCGAGTCGTCGAGGAACATGTACTCCGAGCACGGGTTCGAGGCGTTGATGCGCGCCGTGTTCGGGCAGGTGTGCCAGCGGTTGATCGTCGTGTCGTACTGCACGCCCGGATCGGCGCAGCCCCACGCCGCCTCGGCGATATGGCGCCAGAGGTCCTTCGCGCTCAGCGTGTCGACGACCTCGCCGGTCGTCCGGGAGCGCGTCTCCCACGACGCGCCCGTCGCCGCCGCGCGCATGAACTCGTCGCTCACGCGCACCGAGTTGTTCGAGTTCTGCCCGCTGACGGTGTGGTAGGCCTCACCGTTGAAGTCGGAGGGGTACCCCGAGGCGATGAGCGCCATCGCCTTCTTCTCCTCGCGGACCTTCCACTGGATGAAGTCGACGATCTCCGGGTGGTCCATGTCGAGGCAGACCATCTTGGCGGCGCGCCGCGTCGTCCCGCCGCTCTTGGTCGCGCCGGCCGCGCGGTCGAACACCTCGAGGAAGCTCATGAGCCCCGAGCTCGTCCCGCCGCCCGAGAGCTTCTCCTGCTTCCCGCGGATCGCGCTGAAGTTCGTCCCCGTGCCCGACCCGTACTTGAACAGCCGGGCCTCGCTCTTCACGAGGTCGTAGATGCTCATCAGGTCGTCCTGGACCGCCTGGATGAAGCACGCGGAGCACTGCGGCCGCTCGTAGGCGTTCCGGGTCTCGACGATCTCGTCGACCGCGCCCGCCCGCTGCGCCGCCGCGCCCGCCTTCACGGCGGCGCTCCCGTTCCCCGCGTCGGCCGACGCCTCGTTCCACGCGTAGTTACCGCCCGACCCCTCGATGCCGTAGCGGTGGTAGAGCCCGCAGTTGAACCAGACGGGCGAGTTGAACGCGCCGTACTGGTGGACGAGCAGGTACGAGAGCTCCGCCTCGAAGGTGTCGGCCTCCTTGGTCGAGGCGAAGTAGCCGCCGAAGTGCTCGCCCGCCTCGCGGATGGTGCGCGCGAGCCGGTGCACGACCTGGCGGACGCTCGTCTCGCCGAGCTCCTTCTTGCCGTGGATCCCTGCCTTGCGGAAGTACTTGGAGACGACGATGTCGGTCGCGAGCTGCGACCAGCCGGCGGGGATCTCGGCCCCTTCCATCTTGAAGACGACCGAGCCGTCGGGGTTGGTGATGACGCTCGAGCGGCGCTCCCAGGTGACCTCGTCGAGCGGGTCCGCGCCGCGCTGCGTGAACCGCCGCTCGAACGCGAGCCCGCGCGGCCGCGAGGCCCCCTTCTTCGCGGCCGTCTTCGCGGCCGCGCCGTTGGTCTGCGCCTTGGCAGCCCCCCCGGTCACCGGACGGGCCCCTCCTTCTTCCTTCGTCCGCGCCGTCATCTTGCCGTTCCCGGCGGGAAGCTTACCGCCGTCACCCACAACTGCCGACTGGGCCATTTCCAAGTCCTCCTGTGAGCCACCGCACCTGTCGGTGGCCCGGGTCCTACCGAAAGCACAAAGAGTTCCCTGGAGACGACGAGGCGCTCATCGCCTCGATCTCCCACGGGTCCTCGTCGCTTCTCCCCAACTACCTGCTCAAACGTTCCGTTTCCCGAGCAGTGAGCATAGTTTCAGGTGCCATGCCTGAAAGGCGTGCGCCGACATTCGGGAGCGCCTGACCGCCTGCTAGTCAAACCCGCGAAGGGTTCGTGCGTCAAGGAGAACCGCTACATCTTGGGATCCCGGGCCGAACAGGGCCCACATATGGGGTCCCGTCCGTCCGACCCACGTTTCGTAGCGTTCTCTGAGCAGCTCTGAACAAGTGCTACCCAACGGGCGCACAGATTGCTCACAGCTTTCCCCCGGTAAAATCCCCCGCCGCACGGAAAGCTATCCAACAATCCCCCACGCGCCCACCCCTCCCACAGCCGTCGCCCCTCGAGTCAGTCGAGCTCCGCCGCTTCCCCGCAGTACGCGAGCACCCGCTCCCCCTCGCAGTGGATCGCGAGCGCGACCTCCGCCGCCAGCCCCCGCAGCCCGACGAGCTCGAGCAGCGTCGGCACCGGCGCCGGCAGCAGCGGCGGCGGCGGGATGTACCGCGACGCCCGCACGATCGTCGGCTCGATGGCCGACGCCGTCGGCCCGATCATCTGGCGCAGCTCGTGGAGCGCCCGCTCGAACCCGCCGAGCATGTCGACGAGCCCGCGCGCCTGCGCCTCTGCGCCGCTGTAGACGCGCCCCTGCGCGAGCGGCTCGATCTCCTCGACCGGCCGCCTGCGACCGCGCGCGACGACGCGGAGGAACGTCCCGTAGATCGCGTCGAGCTCGCGCTCCATCACCGACCGCTCCCCCGCGTCGAGCCGGCGCGACGGCGAGAACAGATCGGCCCGCGCGCCGCGCTTCACGACGTCGGTCGAGACGCCGAGGCGCTCGAGCAGCGGGCCGAGCGCGAAGCGCGCCGAGACCACGCCGATGCTCCCCGTGATCGTCTGCGGCTGCGCCACGATCGCGTGCGCCGCCGCCGCCACGTAGTACCCGCCGCTCGCCGCCACGTTCGACATGCACGCCACGACCGGCTTCACCTCCGCGAGCCGCGTGACCTCGTGGTGGATCCTGTCCGACGCGAGCGCCGAGCCGCCCGGCGAGTCGATGTGGAGGATGACCCCCCGGATGCGCGGGTTCTGACGCGCCGCGCGCAGGCTCGCGACCAGCCGCTCCTCGCTCGCCAGCGAGGCGCCCCGGAAGTGGGCGCGGCTGACGATCGCGCCGTGCACCTCGACGACGCCGATGATCGGGCGCGGCCACATCGGCCGCAGCGAGAGCGCGCGCCGCGCGCCGAGGTAGCGCGACGCCGACACGAGGCGCGTCCTCGCAGGATGAGCGGCCGCGCGCGCCCCGCCGCCCGCGTCGCCCTGGGCGCGGCGCGGCGAGATCGTGCCGGGCAGCAGCCCCGTCGCGAGCATGTGCTCGAGCTCGTCCTCGTACGCGACAGCGTCGACGATGCCCCGCGCCACCGCCTGCTCCGCGCCGTAGGGGGCCTCGTCGATCCACCGCGCGGCCGTCTCGCGGTCGACGCGGCGCCCCTGCGCGAGCGACGCGATCAGATCGGCGAAGCGCGCGTCGAGCAGCGCGCCGACCTGCTCGCGCTGCGCCTCGCTCATCGCGTCGCGCACGAGCACCTCGCCGGCGTTCTTGTACATGCCCTTCGCGAACACCTCGGGCTCGACGCCGACCTGCTCCAGCGCGCGGCGCACGTAGCGCCCCTCCACCGCGAACCCGAGCGGCGACACCAGCGTCTCGGGCCCGACGACGACCGCCCGCGCCGCGGAGGCGAGCAGGAGCATCGTGTTGTCGGCCCCCATCGGCAGGTAGGCGACGATGTCCTTGCCCCCCGCCCGGATCTCGAGGAGCGCGTCCCGCAGCGAGGCGATCACCGCGGGCCCCGCGTGGACCGAGCGCATCCGGAGGAGCAGCCCCGCGGGGCGCGGGTCCTTCATCAGGTGCTTGCCCAGCTCCCGGACGCGCTCCACCGAGAGCGGCGCCCGCCGCCTCGGCCGCCACCAGAGGGCGAGCCGGACCCGCGGGGGCTGAAGATCGACCACGCGGCCGTCGATTTCGAGGACGACATACCCGCCCCGTGGTGCAGCAAACGCCCAGCGGAGCGCGCTGACCGGGAGCAGCAGCAGGCGGAGGAGATTGATGAGCAGGGCAGCGATCACCGGTGGCTCCTGGGGACGTTCAGAGGAGAGGCAGCGCCGCGCCCGCCGCCGAGCAGCGGCCAGGGCACGGCGGGGGAGAGCCGGGGAAGACAAGGTGCGCAGGAACGGACCGCGCGGCGCGAGCCCCGGGCGACCCGGGTGACGCCGGCGCCGCGGGCCTCGCGCCGGCGCTGGAAAGAGAGAGCGTGACGCAAGGGGCCACCCTGTGGCTACACTGTCGCGCTAAGTTTCGAAGGGGACGGCGAGCGGATCTCGTTCTACGTCGTGAAGCCGTCGCCCTCTCTCTTACAGACCAGCTCAGCAAGCCGCGGGCCGCAGGCCCCCGGCGACCTGGGTGGCAGACCCCCCTCCACGGAACGTGCATCCCGAGCAGAGCGCCCCCGCCACGAGCCAGCTCCCCCCGCCAGCCCCGTCCACCTTGCGGCTCGTGCCTCTCGGCGGCCTCGGCGAGGTCGGGATGAACTGCCTCGCGCTCGAGCAGGCAGACGGTCTGCTGCTCATCGACTGCGGCGTGACGTTCCCGAGCTCGGACCTCGGCATCGACGTCTACCACCCGCGCTTCGATCACGTGCTCGCGCTCCGCGACCGGGTGCGCGGCGTCGTGCTGACGCACGGTCACGAGGACCACATCGGCGGACTGCCGTTCCTCCTGCGCCACCTCGACGTCCCCGTCTGGGGCCCGCCGCACGCGCTGGAGCTCGTGCGTTACCGGCTCGCCGAGCACGGGCTCGAGGACAAGGCGCGGCTCGTGGCGACGCAGGTCGGGCGCGAGGTCGCGATCGGCGGCTTCGTCGTGGAGCCGCTCCGGGTGACGCACTCGATCGTCGACGCCACCGCGCTCGCGATCCACACGGCCGCGGGGCTCGTGGTCCACACCGGGGACTTCAAGCTGGACCCGTCGCCGCTCGACGGCGAGCCGACCGACGAGGCCCGCTTCCGCGCGCTCGGCAACGACGGGGTCCGGCTGCTGCTCTCCGACAGCACCAACGTGGACTCGCCCGGCGAGGCGGGCAGCGAGCGCGACGTCGCCCACGCGCTGGCCGAGCTCGTCGAGACCGCGCCGGCGCGCGTCGTGGTCGGCGTCTTCGCCTCCAACGTCCAGCGCCTGCTCGCCCTCGGTCAGGCCGCGGTCCGCGCCCGCCGCAAGATCTGCCTCCTCGGCCGCAGCGTGCAGACGCACGTGCGGGCCGCGCAGGCCGTGGGGCGGCTGCCGTGGCCGAGCGACCTGCTCGTGCCACCCGAGGTCGCGTCGTCCATGCCGCGGGAGCGGCTCCTCGTCGTCGCGAGCGGCACCCAGGCCGAGCGGGCCTCCACGCTGACGCGGTTCGCGTCGGGGACGCACCCGCACCTGCGCCTGGAGGAGGGGGATCGCGTCATCCTCTCGAGCCGGGTCATCCCGGGCAACGATCGTCCGGTCGTCGACATGATGGCCGGGCTGCTCCGCCTGGGCGTGGAGCTCGTGACCTGGTCGACGGATCGGCGCGTCCACGCGAGCGGGCACGCGCATCGAACGGAGCAGACACGCATGATCGACATGACCCAGCCGCGCAGCTTCCTCCCGGTGCACGGCGCGCTGCACCATCTGACGCGGCACGCGGCGCTCGCCCGGGAGCGCGGCGTCTCCGAGGTGCTCGTCGCCGAGAACGGCCACGTCGTCGAGATCGGCGCGACGCAGGCGCTCGGGCGGAGCGGCCGGGCCGTCGCCGGCCGCGTGGCCACGGCGGGCGGCGAGGAGCTCGGGGAGGAGGTCCTCCGGGAGCGCGCGAACCTCGGCCGCTCCGGGGTGGCGTTCGTGTCGCTGGTCGTCGACGTGCACGGCGCCCTCGCGGCGCCGCCGCAGGTCCTCGCCCGCGGCGTCACCGGCGAGCTCGAGGGGGGCGCGCTGAGGGCCGCGGCGCGCGCGGTCGCGCAGGCGGTGAACGACTGCGAGCCGCGCGCGCGGCGCCGCGACAACGACATCATCGAGGCGGCGCGGCTCGCGGCGCGCCGGACGATCGAGGCGAAGCTCGGGAGGCGCCCGCTGGTGACAGTGGCGCTCACGCGGCTGTGACGCCCCAGGGGGGGAGCGCCTCGCCGCCGGGTGGAGGCGAGGGCGGCGGAGGCGAGGGCGGCGGAGGCGGTGAGGCCCGCGGCGCGAAGCTCTCCGCCGCGGACTTCCTGCGGCCGGTGCTGCTCTCCTACATCGACCGCGTGCGGGCCGACGCGCGGCGCGTCGTCGCCACCAGCGCGCAGGGCGAGGGCGCCGAGCCGGACGTCGAGGCGGTGCACGACTTCCGGGTCTCGCTCCGCCGGCTGCGGACGCTGCTCAAGCCGGCGCGGCGCATCTACGGCAAGCGGCGTCTCCGGCCCATCGCCGGAGGGCTCCGGGAATTCGCGCGGGCGACCGGGACGCTGCGCGACGAGGAGGTGCTGCGCGAGACGCTCACCGCGCTCGAGCTGGGCGACGAGGCGCGGGCCGCCGTCGACGCGTGGGTCCAGCGGCGATCGCGCCGGGAACACGAGGCGCGTGCGCACATCGTCGAGCTGCTCCGGCGGGACCGTCCGGGCGACGCGGGCGCGGCGCAGGCCGACGCGCCCGCGCAGGGCGACGCGGGCGCGGCGCAGGCCGACGCGCCCGCGCAGGGCAAGCGGCTTCGGCTGGAGAAGCACCTCGCGCGGCTCGAGCGGCGCATCTCGCGCAAGAAGAAGGTGAAGCGTCGCGGCGCCGAGGCGCTCGCGCGACGAGCGATCGGCGACACCCTCGACGACGTGCGCGCGCTCGCGGCGGCCGATCCGAGCGACGGCGCGGCCATGCACGCGCTCCGGATCCGCTTCAAGCGGCTGCGCTACTCCGCCGAGACGTTCTCCCCGCTCTTCGGTGAGCGCGCCGAGCGCACGGCCAGATCCGCGTCGCGGCTCCAGCGCCGCCTCGGTCAGCTCCACGACGTCGACGAGGCGCTCGCGCAGATGAGGGACGCCGAAGGGCTGTCGCCCGACGAGCGCGCGGCCGTCACCGACGCGCTCGGCGCAGAGAGGGCGCGGCTCGCCCACAAGGCGACCGAGGAGCTCACGCGGGAGCTCGAGACGCTCGCGGCGCTCTGGTCGGACGAGCCGCCCGCGCCCCCGCCCGGGTGACGCAGCGCGCGGCGCGCAGCGCAGCACGGAGCGCCGCAGCAAGGACGCCACCGACAGGTACGGAGGCTCCCCGGCCGCGGTGCCCGCCATGAGGGCAGGCGGTTCATGATACCGTCGCCAGGGCTTCTTTTCCGAGGCGAAGCTCGCCGATCCCGGAGGTCGTGTTGCGCCGCTCTGCCTTCCCAAGCGTCACCGCGCTCGTCGCTCTCCTCGCGGCGAGCGCCTGCACCCAGGACTTCGATCAGTTCAACCCCTTGCCCTCCCCGGGCTCGTCCGGGAGCTCCGGCGGGGCCGGCGGCGGTCAGGCGACGACGACCGCGGGCACGACGAGCAGCGGCGCAGGGGGCGGCGAGCAATGCCTGAACGGCGACGATGACGACCGTGACGGCGAGGTCGACTGCGCCGACGACGACTGCAGCGGGTTCACCTGCGTCGCCGTCCCCGAGGGCTGGCAGGGGCCCGGCATCCTGTACGCAGGCCCCGCGGCGGCGGACGTCGACTGCCCCGCGGACTTCCCCACGCGCGTGGACGTGGGCGGCCGCGATCCCGTCGACGAGCCGGCGACCTGCAGCCCGTGCTCGTGCGGCGCGCCGGACGCCGAGTGCGAGACGCCGGCGGTCACGGTCTACGGGGACGCCGGGTGCGGCGGGGCGAGCGTGACGCTGCCGGTGCGATCGGAGAACTGCATCAACCTCGGCGATGACTTCCAGCCGGGCAGCTACAGCGGCGAAGCGCCCGACGTGGACTCGGCGACGTGCGCCGCGTCGGGCGGCGAGGCGACGTTGCCGCCGCCGCGCTTCGGCACCGAGGGCGTCGTGTGCGCTCCCGGGCCCGACGCCGGCGGCTGCGCGGCAGGCGAGGCTTGCGCCCCGCGTGAGATGGACGCGCCGTTCGAGCAGGGCGCCTGCATCTGGCGCGAGGGCGAGCGGCGATGCCCTGAAGAATTCGGCGAGCGACACGTGTTCGCGAGCTCCGTGATCGACGACCGCGGCTGCACGCGGTGCACGTGCGACGCGAGCGGCGTGAGCTGCGCAGCGACGCTGACGCTCTTCGAGAGGAGCGGCTGCCGGACGCCGGTCGAGACCGTGCCGTTCAACGGCGTCTGCGTCGACGATCCGCCCCCCGCCGCCTCGGTGTCGATCGAGGTGACCGGAGCCGGCAGCTGCCGGCCGCGCGGCGGCGAGCCCAGGGGAGAGATCGAGGAAGGCGAGGACAGGATCACCGTCTGCTGCGCCCGCTGAGCGGGCGCAGCGCGGCGCGCCTCCAGGCCTGTCCGGGAGGGCGCAGGAGGGCGGGCGTTCCGGAAGAAAGATGAATCTTCTTCGCCACTTACCGCCCTCCCCCTGCGTCTCGCCTTCGCTCGCCAGCCGTCATCCGTCGACGGGGCTGGCCGCGTCGCGCGACGCTGGGCGCCGTCGCGCGGCGCTCGACGGCGCTACTGCCGGAAGATCTCGACGCGCTCGAGGACGACGTCCTGGTTCGGCCGATCGCGCGTGGTCGCCACGTTGGCGATGCGGTTGACGACGTCGAGCCCGCTCACGACCTTGCCGAACACCGAGTGCCGGTTGTCGAGGTGCGGCGTGGGCCCCTCGGTGATGAACCACTGCGCGCCGTTCGTGTTCTTTCCGGAGTTCGCCATGGAGAGCACGCCGGGGCCGTCGTGCCGCAGCGCGGGGTTGAACTCGTCCTCGAACTTGTAGCCCGGGCCGCCGGTGCCCCAGCGCGCCGCCATGTCCGGGTGGCGCGAGAGCGGATCGCCGCACTGGATCATGAAGCCCGAGATGACGCGGTGAAAGCGGACGCCGTCGTAACAGGGCGTGCCCTGCATGCCCTCGCCGGTCTTCGGATCGGTCCACTGGATGGCGCCCGTGGCGAGGCCGACGAAGTTCTTGACGGTGTTGGGCGCGCGCTGCTCCTCGAGCCGGACGACGATGTCGCCGAGCGAGGTCTTCAGTCGGGCGTGAAGCTCGCCGGTGCCGGGCACGTTGATCGCGGGGAATTGCATCGGGCCTTCTCCTCTTCCTTGCCGCCGGGGCGGCGACGTCAGCTGAAGGAGGAGAGCCGCAGGGCCCCCCTCGCTGCGTTCTGGTGCGGCGGTCTTAGCGCATCTCGCGCCGCGGAAGAGGGGCGAATTTGCCTCAGGCGCGCTCGAAGAGCGTCGCGATGCCCTGACCCACGCCGATGCACAGCGAGGCGACCCCGACCTTGGCGCCGCGCGCGCGCATCGCATGCACGAGCGTGCACGCGATGCGCGCGCCCGAGCAGCCGATCGGGTGTCCGAGCGCGATCGATCCGCCGCGCACGTTCACGCGCGCCGGGTCGAGCTCCAGCGCCCGCGAGCACGCGAGCGCCTGCGCCGCGAACGCCTCGTTGAGCTCGAACAGATCCACGTTGGGCACGCGCAGCCCGGTCCGCTGGAGGAGCTTCTTCACCGCAGGGATCGGCCCCTCCCCCATCAGGTTCGGATCCACCCCCGCGGTCGCTGTCGCGATGACGCGCGCGAGCGGCGTCACGCCGGCGGCCTGGACGGCGTCGCTCGAGGCGAGCAGGAGGGCGGCGGCGCCGTCGTTGAGCGGCGACGAGTTGCCCGCCGTGACGGATCCGCCCTCACGGAAGGCCGGCTTGAGCTTCGCCAGCGCCTCGAGCGAGGCGTCGGCGCGCACGGACTCGTCGCGATCGAACAGGACGGGATCGCCCTTCTTCTGCGGGACGGGGACGGGGACCACCTCGGCGGCGAAGCCGCCCGACTCCCAGGCGAGCGTGGCGCGCTCGTGGGACAGCAGCGCGAACCGGTCCTGCTCCTCGCGGCTGATGCCGTGCTTCTTGGCCACGTTCTCGGCGGTCTCCCCCATCGACTGGAGCTCGAACCGCGCGGCCATCCTCGGGTTCGGGTAGCGCCAGCCGAGGGTCGTGTCGTAGACGGTCGGCGCGCTCCGGTCGAACCGCTCGGCCTGCTTCGGCATCGAGAACGGCGCGCGCGTCATGCTCTCGACGCCGCCGGCGATCGCGCAGTCGGCCTCGCCGGTGGCGATCATGCGCGCGGCGTCGGCCACCGCCTCGAGCCCCGAGCCGCAGAGGCGGTTCACCGTCACGCCCGGGACCTCGTACGGGAGCCCGGCGAGCAGCGCGGCCATCCGCGCGACGTTGCGGTTGTCCTCTCCGGCCTGGTTCGTCGCGCCGAAGACGACCTGGTCGAGGCGCGGCGCGAGCGAGGGGTGGCGGCGCACGAGCGCGTCGAGGACGAGCGCCGCGAGGTCGTCGGGGCGGACCATCGCCAGGGCGCCGGCGTAACGGGCGATCGGGGTCCGGACAGCGTCGACGACGAAGACAGGGCGGAGAGCAACAGCCATGCAGCGATCGTAGCTTTGCCTGGTGAAGGCGCCGTTGAAGATCGCGTGAGCACGACCTCGGCTCCGCCTCCGTTCCGCGCGCGCGTCGCTCGCGGCCTCGCGTCGCGCCCGCCCGCCGGTTCGCGCCGGGCTGGATGCCGCCGCGCGGCCCGCGCCCGCGAGCAGGAGGACAACTCCCTACCTCGAATCGCACCGGCTGTCCGGTATTCCCCTGACACGTCACGCGCCGAGTTCCAGAGACGGCAGCAGCCGAGAGAGGATCGATCGGGCGCCAGGTTCGTTGGGCGGGAGCCGGCGTCGACCACGGCCGGGCAGCCGATCCGTTCCGTACGTCGTGAAGTGTACCGAGCTCGTGGCAGCTCAGTAGCTGCCGCTCGACCCGCCGCCGCCGGAGCGACCACCGCCGCCGCCGCCGAACCCGGATCCACCGCCGCCACCGAACCCGGATCCACCGCCGCCGCGGCCGCCGCCCCGGAAGAGGATCGCCTGCAAGGCGAACCAGAGGAACCAGCGGAAGGCGGGCGAGATGAGCGCGAGAAGGAGCCCGGCCACCACGGCGATGACCGTGACGCCGACCTTGATCGGCGAGGCCGGGGTGGGCGCCGGCCGCGTGCCAGGGGCCGGTCGCCGCTCCTCCTCGGGCGTCCCGGCGACGAGCGCCCGGGCGATCTCGGTCGTCCCCTGGTCGATGGCGTCGCGGAATCGATCCTGCTGGAGCAGCGGGCTGATCGTCTGCCGGATGATGTCGTTCGACTGGAGATCCGTGAGCGCTCCGCCCACGCCCTTGCCCGTCTCGATCCGGACGCGCCGCTCGGACGGGGCGATCACGAGGAGGACGCCGTTGTCGGCCCCCCGCTGGCCGAGCTGCCACGCGTTGAACGCCTCGTAGGCGACGTCCTCGATCGTCTCCCCTTCGAGCGATCCGGCCACGAAGGCGACGATCTCGAACCCGGTCTGGCGGCGGATGCGGTCGAGCTTCGCGTCGAGGGTGCGGACGTCGGCCGGGTCGAGCCGCCCCGCCGTGTCGACGACGTGCCCGGTGAGCGCCGGCGGCTTGAAGTCGGCCACGGCGGGCCGGGCGACGAGCGCGCAGACCAGCGCTACTGCGGCCGCAACGGCCCTGACCACGGCCCGCAGCCGCGCTCCGCTCGAGACAACCGGACGCATCGCGACCTCCCTCAATCGAACGAGACCTTGGGCGCCGTCTGGACCTCGGGAGAGGCGGTGAAGTACACGCGCGGCTTGAACGGCTGGCCCGTGGCCTTGTTCACCACCTGGCCACGGATCTTGAGGAGCTCCGCGTTGTACTCGCGCGCCGCCTGGTTGTACTCCTCGCGCGCCCGGAGGATCCGGTTCTCGATGCCCTCGAGCTGGACCTGGAGGTTATGGAAGCCCTGGCTCGCCTTGAGATCCGGATATTGCTCCTGCACGACGAGGAGCCGTGACAGCGAGCCGCTGAGCTGCTCCTGCGCCTTCTGGAAAGCCTGCACCTTCTCGGGATCGGTCAGGTCCTCCGCGTTGAGCTGGATGCTGGTGGCGCGGGCGCGCGCCTCGGCGACGCTCGCCAGCGTCTGCTCCTCGTGCTTGGCCGACGCCTTCACGACCGCCACCAGGTTCGGGACGAGGTCGTAGCGCCGCTGGAGGTTCGCCTCGAGATCCGACCATTTCTGGGCCGCGATCTGGTCCTTCTCGACGAGCACATCGTAGCGCTGGCAGCCCATCAACGACGTGATGAGGGCGAGCACCGCCAGGAAAACGGGGACCACCGCCAGGCGCTTCCGAAACGTCAAAGGGTGAACAATCCGCATGACTGACTCCACGGTCGCTTTCTTTACCGCCCGGGTAAGGCGTGGATTGTCGCCATGCAAGACCGCGGCCTCGTGCCGGCGGCGGGCCTGTTCGGCGTCGGCCGCCGGCGGCGTGGTAGCCTGTCGCGCCGCGCTCGCGCTCTGGCCTCCCCCTGCGCGGGGGCCACAGGCGTGGCGCACCGCCACAGTCGACGGCCCGATGAACCACCGCGCACGCATCGCCGCTCACCCGCTCAGCCCCGCAGCGTATGCGCCCTACGGCGATGTCCTCATGGCCTCACCGCACGGACAGCCAGGCAGGCCGGCCAACCAGGGGACCGCCCTCCGCTTCGACCACCTCGCCGGGATCGAGGACCTCCGTCCCGGGCGCGCCGCGCTGAACGTCTCCGTGTTCCGTTGCGCCCCGCGGACGACGTTCCCGCTCCCGATCGCCCTGCTCGAGAAGCACCCTGGCTCGACGCAGGCGTTCGTGCCGATGACCGCGCGCCGCTACCTCGTCGTGGTCGCCCTGGGCGGCGACCGGCCCGACCTCGGCACGCTCGCCGCCTTCATCGCCCACGGCGCCCAGGGCATCACGTATCGCCCCGGCGTGTGGCACCACCCGATGATCGCGCTCGACGCAGAGACCGACTTCGTCTGCCTGGTCTGGGAAGACGGATCTCCCGGCGACTGCACCGTGGTCGAGTACGACGAGGCCGAGCAGGTCGCGATCGCGATCGACCCCTGATCCCCGGACCTCTCCCGCGTCGCCGCCGGTCCAGCGGGGCGCGGCGGCCGAGGCCAGCGACGCAGGCGGGATCGCGGCGGCAGCCGAGGGCGCTCCCCCCGGCCCGCGCCGCCCCGCGCGCGGCGCCGCAGCCTCCGGGGGCGCTCCGCGCTATAGAGGCGCCCCGACCCCTCATGCGCCGCTCGACCCCCAACTGCTCGTTCGTCGCGCAGGAGCAGCGAAGGCTGCTCGCCGCGCTCGATGTCCTCGACGTCGCCGCCGTCGCCCGCATCCTCGAGGAGTTCGTCACCAGCGAGCGCAGCGCGCGGCTGCGCGGGGTCATCGCGGCGCGGCTCGACGCGGTCACCGTGGCCATGGACGCGCCGCACGATCCGCACAACGGGGCCGCCGTGCTCCGCTCGTGCGACGCGTTCGGCCTGCAGCGGCTGCACATCATCGAGCGGGCCGAGCAGTTCCTGGTCTCGAACACCGTCTCGCGCGGCTCCGAGCGCTGGGTCGACGTGCACACGCACCCGAGCGCCGAGGCCGCGGTGGCCGCCCTCATCGCCTCCGGGCACGAGCTCGTGGCGACCCACCCGGACGGCGATCTGACCCCGCGCGATCTCTCGAGCATCCCGCGCCTCGCGCTGGTGCTCGGCAACGAGCGCGACGGCATCCGCCCCGACCTCGCCGCCGCCTGCGCCCACGCCGTGCGCGTCCCGATGCGCGGCTTCGCGGAGAGCCTCAACGTGAGCGTCACCGCGGCGATCCTGCTCGAGCACGCGACGAACGGCCGCCCCGGCGACCTGCCCGAGCCCTACAGGATCAAGCTCTACGCCCGCGCGCTGGTGCTCACCGTGCCCCACGCCGCGGAGATCCTGGCCGCGCGGGGCATGCACCTGCCCTCGCCGCTCGGGGGGCCGCCCCCTCCGCCCACGCACCCGCGCGGCCCCAAGCCGCGCCGGCCGCCGGCGATGCCCGCGGCCGGAGAGCGCAGCGCCGGCGCCCCCCAGGAGCCCGAAGGTGGGTAGCATGCAGCTCCCCATGCGAAGCCCCGGTCCTCCGCGGCGCGATCGCCGCGCCCGCGGCGCCGCCCCGCCCCCGCCTGCCCCCCGCGGCCTCCGCGCGCGCCTCGCCGCGGCCCGCGCGGCGCTCGGCGGCCTGCGCGCGGCGCTCGCCCTCCTCCCGCGCGCGGCGGCCCCGTTTGCCCTGCTGCTCGCGGGCTGCATCGAGGTGCCGCTGCCCCCGCCCAGGCCGCCCCTCGAGCCGAAGGAGCTCAAGGTCTCGGAGGGCGTCGGGCTCGAGGTCGCCTGCACGCCGACGGGGGTCGAGCTCTGCTTCGACGCGCACGACAACAACTGCAACGGCGTGATCGACGAGGGGTGCGGGCTCCACACCGGGATCCTCCAGTTCACGATCGCCTGGGAGGAGCCCGAGGCCGACGTCGATCTCAACGTCTATGACCCGACGGGAGAGCTCGCCCGCGTCGGGGAGCCGACGGCGAGCGGCCTCATGAAGGACCGCGACTGCCCGCGCGTGAGCGGCGAGTGCCAGGAGCAGAACGTGGAGAACGTGTTCCTCACCGAGGGCGAGCCGGCCCGCGGCCGCTACCGCGTCGTCGTGCGGCTCGACAAGCTGAACGACGCGACCGCCCCCATCCGCGTCCGCCTGAGCGCGCGGATCGGCCAGCGCTCGTACAGCATGGCGCTCGACCTGTCGCCCTCCGCCGCGACCGAGGAGAAGAGCGTCGAGTTCACGCTCTGAGCCTCTGGCGAGGCGCGCCTCCCGCGGTCACAACGCGACCACGCGCCCCTCGCGCAGCCGCCTATCCGCCCTCGCAGGAACCCTGCGACAACCGACGGCGACCGCGCGAGACAGGACCCGGGCGCGCGCTCTCCGCGCGCGTTTCGTGGCGGCCGCGCGGTTGACGTCCGCCGCTCCCCCACCTTAAAAGACATGGCCATTTTGCACCCGGAGATGTCCCGCGAATGAATCCCACGTGGATGCTCACATTGCTCGTCGGCCTCTTCGCCGCCTTTGCGTGGAGCGCCAACCGGCGTTGGCAGCTCCTCAAGGTCGGGCGCGGGGACAACCGGCTCGATCGGATCGCCGAGCGCCTCAAAGGCACCTGGGAGTACGCGTTCCGCCAGCGGAAGATGGGTTACTACCCGCTCGCCGGGCTGGCGCATAAGCTCATCTTCTTCGGATTCCTCGTTCTCCTGCTCCGGACGCTGATCCTCTGGGGCCGCGGCTTCGACCCGGCGTTCGACCTCTGGATCCTGGGGCACGAGCCCGTGCGGCTGCCGGGCATCGGCGCGGTGCCGCTCGGCGGCATCTACGAGTTCGTGAAGGACGTCATGGCGACGCTGGTCGTCGCCGGCGCGCTCGTGTTCATCTACTACCGGGCGATCAAGCGCGAGCGGCGCATGACCCTGTCCGGCGAGGGGCTCCTCATCCTCGGCATCATCGTCACGATGATGGTGAGCGACATGCTCTATGACGGCGCCTCGCTGGCGCTGCACCACCGGTGGTCGACGATGACGTGCGGCCCCGGCGACGCGGCGCTCTGCGAGCGCATCGCCACGGTGACCGCCCCGTTCGCGGGCGTCCCCGCGGACCCGGCGGCGCTCCGCTGGCACCTGTTCCCCGCCCCGGCGGGGTCGCTGTTCGGCGTCCTCGTGAGCGGCGCCAGCCCGGGGACGCTCGTCGTCCTCGCGCACATCGGCTTCTGGACGCACGTCACGCTGGTGCTCGTGTTCCTGAACCTGCTGCCGCACTCGAAGCACTTCCACATCATCACGTCGATCCCGAACGTCTTCGCGCGCAACCTCGACCCGCGCGGCCGGCTGCCGCTCGTCGCGGGGAGCGCCGAGGCGATCGGCGAGATGGTCATGAAGGCCGCCGAGGAGCCCGAGAAGGCCGCCCCGGTCGGCGTGGGCCGCGTCGAGGACTTCACCTGGAAGGCGATCCTCGACTTCTACACGTGCACCGAGTGCGGCCGCTGCAGCGACAACTGCCCGGCCCACAAGACGGGCAAGATCCTGAGCCCCAAGCAGCTCACGCTCGACCTGCGCGACCACCTGTACGGCCGCGAGAGCGAGTTCATCAACAGGCCAGGCGGCCCGAGGGGGCTCGCCGAAGGCCACGCGGCCCAGGCGAACGGGCACGCCGGCGACGGGGCGGGAGCGACGGACGGCGAGGGCGCCGAGGCGGCCGACGCGCAGGAGCGCGCCGAGCACGCGGAGCAGGCGTCGCCGGAGAACCCGGTCCCGACCCCCGAGGCCGCGTACAAGCCCGTCGACCTCGTGGCGAACGTCGTCCATCCGGACGTGCTCTGGGCGTGCACGACGTGCCGCGCCTGCGAGGAGCAGTGCCCGGTGATGATCAGCTACGTCGACAAGATCGTCTCCATGCGCCGCCACCTGGTCCTCGTGAAGGGCGAGTTCCCCGCCGAGCTCGGGAACCCGTTCAACGCGATGGAGGTCAACGGCAACCCCTGGAACCTCGCGCGCATCGACCGCGGCAACTGGGCCGAGGGGCTCGAGATCCCCACCATGGCCGAGAAGCCGCAGGCGCCCGTGCTCTACTGGGTCGGCTGCGCGGCGAGCTACGACGACCGCGCGAAGAAGATCGCGCGCGCGACCGCCAGGCTCCTGAAGGCCGCCGGCGTCGACTTCGCGATCCTCGGCCAGGAGGAGACGTGCACCGGCGATCCGGCGCGCCGCGCGGGCAACGAGTACCTCTTCGCGATGCTCGCCGAGCAGAACGCCGCGACCCTGAACGGCTACAAGGAGCAGGGCGGCATCCGGAAGATCGTCACGACCTGCCCCCACTGCTTCAACACGCTCGCCAACGAGTACCCCGACTTCGGCGCGAAGTTCGAGGTCGTGCACCACACCGACTTCCTGCTCGGCCTCGTCGCCGAGAAGAAGCTCGTCCCGAAGAAGCCGGTCCAGGGCAAGGTCGTCTTCCACGACTCCTGCTACCTCGGCCGCTACAACGACGTGTACGAGCAGCCGCGCGACATCCTGAAGAGCATCCCCGGCGTGCAGCTCGTCGAGGCCGAGGGGTGGAACCGGCAGAAGGGGCTCTGCTGTGGCGCCGGCGGCGCGCAGATGTGGATGGAGGAGCAGAACAAGGACCGCGTGAACGTCAAGCGGACCCTGCAGCTCCTCCAGACCGAGGCGAAGACGATCGCGACCGCCTGCCCGTTCTGCCAGACGATGATCACCGACGGCCTCAAGGATCAGTCCAAGGAGGACTCGATCCGCCAGCTCGACGTCGTCGAGCTGCTCGAAGAGAGCTGCGCCCTCGATCGCCCGGCCGGCAGCCGCGCGGCCGCCTCGCAAGAGGCCGCTGAAACGGCCGCGTCCGCCGGCGCCTAGATCCCTTCAAAAATTCCGTTGCCAGCGCACGCGGGATCGCGGCGCCATGAGGTCCATGGCGCACAATCCCGCGTGCTTCCCCACATTTACGCCCTGGAGCAAGCCTGACGGAGATCAGGAGCAGCCTTCTCGTGCGTCCCGTCTCGGCCTGAGCTAGATTCGGCCGTGCCGCCGGAGGTGGATGTGATTGAAGGCGCTTTGAAGGGGACTGCGAACCTGGATCCCCGCCCTACGCCGGAGGGGACCGCGAATGCGGATTTCCGGCTCACGGGGACATTGACTCATCCGATCTGCATCTCGGTCGACGCCGTCGCCGACAACGCGCTGCGCGCGCGCCAGGCAGCCTCAGGCGCAACGGAGCTCCGCTGCGACGTGTGCGACACGGCGATCGAGGGGGAGCCGGCCGGGCGCGGCCTGTACATGTGGTCGCGCGGTGAGGAGCTCCGGTTCGAGGAGCCCGCCCTGTGCGGCGGCTGCGCGGTCGCCATCGGGATGACCGCGCTGTCCGCCTGGAACGTCGAGGAAGAAGAGGGCTGAGCCCGCTCCCGCGGCCCGCCGAGAGGCGCGGGCCGCGCCGCCGCCCGGCGGCTTGTGGTCCACCTCAGCACCCCATCATCACGTCAGCGTCACGTCAGAACGCCTCGCCGATCGCCAGGTTCACGGCGATGGGCAGCACGTCGAACAGCGCCTCCGGGACCCGCTCGTCCTCGGGCCAGCCTTCCTCCCCGGGCGTGCACTTGCCGAACACCTGCAGGCACGGGACGCGGTAGCCGATGTCGAAGCGCAGCGGGCCGACCGGCGTGGTGTAGCGCAGCCCGACGCCCGCCGAGAGGTGGGGCCGCTGCGCCCCGGAGCGGAACAGGCTGAGCTCGCGGGTGACGTCGCCCGCGTCGGCGAAGATCACGGTGCCGAAGCTCTCCCCGAGCGGGATGCGGAGCTCGAGGCTCGCCTCCCAGAGCAGCCGGCCGCCGATCGGGACGAGCGGGGCTTCCTCGATGTCCGTGTCCTCCGTCGCCGTGGGAGACGGCACGCGCGCGTGCGGGCCGACCTCGTTGAACCCGTATCCACGGTTGCTCGTGGCGCCGCCGCTGAAGAACCCGCGGAACTGCATGAGCTGAAGGTCGGCGCCGCACCGCGCCCTCTCCTCGCTGCTGGCGCTTGTGTGACACCGGGTCGGGTCGAAGGACGCCTCGCCGTACTGGAGGTCCGGGTTGGTCGGGAACAACCACCCGGTCATCATGCGGAAGCCGAGGGTCCATCTCCTCGATACCGGGAGGTAGGCGCGAAACTCGGGCTGCAGGCGGATATCGCGGGCGTCGTGGAATCGCTTCGCGTTGACGGCCGTCGGGCCGACGAGGGTCTTGGCCAGCGCCGTGTCCGCCGCGAGGTAGCCGGCGAGCTGAGCGTCGAGCGCGACGTAATAGCCGTGGTGAGGGGTGAGCCTGTCGGGCTTCCCCGCCCGGTTCAGGCGGCGATCGTAGGACACGGTCGCCTGGAGGTAGGGGATGAAGATGGTCCCGAAGCCCACCGGCAGCGGCGCCGCGTTGTAGGTGAACGGACTGTTGAGCTGAACGTTGTAGAGCAGGGAAGCGTTCAGGTCAGACTTCAGAAAAGGCCGCTCCAGGCCGATGGATCCGACGTACTCGCGGTACCCAACGATCGAGTGCTCCGACTCTTCCTTAGGGGTATCTGCAGCATTTCCTGACTCCCCCTCTTTCTCTTCGGGCGGGTCCGGCTTGGTGCAGAACTCGCCGGTCTGCGGGCAGTAGAGCTTGAACGAGCCGCGCAGCACCGCGGCCGTGCGGCGCTCGAACGCCCCCGGCTGGCGGAGCTCGGACCGGAGCTGGATCTCCGGCAGGAGGCGGAAGTCGTCCTTCAGGTCGTTGCCGAGCAGCGTCGAGAACTCCACCGGATAAAAGACCAGCCCCGGCCGGGCCTCGATGTTGAAGCGGCGCAGGCCGCCGAGGAAGTTGCGGTCCTCCCACCCGGCGACGAGGTGCGCCTCGACGCGCGAGCCGACCTCGGCGCCGCCGCCGAGCCGCACGGCGCGCAGCGCGGCCGGCTCCACGGAGAAGGTCACGGGGACGACCGGGCTCCTCGGCTGACCGGGCGGCGCGAGCTCGGGCTTCACCGCGACGGCGCCGAACACGCCGAAATCGGCGAGCGCCTGCTCGGCGTCCGCGAGCACCGCGGTCGAGAACCGCTCGCCCTCCTCGATGCCGATCGCCGTCCGGACGGGCGCCTCCGGGAGCTCGCCGAGCCCCTGCAGGTTCACCTTGCCGAACGTGCACTCGGGGCCGAGCTCGATCGTGTAGCGGACCCGCGCCTCGTTCTTCAGGAGGTCCACGTCGACGTGCCCCTCGACGGTCGCGTAGGCGAAGCCGCGATCGGTGAGGACCCGGAGCAGCGACTTCTTGAGCTCCTCGTACTGGTCCTCGTCCAGGCGCTCGCCGATCTTGAGCTGGTTCTTCGCCTCGGTCACCGGCCGGGCGATGTCCCTCCCCTTCTCCAGCGTCCAGTCCCGCCACTGGAGATCCACGGAAGCGACCTTCACCGGATCTCCCTCGGAGACGACGATGCGCACCTGGACGCGCCCCTCCTTGCCGGGGCCGCCCGTGCGCTGCACCCGCGCCGCGCGCGCCCGCGCGTTGTAGAACCCGCGCGCCCGCAGGTACCGCTCGATGCGGGCCATGTCCCGCTCGAGGACGAACCGGTCGAACCGCTCGTACTCGACCGTGAGCGCGTCCCAGATGCTCAGGATCGGCACGCGCTCGAAGGCGCCGCCGAGCAGGTGCGAGCTCTCGGCCGTCGCGATGCGCTCGGCGAGCTCATCGCCGCTGATCACCTCGCCGCCCTCGAAGGAGACGTCCTCGATGGCGCACCCGCTGAGGTCCGGGCGCGTGCACGCCGGCGGCTGCCGCGCGGCGCAGGCGGACGCCCCGAGCGCGGCGGAGACGACGAGCGCCCCGGCGACGGATCGCGCGAGCGGGGCCTGGACACCTGAAAGGTAACTTTCGGTTGTGCCGGCGGCGGTGCGATCGCCCCGGTGTGCGCGATGGCGAGGATTCAACGTTACGCCTGTGTTTTCGATATGCTGCCGTCCGCTCCGTCCGTCGAGGGCCCACTCCGAGTCTGAGTGGGCGCTCGGAGAGCGGCGCGAGCGAGGGAGAGCCTACGAGATGGCAGAGCCGACGCAAAAGGAACCTGGTGCCGGTGGGTACCTCGGATATGGATTGCCGCACGAGCCTGGGGCGCCCGGGGTGCCCGCGAGCGCCGGCGCGCCGATCGGAGCCCCGCCCCCCGAGGAGCGGCGCGGCGCCCTGAAGGCGCTCGTGGCGATCGGCGGCCTGGCGTACGCGGGCGCGCTCGCCGCCCCTGCCGCGAGCTTCCTCAGCGGCTCCGCCGCCGGCAACGCGGGCTCCGCAAGCGGGCGCGAGCGCTGGGTCCGGGTCGGGCGCCTCGCGGACCTGCCGCCGGACGAGCCGCGCCGCCTCAAGGTGGTCGGCGAGGAGCGCGACGCCTTCACGGTCGCGAAGGATCAGATGCTCGGCGCGATCTGGGTCATCCGCGAGGGCGAGAAGATCCGCGCGATGAGCGCAACGTGCCCGCACCTCGGCTGCGGCATCGAGCTCAACGACGACAAGAAGAGCTTCAACTGCCCGTGCCATGCGTCGCGCTTCGCCCTGTCGGGCGCGCCGGAGACCGGTCCGTCCCCGCGGGCCATGGATCCGCTCGCCACGCGGGTCGTGGACGGCTGGGTCGAGGTCGACTTCCGGCGCTACCGTGACGGGACCGCCGAGCTCCAGGAGATCGCAGGGTGAGCCTCGGCGACTGGCTGAACGAACGCATCGGGCACCGCGAGCCGATCCGCCGCCTGCTCGACGAGCCGATCCCCGGCGGCGCGCGCATCGGCTACGTCTGGGGAGGCGCGCTCGCGCTGCTGCTGCTGGTCGAGGTCGTCACGGGCGCGCTGCTCATGTCGGCGTACGCGCCGAGCGCGACAACGGCGTGGGCGAGCGTCGCGCACATCAACTTCACCCTGCGCGCCGGCTGGCTCATCCGCGGCCTCCACTACTTCGGGGCACAGGCGCTGATCATCCTGATCGCGATCCACGTGGGGCAGATCGTGATCCAGGGGGCGTACCGCGCGCCGCGCGAGGTCAACTGGTTCCTGAAGCTCGGCCTGCTCGGGGTGATCCTCGGGTTCGCCTTCTCGGGCAACCCGCTCCCGTGGGACCAGGACGGCTACTGGGGGGCGCGCGTCGAGACGGGCATCATGGGCGCGGTCCCCGTCGTCGGGCCGTTCACGCAGGAGCTCGTCGTCGGCGGGGCGTCGCTCGGCCACCTGACCGTGACGCGGCTCTACAGCCTGCACGTCTTCGTGCTGCCCGCGGTCATGGCCTTGCTGCTCGCCGCGAGCTTCGCGCTGTTCCGCAAGCACGGCTTCGGCGCGCCGTACGGCGCCGATCTCCGGAAGGCGGACCGGTTCTACCCGAAGCAGCTCGGCATGATCCTGCTGGCCGCGGCGCTCGTGCTGGTCGTCATCTTCGATCTCGCGGCCATCGAGCACGGCGCCCCGCTGGAGGCGCCCGCGGACCCGGTCAGCGACTACAACGCGCGCCCGGCGTGGTACTTCCGCCCGCTCTTCGAGCTGCGCAAGTTCTTCCCCGGCAAGCTGGAGCTCATCGCGACCGTCGGCGTGCCGGGGGTGATCGGGCTGTACCTCGCGCTGCTCCCGTTCATCGACCGGAAGCCCGGCCCGCTCCGCGCCCGCCTGCCGGCGCTCGCGCCGCTGTTCCTGATCGGCCTCGGGGCCGTCGGCCTCCTGGCCAAGTCGATCGCGACCGACGCGAAGGACGAGGGCTACCAGCGCTCGCAGGCGCAGAGCGCCGAGCGGACCGCGCGCGCGATGGCGCTGTTCAAGCAGGGCGTCCCGCCCGAGGGCGCGCTCGCGATGCTCCGGAACGATCCGGAGACGCGCGGCGAGGACCTCTACAAGAAAGAGTGCGCGAGCTGCCACCGGCTGAACGATCTCGGGCCGCCCAAGGAGAAGCAGACGGCGCCGGACCTCACCGGGTTCGGGACGAAGGCCTGGGCGCTCGAGGTGCTGAGGGACCCGGACGCCGACCACCTCTTCGGCAAGACGGCGTTCAAGGAGATGATGCCGTCGGTCTCGAAGCCGCCCGCGGACCCCGAGGCGGCGAAGGTGTTCACGCCGATGAGCGAGGCCGACCAGGAGACGATCGCCGCGTTCCTGGAGGCGCAGGCGCGCGGGGAGCCCGCCACCGGGACGCAGGGCGAGAAGCTGGTCCGGCAGCGGTGTACGAGCTGCCACCGGCTCGACGGCAAGACCGACGACGACGAGTCGGCCGCGCCCGAGCTCCGCGGCTGGGCCTCGGTCGCGTGGATCGAGGCGCAGATCACGAACCCCGGCAGCGGCAAGGCCTACCCGCCGGCGGCCATGTCGAAGGACCTCGAGGGCCACATGCCGGCGTTCGAGGACAAGATCTCCGCGAACGACCGGAAGCTCCTCGCCGCCTGGGTGTACCGCCGCGCGCGCGGGGAGTCCGCGAAGACGGCCGCCGCCAAGGCGCCCGAGAAGAAGCCCTGAGCGAGCCGCTCGCGGGGCGACGCCGTCCCGGGCCTTCCTCCTCCTCCTCCTCCTCCCCGTCTCGAACAGCTCCTCGATGAACGTCGGCGCGGCGCGCGACGGCGCGCGCTGATCCGTTCGGGCCGAGGCGCGCGCGCTGGCGTGCGCCCGCGCGGGGCGGCGCGCGGCGCCCGCCAGCGCGCGCGCGCCGGGCACGCGCGGTGCTGCTCGGCCCGAGGGAGCGAGCCAGTGGCGACATCGTGCACGGTCGTCTCACGCCGGCGTGCGCGCGGCGCTCGCCTCGAGGACGGCAGCGCGCGCGTCCCAGAAAGAGCAGGACCCGTGGACCTCGATGCGGCTGTGAAGCATCACTTCCCGTGGATCGCGGGCACGATGATCGCGTCCGCCTTCTATTTTCAGGCGGCCGGGGTCTCGCGCCTGGTCGGGAGCGAGATCATCCCGGACAGAGACGGAAGGAGCGCTCCCGCGCCGCCTGTCCCCCGCCGGGCGCCGCGCGACGGCCTGCACGCGACGAGCGCCGAAGCGATCCTGCAGCGCAACCCGTTCGACTCGGCGACCGGGCCGCTCCTCCCGCGACCGGGCGGCGCTCCCGAGGCGCGCGCGCCCGGCGACGCGAGGAGGAGCGACGATCCGTGGAGCGACCCGATCTGCGAAGCCGGGCGCGTGGTGCTCATCGCGGCGTCCGACGACGCCGCGTGGTCGTTCGCGGCGATCGAGGGCCCCGACGGGCGGGCGCAGCTCCAGCGGCTCGGCGGCCCCACGCCGGGAGGCACGCTCGCGCGCATCGCCTGGGACCGCGTCTGGCTCACCGCGGGCGGCGCGCGCTGTCAGATGCGGCTCGGCAAAGCCAGGGCCGAGGAGGCGCCGGAGCCGCGGCCCCGGCCGCAGGCGAGGCCGGTCGGCGGCGACGCCAGCCTGAGCTCGATCCCGCCCGAGATCGCCGCGCGCATCCAGCGCGTGAGCGCCACGGAGATCCACGTCGACCGGGCGACGGTCGACCGGATCCTCGAGCAGCAGGCGCTCCTGACGCGCTCCGCCGGGGTGACCCCGGAGCGGCGGGGAGGCCAGATCGTCGGGCTGAAGCTCAGGCTCAGGCGCGGCTCGCCGCTCGAGATGCTCGGGCTGGAGACCGGGGACTCGCTGCGGTCGATCAACGGGCTCGACGTCAACGACCCGCAGAAGGCGCCGGAGGCCTACGCGCGGCTCCGGACCGCGAGCCACCTGTCCATCGCGATCGAGCGCGGCGGCCAGCTCATGACCCTCGACGTCGACATCCGCTGACGGCGCGGCGCCGGCGCGGGGCTCAGCCGAACGCGTCGACGGCCGCCCTGGCCGGGCGGTTCGCGAGCGACGGCGGCGCGACAACCGACTCCCACCACGCCGCCGCGTGCCGCTCGGTCCACGCGGCGTCCATGCCCAGCGCGGCGAGCCGCTCGGACAGCTCGCGCGCCGACTGCGGCCGCTTCGCCGGGTCCTTCTCGAGGCAGTCGAGCACGAGGCGGTCGAGCGCCGGCGGGATGGCGCGCGCCGCCCGCTTCGACGGCGCGACGGGCGCCTCGGTCGCGTGGAGCAGCACGGTCTTCATGGCCGTGTCGGCCTCGAACACGAGCGCGCCCGTGAGCAGCCAGTAGGCGACGCACCCGAGCGCGTAGATGTCGGTCCGGCCGTCGATCGGACGGTCGCCGACCACGACCTCCGGCGCCATGAACGCGGGCGTCCCGGTGATCGCGTTGTCCGCCGTCAGCGTCGAGGGGGCCGCGTCCTTCCGGCGCTCGGCCACCAGACCGAAGTCGAGCACCTTCAGGAAGTCGAGATCCGCGCCGTATCGGCACAGAAAGAGGTTCGCCGGCTTGATGTCGCGGTGCACGAGGAAGGTCTTGTGCGCCTCGTGGAGCGAGTGGCAGGCCTGCCGGAGCAGGTGGACCACCCGCGCGGGCGGCTGCGGGCCGTCCAGCTTGACGAGCGTGTCGAGGTCCATGCCCTCGAGCAGCTCCATCACGTAGTAGAACGACCCGTCCCGGGCGACGCCGAAGTCGAAGATGCCGATCGTGTGCGGCGACCGGAGCGCCGCGGTCGCCTGCGCCTCGCGCTCGAACCGCAGCTTCGCGGTGCTGTAGCTCGCCGCCCCGCCCTCGAACGCCTCCGGGCGGATCAGCTTCACGGCCGCCGGGCGCGCGAGCATCCGGTGCTTCGCCCGCCACACCTCGCCCATGCCGCCGCCGCCGAGCCGCTCGACGAGCCGGTAGCTGCCGAGCTCCCGCGCCGCGTCGAGCTTGCGCCCGAGCCCGAAGACGACGCGCGACACGAGCACCGAGAGCGCCAGGGCGATGACGCTCGGGAAGAAGCGGCGGAGCATCGCGTCGCGCGAGGGCAGCTCCATGAACCCCGACCGGACGAGCACCCACAGGAACGCCGGCTCGGTGAGGATCGCCAGCGTCGAGGTGAGCAGCGTGCGCACGCTCGGGGCCGGGACGACGATGGGGAACATCAACACCCAGATGGCCACCGGCGACCAGCCCGGCAGCATCGGCCCCTCCGGCCACGGTTGCGCGTTCGTGGCGACGGCGAGCGAGGCGGCGCCCAGGATCTTGTAGGCGAACGAGAGGTCGACGATCCGCGGCGGCGGGAGGAGCCTCCTCCGCGCGACGACGAAGAGCGCGGCCGAGACGAGCATGAACGGCAGGTAGACCGCGAAGCGGATCGCGTGGGGGCCGAGCCGGAGGCTCGGGAAGAGCTCCGACACGATGAAGCCGAAGGCGCCCACGACGAGGGTGCAGAGCGACATCCACGCGACGCGCCGCACCGCCTGCTCCTCGAGGTCCGGCGGGAGCCGGGGCGACAGCCACGCGAAGCGCGACGGCAAGCACGCGCTGCTGGCCTCGGGGCCGAGGAAGATCGTCTCGCTCATGGCATTGCGCGCAGCGCCAGGCCGCGTTCGCCTGCCTTTAGGGGAGGCAGCAGGCGGCGGGAACAGGAAGCGTCGCGCGCGGCACGGCGCCGTCGTCGCTCCCGCGCGCCACGGCGCCTCCGCGCGCGGGAGCAGGTTGACGCAGGTTTACTTGGAGAAGACCTGCGCGGCCGCGATGCCCGCGCCCTTCGTCGCCTTGAGGATCACCTTGCCGGGGCCGCCGATCGGCAGCGGGTTCTTCCAGCAGCCGGAGCCCTTGCCGCCGAGCGTCGCCGCGGCGCCGGTGGTGCTGTCCTGCGCGAGCACGACGGGCGGCAGCGCGGGCGCCGGCTGCGAGACGAGCTGGATGTCGAGCTCCTGGACCCCGATGCCGATGCCCACGACCGTGTAGCACTTGCCAGGCGAGATATTGATGTCCT
This sequence comes from Sorangium sp. So ce119, assembly GCF_051524405.1. NCBI lineage: Bacteria > Pseudomonadati > Myxococcota > Polyangiales > Polyangiaceae > Sorangium > Sorangium sp. So ce119. The sequence continues at coordinate 604,649 of NZ_CP150310.1, read as the reverse complement.
GCTCGAGCGTCTGACCCTCCTGGAACTGCCCTGCGAACGGCCCGCCGTCCGCCTTCATCCCCGGGGCCTCGGTCGTGCCCATCCCCTGGAGGATCGGCGTGGCGGCCACCGCGGCGACCGGCGGGACCGGCGTGGCGGCGGTGCCGGCGGGCGCGGCGGTGGTCGTGGCCGTGGGCACCGCGGTCGCGGTCGTGGTCGGCATGGCCGCGGCGCACCACTGGCCGGGCGGGCACGGGTTGGTCGGGTCCGTCGTCGGCTCGGGCGTCGACGAGCACGCGAGCGCGGCGAGGCAGAGCGGGAGTACGTGGAAGACACGCATCATGAGAATGCTCCTTGGATGGGCATGAGCTCGCCCGATCACAGAACGAGGTGCCAGCGCTTCTTACACCGGCTGCGGTTCGACGTGTGGGCCGAGCTCACGAAGCAGCGATCTCGACAGCGCGCGGCATCGCTGAGGCCGCCGGCGGCCGCCGCGCCGCTTTGCGCCCCGCGCCTTACGTGCTATCCGAGGTCGGGCCAGCGCGGTCTTGCAATTCCAAGTAGTTAAACTATACACGTGATCCGCGTCACCTGCGTGGGACGGCAGTGCGCGCCCAGTGGTGGACCTCCCAGCGTGCGTTGCCTCCTGGCCTCTCCTGGCTCGGCGGCGGCGCGCGCCGCCTGAGGTCTGTACCGCTGTGTCCTTTGCGCCCGGCGTCGTCAGCGCGGACAGCGCGCATCCGTCGGAGCAGCCATGAGCCAGGATCAGAAGCCCCCTCCCGCTGAAGGCAACGCCCTCTGGTACAAGGACGCGGTCATCTACGAGCTCCACGTCCGCGCGTTCAGCGACTCGAACGCCGACGGCATCGGCGACTTCGAGGGGCTCATTGAGAAGCTAGATTACCTTCAAGATCTGGGCGTCACCGCGATCTGGCTCCTGCCCTTTTACCCCTCGCCGCTGCGCGACGGCGGATACGACATCGCGGACTACACCAACATCAACCCCTCTTACGGCACCCGGCGCGAGTTCGCCCGACTGCTGCGCGAGGCGCACCGCCGCGACATCCGCGTCATCACCGAGCTCGTCCTGAACCACACATCGAACGAGCATGAGTGGTTCCAGCGGGCGCGGACCTCCCCCAAGGGCTCGCGCTGGCGCGACTTCTACGTGTGGAGCGACACGCCCCACCGCTACAAGGACGCCCGGATCATCTTCAAGGATTTCGAGACGTCGAACTGGGCGTGGGACCCGGTGGCCAACGCCTATTACTGGCACCGCTTCTACTCCCACCAGCCCGACCTCAACTTCGAGAACCCGGACGTGCACGCGGCCGTGTTCAAGGTGGTCGACTTCTGGCTCGAGATGGGCGTGGACGGGCTCCGGCTCGACGCCGTGCCGTACCTCTACGAGCGCGACGGGACGAACTGCGAGAACCTGCCCGAGACGCACGAGTTCCTGCAGAAGCTCAGGCGCCACATCGACGCGAATTTCTCCGATCGCATGCTCCTCGCCGAGGCCAACCAGTGGCCCGCCGACGCCGCCGCGTACTTCGGCAACGGCGACGAGTGCCACATGAACTTCCACTTCCCGCTCATGCCTCGGATGTTCATGGCGGTGGAGCTCGAGGACAGCTTCCCGATCGTGAACATCCTGAAGCAGACGCCCGTGGTCCACGAGACCTGTCAGTGGGCGACGTTCCTCCGGAACCACGACGAGCTGACGCTCGAGATGGTGACCGACGAGGACCGGGACTACATGTACCGCGTCTACGCGCAGGAGCACACCGCGCGCATCAACCTGGGCATCCGCCGCCGGCTCGCCCCGCTCATGAAGACGCGGCGCAGGATCGAGCTGATGAACGCGCTGCTCTTCTCGCTGCCGGGGACGCCCGTCCTCTACTACGGCGACGAGATCGGGATGGGCGACAACATCTATCTCGGCGACCGCGACGGCGTGCGCACGCCGATGCAGTGGAGCGCCGATCGGAACGCCGGCTTCTCCAGGGCGAACCCGCAGAAGCTGTACCTGCCGATCATCATCGATCCCGAGTACCACTACGAGGCGATCAACGTCGAGGCGCAGCAGCAGAACCCTGCCTCGCTCCTCTGGTGGATGAAGCGGCTCATCACCCTGCGCAAGCAGCACAAGGTGCTCGGCCGCGGGACGATCGAGTTCCTGCACCCGGACAACAGCAAGGTGCTCGCGTTCGTCCGCGCGCACGGGGACGAGCGGCTCCTCGTCGTGGCGAACCTCTCGCGCTACGCGCAGCACGTCGAGCTCGACCTCACGCGCTTCGAGGGCATGGTGCCCGTCGAGCTGTTCGGCAGGAGCCGCTTCCCGGAGATCACGAGCAGCCGCTGCTACCCCCTGTCGCTCGGGCCGCACGACTTCTTCTGGTTCGCGCTGGAGCCGGCGGTGCCGTCGGTGTCCGCGGGCGAGGGCCAGGCGGCGCCCGCGATCTCGACGAAGGGCACGTGGCAGGCGCTCCTCTCCCCCGAGGGCCGCAGGGCGCTCGAGCCGGCGATCGGCAAGTACATCTCGGCGCGCCGCTGGTTCCGCGGCAAGGCGCGCACCCGGCGCTCGACGACGCTCGCGGACGTGATCCCGATGGCGCGTGACGCGCAGGGGGTGGCGCAGCACTTCATCCTGCTCGTGCGCGTCGAGTACACGGACGGCTCTCCGGAGACGTACGTCGTGCCGGTTGGCTTCGCGACCGGCGATCGCGCGCGGGAGATCACGGCGCGCACGCGCCACGCGGTGATCGCGGACGTCACGGTGCGCGATCCGGACCCGGAGAGCGCGGCCGCGCCCGAGGGCGTCCTGTACGACGCGCTCGCGACCCCGGAGTTCGCCGCGCTGGTCCTCGCCGCGATCCGGTCGCAGGGCGTCGCGGCCGGCGCCGCCGGCGAGCTCCACGCGCTGCCGCTCGGGACGACCCTCGATGCGCTCGGCGCCGAGGGAGAGCTCCCGGCGCGCATCGCCGAGAGCGAGCAGAGCAACACGACCATCATTTACGGCGACAAGCTGCTCCTCAAGATCTTCCGTCAGGTCGAGGAGGGCATCAACCCGGAGCTCGAGATCGGCCGGTTCCTGACGGAGCACCAGTTCCCGTCCACGCCGCGGCTCGCCGGGGCGATCGACTACGTGGCCCGCGGTCGCGAGGCGACCACGGTGGCGATGCTCCAGGAGTATGTGCAGAGCCAGAGCGACGCGTGGACGAGCACGCTCGAGGCGCTGAACCGCTTCTTCGAGCGGGTGCTCGCCGACGAGGAGTCGGTGAAGGGCGGCGCGCCGCCGATGCCCTCCGGCACGCTGGTCGACGCGTCGCGCGCGGCGCCGCCGCCGATCGTGAACCAGCTCATGGGCACCGAGCTCGTGAGGATGCGGCTGCTCGGCGAGCGCACCGCGCAGCTCCACCTCACGCTCGGCAGGCAGAGCAAGGACCCCTCGTTCGGGCAGCAGGCGTTCACGACGCTGCACCAGCAGTCGATCTTCCAGTCGGCGCACGGCATGCTCGCGCGCACCTTCGCGCTGCTGAGGAAGCGCGAGCGCTCGCTCCCCGAGCACGTGCGGGAGCAGGTGTCGGCGATGCTGCAGCGCGAGGCCGAGATCAACGCGAAGCTCCAGCAGATCGTGTCGAGGAAGTTCGACGTCACCCGCATCCGGACGCACGGCGACTTCCACCTCGGCCAGGTGCTCTCGACGGGCGACGACTTCATCCTGATCGATTTCGAGGGCGAGCCGGCGAGGCCGCTGAGCGAGCGCCGCTACAAGCGCGGCCCGCTCCGGGACGTGTCCGGGATGCTGCGCTCGTTCGACTACGCCGGCGCCTCGGCGCTCCGGGACGCTCGCCTCCGGCCGGAGGACGTCGCCGTCCTCAAGCCGTGGACCGAGGCCTGGGTGGCCTGGGTCTCCGCGAGCTACCTCGCGGGATACATGGAGACGATCGCGCGCGCCCAGGCGACCGCCGAGGCGCGGACCGACGAGACGGCGCCGTACGTGCCCGCGAGCGACGCCGACACGGTGCTCCTGCTCGACTTCTACATGCTCGAGAAGTGCATCTACGAGCTCGGCTACGAGCTCAACAACCGGCCTGACTGGCTGGACATCCCGCTGCGCGGGCTGGAGCAGCTGATTACGCCCAAAGCGTAATTGTGCGCTCCTGCCCTCCCCTTCCCTGACCAGAACTGTCTCGGGCGCCTCCCAGCGCGCGGGGCGCGCCTGAGGCGTGGCGTTCGCGGAGACCTGACGGCGCGCCGCTTCCCCTCGTCGGCGCGGCGTTGTGCCGGCGCGGCGTTGCGGCGGCGCACCGGGTGTCCGGCGGCGCAGGCCTCGGCTCGTGAACAGAGGAGATGCCCTGGCGTCGCGCATTGGCCCGCTCGGCAGACGAAGAGTCGAGTCGCTCGGCGGCCACGTCTGGTAGGCTATCGGCCTGCGCCGCCGAAAGGAGCCCCGGGAGCGCGGTTGACCTGAACCTCGGGCCAGGAGGTCCTACCCAGTGAGCAGGAGTTCGCACCTTGGCCTGGCACTACGCATTGCCGTCGTTCTTCTCATTTTCTCATCCGTAGGTCGCGCCGAGCCCATAAAAGAGCCCGTGGACGACGCGGTGACCCGCCTGCGCGTCCAGGCGAACGCCGCGCAGGCGGAGGGCCGCTTCGCGGAGTCCCGCGAGCTGTGGCAGGCGATATGGAGGATGGAGCGCTCGCAGGTCGCCGCCTGCAACATCGGGGCGCTCTCTTACCGGATCGGCGATGCGCCCGCTGCCGTGCGCTGGCTGTCGCTGTGCAAGGAGATCATGCGGCCGCCGGGCACGCCGGAGGAGCGCGAGCTGTACGAGTCGCGGCTGTTCGACCTGGCCCGCGCGCGGCAGCTCGTGGGCGAGATCCGCCTCATCGTCCCCGCCGGGGCGTCCTGCACCATCGACGGCGAGCAGGTCACGGTCGAGCGCGACAAGCTCATCCCCGTCACCCCGGGACACCACTCCATCGCGGCGACGCTGAACGGCGCCGCCGCCGTGCGGGTCGACATCGATGTTCGCCGCGGAGAGGTCCGCGAGGTGCGGCTCGATCTGACGGTCCCGGCGCTCAAACCCACGGCGACGAGCGGCCCGGCGCCGGCGAGCGCGCCGCCCAGCTCGGGGCTGCGGACCGGCCTCATCGCCGGGGGCATCGCGGGCTCGGCGCTCTTCCTGGCGCTCGGCGGCGTGCTGATGGTCGTGGCGCACGACGCGGAAGTGAACCGGGACGAGACCGCGCGGAGCGTCGGAGGCAACAACTGCCTTCGCCTCATCGCGCCGGAATGCCAGAAGGCCGCCGACTACGAGAACACGATGTTCACGGCGCGCGAGCTCGGCACGGCCAGCTTCATCACTGGCGGCCTGCTCGCAGCCGGCACGCTCGGCTTCGCGCTCTTCACGCAACAACGCGCCGAGATCACGGCGTCCGCCAGCGGCATCGCGGTGCGGGGGGTGTGGTGATCGCCCCGGATCGCGGGGGCACGGCGGCGATCGCCCGGCGGACGCCGAGGTCGCGCGGTCGCGGTGAGCCGAGCTGAAGGGCCGAGATCGGCCGCTGGACGGCCCGGGCGACGCCGTTATCCTGGAGCGCCGGAGGGGCGATGATCCGGCTGGAGCTCGCAGGCGCGCACACGAGGGTGCACTCGACGTTGTGCGGCGCCTGTCCGCAGGGGCCGACCGGCTGCTGCGCCAGCCCGCCAGGGGTCGAGTGGTCGGACATCGGGAGGATCGTGTCGCTGGGCGGCGCAGGCTGGTTGTTCGAGCAGATGGCGGTCGGCAGCCTGCGCCCTGGCCAGCGCGGCTTGCTCATGCTCCGCGTGGAGCCCCGGGACAGCGACGGTCGTGCGCTCCCGAAGAGGTGCGCTTTTCACGGTCACGAGGGCTGCACCATCCCGCCGCAGCGGCGCGCGGCGACATGCAATTACTACGTCTGCGACGACGCGTTCGCGCACGGCGGCGAGCCCAGCGGCGATCCTGAAGCGCTGGCGGGCCGCAGGGCGCACGACGCGCTCGTGGATCTCTACGGGAGATGGGATCTCGAGCTCGCCGCCCGCATCCGTGAGGGCTGGCCTGACGGCCCTCCGTGGAATCAGGATTTCCTTGAATGGCTTGGTCGAGAATACGAGCGCCTCGCCTCCAGGGCAGCGTCGACCGCTCCGGCGCTCAAGCCTCGATAGCCCTGCACGGCGCGCGAGGCGCCGCGCGCAGCGGCCCTCCTTGTCGAGCGTAATCGGATTCGCACCACCGGCCCGACGCTGCGGGTGTGTTTTTTGTTGCCGAGCTGTTTGGATACACGCCGTCTTGGGACATACTCCTGCGCTCGATGACCTGGCCGCGTCCAGCGGGCAACTGCTTGCCCGCTCGGGTCGCGCCGAGGAAAGGAGACTCATGTCACGGTGGTTGAAGCTCTCGTTGGTCGCCCTTGGCGCCAGCGCTCTCTTGACGGCGTGCGGAGACGACGGTGAGTCGCCCGCTGGATCCAGCACCACCAGCACCTCGTCCGCGAGCGGCTCAGGGACCGGCGGCGGTGATGCCTCCTCCACGAGCGCGTCGGGGAGCGGCGGCGGCGATGGTGGAAACGGCGGCGACGGTGGAGGCGGGAACGGCGGCGGCGCCTCCGCGCGCGCCGAGGCGGCGCTCGAGGCGACGAGCTCGAGCGGGCTGGAGGGGACTGCGACGTTCACGCAGAACGGAGACGAGGTGACGCTCACCATCACGGTGTCCGGCTGCCCTGAAGGCGAGCACTCCGCTCATCTGCACGAGAACAAGAGCTGTGAAGACAACGCTGACGCCGCGGGCGGCCACTGGATCCCCAACGGAGAGGGGCTCGGCAGCTTCACGTGTGATGCGAGCGGCGAGGGCACGCATACGGTCACGCGCGGCACCGACGTCTGGACCGTGGGCGACGGCGCCAGCACCGACGTGACGCAGTACTCGATCGTCGTTCACGCCGCGGCCGATCCGAGCGCGGGCGGCCGCATCGGCTGCGGTCTCATCGAGCTGGAGTAACCCTCCGCACGGCATCCGCGCGCCCCGTCCGAGCCTCGGCGGGGCGCGGCCACTCCCCCGGCTCGAGGCCGGTCACGACGCTCGTCCGACGGGCTAGCGAGACGTCGCGCCCGGCGTGATCTCCTGGGGTCGGAGCGTGACCGTGCGCTCGACGGCGTCCGACGCGGCGAGCTGCAGGAACAGCGACTCGTCGAAGGACCCGGCCCTCGACACCACGACGACCTGCATCCCCGTGGGAAGCTCGATGCTGAGCGGCGTCTTGCCGAGCTCCGTCCCGTTCCACGTCACCTTGGCGTCGGACGGCTCGCTCTTGATCGTGACCTTCGCCTTCGGGCCAGCGCTCTCGAGAGGGGCCGATGCCGCCGGAGGAACCCACACCGTCGTCGTGGGCGCGACGTCCGACGCGTGCACGGAGCCGTCCAGCAGCGTGCCCCGCTGCACCATCGCGACGGCCCCTGCGCCCAGCAGCGCGGCCGCGCCGAGCGCGGTGAACAGGTACCCGCGCTGCCGCCAGGGCGAGGGGCGTCCCACCGTCGCGCCCAGGCTGTCGGGATCGGCCGCCGGCGGCTCGTGCTGAGGCAGACCAGGGGTGCTGTGCTCGGTGAGGACCGGCAGCCCGGTCGCAGAGGGCCACATCGAGCGGTTCATCCCCATGACCATCGACGCGCGAGGGAAATCGCTGATCATGGAGGCGCGCTGGATGTCGCCGGTGACGTCCAGCGAGCTCAGGTACTCGAACTGCGCGGTCACCTGCTGGCGCACGAGCGCCCTGCTCTCCGCGAACATCTCGAGCACGTACGCGCCGAGCTGCTCCTTCCGGACGTCCTCGCCCGAGACCAGGAGGTAGCTCTCCAGCGCGTCACCCATCTCCTGCGCGGTGGCGAACCGCCGCGCGGGGTCGCGCTGGAGCGCCTTCGCCACGATCTCGTCGAGCGCCGGGTCGATGTCCGGCACCACGGTGGAGAGCCGCGGGATGTCCCGCGTGAGGAGCTGGTGCATCACGGCGACGTGATCGCCATCGAACAGCCGGCGCATCGCCAGGAGCTCCCAGAGCACGATGCCGATCGCGAAGATATCGGCCCGCCGGTCGACGTCCTCGCTCGCCATCGCCTGCTCGGGCGCGGCGTACGCCATCTTGCCCTTGAAGGTGCCGTTCTCGGTGTGCGCCGCGTTGAGCGACGCCTTCGCGACGCCGAAATCGACGATCTTCACCGCGCCGTCGTACGTGACGAAGATGTTGTGCGGCGAGACGTCGCGATGGACGATGCCGAGCAGCCGGCCGTCGAAATCCGTGAGCTCGTGCGCGTAATGCAGGCCGCGCAGCGTCTCGGCGATGACCCGGACCCACGCCGTGCGCGTGAAGTTGCTGGCGCCGGCACAGCCGCTCACGACCGCCCGCACGATGTCCTTGAGCGGCTGGCCCTCCAGGTACTCCATGACGATGAAGTACCCGCCGCTCTCGCCGCCGATCTCGTAGGTCTGGATGACGTTCGGGTGGTTGAGCCGCGCCGACAGCTTCGCCTCGTCCAGGAACATCAGGACGTAGCGCGGGTCCTCCGCCATGCCGACGCGGAGGCACTTCACGACAACGAGCTTGTTGAACGACCCGGGCCCGCGGGAAACGGCGAGGAACACGTCCGCCATTCCACCGCGACCTAATTTTGCAACTAGGCGGTATCTACCAAGCAAGCTATTACTCGCTTGCTTGTTCGCAGAGATGATTTGACCGCCTGCATTCACGACATCCCCCGCTATAAGAGCTTAACTACTCCGTTGACCTGAAGTTTGCAAAGACTTTTACGCTCGGAAACACTCGCGTACCCGACACGTAGGTGGCGCGGCGCGGCATCCTGGCGCAGCGCTTCATCGGCCGACGAACACGCGACCGGCCGAGGTGGCAGGCCAATCGGGTCGAGGGGAATGAATGTCGGCGCCCTGACAACCTCGCCTGGATCGAGATGCCCGGCATGTGGCCGTGCGCACATCGTGATCGCACCAACATGCCAGTTGATCGGCCACACTGTCATTGTACACCGACAGCTCGGAGTTTGGTGGCCGGAATGTGCGACCCAGGGCCGATCGCACAGGTCCGCCGGGGACACCAGGACAGGCCGGCTCGGCGGGGGTCATGGAGCCTGCTGGTAATGGTGCCCACAGGTGGACTCGTCGGCGACCCAGAGTCGGTTACCGTCTGGCGCAGTATCCGCCCTGCGCGGAGCCTGAGCGACGCGAGGGTCGCCCAGCGGTCGGGGATCTACCAGGGGTCCTGCGTCCAGAACCTGCGCACGACCTCGAGCGTGGCGTCGAGCTGCTCGAAGTGCGGGAGACCCCGCGTCGGGGAGACGCGAGCGACCTCGAGGCGGGCGTTCTGCTGCGCGAGCTCGTCGAGACGGTCGAAGCGCGCGTGGGGGTCGCGATCGTAGAGGACCAGGGTGGGGACGGGCAGACGGGCGTAGAGACGCTGGAACGCGTCCTCGGTGAACAGGTCGCCGGCGATGAACGCGAGGGGGGCGCGGTGGGCGCCAGGCTCCTTCGAGGTGCGGATGGCGTAGTCGACCAGGCCGGGATCCGGCGCGCCGACGAAGTTCTTCTTCAGGAACCAGCGGATGCTCGGCGGCGTGGCGAGCACGCGGAAGAGCGCCTCGGCGACGTGAGGGACATGCGAGACCGCCCGGAGGACGAGGCTCGCGCCGGGCGCCTCGCGGCCGAGCCCCGTGGGGGAGACGAGCACGAGGCTGTGAACGAGGCTCATCTCCTCGCAGGCGACGGCGGCGGCGAACTCCGAGGAGAGGGACAGCGCGATGACGTCGGCGCCGCCCGGCTCGCGCACCACGTCCGTGAGGAACCGGCGCACGGCGGCGCGGTAGAGCTCACGATCGTAAGCGCGGTCGGTGCGCTCCGAGAGGCCGAACCCCGGGAGATCGAGCGCATAGACGGGCCGCTCCGCGCGGAGCGCGTCGAACAGGGGGGCCACCTCCTTCGACGAGGCGGCCGCGTCGATCGCGTGCAGGAGGACCACCGGGCGCCCCGTGGCGCGCGTGTCCACGTAGTACGCGAGGCGGCCCGCGCTCCACGTGTCGACGTGACGCACCTCCGCGTCGAGCGCGGGGGCCAGGGGGGCGCGCTCCGCCTTGCGGAGCGCGCTCGGCGCGAAGCGTCCGACGACCGCATCGAGGCTCATCGCGCGCGCGCCCATCACGTCTCCTCCGGGGAGAGCATGCCCTCGTCGTCCGCGCGCTCGATGTCGGCGATGCTGGCCGTCCTCGGAGCCGGTCGAGCGTCGACGCGGCCGCCCTCGGCCGGTCGATCCTGACCAGGCTCGCGGCGCCCGTCGCGCGCGGCTTGATCCGAGACCTCCTGCGCGGCGCGCACCAGCCTCTCGAGACGCTCCTCTTCCATGTGATGACGAGCCCCGTCCGGTCCACCGTGCCGATCCTCGAAACGGTGGTGCCCGGGATCGGGCTGGCCACGGGGCACGGTGCGCTCAGGTCGAACTGTCATGCTCAGCTCCTTTCGCTGGAGCCCAGGAGCACGGACCGTGCCTCGGCAAATCGCCGCCCCAGAGACGCTCGCGTAGCGATCGCCGGGCCGAGCAGGAGCAAACACGCCTCAGGCGTGACGCTTCGCCTCAGGGGATGTTTGTAGCGGGAGGTGCGTCTTTCCCGGGTCGCCCGCGGTGTCGCGGACGAACGGACAGGAGCTCTCCACGCTCGATCCGATACCGGCGCTCAGCCGGCGACGTCGAGCTTGCGGCCAGAGGGCTTGTTGATGTCGGCGAAGAAGTCGTTGCCCTTGTCGTCCACGACGATGAAGGCGGGGAAATCCTCGACCTCGATCTTCCAGACCGCCTCCATGCCGAGCTCGGGGTACTCGAGGACCTCGACCTTCTTGATGCAGTCCTTGGCGAGGCGCGCGGCCGGACCGCCGATCGAGCCGAGGTAGAAGCCGCCGTGCTTCTTGCAGGCCGCGGTGACCGCGGGGGAGCGGTTGCCCTTGGCGAGCATGACGTAGCTGCCGCCGCTCGCCTGGAAGAGATCGACGTACGCGTCCATGCGGCCGGCCGTGGTGGGCCCGAACGAGCCGGAGGCGTAGCCCGCCGGCGTCTTCGCGGGCCCGGCGTAGTAGACCATGAACTCCTGCATGTAGCTCGGCATGCCGTCGCCGCGGTCGAGCCGCTCCTTGATCTTCGCGTGCGCGATGTCGCGCGCGACGATCATGGGCCCGGTCAGCGAGAGCCGCGTCCGGATCGGGTACTTCGAGAGCTCCGCCCGGATCTCGCGCATCGGGCGGCGGAGATCGAGCTTCACGACCTCGCCCCCGAGATCCGCCTCCGTGGGGTCGGGCAGGTACCTCGCGGGGTCGCTCTCGAGCTGCTCGAGGAAGATGCCCTCGCGCGTGATCTTGCCGAGCGCCTGCCGGTCCGCGGAGCAGGAGACGGCGATGCCCACCGGGCACGAGGCGCCGTGGCGCGGCAGGCGGATGACCCGCACGTCGTGGCAGAAGTACTTGCCCCCGAACTGGGCGCCGATCCCGGTGCGCTGCGCGAGCTCGAGGACCTTCTGCTCGAGATCGCGATCGCGGAAGCCGCGGCCGCGCGCGTTGCCCTCGGCCGGGAGCGTGTCGAGGTAACGCGCCGAGGCGAGCTTCGCGACCTTGAGCGTGTGCTCGGCCGAGGTGCCGCCGACGACGATCGCGAGGTGGTACGGCGGACACGCCGCCGTGCCGAGCGCGCGGATCTTCGCCTCCAGGAAGGAGAGCAGGCTCTCGGGGTTCAGGAGCGCCTTGGTCTCCTGGTAAAGATAGCTCTTGTTCGCGGAGCCGCCGCCCTTCGCCATGAAGAGGAACTTGTAGGCGTCGCCGTCGGTCGCGAAGATCTCGATCTGCGCAGGGAGGTTGTCGTTCGTGTTGACCTCCCTGTACATGTCGAGCGGCGCGAGCTGGGAGTAGCGGAGGTTCTGCGCGCGGTAGGTCTCGAAGACGCCGCGCGCGATCGCGGCCTCGTCGCCGCCGCCGGTGAAGACGAGCTGGCCCTTCTTGCCCATGACGATGGCCGTGCCGGTGTCCTGGCACGACGGGAGCACGCCCCCCGCGGCGATGCTCGCGTTCTTGAGGAGCTCGAGGGCGACGAAGCGGTCGTTCGAGGAGGCCTCGGGGTCGTCGAGGATGCGCGCGAGCTGCGCGAGGTGACCGGGCCGGAGGAGGTGGGCGATGTCGCGCATCGCCTCGCGCGCGAGCAGGGTGAGCCCCTCCGGCTCGACCTTGAGGAAGGTCGAGCCAGCGGCCTCGAAGGTGGAGACATGGTCGCGGCTGACGAGGCGGTACGGGGTCTCGTCATGGCCGAGGGGCAGCATGTCCTGGTACTGAAAATCGGTCATCGTTCGGGTCTCCGGGGGCAGGGAGGCTGCGGGTCCCCCTTCTTTGCATGGCTCCGGGCCCGGGCTCAACACCCGCCCGGCGCCGGCCGTCACGCGGGGAGATCGCGCGCCATGTCGTCGAGCACGGCTGAAATCGACCGAAGGAGCGGCGCGCGGGCGGTCCGCAGGAAGAAGTGCCCGCCGGGGAACACCTCGGTCCGGAAGGGCCCGCGCGTGTGCTCGCGCCATGCCTCCATCTCGGCGGGGCTCGCGCGCTCGTCGTCGGCGCCCCCGAAGGCCGACATCGGGCAGTCGAGCGGGCGCCCGGGGACGAACGGCTCGGCCTCGTTGACGGCCACGTCGGCGCGGAGGACGGGCAGGAAGAGCGCGAGGAGATCCGGCTCGCGCAGGACCTCCTCGGGCGTGCCCCCCATGCGGCGGAGCCACGCGAGGAACTCGTCGTCGGGCAGGCCGTGGAGCGGAGCAACGATGGGCAGGTGGGGGGCGCGCCGCGCCGACACGAACAGGTGGCGCGGGAGCGGAGCGCCGCGGCGGCGCAGCTCGCGCGCGAGCTCGAAGCTCACCAGCGCGCCGAGGCTGTGGCCAAAGAACGCGAACGGCTTCGCGAGCCAGCCGTCGAGCGCGGTCGCGAGGGCCTGCACGAGCGGCGTGAGGCGCTCGAACGGCGGCTCGCCGAGGCGCGCCTCCCGGCCGGGGAGCTTGATCGCGCAGAGCTCCGTGTGCGCGGGGAGCTCGCGCCACCAGGCGCTGTAGACCGACGCGCCGCCGCCCGCATAAGGAAAGCAGAAGAGGCGGAGCCGGGAAGCGGGGTTCGGCCGCGGGCAGCCGACCCAGGCGTCGGAGGTCGAGCGCGTGGTCATGGGGTCGCGCTCAGCGTAGCTCGCCGCTGCCGCGCCCGCCTCCCTACCACTTGCTGCCGAGGGCCACGCGGATGGTGGCGACCTTGCCCTGATCGAGGCCGAAGCCGAGATCGTCGTCCAGCGCGACCAGCGCGCCGACGCGCGTGAACGAGCCCTTCACGAGCGGCTCCCAGCCGATGAACGGCTCCGCCGCGAGCTGGGCCGAGTTGCTGGAGGAGAGGGGGAACGCCGCCTGGAGGCGCATGCCGAGGCCGAAGTTCCCGAACGGGCGAAACTCGATCTCGTTGCCCTGCTCGATGATGGACTTCGTCATGTCGCCGTCCCGGGTCGGGAGGAAGACCTGCGCCGCCACGTCGTGGGTGAGGAACAGCATCTTGCCGAAGTGGATCTCGGTCCCGACGCGCGCCCGGAAGGCCCAGTGCCCGAGCAGCACGCGCTGCGCGTCGAAGTAGGCCCGCGCGGGGAAGTTCGCCACCGACGCGACCTCGAGCGTTCGCCCGGGGTGCGGGTGGAGCGGGATCGTCAGGCCGATGCCGCCGAAGAGCGCGAGGTTGGGCAGCAGGTTGTCAGCGTAATGGAGGCCGAACGTGGGATTGCCGAGGAAGAACTTGCTGTAGCGCGCGTCGCTCTCGAACGTCCTGCCGAGCAGATCCGTGGACTGGAAGCCCACGACATCGCCGTAGGCGAACGGCATCTCCGCGTCGAGGTGGAGACCGGCGACGAGCTTGTACTGCGTGGCGGCGGTGATGGCGATGCCGAGCCGCTCGGACTCCGTGACCTCGACCTCGTCCGGATCGGCGCCCGCCGCCGCGGTGTACCGCTGGTATGACGAGCTGAGGACGTCGATCTCGAATCCGAACCGGCCACCCTGGCTCTTCGCCCAACGCTCCTTCGTCTTGTCCGTGATGGGCTGCCGCGGCGCCGCCTCCTGCGCGAGCGCAGGCGCGGCCAGGGAGAGCGTGAGGAACAAGGTACCAAGAGACGCTTTGGTCGTGCTCACCTGGTGTCTCCCATCTCGTACTGGACTCGAGGGATGCGCGGGCGATTGACCACCTTGTCGTACTGTCGCCGCCGCGCCGCCGCGCCGCCGCGCCGCACGGGCGAGGCCCATGAACCGCGGCGCTCGCCCGGATCAAATGCAGCCCGAGCGCGCTGGATGCAAGCTTTTTGACCGACGCACCCCTGCGACGCCCTGGATGGCATCTGAAGGCCGCGTGAGGTCGCCGGCGCCAGCGGGCAGCGGTCAGGTTCGAACATGAGCGCCCGGCGCCGGCCGCGCGCGGCCGAAGGCGTCGCTCCTGCCCCAGCGCCCAGGGATGTCGAGGAGCCGGATCTCCCCGAGCTCGGCAGGGACCGCCGGATCGACGACAAGGCGGTTCCCCATGGGCTCCAGCCCGAGCAAGGCGCGGAGGAAGAGCAGAGGAGCCCCGGCGGCCCACGCCTGGGGGCTGCACGCCGTGGGATATTCGACCGGAAACCTCGTGAGCTCTCGCGGATACCCGGCGAACGCCTCCGGCAAGCGGTGATGGAAGAAGGGCGCCGCGGCCAGGTTGCTCGTCGCCACACGCCCAGCCTCCACGCTGAAGCCGTAGCGCTGGAGCCCGAGCGCGATCAACGAATTGTCGTGCGGCCACACCGTCCCGACGTGGTACCCGATGGGGTTGTACCCGCCTTCGTCGTCGGCCATGGTACGCACTCCCCAACCGCTGAACAGGCGGGGGCCGAGGAGGTGCTCGACCACGCGTTCGGCCTTGGACTCCTCGACGATGCCGCTCCAGAGCAGGTGGCCGATGTTCGAGGTCAGGGAATCGACCCTGCGCTTCTGACCATCCAGGGCGAGCGCGAAGAACCCGCGATCGTCGAGCCAGAAGTCCCGGTTGAAGCGGCGCTTCAGCTCCTCCGCCTCTCGCTCCAGGCGCGCCGCGAGCTCGGGGTCCCGCCAGAGCTCGCGCGCGAGCCGGGCGCTCCGCACCTTCGCGTCGTAGGCGTAGCCCTGGATCTCACAGCACGCGAGGGGCCGCGGCGCGAGCGATCCGTCATGGAACACGATGGAGTCCCACGAGTCTTTCCAGCACTGGTTCTCCAGGCCCGTCTCGGGGTTGCGCGTGTCGTACTCGACGTACCCGTCGCCATCCCGATCCCCCCACTCGTCGAGCCATCGGAGGGCGGCGCGCGCGGCGTGCTCCATCGACAGGACGAGCTCCGCGTCGCCGGTCCAGCGCTCGTACTCGTCCAGCAAGATCAGGAAGAGCGGCGTCGAGTCGGCAGCGCCGAAGTAGGGAGAGTGCGGCCGCTCTTCGAAGGCGGTCAGCTCGCCCCATCGGACCTCGTGGAGGATCTTCCCCGGCTCCTCGTCGCGGAAATCGTCCCGGCGGGTGCCCTGGCGGCGCGCGAGGTAGCGGAGGGTGGAGCGCGCGAGCTCGGGGACGAACGGCAACGCTTGCAGGCTCGTGATGACGCTGTCGCGGCCGAACGCCGCCATGAACCACGGCAGGCCAGCGGCCGGTATGGCGGCGTCCGGCATGAGCTTGGAGAAGAAGCGCAGCGCGGCCAGGTCGATGAGGCTCCGCTCGTACGTTCGCGCGAGGGGATCGTTCGAGGTGATGAGCCGTGGCGCCCTGTCGAGCCAGCTCTCGAGGCTGGTGCCGATGTTCGGGCGCGCGTGGCTCTCGCCGTGGGCATACTTCACCCGGCTGTGCCGCCCCTCCAGCCCGTCGATCGCCGCCAGGACGTCGAGGCAGGTGCTCCAGGTGCCATGAGGCTCGATGTGCACCCGGAAGGCGAGGCCGCTCGGCTCGATCCGCGCGGGCTGCGATGCCGAGATCCATGTCTCGCGCACGAAGCGCTCACGCCGGTATCCGAGCACGAGCCGGTTGTCCTCGATACGATGGTAGTGCTCGCCTTTCTTCTGAAGCATGTCCTTGACCTCGAACAGGTCGGCGAAATCGGCGGCCGCCCGGATCCGGACGTCGAGATCGACGGGGGCCTTGTCGTGGTTCATGAGCAGGAGATCCTCGTGGAACCCGTCGCCCGCGAGCCGGGTCCGGACGACCGACAGGGTCGATTGGACGTACATCGCGGCAGGCCTCGGAACGAGGAAGAACTGAGCCTGGAAGTACTGCACGTCGTCGGTGGACAGCGCGGCCGGCACGACGCCGTCGATCGTCAAGACCCATTCGGAGAGGAAGCGCGTGTCGAGGTGAAAGAGGCCGAGCGGACGGTTGACCGAGTGTTCGATGTTGCCGCGCAGGTCGCTGACGACGAACGTGCCGCCGTCCAGGATGCTCACTTGCCGTTCCATGTCCCCCTCCAACGACGATCAGCCAGCGCGTCGCTTCGGGGCCTCGCTCGTCCCCCGGGGCGTCGCTTCGGGAGCCCCGCCGTCGCCCGGACAGAAGGCGCTCTGGAACATCTGCGCGACGGCCAGGTCTCCCCGCACGCTGACACGGCCCTGCATGATCGCGGTGATCAGGTTCTGTTCGCCGTGGACGATGCGCGAGAAATCGTCGGGCGAGCAGGAGAGCTCACAATCCTCGCTCGCGCCCTCGGGCGCGACCCTGAACGACCCGTCGTCGACCTCCACCACGACGCGCTCGCCGTCGGTGAACGCCAGAGCACATGCCTTGCGTGCGCCTCGCAGACGGGCGTCGTACCGCCCCACCACGAAGGCCTCGATGAGATCTCTCGCTCGCCGCATGATGAATCCGTGTATCCGGGTTGCCGGTCTCGCCGTCGCGGCCTCGGCAAAGCAAGGCGCGTGCCCGTTGGTGTGGTGTCGCGGAGCGGTTTGCGCGCGCAGCGGCTCCTCGTCGGGCAGGGAGCTATCAGGCTTGCGGACCGGGCACCGGCGCGCATGTACTGGCCATGCCAGCTCCGATCGAACACTACGGTCTCATCGGTGACACGACGACGGTCGGCTTGATCTCACGTAACGGCTCGCTCGACTGGCTGTGCCTGCCGCGCGTCGACTCGGATGCGTGTTTCGCGAGGCTGCTCGGGCATGGCGACCACGGTTACTGGACGCTCCGGCCAGCTACAAGGATACGAGGCGTGGAGCGGCGGTATCGGCCAGACACGCTGGTCCTCGAGACCGAGTTCTCCTGCGACAGCGGACGGGCACGGCTGATCGACTTCATGCCCCCGTGGGTCGCAGGGCACGATGCCGCCCGGATCGACGAGGGAACCCAGGGGGTCGCCGCGCACGACGTCATCCGGATCGTCGAGGGAATCGAGGGCCCGGTCGCCATGCACTCCGATCCGAAGGCGCGGTTCGGCCATGGCCGCGTGATCCCCTGGATCAGGTGCGACGGGAGCCGGGCCACGCTCACGTCGGGGCCGGCCGCGCTCGCGTTCAGCAGCCCTGCGCCGCTCGACCCCGACTGGGACGCCGCGCGGCTGGAGACGAGCTTCATCGTGCGCGCGGGGCAGCGACTGCCGTTCACCCTCACCTGTTACCCGTCGCACGAGCGCGCGCCCGACCACCCCGTCGACGCGGAGCGGGAGCTCGCGCGGACCGAGCGTCACTGGCGGGCGTGGGCGAGCCGCTGTCCCTACCAGGGCCGCTTTCGTGACCACTTCACGCACTCGAAGCTGATGGCCTGGGTGGCCGTGGATCGCGCCGTGCGGATGATCGAGGAGTTCGGCGTAGGCGGGCAGCATCGACTGGGGAAGCGAGCCCAGCGCTGGCGCGCGTTGCGCGAGGAGATCCGCAACGACCTGCTCACGCGCGGATTCAACGCGCGCGTCGGCGCGTTCACGCAGTCGTACGGCTCGGACGCCCTCGACGCCAGCGTGCTCCTGATCCCGCACATGGGCTTCCTGGCCGCGGACGATCCGCGCATGCTGTCCACCGTCGCGGCGATCGAGAAGGGCCTCACCCGGGAGGGTCTCGTCCTGCGCTACGCGACCGAGACGGGGGTGGACGGTCTGCCGGGCCATGAGGGCACGTTTCTCATCTGCAGCTTCTGGCTCGCCGACAACTACGCGATGGCCGGTCGCCTGGACGACGCGGAGGCGCTCCTCGATCGGCTGGTCTCACTCTGCAATGACGTCGGCCTGCTCTCCGAGGAATACAGCCCTGAGCTGGGTCGCCAGCTCGGCAATTTCCCGCAGGCGTTCTCTCACATCGGGCTCGTCAACGCGGCTCACATCATCGACGCGAAGCGCGCCGGGAGGGAGTTGTCCCTCCCGTCTGCGGCGTAGGCTCCGGCCCCGCGTCCTGTCCGCTCTGCGTGGTCGTTCCTCCGCTGCGCGTACGCGCTCTCGCGGCGCCGGGCTGTTCGGCGCCACCTCTCGCGCGCTGCGCCCGGTCAACGCCTCCCGCCCGCCGCTCCCGCCAGCGCCTCCAGGCGCGCAGCGAGCCCCCGGCGCTCCTCCGAGGCCTCCGCGCCCCCCCGCGCCCGCAGCGCGAGCGCCAGCACCCGCGGCAGGTTGAGGGCCTCCCCCCGCGCGCGCATCTCGGCGTACGACCGCTCGTGATCGCGAGGCACCCGCAGCGACCAGTTGTGGTCACCCATCGTCCCGGGAGCATTGTAGATCTCCTTGAGCCCGAGCAGATCGGAGAAGAAGATCATCACGTTCGCCGCCTGGCTCGCGAAGAGGTCGGCGAACTTGGCCTGCGCCAGCGCGCGCGGGTCGGACGCGAGCGCGCGCGCCATCGCGCCCTCCTCGGCCGGCGAGGGCGCGAGGCGGGAGGCCAGGTACGCCGCCTGGCGCTCCAGCGCGCCGCTCCGCTCCCACGCGCCGAGGAGCCTCCAGAGCGGCGGCGTGTCGTGGGTCCCCACCATGATCCAGTCGGAGGGCCCGGCGTTCTCGCTGCGATAGACGTCCTTCGGGTTGTCGAGATCGGCCTTCTGGGTGACCCGGAAGCGCCCGAGCCCGTGCCGCTCGAGCACGGCCCGGAGCGGGAACGGGAGCGTGCTCAGCACCTCGCACACGATGTCGGTCGTCGCGCGCCCGCGGGCCTCGGCGCAGCTCGCGATCGTGTCGAAGATCACGCTGTAGCGCCGGACCTGCTCCGGCGTCAGCGAGGTGACCCAGTCGTCGGCATACCGGGGCACACCGCGGTTGAGCTGCGCGGGAGAGACGATGGCGTAGCGGGCGAGCAGCGGGTGATCCGGCAGATCGGGCGACGAGAAGAGCCGCGCGCCGCCCTGGACCGCGCGGAGCGGATCGGGGGCGTCGGCGACATGGACCCACGGGCAGACGAGGCCGTGCGGGTGATCGAGGCGCACGCCGTCGAACTCGTCGAACATCTTGTCCATCCGCGCCCGCACGAGCGCGAGCGCGCCGGAGGAGGCATCCGTGTACTGGGCCGGATCCAGGACAGGGTAGTTCCACACCTGGCCCTCCGGGTTGGTCCGGCTCGGCGGAGCCCCCATGAGATAGCCCTTCAGGAAGACCGATTGATGGGCCCAGGCATCCTGGGGCGAATAACCGATCTGCAGGTCGCCATAGAGCTTGAGCCCGAGCGCGGCCGTCACGCCCCGGAGCGCCGCGTGCTGCTCGTGCGCGAGGAGCTGGCAGAAGGCGTAGAAGTCGACGTCTTCGCGGTACCGTTCGAGGAGCTCCCGCCGGCGATCCTCGCAGGCGACCACCTCGCCGGGGCCGGGCGCGAAGAGGCGGCGATCGAGCTCCGGCGCGCCGGTCCAGCCGTGAAACCAGCCGCTCCGGTGCTCCTCGCAGAGCGGGCCGTAGAGCGCGTCCCGCTCGATCCACGCGGCGTTCCGCTGCCTGAACGCGGCGAGGCGGCCGGCGAGGTCGTCGAGCTCGCCGCGCTTCCGCCGGTCGACGTACGACGCGAACGCCTCCCGGAGCGCGGCGCGCTGCGCGCGGTACGCGTAGCCGTGCTGCGCGCGGCCGTCGTGGCCGCCAGGCTTGCCGGCGACGATCTTCGTCACCGCCTCGGGGCGAAGCAGCGCGCCCCACGGGCCGTCCTCCGTCAGCCGGGCGAGCGCGATCGACAGCGTGCTCCGCGAGAAGATGGTGCCGTCGTACGGAGATGCGTTGTCGGCCGACGTCTCCCCCTGAGGGCCGAGCTGGATGCCGTTGAACCCGAGATCGCGCGCGAACCGGAGGAACCGGCGACCCCCCTCGGTGTACGGGGACCCGCGCCCGGTGTCCTCCGCGTCCTCCGACGGGAAGCTCGGATCGTGGATCGCGAGCACCAGGTTGCGGATACCCAGGAGCTGCAATGCGGCCCTGACGAGCTCCCGCTCGTCGTCCTCCGCTCGAGCCTGGGCCGGCCCCACGTCGCCCTTTTCGTTCCCGACGTTGTTCATCGCGGTAGGTATAGCGATGAAGGGATCGGCCCGCCAAGACGCGAAAACAAGGGACATTTCTGCCTCAGTGGCGTGACTACGCCGCTGTACGGCGAACCCCGATTGAAGCTGTCAGGCCCCGAGGCGCGTGCCCGCCGCGACTCCCGCGGTCGCCCCGGCGGCGCCCACCATCGGGAGCGTGAAGAAGAACGTGCTCCCCTCGCCCACCTTGCTCTCGACCCAGATCCGCCCGCCGTGGACCTCGACGAGCGCCTTCGCGATCGAGAGGCCGAGCCCCGTGCCCTTGTGGGCGGTCTCCTTCGCCTGCCAGTAGCGCTCGAAGATGCGCGCCCGCTGGTCCTCCGGGATGCCCGGGCCGGTGTCGCGCACCGAGACGAGCACCTCCCTGCCCCACGGCTGGGCGCGGAGCGCGACCTCGCCGCCCGCGGGCGTGAACTTGATCGCGTTGCCGACGATGTTCGCGATCACCTGCAGGACCCGCTCGCGGTCGCAGAGCGCCCGGTCGACGCCGTGCTCGACGCCCTGCTCGATGCGCAGCGACTTCTCGGCCGCCTCCTCCCGCAGGAGCTCGATGGCGTCGCTCAGCAGGCCGGAGACGTCGTGCGGCGCCGGCTGGATCGAGATGTGGCCGCCGTCGAGCTTCGCCAGGTCGAGCAGATCGCGGATGAGGCGGTTCATGCGATCGGCCGACTTCTGGATGCGCTCGACGGGGCGCCGGAGCTCGGCCGACTCGTCCGAGCTCGGCAGCTTCCGGCGCAGGAGGCTCGTGTTCATGACGATGGTCGCGAGCGGGCTCTTGAGGTCGTGCGACACGACCGCCACGAGCTCCTCCCGGGCGCGGATCGCCCGCTGCGCGCTCTCGTAGAGCCGCGCGTTGTCGATCGCGAGCGCGGCCCGGCGCCCGAGCTCCTCGGCGAGGGCCCGGTCCTCGGCGCCGTACAGCAGGTCGTCGCGGCCCGAGGCGATCGTGAGCACGCCGAGCAGGGTGCCGCGGGTGACGAGCGGCACGGAGATGTAGCGCCGCAGGCCGAGCTCCCTGAGGAGCGCCTCGCTGGCCGACACGGGCGGCTCGCTGTCGCGTGCGTCCAGCCCTCGCTCCGCGGCGGCGGGCGCGCCCGCCACCTCGCAGAGCACCGCTTCGCCCGTCTCCAGCACGCGCGCCACGCCGGACGGGAGGACCGAGTCCATCGGCGTCTGGCCCTGGAGGAGGCGCGCGAGCTCGCTCTTCTGCGGGTCGGCGTGGACGACGACCGCGCGCCGGAGCATCGCCTCGCGCTCCATCATGTCGACCATGCACCAGTCCGCGACGAACGGGACCGGCAGGCGCGCGACGCGCACGAGGGTCGCCTCGTAGTTCAGCGAGCTGGAGAGCAGCCGGCTCGCCTCCGAGAGGAACGCGGCGCGGCGCTGCGCCGCCTCCGCCGCCGCGCGCCCCGCCTCGGCGGCGGCGAGGTGCCGCGCCCGCTCGCGCTCGTTCTCGATCATGCGGGCGTAGAGCAGCCGGTGCACGAGCGCCGTGCGGAAGGTGCCCGCGAGCCGGCGCATCATGCCCCGGTACCGCGGCGCGGACGGGGGCTCGCCCTCGAAGCAGAGGATGAGGCTGGACGCGCCGCTGTCGCCCTGCCCCTCGAGCGAGAAGTGCCAGGTCACGAGCCCGGGCCGCGAGAGCTCGGGGTACGGCAGGCAGAGGCCCTCGCACTCGTCTGCGGGCGCGGCCGCCGGCGGCGGGGACCGCGGCGGGATGGATAGCGCGCGCGAGCTCGCCGACAGCCCCGCGGCGTCGAGGAGCCGAGGGGCGAGCGGCGTCGGCTCGACGAGCACGATGACCGCGACGCAGCTCAGCCGCTCGGCGAGCCGCTCCAGGAAGATCGCCATCGACTGGCGAGGATCGAACAGGTCGAGCGCTGCGACCGTGAGCTCCTGGAGGACGCTGAGGAGCGCCAGCCGTTCCTCCTGGATCTCGTGATCTTCGTCGCTCGCCATGGGCAGGGATCCAGCCGCTCCGGCGCTCAAGCCCCCAGCGCGAGCACGACAGCGGTCTTGTTGTGGAACTGCGGTACCCCGCGGCCCAGCGCGCCCACCTCGCCGAACGTCAGACAGCCCATCACCGGGACGCTCTGGCCGAGCTCGTTCTCGAAGGTGGTCAGCTCGTCGCGCACCGTGTCGCCGAGCATCATGCACCGCGAGATGCAGTCGAACACGAACGCGCCGGCGATCGGCCCGGCCACGGCGTCGCGCGCGGTGGTCGCGGCCTCGCGCGCGGCGCTGACGAGGCCGATGGGATCGCCCTCCATGACGCGGATGAGGCACCCGTCCGGGACCTCGCCGACGCAGTAGAGGCCGCCCGGCGTGACCACGCGCAGCGGATCGCGGATGACGTGCTCGCCGTCGGCCTGCGGGATGCCGAGCGGGTGGGTCATCGCGAAGGTGGCGAAGCCGTCGAGGTTCACCTGATCTCCGCGCGCGCGCGCGGTGCGCTGGTAGACCGAGAAGGCCCCCTCGAACTCGAGCTCCGCGACGACCGTCCCCTCGGCGCGCGTGACCATCGTCGGGGGGCCGTAGGGCCGGAAGCCGTGGCGGATGCCGGTGGCCATGCGGGCCGGCGAGTCGATCGCGACGACGACGACGCTGTCCGAGTAGGCGCGGCCGCCCGCGAACTGCGCGGTGCGCACGAAGCGGAGGTTGTCGCCCGCGCCGCCGCCGGCCCAGACGACGCCCGTCCCGCCGACCTCGACCGCGCCGCGCACGACGTCGGCCGCGTTGCCGGTGAGCGCGTCCGGCAGCACGATGAGCGCGCGGCTCCACCCCGGCGCGGCGGACGACGGGAACCCCTCGAGCGCGCGCGACGCGGCGAGCACCCCGGCGCGCCGTCCGTCCTGGCTCACCGGGTGCGCGACGCCGACGCCGACGCGCACGGCGTCCGACGCGACCAGCCCCACGACGAGCCCCTGCCGGAGGAGCCGGCTGCCCGCGAAGACCCCCGCCGTGCAGCACCCCGCCCAGGGGACCCCGGGCAGCTCGCTGGTCACCGCCGCAGCGAGCGCGTCGGCGTCATACTGGTCCGTCGACAGGACGAGCGCGAAGGCGGGGCGCGCCGGTCCGGGCGGCGACCCCGGTCCGGGCTGCAAGGCCGATCCGGGCGGGGAGGCCACGTGCTCGGGGCGCGCCGACGCGCGGAGCGCCGCCGCCACGGACTCGGCCGAAGCCTTCTTTGGATCCGCCGAGGAGCTCGCCCCGATAAACACCTGTGTCGTCATATCCTCTTCCCCCCTCACAATTCAGGCACTCGCGTTATACTGGAGATTCGCTCGCTCGTCACGGCGCGTGGTTCTCCTGTCTTGTCGTCCGTACGGGGCGATCCACCCCGTCAAGCGACTCATGGTTTTCCCGGCCGCGCGCGGGGTGAAGGGCCGACAAAGCCGCGGCGGGCTTACCAAAGGAGAGCTGCGGAGGAGAGAGCGAACCCCGAGACCGTGGGGGCAGAACCATTATCCTTCAATAAGACAACGAGCGCTGCAAGCCCGTCAGACGCGCCGGAGGCATCCTTGTCGCTCTCCGAGCAGCGATGAGGGTGGTGCGCAGCACGCCGGACGACGCAGCGCACCACGCGAGCAACGCGAGAGTGCGTGCGCTTGCACGGGAGTCGTCATGCCCAAGGCGGAATCACGGCGAGTCGCCGGGGCAGCCGGG
Organism: Sorangium sp. So ce119; assembly: GCF_051524405.1. Lineage (NCBI taxonomy): Bacteria > Pseudomonadati > Myxococcota > Polyangiales > Polyangiaceae > Sorangium > Sorangium sp. So ce119. The sequence goes on along the minus strand of NZ_CP150310.1, from coordinate 580,440 downwards.
CGAGGTGCGGTTGGGCCGCCGACGAACGGCGCAGCACGGAGCTCCGCCGCCAGCGGGACATTCGGACACGATCAGGGACCCGACTGCAACAGCGTGTACGTGTGGGGCTGCCAGAACCCACCGCGCTCCGTCCCCGGGGCGGCGCCGACGGCGACCAGCACGAACCCCCGGCCGTCCGCGATGCTGGTCGCCTCCACGTCGCTGTTCGCCAGGATCTCGCGCATCGGCACCGAGGCGATCGTCCTGGCCTCGACGGGGTCGTGGGCATGGACGGCCACGTCCTCGGGCGCGCCGAGATCCGCCTCCGCCAGCCCGGTGAACGGCGGGGAGGGCGAGATCGCCCCATACGAGAGCTCCTGCGCGAGGATCACCCCGCTCACCGACGAGCGCTCTGGGGTGAGGTGGACGTCGATCACCGGCGTCGCCGCGCTCGCGTGCGCGACCTGCAGCCCGATCCTGTCGAAGCGCGTCCATCGCGACATGGCGACCGCGACGAGGCCGGCGGTCGGCGTGTCGATCGTGTAGGCGTCGCCGCAGGCCTGCTTCTCCAGGGCGTGGGTGTGCCCCTCGCCGCCGAGGCAGCCGGTGGCGACCAGGAGCAGGCTCTTCTCCTCGGCGAACACCGGCGCCGGCACGACGGGGAGCGCCACGGCCACGATGGGGGGCGAGGCCTCGGCGGCGAGCGCGAGGATCTCGGCGCAGTCGAGCCCCTCGATCGCGCCGAGATCGCCGGCGATCACGTGGGGGCCCACGCTCGCCCCCTCGGGGATCACCGCGCCGAGCGGCTCGACCACCTCGGCCCGGGCGAACGCGAGGCCCTCGTCGGCGCCCGGCCAGGGGTCGACGCCGGCGCCGGTGCCGTCGGGGTACGCGAGGAAGCAGAAGCGGACCGCGTCGCTGTCGGCGATGCCGTTCACCACGGTGAGCTTCGTCGGCCCCGGCGGATCGTCGACGTCGCCGCCGCCCGCGCCGGATGTCGCGGCGCTGCTCGAGGTCGCCCCCGAGCCGGCGCCGGCGCCGGACGTGCTCGCCGCGGCCGGCGGATCTCGTCCGAGGAGGTCGTGGTCCTGCGTGCAGCCGGCCGCAGCGGCGAGCGGGATCCCCGCGAGGCAGGCCCAGCCGATCGGACGAACGCGGTGCAGCACGCTGCGAGCTTACCGTGCTAGGCGGGGTCGATGCGGGTCCATCTCACCGCGACAGCCGCCGCCGCCGTCCGCCGCGGCCACCCGTGGGTGTACCGAGACGGTATCGCGGGCGGCGGCGAGAACGCCGTCCAGCGCGGGGAGCGCCGGCGCGGAGAGCGCGCGCCCCGCGCCGGCGGCGCGGCGGCCACGGGCGACGTTGTCGAGCTGTCGGCCGAGGGCGCGCCGTTCCTCGGCCGGGGGCTCTGGGACGCGGAGTCGGCGATCGCCGTCCGCGTCTTCCAGCGCACGCAGGCGCCGCCGCTCGACGAGCGCGCCCTCGCGGAGCGGCTCGAGCGCGCCTTCGCGCTGCGCGACGGCTGGTTCGCGGGCCGCGACACGACGGCCTACCGCCTGTGCAACGGCGAGGGGGACCGCGTGCCGTCGCTCGTCATCGACCGGTACGATCGCGCCGCGGTGGTCCGCCTCGACGGCGAGATGCTGGCGCCGTGGCTCGATCGGCTGCTCCCGCACCTGGCGCGCGCGCTGGGCGCCCGCGGCGTGCGCTCGATCGGCCTGCGCGCGCGCGCGTCGTCGGCGGCGAGCGCGGACGCGGAGGGGAAGAAGCTCGCGCACCTGCACGGGCCGCCGCTGCCGGATCGCCTGTTCGTGAGGGAGACCGGGGTCGCGATGGAGGTCGACCTCGCGCGCGGGCAGAAGACGGGGGCGTTCCTCGACCAGCGCGAAAACCGCGCCCGCGTGCGCGCGCTCGCGGCCGGGCGCCGGCGCGTCCTGAACCTGTTCAGCTACGCGGGGGGCTTCTCGGTGGCCGCGGCGCTCGGCGGCGCGGGTCGGGTCACCTCCGTCGACTCGGCGTCGGCCGCGCACGCGTCGGCGCAGCGCACCTTCCGGGAGAACGGCGTCGATCCGTCGGCGCACGACTTCGTGACGGCGGACGCGTTCGACTTCCTCGAGAAGGCCCACGCGCGCGGCGATCGGTACGACCTCATCATCTGCGATCCGCCGAGCTTCGCGCCGAGCGAGCGCGCCAAGCCGCGCGCGCTCGGCGCCTACCGGCGGCTGCACACGGCGGTCGCGCGCGTGCTCGATCGCGGCGGCCTGCTGTGCGCGGCGTCGTGCTCGAGCCACATCACGGCGGAGGACTTCCTGGCCACGCTGGACGACGCGACCCTGGAGCGGGACGACCTGCGGGTCCGGGCGATCCACGGGCAGCCGGAGGACCACCCGACGCTGCCGGCGTGGTGGGAGGGGCGTTACCTCAAGTTCGTGGTGCTGGAGTAGCGAGGAGCGACGTGGTTTGCAGGGGCGTCAACACACCCGCCCGGCGCGCCCCGGCGCCGGAGGGCTCGCCCTGCGCGTGGCGCACGACGAGACGCTCGCTCACGGACACGCGCGCGCTCTCGTTCACCTCACCGCGGCGCGCCGCCCCAGCAGGAACGCCGCCAGCGCCTCCGCCTTGGGCACGAGGGTCTTCACCTCGATGAGCTCGTCCTTCGTGTGGAAGCCGCTCCCCCGCGGCCCCAGGCCGTCGATCGACGGGATCCCGATGTCCGCCGTCGAGCTCGCGTCGGACCCGCCGCCGATGAGGGGCGCCTCGGCGTCGCCCAGGCCCGCCGCCCGCGCGCACGCCCCGTACTCCCGGTAGAGCGCGGCGCTCGCCTCGGTCCGCACGAGCGGCGACCGCGCGATCTCGCACTCGGCGCGCACGGCGGTGCCGGGCACCTCGACGGACGCCTCGCGCGCGGCCGCGGAGAGCGCCGCCATCATCGCCTCGCCGTCCGCGCGGCGCACGAAGCGGAAGTCGACCCCCGCCTCCGCCGCGTCGGGCACCGTGTTCCTGCCGTGCCCGCCGCTCACCACGCCGACGTTGACCGTCACCCCCCGCCCGTGGTCGGTGAGCCGCTGCGCCCGGTCGATGAAGCGCGCGAGCGCCCAGATCGCGTTCGCGCCCTGCTGGTGGGCGTTGCCGGCGTGCGCCGCCTTGCCCGTGGCCCTCACCACGGCGTTCCCCGTGCCCCGGCGCGCGGTGATGATCCTGTCCCCCTCGCGCCCGGCCTCGAACACGAGCGCGCACGACGCGCCCGCGAGCTCGCGCTGGAGCAGCGGGCGCCCCTCGGGCGACCCGACCTCCTCGTCCGACACGATCGCGAGCCGCACCGGGATCTCGGGCAGCGCGCCGATCGTCTCGAGCGCACGGAGCGCCTCGATCGCGACCACGATCCCGCCCTTCATGTCGAGCACGCCCGGCCCGCGGGCGAGCTCCCCGTCGAGGCGGAAGCCCTCGAAGGTCCCCGGCGGGAACACCGTGTCGAGGTGCCCGACGAGGGCGACGTGGCCCGCGGGTGACGCCTTCGCCGCCTCGCTCTCCACCACCCAGTGCGCCGCGAAGCGCGCGCTCGCGAGCCGCCGCACGCACAGGCCGGGGATCGTCGAGAGCTCGTTGGCGATGACCTCGCCCACCGCGTCGCCGCCGCGCGGGTTGTCCGTGAACGAGTTGAGGTTCACGAGCCGCTCGAGGAGCGCGAGCATCGGCTCCGTGCGACCGGAGAGCGCCTGTCGGAGGGCCTGCATCACGGCGCCAGCATGCCACGGAACCCCGGGCGCCGCCGCGCCCCCGGGCGCCCGGGGCCGCGCGCGGGGCGCGGCCGGCGACCTCTGCCCTGGCCGCGGCAGAAGTGGTACGTGTCCGCTCATGCAAGGTTCCAGAGCAGCGCGGAGGCGCCCGTGACAGCGTCGGAAGGACCGCTCGTTATCAAGCTCGGCGGCGAGGTCGTGGGCAGCCCCGCCCTCGCCGTCCTCGCCAGCGACCTCGCGGCGCTCAGCCGCGCGGGGACGCGCGCGATCGTCGTCCACGGCGGCGGCGCGCAGGCCACCCGGCTGCAGGAGCGGCTCGGCATCCCCGTCCGGCAGGTCGCTGGCCAGCGCGTCACCGACGCGGACACGCTCGACGTCATGAAGATGGTCGTCGCCGGCAAGCTCAACGTCGACCTGTGCGCCGCGCTGCTCGCCGCGGGCGCGCGGCCCGTCGGGCTCCACGGCGCCAGCGGGCCCGCCGTCACGGCCGTCAAGCGGCCGCCGAAGGTCCACGCCAGCGTGGGGCCCGATCCGGTGGACCTCGGCCTCGTCGGCGACATCACCGGCGTCGACCGCGCGCTGCTCGAGCTGCTCGGGCGCGGCGGCTACCTGCCCGTGCTCGCGTGCCTCGGCGCCGGCACGGACGGGCAGGTCTACAACATCAACGCCGACACGGTCGCCAACCGGGTCGCCATCGAGCTCGGCGCCGCCGGGCTCTTCCTCGTGAGCGACGTGCCCGGCGTGCTGCGCGACGTCGCCGATCCCGCCTCGCGCATCCCGAGCCTCACCGTCGCCGAGGGGCGCGCCCTCATCGCGAGCGGCGCCGTCACGCGCGGGATGATCCCGAAGCTCGAGGAGTCGTTCGCCGCGCTGGCAGAGGGCGTCCGCCGCATCCACATCCTCGGCCGCCTGCGCCCGGGCGATCTCGCGCGCGAGGCGAGCGCGCCGGGATCCATCGGCACCGTGCTCGTCCCCTGAGCGGCGCGGCCGGCCTCGCCCGGGCCGGCCCCGCGCCGTATGCTCCTCGCCTCGTATGCTCCCCGCCTCCGCGATGATGGATGCCGTCCGGGCAGCGCTGTCGTTCGTGCAGGAGCACCCCGAGCAGATCGCGATCGGCGCCGGTGTGGCCCTCACCAGCTTCGTCGGCGGCATGGCGCTCGTCGCGGTCGTGCTCGTCCGGATGCCCGAGGACTACCTGGTGAAGCAGGAAGACGAGCCCTTCCTGCCGGGGCGCCCGGCCTGGATGCGCGTGTCGGCGCGCATCGGGAAGAACCTGCTCGGCGTCCTCGCCGTGGCGCTCGGGATCATGCTCTCGCTGCCCGGCGTGCCGGGCCCGGGCGCGCTGGTGATCCTGATCGGCGTGATGCTCCTCGACATTCCCGGCAAGCGGCGCATGGAGCGGCGGTTCCTCGGGACGCCGAAGATGCGCGCCTTCGCCGATCGCGTGCGCGCCCGCTTCGGCCGCCCGCCGCTGCGCGTTCAGGCGGACTCGCGCCGCTCGTCGCCCGGCCGGGGCTGAGCGCCCGCCTCGCCGGACGCGCGCGGCGCGCCCGCGGCGCCCTGCGCCTGCGCCGCCGGGCCCCTGGGCGAGGCCCCGCGGCGCAGCCGGAGGTGCCACACGAAGAGCGCCGCGGCGATCGTGAGCGAGAGCCCCGCCGAGACCCACTCGCGCGGCGCGAGCAGGATGCAGCCGGCCACGAAGGCGCAGGTCGCGAGCGTGAGGCGCTCTTCCGCGTCGGGCATCCGGGGCACCTCGTGTCCTCGTTACCTCCCCGCGCCGCGCGCATCAAGCGCCCCGCGCGGTCCCGGCGGCCCCCCCGCGCGCCCCACGCCCTGCGCCGCCGGCCGGCGTCCGCCCGCCGCGCCGCTGGTCGCCTCGTGCGGCGCCAGCGCGGTTGCGGTAGGTAGGTGCGACAGCGGCGAGCGCTCTGCTCGCGCAGGATCGATCTCGACGCCTTATGAACGCAAACGACGATCGCGACGAGAGCGAGCTCGAGGGCGCGCTCCGGAAAGAGGACCCCAGCGAGCGCCGCGGCGCCGGCGGGAAGGCCGCCGCCGCGAAGGGCTCCGGCGCGCGCGAGGACGCGCCCGCGGGCGACCGCGCTGCGGCCGGGGAGGACGACGCGGAGGACGCCGCGGCCGACGAGGACGACGACGCGGAGGAGGCCGACGAGGCGCCCGCCCCGCGCCCGCCCGGGCCGTCGATGTGGGACATCCTCCGGGACAGCTTCTTCACGTTCGACCGCCGGACGCTCGGCTTCACGCGCATCCTGCTCGGCTTCTTCCTCATCGGCGACCTGCTCCGCCGCTCGTGGGCGTGGAGCGACATGTTCGCGGACATCGGCGTCCTGCCGAACCACGTGAACCTCTGGCGCCCGCAGGGCAGCGGCAACTTCTCGCTCGTCAACGCCTTCTCGACGCCGGGCGAGCTCTGGGTCCTCTGGGTCGTGATCTTCGCGACCTACGTCTGCCTGCTCATCGGCTGGAAGACGAAGCTCATGCAGGTGCTCTCGCTCGTGTTCGTCACGAGCATGAACGGGCGCGTGCTGCTCATCGAGAACGGCGGCTACGTCGTCCACAACCTGCTCCTGCTCTGGACGTGCTTCCTGCCGATGGGCGATCGCTTCTCGCTCGACGCGCTCCTCGCCTCGATGAAGCGGAGCCGCGAGCGGACCGCCGCCGATCTGAACGACCGCACCACGCTCGACGACCCGCTCAAGCCGGACAGCCACGTGACCGTCCTTGGGCCCGTCCTGCTGATCCAGGTCGCGGCGATCTACTTCTTCAACGTCGTGCACAAGACCGGCCCCGCCTGGAAGAACGGGACCGCGATCCACTACGTGCTCTACGTCGACCGGATGGTGACGCCCATCGTGGCGGACATCCGCGACTACGCGCCGAACTTCCTCATCCTGTTCATGACCAGGATGGTGATCGCCTTCGAGGCGGCCATCCCGGTGTGCCTCCTGGCGCCGATCGGCCGCGCCTGGGCGCGCCGGCTCACGATGGTGATGATGAACGTGCTCCACATCGGCTTCGGCATGACGTTCGTGCTGGGGCCGTTCGCGTGGGCGCTCTGCGTGATGTCGACGCTCCTCTTCGGCCGCGAGGACTGGGAGATCGCCGCGCGCACGATGCGGCGCGCGCACCGGGCCCGCGTCGTGCTCTTCGACCCGCGCTCGCCGGGCGCCGTCCTCGCCTGCCGCGTCCTGAAGCGGATGGACCGGTTCGGGCTGCTCACCTTCGAGGCGTCGAGCTCCGCGGCGCACGGGCTGTCGGTGCGGCGCCCCGACGGCGCGCTGGCCGCGGGCGCCGACGCGCTCGCGGAGATCGTCACGGCGATCCCGCTCGGCCCCGCGGTGGCGTGGGCGATCCGCCTGCCGGGCGTGCGCGGCGCGGTGACGGCGGCGATGGCGGCTGCGCACCGCCGCAGCCTCGGCCGGGCGCTCGGCGCGCAGATCCCGGAGCGCTCCGAGGTCGCGCCCCCGCCGGCGCCGCTCCGGCTCTGGGGCCGCAAGGGGCTCGTCGCGCTGCGCGAGATCGGCGTCCTCGTGATGTTCGTCGGCGCGGTCAACCAGGCGGCGGTCGAGCTCTGGGTCATCAAGAACCGCTGGAAGGTGCCGCACCCCGAGCCGACGCGGGTCCTCGCGCAGAAGCTCCGGTTCCTCCAGGGCTGGTTCATGTTCTCCCCCAACCCGGTGATGGACGACGGGACGATCGTCGTCGATGCGGTCACGGTCGACGGCCGCCACATCAATCCGTTCACGGGCGAGCCGCCGAACTTCGACCTCCTGAACGCGAAGAGCTTCGCGTACACGCAGATCTGGTGCGACTACTACGCGCGCATCAAGCTGCCGGCCAACACCGCGTACCGCGACGCGATGAAGGAGTACATGTACCGCTACCCCGAGCGGACGGGCCGGCCCGAGGACGCGATCGTCTCCGGCGACGTGTACTGGGTGAAGGACTGGAACCCGAAGTGGGGCAGCACTGTCAGGTCCACCCTCGAAATCACTAGCTTATTCGTCGACGCGCGCTGCCATGGCGCGCTCCTGGCCAGGGTCGAAGCCAGGGAATTTCATGGCGGCGCGCCCGCGGACCTAACGCGACCGCGCCTGCGTTAGGTTCGCCGTCTCGCTCCCCGGCGTCGCCGGAGCGCCGCAGATCTGCGTCGTCGTGGTCGGGTGGGTGCAGGCGGGGGAGCGCATCACGCGTCGAGCATGGCACGCGCCGCGCGCGCGGACAGCGCGACGCTGGGCTAGGATGCGGGCCCGGAGGCCCGCATGCTCGTCGTCTCGCTCCTCGGCTGGTTCGTCGATCTGGTGCTCGCCTCGCGCGCGCTGCGTCGGCTTCTCGGGCCCGTGCTCGAGCTCGTCGTCCCAGCACCGTTCCCGGCCTGCTGAGCTCAGCGCTCGGTCGTCTGCTGGTGCGCGGCCGCGTCGCGCCCTCTCGCTGCTTCGAGGGCCACCTTGCGAGCGCGGGCCGGCGGCCGACGTTCGCCGGACGGGTCGAGCCGCGCCAGCGAGGCCTGCATCTCGGACACCGCACCGACCAGGCCGGCCCCGTCGTGGCCAGGCGACGGCGCCCGCCCGAGCAGGGCCTTGATCTCGGCCAGGTCCTCCCGCACCGCCCGCACCCCTTCGGCGGCCGACGCGGCGAGCTCGAGCGCGCGCAGCTCGCCCTCGCTCGCGCCGACGAGGCGAGGCGTCGAGCGGCGCTCGCCGTCGGCGGAGTCGCGACCGGGTCGGCGCGACTGGGGAGGCACGTACTCCTGGTCCATACGCAAACCTCCTTACGGGCTGTTCCAGCGCACCCGGGACCTGGCGAACAGCGAGAGCATCTCGTCGGCCGAGACCGCGCCGGCGAACACCATGACCTCGTCGATGTACTGGTCCCAGAAGCCGCCGCTCGGCGCGATGCTGGCGCCGACGTAGAGCTCGGTCATCGCATTCGTTCCGAGGGTGCCAGTCGCCACCTGAACCCCGTCGACCCACAGTGACGAGGAGGCCCCATTGGCGATCAGCAGGTAGGCGTGGAGCGCCGTCGCGTCGACAGTGCCGGCGATCTGGCCTCCCCCGAGCGTGACGGCCATCGTCGAGGCGGTGTTCGCGTACAGCACGGCGCACGCCCCGCTCGTGTTGGAGCCGATGATCGCCCTGACAGACGCCTGCGAGGAGCACTTCGCGACGGCGAAGATGCTGTACGGCTGCGGGATGTTCAGGCCGCTCGTGTAGAGGCGCTGTCCGCTGCCCGCCGCAAACACCAGACCAGCGGCGTTCGGTGCGAGCGGGGCGTGCGCGGGGCGTCGGGAGGCGACCTCCTGGGCGATGCTCGGAATCACGCCCTTGCCGCTCTTGTCGTTCCACTGCGCGACTGCCATGTCGATCGTGTAGACGACTGACGGTCGGAGGGGTGTTGCCCTGCGCATCGACGGTTCCCGCGGCGCCACCGACAAGGTTGATGCCGCCCTCGAACCACGCCGCGAGCGAGCTCGCCTGGAGCGGCGACCACGGGAATGCGCGCCCGAGGATCAGCCGCGCCACGCGCGCCTGACCCTGGTCGTTCGGGTGCACGCCGTCGCTGTTGTAGGCCGCGGCCTCGGCGACGCTCCACAATGCCGCGGCGTCGAGCGTCGAGCACCAGGGCGAGCGGGTGGCCGGGAGCGTCCGCATCCCAGCCCGCAGGGTGTCGAGGGCGGCCTCCTCGTTGCCTGACGTCTCGTGCGTCGGCGTCAGGAAGACCACCTGGCAGTTGGGCGCGAGACGGTGAATCTCGTCCGCCGTGTTCCCGAGCTGCGTCAGGAGGTCGGCGATGCTGCTGAAGCTCCCCCCTTTGGCATCGTTGCGGCCGATGGCCAGGATGACCTGCGTCGGGTTCTCGCGCACGAGCTTCCCGGCCAGCTTGGTGCAAGACGCGGCGGCCAGAGTCGTTCCCGTGCTTCGAGAGAGCGCATCCCCGCCGGCGGCGTGGCTGATGACGCGGTGTCCCGCGCGGCGCAGGTGGAACACGATCGAGTCCCGGCCGGGCGATGCGCTGTAGAATCCCGCGGTCTTCGAGTCGCCGTACAGCACGATGGTCTCGCTGCTCGCGCTGGGGCGCTCGGGGAGCGCCTCGACGCGCGCGTAGCGGGGTACGTACACGGCGCACAGGAACGTGCCCCTGTTCTCGGTCGCGGGGGCCGGCAGCCCGGTGATCGCCTGCGGACCCGCGTAGATCGTCACGGCTTGCATCCCGGTCGAGCTGGGGAGCTTGACGGCGCAATGGGCGATCCCGCCGATCGTCGTGTCGAGCGGCGGGTCCACCGGGTCGCCGTTCACGACGACGGAGAGCCGGCCGCGATCGGCGATCAAATCACCGACGTTGTCGAGGCACTCCACCACGATCTCGTCGGCGCTCGTCACCAGGTCGATATGACAGAACGGGCTCTGCGACGCGTATCGGGGGTTGGTCCACCCGGACTCGAGGCTGTCCAGGATCAGCGAGTGATCGGCGTCGATCCTCACGAAGTTGCGCCAGAAGCCCTTGCTCGTCGTGACCGGCCGGACCCGCAGGCGGCCACAGACGAAGCTCGACTGGCCGGCGACGTTGACCACGAGCCGGACCCGGTACTCCTCCCCAGGGGTGACGGTGAGCGTGGGGCAGACGATGTCCGTGCGCGTGCTCGTCGGCGTGACGGACGTCGTCTGGAGCAGCGTGATGCCCGTCTCGTCCCAGAGCTGCAACTCGAAGCGAGGGGACGACGATACCCCGTCGGCGAGGTGCACATCGTCGAGCTCGACTCTGAGCTCCGTGACCTCGGACGGAACGGTGAAGGGCCGCTCCACGTAGCCGCCTGCGGGGGCGTAGCCGTCGTGGTTGACCCAGACCCAGCGCCGCGGCCCCGTCGTCCCGTTGTTCGCGAAGATCGCGCGGAAGCTGGGCGCCATGGTCGGCGCCGAGAGCTGCCACGGGACCTGATCGACGCGCCCCGGCACGAGCGAATTGACGTCCGCGAACTGCTCCGAGATGGCCCCAGCGGCGATCGCGCCGTCGTTGTACACGCTCTGATTACTCATCTGCTCTCCCTATCTGCCCCCGTCCAGCAGGCCCCACCATCGCGCCTCAGCCCACCATCACCCCGGGTTGTTCTCGCTGACCACGAGCCAATTGCTGCCGTCGCTCACCACGCGAAGGCTCACCAGATGCCCCTCGGCGTGACTGTTGTTCGCCCCGTCGATCGTCTGGCCCGAGGGCGCCGACACCGTGACCATGCTGTCCCCGTCCCCCACCACCTTGACGAACACCTCCGCAAGCGGGTGGTCGACCGCGGACGGGAGCGCGATGGTGCAGGGGCCCGCGGTCGTGTCGACCCGCACGAGCTCGCGAGCCTTCGCCTGGTACGTGCCAGAGGAAGCGTTCACCAAGGGGCTCAGCGAGTCGAACGAGCCGGCCGAGATCGCGACGTTCGTGCGGTTGTTCGCCACGTCGTCGGTGACGGTGACGCCCACGCCGTAGATGTTGGCGGCCGGGCGCTCGGGCATCTCGACGCCGGCGGCGTAGATGCGGCGGTAGCCAAAGAACACGACGTCAATCCAGTTGAGAAACTTGGTCATGCAGTGCTCCCAGACGGCCGCAGCAGGACAACCCTGATTGAGCCGCCTTCTCTGAGTTCGACCGAGCCCGAGCCGTACCTGCGCGCGAGCAGCCTCACGCGCGACGTCCCGGCCGCGGTTACGGTGTGATACGTGCTGATGGTCATCGTGCGGTTGGTTGAGGTGGCGACGGAGGCGAACCCCGGCGCGTGGGCTTCGGTGCCAGATCCGAAGTTATCGGTGACACCCACGCGGAACTGCGCGGTCGTGGCCGCCCCGACACTGGCATCCGCCACCACGTCAATCTGCAGAATGTCCCCCACGCGAGTGTTGTTGACGGTCGCCAGCCAGTCCGTGGTCGGGTTGGTGATGGTCGGCGCATACGTCGGAGCCGCCGAGGTGAAAAACCAGACACCGGCCGCGCCGTCGTCGTCGATGATCCACGTCGACAGCCGACGGAAGCCGACGTTGCGGAGGTAGACAGCCCGGTCGAGCGCCGCCTCGACGAGGACGTTGACGCTCGCCGCGTCGCGCACCGTCCCGTCGTTGACCAGCTCGGCCGATGCGGGGAACGTGTCATTGCCAGAGTATTGCGCCACGGGTCAAACCTCCACGTACCGCGCGTCGTCGCGCCTGGACTTCACACGTCCCCCGCTGCCATCATCCTTCGACCATCGGCCCCAGTTCCCATCGGGCATCCCCACCGCGCCGGGCGCGGCCGCGGGGTCGAAGCTGCTCGCGTCGTACGCGACGATGAGGCAGACGCACCGCGTGTGCGCGCCCTTCCACTGCTGTACGAGCCGCTTGATTGAGTCGATCGTGCCCGTCGTCGCGTCGACGCCGAAGGCCAGGTCCGGGCCCCAGGCCTGGCCGTCGCTCGGGCTCCAGTTCCCAGCGTCGCCGAAGCTCGGCGCGTAAACGATGATCCAGAAGTCGGACCAGTTCCCCGCGGCCTCAGGGTCAGTGTTCGAGTCCCAGTCCCAGTTGTTCGGGTCCGCCCGGTGCCACGAAAGCTCCCCCGAGGGGTCGAGCGTCCACCACAGCCCTGAGCGGGTGACGAGCCGCACCTGCGGCGCGCCCGGGAACAGGAACGTCTGCAGCGCGAGCGCGAGGGTGTACGCATTCCCGGCGCCCCGCCAGTACTCAAGCCAGCGCAGGAGCTCTGCGGCGTACGCGGCGTCGGTCTGCTGCGGGCCGCGGGGGATGCGCCGATCACGCCCGATGTACGGGAGCGCAGTTGGAGATCCGAGCCCTGGGAACCGCGCCTGGAGGCCCTGGACGAGGACCTCGGCGCCGGCGTCGAGGACCGAGGCGATCCCGTACAGGAACCTGAAGCCGACGCTGCCCCGCTCCCCGCGGTCGGAGAGCCAGGGCGGAACATAGCGCCGCACGCTCTCGCGGAAGCTCAGGTTAGCCATCGCACCTCCGGTTGACGCCCGGCGGGCGCGGCGTAGCCTCCTCGGCCATGCGCATCGTTGTGGGGGCGGTGATGGTCGTGCTCGTCGGGTGCGGTCCGGAGGTCGGCCCGCCGTTCTGGAGCGGGCCAGGGCCGGCCCTCGATGCCACGGCGGCGAGCAGCTCCTCGAGCGCTGGCGGCAGCGCGAGCAGCTCCGCCAGCGGCGGCGGTGGAGCAGGCGGCGACGGCGGGGCCGGTGGAGTGCCCGGGGATGGCGGCGCGGCCGGGGATGGCGGGGCCACCCAGGAGTGCGTCCGACCGGCCGACTGCCCCGGAGAGGACACGGCTTGCTCCAGACGCACCTGCCCGGCTGGCTCCTGCTGGACCAAGCACGCGCCCGCCGGCACGCCGCTCGCCGAGCAGACGCGCGGGGACTGCCTCGAGCGCCGCTGCGACGGCCGCGGCGGCGAGGAGACCGTGAGCGCGCCCGATGATGTCGCCGACGACGGGCTCGAGTGCACCGCCGACACGTGCGGCCCGTCTGGCCCGGCCCACGAGCTGCTCGCAACCGGCACCCCCTGCTCCGCCGGGCTGTGCCAGGACAGCGCCTGTGTCGACTACATTCCGGTGCGCTGCTCGACCGATCAGGGCACCTACCAGGACTGCTTCGGCTTCGTGGGGAGCGCGTTCCAGGTCGCCTGGCAGCGGCCCGACGGGGCGTACGTCAGATGCCCCTCTCGCGAGCCCGGCTACTGCGCCCCGGGTTGGAGGTGCCTGGTCCAATACCGCGATGGCACCTACATCGTTGGAAACTGCCTGTAGCGCCATCACCCCACCTGCTCCACGGCGATCGTCGTCCCGGCGGCGACGGGCACCTCGCCCTCCGCCATGGCCAAATCGGTGGCCGGCAGGAGCGGGTCGAACTTGATCACCTGACTGGACACGCTTTCCACCTGCCCGATGAGCGCGTTTCGGTAGACGTACCCCGGCGCGGAGGTGAGGACGTGGCCGCCGATCGGGACCTCCTGCAGATACGCCGCCACCTGGGTCTCGAACTTGGCCTGCCACTCGGCGTTGCTCAGGTTCGCCGCCGCGAGCACCCAGGCCGTCCCGGTGAGCGTGACGTACGTCGCCACCGCGCTCGCGACGGTGCACGTGACGCCGAGCGGCACAACCGTCCTCTGGATAGCGTCGTTGACCGCGCCGAGGTCGGTGTTGAGGTCTCCGACGGTCCCAGACACCTCTCCGCTCGGGCTCGCCACGTAGACCAGCACATGCCCTGTCGAGCTCGACTTGCTGATCCAGACGCGGTTGACGTCGACCGCGGAGCCGTCGGCGCGCCTCGCCGACTTGGCCACGTAGAGATACGCCGCCTCAGGGCCGTTCGGCGACCGCGAGCCGAGCGCGTCACGACACCGCTGGCGCAGCGCCGGGTCCGACTCCGCGTCGCGCGCTGCGAGCGCCGTGGCGTTCGAGCACGTGACCCCGGTCATCGTCGTCACGAGCGCGTTGATCGCGCCCGCCGACGAGCTTCCGCCCTTGCCGGCCACGACGGCGCGGATGTCGATGGTGATCGTCTGCCCCGCCAGGAGCTCGAAGTACTCGACGTTCGTGTAATGGGCGTCCGTCGTCGGGTTGCGGGCGAAGAACTCCCCCGGCTCGAACTCGTACACGCCACCAGCGGTGTTCACGAGCGTGACCTGGCCGGTCGCGAACGTGGCCTCGATGCGCTCGACGGCGTAGACGTAGTAGGCGAGGAGCGTGAGCCAGAGCCCCTCGGCCAGGTCGAGGAAGTTCGCGCGGATCGCGAGCGCGATCACCTCGGTGAACCCAGCGAAGATGGCCGCGATGACCGCGACGATCGTTCTCGCCACCGCGCCCTCGTGCCACGTCGTCACGGGCAGCCCGCTGGCCGAGAGAAGCCGATAGATCGAGTCCTTCACCTGGTCTCGACTCAGGGGCTTGATGAGCTGGTCGATCGGCAGCATCAGCGCACTCCCGCGAGCACGGCCGCGGCAGCCGTGACGTTCATGGTCAGCTCGAACGGGCCCTCGGCCGTCCGGCACCGGACGACGAGCTCGAGCGTCGCGCTGTCGAGCATCCGCGCGCGCACCTCGACGCCCTCGAAACGCTCGTCCTTCCGGAGCTCCGAGCGCACCAGGCCGGGGACGGCCGCGAGCTCGGCGGGCGTCATGCCGCGCGAGAGCAGGGACCGGACGTCGAACCCGTAGTCCGGCGCGTCGATCACGGCCCCGCGGGGCGTCGTGAGCCGCCGGTACGCCGCCTGCGCGAGCGCGAGCCTCGGGCTGGCGAGGCGCATGTCCTCGTGGAGGTCCTCGCCGCAAGCGAGGTCGACGCCGTAGCCCTCGACTCCGGCGGCGGGCTCCGCGGGCGCGCCATACGACGCGATCACGCCGCCGAGGATGTCCTCGAGGAGGCTCATGAGGTCTTGAACACCCCCTGCATGGCGCTCCACGCCACGCCGCTGGTCGTGAGCAGGACGAGCGCGTTGGCGCTCGTCGTGGCGCTGCCGAGGGCCGACGAGAGCTCCCCGCCGAGGGTGTTCTGCGGCCCCGCGAACCGCAGGAGGCGCACGCCGGCGGTGCCGAGCAGGGCCTGGAGCTCGACGGCGAGCTCGAGCTGGGCCTCGACGGTGGCGAGCTTCGCCTCGAGGGTGGAGATCACCGCGGCCGCGGCGCTCGCCTGT
Organism: Sorangium sp. So ce119; assembly: GCF_051524405.1. Lineage (NCBI taxonomy): Bacteria > Pseudomonadati > Myxococcota > Polyangiales > Polyangiaceae > Sorangium > Sorangium sp. So ce119. The sequence goes on along the minus strand of NZ_CP150310.1, from coordinate 565,050 downwards.
ACGGCCAGGCTCGGAGGCTCGATGCCGAGGGCGATCGAGGCCAGGATGTTCGCCACGATCGACTGGGCAAGCTCGAGCTGTGCCGCCAGCCCGAGCGACGCGGACGGCGCGAACGTCGCGAGCGCCGTGAGCTGGCCCGAGACGTCCGGCGCCGCCACGTCGCAGGCCGCGACGGTGGCCGCGGCCGCCGCGCCGGCGGCTGGGACCACGGCGCCGAGGGTGAGCGAGCCGAGGTCCGTGATCACTCGGACACCACCTTCGCGCTGGAGGTCGTGATCGTGCCGGTGGTCTGCCCGGGGCTCCACACGACCATGCCGGCCGCAGGGGAGCCGCCGATGGTCCCTGTGAACGTGGCCGGCGGGAGGAGCACCGTCACCGTGTCTCCCTGGCGCGCGACGCCCTGGGCCGCCGACGCACCGAGGCGGATCTGCGTCTGCGCCTCGATGGTGAGCGTCAGGGGGTAGAACGTCGCCCCCCCGTCGCGCGAGAAGCCGGTGATGATCGGATACCGCGGGTCGCCCTCGATGAACTCGACGAGCACGATGGCGCTCGGGGCGAGTTCGGCGACGAGCCCGGCCATGCCGGCCGCCACGGGCACCGACGGGAGATCGGGCAGGCCCGCGTCCTTGCGCACCGCCTGGAGGACGGCCAAGTCGCCGTCCATCTGGATCACGCGGTAGCGATAGCGGCCCAGGAAATCGTACTTCGGGAAGAGCTCCCGCACGATCGCCCTGAGCGTCTCCAGCACGCTGTCACCTCTCAAGACAGCTCCCTCCCAAAGGCGCTCGCGCGGAGCGCCCCGCTCGACATCTCGAAGTGCAGCTCGCGGACGACGAGAGCCCGATCGAGCCGGTCCCTCAACACGGTCCCGATCACCACCTGCGCCGGGTCGTCCAGCGCGAGCTCGGCGACCTTCCTCCGCTCGTCGAAGTCGAGCACCTGGTAGGCGCCATCGGCCGCTTCCACTTCGGGGCGCTGGCCCGCGCGTGTGATGCCCGAGAAGTCGACCCACCAGGGCGTCGACCCGAGGAGCTGCTCGAGCACCCGCGACGCCGGCGCGGCCTCCCGGGCGAAGTGGGTGCCGAGCCGCCCGGTCAGGCCCGTCGGGTCGAACGTCTCGCCGACGTCGGCCGCGAGCGCCGCGACGGCGCTCCGCAGGGTGAGGCCGCCGCCCGCGTGGTGGAACGGTCGCGGCTTGCAGCGCTTGAACCACCCGCCGGCGCCGGCGACCACGCGCACGCGCGCGCGCCCCTGGAACGCCCCGGAGCGCGCCGGGTCGACGACCCCGCGGAGCTCGAGCCCGCCGAGCTTCACGACGGCGGCGCCGGCGAGCGTCTTGGCCTGGTCGAGCTCGACGTCGGCGGACCAGACACCGCTGAACGGGACATGAAGGCTCGCCGTCAGGACGCGGTCGCCGTTGATGGTCGCGAAGAGAGCCATCAGCCTCCGAGCGCCCGGCTAAAGACGGTACCCAGGCTGTCCGTCGGGTTCTGAAACTGCTCCTTCAGGTACAGAATCGACTTGTCGTACTGGTCCTCGGCGGTCGGGTCCTTGAGCGCCGCCGTGCTGCCTTCCGGCTTGCCGAGCATCGGGATCGGCGCGCGGAACTGGAGGAACTTGATCTCGCTCACCCACATCCCCGTCTCGTCCTCCGGGGCGAGCTGGGTGCGGTCCTCGACGACGACCGAGCGGATCTGGAGGTCCTCGAGGGCGGGATGGTAGATGTCGAGCGCCTTCGGCCGCACGCCTCGCGGCGGCTTGGCGAGGAGCTGCGCCCAGCTATCCCACGCGTCGAAGTGCTCGTCCTCGAACAGGCGGATGCGCACGCTGAACTTGGCGAGGTTGTCGCCCGTGTAGACGACGAACGCGCCGGAGAGGCCATATCCCTTCCGCACGTCCCAGTCCCTCGGGCTGCCGGCGCCGACCACCTCGGCGAGGCCGGGATTGCGGCGCCCGGCGAGCACGATCGTCACCCACGGATCGGAGTCGCGCAGGGGGTTGATCATGCGGTCTCCGGTTCGAGGGGGATCCCGCCGGACGTGGCGGCGTCCTGGAGCGCGCCGACGAGCCGCACGAGGAACGACCGACCGGTGAGCTCGTCGGCGTCCTTCACGCCGTTGATCTCGAGGTGCTCGACGTGGAGCATCGGACCGCCGCGGCCGCCGGCCGCCGCGCGCCCGCCGCCCTGCATGCCGCCGAGGCTCTCGGTGGCCGCACCGGCGAGCCCGCGCGATGCGGCCTCGACGCCCGCGGTGCTGTGCTCGACGCCGAGCTCGACGCCCTGGCCGAAGAAGTCGCCCTTCTCGAAACCGACCTTCGACGGAGAGGCGATCTTCCAGACGCTCTCGAGCGCGGACAGCGCCGAGGACCCCAGGCCCTTCACCGCGGCCACGAGGCGCGCGACGCCGCCGGTGATGCCGTTCACGAGGCCGTCCACGAGCCGCGTCCCGAGCGCGCCGAAGTCGATCCCGGAGATGGCGTCGTAGGCCGCTACGACGGCCAGATACAGCCCGTAGACGGCAAGGGCCGCCACAGCGAACGGGAGCGCTGCCGCGAGCACCACCGCCGCGAGCAGCACGAACGGGGCGATCAGCGGCGTGGCCAGGATGGCCATGGTCAGCCCGAGCGCGAGGAGGCCAGCGACGAGCAGGGCGACCGCGGCGATCCCGGCGTAGACGCCGACCTTCACGCCGTCGATCTTGGACTTGGTGCCGCCGCCGAACGCGTCGTCCCAGGCCTTCTTGAGGCGCTGCACCGTGATGGCGACGAGCAGCGCGGCGATGACCATGCCCTTGAAGAAGCCCTGCACGTAGGGCGACGCAGCGCGCACCGACTCGAAGAGCGGGTTGAGCAGCGTCTCCGCGATGAACTTGAGCTGCTGACCGGTGACGGTGCTCTGGTCGAAGAGCCGCAGCACACCGCGCAGCCCCTCGAGGGCGGCGTCGACGTTCACGTCCTTGAAGAGCGCGCTGAGGTTCTCCTTCAAGCGCATCACCTGGACGTCGAAGCCCAGCATCTGCGCGGCGGCGAGCTTCCCGAACTTCGCCTGGACCGCGGCGTCGAGGGCGGCGAGCCCGTCGGCCACCTTGACCCGGCCGTTGTGGATCGCGGCCACGGCGGTCTGCATCGAGACCTTCGTGCGCTTCGCGAGCTCCGCGGCGACGTCCTTGATCTTGAGGCCGGTTCCGTCGAGCGAGAACGCGTTGAGCACGAACACGCGCGTGCGCGCCGCCTCGGTCGCGATGCTCTGCAGCGTGCTCCCCGCCGCCTGCCCCATGACCGCGGTCGTCGTCGCGACGGCCGAGAAGGCCGCCTCGAGCGCGCGCCCCTGGAGCCTGGTCCGGCCGAGGGTGAGCCCCATCTCGTTGAGCTGCGACCGCGCCAGGTTCACGCGCGCGGCGAGCAGCTCCACCTGGACGCCGAGGCGCTGGTCGGCGCCGGCGCCCGCGCTCACCGCATCGAAGAGCAGGCGCGCCTCCCGGGCCGCGCTGGCCGCCTGGAGCGCGTAGGCGGCGAGGGCGGCCGTGGCGACCACGGCGCCCGCCACGACGGCCAGGAGGGCCGCCGCGAGGACCAAGGCGGCGCCGGCGGCGCCCGCCTTGCCGATGAGGCCCTTGAGCTGGCTGAAGCGCCCCGCGAGGCCTCCGATGGGCCCCCCGGCCCCCTGCGCGGCGCCGAGCACGTCGTCGATGCCCGCCGACGCCGCCTTCGCCCCGCTGGCGACCGGCCCGAACGTCCCGCCCAGCTTGACGTACTGCTCCTGGGCGGCGCCGAGCGAGGCCTTCTTGGCCGCGAGCTGGTCCCGCAGCTTCTTGAAGACCTCCGTGTTGGCGCTGCCGCCGACCTGCAGGCGCTTCAGGGCGGCCTGCAGCTCACCGACCGCGGACTGGTCGGCCTTCATCTTGTCGCGCAGGCCGGAGAGCGCCTGCGCCAGATCACGCGCCTTGTCCGCCCCCTTGGCGTCGAGGTCGATCGCGAACCTGGCTTCTTGGTCTCCGGCCATGTCTCACCCACGCAGCGACTTGACCGCTGCCTCGATGCGGCGGAGCTCCCTCAGGATCACCACCGCGCCCGCCGCGCCCCTCACGAACTCCGCCTCGGTGCGTCCGCGCTCCTGGCACAGGCAACGAACGAGCTCGGCGCTAAGCCCGTCGTTCCCCCTCGCCCGCTCCACGAGCTCGTCTATTTTCCCCCGAGCTCCTTCGCTCCGACGCCGGAGAGCTCGAGGAGCTTGCCCGCCGCGGCCACCAGCACCATCGGCATCTCCTTGACCATCTCGTCGAACTCCTCGATGGCCGGATACTGGACGTTCGGGCGCACGAGCTCCCGGCACGCCTGCACCGACGGATTCGCACCGTGCTTGTCGGCCCAGATGCGGACCTTGATCCCATCACCCCTCGTCAGGATGACGACCCCGCCGAGCGTCTCCATGGCGGCCCATCGCGTGCCGAGCGGCCCGTACTTCGCCTCGGCCGCGGACAGCGCCGCTTCCTCGCGGCACTTGCGCTCGGTCACGGCGATCTCCTCCTCGATCTCCGCCCGGCGCCGCGCCTTCTCGCGGCCAGCCTGGAGCGTCGCGAGCTCCGCACGCTTCTTGTCGAGCTTCGCCTGGAGCTCCTTCTCCTGCTCGTCGGCGGCGCTCCCCTGAACCTGGTTGTCGGTCTCGTCCATGTCCTCAGTACCTTCCCTGGCGGTTATCGAACAGGGTCATGCCCTGGATGTTCGGAGTGGAGAGCTTCGCGTACATGACCGAGATCGGGATCTCGTCGATCGCCGCGTCAGGCCCGTTGGAGATGCTCCGCTTGGCGCCCGCGATCTCGCAGCCGAAGAGCTCCTCGGTGACGGAGATGTCGTCTTCGACGTACTGAAGCGTGAAGTGGAACTGGACGTTCCCGTAGCTCTTCCCGTCGGGGGACTTGCGCGCGAGCGCCTCGATCAGCGCGAGCGCGGTGCTCTTGTACATCTTGATCGAGCTGCCCTCGACGCTGTACTTCCCCTTCGTGCGGCCGCGCGGGACACCTGCCTTGTCCATGCCCCACGCGAACGCCTTCTCGAGCTTCTCCTCGTAGTCGACGCCGGTGAACCCGTAGAACTCGTCGTTGTTGATCTTGGCCGACGAGCTGGACCAGGAGAGCTCGTAGCCATTGCGCCGGAAGACGTCTTTGCCCGTTGCCATGCTTCACCCCGTGACGTTGGTGGGGGCGTTCGCAGACGCGACGAGCGCGACCTTCCCCCGAAGCTTCTTGAGGTAGGCGAGCGGCACGACGCGGACCTGCCAGCCAATCGCGCCGGTGCGCAGCACGTCGTCAGTGCGCGACAGCGTGAACGTGACCGCCGTCGCCTTGCGCTGGCCCACGAGCGCGTCCCCGAGGCGAGCGTTGATCTGCCCCTCGATCGCGAGGGCCACGTTGGGGTCGATGCGGCCAGATCCGTCCTTCCGCACCTCGACGCCGCGGTTCAGGATGGGCTCGAGCTCGGTCCGTGCGACCGTGCAGGCGAGGTCCACGATCCTGCCGTATTGCAGGTACAGGAAGTCCGAGCCGACCGGCGCGAAGAGGCGCGGGTTGTTGACCCAGACCCCTGCCCTGCCCTCCCAGCTCCTCAGCGTGAGGAAGCGCAGGTCGTCGAGGCCCGGGTTGATGCGCTCGTCGTGCTCGTCCGGGTTGCCGTTGCCATCCGCGATCGCCACGCCCGGGAAGGGCCCGTAGGCGAGCTCCGCGAGGTCGATCTCCTCCGAGACGGCTGCGGCGAGCGCGCCGACCGCGAGCGCCGGCGAGCGCCGGTAGCGTCGGCGCGAGATCGACGAGTCGATCTTGGCGCCGCCCGCGCACAGCGCCACCCGGCGGCTCGCGGAGCCGCCGAACGCCGTGGTCATCGCGGCGAGGTAGGTGGCCTCGCTCTCGCCGGGGTTCGGCTTCCTGGCGTGCGCCACGGCGCGCCGCTCGCGCCCGGCGGTGTGCATCGCCTCGAGCCCAGCGTCGAGGGTGGAGAGCTTGGTCGCGTCCAGGTCGCCGTACACCAGCAGCGACGTCCAGCGCGCCTGCGTCAGGCGCAGCGACGTGAGGCCCGCGCCGAGCACCGCGGCGTCGAACCCGGGCGCGGTCGTCGGGTAGCTGATCTGGTCGCCGGCGGCGATGGTACCGGCGGCGAGGTTCACCGCCCCTCCGCCAGGCACGGTGAGCTTCGTGGCCGTGCCGAGCGCGTACACCGGGTCGGTCGAATTCAGGCCCGTCCGGCCGCCGTCGTACGAGCGCCAGTAGGTGATCCCCGCGGCGCCGATCGTGCCGCCGGTCTTGAACCGGATCACGATCTCGTACTCGTCGATCGGCTCTGCGGTGTTGTCGAGCGTCGGCTCGCTGGTACCCGTGATGCCGTCGGTCAGCGTGCCGTAGCCCCCGGCCACGCTCGCGTCCGTGCGGACGGGCAGGACCGTCAACCCGAACCGCTCGATCGCGTACGCGCAGGCCTCCACGAGCGTCCCCTCGACGTAGGTGTCGACGAGGTCCTGCGTCTGCGTGATCGGCGCGGCGACACCGAGCGGTCCATCGGCCGCAGTCGCGGCCACCGCGAGCATGGCGTCCTGCGGAGCTCGGATGTCGAGCTGGTTGTCGAGGACTTCGATCTCTACCGTGGGGTTCATTTCAGGCCTGCTCCTCGCCGTTCGGCGTGACCAAGAACGTCTGTCCGACCCCCTCGATCGGGGCCTCTCTGCGCGGCCGCGGCCTCTCCACGACGGGCTGCCGGTGATCGAGCAGGAACACCATCTCTTCGCCGAAGCGGCGCTCGGTCGTGCCGAGGAGGCGCGGCGAGCTCGGCGCGTAGAAGCCGGCCGTGTAGCTGTGGATCGCCTCGATGACGAAGTCGTGGAGCTCGACGAGCGACTCCCATTGCGCGACCTCGTCGTTCGGCGCCGCGGGGTCGAACGTCCACACGTAGACGCGACCCACGAAGGTCCAGTCCCAGAGCGGGCGCGGGTTGCGCCCGGGCTTCACCGGGGCCTCGTAGCCGCCGAGGGAGCCGCCATCGTCACCAGGCACGAACGCCACCCTGTTCGCGCGACCGGCGCCCTGGTTGACCTGCTTGGCCGGCTCCCGACGCCCGAAGACGACCTCGGCGGTCACCTCAGCGGCCGCAAGGCGAGCCTTCACGTGGCGGTAGAGGTCCGTGAAGCTCAAGAGCGCTCCTCCTTGGCCCTGGCCTGCACGTCGGTCTCGAAGTCGATGAACCGAACCGACAGCTCGACGCCGCCGTCCTCGCCAACCGCGGGTGCATCCGCGACGACGTGGAACCGAACGGCCGTCACGCCGCGGAGCGGCACCTCCGTGCCGTCCTCGAGGACCGCGCTGACGCACACGTCCGAGAAGTCGGGCGCGCGGTCCGGCCGAGGCGCGCAGCGCACGCGCACCCGCGCCGCGCTCGACAGCGTCTCTCGCTCCTCGGCGACCAGCTCGCGGGCGTCTCCGTGGATCATCACTTCTCTGCCCCCTTCCTGGCGGTGCCGTAGCCGGCGTAGCCGCGCACGCGGCTGAAGGGCTCGACGAACCCGAGCCGGATCGCATTGCCGAGCTTCGCGGGGAGCGAGCCGCGGGGGATGACATGCCGCGCCGGCTTGCCCTGCGCGCCGAAGTGGTGAAACACCTCCGGCCCGTAGAGGGTGACCAAGATGACGGTCCCGATCGCCTTCGCGGTAATCGCCTTGGCCGCATTGAGCATGGCGCGGCCCCCGTCCTTCTTGCGCGGCGCCCAGGGCGTCCCGTCCGGCGCTTGACCCGCGCTTGCCGTCCGGCGGAGCTCCTCCTGAACCTTCTGCGCGGCGATGGGCGCCGCGTCCTCGGGCAATCGCGCGAGGTCGCGGCACGCCTGGATCATGCGCTCGAGCGAGGCGTAGTCACCGCCGGAGGCCATAGCGACCCCCTCTCCGGCCCACGGCCTCGACCTGCCGCTGCTGCCACTCGTACGGGCTCGGCTCCGAGTACGCGAGCGGGCCGCCCTTCGTGACCGCGCTGGCCGCCGCGCCGTCGGTGACGAGCAGGAGCTCGTAGCGGCCGGTCTCCGCGTCGGACACCTCCTTGATGTCCTCGTCAGCCCAGTCGCGCTGCGCGGCGATGTACGCGTCCTGCTCGCTGCTCGGATTGAACCCGCGGCGCAGGTACGCGTCGAGCGTGACGAACGCCGTCAGCCACGCGTAGACGATCTCGGGCGGTGCGTCCGTGCTCTTGGACCGGAGCGGGACCGCATACCGCTTCACCAGCCGCGAATCGATGCGGGAGCTGTGCTCCTCGAGCTTCGACGCGAGAAACCCCGGATAGCGCGACTCCAGGTCGTCGATATCCTCGCCCGGCATGATCGACCGGGTGCGGAACTCTGTGACCGTCAAGTACGCCATCTGGACCCTCTGACCCCAAAACCCCGCCGGCAATGCCGGTCGGGGCGGGGTGCGCAGCTATGGAGAGCGCCGCGCGCGTGCGACGATGGGACTGGGCGTCAGCCCGGAGGCGTCCCCTCGAAGCGGTAGAGGAGGAACGGGTCGCCGTACTGCGCCTCGTTCCGCCCTTCGTAGTTCCACTCGAACTGGTTGACGCGAGCGAGATCGGCGTCCGTCATGTCCGTGTAGGTCGAGAGGACGAACGCCTCGCGCTCCTGGAACACCATCGCGCCGCGCATCGGCGCCTCCTCGTCGGAGACGATCGGGACCGCGATGTACCAGACGTGCGGCTCGACCTTGAACTCCGGCGCCACGATGGGCGTGACGAACGAGTAGTCGGACTGGTTCGCGAGGATGTTGTCCGCCGACGCGCCGCCCGTGCTGTTGGTCGGATCGGTGATCGTCTTCGCCCCCGTGAGGGTCCCCGCAACGAGGCGCTTCTGGGGAGGGACGATGAGCTGAGAGCCTTCGAGGTAACGCGGCGTCACGCCGTCGGGCTGGCAGACGCTCTCGATGTACGCGTAGGCCTCCGCCAGGTTGGCTGCGTTGAGGTCGAAGGGGTCGCCGGCCTCGTTCTCCGTGAAAAGGTTCGAGTACGTGCCCGCGCCGGAGTCGAACGGGTTGTACGGATGGGCGGTGTCGAAGAACGGCCGGCCGTCGTAGCACTTCGCCGTCTTGCCCTGGCGCATCAGCCGGACGATCTGACGCTGCGGATGGTAGGCGCCCGCCTTGCCGATGTCGCTCGCCCACTGCGCGGCGAGCTCGTACTTGTTGTCCTTGATCTTCTGCTTCGAGAGCTTGAGCGACTCGCCCCAGTACTGGTTCGTAATGCTGAACTGCTGGGAGACGAGGTCGGCGTAGACCTTGTTGGCCCCTTCGAGACCGAGGTTATGAATCCTCGCTGTCGAGAGCTGCCACTCGTAGATCTCGGTGAGCGTGTTGCTCGGCTGCGTCGAGGCGACCCGCATCCACCAGAGGCGCTTGAGCACCCGGTTCCACGCGCTCTGCACGCGGTGCTGGAGCTCGGTCTCGAACGAGTAGATGAAGCTTTGCGTGATAGCGCCCATGTCAGATCTCCACCCAGACGAAGGCGCCGACGTCACTCGACGCGTCCGTGACATCGAGGACCTTGCCGTTGGTCGCGCTCCGCCCGGTGCCGAGCGTGGTCAGGGTCTGGTCGTCCAGATGGAAGACGGTGCTCCCGACGTTCGCGCGCGAGACGGCGTTGGGGGCGGCGTCGTTGAGGTAGCCGCGCACCCGCCGCTCGCGGATGAAGTCGGCCGCGCCCAGGACGGCGCCCGCCGCGCCGCCGGTGTTGTCGAAGGTTCGCGGCGCGATCGCGCCGAGCGGCTTGATCGCCGCGGACGACGTGACCGGGACGAGCTGGCCGGACGCGTTGACCGCGAGGTCGGCGCCCTGGTTGATCTTGGTGTTCGCCGCGAGGGGGATCCCCTCGAGCACGCGGAAGGAGCGGAGGCGCTCGCCGATGGGTCCGGTGGTGGCGGCCATGCTACTTGCCTCCGTTCCCGCCGAGCGGCGCCGAGCCCTCGGGCACGTTGCCGACGTGGGACATCACGAGCTCGCCGCCGCGCGTGCGTGCGACCGTCGGCCGCGCGGCGCGGCTCCCGAACGTCCGCGAGAGGCCCTCGCGCTGGTCGAGCGGCAGCCGCGCTCGGGCGGCCTCTCGGCTCGTGCCCTGCGGCCCGCCGCGGCCGCCGCTCCCCTCGCCCTGCGTCCCGCGCCGCACCGGGCCGCTCTGGCGCGCAAGGGGCTCGGCGAGCCGCGCGAACTCGTCGAACTCGGCGTCGGGCAGCTTGCTCGCGATGTCGGCGATGTCCTTCGGGAGCCGCAGCTCCCGGAGGCGCTCCTCCCGGCTCCGCCGCGGCGCCTCGGTCCGCGCGCGGTAGGCCGCCATGAGGGCCTCGACGGCGACGCTCGGCCCCGGGGCGCCAGCCCCGGTCGCGCGCTGGAAGGGCTTGTTGCCGCCCTCCCCCGCGCCCCCGCCTTGGCCGGCGTCGTCGGCCTCGGCCATCGCGCCGGCGCCAGCCTCGTCGTCCACCTCGGCGGCCTCGTCCGCGCCGTCGCTTGCCCCGGCGCTCTCGTAGGCGGCGACGACCTCCGCCAGAAGAGCGTTTGCCTGATCGGGCGGAATGCTCTCGCTATTGAGCAGCGCCTTGATCATGGCGATCAACTTCGGATCCATTCGAGTCCTCCCGCTCGAGCGGGTCCGACCCGCGGCGAGCAACACACCCGCGCGGCTCATCGCGCGCGCGAGAATCCTTCCCCGGCGGGTCTGCCCGAGCTGCACCAACAGCGGCGACAGGGTCCAGGCCGCGTTCTCCTCGGCCGCCACCGATGCCGGCTCGCAGCCTCCGAGCGGCGCGAGCAGGCAGTGGAGGAGCTCGTGCACGAGGGTCTCTTCGACCTCGGCGAGCTCCGCCTCGTTGGTCGGCGTGCGGATGAGGATCTCGGCCGTGCGGTTGTCGACCAGACGGCGGCAGAGCCCCCACACGGGCTGGCCGTCGAGGTGCAGGTCGTCGACGTAGCGGGCCGCGATCTTCCAGTCCCGCAGTCCGAAGCGAGGCTGCCACCACGAGAGGCGCTGCTGGAGGTCAGGCAGCAGCAAGGTCCGCCTCCACGTCGTTGGCCGCCGCTTCGGCCAGCGAGACGAGCGCTCGCGCCGCGACGAGCGCGCCGGTCGCCCCATAGTCGCGCTGCCAGGTCTTCAGGATGCGCGCCGCGACGTCGTCGGGCTGCGCGTCGCCGTCCACGTCGCCGCGGACCGGAACGCCGAAGTCGCTGAGCAGCTGCCGCATATCGAGCGGGATGCCCTCGGCCGCCATCACCTCACGAAGCGCCTTGATCGCGCCAGCCGCCTGGGTGAGGGTCTCCGCGACCGCCGTCATGTCCGCCGGGGGCCGCGTGTCCCACTCCACACGCGTCGGCGTGCTCAGGCAGCCCGCGCCGAGGTAGCGCCAGACGACCGGCTCGATACCCTGCGTGCTGATGGTGTCGGCCAGCGCAATGCCGTCGGAGTCGATGCGGTTGAACATCATCGTCTCGAACGTGTCGCTGTTGCTGAATCCGACTCCGCCCGTCTGCGTGACGATCTGCCCGACGAACGCGATCATGAACTCGAGGTTGCTGTGCTCGATGATCGCGTGGAACACCTCGTGACCGCGACCGTTGCTTTCCAGCAGCTTGACGTCGTAACCGGTCTTCATCCCGAAGACGGTGTTGACGCCCCATGCCATCACCGACTGGAACCACGACTGGCTCTGATCCTCGCTCGACCCTTGCGGACTGACAGCGACGCGAGCCGGGTGTGCGAGCTTGCCCGCGTAGTTCTCCCGGTAGTTGATCGCGTGTTCCTTCGCGATGAAGGCGCGTCCCGCGGAGTACCAGATCCCCTCTTTCCAGGGCTCGTTCACGCCGCCCGGTCTGTGCAGTACCCAGCGGCCATTGCCGGGCTCGACGTCGAGCAGCCCAGCGGCTGAACGGTATTGATATCGGTCCTCATCGTGGCGGTAGTAGAGCCACTGCGGGTCGAGCCGCCGGAGCTGCGGCAGACACATGCCGTCCTCCTGCACGAACTCGCCGACCCCGACCCCGCAGATGCCGCCGTCGGCGTTGAGCTGCGCGAGCTCGGCCGGCGGGAAGATGTAGTTCCAGACGCCGGGCCGCCCCTCCTCGCCGTCGAGCCAGCGCACGACCTCCGGGTGCCCGACGCAGCGGCGCGGCTGACGCACCAAGCCCCCGAACCTCGTGTCGACGAGCCCGCGGACGACAGCGTCCCTCGTGAGCGCGGCACGGAGCCGCCCGACCTCGATCAGGTTGCCGCCGTCCGCGAGCTGCGAGGCGTAGGCGAGATCGGCCTGATACCACTCGACGACGGTCCGAGAGAGCGGGGCCAGGTTGCGGGAGCGGCGCTTCTTGCGGCGCGGCGCCTCGGCGACGCTCGCCGGCGCCGGCGTCGCAGGCTCCAGGAGGATCTCGGCGACCTGCCGGGCGGCCTGCCCGACGGCCTGGCGGAAGGCGGCGCGCAGCCTCATGAGCGCCTCCCGCGGCCGCCATACGGGTCGATCCCGCCGGCGTAGGGGTTCAGCCCCGTGGCGGGCGCGGGGCGCCCCTCGGCGCCCCGCCCGCCGTACGTGCGGACCTGCGGGAGCGTCGGCTGCGCGACGAGCTGCTCGTCCTCCGCGCTCGCGCCGGAGGCGACCTCCCAGACGGCGAGCTCGCAGGCGTTCCGGCGGTCGGGCGACCGGCCCAGGACCCGCTTGATCGCGTCGTTCGACCACACGCGCCGGCGGCCGCCGCCCGCGTCGATCGCCTTCGTATGGCCGATCTCGCCCTGAAGCTTGCCGTCGGACGGGATGGCGCCGCCGGCCTTGAGCCAGGCGGCGAAGTTGCACGCCACCTCGTCGCGGAGCTGAAAGAACTCCTTCGGACTCCGCGGGGTCGCGGTGCCATTCACGCCGACGATCTCGATCTCGTCGGCGTAGGCGCGCAGCGCCTTTCCGAGCCGTGCGCCCGGGCCGTTCGAATCGTACACGACGAGCGGCTTGCGCTCGTGGTCGCGCCGATGCGCACGCACCGCGCTCATGACGTGCTCGGCGAGCGTCTCTTCGTCGCCGGCGTCAGAGATCGACGTGACCTCGAGGATCTTCTGCCCGCGGCGCGGCGCGATCGCCGCGTCGTCGCCCGTGAACGCGACGTCAACGCCGATCTGGAGCCGCCCCTCGGCGCGCGCTGTCTCCCAACGCTTCTCGGCGTCCTCGATGACGTCGACCGGAACGAGCTGGCCCTCTTCGTACTTCGGGTCCTCGCCGCGGACGCGGACGGCGTAGAGGACCGAGTCCCGGCCCCACTCCTCGGCGCGCTCCTCGCACCATTTGCGCGTCGCGAGCCCGGGGATCACGGCGCGCCCGGTGCGGGCGTTCGGCGTGTCCTCCGAGGAGATCTGGAAGGTCGTGTAGAGCTTCTTCTTCGCCGGGTTGTGCCGGCTCTCGTAGAACTCCCCCGTCGTGCGCAGGGGATTGCCGATCATGAGCACGCGCACGCCGCCGGCGGCGTTGCCCTTCATCGCGTTGAAGACGCCGTCCGGGATGCCGGAGGCCTCGTCGTAGATGAAGAGCATGTTGGGCCCGCTGAGGCCCCCGATGGCGTCGACGTCGCGCGCGGTGTAGCCGAAGATCTCGCGACCGTCCGGGTACCTGAGCCCGCGGTGAGGCTCGACGGAGAGCCACTCGGGATCACCGAGCGGGCTGCAGAACGGACACGGATCGGGCGTCCTGTTCTCGCGCGCCTCGATGGCGCGGCACGACGAGCACCGGCCCGAGCGCTTGTAGAACTTCGTGACCTCGCGCCAGATCACGACGCGGATGTGCTCGGCTTTCGGGGCCAAGAGCACCACGCGAGCCTCCTCAAAAGAGCTCGAGAACCAGTGCGCGGCGCCGGCCGCGAGGCTGCTCTTGCCGATCTTGTGGCCGCTCACCACCGAGACCCACGCGCCAGGGGGCACCAGGGCCTCGAGGACCTCGGCTTGGCGGTCCCACGGCTCGAACCCGAGCTGCTCCTCGCAGAAGCGGACCGGGGCCCGCTGGTACTCGGCGCAGGGCCACGTCCGGCGCACCCGCGCCGCGCGCCGCTGCACGACGCGCGTCTCGAGGTCGTCGAGCCACGTCCCGGCGGCCGCGGAGCCCATCAGGCGGTGAGCTCCTTGTCAGCCTCGACCTTGCGCGCGCGGAGCAGCTCGAGGAGCCGCTCCGCCGCCCCGGGGACCGCCTCGACCGCCTCGAGCATGAGCTCGACGAACGCCGGGTACTCCGGGTGCTCGTGGAGCGGCGGGACGCGCCCGCCCTCGCCGCGCAGCTTCGCGCGGAGCGCCTCCCACTGGCGCGCCTCGGCCTGCACCTCACGGAGCGCGCTCGGGCTGAGACTCGGGTCCTCCGCGGCCCTCATCGCGTTCGCCAGCGCGCGGTCCGCCATCAGGCCGACGCGCTCGAGCGAGCTCGCAGGCAGTGGGACGTCGGACCGGGATTCCGCCTCTGACTCCGGCGCTACACAGGGCCCTCGCTGGGGTGCAGGCTTCGGGGCGGGGGGGGCGGCGGCGCGCGCGGGCTGCGCCTCGCGAGCGTGGCTGCGGTGCCGCTGGAGCGCGAGCCGAGACACGCGGTGCAGCGACGCGAGGGCGAGGATCGCCTCGTCGGGGTCCGCCCGGCGCCCCCTCTATTACTGTTGCAGCGGAATTCATGAGCTCTCCTGCCGGGTGGCGGCTCACCACTGGCACTTATGAGAAGGTGAGTTCTCGAAAGCGTGAGTCGACGTCGCGAGCGGCTCGCGAGGGACGGAGACGTGACCGCGCACGATGCGCGGCTCGGGCCGCGCCGGATCGGGCTGGTCGAGCCGCACGGTGATGGGCCAGAGGGAGATGTCGGCCTTGCCCATGGCCTCGCGGAAGCGGCGCAGGAAGGCGCGCAGGGGCGACGACATCAGTCGTGCTCGTGCAGCACGAGGTCCTCGCGCGGCGCGTGCATGAGCTTGTGGGCCTCGTCGTAGGCCAGGAAGCACACCCGCTCGAGCGTTAGCCCCGCCTGGCGCGCGAGACCCAGAGCTTGCCGCTGGAGGTGCGGGAGCCTCCAGCCCCCCCTGCGCCCTGCCACGACGTGCACGCGGCGGCCCTCGCTCGCCGCCGCGAGGGCCTCGCAGAGCATTCGCGTCGTCCGCCCAGTGCCGCGCCACGGTTTGACGCCTGGGAAGCGCTGCGCCATCGCCGCGCTGGCCGCGCGCGCGTAGTCGTCGAACGGGATCAGGCCGGCCGCGATGCGGACCTCGTCAGGCGTCATCTCGGGTGACCTCGGGCTGCTCTACGCCGATCAGCCTCTCGTGCGGCCGCGGCTCCTCCTGGAGGTCCGCCTCGGCGATGCCCAGACGGGTTGCGATCAGCTCCGCTGCGTCTTTCATGCCGCTCCCCTCCAACGCTCGCTCGTAGTCGTGCGTCCAACCGGAAGAGATCCACTCCCCGTTTCGCCACGCTTCGCGCAGGGCGGCGAGCACCTTAGAGCGCGCCACCGTGACCGGCGCGCAGGCGATCGCGGTGCACTCGAGGATGTCCTGCCCACGCCGCACTGCGATCACGGTCTCGTCGGCGGTGAGGGCGAGGTCCACGCCGTGCAGGGTGCGCCCCTCCACCCACGCGGTTTCGGAGCGCTGCTCGGATGCCTCGAGGTCGTCAACGCAGACGCGCGGCTCCTCCGGCAGCGCGTCCAGTTCGCCCGGCTCGGTCGGCCTCTGAATGAGCTTGACGTCGTAACCCGCGCGCGGGCTGAAGACTGCGTCGACCATCCAGTCCGCGATCCTCTCGAGGATGCTGCGTTCCCGCGGGATCATCGGTCGAGCTCCTCGAGGTCGACCTCCACCTCGCCCTCGTCGAGGCCCGCCTCGGGCCCGAGCTTGCGAGCCGCCGCGGCCACGAGCTCGAGGAACCGCGTCCAGGGGAAGCTCGGCCCCGGGTCCCAGTGGTCGCTCTTCCGAAACGCTCGGCTCGCGTCGACGTGCCCGCTGATGCCCCGCGCGCCGGCGGCGAGGTCCTCTGGGTAGAGCCGGGCGATCGGGATCTGGTGCCGGCGGCAGATGTCCGCGGTGAGCTCGGCCGCGCGCTCGAGCAGCCCGCCGGCGAGCCACTCCGAGTGCGTCTGCCGCGCGTAGCCGCACATCTCGATCTGGATGCCGTCGTGGTTCGCACCCGGCGCGGCCCAGGCGACGTCGCCCTCGGCGACGCACGCGATCACCTCGTCGTCGTCGACGATGTAGTGGGCGGAGGCCTTCGGCGCGGCGGAGCCGCCGAACCACCGCGCCACAGCGCGCGCAGCCCCCCGCGCGCGCTTGCCCTCGGTCGTGTGCAGGACGACCACGTCGGCGACGGCGCGAGACGCCGGGGTGTAGTTCCTCGCCGGGATCCACGTCTGCGGAGGGGCCGGTGCGGCGGGCCGCGGCGCCGGCGGCGCCGGCGGTGGACCGGCGAGCAGGACGCCGGGCTGCCTTGCGTCGAGCGGCTGGCCGTCCCAGGTGAGCAGCCGCGCGAGCGCCGCGTCGCGCAGCACGTCGGCGAGGTCCATCTCGCGGCCGTCGAGGCGACACCGCCGGCGCGGGCACTGCCAGGCCTGCGAGTAGTCGGTGTGGTCCAGGTTGTGAGCGAGGCCGAGGCTCTGCCACGGGCGACCGTCAGAGCGCATCCAACCGTAGTTCGCGGCGCGCGTCTTGGTGGTGCCGGGCGCCAGCACCCAGTGCTTCCATGCGCCCTGTGAGACCAGTCCGCTGCGCCCGCCCACCACCGCGTCGACGTCGCGAGAGCGCGCGATCATCACCGCGGTGGTCGCCATGGTCGCGTCCGGCTTCCTCGGCCCGACGTAGACGGGCACGGCGGCCTGCACGTGCGCGTGAGCGACGATGCGCGGCGTCGGCAGCACGCAGCCGAGCAGGTCGGCGATCTGCTGCGCGGTGCGCGCCGTGACGTTGACCCGGACCCCCTCGAGCTTCAGGGCGTCCTCGGGCAGCTCGACCTCCAGGACGTGCAGGTCATCGAAGCTCGGGACGCGGATCGTCGTCCAGCGGATCGGGTCGTGGCGCCCGCGCCGCACCTCCTCGAGGATGGCGGCCTCGCGCGCGGCGCCGGCGGCGGCCGGCAGCCAGGACAGCGGCGCGGTCATCGGCCGAGCTCCTCTCGGTCGGCGAGCTCGTCGAGGTCGCCGTCCACTGCGCCGTCGACGACCTCGACGGCAGCGCGGAACGCCTCGCGCACCATGCGCACGCACGCGCGCCGCTGCTCGTCCCGCGGCGCCTCCTCCACGCACAGGCGCTGCGCGCCCGGGTAGGCGACGACCATCGCGGCCCCGACCGCCTCGGCGGAGGGGATGGGCACCGGAGCGCCGAGGCCGGGCAGGCTCGCGCACGCGGAGCAGAGCAGCGCGACGCCGAGCAGCACGATGGCGTACGTGAACCGCATCAGCGCCGCCACACCGCGTACACGAGCGCGCCGTAGCCACCGAGGGTCAGCAGCGCGGGCACCAGGGCCTCGAGCATCGTGCCTCACGAGCGCCACTCCGCGCCGATGACACGGGGGTCCACGAGCTCGGCGAAGCCGCGGAGTACGCGGCCGCAGACCGCGCGCAAGCGCGAAGGCCTCGGCGCCAAGGCGCGCTCGACCTCTCGCTTCGTGACGCGCTCCGCCTCGGTGAGGATCGCGAGCGCGAGGTCCTGCATCGCGGCCTTGTGCCGCTGATGGGGCCCGTCGCCAGGCTCGCCGTCGAACGGCTTCTGGGTGTAGTTGTTTTCGGCGTCGTAGCCCGTGGTGCGCTCGGTCCACTCGGTGAGCGCCTGATCCAGGTTCGTCAGAAACAGCACGATCTACCTCTCTCCGGCGTGCCGCCGGCCTACTGCCAACCCGTTCGCGCTCGCGCGAGGGCCTCGGCCTCGACGCGGCGCACCTCGCCGACGCTCACGCCAAGCAGCTCGGCGACTTCCTCCGCGCTCGCTCCCCCGAGGTCCGCGACGTCGAGCGCGCAGCTCGTCGCGAGCTCCGGCTCGCCGAGCTCGGGCCCGAGATGGTGACGGCACCGCACGTGCGGGCATGGCCGAGGGCCGTCGATGCAGTCGCCACGCGTCAGGGGGAGCCGCCGCGGCGAGTTCATTTCGTGATGAGCGCCAGCGAGCGATAGGAGATGGTCCGCTGGAACCGGAAGAGGTCGAGACCCAGGTGGGTCTTCACCTTGGCGTTATCGAGCCGCACCTGGCTCACCTTGGTGAGCGCGATGCGACCGTCGTAGTCCTCGGCGTCCGGGTGCTCGTCGAAGTACGCCATCAGCACCGGCTCCGCCGCCTCCATCACAGCGTCTGCTCTCTTCGACTGGAGCTTCGCCTCGGCCCAGGCGTCCGCCGCTTCCTTCACGCTCTCGAACTTGATCTCCATGCGTCCCTCTGGCTCAGTCGAGCCGCAGCAAATCGGCCGCTCTGCGCTGCACGTCCTCGCCGCGGCGGTCGTACTTCTGGGTGGTGGTGACCTGCGCGTGCCCCGCCATGCGCTGGACCGTGATCGGGTCTGCCCCGCGATCGAGGAGCTCGGTGATGAAGGTCCGGCGCATGTTGTGCGGGGTGAGGCCCTCGACGCCGGCGGCGACGGCGAGCCGCTTCAAGATGTCGAACACCGCCTGGTCCGTGAGCCGTCGGGCCTGCACGCGGTCGAGCCGATCGACCGGCAGGAAAAGCGCCGGGGCGTCGACGTGCGACCGCGCCGCCAGCCAGGCGTCGAGCGCGCCGGCAGCACCACCGACGAACGCCTTGCGCTCCTTGCCGCCCTTGCCCCTCACCTTCAACTCGCCCGCGGCGTAGTCCTCGCAGTCGAGCGCCACGGCCTCGGCGCGGCGCAGCCCGCACCCGTAGAGCAGCGAGACCAGCGCGGCGTTTCGCGCCCCGGCGCGCGTGCGCCGGTCGCAGACCTCGAGCAGCGCGAGGACCTCCGCCCTGCTCAGCGCCCGCCCCGACGGCAGGCGCTCGCCGCGCGCGGCCTTCAGGTCGCACGCGGCCACGCAGTCCTCCGCGGACATCAACCCAAGCCGGCGGGCCTCGCGAAGGACGCCGCGGAGCGCCGCGAGCATCCGGTTCACCGTCGCCGGCGCGTAGCGCGCCGCGACGAGCGCCGCCCGCACCGCCTGCGTGTGCTGGTAGCGCAGCAGGTGCCAAGGCACCGTGTCGGCGTCGAGCTCGCGCTCGCTGCCCGCGCCGAGCTCGGCCGCAATGGCGTCGAGCGCGCCGCGCATTGCACGGCGACCCTTCTCGGTCGTCAGCGAAGCGAGGTAGACGAGGTGCGGCTGCCGATCACGCCGGAGCTGCTCGACGGGCGCGAGCGCGCCGGCGTCGACCGGAACGAGGGCGTCCGAGCTCGCGAGGTCATCGTGCTGCACGCTCGCGAAGATGCGCGCTCACCCGCCGTGCTGACGAGGTGCATCTTGGTACACGCAGGGCGATAAATTTCCCTGCGCTGGCGGGGCTTTTTGTGGGGGCACTACACTTGAGTGCACGACGTAGACGCCGCTGCTCGATCGGCGTCCGCCGGTGGGCTACGCCGCGCGCCCGCGGCCAGCGCGCGCGCGCTGCGTGACGCGTCCGCGCGCACGCTCCGCGAGCCGCTCGAGGTCGAAGGCGCGCGCGGGGCGGACCTGTCGCGCAAGCCAGTCGCGCATGATCACCTCGTACGTGAATGGCTCGTCCCACGCGTTGTAGAACACGAGCAACGGATCGAGGTTCCTCCGGCTCGCCTTGAACACCATGCGCCATTGCGACGGCTCGAGGCCCGCTTGCGTCGTCATGGCCTTCCAGCCGATCAGCTTTCGCTGGCGCGTCTCGGCCGGGTCGGCCGTATCGACGCCCCGCCACACGGGCTGCCCCATTGCATCGAGGCTCGCGATCGCCTCGACCACCGGCCCTTGGGGCCCGACCACGACCCGCAGACCAGCATCGCAATCGACCCATTCGACGCGGGGTTGTCGCCCCGCAGGCTCTCCGGACAGGTGTGAGGTGACAGGAAGGGAGAGTGCAGGGTGAGACTCAGTCACGATCGTGAGAGTGTACCGCCCATTACGACGAAACGTCAGGATTTCCCCTGACCTGTGACGCAGAAAGTCCCCTGTGCGATCGTGTGGTGCAGGGTAGTACGCGATGACGACCGAATTCCGCCGTCATGGCGTTACGCGGCGCACCACGCTGGGTCGGTGTCCGTCCGTGCTCCCACTCCGCCTATGGCACGACCGCGCCTCGGCGAACCGCTCGCGCGCCTGGTGTCGCGCGAGGGCCGCGGCCCCCGCCGAGCGCGCTGCGCGTAGCCGGGCCCACGCGGTGCTGGGATGCACGCCCGTGATGTCGCCGATCTCCTCGACGGAGTGCCCCTCCGCCATCAGCACGAGCACGAGCTGCTGTGCGCCGGCGAGCTCGCCGAGCGCGGCGAGCTCAGCTCGGCGCTCGAGCGACAGGTCAGGGCCCACAGCAGGCTCGACCAGGTCGTCGGGGCGCACCGCGACGCCGCGGCGAGCGGACCTCCGGCGGTGATAGCGCGCCTGCCGCCTTGCGATGCCGCGGAGCCAGCGCGCGAGCGCCGCGCCGATGCTTCCGCCGGCCGGAAGGAACTGCCCCGCCTGGAGCGCGCGCCAAGCGCCGAGCAGCACCTCTTGGGCGACGTCGTCGACGTCGGCCGACGCCACGCCAGCATGCCTCAGCGCCGCTCGGATCAGCGCGCGCTCCCGCCACACGGCTTCAAAGTCCACGTCCATGTCCCCCCCTTGAAGGAGCCGGGCGGAGCAGACAGCCCCCCAACTCCAGCAGCTCGACGCGCCCCTTCGCGTCACGCGCTCAGCGATGCGCCCCGTTCACGATCTCCATCGCGCGCCGCACGGCATCCTGCGCGGCCTGGCAGCGCGCGCACCTGCCGCACGAGCACCCCTCGTCCAGCCGCGCGCAGCGCGCAGCAACGTCGCCGGCGACCTCGTCCCGCCAGGCCGGACCGTTCTGCGCGCCGGCGGCGAAGACGGTTCGGGACACCATGTTCACGCGCTCGAGCATCAGGATCGCGAGCGCGTTCGCGAGGGCGAGCCCTCCGGCGAGATCGGGGTCGATGAGCTTCGCCGCTTCCGGCTCCCAGAAGGCGTCGTCCTCGCCGAGCGCGGCGCACGCCCGTCGCGCGGCCAGAAAGGCCGCTTCCACCTTCGCTGCGAGGTCCTTGAGCGCGGCCTCCGTGTCGTGCTTCATGCGGCCGATACCTCGGCGTCCTCCACGTCCCCAGCACCGTCGACGTCCTCGGCGTCGTCCCCTCCGCTTCCCAGCCGCGCGAGCAGGTGTCGCAGCTCCGGCGGCGGCGGGATCTCGCCCGAGCGACGCGCCGGCGGTACCTCGCCCGCGCGCGGGCCGACGTGGTGCTCCTCCGCGCGCGTCTTCGCGAGGCGTTGCTCGCGGTCCATCCGCTCGTGCCACGGCGTCCGGTAGCGCTGCAGGTGGCCGTGGATCAGGTCGAGGCGGTGCCGGCGCTGCGCGTGCTCGTCCTCGCGCAGGAACCGTTTCACCCAGAACCTGACCAGCTCCAGCCACGGTTCCGGCTCGGGTCCAGCGGGCGGCGCCCCTTCGGCCATGCGCCGCGCCTTGACCGCCAGGCGACCGGCCGTCGCGCGATCCGCACCATCAGGGTCCTCGCAGTAGGCGCCATACCGCCGCGACCAGACCTCGGCGTAGATCTCCAGCACCTGCGCCGCCTCGGCCGGCGAGGCCTCGGGCTGCTCCGGCGCCGCCGGGCCCGGGCGGCCCAGGGGCCCCGCGGTAACGCAGCCGACGAGGAAGGCCTTGAGCTGCCGCGGCGGCCGCTGGTCGGCGGCCTGCTTGGCCGCCCCCTCGCGGATGGCCCTCAGCGCCCGCTCGAGCGTCTGCTGGCCGCCGTCGACCATCTCGCCCAGCACCGCGGCGAATGCCGGCTCCGCCACCTCGCGCAGCGCGGGCCGGGCCTGGAGCTCGGCCAGGATGGCCTGCGTCGTCGGACTGGCCGCCGGCGCATCGCCGTCTCCCTCCTCCCCTCCTGGGTCCTCGACCCCTCCCTCTCGTGCGCGCGCGCGCACGCGTTGCGCTCTCGAGTGATCCTTTTCCTGATCTTGGTCCTGATCCTGATCCTGATCCTGATCTTGGTTGGGCGTACCGTTGCGCCAACCGTTCACGAACCCGTCCGGCAGCGCGAGCGGCACGCCGTCGAACGCTCGGACGAACGCCTCGCGGTAGCTCTCAGGGCAGCCCATCAGGTGGGCCACGATGGGGGCTAAGCCATCGAATTTTAAGGCACATTCCGGCAGCTCGTCCCAGTAGCCGCGGAACGAGATCACGGTGTTCGGGTTGGCGGGGGGGTTGTGCCGCACCGCCTTCGGCAGGAAGACGACCTGGGCCTCCCAGTCGGCGGTGGCCATGCCGCTCCGCGCGAGCTCCGAGAACGCTGCGTCGAACCGTTCCAGCGTCCACCGGAACTTCTCGGCGATGTGCGCGCGCCCCGCCGCGACCAGTCCGGGAAGGGTTGTCACCTCCGGTCCGGTCAGCAGGTACAACCACAGCAGCTTGCCGTCGTCGCCGAGCGCCCGGAACCGTTCGTCCCCCCAGAGGGAGACCCAGATGATGCGGAAGCGGCCCTTGTTGCCCCGGCGCCGGCCGTGCCCCGACCCGCGCCGCTTGCGCGAGACGCTGGCGCGGAGCGGGCGCCCACCGGCGGCGCCGGCGTCGTGCCCGTCACGCTTCTTGGTGCCCGCCGCCCGCTCGCCGCTCGAACCGCGCCCGCCCGGGCGACGCGCGTCCGGCGCGCCCGCTGTCTCTTCGCTCATCAGACCCTTCTCCGTGCCCACGTGTGCCCTTTCCACCGACGCACTTCCGCCCGCCCCTCCGTGCTGAGGAGGGCGAGCGCGGGCCCGGCGCGCCGCCAGGGCAGGCGCGCGCCCTGAACGGCGAGGCTCTCGAGGATCCAGGTCCCGTTGGCCGGGAGCTCGGCCAGCATCCGCTCGACGTCGGAGACGCGGCCGGCGGAGCGCGCCAGCGCAGGCCCAGCACCTTCAGGCGTGCGCTGGGCGCCGGTCGTCATGCCGCCACGTCCTCCGAACGGCGCTGCACGGGGCAGCCCTCGCGCGAGCTCGGCGCGGCCGGCACCGGCTTGCGGAGCGCGGCGAGCACCGAGGTGTGGTCGCGGCCGCAGAGGCGCCCGATCTCGACCGACGACATGTTGTAGCGGGCCGCCAGGATGCCCCACAGCCGGCAGCGTGCGGCGTGTAGCGCCCGTCCTCGCTCCTGGCTGAGCAGGTCGATCGCCTTGACGCCATGATCCCGGGCGACCGCCCGCACGAGCGGCATCAGCCCGCGTTGGCGCAGCTCGCGCACGAGATGGTGCTCGGTCCTCATCGTGCGCCTCCCCGCCGCAGCTCAGCGCGACGCGCGCTCGACCACTCGAGCTGGACGCAGCCATAGAGCGCGGCGCGCTCGAAGAGCTTCGCGGCCTCCACAGCGTCGAAGAGCCCGGCGCGCGCAGCCAGCTCAGGGCTCAGCTCTCGCGCCCAGACCGCGAAGGCCTCGGCGGCATGCCAGACGCACCGCGGGCTGTCCTCGATGACGTCGGCCCAGCGAGCGAGCAGCTCTCCCTCGAACGAGCCCACCGGCACCCGGGCGACGAGCCGCTCGAGAAGGTAGCGGCCCGTCTCGCGCTGCTCGCGCTCGACGCCGAGCACCACGGCGTACCTAGCCAGCATCGCTCACCTCCCCCGTGACCTCACGAGCCGCCCGCCGAAGGAGCTCGAGCTCGCGGACCACTTCACGGACCGGCGTGCCCGCGCACTCCGCCGAGAGCTCCATCAGCACGTGCGCGACCACCGCGAGCTGTTCGTCCGAGAAGTCGAAGCGCAGGTACTCCAGCGCGCGCTTCGCGGCGACGACGCAGCGGAGCTGCTGGTCGGTGATCGCGTGGAGCTGATCCTCGTCGACCTGGTGGCCGGCGAGCAGCTTCGCGACGAGCTCGCACTCGCGCACCGTCTGGCGTATGCCCGCGTTCATGTCGCCTCCGCGTGGGTCAGCGCGCCCCTGCTGCGGCCCTTCGCGGGCCCCGTGAACAGGCGCCGCTGCACGAGGTCGAGCTTCCCGTCGCGCGCCCGCACCAGCCGTCGCGTGATCAGGTCGTCGCTTGCAGCGTGAACCCGCTGCGCAAACGGCTGTTCCTCCGCCTCGAGTCCAGCCCGGAGGTCCTCACGGGTCATGGGCCGTTCGCCGAGCACCTCGAGAATGCGCTCCTGGAGCGCAGCGCATGAGGAGCATCGCGTCTCATCGACCCACGAGCACCCGCCGTCGCACGCCGCGTCGTCGGTGCAGCCGCACACAACGCAGGCACGCGCGTCGGCGGCGGCCTTCGCCGGCGGCGTCGGCGGAGCCGCGGCGGCGGCCGAGCGCGCAGAGCCCCGCGGCCCCTTCTTGCGCCCTGTGGGCTTCTCGGTGCGCGCCTCCTTCGCCGCCGCCTCGCGCGCCTTTCGCAGCGCGGTCGTGTGGATCTTCTTCAGGTCGACCCCGTAGAACCGGGCGGCGATGTCGAGCGAGCAACCCTCGCAGTCGTGCGCGAAGTCCCTGCCGCTCACGAGCAGCTCGATCACGAGGCCTCGCGCCTCGGGCTCCTTGGCCGACGCCACGTAGCGGAGAAGCGCCTCGACCTCCCCCTCGTCGTCGCGCTGGTCGATCTTGCGGCGCTGGATCACGTCCTCGAGGCCGAGCTGCCACGTGTCGAGGACCTCGAGGAGCAGCGCGACCAGGAACCGCCAGAACGAGAGCGAGGGCTTCGTCTCGGCTGCCTTCGCCGCGATCGCGGCGAGAGAGTTCTCGTAGGCGCTCTCCTGGGCCGCGCGGGCGATGCGCGCCTCCTCGGTCGCGCGCCCGGCGTTCGGCGCGACGCGCGGCTCCGGCGCCGGACTCGGCAGCTTCCCGGTGCCGGCGAGCGCCTGCACGGCGGCCTCGCGCGGCACGAGCTCGTGGACGCGCCCGCCCGGGTCGCGCACGAGCAGCGCCGGCCCGGCCTGGCGGCCGAGGACCTCGCGCCAGGTCGGCGCGCGCGAGGGCTCCTCGTCCACCAACCCGTCGTCGCCGTCTTCGCGGTCGTCGCCGGCGGACACCGGAGCGGGCGCGACCATGTAGCAGGGGTGGTCGAGCTCGACGAAGTCCTGCGCGGCCTTCCCGCTCATGCCCCCGTGGCCCCCGTGCGGAAACAGCTTGGCCGCCTCCTGGCCGTCGACGACGCGGACACCCCGAGCGGTAGCGGCTGCGGCCTCGCGCTCCCAGTGCGCGCGCTTCTTCGCCTCGAAGCAGTCCCGGTCCGAGCACCGATCCTCCTCCTCGCCCGCGTCGGCGTAGAGCAGCATCTGCGCGCCGGACCGCTTCGGGCAGCGGCTGCATGGCCCCGCGTCGGGCACGAGCCGCGCGTCCTCCCGATCGAACTGGGCGTCCGCGAGCCGCAGCATGTACTCGTGCTCGACCATCCGCGTCACCAGCGCGGGGCTCATCTCGCTGGCGATCACGCGACGCGACGCCGCTTCGCGGTCGTCGGGGTGCTGGATGCGGGCGAGCGCCTCCGCGCTGCGCAGGGGGAGCGAGCCATCATCGAGCGCGCGCTGCGCGCACTCGGGCAGGGCGAGGAGCTTCAGCCGCCGCAGCACGCGGGCCTCGGGCTTGTGCACCATGCGCGCCACCTCGTGCGTCGCGCGCCCGAAGCGCTGCTGGAGCAGCCGGTACGAGCGGGCCTCGTCGAGCGGCGAGACGTCCTCGCGCTGGCCGTTCTCGATGTCCTGGAGGACGACGATCTCCTCGGTCGTCAGATCGTCCCGGAGCTCGGCGGGCACCGTGGCCAGCCCGGCGAGCTTGGAGCCGTTCCAGCGCCTCTCGCCGAAGATGATCTCGTAGGTGTCATCGTCGACCGAACGCCGGATCCACAGGGGCTCGATCACGCCGTGCTCGCGGATGCTGTCCACGAGATCGGCGCCGTCGCGGCTCCTCGTGCGGGGCTGGGTGGGAGACGGGACGAGGCGCTCGACGGGCACCTCGAAGATGATCCTGCTGGACTTCAGCAGGAGGGGTTCGCGGGGCGGATCGCTCGTGCTATTTGTCATGACCGCTGCCTTTCGGTGGAAGGGTGGCGATGGGCTCGGCGGGCGTGAGGGCGCCCCCGGGCCCGCTCTCTG
Source organism: Sorangium sp. So ce119 (assembly GCF_051524405.1). Taxonomy (NCBI): domain Bacteria; kingdom Pseudomonadati; phylum Myxococcota; order Polyangiales; family Polyangiaceae; genus Sorangium; species Sorangium sp. So ce119. The sequence goes on along the minus strand of NZ_CP150310.1, from coordinate 538,857 downwards.
TCGGCAAATGGCCCTCGGCCCCGCGCGGCCCGCGCGCAGGACCCGCCGGCTCAAGGGCCTGCCGGCTCTCCCCCTCGTTCCCGCGGGTCGCAGGCGCACACTCGCCAGCAGTTTCCCCGGGTGAAGCTGTCGCGGCGGCCTCGAGCTCGCGATAGAAGACGCCGCAGAGCTCGCGCTCCTTGCGCATGCTCAGCTCGCAGAGCTCGTCCAGGAGGTCCATCGCGGACCAGGCCGCGGGGTCGCCCTGGGCGAACGCGGTGCCTTGGCGGCCGATGAAGGCCTCGATCGTGTCCGCGAGCGCGCGCTTGCGCTCGTACAGGCGAACACCGGCGTCGACGAGCTCGAGGGCCCACGGCGCCCCGGCGTCGGCGCGGTTGCGCAGTTCGACGGCTGTCATCCTCGCCGCGTTGGTCTCGATCACCAACCATCGGTGGATCGCTCGCAGCACAAAGAGCGTTTGCGAGTTCCAGGGCTTCCGGCGGGCCGGCGGCTTCGCGCTGCTCATCGCCCCGTGCCCCTGGTCGGGGCCTTCGCGCGGCGCGGGGCCTGCCGGCTCTTTCCCTCGTTCCCGCGGGGCGAAGGAACACGCTCGCCTGTGGCTGCCCCGGGTGAACCCGTCGCAGCGGCGGCGAGCTCGCGGCGGTACAAGCCGCGGCGAGCTCGCAACTTCGCCCGCCCCACGACCTCAAGAGCGCGATTGAGGGTGAGCATCTCCCGGAGGTCCACCGGTGGGTCCTCCGCGGCCTGCGGCGCGAGGAGCGCGTCCAGCGTCTGCTGCTGGGCACGCGCGTACTCGTAGAGCGCCTCGAGGGCCTCACGGTCCCGCTTGGCCCACTCCTTCCCGGTCCTCTCGACCTCGCACAGCTCGTCGAGCGCGTCGCGTAGGTCATTGGCCTCGTTCGCCAGCCAGCGGCGAACGATGCGCAGCACGGCGAGCGTCTGCGGGGCCCAGCTCACCGGCGGCCGGCGGGGCTTCGTGGTGGCGCCGGCGCTGCGCATAGACGTCGCGCGGCTCATCGAGCCGATCTCCGATTGGCCGCGGGTTCGGATCGCGGCCGCCTCGAACGAGCGCCGGCGCTACTACTCCGCTCCTTGGGCCGTGCCGTGACGCTCCGCCACTTGTGCCACGCAACCTCGCCCCCGGTGGCCTGCTCGATGTCCCAGGCAAAGTCGACCGAGGTCCTGCGTCTCTCGCCGTTGAGCGCGCGCTGCACGGCGATGCGGTCGAGGTCGTGAAGCTCGCAAAACTTCGGGACGCTGATGTCGCGCCGCGTGAGGTACGCCCGAAGCTCTCGGGCACCATCGGTCGGACGGTGAACAGGCACGCCTCGACGCTAAGGTATAACTTTGAACGTGTCAACTTGTACGAGCAGGGTCGGGAATTGTGCTACAGTCCGGTCCCGGTACCGTCGCCCGCGTGACGCTCGCGGATCGACTCAAGGCTCTGCGGAAGGCCATGCAGCTCACGCAGGAGCAGCTAGCGGAGAGGTCTGGCCTCAGGCGCACCGAGCTTCCGCGCCTGGAGGGGGGCAGCAACAAGGGGAGCTCGTTGGCGATACGCCAGGCCCTGGCGGACGGCTTCGGTCTGACTCTCGACCAAATCAACGCCTACCTGGACGGGCTCGCCTCCTTGCAAGAGACCGTAGACCTCATCAAACAGGGCGGCGCCAGCCCCGGATCACCGATGAGTCCGTTCGAGATCGCCGTTGCGTACTTGGGCGACGCCGTGTCGCCCGAGGCGGTGGCACGCGTCCGCGCCTGGGCGCGAGCTCAGCCGACAGCCCTCCCGCCGCGCGCCTACGGCGACAAGCTGATCGAGGTGCAGCGCGAGCTCCTCGAGCGACTGTCCCAGCTCCCGCCAGCCACGCCCACGGGCACGCACGTGCGCAAGAAGAGGAGTAGCTGAGACCCTCCGATATTGTACGTACAAGTTGACACGTACAAAAACGAACCGTACCATGGGTCGTCATGGACGTTGCTCCGGACGACCGACCCACCGACCCCGCGCCGGCGAGCTACCAAGAGGGCCAGGAGCGCTGCTCCGCATGCGCCGGGACAGGGATGTGCGCCGCGGGATGCGGCGGCTGGGCCCGCCTTCAGGGTGGCGCGGATTGCGGATGCGACGCGGGAGACTGCGCCGCGTGCGGGGGTTCGGGTTGGCTCTCGTCTGACGGCGTGATGTTCCCGAGGCGCGCCTCGGCGGAGCGCCCGACGTCGGACCACTGCCACCGGTTGGCCGAGCGGATGCTCGCGGAAGCGAGGGCCGCCGAGGAAGACCTGAAGCGCGAGCTCGACGCCGCGGTGGCCGAGCGCCGACGTCTCGAGCAGTGTGTCGTGGACTTCCGCGCCGTGCGGGATGCCGTGCCCCCGCCGGCGCCGTGCGAGGGGTGCGCGGGCTCGGGACGATGCGCCGCCTGCGCGGGCAGCGGCGCCGATGCGACGGGAGCGATCTGCGGCTGCCTCGCAGGTCGATGCCGACTGTGCGGCGGCACCGGCGCGCGCGCGGCCGCGGCCGCGACGGAGGCGCCGTGAGAGTGCGCCTACTGCTCCAAGGCGAGCTCACGGAGGAGCGCCGCGATGCCGTCCTTCGTCACGCTGCGATCGGCCAAGCCCAGCATCGCGCCGATGAGCTTGCGCTCGGGGTCGCGGACGTGGACCCCGTTGCGCCAGAGGAACATCAGCGCGGCGTGCAGCCCCGCGCGCTTGTTGCCGTCGACGAAGGGCTGGTTCTCCGCGATGTGGAAGGCGTAGGCGGCCGCCATGTCGACGAGCGTGGGGTGCAGCCATTCGCCGTCGAAGCTCGCCTGGGGCATCGCGACCGCCGAGCGCAGGAGGCCCATATCGCGAACGCCGTCCCGTCCACCGAAGCGGCGAAGCAGGTCTCGGTGCAGCAGCAGCACCTCGGTGAGCAGCAGGAACCGAGGCTCCGTCACTGGGCGAGCGCCCGGTACGTCGGCTCGTGCTCCTCCATGATGCGGTTCGAGGCCCGGATGAGTTCTACGCGGTCCTCGAGGACCGCGACCGCTTCGCGGTACCACGCGACGACGCGCTCCTCGAGCTGCTCGAACGCCGCCGCGCGGTGCGGGGCGAGCGCCTGGACCGCACGACGCCTGGCGCTGCCGACCGGCCCCGTCAGCCAGTCGATCGTGGTGCGGTACCGCTGGATCTCTTCCAGCGCTTCCTGCTCGTCCCAGTTGAGCAGCGTCAAGGTGTCGATGTCGATGTTCGCGATGGTCATCAGCGCCGCCATCGTGTCGTCCAAGGCGGCCTCGGCCTGCACGCGGCGAGATCCTTCAACAAGGTCCGCCAGCACCCGACGGGCGGCCGGTGTCACCGATTCGGCAGCGCTCATGCTCGTGAGCGTACCACGCGCGGAGGCGCCGTGATTGCGCCGCGCGTCTGCGTGCACGCGATGGACGTCGAGCGCGGCGGCCGGACGACGCGCATTGCCGTGCTGCGGCTGCCGCGCGGCGAGCTGCGGTGTCTCGACTGCGACGCGTGCGCCCCGTGGGAGGGCGAGCTCTCGCCGGCGGAGCTCGCGCTGGCGATGGCGGGGATCGAACGCGAGCTGGAGGAGGACCGGATGCGAAGCGTGATGGGGTCGCGGCTGCTGAGCCGCATTCTGGACGATCTGGACGAGCACTGCGCGGAGCTGCTCCCGGTGCACACCGAGGAGCTGCGCGAGCGGCTGGGGGTCAGCGCCGAGGAGCTCGGCGCGGCGCTCGACGAGCTCGAGCGCACCAAGTGGATCACCCGGGCCCGCGTGGCGCCGAGCCTCATCTGGCTCGTCGAGGAGCGGCCGGCGGCCGCCCCGGAGTGCGAGGAGCCGACGCAGCGGATCGAGCGCCGGGCGCTCGCGGGAGCGACGTCGTGAACCAGAGCGAGAGGGACTGGGGTGCGGACCTCGCGGCGGGCGTCACCTTGTTCGCGATCGAGTTCCTGGCGGCCAGGGGCGTCACGCGATGCGAGGGCGCCGGCATGCTGGCCGCGAAGTCGATCCTCATCGCCGGGGTGGAGCTCGCCCTTCAGTGCGGCGTGCCGAAGGGGCGGTTGTTCACCGAGGCGCTGCCGATGCTCGCCCGGCTCACGAACACGAAACTGGTGACGTCGCCGATCCCGGTCGAGTCCGGGTCGCCGAAGAAGCCCGCGTAGCGGCGGCGGGAGGCCAGGGTGTCGGGGGTGCTCGCTGTGCTCGTCGCGTACGAGCTGGTCAGGTGGCTGATCCGGCGGTGGGTGGGACCGCCAAACGCACGGCTGCGCGCGCAAGCGCGCGTGTTTCGGTTGCGCGGTGCGCGGAAGTCTGCGCGCCGCAGGGGTCGAGGCGAACGGAGGTCGTCATGCTGGAACGCGTCGTTTTGGTGTTTTCCGCGCTGGTGATCGCGGGGTGGCTCGCCCGGGCTGCGTGGCGGTGGGTGCGCCCGCTGCGCGAGGGGCTGAGCGTTGCGCCATCAGGGCACCACGGGGTCTACTACGTGGACGATCCGGTGCCGCTGCGCGTGCGCGGAGTGGCCTGCAAGGAGCTCGGCGGCGGCCTGTACGTCGTGGAGTTCCCGGTGTCGGGCCGCCTGATCTTCTCGGGGCCGGAGCGGCGGGAGTTCCTGACGGAGGCGGACGGCGCGACCTTCGTCGCGGTGCCGCGGTCGCCGGACCCCGACAAGCCCTGGCGGCTGGTGGGGCCGGTGTCGGCGCGACCCGCGGGCGGGAGGGTCTGGTCATGATGCTCGAGGTGATCCCGGGTGTCCCGATGCTGCGCGTGTCGGTGTACGTCGATGGCGTCGGGTACAGCGCGGGCATGAATTGCGACGGCGACCTGGAGCTCGCGCGCCGCGGCGATGTCGTCGACACCGGCCGATTTGATGGGCGTCGCATCGTCGACGTCACCGGCGAGAGCTCGTTGCCGCCGCGGGCGTTCGAGAAGCTCGAGGAGGCGCTTCAGGGCGCGGCGTCGCTGGTGCAGTGGCTCGCGTCGCCGGCGGCGCCGGCGACGGCGCCGGGGCTCGTCCCGTGAGCCGGGGGGCGATGTCGCCGCCGTGCGGTAGCCCCGGCCCGCGCGGGCTGCGCTGCCAGCGCCCCACGGGGCATGCCGGCAGGCATCACGCGGTCGCGAACGGGCCGGCCGAGCCGTGCGACATGTGCGAGGCCGACGCGGGCGAGGACTGCCGAGAGCCTGCGGCGTGCGAGCGCGCGCGCAACGCCGTGGCCACGGTGCTGCCGCTCATGCTCCCGCTCTGGAGCGAGGAGATCCAGTGAGCGCCACGCCGAAGATCCTGACGCCGGCGCAGGCGGCGGAGATCCTCCAGATCGCGCCCAAGACGGTGACGCAGCTCTGCGCGCAGGGCCGCATGCCAGGGGCCAGCAAGGTCGGGAGGCACTGGCGGATCCCCGAGTGGGGTATCGTCGCGCTCTTCCCGGCGGCGGCCGCGCCGGACGACGCGCGAGGAGGAGATGGTGCCGATCTATCCGAAGGCGGGGCGCCGCGGGACGTGGCGCGTGGTGATCTCGGTCAGGGGGAAGCAGCGGGAGTGGACCCTCAAGGGGCTGAAGGCGGAGGCGGAGGCCTTCGAGGCGCGAAAGCGCCTCGAGCTCGAGGCGGGCGAGCTCGCGGAGGTCAGAAGCGCGCCCACGTTCTCCGCCTTCTGCGCGACCCGCTACCGCCCTCACGCTGAGATGCACCTGAGAGCCTCGACCTGGAAGGTGCGCGTGTACCAGCTCGCGACCCTGATCGAGCACTTCGGGGAGCTGCGTCTCACCTCGATCAGCACGGACCACGTCGAGGCGTACAAGCGCCGGCGGCTCGCGGACGGCCGCCAGCCGCGCAGCATCAACAACGAGCTCGCCGTGCTCCAGGCCGTCAGCACGTACGCGCGCGAGATCCCGGTGCCGATCGCGCGGTTCGCGGTCCAAGCGCTCCCGGTCCGCGGCCGCGGGCGCGTGACGTTCTGGAGCGAGGCCCAGGTCACCGCGCTCTACGAGGCCCTCGAGGAGCAGTCGCCCGAGCTCCTGCCGATCGTCGTGTGCCTGATCAACACGGGCATGCGGAAGGGGGAGGCGCTCGCGCTCACGTGGGAGCAGATCGACTTCGCCCGCGGGCACATCCGGATCTGGCCGAACGAGGAATGGCAGCCCAAGGACAACGAGCCGCGCGAGGTGCCGATCGGCGAGGCGCTGATGCCGTGGCTGCGGCGCGAGCGGCGCTCGTCCACGTGGGTGTTCCCGTGCAGCACGGGCGAGCGCTGGCGCTGCTGGCCGAAGCTCCAGTTCGATCGGGCGCGCCGGGCGGCGGGGCTGCGCGGCGGGCCGCACACGGCGCGGCACACGTACGCCGCGCACTTCCTGAAGGCGGTGCCGGACATGTACCTGCTCTCGCAGGTCCTCGGGCACAGCGAGACGAGGACCTCGAAGCTGTACGCGCACCTCTTGCCGGAACACCTGGAGCGCGCGCGCGGCGCCGTCTCGCTGGTGCCGAGCCTGGGCGCAGCGGCCGCGGAGGCGCGGCGGAGATGGGGCTGACGATGGCGTATGCGAAGGGGACAGAGGTGTCGGTCGAGCGCTCGAAGGCGGAGCTCGACGGGCTGCTATCCCGGGCCGGCGCGACCCAGCGCGGCGTGGTGCAGGACGACGTCGCCGGGACCGAGACGGTGGTGTTCGCGATGGCTGGCCGGCATGTCCGCCTCGCGCTCCCGCTGCCGAAGCTTGCGTCGGTCGTCGTGCGGAGTCGGGGCAGGCGCTCCTGGGAGGAGGCGCGCCGGCGCGCCTGGGAGCAGCAATGCCGCGAGCGGTGGAGGGCGATGGTGCTGCTCGTGAAGGCGAAGCTCGAGACGATCGCGCTCGGCCTGTCGACGGTCGAGCGGGAGTTCCTGGCGGACCTCTACCTGCCGGACGGCAGCACCGTCGGGGAGGCGCTCCGGCCGCAGCTCGAGGAGGCCTACCGCTCGGGTTCGATGCCGAAGTTGCTCGGGCCGTGAAGGAGGGGAGAAGCCATGGACGCGTTTCCGCGCTGGCGGCGAGTGCTCTCGATGCCGAACGGCTCCGTGGTCGTGCTGTACAGGATCTGGAGCGCGTGGGTGCTCGGCGGGTCGTTCCGCGTGGTCGAGACAGATTTACGCGCGCTGTCGGAAGCCGCGGCGCCACGTCGGGGGCGTCGGCCGTTCTGGCTGCCGTGCGACGACGGCGAAGCATACGCGATCGCGAGCGTCGGGCCTGTCCGGTTCACGGGGCCTGAAGACGGCGTCCTCGTGGAGGTCGACCTGATTCGGCGAGTGCTCCACGTGCCGCTGCGAAGGATGGGGTGAGGAACCATGATCGAGAAGGTCGTCGCGGAGTGGGATAACGAGAAGGATCGCCTGGAGTGGCTCGAGAAGGACGCGCGCACGCGGGCGAAGCTGAAGCTCAGGGGCTACTTCATTCGGGCGCTGGAACTGCCGGTCGGCGAATGGGCCGAGCTCGACAGCTTCGTCGACGACGTCGTCGACGCTGCGATCGCCGGCGCGCTGCGGCAGCGCCTCGAGGAGGGACGTTGAGATGCCGACGCTGACGCTCGCGGTGCTCAACCAGAAGGGCGGCGTCGGCAAGACGACCCTGGCCTCGAACCTCGCGGCCGCGGCGCATCTGGAAGGGCGCCGGACGATGCTGCTGGACCTCGACGCGCAGGGGTCCGCGCTCGACTGGAGCGCCAGCCGGGAGGCGCCGAGCAGGCTGGACGGCCTCGCCTGTGCGAAGGCCGATCGCGCGCTCACCCTGCCGCGCTTCCGCGAGCTGACGACCGGCTATGACGTCGCCGTGCTGGACGGGCCGCCGCGGCTCGGCGACGTCACGCGCGCGGCGGCCATCGCGGCCGACGTGGTGCTCGTGCCGCTCCGCCCGGGAGCGTTCGACTGGTGGGCCGCGGCGGAGACGCTCGCGCTGCTCGACTCCGCCGACCTGGTGCGCGAGGAGCTGCGGCGCCCGCGCGCGCGGAGGGTGTTCCTGCTCAACGCGGTGAACGAGCGGACGCGCGGCGGGCGCGCGGCGCGGGACGCGCTGGCGTCCGTCGGCGAGGTCGCGCCGAGCCTCGGCTCCCGCGTCGCGTTCCCCGACGCCGCCCTCGCCGGCGAGTCGGTGCTCACGACGGAGCCAGGCGGGCAGGCGGCGGCGGAGGTCCTCGCCGTGTGGGGCGCGATCGCGGCGGCGGGAGGGCCGGCCGATGGGTGACCCGAAGCTGCGGCCGACCCGGCCGAGCGAGGCGCGCGCTGCGGTCGTCGCGGCGGCGCGGCAGTTCACGGGCGAGCAGGACCAGGTGCCGCTCAAGATCATGGTCACGGAGAAGACGCGGCTCGCGTTCAAGCGCGCGGCCGCGGCGCGAGGCATGAGCATGCGGCGCATGCTCCTCCTCTGGGCGCGCGAGGCCGGCGTCGACGTCGATGCCGTGGACCTGGCCGCCGAGGCCGAATGAGGCGCAGCACGAAGAAGAAGCTGCGGCGCTCCGCTCGCCGGGAGGTCCGCCGGTCGCCAGAGCCGGCCGTTCGGGAGCTCGCCGCCGGGATGCTCCTCATCAGGCGCGAGCCGAGGAGCAGACGCTTCGGGGAGGAGCTCCTCCGCGCGCTCGCCGAGCTGCGCGCCGATGGTCCAAATGTACCATTTGTACCATTTGTACCATCGGCTAAGCTGTGACCATGGGTCAGCCCGCCGAGAAGCGCCGCCGCGCGACGTACGCCGACCTCGAGGCCGTCCCGGCGACCAAGGTGGCGGAGCTCATCGGCGGCGAGCTGCACGTGATGCCGCGGCCGGCGCCGCGTCACGCGAACGCCAGCTCGGGCTTGATCGAGGAGGTCCGCGGCCCGTTCCAGCGCGGCCGCGGTGGCCCGGGCGGTTGGTGGATCCTGAACGAGCCGGAGCTGCACTTCCCCGACCCGGCGGCGCCGGGCGAGGTCGATGCGCTCGTGCCCGACGTCGCGGGCTGGCGCCGCAACCGCATGCCAGAGCTGCCTACCACGGCCCATTTCTCGCTCGCGCCCGACTGGATCTGCGAGGTCGTGAGCCCATCGACCGAGACGCACGACCGGAAGACGAAGATGCCGGTCTACGCGCGCGAGGGCGTTCGGCACGCGTGGCTGGTCGACCCGATCAAGAGGACGCTCGAGGTCTACTCGCTCGCCTCGCGCGGCTGGGTCCCAGTGGGGACGCATCGGGAGGCCGTGCGTGTGCGCGTCGAGCCGTTCGAGGCCGTCGAGCTCGACCTCGCCGCGCTCTGGGGGTAGCAGCTCACGCAGCGGTCTCGACGGCGTCGGAGTCGGCGTCCTTCGCCAGGCGCTCCGCGAACGCGACGCGAGCTCGGCGGCGGCGGCGCGCCGCGCGAGCCGCCCGGACAGACAATGACCGCCGCGGCCGGGCTTCTGGAGGCGCGGGCCCCCTCGGGCTGGCCAGGAACCGGCCAGGGATCTGCGGTCGCCAGGGGTCCGCAGGGGGTGCCGGGAGCCCTCCGGGAGGGACGCGGGCACGGTGGGCGGCCAAGCGACGTGCCCGTCCCGCCCTGCCCGCGCCTGCGTGCTCAGTCGTCGATCGGCTCGAAATCGGCCTTCGTCGCGCCGCAGTCCGGGCAAATCCAGGTGTCGGGCAGGTGCTCGAACAGCGTCCCCGGCGCGATGCCGGTGTCGGGGTCACCGAGCGCCGGGTCGTAGATGAATCCGCAGACGATGCACCGATATTTCTTCATCCGTCGTTCTCCTGAGGGGCCTGGCGAGCCGCGGACGACGCTACCACAAGGGCGGACGCCGCCACGGGCGATCCTGCCCGCGCCACGGCGCTCGACGCGCACCCGCCACGAGCCGCTCGCCGGCGCGACGTGAGGGCAGCCGCGGCCGCGACGGCGCGCCTCAGGGAGGCGCCGGCGCGCCGCGCACGGCGAGCTGCTTCTTGCGCAGCGCGCGCGCGATCGGCCCGTAGGCCAGCCGGAGGAGCCAGCGCGGGCAGACGACGCCGAGGTGCACGACGAACCACGCCACCAGCCCGGGCACCACGAGCGCGCGGCCCCGGTCCACCGCGCGGACGAGAGAGCGCGCGCAGCGCTCCGGCGAGATCGACAGGAGCGCGGGCGGCTCGAGGCCCGTGAAGTTGCCGGCCATCTCGTTGAACTCGGTCTGCACCGGGCCCGGACAGACCTGCGTCACCCGCACGCCGGTGCCGGCGAGGTCGAGGCGGAGCGCTTCGGTAAAGCTCGTGACGAAGTGCTTCGTGCCGATGTACGAGGCCATCCCCGGCCCGAACGTGAGCCCGAAGCCGGAGCTCACGTTCGCAATGGCGCCGCGCCCGCGCGACACCATCGGGACGACGAGCCGGTGCGTGAGGTACGCGAGGCTCGTCACGTTCAGCGCGATCATCTGCTCGGTCCGCGACCACTCGGAGAGGTCGAACACGCCGACGTCGCCGAAGCCGGCGTTGTTGACGAGGACGTCGACCTGCCCGACCTCGGCCGCGGCGGCGCGGAGCATCGCGTCGACGGCCGCCCGATCGGTGACGTCGCAGCCGAAGACGAGCACGGTGAGCTCCGGCCGCGTCGCCGCGAGCTCGGCGCGCAGCGCGTCCAGGCGATCCTTGCGGCGCGCCACGAGCACGAGCGCCCGGGCGCGGCGGGCGACCTCGTGCGCCACCGCGCGGCCGATGCCGGACGACGCGCCGGTGATGAGGACGACCCCGCTGTCGATCGGCGAATCCACGGCCGCAAGGGTTGCCCAGCCGCCCCCGTGCGCGCAAGGGCCCCCCTCGCCGCGCGGCCGCCGCTGCCCGGCCGCCATGCGGCGCGCGCCGCCCGCCTCGCCGCGCGCCGCCCGTCTCGCCTTGCGAAGATCGAGAAAACAAGGCGAGACGGGAGAGCGCACCTCGGGGTAGATAGGCGCTCAGGAGGCATCTCAGCCTCCATGGCGCTACCTTCAAGACCAAGAGTTGCAACCCCCCGGTAACACGCATCACCCGATCAGACGCCCCCCCGCGAGGCCGCCGCACAGCGCGCCTGAGTGCCGACGGCCCCGGCGGCGGATGGCGACGGAGCGGCCGCGGCGCGCGTTGACGTTCAGGGCGGCTACTTCTACCGTGGACCGCGTCCTCACGAGCCAGGAGACATCATGCGTTGGCCCTCTTCTCTCATCAGTGTGCTCCTCGTCGCCGCCGGGCTGGGCGCGTGCGATCGACAGGCGGATTACGAGTATCAGCCCCCCGCGGCATCGACCACGGGCAAGCCCGCCGCGCCGGCCGCGGGCGAGACGAAGCCGCTCGTCTTCAATCCGGACGACGTCAAGTCCTTCAAGGTCCTGCCCGCGAAGTTCGACTACGAGAAGAACCCGATCACCGATGAGAAGGTGACCCTGGGGCGGATGCTGTGGTACGAGGCGCGCCTCTCGAAGAACCACGATATCTCCTGCAACTCGTGTCATGACCTCTCGTCGTACGGGGTCGACAACAAGCAGTTCTCGTCGGGTCACAAGGGCCAGCTCGGCGGCCGCAACTCGCCCTCGGCGTACAACGCGGGCCACCACGTCGCCCAGTTCTGGGACGGCCGCGCGGTCACGCTCGAGGACCAGGCCAAGGGGCCTATCCTGAACCCCGTCGAGATGGCCATGCCGGACGAGAAGCGGGTCATCGCGACGCTCAAGTCGATCCCCGAGTACGTGAACCTCTTCAAGGCCGCGTTCCCCGAGGACAAGGAGCCGATCACCTACGACAACATGGCCAGGGCGATCGGCGCGTTCGAGCGCGGCCTCGTCACGCCGTCGCGCTTCGACAAGTACCTCAACGGCGACGACAAGGCCCTCACCGCCGAGGAGAAGACCGGGTTCCACAAGTTCATCTCGCTCGGCTGCCCGACCTGCCACACGGGCGTCGCCGTCGGAGGCTCGACGTTCCAGAAGCTCGGCCTCGTGAAGGAGTTCACCGGCCTCAAGGACTTCGGGCGCTTCGATCACACGAAGGACGAGAAGGACAAGTTCTTCTTCCGCGTCCCGAGCCTCAGGAACGTCGAGAAGACCTTCCCCTACTTCCACGACGGCTCGCTCGCGACGCTCGACGAGACCGTGACCAAGATGGCGTGGCACCAGCTCGGCGTGGAGGCCAAGCCGGACGAGGTGAAGGCCGTCGTCGCGTTCCTCAAGGCGCTCACCGGCGAGCTCCCGACCGAGTACATCAAGAAGCCCGAGCTGCCCCCGAGCACGCCGACCACGCCCAAGGCCGACCCCACGTGAGCTGATCCGATTGCGCCGGGAGGGCGGATCGGGTCTGCTCCGCCCTCCCGGATGAGCACGACCTCGGGCGACGACGGACGAGCCGCGCCCGCTCCTGAGGACGGAGCGGGCGCACCCGAGGACGGAGCGGGCGCACCCGAGGACATCGCGGGCGCGCGCGAGGGGCGCACCGCGCGGGCGCTCGTCTTCGTGCGCGAGCGCTTCGACGGCGCGTGCCTCGCCTTCCCGGTCGCGGCGCCGGACACCGCGAGCTTCGGCCGCGACGAGGACGTCCTCGTCGAGCAGCGGCTCTTCCTGCGCGAGCACGCGGCGCGCGCCCAGCCCGAGGCGATCTCCAGGCTCTCGTTCCCGCAGGGCACGGCCCTCCTCACCGTGGACGTCGCCGTCCCGCGCGAGGACCTGCCGCGCAAGCTGCGGCGCGAGGTGCCCGTGAGCTTCCCCTGCGTCATCGTGCCCGCCGGCGAGCAGGCGCGCGTCGGCGAGCGCGACGCGTGGGTGCTCGTGCCGGTCCTCGGCCACGCGTTCTACGTGGAGGCGGGCGCGCCGATCGAGCCGGCGATCCGGCGCGAGGTGCGCCGGCTCCTCGCCTCGCAGTCGCTGTCGACGTGGGACCACCTCGGGCTCCTGCCCGGGAGCGCGCACCGCCTGGAGGTGCTCCACGCCCCGCTGCCCGAGCCCGATCGCGCGCACCCCGGCCAGCGCGTCGCCTCCATCGCCGAGCGCGCGCGGCGGAAGAGGGCGGTGGACGCGCTCGTCTCGGTCGCGACCCCGCTCCACGTGGCCGCGCAGCGCAGCCCGCTCGCGGCGCCGCCGATCGCCTGCCGCGACGCGGAGCTCGCGCGCCTCGCCGCGCTGCTCGACGGCGAGGAGCGCCTCGGCGTGCTGCTCGTCGGGCCGGAGCACGCGGGCAAGACCGCGCTCATGCAGGCGTACGTCGCCCGCCAGACGCGGCTCGTCTACGCGACGTCGGGCGCGCAGCTCATCGCGGGCATGAGCGGGCTCGGCCAGTGGCAGGAGCGCGTCCACGGCGTGATGGAGGCCGCCGCCGCGCTCGACGCGGTGCTCTACTTCGAGAACCTCGACGACCTCCTCGCCGAGCGGGTCGACGGCGGCCACGTCGACCTCGCGGGCGCGATGCGGCCCTACCTCGACGAGGGGCGCGTGCGCGTCGTCTGCGAGCTCCGCGACGACCGGCTCGACGCGCTCGAGGGCCGGCACTGGGCGTTCTTCGCCGGCCTGAGCCGCATCCGGATCGAGCCGCTGTCGGCCGCCGACACCCGGAGGGCGCTCGCCGAGCGCGCCGAGCGCGACGCCCAGGTCGAGCCGCACCGCCCCGCCGTCGCGGGCGACGCGCTGACGGCGCTCATCGATCTCGCGGAGCGCTACCTCCCGTACAGCGCCTTCCCGGGCAAGGCCGTGCGCCTCTACGAGGACCTGCGCACCGTGCACGAGCGGGAGCGCACCGCGCAGGGCGAGCCGGTCACGCTCGGGCGGAGCGACCTCTACGAGCTGTTCTCGATGCGCACCGGCATGCCGGCGTTCCTGCTGCGCGACGACCTGCCGCTCCGGGTCGATCGCGTGGCGCGCGATCTCGGCGCGAGCGTCGTCGGGCAGGAGCGCGCGGTGCGCGCGCTCGCCGAGACGATCGCCGTGGTGAAGGCGGGGCTCTCGCCGCCGGACAAGCCGCTCGCGACGTTCCTCTTCGTGGGGCCGACGGGCGTCGGCAAGACCGAGCTCGCCCGCGCGCTCGCGGCGCTGCTCTTCGGCTCGCCCGATCGGCTCTCGCGGTTCGACATGAGCGAGTTCGCGAGCGAGGGCGCGGCCGATCGGCTGATCCGCGGGACCGACGGCGCGGGCGGGCTGCTCACGCAGCGCGCGCGCGAGCAGCCGTTCTGCGTGCTCCTGCTCGACGAGATCGAGAAGGCGCACCGGGCCGTGTTCGACCTCCTGCTCCAGGTGCTCGGCGAGGGGCGGCTCTCCGACGCGCGCGGCAGGACGGCCTACTTCCACAACGCGATCGTGATCATGACCTCGAACCTCGGCGCGGCGGAGCGGCGCGCGCAGGCGGGGTTCTCCGGCGGGCCGGGCGCGGGCTCCCCGGAGGAGCGGGCCGCGCTGGACGAGGCGCACTACCAGCGCGTCGTCGCGGGCGCGTTCCGGCAGGAGTTCGTGAACCGCGTCGATCGCGTCGTGCCGTTCCGGTCCTTGACCCGCGCGGAGCTCGCCGAGGTCGCCCGCCTCACGACGCAGCGCCTGAGCCAGCGCCGCGGGCTCTCCGAGGCGGGCGTCGCGCTCGAGGTGTCGCCGCGCGCGCTCGCGCGGCTCGCCGAGGACGGTCACGCGCCGGCCTACGGCGCGCGGGCGCTCCGGCGGCACATCGAGGAGCACCTCGCGGCGCCGCTCGCGCGGCTGCTCGCGCGGCTCGGCGGCGACGCGCGGGAGCTCACGGTGTGGGTCACCGAGGCCGGCGAGCCGGAGGCGCCGGCGCCGGTCGACGGCGCCGTGGTCGCCCGCGCGGAGACGCCCGCGCTCCGCCTCGAGGCGCGCCGGCGGCGCGCGGCGCGGGCGGCGCAGCGGGCGTTCGGCGTCGAGCAGGTGGGCGACCTCCGGCGCGAGGTGGACCAGTGGATGGGCCTCGCGCCGATCGAGCAGCTCCGGGAGCAGATCGACTTCCTGCTGACCCAGCTCAGCCTCGCGACCGGGGCGTCGCGCGACCGCCGGAAGGAGCTCGACACGTCGGCGCTGCAGGCCGAGCACCACCGGCTGAGCGAGCTCTGGGCGCGGCTCGCGAGCGCGCAGGAGGAGATGCACAGCGTCGAGGAGCTCGCGCTGATGGCGCTGCTCGAGGGCGAGGAGGTGCGCGAGCTCGCGGGCGAGGCGCGCGCGGCGTGGGAGGGCGTCCGCGAGGTGCTGCCGCGCGCGATGGTCGCGACGGAGGCGCGGCGCGACGCGATCACGCTGATCCTGGAGGAGCTCGACGACGGGGCGTTCGATCGGTGGCTCGCGCCGCTCCTGAAGGAGCTCCCGCGGCGGGGGTGGGGCGCGACGGTGCACATCGACGGCGACCGCGCCGGGCCCGGCGACGCCGCGTGGCCCGCGGGCCGCCGGTGGGGCCCGCCGCGCGCGCCGGGCGACGTGATCGAGGCGCTCGCCCGGCCGAAGCGCGGCTTCCGGAGCGTGCTCCTGCGCTGCACGGGCGCGTACGCGGGCGCGTTCCTGTCGCTCGAGCGGGGGCTGCACCAGATCGTCGTGAGCCGGCGGGAGGCTGGCGCCGCGCGCGACGCGTCAGCCGACGGGCGGCTGCACGTGTTCGTGCACTTCGTCGCGCACGCGGCCGACATCGCCGAGGATCAGTGGGAGCACCGGTCGCTCGCGCCGCCCCCCGCCGGATCGGCCGCGGCGCGGCGGCGCGGGGCCGCGGCGCGCGAGCACGACGAGGTCGAGGGCGCGGTGCTGATCGCGGGGCGCCGCGCGCGGATCGCCATGGATCCGGCGTGGTACTGGGAGCGCCTCCACGAGATCGCGCTCACGCACCTGCTCCTGTTCGAGGGCGAGGGGAGCGGGCTGGATCGGAGCGCGTACTTCAGCGCGGGCGCGGACGACGAGCGCCGGGACTGACGAGCGCCCTCACGGGCGCGCGCAGCTCGTGAACGCGATGTCCACCTGGAAGGGCCGGGTCGCGTCCTCCGGCACATCCAGGGCGGCGCTCTGCGCGCAGCGCATGCCGAGCGCGTGCGTCAGGTAACGCATGTACCCCGCCTGCGCCTCCGCGAAGCTCGCGAACTCGACCGTCGCGACGCAGCCGGACGTGCGGCACGAGAGCCGCTCGACCTTGCCGGCGTGCTCGAACTCCTCCGCGACGCGCGCGATCTCGGCTCGGAGCGTCTCGGTCGCGCCGCTCGACCAGGCGTCGTCGAGCGGCTCGGCCTCGAGCCGCGCTATCCGCTCGCGCTGCTCGGCGATCACGCGCCCGCGCTCGGCCTCGACCTCCGCGGCGTCGGGCGGGGGCCGCGCCGCGGGCGGAGGCTCCGGCGCGCGTCCTGAAGGCGCCACGGGCGGGGAAGCCTGGACCGTCGAGGCGCGCTCCGCCGCCGGGAGGACGCCGGCGTTCATGGGCAGCGCCGCGAGAGGCGGAGCTTCGTCGACGGCCGCCGGCGTCACGACGGAAGCCGGGCGGCCCGCCTTCGGGGCGAGCACGAGCGAAGAGATCACGGCGGCGGCGACGCCCACGCCGGCCGGCCACACGACGCGAAGCAGCGATGAGAGACGATGGACGCGCGACATGGTGCTCCTCCTCGACGATCGATGAACGACGGCCTTCAGCGGCTCTCCTGGCCCGCTCACCAGGTCTGGATGCCGGCGATCCTGCTGTTGCCCCCGGTGCCGCCGCGCGGGATCGAGATGACGAGCACCGGGTAGTTGTCCGCCAGCGCCGGGTTCCTGAGGTGGTTGATGTTGGCCGCGTCGAGGCTGCGCCCGATGAAGAAGCCGGTCTCGGTGTTCTGCGTGATCAAACCGGGGTTCGCACAAACGGCGGCCCCCCCTGCCCACGACGTCATGCAGACACGGGCGGTGACCTGACCACTGGTCTCGTTGTTCCCGTCGTACCCGTCGACGAAGATCGGCTGTCCCGAGTCGCGGAGCGCCGTCGGGATGGGGCAGTAAATGTTGCGCGCGGTGGACCACGCAAAGCCCCCGCTGCGGTTGGAGATGCCGTCGGCGCTGACCCCGTAGTCGCCGACATAGTCCGTCTCGAAGAGGCAGGCCGCGGCAGGCGTGGGCTCGCGCGCGTCGGCCGGCGGTGTGCCGAGCACGCTGAAGGACGCTGCTGCGATGGCCAGACCGGTCAGGACCCGAGCGAGGACGCGAATGCTTTTCATGAGGATCTCTCCGTAACAAAGGGCTGGTTGCAGTGGACGATCGCTCTCGTGCGATCGCGCCGTGGACATTGCACGGCTCGCGCCAACCCCCTTCACGGACAGACCCGAGCCGGCGCGGCGCGGTGCCCGAGCGGCCTTGCGCCTCTGTCCCTCCTCCCCTCCTGGATTGCCGGGGACCGTCGCTCCGCTCAGGCGCCCTCGACGAGCCTCCGCCGGGTCAGCGCGCCCTCGAGGTGGAACCTGCCCTCGAGGGTTCTGTTGCACCCGTTGCACGCCGTCTCTCCCGGGTGAGGCCGGTCGTGACACGGCGTCGTCGCGCTCGCGCGGCGCACGCCGGGTGTTGCGCCCGTTGCACCGGCGATCAGCCGCGAAACTGCTCCGGATCGATGCCGTACCGCTTGAGCCAGCGCTGGATCTGCATCCGCGCCTTGCCCATGGCTTCCGCCACGCGCGTGATGTTGCCCCGGTGCTCGCGCAGGAGCGCGAGCAGCTCCTCCCGCCGCGCGTCGTCCTCGCTCGGCGGCCGGGAGGCCTCGGCGCTCGCGCGCCGCACCGCCTCGGGCAGGTGCTCGAGCTCCACCCGCCTCGCCTCGCCGGCGAGCACCACGGACGTCTCCAGGCACTTCTCGAGCTCCCGGATGTTGCCGGGCCATGAATACCCGAGCAGGGCGCGCGCCGCGCCCGGGTGGAGCTGCACCCGGTCGGCCCCCGCCGCATCGAGGCGGCGCAGCAGCGCGGCGGCAAGCAGGCCGAGGTCCTCGCGACGCTCCCGCAGCGGCGGCAGATCGAGCCGGTGGCCCGTGAGGCGCGCGAGCAGATCCGCGCGGAAATCGCCCGAAGCGACCATCTGATCCAGCGGCCGGTGCGTGGCGGCGAGGACCCGCAGATCGACCGGCACGGCGCGCGTGCCGCCCACGGGGCGCACCTCGCGCTCCTGGAGCACCCGCAGCAGCGCCGCCTGGGACGACGCGGGCAGGTCGCCGATCTCGTCGAGGAACAGCGTCCCGCGATCGGCGCTGCGCACGAGGCCCACGCGATCCTCCGTCGCGCCGGAGAACGCGCCCCGGCGGTGGCCGAACAGCTCCCCCTCGACGAGCTCGCGGGGGAGCGCGCCGCAGTTGAGCGCCACGAACTCGCCGGACCGCCCCGAGAGCGCGTGGAGGGCGCGCGCGACCACCTCCTTGCCCGTGCCCGTCTCGCCCTCGATCAGCACGGAGATGGTCGAGCGCGCGATCGGCGCGATCTGGGCGAATTTGCGGCCCAGCGGGGGGAGCAGCGTCGCGAGGCCGGGCGCCGCCCCCTCGAGCGCCGACGCGTCGAACACCGCCGGCGCCCCCGGCGCGCTCGGCAGGGCGGCGCGGAAGACGAAGAACGTGTGCCCGAGCTCGATGACGTCGCCGTCGCGGAGCTCGGCGCGCTCTACCCTGGCGCCGTTGACGGAGCTGCCGTTCTTCGAGCCGGCGTCCTCGAACATCCAGCGCTGGAGCACCCGGACCAGGCGCGCGTGCGTCGAGGAGAGCCAGGGATCGGGCGCGCGCACGACAAGGCCGTGGACGGCGCCGGCGGTCCGCGCCTCGATGGATCGCGCGGCGCCGCGGCCCACGACGATCTCGCCGAGGCCGGCGAGCGCCACGCGGACGGGGGGCGCGAGCGGGCGGTGGCCCTCGAGGACGAGGAAGAGGTGCGCGCCCGACGCGCCGTCCGCCGCCGCCGGGAGAGCCGGCGTCGCGGAGATCGTTCCGCTGTCAGGGACCCGGGGCATCGGCGCTTCCTCTGCTTCCGCTACCCACCCTCCGCGCGGCCGTCAACACGCCGGCCCGGGGCGCGCGACGCCAGGAACGCCGGTGATCCGGGGTACTTCCCGCGACGTAGGCGGCCCGGCGTCGAGGGAACGCGGCCGACGCACCGCCGGCGCAACACGGCCTCGCGCGCGCAGGGGGGCGCGCCGGACCGGCGGGCACGGGCCTTGTAATGGCTGGGCGCATGAACCATCGGCGCATGACCCTTCGACCCCTCCTCGTCTCGCTCGCGCTCGTCCCCGTCGCCCTCGCTGCCTCGACGCAGCTCTCCTCGGCCAGAGACAGGATGCCGCGGAATGGGCTCAGCACCAGAGCCGTCCCGCGGAACCTCGGTTTCCTCAACGAGCTTCAGTCGCGCCGCCTCGCGCTCGTGCCCGCGCTCGAGGCCATCCTCGCGAGCCGGGGCCCCGGCGCCGGGTTCACGGCGACAGGCCCCGACAGCGAGAAGGAGCTCCTGAAGTACGTCGTCGGGTGCGCCATCGACCCCGGCGTGTCCGTCGCGGCCGGGGGCCACACCTGGAGCGGTGAGCTCGGGCTCTGCGGCGACACATCCACGCTCGGGAGCTGGATGAAGGACCCGGCGCAGCCCGGGTGCCTCGAGGCCGTCTCCGCCTGCGTCCTCGCGCGGGTGAACGCGCTCGGCAAGCAGGTCCCTGTCTCGATCCGCGACCAGGATGACAGGCTCACGCTCCTCGACGCGGTGCCGGTCCAGCGCGCGCTCCGCGAAGGGCCTTCGATCCAGAGCTTCGACGCCTGCGGTCACGGAGGGCCGCCGACCCTCCACGAGAACTGCGGCTGGACCGCGGGCTACGTCGGGATCTGCAAGCGCGGCAAGCGGGTGAGCCTGGAGCGCAGGGATCCGGTGAAGGAGCCGGTGATCGCGCGCGTGTGCAAGGGCATCCACGGCTGTGACCATGGCCTGGCCGACCGCTCGAACCCCCCGGGCTATCCGTTCCACTATGCGGGCTTCGTGGGAGGGTTCGGCGAGGACCAGCCGATCGAGTTCACGTGTCCCTGGGACGTGGGCGCCGCCCCGAGCGGGCACCTCGACGACACGTACTTCAGCGTGATGGTGGCGCCAGCCCACACGGGGTCTGTCTCGCCCCGAGCCATCAAGGCAAGGGCCGGCGCCACCATCACGTACCCGGCCGCGGAGCGGGAGGTGTTCACCTATGCGGAGGGCGCGTTCTACGGGGATATCTTCAAGGCGCCGCCGGCGAGCCATGCATCGGCAGGCGACGACGACGGGAGACACGCCTGCTACAGCGAGATCTGGTCCGAGGGCGAGGCGTACTTCACCGATCGGTTCTGCGCGGGTCGGGGCCTGGATTGCGAGCTCGACGCCCCGACCCTCCCCTGCCGACCTCTCGGCGCCTTCCCCCACGTCTGCGCGGCCACGGGCCCCGCGCCGGAGTCAACCTATCTCGACTGCAAGGAGGGGCCCTCCAGCACCTACCGGTGGGAGCACGGGGTCACCGTCTTCCTCAACGACCCGAGCGATCTCGCCAGCGGGCCGGAGGGCTGGGCGACCGTGTGCAGCCACGACAAGTGCACGACCGGCGCGGCGCTCGACAAGTGGTGCAGCCCGAGCGTGACGGAGGTCTGCGCCGTCGATCCCTACTGCTGCACGGTCGCCTGGGACAGCGTCTGCGTCAGCGAGCTCGAGAGCGTGGCGGGTAGCTGGGCGTGCCGCATGCACGACGGGGACTGCTCCCACCCGCTCTGCGCCACCGGCAGCCGATGCGAGCCAGAGCCGGACACCGCGACCTACTGCGTCTGGGAGGTCTGCGCCGCAGACCCTTACTGCTGCACGACCGCCTGGGACAGCGTCTGTGTCGGCGAGGTGGAGAGCGTGTGCGGTCAGACCTGCGAATGAGGCGAGCGCCCGCGCCCGGCTCACCGCGCCGCGCCGCGGGGCGCCTGGGCGAGCCGGCGCATCTCGGCCACCGCCGGGACGGGCTCGTCGGCCACGGACCACGCGTCGAGGACCTGCCTCGCGAGCCCCCGCGCCCGATCGCCGTCGCCGCGCCGGGCGGCGCGGCGCGCGGCGCGCACCAGCGCGAGGCTCGCCCCGTTGAGCTCCGCGGACCGGTCGGCGACCGCCGCGTCCAGGCGGTCGATGAGCTCGAGCTCCCCCGCGCGCTCGAACGCCTCCGCCATCGGCCCGGCGAGCACCTCGACGAACGGGCCCGGCGTCCGGAGCAGCGGGCGGAACGCGCGCGCCGCGCCCGCGAGATCGCCCGCCGCGTAGCGCTCGGCGCCCGCCGTGAAGGCGTCCGCGTCCGGGAGGGCGCTGTACGACAGCGGCTGCCGGAGCGCTCGGAACCGGGCGAAGCAGCGGCGGGAGACGGCGGGCGAGGCGTGCGCGCAGACGGCGGGCAGGCGCAGCGGCACGTCGAGGTGCGCGACGTCGAGCGGCGGGGGCTCGGGATCCAGGAAGCGCTCCACGATGACGTCGGCGACCTCCCGCGCGCGGCCGAGGACGAGCGCGATCTGCAGCGCGTGCCACGCGATCTCGAAGCGCTCCGCGCGGAGCCACCCGGCGTCGTCCGCGGAGACGACCATGGCCTGCCGCGCCCGCGCGAGCGCGGCGCCGAAGCGCGCCTCGCTCGCCTCGACGCGCAGCAGGAGGAGCTCGCTCCGGAGCCGGTGGACAGGGTAGCCGCCGCCCGCGAGCGCGAGCGCGATGCTCCGCACCTCCTCGCGCGCGCCGGCGGCGAGCAGCGCGTCGGCGAGGGTGCTGGCCACGTACGTGTCGAGGGGCGAGAGCGTGTAGGCGCGCCGGGCGTACGCGAGCGCGGCGGCCCGGTCACCCGAGCTCTTCGCGTGGAACAGCCACCCGTAGCTGTCCCAGGGCGCCCATGCCTGCATCGCGCGCAGCGCGACCGCGGCGCTCGAGGTGCCCTGCGTCACCGCGACGAGCTGGGGCCAGGGCGCGCAGAGCTCGCCGATCGCGTTCTCCGGCTCGGCCTGCACCGCGAGCATCGCCATCTCCTCGGCCCGCCTCGGGTCGGACGGCTGGAGGAGGCACGAGAGCGTCGCCGCGAGCGTAGAGCGGCCGAGCGCGGAGGTCTCGCGCTGGAAGCGCCGATCGAGCTCGGCGTTCACCGCCGGGTCGTCCGCGGATCGCGCGTTGTGCTCGACGCGCGCGCGCGCGGCGAGCCCGCCCGGTGACGCGGGATCCAGGGGAGGCAGCGCCACCTCCGGCAGCGGGAGGCCGAGCGTGTAGGCGCAGCGCCAGCGCTCGCCGGGCCCCATCTCCGCGAGCTCGGCGCTCCTCGCCGCGACCCGAGAGCATTCCTCGGGGAGCCCGCCCGCGTTGTGGCTCATGGCCAGGGCGAGATCGACAAGCGCGAGACCGTCGTCGATGTCACTAGCACGAGAAAAATCCGTCACAACAGGATCGAGCGCCGGCGCCGCCGGGAGCGAGCCCCGCTCGGCGAGGGGCGTCATCGCGTCGCGCACGGCCTCGTAGAGGGCGCGCCCGGCGCCGGCGGCGCGATCGATCTCGGCCCCGTCGGGTCGACGGAGGACGAGCGTGATCCGGAAGCCGGCGCCCTCCCGGACGACCTCGCCGTCGGCGTACGCCGCCGCCCGCCGGCGGGCCGCCTCGATCGACGTCGCGCGCGCGCCGGGCGCGGCGTACGGGTCCTCGGGGAACCTGTCGACGAGCTGCGCCGGGAGCGACAGCAGCTCCGCGGGGACGAGCGTGCGCGACGAGGATCCGCCGAGGATCACGCGCGCCCGCTCGCACACGGCGCCCGCCGCCGCCGCGCCGAGCCACCCGGCGGGCGCGTCGACGCCCGAGGCCTCCAGGATCGGGCAGGCGAGCACCGTCCCGGGGGCGGCGAGCGGAGAGGCCGCTGTGGGCGCCGTGTACGAGCGGGCGCCCGCGTCCTGCCGCGGCCGCGCGCCGGCGCCGAGCCACGCGCTGGCCCCGGCCATCACCATGGCCAGCGCGCCGCCCGCGACCAGCGCGCGCCGCCCCCACGGCGCGCGGCGGCGCGCCGCGACCGGCGCGGGCACCGTCGGCGCGAGCGGCTCGACGCTGTCGACCTGCGCTGTCGCGCCTCGCTCGGCGGCGCGCGCCCCGCCGCCGTCCGCCGTCAGCGTCCGGCCATCGCCCTCGCCGCCGGCGCGCGCCCCGCCGCCGTCCGCCGTCAGCGTCCGGCCATCGCCCTCGCCGCCGGCGCGCGCCTCGGCCGCGCCGGTCCCCACCTCCGCCGCGCGCTCGCCGCGCGCCTCCCCGGCGTTCGTGGGCTCGTCGCCGCCTCGGGGCACGTCGATGCCCCACACGTCCGCGAGCGCCTCGACCGCCGCGCGCGCGCTCGCGAAGCGGCCCGACGGATCGACGTGCGTCGCCTTCACGAACCAGGCGTCGAACGCGGGCGGCAGCTCCACGCCGCGCCGCGCCGCGCGCGCGCTCGCGCGCTCGCCGGGGCCTCGCGTCGTGACGAGCGCGAACGCGAGCAGGTTGTCGTGCTGGGCGAGCTCCTGCGCCCAGTACGCCTCTCCCGCGAGGAACGTGTAGGCGATCATCCCCAGCGCGTACCGATCCACGGCGGCCGTCACCTTCGCGCCCAGGAGCTGCTCCGGCGCCATGTACAGCGGCGTCCCCACGGCCGTGGCCGTCCCGGTGGCCGCCCCCTCGGCCATGAGCTTCGCCACGCCGAAATCGAGCACCTTGATCCGCGCCTGCCCGTCCTGCTCGGCGAGGAACAGGTTCCCCGGCTTCAGATCGCGGTGGATCACGGACGCCCGGTGCATCGTGTCGAGCGCCACCGCGGTCTCATGCAGGGCGCGCACCGCCTCGTCCGGCGAGAGCCGGCCCAGCCGCTGGAGCCGCTGGCTCAGGTCCTCTCCGCGAAGGAGCTCCATCACGAGGAACGGCGCGCCGGTCGCCTCGTCGACGCCGGCGTCCAGCACGTCCACGACCCCGCCGCCCCCCACCCGCGCCGCGAGCCTGGCCTCGAGCGCGAACCGCTCGCGCAGGTCCTGCCGCTCGGCGATGTGCGCGTGCATGACCTTGAGCGCGCAGCGCCTGTCGGTCTGCGCGTGCAGCGCCTCGTAGACCGCGCCCATGCCCCCCGCGCCGAGCCGCCGGAGCACGCGGTAGCGGCCCGCGAAGACGATGCCTTCGACGAGCCCCAGCCCGAGCGGCGCCTGCTCCTCCACGCCTGCAGGATGTCACGGAGCGCGCGCGCTGAGGAGCCCGCGCGGCCGGGCGATCCGGGTCGCCGCGGCGCGGATCGCCCGAGAAATCGAGCCGCAGCGGAGAGAGCGCGCGGGGGCCGCCGGGATCTCCACTACACTCGCCGCCGTGCACTTCACGATCCCGCTCTTCGAGCGGAGGACAGCGAACGTCGCGTGCGTGACGCTCGGCCTCGGCCCGAGCACGCGCTCGCGCGAGGGGCGGCACCCGGAGCGCGTGCGGCGCCTGCTCATCGAGGAGCTCAGGCCGATCTTCGAGAAGACCCGCGCCGCGCAGCTCGCGCGCTTCGAGGTGCCGCGCGGCATCCGGCTCGAGAAGGTGCGCCTCGAGCTCACGCTGTCCGGCGCCGGCCTCGCCGATCGCCGCAAGGTGAGCGGGCTCTGCCCCGTCGTGCTCGAGCCGCGCTGGGCCTCCGAGCACGAGCGCATCGTCTTCGCCTACCACCCCGCCCGGCAGGGCGACGCGGCGCCGATCCGCGACGACCTCCCGCTGGACGAGCAGCTCCGCGCCCTGTTCCAGGTCGCGTGGGCCGCGCTCGACGACGACGAGATCGCGGCGCTCTGGAGCCGCGGCAAGGAGCGCCTCACGACGCTGTCGTTCTCGTGCGCCCCGCGCTCGGCGCTCGCGGACCTGCCCGATCGGCCGGGCGACGACGACACCGGCGCCGACCCGGCGTTCCGCTGGAAGAAGCGCCGCGGCCTCAAGGTGCTGCCGGGCCTCGGCGTGAGCCTCACGCAGCGCGCGGCCCAGGGCGACCTCGACGGGGGCGCGCCGCGCTCGCCGCAGCGCGAGCAGCTCGCGCTGCTGCTCGGCGCCGGCAGGGCCCAGCCCGTCCTCGTCGTCGGCCCGCCCGGGTGCGGCAAGACGACGCTGATCCACCGGGCGGTGCTCGACCTCCTCGAGGCCGACGGGTACGCCGCGCACCGGAACCTCGACCGCGCGCGCGACGTCGTCGCCGTGAGCGGCCGCAGGATCATCGCCGGGATGAGCCACCTCGGCGACTGGGAGAAGCGCTGCGTCGAGCTGGTCGAGGACGCGCGCGGCCGGGGCGCGATCCTCGTGGTCGACGACCTCCACCACTTCGGCCGGATCGGGCGGTCGCGCGAGAGCGAGCGCTCGCTCGCCGACTTCTTCCGCGGCCCGCTCTCCCGCCGCGAGATCGTGATGGTCGGCGAGTGCTCGCCCGAGGCGTTCCGCCTGCTCGAGCAGGAGGCGCCGTCGTTCGCGGCCCTGTTCACGCCGCTGTTCCTCCCCGAGGCGACGCCCTCCGAGACCTTCCGCCTCATGGTGCGCGAGGTCCGCGCCCTCGAGCAGCGCCACGCCGCCCGCGTGAGCCCGTACGCGCTGCGGACCATCCTCGACCTCGGCGGCTCGCTGCTGTCGGCGCAGGCGCTCCCGGGCAAGGCCATGGACCTCCTGCGCGAGGTCGTCCGCGCGGCCGGGAGGCCCGCGCCCGCCGCGGAGCAGGCCGCGGCGCGCGGGCCGCGGCCGGTCGGCTCGCACGACGTGCTCCGGCTGCTGTCGCAGAAGACCGGCGTGCCGGGGCTGCTGCTCGGCGGCGACGAGCCGCTCGACGCCGGCGCGCTCGAGGAGGAGATCGGCCGGCGGGTCATCGGCCAGCCGGAGGCCGTGCGCGCCGCGGCGGACCTCGTGGCGCGCATCAAGGCGGGGCTCGTGGACCCGCGGCGCCCGTACGGGGTGTACCTGTTCACCGGGCCGACGGGGACCGGCAAGACCGAGCTCGCCAGGTGCATGGCGGAGCTCATCTACGGCGGCGCGTCGCGCCTCCTGCGCCTCGACATGAGCGAGCACAGCGGCCCCGACGCGCCGGCGCGGCTCATCGGAGACCGCTACGCGCCCGACGGGATCCTGACGCAACGGGCGCGGGAGCAGCCGTTCTCGCTCGTGCTGCTCGACGAGATCGAGAAGGCGCACCCGTCGGTGCACAGCCTGCTGCTCCAGCTCTTCGAGGACGGCCGGCTCACCGACGCGGCGGCGCGGCCCGCGCACTTCAACCACGCCGTGGTGGTGATGACCTCGAACCTGGGCGCGAGGGCGCGGCCCTTGCTCGGCTTCGGCGGCGCGGGGCTGCCCGAGGCGCGCGCGCTCGCGATGGCGGAGGAGGCGGCCCAGGAGGTCGCGCGGGCCGTGCGCGAGTTCTTCCCGCCCGAGCTGTTCAACCGGATCGATCGGGTCGTGCCGTTCCGGCCGCTGACGCCCGAGGTCGCGGTGCGAGTGGCCGAGAAGGAGCTCGACAAGCTGCTCTGCCGTCGCGGGCTCACGGAGCGGAGCGTCTTCGTGCGCCGGGGCGCCGGCGTGGCCGAGCGGATCGCGCGCGAGGCGTTCGTCGCCGAGGACGGCGCCCGCTCGGTGAAGCGGTTCGTCGAGGACGAGATCGGCTCGCTGCTGAGCGACGCGCTCGCCGGCGGCGCGCCCGCCGCGATGCAGCTCCTGCGCATCCACACGCGCGGCGCCCCCGCCGAGGACGGCGCCGCGTCGGCCGCCTCGCCTGCGCCGCCCTCCCCTTCCCCCGCTCCCGGTCCCTTCGTGCTACACCGCGAGGCGCTCGTGGAGGCCGAGCCCGCGGCCGCGGCGTGGGCGCTCGCGCCCCTCGTGGAGCGGCCGCTCGACGCGCTCGTGGCGGAGCTCTCGCCCCTGCTCGAGTTCGTCGACGCGCTCGAGCGGAGCGACGACCTCGCGCGCCTCTCGGAGCGGATCCGCTACCACCTCGAGGAGCACAGCCGCACCGCCGCGGCGGGGCCCGAGGCGCACGAGCACGCGGAGGCGGTCTACAACCTCGACGCGATGCGCGGGGCGATCCGGGCGTTCCGCGAGCGGATCGAGCTCGCCCGGCGGCGGAGCGGCGACGACGACGGCGAGCAGCGGCACCTCGACCTGGAGATGCAGCGGTTCCGGCACGTGGTCGTGGCCGACGAGTGGAGCCGCCACCGCGTGCGCCTGTTCCACCGGGGCCAGCAGGCGCGCCCGCTGCCGCGGCTGGCGAAGCAGGAGGTGCTCGAGTGCATCGCCGAGGGCCACGCGCTGCGGCGCGCGCTCCGCAAGGTGGACGAGCCGGGCCAGCACGCGGTGCTGATCGAGCTGCTCCGCGCCGCGAGCTTCACGGAGGCCCCGGCCGGGGGCCCCGCCGGCGCGCGCGACGCGGCGGAAGAGGGGCTCTTCGAGGCGCTCGCGCGCGCGTACGGCGAGGCGGGCGGCGAGGTCGAGGGGTGGGCGGGCGCGCGCTCCGGCCGCGCGCCGGAGGGCGATCCCCCCGTGCACGCCCACGCGCGCGCGGTCGAGCACGGCCGCGGGACGGCGGGGCTCGACGCGGCGCTCGCGAGCGGCCCGGAGCTGCTCGTGCTGAGCGTCGTCGGGCTGTGCGTGCGGGACTTCTTCGAGCTCGAGACGGGCGCGCACGTCTGGACGTCGCTCGCGCGCGGCCCCGAGGTGGTGCGGGTGCGCGTGCTGCCGGCGCTGCCGGGCCTCTCGCCCGCGGCCGCGGTCCGCGACCACCTCGAGCGGCAGGCGGCGTTCGACGAGGCGGCGCGGCGCGGGCGCGCGCTGCCGCCGAACCCGGCGGAGCTCCTGCCCGTGGTGCGGCGGATCCGGTTCGACCCGCCGCGCCGGCCGGGCAAGGCCGCGCCGATCGAGATCGAGGACTACGTCATGGGGTACGCCGAGGCGGCGCTGGTGCGGAGCCTGTCGCAGGCGCTCGCGCCGCTGTGGCTGCTCCGGATGAGCCGCGAGGACGTCGCGTGACCTGGCGTGACCGGCGCGTCGGGCCTACTGCGTCGTCTTGAACAGGTCCAGGATCCCCTGTCCGATGGCGGCCGGGTCCGGGATCGCGACGCCGGTCGGCTCGGTGCCCTCGAGGAACACCTCCTGGACCGCGTTTTCCTGGCCGGGCATCGCGATCATGCCGGTCTCGGGGTCGATCTCGAGGCGCACGATCCCGAGCGGCTCCGGGAAATCGGTCGCGGGCCGCCCCGCGTGCGCCTTCTCCATGAACGCGACGAAGGCTGGCAGGGCGGCGCTGCTGCCCACCTCGCGCGCGCCGAGGGGCGCGGCGTCGTCGAAGCCGGTCCACACGGCGCACGCGATGTCGGTCGAGTAGCCGACGAACCACGCGTCCCTGGCGTGGTTCGTCGTGCCGGTCTTGCCCGCGATCGGCCGGCGCAGCGAGAGCGCCTGCTTCGCGGTGCCGACCTTGACGACCGAGGTGAGCAGGTCCGTCGTGATGTACGCCTCGGCCGCGGTCATCACCGGGCGCGGCGGCGGCCGCGCGGGCAGCGGCAGCGCCTCGCCGCGCGGCCCCGTGATCTTCGTCACGACGACGGGCTCCTGGTACGCGCCGCCCGCCGCGAACGTCGCGTACGCGGCCGCCATCTCGCGCGGGGTCACCTCGTACGAGCCGAGCGCGAGCGACAGGTCGGCGCCGAGCTTCGAGGCGATCCCGAGCTCGCGCGCCCACGCGACGACGGCCTCGGGGCCGACCTCCCGGAGCGCCGCCACCGCGGCGACGTTCACGCTGTGCGCGAGCGCCTCGCGCAGGCGCTTCGGGCTCTGCCCCTCGCTCTCGTCGTAGTTGCCCGGCTGGTAGCCGTCGAGCGCCGCGGGGTTCGTCTCGAGGATCGACGCGGCCGTGAGCTTCCGCGCGTGGATGCCGTAGCCGTAGACGAGCGCCTTGAACGTCGACCCCGGCTGGCGGTGCGCGTGGCTCGCCCGATCGAGCCCGCCGCGCGCGCCGTCGTAGCCGCCGACGAGCGCGAGGATCTCGCGCGTGCGCGCGTCGATCGCGACGAGCGCGCCCTGCGGGCCGAGGTCCAGCCGGAGCTTGCCGGCGTCGGGGTCGCCGGCGAAGCGCACGCGCAGCACCTTGCCGATCTCGGCGAAGCGGCTCGGCGGGAGCCCGCGCGGGTTGTACCGGCGCTCCTTGCGCAGGTCGACGGTCCCCTGGACGGTGCCCACGCGGATCGCCAGCGTCCCGCGGCCGTCGTCGGCGCCGGTCACCGCGCCGAGGTAGGCGCGGTTCGGGTCCCTGGGCTCGCCCTGGAACGGCGCCGGGTCCCCCTTGGCCCTGGTAAACGGCGCCGCGACGCCGTGCCGCGCGGCGTACGCGTCGAGGTTCTGGCGCACCGCCGCGCGCGCCGCGGCCTGCATCTTCGGGTCGATCGAGGTCACGACGGTGTAGCCGCCGTACCGGGCCTCGGGCCCCACGGCCTGCCGCAGCGCGCGCTCGGCCTCGGCGACGACCTCCGGCGCGAGCTCGTCCGAGTGCTCCGGCTCGGGGGCGAGGCGGATCGGCTCCGCGAGGGCGGCGTCGATCTGCGCCGCGGGCATGAACCGCTTCTCGCGCATCTGGCCGAGCACGAAGGCCCGGCGCTTCTCCGCGCGCTCCTTGCTCACGCGCGGCGAGTAGATGGACGGCCCCTTCACGATGCCCGCGAGGAGCGCCGCCTCGGCGAGCGTCACCTGGCGGACGCTCTTGCCGAAGTAGAACCGCGCGGCCTCCTCGACCCCGTAGCGCCCATGGCCGAAGTAGATGTGGTTCAGGTAGAGCTCGAGGATCTGGTCCTTCGTGAGCTCCTGCTCGATCCGCCGGGCGAGGAGGAGCTCGCGCATCTTGCGGTCCAGCGTGCGCTCGTGCGTGAGCAGCACGTTCTTCACGACCTGCTGCGTGATCGTGCTGCCGCCCTGGCGCGCCTCGGCGGAGCGCAGGTTGACGATCAGGGCGCGGAGCATGCCGAGGTAGTTGAGCCCGTCGTGCTTGTAGAACCTGGCGTCCTCGGCCGCGAGCGCCGCGAGGCTCATCACCGGCGGGATCTCGGTGACGGGCACGAGCGTCCGACGCTCGACGAAGAGCTCGCCGATGACGGTACCGTCGCGCGCGAGGAACCGCGTCACCTGCGGCGGGTTGTAATTCTTCAGCTCCGCCGTGGTCGGCAGGTCGCGCTCGTAGTGGCGGACGACGAGGAAGAAGGCGAGCGTCGCGGCCGCGAGGAGGCACGCGAGGGCGATCGCGAGCCGCTTGCCCCACAGGAGGAGCTGCGCGCGTCGCGGCGGCCTGGGGCCCGGGTTGCGGGGCTTTCGCTGGAGGAGGGCGCGGAGCGCGGCGATCCCGCGCGCCCACGGCGGGCGCGCGGGCGCGGACGGCGGGTGCGCGGGCGCGGGCGGCGCCGGCGGCGGGTGCGCGGGCGGCGCCGGCGGAGCGTACGCGGGCGTGGGCGGCGGGTGCGCGGGCGCGGGCGGCGCCGGCGGAGCGTACCCGGGCGGCGGGTGCGCAGGCGCGGGCGCGGGCGGCGCCGGCGGAGCGTACCCGGGCGGCGGGTGCGCGGGCGCGGGCGCGGGCGGCGCCGGGTGTCGGGGCGACCAGAGCCGTGTCGGCGCGCGATCGCTCGGCGTCGGGTCGGAGCTCGCCGCCCCTGCGTCGTACGGCAGCGTGGGTTCCAGCGGGGCGGGTCGAGCGCCGGCCCCTTCGGGGTGCGCGGGGGGTTTTCGCGGGGGGTCCGAGGCCATGCTTCAGCGCGCCGGAGCCCGCGGCGCCACCGCGGCGCCCGGGGTGCGGTGATCCAGCCGCGCCACGGTACCACGATCGATCTCCACGGTGGTCCCGCGCGCCGGTCGTCTCATGCGACAACGAGTCCCGCCCCGCGCGCCCGAATCCAGGCGAGTCTCTCGCGCGCGAGGCGAGCCGACGCGGCGGTGGGAGATGGCTTGTCCCTCAAAGGCTGCTCCCGCGTCGCGCTCGCGCGATACAGCCGCTCGGCGTCGCCCGCTGTCAGCCGTCCAGCGGTGCCCAGGACTCGATAGCGACGTCGGTCCAGCGCCGGACTCGATGGCTGCCAACGCGCCCGGCGGCTCCACAGCGCGAGGAGGTGAGCTCCGGCAACGGCTCTACCTCGTTCGAGCCTCGCCTCCCGGAGCCGTATGCCAGGACCACGAGGCCCAGCCGGCTCGATACGGGGCGGCGTTTCCGTCAGCGCTGGGCTGTCGTGCGTGCGGAGGTGAGGACGGGATTCGAACCCGCGTATAACGGTTTTGCAAACCGTTGCCTAACCACTTGGCTACCTCACCGACTGTTCGAAGCGGCGCGAGGTCATGCCTCATCCCGGCCCCGCTGTCAACGCTTTCGGCGCCTCCATCTCGATTTATGCAGCCGAGCCGCCTCGACATGGAGCGCTCCACCACGCCTTCTCGCGTCCTCGACCCGGCGGAGGAGCGCGCACGTCGCGTGCGCACCCCTCCACCCTCCGCCGGCCCCTGCGTCCTGGATCCCTCCTCGCGACCTCCAGGCCCCCCGCTCGCCTACCGCTCGCGCCCGCCGCGCCGCGTCCCCCGCGCTCGCCCCCGGGTCCCCGGCGCCCCCAGCGTCCGCCCGAGGTAGCTGGCCGCGTAGGTCGCCAGCCGCGTGGCCTGGAGCAGCCCGCGCGGCACGATCCCCCGCCCCGTGCGAAACGGATCGAAGCGGAGCGCGTTCTGGTCGATGTCCACCGGCTCGTACAGCTCGATATCGGCCACGGCCATCCACCGCGCCCGTCTCCCCCGCCTCACCTCGAGCCGCAGCAGCGCGAGCCCCGACGCCGCCGCGCGCTCCAGCCTGTCCAGGCGATTGCCCTCCACCGTCTTCGCGCGCAGCGGCACCATGCGGAACTCCGCACGACCGAAATCGGCCACGTCGAAGGGCAGCTGCGCGTAATAATCGTTGTCCAGGAAATCACGTGTCTTCGTCGTGAACAGCGCGATCGGAAGCAGCGCAAAGCGCCGCGCGCTCAGGAAGATCAGGTCCTGATCACGGTCGCTCGCGACCGGCGTCGCCTCCTCGCTCGCCCGGAACCGCACCGCGATGCCCAGCACATCCGGGCGGCTCTCCCGCTTTCCGCCCCGCCACCGCCATAGCGCGCTCGACAGCCGCACGAGCGCCGGCCCCGCGAGCCGCTGCGCCAGCGCGCCGACATCGCCCTCCACCGCGAGCGCCTTCACCCCCGCGCAGTAGACCACGCCGTCGGCGTGGACCAGCCGCGCTCTCCGGAGAAGGCTGCCCTGCCAGACAAAGGGAGACAGCACTCCCCCGATCGCACGCCCAATCGCTTCCAGAAACCGCATGACGCCCCCCTCCCTGCAACCTGGAGCGCCGGGGACCCATCGCAAGTCGGGCGCACACGGGCGCGCCGGTCGCGGCGACGCGCCGAGATCTGCTGTTCTCCGCGCCCCCTCCGCTCTGCCGTGCAGAGGCGATTCCAGCGAAGCGCAGCGCCCCAGGCGCTCCCGCTCGTCCCCGGTCCTCCAGCCGCCCTCGCCTCTCCACGCCCGCCGCGCACGAGGCGAGCGCGAACCGCGAGGCGCTCTCTCGACGACCGCGTTACTGCGCGCCGGCCTTCGCGGCCGGGTCGAGCGCCGGGGCGGTCTCTCGCTGCGCCCTGTGCTCGATGAGGCGCTTCACCACGAGCGTGAGGAGCGCGAGGAGCACGAGCAACGAGGCGACGGCGAACGCCGCCGAGAAGTGGAATTCGTTGTAGAGCACCTCGACGTGCAGCGGCATCGTGTTGGTCTGTCCCCGGATATGGCCCGAGACGACCGACACCGCGCCGAACTCGCCCATCGCCCGCGCGTTGCAGAGCACCACCCCGTAGAGCAGGCCCCACTTCGCGTTGGGGAGGGTGATGCGGAAGAACATGCTCCACCCGCTCGCGCCGAGCGACAGCGCCGCGTGCTCCTCGTCCGCCCCCTGGCTCTCCAGGAACGGGATGAGCTCGCGCGCGACGAAGGGGAACGTCACGAACGTCGTCGCCAGGATGATGCCAGGACGATCGAAGATCACCCGGACGTCGTGATCGATGAGCCACGGGCCGATCACCCCGTGCGCCCCGAAGAGCAGGACGAAGATCATGCCGGAGATCACCGGCGAGACCGCGAACGGCAGGTCGATGAGCGTGACCAGCAGGCTCTTGCCGGTGAACTCGAAGCGCGCGATCGCCCAGGCCGCGGCCACGCCGAAGACGAGGTTGAGCGGCACCGCGATGAGCGCCGTCGTGAGCGTCAGCTCGATGGCGGCGACGGCGTCCGGCGCGGTGATCGCCCGCCAGTACCCCGACAGGCCGTCCTTCAAGGCCTCGATGAACACCGCCACGACCGGCAGGAAGAGGAAGAACCCGAGGAACGCGAGCGCCACCGCCGTGAGCGCCCAGCGCACCAGCGGCGGCTCGGAGGTCGCGCCGCGCACCGCGCCGCGCGACCTCACCCGCAGCTTGCCCGCCGCGCCCGCCATTACGACGCGACCCCGGGCGCGCCGGCGCCGGCAGGGGCAGCGGGCGCCGGGCGCGGCGCCTCGACCGGGCTCCGCGACGACACGCGCGCGCCGCTCCAGGCCTGGAGTCGGTTGATCACGAAGAGAAGGACGAAGGAGCAGAGCAGCATCACCAGCGCGAGCGCCGTCGCCCCCGCATAGTCGTACTGCTCGAGCTTGGTCATGATGACGAGCGGCGTGATCTCCGTCTTGAGCGGCATGTTCCCGGAGATGAACACGACCGACCCGTACTCGCCGAACGCCCGCGCGAACGACATCGCGAACCCGGTGAGGATCGACGGCCAGAGCGACGGGAGCAGGACGCGACGGAAGATCTCGAATCGGCCCGCGCCGAGCGACGCCGCCGCCTCTTCCTGATCCACCTCGAGCTCCTCCATCACCGGCTGGACCGTCCGCACCACGAACGGGAGACCCACGAAGGTGAGCGCGATGACCACGCCGAGGCGGCTGAACGCGCTCTGGATCCCGAGCGGGTAGAGGAACTGGCCCACCCACCCCTGCTGCGCGTAGATGGCCGTGAGCGCGATGCCGCCGACCGCCGTCGGGAGCGCGAACGGCAGATCGACCAGCGCGTCGACGATCGACTTGCCCGGAAAGGTGTAGCGCACGAGCACCCACGCCACGAGGACGCCGAAGATCGCGTTGATCCCCGCCGCGATCAGCGACGCGGAGAAGCTCATCTTCAGGGAGGCGACGGCGCGCGGCGACGTCACCACAGCCCAGATCTCACCGGGGTTGAGCGTCGCCGTCTTGAGGAAGATCATCGACAGCGGGACGAGCACGAGCAGCGACAGGTACGTTACCGTGATACCCATCGCGAGCCCGAAGCCGGGCAGAACGCTCTGTCGCCGCCACAGGAGACCCACGGAATTTTACTTGCCGGCCTGGTAGATCTGGTCGAAGACGCCGCCGTCGGAGAAGTGCGTCTTCTGGGCTTTCTGCCATCCGCCGAAGATCTCGTCAATCGAGAAGAGCGCGACCTTCTGGAAGACACCCTCCGACTCGGCCGCCGCGAGCACCGCCGGATGGCGCGGGCGGTAGAAGTGCTTCACCGCGATGCGCTGCCCCTCCTCCGTGTAGAGGAAGTTGAGATACGCCTCCGCAGCCGCCCTGGTCCCGCGCTTGTCGGCCACCTTGTCGACCACCGCGACCGGCGGCTCGGCGAGGATGCTGATCGACGGGACGACCACCTCGAACTTGTCCTTGCCGCCCTGCTTCAGCGCGAGCAGGGCCTCGTTCTCCCACGCGATCAGCACGTCGCCGATCTGGCGCTCGACGAACGTCGTGGTCGAGCCGCGCGCGCCGGTGTCGAGGACCGGCACGTTCTTGAAGAGGCGGCCGACGAACTCCTTCGCTTTCGCCTCGTCGCCGCCCGCGCGCTTCAGCTCGTAGCCCCACGCGGCGAGGTAGTTCCACCGCGCCCCGCCCGAGGTCTTCGGGTTCGGCGTGATGACCGCCACACCCTCCTTCACGAGATCGTCCCAGTCCTTGATGCCCTTCGGGTTGCCCTTGCGCACCAGGAAGACGATGGTCGATGTGTAAGGAGCGCTGTTGTCCTTGAGGCGCGCCTGCCACCCGTCCTTGATGTAGCCGGCCGACGCGACAGCATCGACGTCGTAAGCGAGCGCCAGCGTGACGACGTCCGCCTCGAGCCCGTCGATCACCGAGCGGGCCTGCTTGCCCGAGCCGCCGTGCGACTGCTTGACGGTGACGTCCTGCCCGCTCTGCTCCTTCCAGCGCTTCGCGAAGGCGGCGTTCACCTCCTCGTAGAGCTCGCGCGTGGGGTCATAGGAGACGTTCAGGAGCTGCACAGCCCCCGACTTGCTCGCCTCGCCCTTCGAGCACCCAGCCAGCGCGAGCACGCAGCAGAGCACCATCATCCAGCATCGCATCGATCGTCCTCACTCCCTCATCCCGTGGCCAGGAACCGCGCTTCCCGCTGCGCGAGCGCGTCGAGCAGCTGCTGGAAGCGCGAGGCGCCGATGCGGCGCGCCATGAAGGCCGCGCGACCCAGCTTCTGGCAGAGCTTCTTCGCGAGCAGCACGCCGCCGTGGCTGTTCACGTCCGTCAACACGATCACGAGGTCGGCCCGCTCGATGGCCGCCCGCAGCTCGGCCGCCCCGCGGCCCCCGGTGTTGCCCGTGTGAAACTCCAGGTGGTGACCCGCCTGCAGCGCCATCCGCTCTAGCTGGGCCTGATTGCGATCCAACCCCCCGATCCAGGTGATCCGCATCGCGCCGTCTCCTTGCAACGTCCAGCGGGCCGTCGCCGCTATAACGGACATATCTCACGCTAAAGCGGAGGACGCAAGGGAGATCTGTCAGTATAACGGAGGACACGTCTTGGATACCGGAGGGAGACCGAGCGGCTGGGATCCGGAAATAGAGAAAGCAGCGCAGGCAGAGCGGGACCGGGCAGGCCGACCGCGACAGCGCGGGGCTACCCGCGCGAGCCGTAGGTCATGACGAGGTACATGACGGCCTCGGCGCCGCCCAGGTTGCGGTAGCTGTGCGGGCTGTCGGCCTCGAAGAGGATGGCGTCGCCGGTCTCGAGGACGCGCCGCTCGCCGGCCACGGTGATCTCCACCGAGCCCTCCGTGACGATCAGGTTCTCCGAGGTGCCGGGGGCGTGCGCGTCGGCGTGCTCCACGGAGCGCGGCGCGAGGCGGAGCTCGTAGAACTCGACGTTGCGCGGTCGGTCCATCGGGAAGAGCGCCCGGGAAGAGAACTCGCCGTTCTTCGAGCGCAGGATGCGCGCGTGCGCCGACTGCATGACCGTCGTCACGGGCGAGGCCGCCTGGCTCATCAGCGCCGAGAAGGGGACCCCGAGGGCGCGCGCGATCTTCCAGAGGACGTTGATCGTCGGCGTGCTCTGGCCCAGCTCGATCTGCCCGAGCATCGCCCGGCTCACCCCCGAAGCCTTCGCCAGCCGCTCGAGCGACAGGCCGCGCTCGGCGCGGAACCGCTTCAGGTTGGAGGCGACGACCGGCGTGAGATCCGAGGCCTCGTCGAACGCGGGTTCGTCCCCGCCCGGCTCGCTCGCCGGGGGCGCCGGCCCGCTCGCCGGGGGCGGCGGCTCGGCGGCCAGAGATCGCGCGGATTGCTGGGCTTTGCGTGCCTTCACTGGAGGCGTATCCGCCATGGTGGAGGGCGCGCGTCAAGCGAGCGAGGGAAGAGGGCGCTCAGGCGCCGCCAGAGACGGCGTCGACCACCGCGCTCCTGGCCGACGGGCGTGGCGCCGGCGGCGCGGCCGCGGTCGCCGCGGCGGGGAGCGCGGTCCGCGTGGTGTGGCCCGTGATGAGCCGGGCGCCGCGCTTGAAGGTGATGTACTGCCACATCCACGCGAACATTACAGCGAAGCGGTTCTTGAAGCCGATGAGGAAGAGCACGTGGACGCCGAGCCAGGCGAGCCACGCGAGCATGCCCGACATCTGCAGGCGCCCGACCTTCGCGATGGCGCGCGAGCGGCCGATGGTCGCCATCGTCCCCTTGTCGCGGTAGGCGAACTGCCCGCGCGGGCGGCCCGCGAGGTCGCCGAGGATGCAGCGCGCGACGAAGCGCCCCTCCTGGATGGCGGCGGGGCTGAGGCCGGGCACGTCGACGCCGTTGCGGTCGCGGAGCATGGCCATGTCGCCGATGGCGAAGGCGGTCGGGTGCCCGGGCAGCGAGCAGTCCGGCTCGACCTTCACGCGGCCGATGCGGTCGAGCTCGACCCCGAGCGCGTGCGCGAGCGGGGTGCCGCGGACGCCGGCGGCCCAGATGATCGTCGCGGCGGGGAGGCGCTCGCCGTCCTCGAACTCGACGCCCTGCTCGTCGATGGTCCGGAAGCGGCGGCCCTTGATGACCTCGACGCCGAGCGACGTGAGCTGCTCCTCGGCGCTCGTCGAGAGGCGCTCGGGGAAGGCCTGGAGGATGCGCTGGCCGATCTCGACGAGCAGCACCCGCGAGAGCGACGGGTCGAGGGCGCGGAAGTCGCGCGCGAGGATGTAGCGCGCGAGCTCGGCGAAGGCGCCGGCCATCTCGACGCCTGTCGCGCCGCCGCCGATGACGACGAACGTGAGCAGCCGCCGGCGCACGGCGGGGTCCTGCTCGCGCTCGGCGGCCTCGAAGGCGAGCAGCATGCGCTCGCGGATGGTGAGCGCCTCGTCGAGGTTCTTGAGCGCGGGCGCGAACCGGGCCCACTCCTCGTGGCCAAAGTAGTTGTTCGCCGCGCCGACGGCGAGGATCAGGTAGTCGTAGTCGAGCGTGTCGTCGTCGACGGTGATGCGCCGGCCGGCGAGGTCCACGCGCGTCACCTCGCCGAGCAGGACGCGGACGTTGCGCTGGCGCGACAGGACCGACCGGATCGGAACGGCGATGTCGGCCGGCGAGAGGCTCGCGGTCGCGACCTGGTAGAGCAGCGGCTGGAACAGGTGGTGATTCGTCCTGTCGACGAGCGTGACCCGGACGGGCGCGTCGCGGAGCGCCTTTGCCGCGTTCAGGCCGCCGAATCCTCCGCCGACGATCACGACGTGGGGCTCTTTCGCGGGCGTGGCCATGGTGCCTCCTGGCGAGGAACGCTTCCTCGGTGGCACGCCGATGGTAGGGGTCGCCGATCAGCGCGGCAAGCGGCCGCGACGGCTCATGCGGCGGCCTGCACGTCGCTCACACCCGTGTTCACGTCGCTCGCGTCCGCGCTCGTCGTCACGTCCAGCTTCACGTCCAGCTTCACGTCCAGCTTCGAATCGGGCGCGGCCTCGCCCCGGAGCGCCTCGGCGAGCAGCTTCCGGCCGCGGTGCAGGCGGCTCATGACCGTGCCGACCGGGACGCCGAGCTGGGTCGCCGCGTCCTTGTAAGACATCTCCTCGAGGTCCACGAGCACCACGGTGTCGCGGAAGCTCGGCGGGAGCGTCGCGAGCGCGCGGCGCACGCCGGGCGAGAGGGCGTGCATCTCCGCGCGGCGCTCGGGCGCGGTCCACGCGCAAGGGTCGGTCGCGAGCACGTCGAGGGCGTTGCGCTCGCGGCGGCTGCGCCGGCAACGGGTGATGAAGACGCTGAAGAGGATCTGATGCACCCACGCCCGCAGGTTGGTCCCAGGCTCGTAGTTGGACGCGAACCGGATCGCGCGCTCCACGGTGTCCTGCACGAGGTCCTCCGCCGTCGCGGGCGATCGGGAGAGCCGGAGCGCGCGGCCGAAGAGCTCCGGTGTCATTTCGACAAGGCCGCGGAGGAGCTCGTCGATCGCCGCCCGCGGTCCGCCGCCCGGCGCCGTCCCGGCCGCGCCGTGGGACGGCCCGGGCCCGAGCGCGGGCCTCACGCCGGGCGGCAGCGGCGCTGGATTCGTGGACCGGGCGGGGACGTGAGCGGCGTGGACGAGCATGGGCGGGACCTCCTTCGCATCGGCACTGGCAAGGCAGGTGCCACCGAGAGGACCGCGCGAACGCCGCGAAATACGCCGGATGGCGCGGGCGGAGACACGCGGGCGCGTGTCAAATCGACATCAGGCCACGCGCGCGCGCCAGAGTGGCGAACCCCGGCGCGCCGGGCGGCTCCGCGTCAGAGCGTCTCGAGGTAGGCGACGAGATCGTCGATCTGGGCCGGTGAGAGCGTCGAGGTGACGCCGTGCTTGTCCCCTCCGCCGCACGGCCCGAAGCGGTCGTGGAGGGTCGCGGCGCAGCCGTCGTGCATGTACGGGGCGCGCGCGGCGAGCCCGCGCAGCGAGGGCACCTGGAAGGCCTTGCCCGTGCCCACATCGACCGTCCGGTTGTCCGTGAGCTTCTCGCCCGCGTGGCACGACGCGCAGGCCACCTCCTGGTCGTTGAAGAGCGCCTCGCCGCGCCGGACGGCGTCCTCGTCCGCCGGCTCGGACAGGGGCACGGGCTTGATCGTGTCGAGCCACGACGCGAACGCCGCGACGCGCGCGTCGCCCTGCGGCTGGCCGCCCATCCGCTGCTCGAACACCTCGCTCATGATGGTGCCGAAATCGGTCATGTCGCCGTCCCAGTGCAGCGGCGCCGTCGCGGTGACGCCGCCCGCGAGCGACTGCGTCCGCCGCACGCCGATCGGATTGAAGGACCACACCCGGCCGTCGTCCAGCCCCTCGGGGTGGCACGACGCGCACGCAAGGCTCATCTGCCCGGCGCCGTCGCCGTGAAACAGCGCGTGGCCCGTGTCGACGCGGCTCTCGCCGGGGAGCAGGAACGTCGCGGCGAGCTCGCCGGTCAGGGCCGAGAGGCGCACGACGCTCGGCGGCTCCCGGAGCTGCACGAGCAGGTTGCTCGCCTCGTCGTAGCCAACCGCGATCGGCTCCCCTGGCACCGAGACGATGCGCTGGCCGGCGAGGGATATGCAGTCGAGCGCATCCGTCTTCTCGAGCACGTCGAGCGGCGTCTCGAGCACCGCGCGGCTGCCCGCCATCAAGATCGCCCCGCGGAAGCCGTCCGGCGAGATCGCCATGTCGACCGGGAGCACGCCGAACGCGAGGCCGCCCACGCCGGCCGCGGGCGGCGCGGGCGCCGGGTTGGCCTCGCTGGGCAGCGGGCGCAGCATGGTCACCGCCGGCTGCATCACGACCGTGCTGCAGTCGAACCCCGAGTAGCTGTTCTGCGGCGCGTCCTCGATGTCGATGGGATCGACAAGGCCGCGCTGGTGCACCATCGCCACGCCGCCCTTGGGCAGCGGGACCATCCTCCACGCCACCGCCGGCTCGAACACGCGCGCCATCCTGGGCTGCACGTACGCCGGCGGCTTCACGCGCTCGACCACCGCGCCGTCCTTCGAGACGACCAGGAGCTCGGGCGACCGGAACCGGCTCACGAGCAGCGAGTCACCCTCGACGACGACGTCGCGCAGGTCGCGGTCGAGGCGCAGCGCGCGCACGGGCGGGGCCTCGAGATCGGAGGAGAGCGAGACGAGCTCTCCGCCCGCGCACGCCACGTGGAGCAGCTCCGTCTTCGTGTCGTACGCCAGCCCGCGCGGCGCCGGACAGACGGGCCTGCGGCGCATCTCCCGGGTCTCGAGATCGATCGTGACCACCGCGCCGCCGCGGCGGAGCGCCACGTGCGCGGAGCCGGGCGCCCCCTCGATCACGCGCCCGGGCTCGTCGCCTGCTTGCAGGGCGAGGTCGGGGACCGCCTCGCCGGTGACGAGGTCGACGATGGATACCCTGTCGCGATCCGGATCCGCGGCGACGGCGAGCGCCTTGTCGGCGGTCACGAGGAGCGTACCGCCGCTGATGGGGGGCGGCGGCACCGGAGACACGTCGGGGGGCAGGTTGTCCACGAACCCGCTTCCGCCCGTTCCGTCGAAGCCCCCCGTCGAGAAGCCCCCCGTCGAGAAGCCTCCCGCGGCCCCGGAGCTGCCAGGCCGGTCATCGTCTGGAAACCACTCCTCGCCTTCATCACATCCGGCGATGGCCGCGGCGGCGAGCGCGGCGAGCCACGTTGCGACGTGCGCTTTCATATGCCTCCTCCTCCCGGCGCGGCCTTGCGATCGCGGCCCGAGCGTGCCTCGGATTTCGGACAGCAGCGCTGGAGCTCGGCTCCGTGCGCGTGCGATGATCCCGCCATGAGCAAAGTCGCGGTTCTCGGTTCGGGGATTGTCGGGCAGACGCTGGCAGACGGGTTTCTCAAGCACGGTTACAGCGTGATGCGCGCCACGCGCGAGCCCTCGAAGCTCGCGAGCTGGCTCGCGGACGCGGGGCCGAAGGCGACCGTCGGGACGTTCGCGGAGGCGGCGCAGTTCGGCGACCTCGTGGTGCTCGCCGTGAAGGGGACCGCGGCCGAGCAGGCGGTCGATCTCGCGGGCGCCCAGGCGCTCGCGGGCAAGACGGTCATCGACGCGACCAACCCCATCGCGGACGAGCCGCCCGTCCACGGCGTGCTCAAGTTCTTCACGGGGCCGAAC
Organism: Sorangium sp. So ce119; assembly: GCF_051524405.1. NCBI lineage: Bacteria > Pseudomonadati > Myxococcota > Polyangiales > Polyangiaceae > Sorangium > Sorangium sp. So ce119. The sequence continues at coordinate 497,570 of NZ_CP150310.1, read as the reverse complement.
GAGTCGCTGCTCGAGCGGCTCGCGCGGCGCGCGCCCGAGGCGAACTTCGTGAAGGCGTTCTCGTGCGTCGGCAGCGTGTGGATGGTCAACCCGGATTTCGGCGACGTCCGTCCGACGATGTTCATCTGCGGCGACAGCGCCGCCGCGAAGAAGCAGGTGGAGCGCATCCTCGACACCTTCGGCTGGGAGACCGAGGACATGGGAAGCGTGGAGGCGGCCCGCGCGATCGAGCCGCTCTGCATGCTCTGGTGCATCCCCGGGCTGCTGAACAACCGGTGGACGCACGCGTTCAAGCTCCTGAAGAGGTAGCCAGGCGAGCGGCCGCGCCGGGGCGCGCGACCCCCGGCGCCGCGACGCGCGAATTTCTACAATTAAATCAGATAGATAGCGGGTCGACCCCGGCGGCCAGCGCGGCGATCAGGCCGGGGACCAGCTCGGCGATCTCGCTCGCGAGCAGCCCGCGGTCGCTGCCCGTCCGGGCGCGCCACATGTCGCCGGCGAGCGCGTGGATCAGCACCCCCGCGCTCGCGGCGGCGGCGGGCTCCATCGAGCACAGGAGGGCCGCGATCATCCCGGTCAGGACGTCACCCGAGCCGGCGGTGGCGAGCGCCGGGTTGCCCGCCATGCAGATGAAGATGCGGCCGTCCGGGAGGGCGATGACCGTGCGCGCCCCCTTGAGCAGGACGATCGCCCGGGTCAGCGCCACGGCGTCGCGCACGGCGCCGAAGCGGTCCTCCTCGACGGCGCGCGCGCTCCGGCCGAGCAGCCGGCCGAGCTCGCCGGAGTGCGGCGTCAAGACGAGGCTCCCGCGCGCGGTCGCGAGCGCCTCGGGGCGGCCGACGAAGTGCGTGAGGGCGTCGGCATCGACGACCTTGAGGCCGTCCCAGCCCAGCACGACGTGGTCCACAGCGGCCCGCGCCCTGTCGTCGAGGCCGAAGCCGGGGCCGATCGCGACCGCCCGCCGCCCGGCGAGCGCGGCGTCGAGCGTCGCCTCGATGCGCGCCGGATCGATCGCTGTCGTCATCAGCTCCACGACGCGCGACTCCATCGCGCGCGCGGTGTCGGCCCAGGTGCAGATCGTCACGAGGCCCGCGCCCGTGCGCATCGCCGCGCGCGCGGTGAGCAGCCCGGCGCCGAGCTTGCCGGACGAGCCGGCGATCACGAGCACGTTGCCCGCCTGGTGCTTGTAGACGCTCGCCTCGCGCGGGCGCAGGTGCGCGCCGATCGTCTCCTTGCGGATGACCTCCGCGACGTGGCCCACCTGGGCGAGGATCGGCCGGTCGGGGACGCCGAGGTCGACCACGTGGACGTTGCCCGCGAGCCGCGCGCCCTCGGGCGTGAGCAGGCCGATCTTGAGGTGGCCGAAGGTGACGGTCTCGTCCGCCTGCACCGCGGCGCCGAGCGGCGCGCCGCTGTCGGCGTCGAGGCCCGAGGGCACGTCGAGCGCGATGCAGAGGCAGGTGGCGGTGTTGAGGACGCCGATGACGTCGGCGAGGTGGCCCTCGATCGGGCGGTCGAGGCCCGTGCCGAAGACAGCGTCGACCACGAGGTCGGCCTCGCCGAGCGCGGCCTCGAGCGGGAGGAGCGACGCGCCGGGGGGGAGCTCGGTCAGCGCGCCGCCGAGGTCGACGTACGCGTCGTGGTTGATGCGGCTGTCGCCGGTGACCTTCTCGGAGGGAGCCGCCAGGAAGACCTGGACCTCGGCGCCGCGGGCGAGGAGGTGGCGGGCCACGACGAAGCCGTCGCCGCCGTTGTTGCCGGCGCCGCAGACGACGACGACGCGGGCGTGGAGCGGGTAGGTCGCGGGCTGCCCCGGGCTCGGGACGTGGCGCACCGGGAACGCGCGGACCCGCGCGGCGCGGGCCTCCTCGACGTCGCGGCGGCCGTTCGGCGGCGGCGGGACGCTCCCGGCGCGCGGGCCGCCGCCCCCGGAGGGCAGCGTGGCGGAGGGCAGCGTGGCGGGCCAGAGCGCCCGCGCGGCCGCCTGGCCGGGCGCGATCGGGTGCGGCGACGGGCGCGCGGCGTGGCCGGGGAGACCGGCGGCGCCGGGCTGTCCGGCGGTGCGCGCCTCGATGATCGCCGAGATGACGTCGGCGGCGCCGCGGCCCGCGTTCTCCATGAGGACCACGCCGGGGACGTGGCACTGGTGGATCGCGTGCTTGTCGAAGGCGCGCATCTGCGCGCGCGAGAGGACCGGAATCACGAGCGTTATTTCCCTTCGTCGTCCAGGTGGGATCGGCTCTCGCCGTCCTTTTCATCATCGGTCGGGGATCGGCCTTCGCCGTCCTTTTCATCATCGGTCGGGGATCGGCCTTCGCCGTCCCCTTCTTCATCGGTCGGGGATCGGCCTTCGCCGTCCTTTTCATCATCGGTCGGGGATCGGCCTTCGCCGTCCCCTTCCAGAATGGCCACCGCCGCCGCCACGCCGGCGTCGTGCGTGATCGACAGGTGCACCCGCTTGACGCCCAGGCGCTCCGCGAGCGCGCGCGCCGGGCCGTGGAGCACCATCGTCGGGGGCGTGCGCGGCGCGCCGCGCACCTCGAGGTGGTGCCAGGCGACGCCCGGCGCGCCGGAGAGCGCCTTCACCACCGCCTCCTTCGCGGCGAAGCGGCCCGCGAGCGCGGTCGCCCGGTCCACGCGGTGCGCGAGCGAGCGGCGCTCGGGCTCGGACAGCACCCGCTCCCAGAACCGCTCTCCCCACCGCGCGAGCGCCTCCTCCATGCGTCCGATGCCGCAGACGTCGATCCCGATGCCGAGGATCATGCGCCCACCTCGATGAACCGGGGGCGGAGGCTGGCGGGCGGCAGCCCGACGGCGACAGCGCAGACGACGCTCGCCGCGGCGCGATCGACGGAATCGACGGAGCAGAGGCGCGGGGGGAAGGCCATGCCGGCGACTCTACCCTATTCACCGGCGACGCCCTGTGAAACGCGCCCGCGGCGCGCGCGTGCCCCGAGGAGCGCGGCGGCCAGCCCCGCAGGTGTGCTCGCGCAGGCCCGCCCCCTCCGAGGCAGCCGGCCGCGGCGCGCGCCGCGCACGGGCGTCGCCGGCGCGCGCCGTTCGCGGCTAGCATGCTCGCGGCGCCCATGCAGACAGCCCTCGATCTGACGGTCATGCTCCCGCCGAGCGCCTACGACTACGGCGAGCGCTCGTCAGGGGAGGCCCACGGCGTGGTGCTGACCAAGCCCCACGTGGTGAACCTCATCCTCGATCTCGCGGGCTACACCGCGGACCGGGACCTCGCGTCGCTGTCGCTGCTCGAGCCGGCCTGCGGCCACGGCGCGTTCCTCGTCCCCGCCGCCGAGCGGCTCATCGCGTCGGCGCGCCGCCACGACCGCGACCTGCGAGACATCGAGTCCGCCATCCGCTCCTACGACATCGAGCCAGACCACGTGGGCCGCGCGCGCCTCGCGGTCTCCGGCGCGCTCGCCCGGCTCGGGTTGCCGCTCGACGACGCGAGGCGCCTCTCGGACGCCTGGATCGCCCACGGCGACTTCCTGCTCACCAGCCAGGGACGCCGCTTCGACGCGGTGGTGGGCAATCCACCCTACATCCGGATCGAGCAGCTCTCTCCCGAGCTCCAGGAGGAGTATCGGCAACGCTACCGATCGCTCTACGACCGCGCCGATCTCTACGTCGCGTTCATCGAGCGCGGCCTCGATCTCCTCGCGCCCGGCGGGGTCCTCTCGTTCATCTGCGCCGACCGGTGGACGCTCAACCGCTACGGCGCGCCGCTCCGCCGGCTGCTCTCGAGGTGGTTCCGGGTCCGGTGCTACATCGACCTGCACAGCGCCTCTCCCTTCGAGTCCGACGTCGTCGCGTACCCGTCGATATTCGCCGTGTCGCGCGGCAAGACCGGGAGCGTCCCTGTCGCGACGCTGAGCGCCGCCTCTCCCGAGGAGTGCGAGGCAGCGTCCTCCGCGCTCCTCGGGGCGCGCGCGCCGGAGCGCTGCCCCGGCGTCACCGTGTCGGAGTACCCCACCTGGTTCGACGGGGACGACCCCTGGGTGCTCAGCTCACCGGAGCACCTCGAGGCCCTGCGCTCGCTCGAGGCGCGGTTCGCGCCGATCGAGGAGGTGGGCGGCACCCGCGTCGGCATCGGCGTCGCCACCGGGAGCGACAGGATCTACATCGTCCGCGACGACATCGACATCGAGCGCGATCGCCTCGTGCCGCTCGTCCTGCGGGACGACATCGAGGACGGCCGCATCCGCGACGGCGGGCGGTGCGTCATCAACACCTTCGGGCGCGACGGCAAGGTGGTCAATCTGGACGAGTACCCGAAGCTCGCCGCGTACCTGCGCGCCCACGAGGCCGAGATCAGGCAGCGCTACATCGCCCAGAAGAACGCCGTGAGCTGGTTCCGCACCATCGATCGCGTCTACCCGGAGGTGGCCTTCGCCCGGAAGCTGCTCATCCCCGACATCGCAGGATCCAACGAGGTGGTCTACGAGGAGGGCAGGTTTCACCCGCACCACAACCTCTATTTCATCACCTCGGAGGGCTGGGATCTCGAGGCGCTCGGCGGGCTCCTCAGCTCCCGGGTCGCCCTCTTCTTCGTGTGGTCCTACGCGGTCAAGATGCGCGGGGGCTACCTGCGCTTCCAGGCGCAGTACCTGCGGCGGATCCGCCTGCCGCCGCCGGAGAGCGTCGCGGAGGACCTGATGGGCGATCTCCGCAGCTCGTTCCGGCAGCGCGACTTCGAGCGGCTCGACGCGCTCGCGCTCCGCGCCTACGACATCGACGCGCTCCCGGGGTTCAGCTTCGTCGACACGAGACGACGGCGCGCTGCCTCGCCCGCGCGCGGCGTGGTACGGTCGCGCTCCCACAAGGCGTTCGCGGGCGAGGGACGAGCGGATGACGGCCGAGAGGATCGAGTGCGCTAGCCGTATCGAGGGCGTCGTCGTGTACGCGCGCGGGGCGATCGTCACCCGCCGCGTCGCGCTCGCGGCGCCGCTCCCCCGGGGGGCGGCCGAGATCGCGGTGCCGGGGATCACCCCGCTCGCCGAGCCGGGGAGCTTCCGCGCGCTCGTGTCCACCGCGCCCTCCGCGGGCGACGCGGGCGACGCGGCGCGGACCTCGCGGGCGCCGCGCGAGGTCGTCGGCGTGCGCGCGCGGCTCGTCGTGCCCCCGGCGCCCGTCTCGAGGAGCGCGCTGTCGGCGCAGCTCCGGGAGCTCGAGCTCGCGGTCGAGCGCCTGTCCGCCGAGCACGCCCACCTCCGCCTCTGGCGCGACCGGCTCGCGGACGTCGTGCTCGATCCGGAGCTCGCGCGGCGCTTCCGGCCGGGCGACCCGGCGGCCCGCGTCCGGGACGCGCTCGCCGTGAGCGGGCTGCTCTCGGACGAGCTCGCCGCGCTCGACGCGCGCGCCGCCGCGCTCGCGGCGGAGCTCGAGCGCGCCCGCAAGGAGCTCCGGGCCGCGCAGCTCGACGCCGCGCAGGCGACGAGCGGCGAGGTCGAGGAGCGCGCCCCGGCGCGCCTCGACGTCGTCGTGCGGCTCGCGCCCGCGCGCGACGGCGCGGGCGGGGAAGCGGGCGGAGAACCGACGCTCCGGCTCGAGTACGCCGTCGCCGCCGCGCGCTGGTGGCCCGCCTACGCGGCGCGGTTCTCGCGCGGCGCGACCGAGGTCGCCCTGCAGCTCGACGCGTTCGTGGCGCAGGCCTCCGGCGAGGACTGGAAGGACGTGCGCCTCGCGCTCGCCACCGCCGAGCTCGTGCAGGACACGCGGCTGCCGGAGCTCCCCTCGCTGCGGCTCAGCCGCGCGCAGCGCCCGCCGCGCCGCGGCTATCGCCCCGCGCCCGAGGGGCTCGACGCCATGTTCGAGGGGTTCGACCGCTTCGTCGCCGCCCTCCCCGCGCCCGCGCGGACCAAGGCCGCGCCGGCGGAGCTCCCGCCCGCCGCGCGCGGCGACGACGACGACGACGAGCGCACGCGGATGCCGGCCACGCTCGCGGTCGACGCTGAGCTGGCCGCCGACATGGCCAGCGAGGAGCTGATCGAGACGCGACGGAGGGTGCCGCTGACCGGCGCGCCCCCGCCGCTGGCCTTCGGGCCCTCGCAGCCGCCCGCCGCGGCCCCGTCGGCGGCTCCCGGCGCGGCCCTCGCGCCGCCGCCCCCGATGATGCTCGCCGAGCCGATGCCGATGCCGATGCCCGCGCCGGCGCGCAAGTCGCGCGGGCTGTCGCTGTCGCTCCCGTCGTTCGGCGGGGGTTCCGGGGCGCCGCCCCGGCCGCCGGCGCCCCAGGCGATCGCGCCCGAGGCCCCCAGGGGCGGCTTCGCCCGCGTGCAGGCCGCCGAGCTCACGGCCGGCGTGGCCGACGACGCGCTCGCCGAGGGGCCCGAGGACGCCGGCGCGGCCCCGGCGCCGCTCGATCCGGCGCAGGTCGAAGGGTGGCTCGACTTCGACGCGCTGCACCTCCCCGGCGCGGGCCCGCAGCGCGGCCGGCTCACGCGCGAGAGGCCCCGGCGCTCGAGGCGCCTCGCGAAGCGGGCGGAGGTGGACGTCACGAACCTCCCCGCCCCGCCCCGCGCCGCGGACCCGCGCGACACGCGCGGGCAGTTCGATCACCTCTACGCCGGCGAAGGCGCCGCCGACGTGCCGTCGAACGGCAGGCTCCACCGCGTCGCCCTGAGCGCCGCCCGCGCCCCGGCGACGCCCCGGTTCGTCGCCGTGCCGCGCGAGGCCGCCGAGGTCTACCGCGAGGCGCGCGTCGAGAACCCGTTCGACGCCCCGCTCCTCGAGGGGCCGGTCGAGATCTTCGTCGACGGCGCCCTCGCCGCGCAGTCCACGCTCGGGCACGTCGACCGGGGCGGCGTCCTCCGCGCCGGCCTCGGCGTCGAGGAGCGGATCCGGGTCGCCAGGAACGCGCGCGTCGACGAGTCGAGCGCCGGCCTGCTCGGCGGCTCGCTCGCCGTCGAGCACGCGGTCACCATCGATCTCTCCTCGTCGCTGGGGATGAGCGTCGAGGTCGAGGTCCTCGACCGCCTCCCGGTGACGGACGACAAGGACGTCGAGATCAAGCTGCTCTCGTCGCAGCCGAAGGCCGAGCCGTACAGCCAGGAGGAGCTCGGCGAGCCCGTGCGCGGCGGGCTGCGCTGGCGCGTGCCGCTCGCGCCAGGCGGCAAGGCTTCCGTGGCCTTCACGTACCGGGTGGTGTTCTCCTCGAAGAGCGAGGTCGTCGGCGGTAACCGCCGGGAATAACAGGGGAAACGAGCGCGCCATGGCAAGCGATGCGAACGGTTCGGGCCCGGCTGAGCGGAGCGCCGCCGGAGGGAGCCCCGGCGGGGGGAGCGCCGCCGAGGGGAGCGCGGGCGCGGGCGACGCCGCCGAGGCGAGCGTCGCCGAGCGCGCCCCCCACCCGAGCGCGGCGCGCGCGGTGACGCTGTTCGAGGATCGCGCCGAGGTCGTGCGCGCGGCGCGCGTCGAGGTCGCGGCCGGGGCGCAGTGGGTCGCGATCGGCGGCGTGTCGGTGTTCGTCGACGAGCGCACCGTGCAGGCGCGCGTCGCGCCGGCGGGGGGCGCGGAGGGCGCGGGCGCGGCCCGGGTGACGGCGGCGCGCGTGCGGTGGAGGGCGCACCGGGAGGCGGCGCTCGGGCGCGAGGCGATCGACGCGCTGGAGCGCGAGCACCGCGAGGCGTCCCGGCGAGCCGCCGCCGCCGAGCTCGCGCGGGACCGGGCGTCGCGCCGCGAGGCGCACCTCGATCAGCTCCTCGCCACGTGGGCGCACGCGATGGGCGAGGTCCCGAAGGACGCGGGCGAGCCCGCGCGGCTCGCGTCGTGGCGCGCCGGCGTCGAGGCGCTGCGCGCGGCGCTCGACGAGGCCCTCGCCGCGTCGGCCGAGGCGCGCGCGGCGCGTGCGCACGCGGAGGACGACGCGCGGCGCGCCACGGCGCGGCTGCGCGAGGGGTCGGTCGAGCAGCCGCGCTACGAGGCGGTCATCGAGGTGGAGATCCACGCCCCCGCGCCGCAGCCCGTCGAGATCGAGCTGACCTACCGCGTCGCGTGCGCGGTCTGGCGCCCCGAGCACCTGGCGCGGCTCTCCGTGAACGGCGCGGGCGACGCCGCGGGCGACGCCGCTACCGCCGCCGCAGGCGACGCCGCGGCGCAGGGAACGCGCGGCTCGGTCGAGCTCACCACCTGGGCGACGGCGTGGCAGGCGACCGGCGAGGCCTGGGAGAACGTCGCCGCGCGCTTCTCGACCGCGCGGCCGGCGCGGAGCGCCGAGGCGCCGCTCCTCGCGGACGACGTCCTCCGGCTGCGGCGCAAGACGGACGTCGAGCGCCGCCGCGTCGTCGTCGAGGCGCGCGACCAGGCGATCGCAGCGGCCGGGCTCGACCGCGGGGCGCGCGCCGTCGACGAGATGCCCGGCGTCGACGACGGGGGCGAGCCGCTGGTCTTCGAGGCGACCGAGCCGGTCACCCTACCCTCCGACGGCCGCCCCCTCCGCGTCGAGATCGCGCGGCGCGCGGTCCCGGCCGAGCTCGCGCTGGTGCTGTACCCCGAGGTCCACCCCGCGGCGCACCTGCGCGCGACCGCGACGCTCGACGGCGGCGGCGCCGGGAAGGGCACCGGGAGGCCGCGCCCGCTCCTCGCCGGCCCGGTGCGGATCGCGCGGGGCGGCAGCCTCGTCGGCCGCGCCCGGCTCGACTTCGTTGGAGCGGGCGAGCCGTTCGAGCTCGGCTTCGGCGTGGACGACGCTGTGCGTGTGCGGCGCACCGTGGACGAGGAGCAAGACACCTCGGCCATCACCGGCAGCCGCAAGATCCGCCGCCGCGTGAAGCTCTCTCTTTCCAACCTCTCCAGCATCGCGAAGCGGGTGCTCGTCGCCGAGCGCATCCCCGTCAGCGAGGTGGCCGAGGTGGAGGTCGCGCTCGTCGAGGCCGTCGGATGGACGCTGGAGGAGAAGGACGGGTTTCTCCGCAGCCGCGTCGAGCTGCCCCCGAAGGGCCTGAAGACGATCTCGTTCAGCTACGAGCTGCGCGCGGGTGCGAGCGTCGTGTTGCCGTTCTGAAACGAGGCCGCGGCCGCCGCGACCGCCGTTGACAGGACGCGGTACGCTTCTGTAACTGATGGATTCTCCAGCAGCTTCACTCGCGGGAAGGAGGGTTGCCATGAGGCAGCAGATCGACGGGGCCGTGGTGCTGACCGCGGCCGAGGAAGACGTCATGGAGTACTTGCCCAACCGGGGCGTCTTCTTTGCGCAGTTGCTCGGCAAGCACCGCGGGGACGGCTTCGGCTTCTACAAGGGCAAGATGGATCCCGGCTGCGAGATCTCGCGCGAGCTCCACACCGAGACCACGGAGACCATCTACATCCTGGCCGGGAAGGCGCTCGGCATCATCGGCGACCGCGAGGTCCCCCTCGGCCCCGGCCAGATGATGCACGTCGAGAAGAACGTGCACCACGGGCTGCGCAACGCGGGCGCCGGGCCGCTCGAGTTCCTCGTCATCGGCCACCCCGACTTCTGATCGCGCGGTCCGCTCCTTGAGGTGCACTGCAGCGCTGCGGCTGGCCTCGGGCGCGATCGTCGCGGCGGCGCTGCTCGGCGCGCCCGCGGCGCGGGCCGAGGCCCCCCTGGCGCGCGCGCCGAGCAGCGCCGCCGCGGCGACGGCGCCCGAGACCGCGCGGCCCGAGCTGGCGTGGGACCCGCGCTGGCCGCGCTTCCGCGCGAGCGAGTACGTGGCCACGGGGCTCCTCGCCGCGACCGCCTTCGCGACGCTGGCCATCCCGCCGTCGGAGGGCCGGTGGACGGCCGTGAACGGCTTCGACGGCGCGGCGCGCGACGCCCTGCGGATCCGGAGCGACCGCCAGCGCGAGATGGCGCGGGACGCGAGCGATCTCCTGCTCACGCTGATGACCAACCAGCTCGCGGCGGACGCCCTGCTCGTGGCCTGGTGGGGGCACGGGCGCGGCAGCGTCGCGTGGGAGATCGCGCTGATCGACATCGAGGCGCTCGCGCTGAACGCGGCCGTGAACGGCCTCGTCGCGGGGCTCACGAGCCGCGAGCGCCCCTACCGCGCCGTGTGCGTCGGGCCGGAGGAGGAGCAGGACCGCGACTGCCGCGGGAGCAAGCGGTACCGGAGCTTCTTCAGCGGCCACAGCTCGACCGCGTTCACGGCGGCGGGGCTCATGTGCTCGCACCACGCGCACCTGCCCCTCTACGGCGGCGGCGCGCCCGACGCGCTCGCGTGCGTCGCCTCGCTCGGCGCGGCGGCCGCCGTGGCGACGCTGCGGGTCGTCTCGGACCAGCACTTCGCGACCGACGCGCTCACGGGCGCGGCCGTCGGCACCCTGACGGGCCTCGGGCTCCCGTGGCTCCTGCACTACCGCGGCGGTGCCTCGGCCTCGACGTCGACGCGCGCGGACGCCGTGTCGATCAGCTTCGTGCCGGCGCCGCTCGGCGGGTACCTGATGGGCAGGTTCTAGTCATGGCCCGCCGCCGCGCGCTCGCCGCCGCCGCGCTCGCCGTCGCCGCCGCGCCCGTCCTGGTCCCGGCCGCGGCCGTCGCCCAGGATCCGGCCGACCTGCCGCCGCCCGCCAGCGAGCCGCCGGCGGTGTCCTCCGGGGTCGACCTCCTGCAGAAGCGCTCGTACTGGGCGCGGAGCGCGCCCGCGCGCCCGTTCGTGTCCGCGGTCCTGGAGCTCGGCGTCATCTATTTCAGGCCGAGCCTCGCGCTCGGCGTGGGCAGGCCGCACTGGTCGTGGATCGGGATCGAGGGGTACTCGAGCGTCTCGCCCTCGGGCGGCGCGCAGTACGTGGGCCTGCGCGCGGCGCTGCCCAGCCTGGAGATCCGCGGCGGCGCGCGGTACGCCTTCTCGACGACGCAGTACTTCCTCGAGCCCATGGCGTCGTACACGCGCAGGGACACCGAGCTCATGCTCGGCCCGAGATCGCGCTACATCGCCGCGGAGCTCGAGGTGTCGGGCTCGATACCGCTCCTCGGAGGCAGCCTGTTCGGCGTGGCGACGGGCTATGCGGTGCTGGGGACGCCGGAGGGGTACTACCTCTACGAGGAGGCGCTCCACACCGTGATGAAGCCGCCGTACCTCTACCGCGCCCGGCTCGGCTACATGGCGGAGATGGACCGTTTCGGCGAGCTCCGGCTCGGCGCCGCCGCCGAGGTGCTCGGCAACCCGGGCCGCGAGAGCGTGGTCGTGCGCATCGGCCCTCTCCTGGCGGTCTCGCTGACACACCACCTCGACGCGGTGGCGACGGCGATGGTGGTGGCGGCGACGCCCGATCGGCTCGGCCTGCTGGGCGCCGATCTCGGGCAGCTCGGCTTGCGGTACCGGTGGGCGACCGGCGATCGATGGCCGGAGTTCCCCTGATCCATGCGCCGGGCACGCGGCGTGGTAAGCGTCCTGGCATGAACAAGCTCATCCCCCTGACCTTTCTCGCCGCATCGCTCGCGGCGTGCACCCAGCCCGGCGACGCCAGCGCCCCTGCCGCCCCCGCGGCGACAGGCGCCGCCGCGCAGCAGCCCGCCAGGGCGGAGGCCGAGAAGGCGAAGGCCGCGGACGCGCCGGCGGCTCAGGCGAACGCGGGCCCGGCGAAGGTCGGCCAGCCCGCGCCGGATTTCACGCTGCAAGACCTCGACGGCAAGCCCGTCAAGCTGGCCGACCACAAGGGCAAGACGGTCGTGCTCGAGTGGTTCAACCCCGGTTGCCCGTTCGTGCAGCTCGCGCACCGCAAGGGCGGCCTGAAGGACGTGCCCGCGCAGCAGATGGCCAAGGGCGTCGTGTGGCTCGCCATCAACTCGGGTGCTCCCGGCAAGCAGGGCGCCGCCAGGGAAGACAACGTGAAGGCCAGGGGCGAGTTCGGGATGAGCTACCCGATCCTCGTCGACGAGAAGGGCGATGTCGGCCGCGCCTACGGCGCCCAGCGCACACCGCATATGGTCATCATCGACCCGCAGGGTACGCTCGTCTACGCGGGCGCCATCGACAGCACGAAGGGCGGTGAGCCCGAGCCGGGCGAGCAGGTCACGAACTACGTCGAGGCCGCGCTGGGCGAGCTCACCGCCGGCAAGCCCATCTCCACGAAGGAGACCGAGGCGTTCGGCTGCACGGTCAAGTACTGAGCTGCGGGCCGACGGCCCTGAGCTGTATCGCAGCTTGACCCACCTTGGACGCATGTCGCGCTCCCCACATCCATCCATGACGTGGACGGCGCGCGCCCCTCTCTGCGTTCGTGCCTTTCCTCGCTGGCCGCTTTCCTCGCCCGCCCATTTCCACGCTGGCATCTTTCCACGCCGGCCTCTCTCCTCGAGCAGAACACCCGCCGACCTGCGCCCGTCGACCGCGATCGCCGCGTAGCCAGCGTCGCACGCTCGCGCCATACTGAAAGCGTACAGAGCGCGGCGACACGGCGCGTCGGGGTATTGACATGGACGTAAACTCCGGTCTACCGTCGTGCGACAGTTCTGTAGTATCGCCAGGTGCTCACGACCCAAGACGCTCACTGGCAAGCGACCCAAGCGGTTCGGGAGGATGGCGATTCGGGGCCATGCGCTGGGAGCTGCCAAGGGAGGTGCTGATGCGAAGGTTGATGTCCACACTGCTCCTTGCCCTGGTGTGCGGCTGTGCTCCGGACGTCTCCGAGGAGGATGAGCGCCTCGCGACGACGGTCGATCTCCTGTCGATCGGAGCGGGTGAGTCGGTCAGTCCGGCGCCGGGCGATCGCTCGCCGAGCGGGGTCGTATCGAACGGGTTCTGGCCAAATGGGTTCTGGCCGAACGGGTTCTGGCCAAATGCGCTCAGGCCGGACTCGATACCGTCCACCTCCTTGCGCGCTCTCCGGGTCCAGGCGCTGGAAGGGGTCGTGTCCCGCGACTTCATTCGTTATGCGGTCGGGTGCGCGCTCGACCGTTCTCAGGCGGTCGAGCTCGACGGGCCCGACGGCGCCGAGGAGCACCGGGGCGCGGTCGGGCTCGCACCGGAATGGGTGGACGGGCCGCTCTCTCCGGTCAAGCAGCGGTGGGTCTCGGCCTGCGTCGCCGCGCGGACCAATTACTTCGGCGTGCGCGTGATGGTCTCGATGCGCTCGCAGGGCAGCGCGCAGCTCGCCGCCGGCCCGGAGGAGCGCGGCGCCTTCGCCAGCAAGGAGGGCGCGTTCTGGGGCAACCTGTTCAGCGAGGCGCCGGCGCTCTACACATGCCACGTCCCGGACAACCTCGAACACTCGCGCGCGAGCAGCCGCTCGTGTGCGACGGGGCATGATACCGGCTCGGCGGTCGTTGGGTGCGGTATCATCCAGCGGACGGGAGACTGCTCTTCCGTTTGTCTGGCCGCAGGCGACCCGGCGATGGGTTATGCGGCGTGCAACGGTTCGAGGGAGGTCATCACGACCTTCCTCGAATAGACTCGAAGCCCCGAGCCCTGGGGGTCCCGCCTTTGCTGTCGAAAAGGGTCCGATTGATGAGCCGAGTGGGAAGAGCGGGCCCGGAGAGCGCGCGCGCCGCGAGGTCGGCGGACCAGGAGCCCACGCCCAGGGGCGCCCCGCTCGCCTCCTCGAGCAGGGCCCCCCGCTCCGTCTCGTCGGTCCCGCCCCTTCCGCCCGCTCCCCCCTCCACGCCGGTTCTGGCCGCTCCGCCTGTCTCGCCCGTCCCTCCGGGCGGATCGGGCGCCGCGCAGGACACGGTGTTCGTCTGCGTCGATCCGCCCCCCTCGCGCGCGCCGAGCCGGTTTCCGATCCGCGACTGGGATCGCTATGAGTGCGTGTCGCTCGTCGGGGAAGGGGGAATGGGGACGGTCTACAAGGCCAGGGACCCTCGACTCCAGCGGTACGTGGCGCTCAAGCTCATCCGGGGCAACGATCCGGAGCTCGCGCAGCGCTTCATCTGGGAGGCGCGGGCCCAGGCCCGGGTCGAGCACCCGAACGTCTGCAAGGTGTACGAGGTCGGCGAGGCCCAGGGCCAGCCGTTCATCGCCATGCAGTACATCGACGGCCAGCCGCTCCACCGCGTGGCGCAGCAGATGTCGCTCGAGCAGCGGCTCAAGATCGTCGCCGACGTGGCGGACGGCCTCCACGCCGCCCACCGGCTCGGGCTGATCCACCGCGACATCAAGCCGGCGAACATCCTTGTCGAGCGGACGGCCGACGGCGCCTTCCGCCCCTACCTGCTCGATTTCGGGCTCGCGCGCGACATCGGGGCGGACGGGCGGACGACGACGAGCGATGAAGGGACACCGGCGTACATGGCGCCAGAGCAGGTGTCCGGGGGCCAGCGCCAGCTCGACCGCCGCACGGACGTCTACTGCCTCGGCGCGACGCTCTACGAGGTCCTCTCCGGGCGCCCGCCGTTCGTCGATCCGTCGATGACGACCCTCATCTGGCGGGTGGTCCACGAGCTGCCCGTGCCGCCGCGCCAGATCGACAAGGGGATCCCGGTCGATCTGGAGACGATCGTGATGAAGTGCCTCGAGAAGGAGCCTCAGCGGCGGTACGACTCCGCGAAGATGCTCGCCCTCGATCTCGGGCGCTACCTCGAGGGCGATCCGATCGAGGCGCGGCCCGTGAGCCTCGTGTACCGCGCCCTGAAGCGGGCGAGGAAGCACCGGCTCGCCGTCTCGGCGGCCGCGGCGGCGCTGGTCGTGCTCTCGCTCTCCGGCGCCGTCGCCCTCCGCGCGAAGCTCGCCGCCGCGCGCCAGGCGGAGCTCGCGGCGCACGTGGCGTCGCTGGCCGAGGGCTTCGGTCAGGACGTGAAGGAGATGGAGCTGTTCATGCGCTACGCGTACGCGCTCCCCCTCCACGACGTGTCGCGGGAGAAGGAGGTCATCCGCGCGCGCATGGGCGAGATCGACCGGAAGATGCAGGCGATGCGCGGGGCCGCGGGCGACCTCGTCGAGGGCCCGGGCCGCTACGCGCTCGGGCGCGGGCACCTCGCGCTGCACGAGCCCGAGGAGGCGCTGCGGCACCTCGAGGCGGCGCTCGGGAGCGGGTATGCCGCGCGGGAGGCGAAGTTCGCGGCGGGGCTCGCGCACGGGATGCTCTACCGGAAGGGGCTCGACCGGGCGCGGCGCCTCGCCGACAAGGGGGAGCGGTCCGCCCAGCAGATCGAGCTCGACGAGCGGCACAAGGGCCCGGCGATCAAGTACCTGCGCGACAGCGTGAGGTCGACCGGGGCGCCGTCGGCGTACACCGCGGCGCTGACGGAGCTCTACGAGGGGCGCTTCGACGAGGCGCTCGGCGACGCGCGGCGGGCGTTCGCGCGATCGCCCTGGGAGTACGAGGCGAAGAAGCTGGAGGGCGACGTCCTGTCGGCGAAGGGGGCGGCCGCGCGCGACGCCGGCGACCACGCGGCGGCGCTCGTCGAGTTCCGGGCCGCCGTCGCCTCGTACGACGCCGCGGCGCAGATGGCCGAGAGCGACCCCGAGCTCCACGAGGCGACCGCGAGCGCCCTCAGCGAGATCATGCTGATCGAGGCGCAGCGCGGCGGCGACGTGGAGCAGCTCTTCGCGCAGCTCCTCGATCGCTGCGACCGGGCGCTCCACGCCAACCCGCGCGCGAGCGGCGCGCACGCGAAGAAGGCCTGGGCCCACGTGCACCGGGCCAGGCGGGACCTGTCGAGGGGCGCTGACCCGAGGTCGGACCTCACCCGGGTGATCGCGGCGAGCGAGCAGGCGATCGAGGGGGACCCGTCGGACGCGACCGCGTACGGCTCGATGGGGGCGAGCTTCTTCCTCATCGCGTCCTACGAGGGCACGCTGGGGCTCGACACGCGGCCGTCGCTCGAGCGCGCGATCGAGAGCATGCAGCGGTCGCTCGCCCTCGATCCGAACTCGTTCTGGGCGTGGAACGACACAGGCATCGCGTTCGGCATGATGGCCGAGTACAGCGCGTCCCGCGGCGCCGACCCGATCCGCCTCTTCGGGCTCAGCGCGTCGCACATCGAGCGGGCGATCGAGATCGCCCCGAACGACGCGCCGCCGCGCCTCAACCAGGGCTGGTTCCACGCGCAGCGGGCGCAGTACGAGCTCGACCACGGGGTGTCGCCCGAGGCGTCGCTCGAGGTGGCCATGGACCACCTCGAGGCGGCGCTCCGGCTGCGGCCGGACAGCTACCAGTCGTACAACAGCCTCGCGCTGGCCTACCTGATCCAGGGCCGGTACGAGCGGCTCACCGGGCGGAGCCCGGAGGTGTCGCTCGCGCGGTCGCTCGACGGCTACACCGCGGCGGCGCACCTCAACCCGGAGGATCTCGAGGCGCAGCAGGGGACGGGCCTCGCGCTCGCCGAGGCGGCGCAGTGGGCGCTCTCGCGCGGCGAGGATCCGACCGGCGCGCTGCGCGCCGCGCGGGGCGAGCTGGAGCGCATCGTGGCCGCGAGGCCGCGCAACGCGGAGGCGCTCCTCGCGCTCGGGGGCGTCGACCTGCTCGCGGCGCGCTGGGCCGCGTCCCGGGGGCGGATCCCCGTGGCGCCGCTGGACGCCGCGGAGCGTTCGCTGCTCCGCGCCGTCGAGGCGAACGACGGAAACGCGAGGATCTTCGCGACGTTGGCCGAGGTCCACCGGCTGCGCGCCGCCGTCGCCGCGCCGGGGCTCCTCGACGCGCGCGCGGAGGTCGAGGCGGGGCTCGCGCTGGTCGATCGCGCGCTGGAGATCGACACGGACTTCCCCGCGGCGAGCGCCGAGCAGGGCGCGCTGCTCCTGCTCAAGGCGAAGGCGGAGCGCGACCGGTCGCTGCGCCTGGAGCTGGCCCGCCGCGCCGCCGACGTGCTCGATCGGGCGCTCCACGGGAGCCCGCTGCTCGCGCGCGAGTACGCGCCGCTCCTCGGCGAGGCGAGGAAGGTCGCGGAGGCGAGCGCTCCCTAGCGCCGCTCCCGCCGGGGGCGCGACAGTCTGGACATGGCCTCGTCGTGAGCCCACTTGGCGCGCATGAACTCGCCGGCGTCGCCGCCGCGATCGGGGTGCGTGACGAGCGCGAGCCGGCGGAACGCCTGGCGGATCTCGTCGGCGCTCGCGGCCTCGGTGACGCCGAGCACCGCGAACGGCGAGGCGCCGCGCGCGGCGGCGGGCCGCGACGGAGCGCGCCGCGACGGCCCGGGGGGCGGCGGCGGGGGCGCGTCGCGGCGCGCGCGCGGCCTGGGCCAGGGGGGCTCGCCGCGCAGGACGCGGGTCCAGGCCGTCGCCCACGCCGGCTCGATCTCGACGAGCGGGCGCCCGGCGGCGCGCTCGGCCTGCGCCCGCGCCTCGTCCACGGTCCGCGCGCCTCCCTGGCTCGCGTCCGGCGGGCGGAACGGCTCGCGCGCAGGCTCGGCCGTCCACCAGGCGGCCCACAGGAAGCGTCGGCGGCGCGTCGGCGTCACCGCGTAGACGCCGCGGAGCGGGAGCGTCATCGCCGCGGAAAGTGGCACGGATCGGCCCGAGCGGCGAGCGCTCCTCGGAAGCGCGCGGGACGCGCGCGCGTGGATGGGCGCGCGGGACGCGCGCGCGTGGATGGGCGCGCGGGACGCGCGCGCGTGGATGGGCGCGCGCGCCGCCCGGTCCTCGGCGCCGCGCGGCCTGTCAGAAGATCTCGGGGCACCAGGGGGCGCGCGCGGCCCGGAACAGGCGGTCGGCGCGCTCGATGGCGTCCTCGGAGAGCGCCTCGACCTGGCCGGCGTCGGCGAGGCCCTGGAACGAGACGCCGCCGAGGTAGGCCGAGCCGAGGGCCGTGATGTCGAGGCGGAGGTCCGGCGCCTGCGCGGTCCGCGTCGCGCGCCGCTCGCCCCCGTGCAGCCGGAAGCGGCCGGCGTTCGAGGGGTAATCGCGGTCGGTGATCTCGAGGGTGAGCGGCTCGCTGCTGCCGTAGGCGCGCGCCGCGAGCGCGGCCTCGACGTCCACGATGCGCACCCACAGCCCGTCGCTCGCCGTGAGGCGCAGGCGCCGCGGCTCGGCGACGAGCAGGCCGAGCGGGTGATCGGGCGGCAGGAGGCTCGCCTCGATCCGCTGCGCCAGGTCGATGTCGAAGAGGTACCTCCAGAGGAGCCGGGTCCCGAGCGGCGACGCGCCGATCGCCTCGATCACGCGGACCGTTCCGACAGGGATCTGGGAGGCGTCCCACCGGTGGTGCACGCAGTACAGCGCGTGCGCCTCGGGGCGCCCGTCGACCTCGATCACGGCGCGCTGGAGCGGGCCGCCTCCCTGGCGGACGAAGTCGCTGTCGCTCAGCCGGCGGACCTGCCACCACGCCTTCGAGCGCGCGAGCATCCCCGGGGCGAGCGGGCGGGCGCGCTCCCAGACCGACGCGAACGGCTCGAGCGCCTCCTCTTCTCCGAGCAGCCGCGCGCGGCCCTGGGCGCTGGCCTCTCCGCGGAACGCGGCGCGATCCCGCTCGATCGAGATGGAGCACGCCCGGGACGCGAGGCCGTAGCCGAAGCGGCCGTAGATGGTGCCCTCCGTGGCCCAGAGCGAGGAGATCGGCCGCCCCTCGGCCCGCGCGTCGTCGAGGTGGCGGCGGATGAGGGACGTGAGGATGCCGCGGCGGCGGTGCGTCGGAATCACCGCGACCGCCGTGAGCCCGGCGGCCGGGACGGCGCCGCCGCCGGGCGTGGTCATGGTGAGCGAGAACGAGCCGGCGGCCCCGACGATCGACTCGCCGTCATACGCGCCGATGCGCGACGAGAGCTCCTCGAGGCGCTTCATCCCCTCCGTGCGCTCGGGGTTCGGCATCGCGCCGAACGCGGTGAGGATGGGATGAACGAACTCGCCCTGCTGCTCGGCGGTCAACTGCCGGAGCTCGATGTGCATGCGGCGAACCATAGCAAAGGGGCAGCGCGTCCCGGGACTTACCGGCCTTCTGCCTCGTCAGGCAGCGAGACGTGGAGTTGCTGCGCTCATACCTTGTCCGCGAGGTGAACGCCCTCGCCTCGCCCTACGCGCTCAGCCGCTCCCGCTCCCTCGCCGCCGCCCGCCGGACGCGCGTCTTCAGCCACGCCTCGATGAGCGGCCACACCGTGAGCGGCGCGTCCCGGCCAACGACGATGTCGAGGTGGCCGCGCGGGAACTCGCGGTACGTCCTGTCCGAAGATCGGCTGAAGTCGTACGCCGGCTTCACCGACGCCGGCGGCGCGAGGTCGTCGAACGTGCCGGCGATCACGAGGAGCGGCAGATCCAGGCCCTCGAACGCCTTGGCGTACCCGAAGAGGCTCCCCATGTGCTGGCCGCTCTTCCGCGACGCCGCCGCGTCCAGGAACATGTTCCGCAGCACCGTGACGCTGCCGCTGTCCATCGCCAGCGACATGTGCTGCGTGAGCACCCGCGTCTCCATCGAGCCAGGCACGAAGCCCCGGATCGGCAGCGGAAAGATCGGGCTCTCGACGAACGCGCGCACGAACCGGAACGGCTCACCCCACGCCGACAGCGCCAGCGCCCCCTGCCCGAGCGGGACGCGGCGGTCGACCGTCAACATCAGCCGGCCGAGCAGCGCGAGCGCGCGCGACCCGTGCGTGAACAGGTACGGGCTCCCCAGCGTGACGATCCCCCCCACCGCGTCGCCCATCGTCGGCGCGGTCGCGTAGCTGATGAGACCCCCGAGCGAGTGCCCGATCAGGTACACCGGCCGCGGGCCGGAGATGCGCCGCACCTCCTCGATCGCCGCCGGCAGGTCCTCGCGGACGAAATCCGTCACGTGACTCGGCCGCCGCGCCCCCAGGTGCCGCGACCGCCCGTGCCCCCGCAGATCCAGGTTGAAGACGTCGAAGCCGGCCCGCGCCAGGTAGTTCGAGAAGCTCCGCGACGGCAGGTGCCAGATGTAACGGTTCTGGCCGTACCCATGGACCAGCAGCACGGTCGCCACCGTGCTCCGCAGCCGCGCGCTGCGCTTCCGGATCATCGCGAGCGGCACGTCGTGGACCATCGACTCCCGGTCGACGACAGAGTCCTCCACCCCGGGACCGCGCGCCCCCTCGATCCCACGGCTCGCCGGCGCGACCTCGGCCGCGGTGCTGCGGACCCGCACCACGACCAGTTCCTTGATGAACCTGTCCCGCTCATCGCGGTCGACCGTCTGCTCCACCTGGGACTGGTGAAGGATCATCCTTTCCGTCTATTGCGGATCATTTCGCTGTGCGCAACCTCGGCCGCTCCCGCGCTGGAGACGCCGGCCGCCGTGGAGGCGTCGCACCGGCGCCCAGGCCGGGCTCCGGCGAGCGCGCTCTGCCGCACCCCGCGCGCCGCCCGTCGCACCGCGCACCGTCGCCGTCGCGCCGGAAAAAGCTCCGCCATGGGCGGTCCGCGGGGGCCACACGGCGCTGCGTCTCGTGTACCCTCCCCCCTCGGCTGGTACCCGGTACACCGGGGCGCGCGGCGACACGGAGCTCGCCTCGGCGCGCCCGTCCCGTGAGTGCCCGAGTCCGGCCCTGACCTTACGCATCGCTAGGTGACCTACAATGTACCACTGGAAGATGGGTCGGCAGCTCGCGGTCGGGGTGCACGCCAGGGCCGCCGCGCTCGCCGCGTTGCTCGGCGCCGTGTGCTTCGCGTCGAGCGCCCGCGCGCAGTCGGAGGACGGCGTCGACAGCAACCAGGACGACCCCCTCGCGGCCGAGAAGCAGGCCGAGGACGAGAAGGCGCAGGGCGACGAGGTGCGCGGCGAGAAGGACGTGGAGCCGGAAGCCGCGCCGGAGCCCGTCGACGCCAACGCCCCGCTCGAGAAGGACGGCAAGGCCTACAAGTTCATCGGGGTCCGGTTCCGGAACGTCATCGTCCCGAAGTTCATGATCAACCTCTTCGCCGACGGCGGCTCGTCGGTGAACGTCTTCACGTTCGGCCCGGAGTTCACCACGCGCAAGAACGGCCTCGAGCTCGATCTGGCGCTGTCCTACGCCGACTACTCGATGGATCCCTTCCTCTTCAAGGGGAAGAACGACGACCAGTTCGCCTGGGAGATGGTCTCCAGCGACATGAAGCTGGTCTATTTCACGAGCGATCTCCTCTTCGAGATCCCGCTCGACGAGGAGAAGGGCCGCTTCTCGCTCCTCGTCGGCGGCGGCGTCGGGCTCGGCGTCGTGTTCGGCAACCTCCACCGCGCCCAGGCGTACCCGAACGGCGCCGCGTCGAACCCGGGCCCCGACGACGTGAGCTCCTGGAGCCGCTGCACCGGCCCGGGCGGCCCGGGCGGCGCGTATTGCGACGCGTCCAACAACCACTACGGCGACTACGACGAGCCGAGCTGGGTCAACGGGGGCGCGAAGCCCTCGGTGTTCCCGTGGGTCTCGTTCCCGCAGGTGAGCTTCCGGTACAAGCCGATCAAGCAGCTCCAGACGCGGCTCGACGCCGGCATGTCCATCACCGGGTTCTTCTTCGGGATGTCCGCGGGATATGGGCTCTGATCGAGGGATGACGTGACGCCTCACCCGCTGTTCCCCTCACGATACGAGCCGCTCGGGACGCTCGGAAAGGGCGGCGGCGGCGAGGTGTGGGCGGTGCGCGACCGGATCACCGGAAAGACGGTCGCGCTGAAGACGCTCGGCGAGGACGCGGAGGAGTCCGAGGTGCTCGCGCTCGTGCGCGAGGCGGCGGCGCTGTCGGGCGTCGAGGGCCTCGGCGTGCCGCGCGTGCTGCGCTTCGGCCGGCTGCCCGGGACGGGCCGGCCGTTCATGGTGCGCGAGCTCGTCGAGGGGACGAGCCTCGCCGACCTGCTCGTGCGCCCCGGCGACCTGACCAGCAAGCTCGAGGCCATCGCCGACGCGGCCGATCAGCTCACGCGCCTGCACCGCGCCCTCCTGCTGCACGGCGACGTGAAGCCCGCGAACATCATCGTGGGCGAGGGCGGCCGCGCGACGCTCGTCGACCTCGGCCTCGCGGCGCCGTTCCGCGACGGCGGCGCGCGGCCCGTGGGCCTCACGCCCCGCTACGCCGCGCCGGAGCTCTTCAAGGGCGACCCGCTCACCGTCCGCGCCGAGGTGTTCGCGCTCGGCGCGACGATCGCCGAGGCGCTCCGCGACGGCGCGGACGACGAGCGCGATCCCGGCGTGGTCGCGGAGCTCCAGGCGGTCGTCGACCGGGCGACCGCCAGGGACCCGAACGCGCGCTACCCGAGCGCGGACGAGCTCGCGAACGCGCTCCGGCGCGCCGCGCGGCTCCCTTGCGGGCCGCACGAGGAGGACGCGCGGCAGGGCGCCGACGCGGGCGCGGTGGTGTGGCCGATCGTCGGGCTGGACGCGCCGTGTACGCGGCTGCTCGCGCAGATCATGGGCCTGCCCGCGGGCGGCGGGCTCTCGATCGCGGGGCCGCCCGGATCCGGGCGGAGCGCGCTGCTCCGGCGCATCGCGTGGTCGCTCGAGGTCGGCGGGTACGGCGTCGCGTGGGTGGAGGCGGCCGGCGTGGCCGACCCGCGCGAGGCGCTCGCGATCGAGCTGTCCGGGCACGACCCCGGCCGGGTGACGGCGCTCGTCGACGACGCCGACCGGCTCGGCGGCGCGCAGCTCGAGCGGCTCGACGAGGTGCGCAAGGCCGGCGGCAAGCTCGTGCTCGTGGTCGGGAGAGAGCCGGCGCGCGGCGCGTTCGAGCGCTTCGAGATGGCGCCGCTCGACGAGGAGGTCGCCCGCGAGCTCGTCCAGCGCACCATCCCGTCGCTGAGCGACGCGGTGGCCGCGCACGTCGTCGCGCGCGCGGGGCGGTGGCCGGGGCGCATCCGGGAGATCGTCGCGCGCATCGCCGGCGCGCCCGTCGCGTCGACCGAGGACGTCGACCGCCTGCTCGACCCGCCCCCCGCCTCCGGGGCGGCGGCCTCGGGCCGCGGCGCCGCGGGCGCCGAGGGGGAGGCGCTGCCGTCCGCGGAGATCCACCGGCTGCTCGATCGCGGCCACTTCGACGCGGCGGCGGAGGCGCTCGGCCGGTACGAGCGCGACGGCTCGCCCGCCGTCGTGCTCGCGCGCGCGCGGCTCGCCATGAACCGCGGCGACACCGCGCGGGCGCTCGCCGAGCTCGGGCGCGTGAAGGACGAGGTCGAGACCTCGGGCGACCACGCGCTGGCGGCGTTCTGGTCGCTGCAGATGGCCCGGGCGCTGGTCCGCGTCGGCGACTACGGCGAGGCGGAGCGCCGCGCTGTCGAGGCCGTGGAGCGAGTGGGCCCGATCAAGCTCGAGGCGGAGCTCGCCGGGGGCGTGCGCTCGCTGCTCGCGTCGGTCGCCGCGTTCGGCGCCTCGCCCGAGGCGATCGCCTCCGAGGCGGTGGCGACGCGCGGGCTGGCGCAGAGCTTCGCGTCGCGGCACGAGGAGGCGAAGCGCACGCTGGAGCACGCGGTCCGCCTCGCGCGGCTCACGGGCGAGCCGCGGATCCTGTCGGTCGCGCTCGTCTCGCTCGCGTTCGCGCTCCAGCGGGACGACCGCCTGAGCGAGGCGAAGGCGGTCTACGAGGAGGCGCTCACGGCGGCGGAGCAGGCCGGCGACGCGGGCACGCTCGCGACGACGCGGCTGAACCTCGCCGCGCTCACGAAGCTGCAGGGCGACCTCGGCGCGGCGATCCGCCACCTGGAGGCCGCGGTCGACCTGGGCCGGCGCTCGGGCCGCGTGGCGACCATCCGCCAGGCGCTCCTCAACCTCGCGAACCTCGACCTCTACCTCGGGCGGCTCGCGCGGGCGCGGGTGTCGCTCGACGCGCTCGCCGCCCACCGCGCCGACCTCGCGCCGCAGCAGCACGCGCAGCTCCTCGCGCTCGAGGCGGAGCACGCGGCGCGCTCCGGCGACCTGGAGCAGGCCGAGCGGCTCTGCCTCGAGTGCGCCGAGGCGTACGAGGCGATGGGCCGGCGCGTCGACGGGGTCGAGGCGCGGCTCGAGCGCGTCCTCTTCGCGGCGGCGCGCCCCGGCGCCGACCCGCGCGCGCTCGGCGAGGAGATCGACGTGGCCGCCGAGCGCCTCGGGTCGACCGGGGCGCACCGCGCGCTGCTCGCGCTCGCGCGCGGGCGGGTCGCGGCGCTCGCGCGCGACGAGCGGCAGGCCCGGGCCGCGTACGACGAGGCGCTCGAGGCGGCGCGCGCCGCGGGCCAGCGCGACTGGATCTGGCGCGCGCTGGAGGCGCGGGCGCAGCTCGAGGCGGAGCGGGGGCACCTCATCCGGGCGCGCCACGACCGCGAGGAGGCGCTGATCACGCTCGAGGAGATCGCCTCGAAGCTGCCGCGCGATCTGCGGGAGGTCTTCTGGAACGACGCGCGGCGCAAGGAGATCCGGGCGGCCGCGATGCTCGAGCTGATGAGCGGCCGCACCGTGCCGTTCACGCAGAGCGCGGCGCCCCCCGGCGAGGACCGACTGGCGCGGGTGCTCGAGATCAACCGGGCGATCGCCGGCGAGCACGACCTCACGCGCCTGCTCGCGAAGGTGACCGATCACGCGATCGCGCTCCTCCAGGCCGAGCGCGGGTTCGTCATCCTGCAGCGGCCGCCGCGCGACGAGCCGCCGCAGAGCGCGGGCGAGGCCGCGGTCGACCTCTCGATCCACGCCTCGCGCGACCAGGCCGGGGACGACCCGCACGCGCGGTTCTCCAGCTCGATCGCCGAGCGGGTGATCTCCACCGGCGAGCCGGTCGTGACCACGAGCGCGCGCGACGACGCGCGCATGAGCGATTACGTCTCGGTCCACCAGCTCATGCTGCAGTCGGTCGCGTGCGTGCCGATCCGGCAGCGGAGCGGGCAGGTGATCGGCGCGCTGTACCTGGAGACGCGGCTGAGCGCGGCGGCGAAGTTCGAGGCCGAGCTGCCCACGCTGACGGCGCTGGCCGACCAGGTGGCGATCGCGATCGAGACCGCGCGGCTCGTCAGCGAGAACGAGCGCCGCGCCCGCGAGCTCGAGCGGACCAACGAGGAGCTGCGCGCCGCGCGCGCCAAGCTGGAGGAGCTGCTCGGGCACCGCACCGCGCAGCTCGCCGCGACGCGGCGGGATCTGCGCTCGGCGCGCGCGGTGATCCGCGGGCATTTCGGCTACGAGGGCCTGGTCGGCACGAGCGAGGCGATGCGCCGCGTGTACGCGCTGATCGACCGGGTGAAGGACACGGACATCCCGATCCTCATCACCGGCGAGAGCGGGACGGGCAAGGAGGTCGTCGCGCGGACGATCCACAACGCGAGCCCGCGGGCGAAGAAGCCGTTCGTCGGCGTCAACTGCGGCGCCATCCCGGAGCACCTGCTGGAGAGCGAGCTGTTCGGTCACATGCGCGGGGCGTTCACGGGCGCGGACCGCGACCGCAAGGGGCTCTTCCGGGAGGTGACGGGGGGGACGATCCTGCTCGACGAGATCGGCGAGATGCCGCAGAAGATGCAGGCCGGGCTGCTCCGGGTGCTGCAGGAGAAGGTCGTGCGCCCCGTCGGCGGCGCGCGCGAGGAGCCGGTCGACGCGCGCGTCATCGCGGCGACGCACCGGGACCTCGCCGACATGGTCTCGCGCGGCACGTTCCGCGAGGATCTCTACTACCGGCTCCACGTCGTCGAGGTGCGGGTGCCGTCGCTGCGGCAGCGGATCGAGGACATCCCGCTGCTCATCGACTACTTCCTCGGGATCTTCGCCGCGCGCTACGGGCGCGATCGCCGCAGCGTCTCCCGCGCCGCGCTGAAGCGGCTGTCGGCCTACAGCTGGCCCGGCAACGTGCGGCAGCTCGAGAACGTGCTGCTCAACGCGTGGGTCCTCTCGGACCGCCCCGAGCTGGAGAGCGACGACTTCGAGCTCCCCGACGCGGCGCCGCGGTCGCTGCGGGCCCCCGAGCCGCCGGCGTCCGTGCCGCGCGCGCCCGCGAGCGGCGCGGGCGTGCGCGGCGCGGGCGGCGCGGGCGGCATGGGCGGCGCGGGCGGCATGGGCGGCATGGGCGGCACAGGCGAAATGAGCGCCGGTCGGGCCCCGCCGCCGCCGCCGCCGAGCGATCGGCGCGTCGAGACGTCGCTCGACGCGCACAAGGCGAGCGAGCGAGAGCGGATCCTGGTCGCGCTGTCGTCCTGCAACTGGAACCGCGTGAAGGCGGCGCAGGTGGTGGGCCTGCCGCGCCGGACGTTCTACCGGCGGCTGAAGGAGTACGGGATCCAGTAGCGCCCGCCGCGCGTGGCGTGACGTGGAGCGAGCGTGCCTGGCGCTGCGCCCCGGCGGCGCCTTGACCAGGGATCTCCTTTGCGCGAGCATCGTGGAGGAGGGCTCTCCCCGGGCCCTGCTCCTCGCGGCCCGTTCCCGGCAGGGTCGGTAGGAGGGCGAAGAGGGCGCGGCCCTTCGGGTGGGTTCGTCGCGATCCTCCAGAGCGACCGCCCGTCGCGCCGGGACGACACGTGCGCGGTCGCGGGGAGCGGTCCGATGCCGAATCGACGAGCGAACAAGAAGCTGCGCGCGCGGGTCCTCGCGCGCATGGGCGAGACCGGGGAGAGCTACCAGAAGGCCCTCGCTCACGTGCTGGCCCTGGGCGGCGCTCCAGCGCCTGCGTCCCCGGCGGGCGATCGCGCGGGGGCGCGCCCCCGGCGTCCGGCCGTCCGGGAGGCGGCGCCCGCCTCGCCGCTGCTCCTGTACCAGCAGGCGGTGGCGCTCCTCGCCGTCGCGGATGAAGCGCGCCGGCTGGACGGCGAGCCGTCGAGCGCGGCGATCCACGCCGAGGCGCTGGCGACGTTCGCGGTCTACTGGCGCGCGAGCGGGAGGTCCGGGGCCGCGCCGTTCCGGCTGGGGGGCGACGCGACCCGCGAGCTGCGGGCCGGCGCCGATCTCGTGGAGCGCGCCCGATGGGCGGCCCGGCGGCGGTGGCTCGGGCAGCCGGCGAGCGCGCTGGCGGCCGCGGCGCTCGCGGGCCGGGGCAAGCGCTGACCGCGCGCGTTGCGGTCTTGCCGGGCTGCGCGCCTCCGGGCAGGCTTCCGCGGTGTGGAACCGGCGCGCCGCCTCGGTCGCGCCGCTGCGCCACGCGCACAGGATCCCGTGAGCGATCGTTCGAACCTCGCCGCCTCCATCGACGGCGCGCCCCTCTCCGACGAGGAGGCGCGCGATCTCTGGACGCGGTTCAGCCGGTACATGGATGAGCACCGCGGCGACATGGCGGGCTTCGCGCGCGAGAGCGGCTACGTCAGCGTGACGCCGACCTTCGAGCGCGGCCGAGCGCTGCTCGTGGTCCGGACGACGGAGGCGCCGCCGGAGAAGCCCGCGCCGCGCGCCGCCGCGGACAGGCCCGCGCCGCGCCCGAGCGGCGGCAAGCCGACCCCGCGCGGCGGCGGCAGGCCGACCCCGCGCGGCGGCGGCAAGCCCGCGCGCGGCAGGCGGCGGCGCTGAGCGCCCTTTCGCCGGCGCGGTTCTGGGCGCCGACGGATCGACCCTCGGAGAGGATTCGAACCACAGAAGCACAGAGGGCACAGAGGAAGAGAGAAGACAAAGAGAGAAGGGAAGAGGACAAGAGCCTCTATCTCTCTTCTCTCCCTCTGTGCCCTCTGTGCCTCTGTGGTTCGAACTCTCTAGTTCCACGCACCAGGAGTCTGGCCAGGGATCCGGAGAGGGATTTCAACGCAAAGGCGCAAAGGCGCAAAGGCGCAAAGGCGCAAAGGCGCAAAATTGAATGAATTCTTTGTATTTTTGCGCCTTTGCGTTGGGATCTCTCCGCTCACGAGGCGGAGCCCTGGCAGGACTTCTGACCCGAGATACTAGTATCTCTCGCGCTCGTAGCGCTTCGGGGCGCTCGACGCCCTGGAGTCGCGCGTCGCGCCTTCCTCCTGGCGCGCCTCGATCCGGCCGGCGAGGACCGCCTCGGCCAGCTCGCGGTGCCCGGGGCTCGTCGCGCGATCGGCGCGCGCGAGCGACTGCTCCGCCGCGGCGCGCGCCTCGGCCGCGCGCCCGGCGAGCGCGTGGGTCCGGGCGATCTCGGCCAGCGTCGCGGAGAGCTCCGAGGCGTTGCCCGAGACCTCCAGGAGCCGCTTCGCGCTCAGGTAGAGCGACAGCGCGCCGCCGAGATCCCCCTGGATGCGCGCGAGATCGCCGCGCGCCCGGAGCACGCCGGCCTGGCCGGCGCCGTCCTCCAGCACCTCGAACAGGGCGAGCGCCTGATCGTAGTCCGAGAGCGCGTCCTCCAGGTCCGACGCGTCGGCGGCGGCGACGCTCACGAGCTCGGCGACCAGCTCGAACTGCGCGCGGCGGAGATCGCCGCGCGCCTTGAGCGTCGCGGCCTGGCCGCGGCGCTCGAAGCCCGAGCGGAACAGCGCGAGCGCGCGATCGTAGTCGCGCACCGCGTCCACGAGGTCCTCCTGCTGGGAGCGCAGATCGCCGCGCGCCTTGAGCACCAGGGCCTGGCCCAGGAGATCGCGCGTCGTCGTGAACAGCTCGAGCGCCTGATCGTAGTCGCGCTCGGCGCCCGCGAGATCCCCCTGCCGGGTCCGCAGATCGCCGCGCGCCTTGAGCGCGCTGGCCTGCCCGAGGTGGTCCTCGGTGGCCTGGTACAGCGTGAGCGCCCAGTCGTAGTCGCGCGCGGCGCCCGTCACGTTGTCCTGGCCGAGGCGCATGTCGCCGCGCGCCTTGAGCACGCTGGCCTGGCCGCTCCTGTCGCCCGCGCCCTGGAACAGCGCGAGCGCGGTGCTGTAGTCGCGCGCGGCGCCCGGCAGGTTGCGGAGGCGCACGCGGAGGTCGCCGCGCGCCTTGAGCGCCCGCCCGTGCGCGGCGCCGTGGGGGCGGGCGCGCGGCTGCTGCTCCGAGGGCACCAGGCCGTCGACGTCCGACGTCGGCGAGCGCGACCCGGCGCGCGGCTTGAGCGGCTCGCGATCGCCGAGCTGCAGGAAGAGCTGGATCGCCAGATCGTAGTCGCAGACAGCGCCGCCGAGGTCGCCCTCCTCCGCGCGCGCGAAGCCCCGCGCGCGCAGCGCGTCCCCCTCCCCCGCGCGGTCGCCCGCGGCCTGGAACAGCGCGAGCGCCTCGTCGTGGTCGCGCACCGCCTGGACGGGGACGCCCTCCCGCAGGCGCAGCGCGCCGCGGTCCATGAGCACCTGGGCCTGGCCGAGCGCGTCGCCCGCGGTCCGGAACAGCGCGAGCGCCTCGTCGTAGTCGCGCCCCGCGGTCGCGTAGTCGTTCCGGCGGACGAGCAGGTTGGCGCGCTCCCGCAGCGCGTGGCCGCGCGCCTCCGGCGCGGTGCCGTTGAGGCTCGGCGGCGCGCCGCTCGAGCGCGGCCCCCGTATCCCGCCGTCGCCGAGCGCCTCGGCCACCGATCCGCTCTTCGGCGCGCAGCGCTCGGTCACGCTGTCGAAAGAGCGCTGGGTAGGAGGATCGCCATCCACCCCCTTCGACTCGGGCTGGGCGTCGGCGCGGCGAAGCATGGGCATGACAGAGGGACCATCATACCGCGGCCGCGCCTCCCCCGTGGAGACATTGCGCCGGCGTCCGCGCGTCTTCTACCTCCTTTTCCGGGCGCTCTCTTACGGAAGCTCCGGGCGCTCTCCTACCGAGCTCCGGCGGTTTCCCGAGCGGCCTGCCGAGCTCCGACGCCGACGGTCGCCCGGGCGACCCGCGCGTTTCGTCGCGGTCGACGCGGCGCCGGGGCCTCAGAGGCCCTTGCGCGAGATGAGCACCGCGTCCCGCTCGACCTCGTGCATCGCGTGGGTCACGAGCGCCGCGGCCGTGCGCTCCCGCACGTGCACCACGCGCAGCTCGGCGTAGGTCTCGTCGGGCAGCAGCTCCTCGTCGACGCCGAACTTCGGCGCGTCGACCTGCGCCGGCCGCTCGTCCTGCACCCGCGGCCTGAGCGTCGCCAGCTTGCCGGCGCCCCCGAGCTGCTGCACCCAGCGGTCGCCGCGCCGGACCGCGAAGAAGCGCTGCCCGGGCTTCACGCCGTCCTTCTCGCCCTTGTCGATGAACATCACCTGGTACTGGCCGAAGAGCTGGTAGGGGTAGACCGACGCGAGGATCTTCGCCTCCAGGTCCTGCTCGGCGCTCGCAGGCGGGACCACGTCGAAGCGGCGCGCCACCGAGCCCACCCTGTCCCCGCGCTCGATCACGTCGAGCGACTCGATGAGCCGCGCGCGCACCATGTGCGTCTTCGGGTTGTAGCGGTCGACGCGCGCCGTGCCGCGCACCGTCACGAGCTCGCCCCGCACGTCCCCGCTCCTCACCTTCTTGATCTCGCGGAAGATCGTGAGGTCCTGGCCGATCGCGACGTCGTGATCGTCCGAGAGCCGCAGGTAGACGTCGTCGCCCTCGCTGAGGAGCATCTGGTCCTCGGGGCTCGCGACGAGCTCGCCCCACGTGTCCTTGTTCACGTCGTCGACCCAGCCGAGGTCGCGCAGGAACACGGTCTTCGGCGGCACCCGCGACCCGCGGCCCGTCGCGCGCGCTCCGAGCCCGATGCTGCCGCGGGTCGGCCCCTCGTTCGGGTCGCGGAGCCGGATCCTGTCGCCCGGGTAGATCCAGTGCGGGTTCTGGAGCTGCGGGTTCAGCGCCCAGACCTGCGGCCAGGCGTAGGGGTTCGTGTAGTACCTGCCCGAGATGTCCCAGAGCGTGTCGCCGCGCCGCACCGAGTGCGACTCGGGCACGAACTGCCCCTCGACGACGTAGCTCCCGCCCGCGCTGCCCCGCACCGAGGCGGGCCCCTCGCCGCGGCGGCCCAGGTCGAAGCCGTCCGACGGGCGCGACGTGTCCGTCGTGCCCCGCGAGCTCGAGGGCAGGTGGGCGTTCGGATCGAACCCCGGCTGCGGGAAGCCCGGCGGCATCACGACCTGCGTGTCGACGGTCGGCTCGCCCGGCGGGAGCTGGACGACGGTGACACCAGGCGCCTGGCCGCCGGGGGCGCCCGCCTCGGCGCCCTGATCCTGGGCGAGCGCCAGCGGCGGCGCGGCGGCGAGCGCCAGGGAGACCGGGATCCACGTTGCCTTCACGGGGGACTTCATCGCTTGCGCCTCGACAGGGTGGAGGGGGGCGGGCTCGGCGGCGGCGTCCCGCCCGGAGGCTCGTCGACCACGACGCCGTGCGCGGTCGAGCGGAGCACCGGCGGCCGCGCGGCGCCGTCGGTCTGCGGCTCCGCCTCGGCCCCCGGCGCCGCCTCCGGCGCGAGCCGCACCACCTCGAGGTCGGGCCGGTCCGGCTCTTCATGCGAGGCGGCGCGGGCCTCGGCCGCGCCGGCTGCCTCGGCGCGCGCAGCGCCGCGGGGGCCGCCGCGCGAGAGCTCCAGCGAGCCGACGCGGTCCGCGAGCACCGCGTTCTCCGCGCGGATCCTCACGAGCTCCGCGCGCAGCTCGGCCAGCTGCCGATCGACGATCGCGCCCCGCCCCCCGCCGCACCCGGCGGCGAGCGCGGCGAGCGACAGCCCCAGCGAGCAGATGCCCAGGCGTGTCCTCATGCAGCGCCCAGCCTACCTGCCGCCGCGCCGGCCGGCCAAACGCGCGGCGATCTCCGCGCGCGCGCGGAGTTCTGCTAGGGTCGCGCGTCGCCAACCGGCTGAGAGGGGACAACGTGCGGAAACTCTTTCTGATTTTCGTGATCGGGACGGCGTGCGCCGGGGCCGCGTGCGGCGACGACGGCGAGGCGCCCCAGCCGACCGCGTGCTTCGACTACGGCACGTTCGACGGCGCCACCCCCGAGGTGAGCTTCAGGACCGACGTGCTCCCCGTCTTCCAGCGGGGCTGCGCGTTCAGCTCGACCTGCCACGGCGCCGAGGCCGGCTCGGCGGGCTTCGCGTACCTCGGCCCGCCGCTGAGCGAGCAGGCCACGGACGCGCAGATCGACGCGATCGTGGCCCAGAACGTCGGCGTCGCGTCGCGGGCGCCGTCCGGGATGCCCCGGATCGCGGCCGGCGACCCCGCGAACAGCTTCCTCATGCACAAGCTCGACGGCACCCTGACCTGCGAGGACCTCGAGTGCGCCCCCGACGGCTGCGGGAAGTCCATGCCCGCCGGCGGCGACATCCTCCCCGCGGCGGAGCGGGACACCCTCCGCAGGTGGATCCAGCAGGGGGCCAAGGTCAATTGATCGGACGGCTCTCCGGTCACGTCGTCGAGGAGGGCGACGAGGGCACGGTCGTGCTCGACGTCGCCGGGGTCGGCTACGAGGTGACGGTCCCGCTCGGCGCCCTGGGCCGCGCGCGCGGCATCGCCGGCTCGGACGCGATCACCCTGTTCGTCCACACCCACGTACGCGAGGACGCGCTCCTCCTCTACGGCTTCGCGACCCGCGAGGACCGGGCGGCCTTCCGCGTGCTCATCGGCATCTCCAGCATCGGCCCGAAGATCGCGCTGGCCATCCTCAGCGCGCTCGGCGCGGCGGAGCTCGCCGCCGTGATCGCGCGCCGGGAGACCGCGCGCCTCACGGCCATCCCCGGCGTCGGCAAGAAGACCGCCGAGCGGCTCGTCCTCGAGCTGAAGGACAAGCTCGTCAACCTCCCCTCGGTCCCGCTCTCCGCCGCCGCCCCGCCGCCCGCGGCCGCGGGCGCCAAGCAGGACCTGCTGCACAGCGCGCTCACCCGCATGGGCTACCGGCCGGCCGAGGCCGAGCGCGCGGTCACCGCCCTCGGCGCGCGCGTCGAGAGCGCCCCGCTCGGCGACCTCGTCCGCGACGCGCTCGCGCTCCTGTCCAAGTGAGCCGCCCGCGCGCCCGCCCCCCTGCAGGACGACGACCGGGCAGCGCGCTGCCCGCCGCGCGCGCCGAGGGCGGTGACGGCGGGCCTGCCCGCGCACGCCCGTGCGCCTGCACGCCCGCGGCGCGCCGCGCACGGAGAGAAGCGACAGACAGTCGACAGAAGGCGGCCGCGGCGAATATGCTCCCGCCGCCGTTTGCCCCGAGACCCCGTCCGGTCGCTCGTTGTGAGGAGGCCTGGTGATCACCTGCCCGAAGTGCTCCAAGGAAAATCAGGACCATTACAAGTTCTGCCTCGGCTGCGGCGCCGAGCTGCCTCGGGACGTGTCGCCGAAGAAGTTCGCGCCGGGCACCCCGCCCCACGGCGTGCCGGCGGTCTCGCGGTCGAACAACTACGGCGATGAGCCGACCGCCATCGGCACCGGCGCACAGAAGGGCCCCGCGCTCGCGCCGCCGCGCGCGTCCCAGCCCCCTGCGGTCCAGCCCCCCGCGCTCGTCGACCCCGCGGCGTTCGCCGCCCCGATCCGGGGGGAGGACACCGCCACGAGCCGGAAGGCGGCCGCCGCGGCGCCGGCCGCGTCGGCGTCGCCGTCGACCGCGGCGGCGGCCGGCGCGGGGACGGTCGTCTGCCCGCAGTGCCAGGAGCCCAACCCGCCGAGCAACAAGTTCTGCGCGCTCTGCGGCTTCAAGCTCGTCAAGCCGGCGAACCTGTCCGTGCAGCCGCCCCCGCCGGTGGTGTCGACGTCCGGCGCCGCGAACGTGGTGCTGACGGCGCTCCGGGCCGACGGCACCGAGGCCGGCTCGTACACCCTGCCCGCGAACCCGACGACGATCGGGCGCGACTCGGGCGCGATCTTCGGCGGCGACAGCTACCTCTCCCCGCGCCACGCGACGTTCTCGATCAAGGGCGGCCGGCTCTTCGTCAAGGACGAGAGCTCGCTGAACGGCGTCTACCGCAGGCTGCGCAGGGACACGCCGGTGCAGCTCGAGAACGGCGACGTCTTCCGCATCGGCCAGGAGCTCGTCCGCCTGGAGTCGCTCGCCCCCGCGCCCACGACGCCCGACGGCGTCGAGCGGCTCGGCAGCCCCTCGAAGGGCTACGTCGCGCGGCTGGCGCTGATCATCGGCCGGGACGCGACGGGCAACGCGTTCCCGGTCCCCGACACCGGCCTGCACCTCGGGCGCGAGCGCGGCGACATCCTCTTCCCCGAGGACGGCTATGTCTCCGGGCTCCACTGCCAGATCTCGGTCCAGGGCGGCCGGCTGTCCCTCACGGAC
Organism: Sorangium sp. So ce119; assembly: GCF_051524405.1. Taxonomy (NCBI): domain Bacteria; kingdom Pseudomonadati; phylum Myxococcota; order Polyangiales; family Polyangiaceae; genus Sorangium; species Sorangium sp. So ce119. The sequence continues at coordinate 463,828 of NZ_CP150310.1, read as the reverse complement.
CTGGGCAGCTCGAACGGCACCTTCCTTCGCGTCCTCGGCGAGACCGAGATCACGGGAGGCGACATCCTCCTCATGGGTCAGCAGCTGTTCCGCGTGACCGTCTGACGGAGCGAGGTCCCCGCTCCGGGGACGCGACCGTCCCGCTCGCACAACCCGCTGCCCCGTCGTACCCTGGGCCCCCCGAGACGCCGCCATGGAAAGTGTCCGCACCATCCGCGTGGTCGCCGCCGTGATCGAGCAGGACGGCCGCTACCTCATCACCCAGCGCCGCCCGACCGCCGTGCTGCCGATGCTCTGGGAGTTCCCCGGTGGGCGCGTGGAGGACACCGAGACCGACACGGCCGCGCTGAAGCGCGAGGTCCGGCACCGCCTCGGCGTCGAGATCGAGGTCGGCCAGCTCATCTCGTTCGTGAGCCACCCGTACGAGCGCTACGTCGTCGACCTGTACCTCTACGAGTGCCACATCAAGAGCGGCGAGCTCGCCTCGCTCGCCGTGAACGCGTTCCGGTGGGTCACGAGCGCCGAGTTCGACCGCTACCCGTTCACGCCGGCCGACGAGGCCACCATGAACAAGCTCCTCGGCATGTCGTGACGCGGGCCCGCGCCGGACGGCCCTGACGCGCGCCCTCGACCTGCGCGGCGAGGGCCGCCGGACCTGGCGCGCCTCACAGGCGCGGCGAGCGCCGCAGCAGCACGAGGAACAGCGGCCCGCCGAGGATCGCGGTCACGGCGCCCACGGGCGGCTCGGTGCCGAGCCACCGGAACAGGAGGCGCGCGAGGAGGTCGCACGTCGTGAGCAGCACGGCGCCGGCGACGAGCGACAGCGGCAGGAGCAGCCGGTGATCCGCGCCGGCCAGCCGGCGGACCGCGTGCGGGACGATGAGCCCGACGAAGCCGATGAGGCCGGTGCGGCTGACGATCGCGCCGACGACGCACGAGGACGCGAAGAAGACGCGGCGCTCGACGGCGCGCACGTCGACGCCCAGGGTGCCGGCCGACTCGTCGCCGAGCGAGAGGAGGTTCAGGCGCGCGGCGTCGGCGAGGAGCACGGCGCAGCCCGCGGCCACGTAGGCGGCGACGCCGAGGAGGGCCGAGGTCGTGGGCAGCTCGACGAAGCCGATGAGCCACCGGAGGAGCTGCTGGGCGCGCGACGGGGAGACGACCGTCTTGAGGAAGGTGATGAGGCCGGCGGCGATGGAGTTCACGATCACGCCGGCGAGGAGCATCGAGGCGCCGGAGGTGCCCTCGGCCGCGCCCCGCGCGATCGCGTAGACGAGCGCCGTCGCGACGAGGCCGCCGGCGAGCGCCGCGGCCGGCAGGAGCGTCGCGCCGAGCACGGTCGCCGAGCCGACGCCGAGCGCGATCGCGACCGCGGCGCCGAGGGCGGAGCCGCCGGAGACGCCGAGCACGTACGGCTCGGCCAGCGGGTTCCGGAGCAGCGCCTGGAACGCGGCGCCCACGGCCGCGAGGCCGGCGCCGGAGATCGCCGCGAGGAGCACGCGCGGCAGGCGCACGTCGAGCAGGAGGGTCCGGTCGAGGCCCGGGCCCGCGAGGGCGCGCTCGAGCGAGACGGGCTCGGCGCCGAGGAGCACGGCGGCGAGGAGCGCGAGGACGAGCGCCGCGGGCGCCGCGGCGAGGGCGAGCGCGCGTGGCCGTGGGAGCGCGCGGGCGGACCCGGGGGCCGTCAATTCTGGCCGCCTCCGCGCGCCGCGGGCGGCAAGGTGGCGGGGCCGCTGTTGCGCTCGGCGTTCCGCTCGTAGATGAGGCGCAGGCCCGTGAGCGTCAGGTCGTCGTCGACCACCTCGATGGTCTCGGTCTGCGGCGCGATGAGCCGGGCCAGGCCGCCCGTGGCGATGACCCGGCACGGGTAGCCGAGCTCGCGCCGGAGCCGGCCCACGAGGCCGTCGACGAGGCCGGCGTAGCCGTACACGATGCCCGACTGCATCGAGTGGACGGGGTTGCGGCCGACGACCCGGGGCGGGAGGGCGATCTCGACGCGGGAGAGCCGCGCGGCGCGGGAGAAGAGCGCCTCGGCGCTGATCTGGATGCCCGGCGCGATGACGCCGCCGAGGTACTCGCCCCGCGGGGTCACGCAGTCGAACGTCGTCGCGGTGCCGAAGTCGACGACGATGACGCCGGTCGCGGCGGCGTGATCGCCCCGGCCCGCCTCGCCGCCCCGGCCCGCGTCGATCCCGTGCTCGCGCGCCGGCGCGGCCTCCGGCGTCCGCTTCACCCACTCGTGCGCGGCGACCGCGTTGACGATCCGGTCGGCGCCGACCTCGCGCGGGTTCTCGTAGAGGATCGACATGCCGGTCTTGATGCCCGGCCCGACGACGAGCGGCTCGATCCCGAACGCCCGCTCGACGAGCCCGACCATCGTGTCGGTCAGCGTCGGCACGACGCTCGCGATGACCGCGCTGTCGATGCGGGCGAGGTCGACGCGGCGGAGGTCGAGCATCTGCCGCACGAGCACGGCGTACTCGTCCGCGGTGCGCGAGCGCGCGCTCTCGCAGCGGAGGTGGTGCCGGAGCGCCTCGCCCTCCAGGACCCCGAAGCTGATGTTGGTGTTCCCGACGTCGATGGCGAGCAGCATGCTGGCGGGACTCTAGCGCCGCGCGCGGAGACGCCGTCAGGATTTGTGGGCGCCGCGCGGAACGGTGCGTGAACGATGCGTGGACCGATGCGTGGACCGATGCGTGGACCGATGCGCGGAACGGCACGCGGAACGATGCGCGGACCGCGCGCGCCCCTCAGCGCTTGCGCGCGAGCGTCACCCCGTCGCGGACCGGGAGCAGGACCTTCTCGACCCGCTGGTCCCGGGCCAGGAGCTCGTTGAAGGCGGCGAGGGCGCGGCCGTCCTCGGTCTCGGGGGCGAGGACCTCGCCGCTCCAGAGGGTGTTGTCGGCGACGATCAGCCCGCCGCGGCGGAGGCGCGGCAGCGCTTCCTCGTAGTAGGTCGCGTACCGCGCCTTGTCGGCGTCGATGAACACGAGATCGAGCGGCGGGCTCGCCGGCAGGCCGCGGATCGTGTCGAGCGCGTCGCCGAGGGCGATCCGGATCTTCGGGCCGTGCTCGCTGCGGTCGAAGAACGACCGGGCGAGGCGGGCGACGTCGGGGTCGCGCTCGCACGTGACGAGCTCGCCGTCCGGCGGGAGCGCCTGGGCCATGCTGAGCGCCGAGTACCCCGTGAACGTGCCGATCTCGAGCACGCGCCGCGCCTGCATGAGCGCGACAAGCATCCCGAGCAGGGTGCCCTCGACCCGCCCGACCTGCATGCCGGCGCTCGGCACATGGGCATGGGTGTACTCGCGCAGCTCGTCGAGCAGCGCGGGCGGCGGCTCCGTGTGGTCGTGGGCGTAGCGGTCTATCTCTGGCGTGACGATGGCGGCCATGGTCGGGGTACCTCGATGAGCGCCACGATAGCGCGCGCCGGGCGCCGCACCCCAGCTTGAGCTGCCGCCGGCCTTCGATGTAGCGTCCACCATGCCCTACTCTTCCTGGATGACGTGCGTCGCGGCGGCGGCGCTGCTCGCGGCCGCCTGCAGCTCGGCGCCGAGCAGCCCCGGGACCGGCGGCACGGGGGGAGCCGGGGGGTCGGGCGGCGCGGCGGGGACGGGCGGCGCCGGGACAGGCGGCGGCAGCGGCGGGGCGGGCGGCGCCGGAGCCGGCGGAGGGGCGAGCGCCACGACGAGCGGCAGCGGCGGCGCCGGGGGCGAGGAGGCCTACGCGTGCGCCTCGCTCGGCGACCCGTGCACGACGTGCCTGTCGCTGCGGTGCCAGGAGAGCTACTGCGCTTGCCAGCAGAGCCCGGAGTGCGCCGCGCTGGCCAACTGCTTTCTCATGTGCGCCGCGGGCGACGAGGTCTGCGAGCAGACGTGCTTGACCGCGCACGAGGCGGGCATCTCGGACAGCTTCCTCGAGGGCGTCTGCGCGTCCGAGCTCTGCAGGGTGCAATGCCCGTCGCGAGCCCCCGTGTCCGCGTGCGACGCGTGCCTGTTCTCGCGGTGCGCCGCCGACATGAACGCGTGTATCGCCGACCCGTCGTGCAGGGCGCTCCGCGCGTGCGCCGACGGGTGCAAGGTGGGTGACGCCGTGTGCGAGGAGCGGTGCGCGGCGCAGTACGAGGCCGGCGGGCAGGCCGCCGGCAGGGTCGCCGCGTGCGAGGGCGACGTGTGCCGCGCGGCGTGCGAGGGCGGGTGACGCGCCGCGCGCCGCAGGGGTCGACGCGCCAGTCGACGCACCAGTCGACGCACCGGCCGAACGGGCCTAGCATCGCCCCCGTGCCTCACCACGGCTTGCGCCAGATAGAGCGGAACCCGTACACGGCCGTCTACCACGACTCCCTCCAGCAGCTCGTGGCGCTCAAGCGATCTTCGCTGCATTACCCCAGCATCGAGGTGCTCGAGCAGAACTTCGATCGCCTCGAGCAGGCGCTCGGGGTCGTCTCGCGGCATCGCTCTGTCCTGCTCGTGGACGCCCGGGACGCGCCGTTCCGCAACGACGACAAGTTCGACGAGCCGTTCGCGCGGCGCCATGCGCGCCTGGTGCAGGGCTTCAAGAAGATGGCGGTCATCCTGAGGAGCGCGGTCGGGGTGCTCCAGGTCGGGCGCATCACGAAGGGCTCTCTCCAGCCCGTGAGCACCTTCACGAAGCCCGAGGACGCGCTCCTCCACCTCGGCGTGCAGCTCGATCTCAACCAGCTCTAGGAGAGAGGTTTACCTCCGGTGACGCCGAGCACCTCGCCGTTGATGTAGCTCGCCTCGTTCGAGGCGAGGAACACGAACGCGGGGGCGAGCTCGGCCGGCTGCGCGGGGCGCTGCATCGGGGAGTCCTTGCCGAAGGTGGCCACCTTCTCGGCCGGGAACGACTGCTCGATGAGCGGCGTCCAGACGGGGCCGGGCGCCACGACGTTGACCCGGATGCCGCGCTTGATGAGGTCCTGCGCCAGGCCCTTGCTGAAGGTGACGATCGCGCCCTTGGTCGACGCGTAATCGAGGATGTTCGGGCTCGGCTGGTACGCCTGGATCGAGGCGACGTTGATGATCGCGCTGCCTTCCTTCATGTGGGGCAGCGCGTGCCGGACGAGGTGGAACATCGCCACGATGTTGACGCGGAACGTCCGCTCGACGCGCGCGGCGTCGATGTCCTCGAAGCGCTCCGCGGACTTGCCCTGCTCTGCGGCGTTGTTCACGAGGATGTCGATCCGCCCGAACTTGCGGGCCGTCTCCTCGATGACCTTGCGGCAATGGGCCTCGTCGGCCAGGTCGCCGGGGATCGTGATCGCCTCGCGCCCCGCCTCCTTGACGGCCTGGGCGGTCTCCTTCGCGTCCTCGTGCTCGCTCAGGTAGGCGATGGCCACGTGGGCCCCTTCCCGGGCGAAAGCGAGCGCGACGGCGCGGCCGATCCCGCTGTCGCCGCCGGTGATCAGCGCGACGCGGTCCTTCAGCCGGCCGAGCCCCTTGTACGACGACTCGCCGTAATCGGGCCTCGGATTCATCTTGGCCTCGATGCCGGGCCGGTCCTGGCTCTTGGCCTCGAAAGGCGGCTTCGGCCCTGCGTCCTTCGGATCCTGGGTCGGTCCAGTGTTCTGCATGCCTCCTCCTGATGCGGTTCGGTGGTGGGAGGCCGATCGCGCTCCCAGCGGTACGTGGCCATGGTGATGGCCTCGATGGCCTGCCATCGGTCCCAGCCTGCACTGCGGATCGGAGCGCTCCTGACGCTGGCGCTGACCCGGCACGCGCATCAGGGCTTGACAGCGGGCAGTTGCTCCGGTGTCGTCGCCCCTGCGTTGTTCGCGGCATACCGCCGTCGCTGAGAGGAAAAGGAGCAACGGTTACCATGAAACACATCGACGAGAAGCTTCTGGAGTCGAACCTCGAATATCGGTTCGGGTACCTCATCGAGTTCATCGGCTTCGGAGAGGCGGACATCGCCGCCATTCATGGGGCCGCGCTGCACCTCGCGCCGCGCGTCGAGGCGCTCGTCGACGCGGTGTACGAGAAGCTGTTCCTCTACGACGCCACGAAGCGCCACTTCGTGCCGAAGCAGCACGGCTACGAGGGGCAGGCCCCGACGGATCTCCTGTCGCTCACGCTGAACCACGAGCAGATCAAGTTCCGCAAGAAGCACCTCGGGGACTACCTTGTCCGGCTCGTGACCCACCCGTATGACGCGAAGCTGGTCGCCTACCTCGACATGGTGGGGAAGATCCACACGGCCAAGGCGGGCAACGCCGAGCTCGTCGTGCCGCTCGTCCAGATGAACGCGCTCATGGGCTTCGTGTCGGACGCCCTCCTCCAGACGATCGTGTCCCTGGGCCTGGATCGCGAGGCCGAGGTGCGCACGCTCCGCGCCTTCAACAAGCTGCTCTGGATCCAGAACGACCTCCTCGCGCGCCACCACCTGCCGACGGCCTGATCCGAGGGCGGCGCGGCTCCCCCGCGTCGCGGCCGCGGCGTGGCACGACAGCCCAGCTCGCGGGGTGGGCCACTGTTCACGCGGCCAGAGAAGGGGCGTGGTGAACATCACCGGAGAGGCGGATATTCTCGCCGTCATCCGCGGATCTCGTGGAAGAGGTCGCCGCTTCTCGCCACGATCGTGACACATCGCCCCTGCGTCTCGACGGGTCGCCGATCGCGGGTGCGGATCTGAGGCGCTGTAGGAGCTTGCGGCACGCGTGTTGCCGCGCGCTCCACCATGAGAAGGACGACAGAAACCTGGTGGATCCTCGTGCTCCGCGGGGTCGCGGCGCTCGGGATGGGCCTTCTGACCCTGCTCCTGCCTGGACATAGCCTCGGGGCGCTTGTCGTCGTCTTCGGCGTGTACCTCGTCGTCGAGTCGCTCATCGCGCTCGCCGGGGCGGCGCGGTGCGCGCGGCTGGGCCAGCGCTGGCGAGCGAACGCGGCGCACGGGCTCATCAGCCTCGCGGGCGGCATCGTGACGCTGGCCTGGCCGGGGCTCTCGGTGCTGATCCTGCTCTACCTGGTCGCGGCGTGGGCCATCGTCGGCGGCATCAAGGACATCGTGGTGGCGGTCCGGTTCCGTCACCGCATCGCCGGCGAGTGGCTGCTCGCGTTCGCGGGCGTGATCGCGGTGGCCCTCGGGGTGCTCGTGATGGCGCTCCCGAGCGCGGGGGCGCTGGCGCTCGTGCTGTGGGTCGGCGCTTATGCGATGGTCCTCGGGGTGAGCCTCCTCATCTCGGGGTTTGCCATCCGGGCGTACCAGAGGCGGCCGCGGAGGGAGGCGTCGATCGACGGGTTCGGGCAGGCGCGGGCTTGACCGGCCCCCGGAGAGGGTGTTCGTCGCGCGGGGTGGGGGCCCCGCCGAACTCGCCTGAAACAGGAGCCATCCGGCAAGCCGGATGACTCCTGTTTCAGGCTCAGACATCGGCCCATCCCCCACCCCGCGCGACGAACACCCTCTCCGGGGGCCTACCGTCATCATGGAATGGGGATGAACCGGTCGGGGACGCCAGGAAGAGAATTGGAAATGGGGATGAACCGGTCGGAGACGCCAGAAAGAGAATTGGAACGGCCTGGCGAGTTTCGACGCTCTTACTCGGCTGGACACGACGCCTGAAATGCAACGCTCCCGCCCCCGGGCCTGTGGCCTGGAAGCGGGAGCTGTTCACGGGCGGCGCGACGTGCGCTGGCCGCTACACGGCGCGCTCAGACGCAGATGGAGTCGCAGTCATAGTCCTCGTCACACGCCGAGACGCAATCGCCGTCATCGTCACACGCCGAGACGCAGTCGTCGTGGTCGGTCGTGCACGCGGTGATGCAGTCATCGCCGCCCTCACCCGGGGCCTCGTCCTCGGCGTCGACGAAACAGCCCGCCGCCAGGGGAATCGTGGAAACAAGAAGCATGGCCAGGATCTTACGCATCATGGGGTTGTCCTCCTTCGTGGTGTTCTGTCCGCATGCGATGCAGGGGACACGAGCACTCAAGCAGGGGACGTACCAATCGCGCGCTGAAGCGACTCGCCTGTTGTCGAGCAAACCCCGGAGACGCGCGGCGCCGGGGCAAAGCGAGCTCGACGCCGCGAAAATCGAGCTCGGCGCGGGTCGGCGCGCCGACGTGGCCGGCCGACGAGCGACGTCGGGCTGAAGGCAAATCGCCACACGGGCTCGGGACATGGCTGGGCCCGGACGCGCGGCGGCCCTGATTTCGCGGCTGCCGGCAGAGAGGCGGCCTCTTCGAAGACCGGGCGCCAAACTGCCACAGCCGCCTCGACCGTGAGCGCCCGACATCGCTCCAGGCGCGCTCCCGATCTCCCACCGTCGGTCTGGGAGGGGCGGCGGCCGCGCCGGACCGCCGCCCCGCCCGATCAGGCCTCGTCCTCGGCCTTCTTCGACTTCGGCGGGGGGCGGTCCGCGGCGTAGCGGCGCAGATCCAGCGTGTACGGCGCGTCCTCGTGGGGGTACGCGGGCTTGCCGGTGACCGGCCAGGGCGTCTGGCCCTCGAGCGTGAACCGCTGGGCGCGCCGCGCCGCCGCCTCGAAGCGCGTGAGCGGCGCCGCGTCGAAGGCGCGACCCTCGGGGTGCCACACGTGATAGGCGCACGCGCCGATCGAGCGCTTGCCCCACGTGTCCAGGATGTCGAGGTGGATCGGGTGGTGGATCCCGAGGTGCGCGTGCAGGCTGTGCGGCGGCGCCCAGGCGCGGAACCGCACGCCGCCCACGTACTCGGCCGCCGTCCCGGTCGGGCGGAGCGGCAGGACGTGGCCGTTCACGAGCACCCGGTGGCGCTCCGGCGTCAGCCCCTGCACGCGCACCTCGATGCGCTCCATCGACGAGTCCACGTAACGCGACGTGCCCGTCGTCGTCAGCTCCTCGCCGAGCACGTTCCACGGCTCGATCGCGTTGCGCACCTCCAGCACCACGTCGCCCGCGTGCAGCGTGCCCACCACCGGGCAGCGCAGCTCGATGAACGGGCGGTACGCGTCCGCCGGCAGGGCGAGGCCGCGCTGCTTCAGGTGATCCAGCACGTCCTCGAAGTCGCGCCACAGGTAGTACGGCAGGAGGAAGCGGTCGTGCAGCGCCTGGCCCCAGCGCACGAGCTTGCCCGAGTAAGGCTCGGCGGCGAACGCGGCGAGGAGCGTGCGGATCAGCAGCGTCTGCGCGACCGCCATCCGGAAATGCGGCGGCATCTCGAAGGCGCGCAGCTCGATGAGCCCCTGGCGGCCGTGCGCGGTCTGCGGATCGAACAGCTTGTCGATGCTCACCTCGGCGCGGTGCGTGTTGCCCGTCATGTCGACGAGCAGGTGGCGGAACAGCATGTCCGCGAGCCACGGCGGCTCGCCCTCGCGCCGCTCGAAGGCGCGCGAGAGCGCGATCTCCAGCTCGTAGAGGTTCTCGTGGCGCGCCTCGTCCACGCGCGGCGCCTGCGACGTCGGGCCGACGAACAGGCCGGCGAACATGTACGAGAGCGACGGGTGGTGCTGGTTGAAGGTCAAGAGGCTCGCCAGGAGATCCGGCCGGCGCAGGAAGGGGCTCGAGAGCGGCGTCGGGCCGCCGAACGTGAGGTGGTGGCCGCCCCCGCTCCCCGCCATGCGCCCGTCGACCAGGTACTTCTCGCAGTGCAGGCCGCTGTGGAGCGACGCGTCGAACACCGTCTCCAGCAGCGACGCGTACGCGCGCACCCCGTCGGTCGGCGGCAGGTTCACCTCGAGCACGCCCGGGTCCGGCGTCACCGAGAAGCGGAGCAGCTCCGCGCCGGACGGCGGCGGATACCCCTCGAGCAGCACGTCGATGCCCGTCTCCTGCCGGGTCGCGTCGATCGCGGCGATGAGCTCGAAGAAGTCCGCCGGCGAGAGGAGCGGCGGCAAGAAGACGTGGACGATGCCGTCGCGCGTCTCGACGCAGAGCGCCGTGCGCACGCCGTAGCCCGACCGCCCCGCCGCCGGCGCGGCGCGCTGGGCCGCGGCCGCGTGCTCTTCCGGCGCGGCGCGCCGGCGCGCGGCGAGCGCGCGCGCCGCCTCGGGGTGCTCGGCGTCGCCGTCGCCGGCCAGCGCCTCGACGCGGCGCTGCTTCTGTTCTTCTCCGGCCTCCTCGTCGTCGAGCTCGCCGCGCCGCGGGTCCGGCGGCGACACGAGCTCCTCGAGCGGCGGGGGCGGCGCCGCGGCGATGAGCGAGCGGAGCGGCAGGCGCAGGCCGAGGGCGCTGTCGCCGGGCAGCAGGAAGAGGTGCCCGCGCCGGAAGCCCCAGCGCTCGCTGATCCACGACCCCCACTGGCGCGTGAGGGGCAGGACGAAGCCGACCTCGGAGCCGAGCCCCCGGTCGAGCACCCGCGCGAGGCGCCGCCGCTCCTCCGGGTCGTCGAGGTTCGCCTTGAGCGGGTCGACGTCGACGGGCAGGCTCGCCTCGTCCTGGAGGTGGCGCCAGGGGTCCTCGTAGGCCGGCAGCAGGAACTCGGAGAGCCCGAGGCGCGCCGCGAGCGCCTGGGCGAACTGCCGCGACTGGATGAGGCCGCGCCCGCGCGACGAGCTCCGCGCCGAGATCGCGGGATCCGCGTGGCGCGCCTGGGACATCTCGGTCCAGAGGGCGACGCCGTCGCGGCGGCCGATGATCTCGAGCGCCCAGCGGGGCAGGCTCTCGCCGGGGTAGTGCTTGCCGGCGCGCAGCAGCAGGACGCCGCCCGGCGTGATCCGGCGCCGGAGCTCGTGCGCGAGCCTGAGGCCCTGCGACCACTTGGTCGGGCCGAGCGCGCCCTCGCGCCACTCCGGGGCGTCCGGGTACTCGCGCGAGTTGAAGGTCGGCTCGCCGCCCATGGTCAGCGTGAGGCCCGCGGCGGCGAGCCGCTCGTCCGCGCGGTCGGCGACGGACAGGAGCTCCTGCCACACGGGCTCCTCGTAGGGCGTCGTGGGCCGCGGCTCGTGGCCGAGCCGCCCGACCTTCATCTCGAAGGACACGTCGCTCGCGCGCACGTCGCTCGTGCCCTCGACCGGCGCCGCGAGCGCGGGCGACGCGGTGCAGGCGAGCGGGATGTGGCCCTCGCCGCAGAGCAGGCCGCTGGTCGCGTCGAGGCCGATCCAGCCGGCGCCGGGCAGGAAGACCTCGGCCCACGCGTGCAGGTCGACGACGTCGCGGCTCACGCCGCGCGGCTGGTCCGGGATCATCCCCTCGTCGGTGAGCTGCACGAGGTAGCCGCTGACGAAGCGCGCGGCGAGCCCGCGCGACCTGAGCGCCGCGATGAGCAGCACGGCCGAGTCGCGGCAGCTCCCGCGCCCGTGGCCGAGCGTCTCCTCGGGCGTCCAGATGCCGGCCTCCTCGCGGATGACGTACTTGATGCGCCGGTTGACCGCGGCGTTGAGGGCGACGAGGAGCGAGACGGTGTCGCCGTCCCTGGGCAGCCCGGCGAGGAACTCGTCGAGCAGCGGGCCGCGGGAGATCGTGGGATCGGCGCTGTCGAGGAAGGGGGCCAGGTCCTGCTTGAGCTCGACCGGGTAGGCGAACGGGACCTTCTCGGCGCGCTCGTCGAGGTAGAAGTCGAACGGGTTGACGGGGCGCACGCTGACCGCGAGCTCGACGAGGATGTCGAGGTGCGGGACGCGCTCCCCTGCGGGCAAGAGCACCCGGGCGACGTGGTTGCCGTACGGGTCCTGCTGCCAGCGGGCATCGATGGCGGGGTCGATCTTCAGGCTGTACGACTCGATCTTCGCCTTCGCGTGCGTCGCGGGCCGCAGGCGGATGAGGTGCGGGCCGAGCGAGGCGGGGGTTGGATAGCTGTAGCGGGTCCGGTGCTGGATGAGCAGGCGCACGGTGGTTGTCTCCGGGAGTGGCCCTATCCAACCAGAAGTGACCGCGTTCGTCTCGCTCTGCGCGAGGCGGCGCGCGATCGTTTCCGCGACGATTCAGCCAGGGAACGGCGGTGTGGCGGCGCGTGTCACCTCTCGTCGCTCGAGCTCGCCATCGGGTTGCTCGCGCGGAGAACACCCTCTCCGTGGGCCTACCGCGGTGACGAGGCGGGGGATGAAGGGGGGCGATGCGGGCGAGCGCGGCGAGATCGTGCGACGGCGTCGCTGCACCTTTCGCCCTGTTCTGCTCGGCGTGGGACGCCGGGGCCGCCGCGCCGGCGCCGCGCGCTTGCCGTCCGAGGGCGAAGCGGTGATCATCGGCCGCTGTGTCGGATTCCGAGACGAAACGGCCCTCGATGGCCCCGGTCGAGCCGGGGACCGTGCTCGCCGGCAAGTACCGCGTGGAGCGGATCATCGGCCAGGGCGGGATGGGGGTGGTCGTCGAGGCGCGGCACGTCGTGCTCGACGAGCGGGTCGCGCTGAAGTTCCTGCTCCCCGAGTTCACCCGGCACCCGGAGGGGTCGGCCCGCTTCCTGCGCGAGGCGAAGGCCGGCATGCGGATCAGGAGCGAGCATGTCGCCCGTGTTTCGGACGTCGGCACGCTCGAGAGCGGCGCCCCGTACATGGTCATGGAGCTCCTCGACGGGAGCGACCTCGCGCGCCTGCTCCGGGACCACGGCGTGCTCGGCATGGAAGACGCTGTCGACTACGTCGTCCAGGGCAGCGAGGCGATCGCCGAGGCCCACGGGCTCGGCATCGTGCACCGCGATCTCAAGCCGGCGAACCTGTTCCTGACGACGCGCGCGGACGGCTCGCCGCTCGTGAAGGTGCTCGACTTCGGCATCTCCAAGATGGCGACCAACGCGGTCGACATCCTGACGGGCACGGACGCGGCGCTCGGGTCGGCGCTGTACATGTCCCCGGAACAAATGCGGCAGACGCGCTCGGTCGATCACCGCACCGACATCTACGCGCTCGGCGTCTCGCTCTACGAGCTGCTCGCCGGCCGGCAGCCGTACTACGCCGAGACGCTGCCGCAGCTCTGCGCCGAGGTGCTGACGGGCAGGCCGACGCCGCTCCGGGACATCCGCCACGACGTGCCCGCCGCGCTCGCGGCCGTGCTCGAGAAGGCCTACGCCCGCGAGCGCGAGCACCGGCACGCGTCGGTCGCCGAGCTCGTCGTGGCGCTCGCCCCGTTCGCGCCCGCGCGCACGTACCCGACCATCGACCGGATCGCGCGCATGGGCGGCCTGTCGCTGCGCGCCGCCGCCCTCGGCGGGCACCGCGCGTCGCAGCCCTCGTTCTCCGCCGCGGACGCGCGGGGCTCGGCGCCCGCGATCCGCGAGCCGTCGTGGCCGGGGATCTCGTCGTCCCCGCCGGCCGGGCACGCCGACGCCGCGCCGCTGCCGCGCCCGGCGACGCCGTACCCGCACCCGCAGCCGCCGTTCTCGCAGCAGGCGCCGGCGGTCGCCCACGCGGCGACGCCGTACCCGCACCCGCAGTCGCCGTTCTCGCAGCAGGCGCCCGCAGGGGCCGCCCACGCGGGGGCGCCGTACGCGCCGTCGCCGTTCTCGCAGCCGCCTTCGAGCGCCGGCGGCGCGCCGGGGCCCTACGGCGCGGAGGGCGGCAGGCCGAGCCCGGTGCCGCCGGAAGGCCTGCCGGCGCCCACGCCGCAGCAGCAGATCGTGCCCGGCCCGTACAACGCGCCGATGAGCTCCCGCGCCGCCGCGACCTTCGCCTCGTCGACCACGCTCGGGATCTCGTCGGACGGGCGCCGGATCCCGGGCTTGCAGGCCTCCCCTGCCGCGGTGGTCGCGATCGCGCTCCTCTCGGCGACGCTCCTCCTCGGGGCGATCGCCGTCGGCGTCTTCATGATCCGCGGGAGCGGCCAGGACGACGCGAGGACCACGCCGGCCACGCAGGCGGAGACCGCGAGCGCGGCGCCGCCCGCCGCGCCAGCGCCGACGGCCGAGACGCCCGGGCCGAGCGCGGGGGCGGCGACGCCGGGCGAGCCGACGGTCAGGCCGACGGGCGCGGCGAACGACGGCGCGACGACCGACGCTGCGACGACCGGCGCTGCGGCCGCGAGCGCCTCGACGGCCGCGAGCACCTCGACGACCGCGAGCCCCTCGGCGGCGGCGCCTGCCTCTGCGCCGGTGAGGGCTGCGCCTCCCGCGGGCCGCAACAGGCCGGGCGCCCGTCCCGCCCCGCCTCCGGCGACCCAGCGACCTCCTCAAGGCATCGACCTGAACGACCCGCACTGAGCTCACCGCCCATGATCCCCACCAGATTGCACGCTCCCCGCGCGCTCCGTCGCGCCCGCCTCGCCCTCGCCTCCGTCGTCCTCGCCTCGGCCGCCCTGCTCGCGCCCGCGGGCGCCGCTGCGCAGGCCGCGGGCGATCCGACCCTGGCCCAGACGCTGTTCGAGGAGGGGCGCCGCCTGATGGAGGCGAAGTCGTACGCCGAGGCGTGCCCCAAGCTGGCGGAGAGCCAGCGCCTGCGGCCCGGCACGGGCACGCTGCTCAACCTGGCGCTGTGCAACGAGGCGCTCGGCAGGACGGCGACGGCGTGGGGGCAGTTCAAGGAGGCGCTCTTCGCCTCGAAGAAGGAGGGCAACGCGGCGCGCGAGGCGTTCGCGCAGGAGCACATCAGCGCCCTGGAGCCGCGGCTCTCGAGGATCCAGCTCAACGCGGAGGGCACGCCCGGCCTGCTGATCCGCGTCGACGGCCACGACATCCCCGCGGCGGCGCTCGGCACGCCGATCCCGATCGATCCGGGCGCGCACGAGGTCGAGGCGACCGCGCAGGGCTACTCGGTCTGGTCGACGACCGTGCAGGTCGGCGACAGCGCCGACCTGAAGACGATCGCCATCCCGAAGCTCCAGCCGGCGCCCCCTGAGAAGGTCGCCGCGCCGCAGGGCCCCGCGCCGGGCGGCACGTCCGGCGGGACCGGCGGCGAGGGCCTGCGCACCGCGGGCTTCGTGATCGGGGGCGCCGGCGCGGCGGTGCTCGGCGTCGGCGCCGTGTTCGGGATCCTCGCCGCGGGCCAGGCGAGCGACGCGGAGAAGGACCAGGCGCTCTGCCCGAACAAGCAGTGCACGCCGCTGGGCCGCAAGGAGATCGACGCGGCGGAGACCAAGGCGCTCGTGTCCACGATCGGCATCGGCGTGGGCGTGGCGGCGCTCGGCGCGGGCGCGATCCTGGTGCTGACGTCGGGCCCGTCGAGGGCGGAGGACGCCCGCGCCGCCGGGGCGCGACACGGCCGGGTGCAGGCGCGCGTCGTGCCGCTCATCGGCCCTGACGGCGGCGGCGTCGGGGTGCTCGGCAGGTTCTGATTCCTCGGGTCAGAAATCCCGCCAGGGCGCTGCCTCGCGAACAGAGCGGGAGATTTCAACGCAAAGGCGCAAAGATGCAAAGACGCAAAGATACAGATTCATTATTCTGCTCTTTTTTGCGCCTTCGCGACTTTGCGCCTTTGCGTTGAAATCTCACCTCGCGCAGCGCGAGAGCGCCGCTCGATAGAAGACGGTCACTTACGCGTCAATCAGGGGGTGTCCTCACGTGACATCCGCGCCGGCGCGCGCTCGCTTATGTCTCGATGGATGACGACGGTCCGTTCGTGGAGACGTCTATCACGGCCAGGCTCAGGAGCCGCAAGGGCGATGTCATGGATCGCTGGGCGCGCCGGGTGCTCGAGGATCCAAGGGCGCCGAGGGCGCAGCGGCCCGCGGGGCCCTTGCTCGCCCGCGAGGTCCCGGAGCTCTTCGATGATCTCGTCGAGGTGCTCTCGGCGAGCCGGCGCGCCGAGCAGCGCGGCGGCGAGGACGCGGAGCTCCGCTGCGCCCACGCGCGGGTCGAGGAGCACGCGCGCCGCTGCGCCGCGCAGGGGCGCTGCATCGCGGCGGCGCTGCGGGAGCTGTCGCACCTCCGGGCGGCGCTGATCGAGGTCTGCGTCGAACAGGGCATCTCGCTCGGGGCGAGCGAGGCGAAGGTGCTCCACGCGGTCGTGGACGCGAGCATGTGGACGAGCGCCCTCGAGATCGAGGCGGCGACGCGCGCCGCGCTCGAGGACAGCGGCGCGCTGCTGCGGCTCGCCACGCGCGCCGGCGGCGTGGGCGTGTGGGACTACGACACCGTGACCGGCAAGCTGCGCTGGGACGAGCGCTCCCGGGAGGTGGCCGGGCTCGATCCGGCGTCGGAGGTCCGGTACGACGTGTTCCTCGCGGCGGTCCACCCCGACGACCGCGAGCGCGTAGAGGAGGCCGTGCGGCGCTCGCAGACCCCGGAGAGCGGCGGCGAGTACAACATCGAGTACCGCCTCGTGGGGCTCTGCAACGGGGTGGAGCGCTGGGTCGCCGTGCAGGGGCGCACGTTCTTCGACGCCGCGGGGCGCAGCGTCCGGATGATCGGCACGGTGATCGACGTCACCGAGCGCAAGCGGGCGGAGGCGGCGCGGCGCGAGGAGCTCGTCCGTCGCGGCCGGTTCATGGCGGCGTTCAGCCATTACCTGCGCACGCCGCTGACCTCGATCACGCTGGCGAGCCGCATGCTGACCCACCACGGCAACCTGACGCCGCGCCAGGCGAGGAACGCCGAGCGGATCGCGGCGAGCGCGCGCCGCATGGCGCGGACGATCGACGACCTGCTCGATCTGACGCGGAGCCGCTGCGGCGCGAACGGCATCCCGATCGCGCCGAGGCCGGAGGACCTCCATGCCCTCTGCAAGAGCGCGATCGACGAGCTCAGGGCGGCGCACCCGGGCGTGCCGATCCGGCTCGATCTGGAGGGGAGCGGCGCCGGGCGATGGGACGCCGAGCGCGTCGCGCAGATGGTGACGAACCTCGCGCAGAACGCGGTCGATCACGCCGACCCGGGGAGCGCCGTCGGGGTGACCGTGCGCCCGCGCGGGAGCGATCTTCTGATCGAGGTGCACAACGACGGGCCGGCGATCGCGCCCGAGCTGCTGGAGACGCTGTTCGACCCGTTCCACGAGGCGCCCGCGGGAGGGAGGACGAGCACGGGGCGCGGGCTGGGGCTCGGGCTGTTCATCGCGCAGCAGATCGCGAGGGCGCACGGCGGGGAGATCGCGGTGGAGAGCACGGCGGCGCGGGGGACGACGTTCACGGCGAGGCTGCCGCGGACGGGGGAGGCGGCGGGGAGCTGAGGGTCGCGAGGGCGCGAGACACGCCCTGCTCGCGCGTGCGAGGTGGGTCGAACGCGCCGGGCCCATTTCGAAAACCAACAATCAATAATTAATACAAATATTTGCGCGAGACACGGCGCGCGCGCCGGCCGCCCGGCGCCGTGATCCGCGCCCCTCGGATCTCCTTCATCCCCTCCCCCCCCGGCCGTATCCTCCTCGCTGGAGGCGCTCCATGCCGACCGCGACGAGACCCCAGAACGCCACGCTCACGGGCACGCTCCCCCTCGACCGCCCCACGGCGGAGCGGCCGCACCGGCTCTACGTGGCCACCTCGAACCACTGCAACCGCGCGTGCCCGTGGTGCTGCACCTGCTCGTCGCCTCGCGGGCAGACCTTCCTCGCGCTCGACCGCTACCGCGCGAGCTTCCCGGCCGAGGGCCCGTTCGAGGTGCAGCTCGAGGGCGGCGAGCCCACGATCCACCCGCACTTCGACGAGATGGTGCGGCTCGCCCGCGCCGAGCCCCGGTGCGCGCGCGTCGTCGTGGTGACCAACGGCGTCGAGCTCCCGCGCGACCCGGCCGGGCTCGACGCCTGGCTGGAGAAGCTCGGCGAGCCCACCACGATCAAGCTCTCGGTCAACCACCACCTCCTCGAGCACGACAGCGGCCTGCTCGAGCTCGCGCGCGCCCTGCGCGAGCGGCTCGCGGCGCTCGGCGGCGACCGCCAGCTCGTCCTCAACGTCCGGCTGCGCAAGAGCGAGCCGGACGGCGACGCGTGGGTCGCGCAGGCGGTGCGCGACGCGGGGCTCATCGAGCTCGCCAACGTCTTCCACCTGCAGCGCTACGGCTTCGCGCAGAAGCACGAGGACTGGGAAGAGCCCTTCCTCGTCGGCACCCACTTCACGATGCTCAACCCGGACGGCCGCGCCTTCGGCCCCGACCTCGTGGCGCGCTCCGACGCCATGCGGAGGCTGCCGTGAGCGCGCGCCCGTTCCGCGACGAATGGCGCCGGATGAAGAGCCGCGCCTTCGACCTGACCGGCAACAGCACCGCCGGCGACACGGTGCGCTTCGACCTGTGGGGCCGGCCGGTCGAGGTCTACCGCAACGCGAACTTCTCCATCTACAGCCGGCAACCCTGCAATGCGAGATGCCACTTCTGCGTCGAGGAGCTCAGGCCCGCGTCGCGTGGGCGGAGCCTCGCCGTGCAGAAGAGCGTCGAGGACGACGACGGGCGCTATTTCGACGCGATGGCCGAGTCGCTGGAAGCGCTCCGCCCGCTGGATCCGACGGTATCGATCACCGGCGGCGAGCCGAGCCACGATCCGCGGTTGCCCCGCATCCTCGCGCTCGGGCAGGCCCGCCGCGGCCGCAAGCGGACGCTCACCACGAACGGCTCGGGGCTGCTCCAGGAGCGCGAGGGGAAGCGGGTGATCGACTGGATCGTCGAGACAGGCGTCCAGCACCTCAACATCAGCCGCGCCCACCCCGACCACGACCGGAACGCCAGGCTCATGGTGATGAAAGACGGCCTGAGCGTCGACGAGCTCCGCCGCGTCGTGGCGGCGGCAGCGGCCGGCGGCACCCGGGTGCGCCTCTCCTGCGTGCTCCTGGAGGGGCAGATCGACACCGTGGAGCACATCGTGGCCTATCTGCGGTTCGCGCGGTCGCTCGGCGTGGACAACGTGATCTTCCGGCAACTGATGAAGACCGACCCTACCGCCGTGGTCGAGAACCACGTGGTCAAATACAGCGATCGCGCCCGCGTCCAGCTCGAGCCGCTCCTCGACGCGCTGAGCGCCGACGCGCGGTTCTCGTTCGAGCGGCAGATCGTCGGCTATTACTACTATGTCGAGGTGTTCCGCTTCGAGGACATCGATGTGGTCTTCGAGGAGGCCGATCTCGCCCAGCTCGAGGAGACGAAGCGCTCCGGCCCGGGCATCGTCCACGAGCTCATCTTCCACCCGAATGCCAGGCTCGCCTCCACCTGGCAACCCTGGGACGGGATCCTGGGCCCGCCGCCGGCGGCGCGCGCCGCGCTCGACGTCTCATGACACCGCCCGTCATCCCCCTGCCCTACATCGGCCGGAACCTGCTCTTCCTCGAGGAGGTGCTGGACGAGCTCGAGGCGCGCGGCATCACGGGCCCTCTCCTGTTCCGCGCGAGCGAGGCGGACAAGCTGGCTCGCCTCCTCGAGCACGGCACCGACCGCGCCGGATACCCCGGAGAGCGGCCGTGGACCGACGGCCCGGATCAGGGGCGCCCGATCCGGCACGAGGACGTGATCTTCGCGACGACCGCCGACGAGATCCGGAGGGGAGAGCGAGATCCGGAGCGGTCCACGTCGCTCAAGAAGTTCGCCGTCATCGAGCGGCCGCTGTTCGTCGCGCACGACGCCCGCTGCTTCGTGAAGCTGTGCGACCGTCAGTACGAAGTCCGCGATCCAGCGCGGAAGCCGGCGGCGCTCCTCGCGCTGTTCCCTGTGACCCGGCTCGACCCGATCCAGGGCTGGTTCTCCGAGGAAGCCGGCCTCGCGTACCGGGCGCTCGTGCGCTCGCTCCGGGGCGGCGCGATGGTCGAGGTGGGCTCCTGGAAGGGGCTCTCCACGGCGTACGTCGGGCGGCTCGCGGCGAGGAACGGCGTCGCGCTCCATTGCGTCGACGCCTGGGGGGGCTCCAGCGACGAGTACGCCGCTCGGTATCGCGCCATGCTGGCCGCGGAGGACGTGCCCGGCGTGTTCCGGGCGAACCTGGAGGCGCTCGGGATCCGGCCGAGCGTCCACCGGCTCGCCTCCACGGACGCGGCGGCGCGCTTCGCCGACGCGAGCCTGGATCTCGTTTTCCTCGACGGATCGCACGACCGGGCGGCGGTGATCGCGGACATCGAGGCGTGGTGGCCCAAGCTGAAGCCGGGCGGGGTCCTGGCCGGACACGACCACAACGAGAAGCACGCGGGTGTCATGGAGGCTGTCGCGCGCTTCACGGCGCTCGCTGGAAGCGCCGTCGAGGTCGGCGGGGGCTCGGTGTGGTGGACCCGGCGGTGAGCTGGAGATGAGCAAGCATCTCTTCGTGGCGACGGGCGCGTATGCGTGCGGCAAGACCACGACGCTCCGTCACCTCGCGTCCACGCGGGGCCACCGCGTGCACGGCGAGGCGCACCGGCGCGTGCTCGACGAGCTCGGGGCGCGCACCCACGGGCATCCGCCGGACGAGCCGTTCCGCCCGATCGACGCGCCGGAGCACGTCTGTCCCCTGTGCCGCAAGCGGGAGTTCGCCGCCCGGGTGCTGGAGACCCAGAGGGCGATCGAGGCGGAGGCGCGCAGCGGGGACTGGCTGGAGCGCGGGTACCTCGATCCGGTCGAGTACTACCTGCGCACGAGCGGAGAGGTGGAGTATCCCTGGCCACCCGGCGAGCCCGCGTTCGAGCGCTATGCGCTGGTGTTCCTGTTCGCCGTGATGCCGGAGATCCAGGCCCCGCGCTGGGGCAGGAGCCGAGAAGAGCGCGCCGCCGAGGCGGAGCGGATCAACCAGCGGCTCGGCGCGATGTACCGCGCGGCCGGCTTCGAGGTGGTCGACGTGGGCCCGGGGCCCGTGGAAGAACGGGCGGCGTTCCTGGCGAGCCGCGCGCTGAGCAGCGGTACGGCGGCGCAGCGCGCTTGAGGTGCCCGGGGCAGTGGCCGGCGGCTGGCGCTTCGCGGCGTCGCGCTCGGTCGGATCGCGGGCGTCCTCGGCAAGGCCCTCCACGGCATGTGCCGGCGGCAGCGCTCGGGACGAGCGTGCTATCTTCCGGGGTAGCCATGGTAGCCGCTGTACATGTGCCTCTTCCGACGTCGCCCGCGCCTGCGGGCGAGCAGCGCTTCGTGCTCCAGGGCGTCCCCTGGGACACGTACGTCAGGCTGCGGGATGAGCTGGACACCCCCGGCCTGCGGATGACCTTCTGCGAGGGAACGCTGGAGCTGATGAGTCCGTCCATCGAGCATGAAATCGACAAGAAGAGCATCGCTCGCCTGATCGAGTTCTTCGCGCTGGAGCGGGATGTGCCGCTCTACGGCTACGGCTCGACCACGTTCCGTCGAGAAGCCAAGGCGCGCGGCCTCGAGCCCGACGAGTGCTATTGCATCGGCGGCACGCTCAAGGAGTTCCCCGATATCGCGATCGAGGTGGTGCTGACGAGCGGTGGGCTCGACAAGCTGCCCGTCTACAGCGGGCTCGGCGTCCGCGAAGTCTGGTTCTGGGAGCGCGACGCCTTCCACATCCATGCGTTGCGCGGCGAGGAGTACGAGGCCATCGCGGCCAGCGAGCTCATTCCTGATCTGGATCTCGTCGCGCTCGCGCGATTCGTGCGCTGGCCGGACCAGCACGAGGCGGTCAAGGCGTTCCGCTCCTGGCTGCGGAACGGAAGCTGACTCTGTAGCTCTCCCGGCGGCGGCGTTGCTTCACGTCGGAGGATCACCGCGCCTCCGGCGTGCATCCTCCAGGGCACCGGACCTCACGAACACATCGAAGAAAAGAGAATTGAACCACAGAGGCACAGAGGCCACAGAGGATGAGAAGAAATCAATCTCTCTTCTCTCCCCTCTGTGCTCTCTGTGCCTCTGTGGTTGATTCTCTCTTCTTCCAGACCGTCGCGCAGTGGCACGTCGCGCGGCAGCACACGGCGCTCACCCCTCCGCGAAGTCCGGAGCGAGCCGCACGTCCTTGAGCTCCGCGCCGAGCAGCTCGATCGCGGCCGCGACGAGCGGGTGGTCGGCCACGGCGCGCCGGGCGGCCTCGACGCGCGCCTTGCGCTCGGCGGTCTCGACCTGCGCGAGCGACGGGCCGGCGCTGCCGCGGGTGATCGTCTCGAAGACGAGCTCGGCGGGGCCGCCGAAATGGGCTTGCAGGACGCGGGCGAGCAGGTCGCGGGCCGGGGGCTCGGTGGCCTGGCCGGAGAGGAACGAGTTCGCCTCGTAGCCGAGGACGACGCGGGTCGGCTTCAGCTCCAGCAGGGCCGCGTGCTCGAGCACGGAGGCGAGCGCCGGCCGCTGCCCCCGGACCGCGGTGATCACCGCGCGCCAGGTGGCGAGGTCGTCGGCGCTCATCGACGGCGGCGGCGCGCTCGCCGGCGGCGGCGCGCTCGTCCTTGACACGGGGCTCGGCGCCGCGGGGGCTGCCGGAGGAGCGCTCTGCGGGACGGAGTAGAGCGCGCCGCGCGGCGAAGGAGGCGGCGCGCTGTCGGGGCGGAACGCCGGCGCGGCCGCGCCGTTCGCGTACGGCGCCTTCGCGAGGGCCGGCGCGGCGCCGCCCGCGAACGCCGGCGCGGCGCTGCCAGCGAAGGTCGCCGCCGCGCCGCTCACGCCCGGCGCGCCGTTCACGAGGGAGACGACGTTCGCCGCTGCGCCGTTCGCCGCCACGCCGCCGCTCGCCCTCGCCACCCCGCTCGTGGCCGGCGCGCTGAACGCAGCCGGCGCGCTGAACGCGGCCGGCGCGCTGAACGCAGCCGGCGCGCTGAACGCAGCCGCGCCGTTCGCCCTCGCCGCCCCGTTCGCCGCGGTCACGCCGCTCGCCGGGGCTGCCGCCAGGCCGTGCGCTGCCGCGGGGCCGTACGCCGCCGCGCCGTTCGTCCTCGCCGCCCCGTTCGCGCCCGCCGCCCCGTTCGCGCCCGCCGCCCCGCTCGCGAACGCGACGCCGTTCGCCGCCGCGCCGTTCGCCCTCGGCACGCCGCTGGCCGCCGCGCCGTACGCAGGCGCCGCGCCCGCGCCGCGCGCATCCGCCCGCGCGTCCTCCGGCGCAGCCTCGGCCGGCGCCGCGCCGCGCCTCGGCGCAGCCGCTCCGCCGGGCGGCGCGCCGGGCCGCTGCGGACCGCGCTCCGGCGCTCCGCCACCGCCGCCGCCACCACCGCCGCCGCCGTTCAGCCGCCGCTCCAGGTCGCCGAGGCGGCGCAGCAGCTCGTCGATCGGCAGCAGCGGCGGCCGCCTCGCGAGCCGCACCAGCGCCATCTCCAGCGAGGCGCGCGGCTGGCCGCTCCGGACGATGTCGTCGAACGCCCGCGAGAAGCCCTGGTGCAGCCGCGTGAGGTCGTCCGCGTCCGCCCGCGCCGCGAGCGCGCGCGCGTCGGCGACCTCCTCGTCGGCGAGATCGAGCAGCGGCGCCGGATCGTCGCAGACCTTGGCCACCACGAGGTCGCGCAGGTGCGCGAGGAAGTCGCGGGCCACGTGCGGCAGGTCGTACCCCTGCTGCGCGAGCTCGCCGACGATGCGCACGCACGCCGCAGGATCGCCGTCCACGAGCGCCTCCGCGAGCCGGTGCAGCACCACGCGGTCGGCCACGCCGAGCACCTTCGCCACGCCCTCGGCCGTGATGCGATCGCCGCTCGTGCCCACCCACGCGATCACCTGGTCGAGCAGGCTCATCGCGTCGCGCATGCTCCCCGCGGCCTCGCGCGCGAGCGCGCTGAGCGCCGGGTCGTCGGCGGGGATCTTCTCCTGCTCGAGCACCCAGCGGAGCCGCGCCGCGATCGCCTGCGCGCCGATGAGCTTGAAGTCGTAGCGCTGACACCGGCTCAGGATCGTGACCGGGACCTTGTGCACCTCCGTCGTCGCGAAGATGAACTTCACGTGCGGCGGCGGCTCCTCCAGCGTCTTCAGGAACGCGTTCCACGCCGCGTTCGAGAGCATGTGGACCTCGTCCACGATGAAGATCTTGAACCGATCGCGCGCCGGCCGGTACGGCAGGCTCTCCTGGAGCTTGCGCACCTCGTCGACGCCGTTGTAGCTCGCGCCGTCGATCTCCTGGACGTCGACGTCCGCGCCGACCGTGATCTCCGAGCACTGAGCGCACGTCTGGCACGGCTTCGCCGTGGGGCCGTGGACGCAGTTCAGCGCCTTCGCGAGGATGCGGGCGCTCGTCGTCTTGCCGACCCCGCGGACCCCCGTGAAGAGGAAGGCGTGCGCGACGCGATCGCGCGCGATGGCGTTGGCGATCGTCGTGGAGACGTGCTCCTGGCCGACGAGATCCTCGAAGGACTGCGGGCGCCATTTCCGCGCGAGGACGACGTAGCTCATACGCTGCTCGACTAGCACCTTCTCGCGGGCGCGTCGCCGCGGCTGTGGCCGGCACGGAGGTCGCCCCGCATTCCGGAGAGTTTGCCAGAGTTGCCGCGCCGAACGCACCCCGCTCCGTCACGTCCAGGCGCGGATACCGCGCAGCAGGGGGAGTGCCTGGAGAGCCGGAACGGTCCGGCCCCTGGAACCCCCTCCGCTCCCCGGAGCGCGGCGGCGCCGCGCCCATCCGCGCACCGCGTCGGAGGCCCGCGCTGGCCCCTTCCCCTTCCTCCCCTTCCCGGTTGCGGCCCGGCGCCGTTCACGGCATAGACCGCCGTCTGACCATGCAATTTCGCGGCGGAATGAATGAGCTGGTTCGCCAGGCGGCGCGCATGCAGCGCAAGATCGACCAGGTGAAGGGCGAGCTGAAGGACCGCGAGGTGAGCGCGACCGCCGCCGGCGACAAGGTCTCGGTCGTGGTCTCCTGCGAGGGCAAGCTGCGCCGGATCGACGTCGACCCCGCGTTCCTCGCGAGCGAGGGCCTGGAGATGGCGCTCGACGCGATCGTCGCGGCGACGAACTCGGCGCTCGACACGGCCGACAAGCTCGTCGAGAGCGAGATCGCCAAGGTGACCGGCGGCGTCAAGCTCCCCGGCATGCACACTTGATCGCGTTGCGTCCCCCGGCGTCGCCCCCCGGCTCCTCGAAGGTCCCGAACGGCGGCCGCGCCGCGCCCGCGCCCGGCTTCCGCGGCGCGCCCGGCGGCATGCCCGCCCGGCTGTCGCGCGTCGCCCAGCTCCTCGCGCGCCTGCCCGGGGTCGGCGAGAAGACGGCCCAGCGCTTCGCCCTCTTCCTCGTGACCGCCGGCGAGGACACCGCGCGCGACCTGGGCGGCGAGCTCGTCGAGCTCTGCGACCACATCCGGCCGTGCGCCCGCTGCGGCAACATCGCCGAGATCGGCGAGGACGGCCAGCCGCTCTGCGCCGTGTGCCTCGACACGCGGCGCGACGGCGCGCTCCTCTGCGTCGTCGCGCGCGTGCAGGACCTGCTCGCGATCGAGCGGAGCGGGGCCATGCGCGGGCGCTACTTCGTGCTCGGCCGGCTCCTCTCGCCGCTCGAGGGGGTCGGCGCCGAGGAGCTGCCGCTCGAGGCGCTCCGGGCGCGCGTGCGCGACCCCGAGCAGCCGGTGCGCGAGGTGCTGGTCGCCACGCCGCCGTCGGTCGACGGAGAGGCGACCGCGCTGCTCATCGCGCGCGAGCTCGGCGCCATGGGGATCCAGGTCACGCGCATCGCCAGCGGCGTGCCGCACGGGGGAGATCTGGAGTTCGCCGACCAGGTGACGCTGGGGCGAGCCATCGAAGGCCGGAAGAGCTTCGGCTAGAGGGAACCGCGCCGACCGGCCCCCGGCGCGCCGTGCGGGCCGGGCGGGCGGGCCTTCCGCCTCGCCGGAGCGCTCCACGATTCAGAGGTCGACATGTCCAAAACCGCAATCACATCCGATCGGGCCCCGCGCGCCATCGGCCCCTACTCGCAGGCCGTCAGGGCCGGCGATCTCGTGTTCTGCAGCGGCCAGATCCCGATCGATCCCGCGACGGGCGAGCTCGTCGCCGGCGGGATCGAGGCGCAGACCGCCCAGGTGATCAAGAACCTCACCGAGGTGCTGTCCGCGGCCGGCGCGAGCTGGAACGACGTGGTGAAGACAACGATCTTCCTCACGGACCTCGCGGATTTCGCCGTCGTCAACCAGGTGTACGGGGCGGCCGTCGGCGGCGTGCTGCCCGCACGGGCGACGGTGCAGGTGGCGGCGCTGCCCAAGGGCTCCGCCGTCGAGATCGAAGCTGTTGCCCATCTTTCGCGATAATCGGGGAGCCGCGGCCGCGGTCCCCATCTCCAAAATGTCCCCGGGAGCCTCGACATGAGCACAAAGAACGAGAGCGAGAGCACGGAGCGGACCGCCAGCGCAGTTCCCGAAGCTGCGCGCGAGGGCGCCCCCGATGCAGAGAGCGCAGACAAGCCGCGCGCGCGGAGGGTCGTCCGCTCGGCGAGCACGGCCGTCGCGAGCAAGGCCGACGAGCCGTCGGAGGGCGCCTCGGCGCAGCCCGCGGGCGAGGCGCCGCGTCCCCCCTCGGCCAAGGCCGCGGCAAAGGAGCCGCAGGGCTCGCTGCTGGACGTGATCGCGCCCCGCAAGCGGCCCGCGCTCGCCGACGCGCCGGCGCCGACCACGAGCGAGGATGCCGCGCCGCCGCCCACCGTCGCGCCGCGCGTGGTGCGCGACTACCGCGCGCCCAGGCCCGAGCGGCCCGCCGCCGCGTCCGGCGGCCCGAGGCCCGACCGCGGGCCCAGGCCCGATCGCGGCCCGCGGCCCGATCGCGGCCCCAGGCCCGACCGCGGGCCCAGGCCCGACCGCGGGCCCAGGCTGGAGCGTGGACCCAGGGCAGAGCAGGGACCTGGGGCGGCGCAGGGAGCCGGCGGGGAGCAGGGCCCGAGGCCCGACCGCGGGCCCAGACCCGACCGTGGACCCAGGCCTGACCGCGGCCCGAGGCCCGATCGCGGCCCCAGGCCCGACCGCGGCCTCTCGGCGCGGCCTGTCGGGGAGGGCGGGCGCCCGCAGGGCGCTCGGGCCGGGGCGCAGGGCCCCGGGGGCGCCGAGGGACGAGGGCCCGCGCCGAAGCAGCAGAGCCAGCGGATGGTGACCGTGACCGGCCAGGGCGCGACCGCGACGGTGGTGACGGCCAAGGAGTCCCGGCCGCAGCAGCCGCAGGGCCCGGCCAGGCCGGCGCACCTCCTGCTCTCGCTGCCGGCGGCGAAGGCGAAGCAGGTCGCGGCCTCGGACAAGCCGGCGCTCACGGCGCGCGAGGCGCTCAGCGCGCGCACCGCGAAGGCCAAGCAGTCCGCGGCGGCCGCGAAGAGCAAGGCCGAGGGCGGCGCGCGCCAGGACGGCGGCGCGGGGGCGGCGAAGGTCGACTTCGACGCCGAGGTGCTCGCGGCGGGCTGGGATCGGGCGCTCGAGGCGCTGCGGGCCGCGGGCGACGCCGCGCCGGCGCTCGTCGACGCGTGGCTCGGCGCCTCGAACGCCGAGGCGATCGCGGCGGCCGCCGAGGCGGAGGACGCGTCCGGCGCGGCGCGCAAGGCGGCGCGGCGCGCGCTCAACGTGCTGAAGTCGCGCGGGGCGGCGATCCCGACGCGCCCGCGCGTGGCGCGGCTCGCGGACGACCGCGCCGAGGTGGTCGAGGCGACGCTGATCCCGCCCGACTCGAGCGGGACCGAGGCGATCGCGATCACGAGCCGTGACACGAGCGGCCGCTACCGGATCGCGGAGGTGATCGTGCGCGAGTCGGTCGGCGTGCTCCACGCCGGCGCGGGGTGGCTCAGCGGCTCGCAGCTCAAGGAGGGCCGCGCGCGCGCGTACGACAACCTCGGCACGGCGCCCGTGCCCGTCTCGCTGGAGTGGGCGCGCCACCGGATCGCGCTCGCCAAGCGGCAGAACGCGGCGTCGGGGCAGGTCGTGCCGCTCGGGCTGGAGGGGTGCCGCGATCTCATCGAGCCCGCGCCGGAGGCCGAGCCGCGGCACCCGGTGGCCGACCTCGAGGAGGGCCTGACGGACGAGCAGGTGACGGCGCACATCGCCGGCTCCGCCGCCCTGCACGAGGAGCCGGAGTTCCGGCACTGGCTGCCCGCGCGGCCGGCGCTCGACGAGCTCCTGCAGAAGGTCGGCCAGCGGCTCGGGGCCGCCGGGGCGCGCGATCCCGAGCAGGTGAACGTGGCGCTGCGCGAGGAGCTCGAGCTCGCGACCGACAGGTTCTTCTCGCCCGAGGTGCGCGCGCAGCTCGCGTCCCGGATGCGCAGCAGCGCCGTCTCGCTTCGCGCGCGCAAGGGCGACGCGACGGCCACCGCCGCCCTCGCCGTCGCGCGCGCGGTCAAGGACGCCGGGCTGATCACCTCGCCGCCGCGCGAGATCCCGTTCCTGGCGGCGTTCTTCCAGAAGGCGCTCGGCGTGCTCGCGCAGCAGGGCGGCGGGCAGCTCCGGGTGCCGGTCCCGGCCGGCGCCGGACCGCGCCCCGGGGCAGCCCCGGCGGCGGGCGGCGCGGGCGACGAGGCCCAGGGCGCCGAGGCCGCTGGCGCCGAGGCGCAGGGCGCCGAGGCCCAGCAGCCGGCCGGCGGGTGACCGGGAGCGCCGGCCCGGGCGGCCGGTGATCCGGGGCGCTGGCTCGACGGGCCGGTGATCCGGAGCGCCGGCCCGGCCGGCGCCGGGCAGACAAAAGCAGAGAGGCGAGCCCGGGGGAAACCCGGCGCTCGCCTCTCGCTTTTGTGCTGGCGGCGCTACTTCACGAGGATCGCGATGTCACCGAGCTCGGTGAAGAGCGTGAGATGGCCGCCGTCGCCGTCGCCCATCGTGTACGACGTGCCGGCGTCGTTCGCGGCGGTCGCCCACGTCGAGGGCAGCCCCTGCTCGACGATGTCGCCAAGGAGCGTCTGCGCGGTCATCGTCCCGTCCACCCCGGCCGGCACCGAGAGCTCGAGCGCGCCGTTGCCGCTCGAGATCGAGCCGTCCGAGTCGCTCCACCCGTCGACGTCGACGAAGACGCTGCCGTTGTCGGTGGACACGTCGATCGCGCCGCGCGCGCCGACCACATCGACGCTGCCGTTGCCGCTCAGCACCGTGGTGCCGCGGGACAGGGCGCCGTCGAGATCGACGTCGACGCTGCCGTTGTCCTGCTCCACGCGGAGCACGCCGTCGAAGTCGGCGGGCAGGACGACCCGGATGTCGGCGCCGAGGTACCCCGAGGCGCCCGACGTGGTCTGGGTCGAGATGACCACGTCGCCGTCGGTGATCGCGGAGAGCCGGAGATCGTTCTCCATCTCCGCGACCGCGAGCTTGTTCTCGTCCTTCTTGCGCATCGTGAACGGCGAGAAGGTGACCACGACGTCGTCCACGTTCCCGATGCTGACCTCGACGTCGCCGTTGTCGCTCACGATGCGGACGCTCTGGCCCCGGTTCGGGATGTAGTCGACGCGCGCGCTCTCGTCGCTGCCCTCGTAGCGGACGAGGGTCTCGGCGGTGATCGAGTTCTCATCGGTGGTCACGGCGCACCCGGCCGTCGCCGCGGAGGTCGCGGCGCAGATCAGGAAGCAGGCGATTCGAAGCGGGCGATTCATCATGGATTCCTCTCGGACTGAGTGTACGGCAGGCCAGGGCCGAGCCCCATCCGGCCGCGCAGGGAGCGTGCCAGGTTGCTACTTGGACGCGCGCGCCGCGCTGGCCATCCAAGGATCCGGCGCGGTCGGGTCGGCCGCGCGGCTCAAGGTACGTCCCAGGGGAGAGGTGCCGCACCGAGGCCCACCTTCTTGCGGAAAGCGGCGTGCAGCGCGCGGGTCTGCGGGCCGGGAACGCCCGCGCCGATGGGGTGCGCGTCCACGCGGACGACCGGGACGATCTCGCGGAGGCTCGAGGTGATGAACACCTCCTCGGCGGCGAGGAGCCGGGACATGGTGACGGGCTCGCAGCACGCGGGCATACCGAGCTCGTCCGCGACCTCGATCACGTTGGCCCGGGTGATGCCGACCAGGATCCCCGCCTCCTTGGGCGGGGTGATCAGCACCGGTCCGGGGCATTCCTCGCCCTCGTGCGCCGGGGGCCGCCGCTCCACGAGGAAGACGTTGGACGTCGTCCCCTCGACGACGTGGCCTGACGGGTCGAGGATGAGCGCCTCGTGCGCCCCCGCGGCCCGCGCCTCGCGCAGGGCGAGCAGGCTCTCGAGGTAGTTCGAGACCTTCGCCCCGGGCGCCGCGTCGCCGGCCCGCTGGGTGCGGGTCGTGACGACCGCGATCCCGTCGCGGTAGAGCGCGCCCGGCAGCGGCTTCAGCGGCTCGACGAGGACGACGCGGAGGGGCGCGCCCGCGAGCGCGGGATCGAGCCCGAGCGGACCGCTGCCGCGGGTCAGCATCACGCGGACGTAGCTCTCGGCCGGCACGGCGGCCGCGGCCGCAGCGCCGGACGAGCCCGCCGCCGCGCCGGCGCTCCCGGCCGCGTGGGCGGCCCGGATCAGCGCGCGCACCTCGCGCTCGAGCTCGTCGCGCGGGATCGGCAGGGCGATCGCGATCCGCTCGGCCGAGCGCTCGAGGCGGGCGAGGTGCTCCTCCAGGGCGAACGGCTCGCCGCCGTAGGTGCGGATGGTCTCGAAGACGCTATCGCCGTAGAGGAAGCCGCGGTCGTAGACAGAGACCCTGGCTTCCTCCGGCGGGAAGACGACACCGTCGATGCTGACAAGCCGCGTCACACGGCGAGATTACGTCACTTCTTGAGCTGCGCCAGGAGCTCCTTCGCGGGGGCGAAGTCCCTGTCGTTGTCGAGCGCGCGCTCCAGCATCTGGATCGCCTTCTTGTCGTCGCTCTGACGGTGGCTGATGACGCCGAGGTAATAGAAGACCTCGCCCTTGCTGATCGGCGCGCCCTCGTCGAGCTTCTGCAGGAGCAGGGCGCGGAAGGTCTTCTGCGCGCGATCGATGTGCGCCGCCTTCGCCGCCGCGTCCTCGCTCGACTCCGACAGCTCCAGCGCCAGCACCCCGAGGTCGCGGAGGATGGCGATCGAGCCCGGGTCGATCTTGAACGCGACGTCGAGCTCGGCGAGCGCCCGGTCCCGCTGCCCCTCGGCCAGGTAGGCCTTGGCGAGGCGGTGGTGGATCGCGGCGAGGTCCTTCGAGCGGCGGCCGCCGTAGGACTCGACGATCTGCTGGAGCGCCTCGGCCGCCTTCTGGCCGCGGCCCGAGGCGCTGTAGGCGTCGCACAGCGCGAGCAGGAGCTCGCGATCGCCCGGGACGAGCTCGGTGGCCTTGACCAGGAGGTCGGCGGCGCGGCCGGGATCGTTCCGCTTCGTCAGGTGGATGCCGGCCGCCTTGCGGTAGAGCGCCACCTTCTCGGCCGGCTGCGTCGCCGTCTCCGCGTCGCCGGTGATGAGGTCGGCGAGCTCGGTGAAGGCCTGCTGCTTCTCGTAGAGGGCGAGGAGCTGCTTCCGGATGTCCTGCGCCGACCCGTCCGCCGCGAGGCCCCGCTCGAGCACCCGCCGGACCGCGCCCTCGTCGCCGAGGGAGCGGTGCAGGTCGGCGAGCCGGAGCGCCGTGCTCACCGCCTCCGGGCCGGCCGCGTCCTCGAGGATCACCTCGAGCCGCTGCGCCGCCTCGGCCTTCTCGCCGCGCTGCTCGTGCAGCCGGGCCAGCGCGAGGAGCGCGCCGGGGTGGCGCGGCTCGCGCTCGAGCACGGCGCGGTAGGTCTCGATCGCCCGCGCCGTGTCGTTCAGCCGGGTCTCGTAGACCTCGCCGAGGCGTACGCTGTACGACAGCTCCGCCGCGACGTCGCCGCGGTCCTTCGCGCGCTCGATCTGCGTCACGAACAGGTCCGACAGCTCCTGATCGCGGCCGGTCTTCTCGAGGAGCTGCGCGAGCAGGACCGTCGCCTTCTCGTTGTCGGGCTGCTCGTCGAGGACCGCGCGCAGGTGCTCGGTCGCCTCGCTCACGGCGTCGAGCCGCGAGAGGCAGATCTCGGCGCTCTCCAGGCGCAGCGCCGACCGGGCCTCGGGGGACTCGGCGAGGTCGGTGAGGCGCTCGAGCAGCGCGAGCAGCTCCTTGTGCTTGCCGGCCTTCGCGTAGAGCTCGCGCAGCGCCGTCGCCGCGCGCGCGTCGCCCGGATCCGCCTCGAAGAGCGTCTCGTAGAGCTCGATCGCCGCCGCCTCGTCGCCGAGCCGCTCGCGCGCGACCGCCGCGGCGGCGTGCCGCGCGTCGCGGATGCGCTCGGCCTCGGCGTAGAGCTCGGACTGCCGCACGAGCAGCCGGAAGACCTCCTTGTGGTCGCCCGCCTCCTCCCGCACCTTCGTGAGCTCGGCGAGCGCCCAGGTGTCGCCCTCGTCCGCCGCGATCATCTCGCGCAGGATCGCCTCGACGAGCTCCCGGTCGCCCAGCGCGCGCTCCGCGAGCTCCTTGGCCTCGCGCCGGAGCTCGCCCGCGGTCCCCTCCATGCCGTCGAGGGCCGCGATCCGCCGGAGCGTGCCGATGAGGTCGCGCTCGCGCCCCGGCGCCCGCTGGATCTCCTCGATCGAGCGCAGGATGTGCTCGCTCGTGGGATCGTGCGTGAGCGCCGCCTCGTACGCCGCCTCGGCGGCCTTCGCGTCGCCGACCTTGTTCTTCTGCCACTCGGCGATGCGCATCCAGAGGTCGCGCGCCGTGTCGCCGTCGAGGTCGGCCCCGGCCCGCACCGCCCGCTCCAGGGCTGCCGCGGCGCTCGCCCAGCCGCCCGTCAGCGGGGCGAGGCGCTCGATCTCGCCGAGCACGTCCGGGTCCGACGGGTCGTCGGCGAGCGCCTTCTCGAGGGTCTCCAGCGCCGCGCGCGGGTCGTTCGAGCGCACCTCGAGCACCTTGGCCAGGTCGAGGCGCATCCGGATCCGCTCCACGCCGGTCGGCGCGAAGCGGATGCGCTTCTCGTAGAGGCGCGCCAGCGCGGCGTTGTCGCCCCGCGTGCGGTAGACGCCCTCGAGCGCCTCGGCCGCCTCGTCGAAGAGCGCCGGATCCTCGGTGAGCGCCTCGAGCGCGGCGCTCGCCCGCTCGTGATCGACCGCGCGATCGAGCGCCTGCCGCAGGGTGTTCAGGCCCTGCGACTTGTCGCCGAACGACTCGATCTGGATCACCGCGAGCCGGTAGAAGAGGTCCGCCTGGTCGCGATCGGCGGGCGTGACCGCGACGCGCCGCTCGAGCACGTCCGCGAGCGCCTTCTCGTCGCCGAGCCGGCCGTACAGCCGGTCGAGCGCCTCGAGGAGCTCCGGCGTGTCGCCGGCGTGCTCGACGGCCTTGGCGTAGGCCTGGGCGCTGCGCCGGTCGTCCCTGAGCTTCTCCTCGGCGATGCGGCCGATCCGGAGGAACAGGTCCTTGGCGATCGTCGCGTCGAACGTGGACGCGGCCCGCTGCGCGAGCGCGTCGCAGTAGCGCCCGAAGCCGTCCGTGCGCTCCGCCAGCCGCTCGATCTCGCCGTGCAGCGACGCGTCGTCCGGCGCGTCCTCGAGGGCGCGGAGCAGCGCCTGCTCCGCCTCGATCGGCCGGCCGAGCTGCACGTCCTGCACCGCCGCGATCGCCCGGAGCGTCTCGGCGCGGTCGGCCGGCTCGGTCTGCGCGCGGAGGCGCAGCTCGAGCGCGGCCGCGAGCTCCTCGTGGCGGCCGGCCGCGCGCAGGACGGGCTCGAGCACCTGGGCGGCGTCGAGGCGCAGCTCCTCGCGGCCCTCGCCGATCGACCGGACCGCCCGGATGGCGTGGTCGTTCACCGGATCCTCGTCGAGGACGAGCCGGTACTGCTCGATCGCGTCGCTCGGGCTCTCGAGCTCCCCCGCGTAGAGGTCGCCGATCGCCGTCCGCAGCTTGATGCGCGCGTCCCTGTCCGCGGCGGCGCTCGCCTGGAGCGTGAGGTTCGAGAGGAGCTCGTCCCACATCCGCTCGGCGCGGTAGAGCCGCTCCAGCGCGGAGAGCACCGCCGGGTCGCCGGGCTTCGCGTCGAGCGCCGCGTTCAGCGCGGTGATCGCGTCGCGCGGGCTCGAGAGGTCCCTCTCGTAGCGCTCGGCGGCGCGCACGTTGAGGTCGTAGCGCAGCTCCTCCTCGTCGGGGCCCGCGAGCTCGACGCGGCGGCCGTAGAGCTCCACCAGCCGGCTCGCCGCGCCGCGCGGCTCGTGCAGCTCGATGAGCGCGTCGATGGTCATCGCGCTCTCGGGATCGAGCTCGAGCGCCCGCTCATACGCCTGGATCGCGCCCTCGGTGTCCTCGAGCATCTCGAGCTTGGTCTCGGCGATGCGCCGGCAGATCGAGGCGTTCTCCTCGTCCGACGCCATCTCGCTCTTCTTCTCGAGGACGGCGATGAGCGTGTCCCAGTCGCTGAGGAGCACGGCGAGCGTGTCCATCTGCTCGAGCGGCTCGGGGTCGCTCGGGTCGAGCGCGGACAGCCGCGAGTAGGCGCGGAGCGCCCGGCGCGGGTCGTCCACGCGCGTGTCGTAGACCTTGGCCAGCGACGAGAGCAGCTCGCGCTTCGTGAGCTCGTCGGACGTGATCGTCACGCCCTCCTCGAGGCTCCCCGCGAGCTCCTCCCAGGCGCCGAGCTGCTCGGCGAGCCGCTCGAGCTCGCCGCGCGTCTCGCCGTCGTCCGGATCGAGGCCGAACGCCGACCGGGTCGCGTCGAAGGCGCGCAGCTCGTCGTCGCCCCGCGTCTCCCAGAGCTTCGCCGTCTCGCGGAGCACCGCGACCTTCTCGCGCGCGTCCGTCGCGAGGCCGAACCGCTCCTCGTTGAGCCGGATGAGCTGCCGCCAGTCGTCCGCCCCCTCGTAGAGCGGCCGCAGGATCTCGACGACCCGCGCCTTGTGCTGCGGATCCTGGATGAGCGCCTCGAGCGCCCGGATCGCCTCGGCGTGCGTCGGCACCTCGCCGACGATCGCCTCGAGCTGATCGATCGCGCCCGCTGTGTCGTCCAAGCGCGTGCGCAGGAGCTCCGCCAGCGCGAGCCGGTAGGGCGCCGCGCGCTCGCCGTTCGGGGCCGCCTCGGCGCGGCGCAGGTAGAGATCGGCGAGGTCGCGCGGCCGGTCGAGCTCGCGGTAGAGCTCGGTCAGCGCGTCGAGCGCCCTGGCGTCGTCCTCGTCGACGTCCAGCGCCGCCCGGTACGTCTCGATCGCGCGCGCGGGCTCGCGGAGCTCCGTCCGCTCCAGGCGCGCGATCGTGTGCAGGGCGTCGAGCCGGTCCTCGTCCTTCCGGTAGTCGAGCGCCGCGCGGTAGAGCTCGATGCGCTCGGCGTGGCGGCCCTCCTTGATGAGCAGCCGGTCGATCGCGTCGAACAGCTCGCGCGAGTCCGGCTCGAACTCGTGCGCGCGCCGGTACCACTTCAGCGCGTCGGTCACGTCGCCGAGCTCGGCGTAGAGCTCGCCGGTGCGCCGGCTGAGCTTCGCGCTCGACGCGTCGTCCGAGGTGAGCTCGCCGAGCTCCGCCGCGTAGATCTCCGCAAGCCGCCGCTCGGCGCTCGCGACCTTCGCGAGCCGCTCGAGCTCCGCCCAGACCCCCTCGTCCGTGAGGTCCTCGTGGAGGAGCTTCGCCACG
The DNA here is from genome assembly GCF_051524405.1 of Sorangium sp. So ce119. Lineage (NCBI taxonomy): Bacteria > Pseudomonadati > Myxococcota > Polyangiales > Polyangiaceae > Sorangium > Sorangium sp. So ce119. The sequence goes on along the minus strand of NZ_CP150310.1, from coordinate 428,765 downwards.
GTCTCCAGGGCGGCGCGGTAGTCCTCGAGCTGCTCCTCGTGCAGCGTCGCGAGGCGCTGCAGGAGGTCGCGGCGCTCGACCGGGTCCTGGCTCGCGGCGAGGCGCGCCTCGAGCGCGATCTTCACCCGGTTCCAGTCCGCCCGGCGCAGGTACACCGGCTCGAGCATCTCGCCCGCGCGCGCCCGGTGCTCGGCCTCGGCCGAGCCCTCGAGGATCGCCTCGAGCAGCGAGACGGCGCCCTCGTGCGCCGGATCGATGAGCAGCGCCTCGGAGAGCTCGTCGAACGCCCTCTGCAGGTCGCCCGTGTGCCGGTGCGCGACCAGCGCGATCTTGACGTGCAGCTCGGCGAGGTCGCCGGCGCGCACGTCGAGCTGCCGCTCGTAGAGCCGGATGAGGTCCTCGAAGCGCCCGGCCTCGCGGTAGAGGCTGTCCAGCGCCGCGATGGCGTCCGGGTGGAGCGTGATGTCGAGGATCGTCTCGTACGTCGCGATCGCCGCGGCCGGGTCCGCGAGCGGGCCCCGCTCGAGCTCGGCGATCCGGAACAGGAGCCCCGTCTTCTCCTCGTCGCCCTCGGCGTTCTCGACCCGGAGCTTCAGGATCTCGAGCAGCCGGCCCGCGTCGTTCGCCTCGCCGTAGAGCTCCTCGAGGGCGATCATCGCCCGCCGGTCGTCGCCGCGGGCCTCGAGCGCCTTCTTGTACTGCTCGACCGCGAGCTCGCGGTCGCCGAGCTTGTGCCGCGCGAGCTCGCCGACCCGGAGCCGGACGTTCTGCTGCACGTCGCCGTCGAGGATGTCCGGCGCGATGCGCTGGAACAGCTCGCACACCTCGGACCACCGCCCGGTGGCCTCGCCGAGCCGCTCGACCGTCGAGATCCAGGTGGTCACGTCGGGCTCGCCGGCCGCCTCGCGCACGCCGCGGAGCGCGTAGCCGAACGCCCGCGACGTGTCGCCGAGCGGCCCCTCCGCGGTGCGGAGCGCCTTCTGCAGCGTGTCGAGCCGCTCGCTCGGGAGGTCCGACGTCTCGACCTTGATCTCGAGCACCCGGAGGAGGCGCTCGGCGTCGCCGTCCGCCTCGTAGAGCGGCTCGAGCGTCTCGGCCGCGTCGCGCCGCGCGTCCTCGCGCTCGAGCATCGCCTCGAGGGCCGCGCGGCAGCGCGCGTTCGACGGGTCGAGCGAGAGCGCCTGGCGGTACGCCTCCAGCGCCCCCGCCGCGTCGGCCTGGTGCAGCCGCCGCACGTCGCCGAGCCGCGCCAGGAGGTCGAGCCGGGCGGGCGTCTCCACCGCGAGGGAGAGGTCCGTCTCCAGCGTGTCGGCGAGGTCGACCCAGCGCTCGTCGAGCTCGTAGAGCTCCTCGAGGGCCGCGAGGGTCGGGCGCTCCGGGCCGAACTCGTCGAGCACCGCGCGCCAGGCGTTGATCGCCTCGGGCACGTCCGCGAGCTTCTGCGCGAGCGTCTCGGCCGCCTTCGTCATGGCGCGCCGCCGCTCCTCCCCGTCCGCGGTCGACTGCTCCCGCGCCCGGAGCACGCCGACGAGCTCGCGCCACTGCGACGTCCGCTCGTAGAGCCGCTCGAGCGCCGCGAGCGCCGCCACGTCGGCGCTGTCGTCGCCGAGCCGCGCCTGCCACGCCTCGATCGCCTTGGCCGGGTCGTCGAGCACCGTCTCGTACAGGGTGCCGATGCGCTCGTAGAGCGACCGCCGCGTCTCGGCGTCCTCCTCGAGGCGCACCTCGATCGCGAGCACGCCCGCGAGCGCCTGGTGCTGCTCCTTCGCAGCGTAGATCCGGCCGAGCGCCTGCGCCGCCGGGATGACCAGCGCCGGGTCGGTCGGATCGATGGCGAGCACGCGCCGGTAGACCTTCTCGGCCCGGTCGGCGTCGCCGAGCAGGTCCTCGCAGATCCTCGCGACTTCCATCAGGATTTCGCCGCGGATCGAGGGCGTCCCGCAGGCGTCCGCGGCCGCCGTGAGCACCTCGGCGACCTGCTCGTGCTCGCCGAGGCGGCGGCCGATCTCGATGAGCCGCTCGCGCGCCGCGAGGTCCTCCGGCTCGAGCGGCAGGAGCTCCGACAGGCTGGCGAACGCGCCGGCGTCGTCCTTGAGCCGCTCGTCCTGGAGCACGCTGACCCGGCGGAGCAGCTCGCGCCGCTCCGCCTCCGTCTCCGCGCCCTCGCGGCGGATCTCGAGGACCCGCACGAGCTGCCGGATCTCGTCGCGCGCCTCGTACACCGCCTCGAGCACGCGCGCCGCCCGGAGCCGGAGCGCCCCGATGTCGAGCAGCCGCTCGACCAGCTCGCGCGCCTTCGGGTCGTTCTGCCGGATCCGGAGCACGTCCTCGAGGTGGCCGAGCGCCCCCTCGGGCTCGTGCAGCCGGTCGAGGTAGATGCTGCCGAGCGACAGCTTCATCTCCACGCTCTCCGACTCGGTCGCCGTCTTCAGGCGCTGCTCGAGGAGCGCCGCGAGGTCGCGGAAGCGACCCTCGCGCTCGTAGAGCTTCTCGAGCGAGTCGAGCGCCGCCGTGTAGAACGGGTCGAGCTCGAGGATGCGCTCGTAGTAGCCGATGGCCTTGGCCGCGTCGCCGATGATCTCCTCGGCGATCAGCGCCACCTCGTTGAGCAGCTCGATGCGCTCGGCCTGGTCGGTCGTGCCCTTCGCGGCGCGATCGTAGAGCTCCTCGAGCTCGCCCCAGCGCTCGGCCGCCGTCAGGATCTGCTTCAGCCGCTCGAAGGCGCGGTGGTTGTTCGGGTCGAGGTTCAGCACCCGCTCGAGGTACGGCCGCGCGCCCTCGGGGTCGCCGAGCTGCTCGTCGTGCAGGCTCGCCGCGCGCTCGCAGAGCTCGACCTCCACGGCGCTCCCGAGCACCTTGTCGCCCTCGGTGCGCCCCGCGACGAGGTGCACCCGGTAGGCCTCCGCCAGATCGGTCGGCCGGCCCGCGCGCCGCGACAGCTCCGCGGCGCGGTCCCAGAGCTCCAGGTCGTCCGAGAACTCGTGCAGCGCCCGGAGCAGCGCGTCGAACGCCGTCCCGGCCGCGTGCAGCTTCGTCTCCTCGACGTTCGCGAGCGTGACGTAGAGCTCGCGCCGCCGCGCTGGATCGCGCTCCGCCTCGAGGATCACCCGCAGGGCCATGGCCTCGCGCCGGTGGTTGCCGGTCTCGGCGTACTCGATCGCGAGCACCCGGGCCGCGCGCACGCGGGTCTCCGGGCGCTCGACGAGGCGCGAGAGGACGGCGATCGCGTCCGGGTCGTGCGCGGACAGGTCGAGCGCGCGCACCGCGGCCTCGAAGGCGTCCGCCGGCCGGTCCAGCCGGTCCAGGTAGAGCCCCGCGAGCTCGATCTCGCGCCGCGCCCGCTCGTCGCCGTCGCTGACGTCGCGGTGCGTGGCCACGATCTCGGCCGCTGCCTCGTACTCGCCCGCGGCGATGAGCAGGCGCGAGAGCACCCGCAGCGCGTCGACGCGCGCGGGCGTGAGCGCGATGACCTTGCGCAGCAGCTCGATCGCCTTCGCCGGGTCGCCGAAGACCTCCTCCTCGAGCGTCGCCCACTCCTCGAGGATCTCGGCGCGCTCCTCGCCCTCGACCTGGCTCGCCCGGAGGTCGAAGAGCCACCGCAGGTCCTCCTGCCGCTCGTTCGCGCGGAGGAGCGCGTCGAGCGCCCGCACCGTGCTGTCGTCGGACGGGTCGTCCTGGACGAGGCCGCGGTAGACGGTCACCGCCTCGTCGAGCTTGCCCATCTCGCGCGCGTACACCTCGGCGAGCTTCAGCCGCAGCGTGCGCTGCACGTCGGTCGGGAGGAACGTCGCCGTCCGGAGCCGGCCCTCGACCGCCTCGACGAACGGGGCCCAGGAGCCCGCCGCCCGCGACCAGGCCTCGAGCAGGTCGAGCCCCTCCTCGTCCGGCCTGAGCTCGTAGGCGCGGCGCGCGTAGCCGAGCGCGCTCGGCTTGTCCGAGAGCGGGCCGCCCGTCACCGCCGCGAGCTTGCGCAGCATGCCGACCTGCGCCTCGGCGTCGTCCGTCGCGTCGAGGAGGATCTCGTAGAGCGCCGGCAGCCGGGCCCACTTCTCCTCCTCCTCGTAGATCGGCACGAGCGCCGCGGCGGCGCGCGCGTCCTTCGGCGAGACGCTGAGCACGCGCTCGTACGAGCGCGCCGCGCGCTCGGGCGCCTTGAGCTGCTCCTCGAAGATCCGCGCCGCGCGGAACGAGATGTCGAGCTTCGTGGCCGGATCGGTCGCCTTGTCCGCCGCGCCCGAGAGGAAGTCCACGAGGCCCTCCCAGTCGTTCTGCGAGGCGTAGAGCTCCTCGAGCCCGTCCCAGTCGCCCGCGGCGAAGTACGCGTCGCGCAGGACGCGGAGCGCGCGCGCGTGCCCCGGCGAGAGCGTGAGCACGCGCCGCCACGTCCGCGCCGCCGCGGCCTGATCCTTGAGGCGCTCGGCGTACACGGCCCCGAGCTTCTGCAGCGAGACGAGCCGCGCCGCGTCGTCGGGCGCGAGGTCGACGCGCCGCTCCAGCACCTCGGCGACCGTGGCGAAGTCCTTCTCGCGCTCGGCCTGCTTCTCCAGCGCGTCGAGCACGCCGGGGGCGCTCGGATCGAGCTCGAGGATCTGCTTCTGCAGCGCGATCGCGTCCGCGCCGCGGTCGAGCCGCTCGGCGGCGAGCTTGGCCATCTCGCCGAGCAGCTCGATCTTCGCGGCGCCCTCGGCGCTCTCGAGCTTGCGCTCGTAGAGCGAGTAGAGCTGCGGCCAGGCGCGCCGCTTGAGGTAGAGCTCGCGGAGCTTCTGCTGCGCCTCCTCGTCGATCGGCTCGACCGTGAGCAGCGCCTCGTACGCGGCGATGGCGTTCTGCACGTTCGAGAACTGGTCGAACCAGCGCCGCGCGACCGCGCGGTAGAGCCCCGCCTTCTCGGCGCGGCTCTCGGTCAGCTCGGCGAGGCGCTGCTGGTACGAGAGCAGGTCGCGCCAGCGCCCGAGCGCCTCGTAGATGCGGGTGAGCTCCCGCACGGCGTCGACGTCCTTGTCGTCGAGCTGGACGATCTGGGTGAGCACCGTGACGAGCGCCGCGTCGTTCTTGGCGCGGTCGCGGTAGATCCCGGCGATCTCGCGGAGCACCGCGACCCGGCCGGCGACGTCGTCGGCCGGCGTGCGCTCGAGGTCCTGCCGGTGGAGCTCGACGAGGGCGTTGTACCCCTCGGTCTGGAGGTAGAGGCGCTTCAGGGCGTCGCGCGCCTGGCGGTTCTCCGGGTCGGTCCGGAGCACCGACTTGTACTGCTCGATCGCCTTGGCGGCGTTCTCCTGCGACTCGGCGAGGCGCGCGAGCTCGGTGGCGATGGCGCGCTTCTCGGCGCCGTCGGGCAGGGCGCGCTGCGCGTCGGTCAGGATCGTCGTGAGCCGCGGCTTGTCGCCGCGCTGCTCCAGGACCTCGCGGTAGAAGTTGAGCATGCCGGCGTGCGCGGGCTCGGCGCGGCGCACGCGGTCGAAGTAGGGCTCCGCCGCCTGGGGCTGGCCGCGCATGCGCCAGTGGACCATGGCGATCTGCACGAGCATGCCGAGCTCCTCGCCGGGCTTGACGCCGCCGCTGCGGAGCTGGTCCTCGTAGAGGGCGACGAGGCGATCCCAGTCGCCCGCGGCGGAGTACGCCTCGGCGAGGAACGAGAGCGCCTCGGGCTGGCCGGGCGAGAGGTCGAGCACCTCCTCGTAGGCCGCGATCGAGCGCGCCGGGTCGCTCAGGTGGGTCCGGATGGTGCGCGCCGCGCGGAGGCCCGCGGCGATGCGGTCCTCCTTGAGCTGGGCCTCGGCCTTGACGAGCGTCTGGACGCGGACGACCGCCTCGTAGTCGCCCGCGGTGGAGAAGGCGATCTCCGCGAGGCTCGCGGCGCGGCGGTTCCTGGGGTCGAGCTCGAGGGCGAGCTGGAGGAGCTCGGCGATCCGCTCGCCGAGCTCGGCGCGGCCGTAGCGGTAGCCGATGTCGGCGGCGCTCGTGTAGAGCGCGCTCTTGAAGGCGCCGTCGGTCGCGCCCTCGGCCTCGGCCACGTAACGGTCGACGAGGTCGCGCCACCGCTCGCGCTTCGAGGCGTCGGTCTCGAGCGCCTCGGCGGCGGCGTCGTCGTCGGGGCGCAGCTCGAGCAGCCGCTTGTAGGCGGCCGCGGCGCGGTCCACGTCGATGAGCTCCTCGTGGTAGACGCGGGCGAGCTCCGCCTGCATCGCGCCCTCGACGGCGCTCCCGGCGGCGAGCGCGATCTCCAGCTCGAGGAGCCGGGCGACGGCCTGCCACTCGTGCCGCTGCTCGTGCCGCGCGCGCGCCGAGCCGAGCAGGCGCTCGACGTCCCCGGCGCCCGCGCTGCTGGTCGGAGCGGTCACGCCCTCCGCGAGCTCGTTCCAGGCCGCCTCGTTTTCAGGCTCATCCTGCAGGCGCCCAAGGGCCATCCGAATCGTCTCAACGCTCATCGTCTCTCCGCGGACCTCGCGAATTCGGTCCGGTCCGTTCACGGGCCGGCCGAAGATAGCCGGGCGGACGACACGGTTTCAAGGATCCTCGCCCCCGCGGGTCGGGAAGCGCGGGCGGAGCTTTCGCGCGCTTCTGCGCCGGGGACGTCCGCCGGCCGCGGGGCGCGGGATCGGCGGGATCGGCGGTTCACCGCGCGCGCGGCTTCGGCTATCAACCGCGGCCATGGAAGCTACGACGATCAAGCGCTTCGGGGTGATCGGCGCGGGCCAGATGGGGCGAGGCATCGCCCAGGTCGCCGCGGCCGCGGGCCTCGAGGTGGTCCTGTGCGACGTCTCTAGGTCGCTGGCCGAGTCGGGCAAGGCCCAGATCGCCGCGATCCTCGCGAAGCAGGTGGAGAAGGGCAAGATGGCCGCCGAGGCGCGGGAGGCGCTCCTCGGCCGGGTCGCGGTGGCCGACGGCATCGCCGGGCTGTCGGAGATCGACCTGGCGGTCGAGGCGGTGACCGAGAGCTTCGACGTCAAGAGCGGCATTTTCAAGCTCGCCGACGCGGCGATGCCGAAGGGGGCGATCCTGGCGTCGAACACGTCGTCGATCTCGATCACGCGGCTCGCGGCGGTGACCAGCCGGCCTGAGCTGGTCATCGGCATGCACTTCATGAACCCGGTGCCCCTGATGAAGCTGGTCGAGCTCGTCCGCGGGGTGCAGACGTCGGACGCGACGTACGAGGCCGTCCGGGCGCTCGCGGTGGGGCTCGGCAAGACGGTGATCACGTCGAAGGACCAGCCGGGGTTCATCGTGAACCGGATGCTGATCCCGTTCCTCAACGAGGCGTGCTTCGCGCTCCAGGAGGGGCTGTCGACGCCGGAGGACATCGACGCGGGGGCGCGGCTCGGGCTGAACCATCCGATGGGGCCGCTCGAGCTGGCGGACCTGATCGGGCTCGACACGGTGCTGTCGATCGCGGAGGTGCTGCACCGGGAGTTCGGGGACTCGAAGTACCGGGCGCCCACGCTGCTGCGGAACCTGGTGGCGGCGGGGTGGTACGGGAAGAAGAGCGGGCGGGGGTTCTACGTGTACGACGACAAGGGGCAGAAGACGGGGCGGGCGGTGTAGGATCCTGCAGCGGAGCCAGCGGTGTAGGATCCTGCAGCGGAGCCAGCGGGGGAGGGGGCGCCGCGCGGGGGGCCGGCGGGGGCCCCTCCCACAAACTCGCGCCTTTTGGGGGGCTATTGCCGTGGGAGAGGGTGGGTCGGTCCGGGAGGGCATCTCGAGGAGCGGGCCGGCGCTCGGGTTTGTGGGGCCCTACCCCGCCGGCCCCCCGCGCGGCGCCCCCTCCCCCGCTGGCTCTCTCTGAGGGGCGGTGGGGGGGTGGGGGTTGGCAATGACTGCGTCGGCCACCCCAGATCAGCGGATGACGCGGTCGGGGAAGATCTGTGGCCGAGATTCGAGCGGTCCCAGCAGAGATGGCAGTACCGCAGAATGGTTGACGGGCCCCCTCCTGCCCAAAAACAAGGGCCTTCCGCGCGCCAGGACTCGTGCCCTCGGAGCGATGAGCAGCGGTACCAGGCTCGCCGGCTCGCTCGCTCGTCGCGTCAGCCACGGTCCTCAGCATAGCAGCCCCGGGCGGGCACATCACGGCGCCTCCCGCGGCGCTCGGCCGCGCTTCCCCCCGGCGCGGCGCGCTGCTAACCACCGGTCATGACCGCTCAAGAACAGCAGCCGGGGGTCCCTGCTCGCGGTGCCCTCCAGTTCGTCGCCGTCGAGCGCGCGGGGCACGTCGCCACCGTGACCATCCAGCGACCCGACAAGCTCAACGCCCTGAACCCCGCCGTGCTCGGCGACCTCACCGCCGCCTTCCAGGAGCTCCTCGCGCCCGCCGAGGGCGACGAGGTCCGCGCGGCCGTGCTCACCGGGGCCGGCAAGGCGTTCGTCGCGGGCGCCGATATCGCCGAGATGGCGGCCATGAACAGCATCGCCGCGAAGCGGTTCGCGGACGCGGGACACCGGCTCGCCGACCTCATCGAAACGGCGCCGTTCCCGGTGATCGCCGCCGTGAACGGCTTCGCGCTGGGCGGCGGGTGCGAGCTCGCCCTCGCGTGCGACTTCATCTACGCGGCGGAAGGCGCCAGGCTCGGGCAACCCGAGGTGAACCTGGGCGTCATCCCGGGGTTCGGCGGGACCCAGCGATTGCTGCGCCGGGTCGGCGTCGGCCGGGCCCGCGAGCTCGTCTATTCAGGAGACATGATCACCGCCGAACAGGCGCTCGCCATCGGGCTCGTCAACGCCGTCTTCCCGGCCGCCGAGCTCCTCGCGCGCGCCCGCGAGACCGCCCTCAAGATCGCCTCGCGCGGGCCGCTCGCCGTCGCCGCCGCCAAGCGCGTCCTCCTGCGCGGCGAGAGCCTCGACCTCGCCGCCGCCAACGAGCTGGAAGCCCAGGCGTTCGCCGCCCTCTTCGGCAGCGAGGACCAGAAAATCGGAATGAAAGCGTTCCTGTCGAAATCGCAGGCCGCATTCACCGGGAAGTGACGAACAGCGCATAAAAAAAGACCGCGCATCATGCCGGAGGGGGGACCCAACATGAGCGCGGCGGGGGAACCGCGCCGGAACACCAACCGTCCGCCGCGGCGTACAAGAAAGACCGCATGCGCTCCGGGCTGGGGGGCTGCGCCGGCGCGCATGCGGTGACCAGAGTGTGGCACCCGAGAGCCCGCTGTCGATAACAAAGTGCAAGGCGTGCGCGCCGGTGCGCGAATCGCTCACGCCACGAAGGCAGCCGGGCGACCACGCGCGCACGCCCGAATTCATGGAATGCACGTCCGAGCCGGGCATACCCATCCATACGAGACAGCATTCGACGCGACGAGCTCTTCGGGTCCCGAGAAGAGAGAGCACCAAAGCCCGCTCGCCTCGTCAATCCGCGCTCGGCACGACGCAGCACGGCAGGCGCTGGACGTCGGCTCATGTAAGTAAAGAGCCAGGACGAACCAAGCGCCCTGCGACGAGAAACGTAGCGGCGCTCACGACCGAACCCGCAAGAAACCCCCTGTGAACGCATTCCCAGGCGGGCGCCGGGCGAGCAGCGTCCAGGCGCGTGGAAAGTAAAGTGTGTTTACCACGGAAGCACGAAGGCCAGAAAGTGACCAATCGGCCCCGGTCGTGCGTCTCGGTCAATTTCTCGGCCTCCAGCAATGCGTTGATGGATAAGGAGAAGCTCGCTCCCTGACGCCGCCTGGCTGCTCGGCGGGCGGAACATCGCGCGCGCGGCGCACCACGGCGGCACCGGACCGTCCGCTCGCGGGCACGTGAGGCGCGACGCGGGAGGCGAGCACGGCGAGCCACGGCGAAGAGCGCCGGCCCCTCGGACGAGGGCCAGGACGGCACAGGGCGGGCTGGACGGCGAGGGCGCGGCGCGACCTCCTTGACGCCGGGCGCGAAACGGGACTACCGAGCATCCATCTGACAATCTGTTTCCTCGGGTGCCCTCAGGGGCATAACAGGGAAGCCGGTGCGAATCCGGCGCGGTCCCGCCACCGTGAATGGGGAGCTGCATCCGAAGACCACTGGGCCTCCTGAAGAGACCCGGGAAGGTGGACGCAGCGCCGGGAGCTCGAACAGCTCCCCGAACCCATGAGCCGGGAGACCTACCCGAGTCCCACGAGGTGCAGCTTGCGCACGTCTTCGTGGCGTTCGGGTGCGGACTTCACCCGGAGCGCCAACATCGGTCTTCCCGGCCGCCCCGTCGTCCTCTTTACCGCGTTCCTGGCCGCATCGCTCGCCGTGAGGCCCGCGGCCGCGATGCACCTCGCGGAGGGCGTCCTGCCGCTCGGGTGGTGCGCGGTCTGGAACGCGCTCGCCCTGCCCTTCGTCGCGATCGCCCTCCACCTGCTCCGGCAGCGCACCCAGCAGGACGCCTTCTACAAGCCGTTCGTCGGCCTCGTCGCCGCCGCCGTCTTCGCGATCTCGTGCATGCCCGTGCCGGTGCCGACCGCGGGGACGTGCTCCCACCCGTGCGGCACCGGGCTCGCCGCGGTGCTCATCGGGCCCTGGATGACCGTCCTCGTCACCGTGGTGGCGCTCCTCATCCAGGCCCTCTTCCTCGCGCACGGCGGGCTCACCACGCTCGGCGCCGACGTCGCGTCGATGGGCATCGCGGGCGCCTTCACCGGGTACCTCGCCTTCCGGCTCGCGCGGCGCTGCGGCGCGAACCTGTGGGTCGCGGGGTTCCTCGCCGGCGTGACGTCGGACTGGGCGACGTACGCGACGACGGCGCTCGAGCTCGCCCTCGGGCTCGCCGGCGAGGGGTCGGTGACGTCCATGTTCACGGCCGTCGCGCTCGCCTTCGTCCCCACCCAGCTCCCGCTCGGCCTCCTCGAGGGCGCCATGACCGCCGGGGCCCTCGTCTTCCTGCGCTCCCGGCGGCCCGACATCCTGGAGCGGCTCCGGGTCGTCCCGCTCGCCGCGGGGGCGTCGTGACCCGTCCGCCGAGGCTGCACCGGCCGGCCGCGGCGCTCTGGCGCGCCGCGCTGCCGCTCGCCGCGGCGCTCCGGCTCACCGCCGCGCTGCCGCTCGCCGCGCTGCCGCTCGCCGCGGCGCTCTGGCTCGCCGGGTGCGGCGACGCGTCCTGGGACGGCGTCGACGAGGCCGTTGTCCGCCGCGTCGCCGAGGACGCGGGGCGCCACGACACGGGGCCGCTCTTCGCTGGCCTGGAGGGCGACCTCCTCCTCTTCGCGTTCCTCTGGGCAGGGCTCCTCGCCGGCTTCGCCGTCGGCTACTTCTCGCGCGTGCTCTTCGTGGAGCGCGCCGATCAGCCCGCCGCGAAGGCCGGCGGCGACGAGCTCCGTGCGGAGTGACCCGCCCGCGCCGCCCCGCGGCCGGCTCCGCGACGTGGACGCCCGGCTCCGCCTCGGGGCCGCCGTGGCGGCGTGCTGCGTCGCCGCGGGCGCGCGCTCGCCCTGGACGCCGGCCGCGCTGCTCGTCCTCGCCTGCACGGCCCTCCGGCTCCAGGGCCTGACCGCGGGCGCCATCCTCCGCGCCTTCGCGCCCGCCGCGTGGATCGGCGGCGTCGCGGCGGCGCTCGCGCTCGCGCTCACCCCGGGCGAGCCGCTGCTCGCCGGCGCGGCGTTCCCGCTCGACGCGCTCACGCGCGAGGGCGCCCGCCGCGCCGCGGCGATCGGCGCGCGCGTCCTCGCGGCGGCCGCGGTGCTCAAGTGGCTCTCCCGCGCGGCCGCCCCCGCCGAGATCGAGGCGGCCCTGGCCGGGCTCGGCGCGCCCGCGGCGCTCGTCGAGCTGCTCGCGCTGGCGCGGCGCTTCGCCGGCGTGCTGCAGCGCGCGGCCGACAGCGCGTGGAGCGCCGCCGCCCTCCGCGGCGGGTTCACGCGGCCGGCCGCCGCCGCGCGCTCGGCCGGCGCGGTCGCCGGCGTCGTGGCGCTCCGGACGCTGGAGCGCTCCGAGCACGCCGCCGTCGCGATGCAGCTCCGCGGCTACCGGGGGAAGCTCCCGGTCGCCGACCGCCGCGCGAGCGCGCCCGCAGCGAACCTCGCGTTCGCCGCCGCCGCCGCCCTGGCGCTGACGCTCTGCGTGGCCGCGGGAGGCGCGGGGTGAGCGCGATCGCGCTGCGCCCCCCGGCGATCGCGCTGCGCGCCCCGGCGATCGGCTACCGCGGCGGCGCGGCCGTGCTGCGCGACGTGCGCCTCGACGTCGCCGAGGGCGAGTCCGTGGCGGTGCTCGGCGGCAACGGCGCCGGCAAGACCGCGCTGCTCCGCGCGCTCGTCGGGCTCCTCCCCGCGCCCGGCGGCGGCGTCGAGATCGCGGGCCGCCGCGTGGGCTCGCCGTCGGACGCTGTCGCCGCGGGCGCCGCGCTCGTGCTCCAGGACCCGGACGACCAGCTCCTCGGCGCGACCCTCCTCGACGACGTCCTGTTCGGCCCGCGGAACCTCGGCCTGCCCGCCCCCGAGGCGCGGCGCCGCGCGGAGGCGGCGCTCTCCGCCGTGCAGATCGCGCACCTCGCCGATCGCGCGATCGAGGCGCTGAGCTTCGGCGAGCGCAAGCGCGCGTGCATCGCCGGGATGCTCGCGATGCAGCCGCGCGTCCTGCTGCTCGACGAGCCGACCGCGGGGCTCGACCCCGAAGGCGAGCTCGCCCTGTGCCGGACGCTGCGCGCGCTCTCGGAGCAGCAGGGGACCACGCTCGTGACCGCGACGCACGCGGTCGATCTCGTGCCGCTCTTCGCCACGCGCGCGGTCCTGCTCGGCGACGGGCAGGTGCTCGCGGACGGGCCGCCGCGGGAGGTGTTCGCGCGGGGGGAGCTCCTCGCGCGGGCGCGGCTCAGGCGGCCGTGGGTCGCGGAGCTCTGGACCCGGATGACGTCGGCCGAGCCGCGCGGCCGCGCAGGACTTCCGCTCACCCTGGAGGAGGCGCTCGCATGCATGACGAAGGGCTCCTGCTGATCGGCCACGGCAGCCGCGACGCCGCGTCGAACGCCGAGTTCGAGGCGCTCGTGGCCGAGCACCGCGCGGCGCGGCCCGGGATCGTCGTGCAGCACGGGTACATCGAGCTCGCGACGCCGCACCTCGCCGACGCGCTCGCGGCGCTCGCGGCGCAGGTGTCCCGGGTGGCCGTCGTGCCGCTCTTCCTGTTCGCGGCGGGGCACGTGAAGAACGACATCCCGCTCGCGCTCGAGCAGGCGCGGACCGCCTTCCCGGGCGTGCGCTTCTCCGCGGCGCGGCCCCTCGGCGTGCACCCGGCGCTCGCGGAGATCGCCTTCGAGCGGGCGGCGTCCGTGCTGCCGGAGGATCCGGCGGCGCGCGCCCGCACGGCGCTCGTCGTGGTGGGGCGCGGGGCCAGCGACCCGGACGCGAACGGCGACTTCTGCAAGATGGCGCGGCTCATCGGCGAGGGCCGGGGGCTCCAGCTCGTCGAGCCGACGTTCATCGGCATCACCCGGCCCTCGGTCGAGGAGACGCTGGAGCGCGTCGCGCGCCAGCGGCCCGAGCGCGTCGTGGTCGTCCCCTACTTCCTCTTCGCCGGGCGGCTCATGACCAAGCTCGCCGAGCAGGTCGATCGCTTCTCGGCGACGTACCCGTGGATCCGCGCGTCGCTCGCGCCGCACCTCGGCCGATCGAGCGCGCTGTCCGGCCTCATCGACGAGCGCGCGCGCCAGGCGCTCGCCGGCGAGGCGCCGCTGCCCTGCGACACCTGCATGTACCGCACCGCCCTGCCAGGGCTCGCGCGGGAGGTCGGCGGGCTGAAGGCGATGCTCTACAGCGTGCGCCACACGCTGACGCACACGCAGGCGTCGAACCACCCGCACGCGCACCGCTCGCTGCGCAAGCACGTGCTCGTCTGCGGCAACGCCGACTGCGTGGACCGCGGCAGCCTGGCGCTGCTCGAGGCGCTGCGCCGGCGCCTGAAGCAGGCGGGCCAGCAGCAGCAGATCCGCGTGACGAGGACGTCATGCATGGGGCGCTGCGGCGAGGGGCCGACGGTGGCCGTCTACCCGGATGGCGTCTGGTACCGGGGCGTCCGCGAGGAGGACGCGAAGGACCTCGTGGAAGAACACCTGCTCGGCGACCGCCTCGTGGCGCGGCTCGTCGACGACATCATGCAATGATGGATCGCGCCTCGCTACGGCTCGGCCAGGACGATGATCCGATCGCCTTTCGCGAGCGTCCGCCGCGGGCGCCTCACGGGTGTCGATCGCGCGACGCGGGGGCCCGCCTGGCATGGACGCGGCGCCCGTCGAACCGCGTCGTCCGCGCCTTCCCGCCCTCCTCCCTAGCTGGTAGGAGGCCGCACAGGAGAACCGATATGGCCTGTCACGAGATCGCCGCGCTCCGCCTTGGGCTCATGAACATCCTCGGCATCGACGACCCGGGCGAGCGCGCGCACGAGCTCGCCGAGCTCGGCCCCGCGGCGGCCGAGCCGGGTCCGGTCTCGGCGATGCTGCGCGCCGGAGATCTGAGGAACCTCGCGCGCCTGTTCGAGGGGTCGCTCGCCGAGCTCCAGGAGAAGGTCGCGAAGACCCCGGCGGGGGACGCGAAGCTGCCTTACCTGCGCTCGCTGCTCATCCTCACGAAGCAGGTCGAGCTCGACCTGCGCGCCCAGGTCGACGGGCTCGGCCGGCTCTACCGGGAGCTCGAGGAGATGCACGACTTCGTGCACGAGATCTACCCGGCAGAGCAATCCGAGGAATCAGACCAAGCAGCGCAGGCCGAGTGAGCCGAGGAGACGGAGTCGACCCATGGCCCAGGGCAGCGCGAAGATCAGGATCGCCCACGCAGCGCCGATCGGGCAGGGCGCCCGGCTGCTGCGCGTCGAGCGCGTCGACGGCGCGGAGCTCGGCTTCGCCGGCGGGCAGTACGTGATCATCAACAGCGGGGTCACCCTGCCCGGCGGCAAGCTCGCGAAGCGCGCCTACTCGATGCTCTCGAGCGACGCCGAGCAGCGCACCGTCGAGATCGCGGTCAAGCGCATCGGCGCCGGGCCGGCGTCGAACGTGCTCAACGACATCGCCGTCGGCGCGGAGCTCGAGTGGAGCGGCCCCTGGGGCAAGCTGCGGCTCCCGCCCGGCTTCTCCGGCCGCGCGCTCGTGATCGCCACCGACACCGGGATCACCGCGGCGCTCGGGATCGCGCGGAGCGCGGCCGCCGCCGGCGCCGCGCAGCTCGACCTGCTCTGGCTCGTCGAGGACGACGGCTATTTCGTCTCCGAGGCGTTCGTCCGCGAGCGCCTCCCCGCCGCCGCCCGCCTGACGGTCGCCGGCGGCTTCCTCCCTGTCGGCCACCCCGAGCGGCCGGCGCGCGCGTGCGCGCTCGTCGGCGACCACGTCGCCGGCGGCCCCCGCGACGCCGTGCTCTGCGCGGGCGACGGCGCCGTCATCTACCCGATCCGCGACCGGCTCGCCTCGCTCGGCGCGCCGGAGGGCAGCGTGCTCCTCGAGAGCTTCTTCAACAACCCGCTGAAGAAGTCGTTGTAATCGTTCAGGATTCTGGATGGCAGAGCTCCGGCCGAGGGACCCGAAAGGGCAGCGCGAGGGGTTCACGACGGGCGCGTGCGCGGCCGCCGCGGCCAAGGCGGCGGCGCGCGTGCTCGCGCGCGGCGCGGCGGTCGACGCGATCGAGACGACGCTGCCGAACGGGCAGCGGGTGACCTTCCCGCTGAAGCGCTGCGACCGCGACGGGCCGCGCGCCACGTGCAGCGTCATCAAGGACGCCGGCGACGACCCGGACTGCACCCACGGCGCCGAGCTCGTCGCCGAGGTCGAGCTCCGCCGCGAGCCGGGCGTCGAGATCCGCGGCGGCGACGGGGTCGCCGTGGTCACCAAGCCGGGGCTCGGGCTGCCGGTCGGCGCGCCGGCCGTGAACCCCGTGCCGCGCCGGAACATCACCGAGATGGTCCTCGAGGAGCTCGAGGGCTCGGGCTTCGCCGGGGCCACGGTCACGATCAGCGTCCCCCAGGGCGAGGAGATGGCGAAGCAGACCATCAACGCGCGCCTCGGGCTGATCGGCGGGATCTCGATCCTCGGGACGAGCGGGATCGTGAAGCCGTACTCGACCGCCGCCTTCCGCGCGAGCGTGGTGCAGGCGATCGACGTCGCCGCCGAGCGCGGCATCGCGACCTTGGCGCTGACCACCGGCGGCAAGTCCGAGGCGTACGCGATGAAGCTCTACCCGGAGCTGCCGGAGGAGGCGTTCATCCAGGTGGGCGACTTCATCGGCACCGGGGTGCGCCACGCCGCGCGGCGGCGGATCGCCCGCGCGATCATCGTCGGCATGATCGGCAAGCTCTCGAAGATGGCCGACGGCAAGATGATGACGCACGCCGCCGGCTCGGAGGTGAGCATGGAGCTGCTCGCGCAGATCGCCGAGGAGCTCGGCGCGCGGCCCGAGATCGCGGCGGAGATCCGGCAGGCGAACACCGCGCGGCACGTGCTCGAGCTGTGCCAGCGCGAGGGGCTCACCGGCGTGCCCGGCGGGATCTGCCGGCGCGTCGTCGAGCACACCTCGCGGCACGCGGGCGGCGCCCTCGAGGTGCACGCCTGCCTCGTCGATTTCAACGGGGCGCTGCTCGGCCGGTACCCGGCCGGCGGCGCCAGCGCAGACAGAGCGGAGGATCCATGAGCGGTGCCACGATCGGTGATGACGGGCGCGCGGCGAACGACATGCGGCAGATGACCGCGCTCGGCCGGCGCATCGAGGACAGGAGCTTCGCGATCATCGACGAGGAGGTCGGCGACCACGGGTTCCCGGACGCGGAGTGGCAGGTCGTCCGCCGCGTGATCCACGCGACAGCGGACTTCGAGTTCTCGTCGCTCATGCGGCTCCACCCCGAGGCGATCGCGCGGGGCATCGCGGCGCTCAAGGGCGGCGCGCCGGTCCTCGTCGACGTGAAGATGATCGGCGTCGGCCTGAACGAGCAGCGGCTCGCCTCCTACGGCTGCAAGATCCACTGCTTCATCTCGGACGACGACGTCATCCAGGCCGCGTCGGCGGCCGGCTCGACCCGCGCGATCGAGTCGATGCGCAAGGCGCACCGGCTCGGGCTGCTCGACGGGGCGATCGTGGCGATCGGCAACGCGCCGACGGCGCTGCTCGAGGTCGTGCGCCTCGCCCGCGAGGAGGGCGCGCGGCCGGCGCTCGTGATCGGCGTGCCGGTCGGGTTCGTGTCGGCGGCGGAGTCGAAGGAGGCGCTGATCGAGTCGGGGCTCCCCTCCATCGTGGCGCGCGGGCGCAAGGGCGGGAGCCCGATCGCCGTCGCGATCGTCCACGCGCTGCTGCTCCTCTCGGCGGAATCGACGCGACCGGCGCAGGCGGCGCAGGCGACAAGCGCCCCGGGGCCGGCGCAGGTGGCGCGATGAGCGCGCGCCGCGCCGTGACCGTCGTCGGCATCGGCGACGACGGGTGCGCGAGCCTGTCGAGCCGCGCCGCGAACGCCGTCGCGCGGGCCGAGGTGCTCGTGGGGGGCGAGCGGCACCTCGAGTTCTTCCCCCAGTTCCGCGGCGAGAAGATCGCCCTCAAGGGCGGGCTGTCCGCGGCGCTCGAGCGCGTCGAGGCGCTGTCGGCCGAGCAGAACGTGTGCATCCTCGCCTCGGGCGACCCGCTGTTCTTCGGGATCGGCGCGCTCGTCGTCCGGAAGCTCGGCGGCGAGCACGTCGAGATCATCCCGAGCCTGAGCTCGGTCCAGTGGGCGTTCGCGCGCACCGGCATCGCCTGGGACGACGCGGCGTTCGTCTCGGTCCACGGGCGCTCGCCCGAGGGGTTCGCGACGCGCCTGCGCCGGCTCTCGAAGGTCGCGGTGCTGACCGACGGCGAGAGCTCCCCGGCCCGCCTCGCCGCGCGGCTCATCGAGCACGGCGACACCGGCTGGAAGGCGTGGGTCTGCGAGAGCCTCGCGGGCGCGGGCGAGCGCGTGCGCGCGTTCGAGCTCGCCGCGCTCGCGTCGTGCGAGGACATCGGGCCGCTCAACGTGCTCCTGCTCCTCCGGAGCGATCCGGCGTGGCGGCCGCCGCCGGCCGTCCCCTACCTGCACGAGGACGCGTTCGCGAAGCGCATGCCGAAGAACGGCCTGATCACGAAGCGCGAGGTGCGCCTGCTCTCGATCGCGTCGATGGCGATCCGCCCCGACGCGGTGGTCTGGGACATCGGCGCCGGCTCGGGGTCGGTCTCGATCGAGGCGGCGATGCTCTGCCCCCTCGGCCGCGTCTACGCGATCGAGGTCGACCCGGAGGGCGTGGAGATCTGCCGGGACAACGTCCGCACGCACGGGGTCGACAACGTGCGCGTCGTCGCGGGCCGCGCGCCCGAGGCGCTCGGGGCGCTCGAGGACCCGGACGCGGTGTTCGTCGGCGGGAGCAAGGGGAGCATGGAGGAGATCATCACGGCGGCGCTCGATCGGCTCCGGCCCGGTGGCCGGCTCGTGGTCAACGCGATCACGATGGAGAACGTGGCCGAGGCGTACCGCGCGCTGCGGGCGCGGGGGCTCGACCCCGAGGTCACGCTGCTCTCGGTCTCGCGCGGCGTCCCGCTCGCGCGCTACATGCGCTACGAGGCGCTGAACCCGATCCACGTCTTCGCCGCGACGAAGCCGGCGAAGGCGCAGGGAGCGGCGCCGCCCGCGCCGTCCCCCGCGGAGGCGTCATGAGCGGCCTCGGCAAGCTCCACGGCGTGGGCGTCGGCCCGGGCGCGCCGGATCTGCTCACGCTGCGCGCCGTGCGCGTGCTGGAGGGCGCGGACGTGCTCGCGCTCCCCCGCAGCTCGGATTTCGGCGCCTCGATGGCCTACCGGATCCTCTCGCCGGTCGTCGGCAAGCGGCAGGACCAGGAGCGGCTGCTCCTCACCTTCCCGATGAGCAAGGACCCGGATCGCGTCCGCCCGTACGTCGACGCGGCGGTCGAGAAGATCTGCGACCGGCTCTCGCGCGGCCTCTCCGTCGCGTTCGCGACCGAGGGGGATCCGTCGCTCTTCAGCACGTTCGTCTATGTCCGCCGCGAGGCGCTCCGCCGCCTCCCCGGGCTCGAGGTCGAGGTCGTCCCCGGCGTCACCTCGGTCACCGCGGTCCCGGCCGTGAGCGGGCTCTCGCTCGCCGACGGGCAGGAGCGGATCGCCATCCTCCCCGCCACGTACGGCGTCGACGACCTCACCGACGTCCTCCAGCGCTTCGACACCGTGGTCCTCATGAAGATCGGCTCGGAGATGCCGAAGGTGACCGAGGCGCTCACGCGGGCGGGCCTGCTCGATCGGGCCGTGTTCGTGTCCAAGGCGACGATGCCCGAGCAGCGCATCGTCCGCGACCTCCGCGCCGCGGAGGGCGAGCGGGGCGACTGCTTCGCCATGATCGTTGTCACGCGCGGCGAGCGCAGCGGGCTGCTCGTCGGGGAGGCCGAGGCGTCGCTTCCGGGCAGCTTCGACAAGGCTGTTAACGAACCGGAGGCGTCATGATCGCCGCGCGCAAGCCGTACGCCGTCTACGCGATCACCCGCCACGGGATCGAGATCGCGAAGAAGCTCGCCCCGGGGCTCCCGGGCGCGGATCTCTACGTGTCGCAGAAGCTCTTCGACGGGGCGCCGGAGGGCGCGAAGCCGCTCCCGCTGCCGATGGGGCCGCTGCTCAACGAGGCGTTCACCGCCTACGACTGCCACGTGTTCGTGATCAGCGTGGGCGCGGTGGTGCGGATGATCGCGCCGCTGCTCAAGAACAAGAAGGTCGATCCGGCGGTCGTGTGCGTCGACGACACGGCGCGGTTCTCGATCTGCGTGCTCTCCGGGCACGTCGGGCGGGGCAACGCGTTCACCGAGAAGGTGGCGGCGCTGCTCGGCGCGCAGCCGGTGGTGACCACGGCGTCCGACGCGCTCGGGACGCTGACGGTCGACATCCTCGGCCGGGAGCTCGGCTGGACGCTCGACGACCCCGACCGCAACGTGACGCGCGGCTGTGCCGCCGTCGTGAACGCAGCGCCCGTGCTGTTCGTCCAGGAGGCGGGCGAGCCCTCGTTCTGGCCCGAGGACAGGCCGCTCCCGCCCGGCGTGCGCTACGCGACGTCGCTCGACGGCGTGGACCCCGACGCGTGGGAGATCCTCCTCGTCGCGACCGACCGCGACCTCGCCCGCTCGCACCCCGCGATCGTCGAGCGCGCGGTGATCTACCGCCCGAAGAGCCTCGTGCTCGGCGTCGGCTGCGACCGCGGCGCGCCGCTCGACATGGTGGAGCGCGGGGTCGACCGGCTGCTCGAGGAGCACGGGCTCTCGGCGGGGTCGGTGAAGGCGCTGGCGACGATCGACAAGAAGGCCGACGAGGAGGCGCTGCTCGCGCTGTCCGCGCGGCGGGGGTGGCCGCTCGTCACGTTCACTCCCGAGGAGCTCGACGCGACCGAGGGCATCGAGAACCCGTCGGAGACCGTGAAGAAGCACGTCGGCGCCCGGGGCGTCGCCGAGCCGGCCGCCCTGCGCGCGGCCGGGGCGGCGCGGCTGCTCGTGCCGAAGCGCGCCTACACCGAGCCCGGCGTCGGCCGGTCCATGACGCTCGCCGTGGCGCGCGTCCCCTTCCCCAAGCGGAACGTCGAGGAGAGCCATGGGTGACAGAGGAGTCCTGTCGATCGTCGGGATCGGCCCCGGCGCCGAGGAGCACGCGTCGCGCGCCGCCCTCGAGGCGATCGCCGCGTCGGACCTCATCGTGGGGTACACGACCTACATCCGGCTCGTGAAGCACCTCATCGAGGGCAAGGAGATCATCAAGACCGGCATGACCGAGGAGATCGGCCGGGCGCGCGCCGCCGTGGAGCGGGCGCGGGACGGCGCGCGGGTCGCGATCATCTCGTCGGGCGACGCGGGCGTGTACGGCATGGCCGGGCTCGTCTTCCAGGTGCTGGAGGAGATCGGCTGGAAGCGGGGCGAGTCGCCGGAGCTCCGCATCGTCCCCGGCATGACGGCGCTCAACGCGTGCGCGTCGCTCGTCGGCGCGCCGCTCGGACACGACTTCTGCGCCATCTCCCTGTCCGATCTCCTGACGCCGTGGCCGGTCATCGAGCGGCGGCTCGAGGCCGCCGCCGCCGCGGACTTCGTCATCGGCCTTTACAATCCGGCGAGCGGGCGGCGCACGCGCCAGATCGTGCGGGCGCAGGAGATCATCCGCCAGCACCGCGCGGGCACGACGCCGGTGGCGCTGGTCAAGAGCGCTTACCGCAAGCTGGAGAGCGCGGTGCTCACCGACGTCGACCACTTCCTCGACTACGAGATCGGGATGCTGACCACGGTGCTCGTCGGCTCGACCAACACCTTCATGTTCGAGGGGTACATGGTCACGCCGCGCGGATATACGAACAAGTACACATGGGATGGGGAAGCGCTCCCGGGCCAGACGCCGGGGCGCACGCTCGTGCTCTCGGACGAGAGCGTCACCGCGGAGGAGGTCTAGATGGCACGCGTAGGAAGGCTGGGCGGCGCGATCCTCGCCGAGACCCAGGGAGAGTATTACCTCGTCGGCAACACAAAGGCCCCGGTCGACTTCCGCGAGGCGGGCTTCGAGCCGCCGGACGAGGTCGACCTCGTGAAGGGGGCCTATCTCCGGCTCAAGCCGCTGCGCGCGGTCAAGGTGGCGGCGCCGGTGCTGCTCCTCGACGTCGAGGGCGAGGAGCTCGCGAAGAAGCTGGTCCAGCGCTTCGTGATCGACAGGAACGGCTCGGTGAGCGAGCGCCTCTGGCGGCTCGTCTACAGCCCCGACGACCCGCTCGACGACGCCGAGACGCCCGTGGAGCGCGATGCGCGCTGGCTGGGGGACATCCCGGAGACGATCTGGCAACTCGTGCGCGACAACGTGCTGCGCTGCCTGTAGGTGCACGCACCAAGAGGCCGGCCAGCGATCCGCGGAGAGATTTCAACGCAAAGGCGCAAAGGCGCAAAGGCGCAAAAGAGAGCGGATCAGTGCCTTTGTGCCTTTGTGCCTTTTTTGCCTTTTTGCGTCTTCGCGTCTTTGCGACTTTGCGTTGAATTCTCTCTCCGCGCGCGAGCCAGAGCCCTGGCAGGATTTCTGACCCGAGTAGACCCCGGGGCCGCCTCATCGTTGTGCGACGACGTACCGGCCAGAGAGCTCAGACGTTCTCGCGATCGGGCGCTCGTGCGACCGGCTCCGCTGCGCTGAAGGCCGCGGCCGCCTGGAGGCTCGGCGCCGGCTCGGCGGCTCCCGCGGAGGCGCGCCGGGTGCGCCGCTTCTCCTGCACCATGTGCACGATCTGGTCGAGGATGACGGCGACGAGGATCACGGCGCCGATGATGATGAACGTCCAGTTCGGGTCCAGGCGCCAGATGCGTTGTATGCGGTCAGCGTCCTCGTACGGCAGCTGGAACATGTTGATGCCGTTGTCGATGACGCGCATCACCGCCGAGCCGATGATGATGCCGAGCACCGTGCCCTCACCGCCGCGAAGCGAGCAGCCGCCGAGCACGGCCGCGGCGATCGCGTACATCTCGTACGCGATGCCGACCTGCTGCGACATCTGCCCGATGTACGACGCGTAACAGACGCCGGCCACGCCGCCGAGGCCCGCCGAGATCACGTAGGTGGACGCCTCCACCCGCTTCACGCTGATGCCGGAGTACTCCGCGGCGTCGCGATTGCCGCCGATCGCATAGACGTAACGCCCGAACACCGTGAAGTGCAGCGCGTACGTCGAAAGGCCGATCACCGCGAGGAAGATCAGGAACGGATACGGGATGAGCGCGTCGCCGCCGACGTCGAGCAGCCCGCCGTTGGCGAGGCGGAGCAGCGGCGAGCCCCCGAGGCTCAGGGTGCCGCCCTCGGCGATGGTCTGCGAGACCCCGCGCAAGAACAACATGCCGCCGAGCGTGACGATGAACGGCTGCAGCTTGAGCCGCGTGATCAAGAGCCCCTGGGCAAGCCCGATCAGCAGCGCCACGCCGAGCGCCACCGGAATGCCGATCCACAACGAGTAGCCCAGGCCGCCGACCTGGGTCGACGAGAGCTTCGCGATCAGGACGCCCGTCAGGCCGATCACCGAGCCGATCGACAGGTCGATGCCGCCGGTGATGATGACGAAGCCGATGCCGATCGCGAAGATCCCGAGCATCGAGATCTGCCGCAGGGTGTTGATCGAGTTCGACTGCCCGAGGAAATCCGGGTTCGAGAGGTAGAGACCCAGACACATCACGAAGAGCGCGATGGTCATGCCAAGCTCGCGCCTCACGACAGAGCCTCCTCGTCGGCGCGGCCCGTCATCATCGTCGCGATCCGCTCCTGGCTGAGCCGCTCCCGCGGCAATACCCCCTTGATGCGCCTCTCGTGCATGACGGCAACGCGATCGCTCATTCCGATGATCTCTCCCATGTCCGAGCTGACCATCAAGATCGTGATGCCTCCCTCCGCGAGGGAGGCCATGTGGCGGTAGATCTCGGCCTTGGCGCCGACGTCGATCCCGCGCGTCGGCTCGTCCACGATGAGCACGCGCGGGTTCATGGCCAGCCACTTTCCGAGCACCACCTTCTGCTGGTTTCCGCCGGAGAGGTTCACGACGCGCTGGAGAACGCCAGGCGTCTTCGTCCGCAAGCGCTTCACCTCCGACTCGGCGACGCGGCGCTCCCTCTTCCTGTCCAGGAAGCCCCAGCGGTTGTAGTTGCCAATGTCGGGCAGGGAGGTGTTCTCCGCGACGCTGAGCGGCAGCACGAGGCCGTGCCGCTTGCGATCCTCCGGCGCCAGGTAGACGCCGCGGTCGATGGCGTCCCTGGGCCTCCGGGGAGCGAACGCCTTGCCCTCTAACGTCATGCGTCCGCCGAGCGCAGGAGTGACCCCGAAGATCGTCTGCATGAGCTCCGTGCGGCCCGAGCCGACCAGGCCGGCGAAGCCGAGGATCTCCCCGCGCTCGGCGGAAAAGGAGACAGGCGCGGGCGCGCCGGGCACGACGAGGCCCTCGACCACCAGCACGGGCTCGGCCGACCTCCGCGGCCGTTTCTCCGGGAAGTAATGCGCGCTGAGCTCGCGACCCACCATCATGGAGACGATCTTCTCGTGCGTCGCCTCGGCGCGCGTGAGATCCCCGACGTAGCGGCCGTCGCGCAGGACCGTCACCCGGTCCGCCAGCGCCATGACCTCTTCCATCCGGTGCGAGATATAGACGATGCCGATGCCGTCCGACCGGAGCTTGCGGATGATCTGGAAGAGGTGCTCGGACTCACCGCTCGTGAGCGAGGAGGTCGGCTCGTCCATGATGAGGATACGCGCGTCGAGAGAGAGCGCCTTGGCGATCTCGACCATCTGCATCTGACCGGCCGTCAAGGAGGACACCGGGGTCGAGGGCGAGAGCGTCAAGCCCACGCGCAGGAGCAGCTCCCTGGCGCGGGCGTACAGGTCGCCCTTCGGCAGCGGGCGGAGGAGCGCCCCGGTCCCGCCGCCTTCGTTGCCGAGGAAGATGTTGGCCGCGATGTCCAGGTTCGGCGCCAGCATCAGCTCCTGGTGGATGAGCGCGATGCCGAGGCGCTTGGCCGCGCGCACGCTCTCGAGGGTGACCTTCTTCCCGTCGATCCGGATCTCGCCCTCGTCGGGCTGCTGGGCGCCCCCGAGGATCTTCATCAGCGTGCTCTTACCGGCGCCGTTCTCGCCCATCAGGGCGAGCACCTCCCCCGGCTTCAGCGAGAGAGAGACGCCCTGCAGCGCGACAACACCGGGAAACCGCTTGTTGATCGCGCTCATCGCGAGCAGGCTCGGCAGAGACGCTGTCACGCTCACTTCTTCATCTCGGCGAGCTTCTGCTTGAACTCGGCCACGTTGGCCTTCTCGATCACCTCGATACCGGTGTCGATGCCCTTGCTCGCCGGGATCTGCGCCATCGCCGCGTCGGGCTTCGTCGCGAGCTCGTGCGCCCACTTGCTCGACAGGTAGCCGAACTGGAACGGCTTCTGGACGACCGTGGCCGAGATCGTGCCGTTCTCGATCGCCGTGAGCGTCCCCTCCTCCTCGTCGAACACGGCCGCGAGGACCTTGCCCTTCTTCCCGAGCGCCTCGATGGCCGCCGCGATGGCGGGACCGTTGTAGGACCACAGGCCCGCGACGAGCTTCAGGTCCGGGTGCGCGTTGATGATGTCCTCCACGTTGGAGCGCGCCTTCGCGCGGTCCGTGTTGTCCTCGCGCTTGTCGACGATCTCGATGTTCTTGCCGGCGATCGCGTCCTCGATGCCCTGGAGGCGCTGCTTCGCGTTGTCCGCGGACAGCATGCCGACGAACACGGCCATCTTGCCGCCGCTCGGGAGGAGCTTGACGATGTGGCCGCCGAGCGCCTTGCCGGCCTCGTAGTTGTTGGTGCCGATGTAGAGCAGTCGGTTCGACTTCGGCGCGTCCGAGTCGAACGTGATGAGCTTGCTCTTCTCGGCCGTCTTGTTGAGCACCGGGACCTGATCGCCCGGCGCGATGGCGCTCACGGCGATGGCGTCGTAGCCCTGGCTCGCGAGGTTCTCGAGGATCTGGTTCTGCTCCTCCGTGGTGCCGTTGGGCGGCATCTTCACGTCGACCTGGACCTTGCTCTCTTGCTCGTATTTCCGGACGCCCGCCTGGGCGATCTTCCAGAACTCGCTCGCGTTGTTGGTGACGAAGGCGAGCTTCACCATCTTGGGCTTCGGGTCGGTCCCCGCGGCGGGCGCGGCGCCCGTCCCCTCGCTCTTCTTGTCGCACCCCGTGATCGCGAGCAGCGCCAGCAGGAAAAGCGCTGCGACCCCGCGACCGTTGCCCCAGGACTTCGTCTCTTTCACGGCAGATCTCCTTGCTGATTCATGTTTGAGCGCGTCGACGCCATGCGCGGCGTCCACGACCCGACAACGCTGACTGCCCTGGAGCGCGCGCGTGACGTCACGCGCGACCCCGCCCGTACCGATGACAGCGAAGCAGTGCATGGCCGCCGCCCTCACTCCGCCGTGAACCGGTGAACCATCGTGTGTTTGTAGACCTGTCCCGGCTTGAGGATCGGCTGCTCTCGCCAGGCCGGCACGTTGATCGCGTTCGGAAACTTCTGGGTCTCCAGGCAAAGCGCCGCGTGCTGCACGTACGTGGCGCCCTTCCCCTGCTTCGAGCCGTTCATGAAATTCCCGGTGTAGAACTGCACGCCGGGCTGATCCCCCTCCAGCGTCATCACGCGGCCGGACTTCGGATCCTTGAGCCGCGCCACCGGCCGCAGGGCGGCCGGGTCCCCGTTGACGACGAGGTTGTGATCGTACCCGACAGGGTCTCCGCCCGTGGCCTTCAAATCCCTGCCGATCGGCTTGGGCGTCGTGAAGTCGAACGGCGTACCTTTGACGGGCTTCACGGCGCCGGTCGGGACGCCCGGATCTCCGGGCGTGTAGCTGTCCGCGTGGAGCGTGAGCTCGTGATCGAGGATCGTGCCGGAGCCGTGGCCGCCGAGGTTCCAGTACGAGTGGTGCGCCATGCTGACGAGCGTCGCCTTGTCCGTGACCGCCTCCATCTCGACGCGGAGCTCGTTCCGGTTCGTGAGCGTATAGACGGTCTTCGCAGACACGGTGCCGGGATACCCCTCTTCTCCATCCTTCGACACGTACGTGAGGCGGATGCTCGGGCCGTCAGGGGTCTCGGCGGCGGAGGCGCTCCACACCACCTTGTCCCAGCCCTTGACGCCGCCGTGCAGGTGGTGCGGCTTGGCGTTCGGGGCCAGGGTGTACTCCTTGCCCTCGAGCTTGAACTTCGCGTTGCGGATGCGGTTGGCGACGCGGCCGACCGTCGCGCCGAAGAACTGGTTGCCGGTGAGATAGCCGTCCAGGTTCTCGAAACCGACGACGACGTCGGCGAGCTTCCCGGCCCTGTCGGGCACGTGCAGCTCGGTGATGATCGCGCCGTACGTCATCACCTTGAGCACGAGGCCGTTCGCGTTCGTGAGAGTGTAAATGTCCACGGGTTGAGCGTCGATCTCGCCGTGACGAGCCTTCGTTATGGCGAGCGGTTTGGCGGGCGCGGGCGCCACCTCGGGCACGGGCGGCGGCACGCTCGGGGTCGTCGCCGGGGCGGCGGCAGGCGTCGAGGGCTCCGCGACGGGAGGAGGAGGCTGCGTCCCCGAGCAGCCGAGCGTGAGCAGCAACGCCAGGGCGGTGCTCGCCCGGCGTTGACTGACCCAGGTCCGGATGGCTCGTCCCGATCTGCTGCACCGATCTCGCCGTTCGAGAAAACTCGCATTCCGCATGGAACATCTCCTCCGTTCCGGTGCTCTCCTGCATGCCAGCGGCGCGCTCGTAACGCGTTGCGCCTCCGCGGCGGCGTCGCAAACCCACAGCCGTGACGACCGAACGAGCGGAATCGGCGCCGAGATCCCTCGGCACGACGAAGGTCTCGGTGCGCAGGACGCCCCCCCAGGGGGAAGCACAAGGATGCCCGCCCGAGAACACTGTGAACGTTCACAATTTCTGTGTCAACTCCCATCTCGACGCCGGAGGCGGCCGGCGCCGAGATACCGCCTCTCCTGCGCGGCGACTCGAGCCATGCGATCCGATCCCCCTGGAAACCGACGCTGCACCAGCAATTTACGGGTATCGACGGGCCGCCCTCGACCTGCCCGCGGCGGAGGTGGAGGCAGGCCCGTCGATCGAGTTGACACCGGGTCATGTGACCGTTCACAATCCGCGACCCGCAGACCTGCACCGGGCCGCTCACCCACCTTGACGTGGGCAGCTCGGAGGCGGGATACCGGCTGGCGAACAGCACGAGGCGGCGAGCTAGGGGCGACGAGATGAGTGATGCAAAGCGTGTTCTGGTCACCGGGGCGGCGGGGAAAGTCGGCCAGGCCTTCATCCGCAGGTTCCTGTCGGACCCCAGGTTCGAGGGGTGGAAGGTCCGTGCGCTGTGCCACAACCGCATGCTGGCGCCGACGGCGCGCCTGGAGGTGGTGCGCGGGTCGATCGAGCACAGCACCGTGGCCCGCGAAGCGGTGGAGGGCGTGAGCCACGTGCTGCACCTCGCGACCAGCAAAGAGACGCCCGAGAGCATCATGGACGTGGCCATCAAGGGCATGTTCTGGCTGCTCGAGGCCTGCCGCGTCAGCCCTGCGTTCGAGCAGTTCATCCTCGTCGGGGGCGACGCCGGGATGGGCCACTTCTTCTATCCTCACCCCGTCCCCGTCACGGAGGCGCAGAAGCACAGCGCCTACCCGGGTTGTTATGCGCTGTCCAAGGTGCTCGAGGAGGTCATGCTCGAGCAGTACTACATCCAGTATGATCTGAACGGCTGCTGCCTGCGCGCGCCGTGGATCATGGAGAAGGACGACTTCAAGGCCCAGCTGTCGTTCGGCGACGACGTGTTCGGAGGGCCGAGGTGGCGCGATCTGGTCGGAGCCGAGGCGGCAGAGAAGTACGTCCGCTCGGGCGCCGTCCCTGTGATGCTCGACCCTGACGGCAAGCCGGTGAAGCGGAACTTCGTGCATGTGGAGGATCTCGTCAGCTCGATCCTCCTGGCGATCGACCATGAGAAAGCCCGCCAGCAGACCTTCAACGTCTGCATGGATGAGCCGGTGGACTACGGCGAGCTGGCGTCTTACCTGGAGGCGACCCGTGGCCTGCCGAGCGTGAGGGTGAAGACGCCCTACCGCTCGACGTGGCTGGACAACACGAAGGCCAAGTTCCTGCTCGGCTGGCGGCCGCAGTACAACCTGGCGCGACTCGCGGACGCCGCCTTCGACCACGTGCGCGCGCCCGAAGATCCGCGCATCACGTGGTACCCCGGTTGACGAGCGTCCCCCTCGACAGAGGCTGAGTCCCGTGAGACGGCCGGCGGCGCCGCCCGCGAGCGCGACGCCGCCGCCGCGACAGCGACCGTCAGCGCGCGGCTGCCGGGCGCGCGGGGACCTCCGCTCGCCCGAGGGGCGCCGCGCCACCCGGAGAGGCCGGGCCGCGCCGGCGCGACCCGAGGCTCCACGATGCACCCTGGCGTTCGCCTCGCGTTCGCTCTAGCTTCGCGCGCCCGTCGCCCCCGGCATGGGATCGCCGGCGCACGAAACGAGGAGAGAACCCCCATGCGCGTCTACATCATCGGCGCGGGCCCAGGCGACCCCGGGCTCATCACGGTCCGCGGCGCCGAGCTCGTCGCCCGCTGCCCCGTCGTCATGTACACGGGCTCCCTCGTCCCGCGGGAGATCGTGGCCTCCGCGCGGCCGGACGCCCGCGTCATCGACTCGTCCGGCATGACCCTCGATCAGATCGTGGAGGTCTTCGTCGAGGCCAGGGAGGCGGGGCACGACGTGGCGCGCGTGCACACGGGCGATCCCGTCCTGTTCGGGTCGACCGCCGAGCAGATGCGCCGGATGGCTGAGCTCGGGATCCCCTACGAGATCATCCCCGGCGTCTCGTCGTTCACCGCGGCGGCGGCGGCGCTCGGGCGCGAGCTCACGCTGCCCGAGCTCTCGCAGACCGTGATCCTGACGCGCGCCGAGGGGCGCACGCCGGTG
The DNA here is from genome assembly GCF_051524405.1 of Sorangium sp. So ce119. Classification (NCBI taxonomy): domain Bacteria; kingdom Pseudomonadati; phylum Myxococcota; order Polyangiales; family Polyangiaceae; genus Sorangium; species Sorangium sp. So ce119. The sequence continues at coordinate 399,404 of NZ_CP150310.1, read as the reverse complement.
CCGCCGGCCGAGCGGCTCGAGGAGCTCGCGCGCCACCAGGCGACGCTCTGCCTGTTCCTGAGCATCACCCTGCTCAAGGACGTCACCGCGGCGCTCATCCCGGCCTACGGCGCCGACTGCCCCGTCGCGGTGGTGCACAAGGCGAGCTGCCCGGATCAGAAGATCGTGACTGGCACGCTCGCCGACATCCGGGAGAAGGTGCGGGCCGAGGGGATCAAGAGCCAGTCGATGATCCTCGTCGGCCGGGTGCTCACGTCCACGGACTTCGCCGACTCGCGGCTCTATGATCCGGAGTTCAGCCACCGCTTCCGCAAGGCCGAGAAGAAGCCTCGCGATCCGCGCCCGGCGGAGGAGGGCTCGTGAGCGCGGAGGGCGGCGCCGGCGCGGCGACGGCAGGTCGAAAAGGGCTCGTCATCGTCTATACCGGCCACGGCAAGGGCAAGACGACGGCCGCGCTCGGAATGGTGTTCCGGGCGCTCGGCCGGGGCATGCGCGTCGCCGTGGTGCAGTTCATCAAGGGGAAGTGGAAGACGGGAGAGCGCCTGTTCGCCGAGACGCTCCCCGGCCTCACGTTCCTCGTGATGGGGCGCGGCTTCACCTGGGAGAGCGACGACCTCTCGCGCGACAAGGCGGCGGCGCGCGCCGCCTTCCAGGAGGCCGCGGCGCTCATCGGGAGCGGCGAGCAGGACATCGTGGTGCTCGACGAGATCACGTATGCGCTGCACTACGGCTTCGTCGCGGAGGAAGAGCTCCTCGACGCGCTGCGCGCGAGGCCCGCGCACGTTCATGTGGTGATCACCGGCAGGAACGCCCCGGACGCGCTCGTCGCGCTCGCCGATCTGGTGACGGAGATGAAGTCGGTGAAGCACCCGTTCGAGCAGGGCGCGAAGGCGCAGATCGGGGTCGATTTCTGATGGGCCCCGCCATCCCCCGGCTCGTCGTCGCCGGCACGGCGAGCGGCGTCGGGAAGACGACCACCACGGTGGCGATCGCGCGCGCGCTCCGCGCCCGCGGGCTGCGGGTCGCGCTGTTCAAGTGCGGGCCCGATTACCTGGATCCGACGTACCACGCGCGCGCCGTCGCCGGGACGTCGCACAACCTCGACGGCTGGATGATGGGCCGGGACGCGGTGCTGTCGACGTTCGCGGCGGAGGCCGCGGGCGCCGACGTGGCGCTGATCGAGGGGGTGATGGGGCTGTTCGACGGCGCGAGCCCCACCGGAGAAGAAGGCTCGACGGCCGAGATCGCGAAGTGGCTCGAGGCGCCGGTCGCGCTCGTCGTCGACGCGTCCGGGATGGCCCGCAGCGTCGCGGCGCTGGTGCAGGGGTTCGCGGGCTTCGATCCGGGGGTGCGCGTGGCCGCGGTGGTGTGCAACCAGGTCGGCAGCCGCGGGCACCTCGACATCCTCCGCCAGGCGCAGGCGCAGGCGAACCGGTCGACGCCGGTGATCGGCGGGCTGCCGCGCGACGAGGCGCAGAGCTTCCCCGAGCGCCACCTCGGCCTGCGCACGGCCGACGAGGCCGCGCTCCCGGAGGAGCGCTTCGACCACTGGGGCGCGCAGGCCGAGGCGTGGATCGGGCTCGACGCGCTGCTCGAGATCGCGCGCAGCGCGCCGGCGCTGCCGCAGGCGGCGGAGGCGACGGCGCCGGCCGCGCCGGCCGCGCCGGGCACGGCGGCGGGCGGCGCCGTGACAGCGGCGAGCGGCGGGGCGCAGCAGCGCCGGGCGCGCCTCGGGGTGGCGTTCGACGAGGCCTTCCACTTCTACTACGCGGACAACCTGCGCCGCCTCGAGGCCGCGGGGGCCGAGCTCGTGCGGTTCTCGCCGATCCGCGACGCGCGCCTGCCCGAGGTCGACGCGCTCTACCTCGGCGGCGGCTACCCCGAGGCGCACGCGGAGCGCCTGGCCGACAACGCCGGCCTGCGCGCGGAGATCCGCGCGTTCGCCGGCCGCGGGGGGCCGATCTACGCCGAGTGCGGCGGGCTCATGTACCTGACCGAGGCGATCCGCACGCTCGACGGGCGCGCGCACCCCATGGTCGGGCTCGTGCCGGCCGAGGCCGTCATGTGCGAGAAGCTGCAGGCGCTCGGCTACGTGGAGGTCGAGACGCAGACGCGCACGATCCTGGGCGGCGCCGGGCTCCGCTTCCGCGGGCACCAGTTCCGCTACTCCGAGCTCCGCCCCGCGCAGCCCGCGCCGGCGCCGCTGGAGCCGCCGGCGGCGCAGGCGTCGCCGCCCCCGCCGGCCGCGCAGGCGCCCCTGCCGATCGAGCACGCCTACTCGGTGCGCCGCCGGCGCGGCGGCCAGGTCGCGCGCGAGGGGTACTGGGCGCAGCGCGTCCTCGCCTCCTACGTGCACGCGCACTGGGCCTCGAACCCGCTCGTCCCCGAGGGGCTCGTGGCGAGCGCCGCCGCGCACCGGAAAGAGCTGGGGAGATGAGCGGCGAGCGCGCGGCGCCGCGGCGGATCGCCCTCGTGGGCGGCGGGGTGCGCTCCGGCAAGAGCGCCTTCGCGCTCGCGCTCGGGCGCTCGCTCGGGGCGCGCCGCGCGTTCATCGCGACCGCCGAGCCGTTCGACGACGAGATGCGGGCGCGCATCGCCGCGCACGCCCGCGAGCGGGGCGACGAGTTCGCCACCGTCGAGGAGCCGCTCGCGCTCCCCGAGCGCATCGCCGCGCTCTCCGGCGTCGACGTCGTCGTCGTCGACTGCCTCACCCTCTGGCTGTCGAACCTGCTGCTCCGCGACGAGACCGAGGGCCGCGAGCTCGATCGCATCGAGGCGCGCATCGAGGATCTCGCCGCCGCCGTGGAGTCCGCGGCGCCCCACGTCGTCCTCGTGTCGAACGAGGTGGGCATGGGCGTCGTGCCCGAGAGCCGGCTCGGCCGGGCCTTCCGCGACCTCGCCGGACGCGCGCACCAGCGGCTCAACCGGTCGGCCAGCGAGCTCTACGTCGCCGTGATGGGCGCCGTCCTGCGCCTGCGCCCCGGCCCTGTCGCGCTCGTCGGTGACGAGGACGCGCGATGACCGCCGCCGCCGCGCTGCTCGTCGCTGTCGCGCTCGACCTCGCCTGCGGCGAGCCCCCGGCCGCCGTCCACCCGGTCGTGTGGATGGGCACCGCGATCCAGGCGCTGAAGCGCCGCGCGCCGCGGTCCGGCCGCGTGGCCGAGCTCCTCTTCGGCGCGCTCATGGCCCTCGCCGTCCCCTGCCTGTTCGCGGCGCTGGGCGCGGGGCTCGCCGCGCTGATCGCCCCGCACCCGGTGGTCTGCTTCGCTTTGTCAGCTCTCTTTCTGAAGCCGACCTTCGCGCTGCGCGCGCTCCGCGACGCGGCCTCCGGCGTGCGCGACGCGCTCGCGGCCGGGGACGTCCCCGCGGCGCGCGGCGCCCTGCGGAGCCTCTGCAGCCGCGACCCGTCGGAGCTCGACGAGCCCGCGCTCGTGGCCGCGTCGATCGAGTCGGTCGCGGAGAACGCGTCGGACAGCTTCGTCGCGCCGCTCTTCTACTTCGCCCTGTTCGGGCTGCCGGGCGCGCTCTTCTACCGCGCGGTGAACACCCTCGACGCCATGGTGGGCTACCACGGCCGCTACGAGTACCTCGGCAAGGCGTCGGCGCGGCTCGACGACGCGCTGAACTTCGTGCCGGCGCGGCTCACGGCGCTGCTGCTGATCGCCGCCGGGTGGCTGCGCGGCGCCGACGCGCGCCGCGGCCTCGCCGTGCTCCTGCGCGACGGCGGGCGCACCGAGAGCCCGAACGCTGGGCGGCCGATGGCGGCGATGGCCGGGCTGCTCCGCGTCGAGCTCGAGAAGCGCGGCCACTACCGCCTCGGCGACCCGATCGAGCCGCTCCGGCGGGGGCTCATCGACGAGGCGTGCCGGATCGTGGTGCTCGCGGCGCTGATCTTCGCCGCGCTCGCGGCGGCGGCGCTCGCGGCGTGTTCCCTGGGAGAGGGCCTCGTTCGATGACAGCGCTCACGGTGATGGTGCAGGGCACCGCGTCCTCGGTCGGCAAGAGCCTGCTCTGCACGGCGCTCTGCCGGATGTTCCAGCGGCGGGGCCTCCGGGTCGCGCCGTTCAAGTCGCAGAACATGGCGCTGAACTCGTTCGCGACCCCGGACGGCGGCGAGATCGGCCGGGCGCAGGCGGTGCAGGCCGAGGCGGCGCGGGTCGCGCCGACCGTCGACATGAACCCGATCCTGCTCAAGCCGGAGGGCGACTCGCGCTCTCAGGTGGTCGTCCTCGGCAAGCCGATCGGGAGCCTCCACGCGCGCGACTACTTCGCCTACCGCGGCGAGCTGAAGGACATCATCGCCCGCTCGCTCGGGCGGCTCCGCGAGGCGCACGACGTCGTGGTGATCGAGGGGGCGGGCAGCCCCGCGGAGATCAACCTGAAGGACCGCGACATCGTGAACATGCACGTCGCGCGCGTCGCCGACGCGCCGGTGCTCCTCGCCGGCGACATCGACCGCGGCGGGGTGTTCGCGGCGCTGGTCGGGACGATGACGCTGCTCGATCCCGACGAGCGGGCGCGCGTGGCCGCGTTCGTGATCAACAAGTTCCGCGGCGACATCAAGCTGCTCGAGCCGGGGCTCGAGATGCTGACGGCGCGGACCGGCGTGCCGGTGCTCGGCGTGGTGCCGTACGTGAAGCAGCTCCGGATCGCGGACGAGGACTCGGTGGCCCTCGAGAACCGGCGGCGGCGGGGGCCGGCGGGGCCCGGGGAGCTCGACATCGCGGTGGTGAGGCTGCCGCGGATATCCAACTACGACGACGTGGAGCCGCTGGAGCACGAGCGGGGCGTGGCGGTGCGGTTCATCGAGCGGTCGGACGAGATCGGCGGGGCGGACCTCGTGGTGCTCCCCGGGACGAAGAGCACGATGGCCGATCTCGCGTGGCTGCGCGCGAGCGGCCTCGCCGAGGCGGTGGCGGCGCGCGCCCGGCAGGGCGGGTGGACGCTCGGGATCTGCGGCGGCTGCCAGATGCTCGGCGGGGCGATCGAGGATCCGGAGGGCGTCGAGTCGGCCGAGCCGTCGGCGCGGGGGCTCGGGCTGCTCGACGTGTGGACGCGGTTCGAGCGGACCAAGACGACGGCGCAGGTCCGGGCGCGGATCGCCGGCGACTCGTTCCTGGGGGCGGCGGGCGCGGGGGAAGCAGAGCTGACCGGCTACGAGATCCACATGGGCCAGGTCGAGCGGGCGAACGGCGCGCGCGCGGCGTTCGCGATCGCGTCGAGGAGCGGACGGGCCGAGGCGGCGCTCGACGGGGCGGTGTCGGCGGACGGCGTCGTGGTGGGGACGATGATCCACGGGATCTTCGAGAACGACGGGCTCCGGCGCGCGCTGCTCGCGGCCCTGCGCGCGCGGCGAGGGCTCGCCGCGCCCGCGGGCGAGCCGGCGATCCCGAGCCGGCACGACGAGTACGACCGGCTCGCCACCGCGGTGGAGGCGAGCCTCGATCGGGCGCTGCTCGACCGCATCGTGGGGCTGGACGCGCGGGTCCAGGGCGCCGCCGAGGCGCGATGAGCCGCGCGGCGGGCTGACCGCAGGCCCGCTCGCGCTCCCGGCGCGCGCAGGAGGCTCGTCTGGAGCGCGCGGCGAGCGTGGCGCGCACTCCGCACCTCCGGCGCGGGCCCTTCACCCGAGGACGAACTCCGCACCTCGCGCGCGCCCTTCACCCGACGAGACAGGCGACGTGATGTCAAGCCCGGCCTCTCGCCGGGATCGACGTCAACCGGGCGTCTTCCGCGATGGCCCAGCGCTGCGGGATTCGTGCTCATCGCCGCGGAGGTGCTTCACGTCACATGCGGCCCGTGCATACTACATGTGCGGGGGTTGGAGAGCGCATCAACGGCTTGCGCGTCCCCCTGCCGGGAGGAAGAGGACACATGAAAGCACTGAAGTGCGGCGCGCTGGTTCTTGGGCTGCTTGCGGGGGCGTGCAACGGATCACCTGCGCCCGAGTCCGGTGAAGAGGCCGAGGTCGGACGGATCCGCGTGGCGCTCTCCACGCCAGGGCCCACGCACGACGTCTCCGCGATCAACATCAGGGTCGTGAACGCCTACGATAGCTGTTATTACGGGGAGGCTGTCGCCGAGGCGACGGTGCCCCTGGAAGAGGAAGCGCTCCCGGCGGATCTGAGCCCGTCCGGCGGCGAGAATCACCCCTTCGCGGATGCGCTGTTCGTGCTCCCGCCTGGAGACTACTGGGTCTGCGCCGCGCCCGAGGCCGAGCCCGGCGTCCCCTCGTCGTACTGCACCACGGCCGAGGGCTATGTCTCGGTGTTCGGCGGCGCGACCGTCGAGACGACGCTCGTGTCGCACTGCACCGGCCAGCCCAACGGCGGTCTGGACGTGATCGCGGCGCTCAACTCTCCGCCGCAGATCACCGATCTCGACATCGCAGAGAGCAAGTTCATCACCACGTGCGAGGAGGCGACCATCACGGTCAGCGCCAGCGATCCGGACGGGGACGAGGTGAGCTACTTCTGGTACCAGGTCTCCGGGCCGGCCTATGCGGCGCTCTCGCCGAGCGGCGCGACGGCGACGTTCAGCACGGCCGTGGCCGGCAACTACGAGCTGGGCGTCATCGCCTACGATCCGTGGGGCTACGGCACCTCGCTCAACTTCCCGATCCACGTCTCGCAGGAGGAGGATTGTGACGGCGGCGGCGGCGGCGGCGGCGGCGGCGGGGAGGTCTGTCGGACCGGGGAAGATGTCGGGACGGGCTCGCCGTGGGTGGTGTGCGCCGCGGACGAGGACACCGCGTGGGTCTCGGCCAACGCCGAGGGGTATTTCCACCTCGATCTCATCTGCCAGGAGCTCGGCTACGCGGCCGCCGGGGCCATCGGCGGTACCTGCGGCAACGTGTGCGGCTACTGCGAAGATCCCACCTCGTGCGATAGCCCGGGACAGCGGTTCTTCGACGGCGGCGGGGAGTGCGGCACCGACGAGCTCGGGCGACTGATCTGCTTCACGGTCCAGTGGGAGTGCGTGAACTGACAAGCGCCCGACGCGCGGCCGCCTCCTCCGGCACTCACGTACCTGTCGCACACGCGGAACGCGGTCGGGCCGCGCCCGCTTCCGTGTTTCTCACTACACGATCGTGCGGGTGTCTGTTCTGATCCTCGCTGTCCATCACCATGCCTCGTTGACACGTTCGTCCTGGATGTGATGTCGTCTCCAGGGTTGAGCATGCGCCCTGGAATCCTCGCCACGCCGCGTCGCCTTCATCGAACCGGCATGGGGTCCGGCCCTCGCGGACGACGCACGCGGCGCCTGCGGACCGGGGCGCTCCTCGGACTTGCGTCCGTGCTCTCGGCTTCCTGCGCGTCGACGGCGCCCGGTCCGCCGGAGGACGCGATCGTCGTCGGGGGCATCCTCCCCTTCTCCGGCAACGAGTCGGCCATCGGGCGCAACCTCGAGCAAGCGATGCTGCTCGCGGTCGAGGATCTGAACGCGGCGGGCGGGCTCGACGGGAGGCAGTTCGACATCCTGACCCGAGACAGCCACTCGGACCCGGAGCGTGGGTTCGACGCGCTGCTCGAGCTGCTCTACGTGGATCAGGTCGATTACCTGGTCGGTCCCGAGGAGAACGATCTCGGCCGTGATATCGCGCCGGACGTGAAGGCGCGCGATGCGCTCCACATGTTGCCGGGGTATGCGGCGCCCTCCATCGCGCGCAGCGAGGCGAAGGGAGGCTGGCTGCGGCTCGCGCCTTCCTCGTTCGCCGTCGGGTGCGCGCTGGCGAAATATGCCCTTGGCGAGGGCATCAAGACGGTGAACACCCTCGCCGGACGGGACGACTACAACACCAACGTCGGCAGCCAGTTCACGAGCAACTTCGCGGCGCTCGGGGGCAGGATCCTCCCCTCGGTGACGTTCACGTCGGGCGAGCAGACGTACACGAACAAGATCAAGTCTGCCTTCGCATCGAACGCCGGCCGCACGCTCCTGGCCGCCTACCCCGCCACCGCCTCGACCATCGTCACCGAGTGGACCCTCTCCGGGCGCCCCGGCACCTGGCTCCTCGGCCCGGCGCTGCGCACCGACGTGTTCCTCGCCAACATCCCGACAGGATCTCTCGACGGGTACATCGGGGTATCGCCGTCGCTCAGCCTGCGGAGCGAGTGCCATGTCATGGACGACGCCGAGGGGTCGGTCGACTGCACGACCGGGAACGCCGCCGCCTTCGCCGAGCGCTTCTCCCGCCGGTGGAACGGCGAAGCGCCGTTCCCCGCAGCCCATTTCTACTACGATGGCATCGTCCTCATCGCGATGGGCCTCGCGTACGCCCAGGCGACGACCGGGGCGATCCCGGAATCCGGGCGCGCGCTGCAGGGGATCATCCGCCAGCTCAACCGCCCGGAGAACGAGGCGGCCTCGTGGCGGGATCTGAGGGCGGCGATGACCGGGGTTCGTGCGGGGATCCCTCTCCGGTACGTCGGGGCAGCCGCCGAGTACGAGTTCGACGGCTACGGGGAGAACAAGCACCATGTCATGCAGCGGTGGACCGTCGAGGGAGACGCCTTCGTCGATCTCGCCCCCGTCTCCGTCACGTGCGAGGTCGCGAACTGAAACCGCGGTGAGCGCGATGAGACGAGGGATGCGGGGGCGCGCCGCGCCCTACCAGCGGGCGCTGTAGCAGGCGCCGCTCGCGGCCGCCGCGTCGCTGGCGCCGTCGCCGTCGACGCCCGTGGCGCTGCTGTCCTCTGCGGCCGCGCCGACGACGAGCGTGGTGGCCGAGAGGGCGAGCCGCGCCCCGAACGCGTCCGACGCGCCCGTGTTCGACGCCTTGATGTACGAGGCCTGCACCCAGGCGCCGCCGGAGCGCTCGAACAGGTACGCTGCACCGCTCTCGGGAGCGCCGTTGTCGGACTCGACGCCGCCCCACCCCGCGGCGCTGCTGTCCTCGCCGGACGCGCCCACGGCGAGGAAATCCTCGTCGATCGAGACAGCGGCCCCGAACACGTCGCCGGTCTCGGCGTTCGACGCCTTGAGGTAGGCCTGCTGCGTCCACGCGGCCCCGCTGCGCGTGAACACGTACGCGGCGCCGCTCCCGGGAGCCGTGTTGTCGTCCTGCGCGCCGTTCACGCCCGTGGCGCTGCTCGCCTCGCCCGTCGCGCCAACGACCAGGGTGTCTCGATCGATCGCGACGCTCGCGCCGAACACGTCGTTCGCGCCGGTGTTCGACGCCTTGAGGTACGCCTGCTGGGTCCACGCGGCCCCGCTGCGCGTGAACACGTACACGGCGCCGCTCCCGGCAGCGCCGTTGTCCGCCTGCGCGCCGTTCACGCCCGTGGCGCTGCTCGCCTCGCCCGTCGCGCCCACGGCGAGGGTGTCCCGGTACAGCGCGACGCTCGCGCCGAACCGGTCGCCCGAGCCGGTGTTCGACGCCTTGACGTACGCCTGCTGGGTCCACGCCGCGCCGCTGCGCGTGAACACGTAGGCGGCGCCCGCCTGCGACGCCCCGTTGCCCTGCGCGCCGTTCACGCCGGTGGCGGAGCTGTCCTCGTTGGGCGCGCCCACGACGAGCGTGTCGCCGTCGAGCGTCACCGCGTGGCCGAACTGGTCCTGCTCTTCCGAGTTGGAGGCCTTGAGGTAAGCCTGCTGGGACCATGTCGCGCCGCTGCGCGTGAAGACGTAGACCGCGCCGGCGTTCGCCGCGCCGTTGCTCGCCTGGTCGCCGTTCACGCCGCGGGCGTTGCTGTCCTCCCCCGGCGCGGCGACCGCCAGGGTGTCGCCCGAGAGCGCGAGGCTGTGGCCGAAGTTGTCGCTCCGATCCGAGGTGGAGGGCTTCAGGTACGCCTGCTGGACCCAGGCGACGCCCTGGCGCGCGAACACGTACACGGCGCCGCACATCTTCGAGTTGTCGGTCTGGTCTCCATCGACCCCGGTCGCGGCGCTGGCCTCGAGGAGCGCGGACACGGCGAGCGTGTCGCCTTCGAGCGCGACCGCGTAGCCGAACTGGTCGCCCGCGTCCGTGTTGGAGGCCTTGAGGTACGCCGAGGCGATCCCGCCGCGGAGGACCACCACGCCATAGGTCGTCGCGTCCCCGCTCGGCGCGGTGACCTCGACGGTGATCGCCGTGGCGCCGCCCTCGGTGAGCGTGATCGGCGGCGAGGCGCTCCCCGAGGCGACAGCGGCCCCGTTGACCGTGATGGTGGCGCCCGGGGCCGACGCGGTCGGCGTGACGGTGATCGACGCGATGTGATCCTCGACGGACACGACATACAGCGCCGCGGCAGGGTCGAAGTCCGGGCTCAGGGTCCCGCTCGAGACCGAGAGGCCGGAGAGGCTCGCGTCCGCGCTCGCGCAGGCGCCGGCCACGCACGCCTCGCCCGCGCTGCAGGTCGCGCCGGCGCTGGCCCCGGCGCAGTCGCCGGTCGCGCCGCAGTAGGTCTCGTCGGTCAAGGGGTCGACGCAGGCGCCGCCGCAGGCGACGAGGGGCAGCGCGCACGAGGCCTCGCACGCGCCCTCGCTGCAGATCTCGCCCGCGCCGCAGGCCGCGCCCGCGTCGCTGCCGCGGCAGTCGCCGGTCGCGCCGCAATGGTCGCGGTCGGTGTCGGGGTCGACGCACGTGCCGCCGCACGCCACGAGCCCGCTCTGGCAAGACAGCTCGCACTCGCCGGCGCCGTTGCAGATCTCTCCAGCCGGGCACGCGACACCTGCGTTGTCGCCGCGGCAATCGCCGGTCGCGCCGCAATGGTCGCGGTCGGTGTCGGGGTCGATGCAGGTGCCGCCGCACGCCACGAGCCCGCGCTGGCACGACAGCTCGCACGCCCCGGCGCCATTGCAGATCTCCCCGGCCGCGCACGCGACGCCAGCGATGTCTCCGCGGCAGTCGCCGCTCGCGCCGCAATGATCGCGGTCGGTGTCCGGGTCGATGCAGGTGCCGTCGCACGCCACGAGCCCGCTCTGGCAAGACAGCTCGCACTCGCCGGTGCCATTGCAGATCTCTCCAGCCGGGCACGCGACGCCAGCGCTGTCTCCGCGGCAGTCGCCGCTCGCGCCGCAGTGATCGCGGTCGGTGTCCGGGTCGATGCAGGTGCCGTCGCACGCCACCAGCCCGCTCTGGCACGACAGCTCGCACGCCCCGGCGCCATTGCAGATCTCTCCAGCCGGGCACGCGACGCCAGCGCTGTCCCCACGGCAATCGCCGGTCGCGCCGCAATGGTCGCGATCGGTGTCCGGGTCGATGCAGGCGCCGCCGCACGCCACGAGCCCGCTCTGGCACGACAGCTCGCACTCCCCTGCGCCGTTGCAGATCTGCCCGGCCGCGCACGCAACCCCCGCGTCGTCTCCCCGGCAATCGCCGGTCGCGCCGCAATGGTCGCGGTCGGTGTCCGGGTCGATGCAGGTGCCGTCGCACGCCACGAGCCCGCTCTGGCACGACAGCTCGCACTGCCCTGCCCCATTGCAGATCTGCCCGGCCGCGCACGCAACCCCCGCGTCGTCTCCCCGGCAATCGCCGGTCGCGCCGCAATGGTCGCGGTCGGTGTCGGGGTCGATGCACGTGCCGTCGCACGCCACGAGCCCGCTCTGGCACGACAGCTCGCACTCCCCTGCCCCGTTGCAGATCGCCCCGGCCGGGCAGGCGACACCCGCGTTGTCTCCGCGGCAATCGTCCGTCGCGCCGCAGTGGTGGCGGTCGGTGTCGGGGTCGATGCACGTGCCGTCGCACGCGACCAGCCCGCTCTGGCACGACAGCGCGCACTCTCCGGAGCCATCGCAGATCTCTCCGGCCGGACACGCGACGCCGGCGCTGTCCCCGCGGCAATCGCCCGTCGCGCCGCAATGGTCGCGATCCGTCCCCGGATCGACGCACGTGCCGTCGCAGGCGAGCCGCCCCGCCGTGCACGTCACCGCGCACTCGCCCGCCCCGTTGCAGAGCTCACCCGCCGCGCAGGCGACGTCGCAGGACCCGCAATGCGCCGCATCGGTGGCGAGATCCGCGCACACATCGCCGCACAGGGACTGGCCTGTCCCGCACTGGGGTGCCCCGCCGCTCGTCGATCCGGGGGAATCGCTCGAGCAGGCCGCGACGAGCAAGGCGAAGCCGAGGAGGAAGAAGAAGCGCAGGTGGGGCATGGTCAACCTCGATGTAGGGCCATGGGGCGGACGACGACGGGTGACTGCAGGGGGATGGCTGGCGATGCGCTCCGGGTGCCGAGCGAACATCGGGCGAGGCGCGGCCGCGTCGCGCAGCGCGCGCCACGGGAGATCGGCTGTCGAGCGTAAACGATCCGCGCGCCGCGGGGTCAACAGGAACGACACCGGGCCGCCCGGAACACCTACCGGGCCTGGCCGGCGGCCTTGTCAGCCGTGGGCCGGATCCGCGGGCGCGGCCCGCGCAACCTGGGACCGCGCCCGGAGCTGCGTGGCTCGCCGGCGGTCCGGGTGAAGCACGATGTCAGGCGCGCCCGCGTCGCCGGGTCGCTCCTGCGGAGCGGCGCGGCCGCGGCGCGCGCAGGTCCCGGCGAGGGCATGAGCGCTTCGCGAACGGCGTGCCGGAGCACGGCGATCACCACCGAGGGCGCAAAGCAGGTGATGAGCCCTCGCATGAGGTGCAGGACGAGCAGCCACCTCCCGTAAACCGCCGTGTCGTACGCGGATACCTCCGCGAGCTTTCTGTTGTACCACCGCATCGCCCCGAACCAGAGCGGCCGCTCTCCCTCCGCCTCCGGGAACAGCAGGTCCTCCGTCGTGGCCAGCCGCCACGGCAGATCCGTCGACGAGGAGAGCGCGCGCTGGAAACGCCTGGCGAGCCCGCGCACATCTCCGCCCGGCTGGTCGCGGAGGCAGCGCGCCAGCACGCCCGCTCCGAGGCACGCCACGGTCATTCCCTGCCCGAAGATCGGGTCGAACGCGCAGGCAGCGTCGCCGAGGACCACGAAGCCGTCCGGCTGGCGTTGCATGCGCTCGAAATGGCACCTGCGATCCGCAGGGAACCGGTAGAGCGTCGGGGAGGTCAACGGCTCGGCGTCCTTGATGAGCTCGTGAATCTCGGGCCGCGCGATGGTCCGCGAGAACTCGACGAACCCCGCGTCGTCGAGCGGCGGATGCTCGCCGAAATAGCCGCAGAGGGACACGTACCACCGGTCCCCTTCGACGCTGCACAGGAAGCCCGCTCGCTTCCCCGCCGGCGGACGCGGGGCGATGAGGAGGAGCACCGGCCTGTGCCGGTAGCGCTCGGGGGGCCTGTAGACCCTCGATACATAGGCGATGTCAATCTCGACCTTGCTCTCCGGCGGCCTCGCGTAGCCGGCGGCCTCCAGCCACTGCGGCGCCCGCGACCCGCGCCCGCTGGCGTCCGCGACGAGCTCCGCGGTGAGCTCGTCGGGCCCGCCCCCCGGCCGCTCGATGGTCACGCCGGTGACCCGGGCGCGGTCCGCGCTCAGGCGCAGGCCGGACACGGTCGTCTCGTCCAGGATCTCGACGTTCGGGAGCGAGCGCACGCGCTGGCGGACGTGGTGCTCGAGGAACGCGCGGCTGCACTGGAGGAGCGGGATGCCGCTCGCGAACTGCACCTTCCAGACGCCGCCATGGTACCAGGCGATCCGCTCGCCGAAGTCGCCCATGAGGGCGCCGTCGGCGGTCAGCTCCTCCAGGATGCCCGGGAACATGCCGCCGAGGGCGTCGAGGCCGGCGCCGAGCAGGACGTGAACGTGGCGCCCCTGCGGCACGCACCTGCGGACGTCCGGCGAGCCGGGGAGACGGTCGCGGTCCACGAGGGTGACCCGCGCGAAATGCTCCGACAGGACGCGGGCCGTGACGAGCCCGGCCATGCTGGCCCCGATCACGACGGCATGCGCGCCCCTGGAGCCGCCCGCGCCGCGCTGGCGGCCCGCGCTCGGTACCTCGATCATGACTGGCCCCCTTCCAGCCATCATGGCTGGCTCCGCGCAACCGCTCCGCCGGCGCCCGGTGGGGGAGCGCCAGGCTGGCGCTCTCCTGTCCGAGCCAAGGAGGATCATGGGGTACGCCGCGCGCCGCGTCAGGTCGGCGATCGGGATCCTCACCGCGTTCGGCGCGAGCGACCTGGGCATCATGGAATAAAATCGCTTCAGGCCCGATGCCGGCGGGTCGAGGGCGACACACCCTGTCGACATGATTCGACTCGGCCATGTCTGTCAGTCGCTCGGGATGCCGGAGCCGTCGCTGAAGACCGCCCAGCTCGGTCGCTACCTCAAGGGCCTGGTCGATCTCACGCCGATCTACAGGTACAACGCCGAGTACGTCCGGCGATCGCTCGTGTACTCGACCGGCCTCGGCCTGACGGCGCACCGCATCTCCAGCGATCTCTTCCCGCTGCTCGATATCGCGCCGGGCGCGCGCATGCTGGTGCCGGACCTGCGATCCGTCCGCCGCGCAGCGGAGCGGGGCGATGTGCACCTGTCGAATCATCCGAGCCAGTTCGTTGTGCTCTCCTCGCCGCGCGAGGAGGTGCTGATCAACTCGCTCGCGGTCATGAACGATCAGGGCTGGGTGATGGATCTCATCGGCGCGCGGGGCTCGATCACCCTGCACGGCGGCGGTGTCTACGGCGACCGCGAGAGCACCGCCTCGCGGCTCCGCGAGGGGATCGCGCGGCTCGCGCCGCCGGCGCGGGATCGGCTCGCGCTGGAGAACGACGAGCGCTGCTGGACTGTGCCGGAGCTGCTCGAGGCCACCGGGGGTGAGGTGCCCATCGTGTTCGACAACCTGCACTGGTCGGCGAACCCGCGGAGCGCGCCGTACGAGGTGGAGCTCGAGGCCGCGCTCCGCTCCTGGCCGGCGGATCGGCTGCCCGAGCTCCATTACAGCGAGCAGTGGAAGGGCAAGCCTGCGGGGGCGCACGCCGAGCACATCACCGGCCGCGGGCTTCTCCGTTACTGCGAGGAGGTCGAGGAGGCCTCGGGCGGGCGCGAGGTGGTGGTGATCGTGGAGGCGAAGCAGAAGGATCTCGCGATCGTCCGCGCGCTCGGCGAGCTGACCAGCCGGCAGCGCGCGCGCATCGAGGCGCTCGTCCCGGGCCTCGCCGCGGCCTCGCCCCGTGGCCGCGCGATGAGCGCCCCGCGCCTCGGCTCCCCCGCGTGAAGGCCGCCGGCGCACGGAGACCCGGAGCGCACAGACCGGCAGTCCTC
Source organism: Sorangium sp. So ce119 (assembly GCF_051524405.1). NCBI lineage: Bacteria > Pseudomonadati > Myxococcota > Polyangiales > Polyangiaceae > Sorangium > Sorangium sp. So ce119. The sequence goes on along the minus strand of NZ_CP150310.1, from coordinate 384,294 downwards.
GTCCCCCGAGGGCTTCGCCATGGCCCCGGCGGTCGACGTACCCGGCATTCCGTTCGTGATCACCGCCCTGACGGGAGGGCAAGCAGCCGGCCGACCCTTTCCTTCTTCTCCCCACCGCCTTTTGGCTCCATCGTGCTCTGCGAGGATGAACAGCACCCGAGCGAGCCACGGCCGCCCCGCGCGGCGTCTCCCCTCCGCGATCGCGGCGCTCCCGGCGCTGCTCGCCGCCCTCGCGGGCTGCGGGGACCGGCAGCGCCCGCCGGACGGCCTCGCGGGCAGCGCCACCGCCGCGCAGCCGCCGCTCGACGCGACGCCGCCGACGCCGCCCGCGCCCCCGGCCGCGACCGCCGCGGCCTCTGCGACCGCCTCCTCGTTCGCCGCCGCCTCCGCGCACCCGGCCGTGCCCACCGCCGCGCCGAGCGCGTCGAGCGACGTCGTCGCGGGCGCGTCGCAGCGGTACGACGCCGGCCCCTCGGTGATCGCGTCCGACAGCATCGACGGCGCCGCCCTCCGGAAGCGGCACGTCGCGCGGATCAAGGCCGACGACTCGCCGGTCACCGTGCTGCGCGGCCAGGGCCCCCTGGAGCTCGGCAAGCGCCTCTGCGAGGCGGTGGTGCCGCGGCGGCCCGCGGCGACTCCCGTGCTCCTCAAGCCGAATATCTGCGGGTTCGACAGCGTGAAGGACCCGGCGAAGCACAAGGGCGACGACGGCGTGACCGGCCGGATCACCCAGCCTGAGTTCGTGCGCGGCGTCGTGCAGTGCCTCAAGGCGCGCGGGCACACGACGATCACGATCGCCGAGGGGTGCGGCCACTCGCACAAGTTCTGGAAGGACCTCGCGCAGCGGACCGGCTACGAGGCGATGGCCGCGGAGGAGGGCGTCGCGCTCGTCGCCATGGACGACGACGGGGTCTACGACGTCGCCGGGGACAGGCCCGGACAGCCGCTCGCCATCCGCGGGATCCAGGCGAGCCACGTGCCGACGCTGCTCATGCCCAGGGTGCTCGCCGAGCACCTCGATCGCGGGCTGTTCCTGTCGCTCCCCCGGATCAAGATGCACAGGTATTCGGTCATCTCGGCCGGCATCAAGGGCATGCAGGGGACGGTGATGCTGTCGGACAGCGCGCCCGCCTACAAGCAGAAGTGGCGGATGCACCGGGAGCTCAAGCCCTACCTCGACACGAAGTCGGCCGGGCAGGAGGACCGCGCGCTGTACCTCTCGTCGCTCCGCGCCTTCGCCGAGCGCATGGTCGACGTGCTCGAGATCTCGACGCCGGACGCGGTGCTCGGCGACGGCGCCCCGGGGATGGGCGGAGACGGCTTCCAGGTCCTGCGCCCCACCGCGGAGATGGTGGCGATCGGCGGCACGAACCCGGTGCGCGTCGACCGCGTGGTGGCGGAGTTCATGGGGGTCTGGAACAGCCCCGCGCTCGCGCGCGAGCTCGGCGGCCACCGGACATCGCCGCTCATCGAGGCCGCGGCGAAGCGCTTCGGGCTGGACCTCAAGGCGACGGCGATCACGGGAGACGGCGCAGACCTGCTGAAGAGCCCGAGGCCGGTGCACTACAAGGCGATGGCGCCCTTCCGGCTCGACTGGGATCCCGGCCAGGCGCCCCCGCCCGGCGGCCCCGCGAAGGGGCCCGATCCCGCGCCGCCGCCCGCGCCGGAGACGCCCGCCGGCCAAGAGGACGCCGGGGCGGGCACGGCGCCCGTGAAGCCAGAGGCGCGCGCGTCGCGGCTCTTGCCGGGCGAGGAGATCGCGATCGACGGCAAGGCCGACGACGCGGCCTGGAGCCGCGCGAAGGCCGTGCAATGGGACACCGATTATGCCGGCAAGAGCACCGGGATCCTGACGCGGGCGCGGTTCCTCTGGTCGAAGGACGGGCTCTATGCCCTCTTCGAGCTCTCGGGAGCCGGGCTCAACACCGATCGATCGAAGCCGGTCGGCGCGGAGCGGAAGGGGCTTTACACCGAGGACTGCGTCGAGCTCTTCCTGACGCCGGCGCCCGCCTCGCCGGAGCGGTACTTCGAGGTGGAGATCGGGCCTTTCGGGCATTTCTTCGACATCGCGGTCGATCGCGGCGCGCGCCAGGAAGACACGGCGTGGTCGAGCGGCGCCACGATCGCGACCAGCCGGCGCGCCTCGGCGCGCACGGCCGTGATCGAGGTGCTGCTCACGGCGCCGGGCATCGTGCAGGCGCTCGCCCCGAAGGAGCGGCTGCCCATGAACCTGTACCGCATGGAGGGGAAGGCCCCGCGCAACTACCTCGCGTGGAGCCCACCGAGGACGAAGAAGCCGAACTTCCACGTGCCCGAGGCGTTCGGCGCGCTCGTCATCGAGCCCTGAGCCGGGCAGGCAGCACACGCGGTCTCGCCACGTCCTTCAACGTCCTCGCACGTCCTCGCCCGGACGCCGCGCGACCGGAAGCGCGCGTTGGCGTAGGATGGCGCGCGTTGGCCCGCCCGAGACGCACGCAGTCAAGCCCGCTCCCGCTCGAGCTACCGGGCGACGTCATGCGCGAGATGGTCGAGCTCGCGATGGACCGCATCGTGCAGCACATCGAGAGCCTGCCGGAGCAGCCGATGCACGCGACGCGGGGAGGCAAGCGGCTCGCGCGCTCGCTCCGCGAGCCGCTGCCCGAGCGCGGCATGCCTTACGAGAAGCTCCTCCGGAGGCTCTTCGGCAAGGTCATCCCGATGAGCCTGAACACCGCTTCCCCCGGTTACATGGGGTATATCCCGGGCGGCGGGCTCTTTCACGCCGCGGTGGCCGATCTGATCGCCGACGCGGTGAACCGGTATGTGGGCGTCTTCCAGGCCGCCCCCCTGCTCGTGCAGATCGAGGTGAACGTGATCGCCTGGTTCTGCGCCATGCTCGGCCTGCCCGAGGGCTCCGGGGGGATCCTCACGACGGGCGGCTCGCTCGCGAACCTCGTCGCCGTGATCACCGCGCGCCGCGAGCGCCTCCCGCCGGACTTCCTGCGGGGGACCCTCTATGCCTCGGAGGAAGCGCACCACTCGGTGAAGAAGGCCGCGCTCCTCGCCGGCTTTCCGCCGGAGGCCGTGCGCGAGATCCCGGTGGACGGGCGCTTTCGCATGCGGCCCGACGCGGCGGCGGAGGCGGTGGCGCGCGACAGGGCGCGCGGCCTCTCGCCCTTCCTGCTCGTCGCCTCTGCGGGCACCACGAGCACCGGCGCCGTGGACGATCTGCCCGCCCTCGCCGACCTCGCCGAGGCCGAGCGCCTCTGGCTGCACGTCGACGCGGCGTACGGCGGCTTCTTCGCGCTCACCGAGAGAGGGCGCGCCGCGATGCGGGGGATCGAGCGCGCCGATTCGGTGACGCTGGACCCGCACAAGAGCCTCTTCTTGCCGTACGGGACGGGCTGCCTCGCGGTGCGCGATCGCGAGGCGCTGCGGCGCGCGCACGCGCTCTCCGCGTCGTACATGCCGCCGATGCAGGCAGAGGACGATCTCGTGGATTTCTGCGAGATCAGCCCCGAGCTGTCGCGCGACGCGCGCGGGCTGCGGGTGTGGCTGCCGCTGAAGATGCACGGGGCCTCCGTCTTCCGGGCCGAGCTCGACGAGAAGCTCACGCTCGCGCGCGGCGCGGCCGACGCGCTCCGGCAGATGGCGCAGTTCGAGGTCGTGGCCGAGCCGGAGCTGTCGCTCCTCGCGTTCAGGGCGCGCCCGCCCGGCGTCGACGACGGGCCGGCGCTCGACGCGCTGAATCGGCGCCTCCTCGCGCGGGTGAACGCGAAGCAGCGGGTGCTGCTCACGGGGGTCGTGGCCGGGGGGCGGTTCCTGCTGCGGATGTGTATCCTGAGCTTCCGGACGCACGCGGACCGGGTGAACGCGGCGCTCGCCGACGTCGCGTCGAGCCTCGCGGAGGTGCTGGAAGAGCTCCGCGACGGCTAGACGAGCGCGGCGCCGAGGCTCTCCTGCTCTCGTTCCCCTGCCCTGGCGCCCGACCGCGGCTGGCTCTTCCGCTCGTTCCCGCCGCCCGGTGCTTGCGGCGCGCGCGGTCCGCGCCATCGTGCCCTCCGCATGCCGATCATCACGGGGATCGTCCCCTCGCCCGACAGGCCCGGTCACGTCGTCATCCTGGTCGACGGGGTGCCCTTCGCCACGGTCCCCGAGGAGCGCGCCGCGGGCCTCGCGCCCGGGCAGAGCAGCCCGGGGACCCCGGCGGAGCCGCTCCGGCCGCCCGGCGAGGGCGCGCAGAAGACGTACGAGCGGGCGCTGCGGCTGCTGTCGTTCCGGGCGCGATCGGCCAGAGAGCTCGAGAAGCGCCTGATCGAGAAGGGCGAGCCCCGCGAGCACGTGACGACCGTGATCGAGCGGCTCCGCGCGAACGGGCTCCTCGACGACGCGCGCTTCGCCGAGGCGAAGGCGCGATCCGGCATCGTGGGCAGGCCGCGCTCGCGCCGCCGGATCGAGCAGGATCTCGCCCGCAAGGGCGTCGCCCGCGACGTGGCCGACGCGGCGATCCGGCAGGTGATGGCCGACGAGGGGACCGACGAGCTCGCCGTGGCCGAGCGGGCGGCGCGCAAGAAGCTCCGCTCCCTGGCGCGCCTCGAGCCCATGGAGCGACGGCAGAAGCTCTATGCCTTCCTCGCGCGACAGGGCTACGCGCCCGACGTGGTGCGCCGGGCGATGCGCGCGGTGAGCGACGCGCTCGACGCGACCGACGCGACCGACGCAACCGACGCAACCGACATCATCGAGGCGACGGACACCCCGCCGCCCGACGACGACGGGGCATAACGCCACACCCCGTTTGCGCCCCGCCGGAGCCGCCGGTTCACCCGAGGCGCACAGGCGTTGGGCGCTTCTCCGGCCCTCTTCACCACGCTACAAGGAGCCATGTCGTTCACGTCGGAGGGTACGCCGCTGGACCGCGCGGACGCTCGAGCCGTCCTCGCCGGAGGGGGCGAGATGGGCGAGCGCATGCGGGCGATCGACTGGTCGAGAACGCCGCTCGGCCCTGTCTCGTCATGGCCGCAGAGCCTCAAGACGTGCGTGCGCATCATCCTGACCTCGCGCCAGCCGATGTTCGTCTGGTGGGGCGACGCGCTCATCAACCTCTACAACGACGCCTACAAGTCGATCGTCGGCGGCAAGCACCCCGAGGCGCTCGGGCAGCCCGCGTCCGTCGTCTGGCGCGAGATCTGGGACCAGGTCGGGCCGCGCGCCGCGTCGGCGATGCGCCGCGACGAGGGCACCTACGACGAGGCGCTCCTCCTCATCATGGAGCGGCACGGCTACGAGGAGGAGACGTATTACACGTTCTCCTACAGCCCCGTGCCGAACGATCAGGGCGGGACCGGCGGGATCATCTGCGCCAACACCGACGACACGCGGCGCATCGTCGGAGAGCGGCAGCTCGCGCTGCTCCGCGAGCTCGCCGCGCGGACCGCGAACGCGCGCACGTGGGAGGAGGTCTGCGCCCACGGCGCGCGCTCGCTCGAGACCGACGCGAAGGATCTCCCGTTCGCGCTCCTCTACGTCCTCGACGCGGACAGGCGGCGCATGCAGCTCGCCGGGACCACGGGCATCGCGCGCGGGCACGCCGCGGCCCCGGAGACGTTCGATCTCACGGACGAGTCTCCCTGGCCGGTGGCCGAGGTCGCGCGCGGGCACGAGGCCTGCCGCGTGATCGAGCTGCCACCCGACCTGCGCGACCTCCCGACCGGCGCGTGGCAGAGGCCGCCTTCGCGGGCCGCCGCGCTCTCGATCGCCCCGACGGGCGAGACGGGGCGCGCGGGGGTCCTGATCGTCGGGCTGAATCCATTCCGCCTCTTCGACGACGACTACCGCGGCTTCCTCCACCTCGCCGCCGGCCAGATCGCGGCGAGCATCGCCAACGCGCAGGCCTACGAGGAGGAGAAGCGGCGCGCGGAGGCGCTCGCCGAGCTCGATCGCGCGAAGACCCACTTCTTCAGCAACGTGAGCCACGAGTTCCGCACGCCGCTCACGCTGATGCTCGGGCCGCTCGAGGACGCGCTCGCGTCGCAGAATCGGAGCCTTTCCGGCGCCGATCTCGACACCGCCTACCGCAACGCGATCCGCCTCCTCAAGCTGGTCAATGCCCTGCTCGATTTCTCGCGCATCGAGGCGGGCCGGATCCAGGCGTCCTACGAGCCGACCGATCTCTCCGCGCTCACCGCCGACCTCGCGAGCGCCTTCCGCTCCGCGATGGAGCGCGCCGGGCTCACGTTCGAGGTCGACTGCCCGCCGCTGCCCGATCCCATCTACGTCGATCACGACATGTGGGAGAAGATCGTGCTCAACCTCCTCTCGAACGCGCTCAAGTTCACGTTCGAGGGGACGATCGCGATCGCGCTCCGCCCGCACGGCGATCGCGTCGAGCTCACCGTGCGGGACACCGGGACGGGCATCCCGGATCACGAGCTCTCGCACCTGTTCCGGCGGTTCCACCGCGTCCAGGGCGCGCGGTCCCGCACCCACGAGGGGTCCGGGATCGGGCTCGCGCTCGTCCACGAGCTCGTCCGCCTCCACGGCGGGACCATCCACGCCGCGAGCAAGGTCGCCGAGGGCACGACGTTCACGATCTCCCTCCCTCGCGGGACGGCGCACCTCCCCCAGGACCGCGTGAACGCCGGGCGGGCGCTCGTGTCGACCGCGACGGGCGCGGCGCCCTATGTCCAGGAGGTGCTCCGCTGGCTGCCCGGGGCAGAGCCGGGCGAGGACGCCGGCCAGCTCGCGCGGGGGCTGACGTCGCCGGCCGACCCGGCGATCGAGGCCGGCCCGGCGGCGCGCATCCTCCTCGCGGACGACAACGCCGACATGCGCGAGTACGTCGGCCGCGTGCTCCGCGAGCGCTGGACGGTCGAGGCGGTCGCCGACGGCGCCGCCGCGCTCGACGCCGCGCGCGCGCGCCCGCCGGATCTCGTGCTCACCGACGTGATGATGCCGAACCTCGACGGCTTCGGCCTGCTCCGCGCGCTGCGCGACGACGAGCGCACGAGGAGCGTCCCGATCATCATGCTCTCCGCGCGGGCGGGCGACGAGTCGCGCGTCGAGGGGCTCGAGGCGGGCGCGGACGATTACCTCGCGAAGCCGTTCTCCGCGCGCGAGCTCGTCGCCCGGGTCGCCACGCACCTCCAGATCGCGCGCCTGCGCGCGGCGGCCGAGCGCGAGCGCGAGAAGCTGTACGACCTCTTCATGCAGGCGCCGGTCCCGATCGCGGTGTTCGCCGGCCCCGAGCACCGCTACGAGGTCGCGAACCCGCCGTACTGCGAGATGGTCGGCCGGCCGGAGCTCGTCGGGAAGAACGTGCGCGAGGCGTTCCCGGAGCTCGGCGAGCACGAGGTGATCGCGACCCTCGACCGGGCGCTGAAGAGCGGCCGGCCGCTGCACGTGACCGAGCTGAACGTCCCGATCGAGCGCGGCGGCGTCGCGAGCGACGCCTTCTTCAACTACGTCGCGCAGCCGATCCGCGACCCGTCCGGTGCCGTCACGGGCGTCATGGTGATCGCCTTCGAGGTCACCGCGCAGGTGCTCGCGCGGCGCCGCATCGAGCAGCTCAGCCAGCACCGCGAGGAGCTCATCGCGGCGCTCGCGAAGACGAACCAGGAGCTCGACCAGTTCGCCTACGTGGCCTCGCACGACCTCAAGGCGCCCCTCCGGGGGATCGCGAACCTGTCGGAGTGGATCGAGGAGTCGCTCACGGGGAAGATGGAGAGCGAGACGCAGGAGCACCTCCACCTCCTGCGCGGGCGCGTGCGCCGCCTCGAGACGCTCATCGACGGCATCCTCCACTACTCGCGGGCGGGGCGCCTGCGCGGCGACGTGGTCAGCGTCGACGCCGGCCAGCTGCTCGCCGAGGTCGTCGAGCTGCTCTCGCCGTCCCCCGAGGCCCGGGTCGAGATCGCGCCCGGGATGCCGACGATCGTCACGGAGCGCGTCCCGCTCCAGCAGGTGTTCCAGAACCTCATCAGCAACGCGCTGAAGCACGCGCGCCGCAGCGACCCGCGCGTCGAGGTGACCTGCACGGACGCCGGCGAGTTCCACGAGTTCGCCGTCAAGGACAACGGGCCTGGCATCGCGCCCGAGTACCACGACCGCATCTGGGGGCTCTTCCAGACCCTCGAGTCGCGCGACAAGGTGGAGGGCACCGGGATCGGGCTGTCCGTCGTGAAGAAGATCGTGCAGAGCCGCGGCGGCAGCGTGTGGGTCACGTCGCACCCCGGCGCAGGCGCGACGTTCTTCGTGCGCTGGCCGAAGCGTGCGAAAGAGGAGGCGTGAGTGCGCGAGAGCTCCCGTGAGGACGCACACGCCCGGACACCTTCTCCTCGAAAGTTGGCGAGTTCATTTTTCTCCTTGGCGTGAAGCCACGCTGTCCGCATACTCGCGATCTATCTCTTAGGGTGGCAGCACACTCGCTCACTCCATGACGAGCGTGCTCCGCCCGACACAGCGGCATCTCGGCAGCAGCGCTCATCGCGCGGGCCGCGGACGCGCCGGAGCCAGGGGGACACCGCGCCTCGCGGGGATCGAGAGGCGACCTACCCCGGCTCGGGGGCGCGGCGCGCTCATCGGCTGCGTCCCACGCCGGCGTTGCGGCGAGGGCCGGCGCGCGTGACGCGCCTCGGCGCGACGGCGCGGCTCGCCGGCGGGATTCACCACATCAGGAGGGAACATGCTCAAACGGCTCGCTCGGATCTCTCGTCTTCTGGCGCTCCCCCTCACCGCGGCCTCGCTGGCCGCAGTCGGCCTCGCGGGCTGTAGCACCGCCGGCCCCGCCGACGCGGCGATCGAGGAGGCGGACGCCTCGAACGTGCTCATCGACGCCCGGAGCGTCGCGCGCCTCGCCCCCGGCGAGCGGCTGTCGGTCGACCTGCGCGCGCGCGACGTGGTGGCGCACGTCGCGTTCGATGGACTCGACTTCAGCCGGGTCGATCTCGCCTTTGGCGACGAGGGCAAGGCGCCGCTGGCAGAGGTGATGGCGCCCCTGTTCTCCCACCCGTACAGCCCCCTCGAGGCCGCGGACGGGCGCTTCGTGATCACCGCGGATCCCGCGAACATCCCCGAGCTCACCGCGGACGACATCGCGGCCCTCGAGGCGGAGCGGATGATCGCGCGCGAGCACGGGAGCCGCGCGCCCACGGCGCAGCCTCAGTCGATCGACGACTGCGTCGAGCAGACGATCTACTTCTATGTGGACATCGTGATCAACGACACGGTGCAATCGGTCCTGTGCGCGCACACCATCGTCGTCTGCGGCTCGACGACGTGCGACATGCAGACCCACAACGGGCACAACTACCTGTTCTGTGACGGACAGGAGTCGTGGACCGACGCCAAGGCGACCTGCGCGAGCCAGGGCATGAGCCTTGTCACGCTCAACGACGCGGAGGAGGAGGCCTGGGTCACCGGCCTCGCCTCGGCGTACTCGACGCAGAAGTGGTGGACCGGCCTGAACGACAGGGCCTCCGAGGGCACGTTCGCCTGGGACAGCGGCGACGCCGTGTCCTACACGAACTGGTATCCCGGCGAGCCGAACAACGTCGGCAACGAGGACTGCGGCCAGCTCAACCGGTTCTACCCCGAGCCCGGCTGGAATGACGAGCCCTGCTCTCTTCACCTGCGCTTCATCTGCGAGTCCGACTGACGACCCCGCCGGGGCCTCTCGGTTGACGCGGGCGCCGCGCCGGTCGAGGGTGCGAGCCCATGAACGCGCGCCGAGAGTCGCTGGAGCCGTGGCTGCGGAGCTTCGTCGCTGACAACGGGGGCATCGCCGGCACCGTGCACCTCGTCGAGGGGGACGCGCTCGCGCTGGCCGCGGCCGTGAACATCCCCGAGAAGGTGCAGGAGATCACGCGCCGCGTCCCGCGCGGCAAGGGCATGGCCGGGCTCGCCTGGGAGCGCGGCCAGCCCGTCCAGACATGCAACCTGCAGACGGACACGTCCGGCGACGTCCGCCCGGGGGCCAGGGCGGTCGCGGCGCAGGCCGCCGTCGCCCTGCCGGTGCGCGACGCCTCGGCCGGCGTGCGCGCTGTCGTGGGGATCGCCTTCGCCGACGAGCGGGAGCTCGACCAGGAAGAGCTCGCCAGGCTCGCCGAGGGCGCGGGCGCGCTGCCGGCCTGACACCGTCGCTCGGGCGCCGGCCCTTGTCTTTCGCGGCGCCGATGCGACGATGGGCGCCTTCCATGGAGACGAACGGCGGCAGCGCGCCGCAAGCATCCCTCGACGATCCGCTGGAGCCGGGCGCCCGGCCGCACGTCCGCCTCGAGGACCTCGTGCGGGCGGGCGAGCCGCTCACGGCGAAGCTCGCCCGCCGCACCGTGCCCGGCGCGCTCTACGAGCGAGGGCCGGAGGAGGGGTATCTCCGGTGCACCGCGTGCGCGCACCGCTGCGTCCTCTCGCCCGGGCGCGCGGGCGCGTGCGGGATCCGCTTCGAGCAGGACGGCGAGCTCCGCGTCCCGTTCGGGTACGTGGCGCGCCATTACGTGCGATCGGTCGAGACGAATACGATCTTCCACGTGCGCCCCGGCGCTCGGTCGCTCACGTTCGGGATGTTCGGCTGCGATCTGCGCTGTCCTTATTGCCAGAACTGGAAGGTCTCGCAGGCCCTGCGCGAGCCCGGGAGCGACGGTGAGCCGATCGACATCAGCGCCGCGGACCTGGTCGAGGTGGCCGTCCAGGCGGGCTGCGAGGTGCTCGCGAGCGCCTACAACGAGCCGATGATCACGGCCGAGTGGGCGCGCGCGGTCTTCACCGAGGCGCGGCGGAGGGGGCTCGTCACGGCGCTGATCTCGGACGGCAACACCACGCCCGAGGCGCTCGAGTACATGCGCCCGGTCGCGGACGTGTTCCGCGTCGACCTGAAGGGGTGGAGCGCCGACCAGTACCGGACCCTCGGCGGCCGCGTGGAGCCCGTCCTCGCCGCGATCGGCGAGGCCCGGCGCCTCGGCTACTGGGTCGAGGTCGTGACGCTGGTCGTCCCCGGCTTCAACGACAAGCCGGACGGCCTCCGCGCCCTCGGCGCCGAGATCGCCCGGGTCGACCCGGACATCCCCTGGCACCTCAACGCCTTCTACCCGCGTTACAAGATGCGCGACCTCGCGACGACCGACCCGGCGTTCCTCGTGGACGTCGCCGGCGTCGCCTATGCCCGCGGCATGAAATACGTCTACGTCAGCAACGTGGCCGACCGGGTGCGCGAGCTCTCGCATACCCGCTGCCCGGCTTGCTACGAGGTCGTGGTGCGGCGGTTCAACTACGAGACGCAGGAGGTCCTCCTCTCCAGCGGTGCGTGCCCCTCGTGCGGGACGCGCGTACCCGGCCTGTGGGGACCATCCGCCGCATAGCGTTATCCGGCCGAGCGGCCCTCACCTGTTGAGTGCGCGCGCCCCGCGCCGCCCAGGACGTGTTTCCGCGAAGCATCTGCCTCGTTTCCACGAGACGTGCGCGGGCCACTCCGGCGGGCGGACTGGCCGGCTGGACGGATGCCCGACTGGCAGCTCGCCGACAACGTCAACTGGCCTGCTGGCCGGCCACTGCAACTGGCTTGCTGGCCGGCCAGGCCGGCCACTTCAACCTGCCATTGGCGCGGCGAAAATTCGAACATGGATGCTCGCCCCGGAGCCGCATGTGGTAATTTGGGGGGCATGTCGCCGTCGGAACGTCTTGCTCAGGTTCTCACGGAAGGCCGGTTCGTCGCGATTCGCGAGCTCGGCGAAGAGAGCGCGGCCGAGCTCCACACGCACGCCAAGGAGAGGTATCTCGCGCTCGAGGAGACGATACCCCGGTTCCGGAGCAGCATGAATCGCAAGCTCTTCGAGCTCGGCCCGCCCGCGCTGGCGATCTACCTGGCGCTCCACCACGACCTCGGCGTGGACCGGGGGCCGGCGCTGCGCATGACCGAGGACATGCTGCTCGCGTTTCACCGCAAGCAGCGGAGCCGGAACCCGCTCCTCGGCGCCGCCAGGGACATCATGCTCCGGTTGAGTCCCGCGCGGAGCCTGCTCCTGAAGAGCATGCTCACGCGCGAGCCGGGCGGCCTCCGCTTCGACAGGGCCAGCGACGCCGGCGCCCTCCTCGACGTCGACGTGCGCGCGTGCCCGCTCGTGGCGTTCGCGCGGCGACACGGCGCGCCGGAGGTCGTCCCGATGATCTGCCGGCTCGACGACCTCCAGGCGCAGGAGCTCCGCGGCGTCGAGCTCCAGCGCGCGGGCGCCCTCGGCATGGGCGCCGAGCGGCGCGACTTCCGCTACGTGACGGCGAAGAAGTAAGCCTCGCGCCGGAAGGCCGGCGGCGCGTCCGCGGGACGGCGCGGCGACGTGGTCGGCTCCTCGACATGGGCGCTGATTCGACGATCGAAGAGAGCGTGATCGTGTTAATTGGTCGATCATCGGCCGATCCCCGGCGCGCTCCCTGACATCGCACCTCGACGAGGCCCCATGAAATCACCGTTCGCGCAGCGGAGGGTTGCCGCAGGACTCCTGTTCGCCGCGGCGTCCGCTGCTGTCCTCGCGGCCAGCGCCCCGGCGCTGGCCGACCCTTCTTACACGCTCTTCGAGAGCGGGCAGGTGCGCCCGCTCGCGCTCTCTCCCAGCGGGAACCTGCTGTTCGCGCTCAACACGCCGGATGGCCGCCTCGAGGTCTTCCGCGTCCGCGACGGCGCGCTCGTCCACCGGGGCTCGATCCCGGTCGGGCTCGAGCCGGTCGCCGTGGCGGCGCGGAGCGAGACCGAGGTGTGGGTCGTCAACCACCTGTCCGACAGCGTGAGCGTCGTCCGCGTCTCGGCGGGCGGATCCGGCGGCCACGTGGAGCGCACGCTGCTCGTCGGCGACGAGCCGCGAGACATCGTGTTCGCGGGCCCCGGGCGGCGCCGCGCCTTCATCACGGCCGCGCACCGCGGCCAGAACAACCCGAACGATCCGCAGCTCACCACGCCGGGCGTGGGCCGGGCCGACGTCTGGGTGTTCGACGCGAACCACCTGGGCGCGACGCTCGGCGGCGCCCCGCCCACGATCCTCACCCTCTTCACGGACACGCCGCGCGCGCTCGCCGCCACGCCCGACGGCACCCGCGTTTACGCCGCCGGCTTCCACTCCGGCAACCAGACCACCGTCGTGACCGAGCTGCTCGTGCCCGACGGCGGCGAGGCGAACGGCGGCTCGCCGGGCCCGACCACCAACGCGAGCGGCGATCCGGCGCCCGAGGTCAGCCTCATCGTCAAGTTCGACGGCGCGCACTGGGTCGACGAGCTCGGCCGGTGGTGGGACAGCCAGGTGAAGCTCTCGCTGCCCGACAGGGACGTGTTCGCCATCGACGCGATGGCCAGCCCGCCCAGGCCCGTCGCCGGGCCGTCAGGCCACTTCACCGGCGTCGGGACGATCCTCTTCAACATGGTCGTCAACCCGGTGAACGGGAAGGTCTACGTCTCCAACACCGACGCGCGGAACGAGCGGCGTTTCGAGGGCCCCGGCCTCTTCGCCGGGCAGAGCCTGCGGGGCCACCTGCACGAGAGCCGCGTGACGGTGCTCGGCGCGGGCAACGCGGCGCCGCGCGTCGCCCCGCGGCACCTCAACAAGCACATCGATTACGCGACCTGCTGCGCCCCGACGCCGAACGCGGAGAGCGAGGCCAGCCTGGCCCAGCCGGTCGACATGGCGGTGACGAGCGACGGCGCGACGCTCTATGTCGCCGCGCTCGGCTCGAGCAAGGTCGGCGTGTTCAGCACGGCCGCGCTCGAGGACGACACGTTCGTCCCCGACGCGGCCGACCACATCGAGGTGAGCGGCGGCGGCCCGTCGGGGCTCGCGCTCGACGAGGCGCGAGGCCAGCTCTTCGTGCTGACCCGCTTCGACAACGCGATCTCGATCATCGACACAGCGACCGGGGTCGAGGCGGCGCATATCCCGATGTACAACCCCGAACCGCCGAGCGTCACGGCCGGGCGGCGCTTCCTCTACGACGCGCGGTCGAGCTCGGCGCACGGCGACTCGTCGTGCGCGAGCTGCCATATCTTCGGCGACTTCGACAGCCTCGGGTGGGACCTCGGCAATCCGGACGCGGAGGTCCTGAACAACCCGGGCCCGTTCGTCGGCCCGCTGCTCAACCTGTTCACGCAGCAGCCGATGGCGCAGGAGTTCCACCCGATGAAGGGGCCGACCACGACCCAGAGCCTGCGGGGCATGGCGAACCACGGCCCCATGCACTGGCGCGGCGACCGCACCGGCGGCAATGACGCGCCGACCGCGCAGCCGGACAGCGGCTCGCTCGATGAGCGCGCCGGCTTCATGAAGTTCCAGGACGGCTTCACCGACCTCCTCGGCCGGAGCAGCCATATTCCCCCCGCCGACATGGAGGCGTTCGCGAACTTCATCCTCCAGGTGACCTATCCGCCCAACCCGATCCGCAGCCTGGACAGCTCGCTCACGCCGGATCAGCAGGCCGGGCGCGACACCTTCTTCAACAGCAACCTGGACGGGACGGCCATCTGCAACGGGTGCCACGTCCTCGACCCGGACAGCAACCCTGGCACCGACAGGCCCGGCTTCTTCGGCACGGACGGCAACATGACGTTCGACTTCCAGCCGCAGCTCATCAAGACGCCGCACCTGCGCAACATGTACCAGAAGGTCGGGATGTTCGGGATGGCCGCCCCGATGTTCGGCATCCTGCCGGGCGACAACGATCACAAGGGAGATCAGGTGCGCGGGTTCGGCTTCCTGCACGACGGGAGCTTCGACACGCTGTTCCGGTTCTTCCGCGGGATGGGCTTCTCGCCGTTCACCGGCTTCACCAACCAGTTCGGCACGTTCCCCGACAACCCGGACGGCCTCCCGGACTCGCCGGCGGGCGACCTTGTCCGCCGCCAGCTCGAGGCGTTCGTCCTCGCCTTCGACTCGAACGTCGCGCCGATCGTCGGCCAGCAGGTGACGCTGCGCTCGGGGAGCCAGGCCGTCGCGGGCCCGCGCGTCGATCTGCTGATCGCCCGGGCCGAGGCGGGCGAGTGCGACCTGGTCGCCAAGAGCCACCTGGGCACTCGGGAGCTCGGCTTCCTCTACACCGGAGGAGGGCACTTCGCCGTCGACCGGACGGCGATCCCGCCCGTCTCCGACGCGCTCCTCCGCCAGGCCGCCGTCACGAGGGGGCGCGCGCTGACCTACACGTGCGCGCCGCCCGGCTCGGGCTACCGCGTCGGCGTCGATCGCGACGAGGACGGCTTCCTCGACGGCGACGAGCGGGCCGCCGGCAGCGACCCGGCGGACCCCTCCGACACGCCCTGATCTCCGTGGCGCGAGCAGCCCCGCTGGGCCGCGCCCGCGGGCCGTCTCCGCGCCGTCATCACCTCTCCTTCGCCCTTCCACCCGCCCTTCACCCTCACCCCTCCTTCACCACCCCGACCACCACTCCGGCGCGTCGTCGAGCGCGCAGTCCGGGTCGGCCGGCTGCACGCAGGCCAGCGCGCACACGCCGTCTGCGGCGCAGTGGTGCTCGGCGCAATCGGGGTCGACGACGTCGGGGCCGGCATCGCACGACGCCTCGCAGAGGCCATCCGCGCGGCACGGGTTGTCCGCCTCGAACTCGTCGATGGTGGGCTGGATGAACCGGGCGAGCTGGTAGTGATCCGTGCGCGCCTGCACCCCGTCGAGCGTGCAGGGGTCGTCGCCGAACGAGGTCACGCCGGCGTGGCGCTCGACGCCCCACCGCACGAGGAACGCCGGACCTCCGGAGTCGCCGGCGCACGTGTTCATGGCCGGGACCTGGTAATAGAACTGGGTCTCGGTGATCGTCCCCGGCGTGCCGCCCACCTGGGCGGGCCCGACCGCCAGGATGGGAAACGTCGCGACGCGGCGCGTGCCGAACCCCGTCCCAGCGACGCCGTCGGAGACACCGTAACCGACGAAGGTGTAGTCCGGCCCGACGTACCAGCCGTTGTTCTCCATCGACTCGCGCAGGAGCGGCGCGGGCTGCACGGGCGCGTCGCTCTCCAGCTTGAGGAGGGTGATGTCGTTCTCGAGGGTGCCCGGGTCAAACCCGGGGTGCCGCCTCGACTCCTCGACCCGCACGCTCGCCGAGCGCCGCCCGAGGCTCGTGCCGAAGAAAACCCGCGTGGCCGCGCCGTGGCAGTGCCCCGCCGTGATCACGGTGCGCCGCGAGATGACCGTCCCGGTGCAGTACGCCCGGACCCGGTTGCCCACGCCCACGACATAGGCGTGCGCTGTATCCACGGCGCCGCCGACGATGCGCTGTCGGGACGTGAGCACGGGCTGCTCGCCGTCGTCCCCGGCCACCGTATCCGCGCAGCCGGGCGCGCCGAGGCAGAGGAGTGCGATCAGGAGAGCATTCTTCATACTGCCACCTTTCCGTCTAGAAATGATGTCTAGAGCGGCCATTGCGTGAGGGTGCGCACACCATTGCGCCACTCGGGTCCTCCGCAGGGCGGAGGGCATATCAAGCGTGGTGCCAGCGCCCTGCTCGGCGAGACCGCGAGTCGGCTCCGGCGCGCAGCGGGGGTCCTGGAAGGGCGCGCGAGCGGGAGTCCTGGAATCGGGCGCGAGCGGGGTGGATCTCGCCGGTTCGCAGGGAAGCCCGCCGGGACGGCGGGGACGTTCACGAGGAGCGCGGGCGCGGCGCTCGCGGGGGTGTCAGGACGTCGGCGTCGCTCGCTCGACCAGGGCGCTGCGCTCGGCCATGGTCGCGATGTAGACGCGGTTGAGCTCGCGGCACGCGAGCTCGCGGACGCCGATCGCGACCTCGATCCCGGCGCTCTGGAGCAGGGCGACGCCCCTGCCGGAGACGAGGGGGTTCGGGTCGATCATCCCGATCACGACGCGACGGACGCCGGAGCGGAGGAGCGCGTCGGTGCAGGGCGGCGTGCGGCCGTGGTGGCAGCACGGCTCGAGGTTGACGTAGAGCGTGGCCCCCTCGGCGCGGCCGGCGAGCTTTCGGAGCGCGTCGACCTCGGCGTGGGCCAGCCCGGCTCGCTCGTGGAACCCCTCGGCGAGGAGCTCGTCGCCGCGCACGATGACCGAGCCGACCATCGGGTTCGGCGCGGTGCGCCCGGCGGCGAGCGCCGCGAGCTCCAGGCAGCGCTCCATCCAGCGAAGGTCGACGTCGGTCATGCCGGCCTCGGGCCGCGGCGGTCCAGGTAGGGGCGGCTGGCCTGTCTCGCCGCAACGTCGCACAGCATGCCGCGCCAGTATAGCGGAGGACGGTCGGGAGGCAGCGACCGAGCGGCGCAGCACCCGCTCGCCAGCGAGGCGCCTCGCCGCTCCGCGCCGCGGCGGGTTTCCTCCACCTCCGTTCTGCTTCACACTTCGCCGACCTGTACCGCCGTGCAGCGGTCCGCGCGGCCGTTGCCGCATCCTCCCCGGCCCTGCGCCGCGATCCCCAGCGACCTCGTGTCCCACGCCCTCATCACCTCCCCCAGCGCCGCCGCCCGCCTCGATCGGGCCGTGGGCTGGCTGCGCCGCCGGCGCCCCGCCGATCGCGTGCTCCTCGTCGGCGCCTCGGTCGAGGCCGTGAGCGAGCTCGCCCGCTCGTCGATCCGCGGCTACCGCGCCACCTTCGGCTGGCACCGGCTCACCCTGGGGCGCCTCGCGGCCGCGCTCGCGATGCCGGCGCTCGCCGCGCGCGGCCTCGTCCCGGCCAGCGCGCTCGCGATCGAGGCCCTGTGCGCGCGCGCGATCGACGGGCTCGCCCAGGACGGGCTGCTCGGGCGCTTCGCCCGCGTCGCGGATCGGCCCGGGCTGCCGCGCGCCGTGGCGCGGACGCTCGACGAGGCGCGGCTCGCCGGCGTCGCGCCGGACGCGCTCGCGCCGGCCGACCTCGACCGCATCGCCCGCGCCTTCGACGCCGCCCTGGACGAGGCGGGCCTCGCCGATCGCGCGCTCGTCCTGCGCCTCGCGGCCGAGCGCGCCCGCGCCGACGACGGCGGGGACCCGCGCGCGAGGCACCCGCTGCTCGGGCTGCCGATGCTCCTGCTCGACGTGCCGGTGCGGTTCGCGCTGGAGCGCGAGCTCCTCGAGGCCGTGGCCGCGCGCTCGCCCGACGCGCTCGCCACGGTGCCCGCGGGCGACGCCGCGTCGCTGCGCCACCTCGAGGCGGCGCTCCGGTCGCCGCCGCGCCGCGTCTCGCTGACCGCGGTCTCGGCCGCGCACGACGGCGCCGGCGCGGGCGACGGCGGCGACGACGGCGACGGCGCGGACGGCGCGGGCCACGAGCCGCCGGGCGCGCCCAGCACCTCGCTGGCGCGCCTGCAGGAGCACCTGTTCGACCCGCTCACCGACGACGCCCCCGGGCTCGGCGACGAGGTCGAGATCCTCTCCGCGCCCGGAGAGAGCCGCGAGTGCGTGGAGATCGCGCGCATCGCGCTGCGCGAGGCCGGCGCCGGCGTGCCGTTCGAGCGGATGGCGATCCTCCTGCGCGCGCCCGATCAGTACCGCGCGCACCTCGTCGAGGCGCTGCGCCGGGCCGGGATCCCCGCGTATTTCGCGCAGGGCTCGGTCCAGCCCGATCCTGCGGGGCGCGCGCTCCTCGCGCTGCTCGCGTGCGCGGCCGAGCACCTCTCGGCGTCGCGCTTCGCCGAGTACCTCTCGCTCGGGCAGGTGCCCGACCCGACCCCCGCGGGCGAGCCGCCGCCGGCCGCGTCCGAGGCCGACCGATGGGTGCCGCCGGACGACGAGCTCTTCCCCGAGCTGCTGCGCGGCGGGCTCGACGACGGGGCGCCGGCGGACGACGACGAGGCGCCGGCGGACGGCGGCGCGCCCTCCTCGGCGGGCGCGCTGTCCACCCCTGCGGGCGCGCTGTCCACCCCTGCGGGCGCGCTGTCCACCCCTGCGGGGGCGCTGTCCACCCCTGCGGGGGCGCTGTCCACCCCTGCGGGGGCGCCGGCTTCGCCGGGCGCAGACCCCGACGCGCCGGTGCAGGACGGCACCCTGCGCGCCCCGCGGCGCTGGGAGCGGATCCTCGTCGACGCGGCGGTGATCGGCGGGCTCGATCGGTGGAAGGCGCGGCTCTCGGGGTTCGAGCGGGAGCTCCGGCTCGAGCTCGCGCGCGTGTCCGAGGAGCGCGACACCGCGCGCGTCTCGCGGACGCTCGCGGACCTCGCGGCGCTCCGCGACTTCGCGCTGCCGCTGCTCGCCGCGCTGCCGAGCCCGGGCGAGCGCATGACCTGGGGCGCGTGGCGCGACCGGCTCTCCGCGCTCGCGACGCGCGCGCTCCGGCGGCCCGAGCGGGTGCTCGCCGTGCTCGCGGAGCTCGCGCCGATGGCCGACGTCGGCCCGGTGGACCTCGGCGAGGTGCGCCTCTGCCTCGCGCACCGCCTCACCGATCTCGTGCTGCCCCCGGCCGCCCGCCGCGACGGGCGCCTGTTCGTGGCGCCCATCGAGGCCGCCCGCGGGCGCTCGTTCGACGTGGTCTTCGTGCCCGGCCTCGCCGAGCGGATCTTCCCGCAGAAGGTCACCGAGGATCCGATCCTCCGCGACGCGCTCCGCCGGGCGATCGCCGGGGGCGCCTCGGGCCTCGACACGAGCGACGACCGCGTGGCGCGCGAGCGCCTCGCGCTCCGGCTCGCGGTCGGCGCGGCCCGGCGCAAGCTCGTCGTGTCGTACCCGCGCGTCGACATGGACCAGTCGCGGCCGCGGGTGCCGTCGTTCTACGGGCTCGAGCTCCTGCGCGCCGCCGAGGGCCGGCTGCCCGGCTTCGGCGAGCTCGAGCGCCGCGCCGAGCAGGGCGGCGCCGCGCGCATCGGCTGGCCCGCGCCCGCGCGGCCCGAGGACGCCATCGACGCGGCCGAGCACGACCTCGCGCTCCTGGAGACGCTCTTCAGCCTGCCGGAGGAGCAGACCATCGGCACAGCGCGCTACCTGCTCGGCGCGAACCCGCACCTGGCGCGGGCGCTCCGCTTCCGGGCGCGGCGCTGGATCCCGGCCTGGACGAGCGCCGACGGGCTGTACAAGCCGGTCGCGGAGGCGCGCGAGGCGCTCGCGAAGCACGCCTTCGGGCGCCGCTCGTTCTCGCCGACGGCGCTCCAGCACTTCGCCGCGTGCCCCTACCGGTTCTTCCTCTACGCCGTGCACAAGCTCGCGCCGCGCCCGGCCCCGGAGGCGATCGAGGAGCTCGACCCGCTCCAGCGCGGCCGGCTCGTGCACGACGTGCTCTACGAGGTGCTCGTCGCCCTGCGCGACGCGGGCAAGCTGCCGGTGAGCGCGCCTTCGCTCGACGAGGCGCGGGCCGAGCTCGACCGTACGCTCGACCGCGTGGCCGCGCGCTACGCGGACGAGCTCGCGCCGGCGATCCAGCGCGTGTGGGACGACGGCATCGCGTCGGTGCGGGCCGATCTCCGGGAGTGGCTGCGGCGCTCCGCGGAGGACCGCGACTGGGAGCCGATCCACTTCGAGATGTCGTTCGGGCTGCCGCGCCGCCTCGCGGCCCGCGACCCGGGGAGCTCGGACGAGCCGGTGGAGCTCGACTGCGGCGTGCGGCTCCGCGGGTCGATCGACCTGGTCGAGCGGAGCGTGTGGGGCGCGATGCGCGCGACCGACTACAAGACGGGCAAGGCCCGGGCGCCGCGCGACGCGGTCGTGAGCGGCGGCGGGACGCTCCAGCCGGTGCTCTACGCGCTCGCGCTGGAGAAGCTGATGCCCCCCGGGACGCAGGTCGAGTCGGGGCGGCTCTATTACTGCACCTCCGCCGGCGGGTTCACGGAGGTGCCGATCTACCTGGACGCGCGGGCGCGCGAGGCGGCCGCGCAGGTGTCGGGGATCATCGGCGACGCGATCGACAGGGCGGCGCTCCTGCCGATGCCCGCCGAGGGGGCGTGCGGGCAGTGCGATTACCGGCCGGTGTGCGGGCCCTACGAGGAGCTCAGGACCGGCAAGATCAAGCGGCGCGACATCGATCAACGGCGGCGGCTGGAGCAGCTCCGCAGGCTGGCGTGAGCGCGGGCGGCGCGCGCGCGGCGCGTCCAGGGGGACAGCCGGGCGCGGGCGCGGCGCGCGGCGAGGGTGCAAGTCACCCGGGATCGACCGGATTCGCTGGCGCCTTCGAGCCGGCGGTCACCCACGGCGGGTCTTCCACGTGCTGCGCCGTGCCCGCGAGGGCGGGCAGCCAGCGCTCGCGGCGCTTGATCCAGAGCTCGTAGGTCGGCGAGAGATCCGCGGGCGCCTCGTCCAGACACCCCAGCTTGATCTCGGCCTCACCCTCCTCTTCCCGCAGCGAGAACAGCCGTGATCCGCACGTCGGGCAGAAGCTGCGTCCTTCCCAGCACCTCGTCTCGCCCGTGAACTCGAAGCTCGCCCAGGGCCATATGGCGAACGCCAGGAAGACGCTGCCCGTCACCTTCCTGCAGTCCGTGCAGTGGCACAGCCCCACGCGGATCGGCTCACCACGAAGACGAAAGCGCACCGCGCCGCAGGAGCAGCCGCCGCTCCGGACGCGCTCGGATCCAGCTTCCATATCGCCTCCACGAAAAGGTCCGGGGCGCATCGTAGCCGGCGCTGCGCGCCCGTTCTATACACTCCCTCATGTACAGCAAGTTCGCTTTGCCCTGCGCCCTGATCGCGCTCGCGACGGCGGGCACCGGATGCAATCTCCTCTTCGGCATCGAGCCTGGCACCGAGGCGGCCACCTCCTCGTCCTCGACGACGGCGAGCACGGCGTCGGGCGGCGGAGGCTCGACCACGACGACGTCGGGCTCCGGCGGCCACGGCGGTGAGGGCGGCGCGGGCGGCGCGGGCGGCGGCCCCCCCTCGTGTGCCCCGTCGAGCTGCACCGCGGGACAGTGTCCGGTGACGCAGATGGCAGCAGGGCTCGGGTCCAACCCGAAGGGAATGGTCGTCACCCAGGACGCCGTGCTCATGGCGAACAACGAGGCCATCGTCTCCATCCCGAAGGATGGCGGGGCCGCGCGTACGCTCCCGGGCACCCTCGGATTCGGCAACACCGCCTGGGTCACCTACTCGGGCGGGCAGCTCTCGTGGATCAACTGGAGCAACGGAGACGTGCTGGGGATCTCCATCGATCCGCCGAGCTCGAGCCCCATCCAGATCGCGGAGGTCCCCCGGCAGGAGGACGAAGAGATCGTCCCGGCCTTCGGCCGGATCGCCTCGTACGGCGACAGCGTCTACTGGGTGACCCAGACGCCCGCGGCCGTCTGGCGGGCCAGGGCCGATGGCAGCCAGCCGCTCGCCGAGCAGGTCGCCTCCGGCGGCAACCCCGTCGGCATCGCCGTCGACGCGACGCACGTCTACTGGGCGGAGTACTCCGAGCGCCAGATCCTGCGCAAGACGAAGGATCCGCTCGGCGAGACCGCCGAGGTCTTCGCGGAGACGAACGGACACCCGAGCGAGATCGTCCTCGCCAACGGCGTCTTGCACTGGGTGACCGACAACACTGGCGCGGTCCAGTCCAAGGCCACGGACGCGGCGCTCGATGCCCCGCCCTTCACCACCACGGTCGACGCTCAGGCCGTCTCGAAGTCGCTCGCGGTGGACGACGAGTTCATCTACTGGACCGTCTACGTGAACGGCGCCGGCCAGGGCGAGGTGCGGAGGGCGCGCATCGGCGAGGGAGACGCGACCACCCTCGCGACCGGGCAGCCGTACTTCTTCGAGATCGCCGTCGATTGCGGCTCCATCTACTGGAACGTCAACGACCTCGAGGCCGACGAGGAAGCGATGGTGCTCACGATGCCGAAGCCCTCGAACTGAGCGCAGCGACGGCGCGCCGCCGCGATCCGCGGTCCTGATAGGAGGACCGGAGCCCCGCGACGCTCCAACCGCGCTCGCCGCGCGACCCCCCGCGCGGACAAGCAACGCGCGCCGCGGCGCCTGCACGGCGCCACGCGTTTCCCGGGCAACCTACAGCTCTGACGGAAATGTACAGACTCTCGCGGAGGATCCCGCCGGAGCCCGCACGACTACATTTGTCGTTGACAGCCCGGCGCCCTTGAACGACATTTGTAGTCGTGGGAACGGGAACTCTGACGGATCTGCAGCTCGCGGTGATGAAGGCGCTCTGGGAGGGCGGTGAAGGCACCGTCAGCGACGTCCTCTCGGCGATGGCGAAGGACGGGAGGGCGCTCGCGCCCACGACGGTGGCGACCTTGCTGCAGCGGCTCAGCAAGCAGGGCTGGGTCGAGCATCGCCGGCGCGGCAGGCAGCTCGTGTACCGCGCGCTGGTGAGCCAGAAGGAGGCCGCCAGGGGGGTGCTCCATCGCGTGGTGTCTTCCTTCTTTGGCGGCAAGGTCTCCGCCGTCGCGGCGCAGCTCCTGGAGTCGGAGCAGCTCAGCCCTGAAGAGCTCGAGGAGATGCGGCGGCTGCTCGAGGAGAAAGGGGCCTGATCGTGGCGCTCCACCTGCTGATAGGGCCGGGCAGCGAGCCCGGCATGGCGTCCTCCTTTCTCGCGCTGCTGCTCACCTGCTCGCTCCACGCCGTTGTGTGGGCCGGGGCGGCGGCGCTGCTGGCTCGCCGGAAATCCCTCTCGTCCTCGACGCGCCATCTGCTCTGGAAGATGGCGCTGTTCGGCCCGCTCGCGACCACGTTGCTCGGCGCAACGGCGCCATGGGAGTCCGAGCACGCGCCCGGGGAGCCGTCGTACTTCCAGGCGATCTCCGTTCTGTCGTTCGGTGACGCTCCCGAGCCCACGGCTCCTGTCGCGGCGCCGCAAGGCGGGGCGTCGACCCGTGAGAGCGCTGGCGCCGAGGCACCGGCGTCCGGCACGCGGGCGAGCCTGTGGTGGACCTTGCTCACCGCGTGTGGAGCCGGGGCAGCAGCGCTGGGACCGCTGCGGTTCGCCGGCTCGGCGCTGCTGCTGTGGCGCAGCCTTCGCGGTCGCACAGAGGTGCACGACGCGCGGTTGCTCCAGCGCCTGGACCGGGTGCGCAGCCGGATCGGGCTGCGTCGGGTCGCGCTGACGGAGAGCGCCAGCGTGGGCAGCCCCCTGGTCATCGGAGCCTCCGAGGTGTGCATCCCGCTGGCGAAGCTCACCGCCCTCACCGACGCAGAGGTCGACGCCGTGTTCGCTCACGAGCTCGCCCATATCGAGCGCCGCGATGGGCTCTGGTTTCCTGTCGTCGGCCTCGTGCAGTCGCTCCTGTGGGTGCAGCCGGTCACCCGCTGGGTCTCGTCTCGCTTTCGTCAGACCGCCGAGCTGGCCTGCGACGATCGGGCCGTCGAGCTCACGGGCGATCCTCGGGGCCTGGCGCGCGCGCTGGTCCAGGTGGCCGCCGGCGCGCTGCTCACCCACCGGCGCGCGATGGTCCCGGCGATGGCACGCTCGACGAGCGCGCTCCTCCCGCGCGTGAAGCGCCTTGTGGACGCGGGGAGTCGAGCGGAGCTCCGGGCGAGCCCGCGGGGACGGCGGTGGGCGATCGCGGGCCTCGCGGCGTCCGGGATCGCGGCGGCTGGCCTGAGCGTCGAGGTGGCGCGAGCACGGCCGCCGCAGCCCGCAGCAGACGCGGGCGCGGCGATCGCGCGGAGCCCTGCGGCTGCGCCCGACGCGGCGGAGGCATCGCCCCCCGACGCAGCGGCGATGAGCGAGCAGGTGGCCGAGCTCGCGCGCCGTGAGCAAGAGCTCGAGAACCGGATCGAAGGGGCGCTGAGCCTGCCCGGCGCGCACCAGGAGGGCACACCGGCCTCGGTGCTGGTGCTCGAGCTGCGCCAGGAGCTGAGGCACGCGCGCGCCGCGAAGGCATGGACCGAGGAGCGCTTCGTCGACGCATGGGCAGCGTGGGAGAGGCGTCGGGACGCCTCCAGCAGCGCGCCTCGATAGCGCGCGTCGCCCGCAGGGCGACTCCACCCAGAACAGGAGCAGAGATGTCGTTCATGAACAGGGCAACGAGCGCGCGACACACCAGAGCGAACGGGGCGCCGGCCAGAGCGACCGCCCTGGCGGGCATCGGCGCGCTGTGCGCAGCCGCGATGCTCGGGCCGACGTCCGTGGGCTGCGCGCGCGCGGAGGTCGTCACGCTCGAGCGCCAGGGCGAGCCCCTGACGGTTCACAGGCCGGCGCTGTATCCAGAGACCATCGAGTACGACAGCACGCGCCACAGATTCCTGGTGGGCTCGTTCAGGGAGGGCGCGATCTACGCGGTGGACCGGGAGGGCGGCGTCTCGCTCGTCGTCGACGACAGGCGTCTCTGCTCGGTGCTCGGCATCGCCGTGGACATCGAGCGGGGCCGGCTCTGGGCGGTGAACTCCGACCTCGGCGCGAGCGTCAAGCCGTCCGCCGAGGGACCCAGGCACCTGGCCGCCGTTGGCCTCTACGACCTCGCGACGGGCGCGGCCCTCCACTACGTGGACCTCGCCCCCCTGTCCCCGGGCGATCACCTGCTGAACGGCATCGCCCTGGACTCGGCCGGCAACGCTTACGTCACCGACAGCTTTTCTCCCACCATCTACAAGGTCGATCCGCAGGGAAACGCGGCCGTGTTCCTGCAAGACGATCGATTCGCCGGTGAAGGGATCAACCTGAACGGGGTGGCCGTTCACCCCGATGGCTACTTGCTGGTCGTCAAGAAGAGCGATGGCAGCTTGTTCAAGGTGCCCCTCGCGAGCCCTTCTCGGCTCTCGCGGGTCGACATCGCCAGGACGTTTGTGGGCGGCGACGGGTTGATCCTGGTGGGGAAGAAGGACCTGGTGCTCATCGCGAACCAGGCAGCCGGCGTCGCGTCGAACGCCGCGTTCTCGTTGTCGAGCGAGGACGGCTGGGTCACCGCGGAGCTGCGCGCGGTTCAGCAGCTCGGCGACGTCTATCCGACGACCGGCGTGCTCCGGGACGGGAAGATCTACGTCATCTCGAGCAAGCTGAACGAGCTGCTCCAGTCCGCGCCAGAGGAGAAAGACCGGCTGCGGGAGCAGGCGACCATCCAGCAGATCGGAAGAGCTGCGCTCTGACACGGAAACCGGCGTCATGAGCGCTGGCGAGCCAGGCGCTCGCGGCGGCTCCCCGCGCCCCCCGGACGCCTCAAGCCGCCCCCTGCCCCCCTTCCCTCTTCGGCCACGTGAACCGGAACGTCGCGCCGCTCTTGCCGTCCGACTCCACCCACGCCCGCCCGCCGCGGCTCTCCACGATCTTGCGCACGATGGCGAGCCCGATCCCGGTGCTCTCCACCTTGTCCCGCGCCTGCAGCGTCTGGAACATCCCCCACACCTTCTCGTGGAACGCGGGCGCGATGCCAGGACCGTTGTCCGACACGGAGAACTCGACCCTGTCGCCCTCCTCTCGGGCGACGACGGACACCCGCGCGTCCTCGCGGCCCGCGTGCTTCAGCGCGTTCGTGATCAGGTTCATCAGCACCTGCTGGAGCGGCACCTTGTACGTCCGCAGGATGGCGGGCGGCACGTCGAGCGTGACCTGCGCAGGCGGCTTCGGCGCGAGGAGCTCGACAGCCTCCTTCGCGAGCCTCTCGATGTTCACGCTCTCCGGCTTCTCGCGGAACCTCGTCGCGCGCGAGTAGGCCAGGATCCCCTCGATCAGCCCCTCCATGCGCTGCACGCGCCCGCGCAGCAGCTCCATCTGGTGGCGCGTGTCGGCGGTGAGCTTGTCCGACAGGTCCTCCTCGATCCACTGGGCCAGGCTCGCGATGCCGCGGAGCGGCGCCTTCAGGTCGTGGCTCGTCACGTACGCGAACTGGTCGAGCTCGGCGTTGGTCCGCTCCAGCGCCCGGATGAGCACCTGCGCCTCCCGGAACAGCCGGGCGTTGTCCATCGCCACCGCGGCCTGCGCGGCGAGGCCTACCGCGATGCGCTCGGAGCGCTCGGTGAACACCCCCGGCTCCGGGTGGCCGAAGAACATGCCGCCGATGACCTTGCCGCTCCGGGAGACCACCGGAACGGCCATGTAGCTCGCGACCGGGAGGTGGCCTTCCGGCGTACCCTGGTACGGGGTGTTCTTGCCATAGCGCGGATCCCTGGTCACATCGTCGAGGCGAATCACGCCCTCGCCGCTGAACGTCGGCGCGAACACGGCCGTGTTCCGCGGCATCGGGAAGCGCGAGAACTCCTCTCTCGGCACCCCCGAGAGCGAATAGAGCATGTAACTGCCGCCCTGCGGGTCGTTCACGTTGTAGAAGAACGCGCCGAACGCCGCGCCGGAGAGCTTCGTCCCGGCGTCGGTGACCGACTGGACGAGCGCGTCGAGCTCGAGCTCCGCCGACAGCGCCTGCCCGACCTCGTGGAGCGTCTCGAGCACCTCGGCGTGCTCCCGCGTGAGCCGCTCGGCCTCGCGCTGCTGGCTGATATCGATGTTGCAGCCCACGTACTCGCGGACGCCGCCGTCCGTCGCGCGGACGGGCACCGCGCGCGCCGCGGTGACGGCGTACGTGCCGTTCCTGCGGCGGAGCCTGTACTCGGCCTCGTACATGGCCCCGCGCGCCACGGCGTCCGCCCAGGCCCGCATCACCGCCCCCCGGTCGTCGGGGTGGATCGCCTCCAGGAAGCCGCCGTTCAGGTACTCGGCCTCGGTCTGGCCGGTGAACTCGAGCCAGCTCGGCGAGCTCTCGACCACCTCTCCCCTGTCCGTGGCCGTCCACACGATGGCCGTGGTCGCCTGCACCAGCGTGCGCAGGCGCGCCTCGCTCGTGGCGAGCTCGATCGCGAGCTGCTCGACGTGGCGGCGCGCCTGCACCTGATCGGTCACCTCGAAGGCAAACGCCATCACGCCCTCGGTGCTGCCGTCGGGCGCGCGCATCGCCTGGTACACGAAGTTGAAGAACCGCTCCTCCTCCGGGCCGGCGGCGCCGCGCCGGAGGCGGAGGGGCACGGACGTGCCGACGTAGGGCTGCCCGCTCCGGTAGACCGCATCCAGGAGCTCGAAGATGCCCTGGCCCTGCAGCTCGGGCAGCGCCTCGCGGATGGGCCTGCCCATCACCTCGCGACCGCCGAGGATGTCCGCGTACGCCGGGTTCACCAGCTCGAAGACGTGCCCGGGGCCGCGCATGATGCAGATGCCGGCGGGCGCCTGGTTGAACAGGCCCGCGAGGCGCTCGCGCGACGCGTCGACCTGCTGGAACAGCCGCGCGTTGTCGATCAGCAGCGCCACGCGGTTCGCGAGCTCCTCGGCGAGCGCGACGTCCGCCTCGCTGAAGCGGCGGCCCGACTCCGCGTGGACGAGCGTCAGCGCGCCGATGGTCCGCTCGCGCCCCCGGAGCGGGACGACGACGTAGGACCTCAGCCCGAGCGACCGGATCAGGCGCAGGTGCTCGGGGTCCAGCGCGGCGGCCTCGAGGACCGCGTCCGGGATGTCCAGCACCCACTCGGGGCGGCCGGTGCGGATGACCGCGGGCACGCCCGTCGGGGCGTCGAGCCGGGGCGGCGACATCGCCCGCAGGCGCTCGGACAGCTCGAGCTTCGCCGGATCCATGTGGTGAACGGCCACGCGCTCGATGGTGTCGCCGTTCACCATGTCGACCGCGCACCAGTCCGCCAGCGTGGGGACCGCCAGGTGCGTCAGGTGCGCGAGCCGCGACGCGTAGTCGAGCGAGTTGGAGAGCACGGCGCCCGCCTCGCTCAGGAGGCGCAGCGTCGCCTGCTGCCGCGCGAGCTCGGCCGCGAGCGTCTCCGCGCGCGCCCGGGCGCTGCGCTCCTGCTCGAGCAGGCGCGCCCTGTCCAGCGCCGACGCGCACTGCGCCGCCACGCTGAGCAAGAACTCGCGATCTTCGGCGCTCCACGACCGCTCGCGCGCGAACGAGAACGAGATCCCGCCGAGCAGCGCGCCGTGGGCGACGATCGGCAGGACGGCGAGCGCCTGGATGTCGTCGCGCGCCGGCCTGAGCGCCGCGAGCTCCGGATACGCATCGTACAAGTCCCGCTTCGTCGCCACCCAGCACGGGCGGCGCTCCCGGAGCGCCTCGGAGAGCGGCAGTCGGGCGTCGAGGCGCACGGCCGCGTAACGGCTCGTGCGCTGCTCCTCCAGCCCGCTGTGGCCGACGAGCGTCGCGACCCCGGCCGCCTCGTCCGCCGTGTACATCATCGTCGTCGACGCCCCGATCACGCGGTGGATGTCGCGGACGACGGCGGTGGCCATCTCGTCGAGCGTCACCGCGCCGCTCAGCGCCGCGCTGACCGCGAGCAGCGCCTGCGTGAGCTGCGCGCTGCGATGGAGCTCCTCGACGCGCTTCTCGAGCTGCGCCGCGAGCTCCACGCGCTCCGCCTCGACCTGCTTGAGGTGCGAGATGTCGGCGAACACCGAGATCCCGCCCTCGATCTCGCCGTCGGGCCCGAGGATGGGCGCGGCGCTCCCGAGGACCATGGCGCGCGTCCCGTCGAAGCGCTGGATCGGGGTCTCCTCGCTCTCGATGACCTGCCGCTGGGCCATCGCGCGCGCCATCGCCCAGTCCGCGGCCTCGTACGGGCGGCCGTCGTCGTGGAAGGCGCGATAGAGCGTCCAGTCGCGCATCGACTCGGTCGAAGCGCTGCCGGCCCAGATGCGCTCCGCCGCCCGGTTGTGCAGGATGAGCTTCCCGGACGCGTCGCAGAGGATGACGCCGTGGGGGCTGTGCTCGAGCACGGCGTCGAGCCACCCGCGATCGCGGGAGGCGACGACGCGGAGCCGCTCGATCTCGCGCTTCAGGGCCTCGATATCCATCGCGTCAGCGCGGACCGGGGCCCGGCGCCGCGAGGCGGGCGATCGGGCGCGGGAGCTCCCATGAAGTGGTCTCGGCCAGAAGGTCGGAGCAGGGCCGAAGCGTCGCTCGTCCGGACATCGCGCGGAGCTTACGCTCATCGGCGGCGCAGCGAAAGGCGGCGCGGTGCGCCGCGCCGCGGCCTCGTCACGACGATCGCCGCGGTCGCGGCGGCCGCGACGGCGACGCTCAGGCAGCGCCCGCGGCGGTCGTGACAGCGGCGGCCGGCTCCCACGCCCGCATGCGCCGCGCCGCGATCGCGGCGGCCGCGACCGCGGCGATCGTCGTGACGAGGAGCGGCGCGGCGCCGTCGCCGGACAGGTGCGCGCGGGAGACGTTGTCGAGGTGGATGCCGAGGTGCGCCGCGATCGCCACCAGCAGGCTGCCGCCAGACCGGATGTGCAGCGCCGTCATCAGCACGCTGAGCGACGTGATGAACAGCGGGCCGAGCACCCACGACCACCACGGGACGCCCGGCAGGCACATCGTGGGGAGATGCCAGAGGGTCCACCCGGCGCCGACGAGGAGGCTGGCGAGGACGGGCCCGCGCGCCGGAAGGAGGCGCCGGAGCGCGTATCCGCGAAAGCCGAGCTCCTCGCCGAGCGGCGCGAGAAAGGCGATGCCGCGCTGCTCCGGGGTGACGGGGGCGTAGAGGAGCGTCGCGGGCGTGCTCCCGCCCGCGAGCGCCAGCAGCGCCAGGCCGGCGAGGTGCAGCATCGCCGGCATGCACAGCGCGAGCGGCGCCCAGGCCCAGCCGGCGGGGGCGCGGCGCGGCGAGAGAAGCCCCGAGAGCCCGCCGCGGCCGCCTTCCTTCCAGGCGCACACCGCCGCGGCCACCGAGGGTCCGATGGCGCCGAGCACGAGCGGCGCCGTCGCGACGTCGACCGGGATGGGCGCGCCCCACTGCTGCAGCACGAACGGGAGCTGACAGGGCCAGGTGATGGCGCAGGCGAGGACGAAGAACCGGGCGACGGAAGGGGGCATGGTCGATTGCGACAGCCGCGCTCGCGGGATGGTTCCCGCCGGCGTGACGCGGGCGCGACGAGCAGGTTCTCGGCGCCAGGACGGCTGTCCGGCTGTCCGAGCTCACGCGTGCCCGACCGATGGCGCCGCTCCCCGGGCAGGCGGGTGCGCGAGCAGGTCAATTGCGAGGGGGCGTCGCCGCGCCGGCCCCCGCGCGACGGCCAGGGTCGACGCTGCGCGCGACATCGATTCTCGCGCCGATCCCGGCCCGGCCGCGGGGCGCTCGGGGAAATGACGATGCAGGCTTCGGGCTCTACCTCGCTCACCATCCCCGAAGCGGGAACCCAGATGTTGGGGGCCCGATAACCGGCAGGTGAGCGCGACAGCGCGCCGATATCGAGCAAGGAGCAAGCAAGATGTTGCGCAATCGTTCAGGTCGCCTCGTGGCGATCATGTTCGCGGGGAGCCTTGTACTCGCGGGGGTTGGCGGGTGCATCGCCGGTGCGGATGAGGCCGAGACGGACCGCGAGGCGACGGCCGGCGGCGAGAGCGGCGGCCGTGACAACACGGGCGCCGACGGCCAGAGCGGCGGACGGAGAGGCGAAGATCGCCAGAGCCGCGCCGGCGGCAGGCAGAGCGGCGGCGAACAGGCCGGCAGGCAGGGCGGCCGGCAGGGCGGCGGGCAGGCCGGCTACCAGGGCGGCCGGCAGGGCGGCGGCGGACAGCGAGCGGGCGCGGAGCAAGCGTGCGGCGAGCAGGCCGGCTACCAGGGAGGCCACCAGGGCGGCCGTGGGCAGTCCGGCGGTCACAGCGCGATGCGGCAGGTGTCGGATCGGGAGCTCGCGACGCTGGTCTCGCTCATCAACCGGCAGGAGGTGAAGCTGTCGGAGATCGCGCTGGAGAAGGCCGAGTCCCCGGAGGTGCAGCGCTACGCCGAGGAGATGATCGACGAGCACTCTCGGGCCGAGCAGCACGGGGTCCGGCTGTCGAGGGGCGCCACCGCCAGCATCGAGGCCTGCCCGCAGTGCCAGCAGATCCAGGCCGACGCGATCGTGACCAGCGAGTCGCTGCAAGAGCAGGAAGGCGCAGAGTTCGACGTCGCGTTCATCTGGGCCCAGGTCTCCCTGCACCGCCGCGCCCTCGAGATCCTCGACCAGCCGATCACCGAGCAGACGAAGAGCGCGAGCCTCCGGTCCCACGTCATGAAGATGCGCTCGGACATCGAGCAGCACCTCAGAAAGGCGGAGCAGCTCTTCTGCACGCTGCTGCAGGCGCGACAGCAGCAATCCGGCCAGCAGCAGGGCGCCCAGCAGAAGAGCCCGCAACAGCAAGGCCCGCAGTCCGCCCAGCAGCAAGGCCCGCAGTCCGCCCAGCAGCAAGGCCCGCAGTCCGCCCAGCAGCAGCGCGGTCAGCAGCGAGGCGACCGGTTCCAGGGCCAGCAGCAGCGCGGTCAGCAGCAGGGCGCCCAGTTCCAGGGCCAGCAGCAGCGCGGCCAGCAGCAGGGCGCCCAGTTCGGCCCGCAGTCCGCCCAGCAGCAAGGCCCGCAGTCCGCCCAGCAGCAAGGCCCGCAGTCCGCCCAGCAGCAAGGCCCGCAGTCCGCCCAGCAGCAGCGCGGCCAGTCGCAAGGCTAGCAGTCCGCCCAGCAGGGCCCGCAGCGCCGAGCGCAGCGGCAAGGGCCACCGCAGAAGCCGCGGCAAGCGGCGCCGCGCCCTCGCCTACCGACGAGCGGATCATCGATCCGCGGCCGCCCTCCTCGCCCGCCACGCGCATGCGCCTCGACGTGGCGCTCGCGCGCGCTCGAGCTGTATCCTCGCCCGCATGCCGCTGACGCCTCCGTACGACCCCTCCCCGTCCTTCCCCGGCCGCGGCGGGGGTCGAGCGCGAGGAGCCCGCATGATCCCCCGCCGCCGCCTGCACCGCGCCGTCTTCGCCCTCGCCGCCCTCTACAACGCCTGCTGGGGCCTCTACGCGGCGCTCGACCCGCAATGGCTCTTTCGCTTCGCGGGCATGCCGCCCCTCAACCACCCTGCGATCTTCGCCTGTCTCGGGATGGTGGTCGGCGTCTACGCCATTCTTTATGCGGAGGTCGCGCGCGCCCCCGAGCGCGGCTTTCTCCTCGCGGCGGTCGGCCTGCTCGGCAAGGTCCTCGGGCCGATCGGCCTCGCGGCGCTGCTCCTGACCGGGGAGTGGCCGCCGCGCGCCGCCGTGCTCTGCTTGACGAACGATCTCGTCTGGTGGATCCCCTTCGGCCTGTATCTCCGCGACGCGTGGCCCTTCCATGTGCGTGCGTGGAGGGCTGCAGCGGGAGATGAGCGCTCGCCTGAGGTGCTGGTGAAGGCCGCGGGCCCCGGAGGAGGGTAACCTGCCGACGCTCGCCGGGCGCGAGGCCCGGCAGGAGGAGATCGATTCATGAGCTCGAACAGGGTAGCGGTCGTCGTCGGCGTCGGTCCCGGCCTCGGCGCCGCGGTGTCCAGGCGCTTCGCGCGCGAGGGGTTCTCCGTCGGGCTCGTCGCCCGCACGGCCGCCACGTGCGAGGCCGTGCAGCGGGAGATCGAGCAAGACGGGGGACGCGCCCTGAGCGCCCCCGCGGACGCCACCGACCCGGACTCGGTCGCGGCCGCCTTCGCGCAGGTCAAGGGATCGCTCGGCCCGGCGGAGGTGCTGATCTACAACGCCGGCGCCTTTCGCATGGCCGGCGCCCTGGAGCTCACGCCGCGGGAGCTCGAGGACGCCTGGAAGATCAACTGCCTCGGCGGCTTCGTCGCCGCGCAGGCCGCGCTGCCCGACATGCTCGAGCGCGGCCGGGGCACGCTCCTCTTCAGCGGCGCCACGGCCTCACTCCGCGGCGGCGCGCGCTTCGCGGCCCTGGCCGTGGGCAAGTTCGGCCTCCGCGCCCTCGCCCAGTCGCTCGCGCGCGAGCTCGGCCCGCGCGGCATCCACGTGGCCCACGTGATCATCGACGGGCTGATCGACACCCCGCGCGTGCGCGCCATGGATCCCGGGAGGGACGCCGCCACGATGCTCGCGCCGGACGCGCTCGCGGAGACCTACTACCAGCTCCACGCCCAGCCTCCGAGCGCCTGGACCCACGAGATCGACGTGCGCCCGTCGGTGGAGAGGTTCTGAGACGGCGCGCAGCGCCCTGATCGCCGCTGGCGCGCAGGAGCAAAACATTGGCTTCCAGGGGAAAGCGCGCCAGCGCCGGGCGCCGCATCTTCTCCCTCGTCTTCGGGGCCGAGCGCCCCGCAACGAAACCGAGAGAGGAGATCCCCATGTCGAAGCTCATCCACGCCGCCGCCGTCGCCTCGCTCGCGGCCCTCGCCGCCGCCTGCACCCCGGAAGAGACCGCAGAGCACCCCGCCGAGGCGCCGGCGAGGCTCGGCACCTTCACGTCGGACACCGCCGGGTTCGACACCCACTCGTTCTATTACGACACCGGGCGCGAGGTCGTCGTGTTCGACGCCCAGTTCACCGGGGCGCACGCGCGGAGCGCCATCGCGCAGATCCGCGGCGAGACGCAGAGCCCGATAACGTACGTGGTGATCACGCACCCGAACCCGGACAAGTTCAACGGCGCCTCCGAGTTCCAGAAGATCGGCGCGAAGGTCGTCGCGAGCCGCGCCACCGCGAGCGCGATCGGCGCGGTGCACGCCTACAAGAAGCCGTATTTCATCGGCGTGGGCATGTTCACCGAGGAGACCTATCCGCCGCAGGCCACCGTCGACGTGACGTTCGAGGGCGCGTACGACCTCCCGCTCGAGGCCGGCGCGGTCGAGCTGCGCGAGCTCGATCACGCCGGCGTGACGACCACGCAGACCGTCGCGATCGTCCCCTCGGCCGGGGCGCTCGTCGTCGGCGATCTCGTGCACCACAGGGCGCACGCGTGGCTCGAGGGCGGCCTCCGCGACGGCCAGCCCTCGCCGGACCTCGCCTCGTGGCGCGCGGCGCTCGACGAGCTCCTCGAGTTCGACGGGCTCACCGTTCACGGCGGCCGGGGCGCGGCTGCCCCGGTGCGCGCCGCCGTCGAGGAGCAGAAGGCCTATCTCACCGGGATGGAGGCCCTCGTCGAGCGCTACGTCGCGTCGCTCGGCGAGCGGAAGAGCGAGCTCGCGGGGCCCGAGGCCGCGAGCCACCACAAGAAGCTCGCGGAGCTCGCGAGCGCCGAGTTCCCCGACCACGAGCTCGCGTACCTCATCGAGTACGGCGTCTACGGCCTCGCGAACGCGGTCGCGAACAGGTAGCGGCCCCGGCGCTCAGGCGCGCCGCGCGTCACGAATCGATCCAGTTCCAGGGAAAGTCGACCTCGACGAGCGTGTCCGCATCGCCGTACACGTCGACGGACTCGACGCGCACGACGTCGCTCTTCTGGAAGCCGTCGAAATCCACGAGCCAGGTCTCGACGTCGTAATAGCCCCCGGGGAGATCGAAGATGGTGAGGCCGAGCTCATCGCAATCCGCGGACGCCTCGGTCACGAAGCCCGCCTCGTCCTCGACGCTGACGACGAACCCATCCACGTCGTGGTCGAAGCACTCGAATGAGTCAGCGCGACCATCGATCGTCAGCGCCACCGTGAGCGAGCCGTACCCGGCGTGGGAATGGCCGTCGTTGTCGACGATGATGCACCCCGCGAGCGAGGCCGAGGCGAGAATGCAGGGTGCGAGACCGGAGAGCACCTTCGAGAGTTTCATGGGTCGTCTTCCTTGATTGGAGTCTGGCGCTGTGGCGCCGATGACCGACGATTCAGCAAGCGCCATACCACCAGCAGGCGCGCTGCCTCGCGCCGGCGGCGGCGCACCGGCGCTACCGGCTGGCATCGAGGTTGCTCTGCTGAGGTCCCCATGAACATCAACTCGCCTGATCTCCAGAGCTCATCCCCCAGAACCACGGCGGTTTCCCCGCAGCGCAGCAGGCTCGCCGCGCTCGCGGTCCTCGGCGCGCTCGCGGTCCTCGGCGCGACCGGGTGCGCCGCCGAGGTCCACACCAGGACCGTCGCCCCCGCGCCCGTGGTCGTCACGCACCGGGAGTTCGCGGTGGTCGAGGAGCCGGTCGTTCACATCGCGGCCGCGCCGGCCTACGTCGAGACCTACCCGCGCGTCTACTACCGGGGGAGCTACGTCTATTACGTGGACGGCCGCTGGTACACTCCGACGCGCCACGGCTGGGTCTACTACCGCGAGGAGCCGCGCGCCCTGGTCAGCTACCGCGTCGAGTTCGACAGGACCCGCGTCCACCACCACCATGAGCCTCACCACCACCACGGCTACAGCACGACGACGCGCAGGCCGGCGGCGGAGCCGCGCGTGGAGCACCGCCGGCACCGCGTCGAGCACGCGCGGCCCAGGCGAGCCCCCTGACCGAGCGATCACGGCGGGCGTGACGTCCCGGGGACGCTCCCGCCCGCCCGCGCCCGCGCCCGGTAGTCCTTCGGCCGCTCGCCCGTGAACGCGGCGAACGCGCGGGTGAACGCGCCGAGGCTGTCGAAGCCGACGGCGACCGCGACGTCGGTTACGCGGGCGCCCCCTCCAGCGAGCAGCTCCATCGCGCGCAGCATCCGGGCGGTGCTCAGGTACTCGCTCCACGTCGTCCGGGCCTCCTCGGCGAACCGCCGCGAGAGCGTGCGCGCCGAGGTGCGCGCCGCGCGCGCGGCGTCGTCGAGCCCGGGGCGCTCGCCGAGGTGTTCGTGCGCGAACTGCATTGCGCGCTCGAGCTCGACGGAGCGCGCGACCGGCAGCCTGAACGGCAGCGGCTCGGCGGCCCACTCCCGGCACAGCGCGCCGAGCGTCCTGAAGAAGATCGACGCCACGGCGTCGCGGCCGCCGTGGTCCGGCCCCCACCGCATGGCGTGGAGGATCATCTCGCGCGCGAGCGGCGTCACCGCGAATACGCGGCAGTCGACCCGCCCCTCGCCCGGCGCGTCGCCGCCGGGCAGCGGGGCGCGGGTGAGCCGCGGCGACAGGTACACGGTGCGCAGCGCGACCGGCCCCGTGGCGTACGCGCGGTGCGCGGCGCGGGCCGCGATGAACGCGGCGCGCTGCGGCGGCAACACCCAGTGCGCGCCGCCGACCTCGAGGTGCAGCACGCCCGCGTCCGCGTAGAGGATCTGGTGCTTGCGGTGCGCGTGGACGTCGCCGCGGAACGGCGTCACGTCGTCGGCGAGGCCGAACGCGGGCACGTCGAGGGCGTCGACGTCGACCCGCGCGCGAGGCGGGGGGCGCGGGACCATGGGCGCGCCGATGCTACCGCGCTGGCCGTCGCGCCGCCCGGCCTACAGCGCGCCGCGGAGCTGGAGCAGCGCGCCGCGGGCGACCGGCGCGACGTCGACCGACGCCGCGGCGGGCGGGCCTGGCGCGGCGTGGACCGACGCCGCGGGGCGGAGCCAGAAGAGGATCCCCGCGGAGACCGCGGCCCCGACGCCGGCCGCGAGGGCGAGGTCGGCGACGAGGAGCCGGGTCCGCACGGGCTGCACCTGCGCCTCGCCGCAGAACGGCGCGCAGCTCGCCTGGAGCGACGCGCGCTCGGCCAGGCCGGCCGCGCCGAACCCGGCGAACAGCCCGGTGGCCACGAGCGCCGATCCGCCGAGCACGTAGACCGCGAGCGGCACGGGGCGCGGCCCCTCCGGCGGCGGCGGCGCGGGGAGCGCGGGCGGCGCAGGGCTCGCCGCGCGCTCGCCGAAGAACACGGACACCGGCCTGCCCCGCTCGCGCTCGCGGATGAGCAGCGTCCTCTCGATCGGCGCGTGCGGCGGCAGCTCGAACCGGAACACGCGCTTGCCGGGGTCGACCTCGATCTCCTTGCCGTCGAGCGCCTCCGCCGCGAGCTGGCCGTCGATCAGCACGCGGGCGTCCGGCTCGTCGCCGCGCTGCGACTCCGCGGAGAGCACGACCGACGGGATCTCCTGGATCAGCGCGGACAGCCAGCTCGCGCAGTCCGAGCGGAGGAGCGACGGGCAGGTCGATCGCGCGCACGCGAGCAGCGCGCCGCGCGCGTCCCGGAGCCTGCCCTGCTGCCGCGCGACCTGCGCCTCCTCGTGCTTCGCGAGGCACGCGGCCTTCTCGTCGGCCTGCTGGCCCAGCGCGGGCGAGCCGGCGAGGAGCGCGGCGGCTATCAAGAACGCTCCCGCCCCGAGGGGCGCCCTGCTCAGGCCGGGCGCGCGGCGCTCACAGGCACGCCGGCTTGAACTTCTTGATCCCATGCTCGTTGAAATCATAGGGCGGGTTGCAGTCCGCCTCGGGCGGCGGCGCCGCGGGCGCCGCCGTGGGGGCGCGCTTCACGACGCGCGCCGGCGCCGGCGGCGCGTCCCGCTTCTCCTGCTCGAGGACGAGATCGAGGTCCACGTTCCTGTCGAGGACGATCTCCGCGCGCGCGCTCGCGTAGCCCGGCGCCTCGGCGCGGACCTCGTGGGCCGCGCCGCTCTTCTCCATCCGCGCCTTGAAGGGGTTCGTCGCGAGCGGCTCGCCGTCGAGGAACAGCGCCGCGTGCCGGGGCGACGCCGCGATGCGGACGCGGACGGTCGCCGGGCGGGCAGGCTGCTCCATCGCGGGGCCGGGCGCGGCCTGCGCGGC
This sequence comes from Sorangium sp. So ce119, assembly GCF_051524405.1. Lineage (NCBI taxonomy): Bacteria > Pseudomonadati > Myxococcota > Polyangiales > Polyangiaceae > Sorangium > Sorangium sp. So ce119. The sequence continues at coordinate 346,163 of NZ_CP150310.1, read as the reverse complement.
GCTCGCCCCGGAGGCGGCGGGCGCCGGCGGGGCCGGGTCGTCGCGCGGGCCCGGCGCGAGCCTCCACGCGAGGAGCGGGACCGCCACGGCGACGCACGCGACGCCGACGAGCGCGGCGCGCCGCCTCCGGCCCGGGGCCGGCACCTCGGTGACGCTGTTGCGGACCGTACGGATCCCCGTCTCGGAGCGCGCCTCTCGGTCCGTCCCCTCGGCCTCGGCCCACGACAGCGACGCCACCTTCACGAGCTGCGCCTCGACCGACTTCTTCATCGCGGCGCGCTCGTTCTCGAACAGCGTCGAGACGAACTTGCCGATCGCGCCGTTGGTCACGCGCGTGCCGAGCGCATCGATGACGGCCTCGAGGTCGGCCGCGAGCTGCGCCGCTGTCGCGTACCGGTCGTCGCGCTCCGGGGCCAGCGCCTTCATGATCACGCGCTCGAGGTCGACCGGGACGCTCGGATTGACGCTCCGCGGGGCGGCGACATCTCCGTTGAGCACGAGGTTCATGAGCAGCGGATCGGGCGTCTCCTTCCACATCCGCTCGCCCGTGGCCGCTTCCCACAGCATGACCCCGACGGCGTAAAGATCCGCGCGGCGGTCGATCTTCTCGCCCATCATCTGCTCCGGCGACATGTACCGGATCTTGCCCTTGATGACGCCGGTCTCGGTCTGGTAGTCGGACCCTCGATCGAGCTTCGCGATGCCGAAGTCGAGGATCTTCACCTGCCCGTCGTAGGTGACGAAGATGTTGTGCGGCGTCATGTCGCGGTGCACGACGTTGAGCTTCTGGCCGTCGAAATCCTCCAGCTCGTGGGCGTGATGGAGGCCGCACAGGGCGTGGACGATGATCTGGAGGTGCATGGCGAGCGGCAAGGACCCGCGGCCGATCGTGAGCACGCTCGAGAGGGGCTGCCCGTCGAGGAACTCCATCACGAGGACGGGGCTCCCGTCCTCCTCGATCACCTCGTTGGTCTGGACGATGTTGGCGTGGTTGAGCCGCGCGGAGAGGCGCGCCTCGTTCAGGAACATCCGCCGGAACTCGGGATCGAGCGCGTGCGCCTTCTTCGGCGTCTTGAGCACGACGAGCTTGCTGAAGCCGCTCGGGCCGTGGGCGACGGCGAGCAGCGCGCGGGCGGTCCCCCCCTGCCCGAGCTCGAGCAGGACACGGTACCTTCCGTGCGTCTCGCTCGCGCTGTCCACGATCCGCTCGACCAGCCCCGCCACGGGATCCGAGAGTACACGGCGCCCTCGTGAAGAGAAAGCGCACGCGAGGGAGAGGCGGTGCGCGCCTGGCACGATGGAGGTCGACGTGGCGCGCTGTGGGCGTTGACCGGTCGTATGGCGACACGCATCCTGGGCCGCTCGAACAGCGGTCCTGCGTGGGGCCGCCCACGAACGAGAGCGAGAACGAGAGCGAGAACGAGAACGAGAGCGGCCCACGCCGCCGCCATGATACGGCGCATCAAAGCGCGTCATGGAAGCACGGGACTCGACGGAAGCGTGCTGATTCCTGCGGCCCGCAAGGCCGCGCGACCGTGGGTCTCGTCGAGATCGATCTTGGCACCAGAGGAGTCCTCCGTTACACTTGAGGATGTTCGATTCCGGGCGCCCAGCGGACAGGTGAGGCGACACGCTCAGTGGACATTCAGCGTACATCCTGAGGTTCAGATGTCGGCTACCAGACGCGATTCACTCTACCCGGAAATGCTCGACGGTCCGAGGAGCGCGCCTTCTACCCCCTCGGGGCACACGATCCCACCGGAGAGCGAGCAGCGTGTATCCCACCGGTGCGTCGATTGCAGTACGCCGGCGCCGAAGACGGAGACGAACTACACGCTGATCAGCTCGCGGTACGGGTGGAGGCTGACGCGGACCGTCGACGCGAACGGGCGCCGGATGATGGAGTGGCGCTGCCCGAGCTGCTACACGCGGCACCGTGCGAAGCGGCCACTCTGAGCGTGATCTGAGGGGCCCGGCCCCGGCGAGGGTGTTCTCCGCGCGAAGTGGTGGCCAAGGCAGGAGCATCGCTCTTTGTTGCGATTCTTTGTTGCGATATCGATGAGGGGACACCACGCCGGCCGCCGTCACGAGGAGCATCGGCACGAGCCGCGGATGCACGTGGCGAAGCCGACCTCGCAGGTGCACCGGGTGTTGCAGAAGCCGCAGTGATCAAGGCTGGTGTTCGTGTTGGTCTCGCACCCGTTCCTCAGTTCGCCATCACAGCTCTCGTACTCGGTGCCCGGGATGCACCTGCTCAGGATACACTGGCCTTCCGCGCTCGAGGGGTCGCAGACCGCGTCCGCCTGCATCAGGGTGCACGGCGCGCACCGGTCCGGCGTACACCCGTAGTCGGGATCCATGATCGACACGCAGCTTCCGTAACAGGATTTCTGTCCGCTCGGGCACGAGACGCCGTCCTGGAGCGGATCGAGGTCGACCGTCACGCTGCACGACGCCGCGGCGGCGAAGGACATGATCGCCACGATCGACGCGGCGAGATCGCGCCGGCGAGCGCCCCGCGGCGCGCGCCACAGCCGAGAGACGAAGGGACCTCGCGCACCCCCCCTCTGCCCGACATCGAGTAAGGAATCGCTCATTTCACACCGTACTTTCCGCATGTTCCCGGCGCGCGGATCGTACACGGAGCGGCGCCTGACCGGAAGTTCGACAAGCGGCCGTGACTCGACCCATGAGCTCCTGCGCGGCGGTTCCTGAGGGGCTCGCTCGGGGCGCTCGAGCTTGACGCCGCGCGCGGATCGAGAGAATGTAATATCACGCCGCGCTCTGGTCCTCGACGGACATGGGCTCACAGCACGCTGGTGGCGAGCGGCGGGGCGACAGGAGAGGACGGGAGGCTGACATGAAGGGTACCTTCGTGACGGTGCTGCGTTGTGCCGGGGTCCTGACGCTCGCCGCGCTCGGCGCGACGGGGTGCGGGGGAGGCGACCCGGAGGGCGGCGACGCGACGGTCGAGGTCTTCAGCTGGTGGGCGAGCCCGAGCGAGACCCGGGCGCTCCAGGCGCTCATCGACGTCCACAAGCGCGCTCACCCGGAGGTGGAGGTCATCAACAACAGCGCCGGGGTCGAGCGCGCCGTCCTGGAGCGGCGCCTGGACGAGCGCATGGCCGAGGGGCTGCCCCCGGACGTGTTCCAGGTCCACGGCGGCGTCCGGCTGATGGACTGGGTCAAGTACAACGGCCTGGAGGGGGAGAACAAGCTGGAGCCGCTCGACGACATCGCAGCGTCGAGCCGGTGGCGCTCCACCGTGCCTGCGTCCGTCGTCGAGACGGTGACGCACAGGGGCCACGTGTACGCCGTGCCGGTGAACGTCCACCGCGTGAACTGCCTGTTCTACAACAAGCGGCTCTTCGCCGAGAACGAGCTCACGCCGCCGACGACGCTCGACGAGCTCTACGCCGTCAACGAGGCGCTCGCCGCGAAGGGCATCACGCCGCTGGCCCTGGCCGCGAAGGACCCGGGGACGCCGGCCGGCCTCCTGTGGGAGCACATCTTCGTCATGTCCGCCGGGGCGCAGTACTACGACGACCTGTTCAAGGGTCGACTGAAGAGCCCCGATACGCCCGAGGTGAGGGCCGCCCTGGAAGCGGCGCTGGAGGCCCTGAAGTACGTCGACGCGGACGCCGCCGAGGAGCTCCTCTGGGTGGATGGCGTCGAGCTCGTCGGGCAAGGCAAGACCGCGATGGTCATGGACGGGGACTGGGTCAAGGCCGAGTTCCAGGCGCGCGGGTACGCGCTCGACGAGGATTTCGGCATGGTCACCGTGGGCGAGGACGCCTTCGTCTACGTGGTCGACACCTTCGTCCTCCCGAGAGGGGCGCTCCACCGAAGCGCCGCCCTCGACCTGCTCGCGACCATGGGATCCGTGGAGGGGCAGGACGCGCTCAACCCCCTCAAGGGGTCGATCCCGTCGAGGACCGACACCGACCTCGGCATCTACGACCCCCTGTCGCGGAAGGCGATGGAGGACGCGAGGAGCCCGGAGACCCGCTTCGTCCCGGCGCGCAACCTCAGCGTCCCCCGCCCCTTCTTCGACCCCATCGACAGGGCCTTCTGGGAGTTCGTGAAGGACAGGAACACCGACAAGATGATCCTGGCGATGGAGGCGCATTACTACATCATCCAGGACCACCACGATCAGCGATGAGATTCGCTCGTCCGGCGGCGTTCTTCGTGAAGGTGCTGCGCCTCGTCGGCGCCGTGACGCTGGCGACGTCCGGCGCGGCGGGGTGCGGGAGCGTCGGAGAGATCGGCCCGAGCGGCGGAGACGCGAGGATCGAGCTCTTCAGCTGGTGGAGCAGCCCGAGCGAGAGCAGGGCGCTTCAGGCGCTCATCGACGTCCACCGGCGCGATCACCCGGACGTGAAGGTCATGAACGCCGCCGCGGCTGCGGCGAACGCCTCGGAGAGGCGCCTGGAAGAGCGCATGGTCGAGGGCCTCCCGCCGGACATGTTCCAGTCCTACAGCGGCGCCCGGATGATGAGCTGGGTCAAGCACAACGGCCAGGAGGGGGCGAACAAGCTGGAGGCGATCGACGACGTCGTGGCGTCGAGCGGGTGGCTCTCCAGCGCGCCGGCGTCGATCGTCGAGTCCGTGTCGTACGACGGTCATGTCTACGCCGTGCCGGTGAACATCCACCGCACGAACTGCCTCTTCTACAACAAGAAGATCTTCGCGGAGAACGACCTGCTTCCCCCGACGACGCTCGACGAGCTCCTCGCCGTCAACGAGGCGCTCGCCGCGAAGAACGTCGTGCCGCTGGCGGTGGCGGCGAGGGATCCGTCGGTGCCGGCAAGCCTCATGTGGGAGCACATCTTCATCATGTCGGCCGGCGCGACGTACTACGACGACCTCTTCAAGGGTCGCCTCGACAGCCCCGACACGCGCAAGGTGAGGGCCGCGCTGACGGCGGGCCTCAAGGCCATGAAGTACATGAACGCGAACGCCGAGGAGCTGCGCTGGTACGATGCCGTCGAGCTCGTCGGGCGAGGCGAGGCCGCGATGGTCATGGACGGGGACTGGGCCAAGGCCGAGTTCCAGGCGCGCGGGTACGCGCTCGACGAGGATTTCGGCATGGTGACGGTGGGCGAGGACGCCTTCGTCTACGTGGTCGACAGCTTCGTCATCCCGAGAGGGGCAGCGCACCGGGACGCCGCGCTCGACCTGCTCGCGACCATGGGCTCGGTGGAGGGGCAGGACGCCCTGAACCCGCTCAAGGGGTCGATCCCGTCGAGGAGCGACATCGACATCAGCCTCTACGATTCGCTGTCGCAGAGGGCGATGGAGGACGCGAACGACCCGGAGACGCTCTTCGTCCCCTCGCGGCACCTCAGCGCCCCCGGCGCGTTCTTCGACCCCATCGACAAGGCCTTCTGGGAGCTCGTGAAGGACAGGAACGTCGACAGGATGATCTCGGCGATGGAGGCGCATTACTACATCCTCCAGGACTACCACGCTGCGACACGCTGACCGAGCGCTGACGTGCCCCCGCCGGGGCGCCTCGCGCGCGCTCGATGACGCGAGGGGCGCGAGGGGGGCGCGGACGCGCCGGCGTGCTGGACGCTCGCGGGCTCACCACCGCACGAGGAAGGTGCACGACTCCCCACCCCGCCTGCGGGTGGGCTGAGTCTCATCGAGAGTGACCTCGGCGGCCGGCTTGAACCGGCGGGCCATGCCGGTGATGAGCCCGCGATCGAGCTCGGAGGAATAGGGCGTGGCGCAGACGACGGCGATGCTCCGGTCGCCGCTGGCGCGACAGCGGTAGTGGCCGATCCCGTCCTTCATCGCGCCGGTCCGCAGATCGAACATCGGCTCGCCGTCCATGCGGTGATTGAGGTGATAGGCGACGTCGATCGACGCGAGCGCCGCCTCGATGGTGTCGATGCCCGTCGGCCAGGCGACCACCTCGGGAGCCTTCTTGCCCAGCGCGAAGAGCGTGTGCTCTCCGATCGTGTCCGCGATCTCCCGCTGGGCGTCGAGCCAGAGCTGCATGGGGAGCCAGTCGATGGCCATGAGCTGGTGGAGGCCGTGCTTGATCATGATCTTCATGATCATCGGGGCATAGGCGCGCCCCGGCGCCTCGAAGAAGCTCTGGAGGTTGGCCGCGCGCACCTCGATGCCAGCCCGGAACGCGACGTACTGTGCCACCCTCGCCCCTCTCTGTTCTCGAGCGCGCATGTACGGCGCTGGTTCGAGCCCGACCCGCTCGGCTCCCTCGATCGCCTTTACTTCCCCTTCGCGGCGTCGGCGAACGATTTCCACGTCGCCTCGGCCGCGCCCACGCAGGCGCGCTGGCCGTCGCGCACGATGGGCGTGCGGAGCAGGAGCGGATCCTCCGCGAGGAGCTCGGCGATGCGCGCGTCGCTCGGGCCGAGGTGCTGCAGACCGCGCTCCTTCACCCGCGCGCCCTCGGCGTCGTAGAGCGCGCGCACGCCGCCCACCGCGCGCGCCACGCTCGCGAGCTCCCCCTTCGAGAGGCCCTTCTCGCGCACCTCGACGAACTGGACCTTGATGCCGCGGTCCGCGAAGAACCGCTGCGCCGCCCGCGTCGCCTTGCACCTGGCCGTGCCGAAGATCTGGATCATGCGCGTCGTCGCTCCTCGGTGGAGTGGCTCACGGCGCCCCCCGTGGGGCGCGCGGGCGTGAAGCATAGGTGCATACGCGGCGGTCTACCAGGCCGGCGGCAGGCCGAGCGCCGCGCGCACGGGTGGCCGGCGCGCCGGAGGAGGAGGACACCGCGGCCCGCGGAGCGAGCGGGCGCAGGTGTGGTGGACCATCAGCCGCCAGGCGCGGTCTCGACCGCCGCGCCGCAGCGCTGAACCGTGTAATCGCCGCTCGCCTGATCCTTCATGCCGGCGCCGCGCAGCTTCACGAAGAGGGAGGTCTCGTCGCTGGTGACGATCTCGAGCGTGCCCCGGGTGCCGGTTCCCCTCCCGCTGCCGAAAGCGCAGCTCGGGGTGGCCTCGGACAGCGACTCGCTGAACAAAATCCTCTGATCCGAGAGCTCGATGAGCCCCGTCACGGCGAGATCGGGCGGTATGGTGAGGATGAGCTGCCATAGGGGCGCGTTCTCGCACGTCGCCTCGATCACCGTCGGGGGACACTCCTGGACATCGCTGTTGAAGAACAGGATGAGCGAGTCGGGATCCTCCCACATCTGGAACTCGAACTCGGGCGGCAGATCGCCGGCACGCATGGCGAGGGCGCTCGGTACCGGAGGGTCGTCGTCGACAGGCGGAGGGGAGTCCGGATCGGACGGGTGCTCCCCGTCCAGACCGGATGTGAACACGATCTCGTCGCAGCCGGTGCTCGCGATCGCGATCACGCCGAGGACCATGAGGAATCGCTTCATTGAATCGACCTCCAGGACAGGTTCTCGGGTGAAGTCCCCCGAGGGCGCGAGGACGGCTCATCAGAACCAGCCGAGATCGATGCCGGCAGAAGCGAGCAGGATCGGTCGACCCCAGGTCGCGATCTCGCGCCCGGCGATCTGGATCGAGACCCCCTCGACGACCGCGCTGGCGAGGACGTCGGCGCGGAGGCGGAACGTGGGTGTCACGGCGAAGGCGAGGCCGAGGCGCGCGAAGGGGGCGACGGTCATCGTGGAGGGCTCGCCGTTGCTGAAGCCCGAGCCGACGACCATGCCCGAGCTCTGGAGCGAGACCACCGCCAGGCCGACGTCCGCCGAGGGAGCCCACCGGCCCGCGCGGGTGGTGAAGCGGGCGCCGCCGCCGGTGAGCTGGACGGAGAGGTCGACGTCGAGGTTCGCTCGCTCGAGCCGCGCGCCGGTCAACGGGATCGCCGCGAACGCGACGGCGCCGACGTGCTCGCTCGGCATTCAGACGACGCCGAGGTCGAGGCTGGCCGCCGCGCCGAGGCCGCCGGGGCTCAGCAGCGCGCCGGGAGCGAGCGCGACGCGGAGCGCGGGGGACGGCGGCGGCGGGGGCGCGTCGGCGAGCGCGGCCGGCGCGGGGACGCGCAGCTTCTCGCGGATCTCGGGGGTCGCGGGCAGCTCTCCGGGCGGCGGCGCGGGCAGGGCGGCCTCGAGGAGGCTGGCGCGCAGGAGCTCGACGACGCGGAGCGCGAGCGCGGCGTCGCGGTCGGGCGCGCCGGCGTCGCCCGCCATCTCGCGGAGGACGGTCTTGCCGGTGACCCGATCGGCGATCCAGACCTCGACGCCGCGCCCGGAGGGGACGGCGCGGATCGCGGCGATCGCGCCGGCGTCGCGCGCGGAAGCCTCGAGGGACACGCGCGACGCCGGCGCGTCGGCCGCGGGGTCGAGGATCGCCGCCCGGAAGCCGAGCGACTCGAGCTCGGCGACGACCCGGAGGCCGAAGCGATCGCCGGGGGGGCACACGACGGCGATGATCGAGGGGGCCTCCTCGCGGGCGTCGTCGGCGCGCGCGTGCAGGGCGAGCGGGGGCCCCGCCGCGAGCGCGGCGAGGGCGAGGAGGAGGGGCGCCGGGGAGCGGCGTGTCACGGCGCGGGGGGGTCGGCGGGGGCGGCGTCCGGCGTGGCGGAAGGGGGCGCGGGGGTCGGGCTCGGCGCGCGCGCGAGCAGGCGCCGCGCGTAGGCGGCGTGCGAGCCGTTCGGGTGCGCGGCGAGGTAGCGCTCCGCCGCGCGACGGGCGCTCGCCTCGGCGCCGCGCCTGTCCTCGGCCTCGACGAGGCGCCCCGCGGCGTCGGCGGCGAAGGCGCCCCCCGGGTGCTCGCTCAGGTACAGGGTGAACCAGCGCGCGGCGCCCGCGGGGTCGTCGCTCTGGTCCTGCGCGATCCGTCCGAGGAGGAACGCCGCGGACGCGGCCTCGGGCGAGCCGGGGAACCGCCGGCGGAGGGCGGAGAAGGCCTGGACGGCGCGGGCCGTGCTGCCGCCGAGCCGGGCGGCGTCGCCGAGGGCGTGGAGGTCGCCGGGGGACGCGGCCGCGCAGATCGCGTCGAAGCCCTCGCGCTCGGCGGCGGCGAGGGCGTCCTTGTACCGCGCGTCGAGCGCGAGGGCCCGCCAGGTTGACCTGACCGGTGAGCCCGACCCCAACGTGGTTGAGGTTGGCCCGACCGAGGTTGACCCGACCGAGGTTGACCCGACCGAGGTTGAGCCCGACCCCAACGTGGTTGCGGCCGAGGTTGACCCGACCGGGGTTGAGCCCGAGGCCGAGGTTGACCCGACCGAGGTTGAGCCTGGCCCGGCCGAGGTTGACCCGACCGAGGTTGAGCCTGACCCCAACGTGGTTGCGGCCGAGGTTGACCCGACCGGGGTTGAGCCCGACCCCAACGTGGTTGCGGCCGAGGTTGACCCGACCGGGGTTGAGCCCGGTTCCAATCCGACCGGGGTTGACCCTGACCCCAACGTGGTTGCGCCGATCGGCGCCACCTCGATCGTGTTCGTCCCGGGCGTAACCGTCACCCGCTCCCCGGCGCGCACCGCCCGCGCCTCCCCCACGACCGGCCCCGACACGGTGATCGCCCCCTCCCGCAGGGCCACCTCGAACCGCTCGGTCACCGGGTCCCACCGGGTCTCGAAGCGCGTCCCGATCACGTGCACCTGGAACGGCCCCACCCGCACCCGCCAGCGCGCCCCCCCTCGGTGGACCACCGCGACCTCCAGCGCGCCCCGCTCCAGCGCGATCTCCGCGCCGTTCGCGTCCACCGAGGCGACGCGCGCGCGCCCGCCCGGCGCCAGGCGGAGCACCGACCCGTCGGAGAACCGGATCGGCAGCTCCGCCCCCGCCGGCGCGGCGATCCACGCACCCACAACCCCCGGCTCGGTCGTCCCGAGCTCGAACCGCATCGGCGCGCCCGGTCGCGCCACGATCGCCACCGCGACCGCCGACAGCACCAGCGCCGCCGCCGCCATCCAGGCGGCGACCCGCCCCCCGCCCCACCTCCCCGGCGCCCGCAGCCGCGCCCCGCTCGCGGTCCCCTCGCCGCCCCGCGCCGGCCGCGGCGCGCCGGCCTCGCCGCCCCCCCTGCCGCCCCCCCGCCGACCCGGCAGCTCCGCCGCCATCAGCCGCGCGCGCCCCCGCTCCAGGTCGAGCCGCGCCCCCGGCGCCCGGTCCTGCAGCGCGGCCACGCGCCGCCCGAGGGCGGTCAGCGATCGCTCGGATTGCCCCACCGGGTACCTCCCTCGAGCCACGCCTCGAGCACGGGTTGCTTGCGCGCCTCGGCCCCGAAGCGGGCCGAGGCGCGCGCGAGCCGCCGCTTGATGGTCGCGAGCGACGTCTCGCACGCCGCGGCCACCTCGGTCAGCTCCATCCCATCGATGAACCGCAGGGCGAAGGCGATGCGCTCGTCCACCGGGAGCGCGTCGAGCACCGCGTAGGTCGCCCGCAGCGCGTCCAGCACCTCGCCCGACGCCGCGCTGGACTCGACCTCGGGCAGCTCCTCGCTCGGCAGGAACCAGAGCCAGCGCCGCCGCCGCGCGCGGGTGATCGACGAGCGCGCCACGTGCACCGCGATCATCGTGAGCCACCCCTTGAGCGCGCTCGGGTCCTCGAGGTTCGGCAGCGATCCGAGCGCGCGCACGAAGACGTCGTGGTGCAGGTCCGCGAGGTCGGGGTGGAAGCCGAGCAGCCGGTAGAGCACCCGGTGGACGTGCTCGGCGTACCTGTCGTACAGGGCGGCGCGCGCCCTGCGGTCGCCCCGCCGGAACCCGGCCACGAGCGCCGCGTCATCCCCGGAAAAAGCGTCCTTCGCGAGCGGCGGCAGCGGTCGGACGAGCGTCAGGGGGCGGGACAAACGAGGCTCCTCGCCCTCAAGTCCCCGGAGGCCCGCCCCGCGGCTCACGGGATCGCCGCTTCCATCTGGCGGTGCGCCCTGTGGCGCCCGAGGCTGCCTCGCGGGAGGCGGCGTTCAGCAGGGCTGCAATGAACCAGGGGATCCTCGCTCCGAGGACGGTGTTCCAGGATCGCTACGAGATCCTGTCCCTGCTCCGGGAGAGCAGGCTCGCGGTCGTCTACGAGGGGCGGCTGCTCGCGAGCGGGCAGCCGATCGTCCTCAAGCTCCTGCGCCTCTCCAGGGACGGCACCCCCGAGGCCCTGGCCCGACGGCGCCGCGCCCGGTTCCTGCAGGAGATGCGCCGCTGCGCGCGGCTCGACCATCCCGGCATCGTCCGGCCCATCGACGCGGGGCAGGCCGACGAGGGTCAGCTCTACGCTGTCTTCGAGCGCGTGCCCGGGCAGAGCCTGGCCGAGCTGCTGTCGGCCCGCGGCGCGCTCGAGCCCCCGGAGGCGCGGCTCCTCCTGCGGCAGGTCCTCGACGCCCTCGGCTTCGCGCACCGGCACGGCGTCGTCCACGGCGATCTCAGGCCGGCCCAGGTGCTGGTCACGCCCTCGGGAGCACAGCGGAGCGCCCTGGTGCTCGGCTTTGGCTTCAGCGCGGTCGCCGCCGTCGCGCGAGCGGACCAGGAGGAAGCGCCCGTGTCCGGCCGCGAGCTCGTGGGCTCGCAGGCTTACCTGGCGCCCGAGCAGCGCCGGGGGTTCCCGCCGACGGCGCGCTCGGACCTGTACGCCTGGGGTCTCGTGTTTCTCGAGTGCCTCACGGGCAGGCGTGCAGGCCGCGGCGGGCCGCCGGAGGGAGCGGCTCTCCAGCGAGATGGCCGTGAGCCAGTGAGGATGCCTCGAGTGCTCCTCGAGCACCCGCTCGGCACCCTCTTGCGACGGGCGACGGTCGAGGGGATCGCGGCGCGGGACGTCACGGCCGACGGCCTGGTGGGCGAGGTCGACGCCTGCGATGTGGGCGGGCTCCGCCGGGAAGACCTGGTGAAGCCGGACGAGCTGGCGATCGGAGCAGCGAGAAGGACAGAGGGGCGAGCGGGCGGAGCCGCGCTTCCACCGGGACTGGCAGCGGCGCGGATGCCGGAGGAGCGAACAGGCAACGCTGAGCCCTCCCAGGAGGAAGCGCCTGCGCCACCGTACGATGGGCCCGCAAGGGGCGTCATGCCTCTGGAGGCCGGCGACCGCATCAAGCATTACGAGATCATCCGCAAGCTGGGCCAGGGCGGCATGAGCGTCGTGTACCTGGCCCGCGACACGAAGCTCGGCCGACTGGTCGCGCTCAAGGTCCTGCTCAGATACAGCGGGCACAGGATCGAGCGCTTCCTGGCCGAGGCGCGGGCCACGGCGCGCTGCAGGCACGACAACATCGTGGTCATCCACGAGGTCGATGAGATTCGTGAATATCCCTACCTCGTGCTCGAATACATCAAGGGTCCCACGCTGCGCGAGTGGATGGCCCAGCGCGAGCACCCCGGCGCGTCCGGGTCGCCCGGCGCCCACACGCCGCCCGGCCCGAGGGCGCCAAACGTCGTGCTCGAGCTCATGACTCCGGTGGTTCGCGCGCTGGTGTGCGCGCACGAGCGCGGGATCGTCCACCGCGATCTCAAGCCGGAGAACATCCTCCTGGACGACGCCGGATGCATCAAGGTGGTTGATTTCGGTATCGCCAAGCAGATCGACGTCAAGGCGGTCTCGACGATGACGAGCGCCCGGGCGGCGCTCGCCGGAGACGCTGGCCAGCGCCGGAGAAGCGCGGCTGTCGGCACGCCACGGTACATGTCCCCCGAGCAACTGCTGGGCGGGGACGTCGATCATCGCGCTGACCTGTGGGCCGTGGGCATCATGCTGTACGAGCTGCTCACGGGGAAGCACCCGCTGGAGCCGTTTTCGCGCGCGCGGCTCTCGGACATCGCGAGCTTCGATGTTCCGATGCCCCGCCTCAGCGAGAAGCGCCCGGATGTGGGCGCGCTTGGCGCCCTGGTCGACCGTTGCCTGAAGAAGAGCAAGGCCGAGCGCATCGGTTCGGCCATGGAGCTCCTTGCCGAGCTCGAGGCGCTCTTGCCCGGTCGAAAGGCGCTCGATCTCGGCGAGGAGGAGAGCCCATTTGCCGGCCTGTGCGCCTTCCAGGAGGCGGACGCGGCGCGGTTCTTCGGCCGCGATCGTGAGATCGCCGCCACGACGGCGCGGCTGCGCAACCAGCCGCTCCTGACCGTCGCCGGGCCCTCCGGGGCAGGCAAGTCGTCGTTCGTGCGCGCGGGGGTGATCCCGGCCTTGAAGGGATCCGAGGGCCGCTGTGACGCGTTTGTTCTGCGCCCAGGGCGCCGTCCCCTGTCCGCGCTCATCGATGTGCTCGTGCAGGTCGCCGGGGCGGAGTCCACGAGCAGCGCAGCGACGGGTCCGCCCGAGCTCCCCGATCACGACGAGCTGCTCGCCACCCTTCGCTCCCAGCCGGGCTATCTGGGTGTTCGGCTGCGCGCGCGCTGTCGCTGTGCGGGACCCGGGCACCGTATCCTGGTCTTCGTCGATCAGTTTGAAGAACTCTACACGCTCGGCGCCGCGCCCGAGGAGCGGGCGGCGTTCGTCGCCTGCCTGGAAGCTGCGGCTGACGACGCCTCGTCGCCCCTGCGCGTCCTGCTCGCCGTCCGCTCGGACTTCCTCGATCGGATGGCCGAGGATCATCATTTCATGAACGACGTGACCCGCGGGCTCTGGTTCCTTCCGCCGATGGGGCGAGGCGACCTGCGCGAAGCCTTGACGAGGCCGATCGAGGCGGCCGCTCATCGCTTCGAGACGGCGGAGATGGTCGAGCACATGCTGAGCACGCTCGAGAGCACGCGGAGCCCCTTGCCGCTCTTGCAGTTCACGGCCGCTCAGCTCTGGGAGGCGCGGGATCGCGCGCGCCGGGTCTTGACGCGGGACAGCTATGACCAGCTCGGCGGCGTCGCCGGCGCCCTGTCCGCCCACGCGGACGCGGTTCTCTCGGCGCTCCCATCTCGCGAGCAGCGCCTGGCCCGGGCGGTGCTCTTGCGCCTGGTCACGCCCGAGCGCACGCGCGCGGTGGTGAGCCTGGACGAGCTCCGCGAGCTGGCCCAGGACGGCGAAGGCGATGCCGCCGACGCGGTCGTGCAGGTGGTCCAGCGCCTGGCCGGCGCGCGGCTCCTGCTCATCGAAACTGGCGAGGAGACCGGCGGTGCGCGCGATCGCGCGACGGTGGAGCTGGTCCACGAGTCCTTGATCGAGAGGTGGCCGAAGCTCGGGCAGTGGCTCGCCGAGAGCGAGCAAGATGCGCAGTTCCTGGCGCGGCTGCGCTCCGCCGCTCAGCAGTGGGAGGCGAGCGGTCAGGCCGAGGGGCTGCTCTGGCGCGATCGCACGGCGCAGGACGCCAGGGCGTGGCACGAGCGCCGCCGCGCGGCCCACGGAGTGGATGGGCGCGTAGGGCTCAGCAGGCGCGAAGAGCGCTATCTCCTGGCCGTCGTGGACCACGCCGAGCGCGCGCGCCGCTTGCGCCGGCGGCTCACCACGAGCGTGACTGTCATGCTGGGCGCGGTTGCGCTCATCGTGTCGTACCTGGCGATCCGCGCTGACCAGCAAGCGGCTCGTGCACAGGCCGAAGCCCTGCAGGCGCGCAACGCCACCCGCATGGCCGCGGCTCGCGAGCTGCAAGCCGATCCCACGACCGTGGTCGCGATCCTGCGCGAGATCGAGCCACCCGACGTGCCGCGAGGGTGGTCCGTTCTCGCGCGCTGGACGCTCCAGAACTGGGTTGCCCGCGCGGTGCTCGATCATCCGCATTGGGTCAGGCATGCGGCCTACAGCCCGGACGGCAAGCGCATCGTCACTGCATCGTATGACAAGACAGCGCGAGTGTGGAATGCCGATGGCACGGGAGGGCCCCTGGTCCTTCGCGGTCATGAGGATGGAGTCGAATCGGCGGTGTTCAGCCCCGACGGTGAGCGCATTGTCACCGCGTCTTTGGACAAGACCGCGCGGGTGTGGAATGCCGATGGCACGGGAGAGCCCCTGGTCCTCCGCGGTCATGAGGATACGGTCCATGCCGCAGCGTTCAGCCCCGATGGTAAGCGCGTCGCTACTGCGTCTTTCGATAAGACCGCACGGGTGTGGAACGCCGATGGTACGGGAGTGCCCGTGGTCCTTCGCGGTCATGAGGATCGGGTCCTGGACGCGGCGTTCAGCCCCGACGGCAAGCGCATTGTCACCGCGTCTGTGGACAAGACCGCACGGGTTTGGAACGCCGATGGCACCGGGCATCCACTGGTCCTCCGCGGTCACGAGGCGGGGCTCACTTCAGCTGTGTTCAGCCCCGACGGCGAGCGCATCATATCCGCGTCTGTGGACAAGACCGCGCGGGTGTGGAACGCCGATGGCACGGGTGAGCCCCTGATCCTCCGCGGTCACGAGAATCGCGTCCTGGGGGCGGCGTTCAGCCCCGACGGCAAGCGCATCGTCACCGCGTCACAGGACAGGACCGCGCTGGTATGGAACGCCGAGGGCAAGGGGGAGCCCCTGGTCCTGCGCGGTCATGAGGATGGGGTCGAATCGGCGGTGTTCAGCCCCGACGGCGAAAGCATTGTCACTGCGTCGTACGACATGACCGCGCGAATATGGAGTTCCCCCGGTGCGAGAGAGCCCCTGGTCCTGCGCGGTCACGAGGAAGGGGTCACTTCAGCTGCGTTCAGCCCCGACGGCGAGCGCATCGTCACCGCGTCGTCGGACAAGACCGCGCGGGTGTGGAACACCGACGGCTCGGGAGAGCCCCTGGTCCTGCGCGGTCACGGCGATGGCGTCTACGCGGCTGGGTTCAGCCCCGACGGCAAGCGCATCGTCACCGCGTCCTTGGACAGGACCGCGCGGGTGTGGAATGCCGATGGCACGGGAGAGCCCCTGATCCTGCGCGGTCACGGCGATGGCGTCCTGGGGGCAGCGTTCAGCCCCGACGGCGAGCGCATCGTCACCGCATCATGGGACAAGAGCGCGCGCGTGTGGAATGCCGATGGAACCGGCGAGCCCCTGGTCCTTCGCGGTCACGAGGATCGGGTATTGACAGCAGCGTTCAGCCCCGACGGCAAGCACATTGTCACCGCATCATGGGACAAGACGGCGCGCGTGTGGAACGCCGATGGAACCGGCGAGCCCCTGGTCCTTCGCGGTCACGACCACCGCGTGATGAGCGCGGCGTTCAGCCCCGACGGTAAGCGCATTGTGACCACATCGTTGGACAAGACCGCGCGCGTGTGGAACGCCGACGGCACGGGCGAGCTCCTGGTCCTTCGGGGTCACGAGCATTGGGTCTTGTGGGCGGTATTCAGTCCGGACGGCAAACGCATCGTCACGGCGTCGTCGGACAAGACGATGGGATTGTGGAATGCCGATGGCACGGGCGAGCCCCTGTTCCTTCGTGGCTCCGATGCCCCGCTCACCAGCGCGGCGTCCAGCCCCGATGGCAAGAGCATCGTTACCGTGTCCGACGACAAGGCCGTGCGGGTCTGGACCGACCTCGAGCCGCTCCGCGGCGTCGACGATCCCAAGCTGTGGACCGCAACCACCTACTGCATGCCCATCGAGCGGAGGATAGATCTCCTTCGTGTGCCGGAACCCATGGCCCAAGCCGACCGGGAAGCCTGTGTACGCCGCGTCGAGGAGGCCCGCGCGGCTGCCCCGGTGCCCAAGCCAGGCTCGGCCGTCCTGCCGAGCGGCCCCGCCGGCCGATGATGGCGCGTATGCAGCGCTGCGGCGGGTCCTGCCGAGCATGCCTGGTCCTGCCGCGCTGACGACGTAAGGCCAGACACGAGTCATGCTCCGCATTGCTCGCTCGGTTCGATCCAGCGCGCCCGCTGCGTGCACGAGATCGTCAGGCCGTCCCGGCCGCCATGCTCGTTTCAAACATGCCTCCCTCCTACGCGGCGCGCTGAAGGGCTCCGGAGCCGGACGAACGATGAGGTGAGGTGCTCCCTAGAAACGCGCAAGGGGGAGCGAGGCGCGCTGTCCGAGCCTCCGCCGGCGCGAGCGCAAGGCGATCTCAGCAGCAGCGAAGATCGCCGCTCCCATCTGGCGGTGCGCGGCCTCGCGCCCGAGGCTGCCGCGCGGGAGGCAGCGTTCGGAAGGGCCGCGATGAACCAGGGGATCCTCGCTCCGAGGACGGTGTTCCAGGGTCGTTACGAAATCCTGTCCTTGCTCCGGGAGAGCAGGCGCGCTGTCGTCTACGAGGGGCGGCTGCTCGCGAGCGGGCAGCCGATCGTCCTCAAGCTCCTGCGCCTCTCCAGGGACGAGGCCCCCGCGGACCCGACGCGACGGCGCCGGGCGCGGTCCCTGCAGCGGTTCCTGCAGGAGATGCGCCGCTGCGCGCGGCTCGACCACCCCTGCATCGTCCGGCCCATCGAGGCCGGGCAGGCCGACGAGGGGCAGGTCTTCGCCGTCTTCGCGCGCGTGCCCGGCCAGAGCCTGGCCGAGCTGCTGTCGGCCCGCGGCGCGCTCGAGCCCCCGGCGGCGCGGCTCCTCCTCCGGCAGGTCCTCGACGCCCTCGGCTTCGCGCACCGGCACGGCATCGTCCACGGCGACCTCAGGCCGGCCCAGGTGCTGGTCACGCCCTCGGGCGCCCTGGTGCTCGGCTTCGGCTTCGGCGCCGACGCCGCGGCCGCGCGGGCCGAGCAGGAGGAAGCGCCCCTCTCCGGCCGCGAGATCGTGGGCTCGCAAGCCTACGCGGCGCCCGAGCTGCGCCGGGGGTTCTCGCCGACCGCGCGCTCGGACCTGTACGCCTGGGGCCTCGTCTTCCTCGAGTGCCTCACCGGCCGCCGCGCAGGCCGCGGCGAGCCGACCGGCGCGTCCGCTCTCCCGGGCGCCGGCCTCGAGCCGGCGCGGCTCCCTCCCGCGCTCGTCGCCCACCCGCTCGGCGCCCTCCTGCGACAGGCCACGCTCGAGGACGTCGCGGCGCGGACCGCCACGGCCGACGACCTCCTCCGCGAGCTCGACGCCTGCGCGCTCGACGGGCTCCGCCGGGAAGACCTCATGATGCCGGACCCGCCCGCGGCCGGGCCAGCGGCGACGCCGGGGGAGCACACCGAGCGCGCCGCGCCCCCCGGGGACGAGGCGGACGCGGCGCCCGCGAGGGACGTCACGCTCCTCGAATTCGGCGATTTCGTCAACGATTACGAGATCATCCGCAAGCTGGGCCAGGGCGGCATGGGCATCGTGTACCTGGCGCGCGACACGAAGCTCGGCCGCCTCGTCGCGATCAAGTTCCTCCTCAGCTACACCGGCCGCAGGATCGAGCGCTTCCTCGACGAGGCGCGGGCCACGGCGCGCTGCAGGCACGAGAACATCGTCGTCATCCACGAGGTCGACGAGATCCATGGATGTCCCTACCTCGTGCTCGAGTACATCAAGGGTCGCTCGCTGCGCGAGTGGATGACCCAGCGCGAGCGCCCCGGCGCGTCCGGGTGGCCGCCCCTCGCCGCGCCGCCCGGCTCGATGTCGCCCCGCCACGCCATCGAGCTCATGATCCCGGTGGTCCGCGCGCTGCTCTGCGCGCACGAGGCCGGGATCGTGCACCGCGATCTCAAGCCGGAGAACATCCGCCTGGACGACGCCGGACGCATCAAGGTGCTCGATTTCGGCCTCGCCAAGCGCATCGACGCGGGCCTGGCCTCGGCGATCACGGGCGCCGGGGCGGCGCTCGCCGGGGACGCCGACCAGCACCGCAAGAGCGCGATCGCCGGCACGCCTCACTACATGGCGCCCGAGCAATTGCTGGGCGGCGACATGGACGGCCGCACCGACCTCTGGGCCGTGGGCATCATCCTGCACGAGCTGCTCACGGGGGCGCACCCGCTCGATCCGTTCTCGCGCGCGCGCCTCTCGGAGGTCGCGGACCTCGACGTCCCGATGCCCAGCCTGTGCGCGCGGCGCCCGGAGCTGGGCGCGCTCGGCGCCCTCGTCGATCGCTGCCTCGAGAAGCGCAAGGCCGCGCGCGTCGGCTCGGCCAGCGAGCTCCTCGCCGAGCTCGAGGCGCTCCTGCCCGATCGGAGGTCGCTCGACCTGAGCGAGGGCGAGAGCCCCTTCGCCGGCCTGTTCTCGTTCCAGGAGGCGGACGCCGCGCGCTTCTTCGGCCGCGACCGCGACATCACCGCCATCGCGGTGAGGCTGCGCAGCCAGCAGCTCCTCGTCATCGCCGGCCCCTCCGGGGCGGGCAAGTCGTCGCTCGGGCGCGCGGGGATCATCCCGGCCTTGAAGCGCTCCAACGACCGCTGGGAGTCCTTCGTCCTGCGGCCCGGGCGCCGCCCGCTGTGCGCGCTCGCCGACGTGCTCGCGCAGGTCGCCGAGGCGCCGCCCGCGAGGGCGTCGGAGGGCGCGGCGGCGAGCTCGCCCGAGCCCGCCGGTCACGACGGGCTGGTCACCACCTTGCGCACCCAGCCGGGCTGCCTCGGGGCGCGGCTGCGCGCGCGCTGCCGCCGCGACGGGCCGAGGCGCCGCGCCCTGCTCTTCGTCGACCAGCTCGAGGAGCTGTACACGCTCGGCGCCGCCCCCGAGGAGCGCGCGGCGTTCATCGCCTGCCTGGAGGGCGTGGCCGACGACGCCTCGTCGCCCCTGCGCGTCCTGCTCGCCGTCCGCTCCGACTTCCTCGATCGCCTCGCCGAGCACCGCGACTTCATGATCGGCGTGACCCGCGGGCTCTGGTTCTTGCCGCCGATGGGCCGCGACGACCTGCGCGAGGCCCTGACGCGGCCGCTCGGGGCCGCCGGCTACCGCTTCGAGGCGGCGGAGATGGTCGAGCACATGCTGGGCACGCTCGAGAGCACGCGGAGCCCCCTGCCGCTCCTGCAATTCACGGCCGGCAAGCTCTGGGACGCGCGGGATCGCGCGCGCCGGCTGCTCACGCAGGCCAGCTACGAGCAGCTCGGCGGCGTCGCCGGCGCCCTGTCGGCCCACGCGGACGCGGTGCTCTCCGCGCTCCCGCCGCGCGAGCAGCGGCTGGTCCGGGCGGTGCTCCTGCGCCTCGTCACGCCCGAGCGCACGCGCGCGGTGGTGAGCCTGGACGAGCTCCAGGAGCTCGCGCCGGGCGGCGAGGGCGACGGCGCCGAGGCGATCGCGCAGGTGGTCCAGCACCTGGCCGGCGCGCGGCTCCTGCTCCTCGGCGCGGGCGGCGAGGCCGGCGGCGAGCGCGCCGGCGAGCGCGGCGGCCCGACCGTGGAGCTCGTCCACGAGTCCCTGATCGAGCGGTGGCCGAAGCTCGGGCAGTGGCTCGCCGAGAGCGAGCGCGACGCGCTGCTCGTGGCCCGGCTCCGCGTCGCCGCGCAGCAGTGGGCGGCGAGCGGCGAGGACGAGGGGCTGCTCTGGCGCGACCGCACCGCGGAGGAGGCGAGGGCGTGGTACGAGCGCCGCCGCGCCGAGCAGGGCGCCGCCTCGCGCGTCGAGCTGGGCAAGCGCGAGGAGCGCTATCTCCGGGCCGTCGCGGCGCTCGCCGAGCGCGCGCGGCGCCTGCGCCTGCGCCAGCGGTTCGGGACGGCCGTGCTCGTCGCGATCGGCGCGGTCGCGGCCGTCGTGCTGCTGCTCGCGATGAAGGCCCATCAGGAGAAGGCGCGCGCCAATCAGGAAGCGACACGCGCCAATCAGGAAGCAGCGCGCGCCAATCAGCAAGCGGCGCGCGCGAAGGACGAAGCCCGGCAGGCGCGCAACGCGACCCGCATGGTCGCGGCGCGCAAGCTGCAATCCGAGCCCACGACGGTGCTGGCGATCTTGCGCGAGCTCGAGCCGCCCGACGTACCGCGCGGGTGGGACGACCTCGCGCGGAAAGCGCTGCACAGCTTCGTTGCGCGCGCGGTTCTCAGCCATCCGGATCTCGTCCTGTATGCGAGCCATGACCGTGACGGGACGCGCATCGTCACTGCCTGCGCGGACAAGGTCGTGCGGGTGTGGAACGCCGACGGCTCCGGCGAGCCGGTGGAGCTTCGCGGTCACCAGGATTATGTCTCCTCGGCGGCGTTCAGCCCTGACGGCAAGCGCATCGTCACCGCGTCCAACGACCAGACCGTGCGCGTCTGGAACGCGGACGGCACGGGCCAGGCCGTGGAGCTCCGCCATCACAAGGGTGCCGTCACCTCGGCGGCCTTCGGCCCCGACGGCAAGCGCGTCGTCTCCGCGTCCCGTGACGGGACGGTGCGGGTCTGGAACGCCGATGGCACTGGCAAGCCCATGCTCCTCGAGAGGAATGAAGGCGTGATCTACTCGGCGGCGTTCAGCCGTGACGGGAGGCGCATCGTCACCGCGTCCAGCGACGGGATCGCGCGCGTCTGGAACGCCGATGGCTCGGGCAGGCCCCTGCTCCTTCGAGGCCACAAGGCCAGGCTCTATTCAGCGGCCTTCAGCCCCGATGGCCAGCGCATCGTCACCGCGTCCGAGGACAGGACCGCGCGGGTCTGGAACGCCAGCGGCACGGGCAAGCCCATCACACTTCGCGGTCACAGGGGAGAGCTCTACTCGGCGGCGTTCAGCCCGGATGGCCAGCGCATCGTCACGGCGTCCCAGGACAGGACCGCGCGGGTCTGGAACGCCGACGGAACGGGCAAGCCCATCGTCCTTCGCGGTCATGAGATCTGGGTCACCTCGGCGGCGTTCAGCCCCGATGGCAAGCACGTCGTCACCGGGTCCTACGACCGGACCGCGCGGGTCTGGAGCGTCGACAGCGCGAACGAGTTCAGGATCCTCCGCGGCCACGAGGATCGGGTCTGTTCGGCGGCGTTCAGCCCCGACGGCGAGCGCATCGTCACCGGGTCCCACGACCGGACTGCGCGGGTCTGGAACGCCGACGGCTCCGGCAAGCCCACCTTCCTTCGCGGCCACGGGAATTCGGTCTGTTCGGCGGCGTTCAGCCCCGACGGCAAGCGCATCGTCACCGCGTCCCATGACGGGACGGCGCGGGTCTGGAGCGCCACCGGGACGGGCAAGCCCATCACACTTCGCGGTCACAGGGATGCAGTGCATTCCGCGGCGTTCAGCCTGGATGGCAAGCGCATCGTCACCGCGTCCGGGGACGGGACTGCGCGGGTCTGGAACGCCGACGGCTCCGGCGAGCCCATCGTCCTTCTCGGTCACGAGGACGGGGTGTCTTCCGCGGCGTTCAGCCTGGATGGCAAGCGCATCGTCACCGCGTCAGGGGACAGGACCGCGCGGGTCTGGAACGCCGACGGCTCCGGCGAGCCCATCGTCCTTCGCGATCATGCGATCTGGGTCACGTCAGCGGCGTTCAGCCACGACGGCAAGCGCGTCGTCACCGCGTCCTGGGACAGGACCGCGCGCGTGTGGAACGCCGACGGCTCCGGCGAGCCCATCGTCCTTCGCGGTCACGAGGACGGGGTGTCTTCCGCGGCGTTCAGCCCGGATGGCGAGCGCGTCGTCACCGCGTCCCGGGACATGACGACGCGGGTCTGGAATGCGGATGGCACGGGCGAGCCCGTGGTCCTCCGGGCCTCCGACGCCGCGGTGAACTCGGCGGCGTTCAGCGCGGATGGCAGGCGCATCGTCACGGCGTCCGACGACAAGATCGTGCGGGTGTGGACCGATCTCGAGCCGCTCCGGGGCGTCGGCGACGCGAAGCTGTGGACCGCGACCACCTACTGCATGTCCGTCGAGCAGAGGAGGGAGCTGTTTGGCGTGTCCGAAGCCACCGCCTGGAACAACCTGGAGGCCTGCCGGCGCGGCGTCCAGGAGGCCCGCGCAGCGTCCCGGGAGCAGCGGTGAGCTGAAGGGTGGCGGCGCGCTCGACCCCGGCGAGGCGCGCGACGACGGCGACCTCGATTCCGCGACGCTCTGGCACGCCGATCCAGCGAGCCCGCGCGCGACCGGGGCATCCGGCGTCATCGGTCCAGCTCCGCAGCCGCCAGCGCCGCGACGTGCAGGTCGATGGCGGGTGAGTCGCCGTCCTCCAGGAACCAGGCCGCCGAGAGGCCAGTCCACGCGAGGATCCAGCGCAGCAGGCGCGTCCGGTCGAGGCCGGCCGCAGCGACCACGATCTCCAGCCGTCGGGAGAAGCGGCCGGGCTCCGTCGCGACAGGCCGGCTGGGATCGGCCAGGTCCGGGTTGGTGAAGAGGTTGGCAAAGTCGAAGCTGCGCTCGCCGATGAGCCCCTTGGGGTCGATCGCGAGCCAGCCGCGGTCGCCGAAGTCCAGCACATTGCCGTGGTGCAGATCGCCGTGAAGCACGACGACCTCGCGAGGCTCCGCGAGCAGGGCGCGGGCCGTCTCGAGGCAGCGGACCAGGATGCCGCCGTGAGCCGCCGCGGCGGGCTCGAGCGCCCGGAACCAGCGCGTGAGCGGGACCAGCTCCGGAAGCGGCAGGGCCCGTGGCGCATGCAGCCGAGCCGCCACGGCGCACAGGACATGGCACGCCTCGTCGTCCTCTCCGCTCCGGGACATGCCGGCCAGGGATCTCGCCCCCTCCGCGCGCTCCAGGAGGATGGCTTCGCCCTCGCGGGCCAGCACGCGGGCGGCGCCGTCGCCGCCCCACCATTCCATCAGCGCGCCGCCGAGGCGCTCCTCCTCGTGCAGGGCCAGCTTGAGCATGGCAGGCTCGCCCGCGCGCCGGACCGGCAGCAGGCGTCCGCTCCTGGTGACGATCGGCTCGCCGTCGGGGATGAGGTCCCATCGGCGCACGTGGGTGTCGAACATGCTCCTCCGCGAGCGTCGGGTCGGGCCGCCGCCTCGGCGATATCGGAACGACGTACGGCGTAGCGAAGGCCGAGGTCGTGAACGCCCTCGGAACGGCGGCGAGGTACATGGGGGCGCCCGGTGTTGACATCATCTGCGTTCTCAACCGGTACACGCTCGCGCGCCCAAACCTCGGTGCATCCCTGAAGTTGGCCAGTCCCGTGCTGTGGGGCGAGGGCACTGATGCACTCGGCGCCTTGGTTCACGTGACGGCGCGTGCATTGCAGAAGTTTCGCGCATCGCGGTCCTTCGTGCGGCTCAACACGGCGCGTTACTACCGTCCGCATCAAGCTCCCGCACCGTGATCTGGCACATACGACGTTCCTCGTGGAGCCGCAGCGGCCCAACGACCCGCTGCACCCGACGGTTCGTCCAGCCGCGCTTCGCGTGACTGGGCGAACCGCGGGCGAGCGGGTAGGCGTTGGGCCGCCGGCGTCATGCTGTGCGGGTGGACCTGCGTGACCGCGGTCTGCCAGGCCCGACAAACGACAGCCGTGGACACGTGAGCAGCGGGAGCGCAATCCACCGGCGCCTGCGCCGCTCTCGGGGGGACCCGCTTCCACGGCCAGGATGCGCGGGCCTTATGACGACGGTGCTCGGTACGACGGCGCTCCGTTCGCCAGGGATCGCGCGCGACCTCCCCGCGCCCCTCGCGAGGCCGCTCCGCCAGGTCGCGACCTCCCCGCGCCCCCTCGCGAGGCCGCTCCGCCAGGTCGCGACCTCCCCGCGCCCCCCTCCGAGGCCGCTCCGCCAGGTCGCGACCTCCCCGCGCCCCCCTCCGAGGCCGCTCCGCCAGGTCGCGACCTCCCCGCGCCCCCCTCCGAGGGTGGTGCCCTAATTAGGGCAGACGTCCTGTCGACCGCTTGACAGGTCAACACAACCGTCATCGGTCGGGTACATGATCACCCGTAGGTGCTGAACCTTGACCCACCTCCACCGCCGCCTGTCCATGCGGCATTCGCCGTTCTCGAAGAGGAAGCTCCAGTCGCCAAGTAGAGCCTTGACCATGTAGAGCCGTCGCTTCCGGGGCCGCTTCTTCGGGTACAGCACCATTGAACCTGGAACCGGGATCGGTCGCGGTTTCTTCTTCATGAGCCGACCCTAACCCAGGCCGCAGCACTTATTCACTTTGTAAGCGATCTCTCAGTGCAGCTCGACCGGACCGTCCTCGTCCTCGTCGTCCTGCTGGCTGATGCGGCGCGTGAGCCACGCGCGTAGCTCCTCCTCGTCCTCCACGTCCCACCCGTCGCGCTTCATGAGCTCGACGTGGGCAAGGTGCGCCTCTGGGAACACCTGCCTCATCAGGTCGTCGGCGTCCTCGCGCAGGTAGACGTCGACCTCGCTGCGTCCCGCGTCGGTCTTCAGGAGCACCACGCGCCGCTCGCGGTCAACCCGGATCGTCGAGCCGATGGCGGGCACCCGCGGGAGCTCCACGACCTTCGACATGGCGTGGCCGCCGTTCTCCAGGATGAGCCGCACGCGCATCCTGCGACGCTACCACGGGCTCCACGCGTCTCGACAGCTCTCGCAACCTACCGCGCAGAAACGCCGTCAAACAGGCTGTAAACGCGCACGTTGGCTATGACATGCACTGTCCCAACGGAGCCGAAAGGCCGGGAAACATAGGCTTTCGGTGCTACCTTGGTGGGACAGGCAAAGCGCCCCGCCTCGGCTGGTACCCGAAGCGGGGCTGCGGAACGCCGGATGGTGGCCCACCCGTCGCACGTCGCGCTGCGATCATGGGCACGCGTCCGGAGAGGTGCAAGCCCATGGCGAACGTGCTCCCGGCGGAGCGGCGGCTAGAGGTGCTCGCCGCGCTCGTGAACGGCACCAGCATCCGCGCCGCGTCGCGCATGACCGGCGTCCATCAGGACACCATCGGCCGCTTCGGGCAGGCCGTCGGCGAGGGCTGCGCGCGGCTCCATGACCGGCTGGTGCGTGATCTGACATCCCCGCTCGTAGACCTCGACGAGATGCACGGGTGGTGTCGGAAGCGCCAAAACAAGGTGGACGCCGCGAAGGATGACGCGGCGAGCGTGGGGGAGCAGTGGACCTGGGCCGCGATCTGCCGCACCAGCAAGCTCATCATCGCGTGGCACGTCGGGAAGCGCGACCAGGAGAGCGCCGATGCTCTCGTCGAAGACGTGCGCGCGCGGCTCACGGTCATGCCGCAGATCACCACCGACGGGCTCGGGCTGTACGCGCAGCCGATCGCCGCGAACTTCGGGCGCGCCGTGCCGTACATGCAGACCGTCAAGAACTTCAGCGCGCGCCCTGGGAAGCCCGGCACATCGGAGAAGTTCGCGGTCGAGCGCGGCGTGGACTTCATCCAGAAGCGCGCCGTGTTCGGGACGCCGGACCCTGCGAAGGCGACCAATTTCGCCATCGAACGGAGCAACCTCACGGCGCGCCAGTGGAACGCGCGGCTCCGGCGCCGCACGCTCGCGTTCAGCAAGAAGCTCACGCGGCACCGCGCCGCCGTCGCCTTGCACTACGTCAACGTGAACCTGTGCCACATCCCGAGGAACATGAGGGTCACCCCGGCGATGGCTGCTGGCGTCACGGACCACGTGTGGAGCCTGGAGGAGCTCATGGTCGCCGCGCTGGCCGAGCCCGCGGGCGAGAAGCCGGAGCCGCAGCCGCTCGCCATCCCGAAGCCGGAGGGCACCGCCCGAGCGTTGCCCGCGGGCCGCGGTTGGCTTCGGGCGCTCCCGGGCGGCTCCGCTCCGTCCGTGCCCTCCGCTCCGCAGCCGCCGCCTGTGGCGTCCGCAGCGGCTCCGGCGGAACCGGAGCCTCCGCCGCCGTCACAGCCACCGCCAGCGCCGGGGCCGCGCAGGATGGTGCAGTTGAGCTTGTTCGGCGAGCCCGAGTAACCGGCGAAACGCGCACGCCAGCCACTCTTCTTGATTTACTTAGTTATTTTAACTAAAATTCCACTATTGGTGGAATAATGGCCGCCGCGCTGCAGCTCGGGCGGATGGCGCGACCAAGCTTGTTCAGCGATCTACCTTACAAATATCGGTAGCGTCGCTCTCCAAGCTCGGAACATCCTGGCGAGCCGACGCACAGTCCTCGGGCGTTGACAGCGCCTACGTTCAAGGCGAACAACATCGACTGCGGCGGTTGAGCTGCTGAACTTGTTCAGTTGGTCGGTTCAGCTTTTCCGCTTGCGCTTCCCCCACGCGAGCGTACGGTTACGACAGTTTGTGCGCGCTTCATGGTGTGCACGCTCTCGCTGTCCCATCTTCAGTCGCAGCATCTCCGGAGGCTTGCGACTGTTAGCTTTTGCCCTAGGAAGCGCGCGAGGCCCGCATTGAAGCTTGACCCGCACCGTTGCCCAATCGTCCTGGCAGGGACGTGGAATCAGGCAATCTTTGTACCACAGTGGGTGGCGTCCCGCTTGTTTGTCGGCGAGAACCTGCAGACAGAAATCGTGCAAAGCGGGCTCCACGGCCTCACATATCTGTACACAACGGAAACGTGCATCTTCGCCGCAACTGCGACACACGTAAATGTCGTGCCTAACGTGGCGGAAGATGACGCCTTTGTTAGGGCAGAGAAAGTTGCAAAGGAAGTGCTGGATCGCCTGTCCGAGACCCCCGTTAAGGGTCTCGGTTTCAACTTCGGATTCGATGTTGATGAGCCATCTGACGAGCTAAACACGCTACTGAGCACAGACGATCGTCCGCTGCAACATCTCGGCTTGCGTACGGCGTCAAACTCGGTGACTCGCAGAGTCAACGACAGGGACCACTTGATTGTGTTGTCACTGTCGCTTGCACCAGGCGAACCGGTCCGTGTCGACGTCAATCATCACTGGGACGTCGCTGGGGCGAAGCGTGCGACCGACATTCTTGTTGGCAACACATTTCTTCAGTGCAGGGCAAAGTCGATCGAGATTGTGTCTGCACTTTACGGCGTATCGATGGAGTCGACATGAGCACCCACACGCGGGCTATCGATGGGATGGGCTCACACGCGCTGCGTTCGGATGGGCTCGATACGATTGTGTGTCGGTATGGTCACGGATCGGCAGGAAGCACCGCTGCCAGATTTTCGACTACCACAGCACATTCGCCTCATGCCGCTCCTTTGTGGAGCGTTGTCATGATCAACTCCGATGAACTTAGTGTCGACACCACAGCTGCGCTCAAAGCAAGCGAATGCGATACGGGTGTCCACGGTCCACAGAGAAAAATCGCCCGCGTAACGTGGTCAAAGCCGTGCGAGGCAATGTTTGTACACCTCGCCGAGCATAACCCTCAAGAGCTAATCGAGTACCTTCACTCTCGGACAATAAGCACCGGCATGAGGGCCAGAGCTGCGCGCGCTGCGGGTCGAATCAAAGACAGCGCGTTCGCGCTTCGTATCTTGCGCAGCCTGCTCGATGATACACAGCCGATGGTGCAAGAGGGGGCCGTGCAAGGCCTTGCGGCGAACGGCACTGATGAAGCCAAGCGCATACTTGCGCAAGTCGCGCATGACAGCAAGGTGCATCGTGGTGTGCGCGAAGCGGCGATGGATGCGCTCGACCTGGGTTGATAGCAAGTGCTGCTCTTCAGGGTGTTCTACCGCTTCAATACCGCGGACACGGCCCCGGACGCGCAGAGTCTATACGATGCCGAGTTTGAAGACAAGCACGGTCGTCCGGACCTTGAGCCGTCGTTGTACGAAGTGCACCACGAGGCTGTTGCGCAGACGCTTGCGGAGCACGCCGCCGCAGCCCCAATAAGTCCGCCCGGACGGAAGGCCGGGATTGATGTGCGTAGCACTGGAGAGCAGTACTACACAGATGAAACGAGCGCACCCTTTCATCATATAAGAACAGCGCATAGAGTGCTGCGGTTCTCTGATGCCGCAGCACTTCGCGCCTTTGTTGGAAGACTGTACGAATTGAAAGAATCCGGCGCGGCCGAGTGCGTCAGGGTCGCCGGGCAGGATATCCGCGATTATGTGAGACTCCACGCAAAAGACGACGAGTGGAGCCTATTCTTGGCGTCGGCATCTAAGGATTGGCGCAAGTACGCCGGCGTCTAATCGTGCCAGCGCACCCAGTCGTTTATACGGTCGGATGACCGCGCGAGTGGCGCATAATCTCTTGCCAAGAGCGTTCTGGGACGTCGCTTTCTCGGCTCCGTCGCTTACCGTCGCCACCTCCGGAGCTTCAGCGCCAGCGCTTCCCGAGCGATCCTGAGCCTGGACGCCGCGGTTGACGGGTTCATGCGGCGCCGCTTGGCGTACGCGACGAGCGACTCCGGGTCGTCGACGGAGAGCAGCGCCTCCAGTTGCCAGCCCGGCAGGCTGGCCATCGCGTCCAGCACCTCGCGCGCCTCGATCTGGGCGTGCATGTCGATACCGACGGGCTCACGGAGCAGGCCGAGCGGCGACGGATGGAGCACGGCGCGGCGCACGTACGCGCTGTGCACGTAGTGCGAGGCGAGGCGCCACGCGATCCCGTGGAGCCACTTCCGGAGCGCGTCGCGCGGCTTGTCCTTCGGGTCGGGCCGGTACATCCCGCGGCGGACGGCGTTCCACGCGTTGAGCAACACCTCGGCCTCCACGTCGCGGCGGTCGCGCTTCGGGATGCCGGCGAGCGTCGCCAAGACGATCCCGCGCTCCGCGAGGATCGCCTCCATCGTCGGCTTCTTCCTGGGATGTCGAGCGGCAGGCGGGCGTCCGGCCCCCTTCCGCCGGGGCTTCATCCGCTCCTCCCGCAGGTTGGGCAGCGGTCTGCGGCAGCGAGCCCGCCGAGCAGCTGCTCCACGGTGATGCCGGCTGCCTTGGCGGCGCGCTGCGCGGTCCCGGGCGAGCCGTGGTCGCGCCCGCGGGCGATGCCTTCGAGGCACGCGACGGAGACGCCCATGACCTCAGCGAGGCAGGACCACGAACCGTACGCGGTTCGCAGGTTCTTCAGCGCCGCCCGGAGGCGCTTGCGCTGGGTAGGTGTGAGTGAGTTACAGGAGGCGGGCCGGCGGCGGCGCTTGGGCGCACGTTCGCCTTCTTGCTCGCCCGAAGGCGAACGGACTACGGTCAGCATGTCGGACCTCGGTTCTGTCGGGGTTCGGCCACGCAGCCCGGTCGGTTGGCGCCGACGCGGGCTGCACTACTTCCGGCCGAACTTAGCCGCTCATCGAAGGTCCGGGGTCAAACTAGGGCAGCGGAAGCCAAACTAGGGCACCACCCCTCCGAGGCCGCTCCGCCAGGTCGCGACCTCCCCGCCCCCCCTCCGAGGCCGCCCGGCTCGGTTTCAGACCGACCTGCCCCCCCTCCGAAGCCGCCCGGCTCGGTTTCAGACCGACCTGCCCCCCTCGCGAGGCCGCTCCGCCATGTCGCGACCTCCCCGCCCAGGTACGCCACCCCGATCGACGGCCCCCCGAGCCCGCCGCCCCCGTGCCCTCCGTTCCCGCCCTTGCCGCCGTCCCCGCCCGAGCACCCGAACGGCGATCCCCCGCCCCCTCGCCCTCCGATCCACGCCGGCCCAGGCGCGCCGCCGATCTGGAAGAACCCCCCGATCCCGCCGTCCCCGCCCCGCCCCGTCGTGATCGCCGACGCGCGCACGCTCACCTCGGCGTTCACGCTGATCAGCCCGATGCTCGCGCCGCCGTGGCCGCCGGCCCTGCCGCCGCGTCCACCGCAGCCGCCCGAGCCTCCCGAGCCCCCGCCCGCGCCGCCGTCCTTGCTGCCCGGCCCGCAGAACATCAGACCCGCCAGGGAGCCGCCGCCCCCGCCGCCTCCCTGCCCCGGCCGCCCCGCCCCGCCATCGGCGCCGTCCACCCCGGCGTAGCCCGCCGGCATGAGGCGCCCTCCGCGCCGCGCGCCGGCCCCGTTTGTCTCCGACGCTCCCGTTCATGCAGCCCCGCGCGACGGACGCCCCCCACCCGCCGAGCCCGAAGCCGTACGGATTGGGGGCCCGGCTGGCTGACCTCGATGTCGAGCTGGCCGACCTCGCGGCGCGCCTGCTCGAGGCCGTTCGTGTAGCGGCGGCGCTGCTGGGCCGTACCGGCGCGCGGGTCCTTCAGGCACGCATCGAGCTGCGTGGCCGCGTCGCGGTGCGCGGCCAGGGCGAGCTCGGCCAGGCCCCACTCGCAGCGGAACCTGGGATCCCGGCCGACCAGGTAGGCAGAGCGATACGCCTCCTTCGCCAGCGCCCGCCGGCCCGTGTCCCGAAAGCCATCCCCGAGGCGGATCAGCGTCGCGGCGTCGACCGTGGAAGGGCGCTCCGCGCCGGGCGGGCCGGCTTCCGGCGCATCGTCCCTCGGCACGTCGGCGAGGGCCGCGTGACCGACGAGCAAGCCGGCGACGACATGGCAGGCGGACGCCGCTGCCCGCACCGCGCCGGCGCGATCGACCGAAGCTGCCGTGTGAGGCGGCGGCGACCTGAGGGCTGTGATGAACCAGGAGATCCTCGCTCCAGCGCCGCGTCGACGAGGCCCGCGCAGCTTCCGGGAGCAGCGGTGATCTGGAGGGCCTGTCAAGAGCGCGCCCTGATCACCAGCGCGGACATCCGTTCGACAGGGTCGGCGGCATCCACCCGGATTCGCCGACCAGGTTGCCACCGCTGTACTCGAGCACGTTGTAGTTCAGCTCCGTGTCGAACCCGGTGTAGGTCCACCTGAACACCGCGAGCGGCTCTGCGGAGCTGGCGGTGATACAGCCCTGGACCTCGCCGTTCACCACCTTCACCTGCGCGCCGAGCCCGGCGCAGACGTCGGCGCTCACGGACCACGCAGGCACGCGATCCATGGGCGCCTCCGAGTTCGCGCAGCCACCGAACTGCGACTTGCGCGTCGTGCGCACCACCGGCGTCGCCTCCGGGTTGACCGAGCCTGCGTACACGCTGCGGGACAGGCCTCCCCCGCCCGAGTACCATGTCTGCAAACGATCGCTCGTCGCGTCGATCGGCTCGACATCTCCCACGTCGGCCACGCAGCCGGCGAGGAGGAACGAGAGCGACGCACAAAGAACATGCTTGGACATTGGCCGTCTCCTTGCTGTGTTGGAAAAGCAACACGGAGGTTCGTCGCGCATGGTCGACGTCCCTCGCGGGCCCCGTGACGGCCGGGGCACAGAAACGGTAAGCAGCTCGCGTGCCCGTGCGCACCGAAGCCGGGCGTATCGTGCGCCAGTGGCATCCCAAGCGATCGCCCTCGACAACGTTTTGAGCGACGAATT
This sequence comes from Sorangium sp. So ce119, assembly GCF_051524405.1. Classification (NCBI taxonomy): domain Bacteria; kingdom Pseudomonadati; phylum Myxococcota; order Polyangiales; family Polyangiaceae; genus Sorangium; species Sorangium sp. So ce119. The sequence goes on along the minus strand of NZ_CP150310.1, from coordinate 314,489 downwards.
GCACCTTGGTGTCCACGCCTCACCGAAGCCCTCGTCTGCTTCGGATCATGCGATCCGAGCCGCTCCGGAGCGGTCTCATGCACGTCCTGTCAGGTCCGTGATGCTCCCCGGCGCGGCCAGGGTGAGGCGAGCCGCCACAAGGTGGGGCGGGAACGGCTCGCGCGCAGGATCGTAGAAGAAGCCCATGACGCCAGACCCGGCTCACGCACGAGTTGCGCGTGAGCCAGGCGATCGCCGAGCTCTCGCCCCGCAGGCCCGTCGAGATGGGTGTGGCGCCGTCGACGCCGTCAGCGCCGGCCGCGGGCTCGCCGCCCCGCGCGCTCCGCCTCGTCCTCGCCGAGCGCCTCGGACTCGGCGTCGTCCGCGTCGGGCGGCGCGATCCGCTGCCTGCGCGCCTCGTCTTCTGCCGGCGCCGGCCCCGGCGGGACGCTGCCGCGGATCTCCTGCGCGATCCGCGAGAGCACCGTCGCCACGCCCTCCTCGACGGCGTGCCCGAAGTCCTCGGCGCTCCGCTCGAGGCGCTGCTTGCGCTCGATGCTCTCGGCCCTGCGCTGCTCCTTGAGCCGCCGGAGCTCCTCCCGACGCGCCCGCTCGGCGCTGCGCTCGATCTCCCGCCGGAGCCGCCGCGGGGGCACGTCGCTGGAGAGCGCGGCGTGTGCGTGGAAGGCGAGCCCCAGCCCCCACCCGAGCAGCGGCCAGAAGAACCACCACGGCCCGGGCGTGAGCGCGTTGATCGCGAAGAGGAACGCGTTCACCACGACGAACGAGAACAGGTGCGACCGGAAGCCCTTGCGCCGGCGCGCGACGATCGCCGCGCGCGCGTCCTCCTCGCCCCGGACCAGCTCGATGTCGCGCGACGCGCCCTCGATCGCGGCCCGCGAGATGCCGATCTCCTCGGCCGCCGCGACCAGCTCGTCGTGGCCGACCTCACGCGTCTGCGCGTCCCGGAGGGCGCGCTCCAGGATGGCCCGCACCTCGGCCTCGGTGTACTGGCGCCCGCTCTGCTTGTCCGGCTTCGCCATCGCTCTCTTGCTCCTCGCGTGCGCGCGAGCATACGCCCGACCGCGCGCGGGCGCCGCTTCCATGAGCGCGAGGCCCCGATGCGCCGCGACAGCGCCGCGCGCGCCGCAGCGCACACGGCCCGGGCGCCCCTCGCGTCCCGGCATGAAGAGCGGCCGCCTACGGTGGGAAGCTCGGCGTCGCGTCGAGGCGGGTCAGTACAGGAAGCAGATCCCCGGCTTCTCCTCGCATGTCCCGAGCACGCAGAAGCCGTCGCAATCGGCGTCGTTCGAGCACGCCGTGCGGGCGCACGCGCCGCCGACGGTATCGCACACGTGGTTCTTCGGGCAGTCGGCGTCGGCAGCGCACGACGTCGCTCGGCACCGATGATCCGGCGCGCACGCCAGCGTCGAGGGGCAGTCGGCGTCCGTCTCGCAGCCGCGGACGCAGGCGTGCGACACCTGGAGAGGCGGCGGGCAGGAGAAGTGCTGCAGCTCGCAGATGAACGGCGCGCCGGCGCCGCCGCCTCCCGCTCCCCCGCCGCCTCCGGCGCCGTCCATGCCGGCGCAGTCCTCGTCGGATCCGCAGTGGACCTCTCTCTGCAGCTCATAACACGCGGCGTCGCTGACCCGGTTGCACGTGTTGTTGTTGCAATCCTCACCGACGCGACACTCGTTCTGGCCGAGCGCTCCGCCGCCGCCGTCCCCTGCGGGTCCGCTGCCGTTCACTCCGCCGCATCCGAACGAAACGACGAGCGCGGCACCGAGCATCAACCGACGAAGCCAGATAAGCATGGATTGATGCCTATCAGGTGCGCGCTGGTCTGGAGAAGACAGCAGCACGTTCGCAGCGACCGGAGCGCCCCAGCGCGCGCCGTCCCTGAGGCGAACAGCGCGGCCAGCAAGCGCGACACGGCACCGGGCCGGGCGTGCCGAGCACGCCTGGTCGAGCCGTCACTGACGCCACGAGGCCTGACGGGCCCCACGCGCCGCCGCGCGCGACCGGGTTCGTTCGAGGCGCTCTCTGCTCACGTGCGCTCGTCGGGCTGGCCGTGCCGCCATGCTCGTCCGTCACACGGCGCGTAGCAGGCGCGCCGACACCGGACGAGGCGCGGAGATCGCTCTACAGATGAACCAATGAGGCAGCGAGGCTGGCTGCCCGAGCGCCGGGCCGGCCACCTCGTCGAGCCCTCCCGCAGGCGCGGGGCGGGCTCGACCGACGGGATCGCCGGGTGGACGGCGTCGAGCCGTGATGCGGGCGTTCCGGCGGAAGCTGCCGCGCGAGCCGGCTGCGACCGGAGGGGCCATGACGAAACAGGAGACCCTCGCTCCAAGGACGGTGTTCCAGGGCCGCTACGAGATCCTCTCTTCGCCCGAGGAGACCGCCCTCGCTGCGGTCTATCACGGGCGGCAGCTCGAGGGCGGGCAGCCGGTCGTCCTCGAGGTCGTGCGCCTCTTGTCGGAAGGGATCTCCGCGGACGTCGCGCGACGCCGCCGCGCCCACTTCCTGCGGGAGATGCGCCGCTACGCGCGGCTCGGCCACCCCTGCATCGCCCGGCTGATCGACGCGGGGCAGACGGACGAGGGGCAGCTCTATGCGATCTTCGAGCGCGTCCCCGGGCAGAGCCTGGCCGAGCTGCTGTCGGCGCAGGGCGCGCTCGATCCCCGGGAGGCGCGGCGCCTGATGAGGCAGGTCCTCGACGCGCTCGCCTGCGCGCATCGACAGGGCATGGTCCACGGGGACGTCAGGCCCGCCCACGTGATGGTCGTGCCCTCGGGGGCAGAGCGGAGCGCGATGCTGTTCGGCTTCGGCTTCGGCTTGGTCGCCGCCTCGGGAGCGCACGTCGGCGAGGGCGGCACGCACGTCTCCGGCACCGGGATCGTCGGCTCGCAGGCCTACGCGGCGCCCGAGCAGCGCCGGGGATTCCCGCCCACCGCGCGCTCGGACCTGTACGCCTGGGGCCTCGTGTTCCTCGAGTGCCTCACGGGAAGCCGGCTCGGCTGCGGGATGTCCCCGGACGGAGACGCTCTCCCTCCGGAGGGCGGTGAGCCCGTCCGGATCCCTCGCGCGCTCCTCGATCACCCGCTCGGCGCTGTCTTGCGGTCGGCGACGACCGAGGACTTCGCGGCGCGGGACGTCACGGCCGAGGGCCTGCTGTGCGAGCTCGACGCTTGCTCGGTCGAGGGGCTCCGCAGGGAGGACCTGATCCTGAAGGACGCCCCGATCGGCGCCGGAGGGACGAGAAGAGAGGAGGCCGCGGGCGGCGACCTGACCGCCCCGGGGCGAGGCGCGGCGACCCATCCTGACGAACCGGGCGCGCCCGAGATCTCCAGCGAGGAGGTCCCGCTCACGCTCACGCTGCCGGACGTCTCTGCCAGCCCGACCCCCGGCGGGCGAACGCACGGCGCGGCGCCTCCCCGGACCGGTGATGCGCAGAGGCCAGCGGAGCCCGTTGCAGCCCACGTGCGCCCGAGGGCAGGCGACGTCATCAAGCATTACGAGATCATCCGCAAGCTGGGCCAGGGCGGCATGGGGGTCGTGTACCTGGCGCGCGACATGACGCTCGGCCGCCTGGTCGCGATCAAGTTCCTCCCCGGCCACGCCGGGCAGAACGCCGAGCGCTCGCTGGACGAGGCGCAGGCCACGGCGCGCTGCAGGCACGAGAACATCGTGGTGATCCACGAGATCGACGAGATCGATGGATGTCCCTACCTCGTGCTCGAGTACATCAAGGGTCGCTCGCTGCGCGAATGGATGGCCCAGGGCGAGCGCCCCGGCGCGCCCGGGTCGCCGGCCGCCCCTGCGCCGCCTGGCCCGAGGCCGGCCGGCGTCGTGATCGAGATCATGATCCCTGTCGTTCGCGCGCTCGTGTGCGCGCACGATCTCGGGATCGTGCACCGCGATCTCAAGCCGGAGAACGTCCGCCTGGACGACGCCGGATGCATCAAGGTGCTCGATTTCGGCCTCGCCAAGCGGCTCGACCCGAGCATCGTCCCGTCGCGCGCGAGCGCGCGGGCGGCGCTCGCCGGAGGCGCCGGCCGGCGCCGGAGGAGCACGTTCACCGGCACGCCGGCCTACATGGCGCCCGAGCAACTGCTGGGCAGCGACGTCGATGGTCGCACCGACCTCTGGGCCGCGGGCATCCTCCTGCACGAGCTGCTCACGGGCGACCATCCGCTGTGCCCGTTCTCGCTCGCGCGGCTCTCGGAGATCGCGGACCTCGAGCTCCCCATGCCCAGCGTGAGCGAGCGGCATCCGGAGCTGGGTGCGCTCGGCGCCCTCGTCGATCGCTGCCTCAAGAAGCGCAAGGCAGAGCGCATCGGCTCGGCCAGGGAGCTCCTCGCCGAGCTCGAGGCGCTCGTGCCTGGCCGCGGGACACTCCGGCTGGGCGAGGACGAGAGCCCGTTCCCCGGCCTGTCCGCCTTCCAGGAGGCGGACGCTGCGCGCTTCTTCGGCCGCGATCGCGAGATCGCCGCCGTGGCGCCGCGGCTGCGCAGCGAGCAGCTCCTGGTCATCGCCGGGCCCTCGGGGGCGGGCAAGTCGTCGTTCGTGCGCGCGGGCGTGCTCCCCGCCTTGAAAGGGTCCGGGGACCGCTGGGAGGCGTTCGTCCTGCGGCCCGGGCGCCGGCCGCTGTCTGCCCTCGCCGATGTGCTCGCACAGGTCGCCGAGGCGGAGCGCGCGAGCGGGGCGACGGCGCGGAGCGACGCGACGGCGGGCTCGCCCGAGCTCCCCGATCACGACGTGCTGGTCGCCACCTTGCGCGCGCAGCCGGGATACCTGGGCGCACGGCTGCGCGCGCGCTGCCGGCGTGAGGGGGCGGATCGCCGTATCCTGCTCTTCGTCGACCAGTTCGAGGAGCTCTATACGCTCGGCGCCCCCGAGGAGCTGGCGGTGTTCATCTCCTGTCTGGAGGGCGCGGCCGACGACGCCTCGTCGCCCCTGCGCGTCCTGCTCGCCGTCCGCTCGGACTTCCTCGAGCGCATGGCCGAGGACCACGCGTTCATCAGCGACGTGACCCGCGGGCTCTGGTTCTTGCCGCCGATGGGGCGCGCTGGCCTGCGCGAAGCCTTGATGACGCCGCTCGAGGCGGCCGGGGTTCGCTTCGAGACCGCCGAGATGGTCGAGCACATGCTGGGCGCGCTCGAGGGCACGCGGAGCCCGCTGCCGCTCTTGCAATTCACGGCAGCGAAGCTGTGGGAGCGGCGCGATCGCGCGCGCCGGCTGCTGACGCGAGACAGCTACGAGCAGCTCGGCGGCGTCGCCGGTGCCCTCTCCGCCCATGCGGACGCGGTGCTCCTGGCGATGTCCTCGCGCGAGCAGCGGCTGGCCCGGGCCGTGCTCCTGCGCCTTGTCACGCCCGAGCGCACGCGCGCGGTGGTGAGCCTGGGCGAGCTCCGCGAAGCGGCGCAGGGCGGCGGAGGGAGCGCCGGCGACGCGGTCGCGCAGGTGATCCAGCGCCTGGCCGGCGCGCGGCTCCTGCTCATCGAAGCGGGCGACGACGAGACAGGCTGCGCGCGCGATCGCACGAAGGTGGAGCTGGTCCACGAGTCGTTGATCGACAGGTGGCCCAGGCTCGGGCAGTGGCTCGCCGAGAGCGAGCGAGATGCGCAGTTCCTGGCCCGGCTGCGGGCGGCGGCCCAGCAATGGGAGGCGAGCGGCGAGGCCGCGGGGCTGCTCTGGCGCGATCGCGCCGCGGAGGACGCCCGGCAATGGCGTGAGCGCCGGCGCGCCGAGCAGGGAGCCGCCTTTCGAGTCGGGCTCGGCGACCGCGAGGAGCGGTACATGCTGGCCGTCGTGGCCCTCCACGAGCGAGCGCGGCGCCTGCGGCGGCGGCTCACCGCGGGCGTCATCGCCGCGCTCTGCGCGGTCGCGCTCGTCGTGTCAGGCCTGGCGATCCGCGCCAGCCAGCAGGCCACGCGCGCCAATCAGCAAGCCACGCGCGCCGACGAGGAGGCGACGCGCGCGCAGGCCGAGGCCCGGGAGGCGCGCAACGCCACCCGCATGGCCACGGCCCGCGAGATGCAAGCCGATCCCACGACCGTGCTGGCGATCGTGCGCGAGGTCGAGCCGCCCAACCCGCCGCGAGGGTGGGCCACCCTGGCGCGGTCGGCGCTGACCAGCGGTGTTTCGCGCGCTGTGCTCAGCCATCCGGATCTCGTCATGCAGGCGGGCTATAGCCCCGACGGCAAGCGCATCGTCACTGCGTGCGCGGACACGACTGCGCGGGTCTGGAACGCCGATGGCACGGACGAGCCCGTGGTCCTTCGCGGCCACGGCGATCGGGTCAGTTCGGCGGCCTTCAGCCCCGACGGCAAGCGCGTCGTCACCGCATCGTCCGACAAGACCGCTCGGGTGTGGAACGCCGACGGCACGGGCGAGCCCGTGGTCCTCCGCGGCCACCGGAAGGCGGTCCGGTGGGCGGCGTTCAGCCCGGATGGCAAGCGCATCGTCACCACGTCCTTTGACAGGACCCTGCGCGTCTGGAGCGCCGACGGCAGCGGCGAGCCTGTGGTACTTCGCGGCCACGAGGAGGTGCCCTACTCGGCGGCGTTCAGCCCCGATGGAAAGCGCATTGTCACCGCGTCCTATGACCGGACCGCGAGGGTCTGGAACGCCGACGGCAGCGGCGAGCCCCTGATCCTTCGCGGTCACAAGGACGGGCTCTACTCGGCGGCGTTCAGCCCCGATGGCAAGCGCATTGTCACTGCGTCCTGGGACCGAACCGCGCGGGTCTGGAATGCCGACGGCAGCGGCGAGCCCCTGATCCTTCGCGGTCACAAGGACGGGCTCTACTCAGCGGCGTTCAGCCCCGATGGCAAGCGCATTGTCACTGCGTCCTGGGACCGAACCGCGCGGGTCTGGAATGCCGACGGCAGCGGCGAGCCCATGGTGCTTGGTGGTCACGAAGACGGCGTGTGTTCGGCGGCGTTCAGCCCCGATGGCAAGCGCATCGTCACCGCGTCCTACGACAGGACCGCCCGGACATGGGATGTCGATGGCACGGGCGAGCCCCTGATCCTTCGCGGTCACAAGGACATGGTTTTCTCGGCGGCGTTCAGCCCCGATGGCAAGCGCATCGTCACCGCGTCCTTCGACAGGACCGCGCGGGTTTGGAATGCGGATGGCAGGGGTGAGGCACTGGTCCTCCGCGGTCACGTGGATGAGGTCCATTCCGCGGCGTTCGGCCCCGATGGCGAGCGCATCGTCACCGCGTCCGACGACAGGACCGCGCGGGTGTGGAACGCCGATGGCAAGGGCAGGCCTCTGGTCCTCCGCGGCCACGAGGAGGCGCTCACTTCGGCGGCCTTCAGTCCAGATGGCAAGCGCATCGTCACCGCGTCCCGGGACAGGACCGTGCGGGTATGGAATGCCGACGGCTCGAGCAAGCCGCTGGTCCTTCTAGGGCACGAGGAGGCGGTCGAATCAGCGGCGTTCAGCCCCGACGGCAAGCGCATCGTCACCACGTCACGGGACCGTACAGCGCGGGTCTGGAATGCAGACGGCACCGGTGAGGCCCTGGTCCTCCGGGGTCACCAGAGCTGGGTCTCCTCGGCGGCGTTCAGCCCCGACGGCAAGCGCATCGTCACCACGTCACGGGACCGTACAGCGCGGGTCTGGAACGCAGACGGCACCGGCGAGCCTCTGATCCTAAGGGGTCACGAGCACTGGGTGCTCTCGGCCGCGTTCAGCCCCGATGGCAAGCGCATCGTCACCGCGTCCCAGGACAAGACGACGCGCGTGTGGAATGCCGATGGGACGGGGGAGCCCCTCGTCCTCCGCGGCTTCGACTCCCCGGTCAACGACGCGGCGTTCAGCCCCGATGGCAAGCGCATCGTCACCGCTTCCGACGACAAGGTCGTGCGGGTGTGGTCCGACCTCGAACCGCTCCGCGGCGCCGACGACCCGAAGCTGTGGACCGCGACCACCTACTGCATGCCCATCGCTCAAAGGATCGACCTGTTCCGCGTGCCCGAAGCCATGGCCCGCGCGAACCGGGAATCCTGCCTGCGCCATGTCGAGCTGGCTCGCGCCGCTGCCACGGAGACCCCGCCCGACCCGGCGGGTCCTTCAGGCGCCTCGGAGAACCGGTGACGAACACACCCCGCTGCCCGCCCCGCCCGCATCCATCCTGTTTCGTCCACGCCGCTCGACCGCCGGGACGGCAGCGGCGGACTCACGCACAGGAGCCATGTCGGCGCCGCCAGCGTCGCAATCCTGCGCCGCTGCATTCCGGGCGTGTCCTTGCGATCTGCTGCGCCCGGTCGACGCCGACGCGCGTGGTCGTCGAGGGCGGGGCCGCGCTCGCGTTCGGCCCCGAGTATCCAGCCTCCGTGACCATGACGCTCGATCCCGTGATCGATCCGCGCTGCTGCTGCGACCCGCTCGGAACCGCCGTCACCATCGATGAGATCAGCGCCGTCCAGGGGGCAATCACCGTGACGCAGACGGGGCCCACGACGCTCGTCGTCGACGTGCTCGAGGAGGGGACGTCGTCCTTCGAGGTGTCCGGCGTGCTCGCGGTGCCGGTCGGCGGCCTCGACCTCTGTTCCGCGTACGACGACACCCGTGAGCTCCCGGTCACCTGGTTCATGACCGTCCGGGCCGAGCGGCCGCGCTGGCGGCTCGAAGCTCCCGCGGAGTGCGGCGGGCGCACCGTCATCCAGTCGAACCGCCCTCTCCCGATCACCGCGGTGGCCCTCGACGCGCTGGGCGAGCCCTTCTATCCACAGAACGTCGAGCACCCGGCCGTCACCGCGGTCGGCTCGGGCGTGGGGCTCCGGGTGCCCGAGGGGGGCGCGCCTTCCGACATCGTCGCGACCGGGGACGGCAAGGTCGTGATCACCGCCACCGAGGACGGCGCATCTCATGAGATCTCGGTGATCCCCGCCGCCCGCATCGACGCGATGGACGTCGCGTTCGCGCTCCCCGGCGTCGCGGGAACCGGCGTGGTCCTGACGGACGGCGACACGCATGATGACTACGGGCGCACCGGGAACCGGGTGATGCCCGTGATCTCCGGGCTCTCATCCGCCGGTGACCTGCTGTGCAGCGAGGCGAGGACCGAGGACTTCGAGGTGACCTCGCTGACGCCGGAGACCTGCGCCGTCGATGGGCCCTTCTGCGAGAGCGGCCTCGTGCTCCCACGGGGAGACGTGCTGACGCGCTCCGCGGAGGTCATCGCCGACGGGGTCTGCGCGGTGCGCGTGGAGGCGCCGGCGTTCGCCGGCGGGGCGGGCCTCGGCGCGGAGATCTCCGTGACCCTCCTGAACATCGACGGAATGATCGACCTGACACCCTGGCTGGGCCGGACCGTCAGCCCGCCCGGAGCGCCTCGTCGAGGTCGGCCCAGAGGTCGTCGACCGACTCGAGGCCGATCGAGAGCCGCAGCAGGTTCGGCGGCGCCAGCGTCCCCGGGCCCTCGACGGTCGCCCGGTGCTCGATCAGGCTCTCGACGCCGCCGAGCGACGTCGCGCGGAGGAAGACCTTCACGCGGCCCGCGACGCGGAGCGCGTCCTCGGCGCCGCCCTGCACGAGCAGCGAGAGCATCGACCCGAAGCCGCCCATCATCTGCCGCGCCGCGATCGGGTGACCGGGGTGCGCCTCGAGCCCCGGATACAGCACCCGCTCGACGCGCGCGTGGCCCGCGAGGCGCCGGGCGAGCTCCAGCGCGGTGGCGCTCGCCCGCTCCACGCGCACGAAGAGCGTCCGCATGCCGCGCAGCAGGAGCCACGCCTCGAACGGGCCGGGGACGGCGCCCTGCATGCGGCGGACGTGGCGGATGCGCTGCCATGCCTCGTCGTCGCGCGCGGTCGCGAGCGCGCCGGCGAGCACGTCGCTGTGGCCGTTCAGCGCCTTGGTCGCCGCGTGCATCACCAGGTCGGCGCCGAGGGCGAGCGGCCGCGTGTGCACGGGCGTGGCGACGGTCGAGTCGACGGCGAGCCGCGCGCCGCCCGCGCGCGCGATCTCCGCCGCGGCCGCGATGTCGACCACGTCCCACGTGGGGTTCGCGGGCGTCTCGATCCAGACGAGGGACGTCGGGCCGCGCTGGACGGCCGCGCGGAGCGCGTCGAGGTCCGTCGCGTCGACGAGCTCGAGGTCGACATTCCACGTCGCGCACCACTCGGTCATCCAGAGGCGGAGGCCGCTGTACATCGCCCGCGAGGCGACGAGGCGCGCGCCCGGCCGCGCCAGCGCCTGCACCGCGGCGGTCGCGGCCGCCATGCCCGACGCGAACAGGCGCGCGTCGGCGCCGCCCTCGAGGGCCGCGAGGAGCTCCTCGGGCGCGCGGAACGTCGGGTTGTCGTCGCGCGTGTACTCGTGCGCTGCGGGCAGGCGGTACCCCTCGTCGCGCGCGTACGTCGTGCTCGCGTGGAGCGGCGGCACGACCGCGCCGGTCGCTTCGTCGATGGAGTGGCGTGCCTGCGCGGCGATCGTCTCGGGAGAGGTCATGGGCGCGATGCTAGCGCGGACGCCGGCGCGCGCGGTCGCCGGCGATGCGCGGCGTCATCCGCCGCGCCGCGCTCGTCCGGATGCGCTCGGGGCGCCCTCGTCGTCCCGGCCTTTCATTTGGCCAGCATGCGCACCGAGGGCGGCGACCCCTCGGCGCGGGCCGTCGTCCAGTAGATGGCGCGGCAGTCCTGCGCGACGCCCAGCGCGTACGTGCTGTCGGCGAGCAGCTCCGGCGCGCCGCCCGAGAGGCGCACGCGCCGGAGCTGCTCGCCGCCGGCGCCGAAGTAGTAAACGAAGGCCGAGTCGGCCAGGATCCTGCTGGGGTAACCCGCCGCCGCGAGCACCCCTGCGCCGGATCCGTCCTTGTTCGCGGCGTAGATATCGCCGGCGGCGACCCAGTAGATGCGATCGCCCACCGTGATGTCCCCCGGCCTCTCGTCGCTGCCGACGCGGATCGACGCGACGAGCTCGGGCGCGCTGGGCTCGCCGAGCGCCATCCGCTGCACCGAGATCTGCGTCGCGCCGAGCTCCATCTCGCTCCAGTAGAGATGGGTGGAGTCCAGCGCGAGGCCTCCCACGTAGGCGTCCTTGTCGAGCACCGGCAGGCCATTCTGGTCGGCCTGATCGGCCCGCGCCGCCCAGATACGGTGTGGGGCGTCCGGCGCGTCGGGCGCATCGTCCTCCTGGAACGTCTCGGTGACCCAGTAGAGCCAGCCGTTGCTTGCCACGGGCTGCCAGCCGCGCGACGCCCCCTCGGCGGTCGCGACCGTCGGGACCGTGATGTTCCCTTGAAGCGGCACCCGCCGCACGTCTGGCAAGTTCCAGTCGGTGATGAACAGCGAGCTCCCGTCGCGCGCGAGCATCGTCACGGTGGAGTCCAGGACCACCAGCGGCTCGGTCAAGCCGCCGACCGCCTTCTGGGTCGCGAAGACCGTGCCTCCGTAGCCGCTGCCCCAGAGCACGCGCGCGCCGTCCCCTTCCCCCTCGACGGCGATGCCGATCGTCTCGTGCTCCTCGGCGACCGTGGTCGTGAGGATGACTGGCGCGCACTTGCCCTGATCGCACTTGCCGCCGAGGCAGCTCCTGCCGGGGACACAGCAGTTCTCCTCATCGGAGAGGTAATCGTGGTCGCCGTCGGCGGCATGGCACCCTTCCGGCGCGCGCGCGGTGAACGGCTCCGCCGGGCACGCCCACGGGTCTCCCCCGGCCTCGCCGTTCCCGGCGGCGCCCCCGCTACCGCCGGCGGCCCCGCTCCCGCCGGCCCCTCCGGCGCCGGTCAGCGCGGGGTCCGCGGAGGGTTTTCCGTCGGGGATCCCCCAGATCGCATTGCAGCCCAGCGCGGTGCTCAAGGCAGCGCACACGGCGAGAGACATCGATTCGCTCGATCGCATCGCGGTACTCTACCGCCGCGCGCCGCCGGACAGACGAGCCGGCAGCACGCCGCTGGTTTTCATTGGCGCGAGAATCATCCACTGCGACGCGACCCATCACCCGACCCGGGTTGGCCTCGGCCCGCAACGGGTTCGTCTGCCGGTGTGGCGCTCTGGGTACGGCGCTCTGGTGGAGGCTTGCAAAAAGGACGTGCCAGCGACGTCTCGCCTGCCAAGAAACGTGGATGCTCCAGCCAGCCCTTGACGGACCTCGCTTGCCGGTCCGCCATTCCTCCTGGAGAGCAGCGTGAGCTCAAGAATCGGTCGGCGATCTGAAGAGCCCGCCCTCACACCTCGACCCTGCGGGAGCTCATCCGGACCGGGCGCGCGGATTGCTACCATCCTGGCGCTCGTGATGGCGATCTCGTGCAACAGCATGCGACCCCAGGAGGGCCGACGCAGCGAGCCCGCGGCGGCCTCGAGCAGCCAGCCTGCGCCGGCGGACCTGGCCGCCGGGCACGGCGCTCCGCCGGCGCCATCGGCACCTGCGGGGCCTCCGGGCCTCGCGTCTCCCCCGGGCGCCGCTGCGGGGCGCACCACGGCCGAGGCGATCGCGGCGTCCGCGGGCGCCTTCCTGGAGGGTCTCGATCAGGGGTCGCGCGGCCTCGCGCAGCTCGCGTTCGAGGGCAGCGAGCGCGAGGACTGGCACTACGTCCCGCGCCGTCGCGCCGGCCTGGCGCTCGGGGACATGGACGACCGCGAGCGCGGCGCCGCGCACGCGCTGCTCCGGGCGGGGCTGAGCCCGGAGGGGTATCGCAAGCTGGAGGGCGTCCTGTTGCTCGAGGGCATCCTCGGCGGCATCGAGGGCAGCCCGGCGTTCCGCGACCCGGGTCGCTATCACGTCGCCGTCTTCGGTCAGCCCGGGCGCCAGGACCCCTGGGGTCTTCGCTTCGAGGGTCACCACATCTCGCTCAACTTCACGTCGGCGGGACATGCCGTGGCCACGACACCGGCGTTCCTGGGCGCCAACCCGGCCGAGGTGCCCTCGGGCCCCCGGAAGGGCCTGCGTGTGCTCGCGGTCGAGGAGGATCTCGGCCGCGCCTTCCTGGCCTCCCTCACCCCCGCGCAGCGTCAGCGCGCGGTGATCGCCCCGACGGCGCCGCTCGACCTCGTCACCGCGGCCTCCCGCCGCGCCGCGCTGCCGGGCTTCGACGGCCTGCCCGCCGCCGAGATGACCCCGGCCCAGCGGGCCGCGCTGGTACGCCTCCTGGAGGTCTACGCCCGCAACTTCCCGGACGACGTCGCCCACGGGCACCTCCACCGCATCGAGCGCGCCGGCGTGGAGCGGCTGCACTTCGCCTGGGCGGGCAGCGCCGCGCCGAAGCAGTCGCATTACTACCGGATCCACGGCCCCACGCACCTGATCGAGTACGACAACCGCGGCGGCGATCACATCCACACGGTGTTCCGCGATCTGCAGGACGACTTCGGCGACAGCCTCCTCGCGCGTCACCTCCAGGAGGGCCACGGCGCTCCCGCCGGCCGGCGGCCCTGACGCGGCGTCCTCGCGGTGCGTCGCTGGTTCTGAGATGGGGGAGAGATTGAACCACAGAGGCACAGAGGGCACAGAGGAGAGAGGGAGAGATAGAGAGGGAGATGAGAAATCTCACTCTCTTTCTCTCCTCTGTGCCCTCTGTGCCTCTGTGGTTCAAATTCTCATGAACCAGGAACGAGCTTGAGCAACCCGGAGCCAGGCCGCGCGAGCGCCAGCAGATCAGCTTACAGGCGGCGATCAGCCGCAGCACCTCCGGCGGCAGGTCGATCACCTCCTGGAACGTGACCGCTCCCCTGCGCGCCTCCGCACCGCCGCCGCCGTCCGACAGCGGTCTCCGCCTGCGGCTCAGTCCACGCGGACGACGGCGACCTGCGAGATCCTGCCGGGAGGCTCGACGTCGACGGTGACGAAATGGCGCCCGATGCCGTCGAGCCGCTCGGGGATGGCGCCGCCGCCGCCCGAGATGTACGCGGGGATCCCCGCGTTCTCGAACGCGTAGAACGAGTGGATGTGGCCGTAGAACGTGAGATCCACGCGCCCGTCGGCGAGCATCGTGAGCAGCTTGTTCGCCTCGGCCCGGCTCGCGAAGGCGCCGTTGCGGGAGCCCACCGGATCGAGCGGCGCGAGGTGCATCGTGACCACGTGCAACAGATCCCGCCCCTCGGTGAGCCAGCCGGAGAGCCACCCGTAGGCGAGCGGATCGATCGTCGCGCTCGCCGAGTCCAGCATCGTGAAATGCACGCCCCGGAACACGAAGCGGAAGTTCCCGCGGCCAAACCACTCGTGGTACAGATCGTCCCGCGTGCCGAGCTCGTGGTTGCCGAGCGTCGCATAGCAGGGGAACGCGAGGGTCTTCATCTCGCGCTGGAACCGCTCGAGCTGCTCGGGCGAGCCCCGCGAGGTGAGATCGCCGCTGATGAGCGCGAAGCGCACGCCCTCGGTCTCGTTCATCTTCGCGTAGATGTCCTGCACGCGGTCGATGTCCTCCTGGACATCGGCGAAGACCGCGAACCGCCACGGCTCGATCCGCGCCGCGTCCGGCGGGCGCAGCGAGAGCGTGGCCTCGGCGCCCGGCGGCAGGGCGAACCGGAACGTGCGCTGGGTCGGAAAGGGCGCCTCGACGAGCTCCACGGGCACGCGCTCGCCGCCGACGTCGGCCGAGAGCTCCGCGTCGGCGAGCAGGTTCTCGATCGTGACCGTCCACGGCCCGCCCGCAGCGTCGGTGAGGCGGACCGAGAGCACAGGCGCGCTCGCCCAGAGCGAGAGCTCGCCCGGCGCGAGGCGGCGGATCGCCGCGAGCCCCTCGTCCACGACGACGCGCGCCTCGCCAAGAGAGGCCTTCCCCACCTCCAGATCGCGCCGCGCGCGGCCCTCGGCCACGTCGAGGCAGGAGAGCGCGAGCGGCGCGGTGAGGGCGAGGAGCACGAGGAGCGGGCCTCTCATGATCATGGCGATCCTCCGGGGCGCAGGAGCAACGACAGGCGCCCGACGTACGCGGAGCCCGCCTGCACCTCGGCGAGCACGCCCCAGCCGGGCGAGGCATAGACCCGGCCCTGAAGGCCGAGGTGACCTGGCACGCCGCTGCCGAGGCCGGTGATCTTGGCGCCGGCCGCATACCCGTCGTGCCGGTGCTCGTAAACCACCTTGGCCTCGCCGCGAGGATACCCCTCGTGCCCAAGGTACATCCCGAAGGCGAAATGCGGGGTCAAGAGCTCGTTCCCCTCGAGCGGCCGGCGGCCGTTGCGATAGGCCTCCACCCCGATCCCCCAGCCCATCTCCGCGAACGAGCCCCGCAGCGTCGGACCGATGTGGGCGAGATCGAGCCGGCCCTGGAGCGTGACCTCGCCGGTGGTGATCGAGAAGCCGTCGGAGGTGTAGCGGTGGTGTGTGAGCGCGGCCTCGAGCTCGAGGAACGAGCCGTCCGCCGCGCGCGGGCCGTCCGGCGTGCCGGGGCCGAGGAAGCGATAGGCGGTCTCGACGCGCAGGCGCGCGTTGTCGTCGTTCAGGGCAAACCAGCCAGCGCCGGAGAGCCGGAGTGAGCGCAGGCGCAGATCCATGCCCGGCACCACGAAGGTTCGGTAAGCGAACGTGGGGTCGTGGACGTAGGCCAGGCCGAGCTGCGTCTCGACCCAGGGCAGCGCGGAAGGAGGGCTGCCCGTGCCGCCCTCCGGGGCGAGCACGCCATAGAGGTCCGCGAGGAGCGTGATCCCGAACAGGCCCGCGCCCGTCACCGTGGTGAGCACGATCGGAGCGATGACGCGCCGCGAAGCCCCGGTGACCGCCGCGCCCGCGAGCCCACCGATCATGAGCCCGGTCCCCGCGCCGCCGAGCGCCAGGAGGGACACGCCCGTGCGCCCCTCGCCCAGGAGAAAGTGCCCGGTGCCGTGCACGAGGAGCCCGGGAATCACCGCGCCGGTCGCGGCGAGGGCGCGCCGCCGGGGTGAGATCGCTGGCCCCTTTGTCGCCGCGCTCGCGGCCGTCGCGCTCGCCGGCGCCGCGCTCGACGCGGCAGCGGGCACGGCCATGGCTGGCGAGACCGGTGCGTCGTTGGCTTCGTCGGCCTGGGCCGGCGCGGCCGAGAGGAGCGCGAGCAGGGCGATAAGGTGGCCTGTCGTACGCGGGGGCCTCAGCATCGAGCTCTTCGTGGAAGGCGCCTACCGTGGCACGGCCGCGCGGACTTTGCACGCCTCGCGTGGGCCTCTCGCGCGACGCGACCAGCGCATGCCGGGCCGATCCCGCGCTCTTCGGGCCGATCCAGCGCTCTTGTGGGACAGACACCTTGCGACGGGAGGCGCCGCTCAGGCGCTGGTCCCGATCACTGCTCCGAGGGCGACGGGGCCTTCACCGGCTCCGGCGGGTCGACCGGAGGCTTCTTGATGCTCTGGCTCATCCCGGGCCGCTGGTCCCGCTGGAAGGGGGGAATCGCCTCGGCCCTCCCGCTCGCGGCCGAGTCCTGGATCGCGAGCATCACCCGCACGTCCGCGAACCCTTCGAGCCCCGAGGGCTCCGGCTCCCTGTCCTCGAGGATGCACCGCGAGAAATAGACGAGCTCCGGGGCGAACTGGTCGCGACCCTTGAAGGTCTTCTCCTCGGTCTTCCCGCCGACCGTCAGGTAGTGCTTGATATCGGACGAGTAATCGAAGGCCGGCTCCACGCGGAGCTCGCCCTCGGTGCCCGCGATGCGGAACGACGACACGCTCGCGAGCCCCTGGCTCACGGTGAACTGGGCGACGGCGCCGCTCGGGAAGCGCAGGATGGCCGAGGTGGTCTCGTCGACGTCCTCGGCGCGCCGCGCGTCGAGCTGCAGGCTGACGGCGAGCGCCTCGCTCGGCTCCTCGCGGAAGAGGTAGCGCGCGGCGTTGACGCAGTAGACACCCAGGTCGAACAGCGCGCCGCCTCCCTGCTCGCTCCGGGTGCGGATGTCGCCGGGGCGCACCACGTGCGTGAACAGGGAGGTGAAGGCGCGCACCTCGCCGAGCTTGCCCGAGCGGGCGATCTCGACGGCCTGCAGGTTCCCCTCCTCGAAGTGCAGGCGGTAGGCGATCATCAGCTTCACGCCGCGGTCCTTCGTGGCGCGGATCATCGCCTCGCAGTCCTCCTCGGTCATGGCCATGGGCTTCTCGCAGAGCACGTGGACCCCCACCGCCGCGGCGCGCTCGGTGTACTCGCGGTGCATCGTGTTCGGCAGGGCGATGTACACCGCGTCGACCCGCGCGCGCTTCAGGACGTCCTCGAGCTCGTCGTAGCCGCCGAGCTCCGCGACGCCGTAGCGCTCGCCGAGCGCCGCGCGCTTCTCGGCGTCGCCCGAGACGATCGCGACGAGCTCGGAGTTCTCGGCGGCGTTCTTGAAGGCCGGCAGCACGGCGACCTGCGCGATGTTGCCCGCCCCCACGACGGCATAGCGGATCTTCCTGGTCTCGTTCGACGCGGTCCTGGCCATGGCTCCTCCGTACGCGGGCAAACCGCGTTCCCGGGAAGCATGGAGAGATGCCCCCTCGCGTCAACCGGCGCGGCCTCCGTGCCACCCTGCGCCCCCGCGCGCCGGTCACCGCGTCCCCTCACGCTCCGCCAGCGCCAGTACGCGCTCGCCGTGCGACCAGGAGCACGGCCGTCGGGTCGCCGAGGGGCTCGGCATCCGGGCCGGCCCGGGGGCAGCTGCGCGCTGGCCCCGGGCCGGCCTCCGGCACTGGACCTAGGCCCGCCGGCGCCGCCGCGCGAGCGCGAGGCCGGCGATCGCCGCGAACGCGGCGACTCCGCCGCCCGGGCCCGCCGAGCCGCCGGCGCTGCACCCGGCCGCGGCCGACGCGCCGTCGCCGGCGAGGTCGGTCGCCTCGTCGAGGCCCGACAGGTCCGGCAGCGCGTCGGGCTCGAGGCGATTCGGCCGCGCCGGGCGCTCGAGCTCCTCCCCGGCGATCGGCGCGATCACGACCTCCTGGAACTCGCCCAGGCTCGTCGGGCCGGCGCGCAGCGCCTCACCGGGAAGATCGATGACCTCGGCCGCCTCGCGCGCGACCCGGAACAGCGTGTCGCCGATCGTCACGTGCCAGCCCTCGTCGAACCAGCGCGCGTGCCCGAGATCGCTGCCGATCTCCGCGGGCGCTTCGCCCGGGACGCCGATGTAGCGCCTGCCGCCGTTGAGGAACACCACCTCGCCGCTGTCGCTGATGCCGTCGTGGCCGACCCGGAGCTTCTGCTGGTCGAACAGGCTCGACACCTCGAAGCTGCTGATCTGGTGCTGCTCGCCGTCCGAGGTCCGCAGCCACACCTGGTTGACCTCTCCGTCGCTCCTCAGGAACGCGGCGTGCCCCGCGTGCAGGAGCAGCCCGGCGGAGTTGCCCGAGATCGAGTCGCCGAGGAACACCTCCTCGCCGTTCGCCGTGTACAGGTAGCTGGAGCTCGTCGTCCCGTCCCACCAGCGCCCGGCGATGTTCGTCCCGTCGGCGATCGGCCGCTGGAGGTAACCGGGGTGATCCCCGATCCTGCTCACGAGCAGCCGGCGAATCCACGGCTGCTCGTACGTGGCGTAGTACACGTCGCCGGAGGCCGTGATGTCGGCCTGGAACGGCGTCGTGCCGCCCGGCCTGTTCCAGATGCTCTGGTTGAGCCCCGTCGACAGCGTGTGCAGGTACGCCCTGTCCTCGTTCTGCGCGGTCCACACGAGCAGATCGCCGTTCACCGCGTCGAGCCGCCCCCGCGCGATCCTGGTCACCACGCCGTCGACCGACGCGAAGATGTGGGTCGTCGCCGACTGGACCACGAAGCCCGAGGGCGTGAGCGCGCCGTAGCTCGGGCTGCTCCCGGCCGGATCCGGCGGGATGCGCAGGAGCAAGCTCACCTCCTCCGTGGCGCGATCGACGATGCCGACCCGATAAAAGCGATCGAGGAACAGGATCCGCGTGGCGTCGACATCGAGGATGACGCCCGGGGCGCGCTGGACCGCGGTCAGGCTCGGGCTCCGCTCGATGTAAATGGGCCCGTAGGTCGTCGTGAAATCGGAGCCGGCACCGCTGTTGCCGGTGAGCGTGACGGTGAGCTCCTCCCCCGACTCGAACGCCGGGAACGGGCGTGTCAGGAGCATCAACGTCCCCGGCGGCGAGCTCTCCGTGCGATGGCTGCAGGCGCTCGCCGTGTGCGTCCGGCCCCGGACCTCGACGCAGAGGCTCTGGCACTCGAGGGGCGGCGCCGCGAGGCACCTCGCGTCGAGCGGCACGTTCCCGGACACGACGCCGTGCGGCCCCGGGGTCGACAGCCAGAGGAGCGGCGTCACCGCGTCGCCGGACCGCTCCATGGTCCTCTCCACCGTCGAGCCGTCGCCGAACAGGTCGTACGCGCGGATCGTGAGCACGTGAGGGCCGTGGGCGAGGTCGCGGATGTCGAACCTCCCCTCGTAGTGGTCGTCGCCCACCGGCGATAACTTGACCGTCACCCCCTCGAGCTCCGCCTCGACCCGGTAGATGCCCTCGTACGAGGTCGCGCGGACACGCACGACCAGCGTGTCGCCCGCCACGATCAGATCGCCCCGGGGCGCGCTGGCGCCGTCCGACGCCTGGACATCTTCGATCGTCACCTCTGCCTGGGCGGCCGCGGCCGAGAGCGACACCAGCGATGCGAGCGCAATGCTGATCAACGTACGAGAATCACGCATGAGTCCTCCAGTGGTGGCAGCTTGGATGCGGCGACAGGCCGCCGTATTCACGTCGACCCCGGCCACGGCTCTGCGCGATGTCCTGGAGCAACGCGAGCACAACCGGAAGCCGGGCCCGCCGCACTGTCGCGAACCCCGCAATCACGTTATCCCGCTTACCACATATCCGAACCCGCCGGCTCCCCGTGCGCGCCGCGAACTCCGGGTTCAGCGACGCATAACGCGGCTCCTGCCGCGCTGCCGCAGCGCGAACCGTCGACGTGGATTAACGCTCTCACTGTAACGGCCGTA
Organism: Sorangium sp. So ce119; assembly: GCF_051524405.1. Lineage (NCBI taxonomy): Bacteria > Pseudomonadati > Myxococcota > Polyangiales > Polyangiaceae > Sorangium > Sorangium sp. So ce119. Next base: position 294,679 of record NZ_CP150310.1, on the reverse strand, counting down.
TTTTTCCTTCTGCACGAATGTCGTGCAGTCGTGTGGCACCGGAGGGTCGGGAAGACCCTTCAAGGGTGGGGGAGCACGAATTCGACAGGGATCGCGCCGGGCCGGCGCCGGGCGCGGGCAGCCGAGCGAACCGACGTGCGGCGCGAAGGCCCGTGTTACGCTCGCCTCGCGCTCACCCGGACCGGGTCGAGCAGCGCGAGGGGCCGAGTGAACAGCGACGACAGACGGCGTGGAGCCGGACGGGGCGGACCGTCCATGCGCGGACGGCGCGGCGCGGCGCCGGGCGACGCGCTGGCCCGCGCCGTGGCCGACGCGTCGCTGGCCCTCTCGCGCGCCGCCGAGGACGCGGGCGCGCTGCGGAGGGCCATCGCGGCGGCGGCGGCGCGCGCCCTCCGCGTCGAGATCGCATGTCTCTTCGACGTCTTGCAGGAGCCGCGCGCGCTCGCGCTCGTCGCCGCCGAGGGCGACCAGGGGGCCGCGATGAGCGCGCTCCAGCGCCTGCCGCTGGACGCCGAGTGCCTCGCGGCGGCGGCCGCGCGCAGGGGGGCCGTGCAGGTCGCGCCCGAGGGCGACGGCGCCGCGGCGCTGCTCGACGTGGCTCACCTCCGCGCGCACCGCGGCTGCTCGCACGCGCTCGCGATCCCGCTCGCCTTCGCGGGCGACCTGCGCGCGGTGCTGCTCTGCGCCGCGGCGCGGCCGGCCCTGCCGCTGGCCGAGGCGCTCGAGATCGCCGGCGCCCTGTCGGTCCTCTTCGGCATGGCGCTCGCCGCCGCCGCGGCGCGCGCGCTGGGCGCGCGGGTCGGGGAGCTCGAGCGGGAGAGGATGGCGCTCGAGCGCTCGCGCGAGCAGCTCGACGCCACGATCGCGGAGGCCCGACGGACCGAGGAGGCGCTCCGGCTCAGGGGGGAGAGCTTCGCCCGCGCGCAGAAGATCGCCAGGCTGGCCAACTGGGACTGGCGCATCGTGAGGAACGAGCTGGTCTGGTCCGAAGAGAGCTATCGCATGCTGGGGCTAGCCGGCGACTCCGGCCCGATCACGTACGAGGCGTTCCTCGAGCGCGTCCACCCGGACGACCGCGCCGGGCTGATGCGCGCCGTCGATCTCGCGCTGCACGGGGCCGAGCCGTACCGCGTCGATTACCGGATCATCCGCCCGGACGGCGAGGAGCGCTTCATCCACACCGTGGCCGACGTGCAGCGCGCCGAGGACGGAACCCCGACCCGGATGATCGGCACGGCCCTCGACGTGACCGAGCAGCGGCGGGCGGAGGACGCCCTCCGGCTCAGCGAGGCGCGCCTGCGGCTCATCGCGGAGCACGCGAGCGACGTCATCTTCCGCATGCGGCTCGGCCCCGAGGGAGGCTACGAGTACATCAACCCCGCCGTCGTCGAGCACACCGGCTATCCGCCCGAGGCCTGGTACGAGAACCCCCGGCTCTTCCTCTCGCTGGTCCACCCCGAGGACACCGGGCTTTATCACGAGTTCGTCGAGCGCATGGCCGCCGCCGGCGGGCGGCTCACGTTCCGGATCATCGACCGGAGCGGCCGGGTCCGGTGGGTCGCGACCCACGTTACGATCGAGCGCGACGAGAGCGGAAAGCCGCTCACCGCGATCGGGATCTCGCGCGACGTCACCGCGGAGAAGCTCGCCGACGAGGAGCGAGAGCGCCTCGTCGAGCAGCTCGCGGCCGAGCGGACGTGGCTCAACACGGTCATCGAGCGCACGCCGGTCGGCATCGTCCTGCTCGACCCGACCGGCCAGCAGATCACCTGGAACCACCGCGCCCAGGAGCTCGCCCGGACGACCTCGCCGGACGAGCTGGGCGGCGCGTCGTGCCTGTGCCTCTCGGACGGGCAGCCGCTCTCCCCCGAGGAGTGCCCGGCGATGCGCGCGCTGCGGGGCGAGGTCACGACCGCGAGGGAGCTCTCGCTGCGGCGCGCCCACGGCAGCGCCCTGGCGGTGCTCATGAGCGCCGGGCCGATCGTCGACGCCAACGGGAGGCTGCTCGGCGCCGTCCTCGCGTTCGAGGACATCACGCGGCTGAAGGAGCTCGAGCGGCTCAAGGAGGAGTGGACGTCGGTCGTCGCGCACGATCTGAAGCAGCCCGTGACCACGATCATCGGCTATGCGGCGCAGATCGAGCGGAGGCCCCAGCTCGCCGACGCGGCGAAGGTCAGGGCAGGCCACATCCTGGCGAGCGCGAGGCGGCTCGGGCGGATGGTCTCCGATCTCACGGACATCTCCCGCATCGAGTCGCGGCGGCTCGCGATCGAGCGCGGCCCCGTCGACCTGCCGGCGCTCGTGCAGGCCGTCGTGGAGCGGACGGGGAGCGAGACCGAGGGGCACCCGGTCGACGTCGAGGTCCGGGGCGAGATCCCGGTCGTGGCCGCGGACGCGGGGCGCATGGAGCAGGTCCTCAGCAACCTCCTCTCGAACGCGGCGAAATACGGAGATCCGGAGACGCGGATCCAGGTGCGGCTGGAGCGGCGCGGCGACGCGGTGGTCACGTCGATCTGGAACAGGGGCCGCGGGATCCCGCCCGACGAGCTGCCGTTCCTGTTCGAGCGGTTCTTCCGGGGCAAGGCGCGGGAGGCGCGCGTCATCGGCCTCGGCCTCGGCCTGTACATCGCGAAGGGCCTCATCGAGGCGCACGGCGGCCAGATCTGGGCCGAGAGCCCGGGCGACGGCCACACCGCGTTCCATTTCACGCTGCCGCTCGTGCGGGGTGACGCGGCCAGCGCCTGATCGAGGGCTGCCCGGCCCCCGGAGAGCGGAGCGTCATGCGCGGGACGGGCTCTGAACGCCTCCTGGGACGGGGTAGGACGGCTCGGGTACGTTCTCCCGGTCGCCCGCGGGCACGGCGTGGCTCCGGCCGGTGAGGCGCTCGAACTCCACGACATCGTGGGAGCACACGAGGGTCACCTCGCGGCCGCTCTCCTGCCGCAGCGCGCGCAGCCGGCGCTGGTTCTCGAGCCGCGCGGCGCGGTCCTTCTCCATCATGACTTGATAGAAGCGCAGGCCCGGCGTGCAGCGCGGGCGCGCCGGGTCCATCTCGCGATGATAGAAGTAGGCGTCGCCGGCGAGGAGCAGCCAGCCGCCGTCGCTCCGGACGGCCACGCCGGCGTGCCCGAGGGTGTGACCGACGAGCGGGACGAACAGCACCTCTTCCTTCAGGCCGCCCACCGCCCGCGCGCCCTCGAAGCCGAACCATCGCTCACCGCCGTCCGAGGGATACGCGATCCAGCTCGCCTGCGTCGACCACTGGGCGGGCCGGTAACGCATGCGGTCGAGGAGCGTCCGCCGCGCGAACGCGGCGTCGCGCTCGTCCGCGAGCAGGTGGACCTCGGCGGAGGGGAAGTCGTCGAGGCCGCCGGCGTGGTCGAAATCGAGGTGGGTGAGCACGATGTGGCGGACGTCCTCGGGTCGGAAGCCGAGCCGCTGGATCTGGCGGTGCGCCGTCATCTCGGCCCGGAGCTCCGGCCGCACGAGGAACAGGAAGAACCGGCTCAACCGCTTTCTGGCCATCGAGACGTCCAGCAAGCCGAGCCCGGTGTCCACGAGGACGAGGCCGCTGTCCGTCTCGAGGAGCAGGCAGTGGCACGTCAGCCTTCCTCGGAGCCCGAGCGTCTGCCCATCCATCAGCGCGCCGCCGATCGGGCAGGTCGAGATGCAGTTGAGATGATGGATTCGCATGCGCTCCTCTCGTGGCCGCCCGGCCTGGGCAGCCGCTGGACGGACCCGCGCCGGAGCGGGCGCACCGCGTATCCTGCGCTCCCCGGCCTCGAGGATCGCAGGGAGTGCACAGCGCATGCCGGTTGTGGGCGCCACGCCCGCTGAGCAGGGGGTGGATGAGAGGCGCGAGGAGAGGACGACGCGTCTGCCACACCGAGGCGCTTCGCGACATGGCGAGGGAAGGCGAGCTGTTCTGTGCCTGGCGTCCTGGCTGTTTTCTACTGTCCTGTTCCGTCTCTAGGGGTGGAGCCCGGCCGCGGTCGGCCTGGCCGCGCGGGGCACGGAGTAGATCGGGGTCGCGGCGAACGTCACCGGTAGCCTCGTGAGCCCGCGCAGGATCGACGATGGCTTCCACGTCAGGGACGCACGCGGCACGGCGAGCCGAAGGCCGGGGAGGTCCCGGACGATCGCGGGGAACGCGACCTGCGCCTCGAGCCGCGCGAGCGGGGCGCCGAGGCAATAGTGCACGCCGCTGCCGAAGGCGAGGTGCCGGTTGGGCTCCCGATCGAGCGTCAGCCGCTCGGGGCTCTCGAAGACCTGCTCGTCGTGGTTGGCCGAGCCGAGCACCGGGAACACCCGCTGTCCCCGCGGGATCACGTGCTCGCCGAACGCGACATCCTCCGTCGTGTACCGCTCGGTCGCGAGGTCGACCGGGGTCGTGAAGCGCAGGAGCTCCTCGACCGCCGGCTTGATCAGCTCGGGCTCGCGCCGCAGGCGGTCGAGCGACCCCGGATCGTCGAGCAGGGCCAGCGTCCCGCTGGCGATCAGGTTCACCGTGGTCTCGTGCCCCGCCGCGACGAGGAGCAGGATCATCGCGAGCAGCTCCTCCTCGTTGAGCCGACTGCCCTCCTCCTCGGCCCGGACGAGCGCCGCGACGAGGTCGTCCCCGCCCGTGCGGCGGCGCTTCTCGACCAGCGCGCGCAGGTAGCGCATCATCATGTAAAGCGACGGTAGCGCGCGGACCATGTCGAGCGGCGTGCGGAGCTCGACAAGGCGGTTCGTCCAGGCGCGGAAGCGCGGCCAGTCGGCCTCCGGGATCCCGAGCAGCTCGCAGATCACCGTGATCGGCAACGGCAGCGCGAGCTCCTCGAGGAGGTCGATCGCGCCGCGCGCCCGGGCCCGCGCCACGAGGCGCTCGGTGAGCGTCACGATGCGCCCGCGCAGGTCCTCCACGCGCCGGGGCGTGAAGACCTGGTGTACCAGCGCGCGCAGCCGCGTGTGATCCGGAGGGTCCCTGTCGAGCATGCCGGTCGTGAGCGGACGGAGGAACGACGGCATCCACGGCGTCTGTTCGGCCCGCTCCTTCGCGCTCAGGACGCGGAACGGGTCCTTGCCGAGGCGCGGGTCCTTGAGCGCGGCGGCCACGTCGGCGTAGCGCGTCAAGAGCCACGCGGGCTTCCGGTCGCTGTACACGATGCGCACGACCGGCGCCTCGGCGCGCAGCCGCGCATACAGCGGATGGGGATTCGCCTTGTGCTGAGCGCTGGAGATGTCGGGAATGTTGTTCATGATCGACCGCCTTTCCTGGGAGCGCGCGGCCGCGCGGGCCCGCGCCCCGCGCCCGCTTCCGGCTGCGCCAGCGCGAGGAGCGCGTCGCGCAGCGCCTGCATCTGACCTTCCGTGAGCGCCGCCGTGCCGAGCGCCTCGGAGAGCCAGAAACCGTCGAGGGCGAACTGGATCGCGATGGCGCGCCCCTCGGAGATGTCCTCGGCCACGTCGCGCGCGAAGGCCTCGGCGTTCAGCTTGCCGATGTGGCGTGCCATCTCGGGCTGGGCGCCGACCGCCTCGATGAGCGCCAGGAGCAAGGCGCGCGGCGCGGCGGTCTCGCCCTTCTCGGCGTCGAAGGCGAGCGCGATCTGCGCCCGCAGCCGGGCGCCGCGCGGCTCCGGATCCCGCGCGGCGCGCTCTTCGGCGTCGTCGGTCATCCGCTTGCTCAGCCGGTCGACGATCGCGGTCAGGAGCGCGTCCTTCGTCGCGAAGTGGTGAAAGAAGCCCCCTTTGCTGATCTGCGCCTCGGTGATCACCGCCTCGATGGTCAGCGAGTTCACCCCGCGCGAGGCGATGAGCCGCTCGGCCGCGTCGAGGATGCGATCACGCGCGCTGGGATAGGTCCGCGCCGCCATGAGCAAACCATACCGACCGGTCGGTCTGTATGCAAGGCGTTCCGAGGTTCAGGGCAGGATCGCGTCTCCGGGGGTGGGCGCCTTGACTTTCGGATCGCGCCTGGACACTTCCTACGCCCTTCGAGCGCCCGCATGTCCCTCTCCGCCTCCGTCCGCGCCACCGCGCTCCACCCCGAGTTCCGCCGCGGCGCGCGCGACATGCTGCAGGTGTCGTTCGGCGTCGCCGCCTGGGGCCTCGTGACCGGCGTCGCGATGGTCAAGAGCGGGCTCGCGCCGCCGCTCGCTGCGCTGATGTCGCTCCTGGTCTTCGCCGGCAGCGCGCAGCTCGCGACGATGCCGCTCATCGCGTCGGGCGCGCCGATGTGGGTCATCTGGGCCACCGCCACGTGCGTGAACCTGCGCTTCGTGATCTTCAGCGCGATGTGGCGGCCCTATTTCGCGCGCCTGCCGCGCTGGCGCCGGTGCCTCATCGGCTACTTCAGCGGCGACCTGAACTACGTGATCTTCATGAAGCGCTTCCCCGACCCCACGCCGTCGCCCGCGCACGAGCCGTACTACTGGGGCGGCGTCGCGACGAACTGGTCCTCGTGGCACGGCTCGTCGCTCGGCGGCATCGCGCTGGCCAACGTGATCCCCGTCGAGTGGGGGCTCGGCTTCGCCGGCGTGCTCGCGCTGCTGGGCATCGCGTGCTCGCTGCTGCAGGACAGGGCCACCTGGCTTGCGGGCGGCACCGCCGCCTCGGCCGCGGTGGCGGCCTACGCGCTCCCGCTGAAGCTCAACATCCTTGTCGCGATCGCCGCCGCCGTCGCGGTCGGCCTCGGGATCGAGGCCGCCGAGGGGGCGCAGCGACGCGCCCGCGAGCGCGCCGAGGAGGCCCGGCGATGAGCGCCTGGGAGACCGTCGTCATCATCGTCGGGCTGGCGCTGATCACGCTGTTCACCCGCAGCTTCTTCCTGTTCCCCGAGGAGGACCTGCCGATGCCCGGCTGGCTCAGGCGCGGGCTGCGCTACGCGCCGCTGGCGGCGCTGGCCGCGGTGATCGTGCCCGAGGTGCTGATGACGCAGGGGCACATGATCGCGACCTTCCAGGACGCGCGGCTACCCGCGAGCGTCGCGGCCAGCGTCTACTACTTCTCGCGCCGCGATATCCTGGGCACCATCGTGACCGGAATGGCGGTGTTCCTGCCGCTGCGTATCGGGCTCGGCTGGTAGGCGCGCGCACCGCAGGTTCTCCTGGCGGACCGGGGCTGGTACTGTGACGCCATGTCGGATGAGGGTGCCCACCGACCGGCCGATCCCACGGTGTCATGCGCCGCCGGGAGCGGCCCGTCCGAGGCCGTGAGCCGCCTCGGCCCGGGGGATGTGGTCGGCGAGCGCTGGCGGATCGAGGAGCTCCTCCGGAAAGGCGGCATGGGCCGGGTCTTCCGGGCGACCGACCTTCGCCTCGGCGGGCCGGCGGCGCTCAAGCTGATCAACCCGGCGATCGTCGGGACCGAGCGCGCGCGCGCCCGCTTCCTCCTCGAGGCGCAGACCGCGGCGGCGCTGCGGGGCACGAACGTGGTGCAGGTCCTCGACTTCAACGTCGATGCGGCCACGCAGGTGCCCTACATCGCCATGGAGCTCCTCCGCGGCGAGGACCTGGCCGAGCGGCTGTCCCGAGGGCCCCTGTCGTACGACGAGACGGCGGCGATCCTCGCCGACGTCTGCAGCGCGATCGGCAAGGCGCACCGCATGGGCATCGTCCACCGCGACCTCAAGCCGGCCAACGTCTTCCTCGTCGAGGACGACGATCGCCCGCTCTGCAAGGTCCTCGACTTCGGCATCGTCAAGCTCGAGGACCTCGGGCTCGACCGCCGGGGGGCGCCGCAGACCGACGCGGGCTCCACGCTCGGCACGGTGAGCTACATGAGCCCGGAGCAGATCGCCAACGCCACCGGGGTCGATCACCGCGCGGACCTCTGGTCGATCGGCGTGATCGCCTACGAGTGCATGACCGGGCGCCGGCCCTTCCGCGGCGATTCGCTCTTCGAGCTGGTCCACAAGATCTGCTTCGACGTCCCGGTCGCGCCGTCGCGGCTCGCCGACGTTCCGGGCGGCTTCGACGGCTGGTTCGCGCGGGCGACGCACCGCGACCGCGACCGCCGGTTCGCCTCCGCCCGCGACCTCCTCGACGCGCTGCGCGCCCTGCCCGGTCGCCCTCCGGAGCCGGCGGCAAAGCGGCGCCCCGAGGGCGAGCGCGACGCCGGGCACCAGCAGAGCTGGGCCTCGGACGCCAACCAGATCGACATCGGCGCCCTCAAGGAGCTGACCTTCAAGAACGCCGTGGTCCGCGAGTTCCTCGACAGCGCCAACAAGCACTTCGTCTCGGGGAGCAAGGGGCTCGGCAAGACCCTCCTGCTCACCTACAAGCGGTCGGTCCTCAGCGAGATCTACCTGGCGACCGGCCGCGAGCGCCGTCAGTCGGCCGTACAGTTCATCCCGGAAGGGCGGCCCTACCTCGACCTGATGGGCGACCTGCCCAGCGTCGACCAGACCCGGATCGACCTCATGTCCGGGCTCCACGAGTGCAAGCGGCTCTGGAGCTTCAGCTTCCGCCTGTCGATCGTCTCGTGTCAGTCCGCCCTCGCCGGCGCCGGCGATCCCGAGGACCTGGACCCGCTCCCCCGGAGCCTGCGCGGCCTGCTCACGGGCCGGCCGGTCGAGCCGACGGTGGTGGTGAAGGAGCTCCTGTCGCTGACCGTCCGCCAGATCAACCAGGTGATCGACGCGATGGAGGGCCCGCTCGAGCGGCGGCTCCGCTCGCTCCACAGCGGCGTCTACCTCTTCATCGACAAGCTCGATCAGGCGCTCCGGCGGCTGCCCCGGGCGGCCTGGATCCACATGCAGGCGGGGATGATCGAGGCCGCGTGGGACCTGATGAACGCCAACCGGCACGTGAAGATCTTCGCCACGATCCGCGAGGAGGCGTTCTCCGCCTACGAGTCCGACATCAAGACCAACCTCTACGGCGCGACCTCGACGCTCCGCTACGCGAAGCACGAGCTCTTCGAGCTGCTCGAGAAGCTCACCTATTATTACGAGCGGCTGCCGCTCCGCGAGTTCATCCACCTCGACATGGTGAGCACGGGGCGCTCGGCCCGCGGCGAGGGGACGTTCGACTTCCTCTATCGCCACACGCTCGGGCGGCCGCGCGATCTCGTCATCCTCGCCTCGGAGATCTCGCGCAACCGCCGGGCCCTCGACGAGCGGACCTTCACGCAGATCGTGCAGGACAAGAGCGCCGGCCTCCTGGTCGCCAACATCTTCGACGAGATGCGGGTGTTCCTCGAGGTGCTCTGTCACCGCGACAAGCGGGCCGAGTTCCTCGGCCTGCTCCCGTGCGACGTCCTCACCCACGACGAGATGGTCGACGTCTGGTGCCGCTTTCACGGGGTCGATCGCGCGTATTTCGACGCCCACGGCCGGACCGCCGACGACGTCTATCACCCCTTCCGCGAGCTCTACGAGTGCGGCGTCCTCGGGGTCCTCGTCGCCGATCCCGCGTCCGAGCGCCAGGTACAGCGCTTCCGCCAGCCGCAGGACGCCGTGGTCGGCTCGCGCCACGAGCTGCCGCGCTCGCGGTATTACCTCCTCCACCCCTCGCTCCGCGGGCTGATCCAGTCGCTCCCCGGGGGCGGCCGGTTCCACGCGATCCGCAACGTCGTCATCGGCCACTGGGAGCCCTGGCCCCGCCACCTGGACCTCGTGGTCGACGTCCAGCGCGAGCTCTTCCGCCGCCCGGACGCCCCCGAGGAGATCGGCGAGGCGGTGTTCGCGCTGCTCGATCGCCTCACGGCCGACGTCGCCGGCGGCGAGACCGCCGACGCCGCGCGGCGGGCGATCGCCGCCTCCCCCACCTTCGCCCGCCTCAGCGCCCACCTCGATCGGATCCACTGGGACGATCTGCACCTCGCGCTCGTCGAGCTCTTCCCGGCCGAGCGGCGGGAGGAGGCGGAGCCGACCGACCGGGTCGAGGTGGCGATGCTCCTCATCGACATCGTCCGCTCGACCCACATGCTCCAGGACATCGGCGACACCCGCTTCGTCGACCACCTCAACCGGCTCCGCCGGGCGCTCCGCGGGTCGACGAGCCCCCGCCTCCTGAAGGGGACCGGCGACGGGTACCTGGCGGTCTATTCCACGATGACCGGCGCCCTCGAGGCGGCCAGCGTGCTCCGTCGCGCGGTCGACGATCCTGCCCAGCTCCGCCTCGTCGCGCACTGGGGCCCGGTGCGGATGAGCGATCATGACGTCATCGGCGCGGAGGTCCACCGGCTCTTCCGGATCGAGGCGATCACCGAGGAGGATCGCGCGGAGGAGCCGGGCGCCGATCTCGAGCGCGTCGCCCTGCCGCGCCCCGGCCGGGTGACCCTCTCGCGATCGGCGGTCGCCGCGCTCCCCGAGGCCGCGCGCGGGGGCTTCCGCCGGGCGGGCGCCTTCCGGCTCAAGGGGTTCGACGAGCCCGAGCCGATCTGGGTGGAGGCCGGCGCGGGCCCGTGAGCGCGCTCGCCCCCGGGAAGCGAGCGCTCGGCTGCGTGTGGTAGGCTGCCTGTGCCATGACCGAGCTGCTGGGCCTGATTTTCTCGCCGTGGACCGAGAAGGCGCGCTGGGCGCTCGACGTCCGGCGCGTCCCGTACACGTTCCGGCACTACCAGCCGCTGATCGGCGAGCCCGCGCTCCGCGCCAAGCTCCGGCGGTTCACGGGCCGGGTCAGCGTGCCTGTGCTGACGACCGACGACGGGCGCGTGATCGCCGACTCGACGGACATCGCGCGCTGGGCCGACGGGCGCGGCGACGGCCCGACGCTGTTCCCTGCCGAGCACCAGGCCGAGATCGCGCGGTTCATCGGTCTCTCGGAGCGCGCGCTCGACGCCGGGCGGGCCCTCTCGCTGGCGCGCATGCTGGCCGACGACGAGGCCCTCGCCGACATGACGCCCGGGCCGCTCCGCCGCGCGCTCGGTCCCCTCGCCTCGCGGCTCGGGGCGCTGGGCGTCCGCCGCACCCTCCGCAAGTACGACGGCCACACGGCCGACGGCGCGGCGCACCGGCGCGCGCTGGTCGACGCGCTCGACCAGATCCGCGCGACGCTCGCGCGGAAGACGCTGCCCGCGACGGCGCCGAAGACGCTGCTGGACCGCTTCACGTTCGCCGACATCGCGGTGAGCCAGGCGCTCGTGAGCGTGACGCCGCCGGCCGAGCTGAAGCTCAGCCCCGCCGGCCGGCGGTGCTTCGCCGACCCCGAGCTGCGCGACCGCTACGCCGACCTGATCGCGTGGCGCGACGAGCTGTACCGCGCCTTCCGGGCGAGCTGACCGACCGCGCCGTCGCGCCACCCTCACCAGCGCGCCTGGGCCTGCTCCGCTGCCCGCCTGGCCTCGGCGACGGCCGGCGCAGCCATGCCGCGCATCCGCTCGACGAGCGCCGCGGGCGCGGACTCGGGCGTGCCCGCCTGGAACGGCGGGTCGGGGGCGTATTCCATGATGAGCTGCGCCCTCTGCGCTACCTCGTCTCCCTGCATCCTGGCGGCGATCCGGAGGCCGAAGTCGATGCCTGACGTCACGCCGCCCCCCGTGATGCGGTTGCGGTCCTCGACATAGCGCGCGTCGAGGCGCTCGGCCCCGAGGAGCGGCAGCACCTCGCGGAAGGCCCAGTGCGTTGTCGCGCGGTAACCGCGGAGCAGCCCGGCCGCGCCGAGCACGAGCGCCCCCGTGCAGACGCTCGTCACGTAGCCGGCCTGCCCCGCCCTCGCCGAGAGGAAGTCGAGGACCTCGGCGTCTTTCATCACGGCGATCGTGCCTTCCACGCCGCCTGGAACGAAGAGGACCGCGACCTCTTCAGGGCACGTCGCGAAGCTCGCGGTCGGGAGGAGCGTGATGCCCATGTCCGTCGTCACGGGGTCGAGCGTCTTCCACACGAGGTGTATCTGCACGTCTTCGAGGAAGCCGAAGGCGGTCTGCGGGCCGATGAGGTCGAGCGCGGTGAAGCCAGGGTAAACGAGCATGGCGATGTGCTGCATCGGGGAGTCCTCTCCTCGAGGTGTCGTGGGGGATGGCCCGGGATCGCCGTCGTCCTGCGCGCACCCGCCGAGCGTTTGCAGGGCGGCAGCCGCGGCGCTCGCGGCGGCGAGATCCAGTATCTGTCGTCGTCTCATGACGCGGGATCTAGACGCTGCGACGCCGCGCGACGATGTGACACGTTGTCCTGCGTCGCGATGTCGCATCGGGCGCTCCGCCGCCCCGGAGGCCCCTTCGGGGATGCTCGGATGGGGGCGAGGTGAGCTATCGGCGCACGATCGCGATGCGCGGTCCCTTCACGCGCGGCGGCGCGGCCGCTTGTCTGGCGCGGCGGGCGGCGCGGCGGACGGCGCGGCGGCGAGCCATCGATCGAGCTCGCCGGCGACGTGGTGGAAGTCGAACCCTCCGGCGTGGACCCCGAGCTGGGTCATCGCGCCGATGACGAAGGACGTGACGACGCGGGCGGCGGCGCGCGGGTCCAGATCGGAGCGGAGCTGTCCGCTGCGGACGCCGTGCCGCACGATCTGCTCCACCGCGAGGTTCCACGCCTCGTGGACCTCGCGCAGCGCGGTCTGCGCCGCCGGATCGCGCTGCGCGCGCGCGGAGAGCTCTTGCAGCACGGCCGCGAGGTGCGGGTTGTCCTGGAAGGTGCGCCATGCGCTCTCGAGGTGCGCTCTCAGGGTCGCGCGCGCGTCCGTCGGGCCTGCGGCGCCCGGGCCTTCCGGCCGGCGCTGCGCCTCGACGAATTTGCCCGTCACGTGCGCGACGATGGCGGCGAGGAGCGCGTCCTTCGTCCCGAAGTAGTAGTGCAGCGTCGAGATGTTGACGCCCGCGCGCGCCGCGATGTCGCGCGTCCTCAGCCCCTCGAGCCCCTTCTCGGCGATGAGCGTATACGCCGCCTCGAGCAGGTCGCGCCGCCGCGCTGCACCGAGCTCCGTGGCCGAGGTCATGCCGGCCGCCGCGACGCCTCTCGTCTTCGCCAAGCCCGCGGAACGCTACTGATTTTCTCCGTTTCCAGCAAGCGCCCGCGGCGCCCGCCTTGACCGCCCGCCCGCCGTCGCGTACGTTCAATCAACTGATTGATTGAATCTCATTGCAGGGAGGAATCGCATGATGTCTCCGGAGCTCACCGCCGTTCCGTTCTCCGCCGTTCCGTTCTCCGCGCGTGTCCAGCGGAGGGCGATCGGCGCGGGAATGCGCCTGTTCTTCGCCTGGTCGCACCTCGTGTACCGCCTGAGCCCCCCGTGGGGCGGCAAGCTGCGCGCGGTCGATCACCTCACCGTGCCGTGCTCGGATCTCCAGGTGGCCGAGCGGTTCTACGTCGGGCTGCTCGGCGCGCGCGTGATGATGCGAGTCGACGCCGAGTTCCTCGCGCGGATGGGGCGCCCTGCGGACGAGATCGCGCGCGGCGTTCACCTGTCGATCGTGTTCGCTGGCGGGCCGCGACTCGACCTCTTCGAGTCGTCGATCGGCCAGCCGCCCCGCGCGGCGTCGCACCCGCACTGCGCGCTCGGGGTCGCGCCGGGCAAGCTCCTCGCCTGGAAGAAGCGCCTGAACGACGCCGGCGTGCCGACGTACGGCCCCACGCGGCTCGGACCGCCGGGCCACGCGTCGCTCTACTTCAACGATCCGTTCGGAAATCGCCTCGAGCTCGTCACGCTCGGGTTCACCGCGGAGATACCGGTCGGGGCGCCGGACGTCTCCGCGCTCGAGTACACCTGGTCGGGCGCGTGAGAGAGCGCGTCCCGGGCACGGGTCCGCTCGCCGGCGGCCTCGCGATCCGGACGCGTCACATCGACGTCACGTTATCGAGGGCGCGCGTCACGCCTGCGGCCTCTCCTCCCCGATTGCGGACGATGGACTTGGGCAGTATGGGTGCGTATCCGAACGGCTGCCCGGCCGGGCCCTGCCCAGCCTGGCTCTCTGCCACGAAAGGAGCTCTCCGATGCCTGTCGACGTGAAGTACACGACCCAAGCCACTGCCAATGGGGGCCGGGATGGCCGCGCCACCACCGCGGACGGCACCCTCGACGTGAAGCTCTCGACGCCGAAGGAGCTCGGCGGCGCCGGCGGTGACGGGAACAACCCCGAGCAGCTCTTCGCCGCGGGTTATGCGGCCTGCTTCCTGGGTGCCCTGAAGTTCGTGGCCGGGCAGGAGAAGGCCCGGATCCCCGCCGACAGCACCGTGACCGCGTCCGTCGGCATCGGCCCCCGCTCCGAGGGCGGTTTCGGCATCGACGTCGGCCTCCGGATCTCGCTTCCGGGCCTGGAGCGCGCGCAAGCCGAGCAGCTCGTCGAGAAGGCGCACCAGGTTTGCCCGTACTCGAACGCCACGCGCAACAACGTCCCGGTCCGCCTCGAGGTCGTCTGACCTCCTGATCCCCCCGCGCGCCGCCTCCGACCGCGGCGCGCTCTCCCCCCTCTCGCGATCGAGCGCAGGCCCCCGGCGGGGGCCGCTCCATCAAGCCTCCGCGAGGCTCTCCCCGTCCCCCGCGAGCTCCCGATGGAGCGCCGCGAACACCCCCCCGCGCGCGAGCAGCTCCGCGTGCGTCCCCTGCTCGACGACCCGCCCGTGGTCGAGCACGACGACCCGATCCGCGTGCCGGATCGTGCTCAGCCGGTGGGCCACCACGAAGCTCGTGCGCCCCTCCAGGAGCCTGCCGAGCGCCGCCTGCAGCCGGGCCTCGGTGAGCGCGTCCACCGAGCTCGTCGCCTCGTCGAGCAGCACGATCCGCGGCCGGGCGACCACGGCGCGCAGGAAGCATACGATCTGCCGCTGCCCCAGCGACAGCCCCGTCCCTCGCTCGCCGACCTCGGTGCGCAGGCCGTCCGGGAGCGCCTCGAGCACGTCGAGCACATCCAGGCTCCGCGCCGCGTCGCGGATCTCCGCGTCCGTCGCCGCCGGGTTCCCCAGGCGCACGTTGTCGAGCACCGTCCCGCTGAACAGGAAGTTGCTCTGCAGCACCAGCCCGAGCTGCGCGCGCAGCGACGCGGACGACGTCCCCGCGAGATCGTGCCCGTCGATCGTGATGACCCCCGCCGTCGGCCGGTAGAGCTTCGCGAGCAGGTTCAGGATCGACGTCTTGCCGCTGCCCGTGTGCCCGACGAGCGCGATCATCTGGCCCGGCTCGGCGACGAGATCCACCCCGTGGAGCACCGGCTTGCCCGGCTCGTACGCGAAGTGCACCCCCTCGAAGACCACCCGCCCGCGCGCCGGGGGCAGCGCCGGATAGCCGCGCTCGTCGGGCCAGTCGGGCTCCGTGTCGAGCACGCGAAACAGCCGCTCCGCGCCCGCCATGGCCGTGAGCGCCTGGTTGTACTGATTGCCGAGCACGGGGATCGGGTTGAACAGGAGGTTCGTCAGGAAGAAGAACTGCACGAGCACGCTCAGCTCGATCGCGCCGCCCAGCGCCTGATAGCCGCCGACCACGACGAGGACCGCCAGGAAGAGCTGCCCGTTGAACTCGAGCAGCGGCAGGAAGACCGCCGAGTGGCGCGCCGCATCCATGTTGTAGCGGGAATGGTCGAAGATCAGCGCGCGGAAGAGCCCTCCGTTGATGTCCTGCCGCACGAACCCCTGCGTCACGCGGACCCCGGTGACCGACTCGGCGAGCGTGGCCGTGACGCGGCTGAAGCTCTCCTGCGCGCGCTGGTGCGCGGCGCCGAGGCGCTTGTGGAAATAGACGATCAGCCCCCAGAAGACGGGGACCATCGCCAGGACCACGAGGAAGAGGGTGAAATGGAAGTACGCCATCAGCCCCATGGCGACAGCCATCGTGCCGAGCTGCACGGTGCTCACGAACACCACGTCCTGCACGGCCACCCGGATCGCGTCGATATCGGACGTCATCCGGCCGATGAGGCGCCCCACCTTCGTCTTCACGAAGAAGCTCATGGGCATGCGCAGCAGGTGCCGCTCCAGCCTGTCGCGCAGGTCGAACACCACCGCTTCCCCGAGCTCGAGGGCGAATCGCGCCCGGAAGTGGAAGACGAGCGCGGTGACCAGGGCGAACAGCGCGAAGCCGAGGACGGAGAGCAGCGTCGCGCGCGCGTCGCGGCGGGCGACCGGGCCGCTGATGATCGCGCCGACCGCCCACGTCAGGAGCGGGAGCTGGACCGACCGCACGACGACCAGCAGAAAGAGTAGATTACGCTTCCTCGCGTACGGGCGGGTGAAGCCGAACAGGCGCCGCACGAGCCCGAGGTCGAGCCGCCGGTGGTCGGGCTCCCGCTCGTCGTCGAGCGCGGCGCGCGCGAGTCCGAGCCGCACGTCGATGGCCGGCGCCTCGGGGGCGGGGCGCGCGTCCCCCGGCGCGTCCACCGCGCGGCGCGGCGCATCGGACGTATGGCGCGTCTGGCGCACCTCACGCGTCTCGCCCGCGCGGCTCACGCCGGGTCCTCCGCCGGGGCCGGCCGCGCCGGGCGGCCGCCCGGCCGGCTCGCGGGGGCGGCCTCGGCGCGCGCCGCGCCGACGTGGGCGTCGTGCAGCGCGAGCGCGCTCGCGTAGTGGCCGCGCCGGCCGAGGAGCTCCTCGTGGGTCCCCCGCTCGGCGATGCGGCCCCGGTCGAGCACGATCACCTGGTGCGCGCGGCGGAGCAGGTGGGCCCGGTGCGTGGCCATGATCGTCGTCCGCCCCCGGGTGGCGCTGAGGATGGCGTCGAGGATCTCGCGCTCGGTGCTCGCGTCCACCGCGGCGGTCGGGTCGTCGAGCAGGAGCAGCGGCGGGTCGAGCAGCACGGCGCGGGCGATGGCGAGCCGCTGCCGCTGCCCGCCCGAGAGGTTGACCGCCGACTCGCCGAGCTCGGTGTCGTAGCCCTCGGGCAGCTCCCGGATGAACTCGTGCGCGCACGCGATCACCGCGGCGCGCTCGATCTGCTCCCGCGTCGCGTGCGGCGCGCCGAACGCGATGTTCGCCGCCACCGTGTTGCTGAAGAGGAAGTTGTCCTGGAAGACGACCCCCATCCGCCGGCGGATGAAGTCGAGGTCGTGGCGCCGGAGGTCGACGCCGTCGAGCACGACGCGCCCGGCGGTCGGATCGTAGAAGCGCGGGATCAGGCTGAGCAGGGTGCTCTTGCCGGCGCCGGTGGGGCCGACCACGGCGACGAACTGCCCGGGCGCGATGTCGAGCTGGATGTCGTGCAGGACGGGCCTCGCCGCGTCGTAGCCGAACGTGACGCGGTCGAACACGAGGCGCCCCGCCACCTCGGCGGGCCGCGCGGGCGCCTCGGGGCTCGTGATCTCCACCGGGGTGTCGAGCACCTCGAACACGCGCCGCGCGCCGATGAAGCTCTGCTGCGCCGTGTTGACGATCGTGGCCATGCTCGCGATCTGCCCGGCGAACTGCTGCAGGATGCCGGCGAACACAACGAGCTGCCCGAGCGTCATCCGGTCGCGCGCCACGAGCAGCCCGCCCATGCCGAGCAGGACGACCTGGTTCACCTGCCCGAGCAGCTCGATGGTCGGGCTGAGCACGCTGACCTTCCGGAACGTGTCCTGCTGCTGCTCGCGCACCTCGCGGTTGCGCTCGTCGAAGCGGCGGTGGGCCTCGCGCTCCCGCCCGAGCCCCTTGATGACCTGGATCCCCTGCAGCCCCTCGGTGAAGCTCAGCACCATCCGGTCCACGAGCTCCCGGTTGCGCAGGTAGGCGGGCCGCGCCCACCGGGCGAACAGCGTGCTCGCGATCCAGATGAGCGGCGTCGGCGCGAGGCACGCGATCGTCAGGAGGGCGTGCGCGCGCAGCATGTACGCGACGTACACGCCGAGCGACAGGACCATGATGACGCTCTGGAGCAGCACGCCGTCGACGAACGAGCGCACGAGCTGCACGTCGCTGGTGACGCGGTTGATCAGCGAGCCGCTCTTGTTCGCGTCGAAGAACCGGAAGCTCAGCCGCTGGAGCTTGTCGTACACCCTCGCCCGGAGATCCGGGACGATCTCCATGTGGACGAGGTGGCCCACGGAGAGCGCGTACCCGTAGTTGAGCACCGCGCGCGCCGCGGCCATGGCGAGGATGGCGCCGCCGATCGAGCCGACCGCGAGCATCGGCTCCCGCTCGACGTCGACCAGCCGGCCGAGGCCGAGCGGCAGCGCGGGCGCGCGGACCGACGGATCGAGCCGGTGGCGGAGGATGTCGATGGCGAGCCCCGTCAGGCCGAGCCCCGCGAGCCCCAGCGAGAGCAGGACGATCTGGTAGCCGAGGACGCGGGCGACGCGCCCGCGGTACGCCCACGCCAGCTCGAGCAGCCGCGCGAGGAGCGAGCGCCCGGCGCGGGGGCGCGCGGTCGTGGGGGCCGAGGGGGAGCCGAGGCCGAGACGTGAACCGGACAACATCGAAGCGAGGAACCTGGCAGTCCGGCCACGCCGGGGGGCCGTAACCTACCGGTTCGCGCGGCGTTGGCCAGCGGCCGTGACGCGCGCGCTCCGCGTCAGCGCCGGCGCGCCCAGCGCGACAGCGCTCCCCGCTAGTACATCAGGTTACCCCTGCCGAGCCGGTACGTGATGTTCGCGCCGAACTGGTCGCGCGCGTTCTGGACGCGCGCGATCGCCGCCGAGAGGCGGGCCAGGCGCAGCGACCAGCGCGTCGCCTCGACGCCCGCCGCGATCTCGGCCTTCGCCAGCTGGAGGCGATCGAGCGCGACCGGGTGCAGCGGCGCGGTGGGGATGGACATGACCTTCACCGCGTCGTCGATCTCGACCTCGGCCAGCTCCATCAGGCGCCGCTGGACGTCGGCCTGCGTGTCGCGGAACCGGAGGGCGAGCACCTGGGCGGCGTCCAGGCGCTGCCTCGCGAGGTCGAGGTTGAACGCGGCGTTCAGGACGCGGAGGAAGCGCCCGATCTTGATGATGTCGGAATCGGGGAACGCGATCGGGCTGCCGAACCGCGCCTCCAGCTCCTTGCCGGCCGGCGAGTTCCTGAAGAAGCTCAGGGTGTAGTAATGGACAGCGCCCTCGATGTCGGGCCCGAACGCGTTCGAGTGGAAGAACGGCGGCGTGTCCACGGCCTCGATGATGGGCGGGACGTTGAACGTGCCGTCGCCGTACCCGTTCAGGAACTTGAGGTCGAGGACGTCGAAGTCGGGCTCGGCCTTCCCCTTGCCGCCGAACCCGCCGTCGAACACCCCGAAGGGGTCGTTGGTCCCCGGGGCCGTCCGGGTCCCCGTGTCCAGGTTGCGGTTGCGCCCCGAGTCCATGTGGTTCGCGCCGGCGTTGCTGTGGCACACGTTGCAGCGGCCGCGGTTCGGGTCGAGGAACGCGAGCCGCCCCTCGTCCGCCTCGGGGTCCTTCAGGTTGACCTTCGTCAGGTCGAGCTCGTTCGTCCGGCCGAGGCTCATCTGGTAGGCCAGCACGAGGTCGAGCTCCTGCTCGGTCGGGAGCCGGAACGCGACCCCGGGCTCGCGCCCGAGATCCTTCGGGAGGTGCTGCGTGATCCCGCCGGTGAGGAACTGGCGCAGCGAGCCGTCGCCCGGGGCGCCGTCGCCCGACCAGCCCGTGCGCTGCCGCGGCGCGTCCGCCGTCCCGTTCGCCGGGTCCGGCGCGATGGTGGTCGCCAGCGACAGCGTGTGCTGGACCCCGCGCATCACGTACTTGCGATCGAGGTCCTCGAAGCCGTCGACGTTCTCGCGGACAAGGGCGTTCGTCTTCAGCTCGAACGCCTCGAGATCGGTCAGCTCCGGTTCCTGCTCGAAGATGAAGAGCGGGTCGAGAGGGTTGCTGTCGAGGAGCGCGTCGATGAACGGGACGTCAAGCGTGAAGTTGTTTTCGACAGGATGGCAGGACCCGCAGGTCCGGCCGTTGCCCTCGAACGTCTCGCGAAAGAAGATATCAGCGCCTGCGCAAATTTCCCTCGTGACGAGCCCGGCGATCACCCTGGGGTCCTGTTCGCACGCCTTGAGCCGATCCCGGACGGTGAGCGCGCTCGACGCGGCGTTGTGGTGCTCGCCCTCCGGCGACGGCGCGCAGGACGCGAGGAGGGCGACAGCGGTGAGCGGAGCGAGGATCAACGAACTCAATGTGCGACTTGGCATGGCGCTCTCATTCCTGTGACCGTTGTTCTGTACAGTTGCCGAAGCGCGCCGCTCATGGACGCGGCGCGCGCGCTCCGCGGGCATCGCCCGGCGAAACGCGGTGGAAACGGGCCCGTCGGGGGGCGAACCAGCTCGAACCGACCTCTGCAATGGCCCCCTGGCGGCGAGATGGCGAGTTCAGGCCATCCGGCATCCAGGCGGCCTTCCAGGCGCGCCGAAGGCCCACGCTCCGCGCCCGTGCGAGCCTGTGCGAGCTCGTGTGAGCTGGGGCTCTGTGGCCGCTCCGCCCTGAAGCGGGCCGCGCGGGGGCTGGCTTTCAGGGCGATCTCAGGAGGCGGACTACTTAGCGGACCAGACCAGGAGCATCAATCTTCACCGGGCTCACAGCACATTTCCGACTGCTGCATGGTTCTTTACATCGAGACGACCACGTGACGACATGCACCGCCTGCACGCGCCACACCCTGGTGCGATCGCGGGCGGCGCGGCCGCCAGGAGGAGCCGGAAGCGAGGCTCCGCGGGCGTGCTCTGACGATCGAAGCGAGACATTGGCGCGGCGACCGGCGGCATCCCTCGCCTCCCCAGGCGGTCCATCCTGCCGGCTCAGTGAGGATCCTCTAGGGCGTCCCATGGCGCGCCTCCAACTCATTAGTAGCATGGGCCACATGCATCCCGTGCATCTTGCCTCGATCGACCTGAACCTGCTCGTCGTGTTCGACGCCCTGCTGGCGGAGGGGAGCGTCACGCGCGCGGCGGCCCGCGTCGGGCTGAGCCAGTCGGCGATGAGCCACGCGCTCGGGCGCCTCCGCGCCCTGATCGACGACCCCGTCCTGGTGCGCACGCCGAGGGGGATGATCCCGACCCCGCGCGCCCAGGAGCTCGCCGGCCCCATCCGCGAGGCCCTCGCCAAGATCGAGACGACGGTCGCGCGCAGCCCGCGCTTCGATCCCGCGACGGCGCGCCGCTCGTTCTCCGTCGCCACCGTGGATTACGTCGAGCTCATCCTGCTGCCGCGCCTCGTGCACAAGCTCTTCGCCGACGCGCCCTTCGTCGACCTGATCGCGCGGCCCTACGACAACGACATGTGGAGCTCCATGGAGACCGGCAAGGTCGATCTGGCGATCGGCCTGCTCCCGACCGTGCCCGCGGGGTTTTACCGGCAGAGGCTCATCGAGGAGCACTACATGTGCGTCGTGCGGAGGGACCACCCCGTTGTGCGCAGCAAGCTCACGCTCAAGATGTACGCGAGCCTGCCGCACGCGCTCATCAGCCCGCGCGGCGACGGCGGCGGCCGGGTGGACGAGGTCCTGGCCCAGCAGGGGCTCTCGCGCCGCGTGGCGCTGCAGATCCCGCACTTCCTCGTGGCGGCCCACATCGTCGCGCAGACCGACCTCGTGCTCACCGTGCCGGCGCGCATCGCGCGCGTGTTCGCGGACATGGAGGCGCTGCGCGTCATGAAGCCGCCCGTGGAGCTCGGCGGGTTCTCCCTGGACCAGGTGTGGCACGAGCGGCAGGCGAAGGACCCGGCGCACATGTGGCTGCGCGGGATCTTCGCGGAGATCGCCCGCGACTCCTGACCTGCCCCGCGGCGCCGCGTCGCTCGACGGCGCCCGCGGGACGGCGAGATGGTGAACCGGTCCGTATCGCCTCGCCGGCTCCGCGGCCCCTCCCCCTGGCACCCCGATCAGCCTGGAAGCCCGGAGATCAACGCAAAGGCGCAAAGGCGCAAAGACGCAAAGATGCAAAGAATAGATCTTCTCTCTTGCGCCTTTGCGCCTTTGCGCCTTTGCGTTAAATTCTCGCTCTTTCTTCGCGTTCTCGACCCGTTTGTCGCTCTAGCCCTGACCGCCGGCCGGCGCGATGATCTCGACGCCCTCGCTCTCGGCGAGACGCCGGTGCAGCGCGGTCAGGCGGGCGGTGACGGGGCCGCGCTCCCCGCCGCCGATCGTGCGCCCGTCGAGGCTCCGCATCGCGATCACGCCGGCGCCGGTGCCCGTCAGGAACGCCTCGTCGGCGGCGAAGAAGTCGAGCCGCCCGAGCGAGCGCTCGACGACGGTGAGCCCGATGCTGCGCGCGATGTCCATCACGGCCGCGCGGTTGATGCCCTCGAGGCACCCGTCGGTGGGCGGCGGCGTCGCGAGCACGTCGCCGCGGAGCGCGAACACGTTGGCCACCGAGGCCTCGGCGACGTGGCCGCGCGTGTTCAGCAGGAGCGCGTCGTCGGCGCCGCGCTGCCTGGCCTCGAGCTTCGCGAGCGCGGAGCCGAGGTAGTTCAGGCTCTTGACCCGCATGTCGAGCGCGTCCGCGTCCGGACGCCGGTGGCTCGACGTGATGAGATCGAGGCCGCGCCGCCGCTGCTCCTCGCTGAAGAGGCGGATCGACCCCACGATGCAGAACAGCCCGGGCCGCTCGCAGGTCGTGGGGTCGACGCCGAGCGGGCCGACGCCGCGCGTCACCACGAGGCGGACGTAGGCCTCGCGCTCGCCGTGCGCGCGCGCCGTCTCCTCGACGATCGCGCGGAGCTCGTCGGTCGAGCGCGGCAGCGCGACGCCGAGCGCCTTCGCGCCGACCGCGAGCCGCGCGAGGTGGCGGTCGATCCGGAAGACCCGGCCCGCCGCGACGCGCATGCCCTCGAACACGCCGTCGCCGTAGAGCAGCCCGTGGTCGGTCACGTTCACGGTCGCCTCTGCCACGTCGACGACCCGCCCATCGATCCATGTCTTCATGCCGTTCACCTCCTGCCTTCACCCTGGAGCGCGCGCGCGACGCGCTCCGCGACCTCGCGCGTGTGGCGCACCGCGGCGTCGTGCCGATCGCCGCGCAGGCTCTGGGCCGCGGCGGCGCAGGCGATGCAGCCGTGCAGGCTGCCGCGCGCGAGCACCGGGGCCGCGATGACCGTGAGCCCGTCGATCCACTCCCCCTCGTTCACGTCGTAGCCGCGCCGCGCGGCGCGCTGCGCGGCGGGGTCCGCGGCCGGGGCGCCCACGAGCTCGGGCGCGTGCGCGAGGTAGAGCCGGCCGCTCGCCGTCACGTCGACAGGGACCTCGGCCCCGACCGTGGGCGCCGCGCGCAGGAGCCCGGTGCCCTCCGCCTTGTCGAGCACGACGAGCCGCCCCGCGCGCGCCGCGACGAGGAAGAACGTCTCGCCGAACGCGCGCGCCGCCCGCTCCAGCTCCGGCCTGGCCACGCGCGCGACGGGGTCGAGCCCCTGCGCCCCGAGCCCGAGGCGGATGAGGCCGACGCCGAGCCGGTAGCGCCCCTCGCCGTCCTGCTCGACCAGCGCGTGCGCCGCGAGCGACGCGAGCAGCCGGTGCAGGGTCGCCTTCGGCATGCCGAGGCGCGCCGCGAGCTCCGCCAGCGACGCGCTGCCGCCGCTCTCCCGCAGCGCCTCGAGGGCGCGCACCGCCTTGTCGACCGTTCCCGAGCGTTCCATTATCCGGAATTACGTTCCGATATTTGATCTACCCCGGCGTCGGGCCGCCGTCCAGGGCCCGCCGGGATCGCGACGTCGTTCCCGCGCGTTTCGATGCGCGCGCCGCGGTCCGAGGTGCGCGGGGGCGGGCCCGGTGTGCCGGCGAAGCGCGCGCTGGTGCCGATCGAGGGGGTCGATTAGCGTCGCGGTCGTCCCATCGCGCGCCGCAGATCGCGCGCGCGCCGCGAAGGCGAGGAGCTCATGAGCGCAATCCCCTCGGTCGTACTCGTCCACGGCGCCTGGCACCGGCCGGCGTGCTGGTCCCAGGTCGCGTGCAGGCTGCTCGGCAGCGGGATCGACGTGCGCGTGCCGGAGCTGCCGAGCGCCGGGGCGGAGGCGGGCCAGCGCGGGGATCTCGCCGCGGACGCGGCCGCGGTCCGCGCGGCGCTCGCCGAGGTGCCCGGCGAGGCGATCGTTGTCGCGCACTCCTACGGCGGGCTGCCGGTGACCGAGGTGGCGGCCCGGACGGGCAAGGTCGCCCACATCGTCTACCTGTGCGCGTTCATGCTCGGCCCGGGGGACTCGCTGCTCTCGGCGATCGGCGGACAGCCCCCGCCGTGGTGGATCACCTCGGCCGACGGCGCGACGGTGACGCCCGCCGATCCGCGCAGCGTCTTCTACAACGACTGCGCCGAGGAGGTGGCGGCCGCCGCCGAGGCGGCGCTGGTGCCCCAGGCCAGGGCGGCGTTCACGCAGCCGCTGAGCGCCGCGGCCTGGCAGGAGCTGCCGTCGACGTACGTGATCTGCCAGCGCGACAACGCGATCCCGGTGTTCGCGCAGGAGGCGATGTCGCAGCGCGCGCGGAAGGTCCTGCGCCTCGACGCGAGCCACTCTCCGTTCCTGTCGCGACCGGACGAGGTGGCCGCGATCGTGCGCGGCGTCCTCGCGGCGCCCCTCGGCGACGCCGGCTGAGCCGTCGTGGCGCCGCCCGGCCCCGGCGCGAACGGGCGATGCCCTCGCCGGACCTCGCGACGACCTCCGGCGCGTCGACGCTCCTGACGACGAACCGCCGCGCCGGGCGCGCGCGCGCGGAGCTCGGGCGAGAAGACCGCCCGGCGTCCGCCGTGCGCCCCGGGCAGCGGCGTTGCTGAGCGGCTGCTCCCGGCGCAGCAGCGCCCCGCCCGCCGCCGCCCGGCGGCGCCTGCCGCGCGCCGCTTTCGCGCCTGGTACGTCCCATGCTCGCGTCGGTCGACGCTGCGCACCCGCGCCGCCGGCGCTCGCTCCTCACCCCGGACCTCGCAGCGGGGCGGCGCCGGCGGCGCGGGCTCGCGGCGCCGAGGCCTGTCTCATCCACCCGGAGGCCACCGATGTCCCTCGTCCTCACCGCAGAGCGCCCCCCGACCGTCCACGCCTTCGAGGTGCGCCGTCACACGCCCATCCTGGGCGCCACCGTGACCGGCCTCGACCTCGGCCGCGAGGTCGACGTGGCGACCGCCGCGCGCCTGCGCCAGGCGCTGCGGGAGCACGGCGTCCTGTTCTTCCGGGACCAGCACCTGACGCCGGGCCGCTTCCTCGACGTCGCGCGCGTCTTCGGCGAGCCGCTGCGGCACAACCCCTACATCCCGTCCGTGCACGAGCACTCGGGCGTCGAGATCATCGAGTCCGGCGCCGGCAAGCGGATCCTCGCCAACGAGGCGTGGCACGCCGACGTGACCTGGCGCCCGGACCCGCCGAAGGCCACGGCCCTCTACGCGGTCGAGCTGCCGCCGCTCGGCGGCGACACGGTGTGGACCAGCGCCACGGGCGCGTATGCCTCGCTCGACCCGCTGCTCGCCGCCTACCTGGAGACGCTCACCGCCGTGAACTTCGTGGACGCGAGCGGGCACGCGCGGGCGCCAGGGCGGGACGAGCGCCTCGACGAGTTGCGCGCGAAGTATCCGCCGATCGACGTGCCGGTGATCAAGACACACCCCGAGACAGGCCAGAAATACGTCTTCGTCACCGAGCTGCACACGACCTATATCAAGGGCGTCAGCCGCACGACCAGCGAGAGCCTGCTCCGCCTGCTCTTCGGCGTGCTCGCCGATCCGGTGCTGCACGCGCGGTTCAGCTGGAAGCCCGGCTCGCTCGCGGTCTGGGACAACCGGCTCGTGCAGCACCGCGCCATCCACGACTACGGCGATCAGCGGCGAGCGCTGTATCGCGCGACGCTGGCCTGAGGCCAGGAGAGGTGTCACCGCCATGTCAGAACGCAAGCTCTTCTACCCGGAACGATTCAAGACCGCCTCGCGGTTCTACACGACCGGCCGCCCTTCCTATCCCAGGCTCCTCGGCCGCCGCGTGGCCGAGCTGGTCGGGGTCAACCAGGACGCCAGCGTGCTCGATCTCGGGACCGGCCCGGGGTTCCTCGCGATCGACTTCGCGCCGCACGCCGGGTCGGTGACCGCGGTGGATCCGTCCCCCGAGATGCTCGCCGCGGCGCGCGAGAACGCCGCGCGGGCGGGCGCCTCGATCCGCTTCGTTCAGGGCAGCTCGTACGAGCTCGGCCCGCACCTCGGCCGCTTCAAGCTCGTGACCATCGGCCGCGCCTTCCACTGGATGGACCGCGTCGAGACCCTCAGGTCGCTCGACACGCTGCTCGAGCGCGGCGGCGCGGTGGCGCTGTTCGGGGAGAGC
The DNA here is from genome assembly GCF_051524405.1 of Sorangium sp. So ce119. Classification (NCBI taxonomy): domain Bacteria; kingdom Pseudomonadati; phylum Myxococcota; order Polyangiales; family Polyangiaceae; genus Sorangium; species Sorangium sp. So ce119. The sequence goes on along the minus strand of NZ_CP150310.1, from coordinate 268,660 downwards.
TACCCCGAGGTCCCCGCGAACGCGTGGCACAAGGACTTCCAGGCGCTCATCGACAAGTACTCGACCGAGGACCCGGCGCGGCCGCAGATCCGCCAGGCCGTGAAGAACGAGGCCGTGCTGCTCGACTCCGCCTTCGGCCACCTCGAGCGCGTCTCCGTGCTCGAGCCGCGAGAGACCCCCGTGGAGCGGTTCGTCGACCGCGCCCTGTCGTTCGCGGCCACCTGGCACGGCCGGCCGGGGTCACGCGAGGAGGACCTGGCCGTCGAGGTCCGCCAGACCCTCGCCAGGTACGCCGGCGCGAACGGCATCGTCCGCGAGGTCCTCGAGGGGCACGCGCTGATCGCCCGCCGCCCGCGCGAGGTGCTCGCCGACTGACCCGGCGGACCTCGCTGCGGGACAACGCCCGAGTGAACCCGCCATTCCAGCCCTTGTTCACCATTCCATATCCCTCTTGACAGCTCGAACCGGCGTGTGGTCCGTTTATCGTGGACGACGCGTGTGCTGCGTGGAAGCTGGACCAGCTGTGGGACTCGCGTACCTGCTCTAGGTATCGTGCTCACCTGCAGCGCCGGTCACCCCGACGATGCGATCGTCCTCGGGAGCCTCTTGCCCTTCGAGGAGCAGAGTCTTCCCCGGTGACGTTCACGTCGGGCGCACGGACGAGGAGGGGTCTCATGCTGACGATCGGACGATGGGGGATCACGGCGCTCGGGCTCACGCTGATGACGGCGGCATGCGGATCGAGCGATGCCCCCGGCGAGGGTGAGCGATCCGCGCCCATCCAGCGAGCGCCGACCCTCGCGAGCGAGTTCACGCCCGTGGAGATCGAGGAGACGGTCGACAACCTCGTCGCCGAGATCAACAAGAACGCGACCCGGCCGATGCAGATGGCGGTCCTGCTGAAGGAGGCCAGCGGCTTCTGGTCGACCGTCTTCAGGGCCGCGAACCGGGCCATGGGCGAGCTCGACGTCACGGGGAGCGTGCTCGGGCCCATCGCGCCGAAGGGCGATGACGAGGAAAAGGTCGAGTTCCAGAATCTACAGCTCGAGCAGGTGGTGGCGGACGGCGCGGAGGGGATCGGCATCGCTCCGTTTGGCAACGACCAGACCACCGCCGTCGACGAGGCGGTCGCGAAGGGCGTCGACGTGGTGACGCTCGACACCGACGTGCCGGCCACGAAGCGCTCGCTCCACGTCGGGACGCTCGACAGGGCTGCCGGCGCCACGGCCGCGAAGACCTTGCTCGCGATGCTCCCCCCGGGGCCGGGTACGGTGGTCATCCACGGCTACGAGGACACGGGCTGGGTCAACGGCGTCGAGCGGACGCAGGGCGCTGCGGACGTGTTCGAGGCCGCCGGTCACGAGGTCCTGGTGCGCGAGGCCAGCTGGGAGGAGGGGGGCGAGACCGAGGACGTCGACTGGATGAAGACCCAGATCGAGACCGCGGACCCGCCCGTCGTGGGGATGCTCGGCCTGTTCAACATCTCGTACCGGTGCGCCATGGCCGCGGAGGCCACGGGCGAGCACGACATCCCCATCGTCGCCTTCGACTTCGATCCGAAGACCGTCGACTACATGCGCGAGGGGCGCATCAAGGCCACGCACATCCAGCGGCAGTACTACCAGGGTTACCTCGTGCCCTACATCCTCTACGGCATCAAGAGCATCGGCCTCGACGCAACCAGGGAGATCCTCGCCCCGCAGATGGTCGACGACAGTCGGGTCAACACCGGCCTCGACGTGGTTCGAGCGGACAAGATCGACGCCTACAACGACTTCCTCGACCTGATCGGCTCGAACCAGTAGCGGCGTCGGGCGCGCCGGCGATGCGCCGGAGCGGCGAGGGCTATCCGTCGTCCGGCAGGTACAGCTTCACGTCGTCGAACTCGGCGGTGCCCTCGTAGTAGTTGATGTGCGGATCGCCGAAGAAGAAGTGGTCCGGATAGGCCGACCCCGCCGGCCAGGTCTCGAACGTCTCGCCGTGGTCGACCGTCTCGTTGTGGACGGGAGGCTCGTACTCCTCGGGGCGCTGGTTGTAATGCCACGTCACCGGCGGCTCGCGGAAGCCCCTCCGGGCCGCGTACGTCGTGACGCCGCCGTGATGGAACCTGCCCGCCGCGGACATCGCGTAGCCCTCGCCGTCGCGCTCGACGGTGAACACGTACGCCTCCCTGTCGAGGTACTTGTCCGCGAAGACCGGGCCGTCCTTCCACCCGCCGGGCGTGTACGACGTGAAGCCGTTGCCGTTCCAGGGGCTCCCGAACGCGTCGCCGCGGAGCCACAGCATGCTCACGTAGCGCGAGCCGTCCTGCTCGGCGCGCCCTGTCAACGGGCTCCAGACCGACGACCAGGGGCCGCCCTCGCCGAAGTTGTTGTCGGTGTCCATCACGACCTTCCGGTGATGATGGATGAAGACGTTGTTGTGCGGCGCCGGGCGCGCGTAATCGGTGATGCAGAGAAAGTAAACACCGTTACCGAAGGTCGCGGACAGCGGCGTCGTGCTCCTGTCGCTGAACCGCCAGGGGTCGGCCGCCTCGTCGCCGTCATAGCCGTTGACCTTGCCCCCGTGCGTCCAGCTCCCCTCGTTCATGCCGCCGAAGGCGATGTTCGAGACGGTCACCTCGACGCGGTACCGCGCCGGCAAGGGCGCGGTCGAGCGGAGGATCGCGCCGTCGTAATGGCGGGTCGAGACGAGCCGCGCCCGGCCGCCCACCGCGTCGAAGCGGCCGCCCGTCTCGGGGACACCGTCGCTGTCGCTGTCGCGGCCGTACAGCTCGACCGTGAGCCAGCCCCCTTCGCCGTACGTGAAGGACTTCCGGAACGAGCGGAACTTCCTCAGCCCCTCGCGGAACACCTCACCGCCGCGCGCGAGGAAGAACGCGCCGTCTTCATCGAAGGAATCGACGTGATAGGGGCTCCCGTCACCATAGGAGTCCTCGGTCCACGCCGCGGGCTCCCGGAACGGCGCGTCGAAGGTCTCGTGGTGCACGAGCCTCCACCGCGTGACCGCGTCCCGCGCGACATGCGCGTCCCGCGCCGCCGGCTGCGGCGCGCCGGCGGTCGTCCCGGGTGCCTCGCGCGCCGGCGCGCGGGAGCACGCCGGGAGCGACAGGGCGAGCAGGACGAGCAGCCGGGTCATGCGTCTCGCGCGGGTGTGTCTCACGCCATGAGCAGCGCGCGGGCGGCGCGGCCGCCCCTCAGCGGTTCGGCTGGGGGGTGAGGCGCAGGTACGGGCGGACGGCGTTGTAGCCCTTCGGGAACTTCTGCGCGAGGACCGCGGGGTCCTGGAGCGAAGGGACGATCACGACGTCGTCGCCGTCCTTCCAGTTGGCCGGCGTCGCCACGGAGTGGCTGTCCGTGAGCTGGAGCGAGTCGATGAGGCGCAGGAGCTCGTCGAAGTTGCGCCCCGTGCTCGCCGGGTACGTGAACGTCGCGCGGACCTTCTTGTTCGGGTCGATGACGAACACCGAGCGGACCGTGAGCGTGTCGTTCGCCTGCGGGTGGATCATCCCGTACAGGCTCGACACCTTCCGGTCGACGTCGGCGAGGATCGGGTAGTTCAGCTTCGTGCGCTGCGTCTCCTCGATATCCACGGTCCAGCGCTTGTGCGAGTCGACGTCGTCGACGCTGAGGGCGATCGGCTTGACGCCGCGCTTGTCGAACTCCGCCTTGAGGTTCGCGACCGCGCCGAGCTCGGTCGTGCAGACCGGGGTGAAATCCTTCGGGTGCGAGAACAGGATCACCCACGAATTCCCGGCCCACTCGTGGAACCGGATGGTCCCGTGCGTGGACTCTTGCTCGAAATCGGGCGCGATGCTTCCGAGTTGCAGGCTCATGACAGTCCCTCCTGGCCGCGGCCATATGTCCGCTATGGCGGAGGAATGTCTGCCAAGCTGCTCATGGTGTCAAGCCGGTCGCTGCGGTCTTTCTTCACCCGGCGCCGCGCCGGCCCGCCGGGCAACGCAGGACCGGGCGGCCCTCCGGGGCCCGCGGCGAGCCCACGATCGCCTCAGAGGGCGCCGATCTCGCGCCGGAGGCCGTCCCAGCGGATCTCGCGCGGCGGCGCCGGGCGCCGCTCGCCCGCCCCGACCGGCTGCGCTGGGCTCGAGCACTCCCCGCGCTCCAGGAGGTGCAGCGCCTCCGCGAGGCCCGTCTCGTCCGGGTCGCCGAGCTCCGCGTCGAGCGTGTCGTCGGCGGGGCAGTCCGGGGCGAAGCCATCGAAGTAATCGCCCTCTTCCTTGGCGTTGAGCACCCGGAACGAGATCGGGTTGAGGAGCTTGTCGCAGTAGTCCCAGCCGTGCATGCCGACGGGCTTGCCGTGCGTTGTCGAGCCGACGAGCTTGACGTCGATGTACGGACGGAGGCTGTTGATCAGCGTCTCGCTGGCGGAGGCCGTGCTGCTGGAGGTGATGACGACCACCCGGGACAGGGGCAGCGCCGGCTCGTCGAGCTCCTCGAACGAGGCGCGCTTGTCCCAGTCGCCGTGCCTGTCGTTGTGCGCGGTGATGTCGAGCAGCGCGCCGGCCGTCGCCGGCCGGTGGATCAGGCTCGCGAGGTGCCGCTCGACGGCGAGGCGCCCCCCGCCGTTGTAGCGCAGGTCGAGGACCAGCTCGTTCACCTGGCTCTCGCGGAACGTCGCGAACGCGCGATCGAGCTCTCCCGCCGAGGGCTCGATGAAGGTGGTGAGCATGAGGTAACCGACCGTCGACGAGCCGACCTGGAGGACGCGCGGGTTCAGCACCGTGGAGACGGCATACCAGGCCTTCCGGACGGCGACCGTGGCGACCTCCTCGCCCGGGCGCTCGACCGTCAGCGAGATCTCGTGTCCTTCCTCGTCGGGGCCCGTCACCTCGGCCCAGCGGTCGTCGCGGGTGATCTCCTCGACGTCGATGTCGTTGACGGCCAGCACCCTGTCGCCCCGGCGCAGGCCCGCGGCGCCCGCGGGCGAGGCGGGGTGGACCAGGGCGAACCGGAGGATGCCCTCCTGGTCGAAGCTCCACCGGAAGCCGAGCCCCAGGGTCTGTCCTTCACGGAAGTACGCCTCGTAGTCGCTCTTGAGCGTGACGTAGCTCCAGCGGTCACGGGTCTTGTCGACGAGGTCCTCGAGCAGCGCCTCGGGCGAGGGGTAGCTCCGGTAGTCCACGTCGGGTACGCCGTCGTACCAGAGATAGACATCCTTCATCAGCTCGAACAGAAACTCGTTCTGCCCGGCCGTGGAGCAGTCCGCCGCCTGCGCCACCGCCTCGTCGGACGGGGTGCAGCCCGTCGTGACGGCGACGGCCAGCGCGAGGGCACACGGGGAGAGGACCGCGACAAGCTTCGAAGCGACCATGGCCTCAGCTCACCACGAAAAGGAAACGGCGAGCAACGCCGATCTGGGGCGGGGTCGTGCCGGACGCCGCCCCGGGCGCCGGCGGGGGATGGAGGGAGCGGGGGGCACGGGGAGTGCTCGAGGCCGCGGGGGTCCCCACAGAAAGCCCCGCCAACCGGATCGAAACCCCCGCCCTGCCGAGGCTGCACGGAGGGTGATACGCCTCTGCTGAAGGCGGCCCGGGCGACCGTCCGCCAAGGAGAAGGCGTGATGAAGACGGACGAGCACGGGAAACACACAACGAACTTCGGGCGCGAGCGAGCATTGGGCTACGACGACCAGGTGCGCCGCTTCTGGCCGGGTTATGGCGTCATGCAGCAGGTCATCGCCGAGGTGATGGTCGCTGCGCTCCCCGACGAGGAGGCCGCGTCGCTGCTGATCGTCGGCGTCGGGACCGGGAGCGAGGTGACGCCGTTCGCGCGCTACGCGGGGGCCGGCGTTCGTTTCACGGGCGTCGACCCCTCGGCGGAGATGCTCGCCGTCGCGAGGGAGAGGCTCGCGGCGGAAGGCCTCCTCGAGCGGACGAGCCTGCACGCCTGCCAGCTGCGCGATCTCGCGCGCGGGCCCTTGTTCGACGGCGCCCAGATGATCGGCGTCCTGCACCACGTCCCGGGCGATGAGGCGCGCCTCGAGCTCTTGCGGGAGATCGCCGGGCGCCTGAAGCCGGGGGCGCCCTTCGTGATCGGCTGTAGGACCGGAGACGATCCGCTGCTGAGGGCCGTCGAGGACCGGCGGGCCGTCGCGGAGGGGATGCCGCCCGAGGCGGCGGAGCAACGACGGAAGGCCCTGGCGTCGTTGAAGATGCCGGCCTCGGACGCCGAGGTCCTGGCGCTCCTGGCCCAGGCAGGCTTCATTGCGCCTCGCCTGATCTTCTGCGAGCTGCAAATCAAGACCTGGGTGACGCGCTACGAGCCATCCACGCTCGGCGCGTGACGCGGCGACGCGCGGGGCCGCGGCTCCGCCCGCCGGTGGGCGCCGCCGGCGCGACGCGAGGGCGACGACCGAGCTCCGCGCGGCTTGCTTGCTCGGCTTTCTGGGGGGGTACGACCACGGCGTGGCAGCCGCCCCCGCGCAGGCGCTGCCGGCCGCGGGTCTCACGGATCGGGGTGGCCGATCACACCTCAGCAGTACTTGCCGACCCGAGCAGAACTTGCTTTCGCGCCGCAAACTGGCCGAGCAAAGCTTGCGTTGATCGATCCGTGACGCCCTGAGCGCGCGCCGTCGAGCGCAGCCGGCGCCATGGCGCGTCGCTTGCTATTGCTGTCATCGAGCGTCGCTCGTCACAGACGCTGTGACGGCCCGACGCTCGACGGCCGACCGTCGACGCCAGCGGGGGGGTGTCTTCATGAACCTCCCTGGATCAGGCGCGATCTGCGTGAGCGCTCACGCGGGTCGGGGCATTCACATCAACAACCTATCAGGAGGAACACATGGGTTCTCGCAGGACTGAGCTCCGCCGCGCGGAGGGCGCCCTCATGGGCATCGATCTCGACGCGGCCGGGGATATGGAGCTGGCGCAGCCGGACGCCACGTCCGACCGCATCAAGCAGTTCCTGAACACGTGCTCGGAGGCGGAGATCGCGCAGCTGCTCGATCTGAACGCCTAGCCGGGTGATCCGGCGGAGGAGGTCGACGCGCGCGCCGGCCTCCTCCGCCGCTCTCTCGTCGCTCGCCGCCGGCTCGCGCACATCGAGCAGACCGGATGGCGTCCTGCCGCCTGGAACCACAGGCGCGCTCAACGTCAGCTCTCTGCGAGGCATTCCCATGGACGTACTCACGCGCAGCGCCACACCTCGGACCGCCGTCTCCCCCGCGCCCGCGGACACGGCGCTGATCAGCATGCCGTTCGGTCCCATCTCGATGCCGTCGATCGGGCTCGGGCTCCTCTCGGCCGGGCTCGCGAGCAAGGAGATCAGGTCGAGGACGCTGTACTTCAACCTGAAGTTCGCCGGTCGCCTGGGCACCGAGCGCTACATCAGGATCTCCCGCTATCACCCGCCGTACGACCAGATCGGGGACTGGATCTTCAGCGCGGCGCTCTTCGGGGACGACGCCGAGGCGACGCAGCGTTACATCGACGAGATCCTCAAGGGGCGCACGACGGCGTTCCGCGAGGGGCACTACACGAACCGGCCTTACCCCGACGAGCACATCGAGATGCTCCTGGAGGCGCGGCGCCTGGCGCCGGAGTTCCTCGAGGAGTGCGCGGCCGAGGTGCTGGCCACGAGGCCCCGCATCGTCGGCTTCACGACCACGTTCGAGCAGAACGTCGCGTCGCTCAGCCTGGCCCGGCTCATCAAGGAGGCGGCGCCAGAGACCCTGATCGTCTTCGGCGGCGCGAACTGCGAAGGATCGATGGGCCAGGCGCTGGTCCGGCACTTCCCGTTCGTCGACGTCGCGGTGTCCGGCGAGGGCGACACGGCGTTTCCGCTCCTGGCCGAGCAGTACCTGCGCGACGGGACGATCCCCCTGCTCAAGAGCGTGTCGTGTCAGGAGGCCCGGCGGAGGCGCTCGCGCCAGCTCATGGCGCAGCCGGCGCCGCCGGTCGTGATGGACTCGCTGCCGTTCTGCGATTACGACGACTTCTTCGAGCAGGTCGAGCGGTACGGCGTCGACGCCGGGGAGGTGCACTGGATCCCCTTCGAGACGTCGCGCGGCTGCTGGTGGGGCGAGAAGCACCACTGCACCTTCTGCGGGCTCAACGGCGCTGTCATGACCTACCGCAGCAAGTCGGATCAGCGCGCGTTCGACGAGCTCCTCTATCTCACGGATCGCTACCCGAACCGGGCGGTCCAGGTGGTCGACAACATCCTCGACACCCGGTACTTCAAGACGCTGCTGCCCAGGCTCGCGGAGCTGGATCAGGAGTTCGAGCTCTTCTACGAGGTGAAGGCGAACCTCAAGAAGGAGCAGCTCCGGCTCATGAAGCGGGTGGGGATCACGTCGATCCAGCCTGGCATCGAGAGCCTGAGCACCGAGGTCCTGGCGCTCATGCGCAAGGGCATCTCGGGGATCCAGAACGTCCAGCTGCTCAAGTGGTCGAAGGAGCTCGGCATCGACGTGCAGTGGAACATCCTGTGGGGCTTCCCCGGCGAGACGGCCGAGGGGTACGCCGAGACGGCGAGGCTGATCCCCCTTCTGGTCCACCTGCAGCCGCCGGCCTCGGTCCCGCCGATCCGCCTGGATCGGTTCAGCCCCAACTTCGATCAGGCCGAGCAGATGGGGTTCCGCGACGTCGCGCCCTACCCGGCGGCGCTGCTGACCTATCACGCGCTGCCCCCCGAGGCGGTGTTCGACCTCTCCTACTACTTCATCTACGATCAGGCGCACTGGGACACGGCGCTCGGGTACACCCGCCCCGTCGCCGAGCAATGGATCCGCTGGCAGGCGCTCCACCCCGCTGCCGATCTGTTCTTCGTCGACAAGGGCTCGGCCCTGCTGCTCTGGGATCTGCGCGACGACGCGCCGGATCATCGGCCGGTGACGGTGCTCGACGGCGCGCGGCGCCTGGTCTACCTCGGGTGCGACGCGATCCGGACCGCGGCGAGCCTCTCGCGCGACCTCGGGCTCGACGAGGGGACCGTGCAGGCCGCGCTGGACGAGCTGACCCGCCGCGGGCTGATGATGCGCGAGGGGAGCTCGTACCTGAGCCTGGCCATCCCCACGGGCGTTTACCAGCCGAACGCGCGCGTGCTCCGCCGGGTGGAGCAGCACCTGCAGCGGGTCGGCGTGGCGGCGTGACGCGCGGCGAGCGACCCGGGAGGCGCCGTCGAGGAGGCAAGTCATGAATGGAACAAGGGAAGTCACGCGCGCCGCGCCGGCGCTCCTCGATGACTGGGACCGCTTCATCGAGACCACCTGGGAGCGCCGCCCTGCTGTGCTGCGCATGCCGGAGGGGAGGCCCTTGATCGAGCCGCCCGAGCTCCTCGAGGCGATGCGCGCCGCCGCGGACGAGTGGCGCGCGGGCGGCCGGCGCACGTTCAGCATGTGGGCGGATGGGACGCTGCTGCGCTCGTACGACGCGTACCTCCCGCTGGCGTCCGACGCGACGCTGCCCGGCTATCTCGAGCGGGTGATGGGCAGTCCGGAGGGGATGAAGGAGTTCGCGTTCTCGCAGAACAACCTGCATCTGCACCACCCCGCCATCTGGCGGAGGGCGCGCGCCTTCGTCCGCGGGCTGATCGAGCGCGTGGGCGTGCCCACCGATGGGGTGGACTGCGACACCTTCCTCGGCGCCTACCGCGCGACGCCGCTCGGGGTCCACTCCGACGGCGCGAGCACCTTCATGATGGTCCTGCACGGGCGAAAGACGATGGCCGTCTGGCCCGGCCATCACTTCAGCGACAAGCGGGTGCGGATCGTCGGCTCGGGCCTGCGGCGGACGATCGTCGAGCACGACCCCACGGACGCGCTGCGCGACGCGGTGATCCTCAGCGGCGAGCCGGGGGACGTGCTGTACTGGCCGTCGACCTACTGGCACACGGCGATCTCCGGCGACCCGCCGCCGGCGACGGCCGTGTTCAACATCGGGCTCTTCTTCGGCGCGCCGGAGTCGTCGCTCCTCAGCGAGGTCGTCGGGAAGGCGCTGAAGCGCGCGCTGGCGGGGTTCGAGGACCTCCACACGTACCCTCTCGACCTCGCCGGGGCGGACGCCCCGCCCGCGCCGCAGCGCGAGCTCGACGCGCTCCGGCTGTTCCGCGGCATCGTGCTCAGCGAGCACGTCGACGCGGCGCTGGAGGAGTGGTGGTGCAAGCGGGTGAGCGCCGTCGGCTTCCGCGAGGTGCCGCCGCCGCGCGCCGCGACGCTCGCCGCCGGGGCGGCGCGGCTCGACCCGGGCTGCGTGCTGCTCTGGCGGGCCGCGGGGCAGCACGTCAAGGTGTTCGCCAACGGCCACGCGCTCAGCGTGCCGCACACACCCGCGCTCCTGGAGCTCTTGCCGGCGCTCCGGGCGGGCGTGAGCGTCCCCCTCGGGGCGGGCGCCGCGGCCGGGTCGAGCCTCGCGCGCCTGGTCGGCGACGCGTCGGCGCGCGCCGCGCTGGAGCACCTCCACGCGCTGGACGCGCTGATCCTGGACGAGGAGCGCTGAGGCAAAGGTCACCGCCGCCCTGGCTGCCCGTCAGGTCGCGGCGCTCACTTCGGAGGAGGTCTTGAATCATGCCGTATCACACGCTCGAACGCAGCGCGACGACCGCCGAGGCGATAGACAGGGTGCAGCAGGAGATCTCCCGCCTCGGGCTCCGGCCGCGCGTCACCTGGTATGGCGACGGGCTGCGCACGTACGAATGCTCCCTGCGCGATGACGAGGGGCGCGAGGTCGCCGTCGGGAACGGCAAGGGGACAGGCGAGCAATCGCTCGCCAGCGCCCTGTTCGAGGCGGTCGAGCACTACTTCACCGATCCGCGCCGCATCGCCGGGCCGTGCGAGCCTGTCGCGGTCGCCGAGCTTTCGGCGTGCCCGCGGCTCGCGTCCGAGCCCGTCTTCGAGCAACTGGCGCGGACGCAGCCCGGGGCGCGGCTGCCATGCCGCGCCTACACGACGCGGCGCGGAGACGACGCGCTCCGCTACCCGCTGGTGCTCTCCATGCCCGATTACATCGACGCGCGCTTCGCGGGCGACACGTTCGACTACGCGCTCCTGATCAAGTACGCGACCAACAATGGAACGGCGATCGGCCTGACGCAGGAGGAGGCGCTGATCCACGGCGTGTGCGAGCTCCTGGAGCGCGACGCTGTCTCGACCTTCCTGCTGGAGACGTTCGTGGCGCCCGCGGGCGCGCCGCTCCGGATCATCGCGCGGCGGAGCCTGCCCGCCGGGCTGCGCGAGCTGCTCGCGGCCAGCGAGGCGCTGATCCGGCGCCCGATCACGCTCCTCGACATCCGCAACGACTTCGGCCTGCCGGCGTGCATGGCGCTCGCCGCCGGGAGCGGGCAGGACGTCCCGCTCGCCGGCTCGGGGGCGTCGCTCTCGTGGCCTTACGCGATCGAGCGGGCGGTGCTCGAGACCGTGCAGCTATGGCACCTGTGCGACGCGGCGACGGCGGCGGAGCACCGCGCGATCGTGCGGCGGTTCGCGGGGTTGCCGCGCTACCAGCGCTGCGTGGAGCTCGACATCGGCGCGCACCTCGCGGAGGGCAACGTCCGTGACGTGGCCGTGGCCGAGCCGCCGGACGAGCCGGTCGGGCAGGGCGACCTCGGCGGCTACCTCGACCGCCTGGAGGCGACGGTCGCGGCCCGCGGCCACCGGATCTACTTCGCGCAGAACCGTGTCACGGCGGGCGGCATCGCCTGCGTTCACTGCCTGATCCCGGGGCTGGAGCGCTTTCACCTCGTGCGCAGCGGCCAGGCCGTCTTGCCGTCGCCGCGGGGCCTCGGGCTCATCGGCCGCGCGCTGCTCGACGAGGGCGACGGAACGGGAGGAGCTGAATGACCATGATCGCACTCCATGACATCGGCCATGACTACGTCACCTACCGCAAGATGCAGGGGCTGCGCGGGTCGCTCCGGGACTTCTTCCGGCGCGAGGCCGAGCGCGCCGTCGCGCTCGCGGAGGTGACGCTCCGCGTGGGCGCGGGCGAGATCGTCGGCCTGCTGGGGCCGAACGGGGCCGGCAAGACGACGCTGATGAAGATCCTCTCCGGCCTGGTCCACCCGTCGCGCGGCCAGGTCGAGGTCCTCGGCGAGGCGCCGTACCGGAAGTCTGCGCGGTTCCTGCGCCAGATCGGCCTGGTGCTGGGCCAGAAGAGCCAGCTCACGTGGGATCTGCCGCCGACCGAGACGCTGGCGGTGCTGCAGGCCATCTACCGCATCGAGGACAGCGAGTACCGGCGCCGGCTCGGCGCGCTGGTGGAGATGCTCGACGTCGGGGCCCAGCTCCACACGCCGGTGCGCAAGCTCTCGCTCGGCGAGCGGATGAAGTTCGAGCTGATCGCGGCGCTGATCCACCAGCCGCGCCTGCTCTTGCTCGATGAGCCCACCATCGGCCTCGACATCGCGAGCCAGCGGGCGATCCGCGCGTTCCTGCGAGACGCGCGCGAGCGCTTCCGGACCACGATCGTGGTGACCAGCCACTACGCGCGCGACATCGAGGTGCTGGCGGATCGGCTCGTGATCCTGAAGCACGGCCGCGTCCACTACGACGGCTCGCTCGCCGATCTCCTGACGTCCCACCGCGCGACGAGGACCCTGCGGATCGAGGCCGACTCCGTGCCTGCCGGCTACCCGCTCGCGCTCTCGCCCGTGTCGAGGGGCGTGTGGGAGTGCGAGGTGGCCGAGGGCGAGCTCTGCCATGCGCTCGCGATGGTGGCGCGGGATCTCGCCGTCCGCCAGATCTCGACGCAGGACAGGCCGCTCGAGGACGTGCTTTACGCGCTGTTCGCCCAGCAATCGACCGAGGAGCAGAGGGAGGAGCCATGTGGCCGTACTATCGAGTCTTCGCCAACCGGGTTGCCGTCGGGCTCGCCTATCGCTGGAGCGTCGTGACGGGGGTCATCACCCGCCTCCTGCAGCTCGCCGTGACCCTCTTCGTCTGGCGCAGCATCTTCGCGACGACCCCGGAGATCCAGGGCTACACGGTCGATGAGATGTCGGCGTACCTGGTGCTGACGGCGCTGATGTCGATCCTGTTCTCGTCGTCGCACTTCTTCCGCCTCTCGGACCTGGTGCGCAAGGGCACCTTGAGCGCCTACCTCGTCCGCCCGTACAGCTTCCTCGGCGACAGCCTCGCTGTCTTCCTCGGCAGCAAGGTGATCGAGGTGATCGTGATCGCCGGCGCGCTCCTCTTGCTCCGCGCCTCCGGGGCGCCGGTCCTGGAGCGCGCCTCGCCGGCCGTGCTGGCGCTCCTCTGCAGCAACCTGCTGCTCAGCTTCCTCGTCGGCTCCGTCGTCGGCGCGCTCAGCTTCTGGCTCGTCGAGATGTGGCCGATCAAGCCGCTGTACGCCTCGCTCATGGCGCTCCTCGGCGGCACCACGTTCCCGCTGGACCTGCTGCCGCCGGCGATCGGCCACGTCGTGCAGGCCACCCCCTTCGCGCTGTTCGGCTTCGTCAACACGCGGGCGCTGCAGGGGGCGCTCTCGTCGCGCGAGATCGCCGCGTACCTCGCCGTGTCGGTCCTCTGGAACGCCGCGTGCGCGGCCCTGTATCAGCTTCTGTGGCGGCGCGGCCTGAAGCGCTACGAGGCCGTCAATGGATAACGCGATGTCGTCCTGGCCGCGGCTCTTCCGGCTGCTCGGGCAGCATAGCCTGGCGCAGACGCTGAGCTACCGCCTGTCGGCGGCGTTCGTGGTGGTGTTCGGGACGCTCTTCGCGGTCGGCGAGCTGGCGAGCCTCCTGATCTACTTCCAGTTCACCGACTCGATCGCCGGCTGGGGGCTGCACGCGTCCCTGGCGCTCATCGCCACGTTCGGCCTAATCCAGCACACGTACCAGTTCTTCTTCGTCGTCTCGCACGAGGCGTTGATGGACAAGATCGTCCACGGCGAGCTGGACTATGACCTCGTTCGCCCGGTGGACTCGCAGCTGCTCTGCAGCCTGAAGAGCCTGGATTTCCCCAGCCTGATCAACATGATCATCCCGGTGGGGATCCTGCTCTATGCGTGGCCCCACCTCGACGCGCCGGCGAGCGTGGCCACCCTCGGCGCCTATCTCCTGCTGGTCCTGTGCGGCGTGGTGTTCTATTACCTGCTGAACCAGCTGTTCGTCGGGCTGAGCTTCTGGATCGAGCGGCCGCAGCAGCTGGCCGGGGTGCCCGAGTACCTGCTGGAGTTCGCGACCCGCCCGCGGACGATCTACCCGCGCTGGATCCAGTTCGCGCTGGCTGTCGTGCTCCCCGTCCTGACGGCCACGAACACGCCGGTGGATCTGCTGCGCGGCGAGCTCGAGCTCTCCGCGGTCCTGCCGCTGCTCGCGGCGATCGCGCTCCTGGCCGTCGCCGCGCGCTGGCAGTGGCGGCGCGGCGTCCGGCGCTATGTCAGCGCCAGCTAGTCGCGCATCATCCAGCGGCGGCCACGGAGCAGGGGGCGCAGCGCGGCCTCGGGGGCACGGGTGGGCGTGACGCCCGTCCAGGCAGCGAGGGCGTCGAGGGCCAGCGCCTGATCGGCGGGGGCGAGCGCGAGGATGACGGCGCCGTGGGTGCCGCCGGGCGCGATGAAACGGTGGGAGTCCCGGGCAGCCCCGACGTCGAAGGCAGCGGCGGTGTACGGGTCGTTCTCGCCGTAGATGAACAGGAAACGCTCACCCTCGGTGGCGAGCCAGCCGGAGACGTCCTGCATTGCCCCGGGATCGAAGACAGGCGTCCTGTCAGGACCGAGCTCGACGAACGTGGTGGGTACGTTCGCGCCAGGATACAGGAGGAGATCGGCGAGGTGCGCCTCCGCGAAGCCGGGGTAGCCGAGCTCTGCCGCAGCCTGCCAGTGGTACGGCTCGACGTTCAGGAGCCAGGGGTCGGACCAGAGATGAGGAGCGTTCGCCTCGTCGAGGAAAGCCCAGACGGCGCCGTCGTCCGACGCCGCGGTCGGGACGCGCTGGCAAAAGCTCGAGTCCCGGTACTGCCAGAGGGAGAAGACGGACTCGATGACGGCGACGTCCAGCGCCCGGTCGACGCCGAGGTGGTCATAGGTGACGCCGCGCTCCTCCGCGTCGGCCTCCATCGCTTCCACCATGGCAGGGCGACGCAGCAGCACCTCGCGCTGGAAGCGCTGTAGCGCCTCGCGGCACGCGGGGTCGCCGCGCTCGGCCACGAAGTCGATGTAGCGCCGGTCGGAGACGCCAGCGCTGTGCGGCGCCACGTAAGCCACGGTGCCGTCCACGTCGGCCGGATAGAAGCGGCGATGGTAGACCGAGGTCATGCCGCCCTTGCTGGTGCCGGTGGAGATCCACCGGCCCTCGTAGAGCGGCCGGATCGCCGCGATCACGCGGTGAACGTCCGCGGCGGCCTGCTCGATGGTGAGCAGCGACCAGTCCCCGGGCTCCGGGCGGGAGGGGGTGAAGAAACGATGCTCGACCCGGATCTGGTTGGCGGCGAGCAGCTCGGTCGGCTCCTCGAGCCACTGAACCTCAGGGTAGATGTCGTACCCCTCGGTGACGAGCACCACGGGCGCCGCGCGATCCCGGTGGTGCAGCACCACGCGCTGCTGGAAGCGCACGCCGTCGGGATCGGCGTGATCCGCGGGCTGGTCGAGCTCCATGACGAAGTAGCGATATCCAGGAAAGCTCGACTCCTCCTCCGAGACCGTGAAGCCTTCGAGGTCCTCGAGCTGCTCGAGGACCTCGCGCGGGCCCGCGCCGCCGCCGCCCGCGTCGCCGCCCGCGCTTCCGCCTGCATCGCCGCCGCCACCGCCGTCGCTCGCGCCCGCGCCGCCGGCGCCGCCGGCCCCCGCGCCGCCGGCGCCGCCGGTGCCGCCGGTGCCCGCGGAGGGCGGGCCGCTGCCGGCGTCGTCGCCGCAGGCGACGGCCGCCAGGGCGAACAGGGTGAAGGCGAACCAGGAGACGGAAGGAGTGCGCATGTCGGACGCAAGTACATGAGCCGGAGCTCGCCTGATCCGGAATCGACCAGGAAAAACTCGCGGCTGTGCGCTGCCGAACGCGATCTTTCGTTGATGGCGAAAGGGGGGAATGTCCACCAACCGGTATGACATTGCTTCGCGCCAGGTCTGTCTTCAGGGCAACGCTCGTCGCGCTCTTGCTCGCGGCTTGCGGCGGACGCGGCGAGGATCCGGGCGGCTCCGTCGGCGAGCGCGACACGGGCGAATCCTACGACTTCCCCCCTGCCACGCTGTCCGCCGAGGCCGGGTTCATCGAGGTCCCGGGATCGAAGACGCTCGGCCCGGGCTGGCCATCACGGATGTTCTATTCCTTCCTGCCCGCCGAGGAGCGCCCGGACCGCGCGCCGCTCATCCTGTTCTTCAACGGCGGCCCCGGCGCCGCGACGACCAGCATCCTGCTGCCCTACGGGACCGGACCTCACACGCTGGATCCCACGGCGCCCCCGGACGCCCCGCCGATCGCGAACGAGGCGTCGTATACGCGCTTCGCGAACCTGCTGTACGTGGACGCGCGCAGCACGGGGTTCTCGTACGAGCGCGCGAGCCCCCGCCCGTCGGACTGCCACGGTCGAGAGCAGCTCTACATCGCGGACGCCGCCGACTTCATCCATGTGCTGCTCGAGTTCCTCGACGCGCACGAGGCGCTCCGCGACAACCCGGTCGTCGTCGCGGGAGAGAGCTATGGCGGCACGCGCGCGGCGGTGATGCTCTACATGATGCAGCACTACGCGCTCCGCGAGGACGGGCTCAATGTGATGGGGCTCGCGCCTCCCTGGCTGAAGGACAGGATGCAAGCGCACCTCGACGCGGCCTTCCCGGAGCGCGCCGGAGTCCGCCAGGCGCCGTCGCAGGTGGCCGAGCAGTTCGGGTGGCAGGTGCTGATCCAGCCCAACCTCTTCGGGCTGCAGCAGGCGATGTACGAGGAGCCGCTCGCGCGGACGGACCCGGACCTCGCCGGGCACTTCGCGGCGCCGGGGGCGCGGGACCGCTTCGACGTGCGCAGGACGGTCGAGGAAGGAGAGCGCGTCGCGGAGCGCGCCGCCAGGTCGATGCGCAACCCGGAGCACCTCGAGACGCTCCTCGGCGTGGACCTGGCCGGGATCGCCGGGCTCACGCCGCCGGAGCGGTGGCCCTCCTCGCGGTACTTCTGGAGCGGCAGCGAGGCGGCGAGGGCGGCGGTGAACGAGGGCGCGCTCCGCGCGGAGCTCGGCAGGCTCGGCGCGGACGACGCCTACTGGCTGCCCGAGGGGCTACCGTGCCAGGGCTACCTCGGCGACCACGGCTCGCTGCGCGCGTTCGGCGAGATCCTGCCGCACACGGCGACGTTCATCACCAACGCCCGGTACGACGCGGCCGTCTACACGGAGGCCTTGCCGGTCTTCTTCGCGGAGCGCTCGATCTACGAGGTCGAGATCGACATGTCGCTGCCCGCGGGCGCCGCCCGGCCCGGCGTCGTTCGCCTCACGAGCGACGACGCCGTCATCGCGCTCCGGTTCCCGACGTACGCGTCGGGGCACGCCGTCTCGGTGAGCGCCCCGCGCGAGCTCGCCGAGGACGTCGCGGCGTGGCTCGCCGAGACCGGCGCATCGGGTCGGCGGTGAGCCACGCCGGCAGCCGAGGGCTCGGCCGCCATTTGTGATTAAAATTACTGTTTCGCCTCGACCAGATCCCGACCGTGGTTGAGGTTCGACCAGATCCCGACCGTGGTTGAGGTTCGCCGCCCCAACCAGATCCCGACCGTGGTTGAGGTTCGCCGCCGTTATTTGTGACGCGAATTACTCTGCCGCCTCGACCAGATCCCGACCGTGGTTGAGGTTCGCCGGCCGCGGGAGGCCGTAGCGGTCGCGCAGCGTCCTGCCCTCGTACTGTGTACGGAACAGGCCACGCTTTTGCAGGATCGGCACCACGTGGTCGACGAACGCCGCGAGGCCTGACGGCAGCACCGGCGGCATCACGTTGAAGCCGTCGGCGGCGCCCTGCTCCCACCAGTGCTGGATCGCGTCCGCCACCTGCTCGGGCGTGCCCGCGAACGTCCGGTGCCCGCGGCCGCCGCCGAGGCGGCCGATGAGCTGGCGCACCGTCAGCCGCTCCCGCCGGGCCAGCGTCACGATCAGCGTGTAGCGGCTCTTCGCGCCCTCGATCTGGTCCTCGCTCGGCAGATCCTTCGGCAGCTCGGCGTCGAGGTCGAGGTCCTCCGGCTTCACGCGCAGCGTCTGCGCGAGCTGCCGCTTCGCGTACTCCGGCTTGATGAGCCGGTCGAGCTCCGCGTCGAGCGCCTGCGCCTCGGCCTCCGTCGCCCCGATGACGGGCACGATCCCCGGCAGGATCTTGATCCCCTCCGGATCGCGCCCCAGCGCGCGCACCCGCGCCTTCAGGTCGCCGTAGAACTGCTGCGCGTCCGCCAGCGTCTGCTGCGCCGTGAACACGGCCTCGGCGTAGCGCGCCGCCAGCTCCTTGCCGTCGTCCGACGAGCCGGCCTGCACGAGCAGCGGGTAGCCCTGCGGCGGGCGCGGCACGTTGAGCGCCCCCTCGACCTTGAAGTACCGGCCCACGTGCCGCGGCGGATGGATCTTGCGATCGTCGCCCCAGACGCCGCTCTCCTTGTCGCCGAGCGCGGCGTCGTCGTCCCAGCTATCCCAGAGCTTCAGCGACACGTCGATGAACTCGGCGGCCCGCGCGTATCTGTCGCTGTGCACCGGCAGCTCGTCGAGGTTGAAGTTGCGCGCGGCGTCCACGCCGGCCGTCGTGACGATGTTCCAGCCGGCCCGGCCCCCGCTGATGTGATCCAGCGACGCGAACCTCCGCGCCAGGTTGAACGGCTCGTTGTACGTGGTCGAGGCCGTGGCGATCAGCCCGATGTGCTCGGTCACCCCCGCCAGCGCCGCCAGCAGCACCGTCGGCTCGAGCGTCCCCGCCGGCCGGCGGCCCACGTTGTTCCAGAGCACCGGGCTGTCGGCCAGGAACAGCGAGTCGAGCTTCCCCCGCTCCGCGATGCGCGCCAGGTTCTTGAAGTGCTCGACGTTCGTGTTCGCGAACGGGTCGCTCTCGGGCAAGCGCCACGAGGCCTCGTGGTGGCCGACGCTCATGAGAAACGCGTTGAGATGCAGTTGTCCAGGCCGATGGGTCACAAGGCACTTCCTTCCACGTCAGATTCCACGTCAGTTTCCACGTGAGGTTCCACGTCAGTTTCCAGCTCAGGATTCCAGCTCAGGATTCCAGCTCAGGGCTCGACGCGACGTCCCCGGCGACGGCGGCGCCCGGCGCGACGCCCAGCGCGGCCAGCAGCGACTCGCGGTGCGCGAGGAAGCGGGGGTGGCGCAGCGGGCGCGGCGCCGGCAGATCGATCCGCCGCTCCTCGGCGATGCGGCCCTCGACGAGCACGAGCACCCGGTCGGCGAGCGTGATCGCCTCGTCCACGTCGTGGGTGACCAGCAGCACGGCGGGGCGGTGCCGCGCGCACAGCTCGCGCAAAAGGTCGTGCATGCGCATGCGGGTCAGGGCGTCGAGCGCGCCGAACGGCTCGTCGGCCAGCACGAGCTCCGGCTCGCGCACCAGCGATCGCGCCAGCGCGACCCGCTGCTGCTCGCCGCCGGACAGCTCCACAGGCCACGCGCGCTCGCGCCCGGCCAGCCCGACCTCCGCGAGCGCCGCCAGGCCGCGCGCCCGCGCCGAGGGCTCGTCGAGCCCCAGGATCACGTTGTCGAGCACCCGCGCCCACGGCAAAAGCCGCGTGTCCTGGAACACGACCGCGCGGTTCTCCGGCGCCTTCAGCTCGCCCGAGCCGGTCACGTCGTGATCGAGCTCGGCGATCGCCCGCAGCAGGGTGCTCTTGCCCGAGCCGCTGCGGCCGAGCAGCGCGACGAACTCTCCCTTCTGGATGTCGAGGTCGACGCTGTCGAGGATCGTGCGGGCGCCGAAGCGGCGGACGAGGCCGCGGATCCGCACCGTGGGCGGGGCCGCGGTCAGCCGGCCAGGATGCGTCGCCATGACAGGGTCTTTCTCTCGATGAGCCGGACGGCCGAGTCCGAGGCCAGGCCGAACAGCCCATACACGACGAGGCCGAGGAGGATGATCTCCGTCTGGCCGTACGAGCGCGCCAGCGACATCATGTGACCGATGCCGCTCGTGGCGTTGATCTGCTCGACCACGACGAGCGCCAGCCACGCGCCGGTGACCGCCAGCCGGACGCCCATCAGGAAGCCCGGCAGCGCCCCCGGCAAGGCCACCTTCCGGACGAACTGCCACCGCGACAGCCGCACCGTCTCGGCCAGCTCCACGTAGCGCGCGTCGATGGTGCGCAGCGCGGCGTGGGTGTGGACGTAGACCGGGATGACGACGCCGAGGGCGATCGTGAGCACCTTCATCTGCTCGCCGATGCCGAACCAGAGGATCAGCAGTGGGATGAGCGCGAGCGTCGGGATCGCGCGCTTGATCTGCACCGGCCCGTCGACGAGCGCCTCGCCGACGCGGGTGAGCCCGGAGAGCAGGGCGAGGACGGTGCCCAGCCCGACCCCGAGCGCGAGCCCGAGGAAGGCCCGCTGCGCCGACGTGAGCAGGTTCGACAGGAGCCGCCCGTCGGCGATCAGGTCGCGGGCCGTGGCGACCACCGTCCACGGCGCGGAGAGCACGCGCGCGTCGAGCGCGCCTGTCGCCGACGCCACCACCCAGCCGGCGAGCAGCAGCGCCGGGCCGATCACCATGCCGTACGGGAGGCGCCGGCCCGGGCCGAGGCGGCGCGGGCGGCGGCCGGACAGGGCGCGGGCGGGCGGGCCGCTCGACGATGCGCGCGCGGGCGCGAGCGGGCGCACGTCGTCGCGCGGCGCGGGGATGTCGGCCGTCGCGGAGAGGGCCGGGAGGCTGGCGAGCCGCGGCGAGGCGGCCCTCGTGGGCAGTGCGGTCGTCATGGCGTGCTCCTTTCGGCCGTCGCCGGCCGGTCCGTCGGCGCGGCGCCCTGCGCGGCGCCGGCCACCTCCGCTCCGATCGTCTGGAATCGAAGGTCGAAGATCGTCCTGGCCTCGAAGCGCTTCTGGCCGGAGGCCTCGGCGAGCAGGTCGACGGTCTCCTGGGTCAGCGCGATCGCCTCGGCCCAGTCGCCCGGGTACAGCGGCTTGCCGGCGCTCTCGATGAGGAAGCGCCCCTCCGTGGCCGTCAGGCCCTGGTCCTTCACGTAGTACGCCTCGACCCACGCGTCCGGGTGCGCGTGGGCCCAGAGCTGGGCCCGGGTCCGCCATGTCACGTACTCGCGCAGCGCCGCCGCCTTGTGGGCGTCCTCGAGCACCGACGCGCGCACGTGGAGGAAGCCGAGGTTGTCGCGGACCCCGTGCGCGAACGACGAGGCGCCCTCGGCGCCGTACTCGTTGAGGTAGCGCCGCAGGATGGTGCCGGACAGCGGCGCGACGTCGACCTGGCGGCTGGTGAGCGCCTCCTTGAACTCGGGGCTGGCGAGCTGGACGAGCGTGACGTCCTGCGGCGACAGCCGCGCCGCCCTGAGCGCGCGCTGGACGAGCGCGCCCTGCGCCTGCCCCGGCGAATAGGCGATCTTCTTGCCGCGGAGATCGTGGATCGACGACAGGCGCACTCCGGGCGCCGTGGCCAGCTCGTAGATCGGCTTTTCCCGGACGTACACCGTGACGATCTTCACGTCGAGCCCGGTGAAGGTAGCGTGGATGGGCGGCGTGTCGCCGACCGCGCCCGCGTCGAGGACGCCGGCGCGGAACGCCTCGATGGTCTGCGGTCCGCCGCTGATGTTCTGCCAGTCCACGACGAACGGCAGCCTGTCGATGTCGCCGGAGAGCTGGAGTTGCTTCTGCACGGTCGGATCACCGATGCTGAGCCGCGTCTCGCGCGGGAACGCGTCCGGGATCGGGGCGTCCGGGGCGAGCCGGGGGGCGGCGCTCGCCGCGTCCTCGCGCTTGCAGCCGGTCAGGGCGACGAGCGCCGCGAGCACCAGAAGAAAGCGTTTCCTGTCGATGAACGTGCGCAGATGGACCTCGGTGCGCGGCTGGAAGCGGGGCTGTTGCTCGGGCCCGAGGCGCCGCCCCGCCGCCGGGCCGGCGACGGAGGAGGGTCCTGGGAGACGCCGAGACGGCTCCGGCAAGTCGGCTCTCGGAACCGGCTTTGCCGGCGGCGCCGCGCCTTGATCCGCAGATTCAGCAACACCCATGCCGCCGCGCGATTCGCCTCCTGGCGGCGGCCGTCCATGGGCCCGCGCCCGCTGGCGCGCGGCGCCGTCGACGCCGGGCGCCGCGCGGATCTGCGGCCGCGCTGCTTCCCCAGAAGCAGCCGGTGGTGATCCGCTGCTCCGGCGCGAGCACGGCCGGCTCCGTCCGGAGGGCGAAGCGCCGGCCCGCGGCTACGCGCGGCGCCCGCGCACGCCGAAGCTGTCGAGCAGGTGGTCGCGGAAGGCGCGGATCTTCGGCGGCAGGAAGCGCGTCCCGGGGTGGACGAGGTAGAGGGGGGCGCCGCCGTCGATCGTGTGGTCCTTCAGCACGGGGACGAGCCGCTTCGCCTCGAGGTCGCCCCGCACGTTGACCTCGGGGACGAGCGCGATCCCGGCCCCGGCGAGGGCGACCTCGCGGCAGAACGAGTAATCCGAGGCCGAGATCGCCGCGCGCACGCGGAGCTCCGCGCGGTCGCCGCCGTCGCGCGGCAGGAGGGCGATCGTCGCGTGGCCGCGCGTGGTCTGGGCCAGGAGGAGCCGGTGCCCCTTCAGGTCCTCGGGCCTGCGCACGGGCCGGTGCTTGCGGAGGTAGGCCGGCGCGGCGAAGAGGCCGACCTCGAGGTGCAGCAGCTTGTGGGCGATGAGCGACGAGTCCGGCAGGCTCGAGGTCGCGCGCAGGGCGACGTCGATCTGGTGGGCGTCGAAGTCGAGGAGCGCCTCCGTGAGCAGCATCTCCAGCGAGATCTCGGGGAAGCGCTCCGCGAAGCCCGCCGAGAGCGGCGCGAGGATGCTCAGGCCGAGATCGAACGGCGCCGTCACGCGCAGGTGCCCGCTCGGCTTCGCGCGCGCCTGCTGCACCGCCACGTTCGCGTCCTCCAGCAGCTCGAGCGCCCGGCCGACCCGCATCCGGTAGGCGAGGCCGTCGTCGGTGGCCTGCACGCGCCGCGGGCTGCGCCGGAGCAGCTCCACCCCGAGCGCCTGCTCGAGCCGGGTGATGCGCCGGCTGACGCTGCCCTTGGTCTCGCCGAGCGTCTTCGCCGCCGCCGTGATCGATCCGAGATCGACGACCAGGCAGAAGGCCCGCAGATCGGCCAGATCGGCGTCGATGGTTTCCCGCTTCGCAACCTCACGTTTCATTTTGCGGAGATTGTATCATTCCTGGAAACATCCTAGGGTCGGAATCATGGATCGCCGCGCTGCTCTCAGGCTCCTGCTCGCCGCGGGCGGGGCCGTGCCCTTCGCGGGCGCATGCCGGCCTTCGACGTCCACCGAGAGAGGCACCATGTCCGATACCCAGCAACAGGCGCGCGAGGGGCGCATGCCGGCCATCTTCCTCGCGCACGGATCTCCCTTCCTGCTCGACGACCGCGCGTGGGTGGCCGAGCTCGGCGCGTGGGCGCAGGCGATGCCGCGCCCGCGATCCATCCTGATGCTCTCGGCCCACTGGGTCGACGCGCCGGTCACGATCGGCGCCACCGAGACCGTGCCGCTCGTCTACGACTTCTACAACTTCCCCGAGAAGTACTACCAGGTGACGTACCCCGCGCCGGGCGCCCCCGCGCTCGCGCGGCGCGTGCGGGAGCTGCTCGGGCCGCTCGGGCGGGTCGCGGAGGCCCCGGGCCGCGGCCTCGACCACGGCGCCTACGTGCCGCTGATCTGCATGTACCCGGGCGCGGACATTCCTGTGCTCCAGGTCTCGTTACCGACCCTCTCTCCAGGCCCGCTCCTCGAGATGGGGAGAGCGCTCGCGCCGCTGCGCGACGAGGGGGTGCTCGTCGTGGGCAGCGGTTTCTTGACCCATAACCTCCGCGCGGCAGACTGGCGCGGCGATGCGGTCACGCAGCCCTGGGCCACCGAGTTCGATGCCTGGTGCGCCGACGTCCTGGCGCGCCGGGACGTGGACGCGCTGCTCGATTACCGCGCGCGCGCGCCGGGGGTGCGGATGGCGCTCCCGACGCATGAGCATTTCGTGCCGGTCGTCGCCGCCGTCGGCGCGTCGGTGGACGTGGGCGAGCCCGTGGCGTTCCCCATCACGGGGCTCACCTACGGCTCGTTCACGAAGCGCTCTGTGCAGTTTGGCTGACCAAGAAGGAGAATGTCTCTCATGATCATGTCCCGTATCGCTCGCATCGCGCTCCCCGCGGCTCTCCTGCTCTCGCTCGCGGGCTGCGAGGATCCGACCAAGGACAAGCCCAAGGCGACCATCTCGTCCGCCGCGCCGGCGCAGCCGCAGGCGGCCGCGCCGTCGGCCCCCACCGAGGCGCTCCCCATCGACGCGACGGCCTCCACGATCGGCTTCGTCGGCTCCAAGGTCACGGGCAAGCACGAGGGGAAATTCGAGAAGATCTCGGGCTCCATCACGCTCGCCGGCGGCAAGGCCGACGGCGGCAAGCTCAGCATCGAGGCCGACACGTCGTCGGTGAAGACGGACGCGGAGAAGCTCGACGGTCACCTCAAGTCGAAGGACTTCTTCGACGTGGAGCAGTTCCCGAAGGCGACCTTCACCTCGACGCAGATCAAGGCCGGCGGCGAGAACGGCGCGACGCACACCGTCACCGGCGAGCTCGATCTGCACGGGGTGAAGAAGACCATCACCTTCCCCGCGACGATCACCGAGGGCGCCGACAGCGTGTCGGGCAACGCCGAGTTCGTGATCAACCGGAAGGATTTCGGGATCGTCTACCCGGGCAAGCAGGACGACCTGATCCGCGACGACGTGCTGCTCAAGCTGTCGCTCAAGGCGCCGCGCAAGCAGGGCTGAGCGCCCTGAGGAATCCCTCCTTGCGCAGGCCTTTTCAGTGAGAAATTGAACAGGGAGGCGGGGAGACAGGGAGTAGTTTCTGGATTTGCCTCCCCGTCTCCCCGCCTCCCTGTGAATTTTCCGAAGAACCTCCGCGCCCCGCCTCGATCGGCCATCGCCCCTGCGCCCTGGCCTCTCCTCCCCCTTCTCCGCCATCCCTGACGAGGCCCCCGGGTCCAACCCGGGATGGCAGCGCCGTTCAGCAGGCGCTGTACGTGCCACACGACGTGATCCCTGCCCGCATCCGGACCCCATGGATCGCGAGAGTCCAGGGCTCCCCATGCGCCGCGCGACGACCGGCGCGGTGTGGGGTTGATCGACGCGGAGCCCTGGCCGACGCCGCGCTGGCCTATCGCCTCGTCCTTGCATTAAACAGGCACACGATAACTATTCAGCACCAGCGACACGAGCGGTCGCCCATCCCACGACGAAGGACGTCAAGGAAACCGACGCGCGGCGGCGCCCGCGAGTGAGGCGCTTTTGCGCCTTACCGCGCTCACTGAGGCGCTTTTGCGCCACACGACGCTCGCCGGCCAGGCGCGGCGGCGAGCAGGAGCGCTGGTACGCTGACTGCACCGAGAAGCAATCGATTCTTCCGCTGGCAACGGGCAACTCCAGACATACCGACGCAAGATCGCTCGAAAATTTTCCTTCCCATGATCATGCATTGAAATGCGTTGCGCCGCGGGTCGAGCATGATAGTAAGCAAGCTCATCGGCGTAGCCGCGCGATCACCGTCGATTGTCGAAATCCGTCGCGAGCCAGATCGGACGAGATCGTACGAGATGTATGCCGAGACGTCGCCTCAGCCGCGCCTGGGGCTGGCCGTCCGGCGAGCACAACGGATTAACACCATGGATGGGGCGACATGAGGACAGCTCGGAGACAACGGTACTGGATGACCGGAGCGGCCACGCTGGCGCTCTTCCCTGCCGGCTGCATCGATGAATCCGGCGGGGATACCGAGGCGATCAGCGCCGACGACGCGCCGCTCGTGGCGACCGGCACGGTGAGGGGCGTCGGGTCCGGGCGCTGCCTGGACGTGAAAGGGAGGAGCACCGCGACGGGCACCGCGGTGCAAATCTACGACTGTAATGGAGGGGAGAACCAGTCCTTCACGTTCACGGAAGCCGGCGAGATCAAGGTCTATGGCGGTACCAGGTGCGTCGAGGCGGCGGGCCGCGGGACCACCAACGGGACCAGGGTGGTGATCGGCAATTGCACCGGACAGCCTCACCAGAAATGGAGGACGAACGCGGACGGTTCCATCGTCGGCCAGCAGTCCGGGCTGTGCATGGACGTCGAGGGGCGGCGGACGGCCAACAGCACCCCCGTCCAGCTGTATACCTGCCACGGCGGGACGAACCAGCGATGGTCGTTGCCCGCGGAAGAAGAGACAGACACCGAGCCGCCGACGCCCCCTTCCAGCCTGAGCGCCAGCAATGTGACGTGCAGCTCGGCGACGCTGTCCTGGTCGGCGTCGACCGACGACGCCGGCGTCGCGTCCTATGACATCTACCACGACGGCCAGCTCATGACGTCGGTCAGCGGCTCCACGCTGTCGACGAGCATCACCGTGTCGCCGGGGGTGAGCTGGGGGGTCTACGTCAACGCGGTCGACGCCGCGGGGAACGTCTCGCAAGCGAGCGAGACGCTGCGGCTCACCACGCCGCACTGCGAGGTCGATGAGCAGGCTCCGACGGCGCCGACCAACCTGACCGGCAGCGCGTCCGGGACCAGCGTGACGCTCCGGTGGAGCGCGTCGACCGACAACATCGCGGTCGCGGCGTACGACGTGTATCGCAATGGCGCGAAGGTCGGCACGGTCACCGGCTCTGGCGCGACCCCGCCTGCGACGTCCTTCGTCGACAGCGGCCTGACAGCGGCGACGGCCTACACGTATCACGTGATCGCGCGCGACGCGCAGAACAACGCGTCGCCCGCGAGCGGCACCGCCTCGGTGACCACGGGGAGCGCCTGCAGCACGGCGATCTGCGAGGTCGTCCAGATCGCCACCGACAACGATCTCCCGTGGGGCCTCGTCTCGCTGCCGGACGGCACGATCCTCTACAGCCGGAGGGACGCGGACGACATCGTCCATCTCAACCCGGGCACCGGCGCGAAGACCTCGATCGGCACGGTGCCGAACGTCGCGGGCACGGACGGCGAAGGCGGCCTGATGGGGCTGGCCATCGCGCCGACGTTCACGACCGACCGATGGCTGTACATCATGCACACGTCGCCGTCGGACAACCGGATCGTGCGGATCAAGGTCATCGGAGACGGGTCCGCCGCCAGGCTCGACACGTCCACCGAGCAGGTGCTCGTCTCGGGGATCGCCCGCAACAAGTACCACAACGGCGGCCGGCTGCGGTGGGGGCCGGACGGCAAGCTCTACGCCTCCACGGGTGACGCGCAGAACGCGAGCTCCGCGCAGGACACGAGCAGCCTCAGCGGCAAGATCCTGCGGATCGAGCCTGACGGCAGGGTCCCGTCGGACAACCCGTTCGGGAACCACGTGTGGAGCTATGGACACCGCAATCCGCAGGGGCTGGCGTTCGATTCCGAGGGCCGGCTCTGGGAGCAGGAGTTCGGCAATACCGTGATGGATGAGACCAACCTCATCCAGAAGGGCGGGAACTACGGCTGGCCGAACTGCGAGGGCACCGTCTCGCAAGGCGGCAGCGGCTGCGGCACGGCGGGCTACATCGCGCCCGAGCGCACGTACCCGACCTCCGAGGGCTCGTGCAGCGGGATCGCGATCGTGAACAACGTCTTCTACACCGCATGCCAGCGGGGGACGCGGATGTACCGCGCGGTCATCAGCGGGAGCAGCCTGACGAACGTGCAGCAGCTCCTGGTGGGTACGCACGGTCGCCTCCGCACCGTCGAGCCCACCCTCGATGGCAACCTCTGGCTGACCACGACCAACACCGGGGGCACGGACAGCGTCCCCAACAACAGCAACGAGAAGATCTTCCGCGTCATCCTGGGCAGGTGAGCGCGGCGTCCAGCCCGACAGGCGTTCGCTCCAGCGACGAGCAGCCCTCTGCGCTCGAGCGAACGCCCTGCTCACGTGCGGTCGTACTCACGACGATGGACTTCGTGGGTGCCCGGATCAGAACGGCGCGTCGCCGTCCTCCGGCACGATGATCGACTTCAGCGCCCCGTCCTGGCAGTCCGCCTGCAGGCGGAAGCCCTCGGCGGCGTCCGACAGGTCGAAGCGGTGAGTGACGATCGAATCGACGTCCACCGCCCCCTCGGAGACCAGGCGGATGGCCCGCGGGTACACGTGGCCCATGCGCCGGGAGAACTTGACCTTCAGCCCCTTGCGGCGGCACAGCGCCGCCGGCAGCGCGTAGCCGTCGCCCTCGGGGATGCCGGCCAGCAGGACGCGCCCGCCGATGCGCGCGGCCTCGGCGGCGTGGTGGAAGCCCTCGGGCGCGTTGGTGGCCTCGAGAACGAGGTCGACGCCCCGGCCGCCCGTCCACTCCGCGACGGCCGCGAACGTCGGCGCCGCGTCGTGCGCGCCCAGCCGGCGCGCGGCCTCCGCCCTGTACGCGACCGGGTCGACCGCGAAGACGCGGTCGGCGCCGGCCAGGCGCGCGAGCTGGACGAGGCACAGGCCGATCGGCCCGCAGCCCAGCACCACCACCGTCTCCTGCAGGCGCGGCCGCGCCAGGTCGATGGCGTGGACCGCGACGCCCAGCGGCTCCAGCATCACCGCCCGGCGCACCGAGAAGTCGCGGGGCACCGGCACGATCTGATCGGGGTGCACGGCCATCTGCTCCACCATGCCGCCGTGGAGCGGCGGCGCGCCCAGGAACGCCACGAAGGGGCACAGGTTCACGTGGCCGCGATGGCACCACTCGCAGCGGCCGCAGGCGCGCGCGGGGTCGACGGCGACGAGCTGCCCCCTGGACAGGCCCAGCTCGGGATAGTCCTGGGCGACCCAGCCGGCGAGCTCGTGCCCCGGAACGAAGGGGTTGTGAATCTGCGCGGCGCCGATCCCGCCCTCCAGGTAGTAGTGCAGGTCGCTGCCGCAGATCCCGCAGCCCGCGACCCGGATCATCACCATGCCGTCGCGCGGCTGCGGGGGCTCGACGTCGCCGAGCCGGACGTCGCGGATGCCGTGGATGATGGTTGCTCGCACCGCTTCACGCTCCTCTTTCGCCGCCGGGCGGGCAGCCCGGCCGCGCCGAGGTGAATTGTGTCGGCGCGACGCGCACTGTAGTCTGCCCCGGTGATCGCCTGTCAACCTCACCTTCCTGGCTGCTGACAGGCGCGATGCGGGCCGACCTCGTCCTCGGCGTCGACCTGAGCACCACGGCCGCGAAGGCGGCCGCCTTCGACGCGCAGGGCCGCTTGCTGGCCCTCGGCCGGGCGCCGCTCTCGCTGGCGCGGCCGGCGCCCGACCGGTTCGAGCAGGATCCGCGGGACTGGTGGGGCGCCCTGCGCCAGGCGGTCGCGGAGGTCACCGCCGCGGTGGACCCGGGCCGCATCGCGGGCCTCGCGATCGCGCACCAGCGCGAGACCTTCGCCTGCCTCGACGCGGACGGCGAGCCGCTGCGCCCTGCCATGTTGTGGCTGGACGGGCGCGCGCGCGGGCACCTCGGCGCCCTGGTCCGCCGCATCGGGGAAGGCCGGCTCAGGGCGCTGTCCGGGAAGGCCGCGGACTTCGGCCCGGCGCTGCCCAAGATCGCCTGGCTGGCCGAGGAGGAGCCGGAGATCCACCGCCGCACCGCCCTCTTCTGCGACGTGCAGGCCTACCTCGTGCGGGCGCTGACCGGGCGCGCCCGCACGAGCTGGGCGAGCGCCGACCCGCTCGCGCTCTTCGACATCGGCGCGCGCCGCTGGTCGGAGGAGCTCTGCGGCGCGGTCGGCGTCACGCCCGACCGGCTGCCGGAGGCGCTCCCCCCGGGCGCGCCGCTCGGCGTGGTGTCGGAGGCCGCCGCGGCGGCCACCGGGCTGCGCGCGGGCACGCCGGTGCTGGCCGGCGGCGGCGACGGCCAGGTGGCCGGGCTCGGCGTCGACGCGCTGGACCCGCGGCGCGCGTACCTGAACCTCGGCACGGCGGTGGTGTTCGGCGTCTTTTGCCCGGAGGCGCGGCAGGACCCGGCCTGGCGCACGATGACCAGCGCCTCCGGCCGCGGCTACGTGCTGGAGAGCAGCCTGCGCAGCGGGGCGCTGCTCTCGGACTGGTTCCTGCGCCGCCTGCTGGGCGTCGATCCGCGCGACGGGGCCGCGATGGCCGCGATCGAGGCGGAGGCGGCGTCGCTGCCGCCCGGCAGCGACGGCCTGCTGCTCCTGCCCTACTGGGAGGGCGCCATGAACCCCCACTGGGACGTCGACGCCCGCGGCGCGATCCTGGGCCTGACGGACGCGCACGGGCGCGGGCACGTGTACCGCGCGCTGATCGAGGGCGTGGCGCTGGAGCAGGCGCTGGTGCTGGACCTGATGCGCGGCGCGGCGGGGATCGAGGTCGCGGAGTTCGCCGCGGTCGGCGGCGTCGCCGCCAGCGACCTCTGGTGTGGCGTCGTGGCCGACGCGACGGGCGTGGCCCTGGAGCGATCCGAGACGGTCGAGGCGGCGTGCCTCGGCGCCGCCATGTGCGCGGCCGCCGGGGCCGGGCTGGCCGGGAGCATCGAGGCGGCCGCGAGGGCGATGCGCGGGAGGGCCATGGCGACGTTCCAGCCCGATGGCGAGCGCCGGCGGCGGTATGCGGCGCTGCTGGGGATCTACAGGGACATGTATCCGCAGCTCTCCGGGCTGCTGCGCCGCCTGTCGGCGTTCGCCAGATAGCAGGCGCGGTCCTCGCCGCAGCCTGCTTGAACCCATTTCGAGATCGCGAGATCGAAGGAGAGGATGTCTCAGGCGCCGTCCTGAATATCCTGGCCGGATCGCTCAGCTCGGCGGGTCGAGGACCTCGGCGAGCGACGCGGCGACGATGGCCCGCTCGAGCCACCGTTCCAGGGTCTCCGGATCCTTCTCGGCCAGGATGCGCTCCCGCGCGGCGTCCGGCACGGCGATACCGCGAACCCGGAGCGTGGTCAGCACGGCACGAGCCCCCTCCTCGGCGCGGCCCTCCTTGAGCCCTTCGTCGCGGCCCTCCTTGAGCCCTTCGTCGCGGCCTTCCCTGAGGCCCTCCTTCCGCGCCTCGGCCCGAAGCTTCTGCTGGCACTCCTCGAACCACGCCCGGATCTCTGCGCTCACATCGTCCTCCTCGTCGGTCGTCGGCTCCTGCCTTGCGAGCCGGAAGTGTACCAGCAGCGGCGTGGCGATGCTCCTCTCCCAGGCATCGTCCGGCAGCGCCACCAGATCCGCCACCGCCTCGCGCAGGAGGCGGCCTGAGCCGAGCAGCCGCAGCATCAGCGTCGCACGCGTCCGGGGCAGCTCCGCGAGCACCACCACGCGCATCGCCAGGCCCGGCACGGCATGGTAGACGCCTGCTTGCACCGGTTCGCAGCGGTAGGCGCCAAGCACCGTCTCAGGACGGCCCGGGCTGATGACGACCAGCGCAGGGAAGTCCACCGCCGGCTGCGGCGGCGCGTCAGCGTCCTCGTCCGGCACGACGGCGCCAGCTGCAGAGCGGGCGCGGCGTTCGAGCTCGTGATGCCAGGTGAGCTGCTTGCGCAAGCACTGCCGGACCTGACGAAGGCTCGGCGTGCTGTGGAATGGCTCGAACAGGCTCGGCTCCGCCGCGAGCTCGCCGAGCAGCCCCATAGCGGCGCGCTCGGCCTCCCGTGCGGGATCAGGCACGCTGTAGACGTCGATCTTCTGTGTCGCCGCCAGCACCTCGACCTCGGTCTCCGCCGCCGAGACGAGGCTCAGGCCGTCGCGCAGCAAGTTCTTCGCGAACTGGTCAGAGCGGTTGTGCATCGGTGCGCGACTCTAATGCATCATGACGGCATGGGCCACCATGGTTCGACACATAAAATCAAATTTGAAGGCCACAAATCCACCACGACCATCGAGCTGTGTCCGTAATGCCGCATCGAACTCAAGGCACTTACGGACCGGGGTCGCCAGTCGTGCGGGAATCGTTGCCGATGGCCGACGGCGGCGGTCGTCGACGTTGGTTGGCGTCGCGCAGTCGGGCGGCCGGATCGGGAGCATTCCCCGGGTCGGCGCCGCGCGCCGGCTCGAAGGGCCTGGAGGGAGCGGGAGAGCATCCATGAAGGGATACGCTGTCGCTCCGTCGAGCACCGCCCTCCCCTGCTCCGCCGGCCGCGCGTCGGATCCGGGCTGCGGCGTTGCTCCTGGGGCGTTACGTCGCCCATTATACGCTGGGTGTGCTGTCCGGCCTCCTGCTCGGCTTCGTGGTCCGGCGCGGGCCGCGCTCCCCTGCGCAGCTTGGCGATCTCCAGCGGTACGTGGCGGCCCAGCGAGGGAAGCTGCTCAGCGTCGCCACGGCCATCCTCACCTTCCTCATCATCCCAGGGCTCGCGGCGTTCGCGTCGGCCTGGGCTTACCGGGCGCGCTCCGAGGCTGCCGCCTCGACCTACCTGAGGACGCAGGCAGGCCCCCTCCTCGGCGTGATGCTCATCGCGACGCTGATGGGCCTGGTCGTCGGACGGAGCCTCTTCCTGGAGAGAGCCCCGGAGGAACCCGAGATACGCCGCCTGAGGTTCTTCGGCCTCGCGATCGCCATTGTCGTCCCGTTCGCCGCTGGGCTGTTCGGGTTCGTCGCCACCGACGCGTCGCTCTTCCTGGCGCTCTTCATGTGCTTCCTGTTCGGCATTTTCCCGGCCATGACCCTCCTGCCCGCCAGCGGCTCGGCGGCGTCCTCGGGCTCGTCTTCCGCCTCGAGCTCGACCTCTGCGTCGTCGTCCTCGTACTCCTCGCCCTCGTACTCCTCGTCCTCCTCCTCATCGTCCTCGAGCAGCGGTTACGGCGGCGGTGGCGGCTCGTTCGGGGGCGGCGGGGCGAGCTCGAGCTGGTAGGAAGAACGTCGATGAGACTTCGCCCGACGCGGCTTGTGCGCCACGGCGGTCCGGGCAGCTCGCCGCCGGTGTTCAGGATGCAGCGCGCGCCTGCCGAGACGCGGCGAGGGCTTCGGCAGCGCTGAGCAGGGCTGCGCCGAGCAAGAACACATCCTTGAGCACGAAGGCGCCGAGCTCGTTCGGCACGCGCAGCGCAAAGCCAGGCACGTCCACCCAGATGCCCGGGGTGGTGAACAGAAAGCTCAACGTCATGACGAATGTCGGCACCGCCGCCAGACTGCCGATCGCGCAGGCTCTGGCCGACCATGGGCGCAGCGCGATCAACGACGCGATGAGGATCTCAGTCACAGCTATCGCGCTGGAAACCCCTTGCACACCCATGAACACATAGGTCCAGCCGAGCAGCGGGCTCGGCGCGATCAACGGCTCGATGGCGCGGGCCTCGGCCTCCGTGAACTTGAAGGCGCCGTAATACAGCAGGATCAGGATGAGCCCGTACCTCAGCGTCACCAGCGCCCCACGGCCGAGCCACGCGTCGATCGCCGTTCGTTCCCCGGAACCCAGAGCCCGTAGCAGCGACGCTGCGGCCATGGAATGGTTGCCGTTCATGCTGGCCTCCTCGACAGGTCGAAAGCGGCACTGACGCCGCGTCCATGAGACGCCGCCAGGTCCTCGGCTCTTACCCTCGACGTGAAGCCGTGGGATCGCTGGGCGGGATCCGCCCCGCACGTACCTGCGCGTCACCTCGGCGCGCGACGCGGCGGAGCCAGGGATGACGTCGTGCGCGACAGCGCGCCCGCGGACGGCGCCACGCGGCCGCAGAGGAGGTCAGCTTCGATGCTGAACGTCGAGATGTCCCCCGGATGTCTTGTGAGCCTGAACGTCGAGATGTCCCGATGTTTTGATAGAAAATTGGATCGTCGAACGCCACAAAATGAGATCGCCTCCGGGAGACGGCATTGCCGTTCATCATCCCGACATGAGATGATGATTGACGCGAGGAGCAGCGGCTCGATCGGCCTTCCCTTGCTGGTCGCAAAAACCGCCCTCGCTGCTTCTGTCTAGGTTCTCTGAGCTGGACACAACACCTGAGGTGAGCGCCATGTACACCTGGAGGAGCGGCATCATCGCGGCCGCGACGTTCGCGGCTGGCTGTGTGGGTTCGGTCGGAGACGACCACGACCCGGCCGACACCGGGCCGGGCGGGGAGAGTCCCGCCGGAGGCGCGGACGGCAAGCCGGGCTCTCCGGGCTCTCCGAACGGGGGCACGGAGTGCAAGCCAGGAATCGCGCCGACCTCCCAGATCCGGCGCCTGACGAACGCGCAGTACGACAGGACGGTCCGCGATCTCCTGGGCGTCACGGCGCTCGCCGCGTCGGGCAACGTGGCGCCGTCGACGCTGCTGGCGACGGACCAGGCAGGCAGCCTCACGGATCTGGGCTGGAGTTCGTACATGTCCGTGGCCGAGATGATCGCCGCGCAGGTGATGGCCGACCCCGCGCTCAAGCGAAACTTCCTGAAGTGCACGCCCAGCGGCGACGGCGCCGCGTGCTTGCACGACACGATCGTCGAGTTCGGGCGGCGCGCTTTCCGCCGGCCGCTGACGCAGGCGGAGGTGGCGAGGTTCGACGCGATCGCGGCGAAAGGCCCCCAGATCACCGAGAACGGGACCCCGGAGGAGGTCGCCGAGGCGCTGCTGTACATGTTCCTGATCTCCCCGTCGTTCATCCAGCGCGCGGAGATCACGGAGGCGCCCGGCGACGCCGGGAGCTTCGCGCTGTCGAACCACGAGGTCGCGTCCCGTCTCTCGTACATGCTCTGGGGGACGATCCCGGACGAGGCGCTGAACCAGGCCGCCGATCAGGGACAGCTATCGACCCCGGCGCAGATCCTGGCGCAGGCCCAGCGGATGCTGCAAGACCCCAGGGCCCGGCAGATGGTGGCCAGCTTCCATCGATACTACCTCGAGCTCGGGCCGAACACGCGCTGGGACTCGGCGCAGCGGGACACGACGATGTTCCCCGCGTTCGATCGTTCGCTCATCCCGATCATGGCGGAAGAGACCGAGCGCTTCTTCGATCATGTGGCCTTCACGCGCGGCGGAGGGTTCCAGGACTTCTTCCTCAGCCCGATCGCCTTCGTGAACGCGGCGACGGCGCCGCTCTACGGCCTGAAGCCCGCCGATTTCGGGCCCGATTTCCGGGAGGTCACGCTCGACCCGATCCAGCGGCCGGGGTTCCTGACGCGCGTGGGCTTCCTCAACGCGTACTCGTCGTACAACCGCACCTCGCCGATCCTCCGCGGCGTGTTCATCACCAAGGACGTGCTCGGCATCGACCCGGGCACCCCGCCCCCCGGCGCGCTCGAGACGCCGCTCCCGGAAGGGGCCGACCTCGACACGAACCGCAAGCGCGTGGACGCGCAGACGGCGGGCGCCGCCTGCGCCGCCTGCCATCACAGCTTCATCAACCCGCCGGGGTTCGTGATGGAGGCGTACGACGCCGTCGGGGCGTGGCAGACGCACGAAGCGTCCACCGGCGCGCCCATCGACACGGTCGCGGACGTGCGCATCGACGGGGAGCCCGTCAAGGTCGCGACCCCGGCCGATCTGATGGCGAAGCTCGCGGCCTCCCGGAACGCGCAGCGCCAGTACGCGCAGAAGTGGGTCTCGTACGCCTACGAGCGCGATGGCCACCCGCTGGACTCGTGCACGGTGAACGATCTGACCGCGAAGATCACCGCCGGAGGCTACACGATCCTCGATCTCGTGACGGACCTCACGCAGTCTCCGTCGTTCCGGACCCGAGCCATTGAGCTGGAGTAGGCCCATGAAGCGCAGAGTCTTTCTGAAGGGTGTTGCAGGCGCCGCGCTCGCGGCTCCGTTCCTGAGCTCGCTCCACGAGAAGGAGGTCAAGGCGCAGCCCGCCGCGTCGTCGGCGCCCAGACGCATGGTGATTTTCTACACCCACAATGGATGTCTCACCAACCGCTGGTTCCCGACCATCGAGGACGGCCCCCTCACGGCCGAGCACCTCGCGGGCACCACGCTGGCCGGGCTGACGCCGTTCGCGTCGAAGCTGCTGTTCCCGCGCGGCCTGAAGATGTTCAACTCCTACGCGGAGATCCAGACCATCGACCCGCACGATCAGGCGATGGGCTCGAAGCTCACCTGCGCGCTCATCAACGACGACAAGACGCGGTATGCGACGTCCCACTCGCTCGACCACGAGATCGCCAGGCAGATCAACCCGGGCGGGGCGAGCCCGCTGGTGCTGTCGGTGGGGCCGTCGAGCACCAGCATCAAGGAGGTGCTGTCCTTCTCGGCGCCGAACACCGCCTTCCCGGCCGTGGTCAACCCCAAGACGGTGTACAACCAGCTCACCGGGCTCTTCGGGGGCGGGGCGATGACCGAGGGAGACTACCGCGTCCGGCGCGGGGAGAGCGCCATCGATCTCGTCCGGGAGGACCTCCGGAGCTACCAGTCGCTCAACATGAGCAAGGCCGACCAGCGCCGGGTCAGCGACTGGCTCGATCTGCTCCGCAGCACGGAGCAGCAGCTCACCCCCGCGGCGTGCACCGACGCGACAGCGGCCACGATCGGCGTCACGGCCAGCGCGGTCAACGACGCCAGCTCGGGCGGCGGGTTCGGCGGCGGCCTCACGACCTCGTTCACGGCCGGCGGGGACATGATGATGAACCTCATCGCCCTGAGCATGATCTGCGACATGAACCGGTCGATCATCCTCATGTATCCCGGCTACGTGACCTTCGGCTGGGACGGCATCCAGCACGACGCCGACCACCACGGCCTCTCGCACCGGAACGGGTCGTTCCAGGTCGGCGGGACCTGCAAGAACGGCGTGCTCGACATGATCGCGGAGATCGACGCCTGGTACGCGAAGAAGTACGTGCGGCTCGTCACCCTGCTCGACAGCATCGTGGAGGGCGACGGCAAGCTGCTCGACAACACCGCCACGATGTGGCTCCCGGAGCTGGCCGACGGAAACGCCCACAACACGAACAACCTGCCCATCGTGATCGCGGGCAGCGCGGGGGGTTATCTCAAGCAGGGCCAGGTCGTGAACCTCGAGGGCAGGACGCTCGGCACCGGCAACAGCGAGGCGGACTGCACGGGCGACGACACCAGCGTCGGCTTCGGTACGGGCTCGAACGCCGGCAACGTCCCCATCAACAGGCTCTATGTGACGCTGATGAACGCCGTCGGGTGCAAGGCCGCGGGCGGCGGGCCCGTCGAGACATGGGGTCAGTTCGACAGCAGGAACGCGGACGCCGGCATCACCAAGCCGGGGGAGTTCACCGAGCTGAAGGCCTGAGCGCGCTCACGGATCCCGGCGCGCCGCGCGGCCCAGCGCGTCGATCGCGAGCGCCTCCGGCGGCGTGACCCCGACCGCCTGATAGCAGCAGTGGTCGCAGCCCGCCCTGCACGCCACCGCGCCGCCGGTCGCGCGCGCCAGGAGCCCCGCGGCGAGCCGCGACGTGGCCGCCATCGCGTTCCGCGCGAGCTCGATCGCGCCGTCCACGCTCGGGTCCCCGCGCAGGACGGCATAGGCCGTGTTCGCCGCGGCCGTCGCGACGTCGTTCTGCCACGCCTCCTGGAACACCGGGATCGTGAGCGCAACGCGCTCCTGCCCGCTCACGGGGTCGCGATGGACCGTGAGGTGCACGCGGCCCGCGGCGTCCTTGTGGGCGTCGCGTCGGCCCTTCTTTGCGGCCCCGGGGCGGGCAGGGCGCGCCTTGCTGTTCCTCTGCTTCATGGTCGCCGGCTCCTGGAGAGTGGCTGCGGCCCGAGCGATCGACGAGACGACAGACTACCAGAAGAGCGAGCCGACCACCATACCTCGAGGGCCAGGCGCGGTCTCCAGCCTGGAGGGAGCGGGGGAGCATCCATGACGGGATACGCTGTCGCTCCGTCGAGTACCGCCCTCCCCTCCCCGCCGGACCCGCGTCGGATCCGGGCTGCGGTGTTGCTCTCCCCTTCGACCCGGGTTCTCTTCCGCCGGATGAGCTCAATTCGAACGGGAGGGTGGCCTGGGGTGGAGGCGGTGGTGGGGCATGGCCGCGGAGTGCGGCTCTTCCTCGCCGCCGCGCTCGGTGTGCTCGTGATGCTGTTCACAGCATCACGAGCGCTCGCGGCGCCGGCTGTGACGATCGATGCCGCGGTGAACGACCACGCGGGCGCGCTGACGCGGGAGGAACGCGACGAACTCACACGGAAGCTCCTCGCGCACCGCGAGAGGACCGGCGTGCAGATCGCGGTGCTGCTCGTGAGGACCACGGGCGGCGTACCCATCGAGGATTACTCGCTGGAGATCGCCGAGGCCTGGGGCGGGGGCACGAAGAAGCAGGACAATGGGGTCCTGTACACGCTGGCCATCGACGACCGGCGGATGCGCATCGAGGTGGGCTATGGCCTGGAGGACATCCTGACCGACGGCATCTGCCGGACGATCCTCGACGACTCCCGCGACGATCTTCGGCGCTCGCAGTACGGCAGCGCCGCGCGCCTGGTGGTGGGCAGGTTGGTCGCGCTCACGGCGACCCACAGAGCGGGGGCCGGGGGGACGCTGGCGCTGCTCGGGTCGCCGTCGGAGCACGTCCTGGGGCGTTACGTCGCTCATCACATGCTGGGTGCCTTGTTCGGCCTCTTGCTCGGCCTCGTCGCGCGGCGCGCGCCGCGCTCTCCGGCGGAGCTGGGCGATCCCGAGGGGCACATGGCTGCCCGGCGCGGGAAATGGCGCGTGGCCGGCATGGCCCTCGTCGCCTTCATCGTCGTCCCCGGGCTCGCGGCGTTCGCGCCGGCATGGGCCTATGGGGCGCGCTCCGAGGCCGCCGCCTCGACCTACCTGGCGAAGCAGGCAGGCCCATTCCTCGGCGTGATGCTCCTGGCGACGCTGGTCGGATTGCTCGGCGGGCTGAGCCTCTTTCGAAAGAGAGAGCCGGAGGAACTCTGGATATCGTGCCTGAGGGCCCTCGGCGTCGCGCTCGCCGTCGCCCTCCCCCTCGCCGGTGGCATGATCGCGCTGGACGCCATGAACGCGTCGCTCTCCAACGCGGTCTTCATGGGCTTCATCGGGGGCTCGATGGCCGTGGGAGGGTTCCTCGGCCCCTACAACTCGGCCACGTCGTCTGGTTCGTCGTGGAGCTCGTCCTCCGCGTCGAGCTCAACCTCGTCCTACTCGCCCTCGTCGTACTCCTCCTCGTCCTCCTCGTCCTCCTCGTCGTCCTCAGGCAGCGATTACAGCGGCGGCGGCGGCTCCTTCGGGGGCGGCGGGGCGAGCTCGAGCTGGTAGGAGGAACGTCGATGAAGACGCGCGCGATGGAGCGGGAAGCAGAGCCGTCCGAGAAGATCGATTACGAGGACGTCGACGAGGTGATCGCGCTCGCGGCGCGCCTGGCGGAGGCGGACAAGGATCGGCTCCGCATCGAGGATCTCGAGCGCGTCGGCGCCGAGCTCGAGATACCGCCGCACCACGTGCGCCGGGCGGTGGAGGAGCTCGCGGCGCGGCGGCAGCGCGAGGCGGCGCAGGAGATCGCCGGGCGGCGGCGGCTCCGCTGGGCGGGCGCTGCCCTCGCGGGGATCGTCCTCGTGCTCGGCGGCATCACCCTCTCGGCGCGCGCCTCGCTGGAGCAGGCGCGCGCCGAGGTGCAGCGCAGGAGGGCGCAGGTCGAGAACGTCGTCGAGCGGCGGGAGCGCACCCGCGCGCGCCACGAGGGCGCGGCGCCCTCGCCCGAGCGCGACGCGGAGCTCGCCGGCGCGGACAACCGGGTGAGCATCGAGCGGCGGCGCTACGACGAGGACGCCAGCGCGTACAACGCGCTCGCCTCGGGGCTCTCCGAGCAGCTCGCCGCGCGCCTCTTCCGCCTGCCGGCGCGCGTGCCGCTCTCGAACGAGATCGACGCCTGGTAAACGCCAGGCAGCGCCGGTGGGGTCAACGCACCCACCCCACCGGCGGTGCCGTCGACCGACGACGCCCCTTTGCACCGGGTGCTCGCTCCAGCCCGGCCCCTCGACGAGGCGTGCCACCAGGATGGCGATCGCCCGGCGGCCGGGCGCGCGGCGTGCGCGGTCGCCCGTCAGGGAATGAGGCCGTTCGCGCGGAACATCCGCTCGTAGATCGCGCGAATTACCGGCTCCTTGTGCCTGTTGTAGTCCATCACCGAGCCGCTCCCTGCCGAGATCTCGGATGCGGCCGCGAGCTTCGCCCGGCGATAGAGCTCGAGGTCCTCCGGGTGATCGATGAGCCACTGGCGGAACATCCGGTGGCGGATCACCTCCGGGCAGTCGGGGCCGAATACATGCACGTTGCTGTCCGGATCGGCGAGCTTGAGGCACCGATGCTCGTGCCACTCTGGTTCGCGAATGACCAGCGTGAATCCAGCGCGCGATAGCGCGGGGACGTACGAGAGCTCGTCGGCGGGATCGGCGACGGTGAGGTCGACGTCGATCGTCGGCTTGGCGGCCAGCCCCCGCACCGAGGTCGATCCGACGTGCTCGACCGCGAGCGCCGCGTCGCCGAGGGCGGCGCGGATCTTCTGCGCGACCACGTCGAACAGCCGCGGCCAGCGCTCGTCGTGGTCGACGACGACGATCGGCGCCGGCGGCGGTGGGCCGTTCACCCACGGGCTCCGACCGGGCGCTGGCTCGTGGTGCTTCGTGATCTCCTCGGCGGTGGGCACGACGCGAGTATAGGCAGGCCGCGCTCCTCGTCCCGCGGAAAGAGGAGCGACACAGCGCCGCGATCAGCGGCGTCGCGGCACGGCGGTGAGGTAGGCGATCAGCTCCTCCTCGCTGTCGCTGATCATGCGATCGATGCCATCCTCGCGGGAATGGCGCCGGACCTGCAGCGCCCCGGCGGAGGTCCCCACGAGGACGGCCACGCGCCCGAAGCCGCGCACCGCGGCGGTCCGCAGCTGCAGGGTCGCTTCCTCGAACTTCGGATCGTTTCGCCCCGGGGCCGCCCGGATGTCGAGGAACAGCGACATCGCGCTCCGGTCCACCATGGCGAGCGCGTCGGTGACCGCGAGGCACTCCTGCTGGATCTGCTCGATGGAATCGAACGGCTCGGCGCTGCGCGTGACCCTCACGATCTTCGTCGTGCGATCGACGGTCACGACGAAATGAGCGTTGCGCAGGAGCTCGACCATGAGCGCTTCGCCAGTCTAGCGTGGAACCCCTTCCGGGCCGAGCCGCGGCGCACGGCCGAACGCTCCACCGCGCCGGCGCAACCCGGCCCGCAAGGCTGGCGGCTGTAGCCTCCAGCACACGGAGGCCAGCGCCGGCACCCCGCACCGCAGATCCCGGAGAAAAGCGCCTTTCGCGCGTGGCACGCAGGGTGCTCAGCCCCCGGCGCCGGCGCGACGGCGCCCTGCGCCCGAGGAGACATCCAATGCAGCAGAAATCGGTCGACGTGGTACGAAAGCTGGGTCAGGCGTGGAACAAGCACGACCTGGACACCGTGTATGGCCTCTTGCACGAGGAATACCGCGAGCACTGGAACGGGAAGCTGGTCAAGCAGGGCCGCGACGCCACGAGGGAGGCGGATCAAGCGATCTACAACCTCGTGCCCGATTACCGGCGCGAGGTGGACCAGCTCTTCGGAGAGGGAGAGTCGGTGGCGTCGCTCTGGCGGTTCCTGGGCACGGGGCCCGCTGAGCCCTTCGAGATTCCCCTCGCGTGCTTCTACAAGGTCCGTGATGGCCTGATCGTGGAGTGCTGGATCCACGTCGATTCGGGCGATATGGCCCGGGCGCTCGGCCCGACGGGGTAGAATCGGGGCGACTACTCGGTGCTGCAGTCGGGCGCCGAGCTCGGATCGGCCACCCACGCCGCGAGGCGCTGCGTTCCGGCGTCGCCCCACGCGTCGCGGGCGAGCTGATTCAGCCGGCACCACTCATGACGCGTCTGTCGGGTCGCGAGCGACTTCGCGGCCAGGTGCTGCGCCGTGCGACCAGCCAATGAGGTCTTGTCCTTGCTGAGCTCGTCGTGGGTCATCGCGACAGGGCGCGGACAGTAGTCACCCGCCTCGTAGTCCACCGTACCCGAGACGAGCCCATAGGCGGTCGTCCGCCGATGGCGGACGGTCACGACCGCATAGTCCGGGTACGGGGCGTCGTCGTCGCGAACCACGGCCATTCCCTTCGGCTTGGCGCCCTGCACGACGACGAAGCCTGTCGACGGGATCGCGGAGTACGGCCTGAGCGCAGGGAACGCGGTGAGCGACTGGTCCACGAGGACGTCGCCGCCGAGCTCGACCCAGTTCGTGTGCGCGTAGAAGTCCTGTACCGCGTGAAGCGAATTGGCGAAGGCCAGCATGGCCAGGGCATCTCCGTCCAGCAGCGCGATGCCCGGGCCCAGCGCCCGCACGGCCTCGGCTTGCTTCGCGGCGACGAAGGCGGCACCTCCGCTGAAGTTGCAGTCATCGAAGTGGGCAGTATTGGCGAAGTGGAACTCGACGTCTGTGGCCACGTTGCCGATCGTCAAGGCGTCGAGCACGGCAGGCTTCAGGAACGCCAGCGCGGTGCGGGTGATCTCCTCGTGGTTCGGCTCGCCAGGCGTCGTCGAGAATTCATGGGCGCTCTCCTCGAGCGCCTCGGCGGTTCCAGCTTCGCCGACGCAGCCGAGCGTCAGCGCGAGGCCCATGACTCCCAATCCGAGCATAGCTTGTTGTTGGTGCATGCTCCGCCTGACTGCAAAGCGTGATCCAGGCGCACGAGCTCAGCGTTGGTTGGAAGGATAACAATCAACGAGCTCGTGAGAATGCGCTGGAGTCCGATGACGGCGCCTCATCAGCCGTCGATACCATCCACGCGCGGGCTGCACATCTGCCCCATTGCGGCATTTCGCCACGCGCTCGCGCAGGACGCGTGTCGCCCAAGGCACCATCCAGCGCAGCCCGGCCGACGCGCCAGCGTGATGGCGAGCGAGATTTCCCTGGATCGAGGCTTGATGTCAGTGCGCACTCGCGCGCACCTGGGGAGTCGATGTCCGATCCGGTGCTCGCCGGTCGCGCAGCGGCGAGGCCTTCCGCTCGACCTCGGCGCCGGACCGCGGAGCCGCGCCGGGAGCTTCATGTGCTCACAGGGTGGGATGCGCACCGTCAAGCACGCG
This sequence comes from Sorangium sp. So ce119, assembly GCF_051524405.1. Lineage (NCBI taxonomy): Bacteria > Pseudomonadati > Myxococcota > Polyangiales > Polyangiaceae > Sorangium > Sorangium sp. So ce119. Next base: position 225,721 of record NZ_CP150310.1, on the reverse strand, counting down.
CACGTCGGGAACAGTGGCGCAGCAGGTCGCCCTGGCTTACCATCGAGGTCGTGCCCACCCGTTTGCGGCAACGAGAGCGTCGATGATCGAAATTGGGTATGCCACCAGCGCGGAGCAGATAGCGCAGGTCCGCGCGTTGTTCCTCGAGTACCAGGCCTCGCTCGATGTCGACCTGTGCTTCCAGGGCTTCGCCGGCGAGCTCGCGCGCCTGCCCGGATCCTACGCCCCGCCGTCGGGTCGACTCCTGCTCTGTACCGTCGAGCAGGTCCCGCGCGGCTGCGTCGCGCTGCAGGCCGTCACCGCCGACGACTGCGAGATGAAGCGGCTTTATGTACAGCCGGGGCAGCGCGGCCTCGGACTCGGTCAGCGGCTCGTCGCTCGGGTGCTCGACGAGGCCCGCGCGATCGGGTACCGGCGTATCTACCTCGACACGCTCCCGTCGATGGCTCGTGCGATGGCGATGTACGAGGCGCTCGGGTTCAAGGACGTCCCTCCCTACCGGCACAACCCGGTGGCCGGCACGCGCTACATGGCTCTTGCCTTGTGAAGCCGACGCTCGCGACGGCCCGCCGGAGGATCGGCCGACGGAAGGGCGGCGCATGAGCGCGACGTTCCGACCTGCCAATTACCGAGATGTGGGCGAAGCCCTCGGGCTCTGGTTCGACGTTTCGCCGATCCCTGCTGGCCGACTGCTCCGCGGCGGGCGACTCGACCTCATGACGACCGCCGGCGATCTCGGTTCACCCGGTACGATCCTGAACCTGCGGCGCGGCCCCGACCCCGGTCATCTCACCGGGGTCACGTATGTACATGTCGCCGCGGACGATGACGTCGAGAACTACGACACGCGGCAGCGCCGGGTGAGGAGCTGGCTCGGCAAGGCCCTCTCCGTGCTCGTGGCCCCCGGGCTCGCCTGGCCGGTTTACGTGCACTGCACGTCGGGTAGAGACCGCACCGGGATTGTCATTGCGGCGGCGCTGCTCGCGATCGACGTTCCACGGCAGGTCGTCGCGGAGGAGTACATGCTCAGCGACGGCGCCGACCCCATCGCCATCGAGCGGGCCATCGACGGCATTCTGGAGTGGCTCCCGTCCGCCGGTGTCGACGTGACGAGGTTGCGGGCAGGGCTCACCAGCGAATGCTAGACCCCGCCCCGTGACCTCACCGCTGCTCTCTCCCTTCTCCTTCCCGAACGGCCTCACCTCCAGGAACCGCGTCTGGCTCGCCCCGCTCACGAACCGGCAAAGCCACGACGATGGCTCGCTGGGCGACGACGAGCTGCGCTGGCTCTCCTGCCGCGCGCAGGGCGGCTTCGGCGTCGTCGAGACCTGCGCCGCCCACGTCGCCGAGGACGGCCAGGCCTGGCAGGGCGAGCTCGGCATCTTCGCCGACCGGCTGCTGCCCGGCCTGCGCCGGCTCGCGACCGCGATCGCCGCCCCCGGCGCGCTGGGCCTCGTCCAGCTCTTCCACGGCGGCCTGCGGGCCGATCCCAGGCTCTCCGGCGTGCCCACGTGGAGCGCCAGCGCCGTCGCCGAGCCGGACCTGCCCGTCCCCCGCGCCGCCACCGAGCAGGACATCCTCCTCGCCACCGACCGCTTCCGCGACGCCGCGGCGCGGGCGCTCGCCGCCGGCTTCGCGGGCGTCGAGCTGCACGGCGCCCACGGCTACCTCCTCGGCCAGTTCCTGTCCGCCACCCAGAACCAGCGCACGGATCGCTGGGGCGGCGCGTGGGAGAACCGGGCTCGCCTCCTGCGCGAGACCCTCCGGGCGGTCCGCGCCGCCGTGCCCGCGTCCTTCGTGGTCGGCGTGCGCCTGTCGCCCGAGGACTGGGGCCAGGCCAAGGGGCTCGATCTCGACGAGAACCTGGCGCTCGCCCGCTGGCTGGTCGAGGACGGCGCCGACTTCCTCCACCTCTCGCTGTGGGACTCGAGCAAGCCCTCGCAAAAGCGCCCGGACGCGCACCCGCTGCCGCTGTTCCGCGAGGCGGTGGGGGCGAGCCTGCCGCTCGTGGTCGCCGGCGGCGTCTGGACGCGCGCCGAGGCCGAGGCGCTCCTCGACAGGGGCGCCACCGCGGTCGCGCTGGGGCGCGCCGCCATCACCAACCCCGACTGGCCGGCGCGGATCGCCGACCCCGCGTGGCAGCCGCGGCGGCCGCCGCTCACGCGCGCCGAGCTGTACGAGCGCGGCGTCTCCGAGACGTTCGCCGGCTACCTGCGGAGATGGAAAGGCTTCGTGGCCGACTGACGGCCACCCCTGGCCGAGCGTGAGCATCGGTGGACACGCCATCACGGCGGCGAGCGGTGCTGCCTGAAATGGCCTCCCCTGCGGAGGGCGCACCGCCGCGCGGAGCGGCGGTGTCCACCGTCCGGCAGCGGGGGCAGCGCTACGGCAAGCCGAACGCGAACAGCGTGTTGCCCGGCGTGCCGATGCCGAAGCTCTGGTAGCCGCTCCCCCAGTACACCGTGCCGTTCACCACCGCCGGCCCGGCGGTGACGGAGCCGTCGGCCGGATGGCTCCAGAGAACGGCGCCTGTCGCGGCGTTCAGCGCGTGCACGTTGCCGCTCATCGAGCCGGCATAGAGCACGCCGTTCGCGACCGTCAGCGGCCCCCTGTCCTGCGCGCCCGGCGTCGGATCGGGCGTCTGCCACAGGATGTCGCCCGTCGCCTTGTCGAGCGCGCTCCACGATCCCCACGAGACGACCTGCCCGGAGGGCTCCAGGGTGTACTCGACCTGGCCGTTGTTGCCGATCGGCACGTAGATCCTGCTCTCGTCCACGGCGACTCCCCACATGATGCCGCCGAGCTCCCCGCCGGGGCCCACCAGCGTGCTCCACACGACGCTCCCGTCGTCCCTGTCGAGCGCCCAGAAGATACCGCTCTTCTGGCCGGCGCCGACGAGATCGCGGCGCTCCGCCCCCGCGCCGGCCGAGAACAGCGTGGCGCCCGTGCCGAAGTCGTAATCCGGGCCCGCCGGATCAGGGCACCAGTCGCCGCCGAAGAAGCACGCGCCGGTCCAGGCGTCGAAGCCCTGGAGCCGCCGCGCCCACTTCAGCGCGCCGGTGTCGAGGTCGAGCGCGAGGACGGCATCGATGTAGTTGTCCTCCGGGAGGCAGGCCTCGACGGCGAGGGCGTCGTCGCCGGCGGCCTCCACGCACGCGGAGACGTCCGGCGGCACGGTGTAGTTGTTGCCGGTGGTCACGTACAACGTGCGGCGCCCGAGGTCGATCGCGGGCGCGCCGCCCCAGACGGCGCCGCCGGTGTAGCCGGCGGGGACCAGGTAGCGCTGCCAGAGCAGCTCCCCGGTCACCGCGTCGAGCGCGACCACGCTGCCGCGGAAGGAGCAGCACGGATACGCGTTGTCCGCCGCGAAGAGCTCCTCGCGCGAGGAGACGCCCACGTACACACGGCCGCCGTGCACGACGGGAGACTGCGTGATGATCGCCGCGGGGTGCGCATCGAGCTGCGTCTTCCACAGGAGATCGCCGGTGCGGCTGTCCACCGCGATCATGTGGGCGCCGGCCTGGGTGCCGACGTACAGCATGTGGCCGTGGAGCGTGGGGCTCGTGCGCGAGATGGCGCCGGCCGTGCCCGTGAGATCGGCGATCGCGCGCGTCCAGATCGGGAGCCCCGTGTCGGCGTCGAGCTTGTACAGGTTGCCGCCCCCGTCCGGAAAGTACACCGCCCTGCCGTCGACGACCGGCGTCGCGGGGACGTTGCCGGTCGTGGTGAAGGCCCACTTCACGGAGAGCGACGAGACGTTCGCTGGGCCGATGTCGTTCTCGGCGGGCGCGTGGTGCGTGTTGGCGAGGTCCTTGCCAAAGACGGTCCAGCGCGCGGACCCCGTGCCCGGGGCCGCGCGGCCCTGGACGACATGGAACACGGCGAGACAGGCGGCGGCCACGATCGCGGGCCGCACCCAGAAGATGCGCTTCATGATGATCCTCCTGGGGCACCGAGATCAGCGGCGGTCAGCGGCCCGACACGTCAGTTCTGTCGCCTCTGCTGCACGAGGCCCCGACGATAGATCGCGCAAAATCGGGCTGCGCGTCAATGGGATAGAGGAATCGTCGAAGCGCCAATGACCCGACCCAGGTTGGGCTCACGGCGCCCGCGGCTACCCCCTGGGCCAGCTCCTGTCCGCCACCCAGAGCCACCTACCTGCGGAGATGGAAGGGTTTGGTGGCCGACCGATGGCCACCCTGGACGAGGTCCGCCGTGATAAAGTCGTTCGGCGCATGGATCGCGTGAGGCGCGATGGGCTGTGACATCCACATGTTCGCCGAGTTCGGGGCAGGTCGCGGGGCATCGCCCACCCTGACTGGCACTCAGCGAGCTGGCTCGCGGTCCGCGAGCTCCGGCTGGCGCTCGAGCACGCGCGGTTCAATCTGGATGCGGCATCGGACGAATTTTTGCTTCTGTTTCAGTACGTCAGCGCGGTCGCAGGGAAGAAGGGACCGTCGACACGTGTGGTCTTCTGGTTCGACGACTGACGCCTGCAGGGCGGCGAGCTGAAGCGCCCCTCCGGTCACTCCCGCAGCTTCTGCCCGCGCCCGGTCTTCGCCTGCAGCTCGTCGATGCGCTTCGACGCCTCCGCCTTGGTCAGGCTCGCGTCGAAGTCCACGCCCGCCTCCTGGGAGAGCGTCTGGAGATACGAGGCCTGCGCGCCCGTCATCGGCTCGTCCCCCGTCTTCCACTGCTCGGGGTCCTTGCGCGTGTTCTCGACGCCGGCAGCTCCCCCCGCGCCGCCGGAGACGCCCGCGGCGTCCCGCAGTTCGTCGATCTTCTCGGACGCCTCCGCCTTGGTCATGTCGTCGGGGACCTCTTCGCCCTGCTGCTCCGCGAGCGTGTGCAGGTACGAGGCCTGCGCGCCCGTCATCGGCTCGTCGCCCGTCTTCCAGTCGCGCGGATCCTTCTGGGCGTTCGACGGCCGCTGTTCCCCTGCTTGCCCCGCGGCCCTGGGATCGGCGGTCTTCTGGTCTTGTTTCGTGCTCATCTCCCGTTTCCTAATCCCGGGAGACCGCGTGGCAAGCCCGCGAGGGCGCCGCGCGCCCCGCCGTCACGTCCCGCAGAACGTGTGCTGCACGCGCTCTTCCACCTGCGGGGGCTCGCTCAGGTGCGCGAACTCCGGCTGATCCTCGTACGGTCGCTCGAGCACCCGCACGAGCGTCTCGAAGGGCTCGAAGTCGTCACGGAGGACGGCCGCCTGGATGAGCGCCTCGATCCGGTGATTGCGCGGGATGAACGCCGGGTTGACGAGCCGCATCGCGCTCGCCCGCGCGCTGTCGTCGACGCGCGAGACGTCCTCCCTGGCGAGCCGCTGGCGCCACGCCTCGGCCCAGGGGCGGAAGGCGCCGGGGTCCGCGAACAGCGAGGCCACCTGCGCGTCGGCGGCCGGGTCGGCCGCGGCAGCGCAGAGCCGGCGAAAGAAGACCGTGTAGTCGACGCCGTTCGACGCGAGCAGATCCAGCAGATCCGCGGCGAGCGCGAGGTCTTCGTCCTCCTCGCGCGCGAGGCCCAGCTTGGCGCGCAGCACGCGCTCGTGCGCCGCGATGAACAGGCCGGTGAAGCCCTGCACGCGCTCGGTCGCCACGCGGACGGCCTCCTCCTTGTCGTCGGCCAGCAGCGGCAACAGCGCCTCGGCGAGCCGCGCCATGTTCCACTGGGCGATGCGCGGCTGGTTCCCGAAGGCGTAGCGGCCGCCCCGATCGATCGAGCTGAACTTCTTCTCGGGATCGTACTCATCGAGGAACGCGCACGGCCCGTAGTCGATCGTCTCGCCGGCGATCGACGTGTTGTCGGTGTTCATCACGCCGTGGATGAAGCCGACGCCGAGCCAGCGCGCGATCAGGTTCGCCTGCGCCTCGATGACGCGGTCGAGCAGCGCGAGCGCGTCGTTGCCGCTGCCCGCCGCGTCCGGGTAGTGCCGGGAGAGCGCGTACGAGGCGAGCGTGGCCAGCGCCTCCCGGTCGCCCCGCGCGGCGAAGAACTGGAACGTGCCCACGCGGATGTGGCTCGCCGCCACGCGCGTGAGCACCGCGCCGGGGAGCACCTCCTCGCGATAGACCGGCTCGCCCGTCGTCACGGCGGCGAGCGTGCGCGTCGTCGGCACGCCGAGCGCCGCCATCGCCTCGCTCACGACGTACTCGCGCAGCACGGGCCCGAGCGCGGCGCGCCCGTCGCCGCCGCGCGAGAACGGCGTCCTTCCGGCGCCCTTGAGCTGGAGGTCGCGCCGCTTGCCGTCCTTGCCGACGACCTCGCCGAGCAGGATCGCCCGGCCGTCCCCGAGCTGCCCCACGAAGCTGCCGAACTGGTGCCCCGCGTACGCGAGCGCGATCGGCTCCGCGCCGTCGGGCAGCGCGTTGCCCGCGAGCACCTGCGCCCCCTCGGCCGAGGCGAGCTCGTCCGCGTCGAGCCCGAGCACCTCCGCGAGCGCGCGGTTGACCTTCACGACGCGCGGCTCGCGGACCTTGGCGGGGGAGACGCGCGCGTAAAAGCGGTCCGGGAGACGGGCATAGGTGTTGTCGAACGCGAGCTTCATCAGCGAGCCTCGTGGCGCGTGGGGTCCTGCGGCGTCATGTGGGCCGTCGTTCTACCTCAATCCGCGCGCCCGCGCCGCTCAGGGGACGAGCCCGGCAGCTCCCCACCGTCGCGCCTGCCAATGCGCCCCGATCACTCGTACCACGTCGGCACGATCGCCCTCACCTCGGGCAGCGCGGCGATGCGGCAGAGCGTGTCCCACGCCGCGTCCTCGAGCGCGCCGTGGGGCGCGACGCACTCGGCGTCTCCCGTGGGGAAGAAGTAAAGCGTCTCCGCGGGCACATCGCAGCTGGCGCGCCCTCTCGACGAGCCCGCCTGGATCGTGGGCGCGATGCCCCGCACGCGGGCGAGGAGCGCCTCGTCGCCCGTCGGCAGGCAGAACTCCACGGATCCATCGTTCAAGCACCCGGTGTCCTTGGTGAACGCGAGCTCATGGCTCGGACACGAGGTCGCGGGGGACAGCGGCCCCTCGACGTCGCTCTCCCCCGGCGCGGACGGCGGCGCGGCCGTACAGCTCGACAGGCACGCACTCAGCAAGCTGGAGATGGCGAATCGTCGCATGGAGCTCCCTCGGAAGCTCGAGCATGCCACGCCCGCGCGCGCGGCGCCCGCGACCCCCGCGGCGTGTCTCCCTGCCTGCCATGAACGCGCGGCGCGGGCGGCCCCAGAACCACCTCCCGCGCGCGCCGCCTCGGGCCGCGCGCAGGACGCGCCCGGCGGGCGGGCTCGGAGGGGCTCGCCGGCGCGTCGGTCGTCACCCGTCGCCGGCTCTGATAGGGTGCGCGCAGAGGTACACGTGCTCAAGCTGCCGAAAGATCTCGTCGCCGATCCGCGCCACGACGCGGTGTCCGCTCTCCTCACCAAGCACGCAGGGCTGCTGTGGGAGAGCGGTAGAAACCAGGTGGCGACTCTCCCGATGACCGAGGCGCTGGCCGCCGAGCTCCGCGGCGCGCTCGCGGCCGAGCATGCCTGCCACGGCCTCGAGCTCATCACCGACAGGCTCGCTGGCGAGCAAAAGGGGCTGGACGCCCTGGCCCGCAAGGCCCCGGAGAGCCCGCAGAACGCCCGCGCGTCCCGCGTCCTCTTCCTCGCGAACGACGGCAGCACCCGCTTCTATCGCGACTGCGACGCGCTCCTCTCCCGCTACCCGCAGCGCCTCTTGGCCTGCCGGCTCGAGATCACGGGCGACGCGCTGGGCGAGGAGCTCACGGGAAAGGCGAAGCTGATCCGGAGCGTGCTTGTCTTCGACAAGAAGGTCGCTGCCAGAGCGCTGCTCGCCCTGCTGCCGCCGGACTGAGCGGCGTCTGCCTTGACGACCTCGCCGATCGGCTGGATAAGGCCGCGCCATGAGATCCGCGGCGCTCGCGCTCCTCGTCGGGGCCGCGCTGGGCACCTTCGTTCATCGCGCCGATGCGGCCCCGCGCACCTCGTCGCTGGCGTGGGTGCGGATGCCCGGGGCCGAGGGGTGCGTCGACGCGCGGACGCTCGCGCTGGCCGTGGAGCGGCGGCTCGGGCGGACCGCGTTCGTGCCGCCCACCCTCGGCGACGTGGCGATCGAGGGGCGGATCGAGCGCTCGCCGGAGCCGAGCGTCTGGCGCGCCACGATCCGCGTGTTCGGCGCGAGCGGGGCGGCGATCGGGTCGCGGGAGCTCGTGGCCGATCAGGTCGATTGTCGCGCGATGGACGACCAGCTCGAGCTCGTGATCGCGCTGCTCATCGACCCCGACGCCTCGCTCGTGCCCCCCGGCGGCCCGCGCAACCCGGCCGCGCCCGCCGCCGTCGCGCCGCCGGACGCGGGCGCGCCGGTGCGGCCCGTGCAGCCCCCGCCGCGCGCGACGGCGGCTCCGGCGCTCCCGGCGTGTCCGCCCACCCCGGCGGCGGCGAGCGCTCCCTGGCGGGTGGGCGCCGCGGTGGAGGCGGTGGGCGGGCTCGGCCTCGTGCCCGGGCCCGCGAGCGTGGGGCTCGGGATCCGCGCGCACCTGCTGCCGCCGCGCGGGCCGGGGTTCGCGCTGGGCGGCGTGGTGTGGGCGAGCGCCGCGGTGCCCTCCGTTCCCGGCTCGCCGGAGTTCTCGCTCGCGTACGGTACACTGTCCGTGTGCCCGCTCGAGATCGCGGGCGGCGGGACGGCGCTCTCGGGGTGCCTCGGCGCGATGGTGGGAGCGCTGCGCGTCGAGGGACCCGCGCTGCCCAGCCGGTTCCGCCATGAGCGGCTCGCCGTGGACCTGAGCCTCGACGCGCGCGCGCGGCAGCGCCTCGCGGGGCCGCTGTTCGGGGCCGTCGGGCTCGGGATCGCGGTGCCGACCGTGCGAGACGTGTATTTTTACATCGATCGGGACGGGACGCGGCGCGACGTCTTCCATGCGTCCCCGGTGGCGGCGATCCTCGACCTCGGCCTCGGCCTCGATCTGCCGTGACCGGACCGCGTCGATCGCTTCAAAACGCCTCCCCGGTGCCTCCACTCACCCCAGCGCATGTCCCTGCTCGCCAGCGCGCTCGATGACCCGCCGCGCGCGATCGCCGCGCCGGGGGCGCCGGTCCCGTCCTTCGAGCAGCTCTTCGTCGATCACGCGCCGTTCGTCTGGCGCGCGCTGCGGCGGCTCGGCGTCCACGACGCAGACGCTGAGGACGTCTGTCAGGAGGTCTTCATGATCGTCCACCGGCGCCTCCCTGGCTTCGAGGGCCGCTCGTCGGTCCAGACCTGGATCTACGGCATCTGCGTCCGGGTCGCGGCCGACTACCGCAAGCGCGCCCACCGGCGGCACGAGTCCACGCGCGCCGATCTGCCCGAGCAGGTGGCGCCCGAGGACCAGCACGGGGCGCTCGAGGACCAGCAGGCGCGCGCGCTCCTCGACGCGTGCGTGCAGACGCTCGACGACGACAAGCGCGCGGTGTTCGTGCTCTTCGAGCTGGAGGAGCTGCCGATGACGGAGGTCGCCGAGGCGGTGGGCTGCCCGCTCCAGACGGCGTATGCGCGGCTCTACGCGGCGCGCCGGGTGGTCGAGGCCGCGCTGCGGCGCGCCACGGCCGGGAGGAGAGCGCCTTGAGCAAACCTCAGGATCCGCCGCGCCTCGCCGACGCGTCGTCCGACACCACCGACGCCGTGCGCGCCGTCCTGCGCTCGGGCCAGCGCGAGCTGCCGGGGCGCTCCGACCTCGCCCGCCTCGCCGCGCGCCTCCCGCTCGGGCCGCTCCCTCCCCCGAGCGGCTCGCCGCCGGCCGCCGCGCCGCCGACCGCCGCGCCGCCCGCCGCTGCGCCGCCCGCCGCTGCGCCACCCGCCGCTGCGCCGCCGGCCGCTGCGCCGCCGTCCCTTGCGCCTCCGCTCGCGCCCGGGCACCTCGCCGCGGCCGCCGCGACGCCTTCCGTGATCTCCAGCGCGCTCCTCGGCGCGCTCGTCGGCCTCGCCGTCGTCGGCGGCGTGTGGTGGCGCGACGCCGTCCCCGCGCCGCGCGAAGCCGCGCCCCACGTCGTCGCTCACGTCCCCGGGGGCGTGAGCGCCGCCGCGCCCTCCCCCACCCCCTCGCCGCCCGCGGATCCCGGCCTCGACGACGCGGACCACGCTGGCCCCGAGGCCGCGCGTGCCGCGGCGGGTGAGCCCTCGCGCGCGACCGCGCCCCACGACGCGCTCCCCCCGGGCGACAGCGCCGCCACGCCGCGCCCGAAGGAGGCGCCGATCCCCTCACTGCGCGCGCCGGACAGCGAGGCTGCCGCGCTCCCTCCTCCCGCCGGCGCCGCGGAGCAGGCCGAGGCCGAGGTCCACCTGCTCCAGCGCGCGCAAGACGCGCTCGCCGTCGACCCGGGCTCGGCCCTCGCGCTCACGGACGAGCACGCGCGGCGCTTCCCCGCCGGCGCGCTCGGTCAGGAGCGCGAGTTCATCGCCATCCGCGCCCTGCTCGCCCTCGGCCGCGCGGCCGAGGCGCGCGCCCGCGCCGCGAGCCTGCTCGAGCGGTTCCCCGGCTCGGCGTACCGCGGAAGGCTGGAATCGCTCGGCCTCACCAATCTATCTCAAAAGAACGAGCCAGTCTCTCCACGTACCCGGTAACCGCACGATGCGGTCCTTTCGATGGAGAATGAACATGTTGAATCGCCTCTCCTCGCGCGCCTCGCTCCCGCGGCGCGCCGCGAACCTCTTCCTTCTCGCTTCGCTTGCGGCGACCTCGCCGGTCGTGAGCGGCTGCTCGGCGGATCTACAGCTCGGCGACGAGTCCGGCGAGGGCGGGGGTCCCGACGTCTCGACGGGCGGCGACGATAGCGGTGGTCCCGACTCCTCGACGGGCGGCGGCGGGCCGGAGAGCTCCGGCTCCGGCGCGGGCGGCGGTCCCGACTCCTCGACGGGCGGCGGCGGGCCGGAGAGCTCCGGCTCCGGCGCGGGCGGTGGTCCCGACTCCTCGACGGGCGGCGGCGGGCCGGAGAGCTCCGGCTCCGGCGCGGGCGGCGGTCCCGACTCCTCGACGGGCGGCGGCACCCCGGGCGAGCTGGCGGACCCGGGATTCGCGCTCTTCAACGAGCAGATCACGACCGTCACGCCCCTCGAGAAGCAGGCCTGGCTCGATGCCGGGGAGTCGCTCGATCCGCAGACGCTCATCCTGGTCCTCATCGAAGCAGGAGCGCCGACCTGCAGCGATCCCGTCTTCGACCACGGCGGCTCGCAGAACGAGATCCAGACGCTGATCGGGCTGCCGCCGTCGCTGCAGCGGGTAGGAAGATACGACCTCTCGTCGACCGACGTGATCGCCTACAGGTACACGTGGCTCACCGACGGGATGGGCAATGGCGGCGGCGGCGGGCGGCCGATCACCGAGGGCGCCATCGAGGTCGTGAGCATCGATGACGCGGTCATCACCGTGCGCCTGTCGGGCTCGGATTCGGACGGTGACCACGTGGCCCAGCGTTGCCCCTGATCCGCGCAGCCCCTGCCCGGCGCTCCCGGGACGCGCCTGCCCGGGGGGCCCGGCCCCCCGGCGGCGCTGTTGCCCTGCCGAGAACCGCTCCTCTCCCGGTGACCCGGTGTCGCGCGCGGACATCGAGCCGGGAATTGCCTTCTCCTGTCGACCGGGCCGAGGTAGATCCCCCTGCTCGAGGAGCAGCAGGCCCAGGTGATCTCGATCCTTTCATGGCCGACGTGGGCGCGCCGGGCGCCGGCGGCGCTCTTCACGATCGCGCTCTTCTACTTCGGCTGCGCGAACATCGGCCTGCCGAGGACGCCGGAGGTGCCGCTCGACAAGATCACCCATTTCGGGGCCTTCCTGGGGCTCGAATGGCTGTTCGAGCTCGCGCTCGTCGGGACGGCGGCCGCGGCGCGGCGCCGGGCGGCGGTCGCGATGAGCGCCGGCGCCGGCGGGCTGCTCGAGCTGGCGCAGGCCGCGCTGCCCTACCGCTCGGCGGAATGGCTGGATCTGCTCGCCGACGCCCTGGGCGCGCTGGCGGGCGCGGGGCTCCTGACGCTGCTCGCCCGCTCGCCGCGCGCCGCCGACGCCTCGCGGCAGCCGCCGTGAAAGAGGCGGAGGTCAGAGCAGCTTTTCCAGACAGACGCTCAGGGGAGAGTCGACGTACTCGCCGAACGGAGGGATCCGGCGGAAGCCCGCCCGCGTGTACAGCGCCAGCGCCTCCGGCTGGCGCTCGCCTGTCTCGAGCACCAGGCGGGTGACGCCGAGGCGGCGCGCCTCTGCCTCCAGCGCGGCCAGCACGGCGCGGGCGACGCCGCGCCCTCGCGCCTCGGGCGGGACGTACATCCGCTTGATCTCGGCCGTCCGTGCGTCGAGCCGGCGGAGGGCGCCGCACCCGAGAGGCCGCCCATCCCCGTCGCGCGCCACGAGGAACGCCCCGCGGTCCTCCGCGACCTCGTCTTCCTCCAGCGCGAAGTGGTTGGCGCCCTCCTCCGGATAACGACTCGAGAGCTCCGCGTTCAGCGCCTCGATCAGCGCCTGGGCGGCGGGAGAGGCGATGCTCGCCCGCCGGATCTCGACGCTCGCGGCCGGCTCGCGGTCGTCCACGGCTCCTCCTTCGCGGCGCTGCGCCCGGGCGCGAGCGGCGATGCTGGTCACGTGCCGCCTCAGCACCTCCACGCTGATGGGCTTGACCAGGTGCTCGTCGAACCCGGCCTCCTGCGTCGAGCGCCGATCTGCCTCCTGGCCGTAGCCGGTCATCGCGAACAGCGATAGCCCGGCGAGGCCTGGAATGCCCCGCAGCGCGCGCGCGACCTCATGGCCTGTCATGCCGGGCATACCGATGTCGAGCAGCACGAGATCCGGCTTCAGCTGCGTCGCGAGATCGAGCGCTGAGGGACCGTCGAACACGGCATGCGCCTCGTGGCCCATGCGCTGCAGCAGCATGGCCATGCTCTCGGCGGAGTCCTGGTTGTCGTCGACGACGAGGACGCGCAGCCTGTCCGCGGTCCGCTCCGGGATCCGCCCCGCGGGCGCGCCCCGCGTGGCGTGCGCGACAGGGCGCGCCGCCCGCGGGAGCTGCACGACGAACTCGCTGCCGCGACCGGGGCCCTCGCTGAGCGCGCGGACCGTCCCGCCGTGCAGCTCGACGATCCGGCGCACGATCGTCAAGCCGATGCCCAGCCCGCCGTCCGCGCGGTCGAGGCTGCGATCCCCCTGCGTGAACAGATCGAACACCTGCGGCAGCAGCCGGGGCGAGATGCCGACGCCGCTGTCGCGGACGCGGAGCGTCGCGCGCGCGTCGTCCGCCTCGAGCGCGACCTGGATCGAGCCGCGCACCGGCGTGAACTTCGTCGCGTTGTGCAGCAGGTTGGTGACCACCTGCGTGAGCCGCGCCAGGTCCCCCTCGACGGAGAGCGGCCCTTCGGGCAGCCGCACCTCCAGGACCTGCTCGCGCGCGCCGATCCAGCCCCGGGACGCCTCGACCGCGCGCTTCACGATGTCGGCGAGGTCGACGCTCTTGCGCTCCAGGGCGATCTTGCCTCGCGTGACGCGGCTCACGTCGAGCAGATCGTCGACGAGCCGCACGAGCAGGCCGACCTGCCGCTCCATCACGCCGACCGCCCAGGCGATCTCGGGGCAGGCCTTGCTCTCGCGCTCGAGGATGATGGTCGCGTTGGATATCGACGCCAGCGGATTGCGCAGCTCGTGCGCCAGCATCGCCACGAACTCCTCCATCTGACGCGCGTTGGATTCGATCTGCTCGAAGCGCTTGCGCTCGGTCAGATCGCGCGTGATCTTCGAGAAACCGCGCAGCTCGCCCCGGGGGCCGTGAATGGCCGTGACGACGACGCTCGCCCAGAACGTCGAGCCGTCCTTGCGCACGCGCCAGCCTTCGTCCTCGAAGCGGCCGTCGCGCCGCGCGGCCGCGAGCACCGCCTCTGGCCACCTGCGCTCGAGCGCGTCGGCCGGATAGAAGCGCGAGAAGTGCGAACCGATCACCTCTTCCGCGGTATATCCCTTGATCTGCTGCGCGCCGGCGTTCCACGTGGCCACGCGGCCCTCGGGGTCGAGCATGAAGATGGCGTAGTCCTTCACGCCCTCGACCAGCATGCGGAAGCGCTCCTCGCTCTGCCGCAGCGACTCCTCCTGGCGCTTGCGCTCGGTCAGGTCGCGCGTGATCTTGGAGAAGCCGCGCAGCTCGCCCTCCGGGTCGCGGAGCGCCGTGATGATGACGTTCGCCCAGAACATCGAGCCGTCCTTGCGCACGCGCCAGCCTTCGTCCTCGAAGCGGCCCAGGCGCCGCGCCTCGGCGAGCTCTGTCTGTGGCCACCTGCGCGCGAGCGCCTCGGCCGGATAGAAGCGCGAGAAGTGCGTGCCGATCACCTCTTCCGCAGAATATCCCTTGATCTGCTGCGCGCCGGCGTTCCACGTGATCACGCGGCCCTCGGTGTCGAGCATGAAGATGGCGTAATCCTTCACGCCGTCGATCAGCATGCGGAAATGTACGTCGGCCCCTAGCTCGGTTGGACCCATGCCACGGAGCTTACCGCAGAACGCGCGTCGATCCCGGCGCGGCCGTGGGTCATCGCGGGCGGTACGGCACGGGCCTCGCGCTCGCTTCCTTTCAGCACCAACGAGCGCCCCGTCGAGCGCATGAGGCCGCCACGGGGGCGCGACGGCGCGGTCGACGAGACGCGCAGCGCGCTCGCCGTCGCGGGGGAGGCGGCCCCGCCAGGAGGAAGGCGATGAGCGCCGCGGTCCCTGGTCTGATCTTCCAGCCTTGCCGGCCTCGACGGCAGCTCCGACCATCGCCCCGGTCGCGCGCCGCGCCTCCGGCCGCGCGGATCCGGTGTCAAACCTGTCCTTCGGGGGTATGCCCGCGGGGCCAGCGCTGTAGAGTCCGGCCCCGGAGATCACCGCCGTGCTCAACACCTGGAGAGGATCATGCTGACGAAGCTCAACGAGAACGAGGCCGTCGCGTCCTGCGAGCGCTGCTGGGAGAAGGAGATCGTCCCCGCGCTGCACGAGTACATCCGCATCCCCAACAAGTCGCCCGCCTTCGACCCTGCCTGGCGCGAGAACGGCCACATGGATAAGGCAGCGGCGCTCATCGAGGCCTGGTGCAAGGAGCAGCCGATCCCCGGGCTCAAGGTCGAGGTGGTGCGCATCGGGAGCCGAACGCCGGTCCTCCTGATGGAGGTGCCGGGCAGGACCGACGACACGGTGCTTCTCTACGGGCACCTCGACAAGCAGCCCGAGATGGTGGGCTGGCGCCAGGGGCTCGGCCCGTGGGAGCCGGTGCGCGAGGGCGACCGGCTCTACGGCCGCGGCGGCGCCGACGACGGCTACTCGGCGTTCGCGTCGCTCGCCGCCCTGCGCCTGCTGCACGAGCAAGGGGTCCCGCACGCGCGCTGCGTGGTGCTCATCGAGGGCTGCGAGGAGAGCGGCAGCCCGGACCTGCCGGCCTACATCGACGCGCTCGAGGGCCGCATCGGCAAGCCGAGCCTCGTCGTGTGCCTCGACTCCGGCTGCGGCAACTACGACCAGCTCTGGACCACGACGTCGCTGCGCGGGCTGCTCCAGGGCACGCTCGAGGTGAGCATCCTGCGCGAGGGCGTGCACTCGGGCGTGGGCAGCGGCGTGGTGCCGTCGAGCTTCCGGATCCTGCGGCAGCTCCTGTCGCGCATCGAGGACGAGCGCACGGGGCGCGTCCTCGTGGACGCGCTGCACGTGGACATCCCGAAGGAGCGCGTGGCGCAGGCGCGGGCGGCCGCCGAGGTGCTCGGGAACACGGTCGTGAGCGAGCTGCCGTGGGTGCAGGGCGCGCGCCCGGTGACGGGCGAGGTGGCCGAGCTCCTGCTGAACCGGACCTGGCGGCCCGCGCTCTCGGTGACCGGCGCCGAGGGCCTCCCGCCCATCGCCAGCGCGGGCAACGTGCTGCGGCCGTTCACGAGGGCGAAGCTGTCGATGCGCATCCCGCCGCGCGTCGACCCGAAGGCCGCGGCGGCGGCCCTGAAGGAGGCGCTGGAGAAGGACCCGCCGTACGGCGCGGAGGTCCGCTTCCACGTGAGCGAGCCGTCGCCCGGGTGGGACGCGCCCCCGACGGCGCCTTGGCTGCAGGAGGCGGCGAACAAGGCGTCGCAGGCGTTCTTCGGCCGGCCGGCGATGGGGATCGGCGAGGGCGGGACGATCCCGTTCATGGCGATGCTGGGGCAGAAGTTCCCGGAGGCGCAGTTCCTCATCACCGGCGTGCTCGGGCCGCAGTCGAACGCGCACGGGCCGAACGAGTTCCTGCACCTCGGCATGGGGAAGAAGCTGACCTGCTGCGTGGCGAGCGTGATCGCGGACCACGCCGCGCGGGCGCGCTGAGCGGGGCCGCGCGCGGCGGCGCGCTCAGCGGGCGGGGGCTGCCCCGTCGAGGGGCGCCGCGGCCGGGCCCGCCCCGTCGAGCGCCGCCGACGACGCTGCCGCGAACGTGAGGACGACCCGGGCCCCGCGCTCGCGCCCGTCCTCGATCCGGATGGATCCGCCGAAGGTCTTCATCCGGTTCGCCGAGAAATGCAGGCCGATGCCGCTCGCGCCCTCCCGGGTCGAGAACCCGTACTGGAACACCTGCACCCGCGCGGCCTCGGGGACGCCGGGCCCGTTGTCCTCCACGGCGCAGCACACCCCTGCCCCGTCCTGCCAGGTCGAGATCGCGATCCAGGGCTCGCGCGGGCCGTCGTCGACCGCGGCCCGGGCGTTGTCGAGCAGGTTGTAGAGGATCGTCAGCAGGTCGTGGCGGTTCGCCACGATGTCGTCGACCGGCCGCAGATCGAGCCGGACGGCGACGCGCGCGCTCGCGAGCGCCGCGCCGTGCACGCGCAGCGACTCCTGGATGACCTCGTTCACGGAGAGCCGCTCCGTGCGGTACGCGTTCCTGTACGCGTACCTCTCCTGCGCGCGGAGGGCGTCGCGGAGGACGTCGAGCTGCGCGCGCATGCGCTCGAGGTCGTCCGCCGTCTCCTGCTGCTCCTGCTCCACGGCGACGAGCGCCAGCTCGACGTACCGGCGCAGGCTCTCGCCGCGCGACGCGTCGGCCGGATCGACGGCGCCCGCGTCGCCCCCCGCGAGCTCGGCGAGCGCCCGCTTCAGGCGCGGGAGCCGCGACCGCGCGATCCGATCGCGCGCCAGATCGACCGCGATCCCGGCGCTGTTCAGCGTGTTGCCCGCGCTGTGGAGGACGTCCATCGCGACCTGGGCCATCCCCGAGTGGCGCGCGATCTCGGCCTGCTCCGCGCCGAGCTGCCGGTAGGACTCGTGGAGCCGCACCATCGATCGCACCCGCGCCAGGAGCTCCCTCGGGGAGAACGGCTTCACCAGGTACTCGTCGGCGCCCCCGTCGAGGCCCGACGCGACCGCCTCGTCGTCGGCGCGGGCGGTGACGAGGACGATCGGGATGTGGCGCAGCACGGGGTGGGCCTTCAGCCAGGCGGTGAGCTCGACGCCCGACATCTGCGGCATCATCACGTCCGACACGACGACGTGAGGCGGGGACCGCTCGATCAGCCGCTGCGCCTCGAGGCCGTTCGTCGCCTCCATCAGGCGGTAGCCCGGGGACAGCAGCGAGCGCATGAACTGCCGCATGTCGGGGTTGTCATCGACGAGGAGCAGCAGCGGCCTGTCCGCGCGCGCGGCCGGCGGCGCGGGGCCCGGCGGCCCGGGCGGGCGGCTCGACAGCGCCCCGGCGCCCCGGCCGCCGGCGTCGGGCTCGGGCTGCTGGGCCGCGAGGCCGTCGGGCGACGCCTCCGAGGGCGGCAGCGAGCTGAGCCAGCGCCGCGTCTGCGCCGTGCTGGGCGCGCTGGTCAAGTCCGGGCCGGCGTGGCGCTCCGCGGGGTCTCCCGCGCTCGCCGCGTGCTCCCGCGCGGCGCCCGGGGCCGACCGCGGCAGGCGCACGCGGACGGCCGTGCCCTCTCCGAGCTCGCTCTCGATCGAGACCGAGCCGCGCAGGAGCTCCGCGAACTGCTTGACCAGCGAGAGCCCGAGCCCCGTGCCCTCGTACCGCCGCTTCACCGAGCCGTCGACCTGGGTGAACTTCGAGAACAGCTTGCCGAGGTCGTCCCCGGAGATGCCGATGCCCTCGTCGCGCACGCACAGCTCGAACGAGGCGTCGTCGAGCGCGCGCAGCGCGACCTCGATGCGCCCCCCCGGGTGGGAGAACTTCAGCGCATTGCTGATGAGGTTGAGCAGGATACGCTCGTACTTGTAGCGATCCAGCGAGACGACGCCGAGCGCGTCGCCGGTCATGGCGAGGGTGCGGCCCCGGGCCGTCGCGCTCGGCCGGATGTCGTCGAGCATCTGCGAAGTGAACCGGTTAACCTCGACGGGCTCCCAGTCGACCTCCATCCGCGCCGCCTCGGCCTTGGAGAAGTGGAGGAGGTCGCTCACGACGTTGAGGAGGCGCGCCGTGTTGCGGCGGATGAGCTCGAGCTCGTCGCGCACGTCGCGCGGCAGGGCGCCGTGCTGCGCCTCGAGGAGGCGCTCGAGGGGCGACAGGATGAGGGTGAGGGGCGTGCGCAGCTCGTGGCTCACCGTGGCGAGGAAGTCGCTCTTGGCGCGGTTGGCGCGCTCCGCCTCGTCCTTGGCGCGCTCGAGGGCGAGCTCGGTGAGCTTGCGGTCGGTGATGTCGGTCCAGGCGCCGAGGATGCCGAACACCTCGCCGTCCTCGTCCTTGAGCGGCACCTTGCACGTGAGCAGGTACCGTTGGCTGCCGTCGGCCTGGCGCTGCGTCTCCTCGATGTTCAGCAGCGGCACGCCCGAGGCCATGACGGCCTTGTCGACGCGGATGTAGTGCTCCGCCTCCTCCGCCGTCCAGGGCAGGTCGTGGTCGGTGAGGCCGATGATGTCATCCGGGCGGCTCAGCCCCGCGCCGCGGGCGTTCAGCTCGTTCGTGCCGATGTAGACGCAATCGCGGTCCTTCCACCAGATGCTGTAAGGGAAGGTCGAGACGATGTAGCGTAAGAGCTGCTCTTTCTGGGACTCTCTCAGGTTCGGCGGAGTGCGCTTTCGCGTTTTCAAGTCCGACATAAGCAAGCCACGACGCGAGCGAATCCTGACGTGACGGCCAGCACGACGTTCCTGGCCAGCGACCCCAGCACGCCCCCCGTGCAGTCCGGCGCCGCGGAGGGCCGCGGGCGGACCTGGGATCCATTGGCATGGTACTGCACCGGGCGGCTCGCGCGCAACCTGCCGAGGCCGCGGCGCCGCGCGCGCGGTGAGGTAGGGCGCGCGCGCGGCGGGGCCGGTGTCGCGGAGCATCCAGCGCCTGCTCAAGGTCGTCCCCGAGGTGAACCGACGCTGGGCGTGCCCGAGGACGAGTACCTCGAGCTCGGATCGTTCAGCCGGGACAACCCGAGCTGCCCGTGAGCGGACGGAACCCGTGATGGCGTGCGTCTGACGCGCGGCGAGGCGCACCAGGTAGCGGGCCGTGCCTCAGGCCTCGGTGCCCAGCAGCGGGACGATCTCCGTCTCGACCGCTTCGAGGAAGGCGGCGAGGCCACAGCGCTCGCCTCGCTTACGGAGCTGCTCGATGCTCGTCTCGAGGCAATCCGATTTTCGGTCCGGATCGTCCGCCGTGAGGCCGGCGAGCACGTTCTTCGTGTCGGCGTCTGTGCCGGCCACCGTCGCCTTGAGGCGCTCCGGCTGTTCCATGGGCGAGAACTTCAGCCGCTTCTGCTGCGCTTCGGCGCGCTCCTGCTCGGCCCTGGTGGCCGGCTCGAAGCCGGCGATATACCATGCCTCTATCTCCGGATCGGGATAAGCGAGGACGATCCGAAACCCCCAATCGCCGCTGTTCACTGCCTGGCGGGCTCCGGCCAGGCGCCTCTTCCCGTCCGTGTCACGGGCGATGAAGCCCACGTCGATGCGCTCGCCGTGGAGTTGCGCGCGCTTCCAGAGGAGTAGCTGGGCCCGGATCATCCCGACCTCGGGCTGTTCACCGAAGTTCCCGCGGATCGGCAGCCCCAGCCTGCGCGCATCGACGAACGCGCGCTTCAGCTCCCAGTACCTGTCCATCGGGGTCGGCGCGCGCCAGCGGCGGATCTCATCCCGGGTCTCGGGCATGAACCACCCGATCCTCGCCTCCAGCACGCGATCGGTCAGCCGCGTCACGGCCGCGTGGTGCCCGGTGTCCTCGGCCGCGAGCGCGAACCACAGCGTCGGCTCAGGCGGCATGGGCGGGGGCGTCGAGCCAGTCCTCTCCAACGTAGCTCCAGAACTCCCCCGCCTTCAGCGTCCCCTTCCACTCCGCCCACTCGGGATGGTCGGTCAGCTTCCGAGCCTGCGTGAACCCCTTCGCGTCCGTGCGGAGCACGCGGACGTCCTCCGCGTCGAAGAGGTCCAGCACGTAGGGCGAGTGCGTCGTGCAGACGAACTGGAGCTCCGGGTGCCGATCGAGCATCGACTTGACGCACAGGACGAGCTGCTTCTGCGCCGTCGGATGGAGCGCGCGGTCGAAGTCGTCGAGCAGGACGAGCCGCGGAACGGGCGGTTGATGAAGCACGGTGAGCAGGCCGATCGTCAGCAGCGTGCCTTCGCTCAAGAGGTCGGACGCGATCCGGGCGCCCGAGTCCATCTCCAGCGCGAACAGGCGCCCGAGATCGTTCCCTTGCTCGGCCCGGCTCAGGTGAAACCTCCGCGCGCGGGGGACCACCTTGCGAAGATCTGCCTCGATGGCGTCGAGCGCCGGCGACCGCTGCTCGGCGAGCCACGCGAGCACGGCGGCGGTCCCCGCGCCGTCGTGTTCGACGCGCGGTCGCGCGGCGTCCTTCGCGAAGTCTGCCACCTTGCTCGCGTCGAGCCGCAGGCGGACCACATGGCCGAACCCGCGGCGGTCGAGCTGACGGAAGAACGTATCCGCGTTCCTGTAGTCCGCGGGCAACACGATGCGCGCCGCCTTCCCCACGGCGCCAAACTCGACGAGGAAGCGGGCCTCTGCATCGTCGGATCCCGGCTTGGCGTCGACGGCGAGCGCGGTGACCCCTCCTGCGCTTCCCTCGATTCGCACCGACCCTTCCTGGCCCCACGTGCGGAGGCGCGCGGGGCTGAACGCACGAGAGAACACGACACCTGCTCGGCTCGTCGACGGGTCCGGCTTGTCGGCGGTGGGAGCGCCGAGCTGGCAGAGCAGGTGAAGCCCATCGAGCACGCTGCTCTTCCCGGACGCGTTCGCGCCCACGAGGAGCGTCATCCGGCCGAGCTCGATCGTAACGTCGGCGAGGCACTTGAAGGACTGGAAGCGCACGGCGTCGAACATCGCGAACGAGCCTACCACGTCCTCGACAAGGAGGAGGCGGGCCGCCCATCACGCCCCTGTTCAACGCCGTCCCCGAGGTGGACCGGATGCCGGGGCTGCCCCCGCAGGGGTGCCTCGATCTGACATCGTTCGATCGGGACGATCGGCGTCCTTCTGAGCCTCCCCCGGTGCTCGACACCGGGGGAGGTCGATTCACACCGTGACGCGCGTGCCGTCGAACCGGGTGAACGTGAATCCCTCGAACGGCTCGCGGAAGGTCCGGCGCTCGTCCCGGAGCAGGCTGATGGCGACCTCCTCGCCGAGCGCCAGCGACGCCGCGGCGTCGGTGCGCCAGTGGATGCCCGCCCAGTTGCGTCCGAACGCGTAGTTGGTCGCCAGCTTGTTCAGCTCACCGCCGACGGTGAGGGGCGGACCGCTGTAGGGGATCAGCCGGGTGGGATCGGCCGGATCGGGGACGAACGGGTCCTCGATCACGTGGTCCTCGTCGAAGAACGCCTTGAGGAGCGTCGTGTTGACGCCCGCGATGGCGGCCGCCCCGCCCGGATAGGACCCGTGGAGCGGAGCGCCCTCGGGGAAGGCCTGCGGCAGCAGGTAGCTGCCGAACACGTCGAACGTCAGCTCGACCGCCCGTGAGCTCAGGATGTCGCGGTGCAGCGGGTACTCCCGCGCATCGTTCGCGAGGCGGTGGTGGACCAGCCCGCCGTACGCCTCGGGGCGGATGCTGCGGTGCACGAACCACTTCTGCCAGTACGCCGCGCGGATCGCGCGCGACGTTCCGAAGGGGAGCAGGCTTTGCAGGTACGCGAGCGCGAAGGTCGCCGCCGCGGAGGCCTGCGTCTCCGACGTGAGGTAGGGGTTCGTGGGGCTCAGCGGGGCCGCGATGCCCCCCGGAACGCCCGCGTTCGCGCTGCGCGCCGCGCCGAGGAGCAGCGCCGCGCCCCAGAAGAGGGCCCCGCCGCCGTGCACGTACTCCGCCAGATCGCGGCCTGTCGAGATGTAGCGGCGGACCGGGTCGTACGCGATGGTCCGGGTCGGCGCGAGCCCGTTCTGCACGGCGAGCCACTCGTCGTACTCGGTCTGGAAATCGTTGCCCGGCAGCGCGGTGCGGATCGCGCCGCTGAGGAGCTGCGGGCCATACGGGATGTCGCGCAGGAGGAACTGCGAGATGTAAGGGCCGTCGAGCACGCCGGGAGGGACCACGTGTCTGGCCGTCTTGCCCGAGCGGTCCCGGGTGTCGGCGTAGGTGACGCTGCCGCGGAACAGCGTCTCCAGCGTCACGCGGCCGCCGGCGCGCGGGCCCGTGTAGCCCGAGAGGCGGTCGATGTCGTCGATCGCGTCCGCGACATCGCTGCTGTCCGCGTAGCTCTCGAACGGGATGTCCCGCAGCAGCGCCTTCCAGTAGACCTCGACCGCCTCGGCGGCCTTCTGGGCGCTCGCCAGCGCGGGCGCCGGGGGGACGCCGATCTGGGGCGGGGTGGTGCCGATCAGGCTGACGGCGAGCGTGCCGATCGGATTGACCAGCTTGCGCGTCCCGCCGAGCGGGATGGCCTCGAAATCGTCCCATTCGCGCGAGGCGTGGGCCCGCGAGGCGATGCGGTACGCGGCGAGGTCGACCTCGCCGCGGCCGTCGTGCGGCAGGCCGCGCGTGTCGGTCCCGATCTTGTTCCGATAGCGCTCCTCGTCGCCGTTGTCCGGGTGCGGCGCGATGGGCGCCTCGAAGTTGTCGACCGCCGCCTCCACGCGGACGCGCAGGGCGCGCAGGCGGAGCTCGTGGTCGAGCGGCGAGGCGCGCGGGTCGCGGCGCAGCGACTCGAGGCCGCTGAGCAGATCCTCGGCGCTCGGGCCCCGCGCCGCGCTCGCGACGCCGGGGCTGCCGGCGACGAGGCCTCCCGCCGCGAGCGAGCCCGCCACGCCCAGAAAGGCGCGCCGACCTGTCGCCTTGTCGGCCCCCGGTCGCTTCGAGGCAGCCTCGGGGCTCGCGGGCTCCTGGGCGTCAGGCGTCGATGCAGCGCTCCGGCGATCGATGTCGTGAGAATCGATGGTCATGGCGTAGAACTCCGTGGTTGCGTGGACCTTCGCGTCCGCCCGGCCGCGGCGTTCGCGGTCGAGCACCGATGAAAGCTCGGCCCATGAGCTCAGGCGGCGGCGTCCCGTCCCGGGAGCGGACGGCGATGACGACGCGCTTCCGGCGGCGCGCGCTACGGGCGGTGACGGGTCCGAGAGAACGACAGAACGATTGAAGACGAGCACACCGGGCATTCCCGGGCGCATCCGTTTTACAGGATGAACGTCTACTATAACGGATGATCACACGCAAGGACTTTGTTTTACGGCCCACGAGCGGCGCTTCTGTCGTCCGCGGCCCGGTGGTATCGGGCGACGTCGTGACCCACCGCGAGCACCGGCGGAGGGGGTTCGGGGCGCGCGTCGTGCGCCATGCGCTGGCGGAGGCCTGGGAGGCGGGGTGTTACAAGGCCATGCTGCTGACGGGCTCGCAGCGGCCCGAGGTGCACCGCTTCTACGAGGCGTGCGGCTTCCGCGCGGGCGACAAGACCGGCTTCGTGGCGCGCCCCGGAGCGGCCGGCTAGCTCCGCCCGCCAGCAGTCCGGCCCCGGCGGGCCGAGCTTCTGGACGGCGGTCATCCTCGTCGTCGCGCGTGCGCCCGAGCGCCTCGGGGCCTCGAGTGTGCTGCCTCTGTATTTCTATCACGGCTTGATACTAAACTACATTTACTAATCAACCCTTATTAACTAAACCGGTTCATTTAACGCTTCCTGGCAATTTATTGGAGCATTTGTGCCGCTCCTGGATTTATATCGATATTATGTCGCTCACATTTCGTTGATCAGCTGAACCGGTTCATTTAGATTCCTGTTTGCAACGACCGCGCGGCGAACCGCAGCCATCCCGACGTCGCTTCCGCCCAGACGTCGTGATGGACAGCGTGGCCTTGCGCTTGGCGTCAATGTCTTGTGCCGCACAAGGAGTCGACATGAACTTGGGAGTGAGCCGACCGAGACAGAAACCCTGGGCCGGCATCGCGAGCCTGTGGGTTGCAATGCTGCTTCCTGGGTGTATGGGACAGCTTGGTGGCGGGGACGGCGGCGGCGGCCAGGAGTCCGACGTCCCGCCGCTCTCGAACGACCCGTCCGTGATCGCCGCCGCCTGTGAAGCGGATAACGGTGCTCTTCACGTGGGCCTGACCAGGCTCCGCCGCCTCACGCGCGAACAGCTGAACAACGCCCTTCGCGATCTGCTCGGCGTCGTGGGGCGCCCCGCCGACGCGCTCGCGCCGGACGAGCGCATGGGGCCGTTTCACAGCAACGCCATCGCGCCGATCACGGATCTCCTCGTCCAGCAGGCCGCGGAGCTCGCGGCGCGGGTGGCCTCGGAGGCCGAGGGGCGCATGGAACAGATCGCGCCGTGCAGCCTCGCGGACGACGATGGGACCTCGTGCGCGACCGAGCTCGTCGAGCGGCTCGGGCAGCGCGCCTACCGCCGCCCGCTGGAAGCGGACGAGATCCAGGGGCTCGTCTCGGTGTACGAGCTCGGCCGGCGATCGGGCGGGGCGTTACGCGGCTTTCGCCTGGTGATCGAGGGACTGCTGCAGTCGCCGTCGTTCCTGTACCACGCCGATGTCGGCGAGTCCGGCGTCCCCTCCGCGACCCCCGAGCCGGTGGATGGCCACGGCCTCGCCTCGCGGCTCTCGTTCTTCCTGTGGAACTCGATCCCCGACGACGAGCTGGTCGATCTCGCCGCCGACAGCAGCCTGCTCGAGCGCGACGTGCTCGAAGGGCAGGTCGACCGCATGCTGCAGGACCCGAGGGCGGGCGCCACGATCGCGCTGTTCCACCGCCAGTGGCTCGGGCTCTCGGAGCTGCCCAACGCGCAGAAGGACCACGAGCTGTTCCCGGCGTTCGACGAGGAGATGGCGAACGCCATGCTGAACGAGAGCGCCCGCTTCACGGATCACGTCGTGCGGCGGGGCGATGGCCTGCTCCGCACCCTGCTCAGCGCGGACTACACGTTCCCGGAGGGCCCCCTGTTCGACGTTTACGATATCGAGCCGCCGGACGGGTTCACGCCGGGAGACCAGGTGTCGCTCGATCCGGGCCGCCGCGCCGGGATCCTGACGCAGGCGGCGTTCCTCGCGCGCTGGTCTCACCACAACCAGACCTCCCCCATCCACCGCGGTATCGTCGTCCGTGAGAATCTCATGTGCCAGCCGCTCAGTCCCCCGCCGGCGAACGTCAACAACGTCCCCCCGCCGGTGGACGACGTGACCTCCACGCGCGAGCGCTTCGCCCAGCACGTGGCCGACCCCGGCTGCGCGGGCTGCCACCAGTTCATCGATCCGCTCGGCCTCGGCTTCGAGCATTACGACGCCATCGGCAAGTACCGCGCCACCGACGGCCTCGGCGAGGTGAACGCGGCGGGCGAGATCACGAGCGCACGCGAGGACCTCGCCGGTCCGTACTACGGCGGCGTGGAGCTCGCGAAGAAGCTCGCCGGGAGCTCGGAGGTGGCCGACTGCGTCGCGAACCAGTGGTTTCGCTTCGCCCTGGGCCGGATCGAGAGCACGGACGACGCTTGCTCGATCCAGACCATCCACGAGGAGTTCAACGCGTCGGGTGGGAACATTCGGACCCTGTTGTCTCAGGTGGCGCTGAGCGACGCCTTCCGCCACGTGCGGCTCACCGCCAGCGAGGAGTGACCGTGATGAACCGTCGAACGCAATTCGGAGCTTCACGCCGCCGCATGCTGCAGGCCCTCGGCCTCGGCGCAGGGGCGGCGGCGATGGGATCGCTGCTTCCGCTGATGAACGCCTCCGGGCAGGAGAACGTGCGCCCCAAGCGCCTCCTGATCATCTTCGAGCCCGACGGCGCGCCGGCGCGGGACTGGAACAACGTGATCGACTGGAGGCCGCAGGGGTCGGAGCGCAGCTTCTCGCTGCACGCCATTCACGCGCCGCTCGAACCCTGGAAGTCGAGGCTGGTGATCCCGTGGGGGCTCAAGATGACGGCCGGCGGGGCCGGCGAGGCCCACGCCTTCGGCATGGCGGGGCTCTGGACGGCATCGACGCTGAACGGCCCGTCCTCCGGCGCGAACTTCGACGGAGGCAACGGAAACCGCACGGGCTGGGGGAGCGGCGCGTCCATCGACCAGATCATCGCCGGCGCCCACGGCAGCGGCATGCCGTACGAGCGCGCTCCGGACGACCCCGTGCAGGAGACGCCGTACCGCACCGTCGAGCTCGGTGTCCAGTGCCAGAGTCCGAACAGCCTGAACCGCATGATCTACGCCGGTGAGAACTCTCCGATTCACCCCGAGACGAACCCCAGGGCCGCGTTCAATCGGCTGTTCGCCGGGGTGACGTCGACGGGCGAGGCGCCCGCGAGCGATGAGGGGGCGGAGCGGGAGCGGACGGAGCACAAGGCGCTCGTCGACCTGCTCAAGAACGACCTCACCAGGATCCGCAGGCGGGTGGGCAAGGAGGACTACCACAAGCTCGACGCGCACCTCGAGGGACTCCTGGCCATGGAGCGCAGGCTGAACCAGACGGCGGAGCCCGCCGACCCGGCGCTGAGCTGCACGGTCCCGGAGGAGCCGGCGGAGACCCGCGGCCGCGGCGCGGAGTATCCGGCGGAGGTCAGGAGCATGATGGACATCGCGGTGGCCGCGTTCTCCTGCGACATCACGCGCGTCATGAGCCTCCAGCTCAGCTACGCCTTCAGCCATATCCTGCACTCGTGGCTCGGACACACCAGCGATCACCACACCATGTCCCATGACGGGCAGGATCGACGCCGGGAGCTCCAGGAGATCGACGCCTGGTACTCGGAGCAGATCGCGTACCTGCTCGGGAGGCTCGACGCCGTGAGCGAGGGCGACGGCACGCTGCTCGACAACACGCTCGTCGTGGTGGGCAGGGAGCTCGGCAGCACGGCGCACCGCATGGAGCGTGTCCCTTTCGTGATGGCGGGCGGCGCGCGCGGAGCCCTGAAGACCGGGCGCTACCTCGATCACGACGGGGAGGACCACGCCAAGCTCCTGGTCTCGATCGCCCATCTCATGGGCCTCGAGACCAACAGCATCGGGAACCGCAAGCGCGATTCCGGCCCGCTCTCCGGCCTCCTGTGATCCGCCGGACGCGCGCCCGCACAGGTCCTCTGCTGTCGGCAGCATCGCTGCTGTCGGCAGCGGCGCTCGCCCTGGTCTTCCTGTCTCGCCGGTCGCGCTCGTGACCTGACGTGGCCGGTCACGGCACCGCGTGGCCGTCGACCCGGAGCTGGAACAGGAAATAGGGCGGGAGGCAGGCGCCCTCGCCCGAGCTCGTCCTGGCGCACACGTAGTCCTCGCGACAGGGATCCTCCGTCGAGCAGCGGCGCAGGCCGGCGGGCGCCACGTGGCGGCTCAGGCACTCGGTGAACAGCGTCCCGCGGGCGAGGCAGCGGTTGAACGGGTCGAGCACGGCGATGGCGCCGCAGACGCCCTCCTCCGGGAGCGCGCCGCAGCTCCCCGTGCACATGCCGCCCGGGAACCCGACAGGGCTCGTGTTGCACACCGCGGCCGGCGGACACGCGCGCGCCTGCACCGCGGCCGCCGCCGCGCGGTCGCGGTGCGGATCGGCGTGCGGGACGACGGCGCCGACCTGGCAGGGATCGCCGATCTCCGGCGCCGCCGGCAAGCAGACGCCGACCGTGGTCCGGTCCTCGCGCGGCGCGTCGTACGCGGAGCACACGAGCCCTTCGGCGCAGGTCCAGCCCGCGAAGCTCGGGTCGCCGAGCCCGCAGCGCGCGCCGTACCCGCCCCGCGCGCCGTCCTCCCGCTCGGGATACGGCACCTCGTCGTCCGGCGCGGCGCCGCGCGCGATCGCCTCGACCACCGCCCGCCGGCGCGGGAGATCGCCCGCGAGGTGCGCGGACTCGACGGTGTGGAGCGCGTCGTGGGCCCGGGCAGGGTCCTCCTCGCCGAGCAGGTGGAAGCCGGCCACGGATCCGCTCTGGTGGCACCCGGGGCAGGTCATCTGATCGAGCCGCCTTATCAGCCCCTCCGGTGAGCGGACGCGCGAGAGCCCGCCGAAGTCGACGCCGCCGAAGTCGCGGGGCTCGAACAGGACGCGGAAAGGCCGGTTGACCCGGCGCGCGAGCCCGTGCGGCGTGGCCGACAGCGCCTTGGTGGCGAGGAACTCGTCGGGCAGGAGCGCGGTCCCGCGGTCGAGGCGCGCGAGGTTCTCGGGGGCTGACAGCCAGGCGCGCAGCCGCTCGCGCTGCCTCGGGTCGCGCGAGAGGCGGGCGACGTCGGGGGTGTTCTCGAGGGCGAGCGGCGCGTAACGCCCGGCGCGGCCGTCCCAGCGGAAGGCGCGGAGCACGTACTCGGCGTGGCCGCCGAGGTCCGGGCGGACGGTGGACGGCCAGCGGACGCTCTGCAGGTTCACCACGAGCCGCGAGAGGTTCGCGCGGTCGACGGCGGGGCGGGCGAGCGGGCCCTCGGGCGAGGTGAGAAAGCGGGCGAGATCCGGCCCGGAGAGCGCGCCGGCGCGCGACCAGGCCTCGGCGAGCGGGCGGCACGAGCGCGCGTCGTCTGCGGGCGCGGGCGCGAGCAGCTCGAACGCCGCGGTCATCGGCAGGCGCGAGCGTGCGCCGGCCGGGGACTTCGCGGCGTAGGCGAGCCGGTAGACGAGGCGCGTCTCGCCGCAGCCGGAGGCGTGGAACGGGCGCCTGTCCATGCGGTTCGTGACGCCGATGAGCTCGAAGCGCGCGCTCTCGGCGGAGAGCCACCGCTCGTCGAAGAGGCGGTGGGCGTGGCGGGCGACGCTGGTCCCGCTCCTCGGGTCGGCGCGCTGGACCTGCCGCAGGTCCTCCGAGAGCACGCGGGACACCGAGGCGAGCTCCGGGGTGCGCGACAGCGCGGCGAGGGAGGCGGGCGCGCGCGGCGCCCCGGTGAGCACCGAGCCGAAGTCGAGCCCCGCGGCCTCGAGCGCGGCGAGCGCCGCGCGGTCCGTGATCCGCAGCAGGGGCCGCCCCGGCGGCGCGGGCTCGTGCGGCGCCGCGCCGGCCACGGGCGCCCCCGCGGCGGCGCTGGAGGCGGCGGATGGGTGGGACGGGCCGGAGGGCCGCTGCACGGCGTCCCCTGCCCTGGCGACGTCCTGGCGCGGCGCGGAGGGGCGCTCGGAGGGCCACCGCGAGCACCCGGCGAGGCCGGCGCCGGCGAGCGCGGCGAGGACGAGGGCGAGGCGGAGCCGGCGGGGAGGCATGATGTCGACGCTACACCGGGCCGCGCGGGCGCGCGCAGCGTCTTCGCCCCGCGCTGCGAGCGGGCCGGCTTGCGCGGACGCGGGCGGCCCGCAGCGGTCCTCGCCGGGGGTCCGCCGCAAGGCGGCTGGAGGTGAATGTCCACCCGATCGCCGGCAACACAGCGCGGCGGAGGCAACGAGGATGAAACGTACGATGGGGAGGCTCGGGACCGCCGTCTTCTGCGGGCTCATGATGCTGCGCGCGGGCGCCGCCTGGGCGGCGAGCGCGCCGTCCTGGGAGAGCTTGCCGCCGATGATCACCCCGCGCGGCGAGCACACGGCCACGGTGCTCCAGGACGGCCGGGTGCTCGTCGCGGGCGGGTACCCGGAGCTGGACGCGTTTCCGTACACGGACGCCGGGGCATGGAGCCTCCAGCAGGTCGAGATCTACGACCCGGCGACAAGGACCTGGTCGCCCGCGGCGCCGCTCGGTCAACGCCGCGCCGGACACGCGGCGATCCTCCTGCCGAACGGCCATGTCCTCGTGGCAGGCGGCAGGCAGATCAACCGGCAGACGCCCGGGTCAGAGCTGTCCTCCGTGGAAATTTACAACCCGGCGAGCAACACCTGGACGGCTGCGGGGCGGCTGAACCTGCCCATCCCCGATCCCTCGATGATGCTCATGGCTGGCAAGCCGGTGGTGGTCGGCCTGGCCTGGAGCGAGCGCGCGTGGCTCGACGTGTTCCACGCGGCCGTCTACGACCCGGAGGCGGGCAACTGGACGGAATTGCCTACCTGCGACAACACGCCCAGGGTCATGCCCGTGGGCGCGACGCTGCTCCACGACGGCCGTGTGATGGCGGTCGGGAGCGGCTGTAGCCTCTATGACCCGGAGACCCGGCTCTGGACCTGGGAGCACGGGGCCGTGCTGCCGACGAACGAGTACGTGCACCCTGAAGCGGTGACGCTCCCGGGCGGCGGTGTGCTGGTCGTGGGAGGCACAACCAAAGCTCCGGACCCGGAGCTTCACGCCTTCGCGCAGGTCTACCTCCCTGAACACGGGCGCTGGGAGCCGACGTCGGGGCCGTACACTCCGGCCCCGACGCCGTGCCGACCGCCGGGCGGCGGGGGCATCATGGGAATGGGAACATCGCTGCTTCCGAGCGGCAGGGTGCTGCTGACCGGAGGCGTACAGCCCTGCACGGGAAAGGAATCGGGGAGCCGGATCATCCCCTTCCACGCGACCATGGCCCTCTTCGACGAGGCGCCCCTCGCCTGGTCGCCCCTCGCGCTGGAGCCGCCGGTCACCATGGCGCGCGCGCACCACTCCGCGACGCTGCTCAGGGACGGCAGCGTGCTGATCGCCGGCGGGTTCGTCGACGTCGCGGCGGCGACGGCGTCCGCCGTGCTGTTCCACGAGCGCTCGCAGCTCGGCGAGGGGTGCGCGACGGACAGCGACTGCGGCAGCGGCTCCTGCGCGGATTCGGTCTGCTGCGACGCGGCCTGCGCCGGCCCTTGCGATGCGTGCGCGGCCGCCTCGGGGGCGTCGCAGGACGGCGTCTGCACGCCGCTCACGGGCGTCGCGTGCGACGACGCGGCCGCGTGCATCGCCGGCGGCGTTTGCGAGGCGGGCGCGTGCGTCGGCGGCGAGGCGGCGCCGGACGGCACGCCGTGCAGCGATGGCGACGTGTGCTCGACGGCGAGCGCCTGCGAGGCGGGGGCCTGCGTGGGTTCGAGCATCGAGGTTTGCTTGCCCGCCGACGACTGCCACGAGGCGCCGGCGTGCGACCCCGCGGCCGGCTGCGCGGCGCCCGGGCCCGCGAAGCCTGACGGCACGCCTTGCGACGTCGACGGCACGGAAGACGGATGGCAGGCGACGGGGCGGGTAGGCGCGTCCCTCGGGGCTGACGACCCGCTGACCACCGTGCTCCCGGACGGGACGGTCCTCGTGATCGGTCGATGGATGCGCAGCACCTCGCCGGGAAACGTGGCGTTCTGGATCCGCTACGATCCGAGCGCGGGCGTATGGCAACCCGCCCAGGAGCTCGACGACATGGCGACTCCGCGGACATCCACGTTGCTTCCGGATGGGACCGTCCTGGCGACAGGCGGGGGCTCGAAGGCGAAGCGGTTCGACCCGGCGGCGGGCGTGTGGTGGCGGACGGCCGGGTGCTCGCCGTGGGCGGCGACGGAGGCTATTTCCTCTATGGCGGGAAGGGGGCCGATATCTACGATCCGGTCGCGGACGCGTGGACGGCCGTGGCGCCCATGGGCACGCTGCGACGGGACCACACGGCGACATTGCTGCAGGACGGCCGCGTTCTCGTGGTGGGCGGCGCTCATGACCGCACCAACCACTCGAGCGCGGAGGTGTACGACCCGGCGACCGACACGTGGACTCCCGTCGCCTCGATGGGCTGGGCTCGCGTGCAGCACACGGCGACGCGGCTCCCGGACGGCCGGGTGCTCGTGGTCGGGGGCGTGAGCGACGCGAGCGTCAGGGCGGCGGAGATCTTCGATCCTGCGAGCGGCACATGGACCTCGGCGGGCGAGATGGCCACGGCACGGATGTCCCCTGGCGCGGCGCTCCTCGCCGATGGCAGGGTGCTGGTGACGGGCGAATCGACAGCATCCAGCGACGGCGCTCTGGCGGCCGAGCTCTATGATCCGGCGAGCGGCACGTGGGCGCTCGCGCCGGCGCTGGACGTGATGATCGGCCGTCACGCGACGGCGCGGCTGAGCGACGGTCGTGTCCTGATCGCCGGCGGCCACGCCGGCAACGCGTGGTTGGGCTACGGGTATCAGTCGATCGACAATGCGTGGCTGTATGTGCCGGCGCGGCCCGCGTCGCGCGGGACATGCCAGACGGGCGGCTGCGTGCCGGGAGGCGACGGCAGCGGCGGAGACGGGGGCGGCGGGAGCGGAGCAGGCGGCGCCGGCGGGAGCGGCGGGAGCGGCGGCGGCGGAACGGGAGGAGACGGAGGGGGCGGCGACGGCGGGGATGCGAGCGGCGGCGGAGGCGGTGCGGGCGGCATGGCGACGGGCGGCCATGGCGGAGACGCGAGCGGCGGCGGCGGCGGCAACGCGAGCAGCGGCGGTGACGCGAGCAGCGGCGGCAACGCGGGCAGCGGCGGCAACGCAAGTGCGAGCGGCGGCAACGCAAGTGCGAGCGGCGGGGGCGCTGACGGCGAAGGCGGCACGGGCGGCGCTGCCACAGGCGGCCACGGCGGTGATGCCGGCGCCACGGGCGACGCCACATCCAGCGCGACCGGCGCTGGCAGCGATGCCACCTCGAGCAACAGCGCCGGCGCGACCAGCGCACAGAGCAGCGGCGGCGGCGATCTCCCGCTCCCCAGCGCAGGAGGGGGCGGCGGATGCAGCATGACGCCGCGCAACCAGGGCGACCCGGCCTGGCTGTTCGCCCTCGGGGCGCTCGCCAGCACGCGGCTGCGCCGGCGGCTCCCGAGGACCAGCCGCCCGGCGTGAGCCGAAGACAGAACTGACCGCCGGGACGTCGTCATGGGCGGTCACGCTGCGGGGCCTCCTTCGCGCTCTCCCGTCCCCACAGGACCAGGGCTCCCGACGTTCCTCACCCGGTTCTTGTGTGGCGCGGGGTGTAAGGTGGGCGCCGGGGACCGCGTAAGAGCGAGCGACACGTCCCGCCGCCAGCCCCTCGCGGAGAAGGCCGGAGCTCGCCGATGCATGCAAAGGATGAGATTCACGCGCCCAGCGCGGATACCCTGTCGCAGCCTCGCTCTGCAGGTTGCTGCAGCGGTCGGCCTCGCCGCCCGACAGGGCCGGGACGGACCGCAGACGCAGGATCGATCCGTCCGCCGAGCAGCGATCCCTGACATGGGCGATCTTCCGGCCGACCAGAGAGGTATCTCCAGAGGAGCCGGTTGCACGTCGAGAGCCTGGCGACGTGCAGCAGGTCGAGTGCGCCGATGAATCGCCGAGCGAGGAGCGCAGCGAAGCGGACAACGAGCGACGGGCGTGCAGCGATGAGCTGCGGCATGTCGAACGCGTCCTCGGTATGCATGCAGCGGACGACGAGCGCTGCCGGTCTTGTACGGAAGACTCGACCATCGACGGCGATCTTCCCGGCGGTGCTGTTCGCTGTCTGGCTGGCCGCGCGACCGAGCGCCGCGACCCCTCCATGCGAGGACGAGCCGGACGCGAAGTACAGCCGCCTGTCAGGAGCTGCCGACGTTCTGCACGTGCCGCCCTCACCGGCCCGGCTGTGCGACATCGAGCCGACGCTCCACGCGGCAGCCGTCGTCGAGCACCGGAGCGCCTCGATCAACTGCGATAGGTCAACCTGCAAGCTCGACGATTCTGCCGCTCTCGACGCCGCAGCGATGTATCTGCTTCGCGACGCAGCCGGGCAGGCGCTGTTCGCCAGATGGGGCGAACAGCTAGAGTGGGGCATCTCACCGCCATCGCCGCCGGAGACACAGCGTGTCACCGTCCAGCGGCTGCGCCTGGGACCGTCGACGTCGCTCATCGAGCGCCCCGAGCTGTTCATTCATGGTCGTCGCTGCTTTTCGCTTCCGCCCGATCAGCGCCTGGAGCCCGATGGCGTCTACCTGGTAACGCACATCGGTCGGCGGCCCATCGTGGTCATCGCCTCGCTTCCCGGGTCGGAGGACAAGCCCGTCGCGCCGGCCTTCACGATCGAGCGTGACAAGGTTTCCCATGCTTGCAGCGATCACGGGCTGCTCTGGTTCGTCCCGAAGGAGCCGGACCCAGCCACGTGGTTCGTCTGGGATGTCTACGCGCAGGACGGCGAGACGCGCATCCTCGGCCCGCTCCTCGGGCCCGTTCCCTGGGTGTATGGGAGCGACAATCCGCGCGCGTGGGCGCTCGAGCTTGAGCGTGAGTACGTTCTTTCGGCTCGAGCGATCGATCTGTCAGGGAATCTCTCGGACGAGCAGCGGCTCTCGTTCGACATGGATCGGACCGGTCGGAGCATGTACACCCGGCTCCGTTACATGGCCGCCGGGGCAGCGGCGCTCGCCGCGGTTGTTCTCGCCTTGGCCGTGCGGGCCACGATCCGGTTTGTCGTGAAGGTGGCGCGTACCCGGCGTGATCGACGCGACCCGACCCGCGTTGATCCATCGCGTTCCGACCCCGCTCACGACCCGACCACTCGACCCCGACCCCCCGACCCGGGTTGAGCCATCACGACCGCGACGCGCGGTGGACCCGTCGAGGCGGTCCGTCGACGAGCCGATCGCCGCGCTGCGGCGCCGCCGCGTGCCGCGCGCGAGCGCCCCATGCTATGAGGTCGTCCCCATGGCGAGCCGCTTCTACGTCACGACGCCCATCTACTACATCAACGACGTCCCGCACCTCGGCACCGCCTACACGACGATCGCCGCGGACGTGCTCTGCCGCTACCACCGGCTGCGCGGCCACGAGAGCCGCATGCTCACCGGCACGGACGAGCACGGCCTCAAGATCCAGCGCGCCGCCGAGGCGCGCGGCATCGCCCCGGGCGCCCACGCCGACGAGATCGCCGCCGCCTTCCGCGCCACGTGGCCGAAGCTCGGCTGCGCTCCGGACGACTTCATCCGCACGAGCGAGGCCCGCCACAAGAAGGGCGTACAGGAGCTCTGGCGCCGCATCCAGGCGCGCGGGGACATCTACCTCGGCCATTACGAGGGGCTCTACTGCGTCGGGTGCGAGGCCTACTACACCGAGAAGGACCTCCAGCAGCCCGGCAACATCTGCCCGCTGCACAACAGGCCCGCCGAGAGCGTCAAGGAAGAGAGCTACTTCTTCCGCCTCTCCAGCTACGCAGACGCGCTGCTCGACTTCTACAAGCGCACCCGCACCTTCGTGCAGCCTGCCAGCCGCCTCAACGAGGTGACGAGCTTCGTGCGCGAGGGGCTCCAGGATCTCTCCGTCTCCCGCACCACGTTCCAGTGGGGTATCCCCGTCCCCGACGACCCGAAGCACGTCATGTACGTCTGGTTCGACGCGCTGGCGAACTACATGACCGCCCTCAGGGAGCCGGAGGACAACACGCGCTTCTGGCCCGCGGACGTTCACCTCGTGGGCAAGGACATCCTCCGCTTCCACGCCGTCTACTGGCCCGCGTTCCTGCTCTCCGCCGGCTACGGCGAGGCGGAGCTCCCGCGGCAGGTCTTCGCCCACGGGTTCCTCACCTACAGCGGCCAGAAGATGTCGAAGACGCTCCGCAACACCATCAGCCCCGTCGAGGTCGCGGACGCCATCTCCGAGGCGGCCGCGGCGGCCCTGCCCGGCGGCCCGGCCGCCGCCGCCGGCGCGCCGCCCGTCGGGGTGGACGTGGTGCGCTATTGCCTCATGCGCGCGATCTCCTTCGGTCAGGACGGCGACTTCGGCCTCCAGGACGTCCTTTCGCGGTACGCCTCGGAGCTCGGCAATGCGCTCGGCAACCTGCTGAACCGGGTGCTGCCGTTCGCCGAGGAGGTCCCCGAGAAGGGGGAGCCCGGCCCGCTCGAGGCGGAGCTCGCCGGCGCGCAGCGACAGGCCTCGTCGGCCGCGACAGCCGCGTTCGACGCGAACCAGCCGACGCGCGCGCTCGACGCGATCTGGGCGGCGATCGCGGCGGCGAACCTCTATGTCGACAAGGCCGCTCCGTGGGCGGCCAAGAAGACGGACCCGCGCCGCCTCGGCACCATCATCGCGACCTTGATCGAGCAGCTCGAGGCGATCAGCGTGATGATCTCCCCCGTGCTGCCGGTCGTGGCCGACAGGATGCGCGATCAGCTCGGGTTGCCGCCGATCGCGCCCGAGGTGGGCCACGATCAGTGGCCGTTCAACCCTCCTGTCCGGAAGCCCGGCGGGAAGCTCCGCCGGGGCGCGCCCATCTTCCCGCGCCTCGAGAAGGCGAAAGAGGCCGAGCTGCTCGCCCGGTTCGCCCCGCCCCCGGCCGACGCCGCCCCGCCGCAGCCCGACGCCGGCGCGAAGGCCGCTCCCGCCGCAAACGCTGCTCCCGCCGCAAACGCTGCTCCCGCCGCAAACGCTGCTCCCGCTGCTCCGGCGGCGGCGGGCGGCGCCGGAGCGCCCGCCCCTCCGGCGGGGCAGGGCAAGGCCCCCGTAGCGTTCGACGACTTCGCCAAGCTGGACCTCCGGATCGGCCTGGTCACGAGCGCCGAGCGCGTGAAGAAGAAGGACCGGCTGCTCGATCTGCGGGTCGACACCGGCGACGGCGCGCCCCGGCGCATCATCTCGGGGATCGCGGCGAGCTACGCCCCGGAAGAGCTGGTCGGCAAGCGGGTCGTCGTCATCTGCAACCTGCTGCCGCGCGACTTCGGCAAAGGGCTCGTGTCCGAAGGCATGTTGCTGACCGCAGAGGTCGAAGGGCGCGTCCGCACCATCACGGTCGAGGACGCCGCGCCAGGCACCCCCGTTCTCTGACGACACCCGTCTTCATGTAACAAATATTACGATCGCGGGACATAGAAGCTCAAGGACGCCCCGAGCAAGCTCGAGTTCGAGTCTTCGAACGGCAACGTGAAGCTCGGATACCCGGGGGTGAGGGGAGATCGCGGGCAGCACGCGCGCTGAGGGCGCGGCGGGGGCGGTCAGCGCCGGCGGCGCGGCGGGCGCCGATGGGGTGAGCGCCGAAAGACAGCGCACATCGGCGCCGGCCGGCGAGCTCGCGGCGTCGCGATCGTGCTCTACGCGGGGTGGACGACGGCCCACCCGGGTCGGGCGGCGCGCGTGCCCGGGGGCGTGCTAGAAATCTTCAATGCGCAGTCGCCTTGGATCGAGGAGGCGGTGAGCATCTCGCTGAGAGGACGCGATGCCGTGGCCCTGTCCATGGCGATCGCGGCGCACCTCGCGCTCCTCGCGGCGCCGACGCGCGAGCGGCTCCCCGAGCCGCCTGCCGGGCCCCCCGCGCTCGTCGACGGCATCGACGTCGAGCTCGAGGAGCCGGGCTCGCAGGCCGCGGCGCAGCCGGCTGGAGCCGCGCCGGGCGCGCGCGAGCCCGAGCGCGCGGACGAGATCGGCAAGGCCGCCCCGGTGGACCCGGTGGAGAAGACGCAGGCGCCCGCGCCCGGCGCAGCGGCCGCCAAGGTGGCCTCCGTCGAGCGCGCGAGGCCCGCGCCGGCCGCCCCCGAGGCGCCCGCCGCCGCGCCGAGGAGCGCGCCGGAGCCCGCGCCGCCGGAGGCGCCTGCCCCCGCGGCCGAAGCACCCCCGCCCGCGGCCGAGGCGCCCCCTTCCGGGGCCGAGCCCCCCGCGCCCGTCGCCGAGGCGCCCGGACCCGCGCCGACAGCGCCGCCCGGCGACGAGTACGGCGGGCCGCCGTCGGCGGCGCCCCCCGCGGCGGGCGAGGGGATCGCGCTCGCGCCCGGGCTCGGGGCGCCGCTCTGGACCGTGCCCGGCGCGCTCCCCGCCCCCGAGGCGCCGCGGGCTGCCCCCACGGCCGCCCCGCTCGCTCGCCCCGTGGATCCGGCCATCGCGGGCAAGGTCCTGAGCGGCACGCTGCACAGCAAGGACAAGAGCGTGGGCATCAGCGTCCCGGCCGCCGGCGCGGTGGCGAGCACGCTGGCGGACACGGTGCGCTCCTCGGCCGCGCCCCTCGACGCCCGCGCGACGTTCGAGGTCAAGCTCGGCGCCGACGGCCAGGTCCTCGGCGTCCGGCTGGTGAGCGCGACGGCCGGCGACGGCCCCACGTGGGAGCGCATCGTGGGCGAGGCGAAGGGCGCGCTCGCCGGCAGCGCGCTCCAGATGGGGCCTGACCGGGCGCCGGTGACCGTGACCGTCAAGGTCCAGTCCAAGGTGCAATATCCCTCCGGCAGCAAGCAGAAGCCGAAGGCGGAGCTCGTGTGCGCCGAGGAGGTGCTCGAGAAGCTGCAGCAGGCCGTGGAGAACCCGAACCAGCTCGGCGAGGTGCGCGGGCGCGGCGACGGGCCGCCGCCGGCGGCCGACATGGATGATGAAGAGCGAAAGAGGGTCTTCTGCATCCCCGTCGGCCTCCGCGCCAAGGGCGATCTGTCCGACGTCGGGGCGCACAGGGTCAACGTGGTCTCGGCGTCCTTCGCGGTGAAGCGCGAGGGCGAGCGCGCCCTGCCCCACGAGGACATCCTGCCGGTCGACACGCGCGTGCCTTGGGCGCCCAAGGACCCGAAGAAGATGAAGCTGCCGCCGCGCCCCAAGAAGAAGTGGAAGAAGAAGCAGCAGCAGCCCTGAGGCCGCGTCCGCCGACAACGGGGCGGCAGCTCCGGCGACACCGGCCGCACGCGAGCGTCGAAGCGCCGGCGCGGGTCGCGCGCCTCTGCCGCGAGCCGTTCCAGCTTGGTATGCTCGGCGCATGCGCGCGGCGTCCCTTGCTCTGAGCTCCGGCCCGTCCGACCGTGCCACCGTCGAGGACTGGCTCGCCGTTGCGGAGAGCGAGCGCGCCGAGCTGATCCACGGCGCGCTCGTCTACCACGCCTTCCCCGGCCCGCAGCACGGCTTCACCCAGGGAGGGATCTTCGTGAAGCTGTGGCCCTACAACCGGAAGGGGTCCGGAGAGGGCGGCCCTGGAGGCTGGTGGATCTCGCAGGAAGTCGACATGCTGCTCGGCGGCATCGGCTGCCGTCCGGACGTGGTCGGCTGGCGGAGGGACAAGCACGAGCGGGCGCCCGCGCCGGACGACCGAGGCGTCGTCACCGCTGTGCCCGACTTCATCTGCGAGGTGCTCTCTTCCTCGACGGCCCGCTATGACCAAGGCCCGAAGCGCGACGCCTATTTCCAGGCGGGCGTGCCGCACTACTGGCTGGTGGATCCGACCTACGAGACGCTGACCGTCCTCGAGCGGGCAGAGCGTGGTTATGTGATCCTGCTCGTCGCGAGCCCCGGTGATACGGTGCGCGCCGCGCCGTTCGACGACGTCGAGATCCCCATGGCAGAGCTGTTTCTCGACCGCGGTGAGCCCGGGGCGTGACGGGCCGCCGCGCGCGACGCCGATCCCGGCCCCATCGCCCTGTCCCGCGTCCCTCGCGCGTCGCGCGCCGCTCCGGCGTCACCCTGCGGCGGCGCTGCGCCTGCCCGGCTCGAAGCAGATCGGCAGGCGCGCGGGGCCGAGCACGTTGAGGGCCTTGCGCGGCTCCCACGGCTCCCTGCTCGCGAGCTCGAGCCCCCGCAGGCGCGAGAGGAGATCCGACAGCGCGACCCGCGCTTCCAGGCGCGCGAGCGGCGCCCCGAGGCAGAAGTGGATGCCCTGCCCGAACGCGGCGATATGGAGCACGGGAGAGCTGCTCCGCAGCTGCTCGTACATGGGATAGGGATCGCGCCGCGCCTCTTCCGGGAAAGGTTCATCGCCAGGACCTCCTTCGTCTGAACGGTCGGGAGCTGCCTCCGGCAGGAAGACGATGCCAGGCCATGCGGCGGGGAAAGGCACCGCCTCGCGCGCGCCGCGCCTCACCCGGTCCAGGCCGCCCAGACGTCGTCGCGCTCCACGCGCGGCGCGCGCTCGGTGACCAGCCTGGCGAACACCGTCGGGTGCGGGACGCGATCGAGGCTCACCGTCTTCCAGGGAAACACCGTCTGGCCCCGGAAGAAGGCGACTCGGCCCGACTGCAGGCGCACGAGAGACAGAGCGCTCCAGGCCGCGTTGTGTTCGCGGATCGCGATCCCCTGCCCGTCGAGGCGCACCGGACCGAACGTCAGGGCCTCGCCGTCCGAGATCGCGCGCCGCGCGTCGTCCATCAGGGGATGAGAGCAGCACAGGAGTATCCGTCGGGCCACCTCCTGGCCGTCCGCGACCTCGACAGGCACCGAGCGCTGCGCGCCGGAGTGCTCCACGAGGCGGACGCCGCGGAGGAACACGAAGCTCCCGAACGGCGTCGAGCTCCGGTCGAGGTCGAACCACACCTCGTCCACGTCGTCGAACACCACGACCTCGCGCCCCTCCCGGCGCGCCACGACGACGCCGTGATCGTGGAGCTCGATCCGCAGCCCGCGGTGGCGCAGCGCAGCGGACGCGAGCACGGCGAAGCCCGCGAGCCCGAACGGAAGCGACAGGAAGAAGCCCTGCCAGCCGGCGATGACGGCGCCGATCACGCTCGTGAACACGAGGAGCAGCGCGCCCCGCGCGACCTGGAACAGCGCGAAGTTCCGGCGCTGCGCGTGAACCGAGCGGAGCTCGCCGAGGCGCTGATCCTCGGGAGGCGCCGTCGGGCGCTCCGCCGGCTGGCGGAAGGGGTGCGGCTGCACAGAAGCGCCGTAGCACGGGCCCGGCCGCGACCGCGAGTTCTGCGCGGGAGCGTCACCGCGGCATCTCCTCGATCGCATCGCCGTCGCGCCACGGCGCTCCCGGCGCGGCCGGCAGCGCAAGGACGCTCGATGGCAGGGACGACCCAGGAGTCGCCCGATGCTCCCGTGCCGCAGCGCTGATGCCTGCAGACCTCAATCGACCCGCCCCGGCGCCGCCCTGAAGAGCGAAATCGCCGCGCGCGCCGGCGTCGACGCCGCGCGCGGGCGCGCACACGGCTTGCATGGGCAGCGCTGCGAAGCCCGGATCGCAGCGCGAGCCGTCTGTCGAGGCCGCCTGGATTTCGGTCGACCGCCGTTCGAAAAGTCCACCGGCGGCATCCAGCGACGTCCTATAAGACGGCCCGGGATTCGAGGCAGCGTGCCGTTCCTCCGCTGGAGGGAGCGGCGTTTCCCACAACTCGCCTGCGCGCCGGAGCAGTCCACGGCCGCTCGCCCCCCCTGCACTCAAAAGGTGATTCTGCGCATGAGAGCCCATTCTCCCCCTCGATGGATCTGCGGCGCCGCCGCGCTAGCCGCGGCGGCGTGGGCCGCGCCAGCGTCCGCTCAGGAGGCGGACGCGGAGCGCGGCCTCGCCCTCGACCGCTTCAGCCCAGCGCCCGCGGGCGATCGGATGTTCGGCGTGCCGTCGCCCTACGCGGCCTCGCCCAGGCAGGACGGCAGCCCGACGCTCCACCTGATGCTGCTCGGCGATTACGCGCACAACCCGCTCGTGCTCACGCGCCTGGGGCAGGATGAGCCGATCGACTCGATCGTGGAGCACCAGCTCTTCCTGCACCTGAACGGCTCGCTCACGCTCTGGGACCGGCTCCACGTCAACGTCGACGTGCCGCTCGCCGTGCTGCAGGAGGGCGGAAACCCGACGGCGGAGGGGCTCTCCTTCCCGTCGCCGAGCGGCGCGGAGATCGGCGACCTCCGGCTCGGGCTGCGGCTGCGGCTGCTGGGCGAGTACTTCGACCCGTTCCAGCTCGCGGTCGGCGGGTACATGTGGCTGCCGACCGGCAACGGCGAGCGCGGCTCGTACGTGGGCGAGGGGACGGTGCGCGGCATGCCCCAGATCATCGCCGGCGGCAGGGTCCCGCACCTCACGTGGTCGCTCGCGGCGGGCGTCGACCTGCGCCCCGCGCAGACGTTCGCGCAGGTGCGACAAGGGCTGATGTTCAACGGCGGCGCGGGCGTCGGCCTGCTGCTGCTGCCCGAGGAGCAGCTCCAGATCGGGCCCGAGGTGACCGTGTCGACGGTGCTGGAGGATCCGGACGCGCGCAACACGAACGTCGAGGCGCTGCTCGGCGTGCGCTACCGCTTCGCGCCCGCGGTGCGCGACTTCGAGATCGGCGTCGCCGCCGGCCCTGGGTTCACCTCGGGCATCGGCACCCCGGACTTCCGCGCGGTCGCGATGCTCGCGTACTCGCCGGAGGTCCAGCGCGTGGACCCCGACCGCGACAAGGACGGCATCCCGAACGAGCAGGACGCCTGCCCGGAGACGCCCGGCGTGGGCGACGCCGACCCGAAGAAGAACGGCTGCCCGCCCTCCGATCGCGACGAGGACGGCATCCTCGACCGCATCGACGCGTGCCCGGACACGCCCGGCATCGCGAACGACGACCCGAAGAAGCACGGCTGCCCGCCGCCCGGGGACCGCGACAAGGACGGCATCACGGACGACGTCGACGCGTGCCCGGAGGAGGCCGGCCCGAGCAACGAGGACCCGAAGAAGCACGGCTGCCCGCCGCCGCCGGACAAGGACGGCGACGGCGTGATCGACGCGGAGGACGCCTGCCCCGATATCCCCGGTCTCCGCACCTCGGATCCGGCGACGAACGGCTGCCCCGGCGATCGCGACGGCGACACGGTGCGCGACGACAAGGACGCCTGCCCCGACGAGAAGGGCAAGCCCGATCCGGATCCGGGCAAGAACGGCTGCCCCGTCGCGGTGCGCGTGACCGAGCAGGAGATCGTCATCCTCCAGCAGGTGCAGTTCGACACCGGCAAGGCGACGATCAAGAAGGCGAGCGACGAGCTCCTCGACGAGGTCGCGGGTGTGCTGAAGG
Source organism: Sorangium sp. So ce119 (assembly GCF_051524405.1). Classification (NCBI taxonomy): domain Bacteria; kingdom Pseudomonadati; phylum Myxococcota; order Polyangiales; family Polyangiaceae; genus Sorangium; species Sorangium sp. So ce119. Next base: position 182,968 of record NZ_CP150310.1, on the reverse strand, counting down.
AGCACCCGGAGATCACCAAGATCGAGGTGCAGGGGCACACCGATCCGCGCGGCGGACGCGCGTACAATATCAAGCTCAGCCAGGCGAGGGCCGAGTCGGTCACGAAGGCGCTGGTCCAGCGCGGCGTCGAGGCCGAGCGGCTCGCGTCGAAGGGCTACGGGCCTGACGTCCCGATCGCGGAGAACGACACCGACGAGGGACGCCAGAAGAACCGCCGCGTGCAGTTCAAGATCCTCGAGAAGAAGCCGAAGCAGCAGCAGGAGGCGCCGTGAAGAGACGTTGGGTCATAGGTAGTCTTGTCGGGCTCGCCTGCGCGGGCGGGCAGGGCGGCGTCGCGCACGCCGCGCCCGCGCTGCGCGTGCAGATCGATCAGCGGGGAGACTTCCTCCTCATCGGCAACACGCTCGGCCACGAGTGCGGCAGGGACGACATCGAGTCGCCCGTGCTGGGCGACATCGGCCCGTGCGGGACCAACACCGGCGACAGCGCGCCCGACATCTTCTGGCGCGCCGACTCGCCCGCGGAGGGCGGGGCGGAGGCGAGCGCCAGCATCACCGCGGCGCAGGCGCGCACCACCGCGGTGCTGGAGGTGCCGGCCGGCGCGAGGGTCACCCACGCGTACCTGTACTGGGGCGCGCACCTCGGCACCACCGGGAGCGCGGACGAGGCCGTCACCCTGGAGCGGCCCGGCGCGAGCGGCTTCTCCGAGGAGGTGACCGCCATCGACAGCGTCGAGAAGACCAGCTCGGGGCGCGTCTACTACCAGTCGGTCGCGGACATCACCGCCGTCGTGCAGGCGCAAGGGTCCGGCGCGTACCGGGTGAGCGGCGTCAACACCGCGAGCTTCACGAACAACAACTTCGACAACCACTTCGCCGGGTGGTGGCTTGTCGTGTTCTACGAGCTCGCCTCCGAGCCGCCGCGCAACCTCGCGCTCTTCGACGGGCTCGACACGGTGGCCAGCGGGTCGACCCAGAGCGCCACCCTGTCGGGGTTCGTGGTGCCGAACGCGGGCTACGACGCGAAGCTCGGCATCGTCGCGTTCGAGGGCGACGTGGCCTTTGATGGAGATCAGTTCTTCTTCAACGGAGGGACCGCCCTCGGCGACGCGCTGAACCCGGCCGGCAACTTCTTCAACGGCACGCGGTCCTATCTCAACATGCCGGTGTCGAACGTCGGGGACCTGCCGCAGCTCGCCGGGACCGCGGGGAGCATGGCCGGCATGGACATCGACGTCCTCGACATCACCACCAAGGTGACCCCTGGGCAGACCTCGGCGCCCATCCAGGCGTCGAGCAACAACGACCTGTACTTCCTCGCCGGCTTCATCACGTCGATCTCGACCTTCAAGCCGGACTTCACGTCCTCCACGAAGACGGTCGAAGACGTGAACGGCGGGCTGCTGCTCCCGGGCGACGTGCTCCAGTACACGATCGCCGTCACCAACACCGGCAACGACGCGTCGACCAACACCGTGCTCAGCGATCCGCTGCCCGCGGGCGTGACGTACGTGCCGGGCTCGCTCTCGGTCACAGCCGGCGCCAACATGGGCGCGAAGACGGACGCGGCCGGCGACGATCAGGGCGAGTACGACGCCGGGTCGCGCACGGTCCGCGTGCGGCTCGGCACCGGCGCGAACGCGACGACGGGGGGCTCGCTCCCCGCTGCCACCGGCTCGTCGAGGGTCACCTTCCAGGTGACGGTCGACGCCGGCGCCTCGGGCCTCATCGCCAACCAGGCGGTCGTCAACGCCGCCGGACAGCAGGGCGCGCCGGCCGAGGACACGCCGACCGACGGCAACGGCCCGGCGGGCGGCGTGCCGCCGACCGAGGTCGTCGTCGACGCGTGCGAGACTGACGCGCAGTGCGCCGAGCCGACGCCGCACTGCGAGACGGCGGGCACGCCCAACACGTGCGTCGAGTGCCTCACCGACGCGCACTGCGGGCCGCTCACCCCGACGTGCGATCCCGACGGCAACACCTGCGAGTGCGTGCCCGCGGCGGCCGAGGTCTGCGGCGACGCGATCGACAACGACTGCGACGGGATCATCGGCAACGGCTGCGACTCGGACGGCGACGGGATCGACGATCCCACCGAGCTCACGGCCGGCACCGACCCGAACGACGCGGACAGCGACGATGACGGCGTGACCGACGGCGAGGAGCCGAGCTTCAGCGTGGACTCCGATGGGGACGGCCTCATCAACGCGCTCGACCCCGACAGCGACAACGACGGGCTCTACGACGGCACCGAGCTCGGCTCGCTCTGCGACAACCCGGCGACCGAGCTCGGCGCGGCCCACTGCAGGATCGACGGCGACGCCGGGGCGACGAAGACCGACCCGCTCGACGCCGACTCCGACGACGGCGGCGTGCCCGACGGGCAGGAGGACGTGGACCTCGACGGCGTCGTCGACGAGGGCGAGACCGATCCGAACGAGGGCGACGACGACGTGCCGCCGGTGGACACCGACGGCGACGGGCTGAGCGACGACCTCGAGGAGACGATCGGGAGCGACCCGAACGACGCCGACTCCGACGACGACGGCGCGCTCGACGGGCAGGAGCCGAACCCGGCCGACGACACCGACGGCGACGGGCTCATCAACGTGCGCGACGTCGACAGCGACAACGACGGGCTCTTCGACGGCACCGAGCTCGGGCTGCCCTGCGACAACGAGGCGACCGACGCCGGCGCGGGCCACTGCCGCGCCGACGCGGACGCCGGGGCGACCAAGACCTCGCCGGTCGACGCGGACACCGACGACGGCGGCGTGCGCGACGGCCAGGAGGACATCAACCTCGACGGCGCGATCGACGAGGGCGAGCTCGATCCGAACGACGGCGACGACGACGGGTCGATCGTCGACGCGGACAGCGACGGGCTTGTCGACGAGATCGAGGTCCTGCTCGGCACCGACCCGAACGACGCGGACAGCGACGACGACGGCGTGCTCGACGGGCTGGAGCCGAACTTCAGCGACGATCACGACGGCGACGGCCAGATCAACGCGCTCGACCCCGACAGCGACGACGACGGGCTGTTCGACGGCACCGAGCTCGGGCTGCCCTGCGACAACGAGGCCACGGACGCGGGCGCGGGCACCTGCATCCCCGATGCAGACAACGGCGACACCGTCACCTCCCCGCTCGATCCGGACACGGACCGCGGCGGCGTGCGCGACGGCGTGGAGGACGCGAACCACAACGGCGCCATCGACGAGGGCGAGACCGATCCGAACAACGCCGCCGACGACGCGGTGCCGGACGACCGCGACGGCGACGGGCTGAGCGACGCCGCCGAGGAGATGATCGGGAGCGATCCGGACGACGCCGACTCCGACGACGACGGCGCGCTCGATGGGCAGGAGGTGGGCCCGGGCGACGACACCGACGGCGATGGGCTGATCAACGTGCTCGACGTCGACAGCGACAACGACGGGCTCTACGACGGCACCGAGCTCGGGCTGCCCTGCGATCGGGAAGGCACCGACGGTGAGGCCGGCCACTGCCGCGCCGACGCCGACGAGGGGGCGACCAAGACCTCGCCGGTGGACGCGGACACCGACGACGGCGGCGTGAACGACGGCGACGAGGACATCAACCTCGACGGCGCCATCAACGCGGACGAGACCGACCCGAACAACGGCGAGGACGACGTGGCGCCGGAGGACACCGACGGCGACGGGCTGAGCGACGCGCTCGAGGGCGAGATCGGCACGAATCCGGAGGACGGCGACAGCGACGACGACGGCGTGCTCGACGGCGCGGAGCCGAACTTCAGCGACGATCACGACGGCGACGGCCTCATCAACGCGCTCGACCCCGACAGCGACAACGACGGGCTGTTCGACGGCACCGAGCTCGGGCTGGGCTGCGATCTCGAGGCCACCGACGCGGCGACGGGCACCTGCATCCCGGACGCGGACCCCGAGACGACCACGAACCCGCTCGATGCGGACACGGACGACGGCAGCGTGAGCGACGGCGCCGAGGACGCGAACCACAACGGCAGGGTCGACGAGGGCGAGACCGATCCGAACAACGCCGCCGACGATCTGCCCACCGGCGAGACGTGCCGGCAGGACAGCGACTGCGGCGATGCGTCGAGCGGGATGATCTGCGTCGACGAGCAGTGCGAGGAAGGCTGCCGCGGCGAAGGCGGCAACAGCTGCCCGTCGGGCGAGGTGTGCAGCTCGACCGACAGCACGCCGGGCACCTGCGGGCCCGACTCCGGCGACCCGAACGATCCGAGCGGCATCTTCGCCGAGGGCAACGGCCTCTGCGCCGCGCGGCCCACGCCGGCCGGCAGCGGTCCGGGCGCGGCTGCGCTGCTGCCCCTGCTCGGCGCCCTCGCCGGGCTCGCGCTGCGCCGGCGGCGCCGCTAGCTGACGCCAGTCGGCGAACGAGGGCCCACGGCCGCGTGTCCCCCGCCTGAACGGGCGGGGGACGCCCCTCCAGCGGCCGTGGGCGCCCCCCCGCACCGGGGACGCCGAGAGCCCGCCTCAACCCATCATCCTGCTTCACCTCGAGCCTGGTACCGCATCGGCGCGGTAGGGCTTGCCGAGCCGCCCGGCGAACGCCCCCTCCGGGGGCCTACCGTATCGTCGAGATGGAGCGGATCGTTCGTGACGATGTCTCTCGGCCCATCCCCGGCCGGCGAACATCCTCGGTGGGGCTACTGAGTTATCGAGATCGAGCGCGTCGTTCATTGACGATGACTGCCTGGCTGCAGATAACGAGCCTCAGCCCAGGGGCGGGACGTGCGTGCCCTCCTTCTCCCCTCGGGAATGAGCTTCGCTCCACGGGCGTACGGCAGCCTGCATGAAAGACCACCCTCGCTCGTCACGCCGTGGCTTCCTCGGTGGAGCCGCCTCTCTCCTTCTCCTCGGCTGTGGAGGAGCACAGCGACCGCAGCCCGCCGAAACCCCGGGCGCGACCTCGACCAACGCGTCCCCGGCGGCGGCTCCCACCACCTCTTCGCCAACGGCCTCACCCGAGCGGCACGCGCGGGCCGCGCCGGCGCTCGCGCGCATCGAGGCTCAGCTCGGCGGCCGCCTCGGCGTCGCCGCCCTCGACACGGCGAACGGCGCCCGGATCGGCCACCGCGCCGGCGAGCGCTTCGCGATGTGCTCCACCTTCAAGGCGCTCCTCGCGGCGAACCTCCTCGCGCGCGTCGACCAGGGCCAGCTCGCGCTCGATCACCGCGTCACGTACCGCGAGGCCGATCTCCTCGAGCACGCACCGGTGACGCGCGCCCGCCTCGCCGAGGGCGGCCTGACCGTCGAGGAGCTCTGCGCCGCCGCCGTCGAGACCAGCGACAACACGGCCGCCAACCTCCTCCTCGCGCAGATCGGCGGCCCCGCCGGCCTCACCGCCTACCTCCGCAGCCTCGGCGACCAGGTGACGCGCCTCGATCGCGACGAGCCGGCCCTCAACTCGAGCCTCCCCGGCGACCCCCGCGACACGACGACCCCCGACGCCATGACCGACACGTGCCGAACCATCCTGGTCGACGAGCGCGCCCTCCGCCAGGCGTCGCGCGCGCGCCTCACGGCGTGGATGGTCCGGTCGACCACCGGCCTCGCCCGCCTCCGGGCGGGCCTGCCGAGCGACTGGGTCGTCGGCGACAAGACCGGGACCGGCGCCAACGGCGCCGCGAACGACGTCGCGGTCGCCTGGCCGCCGTCGCGCGCCCCGATCGTCATCGCCTGCTTCGTCAATGCGCCGGCGGCGAGCGCCGAGGCGCGGAACGCCGCGCACGCGGAGGTCGCCCGGCTCGTCGCCGCGACGTTCGGCTGAGCCGGCGACCCGCCTCGCGTCAGTTCACGGTGGGCACGAACTCCGTACAAGCCTCTTCGATCGCCGTGAGCGCGTTCGTCAGGCCGTCCTCGAGACGCCCCTCGCACAGATCCCAGAAGAAGCCACGCTCGTCGGCAGCGAACGTGTCCACGAGCCGCTGCAGGTCGTCGGCCTCATCCGCGCTGCCATAAGCACCGTCGCAGTCGGTCCTCCCGCCGATGCCGAGGAACACGACGTTCTTTGCCTCGCCCTTCGCGGCGACGAGCCGATCGTGGATCTGTTGCGGCCGCTGGGACGGAACGGGCTGCTCGTCCTCATCGGTGATCGCCACCACCACGAGCAACGCATCGTCGCGGAGGAACCCCGCGTTCTCGGCGGTCGAGAACGGCGGTTCCAGCGCGGCGGCGACGGCGGACGCGGGCTGCTCGTCGTCGCTGTCGCCGGTGCACTCGACGTCCCCCGCATAGAGATCTGCGGCGCACTGGAACTCGCTCGTGAGCTCGGTGCTCGTGCTCTCCATCCACGCCTTCTGGCTCTGGAACGAGCACTCGCCCGCGGCGCCGCGGGTGTGGAAAGTCGCGGGGAGGGGGCAGGCGTCCAGCACGGCCGCGCGGAAGTCCTTGATGCCGCTGATCTGGAGCAGCGCCTGCGCGAAGGCCGGGAACACGACGTCGCGCATCGACGCCTTTTCCTCATCCATGCTGGAGGAGTTGTCGAGCGCGAACACGACATCGACGTGCTGGCAACCCGAGGTGTTCCCGTTGCCGCCCGCCCCGCCGTTGGCTCCGCCGTTCCCGTTGCCGAACGGATCACCCCCCTGCCCGAAGGGGTCGCCCCCTTGACCACCGAAGATGTCGCCCCCCTGCCCCTGGCCTCCTCCGGCGGTCCCGCTGCCCGGACCCGAGGCGCCCGCGCCGCTGTTCTGGTTCTGGCCCGAGCTATCGCCGCACCCCATGAGACCCACGATTCCTGCGCAGAGCGCCGCGTACCATGCCCTGAGCTCCATTCCTCACTCCTTCTCCTTCGGGGCGTCCTGCCCTACCTCTTCGTAACACGGTCCCATGCGACGTCGATCGCCGGAACGCTGATGGTATCATGCGCGTAGCGCTCGCTCCAGCGAATTGGCCGAAGGCGGGGCTGATCAGCGTCGCCGTCCCTACTGGGCCTTTGCGCAGACGGAGAGGGAACCTGGTCACCCCCAGTGCCGATGAGCCCGAAGGTCCCTGAGCGAAACATTCGCGTGATATGGCGAGGCACCACCGCGGTGGAAGATTCCTCTCCCGCGTACGCCCTGACGTCCGCCTCCCCGGCACATGCTTGATCCGCGCCGACGCGGCGATCGCGAAGGCATCCTCGGCGCTCCGGCGCTGCGCCGAGACGGATGTCCACCAAAGAATGTACCGACGGGCGGCAGGCCACTACGCGGCACTCGGGCGGGCACCGTGGATGACACGCGAGACGCGAGACGCGAGACGCGAGGCGCGAGGCGAGAGGCAACGCCGCGATGGCGATGTCCCGTCGTCTCGCATTCCCGGGCCGCTGGTGCTACATTCATCGTTTCGCGAGGCTTCTCGCCCCCTTGCAAGGGCGATGTTTCGAGCCCGCGCCGTGGGTCGAGCCACACCGCACCAGCGGTGTAGAGTGGCAGCAAAATGCCATGAGCAGGCCGTCTCCGACCGGCGTCTGGCCCTCCGCGCGATCTCGCTCACCTGCTCGCCCCCACCCACGATGATGAGCCCGGTACGCTCCCGGGTGCGCGAGCCATAGCAGCTCCAGGAGGGCGCGCGCCGCCATCGGCCGTCGGGAAGGACTGCACCCCTTTCCGGCAGGCAACGTAGGCAGGCCGGTCCAGGGCGGTGATCCTGGCACCCTGAGCGCACACGTGTGCAATCGTGCGCGGATTCAGCAGGACCTGCGGGCACTGCCTGGCATCCTGAGCGCACACGTGTGCAATCGTGTACGGATTCGGCAGGACCTGCGGGCACTGGCGAGCTGTGGGATTCAGGCGGTGAATCCGGGCGAGCGGCAGACTCGACGGCGGCCTGACGTTGCTCGCGTCGCGAAACGGGCGCCGATGTAGGTTTCTTGCCCCCCTGTAGCGGTACTCCGTAGCGTACCGCGCCGAGGAGAAACACCATGGAGATGCTGCTCGCCAGCGAGCGCCGCGTCACGCGCCGCGCCGCGATCGTGGAGTGCCAGGCCGTGCGGGAGCGGGGCTTCCGGCTGCTCGGGACCCGGGCGATCGACCTGTCCATCGACGGGATGCTCGTGCTGACGAGCGCCCGCGCGCTCACGGGCGAGCCGGTGATCGTCTCGTTCCGGCTGCCGGACACGGACATCTGGCTCGACGCGACGGCGACGATCGCGCGCACGGTCCACGGCCGGCGCGAGGGCGACCCGGGACGCGCCGTCGGCCTGCGCTTCGACCCGCTCGACAGCGCGTCGGCCCGGCGCCTCCGCGCGGCGCTCGAGCGCTTCCCGCCGACCTATCCGTACCGCGCGCCGCGCGTCGATTACGCGGCGACGGCGGCGATGATCGCGCTGAGCTGAGCGGCGCGCGCCGGGCGGGGCGACGCGCCCGCGCGGGGGCGGCAGACCGCGCCGGGCGACATCGCCGCCCGGGAGGGCGCGGACCGGGCGGCGCGACGTCGCCGCTCGGGAGATGGCTTTGGGGGCGTGGAGCCCCTGCTGAACAGCGTTTTCGGCTTGCCGTCGCGCCCTCGCGCCGATCTGTTTGCACCTCATGCCCCCTCCATTCGTCGCTCCCGCGCGCGCCGGCCGTATCGGCGCCTGGCTCGGCGGGGCCATCCTCCTCGCGACCTTCGCCCTCCCCGTCCTGTACCCCGTCGCCGTCGGCTCGCTGCTCGCCGTCCTCGTCCTCGCATGGCGCGACCGCCGGCCCCACGGCTGCACGGCGACGGCGCTCGGCCTCACGCTCCTCGCGCCCGCGCTCGTCGCCCACGCCTGGCTCTTGCTGGACCAGCGCATCTCCGTGGCGAACCCCTTTTCGGTCTTCGACATGCTCGCGGTGATCGCCGCCGCCGTGGCGGCCCCGCCCGTCGGTGCGCTGGTCGGCCGCCTCGGATCCCTGCTGACCAGCCTCCTCCTCCGGCGCGAGCGCGCCTGGCTGCCGCCGGCGCTCCGCGCGGCGAGCCTCGCGGCCCTCGCGCTGGCGGCGTCCCTCGCCGCCGGCGCCGGGCTCCGCCTGATCCAGCGGTCCAGCCTCGAGCGCTATGCGGCTTCGCTCCCCGTCGCCGCCGTCCTTCCACCCGCGCTGGGCGAGCCGTCGAGGTTCGTGGGCAGCGGTTACCCCAGTATCCCCCGCAAGATTCCCGTCTACGAGCACGCCGTCGCGGAGTTCGTGGTCACTCGCACCTGTGACGCCGAGTGCATCGTCTCGATCGCCGCCCCCGCCGCGCTCCCGCATGACTCGGGAATGTCTCGCTTCGCGGCGACCATCCCCCCGAAGGCGTCGGTCGCTGTCCGGCGGACCGGCGCCGGCGATCTGGTCCTGATCGAGCCGCTCAACGACGCTTCAGATTCCCAGCCGCTCGCCTTCCGTGGTCCGCACTTCGAGCCCACGGATCTCTACCCCGAGGACCTCCTCGGCGTCGTCGGTCCTCCGCTGAGCTGGTCCGTGGTCGCCGCCGCGGGCGTGCTCTTCGCGGGCTTCGTCGTGCAACGCCGCCGGCGCGCGCGGGAGCGCCTCGCGCGGCTCGCCAGCGCCGCTGCCGGCACGCGCGACGAGGGCGGCTGGGTCACGTTCGATGAGCCGCTCCCGGCCCAGCGCCTCGCGCTCGACCGCGACGGCCCCACCGGACGGGTGCTGGTCCTCTCCGGGGCGGTGGATCGCGCCGTCACGTACCGCGACGCGGGGCAGCCGGGCGCTGTCGAGATCCTCGCCGGCGAGCGGGACGATCTGCTGGTGGAGGCGCGGGGCGAGCTCGTGCGCATCGACGCCCTCGCGCTCGCCGCCGCGCTGCTCACCGCCGCCCCGCTGCTCGCCGCCGCGTGGCGCGGCTTCGTCTTCTGACGGCCGGCGGCGCGCCTCGCCCGGCGGCGCGCCTCACGGCCCGTATTCCGCCATGAAGGGCCCGTAACCCGGGTTGAACAGATCCTGTGGACCAGCCCCGAACTTGAGGCTGGTGAAATACCACCCGCAGACAGCGGCGTTGCCGGGCTGGTCCGGGGCCGACCGATCGAGCGCGATGGACACCCCCATCTGCTCGTGCTCGTCGCCGAGCCGGTGAGCCCACCGGAGGCCCCCCCGATCATCGAGCTTGGCGACGAAGACATCGGAGTTGGTCGAGGCGTCGGGGACCGCCGGGGCGAGCCTCTCCCCATCTCCGAAGTCGACGCCCTCCGCCCCCGGCGCGCTCGTGATGGCCCCGATCACCCCGACGTTGGAGAGGTCGTCGACGGCGATCCCCATCGCCTCCTCGCCTCCGAGATCGCCGAAGGCCCTCTCCCAGATCGCCTCTCCGCCGGGCGAGAGCTTGGCCACGAAGATGTCCGCGTCCTCGTGGCCGGTCACCACGTGGTCGCCGGCCCCGTCCCCGAACCTGACGCTCGTCGTGAACCCGCCGGCGAGGAGGATCTCCCCGGCGGGGTTCACGGCGACCGCGCTCGCCCACTGATCGCCGTTCTGCGCCTCGTCGTCTCCACCGAGGATCCGGCCCCAGAGCGGGGCGCCCGCCGGGTCGAGCTTCCACACCACGATGTCGATCCCGCCGAGGGATTCCTCGTAAAGTGTCCCGCCGTTCTTTCCGATGCCAGGATCGGACATCGTGTTGGCGGCAAGGACGATGTTGTCGGACGCGTCGACAGCGAGCCCGACCGCGCTGCACTGCAATGTCCCGGGGAAGATCGACCACGGCGGCTGGCACGAGAAATCGACAGGGAACTTCCAGCTCCACAGGGGCGCGCCGTCGGGCGTCAGCTTGGCGACGAAGACCCCCTTGCCGTCGGCGTTCGTGTACCCCTTGAACGTGCCGTCGAGCGGCGCCTCGCCGGACCCGACGCCGGCCACGATGACGTTCCCCTCGCTGTCCGCGGCCACGCGCACGCCCCACTGGGACTTCCCGTCTCCGAACCGCAGGCTCCAGGCGTGCTCGCCGTCCGGCGTGAGCTTCGTCACGAAGATGTCGTTCATGGCCGCCGGATCGCCCGAGCCCTCCGTCGCCGTGAGCTCCGGCCCGCCGGGGAAGCTCGCCGAGCCCGCGAGGTGCCCGGTGACGAGGACATGTCCCGTCGCGTCGACGGCGACGCCGTGGGCCCGCTGATCGCCCGGGCCCGAGAGCGCCCGTGCCCAGCGGATCTCGCCGCGCGGGCCGTACTTCACGACGAACGCGTCGTGACCGCCGCCGGTGGGGATCGGGCCGTCTCCGAAATCGCCGCCGTCGTCACCGTAGCCGTCGAACCCGCCGACGAAGACCTTGTCTCCATCGGCGCCGTACGCCACCCCGTAGGCGACGCCGCCGGCGCTCTCGGGCGTGAATGCCCAGCGCACCTCGCCGGGGTACTCGAAGCCGTCGCCGGCCCCGGCGCCTGCGTCCCCTCCCCCGCCGGTCGAGGACGCCGGCGCGCCGCCGCCTCCGCTGGTCGTCCCGCTGGCGCCGGCCTCGCCCATCGAGCCGCCGCTGCCCGCGGCGGCGCGCGTGCCCGGCTCGATGCCGAAGATCGCGTTGCAGGCAGGGAGCGCCGCGGTCGCGGCGAGCAGGAAGACGGGGAATCGTGAAGACAGGACGCACCTTCGCATGACCGCAATCTAGCGCAGGCGGAGCGAGCGCGGCGCTCGACAGAGGATCGCCCCGGCGCGGCTCGCCCTCGAGCGACCGCCGCGCGACGTGTCCGTCGTGTCCACAGGCGCGCCGTCGCCAACCTCCATCGCCGAGGATGCATGGCGGGAGAGCGGCAGTCGGCTCCGGCGGAAGCATTGGCTCGCTGGAGAGCACGGCCCTGCCAGCGCATCCATGATCACCGCGCTCCGCTGCGGCCCTGCTCGTCCGTGCGAGGAGCAGCCCAGCCCTCGCGCGCGACGAGCTCGGCCACGCGCGCGCGGACCTCGTCGCGGATCTCGCGCACGCGCCCCACCGGCTTGCCCTTGGGATCCTCGAGGGGCCAGTCTTCGCGGCGGAGCCCTGGAACCACGGGGCATACCTCCCCGCATCCCATGGTGACGAGCAACGTCGCCTGGCTCGCCAGCGCGTCGGTGAGCCGCTGGGGCTTCACGGCAGAGAGGTCGATCCCCTCCTCCGTCATCGCGGCGAGCACTTCGGGGTGGACGCGCGGGCCGGGCTCGGTGCCGGCCGAGATGGCGCGCGCCCTGGAAGGGTCGGAGAGGGCGTTGAACCACGCTGCCGCCATCTGGGAGCGGCCCGCGTTGTGGACGCAGGCAAAGAGCACGGTCTTCATGGAACATCCTCCGGAAGCACGCGATCGACGACGCGATCGGCGACCTTGGGCAGGGCGGGGACGAGCCAGCGGAACACCAGCGTTGCCGCCGCTGCCCCTGCGAGCTGTGCGATGATGAACCCCGGCGCGTCCGCCGGGCGGATGCCGGCGAACGTGTCGCTCGCGGCCCTGGCGAGCGTCACGGCCGGGTTGGCGAACGACGTGGACGAGGTGAACCAGTAAGCGGCCGTGATGTACGCCCCTACCGCGAAAGGGACCGATTCGGCCCGCCTCCGGACGCCGCCCCAGATGACGGCGAGCAAGCCGAATGTCGCGACGAACTCGCTCGCCATCTGCGCGAGCCCGGAGCGCTCATGTTGCGACGCCGAGAAGAGGACCTCGCCGAACATGACGTGAGCCACGGCGACCCCCGCAAAGGCGCCGGCGATCTGGGCCAGGATGTACGCGGGCACCTCGCGCCAGGCGAGCCCGCCCTGGCTCGCGTCGGCGAGGGTCACGGCGGGGTTGAAGTGCGCGCCGGAGATCGGCCCGAACGTCAGGATGAGCGCCACCAGGGCGGCCCCCGTCGCGATCGTGTTCGCGAGCAGGGCGATCGCCACGTTCCCGCCGGCGAGGCGCTCGGCCATGATCCCCGACCCGACCACCGTCGAGAGCAACAGGGCCGTCCCGAGCGCCTCGGCGACGGCCCTGCGGGGGAGATCAGCGCGGAGCGTCATCGGAGAGCTTGGACGGGACGCAGCACGAAGGCGCACAGCACGCAGCATCGTTCTTTGCGGCATCGTTCTTCGAGGGCATCGCGGGCTGGCTCCCCATCACGGCCGCGTCGCCCTTGACGACGAACACCTCCCACGAGTTGCCGTCCGGATCCTCGACCCAGACCTTGTCCTGCACCGCATAGCAGCAGGCCGTGTCCTCCTCCGTGAAGGTCTTGAGCCCCGCGGCCTCGAAGCGCCGCCTGGCCTCGATCACGTCTTCCGTGCTCGCCACCTGGACACCGAAGTGGCTCGCGTTGACCCCCGTGCGCGGCGCCTCCTGCATCGTGAGGTTCAACGACGGCAGCGCGAGGTCGAACTTCGCGTAGCCGGGACGACGCTTGGTGGCGCCCACGCCGAAGGCCTTTTCATAGAACGCGACCGAGGCGTCGATGTTCGAGACATTGAGAGAGATATGGGGCTTGAGGATGTTCATCGTGCACCTTTCTTCCATAAACATCGAAGTAGTGAAGAAAAAAAATTCAACAGCACGTCTTGCCGCGCTTGCAGCAGTCCTCCCACAGATACTCGGTGAGGGCGCGAAGCTCGTCGTAGGCAGCGCTGTAGTAGTGAAACGTCCCTTCCCCGCGCGTCCTCAGGATGCCCGCATCGACGAGCCGCTTCAGGTGATGGCTCAGCGTCGAGGCCGGCAGCCCGACGTGCGCCTGGATGTCGCCGGCCGGAGCGCCCTCGGCGCCGGCCTGCACCACGAAGCGCAGGACAGCCAGCCGCACGGGGTGACCCAGCGCGGCGAGCTGTTCGGCGTGGCGGTCGAGCTTCGATGGCACGCTCTACTTCTAACAATGTCGAAGCATGAGCGCAAGCGGATCCTTCGAAAAAATACGAAGTAGCCTGCCTCGTCGTGCTGTACGGGCGCAGGCCCCCGGTTCGAGCCAGTGCGAGCTGGAAGCTGGACGTGTAACCTCGCAGAGACAGGAGAGCTCGATGGCGATGATCGAAGTTGCTGGGCCGAACGCCGACCAGATCCAGTACTGGAACGAGGTCGGCGGACCGAAGTGGGTGGCGCTCCACGACATCATCTCGGCGCAGATCCGGCCGCTGGGCGCCCTCGCCATGGATCGCGCCGGGATCGCCGCGGGCGAGCGCGTCCTCGACGTCGGCTGCGGGCTCGGCGAGACCACGCTGGAGCTCGGCCGGCGCGTGGGGCCGGGCGGCTCCGTGGTGGGCGTCGACATCTCGGCGCCCATGCTGGAGCGGGCGCGCGCGGCGGCGCAGGCCGCGGGCGCCGCGAACGTCGCCTTCGAGAACGCGGACGCGCAGACCACGGCGCTGCCCGGGCCGTTCGACGTCCTCTACTCGCGCTTCGGCGTCATGTTCTTCGCCGAGCCCGAGGCGGCCTTCGCGAACCTCCGGGGGGCGCTGCGGAGCGGAGCGCGGCTCGCGTTCGTCTGCTGGCGATCGATCCAGGAGAACCCCTGGTTGCTCGTGCCGGCCATGACGGCGGCGAGGCACCTCTCGACGCCTCAGCCCGACCCGCACGCGCCCGGCCCGTTCGCGTTCGCCGACGCCGCGCGCGTGGGGGACATCCTCTCGCGCGCGGGGTTCGCCCGCGTCGAGCACGAGCCCGTCGACCGGGAGCTGTCGGTGGCAGGCGGGAGATCGCTCGACGAGACCGTCGATTTCCTCCTGCAGATGGGCCCGGCCTCCGCCGCGCTGCGCGAGGCGCAGGCCGGGCCGGAGCTCGTCGAGCGCGTGCGCGCCGACCTGCGCGAGGCGATCGCGCCGTTCGACGGCCCCGAGGGCGTGCGCATGGGCGGCGCCGTGTGGATCGTGACGGCGAAGACGACATGAACGGGAAGGTCTGCATCGTCACCGGCGGCAACACGGGCATCGGCAAGGAGACGGCGCGCGGGCTGGCGCAGCGCGGCGCGACGGTGGTGCTGGCGTGCCGCGACACGGGGAAGGGCGAGGCCGCGCGCGAGGACATCGCGCGCACCACCGGCAACAAGGACGTGGAGGCTCCAGGGCACCGGCGTCACGGTCAACGCCGTCCACCCAGGCGTGGTCGCGACGGAGCTCACGCGCGATTTTCCGAGGATGCTGGTGAAGCTCTTCCAGCTGTTCCTGCTCACGCCCGAGCAGGGCGCAGCGTGCTCGCTGCACGTCGCGACGGCGCCGGAGCTGGAGGGGGTGACCGGGGAGTACTTCGAGGAGAGCCGCACCAGGCCGGCGGCGACGGCGGCGCTCGACGAGGCCGCGCAGGAGCGGCTCTGGGAGCTGACCGAGGCGCTGGCGGCGTAGCCCTCGCCGCGCGCTGGCAAGGGACGGACACGAGGAGAGGATCGAGCCGCCAGGACGCCAGGAGAGAAAAGAGCTCGAGGGGGCCGGCTCTCCAATGCTCGCGCGGGGCAGGCGTCCGTGACTCCACTGTCGCGAAGCCATTGTCGCGACGCCATTGTCGCGACGCCATTGTCGCGAAGCCGTAACTGGTGTCGCTGAGCCGTAACGGGCTGCGGCGTGCTCCCCATGATATCGAGCGGAACAGGATGCATGAGCCCGCTCTATCCAGCGACGCCGTGACGGCGCTCCCCGGGACGACCGCGGCCGCCATGGCGTGGCGCACGGCCCAGGGACAACTTCACCTCACCGCGATCGTCAAGGCGACCTTCGCCTTCGCTCCGGATTCGGAGATGCCGGTCGTCGAGCCGCAGCCCATCTTTCGCGGGGAGGTGCACCACGGCAACAACCCGATCCGGGGCATCCGCTTCGCGAGCGACCTCGCGCCTTACCTCGGTCGCGCCGATGTCATGTTCACGGGGCACGCGTATGCGCCGCGCGGGACGAGGGCGCAATCGATGCACGTGCGGCTCGCGGTCGCCGACAGCCGCCGTATCCTCCTGGACAGGCAGCTCCTCGTCCGCGACCGCGACGGCTTCGAGCGGATGCCGTTGACCTGCGACCGCGCCGCGAGCGGCGCGGACGGGCAGGAGAACCCGTTCGGGAGGGGCCCTGACCCCGCCGCGGCGAACATCATCGATCCGAGAGATCCGAGCCGCCCGGCGGGGCTCGGCCCGATCGCGCGCGCGCTGCCGGCGCGCAGGCGGCGGCTGGGCGCGACGCCGCGAAAGGCGCTGGAGGCGCCGATCGTCGATATCCCCGACGGCTTCGACTGGGGCTATTTCCAGGCGGCGCCCGAGGGACAGCAGATCGATCACCTGCGCGGCGACGAGTGGATCCTGCTCGAGGGGCTCCACCCGAGCTTGCCGCGGCTCGCCATGCGCCTGCCCGGCGCGCGCGGCGCGGCGCGGATTCACGGCCTCGGGGGCCTCGGCGTGGCGGAGGGGACGCGCCTCGATCTCGTCGCCGACACGCTGCACATCGACGGGGAGGAACAGCGGTGCACGGTCGTCTGGCGGCGGAGCTTCCCGCTCCCGCACGCGGGCGCGCTCGCGGCGGTGCGCATCGTGGCGGGCGTCGAGCTCGCGGGCACCCCCATCGCGTGGGCGCCGCCGCAGCGCGCGACGCGCGCCGAGGCGAGGGCGCCGGTGTCGTCGCAGCGCGGGCGGGCCGGCACCATCGTCATCGCGGAAGAAGAGCCCGCGAGCGGGCGGCGCCCCACCGAGACGGCCTTCCTGCAGCCCGAGGAGGCGGAGGCGGCCACGTGCCGCACGGTGATCCCGTTCAAGGTGGCGCCAGCGCCGCATGCGGCCACGGTGGCGCTCGGACCGGACGAGGACGCAGCGGCGAGCGTGAGACACGCGCTGCCGTTCGAGCGCGCTTCCGGGTCGTGCGCGGCGGCGAGCGCGGGGCTGGCGCCCGTCGCGGCGGCGCCGCTCGACGCCGCAACGCCCGTCGCGGCGACGCTGTTCGACACGGCCATGCCGGCCGCCGCGGCGGCGCTGCTCGACACGGCAACACCGCCCCCCGCGACGGCGCCCTCCACGGCACTGCCGTTCTCCACGTTCGCATTGTCCCCGGACGACGACGCGCGCGCGTCTGCGTCCGCGGTGCTGCCATTTCCTGCGGCCCACAGGGCCATTGCGGAGCGACACCCGGCAAGATCTGCCCCCATTCTCGGCGCGCTATCGTCGGCCGGGAGGGCGCCGCCCGTCTCGAGCGTGTCGCCCGCGTCGAGCGCGCCGCCCGTGTCGAGCGCGCCGCCCGCGCCGGTCGCAGCGCCCGCGCGCCTCGCGCCGAGCGCGCCGCCCGTCTCGAGCGCGCCGCCGGCGCCCCTCTCGTCGCCCCTGGGCGCCTCTGAGGCGAAGGCGCCGCCGGCCCCGCCGGCGGACACGGCGGACATCGGCGTGGAACACTTCGCGACCATTGCCGCGCAGCTCTCCGAGCGGCGCGCTTCCCGGGCCGACGTGCTGGGCGCGCACGGGCTCACCGAGGCGCGGTTCGCCGAGATCGAGCGGCGCTGGACCGCCGCGATGGACGACGAGGACAGGCGCGGCGGGCACGCTATCCGCGACGCCTACGACGCCGCGTACGTCAAGGAATGGGAGGTGCACCGCCGGCCGTTCGAGCTCGCCGACTATGCGCGGCTCACCGTGGCAGGCGAGCACGGACACCTCGCCGCCGCGCTCGATTCGCTCGGCATCCGCCGCACCCTGTGGATACGGCTGAAGCGGGTCTGGGCAAGGCGCCTCGCCGAGAGCCGGAGCCTCGCCGGCGCGCTCCAGCGCGAACTCGCGCGGCAACGCGAGCTGCGGAGCACGGACACGCACCGCGCGGGCCCGCACCGTATGCGCGCCCCAGGGTCGTGAGGCACCGCTTCGACGCCGCTGTCTCGATCGAGCGCCTGTGCAGAGGCCGCGCCCGCAAAGCCGCCCACGGCAGGACTCCGGAGCTCGACAGCCGCACGCGTCGGTGGCTGCGCCGCCGCTGCCTCCTCACCGCGGAGGACGGTCTCCGCGTCCCCGTGCTCGGCGCGTGGATCCGCGAGGAGTTCGACGAGTGAGCGGGAGCCGAGATGGCCCTCCATCGAGTCGCCGGAGCAGATGCCGGCGGTGGGAGCATGGCGCGGCCGCGTTGGGATACGCGCCCTCGAGCGCTGGTCGGGCACGGGGTTCCGTCGACAGCGCCGCTCTCAGTCCCCCGGCTCGGCCGCTGCCTCGTAGAGCTCGCGGACGTCGAGCCGGGCGCCGATGGACGCGAGGAGCGCGACGTCGCCCTCGCGCTCAACGGTGGATGTGAAGCAGCCGTCGGCGTCGCGCGTCCAGACCTCCACGCTGCGCTCCCGGTGCGACACGAGCACGTACTGGCGCAACGAGGCGAGGCTCTTGTAGTGCTCGAACTTGTCGCCCCTGTCGTACTCCTCGGTGCTGCGGCTGAGCACCTCGACGATGAGCGTCGGGTTCGTCACGGCTTGCTCGTCCTGGGCGTCGCGCTCGATCGGCCCACACACGACCGTGACGTCGGGGTAGGTGGCGAGTCCGGTCGAGGGCACGCGCACGCGAAGGTCGGAATCGTAAGCCCGGCAGCGACCTCTGCGGAGCTCGGGAAAGAGGAGGCCGATCACCGCCGCGGCGAGCGCGGCGTGCTCGGGCGTGCCTCCCGCCATCGCGTAGATCTGACCGTCGAGGTACTCGTGCTTGACGTTGCTGGACGCCTCCAGGGCCAGGTACTCGGCGTACGTGTGATGGATGCGATGGGCAGGGGCCACCATGGGCACGCAGTATGGCACAGCGCGCGGCGTACGCCTCGCGCAGCGGGCGCGCGAGCCCGACCTCCGGGCGGTGCGGCGACACCGCCGCCTCGCCCGGCGTCTCCTCCCCCCGGCTCGTCCGCTGGTGCTAGGCTCGGTCGAGAAAGGACGGCATGCACGAGATGGATCGGATCACGAGCGACCCCGAAGTGATGCTGGGCAAGCCTGTCATCCGCGGTACGCGCATCACCGTGGAGCATGTCCTCGAAGAGCTGGCGGGCGGCATGACCTTCGATGACCTCCTCGCAGCCCACCCCCAGCTGACACGCGAAGACCTCTCGGCGGCCGTCGCGTTTGCCGTCGATGCAGTGCGCCTCGAACGGCTCCGGACGCTCCGGGCAGCCTCTTGATCCTGGCCGACGAGAACATCGCCGCGCCCATCCTGGAGCGCCTGCGCGCGGACGGGCTCACCGTCCTGCAGGTCGCGGAGATCGCCCCGACGGTCGCCGACAGCGAGGTCCTCCGACTGGCTGCGGAGCACAACGCCATCGTGCTGACCGATGACAAGGATTTCGGCGAGCTCGTCGTGAGGGAAGGATGCGCTCACCGGGGAGTCGTCCTCTTGCGGCTCGCGGGCGTTCCTTACTCAAAGCGAGCCGAGATGGTATCGGCGCTCTTCCGTGAATGCGGCGCGGAGCTCGAGGGGGCCTTCACGGTGCTATCCGGCGATGGCCGCGTTCGCATCCGGAGCCTGTCGCCGAAGCAGGGGACATAAACAAGGCACGACATCGCGCGCTGCCCGGCTACCTCGGTCCCCCTGCACAAGGAGCCTCCGCAGGCCGCGCACCTCCCAACCGCCCCCGCGCGCGCCGCGGCTCCCTCCCTGGCACGACATCCGCATAGCCGGGCTGCCGCTGATCGCCACAGCCGTGGCGGGGGGAACGGCGCGGAGGAGACCCATGAGCCAGAGACCATCCGATCAATCCGTCCAGGTGAAGCCGCTCGCAGGGCACATCGGCGCCGAGATCCACGGCGCCGACATCTCGAGGCCGCTGCCCGACGAGTCCGTGGCGGCCATCCGCGCGGCGCTGCTGAAGTGGAAGGTCGTCTTCTTCAGGGACCAGCCGCTCGGCCACGCCGAGCAGATCGCCTTCGCGGCGCGCTTCGGCGAGGTGACGTACGCCCACCCGCACGAGGACGAGCCGTTCGACGAGCACCCGGAGATCCTCGCCATCGACAGCCGCCGCTACGATCGGCGCTACGGCAGGCGGTTCAGCTACGAGAACCGCTGGCATACCGACGTCACCGCGGCCGTGAACCCGCCGGCGGCGTCGATCCTGCGGGCGCACATCCTGCCGCCCTACGGCGGCGACACCACCTGGACCAACCTCGTGGCGGCCTACGAGGGGCTGTCCGCGCCGGTGCGCGCGCTCGTCGACGGGCTGCGCGCCGAGCACCGTTTCGGGCTGCGGTTCGCCCCGCAGGACCAGGACAGCCCGTACCTGCGCAAGGTGCGCGAGAACCCGCTGATCTCGGTCCACCCCGTGGTGCGCGTCCACCCCGAGACCGGCGAGCGCGCGCTGTTCGTCAGCCCCGGCTTCACCAGCCACATCGTGGGGCTGTCGCCGCGCGAGAGCAGCGCGATCCTCGACCTGCTCTTCGAGCAGATCAGCCGACCGACGTACACCGTACGGTTCCGGTGGGAGCCGGGCAGCGTCGCCTTCTGGGACAACCGGGCGACGGCGCACCTCGGGCCGCAGGACCTCGGGCACCTCGACGTGGAGCGCGTCCTCTACCGCGTGACGCTGACCGGGGACATCCCGGTGGGGGTCGACGGGGTGCGCTCGGAGATCGTGGCCGGCGAGCCGTTCGGCAAGCGGCCCCCGAACAAGCTGAAGGCCGCCCGCAAGGACAAGGCGCCCGAGGCGGAGGTGCAGGCGTGACGGCCGCGAGCGCGGGCGTCGAGAGGGCGTCGTTCCTCGGTCCCCGGGGGACGGTGGAGGCGGTGCTGGTCCGGCCCGTGACGGGCGGGCGCTCGCCGACGGCGGCGGTGCTGATCCTGCACGAGGGGCTGGGGCTCACCGCCCACACGATCGAGCTGGCCAGGCGCTTCGCGCAGGAGGGGTACCTGGCGTTCGCGCCGAACCTGTACTCGCACGACGCGGCCCACCGGACGTTCACCGAGGCGGAGGTGGCCCGCGGCGTGGGGCTGCTGCGCGCGACGGACCGCGACGAGGTGGTCGCGCGGCTGCCGGCGGAGGAGCAGGAGCGGCTGAAGAAGGTGTTCGCGTGGTTCAGCGGCCGCGATACGTCGACGTACCTGCCCGACGCGAGGGCCGCGGTGGCGCACCTGACCGACCGGGCCGACGTGCGCCCGGGGGGGATCGCCGCCGTCGGGTTCTCGCTGGGCGGGGGGCTCGTCGGGCAGCTCGCGGTGGGGGGCGTGGAGTTCGCGGCGGGCGCGGTCTTCTACGGGCAGGCGCCGCCGCTGGAGCAGGTGAAGAGCGTGCGCTTTCCGCTGCAGGTGCACTACGCGGAGGACGATCCGGCGATCACGCCGAGGGCGCCCGCGGTGGAGGAGGCGTTCCGGGCGGCGGGGCGGGAGCTGATCGGGTTCGTGTACCCGGGGACGCGGCACGGGTTCTTCAACGAGACGCGGCCGGTGTACCACGCCGAGGCGGCGCAGCTCGCGTGGCGGCGCACGCGGGAGTTCTTCGCCGAGCGCACCGGCAGCGCGGCGCAGCCGCGGCCGCAGGCGGCCGCCGGAGAGGGCGCGCGCGCGGCGGGGTAGGCGGCGGCTCAACCTGGGTCGGCCGCCTCAACCTGGGTCGGTCACCTCAACCTGGGTCGGCCGCCTCAACCCGGGTCGGCCGCCTCAACCTGGGTCGGCCGCCTCAACCTGGGTCGGCCGCCTCAACCTGGGTCGGCCGCCTCAACCCGGGTCGGCCACCTCAACCCGGGTCGGTCACCTCAACCCGGGTCGGCCGCCAGGCCGGTCGCCTCGCCCGTGGCATGAAGCCTGCCCGTCGGCCGGCCATGACCGCCTCCCCCCCCATCGCCGAGAGCAACGCTCCGAAGCCCATCCACACCGATGACGCCGGCCTCATCGCCGGCGCCGTCACCGTCCCCGCGCCGGCCGGCGACCTCCCCGGCTACCGCGCCCACCCCGCCTCCGGCGGCCCCTTTCCCCTGGTGCTCGTGATCCAGGAAATCTTCGGCGTCCACGAGCACATCCGCGACGTCGTCCGCCGCCTCGCGAAGCGCGGCTACTACGCCCTCGCCCCGGACCTGTTCGTCCGCCAGGGCGACCCGAGCCGCCTCGGCACCATCGACGAGTTCCGCGCCCTCGCGGGCCGGGTGCCCGACCAGCAGGTGCTCTCCGATCTCGACGCGAGCGTGGCCTTCGCCGGCGCCTCCGGGAAGGCGGACGTCGACAAGGCGGCCGTGCTGGGCTTCTGCTGGGGCGGGCGCATCACGTGGCTGTACGCCGCGCACAACCCGTCGCTGAAGGCCGCCGTGGCCTGGTACGGCCGCCTCACCGGCGATCGCACCGAGACGCACCCGAAGCACCCGATCGACGTCGCCAGCGCCCTCCAGGTGCCCGTCCTGGGCCTCTACGCCGGCCAGGACCAGGGCATCCCCCTGCCGACCGTCACCGAGCTGCAGGACGCCCTCCGCGCGGCCTCCGCGCCCGGCGCGGCGCGCTCGGCGATCCACGTCTACCCGGACGCCCCGCACGCCTTCTACGCCGACTACCGGCCGAGCTACCGCCCCGAGGCCGCCGCCGACGCGTGGCGACGCCAGCTCGACTGGCTCGCCCAGCACGGCGTCGCCTGACCGCGACGAGCCCGCACCCCCGCCCCGGCGGCCGCTGCTGCCCCGGCAGCAAGCTGCGCTTCCGCTGCTACTCCGCGCGCACCCGCGCGCTCCCTCGAGACGCCCCCCTCGCCCCCCGGCTCCCCTGATCGAGTACCCTCGCGCGATGCGCGCGAAGCTCCGGGACACCGAGATCTACTTCGACATCGACGGCATGGGCCTCGTCCCCGATGGCCCCGAGATGCGCGAGAAGCCGGTGATGTTCGTCGTGCACGGCGGCCCGGGCGCCGACCACTCCTCCCACAAGGCCGGGATGACGCCGCTCGCCGACCGGGCGCAGCTCGTCCATTTCGATCATCGCGGACAGGGCCGCTCGGCGCGCGGGCCAAAGGACACCTATACCCTCGAGAACAACGTCGAGGACATGGAGGCGCTGCGCCTGCACCTCGGCCTCGATCGCATCGCCGTCATGGGCACCTCCTATGGAGGCATGGTGGCCATGGCCTATGCGCTCGAATACCAGCAGCACATCTCTCACCTCATCCTGGTGGCCACGGCGGCCAGCCACCGCCTCATCGACCGGGCGAAGCAGATCGTCGCCGAGCGCGGCACGGAGCGGCAGAGAGCGGCGTGCGAGCGCCTCTGGGCCGGCGCGCTCGAGAGCGACGCGCAGTTCGCCGAGTTCCTCGAGATCATGGGGCCGCTCTACTCGACCACCTTCGATCCGCAGAAGGCGGCCGAGTCGAGCGCGCGCACCATCTACAACGTCGAGGCGTGGAACGTCGCCCTGGAGCGGTTCATGCGCACGTTCGACTTCACGCCGCGCCTCCCCGAGATCAAGGTGCCCACCCTCGTCATCGCCGGCCGGCACGACTGGATCTGCCCGCCCGATCTCTCGGAGGAGATCGCGCGCCTCATCCCCGGCGCCGATCTCCGCATCTTCGAGCGCAGCAGCCACGCGGTGCGCGCCGACGAGCCGCGGGCGCTCCTCGACGCCATCGCCGGCTTCCTGGTCTACAAGCAGTAGCGCGGACAGCCATCCTCGCGCGGCGTGTCAGACGCGCGCTACTGGACCCCCGCCTTCCGCATCGCCGCGGGCATCCGCTGGACGATGACCGCCCCGACCTTCTTCCCCACCTCCCCGCTGATCTCGGGGAGCAGCTTCGCGGCCTTCTTTCCGACCGGCGTGTTGTAGAACTTGATGAGCTCCTTCAGCTCATCGGCGGTGAACTTCCCCGCGTAGATCTCGACGTTCCACTGGACGAGCTCGTCGTACGGCAGCACCTCGGCGACGACCGCCTTCAGCTTCCCGGCGTCGCTCGCGGAGATCTTCGCGCCCGCCTGCTGCATCGAGGCGCCCATGTTGGACATGAGCTGATCGAGGAGCGCGTTGTAGACCTCCTTCGGCATGACGAGGTGCGTGAGCTCCCGCGCGAGCTTCTTCTCTGCCTCTCCGGCGTGGGCGCTGCCGAGCGAAACGAGCGAGAGCGCGGTCACGACGGCGAGCGAGACGATCCAGGAACGAAGCGCATGCTTTCTCATGCTCCTCCTCTACCACGGATGCCCCGCCGTCCGCGTCGATCCGGGGAGGAGCCCGCCGCCCGCCCCGGCTCGATCCTCGGGGGGCGCCGCGCTCTCACGCACGCGCGCACCGTCGCCGTCGCCGGCGCCGTCAGCGCCCGATCACGCCAGCGTCACCTCGTCGCCGACGCGCAGCGCGCCGGATTTCGTCTCGTGGATGTAGTTCTGACCGAAGTTGAGGTCGCCGCGCTTCTCCGGGTCGCGCCGGTAGGTGGCGAGCGTGCGGAGCGGCTCCGGGCCGCGCTCCGCGGTGAGCTGATCGGTCGTCGTGACCACGCAGCGGGCGCACGGGCCGCCGGCGCGGAGCACGACATCTCCGATGCGGACGCGTCCCCACCGGTCCTCGTCGAAGGCGGCGCACCCGCTCACGACGAGGTTGGGCCGGAAGCGATCCATCGGCACCGGCGCGGCGCCGCTCTCCTCGAGGTGCGCGTTCAGATCGGCGAGGGAGGCCTCGGAGATGACGAGCAGCGGGAACTCGTCGGCGAACGTCACGACGTCCTCCGGTCGCGCCACCGAGGGCCGGAGGACGGGCCGGCGGAACGCCTCGCCGATGCGCACGAGCCGCGCCGGGTGCTCCAGGGTCTCGCTGAGCCACGCGGCGGCCTCGTCGCCGCAGTCCTCGGCCTGGAGGTCGGTGCTGTTCCAGACCTCGACGGTGAGCAGCCGCGCGCCCTGCGCCGCGCGCGGCACGGAGATCGGCGCGCGGCCGGCGGTGTGGAGCGTGAGCGAGCTCGGGGAGAGCTGCGTCTCGATGAGCGCCATGCGCGGCAGCGGGCGCTGCGTGAGCGGCTTGCCGTCGGGGTCGGCGATCATGAACCGCCGATCACCGGCGAGGCCGAGCTCGTCGAGGGACGCCGCGTCGAGCGCGACGCCCCGGCAGCCCTTGACGGGATAGATGTGGATGGCGGAGATTCGCATTGCGGCGCTTATACCACGCTCCGCTCCGCGCCGGCGGCGCCCTCGTGGGGACGTCGATGACGGCGGGCGACGGGCGCCTCGCTCAGGGTGGCAAAAGCGAAGAGAAGACCGCCAGGGGCGGCGTCGCTCAATCGGTGCAGCACAGCGTCCCACCCGGGGCGCCGCAGGTCTCCGGGTCGTCGCTGCAAGGGCGCATCCAGGCCTGGGTGACGCCGAGGACGACCTTCACCTGCGCCGCGTGCTTCGTCGAGCCGTCATCGTTGCGCAGCTCCGCGGCGAGGATCACGTGGGTCCCCTCCGGGAGCACGGAGTCCGGATCCCATATCCCTCCGGGGAGGTTCGCGGGGAGCCCGGCCGCGGACGGGATCTCCCCGGGGACCATCCCGACCACCCTCTCCTGCGGTCTGCCCGATGCGAACAGGTCCCCGGTCGCAGGGTCCTTGACGCTGTACCGCAGGCGAGCGTACTCGCCGCAATCGCCGCAAGCGACGGAGAGCCAGAGGTGATACCCCCCCTGGGGCCCGGCCATCACCGGCAGCGTCGCGCCAGCCTCGATGGCCTCGAAGCAGGTCTCGCCGGTCCCGATCTCGAACACCGCGGGATCCTCCGGCAGGCGACACCCACCACCGCCGCCCTCGCCGGTCGAGCCGCCTTCACCCGTGGAGCCGCCCTCGCCGGTCGACTCGCCTTCGCCCGTCGAGCCGCCCTCGCCGGTCGAGCCGCCGCCCCCTCCGGTGGCACCGCCGCCCGCTCCGGAAGCGCTGCCGCCGCCCTCGCTGGCAGAGCTGCCGCCGCCGCCCTCACCGGCCGAGTTGCCGCCCCCCTCCGCGGCGGAGCTGCCGCCATCGCTGTTCGAGCCCGACCCGACATTCGAGCTGCAGTGGAGACACAGAAGTGCGATGGGGATGAGGGGAATCGATCGCCGGCGGGTCAGTGCGTGAAGAAGAGATCTCATGGTGAGCACCTAGAACAGCCGGAAGCGCTGTAAAGGGGGAACCAGGGCGAGCCCGTCCTGCAGCTCGACATCCCGGAGGAGCATCGTGCTGGCAGAATTCATTCCATCGTGACTACGCGAACCGAGAGGCTCGCACGGACCGGGCTCATCGGCATGCGCTGGGCCATGTGTGCCAACGGCGGACAGCGCTGACACAGCGACCAAGCCGGCGCCAAGCCTTGCGCGAGGATCCGCGCTTGCATGTTCTCTCGGCCGGGCTCGCGGGACGAAGAGGGCGTCGCGTTGATGGATCCGAGGTCAGGCTCGCCTCGCCCGAGGAGAACTGTCGGAATCGCGCCCAGGCGGTGTCGCGCCACATAGAGCGCCCAGAACACGGACCAGCTTGTCAAAGCTGTCGGACCGCATGCGGAGGCGGGCAATGTCGATGCGTCTCGTCTCGATGAGCTGGTGCTCGGATGGCGAGTATTCCGGAACCAGCCGGCGGAGCTTTTCTTTGGCTCCGCTCACCTTTTCAGGTGCAGCCACCTTCGCTCTTTTCAGCTCGTCGTCACTGTAATTTAGCAGGAGCCACGTCTCGTATTCGCGCAGCACCATGACCGCAGCTCCCGCGATGATGCTCTTGATCAGCTCCGTCGCGTGCGGCCCCCATTTCGCCGGACAATCGTCGTCGGCGTCGCACAGCACGAGCGCTGCGTCTGCGCGTCTTGCCTTCGCGAGAGCCAGCGCGCGCCGTAGGCCCTGAGCATTGCAGGGCCTGAGCGGGCTCCTCGTCTTCTCATCGACGAGCATGCCCCGCGGCTGCCGGATGGGATCGTTATCGACGACCCAGTCCTGGGCTCCCAGATAGTGCCGGATGACGCGCGAGCAGAGGTTGGGGATCGCGGTGACCTCCCCCTTGCCTTCCACGATGCACACGAGACGCTTCATCGGAGAGCGCTCAGTGCTCGACGACTTCCGGGGTCTCGCCCTCGATGCGGAGCGGCTCCGACCGCATCAGCTCCGCGACGGAGAAGAGGCCGCCCCGTACCACCTCCCGTTGCGCGGAAGAGAGCTGGCCGATGCGCGTCACGCCCGCTCGATAAGAGCAGACCAGGATCGCCTCATCGCGGGCGGCATCGAGGAGATCGGCGCTGTGGGTCGTCACCAGCACAGCCCCCTTCCTTGATGCCTTCTCCAGGACATCGAAGAGAAGCTGCGCCGCTCCGACATGAATGGATACCTCGGGCTCCTCGATGATGAGAAGCTCGTCCTTATTCATCTGCTGCGCGGCGACGATGATGCCAAGCGCACGCAGCGCGCCCTCGGACATCTCGGCGGCCGAGAACGTCGCGATTTGATCGCCGGCTTGGCGCTGATCGAACTTGAGCAGCAAGAATCTATCGAGCGGCTCGACGGAGATCCCCGCCAGACCTGGCACGATCTTCCGCATGGCTTCGATCACGCCCTCCTGCACTGGCGGCTTGAGGCTGCGGTAGGCGACGGCGATGTTACTCCCAGACTCATCGAGTCGCCTGCTCTCCGCCGCCGCTTGCGGTTGCCGCATTGCCTCGGGATTCAACCGGATCCGGCGCACGTTGCGAAGAGCTGTGTGCTGAGACAGATGGCGCAACTGGCGGGCGAGGACCATCGCGCTCGCGGTCTCGCTGAGCGCCGGGGCGCCTCGAGTCCCTGGGAACGGTAGCGCGAGCTGGTTCGCAGGTCCGATGTCGAGCTTCCTGGGCGTCCTCTCCAGCCTGAACGCAGATTCCGTATCGGCGATCACCTCGATGAGCTCGCGGCTGAACGTCCACGTTCCTTCGCGGCCGCTATGAATCGTGAACTGATGACGTATGTAATCCGTCTCCAGCGCCTCCTGGGAGCGCGCGGCGCGAATGTCGATGGTGACATCGGTTGGCCTCGTCGGTCTCCAGCGCCGCACCGAGGCGATCCCGCCGCGTCGCTCCACAGCCGTCGCCGCGTCCGTCGCCACGTCGCGGGCAAACACGAGGGCATCAGCGAAGTTCGACTTGCCGCTTCCGTTTGGCCCGACGAGCACGGTGAACGGCGCCAGGTCGACGCTCACCCGCTCCATGCTGCGGTAGTTCCTTAGCTCAACGCGACGCCACATTCGCCCGGGTCTCCGTTGCCTCGTCGAGGCGGGGAGCGGCAGGGCCGCCCTGGCGCAACCTAGCCCAACTCGGCCGGGAAGGGCGACCTCGGCGACGCCCGGTCCCCGGTGAACCGTGTCGACGGCTGGGACGCGCCCACCGCCCGCCGCGACCCCTCACGCCACGCCCTGCCCCTCCCCCGCGATGCCGAGCACCTTCCGCAGGTCCACCCCCGCGACGATCTCGGCGTTCTGCTGCACCCAGTCGACGAGCACGGGGCGCAGCGCGCGCGCGATCTCTTCCTTGACCAGCCCCTCGACAGCGCTCGGCCCGAGGCGCTGCGGGTCGAGCGCGACGCCGCCGCCGGCCGCCAGCGCCCCGAAGAGGCGCACGAGCGACTCGACCCCCGCCGCCTGGCCCGCCGCGCCGAGCGGCTCCACCCGCTCGACCAAGATGTCCCCGCCGCGGTGCACGACGAAGCGGCGCAGATCCGCCTGGTCGGATCCGTTCTTGCGGAGCACCGCGGAGGAACAGTCGACCTCGATGCGCCGCACGCGCGGCGCCGTCTCGATCTCTTCCCGGGTGCCCTCGACATCGACGCTCGCGGCGATCGTCGCGCCGGCCGGGATGCAGAACCCGTCCGGGCCCACCGCGCCCGCGAGCTCCTGCCGCAGCGTCAGCCGCGCGGAGAGGCGCGCGCCGCGGACGGGGGGACCGCCGCCGCCGGACTCGAGGTTCGAGAGCACCTGACGCACCGTCAGCACGAGATCGCGATCGCTCGTCGGGTCGTACGGGGGCATGGCCATGGGCGTCGAGGTGACGAGATCGCGCATGAACGCGCGGGCCTCGTCCTCGGCCGAACCCTTCCCCACCCGGACGAGGCCCCCCGTGTAGAACACGTTGGGGGCCATGGCGCCCGTGCGGAAGTCGTACTCGACCTGCTGAAGCCCCATGTCGCCGAGCGGCGGCGGCAGGTCGATGACGAGGTACGGCTCGAACGCGACGCGCAGGAGCGCCGGCGCGAGCGTCAGACGGAGCGCCGTGGCGCTCGACGTCGCGAGGGCGGCCACCCCGGTGCGCTTCAGGACGGTGCGCGCGGGGAGCTCGAACGAGATCGAGACCGACTCGAGATCGACCCACGAGGGCAGGAAGCTCCAGGCCATCCCGGGATCGTACACCCTCCCCTCGCCCGCGGAAGGGGCCGCCTATTGACCTGCCGCCCGGGGCGCACCCATCATGTCCCACATGAATGCAGAGGAATTCCTCGACGAGCTCGATCGCAAGGTCGGCGAGCGCCTCGCCCACATCGGCGCCGCGGCCGGCGCGGCCGAGCCCCGGAGCGGCATCGGCATCCCGGAGCTGCTCGCGACCGCGCTCAAGAAGGAGCTCGAGGCGACCGAGGAGGCCGCGCTCTGGCTCACCACCGAGACCGACGTCGAGGTGAAGCTCGCCCTCGCCCGGCAGTGCGGCGACGAGGCGCGGCACTACCGGCTCATCGCCGAGCGCCTCCGCGCGCTCGGCGTCGACCCGGCGGCCCTGCCGGCCAGGTTCGGGGCGCCCACGCCGATGTACGCGTACCTGAAGGGGCTCGGCTCCACGGTCGAGCGCGTCGCGGCGGGCCAGTTCACGCGCGAGGCGCTCGCGAAGGTGCACAACCAGGCCTTCATCGAGTACTGCGAGGCGCAGGGCGACGCCGAGACCGCGCGGCTCTACCGCGACGTCATCCAGCCCGACGAGGGCCACCACCACGAGATGGGCCGGCGGCTCCTCGCGCGCCTCGCCGTCACCGACGAGGCCCAGGCCCTCGCGCGCGCCGCCGCGCTGCGCACGCTCGAGATCGCCGAGGAGCTCCAGGAGATCGCGCGCATCAAGATGGGTATCTGCCGAGCGCCCGGTTGCTGACGCGGCGTCACCCAGGTGCGAGAGTTCTTTCGATCCGTGTGGTCCGAACCGCGAGCACCGCACCCACCTCGACGCGTCCGGATGGACTGGGTCCTCCTGGCGGCGTTCGCCGCGGTCGGGCTCCTCGAGGCCACGTTCCGATCCGATCTCCAGTGGCGCGCCGCTTCGCTGGTCGTCGGCGTCGGGCTCTTGCCGACGCTGCTGTGGCGGAGGACCAGGCCGCTGCTGATGGTGGTGATCGCGTTTGGCCTCGTCACGGCCATGAAGATCGCGGCCCTGGCGGCCGGCAGCGAGCCGCCAGGGCTGCACACGATGGCGTATATGCTGCTGCTTCCCTACTCCCTGTTCCGGTGGGGGACGGGCCGTGAAGCGATCCTCGGATTGTCGATCGTGGCGGCCGCGGCGTCGTTTGATCTGATCTCCACCCGGGCCGAGATCGGTGACATCATCGGGGGCTCCGCCGTCCTGAGCTCCACCATGGCGCTGGGCGCGGCCGTGCGCTATCGGGATCGCGTGCGCCTGCGAGAGCTCGCCGAAGCCAAGCTGGCCGAGCGAGAGCGCCTTGCCCGCGACTTGCACGACACCGTCGCCCACCACGTATCGGCGATCGCGATCCGCGCGCAAGCGGGCCTGGCAGCCGCGTCGGCGCGCCCCGAGGCGCCCGTGGACGCGCTCCGCGTGATCGCGGACGAGGCGTCTCGCGCTCTCGGGGAAATGCGCACGATGGTCCGGTTCCTCCGCCGGGACGAGGCGGCCGAGCTCGCTCCGAGCCCGCAGATCGCCGACATCGAGCGGCTCGCGAGCCCATCCGCCGCAGGACCGTCCGTCGAGGTCAAGCTGACCGGGAGCTTCGACGGCCTGCCGTCCTCGGTCTCCGCCGCGATCTTTCGTATAGCGCAAGAGTCGATCACCAACGCCCGCCGGCACGCTCGCCGCGCGACCCGCATTGAAGTCGACGTCACGGCCGACGACGCCTCCGTGCGTTTGCGGGTCACCGACGATGGTCACGCGGTCCATGCTCGCCATTCCGCGTCGAGGGGGTACGGTCTGGTCGGCATGATCGAGCGGGCGGAGCTGCTCGGCGGCACCTGCCACGCGGGCCCGGGCCCACAGCGCGGCTGGACGGTGACGGCTGTACTGCCCCGGAATGGACGGTCCACATGAGCATTCGAGTCCTCATCGCCGACGATCAGGAGATCATCCGCACCGGGCTCGGCATGATCCTCGACGCCCAGCCCGACATCGAGGTCGTGGGGGTCGCCGCCGACGGACACCAGGCCGTGAAGCTGGCGCTCGCGCTGCGCCCCGACGTGTGCCTGTTCGACATCCGAATGCCCGGGATCGACGGTATCGAGGCCACGCGACGGCTCGCCGGCCCGACGGTCGACCGTCCGCTCGCGGTCGTCGTGATCACCACCTTCGACCACGACGACTACGTGTATGGCTCCCTCAAGGCCGGCGCCCGCGGCTTCTTGCTGAAAGACGCCGGTCCCGACCTGCTCGCGCAGGCGATCCGCGCCGCCGCCAACGGCGACGCCCTGATCGCTCCGAGCGTCACCGCCCGGCTCCTCTCCACGCTCGCCGCCTCTCAGCCCAACCCGCGGAGAACGCAGCCCGGCGAGGCCCTCACCGCGCGCGAGGAGGAGGTGCTCCTGACGGTGGCCCGCGGGCGAACCAACGCCGAGATCGCTGACGAGCTCCACATCAGCCTCAGCACCGTCAAGGCTCACATCGCGAGCCTCATGACCAAGCTCGGCGCGCGCAACCGCGTCGAGATCGCCATCTGGGCCTACGAGACCGGTCGCGTTCGGGACTGACCCATCGGACCGGGGCCGGGCGGCGCACCTGGCCGAAAGTAGGATCTCCCCATCGGACTCCTGGTCGACCGAGCTCTGGCCTTTGCGCCAATTGTGAGGCACCTGGGGCGGTGGCTAGGTTCGCGTCATGACGAACAAGCGCACCACGACCCCCTCGGCGAGGCGAGACTGGCTCGTGCCCGCGTCTCTGATCGGCCTCAGCGCGGTCCCCGTGGCTGCCGGTGCGTTTCGCCTGACCGAGCTGAGCGCCGGCGCCGAGATCACCCCTGACAACGCGCGCTTCTTCGCCGCGCCCCTGCCCATCGTGCTGCACATCCTCAGCGTCAGCGTGTTCGCGGTCCTGGGCGCGTTCCAGTTCTCCTCCGGCTTCCGCCGCCGGAGGCCTCGCTGGCACCGCGCGGCGGGGTGGGTCCTGGTCCCGTCAGGGATCGTCGCTGCGGCTTCGGGCCTATGGATGCAGGCGCGCTACGAGCTCCCCGAGGGCGACGGCGACGCTCTCGCCGTTCTCCGGCTGCTGTTCGGCTCGGCCATGTTGGCGTCGCTCCTCCTCGGCGTGGTCGCCGTCTGGCGGCGCGACTTCGTCCGCCACGGCGCCTGGATGCTGCGCGGCTATGCCATCGGTCTCGGCGCAGGAACTCAGGTGCTGACCCACGTGCCGTGGGTATTGCTCGTCGGCCAGCCGAAC
This sequence comes from Sorangium sp. So ce119, assembly GCF_051524405.1. Lineage (NCBI taxonomy): Bacteria > Pseudomonadati > Myxococcota > Polyangiales > Polyangiaceae > Sorangium > Sorangium sp. So ce119. Next base: position 150,629 of record NZ_CP150310.1, on the reverse strand, counting down.
GAGGACGCGAGAGCGCTCCTCATGGGCGCCGGCTGGGTCATCAACGTGGCCGTCGCGGAGTGGATCATCCACAGGAGATCGATGACGCCGCCGGCCCCCGCCAGGGCCGCCGTCCAGCTCCCGCACGCGCCCGTTTGAGGTCGACCAGGAGACTCGATCGGAGCTCGAGGACCCGCTCGAACCGGGCCGAGCGCGAGCTCTTCCGGGGCGGTCGCCGCCCCGGCGCGGTCGGAGTGGCTATGCGGGCTTCCGGGCCCACGCGCCGAAGACCATGTCGCTGATGTACGTGGCGTTCGCCTTCGTCCGCTCTTCCATGAGGCGCTCTTCGAGCGTGTCGACGTCGATCTCGGCCTCTGTGGCGACGCCCCGCTGCACGATGCGGGGCAGCATGGCACGGACGATCGCGACGGTGCGGTAGCGTGTCCGGGGCGTCTGCACGACCGCCTCCGCGCGCACGCGCTCGACGGCGAGCCCCGCCTGCTCCAGCACGTCCGCGAGGTGGAAGCCCATGTGAATGTCGGCGCCCTCTCGCTCCACCGTGCGCCAGATCCAGTGAGACACGCGCTCGTGGAGCGGGAGCGGCGCGACGCTCGCCGGCACCATCGTGGCGTCGTGCTCCTGAAAGACCACAACACCTCCGGGGCGCAGGGCGCGGGAGAGGCTGCGCACGGCCGCGACGCCGTCGGGCTGGTACATCAGGACGCGCCTGCCGACGACGGCGTCGAAGTGGCCGTGCTCGGGCGACAGCGCGCCCAGGTCGCCCTCGGCGAAGGTCATGTTCGACAGACCGAGCTCACGCGCCCGCTCCCGGGCCGCCGCGATCGAAGGCGCGTCGCGGTCGACGCCCACCACCTGCCCTTTCTCCCCGACGAGCTGCGCGATCATCCGCGAGACGTCCCCGCGACCGCAGCCCACGTCGAGGACGCGCATGCCGGCGCCGATGCCCGCGTCGGCCAGCAGCCGTCCCGTCATCTCGTCCACCACGTCATTCATCATCATCACGACGTAGCGCGCGCGGCGCCTCCGCGGGAGGGCGCCGTTTCATGCCGGATTGGCGGATCTTTCGGTCGATCGTCGCGCGAGGCCCGCCGCTCCGGCGCTAGGTGGGCGCGTAGATGACCAGGTTGCCGTCGCACTGGACCACCAGGAACGCTCCCCGGTGTCCCTGGGTGTTCGACGCCCACTTCGACTGGCCCGCATAATCGTACAGCACGAGGTTGCCGTCCGCCTGCATGATCGCGTGCTTGATGGCCTGCCCGGCGGTGCCGGTGGACCACAGCGCCTGCGCCGGCACCCGGTACAGCACGAGGTTGCCGTCGTCCTGCATGATGAGGTGGTACTTGCGGTTCGCAGAGTAGACCCCGTACCCGCGGTTCAGGTAGTCGCCGGCGAGGAGCTTCGTCTGCGGATCGCAGTGCTCGCTCGACTCGAACGTGTTGCTGGCCCAGACGGGCTTCACGGCCTGGGCCCGCGCGTCTCCAGCCTGCATCAGGGCGACGCCGAGGCACGCCGCGGGCAGCAGCGCCCGCCGAACGAACTGCACAGCTCCGATCATCACGCTCCTCCTTCCGATGGCCTTGCTTCTGATGGCCTTGCTCTTCTTTCCTGCCTTCTTCGGAGATCCGGGTTGACGCGCCCACGCCAGGGACAAGCACGCTCGCGCGTCGTCCGGTGGGCTCACGGACCTTCCTGTCGTGTCGAGTCGATCGCGCAAGGCAAGAGACAGACCGCAAGGACAATGCGCCGACAGAGCTCCACGAGGCGAACGGCGTGAACGCCTCGCGCGGCGCGGACCGGAGCCGCAGCGCGCTGTCGCTTCCCATCGCATGATCGCCAGCCGCACACCCCGGCCGCGCCGCCCCGCCCGGCCCCGCCGCGACCGGCAGCGCGCGTGAGCTGCCTCGACCGACAGCGCGCGTGAGCCGTCGCTCCGGCTCGATCGCCTGAGGTGCGGCTGCGGGGGCGAGGCCTCCGAGCTCGACCTCGCCGGGCAGCTCCTCGAGGGGGATGGGGCGTTCGAGGTGCCGCGCCGCGCGAGCGACCGGGGCGGGAGCGGCCGTTCCGACCGGGTGAGCGCGCGCATGCCCAGACGCCCCGGCGGTCGCGCGGCGCGTTCAGGACACCAGGGCTCGGCGCGTCAATCGCTGTTCCGAGGCCCATATGCGGGATGGCCCGACGTGCGAAAGCCGCTCAATCCATTCAACCTCTGGATACCAAGGTTGCCTCTTTGTCGCGAGATGCCCCGCGGCGAGGAGCGGACCGGTTGACCGAAGGGGGGTTCTCATGAGCAGATTTCCGGGGGACAGATCGTTCCGGGAGGTGGCCCGGTTCACCCAGGATTGCGGGGCGATCTGCACCCATGCAAGCCAGTATTGCCTCGAGATGGGGGGCGCTCACGCCGACGCGACGCACGTGCGGTTGCTCCAGGACTGCGCCGACATCTGCGAGGCGGCCTCCAAGCTCCTCCTGCGCAGCTCGCCGCAGCGCGCGCAGATCACGAGCGCGTGCGCGGCCCTCTGCGACCTGTGCGCGGCGAGCTGCGACAAGCTCACCGGCGACGTCCAGATGAAGACGTGCGCCGACGAGTGCCGCCGCTGCGCGGCCGCGTGCCGGCAGATCTGACGCGGCGGGGCAGCGGCGTCTCTCTCCTTGCCCGTCCGGCCCACGGACGGGCGCGACCGGCGCCATGCCTGGGACAGGAAGGCGGGACGACCGTCGCATCGAGCTTCCTCAACCTCGCCTGAAGTGACCTGCGCTTGAAGCGCCGAGACGCGAACAGCAGAAGAAGCCGCTCGCGTCGCGGCTGCTCCTTCCCTTGAACTGACCATCTCCTGGCTTTCCCCACCTCCTGCGGGCCGCCTTCCACCTCGACCGCTGCGCCATCCGAGCCGCGCCGGCGCGCGCCGCTGGCGCTGGCATGGTGGGTACCGGCGTCCACTTGCTGTCTCGAGGGTAGCGAGCTGCGATGCGCTGGTGATGGAAGGGCGCGCCGCGCGACCTTTCCTGCAGATCCGCCGACGCGCGCCGTGACGGGGAGCTCGCCTGAGGCGTGACGATCTCCTTGACAGCGACAGGGGGCATGCCGTCTGCTGGGCCGCGCTGAAGACAGGAGGTCTCCGATGATCACGCTCTATGGCTTTCCGTTGAGCAATTATTACAACAAGGTGAAGCTCTCCCTGCTCGAGAAGGGGGTCCCCTTCGTGGAGGAGGTGGCGCCGCCGTCCCAGGACGCGGCGTACCTGGAGAAGAGCCCGCTGGGCAGGATCCCGTTCATCGGGAGGTCGGGATCGGCAGGCTGTCTCATCGAGTCCCAGGCGATCATCGAGTACATCGAGGCCATCGGACCGAAGGAGAACCGCCTGCTGCCCGCCGACCCCTGGGAGGCGGCGCAGTGTCGCTCGATCATGTCCGTCATCGACTCCAGCATCGACACCCCGGTTCGCCCGGTGCTGCCCGCGGTGCTCTTCGGCCAGAGCGCGCCGCCCGATCAGGTGGCCCGCGCGCAGCAGGGCGTCCTGCGCGGCATCGGCGCCCTCCAGCGCATGGCGAAGTTCAGCCCCTACATCGCCGGCGGGGAGCTCACCTACGCGGATCTCGCCGCGATCACGGTGATGCCGATCGCCAGCGTGGTGCTCAAGGCGCTCAGCGGCAAGGACCCTTACGACGACTGGCCGCAGCTCCAGAGCCTCTTCGCGCTGCTGCGACAGCGCCCCCACGTCCAGAAGGTCGAGGCCGAAGCTGCCAGGGCGTTCCAGGACTTCATGGCCAGGCGCAAGTGAGGCGCTCGACGGACTGAGCCTGCGGCGCCGCGCCTCGGCCCCGACCAGGGCGCCGGCGAGCGCGGCGGCGGCCGCGAGCCAGCGCGGGGGGAGCCACGGCACCCCCGAACGGTCGCACGGCGCGGGAGGGCACGCCGAGCCGCCCCCATGGCGGCGTCGATGCGACCCCGCGCGCGTCGGGCCGCAGGGACACGCGCCTACCGCCGTGGTATCGTGCTCATGCAATCCTGCGCGACACACGCGTCCGCGGGAAGTCCTCGCCGTCTCGCGGGTCTCGCGCCCGACGTCATCGTGATCCCTGGGTCCGCGGCCAACGCACGGCGGTGAAAGGAGAGCTATGCACAGGCCCTTTGCATTCGTGCTCGCTGGCACCTTGCTCCTTGGCTTTTCATCGACGGCTCACGCGAAGCGCCACGTCCTCGTCGAGGGCGCGCGGCTGCACGGCGCCAACGGGATGAACGTGGGACCGGATGGCAAGCTGTACGTCGCCAGCTTCCTCGGAAACGAGATCGCCGTCGTGAACCGCAAGAGCGGCGCCGTCGTGCGCCGGCTCGACGGGTCGGACGGGGTCGATGGCCCGGATGACCTCACGTTCGGACCGGACGGCTCGCTCTACTGGACCTCGCTCATGACGGGGAACGTCGTGCGGCGCTCGCCGTCGGGCGACATCACCCAGCAGCTCGTCGCGCCCGGGGTCAACCCGATCACCTTCTCCGACACGGGTCGGCTCTTCGTGGCCCTCGATTTCCTCGGTGACGCGCTCTACGAGGTCGATCCGGAGCTGTCGGATCCGCCGCGCCTCATCACGCGCAACCTCGGCTTCCTGAACGGCATGGACTGGGGCCCCGACGGCCGGCTGTACGGGCCGATCTGGACGCAGGGCCGGGTGGTCAGCATCGATGTGGACTCCTGCACCGACGCGGTCGACCCGGAGCTGGAGTGCGATGTCCAGACGGTCGCGGACGGCTTCTTCATCCCCGCGGCGGTCAAGTTCGACGGGCTCGGCCGGCTCCACGCGGTCGATCAGAACGGCGAGGTGGTGCGGATCGACGTCGCGACCGGCGACACGGAGGTCCTCGCGGTGCTCCCCGCCGGCCTCGACAACCTGGCCATCGACGCGCAGAACAAGCTCTATGTCTCGAGCGCCGCCGACGGCTTCATCGTCCGGATCGAGCCGAACGGGCATGCGCGCACGCTGCTCCCGGGTGGCATGATCCTGCCCGGCGGCGTGGCCGTGGTGAGCGAGGGAGGTGACGAGTCGGTCTATGTCGCAGACCTGGCGTCGCTGCGGGAGTTCGACGGCGACACGGGCGCTCTGCTCGACGTGACGAAGTCGTTCCTGGGCAAGACGGAGTTCCACGGGCCCGCCACGGTGTCGGCGGACGGCGCGTCGCTGATCCTCAGCGCGTGGTTCGCCGGCGTGGTTCAGGTCTACGACCCGGCGACGGAGTCGGTCCTCGAGACCCACACCGATTTCGCCTCGCCGCTCAACGCGGTCCGGCTCCAGGGAGATCTCGTGGTGGCCGAGCTCGGCGCGGCGCCCGGCGCGGCGCGCGTCGTCCGCAAGACCAGCGGCGGGCTCGAGACGCTCGCGCCGATGGCCGTGCCCTCGGGCCTCGCCGTGTCGGGCGGCGATCTCTGGGCCGCCGACTGGGCCACGGGCGCTGTCCTCCAGCTCGTGTCCGGCGGCGTGACGCTCTCTCCGCCGTTCGAGGTGGCCGCCGGCCTGGACCAGCCGGAGGGGATGGCCGTCGATCTCGATGGCACCCTGCTCGTCGTGGAGAGCGGCAGGCGCCGGCTCCTGCGCATCGATCCGTCGACCGGGCACACCTCGGTCGTGGCGAAGCGCCTCGAGGTGGGGCTCGACGCGATCACGGGGACAGTGCCCACCTTCGCGATGAGCAGCGTCGCCGTGGGCCCGTCGGGCGCGATCTACGTCTCCGGCGACGAGGGCAACGTCCTCTATCGATTCTGAGGGGGATCACCCGCCCACCGCGTCATCGATACGGGGTTGTGTACACCGATCTGGCGTTCATGGAGGGCATCGTCTCCACCTGCGAGATCTGCGAGGGTAAGCGCTTCAAGGCCGCGGTGCACCTCTCCGACATGGCCTGTTGATGGGCATCATCGACCGGCTGGTGGACGCCAGGAACACGGTCGTCCTGATCGAGCATCACCTCGACGTGATCCGGCAGGCCGACTGGATCATCGATCTCGGCCCGGAAGGGGGCAGCGCCGGCGGCGAGGTGCTGTTCGAGGGACCGCCCCAGGAGCTGAAGCGCTGCGAGCGGAGCATCACGGCGCGGTTCATCTGAGGTGACCGCGCGGGGTGCGAGGCGATCGGCGTCCTCGGGCGGAGGGTCCTCCGCGCGCTCATGATCTTCCGCAGGCCGAGCCGCTCAGGCGGTCAGAGCCCGGTGTAGGAAAAAGTCTTTACTATCGTGACCTCCTCGGTCTATGACGTCGCCTTGCCCCGAGCGGCCCCGCAGAGAGGACATCTCGGCGGCGGCGACCCCCCTGCACCACGCGCCGAGCGCCGTACGTGCCGTGTGCGAGGGCCGCGAGCGGTGTGGTCTGCCAGCTCGATGACACGAGCCCGGATCACCGGGCACGACGCGTGGCACGCCTGCAGGAGCGATGCTACGTTGCCGGTTTCGATAGCCGTCCTGCACATCCGGAGCGGCGCGCTGCAATGTCAGGCGCTCTCCGTACATGCGCATCGGGGCAATACTTATCAGCGCAGCGTGAGGGCGGCGCACATGGCCTGTAGAGCACGGCCTCGCGAGAGGCCCTGAAGGAGATCCTTGCGATGAGGCGAATGACCGGCGTGGCATTCCTGTTATCCGCTGCTGCATGCAGCGTCGCCCACGATGGCGCGGGGCTGGATGAGCCGACGGCGGAGGGGCGAATCAACCTCGAGATCAGCGGGCGCTACTCGGTGTCGATCCGCGTGGATGATCGGGGGATGTCCCACGTCACCGCAGGGGACGAGGTGGCCGGTTACGGCGGCCTTTGCTACGCGATGGCGCGCGACCGGCTCTTCCAGATGGACGAGCTGCGCCGGAGCGCGCAGGGGCGACTCGCGGAGATCTACGGGCCCGGCGACGACAACAGCATCCTCGAGCAGGACCTCCTCGCTCGCGCGCAGAACCTGTCCGCGTTCGCCGCCGCGCGCTACGCGTCGGCCGCCTCGCGGACCAAGCGCATCCTGCAGGGGTGCGCCGCGGGCGTGAACCAGTACATCGCCGACGCGAAGGCCTCCAGCGGCGGGCTCCCGATCGAGTTCCAGACCCTCGGCTATCAGCCGGATCCGTGGACCCCCGAGGACAGCGTCCTCGCCTACATCTACGTGGGAGTCACCTTCGACACCCTGACGTGGTTCACCAAGCTCGAACGTGCCGCCGTCGCGGCCATCGCCGGGACGGAGGTCTCGACGACGCTGATCAAGGAGGCTCCGGACAGCGTGTCGATGTTCGACGCGGCGGGCAACCTGAACCCGATCTCCCAGTTCCTCGTGCCGCCCGGCTCGAGCGCGCCGTCCGCGACCATCGTCAACCCGCCGCCGCCGTCTTGCCTGGCGGAGGCGCGCCGGACCGTCGGGCAGGCCCCGCGCATGGCGCTCGCCAGCGGGCGCGCGAGCAACGCGTGGGCCGTCGACGGACACCTCACCTCGACCGGCAAGCCGCTCCTCGCGACCGACCCGCACTTCCCCCACGCCACCCCGTCCGCCGTCTACGTGGCTCAGCTCAAGGTGACCGGGCAATACGACGTGGCAGGCTGGATGGTGCCCGGGTTCCCCGGGTTCCTCAGCGGCCACACCGAGCGCATCGCCTGGGTGCCGACCTACTCGCTCTTCGACAGCGTCGACCTCTACGTGGAGACGCTCCGCGCGGCGTCCGGAGGAGGCCAGGAGGTGCTCGTGGGCGGCCAGTGGAAGCCCGTCACCCAGCGCGTGGAGACGATCCGCGTGAAGGGGCAGCCGAACGTGCAGCGGACGTTCCGCGTGACGCCCCACGGTCCTGTCCTCAACGACGGTCTGGAGGGGCTGGAGTCGTTCGGCACCCTCGCGCTCAAGTCGACCGCGGGCCAGTCGGTGTGGAAGGTCGACGGCTTCTTCGAGATGCCGGCGGCGCTGAACTGGACGCAGTTCAAGGCGGCGGCGCTGAAGCAGAGCATCGGCTGGAACTTCATCTTCGCCGACTACGAGGGCACCCACGGCCACATCGGCTACCAGAACTCGGGCCTCGCGCCGCAGCGCCAGAGCCCGCTGAACGCGCTCTATCCGGTGCCGGGGACGGGAGGACACGAGTGGACCGGGTACGCCACGAACGCCGAGCTGCCCTCGGTCTACGATCCGCCCTCGCACCTGCTGGTGACGGCGAACCACCGGATCGTCCCGCGGGGCTATGCGCCGCAGGGGCGCCCGGTCCACCTCGCCAACTACTGGGACATGCCCTGGCGCGCGCAGCGGATCACCACGCGGTTGACCTCCGCGACGGCGCCGCTCACGCCGCAGGACATGGCGTCGATCCAGCTCGACACGCAGACGACGATCGGGCTGCCGCTGCGCGACAGCTACGTGGCCGCGCTCGGGCGCGCCGGGCTGCCGGCGGACGATCCGAGCGCCGCCGCGGCGGTGGCGGCCCTGCAAGCGTGGAACGGGAGCGCGGCGGCGAGCAGCCAGGGCGCGGCCGTTTACGAGATGCTCACCTTGATCCTGCTGCGCAACCTGGTGAGCGACGTGATCGGCCCCGACGAATACGCGTCCTTCGCGCCCAGCGTGTTCCTCACGAACCAGCTCGCCGGCTTGATGGACGCCCTCGAGAACCCGCGCGCGCCGTACTTCGGCATCACCGCGGGCATCGATCCGGGGGCGGCGCGGGACCAGGCCGTCCGCGCGGCCCTGGGCCAGGCAGACGCGATGCTCCGCGACGCCCTGGGCTCGGACGTGAGCGCCTGGACCTGGGGCGGGATCCACACGCTGACCTACAACCACCCGCTCGCGGGCGACGACGCGCGCTTCGCCATCGGCACCTTCCCCGCGGAGGGCGACGTCGCGACGGTGAACATCGGCGGGTGGTTCGGGAACATCGGTGTCCTGGGGCTCCCGCCCGGCGAGTTCGAGGATGCAGGCGGGGTGTGGGCCGCGCTCGATCAGGACTCGCTCAGCGCGACGCGGATGATCTGGAACCTCGCCCCGCTCGACGGCTCGCTCGGGGTGATGAGCACCGGCATCAGCGGGGATCCGCGCACGTGCCACTACGCGGATCACGCGGAGGCGTGGAGGTCGGGTCAGATCTTCACGGTGCCGTTCACGTCCGCGGCGATCCCCTGAGTCGACGAGGGCCGTCAGGCCCCGCTGGCCCGCTCGATGGAGCGGGCCAGGTTGTTCAGCGACGATTCCTCGCCGCGCTCGTCGTCTTCCACCGAGACGTTGTCCGGTATCCCCTCCTGTTCGGCGCTCTCGTCCAGGCTCTGGGACACCAGACAGGTTGAAACCCCGAGAAGACGAACCACAGAGGCACAGAGGGCACAGAGTTTTGTTGTTGTGCCTCTGTGCCCTCTGTGCCTCTGTGGTTCAAGTCTCTTCATTCCTGGGTGGTTCAAGCTGATCCGCGCTCGAGGGCTTCGCGCGGAAGGTCGGGACGCCCGGCTCGGCGATCTTCTCCTCGTCGATGGGCAGCTCCTTCCAGGGCTTCACTTCCTGCAGGAGGCCGAAGTCGGGTCTCATCACATGAGAATCCGCACGTCTCGACCACGCATCGACGTCCGCTGACCGCCCGTGCCGGCACCCTTCCGGCGAGCGCCGCCCGCGCGGGCGGGGCGGACGCCCCGGGCGACGCGCTACCCGGCCAGCAGCTTGTCGCGAAAGAGCTGAAGGACCCGGTCGAGCGCGGCGCGCGTCGGCTCGCCAGGTGCGTCGATGAGCCCGCCGGTCAGCACCGAATGGTGCTTCTTGAGGGGCCCCTCCGGGTGCCCGTCGGCTTGCTCCAGCTCCACGGCGACGAGCCCTTCCCCGAGGCGCTCGCGGAGGAGCTGAAACCGCTCCCCCGGCACCAGGGGATCGCCCTTGAAGCGCAGCCCGATCACCCGGAGGCCCTCCCGGTCGCAGCGCTGCGCCACCGCGTCGAGGGTCGCGGCGTCACAGTCGATGGTCCGCCGCCCACCCTTCGTGAGCGCGACAGGGAGCGACGGCTGCGACATCACGGGCGCCAGCACCCGGGCGTCCGCGGCCATCGCGAGCGCGAACCCGCCGGTGAAGCACATCCCCACGACGCCCACGCCCGGCCCGCCGCAGCGCTGGTGCTCCGACGCGGCGAGGGCCCGGAGCCAGTCGACGACAGGCGACGAGCGCCCCGTCGCGAACACGGTGAACTCCTTGCTGATGCAGGCCCTCACCATCGACGAGAAGGCGTAGAGCGCGCCCGTGACGCCCGGCCCCAGCGGGTCGCGTCCAGGGGTGCCGAAGAGGCTCGGCAGCACGGCCGTGCAGCCGAGCGCCACGACCCTGTCGGCGAACCCGAGCACCTGGGGAGAGATCCCGGGCATCTCGGTCAGCACGAGGACGGCAGGCCCCTTCCCTTTCCGATAGACGTCGTGCGCGACGCCGTCGTGCGTGAAGCGCTCGCGCTGGAAGGTGGCGAGATCGCCCTCCGGCGCCCTGGGTTTGCTCGGTGCCATCACGGCAAACTGCATCACACCAGATGCGCGCGGTAAAGCCCCTCTCCAGCGGCGCTCAGGTCCGTCCGCGGCCGAGCGCCCATGGAGGAGCCATGGATACGGCGTCGGGATACGGCGTCACGCCTCCCGGAGGAGCGGCTCCGGCTACACCCCGGCGGAGCGCTTCCCGGCCTCGCCGGGCTCCGCAGGCGACGCCGCCGGCAGGAGCGTGGTCGCCCCGCCGATCCACGCGACCGCCCTCCGCAGCCGCTCCTTCGCGTCGCCCTCGACCACGTCGCCGTGGGCGACGACGACGCGATCGAAGTCCCATGCGAGGATGTCGGCGACGCTCCGCGCGGCCGCGGCGCGGTCCCTCATGAGCAGGCGCCACAGGTGGTCCTGCGCGGTCTTGTTCCAGGCGCCGCCGAGCCAGAGGAAGACCTTCATGCCGAAGTTGCGGACCTCGTGCACGTTCAAGACGAGATCCGTCACGATGAGCGTCCGCGACCGCGCGTGCAGGAACACGTGCTCCGTGATGTACGGCACGCCCTCCACGAGGCGCACGCCGAGATCGTCGCCGATCTCCGGCGCCACGCCGGACCGGGGCAGCGGGGTGAAGCGAAGGCCGGAGAGCTTCTTCTCGAGCCCGGACGCCCCGAGCACGCTCGCGCGCGGCCAGCGCTCGGAAGCGGCCTTCAGGAAGAGGTGGTGGAAGCAGTTCGGGGCGACGAGGGCGCGCACCTCGCCGAGCGCGTCGATCGCCGCGGCGGCGGCGTCGTCGAACGCGAGCGGCGAGTGGATCACGACGCCTCCGTCGGCCCGCCTCACGACGGTCGTCCGCGACGGCAGATCGCCGAACGGCATCTTGAAGTCCTTCTCGTACGCCCACACGTCCTCGGCGATCGCTCGGAGCATGCCGACATGCAACGCGCGCCCGACCGCTCCGTCAAGGCATCTCGACGCGCCTCGGCAGCGGGGTTCTTGCTCGAGGAAGGCCCGCGCGAGGCGCGGAGAGGGGCGGTGTTGCTGATGAAGCAGCGCGCGAGCTCGGCGAGCTGGATCTGGGACCAGCCCCCGAGGTCACTCTGGGGCTCGAGGCGGAGCTCCTTGAATTCCTGCGCGCCGCTGACCGGGAATGTCCTCGCCTGGAGGCGCGCCGAGGGGGCCTGATTTCACATCCACATCCGCGCCACCACGCCGTACGTCCCGGGCCCCGGGGACATGCCGACGTCGCCGCCGCCGAGGAGGATCTGATCCCCGGAGATCACCCGCACCGTGTGCAGCACCCCGAACTCGCCGAGATCGACGGGGAGCACGCCGCCGTCGCCGAACGCCGGGTCGAGCGCGCCGCCGCACGTGTACCGCGCGAGCAGCGGCGTGGCCGCGTCGCCGCCGTTGCCCGCGACGACGACGGCGCCGCCCGGGAGCAGGACCATGTCCTCGGCCAGATCGTCGCCGCCGGTGGTCGGCCACGCCGCCACGCCGGCCTCGCCGAACGCGAGGTCGGGCGCGCCGTCCGGGAGGAAGCGGCGGACCTGGAAGTCGCGGGCCCCCGCGGCGCCCGCGTCGCCGGCCACCACGACGGCGCCGCCGGGCGAAAGCGCGACAGCGACCGCGCGCTCGTCGATCCCGGGGTCGCCGGCGACGATCACGCCCCGGTCGCCGAAGGAGCCGTCGAGCGCGCCGTCCGGGAGGAGGCGCACCACGACCATGTCGCGCTGGCCGTCCCGCTCGGCGGAGCCCACCACGACGAGGCGGCCGCGGAGGTCGATCGCGACCGCCTCGGCGACCGAGGAGGGCCCCAGCGCCACGGTCCGGTGGCCGCGCGGGCGCGCGAACGACGTGTCGAGGGCGCCGTCCGCGGTCGCGCGCGCGATCAGCAGACGCCCGTCGCGCTGGCCCACGGCCACGATCCGGTCGTCGCGCGCGACAAGGCCGGCCCGGATCACCTCGTCTCCGCCGAGGTCGAGCAGGCGCTTGCCGCCGTCGCCGAAGCTCGGGTCGAGCGACCCGTCCTTCGCGTACCGCGCCAGCGCCACGTCCGCCGAGCCGCCCCCGAACCGATCGCGCCAACCGACGGCGACGATCGCGCCGCCGCGCTGGTCCCCGACGCCGGCCAGGGTCACGTAGTCGCCGGTCGAGGCGGCCCACGAGGTCATCACCATGCCGCCGTCTCCGAACCCGGGGTCGCGCGCGCCGTCTCCGGTCAGGCGGGCGACGCGGAACCGGACCCCGCCGAGCCCGCCCTGGCCCCAGCCGCCGGCGACGATCTCGTCGCCCGCGACGTCGAGCTTGAAGAAGCCGCCGTCGTCGTCGGCGCCGAAGCGCACCCGCGCCATCCCGGTCCCCTCACCCCCGAACGAGGGGTCGAGCTGACCGGCGAGCGCGCTCGGCTCCCCGCCCGCGCAGCGGAGGGCCGCGCCGGCGGGCGGCGCGCTCGCGGCGGGCTCCTCGGCGAGGAGGTGACTCGGGACGAGCAGCACGACCATGGCAAGGAGAGATCTCATGAGACGATCTGTTGGCCGCCCGGGGGGAGGTGTCAAACGCGGCCGACCGCGTCCACCTCGCGGTTCCGCCCCGGCACGCCGGGTATCTCGCGACGTCCGCACACGAGCGCGCCGCCGCCTCGGACGTGTCCTCGGCCGCCTGCCGGGCCGAGCCATCCGCACGAGGATGCCGGCCGGCCGGTCGATCAGGGCGCCTCGCACCCTGGGTGCTTGAGCAATCGCCGGTCGAAGGTCAGCAAGGTCGTGCAGCCTTCCCCTTGCGCGAGCGACAGGATCAGGTGATCGGCGAGATCAGCCGAGCCTCTGGCATACGCATCGATCGCGGTCAGCACCTCCGCGCGCTGCGGCACGAAGAAAGGGGGCGTGTTCAGCACGCCTCGCAGCGCGTCGGCGATCTGGGACCGGCCGTAGGCATAAGCGCTGCTCAGGACCCACGCGACCTCGGCGATGACGACCACGCTCACGAAGACGCTGCCGCCGTCCGCGCGGATCTGGCGGAGCCGCGAGAGCGCCGCTTTCTGCTGGCGCGCGTCGTCCCCCACCAGCACCCGGACGATCACGTTCGTGTCAGCGGCGAACACGGTGCTTCTCCTTGAGCCGCTCTCCCACCGCCCTGTCCATCTCCTCGACGGTCAGCGCCCGCTCGGGTCTCGGGAGGATGTTCGCGAGCTCGTCCAGGCTCCGTCCGGTCTTCCGGATCGTGATGGCTCCCGCGTCCGTGACTTCCCACTCGATCTGCTCGCCCGCTTGCAGCCCGACCGCCCGGCGGATCGCCTCCGGAATGGTGACCTGGCCCTTGCTCGTGACCCTGGAAACCGCCATCTTCGACACCGGCCACCTCCTTACTCAGGGTAAGGATATCGTCCCTGCCGGCACGGTCAAGCCCGGCGCGCTACCGGATGATCGGCTCGCAGTTCGTGTACTCGAGCGTCGTGAACATGAGCTGTGATCCGGGGCTCCGGCGCTCGGCGAAGAAGATGTCGATCGGGTACTCGCCCCCTTCCTCGAGGCCGTCGCGGATGGCCAGCTTGTCGAGATCGAGGGTCGACGACGTGGGCACGTGGATCCCGCCCTGATCGATCGCCAGCTTCCTGTTGACGAACACCCAGATATCGTCGTCGCCGCCGAAGATGAACACGTCCCCGCGCCTGTACCTGAACGTCATGTGGAGCTCGAACGTGAAGCTGTAGTTGTGCTCCTCCCCCTGGTCGCCCCAGCTCCGGTCGTCGTCGTCGATGGGGAAGAAGGCCTCATCGAAGAAGATCCGCAGATCGTTCTCGGTCACGTCGATGGGGATCGTGTACTTGATCGACCGGTTCACCCCCGGGACGTCCCGGAACCACTGGGCGAACTCCTCGGGTCCGGTCGTGTACATCGTCGGTCCGGCAGCGGCGTAGACGGGCTTGTCGTCCTCGCCGAGCGACGACTTGACCATGCGCCTCAGCGTATCTTCCCCGGTGAAGCTCTCGAAATCCGGGTGTCCGCCGGGCTTGTCGGCCGACTTGAAGTCGCGCACGACCCCCTCGAGCCGCGGCTTGCAGCCGGCTTGCCCGCCGCCGCCCGCCGAGGCGCCCTCGAGCGGACCGCCGCCGGCCCCCGGAAACTCGCCGGTCCCCGAGGAGGAGAGATCGCTCCGCCTGGCGATGTGCTCGGGGGTGGCGGTACACCCCGTGACAGGGAGCACCAGCGCGGCGGCGAGGAGGAGGCGACGGTCGAGCATCGGCACGCGCGCGTCATCGTGTCGCGCGCCCGCTCCCGTGACAAGCGGCGCCGGCCGCCGCGACGGGCGCTTTGCTGACACGCGCACAGGCGCACGCGCGCACGCGACACGCGCGCGTCGCTAGCCCCCGAGCAGCGCCCGCGTCCGCTGCTCGGCGCGGCGCCCCTCGGCGGTGAGCTGGTCGATGAACCGCTCGATGATCGGACTCCGCCGGAAGTTCTCGCGCGTCATCAGCTCGACCGGCAGCGGCTCCACCTCGGCGATCTCGACGTCGAGCCGCGAGCGCGCCACCTCGGTCAGCGCCAGCGCCGGCGCGAGGCCGATGCCGAGCCCGCCCGAGACGTACGACACGAGCAGCGACACGCTCGACACGTCGATCGTCGAGATCGGCCGGATCCGCTCGCGATCCAGGTACGCGTCGAGCATCCGCCGCCCCACGCTGCCGGGCGCGAGCCGGAGCAGCGGCTCGTGCCGGAGCCGCTCGCGCAGCGCCGGCGCCTTGCCCTTGAGCCGCGGCCCCACCCAGAGGAACGGCTGCACGAACAGCGGCTGCTTCACGAGGTCGCCCCCGGCCGACGACGCCGACGCGAGGCCGAGGTCCACCTCCCCGCGCTCCACCCAGCGCGCGGCGTCCACCGAGTTCGCCGTCGTGATCGCGAACCGCACCGGCGCGCGCTGCTCGAGCATCTG
Organism: Sorangium sp. So ce119; assembly: GCF_051524405.1. Lineage (NCBI taxonomy): Bacteria > Pseudomonadati > Myxococcota > Polyangiales > Polyangiaceae > Sorangium > Sorangium sp. So ce119. Next base: position 135,273 of record NZ_CP150310.1, on the reverse strand, counting down.
GCGGATCACCGGCACGAGCAGCCCCTTGCCGAGGTAGTCGCTCGCCGCGAGCCGCAGCGTCGTCGACGACTCCCCCGAGAGCTCCGACAGCAGCTCGAACACCCCCTCCGCCTGGTCGAACAGCCGCGTGATCGCCCCGAGCGCCGCCTCGCCCGCCGGGCTCAGGCGCACGCCGCGCCCATCGCGCTCGAACAGCGCCACCCCGAAGTGCTCCTCCACCCGGCGCACCTGCTGGCTCACCGCCGACGGCGTCTTGTGCAGCCGCCGCGCCGCCTCGGCGACCGAGCCCGACCGGGCCACCAGCAGCACATCCTCGAGCGCGGGGAGGAGCGACGCGTCCATGTAGCCTTACTTAACCCATCGTGAAAAAAGTTTCATTCGACTTAATCCTCCCGTTCCCGCATAATCCTGCCGCCAGCCCGACGCTGCGCGCGACGAAGAGCGCGCCGGCGGCCTCCCGCGGAGGCCGCCTGCGCGCGACGTCAGCGCGACGGCGCCCGGGCCGGTCCGCTTCGCACGCCGTCCCCTTCAGCCGCGTTCAGCCGCGCCCCGAGAGGCCATCATGGGCAAGAGTCTCTATGACAAGGTTTGGGACCTCCACAAAGTTCGCACGTTGCCGAACGGCGAGGACCAGCTCTTCATCGGCCTTCACCTGATCCACGAGGTGACGAGCCCCCAGGCGTTCGGGATGCTCCGCGACCTGAACCTGCGCGTGCGCATGCCCGAGCGGACGTTCGCGACGCTCGATCACATCGTCCCCACCGACAACCGCAAGCGGCCGTTCAAGGACTCGCTCGCCGAGGGGATGGTCGACGCGCTCAAGAAGGCGTGCACCGAGCAGGGCGTCACCTTCTTCGACCTCGAGTCCGGGCGGCAGGGCATCGTGCACATCATCGGCCCCGAGCTCGGCCTCACGCAGCCCGGCATGACGATCGCGTGCGGCGACTCGCACACGTCGACGCACGGCGCGTTCGGCGCGATCGCGTTCGGCATCGGGACGACGCAGGTGCGCGACGTCCTCGCCACGCAGACGCTGAGCCTCCAGCGGCTCAAGGTCCGGCGCATCCAGGTCGAGGGCAAGCTCGGCCCGGGTGTCTACGCGAAGGACATCATCCTCGAGATCATCCGCCGGCTCGGCGTCTCCGGCGGCACGGGCTACGCGTACGAGTACGGCGGCTCGACCATCGAGGGCTTCTCGATGGAGGAGCGCATGACCCTGTGCAACATGTCGATCGAGGGCGGCGCCCGGGTCGGGTACGTCAACCCGGACCAGACGACGTTCGATTACATCAAGGGCCGCCCGTACGCCCCGGCGGGCGAGGCGTGGGACAGGGCGCTCGAGTACTGGCGCTCGATCGCGTCGGACGACGACGCGCGCTACGACGATGTCGTCCGGATCGACGCGGGCGAGATCGCGCCGACGGTCACCTGGGGCATCACGCCGGGCCAGGCGATCTCGGTGAAGGAGAACGTCCCCGCGGCCGAGGACGTGGCGAACGAGTCCGAGCGGGCGCTCATCCGCGAGGCGCTCGAGTACATGCGGCTCGAGGGCGGCAAGCCGATCGAGGGGACGAAGATCAACGTCGCGTTCATCGGGAGCTGCACGAACGGCCGGCTCTCGGACTTCCGGGAGGTCGCGCGGCGCATCCAGGGGCACAAGGTCGCGCCGCACGTGCGCGCGCTCGCCGTGCCCGGGTCGATGGATGTCGCGCGCGCGGCCGAGGCCGAGGGGCTCGACAAGGTCTTCCGCGAGGCCGGCTTCGAGTGGCGCGAGCCGGGCTGCTCGATGTGCCTGGCGATGAACCCCGACAAGCTCATCGGCGACGAGCTGTGCGCGTCCTCGTCCAACCGCAACTTCAAGGGCCGGCAGGGCAGCCCCACCGGCCGCACCGTGCTGATGAGCCCCGTGATGGTCGCCGCCGCCGCCGTGCGCGGCGAGATCGCCGACGCCCGTGACGTGTTCGGAATCTGACGACGCTCGCACCCGAGGGAGATCCCAATGGCACTCGACTTGATCCAATCCGTCACCGGCCGCGCCGTTCACGTTCCGGGCGACGACATCGACACGGACCGCATCATCCCCGCGCGCTTCCTCAAGTGCGTCACGTTCGACGGCATCGGCGAGCACCTGTTCCGCGACGTCCGCTTCGACGAGCGCGGCCAGCAGCGGGAGCACCCGCTGAACGACCCGCGCTTCGCGGGCGCCACGATCCTCATCGCCGACCGCAACTTCGGCTGCGGCTCGTCGCGCGAGCACGCGCCGCAGTCGATCGCGAAGGCCGGCTTCAGGGCCGTGATCGCCGAGAGCTTCGCCGAGATCTTCTTCGGCAACTCGACGACGCTCGGCATCCCCTGCGTCTCCGTGGGCCGCGAGCACCGCGCCGCGCTCGTGGCCCGCGTGAACGCTGACCCGTCGACGCCCGTCACGGTCGACCTGCAGGAGCAGGTCGTCCGGGCCGGCGACCTCACGGTGCCCTTCACCATCAAGCCGGGCGCGCGCGAGTCGCTGATCCGGGGCACCTGGGACCCGATCGCCCAGCTCCTCGAGGGGGCCGACGAGGTCCAGAAGGTGGCCGCGCGGCTGCCGTACATCCAGCAGCGCGCCGCCGCCCAGTAGGCGCTGCCTCGCGCGCTGTGGCGTGGCGGAGCTGGCTCAACGTGGCACGCAGCCAGCGCTCCCGTCTACACTCCCGGCTCACCATCACGCTTCAACGGCGGTTCGCCTCCGGGGCGCGCTCCGTGAGGCCCAGGGAGGAGCCCATGAATCGACATCATTCGTCCACTCCGATCCGCGCCTTGCTCGCCGGCCGTGCAGGCGCCATCCCCCTCTTTGCCGCCGTCGGCGCGGGCATCGTCGCGATGACGGGCGCCTGCGGCTCGGCGACCGTCGACCCGGACGAAGGCGCGGGCGGGGGCGCGGGCGGGCCGGGCGCGACCACGACCACCAGCACCAGCGCCAGCACCACCGTCACCACCAGCGTCTCCGTGGGCGGCTGCTACGACGCGTTCAGCGGTGGGTGCGGTATCCCGGACGACCCCGCGACCCGGGACGAGGGCGCGCTCCCCGCGGAAGCCGGCTGTGCCACCTGTGCGATCCAGACGAGCTGCGCCGCGGAAGACCAGGCGTGCACCGACGACGCCGACTGCGACGCGCTGCGGAGGTGCGTCGTCGCGTGCGGCGCGTCTTCCTGCATCGCGGAGTGCACCGCGGAGCACCCGGAGGGCGCGGACACCTATCGAGCGCTGCTCGCGTGCGGCTACTGCAACTGCGATCTGACCGGCGTCTGCTCGGACGAGAAGGCGGCCGCGGCGCCGCCGATCGCGTGCCCTTGATCCCGGCCCTCGCTGGCGGGACTTTCTGCTGTCCATTCCGCCGGTTGTGAACCAGCACGCCCCCGTGGCGCATCTGGCTCAACGTGGCACGTTACCGACGCTCGCCGTCACACGGCGGCCCTGGCGCGCGCCGCTTCTGCCCGCGGCGGAGGTCGCGCGCGCCCCGGGGCGCGGCCGGAAAGCGCCGAGATCGTCCGCCACCGGCGCGCGGCGTGGCGGCCGGACGGACGTGGCATGTCAGGTGCTTTATCTCCGGACGAGCTCTCCGAGTCGGCGCTGAAGAAGCCGCGGAGCAGCAGCGCTCCGCATGCCGCGGCGCAGAGCCATCGTTGCTTGATCGCGTGTCTGCCACAGGCACGCAGGACGGAGTACACCCATGCGATTCGCGATCTTCTCCTCTCTTCTCTCGCGCTCGTCGACCGCGCGCTCCTCGCTTCAGGGGCTCATCGCGCTCTCTGCGCTCGTGGTGCTCACCGGCGCCAAGGGGCAGGGCTGCGGGGGCGTGGAGGAGCCGCAGCCGCCGCCCGATCCCGACTGCGGGCCTGGCTTCCACTGGGAGACGGTCTGTTCGCCGTGCGACGTCGGCGAGATGTGCGAAGCGCAGTGTGTGCCTGACGACCGCTGTCCTCCGGGGTGGCTCGAGCAGACCTCCTGCGGCGGCGGCGTCACCACCACCACGGGCCAGGGCGGCTCGGCCGGCGGCGTCGGCATGCCGGTCCCGGTCGATCCGGGGTGCTGGACCGAGTGCGTGCCGCCGCCTCCGATGTGCCCTCCGGGCACCTACGAGCAGGTCGTGTGCAGCGGCGGCAGCTCGACCAGCAGCACCACCGGCGGCGGCGGCTGGGGCAGCGCCAGCGCGAGCGGCGGCGGCTGGGGCATGGGCGGCTCTCCCGGCGACGCTGACCCGGCGCCGCCTCCCGACATGTGCTGGACCGAGTGCGTGGCCGTGCCCTACTGCCCGCCGGGCACGACGGCGCATACCGTCTGCGAGGAAAGCACCAGCGTCAGCGTCGGCGTCGGCGTCGGCGGCTCCGGCGGCGCTGACACCAGCGGCGTCGGCGGCTCCGGCGCGTGGGACGGCTCCGGCGCGGCCGGCGCGTGGGACGGCGGCGGCGGCGCCGGCGGGGACACGGCCCGGCCGGCTCCCCCCATCGACGGTTGCTGGACCGAGTGCCTCCCGGTGGAGCCCACCTGCCCGCCGGGCACGAGGGAGGAGACCGTGTGCGACGGCGGCAGCAGCGTCACCGTCGGCGTCGGCGGCACGGGCGGCGGCTCGGGCGCCAGCGAGTGGGGCGGTTGCTGGACCCAGTGCGTGCCGGTGGAGCCCACCTGCCCGCCGGGCACGAGGGAGCAGACCACCTGCAACGACGGCGACGTGATGGTCGCCACCGCGGGCAGCACCGGCACCGGCTACGACGGCAGCGGCGGCAGCGGCGGCGCGTATCCCGGCGGCGGCTGCTGGACCGATTGCGTCCCGGTGGAGCCCTTCTGCCCGCCGGACACCATCCCGGCGACCGTCTGCGAGGACCCCATGCCCGGCACGTCCGGCAGCAGCGGCTCCGGCGAGGGCGACTTCGAGTACCCCACGCCCGGCACGTCCGGCAGCAGCGGCACCGGCTACGGCGGCAGCGGCGGCGCGTATCCCGGCGGCGGCTGCTGGACCGAGTGCATCCCGGTGGAGCCCTACTGCCCGCCGGGCATGATCGAGCAGCAGGTCTGCTCCGGTTACGGCAGCACCGGCTCCGGCACGGGCGGCACCGGCGGGTACCCCGGCGAGTGCTGGACCGAGTGCGTGGACGCGCCCGCCTGCCCCCCCGAGGCGATCGTGCGGACCATCTGCGAGGAACCGAGCGGCGGCGGCGCCTCCGGCCCGGTCTGCCGGACCGAGTGCGTCCTGATGCTGCCGTGACGTGGTGGTCGCGAGCGGCGCGAGCGACCCCTCCCGCCCGCGGGAGGATCGCTCACCGCTCCGGGTGAAGAGACAGACGCGGAGAGCGCCAGAGGGAATTCCACCCCTCTGGCGCTTTTCGCGTACCAGCGGTCAGCGAGGGCGCCGGGGCGTCCCTCCGCGGCCGGCTCCGCGCCAGACGCGATGCGCCCCGTACGATTTCGCGAAGGACGACCGGGCCCGACCGCATCCAGGGGCAGGAGGCGGTCCCATGAGCCTGGCCCACCCATCAGCGTCCCTCTGCCGGGGCTTCAGGCGACCCCTGGCCCTGCTGATCCTCGCGTGCGCGGCGCTCCCCCTCGCGGGCTGCCCCCTCCAGGACGCCACGATCGCCCGCGCGGACGACGAGCCGTCGCCCCCCGGGAAGCCCGCCCCTCCCCCCCAGGACGAGCTCACGCACGTCGAGGACCCGGAGAACGCCGGTGGGGGGACGCCCGGCGCGGGCGGCGGCAGCCATGTCGATGAGGGCGAAGACCCCGTCGACGAGAACGCCGGCGACAGCGCCGACGGAGACCCTCCCGGCAATTCCAGTGCGGTCCTGTGCACGGCGAGCTTTCCCATGGTCGTGCGGGACTTCCCCAAGAAGCACCCGGATTTCGGGCCCTCCCAGACCACGAACGGGAGGAACGTCGAGGCCAAGAGCGAGCTCGAGAACGGCAAGCCGGTCGACGCGAACCCGCCCGCCGACGGCATCAACGAGGACGACAGCTTCGACGAATGGTTCAAGGACGAGCCGGGCGTCAACATGACGTTCAACAGGGTCATCCACCTCGACCTGTGGAGCACCGGCGGCCACCTGGGCGGCAGGGATTTCTACTTCCTCGACGGCGTCGGCTTCGGCAACGAGGGCGAGGCGCACAACTTCGGCTTCACGGCGGAGTTCGAGCTGCCGTTCACCTACCGGGTGGGGGCCTTCTTCTCCTTCGACGCGAGCGACGATGTCTGGATATCGATCGACGACACCATCGTGGTCAGCCACTCCGTGCGCGACGGGGTGAACGGGACGACCGTCCGCCTCGACGACGAGGCCGCGAGGCTCCGCCTGAAGCCCGGGTCGAAGCACAGGCTCAAGGTCTTCTACGCCGAGCGAGACGGCCGCTCCTCGGTGTTCCGGCTGAACACGGCGCTCGACGTCCCCTGCGAGCCGACCGTCGAGTGAGCCGCCCGCGGGCCCCGGAGGAGCGCCCCGGCGTCAGCCCGCCCGCGCCGCGGCGCGCGCCGCCTTCGCGTACCTGAAATCGAAGGCCCACGCCGGGAACACCGTGGCCGCGAAGCCCGCGCCGAGCCCGTAGAGGACCTCGTCGAGCGGGACGCCGAGGAGCGCCCTCCCCGGCAGCAGCACGCTGGGCCGCCAGGTGCGCGCGAACACGCCGGGCACGAGCGCGGCGAAGACGAGGCACAGGCCGAGGTACAGGGCCGCGGAGAGGAGCGCTCCGAGCAGGCTCGGCACGAGCAGATCGCCGCGCGCCGCGACGAGGGCCGCGGCGACCGCCGCCATCGCCGCCACGGCGGCGTAGAGGATCGGCACCCCGGCCGCGAGCAGCGCGCCGGCCAGCGCGAGCACGAGCGCGATGGCCGCGGCCGCCCTCACCCCCGGTCGGGCCGCCCTCCTCCACGTCGCGGTCGCCTCTGGGGTCGCCGGCGACGCCGGCGGGGCGCAGGGCACCGGCGTCCGGCGGAAGGCAACGGCATAGGCGGTCGAGGAAAACGCGCTGAGCCCGGTGAGGAACAGGACGTCCTCGACGCCGAACCCGATCCGGTCGGCCAGGTCGAACAGGAACTTCGGGGTCCAGTACGCCGGGTAGAACAGCCGCTCGGTCGCCGCGAACGGCAGCGAGGCGAGCGCCGTCCGCCGCATCAGGGCGCGCAGATCCGGGCGCGCGAGCCAGATGGCGCCCGCCGGCAGGAGGAAGAGCACCGAGAGCAGCAGGAACTCGTGGGTCATCGCGCCGCCCTCGTCGGTCATCGCGCCGCCCTCCTCACGGCGCGGCGTTCGCCAGCCACGCCGTGACGGCGACCAGCGACAGCGTCGCCGCGCCCGCGGCCCCCACCCGGACCAGCAGCAGCCGCGAGCCGGGCGGCGCCGGCCGGGCCAGCAGCACGACGAGCGCCGCCGCCGCCGGGATCAGCAGGCCCGCGCCAGGGCGCAGGCCCGCGGCGCCCAGGCCGACCGGCGCGAGCAGGAGCGACAGCGCGTTCAGGAGCACCACGCGCCGCGCGGCCCGCTCCCCGCCCAGGCGCACGGGCAGCGTCCGCTTGCCGCTCTCGCGGTCCGAGGGCTCGTCGGGGAGCGCCGTCGCGATCGCGCAGCCGAGGTGGCCCGGCAGCAGGCACGCGAGCAGCACGACGGGGAGGCGATCGAGGGCGCCCCCCTGCGCGACGTAGCCGTAGAGCGGCAGGACCGCGCCGACGCCCACCACCTGGAGCAGCTCCCCGCCGCCGCGGTACGAGAGGCGGAGCGGCGGGTAGCTGTAGGCCCAGAGCAGCAGGAGCGCCGCGATCGCGAGGGGCACGAGGAGCGGCGCCGCGGGCGCGGGCACGGTGACGGCGAGCCAGGCCGAGACGGCCACGAGCGCCGCGGCGCAGCCGGCGGCCGCGGCGCCGAGCGCGCGCGGCGAGAGGCGCCCCTCGACCAGCACGCGCGAGCCGCCCGAGAACGGCGTGGCGGTGCGGTTGCGGCGGTCGGTCTCCTGGTCGGCGACGTCGTTGGCGTAGACGATGAAGAGCTGGTCGAGCAGGCCGAAGAGGTGGACCGCCGCGAGCGTCGCGAGGTCGAGCGGGCGGCCGGCGGCCCGCGCGCCGAGGACCTGCCCGAGCAGCAGCGGGAGCGCGATGGTCGGCTGCGAGGCCAGCCGCGACGCCCTGATCCAGGCCCGGAGCGCCCCCGGCCGGGCGCTCATCGCCGATCGCCCCTCGACAGGCCGAGGCGCTCGGCCAGCTTGGCGCGCAGCTCGGTGAACGGGAGGTCCCAGCGGCGCTCGCCGTCGAGGCGCCACGCCTTGAGCGGGATGAGGTCGACCTGGGCGAGCAGGTGGTGGAGCTGCGACTCCTCGCGCGGCTCGCGGATGAACGAGAAGGGGTTGCGGAACTCCCGTCCGTTGAGCTGCGAGTACTTGCGGTCGTTGCTGGCCACGAGCTCGACGAGCGCCTGCTGCCGGCCGTCGAGGTAGTCGAAGAACGCGAGGTCGAACGGCCCGACGCCCGCGCGCTCGTCCGGCTTGCGCATCACCCAGCGGGCCCAGTCGTAGCCGTAGAGGAAGTCGTGCGCGTAGCGGAAGCGCAGCTTCGACTTGTTGCCGAAGCCGACGCAGAGCGCCACCACGCGCCGGGAGAAGTCGCCGATCGCGGGCGCGCTCCCGGCCTGCCACATGCAGCAGGCGAGGTAGTCGAGGTCCCAGAAGATGTTGTCGGGGAAGTTGTCGGCGACCGCGCAGATCACCTCGCCGAGCGCGCGGACGAAGGCCCGCGCGCGCTCGGCGTCCTCGCTGCAGTCCACGATCTGCTCGACCAGCGCGACGGGGGTGGGCGCGCACGGCCGGCCCGGGGCGACCGAGGCCCGCGCGCCGAGCAGCGAGGTGAGGCGCGCGAGCTCGTCGCGCGCGTCGTCGGGGAGGACCGGGATCCCGGTCACGCCGGCACCCCGCCGGCGCGGAGCCCGGCGGCGAGCACCGCCGCCGACAGCGCGGCCGTCCCCCCCCAGATCGCGCGGTGGAGCTCGCGCTTGTAGGCCGCCTGGGCGGCGAAGGCGTTGGTCACCGCCGCCGGGCTCCTCGCGACGAGCCGCGCCCCGAAGTAGAGCGCGACGGCCGCCGCGGGCGCGACCGACCACGGCGGCGGGGCGGCGTCGTCGAGGAGCGACGCCGCGGGCCAGAGGACCGCGCCGAGGCCGAGCAGGGCCTCCGTCGCGCGGCGCGTCGCCGCGTTGCCGAGGAGCGTGGCCACGGTGCGCTTGCCGCCGGCGCGATCGCTCTGCTCGTCGGACAGCCCGCTGGCCAGGGCGCTCGCGAGGGCGCAGAGGAGCAGGCCCGGCAGGAGCGCGGCGAGCCACGCCGGCGCCCACGCGCCGCACTGCGCGTAGGCGTGCAGCAGCGGGAGGACGCCGCCGACGCCGGCCATCTCGAGGAGCTCGCCGCCGCCGCGGTAGTTGAGCCGGAGCGGCGGCAGCGTGTAGGCGCCGAAGACGAGCAGCCCGAGCGCGGCCAGCGGGAGCAGGAGCGGGCGATCGAGCGCGGCGCCCGCGCCCCAGGCCACGAGCAGCGCGGCGCCGCCCGCCCCGAGGCCGGCGAGGAGGAGCGCGTGGGCCGGGAGGATGCCGTCCGGGATGGTCTTGGGCGAGCAGCCGTCCGGGAACATGCGCCGCTTGAGGGCGTCGACCTCGCGGTCGCCCCAGTCGTTCAGGAGCACGACGAAGGCGACGTCGGCGACCATCCACAGCGCGCCGAAGGCGAGCGCGCCCGCGTCGATCCGTCCGGCGACGGCGGCCCCCACGGCCTGCCCGCACAGGGCGGGGACGAGCACCTTGGGCCAGCTCGCGGGCTTGAGCGCGTACCACCACCGCGCTCCACGGCTCATCGACTCGACGCGCATGGATCAGGTCCTCCTGCTGCTAGCACAAGAACCTCCGCGCTTTGCGGCCCACATGAGGTCGCTCCGCGACGGGAGCGGCCTCCGCCGGGCGCGGGCGCCCGCGACGGCGCGCCCCGGGTCGAGCCCGGCGGCGCGTCGGTGCGGCGTTTCCTTCGCCGCCGATCTGGGCCACCTTATCCCTCCGACAGCCTCGACACGCGACCTCGTGCGCCACGCCCTCCCCCCCTCCCCGATCCCGGCCGGCGCGCCCCTGCGCCGCGGCCCCGAGCAGCGCCTCGGCCCCGCGCCCGCGCGGAGGCGCTCGTGAGCGCCGACGCGGCCCAGGGGCGCGGCGCGCGGGAGCTCGCGGACGAGCCCGCCCGCCGCCGCATCCGCGAGGACCTCCGGACGACGCTCGTCGTCGAGGCCGCCGCGGGGACGGGCAAGACGACAGCGCTCGTGTCGCGGATCGTCGCCGTGCTGCGGAAGGCGCCCGAGGAGGGCGGCGGCACGCTCGACCGCATCGTCGCGGTCACCTTCACGGAGAAGGCGGCGGGCGAGATGAAGCTGCGCCTCCGCGCCGAGATCGAGCGGGCGCGCGGCGACGCGAGGTCCGGGCCGGCGGAGCGCGCGCGGCTCGACGCGGCGCTCGCGCACCTGGAGGCGGCCCGCATCGGGACGATCCACTCCTTCTGCGCTGACCTCCTGCGCGAGTGGCCGGTCGAGGCGCGCGTCGACCCGCTGTTCCAGGTGGCGGCCGCGGACCAGGCCGAGGCGCTCTTCGACCAGGCGTTCGACGCCTGGTTCCAGCGCACCCTGAACGACCCGCCCGAGGGCGTGCGCCGCGCCCTGCGCCGGCGCCCGCGCGACGGCGCGCAGGGCCCGCGCGATCTGCTCCGGGGCGCGGCGTGGAAGCTCGCCGAGCACCGCGACTTCACGCGCCCCTGGCGCCGCGATCCGTTCGACCGCGAGCGCGCCATCGACGAGCTCATCGATCGCCTCGCGGCGCTCGCGGATCTCGGCGCCGAGGCCGACCGCGAGGGCGACTACCTCGCCCAGAGCCTCAGGAACCTCGACCGGTACCTCGCGGAGCTCCGCCGCCGCGAGGAGGTGACCGGCGGGCGCGATCACGACGGGCTGGAGGCCGAGCTCGGCGAGCTCGCGCGCTGGAAGGAGTGGCGCTGGAGGGGCTCGGGCAAGGCGTTCGGCGCGGATCTCTCGCGCGCCGAGGTGCTCGCGCAGCGCGACCGGGTGAAGGCCGAGCTCGACGCCGTGCTCACGGCCGCGAGCGCCGACCTCGCGGCGTGCCTCTCGCGCGAGCTCCGGCCGCCGATCGAGGCGTACGACGCGCTCAAGGCGCGCGCCGGCAAGCTCGACTTCCTCGACCTCCTCCTCTGCGCCAGGAACCTCCTCCGCTCGAGCCGCGCCGTCCGCGAGGAGCTGAACCTCCGCTTCTCGCACCTCTTCGTCGACGAGTTCCAGGACACCGACCCGCTGCAAGCGGAGATCCTGCTCCTGCTCGCGTCCGACGACCCGGCCGAGACCGACTGGACGCGGGCGCGCCCGGTGCCCGGGAAGCTCTTCGTCGTCGGCGATCCGAAGCAGTCGATCTACCGCTTCCGCCGCGCCGAGGTCGCGCTCTACGAGGCGACGAAGGCGCGGCTCGTCGCGTGCGGCGCCAGCGTGCTCTACCTGTCGACGAGCTTCCGCAGCGCCCCGTCGATCCAGGAGGCCGTCAATGCGGCGTTCGCGCCGCTCATGCAGGGGGGCGAGGGCGAGGGCGCGGCGAGCCAGGCGCGGTACGTCGCGCTCGAGCGGTTCCGGGACGACCCGGTGGACCAGCCGACGGTGATCGCGCTGCCGGTGCCGCGGCCTTACGGCGACTACGGGAAGATCTCGGATTTCCGGGTGCGGCAATCGATCCCGGACGCGGTGGGGGCGTTCGTGCACCACCTCATCCACGGCGGCCGGGGCCCGGGCGAGCGGCGCTGGACGGTGACCGAGCGCGAGCGCCCGAACCAGCGCGTGGCGCTCGAGGCGCGGCACATCTGCCTTCTGTTCAAGCGTTTCCAGACGTTCGGGGAGGACGCGACGCGCGCGTACGTGCGGGCGCTCGAGGCGCGGCGGATCCCGCACGTGCTCGTGGGCGGGCGGTCGTTCCACGATCGCGAGGAGGTGATGGCGGTGCGGAGCGCGCTGCTCGCGATCGAGTGGCCGGACGACGAGCTCAGCGTGTACGCGACGCTGCGCGGGCCGCTGTTCGCGCTGACGGACGACGTGCTCCTCCTGTACCGCGACCGGTTCCAGCGGCTGCACCCGCTGTTCGAGCCGGACGAGGCGGCGCTGGATCTCGCGGTGGAGGGCGGGGCGCGGCCGCTGCGGGAGGTCGCGGAGGCGCTGGCGGTGCTCGGGCGGCTGCACCGCGAGCGCAACCGGCGGCCGATCGCGGACACGATCGGCGGGCTGCTCGACGAGACGCGCGCGCACGCGGGCATCGCGATCTGGCCGACGGGGGAGCAGGCGCTCGCGAACGTGCTGCGGGTGATGGATCTCGGGCGGCGGTTCGAGGCGGGCGGGGCGACGTCGTTCCGGGCGTTCGTGGAGCGGCTCGAGGCGGACGCCGAGCGGGGCGAGGTGGCGGAGGCGCCGGTCGTCGAGGAGGGGACGGAGGGGGTGCGGATCATGACGGTGCACCGGGCGAAGGGGCTCGAGTTCCCGGTGGTGATCCTGGCGGATCCCGCGTCGCCGGCGGTGCATCAGAACCCGTCGCGGCACGTGGATCCGGCGCTCGGATTGTGGGCGGAGCCGATCGCGGGCTGCGTGCCCGCGGAGCTGGTCGAGCGCCGCGACGAGGTGCTGCGCCGCGATCGCGAGGAGGCGGTGCGGCTCGCGTACGTGGCGGCGACGCGGGCGCGCGAGCTGCTCGTGGTGCCCGCGGTGGGCGACGCGCGCCCCGGGGACGGCTCGAGCGACGGCTGGCTCGACGTGCTGCACCCGGTGCTCTACCCGGCGCCGCGCGAGCGGCGGGACGCGCGGCGCTGCGAGCACCTCGGCTGCCCGCCGTTCGGGACCGACACGGTGCTGGAGCGCCCGGCGCGGTGCGAGGCCGACGAGCGCGACGCGGTGGCGCCGGGCGAGCACGCGCCGATGGCGGGGTCGCACCGCGTGGTGTGGTGGGATCCGAGCGCGCTCGACCTGGATCGCGAGCCGGAGGCGGGGCTGCGGCAGCAGCGGATCTTGCAGGCGGACGCGGGCGCCGCGGGGGCGGCGGCGGGCGCCGGGGCCACGGCGGGGGCCGACGCGGCGGCGGGCGGACGGGCGCTGGGCGGAGAGCTCGGGCAGCGCGGGCACGAGGTGTGGCAGGAGGCGCGGCAGCGGGCGATCCGGGACGGCTCGGTGGCGGCGGTCCGCGTGAAGACGGCGACGGAGATCAGCCACGAGGCGGCGCTGGCGGCGGCCGAGGAGGCGGCGGCGGGCGCGGGCGCGCGGCAGACGAGCGGCGGGGCGGAGCGGGGGAAGCGGGCGGACGCGCTGCCGGTGATCTCGTTCGAGCAGACGGCGATCGCGCGCGAGGGCCGGCCGTACGGCAAGCGGTTCGGGACGCTGGTGCACGCGGTGCTGGCGGAGGTCGATCTCCGGGCGGGCGAGGACGAGGTGCGCGTGGTGGCCGCGGCGCAGGCGCGGCTGCTCGGCGCGCCGGCCGAGGAGCTCGACGCGGCGGTCGCGGCGGCGGTCGCGGCGCTCGAGCACCCGCTGCTCCGGCGCGCGGCGGAGAGCGCGGCGCGCGGCGCGTGCGAGCGGGAGACGCCGCTGCTCCTCCGGCTCGAGGACGGGACGATCGCCGAGGGCGTTGTCGACCTCTCGTTCCGGGAGAGCGTGGGCGACGTGGGCGTCTGGACCGTCGTCGATTTCAAGACCGGCTCGGACGCGGGCACCGCGCACGCCGCGCAGGAGGCGCAGGTGCGGCTCTACGTGCAGGCGATCGCCGAGGCGACGGGCGAGAGGGCGAGAGGGGTGGTGCTCCGGGTGTGAGGGGCGCGGGCGCGCGTCGCCGGGGCGCCGCGGGTGGTATGCTCGTGTCATGGGTTCGAGGGCGACCGCGGAGATCCTCCAGCCTGAGCTGATGACGCTCGAGCAGTGGGCCGACCTGGACGAGGACGAGCCCGGCGAGCTGATGGATGGCCGCCTCGTGGAGGAAGAGGCGCCGACGACGCTGCACGAGGCCGTGGTGAGCTGGTTGATCGAGGTGCTGCGCGCATGGGCTCGGCCGCGGGGCGGCTGGGTGTTCGGATCGGAGCACAAGCTCGCCGTCTCGGCGCAACGCGGACGCAAGCCCGACGTGTGCATGTACGCCCCGGGCACGCGCCTTCGAGGCCGGGACGCGCTCTCCCGGATCCCCCCTGTGGTGGCGATCGAGGTGCTCTCGCAGCGGCCGCGCGACGTGCGGCGCGACCGGATGGAAAAAGCGCTCGAATATGCGCGGTTCGGGGTGCGCTGGTACTGGCTGGTGGATCCGAACGCGCAGCTCGTCGAGCTGTACGAGCTCGGGTCCGATGGGCATTACGTGCACGTGCTGCCCGCCTCGCAGGGGAAGGTGTCCGTGGAGGGCCTGGAGGGACTGGAGCTCGACCTCGACGCGCTGTGGGCCGAGGTGGCGCCGCTCATGGATGACGAGGAGACGGGCGCCGAGCGCGGCGAAGGGTGAACGGGAGCCCGTCAGGCCGGCGCAGGCGCGGCCAAGGGCGCGTCGGCCGGCTTCGCGTCCGCCGGCTTCGCGTCCGCCGGCTTCGCGTCCGCCGGCTTTGCGTCGGCCGGCTTCGCGCCGGCCGGCTTCGCCCTGGGGCGCCGCTTCTTCGGCGCCTGCACGGCGCCCAGCGGCGCGAACAGGGCCTTGTAGGTCCCCTCGTCCTCATCCCACGCGGCCGCAGCATGCTTCTTCAGCTTCCGGAGCGCCTTGATCCATGCGGGGAGCAGGGCGTCACGATCCGCGAGCGCCTTCGCCAGCGCGGCCTGCGGCCTGGTGAGCCTGGAGAGCGCCTCCTCGAGCGCCGCGGTGTCCTTGACGAGCTTCGCGGCGGCCCTGGCCACATCGCTCGGCGGCCTCTTCTTCAGGAGGGCGGCGACGAGCTCGCGGGCGGCCCTGGGCTCGGCGGCGTACGGAAGCGACGTGAGCTGGCTGGGAGAGTGCGTGGAGTAACCGGCGAACGGGTTCTGCCGCTTGCCCAGGCCCGCGCCCACGGTCTTGTCGGCGAGCGCACCCACGCTCTCGTCGAACGTGTCGTCGGCGGCGCCCACCGCGTCGAGCGCGGCGTCGCGCTTGTCGCGCGCGGCGTCGGCGCGCGCCGCGGCCGCCTCGTACTCGGCGTGCGCCTGCTTGAAGGCGGCGAGGTGCGGCCTGACCGGCGCAGGGACGGCGACGTCGCCGAACCGATCGAGGACGGCGGCGCCGTAGCTGCGGTTCTCTCCGATATTGGTGTTGCCCATGCGAGTGCTCCTTCGCGAGAGGGTGTTGGGTTGACGGAGCCTGGAATCGTTGTGACGACGGAGCGCGTCGCAAGCGGCTCAGCAAGGTCCCGACGAGCGGGACCGCATGCTGGGAGAGGCGGCGACGATCGCCGGTGCGTGATGCCGCGATCACCGCCGGCACTCGCGGCGCAGCAGCGACCGGAGCAAAGCCGGGGCCGGGTGACGCTTCCCGCGGGCTCGAACGGCGAAACCGGGGCCGGGTGACGCCACCCGCGGGCTCGAACGGCGAAACCGGGGCCGGGTGACGCCACCCGCGGGCTCGAACGGCGAAACCGATGCCGGGTGGGGGTGGGGAGCAGCTCCGAATGGCAGAACCGGAGCCGCGTGGCGGCAAGCGCGGCGCAGAACGCCGCAACCGGGGGGAGTCGGGCCGAGCGGCTGCCCGGGAAGCGATCTCCGACGTGCCAGCCAGAGCAAGCCGTCGATCGCAATTCCAGATCACTGCGCTGACATCTCCGGAACTCGGCTGGTGCTCTGGTGCTTCCGGCACGCCCGTCGCCCGGACGAGCTGGTGGCGCGTTTGTCGGGCTGGTACGAGCTGGTCCGGGAGGTGCGCGGCGCGCCCGGCGGTGGGGCTGCGCTGTCGCGCGTGTGGCGGTATATCTTGAACATCGCCGACCCGGCCCAGCCAAGGGAGCTGCTGCAGCGGCTGCTCGTGGCGGCGGGGCCGGAGGCCGAGGAGGAGATCGTGACCATCGCAGACTACCTTCGCGAGCAGGGCCGACTGGCGGGCGAGCGAGAGGGCCGCCTGGCGGGCGAGCGGGAGGGCCGCCTCGCGGGGCAGCGAAGCACGCTGCTCAAGCAGCTTCGGCTGCGCTTCGGCGAACTGCCCGAGCCGGTCGTGGCGCGCGTCCGCGCCGCCGATGCAGGCCAGATCGAAGGGTGGACCGAGCGCGTCCTCACCTCGCCCACGCTCGACGACTGCCTGACCGAGCGTTGACGCAGCTCCTCCGGCTCCGCTCGGTACGTCGCGATGCTCCCCTATCGGCTCGTCGTCGTTGCCATTGCCTGAAGGAGCTCACTCCCCAGCCCCGTGATTCAGCGCGCTCGCCGTAAGATCACGTAGGCTCCCGTGTTTCATGCCCATGAACGCGCCTGCCTTGCTCCTCTGCTCTCTGCTCCTCCTCTCGATGGGCTGCGCCGCCAGCGAGCCGGCCCCCGTGGGTCCCCCTGGCCCGGGCGCCGACGACCCCTGCGCGCCGGGTGGAACGCTGCGGCCTTCCCGCCGCAACATCGTGGCCACCACCGTCACGCCGGACGGGCAGGTCATCGACTGGATCCCGATCGCCTCCCAGACGCCCGACGGCAAGGTCGCTTCCCCTCCCCCACCTCCCACACCTCCCCCGCCGGCGGCGGGCCCGGGCGGCGCCGCGCCGCCGCGCTCTCCCACCGAGACATCAGTCCAGCTCGGGCCGAGAGGGCCGGCCGGCACGGTGCCGGTGCTCCGCCCCCGGCGACCGCAGTGCGATTGCCTGCCCGGCTACGTCCAGCAGGCCGATGGCTCGTGCGCGGAGCTCGCCTCGCGCTGCTCGGGGGAAGGAGCGATGGCGTCCGGCAAATCGTTCACTGTCTGCTGCCCCGGGCTCGCGCGCATCCCCGCGATGGATCGCGTCGACGGCCAGTGCGTGGTCACGGCGCCCGACGCGCACCTCTGCGCGAAGTGCGGCGACGGCGCCTGCGGCGCGGGCGAGAACGACTGCAACTGTCCGAGCGACTGCCACGCAACCAGTCCGGGCCCTGGCGGCGGCACCGACTGATCCCCCAGCACCACGCCGACCCCGACGGACGCTCCGCGACCCCGACGGACGCCCCGCGCCAGGAGCGCTGGTCTCCCTCGACAGGACCCCCGTTCTCCATTACCAGCATCGCATCGCCCTCGGCTGTCATGGCAGAGACGCACCTCCCCTCCCCCGAGCCCACCGCCCTCCGCGCACGCCCGCCGCGAGGCGCTGTCGCGGAGGCGCGCACCCCGGAGTCCACCACGCGGCTCGTCAGCCCATGAGCACCCTCCTCGCCACCCTCGAGCGGTTCTACGATGCCGTCCCTCGACGGCACGCGGACGCCGAGGACCACGGACCGCTGACCCTCTTCGCCCGCCGCGGCGACGGCTGGCCCTACTATGCCCGTCCCACCCTCGGCCACCCCGGCCCCGTGTCGGCCGACGACGTGGCCGCGGTGCGCGCGCGTCAGCGCGAGCTCTCGGTCCCGGAGGCGTTCGAGTGGGTGCAGGAGACCACCCCGGGGCTCGACGCCGCGGCCGAGGCCACCGGCCTGTACGTCCGTCGCTGCCCGCTGCTCGTGCTCTCCGGCGAGCCCGTCCAGGTGCCTTTGCCGGCGGACATCTCGCTGTCGATCGTCACCGCCGAGGATCCCGATCTCGCCGCCATTCAGGCCGTCGCGCTCGTCGCCTTCGGCGCGCTCAGCACCGCAACGGGCCCCGCGGGACCGGCGGAGCGTGACGCCACCGCGGCCGCGCTCCCGGCCGGACACGCGGCCTCGTGGCGCGCGTCGCTGGCCGAGCGGACGCTGGTGCACGCCGCCGCCCGCGGTCGCCGCGGCGCCCTCACCGGTCCGCTCTGCGCGGGCAGCTACCAGCACGCGGAGGGCGTGGCCGAGATCGTCGGCGTGGGCACGCTGCCGGCGGCCCGCCGGCAAGGGCTCGCCGCCGCGGTCACCGCGATCCTGGCCCGCCACGCCCTCGACGCCGGCCATCGCACGGTGTTCCTGTCCGCCCAGAACGACGATGTCGCCCGCGTCTACGAGCGCGTCGGGTTCGAGCTCGTGGCCACTGCGTGCATCGCCGAGCCGCCGGAGCAGCCGTAGCGCAGCGCTCCGCCGCGACCTGCGTCAGCCAGGGGCAGCGTGGTAGTCCGGGCCCTCTTCCCCGCGCAGGATCTCGGTCTCGACGACCGACGCGTCCCGCAGGTGCGCCACCGCCCCGAGCTCGCCGTCTCGACGATACGCCGAGAAGGCCTGTTCGTCAGGGAAGGTGACGATGTGAACCTCCTTCAAGCGGAGCCCAGCGCTATCGGGCGCGGTCACCACGGTCCGCTCGATCGCGCCGCCATACCGGGCCATCACGGCCGCGGCCTTCCTCTCGTAGGCGCGGAACGCGTCGAGCGCCTCGCACCGCACCGTGAGGATCACGACAAGCGTCATCGGAACACCCCTGCTCGCGCGACACCGCCGCACGGGCACAAAAAAAAGAGCGCCCATTCGACGGAGGGGGGGGAAACCGTCACGGGCGCTCTGCCCTACGTGATTAGCAGGATGCGGGCCAGGGGATGACACCTGGTTTTCCGCGCATTTTCTTGAGGAGCTCGTCGTCCCCCTTTCGTTCCTGAAATCGAGGCGTGCAATCCTGAGTTCTCCCGGGAGAGCTGGTATCCAGAGCGCCTGTCCTTCCCCACCCCGCGCGCACCGTGGAGGACACGCCTCGACAGCGGCCGGCTCCGGAGCGCCGGCCCCGCTCCTCCGCGCAGCGCGGCCGCCGCGCGGACCGGGCGCTCGACTCGGCGCGACCGCTGCGCGCGCGCCCGCGTGCGTCGTTGACATCGCCGCCAGGATTGCTCCAATGCGTGCGCCCGCTCCACGCGTGTCCGGACGAGGAGGCATCCGATGCGGCACTTTCTGACCACGATGGACTATACCCGCGCCGAGATCGAGGGCCTCCTCGAGCGCGCGCAGCGCTTCAAGCGGCGGCCGATCGAGCCGCGCCTCCAGGATCGCACCATCGCGCTCGTCTTCTTCAACCCGTCGCTGCGCACGCGCACCTCCTTCGATGTCGGCATCCGGCAGCTCGGCGGCCACGCTGTCGTGCTGGAGCCCGGCCGGGGCGCGTGGCCCATCGAGTTCGAGGACGGCGCCGTGATGGACGGCGAGCCCGAGGAGCACGTGGCGGAGGTCGCCCGCGTGCTCTCGCGCTATGCCGACCTCATCGGCGTGCGCGCGTTCCCCAGGTTCCAGCGCTGGGAAGACGATCGCCAGGACAAGGTGCTCCAGAGCTTCGCCCGCCACGCGACCGTGCCCGTCATCAACCTGGAGACCATCACCCACCCCTGCCAGGAGCTCGCGCTCGCGCTCGCCATGAAGGAGCGCCTCGGCCGCCTCGACGGCAAGAAGTTCGTCCTCACCTGGACGTACCACCCGCGCCCGCTCAACACCGCAGTCGCCAACTCCGCCGTCCTCATCGCCTCCAAGCTCGGCATGGATGTCACCCTGCTCTGCCCCGGCGAGGAGTACCACCTCGACGACCGCTACCTCGACGCCGCAAGGAAGAGCGCGGCGGACAACGGGCGGAAGCTCACCATCACCTACGACATCGAGTCCGCCTACCGCGGCGCCCACGTCGTGTACGCGAAGAGCTGGGGCGCGATTCCGTACTTCGGGCGCTGGGAGCAGGAGAAGCCCATCCGCGACAAGCACAAGCACTTCATCGTCGACGAGCAGAAGATGGCGCTCACCGCCGGGGGGCTCTTCTCCCACTGCCTCCCGGCACGGCGCAACGTCAAGGTCACGGACGCGGTGATCGACTCGCCCGCTTCCATGGTCATCGACGAAGCCGAGAATCGGCTGCACGTCCAGAAGGCCGTGATGGACCTGCTGGCGAACGGGTGGTGACCACGATGGGTTCGACGCAAGACGTCATCGTCCGCCTGCTCAGGAACCTCGGCAGCCGCAAGGAGGTCGAGCAGTACCTGAAGCAGTACGCGGCGGTCGATCAGCAGAAGTTCGCCGTCATCAAGGTGGGCGGCGCCATCCTCGATGAGGACCTCGAGGCGCTCGCGACCTCGCTCGTGTTCCTGAACCAGGTCGGCCTGTACCCGATCGTCATCCACGGCGCCGGGCCGCAGCTCGACAGGGCGCTCGCCGAGGCGGGCATCCCGACCGAGCGCGTCGACGGGCTGCGCGTCACGACGCCGCGCATCCTGGAGGTCGCGCGCCGCGTCTTCCTCCGCGAGAACCTGCGGCTCGTCGAGGCGCTCGAGGAGATGGGCACGCGCACGCGGCCGATCACCGCGGGCGTCTTCGAGGCCTCGCTGCTGGACGAGGGGCGCCTCGGCCTGGTCGGCAGGGTGGAGCGCGTCCATGTCGACGCGGTGAGGTCCAGCCTCCGCGCGGGGCACCTGCCGATCCTCGCCTGCCTCGGCGAGACGCCGGGAGGGCAGATCGTCAACATCAACGCGGACGTGGCCGCGCGCGAGCTCGCGCTCGCGACGCAGCCGTTCAAGATGATCTTCCTCACGAGCGCGGGCGGCCTCCTCGACGAGCACGGGCGCATCATCTCGGCCGTCAACCTCCAGGAGGACTACGCGGGCCTCATCGCCCAGCCCTGGCTGACCGACGGCATGCGGCTCAAGCTGCAGGAGATCAAGCTCCTGCTCGACGGCTTGCCGGCGACCTCGTCGGTCTCGATCACCGCGCCCGATCACCTGGCGAAGGAGCTCTTCACGCACACGGGCTCTGGCACGCTCGTCCGCCGCGGCGAGCGGATCCTGCGGCACGACACGCTGAACGGCATCGACCGCGACCGGCTGCGCGATCTGCTCGAGGCGTGCTTCGAGCGGAAGCTCGACGAGCACTACTTCGACAAGAAGCCGTTCTACCGCATCTACCTGTCCGACTCGTACCGGGCGACGGCGATCCTCACGCTCGACGCGAAGGAGAAGGCGCCGTCGACCCCGTACCTCGACAAGTTCGCGGTGACGAACGAGGCGCAGGGCGTGGGGATCGGCGGCTCGCTCTGGACGCGGATGAAGAGCGAGAACCCGCGGCTGTTCTGGCGCGCGCGGAACGGCAACGAGATCAACCCCTGGTATTTCCAGCAGGCCGAGGGCAGCTACCGCAACGAGAACTGGACGGTGTTCTGGTACGGGCTGTCGAGCTTCGACGACATCCGCGCCTGCATCGATCACGCGCTGTCGCTGCCCGCGACCCTGCGCCAGCACGGCACGGTCGAGCTCTGAGGGCGCGCCCACGTCGCGCGGCGCGGCGCGGTCGTCGCGCCGCGCTCGGGCTCAGGACGACGCGCCTCCGTCGCGCTCCGGCACAGGGCGGATCAGCCTCGTTGCCGTCGCGCCCGCCTCGGCGGGGGGCTCGCGCGTCGCGCCGGCCGGCGCGTCCGGCCGGGATGATTCCGGCGGCTGCGACGGCGGGGGGCCCGACCGCTTGTCGGCGCCGCGCCCCTTCGCGGCCCGCTTGGACGAGCGCTTCGGCTTCGCGGGCGCGCCGAGCTCCTCCGGCGGGCGCGGCTTCTTGAGCGCGCGCGGCGGCAGGAGCTCGGAGTCGACGGCGACCTTCTTCGCCATGAAGATCGCGGCGTCGAGCCGGTAGAAGCTGCGCTTTCGATAGAACCTGAGCGCGCCGATGTTGTTCTCGGCCACCTCGAGCACGAGGTGGGTGCACCCGTGGATGCGCGCGAGGTGCTCGAGCTGCTCGAGCATGAAGGCGCCGACGCCGCGGCCCTGGTACTCGGGGTGGACCGCGAGCTCCTCGACGAAGAGCGGCCGCATGTCGTGCTTCGTGAAGTACCGCTCGTTCATCCAGTTGTCGGTCCCGGTGATCTCGAACGCGCACTCGGCGTAGCCGACGATCTCCTGGACTTCCCCTTGACGGACCTCGAAGAGGAGCTGCTCGACGCCTTCTTCCTCGTAGACCTCCAGGAACCGCTTCTTCGAGCGTGGCCGCTGGTACTCGACCGTCTCCCGGTTCACGTCGCGGAACACCTTCTTGAGAAACTCCCAAACGCGGTTCAGGTCGCGTCTGTGGATCCGGCGGACGTGGATGAGGCTCTCCTCCCCGGTGCCGGGGGAGCTCGGTGGGGCCTTGCTCATTGTCGCGTGCAGTCTACAGGAGCCAGGCGGCAAGGGCACATCGCGACGAGCGCCAGGCTTGGGGGGGAGTCGAGGAGGGGTCTTGCCGAGCTGCCCGGCCCGGTGGGGAGGCGGGGGCGCGCGCCCCCGCCGTGTGACCAGGCCTACTGGTGGCCGCCGACCTGCTGGAGGCGCGCGTTGATGACGTCCCAGTTCAGGCCGGAGAGCACGTTGGCCACGTAGTCCGCCTTCTTGGTCTGGTAGTCCGCGAAGTAAGCGTGCTCCCAGGCGTCGATGGCGACCATGATATGCGTGTTCGCGAACAGACCCACGTCGTGCTCGGTCCGGACGAGGTTATTCAGGAGCTTCTTCTCCTGATAGTCGTACACGAGCACCGTCCAGCCGTGGGCGCTCAGGAGCGACGCCTTCGCGTCGGCCAGCCAGTTATCGAGGCTGCCGAACGACGCCTCGATGAGCTGCTTCGCCTGGGCGCTCGGCTGCGTCGAGCCGTTGCCGATGTTCTCGAAGTAGAGCTCGTGCAGCACCGTGCCGTTGAAGGCGACAGGCTCGCGACGCTTGAGCTCGCTGTACGCGTTGTACGAGTAGTTCGGCGCGCTGCGGTCCGCCTTGCCGAGCTGCTCCCAGATCTCGTTGAGCTTCTTCACGTAGCCCTGGTACAGGGTGAAATGCGCCTTGAGCTGCAGATCACTCAAGCCCTTGGCGTTGCCGCCGAGGAGATGGTCGAAGTTCTTCGGTTCGCGGGCCATGGGTGCCTCCTGACGAGTGCCGCGAGCAACGCGTGCCGCGGGGTTGGGTGGCCGCTCTACCGCTGCTGCTGGCCGGTAGCAACCGTGCCGTGCGCGTGACTCGCGGCCGCCTCGCGGCGCCGGTCCGCCCGAGATCCATGCGGGAAATCCGTACGGCGCCGAGCTCCTTCCCGCGAAACGTTGAACGCCGCGCCCGTTTCGGTCGATACTCCCGGGACTTGCTGTTCCTTCACGCAAGGAGGCGACCTCGTCCCATGCCGGCTCGTACACAGGGAACCCATCCGACGGCCGCGCTCGCGGCGGCGCTGTGCCTGCTCGGCGCAGCGGCGCGCGCAGAGGCGCAGGAACCCGCGAGACCCGAGGGGTTCGCGCTCGACAGGTTCCAGCCCGCGCCTGCCGGCGACAGGATGTTCGGAGTCCCGTCCGCCTACACAGCAGGAGACACATCACCCCACATCATGATCCTCGGCGATTATGCCCAGGATCCGCTGGTGTTGCGGAGGGAGTCGGGAAACGAGGAGTTCGACGCCGGCAAGGTCGTCGGCAGCCAGCTCCTGCTCCACCTGAACGCCTCGCTCTCCCTCTGGAAGCACCTCACCGTGAACGTCGATCTGCCGCTCGCGCTCCAGTCCGGCGACGGCGGGGCCGCCTCGGGGGCCGTGCTTCCGCAGCCGTCCAGCAGCGCGCTCGGTGACCTCCGGCTCGGCGCGCGCGCGACGCTCTACGGCGGCTACTTCGACCCGTTCCAGATCGCCATCGCCGGCCACGTGTTCCTGCCGACCGGCAGCCCCGAGGCGTACTCCGGCGACGGCAGCGTGCGCGGCGGGCCCCAGCTCATCCTCGGCGGCCACCTCGATCGCGCGGTGTGGTCGCTCGCCGCGGGGCCGGAGTTCCGGTCCACCCGGCAGTTCGCCAACGTCGAGCAGGGGATGATGGTGCACTGGGGCGCCGGCGTCGGGCTGCTGCTCGACGACGAGCGGCGCCTGCAGATCGGGCCGGAGATCACCGGCTCGGTCACGGTCTCCGACGTCCAGCAGCGCACCACCAACCTCGAGGCCCTGCTCGGCGGGCGCTACCGCTTCGCCGACGACTTCGAGGCCGGGCTCGGCGTGGGCCCCGGCCTCACCGCGGGCGTCGGCACGCCGTCGTTCCGCGCGGCGGCCCTCATCGCCTACTCGCCCGAGGTGAAGCCGCCCGTGAAGGACCGGGACGGCGACGGCATCCCCGACGCGGACGACGCCTGCCCGGACGTCGCGGGCGTCGGCAGCGCGGATCGCGCGAAGCACGGCTGCCCGCCGCCCAAGGACGCGGACCACGACGGCATCCTCGACGCCGTCGACGCCTGCCCCGCGGTGGCCGGCGTCGCCTCGCCGGACCCGAAGAAGAACGGCTGCCCGCCGCCCGGGGATCGCGACAAGGACGGCATCACCGACGACGTCGACGCGTGCCCGGATCAGGCCGGCCCGGCGAGCGACGACCCGAAGGCGAACGGCTGCCCGCCGCCGCCCGATCGCGACAGCGACACGATCCCCGATCCCTCGGACGCGTGCCCGGAGATCCCCGGCGTCGCCACGACCGATCCGGCGACGAACGGCTGCCCGGGCGACACCGACGGCGACGGCATCCGCGACGACAAGGACGCCTGCCCGAACGAGAAGGGCAAGGCCGACGAGGACCCGAAGCAGAACGGGTGCCCGGTCGCGGTCCGCGTGACCGAGACCGAGATCGTCATCCTCCAGCAGGTGCAGTTCGACACCGGCAAGGCGACCATCCGGCCGGTGAGCGACGAGCTGCTCGACGAGGTCGCCGGCGTGCTCAAGGACCACCCCGAGATCCTCAAGATCGAGGTCCAGGGCCACACCGACGACCGCGGCACGCGCCAGTTCAACACGAAGCTGAGCCAGGCCCGCGCCGAGTCGGTGCAGCGGGCGCTCGTCGAGCGCGGCATCGCGGCCGATCGCCTGCAGGCCAAGGGGTACGGGCCTGACGTCCCGATCGCGGAGAACAAGACCGAGGCGGGGCGCCAGAAGAACCGGCGCGTCCAGTTCAACATCGTCGAGAAGGCAAAGAAGCAGCAATAGGGCTGGAGGCTTCGATGGCAAAGCGATTGGCATACACGGGGCTCACCAGCGCCGCGCTGCTCGGGGCGCTCTCGGGGACCGCGAGCGCGGCTCCGTTCAACCGGGTCCAGGTGGCGCAGCGGGGCGACTTCATCCTCATCGGCAACACGCTCGCGCACGACTGCGCCTCGACCACGCCGGCGCCGACGCTGGGCACGGTCGGGGCGTGCGGCACGAGCGCGACGCTCAGCGACTCGGCGCCCGACATCTACTGGCGGTCCGACAGCCCCCTCGCCGGGCAGGCCGAGGCGAACAACACGATATCTCCCTCCGCGGCCCGCAGCACCGCGGTGCTCAGCCTCCCGGCGGGCGCGCGGGTGACGCACGCCTACCTCTACTGGGCGGTGAGCCGCTCCTCGGGCACGGCCGATCTCAGCGTGACCCTGGATCGACCGGGCACCTTCGCCTCCGAGGTGACGGGCACCCTTTCGGGCGAGGCGCTCACCGGCCTCACGCACTCGCAGGCGGTCGCCGACGTCACCTCGATCGTGCAGGCGCGCGGCGCGGGGGCCTATCGCCTGAGCGGCATCCTGAACGCGTTCCCCCTCAACGGCGCGAACCAGGCGTTCACGTTCGCCGGCTGGTGGATGGTCGTGCTCTACGAGCAGACGACGGCGCCCGCGCGGAACCTCTCCATCTTCGACGGGCTGGACCCGGTGATCGACGGCGCGACGGTGGGCTGGACGATCTCGGGGTTCGTCGTCCCCTCGGGCGCGGGCCCGGCGAAGCTCGGCGTCATCGGCTACGACGGCGACAGCTCGACCGGCGACGCGCTCGAGTGGAACGGGACGGCGCTGTTCGACGCGCAGAACCCGGCGAACAATTTCTTCAACAGCTCCCGCTCCTTCCTCGGCGCGCCGGCGTCCACGGCGGGCGACCTGCCGCGGCTCACCGGCGGGCCGCAGAGCATGAGCGGCATCGACATCGACGTCGTCCAGGTCCCGCCCGATCTGCTCCGGGCCGGCGACACGGACGCGCAGATCGGCGCGGTCGTCTCGGGCGCCGACAGCTACCTGCTCGGCGGCATCGTCACGTCGGTGCCGACGCTCCTGCCGGACCTCTCCACCTCGAGCAAGTCGGTCCTGGACCTCGACGGCGGCGGCGTCACGCCCGGTGACACGCTCGAATACACGATCATCGTCGCGAACACCGGGGACGACGAGGCCGCGGAGGTCGTGCTGAACGACCCGCTGCCCGCCGGGGTCACGTACGTGGCGGGCTCGCTCGAGATCGCGACGGGCCCGAACGCGGGCGGCGTGACCGACGCGGCCGGCGACGACGAGGGCGAGTACATCGCCGGCTCCCGGAGGATCCGCGTCCGGCTCGGGAGCGGCGCCAGCGCGGCGAGCGGCGGGTCGCTCGGCGTCGGCGAGACCACGACCGTGCGGTTCCGCGTCACCATCGACGAGGGCACGGACGGCGAGATCGTGAACCAGGCCGCCGTCACCGGGCAGAGCCCGGAGGGCGGGGCCGCCCAGGAGTACCCCACGGACGGCGACGGCGCCGCGCCGGGCGCGCAGCCCACGGCGATCCTCGTCGACAGCGACAGCGACGGCCTCAGCGACGGCGACGAGATCGACGCCGGCACCGATCCGAACGACGCCGACTCCGACGACGACGGCGTCGCCGACGGCGACGAGCAGCTCTGGGACCGCGACACCGACGGCGACGGCCTCGTGAACGCGCGCGACGTCGACAGCGACAACGACGGCCTCTTCGACGCGACGGAGATCGGCCTGACCGACTGCAACGGGCCGGGCACCAACGCGCTGGCGGGGCACTGCGTGCCCGACGGCGACGGCGGGGCGACGACGACCGAGCCGCTGGACGCGGACACCGACAACGGCGGCGTCCCCGACGGCTCGGAGGACGCGAACCTGAACGGCGTGCTCGACGAGGGCGAGTCGGATCCGACGGCCGGGCAAGGCGCCGACGACAACCAGAACGCCGACGCGGACAGCGACGGGCTCAGCGACGCCCTCGAGGAGTACCTCGGCACGTCGCCGACCGACGCCGACTCCGACGACGACGGCGTGCGCGACGGCGCCGAGCCGAACCCGACCGACGACAACGACGGCGACGGGCTGATCAACGCGCTCGACATCGACAGCGACGACGACGGCCTCTTCGACGGCACCGAGCTCGGCCTCGGCTGCGCCGGGCCGGGCACCGACGCGGCGGCGGGCCACTGCACCCCGGACGGCGACGCCGGCGCGAGCAAGACGTCGCCGCTCCAGGCCGACACCGACCGCGGCGGCGTGACCGACGGCTCGGAGGACACGGATCTCGACGGCATGGTCGACGCGGGCGAGACCGACCCTCGCGCCGGCCAGCACGCCGACGACCGGCTGGTCACGGACAGCGACGGCGACGGGCTGAGCGACGGCCTCGAGGCCGCGCTCGGCACGGACCCGAACGACGCGGACACGGACGGCGACGGCGTGCGCGACGGGCGCGAGCCGAACCCGGCGGACGACGCGGACGGCGACGGGCTGATCAACCCGCTCGACGTCGACAGCGACGACGACGGCCTCTACGACGGCACCGAGCTCGGCCTGGGCTGCGACGGTCCCGGCACCGCGCCGTCGGGGCGCTGCGTCGCCGACGCGGACGCGGGCGCCACGAGGACGTCGCCGCTCGACGCGGACTCGGACAACGGCGGCGCGACCGACGGCTCGGAGGACGCCAACCTGAACGGCGTCGCGGACAACGGCGAGACCAACCCGACCCGCGGCCACGGCGACGACGACGGCGGCAACGACGACGGGGACGAGGACGGGCTGAGCGACGATCTCGAGGAGACGCTGGGCACCGATCCGGGTGACGCCGACACCGACGACGACGGCGTGCAGGACGGGCAGGAGCCGAACCCCAGCGACGACACCGACGGCGACGGCCTCGTCAACGCGCGCGACGTGGACAGCGACGACGACGGCCTCTTCGACGGCACGGAGATCGGCCTCGGCTGCGACGGCCCGGGCACCGACGAGGCGGCCGGCCACTGCACGGCGGACGCCGACAGCGCGGTCACGACGTCGGCGGTGAACCGCGACAGCGACCGGGGCGGCGCGACCGACGGCTCCGAGGACGCGAACCTGAACGGCGCGATCGAGGCGGGCGAGACCGATCCGAGCGCGGGCCACGGCGGCGACGACGCGCAGAACGCCGACGCCGACGGCGACGGGCTGAGCGACGATCTCGAGGTGTTCCTCGGATCGGATCCGGCGGATCGCGACACCGACAACGACGGCCTGCTCGACGGCGACGAGCCGAACCCGAGCGACGACGGCGACGGCGACGATCTCGTGGACGTCCTCGACGCGGACAGCGACGGCGACGGGCTCTTCGACGGCACCGAGGCGGGGAAGGACTGCGCCGACGCGGACACCGACCCCGAGGCGGCGCGCTGCACGCCGGACGCGGACGGCGGGCTCTCGACCACGAGCGCGGTGGATCCCGACACGGATCGCGGCGGCGTCGTCGACGGCGAGGAGGACCTCAACCACAACGGCACGGTCGACGAGGGCAGCGCCGAGACCGATCCGAACAACGCCGGCGACGATCGCGGCGATCGCGACGGCGACGGGCTCTCGAACAGCGAGGAGACGGAGCTCGGCACCGATCCGGACGACGCCGACACGGACGACGACGGGGTGATCGACGGCGAGGAGATCGAGCCTGGCGCCGACACGGACGAGGACGGGAAGATCAACGCGCGCGATCCCGACAGCGACGGCGACGGGCTCTTCGACGGGACCGAGATGGGCAAGGACTGCTCGCACGAGGACACCAACCCCGACGTGAAGACGTGCGTGCCCGACGGCGACGGCGGCGACACGACGACCGATCCGACGGTGGCCGACACGGACGGCGGCGGGGCGATCGACGGCGAGGAGGACGCGGACCACGACGGCGTGGTCGACGCGGGCGAGCGGGATCCGAACGACCCTTCGGACGACGTGCCCCCTGTGTGCGAGGAGGACAGCGATTGCGGCCCCGGGATGGTGTGCGACCAGGCCACGAAGGAGTGCGTCGCCGGTTGCCGCGCTCCGGACGGGTCGATCGGCCCGTGCCCCACGGCGCCGCCCGGCGAGGGCGTCGTGGTGCAAGGCGGCGGCTGCGCCTGCACGGTCGGCGCGGACGACGACGGCGGCCGCTCGGCGCCGTGGGCCCTGCTGGC
Organism: Sorangium sp. So ce119; assembly: GCF_051524405.1. Classification (NCBI taxonomy): domain Bacteria; kingdom Pseudomonadati; phylum Myxococcota; order Polyangiales; family Polyangiaceae; genus Sorangium; species Sorangium sp. So ce119. The sequence continues at coordinate 106,021 of NZ_CP150310.1, read as the reverse complement.
GATCGGCGCCTGCGCGGCCGCGCTGCACCGGCGCCGCCGGAGCTGAGCGCGCCTCCTCGACGGCGCCCCCGACGCGGAGCCGGCGGGGGCGCCGGTGTCGCAAGTCAACGGAAACACTGAACTATTCGAGAACCTTGCACGCGAGGGCGAGCCCATCCGAGGGTGCGCCTGGCCCCAACCACGTTGCGCCCGGCCCTCGCTGCCCCGCCCGACGGGCGCGGCCCCCACGAACCCCCCGGGCCCGATGCGCCGCGGGTTGCCATCCGCCGTCCGTGGCCTAACGATATTTTTTCACGGGAGAGTGCATCTTGCTCCGACCTTCTGATTCCGTCGTTCGCGCCATCACGATCGATGGCGCCTTTCGCGTCATCACCGCGCTGACCACCGAGACGGTGCGCGGGGCCATCGCCGTGCAATCGGCCTCCGGCGCGACCGCGCAGCGGCTCGGAGAGCTGATCACCGGCGCCATCCTCGTGCGCGAGGCGATGGCGCCGACCCTGCGGGTGCAGGCGATCATCAAGGGCGCGTCCGGCAACGGGACGCTCGTGGCCGACTCGCACCCCGACGGCACGAGCCGCGGCCTCGTGAACCTGGGCAAGGGCGCCGCCGACGGGAGCGCCGTCGAGGTCGGCGCAGGGTCGCTGCTGCAGGTCATGCGCACGCTGCCGAACGGCATGCTCCACCAGGGGGTCGTCGAGGTCCCGGCCGCGGGCGGCATCTCCGGCGGCCTCATGGCGTACATGCAGGAGTCCGAGCAGGTCGTCTCGATGATCGCCGTGGCGACGCTCCTCGGCGAGGACGGCGTCGGCGCCTCCGGCGGGTACCTCGTGCAGCTCCTCCCCGAGGTCGAGCGCGGCCCGCTCATGGTGATGACCGAGCGGCTGAAGGACTTCGAGCGCCTCGACGACGTGCTCGCGCACGAGGGCGCCTCGGCGGACGTGCTGCTCGAGGAGCTGCTCCACGGCATGCCGTTCTCGCGGCTCGACGACTCGCCGCTCAGCTTCAGCTGTCGCTGCAGCGAGCTCCGGGTCATGACCACGCTGGCGAGCCTGCCGAGGAGCGACATCGAGGAGATGGTCGAGGACGGCAAGGTCCTCGACATCCGCTGCGACTACTGCGGCAAGGACTACCAGGTCTCGCCGTCGCAGCTCCGCTCGCTGCTGACGACGAGCTGACCGCCGGGCGGTCAGCGCGCGCGCCCGCCGGCACCGCGCCCGCCGGCACCGCGCTCGTCACGCCGGCTGGCGGGGCGAGAGGCCGCGCATCACGAAGGCGATGACCCGCTCCACCTCGACCTCGTCGTCCCACGCCGCGTCGGGGGCGACGAAGACGCGGTGGAGGATGTACCCCGCGAACGTCGAGGCGACGCACCGGAGGACGAGGGGCGGCGGCCAGTCGACGATCTGCCCCTCGCGCTGGAAGCGCTCGATGAGCGCGAGCCCCTTCGCGAGGAACGGCGCGTACACCCGGCTCATGACGCCGACCCGCAGCTCCGCGTCGAACGGCAGCTCCTGCGCGAGGATGCGCACGAGCCGCGGGTGCTCGCGCACGAAGGCGATGCGCTCGGCGAGGAGCGCCCGCAGGAACGCCTCGAAGCTCGGGTACGTCGCGTTGAAGAGCGGATCCATGGACCGCGCCATCGCGGGCCCCACGAGCTGCTCGATCGCGGGGCCGAGCACGCCGAGCAGGAGATCCCTCTTGCTGGGGAAGTACTTGAAGATCGTCGCCTCCGCGACCCCCGCGCGCCGCGCGATGTCCCGGGTCGCGGTCCCGTGGAAGCCCTGCTCCGCGAACGCGGTCACCGCGGCCTCGACGATCTTCTTCTGGGCCTCGGTCAATGTGTCGCTCGATCGCGCGCGTCGGCTCATCGGCGTCCTCTCTGCTCAGCGCTGGGCGGCGTCGGCCCTGCGGGTGAAGATCCGGTCGAGCGCCCGCCCGAGCTCGCGCTCGTCGAGCGGATCGCTGCGCACGCCGATGTAGCCGTCCGGCCGGACGAGCACGGCGGCCGCCGTCTCGACGCCGTACGCCGCGTGGGCGCGCCCGTCGGGGTCTGCGTACCCTCCGCCGTCCGCGCGCGCGCCGATGAGCAGGACCTTCACGTCCGGCCCGCTCCGCTGCGCTGCGAGCTGCCGGGCGCGCTCGCGCGCCGCGCCGTCTGCCGGCTGCCGGCCGGTGAAGAGCAGCAGCGTCGATCCGAGGCCGCGCATCGCGTCGAAGAGGTGGACCTGCTCGCCTGCCTCGTCGCGCAGCACGACGTCCGGCGCGCGGTCGCCGGCGCGCGGGCCGCGCTCGGGCGCGGTCCCGATCTGCACCGACAGGGGGCTCTTCCGGTAACGGATCTTGAGCTGGGAGACGAACCCCACGATCCGGCGCTGCACGGCGGCGACGCCGAAGGCGCGGGACACGAGGCGCGGCGCGACAGCGCGCAGCGTCCGGCCCACCGGGCCGTGGCCGGCCAGGGCCCCGAAGAGGCGGTCGGTGAAGGCGACCAGCCGGCGGGCCACGGGCAGCCGCTCCGCCTCGTAGGTGTCGAGCACCCACGCGGGCATGCGGCCCTGCTCGACGGCCGCGAGCTTCCACGCGAGGTTGTAGGCGTCCTGGATCCCGGTGTTCATCCCCTGCCCGCCGGCCGGGCTGTGGATGTGCGCCGCGTCTCCGGCGAGGAACACGCGCCCGTCGCGCAGCCGCGTGGCCACGCGGTGATGCAGCCGGTAGCGCGAGAGGACGATCGCCTTCTGTACCTGGAAGGGCACCGGGATCATCTCGCGCATCATGCCCTCGAACTCCTCGAGCGAGGGCGGGGCGCCGTGCGCCGGCGGCGCTTCCGGCCGGATGAGGATGATCCGGAACCGATGGCTGCCGGGCACGGGAAAAGCTACTGCGACGCCCCGGCGCGAGGGGCTGAGGTAGATCTCGCCGTCCGGCAGCGGCCAGTCCATGACGAGGTCGCCGAGCGCGCAGTGGTCGTCGTAGGTGTCGCCCTCGAAGGCGATGTCCGCGCCCTTGCGGACGGCGCTGCGCGCGCCGTCGCAGCCGAGGAGCCACTTCGCGCGCACCTGCTCGGCGCTCCCGTCGGCCCGGCGGAGCGTGCAGGTGACGCCGTCGCTGTCCTGCGCGTAGGAGGCGAGCTCGACGCCGCGCTCGAGCTTCACGCCGAGCCCGGGGAGCCGCGATGCGAGCACGTTCTCGGTGTCGAACTGCTGGATGACGAAGACCCCGGGGACGGGCGTGGCCAGCTCCGGAAAATCGAAGATGGGCAGCCGCGCGCGCCGTCCGCTCGCGAGCAGCACGTTGAGCCCCTCGACGCGCCGGGCGCGCGCGAGGGCTGCGTCGATGAGCCCCATGGCGCCGAAGAGCTCCATCGTGCGCGTCTGCACGGCGAGCGCGCGCGAGTGATCCGGCGGCGGCGCCGTTGCCTTGTCGACGATCCGCACGGTGAGCCCCCGCCTGGCGAGCTCCCCGGCCATGGTGAGCCCCGTCGGCCCCCCGCCGACCACGAGCGCGTCCAACGCTTCCGTCATGGCGTACCTCCCTGAAGTGAGTGAGTGCTCACTCACTATAGGAATGCGGGCGTGGTTGGCAAGGCCACGCCGTCTCCGCGGCCCGTGCTCGCTCGGGGCGATTCATGCGATGGTCGCCGCATGGAAGAGGTCCACGTGAACGTCTACATCCACGCCCCCGTCGAGCGTGTCTTCGACGCGGTGGCCGACCACGAGAGCTTCCTCCGCTCCGGGTCCAGCACCCACACCAAGGTCATCCGCCCGGGCCTCACCGAGCGCAACGGCCTCGGCGCCCTCCGCGAGGTGCGCGCCGGCAAGCGGATCCGCTACGTCGAGGAGATCACCGCCTTCGAGCGCCCCTCCTCCTTCGACTACCAGATCCTCGAGAGCACCCAGCCCCTCCGCCACCACGGCTCCCGCCTCCGCTTCACCCCGCGCGGCGACGGCACCGAGGTCGACTGGACCTCGCGCTTCGAGATCCCGCTCCCGCTCGTCGGCCGCGTGCTCGGGCCGCTCTCCCGGCAGATCTTCATCGCCGTCTTCACCGAGCTGCTGCTCGCCGAGAAGGCGCGGCTCGAGGCCTCGCCCCTCGGCAGCGCCGCCTGACGCCGCCCGTCCCGCCGCCCCGCCCGGCCGCCCTGCTCAGCCCCGCCCGGCCGGCTGCCGTCCGGACCTCGCGATCGCGTCGATCGTCACCGCCGCGAGGAGCGCCGCGCCGGTGACCATGAACTTCACCGACGACGGCAGCGCCAGCAGGTCCATCCCGTTCGAGATCGACCCGATCAGCAGCGCGCCGGTCAGCGCCGACCACACGGTGCCTCGCCCCCCGAACAGGCTCGTCCCCCCGATCACGGCCGCCGCGATCGCGTTGAGCAGCACGTCGCCGCCCCCGGACGACTGGTTGACCGCGAGCAGCCGCGACGTGGCCAGGATGCCCCCCGCGGCCGCCAGCGCCCCGCACAGCGTGAACACGGCGACGCGGATCGCGTCCACGCGGATCCCCGCGCGCCGCGCCGCCTCCGCGTTGCCGCCCACCGCGAGGATGTGCCGCCCGAACCGGGTCCGCCGGAGCAGCAGGTCGAACCCGATCACGAAGCCGAGCAGCAGCAACAGCGCGAGCGGCACCCCCCGGTCCGCGTTGAGCAGGCCGACAACGGCCGGCACCAGCGCGAGCACCCCCGCGACGCGCGCCGCCATGGCGCCCATCGACAGCGGCGGGAGCCCGGCCCTGACCCGGCGCCGCAAGGTCATCGCCTGGCCCACGATCACCATCCCGACGCACACAGCGCCGAGCGCCCACCCGAGCGCGGGAGACAGGAACGTCCCCGCCAGCCCCGAGACGAGCGGATCATAGACGTTCACGGTGCCCGTCGTGCCGAGCACCCACAGCAGGGCGCCCTGCCACGCGAGGAGCCCCGCGAGCGTGACGACGAACGACGGCACCCGGAACCGCGTGAACCAGAGCCCCTGCGCGAGCCCGATCGCCGCGCCGGTCGCCACCCCGGCGAGCAGCGACAGCGCCGGGCTCACCCCGTGCTGCACGTTCAGGATCGCCATCACCGCGGCGCTCAACCCGCTCACCGCGCCGACCGAGAGGTCGATCTCGCCGAGCAGCAGGACCAGGACGATCCCCACGGAGATCGTCCCCATCGCGGCGATCTGCAGCACCAGGTTCGTGAGGTTGCGCGCCGAGAGGAAGTTCTCGTTCTGGGAAGCGAAGATGCCCCAGATGAGGACGAGCCCGAGGAGCACCGGCAGCGAGCTCGCGTCCCCCTGGCGCAGGCGCCGGGCGATCGCCGAGAGGCTGCCCGCCTCCGGCGGGGCGGGGGCCGCCATCTCGCCGGTCTGTCCCGAAACACCCATCACCCTGCCCTCCGTGGCTCCGCGACGTCCGCGCCGGTGATCCTGCCGACGACCTGCTCGCGCGAGGCGGCGCTCGTGGCGAACACGCCGGCGAGCTGGCCGAGGCGGAGCACGACGATGCGGTCCGAGACCTGGAAGACGTCGGCGAGGTTGTGGCTGATGACGAGGACGCCCAGCCCCTGCTGCTTGAGGCGCGTGATGAGCTCGAGGACCTGCCGGGTCTGGGCGACGCCGAGGGCGGCGGTGGGCTCATCCAGCATGACGAGCTTCGCCTCCCCCATGACCGCGCGCGCCACGGCCACGGACTGCCGCTGCCCGCCCGACAGCGCGGCGATCGGCGTGCGGACGACAGGGATGTTCACGTTGAGCGTCCTCAGCACCTGGAGCGCGCGCTGCTCCATGTGCTCCTCGTTCATGGTCCGCGAGACAGGGTCGATCTCCTCCCTGCCCAGGAACAGGTTCGCGACCACATCGAGGTTGTCGCACAGCGCGAGATCCTGATACACGGTCGCGATCCCGAGCCGCGAAGCGTCCTTGGGCCCCCGCAGCGCGACGGGCTGCCCGGCGAACCGCAGCTCGCCGCCGTCGGGCGGGAAGATGCCCGCGATGGTCTTGATCAGGGTCGATTTGCCGGCCCCGTTGTCCCCCACGAGGGCCACGACCTCGCCCGGGAAGACCTCGAGATCGACCCCCGAGAGGGCCTGTACCGCGCCGAATCGCTTCCTGATGCCGCGAAGTTCGAGGATCGGAGTTCGCTGCGCAGTGCTCATGGGGCGCCCCGGGGAGCTCCGGCCTAGAGGATGCCCGCCGCCTTGCAGGCCTCGACGTACTGGTTCGTGCAGATCTGCTCGCTCGACCAGAAGGCGTCGGCGATGACCGTGTCCTTCAGGTTCTCCCTGGTGACCGCGAGCGGCACGAGGAGCACCGAGGGGACGTCCTTCTTCCCGTTGTCGACCGTCTTGCCGCCGGTGATGTCGGTGGGCACGGGCCTGCCCGTGGCGAGGTGGACCGCGATCACCGCCGCGGCCTCCGCCTGCGGCTTGATCGCCTTGTACACCGTCATGTACTGCTCCCCGAGGAGGATCCGCTGGACGGCGGCGAGCTCGGCGTCCTGGCCCGTCACGGGCGGAAGGGGCTTGATGCCGGCGGCCTTCATCGCGGCGATCGCGCCGCCGGCGGTCCCGTCGTTGGCCGCGTACACGCCGTCGACCTGGTTGTTCAGCGCGGTGAGCGCCTGGGTCATCTGGTCCTGCGCCTTGTCGGGGCTCCAGTCCGGCGTGTCGTACTCCTTGACGATCTGGGCCTTGCCGTCGAGCGCGCCGTGCGCGCCCTTCTTGAACAGCATCCCGTTGTTGTCGGTCGCCGCCCCGTTGATCATCACCACGCGCGCGGTCGGCTTGTTGCCGAGCGCGGTGAGCAGCGACTCGCCCTGGAGCCTGCCCACGGACTCGTTGTCGAACGAGACGTAGTAGTCGATGGCGTCCGTCCCGGGGACGAGGCGGTCGTAGGCGATGACAGGCACCTTCTGGGCCTTGGCCTTGGTCGCGATCACGGCCGCCGAGGCGCTGTCGACCGCGTCGAGGACGAGCACGCGGGCGCCGTTGGTGAGCGCCGCCTCGGCCTGGGCCTGCTGCTGCGACGCGTCCTGGTTCGCGTTGCTCGCGAGGATCTGGCACTCCGGACAGAGGGCCTTGATCTTGGCCTCGAAGAAGGGGCGGTCCTTGGACTCGTAGCGCGCCGTCTTCGACTCCGGGAGGAGGAGAGCAATCTTGATCTCGGCCGGCTTGCTGGCCTTGTCGCCCGCGGCTGCGCCCTTGTCGCCCGCGGCCGAGCCCTTGTCGCCCGCGCCCTCTTGTTTCTGAGAGCACGAGGCCAAGACGAGGGCACTCAGGGCCCACGCGCCCAGTCGACCGCTGATCGCATTGGTCTTCATGAACTTTTCCCCTGAACGTGAACTGCGGCGGGCCCGACCTATACCCTCACTGGAGCTTGCCGTCCATAGCTGGGTGCCCGTGGAGGCATGACGCGTGCTGTCACCGCGGGCGTCGCCAGCGTCGGCGACATCGCCCTCATCGACCCGAGAAATTTCTCGGCGCCGGCGCTACCGTACGGTGAGCTTCCGGGCGGCGGACTTCCCCGGTGAAAGAAGGGTGAGTGGCCTCGATGCGAGAACCGAACTTCCAAGCGCACCATCTCCGGACCGTCTCGCGCCTCGTCGAGCGCTTGAGCGCGGACCCGTGCTCCGTGGCGATCATCATCGGCGGTTCCCAGGCGAAGGGCCTGGGGAGAGAGACGTCCGACGTCGACTTCTGCTGGGTTGTCACCGACGAGGAGCACGAGCGGCGCCGGGCGACCGGCGCGCTGGTCTACTGCGCCAGCGACGAAGGCCTCGTGGACTATCCAGGCGGGTACGTGGACGGCAAGATCGTCACCCACGACTTCCTCCGGAAGGTCCGTGACCGCGGCAGCGAGCCGGCGCGCGCGGCGTTCCTTGGCGCGATGGTCGCGTGGTCGCGGCGCCCGGAGATCGACAGGGTGGACGAGCTGGTGCGCGCGATCGCGACGTACCCGGAGCACGAGCGCGCTCACAAGATGCAGGGCTTCATCGCCCAGCTCGAGGCGATGCGCTATTACGTCGAGTCAGCCGAGCAGCACGACAACCGCTATCTCCTGAGCTGGGCCGCTGCTCGCGCGGTCCTCTTCGGATACCGGCTGATCCTGGCGCACAACCGCATCCTGTATCCGTACCACAAGTGGGTGAGGGCCTTCGTGACGGACGCGCCCGAGAAGCCCGAGGATCTCCTCCGCCTCGCCGACGCGCTGATCGAGGCGCCGGGCAAGCGCACGGGCGAGGCGTTCTTCCAGGCGGTGCTCTCGTTTCGCGACTGGGATAGACCCGCCCAGTGGCAGACGCGCTTCATGGATGACTCCGAGCTCAACTGGCTCCACGCGCCGCCTCCCCTGGAAGACGCGTGAGGCGGGCTCAGCGGACACCAGAGAGGGAGAAGTCCTCGATGTCGCCGGCAACGTCCGCGTAGCGCGAAACACGCGCAACTCGCGCCGAACTCAGGTGGCAAAGCGTTCTGGCACCAGCAGAAAGTTCCTACGCAAACCTCTTGCTGGTGCCAAGTGGATCTGGCTAAACTGCCGGTCTCAACTTCTTTCCGTTCGACCTTCGGACCTGGTCGGGCGCTCGCAGGAGTAATCAAGATGCGACCGATGCCAAGGTGTGCGTCTCTGCTCGGCCCTACGACGTCCATCACGCTCTCTGCCGTCTCCCTCCTGGTGCTCGCGGCGTGCGCCGAAGGTCAGAATCTGGAGGGCGAGAACGCGGGGGGCGGGAACGTCGCCAGCTCCAGCTCGGTGGGGGTGACCTCCTCCGGCTCGGTGGGGGTGACCTCCTCCGGCTCGGGTAGCGCGGGCTCCACGGCGTCGACAACGAGCAGCTCCGCGACGAGCAGCTCCGCGAGCACCGGCGGCGACGGCGGGGCCGGGGGACTCGGCGGCGCCGGCGGGGCTGGAGGCGACGGCGGTGCGGATGGCACCAGCACCACGGCGAGCACCTCGGTCAGCTCCACGGCGAGCACCTCCGTCAGCACCACGGCGAGCAGCTCGGTCAGCTCCACCACGGCGAGCAGCTCGGTCAGCTCCACCACGGCGAGCAGCTCCGCCAGCTCCGCCACGAGCGCGTCCAGCGGCGGCGGCGGTAGCGCCACGAGCACCACCACGAGCGCCTCCACCGGCGGCGGCCCCACGGGCGAGCTCGAGGTGCGGTATGCCGTCCGAGAGACCGCCGCCAGGGTCCAGGGCCTGTCGTTCAGGGTCCAGGTCAGGAACACCGGAGACGAGGCCATCGCCCTCAGCGACGTGACGATCCGCTACTGGTTCACGGCCGACGGCGCCACATCGGCGTTCGTGGGCGAATGTGATTTCACGCCGATCCCCGGCGGGTGCGACGGCATCACCCGGACCGTCGCCACGACGTCTGGCACCGAGGCCGACCGCTACCTCGAGCTCAGCTTCTCCTCGGCCGCCGGCAACCTCGCCCCGGGCGCCACGTCGGGAGAGGTGCAGATCCGCATCCACAGCGCGACCTACGAAACCATGATGCAGACCAACGACTACTCCTTCGACGCCACGCTGACCGCCTTCGCGCCCTGGGAGCAGATGACCGCCTACCGCGACGGCGAGCTCGCCTGGGGCACAGAGCCGTAGCCCTCGCACCCGTCAGGCCGGGAACCGCTCGGCACGTCCCTGACGTTCACCTCCCCGGTCTGACGCGCTCCTCCCGGATCTCCTGGAATCCGGGCCATGCGCGCCTACCACCGCGCATGAGGTCGCTGTCGTCAGGTTCGGCCGTATGGCCCACATCTCGCTTGCTCGGTCGCGAGACGTCGAAGCGCAGCGAGCTCCGGACAGGGAGCTCCGGGCATATCCATGGTCCGCCCGACCATGACATCTGGTTTTCCAGGGCGTGTCACGCGTCCGGCGCGCCGCCGCGCGCCCGGCGGTGCCCCGTGGCAGGCTGACACGGCGCGCACTCACGCCACACCCTGCACACGCCCTCGCTCGTCCGAGGTCGCGCCCGTGTAACCAATTTTCCAGGCAATTACGTCCTGCGGCCGTTCACGAGGTCGTCCGCTCCGTCTGGAGACGGACAGCGCAGACGGCACCATCCTTGAATGGGCTCCGCTCGGATCCCGATTTATGAACGCCACCGCGCTCGCATTCAATTCCCCTCCATCGTCCCACACCCGGCCATCGCCGGCCCCGACACCGAGCGAACCGCCGCGGAGCGGGCCGCGGTTCGGCCTCGACGGGTTCGAGATGCTGAAGCGGCGGGCCGCCGACACGCCTGGCCTCATCAGCTTCGCCGGCGGGCTGCCCGCGCCGGGGGAGTTCCCGCGCTCGAAGCTCGCGGCCTCGTTCGTGCGCGCGCTCCAGACCCCGAGCTGCCCGGCGCTCCAGTACGGCTGGCCCGAGGGGGACGAGGACCTGCGCTCCTGGATCGCCGGGCAGCTCCGCCGGCGCGGCGCCAACGTCGCCCGAGACGACATCATCGTGACGAGCGGCGCGCAGCAGGCCGTGTCCCTCGCGGCCCAGATGGTCCGCGGGCCAGGCGCCAGGATCGGCGTCGACGCCGAGAGCTACCCCGGCGCGATCGATCTGTTCCATGCGCTCGGCATGAATGTCGTCGACGACAGGAGCCACGCGGACGCCTATTACCTCATGCCCGCGATCTCCAACCCGCGCGGACGCAGGCTGTCGGCTCACGAGCGCGCAAAGGTCCTCTCGACGCTCCGCCCCATCATCGAGGACGACGCCTATGCCGATCTCTGCTTCGACGGCGCCGCCCCGCGCCCGCTCCTGGCCGAGGCGCCCGATCGCGTGTTCCACGTGGGGACCTTCTCGAAGACGCTGTGCCCCGGGCTGCGCGTCGGCTGGCTGGTGCCGCCGCGGGCGCTCCGGGCCGACGTCCTCAAGCTGAAGCAGGCCGCCGATCTGCAAGCCGCCAGCCTGCCGCAGGCCATCCTCGAGGACTACCTCCGCAACGAGGACTTCGATCAGCGGCTCGTGCGCCTGCGGGAGTTCTACGCACGCCGGGCCGCCCGCATGGAGCAGGCGCTCCGCCGGTACCTGCCCGGCTGGCGGTTCGAGGCGCCGGCCGGCGGATTCGCGATCTGGGTCGAGCCCGACGCCGAGCCGAACGAGGCGTTCTTCCTGGCCGCCGCCATCGAGCACGGCGTCGCCTTCGACCCGGGCTCGCTGTTCCGGGCGAGCGGCGCCGTCCGGCCGTTCGCCCTGCGCCTGTGCTTCTCATCCGTGTCGCGCGACGAGGAGCTGGACGAGGGCGTGCGCCGCCTGGCGAGGTGCTGGGCCGAGGTGGCTTGACCTCCTCTCGGCGTCTTCCGTCTCTTCCCGGCCGATAAGCGTCCTCCGCGCCGGGCGCCGCTCGGCCGGCGTGGACAACGCGGTCGCTCGCCCCAGAGATCGCCGAGGGACATGAGCACCGCACACCGCCGCTCGACGCTGGTCGGGAGGACCGCGCGACGCGCGCGGTTCTCGCGGATCACCCCGCTCCTCGCGGCGCTGGCGGCCCTCCTCGCGTCCGCGTCCCCCGCGCGAGCACGCGAGATCTTCTTCGATTACGGAGATCACGCGCGCGCCGAGGAGGCGCTCGTGTTCTCCGATATCCGTCCTTCTCGCATCGTGCTGTCCGAGCTCGGTTGTCCGAGCCGCCCTGTGTGGCTCGAATTCGAGGCCGCGCGGGGGGATTCGCTGCTCGTGCAGCTCGGCGTGCCGGCGATCGCCGCGCTCCGCCGCGAGCGCCCGTCGCTCGCGCTGCTCGGCCCCGGATTGCCGCGGGCGGCTGCGGCGCTGCCCTTCGAGGCGCCCGCGGGCCGCGGCGCGCGGATCTTCACGACCGCGAGCGTGGGCGCCCCGACGGTGGTCCGCGATCCCTTGACCGAGGCCCGCTCCTGGCTCCTGCTCGAGCGGCGGATCGAGGTGCCGGAGAGCGGGCGCTACCACCTGGTCGCGTGGAGTCCCGAGGAGCGCCGCGTGCGGCTCTGGATCGCCGTCGGCGAGGAGCCGAGCGACGACACGAGCAACGTCGACGACCCCGCGGAGCGCGCGGCGGCGTTCCACCAGGACTGGACGGCGCCCGACCTCGGCGCGCCGTGCGCGGCCGCGCGCCTCCCGGCCCGCGCGAGGCCTCCTGCGCCCGCGGGCGGCGCCTCGACGGCGTCCTGCGCGCACGCCGCCGCCCCCGCGCGCGGCGCGCTGCCCGCCCTCGCGGCGGCGCTCGCCCTCGCGGCGGCGCGGCGCGCGCGGCGGCGCGGCCCGTCACGGCGGTGACCGGGCTGCCAGCGGGCATCGCCGCGGGGGCGCTCGCTGGCCGCGGGGACGCTCACTGCTCGAGCGCGCCGCCCGGCTTGTGCGGGACGGGCGGGCGGCGCTCGAGCAGCTCCCGCGCCGCGGCCCGGACGACGGCGGGCACGTCCGGCGCCGCCACGAGCTGCATGAGCTCGGGCCGCAGCAGCAGGCGCACCATGGGCACCGCGATCTCCGGCGGCGCGCCCGGGTTCTGCACGATCGCCATGCGCACCCGCGAGCGCTGGGGCCACTCCGGGTGCCGCGCGATCTCGGTCACGACCTCCGGGATCGCCGGGCGCCGCGCCGCGAGGCGGACGACGTCGTCCTCGGTGAGGCGCGGGTTCCCGAGCAGGTTGCGGATGACGAGCGGGTGCGGGTCCCGGAGCAGGGCGTCGAACGCGGCGCGCGTCGGCCGTCGCGCGAGCGCGCGCCGCTCGCCGAGCGTGAGCGCGCGGCCGGCGCCCGACGTGGCGACGTGGCGCTCGTCGGGCGCCGGCGACGTCGACTGCGCCTCGTGCCGCCGCGGCTTGCGGCGCAGGAGCCGCGACAGCGACAGGAGCGCGCCCGAGGCGGCGAGCTCGCGGAGCTGCTCGACGCGCTCGGAGAGCTCCGGATCCGCGAGGACCGGCACGGCGGCGCCGAGCACGTCGCGCGCGACGGGACTGGCCTGCTCCGCGTCGCGACAGAGGTCGTCGAGCGCGCGGGCGATGGAGGGGAGGTCGTCGCGCAGCAGCTCGCTCCGCACGTAGGCGACCCGCAGCCGGAGCTCCTTCAGGGAAGAGACGGCTCGCCTCCATCGCTCCGCCAGCGGATCCACGCGGTCAATCTAGCGCGCCGGCGCGCCGGCGAGGAGCGCGCCCGGCAGATCGCGGTGCGCGATGTCGGGGGGACGGTTATCCTGCGCCGCGCCAGAGGGGACGGCGTCAGCCGATCCCCGATCGTTCGCAGGGGACGGCGTCAGCCGATCCCCGATCGTTCGCAGGGGACGGCGTCAGCCGAGCCCCGATCGTTCGCAGGGGACGGCGTCAGCCGAGCCCCGATCGTTCGCAGGGGATGGTGTAAGCCGGATCCCCGATCATTCACAGGGAGCGGCGCGCGCCGGTCCCGCCTGAAAGGGAGGAGTCGCATGTCCGAGAAGGTTTCATTCCCCGCGAAGGATGGGTCCTCGGCGACCGGCGAGATCGTCTGGCCGAAGCAGGCCGGCAAGGCGCCCGCCGTCGTCCTGATCCAGGAGTGGTGGGGCCTGAACGACCACATCCGCTCGCTGCTCGACCGCCTCGGCGCCGCGGGGTTCATCGCCCTCGCGCCCGACCTCTACCACGGCAAGATCACCAGCGACCCGGCCGAGGCCAACCGGCTCATGACCGAGCTCGACAAGCCCCGCGCCCTCGAGGAGATCGCCGGCGCGGCGCGCTTCCTCGCGGCGCACGAGCGGTCGAACGGCAACGTGGGCGTCATCGGGTTCTGCATGGGCGGCGCGCTGAGCTTCGCCGCCGCGGCGACCGTCCCCGAGCTCGCGGCCGTGGTCCCCTTTTACGGCGTCCCGAGCCCTGCCCCCGACTACGCGCGCGTCAAGGCGCCGATCCTCGCCCATTTCGCCGCGCGCGACGCGTGGGCGACGCCGGCCGCCGCCGAGGCGATCCGGAAGGAGCTCACCGCGCGGGGCCAGTCCATGGAGCTCCACGTCTACGACGCCGATCACGCGTTCGCGAACGACACGCGCCCCGAGGTGTACAACCCCGATGCGGCCAAGATCGCCTGGGAACGGAGCATCGAGTTCCTGAAGCAGCAGCTCGGCTGAGCGCGCCGGCGCGGCCCTCGCCGGCTGGGCGCGCGCGGACGCCTCGCCGCCAATGCCTCGCCGGCTCGGCGCGCCGGGCCGGCGCCGCGGGATCGGCCTTCTTTGCCGTCGCGCAACGAACCCTGATATACACGCTTACATGGCCCTCCCCCCGGTGCTCCCGGGCTCAACGCAGCAGGCGGAGTCGCCGATCGACCGAGCGCTCTCGCTCGCGCTCGCAGGAGAGCGCGACGCGGCGCTCCGATGGGCCGCGGCGCTGGTCCGCCACGATCCGACCATGCCGTCGGCGCTCTGCCTCTGCGGGCGCCTCCTCGGCGAGCTGAACCGGCACGAGACCGCGCGCGAGGCGTGCTCCACCGCGGTCGTCCGCGCGATCGACCTCGAGAACCTGCCGCTCGCCGTCGCGGCCGCCCGCGAGAGCGAGCGCTTCGGCGGCGATCCAGGGCCCGGGCTCGACCTCATCGCGGCGTCGTTCTGCAAGGACTCGCCGCGGCTCGGCGAGGGCGCGCCGCCGCCGCCGCCCCTGCCCACCGCGGAGGCGTTCCAGCCGCTCCCCGCCGTGCTCACCGGGACGCTCCTGCTCAACAAGGCGACCGAGATCATCCACGACGCGACCCGCAGGCTCGCCGCCCAGGCCGACCACCCGGGCATCGCGCCCCAGCCGGTCTTCTCGGCCGTCGGGCGCGACGCGCTCCGCGCGCTCTGCGCGGCGTTCGCGCCGATCTGGGTGGCGGCGGGGACGACCGTGATCGAGCAGGGCGCGGCGCGCAGCGAGGCCTATTTCGTGGCGCGCGGCGAGCTCGAGGCGCGCCGCCGCCGCGGGAGCGAGGAGATCGTCCTCGCCCGGCTCACGAACGGCGCCATGTTCGGCGAGATGGCGCTCCTGTCGCGCGCCCCGCGCACCGGGAGCGTCGTCGCCACGCGGCCGTCCATCGTGCTCGAGGTGAAGCGCGACGCGATCGACGACATCGCGCAGCGCGAGCCCGAGGTCAGCGCGGAGCTCGCCGACTACTGCCGCGATCGCATGGTGGAGAACCTCGTCCGCATGAGCGACGTGCTCCGCGTCGTCCCCGAGGCCGACAGGCCCGTGCTCGTGAAGCGCTTCCGCACGCGGACGTTCGAGAAGAACGAGCGCCTGCTCGTCCAGGATGAGCGGCCCCCCGGCCTGTTCCTCATCGCCTCCGGCGAGGTCGCCGTGGTCCGGCGCGACGCCGCCGACGGCCCCCGCGGCGAGCCGCTCGTGCTCTCGACCCTCGGCCCCGGCGACGTCGCCGGCGAGATCGCCATGGTCCTGCGACGCGCGGCGAACGCGGACGTCATCGCCGTCCACCCCACCGTGGCGCTCTACCTGCCGTCCACCGAGTTCATGGGTCTGGTCGAGGATCACCCGGCCGTGCTGGCGCAACTCTACAAGCTCGCCGTCCAGCGCGACGACGAGACCACGAGCATCATGGCCGAGGAGGTCTCCGTGGCCGAGGACTTCGTGTTGATATAGAGTACCGCCCGGCCCGAAAGACCAGAAATGAACGACGGTTGCGCAGAGTTTTTGTTGTTGTTCCCCCTGTGCCGCTGTGGTTCAAACTCTCTCCTGCACGGCGTTTCAACCTGTTCGGTGCTCTAGCAGCGTCCTGAGAGCACGCGGCGCGTGGGCCGATTGACGCCTCGCGCTATACCTCGTAGACTTTCAGTCTATCTGTCGTTGTTGTTGAACAGCACTGAACAATCACCAGCGTAGGGTAGGCCACGCGCGCACCACAGGTCCTGCGACAATGACGACGAACGCGTTCGGGCTGGAGGGGCAGGTGCTGGTCGGCCGGTATCGGCTGATCCGCCCTCTCAGCTCGGGCAGCATGGGCACCGTCTGGCGCGCGGACGATCTCACGCTCGGGTCGCCTGTCGCGATCAAGATGCTCGGCCCGCTGTACGCGAAGGACGAGGCGGTCCGCGCGCGCTTCTACCAGGAGGCGCAGGCGGCGGCGGTGCTCCGCAGCCCGAACGTCGTGCAGATCCTCGATCACGGCGTCGACAACGACGTCCCGTTCATCGCGATGGAGCTCCTCGAGGGTGAGGATCTCTCGCACCGGATCGAGCGCGTCGGCCCGCTCTCCCCGGCCGACACGGCGCGCATCTTCGCCGACGTCGCGCGCGCGGTGCGCAAGGCCCACGACGCCGGCATCGTCCACCGCGACCTCAAGCCCGAGAACATCTTCCTCGCCCGCGACGACGACCGCGAGGTGGCCAAGGTCCTCGATTTCGGCGTCGCGAAGACGCCCCTGTACGGCTCCGAGGGCATGGGCACGCAGGCGGGCGTGCTGATCGGGACGCTCCCGTACATGAGCCCCGAGCAGGCCCAGGGCGCGTCCGTCGATTACCGGTCGGACCTGTGGGCGCTCGGCGTCATCGCCTTCGAATGCGTGTGCGGCCGGGCCGCGATCACGGCCGAGGCGCCTGGCGCGATGATCCTCGAGATATGCAGTGAGCCGCTGCCCGTCCCCTCGCGGGTCGCGCCCGGGCCCGTGCCGCCGGCGTTCGACGAGTGGTTCCTGCAGGCGTGCAGCCGCGATCCGGGCGCGCGCTTCCCGTCGGCCACCGCGATGGCCGACGCCCTGCGCGCCGCGCTCCTGCCGGGCGAGGCGCAGGAGGCCGGCAGGGCCTCGCTGGCGTCCGGCGTGCTCGCCGGGCCTGTCTCGGTCCCGCCCGCCTCGGCGCCGCCGGTCTCCGGCCCGCCGAGCGGCGACGCGGCCCCGCAGCCGAGCCTCGTCCTCGAGGAGGCCGAGGTCGACTGGAGGCCCCGCCGCACCGCGCCGGTCGCCGTCGCGCTCGGCCTCGCGGCCTCGGTCGTCGGCGTGTGGCTCTTCGTGGGCCGCGGCGCGCCGGACAGCGGCCGGGCCGCGCCCGAGCAGGCGCCCCGCGCGGAGTCGCCGCCGGTGGCGATCAACGCGCCGACGCCCGCCGCGCCGACGCCCGCGGCGCAGGCGAATGACGGCCCCTCGGCCGAGGCGGCTCCCGCCAGGGAGGCGCCCGAGCTCGCGCGCTCCCCGGAGCCGAGCGGCGCGACCACCGTGACGCCCGCGCGCGAGGAGGGCTCCGCGCGCGCTCGCGGCGCCCCCGATCCGGCCGCGACGTGGACGTCGCGCGCGCTGTCCGGCGCTTCAGCGCCCGCGCGGCAGGGCAAGGCTGCCTCCTCCGCGCAGCGGACCAGGACGCAGGGCGCGCCCGCGGGCTCGCCGCCGGCCGCCGGCACGGCGGCCGCCGCGGACAAGCGCCTCGGCTTCTGAGAAAGCGAATGAACGGTCGATCGAGGGCCCTGGGGACCGCAATCATCGCGCTCGCGCTCGCGCTCGCGGCGCCTTCGCGGGCCGCCGACGTCGACCCCGCCACCGTGAACGCCGCCCGGGCCCTCGCGGAAGAGGGCCTCGCCCTCTTCGACAAGGGCGACTACGCGGCGGCGCTCGACAAGCTGGCGCGCGCCGACGAGCTGATCCAGGCGCCCACCATCGGCCTGTACGCGGCGCGCTGCCTCGAGCGGCTCGGGCGGCTCATCGAGGCCTCCGAGCGCTACCTGCAGGTGAGCCGCATGCAGCTCGACGCCTCGGCCAGCGACGTCTTCAGGGCGGCGGTCGCCGACGCCGAGAAGGCGTACAACGATCTCAAGCCGCGGATCCCGAAGCTCGCTGTCGGGGTGCGCGGCGCCCCGGAGCGCGAGGTGCAGATCACCATCGACGGCAAGGTGGTGCCGCCCGCGCTCGTCGGGGTCAGCCGGCCCGTCGATCCGGGCAAGCACGTCGTCGAGGGCGCGTGGGCTGGCCGCGTCGTCCGGCAGGAGATCACGCTGCCCGAGCGCAACGAGTCGGCGGTCACGCTCGAGTTCCCCGGCGCCCCCCCGAAGCCCCCTGCTGTCGTCCCGCGGCCCGCCGGCCCCGCGCCGGACACCGCGCAGCGCCTGTTCGGCTGGACCGCGGTCGGCGCGGGCGCGGCCGGGCTCGTCGTCGGGGGCATCACGTTCGGCGTCGCCAGCGCGCTGCGGGGCGATCTCATCGATCTCGGATGCTCCCGGCGGGTCGAGTGCCCTGACACGCCGCAGACGCGCGACAAGCTGGACTCGTACAACAGCGTGCGCCTCGTCCCCGCGCCGTCGCTCATCGTGGGCGGCGTGCTCGCCGCGGGCGGCGTCGCGCTGCTCCTCACCGTGCCGTCCGCGTCCTCGGCGTCGAAGCCCGGCGGCGCGGCGGCCCGTGCGTGGATATCGCCGTGGGGCGCGGGGATCGCGGGGGTCTTCTGATGGAACGCAGCGGTTTGCTGATCGTTTGCGGCGCGCTCGGCGCGGCGGGCGCGCTGGTCGGGTGCTTCGACAAGGGCGTCCTCCTGGCGAACACCGGCGGCGGAGGCACCGCGCAAGGCGGCGGGGGCGGCGCGGGCGGCGCGGGCGCCGAGGGCGGAGCAGGCGGCGCGGGCGGCGTCGGCGGCCAGGGCGGCGCGCCGTCGACCTCGTCCGAGGGCGGCGGGGGCTGCGAGCCCTGCTATGAGGGCCCGGTCGGGACCGAGGGAGTCGGCGCGTGCAAGGGCGGCTGTCGACAGGGCGGCAGGTGCGAGTATCAGGTGGTCCCCGGGGCCGAGGACTGCGCGACGGCGGAGGACGAGACGTGCGACGGCGGCAGCGGCACGTGCGACGGAGCGCCCACGTGGAGCGTCCAGATCGGAGGCAGCGGCGAGCAGCGCGGCCTCGACGTCACGTTCGACGGCGGGGGGAACATCCTGGTCGCCGGCAGCTTCTCCGGGCAGACGGATTTCGCCAACAGCCTCGGATCGACCGACGGCTTCGTCGTGAAGCTCACGCCCGAGAGCGGTCGGAGGGACTGGCCAACGGTGTTCGGCGGGTCGGGCACGGATCTCTGCAGCGCGGTGGCGCGCGACCGGAACGACAACGTGATCGTGGCCGGCAATTTCGAGGGCACCGTCAACTTCGGCGGGACGACGTTCATCAGCCAGGGCAGCGACGTGTTCGTGGCGAAGCTCGACCCGGGCGGCACCCTGCTCTGGATCAAGCGCATCAGCGGTCCCAACTCCGACAACGCGTACGGGGTCGCGGTGGACTCGGGGAACAACATCTTCGTCGCGGGCATGTTCTCCAACTCGGCGAACGTGCTGGATGAGACGACGATGAGGGGCGGCGGCGGAGAGGACATCTTCGTCGTGAAGATCGACGCGGAGGGCCACCACGTCTGGAACAGCCATTTCGGCGACACGAGCCCTCAGGCCGCGCTCGACGTGGCCGTCACGCCCGACGACAACGTGGTCGTGGCCGGCCGTGTGGCCGGCACGGTGCGGTTCGGACAAGACGTCTATGCCGCGACGAGCCACGACGCCTTCGTGGCGAAGCTCGACGGGACGACGGGCGTGCCGCTGTGGTCCAGGGGCTTCGGCGATACCATGGATCAGGAGTTCACGAGCGTCGCGGTGGGCAAGGACGGGAACATCGCCGTCGCGGGAAACACGAAGGGGGAGATCCGCGTCGGTGGATTGCCCCTGCCTTACGGCGGAGAGACCGACGCGGTCGTCGCGGCCTTCAGGGGCGACGGCACGCACCTCTGGAGCCATACCTACGGCGACGGGGAGGATCAGCGAGCGCTCGGGGTGGCGGTCGACGAGGCGGGCAACGTCCTCCTGGTCGGAGACTTCGAGAGCAGGATCGATTTCAAGAAGCGGCTCCTCACGTCGAACGGCGGCTTCGACGCCTTCGTGGCGAAGCTCGCGCCGACCGACGGCGAGACGCTCTGGGCGACGTCGTTCGGCGACGGAGGGGAGCAGCGCGCCGCGGCCGTCGCCGTGGACCCGCTGGGGAACATCGCGTTGACCGGCAACTTCAGCGGCAGCATCGATCTCGGGGGCGATCCCCTGACGAGCGTCACGGGCCAGGACGCGCTCATCGCCAGGCTGCAGCCCTGACGTCCACGCCGCGCCGAGCGCGCCGCGCCGACCCGCGATCGCGCCCGAGCGTCGCGCGCGCGGCTGCCGAGCGGCTCGCCGCCGCGAAGCACACGTGGGCCAGGCGCGATAGAAGCTTCAGCGAGGAAAACGCCATCGGGCCAATCCCGAACAGTCATTGTGCTGCTCTCCGGGAGATGCTTTCGCGTGAAGCGATGACCCGGCGCGGAGGCAATGCGCTGAGAGGGATGCTTCGTGCCTCATCGAGCATCGGCGGATCTCCATCGCTGTTCGATCGACAGGCACAGTGGATCAATACGCCGAGCAGGGGCAGGACATCGGTTGGACCAGGGGAACACAACGCGGTCCGGGTGAGCGCTCCGTGTACCAGCACGGTTGATCCACCCGGATCAACCGCGCCTCGCTCCCTCCACCGCGGCTCGCCGCTCGATCACCGCAAACGCCGCGCCCCGACGCCGCGCTCGCTCGCCGGAGCGTGAACGTTCACGAACGGCGAGCTCGTCGCACCTGGCACCACACTTGCCTCGCGAGGGGTCGCTCACGGAGGAAGAGGAGGAGGTCTCGCGCGATGATCAACAACCAAGACGGCCCGGGAGCGCGTTACTACCAACAGGCGCCCCCCAGCATCGCGCCGGTGGCGGCGAGCGTGCCGCCCATGTCGATGACGGGGGACCTGGATCGCGAGCTCGAGGCGCTCGCCCAGGGGGTGCGGCAGAAGCGGCGGAATCGGCTCGTGTTCGGGATGGGGCTGATCATGGCGGCCGCGGCGGCGGTGGCGGTCACCACCTTCGCGGGCAAGGTCCAGCAGGCCGAGGCCGCCCAGGCCGAGGCGGTGGCCGCCCGCGTCGCCGAGCAGGACCGGATCGCGCAGCTCAACCTCGATATCGAGGAGCGCAACAAGAAGATCTCCGAGCTGACCCTCGCGCTCGAGACCGCCAAGAGCGACGCGGAGAAGGCGCAGAAGGCGTTCGCCGCGTACAAGGCCGCGGAGGAGGCGAAGGCCGCCGCCGGGGATGAGGAGCAGGAGGTCGACGCGAAGGCGTCGAAGCTCCCGCTCCCGGCGAAGGCCGTCTCGGTCAAGCGCGGCCGGGCGGCGATGGCGGCGGCCACGCGGGGCGCCCGCGCAGGGGCGTCGGCGAAGAAGGCCGGCAAGTGCGTGTGCAAGCAGGGCGACCCGCTCTGCGGCTGCCTGTGAGCCCTGGCTCGCGGCTCATCCTCTCCAGACGAAGCTGACAGGACGGGGGCGCCGGCGAGGCCCGCGCGGCGAGGGCCGCGCGGCCGGACCGGGGAAGCGGCGCGCGGCCGAGGCGCGCTGCGCGGGGAGCGCGGCGCCTCGGCCGAGGCTCACGGCACGTTCGCCGCGCCGGGCGTCATGGTCGCGGAGAAGGCCCAGTCCGAGGCGGCCTCGTTCGTGTCCGTCCCGTTGGGCAGGCGGCAGAGCGAGCCGGGCATCGAGGCCATGTTGCTGTCCGCCACCGAGGCCGGCAGGAAGGTCCCCTCGACGAGGCTCACGGTGACCCCCTCGATCGCGACAGCGGTGATCGCCCCCTCGTAGGAGAGCGCGTCGATAAGGCTCCCCGTGGCGGTGTTCATCAGCGCGATCCCGTCGGGAGCCCCGTTCTGCACCCGGTCGGTCTGCGCGCCCTCGAAGTCGATCTTCAGCGCGCCTTCCGGCACCGCCACGGCCGTGCTGCCGACCACGAGGTACTGGCCCGCCGCGAGCGTCCCGGCGGGGCTCAAATCAAACGTGTTGTACACCGACGGCGGGACCGCAGAGCCATTGACCAGCACGAGCGCGTGACCGGCGAGGTCCACCGGCGCGCCGGTGCCGTTGTAGATCTCGATGAACTCGGCCCCGTCGGTCATCGCCTGGTCGTAATCGACCTCGTTGATCACGAGCCCTCCCGTGGCCGTCACGGTCCCGACCGTGGCGGTGAGCGTGCTCGATCCGAGCGTCGCGGTCACCGTGGCGCCGGCCGCCGAGCCGCCGTCCACGTAGTCGAACGTGGCGCTCTGCTGCCCGCCCGGGACCGTGACCGATGCAGGGAGGGTGCCAGCGTCCGCCGGGTCGAGCGCGAGCTCCACGAGCGCGCCCCCCGGCGGCGCCGGGATGTCGAGCGTCACGGTGAACGACACCGTGCCGCCGGCCGCCACCTCGGCCGAGGCCGGATCGAGCGAGGCCAGCGCCGGCTCCGCGGCCGGGTCGAGGACGCGCACCGTCGCGGTCAGGCTCCCCTCGCCGAGCGTGGCCGTGAGCGTCACCGCCTCGACCGCCGCCACGCCGTCGAGCAGCACGGGGGCGCTCACGGCGCCCGCGGGCACGGTCACGCCGCCGCCCACCACCACGAGCGCCGGATCCGCCGACGCCACCGCCACGAACGTGTCGGCCGACGCAGGCCAGGAGAGCGTCACCGCGAGCGGCTCCGGGAGAGACGGCGCGGCGGCCTGTCCGACGTACGCGAACGACGCCGCCGGCCCGAACGCCGCGAGACGCGGCGCGCCCAGGACCAGGTCCTCCGCGCCGCGCGGCTCCACCTTCGAGTTGTCGTTGCGGAACGTGAGGATGCCGCGGATCCTCGCGAATTCGTGGCCGACCGCGGGGAACGGCGCCGCCCGGTACAGGAGGTCGTCCACGCGCAGATCGCCCGTGACGATGAACTCGTAGTACATGGCGTCGAGCCCGATCACGGCGACGTCCTCCACCTCGACCAGGACGCCCTCGAGCTCGGCCGCGCGCGGGCCGCCGGTGGCGATGTCCGCCGGCGCGACGCGCTCGGGCTCCGGCGGCGCCTCCCCGAGCGACGCGACCACCTCGGTCACCGCGGAGCCGAGCTGGATCTGGCCGTAGAAGGTCGAGACCACCGCGCTCGTGATCCGCACGCGATCGCCCACCTTCACGGCGTTCTCCGGGCTGTACACGTAGACGCCCGAGTAGGCCGCCGCCGTGTAGCCCGGATCGCCCGGCTTCACCTGCACGAAGAAGCCGCTGCCGTGCCGCCCGGTCACGAGCGCGTTCTGCAGGGCCACCGTCGCGCCCTCGGCGACCGTGCCGTTCTTGATGTCGTAGATCGACACCGTGCAGCCCCGCGCCCCCGGGTTCGCCTCCGCCGGGCAGGCGTCGCACGGGTCGCCCTTGCCGTCGCCGTCCATGTCAGCCTGCTCGGCGTTCTGGAGGCCAGGGCAGTTGTCCGCCTCGTTCAGCACGCCGTCGTTGTCGCTGTCGTCCGGGTTCAGCTCCGAGCAGACCTCGCTGCCCGCGTCGAGCGGGCACGCGTCGCACGCGTCGCCCTCGCCGTCGCCGTCGAAGTCGGCCTGGGCCCCGTCGTCGAGCGGCCGGACGGGGTTGAAGACGCCGGGGCAGTTGTCCGCGTCGTTGGCGATGCCGTCGCCGTCGCGATCGTCGTCCGTCGGCTCCCCGGTGTACACGGTCGAGCCGTTCACCGAGGCGTTCACGGGCGCGGTCGCGGCGCGGGACGGCGTGCACAGCGGCTCGCGCTCGGGCTCGCCGCAGAAGAAGGCCGGGTAGGTCTCGCCCGCCGCCTCCTCGAGCTCCGCCAGCGTCATCCCGATCTCGTCCTGCAGGCAGACCTGCTTGGAGGCGCCGCACACATCGAGCGCGTCGCACGCCTCCTCGCCCCGGACCGCGGACACCACGGCCGCGTCGCCGTAGAGGACCTTCCCGCCGCGCATCACGAGGACGACGTCCTGCGGCTCGGCCGCGACGATCGCGCGGTGGCCGTCGCGCTCTGCGCCGTCGAAGATCGCGATGTCCGCGACCTTCCCCGCGGCGAGCGCGCCGATCGCGTCGTCCGTGGCGGTGATCGCGGCGGCGTTCCCGGTCACCATCGTCCACAGCTCCTCGTCGGTGAAGAAGCCGTCGTAGTATTTCTCATTGAGCGACGCCGCGCACCGGAGCTCGCGCAGGAGGTTCATCGAGCCGGTCGCGATCCAGTCGGTGCCCAGCGCGATCTGCACCCCGAGGCGGGAGGCCGCGGTGACGACCGCGGTGTCGCCGTAGAGGGTGATGTTGGAGCGCGGAGACCAGATGAGCGCCGTGCCGTTCACCGCCATGGCCGCGTAGTCGAGCGCCGTCAGGCCGATGCCGTGGATGTACGCGCTCTGCGGCAGCAGCACGTCGTTCGGCGCGGTCTGCAGACAGACGAACTCGTTGCGCGCCGACGCCTCGATCCCCTCGGCGACGTGCGGGCAATAGGCGTCCTCTCCCGCGATGTCCTCCCGCGTCACCATGCCGCCCGAGTAGCCGCAGCCGCTCGCGAGCTCGCGGCCGCTCGAGTCGCCGAGCGGGAAGGTGTCGAAGTTGACCGGCTTCTGCCCGAGGCCTTCCTGGTCGGCCCGGTCGAGGTTCCGGAGCAGCCCGGTCGCGCTCCCGGCGCCGACGATCGACGTCGCGCCGCCCATCAGGAAGCGGAGCTCGCCCCACCGGATCTGGGCCTGGGTGGCCGAGCCGGGGGTGTCGATCGACGTGTGCTCGTTGTTGCCGGTGCGCCAGTCGTGCCGGTGCTCGTAGCGCTCGTCGGTCGGGGTATACGGGCTGTTCTGCGTGAACGTGATGTGGTCGTGCGTGTTGATCAGCGCCGGGGAGACGACGCCGCTCGGACACGTGATCTCCGTCGCGCCCGCCGCCTCGCAGTCGCAGCCGACGCACGCGATCGCCCCTCGCTCGTCCACGAGCACCCGCCCGCCGCGGAGCACCGTGCCCGGCGTGAGCACGACGCCCCGGATCAGCGTGGCGCCCGCGCCGGGGACGACCTCGCACGTCCCCTCCCCCAGCGGCGCCAGCTCCTCGCACACGATCTCCCGGGGCGGCGTCTTCGTGCAGTCGCTCTCGCAGCCGTCACCCCCCGCGACGTTCCCGTCGTCGCATTGCTCGCCCGGGTCGAGCGCGCCGTCGCCACAGCGCGGGGGCACCTCGATCTGGCACTCCGCCGAGCAGCCGTCGCCGTCCGTCGTGTTGTCGTCGTCGCATTGCTCGCCCGGGTCGAGCGCGCCGTCGCCGCAGCCGACCTTCGGCGGCTCCTCGATCTGGCATGTCGGCGAGCAGCCGTCGCCGTCCGCCGTATTGCCGTCGTCGCACACCTCCCCCGCGTCGACAACGCCGTCGCCGCATAGGCCGGAGGGGTATTGGCCCCCGTCGTCGTCCCCGCAGCCATTGAAGAACAAAAGGCCCACGAGCACGGCCATCAGCCGCGCGAAGCGCACCGACGTGTGAGGCATGCCGTTAATGTAGGCGATGCCCGGGCCCGCCGCTGTTTCCGTTGAGTGACGAGCCCGTCAGATCCGCCGTGAGCGCCTGCATCGGAGGGCGAGCCCACCGACGCCAAACAACGCGAGCCAGCCCACATCCAGCGGCTCTCCGAGGCCGCCGGGCGCGCCGGCGGCGAGGCTGCACGCGCTTTCGCGCCGCTTTCCATCGATCGGCCGCCCCCCGGTGCCGTTGCCGACGGGCTGCTGCGGGGCGCCGCTCACGCCGCCGCTCGACCCGTTGCCCCCGTTACCGCTGCCGCCCCCCGGCCCCTCACCTTCCCCGGGCTCGCAGCCGTTGGCCGACGCGCGGAGCGCCGCGAGCGCGAGCTTGGCGGCGCCGGTCTCGTCCACGAGGCCGAAGGACGCGTCGTCGCTCACCGCGTCCTGGAAGCCGGCCCAGACCACGCCGGCGATGTCCTTCCGCGCCGACAGGAGATCGAAGGCGGCGGTCAGGTTCGCCGCCTGGAGCTCCTCGCCGACGAGCCCCGTCGCCCACGCCATCCCGGTCACGACGCCCGCGCTCTCGTCCCCCGCCTGCTCGGCGACGTCGCGCACCTCGTCCAGATAGCCGGTGATCGCGGCGGGATCGATCTCGCCGAACTGGCTCACGAACACCTGATGACCGACGTGGGCCCACGGATACCGCTCGCCGTAGGTCGCCTCGAGGTCGTCCCATACGCGCTGGTCGTAGAGCTCGCGCAGGTAATCGACCGGTGGAGACGGCACCTGGGCGTCGTCCGAGACGAGCAGGCCGCCCGTGATCAGCGAGAGCTCGCCGGCGTTGAAGAGCGCCTCGTTGCGGACGCGGATCTGGGCGAGGATCTGCGCGAGCACGCGCGGCAGGACGTAGGTGCAACCGGCGTTCGCGGGGTCGGCCGCGACGTCGGGGTTCACCGCGCAGTTCGGCTGACTCCAGATCTCCCAGCGGACGACGTCCCCGGCGAAGCGCGTCATGAGCGCCTCTGCCGTGTCGGCGAACTCCTCCACATAGCGGTTGTTGCCGTCCCCGTCGCCGTCGTCGTTCCAGCGGTCCTGTCCTCCCCGGACCGCGCGGTGGGAGAGCAGCCCGAGCGGCTCGAGGCCCGCGTCGACCACGGCGTCGATGACGGCCTCGTACTCGTCGAGCTTGTCGTCGTCCCACGCGTCGTCACCGTCGAGCTGGAACTCGACACGCACGGCGCCCGCGCCCGCGCGCGCGAGCTGCTCCACGCGGTCCTCGTCGAGGATCACCTTCCCCGCCTGGACGGCCGCGCCGGGGTCGACGCCATAGAAGCCGCAGGGAACGCCCTGCGCTCCCAGCGCGGGCGGCGCGAGGAAGAGCGCGGAGGAGGCGGTAAGAGCGACAATGGCTGTACGCATGTTTCGAGGATAGCTGGCGCGCGCACCTCGACCAAGAAACGACCCCGGCAAGAGGCGTCCATGCTAGGGAAACGCGTCGCATGGCTTCCCTGGAACAAGAGATCGAACAAGGGCGGGGACCCGGGCTGGAACTGGACGACGCGCGCGGGCGCGTCGACGTCGCCCCTCCGGACGGCGAGGTGGACGAGGCGGGCGGCGACGAGCGAGCGGCGCCCCCCGCCCGGAGCTTGCGCGAATGGCTGCGCGGCGCGCCGCTCTCCGGCCGCCTGCACCTCGCGATCGGCCTCGTGCTGCCGGCCGTCCTCCTCGTCGCGAACATGGTGCGGGTGCGCTCGTTCACGATCGACGACGCGTACATTTCGTACCGCTACGCGCGCAATTTCGCCCGGGGCCTCGGGCTCGTCTACAACGCCGGCGAGCGCATCGAGGGGTACACGAACTTCCTCTGGACCGTGCTGCTCGCGGCCGGCATCAAGGTCGGCCTCGACCCCGACGTCCTCGCCAAGGTGCTCGGCGGGCTCGCCGCCTGCGGCTCGCTCGGCGCGCTCTACCTGCTCGCGAACCGGCTGCGCCCGCTCGGCGCGATCCCGTGCATCGCCACGTGGCTGTTCGCGAGCTCGATCGTGCAGAGCGGATATGCCGTCTTCGGCCTGGAGACGCCGCTCTTCGTGCTGCTCGTCCTCGCCGGCACAGAGATGATGTTCCGCGAGCGCGACCGGGGGACCGGCTTCCCCTATTCGGGCCTCGTCTTCGGGCTGGCCGGCCTGACGCGCCCCGAGGCGCCGATGTTCATCGGCATCCCGATGCTCTTCCTCGGCCTGCGCTTCTTCGGCCGGCAGAACCTCCTGCGCGGCGTCGTCTTCGCCGCGCCCATCGCGCTCCACATGCTCTGGCGGCACAGCTACTACGGCACCTGGCTGCCGAACACGCTGAGCGCGAAGACCGGGAGCCTCGCCCAGCAGCTCGCCGGCGGGCGGCACTACATCGGCGAGTACGTCGAGCACACGTGGCCGGCGCTCCTGCTCGCGCTCTTCGGCCTCTGCGTGGCGATCGTCTCGCGGCACCGCGACGCGCTGTGCGTCGGGGCCCTCGCGCTCGCGGTGGCCGGCTACGTGCTCCTCGTCGGCGGCGACTGGATGCCGTTCTACCGCTTCATGAGCCCGTTCGAGCCGTTCTGCTTCCTCCTCGCGGGCCTCGGCGCGCGCTCGCTGCTCGAGCCGATGCTCCCCGCGCTCTCGGCCCGCGCGCAACCGGGACCCGCGCGCGCCGGCGCCGGCCTCGCCCTCGCCGTGGGCGCCGGGCTGCTCGTGGCCGGCTGCATCGTCGCGCTGGGCGCCTTCCGGGCGCAGCGGATCGACCGCGCGCAGCACCGGATCCTCGACGACGACAAGCAGTTCTGGGACAGCGCCGCCGGCGGCGCGGCCGCGTGGTTCCTGCAGCACGGCCAGCCCGGCGAGGTCGCGGTGGGCGACATCGGGTACATCGGGTACACGACCGATTATCCGGTGCTCGACCTGCTCGGCCTGGTCGACCCGGTGATCTCCAAGCTCCCGGGCGGTTACACGCACAAGACCGGCCCTGGCTACGTGCAGCGCGTGTTCGACAAGGCGCCGCGCTACTTCGTGTTCGTCGGCGGCGCCGACACGTGCGACAAGCTCCCGTTCCCGGCGCAGGAGAAGCTCCGCAAGGACCGGCGCTTCCGCGGCGTCTACGACGTCGCCGGCATGGTGCGTCACAGCAAGAACGGCTACTGGTGCATCTTCGAGCGGCGCGCCGATGCGCCGCCGCCCCCCGCGGCCGCCGCCCCCTGAGCGCGGCCGCCTCCCGCGGCGGCCGCGCCCCGAGCGCCGCCGCCGCCCCGCCGATGGGCGCGACCCCACCATCGCGCCACGCGACCCCACCGCCGCTGCGCGAGGTTTGCTAGCATCGCCGCCCCATGCCCTGGCTCTGGTACGTAGGTCCCCTCGCGTTGCTCGTCGTCTGGTACCTGACCGGCTTGCGCGGTCGGCACGAGTCGCGGCGCGACGCCGAGCTCGTGCGGTGGCGCGCGCTGATGACCCCGAAGCCGGCCGCGCGCCGGTCCGGCGCGCACGGCCGGAAGACGACCGCCGAGGTCGCCGGCCCGCGTCCGGTGCGCTCCGCGCCGTCCAGCCTCGAGCGGATGCTGCAGGAGACGGGCGGCGGCGGCGTCATCGCCCGGTACGAACTCGTCCCGAAGCTCGCCTATGTCGCCGTCGTCGGGCCGGACGCGAAGAACGGCAGCGAGTACCAGGTCGTCCTCGCCAAGCTCGCCAAGCCCGCGCCCCGGCTCACCGTGTGCCCGCTGCCCGTCGTCGACGGCAGCCGCGCCCCGAACACGGGCATCCAGTTCAAGAAGGACCCGGAGTTCATGGAGCAGTTCCTTGTCGAGGGGGCCGAGGCGAAGGCCATCGGCCGGTGGCTCTCGACCCGCGTCCGCGATGCGCTGCGCGACTTCCCGGACGCGTGGCTGTTCGTGCAGGACCGCGTCATGGCGCTCGCGGCGTACGGCCCCGTCGACGCGGAGCGCCTGGAGGAGCTCGTGATCGCCGCCGACGCGATCTTCGCGGAGCACGGCAGCGATGGCGCGCCTTCCCTGCTCTTCGAGGGCGACAGCGAGGACGAGGGCGACGAGGACGACGCCGAGGAGGAGGAGGACGAAGACGACGACGAGGACGACGAGGGCGACGAGGACGAGGCGCCTGCGTCGGCCCCCGGCGGCTCCGCCAAGCAGGGGGCGCCCGCGTCCGGATCGAGCCGGCCTGCCCCGCGCAGGTCGTAGAGCGCCTCCCCGCGCCGGGCGTCCTCCGGGCGCGCGCGCCGCCCGCAGCGCGCCACGACATCTCCCTTCATCCCCCTCGCACCTCGGCCGATATGCCATCTCGCGGCCGCGGACGGCGCCGTTCGGCGGCCACAGAAGCGCCGAGGCGTGTTAGTCATCGCAGCCGGGCCTGATTGAACGCGAAACCGCTGCTCTCCTCCGCCGTCCTGCTCTCGCTGTGGCTCGCGGCGCCGTCGGCCGCCCCGGCAGAGAAGAACGGTTGGGTCCGATCCCAGGGCTCCCGCGCGGAGCTCGAGCTCGACGTCCTGAGCAAGTCGGCCGACTGGTCCATGGACGACGTCGACGCCGAGGTGAGCACCTTCGGCCTGAGCTTCGCGCTCATCGGCCAGCTCGCGTGGCGCGGCCGGCTCCACCTCGACGCGGAGCTCCCGCTCGCCTACGGCAGCGTCTCCGCCTCGTTCCGGTCGACGCGGCTCGGCGTCGACGAGAGCAGCAGCGCCGGCAGCCTCCTCTTCGGCAACCCCACGCTCGGCGCCCACTACGCGCGCGACCTCTCGCGCAAGCTCGCCGTCTTCTTGGGCGGCTCGCTCTCGCTCCCCGTCCTGAGCGACCCCAACGCCGACGCGCGCGCCACGCTCCAGGCGACGCTCCCGGCGCGCGCCTTCTTCGACCTGCACCGGCTCATCCCCCAGCACTTTCCCATGAGGGTCCGCGGCGGCATCGAGACCGAGCTCGCCACGCGGCTCGTCTACCGCGCGGACGCCGCGGTGATGCTCGCCCTCCCGACCAGCGGGGGCGACACCGAGCTCGTGCTCGAGCAATCGAACGAGCTCGAGCTGCGCACGCAGGGCGCCTTCGGCGGCGGCCTGCGGCTGCAGACGGCGCTGACGCTCACGCAGGAGGACCTCGCGCAGGTCGCGCTGGAGCCGTTCGTCGTCTACGCGCCGGCGAAATCCGCCCTCTACGGCCGGGCCGGGCTGCTCGTGGCGCTCGACCCGTCGCTCGGCTTCGGCCTCGCCGAGGACAAGATCGCCACGCTGCGGCTCGCCGTCGGCCACAGGTTCTGAGCGCGCCCCCCGCCGCCCGTCGTACGCTGCGCGGACAGGGAGCGCGCGCGGGCGAAAGGCGGGTGGGGCGGCGATGGGCGAGCATCAGGTCTCCGAGCAGGTGAACGAGGAGCAGCTTCAGGCCTTCATGCGGGCGCTGCTCGACGACGTGGAGGCGCTCGAGCAGCTCCTCCGCGACGACCGCATCGAGTCGGGCGTGCGCCGCATCGGCGCCGAGCAGGAGATGTTCCTGGTCGACCGCGCGCTCCGGCCCGCGCCGCTCGCGCTCGAGGTGCTCGAGCGGGCGGCCGACGGCCGGCTCACCACCGAGCTCGCCCGCTTCAACCTGGAGGCGAACCTCTGCCCCTTGCCGTTCGGCGGCGACTGCCTCCGGCGGCTCGAGGCCGAGCTCTCCGACGTCGTCGGCCGGGCCGCCGAGGCCGCGCGCGCCCTCGGCGCCGACGTCCTGCTCGCGGGCATCCTCCCCACGCTGCGCGCCGGCGATCTCCGCCTCGAGAACCTCACGCCGTCGCCGCGCTACCACGAGCTCAACCGCGCGCTCCTCCAGCTCCGCCAGGGCGATTTCCGCGTGTCGATCCACGGGCTCGACGAGCTCGAGATGACGCACGACAACATCCTGCTCGAGGCGTGCAACACGAGCTTCCAGGTCCACCTCCAGGTCGGCGCGCGGGAGTTCGCGCCGCTCTACAACCTGGCCCAGGTGGTGACCGCCCCCGTCCTCGCCGCCGCCGTCAACTCGCCGCTGCTCCTCGGTCAGCGGCTCTGGCACGAGACGCGGATCGCCCTCTTCGAGAGCTCGATCGACACGCGCCCGACCGATCGCGACGTCCGGCAGCACCGGCCGCGCGTGCACTTCGGCGACGGCTGGGTGAGCGAGGGCGCGCTCGAGCTCTTCCGCGAGGACATCGCCCGGTTCCGCGTGATCATGACCGCCGAGACCGGCGAGCCCCCCGCGGCCGTGCTCGCGCGCGGCGAGGTGCCGGACCTCAGGGCCCTGCGCGTCCACAACGGCACGGTCTACCGCTGGAACCGCCCCTGCTACGGCGTCGCGGACGGGGTCGCGCACCTGCGCGTCGAGAGCCGCGCGCTGCCCGCGGGCCCCACGGTCCTCGACGAGGTCGCGAACGCCGCCTTCTTCTTCGGCCTCATGTCCGGCCTCGCCCCCGAGCACCCGCGCATCGACCTCGAGATGCCGTTCGAGGACGCCAAGGCGAACTTCTTCGCGGCGGCGCGCCACGGCCTCAAGGCGCAGCTCACCTGGTTCGGGCAGAGCCTGCCCGCCGCGGAGCTCGTCCTCTCGCGCCTCCTCCCGGCCGCCCGCGCGGGCCTCTCGGCCGCCGGCATCGACGCCGCGGACATCGACCGCTACCTCGGCGTCATCGAGGAGCGCGTGCGTTGCGGCCAGACCGGCGCCCAGTGGGCGCTCGGCTCGCTCGCGTCCATGGCCGGGCGCGGCACACCGGAGATGCAGCACCGCGCGCTCTGCGCCGCGATGCTCGCCCGCCAGCAGGAGGAGGCCCGCGGCGGCGGCTCGGCGCGCCCGGTGCACACCTGGGAGCCCGCCGCGCTCGAGCCCGACCTCGACCTCCTGCGCGAGAGCTACAGGACCGTCGGCCAGTTCATGTCGACCGATCTCTTCACGGTGCGCCCCACCGACATCGTCGACTTCGCCGCGAGCGTCATGGACTGGCGCCACGTGCGCCACGTGCCGGTCGAGGACGACCAGGGCCGCCTCGTCGGCGTCGTCTCGCACCGCGCCCTGCTCCGCCTCATCGCCCGCGGCGCCGCGGCGCCGAACGGCTCCGCCCCGCCCACGGTCGCGT
Source organism: Sorangium sp. So ce119 (assembly GCF_051524405.1). Lineage (NCBI taxonomy): Bacteria > Pseudomonadati > Myxococcota > Polyangiales > Polyangiaceae > Sorangium > Sorangium sp. So ce119. The sequence goes on along the minus strand of NZ_CP150310.1, from coordinate 73,721 downwards.
CGATCATGCGCCCCGATCCGGTGACGATCGCGCCCGAGACGCCGACCTTGGAGGCGATGCGGATCATGCGCGAGCAGCGCGTCGGCTGCCTCCCGGTCGTCGCCGGCGAGCGGCTCGTCGGCATCGTGACCGAGCGCGATCTCCTCGATGTCTCGGCGAGGCTGCTCGAGGCCTTCCTGCGCGATGGGTGAGCGGCCGCGCGTCGCGGCGGAGTGAAGAGGGAAACGCAAAGGCGCAAAGGTGCAAAGGCGCCAGAAGAAGCCGAGACAGGATCTTCTCGAGGTCTTCCACGTACGCTTACGTCTCTTTTACGTCTCTTTTACGTCTTTTTGTGCCTTTGCGCCTTCGCGCCTTTGCGTTCTGACTCTTCACTCTCGACCGACTGCTATCCAGAACCGACGCGCGGAGCAGCGCTCCGCGCGCGGCTCACAGGTCGCTGACCTCGGTGCAGGTCATCGCGTCGCCGCGCGCCTGGCAGTCGAGGAGCGTGCCGGTGGTCTTGAAGAAGCCCTGCTTCGAGCGCGTGACCTGGTAGTGCGTCCCGTCGATCTGCCGGATGCTCGTATAGGCCCCCTGACAGCCGACCGCGCCGAGGCTCGCGAGCATCACCCCGAGAATCATGGTCTTCTTCATTCGCCAGCCTCCGTGATCTCGACCTCGCTGCACTCCGCCTTGCCCGGCGCATCAGGGCACATCCAGATCGCAGGCATGTTGTTCTTGTGCCCCGTGACATACACGTAGCCCGGGCCGGCCGGCGCCGAGCCCGTGGCCCACGTCGCACACCCGGCCATCGCCGAGGCGCTGCAGACCAGCAAACCGAATTGAATGAATTTCCGCATGGCCCAACACGCTACCGAGGTGCGCCGATGTAGGCCAAATTCACGACAGCGATCGTCCGGCCGTCCTGCCTGCATCCTCGGGACGCGTGTTCCCGCTCGCGTGTTTCCCGCCGTGCGACGTGCGTTGTCCACGTCGCGCCCCTCCCCGGGCGAGGTTGACACGTCGCGTTAGCCCACCTAAGGGATCTCCGCCCGACCGGCGTGCTCTGGCGAGCCGGGATCCGGGGGACTGCGCGGGGGCGCGCGGGGCAGGCCCGCGGCGGGCTCTCCGGCAGCGGAGGAGTCGGCATGGCTTCAGGCAAGAAGGGCAAGGGCGGCGGCAAGGGCGGGGGGGCGAGCGACGGCAAGGGCGAGGGTGACCGCGTGGCGGTCGTCGCCGGGCTGCGCACGCCGTTCACCAAGGCGGGGACGTCGCTCAAGGCGCTGCGCACCGTCGATCTCGCCACCACGGTGGTCAAGGAGCTCATCCAGCGCAGCGAGGTGAGCCCGCGCGACGTCACGCTGGTCGTCTACGGCCAGGTGGTGCCGACGCTCGACTGGCTCAACATCGCGCGCGAGGTCGTGCTGCGCACGGGCCTGCCCAGGGACATCGACGCGTACAGCGTCTCGCGCGCCTGCGCCACGTCGCTCCAGGCCATGACGAGCGCCGCCGAGGCGATGCTCTCCGGCCAGCACGACGTCGCGATCGTCGGCGGCGCCGACAGCATGAGCGACGTCCCGCTCGGCGTCTCCCGCAAGCTCGCCGGCGCGCTGACCGAGCTCCAGAAGGCCCGGACGCTCGGCGCCCGGCTGCAGATCCTCTCCCGCCTCTCGCTGAAGGACATCGTGCCGCCGGTCCCCGGCTTCTCGCGCGAGCCGACCACGGGCGAGCAGATGGGCGAGGCCGCCGAGAAGATGGCGAAGCAGAACGGCATCTCGCGCGCGGAGCAGGACGCGATCGCGCACCGCTCGCACACGAACGCCGCGCGCGCCTGGCGCGACGGCACGTACGCGGCCGAGGTCATGCACGTGATCCCCCCGCCCTACGACAGGCCGGTCGAGCGCGACAACGTGGTCCGGGACGACTCGACCCTCGAGGCCTACGCGAAGCTGTCGCCGGCGTTCGACAGGCGCCACGGCACCATCACCGCGGGCAACGCGTCGCCGCTCACCGACGGCGCGAGCGCGCTGCTCCTGATGCGCGAGTCCAGGGCCAAGGCGCTCGGCTACCAGCCGCTCGGGTACGTCAAGTCGTGGTCCTACGCCGCGGTCGACCCGGGCTGGCAGCTCCTGATGGCGCCGGTCTTCGCCGTGCCGCGGGCGCTCGACCGCGCCGGCCTCTCGCTCGCCGACATGGATCTCGTCGACATGCACGAGGCGTTCGCCGCCCAGGTCGCGTCCAACCTGAAGGCGCTCGCGTCGCCGTCGTTCGCCGCCGACAAGCTCGGCCGGTCCGAGGCCGTCGGCGAGGTCGACCCGGAGAAGCTCAACGTGAACGGCGGCTCGATCGCGCTCGGCCACCCCTTCGCGGCGACGGGGGGGCGCATGGTGCTCTCCACGCTCCGCGAGCTCAAGAAGCGCGGCGGCCAGCACGCGCTCCTCACCGTGTGCGCGGCGGGCGGCCTCGGCGCCGCCGTGGTCCTGGAGGCAGCATGACGACGACGTTCAACCAGGCGACGCAGGCGCCCGCGGCGCGGGGCCCGCTCTCCCTCGACGTCCGCCCCGACGGCGTGGCGGTCGTCACCTACGATGTCCCGGGCGAGGCGGTCAACACGCTGAAGCCCACGTTCGCCGGCGATCTCGAGCGGATCACGGCCCGGATCGCGGGCGACCCGCTCATCAAGGCGGCCATCCTCGTGTCCGGCAAGGCCGACACCTGGATCGCGGGCGCCGACATCGACATGCTGAAGAGCGTCACCACGGCCGCGCAGGCCGAGGCGATCTGCCGCGCGGGCCACGAGGCGGTGCTGCGGATCGTGCGCTCGCCGAAGCCGATCGTCGCCGCGATCCACGGCGCCGCGCTCGGCGGCGGCCTCGAGGTCGCGCTCGCCTGCCACGCCCGCGTGCTGAGCGACGACAGGAAGACGCTGCTCGGCCTGCCCGAGGTGCAGCTCGGCCTGCTCCCCGGCATCAACGGCCTCCAGCGGCTGGCGGAGCGCGCCGGGCTGCAGGCGGCGCTCGACCACGGCCTCACCGGCAAGAACATGCGCCCCTCGAAGGCGCGGCAGCTCGGCGTCGCCGACGACGTGGTCCCCGCGGCGATCCTGCAGGAGACCGCCGCGGCGCTCGCGCTGAAGCTCGCTGCGGCCGGCCCGCCGTTCCGCCCGGCGCCCGCCGCGAAGAAGGGGCCGAAGCTCGACCCCGCCGCGCTCACCCGGGTTGCCCTCGAGCAGAACCCGATCGGTCGCGCTGTACTTTTTCAGCAAGCGCAGAAGAAGACACGGGAGAAAACCGGCGGGCATTACCCGGCGCCCGAGCGGATCATCGAGGTGCTGCGGACCTACGCGGAGCGGGGCTTCGAGGCGTCGAGGGACGTCGAGGCCCGGGCCTTCGGGGAGCTCGTCGTCTCGAGCACGGCGCACCGGCTGATGGAGGTCTTCTTCGCGACGACGGCGATGAAGAAGGACACCGGCGTGGACGACCCGTCCGTGCAGCCGAGGAAGGTCGAGAAGATCGCGATGCTCGGCGCCGGCCTGATGGGCGCTGGCATCGCCTATGTCAGCCTGAACGCCGGCATCGCGGTGCGCCTGAAGGACCGCGACGACGCCTCGCTCGGCCGCGGGCTCAAGTACGTGACCGACATCCTCGGCGAGCGGGTGAAGAAGAAGCAGATCACGGCGATCGAGCGCGATCAGAAGCTCGCGCTGCTCACGACCACGACCGACACCTCGGGCCTGCGGGGCGCCGATCTCGTGATCGAGGCGGTGTTCGAGGATCTCGCGGTGAAGCACGCCGTCGTGCGCGAGGTCGAGGCGAGCGGCAAGGACGACGTCATCTTCGCGTCGAACACGTCGTCGATCCCGATCGCGCGGATCGCGGCCGCGTCGCGGCGGCCGGAGAACGTGGTCGGGATGCATTACTTCAGCCCGGTCCACAAGATGCCGCTGCTCGAGGTCATCCGTACGGACAGGACCTCTCCCGAGGTCGTCGCGACCGCGGTGGCGGTCGGCAAGCGGCAGGGCAAGACGGTGATCGTCGTGAACGATGGAGTCGGCTTCTACACGAGCCGCATCCTCGGTCCGTACATGAACGAGGCGAGCTGGCTCCTGGCCGAGGGGGTCGCGATCGAGCAGGTCGACCGTGCGCTCGTCGCGTGGGGCTGGCCGGTCGGCCCGCTGGCGTTGCTCGACGAGGTGGGCATCGACGTGGCCGCGCACGTCGGCCCGATCATGATCGAGGCGTTCGGCGAGCGACTCGCGCCGCCCCCCACGATGGCCAAGCTGGTCTCCGACGACCGGAAGGGCCGCAAGAACGAGCGCGGGATGTACCTGTACGGCGCGGCGGCGAAGAAGCGGGGCAAGGGGAAGCACGCGGACGAGAGCGTGTACGCCGTGCTCGGCCTGCCGGTGCCGCAGGCGAAGGGCAAGCCGCCGGTGCCGGTCGAGGAGATCCAGATGCGGTGCTCTCTCCAGCTCGTGAACGAGGCGCTGCATTGCCTCGGCGAGGGCATCCTGCGCAGCCCGCGCGACGGCGACATCGGCGCGATCTTCGGCCTCGGCTTCCCGCCCTTCCGCGGCGGCCCGTTCCGCTACGTCGACACCCTCGGCGCCGCGGAGGTGCTCCGCCGCATCGAGGTCTACGAGCGCCGCTTCGGCAAGCGCTGGACGCCCGCCCCGGCGCTCGTCGAGGCGGCGAGGACGGGCAAGCGCTTCTACGACTGAAGAGAGAGAAATTTAACGCAAAGGCGCAAAGGCGCAAAGGCGCAAGGAAGAGACAGAGAATTTCTTCCCCTTGCGTCTTTGCGTTTCAAATTCTTCATTCTTTCACCACGCGCGCCGTTGCTCTCGATAACAGCGGCCACGTCGCTGGAGCTCCCGTGGCCCGCGCGTTGCTCATCTCCCGGGCGAGGGCAAACCGCGCGGGAGGGGGCCAGTCATGCGGAAGTGCGTTCGCGACGCCGTGGTCGTTATCACCGGGGCGTCCTCGGGTATCGGCAGGGGAGCGGCGATCGCGTTCGCGCGCCGCGGCGCGCGGGTGGTCATCGCCGCCCGGAACGCGGCGGCGCTCGAGGAGGTCGCCGCCGAGTGCGCGAGCGTCGGCGCGCGGGCGCTCGTCGTGCCCACGGACGTGCGGGACGAGTGCGCCGTCAGGGACCTCGCCCGCGCCGCGTGCGAGGCGTTCGGCCGGATCGACGTCTGGGTGAACAACGCCGCCGTGTTCCTCTACGCGCGCGCGGACGAGGCGCCCTACGAGACCTACCGCCAGGTCATCGAGACGAACCTGCTCGGCTACGTGCACGGGGCGCGCGCCGCGCTGCCCTATTTCCGCAGGCAGGGCGCCGGGGTGCTCATCAACAACGTCTCCGCCCTCGGAAAATTCGGAGCGCCGACCATGAGCGCCTACGTGGCCTCCAAGTTCGGTGTCCTCGGCCTCGCCTCCTCCCTTCGACAGGAGCTCTCCGGCGCGCCGGACATCCACGTCTGCTCGCTCCTGCCCTCGGCGGTCGACACCCCGATCTACCAGCACGCCGGCAATTACACAGGCCGGGCCGTCCAGCCGATCCCGCCGGTGCTGCGCCCCGAGCAGGTCGTGAAGGCGATGGTCTCGCTCGCCGAGCGGCCGAGGCCCGAGGTGTACGTCGGCGGCGCGGGCCGCTTCACCGCCGCGGCGCTCGCCCTGTTCCCGGGCCTCACCGAGCCGGTGATCGCCGCGTACGTGACGAGGGCGACCTTCCTCGACCGCGCGGCGCCCCACACCGACGGCAACATCTTCGAGCCCATGAAGCACTGGAACACGATCAGCGGCGGATGGCGCTCGACCTCGGGGATCGCCGCGCTCCTCGACGCCGCCCGCGCGGCCGCCCGGCTCGCGCTCGCGGTCCCGGCCGCGGTGATCGAGCGCGTCAGGCCACGATGACATCGCCGCGCTGGCACCTCCTCTACGCGATTCCCCAGCCGTCCTGACGCGCCGCCGTCCCCGGGGTGTCTCCCAACCTCGGGGATCCTGTGACGTGTTCTCCACGGATGACCGGCATGCTGCGCCCGCCGAACGATTCAATCGAAATAAGGAGGCGCAACGATGAGCCGTTATGTGGCGCGCACGCTCCGAAGCGATGACTTTTCGACGCTGATGGACCTGGAAGCGGCGCTCTTCGGAGGCGCGGGCGAGGGCGAGCTCGGGCGGTATTACATCCGTCTTTGCTGCGACTTCTTCAGGGACTCCTGCTTCCTGGTCGAGGCCGCGGGCAAGCCCGCCGGCTACCTGCTCTCCTTCGCGCGCGGCAAGGAGGTCTATTGCACGACCCTCGCCGTCCTGCCCGAGTACCAGGGCTCGCGCGCGACGCACACGCTGCTCCGCGCGTTCGTCGGGTCGATCCTCGGATGGGCGGAGTCGTGCTGGTTCACCGTCGAGGAGGACAACCACGCCGCGCGGGCGCTCCACGCCATGCTCGGCGCCAAGGAGATCGAGGTCCGCCCCGATTTCTACGGCACCGGACACCCGCGCATCATCTCGCGCATCGATCGCGACGCGTTCCTGGCCCTCCGGGGCCGCTTCGAGCGCGTGGGGCTCATGGATCGCGCCGAGGCGCGCGAGCCGCGCCCGGCGGAGAGCGGCGGCATCGCCGCGGTGGCCTGAGGCGGACCGACCATGACGACCACCGCTCCGCTGGACGACGTCCGCCGCCCCGGGCCGGGCGACCGGCTGTGGACCGAGGCGCTCGCCGTCGCCAGCCGGGTCTCCGGCGTGATGGGCCTCGCGCTCGACACCGCGGTCCGGACCAGCCTGCTGCCCGAGCTGCCCGCCCTGCGCCATCGCGAGAGAGCCCGCCTCCTGCACGAAACCGCGAGGGAGCTCTGCGCGCTGCACGCCCTGCGCGTCCACGTCACCGGCGCCCTCCCCGCGCCGCCCTTCGTGATCGTGGCGAACCACGTCAGCTACCTCGATCCGATCCTCCTCGCCTCGCTCACCCCCTGCACCGCCATCGCGAAGCAGGAGATCGGCGGCTGGCCGATCATCGGCGGTCGCGCCCGCGATCTCGGCGTGCTGCTCGTCGACCGGCGGCGGCCGGAGAGCGGGGCGCGCGTGCTCCGGTCCGCGCTCCGCGCCCTGCGCCACGGCGTCCCGGTGCTGAACTTCCCGGAGGGCTCCACCACCCGAGGAGAGGAGGTCCTCCCCTTCCGCAAAGGCATCTTCGGTGTCGCCCGGATCGCGGGCGTCCCCGTCGTGCCCGCGGCCATCACCTACGACGCGCCCGAGCTCTGCTGGGCCGGCGACGACACCTTCCTTCCTCACTACCTCCGCTTCTCCAGGCGCCGCGAGGCGCGCGCCTGCATCACCTTCGGCCCGCCGCTCGGCGAGCACGGCGGCGCGGCGGACGTCGCGGCGCGCGCCCGCGCGGTGATCCTGGACCTCTTGAATCTGTAGGAGATCTCATGTCGCAACAACGAGCAGCCGCCTACCTGAGGCACGGGCAGACGCCGTTCTTCCGCCTCCCGACCGCGGCTTTCCAGGAGTCCGGCGCCGCGGCCTACGCCGGCGCCGACGCCGTGATCCTCGGGGTCCCGTGGGACGGGAGCGTCACGTACCGTCCGGGCACGCGGTTCGCCCCCTACGAGCTGCGCCGCGTGAGCGCGCTCGTGCAGTCGTATCACCCCGGCCACCGCGTCGACGTGTTCCGCACGCTCACCGTGCTCGACGGCGGCAACGTGCCTTTCCCCCCGTTTCACGCCGACTCCGTGCGCGAGCAAGTCCAGGCCTCGGTCGACGAGGTGCTCTCCGCCGGCGCGATCCCGTTCGTCGTCGGCGGCGATCACTCCATCGCGCTCCCGGTGCTCCGCGCGCTCTCTCGACGCCACGGCCCGGTCGCGGTCGTCCACGTGGACGCGCACCTCGACACCAGCACCTCGGAGGTGTGGGGAGAGCCGTTCCACCACGGCACCCCGTTCCGCAATGCGATCGATGAGGGGCTGATCGGCCGGGGCGATCTCCATCAGGTCGGCGTCCGCGCGACGTGGGGCCACCCGGAGGAGGGCGCCTTCGCGGCGCACGCCGGGGCGACCCTCTACAGCATGGACCGGATCGACCGGGACGGCGCTCCCGCGGTCGCGGCCGCCATCAAGGCCGCTGTCGGCGAGGCGCCCGTCCACGTGTCGTTCGACATCGACGGGATCGACCCGGCCTACGCCCCGGGCACCGGCACGCCCGTGCCCGGCGGGCTCAGCGCGCGCGAGGCGATCCAGCTCCTCCGCGGCCTCGCGGGGATCAACCTGGTGGGGATGGATCTCGTCGAGGTGTGCCCCGCGCTCGACCACGCCGACATCACCCTTCACCTCGGCGCGCACCTCCTGTTCGAGGGCCTCGCCCTCGCCGCGATGAAGAAGGGCAATCTGGGCGTCGGGCAGAGCGTCAGGCAGAGCGTCCACCAGAGCGCTCAGGGCCAGGGCGGCCAGAACGCTAGCCAGAGCGCGCTCAACGCTCGTCGGACCTGAATCTCATGACCTGAATCTCACGAAGCCGACGAAGGCGACCAAGCTGACGGCGAGGAGGACGAGAACGAAGGCGACGAGAGGGCGAACAGAACCGCCCCGAAGCGCAGCGCGGCGGCTCAATGCGCTGGCGCCAGTCGCCACTCCGGTGTCACATCAGAGACACTGGAATGACACGCTCGCCCTCCCTCTCCGGCCGCTACGCCGAGCTTCTGCACCTGGACGACGCGTGGACGCGCCTCGCGCGCGCTCACGGCGGACGGGAGATGACGGTCGGGACGTCCGCCGATGGAAAGCCGCTGCGGCGGTTCGATTTCGGCGATCCGCTGGGCCCGACGTTCCTGCTGACGTCGCTCATGCACGGGGTCGAGGTGATCGGCGGGCTCGCGCTGCTCGATGCGGTCCGGTCGATCCTGGCGAGAGGAAGGGCGGGCGCCGCGGCGCGCGCGCGGCTCGTTGTGTTGCCGGTGGTCAACCCCGACGCGTTCGCCGAGAACCTGGATCGCCTCCGCGGCGAGCGGCTGGCGTCGCAGCGGTGCAATGCCCGCGGCGTGGACCTGAACCGGAACTTCGCGCCGCTGTCCCCGTCGCGGCCGCTGCACCCGTTCGCGGGCTCGCGGCTCCGGTGGTCGCCGCACTACACAGGTCCCCACGCGTTCTCGGAGCCCGAGTCGCGCGCCGTGCGCGACGTCGCGCTGGAGACGAGGCCCGCGCTCGCGCTCGGCTTTCATAGCTGCGGCAACCTCCTGCTCTATCCCTGGGCGCACACCGACGCGCCCAACCCGCGCGCGCCGCTCTACCGGGCGCTCGGCGACGCCTTCTGCCGCGCGCTGCCGCGCGATCGGTACGAGGTGCGGCAGGCGGCGCACTGGTACCCGACGATCGGCGACATGGACGACTGGCTGGACGCCAACCTGGGCACCCTCGCCTTCACGGTGGAGGTCAGCCGTCCCGCCCGCTCCTTCCGCGATCTCCCCCGGCTGCTCAACCCGTTCTGGTGGCTGAACCCGCGCGAGGCCGACGAGGCGATCGACAACGTGGTCCCCGGCGTGGGCGCGCTCCTCTGCGACGCGCTCGACCGCGGCGTGGGCAGGGCGGCCCCGCAGCCCGACGCGGCGCCGGCGGAGCTCCTGGCAGACGCCGCGGAGTGACGCGCCCGGCGCGCGCTCCAGCGGTCCACCGTACGCCGGAGAGCGCGCATTCCGGCGCGTCCGCGCGCGCTCTCCGGGGCGCGGTGGACCGCTGCCGCCGCCGCGCGCTGGCCGGAGGGCGGCCAACGGCGATCACTGTCGAATAGTGCCAGTCCCGCGCGTGGCATCCACTATCCTTCCGGGTGTGAGCGCCGCCTCATCCCGCATGCCGACGACCCTCCGGGTCAGCCCGAGCGCGGCGGAAGGACCGGCCAGCGCGGACGAGTCCGACATCTGGCAGCACGTCGCGGGGGAGGTCGTCGACGGCAAGTACCGGCTCCTCCGGCCGCTCGGGCGCGGGGGCATGGCCGAGGTCTGGCTCGCCGTCCACGTCACGCTCAAGACCGAGCTCGCCATCAAGTTCCTCAGCCTCGCGCTCACCGGCGACCCGGATCGGTGCCGCACCGTGCTGGAGCGGTTCCGCTTCGAGGCGCAGATCTCGGCCCGCCTGGGCGCCCGCACGCGGCACATCGTCGCCGTGCACGACGCCGGCATCCACGACGACGTCCCCTACCTGGTGATGGAGTACATCCGGGGGCGGACGCTGTTCGCCGAGCTGAACGAGAAGGGGCCGAGCGATCCGGGCCGCTTCGCGGACGTGCTCGATCAGATCGCGGACGCGCTCACGGTCGCGCACGACATGGGCATCGTCCACCGCGACCTCAAGCCGTCCAACGTGATGCTCCTCGACGAGCCCGGCGCGGCGCTCACCGTGAAGGTCGCGGATTTCGGCATCGCCAAGGCGCTGCACGGCAACCTCGGCCTCGATCGGCCGCGCGAGACGGACGCCGACGTGATGCTGGGCTCGCCGAACTACATGAGCCCGGAGCAGCTCGCCACGCCGCTCTCGGTCGACGCGCGGGCCGACATCTGGGCGCTCGGCGTGCTCGCCTACGAGGTGCTGACGGACTGGCCGCCCTTCCAGGGCAACACGATCGCCGAGCTCATCGTCGCGGTGAGCACGCGCGATTTCGAGCCCGTCACCAGGGTCCGGCGGTCGCTCCCCCAGGGGCTCGACGGCTGGTTCACGCGCGCCCTCGCGAAGGATCCGGCGCAGCGGTTCGCCTCGATCCGCGAGATGGTCCAGGCCTACCGCGCCGCGCTCTCGGCGCCGCCGCCGACGCCCGAGCCGCCGGCGGAGGTCCCGCTGGCGCGGCGGCCGGCGGCGATGGCGGCGGTGGCGCTGGCGTGCCTCGGCACGCTCGTGGGCGCGACCGCGCTCGCGTGGAGCCTGCTCGATCCGCCGCGCGCGGATCGCCCTGCGCGGCGCCTGTCCCCCGCCCTGCGCGGCGCGCTCCAGGAGGTCGCGCTGCGCCCGCCGCCGCCGCGACCGCCGCAGCAGCCGCCTGGCGCGGCGGGGCAGCCTGCCGAGGCTCCAGCCGAGGAGTCCGCTCCGCCCGCGCCCGAGGCCGCGCCTGCGCAGCCGCGCGGGGCCCAGCCCCGTCCCGCCGGTGGCGGGGCAGCTCCCCGCGCGACGGCGACGGCCGCGCCCTCGTCGCCGCCCCCGCCCCCCGCGTCCCGGCGCCGCAAGGAGATCGACAAGAGTGAGATCCTTTGAGCGACAGCTCCTCACGCTCTGCGCCGCCGCCGTGCTCGCGGCCGCGCCGGCGCCTGCGCTCGCCGCCGGGGCCGAGGAGGACGCGAAGACGCTGTTCGCCCGCGGCCGCGAGCTGCGGGGCGCCGGCCAGTGCGAGCAGGCGATCATCGCCTTCCGGAGCGCGCTGGAGATCTACCCCGAGGGGCTCGGCGCCCTGCGGAACATCGCCGAGTGCGAGGAGGCGCTCGGCCTCTATGCCTCGGCGCGGCGCGACTGGTGGGATCTCCGGCGCGCCGCGCTCCAGTCCACCGAGGCGAAGTACGCGGGGTGGAGCGAGGACGCCGAGCTCCGCTACCGGGCGCTCGGCAGCAAGGTCGGGACGCTGACCCTGAAGGTGCAGGGCGCCGAGGGGCGGCAGGTCCAGGTGGCGCTGGACGGCAAGCCCCTCGACCCGAGGCTCCTCGGCGTCGAGCTCGAGCGCGATCTCGGCGCGCACACGGTCGAGCTGCTCTACGGCGGCGCCGCGCCGCTCACGGAGCGGGTCGAGCTCACGCCGGGCGCCCAGCGGGTCGTCACGCTCACCGTCCCCCCGCCGATCACGGCGCGCGACGCGCCCGCCGCCCCGAGCGCCCCCGCCCCGCCGCCGTCGTCCAGCGCCGTGCGCACGGGCGGCTACGTCGCGCTCGGCGTCGGCGGCGCGGGCGCGATCGCGACCGTGGTCGCGCTGGCGGTGCGCGCCGGCGCGGTGTCCGCGGTCGAGGAAGGCTGCTCCCCGGCCGGCGACGGCGCGTACGTGTGCCCGCCGTCGCTCCAGGGGGACTACGACACGGGCAGGACCGCCTCGACGCTCGCCGGGGTCTTCGCCGGCGTCGGGCTCGTCGGCATCGGCGCCGGCGTCACGCTGCTCCTGCTGAGCCCTTCCAGCCCCGCGTCGGCGGCGCAAGGCGCGCCCGCGTCCGCAGCGCGAGGCGCGCTGCAGTCGGCCGAGCTCTCGCTCGCGCCGTGGCCGGGCGGCCTCGGCTCGCGCCTGCGCGTGAGGTTCTGACGTCGTCGCGCGAGCGCGCGCAGCGCCCCGGCGCGGCGGGCCGAGCGCCCTCGAGCGCGCGCAGCGCGTCCGCGTCGCGCGCGCAGCGGCGTCCGCGCCGCGCGGGTCAGGCGCGGGCCTTGCCTCGTCCTGCCGCGAACAGGAGCTGACGTCTGCGCGTGCACAGGGCGCTCTGCCCTCTCGAGCCGCGCCCTGACGAGGTCGCGCGCCGCGCGGCGGCGTGGGGCAGCGCTCGCCGGCGGCGGAGGAGCTCGTCGGCCCTCGCAGGCGGCTGACCCAGTGTCCGGAGGGGAGGAGTGGTGCCATGACGATGCTCGAACCGATCTCCGAGGTGCCGCCGCTGGCCCAGCGAGCCCGGCCCGGCAAGACCAGAGGGCCGGCGCAGCGCTGGCTCTCCACGCTCGGCGGCAGCGCCCTCGTGGCTTACGGGCTCGCGCGCCGCAGCGTGCCCGGCCTGCTGCTCGCGCTCGCGGGCGGCGCGCTGATCCAGCGCGGCGTCTCGAGCGGCGAAAGGCCGGCTCGCTCGCCCGACGATCGCGCCGCGCCGCGCGCGCCGCTGCTCCGCGTCGGCCAGCGCGCCGGCCGCCTGATCGGCGCGCTGGCGCCCGCGGCGACGCGCGTCTCGCGCTCGGTGACCATCGCGCGGCCCGCGGACGAGCTCTACCAATTCTGGCGTAATTTCGAGAACTTGCCGCGCTTCATGGAGCACCTCACGCGCGTGGAGGTCATCGACGGCAGGCGCTCCCTGTGGACGGCGAGGGCCCCCGGCGGCGGGTCGGTGTCCTGGCAGGCGGAGATCATCGACGTCCGGGAGAACCAGCTCATCGCGTGGCGGTCCCGCGAGCCGGCGGACATCCACAACGCGGGCTCGGTGCGGTTCATCCCGGCGCCTGGCGGCCGCGGCACCGAGGTCCACGTGACGATCGACTACGCGGCGCCGGCCGGCGCGCTCGGCCGGGCGGTCGCGAAGATCTTCGGCGAGGAGCCGGATCAGCAGCTCCGGGACGACCTCCGCCATTTCAAGCAGCTCATGGAGGCGGGCGAGATCCCGACGATCGAGGGGCAGCCCAGCGGCCGCAGGTCGGCCGTGCTGAGGGGGTGAGGCGTATGCGCGCGCTCTGCTGGAAGGGGGTGAACGATCTCCGCGTCGAGACGGTGCCGGATCCGCGGATCCTCGCGCCCCACGACGCCATCGTCCGCGTCCGCATGTCGTCCGTGTGCGGCTCCGATCTGCACCTGCTCGACGGGCTCGTGCCCACGATGAAGAAGGGGGACATCCTCGGCCACGAGTTCATCGGCGAGGTCGTCGAGGTCGGCCCCGACGTGAGCAAGCTGAAGAGGGGCGATCGCGTGGTCGTCTGCTCGATCGTCGGCTGCGGGCGCTGCTTCTACTGCGAGCACGAGCTCTGGTCGCTCTGCGACAACTCGAACCCGGGCCACGCCGTGCTCGACGAGGCCTACGGCGACACGACCGCGGCGATCTTCGGCTACAGCCACGCGTTCGGCGGCATCGCCGGCAGCCACGCCGAGTACGTCCGCGTCCCGTTCGCCGACCAGGGCGCCTTCAAGGTCCCCGACGGGGTCCCGGACGAGCGCGCGCTGTTCGTGTCCGACGCCTTGCCGACCGGCTACATGGGCGCGGACCTGTGCGGGATCCGCCCCGGCGACGTGATCGCGGTGTGGGGCGCCGGCGGCGTCGGGCTGATGGCGATCCTCAGCGCCTACCTGCTCGGCGCGGAGCGGGTGATCGCCATCGACCGGATCCCCGAGCGCCTCCGGCTGGCCAGGGAGCGCGGCCGCGCGGAGGTGCTCGACTGCGACGAGGTCGACGTGCACGAGGCGCTCCGCGACATGACGGGGGGCCGCGGCCCTGACGCGTGCATCGACGCGGTCGGGATGGAGGCGCACGGGAGCGGCCTCGAGTACGCCTACGACCGCGCCAAGCAGGCGATGCGGCTCGAGACGGATCGTCCGATCGCGCTGCGCCAGGCGATCATGGCCTGCCGCAAGGGGGGCACGGTGTCGATCGTCGGCGCCTATGGCGGCTTCATCGACAAGTTCCCGCTCGGCGCGGCCATGAACAAGGGCCTCGTCTTCCGGATGGGGCAGCAGCACGGGCAGCGCTACATGCCGCGCCTGATCGAGCACATCGAGCGCGGCGAGATCGATCCCTCGTTCCTCGTGACGCACCCGATGCGCCTCGAGGACGGCCCGCGCGGGTACCAGCTCTTCAAGAAGAAGCAGGACGGCTGCGTGCGCGTCGTGTTCACGCCGGCGGCCACGGCGAGCGCCTGATCCGGCGCGGCAGCGCGACGACCCGCGCGCCTCGGCGCCGCGCGCCCTGACGCGCCGCCTCTGCCTGCCCTCGGACGAGCTCATCGTCACGCCGGTGCGCGGTGCGCGGGGACGGATCTCGCCCGCGCGCGGCGCCCGCGGGCGCGCGGCGCTGAGCTTGTCTTTCCGCCCCGGGGCGCTACCCCTTCTCGAGGCGAAAACGCGCGAGAAGCAGAGGTCGAGATGAGCTCACGACGAGACAAGATCCTTGGTTCGGTTGCAGGGAGCGGCGCGGTCGCCGTGCGCGGGGCGGCAGAGGCGCTGTTCTCGACCGCGGGCAAGGGGCTCCTCGACGAGGGCGCGCGGGAAGGCCTGCGGCGCGCGATGGTCGAGAACACCACGGCGGTCGTGGACGCGTTCGCGCCGGGGCTCTCGCTGGGCTCGCAGGCGACGGCGGCGGCGAAGATCATCGTCGATCAGGGCGGCAAGCAGGCGGGCGCGCTCGTCGTCCACGAGGCGGCGCGGCAGGCCGGCCAGGCGGCGCTCGCCGACGGCGCGTCGGCTGCGGCGGCGAAGGCGCTCGCCCGCGAGGCGATGAAGACCGCCGGCCGGGAGGTCCTGAAGGGCGCGGGCAAGGCGGCCGGGATCGGGTTCGTCATCGACGGCGCGTTCGGCGCGTACGAGGGGGTCACGGCCTACCAGCGCGGCCAGATGACGAGGAACGAAGCGCTCGCGCACGCGGCCCAGGAGGCCTCGACGGGCGCGGTCGCGACGGGCGCCGGCGTGCTGCTCGCGGCGGGCCTCGTCGCGGTGACGGGCGGCGCGGCGGCGCCCCTCGTGTTCGCCGTGGGGGCGGGCGGGGCGATCGGCGCGAAGCAGATCCTGCGCCGGCTCATCGGCCGCGCATCCTCGAAGGTCCTGGTCCCCACCGGTTCCGACGGATCCCAGCCCGGGTGAGGCGAGGAGGGTCGCGTGAGCTCCCGACAGGCGCTCTCGCGACGCGACGGGCCCGCTGACCTCTTCTGCTTCCGCGCCAGCGCAGGACCAGCCTCTTGACGCGCGAGGTCGACGGCTTTCGCCGGACCGCTCGCTGACATACATAGTCCTCATGCGACGACGCGTCCCGAGGCGATCGTTCCTGCGCTTCGGCGGGGCGGCGGTCGCGACGCTGGCCCTGCCGCTCTCCCTGATCTTCTCGCGGAGGACGCAGCCCCGGGCGGTCGGCCGGTTCGGGCCCCTCGTGCCCGATCCGTCGCGCATCCTCGATCTTCCGCCGGGCTTCACTTACCGGATCCTCGAGCGCGCCGGCGCCGACATGGACGACGGCTATCGGGTGCCCGGCCGACCGGACGGAATGGGATGCTTTCCTGGACCCGACAGCACCGTCGTCCTGCTCAGGAATCACGAGAACGGGCCGGCGGACAGGGCGATCGGCCCTTACAAAGCGGGCCAGAGCGCGCCGGCGGAGGCGTACGACGCCGCGAGCATGGGCGGCGTCACGCGGCTCGTGGTCGACGCGGCGACGTTCGAGCGCCGCTCGAGCAACCTCGTGCTCGCCGGCACCAACCGGAACTGCGCGGGCGGCCTGAGCCCCTGGGGCTGGCTCACCTGCGAGGAGAACGTCGACGCGCGCCACGGCTACGTCTTCGTGTGCCCGGCGACCGCGTCGCGGGTAGCGCCGCCGCAGCGCCTGACGGGCTACGGCCGCTTCTACCACGAGGCGGCGGTCGTCGATCCCGCGACGAGCGTCGCGTACCTGACCGAGGATCGCACGGACGGCTGCTTTTACCGCTTCAAGCCTGCGGATCCCGCGGCGCCGTTCCAGGGCAAGCTCCAGGCGCTCGGCGTCGTCGGGGAGCGCGGCGTCGACACCTCGGACTGGGCTCCGGGGGACCCGCGCGAGATCGCGTGGGTGGACATCGACGATCCCGATCCGAAGGACGACTCGGTCCGGAAGCAGGCCCGGGCCAAGGGGGCCGCCGTCTTCCGGCGCGGCGAGGGCATCTGCCTCTCGCAAGGCGCCGTGTACTTCAGCGCGACGACCGGCGGCCCGGCGGGCGCCGGGCAGATCTTCCAGGTGGTCCCCGAGGGAGACGGCGGCACGATCGAGCTCCTCGCGCACGCGACCGACCGGGATGCGCTGGACATGCCCGACAACATCACCGTCGCGCCCTGGGGCGAGCTCTTCCTCGTGGAGGACGGCCCGCTCGGGAACTTCGTTCGATGCCTGAGCGTGGACGGGCAGGTCTTCGACTTCGCGCACAACGCGCGGAGCCTCGGCGAGCTCGCCGGCGTGTGCTTCTCGCCCGACGGCAGGGCGCTGTTCCTGAACATGCAGGAAGACGGCCTCACGCTGGCCGTGACGGGCCCGTTCCCCGGCGTCGCCGTCGGTCCAGGCGGCCCGCCCGCGTCGGCGCCCGCGCCGGGCGCCGGCTAGCGCGTCAGGGCGGCGCCGCTCAGAACGGCGGCGGCGCCGGGTCGCCCGCCGGCAGCGGCCCCGGCTCCGGCGCGTGCTCCGACTCACCGGGCGTCGGCGGCGCTGTCGCGGCTCCCGGCGCTGCCGTGGCCGGCTGTGGCCCCTCGCCCGGCGCCGGCACGACGCCCTGCAGATCTTCCGGGGCGCCGCCGTCCGCGGCCTCCGCGCCCGCGTCCGCCTCGGGGACCGGCGCTTCCTCGGCCGGCTCCGTGCCGGCGACGAACACCTCCTCGATCGCGTCTTCCTGCCCTTCGCGCGCGAGGAGCCCCGTCGCCGGATCGATCTTCACGCGCACCACGCCGCTCGGCACCGGGAAGTCGGCCGCCGGGCGCTTCGCGTGCGCCTGCTTCATGAAATCGACGAACGCCGGCAGCGCCGACGTGGCGCCCGCCTCGCCCTTGCCGAGCGGCGCCGCGTCGTCGTAGCCGGTCCACACAGCGCAGGCGATGTCGGTCGAGTAGCCGACGAACCACGTGTCCTTCGACTGGTTCGTCGTCCCCGTCTTGCCGGCGATCGGCCGCCCGAGCGAGCGCGCCTGCCTCGCGGTCCCGCTCTGCACGACCGACGTCAGCAGGCTCGTGAGCACGTACGCCTCGGCCTCCTCCATCACGCGGTGCGCCGGCGGGCGCGGCGGCAGCGGGATCTCCACGCCTCCGGGCCCGACGATCTTCGTGATGAGGACCGGCTGCTCGTGGACGCCGCCCGCGGCGATGCTCGCGTACGCGGCCGCCATCTCGCGCGGCGTCACCTCGTACGCGCCGAGCGCGAGCGACAGGTCTGCGCCGAGCTTCGACTGGACGCCGAGCGCGCCCGCGAAGGCGACAACGTTCGAGGCGCCGACGCGCGACATCGCCGACACCGCGGCCACGTTCACGCTGTGCGCGAGCGCCTCGCGCAGCCGCGCGGGCGACTTCCCCTCGCTCTCGTCGTGGTTCTGCGGGTTGTACCCGGCGACGGCCGACGGGTTGGTCTCCAGGATCGTCGCCGGCGTCAGCGTGCGCGCGTGGATCCCGTAGCCGTAGACGAACGCCTTGAACGTCGACCCTGGCTGCCGCCGCGCGAACGTCGCGCGGTCGAGCCCGCCGCGCACCGCCTCGTAGCTGCCGACGAGCGCGACGATCTCGCGCGTCCGCACGTCGATCGCGACGAGCGCCCCCTCGGGCCCGAGCTCGAGCCGCATCGGCACCGGCGCCGCGGGCTTCGCCGCGTTGCCCGCGGGCGCGGCGCGCTTCGCCTCGCCGGCGGCGGCGTCCTCGTCGTCCCCCTCGGCCGGCGCGGCGGCCGCGACGACCGGCTCCGGCGCCGGGCCGATCAAACTGACGCGCACCACCTTGTCGACCTCGGCGAACTTGCTCGGCACGAGCCCGTTCGGGTTGTACCGCTGCGCGCCGCGGAGCGAGACCGTGCCCTCGACGGTGCCTACCCGCACGGACAGCGTCCCTCGAGCGTCGTCGGCGCCCGTGACGATCCCCCGGAAGACCTTGTGGCCGGAGGGCGTCCCCTCGAACGGCGGCGGCTCCTTCTTGGCCCGCGCGAGCGGCCCGAACAGCTTGTGCCGCTTCGCGTACGCGTCGATGTTCTTGCGGACCGCGGCGCGCGCCGCCGCCTGCGTCGCCGGATCGATCGTGGTCGTGATCGTGTAGCCGCCCTGCTGCGCGGCGGGCCCCGCGACCTCGCGCAGCACGCGCTGCGCCTCGGAGACCACCTCGGGCGCGAGCTCCGCGAGCGACTCGGTCTCGATGGCGAGCACCACCGGCTCCCGCTTCGCCTGCTCGACCAGGATCTCGTCCGCGAAGCCCTTGCGCTTCATCTGATCGAGCACGAAGTCGCGCCGCCCCACGGCGCGCTCGAGGTTCACGCGGGGCGAGTACACCGACGGCCCCTTCACGACGGCGACGAGCAGCGCGGCCTCGGCGAGCGTCACGTCGCGCACGCCCTTGCCGAAGTAGTACCGGCTTGCCTCCTCGACCCCGTAGCGGCCGTGGCCGAAGTAGATCTTGTTGAGGTAGAGCTCCAGGATCTCGTCCTTCGTGAGCTCCTGCTCGATCCTGCGGGCCAGGATGATCTCGCGCGCCTTGCGGCCGTAGGTCCGGTCCGGCGTGAGCAGGACGTTCTTGACGACCTGCTGGGTGATCGTGCTCGCGCCCTGCCTCGTCTGGGTCGAGCGGAGGTTCACCGCGAGCGCGCGGAGCATGCCGAGGTAGTTCAGCCCTGCGTGCTCGTAGAAGCCGGCGTCCTCGGCGGCGAGCGCGGCGAGCTTCACCTGGTTCGGGATCTCGCCGATGCGCACCACGGTGCGTCGCTCGGTGAAGAGCTCGCCGAGGCGCGTCCCGTCGCGCGCGAGGATGCGCGTCACCTGCGGGGGCCGGTAGTCCTTGAGCTCGCGGGTCGAGGGCAGGTCCGCCTCGTAGTGCTGGACGACGAGCACGACCGCGACGCCGGCGAGGACGAGCAGCGCCGCGAGCGCGATCCCGATGCGCTTCGCCCAGGTCGCGAGCCTGGCGTTCCTGTCCTGCGCGGCCGCCCCGTCCGGCGGGGGCGGCGCGCCCTCGAGGTGCGACGCGCTGATCGGCCGCGCCCCCGCGCTGATCCGCTGCGGCGGCTCGCTCCCTCGCCCCGGCGGCACGGACCTCCGCGCCGGCGGCTCCGACGCTACCCGCGGCGGCTCGGACGCCCGCCGCGGCGCCTCCGACGCCCGCCACGCCGGCTCCGACGCCCGCCACGCCGGCTCCGACGCGCGCCGCGCCGGCTCCGACGCGCGCCGCGCCGGCTCCGACCCGCGCCACGCCGGCTCCGACGCGCGCCGCGCCGGCTCCGACGCATGCCGCGGCGGCTCCGACGCATGCCGCGGCGGCTCCGACGCATGCCGTGGCGGCTCGGATGTCCTCCGCGGCGGCTCCGAGGCGCGCCGCGGCGGATCGGCCTTGCCGATCGGATCGTTCCCGTTTCCCCCAGGGTTCCCTGATTGCTCCGAGGCCATGACGCCGTCCCCGTGAACGCTGGCGCATGCGATGCGCATCCAGAGCGCCCGGCGCGCCGGAGCGGCGACGCTAGCACGCCCGCGTGGGAGCGCCTCGATCCTGGGGCGCAGCGGCCGAGGATCAGCCCTGGAACAGCCGCATGGCCACGATGGTGATCAGGATGCCCGCGATCAGGCACCCCGCCGCGATGCCGACGAGCAGCAGCGGTTTCGCCTCGGCCCTGGCCGGCGTATCGGCCTTGGTCGGCGTCTTCGCCAGGGGCGCGGGCGCCGGCTTGGCGGCCGGCGCCGGCGGCTGCTGCATCATCTTCACCGTCTTCGCCGGCGACTTGAACGTCGACGCAGGCGCCTTGTTCGCCTGGAGCGCGGCGGCGTGCTGCTTCGCCGCCTGCTCGAGCACCGCGTTCGCGTTCTTCGGCATCATCGCCGTGTAGCCCTTGCCCGCGCCGCCCGCGAACGGCTTGAGCGCGTCGGCGAACTCCGCGGCCGACTCGAACCGGTCCTCGGGCCGCTTCTCGAGCGCCTTGCCGAGCACCGCCGCGAGCCCGTGCGGGAACTGCTTCCCGGGGACGCGCTCGTCGAGCGGGATCGGGTTCTTGGTCACGTGGTGCTGGATGTACTCCATCGGCGTGCGCGCCTCGAACGGCAGCTTGCCCGTGAGCACCTCGTAGAGGATGGTCGCCAGCGAGTAGATGTCGCTGCGCGCGTCGAGCACCTTGCCCTGCGCCTGCTCGGGCGACATGAACTCCGGCGTCCCGAAGACCATGCCCTCTTGCGTGAGCATCACCGACCCCGGCCTGAGCTCGCGCTCCGTCACCTTCGCGAGCCCGAAGTCGAGCACCTTCGGGTAGTCCTTCAGCCCGCCGTTGGTCGACAGGAAGATGTTCTCGGGCTTCAGGTCGCGGTGCACGATCCCCTGGATGTGCGCTTCCTGCAGGGCGCCGCAGACCTGGATGAGGATCGGGATCGCGCGCTCGATGGGCAGCGGCCCTTCCTTCCGGACCACCTGGTTCAGGTTCTTGCCCTCCAGGTACTCCATGACGATGTACAGCGAGCCGTCCTCGAGCTCGCCGTAGAGCAGCACCTTCACGGTGTTCGGGTGCGTGAGATGACTCATCGCCCGCGCCTCGCGGCGGAAGCGAGAGACGAGATCTTTTCGGTTCGCGAGCTTCGGGTGGAGGATCTTCACCGCCACCATCCGGTTCATCGCCGGTTGTGCGGCCTTGTAGACCGACCCCATGCCGCCGGAGCCGATCTTCTGAAGAATCTGGAACTGCCCCCCGAGCAGATCTCGACCGATGTTCGGGTCCGGACCGGCGGCCATGCGTGGAGCGGGAAAATACCACGCAACCCACCCGTATCGTCTATGACCGAAGCAGCCGACGCGTCGATCGCGCCGTGACAGGACAAATGACCGCAAAACTGGACGCCCCCGGGGCGGCCGAGGCGCTCGAGAGCCCGTTCCTCGCCGCCGCCGGCTTCTCGCACGCCTTCTTCACCCGGCGCGGCGGCGTCAGCGCCCCCCCGTGGGACACCCTGAGCTTCGCCGTCGCGCTGGGCGACGATCCCGCCGCGGTGCGCGAGAACCTGGAGCGCGCGGCGCGCCGCCTCGGGATCCCCGCGGCGCGGCTCTACTACCTCAGCCAGGTCCACGGCGTCGCCGCGCGCGTGCTCACCGGCGACGAGGATCGCGACGCCGTCGTCCGCGAGGTGGGCGACGTCACCCTCTCGCGCGTGGCCGGGGTCGGCTGCGGCGTCCGCAGCGCCGACTGCGCGCCGATCCTCCTGGCCGACCGCCGGAGCGGCGCCGTCGCCGCGGTCCACAGCGGCTGGCGCGGCACCGTGCTCCGCGTGGTCGTGGAGGCCGCCCGCGCGCTGAGATCGCTCGCCGGCCTCGACGCCGATCTCGTCGCCGCGATCGGCCCGCACATCGAGGCGTGCTGCTTCGAGGTCGGCGACGACGTCGCCGCCGAACTCGCCGCCTGCTCCGCTGCCGGTGGATCCGCCGTCGTCCGCGGCGCCCCCGGCGCGCGCCCGCACGTCGACGTCCGGAGCATCCTCAAGGCCCAGCTCGCCGAGGTCGGGCTCGACGCGGCGCGGGTCGACGACGTCAGCGGGTGCACGGCGTGTGACCCCGCCCGCTTCTTCTCCTACCGGCGCGACGGACAGCGGAGCGGCCGGCTGCTTTCCGCGATCGTCGCCGGCCGTACCATCATCGGCTAGAACGGTCCCATGGTCTCGCTCGCGCGCGACTCGTCGCCGATCGTCCTCGCCATGGTGGGCCTGCCCGCCCGGGGCAAGACATCCATCGCCCGCAAGATCGCGCGGTACCTCTCGTGGCTCGGCCACCCCACGCGGCTCTTCAACGTCGGCAACTACCGCCGCGCGCACCTCGGCACCGCGCAGCCGCACCAGTTCTTCGACCCCGACAACACCTCGGGCCGCCAGGCGCTGCTCGGCATGGCGATGACGGCGCTCGACGACCTCATCGGCTGGCTCAGCTCCGGCGGCGAGGTGGCGATCTACGACGCCACGAACAGCACCCGCGCGCGCCGGAACCTCGTCACCGAGCGCTGCCAGGCGCACGGCTTCCCGGTCGTCTTCATCGAGTCGATCTGCAACGACGAGTCGATCATCGAGACCAACGTCCGCGAGACGAAGCTCCGCTCCCCGGACTACCAGGGCGTCGATCCCGAGGCGGCGCTGCGCGATTTCCGCGCGCGCATCGCGCACTACGCCCGCGCGTACGAGCCGCTGGGCGAGCCCGAGAAGAGCTACATCAAGATCATCGACGTCGGCCGCCAGGTCGTGCTGAACCGCATCCACGGCTACCTGCCGGCGCGGCTCGTCCCGCTCTTGATGAACATGCACCTCACGCCGCACCCGATCTGGCTCACCCGCCACGGCGAGAGCGTGTTCAACGAGAAGGGCCTGCTCGGCGGCGACTCGGATCTCAGCGCGCGCGGCGACGAGTACGCGAAGAACCTCTCCGTCTTCATCCGCGAGCGGGCCGGCGACGAGCACGTCAACGTCTGGACGAGCACCCTGCGCCGCACCATCCAGACCGCGCGCCCGATCACGCAGAACCACGTCGCCTGGCGCGCCCTCGACGAGATCGACGCGGGCGTCTGCGAGGGCATGACCTACGAGGAGATCCGGCAGCAGATGCCCGAGGTCTTCAACGCGCGCGCGGCCGACAAGTTCCGCTACCGCTACCCGCGCGGCGAGTCGTACGAGGACGTCATCCAGCGCCTCGACCCGCTGATCATCCAGCTCGAGCGCCAGCGCTCGCCCGTGCTCGTGATCGGCCACCAGGCGGTGCTGCGCGCGCTGTACGCGTACCTCGTGGATCGCCCGGCGCCCTCGTGCCCGACGCTGCCGATCCCGCTGCACACCGTCATCGAGCTGACCCCGACCGCGTACGCCTGCGAGGAGCGCCGCTTCCAGCTCGCGCCCGCGGTCCAGGGCGGCGACTCGAGCACCGCGCACCCCTGACGCGGCGGCGCGGCCGCGCCGCGACCCCGCGCGCGCTCGCCCCGGATCAGCGCTCCCGGCTGATCAGCTTGCGGAGGAGCTCGAGCGGGTGGAACGGCAGCATCGCGGCCATCTCACTGTCGGTGCCGGCGCGCTCGAGCACCGCCCGCATCGCGGGCCCCACGATCCCCATCGGATCGATCCGCTCCGCGATCGCGCGGAGGGCGCTGAGCGCCGCGCGCCCCGCGTCGATCCCGAGCGGGATGGCGAGGGCTGCGGGCACCGGCGCGAGGATCACGTCGCGCACCGCCACCGCCCGCGCCCAGGCGCCCGGGCTCGGGTCGACCTCGAGCTTCCGGATGGTCTCCGCCTCCGCGAAGCAGCCGAGCGACAGCTCCCCCGCCCGCTCCTCGATGGCGCGCGAGAGGTGCCGGTAGTCGCGGCGCCAGTCGCCGGCGAGCAGGCCCATGTCCTTCCGCACCTCGTCCGGCCCGAGGATCAGGTTGATCCCCCGCGCGTCGCGGCGCATCGCGACGCTCGTCCACAGCTCCCCGCCCTCGAACAGGCCGATCACCATCGTCTTGCCGACCCCGGCGAGCGACTCCAGCGTGCCCCGCACGACGCCCGGCGACGGCATCGGCACGCCGCGCAGCCGCGCCGGCCAGACGTCGATCCTCCCGGCGAGGACCTCTTCGCGCGCGAGCTGCAGCAGGAGGAGCGACTGCGCGATGAGGTCGTCGCCGCGCCGCATGCGCGCCCCGAACCGCTCCACGATCGCCTCGAGGGCGCCCGCCTCGATCACGGCGGCCCAGCTCGCGTGGTGGCGCGCGGCGAGCTCCTCCGCGGTGCGCGGCGGGGCGCGCTGCGCGTCGTCGATCCGGAGCCGGCCGGCGTCCGTGTGCATGAGCTTCCTGAGCCTGCCGCCCGCGTGGACCGCGACGACGCCGCCGCGCGGCCGGTCGGCCTCGCGCGTGTCGCTGCCCGCGCGCCGCGGCCTGAACAACGACAGCACGCGGACCCAGTCGGTCGCGGTGAACCCCTCGAAGCGGACGTCGGACGACAGCACGGGGGCGAGCCTACCCCCGGCGAGCGCCGCGCGCGAGCGTCGGCCCCGCGCGCCGGCGCGGCCGGCTACGCCCCCCACCAGAGCATCTCGTGCGCCTGGGTCTCGCCGCGGACGGGCACGATCACCCGGATCTTCTCGCCCTCGACCTGGACCACGTGCGCGGGGAAGCTGTCGGCCGGGTAGTACACGGACTTCACGAAGCCGCTCGCGTCCAGCCAGAACAGGTGCACCCCCTCCGCGGTCGCCCCGTGCATGAGGAGCATCCGCCCGCCGCCGAGCAGCGCGAACTCCATGCTCTTGAACCCCATCTCCTCGAACCGCTCGGGGGACGGGAAATCCTCGCCGACCGACCTGAGCTCCGGCAGGTGCGCGCGCAGGTGCTTGTAGAGCGCGTCGTACCGCACCTTCGCGAGCCTCGGGATCCGCCGGTCGCCCGCGGCGATGATCGGCAGCTGCTCGGCGTCGAAGGTCGGCACCTCCACGTGGGTGCGGTAGCGATCCACGAGCCTCCCGCGGCCGATCTCCTCGTCGCTGAGCGCCTTGAGCCACCACTGGAAGATCGCGAGATCGCCCGTCCCCGCCCGCGACTCGAGCCGGACCAGCGACTCCCACAGCGGCCTCCGGACCAGCCATTTTCCGCCGTGGTTCCTGGCGACGCACGCCCCGACGTAGAGCGCCCCGTGCGTCACCAGGGTGACGATCATGGGCGGCTCCCCCGCCCCGCTCCTCGTCGGCGCGCCGTCGGCGTCCCGCGCGCCGTCAGCGTCCCCCGCGCCCTTTGCCGGCGCGAGCCAGGCGTCGCGCCGCTCGCGCGTCAGCGCCGCGCCCAGGCGGTGGACCGACGCGTCGGAGAAATCGAGCCCGAGGTCGGGCGCGCCGAACGCCCCGGGCGCGAGCCGGGCGAACACCTCCGCCGCGTGCTCCATCTGGGCCAGGATCGACGGGTTTCCGGCCGGGTTCGCGTCGGTCGAGCGCGCGCTCGCCAGGTCGGCGAGCGCGTCGGGCGGGTAGTGCGGCGCGAAGAAGCGCTCGAAGAGCTGTGCGGCCGTGATCGGATCGGCGGGCATGGCTGGGGTGGCCGGGCGGGCGGCCCGGCGCGGCTCAGAACATCTTCTTGCGCTTCGACGAGCTCAGGATGCCGAGCATCTCGCGGTACTTGGCCACGGTGCGGCGGGCGATCTTGATGCCGTCCGTCTCCTCGAGGATCTTGACGATCGCCTGGTCGCTGTACGGGTTCGACTTGTCCTCGGCCACGATGATCTTCTTGATCGCCTGCTTGACGCTCTCCGAGGCGATGTCCTCGTCCGCCACCCGGTGGATGGATGAGTTGAAGAAGTACTTGAGCTCGAAGAGCCCCTGGGGCGTGTGCACGTACTTGTTCGACGTCACGCGGGAGATGGTCGACTCGTGCATGCCCACCGACTCGGCGACGTCCCTGAGGATCATGGGCTTCAGGTAGCCCACGCCGCGCTCGAGGAACTCGCGCTGCTTCTCGACGATGCACTCGGTCACCTTGATGATCGTGCGCCGCCGCTGCTCGATGGCCCGGATCAGCCACTGCGCGCTCCGGAGCTTCTCGCTGATGAACTCCTTCGCCTTCGGATCCTTGAGCATCCGCTGGGCGAGGTTCTCGTTGATGTAGAGCCGCTGGAGCCCCTTGTCGTTGTCGGTGACGACGAACTGATCGCCGTCCTTGATGACGTACACGTCGGGGGTGATCGCGATCGTCTTCTCGTCGACCTCGGCGAAGTTGCGCGCCGGCACGCTCTCCAGCTTCTGGATCTCCTGGACGGCGTCGTAGACGTCCTCCAGCGCGATCTTCAGCGCCTTCGCGATCGCGGGGAAGTTGCGCCGCTCCACGTTGTGGAGGTGGTCCTTGATGATCGCCATCTCGATCGCGTCGAAGCCGAGCACCTCCGCCTGGACCCGCAGGCACTCCGACAGATCGCGCGCGGCGACCCCGACCGGGTCGAAGCGCTGGATCATCGCCAGCACCTCCTCCGCGTCCTCCGGGTGCAGCTCCGCCTCCCGCGCCAGGTCCGCGAGGCAGAGGTCGGGCCCCTTCGTCCCGTCCGGACGTTCGCCCCCCTTGAGGTCCAGGTATCCCTTCTCGTCGAGGTTGCCGATGACGAGCAGCGCGAACTGCCGCTCGTTCTCGACGAAATCGCTCATCTGGAGCTGCCAGAGCAGGTGGTCGCGCAGGTTCGACGGCTTCGTCAGGTTCTGATCGATCGGCGGCAGCTCCTCGAAGCCGCCCCGGTGCGCCGGCATTGCCTGCTGGAGCTGGCGGTTTTCCAGGAATTGCTCCCAGTCCACCTCCTTCACCCGCTTTTCCGTCTCGCGCGCCGCGATGTCGGTGTCGCGGTCGAACCGCTCGCCGTTCTCGAGCCGCTGCTCCGTCGGCAGGTCGGCGTTCCTCCCCCTCTGATCCCCCTTCTCCCCGTCCCGCGCCTTCGGGTCGGTCATGTCGTCCGCGAGGACCGGGTTGCCGTCCAGCTCCTTCCTGATCTCGTCGACCAGCTCGAGCCGCGAGAGCTGCAGCAGCCGGATGGCCTGCACCAGCTGCGGGGTCATCACAAGCTGCTGGGACAGCTTGAACTGGAGCTTCATCTCCATGCCCATGAGGAGCTCCTTCTCTCAGTTCGCCGCCTGCGCCACCCGCCGAAGGGGGGCCGGGGCATTGCGCGAGGTTCGTGCCATCGAGTGTTTCATTGGTGGCCTCACCCCCAACGTAGCATCGAACGGGGCAGCGGCCCGGGTCTTGCTTTCACGTCTGCACCAAAAAATAGTGCAGGGCCTGGGTCCTGCACGGCTGAACACAGTGTCAGCCTCTGGACCACGGCAGGATTTTTTCACCCTGCCTGGGAGCTCGCTCGCAACCTGTTTGGATTGGCCCCCGTCAACGGATCGTTGCACTATCGCGGGCCGATCGGGAGGCTTGAAATCCCGAAAGGTTGGGCGAAGGCGCGATGGAACGGCCGAAGGTGCGCGGACCTACGCTGGGGATCGAGGGGGTGCGCGGCGACGTCTCCCTGGACGCCGACAAGGAGCGGATCCTGTCGCGCTCACCGTTCGCCCGCCTGACGTCGCCGAGCCGGCATGCGCTGCTCGAGATCGGCAGGTTCGAGCGGCTCGCGCGCAGGCAGAGCATCGTCCAGCAGGGCGCGCCGGCGCGGCACCTGGTCCTGCTCGGGGCGGGGCGCGTGAAGGTCGAGCGCGTCGCCGACGGGCGGGTCTTTCCGCTCGGGCACCGCGGGCCCGGCGACCTCGTGGGCGATAGCGCGCTCGCGGGCGCGACGGTGGCGTCCGAGAGCGCGACGGTGCTCGACGAGGGGGACGCGCTCCTCGTGCCGCTCGCCGGGCTCGACCGGCTCGTCGCGGCTGACCCGGCGATCCGCGCCGCGCTCGTGGCGGCGCTCGTGGCGCGCCAGCTCGAGACCGAGGCGCGCCTCGGCTCGCTGCTCCTCTGCACGGTCGAGGCGCGCCTGCTCGAGTTCCTCCGCGCCGCCGCCCGGCGGTGGGGGCAGCCTCACGCCGCCGGCGAGCTGGTGTCGGCCCCCTTCACGCACGCCGACATCGCGCTGCTCATCGGCTCCACCCGCGAGACGGTCACCCTGCTGCTCGGCAAGCTGAAGCGCGCCGGCCTGATCTCGTTCGACCGGCGGCGGATCGTCATCCGGGATGGCGAGCACCTCGCGGCGCGCGCCGGGTCGACCTGACCGTCCGCCCGGAGGGGCCGCTGCGCGTCCTGCGCTGGAGCCGGACCACGGCGCCGCCGCGCGCCTCGACGGACGCGCCGCTGCGCGCCTCGACGGAGGCCCCGCGCGGCGCGACCGGAGGGACCGCCGCGTCGAGGGCCACCCCGCCGGCGGCGCGCACGCCTCGCTCGCCCGGCCCGCTCCGCTCCGCCTTGCCGAGGTCGCCGCGGACCAGCCGGAGGCGGGGAAAGACCCCGGACTTCGTGGAGGGCGGGGCGCCGAGGTCGACGAAGATCGTGCTGAGGAGCCGGCCGAAGGCGTACGGCTTGAGCAGCACCTCGCTGACGTCGTCCGCGCCGTCGCACGAGACCGGCTCGTCGGCGCAGAAGACGACCCGCCGCGGCATCGTGCCCTCGCGGCGCAGGCGGCCCAGGATCTCGCGGGCGCTCTTCGTCCCGGGGGCGAGATCGATCAGCGCGACGTCGTAGACGCGCTCGCGCGAGAGGGAGATCGCGTCGTCCAGGGTCGCGGCCGGGCTGACGAGGGCGCCGCGGTTGCAGAGGAGGAGCGCCGTGGCCCTCCGGAGGACGTGGTCCTGATCGAGGAGGAGAACGTTCGGTTGGTACGTCATCGGTATCCCTGCGGCTTGCAGTCGAATTGCGCCGCATCGACGAGGACGGCCACCAGCGCGCTCCCCGTCGTTCAGCGGCAGCATCCGCGTCCGCGGACGGTGCCCCCTCTTCGCAACGCACGTGCCGACGGCGGGCCGCCGCCGCCGCCCGGCCCTCGTCGGCCCCGGATCTCGGCGTCAAACGCGGCCGTTCGCGCGACGCCGCGGGTGGGGCTGCCCCGCGGCCCCCTCGACCGTCGCTGTGCCCGTTTCGCGCTCCTCGCGCGGCGCACCTCCGCCCCCGGCAACGACCGCGACCCCATGCTGTCGGCTCGCCCACCGCGCGCCTCCTGGCCGGTGCGCGGTTCGTGCGCACGGGCCAGCCCAGGTTTGCGGCCCCTCCAGGGCGGCGCCGTCCGCCGATCCGCCGGATGCTCCAGGTTCGACCCCGGCGCGAATTTCACGTCCGGGCTGCTCGAGCATCCCCGCCCTGACGCGATCGGCGCACCGCGGCAATCTCATTTTCCAGCTTGATGAGGCTGGCGTGGGGTGCCACAAGCGTGCGCGCGCACGAGTGGCGGAATCGGTATACGCACCGGGTTTAGGTTCCGGCGCCGCGAGGCTTGGGGGTTCGAGTCCCCCCTCGTGCACCACGGCATGAACTCGACCGCCTCGGGCCACGGCGCGCCGTAGCTCTTCCTTCAGCAGGGGCGGCACCCCGGGGCGGTTCAGGCGCGCGCGGGACCGGCTGGGCGCGTGGGAGCTGGTGCGTGTCCACGCGACCCGCGCGCCCTCGACATGCCGGCGATCGGCGGCGCCCGGGCGGTGGAGCGGCGGTCGGATCGCCGCGGCGGCGTTGTCGACGGCGCGCGCGGTCCCGGAATTGCGCGGCGCCCGCGGCGCGACTACGTTCGCGTTCCTCGGCCGGACCCTTTCCTCCCACCTGACCGCCGCGGAGCCAAGGCACGTAAAGATGTTCACTTGGGCGATGAAGAAGATTTTCGGCACCTCGCACGAGCGTGCCATCCGCCGCATGCGACCCCGGGTCGAGGTGATCAACAGGATGGAGCCGGAGCTGCAGAAGCTCTCGGACGCCGAGCTTCGGGCGAAGACCGCGGAGTTCAAGGAGAAGCTCTCCAACGGGGCGACGCTGGACGACATCCTGGTCCCGGCGTTCGCGGTCTGCCGCGAGGCGTCGAGGCGCGCGCTCAAGATGCGCCATTACGACGTGCAGCTCATCGGCGGCATGGTGCTCCACAACGGCAGCATCGCCGAGATGCGCACCGGCGAGGGCAAGACGCTGGTCGCGACGCTCCCCTGCTACCTGAACGCCCTCGAGGGCAAGGGCGTCCACGTCGTCACGGTGAACGATTACCTGGCGCGGCGCGACGCCGAGTGGATGGGCAAGCTCTACGGCTTCCTCGGCCTGTCGACGGGCGTGGTCGTCAACCAGCAGGGCGACGCGGAGAAGCGCCAGGCCTACCGCTGCGACATCACGTACGGCCAGAACAACGAGTTCGGCTTCGACTACCTGCGCGACAACATGAAGTTCTCGGCGCTCGAGTATGCGCAGCGCCCGCTCCATTACGCGATCGTCGACGAGGTCGACTCCATCCTCATCGACGAGGCGCGGACTCCGCTCATCATCAGCGGCCAGGGGGAGCGCTCGAGCGACAAGTACCGCACGATCAACGAGGTCATCCCCCAGCTCCGGAACGAGGAGCATTACGCCGTCGACGAGAAGGCGCACTCGGTGACGCTGACCGACGAAGGGGTGGAGACGGCGGAGCGGCTGCTCTCGGCGCTCAAGGTGCTCAAGGGCACGAACCTCTATGATCCGGTGAACCTCGAGACGCTGCACATCCTGAACCAGTGCCTGCGCGCGCACACGCTCTACAAGCGCGACGTCAACTACATGGTGCGCGAGGGCAAGGTGCTCATCATCGACGAGTTCACCGGCCGCGTCCTCGCGGGCCGCCGGTGGTCGGACGGCCTGCACCAGGCGGTCGAGGCGAAGGAGAACGTCCGGATCCAGGAGGAGAGCCGGACGATGGCGACGATCACCTTCCAGAACCTCTTCCGGCTCTACAAGAAGCTCTCCGGGATGACGGGCACCGCGGACACGGAAGCCTCGGAGTTCCACAGCACGTACAAGCTCGACGTCGTCATCATCCCGACGAACAAGCCGGTGGTCCGCGTCGACTACGAGGATCTCGTCTACAAGACCGAGAAGGAGAAGTTCACGGCGGTCATCAACGAGATCCTCGAGAAGCACGAGCTCGGCCAGCCGATCCTGGTGGGCACGACGAGCGTCGAGAAGAGCACCGCGATCAGCCGGATCCTCACGAAGCGGGGCGTGAAGCACAACGTGCTGAACGCCAAGCACCACGAGAACGAGGCCTACGTGGTCGCGCAGGCGGGCCGCAAGGGCGCGATCACGGTGTCGACCAACATGGCGGGTCGCGGGACGGACATCATCCTGGGCGGCAACCCGGAGATGCTCGCGAAGCTCAAGTTCAAGGAGCAGAACCGCCACCCCGAGGCGGAGCCGGAGGCGTTCGAGGCCCTGGTCGAGGAGCTCAAGAAGGAGTGCACGGCGGAGGGCAACGAGATCCGCGAGATCGGCGGTCTGTACATCCTCGGCACCGAGCGGCACGAGTCGCGCCGCATCGACAACCAGCTCCGCGGCCGCGCCGGCCGCCAGGGCGACCCCGGCACGTCGAAGTTCTACCTGTCCCTCGAGGACGACCTCATGCGCATCTTCGCGGGCGATCGGGTGAAGAACCTGATGGAGCGGATGGGCATGCCGGACGACGAGCCCATCGAGCACCCGTGGGTGACGAAGAGCGTCGAGAACGCGCAGAAGAAGGTCGAGGAGCGCAACTTCGACATCCGCAAGAACCTGCTCGAGTATGACGACGTGATGAGCGCGCAGCGCAAGACGATCTACGACATGCGCCAGTCGCTGCTCGTCGGCCGTTACTCCCCCGAGATCC
Organism: Sorangium sp. So ce119; assembly: GCF_051524405.1. NCBI lineage: Bacteria > Pseudomonadati > Myxococcota > Polyangiales > Polyangiaceae > Sorangium > Sorangium sp. So ce119. Next base: position 41,911 of record NZ_CP150310.1, on the reverse strand, counting down.
TCGACGAGGAGGGCAAGCCGACGGGCGAGAAGCGCGCCATCAAGCCGCTCGCGTCCATCACCGAGCTGGTCCGGCCGGACGTCGGCTACCTGCTCGGGATGTTCGCGAACGATCCGGTGATGCCGCTCGACGCGGACGGCAACCGCCGCGAGATCGTGCGGAAGGACTTCGAAGGGACGGAGCGGTTCGTCGAGCTCGAGAACCTGCAGCGCGAGATCTACACGCGCTGGGGCGTGAAGATCGAGCTCGAGCCGCGCGCCGACAAGGTCCTCGAGATCTACGACGAGTGCGCCGAGCTCGTGCCGCTGGCGCTCACGGAGCAGCGGGAGCGGCTGCTCGATCTGATGGACCGCATCATCGGCGCCATGGTCGAGGAGTCGTGCCCGCCTCGCAAGCCGCCGGAGGACTGGGACTGGGGAGGCATCTTCCAGGGCTTCCGCGAGCACTTCGGCGTCGATCTGCCGGACGACGTCTCGCACATCGGCGACCAGGAGACGCTGGCGCGGGACCTCTACGAGCGCGCCGAGAAGGCCTACGAGAAGCGCGAGGAGGAGATCGGGGTCGAGCTGTCGCTGCGCATCTTCCGGCACCTCTACCTGGAGGAGCTCGACAAGGCCTGGGTCGATCACCTGACCGACATGGACCACCTCCGCGACGGCATCGGCCTGCGCGGCTACGGGCAGAAGGACCCGAAGCAGGAGTACAAGAAGGAGGGCTACAACATGTTCGTCAACATGGTGGCCCGCGTCTCCTCGAACGTGGTCACGAAGCTCTTCAGCGTGAACGTCCGGCGCGCCGAGCAGGAAGAGGCGCAGATCGAGGCGGCCGATCGGCAGCGGCACGAGGCCGCGCTGCTCGACGCGGTCGCGCAGCACGAGGAGGCCCTCCCGATAGGCGCGAACCCCGCGCCGGCGCTCGCGCAGCCCGCGGTCACGCAGGAGCAGGAGTGCCCCTGCGGCAGCGGCAAGCCCTTCAACACGTGCCACGGCGCCGAGGACGAGGCGACGGTCTGAGCCGGCCCTCCTGCCCGCCCGCCTGACAGGACGCGATCTGGGTGCGAGGGCCTTCACCAGGCCCTTGCTCCCGCGTCCGACCCCCGCATGAACACCGGCGGAGGGCCGGTTCACCGGCCCGGGGAGGCAGGGCCATGAAGATCTTCATCGATTCGGGGGACATCGCGGAAATCAAGGAAGCGCAGTCGATGGGGGTCATCGACGGCGTGACAACGAACCCGTCGCTCCTCGCCAAGGGAGGCAGGCCGACGCGGCAGGTGATCGCCGAGATCTGCGAGGTGGTCGACGGCCCCATCTCGGCCGAGGTGGTGGCGGTCGAGAAGGACGCGATCCTCCGGGAGGGCCGCGAGCTCGCGAAGATTCACCGGAACGTGGTGGTCAAGGTCCCGCTCATCGACGAGGGGCTCAAGGCCGTCCGGATCCTCGCCGCCGAGGGCATCAAGACGAACGTCACCCTCTGCTTCTCGGCTGCGCAGGCGCTCCTCGCGGCCAAGGCGGGGGCCACGTACATCTCGCCGTTCGTCGGGCGCGTCGATGACGCGGCGGGCGACGGGATGGACCTCGTCCTGCAGGTCGTGACGATCTACCGGAACTACGGCTTCCCGACGCAGGTGCTCACCGCGAGCGTGCGGCACCCCGTCCACTTCGTGCAGGCCGCCATGATCGGCTCGCACGCCGCGACGATGCCGCTCAAGGTCATCAAGCAGCTCACGAAGCACCCGCTGACCGACGTCGGGCTCGCGCAGTTCCTGGCGGATGCGAAGAAGATACCGGAGCTGGTATAGCGATCCCGTGGCCGAGAAGCGCAAGGAGAGCTCTGGGACGAAGCGAGGCGGGAGCCGCCCGGCGGCCCCCGCGATCGTGTCGATCACGACGCAGGGCGGGCCGTTCAAGGGGGTGTCGACGGCGGTCGTGCGCCGGCGAGCGAGCAAGATGCTCGACCACCTCGCGCTGCAGGGCGTGGAGCTCTCGGTTGCCCTCGTGAACGACGAGGCCATCCACGAGCTGAATCGCACGTACCGGCACAAGGACAAGCCGACCGACGTGCTCGCCTTCCCCATGCTCGAGCAGAACGGCGCCGCTTCCCGTCGGCGCGGCCGGCGCGGTCCCGTCGATCCGTCGGCGTGGAGCGGACTGCTCGGCGACGTGATCGTCTCGGTCGATACCGCCGCGCGGCAGGCCGCTGAGCGCGGCCGTCCGTTGCTCGACGAGATCACGATGCTGCTCGGGCACGGCCTGCTCCACCTGCTCGGCTACGACCACAAGACCGACGCGGAGGAGCGGGAGATGACGGCCTTGACCCAGGAGCTCGAGGCCGTCGCGGCGTCACGGGGCAGCAGTCCTACTGGAATCCGGCCTCGCACCGGCGTCGCGAGACCGAATAAGTCAGGGGCACACTGACTTATCCCTTGCGATGCGAAACCTCGCTTGTTAAACGGACGCCCCCTTTCGACTTGGAGGAAACATGCCCGGTTCGAACAAGCTGACCAAGGCCCAGATGATCGTTGGTCTTGCCGAGGCCACCAACCTCGACAAGAAGTCCGTGGCCAGCGTGCTCGATGCGCTCGGCGAGCTGGTGAAGAAGGAGCTTGGTCCCGACGGGCCGGGCGAGGTCACGGTTCCGGGCCTCGTGAAGATCAAGGCGAAGGAGACCCCGGCCACGCAGGACCGGGAGGGCATCAATCCTTTCACGAAGCAGCCGATGACCATCAAGGGCAAGCCCGCGAGCCGCAAGCTCCGCGCGGCGCCCGTCAAGGCGCTCAAGGACGGCTGAGCGGCACGTCGGCTGCAGCTTGCGTGGCCGCATCGGGCGACGCGAGCTCCGGCGCCCCTTCGGTCGGGCGCGCAGCCGAGGTGATGTCCCGAGCTTCGGGCGAGGCTTTCGTCGGGGAGCGTCGCGCCCTGAGCGCGCACGCGATCACCGCGAGGACGATCAGCGACGCGAGCGGGGCATCGCCCAGGCGGGTGTAGAGCGTCAGCGGCGTGTCCCTGATCGTCGGGCTCGCGAACGTGATCTCCGGCGCAGCGCCCTCGCTGCGGCTGCGCACCACGCCGCTCGCGTCGATCCAGGACGTGACGCCCAGGTTCACGGCGCGCACGAGATCGCGGCGCAGCTCGATGGCGCGCATCACCGCGAGCCTCGCGTGCAGCTCGGGCTCGGCGCTCCCGGTGAACCAGGCGTCGTTCGTGATGTTGACGAGGAGGTTCGGGGTGAGGGTCGCGGTGATCCGCCGCCCCACCCCGGTGAGCGTATCCTCGTAGCAGTTGAGCACGCCGATCCGGAGCGAGGGCCCCGGCTCTCGAGGGAGCGTGAGGGCGCGCGGCTCCGCGCCCGGGATCAGCCCGCCGCTCTTCTGGAAGATGCGCCGTAGCCAGGGCAGGTAAGCGCCGCCCGGGACCGTCTCGCCGAACCAGAGGAGCTGCAGCTTGTCCTGCGTCGGCTGCATGCTCCCGTCCGGGAGCACGAGGGTCGCGGAGTTGTAGCTGTTCCGCTCCTCCACGCCGTCGGCGGCCTTCACGGGGGCCGCCTGCGTGATGAGCCCGGCGAGGATCGGGCCGCGGATGCCCGGCCCCAGGATCGCGCGGCCGCCGCGCGGCGCCTGCCGGGCGCTGTGCGGGAGGGGGTAGGGATACGCGGCCTCGGGCCAGAGGGTGAGCTCGGCGCCGGCGTCCTGGGCCTTCCGGGTGAGCTCGTGCAGCGTGCGCAGGATCCGGGGGTGGTTCTTCGGCTGCCAGCGCTCGTGCGGCCCGACGGCCTGGTTGACGAGCGCGACCCGCGCCGTCGGCAGGCCGGCGCTCGCGCGCTCCACCGAGGCCATCCTCAGCGCGCCGTGGACCGCGAGCAGGCCGAACAGCCCGGCGCTCGCGAGCGCCGGGTAGACGACCGCTCGGGACAGGCGGAGGCGGGCGGACCGCGGCTCCTGCGCCGACACACCCGCGAGCGGACGCCCGCCCGGCGCTCTCCCGAAGGCCGCGAGCCCCGCGCGGGTGAGCAGGGCCGCCCCCACGGCGAACAGCACGGAGACGCCCCGCTCGCCGATGAGGTCCGCGAGCTGAACGAGCGCCGGCCAGGGGCTCATGAGGCCGGCCGGCGTCCAGCCGAACACGGTCGGGAGCGCCACGGCGGCGAACACGCCGATCGCGAAGGCGAGCTCGAGCGGGGCGCGCAGCCGACGGAGGAGGACGCTCGTGATGCCGCCGCAGACGGCCCAGACCAGCGACTGAGCGGCCGCGAGCAGGACCAGCGCGAGGTACGAGGCAGCCGAGCCGAGCGGCGTGAAGCGCTGGATGACCTCGGGCACGAAGCGCAGGCCCACGATGCCCGCGGCCGTTCCCCAGGCGGCGCCGCGGCCGAAGGCGCGCCAGAACGTCGGCGCGTCGTGGACGGCGGCCGCCAGCAAGGCGAGGCCGGCGATGACCGCGGGATAGAGATCCGTGGGCGGGGCGGTAAGAGCGAACGTCGCGCCGCCGGCGACGGAAAGGAGCAGCGGGGCGCGGCCGCGGGGCGCGCGTAGGGTCGGGGCCGTGGGCACGAGGCGGCGTTATACCGCGTGGAGAGAGCCCGGACCGCGAAGGCGGGATGGAGGGGAGAGAAACCGAAGCGAGCCCCGGCCGGTCAAGGCGGGGAGGAGGCTACGACGCGCAGCTCACCAGTAAACGCTGAGCCCACCACGGAAGAGGCCCCCGCCCGACGTATCGGTCGTGCGGCCGGTGTCGGGATCCCTGAACTCGGGAACGCGCCCGTCGTCCGTGCGGCCGCGCACGAAGCCGAGCGCGTCGATGTTCAGGGCGAGACGGGGGGAGAGCCGGAACTCGAGGCCGATGCCGCCGTGCGCGCCGAAGTAGTCGTACTCCGTGTTCGGGACGAACTCCTCGCCGCTGACCGCCTGGCCCGTGCGCTGCTCGACCTCGGCGTGCGACATGTTGAGGCCGCCCGTGAAGTAGAACTGCGTGCGGCTGCGCGGGTTGACGAACAGCATGCCGCTCAGCGAGAGCGGCATCTCGCTCCGCGGGTTGCCGTTGTAGTCGATGCCCGCGAGGAAGTCGGCGCCGAGATCGAGCGCGAACGCGGGGACGGGCCGGTAACGCAGGCTGATCCCGACGCCGCCCATCCCGGCTTCGTCGGCCCCGCCGTGCTCGCGGCCCATCATCAGGCCCTCCAGGCGGAAGTTGACGCCCCACTGGCGCCGCCAGCGCTTCTTCGGCGGCGGAGGCGGCGCTGGCGGGGTCGTGCGGCGCACGATCACGCGGGGCGGAGGAGCGCTCCCGGGCGCCACCACGATGACCTGCGGGGGCTGGCCGGAGGGCGAGGTCTGGTAGACGACGACCGGCGGCGGGGCCGGGCGGGTCGCGCGCCTGCCCGGCGGCGGGGCGGGCGGCGGTGGGGGCAGCGCCTCGGCGGGCGCGGCCTCGGCGGCGGGCGGCTCCGCGGCGGCATCGGGGGGCGGCTCCACTTCCTCGCAGAACCACGCGCCAGGAGGACAGTTGTTGTTCTCCTGCGCGAGCGCGCTCATCGGCGCGGTCATCGCCACCGCAACAAGGGCATGGGTCAAGCAACGGCGCATCGGGCGACTCCTCTTCGGTGCAGGGAAGTTAGCAACCGGGATGCCATCGACCATCTCGCTGGACTGTCGTCACCATGGCCGCGAAGCACGCCGGCGTGCATCGGCCGCCACGGCGCGCTGTGGCGGAAGGTTCACACGCGCGCCGTCCCGCAGGGTACTAGCTCGAACGGCAAACGTCACGGCGCGGCCGCCCCCGTCGGCAGCCCTGCCAACATCGAGAGCAATCGGATTCATCATGCCTACGGTTACGTTGAAGCAGGGTCATGTTCGACCCGTGTGGTCGGGGCATCCCTGGGTGTTCGCTCAGGCGATCGCGCGCATCGAGGGCGGCGCCGTGGCCGGCGACGAGGTCGTGGTCACCGATCCCTACGGCAGCGTGCTCGGCCGCGGGCTCTACACCCCGCGCTCGGCCATCCCGGTGCGCATGTACACGCGCGAGGACAGGCCGATCGACGCGGCGCTGTTCCGGCACCGGATCGAGCGCGCCATCGCCCACCGCCGCGAGCTCGGCCTGCCCGCGCGCGCGCCCGGCCACGAGACCGACGCCTTCCGGCTGGTCCACGCGGAGGGGGACGGCCTGCCGGGGCTGATCATCGACCTGTTCGGCGACGTGGCGGTCGTGCAGCTCGGGACCATCGGGGTCAAGCGCCGCGAAGGGGTGATCTTCGACGCCCTCCAGGCGGCGCTCTCGCCCCGCGCGATCGTGGACAGGACCCCTGAGTCGCTCGCGAAGCTCGAGGGGTTCACCGCCGACGCCGGCGTGGTGCGCGGCGATCCCGGCCTCGACCAGCTCCGGTTCGTCGAGCGAGGGCTGCGCTACACGATCCCGCTCGCCCTCGGACACAAGACCGGCTTCTACCTGGACCAGCGGACGCTGCGGACGCGCGTCGAGCAGCTCGCCCACAACCGGCGCGTGCTCGACGCCTTCTGCTTCGTCGGCACGTTCGCCATGGCGGCGGCCCGCGGCGGGGCGAGCGAGGTGCTCGCGATCGACGAGAGCGCGACGGCGCTCGAGGTCGGGGCGGAGTGCGCGCGGGAGAACGGGCTGCTCGACCGGATCACCTTCACGCGCGACGACGCCCGCAAGGCGCTGCAGAACGCGTCGAGGCTGGGGGGCTTCGACCTCGTCATCTGCGACCCTCCGAAGCTGGCGGGCACGCGCGCGTCGAAGGACGCCGCGCTCACCGCGTACCGGCGCCTCGCGGCCGGGGCGTGCCGCGCCACGCGGCCGGGGGGCGTCCTCGTCCTGTGCTCCTGCTCCAGCGCCGTGAGCCTCGACGATCTGACCCGGGTGCTCGCGCTCGGGGCGCGCGACGCGCGCATGCAGGCCGCGGTGTTCGACCGGCACTTCCAGGGCGGGGACCACCCCGTCCCGTCCGCCTTCCCCGAAGGCCTCTACCTGAAGAGCCTCATCGCGCGCGTCGACGCGCTCTGACGACCGCCCGATGGAACCCCTCTCCCTGCTGACCCCCGACGCCGCCCGCGCCCTCGCGGGGGTGATCTTCGACCTCGACGACACCGTGCTGGACCACGGCGCCCTCACCGAGGCCGCCTACGGAGCGCTCTTTCGTCTGCGCGAGGCCGGCCTGACGCTGATCGCCTGCACCGGCAGGCCCGCCGGCTGGGGCGAGGTGCTCCAGCGGCAATGGCCGATCGACGCGACCATCGCCGAGAACGGGGCCGTCGCGCTGGTGCGCGGGCAGGCCCGTCCCTCCGCCGGCGCCGGCCACCAGCGAGGGCTCGCCCGGAGCGCCGACGACGGCCGCGTTGCCCTGCTCGACGGGATGAACCGCGAAGCCCGGCGAGCCCGACGGGCCGAGCTCGTCGCGCTCGCCGATGACGTGGTGCGTCGTTTTCCTGCGGCGGCGCTCGCGGACGACAACGAACAGAGGGTGACCGACGTTACCATCGACATCGGAGAGCACCGGCAGGTCCCGCCGGAGGACGTGCAGAAGATGCGCGCGGAGCTGCGCGAGCGGGGGGTGAGGACGCTGCTTTCCAGCGTCCACCTCCACCTCACCCGTGACCCGTCCGACAAGGCCACGGGGGTCGTGCGCCTGCTCTCGACGCGGTTCGGCGAGGATCCCACCCGGGCGCGGTACCGTTACGCCTTCGTGGGCGACAGCGGCAACGATGGCGTCGCTTTCGCCGCATTTGCGTTGACCTTCGGGGTCGCCAACGTCCGCGCCCACCTCGGCAAGCTGTCGGTGCCGCCGCGGTTCGTGGCCTCGCTTCCCATGGGGCGCGGGTTCGCAGAAATCGCACACCGGATCACCGAACTGCGGAAGAATGCACCCGCGCCGTGATCCCCGCGCGCGAATGTGCCTCGCGCTGCGATCCGCCCCACACATGGAGCACGTACCCTAGCCGCGAAACGCACCGAAGGAATAGGATCGAGCTTTCGGGAGGAGCATGCCTCCCAACCCTTTACAGGGGCGCGTGTTCTCGGGGACCATGACCTTGGTCCCTCGCCCGCCAGCGGCAGCAGATGGCGTTTCGACCCCCGACCCCCGGCCTCCTCGTCGACAACAAGTACCGCCTCGCGGAGCGCATCGGCGGGGGCGGCATGGGCGACGTGTTCCGGGCGGAGCACGTGCTCGCAGGTCGCGCCGTTGCGATCAAATTCCTTCACCCCGAGCTGGCGGACAACTCGGAGCTCTCCCACCGGTTCTTCCAGGAAGCGCAGGCGGTCAACCGGATCCGCCACCCGAACATCGTCGACGTGATCGACGCGGGCGTCGGCGAGCTCGGTCCGTACATCGTGATGGAGCACCTCGACGGCGAGTCGCTCGGCATGGCGCTCGCGCGCTTCGGCCGCCTCGACATGGAGGCCGCCGTCGGGGTCGCGATCCCGGTGCTGGAGGCGCTCGACGCCGCGCACCGCGCGGGGATCATCCACCGCGATCTCAAGCCCGAGAACATCTTCATCGCCTTCGATCCCAGCCGCGGCTCGGCCGTCGTCCGGCTGCTCGACTTCGGCATCGCCAAGGTCCTCGACTCCGACGGGCCGTCGCCGCGGACGCGCACGGGCGTGGTGTTCGGCACGCCGGACTACCTGTCGCCGGAGCAGGCCACGGGGGATTCGCCGCTCGACGGACGGAGCGATCTCTTCTCGGTCGGCGTCCTGCTCTACGAGGTGCTCACCGGCACGCGGCCGTTCCGCGCGCCGACCGCGGTGGCGACCGCGTTCCGCGTGGTGCACGCGGAGGTGCCGACGCTCGCCTCGGCGGGCGTGACCGTCGACCCGCGGCTCGAGGCGATCGTGCAGCGGCTCTTGCAGAAGGATCCCGCGAAGCGCTTCCAGACGGCCGGCGACGTCGTCCGCGAGCTCGAGCGCGTCGCGGCGGACGCCGCCCGGCGGACGGCGGCCCTCGGCAGGCTGATCAACGTGCAGCGGCGGATGGCCCTCAGCCTGGGGAACGCGCCGGAGAACGAGCGCGATCGCCTCTCCTCCTCGCGCGACCGCTCGCGCGTGGGCACGCCGTTCGACGTGAGCACCGCGCCGCCGATGCGCATCTCGCCGCCGCTCGTGTCCGGCAGCCGCGTCACCGAGGCGCCGCCGGGCATGCGGCCGTCGTCCGAGCCGGCGAAGCCAGCGCCCGGCGCGACGCTCTCGAACGCGCTGCGGAACCGGGGCTCAGAGCCCACCCTGCTCTCGCAGCGCGGCGAGTCGTTGCCCACGGTGCGCAGCGCCGATCTTGGCCTCCGCGCCGAGCCGACCGTGCGCAGCGCCGACTTCGGCAACCTGATCAACCGGCAGCGCGACACGCGGCGGCCCAACGTGACCCCGGTCCGACCGCTGCCGGCGCGCTTCGCGGGCCAGTACCACGTGCGCGGCCCCGTGCTGCGGAGCGTCGATCGCACCATCGTGGACGAGTACGGCAGGAGCGCGCGCGACGAGGTCGTCGCGCAGATGCCGCTCCGCTACGCCGACGACTTCCGGCACGACTCGATCAACGCGCTGGTCGGGTACGATCTCGAGGCGCTCGACGCCTACATGGAGCTCGCGACGTCGCTCGTCCTGCGCGATCTCGAGCGCTGGCGCGACATCGGCAGGCTGGGCGTCGGCGGCGAGCTGCACAGCCTCGTGCGCACGCTGTTCGCGCGCCCGCTGACCGACATCGCGTCGCTCATGCGCCGCGGGACGTCGATCTGGTCGCGGCTCTTCACGTTCGGCTCGTGGCGCGTGGCGACCGGCCCGACCGGTCGGGTCACGCTGCACATCGGCGACTTCGACCCGGCCTCGCTGCCGCTCCGGCTGTGGGTCGTGGGGATGGTCGAGGAGACGGCGCGGCGCGCGTCCGGCGGCGGCGTGAAGGTCACGATCACGCTCGGCGAGCTCGGCTTCACCTCCGAGCTCGCCTGCGAGATCAGCCTGTAGCTCAGCGCGTCGGTCGCGCCGCGCGCCGGCCGCGCCGCGCGCCAGGGACCCTGCTGGATGTGCCCGCCGCTCCTCGGCGGGACGCGCGCGGCGCCGCGTCTGTTTCGGGCGTCTTCAGGCAGGCTTGCGGGCGCGGTAGCACGCCTGGCAGAACACGTCGCGCCCCTCGACCGGCTTGAACGGGACCTCGCCCTCGGAGCCGCACGACTTGCACGTGATCGAGAAGGTCGGGCGGTTGCGCGGCGCGCGGGGCTGCTGCGCCGCGCTGCGGGTCGGCGCCGCCGCGCGACGCTCGCCGGCGAACGACGGCGCGCGGTAGTTGCCGTCGTCGCGGGCAGGCGCGCCGCCGCGCGGGCGCTGAGGGTAGTGGCTCGGCACCGTCCAGGCGGGCGTCAGCCCCGAGTACGCGTCCTGCATCGGGCTCCGGTACTCGTTGACGTCGCCCGTGTAGCGAGGCTTCCGAGGCTGTCCGCCGCCGCGCGGAGCGCCGCGGTATCCTCCGGCGCTCCGGGCCGCTCCAGGGCGCTGGTGCTGCGCCGCGCGCGTCGTCGACGCGCTCTCGTGCTCCCCTCGATTGTCCTTGCGCGCGCGGCGGCAGGTCCGGCACCGCTTGGGCGGGGCCGCGAGCTTCCGTTCGGCGTAGACGGCCGCTTCCGCAGCCGAGAACAGGAACGACGTGCCGCAGCTCGCGCAGACAATATGCTCGTCTCGATGCTGTTCCATGATTCCTCTTTCATCAGGCCGACGGGCCTCGCAGGCTCACGGGCTCGGGTGCTCGGGTGACTCGCGTGACTGGAGCGCCCGGGAGCTGCCCCCGCTGCGCTGGAGAAGCGCACTTTACGCGGGGGATCTGGATGATACTGGTGGGATCGCCCTCTTGATGGGGCACGGGAGCGCCTACGGTGACATGCTTGTCAGGGCGGTCAAGCGTGCCGCCTCCACGCATCGCCGGGATCGATCGCGCGGCGTCGAGGCTTTGATTTCGAAGCTCCTCACGATACCATCCGCGCGACTTTCACCGAGGAGCGCAGCTCCTCCCGTACTCCTCCTCCTCCCGTGACGGACCACGGGCATCACCCGCCCACGCAGCGCCTCGCAGCCAGTCGAAGCAATGAGCCATCCTTCCCTGCACCTCACCGCTCGTGACTTCGACGCGTACGCCGCCGAAAAGGCGACCTCGAAGGCCTACTCGCGCCCTCGCCTCGAGGTGAAGCAGCGCGCGCTCGCCTGGGCGCGCGGCGTGGTCGCCCGCCTGGCCGAGCTCGGCATCTCCGTCGACGTCCACGGCTCGGACGAGCACCCCTCGATCCGCAACAAGCACCGAGCCGACTGTCAGTGGGTCTTCTTCTGGCGCGACCAGGCCGCGCGTGACGAGCTCGATCGCCTGCTCGATCGCGGCCGCTCGATCTCCGAGGCGATCGACGATCCGAGCCCCTACACGCGGCACGCGTTCCTCGCGCTGCGCATCTCCGAGGGCGAGGTGCAGGTGTGCTTCGCTGTCCACCCGGACGCGAAGGTCGACGTCGACAACCTCCGGGCCCGCGTCTCGGCGACCGAGGACGCGACCGGCGAGCCGGCGTCGCCGCTCGCCGCCGAGCTCACGAGCGCGCTGCACGCGCTCCCGGAGCAGTTCTCGTTCGGCGCCGGCGGGGGCGAGCGCGTCGCCTGCAGCGCGGCCACGCCCGACGCGATCGCGGAGATGCTCCGCCGCGCCGCCGACGGGCAGGTGCCGCTCTGGATCGGCTGGGCCGTCCCGCGGGAGACGGCGGAGGAGCACGCCGACATCCTCGACGAGCAGCTCGAGGACGCGCTCGTCGCGCTCGCCCCGATCTACCGGCTGGTCGCGTGGTCGCGCGAGAACGACCGCATCGCGCTCGACCGCAAGCTCGAGGGCATCGAGCAGGAGCGGGCGCGGGCCCACGCCGAGCTCGAGGCCGAGAACGAGCGGTGGCGCTCCGAGCAGGCCCGGGCGCGCGAGCGATCGATGGAGCAGGCGCGGGCGCGCGGCGACGAGCGCGTGGAGGCCGCCCTCCCCGCCCGCCGGCCGACCCTGGCGACGCTGTTCAAGTCGACGAGCGGCGCCGGCGCCGGTCGCGGCGAGCAGCGCCCCGCGCCGAAGCACGGCGGAGAGAGCGCCGCTCCGGCCCGGCGACCGCAGCACGCTGAGACGGAGCAGCAGGCGAAGGCCGAAGCTCCCCGGAGGCCGTCGGCCGAGCACGCGCCGCGAGCGCAGCGCCCGGCGCCCGGCGAGCCGGACGCCGCGCCGAGGATCACGCCGGAGCCCGCGAAGGCCGGCGTGCTCGAGAAGGGCAGCCGGGTCCGCGTGCTGCGAGGGCCCTTCGGCGACAAGATCGGCGTGGTGAGCGAGCTCGACGGGCGCGGAGGGGCGCGCGTCCTGCTCGGCCTGCTCTCGACGAGGCTCGAGATTGACGACCTCGAGCTCGTCGTCGAGGGCAGAGAGCGCCCCGCCCTCTCGACGTCGCACCGCAAGCCGCTCGCCCCGACGCCGCGCAAGGCGCGCTGAGCGTCGCCCGCGCGGCTCTCCCCGAAATGATCAAGCGCGATCCTTCAACCTACCCCGTCGGCCTCGGCGCCCAGTTCCGCGACAAGCTCCCGCTCTACCTGGCCGGCGCAGCGCTGCTCGCGACGCAGCAGCTCCTCATGGCCAAGCGGGACTTCCTGGTCAGGGACGCCGTCGACGCGGCCGTGAACCTCCAGTCGACCGCGGCGTCGCGGGCGGCGCTCATCATGCTCGGCGTGAGCGTGGGCGCGGCGGTCATGCGCGTGTTCTCGCGGGTCACCGTCTTCACCGCGGGCCGCAACGTCGAGTACGAGCTCCGTGCCGTCCTGCTCGCGCGCCTGCACAAGCTCGGGCCGGCCTTCTTCCGCAAGATGCCGACCGGCGACATCATGAGCCGGGCGACGAACGACCTGACGCAGGTGCGGCTGCTCCTCGGCTTCGGCCTGCTGAACGTCGTGGGCTCGCTCTTCGCTTTCGCGAGCGCCCTGTACGTGATGCTCAACATCTCGAAGAAGCTCACGCTGGCGGCGCTCGTGACGATGCCCGCGCTGATGCTCGTCACCCGCTCGTTCTCGACGAGGCTCTTCGTCCGCACCCGCGACAACCAGGAGGCGATCGGCGCCATGAGCGACCGCGTCCTCGCGAGCCTCGCGGGCGTCAGGGTCGTCCGCTCCTTCGCGCTCGAGGCGTCCGAGATGGCCGCGTTCTCCAACACGAACCAGGCCTACCTCGAGAAGAGCCTCTCCCTCGCCAAGCTGCGCGGGTCCATGGGGCCGCTCATGGGGGCCATCAGCTCGGTCGGCGTGCTCATCGTCTTCTGGTACGGCGGGCAGCTGGTGCTCGACGGGCAGATGACGAGGGGCGACTTCGTCTCCTTCTGGCTGGCGCTGCTGCGGCTCACCTGGCCGGTGCTCGCCCTCGGCTTCGTGGCGGCGATCGTCCAGCGCGGCCGCGCCGGTTACGCGCGGCTCAAGGCCATCTTCGATGCCGTCCCCGAGGTCGTGAGCGGCCCGATGCCCGCCCCCGAGGCCGTCCGCGGCGCCATCGCCGTCAAGGATCTGACGTTCTCCCACGGCGCCAGGAAGGTGCTCGACGGGGTGAGCTTCGAGATCGAGGCGGGCAGGTCGCTGGCCATCGTGGGCCGCACCGGCTCGGGCAAGAGCACCATCGCCACGCTGCTCGCCCGGCTCATGCCCACGCCGCGCGGCACGGTGCTCCTGGACGGCATCGACATCTGCGATCTGCCCCTGGAGACCGTGCGCGCGAGCATCGGCTACGCGCAGCAGGACGCGTTCCTCTTCTCGACCACCGTGGCGCGCAACATCGGCTACTCGCTCGACGATCCGGACTCGCCCGCCTCGTTCGAGGTCATCCGCGCGGCCGCGGCCGAGGCCGAGGTGCTGAACGAGGTGCTCTCGCTGCCGGACGGCTTCGACACCGTGGTCGGGGAGCGCGGCGTGCAGCTCTCCGGCGGGCAGCGCCAGCGCGTCGCGCTCGCGCGCGCGCTCGTGCGCGAGCCGAACGTCCTCGTCCTCGACGATCCGCTCTCCGCCGTGGACGCGAAGACCGAGCAGGCCATCCTCGCGGCGATCGAGCGGCAGGCCGCGCGGCGGACCGTCATCCTGATCACGCACAGGGTCGCTGCCGCGCGGCGGTGCGACGCGATCGTGGTGCTGGAGCAGGGCCAGGTCATCGAGCGCGGCACGCACGACGAGCTCGTCCGCGCGGGCGGGCTGTACGCGTCGTTCGCGGAGGAGCAGCAGCTCGAGGAAGATCTCGCGACCTTCGAGGCGCCGGCCTCGCAGCCGGTGGGGCTCTCATGACACAGCCGGGACCGGAAGAGGGCGCGACGATGCGGGCCAGATCGAGCGGCGGCTCGGCCGCGGGAGAGGCCGGCGCGCCCCCGCGGCGGCCGGCGCAGGCGGCGACGGACAGGGCCCGCGGGGCGAAGAAGGCGAGCCGCACCGAGGACGTGCTGAGCCGCTTCCACGAGGAGACGCAGCTCGGCGAGGCGTACGACGCGCGCATGCTGCTGCGGCTGTGGCCGTTCGTGCGCCCGCAGGGCAAGCACCTCGCGCTCTCGCTGGCGCTGCTCATCGTCACCGCCTCGCTGGCGCTGCTGCGTCCGCTCATCATGCGCGACGCGCTCGACGCCTTCGACGCGCCCGGCGGGCTCGATCACCTCACGCGCGCCGGCATCCTGCTCACGGGCATCATGCTCGTGGAGCAGTCGCTCGCGTTCCCGCAGCTCTACCTGATGCAGCTCGCGGGCGCGCGCGCGATGGCCGACCTGCGCATGCGCGTCTTCGGCTTCCTTCACACGCGCCGCCTCGGGTTCTTCGATCGCACGCCGGTCGGCCGGCTCGTCACCCGCGTGACGAACGACGTGGACGCGATCGGCGAGATGTTCGCGTCCGGCGCGCTCAACGCGTTCGGCGATCTGATCCGGCTCGCCGTGATCGTCGTCGTGATGCTGTCGCTCGACTGGCGCATGTCGCTGCTCGCCTTCGCGGCGGTGCCCCCCGTCGCCCTCGGCGTCAACTGGACGCGGCGGCGGATCCGCGACGCCTTCCGCGAGGTGCGGTCGAAGACCGCCAGGATGAACGCGTACCTCAACGAGCAGGTGTCCGGGATGGCCGTCGTGCAGGCCTACGCCCGCGAAGAGCGCTCGGCCGAGGAGTTCGACGAGATCAACGCGGCCTACCGCAGCGCCAACAACCGATCGATCGTGCTCGACGCCACGCTCGACGCCGCCATCGAGATGGTCTCGAGCGTCTGCATCGCCGCGGTGCTCTGGTACGCCGGCGTGAAGAGCCTGAAGGAGCAGGTCTCGTTCGGGACGCTGTTCGCCTTCGTCGCGTACATCGACATGTTCTTCGTCCCGATCCGCGATCTCTCGGCCCGGTACACGCTGCTGCAGTCGGCGATGTCCGGCGCGGAGCGCATCTTCGAGCTGCTCGACAACAAGGACGAGGACGCGACGGCGATGGCGGCGAGCTGTACCGGCGCGGCAGTGGCCGCGGACGAGAGCGTCGCGTTCGAGCTCGACAACGTCGCCTTCGGCTACAAGCCGGGAGTGCCCGTGCTGCGGCAGGTCTCGATCGCGGCGAGGAGCGGCGAGAAGATCGCGCTGGTCGGCGCGACCGGCGCCGGCAAGAGCACGGTCGCCTCGCTGCTGCTCCGCCTCTACGACGTCGAGGACGGCGCGGTGCGGGTCTTCGGCCGCGACGTCAGCGCGTACCCGCGCGACGAGCTGCGCCGCAAGTTCGCCGTCGTCCCCCAGGACGTGTTCCTGTTCCCCGGCACGGTGCTCACCAACATCGCGGCAGGCGACGCGATCCCGGATCGCGCGAAGGTGGTGAACGCGCTGAACCGGATCGGCGCCCTCGATCTGTTCGAGCGCCGCGAGGGCGGCCTCGACGGCGTCGTGCTCGAGCGCGGCAGCAACTTCAGCGCCGGCGAGCGCCAGCTCATCGCCTTCGCCCGCGCCCTCTACCGCGACCCGCCGATCCTCATCCTGGACGAGGCCACGGCCAACGTCGACAGCGACACCGAGGCGCGCCTCCAGCGCGCGCTCGAGGGGGCCATGGAGGGGCGCACCGCGCTGATCATCGCGCACCGCCTCTCGACGATCCGCGCCGTCGACCGGATCGTCGTGTTCCACAAGGGCAGCGTCGTCGAGCAGGGCACGCACGAGGACCTGCTCGCCGCCGGCGGCGTCTACAGCAAGCTGTACCGGCTTCAGTTCGCTCGTCAGGCGACGGCGCACGCGTAGGCTCGCCGCGGGAGGCGCGGCCAGGGCTCGCGGGACGAACGCCGCGAGCGCTGACGCGCGCCGCGCTCTCCGGGCCCCTGCGGCTGCGCGCTCCCTCAGCCGGGATCGCCGACGTAGCACCGCGCGCCAGCAGCGCCGCCGCCCGCGCCCGTCGCGCCGTCGTCGGCGCCCTCCGCGCCGCCGGCGGTCCCGGTCGCGCCGTCCTCGGCGCCGCTCTCGCCGTCCGCGCCCTCTGCGCCGCCAGCGACCACCCGAAGCCAGTACTCGGAGCAGCTACCGTTCATGACGACCAGGTGCTGATCGTCGACGCAGATCACCTCGGCCTGGTTACCCGCCGCGTGCGCCAGCGTCCCGCCGCTCCTCGTGCCGTCGCGCTCGAACGACAGGTACACCTGCCACCACCGCGGCCGCTTCCCGAGGTGATGCTTGAGCGCATACCTCATGCCGCCCGGGAAATGGAGGAGATCGCCGTCCGGCGCCGAGGTCTCGTAGACACCTCCCTCGGGCACCGCTTCGGTGAACTCGATCGGCGGGTTCTCGCTCTCGGAGCGATCGCACCTGTTCGGTGAGCACCCCGCCGCGAGCGCGGCCGACGCCCCCACCGCGCACACGGCGGCCCACGCCGAACGTCGCGCCGCACCCCCGCGCTGCATGGCTCAGCCGAGCCAGCGCGCGGCGTCGAGCGCGTGGTAGGTGAGGATGAAGTCCGCCCCGGCGCGCCGGATCGACGTGAGCAGCTCGAGCACCGCCCGCTTCTCGTCGATCATCCCGCGCTCCGCGGCCGCCTTGATCATCGCGTACTCGCCGCTGACGTTGTACGCGCCGAGCGGCAGCGTCGTCACCTCGCGCACGCGCGCGATGACGTCGAGGTACGCGAGCGCGGGCTTCACCATGAGCATGTCGGCCCCCTCCTCCTCGTCGAGCGCCGCCTCGCGCAAGCCCTCGCGCGCGTTGCCGGGGTCCATCTGGTAGCCCGCCCTGTCGCCGAACTTGGGCGCGCAGTCGGCCGCCTCGCGGAACGGCCCGTAGAAGCCGGACGCATACTTCACGGCGTAGGAGAGGATCGCCGTCCCCGTCAGCGACTCGGCGTCGAGCGCGCGCCGGATCGCGGCGACGCGGCCGTCCATCATGTCGCTCGGCGCGACCACGTCGGCGCCCGCCTTCGCGTGGACCACCGCCGCCCGCGCGAGCACCTCGAGCGTCGCGTCGTTGTCGACGTCGACCGCTCCGGACGCGTCCTGCCGCAGCAGCCCGCAGTGGCCGTGGTCGGTGTACTCGTCCACGCACACGTCGGTCATCACGAGGAGCTCCGGCGCCGCGTCCTTCATCGCCTTGACCGCGCGCGGGACCGGGCCGTCCGCGTCGTAGGCGCTCGTGCCCGACGCGTCCTTGGTGCGCGGGAGCCCGAACAGGATCGTCCCGCCGATGCCGAGCTCCTTGCAGAGCCGCGCCTGCGCGGCCGCGGCGCTCACCGGGAGCTGCGAGACGCCGGGCATCGTCCCCACCGGGCGAGGCGCGTCGAGCACCTCGTTGAAGAACAGCGGGAGGATGAAATCTCCCGGGTCGAGGGACGTCTCCCGCACCAGGGCGCGGAGGGCGGCAGAGCGACGGAGCCGGCGCGGTCTCTTCGTGGGGAACACGGCGGCGGAGCATAGCAGCCCTTCGCCCGCGAGGACCGCTCCGGTCGCGGCGCGCGCGATCCGCGGATCGCGGAAGCCGGGCGAATCGGCTAGTGTTCGCCCGAAACCGCCCGCATGAGACAGGCCCCCTACTCCCCCTCGTCCGGCCGCGCTCGCCCTGCCGCGCGCGGCGCGCGCTCCCGGCGCCGGCCGGGCGCGGACATCGCTCAGCGGTGCGCCGCTCCAGGGCGCGCGGCCGGGCGCGTCGCTGTCCCGGTCCGCGGCGAGGTCCTCTCTCCCGACAGCGGGACGGTGTCGTCGTCGTCCGCCGCAAACTCGTCGTCCGGCTGCACCGCGGGCGTCGCCGCGTCGGCGACCGTGACCATTGCGATGTCGGACAGCGGACACCACACGGTCCATGCCTCATTGCGGACGAAGCTATCGAGCGGGACCACTCCGGTCTCGATACCCCGCGCGAGCTGGTCGAGGTTGACCGGCCCGACCGATTGCTCCCCGTTGCTGACGTACCATCGGTCCGTAAAGCCGCGCTCTGAGCCCCGCAGCTCCTCGAACAGTTTCACAGATCTCATCGAATGGACTCCAGAAACCGCCGGACGTTGAGTCGAACGGGTGCGATTCTATACCCTTAACGCACCGAGTCAACATCACTGCAGAATCGATAGGACAATCAACGTCTGCCATGAATGAGCGACAGAACGATGGGAGTTTGACGGCGCTTTCCGGGCGTCACGGAGCCTCCGAGGAGGGCCAGGGCGCGGGGGCCGCGCGCGGGGGGCCGGGCGCGGCCAGGCCGGGCGTCGTGTACCTCGTCGGCGCCGGCCCGGGCGATCCGGGGCTCTTCACGCTGCGCGGCGCCGAGCTCCTCGCCACGGCCGACGTCGTGCTGCACGACGAGCTCGTCCACCCCGCGCTGCTGGACGGCGTGCGGGAGGACGCCGAGGTGCGCTCGGTCGGCAAGCGCGGCGGCGACCGGGTGCTGAAGGACGCGAAGCAGGCGGAGATCGACGCGGAGCTCGTCGCGCTCGGGCTCGCGGGCCGCAGCGTCGTCCGGCTGAAGGGCGGCGATCCGTTCCTCTTCGGTCGCGGCTCCGAGGAGGCGGAGGCGCTCGCGCGGGCCGGGGTGCCGTTCGAGGTGGTGCCGGGCGTCTGCTCTCCGCTCGGCGCGACGGCCTACGCCGGCATCTCGCTGACCCACCGGAACATCGCCTCCAGCGTGATGATCGTCAGCGGCGTCACCCGGGCGGGCAGGGCCTTCGACTGGAGCGAGCTCGCCTCGGTCCGCGGGACCATCTGCGTCCTGATGGGCATGCAGGCCCTCGACGCCGTGGTCGCGGGGCTGACAGGGCCGGGGCGCCGCGATCCCGCGACGCCGGCGGCCGCCATCCAGTGGGGCACGCGCGCCGACCAGCGCGTGGTCTCCAGCCGCCTCGACGAGCTGCCCCGGCGCGCCAGGGAGGCAGGGCTCCAGAGCCCCGCGGTCATCGTCGTCGGCGCCGTCACCGGCCTGCGCGACGCGCTGCGCTGGTTCGACAGGAAGCCGCTGTTCGGCAAGCGGGTGCTCGTGACCCGGCCGCGCCACCAGGCGCGCTCGACGTCCAGGCTCATCCGCCTCCGCGGCGGCGAGGCGGTGGAGCTCGCGACCATCGAGATCCACCCGCCGCCCGACCCCGCGCGCGTCACCGAGGCCGTCCGCGGGCTCTCCGGCTACGACGCCGTCGTCTTCACCAGCGAGAACGGCGTGGCCTGCTTCTTCCGGGAGGTGGAGCGGCTCGGCCTGGACGCGCGCGCCTTCGGCGCGGCGCGCCTCGCCGCGATCGGCGCCGGGACGGCCGCCGCGCTCGCCGCGCGCGGCGTCCGCCCTGACATCGTCCCGGGGGAATTTCGCGGCGAGGAGCTCGCGCAGGCCCTCCTCGCCGACCCGGTGCTGGCCGAGCGCCTGTCGGCGCGCCCTGCGTCCCGGGTCCGGGTCCTCATTCCCCGCGCGCTCGTCGCCCGTGAAGTGCTCCCCGAGCGCCTCCGCGCCGCGGGCTGCGAGGTCGACGTCGTGCCCGTCTACGAGACCCGCCCCGCGTCGGCCGGGCGCCGCGAAGAGCTGCTCCGAGCGCTCTCGGCGGGCGAGATCGACGTCGTGATGCTGACGTCGAGCAGCACCGTCGACAGCCTCTGCGAGCTGCTCGGCGAGGGCGCCGCAGCGCAGCTCGACCGGGTGCTCCTTGCGAGCATCGGCCCGATCACGACCGCGACCGCCGAGAAACGGGGGCTCCGGATCGGCGTGACCGCCGAAGTGAGCACCACGGCGGGTCTCCTGGACGCGCTGGATCGATACTTCGCTGCGCTCCAGGCTGCCCCTGCAAGCGCAGGCCGGTGACGTGCTGGTCGCGCGTGTGCGGCCAGCGCCACGGCAGAAAAGAAAAGAGCGTCGCAGCGGACCTGGGGGGGGAAGGTCTCCGCCGCGACGCTCGGCATCCCTTTCAGCACGAGGCGTGCCTGCACCTTCCCGTAATAAATTCAGCTACTTAGAATGTGCCAACAGGAGATTCCTTTCGCTCCTGCGCGTTCATGGCGACAGGCATGCTAGGAATTTCCTTACGCAGCAATACGACGCTGCGCGCACAACAGCACGCCTCGAACCCGAGCAAACGTACAGGGCCACAGACGGACAGCGCCTGTGGGCCGAGCTCCTTCAGGAGCCGCTCTGTCACTCGAACGTCGCGCGAACGACGAGAAACTTGTTGTTGAGCTCGATAGAGGTGAGCTTCTCGAAGAAACGGGGGTTGCCGAGCTCGTTCGAGAGCGAGCTGGTGCGCCCGTGCTCGGTGACGAAGTAGAAGGTCCTCACACCCTTCTTCTTCTGTTCATTGATGTAGTCCTGGAACTTCTTTCCGCTCGATACGAAGGCCGGCAGCTTGTTGCCGGCATAGAAGTTCTCGCCCTTCCAGTTCAACTGGTAGGCGACGAGCGGCCCAGGGATCTCCTGGCTCGCGCGCATGTAGGCGAGCAAGGTCTCGCGCTGCCCCCAGTGCGGCGACGTGCGCACGAAGTAGACGTCGAGCCCCCACGCCGTGAACGCGACGGCGAGCGAGAGCAGCGCATACAGGACGTGACGGCGAAAGCGCGCGACCATCAGCAGCAAGCACAGGACCGCCGCGGCGACGGTGAACGCCCACAGGGTCGCGGAGAAGTCGAGCGACTGCGGCCAGGGACGCTTGTAGTTGTACGTGAACAGGTGCAGCAACCTGGCCTGGCTCGGCTGCCCCTCGCGGGCCATCGCGAGGTCGCGCCCGACGAAGAAGACCAGGATCGCAGCGCCGACGGCGACCGCGCCGAGCATCGCGCGCTCGTAGACGACCACGGCGCTGGAGCGCGCCGACGGCGGCGCCGACGAAGCGTCGCTCCAGCCACGCGCGAGCCCGCGCGCGCCGCCCTGGAGGCGCAGCATGTCGTCGAGCAGGATCCCCGTGAGCATCGCCGCCGGCGGCACGGCCGGCAGGATGTAGTGGTGGAACTTCGTCAGCATCAGCGAGAAGAGCGCGAAGCCGAAGATGAACCACATCGCCAGGAACACCGAGGCGTCGCTCTGGCGGACATCGGCCGAGGCGGGCGCGCCTGAGGCTCCCCCCTCCCCGGCCGCTGCCCCCTCGCGCCGCCTGAGCCACCACACGAGCGACGCGGGCACGAGCCCCGTCCACGGGAACATCGCGTAGCCGAGCTGCCACACGTAGTAGCGGAAGCTCACGTCGTCGCCCTCGTTGGTGTCGTGGACGTGCGTGAACGCGCGCTTGAACATGTCGTGGAACAGCAGCCTGTCGGTGAACGGCTGCCCGTGCCGCGCGTACATCGCGACGAACCAGGGCAGCGCGACGCACGCGAGCACGAGCAGCCCGACGGGGATCTCCATCTTGAGCAGGTCGCGGTACCGCCGCGAGACGACGACGTAGCCGAGCGCGCAGAGCACCGGGAGGCCGAAGCCCGCCGGCCCCTTGGCCATCGTGGACAGGGCGGCGAAGAACCACGCCGACAGGAAGAGGAGCCGCTGGACGCGCCGCTCGCCCCAGCTCGCGTACAGGACGATGCCGAGCGTCTGCGCCCAGATGAGCGCCTGGAGCGCGGGCTGCAGGCCGGGGAGCACGGGCAGCACCGACCGGCAGGCCTCGTTGCCGGGGAGCCCGCAGTTGCCAGGGGAGCCCGAGCTGAAGACGTCGCCGTGGAGGCGCACGCCGAACGGCGCCGGCTGGATCTCGACGTGCCGCGACAGCAGGTAGAGGATCTGCGGCAGCGCGCAGGCGATGATCACACCGAGCACGAGGTGGTAGCCGGAGACGCCCACCTTGAGCACGCCGAGGTCGACCTCGTAGACGCGCGCCTCGCGCGCCTCGTCGGTGTGGATGCCGAGCAGGAGCAGGGCCATCGCCGCGGCCATCGTCGCGACGAAGGGCATGTCCGTCATGGTCTGGTGCGAGACCATGAACCACTGCGGCATCGTCGCGAGGACGACCCCCGCGAGCAGCCCCGCGCGGCGGCTGAAGATCGTCGCGATGGCCTTGTAGAGGAGGTAAACGGCGACGAGCGTCAGCGCGAAGATGGGCAGCCTGACCGCCCACTCGGGCCACGGCGTGCGCCCTTCGGCGACGGCCGAGAGCATCTCCCCCGATCGGTAGCGGACGCCGAAGGCCGCCATGGCGAGCGCCTGCATCCAGAAGTCGAGCACCGGCTTCGACCAGAACCAGCCGTCCTGCGCCCACCAGAGCGAGATCCAGTCGTTCCGCGCCAGGATCTCGCGCGCGACCTCGCCGTAGTGCGTCTCCCACGGATCGGTGAGCGAGTGGCTCCCGAGCATGGGCAGGTAGAGCAGCGTGACGAGGGCGACGAGCCAGAAGCCATGCCGCCGGAGCAGCGGGCGCGGCGCGCCCGTCTCGTCGAGGCGACCGGGGCCGAGGCGCTCGCCGATCCGGAAGGCGCCGACCACCGCCGTGAGGAACGCGGCAGGCATCGCGACCGCAGGTACCGCCAGCGAGATCAGCGCGGGCGCGCCATCCCGCGAGAGGGAGAGCGGCGAGAAGTAGCCCGCCACGGTGAGCGTGATCAGCGCGAAGGACGCGGCGAGCCCGCCCCCGAGCAGCGCGAGCGGGCCGAGGAGATCGCGGGTCCGGACGCGCGCGGCGACGCGCTCGGGCGGGTCGTCGAA
The DNA here is from genome assembly GCF_051524405.1 of Sorangium sp. So ce119. Classification (NCBI taxonomy): domain Bacteria; kingdom Pseudomonadati; phylum Myxococcota; order Polyangiales; family Polyangiaceae; genus Sorangium; species Sorangium sp. So ce119. Next base: position 18,831 of record NZ_CP150310.1, on the reverse strand, counting down.
CGTGCCGAGCAGGTCGAGCAGGCCGAGCGTCGCGACGCCGACCCCGAGCGCGCCGAGCGGGACCCCCCAGCGAAACTGGGGCGCGAGCGCCATCACGACGAACGCGAGGAGCGAGCCCGCGGCGAGCACGGCGGCCCCGCGCCAGCGGAGCGGGTTGCCCTGCGGAACGAGGCGCTCCTCGTCGGCGTCGGGATCGACGTCGTCCGTACCGGCTCCGCCGTCGTCCTCCGCCGCCTCGCCCTCCGGAGAAGGAGCGCGCAGCGGAGGAGCGACGCGCCGCTCGGCGGCGCCGGAGCTCTCCACGTCACCCGCGGCCGTCTCGTCGCCCGCGGTCATGTCGTCGCGGGCGTCCGCGATCGCGCCGCTGCTCTTGTCGTGCGTGTCGTTCATGGCTGCGCCGGACGCGGAACGAGGCGCGGGCCTGGCGTAGCAACTCCACGTCCCCGGGCAAAGCAGCGGCCGCATGCTCGCGCGCGACGGACCGCCGCGAGCAGCGCGCGGCTACTTCGTCAGGCGCGCGATCTCTTCCTTGATGATCGTCTCGGCGAGGACCGGCACGACCTCCCAGACGACGCGCTCCACGACGTCGCGGGACAGCGCCATCACGGCCTCCACCTGGTCGGCGGAGAGGCCGAGGCCCTCGAGCTTGCCCGCCATCTGGCCGTTGACCTGCGCGGAGGCGGAGGCCGCGACCGCCGCAGGCCCGGACGCCGTCTTCGGCACGCCGGAGACGGGCGTCGGCGAGAAGGCCATCGTCGTCTGCGGCAGGCCCGACGGCGCGCCGCCCGGCGCCGCCGCCTTGACCGAGGCCTGCGCCGGCGCGGCGCTGGTGGTGGCCGGCGCGTTCGGCGTGTAGATGAGCGTCTTCGCGCGCTGGAGCGGGCTCGCAGCGGCGCCGGCGGGCTGCGCTGCGGCGGCCGCGGGCTGCGCGGCGGCCGCAGGCTGCGCGGCGGCAGCGGGAGAGCGCGCGGGCGCCGCCGCCGCGGCAGCGGGAGCCGCCGCCGCAGCAGCGGCCGGCTTCGCCTCGCCGCGCGACGCCAGCAGCTTCTTGACCTTGTCGATCATCTGCTGCGTGTCGAACGGCTTGTCCATGTGGTCGTCGGCTTGCGCGCTCGAGCCCTTCGCAGGGTCGAACGGGTTCTGCTTGGACGACAGGATCAGGACGGGCGTCGCCGGGGATGCCTGCTTGATCGCCTTGCACAGCTCGTAGCCGTTCTTCGGCTCGAGCGTGACGTCGGCGATCACCAGGTCGGGTTTATCGCTCTTGAGCTTCTGCAGCGCAGCGTCGGCGCTGCTCGCCGTCACGACGCGGAAATCCTGACCCGCAAAGGTGATTTCGAGCACTTTGCGCATGGTCACGCTGTCGTCTACGGCGAGAAGGGTGCTGGCCACGAACGGGTCTCCTCTCAGATGGCGAGAAAGCGATGACGGCTCTGGATATCTTCGGCCCCGGTCGCGCGATGTGTCAACATTCGCGGTGTATTTCGCCCGCGGCCCCCGCGGATGAGCGTTTTTTCGCGCCGGTAGAGCCCGGCCCCACGCTGGTGGGCGGGGCCGAGGCGCCCCCTCACGAGCTCTCATGCCCCCGCCCCGACCCGCCCGACCCGCCCCTCCCCCGCCCCAGGATCACGCCGACCCGACCGCCGCCGACCCGACCGGGCCGGTTCGACCCCCGCAGGACGGCCGCTGGACGGTTCCGGCAGCGCTGGACCGGCGGCCGCTCGACGGCGCGATCCGGGCGCTCGCCTCGGTCTCGTGGTCCGACGCGCGCCGGCTGATCGAGACCGGCAAGGTGCTCGTCGGGAACGCCGTGGCGATGAGCGCCCGGCGCCGGGTGCTCAGCGGCGAGCGGATCGAGGTCCGCCTGAGCGCGCCGCGGCCCGAGACCGTGCGCCGGCGCAAGCTCGAGGTCGAGCTCGTGGTCTACGCGGACGCGAGCGTCGTCGTCGTGAACAAGCCCGCCGGGGTGAGCACCATCCCGTACGGCGACGAGGACCCCGCGGAGCAGGCCGCGACGCTCGACGCGCTGGTGCGGGAGGTGCTGGCCCGGCGCGACCGCCTGCGCGGGCGGGCGCCGCTCGGCGTGGTGCAGCGCCTCGACAAGGGGACGAGCGGGCTGCTCGTCTTCGCGCGGACGCTCGCCGCGAAGAAGCACCTCGCGCAACAGCTCCGCGTCCGCTCGATGCACCGGCAGTACCTCGCGCTCGCGCACGGCGCGGTCCCGCGCGGCACCCACCGCAGCTACCTCGTCGAGGACCGCGGCGACGGGCTGCGCGGCTCCGCGAGGGACGGCCGACGCGAGGGGCAGCTCGCGGTGACGCACGTCGAGCCGATCGAGACGCTCCGGGGGCTGGACGAGGCCGGGGCCGCGGGCGTGACGCTGGTCGCCTGCCGCCTCGAGACGGGGCGCACGCACCAGATCCGCATCCACCTCGCGGAGGCCGGGCACCCGCTCGTCGGCGAGACGGTCTACGTGCGCGACCACCGCGGGCCGAGGATCCCGGCCCCGCGGTTGATGCTCCACGCGGCCGAGCTCGGCTTCAGCCACCCGTCCGACGACCGGCCGATGCGGTTCCAGGCGCCGCCGCCCGCCGACTTCGACGAGGTGCTCGAGCGGCTCCGCCAGCCGCGGCAGAAGGGCGCTACTTGACCTTGCCGCGCGCCTCGCTCATCGCCGCGGCGGTCGCGTCGACGAGCGGCATCACCTTCGCGTAGTCCATCCGCGTCGGGCCGAGCACGCCCACGGTCCCGGCCACGCGCCCGTTCTCCATGTACGGCGCGGCGACGAGGCTGAGCTGACCTCCGCCCAGATCGCCCGCCTCGCTGCCGACGAAGACGGTGACCTCGCCCGCGCCCGCGGCGAGGGTCCGGTCGAGCAGATCGACGAGCTCCTCGCGCTCCTCGAGCGCCTTCATCAGCTTCCTGAGCCGGTCGACGTCGGCGTACTCCGGCAGATCGATGAGGCGGTTCTGCCCCTCGATGACGACCTCGCTCCGCCGCGTCACGTCGGCCGTCGCCTTGCTGCCGAGCTCGAAGGCGCGGCGCCTCAGCGCGTCGATCTGGAGGCGCTCGTCCGCGAGGCGGCGGGCGAAGAGATCCCGGATCTCGCCCAGCGTGCGCCCCTCGATGACGTCGGCGAGCAGGTTGTGGATCCGGGTGAGCTCCCCCTCGTTGATCGCCTCGCCGACCGAGATGAAGCGGTTCTCGACCGAGCCGTCGGCGAAGACGAGCACGGCGAGGATCTGCCCGGGCTTCGTCGGGATGAAGCGAAGCTGGGCGAGGGCGCGGATCTCCGCCCGCGGCGCCGCGACGACCGCCGCGGCGCCCGACAGCTCCGAGAGGTAGCGCCCCGTCTCGCGGAGCGGGTCGCTCGCCACCGTGTAGATCTCGGTGAACCGGGCGGTGAGCTCGGCCTGCTGCTCGGGGGAGAGCGACCGGAGCTCGACGAGCGCGTCGATGAACAACCGGAGCGCGCGATCGGTCGGGATGCGCCCCGCGGAGGTGTGCGGCTGGTGGAGGTAGCCGGCCTCCTCGAGATCCGCGAGCACGTTGCGGATCGAGGCGGCCGAGAGATCGAGCCCGTACTTCCGCGCGAGCGTCCTGCTGCCCACGGGGTCGCCGGTCGCGATGAACTCGGTGACCGCGGCGAAGAGGATCTTTCGAGCGCGATTGGAGAGATCTCCCATGTCAACTGCGTGCGGCGCGTGCGCGCGCCGCGGCGGCTACCTGGACCAGGGACTGCCCGGACCGGGAAGCCATGCGGACCGGGCCTTCGCTCCCAAACGTCAAGACGCGCGGGCGGGCGCTGGGCCCACGAATGCGCATGGGGTCTATTTTGAGGCGATCGCGCGGCCCGGTCAAATAGCGCGGTAGGATGGGCGCGGCCGCCGCGCCGGAGGCCGCGGTTCCCGCGGTTCCGGTGATTCCTGGTCGCCCGAGGTTCGCCCGGTGAACCTGGGCTCCCCGGGAGCGCGACGCGCGGCGACGCCACCCCAGCACAACGATGCCGTCCGCACGCCACGCCGCCACCGCCTGCGCGCTCGCCCTCGCGCTCGGCCCGCTCACGACGCTGCCGACCGCGCAGGGCAAGCCGAAGGTGAAGTTCCATCAGGACTGGGCCAGGCACCCGTCGGCGCGCTACGCGGCGATGAGCGCGGAGCAGTGCCGGGAGGCGCTCGCGCGGCGGAAGATCGCGTTCGAGCCGGTGCGGCGCGCGCCGGGCGTGCTCGCGCCGGTGCGGCTCACGCAGGGGGTCGGCGGCGTCCTGTACCGGACGGCGGAGCCGGCCCACCGGCGCGCGGACAACCCGAACGACGTCTTCGACTGCCGCCTCGCGCTCGCGCTCTCGGACTTCAGCCGGATCCTGCGCGTGCACGACGTCACCGAGGTGCTGATGTACTCGGCGTGGCGGCCTCCGTCGGCGATGTGGCCCGAGGGCAAGCTGGCGACGAGGCACCCCGGCGGGCTCGCCATCGACGCCTACCGGTTCATCAAGCGGCGCGTCGGCGACGCGTTCGCGGAGGAGTGGCTCGACGTCGAGCGCGACTTCGTCGGCAGGCGCGGCGCGCCGGTGTGCGGCGAGGGCGTAGGGAAGCCGGCGACCCGCGGCGCGGCCGCCAAGGGGACGCGCGGCCTTCCGGCGGACGCGGCGGCGCGCGAGCTGCGCTCCATCGTGTGCGAGGCCGCGGACCAGCACGTCTTCACGTCGATCCTCACGCCCAACTACGACCGGGCGCACAAAAATCACCTGCATCTCGAGGTGACCCCCGGCGTCCAATGGCAGCTCGTGCGCTGATCCGGGAGGGGCGGCCCCCCCGGGCGCAAACCCGCTCTCGCTCCGAGGTCGACCCGCTATGTTAGCCCGCGTGATCGCACGAAGACCCCCGCCCCCCCGCGCCTCTGCCGCGTCCGCCGCGCTGGCGCTCGCCGCCATGGTGCTGTCGTTCACGTTCGTGGGCTGCCCGTGCCTCAGCGGCCCCGTGAACGCGAGCCCAGGCCTGCGGTGGTTCCTCTTCTCGAACTTCGGCGCCAGCAAGATATGCCCCGAGATGCTGAAGAGCGGGGTCGCGCTGCGCCTGCAGGACAGGTCGTCGTCCATCGGGCGGTTCTTCCCGATGCAGTGCTCGTACGACGTCAACGACGCGGCGCAGACGGTGACCGTGCACATCGCCGGCACGGGGTACGGCTACATGCAGCCGGCGAAGCGGGTGGGCTTCTCGCTCACGACCTCCGTCGAGTACCGGCCCGACTTCCAGATCGCGGGCGACGACGTCTACGTGTGGGGACGGCTGAACCGGATCGTGCAGGGCCCGAGCTTCCAGCTCGGCTACGTCGAGAACCCCGTCATCGACGTGATGGCGAACGTCCCGCCGTTCGGGGGGCTCGCCAACCTGCTCGGCAACCAGATCGTGGCGGGCGAGATGACCCGCGGGTTCACCGTTGTCTACAACGAGGAGACCGGGAAGGACTTCACGCTCGGGATCCTGATGCCGCCCCAGCGGCCGCACCACCCGTTCGAGGTGGAGGACGACGAGCGGTACACGTTCGCGAACGAGGTCATCGAGGTGCACGCGCACCAGCGCGACTACCTCGGGCCGTTCGAGGTCGCCGACGTGGACCAGGCGCTCTACCTGAAGGCGAGCGTGCAGGGCGCGCCCGTGGACATCATGATCGTCGACAAGCCGACGGGCGACGCATGGCGCGAGGCCTACCAGACCGGCAAGCCGCTCGGCCCCCCGCCCGGCCCGGTGCAGGCGGGTGGCCCTCTCCAGCCCGGGATCATCGAGACGCGGCGCTACGCGCTGCGCCCGGGCCTCTACTACGTCGTCATCGACAACACGTCGGCGGCTGGGCTCGTCGCGCCCCCCGTCACGCTGCTCAGCCCCCTCGGAGGGTCGGCCGCGCAGGTCAGCTACATGGCGCAGGTCGGCGAGTGACGCCGCAGCCGGCGACAGGGTGACGCGGTCAGAGAATCAGGGAAGGCGCGGCGCGCCGAGCGGCGTGGCCGCCGGCCTTGACGCGGTTCGCCGCGAACGGGATAAACTCGCCATGGCCGTCATCGCGAGAGAGGGGGACAGCGTGACCCACGTCGACAAAGTTGCCCTCGACCGGCTGCGCGCTCGCCTCCAGGCGTACATGGCCAAGAAGGGGCTGAGATCGACGGCGCAGCGCCGGCTGATCGTCGACACGTTCTTCTCGGGCGCCCCCCACATGACCATCGAGGACCTGCTCACGGAGGTGCGCGCGCGGGACCGGGGCATCGGGTACGCGACCGTGTACCGGACGCTCAAGCTGCTCGCGGAGTGCGGCGTGGCCTCCGAGCGCCGCTTCGGGGACGGCCTCAGCCGCTACGAGCTGGCCGACGACGCCAGCACGCACCACGACCACCTGATCTGCCTGAGCTGCGGGAAGATCATCGAGTTCGAGGAGCCGCGGATCGAGGCGCTCCAGGACGAGATCGCCGCGAAGCACGGCTTCGAGGTGACCTGGCACAAGCACGAGATGTACGGCGTCTGCCTGGAGTGCCGCGAGGGCGACGCCAAGGACGACGAGGACCAGGACGTCTCGTAGCCCGCCGCGCGGCGAGGACCCGGAGGCGGGCCCTCGCGCGGCGCTCAGCTCTTCGCGTCGAGCGCGCGGGCGTGGACGACGGCCATGACGCCGCCGAGCAGCGAGGCGATGGGCGCGTAGGCCGGCGGGAGCACGAACGCGGAGATGACCGCGGCGCCGACGAGCGCCGGGGCGACGCTCAGCGCGAGGCCGACGCGCGCCTCCAGGCGCGTGCGGTGCGCGAGCGCCAGGGACAGCGCGGCGTCGCGGACGTCGTCCGAGGCGAGGACCACCGAGAAGTCGGCCGGCGCGGAGCCGGCGGCGCCGAGGGCCACGGAGACGTCCGCGGCGCCGAGCGCAGCGTCGTCGACGCCCGCGTGGCCGAGCACAGCGACGCTCGTGCCCGCGTCGATCAGGCGGCGCACCTCGCCGCCGCGATCCGCGGGGAGGATCTCGGGGCGGATGTGGTCGATGTCGAGCGAGCGGCCGATCGCCTCGCACGTCTCGCGCGCGTCGCCCGACATCAGCACGGGCTCGATCTGCGCGTCGAGCAGGTGCTGGATGGCGGCCCGCGCCCCGGGGCGGAGCCCGTCCTGCAGGCCGATGACGCCGACGAGGCGAGCGCCCACCGCGACGAGCACGACCGTGCGCCCCAGCGCCTCGAGCTCGGCGACGCGGCTCTCGGCCGCGGCGATCGAGATCCGCTGCTCGAGCATGAGCGCGCGGTTGCCGACGCAGAGCTCCTCGCCCGACGAGGTGACGGCCGTCACGCCGAGGCCGGGGTGGAAGTTGGGGTTGCGCACGCCGTCCGGCCGCAGGCCGCGGGCGCGGGCGGCGCGCACGATCGCCGTCGCGACGGGGTGCTCCTCGGTGCGCTCCGCGCCGGCCGCGAGCGCGAGCACGTCGCTCGGCGTGAGCTTCTGGCCGGTCGCCTCGAGCTCCGCGAGCTCGGGCTCGCCGAGCAGCAGCGTGCCGCGGGCGCAGAACACGGCGACAGAGACCCGACCGGCGCGGTCCCAGGCGTCGGCGCTCTTGTAGACGATGCCCCGGCGCAGCCCGAGCAGGATGCCCCGCGCGACGTGGACCGAGGCGATCGAGGCCGTGATCGCCGTGGCGAGCGCGGCGAGCACGGCGGTCGCCGTCATCGCGATCTCGACGGGCGCCCGCCCGGCGACGAAGGCGGAGAGCGCGGCGATCGCCGCGGCGCCGAGCGCCCACCGCTCGGTCAGGGCGCGGGAGGCCTGCGCGATCGGCGCGAGGGCGTCCGCGCGCCGGCGGGCGTCGAGCAGCACGCGCGCGACCGCGCGATCGCCGCCCGAGAAGGTGCAGGCGCCGACGAGGCGGCCCCGGACCACGGTGGCCCCCGCGACGATCGGGTCGCCGTCGCGGCGACGGGCGGGCGTGGCGGCGCCGATCCAGGGGAGCACCTCGACGTCACCGCCCGTGACCACGAGGTCCACGGGGACGACCTCCCCGGCGTCGACCTGCACGCTCTCGCCGGGCCGCAGCTCGTAAAAGAGCGCGTCGCCGGCCTCCTCGGCGGCAGCGTCGTCGCCGCCGCGGGGAAGAGCCCGGTCGGCAGGCGCCGGGCTCTGCGCCCACGCGCCCGGCGGACGGCGCGCCGGCGTGGAGAGCACCGACCCGATCCAGGCTCGCTCCGCGAACACGCGGTGACGCGCGCTCTCGATGAGCCAGGCGCTGATCGCGCTGGCGGTGGCGATGACGCCCGCGAGCGACGCCGCCTCGGCCGCGAGCGCGCGGTCCTGGCCGAAGAGGGCCCAGACGGCGGCCACGAGCCCCCCGAGGACGGGGGCGATCATCGGCGCCGGGTGCGGATCCGTGGCGTCGCGCGCGGTCGTGGCGGCGCGGCCGAGGAGCATCCCCGCGCTCACCGTGGCGAGCACGATGCGCGCGCCGATGACGAGCTTGGCGTCGCCGGCGAGCGTGAGCGCGACGGCGAGCGTCCCCGCGATGATCGCGAGCACGAGCAGGAGCGCGCCGATGTCCCGCGCCTCGATCGACTCGTAGCGCTGCGGCTCGTCGCTCAGGATGGTGTTCCCGATCGGCTCGAGCAGCGCGCGGTCGTCGTCGAGGACGGGCAGCTCCGGGAGGCGCTCGTCGAGCGACACGGGCGGGAAGGCGTCGACGATCGGCGCGTCGAGATCGGCGGCGCGCGAGGCGCCGTCGTCGGCGCCTGCCCACGGGGGCTCGGCGCGCGGCGCGGCGGCGTGAGGCCCCGCGGCGCCGTGCAGCGTCCCCGACGAGAGCCCTCGGGCAGGAGCGCCGGGGATGGGCACGCCCGAGCCCGCGAAGCCGGCGGGCCGGCCGTCGCCCGGCGCAGGCGTCACCTCCCCGAGGAAGGCGTGGCGGCACCGGGCGTTGCAGAAATAATGGAAGCGCTGGTCGAAGATCGCGACGTGCCCGGCGCGGAGCGGATCGATCAGCTTGCTGCAGCCCGAGCACGGGAGGGGCGCGACGGCGGGCCCGGCTGCGCGCGAAGAGACCACCTCAACCCGCAGCCGGCATCTCGGAGAGCGCGGCCTCGACCTCGGCCAGGGCCTCGTCGATCTGGGCCTCGCTCACGACGAGGGGCGGCGTGAACCGGAGCACGTTGCTGCCCGCGACCGTGAGCAGCACGCCCCGGTCGCGCGCGCGGCCGAGCGCGACGCGCGTGTCGACGCCGGGCGCGAGGATGAGCCCGCGGAGCAAGCCCCGTCCGCGCTCGCCGACGCACACGTGCGGCAGCTTCGCCGCGATGGCGGCGAGGCCGCGGCCGAGCTGCTCGCCGCGCTTCACGGCGGCCTCGCAGAGCTTCTCTTCCTCGATCACCGCGAGCACCGTGCGCGCCGTGGCTGAGGCGAGCGCGTTGCCGCCGTAGGTCGAGCCGTGCGAGCCCGGGGGCAGCGCGCTGTTGAGCCGCTCCCGCAGCACCAGCGCGCCGATCGGGAACCCGCCGCCGAGCCCCTTCGCGAGCGCCGCCGCGTCGCCCTGGACGCCGTCGTACGTCGCGCCGAGCCAGTGCCCCGTGCGCCCGATGCCGGTCTGCACCTCGTCGAGGAGCAGCAGCGCGCCGTGCTCGTCCGCGATGCGCCGCAGCTCGGCCAGGAAACCGGGCGGCGCGGGCAGGACGCCGCCCTCCCCCTGCACCGGCTCCACGAGGATCCCCGCGACGTCCGGGCCCATGGCGGCGCGCACCGCGGCGACGTCCCCATAAGGCACGTGCGTGACGCCCCCGAGCGAGGGGCCGAAGCCCTCGCGGTACTTCGGCGTCCCGGTCAGGGCGACCGCGCCGAGCGTGCGGCCGTGGAACGCGTTCTCGAACGCGATGATCCGGTAGCGCTCCGCCTGCCCCTGGTTGAAGAAGTGGCGGCGCGCGAGCTTGAGCATCGCCTCGTTCGCCTCTGCCCCCGAGTTGCAGAAGAAGGCGCGGTCGAAGCCGGTCTTCGCGCAGAGCTCCTCGGCGAGGCGGAGGTTCTCGGCGTTGTAGAAGTAGTTGGAGACGTGCATGAGGCGGCCCGCCTGCTCGGCGATCGTCGCCACGAGCCGCGGATGAGCATGGCCGAGCGACGCCACCGCCACCCCGGCATACATGTCGAGGTACCGGCGCCCCTCCGTGTCGAAGAGCTCGCAGCCCCTGCCGCGATCGAGGACGAACGGCGGCTGGCGGTAGTTGCCGAGGAGGTGCTTCTGCGCCGCGAGGAGCGGCGAGGCGGCGGGCGTCGAGGCGTTCGCCGGAGGCGGTTCGCCGGCGGGGCTGGTGGCGATGCTCATGGGGCCCGATCTAACGCCGGGCAGGGGGTCGGAGCAAACGGTCGATGCACGCCGGCCGCGGATCGCGGAGACCCGGGCAAAAACTGCCTGAAACGCGCGTCCGGAGCGCGTCCGGAGCGCCCGCGCGCCGGCCCCCGCGGGCGTCCCCGGCCGATCCGGGAGGCGCCGCCGCCCGAGCGCGCCGGCGCTCGCCGCCGGGCCGCTCGCGATCCCTTGGCTCCTTGGGCCCTTGGCAATCCCTGGGCCTGGCGATTGCCAGCGGATCGCGGCTGGTTATAGTGCCGCCGTCCTATGAGCGATTCGGAACAAATTGGGTCGAGCCAGAACACCGAGGAGCAGGCGGAGGCGCAGGCGGAGCGCGCGGAGCCCGCAGAGCAGCGAGCCCCCACGCCCGAAGACAAGCTCGGCGAGGTGCAGGCCGAGGCCGCGCGGATGCGCGAACAGCTCCTGCGCACCGCCGCCGACTTCGACAACTTCCGTAAGCGCTCCCGGCGCGAGGTCGAAGAGGCGCAGCGCCGCGGCCGCGAGTCGATCCTGAAGGATCTGCTCCCGGTCTTCGACAACCTCGAGCGCGCCGCCAGCCACGCGGAGAACGCGCCCGACGTGAAGTCGGTCGCCGAGGGCGTGCGGATCGTGGCGAAGCAGTTCGTGGACACGCTCGATCGCATGGGCATCAAGCGCATCGCCGCGGTCGGCAAGCCCTTCGACCCGAGCGTGCACGAGGCCATCCAGCAGATCGAGTCGACCGAGCACCCGGCCGGCGTCGTCATCGCGGAGGTCCAGCCGGGGTACATGCTCGGCGATTACCTGATCCGCGCGGCGATGGTCGTCGTCTCGAAGGGCTCGCCCGGCGCGTCGTCGACGTCCGAAGCGAACTGAGGCGCGTCTCTGCGCGGCGGCTCCATCGGCGCACACCTCCCGCGCCGCGCGCATGATGGCGGTGCTCCTCTCCGTGATCTGCTGTGCCCCGCCACCTCACCGCACGATCTCCCCAAATATCGCGGACGCCAAGGTCGTCTCCCCACCCGGCGAGCATCGAGGCCTGTAGTATCTTTCGCCGCATATGGGGAAGGTGATCGGCATCGATCTCGGGACGACGAACTCGTGCGTGGCCGTCGTCGAAGGGGCAGGGGTCGGCTCGGCGAACGACGTGCGGGTCATCCCCAACGCCGAGGGCGCGCGCACGACCCCCTCGGTGGTCGGATTCCCCGCGAGCGGCGAGCGCCTGGTCGGGCAGGTCGCGCGGCGCCAGGCGGTCACGAACCCGCAGAACACCATCTACGCGGTGAAGCGCCTGATGGGCCGCAAGTTCAGCGCGCCCGAGGTCAGCAAGCAGATCTCACTCGCCCCCTACAAGATCGTCGAGGCGCCGAACAGCGACGCGTGGGTCGAGGTCAAGGGGCGCAGCTACTCGCCCCCCGAGATCTCCGCGATGATCCTCGGCCAGATGAAGCAGGTCGCCGAGCGGTTCCTCGGCGAGCCGGTGACGGAGGCGGTGGTCACCGTCCCCGCCTACTTCGACGACGCGCAGCGACAGGCCACGAAGGACGCAGGGCGGATAGCCGGGCTCGACGTGCGCCGCATCATCAACGAGCCGACCGCCGCGGCGCTCGCGTACGGCCTCGACAAGGTCAAGGCCGAGACGATCGCGGTCTATGATCTCGGCGGCGGGACCTTCGACATCTCGATCCTCGAGATCGCGAGCGGGGTCTTCAGCGTCAAGGCGACCGGCGGCGACACCCACCTCGGCGGGGAGGACTTCGACCAGCGGCTCATCGACCTGCTCGCCGACGAGTTCGACAGCAAGAACCGCATCGATCTGCGCCGGGACCGCATGGCGCTGCAGCGGCTCAAGGAGGCGGCGGAGAAGGCGAAGCACGAGCTCTCTTCGTCGCTCGAGACCGAGATCAACATCCCCTTCATCGCGGTCGGCCCGGGCGGCGGGCCGCTCCACCTCGAGCGGACGATGCGGCGCAACGAGCTCGAGATGCTCTGCGAGAGCCTCATCCGGCGCACCGTCGACGTCTGCCGCGCGACGCTCGCGGACGCCAAGCTGCCCGTCTCCGCCGTCAACACGGTCGTCCTCGTCGGGGGCATGACGCGGATGCCCGCCGTGCAGGCGGCCGTGCGCGAGTTCTTCGGCCGGGAGCCGAACAAGGGCGTGAACCCGGACGAGGTCGTCGCCGTCGGGGCGGCGCTGCAGGGCGCCGCGCTCTCGGGGCACGTGGACGAGGTGCTGCTCCTCGACGTGACGCCGCTGTCGCTCGGCGTCGAGACCGGCGGCGGCGTGATGTTCAAGCTCATCCCGCGGAACACCACGATCCCCACCGAGCGGAGCGAGATCTTCACGACGAGCGTCGACAACCAGAGCTTCGTCCCCGTGCACGTGCTCCAGGGCGAGCGCGAGATGGCCGCCGACTGCCGGAGCCTCGCCCGCTTCGAGCTCACCGGCATCCCGCCCGCGCCCCGCGGGCTGCCCAAGATCCAGGTCACCTTCCGCATCGACGAGAACGGGATCGTCCGCGTCGAGGCGCGCGATCTCGGGACGGGGCGGGTGCAGGAGGTCCGGGTGACCCCGACGAGCGGCCTCACCCCCGACGAGGTCGACCGGCTCGTCTCGGAGGGCGAGCGGTTCAAGGAGACCGACGCGCTCCGCCGCGAGCTCGCCGAGCTCCGCAACCAGGCGGAGACCCTCGTCTACACGACCGAGCAGGCCCTCGAAGGCTACGGGGATCTGCTCGACGCCGAGCTCCTCGGCGAGGTCCACGCCGAGTGCGCCGCGCTGCGGAAGCTGCTCGACGGCGGCGGCGACCTCGACGCGCTCCGGGCCGCGTACGCGCGCCTGGAGGGGGCGGCGTTCCGGATCGCGGAGTCGATGTATGGAGGGGACGATGACGCCGGCGCGAACAAGGCCGTTGAGACGTGACGCGCGGCCGGTCGACGCGGCCGGAGGGCGAGCGCCGGCTCGCGCGAAGGCCGCCGGTCGTCCCCTCCGGAGCGCCGCGCGCGCTCTAGGCGCAGGGCTGCGCGGGGCGCAGGCGGGACGATGCTGAACGAGACCTTCGGGCGCTACCGCCTGCTCGAGCGCCTCGGCGAGGGCGGCATGGCCGAGGTCTTCAAGGCCAAGAGCTTCGGCGTCGAGGGGTTCGAGAAGGTCCTCGTCATCAAGCGCATCCTCCCCAAGCTGGCGGAGCAGGGGCGCTTCGTGGACATGTTCGTGCACGAGGCCAAGCTCGCCGTGCGCCTCTCGCACGCGAACATCGTCCAGGTGTTCGACCTCGGCCGCGTCGACCACCCGAACGGCGACCCGACCAGCTACTTCATCGCGATGGAGTACGTCCCCGGGCTCGACCTGGCGACGCTGCTCGCCCGTTGCCGCCGATCGAAGCGGCCGATCCCGCTCGGCATGGCCGTCTTCATGGCGGCCGAGATCGCGAAGGCGCTCGACCACGCCCACCGGCGGCGCGACGAGCAGTCGCGTCCCCTCGGCATCGTCCACCGCGACATCTCGCCCCAGAACATCCTGCTCTCGTGGGAGGGCGAGGTGAAGGTCACCGACTTCGGCATCGCGAAGGCGACGCAGTCGATGACCGACGAGGAGGTCGGCGAGAAGCGCGCCGGGCGCATCCGCGGGAAGCTCGCCTACATGAGCCCCGAGCAGTCGCGCGCGGGCGCGATCGACGGCAGGAGCGACCTCTTCTCGCTCGGGACGGTGCTCTACGAGATGCTCGCCGGCTCGAACCCGTTCGCGGCGCCGACCGCGTTCGAGGTCATGCGGCGGCTGCAGGCGAGCGAGTACCCGCCGCTCGCGCTCGTGCGCCCCGACGTGCCGAGGCCGCTCGTCGACATCGTGAGCACCATGCTCGCGAGGAGCGCCGAGGATCGGTTCCCCGACGCCGGGCGGCTGCACGAGGCGCTGCTCGGCTTCTTCTACGCGACGGGCGAGCGGTTCGGGGCGAACGATCTCGCCGAGTTCCTCGCGCCGTTCCACGAGGAGAAGGCGGGCGCCGAGCTCGAGGCGAGCGCCGTGCTCGAGGAGGAGCCGATCGGCGCCAACGAGCGCACGCCCGTCGAGGTGCCGCACACGACGAGCACGCGCACCCGCACCGCGTCCGGGCTCCTCCAGCTCCTCGAGAAGGCCGACAGCAGCCCGGCCACGCGCGGGCTCGGCGAGCGGCGCGAGGTCACGGCGCTCGTGCTCATCTTCACGAGGTCCGGAGAGGACGCGGCGCTGCGCATCGCCCGCGCCCGCGAGGTGCTGGCGCGCCACGGCGCGCTGCTCCTGGAGGAGGAGGCGTCCCAGCTCGTCGCCATCTTCGGGCTCGGCGACGCCGACGGCCGCGACACCGAGGCCGCGGTGCGCGCCGCGCTCGTGATCCTGCGCTCGCGCGGCGGGGGCGCGGCGGTCTCCGCCGGCATCCACCTGTCCCGCATCCTGGTCGACAGCGCCGGCGCCCCGATCCGCGACGAGCGGCTCACCTCGCTCATCGCCTCCGCGCAGGCGCTCGCCCGCGCGACCGAGTCCCAGGTCGCGGTGTCACACCTCACCGGGCGCGTCCTCCGCAACGCGTTCGCGACCGAGGAGCTGCCCGGCGCGGGCCGGACGGCGCCCGAGGGGGGGCGCGTCGTCACCTCCGCGCACCCGCCGGACGGCGCCTACGGCCGCTTCGTCGGACGCCGCGACGAGCTCAAGCAGCTCGGCGACATCCTCGCCGCCGCGACGAGGAAGCGCGCGCAGATCGCGGTCATCCAGGGAGAGCGCGGCATCGGAAAGACGCGGCTGCTCGCCGAGATGGAGCGGCGGCTCTCGAAGGGCGACTACAACGTCGGCGTCTACGTCGCGTCGTGCCCGCACAACGGCGCCGACGTCCCGTGGAGCGGCCTCACCGCGATGCTGCAGGTGCTCTGCGGCATCCAGGAGGGCGACGACGAGGAGCGCATCCGCGCGGTGCTGCCGCGGCTCCGGGCGCTCGGCCTGCGCGAGGACGAGTCCGCGGCCGTGCTCGGCCAGCTCGGCGCGTCGCTCGCCGACCAGCGCGCGCCGCAGGGGACGAGCGCGATCCTGCGCGCCGCCTTCCCGCGCATGGTGCAGAGCCTCTGCGAGGACCGGCTCCACTGCTTCGCCTGGGACGACGCGCAGGCGATGGACCAGCTCACCGCCGAGACCCTCCTCGCCACGGCCGGCCGCGCCGGCGGGCTCCGCGCCGTGCTGATCCTGGCGACGCGCAGCGACCCGCCGCCGCTGCTCGAGGCGCACCCTCACTTCTACCGGATGCAGGTCGGGGAGCTCTCGGACAACGACGGCGCGCGCCTCATGTCGGCGCGCATCGGCGCGACGCTCCTGCCGCCCGAGCTGCTCGCCTTCTGCCGCGAGCGCGCCGGCGGCCACCCGCTCTTCCTCGAGGAGCTCATCAAGGAGCTGAGCGACTCCGGCGCGCTCAGCGTCTCGGGCGGCGTCGTGAAGGCGCGGCTCGACGGCGCGTCGGCGGTGCCGCGCTCGCTGCGCACCCTCATCGCCACCCGCGTCCGGCGGCTCGACCCGAGCGACCGCGCCGTGCTCCAGGCCGCGGCGATCCTCGGCGATCCGGTGCCGACCGAGGTCCTCGCGGCGCTCCTCCAGCAGAAGCTCTCGGCCGTGAACCGGGCGATCTCCGGGCTCGCGACCCGCGACCTCTTGCGGCTCAAGGGCCCCGCGCAGGCGAGCTTCGCGTCGCCCATGCACGGCGAGATCGTCCTCGACGCGATCCCGCCGGAGCTCCGCCGGGAGCTGCACGCCGCGGCCGCGGCGGCGTACGTCGCCGTCGTCGGCGAGGAGAGCGCCGAGCACGCCGAGCGCATCGGGCAGCACTTCTATCAGGCCGGCGACCGCGACCGCGCGGCCACGTTCTACGCGCGGGCGGCGCTCCACAAGATCCGCGCGAGCCAGCTCGACCCGGCGCTCCGGCTCATCTTCCAGGCGCTCGATCTCGGCGACCACGCCCGCCGCGCGCCGGCGGAGCTCTCGGCGTGGCTCGGCGCGCTCGCGGACGTCGTGGTGCGCGTGCGCTCCGCGCCCGATCTCGGCGACGTCGTGGCCCGCGCGCAGCGGCGCATCGACGAGGCCGGCACCCCGGAGCAGAAGCTCCGCGCGCGCGTCGACGTGGCGCGCGCCCTCGGCGCGGTCGACCTCTTCGCGGACGCCTACGCGAGGCTCGAGGAGGCGTACGCCCTCGCCGGCGACCGCGAGGATCTCCGCCGCAAGGCGCTCGCGTGCGAGACGGAGATCGGCGTCAGGACGGGCGACTACGCCCGCGCGGTCGGCGCCGTCGAGCAGCTCGAGGCGATGGGCGAGATCGACGACGCCAGGCTGCTGCTCGCGATCTCCCAGACGCGCGCGGCGATGGGCGACATCGAGGCGGCGCTGCGCGCGCTCGATCGGGCGGAGGCGCTCGCCGCGCCGGGCGATCTCGCGGCGGCGAGCGAGCGCGAGAAGCAGCGCGTCCTCGTGCACGTCTTCCTCCGCGACTTCGAGGCGGCGGTGAAGACCTCCGCCCGCGCCGTCGACCTCGCCCGGTCCGCGGGCATGCGCTTCGAGACCGCCGCCGCGCTGCACAACCTCGGCGACGCGAGCCGGCGGCTCGGCGATCTGCCGCGCGCCTACGCGGCGCTCACCAAGTCGAGGGAGCTCGCCGAGGAGAGCGGCCACGAGCGCCTCGTCTCGATCAACCGCGCGCACCTCGCCTACCTCGACGGCCTGAACGGCGCGGCCGGCGCCGTCGATCTGCTGCGCGAGCTCGCGCGCTACGCCGACGCGCGCTCGTACCGGACGGACGCCCTGGAGGGCCGTTACCTGCTCGGCGCCCTCCTGAAGCACAGGGGCCTCGTGGAGGAGGCGCGTCTCGAGCTCGCGGAGGTGCTCGAGCTCGCCTCCGCGTACGGCAACAAGCTCATCGCCGACGACGCGCGCGCCGCGCTCTCCGAGATCTGACGTCCCGGCGCCGTGTCGGCGCGCGGACGCGGGCCGAGCGCCGGGCGGGGCCCCGGAGGAGCCGCCCGCGCGCGGCCGGGGAGCGGCGGCAGGAGTGGGAGGACTACGGCGCGCGACGCGCGCCGATCTCACTCGTCGGCGAGCTTCTTCTCGAGCGCCTCGAGGTGGGCGCGGACCTGCGGATCGGAGTCCCGCTGCGCCTCGATCTTGCGGACCGCGCTCATCACGGTCGTGTGATCGCGGTTGCCGAAGGCGCGCCCGATCTCCGGGAAGCTGCACTTCAGCCGCTGCTTGCAGAGGTACATCGCCACGTGGCGCGCGAAGGCCACGCTCTTGTGGCGGTCCTTCGAGGTGAGGTCGATCGAGCGCAGGTGGAAGTGGTGGCACACCGCGCGCTGGATGTCCTCGACGCTCATCATCTGCGCCCGCGGCGGCGACGTGGCCGTGATCTCGGCGCGCGCGAACGGAAGGTCCACCGGGCGGCCCGTGAGCGAGCTCTTGGCCGCCAGCCGGATCAGCGTCCCCTCGAGCTCGCGGACGTTCGAGCGGACCATCTGCGCGAGGTAGAGCGCCACGTCATCCGTGAGCGCGATGCCCTCGAGCGCCGCCTTGTTCCGGACGATCGCGACGCGCGTCTCCAGCTCGGGCACCTGGATGTCGGCGACGAGCCCCCACGAGAACCGCGAGACGAGGCGCTCTTCCATGCGCTCGAGGTTCTGGGGGTACTTGTCGCTCGTCACCACGATCTGCCGATCGAGCGTGTGGAGCGCGTTGAACGTGTGGAAGAACTCCTCCTGCGTCTGCTCGCGCCCGGCCAGGAACTGGATGTCGTCGACGAGCAGCACGTCGCAGTTCGACCTGTAGCGCGCGCGGAACTCGTCCATCCGGTGGTGCTGGATGGCCGTGATGAAGTCGTTCGTGAACTTCTCGGCCGAGACGTAGATGATCCGCGCGTCCGGCCTGCCCTCGAAGACGCGGTGCGCGATCGCGTGCATGAGGTGGGTCTTGCCGAGCCCCGTGCCGCCGCAGATGAAGAGCGGGTTGTACCGGCGCCCCCCGCCGCCCGCGGCCGCGATCGCGGCCGCGTGCGCGAGCTGGTTCGAGGGGCCCACGACGAAGCTCGCGAAGGTGTGCTTCGGGTTGAGGTCGTCGGGCAGCGACGAGACGCGCCGCAGCTGTGGCTCAGGGCGGGGCGCGGGCGCGGGCGCCGCGCTCGTCGGGCGCACCACGAGCGCCCGCGGACGCACGGGGGTGAGCTCCACGCGCCGGGCGACCGGCGAGTCAAGGTGCTGATCGACCGTCCACGCAACCTGGACCGACCAGCCCGTGAGCTCGCGGATCTTGTCCGTCAGCGCAGGCAGGAAGTTGTCCCTTACCCACTCGAGGACGAACTCGTTCTGGACGCGCAGCGTGAGCACGCCGTCGGTCAGATCATCGAACTGAACTCCGCCAAACCACTGATCAAAAGTTGCGGGAGAAAGCGCCCGCGTATGCTCGATCGCCCGATCGAAAATTTCGCGCGGCTCGTGTTTCGGAATCGTCAT